>NZ_CP168503.1:0-4800000 GCF_047324315.1 Mucilaginibacter sp. Mucisp86
TGGCCGCTGTAACGGTATAATAACACCTTGAATATGGCTAACAGTGTCATATACAGCGTTGCCCCCTGTTCAAGGCTTAGCTTTTGCAGTTTTGTTGCTTGTTCTTTTCCTATAGTAAACTCATACACCGCCCCCCGGCTGCTTTGTACGACAGGACGAATATGGTCAGTTGGCAGCTCAAGCGTAGTTAAACCTGCTAACTTTTGTTCCCAGTAGTTTAATTTGCTTTGAAGCGTGTCTGCACCAAGGTATTCCCTTTGCCAGATCGCATAATCTGCATATTGGATCTCAGGGCTTTTTAGTTTCGGCATTTCGTTATTGTTGTAACTGCCGTACAACTTGCTGAACTCTGATACCAGTACAGGCATTGACCAACCATCCGCTGCAACATGATGAAATACCAATAGCAATAGATATTCGTCCGCTCCTATTGCAATCAGCTCTGCACGGAGCATATCGTCTTGCGACAAATCGAATGGTCTTAATGTTTCTTTAGTAATATAATCCGTAAGTTCTGATTCTTCTTTGGTCGATAATTTTAATGCCCAGGTGTTTTCTTTGACGTGCTGATAGCCCTGGCCTTCATGTTCCCTGATCACTGTACGCAAAACTTCATGACGGTTCACGACTTCTTTCAGGGCGTTTTCAAGAGCGATTATATTTACATTACCCTCAAGTTTCAGTAGTGCAGGTATATGGTACTGAACACTGCCCTCCAATCTGTCAATAAACCACAACCGTTCCTGACTGTAGGATAACGGAATATATTCAGGTCGCGGATTTACTTTTTGGATCGTACTGCCTGCTGCTGTTGTTGTTTCTTCTTCCAGTTGTTTTACCAAATCGGCTATAGTCGGGTGCACAAACAGATCACGAATTTTTAATTCCTTGTTCAGTTCCCGTCTAACCTGCGAGATCACCCGCATCGCGAGCAGCGAATGGCCGCCCAGCTCAAAGAAATTATCTTTTGTACCGATCTTTTCTACACCCAGCAACTCTTCCCAGATCTTGGCCAGTTGCTTTTCTGCTCTTGTTTCCGGTGCGGTATAGCTTTCTTCATCGCCTGCTTCTGCATCAGGCAACGCCCTTTTATCTGTTTTGCCATTGGGTGTCAGTGGCAGGCTTTGTAAATTCACCCACAACCTCGGCACCATGTACTCCGGCAATCTTTCACTTAAATAGTTTTGCAACTCCTGTTTGTCGTAGGATTTTTCATCCATGGCCACGTAGGCAGTCAATCTTTTCGTGCCCTGTTTATCTATCCTGGCCAATACTACTGCCTGTCTTACGTTTTCGTTTTGCAGCAGCACCTGTTCGATCTCACCAGGTTCGATCCGGTAGCCCCTGATCTTCACCTGCTCATCTATCCTGCCCAAATATTCGATATTACCGTCCGGCAGCCATCTCCCCAGGTCGCCAGTCCTGTACAGCCTCGTGTTGGGCTCTTTGCTGTATGGGTCTGTGATGAACTTCTCTTTCGTCAGTTCAGGTTGGTTCAAATATCCCCTGGCTACCTGTACACCACCGATGCAGATCTCGCCCGGTATACCTATCGGATTTAATTCTCCCGACTGATCTGTTATATACATCTGCGTGTTTGATACCGGTGTGCCGATCAATGCAGCTTTGTTGATGTCTTCTATGGTATAATAGCTGGCGCATACCGTGCCTTCAGTTGGGCCATAACTGTTTACTATTACTGTTTCCGCGTGCAGCTTATCTATGAAGCCCGGCTGCAACAGCTCCCCGCCGCTGATGATATAGCGCAGGCTGCTTGTATTAAACCTGTTAAGACCTGCTTCGTTATTCAGGTAGGCTATTACCGTTGGTGTGGCGCTCAGTATCGTTACCGACTCTTTTGAAATCAGGTGGATGATATCATCTGCGTCTTTACCGCCTTCTTTTACGATCACTACTTTTGCGCCGCTGAGCAGTGCCGGATAAACTTCCTCGCACATCGTATCAAAGGATACTGATGACTGCTGCAGTACTTTATCTTCCGCTGTGAGCCCGAAATAGTTTACAAAGCCCAATGTGTAGTTGGTTAGGCTTTGGTGCTCTACCATGACACCTTTAGGTTTGCCTGTTGAGCCCGAGGTATACATGATATATGCCAACTGCTTTGGCTCAATCGTGATGTTCAGGTTTTCACCGCTTTGTTTTGCAATTTCCTCGTTGTTATCTAATTCGATAACATTGGCTTTTTCGAGATTGATTTTGCTTATGCTGCTGCTCAGCACTATTGTAGCCTTTGTATCTTCCAGGATATAACTGATCCGCTCTTTCGGGTAATCCAAATCAACCGGTACATAGGCTCCCCCGGCTTTCAAAATACCCAGGATACCTGTTATCATATTGGTGCCGCGCGCTATGCAAATCGCTACAAGCGTTTCTTTGGTTACGCCTTGTGCTTTTAAATAGTGCGCTATGCGGTTCGATTGCTCGTTCAGCTCCTGATAGCTTACTGTTTCGCTTTCAAATACCAATGCAGTTGCAGTTGGCGTTGCTGCTACCTGTTTTTCAAAAAGGCTAACAATACTTTCTGCATTTGGATAGTTTGTTGTCGTTTCGTTGAATGCCTTTAATTGCCTTTCTTCTGCTTTGCTTAGCAATTGCAGTTTACTGATAGGAGTATTATCGGGTTCATTGGTTACTGCTTTGATCAGTTCCTCATAGTGCCCTGCCATTCTTGCAATGGTTCCTGCTTCATACAAATCGGGATTATATTCCGCTATGATCTTGATCCCTTCCCTGCTTTCCTCTGCATTATAACTCAGGTCATATTTACTTGACTGGTCGCCGGGTTTTTCGCTGCTGATTTTAATGTCACCCAATTCAAGTACCGGGATCACGGCTGTATTCTGCAGCGCAAACATCACCTGGAACAGCGGGCTACGGTCCAAATCCCTTTCTTTGACTACCGCTTCTACTACTTTTTCAAACGGTACTTCCTGATGGCCGTAAGCTTCCAGTGTGGTTTGCTTTACTTTGTTTAGCAATTCTGTAAACGTTTCATCGCCGTTAAACGCTGTCCTTAGTGCCAGTGTATTCACAAAAAAGCCAATCAGTTCCGCTATTTCTTCTCTATCTCTGTTAGCCACAGGTGTCCCTACACAGATATCTTCCTGACCGCTGTACCGATATAGCAGCACTTTAAATATGGCCAGCAGCGTCATGTACAGTGTTGCTCCCTGCTCCAGGCTCAGCTTCTGCAGTTTTGCCGCTTGTTCTTTGCTTATCGTAAACTCGTATAATGCACCTTTATCGCTTTTTTGTACGGCGGGGCGCATATGATCTGTGGGTAGCTCCAGCGTAGCTGTTCCCGCCAGCTTATCTTGCCAGTAGCCCAGTTTGCTTTGAAGCCTGTCTGCGTTAAGATATTCCCTTTGCCAGATCGCATAATCCGCGTATTGAATCTCCGGTGCTTTCAGCTCCGGTGTTTTACTTTTGTTGTAATCGTTGTAAAACCTGCTGAACTCACGTACCAGTACCGGCATCGACCAGCCGTCGGCAACAATATGGTGGAGCATCAGCAGCAATACATATTCGTCATCCCCCCTTGCAATCAACTCTGCCCTCAGCATATCGTCCTGCGACAGATCGAATGGCCTTACTGTTTCTTGAGCGAGGTAGTCTTTTAATGCTGCTTCGCTTTCGTTTGACTCGCTTTGTTTTAATGTCCAGTTGTTGGCTTTTACATACTGGTAGCCCTGGCCCTCGTGTTCCCTGATCACTGTACGCAATATCTCGTGGCGCTCCACTACTGTTTTCAGCGCGTTTTGCAGGGCGCCGGTATTGACTTTGCCCTGCAACTTTAACACTGCTGAGATATGGTACGGCACGCTGCCTTCCAGCCTGTCGATAAACCATAATCTTTCCTGGCTGTACGACAGCGGGATATATTCTGGTCGCGGTTCTGCTTTTTGTATAGTTCCCTCGGTTGTTGATTCTTCAACTTCCAGTCGTTTTGCCAAATCTGCAATGGTTGGGGATACAAACAGGTCACGGATCTTGAGCTCTTTATTCAGTTCCCTTCTCACCTGCGAGATCACCCGCATCGCCAGCAGCGAATGGCCGCCAAGCTCAAAGAAATTATCTTTTGTTCCTATCTTTTCTACGCCAAGCAGCTCTTCCCAGATTTTTGCCAGTTGTTTCTCTGTTTGGCTTTCCGGTGCGGTATAACTTTCCTCGTGACCGGCTTCTGCTTCCGGCAGTACCTTTTTATCTGTTTTGCCGTTCGGCGTCAGCGGCAGGCTGTCCAGTCTTACCCACAGCCCCGGCACCATGTATTCCGGCAGCCTTTCGCGCAAATAGTTTTGAAGTTCCTGTTTATCATAGGCCGCTTCATCCATCACCACATAAGCAGTCAGTCTTTTTGTGCCTTGCTTATCTGCACGGGCCAGCACCACGGCCTGCCTTACGTTTTCCTGTTGCAGCAGCACCTGCTCAATCTCGCCCGGCTCTATCCGGTAACCCCTGATCTTTACCTGGTCGTCTATCCTGCCCAAATATTCGATGTTACCATCCGGCAGCCATCTGCCCTGGTCTCCAGTCCTGTACAACTTTGCGTTGAGGTCTTCACTGTAAGGGTCTGCGATAAACTTTTCCTTTGTCAGCTCCGGCTGGTTCAGATAGCCCCTGGCCACCTGTACACCGCCGATACAAATCTCACCCGGTACGCCAATTGGGCTTAAACCACCTGACTTACTTCTGATATGGAGCTGCGTGTTTGATACTGGCGCGCCGATGGGTGGCAATACAGAGACATCTAAATTATCAACAGTATAACTACTTACCACATGTGCTTCTGTAGGGCCATACTGATTAATCACTTTTACTCCAACATTCCTGATCAAAGCCCTTACTTCATCTGTGATTTTCAATTGCTCTCCGGCCACAATGATTTCTTCAACCAAAAATGAAAAATCCGGATCGGCAATAATCTGTTCCGCTAAATTTTGGAGCACAACCACAGGTAAGAACAAATGTGTTAGCTCATACTTAACAATATGGTCAATCAAGGCATCCATATCACGGCGGGTGTCGCCGTCAATAAGGCAAAGCGTATTTCCAAAGCAAAGGGTTGAGAATATCTCCTGGAAACTTACGTCAAACGTGTAAGCTGCAAACTGTAAAACCCTGCGGTTTTTATTTTTAAACTGCGTTCCCTGCCAGTTTAACAAATTGAACATACTTCGCTCCGGCATCATCACGCCTTTAGGTTTCCCCGTTGAGCCCGAAGTATACAGGATATAAATCAACTGTTTATCAATGATGCTTACATCAAGGTTCGTTTTGCTTTCATTAGCTATATCCTCTTCTTGTTTTCCATCTAACTCAATTACAGTCACTGAATTTAAAATTCGTTTGCGGCTTTGTCTGCTGCTCACCAACACGGATGCACCGGTATCGGCTATCATATAATCGATCCTATCCTGCGGGAAATCATGATCTACCGGCACATAAACGCCGCCTGCTTTCAGAATACCGAGAATAGCAACGATCATTCCCAAGCCGCGTTCTATACATACAGGCACAAGGGTTTCATTAGTAACACCCTGCTTTTGCAGATACCAGGCTAATTGATTTGAGCGTTCATTTAAAACACCATAACTCAGTTCTTCGCCGTCAAATACAAGTGCTATTGCATCAGGATTCTTTGTAGCCTGCCCTTCAAACAGACTGATAACACTCCCGTTTCTGGCATAATCAACTTCTGTGGCGTTAAATGTTTTAAGCTGATTACTTTCAGCTTCGCCAATCATCTTCAAACGACCAACAGATTCATGCGGAGTATCAACTATTGCGCTAAGCAATTGATTGTAATGGCCAGCCATACGATCGATAGTTGCCTCATCGTAAATATCCGTATTGTATTCAAGCCCGGCGCGCAAGCCGTTCTCCGATTCGATGATAAACAATGTGATATCAAATTTGGCGGTATGATGTGCCTCATGTGTTTGCTGCAGCGTTAAATCGCCAAGTTGTAGCTCAGGTATACGGGCTGTGTTCTGTAATACAAACATAACCTGAAACAGTGGGCTTCTGCTCAGATCCCTATCCTTCACCACGACTTCAACCACTTTTTCAAATGGTACATCCTGCTGCTCATAGGCTTCGAGCATGGTTTGCTTTACCTGTGCCAGAAGCGCTGTAAATGACATATCGCCATCCAACTGGCTCCGTATAGCTAATGTGTTAACAAAAAAGCCTATCAGTTCTGCAATTTCCGCCTGGTTACGATTTGCTATCGGGCTGCCTACACAGATATCTTCCTGCCCGCTGTAACGATATAATAAAACATTGAATGAAGATAGCAATGTCATGTAAAGAGAAACACCGTTTTGCACGCTCAACGTGTGCAGCTTGCCCGTAACTTCCTTACTTATCTCAAACTCATATAAAGCTCCGTTAGTCCTCTGTTCTGCCGGGCGCCGACGGTCGGCAGGTAATTGAAGCGTGGAAACGCCGGCTAATTTCCGCTGCCAGTAAGCTAGCTTCGAAGCCAGTAAGTCTCCTTGTAACGTAGCTCTTTGCCAAATGGCATAGTCAGGGTACTGTATAGTTATTACAGGTAGTACAGGCTTTCTGTTATTTGAAAAAGCACTATATAATTCAAGCCATTCTTTTGCCAGTATTGCTGATGAAGAACCATCCGAAGCAATATGATGCATGGTTAAAATAAGCGTAAACTCATTTTCACTAACTTTTATTATTTCAGCACGCAACAGGTCATCCTGCGATAAATCAAAAGGCTGCGCTATCTGCAGGTTAATATATTGCCCAAGCGATAAATTCTGATCTTCATAATACTTCGCTTCGGTTTGTTTTAAAACCCAGGCATTCCCGGGTTTTACGTACTGATATCCTTGTCCATCGTGTTCAACAATAACTGTACGCAATACTTCATGACGGTTCACAATTTCGCGAAACGTATTTTGGAGCGCATCAATATCTAACTTACCTGATAAATTAAATACCGCCGGTACATGGTATTGTACACTGCCATTCATCCGGTCAATAAACCAGAGGCGTTCCTGGCTATAAGAAAGAGGAATACGTTCGGGACGCGGTTGCGCAATGATCCGAGTTGATGTATTTTGCTCCGCACGACCTAAGCGCGAAGACAAGGAACCGATTGTTGGATAATCAAACACTTCGCCGATAGAAAGGTCTTGTTCAAAGGCCTTTCTGACCTCGGCTATCAACTTTACAGCTAATAAAGAGTGGCCTCCAAGTTCAAAAAAGTTATCATTGATCCCGATTTTATCTATCTCCAAAATATTTTGCCAGATTTCGGAAAGCTTGATTTCAGCCTCATTACGGGGGGCCGTATATGCACTACCAACCACTTGCTTTTCAGGATGAGGTAAGGCTTTACGATCTATCTTGCCGTTAGCGGTTAATGGGATAGCCGAAAGCTGGATAAGGTGCGAAGGCAACATATAATCGGGTAAATACGCCTTCAGGTAGCTATTTAAGCCAACAGGATCAAATTTGGCCGATGGTACAATATAAGCTACCAGTTGTTTATTTCCCAGTTTATCGTCAATGGCTAACACTGCGGCATGGCTTACAAATTTGCTATGCTCAAGCACAAGGGCAATTTCACCCGGCTCTACCCTATAACCTCTTATTTTTATCTGATCGTCAATGCGGCCAAGGTATTCAATATTACCATCGGCGCGCATAACCACGCGGTCGCCGGTACGGTAAATGCGTGCCCCTTCCCTGCGATAGGGATCGGCAATAAACTTTTCTTTGGTTAATTTAGGGAGGCGATGATATCCTTGTGCAAGCCCGCGGCCACCTATGTAAAGTTCGCCAGGAATGCCAATGGGGCAACGCTCCATTGCTTTACCTAAAACGTAAACAATAGTATTTGAAAACGGGCGGCCAACAGGGATACGGGAACCTTCAATTAATTGATCGGTTGTCTCGTACAATAACTTACCAATAGTAGTTTCGGTAGGGCCGTAATGGTTAACAACCCGGCAATTGCTGTAACGAGCTATACGTATTACAGACTCTTTCGGTAAAGTTTCACCGCCGAAGATGAGCAGTTTTGCAGGCAATAAAGGAGCACCTGTATCGGGAGACAAGGCTTTCCAATGCGACGGTACAATTTTGATACAATCAATCCGGTGCTGATCAAAATAATGATGAATCTGATGAACATTGCTTACTGTTTCTTTAGAGAAAACATGCAGTGTACCACCGTAAGCCAACGAGCTGAACAATACGGTATTGCCGAGATCTGTTGCTATTGTCGACATCAGGCCAAAGGTTTCGCATTCGCTGATATTTGTACGCTCGTTTAAACCGTATACGTAATCCAACAGGCTATCATGGTCGATCAGAACGCCCTTAGGTTTGCCTGTAGAGCCGGAGGTATAAATTACATAAGCTAAATGGCTGGATGACGGGAATATTTCGGGATCACTTTTCGGTTCGATGGAAAGCTCCCATTCCATGTTATCCAACTCCAGCACCTTTTGGTACTCAGTTATAGCAGCCGCGCGATCTGCAAACTTGCTGCTACTCACAATAATTCCGGCCCGTGTATCATCCAGAATGTGTTTTACCCGGTCATCCGGGAAATCTGTATCTACCGGCACATATGCGCCTCCTGATTTAAGAATTCCCAAAATAGCCATGATCATTTCTAAACCACGCTCCATATAAACCGGTACTAATACACCTGTCTTTACACCGTAGCGTTGCAGGTGGTGTGCAAGTTGATTAGAGCGCACATGTAATTCGCGGTAGGTTAACGCCCGGCCTTCAAAAACTACTGCCTGCTTATCGGGATTTTGCAGTGCCTGCGCCAAAAACAGTTCAATAATGGTTTCATTGGCGATGTATGCGCAATGGCTACGTCCGTTTTTTACGAGCCATAGTTCTTCTTTGCGGCTTAACAACCTAAGTTTGTCGATCTCCGTATCGGGGTTTGATACGATTGAAATCAGCAAGGTTTCGAAATGTTTAATCATGCGCCTGATACGCGCTGTGTTGTACAGATCGGTATTGTATTGTATAGCCCATTTTAAGCCATACTTTGTTTCTGTTACAAAAAAAGTAAGATCGAACTTTACTGTCTTATGTTCTATACCATAACTTGACAATTCCAGATCGCCAAGGGTTATGGCAGGTATCTCAGGGGTATTACCCAAAACGAGCATTACCTGAAACAGCGGACCAACGCCGGCTTCCCGTTCTTTTACCGTTGCTTCCACAACCCGCTCAAATGGTACATCCTGGTAAGTAAAGGCATCAAGTACAGTTTGCTTTACCTGCGCCAGCAGCTGGTTAAACGTAGCATTGCCATCCACCTGATCACGAAGTGCAAGCGTATTTACAAAGAACCCGATCAATTGCTCCAGCTCCTGTTGCGGGCGGCCAGCTATTGAGGTACCAACACAAATATCTTCCCGTCCGCTGTACCGGTAAAGCAATACCTTGAAAGCGGCGAGCAGGGTCATATACAATGTTGCCCCGTTTCGCTGGCTTAATTTATGTAATGCCGCTGTGAGGTCATTACCAGTATTGAATGTTAATGTAGCTCCATTTACAACCACACCTGCCGACCTGGTACTATCTGCCGGCAATTGCAAAGGTTCAACATCTGCAAGCTTTTGCTTCCAATACTCCAGCTGATTTTCAATTTTCTGCTCTTGCAGCGGATTACGTTGCCAGAGGGCAAAATCGGCAAATTGCAGTGGTAATTCCGGCAGCTCAAGTGTTTTATTTTTTGAATATGCCTCGTACAAAGTCGCTATTTCCTTTACCAGGATGGGCATCGACCATGCGTCTCCGGCAATGTGGTGCATAGTTATGATCAGCACATGCGTTCCGTTTTCAAGCGCAATCACATCGGCACGAAGCATATCATCGGCGGCAAGGTCAAAAGGCTTTTCAATAAGCGCGTTGATCTGCTCCTTTAATTGTTCGGAACCGCCAATGTACCTGCCTGACAATTCACGCCCTAAGTGCCAGCCGTCAACAGCTTTTATTTCCTGATAAGCCTCTCCGTCCTTTTCCCGAATCACAGTGCGAAGCACTTCATGACGGTTAACAATCGTTTTAAAAGTATTTTCCAGTGCTTCCACATCCAAATGCCCTTTCAGTAAAAGCACTTCGGATAAATGATATTGCAAACTGCCCTGCAAACGGTCAATAAACCATAAACGCTCCTGACTAAATGATACGGGGATATTTACAACTGCGTCTCTATCGAAAGATGTTATCTTACCAACCCCTTCAATATTTGTTTTTACGTTCCAATTATCCTGTTTTAAAAAAGTAATTATCGCCTCTTTATTCTCCCTGATTTCGTCGATAAGCAACGGATCGACAGTTGCATTTTCAGGGATCTGAAGTTGCAGACGATCTCCGTTCAATATGATTTTCACATCATTTTGTTCGGCCAGGTACAAAATATTGATAGCTTTAGTAAACAGTTCTTTCATGTACTACTTTTTTTGAAAAACGAAGATTAAAGGGAACAGGGTCAGGTTTTTCTGCTTATATATCAACTATGGTAAATGATGATGTTTGATTGGTTTGTTTATTACTATTACGAACAGTTATGTATTTACTTAATTCGCTAATAGAGGCGAACTGAAACAGGGTGCTAATAGGTATAGCTATTGACAGTTCCTTTTCTATGTAATGAACAACGCGCATAGCCAATACCGAATGACCGCCCAGTTCAAAAAAATTCTCGTAGATACCTATTGGATTTACACCCAGCAACTCCTGCCAGATTTTTATTAATTGCTTTTCTATTTCATTGCTTGCAGCTACATAACCTTGCACTGATGATGCCGATAGTTCAGCTTCAGGCAATGCGCGTCTATCTATTTTTCCGTTTGCCGTAAGCGGGAAGCTTTCCATTTGTACCCATAAACGCGGTACCATATAATCCGGCATCTGCTTAAGCAGATAGTCCTGTAATTTTTGCTTATCGCATGGGCTGTCTGCAACTATATATCCCGTTAGGCGGTTAACACCTTTTTTATCGGAGCTGGCCAATACAACTGCCTGGTTCACCAAATCACTTTTTAACAATACATTTGCTATCTCACCTGGTTCAACGCGATAGCCCCTAATTTTAACCTGGTCATCAACCCTACCCTTGTATTCAATATTTCCGTCTGCGAGCCACCTGCCAATGTCGCCTGTTTTATACATCATTGTATTGGCGTCGTGACAAAAAGGGTCTTTGATAAATTTTTGGCTGGTAAGTTCGGGCTGGTTTAAATAACCTCGCGATACGCCGGCTCCACCCAGCCACACCTCTCCAAATACGCCAACAGGGTTTAGCTGTTGCGCCGAATCAAGGATGTAGGCTTTGCGGTTATTTAATGGTTTACCTATAGGGATTATTCCATCTTTATCAACTTCAGTTATGGGATAAGTTAATGAAAAAGTGGTATTTTCAGTAGGACCATACCCGTTAATAAGCTTTAAATCCGGGTATGTTGACCTGATTTTTTTAATATGCGGAGCAGAAAGTTTTTCACCGCCCACTAATACCGTATTTAATCCCTTTAATACTTCGGGTGCATCATCGGCGAGCTGATTGAACCAGCTTGAAGTAAACCACATTGTAGTTACTTTGTGCTGCTCTATAAGCTTTTTAAGTGTCGCACTATTGAAAAGGTCTTTATCATCACAGAGGATCAATTTGCCGCCATTGAGCAACATGCTCCAATATTCAAAAGTAGTTGCATCAAATGATGGTGAACCTGTTACCAGTAATGTATCCTTATGATTAGCTTCAAAATAACCCGCGTTTTTCACAAGGCTTACCACGTTGCCGTGCTCAACCATTACGCCTTTAGGCTTACCGGTTGAGCCGGAGGTATACATGATATAGGCCAGTTGGTTTGGCGAGATAACGCTGTTTAAATTGCTGCTGCTTTGGCTTGATATTTCCTGGTTATCGTCAAGCATTACAACGTTGATATCCTGATCTTTCAATACCAGTTTGCGGGTACTGCTGCAGAGTACAATTGTTGCTTTAATATCTTCAAGGATATAGCTGATCCGCTCTTGAGGGTAATCAATATCCACAGGAACATAAGCTGCTCCTGCCTTTAATATGCCAAGAATGCCAGCCATCATATCAATACAGCGTTCTATGCAAATCGCTATCAGTGTTTCTTTGCCTGCGCCCTGTGTTTTTAAGTAATGTGCTATCCTGTTTGATTGCTCATTAAGGTTTTGATAGTTTAGCTTTTCATCTCCGAATATGATTGCCGTGGCTTCCGGTGTTTCTGCTGCCTGCGTTTCGAACAGGCTGATAATGTTTGATTCCTTTGGATATGCCGCCGTTGTTTCATTAAATAATCGTAATTGCAGCTCTTCTTCCCGGCTCAACAATTGCAGCTTGTTAATGGTTGTTTGGGGAGCGCTGATTACCGACGTAATCAGCTCTGCATAATGGCCTGCCATCCTTGCAATGGTTTCGGCCTCATACAAATCGGCATTATATTCTACTATAAATCTGATCCCTTCTTTTATTTCCTCTGCATTGTAGGTTAGGTCGTATTTGCTTAAATAATCACCGACCCGTTCTATAGTGGTTTTGATGCTTCCCAGTTCCAGATCAAGTGTGCTTCCGGTGTTCTGCAGCACGAACATCACCTGAAAAAGCGGGCTCCTGCTCAAGTCCCTTTCTTTTATTACAGTCTCTACTATTTTTTCAAACGGCACATCCTGGTGGCCGTATGCTTCAAGTGTGGTTTGTTTTACATTGCTTAGCAGTTCTGTAAATGCTTCATCGCCCTTTAAGTTCGTCCTTAGTGCCAGCGTGTTTACAAAAAAACCGATCAGATTTGCTATTTCTTCCCTGTCACGATTGGCTACCGGGGTACCCACGCAGATGTCTTCCTGCCCGCTGTAGCGGTACAACAGCACTTTAAATATCGCCAGTAAGGTCATGTACAATGTTACCCCCTGTTCAAGGCCAAGCTTCTGTAATTGTTCTGCCTGTTGTTTGCCTATTGTAAATTCATGTGCCGCTCCTCTGCTGCTTTGAACTGCCCGGCGCATGTGATCCGTTGGCAGTTCAAGGATAGCGGTTCCAGCCAACTTTTCTTCCCAATAGCTGAGCTTGCTTTGCAGTTTTTCAGCATCCGGGTATTTTCTTTGCCAGATCGCATAATCTGCATATTGAATTTCCAGACTTTTTAGTCCAGGCGCTTCATTAGTAATGAAACTGTTGTAAAGTTTGCTAAACTCAGATACAAGTATAGACATTGACCAGCCATCGGCCGCAATATGGTGTAATACCAGCAATAGAACGTATTCGTTTTCCTGTATTTCGATTAGCTCGGCACGCAGCATATCCTCCTGCGATAGATCGAAAGGTCTTGCTGTTTCTTTGCTGATGTAACTTTTTAATTCCGATTTATTAGCCTGGCTTTGTTTTAATACCCAGTTATTTTCGTTTACATGCTGATAGCCTTGTCCTTCGTGTTCCCTGATCACCGTACGCAATACCTCGTGGCGCTCTACTATTTCCTTCAGCGCTTTTTCAAGACCGTTGATGTTTATTTCTCCCGCCAGTTTTAATATAGCAGGAATATGATATTGTACGCTACCTTCCAGTCTGTCAATAAACCATAACCTTTCCTGGCTGTATGATAGCGGGATATATTCAGGGCGCGGATTTACGCTTTTTATTGTGCTGTCTGCTGTTGCGCTTTCCTCTTCCAATTGTTTGGCTAAATCGGCAATAGTTGGATATGCAAACAGCACACGGATTTTTAATCCCTTATTCAAGTCCCTTCTTACCTGCGAGATCACCCGCATGGCCAACAGCGAATGGCCCCCCAGTTCAAAGAAATTATCTTTTGTACCTATTTTTTCTACGCCAAACAGCTCTTCCCAGATTTTTGCCAATTGTTTCTCTGTGGAGGTCTTTGGTGCGGTATAGTGCTCTTCATTACTTGCTTCTGCTTCCGGAAGTGCCCTTTTATCCGTTTTGCCGTTCGGGGTTAGCGGCAGGCCATCCAATCTTACCCATAGCCTTGGTACCATGTATTCCGGGAGTCTCTCGTATAAATAATTTTGCAGTTCCTGTTTGTCGTAAGCGGCTTCGTTCATTACAACGTAGGCGGTAAGCCGTTTTATTCCTTGTTTATCTGCACGGGCCAGTACTACTGCCTGCCTTACGTTTGCGTGTTGCAGCAATACCTGTTCAATCTCGCCCGGCTCTATCCGGTAACCACGGATCTTTACCTGGTCATCTATCCTCCCCAGGTATTCGATGTTGCCATCTGGCAGCCATCTGCCCTGATCGCCCGTTTTGTACAACTTTGCTTTAAGATCTTCACTATACGGGTTTGTGATAAATTTCTCTTCAGTTAATTTCGGTTGGTTCAAATAACCTCTTGCCACCTGAACGCCGCCAATACAGATCTCGCCCGGTACACCGATCGGGCTTAATTCTCCTGATGCGCTTCTGATATGGATCTGCGTGTTAGCAATTGGTCTTCCAATCGTTATAATTTTATCAGTCCGGATGGGCTCATCAGTTAGCGTGGCACATACGGTATTTTCGGTTGGGCCATAAGCATTAATCAGCCTTACCCCCTGCGATTGTATAGATCTTCCAACATCTTCGTTTAAAGGCTCGCCTGCAGAAACTATTGTTTTAACGGTTCCAAGAGTATCTGCTATGGCCTCCTGAAATGATGGCGGGATTACTGCCAATTCTATCTTTTGCTTATCAAGGAGTTTCTTAAAATCTTCGGCGGATAATAAGGCTTCTTTTGGGCACAAAACCAAGCAACCTCCGCTTAGCAAGGTATTAAAAATCTCGTAGCAGGAAGCATCAAAACCAATAGATGCAAACTGCAATGTGCGCATGCCAGGTGCTAACTTTAACGCTACGGCTTGATTGGCAGCAAGATTTACCACTCCACCATGCGCTATCATCACCCCTTTGGGTTTCCCGGTTGAGCCGGAGGTGTACATCACATAAGCAAGCTGATTTTGGTTTGTAATGGTATTTAAATTTTCGCTGCTTTGAACATCTATTAACGCTTCGTTATCCAGTTCAACAATCATTGCGTCCTGATCAAGCAACTTAAGGCTGCATGTTTTGCTGCTCAGGATGACCTTCGCGCCTGTATTATTGAGAATATAGCTAATCCGCTCTATAGGATAGTCGATATCAATTGGCACATAAGCTGCGCCGGCCTTCAGGATCCCCAGAATGCCCGCTATCATATCAATGCTTCGCTCAATGCAAACTGCAACCAGCGTTTCTTTTCCTACTCCTAACCCTTTCAGGTAGTTTGCTATTTTGTTTGATCGGGTGTTAAGCTCATGATAACTTAAAACCTCTTCTTCAAAAATCAATGCATCAGCTTCGCTTCTCAAGGTTACCTGGTTTTCAAAGGCTGTAACTATTGATGCATGCAAGGCTATATCTTCATTGATTTCCTGATCTGATGTGCCAAATACCGATAGTAGATCATGCTCCCTAAGCGGTAAAATATCAACGCCCTTAACACTTTTGTTCAGCAACCCAGGGAACTGAATAATTATAAAAAAAATGCGCTCTCCTAAGAGCTCAATCTCTTCCTGCGTAAAATATTCATAGCAAAATTGAATTTGTAATTGCAGGCCTTGATTCGCGCTGTAATCGCGCCAGCATAATTGCAAAGGTGTACGCTCACTTTCATTAGCCAATCGCAAAAGGCAGGCATCAATGGCATCTCCAAAATTTAGGTCAAGGTTGAGCGGTTCATAGTTTACAATTACATCGTATAAGCTATCAACCGCCGGGTTAATTTTAAGGGCGCGAGATAAATCTTCTGCCAGGTGATTATAGTGGCGATAATCCTGTTTTTGTGTGCTGATAATTTCGGCAAGTAAACCGGCTAAGGTTTGATCTTCTTTATAGTTTCCTTTAAAAGGAAGCGCACCGGTAAAGATTCCCACAGTTCCTCTTTGCTGCCTTGATCCACGTTTGTGAACCGGGCTTCCAATTACAAATTCGGTTAAATGGGTAACTTTCCCGAAATAAATAATCAGAGCCGCTATCGTTAACTGCTGTAAGCTGGCATTGCAAACAAGTTGAACGTGCTCAAGTTGTATTTTTTGATTATCTGAAATATCAATATTATAGGTAGCTCCTATTTTGCCTTCGTTATTGTATTGAGGGTATCTTTTTGAAAGCAGTTTTTCGGGATTGGCCGCAATTTTACTTCTCCAGTAATCGCCATCTTTTTTATAGCTTTCTGAATTATAATATTCATTAGCACGAACTGTTTCGGATTGATAAGACAGCGCATTGAAAACAAACGGCTCCCCCGCTACAAGCGACCTGTATTTTTTTGCCAGGTATTCAACACTTACACCAACACCATAACCATCGATAATTAAATGATGGTATTTCATTAAAAACCAGTGTTCGTTATCGGCAATCTTTATCAGATAATGTTCAAACGGTAATGTATCACCTGTTAAATTAAACGGGATGCCGAATATATGCTGCATCCATATTTTAACTTCGGCTTCAGGATTGGCCTGTGTACTAAAATCAGCTTCTATTAATTCGCACTCGTTAAATTCGGAATTTAGCTGGTAAATAAAATCTGGCTCGCTTAAGTCAAATCTCATTTTAAAAGCATCAAAAACAAGCGGAAGCGAACCTACGGCTTCGTGAAATTTTTCCACGTCCAAATTGCCCTTTAATACGATATAGCCGCCAATATTATATTGCGGACTATCCATATTCAAAAGTTGATTAATGTAAATCTCGCGCTGTGCGGGATGCAACGGAAACTGAAGCCCTGACATGCTACTGTTTGATGAATGCTTAAACGGCTGTGAGATTATTGCTCGACAAGATTATCTACCTGTTTATTGTATAATAATTCCTTTTCGCCATAAAGACGTTCGGCAATTATTCCCCGTTCTGTACATAGCTTTACCAACTTATCAGATTGTACAATGGGGGTAGATTCGACGGTATATTTGATGCTGCTGATAAACTCAACCCATGGTTCCTGCCCCATGGCATATACGTAGGCTTCTTTAGGTTCAAAAATATCGATGAGAGCCATTCCCTTATCGCAATCAGAACCGGCAAGGCGCCTGCTGCCATCCATGTCCCTTGCCAGCTTTTTGGTAAGCAGGGGGCCGTACAACCAGGTTAACGGAGCACCATCGCATTCCATCCCGATAAAAAGGACATCAACATTACCTATATGTTTGTGCACCAATTCATACAAACGCGGCTCAACAATTCTTGAATCGGCCAGGAACAGCAATTTGAAGTCGCCTATTTTTACCAAATAGCAGGCTTTTGTGAGGATATTCATATCGCTATGCTCGCCTATAAAAGGTAAACCAGTGATAATGGCATCATTAAAATGAATGGTTTGCATCTCACTGATGTCCATTACATTATTAAAACCTATACTATTGAACATTAATTTCAGATCGGGGTCTTCCAGTTTGCCGCTTGAGGTACGCGGGACGATCAGGTTTTTGATCTTGTGCCTTAAAGGCAGCAAAGTTTCAAACAGGATGTGATCCTGGTGATTGTGCGTGATCAGTACATAATCAATTGTATCAGGCAAATCAACATCCGAAAAATGCTGAACATCCGAGCTATAACCGTAGTAACTGATCAGCGGATCAACAAGGATGCTGATATCTTTAGTTTCAACCAGGATACAGGCATGACCGAAATAGCGCATCCTGATCTTATCGCCGGTATATTTTTCATAGGGCGGCGGAGGCGTTTCTGTAAAGAAAGTTTTAAACAGCGGTTCCTGCTCCGGTGCAATTCCGCAGAGCTCTTTAATGGTGGCAAAGCTGTTAGGTGTGCGTTTCATTTTGGCCAACGCATCAATACAGGCATGGTCAAAAGGAACGTCAAGACTTAACACATCCGGCTCGTTAAGGCGGGGCGTGCTAAGACAAAACGGACGTTCATCGTTATTGGTGATCCACATGGCCAGGCTTTGCGAACTTTTATTGTAAAACTCGCTCTGGTATAAAAGCGATTCAAAAAACCTGAAACCGGGGTTGTTATTCCGATCGTAATACAACTCCACGTACCCCTTTAAAATTTCGGGGACTTTAGTGTACAAATCCTCTAAACCATATCCTGTTGCTTCGGCATCCAATAATCTATCTAACGTTTTTATAGCTTTAGCAAACTCAATAACATTTTTTTGCTTTTCAAGTGATTGCTCCTGCAACTCAGTTACCTCATCAATTCTTCCGCCACCAAAATCCATAAAGGGACCGCCTTTCATTTTAGGATTGAGCACAGCATTGGCATGAATAGCCGGCGCCATCAAATACGATTCGATGATAGCCAAATGCCTTCCAACTATATTCATGGCGGCAGTTGCCGGCGAAATCAAGTGGCTCCAGGCATACCATTTATCTACCAATGGTTCCATCACCACATTGGGTTTCAGATATAATTGTTCCTCGTTCATGACTAAAATGTTTTTTAATTGTTTGTCAGCTTTTCGGCAATGGCATTGATAATAAAGTCCCTATGCTGCATTATAAAAAAGTGATTGCCATCCAACTGTTTAAAATCAACAGCCGGGATGCTTTCATTCTGCCAAAGCAACACGTCTTCGGCTGTAAGATCTTCATCAATCCCTGTGATGACAGTAAAAGGAATGTTTAACGGCTCAGCAACCTGATGAACATATGTTTCACTCACCTTAAAATCATTGCGGAGAATTGGTTCAAGAAACTCCATCATGGCGCTGTCCTGCAAAATCTCATGGGGCATACCACCCAATACGATCACCTCTTCTATAAACTCTTTATGCGGATATAAATGAAACTTTTTTGTTTGGCGCGATGGCGCTGAAGGCCCTGAAGCACCTGTTATAAAAACATGCCGGGGCGACTTATAATTATTTTCACGAATCTTGAGCACAAGCAGATAAGTCAGCAGCCCTCCAAGGCTATGCCCATAAAGTGCATAATCACCTTTGCTTAAAACGGGCTTCATCTGTTCAAACAAATCATTAACCAGCTTATTAATATCAGCTGTAAGCTCTTCAAAAATTCTTGTTCCCCTGCCTGGATATTCCAGTGTCACCACATTAAATATGGCTGAGCTTTCGTTAAATAATGGTCTGTATGAATACCTGTTCCCACCTGCAAATGGCAGGCAAACTAAGTTGATCTTTTCGCTCATTTTGTTTCTGAACATTGGCGCTTTAGTCGGTTAACAATTTTCGGGGTCTTACAAATGAGGCCGGATTTCCTGAGTAGATGCTCCACTGCTCCAAATCTTTGGTGGCAACAGAGTTAACCGTTAAAATGGAGTGGCTATGGCACACAACCCCTGGGCATACCACGCTTTTTGCGCCAATCCAGGTGCCATCATCGAGTATGATTTTACCCAAACGGTATGGGAAATCTGTTTTGGTATAATCATGGTTACCGGTAAGCAGCATGGCATCCTGCGAAATGCAAACATTTTTACCAATGCTCACATCTTCAAGATTATCAATCCATACAGATTCGCCTATCCAGGTATTGTCGCCAATGCTGAGCCGCCATGGATTTTTTATTTTGACTTTTGTTTTGATAACAACGCCATTACCCACTTTTGAACCAAACAAGCGGAGTAAAGCTACCTTGAACTTGTATGGCCAGGGAAAGGCGCTGTTAAAAATAAAGTAGTTGATAAAATACCAAACTGTCACTTTTAATTTGCTGCCGTTTTGATAATCGCCGATAGTAAATTTTGAAAGGTCTGTTTGCATGAAATGGAAAAACAAATCTGATGATTATTGATTAACAGTTTGAAAAGATGATTCAACCTGATACCTATTACTTATTTAACGGAATCACAACCGCCTGTTGCTTTTTGGTTCGGGACAGTTTTTTTGCCAAAGCATGTGTTGGTGCTTCAATAAGTAAATAAAAGCCCCATGCCATACAAACCATGAGTATCGAGAAACCAACAGGAATTAAAAAGTTAATCGGCTTACTGCCAAAATAGCTGACCCAGATAATACCAATTAATCCGAAAACAGGCTTATGGATCAGATAAAGCGAAAACGAGCAGGTACCCAAAACGTTCATCACTTTAACTATGCTACGGGGAATATATTTGTTCCAGCGGTATTCGGTGCTGATACCTAACCACAGCAACATCAGGTAAAAAAAACCGAAAAGCAATTCAAGGTAAGGTGAAGGCGTGCCTCGTACCTGGAGCACAACGGCTAATCCAATTGTTATTACTGCCGTCACCAAAAGCCAGGCTGAAGGTTTGCTCAACGTTCCGTTGGCATATTCCCTTGCAAGCAAAACGCCGGCACACCAAACAACCCAATACATAGCAAAATCAGATCCCAGCCAAAACTGGCCGCTTATAAAAAGACTGAGTGTTGTTAATGATACTATACCCGTTATAATCATCAACGCCTTATCGCCCCAATTTTTGAGCAGATAAAACACAAGCGGGAATGCGATATAAAGTTCAAGTTCAACAGGTAAAGTCCATAAAGCACCATTAGATGTTAACGCACCTGTTGTATAGTTTTGAACCATAAAAACATTGGCCAGGTATGAGGTATAGGGAGCTACCGGTAGCGCATACACTTTTAATAAGATAAACTCAATTATTAGGGTGAATATGATTGCTATTAAATATGGCGGATAGATCCTTAAGAACCTCCGGATAGCATATTCTTCCAAATTTAACTTGCGGGCGTTATTGCCTACATATGGCAATGAGATGCAAAAGCCGCTCAAAAGAAAAAACAGGATAACGCCAGATCCTAAAAAAGGCGTCGGAATAGAAAGCCATGCAACGGCTTTGTCAAACGAAGATGCTGATGATGATCCGCGTAATGCGTTCCAGCCAACCCACAAATCCTCCCTCACATGGTACAATACAACACCAAATGCCGCTAACCCCCTGAGGTAAACTATAGTAGCAGATTCGCTCTTAGAAGCTTTAGTAGTCATTTTATAGTAAATTGATAGTAGAATTACAGCAAGGCGGTTATTTTTCAAGCCGGGGATCAAAGCTTTTTGTCAGGTATTTATAGATCTCCTCTACACTGTTAAGCATCGTTTCTGTTTGGAACCGTTTCGCGTTTTTGATCCCGCTATCAATTACCATTTCGCGTTCTGCCGAAGATAAATTGATAACCCGGTCAACAACCAATGCAGAGTCATCTGCCCATAAATCTACACTGCCGTTTTTATCATCGCGCTTTTTAATCAGGAAGCCTGCGTTGCCGGCAACTTCGGTCATAGGAGCCTGGTTGGTGGTAACTACCGGGCATCCGGAAGCCATTGCTTCGGCAATTGGCCATCCAAATCCTTCAGCAAGCGACGGGAACAATAATAGCGTGGCCCCAGCATAGGCTAATAGTGTTTGCTCGTCGCTAACCTCTGTCAGGAAATAGATCTCGCCAGCAAAAGCAGATTGTTCTTGTTTTTCTTTTAGTGCAGTTGTTGGTTCTTTACCTATTAGTAACAAGGGCAATTTGCTGCTGCTAAGCTTTCGCCAGGATTCATAAATTTCGATTACCCCTATCCTGTTTTTATACCATTGGTTACCACCTATATGCAAAATGTATCCCTCTGAGAGGTCAACATCAATGGCTTTACCAAAAATCTGCCGGGCTTTATTAATCTCGAGCGGTTTGAAATCGCGGTTTAGCCCGTTGTAAATCACGTCTGATAGTTGAGGCTTTTTTGTTAACAGCTCCTGAAGATCTTGTTTGGTTTTACTCGAAACCGATATGAAATTTTTACCTTTTAAATAGCCTTTCCGTATAAACTTCTGATACATGCGGCCGGTAAACCCGGTTTGGTTTTCTTTTATTTTGCCAAAGGCCGATTGCTGCGCCAAAAAATCGTGACAATGAATTACATGCGGGCGGTTAGTTACTAATGGTACCCAGGGGCCTAAGGCATGATCGGTAAATACAAACAAGGTTTGGTTTGGATATGATTTTATGCGTTTACGAACCTCGCCCGGGAACATGATGTACTGATCAAGATAGCCCAGCCATTTTTTTAAACTGTTTGGTACCGACAGTTTATAAAAATAAGCTTCGGGTGTCCAAACTTCAACCTGATGTCCCCGCTGCTGCATACCCTTAGCCAACATTGAAGCAAAACGGGGCATACTTTGTGAGCCTAAAAAAGGAGGATGCGTAAAAAAAACAATGCGCATTGTGATAGTTAAAGTGATACCGAATTGCGTTTGGTTTTATTGACTTTATTGATCAGATCCCGCATTGATTCGCCGTGAGCACGCTGCTGAAATTTCAAGGAGATTTTGCGGGAGTGATCGCTGAATTGCTTACGCAGTTGCTGATCATCAATTAATTTTACAACCTTATCAGAGAGCTGCCCGATGTTTCCAAAGTCATAAACAAAACCGTTTTTGTTTATCTGAACATCATCTGTATCACCGTAACTACCGCATGTGTTGCTCAAAATTACAGGGCAACCCATGTAAATGGCCTCACTGATAGCTAACGAGTGGGGCTCGATGCTTGCCGGATGTACGTAGGCATCAATTGCGGCATAATAAGCAGGCAAATCTAACGGATCAACAAAACCTGTAAAGTGTACTTTATTTACTTTCAGCTGTTCGGCTTTTTGTTTTAAACTATCCAGTGTTTTGCCGGAACCCAGTATGAATGCATGGGCTTTATGTCCCTTGTCTTCCAGATCTATCAGCAGGTCTATCAGATGTTCCTGGTTTTTCCAGGTTACCAGTTTACCTACAACGGCTATAGCGAAGTCGTTTTCCGGTATACCATATTGTTCACGGATCTTGTTCCTTAATGCTACCTTGTTTTGATAGGCATTGGCATATACATCGACATCAATAGGATAATGCATCCTGATAAATTTCTTTTCGGGAACTCCGTAAAGCTTAAAATATGCTTCGTTGGCATCTCCTACTGTAAAAAAGTAATTTACCTTGTTATAATACTGCCTTAGTAAAAAGAACTTAGCCAGCAATTTATACCATTTACGGCGCTGACGATTTTCAGAATCAGTGATGTAAACGATAGGAACATTGTTGGCTTTGGCCCATTGGTGTGCCCTGCGCTGTACCTTTTGAAAATGCCCGTAAGTGATAATTGCATCAGGATTATATGAATCCAATTCGTCAGTAACTGAAGGGGCATCAAGTTCTTTTCCTGAAGGTAATACCTGTTCGCCATTCAAAAATTTATGCTCAAATTCTTCCAGCCTTAAGTTATTCCAGGATATTTCTTGTCCAAAATTTTTATCTACGTATTTTTTATAGCCCAGCATTGAGGCAAAAAAGAGTTTTACCTCAACACCTTTCATTTTTGTAAAACTGATATACTGCGGACAAAAATGCTGGATTGGATGGGATACAATGATGGCCACCCTAAAATTATTGTTTGACATAAGATTTTGTTGGTAATATCTATGCTGCAACAACCGAGCGGGTTGCAGATTCTTTCAGCAGCTTATCCTGCTGATCGTTATAATTTTTAATGATTAAAACGCTGCCTATTGCCAGCCACAACCAAATATTTACAGGCGGGTTTTTCCCTACTGCCCCTATTGACGCGTTGAGGATAACATAACTCAGTAAAAACGAAAGCAATACGCTCCAATCCTTCCTCCGTGATTTCTGCCATATGCCTAAGCAAAATATAATCATCCATAACCTAAAAGCATACCATACCACTGCAAGATAAATTCCACCCTCATAGATAGTGGTGTCAAAATCACTTTCGGTACCGGTTGACTCTAATTTTAAATCGTACGAGTATTGGCTGATCTTCTCGGAGCCATTGCTCATTACTCCGAGGCCATTGCCAAATATAATGGCAACAATATCCTGTTCAAAAACCCAGTTAGTCCAGTTTAAAAAATTCCCCTGCACCCTACCCTTCATCTCTTCCGATTGCGTACCCGAATCATTATCGCTTGAGCGTTCATCATATGCTGCAAAAAACTCAGGTTTGGCGGCCCGGATCCCCCCAAGCAATACAGTAAATACTACAATACCAATCAACCCTTTTGAAACTATTTGCCCTGGAGATTTAACTGCAGCAAAGGCAAAACCAAGTACCAAACAAACCCCGCAGCCCAACACTGCCGAACGTCCGCCGGTTATAAATGTGCCTATCAACAGTGATACGCCTGTGGCAGCCAAATATATGATCTGCCAGCTTTTGGCTTTCCCTTTAACCTCTTTTTTAGGCCAAAAAAAGCTCATGGCCAAAAATGAACATGCCATATTTAAAAACCACGAATATTGCCCGGTAAACGAAAACGTAGAGCTTACTCTCAGACGTCCTGCCGCCGAAAAGCCTTCTAAAGAGCTACCGTCAACACTCAGGTTTAACCAATGGCTGGCCGGCAAGCTGTTTTGTAGTACAGCAACAGCAGTTGTTGGTATTAATGCTAAACAAATGGACGTGACAAACTTTTTAAATTCATCCATTTTATCCGGCGGGAATGCAAATGGCATCATTACACCAACAATCATGTACAATAAGTACTGCTTTAGACCGAAAATGCTTAAAATGGGATCGTGAAAAACAGTGAAAACTACCGGCGGAATAAATACCAGCATCACAGTTTTCCAATTTTTGAAAAGCATTAACGCCAGGCCATTGAGTTTTGCCTTGCTGATACTGAATATGCCCATGATGCATAAAATATCTTTTAAAAAGAACACCAAAAGCCCCAAAGCAGAAGGAAGCATTTTACGCATAAGGCCCTCAAAAATGAGTACAAAGACCAATACGTAAAGCAGCTTTTTAATATAAACCCGTAATTTCTCCTGCTGATTATCCATGTGAAATTGGTTAACTATTTTTTAGCAGCAAACACATCATTGAGCGATGCTATTAATAACCGGCCGGTTTCGTCCCAGCCTTTTAAACCGGTGGCTTTTTTAACTGCTTTAGCTTTCATATTTTCATAAAGCTGCTTATCATCAGCCAATAACTGCAGTTTGTCTGCAACACTTTTACTGTTCCTGATCGGGACTATAAACCCTTCTTCGCCGTCAGCTATGATATCATCGGCGCCAGTATTTTCTGTAGCGATAATAGGCACGCCGAATGACAGGGCTTCGCCCAAAACCAACGCTAATCCTTCTTCTATGGAAGGCAGGCAGAAAACATTCGCTCTTTTATAGGCCGCTTCCAGTTCCTGACCTTTTAAGATTCCGGTAAATACAACTCCATCCGGAATAATTATATCGGCCAAACCATTGGGATTGCTTTCCGGGCCTACAATCACCAACTTTTTATTGGGATGATTTAATAACCTGAAGGCTTCAATCAGATATTTTAGGCCTTTACGCACCGATATGCTTCCAACGTACAGAACTGTAAAGGTGTCCCGATCTTTGTTATCTGCAAGTTCAGGACTTGTTGTTAGCTGATTAAAGCCGTAAGGAACCCTGATTAACTTATGTTCAGGAAAACCGGCTTCAATAAAACTTCTTTTTACAAAGTTTGATGGCATCAGTATATAATCTGCAATGTGGTATTCTTCAATCCGTCTTGCTTTTTCCTTGTCATGAAAAGGTTGCCACTCCAAGTTTAATGATTCGTATTCCTCCTTCATCAAATTTTCCTGATATTGTACATGGCTGTTTACCGCTTCCGCAATAACTATTTTCCCTTTGCGTTTGGCCTGTTTGCTGGCATTGAGGCCGCTGCCATTGTAGTACATGAAAATATCTGCATCATCAAGATATTTTATGCAGGCATTATCCTGTTCAATTTTAGCTAAGTAAGCTAACTGCGAACTGATAGATTTAGGTACTTTAAATTTTAAGCTTGCCAGATAAATGCTTTGAATTTTATCGCTGCGTACTAATTTATCTCCTATCTCAGTAAACGCAGCACGGGGGCTCCAGCGCGAAAAACCACTTATAAACTTATGAAGGATCCCCGCCTCATGAAGAGCAAGCGCATAACGATAGTGATGGCTCCGGTTAGGCGATGTATAAATTACTTTCATAAATTTTGTTTTTGCCTGCGGATTTAACGATATCGATATATTGTTTAGCAACCACTTTACTGCTATGTGCTTTCAGATGAGCATCTGCTTCGGCCCTTAATCTCTCCTGCAAAAGTTTGTCGCTTAATAGTCTTTTAATTGCATCTGCAAGGTCCTGCAAATCGCCTCTTTCAAATACCAGCCCTGCTTTACCAACGGCATCGGGCAAACCACCACCGTCAGATACTATCGGGATACAACCACATGCAAGGCCTTCCAATGCAACTATGCCAAATGGTTCCTCCCACCTTGAAGGTATGAGCATGTATTGGTGTTGATTTAAACAGTCAACAAGCTTATCGCCGGTTAAACTGCCTTCAAATCTCACGATCTGTTTTATACCGGCATCTATCACATACTGTTTTAATTTTTCAAAGTCCTTCCCCTCGCCGATTACTGTTAACGAAATTTGGGAGGTATCGGAATTGGCTTCTCTGTATTCTTTATATAACTGCGCTATGGCTTCTATGGCTAAATCGGCTCCTTTATCTGATACCAGCCGCCCTAAAAAAACAAAGCTTTTAGGTTTATTGCCGTTGGCTACGGTTTGTACAAAAAGCTCATCGTTATATGCATTTTCGATCACCACCGCAGCAGGCCAGCATTTTTGGCGAATGGCATCGCTAACAGCTATAACTCGCGAAGCTTTTCTTAACCACAGGTACTTCATTCTTGCCTGCATCGACTTTGAACCATCCTCATTGCTTAACCAGGTATTTAGTGATACCACCAATGGTTTTCTGAATAAAACGGCAGGCCATGACATCCTTAACACCGGGCTGTTTTCAAAAACCACATCTGCCCATTTATGTTCGATCAGTAATTGTTTTAAACCGGGGTTACGAACAACTTTATAAGGAAATACTTTGCTACCTGATTGCTGCGTCCAGGTAAGCAGATGTACCTCTACTCCATAGTTATGAAATGCTTTTGCCAAAAACTCGGCATTGGCTTCAGTTCCACCCAAATCGGGATAAAACTTGTGTGTAAGCAATAATACTTTCAGAGATTTAGCCATATTACGCATTGGCTTTAGCCAGTGATAAAGTTTTTCCCTTGTGCAATACTTTCCTGAAGAAACTTGTCCAGTGTTTCCGGTTTTCTTCCATAACATATCCAATTAGCATAGCGGCGGCGAATACAATCAGCATGGCGATTGTAAACTGCGTACCATCAAACAGCCTTGTTTTCCATATTGACCGCAACAGCACCAGCATTGGATCGTGAAGCACATATAATGGAAATGTAAGGTCTGCGAATTTCCTGATGAAGTTTACAACCGTGTTCGGTTTCTTTACATCTTTAGTTTGGTATTGAGGCAACAACCATAATGCAAGTGCTATAAAAACACCGATTATAAAATCTGTAATAAATTGCCCTGCAAAAAATAACGGAGCCTTGCCTAAATGAAGCGGATATCCCGGCAACACACAAAACAAGGTTACCGCAATGCCCACCATCGCTGCGATTAACAACCATGATAACCCATAGCTTTTTATCGGACTTTTAAACTTGTATGCGCAATTGCCTAAAAGCCAGATTGGCATCATTAATAAAATTTTAGGTCCGGCTATCAGGCAGGCTGCCAACGGTAACAGTAAGCCCTTCCAGCCTTTTGCCTTAAAAAAGAATAAGCCAAATATCACGTAGTACCAAAATTCATATGATAACGACCATAAAGGTCCGTTTATAGGGGGCGAGGCCGAAAAAAACCAAACCTCATTCAAAAACAGGCCTGATATAATATATCTCGGCCATGAAATTCCTCTCGTATAATGCGCCAATAGCGCTGGATCAGAAAACTTAACAACAAGCTCAATCAGGGCGGTGATAATCAATGTAGGTATCAGAACTGAATATAACCTGCTTAGCCTTGCCTGTGCATATTGCAAGAGGCCCCGGTTATTTGCAGTGGTTGAGTATGCTATAACATAGCCCGATAGCGCAAAAAATATCACAACAGCCATATGCCCCCAATCAACGCCATTGTAATCATACCCTACCGAGGTGAACCACTGAGCATAGCCATGGCCTAAAAAAACAACCAAAGCAGCCACAATACGCAGGCTATCCATAAAAATGCTTGTCCCGCCTGCTATTTTCTTAGGAGTATTTGAGTAAACCATTATTTTACGCAATTAGATTTTCCCGGTAAAAAACATACCAATGAGGCTGGATCTTGAATAAGATTTATCAGCCCTGACCTCATTACTCATTTTGATGCGCCCAAGGGTATTTATAGCTAAATATTCCATCGCCAGGCGCCCAACAATTAATGAATTTAAAAGAGGCCTTACCGGATATTTGCCAAACTTTTTAAGCAGCTTGATCCTGTTTTGGTAGAAGCGGATAACCCGCCTGCCTACTTTTTGTGGAGTACCGCTACCTTTGTGAAATGCCCTTACCGGTATTAAACCAATACCCCAGCCTTTGCGGATGGCGCTCATGCAGATATCATGATCAAGTTCCAGCCAGTCATAGTTTTCATCAAAACCGCCAACCTGCTGTAATACCTCTTTCCTGATTACCATAGCACAGGTATACACCGTTATTTGCTTAGGGCTTTTGTTAAAATATTTTTGATAGTATCCATGTAACTTTTGACCAAGTATTACGCTCATGGCATCGGGCTCCGGCTCGTAGGCTACAGCCTGCTTTCCCTCAGCATTTTCGGTGCTGTAAGCAGCAATGCCGATAGTTGGATTGGATTCAAAAAATGCCTTAGTTTTAAGGATATATTCTTCGAGTGGCCAGGCATCGGAGTCGAACAGGATCACCAGGTCGGTATCCGTTGCACTTAGTCCCCTGTTTAAGCTTTTAACCAAACCTAAATTTTGCGGGTTACGAAGCAATTGTACATTGTTAAACTTGTTTTCGAACAATTCGGTTGAGCAATCGTCAACAACTGTAAACTGGTCAATTTGGTCATCTGCATAACGTAAACAGTGGTCGATGCACCTGGACGTCATCTCCATGGTGTTGTAATTGGTAGTTATTATTCCGACGGTCATGATTTTACACTCGATTTAAACATGGCGCTATACTGTTCGGCTGCATTCTGCGGGCTATATCTTTCAGCGAAGCCGGTATCCTGGTTTATAAACTTTTTTATGTCGTTTATATATTTTAGTTCTTCAACCTCATCCCTTTTTTGATCATCGTTTGCAAATCCATCGCGCAAAATGATAACCGGACATTGATTGTATAAAGCTGCTGCTATGCTGCCGCTTTTTTCAAATAAAACTTTGGGGTGATTAGAGAGACTTACATCACAGGCTCCCAGGTAATCTGCTATGTCGTTTTCAGGCCATTCTCCTAATACATACATCGGGACACCCGTTGCTTCATGTAGCTCGGCAAATTGCTCTTTTATAGCCGGGCTTTTACCCGCATGCGTAACTATAAGTTTTTTGTTAAGCTGATCATGCACATTTACCGATAGTTGCCTAATCCGTTCCTCAAGCAGACCATGCGGATGGAAACCTCCAAAAAAAGAAGCTAAAACATAATCGGTGCTGTTATTTCTAAAATCAGCCGGTAACTGTCCGTAAATTCGTTTCCGGGTACAGTCGCCAAGTGGCATATTACTGAATACAGGTATTTTATTGGCGTTGATGCCTGCCTTTAAAAGGCTCTTTTGATAGTATCCATTTGTTGTTGAAATGCACTTTGGTTTTAATGCTTTTATTACAGCTATTGCCGATCGTTTTTGAAAAAAACCAATGATCTTATCTTTCAGTGTGCTATCACTTGATTCGCCCTGCCAGATTTCGTGAAACATGATATGCACACTGGCATTGATCTTTAAACGCTTAAGCTGTTTAGCCAAATCAAATACAACGGCACGCTTTTGAAACGAGTAACCAACAAATTGCAAGCTTAGCCAATCAGGCGCAAAAGTCTCTGTTATTTCATGCAGCTTTATAAAGCGTTCGCGGGCTTCCATTGATGCAGGGAGACGGATCTCTGAAATCTCTTTATGTGCTGCATTTTCGATTAATGTATTGGCATAGCGGTCATTCAGTGCTAAAAGAAATACCTGGTGCCCCTGCTTCACAAACTCCAGTTTCAGTTTTCGGGAATAATCCCCTACACCATCACGCCCAGGTTCCAGAGATCCGCAAACAAGCAAAATCTTCATACTATTATCTGCAAGTTAATTAGCTGCTTAGTTGCGGGTGTAAAATCGACCTATAAATGCCCCCATATTTACAACCAGGCTTTTGCGCTGTATGTAGTTGTTATTAAAAAGATTGATGGGATGACTAACACACTTCCAGAATTTTTTATCTACACTTCTCGGGCTAACCCCTAAAAAGGACTGTTTCAGGAATTTAATACGCCAGGGCTTAGGGCTTCCCAAAGCATGAAGCATTAGTGTAGCGCCACCTTGCAAGCCCATTCCCTCTTTGCCAACAAAACTTACAACGCCATCCCAGGCACCAATGGCGATATTTAAAGCATCCTGATCTGTTTTGCTGAATGGAGCATAGTCACCGGCATGTTCTTTGGCCAGGTTAGCTTCGCCCGGGAATGGCGCCCGGCTTAATCCGCCTATCAGCGGACCAACTTTCTCCTGGATCATAATCCAGGTATCAACCAAGCCTATGTCCTTTTTGTTAACCCCTATGAAGCCAGAGTTTACATATATCTCTCTATCAAGGTTAAGGTTGATATCGAACTGCCCAAAATATTTTTTCCAGGCCATTTTGCGGGGATGGTTTGGAGGTAACGGTGAATTTACATCCTCACAAACCGTTACTCCAAATGATACCCACTCTTCGTAAAAACTCCAGTCATAATCCAAAATTATATCCGGATCAAAGTAGAAGATATTCTCAGCATCATTGGCAGGGCCCTCAAAAAGCCATTTCAAAAAATCGGGTTTATAATTGGCTAAATGGTAACTGGTTTTTAACCTGACAAAGTGAATTTTTATATCGTCATTAACATTGTAAGTGGCTAATTGATGATCCTCAAAAAGAGATAAATCTGTTGCAGTGGCCCAGGGAGGTAATTCGCCTAAATAACCGGCATAAATATCTCCCTTAAAACCATGTTTATGAAGTGAATTAACAAATGCGGCAACGCCAAGATGATAATGTCCTTCAAAAAGCGTACAAATAACTGTTTGCATAGTATTTTATCTGTTTTTTATAAAGCGGGCGGGTGTACCGGCCCATACCTGGTAGTCGGGAATTGATTTATTGACCAAAGAACCGGCACCTATAATACTGCCCTCGCCTATAGTTACCCCCTGAAGAATAACACTATGCGTCCCAATCCATACATCGTTCTTTAAAATTATTGGCTTGTGTATAACCGGTTGCTGATTGATTGGCAAACTGCGGTGCATCTCGCGACTCGCATCAACAAATGTTGTATTGGCAGCTATGAGGCAATCATTGCCTATTGTTAATCCTAATGTGATATTGAAATCACAGCCATGGCCAATAAAAACACGCTGACCAATATTTACAAAGTTGGTATCGGCAAATGGCTGGGGCGTTTTAAAAACCACGTCATCTTCAATTACACTTTCTGCTCCTACACTGATTTTGCCGGGCCATTTACATTTGATCTTACCTAAAACCACTCCATTATTAATCTGCATCCCTAAAACCCTATAGTATTTTTTCCGGAGTGATAAACTAATATTGCTAAGCTTATGCCTCAACATAGCCGGGAATCGTTGTTTCATAAAACTGTTGGTTTGGGTAGTTTTGAAACCCTGTAAATGAAGTAGGTAATTAAAATTATAAAGGCAAGTAAAAAGTCGACGATGGAAAACATCAATACATTGGTTGTTTTTGAAAGATCCATAGTAACAACCAGTAATACCTGGAATAATATATTGATGGTTAAGTTAATTACCGGCTTAATGATCCAGCCACGCGAAACCAAAACCGAATAGGTAATGCCAGCAAGCATAGCCAAACAACTTGAAATGGTAATTAATAACATCTCCTTATTAAGATTTGTGTAGCCCTTACCCAATACCCACAGCACCTGCGCAGGAAATAGCATTACGATAACGATAACAATAAAGCTGATTACAAAAAGTGCGGCTTCAATTTGAATAAAGCGTTGTATGAGTAACTTTTTTTGCTCGGGTAAACGGGCAAAGCGCGGTACAACAAGAGTGCCGAACAAGGTAGTAAAAAGGGTTAAAACGGTAGTTAAACGACTTAATGCACCAACATGGGCTATAGATTGTGTGTTGCCGAAAATTGAGATAAGCCAGATAGTGATCTGCCCCGATACACAGAAATAAATGGCGCCGGGCAATGAGCGTTTTACGATTGCCAGTATTTCCTTTTCAATAACAGGATCTGATTTCTGCCCGGGATCTGCATACTCGGCTGAAATTTTCCGTAACTGAACGTTTGCCCACATACGCGGGATGCCGTTCCCCAATATTGCCACGGCTGTAAACGGAAATACCAATAACGAGCCTATCATCAGTACAAAGCGCCCTAAGCCCGCAGACAATTGATTTTTTTGCAGCTTATTTATCCCCTGGTGCAGTTTAGATGCCGTTTCGAGCAATGTATCGCTCAATGCTGCAAAGAACGACGGGATAATTGCCAGTACAATAAAGCATGATGATAACAACGTAGCGCCGTTATGTACAAGCAGATAAAAAAGTACAGGCAAAGAAATCAGTAAACTAAATATTCCGAATATTTTACGCAGTTTGAGCCCGCTGGCAATTACAACGCCTAATTTTTCCCGGTTTTGCCAAACTTTGCCTCCCTGCGCCATCACGCCTGATGAGATGCCACCATCTGCCAATACAGTCATTGTGCCCAGCATGGTATTTGCCAGTGTATAAAAGGCATATTCCGTTGTGGGCAACAACCTAACAATTAAAATCCCGGTTAATAAACCCAATAACTGGATAATTGCCTGGGCAGAAAATGTGACGGCCACAAGTTTGGTCCATTGTTGCCATTTCTCAAACCTGCCGTTCACAGAAAGGTTACTTGTTAAACTTTTCATATTGCAGGTAATAATTTTTGAAGATCGATCTTCAAATACATATAGTTAGATGTTGTCCCTGTTAATTAAGAAAGAGAATTAAAACCTGCTTGCAAACTTTTTCATTTTGCTTTTCATGCTTCGGGTTGGCTCCTTGATGTAGCTATTTTTTTGGTAGATATAGCTATTGGCATGCAGTTCGCTCTTTACAGCGTTGAAGATCAGCTTCATTCTTGGCAGTTTATTATCACTGCTCAATTCATTTATAAAGCCTAATTCCTGGCTTGGGGTATAATCCTGCCTTATCACATACAAACACAGATCGCACATTGGTGAAATGATCGTAGCATCGGTTAAAATATGAACCGGGGGCGTATCTATAAGGATGTGGTCATATTTCAATTTCAGTTCGGAAATCAGGTTGGCCAGTTGCTTGCTTCCAAGCAATTCTGAAGGATTAGGCGGAACAGCACCACCACAAATGATGTGCAGATCATCCGAGATTTCAGACTTTTGGATTATTTGCGTTTGGTTTGCGTTACCTATAATATAATCTGTTAAACCAATGGTGGAATTTTTGAGGTTAAAGCGAGTAGCCAAAGTTGGGTTACGCAAGTCCAGTTCAACAAGTACTGTTTTTTTCCCTGCAATGGCCAAAACCGTACCGAGGTTACTTAACACAAAACTTTTGCCTTCGCCGGAGATACTTGAGGTAAAAAGTGTGGTTTTACCGGGATTATTATTGTTGTTGTGCAGATAGCTCAGCTTGGTACGCAAATCCCTGAACTGCTCGCCAATAAAAGTTTTTTGGTTAAGCACAACAATCGGATCTGTGGTATCCGAATCGGTGATTTCAATTAATACCGGCAACCCTGTACCTTCAATGACCGCACCTTTACTTGAAACCTTGTTTTTAAAAGCGTCCCTTCCGTATATCATACCTGTAGGTACAATGAGGCCAAATAAAAGCGCCATAGCATAAACCGACCCGGGAATTGGTGCGCTTTGTCCCCCGCTATGTGCCTGATCAATAATAGCAGCATCAGAAATTGTTGAGGCATAATCCAGGCTTAGCTCCTCTTTTTTCTGGAGCAGGTAAACAAACAGGTTTTCCTTGATTCCCTTCATACGGTCAATATCTTTCAGGTCCCTTTCCTGACCGGGTAGGCTGCGTATGGTTGACTGGTATGAAGAGCCAACGCTTTGCAAATTTCTCTGTGTTTCTAATAATGACGCCCGGGTTGTTTTTAAATTTTCCTTTAATGCAGTGCGTGTTAGTGCTATTTGTTGGTTTATGGGATTAAACAACGGGTTGCTCTCTGGTAATGTAGATAGCATTTTAGTACGCTCCAATTGCAAATCAGTTAAGCGATCAATATAGCTTTGCAAGGCCGGACTGTTGATGCCCAAGGTTGATGGTGCATTTCCTTTATTATCGTCGGAGTTGAGGTAACGATCAACACCATCCAAAACGCTTATCTGAATTTTAATATCATTAAGCTGTTTTTCGTTTGATTGAGCCCCTCCTACGTACTGAGACGACTGATCGGCAATTTCAGTGATGCCGCGCACACTTTTATAGCCGGTATATTTGTTTTCAACATTATTAAGTTCCTGTGTAATAGAACCTAAACGTTCTTCAACAAACTTGATGGTATTTTGGGTTGAGCGGCGCTTTTCTTCTACCGAAGCAGCCATATAAACCCTTATCAAATCGTCAACAATTTCGCGGCCACGCTCAGGCACTTCGTCCTCAAGCCTGAAAGCAACCATCGAACTTTTAGCTATAGGCGATTCATGGATAGCACCCTGATAATAACTTACAACATCATCTATCTCACGTAATTTTATCCTGATAGTTTTACCTATATAATGCTTAAAATCAGGAGTTTTATCAAGTTTCCAGGTACCAAAACTATTAACGAGGCTATTTTGAAACGCAAACCTGATTGACTTCTCTTTAGGCTGCTTTATTAAGAACGTGCTATCGCTTTCAATTACAACATCAAATATTGAATTTAAAGAGCCTTTCCCACGACTAATTAACTTAAACTCAACCGGTGTGGTACTGTAAATATCTTTATATGAATAATATGGCGTTCGTTCAAGGTAAGTGGTCCAAAGCTGCAAATCTTCTACCACCTGCTTTGTTACCGGGATTGAACTCATTAAACCCATTTGTTCATCAATGCCGGTTTGGGCTTCTGTTAAATTAATTGCTTCAAGAGCGGCCTTATTTGCTTCTTTTTGCTGGTCTTTAACCATTACTTTGGCATATATCTGATAAACAGGACGTTTATATTTAAGATAAAAAACAGCGAGCCCCAAACACACTGTTAGGAAAATCAGATATAAAGGCCAATGAAACAAGATCTTGTTAAAAAAGACCCTGGCTTTGGCCGAACCCGAATCAATAGAATTAGCAACCTCCATATTATGTTTTATTTATTGAAATAACTTTTAGAGCATTTTACTTAGTTACCTGGTAGGTAACCAATATCAGTGAGGCTATTGAAATTATGATTGGTAATATTTTAAATGTGGAGCTCTGACTTGCAAACTTATCTTTGCCAGGCTCAACATATATCAGGTCATTACTTTTAAGGTAGTAATATGGCGATTCGAACAGCCGTGGAGAGGTAATATCAATATTTATATATTTCCGTTTACCATCAACTTCTCTAACCAATAAAATATTTTTTCTGTTGGCTGTTGGGGTAAGGTCGCCGGCCCTGCTAAGTGCATCGGTAATTGAAAATCTCTCATCAGTAACAGAAAGCACATCAGGGTGTGCAACATCTCCCAATACTGATACCTTAAAATTCATGAAAGAAACTGACACTTCAGGCTCTTTTAGAAACGGGGTAATTTTGCTTTTAATAGTTGCCGCAGCATCCTCAAGCGAAAGTTGACCTACCTTAACACTGTGTACCAGCGGAAGCTGAATTTCACCGTCTTTATTAACCAGATAGCCGGTAGCTGGAGCCGCCGGGCCGTCGCTATCTTTGCCTTTGGCTGAAGATATAGTTGCAGGACTGCTGTTAAAAATTGCCGATCCATCGGCATTTAAACTTTTAACAGTTAGTGCCAAAACATCGCCGGGCTGTATAGTTGGCGGAGAAAAATTGGTGATCTTATAGCTCATTTCGGGGTTTCTTTCAAGCCCCTGGAAATAAATATTTTCCTTGTAGCTGGCGCAGGATGTCAGCAACACCATTAAAATTACACAAGTAGCAAATAATTGATTTTTCATCATGATTGATTTAATTATTTCTTTAAAAACAGGCCGCTGGTTTATCCCCCGGCATCTTAAAAGATGTTATTACAGCTTTGGCTGTTAGCAGACTATGATTAGCTGGAAAGCAACATTAAATGATTAAGTAATTGTTGCAACATTATTAGAGGAAAACCGTATAGCAGTGCAAATACATTTTATTTATTATCAAAAAGCAGATTTGCAATGGCACCAAACCTTCAAAAAAAAATTTACTTAACTGACTTTGAACAAAATCTGACTTTTGCGGGCTTCTTTAAATCATATAAAGAAGTAAATAATAAGGTCATTGCCACTTTGCAGGATATCGAAGTTTACGATTACGCTTCTTCAACTCCATTATTCAGTTTGCAGGAAATCACTTTAAAAAGGAGCAAGTGCAAAATTTACATTGAGGGTATTATTCCGGCCTGTTAAAGCAGTTGATTTTTCGTAAATCACTGAGGCTCCAATATCTTTTTGAGTGTGACCTTGGTTAAAGGCTTTATAATATAATCTAAAACAAAATCATATTTTTTTGACAAGGCCAGATCCGTTGGATCAATTGACGACGACATAATATAAACAGCTATTTTTTTTGCTAAACGGTGTTTTAGCTTATTATATTTATGTAGAAATGTAGCACCGTTCATGATATCCATGTTGATATCAACAAATATCATATCGGGCAATTCGTCACTGTTGGTTTTGTTTTCACTTAAAAAATCAAGAACTTTTGTTGCATCGAAATAATACTTAGTTTGAGGCACATATAAAAGATATGTGTCAATCATTCTTTGAATAATAAAATGCTGAATTGGCTCATCATCAATAAATATTAATTTCACAAAGGTTAGGTTTTGCAGAGGTTATGATTGAAAAGGCATTTTGCGGCCTGTATATGTCAGATAAAAAACAATTACATAAAACTCTTTAATAAAAACAATCATTTCTTTTCGTCCTGAAAAAAGATTGACATAAAATTTTATTTTCTTTGCGCCAATAATTAAACTATGAGTGAGCCCGTTACAAAAAGAATATATATAACCGATCTGAATGTTAACCTTACATTTTTGGGTGAGGTTAAGGCTTTTGAAAATAAGGATGGAAACATTACAGCTTCGTTGAACAATGTTACCGTGTATGAATACTCTTCATCTAATTATTTATACGCTCAATCTGAAATTTCTCTTTCAGGCCCTGCATCACGCTTCCATATTGAAGATGCAGTATAATTTTTTGTCTTAAATTAATCTGCATCCCTGTCTAATCTCAAATACTTAATTCCCTTATGTTCGGGGTATACAGTTTTTTGCATATTTAACATCATCCTCCTGATCACCTTGCTGATGTTAAGATGATTTTCGGCATAGTTACGGGCATTTAGTTTAATTTCGGAGTTATCGTTTGTACAGCAATCCAGGATAGCATTTTTCAAATGATCGATATCCTCGGGGGGAATAACAACCCCCATGCTGTTGTCGGTTATTACCTCATATAAAGTTGTACCCTGCTCCGCCGTTACCAGCGCTAACCCGCCAACCGCCAAAATGGTGGTAAGTTTTGATGGCATAACCAGGTCGGCAGCACTCTTTTTCTGCAACACCAGGTGAACATCGGCCATATTCAAAAAGCTGTTGAATAAATGGCGTTCCTGAAGCGGAAGAAAACTTACACTATCAAGCTGCTGTATCTTGGCACGCTGAATGAGTTTATCTTTATGAGGCCCGGTACCGCAGATAACAAACTTTATAAACTTATGCGCCCGAAGCTTTTCGGCTACATCCAAAATTGCTTCAATTCCCTGCTTTTCGCCTATGCTGCCCGAGTATAGCACCACTTTATCATTTGCATCAAAATTCCACACCAATTTCAATTCGGCATTGTTGTTTAAGGGGTAACAGGTATCAGTGTCAACCCAGTTAGGAAAAAAGGATATTTCGCGGTTGATTTTATAACTGATTTTTTTAAGCATCCCCTTAGAAATTGAACTTACAAAATCAACCTTTCGCATAATAAGTTTTTCCATTCCGAACAAAACCTTAAATGCTCTTTTTGACTTCAGCATATTCAAATCCCGTGCAGCCTCAATTTGCAGGTCCTGAATATGATAAATAATTTCACCGCGTTTAAAAAACCTGTAAAACAATCCTAAAAATCCTAAATGAAAAGGTGGGGCGATGCAAAAAATATAATCGTTTTTGGGTTTAAACAATAAGTAAATGAGCGTAAAAAAGGCCGACAGAAAAAAACTGGCTTCATGAACCAGCCGCTTTAAGCCGCCGGGTTTTTCAGGTATATATAAGGGGCACCTGTAAACGGTCAGCATGCCGTCTTTCAATACTTCACGCTTATAAAATTTGTTTGAATAAGGTGATTGTACTTTCCAGAAGGGGTAATACGGAAAAGATGTTACTACAGTGCATTTATAATTATTCTCAACAAACCATTCAACCATATCTCCGGTATATTTTCCAATACCTGTCAATTCTGGAGAAAAGTTAATGCCTATAACTAATATCTTTTTGCTCGATGCGTTTGGCCTGTTCATTTGATTAAGTTATCAGCGGGAGGATTCAGAATCCTGACTATTTTAAAACTCCTGTTGTGCCCAGATCACAATTCACTTAAAATTAATTTCCAGCTGCAGCTGTTTAATATACGGGCACGATAGCCCATGCTTTTTAGAAATTAAATTGACTTGAGGAATGTGGTCGCAGTAACTGTCCGATTGGTTAGAAACGTTAATTGATAATTGCGTATAGCTTCGCCATTTCGCTTACAGTGAGCTATTTTCAATCAAAAATTACTGTGCCGGTCTATTAATTCATTGTCAATGTTTAATTAAACATGAATTTTATTTAACACATTGATACAAAATTAGCCATATAATTTACTTTTCATCAACAAAACTGCCGATTGTTGTGAAATGTACAAAAGTGTGATATTATTCACATTCTTGTAACAAAGTAATAACCATTTACGTACGGGAAACCTCTATAAAAAGCACGGTAGAATAAATTCGCTTAACGGGGGCACTTTTCCGAAACATTTACACCTTTATTTAACAACAAGGAAAAATACACCTTTGAATAATAACCATAAGTTAAAAACACTTTTCGACTAACTATTCATTAATTTTTTTACCAATTTCATTATCTCGCTGGTTAAAAACGACCATCATCCACAACTGTTATTTGCTTAAACAACACCATAAAAACAGCGTATTTTTTATACCACACTTTTTCACAATTTGAAAACAAATTGTGTGAGGCCATGCGAATTATTAAACTAATTGGCGATTTTTATGAAAATAATACGCTACAAATTGAAAAACATTAGTTTGATTATCTACCTCATTTTCAAACAAATAAAAACCAAACTCGAATAACTATGATGAACAACGCCGTTTTACTCAAGCCCGCATCACCTAGCTGGATGGTTGTATATACCAGATCGAGATTTGAGAAAAAAATAGACAGAACTCTTAACGAAAACCGTATCATGTCTTTCTGCCCGGTTATTAAATCACTGAAAAAATGGGCAGATAGAAACAAAATGATAGAAACACCTTTATTTCCGTCATATGTGTTTGTGAAGGTAAACTCAGGCGAACAACTTAAGGTGAAGCAGGTTCCGGGAGTAATAAATTTTGTATCCTATTGCGGAAAGCCGGTTACTTTAAATGATGCGGAAATTGAACGCATAAAATCAATAGTTAATAACTATTCAGAAGTTGAGCTTATCAGCATTCAGAATTTAAACATTGGCAATAAAGTTAAAATAAAAGATGGCCTGCTATATAACTACCAGGGTGTGGTTACCCAAATTATGGGCAAAAACATATTAATGACCATTGAACAACTTAATTGTGTTTTAACGGTGAAAGTAAACATAGATCAAATATGTTTAAATGTTGCAAGTTAACTTTTTAAGATGTATTATTAACTTGTCGTTTATTTTTTATTATAATTATCAACTTAATCGAGGTTAAGATTGTTATTAAGCAGTTCAAAACTTATTTTATAAAAACTTATGGATTTGCACCATGGCGAAATAGTGGAAAAAGTGGTTAGGCGCAAAGGCTGCAGCATAAGCGAAATCGCACGATTCACTAACGTAAACCGTCGCTCCGTTTATTACTGGTTTAATCAAAAGTATTTAAAGCCAAAAATCATATATAAAATCGGGCTTTGCCTGAAACATGATTTTTCTGTCGAATTCCCCCACTTGTTTACAGAAGGTGAATTTGATAATATTAAAAATCAAGGCTATCAGGCACCAGATTATCATGCAGATGAGATAGAGGATTCTTACTGGAGGGATAAGTATATTGAACTGCTGGAGAAGTACAACAAAAGCCTTCTCGAAAACTCAAAAAAGAAATTTAATCAGCGATAGGCTCCTGGCTAAATTGATTACGCTTCGCTAAAAAATTATTTATATAAATAACAAGAAAACAACAACACCAACATATACTTATAACTTAGGTATATTAAAAATGCTTAATCCGGAAATTCTATTATTAAGAGCCGAATTAAGCATTTTAATTTTAGCCTGTACTTAGCCGGCAGCTTTCACTTCGTTTTGAGTTGATTTAAAGTTAACATCATATAACACCTGGCTATCTTCTATAACACGGTGCGCGTAACTAACGCCCATCCAGCGCTCAACAGTTACATTTTTACCTTCTAAAACTTTATAGTCTTTAAAGAAGCATTCTATCTCCTTAATAGTATGGGGAGGTAGTTCGCTTAAATCATTTATATAATTTACCGACATATCATTATTAGCAACGGCAATGATCTTATCATCCTGCTCGCCATTATCAATCATATGCATTACCCCTATCACTTTTGCTTCAATTATTGACATCGGAAAAACATCAACCGAACATAATACTAAAATATCAAGCGGATCTTCATCGTCGCAATAGGTTTGTGGGATAAATCCATAATTTGCCGGGTACATTACAGATGAGAACAGAACGCGGTCTAACTTTAAAAGTCCCGATTCTTTATCAATTTCATATTTTGCTTTTGAGCCCTTAGGGATTTCAATAACGGCGTTTACAACATAAGGAATCTTGGGCCCTGTTGAAACTTCATGCCATGGGTGCTGTGTATTCATTGGTAGTAATTTAATTTTATGCTTATTATTTTATGAAAGTACTAATAATTCGGCAATTTCATTGCCAAATCCCTATTCTATTTTTATACATTTTATTGCTCAGTTACTTCTCAACCCAACTTTCCTTTCACTTCTTCCTGATTTACAGGATAGTGTAACACAAGATTCGCTTAAAAAAACTTCAGCCAACACATTAAGTATACAAAGCAATAGCGGTTTTAGTATTAGATTACCTGCATTTAAAAAAGCAAGGACGGTCGAAACGATCATCAATTAACCCACAATTTTGTTTAGCAACAATGGGTAAATAATTTGGACATAGCATTTAAATTAGCCCGCTATTAGGTTAATTCCACATTAATTAACTATTAATATAACAAGGTTCTGATAGCAAAAATTTGGCACATATTTTCACAATTGCATTACAACCATATTAATTGTAACATTATTGTAACACATCAGGCATTTGCTTCCCATTATTTCTTTTATCAAACAACACGCAAATTTCAATTTAACAAATTTGGGAATAAAATTTCACATATTGTATACATTATTCCACACATCGCGCGTAATTAAATACACAGCATTTTATTTTTTTAAAAAAACACAAGAAAATAAATTACATAAAAGTTAAAATTATTCTGTAAAGTTGGAAATACCTTTTATCACCAAACCAACTTCTCCTATCAATTTCGTCAAGATTAAATTACGGGTACTGGCATAGATGTTGCAATACCCAGTTACCTAATGTTAGTTAGTTTATTGATTAATAACTAATTATTAATTAGCACCTAAGCTTATTTTGATTTAGTTTTTTAACTTTTTACAGCTAAAAATTATGCAAAAACATCACGGTCAAATTGTAGAAATACTCGTTAGAAAAAAAGGCTTCAGCATTACCGAACTCGCTCAGCATTCAGATGTAAGCAGAAGCGTGGTATACCAATGGTTTAACAGAAAAGAATTAAATGCAGATATTATTCACCGCATAGGCCGAATTGTAGACCATGATTTTTCGAAAGAATTTCCGGAATATTTTCCCAAAAACACCAATGCCCCCTATGATGTCAGAAACAGGGAAATGATGCGTCCAAATCATAACAGGGTAAACCTTTGGAAAGATAAGTACATCATTTTGCTGGAACAGTATATTCAATTGCTCTCTACAGAATAGATTATTTGTTAAACAAATTAGTATCTAAATGCAACTCCATGCATTTAGATACAAGGATAATATTATCACCTAATCCCTTCACAAATCGTAGTCAAATGCATAGCCCTTCTCCTTTTGTCAATACTTTGAAGAAGGAGGAGGAATTAAAAAGTTTCCTCATTTAGCTATCCACTCCGGAGCGTGCAATTTCGAGGCTACTGATCTCATTCATCGCCTTGTTATGAAAGCGAACGAAACATGTACGTTTTCGATACATACCTCGCACCAATCATCTAAATAAAATACTAACAATCAATGCATTAACCCAATGGCATTATATTTTAAACAAAACTTTTAAAGCTTTCCTTTTAGTTCTGTTTAAACCGTAACGTCATGATTAAAAACTACTTAAAAGTTGCATGGAGAAACCTTTTAAAAAATAAGGTTTCGTCTCTGATCAACATCGGCGGGCTCGCTATCGGTATGTCCGTTACTATCCTGATCAGTTTATGGATCTGGGATGAATTCTCATTCGATACATATCATCAAAACTATGACCGCATTGCCCAGGTAAGGACGCGACTTTTCGACCCGCATACCAAGGATCCCTATGCTAATTCATCAATGCAGGTGCCAATGGTAACGGAACTGAAAACCAACTATAAAGATAATTTTAAGCATATCGTTATGGCATCATGGGATGTTGATGATATTTTATCTGCCGGCGATAAGAAATTATCCAGAACAGGCTTGTTTATGGATCCGGGTGCGCCAGATATGCTCACTCTCAAAATGATTCACGGTTCAAGATCCGGATTAAAAGATCCTTATTCCATTATGCTGTCGCAATCAACCGCACAGGCTTTTTTTGGTGATAGCAACCCTGTAAATCAGGTAATGAAGATCAATAATAAATTGAATGTGAAAGTTACCGGAGTTTATGAAGATTTACCGCTCAACACTCAATTCAAAGACCTTAAGTTTATCTCACCTGCCGACTTATGGGTAATTGATAACCCCTGGATAAAACAGGCATCAACTGACTGGCAAAACCATTTTCTGAAAATTTATGTAGAAATCAGTCCTAACACAGATTTTGAAAAGGTTTCAAGAAATATCAAAGACGCTGAAATAAAAAACCTGAGCAACTTTAAAGACGAGGCTAAACTAAACCCGCAGGTATTTTTACACCCCATGCGCGATTGGCACCTGCATAGCTATAAAAGAGGTATTGCCGATAGCGGCCCCATGCAAATGGTATGGCTCATTGGTATCATCGGTACTTTTGTATTGCTCCTGGCCTGCATCAACTTCATGAACCTAAGCACCGCCCGTTCAGAAAAGCGAGCCAAGGAAATAGGTATAAGAAAAGCCATAGGCTCCATGCGCAAACAGCTGATAGGACAGTTTTATAGCGAATCTTTTCTGATTGTGTTACTCTCGTTTCTCGCATCACTCATTTTGGTGAGATTATCGTTACCCTGGTTCAACAATCTATCAGGAAAACAGGTAATGATGCCATGGCAAAATGTTTATTTCTGGCTTGCCTGTACTGGCTCTATTTTCATAACCAGTATTATAGCAGGAAGCTATCCTGCTTTGTACTTGTCATCTTTCAATCCGGTAAAAGTATTGAAAGGCACATTTAAAGTTGGCCGTTTTGCTGCCATTCCGCGTAAAGCACTCGTAGTAGTACAATTTACAGTATCGGTTGCTTTAATCATTTGTACCATTATTGTTTACCGGCAAATCCAGGTAGCCAAAAACCGCCCGGTAGGTTATACCCGCGAAGGATTGGTGATGATCGAAAAAAAATCGAGCGACTTTGACGGAAAATACGATTTGCTACGTTCAGAGCTCAAAAACACCGGTGTAGTAACGGAAATGTCCGAATCATTCGGCAAGGTTACCGAAATAGCTTCGGGCAATGGCGGTTTTACCTGGCGGGGCAAAAACCCTAACCTTGAAGACCAATTTGGCACTTTACCTGTAACTTTTGAATATGGCAAAACGATTGGCTGGCAATTTGTAAACGGGCGCGATTTTTCGAGGAATTTTATAACTGATTCATCCGGCATCGTCATCAACGAATCGGCTGTTAAATACATGGGGTTAAAAAACCCAGTTGGTGAAGAGGTAAGCTGGAAATTCCAGGATCAGGCAGTAAAACATTATAAAATACTGGGCGTGGTTAAAGATATGATTATGGAATCGCCTTATGCGCCAATGTATCCAACTATATTCATGATCAAAGGTCATGTACCTACAAGCTTGATCAATATCAAAATTAAACCGAATGTAAGCGCAAGTAAAGCATTACCTAAAATAGAAGCTGTTTTCAAAAAGCTAATTCCATCGGCTCCGTTTGAATATAAATTTGCTGACGACGAATACGCTGCAAAATTTGCCGCCGAAGAGCACATAGGCAGGTTGGCCTCTGTTTTTGCAGGTTTGGCTATTATTATCTCATGCCTTGGTCTCTTCGGTTTGGCTTCATTTGTGGCCGAGCAACGGGTAAAGGAAATTGGCGTTCGCAAAGTTTTAGGCGCATCTGTGTTCAATTTATGGAGATTGCTTTCTAAAGACTTCGTTTTACTGGTGATGATATCCTTATTAATTGCCTCTCCCCTTGCTTATTATTTCATGAACAAGTGGCTGCAGCACTATCAGTTCCGCACCGAAATTTCCTGGTGGGTATTCGCGGCTACGGCAGCAGGAGCGTTCCTGATAACTTTGTTTACGGTAAGCTATCAAAGCATCAGGGCCGCGCTTGAAAACCCGGTAAAGAGTTTAAGAAGCGAATAATAACAATCAATAAACTACAGGTGCAGGCTGGCGTGATTTAAGGTTTATGATTGTGCGGTTAGCCGATGGGAATAAAATCACCACCAAAATAAGAGCAAGCAACACCCAGCTGATGAGCTGATAGTAATCAACAGCAAAACGCAGCTGGGCTTGCGCATTGATATTTTTGTTCAGTAAGCCGTTGGCTATTTTCGCGGCCTGATCGGCAGCTATACCTTTGCCTGTTAAAGCTTGCTTATATACAGCTAATTTTTGAACAGCAAGCGGGTTTAACTGGCTCAATTGCTCCTGGAAACGATTGGCATGATCATTTTGCCTGTATAATTGAAAATAATTGATAAGCGCTATACTACTGCTAAAGCCCGTAAAACGCATAAAAATACCAACTGCAGAACCGGTTGTACCATATTGAACCGGAGATGACGAAATTACAAAAAGGATTACCGGTGTCATCAGCATACCTGCACCTAAACCCTGCAATATTACCGGGATAATCAGATCTTCGGTATTAACCTGCGATGAAAAAACAAAGCACATATACACATGAAACGCCAGCAACAAGGTAAAGCCTAAAATAAGGATATGCCGCAAAGGCTTTTTCATCAGCAAAAACCTTGATGATATGGTTACGCTGACAATAATACCTGCCAGGTTATAAATAAGCAGATACCCAACATGGATTGGATCCATCCCCATGGCGCTGCTCATAAATGACGTAGTAACACCAAACGCTCCACGACAGATATAAAACACAAACAACAACAGCGCTGCCAACACAAATTTGCGGGATTTAAAAGCCTGAATATGAAAATAAGGACGCTTTGAACTAAGCTGCCTGAATACAAAAACGGCAAACAGTGCGATAACTATGGCAACGCTGTAAATAATCCGTTTGTCATCAAACCAATCATACTGCTGACCGTAAACCATAATGTAGCCTATCAAACAAAGTCCGGCCGAATAAATGACAAAACTGGCCCAATCCAATTGGTACAAAGGCAACTTACGGCTAAGACGCACATTGTTCATGATGATACACATCAATATCGCTCCCGGTAAAAAGGAGTAAATAGCACATTTGTATATCACATTGAAATTAAAATCATCAATAATAGATGCCGTAAATAAGGTTGACAGGGGCGACACGCATAGCAGGATGCAATAAACAACCGAATAGCCAATTTCCTTTGATCGTTCGCTATGCAAACGGGTAAACATCAGGGTGAGGGTAATGCTGAGACTTGCACAGGTTAGCATGCCCTGCATATATCTAAAAATCAACAACACAAAAAAAATGTGCACGTAGTAACAGATATAACAGGTAGTTACCAGCAATAATACACTGATGAGCAAATAAGTTTTACTGGCAATATTTCTGAAGAAGCGTTTTTCCAATACCACAAAGCTTGCTGTTGCAGCATACAGTATGATCATCGAGTATTGCGCATCATTTGGACTGATACCGTAATAACCTGCAGCCGCTCCCACATTACTGATAGACAGGGAAAACAAAATTATACCGGGCAATACAACCAACAACAATGTGATACGGATCAACCATTCGGGTACCCAGGGCTTAAAAACAGGGGTTAGATTGCTCATGGCTGTTAGTTTTTGGGTACGGTTACACTGGCGTTCATACCTGCACTTAAAAAGTTAGCGGCTTTACTATCAATTTTTATTTTTACAGGGATACGTTGGGTAATCTTCACGAAGTTACCGGTAGAGTTATCAGGCGGCAACAACGAAAAACGCGAACCAGTTGCCGGTGACAATGAAAGGATCTCCCCTTTTATTTTCCTGTCGGGATAAGCATCTGTAGTAATTTCCACACCACCGCCTATGTGCATATTGTGCAACTGTGTTTCTTTAAAGTTAGCTACTACCCACAAACCGGTTTCTTTATCAACGATATAAGCGAGCGTTTGACCTAACTGAATTTGCTGACCAGGCTGAATAGTCCTCTTACCCATTTTACCATCATATGGTGCAGTTACAACGGTATAAGAAACGTCAAGCTCGTTACGCTGCAATACCAACTCACGGCGTTTTATTTCGGATAGTACCGGCGAAATTTGCGAACGGCTGTCATTTACTTTTGACAGCGATGCCTGGTAATTATTTAATGAAGCCTGATAATCAGACCGGGCTACATCAAGGGCGCTCTGTACATTTTCCAATTGTTGTTTAGTGGCCGATTCTGCTTCATATAGTTTGGTGAACCGGTCAAATTCCTGCTGGGCTTTAACCAATTTAGCTTTGGTAGCAGCTATCTGTACTTTGTTTACTTCCGCTATTTTAGCAGCAGTTTCTACATTACTTTCCAACACACTCACCTGCTCGCGTGCGTTTTGCAAGCCTGCACCGGCTTCCTCCTGTTGTATTTGATATTCGCGGTTATCGATAATGAGCAGGGTATCTCCTTTTTTTACATCCTGATTTTCATCATACCGTATCTCTTTTACAAAACCGCTTACCCTTGCCGTAATCGGGTTAATGTAAGCCTCAACCTGGGCATCATCGGTTTCTTCATAGTTGTACAGGTGCAGCAAAGTTATAATACCCCATACCAGTAAGCCAACAGCAACTATGCCGGCTATCCACGTAGTTATTTTAGTTATTAACTTATCAGTTGCGGTATAAGTGTTTATATGTTTGTTCATGATTAAAGTTTCCCGGTTACGTTTTGTAATTGATAATATTGAAGTTGAGCGGCTATCCTGGCAGCAGCCAGATCAAAGCGGGTCTGTAATAACTGCGTATCCGCATCAAGCAGGTCAGTTATCAGCGAAAGCTGGTTAAAGTAAGTATTGTTCACAATTCGCCTGTTTTCGGTAGCTTGCTGTACATTGGTTTTGCTTACATCCACCCTGTTTAACGCTTCTTTATACCTGAGCCAGGCTTCGTTTACCTGCTGACGGATACCATCCTCTGTTTGGGCATGCTCAATTTCCTGGCTTTCCAGATCGAGCCTTGCCACTTTTACTTTATGGCTGTTATGATAAAATGATGAAATAGAAAACGAAGCTTTTACACCGGCAAAACCCAAACCGTATAAACTCGGCGAATATGGATAAAACAGGATTTGGGGGTAGCTATAATTATAAGCCGCAAACAAACCTACTTTAGGCGATATGTTTGCCTTTACATTCTTCAATTTCAGTTTGCTTAGCTCTGTTTCCTGTTCGGATATCTTAAGCTGATAAGCATTCTTTCCCGCATCAGTTAAATACTCATCGTAAGTTTCCTTTCCCGTGGTGTCCAGTTGCACCGCTTCAACAGGGACAACACGTTGCTCATCGGGCAAGCCTATCAGGATGTTCAACTTTTGATTGGCTATCGCGAGGTCATTATCTAATTGAACCAACGAGAGTTTTTGTTTGGAGAGTTTTAACTCGGCCCTCAGCACATCGCTCTTTAATACCACACCATTTTTTTGGAGTGTTTTGATTTGTAAAAGCTGTTTTTCCTGCGCTGCGATATCTTTCAGCAGCAGATCTTTAAATATGATACTACGTTGCATATCGAGGTAATAAGCCGCGGCACGTAGCTTCACTTCAGATACGGTTAATTTTTGCTGTTCGCCGGCTATATTATGCTCACGTTTACGGGCGTCGATCTCCAAATTGGTTTTATTCCCGTTGTAAATGTTTAAATAAGCCTCTCCACCCACGGTATAGGTAGTGTGCAAAACCGGAAATTGAGTTGGCGTATTAAAAATGCCGTTTTCGTAAACCGGCATATTGCTTACCCGGGCATATTCGCCGTTAATGCCAATCTCGGGCAAACGTTCGGCTTTGGCATCTTTAACGGCTTCCGCACTGCTTGTTACACGTAATTGCTTAATTTGAACGGCTTTGCTGTTAATGGCTGCTTTTTGCCAAACCTGTGCTATGGTTAAAGGAAGGTTTTTGCGGGTATCAGCTATGGGTTGTTGTGCTTTTATTGAAATGCCCAACAACAAAACTGGCAACAAGGCCAGATAAAATTTACTATTAAAGTTCATGGTGATTTAATAGCACAAAGTTCGGTAGTTGTTAAAAGCTTATTTTATTTAAATTTGCCAAATGCTTATTCATTCCAGCCAAAACATAGATGCGGTTACTGCCGAAAACTTTTTCAGGGATATAGATAAACATCCTGAATCAGTTTATGTAATTAACTGGAAAACAGAACGAAACTTCCCAAACCACAGCCACAAAAAAGGACAGTTGATTTATATTGAAGGCGGGATCGCATACATCCACCTAACCGATAAAACTTTAGTGATACCAGCAAGGCACTATGTGTGGATTCCGGGTGGTATGATGCATTTTGTGGAGATGCATAAATCTGCAGTTACGCGTACGGTGTATTTTTACTGGCACGATGATGATAGTAACCCTTTTTACACGAAAGGCGGCATCTACCCTATCAACAATTTATTATTACAGATGCTTATTTACTCCGAACGGTGGAACGGTGATGTACACCCCGATGAACAGGCATTTCATTTTTTAGCGGGAATAAAAGCGATACTACCAGAGATTAGCAAAAAAGCATTACCTGTAGCGCTGCCCACTACCGATAATCCCCGGATGCACCCGGTATTGGATTATATGAATGAAAATGCTTTTGAACCTTTAACCCTATCATCTGTTAGCGAAGAAACCGGTTTCAGCGAAAGGACACTTTCGCGCCTGTTTCAATCAACCCTGCACACTTCATTTTTGCAGTATTTTAAGCTACTAAAAATGGTTAAATCCATTGAGCTGATGCTTCAAACTGATATGTCCATGAGCGAGATCGCCTACAAATTGGGCTATAACAGCTTATCTGCCTTTAGCGCTATATTTTACCAGTTAACTAAGATCAGGCCATCGGCATTCGCTAAACAGTTGAGATGATTACATCAAATGTTCCAATATCCTAATGCTTGCATCACTTACATCGCTTTCTTTAAAGGCCTTGCTTTCATAAACCTCCTTGCACCATTTGATCACTTTATCATCAGGGTATTTCTTGACTTCAGCATTTAACCAATTAATCGCCGCCGCGTTGCTATCTAATTTTTCAATAGCCCAGGCACTAACCAAGTGATTAGCCGAAAGGAAATTACTTACCGTATTATCAATTTGAGGTTTAAAGGCAGTTATTTTTTGCAGATACTGTGCAGCTTCATCAGTGTTGCCCATTTTTTTATAACACAGATAACTCATCCAGTCTTCCAGACGCTCATCGATATTTTCGACATAAGGCTTACCTACGCCGAGATTTGCCGGCCATTTTTTAGCTTCGGTTATATAAGTTAAAGCAGCATTATAGTTTTTAGCATCAAGTTTTTGAACCGCCTGCATTAATTCGGTTTCCCTGTACAACTCACGGCCAATAGTTGCGCCTTCAAACGGTAAAATATCAATCCCCGATAAAAGCTTGCCGCATTCTCTATAGCGCTTATTGAGCAGCAATGTTTTGGCGTATAACATGCCTATGATGTAATTATCGGGATGCGATCTATAAAACGGCTCAACGGTGATTAATGCTTTGGCATATTGCTTATTATTAACATAATACTCGCCAAGCAACTTGTTGTAGCGCCAGCCTTTATCAAGCTTGGCTGCCGTGTTTAGATCGGCCAGGACATCGTCGCCTGTTTCGATGGCAGCTCTTGCCGCATAAAAAGGTACAAAATCGGGCAGGTTGCCGCATTCAGCAAATAGTTTTTTGCTCTCATCAATACGATTACGGTCTTTATAAAGCAGCGCCAGGAAATACTTTGGCTTCCAGTTATTGCTTTGTTGCATAGCCCATTGCAACACCTCTTCATCGCTGTTGCGGAAAGGGAACACAAATGCAGCCGTTGCCGCATTGGCTTTCTTTAAAAATTCATTGAAAGGTCTGCCAGCCTTACTTTGCAAAAATGCAAGCTTGTAATACACCAGTGCATTAACCGGTGAAAGCTGTAAAACCTTTTCACTTTCGCTCAAACAGCCATTTTTATAATACCAATCCGCCAGATCAAAGTAACTTTCAATGGGCTGTTCATTTCGGATCATGGCTGTAAAGGCTGTTTTATTAGCCTCGGATGGCTGTGCCAAATATTGCTCAAACTGGGCAAAATGATTAAGCGGTTCATAAGTCAATATCGTATCTAAAACCTTTGCAGCATTCTTATTATCGTTCGAATGACGGTAAGCTACAGCCTGTACCTGTAATGAAGAAATATCTAAACGATTAAAATCCAGCGCCTTTGAAGCAAACTCGAGAGCCTTTATATCGTTCTTTTCTTTTAGATATAAACTACCTAAAGCTGAGTAAGCAGCATTGCGGTATTCAACCGATAAACCGGCCATATCAAAACCATCTTTAGCATCAGTCACATTACCCAGCTGCGCATTGATAGTGCCATAATAGTAGTTTGCAGCACCATCATTAGTATTGATGCTTAACGCAGTTTTGGCAAAGACCAAAGCTTCGGCATAACGCATATCACGGCACATTAATGCGGCCGACTGCACCAACGCAGGTAAAAGGTATGGATCTTTTTTTAATGCTGCCTGCAGTTTTTCTTCAGCTTCGGGGTACATTTTTTGATCCATAAACTCCCTGCCCTGGGTATATAGGCCATAGGCGCTGTTCCAGTCAAAATCTTTCGGCAAATCAACCGGGCGACTGAGGTTATCAGCTTCGGGGTTTGAATTATAGATCAGTTTATTACCACCCAAAGTTACCAGCATATCTCCAGCATCTGCCTTAACCGAATCGGCAAATAATTGAAGCGGCTGTAATGTTACTTTTTTGCTGTAGATCACTTTATCGCCCTGCTTTACCTTCAGCGTATCGGCTATTTTTTGAACCGGGTTAAAATAAAGTCTTATCCAGCCGCCGCCGGATTTGACGTTCAGCGCGCCATAGTTATTGGTCTGTACAAAGCCTTTAGTTTTCAATACAGGGTACCAGTATTCCGTCCAGGTATCTGATGAGCCCGGGGCAAAGCCTTTGTGTTTGAAAGGTGTAAAAGTACTTTTAACGGCAGTTTGGTTAAATAACCTACCCGATTGAATTTCGGAATATTGACCATCGCTATCAGTAAGCTGTTTTTCCCAGATCATGCCCTGATCTGACAGTCCCCAGATCCAGATCTTTTTACCTGCTTTATCCTCATGACCACCATACCTAGCCATACCAAAATCATCGTTATGCCAGTAAGCGCCAAAAAAATCGGTGTATTTGCCAAACACATGGTATGATTTATACCCGCCAAAATTGTTATTATCATAAAAGGCAAGGTCCTTCCCGTTCTGTTTATTGACAGGCCAGTCGGCATACTCGCCCTGGTGACCGAGGTATTTGGTGCCGGGGAAAATATATTCAAGTTTACCACTGGTTTTGATCCCGGTATTCATCCAGTGGTAATAAGGCTGTTCAAGTGGTGTTGAGTTATGCCAGAAAGATTTGGTCGTAAAGTAAGCCTTATCTGCCGGAAGATTTACTTCCATTGTCCAGGTGGTGTTGGTAAGCAGATCGAGTACGCTGATAAAACAGCTTACGCTACTATCGGCATTTGTACGGGTCAGGTAGTCGACCGGAGTAACCGAATTTGGTGTATGCCCGATGATACCATAATTAGGCTCGATGCCGCCGCTTGTCCAGGGCCCACGCATGGCGATATCCCTGAATTTCACTACATGGTTTTCATAAACAATTGGCTTACCTGTCGATTTTTCAATGGCCGACCAAATTTTGCCGCCAATCTGAGGTAAAATGGTTAACCTGATGTACGCGTTTTCCAACTCGACTATTTTCCAATCCTTTTGCACCGGTTTATCCGTAAACCCGTCATAACGGAAATATGGATAAATATTGGTGAATGCCGGTATCGGGTTAGGATCCGAAAAAGGATAAGTGGTAATAGCCTTAGTATACTCACGCACATTTGCCGTTTGCTGGGCAAATACTTTCAGGCCGCCAACGCAAAGGCATACGGCGATAAACCATTTTTTATTCATTACCGTGTTATTTAATGATCAACAGCCAGCCTTTACCTTTTTCAACCGGAATCCTGTCATTCAAGCCAAATGTTTTGCCCGGCTGAAAGCTTTTAATTTCGGGAGCAGTAATAGTTGCTTTGGCAGGATCGACGCCCAATTTTTTCCAGTCGATATTTAATTGAAAATCGGTATCAGCATCTTCCCAACTGGCAACGGCTACCATTGCCGCACCATTCTTTTGGTAAACAGTTGCTATCACTTTGACCTTATCGGTTTTCACCGGATTATCATCAACCCAGTAACCAATCATTTTTGTGCCTTTCATGCCAAAATTATCCCAGGCTTTCCAAATCGGGCGCGGATCGGCACCATCGCTCCATGGCATACGGTTGGTCATCCCGTAAACCATACCACGCCATTTATTACCTCCGCCTTGCAGCATCTCCCCCATTAAACCAAACGGTATACCGCTTACTTCGGTCAGGAAGAAATCAGGATCGTTTTTTTCGTAGTCGAAATACTCGCCAAACCACAAACGGTTGAGGTAAGGAAAATGCTCCATGTACAGGTTGGCGCTGTTATTAAACCCATCGCTTTTATTGTATTGATTAGCAGAGTGCAGATCAATAATCCCCGGGTGACCATCTTTGGTCAGTACGCGTTTGATGCGTTTCATGGTAACACGGTCAAAAGCCACATCGTCCAGGTAAATACCGTCGATACCTATGTTTTGGGTTAGCCAGTTCATTCCCTCTACATAGTAGTTATGCCAGCGGTTCATGCCGCTGTTAATGATGGCCGCGTCTTTAATCTCGGGTACAAACCATGCAGCTATGTAATCATCTCCCACATGCTCCTGCAACCAGCTAAAACCTCCGCCCTTACCCGGCGAATAAATTTCATGCCCCAAACTGCGTAAAGCAAATGTTTCGTATGCATGATTTGATAGCTCACGGATGGTATTGTAGATCTTCACCTTTAGCCCCGCCGCATGTGCCGAATCATCATAGGCTTTCATTTTTTGCCAGGCGATGAAAGGATAATTAATAGTAGGATTTATAGCCGTGGCATGGTGGATATTGATAAGCGTTGCACCTGCACTTTTGATAGTATCAATAGGTTTGTATGAATGATAGAACCTCGTAGCCCACTGAAAATCGGTATTGATAGTATGGAAAGGCGTTACCAGCAGGGTAAAGTTATAATACAGCTCATCCCCTTTTTTCAGATCACGCTCGCCGCTGTAGTTATTAGCCAGCACCGCTTTACCATCAAAGGCCACTTTAATGCCACCTTTATTATCATTGCCCCATGAGGTAGGCAGCAATAAAGGTTTTTGCAGATAAAAATTGGTATTCAGCGGACGAACATATTTTTCATCTCTTAATGAATACTGCAAACCACCGTTCACATTCCCTATCCAGGCGCCATCCTGGTTTTTATGGGCTACATCCCACTTCCATTCAAAGTTTTCGGGACGGTAGCCGCCTTTTTGGCCAAGGCCCATCATGTATTTGGCAAAATCCTTTTTAAAAGGAATGTGCATGGTAATATCTTTCAGGCTAACGTCATGCAAGGCTTTTACCTTTACCGTGTAAGCCATGAAACCATCAAATTCTAATGAAGCAATTACGTCCATCTGCAGGCTATCATTGGCGCTTACTGCCGTCCACTGCACAGTACCTGCTTCTTTTCTGGTGAATTGCACACCCTGGCTTTTCAGGTTTATCTTTTTCCCGGCGGCGTCAATAAAATGAAAGTGGATACCTTCTGTAAGCAGGTTATTCGGAGCTGCGGCATACTCCGTCATTTCAGGGGTAAAATAAGTTTGGATCTGTTTTGGGAAACCATCCTTGTTTACTTCTACTTTACGGCCTAACAGACTTACTGTATTACCATTTACCTCAAGCGGGGTATACGGTGCAATAACGGTATTTTGCTGTGCCATGGTTGAGTTTAACCAACCAAGGCGAGTCATTTTATAAGGCTCGCTTACACCGCCGTCTTTCGATACTTTGGTAGTTACTTTTATAGATAAAGCAATTGTTTTTGTCGGCTTTCCGCCAATGCTGATTGTGGCTTTACCTGTATAAACTGAAGGTAAAATGGCCGCGGGCACATCAATTCCGCACCATAAGGCCTGGATATCACCTTTGGTTACGTTTACTACTTTAGTAAGCGGTTTAGCATCGTATGTAGTACCTCCGGTATTGATGCAAAACAGTGCCGAAGCCGGAATAACCTTACCAGTGGCTGATTTAAGGTCACTGAATGTTACCTGCACATTTTCGATATTCTGCAACGCATAAATACCAAGCTGAAATGCAAAGTTTTCTCCGCGGGCAGCTTCACCAGTATATGTGGTCCGTGGACCAAACTCTATCCAGCGTTGCGGCAGATCTTTGGTCATTCGGATGGAATTCATTCTGTCTTCCGGAAAAACCAAAAATGCTTCAGACTTATGTTTGTTCAGCAATGCCTCAGTCTCTGCTTTGGTAGCAATTACCTCCATCGGATAAAAACTGTTAAAAGCATCTATCGACTGAAATTCTTTTACCGAAGCTAAAGGAGCTTTACCATTTATGGTATTAAGCCATTCAATCGAAGCTGTATTTTCTGGTTTAAGGTAAACACCTTTAGGATAGTTTGAGCGCCCCTCATTTTTATAAGGCATGTAATACACAAAATAAGCGCCCTTGCCCGATGTTGGCTCAAAATACAGCTCGCCGCTTTCACGGTTTATTAAGCCGATTTTTACGTTAGTAATTTTTTGTTTGGTTTTAGCATCCTCAATAATGATCCGCTTGTTTTCGGGCTCATTATCCCTGCGTCTCCAATTGATCACGGCTTTAGCCACTTTACCTGTGCCGTTAAAAGTTAATACCACACGATGGTTGCCTAATGAATCGGCCAGCCAGCATTTTTCGCAATTGGTATAAGGTACTTTTTGTGCCGATGCCGCGAAGCCGGTTAAAAGAAAAGTGATAGCTAAAAATTGTTTTTTCATGAAATAAACTTAGTCAGTCTTTTTATAATATCTTTTTGGAAGATTTTTTATTCCCTCCCCTGGGAGGGGTGCGTTCGGACCGCGCGGTGGCGGGGAGGGGTTTTGCGCTATGCAAACTAAAATAAGCCTATCGTAGAAACCCCTCCCTACACTCTCCCAAGGGAGGGAATCGCGCTATCCCACGCTTTCTGCATCCGTGCAACCAATCGAACGGTCACTTATTTTAAATAGCCGGAGTAATCCCCTTTCCTTCCCAATAGTCAATTATCGGTTTATATGGCCCATATTTATGCTGTTCTTCTGAAAAAGGATCTTTAAAAGGCCCTTTATCATAATCAATCGCTTTTTCTTCGTAATGCGGATAATCAACCTCTTTGGTGGTTTTAGGCAACGGACGTTTGTGTTTTTTATCGTCGTTTACAAAAGCTGCAATATCAAGCGCCTGGGCATCGGTCAGGAACGGTTTGCCTTCGGCGGTTTTATCATAAGGCATGTTACCCTTTAACCATTGCGCTAATTTAACCACACGGTGCATACTTGAACCCGGACGATAGGCCAATAATCCCCATACCGGCGGATATTCATAGCTTACATTATCAAAACGCATTTTACCTTCGCCGTTTTTAGCATGGCATCGCTCACAATTTTGAGCGTACAGAACCTCGCCCCTGTCTGATGAAGCCGCTACATCCGGCAGCTCGACCTCCATGTTTTTTAAACCTTTCGTGGTTTTAGAAACATTTGACGAATCGCTCAAAAACTTCAGGTAAGCCATGATCGAGATCATCTCTTTGCCATCCAATGGCAGCGGTTTGCCCAGGTTAGGGCGCATTACACAATTGTTGATGCGCTCGGCCAAAGATAAAATCCTGCCCTCTCTTGCCCTATACTGTGGATAATCACGAAATGACCTTACCAGATTAAAAGCGTATGGCCTTGTGCCTGCATCGCGGTGGCAATTGGTGCAGTTCATTTTATTGCCGGTGTAATGGCCGTTAACCCCTTCGGGGCCAATATAGTATGCGGTATGCAACATCAGTTCGCGGCCATAACGCACCGCATCACCGTATTTACCGCCGGGCATTTTGGAGGTATCCACAGCAACCAAGTTATTCACGGCTGCCGAATCAACTTTATCCGCCTCTTCGGCCCTGCTGCCGCTGCATGATACTAATTGCGTCGCGTTAGCCAAAGCAAATAATAGCAACAGGAAAGTTATATATTGATATTTCTTTTTCATTTTTAATGATCTATGGTTTTAAAAATGGATCAAGTTGTTCGTATTTGATAAAACCGGCACGGTAAGTGGGTACCGATGTTTCCATCGTCCATTGTAAAACGCCTTTATTGTTTGCCAGCACCACAATGTGCCTTTTTGAGCAGCATACCAGCGTAGTTGTATCATTGATCATGTAAGCGCTGCCCATCCTGCCGTTAAAAATTTCTTTAGGCAATTTGATATGCATGGCGATGGCTGAGGTCTGGGCTTTCTCATCAATTTTCATTGCATACACGCCCGACTGGTGTTTCTCCACCCCGTTATCAAAAAACATAAGGTTTCCCTGCTTATTAATGTGGGCGGCGTGGGCTTGGGTAAAGTTGCAGTCGGCAGGCATAGCAATCGTGCCACCCTTACCAAACTTGTAAATTACTTTACCATTATGCGAATCTATCTTCCAGATCTGCCCGTTGTTATAAAACGACATCAGGTAGTTACCATCAACATCATAGTTAAGGCTGTTGGCATGCATCCAGTCTTTCTTAGTTTTCAGGATCTTAGGATCTTTCAGCGGATCCATTACATCAAACACACTCCACTTATAAAGCTGTTTACCTGTTTTATCCATCACCATAATGCCATCGCCGTTAACAGTATCCTGCTTGCCGCCACCAACTGATGTGAGATCCATGATTTTTTTATCAACAAAAATGGTTACCAGCTGGCCTTTATCGTTCTTCAATATTTCGTGATGAATGGTTTGTTTAAAATCGCCCTGCCCTTTGGTGAGGTGGAGCAAAGTATCGCCCAGCATATTGATCTCCAAAATCTCGCTGCCGTAACTTGTAGGTTCGTCGTTGCGGCCTAAAATAGAAAGCAAGGTTTTATCCTTTGTAAAGTTGATCACCTTAAATCCCAGCCTATCAATCATGTGGTACCACCTGATCTGTCCTTTAGCATCAACCAAAAACGCCACACCGGGCGCATAACGTTTATTGATAAGCATTAAACCATCATTGAACTGTGCTGGCAAGGTGGCTTTCGCGGCAACTTTTGCATTAAATTGCTCCTGCAAAAACAGTGGTAACTGGTGCGATTTAAAGGTATGGGGTTTGCTCACAACCGTATCGCCACCATCTACAGTTACGATATGATATGAGTAAGTGGTATCAGGCAAAATATTGCAGAGTACAAGCTTATACGATGTGCCGTTGCCGGTGGTGGTCGACCGGTATTTTACCGGCTGCTTACCTTCTATCCAGTATTCGGCGTACAGATCAACAGGCTTGCTGGTCATAACATCAAGCTTAATCTTTAACTCGTTGTTGTTGTACAAACCTATATGAATTTCTTTTACCAAGTTACCGCCCGAACAACCACAGATGATTGAAACTAATAACCCCGCCGCTAAGACTTTAAACCAATGCTTCATCACTAAATTTTGTAATACCGGTTAAACAGTAAAGAATATACAACCTTTTACAAGCTATATATTCTTTACCAATATTTGAATTGTATGCTTATTGTTGTCTGCCCGAATTATTCAGGTTAGGGTTAATGTTAACCTGGTTAAGCGGATACGGGAAATACTCGTCGCGCGGCAACTGTACGGTATTGGTTTGGCCAATACGTTTTAAGTAAGCATTCACGACCACATCATATTTTCCAAAACGTTTCAGGTCGGCCCTTCTTTTGCCTTCATAATACAGCTCCCAGCCACGTTCCTGTAATAAAGCATCGCGGAAAGTTGCCTGGGTAAGGTTAGCTTGTACCAATAACTTGGCGTGTGCCCTGCCTTTAACCTGGTTTACCAATGAAACAGCCTCGGCAGTTGGCCCGCCTAACTCGTTTAAAGCTTCGGCGCGGCTCAATAATACATCTGCATAGCGTAAAACATCAACACTATGACCATCATAGTAAGTGTTAGCACCGTTTGGATCGGCATACTTCATGGTTGCAACGTCCGGCATATATAATACGCCATCCGGAGCGGTAGCGCCCTGCGAAGGAGCTTGTTTGTGCGTCAGCCCGTCAACACCCTGGTATTGAGTAAAGAACATTTTCTTGCGATCGTCCTCATCGCCGTAGCTGTTGTAAAAATCCCAAGTTACAGCATAGTATTGCCACCTGTCGGTTAACACCGGATGGCTCAGCGGACCAAAGTGGTTCAATAACTCTGTTCCATTAACATTAGCATCGCTTAATACCGAAAAGATATTTTCAGAGCACCATGTATTAGATTCTTTAAACAAACCCTCGTAGGTTGGATATAACTGGTAAATTCCTAAATCTATTACCTGTTTAGTCAAATCAGCAGCCTTTTGCCATTGGTGCTCACGCAGATAGATTTTGGCCAGCAGGAACATCGCTGCCCCCTTGGTAGCGCGGCCAACATCATTGGTTGTATAGATATCGCTTTTGGTATAATCTGTAGGCAGCACATTGATTGCATTTTGCAGATCGCTGATCATCAGCGCATCAACATCCGCAACAGGACTTGGCGCAGTCTGGGCCTTATAATCAGGATTGGCTACATCTTTTTCGGTATTCAAGATCACCGGCCCCCAGGCGTCGGTAAGATCAGAATAAGCAATTGCACGTAAAAATTTCATTTCGGCTAAAAACTGATTTTTCTGAGCATCTGTGATACTCTTCATTCCCCCGATATTGTAGATAGCGTTATTGGCATTGGCTACCAGCTTATAGATCTGCTTGTAATCCTCAGCTATCAAACCATTGGCCGAGTTCCACTGCACCAGTGATAATTGCCCAGGGTCGCCAGCGTAGCTACAGTGGCCTACATCGGTGGTTAAATCGGTAAGGGCGAAGTGCCTTACTGTCCAATAGTCGAAGTTATCACCAACAGACGGACCTTTCAGACGGGCATAAACCGCGTTCACGGCCGCAATAGCGTCAGACTTGGTAAGAAATGCATTTTGGCTTGTTAAGCTACTGTATATTTTAGGTTCAAGGCTGGATTTGTTACACGAAAATTGTGTAATAACCGTAGCTGCAAGGAGTAGAATATTATATTTTTTCATTTGATTTAAATTTTGTTGATCCCTTAAATGGATAATTCATTAATGGATAGATGCCTTAATACCGAACGTTACCGTTTTAAATGCCGGGAAGGAGTTAAAATCTAAACCACCTCCAAGAGCAGACCGGATCGGAACCTGGCCAGGGTGTGCGCCAGTGTCATCGGCATGTACGTTTGCTTCCGGGTCGGTACCTTTATAACCGGTAATGGTCCACAGGTTTTGCGCTTCGGCATAAATCCTGATGCCTTGTAAAATTTTCATATTTTGAAATAACGAGGCCGGGAAGTTGTATGCCAGCGTAAGCGATTTCAAACGCACATAAGAGGCATTTTCAACAAAACGTGAGTTTACGTAGCTACCATAGGTGCTCAGGTAATAACCTTCACGCGGGATAGATGTATTTTCGTTTTTACCTGCAACAAACCTGTTCAATGCAGCTGCTCCGGTTGTTGATTCCAATACCATGTTGTTCATATTGTACAGGTAGTAATCAAATGCTCCCTGGAAAAATATACCCAGATCGATGCCTTTGTAATGAAAATCGTTACCAAAACCGGCCATGTAATGTGGGTTTGAGTTGCCCAGGTAAGTACGGTCGGCCGGAGTAATTACACCATCGCCATTAACATCTTTGTATTTAGGGTCGCCTGCTTTTGAATTTGGTTGCGGGGCATAGCTTCCCCCTGTTTTTATAACACCCTGGTATACATACCCATACAGCTCACCAAGCTCAATACCTGGTACAACCCTTGTAAACTCCTGGCCCGAAACGGTACCGCTTGGGTTGGCGGTATTAGTGCTTATTATTGTAACCCCCGGACCTAAATCTAACGCCTTTTGTTTGTTGTAAGCAAATGTCACTGTAGTATTCCATGACAGGTCTTTGCTGCGCAGGTTGCTGGTATTTACCGAAAGCTCAATACCCCTGTTTTGGATAGCACCGCCATTGATCCATTGTGTTCCATTAGTAGCGCCCCATTGTGCCCCAATCGGTACCTGGATAAGCAGGTCGGTAGTTTTTTTACTGTAATAATCGATACTTGCGTTGATACGGCCATTAGCAAAGCCCATATCTAAACCAATATCCAATTGTCTTGTTGCCTCCCATTGCAGGTTAGGGTTTGCAAGATTTTTGGGCTCGATACCTGGTTGTAGCTGGCCGCTTCCGTTAAGCACTGTGCTGTAGGGCCCAAACGTTGCAAGATATAAACTTGCAGGGATACGGTCGTTACCGGTAACACCGTAGCTGACACGGGCTTTTAAATTAGAAAAAGTATTCAGATCTTTTACAAAATCTTCATCAGTTAATTTATAAGCCACAGCACCAGCCGGGAAAAAGCCAGAACGCTTGTTTGAACCAAACTGCGATGAGCGGTCATCACGATAAGAGAATGACGCAAGGATCTTATCCTTATAGGCATAATTTAACCTTGTGAAGTACGAGGTAAGAAAAGCCTCCGCTTTGCTGCTTCCGTAACCATTACTTAATGATCCTGCATTTAAATTATAATAAAGGAACGCATCAGTTGAAAAACCTTTTGCGCCGGAAAGTAATGATTCGGCAACATCTTTTTGGTTTGACGTACCTAACAATACAGTAAAATCGTGGTCTTTTTTAATATTGAACTTATAAGTCAAATAGTTTTCAGCAATCCACCTGAAGTTTGAATAGATCTGCTCTGCTGCCACACCACCCTGTTTTGCGCCTGCAATTGTTGTTGATGGCAGGTATTGGCCTGTAGTGGTTTGATTAAACTCCGTACCAGCTGTAAGATGGTAAGTTAACCCATTGATGATCTTATAATCCAAACCAACATTGGCATTGATCAATTTATTGCCACTGTTATTTGTTGGCTCCAGCAAACCTGCTAATGCGTTGGTTTTGGTACCCTGGGTAACGTAATAATTGTATGTGCCATCAGCATTATAAGGTGCCACGTTTGGTGGTGCAGTCAATAAGCTAAACAAAGGTGCGGTGATATCGCCTGAGTATGATTGTAAAGTTGAGGTTGAATTTGCACCATAGAAGTTACCGCTGATTTTAATGTTTTCATTCACCGTTTTTTCGGCGCCTATTCTTGCGGTATACCTTTCAAAACCGGTATGTTGCAGTACACCTACCTGTTTAATGTGGTTACCGGCGATATATAATTTTGAGTTCTGGTCGCCTGCGCTTAAGCTGAGGCTTTGATTTTGAACTGTAGCATTGCGGGTTGCCAGTTTTAACCAGTTGGTATTGGCCACCTGGAAACTTGATGGATAAGGTTGAGGCTTGCCATCTTCAAGAGCGGTAGCATTTTGGATATCAGTATACTGCTGACCGGTTAACAGGTTGGGCTTATATGTTAAATATTGCGTACCGCCAGATATATCAGCATCTAAAGATACTTTACCATTTTTTCCTTTTTTGGTAGTGATCAAAACAACACCATTACCACCTCTTGAACCATAGATGGCAGTTGCAGATGCATCTTTCAGCACCTGGATGTCTTCAATATCGTTAGGGTTTACCTGGCTACCGGCTTCACTAATGAAACCGTCAACCACATACAGCGGCGCTGTAGAAGTATTGATGGAGTTACCACCCCTTACGGTGATATTGATTCCAGAGCCTGGCGCAAAGCTGGCCTGTTGTACCTGTACACCGGCTGCTTTACCCTGAATAGCCTGGCCGATGTTAGATGTAGTACCGCCAAGCGTGAGGTTATCACTTTTGATTGAACTGATGGACCCGGTAAGGTCGCCTTTTTTAACGGTACCGTAACCTACTACTACTACTTCATTCAGTTTGTTGAGGTCTTCCTGCAAAGTAATAGTTACGTCAGAGGAACCGCTAATTGATACTTCCTGTGGTTTATACCCTACATAAGAAACAACCAATATTGTTGAATTACCTTTTAATGTAATTTTAAACTTACCATTAACATCAGTTGTAGTGGTATTTTTAGCACCTTTTTGGGTAACGGTAGCGCCAATTACCGGACCGTCTTTATCTTTTACGCTACCGTTGATTACTGTTTGCGCATTGGCAAGTACCGGCAATAATAGTAGCAGGCAACAGCACATCAATTTAAAAAGGCCGTTGATCTGCCTCCTTAAATAAATGTGTTTGCTGAAGCCCTGATCGGGGTTTGAGTAAATTTTAATCATACGTGGTGGTGTTAGTATTAATTAATTGTTAGTTTTCTGTTGCGATTTAGCCCTGTTTTTGAATATTGGAAATTAGAGATACCGGATTTTGAAAGCAAAAAATCGCCCCTCCAAACACAGCGCAAACGTTTGCTTTGACCTAAAACAAGCCTACGCAAACGTTTGACTCAAAGTAATTTGCGGTGATAATTGGCAATAATTGAGGTTATTAGAAGTGTTAAACAAGCCTTTATTATGAGGAATCAGGAATTAATTTTACGCAATCGGCGTATTTAGGGCTAACGATCAAAGAATTTGATTATGAGCAGGTTGAAAAAAAATTATGTCATTGCGAGCGCAGCGTGGCAATCGCATGCTATACAGAGCGGCCTGCTTCCGTGCGATTGCCACGTTGGCTTATAATGACGCAATCGTAAGTTATTGATTATTAAGCATGTTTTTTGATCGATTTTTATAACATGGGCGTTGCCTTCGGCCCGGGCTTTCCGTTACAAGTCCTCGCCTTGCCCGCGCACAAACCCAGCGCTCGCTGCGGGCTTTTCACTGCAATCCCTCGCGGCCCCCGCGCAACATCCTTAAAATATATTTTACGCGTCACCATGGTTTTTCTCAGGGATTCCCTGGTGGTTACTCAATGACATGTATTTTGGCTATTACGTTAAAAAAGTAAAGCCCGGATTTTGGCCAGGCTAAACATAGAACATGCAAAAAATATAAACGATAATTAAAAGCCGCTATCATCAAGCGCGAAGGTATTTTTACGCTCCTTCCATTTGCCTTTGGTAAAATCAGGGAACTCCACACTGGCGTTACCTTCTTTTAATGATCTGGTTGATAAAGGTGTAATTACACTCATGGTAACAGAGTCATAAACATCAATAGGTGTTTGACGTTTTTGCTTAACCGACTCTACGAAAGCGTTAAACACAAACCAGTCCATACCTCCGTGACCGGCGCCTTCGGCAAACTTTTCGTATTTTTTCCAAAGCGGGTGGTCATATTTATCAAACCATTCTTTTGCAGGGTCCCATGAATCGTCTTCCTTTGATTTATGGTCGATGTACACGCTTTGGTTTACATCCATCCACAAACCTTTAGTACCCTGCACCCTGAAGCCTAATGAATACGGGCGAGGCAGGTGAGTGTCATGGCTCAGCATTACGGTCTCGCCATTGGCGCAGTTGATCATGGTGGTAGTAACATCACCGTTTTTATAATTGATCTTAGCATTCGGGTGGCCCGGAGATAGTTCCTCTACATAGGCCGCCAAACCGCGGGCTTTTGAACTGAATGACACCAGGTTGGTAAAACGGTTACCGGCATTGATATTGGCATAGTGCATACACGGACCAGCGCCATGTGTTGGGTAGATATCGCCATCCACATCAATATTGAATTGCGTTCGCCATTGCGCTTCGCTCAAAGCTTTAGGGCCAAACTCAACGCCGCCTCCGTAATAATGCTTGCCGTCATTGAATAATACACCTCTTAAATTGTGCTGATATCCGCCTTCCAAATGCAGGATTTCGCCAAACAGATCCTGGCGTGCCATGTTCAAAGCAGCCATCACATCACGACGATAGCAAACGTTCTCGAGCGTCATGTACGGCATCCCTGTTTTTTCAGATGTACGCACAATATCCCAATGATCTTCTACCGTAAGACCTGCAATCACCTCGCAACCTACGTATTTACCGGCTTTCATGGCATCAATGGCCTGCGAATGGTGAAACTGCCACGGCGTAGCAATAATTACCGCATCGATATCTTTATGATCAAGCAGTTTTTTGTAGGCATCCAGTCCGCCGGTGTATTCCTTTACGGGCGCATGGCCTTTTTTGGCGATGTATTCGCGGCAAATTTTCAGTGAACTTTCCTGCGTATCGCAAATGGCTACGATCTCCACATCATCACGAAGCAAGCCTTCGGCAATATGGCTCATACCACGGGCACCTACGCCAATGTAACCTAAACGGACTTTTGCAGGAGCCGAAGCAAACAGGCTTCCCGAAGGTAAAATGCTAAAACCGGCTGCCGCTATTGCGCTGGTTTTCAAAAATTGTCTTCTTTCCATATATAATTTTGAGGTTTTTGGGGCTTATTTATTAGGGAGTTTTTCAAATTCAATTAAAGGTTTTTGCTTTGTTGCGCTGCGATCGTAGGGAGTTTTAAGCGGGACATAATTATTAAAGAAACCGCCATTCTGAAGGAAGAACTTATCGCCTTCTTTTCCTCCTGCATAATCCTTACGATAGTTGGCATTAGCCGTAGCATCGCCGGTATAAATAGCATGCGTAAGCTCCAGCCAGTTATTTTCGCTGTCTCCTATCCACTGGTTGGTAAAAAAAGCCTTGCGGATCTTATCACCGTTTTCGGGTTCAAAATTTTCCACAAACGAATACAAATGTGTTAAGTAAGTGGCCTTTTGCGGGCGGGTAAAGCTCGCTACCAGAAACCATTTATCTGCAGCTACATCTTTAAAGTATGCAGTATAAGTAGTTGTATGTTTTGCATTATCCGGCTCGGCACCAAGCAAAAAGGCGTAGGCTTGCCCGGCTTTCCAGGGAAAGCGCATATAGCTTTGGCCGCCAGATCCTTCATTGCCAAACTCGCCGATGTGTACATTACTGCCGTGTTTAACAAGTTTAATACGCATGCTATCGGGTATGCTTTTAGGATCTTCGGTATTAAAGGGGCTCCATACCGAAAATAATACACGGCGTTCGGTTGCCGAATTTACCTGCATACCGAAATATCCCTCGCCAAAACCATCGGCCATAAAGTATGAACCTATTACGTCCTGTCCTTTGGGTACTATGATCTCATTATAAAACCATTTTACTTTATTCTCCTTATCTGCAGCCACAGGATAACGTAAATGCACCGACGGGCCCCTCCTGCCAAAATGAAACGAGCTGCCTTTTGTAACATAAGCAATATCGCTATCCGTTTTTTGCAGGGTAACTACCAGGTCAGATACATCTGCATAAACAGCACCGGTTTTGTTGATCCCTTTTAAACTTACCTTTATATAGCCGGGGTTGGTAATATGTACCTTTCCGATGCTTATGGTATCAAATGTAGTGTTGCTTAGTTTTTTAGTGAACGTATTTTTCCCTGTTGATAGTTGTAACGCACTACTACCTTGCGGAACCCGTACCACCAGCGCAAGCTGAATATCCTGCGGAACGCTAAGTCTGAAATAAATATCAGCAGTTGATTTTGGGCTTTTCAGACCAATTAAGCCTTCATCAGTAATTGTATCTGGCGCACTTACCCAGGCGTTGCCGCCAAGCGGAATTATATGACGCAATTTGCTTACGTCGATACGTGTGTTTTGCGCGATAGCAAATTTGCTACTGATCGTAATAAATAATAGCGAGAGATAAAATATGGTCGTTTTCTTAATCATTGGCTTATCAAGCTGGTACGGTTTCATAAATGTAATCGCATTAATGGCTTTAATAAAAAATAAACCGTGCAATTTTCAACGCAAACGTTTGAAAAATGGCCATAATTATCCTTTTATTGGCATTAATTGATTAGCAGGCATTTACTACATATAACTTCCTTTTCAAAAAATGGAGGCAAGCATCACTTCAGTAGCCTTTATTTGTTCAGAATCTTCATCACAGCCAGGTGCATCTGTGATTAAAACAGATGATTTCAAATGCGGAAAGGCCGATATTCAAATCTCACCAATAACAGCTGAGTAAGGTTTATAAATTAGTTATCATAAACGCAAAACGCAACGCAAACGTTTGCAATTGAGCCCAAAACGGCCATAATTTGATAATAATCGCTTAACTTTAACTATAAAAACAACATTAGCTCATCATTAATGCAAACAAAGCCAACTACTATAAAAGAGATAGCGCAAATATTAGGCATCTCAGTGTCCACTGTGTCAAGGGCCCTGCATGACCATCCAAGCATAGGGCTAACCACGAGGGCAAAAGTTAAGAAACTGGCCGGCGAATTAAATTATGAGCCTAATCAAACTGCCATTTTTTTGCAAAAAGGCAAAACACTTACCATCGGTGTTATTTTACCCGAGCTCTCGGAAGCCTTTTTCTCATCGGCGATAAGTGCTATTGAAGACACTGCCTACAAAAAAAATTATACGGTACTGCTGGCACAATCACATGACGATGAGCAAAAAGAAAAGCAACTGGTTGAAAAAATGAAAAATCACCGGGTTGATGGGCTGCTTGTATCGGTGGGGAAAAACACCTCATCCTATCAACACTTTGAAAACTTAAAGAAATATAATATCCCTGTAGTTTACTTCGACAGGATCCCGTCTATCCCTAATATCCATTATGTGGCTTGCAACATGGAAATCGGCACTATCGAAGCAGTTAGCTATCTTTTAAAAAAGGGTCACCGCGCAATTGGTATGATCAACGGGCCGCAAACCATGGTTGCCACCGGCGAACGTAAAGAAGGTTACATCAAAGCCATGACCAAAAACAGGCTTAAGTATGACCCTTCGCTTATAGTTTCGTGCGATTTGACCGAAGAAGGAACAAAAAAAGCATTGGATGAATTATTAGCCAGCAAACGCAAACCAACCGCAATAGTAACGTTTAATGATTATGTGGCGCTTTTTGCTATTAAACATGCAACTAAATTAAACATCAGGATCAATAAAGATCTTGAGTTTGTAAGTTATGCCAATTTACCGCTTATCCATTATATGGAGAATATTCCTGCTGCCTCGGTTGAACAATTTCCTTATTTACAGGGGCAAAAAGCAACCGATATACTGATGGACCTCCTGCATCACCAGGATACCGGAAGCAATGAACCAAGCGCCTTTTATAAGGTTATCATTGAATCGCAACTGGTTGAAAACAAAAAATAAATCCAAACAAAAAACACTCAAACGTTTGCGCATGGCTATCGCTTTTCAATTAGCTATGTTTGATGAGTTAATACCTATAATATGTTTAATGATATCCTTATAAATTTTGGATTAAACGTTTCTGAACATGATATCCAGCCTTTTGGCTCGGGTTTGATAAACCATACTTATAAAATAAGTAGTATTAACCAGGCTTACATCCTTCAGCAAATCAACGATTCTGTTTTCAAACACCCCAATCATATCGACAATAACCTGGTACTGATAAAACAATACCTTGATGAAACCAATCCTCAATACCTTTTTGTAGCACCGTTAAAAAGCCAAACAGGGAAGTCCATCATTCAAGCTGCTGATGGCAAGTATTACAGGTTGTTTCCCTTTATTGAAGGTTCGCATACGGTAAATTTTTTGCAGGACACTAAAGAAGCTTATAGTGCCGCCGTACAATTTGGCCGTTTTACCAGGCTGTTAAACCATTTTGATATCAGCAAACTTGAATACACGCTTACCGATTTTCATAACCTGAAATTACGCTCTGAGCAGTTTGAACAAGCACTTCAAACAGCATCCGATGAAAAACTAAAACAAGCATCCAACGAAATAAAAAAAGCCCGCGGCTATGTAGAAATACTGCATACCTATAACCAGTTTACTGCAAACGAGGAAATTAAGCTACGCGTAATCCATCACGATACCAAAATAAACAATGTATTGTTCGATCAAGATCAAAATGCGCTTTGCCTTGTTGACTTGGATACAGTAATGCCTGGTTATTACTTAAGTGACGTTGGCGATATGATGCGCACCTATTTATCACCGGCTAACGAGGAAGAAAAAGATTTGGATAAGATTGTAATCAGAACCGATTTCTTTAAGGCTATATATAAAGGGTACATGAGCGAAATGGGGAGTATTCTTACCGAAACCGAAAAGCAATACTTCATTTTTTCGGGTAAACTGATGATCTATATGCAAGGGCTCCGCTTTTTAACCGATTTTTTAAATAATGATGTTTACTACGGGGCACAATACGAAGGCCATAATTTAATTCGCGCTAAAAACCAGTTTAAACTGCTTGAGGGTTATATCTATGCCGAACCCGCATTCAAAGAAATAATTGCAGGCGTTGATAAAGAATTACTGGCTGTCACTAACGATATTTAAAATACTATCCGGCGAGCCGGGTGGCATAATGTTACCAACAAACCTTGCACCGCCATCACTAAATTCATACTTTCGACGCCCGTATCAGCGCGCGTTGGTATGAATCAACGTTGAGAGAGCAGGATTTATGAAAGTAATTATAGCCGAAAAACCATCTGTAGCCAGGGAAATTGCAAAAGTTTTTGGAGCAACCACCAAAAAGGATGGCTATATTGAAGGCAAAGGTTTCACCTTTACCTGGGCTTTCGGTCACCTGTTACAGCTTGCTGCACCGCAGGAATATGGTTATTATGGCTGGAGCGTTCAGCACCTGCCTATGCTGCCTCCAAAGTTTAAACTTTCTATCCGTAAGGTAAAAACCAAAGATGGACTGATAGATGATCCTTCGGTAAAAAAACAACTGGATACTATTCAAAAACTATTTGACGAAGCCACTGAGATCATTGTTGCAACGGATGCCGGGCGCGAGGGAGAACTCATCTTTCGTTACATTTACTATTATTTAAAGTGCAAAAAGCCTTTTAAAAGACTTTGGATCTCATCCCAAACTGATGAGGCTATAAAAGAAGGTTTTCGCAACCTGAAACCAGGCAGTGATTATGACACACTCTTCAATTCGGCTCACTGCCGGTCGCAGTCAGATTGGTTAGTGGGGATGAACGCCACGCAGGCACTAAGCCTTTCATCGGGGATTCGTGGTGCCGTACTGTCCCTGGGCAGGGTGCAAACCCCTACCCTTGCCATGATCTGTTCGCGGTATCTTGAAAATAAAAACTTTGTACCCGAAACATTTTACCAGGTAAGTATTCATCCCGATAAAGACGGGCAGGTATTTAAAGCCATATCTTCCGAAAATTATAAAACAAAGGAAGAAGCGCAAGCTGTGCTTGACCAGGTACAGGATGTTGAGGGCGGCTTTCCGCAAGGCGGCCACATTTTACAGGTGGAAGCAAAACCGCGTAAAGAACCACCTCCGCTATTGCATGATTTGAGCAGTCTTCAACAGGAGGCCAACAAACGTAAAGGCTTTACTGCCGACCAAACCCTTACCATCCTCCAAAACCTGTACGAAAATAAGTTGGTTACCTATCCGCGTACCGGCAGCCGCTATATAGGCGATGACGTTTTTGCAGGTGTGCCGGCACTAATTGCAAAACTGGAACAGCACCCGCTTTTTGGCAAACAGGCCATTGCACTGGGCAGTGCCACATTGAATAAACGAAGTGTAAATGCTAAAAAAGTAACCGATCACCACGCCGTACTCACTACCGGCGAAAACCCGCACCAGCTTTCACCCGATCAGCAGGCTGTTTATGATATGGTAGCAGGCAGAATGCTGGAAGCATTTCATCAGGATTGTATTAAAGAGGTAACCAAAATTGTGGTACAATCTGGCGCAAAGTTCAACGCCAGTGGTACGGTGATCCATACTGCAGGTTGGCGTTCTGTGTTCAACGATAAAGAAGACGATAAAAAAGACGAAGAAAACGCCACGCTACCAAAAGTAACCCAGGGTGAAAACCTGCCCATAACAGCCAAAGCCCTCCTCGAAAAGCAAACCAAACCCCGACCGTTGTATAACGAGGCTACCTTACTGAAGGCGCTGGAAACAGCAGGCAAAGAAATTGACGATGAAGAACTTCGCTATGCCATGAAAGACAGCGGTTTGGGTACGCCGGCAACAAGGGCAGCCATCATTGAAACCCTGCTAAAACGCAATTATATCATCAGGGAAAAGAAAAACCTGGTGCCTACTCCCACTGGTATTGCCGTTTATGAGGTAGTAAAAAACCAACAGATAGCCCAGGCCGAACTTACAGGAACATGGGAAAAACGTTTGGAAGAGATTCGTTCAGGTGCATCTGTCACTGATTTTCAGAATGAGATTAAAACTTACACGCGCGCCATTACTTCCGAACTGCTGGCGCAGGGAAAATCATTAAAAATTCCAACTGCACAAACCTCTGAAACTAAAGCAACCGCATAAATGGTTTAGCTTACCTTTTTCTGAGCGAGATAATATAGTAATCGCCAATATATTTGAACGGCCAGGAACCTTTTAAGCTATCTTCCCAACCAGTCAATATTTTATAAGCCCGCGGATGTTTTTCGGCAAAACCTTCAATATATGATGGTGGTACTATGGTACATAATCCCTCAACGCCCAGTATATCAAATTCTTGCTTTAGACGTTTTTTTATGTACGACGGATTGTAATAAAAGCAATCAAAATAAACTCCTTCAACATGGGCTTTGCGGCCTTTACTGCTAAAGAACCTGCGGAAAGCCGTTTTGAATTTACCTTTAAATACCAATAAAGTTTCCCAAAGGCAAAACTTTGGTAACACCACTAAAGTCACCATGCCTCCCGGATTTAACAATCCGGCAAATGAACTTAATACTTTATCCAGTTCGCCGGTACAATTGAGGCCCGCGAAATTGGAAAAGATCAAATCGTAAGGACCTTTATTGTTTAACTTCTCAAGCTCTGTGTAGGAACAAAGCTCATTGCTTACCAAATGCTGTACTCCATGTTTTGCTACCTTTTCACGTAATTGCTGCTGCATCCCTTTTGAAATATCCGTGGCATGGGTTTTGAAACCTTCCTTTGCAAAAAACAGCGCATCCTCACCGGTGCCACTGTTCAGTTCCAGGATACTGCCGCCGGATTTAAGATATTTCAAAATATGATCGCGCACCCGTTTGCGTTTGTAACCGATAATGGTATCGCCCGAATACAAGTCATCAAAAATTACCGATTGGTTGCTGAACGCGGCTTCGGCAAATTGCTCATTTATATGTGGTGCAGCTCCGGTCATATCGCCTTTTCAAATTTTTCCAGCTTTAGTTTTTCAAAATAGGTAAGCGGCGCATAATAAAACACAGATAATGCCTTTTTTATACTGTTTGCCGAACTTCCGAACGGATCTTTAAGCAACTTTTGCAAACTGTTTTTAGCCAGGTGCTTGTGATAGTTACGGTGTACATATTTATGCAATTGCTTATAGTAATAAGCCGGATAGGTATTCTTGAACATCAGGGCCATTTCGTCGGAATCTGTCCAGTTGGTTTTCTTCTTCAACTCGGTTTTAACACGCTCATAAAAACCAGTACCGGGCAGCGGGTATGACACTGATATACCTATCTCATAGGGAAGTAACTGATTGATCATATCAATGGTAAGCGTGATATCATCACGGGTTTCTTCCGGGTAACCAAATTGGATAAAAAACGATGGTTTAATTCCATGCGCCTTCATGAGGTGCGTGGCAGTGTGGATCTGGTTGATAGTAATGCCTTTATCCATGGCATCAAGTACTTTCTGCGACCCACTTTCGGCGCCTATCCATACATTTTCACAACCGGCTGCAGCCAAAGCCCCTACAGCTTCCTCCTCTGCCAGCAAATCGGCCCGCGACTGGATCTTGAAACGGATCCTGATACCTTCCTGCCCCAATAGGTTGGCAAATTCCTGCACCCAACCCGGTTTCAGCCCGAAGATATCATCACAAAACCAGATATGGTCCATCCCATATCTTTCTTTCAGCATTTTGATCTCACTCACGATATATTGCGGGCTGTGCGAGTTGTACCGGTTGCCATAAATTGGTTTGGCGCACCAGTTACATTTAAAAGGACAACCACGGGTAGTAACCACGTTAATTGAAAAATAGCCCGCGTTCTTCATCCACATTTCCCGGTAGCTGTCCATATTTACCAGGTCCCACGCTGGCATTGGCAAGCTATCCAGTTCCTTCAACACGCCGCGGGCTGGTGTTTTAACGATCTCGCTGCCGTTCATATAAGCTAATCCTTTTACGGCAAAATGATCGGTGCTACCATTTTTGATATGCTCGGTAAGCTCAACAAGGGTTTGCTCAGCTTCGCCAAGGATAACAAAATCGGCACCCGCGGCCAGATAGGCCGCATATCTGTCAGTCGAATCCGAGCTTGAAACAATTACCGTGCAGCCTCTTTCCTTCGCCAGTTTAGCCATTTTAAAAGCGGCTTCGCGCATGTTGGTGAGGCACATTTTGGTGAGGTAGTTGAACCCATCATCATAAATCACAAAAAAATTGGGTTTATTCTGCTCAATGACCTGTATTACCTCATCGGGGTTACTTACAAACATGGTATCAAACAGGCTTACGTTATAGCCATGTTGGCGCATTAAAGCAGCAGCATATATAGTTCCGAGCGGTGCATAAGGCTGGCCTATGCCCCATTGCTTGGGATCAAACCGTAAAAAGTAAGAATGTGTAAACAGTATATTGTTCATACGTTTTTTAAACCCTTTGTTTTAACTCCCCTCTTGAGAGGGGGCGCGTAGGGCGGTGTGGCTGCTGGGGTGTGTTTCTGCGCTGGTTATATCTTATAAATAACACACCTCTCCACCCCTCTCAAGAGAGGGGAATCGCACCGCCCTGCGCTTTTTTTATAGTTATTTTCCTTATCAATCCAACCTCGCCAAAGGCGATAAATTAAGTGAGCATACACACTTCATACAAGTAGGGTCATTAGCCATATCCAGTGTTTTACGAAATTTGATCGCTTCTTTGCTATTCAAAATATCCTCCAACCTATTATCCCGAATGTTACCTATCGCCTCATGAAAAAAACATGGACGAACCACACCATCAGCCTCAATCACTGCCGACACCCACGGCGCATTGCACTTTTTAAAGGGAAACGCATTATGGCCATAAAAAGCAGCATAGTAACCATAAATATCCTGGATCTTAGCAGGTGATTCGGCTACGAACCTGGCGGTAAAATCACTTTTATTGGCAAGCACCTGGTTTACTATCTCCTGAAACTCGGCAAGTTCATTTTCGGTTGGCAATATCTCATGTTGCCGGGGTTCGGCCCAGGCGGTTTGGCGGTTAAAGGCATGGCTGCTAACATCAGCAGGTAAAAAGCTTACCTGGTCTATACCCATCTGCCTTGCTGCTTCAATAATGGCCGGCCAATTCCTGTAATTTAACCTGTGAATCACTGTACGGGCAGTAATGCGATATTGGGGTTCGAGAGATTTGATATACTCCACTCCTTCCTTTAGTTTCCTGAATGCCCCCGGCACATTTCGAATAGCATCATGCAACGGCTCATCACCATCTAAGGAAACAATCAAATCATCAACCCATCTTAAAATATCAAAAGCGTTTTTCCTGATAGACAGACCGGTCGACAGCAATGTGACCTTGATCTTTTCGGCACGCAAAATTTCGCATAGCTTGAAAAAATTAGTATTCAACAAGGCCTCTCCACCCGACATCAGCACCTGTTTGGTACCAAATTTTCGTAAAGCGCCTAACAGATCCGTTACATCGGCTTCGGTAAGCTGTTTCAGATTTTTGTTATCCTTCCAGATATCACACATTACACATCGGCAGTTACAGGCGCTATGCGGCATCAGGATTACGATAGGAAGTGCAGCAATGCGGTGCGTTTGCAGTGTGCGGAAACGCTGAAAAGTATGATATAATGATTGACCTGTCATCTGCATCAATTAAAATCCCTGAATTTCTGGCTGTCTGTAGCGCCAAACCTTTTGTAACAGTTTTATCTCGTAAGGATACCGGTACATACTGGCCTTATAGCGCATAGTAGCTACCAGTTTAATAGCCATACGTTTTATCATATTCAGCCTGATATCGGTTACTGTTGGATACACCCCGTTCAGTACCGTTTCAAAATTCCTGATCTTATCTATCATCTCAGGCGTAAGCCAGGGTGTAAGCGGGTTTTTACGAAGATCAAAGGCTTCCCATGCCGGGCTGATCCAGTCTTCCAGCGTTTCCGGAAAGCGAAAACCGCTTTTCATTACCTGTTTAAACAGTTCCGAGCCTTCGGTTGGCACGGGGCTATAGGTATAGATCACGATCTCTGTTTTGGGGTTAACAGCTTTTACCTTTTTGATAAAATCTATCTCAAAATCAATTTGCGATTGTACCTGTTCCTGCGTCGGAGCCGGCGTGCCGAGCACAAATGAATATTCGGGAATGATGTCAAATTTCTTCAGGCGCTCAGCAAATTCAATGATCTGATCACCGGTTTGGGTGCCACCTTTGTCCATTTGCTCCAAAATAGCATTGTTGCCGCTCTCTGCCCCAAAGAAGATTATCTTACACCCCGATTCGCGAATAGCTGCCAGCGACGAATCCTTGAACTTCGACATGGTATCAATGCGGGCCATGCCCCACCAGGTCATGTTTTCGGGTTTTATCAACCGGGCAAATTCAACCGCCCGTTTTTCTGATACAAAAAAGTTATTATCATGAAACTCAATAGCATCGGCGCCCCATTTGTCTTTGATATATTTTACATCATTATAAACATTCTGAGCTGATTTTGCCTTCCACCTCGCTTCATAAATTGGCACCACCGCACAGAAAGAGCAGGTAAACGGGCAACCGATACTGGAATGATAAGCCATCGTTTTTTCGCCCAGATAGGTTTTACCCAGAAACTTGGTGATGGGGTAAAAAGTATTCAGCTTGTCGTAGGGCAACGCCGGCAGGCTGTCCTGATCTAAAAGGTCTTCTTTAGCCGTTTTGATGATCTTGCCATCCGTTGCTTTATAAATGAGGTTACGGATAAACTCATAAGGCTCATTCTTTTCCAAAGCATCAATTAAAGCCGGGAAGGCATGATCGCCGGGCCCATTGATAATAAAATCAACGTAGCCCGAATATAAAACCGCGTTAGGTTGATTTGACGGAAAATATCCGCCCCAGATCATTTTAGTATCAGGATATTTTTGTTTGATAATTTTTGCCGCGATAATGGCCTGTCTTAACTGCGGCCCGGGCATCACCGTAAAACCAAAGTACTTAAATTCGCCCGTGCTCAAATAGCTATCTATCTTAACCATCGGGTCGTGCTCACAATTGCCGTCAACAATTACCCAATCATATTTTCCATCAACCGAGGCCGCGATATTGAGTATCGAATTAGGTATGCGATACTTGTTATTAGCGCTACGCGGGTTAAACAATAATATTTTGTTCATCTGTTAGTATCAATACTTTGCTTTCACTTTCAATCCCCCGGCAATGGGTTTATTTTTTAATTTAAGCGACCAGTAAAGCACCCCTGCCAGTACAAAGCCAACATTTCAAATAAAACCCATTGCCTAACTCAATCACAAATGCGGGGGATTGCCCATACAACAATTATCTCTGAGCCTCTGCACAATTGCTTCTACATTAATAAATACGCCCCGCTTTTCGCTCTGGTTGCCTGAGTTTATAAATAAAATAGCTGGCAACCATTATTATTTACCAGCCGTAATTGCTGATATAAGGTTATTAATTAAACACCCCGAAACAGTGATCCAAACCGTAAAAAACTATATTAAGCAACGCTTTTTTCCGCCCAATATCCTCGAGAAAAGTTCGGTGGATGCCTATGATATCTGGGCTGAGAATTATGATGCGCAGCCCGGCAACCTCATGCTTGACCTTGATGAGATGTTATTCCCCCGTTTGGTTACCGGGACAATCATCACCGGTAAAAATATAGCCGATATCGGCTGTGGTACAGGGAGGCACTGGGAAAAGTTATTTGCGCTGAACCCCAAAAAACTAACCGGGTTTGATACCTCGGGCGGCATGCTGGCGCGCTTACAGCAAAAATTTCCTTCGGCTAATATTTACCGCATTACTGATGATCTGTTTGGCGGTATATCCCCGGGAAGTTTTGACACCATAGTTTCAACGCTTACTGTTGCCCATATTAAAAATATTGAGGCCGCCCTGCAGGCCTGGATGCACATCCTGAAACCTAAGGGCGATATCATCATTACCGATTTCCACCCGCATACGCTGGCCAATGGCGGTAAGCGCACATTTAAACATGGCGATAGTTTTATAGCGGTTGAAAACTATGTGCACCCGGTAAATACCATTAAGAACCTGCTGTTGACCAGGGGTTTCAGACTGGTTGCCGAAGAAGAAATTAAGATAGATGAAAGCATGAAGCATTATTATGCCGATAAAAACGCGCTTCATGTTTATGACAGATATAATGGATTCCCTATTATTTACGGATTGCATTTGAGAAGAACAGATGGTACTGAATAATGTGACGATACCGGGAAACGATGCCGCGGTGAGCATAAGTATAAACGAGGGCAAAATTACACAGGTTGGCCCCTCCGTTGCTTACGACCGCGAACAGCTGACCTTTGTTGACGCCATAACTTTCCCGGGATTGATCAACTCGCACGATCATCTTGATTTTAATCTTTTTCCGCAACTCGGCAATCAAACTTATAAAAGCTATACCGATTGGGGAAAACATATCCACCGTACATATGCCGAAGAAATTTCGTCGATATTAAAAATTCCCGTTGCCCTGCGCGAACGCTGGGGCATTTATAAAAACCTGCTCTGCGGTGTAACCACAGTAGTAAACCACGGCGAAAAAGCTACCATAAATGACCCGCTAATTACCATTTTTGATAATTGCCAAAGCATCCACTCGGTTCAATTTGAAAAAAATTGGAGAAAACGGCTCAATAATCCCCTTAAAATAAACCAACCTGCGGTGATCCATACCGGTGAAGGCACAAACGCTGCAGCCCACGCCGAAATTGATGATCTCATTAAATGGAATTTGTTTAAGCGCAAACTGATAGGTGTACACGGCGTAGCTATGGATGCCCGGCAAGCTAAACATTTTAAAGCATTGATCTGGTGCCCCGAATCCAATTATTTCCTGCTGAATAAAACGGCGGCTGTTGATCAGCTTAAAACAAAAACCCGTATTTTATTCGGTACCGATAGTACGCTTACCGGGTATTGGGACATCTGGTACCACATCCGGTTTGCGCGAAAGACGAAAATGCTTACCGACCATGAACTGTATCATTCATTGACATCGTTGCCAGCGCTAACCTGGAACCTGAATACAGGTAACATTGCCGCCGGACTTGATGCCGACGTAGTTATAGCCAGATCAAACGGTAAAACAAGTTTGCAGGCGTTTTATAATGTAACCCCTGATGATATTTTACTGGTAATGCATAAAGGGCAGATTCTTTTATTTGATGAATCACTTTACCACCAGCTTACCGGCATCATAAACCAAAGCTACAGTAAGCTATTTACCGGCAGGCATTTCAAATATGTACAGGGTGATATCTACGGGTTAATGGCCGAAATAAAACGCTATAAACCCAACGCCAATTTTCCAGTACCTTTTCCCATACAGCCGGCAGCATGAGCATCATTAAAAAAATATGGTCGGGATCAAAGCGCAAAGCAGCTTATTTAAGCGGCGATGCCCGTCATGTTTTAGGCCTGGACAAGACTCTGTATCAAAATGCCCGCGGAAGCCGGATTGTGCTTTATCACAACGTCTGCAAAAGTGATCCGCATAAATTTAACACACTGTTTTTAACCGCCGAAAGGTTTGAAGAACATCTGCAATACTATAAGAAGTACTTCAATGTGGTTTCGCTTGATGATTATTATAAGGGCAATTTCAGCGGTCAAAAATTTAATATAGCCCTTACTTTTGATGACGGACTGGCTAACAACTACCATTATGTATTGCCTTTGCTCACTAAATACCGCATTCCGGCTACATTTTTTGTTACAGCCATCCGCGATGCCGGTTTTGATATTTTATGGAACGATATGCTAAGCATTGCCGGGTATTATGGGCCCGCCAGGTTCACTTATAAAAATGAAACTTATCGTAAAAACAGGAACAACAAATACGTTGATGAAAACGGCACACTTTACGCCGACAAGCTGAGATCGACAGGATTTAACGAAAAAGCTGCGTTAATGAGTTTTCTGGAGCAGCTTACGGGCTTAAGGGCAAACCGGCTGAATGACGATTACTGGTTGCAGATGACTCCTGCACAGATCAAAACCATGTCTGCCTCGGCATTTGCTGCTATTGGCGCGCATAGTTACTACCATAATGATTTGGCACGTATTGGCCCGGCAAGCGCAGCCAGTGAGATGACCATGTGCAAACAATATCTTGAAAACATTACAGGAAAGCCAATCAACAGTTTTGCTTTCCCTTATGGCTCATACAATGAGCAGGTTTTAAAAGATGCTAAAGCAGCCGGTTATACCCAACTGCTTGCCACAGATTTTATTAAACCCGATGACGGGCAGGATAACACCATGCGTGAACGCTTAACCATTAATCCGTTCATATCCATTCCTAACCAGTTAAACGCGATAATAAGGGGGAGATATGCATAACGACGAGTATAGGATAGAACGATTGACAGGGGAGCGACTTGCCGATATGACAAGCCTGCACAAGGCTGTTTATGGCAAAACATTGCCATCAGACTTTTTTTCAAGGAAGTATAACACCGCATTTACCAGCGTAATGTACACCGGCTACCTGGCCTATGCGGGCAATGTACCCGCGGCCTTTTACGGTGTGATCCCCTGTTTTATTGAATGCGATGGTCATCCCGTTTTGGCGGCGCAATCGGCAGATACCATGACCCATCCCGATCACCAGGGTAAAGGATTGTTTATTACACTCGCCCAACGCACCTATGAGCTTTGTCATAAAGAGGGAATCCAAATCCTGTTTGGTTTTCCGAATCAAAACTCCCTGCCGGGCTTTGTAAACAAGCTCAACTGGCAAGTATCGGCACAAATGGAATGTTTCATCATCCCGGTTAAAGCGCTCCCGCTTGAAAGATTGGCAAACAAATTCCCGGTTTTAAACGGATTATATAGGTTTTATGCTAAAAACCTAATTAAAAGGTACGAATCTCCTCAAAAAGGAATAACAAGCTCATTAATTAACGAAGGTTTCTACAGCCTGCACAGAGACAGCAGCTACCTTAGCCATAAAACATATACCGAAAGTTTCACTATAAAAACCGGCAACTCTTCGGTTTGGTTCAGGATTGCCGGAGGTATGGTGATAGGCGACATTGACTTTGTAACTGATGACCTTAGCGATATTATACCCCGGCTCAAAAAAATAGCCGGGCGATTAGGGTTACAAAAACTTCAGTTCCAGGCCGACAAACGATCTGAATTAAATGCGTTTTTAAAACTCCATGCAGAGCCTATCCCCTCGTTCCCTGTAATTGTTAAAGACCTTAGCTCACGAACACCGCTTGATAAATTGGCATTTGCATTTGCTGACATAGACATTTTTTAGATATGATAACTCAACCGATTAAAAAGCTGCTGTTTAACGGGAATCCCGTCAAAACCTTCTATATAACTCGCCTGCAACAAAGCCAGATCAGGGAGAAGGTTTTTTTAAACGTTGCAGGCAAAAGTTTGGATATCACCCGCAACAACAGCATGATCTGCCTTGATCCGTTTTGTATGGCGGCCTGGTTGCCTGCTAATGAAGCGGCCAACCTAAACCCGGCAAATGCGATTATCGAATTTAAAACGAATGGCATGCTGAGCGCTTCTATCAGTGTATCGCTTATTGAAAAAATGGATACAACAAAAGGCAGCCTGCTTTTATTCAGAATAGACCAGGTAAAAAACCATCAGCTTAATGCGTTGAAGCGTGAAATGCTTTTCAGGTATTTTTTACGATCAAAGAAGAATACGTATGATAGCCGCAGGATTGTAAGCGCCCTATACTCCTATCCCCGCAGTATTATCATCGTTTCTTATGCAGATGAGGCGTATTGCAATGTTTTCCCGATGGATATTCATGGCTTTATTGAGGAAGAGGGCATTTACCTGCTGGGCCTGCGTACAACCAATATCACCTTAGATAAGATCCTGAATGCCGGTAAGGTAGTGGTTTGTGATACGGATACAGTTGATATCAACTCGGTTTATAATTTAGGCAAACATTCCAGTACCGCTCCTACCCCTGTTAAAGAGCTGCCTTTTGATACGATTCAAAGTGAAGTATTTGGGTTTCCCGTACCGGCATGTTCGGGTGGCTATAAAGAAATAGAAGTATTTGAGCATAAAAAAATGGGCTACCATATGCTCATGATCGGTAAGGTGATCAACAACAAGGTTATAAAGACCAATCCCGAATCATTATACCATGTAGGTTTTCTACAATTTCAAAACAGTAACTATACCAGTATCGAGGGGCTATTTTAATGAGATACGTTTTTGTAAGCTATAACTATACACCCGAGTTTGATGATCCTAAAGCATGGTTTGTTCGCACGTTAGGCTATACCGGCCTTATGGACCAGCTAAGTAAACGGCATGAGGTAATTAACGTGAAACAGATCAGCTATGAAGGCATTGTTCATCATAATAATATAGCCTATCACTTTGTAAACTTCAGCAAAAAAAAGCTTTATTTTAATTTCAGGCTTAACCTGTATGTCAAGAGTTTAAACCCTGATATTGTGATATTCCACGGACTTCATCAGCCGGTTCAATTGATTCAGCTTGGATTAATGTTAGGTAAGCGCACCCGAATAATAGTTCAAAACCATGCCGAGAAACCTTTCCCCGGCGGTATAAAAAAGAACCTGCAAAAACTGGCAGATAACTATGCTGATGCCTACTTGTTTGCTTCGCATGATATGGGGCTGGAATGGGTAACTGCCGGCAACCTCAAATCACCGGATAAAATACACGAGGTGATGGAAGTTTCCTCTGTATTTTTTCCGATTGACCGTACAGAAGCTATGGCTAAAACAAACGCAAAAGGTAAGCCGGTATTTTTATGGGTGGGTCGGCTAAATGACAACAAAGACCCGCTTAACGTGGTCAGGGCTTTTTTGAAATTTGCCGAAAACGCGCCAGGCGTAAAGCTATACATGATCTATCACACGGAAGAGCTATTGCCCAGGGTAAACGAGTTAATAAATGCCTCGCCAAATAAAGAAGCTATTGAACTGGTTGGTAAAGTACCTCATGCCGACTTGCTCTACTGGTATAACAGCGCGGATTTTATTATCTCCGGGTCCCATTATGAAGGCAGCGGAACTGCAATTTGCGAGGCCATGTCATGCGGGTGTGTGCCGATTGTTACTGATATTTTATCGTTCAGGATGATCACCAATAATGGTGAGTGCGGTACGCTATATGAACCGGGGAATGAAACCGCCTTACTTGAGGTACTCATGCAAACCAGTCAAATGAATGTGGCAGAAAAGCGTCGCCTATCCATTGAATATTATAAACAAAACTTATCATTTGAAGCCATTGCAGAGAGGATTGAAGAGATAGCAGCGAGCCTTTAAATTAAACTTATAAACTAAGAGCGTAGAATTTTGTCTTGCGTTCGTTTTAACGAGCGATGCAATAGCTAACCCATGTTAAGAGGCTGTATCATAAATCGTGATACGGCTTTTTTTTGACTTATTCGGATACTTAACCGACATATTGTTTTCGGTTGACTCTACTGACAAAAAGGGGGTTAACAGGGTTAACACAATTTAGCGCTAATTTTCAATTAAAATATTCATAATAAGATAGTTAAGTGTTTTTTAAACCCAAAAAGCGTTAACCCCCTTTTTATATAAACATTGTCGGCTAAATTTCAATTCATAGGTGACACAACACCAAGGGGCGTCAATTTAATTTATGACACAACCTCAAGGTGGTAAAGACGGGAAAATAATGCTTTAGATACTAAACACATCTTTCATTTTCCTAACATTATCCCTGATATCGTAAACCAATACCGGGTCATTTTCAGTATCAGTACTGTCGAGCACGCTGTGAATAGCCTGCTCAACCCCGGCCATATCATTCACAATATGCCAATTGGCTATATCGGCATCCATAGGCTTAACAAAACTTACCACTTTGGCACCGGCGTAAAGGGCTTCAAGACACACAGAGCCAAAACCTTCATATTCCGACGGGTGAAATAAAACCCTTGAGCGCTGCATCATTTTAAGTACATCGTCATGCTGAAGTTCGCCTGCCAGAGTGATATTATTTTCAAGGTGTTTTGATTTAATCAGGGCTAATAAATTCTCCTTTTCCGGACCGTCACCACAAATTACAGTTTTGATACCGGGGTAACGCTGCTTCAGGATAGCAACAGCTTCAACAAACAGGTGAAACCGCTTTAATGGGATTAATGAACCTGCACCTAAAATATCAATGTCTTTTTCGGTGATTAACTGGTCAAACAATGAAGTGTCAATCCCTACCGGAATGATATTTGCAGGCTTTACCTGATAGTTTTTAGTAAACTCCCGAACAATAAAATCTGACAACGCTATCAATTCCTCCCCTTTTGGTTTTATCCGCTTAGCGTACCTGTTTCCGGCTTTGGCATCCTGCCCCAGCATCCAGCAGCGATGTTTAATATTGTTTGTCCGGGCAAAATAGTGCCCAACAAAAACACATTCGTCAAACCAAAAACTTAACAAGCCCACTATTTCATACTTTTTATTCAGAGCAGATAAAGTTCTCCATACCTTCATCCATGTGTTCAGCCTGAACAGTTTACCGCGCCCCATCCCTCCAAAACTCATGACTTTTACACCATGCCAGTTATATCTGGCTGCAAAAAACGGATATTGAAAACTTAATACAATGATATTCAGCTCCGGATTTTCGGCCTTCAATGCCCGTACAAAAACCTGTTGAGGGGGCAAGCAGGTAGTATCAGCTTCATTTTCGGGAAAACCGGGACTCAGGATAACTAATGTTTTTTTGCGATTATACATTGGGGGATATTACTTTATTACAAATAGCCAAACTGTTTTTGTTATGCGTGATCAGAATGATCATTTTACCCATCCGGGCCAGTTGCTGCAATTTCATTAACAACTCATTTTCGGCATCTGCATCCATCTCACTGAAAGGTTCATCCAATATCAGCAGATCATGATCATGATATAGTGCCCGTGCCAGCATAATCCTTTGACGCTGTCCACCGCTAATATTTTTACCATTTTCAGTAATGACCTTGCCCATGCCTTCATGATATCCGGCAATCAGTTTATTTAATCCACAGAACGCTAATACCTCTTCCACCTTCTGTTCATCGGGCGCCACATCATCAAGTATTATATTTTTAAGAATGGTATCGTATAAAAAAAACGGTTGCTGCTTTACCAGCGAGATATTTTTACGATAAAGCCGGCGCACTGCCGCAGTAGCGTTTTTATTATTAATATAAATCCCTCCTTCAGTTGGTTCTAAAAAGCCCGTCAAAAGATTAATGATAGTTGTTTTCCCCCGGCCCGAATTACCCGAAATGCCTGTAATATCGCCGGGGATTATTTCAAAAAAAAGTTTATCTAAAACAGGTTTATCGGGATAATTAAAACTTACGCCTTCAAATCTCAGCGATATGATGTGTTCATCAATGATTTCATTTAGCTGTGGCTTTTCGTTTTGCCAGATTATCAAATCGGCCAGAATAAACTCATAAGTTTTCATTTGCCCGCTGCTATTCAGGATTTTTACAATACCGGGGATGATCTTATACGCCGCCGCCACAAAAATGCCGATGGTAAGGATGCTAACTATGGGGGTACCGCCGATTAATTTATTTACGGCGATGAGAATAAAAAAGCCCAGCACAGCAAATACTTCCATCAAACGCGATGGCAGGTTTTGCCAGGTTTGCTGCGATGCTATATTATGATTAAGCTGCCGCTGATAGCTAAAAAAACGGCGGCTGAAGAAATCGTTTTTTTGATAGATATTACTCTCCACATAGCCCGACAATGACTCGTTTAAATGCTGAAGCGTTTTTTCACTTACCGTTTTGATCTGCCCCCGGATGGATTTTAGCTTGCTCTTGATAAACCAACCCAAAGCTGCAACGGGCGGCAGCAGTAACACAAACAGCAACACAAACAAAGCCGGATGATATAGCATAATAGCCCCAATGGTAAAAAATATCAATACCGTTTGAGATATTATTTGCTGAAAATTGGTGAGGATATAATGGCTGAATTCGATAGGTTGCTGGCTGATTCGCCGGGTATGTATCGATGAATCAATATGGATAAACTGATCAAAACCTGAATCAAGATAATTTCGGATATTACGCTCGGACAGTCTCGACGCTACCTGATAAAAAAAATGATGCTGCGCGTTCTGGGCAAGGAAACCGATACAATTTTTTATCGCGAAAAGCACCAAAAACACCCCGATAAACCACAATGATTTATCATTGACAAGACTGGCCGGTAAAAAATTATAATTATTATTGATGCCTTGCTGCGTATAAAAATTCACCATTAGCAGCAGCATTGCTAAAAAGGCAACATCCAGCAAGGCTATAGCAATATCCGCAATAATTAACCCGATAAGCCTTCGCTTTTCAGATTGATTAAGGATGAGCAGAATACTTTTTAAAATTTGCTTCAAGTGGGCGATAACAATAAAACCAGGTTCATCGCTGGCTTTATTATTGATTACGTTTTACACAGCTTTAGGGTTGCTTTGCACATTTGGCGTAAGGCGCCCCAGGATACAATTAAAAATGTACTATTCCAATCTGCCACTCCGATAAATTACAAGCATAGTTTAATAATCGTTGTAAAATTGTTAAATTTCGGCTTCGCATTTATATAAAGAAGTAAAACAACCTTCATGAGTTTAGAACCTTTCCTTGCCGTATTTGTGATTACCCAATACAGGAGACACTTAAAAATTGATGGACTGCTTACCAAGTGGAACAAATACCTTAACATAGGCTATTATATAGCTATAGCAATTTTTATATTCGGTGTAAGCTTTGACCACGGGGAAAAGCTTACAACGATAATTTCGCACTTGTTTTTTTTAGGCGTAGTAATATGTCCTTACTATATCGACGACCTGAAATCAGGCAAACAACTGGCCTTTGCGTTGATCCCCTATGCAATTTTAGGATTGATAAAAGATGTATTTGAAAAGTGGTTTCCCAACTTTTATGACAACCATGAAGGCACTTTTCAAAGCTTCATTGGATTCGCACTCATCTGGGCGTTTTCACTTTGGCTTATCAGCCGTAAGCAAACCAAAGCGCTGGAAAATGAAAGAAAACAACGCTTTGCCGAGCAGGAGCAAAACCGTATGATGGCCGCTATGAAAGTAAACCTTGAAAGCGAAGTACGAGAACGCACAGCCGAGTTGACAAAGCAAACAGAAGAATTACAACAAGCCCTTTCTGAACTTAAAAGCACCCAGGCACAGTTGATCCAATCGGAAAAAATGGCCTCCTTAGGTGAGCTTACAGCCGGTATTGCCCATGAAATTCAGAACCCACTGAACTTTGTGAACAACTTTAGCGAAGTGAGCATCGAACTGCTCGAGGAACTAAAAGAAGAGGTACTTGACAAATTACCCGATGATGTGAAAGAAGATGCGGGCGATATCATTAACGACATTACCCAAAACCTGAGTAAAATAAATCAGCACGGCAAACGCGCCGACGCCATTGTCAAGGGCATGCTGCAACACTCGCGCGCTACAACCGGCAAAAAAGAGCCAACCGATATCAATGCACTTGCTGATGAATACCTCCGCCTAAGCTATCATGGCTTACGCGCTAAGGATAAATCATTTAACGCCGGCATGAAAACCAGCTTTGACCCCGATCTGGGTAAAATAGAAGCTATCCCGCAGGATTTAGGCCGTGTGTTGCTTAATCTCTTTAACAATTCATTTTACTCGGTTTCCGAAAAAAAACGAGGTCTTGGCGAGGGGTATGAACCGACAGTAACGGTTAATACTAAAAGGGTAAAATCGCCGGCAGGGGTCAATATGGTGCAAATTACGGTGGAGGATAATGGTACAGGCATCCCGCAAAAGGTGCTGGATAAAATTTACCAGCCCTTTTTTACTACCAAACCTACCGGGCAGGGCACGGGTCTCGGGCTTTCTATGAGCTATGATATTATTACAAAAGGGCATGGCGGCGAATTGAAGGTTGAAACTGCCGAGGGCGAATTTGCACGTTTTATAATTTGCATACCCGTTGGCAACGTTGCCCAGAGTTAAACGCCGGTAATTTTTACGTTTAAGCCCAATAAAACCACACAAAAATTTAACTTTGAAGTACTATGAAAATACTTGTTGTTGATGACGAGGCCGATGTTCAACCCTTGTTTTTACAACGTTTCAGAAAAGAGATCAAAAGCGGCGAAGTAGAGTTCAATTTTGCGCTATCCGGAGAGGAAGCGCTCCATTTTTTGGAAGAACATCATTCGCAGGTGGTCCTGATCTTGTCTGACATTAATATGCCGGGGATGAGTGGTTTGGAGCTGTTACGTAATATAAGGCATAACTATGAACAACCACCACCGGTAGTAATGATGATCACCGCCTATGGCGATGACGAAAACTATAAACAATCAATGGAGCTTGGCGCCAACGACTTTTTAACCAAGCCGCTTGATTTTAACAACTTAAAAGACAAACTTAAACACTTAGAACAATAATGGCCAAGATACTGGTAGTAGATGACGAGCAGGACCTGGAATTACTGATCAGGCAAAAATTCAGGAAAAAGATACGGGAAGGCGTGTATGAATTTGTATTTGCCCAAAACGGTTTTGAAGCGTTAACTCAACTGGCCTCCCACCCCGATATTGACGTGGTTTTAAGCGATATCAATATGCCCGAAATGGATGGGCTAACCCTGCTTACCAAATTGCCCGATGCCAATCCTATATTAAAAGCGGTAATGGTTTCTGCCTATAGCGATATGGATAATATTCGCACGGCCATGAACCGGGGCGCGTTTGATTTTGTTTGCAAGCCGGTAAATTTTCAAGATCTTGATATCACCATCGAAAAAACGCTGCAACACGTTATCGAGCTCAAAAAAACCATGCAGGCCATTAAGGAAAACAATATCCTGCGTATGTATGTGGATGAGAACGTGCTCAACTTCATGACCCACAAGGAGTTTGAGAACAGCCTGCTAAGTAATGAAACCATTGAAGCGACAGTGCTCTTTATCGATATATGCGGTTTTACCGCCATTACCGAGCACGTTGCTGCAAATACCGTTGTTGGCATGATCAATAAGTACTTTGATGTAATGGTACAGGAAATCATAGCACAAAATGGCCATATAGATAAGTTTATGGGCGATGCCGTGATGGCCGTTTTCCGTGGCGATTACCACCTTGACCGTGCCATTGATGCAGCTTTGGCTGTGCGGGATAAAATGCATGAGGCCGATGAGATCCAGGCGGGCGACAAAACTTTTAAACCCTCTGTTTCTATAGGCATCAATTCGGGCGAAATGATCTCTGGCAATATCGGTTCGGCCACATTAAAACGGCTGGATTATACTGTAATAGGCGATGCCGTTAACCTGGCCCAGCGCCTGCAAACCGTGGCACAAGCCAACCAAATCATTGTAAGTGCCGATGTTTATGAACAGGCAAAAGGTTCGTTTGCACTTAATAAAATTGGAGAGGTAAGTTTGAAAAATAAGGCTAATCCTGTGGAGATTTACGAGGTGGTGGATTAAGTCTTAAGTCGGGAGTAAGGAGTACAAAGTCGTCAAGAATCAAAGCTTCAACAATTGCACTCGTCTTCAACGGGCGCTTAAAATGGGTTGGCGATTTCATCGCATGGGCGTTATAAACGCAAGCCTTTATTAAGCACTTCTGCCGTTGTTGGTGTTGCCACCACAGGTGTTCGGAAGATTTTTAATTCCCTCCTTGGGGAGGGGTGCGTCAGAGTTGTGTAGTGGCAGGGAGGGGTTTATGCGCCATTTCAAACGGGTAATCCTATCGGTGAAACCCCTCCCTACACCCTCCCAGGGGCTACTGTGTGTACACAATTAATAAAAAAAGGTTAGACATTTGGGAGATGGAAAAGCCGGTTAACTCTAACCCCGATTTTGAGGGGGTATTTGGAGACAAGCGAATAGGAAAACGTGCAGCACAGGTATTAAGAAAGCTGACAACAGGTCGAAGTAGTAGTTTACGGGAGATCACGGAAGATGAATCGGAACAGCGTAGTTTTTACCGATTATTTAATAATGAAAGTTTTAGTGAATCGGGGATTATAAAAAGTATCACAGCGCGATGCAGTGAATTAAGCAAAGGCAGACATTTATTGTGTATACAGGATACGACAGAGTTTAACTTTTCGGCAAAGCAAAGGCGTATAAAGCCGGAAAGTGGATTGGGGACGACATCCAGGAATGATATCCTGGGATTTATGTTACATAGTAGTTTGGTGGTGGATGCTGACAGAAGCCATGCATTAGGCTATTCTTTTATCAAGACATGGGAAAGAGCGGAAGCGACACCCGAAAAGCAGGGCCGTAATTACCGGGATCTTCCTGTCAAAGAAAAAGAGTCGTACAAATGGATAGAGGCAGCCAGGGAGAGTAAAGATTTGTTGAAAGATGCCAGTACGATAACCATTGTTGCTGACCGTGAAAGCGATATTTATGACCTGTTTGGTGTAGCAGAAAAAGATCGGGTGCATCTGCTTATCCGTTCCAACCACGATCGTCAGATCAGCGGAAAATTAAAGCTAAGTACATGCCTGGAGGCCTTGCCTGTAATGCATACTTATAAGTTATCCATAGCAGGCGATATCAGGAAAAACACCACTAAGCGTGTTGCTGAAATGGGGCTAAAATGGTCAGGGGTTGAACTGTTAAAGCCAAAGTCATGCAAAGATGAGCAATTGCCGGACGTTCAGCAGATTTATGTAGTGGAGGCCATTGAGCAGGGCCGGAAAAATGGTATTCACTGGCGGATATTAACAACCCATCAAGTCACTACATCGGAACAAGCTTTACAGATCATCCGCTGGTATAAGGAAAGATGGCACATTGAACAGATTCACCGGTTATTGAAAACAGACGGCTTCCGGATCGAACGATCCCAACTGGAACAGGGATGGGCTATTCGCAAGCTTACTTTGCTGGCTATGATGGCAAGTCTGCGGATCATGCAGATGATGTTATCTTATTTAGATGATAATGAACAATCTATAGATGAGGTTTTTGATAAGCAAGAGCAAAAGTGTTTACAAATGATAGGCAAGAAAATGGAGGGAGAAACCGAAAAGTTAAAGAACCCAGTAAAAACAAATACCTTAAGATGGGCTACATGGATAATTGCACGAATGGGCGGTTGGAAAGGATATACATCACAAAGAAAACCAGGCCCTATTGTATTACAAAAGGGCCTGGCCAAATTTTACAATGTGTATGAAGGATGGTTACTCTTTCAAGATTATAACTAAAAAGATGTGTACACACAGTAGCTCCCAGGGGAGGGAATCGCACAATCCCCAGCTTTTTTTATTTCTTCCGAACACCCGTGGTGACAACACCAACAATGGCTACGGTTATAATTTTTTCATTGAAGCTGGAAGCTTAAGCAATGCCCACTCCGGGTTACGCTCCGCTAAACCCGAAGTAGTCTTGTTATTTAACAGTAATGCCATCCTTTTGGGATGGCATTACTGTTTTTCGCTGTAAACGACTTATGACTTAAAACTAAAGACTTAGAACTTTCAATTAATGATCCCTTACCTTTTTCTTCAACACCCCGCCGGCAGCTTCTTTAATACTATTAGTAAATACGAAAGCTTTAGGATCGATGCTATGAACCAGGTTTTTTAACCTGCGTACTTCTAAACGGGTTACCACAGTGAAGATGATATCTACCGGTTGGTGAACATCAAAACTCTCCTTCATAAAGCCACGCTCACCTTTGTAAATCGTGATCCCACGACCAAGTTCCATCACAAGTCGTTCTTTAATGATCTCACTTTGACCAGAGATGATATTTACCGCCGTGTATTCTTCCAAACCGTCAATAACAAAAGTGATGGTGCGCGATGCTGTGTAATAGGTTAAAATGGAGTACAATGCTGTAGGCAAACCCAATTCAACAGCTGCTATCAGGAAGATGATAATGTTGATACCTAAAATGATCTCGCTAATGGTGAAACTGCTGCGTTTCAGCGTATATAAAGCCAATATCTCTATACCATCCAGTGCGCAACCGCCACGAATGGACAGCCCTACACCCAGGCCCATAAACACGCCACCAAAAATAGACACCAATAGTTTATCCTGGGTTATAACCGGGTATTCTATAAATTGCAAACACAGGCCAAGTCCAATTACACATGCAAACGTTTTTAATGCAAATGATTTATTAACCTGGAACATGCCCATGATAATAAAAGGGATATTGGCTATGATAATTACATAGGCTATATTGAAATGATAAAGCTCATGAATTAACAATGAGATGCCGGTTACCCCGCCGTCAAAGAAACTATTGGGTACCAAAAAACCTTTTAAAGCGAAACCGCAGAATAAAATACCAATGATAACTGTTACTACATCTTTGATAACTTCTTCAATTTTTAAACCCGGCTGTGTCATTAATAGCAGTATTTTATAGTCGTTGTGTGATAGCTGTTAAGTGTTCGTTCTTACATTCAGCCCTGAGCCTGAGCGCAGTTTGGGTGAAGTAGTGATGGCTCTGCAGGAATTTCACCTGCTGCCTGTCCCACTCCAATTCCGATTCAAGGTGATCTGTAATTACAAGTTCCGAAAATAACCTTTTACTGAGGATAAAAAAATCATTTCGGCCCAAATAATCTAAATCGGCATCACAAATTATCTGCCCTAAATGATTATGAGGGCTTTGCGGCATTTTGGTTGCCATAATAATATCGCAAACCTGCTCAATTTCATCAGTAGTATAACCAAATTGAGGTAGATATTCTCGTGCGTTTTTGCATGAGCTTTCCTCATGATTGGCTTGCCCAAATAAAAAACCCGAATCATGATAATAAGCTGCAGTGAGCAATAGCTGTAATTCGTGCCCGCTTACCTCCTCACCCGCCGCAATTTGTTTTGCCGCGGTATAAACATCAAGGGCATGATCGGCATTATGGTAATGAAAATGTTCGGGGAGTTCGTTTTTTATTTTGTCGAGGATAAAGTCCCCGGCTTGTTCTACTTGCATTCAGTATTTATAATAGGCGCTAATATATAAATTTAGGAGGGATGCGATGATCGGGAAAAATCTTATTTAAGATAGGAGGCTCCTATGGAGCCATTTAGATTCTGTCTATTTTACGACTCCATCGGAGTCTCCTATATCGATAATGATGATTGCCCTTTTTTTATCAAGAACAAAGAGATTACATTTCCACAAACATGTCAAATTCAAAATAGATATGGATTCAACTGGCACAATCATGTACCTCTACATTAAAAACAAAACCTAAACAATTATCTTAGCACAATGAACAGCTGGTTTAAAAACTACAAAGGCATCATCCTATTAATAACAGGTATCATCATTGGCAGCATTGCCGGAGCTGTTTTAGGTAGTAAGGTGGAAATAATTAAGCCCATCGGTGATATTTTCCTAAACCTGCTGTTCACGGCTGTTGTGCCGCTGGTTTTCTTTGCCATAGCTTCGGCCATTGCCGCGCTGGATGGCTCGCAAAAACTGGGGAAATTACTTGGCGTTACCTCGCTGGTATTTGTGTCAACTGTTGTGATTGCTGCTGTAGTTACCATTATAGCCATCTGGATCTTCCCAATTCATCAGCACCTGGTAGCCAGTCCTATCACCGAGGCTATCACCAAAAAGCCCTTCGGCGATCAACTCACAGCTTTGTTCACCACCGGCGAGTTTTACCAGCTATTATCCCGTAAAAGCATGCTCGCCATGATCATTTTTGCAGTGATTACCGGTTTTGCCACACTGCATGCAGGTGAAAAAGGCAAAGCTTTTGCCGGCTTTTTGCATAGCGGTAACGAGGTTTTCAAGAATATTTTTAGCCTCATCATGAAAATAGGGCCAATTGGATTGGGCGCTTATTTTGCATACCAGGTTGGCGTGTTTGGCCCGCAATTATTTGGAGGTTATGCGCGCTCTATGGCTTTGTATTATGGTGTCGGCGCTTTTTATTACCTGGCTTTGTTTAGTCTTTATGCATTTATTGCAGGCGGAGTTAGCGCAGTTAAGCGCTATTGGAAAAATAATATCGTACCATCAGCAACGGCTGTGGGCACCTGCAGCAGTATAGCCACTATACCGGCAAATTTAGATGCCGCTAAAAAAATGGGGATTTCCGATGCTATTGCCAATATCACTATTCCGCTTGGGGGTACTTTGCATAAAGATGGTTCAAGCATCTCATCTATAGTAAAAATGGCGGTGGTGTTCGCGCTATTCGGTAAAAGTTTTAATAATGCCGAAACTATAATCATAGCACTTGCCATGACCGTTTTGGTGAGCCTTGTTGAAGGCGGCATACCCAACGGCGGTTACATAGGCGAGTTACTTTTTATTTCCGCCTATGGTTTCCCGCCTGAAGCGCTTCCTCCGGCTATTATCATTGGCACCCTGGTTGACCCAATGGCAACCTTATTAAACGCCACCGGAGATACTGTTGCAGCAATGTTAGTAGCCCGGTTTACGGAAGGAAGAGACTGGTTACCCCCTGCCCCCTAAAGGGGGAATCCTGATAGATTATTCACTTAATATTACCGATATGCTTCACATCCTTTATATTATAGCTATCATCGCCGAAGCCATGACGGCTGCCCTTTCTGCAGGACGAAGAGATATGGATTGGGTTGGCGTTTGTATTATAGCCTGGGTAACAGCATTAGGTGGCGGCACTGTTCGCAACATATTATTTAATCACTACCCCATGAGCTGGGTTGAACATCCCGAGTATTTGGTGATTACAGCCGGGGCAGCCATATTAGCCGCTGTCATCGCCCGCATCATGACCAAAATGAAAACGTTGTTCCTTTACCTGGATGCCCTCGGTTTAGTGGTATTTACCATTATTGGCTGCCAAATAGCGGAACAGATTGACCTTCCCGCACTTATTATTTTGCTAAGCGGCATGATAACCGGCTGTGCCGGCGGCGTACTGCGCGATGTATTATGTAATGAGGTACCGTTGTTGTTTCGTAAAGAAGTTTATGCAAGTGCATCCATTGTTACCGGGGCATTTTATTTAGGGATTGAACATTTAGGTGCGCCCGCTGGGATATCTATAGTAATAGCCTGCGTTATTGGTCTAACGCTGCGTTTGCTGTCGATCAAATACAACTGGCAAATGCCCAAGTTTGTGTACCGGGAAGAATGGCATTGATTCTTGATTTCGGAATTGGGATTTTCGATTTCGGATTTTGCTTTACGTCAGCTGAAAGCTGACACGTTGGTTCACCACGGGCTGAAAGCCCGCGGCAGTTGTGTATAAAACAGCAAGGCGAGGTTTTCACCTCGCCTTGCTGTAAAAATATCCACCATTGTTCCCCCTTCAGGGGGTTAGGGGGTTACTCCGTACTCAACGAATACGGAACATCGCTAACCTTAACACCTCTTGCTTTATTGGGCTGAGGTGCCATATTAAAGTTAAGCACAGCGCCCTTTTTTAGCTCTGAGTGGCTTAACCAGGTTAAATCATATGGTTTGCCGTTAACATTTAATGTGTTGATATATTTATTAGCAGGGCTGTTATTGACTGCGTTGATCACAACTTTTTTACCATTATCGAGATTTAGCGTAATTTTCTTAAACAGCGGTGTACCTAACACGTATTGGTCGCTGGCCGGGGTTACCGGGTAAAAGCCCATAGCCGAGAACACGTACCAGGCAGATGTCTGGCCATTATCCTCATCTCCGCAGTAACCATCAGGGGTAGCTTTGTAAAGTTTTTCCATAGCATCACGCACGTGGAATTGGGTTTTCCATGGCTCGCCTGCATAGTTGTACAAATATATCATATGCTGGATAGGCTGGTTGCCATGCGCATACTGCCCCATGTTCATGATCTGCATTTCGCGGATCTCGTGAATGGTTTCGCCGTAGTAGCTATCATCAAATACCGGCGGCATGCTGAACACCGAATCAAGTTTGGTAATAAACTTCTGACGACCGCCCATCAAATCAATCAAACCCTGCATATCCTGAAATACGCTCCAGCTGTAATGCCAGCTATTACCTTCGGTAAAGGCATCACCCCATTTAAACGGACTGAATGGTTTTTCAAACGTACCATCCTGGTTTTTACCACGCATCAATTTGGTTTCCGGGTCAAACAGGTTTTTATAGTTCATGGCCCTTGTTTTGTAAATGCCTATCTCTGACTCTGGCTTGCCAAGCGCTTTACCTAATTTATAGATAGCAAAATCGTCGTAAGCATACTCCAATGTACGGGCCGCATTCTCGTTGATCTTAACATCATAAGGCACATACCCTAATTTGTTATAGTACTCTACACCCTGCCTGCCTGTAGCCTGCGGACCAGCATTGTTGGCACCATGTACCAGTGCGTCCCATAAAGTATTGATATCGTATCCACGCAAACCTTTTAAATAAGCTTCAGAAACAACAGAAGCTGAGTTATTACCGATCATCACCGCCGAATAACCCGGGCTTGACCATTCAGGCAACCAGCCACCCTCTTTATAGTCATTGATGAGCCCTTCCTGCATTTCTTTATTGATAGACGGATAAACGAGGTTCAGGAAAGGATATAAAGCCCTGAAGGTATCCCAGAAACCGGTGCCGGCAAATTTATAACCCGGGAACACTTTACCAGTAGATGCGCTGTAATGTACAATCTTATTGTCTTTGTCTATTTCGTACAATTTGTTCGGGAAGAACACCATGCGGTAAAAGCATGAGTAAAAAGTACGCATCTGATCAACCGAGCCTCCTTCAACCTGCAAATGGTTCAGGGTTTTGTTCCAAACGGCTTTTGCTTTTTGGCAGGTTACATCAAAACTATCCTTACCCTGCTCGCGCTCCAGGTTAAGCTCAGCCTGTTCAATGCTGATGAATGACGATGCCACACGCAGATGAACTTTTTCGCCTTGCGTAGTTTTAAAACCAACTAAAGCGCTCGCATGCTCAGCTTTCAGCTCAAGGCCATCAGCCTGTGTGGTATCGCTGAAAGTATGTGCATAAGTGATCGGTTTATCTACATAAATAACAAAGTAGTTTTTAAAGTTTTTAAGCGGTCCACGCCCGTATTTAGTAGAGTAGCCTACGATCTTCTTTTGATCGGGCATGATTTTTACATATGAGCCTTTATTCAGCGCATCGATCACAATAAACGAGCTATCAGTTTGAGGATAAGTAAACCTGAATTGAGCCGAACGCTCGGTAGGCGTAATTTCGGTAGTTACGTCGTGATCGGCCAGGTAAACGCTGTAATAGTAAGGTTTAGCGGTTTCGGCCTTGTGCGAGAACCAGCTGGCCCTTTTATTTTGGCCTACCACAGCGTGTTTGGTAACCGGCATAATGGCAAACTGCCCATAGTCGTTCATCCATGGTGATGGCTGGTGGGTTTGTTTAAATCCGCGGATCTTGTGCGCATCGTAGGTGTATGCCCATCCATCTCCCATAACACCTGTTTGCGGTGTCCAGAAGTTCATGCCCCATGGCAGGGCGATGGCGGGATAAGTGTTACCATTTGAAAGGTCGTAGTGTGAATCGGTACCCATCAACGGATTGATGTATTCAACAGGGTCGGTAACTTTATTAACCTGCTGAGCAAAAGTACCCGAGGCCAGCAACACGGATGTGATAAGTACCAGGGCTTTTTTCATTGTCTAATGTTTTGTTTTTTGGTGAAACGTTTTACCAGCCGTAAATATAAAAGACTGGCTTGATATGGCCAGTCTTTTATGTGTATTATTTGCAATATACAATTACCAACCCGGATTTTGGGTCAATTTACTGTTAGTGCTGATTTCACGCTGCGGTATAGGCCACAGGTAGTATTGTGTTTTAAAGGTTACCCCCTGTTCAGTTTGTGAAGCTGTAGGATCGGCAAAGGTATTTGACTGAGGCAGGTAAGCCATGTGGGTACGCTGCATATCAAAGTACGCTTTGTTTTCATAAGCAAGCTCATGATAACGCTCCCTCCAGATGGCCTCGCGAAAGGTATCTTTAGTTAAATTGCTTAACGGGGCCAGTTTGGCACGTGCACGGATAGCGTTAACCGCCGCATAAGCATCGGCAGTTGGACCATTTACTTCATTTGAAGCTTCAGCATAAATTAACTGAGCTTCCGGTAAACGCAATAAAGTCCAGTTCTCATCACTGTTACCGCTTTGTGCAGCACTTTCAACATGGAAATATTTGTAAAGTGCATGCTCACCAAATTGGATGATGTTGCTCGGGTTACCGTACTGCGGATAGCTTGAGAAATAAAACTGACGCTCCTGTGTACGAAGATCACCCGATTCATAGCTTGCTACAAATTGGTTGGTTGGGATCATAGCACCCAGGTGGTCACCATATGCACCAACCAACAGGTTGAAAGGAATAGTTAACTGAGGTATAGCATTGGTTTGAGTACCTACCAGGTAATTGATCTGGAATATTAATTCCTGTTGATTTTTATGAGCATTATCATGCAGGTAAGCATAATCGGTAAACAATGAATACCAACCCAAAACAGGTTGAATTTCAGATGCTGCTTTAGCATAGTTTTCAGTTTGCTTAAGCGGGAAACCTGCAGTTGTTAAGTAAACGCTGGCCAGTAAAGTTTTCACCGCACCCAATGAAACACGGCCGGTTGCATCAGTATTTGGCATACCGGATGCTTCAGCTGCCTGCAAATCGGCAATGATTTGTTTATAAACATCGGCTACAGGTGTGCGTGAAGGATACAAATCAGGGCTGCTTACACTTTGGCTTTTAGTTATCAAAGGAACATCGCCATACAGCCTAACCAGGTGATAGTAATAAAATGCCCTAAAAAAGTAAGCCTCACCTATCAGCTTCTTTTTTAACCCGTCATCCATAGGTGATATGCCGGGGATATTTTCAATAGCAAGATTAGAGTTGGCAATGCCTTTATAGCAGTTGTACCATACAGTTTCAAAACCTGGGTTAACCGCGTCTGTACGCTGGTGGATCACGTTACCGTTGTTCACGCTTTGTCCTAACGAAGTAGCGTGGCCGGCAAATAGCTCCAACGTAATAAAAGGGCTTTCACCATAAGCATCTCCGTTCTGGAAAAAATACATTACGTTATATAAACCATTTACAAAGGTTTGAGCCTGATTTGAGCTGGCAAAATAATTACTCTTAACAAAGTTACTCTTATCTTTTTCATCAAGATATTTTTTGCAGCCACTGCCGGTAGTAGCAGCAAGGATAAGTAAAAGACCACCTACCCGGTATTTTTTTAAGTTAAATTTCATAATATGATATTTTAACATTTTTTAAATTAAAGACTAACATTAACACCTAACAGGAAAGTACGTGGTTTTGGATAATCGTAAAACTGGATACCCTGTGTAAAGTTGCTTGAGCCGTTGTAGGTTGATACCTCTGGATCGTAACCGGTGTATTTGGTTATCAGGAACAAGTTTTGCGCCTGTGCATAAACCCTTAAGCGGCTCAACTTTAACTTTTTAAGAATATTGTCATTAAAGGTATAGCCAAGTGTTACTGCCCTGCCACGGATAAAATTACCGCTCTCAACTTTGGTTGAATAGATCTCGGTTTGATAACGCACGTACGCAGGTCTGCTTTCGGCGATGCTGGTGTTTTGGTTAGTTGGTGTCCAGGCGTTAAGTACAGTTGCGTAGCTGTTAGCCTGACCTGTACGGTCCTGACCAGAGTGACGGGTAAGGTTCATGATCTGGTTACCGTAGTTAAACTGCAGGTCAACACCTAAGTCGATGTTTTTGTAACGGAAGTTGTTGCTGAAAGTACCGTAGCCATCAGGTATTGATTTACCCAAAACCACTTTATCGGCAGCGCTAACTTTGCCGTCGCCATTAGTATCCTGTATTTTCAGGTCGCCTGGTAACAAGCCATATTTAGCAGCTTCAGCGGCTTCAGCGGTACCCCAGGTTCCAAGCACTTTGTAACCATAGAAGCTACCGGCCGGCAAGCCAACACGCATCAGGTTAAATTGCGACAGGAAGGTTGGGGCAAGGAAAATATCATCATTAGATGCACCTAACTGAAGGATCTTGTTTTTTAAGAAAGAAATATTAAATGTTGAGTTCCAGGTAAAGTCCTGAGTTTTTATCGGAGTAGCATTGATCGTAAACTCCAGACCTTTGTTTTGTAAACGGCCTATATTCTTATATACCGTTTGAAAACCACTTGTTTCCGGTAGCGGTGCATTTAATAATAACGCTTTGGTTTTTTTCAGGTAAGCATCAGCTTCAATGTTTAAGCGGTTGTTGAACAAGCCTAATGAAAAGCCTAAATCATACTCAGCAGTTTTTTCCCATTGCAAATCCTCGTTACCGATAGAAGTTTGGGTAGTACCTACTGCGCTGTTACCGCCGAAAGCATAGCCAACAGTATTGATGTTTGCCAGTGAACGGTATTCGCCAATTTCGGAGTTACCGGTTAAACCATAGCTCAACCTGAATTTCAGATCCGATATAGTTTTATTATCTTTTAAGAAATCCTCCTGCGATGCTCGCCATGCAAACGCCGCAGATGGGAAGAAACCATATTTTTTATTAGTACCAAAACGTGATGAACCGTCTTCACGACCGGTTAACGTTAACAGGTATTTTTCGTTATAGTTATAATTCAACCTGCCGAAAAATGACTGCATTTGCCATGCATCGTAGTCAGACTCCGGCTTGTTAGGTACAATACCGGCAGATAAGTTGTAATACTGATAAAAATTGTCAGATAATGTACCGGTTGATCCTTTTAACCGCAGCTGCTGATAGTTTTGACGCTCGGCACCTACAACAAAGTTTACATTATGTACCTTATTAAAGGTTTTGTTATAGGTAAAGTAGTTTTGCCATTGCCAAAACGTTCTGTTAAATTCTTCTATTGAAGCCGAGCTGTAGCTTTGACCGGCAACAGGGCCACCAACAAGCCCGCTTTGGGAAGCAGGATTATAATTGGCAGATGTGGTTACACCTAAAACACTGCGGAATTCAAGACCTGGCAACAGGTTTAAGTTCAAATAACCATTACCACTGAATATACGGTTACGGGTAAGCGACTGAATTTCATTGGCCTGGGCTACCGGGTTATCACCGCCTTCAAGGTTTGGATAATCGGTACGTTTGCCATAGGTTCCGTCAGGATATCTTACAGGAATAAAAGGCACCATCTCAATCAACATACGCGGGATATTGTTACCGCCTGTACCCTGATCCTGGTTGCGGCCATCCTGGTAGTTATAGTTTAACGTAGCGCCAACTTTAACCCATGGCTTAATCTGGTTATCAACTGTTAAACGCACATTGTAACGTTTCAGGTAGCTGTTAAGGATAATACCTTCATCATCGGCGTAGTTCAGGAATAAACCATAGTTGACATTTTCGGCACCACCGGTAAACGAAACGTTATGGTTTTGGCTTACTGAAGTACGGGTTGTAGCTTTTTGCCAGTCAACATCATACAACGGGTTCAGATTTTGGTCGAACAGTTTACCGATGAGGGCTGTTCTTTGTGTTACAGGATTGCGGTCGGTATAGTCGCCTGCAGCCCAGCCGGTAGGGTCGTATTTTTTGATATTAGCGTAAGAAACATCCTCAATCTGCATAAACTCTTTTGAGTTAAGCACAGGTATTTCCTTAAACATATGGTTTACTGCCATATAGGCATCATACGAAATAGTACCGCCTTTTTTACCTCTTTTAGTAGTAACCAAAATTACACCGTTTGCACCGCGTGTACCATAAATAGCGGTTGATGATGCATCTTTCAGTACGTCGATAGTTTCGATGTCATTAGGATTAATAGCGTTACCGCCTTCAGTCCAAACTACACCATCCACAACATACAATGGATCGGTATTGGTATTGATAGAACTGTAACCACGGATCCTGATTTTGGTTGCGCCACCTGGTGCACCAGAGTTACTTGATACGTTTACACCGGCAATTTTACCTGACAATTCCTGCTCCAGATTGGTTTGCGGGCGCTCCTGCAGTTGCTTTGCACCTACGCTGCCCACCGAACCGGTAAGGTCAACCTTTTTAGCGGTACCGTAACCAACTACAACCACTTCGCTCAGCGCTTTTGGCTCTTCTGTCAAAACAACGTCGATCTGGCTTCTGCCGCCGATAGGTACTTCTTTGGTTGTATAACCAATAAATGTAAAAATCAGTGTACCGTTACCATCGGGTGCATTAATGGTGTATTTACCGTTAATATCGGTTTGCAAACCAACATTGGAACCCTTTACCCTAACAGTAACACCCGGAAGCGGACCTTTGGCGTCGCTTACCGTACCTGTTACTTTAATTGGGGCAACAGCTACCTGCGATACAACAGGCTCATCCTTCTTTTTTACAACAATGGTTTGGTCAAAGATTTTGTAGGTAAGAGGCTGATCTTTAAAGCACTGATCAAGTGCATTTTCTATAGATACATTTGCAACTTCAATGTTGATAGCTCCGGCTTTTGATACATCCTGTTTATCATACATGAAATGATAGCCTGTTTGCTTTTCAATTGAACGGAGTACTTTTTCAACGGTAGTGTTTTTTTGGTGCAAAGTAACTATCTGGCTATAACTTTTGGCACTCACATTGGTAAGGGCCGCAATTATAATAAAGGCAGTTAGCTTCATGGCCAATATAAATTTGCGTAATTGAGGCCATGCCAAAGGCGTGGCCTTAGAATTAAAATTCATAAGTTTGTAGAGTTTGGGTTAAACATTAACTTTCAATTCGTCGATTGTAGATTTTTGGGACCCAGATATTTAGGCCGGGAAAGTACTGCGAATACTTCCCGGTTTTTTTATATGCTGATTTTGGGGTTCAATACACATGTTCAAACACATGATAAACCGTTTTACCATCTTGGGCCCAAGGGGGGTCGGGCTAAATGATCTTAGGTATTTCTTCCATCATAGGGTTGTTTAAATTGTTAACAATTGGTTGCTTAATATAGTAGGTATAATAATTATGCTATTGTTGTATGGTAATGCGCTTATCTTCAATTTTAAATTTCACCCCGGCATAACCAAGCATGTTCATTAATTCGGATGCTTTTACATTTCGGGAGATCCTTCCTGTAAATTCGCGCTGCGGTATTTTGCCTTCATAGGCCACCTCAACATCATACCAACGGGCAGCCTGCCTCATAATGGCATCTATCCCCGCATCCCTGAATTGAAATATTCCGTCTTTCCAGGCTATTTCATCATCTACATCAACATCGTTAAGTACTTTCAGTCTGCCCGCTTTATTGAGTAAAGCCTGCTGTCCCGGCTTTAAAATGCCGCTTGCAGTACCGTTAGTTATTTTCACCGAACCTTCTAATAAGGTAGTTTTCATTTCGGCTTCGTCATTATAAGCCATTATATTGAAATGCGTACCTAAAACCTCCACTATTGTGTTGTCAGATTTAACCCTGAAAGGCATCTGCGGGTTTTTACTAACCTCAAAGTAAGCTTCGCCGGTGATGGTGACCTCACGCGTTTTGCCCGTAAACCGGGTTGGAAAACTTAATGATGATGCCGAATTCAGACAAACCTTGCTCCCATCCGGCAAAACCAGCTGATATTGGCCGCCACGCGGAGTTGAAATAGTGTTTATAACCGGAGCATCAGCATTAGTACCAGCTTCATAAACCAGCTGGCCGTTACGGGTTTTATTGATCCTGGTAGTTCCCTGCTGTGCCAGCAAACCATTTTGTGCACTATCAAGTGTGATGTTTTTGCCATTGGCCAGAGTTAAAACAGCTTTGTTGCTACCCGGTAAAGCATCATTCTTAAGATGAGTTTTGGCAATGGTCTTTTTTGTGACAACCTGTTTTTTTTGATTGCTGTACATGTAGGCGCCAAAGCCAACAATAAATAAAAGCGAAGCGGCAACACCCAACCTTCTCCAGTGCAAATTATTCTTCTTCACAGGCAGAGGATCGGCTTGTTCGATATTCTCCCGTAAGATCTGGTTGAGCATATCCTCACTTTTCGCCCTGTCAAAAAGAGGCCCCTGATCATCAAGTTTATCCCAGGCTTGTTGTATAACCGAAGCAAGCTCCGCATCAGTTGCCGATGAGTTGATGATTTCAAATAGTTCATCACGCTCGGCCTGCGTTGCGGTGCCGTTATAATAAGTATTAAACAAATAATCAAGCCGGGCGTAAAGTTCGCTCATAGTAAATGTTTTTCGGTATAACTGTATAATTGGCTACAGTGAGTTGGGGCAGATCTCATATACATGACACCTGATAGATTAAAAAAGGGGGTATTACTTTTTAAAAAAAATAAAAAAAGTGAATTAATGCCATTACCAATGCTATAACCTCCATATGCTCATGCACATAGTCTTTGATTGAAGTAGTAGCAATTTGCAGGTATTTTTTAACAGTTTCGCGGGATAGCTCCAACTCGTCGGCAATTTCGTGATACTTTAAACGGTTATGCCTGCTCATGAGGTAAACCTTTTGCTGCTGGGGAGGCAGCTGATCGATGGCCTCGTCAATCAAATTATAATACTGGTCTGTTACCTGCACTTCGGCGTTAAAAGGTACAATGCGGGTTTCTTCTAACTTTTTTAGCTGTATTTGCTCACGGGCGACCTTTCGCAAACAGTTTAGAGCGTGGTTTTTTGAAATTACAAACAGGTAAGCCTTGAAATTATCAACCCCGGTTAGTGTTTCGCGGGTCATCCAAATCTTCATGAAAACGTCCTGCACAATCTCCTCGGCCAATTCAACAGAATGGGTTATACGCAAAATATGAACGCCTAAACGCTGATGGTAAGCTGAAAACAACTGCCGGAAAGCAAACTCATTACCCTGAGCTACTTGCAAAAGCAGTTCTTTCTCATTTGATTGAGTAAATTCAAACATAGGCTAATGTATGGTTGCTGCAAATATTATAAAAATCGCAGTATTTGCAGCATTAATAATTATATCGATGAAATCAACATATAACTATAAAGAAATCGGAATGTTTTAATAAAAATACAACGGGCTCCTATTCCCAATAATTATTTAACTATTAAGTATGTATTAAATAAAAGAGAATCAATACAATGGCGTTGGCAAACCATCCAAACTAACCCTGTTTTTTTCTTGTTTATAATCGGCCAGCCCCTGCTCGCCTTTCTTTTCGGCCCATTTCATAGCATAATCACGCTCGCCTAAATACTCATAAAGTGGTACGCTGAAACCACATGAAGTTTGCACCATGTCAATATCTCCCACTATTATTTGCCGGGTTGCCATATGGATCTTAAAATGTGACGACAACTCATTCCACTCATCATTACTACTATCGGGTAAAATACTGTAACCTTTACCATATAAGCGCAGAATGTTTGGAGGTCCGTCAAAAGCGCAAAACATAAAAGTTATGCGTTGGTTTTCGAGCAGGTGGGCGGCAGTTTCATTACCACTGCCAATAATATCCATATAAGCTACCCGGTTATTGGAAATAATCCTGAAACTGGCATTATCTTTTGGTGAAAGGTTTACATGCCCACCGGAACTCAACGGAGCTGTTGCCACAAAAAATATTTTTTGATGGGCGATGAAATCCTTGTGATGGTCAAGTATCTCATTAAAAAACTTACCCATAATAAAAGGTTTTAATTAACGATACTCAAATATAAGCATAATCGTTTTAGCATCACGAAAAATAAATAGCCTGGGCCAAAATCATCTCTGAATATTTTGGTCCAGGCTCAACGTTAATCCCTTCAATGTCTCTATCGTATACTCCACCTGCTCGGCGTGTACATCAAGATGTGTTACAAAGCGGATTCGGTTTTTACCTGTATCACTTGCTTTAATACCCTTTTCAGCAAGTTTAGCAAGTACAGCGGCAGCCGGTTCAACCGTATCAAACAACACGATATTAGTTTCAACCGGGACCACATTACCTACCCATGGCAAACGGCCCAACTCCTCACCTAAAATACGGGCATGGGCGTGGTCTATCTTCAGTCGTTCAACATGATGGTCAAGCGCGTAGATCCCCGCGGCAGCCAAAAAGCCGGCCTGGCGCATACCACCACCTAATACTTTGCGAATGCGGCGTGCATATTTGATGGTTTCTTTATCAGCTAATAAAACCGAGCCTACGGGTGCGCCTAATCCTTTTGACAGGCAGACCGAGATACCATTAAAATACTTTCCATATTCAACCGCAGCATCACCGGTGTGGGTGAGCGCATTAAAGATGCGTGCACCATCGAGGTGAAGTTTTAAACCTTTCTCCCGGCACAGACTGGCTATAGGGTTGATATTTTCGAGCGTATAACAACTACCACCACCTTTGTTAACGGTATTTTCCAAAACTACCAAGCTGGTATGCGGATAATGGATATTTTCGGCATTGATCTCGGGCTCTATCATTTCGGACGTAAGGATCCCGCGGTAACCCTCTAATAGCCGGGTTGAAACCCCGGAGTTAAAGGCTATCCCCCCACCCTCATACCGATAAACGTGCGCTGTTTGATCGGCAATGAGTTCATCAAGCGGTTGTGTAAAACATTTGATAGCTATCTGGTTGGTCATGGTGCCCGAAGGGCAAAATATAGCCGCTTCCATACCAAACATGGCGGCGGCTTTAGCTTCAAGGGCGTTTATGGTTTCGTCCTCGCCAAAAACATCATCCCCTACTTTGGCGCTCCACATAGCTTCGAGCATGCCGGGCGTTGGCTTGGTTACTGTATCGCTTCGTAAATCAACAGTCGTCATATTAAATTTATAAAATTTGCGTTCTTTGTATCAGTATTCTGAACATGTTATGCGCTCAATTTTAATCATTTTATTTTTCATGCTGTGTTTTGTATCAGCAAAATCGCAAAAATGGCAACAAGGTAGCTTTACCGATATAAAGGGCAACCGCGAAACCGGGCTGATCCGCACCAATCCTTCAGGAAAAGGGCCGATAAAAGGTGAAGGTTTTATTGAATTTAAGGACAATGAAAAAACTAATCCCTATAAATTAAGCGCCAGCGATTTAAGATCATTTGTTGTTGGACAGGATAGTTTTGTTGTGGCACACGCTCCGGCAAACGAATCATGGACCAAAGAAGAGACCGACTTTGTGAAAGTGGTACTTGATGAGCCCGTGAGATTATACATGGCTAAAGGAGGCAAAGGTGGCGGTGGCAGCGGCTTCGGCATTACACCCGGGATAGCTGCAGGATACGGCACCGGGGGTTATGGCGGTGGAATTGGAGGCGGCATAGGTATTAACCTTGGCGGCGGCGGTGGCCGGGGTGGCAGCTCAAAAACAACATACTATTATGGCGAAACCACCGCCGGCATGAAACGCCTTACTGACGAAAACTTTGAAGATATCATGAGTGACATCATGGGCGATGAACCGGACCTGGTTGATCAGATCCACGAGCATAAATTTAACCTTAAGAGCATTGATAAGCTCATCGCTAAATTTGATGAGCTGCAAAAAGCAAGACAATAGATCTCTTTATCAACCGACAAACCAATAGATGACTATCTGATACTTTCAGGTAGTCATTTCTGTTTATAAACATGTGTAATTTACTTTACTCGATACAGTTTGTCTCAAATCTCACGTCTCAAATCTACTATCTCAATTTCTTTTTTCTTCCCTGACCATCACGTGTTTAACCACAAATATTAACAAACCAAAAACTATTTATCGTAATTAAAAGTTATTAAACTATAGTAATTAACCAAATAAATAACTTTTAATTAAAAAATATCGATACAAACGGCTACTCATTACATTTTAATTCACTAACAAAAACAGAAAGAAAGATGAACATGAAAAAGTCAGTTTTAATAGCCGTTGCTTCGTTAGCTATCGGATTTTTCTCAACCCAGGCGATGGCTCAGACTCAGGACACTGCTAAAACAACTGCTGCTCCTGCAGCTACATCAACAGCTACTGCATCGGGTGATGTGGTTGGCGTGATGGCAACTTCAACTAATTACGCGCCAATGGCACTTGCAATAAAATCAGCACAGCTTGAGCCAACTTTGCAGGCACCTGGCCCGTTCACCATATTTGCGCCAAACGACGTAGCTTTTAGCAAATTGCCAAAACCGCAGTTTGACGCACTGATGAAAGATCCGGCCAAATTTGCACCTATATTGAAATATCACGTAGTTGCAGGTAAATACACCAAAACGGATATCATTAAAGCCTTAGGCGCAGGTAAAGGTAAAGCCGACCTGAAAACTATCGACGGGCAAACATTGCATTTGTCAGTAAATGATAAAAGCAACCTGCAGATCACCGATGCGAAGGGTAACGCCGTATTGGTTACCGCATTTGATACAGAAGCAAGCAATGGCGTAATACATGGTATTAATGGCGTTATGATGCCTTAGTCACAAAACACTTTGTTTAAATTTTAAATCCATGAAAAACCCGGCCTATGAAGCCGGGTTTTTCATTTATGGCTGCGCGCAACCCAGGAATCTTTGGTTAGCTGATAGTCAAGAAAAATATGCTCGCCATTATCGGAAGGGAAATGACCAGCGAGATAAAAACCATTTTTTATAAGTAGCTTAACTGAGCTTTCATTTCCCCCGACCGGACAGGCAGCTATCACCTCAAAGCCTGCCGTTTCAAAACCATACTTAAGCACCGCTGATAAAGCCTCCTGCATTAAACCCTTTCCTTGTTGGTCCGGGTAAAGCTCATACCCAATTTCTGCCTTTTTATCGGTCAGCTCAAGGTTCCAGTAGCAAATGGTTCCAATGAGATCGTTATCGTCTTTTAGCGTTATAGCCCAGTAAAAACCCTCGCCCCTGCTTATTATGCCTTCTATCTTTTTAATAAATGAGCGTGCTCCATCAATAGTAATATCGTTGGAACGCCCAAGATATTTATTCACTTCGGCATTGGAGCGGATTGCCATAATCTGCGGAGTGTCGGAATCAAGCAATCCGCGCAAGTGCAAACGATCGGTAGTTAGCAAAGGCATTTCAGACATATGAATAGCTATTTGATTTTCTTATTTTCCCTGTCGGCAATAAATACAACGGGTAAGCCTACACAAATTACCAGTGTTAACATCCCCGATAGGATGGTGCTTACAGGGATATGATATCCCGGCTTCGTGGTTATTTTGCTTAAAGGCACTACACCTAAATTCATAATAAGCCACGCCGCAATACCGTAAATAACCGCTACGAAGTATTTATTGCGCAACCCGTTATAAAAGAAAGGATAAAGCAGGAAAAATACCGCACTAAATGAAAAAGCAATAACGTAATGAAATATTACGCCAGCTACGATAATTTCGGCACCTCCCGCAAAAGCCGCCGGACCGAAGGCGCCGCTGGCAATAAATTTAAAAATAACGCCAGGATTTACTTTATAATTCAGGATCATGGCTGCAAGCCCATCGAGCGTACCCGTTATAAACCCGGCGAACAGAATATTGACAAGTTTACTTTTCTTCTTCGGGTTTACTTTTTTTAACATGGGTAGAAATTATAGGGGCTAAATTTATGCTTTTAGAACGCTGTTTAAAAAAGAACAGAAAGTTTTTTGTAGAGATGCATAATTGCGTCTCCCGGAGGACAAGCCGATTTAAAGGCTCCTAATCCTGTCGGAAATTGCATGCGGGAGACGCAATTATGCGTCTCTACATTAAAAACAATCAAATTTAAATAGCTTTTAAGATGCTATAAATTATATATGAAATACATTTTTAACCAATTGGCTTCCAGCAATCAGATTATCACTTCAGATATTTATCCATAAAATAAAACACCCTTTTTCTGATATCTTCAGCATCAAACATTACCCCGTAGTGAGGTGCATTAGGCACAATGATAAGTTCATTTTTTACTCCTGCAAGTTTAAGGTATGAACTTAGCAAAACCGATTGCGTATAATTGACCGATTCGTCCTTTTCGCCCTGAACGATGAGAAATGGAGGATCGTTTTTATCAACGTAGGTGACCGGACTTGCTATATTAGCCAGATCGGGCCGGTCGATAGGGCAAGCGCCGAGCAGCAGGTTAACCGGGCTTTTAGGATCATTCACATCGCTGCCTTTTAGCGACAGGAAATTTGACGGGCCATAAAAATCAAGCGCGAGCTTGATTTTAAAATGAGGCTTGTTTCCGTTGGGATAAAACTCCTTAACATTATTGTTATTGGATAAAGTCAATAACGATGCCAAATGCCCTCCGGCCGAAAAGCCAATCACCCCAAACTTATCCCTGTTAAGCTTATATTTTGAAGCGTTTTGATACAGAAACTCAATGGCCTGGTTACAATCCTGGATCTGTGCTGGAAATGGCGCAGTGGTACTCCAGCGATAATCGATAGAGGCCACAGCATACCCATTATCAATAAAGCCCTGAACGGTTTTCTGCATATAGCCCATGTCGGCATATTTATCGTTCAGCATCCAGGCACCGCCATGAATCCAGATAATAACAGGGTAGCTACCTTTTGCCGTTGGTGGCAGATAAATATCCAGCAGATGCTTTTTTAAAGTATCACCGGCATAGTTTATATCTCCGTACAATATAGTACCCTTTGGAAAAAATGGTTGTTTGGGGCTTGAAGTTTGGGCATGCGTTAATGCAGATAAAATGCAGATCAGAACGATCAGCAGGGTTTGGGCTATCTTTTTCATAATTGGTTAATTGCTTAAAGATAACGCATATCCTTAAAAATCAGCAATTAAATCCCCACCGAAAAATACAATACCCAGGCTATAAATAACAATTGCAAAGGAATGCGAAACCATAGGTAGCCGGTGCCGCTGCCATCATAAGTGGCCTTTTCAAAATTTACATGCTTGATAGTGGCATTGATATTTGCAGGAAGCATCACTACAAACATGATGAGTAAAATAATGCCTGCTATGTGCCTTGTGGCATTAACAATTAGCAAAGGCCCAAGGACTATCTCCATTACACCGGTTAAATGAACTAACGCACCTTTAAATGGAATAAAACCCGGCATCATCATGACCATGCCTTTGGTAAACATAAAGTGCCCCAACGATGCAAACCAAAGCATCAGCATCATGGCAACGTTACCACTCAGGATAATATTCCAATCGTCAATAAAAAGCCGCGAAATAACGGCCGTAAGGATAAAACTTATGATGAGAACGAGCAGGACTTTCATAAGGATTAAAGTAAGGTTAGATGTTAAGGTTAAGAGACTTCCTGTTTTATTAAAAGAATCAAAAAATCGTATTCATTAGCGGGTAATTTCAACTCACTTGCAATATCGACTACCATTGAGTAGAGTGCTTTGTTTATCTCAACATTATATTCATATATCTGGGTTATCACATGATCAAAACTTAGCCCTAATTCGTTATATTCAAGATAGTCTTTAGCTATTGCCAAATCTTTTCCACTTAAGCCCAATTGCCCGGCTAAATCTATCAGCACTAATATGCGGCCTTTGATACCTTTGTTTTTAAACCAGCCAACATATCATTGATCTTATTTACGCCTTGATCAACTGCTCCCCTTCAATCTTCTTTTGCAGTTCCAAAATAGCACCAATAAGTGCTTCGGGGCGTGGCGGGCAGCCCTGTACGTATACGTCAACCGGGATCACCCGGTCAACGCCTTTTACAACGTGGTAACCATGCTGCCAGTACGGGCCGCCGCAGTTGGAGCATGACCCCATCGAGATCACATATTTAGGCTCGGGCATTTGCTCGTACAGGCGTTTAATGCGTTCGGCCATTTTAAAAGTAACAGTACCTGCAATAATGATCACATCGGCCTGGCGGGCAGACGGGCGGGGAAAAACACCAAAACGGTCAAGGTCATAGGTAGAAGCCATAGAGCCCATCATTTCAATGGCGCAGCAGGCTATACCAAAGCTAAGCGGCCATAATGATGATAAACGCGCCCAGTTAAGCAGGTCGTTCATTTTGGTTACCACTACACCACCGTTCTCACTTGTTATATCGTTATTCATTTGCAGGCTTTTTAAAGGCGGGTTTAAACATAGGCTTACGTGCAGGCTCTGTTGACGGAGTGGCAGTAGCAGCGGCGGTTGCTGCAGTAGTTGTTATTACCGTATCAATATTAAAATCTTTTACTGTAAACCTGCTCTGCTCCTGGTTTAACTGCTCATACAATGATGGCGGGATATGCACATCAGTGTGTGGTACAATAGGTTTGGGTTTTATCCAATCCAAATCGCCTTTGCGCCAAACGTATATCAATCCTACTATCAGGATGCCTAAAAACACAAACATTTCGGCAAGCGAAAGCCAACCCCAGCGCGCATCCTGCGCAGCAATTTCATGACTGCCAAACACTGTTGCCCATGGAAAAATAAAAACCATCTCTACATCAAACAGCAAGAAAACCAGTGCTATAACATAAAAACGCGGATTAAAGGGTAACCACGCATTACCGGTAGGTTCTTCACCGCATTCATACGAACTTAATTTTTCGGCATTGGGATTATTGGGCGCTAAAAGTCTGTTGATAAAAAATATCACGCACACCATTATTATCCCCGTAATAATAAAGATGAGTATCTTTCCAAATTCTGATATTTGCGAAACATCCGTCATGAGTACAAATTTAGTAAAACAAACAGATTTTGACGCTATAATAATTGGTGGAGGCGCATGCGGCCTCATGTGTGCCGTACAAGCAGGCTTTTTAGGCAAGCGGGTACTGGTGCTTGAAAAAAACGACCGCGTTGGCGCCAAGATCCTCATCAGCGGTGGAGGGCGTTGTAACTATACCAATCTTTATGCTACCGATCAACAGTTTATTTCTCAAAACCCACATTTCTGTAAATCAGCCTTTTCGCAGTGGACAGTTGATGACACCATCAGCTTTTTTGAAACTTATGGCATTACCGGCAAGGAAAAAACATTAGGCCAGCTTTTCCCGGTAAGCGATAAAGCAAAGGATGTAGTTGAAGTTTTTACTAACCTCTGCGATGATCTTGGACAGGAAATCTGGGTTAATGCCGAGGTTAAAGCAGTTGAAAAAACTGACGATGGGTTTACAGTACGCGCCGAAGTAAATGGCAAGCAGGAATATATAAGCGCCACCGGCGTAGTAATGGCTGCAGGCGGTTTACCCATCCCCAAAATGGGCGCTACCGATTTTGGTTTGCGTACTGCGCGAAACTTCGGTTTAAAAGTTACCGATACCGCCCCTGCCCTGGTGCCGCTAACCATTACCGGTAAAGACCAGCCCTGGTATGAGCAACTTTCAGGTAACAGTATTTTCTGTAGAGTTTGGAACGACAAGGCCAGTTTTGAAGAAAACATCCTTTTCACCCACTGGGGCCTCAGCGGACCGGCTATATTACAGATCTCCTCCTACTGGAAACCCGGTGAAACCATTAATATCGATCTTCTCCCCAATCAAAACATTGCCGACCTCATTCAACAGGAAAAAGAAACCAATGGCAAAAAAATGCTGCTGGCTTACATAGCATCCTTATATACCCGCAAGTTTGCCGAAGCTTTAAGTGATAAACTCCCGGCCGAGAAAAACATGGCATCATTGACTAAAGCTGAAATCGAAAGTATCAGCGCACTCATTCACGATTTTAAAGTAAAACCTGCAGGCGATAAAGGTTATGACAAGGCCGAAGTTATGCGCGGCGGAGTGGCTACCGATGAGTTATCATCCAAAACACTGGAAGCTAAGAAAGTACCCGGATTATTTTTTGGCGGTGAATGCGTGGATGTTACCGGATGGCTTGGGGGCTATAATTTTCAATGGGCCTGGGCAAGCGGCTTTGTTATTGCGCAAAACATATGACCGTTGATTTTTTTGATTACGCTGATTCGTTGATGTTATTGCCCATTTGCCGTCGCTCGGCTCCAGCCGAGTGTCAGTTATTTCCAGGCCTCTGGCCTATATGCCCTCAATAGGCTGACGTCGTCGGCCAGAGGCCGTGGGATAGTTAGCCACTCGGCAGGAGCCGAGCGGCGGCAAGGATAATTGTATTTTGAATAGCGTTTAATTACCTACCGCTCCACTATCTTATAATTTCTATACTCGCCAACGCGCCAGCCGGTAAGGTCCTCAATTTTTTGCAGTGCCTTTCGGCGGAAATCCATACCTGCCCTCAGCTTTTTGGAGTCGAAATCGATATTCCAGTTGGTAGCCGCTATGCGTTTTTGTATAGGTGCAGGGTGTGTGCCGGTAAAGCGGATCAGGCGATCTGCATTACCATAATCAAATTCATAAGTTTCGGGCAGGTGTTCAGCAAACCAGGTTTCATCGTGATAAAACTTGTTGAAGTTACGTACCTTATGGGTTAAGCCCTGCGGAGGCTTGGCCCAGCCGTAATGATATATATAAGCATCAATAAGCTTTACATTTATCTTGCGATCATCAAGCCTGAACCCTTGAGCATCGCGATACGAGTGAATCCCTTTAATATTTTTCAGCAAACGGATCTCGCGGCGGTACCAGCGTCTTGAATGCCCGTAATAATCATAGGAGCCATAAAAGTGTAAATACTTAAACAGTAAGCCTTCAATATTGGGTTTATTTAAAGCTTCCTGCATTTCCTTTTTGATAAGCGGGTGATATTTCTCATGTACCGCTTCATCTCCCTGGATATAAAAGCACCAGTCGGCATCGGGCGATATGGCGGCGAAAGCTTTATCAGTCTCCACTGCAAATACCCTTCCACCTTCCCGTAATGACTCGTCCCAAACAGAGTCAATAATTTTAATGATCGGCGAGTTAATGCCCTCAATCAATTGCCGGGTACCATCATCTGAATTACCCACTACTACAATAAACTCATCGCAAAGCGGTAATATTGAAGTAATAGCCTCAACAATAGGATAATCGTTACGTACAGCGTTTCTGATAAAGGTAAAACCGGATACTTTCATAAGCGGTGTAAAGATAGGCAAGAGAATTAAAATTTGCGGATAGAATCAAGACTAGCAGATGCAAGATTAAGGCCTTCTTTCAATGAGTACTATCAATTTGTGACATTGGGATTAACGCATTTTGCCCGCCGATGCGTTACTTTGCACATAATAACATACTGTACAATTAGCAGTAATCCATATCAATAAATATCACTATGAAGGCACTCGCCAGGCAACTTTTTAAAACTTTTCTTTTTTCGGTAATCATATCTATAGTAGCAAGCTGTATATATTACGCACTTCAGCACAAAGGTGTAGGTGAAGATCTGAAAGCAATATTGCCTTCTATATCTGAAGGTGTGGCCTTTTTGAACATCATCATTTTTGTGATGACATTACCTATGCTGTTTTTAGCAAACCCGGCTTATTACAATAATCTCTCGATACGACTGGTGCTTTACTATGCAGGATCAATTGTGTTCACAATTACCGCTTTCAGGCTGCAGCTAAGCCCCGAAAACAAAGCGGTTTACTTTATCACCGCAATTACATTTGTTATAGTGCATAGCGTTTTTTATTACCTGATGACCAAAAAACGTCGTTGAACCATTGTAGTTTAAAGCATTTGTAGGCTTTTTGAAAGATTTAGGCTAAACTTGCAGTTGCAAAATATGAAAGCATTTTACGGAGATTTAAAACTGGGTATTTTAGGCGGCGGGCAACTGGGCCGCATGCTGATACAGCAAGCCATAAACTATAACGTTACTGTTAAAATACTTGATCCCGACCGTGAAGCACCTTGCCGCAAACTTTGTGATGAGTTTACGGTAGGCTCACTGGGCGATTATGAAACGGTATATAACTTCGGCAAAACTGTCGACCTGCTTACCATCGAAATAGAGAAGGTTAATGTTGATGCCCTCGAACAATTGGAAAAAGAAGGTGTAGCGGTTTATCCGCAGTCACGTATTATCCGATTGATCCAGGATAAAGGCCTGCAAAAGCAGTTTTTCAAGGAAAATGATATCCCAACTGCCGACTTCCAGATCATATCATCGCCACAGCAGCTTCAGCAAAGTTTAATCCCTTTCCCTTATATCCAAAAATTGCGTAAGGATGGCTACGATGGCAAAGGCGTATATAAAGTAATTGACGAAAGTTATCTTGCCGGCGCCTTTAAAGAGCCGAGCCTTATTGAAAAATGGATAGATTTTGAAAAAGAGATTGCAGTAATTGTTGCCCGTAATGAAAACGGCGAGATCAGCACTTTCCCAATGGTTGAAATGGAATTTAACCCTAAAGCCAACCTTGTCGAATTTTTGATAGCCCCATCTACCCTTCCGTTCGCCATACAGCAAAAAGCAGAACAGATTGCCAAAAAAATTGCCGACAGCCTTAAAATTGTAGGCTTACTGGCAGTTGAAATGTTTTTAGATAAGCATGGCCGCATCCTGGTTAATGAATTGGCCCCGCGTCCTCATAACAGCGGTCACCAAACCATTGAAGGCAACGTAGTATCACAATTTGAGCAGCATTTAAGGGCGATATTTAACCAGCCCTTGGGTGATACCGCCTGCCTTAACAATGCCATTATGGTGAACGTATTAGGCGAAGCCGGTTACGAAGGTCCCGCAATTTATCAGGGCATTGAAAAAGTATTGAAGGTACCGGGAGTATATATCCATCTTTACGGCAAAGCGCTAACCAAGCCATTCCGAAAAATGGGTCATGTTACTATTGTTGACGCAGACAGGGAAAAGGCGATAGAAAAGGCAAGATTTGTACAAAAGACACTGAAAGTAATTAGTTAGTTTAGTTGATGGTTCATAGATCATAGTTCATAGCAGAAGCAATGGCATTTAGATTTGAAGATCTCCAGATTTGGCAGAAGGCCATGGATTTGGATGAACAAATAAATCAGCTAACAAAAACATTTCCCAAAGAAGAAATTTATATTTTAACATCACAGATAAAACGCGCAGCTGATTCTGTTGTTCTGAATATAGCAGAAGGATCAACCGGGCAAAGTAAAGCAGTTTTTAAGGTCTTTTTAGGTTATTCTCTAAGATCTGCCATTGAAGTGGTAAGCTGTCTTTTTATTGCAAAAAGAAGAAACTATATCGCTGAAGAAAACTTTAAAGATTTATATACTGATTATGAAGTTTTGGTAAAGATGATCACGGCTTTGAAAAATGCCATTTAACTGATCTTCCCATGAACCATGATCTATGAACCATGAACTATCAACCATGAACAACAACACTACAAAAGTCGCCATTATAATGGGCAGCAAATCGGATCTGAATGTAATGCAGGATGCTGCTGATGTTTTAGCCGAATTAGGCGTTGAATATGAAATAACCGTGGTATCGGCCCATCGTACGCCTGATCGTATGTTCAGCTATGCCCGTGCCGCTGCTGATCGTGGCATAAAAGTAATCATCGCCGGTGCCGGCGGTGCAGCTCACCTACCGGGTATGGTGGCATCATTAACACACCTGCCGGTTATCGGTGTGCCCGTAAAATCAAGCAATTCTATCGATGGCTGGGATTCTATCCTATCCATATTACAAATGCCAAATGGTATCCCTGTAGCAACAGTAGCTTTAAATGCAGCCAAAAACGCAGGGATCCTTGCAGCCCAAATCCTTTCAACCGGAGATGAATACCTGGTAAAGAACCTCATCGACTTTAAAGAGAACCTTAAAAAGAAAGTTGAAGAATCGGCAAGGGAAATGGAGGATAGTGATTAGAGATTGGAGGTTAGAGATTAGTTAGCTCAAGCTTATACAAATTGAATGAGAAAAGGCCATAGTTTACTACGGCCTTTTCTCATTTCTAAATATTATAGTCTAATCACTAATCTCCAACCTCTAATCTCTCACACTAATTCAAAGCCGGATTTTCAGGAAAATTAGCAATGTGGGCATAGCGCTGACCAAGGCCGATTACTACCTGTCGCCATAGATTTTGTTCATCGAGGGTAAACAATGTTTCTATATCAAACTTGTTGGTCACAATCCAGCTGTCTTCTTTTATTTCTTCATCAAGCTGCTGAGGTGTCCAGCCCGAGTAACCGGCAAAAAACTTAATTTCTTCGGTGCTTAACTGATAATTGGATACCAAATATTTCACCTGTTCAAAATCGCCGCCCCAGTAAAGGCCGTCGGCTATTTCAATGCCCCCTTCTATTTTATCAGGTGCGCAATGGATAAAATGCAATGTGTTTTTGGCTACGGGGCCGCCCTCATAAACAGGCATTTCGGAGTATGAAACATCGGGCAGTACATCGCCTAATAAATATTCACTTTGATGGTTCAGGATAAAGCCCATAGCTCCGTCCTCAGAGTATTCTGTCAAAATTATTACGGATCTCCTGAAATTCGGATCCATCATAAATGGTTCCGAAATAAGTAAATGGCCTGCCGCGGCCGCTATAGGACTAAGCATAAAGTTTAGCGTTTAAATACATAACAAGCATAGTAAAAATATGTTCAATTATGAATAATGATTTACATCATTATATACGGTTTAATTAATTTGTAAGTTTGCATTGAAATGAATCAGCAGGAAATACAAAATTTAAGGCAGGACTATAGCGCATCTACGCTGTCGGAAAATAGCACCAAAGCCGATCCTATTAAACAGTTTGAACAATGGTTTAACGAAGCTTTGGAAGCAAAATTGCACGAACCCAATGCTATGACGCTTTCAACAGCTACCATAAATGGCAAGCCCTCGGCACGTATTGTACTTTTAAAAGGCTTTCATACAGGTGGTTTTATATTTTTCACCAACTACTTAAGCCGTAAAGGGAAAGAAATAGCCAAAAACCCGCAGGGTGCACTTACATTTTTTTGGGGAGGCCTTGAGCGCCAGGTGCGTATTGAAGGCACTATCGAAAAAGTAAGCAAGGAAGAATCTGAAAAATATTTTCACTCGCGCCCTAAAGGCAGCCAGGTTGGTGCGGTAGTATCGCCACAAAGCCAGGAAATTGAAAGCCGTGAACAGCTTGAACAAAAATGGAATGAACTCGAAGCTGAATATGCCGATAAGGAAGTGCCCAAACCATCCTATTGGGGCGGATATGTCTTAAACCCACAATTGGTTGAGTTTTGGCAGGGAAGGCCAAGCCGTATGCACGACCGCATCCTGTATAAAAAAACTGATAAAAAAACCTGGAAAAAAGTACGCCTTGCACCATGAATTTTGATGATATTAAACAACTGCTCACCGAAAAATTTGGTGATACTGTAATTGCCGGCGAAGAAACATCGGGCTTACAGCCAGCCCTGCTCATTAACCCTGATGATATTACAGCCGTATGCATGGAGTTACGTAATAATCCAAAAACTTATTTCGATTTCCTGTCGAGCTTGAGCGGAGTGCATTATAACGACGAATCAAATCGCTTTGGTGTGGTTTATCACCTGGCTTCTATCCCATACAAAACACAGCTTACTTTAAAAATAAGTAAACCCCACGAAAAAGAAAGTTCTGAACTGCCCGAATTTAAAAGCATAACATCCGTTTATCGTACTGCCGACTGGCACGAGCGTGAAGCCTACGACTTGCTGGGTATTTACTTTGAAGGTCATCCCGATCTTCGCAGGATTTTGCTGCCCGACGATTGGGAAGGCTTTCCTTTAAGAAAGGATTATCAGAACGCAGAGTTTTATAAAGGCATCAGGATAGATTAGTAGCTTATTACAAACCTATATTTTGCTATTTTAAGGTTTAAGCAATTTATCCAACTTTAGCCGCTACTACAAACAGGGGATTGCTCTTTAAAATAATTTGATGCGTCTGAAAAAATCGCCAAAAGAAATTCTCGCACTAATTATTTGTCAGGCTTACCACAATTAATCGAATTACACGAATTTTCAATTGCATAAATTAAAAATTCGTGTAATTCGATTAACTTGAGAAAATTAGTGTAAAAATTTCTTATTCGCTCACCTCCATTTTTTAAAAGCAATTTCCCTACTACAACAGCCCTATAATTGAAAAAAAAAGCTGATTTTTGATATCTATATTATAGTATAACTATACTATATACGGCTACTAATTTAACAGCATATAAAATTGGTCATTACAAACCCTAAATACGAAGAAGCCCTACTCAGGTACAATAAAAAGATAGCCGACGCCAGCGTTGAGGATATGATCCTGAATGTAGGTCCGCAGCACCCCTCAACTCATGGTGTTTTGCGTCTTGAACTCATTACCGATGGTGAAATAGTAAAAGAGGTTATTCCCCATATTGGTTACCTGCACCGCTGTTTCGAAAAACATGCCGAGTCGTTAACCTATCAGCAAACCATTCCTTTTACTGACAGGCTGGACTACCTGGCTTCCATGAATAACAGCCATGCCTTTGTAATGGGGGTTGAACGTATGATGGGTATTGATAAGGATATCCCTAAACGTGTAGAATATATCCGCATGCTGGTTTGTGAACTAAACCGTATAGCGTCGCACCTGATAGCCATCGGTACTTATGGTATTGATATAGGCGCATTTACCCCCTTCCTATGGTGTTTCAGGGATAGGGAACATATTATGGGCATGCTGGAGTGGGCATCGGGCTCGCGCATGTTATATAACTATATTTGGGTAGGAGGTTTATTTTACGATCTGCCGGTTGGCTTTGAAGAACGCTGCCGCGAATTTGTAGAATATTTTAAGCCCAAAATGGTTGAGCTTAACCAATTGCTTACCGATAACCAGGTGTTTATATCCCGTACAGCCAATGTTGGTGTTTTACCACTTGACGTAGCTATAAACTACGGCTGCTCGGGCCCCATGTTACGCGCCTCGGGTTTGAAATGGGATTTACGCCGAATTGATAACTATTCGGCCTATCCTGAGATTGATTTTGAAATCCCAATTGGCCGGGGCCTGATGGGTAAAGTTGGCGATTGCTGGGACAGGTATAAAGTACGTGTTGATGAAATTGAACAATCATTAAAGATTGTTGAGCAATGCCTTGACCGTTTGCAAAAAGAGCTGAAGCGCACGCCCGATTTTGATCCCCGTGCTAAAATGCCGCGCAAAACCATTCCTAAGGCGCAGGATTATTATGTACGCTGCGAAGGCGCCAAAGGTGAACTGGGCTTTTATTTTATGACAGACGGCAAATCAGAGATCCCAACCCGCGTAAAATCCCGCGGACCAAGCTTTAATAACCTTTCAGTATTGCCCGAATTATCCAAAGGTGTATTGATTGCTGATATGATAGCCATTGTAGGCTCAATCGACTTTGTTTTAGGCGAGGTTGACAGGTAAGCTGTCTGAACTCGAATTTATTGAACTAAAGGAATTTATTGAATTTTTCCTACATTCTGTCCATTATTTAATTTCATAAATTCGAGTTCAGACACACAAAAAAAGAGACCCCTCACGGCGTCTCTTCTCATTTTAATATATTAATTTTTATTGAGTGGGCTAATGATTACTGGTTATATACTTTAACCATAAAAACATAGTTTTTAAGCTTATTGCTTTGTTGAGTACGGCTTAAGCCGGCCAATTTGTTCTTAGTATTCAAATTAAGCGTTTTTGACAATGAATCTGTTGGGATGTTCTGTATCGCTTTTAGCAGGTAAGTTGACTTTTTAGCAAAATATGCGCCTGCAACCTGCGTTTGACGCGCGGTAATAACACCTATCACATTTCCTTTCTCATCAAGCAACGGGCCACCTGAATTGCCTGGGTTTACAGGCACAGAGATTTGATATTCGGTGGTGTCGCCCGAATAATTTGCTGCTGAAGCAAGATAACCTCCTCCATAAACCATATTATCGGCAGGGTAACCAAGTGTGTATACGCTTTCTCCCAGATCACCTTCTGCCCTTTTAAGATTGTATGGTATAGGGCCAAGATTTTTAAATAAAGGATCATTGATCTGTAATATGGCCAGATCATACTTAGGCTCCGTATAAATAACCTTTGCATGGAAGGATTCCCCCGCTGCATTCTGTACATAAACTGAATCAGCATTTTTTATCACATGGTAGTCTGTAGCCAGGTAACCATTTGATGTTAGTGCAAAACCAGTGCCCCTGAAATTGGCGGGCGGGGTAGTTGCTTTAGGCCTTACAGGCGTACGACTGCCCACGTTAACATTAATACGCTTAACTTTATTATCAATAGAATTGATTTTGCCTATCAGTTCCTCATACTTTGACTTATCGTTATTAAGCTTACCTGTAACAATCAATACGCTTAACACTGCAAATATCAGCACCGAGGCTGCTACAGATATCTTTGAATGATGGTTACGCCACATACGTACAATCCATACCGGGTGGATCATCACTTCTTCTTTCAGTGCATGAACATCAATTTCGGCATGAATAGCGTTCAAGCGATTTTCAAGCTCAAGGCGTTCGCCATATTGCTTAAGTAAGCCAATAAACTTAATATGTTCAGTAACTTTACTTTCAACAGCCGCATCGTTTTTGCGGAGCAGCTCAAATTGAACACGCTCTTCTGCAGTCATACTGCCGTCAAGGTACCGTTCAATAAACTCCGTAAGTTGGTTATCACTCATCTCTTGATCTCCTTATTTTTGCTGAAAAAACAATTTCTTCAGCCTTTGCAGGCATTTGTACTTTTGGGTTTTGGCATTATCCGCATTGGTATAGCCAAACCGCTCGCAGATCTCCTGCATCGATCTGTTTTTTATATAAAAGTCCTCCATAATGGTTTTACAGGGTTCGCCTAATAACTGGAGCGCACTCTCCATTTTACCAAACTGAATATCCCGCTCACTATGGTTGTCTATTTCTTCTTCAACTGGCAGGTGCTCTTCAAAATCCCTGATATCGCCACCGTACCTGTTCATCTGGCTTAACCTTTTTAGCCAAAGCCGCCTGCAAACCGAGTATATATAGGTTTTAAGCTTACTGTTAAGCTCAAAATCACCTGCTTTAACTTTATTGTAAAGAACTATAATGGCTTCCTGATAAATGTCTTTGGCATCATCCTCATCGCCATTGTTGTTAATGATCAACTGTAATATCATCGGAAAATAAGTTAAGTAGAGCTTCTTCAGCACTATTTCCGAATTATTAAGTATCCCAAGAACTATTTCACTATCTGTTGGAGCCGAAGCTTTTAAGTCTTTATTCACTCTTAATACTATTTAGGCCAAATTGTAACCCACTAATTATCAAAAAAAATCAAACTAAAATAAATTAATAACATTAGCATTACATTTCATTCCCTGTAACAATTGCATTCCGCTTAAAGTTTATATTTAATACCGTATGGTAAACAAGGTAACCCAATGTTAAAAACTATGCAGGCAAATCTGCAATAAAAAAACCGCTTGCAAAAACGCCTGCATTAAACTAATAATCCCAAGAATTTACAATTAGTTAAATTTTGATGGGTTACCTTTTTCAATAACTTGTATTAATCATCAAACGATCACAAAAAAAATTAACATTTAAAACTTCAAAAAATGAAAAATTCATTCAAATTAGGTTTCTTAGCTTTAGTTCTTGCAGCTTCTTTTTCAGCTTGTGGCGGTGACGCTAAAAAAACTGAAGGCGATACTACTAAAACTGTAGTTGATTCAACTAAAGTTGTTACCGATTCAACTAAAGTTTCTGCAGATACTACTAAAACTGCTGCTGATACTACTAAAAAAGACACCACCAAGAAATAATTATTTCTGATAAAATAGAAAGCCGTTAAATATCATTTTTAATCTTTTTCTATTGATTTTTTAGTTATCCATCAATAAAAAAGGTGACTCGTAATTTTTTTCAAAATTATGGGTTACCTTTTTTTATTTCTGGTATTAAGGTGTAAACTATTAAATCACTTATTTAAAAAATTAAACATGAAAAATTTCAAATTAGGCTTTTTAGCTTTAGCTATCGCTGCTTCTTTCGCTGCTTGTAAAGGTTCTTCTTCAGCTTCTTCTGCTGATTCAACTAAAGCTGACACTTCTAAAATGGCTGCTGACACTACTAAAGCTGATACTACTAAAAAAGACACTACTAAAGCTGCTGCTGACACTACTAAAAAAGACACTACTAAAAAGTAATTTAACTTTTTATGTTAAAAAGCGCCCTGGTTTTCCGGGGCGTTTTTTTTTGCTCAACACCAGCCAAACAATTTCAACTGATATTGCTTAATGTGTTAAGCAATAAAACATGAGATATTCAGAATGGAAAACGCTTAATGCCGATGAGCGCAAAAACATTGGCTGGCACCGCCGCCCTCACATACGTACCGCTACCCTTTTTACTATAATTTTTGCTATAACATTTACTATTATATTATTCGGGATAAGCAAGAACAGCACCGTACATCTTAATCGTAAACCAACGGCAAAAGAAAGTTTTATTATGGCAAAGCTTTTTGTGAAAGAAAAACTAAAGCAACCTCAGAAAGCGGTTTTCCCTGACGCAGGCTTTAAGTCGGTCATTGATACAACAGCCAATATCTACCAGGTACAATCAACTGTAAAAATTGAAAACGATAATGGTAAAATGGAACAATCGGCATGGGAAGTTAAAATGCTCTATACAGATGGCGACTGGGCCGAGAAAAACAGCTGGCAGGTTAAGGATATTACTATCCTTCCGCAACCCTTAAACTAATCCTTATTACTACAAATGAAAAGGAGCAGTTATAATACCGCCCCTTCTGCTAACTTAATAATAAAAAACAACCCTTTTAGTGAACGCTATCGCGCAGCGCTTTGATCTCATCGTGCGCGTCAAGCAATTCACTTTCCTGTTGGCTGATAGTTTCGCGCAGATAAGCCGGCAAATTTTCATCTTCAAGTGCTGTGCGATAGGCCTTTAAAATAGCATCTTCACCAAATTCGCATTCTTCTAATACGTTATGGGTATCATGTCCGGTAAAAGCAGCTTTTACGTCGAGCCAAACCCTGTGTATTTTACCACTGGTAGTTGTGCCGGTTTCAATATCTTTTCCAAAAGCACTAACCTCAGTACCCAAAGCAAGTTTGTAACCCTGGCTTTGACCTATAAGCCTTGTGAAAATCGACTTTAATTCAACGTCATCATCTTTCAAATCTTTTGAAGCACGTTGATAGCCTTCAATCCTGTCATTGTTGATCTGAATCAGATCATTCAAAATTTGTACGGTTGCTTGTGTGTTTTCCATGATTAGATGTTTTTATACTATAATCAACCCATCAAAAATTAAATTGTTTAATTAATTATATAAAAAATATCTCAAAATGAAATTAACCTTTGCCACGAAAAAGCGAAATAATCCAGATGATAACAGCGATTACCACGACAACAGCTATGATACCGGTGATAGCCCCTGCTTTAAATATTCCGGTGATAACGGAACAGCTGCTTAATGTTAACAACACAAATCCCAAAAGTAAAAAATGTAAGTTTTTCATGATAAATATTTAAACAGATAAAGTTTAATGATTGGTTTATTCCAGGTCATTATTATGATAACAGGAATACAATAATCAGGCCTCTTTGATGTTAAAACTAAACGGATTGAATGTATGATAGCAGATGAGTAATTCCGAGCTAATAACTGTATACGGATGTATACAATTTACAGCGGTATTGTTAAAAATAACTTAATGTTACAACTGCACTTCGATCAATAAAATATTTTGCAAATAACAGTAGCCTGAAAAACAAATGTTAACAGCATGTGTTAATATAGTAACATTATAAACCACCATAAGATTATCAAAAATTTATTGAAGGTTTTAAGTTTACACCTGACTCTGTAGTTGGGTGATGTTTTATAGTATAATTTATTTGTTAACACTTTATTCCCACCAACTATGACAATACAGGTACAACCCAACATTCAATGTGAAAACTGCATTAAATGCGGCAGAAGGCCCCATGTTGAACAACATAAAAAATACTGGGTGCTCACCTGCCCAAACAAGGCCTGCAAAAATTCGGTAAAATCCCTCATCGTTGATTTTGCCACCTGGAACAGGCTCAACAAAAAGGCAAACGAAATACCAACCACAACTGAAACATTAAAACGTATCGCTTAACAGAAAAGAAAGTAAGAATAGTAAATCCACAAAAAATTTCATGGCTTTAACCCAGATGAGTACTTTTACGCGCTACTCTACTTGCTAAGCTATGACAAATGCACTTCTATCAATAAATAAAGCAACTGTACGTTTTTTAAATACAACATTATTTACCAGCTTAAACTTTAATATAAACAAAGGCGAAAGCTGGGCCCTTATCGGCGAAAGCGGATCAGGAAAGAGTGCGCTGTTACAAACCATAGCAGGACGTTTTAACATTACGGGAGGCGCAATAGATTATCATTTTTGGAATGACTACTCCAAATTTTTCAACGCAAATGATATTGCCACGCCACATAAACTGATTGCGCTGGTTGAACCTAAGCACCATTTCCGCAATCTTTCAAATACTACAGATTTTTACTATCAGCAGCGCTATAATTCATCTGATTCCGAAGACGCACTTACAGTTACAGACTATCTAAATACAGTGCCCCGATTTTCATATGGCAATGCATCCTGGACAATTGATAAAGTAGCTTCCTTATTAAGGCTGGAAACATTACTTAACAAACAGATCATCAAACTATCAAACGGCGAAACCAAACGCCTGATGCTGGCTGCCGCATTGCTTAAAAACCCGCTACTATTGATGCTTGACAGCCCCCTAACCGGGCTGGATGTAAAAACCCGTGAAGAATTTAATGGCATTATTGAGCAAATTACAGCTTCGGGTATTGATATTATCATGGCTACCTCAATTCATGAAATCCCTTCTGCCATCACTCATGTTGCGGTATTAAGTAAGGGGGCTATTGTTCATGAAAGTATCAAACAGGATTTTAAAGCCGAACTTTTTGAACAGGATAAAACCGATACCATTGACACAGACCAGTTACGCGCCCTGCTCAATATTGATAAAAACCCTGTTGCTTACAATCATATTGTAAAAATGGATAAGGTACATATTCAATATGGCGATAAGGTAATACTGGATGATGTAAACTGGCAGATCAATCCCGGAGAACACTGGGCTTTATTAGGGCCAAACGGGGCTGGCAAATCAACATTGCTAAGTTTAATTAATGGTGATAATCCGCAGGCATACGCCAACAACATTGTTTTATTTGATAAAAAACGCGGCACCGGCGAAAGCATCTGGGACATCAAAAAGAAAATCGGTTTCGTATCGCCCGAACTGCACCAGTACTTTCCTACCGATAACAGCTGTTTACAGGTAATCGAGTCCGGCTATTACGATACCCTTGGCCTTTTCAGACAGAGTAATAAAGAACGCGCCGAAATAGCTTTAAGATGGATGAAAGCTTTAGAGATTGAAAAGTACGCCCGTGTGCTGCTCAAAAACATCCCGGCAAGTGCACAACGCCTTTGCCTGCTGGCCCGTGCATTGATCAAAAATCCGGCATTGCTGATTTTCGATGAACCCTGCCAGGGCATGGATGATCATCAGCAACTCCATTTTAAAAACCTTGTTGATACCATTTGCAGCCTCGGTAGTGTTACCCTTATCTACGTTACCCACTATCAGCATGAAATACCTAACAGTGTTGATAAAGTTTTAAGGTTGGATAAAGGGAAGGTGGTTTCTTGAGATTAAAGGTTAAAGGGAAATACTTTCAATAACCGATTGTTTTAACCATTACATTTATTTGTCAATTATTTAACAGCGCACAAAATCAAATTATCAACTTGCGTATATTTGCCTGATATGAATACAGCCGATCTGTTGCAGCGCGCGTTGCGGTTTGATTTTTTAACGCCTGAAGAAGGCGTTTACCTGTATAACAACGCCTCAACTGCCGAGTTGATGTACACCGCCAACGAACTTCGTAAAATACAGGTTCCGCATGGTAAGGTTACCTGGCAAATTGACCGTAATGTTAATACCACCAACGTTTGTATAGCCAATTGTAAGTTCTGTAACTTTTTCCGCCGCCCGGGCCACGAAGAAAGTTATATAACCGATATTGAAACTTATAAAAAGAAAATTGAGGAAACTTTCCGTTATGGCGGCGATCAGCTGCTGTTACAGGGAGGCCACCACCCCGATCTGGGACTAAAATTTTATACCGATCTCTTTCGCGAACTGAAAAAGCTTTATCCTAAGCTGAAACTACATTCATTAGGTCCGCCGGAAATTGCGCACGTTGCCAAATTAGAAGGCATGCCACATATTGAGGTGTTAAGGGCGATGAAGGAAGCGGGTTTAGATTCATTACCAGGAGCCGGTGCCGAGATCCTGAACGACCGTGTTCGCCGTCTGATATCAAAAGGCAAATGCGGCGGTAAAGAATGGCTTGATGTAATGCGTGCAGCTCATCAGCTCAACCTGCCAAGCTCCGCTACGATGATGTTTGGCCATATCGAAACTATCGAAGAACGTTTTGAACATTTAGTTTGGATCCGCGAGGTACAAGCCGAAAAACCGGAGGGGCACTACGGCTTTATAGCATTTATTCCATGGCCATTCCAGGACGATGGAACCCTATTACGCAAAGTACGCGGTATCACCAACAATGTAACCGGCGACGAATATATCCGCATGATTGCCCTGAGCCGCATTATGCTTCCCAACATTAAAAACATCCAGGCTTCATGGCTTACCGTTGGCAAACAGGTTGCTCAACTTTGTTTACATGCAGGAGCCAACGATTTTGGATCAATCATGATTGAAGAAAACGTAGTATCGGCTGCCGGCGCACCACACAGGTTTACAGCCAAAGGTATCCAGGAGTCCATAAAAGAAGCTGGCTTTGAGCCTCAGCTCCGTACCCAGCGGTACGAGTGGCGCGATATCCCCGTTGAAATTGAAGAACAAATTATAAATTATTAAGTCCTTAGTAGCAGTCGCAGTTGCAGTAAAACAAAATAGCTGCAACTAAAAACTGCAACTGCCACTAACTAAAATGGAACAATACATAGAGGCCCTAATTTTCGCGTCTGAGCAGGCAATCCGGCTGGAAGAGATCATGTACTGCCTCCAGGCTGCTTTTGAACGCGATTTTACCAACGAGGAAGTAATCGATGCCGTAAGCAGGATCCATGAAAAATATCAGCATCATAGCTTAGCCATCGAGCTGGTAAAAATTGGAAATGGCTACCAGTTTCTCACCAAAAAGGAATACCATGCCGTTATTAACCTGCTGCAACTGCAACGTTCAAAGAAAAAACTGAGCCAGGCAGCTTTGGAAACTCTTGCTATTATCGCCTATAAACAGCCGGTGACCAAGCCCGATATTGAACAGATCAGGGGTGTAAACTGCGATTATTCGATCCAAAAATTACTCGAAAAAGAGCTGATAGCTATAGTAGGTAAATCAGAAGGGCTCGGAAAACCTATACTTTACGGTACAAGCAACTTGTTTATGGACTATTTTGGAATCAACAGTATTGAGGAATTACCTCAACTTAAGGATTTTACAAACAATAATGCCACTATAGGCGAGCAATCAGAATAATTTTAATTTCTGTTTTAAAAAAAATCAATTTTAGTTATTTTTACTATTGAATCGATAGGGATAACAGATTTGAAAAAACGCTTTTCTTTATCTGATTTTAATTATTATTATTGACGAAGTTTAATTTATAAAATCCATTACAATGGGAGCGCCAAAGAAACCGAACACTAAAAAGATTCAAGACTCTGATAACGATGCGGAGGACGATGATCTGGAGCCAAAAGCAAAGAAGAAGTACGATGACGATGATGATGACTTTGACGGCCCTTTAGATGACGATCTGGGCAGAGGGGGCTATGAGTCATTTGATGACGACGACGAAGACGATTATTAATATATAAAAATATACTATTTTGTAAAGCATTCAGACTATGCCTCTGGATGCTTTTTTTATTATCTACCGGCAACAAAACGCATGAAAGTAACTGAAATACAGGACAAAGCATCAAAAAAAGCATTTCTGGATGTGGCCCGCATCATTTATAAGAATGACCCTAACTGGGTTTGTCCGCTTGATAATGATATTGAAGCCGTGTTTAATCCGGCGAAAAACAATTTTCATCAGCATGGTAAATGCACACGCTGGATCCTGACCGATGATAACGGCCAGCTGATTGGCCGTGTTGCGGCTTTCATCAATGAAAAAAAGGCATATAACTATGAGCAACCGACAGGCGGCATGGGTTTTTTTGAGTGTATCAATAGCAAAGAAGCTGCTTTCCTGTTATTTAATACTGCAAAAAACTGGCTCAAAGAAAATGGCATGAAAGCCATGGATGGCCCTATCAACTTTGGCGAAAACGATAACTTTTGGGGCTTGCTGGTTGAGGGCTTTACTCCTCCCTCCTACGGTATGAACTATAATCATCCATATTACCAGGCTTTTTTTGATGAGTATGGCTTCAAAACCCAATACGCACAAATCACCAACCATGTTGATGCCCATAAACCCTTCCCCGAGCGGTTTACCAAGATAGCCAATTGGGTGGCCCAAAAACCAGGATACGATTTCAGGCATTTTGAGATCAAAAAAATCGAAAAATTTGCGGCCGATTTTATTGAGGTTTATAACGATGGCTGGAAAGATTTCGAAAATTTTGTGCCCATTACTCATAGTACCATTATGGAAAGCTTTGAAAAAATGAAGCCCCTGATGGATCCCAAGCTAATTTGGTTTGCCTATGTTGATGATGAGCCGGCATCCTTCATGATTATTTTACCCGATGCCAACCAGATGCTTAAACCGCTTAACGGTAAACTTAACCTGATAGGCAAGCTCAAATTTTTATATTACCGGTGGAAAGGCGTATCCCGTATGCGGGCTATTGTAATGGGCACCAAACAGAAATATCAAAAACATGGCCTCGAATCGGCAATGTTTATAAAATTAAAAGAATATGTATTGCCATTAAAGCGCTATGACGAACTTGAATTATCGTGGGTAGGCGATTTTAACGACAAGATGATAGCCATTCATGAAGCAGTTGGTGCTACATTCGGCAAAAAGCATTTAACAATGCGTTATATTTTTGATTAGCCCGGCACAAACCGGGCCTCAAAAATTATGCGGTTACTTTTGAATGTCGAAGTTCTTCAAATAGTTCAATTACTTTTTTCTGCAAATCAATTACTTCAGTTTCGCGGTCCATTAGGCGCTTGTTAACAGTTTCCAGCTCATTAACAAATTTCTGATCCTGCTCGGTATCATTAAAGGTAAGCAACTGAACTACAGACATTTCAAACAGATTGGCGATCTGCTCAAGTCTTGACAGGTTTATATCCGTAATCCCCGTCTCAATCTTTGAGAAAGCAGGAATTGAAATATCCAATCTCTTTGCAACGTCCTCCTGACTCCACCCCTTTTGATGACGTAATAATCTGATTTTTTTTCCGAGAGTTTTCATTTGGTTAAATTAATAGTGTAGGTTTCGCAAAAGTTAATTACTTTACAATAATATTTATTATCACGCTAATTATCAACTAATTTGCGTAAAATTTTATTTTAAAGTGTAGTTAATTGTTGCGATTTGTAAATCCTTTAAATTAAAGCAAATTAATCCTTTTAAAACATACCCGTAACATGGTATTTTTCCGAATAATTCAGGTTCGGGATTTTCATCCCATTGTAATTTAGTGCGCAAAAAAGCGTAAAAAATTCTTCTTTTTAAAATTTATGTTTCATTTTTGTACTGTAATATTTTTTATTACAGATAAATGAACGGACAATTTCAAATAGCAACCCATGTATTAACCCTGCTTTGCAAGCAGCCGGGCGAATTATTATCGTCCGAATACGTGGCCGGCAGCATGAATGTAAACCCGGTTCTGGTACGTAAAGAGATGCGCAAATTGCGCGCCTGCGGGCTTATTGAAAGTAAAGAAGGTAAAACCGGCGGCTACAGCCTGGCCCTTCCTCCGCAAAAAATCACCCTTGCTGATGTTTATAAGGCTGTAAAACTACCACCAGCTTTGGGTCAGGCCAAAAACAAGCCAAATCCCGCCTGCCCTGTCGGCAAGCAAATTGGAGCACATCTTGATCATTTAGCCGATGACGTTGAAGCGGCCATTATTAAAAAATTAAGCACTATAACCATTTTTGATTTTGTAAATCAATTCGATTAAAAAAATTTAAAACAAACTGTAACAAATTTAATTACAATATAAAAACCAAAACACCATGAAATTAGCACTAATAGGAGCCACAGGCTTTGTAGGAAAAGCAGTATTAGCCGAGGCTTTACTACGCGGATACGATGTAACCGCCATTGCCCGTAACCCGAAAACTGATGTTGAAAACGCTAAACTAACGCTTAAAACCGCCGACGTATATAATGTTGATGAATTAACAGAAGCTTTGAAAGGCCATGACGCTGTAGTAAATTCATTCAATGCCGGCTGGACAAACCCCAACTTATACAATGACTTTATCAAAGGCTCCGAAACTATACAACAGGCAACCAAACAAGCCGGGGTAAAACGCCTGTTAGTTGTTGGCGGTGCCGGTAGTCTTTACATAGCTCCGGGCGTACAACTGGTTGATAGCCCACAATTCCCGGCCGAATGGAAAGCCGGCGCTACCGCAGCCCGTGACTACCTGAACGTCATTAAAAAAGAAGAAGATTTAGACTGGACGTTTCTAAGCCCAGCTATTCACCTGCATCCTGGCACCCGCACAGGCGTATACCGCACAGGTACAGACGAGCCGGTATTTAACGGCAAGCACGAACACGAAATTTCAGTTGAAGATTTAGCAGTTGCTATTTTGGATGAACTGGAAAACAATCAGTTTGTGAAGAGACGGTTTACTGTGGGGTATTAAGCCCCCTCTAAATCTCCCCCTAAAGGGGGAGACTTCTAATAAGCCCTCTCCCTTTAGGGGAGGGTTTGGGTGGGGCTTTACTTAATAAACTTAGCAGCCACCCATTCTTTATCTTTTTTGTGGGTGATATATTTTAAACCATACTTCCGCGCCTCATCGGTAATGATATCCAGATCAGGTGATTCATAGAAACCGCTGAAATAGATTTCACCATCTGTTTTTAACACCTCGGCGTAGCGTTGCATCTGATCAAGAAGAATATTACGATTGATGTTTGCCAGGATAATATCGTATTGCTCATCCGGGATAACTTCTTTTGAACCACAAAGCGGCTTGATGTTGCCCACATTATTCAAAGCCGAATTCTCGATAGTACTTTCATAACAAACCTGGTCGTAATCAATAGCCGTGATATCACCGGCACCCAATTTAGCGGCTATAATAGCGAGAATTCCGGTGCCGCAGCCCATATCAAGTACTTTTTTACCGGCAAATTCATTCTCCAGCATCAGCGCCAGCATCATGGCCGTGGTTTGATGGTGACCGGTACCAAACGCCATCTTAGGATCGATAACAATCTCATAATCAAATTCGGGCTTAGGTTCATGAAAGGTAGCCCTTACGTAGATCTTATCCCCTATTTTTATCGGCTCAAAATTACTTTCCCATACCTCGTTCCAGTTTTTTTGTGGAATAAGGTTTACCTCATAACTAAATGTAAACAGATCTTTATAAGGCAATAGTTGCTCATCAAGCGCCTGCTGATCAAAAACATCTTCGGGAATGTAAGCTTTAAAGCCAAGCTCAAGCTCTTCAAAAGTATCAAAACCAATTTCACCCAAAGCGTTGATTAGCAGGTCTTGCTGGTAATCTTCGGTTGTTATGGTAGTAAAAAATAGTTCGTAGTAATTCATTTTAATTTTTTTGCCATTAAATTCAACGGGATTGCCGCCGATAAATAGAGTGATTTTAACCTGCAACTTCGGGTTCAATCGGTTCACTGTCATTGCCTACTCTTTTTCTGTCGAGTAAATACAGTACAACGAAGTTAACCAGCCAGTAAACAGCCTGTATTTCGGTCATGTACCACCAAAAGCTTAGTAAGGGTTTGTATCCTTCTTCGGGCAGCCATATGATATAACTGAGGGCTCCGGCAAATAGTATGCAAACCAGGGCAATGCAGGCTCCGGCAATAAAGCGGGCCGAAGCACCTTTATGTTTAACCCAATTCCATAGTGGTATAATGATCAGGTATTGGGTGAGGACTCCATCGGCAAGCAATAGTCCCCAAAAAAGGCTAAAGTAGGCCATGAGGCTATACAGGTTACCATTACCAATTTCACCAATGCGCATAGGATGATTGGGCATATTAAAATACACCACCGTCCAAAACACACCAAAGTCGACCAAAACCGGTAAAAGAACTTTTAAAAGCTTCATGCTTTTTAGATTTGAGACGTGAGATTTGAGATATGAGATTTTATTTTTTCAGTAAACATCACATACGCTCATTATGTTTGGAATTAAGCCCGGGATTGTCTCAATACTCAAATCTCACGTCTCATATCTTATTAATTTGAGACGTGAGATATGAGATTTGAGAGTTTATTTTTTTATAAACAGCACAAACCCTATTTCTGTTTGAAATTAAGTTTGAGCATTGTCTCAGATCTCATATCTAAAATCTCATATCTAATATTAATTAAATGTTTTAACGATATCTGTAAAATCGCGGGACTTCAGGGAAGCACCACCGATAAGGCCACCATCGATATCCGCCTGCGCAAACAGTTCAGCAGCATTGGTTGGGTTGCAGCTTCCGCCGTATAAAATGGTTGTAGCATCAGCAACTTCCTGGCTGTATTTAGCAGCTATCTCTTTACGGATAAATTCGTGGATTTCCTGTGCCTGCGCAGATGTAGCAGTTACACCTGTACCGATAGCCCAAACTGGTTCATAAGCGATAACCAATTTTGCAAATTGTTCAGCATCAAGATGGAAGATACCTTCAACCAGTTGAGTTTTGATCACGTCAAAATGTGTATTGGCTTCACGCTCCTGCAAAGTTTCACCAATGCAAAAGATAGGGCGAAGATCATTTTTTAAAGCAGTATCAGTTTTTTTTGCAAGCAAGGCATTGGTTTCGCCAAAGTACTGGCGGCGCTCTGAGTGGCCAAGGATCACATAAGCAGCACCTGTAGATTTGATCATCTTAGCCGAGATCTCACCTGTGTAAGCACCTTTTTCTTCCTGGTGGGCATTTTGTGCACCAACAGCTATTTTGCTATAACCTTTCGACAATTGTACCAGGCTATGAATGTGGATGAACGGACTGCAGATCACTGCTTCCTGCGTGCCGGTAGCCTCATCTTTTACCATGTTGATGATCTCTGAAAATAAAGCTAAACCTTCATTGTAATCAAGGTTCATTTTCCAGTTTCCGGCAACGATTTTCTTTCTCATGATTTTATTTTTTTAGTGAGTGGTTGATTAGTTGATTAAGTGAATGGCTATTAACGGGGACCAAATGATGTAATGAGTTTCCAACTACTCACTTAATCAACCCAATAAACCAATCACCGAATTAAAACTGACGATACTCCTTCGTCTGTTCAAATATGGCTGTTAATATATTCTGTTCTGTTTCGTCAAAATCACGGTGTTCGCGGCGGTCAAACACTTTTTGCGCGGTTTCAAACATTTTGTTCATCAAATAAACATCAAAGCCCTGCGCCCCGCCCCATGAAAAATCGGGCACGAAATGACTTGGGAAGCCTGCACCAAACACATTGGCACCCACGCCTACTACAGTCCCGGTATTAAACATGGTATTGATGCCGCTTTTAGCATGATCGGCCATGATTAAACCGCAAAATTGCAAGCCCGTTTTACGTAAGCGCTGCGTGCTATAATCCCAAAGTTTTACCTCGGCATAGTTATTTTTCAGGTTGGAATTGTTTGTATCAGCACCAATATTACACCATTCGCCTAAAACCGAGTTACCAAGGTAGCCCTCATGCCCTTTAGACGAATATCCCCAGATCACCGAGTTATTTATCTCGCCGCCAACACGGCAATATGGACCAATGGTTGTTGCGCCATAAATTTTAGCGCCCATTTTTACCTGCGAGTGTTCGCAAATAGCAAACGGCCCGCGGATATGGGTACCTTCCCAAACTTCGGTATTAGCCGAAAGATAAATAGGCCCATTAGTGGTGTTAAATGTAGAGCATTCGGCTACAGCCCCTTCTTCGGCAAAAAAATCGCTGCCAATAACAACGTTAGTTGAGCTGATGGCTGCACTGGTGCGCCCTTTGGTAAGCAGTTGAAAATCTTTACGCAGCTCTATATCATTTTTCCTGAAAATATCTTCAGGATATTTGATCGATACAAAAAGGTTAGCGTAATTTATCGCATCGGTAAAATCGGCACCGGCATTAAAGCTTTCTGCATCTGTAGCATTGAGCCTAACAGCTATTAGCTGCTCGTTGTATTTTAGCGCCTGCCCAATTTGCAACTTATCAATTGCTTCAACCAGGTTTTCATCAGGACATACGGCACCATTAATAAAAACGTTATCAGCTTCAATATTGGCCGGAAACTTTATTTTTAAGTAATCAAGCGTATGAAACGAATAAGCGCTGTTTAAATGGCTGGCCCATTTTTCGGCAATGGTGAATATACCGATGCGAAGATCGGCTACAGGCCTGGTAAAGGTAAGGGGCAGCAGTGAAAGGTGTGCGTTATCGTCAAAAAGGATAATTGCCATGGCGCAAAAATAAAAAAAGTCCCGACTGCAAAGCCGAGACTTGTAAATATTTAATCACACAAAAATTACTTTTTGTTGTAACGTGAGCGGAATTTATCGATACGACCTGCAGTATCAACCAGTTTCATTTTACCGGTGTAGAACGGGTGCGAAGTGTGCGAAATCTCTAATTTAACCAATGGATATTCGTTACCATCTTCCCATTTAACGGTTTCGCGGGTATCGATGCAAGATTTAGTGATAAAAGAGTAGTCGTTTGACATATCTTTAAATACAACTAACCTATAGTTTGATGGATGCAGATCTTTTTTCATTATATTATATAAACTTACCTTCTGTACTTTACTTAAAAGAGGTGCAAATGTAATAATAAAAGTGAAAACTGGAAAAGCAAATTAAAAATAGTTTATTATTGTTCATGGATGACAGTTCATGGTTCATAGCCGGGTATAGAATCGCATTTATAAAACTGGATATTAGGCAATTAAACACCCTCTATCTTTTTGTCTGAATCCGGATTTATTGAATTCAGGGAATGTGCAGAATACTAATCAAATTCGAAAAATTTTCAAAATTCAATAAATTCGAGTTCAGACACTCATCTCCTGGCACAACTCAATTAAAACGCCATTAGCACTTTTAGGATGCACAAAGCATACCAGTTTATTATCAGCGCCCAATTTGGGCTTATCGTTAAGCAAAACAAAACCTTCAGCCTTTAACCGTTCCATTTCGGCATTAATATCATCTACCTCAAAAGCTATATGATGAATCCCCTCGCCTTTTTTTGTTATAAACTTAGCTATAGCGCTATCATCATTCAGGGCTTCGAGCAATTCAATTTTATTTGGCCCGCTTTGCAGAAAAGCAGTAAGCACGTGTTCGCTCTCTACAGTTTCGGTTTTATATACCGGTGTATTCAGTAGTTTGGAGTAAATCTCGCCTGCCAATTTAACACTGTTAACCGCTATGCCAATGTGCTCCACTTTGTTCATGTCCAAATATTGTAAATTATTGGTCAGCTTTGATAAATTGCGAAGTATTTTAGCTGAATTTAGATAAAAACTTGCGTATCTTTGTTTTGTTAATATATTTCAAAAGGACTATGAATATCCCAATTTATTTAGATAACAATGCAACAACACCGATGGACCCAAGGGTACTGGAGGCTATGTTACCATATTTTAACGAAAAATTTGGTAATGCGGCAAGCCGTAACCATGCATTTGGCTGGGTTGCAGAGGAGGCGGTTGATTACGCACGCGAACAGGTTGCCAAATTGATAGGCGCATCTGAAAAAGAGATCATCTTTACCTCTGGTGCTACAGAATCAGATAACCTTGCTATTAAAGGGGTATTTGAAATGTACAAAGACAAAGGTAACCACATCATAACCGCCGTTACAGAGCATAAAGCTGTGCTTGATGCCTGCAAACACGTTGAAAAAATGGGCGGTAAGGTAACTTACCTCGCTGTTAAAGAAGATGGTTTGATTGACTTGGCTGAACTTGAAGCAGCAATGACCCCTGAAACCATCCTGGTATCTATCATGTATGGCAATAACGAAATCGGCGTTATACAGCCGGTTAAAGAAATAGCTGCCATTGCGCACAAACATGGCGCTTTGTTCATGACAGATGCTACACAGGCAGTTGGTAAGATCCCGGTTGATGTAAATGCCGACGGTATCGACTTATTAGCCTTATCAGCTCACAAAATATACGGCCCCAAAGGTGTTGGCGCATTATACGTACGCCGTAAAGGACCAAGGGTTAAAGTTACCGCTCAGATGGACGGTGGCGGTCACGAGCGCGGTATGCGTTCTGGCACCCTTAATGTACCGGGTATTGTTGGTTTAGGTAAAGCCTGCGAACTTTGCGCCCAGGAAATGGAAAGCGAAGCAAAACGCCTTTCAGCTTTACGCGATAAACTGCAATCAGCTTTAACAGTACTGGAAGAAAGCTATGTAAACGGTAACGTGGAACACCGCTTACCACATGTTGCTAACATTTCATTTAAATATGTTGAAGGTGAAGGTTTGATGATGGCAATGAAAGATCTGGCTGTATCATCAGGTTCGGCTTGTACTTCTGCTTCGTTGGAGCCTTCATACGTATTGAAAAGCTTAGGCTTGTCTGATGACCTGGCACACTCTTCTATCCGTTTTGGCTTAGGCCGCTTTACCACCGAAGAGGAAGTTGACTACGCTGTTGAAGTAACCAAGAAAGCGGTTACCCACCTGCGTGATCTTTCACCACTATGGGAAATGTTTAAAGAAGGTATCGACCTTAACTCAATTGAGTGGGCAGAACACTAATTGAATTTGAAGATGTGGCAATTTGAAGATTTGAAAATTGCCCGTAATTTCAGTAAATTAAGGATTAAAAATATATTTAGATAAGATTTTTGAGAGCGATCCATGTATCATTTTCAAATTTTCAAATCATAAAATTTTCAAATTAAAAAGACAATGGCATATTCAGATAAAGTAATCGATCACTACACTAACCCCCGCAATGTGGGCACTTTGGATAAAAGCAGCCACAAAGTAGGTACCGGTTTAGTTGGTGCACCTGAGTGCGGCGACGTAATGCGCCTGCAAATTCAGGTTGATGATAACAATGTTATCACCGATGCAAAATTTAAAACTTTCGGTTGCGGTTCGGCAATCGCTTCTTCATCATTAGCTACTGAGTGGCTTAAAGGCAAAAGCATTGATGATGCTATGAAAATTGACAACATGGACATCGTTGAAGAGCTTGCCCTTCCACCGGTAAAAATTCACTGCTCAGTTTTGGCAGAGGATGCTATCAAAGCAGCGATCAATGATTTCCGCGTTAAAAACGGCTTAGCGCCAATTGAAAGCGAAAAAGTACATCACTAAGAAGATGTGAGATGTGAGATTTGAGATCTTGTGTGACTTTACAAAAAGTATTTTTCAATCTCTCATATCTAACGTCTCACATCTCAAATCTAATTAATTTGATTTGATGATTTGCGATGGAGCTTGGTCTCATATCTCAAATCTCATATCTCAAATCTATAAAAATGGTAACTGTAACTGATAAAGCAAAAAGCAAAATAGAACACCTGATGCAGGATGCAGGGCTTGATGCCTCTTATTTTCTGCGTGTATCTGTACAGGGCGGAGGTTGCTCTGGCTTATCATACAATCTTGATTTTGATAACGAAGAAAAAAAAGGTGATCAGTTTTTTGAAGACCGCGGCGTTCGTATGGCGCTCGACATGAAATCATTCCTGTACCTTGCCGGTACTGAGCTTGATTTCTCTGACGGCCTTAACGGCAAGGGCTTCAATTTCCACAACCCTAACGCCAGCCGCACCTGCGGTTGCGGCGAAAGTTTTTCGGTATAAATATTCAACCTTAAAATATAAAAAGAGGCGCGATGAGCGCCTCTTTTTGTTTACACTCTGCCGTGGGCTTCCAGCCCGTGGGCGTTCGGAAGATTTTTTAATTCCCTCCTTGGGGAGGGGTGCGGCAGGCTTGTGCAGTGACGGGGAGGGGTTTATGCGTCGTTAAAGCAGATAAGCCTGCCGTCGAAACCCCTCCCTACACCCCAATGTCATTAAGTTAAGAAAATCCCCCAGAGGGGGAACAGGTTTGTAGCACATAATATACCGAGAATAACCGTGCCAGAGGTACGGAACATCGGAGTTGTGTACCTCTGGCACACTAAAAATCCAATTTATTTCTATTTCTACAAACCTTTTGCACCTCTGGTGCAGCCTCTAAAACTGTTAACTTAATGACATTGCCCTACACCCTCCCAAAGGAGAGAATCGCACAATCTCCTGCTTTTTTTATCTTCCGAACACCTATGGCTTCCGGCCCGCGGTTAAGTATGGCTTTATCTTTTAGCTAAACTATTTAAAACATATCCTCAGGCTTAACATCATCGGGTACAGCTTGTTCCACACTCCAGTGTTCTGCAATTTTACGCCCGGCCACCCTGAATATCTCATAAAACACAAACGTTTTGCCGTTCCTATTAAACTGCGACTGTACTACAACAAAATCACCTTCGGAAATAATCCTGTGAATTTTCACAGCTCGTTCAGGCTCCGAAAGATAACCTGCCAATCCCTTGCCCGATGCAACCACAGAAGCATCATGCTCAACATAAGCAGGATTAATAAACTGACTGGCAGATTGTTTATTTAAGATTACTTTATAAAATTGATCGACAATAAGCCTGCTATCTTCTGCAGAAGCATGATGTTCAATTTCGGTTGTGCCATTGGTAGCAGTTATGGCTTTCCCGCTTTCATCGGGCAGGGGCTGTATAGCATCCCAGTGTTCCGTTAACATCCCATCCTTTAACTTAAACAGGTCAATCACAGCCATACGCTTGCCCATAAATGAAACATCAAGGTGAAGTACTACTAAGTCACCATCCTGTATCGCCCTTACTATTGGTGACCTTGCACCTTCGGGCGGTGACGGCAAGGTTTTCAGAAAATTAATCATTTCCGTTATCCCTGCCCTCCCCTGCTTAACGGTTGGATTATGTTGCTTATAACCTTCAATTATAAATTCGGGGATCAGTTCGGTTTTACGTTGCCCTACTATCTGCTTATAAAAAGACAGTACTTTTTGTTTATTGGTTATGGTATCCATATAGGTACGTGATTTTGCAGCCCGGGCATTGCATATTAAAATGCAGCATACACCCAATGCCAATATTTGAGTAATTTTCATTACCGGTTAAATAAAAATGATCAGAAATTTTCAGATAATACTAAACACTGCCGCAAAAAGCAGCGTGTTATCGAGCCCGTACCAACAGGCCGGGCCTTTAGGCGACCCTTGTTTTATATGTAGAGATTGTAATTATCCCGTGAAGATAGGGAAAGTTTAGAGATTTCAGACTTACGAAGTTTTAAAAACTTCGTAAGTCTTTTTCGGGCTTGGCAATGCCTGTCAAAATACCTTAATCACCTGCCCTGTAATGGCCCCAAGCACGCTTTTAACATAAGCATTGGCTACTTTGTCCATAGCAACAGGCTCATGGCCAGGAAAATACTCAAAGAAACCCGGCGAATCTTCAACAACTCCGGGGCTTACCGCATTAATCCGCACGCCGTTTTGCAATTCGATGGCGGCACTGATAACAAAGGAATTTAGCCCTCCGTTAATAGTTCCCAGATTTACACCATTTATAACAGGATCTTCGGATAGAATACCTGATGTAAGCGTGAATGAACCTTTGGCATTAATATGACGCTGGCCTATCAGTACCAAATTTACCTGTCCAAGCAGCTTGCTTTCAATTCCCTTTTTGAAATCAGCCGGCGTTGTACTTGAGAGCGGACCAAAATGCCCTGAACCGGTGGTACTTATCAACGCATCAAACGGCCCAATCTTTTCATAAAACGATTCAATTGATTCGGGCGAAGTGATGTCTAACTGAAAAGCCCCGCTTTTAGAACCTGCTGTTATAATCTCGTGCCTGCCCTGCAACACTTCAGTAACCTTTTTGCCAATAGTACCCGAAGCACCAATGATAATTATCTTCATAGTATATGTTTTTTGTACAAGTTAACAAGTGTCAGCATAAATCAACATCATCACAAAGTAAAACACACCCAGTTTGTCAAATACCTGTGTCAATGCTTGTTTTTATAAAAATAGATTTAGATTTGTTTCCAATATCCGATTATATAAATGACTAAAAACACTGCGCTTTCAACTGTTCCGGGTTTCATTCGCAATACCGTTGCCAACATTCACCCTTTAGATCATACTTTCCTGCTTCATAAGGTTAAAGATACCTGGGTTGAGATCAGCTACGGCGAGGCACTGGAAAAAATAGATGCTATTTCGGCCTGGTTTCTGCATATCGGCATCAGGAAAGGCGACAGGCTTTCGCTCATTATCGAAAACGGCCCAAATTACGTTTATTATGATCAGGCCCTGCAACAGATCGGTGCGGTTAATACTTCGATATATCCAACCCTTACAGAAAACGAGATAGAATATATCCTGAACGATTCAGGTGCACGTACCATCATTTGCGGCAATCCATTCCTGTTTAGGAAAGTTTTAAAGGTGGCAAACAACTGCCCTGAGCTGATCCGCCTGATACCTGCATTTGATGACTTCGAAAAATTCAGCGATAAAGTAAGCTTAAATGCAGGTGTAATTGGCTTTGAAGAAGTAATTGCCGAGGGGCGCAAATTGTTGGAGCAATATCAGCACGCCATTAATGCGGCACGTGAAGCCATCTTGACAACTGATACTTCATGCCTCATCTATACTTCAGGCACCACAGGTGTACCTAAAGGCGTGGTTTTAACACATCATAACCTTACTCAAAACGCGATCAATAGTTTAATCCAGATCCCGTTTGTTGAAAAAACCGACAGGTTTTTATCGTTCCTGCCACTATCGCACGTGTTTGAGCGTACCATTTACCATATAGCCATTTACCGGGGATCACAAATAGCCTTCGCTCAAAGCCTTGAACTATTGGCAAAAAACATGGCCGAAGTTAAACCTACTATACTTTGTTGCGTACCACGTTTGCTGGAACGCATCCACGACAGGGCTATCAAAAGTGGCACATCAGCAGGTGGCATCAAAACCAAGATTTTCCTTTGGGCATTTGAAATTGGCAAAAAAGTGCGCCTTGCACAGGAAGCAGGCAAATCGCCCAATGTGATGTTAAAAGCACAGCATGGCATTGCCGAGAAACTGGTATTCAGCAAAATCAAGGAAAAAACCGGCGGACAACTTAAATTCATGGTATCGGGCGGCGGTGCACTGCCTAAAAATATCGGTGAGTTTTTTGGCGATCTTGGCATTGTGATTTTAGAGGGCTTTGGCTTAACCGAAACATCACCGGTGATGGCCGTTACAGAGCGTCACAGGGTAATTTATGGTACCGTTGGCCGCATCATTCCCGGTATTGAAGTGGCCATCCAAAATGTGGATACCAAACACATCTACAGCATACAAACGCATGATAACTTTAAGGAGGATACCCTGACCGAGGAAGGTGAGATCATTGTTCGCGGGCATTGCGTAATGAAAGGCTACTGGAACAAGCCGGAAGAAACCGCCACAGTTATCGATTCGCACGGGTGGTTCCATACCGGTGATATCGGTCGTTTCTTCCGTGGCAACCTTCAGATCACTGATCGCCTGAAAAACATGCTGGTGAACGCATATGGTAAAAACATCTATCCAACCCCAGTGGAGAATACCTACCTCAAAAGCCCTAAAATTGAACAGGTATTTTTAGTAGGCGATAAACGTGAATACATTGCGGCTATCATAGTGCCCGCACGTGAAACCCTGCAGGAAACTTTTAACCTTCAGAATGAGTTCTTTGAGCGCCCCGAAGTGTTCATTGATGATAAAGAAATTGTCGACTGGATTGGTGCCGACATCCGTAAATACAGCAACGAACTGGCCAAATTTGAACGTATCAAATCATTTAAAGTAAAACGTAACCCTTTCAGCATGGATGATGGCGAGATCACCCCTACCATGAAAGCCAAACGCAAGGTTATCGAAAAGAAATATGCTGCCGATATTGATGAGCTGTATGTTGGAGAGACGGAGGAAGACTAACCGTTGATGGGCTTTTGATTACGTTGATTTCGCTGATGTCGGAACCGGGATTTGGGGAGATTTATCGGATTAGCGGAATTTAATTAATCCAAGCCTCAGAAAAAATCAACGAAATCAGCGCAATCACTTAAAATCAACGGTTAAGATTTACTAACTTTGTTAGCATGAAGCGATCAGGCAGTGCTGACTTACCTTTACATTATGGCTACGTACCACTGTGGCTTGCCGAACGAATGGCTAAGCTTGGTCTTGCAGTGGTAGAAACCATTGTGATGGACTATGGCAAGGATGAAGTTCTTCGCCGGTTAAGCGATCCTTTTTGGTTTCAGAGCCTGGGCGCTGTTATGGGGATGGACTGGCATTCCTCAGGCATAACAACCTCCGTAATGGGCGCTTTGAAAAAATCTATTAACCCGCACAGCCGTGAGTTGGGCATTTACATTTGCGGGGGAAAAGGCAAACACTCCAAACAAACCCCAGCCGAGCTTTTAAAAGTAGGCGAAGCCACCGGGCTCAATGGTAATTACCTGGTAAAATGCAGTAAACTAAGCGCTAAGGTTGATAATACCGCCATTCAGGATGGCTTCCAGCTTTATACTCATAATTTTATTTTAAGCGATACCGGCAAATGGGCTGTAGTACAGCAAGGCATGAGCGATGCCAGCAGCACCGCCCGCCGATACCACTGGCATTCGGAGCAGCTAAGTTCATTTGTTGATGATCCGCATACGTTTATCTACGGAAAAAACAATGGCTATATCCTTAACATGACGGATAAAGAAGCAGGCAACTCACGCAATGGCGTTATGCAGATTGCTGCCGAAAATCCCGGTATCATGATCAGGGAGATCAGCAAACTGGTAATGCCCAACCACCATGAGGTTTATGCCAAAGATGTAGACCTTAAACGCCTTGGCGCGGTACTTTGGCTGGCCCATGAAAAACAGCCCAAAGATTTTGAAGACTTGCTGTTATTGCAAGGCTTAGGGCCGCGCACTTTACAATCGCTGGCATTGGTAAGTGAAGTAATCCACGGCACCCCTTCACGGTTTAAGGACCCGGCCAGGTTTTCCTTTGCTCATGGTGGCAAGGATGGCGCTCCGTTCCCCGTTCCAACCAAAGTTTATGATGAAACCCTAAGCACCCTTCAAACGGCTATTTATAAGGCAAAAATGGGCAATAACGATAAAAACGAAGCCATTAAACGCCTTTCCCAAATAGCCCAAAACGCAGAGAAAGATTTTACACCCAATGCCAACTTCGATAAGGTTATCGAAAGAGAGCGTAACGACTCATGGAAATATGGTGGCCGTACAGTTTTTGGCAGAGCAAAACCACCTGGTGAGCAGCAGCTTAAACTATTTTAAAGTAGTACTAATAAACTTTGCAGTATCTAAATGAGCCTGTAAACCGGGTAACATTTTATTGGCAAAATCGGCCAGGGAGGTGTTTTTCTTATCTTGCCCTACTATTTTATACAAAGCTATCTGATCGGTATGGTCATTGATAACCATTTGTATATACGCCTTATCAAACGCTCCTGCTTTCTTTACATCCAAATCATTGATCATTTGCTGATGGATGGGGCTTATTATGGCCGAGTCCGTAATCTGGTTATCGGTTTTGAGTTTCTTGAAATCATCGGCCAGCATGGTATGATCATCAATCATGAGTTTGGCAAACTGGATAACCCGCTGATTTTTCGAATTCGCAATTGCCAAACCTGAAGCCTTTACCGAGGCAAGGGTTGACTCTTCGCCACTTTTAAGAAACAACAGGCCGTTATCATCTATTTGCGTTTTATTGTAGTTATTAGCTTGCCGGTTGCTTTGGCAGGCCTGCAATACCAATAAAAAAAACATGAAAAATAAAGCGCTTGTTAATCGGCTCATGCTGATAGTTTAATGATCTAATTTAACAAAAAAAGGCAACAATAGTTTTCATATCTCTTTTAAAACGATCAAGGCTTACTATCCGGAAAACAACTGATTAATAACACTTTTACTCTTCAGTTCCCCAAAGAGCTAATTGTTATTTTAAATGTACACTTGAAGTGTAAAAACCACACTTGTATTTTTTATGCCTCTTCTTTAAATTTAAAGTTGCCTCATCAACAATATCCTTTGCTAAAATTTAATATTTAACATCACTCTAATCATCAGTCTTAAAAAACTGATAAACAAAAAGTTAACTCAAATAAAACAAATTGATTTTTTAGACAAATACAATATATTGTAAATATTTTCTTACAAACAAACAAAAGGGCATCAATGTTGCGGCAATGTAAAATGAACAAACTAAACGAAACCTTTGAACTATGATAAACGCGGAAAAAATCACATGTTATTGCTTCAATAAAGATTGCGCTGCCTCGATATATAACGATACTACCTGTTTATCAATACAAGTCCCCCTCGAAGTAGCGTTGTCACGTACATTAAATTGTATTGAATGCGGTGCTGAGCTACTGTCTCCATTGTTAATAGAGATAAAAAAAGACATTCTTAATCTTATAAAAGATGATCAACAGCATTCGGTAGCTATTATTGATGATGATATCATTTTTCACGAAACGGTTAAAATCATTTTAAAAGATAATTGGTTAAATGCAAGCTTTTATATGAACCCTGAACCGGTATATAACAAGTTATACAGCAACCGCAATAAACATGCGGAAATACCTAATATTATTTTCCTTGATCTGGATATGCCGATAATGGATGGCTGGGAGTTCTTAGATCTGTTCAATAACATCCATCGCTCGCTTGCAAAGCTGGTTTCTATTTATATTATCTCAAACTCCGTTGATCCTTCCGACCAGAAACGGATGAAAGCATACCCTTTTGTTAAAAGCTTTATTTCAAAACCCTTAACCAGGCACTTTTTAGGTAAAATCAATGAGGAGGTTTCAAAAAACGCTGCTGGTCTTGAACTTAAACCGGCATCTAACTGGTAGCCACTAAATTTATTAATCAGGAATACAAAAAGGGAGCCCCAGGTTTCCTTTTTGTGTTTTATCTGGTTTTAAAAAAGCCGGGGCTAAACTTTACCTTTGCCAAATGGACTATTTTAAAAAACTGCTCAACCTGTTACAAACTGAGCAGGACGAAGACCGCCAGGCATACCTAAAACTCACCGAAACATCCTCAGCGACCGATCGCCGTGCAGCAGGACTTACCTGGTACCCTATAGCCATTAAAGGTACCGAAATAAGCAGGGGCGATTATCTAACCGTTGAGGTTGAACGTCCTTCGCACCAGGACCTCAGCCACCAGTTCAGGTTTGGAGCTTCGGCAGCATTGTTTTCAAATCATGATCCTAAAACCAGCCGGGTAAATGGCACAGTATCCTATCAGGGTGGTAACCGGCTAAAATTAACCCTGAACACCGAAGAATTACCCGACTGGAGCCGGAATGGAAAACTCGGCATCGATCTGCTGTTTGATGATAACAGCTACGATGAAATGCAGAAGGCACTCAAACAGGCTGCTAAACTTATCAACGATAATAAAGATGGCCACCTTACCCGTGTATTAACCGGGCAAAGCACTCCAACATTCATTCCCGAAACAATTCATTATCCGCTTCAAGACTTAAATGATTCACAACGGCAAGCTGTCCAAAAAATAGTAGAAGCGCAGGAGCTCGCTATAGTTCACGGGCCTCCGGGTACGGGCAAAACAACTACACTTGTGCAGGCCATTAAAGCACTTATAAAGCAAAATAAGCAACAGATCCTGGTAGTGGCGCCAAGCAATACTGCTGTTGACCTGCTTAGTGAAAAGCTGAGCAATGAAGGTTTAAACGTACTGCGCATCGGCAATCCGGCAAGGGTGTCTGAAAAATTAATGGCTTTAACTTTAGATAGCCGGATAAGTGCACATGATGATATGAAGGAGGTCAAAAAGCTTAAAAAGCAGGCTTCCGAATACAAAAACATGGCGCACAAATACAAGCGCAATTTTGGCAAGGCCGAGCGCGACCAGCGCAAGGCGCTTTTTGATGCAGCCCATCAACTCATCAGGGAAGTGGATAAAACCGAACAATTTATTGCCGAAGACCTGATCAGCAAAGCGCAGATCATTACCGCAACACTTGTTGGTGCCAATCATTACACTATACGGGATTTAAATTTTCATACCGTAGTTATTGATGAAGCCGGACAGGCCCTTGAACCCGCCTGCTGGATCCCTATATCGAAAGCGAAAAAAGTGATCCTTGCCGGCGATCATTTGCAGCTCCCTCCTACCATTAAATCACAACAGGCTGCAAAGGGCGGACTAAGCACTACATTGCTTGAAAAATGCGCTGCCCTGCATCCTGAGGCGGTTGTTTTACTTGAAGAACAATACCGGATGAATGAGGTCATTATGGGCTTTTCATCAAAAGAATTTTATGGCAACAGGTTAAAGGCAAATACTTCTGTAGCCAACCAGCTGTTATTTCCGGGGGATATTCCGCTGAGCTTTGTGGATACTGCGGGTTGTGGCTTTGATGAAAAGCAGGAAGGTACAAGTACCGCTAATCCTGAAGAAGCCGCATTCCTGTTTAAGCACCTTCACAAACTGGTTGGTGAACTTAAGGAACATTATCTAACGGAAAACTTTCCAACCATTGCAGTTATTTCTCCATATAAAGAACAGATCCGGATTTTAAACCAGTTACTGCTGGATTCGCCGGAGTTGATGGTTTATGCCGATAAAATTGCAATAAATACAATCGACAGTTTCCAGGGCCAGGAACGTGATGTTGTTTACATCAGTCTCACCCGAAGTAATACCGAAGGAGAAATCGGCTTCCTGAGTGATATTCGCCGCATGAATGTGGCTATGACCCGCGCCCGCAAAAAACTGGTGATGATTGGAGATAGTTCAACCCTGGCGTATTCTTCTTTTTATGCAGATATGATTAGTTATGCCGAGCAGCTAAACGGCTATCAAAGTGCCTGGGATTACGCAGGATACGATTAAACGTCAATTGTTTGTTACATAAGCTTTAATACTGCTACAGGTTGGGATATTGGTTAAATTTATCCTTTAGCCTCATAACCAGCGCTGCCATGAATTTTAAACTGCATAACCTATCCAAACCTGTTGCTTTCATAAGCCTATTTATTTTTTTGGCCCAAACCGGTAAAGTATCGGCCCAAACCAATGCTGATGACCCGCACTTGGGTATCATTCCCGCACCTGCTTCAATCACCAAAAGCAACGGTACATTTACTTTTACTCCGCTTACATCAATCAAAGCAGATAACCCGAAAGATAAAGCTGTTTTATGGCTGAAAGATTACCTGCAGGAAAACCGGCACCTGAATATTAAAATAGCGAAATATAACTCAAAACTCAAGGCGGCAAAAAGCAAAGGCCTGATCCTGACTTCAAAAGGAACCAATAAATTACCTAATGAAGGCTATAAACTCAGCATCACACCACGCAATATCATTATAGTTGGCAAGGATGCGGGCTTGTTTTACGGCATTCAAACTTTACTACAACTTTTCCCGGTTGAAAATGCAACCACTTACAAATTACCTTGCGCGGTAATTGAGGATTCGCCCCGTTTTGGGTACCGTGGGATGATGCTGGATGTATCCCGTCATTTCTTTACCATTCCGCAGGTTAAAAAGGTAATCGAGCTTATTGCATCTTATAAATTGAATACCTTTCACTGGCATTTGGTTGATGGCCAGGGATGGCGTATCGAGATTAAAAAATACCCCAAACTTACCGAAGTGGGTGCATTTCGCCAGCAAACCATGTTTGGCAGTAACCGCGACTGGCCCGATTCGCTTAGTTACGGCGGTTTTTACACCCAGGAACAAATTAAAGATGTGGTTAAATTTGCGGCCGACCGATATATTAACGTGGTCCCAGAAATTGAAATGCCTGCCCATTCCGAAGCTGCATTGCGTGCCTATCCCGAATTTAGATGCGATACCGTTGCCGGCCAAAAAGCCCCGCGCGATATCAATAACCTGTACTGCCCTACCGAGCAGACTTTTACCTTTTTACAGGATGTGCTTACTGAAGTGATGGCGCTGTTCCCAAGCAAGTACATTCACATTGGCGGTGATGAAGCAGGTAAGGAACCCTGGAAACAATCGGCCTTTTGCCAGGCTTTGATGAAGGAAAAAGGCCTGAAAGATGAAAAGGAATTGCAAAGCTATTTTATTCAGCGTATTGAGAAATTCATCAACTCCAAAGGCCGCAGTATTATAGGTTGGGATGAGATACTGGAGGGTGGCCTTGCCCCTAACGCCACAGTAATGAGCTGGCAGGGTGAGGAAGGTGGTATTAATGCTGCCCATCAAAAGCATAATGTGATTATGACACCGCAAACTACAGGTAACTACTTTGATCATTACCAAAGCAGCTCACCACAGGAGCCGGTATCTTTTGGCCGTTACGCCACTTTGGAAGAAACTTATAATTATGATCCGGTTTCAAAGCAATTAACTCCCGACGAACAGAAATATATAATAGGCACCCAGGGTAACCTTTGGACAGAGTACGTACCTACCGTGGCCAAGCTTCAATACCAAATCATGCCGAGAGTTTTCGCCTTATCGGAAGTGGCATGGACCCAACCTGTCAATAAAGACTACACCAATTTTTCAGAAGTACGGTTGGCTAAACATTTTGCAAGATTAGATGCCATTAGCTACAACTACCGGGTACCAACCGCGTTAACCACTATCGATACCATGGTTGTAGGTCCTCATTTCGTATATACCTTAAAATCGGTTGTACCGGGTGCTAAAATCTATTATACACTCAACGGCCGCGACCCATTGGATACTGACCTTCAGTATGACGGGCCAATCACTTTCTCCATACCGCAAAATGAGAAGAGGGAATTGCGGACAAGGGTGATCACACCATCCGGTCGCAGGAGTATTGCTACCCGCACTCTAATGTACAATAAAGCGCCATTACCTCCAGTAAACTACACGGCCAACAAACAGGGGATTAAATACAAATGGGCAAAAAACACATTTACCTCTCCCGATCAGCTTAGCTATGCTGCACCACAAGATTCGGCTATCAGCAATAAACTGGATGCCGAACCTTTGAAAAAAGACAACCCTAATTTTGGTGTGGTTTATGACGGTTACGTGAATATTTTGGCCGATGGTACTTATAACTTTACGCTTGCAAATTATGCCGCCAGCCAATTGTTCATTGATGGCGTGCAACTAACAGAAGCTGAATATGCGCTGCCACTGGCAAAAGGTTTTCATCAGATAAAGGTAAAGTACATATACAATGCGCCACCACCGCCAACAGGCAGGTACAGGCCCCGTGTAGCTCCGCTTAAAGTATATGTTACAGCTCCCGGAAGTTTTGAAAAGAAGGAGCTTAACGCAGCCGATCTTTATTTTTGATACATGGAATTAGGTATAAGCACCTTTGGCGAGGTACATCCCGATGGCAAGAGCGGCAATGCTTTAAATGCCCACAAGCGGGTTCAGGAATTATTGGAAGAAGTAAAACTGGCTGATGAGGTTGGCCTGGATGTTTTTGCCTTCGGCGAGCATCACCGGCCCGACTTTGTGATCTCAGCACCTGAAATATTAATCTCTGCGGCAGCAGCTATCACTAAAAATATTCGTTTATCAAGTTCTGTTACCGTATTGAGCTCGGCCGATCCGGTGCGCACATTTCAAAATTTTGCTACTGCCGATCTTGTTTCGGGTGGCCGGGTTGAAATGATAGCGGGCAGGGGTTCATTCATTGAATCGTTTCCTTTGTTTGGTTTCGACCTGAATGATTATGATGCATTGTTTACTGAAAAACTCGAAATGTTTTTGCAGATCAATAAACAGGAAATTATTTCATGGAAAGGCAACTTCCGGGCGTCGGTCAGAAACCAGGGTGTATACCCTCGTCCATTGCAATCAGAGATACCAGTTTGGATAGGCGTTGGCGGCACCCCAGCTTCAGCAAAAAGGGCTGGAACACTAAACCTTCCTATGATCATTGCCATATTGGGCAGTGCGCCAAAACATTTTGTGCCTTTTGTCGAGCTTTACCGGGAATCGGCAGCTAAAGCCGGGCATGATGTAAGCAAACTGCAATTAGCTATCAGCTCGCAATTTTACATTGCGGAAAACTCACAACAGGCAGCTGATGAATTTTATCCAAGCTATGAAGCCCTCATGACCCGTGTTGGCCGCGACAGGGGCTGGTCGCCGATGACAAGGGAGCAATTTGAATACCTGCGCGATTTTGGACCATTGGTTGTTGGCGATCCGCAGCAGGCTATCGACAAAATCATGCAGCAATACGAGCTTTTTGGCAATACCCGCTTTGTAGCCCAACTGGTTACCGGCTTTACCAAACACAAAGATATTTTAAAAGCTATTGAAATTTACGGTACAAAGGTAGCTCCCGTTGTTCGCAAAGAAACCAAAGCAAAAGTTTAGGCTTTTGCTTTGGTTAAAAACGCTTCAATGATGGTTACCGCAGGATAGCCACCGTCTCCACTTACATCCTCAATCTCACCTATATAATTGCCATGACCACCGGGCAGGATGCAAAGCTCAGCATCAGGTAACATACGATATAATTCCAGGGTATGTTCTGGCCTGATCACATCTTTATCCCCGGCAATCACCAACGCCGGCATTGTAATAGAACGAATAGCGTCATCGCCCCAGTCTTGAAAAGCTTGCATACGACTAAGGTCCCGCTTATGCATTATTTCTAAAGCAGCATGATCATTGTTTATAGCGAGAAACGCCTCCTGCAAAGGCTTGGGCATACTATCCAGGGTAGCGTTTTTCATAAAATCCCAAAACCAGGAGTCGAAACCGCTGCGTTTATAAAACGAGGAAGCTATGATGATTTTATGTACTAATTCTGGATGCCTGATCGCCAACTGCATTGCGGTGTTACCACCGTTGCTAAAGCCCATGATATCAGCCTGTTTTATATCCAAATGTTTAAGTAAAGCCGCAATGTCATCAGCATCCTGTTCAAATGAAGTGGGCACGCCCCTATCTGGCGTACGCCCGTGCGCCTGTAGATCTACCCCTATTACCTTGTGTTTTTTTGCAAAAGTTGACAACACACGACCAAAAGTAACATAGATATCTGAACCTCCGCCGTGAACCAGCACCAACGGGAAACCCTCACCATGAATTTCGTAATACATTTTCAGGCCATTAACAACGGCATAGTTACCGGCAATATTTGTTTTTGTCATATGCATAGGTTTTAATTCAATACAAACTTAGTTGTTTGAAGATAGGGAACCGGGTAGTAAATATGACAATTTGAGGTATAAAAAATGACAGCTCAAATTATTGCTGTATAGCCATTGCCGTCACAGCCTGCAGATACCATGCGGCATGAGGCAACCACTGCTCTGTCCAGCGCCATTCGTTGCCATCGTCTTTCGTTTTAAAGTCGATACCACTTCCGTCAGGATTTTCCTTTTTACCAGTGATACCATTGGAGATTCCACCTTTGCCGGAGCCATGCCCAAAGTTCGAACTCATGTAAGGCACATTGCTTTTACCAAACTGGTACATAAAACACATTTGGTAAGGGTTGCAACCCAATATCCAGGCTATTTGGTGCGAGGCATATTCGGCCAGTTCTTTTTTTACGCCCCAGCCACCTTTCTCAGGATAAATTAACCTTCCTCCTATTAGTGCCGCAGTAGCCAGCGAGCCGAGGCGGGCGTTTTCGCCCTGCCACCACCAGCCGGTTTCATTTTCATGCGGAATAAAAAAACCATCTTTTACTGTACCCCTGAATTTAAACGACTGCCGGGCGTACCCAAACGGATTGTCGACATTAGCAGTAACTTTAAGATTATAATCTAAAGCCTTTTTTATGGTAGATAAGGCTGCGGTACGTTCATCTGCATCCTTTTCTTTGTCGAGATATCTGCATAATGCAACAACAGGCATTCCCGCATCTGCTGCATGCCAAAAGGGCCTGTCACCATCATCGGCAATAAAATAACCTGCGGGGCTCATTCGCTTATTCAGGTTTTCGGCACGCTTGCGGGCTTCGTCCCGGTAGAGGGTGCTATCCGTCGCTATCCACAATTCGGTAGCCGCCATCAGGGCACAATAATCGTCAATGATGTTTTCCTTACCATCGTCATCATATTTAGTATTGTTTATCAGCAGATGAGCAAAGGCCCGCTTAGCGGCAGCAAGATATTCGGCCGATTTAAAATCACCGTCTTTTTTCAATTGAGAGATCCTTGCCAATGATGCTATAGCCATTCCACCGCCCTCACGAAACGCGGCCTGGTATTCATCGGTAGTAACGCTGTTTGCCTTTAACCCTACAACTCGCCTTGCTTTAGGGTCTTTATTAAAGTAACTGAACACGATCATATAAAAATAATCGTCTTTCGATAAGGCACGCATCATATAGTCGGCCCCCCAAAGCGCTTCGTTTACCATGCCATCATAAACGTTTAGTTTATTTAATAAACCCGGAGCTGTTTGCACCGTGTTGATCATCGACCACGTTACCAGGGGAATTTGCTGGGGCGACACGAAATTGGCATAAGCTAAATGCGAAAAGTACTTGCTCACATCACCCGATGCATCGCACCAGCCGCCGCGCAGATCAACGGTTTTATCGCTACCGTAAAGCTGAACAACGGAGTCGGCCTGTAGTTCGGTTGGCGTGTTGGCCCGTTGCCTGTTATAGTAACTTAATATTGAAGGGATGGTAGCCATCGCCAATGCATTATCTTTGATCTCGAACCAATCGGATACCGCCCCTTTATTTTTGCCTATCATAAGCCGGTATTTACCTTCGGTTTTAAATCCTGAAAAATCGGCCTGATAAAAGTATGCGCCCTTTGCCCACTCATCTACCTGTAAATGCTTGCTCAATTTTCCGGTAAAAGTTATTTTGCCCGCCGCATTTTGCAATTGAAATGTTGTACCCGCGGCAAATTTAGCATCGTTACGTACAACGATGGTCTTTGCTCCACGCGCGTCGTATGCCACCTGATTCATGTAAAAAACAGGGTCGGCTTTGCATAAGTAGCAAAGCAGCGTAAAGAAAATTGAAAGGATAATTTGGCGGTTAAACAGGTTCATGTAAATGCAGATTAATTGGCAAAATGGAATGCCTGCAATTTACAGCATTTATGCACCCGGTATCGCTTACGCAGCAAAAACCTGCCCCTAATTTACCACTACAAAAACAAAGCCCTGCTTACTTGACATATGCAGGGCTTTGTAATTAATGCTATTCGGTATTACTACTTCTTCTTTTTGTGCGATGATTTATGGCTGCTGCCAGATGATGACGACTTTTTAGAAGATGACGATTTCTTCGAAGATGAATGTTTTGACGAAGATGATGAATGCCTGGACGAATGTTTGGAAGAATGTTCTTTTTTAGACGAACGGCCATGTCTGTGCCTGCGTGTCGGCCTGTCTTCGTCACCATAATCTACATTCTCAGGCTTAGGCATCCTCCTGATCTTAGGGCCAAAGTCAATGGCTTCGTCATGGAAAAATTTATCGAATGGATTGAAATAATAGATATTGGCCGCATCGTAAATCTTGATACTTGCTTTTAAGCGGTTGTTAAATGCTTCCTCGTCTTTTAATTCGGGTGCTGTCCAACCAGCTTCGGCTAAACCTGCTATCCGCGGAAATAACATAAAATCAAGGCGTTTTTCAGACCCTATCATTTCTGTCCAGATGTTGGCCTGTACACCTATGATCTGTTTTGACTGTAAGTCCTCGTTGTTTTGTAGTTGTTTTTCAGGGAAACCATAAACGCTACCCACCGTATTATATACCCCTTTCCACCTCCGGCCGGAGATATGATCGGCATCCTGCACAAAATCAAAGTACATTGGTAAACGTGGGCAAAGTACCACCTGGTAACCTTTTTGAACCGCCAAATGCAGCTGTCCCGGCAAATTCTGTCTCCACCAAAAAATAATGGTTTTATCAGCAGGCAGGTTTGTACCTGTTGCTTCGTCCCATGCCAATACTTTATCACCCGCATTGATAGCAGTATCAGCTACGCGTTTAAAGAAATAACGTTCCAATTCACCCACATCAGCAAAATTATTCTTCTGCATAAAGTTGGCAATTGAAGGATTAAGCGACCAGGCCTTAACACCCAAAGCAACCTCATCGCCACCTAAATGGATCATTTTAGAAGGAAATAATGCACTGGTTTCCTTAATGATATTACCAAGAAACTGGTAAGTGCTATCGATTGCGGGGTTAAACGTAAAATTAGGATAGCCTTCAACACTGCCACCACTAAACTGCGGATATGCTTTGTTGGCGGCAGTAGCATGGCCTGGCATATCAATTTCAGGGATCACAGTTATAAACCTTTCGGCAGCATAAGCAATGATATCTTTGATTTGGGCCTGAGTATAATATTGAGGGTCTGCTACTGAATCGCTGTAATTCCCAATTCCACCAATCAGCGTTAACTTAGGGTATTTTTTAATCTCTAAACGCCAGCCTTGCGCATCGGTTAAGTGCCAGTGAAATTTGTTGAGCTTATAATACGCCATCCAATCAAGGATTTGCTTCACCTTTTCGGCCCCAAAAAAATGGCGCGATTCGTCGAGCATCAATCCACGCCATTGATAACGTGGGGTATCGAAAATGGTTAAAGATGCTAAGTTGATACTTTCGCCACGTGGCTGATCTTTGATCATCTGCAGTAAAGAAACCACGCCATAAAAAACCCCGTCGCGATTGCTTGAGGATATAGTGATTTCGTTAGCAACAATTTTTAAAGAATAGGCCCCGGCAGTAGGGTCGCCATTGGTTAAAAGCAAATGAATAACGCTGCCTGCATCTTTATTATCAACAGCAAGCGTAAAACCGGCTAATTGGTTTACCTGCTTTTGAAAATATCGGGCTATCGGCAATAACGAAGCATCATTTACACCAACAGTACTATGATTGTTAAAAGTAAACTGCCCTGTACCGCTAACAACAGACTTAGGCTGAGGGATTATATTGACATTTTGCGCCCGAACGGAACCGCAAAACAGAAGAAATACAAGTACGATCTTAAGCTTCATTTAAAAAACAACTCAAATAGTTTGGGGCTGCTATGATATGAATTTTCTTTCAAAAACAGGGTAATTTGTTTGTAACAAAGTGTTTAAATGATATAACAAGAATCTTTTTACCTCAAAAACACGCAAGTAGTATACATTATAAAACAAAAGCGGCCCCGAGTATTCAGGGCCGCTTTCCGTTTTCATAGGGGTAGATAAAGATTATTTCCAGCCGCCGCCCAATGAGCGGTAAAGCTCGGCATTGGCGCTAAGTTGAGCCATTTTAATAGATGCTAATTCAAGTTCACCTTGCAGTACGTTACCTTGAGCGGTAATCACTTCAAGATAAGTAGCGAGACCATTTTTAAACAACATGCTGGCATTAGAGGTAGCCTGTTGCAATGTTTTAACACGGTTTGCAGCAATAGCCTGTTGTTCTTTTAATTTTTGAAGCCTAACCAAAGCGTCAGATACTTCGCCAACTGCATTTAATACAGATTGGCGGAATTGGATCACTGTTTTTTCGCGGTCAACTTTGGCAACTTCATATTGGGTACGCAACTGCTTGTGCTGTAACAAAGGTTGGGCAATCCCCCCAGCAACTGTACCGAACAATGAAGCAGGGATGTTAAACCAGTTACTTGATTTAAATGAGTTTAAACCACCCTGACCTGTAATAGTTAATGAAGGATAAAGCTGAGCTTTGGCAATACCAACCCTCGCGTTAGCAATGTTCAAAGCCAGTTCAGAGCTCCTTACATCAGGCCTGCGGCTAACCATAGCCGATGGCACACCTGTTGAAAGGGTTTCAGGAAAGCTAATGTCATTAAGCGTAACGTTGCGTTCAATTGCGTTAGGTAACCTGCCTGCTAATATGCTTAAACCGTTTTCCTGAACATTGATATCCCGTTCAAACTGAGGAACCAGCTGCGCAGCCGCTTCCAACTGAGCCTGGGCCTGCTGAACACCTAAAAGGGTTACCTGGCCGGCATCGTACTGCAATTTGATGATGCGTAAAGTACTATCATTCAGTTTTACGTTTTTCTTTGCAATATTCAGCTGCTCATCAAGCATCAGGAGGTTATAATAACCTTGAGATACGCTTGACACGATATTGGTTTGGATAGCCCTTTTAGCCTCATTAGTTTGCAGGTACTGTGCTAAAGCTTCGCGGTTTTGACTGCGGATTTTGCCCCAGATATCGGCCTCCCATGAAAGGGCTAAATTTGCATTATAATCTTCGATATGTTTAGTACCGATGCCATATTGCTTAATGCTTAAACCATTGATGCTATTGTCCGACGGACGGTTTGTACTTGCGGTAACGTTTAAACCTAAAGTAGGTGCGTAGTTCCATTTAACCTGTTTAAATTGCAACTCGGAGGCTTCAATGTTTTTAACCGCCACCTGCATATCGTAATTTCTAACAATAGCACTGTCAATCAACTTTTGAAGAGCGGCATCGGTAAAAAAGTTTTTCCATTGTAAGTCGGCAATGCTGCTGGTATCACCAGTAGTAACCGCGTTCCTGAAGGTTTCAGGTTGCGCGTCCTTTGGCGTAGCAACATCTTTTGAAACTTTACAGCCGGCAAGCACCACCAGTGCTAAAGCCAAACTGCCTATTATATTTTTCATTGTTATATCTTTTTTAAACTATCACGGATTTAAAGGTCCGTGATAGTTTTAGTTGATGTTTGATTGATTAAGCTGAATATTCGTTTTCAAGCACGGCCGCATCTTTACCATGACCTGTGCCATTGGTACCAACTGGTACAGGTTTACCGCTAATGCGTTCCTGCAAGCCCTGGAATATCACGTATAGTACAGGTATGATAAACAAACCTAACAGTACGCCTGAAACCATCCCACCTGCTGCACCAATACTGATAGAGTGGTTACCCTGTGCAGATGGACCGGTAGCGATACTCATCGGGAATAAACCGAATACGAATGCCATGGAGGTCATGATGATTGGACGGATACGGAGCTGAGCAGCTTCAATAGCCGACTGAACCAGCCCATGCCCTGCCCTTCGCCGTTGCACCGCGAACTCTACGATCAGGATGGCGTTCTTCGCTAACAAACCGATAAGCATGATCAGCGCTACCTGTACATAGATGTTGTTTTCGATACCGGTTAAGCCTAATACAATGAACACACCGAATAAACCTGTAGGTATTGAAAGTATTACCGCCAATGGCAGGATATAACTTTCATACTGTGCTGATAACAGGAAGTATACGAACACCAAACACAACAGGAAGATCACTGTTGACTGACCGCCTGAAGCGATCTCCTCACGGGTTTGACCGGTGAACTCATAAGCAAAGCCTTGTGGTAACTGCTCTTTGGCAGTTTCCTCTATCGCTTTGATGGCATCACCAGAGCTGTAACCTGGTTTAGGAATGGCATTGATCTCGATAGAGTTAAACAGGTTGTAACGTGAAGCAGTTTCTGAACCATACACACGGGTTAATTTAACCAGGGTATTGATCGGCACATTTTCGCCTGATTTGTTTTTAACAAACACACGGTCAATTGCTGAAGGATCAGTCCTGTCGGCAATATCAGCCTGAACAACCACACGATAGTATTTACCGAAGCGGTTAAAGTCCGATGCCTGTGCAGTACCAAAGTAAGCCTGCATAGTTGAAAGGATATCTTTCACACTTACACCTAACTGGTTGGCTTTTTCATCATCAACTTCTAATTGTAATTGAGGGTAATCGGCTTTATAAGAAGTAAAGGCGTAAGCAATTGCGGGTTTCGCCATTAGCTTGCCGATAAAGTTATTAGCAACACCGCTAAATTTATCAAGCCTGCCGTTGGTTTTATCCTGCAGCATCACATCCAAAGCTTCCACGTTACTAAATCCCGGAACAGTTGGAAAACTGAACACGAAGAAAGTACCACCCGGTATACCTGCTAATCTACCTCTAACTATATTTTGTATCGCATCGATATTTTTAACCTCACCCCTTTCTTCAGTGGGTTTTAACAGCAAGAAGATTACACCGGCTGATGGACTGCTGGATTGGGTTAAGAAGTTAAAACCAGACAACGCGGTAACAAATCGTGCAGACGGCAGTGTTTTCAACTGATCTTCAGCTTGTTTAAATGTTTTATTAGTTCCCGCTAATGAAGTACCTGATGGTGTATTAACAGCGATGGCCACAAAGCCCTGGTCTTCTGTTGGGATAAAACCTGTCTTGGTTTTGTTTACCATATAAACAGTGGCAACAACCACTAAGGCAAGGCCGGCCATACTGATCCATTTATTGCGGATCAAAACTTTCAGGCCCCCGACATACCTGTTGGTCATGTAATTAAACCCACCGTTAAAGCCTGCATAAAATTTCTCTGCAAAGCTTTTCTTAGGTGCGTCATGACCGTTTTCACTATGTTTATTCTTTAAGAATAAGGCAGCCAAAGCCGGGCTTAAGGTTAAAGCGTTAACAGCTGATATAATGATGGAAATAGCCATAGTTAACGCAAACTGGCGATAGAAGATACCTGTTGAGCCCGTCATGAAACTCACCGGTAAAAATACCGCCGCCATAACCAGCGTAATAGATATAATAGCACCGGTAATTTCGTGCATCGCTTCAGTAGTCGCCGCTTTAGGGCTAAGGCTTGGGTCATGTTCCATTTTGGCATGCACCGCCTCCACCACTACAATGGCGTCATCCACAACGATACCAATAGCCAGCACCAAGGCGAATAGGGTTAACAAGTTAACCGAGAAACCGAACAGGTTCATGAAGAAGAACGTACCGATAATAGCAACCGGAACCGCTATAGCTGGTATCAACGTTGACCTGAAATCCTGCAGGAATATAAATACTACGATAAATACCAGTATAAAGGCCTCAACCAATGTATGCTCAACCTGGTTGATAGACTCATCAAGGTCGGTTTTAGTACGGTAGAACTGGTTGTATTTGATGCCAACAGGGAAATCTTTAGATAATTTCACCATCAGGTTATCAATCGCAATCTGAATTTCATTAGCATTTGAACCTGATAACTGGATAATACCAATAATAATACCGTCGTGGCCATTCAGGTTACTTACACTATTATATGAATAAGCGCCCAGTTCAACGCGCGCTACGTCTTTCAAACGTAATACAGAACCATCTGCATTTGCACGGATAGCGATATTTTGATATTCTTCTGGTTTGGTAAGTTTACCTTTATATTTAATTACATACTCAAATGCTTCGTTGCTGCGCTCACCAAATTTACCTGGTGCCGCTTCAAGGTTTTTGTCCTGTATAGCTGCGGTTACTTCGGCAGGTGTAACATTGTAGGCTGCCATTTGGGTAGGATTTAACCAAACACGCATGGAGTAATCCTTAATACCACCAAAGATACTTGCAGAACCTACACCCGGTATACGTTTAATTTCCGGAACGATATTGATCTGTGCGTAGTTGGCTACAAAGGTTTGATCGTATTTCTTAGGATCTTCAGAGTAGATCGCCATAGCACCAATAAAACTGTTTTGCTGTTTGGTGGTTGTAATACCATATTGCAAAACCTCGGCAGGTAACTGGCTTGAAGCCTGAGAAACACGGTTTTGAACGTTCACCGCTGCCTGATCGGGGTTGGTGCCTTGTTTAAAGTAAACGGTGATACCTAATGTACCGTCATTACTGGCGGTGGAAGTCATATAGGTCATATTTTCCACACCGTTAATGGCTTCTTCTAACGAAGGGGTAACGGAACGCAAAATAGTTTCCGCATTGGCACCCGGATACACAGCAGACACTAATACCGACGGAGGGGCAATATTAGGAAACCGCTCTAAGGGCAATTTTGTTAAACCAAGCACACCCACTATCACCAGCAATATGGAGATAACAGTTGAGAGTACCGGTCTTTCTATAAATTTCTGAAACATGACTTTAAAGTTTAAGTGTATGTATTATTTCTTAACTACAGCGGCAACTTTATCTGAAGCCTTTTGAGGCTGGATCACCATGCCTTCCTGTAGTTTATCGATGCCCTCTAACACGATCTGGTCGCCGGCTTTAATAGCCTCTTTATCTTTAACCAGGTAGTGATCGCCCGATTTACCAACGATGTCGATAGCTTGCTTTTTAACTTTGCTGCTATCACCCACGATAAATACGAATACTTTGTCCTGCATTTCAACAGTTGCCGATTCCGGCACGATCAAAGCATCTTTATGGCTCAGGCTCAAACGGATCTTACCGGTATTGCCCGAACGTAAAAGACCATCAGGATTTGAGAAATTTGCCCTTAAGGTGATAGCACCGGTGTTTTTATCAAACTGGCCGTCAACGATATCAATTTTACCTTGTTTAGCGTATTCGGTGTTATCAGCAAGCAATAATGATACTGAAGGAACATTTTTCAATTTATCTTTCAGGCTGGCACCCGGATATTGTTCTTTAAAAGCTACGAAATCCTTTTCGCCCAATGAAAAGTAAACGTGTACGTCATGTACGTCTGATAGTTGAGTTAATGGAGCAACATCTGCGGGAGCAACAAGGCTACCTTGTTTCTTAGCAAGCAGGCCGATATAGCCGCTAACAGGCGCTTTTATTAAGGTATAACCTAAATTGATCTGCGCGGTAGCTACATTAGCTTTAGCCGATTCGATATTGGCTTTGGCTACATCAGCAGCAGCTTTAGCTGTTTTTAACTGGTAGTCAGATACTACTTTGTTGGCAACAAGCGGAGTTAATTTTTCAACTTCCAGTTGTGCGTTTACCTGTGCTGCTTCAGCCGCGTGTAAGCTTGCTAATGCATTATTTAAAGCTGCGCGGTATGGTTGCTCATTAATTTTAAATATTGGCTGGCCAGCAGATACGAATGCGCCTTCGTCAACAAATACTTTATCTAAAGTGCCGCTTACCTGTGGTCTGATCTCTACGTTAACAGTACCTTCAATTGAAGCAGGATATTCCTGGAAAGTAGTTTCGGTACCTGACGCAATTGTAGCAACCGGTAATGCCGGCGGCGGTGGTGCTGTTGGAGCCTGCGGTGCAGATGAACATCCATATAATGTTAAAGCTGCAACTGCTGCTAAAAGGAGTGTTTTCATGAGTGATGATTTTAAGAGTGGTGAATGGATAGGGTTAGAATAAGCCGTTGGGCTTGTGATATATGATGATTTGATTGTTTTCATTGTTTTATTATTGCCGATCATTTTTCAATTGAGATGCCAGTTACATACTTAATTGACTATCAATTATTTATATTTATACTATTTGATTTCCAATGCCTTATATCGTTATTTTCACGATTTTTCATGACGATATACCGAAACGATGTGTGCTAATTACAGCAATTGCATAAATTAGATGTTACAACACCGTTAAATCGTTTAACACTGTTAAATAGATTGTGTGGGTTGTTAGTGAGCTTTTTCATTGTATTAAGAGTTTGTTTTAAAAAGTGCTTAACAGTTACTTAACACTGTAAGATAATTTAACAGTGTTGTTTCCAGGTCACAAAAGAACAGCGTCTTTCATCGATCTGATGATACCGCCTATGGTATCTTTCAAAACCTGTCGGTTAACTTCGTCAGAGAAACCTCTGCTTAGTAAGTTTATAGATACCAACCCATGTACAACCGACCAAAAAGTGTAGTATTTGGTACAGATCATTTCGTCGTTAATATCCTTAATATGCATAACCTGCATAATAGCCTCACTGATCATGGTAGTGAAACGCTGCGCTTCGGGCATTGCTTTTACCATCTCGCAGCAGCAGTTCATCTGTACGCCAAACATAACCTGGTAAAGTTCCTTATTATCAAAAGCAAAATTCCAGTATGCAAGCCACATGGCCTCCAGTTGCTCTTCAGGACGCAGATAGTTTTCTTTTGCTACCTCCATATCTTTGGCTAATATCAAATAACCTTTGCGGGTAAGTTCCATTAGTATGGCATCTTTATTTGCAAAGTATTCATATATAATAGGGGCGGTATATTCAATTACGTCAGCAATTTTACGCATGCTTAAGGCTTGCCAGCCTTCATGCTTAACTATGTGGAGCGCGGCATCCAGAATATTGACCCTGGTTTCCTCTTTTAAGCGCTGAATTCGTTCTTTACTTGCCATTTTGATTACACTATTAAATCATTTAACAGTGTTAAGCAAAAGTATAACGGTTTCAGAGATTATTTACCATCCCTTTGTAAAAAACGTTTCATCCAATTGTCATGGATTAAACCTTTTTGGGGCAAATCCAGTCGGCAAACGCTTATTTTTTTACCAGGTAAACCAATTGCCCAATATGATAGCCCTGGTGTATAGTACGATTAATCAGGATATTCAGTCTGTTACGGTGCGGCTCTTGTGCAAAATCATCCGCAGAAATAGCGCTATGCGGCTTAAACCAATCTTCGGGCTGCATGGCATTCATCCGTTCGGTCAACACCTCATTTACCTTAGCCCAATATTGTTTTAGCTCGGCCAATGAAGGTTTCTCCAAACCTGAATTTTCAGGACTTTTCACAAATATTTGATCGAGCTGAGGATAAAGCCTCTCACCCAGGCCTAAATAGCTAAACATTCCATCACTAACAGCAGTAAGGTGCCCCAACAGGTAAACACCGCTGTTTCGGCCGGGGGCCGTTTCAGCAGCGATGGCTTCGTCAGTCAGTTTATCGAGTAAACCATTTAAGCGACTGTTTTGTAGTTCCCAATTGGAAACTACCATCTTGATAAACAATTCGGTTGACGGTTGTACGGTGGTTTCGGTAATGTTTGTGCTCATTTTTTGCAGATGTAATATCAAACCGGCTGATTCGATATTACAATTATAAGCTAAAACATAATCGAAGTTATATTGATGAACTTATTTGACAAAACTATGATACCGCAGGCTCGTCTTCAATTTTCCTTACCATCCATATCATCATGGCGGCAAAAGCGGCAACAACGAAGAAAGCAATCTGCAGGTTGGCTATCTGGGCAATAAAGCCAACTATTGGCGGTATGATAACAAAGCCAAGATATCCCACCGTAGATATAGCCGCCAATGCCTGGCTGCTGTTCATTGTTTTGGATTTACCGGCCATGCTAAATACCAGTGGCACTATACACGATACGCCCATACCTATCATAGCGTAGCCCAAATAAACAGTTAATGTATATGGCAAAAACACAGATACCAGCAGCCCCGACAGAACCAATGCGCTGCTGTAAGTTAAAACCTTTTTAATGCCAATGGCAGATACTACCCTATCGCCTGCAAACCGGCCGATGGTCATGGTAACCATGTAAACTACAAAACCGGCTTCAGCGAATGATTTGGTAGCATGTACAACCTTTTCAAAATAAACGCCGCTCCAGTCGTACAAAGTGTTTTCGCAGGCCATTGAAGCAAAACAGATCAACGAAAATTTAAGCAAATGTTTATCAGGCATAGAAAATACCGATTTGTTGGGTGTTTCGGCAGGCTGATAATCATATGTCGACGGATAAAATATTACTGAGAGAACCAGCATCGCTACTCCCACAAACAATAAATGATATGACGGGGCCACGTTAAACAACACCATTACATAACCTACTGCTGCCCCGCCGAAGCCGGCCAGGCTCCAGATGCCGTGAAACGTTACCATAATGGATTTATCATACAAAGCCTGGATCCCAACGGCCTGTGAATTCATGGACAAACCCAATATATTACGTGTAGAACCTATAAAAAACAAAACAACGATCAACTGCCACATATATGCCGCAAAGCCTGGCAGGCAAAGCACAATACTAAAGGCCAGTGCTCCTATCAACATCATTACGCGACTGCTGAAATATTTAATCATTTTGGCAGTTAAAGGCATGGTAAGCATCAAACCAACAGGCATAGCAAACAACACAACCCCTAACTGGGCTTCATTTAAATTAAGCTGATGTTTTATAGACGGAATACGTGAGGCCCAAGAAGAGTAACCGAAGCCCGAAACAAAGAAGAATACACTGTTGGCAATCCGCATTTTTGATTTGCCTGCAGCCGTTAGCTGATCCATACCGCAAATTTATGGATAAATTGCATGTATAGATCCTGTTACTTTAATTTAATGCTGCTTACATACAAGGTTGCAATTGTGCACAAGGATTTTCATTTTTTTGCTCTTTATGAAAAACCTTGTTGAAGCCCTGTTGTACATAAGTTAAACCTAAGTTTAAAAGCGCTGAAACCTGCAATGGTGTAGTATCAGGCAGTGTAAGTGATATGATGTGCGATAGCAGTTTCATGATTACATTATCGTTTCCGGCTGCAAAATTGCTACAATAAATCTGAAAAAAATTTAACGTACATTAACAACTGACGTTAGGCAGATAATTGCATGCAAGTATGATAAACAGCTGACAATGTAGTGTTTAAATATGTTTAAAATTTAGCCATTTAAACCAATTATCCGCCAATTGCAATATTGAGGCGTTTGTTTGTAAGCCTGTTTATTTAGCTTTACTTTTGAGATAAGTATTTAAATGAAAGACACCACCAAAACTTTGAGTTCAGGACCTACATATAAAGCAGCCGGTAAAGTGGCAACCATTATCGAAAGGCATTTCAGGCATTTTCATGCCAAAGCGCTTGCCGATAACAACGAGATAGACCTTGCGCCTACTCCCAGCTGCACCACTATCGAATCACTTATCGATATCTCATTTTGGGCAAGTTTGCGCCGGGAAGAAGGATTTTCACCAAAATTCACCCTGGCTTTTTTGCCGCCCGAAGCCGCCGGTCAGCCGTTGTTGTTTGGCGGCAAAATTAAACTCGCACCTAATATCCTGACCAAATTTGCTTCGGCAGTACAACAGCCGGGCATTCATTTAGGCATCTGGATAGAAGATGATGAACTATACATCTGGGGAACCACCCTGGCTATTCCGGCTTACTGTTTTGTACTGGAAGTAATTGAACCCGGATTGCTGGTGATCAAACATCGCCGTATCGAGGGTTTTGGCAAATTTGTAAATATAGCCATATTAAAAGGCGATGACATTAAAGTAGTTGACGAGCACGGCTCCAGCATTTCTGATTGTCCTAATGTACTTTCGGCCATGCTTGATTTTACTTTGCCATCCCTGTGGAATGATCCGGTAAACGTATTAGTTCAACTGGCTACTTCTATGCAAGCCCACAAACGTGGTGGCATATTATTAGTTGTACCCTCCGAAAGCGAAGAATGGCGCAAATCTATTATTACCCCGATCTCCTACCCTGTTGATCCTCCCTTTTCAGGGCTTACCGATCTGATGATTCACGAAGGCATCGACCGTTACCACACCTCATGGCAGGAAAAAATGCGCCGTGCGGTTGATACCATAGGCGGATTAACTTCGATAGACGGCGCTACCCTAATAAATGATAAACACGAGTTGCTGGCTTTCGGTGCCAAAATAGGCCGCTCAGAAAAAAGTTCGCCTATCGAAGAGATCGTGGTAACAGAACCTATTGTTGGCTGCTCAACCCGGGTGATCCATCCTGCTCAAAATGGCGGTACAAGGCATTTGGCAGCCGCACAGTTTGTTTTCGACCAAAAGGATGCCTTAGCACTGGTTGCCTCTCAGGATGGCCGGTTTACGGTATTTGCATGGTCGCCGGTTGTAGGCATGGTTCATGCACACCAGATAGATATATTGTTGCTGTAGATCATCAAAACTCGAATTAAATGGATTATTCGAATCAACAGAATAGAAGAAGGATAGCGGAGACAAAATTCGATAAATTCACAAAATTCGTTTAATTCGAGTTCAGACAAAAATTTTGCTTCAGCCTTAATCGCAATTCAACAACAAATCGTAATATTTTCTCATCAGCACGGTATCATAATTAACCAGCGACTGATAGGCTTCTGAAACAAGTTCATTAAGGATAGATGAACCCAGCTGACCGCCCCCATTTGGGATGGAGTCGTAATAAATAATGATTTCTTTAACCCTGATTATTTCATACAGCAACTGCTGAACCAAATCAGTCTGAGTACCCGCCTGCATTCCAGCCGAATTTTTATTCAGGAAATCTAAAGGATCATTATTAGTAGCAGGGGTCATTTTTTTATCAAACAGGATCGGAATTATGGTTTTACCAACTATATCTTAACAGTTAATAAGTTTAAACATCCGCTTTTTGTTTTAAAAAAATTAAAAAAAAATAAAACTAAATAACAAAACCCTCATAAAGAGGGTTTTGTTATTATAAAAAATTGCTTAGTTATTCTGTTTTGGCTCCGGTTTCGGCAATAAAACTTTGCGCGATAGTTTCAGTTTACCTTGCTTATCAACGTCAAGCAGTTTTACCCTTACCTCGTCACCTATCTGGAAGATACCATCCATAGTTTCAATACGGCGGTGATCAATTTCAGATATATGCAGCAAACCATCTTTACCAGGCATGATCTCAACAAACGCACCGAAAGGCATGATCGATTTCACTTTGCCTTCGTAAATTTCGCCTACTTCTGGTTTTGAAGCGATAGCGCGGATACGGCCTAAAGCTGCATCAATAGAAGCTTTGTTATCTGCAAAGATCTGAACGATACCCTGGTTGTCTTTTTCCTCGATAGAAATGGTTGCGCCTGTTTCACGCTGCATTTCCTGGATAATTTTACCACCTGGCCCGATAACTGCACCAATAAATTCTTTGTCGATTTTGATGGTAACGATACGAGGAGCGTGTGGTTTGTAATCTTCGCGCGGCTGTTGGATAGTTTTAGCCATTTCGCCAAGGATATGCAAACGACCGTCTTTAGCCTGGTTTAACGCATTGGCTAACACCTCGTATGAAAGACCGTTGATCTTTAAGTCCATCTGAACAGCAACGATACCATTTTTAGTTCCGGTTACTTTAAAGTCCATATCACCTAAATGGTCTTCATCACCCAGGATATCAGAAAGGATAGCATATTTGGTACCCATTTCGTTGGTGATCAAGCCCATCGCAATACCTGATACAGGCTCTTTAATTTTAACACCAGCATCCATAAGCGCTAATGTACCGGCACAAACTGTAGCCATTGATGAAGAACCGTTTGATTCCAAAATATCAGAAACCACACGAATTGTGTATGGGTTTTCATCTTCAGAAGGCAATACTTGTTTCAATGAACGCTGAGCCAGGTTACCGTGACCAATTTCACGACGACCGGCACCCCTGTTAGGCCTAACCTCGCCGGTTGAAAAACCAGGGAAGTTGTAGTGTAACATGAATTTCTGGTAACCGTTGATGAAAGCACCGTCAATCATTTGCTCGTCATCCTTAGCACCTAAGGTTACGGAAGTTAATGATTGAGTTTCGCCACGGGTAAATACAGCCGAACCGTGAGCAGATGGCAGGTAACCAACTTCGCTCCATATCGGACGGATCTGGGTAGTAGTACGACCATCTAAACGTTTGCCTTCGTCTAATACAAGGTTACGAATGGCATCATACTCTACATCGTGGTAATATTTTTTAGCAAGACCTTTAGTGATATCGTCAATCTCACCTAAAGTTTCGATATAGGCGTCACGTACTTCTTTAAATTTAGCACCACGCTCTTCTTTTGCAGATGCAGCAGAAGCAATGGCGTAAACCTGGTCATAAGTAGCAGCGTAGATGGCTTTTTTCAAATCCTCGTTGCTGTGCTCATGGCTATAAACGCGTTTTTCGGTTTTACCAACTTCAATGGTCAGTTCTTTTTGAGCTAAACATTGTAATTTGATAGCGGTGTGTGCAAATTTGATGGCTTCAACCAATTCATCTTCCTGGATTTCTTTCGATTCGCCTTCAACCATGTTGATATCGTGCTCGCTGCCTGCAACAATAAACTCTAAAGTTGCGTTTTCAAGCTGGCTTAGGGTTGGGTTAATCACTAGTTTACCATCAATCTTAGCAACACGTACTTCAGATATAGGGCCATTAAAAGGGATATCAGATACTGCCAAAGCAGCAGAAGCAGCTAAACCGGCAAGGGCATCAGGCATGATATCTTTATCGGCAGATATTAATGAAATCATCACTTGTGTATCAGCGTGATAATCTTCCGGGAATAATGGACGCAAAGCACGGTCAACCAAACGTGAGATCAAAACCTCATAGTCTGATAAACGGGCCTCGCGGCGTAAAAAACCACCCGGGATACGGCCTGTTGCAGCGTATTTTTCCTGGTAGTCAACAGATAATGGCAAGAAGTCAACACCTTCTTTAGCTTCAGGCGATGATACAACAGTAGCCAGTAACATGGTATCACCCATTTTTACCACTACCGAGCCATCAGCTTGTTTGGCCAACTTACCTGTTTCGATCTCAATGGTGCGTCCGTCGCCCAGATCAATAACTTTTTTAATTACGTTTAAACTCATCTTTTTTTGTTTGTGATGCACTTTTCATCTTCGGGAGCGCATCGGATTTTATGTTTGTAAATATATGTTTCAAAAGTAAAAAAGCCATCCTAAAATGGGGATGGCTTTTAAATAAAAAAGGAGAGAATTACTTAATGATATCCCTTAGCTGTAAAGCTTTGATGATAGCACGGTACCTTTCAATGTCTTTATTATACAGGTAAGCAAGTAACGCACGGCGTTTACCTACTAATTTTTGTAGCGATAATTGAGTTGAAAAATCCTTTTTGTTTTTTTTCAAATGCCCTGTTAAGTGAGCAATACGAGTAGTAAATAAAGCTACCTGACCTTCGGCTGAACCTGTGTCAGCTGCTGATTTACCATGTTTTGCAAAGATCTCTGCCTTTGCTTCTTTACCTAAATACATTACTTGAATAATATTAAAGCGTTAACTATTTTATTAATTGTGGGTGCAAAGATAGTGATTAATTATGCAAAAGCAAGGGGTGGGCAGATTTGTTTTTGATGGTTAATGAATGGTTGACTGGGTTGGATTAGTTGAGTGGTTGTTTGTATTGAATTAAGTGAATGGCAGGTTAGGATAAGACCTTTATAGTTGTCTGAACCTAAATTTTAAGAATTAACAGAATGATAAGCACATTCAAAAAATTCTTGAAATTTCGTAAAATTCGATTCAGACAATAAATCCGAAATCGAAAATCCAAACTCCGAAATTAATAATGGCGTTACCTGCGGCCCGCGCTATCCGCTCATACGCATGCAGGCCTTACGCTTGGGCCGGTACCCGCTCCTATCGCTAACGCAGATTTCGTTAAAACTTAAACCAACCACTCACCAAATCAACTACTCACTCCAAATCAAAATCGGTGTAATCACTCTCCAATCGGTGTAATCCCAAAAAATAAAAATCAACGGTTCCCCTCTGTCCAGCTTTTAAAAATGGCAGCCTGTAGCGGATCAGGATTTGGCAACGGCGTTATTTTAAATGTCTTTTCCCTCAGCCTGCCTAAAACAATGGTTACGTCTTTTCTTTCGCCATTCTTTAGCAAACCCAGTGTTAAGCTATCTCCTGTATTTTTGGTTTCGAAAGCGTTGAAAAGCACATCCTTTGTCGCAGGTGCACCGTCAACAGTAAGTATAACCGTACGGCCTCTGATACCTTTATCCCAGGCTGGTGATTTATAAGCAACTGTATTGATCCGGAGGGTATCGCCCTGCTGCCTCACATTAAGGCCGGCCCATGATTCGGAAACTACTTTAGTAGCCGTATCTACAGCTAAACCACCATAAGCAAAATATTTAGGGTAATCCGGCGGTTTTACGGTTGATGCATATTCAAACACCTCGGTTAAAGGCACACCGGCCATTTTTTCGCATTCGTTCCTAAACTCCTGTTCTGTAAAACCGCGGTTCAGCTTTTTGTAATACTTGTAATAAAGCAGGCGCATTACATCATCAAGCGTCTTTTTGTTTTGCGTGGCGTGGCGAATGCTAAAATCCAGCATCAAACCCAAAATTGGCCCTTTATCATAGTAAGAGATGGTTTTATTAAAATCATCGCCCTGCCTGCCGTTCGGTCCGTCGTCCCAGGTATTGTAACTCGCCTGCGTTGCAGACTGATATAAATGCCCCGGCTGGTTTTCGTAGTTACGCAGATTGCTCTGAAAATCGCCGAACATATCTTCGTTATTCATTAAACCGGCGTGCCTGGTTATCATGTATTCATAATAAACTGTAAACCCTTCAGATACCCAAAGCATATTGGTATGGTTCTCCTTCGAGTAATCAAACGGACCAAGCTCAACCGGCCTGATGCGTTTTACATTGTAATGGTGAAAATATTCGTGTGCTATAAAATTGTAAAGCTTTTTGCGGGCTTCGGGCGTATTAAAACCTTCGCCACCGCTAAAACTTAATGAGGTTGAGTTTAAATGCTCAATACCTCCACCACCTGCACCTATCGACAGAAAAGTATAATGTGTATAAGGTATTTCGCCAATGATATTACTGCCGGTTACTACAATCTTTTTCAGATCGTCCATAAATCCCTGCCTGTCGAAAGCGGGCAGCTTATAACCGATAAAGTTATGTGGTTTGTTTTGCACGCTGAAAGGTGGTAAAACTTCCAGTTCGCCCATTAAAAACGGACTGTCATAAAGCACATCAAAATCGGCTGCTTTGTAAACATGGTATTGCCCTTTAAGCGTATCCAAACCGGTAGCCACCAAATCTTTCCATTTGCTGTAAGGCTTCATTTTGATGGTAACCGGGTGACGTAACTCCTGCTCAAGGTACATGAATAAACCACCGGGGGTGATATAACCACGCGTTTCATCCAAATAAACGTTGCCTACAAAGGGAACAACGGCTTTTACATCATACGAGATCCTGACGTCACCAGCCGAAGGGTTGCTAACCTTCCAGATATCTTTAGTCGGCTTCTCAAATTTCAGCGTATTGCCCTTGGCATCAGTAACAGTAAAATTTTGAACCGCGCCCGCAAAGTTGATCAATTGGTAATACCCGGGCGTCCAAACGCACATTTTAAAATCGAGCGTTTTGAGGTGGGTTTTGTTGCTGAGCTCAACATGATACAAATGATCGGCGGCCTTTTCCATCGACACCGAATAGTGCATATTAACAGGCTGCTGAGCCAAAGCGCCCGCGCAAAAAAACAAGTTAAATGATAGGGTTAACTTAGATACTAATTTCATTACCGCAGAGGATTTTGCCCAATATAATAAACGGGGATTTATTTATCCGGCCACTTATCGGAAATTAGCCTGAAAGATGTGGGGATCTATTTCGGGGAGATAATTACCTGAAGACTTACGAAGTTTTGAAAACTTCGTAAGTCTGGGATTCTACGACTTGTCATGGGTAGGAATGTAGCTATGACATATGGGGATATTTTCTACAAAACTAACCACTCACCAACCAACCCAATCAACCACTCACTACTTTTCTATCCTCTCCAGCGCAAACAAAAACGCATAATTCAAAGCTTCTTCCTTTAAATAATCAAACCTGCCCGATGCGCCGCCGTGGCCATAATCCATATTGGTATGCAGCATGAGCACATTGTTATCCGTTTTATTGGCACGTAGCTTAGCCACCCATTTGGCAGGCTCAAAATACTGCACCTGACTGTCATGTAATCCGGTTATCACCAGCATGTTTGGATAGGCTTTCTTCTCCACGTTTTCATAAGGCGAATAGCTTTTCATGTATTTATAAGCCTCCTCATTTTTAGGATTCCCCCATTCATCAAATTCGTTGGTAGTTAGCGGGATACTTTCATCAAGCATGGTATTCACCACATCAATAAACGGCACCTCGGCTATAATACCATGCCACAGATCCGGGGCCATATTGGCAACCGCACCCATCAGCAAACCGCCGGCGCTCCCCCCTTCGGCATACAGGTGTTCTTTACTGGTATATTTTTGATCAACAAGGTATTTGCCGCAATCGATAAAATCGGTAAAGGTATTTTTCTTTTTCATCAGTTTGCCATCCAGGTACCATTGACGGCCCATCTCCTGCCCGCCCCTGATGCCGGCCATCGCAAAAACAAATCCCCTGTCAAGCAAACTCAATCGGGCACTCGAAAAATATACATCATTGGTGTAGCCATATGAACCGTAACCATAAAGCAGTAAAGGAGCCTTGCCATTCTTTTCAAAGCCTTTTTTGTAAACTAATGATATCGGCACTTTGGTACCATCTGTTGCGGTTGCATAAAGGCGCTCGGTTACATAATCATCAGCTTTGTAGCCACCCAAAACCTCCTGCTGCTTCATCAGTTTGGATTCTTTGGTATCCATATTATAATCAAAGGTTGATGATGGCGTGGTGAGCGAAGTATAACCATACCTTAATACCTTACTGCTATAATCGGGATTAGCACCTACATAAATAGTATAGGCAGCTTCCTTAAAGTCAACATAATGCTCCTGGTTTGATGCAAGGTTACGTACCCTGAACTGATTCAAGCCATTTTTACGTTCAGTGATCACAATGTAATCTTTAAACTCTTCAACACCTTCCAGCAATACATCCTTGCGGTGAGGAAGTACTTCTTTCCAATTACTGCTCTCGGTTTTATCAAGCGGACATTCCATCAGCTTAAAATTGATGGCATTTTGATTGGTTACTATCAAAAACTTATCGGCAAGGGCTGTTACACTATATAATACATCTTTAATGCGTGGCTGAAAAACCTTAAATGCTTCATTTGGCTTGCCTGCATCCAGGTACCTGAACTCGGATGATAAAGTAGCCCGAGACTGGATAAAAATATAATCGCCTGATTTTGACCTATCTACATCAATGTAATTTGATTTATCTTTTTCTTCGTAAACAACCACATCAGCTTCTTTTGAGCCTAAGGTATGGCGTTTAATCTTTTCTGTAAGCAGTGTCTCGGGGTTCTTGGCCGTGTAAAACAATGTTTTATTATCCTTAGCCCAAACAGATCCGCCGCTGGTGTTAACTATTGCATCGGTATAGATCTCTCCAGTTTCCAGATTTTTGATATGGATGGTATACTGCCTCCGCGAAACCATATCAATACCGTAAGCCAGCAGTTTATTATCCGGGCTGATATTAAAACCAGTTGCCGAATAGTAACTATGTCCCTTGGCCATTTCATCCACATCAAGCAGCACTTCTTCCTTAGCATCAAGACTACCTTTTTTACGGCAGTATTTGTAATATTCCTTTCCCTCGTCCGTACGGGAGTAATAATAGTACCCGTTTTTAAACACCGGCACCGATTCATCTTTCTCCTTGATCCTGGCCTTCATTTCATCAAACAATACCTTCTGAAAGTTTTTAGTACCGCTCATCATGGTATCCTGGTAAGCGTTTTCGGCTTTCAGATAGTCTACAGCTTTGGTACTGTCGGGACCTTTCTTAAAGTAGTCGATCATCCAGTAATAATTATCGGCAACGGTATCATTATGGATGGCGCGGATATGCGGTTTAACTTCGGCAACGGGCGGTTTTACATCGGGCCATTTATACATAGTACCTTGAGTATTTTGTTTACATGAAGATGCAATAATCAGCAAACTTACCGGAATAATGATTTTTTTCATCGGATAAATGGTTTAAAGTACTGAACCTTTTAAAGTTAGGCTTAAGAAATGGGAAAGGCAATAGGGTGTAAAAATCAAGCTGCATATTTATTTCCCCTTTAAAATCCCTCTTGAGAGCTATCATGTGGACACATCTTTTTAATATTATCATTGATAGAAAAAATGTCATTTCGACGAGCCAAGGGTGGGGTTTGTGCGCCAGAGGCGAGGAGAAATCTTCTACGCCCTGCTTTTACAGATATGGTTGTGGAGCCGGATGTAGAAGATTTCTCTTTCGCTCCATCACTCAATCCGCCACTGCTCTATCGAAATGACAATTTTTTAAAGATGTGTCCACACGATAGTCTTGAGAGGGGCGCGTAGGAATGAGCGGTAGCAGGGGTGTGTTTCTGCGGTAGGTTTGTCAAAGCACAAACACACCCCTCCACCCCTCTCAAGAGGGGAATCGCACAAGCCTGCGCTTTTTCCTTAAGTTAACGGCTATGGCTCCACGTTTAAAACTGCGGGAGGAAAGCGGCAGGAGGGGTTAACAGGGTTAACAAAATTCCGGATATACTCAACACAAACAAATAACAATCAATAACTTAAAAAAAAAAAAGATTAACACCAAACCATTCACCTAATCAACCCAATCAACCACTCACCTCATCCCTACAACAAAAAATCCACCTGCTATTGCTAACAGATGGATAGGGATATAAATTAAAACAATAAACTACTAAGCTAAATTACGGCCGGCATTTACAATACCGTAAACCGTACGGATCACCAGCTTATTATATACATCGTTAAGCTCGGTATCCTTTTCATAGTTAATACATTGTAACGCATAATGCTGAATGATCACCAGCGGCAACACGATTTTTTCGCGGATAGCTATAGAACGGCGTTCAACCGGGTATTCTTCCATCAATACGGTACTGCCGGTTAGTTCAAGCAGCATTTCGCGGGTAAGTACAAATTCATCCTTCAGCATTTTCCAGAAGGCGCCAAATTTTTCATCTTTTTCAAGATAAGCAGTAACGCGGAAGTCAGATTTAGACATGGACATCATACAATTATCAAGCATAGTTTTAAAGAAACCCGATGTTTGATAAAGCTCTTTGATCTCGTCCCAGCCGCCGCTTTCTTTAACCTGCTTAAGTGCTGTACCTACGCCATAAAAACCAGGAATACTTTGTTTCAGCTGACTCCATGAGGTTACGAAGCTGATAGCTCTTAAATCCTCAAGCTTCAATTGAGCACCCGCATTACGTTTGGTTGGGCGACTGCTGATATTGATCCTCGACAGTAATTTCAGCGGACTGAATTTTTCGAGATATTCTACAAATAAAGGATGTGCACGTAAATCAACAAACAACTTATAGCTGATGTCTGCCATCTGCTGGATAAGTTCTTTATGACGACTATCCAACAGATCGTTACGGTTAGGATGCAGGGCCGAGATAACACCAGCGTTAATCAGCTGCTCCATATTAAACCTTGCAGTTTCAACCGAGCCATATTGCGAACTTACGGTTTGCCCCTGTATGGTTAACTGAATATGCTCGTTGGCGATCTCCTTACCCATCGACGCGTAGAACCGGTGTGTTTTACCACCGCCACGTGCCGGCGGGCCTCCCCTGCCATCAAAAAATGCCAGTTGAATACCGTATTTGCGGGCCATAGCGGTTAACTCAACTTTGGCTTTGTATATCGACCAGTTAGCCATCAGGTAACCGCCGTCTTTAGTACTGTCAGAGAAACCAAGCATGATAGTTTGCTGGCTGCCCCTGTTTTTCAGATGCTCGGCATAAAACGGATGTGTGTAGAGTTGCTCCATGATACCTGCTGCATGCTCAAGGTCATTCACGGTTTCAAACAGTGGCATAAAATCAATGCTCAGGCTGTCTTTTTTCCAGCCGCTCCATAAAAACAGGTCAATCAGCTGCAGGATATCAGATGCGCGCTGGCAGTTACTGATAATAAAGCGCTGACAGGCCCTTTCGCCGTTACCTTCCTGAATTTGTTTAACCAGCCTGATGGTATCCAGCGTATCGTGGATCATGGCATCTTTTTCTTCTTCAGGGCAAATAAAATCCGCCTCTTTAAAAACGATGCTCTTTACTTTTTCATCCTCGCTCAACTCACCATAGCCTTTGGCTACACCTGTATCAATGTTTTGGGTACCATATTCAAATACCTTACGCAAAATGCGGCTATCCTGCCTGATGTCAATTGTGGCAAAATAACATCCAAACAGGCGCACCTTCTGGATCATATCCTCAACAATATCTACAAACAGGCCGTCATGATCTTTAAGGATAACTTCTTTTATAGATAACAACAATTCCAGTATCTCGCCCTGCAAATTAACCGGTGTTAACTGCTCGTTAGCATTTTTATAAAACAGGTTCTCCAATTTGGCCATAGCCTGCTCTACACCGCGGAAAGTGATACGGCGTTTCAGGGTTCTGAAATCGCGGTAATAACAACGGAACAGGCGCTGTCTTAAAAAGCTGGCAACTTCCTTGGTGGTTTGCGTAGTTACGTTAGGGTTACCATCACGGTCGCCGCCCGGCCAGAAACCTAATTCCAGGATCTGGCGGCTTGCTGCATCGATATCAAATTCTTCTTCAAGCTTAGCCTGAATGTCTGAGACCGCATGGTAAAATATATTTTCCAAAAACCAGGAAAGGCTGATAGCCTCATCAACCGGCGTTGGTGATGTTTTATTAAAGAAAGGTGTTTTACCCAGTTGCTGCAGCAATACATCGATACTATTGATATCGTTTGTTTTTACCGCCTCAATCAGATCGGTCATGATGCCAAGTACTGTACCCGGATAAAACTGCGTTGGGTGAGCGGTAAGTACCAGGCGAAGGGAAAAATCCTTCAGCTTTTCGCTGATGTCCTGGCGGCTTTCATCGCTGATGGCTGCGTGCTGCAATAAGCTTTGCAAGGTGCCGCTGTCATCGAATTTACCTATCTTATTGAATGATGAATCTTCAATAGCATCAAACAAAACCACCTGGCGTTCAATGTATTGAATAAACCTGAACATACGGTTAATCTGCTCGCGATGATCAATATCCGGTACGTATTTTTCAAAAAACGACTCAATAATAGCATCGGGCGAATCATGTGTGATGGCACCCTTTTCGCAATGCGAACTGAAGAACGGCAATAAAATACCGGTATCCTTTACCTGGTAAAACGGAAGTGTTTGAAACAAACTGTTATATAACTCAAATCGGGTAACAACCTCGTTATTGAAGGCTGCTTCTCTTTGGCTGAGTTTTAACGTTGGCGACATAGTAAAAAATTAAATTGAGGTAAAATTGATTGGTTTAGCTTTTGGCCTTTTCCGGGGGGTGAATTTACTGATCTTTAATTTAAATTCACTAAAAAGTAAATATTTATTAACACAATTCTTTAATTAATATCATTTTTGTAAAAAAATGCCAAAAATTTAAGGTTATGGAAATCCAAAACACCATTTTGGGGCTATAAATTATATTTAATAAAAACAGCCCGAATAAACAAATTTGCTTATAATAGTTGTGTTATTTATAAAGCTGCTACTACCATGTCTACAAACATCAGGGAGATAAAAAGTTTTTTTTACAGTCAATATTTTTCTGATGGCATCCGGATCTGTATAGGTATTTTACTACCCTCCCTGCTGTTAATGCAGTTTGATAAGTTTGATCTTGGCCTTACGCTTTCACTGGGCGCGCTATGTATCTGTGTTATCGACACCCCGGGTCCGGTATCGCATAAACGTAATGCCATGGCAGCCGGTAACCTTTGCCTGTTTCTGGTAGCCGTTATTACCGGCTTTGCGCGGCTCAACGTAATTACACTCGGTATTGAGATCACTTTCTTTGCTTTCCTGTTTTCTATGTTCACTGTTTATGGTAACAGGGCAGCATCCGTAGGTACCTGCTCGTTGCTCATCATGATCTTTATGATGGATAAAGCATTGGCCGCGCCAGAGGTACTGGGTTATAGTGCTAAGATTTTGGCCGGTGGTGTATGGTACATGGTTTTCAGCCTGTTATTTTTTGGCATTCGGCCCTACCGGGCAGCGCAGCAGGCCCTTGGCGAAAACGTGACCGATATAGCGCGCTTTTTAAGAATTAAGGCTGATTTCTATTTATCGGACACAGATATCGACGAAAATTATCGCAAGTTGGTTTCCAAGCAGATCCAGGTAAGTCAGCACCAGGATGCCGTACGCGAACTGCTGTTTAAAAGCCGCATTATGGCCCGCGAATCAACAGCGCCGAGCCGGATTTTAGTTTTAACCTTTGTTGACCTGGTTGATATCTACGAGCAGATCATGGCTACGCACTACGATTACACCTATATCCGCGAAAAATTTAAAGATACCGGCGTACTCACGGAAATAGCCCGCATTATCCATAATATGGCCGATGAGCTTGACGATATAGCCTATATTGTATTATCCAACACGCGTCGCCGGCACCTTACCGATTTTAATATCGAACTGGAAAAACTAAAAACAAAGATCGACTCCATCGGCAAAAACAACCAGGAAACCAGCAATCTTGTACTGAAAAAGATTTTGGTTAACCTGCGTTCGCTTGGCGAAGGCATCAATAATATATATAAATACTACAGTTCTAAAGCAGCCGAATCATTAAACGAGCCCAAGGGCGACGTAGAATACACCGCATTTGTAAGCCACCAGGATTTTGCAACCCATATCTTCTTCGACAACTTCACACTGGCATCCGGCGCTTTTAAACATGCACTCCGGGTAGCATTGGTTTGCTTAGTTGGTTTTGTTACGGCCAAACTGGTGTCATTAGGCCACCATAGCTACTGGGTGCTGCTCACTATTATTGTAATATTAAAACCAGGCTTCAGCCTTTCCAAGCAACGCAACTACCAGCGTTTAATAGGCACCATCGGCGGTGGCGTTATAGGTATAGCCATACTCACCTTTATCCCTAATGCTACAGCGCAGTTTATTTTCCTTGTGGTATTTATGATGGGAGCTTACAGTTTCCAGCGCCTTAATTATGTGGTGAGTGTTATTTTCATGACACCTTATGTATTGATATTATTTAAGTTTTTAGGCGTTGGATTGTTAAACGTAGCGCAGGAACGGATCTTGGATACCATTATAGGTTCAACCATTGCGTTGGTAGCCAGCTACCTGATATTCCCAACCTGGGAGTTTGAACAAATTCAGGAAACCCTGAGGGATGTAGTTGTAGCTAATATCAATTACCTGGTTACCATTGCCGAAAGCATTTCGGGCAAAATGATCAGTATTACTACATACAAACTGGCGCGCAAGGAAGTATATGTGAAATCGGCCAACCTTTCAGCCGCTTTTGAGCGTATGACATCAGAACCCAAAAGCAAGCAACGCAAAATAAAGGACATCCATAAATTTGTGGTGCTTAACCATATCCTTTCGTCGTATATAGCTACCATAGCATCGGCACAAAGTAAAAAGGAAATACCGGTAGCACACCCTGAAGCTATGAAGCTGATTAAAAAAAGCATAACCGTATTAAATGATACCGGTCAAAAGCTGGAAGCACAACATATTGAATTTAATATCGGTAAAATCCCCGCTATTGATCCTGAAGCCCAAAAACCGGTAGTGTTGGCCGAAGATGCCCTGCTAAAAGAACAACTGGGTTTTATTAATAAGATCAGCTATGATATAGCTAAGATCACGGATAGTATATTAATAGAACCATGATTTTTAGGATTAACGGATGGATAGGATTTGATTTATAGGGTAAAACCTATATAGTCATCCAGGTTCGAAAAATCCTGTTAATCATTCAATCACGAGAATCACGGTTCAAATAATATGTTTAAACCTTTAAATTAAAATATTTCCGAAAACAAAAAATACCGGGTTATGTGGATAGGTTCGTGATGATTTTTCCCTACTTTAGCCATTGATGATACCCGTTGTTTCAAAATTACCCCAAACCGGAACCACCATATTCACCGTCATGTCGGCCCTGGCCAACGAGTTGGGCGCAATAAATCTGTCGCAGGGTTTTCCCGACTACAATTGTTCGCCCGATCTGATAGAGCTTGTAAATAAAGCTATGAAAGAGGGGCATAATCAATATGCCCCCATGGCTGGTGTTATGGCTTTAAGAGAACGCATTGCCGAAAAAACTGAAAAGCTTTACGGCGCTATTTATAATCCGGAAACGGAAATTACCATAACAGCAGGCGGTACGCAAGCCATATTTACGGCTATTAGTGCTGTAATACATCCTAATGATGAAGTGATCATTTTTGAGCCCGCTTTTGATTGTTATGCCCCGGCCATTAAGTTAATGGGCGGCGTTGTAAAATCAATGGCGCTTGAACCACCCAATTATCGTATTGCCTGGGATATGGTAAAGAGGTTGATTAATCAAAAAACAAAAATGATCATCCTTAACTCGCCGCATAACCCAACTGCAACTATTCTGCATAAGGAAGATATTGAACAGTTAAGTGCATTGGTTAAAAATCAGGACATACTAATATTAAGCGATGAGGTATACGAACACCTGATCTATGATGGCGAAACCCATCACAGCATGGCCCGCTATCCCGAATTACAGCAACGCAGTTTCATCGTAGCATCTTTCGGCAAACCTTTTCATGCCACCGGCTGGAAGGTTGGATATTGCATGGCGCCTGCCTACCTGATGAGCGAGTTCAGGAAGGTCCACCAGTTTTTGGTGTTTGCCGTGAATACCCCTATCCAATATGCTATTGCCGAGCATTTAAAAAATGAAGAAACTTATCTTGGTCTGGCAGAATTTTTCAGGGAGAAACGCGACTACTTCAGAAAAGGCCTGGAGCAAACTCGCTTTGAACTTTTACCATGCTCCGGATCATACTTCCAATCAGTGAGTTACCTCGGAATAACCGACGAAAAAGATACCGACTTCTCTATCCGAATAGCAAAGGAATTTGGAGTAGCATCCATACCTGTTTCGGCTTTTTACAGCAAGGGGATCGATCACCATGTGTTAAGGTTTTGTTTCGCCAAAAGACAAGAAACTTTAGATAAAGCCGTTGATAGGTTAATTCGTATTTAATTTTTGGTTAATGGTTCATAGTTAATGGATCACGGCCGAATCTTTTAAGTTTAATTTTGGCTATGGTTCATAGTTCAGGAACCATAGCCAAATTGTATAAATTTTATCAGTATGGATCAACCAATCGCCATGCATTTTTTGCCATGAACCATGATCCATCAACTATGAACCAACTATTATGGAAAATCTAAAAATTACTGTTTTTCAAGGCTACCTTTTTTGGGAAAATACCGATAAAAATCTTCAAAATATTACCCTCAGGCTCTCGGGCGGGATCCGCGAGAAAACAGATCTCATCATACTGCCCGAAATGTTCACTACAGGTTTCACCATGAATGCTGCCGAACTGGCCGAACCCATGAATGGTAAAACCATGCAATGGATGGAAAAAACAGCCAAACAGTATGACTGCGTAATAACCGGAACCATTATTATTAAAGAGGGCGGCAAGTACTACAACAGGCTAATTTGGATGCGTCCCGACGGAACGCATGAACATTATGATAAACGCCATCTGTTTGCACTTGGCAATGAACATAATACTTACACTGCAGGTACCAAAAAACTTTTTGTAGAACTGAACGGCTGGAAAATTTGTCCGGTAATCTGTTACGACCTGCGTTTCCCGGTATGGCTGCGCAATATCGACGAAAACCCTTACGACCTGCTCATTGTTGTAGCCAACTGGCCCGAGCGCCGGGCGGCACACTGGCGTACCCTGATCCCTGCACGTGCTGTCGAAAACCAATCGTACGTAATAGCGGTTAACCGTGTAGGTCATGACGGCAACGAAGTTTATCATAGTGGAGATTCTACCTGTATTGACCCTAGCGGCAAGGTAGTTTATTACAAACGCGATGAAGAAGACCTGTATACCTTCAGTATCATTGGTGATGAAGTTGAGAAAGTACGCACCGCGCTGCCCTTTTTAAAGGATGCAGATGATTTTGAGATTAATGTCTGAACCAGAACCCGGATTTGGGGGGATTTTTAGGATTAATTGGATTTGCTTTTCTCAACTGCCAAGCAAAAAAATCAAGCAATCCCGAAAATCTTCCCAAATCCTGGTTCAAACAAAAATTCGGCAATCCTGAAAATCCCCCCAAATCCGGGTTCAGACTACCATTAGTTTTTCTTCACTTCATACAAAATTCATAACCGTTTTGAACTTTTGTAATGTAGAATTGATGAAGGAAACATGCGTACTATAAAATCCCTGCTATTTATATCACCCTTATTTTTTAGTTTACTAACACAAAAGGCCGAAGCACAAACAGATACACTAAAGATCACTTTCCCTGATGCTGAAAAACAGTTCATTGAAAATAACCTGAGCCTTCTTGCCCAAAAGTATAATGTTGATGCCTCAAAGGCACTCATTCAACAAGCTAAACTATGGGACAACCCCGTTTTAAGCACCGATCAAAACATTCATGACGGTAGCACCAATAAATTTTTCAACCACTCAAACAAAGGCGGACAAGTTTTCGTCCAGTTAAACCAGGTATTTGCCACTGCGGGCAAACGCGGCAAACAGGTAAAGGTAGCCGAAGACGATGCCAAAGTTCAGGAAGCTGCTTTTAATGACCTGATGCGCAACCTGCGTTACAACCTGCAGCTTGACTTCGGTCAGCTGGCATCTTTGAACGCGCAGCAGTTGGTTTATCAAAACGAAATCAAATCGGCAACAGAACTGGTTAATGCTATTCAAAAATCATTTGATGTAGGTAATACTTCCATGAAGGACCTCATCCGTTTGAAAGCCCTGTTATTTGGCTTGCAGAACGATATGGTTGAAAATAACCGCCAGATCAACGACCTGCAAACCGAGCTTAAAACGTTGCTGCAAACTAAGGAAACTACGTTTGTACAACCCATTGTAAACGATAAACCGGTTGAAACTGTTGATCTTGATGTGCAGTCGCTTATCAGCCAGGCCATGACCAACAGGCCCGATTATCTGTCAAACCAATACCAGTTAAGTTCGGCAACCCACAACCTTGCTTATCAAAAAGCGCTTGCGGTGCCTGATGTAACTATCGGTGTATCATATGACCAAAACAGCAGCTACGCCCGCAACTATTACGGCTTACAGATTGGTTTGCCAATCCCATTGTTTAACCGAAACCAGGGTAATATCAAATCGGCACAGTATAACATAAAAAGCCAGGAGAGCACTTTAAAACAAAGTGAGTTCCAGCTTAAAAATGATGTTGTTGCTGCTGTTAATCAATATAAGCTCAACGTTCAATTATTCTCTACCCAGCAAATCGCCTTTAATGAGCAGTATGATAAACTGTTTGGCGCAATGCTTAAGAGTTTTCAGCAACGCCAGATAAGCCTTGTAGAGTTTGTTGATTTTTTTGACACCTATAAGGATACCAAATTAAAAATATTGCAACAACAATATAACCTGCAAAAAGCCATTGCCGACCTCAATTTTGCTGTTGGCACTACCGTAATAAAATCCTGACTAACTTTATAAGACTTACTATGATGAAAAGAGAAACGCTGTTTTCCGGCATCTCAGCTTTGCTACTACTTGCCGCCTGTAAAGGCAAAACTCCTCCTGCTGTTGAAAACAAACAGGTAACTGTGAGCGATTCGATGGCAAAAATTATCACTATTGATACTGCCAAGATCGCTACCATAAAAAATGAGCTTACCCTTTCGGGCGAGGTATCATATGATGACAATACCGTTGTTAAAGTATTCCCTTTCTCAAGCGGACAGGTGCTGGATGTAAAAGTTTCGCTGGGCGATAAGGTAAGCAAAGGTCAAACCCTTGCTATTGTACGCAGTGCCGACGTTGCAGGTAACTATACTGATTTGAGTTCGTCAAAATCAGATCTTGCGATTTACAAACGTCAGCTTGAACAAGCCGAATATTTGTACAAAAACGGCATCTCAAGCGAGCGCGATTATACCGAAGCTAAAGAAAATTACAATAAAGCCGAAGCTGCTTACAGCAAGGTAAAAGATCAGATTGCCATTAACGGCGGTGGTAACACCAGTCCCGGTGGTACCTTGGTGATCAAAGCTCCTGAAAGCGGTTTCGTGGTTGAAAAAAACATTACGGCAGGCGGTTTCATCCGCCCGGACAACGCTAACAGCATGTTCACCATATCAAACATGAAAGATGTTTGGATCTGGGCTAACGTGTTTGAATCAGACATCAGCCGTGTTAAAGTAGGTTATACCGCCAAGGTTACTACCATTGCTTACCCCGATAAAGTATTTACAGGCAAAGTTGATGCGGTAAGCTCCGTGCTTGACCCTGATAATAAGGTATTAAAGATCAAGATCGTGTTACCTAACGATGGCATGCTGCTTAAGCCAGAAATGTTTACCAGTGTGATCATAGCCAACAGCGAAAAAGCACAATCAGTTGCCATACCCGCCAAAGCCGTGGTTTACGACAACAGCAAAAACTTTGTAGTAGTTTATAACAGCAAAGACGATTTGAAAGTACGCCAGGTAGCAGTTATAAAAACGGTTGAAGACACCACTTATATATCATCTGGTTTGCAGGCCGGCGACAAGATCATATCTAAAAATCAGCTGCTTTTTTATGATGCCATAGCGGGTAATAACTAAGTACCGGTAAACTGAAAATTGTCGGGCTTAATTCCTGGCAGCCACGTTTTTAAAATAGAGATACTACAATGAACAAGTTCATCAAAAATATTATATACTTCTCGCTCAGGCACCGCTACTTCGTGTTTTTTATGACACTGGTATTGGTTGTTTTGGGTATCTGGAGTTACTCCAACACTCCCATCGAGACCTTTCCCGACGTTACCAATACGCAGATCATCATTATAGCCCAATGGCCGGGCCGCAGCGCCGAAGAAATGGAAAAAATGGTTACCATACCTATGGAAACCGTTTTAAACTCGGTACAAAAAAAGGCTAACCTCCGTACCACGTCATCATTCGGTTTATCATATGTCCGCATTATTTTTGATGACGATGTTGATGATGCATTTGCCCGCCAGCAGGTATTAAGCCGCCTGGGCAATGCCGATTTACCCGATGGTGTTAAACCGGAGGTTGAGCCGCCCTATGGCCCAACAGGTGAGATCTTCCGCTATACATTAAAGAGCCACACTAAATCATTACATGAACTTACAGCCATTCAGGATTGGGTACTTGACCGCCAGTTTAAATCAATCCCCGGTGTAGCCGACGTAAACAGCTTTGGCGGCGAGGAAAAAACCTACGAAGTGAGCGTTAATCCTTCGCTATTACAAAAATATGGTCTTACCTCGCTTGATGTTTACAACGCTATCAATCGCAGTAACATTAACGTGGGTGGGGACATTATCGAAAAAAACGACCAGGCCTACGTGGTGCGTGGTATCGGCTTGATCAATAATATTGAAGAGATCCAAAATATCATCATCAAAAATGTAAACAATGTTCCTATCCTGGCACGTGACATTGCTGATGTAAAAGAGGGTGGTTTACCGCGTTTAGGCCAGGTTGGCCGCGATAAAGCGAATGATGTTATTGAAGGTATCGTGGTGATGCGTAAGGGCGAGAACCCTGCCGAAGTACTGGAACGCATCAATGATAAAGTTAAAGACCTTAACGCACATATTTTACCTACCGACGTAAAGATCTCTACTTTTTATGATCGTACCACGCTGATGGATTTCTGTACCGAAACCGTTATCCATAACCTTTGCGAGGGTATTATCCTGGTAACCGTTATTGTATTACTGTTCATGGCCGACTGGCGTACAACCCTTACTGTGGCAATCATTATTCCGCTGGCCCTGCTATTTGCCTTTATTTGTTTAAGATTAAAAGGCATGAGTGCCAACCTGCTCTCGATGGGCGCTGTGGATTTTGGTATCATTATAGATGGTGCGGTGGTGATGGTTGAGGGTATTTTCGTGGCGTTGGATCACAGGGCCAAAGAAGTAGGCATGCAGAAATTTAACGGACTGGCTAAGCTTGGTTTGTTCAAAAATATCGGTGCAGAGATGGGTAAAGCCATCTTCTTCTCTAAACTGATCATTCTAACCTGTTTAGTGCCCATCTTTGCTTTCCAGAAAGTAGAAGGTAAAATGTTCTCGCCGCTGGCTTATACTTTAGGCTTTGCATTGTTGGGCGCATTGATTTTTACCCTCACTTTAGTGCCCGCACTGTCAAGTATTTTACTAAACAAAAACGTAAGAGAGAAGCATAACCCGGTTGTATTGTTCTTCGAGAACGGCATCCGCCGCATGTTCAGTTATACATATCGCAACCAAAAATTGAGCTTGATAGTAGCAGTGGCCTTTATGTCAGTTACTTTCTTCTCAGCCAAATTTTTAGGATCAGAATTCTTGCCACAGCTTAATGAAGGAGCCCTTTGGGTAACTGCCCAGTTGCCGATGAGTACTTCATTGGAAAGTTCGGTTAAGGTTACTGATAAAATGAGGCAGATCCTTTCAACCTTCCCCGAAGTGAAACAAACCTTATCGCAGGTTGGCCGTACCAATGACGGTACCGATCCTAAAGGCTTCTTTAACGTACAGATCCAGGTTGACCTTCTGCCTAAAAAAGAATGGAAACGCCATATCACCCAGGAAGAACTGATCTCCGAAATGGATAAAAAGCTGAGTCAGTTCCCGGGTATCGTGTTCAACTACTCGCAGCCTATTATTGATAACGTAGCCGAAGCTGTTGCAGGTGTACCGGCATCCATGGCTGTAAAAATATTTGGCCCCGATTTCCAGGTGCTCGACCAAAAGGCCGATTCGGTAATGGCTGTGCTCAAAAAGATCCAGGGGGTTGAAGACCTTGGTATCTTGCGCAACCTTGGTCAGCCGGAGTTCCGTATCGAGCTTGATCAGCGCAAAATGGCGCTTTATGGTGTATCAACTGCCGATGCTAACTCGGTTATTGAGATGGCCATAGGCGGTAAAGCAGCCTCACAATTATATGAGGGCGAACGCAAATTCGATATCCGGATCCGTTATCAAAAACCGTTCAGGGATACCCAAAGCAAAATTGAAAACCTGATGGTGCCAACCCTTAACGGTTCAAAAATCGCCATCAAAGAAATCTCAAAGATCACTACGCTTACTGGTCCGGCGTTTATTTACCGGGATAACAATATGCGTTACATCGCTGTGAAATTCTCGGTACGTGGCCGCGATTTAGGTAGCACCATTGCCGAGGCACAGGATAAAGTTGGCGCAGCAGTGAAATTAGATCAGGGTTATTCATTTACCTGGAACGGTGAGTTTGAAAACCAGATCAGGGCATCAAACACTTTAGCACACGTTGTGCCGGTTTGTTTGCTGGTGATATTCCTGATCCTGTTCATCACCTTTGGCAATGCTAAAGATGCAGTTTTGGTAATCCTGAACGTGCCGTTCGCGCTGATAGGCGGTATCCTGGCACTGCACATTACCGGCACCAACTTCAGTATTTCGGCAGGTATCGGTTTCATAGCCTTGTTTGGTGTGTGTATCCAGAATGGTGTAATTCTGATATCAGTCTTCAAGAAAAATCTTGAAGAAAAGATGCACCTTGATGAAGCTATCCGCGAAGGCGTGATATCACGTGTACGCCCTGTTGTAATGACCGCCTTAATGGCCGCCATTGGTTTGATGCCGGCAGCTATTTCAACAGGTATCGGTTCGGAAACGCAAAAACCCCTGGCTATAGTGGTAATCGGAGGTTTGGTAACTTCAACCATATTAACTTTATTGATATTGCCTATCATTTACGCCATAGTGTACCGTTTAATCCACCGTCGTGAAAACCGTAAGCTATTGAAAAAAGTAGGTATGATAAAGGGATAAGATTGAGCACCAATTATTTCGAATTAAACCGAATTTCACGAATTGGTTATATAAAACAAATAGCGATGGGTCTGTACCTATCGCTATTTGTTTTTCTGATCATTATTGTCTTAACAATAAAATAGTGACCGTTCCTGTTAGTAAATATTCATGGTAATTAGTGTAATTTGTGCACACTCAAATCATATAATTGGTTTTTAATAATATGTTATTTATAAAGCCCGCATTCCGTTCTGCTTTACCGGTCGCCTTGTTGCTTGTTCTGCCGTTTTTATCATCGGCACAAAAGAAAAAAGAAAAGGATAAGGACTATGCTCAACTGGTTGATCCTTTTATCGGTACCGGCGGGCACGGGCACACTTATCCCGGCGCGGTAATGCCTTTTGGCATGGTACAGCTTAGTCCTGATACAAGGCTTGAGGGTTGGGACGGCTGCTCGGGCTATCATTATACCGATAGTTTGGTTTACGGCTTTTCACATACGCACTTAAGCGGCACAGGCGTACCCGATTATTGTGATGTGCTGTTTATGCCCACCACCGGCGATCCTAAATTCAAAAACACCGAATACCGCTCGCACTTCAGCAAAAAGAATGAGGGTGCTACGCCCGGCTATTACCATACCCTGCTTGATAAATACAACATCAACGTCGAGCTAACAGCCACTCCCCGTGCAGGAGTACATCGTTATACTTATCCATCAACTGATAAAGCAAACATTATTATCGACCTGCAACATCGCGATGAAGTACTCGATTCATGGATAGAAGTAGTAAACGATCATGAGGTACGTGGTTTCCGCATGTCAAAATCGTGGGCCGATAAACAGCAGGTATATTTTTACGCCAAGTTTTCAAAGCCTTTTAAAACCTATGGAATAGCGTTAAACAACGAAGTGCAAAACGGGCAAAGCAAAGTTCGGGGTAAAAATATAAAGTTGTTTTTGCAGTTTGATAATCCAGGCGAAGTGATCAGCAAAGTGGGTATTTCTTCAGTAAGTACTGAAGGGGCTTTGAAAAACCTGGATGCCGAAGTACCTGACTTCGACTTTAAAAAGATCCAAAAGGAAGCCAAAATAGCCTGGAACCATGAGCTTAATAAAATCCAGGTCGAGGGTGGCGCTCCCGCGCCTTCAGCACAAGCTCAGCCTATGGGCGGTACAGGGCCGTATAGTTATGCTCCTCCCGTCAAAAAGGTGGTTCAACCCGATTATGCTAAAATAAAACAGACTATATTTTACACCGCGCTATACCACAGCATGGTAGCGCCAAACATCTATAGCGATGTTGACGGGCAATACCGGGGCATGGATCAGCAGGTACATACGGCCCAGGGATTTGATTATTACACCGTGTTTTCCCTATGGGATACCTACCAGGCCGAGAACCCGCTGTTAACGCTGATTGATCGTAAACGCACACTTGATTTCATCAAAAGCTTTTTGGCGATGTATGATCAGGGGGGATTATTGCCGATATGGCCGCTGGCTACAACCGAAACTTATTGCATGATCGGCAACCACTCCATCCCGGTTATTGTTGATGCCTATGCTAAGGGCATCCGCGATTTTGATGCAGAAAAAGCTTTTACGGCGATGAAAGCCGCCGTAAACCGCAACCAGTTTGGCCTGGATAATTATCGCAAAAATGGTGCAGTACAATCAGATGTGGAAGATGCCTCTGTGTCAAAAACATTAGAGTATGCTTATGACGACTGGTGCATTGCGCAGATGGCCAAAATGCTCAACAAAACTGATGATTATATACAATATATTCAGCGTGCGCAGTATTGGAAAAACGTTTTCAACAATCAAAACACATTTATGCAGGCCCGTGCAAACGGCGGCTGGCTGGAACCTTTCGATCCTACAGAGATCAATGGCAATTATACCGAGGGCAACTCCTGGCAATATTCGTTTTTGGTACCTCATGATGTAGAAACCCTGATTGATAAAATGGGCGGCAAACAGGCATTTGAAAACAAGCTTGATGAACTGTTCAACACACAATCAAAGCTAAGCGGTAGTGATATCCCGGATGTAGCCGGGTTAATAGGTCAATATGCACACGGTAATGAGCCAAGTCATCACATGGCTTACCTGTACAACTTCACCGACTCCCCTGACAAAACCCAGTTTTATGTAAGTCGTATTTTACGCGAGGAATACAGCAACAAACCTGACGGTTTAGCAGGCAATGAAGATTGCGGACAAATGTCGGCCTGGTACGTGATGAGCTCGTTGGGTATCTATAACATCGCCCCTGGTCAGCAGGATTTCCAGATTGGCATACCGCAATTTGATAAAGCGGTGATCAACCTGGAAAACGGCAAAAAATTTAATATCATAAACCCCGGTGCAGGCATTACCCGAAGCAACATTTATCTGCAGGGCATGAACCTTGATAAAAAAGTGTACAGCAAGCTTTTTATCAACTATGATGATATTGTAAAAGGCGGCGATTTTGAAGTATTCACCGGCAGGCTGGCTAACAGGATCTTTACCCAGGATCTGGAAAAACCTGTTTCAAAGATCACAGATAACCTGATCATTCCTAACCCATATATCATTGCACCGGCCAAATCGTTCAAACAACCATTCAGCATCCAAATCAAAGATCAGGATGCTGATGCGAAGATCTACTACACGCTCGATGGCTCTGCTCCTACTGCATCGTCAACACCCTATACGCAGCCAATCAATATCAGCGATAATATCACGGTAAAAACCATTGCCATAAAAGATGGTAAAAGCAGCTTTGTTGACGAGGCAAGTTTTATCAAACTCCGCAACGATATTAAACTGACTATAATTAACAAATACCTACCTAACTACCCGGCCAAAGGCGATGAATCATTAATTGACGGGCAACATGGAACTACCAATTGGCGCTTAGGCAACTGGCAGGGCTACCAGGGTAAAGATTTTATTGCCGTTGTTGATATGAGCGCGGTTAAACCTATCAAGCAAATTAGCATCAACACGCTGCAGGATAGCCGCGCATGGATCGTGTTCCCTAAATATGTACAGTTTTGGACATCAAACGATGGTAAAACCTATAAACTGGCAACTACCGTTAATACCAAAGTCGATATTAAGGATACCAACGTACAAACACAGGAGTTTACCGCACTGCTAAACACCAATGCCCGTTATATTAAATTAATTGCCAAGCAATATGGCCCGCTTCCCGAATGGCATGAGAACAAAGGCAGCCAATCCTATATTTTTGCAGATGAAATAACTGTAGACTAAATGTGCAAATTTCAGATGTGCGGATATGCAAATGAATAAAGCCCGATGTTTAAAATGAATAAAACTATTTCATTTTTAAATAGTTAGCTTTATACAAAAAACTTTACCACACATGGAAAATTACAAACCTACCTCTGACGACGGTAAGACCGCCGGAATCATTAGTTATTTTACGCTTATCGGGTGGCTTATTGCTTATTTTGCATTATATACCAACAATAAAACATCGCTTGCATCCTACCAGATGAGGCAAACCTTGTTGTTTCACCTGGTATCAATTCTTATTTCATGGATTGCCGGTTTTATTATAGGAATAGCCTTTGTAACATCAGGGATATTTATTGGCGCGTCCATCCTCTGGATTATACGCCTGGGCTTACTGGTTATTTGGATCATCGGTTTAATTGGCGCAATTAACGGCGAAAGAAAACCAATGCCGCTTATTGGAGAACCCGCACAAAATATGTTTTCAGGACTTTAAGTCGACAGCAGGCAGACTTACGAAGTTTTTGAAACTTCGTAAGTCTTAATAGCAGCGTTACTGCTTTTCTAATCCCCCCTTAGCTTCCCGAAGCTTGTCCATTTCTTCCTTCGGCAAAACAGGGAATTCCAGCTTCAACTTTTTCAAGGTATCCCTGATTATTGTTGATATTGCAATACGGGTAAACCATTTCTTATCAGCCGGTATCACATACCAGGGGCAATCATCTGTTGATGTTTCGTTAATGGCTTTTTCATAAGCTTTCATATACTCATCCCAATGTTCCCGTTCTGCAATATCACTGGCCTGGAACTTCCAATTCTTTTTGGGGTTATCTATCCGCTTCAAAAACCGCTTCTTTTGTTCTTGTTTGGAAACATTAAGGAAAAACTTGATCACAACAGTACCGTTACTATGGATATGTTTTTCAAAATTTCGGATGCTCTCGTACCGTTGTTCCCAAAACTGTTTATCAATATCTTCTACTTGTTTTATGGCCGGGTTATTTTCTTTTAAAACAAGCTCGGGATGCACCTTAACTACCAGCACGTTTTCATAGTGCGACCGGTTATGAATCCCAATGCGCCCCCTTTCGGGTAGGGCCTTATAATGCCGCCATAAAAAATCATGGTCATAGTCTTCTGAGCTGGGTTGTTTAAAGCTATAAACCTGGCAGCCCTGAGGGTTTATGCCAGACATGGTGTGTGCAATAGCGCTATCCTTCCCGGCTGCATCCATCGCCTGAAAAATAATAAGCAATGAATAACTATTTGAGGCATAAAGTTGTGCTTCCAATTTAGACGTTTCAGCTATCAGTTCATTCAACACCAAATCGGCATTTTCTTTTTCGTAACTATCGCTGAATGCAGGGTCATAATCGCTCAGCGAGAATTTAGAATCACTCTTTATTTTAAATTGTTCGGTCAAACTTTTCATATAAATAGATATTCATACAAAGTACAAAAAACAGTATAAAGTTTTAATGGCTTGATTAAAACAAGCCCTGCAGCCTGTAACAGCCGATTTTTTATATCCAAAACAGCGTTTGATTTATTTATTGTGTACTTTGCACCTTATAAATATGTATCATACCAGTGTTAACCTAAAATTTACCTGTCTATTTTACGTTGTTTATATTTGTCAAACAGCATTATGATGTAGTGCTATAATTTTTCATCTTTACCCAATGTTCAGACGTATACGCAATCGCTTTTTAAGATACTTCGTCATATTCATATACTTCGTTATCATCTTTTTTTGTTCGATAGAACTTAACTTCCTCTGGCTTTTCGGATACTCACCCGACATGCAGGACATTAAAAGCCCCGTACTTTCAGTAGGATCAGAAGTTTATACTGCCGATGGTAAACTCATAGGGCAATATTATAAGGAAAACCGCTCACCTATCGAATTTAAAGAGATCTCTCCCAACCTTGTAAATGCCCTTGTAGCTACCGAGGATGCGCGTTTTTACAGTCACGGAGGTGTGGATTTTTACTCCTTTTTCACCAGCGTGCTTTCAACCGCCAAAGGTGATAAGCGAGGTGCCAGTACCATAACCCAACAATTGGCCAAAAACCTGTTCGAAACGCGTAAAAAGAAATCGCAGGGGGTAATTAAACACATCCCGTTGTTGCGGACAGTGGTTTATAAGTGTAAAGAATGGCTTACGGCCTTTAAAATTGAGCATGTTTATAGCAAGCAGCAAATACTGACATTGTATTTCAATACCGTGCCGTTCGGTAATAATACTTATGGTATAAAAACGGCATCCTTAAAATATTTTAACAAGCAGCCGGGTACTTTAAACCCAGCCGAATCGGCATTGCTTATAGGCATGCTGAAGGCTACATCAAGCTACAACCCTATTAAAAACCCGCAGCGTGCTACCGAAAGGCGTAATACCGTTTTGGGGCAGATGGAAAAATATAAATACCTCACTGCTGATCAATACAAAAGTAACGTAGCGTTGCCACTCTCGCTTGATCTGAGCTATGTTGAAGATGACTCGCATGGTGATTCATACCTGCGCCGCGCAGTTGAAAAATGGCTGGATAAATGGTGTAAGGATAATGATTATAACCTTTATGAGGATGGTTTAAAGATCTACACCACCATCGACTCCAAGATGCAGCAATATGCCGAAGAGGCCGTTGCCGAAAAAATGAAGATGCTGCAAAAACGCTTCTATAACCTATGGGGAAACAAAAACCCGTGGCGCGATTCAAAAGGCGTTGAGATCAAAGATTTTATTCTTAAAAACGAGCAAAGGCTGCCTATTTATAAGCTACTTGAGAAAAAATATAGTGGTGACACCGTAAAGATCCAGGATTACTTTAAAAGCAAGAAGAGAATGAAGGTATTTACCTGGCATGGTGAACAGGATACCACTTTTTCTACCATAGATTCCATTAAATATTACGCCAAAATCCTTAATACAGGTATGATGACCCTGGAGCCGTCAACCGGTAAAATAAAGGTTTGGATAGGCGGTATCGATCACCGTTTCTTTAACTACGATCACGTAAACCAAAGCCGCAGGCAGGCAGGTTCAACCTTCAAACCGTTCGCTTACCTTACTGCGCTCGACAATGGTTTTACCCCTTGCGATAAATTCACCGACAAACCCGTATCTATCAAATACAAAGACAACGGCGAAGACAAAGTTTGGGAACCTAACAACGCCGATTTCCATTTCTCCTATCGTGAAATGTCCTTGCGCTGGGCTATGGGCAAATCTGTAAATTCTATTACCGCACAGCTTACCGAAAAAGTAGGCTGGGATAAAATAGTAGAATATGCTCACCGTTGCGGTATCGAAAGCCCGCTAAAGTCGGTTCCTTCGGTATCCTTAGGGTCAAACGATGTTTCGGTTTATGAAATGGTTAGGGCGTACAGCACGTTCCTTAACAAAGGCGAAAAAATTGACCCGCTGCTGGTTACAAAGATCACCGATCAGCAGGGTAACGTGATACAGGAGTTTAAACTTAAAACCGAAAAGGTATTAAGCGAAGAAACTGCCTGGCTCATGCTTTACATGTTCCGCGGCGGCATGGAAGAACCAGGTGGAACTTCGCAGGCGCTGTGGGAATATAACGGACTTTGGAAAAAAGACAACCAGATAGGCGGTAAAACCGGCACCTCGTCTGATTATGTCGACGGATGGTACATGGGTATCACCAAAGACCTTGTAACCGGTGTTTGGGTTGGTGCCGATGACCGTTCGGTACACTTCACCTCTTCCGAAACCGGCGAAGGATCACATACGGCCCTGCCTATCTTCGGCAGGTTTATGGAAAAGGTTTATGCTGATCAGTCATTAGGATACACTTATGGTCCGTTCCCAAAACCATGGACCAAGATCACCAAAACCTATAACTGTCCGTCGCCACATATTGAAGAAGATACAACATCAACGGATAGCTTAAGCAACCCTATTGATACAACAGGCGTAACACCTGTACAGGAAAGCAATCCGGAAAACCCGGAAAGTACGCCGCCTAACCAGCGATAAACAGGTATAGGCGCTATTTTCATAAGTGAAGAGAAAATGAATAAGGTTGTTTTTTGAATTAAGAACAACCTTATTTTATTAAATTAGCCATATCTATTTAGCATAAATAATATATGAATAAAGTTTACTCACTTTTCAATAGAGTTAAAAAGCACACCATTATATTTATTTGTTTTGTTGGCTCGCTGCTGATCAGCACCAATGTAAAGGCGCAATATTTTGGCCAAAACAAAGTAAGGTACAAAAACCTCAAGTTTAACGTTTATAAAACCCCGCACTTTGAGATTTACTATTACCTGAAAAATGATAGCATGGTGAAACGCTTTGCCCAGGAAAGTGAGCTTTGGTATACCCTGCATCAACAGGTTTTCAGGGATACCTTTAAACACGCCAACCCCATAATTTTATACGCCAATCACCCCGATTTTCAGCAAACTACAGCTATCGACGGCGAAATTAGCGTGGGCACCGGCGGTGTTACCGAAGGCCTCAAAAACCGCGTGGTAATGCCGGTAATGGAAACCAACCAAACTACCAGGCACGTTATAGGCCACGAGTTGGTACATGCTTTCCAATACCGCTTGTTGATGGGCCATGATTCATCCGAATATGAAAATATAAACAACATTCCGCTTTGGATGATTGAAGGCATGGCCGAATACCTGTCGTTAGGTAAAAAGGACACTTACACAGCTATGTGGATGCGCGATGCCTATCTGAACCATGATATCCCTACCGTTCGTGACCTTACCGAAAGCAGCAAATATTTTCCATATCGTTATGGCGAGGCGTTCTGGTCCTTCATAGGCTCAACTTATGGTGATACGGTGATAGTCCCGTTCTTTAAAAACGCAGCCAAATTTGGTTTGGAATATGGCATCAGAAGAACTTTTGGCTACGACGACCGTACGCTTTCCCGCCTTTGGAAAAACTCTATCGAAGCTACCTATAAACCGTTTTTAAAAGATACCACCCAAACACCAAAAGGTATCAAACTCATCGACAGTAAAAACGGCGGCGATCTGGTTGTTGCTCCATCTATTAGCCCCGATGGTAAATATGTAGCTTTCCTGTCGGCCAAAAGTTTGTTCAGTATTGATCTTTACCTGGCCGACGCCAAAACCGGGCGTATATTACGAAAGCTCACGAGTAAGGTATCCAACACGCATATTGATGAGTTTAACTTTATCGAATCGGCAGGTGCGTGGTCGCCGGATGGGACTAAATTCGCGTTCAGTGTATTTAGCAAGGGTCGTAACAAGCTTGATGTGGTCGACCTGAAAAGCGGTAATGTAATTGATGACATCTCTATGGAGCAGGTTGCCCAGTTCAGTAACCTGTCATGGTCGCCCAATGGCAAGGATATCGTTTTCCAGGGATTGGTAGAAGGCCAAAGCGATCTGTACTCTTATAACTTCGATACTAAAAAAATCAACCAACTTACCAACGATAAATTTTCTGATTATCAGCCAAGCTATTCGCCCGATGGTAAAAAGATCATCTTTTCGAGCGACAGGACAACCTACGACCAAAGCCTTGAACAGGATATCCCTTTCAACCTTGCCGAGCTTGATCTGGCAACAGGAAAAGTAACCGACATTAAAATTTTTAACGGAGCAAACAATCTGAACCCGCAATATTCGGCCGATGGTAAACAGATCTACTTCCTGTCAAACCGCGATGGCTTCCGTAATTTATACCGCTACACCATAGCCACGGGACAGATAGATCAAATGACCAACCTGTTCACTGGTATTTCGGGCATTACAGAATACTCTCCGGCTTTAAGTATTTCCAACCATGATGATGTAGTTTATTCTTATTACCGCGCACAAAAATATTCTATTTACAACGCTAAAGCATCCGACTTTACACCGATTGTAGTGCAGCCGGGCGATGTTAATTTTGCAGCAGGTACCTTGCCGCCCAATCGTTCTGTCGGTGTAGACCTGATCAACTCCAACCTGAACAACTTTTTGGCTTACCGCAAAATCCCAACCGATTCGGTTAAGGCAATTCCGTTCCGCTCCAAATTCAAACTCGATTATCTGGCTGGTAGCGGCATCGGTGTTGGCGTTAGTAACTTTTATGGCACAAGTCTTTCAAGCGGTATCCAAGGCGTATTCAGTGATATCCTGGGTCGTAACCAGATCTTTGCCGCTGCTTCGGTAAACGGACAAATTTATGATTCGGGTGCTGCTGTAACTTATGTAAATCAAACCGGCAGGTGGAACCTTGGTGTGGGCGTTTCACATATACCCTACCAGTTCGGCTTCAATACATCCACTTACCCGGTAAAAAATGTGGGTGGAAAAAATCAAACGGTTTACTCTGATAATATCGACATTATCCGCAACTTTGAAGATGCAGGCAGGGTGTTTACCTCCTATCCCATATCAAGAACTACCCGCTTTGAAGTGAGCGGAGCAGCCTCGCACAACTATTACCGTGTTGACCGTTACAGCGATTATTATCTGCTTGATACCACCATGGTTAATGGTAAACAACAGGTAAGTATTGGTAATTACATCACATCCGACAGGAAAAAAATCCCTAACGATGAGGAATCAGCAACCCTTAATCAAAATTACGGTTCAACCTATTTTTATAATTTAAAATCATATTCCATTTTAACGCTTTCGACAGCTTTAATTGGCGATAATTCATTTTTTGGTGTAACAGCGCCATTAAATGGGTTCAGGTACAGGCTTGAAGCCGGCTATAACTTTGGTACCTACCGTTTCTTTTCGCCTACTATTGATGTAAGGAAATATGTACGTACCGCGCCGGTTACTTTTGCAGCAAGGTTCTTTGCAACCGGCCGTTTTGGTGATGATAAAGGACTTTATCCGCTATTTGTAGGCTATCCTTTTTACATCAGGGGTTATGAGGGTCAAACGTTTTATAATAACGGCAAGGCCACCACTAATGGCTTCACTATTGATCAATTGTCAGGGAGTCGCCTGGCAGTGTTCAACTTTGAGGTGCGTTTGCCGTTTACCGGGCCCGAAAAATTGGCTGCTATAAAATCAAAGTTCCTGTTTACCGATCTTAACTTATTCTTCGATGCAGGATTGGCCTGGAATGCAGGCGACCATATTTACTTCCAGAAAGATCCGCCGGTAATTGGCCAGCAGGATTTTGTTGATAACACAGGGAAAGTAACTACTCAAAACCTTTACGGCCGTGTGCCTGCTTTAAGCGCGGGTATTTCCCTGCGTATTAACGTATTTGGTGCTTTTATTTTGGAGCCTTACCTGGCTGTTCCGTTTAACCGCAGCGACGTTAAAAAGCCGTTGTTTGGTTTAGGCTTTACACCGGGTTGGTAATAATTGCTTATTGTAAAATAAGAAAAGCGGCTGATGGCCGCTTTTTCTATTTTAACTTTCGTCTCAATATCAAACTACGGTAATAAAATATGAGCAGTATTCATCCATTTCTTAATCAGTGCAACCCGGTCTTTCATAAACTTAGGCCCCCAGAACAAGTTCGACCAGTCATCAAAGTTTTCGTACTGAAAGCCAAAATAAAACACCCAAAAGCCAAAGCCTAAATATGGTATGGCGGCAATTTCCTCATTCGATAATGGCCGAATTTTACGATAACTATCAACAAAAATGTGAAATGCATCACGGGCTTCCCTCTCAGAGATTTTGCCGTAAGTAAACTCTAAAAAGTAATGAATAAAAAAAGAGGTAATATCATAAGCCAATAACCCTTTGCCCGCAAAATCAAAATCAAAAAAGGTTATCTCATTATCAACGGTGAAATGAAAGTTTTTCGGGAGAAAATCAAAATGACAATAACCATAGCCGAAGTTCCCATCAAATTGCTTATACCGCTCAATTACTTCCCTGGCGGTTTGTTTTAGATAGGCATACTCCTCTTCTAACCCAACAAATGCAGGTTCAAGTATTTTAAGCGGATTAACTATAGTGGTATCCACCGAATAAACTTCACGATAATGATGAAGCTCAATTGACGAAGTGATATTATGTATGGCCGCCATCTCCCTGCCTACAGTTTCAAGCTGCCGATCATTCATGGCATAAATAACACTGCCTTGTGCCCAGGAAAACAAAACACCATACCGTGTACCTTCCGCAGCATTGAAAACCTGCAGTATTCCTCCATTCATATCAGAAATTGGCCGGGATACTTTAGCTCCTTTTTCAAACAGAATGGTCAATAATTCTACTTCGCCTTTGATCTCTTCCAGCTTACGGTGGGCATCCCTGTAAATTTTGAAAATGTACTTTTCAGTCACATTTTCTATAACATAAGTATCGCTCACATTACGGATCAATAAGCGGCATGTTGTATCGTCTAAACCATAACTTTCCCGAAGTTTTACATTCAGTGCTTTTGAGGATAAGGTTGAATATTGCGTAGGGAAGATTTCCATAGGTCAACAAAGGTAGTTTATAATCTACAACCCGGCTATCCATTTTAAAACCTATTTATATTTTGTATGTTTAACTTATAACTTACACACTATGAAAAAGTTACTGCTATTCATATCAATTGCATTTTGCCCGCCATTATTACTGGCCCAAACTAACGACAAAAGCAGTAATACAACAATGCTCCCGGCCAATGATATTGTAAAAAATATATCCACAGCGCCCAATACACATACATTTTATATTTTTATTCAAAAAACAAACCTGTCGCTTACTTACACCAGCCGGGGACCAATCACCATATTTGTACCTGTTGATAGCGGATACAGCGATATGCCTACCGGCAAGTTTGACTCTCTTGCTAAACCGGCGCATATTTGGGAACTTACTGATTTAGTTGCCTACCATGCCATTGCCGGGCAGCTAAAAGCAAGGGACATTCAGAAAAAGATCAATAAGGGAAAAGGCACGGCCACGTTTACCACGCTTTCGGGTGGAAAATTGTTCGCTAAAATAGATAGCAATAGTAACATTGTTTTAATTGATGGCAACGGAGGTAAAAGCGTGATCAACCAGTTTGATATAAAACAAAACAATGGTATAGTGCACCTGGTAAGTAAGGTATTGGTGCCTAAAAAGAAGCTGATATAAACAGACTGTCAAATGACAATCCCGGTATAATATAATTACGTATTTGAGTTATAGTATGTAGAAACTTTCTGCAATAAAAGGAAGCATCTATAATTAAAATAACATCAAAACATAATGGGTTATGAAAACACTCATCTTAACAGCAATAACTTTAAGCATCCTGACAGCATTAGGATGTCAAAACACCAGTGGACAGGATGCTAAACGAAAATTGAGCAAGCCGGCCGATGAATGGAAAAAGACGCTTACATCCAATCAATACCATATTATGGTTGAAAGCGGCACCGAGCCACCATATCAGAACGAGTATTGGAACAACCACGAAAAAGGTGTTTATGTAAGTGCCGCAACCGGCGACACACTATTCACCTCGGATGATAAATTTGATAGCGGTACGGGCTGGCCAAGTTTTGTTAAACCCTTCGACCCGAAAAAAGTAGCAATAATTACTGATAACAGCTACGGCATGAGCCGCGATGAAGTTATCGAAAAAAGTACAGGCTTACACCTCGGCCACGTATTCGATGATGGCCCTGCCGACCGCGGCGGCAAAAGGTATTGCATGAACTCAGGGGCTTTAAAGTTTATTAAAAAGCCATAACCCTGCGGTTGGCATTTAATGACGGGCGCAGCTGCGGCCTTACACGTAAGCCCTGCTCATATTTTAACCCAATGGTCAGGTCTATCCAATCGGCGTTAACAGCCCTGATCATTTTTTCTTTTTGCGGACGGGTATAAGTGCTCACCACTTTAAAACGTTCCATAGCCTGCTCTTCGGTATTGATCTCCTCAAAGTAAACCAAACGGTTAAGTTGCTGTGCATTGTCAAAAAACAAAGTTGGCATTTCGCTGTAAAACTGGATGGTTTTCATCAGGTCTGAACATAAGCCTACATGCAGATTTTTACGGTTCCTGTCGGTAATGATATAAACAAAACGTTTCATTTTATGATAAAAAATTTGGTGAACAGATAATTATTACTAACTTTATGAGCATAAAATTACTAATAAATTTAGCAAATTCAAATTTTATGTCAATAATTTCACAAAATATTAAGTTTCTCCGCAAAAAGAAGGGTTTAACGCAGCAGCAATTTGCGGACGAATTAGGTATAAAACGTTCATTAGTAGGCGCATATGAAGAAGACCGGGCCGACCCTAAATACGACTTACTAAAAACATTAGCAACCTATTTTGATGTTACTATTGATGACTTCATCAACGAAACCATCAACGAAAAATGGCAGCCAAAGCCAAAAGGTAACCCTGCCAACCTGCGCATCCTGAGTATTTCTGTTGACAAGGACGAAAATGAAAATATAGAAATGGTGCCCGTAAAGGCAAGCGCTGGTTACCTTAATGGTTATGCCGATCCTGAATACGTCGCACAGCTTCCGAAGTTTTATCTGCCTATGTTTAAACAAGGCACTTACCGTGCTTTCGAGATCAAAGGCGACTCCATGCTTCCCCTTGTATCCGGTACTATTATAATAGGTGAATATGTAGAGAATTGGGGCGACGTCAAAAGTGGCGAAACTTACGTAGTAATATCTAAAAATGATGGTGTGGTTTATAAACGCATTGGCAATAAATTTAAAGAAAACAAAAAGCTAAAGCTTATTTCTGATAATCCGGTTTACGAACCTTATGAGATATCCGGCGAAGATGTACTGGAACTATGGAAGGCTAAAGGTTATATTTCAACACAGTTACCAACACCATCGCCAGAGCCTACCATGGAAAGTTTAACTGCTATGATGGCCCAGATGCAGCGCTCCATATCTAACTTACAGCAAGGCAACAATTAAGTTACATCAGCTTTTTTAAACTATTACGATATATCTTTATCATACTGATAAAACGTAAATTAAATTAAAAAGCTATGAAAAAATTATTGTTAATGTGCTGCTTCCTTTTAGGGATTTCGGCAGCCAGCCATGCGCAGGGCGGTATGAGGAGGAGCCCGGAGGAAAGAGCAAAAGAATTGCAAACCCAGCTTAAATTAACAGATGATCAAACTACGAAGATCACCGCAGTTTACAAAGAGCAGGCTACTAAAATGGACAGCGTGCGCACTGCTGCCAATGGCGACAGGGATGCCATGCGCTCAGCCATGCGCCCAATGATGGAAGCAACCAATACCAAGATCAAAGCTATTTTAACAGCAGAGCAGGCTGCTGCCTATGACAAAGCAATGAAAGAAAGAATGGACCGCATGCGCCAGGGTGGCAGTGGCCAGTAAAACATTATCACATATAAGAAAGCGGCCAATGGTCGCTTTTTTTATTTTTGCATAAAACGAAGGATATTGAAACCAGCCGAAGATTTTTTAAAACACAAACTACAGGAGCGGCAGGAAGCAGGCACATACCGTGAGCTTAAACCCGAAAACGGCCTGGTTGATTTTTGCTCTAACGATTATCTGGGCTTTGCCCGTTCACCTGTTCTGAAACAAAACATAGCAAATGAGGTAAATAACCATCCGCTTAGTTTAAATGGTGCCGCCGGGTCAAGGCTGCTATCGGGCAATATACAATATGCCGAAGACCTGGAAAGCCAAATAGCCACCTATCATCAAAGTGAAGCCGGCCTGCTTTTTAATTCGGGTTATGATGCTAATCTGGGATTGCTGTCGTCCCTTGCCCGGCGCGGCGATACTATAATTTTAGATGAGCTGGTGCATGCCTCTGTCATCGACGGCGCAAGATTAAGCTATGCCAATCGTTATAGCTTCCGGCACAACGACCTGGAAAGCCTGGAGGCCAAGCTAAAAATAGCTAAAGGTAATTGCTACGTGGTTATCGAAAGTGTTTATTCTATGGATGGCGATACGCCTCCCCTTTTGGAGTTCCTTAATCTCACAGAAAAATATAACGCTGCCCTCATTGTTGATGAAGCACACGCGGTAGGCTTATATCCTAAGGGATTGGTTTGCGAACTTGGCCTGCCGGAAAGGATTTTTGCCCGTGTAATAACATTTGGTAAGGCCTTAGGCGGCCACGGGGCAATAGTGCTTGGCAGTAATGATCTGCGGAATTACCTGGTCAATTTTGCACGATCTTTTATCTATACAACCGCGGCATCCTTCCACCAGCAGGCGGCGATCAAAATGGCATATCAGTTATTGGGAAACGCTCAAGAGGCTATCATCAGCCTAAAAAAGAATATTGAATTATTTAAACAGGAAGTAAATACAGGCGAAAGTTTCAATTTATTAAACAGCGACAGTCCTATACAATGTATTGTACTTGGGAGCAATGAAATGGCCCGGGAAACCGCTAAGCAACTGCAAATGAATAACCTTGATGTGAGGCCTATCCTAAGCCCCACGGTTGCGCAGGGCACCGAACGCATCAGGATTTGCCTGCATAGTTTTAATACCGAAAATGAGTTAACTTTGCTGGCTAAAACGATTAACAAATTTGTACAACTACATGCCCGATAAACAACCGATATTTATTTCCGGCATCGATACCGGGATTGGTAAAACACTGGTTTCGGCTATTTTAACCGAAAAATTAAACGCGGATTACTGGAAGCCTATACAGTCAGGCGATCTTGATAAAAGCGATACGCTTAAAGTTAAAAGCCTCATTTCAAATAAGATTACCCATTTTTTCCCGGAGGCTTATGCCCTCACACAGCCTTTTTCTCCCCATAAGTCGGCTGCACTTGATAAAGTAACTATCGACCTGGAAAACATCGTTCTGCCAAAAACAGATAACCAATTGATCATTGAAGGAGCCGGTGGTTTGATGGTGCCCCTGAATGATAACTTCCTGATCATTGATCTGATTAAACAGCTTAACGCACGAGTTATACTGGTAAGTAAACATTATTTGGGCAGTATTAACCATACCCTGCTTTCGTTACATGCGCTAAAAAAATATGGTATCCCTATTATGGGTGTGATTTTCAACGGCGATAAGGATATCTATTCAAAAAGCTATATCCTTGATTATTCGGAAGTAGCTGATCTCGGGCAGATCCCGGAGTTTAAAACTATCAACAAAAAAACTGTTAAAGAGGCCGGCAAGTTTATTACCTTGTAACACCGGCAATTTGATAAACCGATATTTCGCCGGTTTCTTAAACATATACTATGAAGAACATTACCGTAATTGGCTCCGGAACGATGGGTAACGGCATTGCACATACCTTTGCCCAGCATGGCTTTGAAGTATCGCTGGTTGATATCAGCGATGACGCCCTGAGTAAAGCGTTGCAAACTATCAGCAATAACCTGGACAGGCAGGTAAAAAAGGGTACTATAAATGAAGAAACAAAAACCCAGACCCTGAGCCGCATCCGGGTTTTTACCGACCTGACTGAAGGCGCTCAGCATGCCGACCTTGTAATAGAAGCCGCCACCGAAAACCAGGAAATAAAACTAAAACTGTTTAAGCAGCTTAGCGACATTTGCAAAGATACCGTAATAGTTGCTTCCAATACCTCATCCATATCTATTACTAAAATTGCCTCAGTTACCAAAAATCCGGGCAATATAATAGGCATGCATTTTATGAACCCGGTACCGGTAATGAAGCTTGTAGAGGTAATACGGGGTTATGCTACTACCGATGCTGTTACCGAAACCATCATGGAGCTTTCGCGCACTTTAGGCAAAGATCCGGTGGAGGTAAACGACTATCCCGGCTTTGTAGCCAACCGCATTTTAATGCCCATGATAAACGAGGCTATTTACACTTTATATGAGGGCGTTGCCGGCGTTCAGGAAATTGATACGGTGATGAAACTGGGTATGGCCCACCCTATGGGTCCACTGCAACTGGCTGATTTTATAGGTCTTGATGTTTGCCTTGCCATTTTAAAAGTTTTACATGATGGCTTTGGCAACCCTAAATACGCCCCTTGTCCGCTATTGGTAAATATGGTAACTGCAGGCCATTTAGGGGCCAAAACGGGCAGCGGGTTTTATAAATACACCCCAGGCAGCAAGGATTTGGTTGTAGCTGATAAATTTAGCGCCTAAACCCGGTTAAACTTTCGATGTTGGAGGTTGTCAATAGTAATTATACTGAACAACTAAAAACATCTGAAAATGAAAAGCATTGCTAAATTAGGAATAGTACTCGCCTTAACAGGCTCATTATTTGCATCATGCTCAAGCCAGGCTTATGTAACCGAACAACCGGTTGAACCGGTTTATGTGCGCCCGATAGCTCCTTACCCTAATGCCGTTTGGGTACCCGGCGAATGGGTTTGGCGCGGTAACCACTACGTTTACCGTCAAGGCTTTTACGCGCGACCACGATATAATCACGTATACGTACAAGGCCACTGGCAACCAACCAATCGTGGTTATGTTTGGGTGAGGGGATATTGGAGATAATCTCGCCCCCCCAGCCCCCTAAAGGGGGAGTTATAAAAAGAAAAGCCTTTAGCGATTGTCTGCTAAAGGCTTTTGTATTAACAATCATTGTTCCCCCTTTAGGGGGTTAGGGGGCTCTACATCCTTTCAGGCACTTCAATACCCAAAAGCTTCATGCCTTTGCTGATCACTTTAGCTGATGATGCAGATAAGGCTAAACGGAATTGTTTTGAATCCTCGTCTTCAGCCTGCAATATCGATTTTTCGTGGTAGAACTTGTTGTACGTTTTGGCAAGCTCATACACGTAATTGGCAATAACAGCCGGGCTGTAACCTTTCGCCGCTTCTTTCACTGTTTCGGGATATTTGTTGAGCAACACGATCAGATCGCGTTCAACACCTGCCAATTCAGTTACAACCGGTTTAATTTCAGCATTATAATCAGCCCTGCTTAGCACTGATTTGATACGGGCATGGGTATATTGAATAAATGGCCCGGTATGTCCCTGAAAATCTACCGATTCGTTTGGATCAAACAGCAAACGTTTTTTGGGATCAACTTTTAACAGGAAATATTTTAGGGCTCCCATACCTATAGTATGATATAACGCAACCTTATCTTCTTCGCTAAAAGCATCAACTTTGCCCATGGCTTCGGTTTGTTCTTTAGCTGTAGTTTCCATTTCGGCCATCAGGTCATCGGCATCAACTACTGTACCTTCACGTGATTTCATTTTGCCCGATGGTAAATCAACCATACCATATGAAAGGTGAAATAACCCATCCGAACCGATTTTACCCAATTTCTGCAGTATCAGGAACAACACTTTAAAGTGATAATCCTGCTCGTTACCTACCACATAGATGGATTTATCCATATGGTAATCATTATACTTCAACTGTGCTGTACCCATATCCTGGGTAATGTAAACCGAAGTGCCATCACCACGAAGTACAAGCTTTTCGTCAAGACCATCTGAAGTAAGGTCTATCCAAACCGAGTTATCTGCTTTTTTAAAGAATACACCTTTTGCAAGGCCTTCTTCAATAATATCTTTACCTAAAAGGTAAGTGTTCGATTCGTAGTAGTATTTATCAAAATCAACACCAAGTTGCTTATAGGTTTCAGCAAATCCTGCATAAACCCAACCGTTCATGGTTCTCCAAAGGTTCATTACCTCTTCATCGCCGGCTTCCCATTTTTGCAGCATCTGCTGAGTTTCAATCATGATAGGTGTAGCATTTTTGGCTATCTCCTTGATCTTATCTTCCTCGCCGGCTATTTTATCATCCAACTCACCGATTAGCTTTTTGTTTGCCTCGTCGGTTTGTGCGCGTTTTTCCTTAACCTTGGCTATGGTAGCTAATAATTCTTCTATTTTTACCTGCTGGTTTTCTTTAAAGGCGGAGAGATTGAGTTTTTCATAAACCTCATGCAATACGGGCTTAAGCTGTTCCCTCAGTTCCTTATCAAACAATACATAATATTTACCAACCAGGTGATCGCCCTTCATGCCTGATGATTCGGGAGTTTCGCCATTGCCGAACTTTTGCCAGGCCAGCATGGATTTACAGATATGGATTCCGCGGTCATTAACCAAGTTGGTTTTGATCACCTCATACCCATCGGCAGCAAGGATCTCAGCAACCGAATAACCTAACAGATTGTTACGGATATGGCCCAGGTGCAGCGGTTTATTGGTATTGGGAGATGAATACTCCACCATTACCTTTTGCCCATTAGGTTTTGCTACCGCGAAATCATCGGCAGTAATATGATTATATAACTGGCTGATCCAGTATTCATCGCTGATAGAAAGATTAAGGAAACCTTTGATCACGTTAAAGGAAGCAACTTCTTTCAACTCGTTTTTTAAGAACTCCCCTATTTCGGCACCTGTTTGTTCAGGCCCCTTGCGCGAAAATTTGGTAAACGGGAAGGTTACTATGGTTACCTGTCCTTCAAACTCCTTACGGGTTTCCTGTATGCTAACGGCAGCCGGTTCAATGTCAGTTTGGTATAGTTGTTTAACTGCTTTTACGGCTGCTTCAATAATAAAATCCATTCGGCAAAATTAAATAAAATGGGCGGATTGAAAATATTAAAATGGTGATGTTTCTGCTTGGGTTTACGCGGCACCTATGGAGCCGAATTTCGGGATGCTATAAACACGATACTCCTACGGAGTTAAAAATGGCAGTCTTCCAAAACTCCGTAGGAGTATCGTGTTTATAGAGCCGAATACGAACCTGATTTTGGGCTCGGTAGGCGCCTCGTATATCGTTTATCCCAGCAATCGACGACTTATTCCCTGCACATTCTCGTTAACAAAGCCTCATGCTGAGGATATTGTAACACCAATTCGTCACGCTTAGCCATTTCAAACTCGCTAAAATCAAAACCTGGCGCAACGGCACAACTCACGAGTGCAAAACCCTCTCCTGTTTTTAATTCGGCGGCAAACCATAGCCCGGCTTGTACAATAACCGAAAAGCTACCTGTATTTTCATCGGACAATTCATGACTTATCAAACTGCCATCTTTTTGGATCACGTGAATGACCAATGGCTGCCCCTTGTGAAAATACCAGATCTCATCAGATGCAATACGATGAAAACTGGAGAAATCCGCATTCTCTAATAAATAGTAAATGGAAGTGCAGGCGTTTTTAACATTTGTCTCGCCAATACGGTTAACCTGCTGTTCGGAACGAAAAGTCTCTTTGTAATAACCACCCTCAGGATGGGGGAACAGGTTTAACAATTGGATATAGTACGCTGCATTTTGAGTTTCCATAAAACAAGTATAAAACAAAAAGCCCCCTTTTCAGGGGACTTCCGACATAATTAACCAACCAAAGAAAACCTGTCTTATTTGAAGCTTGTTGTTCCGTCGCCCTGGTAAGCATAGCGGAAAGTATAGTAACGTGATGCCGGCCTGGTAGTAAGATCAGCAAACGCGGCAGTTGTAGTGTTTGGATTGCCCTTGTAATAGCTGATCATTTCAACCTTAGCGTATTTGCCGTCAGCAGTTTTGATCACGAATATTTTACCAGGTACGGTAAGGATAGCGTGCTGCGGCTCGGTAGTAGCGGTATAAGTGTACCAGCCCGAAATGGCAGGAGCGCCCGTTGCATCGCGTTTATAACCATCTGCTGGTGCTGTGGTTAATGTTTCAAACGTGCTGCTCACTACCTGGGCCTGGGTTGTCCCGGTGCCTGATGTACCACCATTTGTAAATATGCTGGTCGATTTAAATTTAAGGTCCCATTTAGTAGCAGAAGCAGTATCAGCCCCTGTAACCTCTGCTCCTGTTGCAAGGCTGAAATAAACGGTTGCCTTTGATGCACCATCAAGATCAGCAATGGTTTTAGTGGTAAGCTTGCTTGCTGCAGGGGTTGGATCGTCGTTGTTTTTACTGCATGATGATACCAGTAATATAGTCGCCGCGCCGAATACCAATGATAAAGTTTTGAATTTGTTCATGTGTGTTTATGTATGATAGTTTAATAATTATTGCTTATTAAAATTGTAGGCCACACCGACGTAGATAAGCCTGCCGGGCAGGTTCAGGATCACCTGCGGATCTTTATGGTTAAACAGGTTTTGCGCAGTTAACTGCAAACGGAGTGCATTATTCATAAACAGCTTTGAAACTGACGCGTTGATCAACATGTAGCCGTTGGTATATTCATCGTCCCGGTTTACAATGCCATTGCCATCGCTGTCTTTATAGCCATATCTTCCGCGATAAATAGCCCTTACCGAGGTGTTGATGCCTGTTTTTTTGTCGTAATAGTTGAGCCTGATGTTGTAGGTATATTTTGACCTGCCGAGCAAACCGCCATAGTCACTCCGTTTTAATACTTTGGTGAGATTGGTTTCAGGGTCTTTGGTGAAAACCTTGCCAGCTTTGATCTGGTCAAGCACATCCTGGTCATATGCTTCGAGGTATTGGAAGCCGCCGCCTATTTGAAGGGGTTTAAAAAGCTGATAAGTAACATCGGTTTCTACCCCCTGGGTATATACTTTATTGAGATTGAAGTAAGAGAAAACCGATTGCCCGTTTGTTTTCAGGGCGATGGCAGCTGTCTCGATTAGGTTGCTGATGTTATTGCGAAACAGGTTGGCAGTCCAATAAAGTTTAGTAACTGGTTTATATCTGAAACCAAAGTTGAAAGCTGTCGAACTTTCGGCGTTTAATCTTTTAAGTGTCGAGGGATCAATCAATACTGTTTCAATCTGTCCCTCCTGCTGTAAGCGCGCTATCCCGGCTTTTGCCTCTTCGTAACCAAATACACTATAGCCAACTTCGGCATTGGTAAAGTTGAGGTAAAGCTGCCTGAAATCAGGTGCTTTGTATCCTTTACCTGCCGAACCTAATATGGTAAGCTTATCACTAAGCGCGTAACTTGCCGCCAGTTTAGGACTAAACTGCGATTTATAAACACTGTGCGCATCAAACCTGCCGCCTCCTATGATGTCAAGCTTTTTTACCGGGATCCAATCCGCCTGGAAATAACCGTAACCGCATGTAAATGACTGCTGCTTGGTATAGCGTGTAGCCTCTACAGTTTCATACTGGCCGCCAACACCTGCTGTCAACTTTAAATTATCCCGAACCGCATAATCGTCCTGTACCTCGGCACGGTTAAAGGTTTGGGTAAAGTAAGTTTGATCGTAAACTGCATTGTCATCCTCATACCTGATATCCGAATTGGTTTTATAAACCGAGCGGTAAAGCTGCAACACTGAAACATCCTTTTTGCTGAAGCGATGGGTAAGTACAGGCGCGATATTGAAATCCTTTTCGGTGCCTTTACCTGAAGCAAAGCGGTTATTATCAACCGAAAAACGGCTGTCCTGATCATTGGTAAAATACCTTACAGATAACTTCAGACTGGTATTATCATCAAAGCGATAAGCTGTTTTGCCGTTAAGTGTATAGCCATGAAAAGGCGAAACCGTTGGAATGCCTGATGCCGGTTGCAGGCTGTAGCCTCCGCTGCTATTGCGGTTGGCAAAACCGCTGATGTAAAATTTATCCGTTTTGTATGATGAGTTCAGGGAGATATCGGCATTTCTATTGGTACCATACCGCCCGGCCGCGCCACCCGAAAAGCCTTTGGCTGGCTCGGCTGTAATGATGTTCACTACGCCGGCCATTGCCTCCGAGCCGTAAAGGGAAGATGTAGGGCCTTTAACTATTTCTATCCTGTCGATATTATTGGTGGAGATCCTTGATAGCTCCAGGATACCAGTACTGCGACCAATCAGCGGCAAGCCATCTATCAGGATGAGGGTATAAGCCGGATCAAAACCCTGGATCTGGATGCCCTGTCCGTGCGGATCATCCAAAATGTTAATGCCGGTTTGTTCAGATAAAACCTCGTTGAGGCGCACCAACCCTCGTTTTTTTATTTCTTCGGATGTGATGCGGGTTATCGGGATAGGTACCTGCTGTAAACTTTTTGCGGTTCGGGTACCTGTTACTACCACCTCTTTTAATTGCTTAGTGCTATCCTTCCCTGTTGTGTCGCGTTGTGCAAAAGCAACAGTTGAAACCAACAAGACAAGTATCAAAGGAAGAATAATTTTCATTTATTTAGACTAATTAAAAATAATGATGCAAATTTGTAGCATAGCTAACCTATTTGGTTAACGCCAAACGGATTGAAAACAACGCTAAACGGATTTTATGCACACTGCCCCTACCACTGCTTCACAAACCAACTATATTCAATTACACTACCCGGAAGGTTTTACCGCCGCATGCCTTGAGGAGAGAGGTCACGAAATAAGATTTACCGACGGCGGTGTTAAAATAAATGAATGCTGGTTTGATGGGATTTGTGTTGTATACAGTATTCTTGATTCTACCCGGTCGTTCTCTATTAGTATTGATTGCCCTAAGCCAGGTAGGGTCATGCTTTTCATGTTGGATGGTAAAACGGAAGTTGCCCCCGGGAAAACATCGATAAGAATAAGTAAGGGCAATAGTTATTCCATTTGCAGGGCCAACCTAAATGTCAATGTATTACTCCATGGTAACACCTCGATGTTGACCATATGTATTGATGAATCATTTATAGAAAAGTTATCTGCCCAGGGTGCTTTGCCTGACGATGTAAAAAAACACCCCGATCATTTGATTAAAAAGGATCTGAATACCAAGGCACAATCCATCAGTAACAACATTTTAGACAATGCCCAAAGCCCTTATTTAAAACGCCTGTTGCTTGAAGCCGGCATAGTGGATTTACTAATCAAATTGCATCAACCAGAGGAAACAATTTTGCAACCTATTTTAAGCGAAAGTGATAAAACCCGCTTACTGGAAGCCAGAAATATAGTGGAGCAAAATTTAAAACAGCCATGCTCATTAACCGAGCTTTCGCGCAAAACCGGGCTTAATGATTTTAAACTAAAAAAGGGGTTTAAAGCATTGTTTGGCAACACTGTTTTTGGTTACCTGGCCGAACTCAGGATGAATCTCGCCCATAAATTACTCCAAGACGGTCGCAGCGTCAGCGAAGTGGCCGAAACCGTGGGCTATAAAAACGCACATCATTTTACAGCAGCTTTTAAAAAACACTATGATATGCTGCCAAGTAAGGTTGGCAAACTCATGTTTATTATGATGGGGTGCTGGACCTGGATGTAATATTGAGTTTATAATTCCATGTGATGCGTCTCTACATAATCGTTTACTAATCACTCCTTAAACAACTTCAAAATCCCTGTCTGGTTATTCTGTTCTGCCAGTTTCTTAGCTGAGATCCCCTGCTTGTTCTCTTTATTAAAATCGGCGTCAAACCTCATCAACAATCGGATCTGATCCAGTTTAAATTTCCGTTTCACTGCGTAAAACAGTGCCGTATTACCATCTTTATCAGCAAAGTTTACATCGGCGCCATTACTTAAAAACCATTCGGCCACTTCAAAGCGTTTCCAGTTGTATGCAGCCATGAACGGGGTATCAATGCCAATACCATTATCAGTTTGTGCCCCGTAACTTTTGAACAATCCGGCAGCTATAACATCGTTGTACCAGGCGATGGCATACATACAATGCTCGGGATCAGCACCTTTGGCCAGCAGATATTTATATAACAGCTCATTTCGCCCCCTCGTATAGGCGTACCAAAGCGGTGTGGCCGGGAAAAACCCGCAGTCCTCTTTGATCCGGTGAACGGAATTAAGATCCATGCCCTTTGCCAGCAATAATTTAAGCATGGCCAGGCTATCTTCGGCTTGTGCCGGGCGTTTGGCGATTTCAATACCGCACAGGTAATGAAGCGCGTTTTTACCGCTGTCCTCTGCCCAGGTAAGCCATTTGTGATCCTTTTCGATCATCGCTTTAACAGCTTCAACATTGAGATCTTTTATGTGCTGAATAAATTTGATCATGGCTTTTTCCCTTTTATTTATCCAGCAAAGTCAACCAGGTTTTTATGGCGTTTCGCAAAGCTCCTTCTTTTGCCGCCACTTCGTCCATATTGTGAAAAAAAGCTAACTGGCGGCCGTCTGCATAATCGCCGGATAGCAAACCTGATGTATCATTAATCTTTGCTCCAGTAGGAAATACCAGCCTGATACAATCTTTTTGGTATACGTTTGTAACTATGATATATCTCTTATACTCTTTAGGATCAAAGGGTTTCATTTCACCAGTATATAAAAAACTCGGTGCATTCCACTTGATATGCTCCCCAATTTCATCGTCAACAGTCAGGATGATTTTTCTCAACGCTTCTAAAACCTCCTTTAATGGATGATCGAGCTTTTGCATATAGGCATCTACACCGGCCGAATCGGCAAGTGTGACTGGTTTGGCGACTTTGGCTTTCATGACAAACAGGCAATAGATTAGTTTTGAGGCTTTATCTAAGTTAAAAAAAAGAGTAGTTAATACCAAAGGAACCTTAAATAGTACCACAAAACAAGCCTGCATCATCTTAACTTTGGTGTATCAAATCAGAATATTACCATCATGGAACAGAAGCTGCCACTCCCCCCTTTTAATTTTGAAACCGCCACTCAAAAAGTGCAATTAGCCGAAGACGCCTGGAACAGCCAGGATCCGGCAAGAGTTTCATTAGCATATACAATTGACACCGAATGGCGCAACCGCTCGGAATTTGTGAACGGCCGCGAACAGGTTGTTGAATTTTTAACCCGCAAATGGCAAAAGGAACTCAACTATAAACTAAAAAAAGAGCTGTGGGCTTTTACAGATAACCGAATTGCAGTACGGTTTGAATATGAATATCACAATGCCGAAGGTGAATGGTTCCGCGCTTATGGTAACGAGAACTGGGAGTTTGACCAAAACGGGCTCATGCAAAAACGCTATGCCAGCATCAATGATTTGCCCATCAAACAAGAAGACCGGCGGTTGTAAAAATAAAATAACCCCTTATACAAGCCGCCGGCCTTTATAAGGGGTTAACATCAATGTTAAAATAATCAAGTAAAAAGGTTTAGGGTTCCTCTTTGGTTAGATTTATAGGCGTTCAAAGTGATTTATACATTCTCGCGCCTTTAACGGTCATTAACACTCCAACATTTTTATTCTTATCAGGGGTACAAATATTAAATCGGGATTATCTTTCTATCTCAAATTTCGTTTAAGTACTAAAAATCAGAAAGGGTGAAATCGCCCTTTTTTTAGTTCAAAACAGATAATAAAATGAAATATAAGTACATTATTTTTCCTACTTTGCATTATAGCTAACCCCAGTTAACAGATATAACCTTTAATTAATGCAAACTGCTATTTCAGCCGCCCCTATAAAAATTGCTATTATCGATAACCACACTTTGTTCAGGCAGGGTATGATTAGCCTGCTCGAAGATTTTAATGAGGTTGAAGTCCTTTTCGACGCTGAAAACGGGGAGGATATGATCAGTAAACTTAAAAAGTCGCCCTTGCCTGATATTGTGTTGATGGACATTACCATGCCTGTGATGGATGGCTATAAAGCTACTGCCTGGCTGCGGGAAAACCACCCAACGGTGAAAGTACTTGCGTTAAGCATGTCTGACGAAGATAAACCGATCATAAACATGCTTAAGAATGGAGCTGTTGGCTACATGCTTAAGGAATCAAAAATCAGGGACGTAGTTTATGCAATGCAAACCATCCAAAAGCATGGATATTACCTTAATGAACTGGTAAGCGGTAAATTGTTGTATACCATGCAAAATAAAAACACACCGGCCGATAAATCGAAAGAACTTACGTCAAATGAGCTTACCTTTCTGAAACTAAGCTGCTCAGAACTTACCTACAGGCAAATTGCGGATGAAATGAACCTGAGCCCACATACTATCGATAACTACCGCGAATCATTATTTCTGAAGTTTGGGCTTAAATCAAGAACCGGCATGGTGCTTTTTGCTATCAAAAATCAGATCATAACTGTTTAAGGCCTTTACTGATAGCGATCTGTTTGATAATATTTTAAAAAATCAGCTTAAATACAAAAGGGATCACAATGATTCCCAGACTAATCAATACATAATTGCGGTAGAGTTTACTTCCCCTGCCCGGATATAAGCTCATCAACTTATTATAGCGGTCATTGTTAAAAATGAGCAGGTAATTTAATATTACAAAGGGGATAAAAAACACGAGTAACCCGGCAATAAAAGCATTTATGGCTTTATCCCGGGTTAGGTCGAGCGTAAAAAGGATAGGGATATCCGTAAAAAATCGAAGAATAAACAACAGGGTTAACAGGTTAACACCCTGAATTAATGATATAGGGATAATTGTAAATGCTTTCCAATTACCGTCTGTCCCCTTCTTTGCCCTCTCCTGGGTAATGGCATCAACCCAAATCTTATAATAAATGCTTAACATTTGTCTTTGATTTAAATGCAACTATTTTAACTAACCCTTAATACCACACATAAGTTTGCATTAGTGTTAAGTAGCTGATATTTACTATATTCCGTTAGTAATGGCAATTCGTTACGACATTTCGTCATCCCTGGGTCATGCACAGCGTTAAAATATTCATTATCAACAAGATGAAAACAAGGCATAAGTATTGAATTAACCATAAGGCTCGTTAATAAATAATAAATCACAACAATATCACTAACCTTAAAACACATCACCATGCCAAATCATTTATCAACGTTCGGAGTTATCCATACTGCAATAAGTCTTGTAGGGGTTGCTATCGGTTTTATTGCCTTGTTTCAGGACGGTAAGATCATTCCTAACACCAAAAACGGAAAACTTTATGGCATCTTCACTGTGCTGGCCTGTTTGTCATCATTCCTCGTTATGAAAACCGGTCACCTGAGCAGTGCTCATAACCTTTCAATTTTAATCCTGATATTATTACCAATCGTCTATTATGCTCCGTCATTGCGCATTTTTGGCGGCAAGGCCGATTATGTACAAACCGTAGGTATGACGGCAACATTATTTTTTTCATTGATACCGGCTGTGGTTGAAACGCTTACAAGGCTCCCTGTTGAACAACCACTGGCCGATGGGCCCGATTCGCCTGTAGTAAAAATGGGGCTTTTAATTTTACTGGTATTATTTATCATCATTATGATATACCAGGCAATTAAACTGAAGAGCCAACGCAAGGGATTTAGCCCTGCCATATAATTGCTATCTGCCGATACATTAATATATTAACTGTCTGGGGCCTGCCTGTTTTTTACGGGCAGGCATTTTTGTTTCACTACAATACTTCTACACGGAGCTACACCAATATCAAAAGTTCATGTAATGCTCATAGCTACTTGAAATAATGTTACATTTATTGAAAGCTACCCTGTATTAAAATCTCCGTCCACAATGAAAGATATTAAGAGACGATCATTCATTAAACAAACATTATTGGCAGGCGCAGGCACCGTCCTCGCCCCTCAATTATTAAGTGCTCAACAAATTGATGATCAAAAAATCAAAAGCTCTGATACTACCAAGCCGACCTCCGGAAAAAAAGTAATTGTTGCAGGGGCCGGCATTACAGGCCTTTGCTGCGCATACGAATTAATGAAAGCCGGTCATAATGTAACCGTATTGGAGGCTGATGGCCGGTATGGCGGGCACGTGTTTACGGGCAGAGATGGTTTATCGGACGGTTTATATGCCGACTACGGAGCCGATCACATCACCAAACCCGGCTACGAAAAGTTTTTTGAATATGTAAACGACTTTAAGCTTACAGCCCTGCCCTATCCTCATGCCGAAGGATCGGCCGCCACACCCGACCGCAATGGCCTACGCATGATTGGCGGTAAGTTTTATACAGACGCCGAAATGCAAGATCCGGCTGTATTAACCAAAATGGGCTTTAATGAACGTGAGGTTAAATTCCTTGCCGAAAATCCTTTTTATGGCCTGAGCTCCTTCTACCTTAAAAAATACAGCGGTAAGTTCACCGACCCATATCAGCCTTTTGGAGTTGGTTATGATGATTTTGATAAAATTCCGGTTAGCGAGCTTTATAAAAAAGAGGGAGCATCTGCGGCGGCACTCGCTTATCTGGGTGGGCAAAGGACTTCTGCATTGTATCATCTTTGGAGGGCTTATGTTATGGAATCGCGGGGCATTCCACTATCCGAAGGTGATACCTATCATTTAAAAGGCGGCAACGAACAATTGCCTATCGCCTTTGCCAAACGCCTGGAAAAAAGGGTAAAATTAAACCATCGCATAACCGCTATCAACCATTCAGCTACTCATGTTACGGTTAAATATAAGCCCTATGGGAAAACTGAACAGGAAATGACTGCCGACTTCCTGGTAAACTGCATAACGCTGCCCATATTTAAAACTATCCCATTATCCCCGCCCCTTTCACCCGAAAAGCAGTACGTGGTTAATCGTACCACTTATTCATCGCACCCGTTTTATGTATTTGAGGCGAGCAGCCGTTTTTGGCTTGATGATGGTTTTAAAAGCATTAATATGGAATTTGAACATCCCTTTATATCATCTATATGGGAAGAAACGAATGAAGTTGGCAGTGACAAAGTGATCCTGAAAGCATATGGCCCCGGCGGTATTACGCCGCAACAGGTGCTTGATGCCTTCAGGCAGGTTTACCCGGGCAAACACGATACCATTGAGCAAGCGCTAACTAAAGACTGGACACGCGATGCATTTGCCCCCGCCTGTGAAATGGAACCATTCCCAATAGGACAAATGCACCGCTTTTGGCCCCAGATCATGAAACCCGAAGGCCGGATCTATTTTGCCGGCACTTATGCCGATAATTTAAGCAGGGGGATGGAATCATGTATCCGTTCGGCTCAGCGTGTGGCCGGCGAAATTGATAAAGTATAAACAAAAAAGCACCCCGGTTGGGGCGCCTAAAAACAAAACTAAATCAAATAACTTTATCTGGGAGCACCATCGCAAAAACGCTTTTCGCAGCCGCGCCGGTAGCGTCTTTATAGGTTAAGGTCAATTTATGGTCATCAACAACAAATGCCGAGTTTACGTAAAATTGAGCATCAGAAGGCTCAGTGCTGATGACATTACTACCTTCACTTACCGTTTTTTTGGCTATATCTATATTTAACCCATTCCCTTTGGTGCTAAATTTTCCAGTATACTGAACTGTAGTTGAATTACCGTTTTTATAAGCTACGTCAACAAGCAAAAATGTACTATCTGATGCAAATAGTAAATAACGCACTTGTTCTCCCTCTTTTATTGGGGTGTACCACTGGCCCAAAAGGGATGTGTTCTTCAAAACAACAGGTTGCTGAGCTTTATCTTTTTTACAGGCAACCAGGAAAAATAAAACCGCTATGAACAGACTTGCAGCTAATTTTCTAAATATCAATACAGGTTTTATCATAAAGTGAAGGTTTAACTATTATTACGATACTTACCGTCGTTTCGCTACATCTATAATAAAAAAAGACCGCCCGGAATAGAGCAGTCTTTCAATATTTAAAGTTACCGGTATTTTAGTCGGCCTTGCTTACCCTGCCTGAGCCGGCGTAATGAGTTTCTCCAATTGTCGCCGTACCGGAATATACAACACTTCCAGAGCCTGAAATACGGGCCGAAACAGTTTTACTGGCAATTACATTAACATTTCCTGAGCCGGCAATCGAAGCTTCAACAGTTTCTGTCTTTAACGATTTTCCGTTGATCTCTCCCGAGCCCGAGATACGGCAATCGGCCATGCCTGTGCTTCCTTTAACATCAATGGATCCTGATCCGCTAATCTTCAGATCCAATGTACCTGATTTAACAGCAGTTTTAATATTTCCTGAACCGCTTAAAGCAATTTTGGCATGCTCGCCGGTTATAGTTCCGTCAACGGTTGCGTTTCCGGAGCCGCTGTTAGCAAGATATTCAAGGCTTTTGGCGGTAATGTAAATATTAGCGCGCTGAATATTACGGTGGTTTTTCCAATGGTCTTTAAACTCAACTTTTAATATGCCGCCTTCTACTTCGGTTTTTATATCGTCAACTATATTGGCGTCAACATCAAGCTTTAGGCTTTCGGTCCCGTCAATTTTTATAAATACGTTAAACGGCCCCCCGCAGGCTATACCGTTGAAGCCGGATACATTTCGGGTTACGGTTTGTGCAGAAGCATTAAAGGCCATCGAAACGGTGAGTAACGAAGCCATCATTGAGAATATTAGTTTTTTCATGATTGCGTGTTTAAGTATATGACGCTGTTTTTAAAAAAACGTTGCAGTGCTTTCTTATTTTTATTGCTGATCAACCTATCTCAAAATAGTAACCGGCCCCGATAACGGTGGCTTACCCGTTTTGAGATCAATGATATAAAAATAGGTACCTGCTGGTAGCTGCCGTCCGTTAAAGTTACCATCCCAGGGCACGCCGTAGCCTATTGAGTGGTATAACCGTTCGCCATACCTGTTAAACACATCTACAGTTGAGCTTTCATAAGCTACCAATCCCTTTACCTCCCAATAATCGTTAAACCCATCGCCGTTGGGTGTAAAAGTATTAGGCACGGTAATATCAGGCGATACCTTAATGATAGTTTGGCTTTGATTAACACAACCGCGCACATCCGTAACATAAAGTGTGTAGGCAATATCGGCATCACCGGTAACTACGGGCTCTTTTATTTTGTTATTGCTTAAACCAACATCGGGCAGCCACAAATACTGAACATTATCATCGCTTACGGTTGGCGTTAATGTAATGGTATGATTTTTCAATACATATCTTATCCCTCCGGCATCAACGGTTGGCGGCGGTATAAATTTAATGATCATATCGTCGCTGGCTGTATAACACTGTCCGGGTGCATTTGCGGTAAGTGTGAGTTTTACCGAACGATTTTTGATATCATCTTCAGAAGGAGTATAAACCGCACCCTGGGCATTCTCGGCATACAGCAACGTTCCTGTACCGGAGCTTGTCCACTTGCCGCCACCCGGTATCAGGATATTTCCATCCAACTTTATGGGAGCCCGCTTTGCGCAAACTTCCAGATCGGTACCGGCATTGGTACCCGGTGTTTTGCCAAAGGTTATAGTCATTTCGGATGTGGCGATGTTGCAATCATCTTTACTGGTAGATTTGAGCAGAAGGGTTACGGATCCTGCCGCCCGGTCTTCGGCTGATGGTTCATACTTTGCATTTAATTCAATATCTGAAGGTAAAAACCGACCTGGATTTGCGCCTTTCTTTGACCACACACCGGTTTTGGTACCGCCTCCAATTTCGCCAGCCAGCTGAATATACTGATCGGTGATGCAAGCCAGTATATTACCGCCAGCATCTGAAGTCGGCAATTTGTTTACGAAAACGTCCCTGGAAACTACCGGGCTGCTGCAACCGTTAACAGTAACAAACAACGAATACGGGCCTGCCATATTTTCGGTAGCAGTAATTTCGGGATTTTGCAAGGCCGATTTAAAACCATTAGGGCCGGTCCAGGTATAAGTTGCGTTTGGAATGGTTTGTACATTTAACTTAATAGTATTATTTACACATACCGGCGAGTTCGTCCTCACATCGGGCACTGGTACCTGGGGGTTTACTTTCACCACATAGGCAAACGGTACGCCATCGCATTCAAAAGCCGATGGCGTGATCACATAAAGCACATCTATAGGATACGTTGTTTTATTGATCAGCACTTCATCTATTTTATTACCTGTTTTGTTAGTCACTGCAGCATTACTGATACCGGCAACAGTTGCCCGGCTCCAGGTAAATTTTGCCGACGAAACATTGGAAGTGATAGTATAATCAACCGGCTCGCCGCTACAGGCTGTGCCCGACGGCTTACTGGTAACATTAGCCGAAGGATTAACAGTTGCTACCCATTTAAATGGCACCCCGGCACAATTGCTTGTTTGATAATTATAAACATAAGTAACATCAACAGGTGCATTGGTGGTATTAAATAATACTTCACGTATAGTACCTGCCATTTGCCCGGATACAGCCTGGTTGCTAATCCCCGGAACCGCATCCCTCGACCAACTGGAAATTACACCAGGAATACTAAAGGTTATGGTATAGTTGCCGGCAGTCATGTTGCACAAGGTGCCGGTTGGAGCACTGGTAACCTGTGGCGATGGATAAACAGTAACCACATAACTAAATGGAGTACCTGAGCATCCATTAGATACAGGCGTTATTAAATAAGTAACATCAATAGGATCAGCCTTGGTATTCACCAATGTTTCGGTTATTTGTGCCGATGTTTGGTTAGATACCTCAGCATTGCTGATTCCTGCTACAGTTGCCCTCGACCATAAAAAAGTAGTGCCTGGTTGATCGGCAGTGATGGCATAACTTTGCGGCACACCACTGCAAACATTATCTGCAGAGCCACTGGTGATAACCGGTAAGGGGCGAACCGTTACATCAACTTTAGTACGCTCACTAACACACCCGTCAACAACAGCTTGCACATAATAACTTGTATTAGCAATTAAGGCCGGCGTTGCGTAAGTGTTTTTGATAGATAGCAAAGTGCCCCCAACAGGCGCATCATACCATTGATAAGTCCCTTTTGAACCGGTAGCGGTTAATGTTGTATGACTGCCTTCGCAGGCCGGCACATTGTTTACCACCGGAGCAGGTGGTGGTTCGCTAACGGTAACTGTAACCGCGGTCATATCACTGGTAACATCGTTAATTGTTGTATTTACATAGTAGGTTGTTGTTTGTGTAAGCGCGGGGGTAATAAAATTAGGCCCAGTTGATAACAGCGTACCATTTTCGGCTGCGCTATACCAACGGTACGTCCCTCCCGGACCTGTAGCTGATACTGTAGCTATACTCCCCATACATGTAGTTGTACCGGGGGCTGTTGGCGCCCGTAGTGTTGAGCTGATATTAATAACAACCCTGTCAATCGCCGCCCCGCAAATACCCGATGGGTCATTGGAGGTTAGGGTAAGTATCACCTGCTTTTCGCCCGCGGCGGGGATATAAGTAGTAGTCAAATCTGTGGCATCAACAAATCTACCCAATCCACCCGACCATCTGCCGCCGTTAACACCGTCTATACTGCCTGCCATTTTCGCGGTCTCCCCTGGTTGTATCGCCTGATCGGGTCCTGCATCTGCTTTTGCGCCCGGGTCTATCGTTACCTTTGCGCTGGCCGTACTCCCTACTGTTCCGTCCGGGTTGTAAATTGTATTGGTAACCTCGTATGTACCCGGTATTGTTTTGCTCAAATTAATTTCGCCGGTTGCCGTGCTGATAAAAGCCAAGCCCGATGGCGAAGCTGAAAATGTACCTGCGCTTGAATTTGGTGGAAACATCGGCTTCGGATTAGTCCCGTACTGGCAAAACGGCCCTCCATAGGTAAACTTTGCATCAAATATGGAAACAATTTCTATCCCGGCGCTGTAGGTTGAAGTACAGGGTCCATTCCCGGTAATAGTAATGATATATTTACCCGGTTTGCTTGCCTTTACATCAATTTCGCCGGTATGAATATCTACAAATACCAAACCTGCCGGCGACGAACTGAAAGTACCACCTGAAGGATTGTTTATTATTGGCTTGGGATTAGGGCTAAGCGGACTAAATGTGCCCGATGTATAAAGAAACTGTGTTTCATCGGCTGAATTAATTGACACTGTTACCGGTACACGGCTGCTTACACAATCGCCAACCCTGCTTTGTATATAATAAGTTGTTTTCTCCGAGATGATAGGCGTATTAAATGTGCTGCCGGTAAATAAAGGGCTTGTTGAGGTTGGCGAAGCAAACCACAATATGTCCCCCTCACCTGCAGCTGTTAACTTTGCCGATGTACCGGAACAAACGGAGGTATTAGAGGCAGCCGGGGGCGACGGCTGCGGATTTACCTTTACAGTAACTGCCGTGCGCGCACTTATACAACTATTTGATGCACTTTCAACATAATAAGTTGCATTTGCAGTTAAATTAGGTGTGACGTATGTTGCCCCTGATGACAGGATTGTGCCTCCTGCAGCGCTATCATACCAGGTAAAACCTGCGCCATTTCCTGTCGCTGTAAGCACAGCCGACCCGTTATAACAAACAGTTGTTGCCGGCACCACAGGAGCGGTTACCGGTGGGATAACAGTTACCGGCACTGCCGTCCGGGCACTTGTACAGCCGTCAACCATGATTTGTACATAATAAGTAGTGCTTACCGTTAAAGCAGGGATTGTGAAACCAGCTTCTGACGATAAAAGCGAGCCTCCTGTTGGTGCATCGTACCATTGATAAGTACCATTAATTGCCGACTTCGCCGTCAATGAAGTCACAGTTCCCGAGCAAATCACAGCTCCAGTTGCAACCGGCGCCGCTATAAATGGACTAACAATCACTTTTACAGGTGCCCGGTCACTTACGCAGCCCGCAGCCGAACTATTTTCAAGATAATAAGTAGTGGTTTTGGTTAATGCTGGCGTTGTAAACTTTAAACCCGATTTCAATAAACGTCCACCAGTTGGTGCATCATACCAGGCATATGTACCGGTAGGATTTGTTGCAGCAGTTAATGTTGTCACCGAACCATAGCATATGGTGCTTGTTTGAGGCGCAGGTGCCGCAGGTATTGGGTTAACCGTTACAGTTACCGGTACGCGCGGGCTTATACAATCATTAAGCACTGTTTGTACATAATAGATTTTGGTAGCGGTTAATACCGGCGTTGTATAATCCGGGCTGGAAATAAGCGGGGTGCCGCCGGTTGGCACGTCAAACCATTGAAAAAAACCGGCAGATGCATCTGCATGTAAGCCGGCTACAGAACCCGAACAAATGTTAGCATTTGAAGCCACAGGGGTAGCCGGTGGTGGGTTAACCCAGGCAGTAACGGGTGTAGGCACGCTGGTACAATCGTTAATTACAGCAACAACATAGTAAATTGTCGTCTTAGATAACGGCGGGGTGGTAAACGATGGCCCCATCCCTAAAACTGTGCCGCCCGCAGCCGATGCATACCAGGTATAACTTTGCCCTCCGCTTGCTGATAAAGTAACACTTCCGCCAGAGCATGTTGCCGCGCTTGTAACATTCGGTTTGCCGGTTATGTATACCGAAACTGATGTTCGCGGACTTGTACAGCCGGCAACCGTGGTTTGCACGTAATATGTAGTTGATGATAATATAGGAGGCGTAGTAAAAATGGCTGAGCTTGCCAAAAAGTTGCCTCCAGTCGGAGCATCGAACCATTGGTAATCGCCGCCCGGCCCGGTTGCGGTAAGTGTAGCCGGGCTATTTTGACAAACCCCTACACTTTTAGCCGTTGGCGCAGCAGGAGTATTTGCATCAGCAATAGATATACTTTTTGTAACACCTTTGCAGCCGGTTGTTTTATCGGTAACAGTTACCGTGTAGGTTCCTGATTTGTTTACGCTGATGATGGCACCTGTTTCACCCGTGCTCCAAACATAGGTATATGGCGCAGTACCATTAACAGCACCCGCTGTCAATACCACCGAACTGCCCGAACAGATAGTGGTTGATGATGCCGTGAGATTGGCATTCAAAGTGCAGTTTTGCGCTTTTACCTCGAACGACAATAACAGGAATAATAATACTAATAAACGGTTGTTCATGAACCTTTCACAAAGCCTTAAAAATCAAAACCAAAAATTGACAGGTTGTTAAGGCTTCTATTTGCGAAACGATTTTTATTCAGGGTAAAAAATAGTTTAGCCACCGCCATAACAAATCAGGTAGGGTATTATACGGCTTGCTTGTTCAAATTGTTCAGATAAAATGCATTTATTATTAACCTTACAGAAATTTTATTTCTATTTAAAATAAATACATTAAAAAACACACCAATGTTAACTTATTAGAAATTAATTTACCAATAAGAAAACAACATCGATCTTATACCTTCTATTATTAAAAATGGCGTCGAAAATCAAACATCAACTGCTTGATTCCCGGAGCCCCGTCTCACGCTATTGGAGTAAATACCTATTCTAAAAACTTAGCTTTAAGCTCTTTGATATCCTTATTGGTTAACCCCACCTGCGTTTTAAGGTAATTATCGATAGATCCGTACTGTTTTTTAATAGCTGTAAAAGTGGCATCAAGGTATTCTTTTTTAACGGCAACCACATCTTTGGCAACAGCTTCGTTAACCTTCAAAAATTGCACCATTTGTTTAGCCATTTTTTCGTTTTCGGCAGCGCGGTAATAGTTTGATGCCTCATAATCCTTCATAATAGTTTCATAAGGAACGCCTAAACTATATAACAACAATGCAGCACCAATACCTGTACGGTCTTTACCTGCGGTGCAATGAAATACAAGGCTTTTATCTTCGGGCATAGCCAGCAGTTTACCGAAAAATGGTTTATATCTATCGGCCAGATAAGTGGTATTGCTGTAATAGTCTACCATGATCGAATCGCCGTGAGTTTTACCTTTAAAACTTTGCATCATGTTGCCTACATTATCGCTTCCGGCAGGGCATAAAATATAATCGGTATTAGGGTTCATGCGGTCGGGCGCTTGTTTTGATTCCTGCGTGCCACGTAAGTCCACATCATAGGCAATCTTACGTTCGGCCAATGTAGTCAGGTCCTGATCTGTAAGTTTGCTCATATCGGCACTGCGGTATATTTTGCCCCATTTTACATGATGCCCGTCTTTGGTGGTATAACCACCCAGATCCCTGAAGTTTACCGCGCCCTGCAGTTCCACCTTACGTTTGGCGCTATCAGCAACCTGCGCGCTAACTTTGCTACAAAGCAAAGTAATGGCCAATGCTGATAAAATTATTTTTTTCATATCCTTTTAAATTATAAAACAGGGACATTTGTGAGTGCCCCTGTTAAAGTTTTAGTTTAGTTATTTTTTATTACTTGGTTAACCAGGTATCCTTAGTAAGGTCATCAGTACCACCAAACTGCGATGCAAGAGCAGCCTTATTGTTTGCTGCGTTATATGCACCTTCAGAAACAGGGTACTGCCAGCGACGCGGGATCAGGTTATTTGGTGTACCAATACCGCTACCACCCTGGGTAAAGGTAGGTATGCCGGTTCTCCTGAAGTTATAGAATGCTTCCCATCCCGAGTTATTGAACATAGAAATATATTTCTGTGTCAGGATTTGAGTTAAACCTGCTGCGTTATCGCCTGCATAAGCTACTTTGCTCATGAATGTAGGAATATCTACAGTAGCAGTACCCCAGGTATCGCCTTGTTTTAAACCTTTAGGATTAATTGAAACCTCTGATGATGAAATCGGAAAAGTAACAGTTAATGCCTGCCCATTGGTTAAACCAAACAATGCCAGTGAAGCATTGATACCGTTGTTATACCAGGTTGCGGCGCTACCTGTAGCCCATCCCCTGTTTATACCTTCGGCAATGTTAAAGCACATTTCAGAATAACCGATAAATACAAACGGCTCGGCATTTGCGCCTGTTGCAGAAACATAATAGCGGGTGTAATTGCTGAAAGAGTACACACCATTATTTGAGCTGGTTAACAAGGCTGGTTGTGCCTGGTTCATGTCCGAACCAACATAGGCCGAAAAATCGCCTATAGCTTTACCACCGCTAATCTGTAATGGAGCAGGTGTAGACGTTGCAAACAAACGCGGATCTGATGTTGCAGTTTCAATATTGATATAGGTACTGCCCGGATTAGCGAAGTTATTGTAAGGGTTTAAACCTAATGAAAAGGTTGAGTAACGGTTAACAGTATTAAAACGATAAACCAAGTTATCACCGTTTCCGGTCATGATTGGGTATTTGGTTGGATTACCTAATATAGCTGCAAACTGCTGAGGAATTTGCAGGTCGGTATTATCTGCAGCACGTTTGCTCAGGCTGATCAGGACACGTAAACGGTAAGCATTGATCACTTTTTGCCATTGCTGATAAGTAAGGTTAAAAATATCGCCCTGATTTGCATCGATAGCGGTATTGGCAAGGCTTGGGTTAGCAGTCACCAACGCACCAATTAATGTATTAGCGGTTTCCAGTTGAGCAAGTGCAGCTTTGTAAACATCATGCTGTGTATCATACTTAGGTGTAAGATTTGACGGGTCACCAGCTTGTGAAAATGGAATATCACCAACCCTTTGGCTTAACCAAATGCCTGAGTAAGCTTTGAAAAACTCGCCTAAAGCATAATACTTATTCGTTTGATTACCTAACTGAGCTGTAGCCTGTTGCTCAAGTTTAAGCGCATACTTTAATATATCGTAACTATCGGCACTGTTACCCAAGTTATAGGTATTAGTACCCCTGTAGTAAGAATAGTTGGCAACTATGTATTGATTGGCAACCGCTGTATAACCAAAAGGTTGCTCATCGCTGCGGATCAGGGTGGCAGTAAGGTGGTTTAGCAATAATGACAAAGGCACTATTGAGCTTGAACCAGCCACGTTGGGGTTATTAATCAAATCCCCTTTCTGACAGCCGGTTATCGATACCATGCCCATTGTTAACAACAGGGCTAATGGGATTAATGATTTTATTTTCATAAATTTTCTTTAAATCAATGTGATAATTAGAATGTTAAATGGATATTGAAACCGTAACGACGGGCTGTTGGGCTTTCAAGGTCGCTTCCGCCATTTCCACCAACTAAACTACGATCTGACGCATTATAGCCTGATGCAAACTGATCAAGGTCAATATCTTTGCGTGCTGCAAAATAAAGCAGGTTCCTGCCCACAACCGAGAAGGTTACTTTCTTAATGAACGAACCTCTTAACATACTTGCAGGTAATGAATAACCCAGGCTTGCCTCACGCAATTTTGCATATGAGCGGCTGATCATATAGTACTCGTCAAAATTGCCGCCTATACCACTTGATACATAGCTCTGAACAGTAACAGGGATAGTATTTGGAGCAAAAGTCAGGTCTTTTAAGTTAGCTATCTGACCACCAACAAATATTGGCGTACCGCTTACAATGTGAACACCGGGGCCAACGTATGATGGCGTTGCACCTACAGTACCTTCATTAGTAGTGTTCCACTCAGCTAAACGGGCTGTACCGAAAGCACCGGTAGCAGTTTCCAAAGCGGTACCACCATTCATTGACTGGTAGTAAGTTCTGTCGTAAATTTTACCACCGATACGGCCATCAAACTGGAAGCTTAAAATAAAGCCTTTGTAAGTGAACGTGTTGGTAATACCAAATGAGAAATCAGGGTTAGCGTAACCTAACAAGCCCTGGTTGCTGATGCCACCCGGAGAAGTAAGAGGCACACCACCAGATACTTTACCGCTTGCGTCAACCGAATAAGTATTAACGATATTACCGTTACCATCTCTTACAAATTTGGTACCGTAGATAGCGTCTGGTCTGTCGCCAACAACATAGTTGTGGTTGTTTTGCTGTAAGGTAGTTACGCCCGGATAAATTGATTTAATAGTTTCTTTGTAAGTTGAGTAGTTTACGTTAACATCCCAGTTAAGACCATTAGGGTTTTTCAATACAGAACCCATCAACTCAATTTCGAAACCTCTTTTACGTGTAGTTACACCATTTACCAATTGGTTTGTGTTGCCTGTAGAGGTAGCTACACCCAATGGGAAAATGTTAGGACCATTCTCGGTAGTAAAGTATGTACCGTTTAAACCTAAACGGTTTCCTAAGAATTTAGCGTCAAAACCAGCTTCGTATGATTTAACATCGAAAGGTTTGATTTTGTCGTTTGAGATTGTGTTTGATAAAGTAACCGAAGGCGTACCGTTGTAGAAAGTCGCGGTGGCGATAGGTGACGCATTCAGGTAAGTTGGACCGTTGTATGGAGTATACAATTCGGTACCGTAACCTAATATACCACTAACCGGTTTTGAGTTCCAGCCGGTACCCAATGCAGTTGAATTTAAAGCATTATATGAAGTACCGATAGTGGGTGAAGTTAAACCACCTTTAACGTCGGCAAATGAACCACGCACTTTTAAGAATGAGATAAACTCAGGTAATTTAATATAGTCGGTAACAACGCTGCTAATAGCTACCGATGGATAGAAGAAAGTGTTATTACCTGAAGGTAATGTCGACAGGTGATCTACACGGTTTGTGGTATTAATACTGAAGTAATTTTTGTAACCAAAATCAAACGAGTAGTAACCGCTATATACCTGCATTTTTGAATCAAAATTGTAGATATAAGGTTTACCAGCCGAGTTATTAAGATTGTACACCCCTGGCAAAGCTAAAACCTGTGTTGTACCCCAGTCAGATTTGTACGAGAATGACCTTGCGTTGCCACCCAATAAACCAGAGATATTCCAGGCACCGAATTTATGGTTGTAAGTAAATGTCAAATCGGTATTATTATCTAACAGGTTACGGTCGTCCTGCCTGTAATCGCCGTACCAGCCAAAAGTATACCATGAAAGATATTGGTTAAGGTTGGCACCTGCAGGTACCTGCTCGGTATTTTGCTCGTCATAAGTATTTAAAGCTTCGCGTAAGCTAACATTTAAATCCTGGGTAATTTTGTAGCTCAATTTTAATGACCCGTAAATAGTTTGTTTGGTTCTGCCTTTGAGCCATTTATCAGCAATAAACCATGGGTTATTTAAACGGCCGTATTCCTGGGCGTACTGTTGTAAACCCGGAACACCCTGCGGGCCCTGGTAAATATTTTTCAGTGCATTTACATCATAATCTGCAGAGCCATATACCTTAAACATGTATACATAACTTTGCGGGCTGTAATCAACGTCAGGAATGTTTGGCGAATACAATTGATTAAGGTTCAAATCGCCTTCAACACGCAATTTTGGTGTGATATCGTAACCGGCAGCAATCTTGAAGTTGTCGATATTTAATTTAGTGTTAGGGAAATCACCTTTTTGGTAAGTGTGGCCATAAGAAATATGCATATCATAGTTTGATCCGCTGGCCGCTATAGATAGCGAGTTGGTATTGGTGATACCGGTTTGCACAAAGTTTTCAAAGTTTTTTGCACCGCGGGCTAACCAGGGCGTTTTTTGCCTGATACCGGTTGTAGCGTCATAAGGGCTGTCATACTGCTGGGTTTGGAAAACACCGTCAAAACGCGGGCCCCATTCAGGTAAACGCTGGGTATTATCATACAATACGTTACCGTAAGTATAGGCAAAGTTACTACCGCGGCCATACTCGGTTTGGCTTTTTGGCAATACAAGAAAACCTTTTTCAAGTTCGGTAGTGCTGTTGAAATCTACCTGCCAGCCTTTTTTATCTTTTGAACCCCTTTTAGTAGTGATGATGATAGCACCATTAATACCGCGGAAACCGTAAAGGGCCGCAGCATTAGGGCCTTTCAATACAGTATAAGTTTCAATATCATCGGCGTTATAATCATAAGTATCGGAGTTTACCGGCTCGCCGTCAACAACGTACAATACATCTTTACTACCGCGTAATACCACTGTTGGTGCACCGGCAAACTCTGCGTTTGCGCCAATGCTTAAACCTGCAATTTTACCGGCCAATGAGTTTAAAGGGTTAGCGTCGCGGGCAGTTGTCAAAGCATCACCTTTAACCTGCGATTGCGAGTAGCCTAATTTTTGAAACTCTTTTTTAACACCTAATGCTGTTACTACAACTTCGGATAATGCTTTTGTATCAGATTTTAAATTAACAGAAAGGTAAACTTCTGTACCTATTACTACCTCCTGAGTAGTAAAACCAATAGTATGGAAAACAAGCGTTTGGCCTTTGCTTGCTGAAATGGTAAAACGACCACCTTCGTTGGTAAGACCGCCTTGCTTGGTGTCTTTAATTGTCACGCTTACACCCGGAAGCGGCTGATTGTTATCGTCTAAAACGATACCCCTGATTGTTAAGGTTTGAGCTTGCAGGCTACTGAAAGTAAACATGCAAACTACCATAACCAATAGCAACCGTGAAATTTTAAGTAAATTTTGTTTCATTGCAATACAGTTAGTTTGCAACAAAACTACCCCCGGTGTATTAAGAAAGGATTTTCATATTAATAAGATAGGAATAAGGATTTATGAAGAAATGTATTTTTAGTAGACATTTCACCGCTTAATGTTAAATATTCCTTAATTCTTTTAACATTCATACAATTTGGCATACGCCTAACCTAACCAACTCAAAACCAAACAATAACAAAAAAGAGCCGAAATCTTTCTGATCAGATTCCGGCTCTTTTCTTTATAGTTTACACAGACTTTCGCCAGGATTAATTACAACCTGAAATTAAGCGATATATAAGGATACCAGCCCTCGCTTGAATGGCCTGCCAGTATTTGCAATACCGTTAAACTTGCAGGTGCAAAATATAAGCCACCGCCGGTACCTGTGTGCCATTTATCCGAGTGTTCGTCATCAATCCAAACGCGGCCCGCGTCATAAAAGCCTACCAAACCTAACTGTCCCGGTATAATGTAGCTCGCAATATCTGCAAGTTTAATCCGTCCCTGAAAATTGTTAAACACCATGTGCTTACCTGCAAAACGGTTTTGCAGGTAACCAAGCAGGTTACCCTGCCCGCCTAAAAACATTGACTGGTAAAAAGCAGGTTTACCAAAACTTACACCGCCGCCAACACGATCAGATAATACAATAGCACCTCCCGGGGTTAGCTTTTGATAATAAGTAAACTCAGGCCTGATCTGTACAAACGATTTTGAATAACTGTTAAGCCCTTCATACCCTTGTACCGTTACTGTAAAATAGTATCCTTTTGTAGGCAGGATATTATTATCGCGCTGGTTTGTAGTATAGTTTATCAACGCACCAAGATGCGCTTTATCTTTTCCAACCGTTAAGCTATCGTAAGATTTGATGAGCGATGTTTGATTGATGAACCGCCCTGTATTTTGTGCAAGATCAAGGTGATAAAACTGAAACGAAGGACCAACGCTGATATTACTATTTTTGCCTGTATGCCAGCGTAAAGCCGGATCAAACTGATAGATATCATACCGGGTACGATAGTAAGTACGATAGCCCGGAAATTTATTTAAAGGACTTTCATTGCCCAAACCGAAAAAGTTCACAGTATTATCCGGCGACTGGATGTTGGCCTGCATAATAAAATCGGCTTTGCCGATGGCATCTATCCACTCGCCCCTGTATTTGATCCTGAAAGCATCCGTAGCAAATGAATGGGTTATCATTACCTGCTGTAATGTTGAATAAGGCAACTTCCTGAACCCGTCATGACCGGTATATTGAAAACCCAGGCCAAGTAAAAAGCCATCGTCCTTATTTAATGCAGCAGTGGCAAGCGGCATCCACACATTATATACGTTAGTTGGTAAAAACCGGGTATTTGAGGTATCGTTTGAAAGATGTTTATTTAGTTGGCCAACATTGCCGGTAAAATTGGTGCTATCCCGCCGTCCGTAAAATTTGATTGTTTGTGCCGACTGCTTAATTTCAACAGTTTTACTGCCTGCACTATCAATCAGCCTTAACTTAATAGGCGAATTAGCATTATCAATAACGATGCGGTCGTCCCCGGCAGAAACATACAATCTTATTTCTTTGGTAATTTCCGGCTTGTATACCATATCCATAAACTGATCTTTGGTTTCGCCATCTTTATTCAGTTTATTAATTGTTATACGCATAGCGTTGTCCGGGGCGTCGGCAACGGTGATCAGCTCGCTTTTATCGGTAGCACGGATATCCACTATCCTATTCGCAAATTTATAATACTCGCTCATTGCTGCCGGTATATTATCCCGGCGTTGTTTTAATATGGCAAGCAACTCGTTATGCCTCAATTTATAGCTTTCTGCAGGCAGGCGTTTTAAACCCTCTTCAAGTACGGCGTCAGTTTCGGCTTTAACAAACTCGTTGGCAATCTGCATCCATCGTTCGTAGCTTATTTGCGCATCCGGATACTGTTTCATGAACCTTGTTTTGAACAGCGAATACTTTACATGCGGAATATCCCCGGTAAAATCTTCAAGTAAAGGATCTATCCATGGTAACGCAGCAATACTCGGAAACAGGCCCTGTGTAACATGAAATACCTGGTCACGATCACGCGGTACGGCGGTATAGGTTTTTCCTTTACCATTTTTAGTATCAGCCCAGCGCCACTGATCTTCATGCCTGTCCCAATCGCCCATCAATAAATCGAGCATCCGGGCGCGTAAAAAGCCTTCCCCATCTACCCTGTTGTCATAACTTCTTAGTAATTGCCCCTCCATTTTAAGAGTATTATCTGATGAACCGGAAGGCTCCCTCTCCTCTATCAAACATACGGTACCAACAAATACCTTGCTATATTGTCCAAGCGCCGGATCTTCGGCCACAACACCTATAATGGGGTTAGCATGTGCCACACGCGCAGCTTCGGCAAGGGGCGGCACAATCAAAGCCGAATATGGGTGCTGACCGCTAAACTCGTCGCCAATCCAATCAACGGCAAAGGTACCCTGCAAATTTTCGGGTAATAGCTTATCCGGCGTTTTTTCAACGCTGCGCAATACCCACTCGCGGCCGGTTTTATCTTCCAAACGCAACGACTTTGATTCCAAACCACCACCTTGTTTAATAGGTGATAGTCCGCCATTTATTTGCGATAATTTTATAACCGGAAGCTTCACTTTCATGGCCCAGTCCTTACGATAATTTTCGCCGAACAGCCAACGGTGAATCCCGCTTACATCATCATATGAAGCATGAACACTTACAACGGTGCTGTCCGGAAATTTTTGCCAGGCCGACGGCGCTATAGCCTGGGCATTAACATACACTGCCGAACCTGTAAGAAATAAAAAAGCAAGTATCTTTTTTGTCATGAGGTAATGTGTTTAAGATGTAGGGACTTAAAATACAATAAACTAAGTGGCTTACAAGAGGCATACCAAACACACAAATATCTAAAATACAGACACTTAATAAAAATCAACACAAAAACAAATGGCGATATATCGTTATTTGTTAAAAGATGATTCTGAATATCACAATAACATAGTTGCAATTGTAATTGCCTTTAAAGCTCTTGCACAGGTATAAAAATAATCAATCTGCAATTATTTTACATATCAAGCCGGCGGTTATGTTATTACCTTGCTGATATTGACCGATAAACATTTTGTGGTAAACAGTTGCGATATGGTAAATTTCATTAGTTTTATGATTGTATGACCCGCAACGATAAATCGCCACACATCCTTAATGCAGCATCAAACTTACTGGGCCTATGCTTTGTGGTGCTCACTTCATTAAAATTCCTGAAACTTTCCGAACGCACCTATATTGACGAAACAGTAACCATAGCGCTTGTTTTCTTTATGCTGAGCTGTATACTTTCGTTTCTTTCCATCAGGGGTAATATAAAACCTGGTGGCCGGTCAGAAACAGTGGCTGATTATCTTTTCCTGGGTGGGATGATCGTGCTATTTGTTACTGCTATACTGATCTTGTTCAAAATAATGGTTTAGTTTACCTGCTTAAATTGTAAGCGGATGTAAAAATTTTATCACGAGATTTGTAGCACCAACAAACACAACTTACCATGTCAGGTATTGGCCCTATCCCGCCCGAACAACTGGAACAAGCTGGTAAAGCTGCAATTGCAGGCGATGTTTTGAAGCTTGAAATGCTTCTTAAAACTTATGGCCTGCATCCTAAAATACTTGAAAAATATACAGGGGCGGGTTTAAATCCTGAAGACAACAATCTGATAAATACCCGGCGTATTATAGCCCACACCCATCACTTTAACCTTTGGGAGGAATACGAAAACTTTAACATCAGTTTAAATGAGGAAAATTCTGCAATAGCGTTATTTGAGGCCGCTGCAGACGCCATAGCAGATGGCAATGCCAACTTGCTTAAAAACCTGCTTAGGCAAAATCCTGCTTTGATTGATATGCGTTCTTTACGTAATCATCGTTCAACCCTTTTAATTTATGTTGGCGCTAACGGCATTGAAAATTTTCGGCAAAAAACGCCAGCTAATGCCGTTGAAATTGCAGAAATTCTGCTGAATGCAGGTGCTGAAGTAAACGCAGTGGGATTAATGTACCGGGGTAGTACTACTTTAGGTTTGGTTGCAACCAGCGTTCACCCCGTAATTACAGGCGTGCAGAAGCAACTGATGGAAATACTCATTAACCATGGGGCCGATCCCAATATTGCTGTTGCGCCCGATTATACCGAAGGTTCGCTTATTGTTGCATGCCTTGCCAACGGGCGGGGCGAACCAGGGAAATACCTGGCCAATCATGGTGCAAAAGTCAATCTCGAAGCAGCTTGCGGCATAGGCGATCTGGATAAGGTAAAAACCTATTTTAACGATGACGGCGTACTCGTCGATAGCAGTTTAGATTCTGAAAGAGACGCAGGTATGATTTGGGCTTGCGAATACGGTCATTTAGATGTGGTTAAATATTTGCTGGCACGGGGCACCCCGGTTGGTATTCACTCGGGAGGGATGACACCGTTACATGGCGCAGTGCTCGGCGGATATTTGGATATTGTTGAGTTTTTACTATCTCAGCATGCTCCTCTCGAAGTAAAAAATGATTATGACGGAACTATATTGGGGCAAGCTCTTTGGTGCGGTTATAATAATCCTAAACCCCAAACGCTGGCTATTATTGAAAAACTAATCAAGTCCGGTGCCCATATTGAATACGACTGGCAACGATATATCGATGATCTCCGCGGGCGGCTTGCGTGAAACCTGTTACTTATGGTGTATTAATAGCAGGTACGGCATGCGTCTTCAACCCTAAATGCTCTTGCCAATCTGTTACGAAAAAAAGCGCTTAATATAACAATCCCGAATGGAGAAAACGCTTTGTAAGAAAAATTTTGCAATAGTATAAATTGATTGTAACTTGTATTTCAATTAACCTTGGCTGCATTTTACGTTTTTTTAGTTTTATCTCCTGCACTATAACACTCTGTTTAAGGCAATTAACAGAGCGCGACGTTTGTTAATAAATAATTTACTGAAAATTACGGCTTAACGATTTGATAACTTTGGGTTTTCATTATTTAAAAACTACCCTCCTACATTTATCAAATCATAAGTTTTAGCCGGATATGGCAACTTCTTATTTAAATTCTGAATTAGGATTTTGTAAAGAATTGCCCATGCAATATTTTGATTTTTGATATGATAACTACTCAACCTAACAATATTACTGTGCCATCCGGCCAATTTCTTTTCACGACGATTAACTACAGAATCTTTACAAAATCGGTCTATACCTTAATGCCTTTCACAAACAAAATTTCGGGAATTAAAGCTAATTGAAATAAAAGGATGAAGAAAATATTATTCATTACCGGTTCAATTAACCAAACCACTCAAATGCACCAGATAGCTAATGAGCTGCCTGAGTTTGACTGCTGGTTTAGCCAGTTGTTTACTGATAACACTACCTTAAATACCATTATTAATAAAACTACCCTGCTCAGTGGCACTGTACTCTCTACCAAATTCAGGCTCATTTCTGAAGAGTATCTTCAAAAACATGCTTTGCAAATTGATTTCAGGGCACAGAAAAACAAATATGACCTTGTTGTATTTTGTACCGATTTGATTGTGCCCCCGCGCATGCGTAACATTAAAACCATTTGGGTGCAGGAAGGTATGATTGATCGTTACACTCCCTGGAGCAGTGTTGTTAAAGGCCTAAAGCTTCCCCCTACGCTATGCGGCAATACTTCACTAAACGGATCGTCAAACATCTGTGATGTTTACTGTGCGGCATCGGCAGGTTACAAACAGTACTTTATGGGCAAAGGCACCGCCGAAAGCAAAATTGTTGTAACCGGCATGCCAAATTATGATAACCTGGTTCAACACGTAAACAATGATTTTCCGCATCATAACTATGTAATGGTAGCCACCACAGATATGCGCGAAACATTCCGCATTGAAAACAGGATTGCCTTTATTAAAAAAGCAGTAAAAATTGCCAATGGACGTCCATTACTCTTTAAGCTTCACCCTAATGAGAATGTAGAGCGTGCTGAAAAAGAGATCTATGCCAATACACCGGCCGGTACATTGGTATACAGTAAAGGCAATACCAACCACATGATAGCCAACTGCTGTGAGCTCATTACCCAATACTCAACGGTAGTTTATACAGGTATTGCGCTGGGCAAAAAGGTTCATTCGCTTTTTGATGTCAATGAGCTTAGAAGGCTTGCACCTATACAAAACGATGGGGCTTCGGCGAGAAATATCGCTGCCATTTGCCGCGGTTTTTTAAACCACAGCGGCGATAAAAAAAGCTTTGACCCGCACTTGGCTATGGATAAATACCAGCTTAAGCCAGACGTCCAATTAACCGAAGAACTAATAGCTAACTGGTAATCATTTACCGTGAAACAGAAAATCTTAATAGTAGTACAGGCCCGCATGGCTTCGAGCCGTTTACCGGGTAAAGTAATGCTGCCTATTTTGGGTAAAAGCCTGCTGGCAAGGATGATTGAACGGCTTAAGATGATCAGCCATGAGGCTGAAGTGATCATTGCCACATCCGAAACGCCTGATGATGATATCATCATCAATGAGGCTATTAACATAGGGATCCCTTATTATCGCGGCAGTCTGAATAACCTGCTCGACAGGCATTACCAGGCATCAAAGCTTCATCATGCGGATATTGTATTAAAGATCCCATCTGATTGCCCGCTTATCGATCCGCGTATTGTTGATCATGTATTGGATTACTTTTTTGCCAACCAAAACAACTTTGATTTTGTAAGCAACCTGCACCCGGCAACTTATCCCGATGGCAACGACGTGGAGATCATGACCATGGAATGTTTGACCAAAGCATGGGAAGGTGCAACACGCGAACTGGAACTGGAGCATACCACTCCTTATATCTGGGAAAATCCACAATTGTTCAGGATTGGCAATGTAACCTGGCCTGCCGGTTTAGATTATTCCATGTCACATCGTTTTACGATCGACTACGCGGAAGATTATTATTTCATAGAGCGTGTATTCCGCGAGTTATATACAGATAACAATCATTTCTCGTGCGATGATATCCTTAACCTGCTAACTCAAAAACCCGAGATCTATAACATCAATGCACAATATGCCGGGGTAAACTGGTACAGGCACCATGTAGATGAATTAAAAACCATTACCTCCGCCCAAACCAAACAGGCACCCACAAAAAACTTACAGGAATTATAACAAGCGAATGATAACAGTGGAGAACAACAATTACCAGGAATTAACAGACACCGCTCTGAAGGTACGGGAGCACATCATCCGCATGTCTACCGATGGCGGGTGTTTTACAGGTGCATCGCTATCGGCGGTGGATCTGATTGTTTATTTATATAGTCGCTTTTTGAACATCAATAAGGATAATCTTGATGATCCAAACCGCGATTACCTTTTTCTGTCAAAAGGCCATGATGTACCTGCCTTGTACGGCACCTTTGCCGAACTGGGTTTATTGGAAAAAGAACGTTTAAAAAACCACCTGCTGCTTAACGATCATATTTACTGGCACCCCAATACAAAAATTCCGGGTATCGAGTTTCATTCAGGCTCATTAGGTCATTTGCCATCGGTAGCCATTGGAGTGGCTATGGACTTGAAGATCAGCGGCAGCACCAACAAAGTGATTTGTATTTTGGGTGATGGCGAATTGAACGAAGGTACTTGCTGGGAAGCTATGCTGGTGGCCAATGCTTATAAACTGGATAACCTGCTGTTTGTAGTTGACCGCAACCATTTCCAGGCTAATATGCGTACGGAAGACCTGATTCCGCTGGAGCCGCTTGCCGATAAGTTTGAGGCTTTTGGCGCGGCGGTTAAAAGAATAAACGGCCACAGTTTTGCTGAGCTTGACGAAGCTTTCGGCGCCTTCCCTTTCCAGGCCGGAAAACTGAATGTAATTATTGCCGATACCGTGCGAGGTAAAGGCCTGCCAAGCATACAGGAACGCGCCGACAGGTGGTTCTGCAATTTCAATGCAGACGAAATCCAGCAACTTTTACTGGAGCTGCATGGCCAGCACAATACAACATTAACATCAGAAACTTTAGTGGTGCGATAAGATGAGTTACGAAGAACTTTTAACCCAAACAGCGCTTGCCAACGAGCAGGTGATTGTAATGACTGCCGAAAACCGCGCGCTGGTACGCAACCTGCCCGGCATATTAGGCAAACGCTTTATTGATACAGGCATTACCGAGCAAACCATGATCGGCGCAGCGGCAGGACTTGCCCTGCGTGGCCGTACGCCTGTTGTGCATGCGCTCGCTGCTTTTTTAACCATGCGCGCGTTTGAGTTTGTACGCACCGATGTTGGTATAGCCAATTTGCCGGTTAAGCTTAGCTCGTTCATCCCCGGTTTTTTATCAGACGGTAACGGGCCAACCCATCAGGCTATTGAGGATATCTCGATCATGAGAGGTATCCCCAATGTAACAGTATTTGCCCCGGCCGATGAGGATGACCTGGTAAAAATGCTACCCCAGATCTGGGAAAGTAAAAACCCTGCCTATACCCGCATCAATACCCGTAAGACCACTTATATCCACGAGCCTTTTACCATAGGTAAAGCCGAAGTAATAACAGAAGGCAGCGATGTAACCATCTTAACCTATGGTTTGCTGTTTGAGCAGGCACTGATTGCCGTTGAAATGCTGAAAAGCGAAGGCCTTTCTGTTGGTTTGATCAACATGCGCAGCCTTAAGCCGGTTGATGAGCAAGCCATACTGAAAGCATCGGCACAAAGCAAGCTGGTAGTTACGCTTGAAGACCATTTTTTAACCGGAGGTCTTTACACCATCGTGGCCGAAGTTTTATTAAAACACCGCACAACCGCCAATGTATTGCCTATGGCTTTGAACGAAAAATGGTTCAGGCCGGCACTGCTTCCTTCGGTATTGGAGCACGAGGGTTTTACCGGTAAACAAATTGCCGAAAAAATACTGGGCTACCAAACTGCCCACAACCAACCACAAATTTTAACACCTGAATTTTCAGAATAAAAATATTGATCATGGCTAATAAAATAGACCTTAACAACGATTATCCAAACATTACCGAGTCAGATAAATTATACGAACGTGCTTTAAAAGTTCAAAAACCGGTTACCCAAACCCTTGCCAAAGGTCCGGGGCAATTTACCAAAGGCATAGCGCCAAAATACCTTGTAAAAGGTAAAGGATCGCATGTGTGGGACGTTGACGGTAACGAATACATCGATTTAAACTCGGCCATAGGCCCAATTTCGTTGGGTTACGCCTACCCGGCCATTGATGAAGCTATCCGTCAGCAATTAAATGATGGTATTACTTTTTCCCTGATGCATCCTTTAGAGGTTGAACTTTCAGAACTGGTACAACAGGTTGTGCCTAATGCAGAAGCGGTAAAGATCTCAAAAACCGGTGCAGATGTTTGTTCGGCAGCTATCCGCGTAGCACGTGCCTTCACCGGCAGGGATAAAGTATTTTGCTGTGGCTACCACGGCTGGCATGATTGGTATATTGGCATCACCAGCCGTAACTCAGGCGTGCCTGAAGCTATCCAGGACCTTACCTATACTTTTGAATATAACGACATTGAATCAGTAAAAGCTGCTCTGGATGAAACTGTTGCTGCCCTGATATTGGAGCCCTTCATTTTTGAAGCGCCAAAACCGGGTTACCTGCAGGAATTGGCCGAGGTATGTAAAGCCAACGGCACCCTGCTCATTTTTGATGAAATGTGGACCGGTTTCCGCATAGCAGTGGGCGGTGCGCAGGAGTATTTCAATGTTAAAGCCGATCTGGCCGTATTTTCAAAAGCATGTGCCAACGGTATGCCTATAGCATTATTAACTGGCCGTGCAGATATAATGGAGCTGTTCAATTCAGAAGTATTCAGCTATACCACATTTGGCGGCGAGGCTTTATCATTAGCAGCCTGCATCGCTACCATCAATGAACTTCGTGATAAAAAGGTACCGCAATATCTTGACGAACATGGCGCTTTATTAAAAAATGGCTACAACAGTCTTGCCATTGAATTAGGCGTTGACAAATACACACGTTGCGTTGGTTTTAACTGCCGCAGCATGGTAACCTTTACTCCCGATGCCGGCAACGGACTGGAAGTAAAAACCTTCATACAACAGGAAATGATAAAACGCGGAGTACTTTGGGCGGGTTTCCACAATATGTGCTACAGCCATACCACCGAGGATATCGACTACATCCTCGCAGCTTACCGCGATGTATTGCCATTGCTAAAAGCAGCCATCGAAAGCGGCAATATCAAAGATCAGCTAAAAGGCGAAGTGTTAGAGGCCGTTTTCCGTAAGGTGAGCAATTATAACATCAAACCTAAAAGTATAGCCTGATCATGGACCTGTTTTCATTAAAAGGGAAAACTGCGGTAGTAACGGGTGCTTTAGGCCTCATCGGCCGTAAACATTGCGAAGCCCTTGCAGCAGCAGGCGCAAACGTAGTAGTAGCCGATATAAACGCCGAAGAAACCAGGGCATTTGCCGCCCAATTGGGTGATAACCATTTGGGTTTGGGCGTTGATGTAACCAGCAAAGACTCATTAATTACCGCACTCAATGCAGTGCTTGATAAATATGATTCGGTTGATGTATTGGTAAACAACGCCGCCATTAACGATAAATTTGAAAACCCGGCCATGGCCAAAGAGCTATCTGCGTTTGAAAACTATCCGTTAGAAGCTTTTCAGCAATCGCTTAACGTAAATATTACCGGGGTGTTCTTATGCTCGCAGGTATTTGGTACGCAGATGGCCTTGCACCGCAGCGGCAGTATCATCAATATAGCATCAACCTATGGAATGGTTGGGCCTGATCAAAGCATTTACCGCGATTCGCGCGGGCAGCAAACTTTTTACAAGTCGGCAGCCTACCCGGTTACTAAGGGTGCTATTATCAATTTCACCCGCTTTTTGGCCGCCTATTGGGGGCATACCGGTGTACGGGTAAACACCCTTTCTCCCGGCGGTGTTGAGGCAGGGCAAAGCGAAGATTTTATTGGCAACTATTCAGCAAAAACTTTATTAGGGCGTATGGCCCAGGCGTCAGACTATCAGGGCGCACTTATATTTCTGGCCAGCGAGGCATCGGCATACATGACCGGCGCTAACCTGGTTGTTGACGGAGGATGGACAGCTATTTAATTTAAACCAACTATTATGAACGAGATTTTGAAACAAAAAGCGGCTGGCATTAAACTATTGCTAACCGACAACGATGGGGTTTTAACAGATGCCGGAGTATACTACAATCAAGACGGCGAGCTTTTAAAAAAATTCAGCATGCGCGATGGTATGGGGGTTGAGCGCCTTCGCAAATTTGCTGGTGTAAATACAGGTATTATCACCGGCGAAAACTCGCCTTCATTAATTAAAAGAGCTGAAAAATTACAGATCACCGAACTTCATTTAGGTATAAAAGATAAGGCAACTATTTTCAAAGAAATCTGCAACCGCTTAAATCTGCAGCCAAACGAAGTTGCTTTTATCGGCGATGACTATAACGACCTGGAAGTAATGAAACTGGCCGGTCTTACTGCATCTCCTGCCGATGCTTTGCCACATGTTAAAGCACAGGTTGATTTTGTAAGTTCATTAAATGGCGGCGATGGCTGCTTCCGTGAATTTGCAGAGATGATCATCGAGGCTAAAAGCGATAAATATCTGTCGGGAACAAGAAATGGAAGCATCACGCTACAAAACGGCCGCGTAATTGGTAAAGGACAGCCAAGCTATATCATTGCCGAAATTGGTATTAACCATAACGGTTCACTTGAAATTTGCAAAAAATTAATTGATGAGGCCGTGGCTGCTAAAGCTGATGCCGTTAAATTCCAAAAACGCACACCGGAAATTTGCGTACCGCGCGATCAGTGGGAAATTATGCGCGATACCCCGTGGGGCCGCATCACTTATATCGACTACAAACGTAAAACTGAATTTGGTATAGCCGAATATGCAACCATCGACCAATACTGTAAAAAAGTAGGTATCGATTGGTTTGTATCTGCCTGGGATGCACCATCTGTTGATTTTATGGAGCAGTTTGATACCATCCTCTATAAATTAGCATCAGCATCATTAACTGATTTCGCTTTGATTCAGCGTATACTGGAAACCGGTAAGCCGTTAATGCTTTCAACCGGCATGTCAACAATGAAAGAGATCGAAACAACCATGGATTATATCAATGCCTTTGACGAAAACTATCCATTGTTTATCGCCCATTCAACTTCGGCTTACCCATGCCCTCCGCACGAGCTTAACCTTAAAATGATCCAGACCCTGGAAAATAAATATCCGGGCATCCCTATCGGTTATTCGGGCCACGAAACAGGTTTGGCAACTACCGTAGGTGCTGTGGCTATGGGCGCAACCTTTGTTGAGCGTCACTTTACGCTTGACCGTGCCATGTGGGGATCTGATCATGCGGCATCTGTTGAGCCGCAAGGCCTGCAACGTTTGGTACGCGATATCAGGGATGTTGAAACCGCAACAGGTGATGGTGAAAAACGTGTTTACGAATCAGAACTTGCGCCGATGAAGCGTTTGAGGGTAAACATCAGCGACGAATACAAAGAAAAACCAAGCGTTAAATAATGATGTCTCCGGAAAAACTAACTACCATAATTACGTCCATTATCCTTTTTTGCTGGATAGGATTTGTCATAGCCTGGGAAAGGATTTCACCTTACAGAAAAGGTTTGAAGTTTTTCAGGGAAGGCTTTTGGATTGATTTAGTGTGGTATACACTGATACAAAGCTACTTTTTGAAGATCCTCATTTTCGACTATATCATTAAACCCTTAGAGGCGCATTTTGATCTGTCGCATCTGCATTTAATAAGTAACTGGCCTGTTGTATTGCAAGTGTTGTTTTTCCTGTTTACGCATGACCTTTATATTTACTTGTTTCACCGCTTTCAGCATTCCAATAAATTTTTCTGGCGAATTCATGAGGCGCACCATTCTGGTAAGGAGGTTGACTTTCTGGCCGGTTCGCGTTCGCACATCATGGAAATCGTCATCAATCAAACTATTGAGTTTGCACCTATCATTTTGTTAGGTGCAGACCCAATAGTTATACCGATAAAGGCTATGTTAGATGCCATGTTTGGCATGTTTATACACGGCAATATCAAGGTAAACATGGGCAAGCTTAAATACATCATTAACTCGCCACAATTGCATTTATGGCATCACGCCAATTACCAGGAAGTTTTTCACGCCAATTTTGCGACGAAATTCTCATTTTGGGATTACCTGTTCGGTACGGTTTATGATCCGGGTCACACACCTGGCAACAAACCCGAAAACTGGGGCCTTTACTATGATTACCCAAAAGATTACTTTTTACAGCATGCCTTTAGCGTAAAACGCTTTGACGAAAAAAAACTGCTCAAATACCGATGGTTTAACTGGTATTATAACCTACGGCCACGATTTATGGATTGGCTGCAAAAAGTTACTCCGGCTAAAATAAATAAGACACATCAATTGGAGACTGAGGTGCAACCCGTTACTTTAGTAACCGAACAAGAAAACGTACTACAACAAAACTGATAACATATTGGCCTGGTTTTATATTTTAATCGCAGCCGCATTTGAAGCGGCCTGGACATTCTCGCTAAAATTCATGAAATTCAGCGATTTGAAGGCACTCCGTCTTAATTCTGTTTTAAGTCTGCAACATGGCCTGCCGGTATGGTTACCTTTTGTAGGTTATATTATATTTGGTATTGGTAATATCTATTTCTTTTCGCTGGCTATAAAACTGATACCAACAGCAGTAGCATATGCTGTTTGGACGGCTGTAACACTCATTCTGATTAAATTGGTAGAGGTTTCGTTTTTAAACCAGCGCCTCTCCTATATGGAAATATTTTTCATGCTACTGATCATGACCGGTGTTTTGGGCTTAAAATTTTATGGTCCGGAAGTGAAATAAGAATGGCTGTTATCTGCCTAAAGCTTCCTTTCTTAGTTTAGCCTTCAAACCATCAAACCGTACCCAGTAAAGGTGGCAATCCTTTTCGCTGGTGCCTTTGGTATAAATGAGGTATTTACCATCGGGAGTAACGTATTCGCCCCAGCGGTGTGCATCACCATCGTTAATCAACGGGCCCAGATTCAGCGGTGTTGTCCAGCTGTGATCGGACTTACGGAAAGTGATCCCGAGCTCACACTCATAATCCGGCTTTTCCTTATAACTGATAATCATATATGACTCATCAGGCGCCACATAAAAATCGCCATCGAATGCAGGCGTATTGATAACCGGGCCAAGGCTTTTAATAACAGTATCCGTCTTGGAAATGGTAAGCGTGCAAAAATCGTAAGTACTATAATCTTTTACATTTCCCGCATTAGCATTGCTGCCAACATAAAAAGTTCCGCTGTTGGTCGGCATAAACTCATACAGGCCGTAATTCTTTGCCAGGAAAACCACCGGATTTGTCCAGCCTGTTTTATTGCGATGCGATATAAAGACATAAGAGTGTTTACCATCGCCCCTCCCCGCAAAGTACATGCTTTTCCCATTGATAGAAAAAGTTGGCGTAAAGTAATCGTAATTAAGTACAAAAGGACCACGCCACCTATCACCGTCATATTTAAAATAACGGAGCCTGCTTCCTTTTGAGTTAAACCAATGCATGGAGTTTCCATAATAAAACTCCTTGCCATCTGCTGAGAAAGCCGACCTGCCCATAGCTATGCCGCTATCGGGCACTAACATCTGTGGTGCGAAAACACGCGGGGTATCATTGGGCCGCCGCTGCCCAAGATAAGCTTTCTTGCTGTTGAAAAAGTTGCTTTGAGCGCTAACACTGCTATAAAAACAGCACAACACAAGCATAAAAATCAAACTCCTCATAATAACTTGGTTAAGTTTATTTTATTGAATTTATGATCTGCAAAACAAAATTAGCGGTGGTAACTACAAACACTGGTTCAAACCCGTTCAAGTTTGTTTCAATTAAAATCAAACCGGTTGTATGTACCATATTCCTCCAGATTGCCCTCGTACATTAGTGTAAATCAAAATAAAAACACTTATGAAAAAGACCTTTTTACTAACCATCACCACCGCCCTGCTTGGCAGCGGCGCTATGGTAAATGCAGTCGGCAGTTTAGAAGTGCCAGCCGCTGTAAAGCAAAGCCTTGCCAAAAAGTACCCCAATGCAACCAAAGTAACCTGGGAAAAAGAGAAAGGAAATTTTGAAGCCAACTGGGGAGGCAAATCTGGCGAGGGTACTTCGGTGACTTTTACCCCGAAAGGCGAATTTGTGGAAGAAGTGGACGCCATACCGGTTAACCAGCTGCCATCTGCTGTTTTTGAATATGTTAAAACAAATTATAAAGGCGCAAAGATCAAGGAAGCAGGTCGTGTAACCGATGCTACAGGCAAAAAGATGTTTGAGGCGGAAATAAAAGGGAAAGACCTGTTATTTGATGAAAAGGGGAAATTTCTTAAAGTAGATTGAATAGGCACGTCACAATGCTGTTAACCTTAAAATAATACATTCTTCAGAGACAATTCAAATTTAATTTGTACGTTTAGGAAAAAAGAAAGCATATTCCCGGCGTACACCCGGAAATATGCATAAAACTGAACCCTTTTGTTTTTTTAATCTACCACAATTTGCTATCTTCTTTTGAGATTTCTTGCCGTACATCAGGTTCATTAAGACGGCTATTCCCATATATTTTAACTCTACTTTTTATAATCCCGCTCTGTGGCATGGCGCAGCAGCCTGATAGTGTAAAAAAAACATCGGCACAAATAATAACAACTATCCGCGGACAGGTGGTGGATGATGTTTCCGGGCAACCACTTCCGGGTATTAACGTCAAAGTTGTTGGCGGCAGGTATGGAACCATTGCAGACCCCGATGGAAAATTTGAGTTAAACGCTCCGGGGGCTTTTACGCATGTTACCTTCTCTTACATTGGCTATCAAACCCTTACCAAAGTGATCAAACCCGGACAGGTTAATGTTTTGCATATAAGATTACACGGCAGTCAAACCCAGTTAAAAGAAGTCACCGTAGTTGCCGGAAAAAAACAACGTTACCGCAATAAAGGAAATCCCGCAGTTGAGCTCATTCAGCAGGTTATTGACCATAAAAAGCAAAACCGGATGGAAAGCGCTGATTACCTGCAATACGACCAGTATGAACGGATTAATTTGTCATTTATTGATGTTCCGGCTAAACTGATGAACAGCCGTTATTTTAAAATGTACCAGTTCATGCTTGATACGGTAAAAGATAACGGGCAAACCCAGGTGCTACTCCCCACCTATCTCAGCGAAAAACAGTACCAAAATTACTACCGCAAAGATCCTGCTAAGTCCATCCGCATATTAAAAGCTCAAAAGGAGGCTAACATACTTAAGTTTATTGATACAGCAGGCCTGGATATTTATATGAACCGCCTTTACGGTAATGTAATTGATATTTATGATAACAATGTTTTTATCATCACCAACCAGTTCCTGAGCCCTATTGCCGATCACTCTCCCAATTATTACAAATTTTTCATTACCGATACCATACAAACAGGCAAAGAAAAACTGATTGAACTAAGCTTTACACCACGCACCAAAGGCGATTTGCTTTTTGAAGGTAAACTGCTTGTAAGTATGACCGGCAACTATGCTGTGCGAGGCTGTGAGCTTGATGTAAACAAGCAAATCAACATCAATTTCATGCGAACGCTCAAGATCACGCTTGATTTTGAGCAGAACCCTAACGGCCGGTATTTTTTAAGTAAAAGCGATGTTAAAGCCGACTTCGGCATTTTGAAAAACAAAGGGCTTGGATTAATGGGAGAGCGAACAGTAATATTTTCCAACTACATAACGGACAAACCGCTTCCAGCCACATTTTATGAAGGTAAAGAATTGCAGATAGCTCCTGACGCAGACAAACCCGACACCTCATACTGGGCTCGTAACCGGCCGGATACGCTGTCCGATCATCAGTCAAAGATGTACCCGCGCATCTCCAGGTTAGAAAAAATGCCGCAATTTAAACGGGCAACCTGGTTTGCAGCTACTTTTACAGGCGGTTATGCTAAAGCGGGGCCTGTGTTGATTGGCCCGATCGGAACAATTTACTCACGTGACAGCCAGGAAGGATCACGGTTTCAGATTGGCGGGCGCACCAATCCCGAGTTAAGCAAATCAATTTATTTTGAGGGTTTTGGCGCTTATGGTACGCGCGACAAGGCTTATAAATATAATATCGCAACTTTCTACTCATTTAATAAAACACCTTTTTACCGCTACCCCAACGATTACCTTAAGGCCAGCTATTTAAATGATGTCGACGTACCGGGAAGAGATCTTTCAACCATCAACCAGCAGGCTGCGCTTTCATCGTTTTCGACAGGAAAAACAATCTACTGGCTTTACAGCAAGATCGCTAAAATTGAATATGTAAAGGATTTTGAAAACCATTTTTCGTTCGATCTCGCATTCAGAAACTGGAACCAGCGACCTGCGGCCTCTCTGCTATTTCAATACAATAACGACGCCAATACATTGATGCACGACCTAACCACCAGTGAGCTCAACCTCGCCTTCAGGTATGCACCGCATGAGCAAATCTTACAGGGAACAGTATACCGCCGCACCGTCTACAGCAAATATCCGATCATGAATTTGCAGATCAATCATGGCTTTAAAGGCTTGTTTAACGGTGCTTATGATTTCACGAGTGTTAAAGCAAGCATCTTCAGGCGCTTCTACCTATCTCAGCTTGGTTATACTGATATTACTGTGCTCGGAAATTATTTAGTAGGTAAAGTGCCTTTCCCGCTCCTGAACATCGCCCCGGCAAATCAATCGCTGGCTTATGACGAGGATGCCTATAACCAACAAACCTATCTTGAGTTTGTAAGTGACCATTATGCCGGTATCAACTTAACTCATAGTTTCAGCGGTTTTTTACTGAATAAAATCCCGTTGATAAAACACCTGAAATGGAGAGAGTTTCTGTCGGCCAAAGTGCTATTCGGCGGCTTGCGTAACGAAAACAATCCACTCTATTCACCTAATTTGTTCCGGTTCCCGGTAGGTGGCAACGGAGCAAATGGCACTTATGCTTTAGGCACTAAACCTTATATAGAAGCCGGAGTAGGTGTAGGTAATATCTTTAAGTTTTTGCGGATAGACGGGATCAAAAGGTTTAACTATCTTGACCACCCGGGAGCCGCGGAATATGGTGTTAAATTTAGCTTCGCCCCGGATTTTTAAAGGAAAAATTAAATATTATAAGTATTCATTGCCGTTGACTAAAGTCAACGGAATAATCGTAAAACAAGGAGGCTTTAGCCAAAATACCACCTGAATAGTTCGGCTAAAGCCAGCTCTTACTATTTACTTTACCGTTGACTAAAACCAACGGCAATGAAACCTTTATTTTCAAACTATACCATTTACTACTACAACCGGGACTTATATAATCGCATTTAAAAATTACAATCTTTTCCAGGATCGATATTTTCCTTGTCGCGCGAAAGAACAGCTTCACCATTCTTGAAATTAACAATCCAGATACTGTCATAATCGTCATCAGGCCATTTCAGGTTATCCTGTTTTACACCTAATGATCGTACAATTGGTGCTATACCGCCATGTTCCCATACCACCAATATTACACCGGTGCGGCTTTTTAAATCGGCAGCCAAGCCTAAAGAGTCCTTTTCTGTACGGGAGCTATTTACCGTTAAATTGAACTTAGCTGCAAGCGGCACAATAGTTTGAAACATCCTGGAATGTTTGGTAGCTTCACCCAACCCTAAGCCAGGCACAAATATCTTATCAGGAACACCAAATTTTGCTGTTAGTACAACCGGTAATTTTAGCGATCTGTTTATCCCCTGGCAGTTCAGATTATCACCTTTAACCGGCTTCTCGGCGTGACGGATAAATACAATTTTTAAATCAGCAGATTGAGCCTTAACCGACAGCATAGCTAATGGAGATATGATAGATAAAAATAGGATACAAATGACTTTTTTCATTTTGTAATTGAGTTTATAAAAAAGGATGAGGCTGTATCATAAGTCAATTGCCCCCTCGGTGTTGTGTTACATATGAATTGAAATTTAGCCGATGATATTTATACAAAAGTGGGCAAGCATGCTTTTTGAAGAAAACACAACCAACTAACTGATTATTAGATACATAATTAAATATCTATACAAAAAAAGGGGGTTAACACTTTTTTTGAGAAAATCGAACTCAATAAACTGATTATCAATTACATAATTAAATGTTAACCCTAAATTATGTTAACCCTGTTAACCCCCATTTTGTTAGTAAATTCAACCCGGAATTATATATCGCTTAAGTATCTGAATAAGTCAAAAAATGAGGCTGATCATGATTTATGATACAGCCTCATCCTTGGGCAAATAGTTACTAATATTAATGCTGATTTCCGGAACCGTTTAACTGGTATGCGCCCAAATCGGCACCCGGTAATGTAGCCTCTGATAAACCATAGATCTTATCCAGCGGTACTGTAATAGATGGCTTAATAGTAGTATTGCCCTTACCAATCAACGGCGAGCTGGCCAGCAAATGGAAATTGAAGTTCCCGATAGCGCTGTATTGGTACAATGGGTGGCCAACAGTAGGAAGCGGGAAGTTCAGGAACATCGGGTTATTCTTCTGTACAACATCACTACCATCATAAATAGATCCTAAAGTATAATTTGAAGGCAGGTATTTTGCAGATGTTGTGATTGAAGGGATATCCGTGCTTTGCGGCTGCGTGATATAACCGGTTGGGTAAAACTGGTTGGCTACACTTAATGAATCGGCCCATTGATAGTTATTACCGTATGAAAGGTGGGCAACATCGGCAACCGGGCTGCCTACCACACGATAGCCAAACTTACAGTTAATAGCTACGTTGTTATAATACATACCCGCTGCACCTTCTTCAAAGTTAATACAACCACCACGACCGCTTTGCACCTGGCGATAACCACCGCTAACAAAGGTGTTATTATACATAACGATATTAGTTTGCGGAGCACCGGTAGCCTGACCTTTGTTTGATGCCTTTTGTCCGTTGGTTGCAGTACCGATAAACATATTGTAGGCCATGGTACCAACAGTACCGCCCTTGGCATTTAGACAATCACCTCCGCTAACACCGTTTTTTTCAAAAGTATTTCTGAAGATTGCAATTTTACCGGCCGAGATCCGGATCGGGTCATCCACCCCACCGTACAACCAGGAATCTTCCATGATAAAGTTTCCGTTATAGTTGGCAAATAAAATACTGTATTGATTGCCTGTACCTGAGCCTGCAATGGTTGATGTAGCTTTCCCCTCGGTTAAACCGGCGTATTCCACGTGTGTCCACCTCAATACTAACAATTTACAGGTAGGGCCGCCTATAATACCTTTCCACTTACCTGCATATGCCGGGTCGGCGGCGGCAGTAAGGCCACCCGGGGCATCATTTTTTACAATACCCGGAACGGTGATCCAGTTAGGCTGATTTTTTGAACCGTTACTTACCAGGGTACCAAGTGCTATAAGGCTGCTTCCGGCGCCCATGTTCAATGTGACCCCTGGCTGCATTAGCAACGTATCAGTTGGATTAATTACCAAATCGCAACCATCTTCAACAGAATAGGTCTTACCACTAAGCATAGTACCTTTTACCGGGATTACTGTTGAACCGCTTGAGCTGCATGAAAGCGGCGCCTTATCACTTACCGGGTTAGCTGCCGGCGGCGTATAGCTGTAAATGTCCATGTGCTCACCTTTCCATTTCTGGCAACCGGAAAATGCCGCTGCCATTAGGATACAAATAACTGGGATTATATATTTTTTCATCGTTGCTTTTATTATAATTTATACCTGAAACCACCAAGGAATAGTGTTTTGTAATAGTCGCTTTGTACAAGCGTTTGACCTGCAATGTCTTGTTTGCCTAAAAACTCCTGCTGTTTTGCATCAAGACTACCATGCGGGTATTTCAAATAGATTTTGCTGGCCGCGTTGGTGATATTATTAACCTTGCCATAGAAAGAAAACCTTTTGGCAATCGTTTTTTCGAAAGAAAAATCCAGCTGATTGTAGGCATGCTGATAAAAGTCGAGATTATAATATGGAGATACCTGCGCCAAACGTTCGCCGGTGTATACAAATGCCAGCTGCATATCCAAACCTAACTTCGCGCTTTTGTACAGTACAGATGCGTTCCCCACATGGTCGGCCTGACCTTGCAGCGGACGTGTTTCATTCACATTGGTTTGCTGTAAACCTAAAGTAGGATCATTTGAGTAAAGCAATTTGTTAGTGGTAATCCTTGAGTGAGTATAAGTGTAGTTAACTGAAAAACCTATCACACCAAAGAATTTAGTGGCCAAAGCTTCAAAACCATAGTTGGTAGCATTGCCCGGATCATTTTGAGGTTTAATAACCTGCGAGCTCGGGCCACCATCACGAACAACGAAATACTCAATAGGATTATAGATCTTTTTGTAAAAAGAACCTAACAACAACTGGTCGGCACCGCCAGGGAAAAACTCATAACGTACGTCGTAGTTATCGGCTGTGATGTGTTTTAAGTAAGGGTTACCTACCTGGTCAAAATATTCGCCTGTAACTTTATATGGCACCTGCTCGCCAAAACCCGGGCGGCTGATTGCCGCATAGTACGATGCACGGATATTTTGATTATCTGTTAATTGATACTTTAAATGGATACTTGGTAATACATCTGTGTATTTAATATTACCGCTTCTTTGTGTAACTGTTTCCGGCGATTGGGTAGCATAAGTTAAATCGGTATTTTCAATACGTACACCGCCTAACACCTGTAGTTTCGGGAACAGATCAAACTTAACCTGTAAATATTCCGCGTTATCATTTTCTCTTACATGATAGTTGTTTTGCAGATCAGGGTTATTAGCACCGATACCATCCGCTACCGAATTGAACGCAAAAGGAATAGAATTGAAATTGTTGTTGAATAAGGTTGATTTACCACCGGTTAATGAATAGGTGATATAATCAGCATCCCTCACTTTGTGGCGATATAAACCACCTGCAGAAAATTCAACATTTTTACCGGCGATTTTGGGGGTATAGATCAGGTTGGCATATCCGGAAAGGTCTTTATCCCTGTTATTTTCCCAATGATGATCTAACTGTGTATTGTTATCAACTTCGGCAGTAACTGCTCCCGAATTATTCAGGGTTTTATTGGCGTCATAGAAAAACTCAGTTCTATCCGGCTGGTGCCTGGTAGCTTCAGAATATACTCCATCCCAGTTTAAACGCCACTCGTTGCCAAGCCAGTGATCGCCATGCAAGGTTGAGTTATAGATACTTTGCTTAGTTAGCATACTTCTGTTTGAGATGGTGATCTGCTTGCTTAATCCGGTTGAGTTTAAACCCAAACCAAGGGTATCAGAAGTAAAACGCGATTCAAATTCGCTTTGATGAATATAAAGGTTGTATAACGAGATCTTATTGTTGTTATTAATCGCGTAATCTATCTTATTATGAATACCTACGCGTTCTGTTTGGGTTGAATAGGTGCGGTCGTACGCATCAGAAAACTGTGGTGAGTTTGGCAGCGGGATAGCTGATGGCTGCGCGTTTGGTGTAAGCTGCTTTGAGTTAGAGCCACGGTATATATTCTGATAGCTTGCAGATACGATAACGCCTAATTTTTTATCCAAGAACCTGTCGCCAATAGTGATACCGGCGGTTGAGCTAAAAGGAGTTGAGATATTTTTATCGCTTGTGAGCGCTTTATTGCTGAAATCGGCATAGGTAGCTGCATAGCTGTTGCCGTTAATTGCCGCCGGAGATTTGCTGTTAGGAGATGCGCTAAAACCAACAAATGGCCTGTTTGATGAAAACAGGGTAGAAAAGCCACCCGATACGTTAGCGCTGAAAGTAAACTGGCTTGGAGCACTTTTCATTACCAGGTTCATCACACCGCCTATGGCATCACCTTCCATATTGGGAGTAAGCGCTTTGATCACTTCAAGTCTTTCCAGCATTTCTGAAGGGAATATATCCATAGGTACAAATCGGTATTGGGCATCAGGGCTTGGTATTTTAATACCATTTACCAATGTTGAGTTGTAACGCTGGTCCATACCCCTAATGATAGCGTAACGGCCTTCGCCGCTTGCCGAACGCTGGATGGTTACACCGCTAACACGCTGCAAAGCGTTAGCCACCGTAACATCGGGTAATAACTTAATAGTATTTGCCGAAAGTACGTTGATAACCATCGGTGCATTTTTTTCAATACCACGTACAGCCCCATCAGACTCTTTGTTTGCCTGGGCTTTAACCTGTATTTCGGTCATCTGCATATCGGCATCCTGCAAGGCTACGTTTACCGTAATGACATCGCTGGCTGATGTAATATTACCCTCTTTAATTTTAGAAGGGCCGTAACCAACATAATTTACCTGTAATTTGTAAGGTCCATTCTTTAAATTTTTGAAACTATAAGAACCATTAAGATTAACCGCAACAAATTTGCTAAGCCCATCCTGGGTTAAATGTACTGTTGCACCGGTAAGGGGTTCGCCGGTTTTGGCATCGGTTACCTTTCCCTTTATGGTTTGCGCCGAGGCTGCAAAGGAAAATAGCAGGCATACCGAAAATAAGAGTAACAGCCTGTTAAGAAAGTAAGAGTGTTTCATGAACAACGGGTTTAATTTTCCGCAAAGAAACCCGCTGAAAACTGGAGAAAAATTGAATAAAGACGCCTAAAAATAATACATAACCAAAACTTAACATACACTTAACAACCCGGCGATTAAAGCGCTTTAAAACCCATCTTATATTAAAATAGGATTGTCAACCACAGTCGGCAAATATTGGTTATTATGTTTACAGCTTACCATTTGATAAGCTGTAAACGTAAATTGAAAAAAACCAGATTACACAGGAAAACTCCTTAAGTTAACCCGTTTTCATTTAGTAAGTTCCGTTTGATAAAGTACCTCTCCCTGGTAATTTATCGCCTTTACGTTTAATCGTTTCTCGTCCAGAGCAAAATACATAAACCCGTGTTCCGACGCCTGGAAACGGCTATAAGGAATACCCGGCGTAACCTTTGTAAGTTCGGAACCCGCACCTGAAATAAACTGATGTGTAAAGCCATCGGGTTTCAGATGTTGTAGCGAATGCTCATGCCCGGAAAGATAAACGTCAACTTTGTGCTCTTCAAAAGTTTCGGTCAATGCTTTTCTCATAGTTAACGTATCGTAGTTTTCGATGCGGGGCCCTACTGTATAATAAGGATGATGCCCTATCACGATCTTCCATTTTATATCTTCCGACGCGTTTGACAAAGTCTGATTGAGCCATAGCATTTGTTTTTTAACATATGAGGCCTGTGCTTCATGTAAAAAAGGATCCGTATCAATAAAAATCAAAAGCGCCTTCGCTTTAGCCTGAGGCTTCTTTTCCTTTGGTTCTTTTTTGACGGCTTCATCTTCGTTATTTTTAGCCTTGTTCAGGCTTATTTCTTTCGAGTAATACCGTGCCGGCATACTCCAGCGGCGGCTTATTTTGCTGTACTTGATCTGGGCATCAACATCCGAATGGTAGTCGTGATTGCCCAAAACCGGGTACCAATCGCATTGCAGTGAATGCGCGGTATAAATATTCTCGAACGAATAATGCCATAAGGGATCAAATTCGCTGATTACACCTTTAGGATAAAAATTATCCCCTACAGAAACTACAAAATCATTTGGGTGCGCCGCTCCCCAAATCCCCATCTGCTTACCCACCTCCAGCTGATCGTATTCGCCGTTGCGGCCCCAATCGCCCAGGGCCATAAAATGCAAGGAATAATCATCTTTAATTGCCGGCAGCAAGGTCAGGTCTTCACTTTTTAAATGAGTTACTTTGTTTGCGGCCAGTGCACCCAAAGGTGCAATAAGCGAAGCACCTATGGCGGAGAGTGCAGTATTTTTTACAAAATCCCTTCTTTTCATTTCAATATTATTGCTGACGATAAACAAGTAATTTAAAAGTGCCGGGCTTCATGGTTTTGGTTCCCTGTTCATAGTCGGCAACCGGGAAGTAAAGCTTATGTGTATCCAGGTCAATAGCCATGGTTTTAGCCCGGTATTGCGTGGTTAAAGTTTGTGCCGCACTGTAAGTATCAGGGGTATTTTGTTTAAAGATGCTGGCAGTTCCATCGCCATTTGAGGCTACTAATATTTTTTGAGCCGGATCATATACAACTGCGTCAACACCGGCACCGATAGGCAGGGTTTGGATCACTTTGCCCGTAGGGATATCAACTACGCTAAGTCCCTTGTTTTCGCGGCAAACGGTAAACAGCTTTTGGTTGGCTTTATCCATAGCTATACCTGTTGGGCCACCACAAGGACTTAAAGTATAATTTTTTGTTATCTTTAATGTTTTTGTGTCAATTACATTCAGGCTGCTTTTGTCTTCCAGGTTGTTGTATATAGTTCCTTTACCATCGGCCACTGCAAATTCAGGGGCGCCCCCCATGTCAATTGCAGCAATTTGTTTCATTAACACCGGATCGATAACACATGAGCTGCTGCTATGTCCGTTAAACGTGAAAACCTTTTTTGAATAGGGATCAAAAATAATGGCATCGGCACCTTTATGATCTAACGGAATGCGCGTAATAACTGCCAGCGCTTTGATATCAAATACGATAACTTCATCAGCTTTACCATCGCTTATAAAGCCTTTATTAAGCTCATTGTCAACAGCTATGCCGTGTACACCCTTCATATCGCCAATGGTACCCTTAACAGTTTCCGTTTTCAGGTCAACTACATTTACTTCGGTGCCGTGCGATGCATATAAGGTATGATTAGGCTGATCGATAAATACATAGTCATAACCGCCATTTCCCGGTAAAGCGATGGTTTTATCCAATACATAGTTCTGCGCAGATGCATTTGACAGACCTAAAAACAGGCCTGCATTTAAAAGAAAGAAAAACGCTATTTTTTTCATGTTGATGTTGTATTAAAACTGATGCTTAATGTTTATTACCCTGACCATCGCTGGTATAAGCACCCAGATCAAGGTTGTATTGCGTATTGCCGGCGCTAAATGCCGGCGATGTGCTTTGTAAACGAAAATCGTTGGTATTAGGATAGCCGTTAGGTGCTGCTACCGTGCCATCAAACTTTACGAACATTGGATCCTTATCCCCTATCTTTTTTGAGATCAGATCGGTAGGCTGAGGTTTTCCTAAACCAGATGGAGGATAAAATCCATCCCTGATGTTGATCTTTAAAGTGGGGTCTACTAAATCGGCATAAGTATCAACCGTGGCGTAAAAAAGGTTATTTCCATAGGTTGTATGTGCGATATCGCCATCGTCAAACAATTCAATTCCCCGATAATCGTTAACAATAATATTATTGAAAATATGGCCAATAGCATTCACGCCCACAGAAACAGCCCTGCCCGGTTCGGCCGAACCCCTTCGCCAGCCGTTTGAAACCAGCGTATTATTATACACATATACTTCAGTTTGCGGAAAGGGCTTGCTCGAACTGGTTTCAAGCTTAACACCTGAGCCTGCCTGGCTAAAAATTACGTTATAGGCTACTGTACCGGTAACACCTGTTTTGAGGTTAATGCCTTCTCCATCGGTACTGCCCGATGAGCTGATTGTATTTCTTAAAATGGTTACTTTGGCACGGTTGCTCAAGGCCATCAAATCGTCCTGTCCGTTGGTAAACCATGAATCTTCAATATCTACGTTTATGGCAGCCTTAACTTTTAATGTTCCTCGGGCACTTCCGGAAGCATCGGGCCCGCCGGTGTTATCAACGTGCGTCCAGATAATGGTTATGGCCTGCGCTGTATCACATTGAAAACCGCCCCAGGTACCGGGCTTGTTTGAATCGGAGTTAAAATAAACCGGCTGATCTTTTGTGCCCACAAGCTTTAATACGCCCTGAATATTAATCTGCGAATTGTTTTTCACAATAACATTTGCGCCGGGTTGCGCATAAAGCGTATCACCTTTTTTTACGGTAACATCTGCAGTTACCGTATAAGTTTCCCCGGTTACTAAAGTACCTTTTACAAACCCGCTGATATTACCCGGCTGTATCGGACTTGATGTAGGGATCTTAATTTGAGTAAACGTGGTCAGTTCAGCTTTTTTACAGCTGTTAAAGGTTACAGTAGCTATAAAGCCGACTGCCAACATTAATATATATTTTACTTTCATGGGTTTGATGCTTTTATAATGAATACCTGAAACCTAAATTGAAACTCACATTGTACAAATCTTTTGATTGAACAAGATTATTGATCAATACTGTTGTAGGTGTGTTGAGTAGGTTGTTCACCTTAGCTGTTAAAACAAAATGCTTGGCCACCTGCTTTTCTCCTGATAATGCCAGGAACGATTGCGGTTGCTGATAGTAATCATATCCATAATTTGGATAGATCAACGACAGCATTTTACTGGTATAGGTATATGCTAACTGAACAAAAGCCTTTTGCTTATCATTTTTGTATAATAACGACAGGTTTAATACATCACCGGTTTGCCCCTGTAATGGACGGCTTTGCAATCTGGGCACCGTTGTAGATACTCCGCTCGCATCGGTAGAGGTATAAAGCTTTGTAGTTTTTATGTTAGAATAGGTATAAGTGTAGTTACCTGACACCCCAAGATCGCCAAAATATTTACTGTAGACTATTTCTGCGCCTGTTACTTTAGCGGTACCAAAGTTTTGCGGTGAGGTATTAAGCTGCCCGTTTTGTGAATCATTTAAAGCAAACTCAATTGGGTTAGTGATATTTTTGTAAAAACCTCCAATAAATAATTGTTGTTCTTTACCAGGAAACAGCTCATAGCGAATATCATAATTATCAGCTTCGGTATGCTTTACAAGCGGGTTACCGGTAACATCGGTACTTTCACCAAGGGTTGGGGTTGGCACCAGCTCATATAATGCCGGGCGGGCTATCGATTTAAAATAAGATGCCCGTAAGTTTGAATTTTCGGTAAGCTTATATTTTAACTGAACACTTGGTAAAACATCTGTGTAAGTTTTTTTCGCATTACTGCGGATATCCAGAACCACCGGATGGGTATCATATCCCTGTTTAGTACCTTCAATACGTACACCACCAATAACAGCTAAATTATCCAGTAGAAGTTTAACTTCGCCATAACCGGCAGTGATATCTTCGTAAGCTGTATAATTGGTTTTATCACTCTGATCGGTACCTGTTTGATTGTACACTACAAAATCGGCCGAATATATATCGGTAAAGCCGCTTTTGCCGCCATTGTCAGTTGCCGCAGGCCGCAAAATGTATTCGTTTTGATGGTTATAGCGCGTACTATGCCTGTAAAGACCACCGGCTTTTAGTTCGATAGCACTTTTCTCGCCCAGGCCCGTTTTGTACCCGATATTGGCCATAGCACTAAGGTCTTTATTGCCGCTCTTTTGCCAGATTCTTGATATATTATCAAAATAATCGGGGGTACTTGTAAAATCGGGATTGATTAAATGGTTGATGGATATATCGGCCCTGTCCGGCGCGTTTTGAGTAGCATTGCTGTAAACACCTGCCCAATCAAAAAGAAAATGTTTTTCAATAACATGCTTACCGCTCAGTTTAAGGTTTTCAACATACTGGTTTTGGATATTTGAACGGTTGTCATTAAACACGGTACCTGTTCCTGGCCCTATCCTACCGCCGTTACCTCCCAATATGGAAGTATCAATGCTTAGGCGTGTTTGCGCAAGATGAGTATAAAGGAAAACGTTATCAACACTCACCTTGTTATTATCGTCAAACTTATAATCCAAATGAGCCGACAACCCATTGTTTAATTGCTGGGTTGAATAAGCCCGGTTGGCCACGTCAGAAATAACCGGCTGGAAGTTCTTGCCTGGCCTGATATCAGGCTGGGCTACGTTAAATTCTGAATTTGTTCCGTAAAATTGGTTTTGATAGCTATCGGCAATAATAAACCCTAACTTATTATTAAGGAACCTGCGACCGTAAGTAAAACCGAGTAATGCGGTTGGTGGGGCATTCTTCTTGGTAAAGTCAAGGTTAGCCCTTGAAAAATAGCCCGGAGGAGCGTTATAAGCAGCTCCAAATCTTTCGGTCGGGCTTTTACTTTGAACTGCGCCGTGATAAAAATCGTCAAACCTCCGGTTAAAGAAAATGGCGCTGTAACCTATCGAGCCGTTTGCCTTAAAATACTCGTACTCGGGCGCATCTTTAAAAACCAGGTTCACGGTTCCGCCTATTGCGTCGCCTTCCATTTCGGGTGTAAGGCTTTTACTTACTTCAACACTTTCCAGCAGATCTGAAGGAACTATGCTTAATGAGATGAACCGCGAAACCGGATCGGGACTGGTTACTTTAACACCATTAACTAAAGTGTTATTATAACGGGGCTCCAAACCTCGTATAATGGCATATGCTTCATCCGAGCCGCTATTACGCTGGATGGTTACTGCAGAAACGCGTTGCAGGGAGTTTGCAGCGTTAATATCCGGCGACCTTTGCATGGCCTGTGCAGACAGCACGTTAATAATATTGTCGGCCTTGCTTTCCTTGCGGCGGGACGACGATTCTGACTCAGCGCTGGTTGTTCCGTAAACTTTAACTGTTTTAAGCTCTTCGGGCTTTTCCGAAAGCGGAATATTCATTACAGACACCTTGCCGGCCGTAATGGTGATATCCTGCTTGTACTCAGTATAGCCTATATATTTTACTTTAAGCTTATATGAGCCAGGGCTAACACCCGTTATGGCATAGTTACCAAATGCATCGGTAACCGAACCTCCGTTTTTATTATCAAAATGAACAAATGCGCCGGTTAAGGGCTCTTTTGTTTGCGCATCAACTATTTGTCCTTTTATTTCTCCTGTTTGTGCAGAAGCAATAGATGTGAATAAGATTAACAGGAATAACAGGTAAATTTTATTGATCATATGGCATGTGTTTTTTGACAAAACACCATGCTAAATCTGGAGTAATACTGAATAAACCCGCCTTTACCAAATCGTTAATCAACTGATAACCATACATTAACATTAGCAACGTTAATCGCCGGCTTTGTGAATAATTTAAACACATACTGAGCATATGAAGTTAACAAATTATACAAACCCCGGCGGCATTTTTATTGAGCCGTCGGGGTTTAATAACTTTATTGAACTGTTTGCTCATCAACCGTAATAGCCGGCGGAATCAACTCATAAACTATCGGCGTTACAATCCTTGATAATAAGGTAGAGCTGATTAGCCCTCCTATCAACACAATAGCTAATGGGGATATCAGCGGATTGGTTGAAATGGCTATCGGGATTAAACCGCCGATAGCTGTTAGCGAAGTTAGCACAATAGGTAAAAACCGCACCTCACCAGCTTCGCGGATGGCATCCTGCAAACTCCTGCCTTGCTGCCGCAACTGGTTGGTAAAATCAACCAGCAAAATAGTATTCTTAACCTCAATACCGGCAAGCGCTATCAAACCTATAATAGCCACAAACGACAGCGAGTTTCCTGTAACCCAAAGTGCCACGGCCGCCCCTACTACCCCAAGTGGGATAACAGAAAGGATAATGAGCGTGCTTTTAAAGGTTTTGAATAACAGCACCAATACAGCCACAAATACAAACACAGTTACCAGGATAATACTCATAAAACCACCAAAGGAGTTATTTCTTGATTCAACCTCACCGCCCATTTCATAGCTGTATCCCGGCGGCAATTTCAGCTTATCCATTTTTTGTGTTACATCATCTATCACCCGGCTCACTAAAAAGCTTTTTTGTACGTTGGCCTGTACCGATACTACACGCTTTTTTTCCTGGTGATTGATAACCGCCGGCGAGGCTTCCAATTGCAGGTTGGCTACCTGGTTAAGCGGCAGCGCGCTACCCAGGGCATTGTTCACATACAAGTTGCGAAACGCATCCATACTTGGGCGGCCTTCCTTAATGCGGGTAAGCAAAACAGTATAGCCGTATTTGTTATCGTTGTTATAGTACGTACCCATATCGAGCCCTGTAACAGCCAGCCTTGCAATTTGGTCGACAGCTAAGGAATTAACACCTAATTGCTGTGCTTTTTCCTTATTTACCGCTATGCGAATATCGCTCTTCAGCAAACTTACCGGGTTATTTACATACATGGTACCTGCTGTTTGATGCAGCAGTTTTTCAACTTTAAGCGAGTAGGCACGCAGGGTATCCAGGTTATCACCAAATAAACGCACTTCTATCGGTGCAACTACCGGCGGCCCCTGTTCAAAGTTTTTCACCTCAACCTTAGCACCGGGATAATGGGCCCAGCGATTTTGTAATTTCTGGATGAGGGCGAGCTTTTCATCCGGCCGGGTATCATTATCAAGCTGTACAAACAGCTGCGCAAAATCGCTGCGGTTATTTTCAGCAATTACATTGTAATAGATTCTCGGGTTACCGTGGCCTACGTTTGTTGCATAGTATTTTATAAGCGGCTCCTGCTTTAACTGTTTTTCTATCTGCCTTGTAATAGTATCGGTATAAGGCAAATTAGACTGATTGGGGGTAGTGATATTGATCAGGAACTGTGGTTTCTCTGAAGATGGGAACAGGCTAAAACCAATAACCCCGAATAAATAAATAGAGGCCGTAAACAATACAACTGCAACGCCAATAGTTAAAAAGGGCTTCTGTAATGCTTTATCCAATAAACGGGCATAACTACCATGGATGAGCTTTTTCAATCCCCGCATGATGAGATTGCCATCCGGATGACCTGTATGGTTTTTCAGTAACCGGCTTGATAAAAATGGGATAAAAGTTAAGGATACCAGCATTGATGCCAGCACACAGAATATTACTGCCAGCGGCAAACACCTGATAAAATCGCCCGAGCCTTCGGGTAAAAATACCAGTGGCATAAAAGCAATAATGAGGATCACAGTACAGCCAACAACAGCCTTACCAATTTGCCCGGTAGCTTTCAAAGTAGCCTCAAGCCGGCTATGGCCTTCCAGCATCCAGCGTTCAATGTTTTCAACCACTACAATACTATCATCAACCAAAAGCCCCAGCGCCACAACCAGGCCTACAATGCTCAACTGGTTAAGGTTAAACCCGAAAAGCTGCAACAATACAATCCCTATTGCCAATGAAAGCGGGATAGAGATCATTACAATAACCGCCGGGCGAAAACCTAAAGGCATCAGCGTAACGGCCACCAATAAAATAGCGATGATAAAATCGTGGCTCAAACCTGTTAAACGTCTGTTCACGTTATCAGCCTGGTCAAAGTTTTGTACCAGATCGATATTAGCGGGCATCAGCTTTTTGAAGCTTGCAAGCACCCTACTATAATCGGCCTGGGTTTTGTTGATGTTTTCGCCATCCTTTTGGGCAGCTACCACAAATACGCAGCGATGCCCGTTAAGGCGTGTGATATGTTTTTCTTCACCATAGCCATAGTATACATGAGCTATATCTTTCAGTAAGATATTGTTTCCGTTGGCGGCATAAACAACTGTTCCGTTCACGGCGTCGAGACTGCGATAGTCATTACTTTTAATATTGAACGTTAAGTGTGCCGCATCAATGCTGCCACCGGGAATGCTGGCCATTTCGCTGTGCAAACTGTTTACAACAGCACTTACCGGCAGGTGCATCTGGGCCATTTTTTCCAGATCAAGCTCAACACGTACCTGCTGGCCGGGCAAACCGTAGATTAACACCTGTTTAAGCGATGATACTTTCTCTAACTCGTCCTGTAGCTTCTCGGCGTAATGTTGCAACTGGCTACGGGCCGCATTTTCTGATACCAGCGCGACCTGCAACACGTTTACATCAGTTGGCTGTTGCTTCTGGATTTCAATACCGGCCACGTCTGTTGGTAACTCGCTTCGCTTATTATTTACTTCGCGAACTATTTCCTGGTATTTGGAATCGATGTTACTACTGTATTTATATTCAACCCTTAATACAGCCACACCGTTTGAAATGGTAGTACGAATGCGTTTAATATCGTCCAGGCTTCCGATGGTTTTCTCTAATGGCGTTACTACCCTATCCTCAATATCACGCGGACTTGTGCCCGGATAGTTAACAATAACCAGGAACGAAGGCGGGTGCATCTCCGGATCTTCTGAGCGGGGCATGTTAAGCATAGTGGTTATCCCTAAAACAATGATCATGATAAAGATCACGAGGGTAAACTGGCTGTTTTTTACAGCATAATCCGAAATCTTCATCTGGCAGCAGTTTTAGGTGATTGAACTGTAATGGCGCTATTGTCAGTAAGATAAGCCGAGCCTGATATGATCAACGCCTTTGCATTGGCCAGGCCACTGCTTACGGTTACCGTATTTTTGTCGATACCTGCAACCGTTACCTTTACTTTACGAGCTGTTTTGTTATCATCGGTTACAAATACATAACCGCTGTTGCCATCACCATCTAACAATGCATCATATGGGATTTGCCAGGTACCATTTTCTGTAGTTGCCGGCCGTGCAGGAGTTATAACGGCTTTGCCAAACATTCCGGCGGCAATTGCCTGAGGCCTTTTACCGGTTATAGTGATGTCTGCACTAAAAGTACCTGTTGCAGCATCCACCCCCTCAGATTTGCGGCTAACTGCGCCCTGCAACTCCCGACCCGGTATTGCTGTAGTTTGAATAATTGCCTTGTCATGTAGCTGCAACACAGCCCATTGGCTATCACTGATGCCAACCCGCAACATCCACCTACCTGCCTCTGCACCATTGGTTTGCAATACGGCTGTGCTTGCCATAACCTGCTGGCCAACATTGGCCAGTTTACGCAAAATATAGCCATCCTTCGGCGCCCGAATCTCTGAATATTGGCGGTTAAATGTTGCCGTTTTTAGCTGTTGCTGGGCTTGCTGCAAAGTGGTTTTACTGTTTTGCAATTGCTCAAGCGTGGCCACGCTGTCTTTATACAGGTTTTGGATACGCTGGTAATCACGCTGTGCCTTTTCGGTCGCGAGGCTGGCCTGCTGTACCTGAGCATTAATTTCGGTGGGGTTAAGTGTCGCCAGTAACTGACCTCTTTTAACCGCATCACCCTCTTTTACATTCAGGCTGCTGATAATGCCGCCAATTTTAAAGGAGAGCATTACCTCATCGTCTGTAGTGAACTGCCCCGATACGGCCATTGGCGCATTGTTGCTTTGCTGTTTCAACTGCATGATCTGTACAGGTATGGTATCGGCAGCACCGTCGTTACTAACAATGGCTGGATGCGATTTGCAGGCATACATAAATGGTATGCATAGCAATAAACCGGTGTATTTAATTTTTTTCATATCGATCTGTTTTAGTTGGAGTTATTAATTGGATAAGTAGCCTGATCACGTTCGAGCTCGGCAAGGGCAATTTGAAGATTAGCCTGTGCACCGGCCATTTGCAGGCGCGCACCTGTTAGCTGGTCCTGCGCATCTACCAGTTCAAGGTATAGAAGTTGTCCTGCACGATAAGCTTTTAGCTGATCATTATAATATTTAGCTGCAAACTGAAGCTGTGCGGTAACGCTTTTGTATGCTGCTTTAGCCGATTGGTAGTTATGATAAGCCTGATCGAGCTGTAATTGTAAAGATTGTTCGGTTTGATCGAGTTGCGCGGTAGCGGCATTAAAGTTGGCCCTTGATTGTTCGGCTTTATATTTACGCTGTCCACCTGTAAAAATATCCCACTGCAGGTTTACGCCCCATAAATAGTAGCGGGTTTTGTTGTTCACGTTAAAATCAAAGCCCTGCGAACCCAGGTCGATAAATGTATTGAGCTTAGGTATAAAGCCCGAGCGCTGCAATTTATAATCGAGCGTGTAAACCTGCTGCAGGGTACGTAATTGCTTTAACTCTTCGCGCTGTTTTGTACCTGCGGAGGTATCAGGAGTAGCGATAATATCTGCTATGGCTTCGGGTTCAACAATAATTGTGTCCTGTAATGGACGATTGAGTAAAAAGTTAAAATATGATTTGGCGTTTTGTGTACCATGCTGTGCCTGTATAAGAGCGGCGTTTGTTTTTTCTCTTTCAGTTTGAGAGCGCAGTAACGCTGTTCCGTTCCGTACACCGTTGCGCAGCATGCTTTCATTTTCGCGGATGTTTTCCTTGATTAAAACCTTCCTTTCATTTCATAGTAAGCTATGCTGTATGGGATCGTCATCTGTAATAAACATTTCATCCTCTTATAAAACACATAAACATTTCTTCACCATATGTTGATATCATTCTTCCTTTTAATCAGATTTCATATGCCTGATTTTAAAACCTTCATTAAACTTGTGGTTCTGAAGATATAATGCTATCATAAAAATATCAAAGATTCGTTGAGTCGTTTTGTGCAGTATGGAATGGGTGTGCTTTCAATTGATACATCCTCATCTCGGTTAAACGGTCTTATTTCTTGTCATCATTTTCTTCATAAGTCCTTTCATCTTATTTTTCAAACCATCCCTCTGTCAATTCAGAATACATGTCCCTTTCACTTCAGCAAAACCTTGTGCTGTCAATCAAATTGCTATTTTTATTGCTTGTTTCTAGTTTTAAACATTCAAAACATACAAATCGTCAAACTCATTTTGGCTAGTTTGCTTTGGTTTGTATGCAAATCCTTTATGCAGCTGTAATCAGACATTCATCTCAGCAAATCATACATCACATCGTTTCATCTTCCAGTATGAAAGAACAATTCTTTCAAACTCTGTCAGTGCATCATATGTAATATCAGCAGACCTGAATATTTTTATCCCAACAAAAATGTTTAACTAATTCTGTTGTCGCCATCGGTGGAACCACCAGTGTTACGGCAATCGTCTTCCATGGTTGATCGAAACTGTGGACCGACTGTACTGATCGCAGATCTTCAGCGGCGCCAGCACAATTAAACACAAACCGTGTGCATTGCGCCCCAGGCAACCGCGGCGCTGCGCTCTCCCGTGGACGGGTACGCAGCTCGCTTTTGTCGTCACGTCGACGTGTCGCTCGCGCTTCGCTCAGGTTGCGCCGGTGACCTGTGGATCTCCAGATCGGCATTCCTTCGCGCTGGATCGTGTTTTAATGAATCAGGGTTAGAGTTTGACCAGATGAATCGCAGCTTTACCACCCCTGCTCGGACACTCAAACAGATCTGTATCCAGTGCTTCCTTTTCAGCTTCTGGCAGTTAAGGCGCAACCTGCAGGCAATAAAGAAACAGTGTCGCGAGGCCAGATATCATGGACGCAGGGACGCTGTTCGTGGCTTCAGGCGATGTGCTGCGGATCGGATGTTTTAGCGCATCGCCATCCTCCGGACATCGCCATGTCTGCTGATGACCCTAAAGCCAGGCTCCTCATTCGTTTTCAATCCTTTCTCGCCATCCGTTATGCCAGTCGTTAATACGCGCAATATTAATGATAGGTGACGTTGTTCTGGCAATTCATTGCAGTTCGACAACGTTCTGGTTTAAGTCGCCTTCACCAGCCATCGTTATCCAGGCCATACGCGTCGGATCGTTGTTGACCGCTCGTTGTTGGTAATCAACAGGTCAATTTCGGACGATCGTCATGATTAATGGTGGTTTTGCATATTCGCAACGGTTTCGTTAAATCCTTCTGCCCGACAAGCTGGATAAAAACGTCGACGCCGAAAGCCAGACGGCATTGCGCTCAGTTCGTTGTTCTTCAGGCATAAAGATTTACTTAATGCCGTAAGTGAGCTTTCCCGGTTGTTACGTGACATTGGGATCGCGGCTAAAATAGTAAACAGGGAAATTAATAAAGCCGGGCTTGTAGATATTTTAGGTGATGCAGGGTCATCCAATATCCAGGGCGAGTCGCAAAAAAAACTGGATATTTATGCTAATGAGCAGTTTATTGCGGCTTTAAGAAGCGGCGGGGAATGCTGTATAGTTGTTTCGGAAGAAAATGATGAATACCTGGTTATTGACTCGGATGTTTCAAAAGAAGCAAACTATGTTGTTGCACTCGATCCTTTAGACGGGTCATCCAACATCGATGTAAATGTAGGCGTAGGTACCATATTTTCCATTTACAGACGAAAATCGGAGAAGGACAAATCATCCACCAACGAAGATGTATTACAACTTGGCACCGAGCAGGTAGCTGCCGGGTATGTTATTTACGGCTCCTCAACCATGTTGGTATACACTACAGGAAAGGGTGTAAATGGTTTTACCCTTGATCCTTCCATTGGGGAGTTTTGCCTTTCACATCCTAACATGACCGTACCTGCAACGGGAACAATTTATTCAATAAATGAGGGCAATTACATTCATTTTCCGGATGGGGTAAAAAAATACATTAAATATTGCCAGGTAGAAGACCCTGATACTCAAAGGCCGTATACTTCCAGGTATACCGGATCGATGGTGGCGGATATTCACCGTACCTTGATAAAAGGCGGCATCTTTATCTATCCTCCCACTACTGGTGCAAAGAAAGGAAAGCTACGGCTCATTTATGAATGTAACCCGATGGCTTATATTATTGAACAAGCCGGCGGCAAAGCATCAGACGGGTATAAAAGAATTATGGAGATTGAAGTTAAGGAATTACACCAACGCGCATCCATATTCATTGGCTCAATGGATATGGTACTCAAGGCTGAAGAATTTATGTCATCATTCTCCCCTAAATTATTTGTAAAATCGTTTGAAGGGGAAGTAAAGATTCAATAATGACCTTAAAAAATGTAATAGAGATCATGTTAAGCACCAGCTTTGTGTAAAGTTTCCTTCACAATTCCAGGCATTAATTGTTGGTTAAAAATGCTGGACAAAACTTAGATCCGGACCATCGTAAGACAATAAATGACGAAAATTGTTTTTTCGTTTGAACTAAAATTGTCATCCGAATGTCATGAAGTGTGAAATTCTTTACAACTATACGTGTTATAAATACACACAATTTTATACGTTCAAACAACAGAATCGGCACTTTTGAACTATCTAAGCTTTTAGTCTATATCTTTAGGAAAAAATTAACGGTAATTTTTAATATAAGACCACGTTTCGAGGGCTTAATTAAAAATTATAACATGCAAAAAACAAAATCCTTAAAAAAAATGACTTTTGGCAGTTTGGCATTGAGTACGCTCATCCTGATTGGAAGTTGCTCCAAAAATGCAGAGACGCCAGTAACCGTTCCAATTAATGATTTAAATGCCAGCGCAAGCCTGGCAACAACAGCCACATCTCCTACCGTTTACACGATCGCTCCGGCTTCAATCCGGTTAGATGAAGGCTATGCTTACAAAATCAGCCCCATTTCTGTAAGCGGAGATTCAAACACTGCTCCAACCGCTTCAACACTCCAGGTTTATGAAAACGGTGTTGCATTAGGTCCGGCCCACTCGCTCCACGCTGACATCAGGGACATCGGTAAAGGTCGTTTCAGCCACTGGGATACCGGTTTGTACTTCTCAACTTCCGACAACAGCAGCCCGATCACGAACGGAAGAAAGTACACTTACACCCTTAGCGGTACGGCAAGCAGCGGTACTACAACCACTGCTCCTGCTACAGGTAACTCAACAACAACAGCAACCGGCTCGGTATTAAGTACAGTATTAACTGGTTACGCTGCTGTTAACGGAACTACAACCGGTGGTAAAGGTGGTACCACAGTAACTGTAAACACACTTGCTGCGTTCAAATCTGCCGTGGCAGGCAATTCGCCAAAGATTGTGTATGTTTCCGGAACAATTAGCGGATCAGGCTTAACTCCTGTGTATGTTGGTTCAAATACCACCATCATCGGTAAAACCGGCGCCGTTTTATCAAGCCTGAACCTTTACCTGTTCACTGTAAGCAATATCATTATCCAAAACGTTACATTTAGAAACTACGTAACCGAATGCGGTGTTTACGTTAAATTCCAGTCGAACCACGTTTGGATTGACCATTGCGATTTTGCTACAGACCGCAGCCATGGCTGGGATTACTGGGGTAAAGACATCGGCGTTGCCGAAGGTTCTGACTACGTAACCATTTCATGGAACAAATTCCATGACACCTACCTGTCATTGCTTATTGGTTCGGTAACAAGCGATGCTGTTGCAGCCAACACCGGCAAACTACACGTTACAGTTCACCACAACTACTGGTACAATGTATCTGAAAGGGAACCAACTTTGGTATTCGGTAGCATCCACATGTACAACAACTACCACTTAAACAATGATGGTTATTCTATCGGCGCAAGGTATGGTGGTACAGTAAGGACAGATAATGAGTATTTCTCAGGCTGTAAAAAACCACTTACTACTAACTTAGACGGCGACCCTGTAGGTTACTTCAGCGGTACATCAACCAACATTTATTCTAATTGCGGTGCCAACGACATTACCTCATCTCTATCAAGCTGGACTCCATCTTACGCTTATAGCACATTGCTTGATGCTGCTGCAAACGTTCCGGCAGTTGTAACAGCAGGTGCTGGTGTTAAAACAGTTAATTAATTAAAATTATTCACCCCAAGCTTGGTTAAGCAAAAGGCCGCTTTATGTGTTATCATAAGGCGGCCTTTTTCGTAGCTTCGGAGTGCACTGCGCAATATTAATTGAGGGTACGGGTTTAGTTATTGCTAAGGTATTGAACGTTAACTGCCGGCTTCAATCTTTTCTTCATGAAAGCCACAATTGTATCGGTATACAAATTGGCTCCCCTACTGTTTAAGTGCGCCCTGTCCGAGTAATATTCCGGGTTTTTAAAATATGCATCGTTGGTAAAATCATGAAAAATAACATGGTTGCTATTGCAGATACTTTTCATTTTCAGGTAAGAATTTTGTTGGGTATCATCATTATATCTTGGTGATACAAAAACAAACAATTGAATTTTTTGCTGCTTACACTCATTTATAAACAAATTCAACGCATCTACATTATCGGCCGATATACTGTCGGAATATGGCTTAAGCGATGTACGGGTTGAAACCTTACTTGCATCCATTTTATTAGTCAGAGGATCAAACCCCATAACAGCGTTTCCTGATGATAAAAAGTAATGTTGAAATATCGAAACCACCTGGCCATTATAGCGGTAAGTTTGAAGATGGCTTTTTAACAACTCCAATTTGCCTTTCTTTTCAATCATATTGCCAACAATGTTCGATTGTTTTAAATAAGGCAATAGTATAGAAAGCCTGCTTTTTTCATCTTCCTTTTCACTTAACACATCGCTGGTTACATCTAAAACAATCACCTTGGGGATACGGCGCTGCAATGCCAGCTCGAATATCGCGGTACTGTATAAAAGCCCCTCGCCATCCCTGCCCCCATTAAAACAACTTAATTTCAAACTATCTTTTATCAATGAAGAGTTATAGTGATGCGAAGCCCTTGAGCTCCCTAACACCAGTACATCCTCATTTAAATTATAAACTACATGATTAGCCACAGCATATTCGCCCGAAGCCTGGTGAGTAAAAAAATAATAAAGCATCGCTCCGGTTATCTGATCAATGGCTACAAAAGCTATCACCATGATGAGCAACCTGGTAAAAAATTTATTGCTATTTGCTTTCAACTGCTTCATAATTTAAAACTGAAAATAAATAAACTGCCCGCCATCAAAAACGCCAAACAGCAGGATTACAAAAATCAACCCTAAATAGGAAGCCATGCGGACCCCCCAATTTTCATTATGCAGAAAACGTAGTGAATGAAGATTGTACTCTTGTTTTAATTCATAAAGAAACAAGGCAGCTATCGCCATAAAATCATATAAAAAGTAAGTAGGTTCGCCTATAAAAAAGCCTGATTTATAAACAAAAACTCCTTTTAACAAACCCCAGGCCTGTTGTAATGAAACAGCTCTGAAAAAGATCCAGCTTACGGTAACCAGCAAAATTGTAAAGGAGATGTTTAAAAAATTAGCCCAAAAACCAGTTCCTAAACCCATTTTATCCGCCAGGGTAGCCCTCCATTTTTGAGTCGCCATTCCGCAGATGAGGTAAAACCCGTGTAAAGCGCCCCACACAATAAATGTCCAGTTGGCGCCATGCCACAACCCGCTGATCATGAACACCGCAAACAGATTAAAATACAAGCGACCTTTACTAACCCGATTACCACCTAAAGGGATATACACATAATCTTTAAACCAGGTTGAAAGCGAAATATGCCACCTGCTCCAAAACTCGCTTATACTTTTTGCAAAATATGGCCTCCTGAAGTTTTCCATCAATTTAAAGCCCATTACCCGGGCGCTTCCTATGGCTATGTCCGAATACCCTGAAAAATCACAATAGATCTGCACCGCAAAAAACAAAGAGGCCAGCACAATTGTGGCCGATCCGTGCTCTGGATAATTGCTAAAAACCGTTTTTACATATATAGATAACCTGTCGGCAACAACAACTTTTTTAAAAAAACCGATCAGCATCCTTTTTAACCCTTCAGAAACATCGAGCGTATTAAAATGATGGTCCTCTTTAAACTGATGCAACAGATTTTGTGGTCGCTCGATTGGCCCTGCAACCAGTTGCGGATAAAACATTACATATAAAGCATAAATACCGAAATGATGCTCGGCCTTTTGGTGCCCCCGGTACACTTCAATGGTGTAACTCATGGCCTGAAAAGTGTGAAATGACAAGCCTATTGGGAGCAGGATCTGTAAAAACGGGATTGGGTTAGTGTACCCCATCCAGTATAATATCCCCGATAAATTGGCATTAAAAAAGTTGAAATATTTAAATACGGCCAGTACCCCAATATTTGCCGTAAGGCTAAGTATTAACAGCAGTTTCTTCTTTTTAGGGTCGTTAACTTTTTCAAGGTAGATACCTGCGGTATAGTCAATAATTATAGTAAAAAACAGGATAAGGATATATATAGCCTTAAAGAACATATAAAAATAACAGCTTGCCGAAAGCAGCAACAGCCATCTGAATTTATGCGGTAACAGGAAATATAAAACTGTTACTACAGGAAAAAACAGCAGAAATGTAAATGAGTTGAATATCATTGTCAGGTCCTATTGGTTAATTAAACCTAACTGAAAATTAAATGATATAAAACAGTGTAGCTGCAATCGTATATCATTCTGTAAAATCAGGCAACAAACTTCACAACCAAAATATGGCGCGGAATTTTCAAATTCAGGAATACAGTATGGTAACCTTATGTAAATCTGTCCCCCACTCATTTAACAAGAAATACCCCCAACTATTTTACCATTACTCCATACCCAACTAAAATGTAAAGTAATTTATATCCTTTTACATCTTTAAACGCTTAAAATGCAGCCAGATTTACAATTTACGGGCAATTGAACGGAGCTTATATTTTATTGACAGCTGATTAAATAATTTTACTTACCAAGTAATTATAAACTGAATTTATCATTTAAAGCCTTAAAACTATGTGCGGAATTGTTGGTTACATCGGGTCAAGAGATGCGTGGCCGGTTGTGTTAAACGGTCTCAAACGATTAGAATATCGTGGTTATGATAGCGCTGGTATTGCTATCATAAATAATACAGGTTTCAACGTGTATAAAAAAACCGGCAAGGTGGCCTGTCTTGAAGCCCACACCGCCGACAAGGACAAAAGTGGTCATATTGCTATAGGACACACCAGGTGGGCTACACATGGCGCACCATCTGATGCCAATTCGCATCCACATAGTTCAAATGATAACCGCCTGCACATCATCCACAACGGCATTATCGAAAACTACCTGATCCTTAAAGAAGAGCTGCTTGCCCGCGGGCATACTTTTAAAAGTGAAACTGATACCGAAGTTCTGATCCATTTAATTGAGGAAATTCAAAATATCGAACAGACTGATCTGCTGGAGGCTGTTCGTCTGGCTTTAAATACAGTGATAGGCGCATATGCCATAGTAATTATGGACCGGGAGAACCCCGATCAGCTGATTGCCGCCCGCAAAGGTAGTCCCCTCGTTATTGGTGTTGGGCAGGGTGAGTATTTCATTGCGTCAGACGCCACACCTATCATCGAATACACTAAAAACGTAGTGTATTTAAAAGATAACGAGATAGTTTTGGTAAAGCCTGACGGGCTATTGATAAAAAAACTGGATAACGTTGTGCAAACCCCGCTGATCCAGGAGCTGGAACTGAAGCTTGAATCATTAGAAAAAGGCGGCTTTGAGCATTTTATGATGAAAGAGATCTTTGAGCAGCCCCGATCTGTAAGAGATTGTATGCGCGGCCGGATCTTTCCTCTTGAAGGAAAAGTAGAGTTAGGCGGCATTAAACAATATACCGACAAGCTTAAAAATGCGGAACGGATAATTATTATTGCCTGCGGTACCTCATGGCATGCCGGCTTAACCGGCGAATACCTTATTGAAGAATATGGGCGCATTAAAGTAGAGGTTGAGTATGCCTCCGAATTCAGGTACCGCAACCCCATAATCACGGATAAGGATATTGTGATGGCGGTATCACAATCGGGCGAAACTGCTGATACATTAGCCGCCATTGAGATTGCCAAAGAACGGGGCGCAACAATTCTGGGAGTCTGCAACGTTGTGGGCTCGTCAATTCCGCGTGTAACGGATGCAGGGGTTTACACCCACGCCGGGCCGGAGATAGGTGTGGCATCAACCAAGGCCTTTACAGCACAGGTTACGGTTTTAACGTTGATAGCATTATATATAGCGCAGCATAAAGGCACCTTAACGCCCGCCAAGCTCACCAATATGCTAACCGAGTTGGATACCATACCTGATAAAATACAAACACTGCTGCAGGACAATGATTTGATTGAAGACATTGCATCAAAAATAAAAAATGCACCTAATTGCCTGTTCCTGGGCAGGGGCTTTGGCTTCCCTGTTGCTTTGGAAGGAGCCTTAAAGTTAAAGGAGATCTCTTATATCCATGCCGAAGGGTACCCCGCTGCCGAAATGAAGCACGGTCCCATCGCGTTAATTGACGAACAGATGCCAGTGATCTTCATCGCCACCAAAAACTCATCGTACGAAAAGGTGATCAGCAATATACAGGAGGTTAAGGCCCGAAAGGGAATTGTGATAGCTATTGTTACCCAGGGCGATGTCAAGGTTAAAAACATGGCCGATCACTGTATTGAGATCCCCGATGCCGACGAAGCTTTTTTACCGCTGCTGGCTACCATCCCACTACAACTTCTTGCCTATCATATAGCCGTAAAACGGGGCTGTAATGTTGATCAGCCCCGTAACCTGGCCAAGTCAGTTACGGTGGAATAATTTGTAACAATTAATCCAAACAAACACAAAAAAGCAGGCCTGAAAACCTGCTTTTTTTGTGCGCTACTCTCCTGAGTTGTATCCCTTATTATAGGAAAATACAGCTTAAATACCGTAAATACGACACTTTTTTCTCAACCCTTTACACATGTCCGCTTTGCCGCTTTACATGTTCTGTAAAGACTAAGATACATGTTTACAAAAAAGCGGCAATCGACTAAAACCGTATACTATCGTTACCCAAATAGATAAATTTGATTAACCAAATAAACCAGTTCAAATAGTTCCCTAAACTCTTTAAACTATTGATGATGAAAAAAATTAATACATACTGTTTCATTACAGCACTACTGTTGATGACCGGCTGCGCCGGGAGCCGTAACCTCGTTTATTTCAGCAACATGGCAAACACAGGTGCTGTAAATAGCAATATGGGAGGAGCAGTGATCATTCATCAGAAAGATATCCTGAGTGTTACCGTTAACAGCTTAAATCCCGAATCAAACCTGTTATTCAATGGCAACAAAAATGTGGGATCAGGTGTTCCGCTAACTCAAACCGGATATAAAGTAAATGAAAATGGTTTTGTGAATTTACCGCTTATAGGCGACTACAAAATCGAAGGACAAACCATAGAGGAAGCCCAGGCCGAGATAGCTAAAAAATTAGCCGCATTTGTTAAAAGCCCGGTGGTTGATATCCAGCTTCTGAATTTTAAAATAAGTGTGATAGGCGAGGTTAACAAACCATCAACATTTATAATAACTGATGAAAATGTAAACTTACTTGAAGCATTGGGCATGGCCGGTGATATGACAGTTTATGGAAAAAGGGAAAATGTGCTGGTGATCCGCACTGAAAACGGGCGCAGAACAATGAACCGCCTTAATCTCAACAAGATTGAATCAATGGATTCGCCTTACTTCAACCTTAAACAAAATGATATTGTATATGTAGAGCCTGATAAATCAAAGGCAGTTGAATATAGCCAGAACACACGGCTGGCACCAATAGTAGTTGCTTCAATTTCGGCATTAGCTGTATTGGCTGCAGTGCTTTTAAAAAGATAATAAAGTTTAGTGATACCTAACAACGGTTGATATGGATAATAATTTTATTTTAAAAGAGCCTTTGCCAGGCAACAAGTTCAGGTCAAACATCAGGCCTTATTTAAATGGCTGGTATATATTCCTGATAAGCATGGTTATTTGTTTAGCCGCTGCATGGACATACCTGAACTACGTTACCCCGCTTTATAAAATAACAAGCACCCTCCAGATACCCGACGATAAAAAAGGCGACGGTATTTTAAAAGCAACCGCATTTAGTGATCTGAACATGTTCCAGGAAACCAAAACTGTGGATAACGAAATGGAGGTACTGCGTTCAAAAGATTTGATTTATAAGGTTTTCGCAAAACTGAATATGGAAACCTCATATTTTGATGAAAGCGGCTTTACAACAAAAGAGCTATATGGCGACGAACGGCCCTTTAATGTCACAATCAAACGGCTCGGCAAAGCTGCTTATCTGAAACAACTGTATCTGCAGCCATATTCACAAGGTAAATTTTTGCTTAAGGAAGAAAATAAAACCTGGATCTATAATTATAACCAAATAATTAATCATAAAGATTACTCATTTAAGGTAGAAAAGGGCCCGGGCTACGCAAATAATGGAACACCCATACTTATCCAATTTAACAATCTGACCAGGCTTGCCGCCTCCTATAGCGCTGGGTTATTACAGGTTAACCCTGTTATTAAAGAATCAAACACTTTAACCTTAAGCCTGGTTGACGCCGTACCCGAAAGAGGTGTTGATATTTTAAACAATATCATATCTACTTACAATGCCGAAAATGTTGTTAAGAAAAACGTTACAGCTGTAAATACCATATTATTTATCGACAAAAGGTTGCACGATTTAGAGAATGACCTTTCATATACAGAAGGTGATATTGAAGCCTTTAAACAAAAAAACAGCGCTGCTGAAATAAATACAAGCACACAGGTAAACCTGACAAAATCTGCCGAGTATAACCAGTTACTTGAAGAATCAAACACTCAATTGGGTATTGTGAACTCAATTGAAGCGTATTTAAAAAACTCGGCTAACCAATATAATGCTGTGCCCAGCACCATGGGATTAAAAGATCAGGCGTTAAACACATTGGTTAGCCGTTTCAACGATCTTCAGTTAGAAAGAAACCGCATGCTTACCAGTGCAAACCCTGACAACCCGCTTGTTCAGAACCTGAGTAACCAGATAGGCTCCCTGCGTGTCAATATCCTCGAAAACCTTACCAACATCAAAAAAGGGTTCTCTATCGGGCATCAATTACTCAAGGAAAATTCCGCACAATATGACTCGCGCATCCGCTCGGTTCCGTCAATTGAAAGGGGGCTTTTACAGCGAAGCCGTGAGCAGGGGGTGAAAACCAATTTATATCAATATTTGCTGCAAAAAAGGGAAGAAACGGCTTTGTCCTTGTCTGCCACAATCCCTTCATCACAACTGATTGATAAACCTGCTGCCAACCCGGTAGCTGAATTCCCCAAACAGCAACTCACTTATTTATTCGCAATCATAGCCGGATTGCTCATGCCTGGTGTTTTCATTTTCCTGAAGGATAAATTCAGTGTAAAAATTAAAGATCAGTCAAGCTTGCTCAACATTAAAGGAATTAAAATCCTTGGCGAGCTATGCCATAACTATGAAGACAACAGTTCTGTAGTTATCTCAAACGGAAGTAATACCAATATTTCAGAGTTATTCAGGTATATCAGGAGCAATATCGGCTTCCTGAACCAGGGAACACAACATAAAACCATGCTGGTTACATCGTCTATGAAAGGCGAAGGAAAAACTTTTTTCAGTATTAACCTGGGATTAACCCTTGCAATGCTCAATAAAAAGGTGTTGATCATGGAGTTTGACCTTCGCAAACCCGATTTGCTGAAGAATATTAACATGGAGCAAACCAAAGGCATTACTGATTTTATTACCGGTAATACCAATTCGCCGGCCGAATGTATCCAGGCTTATAACGAGGCCGACAACCTTTTTGTAATGGGGGCCGGAAGCAAGGCGATTAATCCGGCCGAATTATTATCAGATAAAAGGCTCGACCTGCTTTTTGGCTGGTGCAAAACCCAGTTTGATTATATCGTGCTTGATACATCGCCTGTTGGCGCCGTAGCCGACGCTTTTAGCCTGGCCAAATACGCCGAACTGAGCATTTATATTGTACGCTATAATTATACCAACACCGAACAATTAAGTATCCTGAGGGATATTTACGATAATGATAAATTAAATAACCTTATGGTAGTGTTTAACGATGCGAAGAAAGAAAATCGGCAGGCCTATGCCTACGGCGGTTACGGATACGCATCGGCTTATGGCAGCTGATAGCTTTCATTTTTACATGCCATAAAGCCGGGACTAATATTATAAACTATTAGTTCGATTGTTTTATTTGAATACCGCTGTTCCATGTGACTGGATTGGCGAAGCCGCAAGCAACCTAAGTTGCCACTGTTATGAACCAAATAACCGGGTAAAACCGGAGATATATAAACCGTTAGTTCCATTATTTTTTACTTGCAGATAACCAGTGTGACTGGATTGGCGAAGCCGCAGGCAGGGTAAAAACAACTATTTAAGTTTTAAATTAACGGGTAAAACCGCTAAATATTATTGTAAACCTTTAGTTCAAATTATTTTCATCTTCCGCCTAACCATGTGACTGGATTGGCGGAGCCACAGGCAACGTTAGTTGCAACTATAAACCAAATAACCGGTAAACCCGACGAGTATTATAAACCATTAGTTCAATTATTTTTTATCACCGCCTAACCAATGTGACTGGATTGGCGGAGCCACAGCCGGCGCAGGTTACAGCAGTTATAAACCAGGCAGCCAGGTCAATAATTTCAATTGATACGCTTCTGCATAACACAATCATCACTCTGTAGGATGTGAGTGAGTTGGCGAAGCTGTAGCAGGCCGTCAACACCCCGATCCAACTTTTATCATTTTATGGAAACCCAATTAAGAGCACCGCAATTTCGCATGACAAATTATCATGAAAAAAAATGGCTTGTTATTTACACCAAGCCCCGATGGGAAAAAAAGGTGGACAAGCTTTTAAAGCAAAATGGCATTGAATGTTATTGCCCGGTCAGAGATATAGTAAATCAATGGTCGGACAGGAAAAAGGAGGTCAGTGTCCCGCTGTTTAGTTCCTATGTATTTGTTCATGTTGATGCATATGAGCAATCAAGAGCACTTTACGTTATGGGGGCATTAGGTTTTGTTTACTACATGGGCAAACCTGCAATAGTAAGGGATAATGTGATAGACGAGATCAGGACAAACCTCATACGCTACAAAGACATGGAAATTATAAGCCTTCAAAATCTCAGTGTTGGCGATACGGTTAAAATAAAAGATGGCGCTCTTGTAAATCAAATGGGTAAGGTGCTGCAGATACAGGGCAAAAATGTATTAATGGTTTTTGAAACCATCAATTGCGCTTTAGTAACACGCATTTCAATCCAAAACTTATCAGTTCATAACATTAGCGGAAATCATGAAAATTGAGAATTATCAACCTAAATTAGGCATTATCGGTCTTGGTTACGTAGGCCTGCCCCTGGCAGTTGAATTTGCAAAAAAATACAAGGTCATTGGCTATGATATTAATGTGGACCGCATTAATGAACTCAAATTGGGTATTGACCACACCCTGGAGATCGACTCCGAACAATTGAACGCGGTAATTACACCTGTTTGCACAACGGCAACCGGTTTATATGTTACCGACGAGCTTGAGAAACTGAGGCAGTGCAGCATTTACATTGTAACAGTACCTACCCCGGTTGATAAAAACAACCGCCCAGACCTTTCTCCGCTAATAAATGCCAGCCGCGCAGTAGGCAAGGTTTTAAAAAGGGACGATATTGTGGTATACGAATCAACCGTATATCCAGGGGTAACGGAAGATGAATGCATGCCCATTTTGGAAAAAGTATCAGGTCTTACTTATAATGTTGATTTTTTTGCCGGTTACTCGCCTGAAAGGATCAATCCGGGCGACAAATTGCATACGGTATCAAAGATCCGCAAAATAACCTCCGGCTCAACTCCTGAAGCTGCCGAAACTATAGATAAGCTTTATCAGTCAGTTATAACCGCCGGCACATTTAAGGCCCATTCAATAAAAGTTGCCGAAGCAGCCAAAGTAATTGAAAATGCCCAGCGCGATATAAATATTGCTTTTGTGAACGAGCTGGCAATGATCTTTAACAAGCTGGGCATCGATACCCACAAGGTATTGGAAGCTGCAGGTACAAAATGGAACTTTTTAAATTTCAGGCCGGGTCTTGTTGGCGGGCACTGCATCGGCGTTGACCCTTATTATCTTGCACAAAAAGCGCAGGAAGCAGGCTATCACCCCGAAATTATACTTGCCGGCCGCCGCATTAACGACTCAATGGGCAGCTATGTTGCCGATCAGTTTATTAAACAAATGATTTGCCGCGGCACTTCGATAACCGACAGCGAAGTACTGATACTAGGCTTCACCTTTAAAGAAAACTGCCCCGATGTTAGGAATACCCGGGTAATTGATATCGTAAAACGATTGAAGGAGTATAAAGTAAAAGTACACATTCATGACCCCTGGGCCAACGCGGAGCATGCTAAAAAAGAATATGGCATCATCTGCGAAAACGGAGAATCAAAAACCCGCACCTATGATGGGGTTTTACTTGCAGTTGCCCACGAGGAGTTTAGAGAAATGAATGTAAAAGCGCTTTGCAAACCCAATGCTGTATTGTACGATTTGAAGGCCTTTTTACCTGAAGATGTTGTTAACGCCCGGCTTTAAAAACTATGAGTTATAAACAAAGAGCCGTATCAGGCATAGTATGGGCGCTGTGGCAGCAACTAAGCTCAAAGATAGTAAGCTTTGGCATATCCATATTTTTGGCGCGGATCCTGGAGCCCTCGCAATTTGGTTTGTTGGCTATGCTGTCGCTTTTTATTTCGGTAGGTAACAGTCTTTTGGATGGCGGCCTTACAGCTTCCCTGATCCGCACCACCGATGCCAATCAGCGCGATTACTCAACCGTATTCTATTTTAATATCATTGGCAGCAGCATCCTGTACCTATTGTTATTTTTAACAGCACCGCTCATCGCAGCTTTTTATCATCAGCCGTTATTAACTTCGGTAGTGCGCGTATATACTTTAATTTTGATCATAAACGCATTTTTTGGAGTACAAAGTACACTGTTGGTCAAGGACTTAAAATTTAAAAAACAAACCAACATTCAAATCCCCTCAGCCATTGGCGGCGGCATCTTAGGCATTATACTCGCAAAATCAGGATACGGTGTTTGGAGCCTTGTTTGGATGGGATTATGTACATCCTTTTTATCAACAGCAATTCACTGGATCACTTCAAGCTGGCGACCTGCACTAATATTTGATAAGGCCTGTTTTAAAAAACACATCCACTTTGGCTACAAAATGACACTGTCGGGTTTAATTGATACAGTTTATCAAAACATTTACCTGATCATCATAGGTAAGTTTTTTTCGGCAGCACAGCTTGGCTACTACAGTCGGGCCGATTCAATAAGCCAGCTGCCCATTAGTAATATTTCCGCAGCTATAAATAAGGTTACCTACCCTATGTTCGCAGAAATATCAAACGATCCGGTACAGTTAAAAAACGTTTATAAACGGCTCATGCAACAGGTAGTATTCTGGAATGCTCCGGCACTCATCATGCTGTGTATCATTGCCAAGCCACTGTTCCATATTTTACTAACAGACAAGTGGTTACCGGCCGTCCCTATCTTCCAGCTATTATGCATAGGCGGTATCATGTACCCCCTGCACTCATACAACTTAAATGTGCTGAAAGTAATGGGGCAAAGCGCTTTGTTTTTAAGATTAGAAGTTATTAAAAAGGTTTTGAGCGTTGTCGGGATCCTGTGTTTTATTCCCTTCGGGATCTATGGCTTGTTATACTTTCAGTTGTTTTTTAATGTGATAGCCTACTACATCAATTCCATTTACAGCGGACGCTTAATTAACTACCCGGTTACCGAACAGGTAAAAGATATTTTACCTACAGTGGCATTAGCCGGGGGTATTGGTCTGTGCTGTTATTTTCTTGACAGGCTCCTGATCAACGATTTTTTCATCCCTACTATGCAAATTGGCATATTACTCATAGTATTTGCCGTAGTTTATTACGGAGCCAGTTTATTAATTAAGCTTTCTGCTATTAAAGATTTTAACCAATTAATCCTAAAACGATGATTCCCGTAACCAAACCATTTCTCCCTGCCGAAAAGGAATTCAGAGCTTATGTAAAAAGTATCTGGGAAAGACAATGGCTCACCAACAATGGCCCGCTTGTAAATACCCTTGAGTTAAAATTAAAGCAATACCTGGGTGTTAGCCATATGCTGTTTGTTACAAATGGTACAATAGCATTGCAACTGGCTATTAAAGCGCTTAAATTAAGCGGGGAAATTATCACAACACCATTTTCATTTGTTGCTACCACAAGCGCTGTTGTATGGCAGGGCTGTGAACCGGTATTCGTAGATATCGATCCCGGAACCCTCAACATCGATCCTACAAAAATCGAGGCTGCAATCACCCCACGAACATCAGCTATACTGGCAACACACGTATTTGGTAACCCCTGCGATATAACTGCCATACAGGCCATTGCCGATAAACATAACCTTAGGGTGATATACGATGCGGCACACTGCTTTGGTACCTTTTACAAAAACCGCTCGGTATTTGAATATGGCGATATCAGCGTAACCAGCTTCCACTCAACCAAATTATACCACACTATTGAAGGCGGAGCAGTATTTACCCAGGATCCCGAATTATTGAAAACTATGGCCCTGATGCGCAACTTTGGATACTCGGGGGTTGACACCTTCTCTGAAGAAGGCATCAATGCAAAAAACAGCGAGTTTCATGCAGCAATGGGTTTGTGTAACCTGCGCCATGTTGACGAAATACTTAAAAAAAGAAGGTATTTGTATGAGCAATATCTGCTGCGCCTGGAAAACCTGGATGTTCAGTTCCAGAAACTTGAAAACGAACAGGATTACAATTATGCATATTTCCCTATAGTTTTTCAAACAGAGGCGTTGATGCATCAAAGTAAAGCAAAATTAGAGCTGGCGCAGATCTATTGCAGGCGGTATTTTTACCCTTCTCTGTCATCGCTGCCATATGTAAAAAAACAACCGATGCCTGTTTGCGATTCCATAGCCTCGCGGGTAGTTTGCCTGCCGCTGTATCACACGCTATCGCTCTCAGATCTCGATCTTATATGCAGACTGTTATTACGTGCTCAAAACTTTGACAGTAATTTCAAACCCAAACATTTTGGCACACTGGTTACAGATAAAATCGAATCTGAAATAAACGTGACAGCTGTGAATGTAAATGGATCAGTATGATTGATGAAGAGATAATGGTAAGTATCCTCTGCATTACTTACAACCACGAAAAATTTATCGCCGAAGCCATCCAGAGCTTTTTGATGCAGAAAACCAGCTTCAAATATGAGATCATTATCGGCGATGATTGCTCGACAGATAAAACTCAATCAATAATTAAGCTCTATGCAGAAACCTGCCCCGGCAGAATAAAGCTTGTAGCCTCCCCCACCAACCTGGGCACGCATAAAAACTTAATTAATTGCCTTGCGCAATGCAGGGGTAAATATATAGCACTTTGCGAGGGAGACGATTACTGGACCAATGAATATAAACTACAAAAACAGGTTAATTTTTTAGAAAACAATGCAGAATTCATTATATGCTGCCATTATCATAAAGTAATAAACACCAGCAATAAAACACTTTATGTTCATCCTAACCCAACGCCGCTAATACATACCTATGCTGATTTACTGGCGGGAAAACAGGAAGAAACCAAAACGGCAACTGTAGTTTATCGCAACATACCTGAAACAACGCAGGTGTTTTCCACACCCTGGTTTTTTGAATGTTTTGCAGGCGATAAAATGTTTAAACTTTGGGCCACCCATAATACCGGGGGCAAAATTTACGTAATGCCCGAAGTAATGAGTTGTTACCGCAGGCATGAAGGGGGTGTATGGAGCATGATCAACGCCAAAGCACGCATGGAAATGGTTATCAGCGATTTTAACCTGATCATCAAAAATTTCACATACTCTGCAATCGCTAAAAAAAAGCTACTGCTGCTTTATATAAAACGCTATCTGCTATTTGAATTACAAAACAAACGGTTTCGCAAAGCATACGATACACTAAAATACCTGCTTTAACTAACAGAGCATTTAACACTCAAAATGAAAATACAAGCCGCCCCCTTTTCAAAACCCGTTCTGTTTTTCATTATTCCTTCGCTTAAAGGCGGAGGAGCAGAAAGAGTTATCATTTCGCTTGCCAATTACTTTAATAAAAACAACTTCCAGTCGGTACTTATATCTTTAAACAATGATGTTCCGGCATATGAAATTGACAATGATGTTAAAGTGTTTTACCTGACCGACCGTCAGAGAAGCCGGTTAGTTTACAGGATTTATCACATCGCCGAAACTTTTTTTAAACTCATAAAGTTGTTGCGAACTCTAAAACCGGTGTGTGTGTTATCATTCATCACATCGGCCAATATTTGGGCCGGCATCACCTGTTGGTTAAACCGGGTGCCTTACATTGTTTCAGAGCGTACCTCTCCCGATAGAAGCGTTATCAGCTTTAACTATCTGCATAAGCAACTGGCTTTAAACTTATATAAAAAGGCAGCAGCAGTTGTTGTAAGCGCTAAAGGCGTTGAGGATTGCCTGCTTAAAGACAAAGACTTTAAAGCACTCCATAATATCGAACGTATAACAAATGCCGTTACTATTTTCCAACCGCCATCAGATCAGAAGGTTCATCATCGGAGGTTTATTTTAGGGGTCGGCCGTTTGGCTTATGTGAAAGGCTTCGACATCCTTATTGAAGCCTATGCAAAATCAGGCCTCACTGATGTTGACCTTATTATCATTGGCGATGGCGAAGAACGTGCTAACCTGGTTTGCCAAATTTTTAACCTTGGCTTAAGAGAACGGGTACTGTTACCCGGCAGCAGGAACAACCTTCAGGATTATTACAGCCAGGCCGAAATGTTTGTTTTACCGTCCCGAAATGAGGGATATCCCAACGCTTTAGTTGAGGCCATGAGTTTTGGATGCCCATCTATAGCGGTAGACTGTAATTTTGGCCCTTCAGAGATTATCATCAACGGCGAAAACGGGATCCTGGTAAACAGGGCTTCCATCAGCGCTTTAGCCGGCGCCATGCAGCGTTTGGCCGGCGATGAAGTGTTAAAAACCAACCTTGGAAATCGGGCCCGTATCATATCTCAGACCAACCATCCCGATAAAATATTGGGAGAATGGGAAACTTTAATGAAAAAACATGCTGCCGTAACTGAAGCAGCAGCAGCATTAACAAGCGGTCAACCGGCTTTATAACCATCAATCTGTTCATATGCTACAGTACTTAATTCGTTTGGATGATTTGTGTCCCACAAATAACCTCCAAAAATGGGAACGTTTTTTTACGTTGTTTGACAGGTATGGTATCAAACCAATCATAGCGGTTATACCGGCTAATAAAGACCCTAAACTAAAGGCTTGCGGTAACTTCAACCCATACTACTGGCAACTGGTACGCGAGCTTCAGGATAAAAATTATGTGATAGGCATGCACGGTTTTGATCATTATTACATCAACCACAACTCGGGTTTGCTGAAAATGAATAACAGATCGGAATTTGCAGGCTTACCCTTAGAAACCCAAAAAGAAAAAATAAGAAAGGCTGCGCAAATTTTCAGGCGCGAAAATATTAACCCAACTGTCTTTATCGCACCGGCGCATACCTTCGATCGTAATACATTACTGGCTTTGCATGAATATACCAACATTAAAATAATAAGTGATGGCCTGCTCAAATCACCATACGTAAGATTTGGCTTTAACTGGGTACCGGTTCAATTATCAGAAGTTGAACAGAAAACAAAATACACCTGGACATTCAACTATCATCCTGAAACCTGTCCTCCCAGGGCTTTTGCTGAACTTGAAACTTTTATAGAAAAGAACCATCACCTTTTTGTGTCACTGGATAACCTGGATTTTTCAAATTATACATGGGCTGATGCCGTTGCCGAAAAATACTGCATTTATAAACGATTAGCACGTGATTACGCTCAAAAAGCAATTGCTTTTATGGAACGGATCCCTGCCGGAAACTAACATTATTTAAACCTGATATGAAAATTTCTTTTGCGCCACCTTATATTGACCAGACTGTTATAAATGAGGTAATGGATACACTAAACTCAGGCTGGATAACCACCGGCCCTAAAGTAGCCGCGCTTGAACAGCAAATGAAACAGCTTACAGCTTCGGATGCGGCTGTTTGTGTAAACTCATGGACATCGGGTGCTATCCTGATGCTGAAATGGTTTGGGATAAAGGAAGGCGATGAGGTTATTATCCCGGCATACACCTATTGCGCTACCGCTTTAAGCGTATTGCATTGCGGAGCTACCCCGGTTATTGTTGATGTAGATAATGACTGCTGCATTTCAACCGAAGCCGTGATCAAGGCAATAACCCCAAAAACAAAAGCAATTATTGCTGTTGATATAGCCGGCTGGCCATGCGATTACGAAGAACTAAAGGCGATCATCAATAACCCGGAAATTAAAAAACTATTTGTTGCCGATAGCCCAAAACAAAAGGTTTTAGGCAGGATCCTTTTAATTGCCGATGCAGCACACTCTATTGGTGCAACCATAAATGAATTACCTGCGGCAAAGTATAGTGATGTTTCCATATATTCCTTTCACGCAGTAAAAAACGTCACTACGGCCGAAGGAGGTTGCATTTGTATCAATTTGCCGGCCTGCTTTGATCCGGCCGAGGAACACCGGTATTTAAAACTATATACCCTTAACGGGCAGACCAAAGATGCCTTTACCAAAAGTAACGGCGGCGGTTGGAAATACGATATCCTGTTTATGGGCCTCAAAATCAACATGCCCGACATTTGTGCGGCAATAGGCCTCGGCCAGCTCAGGAATTATGACGCAAAGCTGCTCCCCATGCGTAAACGTGTTGCATCCATATATTGTGACAGCTTTAAAACAATGGGCTGGTTTATTGAACCGCCATTAAAAAATGATCAAAGAGAATCATCATACCACCTGTTTGCTCTGCGGATCAAAGGCATATCAGAAGCACAACGCGATCAGATAATTGAAAGCATTATGAGTGAAGGAATTATGGCCAATGTGCACTTTACCCCGCTGCCAATGCTTACGCTTTTTAAAGATCTGGGTTATGAGATTTCCCGGTATCCCTCAGCTTACGCGCTTTATGCAAATGAAATCTCGCTGCCCATCTATCCTCAGCTTACTGACGCGCAGATAGATTTCATAGTTACAACTGTGATAAACTCCGTTAACGCTGTATTGGAAGATTATAAAGAACCTGCAAAAGTTGAATTATAAAATACAGTTATGGTCAAAAGGCTTTTTGATATTAGTTTATCATTTATAGCGCTGATAATATTGCTGCCGCTATTTATTTTAATTGCCATAGCTATCAAAGTTAATTCGAGGGGGAGCGCATTTTATAAACAGGCGCGGGTTGGAAAAGATGGAAATGAGTTTGAACTCTTCAAATTCCGGACCATGTATGTAAACTCCGACAGGGCCGGATTATTAACCATAGGCAGTAAAGATTACAGGATCACCGGCGTTGGTTACTGGCTCAGGAAATATAAACTCGACGAACTGCCGCAATTACTGAATGTGTTGATAGGCGACATGAGCTTTGTTGGACCCCGCCCCGAAGTTCGGAAGTATGTGAACCTTTATACACCCACTCAGCTAAGGGTGCTAAGTGTTAAACCAGGAGTAACAGACTGGGCATCTATCAAATACTTCGATGAAAATGATATCCTGGCCGGCAGCGACGATCCTGAAGATATGTATATCAGGGTGATAGTTCCGTCAAAGATCAGCAAAAACCTCGAGTACATTGACAACCAGGATATTTTAATGGACCTGAAAATTATACTATCTACAATAAAACGGATTTTCCAATAGCACAAATTTATTATGTTGCTTAAAAAGTGCCTCTTTTATAGTTTAATGCTCTTTTATCTGTACACACTTGCTTTTAACATTTTCATGACAGATACTTTGAGGATTCCTGCACCTGTAATTTTTTGCATGCTGCTGTTTTTTGTGCAAAAGCCATTGCTGGATTTTGGCTATTACAACGAGATGATGGTTTTTATAACCGGGGTTTTTCTATATCAGGTAGTAGGGATGAGTAATTACATTACATTTTTTGCTATAATCCTTACTATCATACCTTGTTCGTTATACTTTAACTACTTTGTAGGCGCAAGCAGATCACGCTATTATGCTTCAATATTGATGTTCTTTTTCCTGCTCATGTGTTCCATGATCATCATGATACTGGATCACAGCATGGCAGCTACCATTGACCCGATCAGGGGCATGCTATTGGGCGAGCCGGTTAAACAAAGCCCTGCAGGCCTGGCAGTAACGCAATTCAACTTCGGATACCAGGTTGTGGCCATTACTACCTTTGCCTTTATCGCCTCATGTACCACCGGGCAGTACCTTATAATAAGGGTTTTAGTTTTAGCAGCCTGCGTTGCCTGTATTTACCTTGGCATGAACAGGTCGGCATTTATAAGCTTTGGCGCAGGTGTAACACTCTTCCTGTTTATTTACTATCGCTACAAAGCTGTTTTTCTGGTTGCTGCAACAGTAATCATATGCTTTGGTTTGTACACATATGTGTTAAAAGACAACACCGATAATAAAAACAATATCCTGTCAAAAAACCAGGCAAAAGAGGCTAACGATTTTAACAGGGCCGATATGGCTGCCGAAAACCTTAAAATATTTGCCGACTATCCTTTCGGCCTTATATTTTACGGCAAAACCTGGGATGAGGTAACTTACCGAAACCCCTTGTTCACGTTCGGCTTATCATCACACAATGCCTACCTGATGTTTGTGACCGTACTTGGCCCGTTTTTGGGGATAGGGCTGTTATGGGCTATATATTACAAAACCGTTCGCCTGTTTTGGCAAACTATAAAAAACGTAAAGCAAAAAAGCAACGCAATTTACGTAGCTATATTTTTCACTTTTATAGCAATTTCATTAAACGCGCTGTCACATAACGGATGGCTGATGAGCGTAGATGGCCCTACTATATTTATTTATTTCGCAGTGTTACACTACAACAGGCTAAAAGACCCGGTAAAACACACCGAACCAGTGCAGGAAGAATTAGTTGCCGCTTAAACTTGATCCTAATCTTTTATTTATAATGAGAAAGAAGATTTTCCTTGTTCTTAGTTCGCTTGGCGCAGGTGGTTCTGAGCGGGTTTATTGGCTGTTATCTCAATATTTCAACAAACCCGATTATGAGGTAGTTGTAGTTCTTTTAAACGGAAACGAATGCAGTTTCTCTACAGAAATAGCAGGCATCAGGTTTGTAGATCTGAAAACAATAAAAGCTTCGCACTCATTTTTTAAACTCCGAAAACTGCTGAAAGACGAAAAACCATACGCAGTTTTTTCAACTACTGATCATATCAACATCCTGGTAGCACTTGTATCCATGTTTGTTAAGGTGCCTAATTTAATAGCTAGGGCATCTAACAATCCGCAGCAAATGATGCAGTTTTATGGATTTAAAGCACGCTTTTACAATTACTTTTCAAGGTTTTTGTTTGTACGCTTTAACTCAATAGTTTGCCAGTCGGAAGAAATGAAGCAAGCCTTAGCCAGGCTTTATAACATCAACCTCAACAGGCTTATTGTTATTCATAACCCGGTTATTATAACAAGCATAATAAAACCTCAAAATCAGACTTCCGGATTAAAGAGGCTTATCGCTGTTAATCGCCTTATTAAAGAGAAAGGATTATTTCGCCTGTTGGAAGTTATGAAAGCGCTGCCTCAGGACTATGTTTTAACTATAGCCGGCGATGGCCCGCTGATGAATACCTTAAAAGCAGAAGTGCAAAATATCGGTCTCAGCGAACGCGTGAAATTTATAGGCGAGATCAAAAACGTTACCGATGTTATTTCAAAGCACGACTTGCTGGTTTTAAGCTCTTTTACCGAAGGCTTCCCTAACGTAGTGCTCGAATCATTATCGGTAGGTGTTCCGGTAGTTACGTTCAGAGTTGGCGGGGTTAACGAACTGATAAGAGAAGGCTTTAACGGCTTTATAGCCGAGCAAAATGATTTGTGTACACTGCGGCGGCAAATTATCAGGGCATGCAATCAAACCTGGCAGCACCCCCATATCAAAGCCGATATTATTGAACGCTTTGGGCTCGATAAAATAGGCATGGAGTATGAAACCCTGCTCGCTAATTAAACAAAACCACTAACCTATTACCTTTTTTGTATGTGCGGCATATACGGATCAACAGTGAGATATGAGGATGATATCGTATCTCAAAAACTGGCGAGGGCCGATTTCAGGGGCCCGGATTATTCAGGCTTTGAGCGCATCGGTCCGGTTACATTAGGTCATAACCGGCTGGCTATTGTTGATCTGGACCACCGCTCAGATCAGCCATTAACTTACAGTCACCTTAAAATTGTATTTAACGGCGAAATCTATAACTATAAAACCCTACGGGTAAAATTAACAGCCTTAGGTTACCGGTTTTTTACCGATTCGGATACGGAAGTAATTACAGCGGCCTTTCTTGAATATGGCGAAAACTGTGTCAACCATTTCAACGGCATGTTTGCCTTTGTAATTTTTGACACACGCACCCTCCAACTTTTTGGCGCCCGCGACAGGCTTGGCAAAAAACCATTTTATTACGCACACAATGGTTTTGATTTTGAATTTGCCAGTCAACCTTCACAAATATGTTTAGGCAGGGATGTAACTATCAATGAACAGGCAATTAATGAATACTTTATATGGGGATATGTTCCTGAACCCAAATCGGCCTGGAACGAAATCAAAAAACTTGAGGCCGGGCATTCATTTTGTTTTGATTGCAACACCGGCAATTTCAGGACAAAAAAATACTGGGAGCTGGATTTAAACCATGCCGAACGCTATGAAGGATCATACCAGGAAGCACAGGCCGATTTAACCCGGCTGATTACCAATGCAGTTGACATCCGTATGCATGCCGACGTGCCCCTGGGGGTATATCTTTCGGGAGGCATCGACTCATCGCTGGTTGCCGCAATGGCGTCAAAAAACTATAAAAACGTAAAAACATTCTGTATAAAATTCAGGGAGAAGGGCTTTGATGAAAGCGTTTTTGCACAAAAAATTGCCGATCATTTAAAAACAGATCATCACACAATTGAATGTAATAAAGAAGAGGGACTTGAACTGATTGAGAACTTCGGACGCTACTACGACGAACCATTTGCCGATTCAAGCGCCATTCCGTCCCTGCTGTTAAGCAAATACACTAAAAAACACGTTACTGTAGTTTTAAGCGGAGATGGCGGAGATGAAAGCTTTTTAGGGTACAGCCGATACAAATGGTTTACCATGGTTGATCAGCTGTTTAAATGTCCCCTGGCAGTACGTAAAAAAATAGCCGATATAATAAGTATCTCTCCTAACTATCGCCACAAGCTGATTGCGTTAGGGATCTGCAACCCGGAGATCAAATCACTTTACGGACTTATGCTGGGTGGCCTTGAGTACTCCTGGCTCGAAAATCCCAACATCGGCCTGCAGGTTCCGTTCATGGATATCTGGTCGTCAAAGTCAACCAGCATGCTTCAAAAGCTGTCGGCTTTTGATACCAAAACATATTTAAATGGTGATATAAACACCAAGGTTGACCGCGGTACAATGGCCTTTTCTTTAGAAGCAAGGGCACCGCTTATGGATCACCGCGTAGTTGCATTTGCTCAAAACCTACCCGACAGCTACAAATTTAAATACGGTATTCAAAAAAGGATTTTGAAAGATATATTATATCAATATGCTCCGGCACAGCTGTTTGACAGGCCAAAATCGGGCTTTACAATGCCGCTCAACCATTGGTTTAAAAACGAGCTGAAAGATCATGTAATGGATCATCTTTCAATAAGCGAGCTAAAGAACATTCCTGGTATCAACGTACAAAAATCATTTGCCATGATTAACGAACATATGAGCGGCAAATGGAACCGGGCAACGCAGATCTGGAAACTGCTGGTGTTTACACAATGGCTAAAAAATCAGCATTCAAAACCAATTTCAACATACCAGGTAGCTTAAAATATTCTAAACCTTATGATCCAGATTAACAACAGGGCTATGCGTATAGTTCCGTATACAGTTGTGTGGTTTGCTGCTAAACCCAATTTATGGGGTTGCCTGTTAAAATACTATAAGCAAAGTAAAAGCAGTGAAGCTGTTCCGGGATACCGCAAAGAGGATTTTTTTACCAAAGTAATTGACATCAGTGCGCCGGTACCTTCCATTGAAGCTAATTTTGATAAAAACACATCTTACGAAATACGCAGGGCTATTAAAGATGGCGTATCAACCGTAATGGGCACCGGTATCAAACCGTTCATTGACTTTTATAATGCGTTTGCAATTACCAAGGGCCTGAAAAAAATTAATAAAGAGTTTTATAAATACAAGCCGCACCTGTTTATCACCAAGGCGGTTTATCAGAATCAGGATGTTGTTATGCATGCTTACATTCGCGATAATTCATCGCAGAGAGTGAGGCTCTTACATTCAGCTTCCCTGTTCAGAAATGAAAACGACAGCCAGTTAAGGGCTGTTACAGGCAGGGCAAACCGGTTGCTGCATTTTGAAGATATCTGCTTTTTTAAACGGCTTGGCTTCAAAATATATGACCTGGGCGGTTATGCTTACAATACTTCAGATACAGAACTTTTAAAGATCAACAAATTCAAAGATAGTTTTGGTGGAAGCCTGCTGCAAGAAACCGACTATGTACCTATATCACTCACATTCTTGTCACTTCTAAAAAAAGTATTCCGACTATGAAAGATTTTCTCTCTGCACTTAATTCAATGATTCATAAACTATTCTGTTATGATAAATGGAACATAGGTTACATATCACAATCTCCGGAAAACCTTATTCTCACTAAGCAACTAAATGGAAAAATCAACTGGTTGACAGAAGATACAGCAGATTATGCCGCAGACCCTTTTACAGCAAATATCAACGGCCGTGTACATCTCTATTATGAAGAGCTTAATTTTTGGAAGGGCAGAGGAGAAATCATGATGACTGATGACATGCATTTTAAAAACAAGAAAAAAGTAAATGGCATCATGGAAAATGATATCCACCTCTCCTATCCTTATATGTTCACCGATAACGACCAGTTGTATTGCATCCCTGAAACAGGATCGGCCAAGCAAGTTGCACTTTATCAAATAGATATGAACAACCCATATAAATTTGAAAAAATCAGGGTGTTGCTGGAAGGTCAGTCGTTTGTTGACAGCTCTATTATACGGTACAACAACAAATACTGGCTTTTTACAAGTGTATCAGGTCAGCACGGGGTATTGTATTTATTTTATGCCGACAATCTCGACTCGCCATTCAAGGCACATAAACAAAACCCTATAAGGGTGGCTTCAAACGTAAGCCGGTCGGCCGGCAGGTTGTTCATAGTTGGGCAAAAACTTTACATGCCAAGCCAAAACCCCAAAAGATGTTACGGCGGCTCGGTAATGATCAATGAAATAACCACCATAACCGAAACAGATTTTGAATATCATACTGCTTTTGAATTACTACCGCAGGCACCTTATGATGAAGGCTTGCATACCATAAATTTTGAAAGTGGTTTACTGGTTGTTGACGGGAAACGTAAAGTATTTAGCGCGATGGGACCTTTTAAAAAAGTATTCAGGAAGCTAAAGAACCTAAATAAACCTAACTAAATGCAGAATATCAAACCGAAATTACTGTTTGTTTCGATTACCGATAAGGCAAACGGAGCAGAAAATATATTGCTGCAAGCGGCCCATGCCAGTAATGCCGGCCTGCTATTTTTAAAAAAGGTGAACAGCGGTGGCTTAAACATACCGGATGACCTGCACGTTGAATATGTGAGCAACGGAAGCATATCAAGCGGCTTTTCCGGGTTGATAAAGAGCTTAAGCCCATACCGTACAGATCATATTATTTTTAGTACACACCCTTACTTAAATGCTTACCTGGGGTTTTTAAAACGAATTGGATATTTAAAATCAAAACTTATAGTAAGGGAATGCTCATCTGTTTTAACCAGGTACAGTGGTTTAAAGAAAATGAGTTACAAGATCGCATACTGGCTTGGCTACCCTGGTGTAAATTTAGTAGTATGTCAAACCTGCAGCATGCGCGATGCCTTTGTTCAGCACCTCCCTTACATTGACGGACAAAAGGTTATCATTCAGAAAAACCCTATTGATATTGAACAAAACTTAATAAAAGCAGAAGCAGCATTGCCCGTAGCTGATAACAGAGCCGAGTTTATTTGTGCAGCCGGACGGCTGATACCAGAAAAGGGGTTTGACCTGCTAATCATGGCTTTTGATGAAATCAAATCATCCCGCCCCAATCTGAAGCTGTTCATATTTGGCGAAGGCCCGGAGCAAATAGCTCTTGAAAATTTAATCAGTGAATTAAAATTAAATGACAGGGTAATATTAAAAGGGTGGATAGCTAACCCAATGCCTTATTTTAAACATGCAAAAGCCTGTGTGGTATCATCAATAAAAGAAGGTTTTCCGAACGTGTTGCTGCAAATGATGATCCTGAACCCTGTTGTGATCAGCACCAACTGCGCAGGAGGCATCGATGAGATCCCTGGCATTTACCTTGCCGAAGCTGATAACGTCAACTCGTTAACAACGGCCATCAACAATGCACTTAACACCAAAAAACATAACAAAAACCTAATAATGCGATATGTAGAAGATCGCACCCCCGAAATTTTCATCAAATCAATACTGAATGCACTGGTATAAACCGGCCCCCACCTATACAAGTAGCGCAACAACTTTAACTAACTAAAAATAAATTTTATGAAAACAATTATTAAAACCATCCGAAATGTTGTGTTGCCTATTATAACAACCGCAGCTATGGTAGCTGCCTTTAGCAGCTGTAAAAAAGCTGAGCAGCCAACGCCAACTACGCCTACCACTCCCACTGTTACACCACAACCACAAGATGAAACCATCAAAACAATAAGTTTGATAGGGTTGAGAGTTGACAGTGGTTTTTGCTACAAAATTGGCTACGATCTACCCGAAATTGGTGATTCAAACACCTCTCCAACAGTTTCAAAGCTCAGGTTGTTTGAAAATGGTGTTGAACTGGGGCCGGCCCACTCTGTCCACCACGATATCAGGGCATTTGGGCTTGGACAATTTAGCCACTGGGGAAACACACTGTACTTCTCAACGTCAGACAATAGTGACCCGCTTACAAATGGGAGAAAGTACACTTATACCATGAAGTAAAATTTATCTGGTCACACGCTCAAACTCTCGCAATTTGGTACAGTCTCTACTCAGATAAATTTCATTACATCTACCTACCATTCCAGCTTCTATTCTGATTCTTTTTTGTGCAGGCATCTACCTAACCCTGCCTAAGCGTTCGCGCTACTATTTAACCAGTTAATCAACCGCCTTTTCATAAGGCTTCATTTAAACCTAATTTCACTTATTTATGAAAATTTTAATCACCGGCACTGCGGGATTTATCGGCTATCATTTAACCCAAAAACTATTAACACGGGGCGACACCGTTGTAGGCATTGATAATATAAATGATTATTACGATGTAAAGCTAAAGCACGCACGGCTACAGGACGCAGGCATCAAAGTGTCAGAAATTGCGTATAACAAACCGGTTGTGAGCACCAGGTATCCTAACTATACATTCATAAAACTGGATATAACAGACAAAGAGAATCTTGAACAACACTTTCGTGCTCATAAATTCGATGCTGTTTGCAACCTGGCTGCTCAGGCAGGCGTACGTTATAGCCTTACCCACCCCGAAGTTTATATCGACTCTAATATCAAAGGCTTTTTAAATATCCTTGAGTGCTGCCGGCATTTTAGCATCGATCATCTTGTTTACGCCAGCTCGTCAAGCGTTTATGGTTTAAATAAAAAAATGCCTTTCAGCGAACATGAAATCGCCGACCATCCGGTTTCGTTATACGCAGCATCAAAAAAAGCTAACGAAATGATGGCCCACACGTACAGTCATCTATTTAATCTGCGTACTACAGGTTTGCGTTTTTTTACCGTTTATGGACCATGGGGCCGGCCGGATATGGCTTTATTTATTTTCACCAAAGCAATTTTGGAAGGCAAACCTATCCAGGTGTTCAACAACGGCAATATGCTGCGCGATTTTACATATGTTGATGACATTGTTGAAGGCATTATACACACCATTGATAAACCGGCAGAGCGTAACTATCTGTGGAATGCCAAAAACCCCGACCCCGCTACTTCGTCTGCGCCATTCAGGCTGTTTAATATAGGCAGAGGCGCACCTGTAAACCTTCTTGATTTTGTTACCGAAATTGAGAAACAGGTAAACAAAACTGCAATTAAAACATTGATGCCGATGCAAGATGGTGACGTGGCGGAAACCTGCGCTGATGTTTCAAATTTAGATGAAATGCTTAGCTACAAACCACAGGTTTCTGTACCTGAAGGAGTTGAGCGGTTTATTGCGTGGTATAAAATGTACTATAATATTATGCCCGAACCGGTTCTTGTTCATTAAAATGCCTTTTTTATTTGATGTAGTACCATTTGAACAGGGTTAACCTTACCAATTCGATACTCGCTTACAAACATTGCTTATTGTATTGTTATGACAAGCAAAAAAGTGCTGATTGCCTGCGATTCAGCCAAATCTCTTATCGACTTTAGAGGCAAATTAGTTGAACTGATGCGGAAAGATCATACAGTGTATGTTTTTACCCCAACAATACCGCCAGATCAGCGTGCAAAGCTTGCATTGTTAAACATAGTTGTATTTGAAAATAACCTCAATGGCAGCAATGTATCTGTTTTATCGGATCTTAAATATGCCTTAAGGCTTTACCGGCTTATTAAGCAGCTAAAGCCCGACGTTTTTTTCCCCTATACACTTAAACCTGTAGTATACGGAACAATTGCAGCCAAATTGGGCGGTGTAAAAACAATAACCCCTATGCTATCGGGCCTTGGTTACACTTTTGTGGCCGGCAATACTTCCTTAACAAGCAAAATTACCCGCATGCTGCTTAAGTTCAGTCTCAGAAACAGGCCGGGTTTATCTGTTATTTTTCAAAACAAGGATGATGTTCAAACGCTGCTTGATTTTAAGATCATATCGGCAAAGCATCAAACAGCTGTTGTGAATGGTTCGGGTGTCGACTTAAGCCATTATACTCCTACTCAACCAGATACGAATAATATAAGCTTTATTATGGTATCCAGGCTTATCAATGCCAAGGGCATCCGCGAATATTTCGAAGCAGCGCAAATCCTGTTCCTGAAGCATCCGCAGGTAACCTTCAAGCTTATCGGGGCTTATGACGATAATGTTGATGCCATTCACCCCGACTTGTTTGCGGAGATAAAACACAGGAGTGTGATCAATTACCTGGGAGCTGTTGATGATGTAAGGCCATATATAAGCGGCTCATCTGTTGTTGTGCTGCCTTCATATTACCGGGAAGGGGTTCCACGATGTTTGCTCGAAGCCATGGCGATGGGGCGCGCCATCATCACCTGCGATTCTGTTGGTTGCCGGGAAACTGTTGAAACATCGCCTAACAGCAATGGATTTTTAATACCGGTAAAAAACACGGCCGAACTCGTGAACAAAATGGAGTACTTCATAACCAATAACCAGGCTATCAGCAGCTTCGGACAGAACGGCTTGGCCCTGGCAAAGGAAAAATTTGACGTACACAAAGTAAACGCCAGGATGATGCAGATAATGGACCTGAATTAATTAGCCGAAACCAATAATACGATACATGAGAAATATACTTAATTACGGAAACGGGCATTTTGAAGATTTTCGCGTTGCCATGCGTGATTATGGATGGGTTATTTTTGAAAATGCCTTAGACAGCGATTTTGTTGCAACTATTAACGAGGACTTAAAGGAAGCGTACGTTAAACGACGAGCCATACAGGAAAAAAACGGGATAAGTGCTAACATGGCCGGCACGCTTCACCATCTTGTTGAAAAAGACAATTTCAGCCTGCCGTTTATCGAGAAAATGTATTGCGCCGATGAGATAGCTTATTTTTTGAGCGGAAATTATATACTGAATGGCTTTAATGCTGTAATACACACGCAGCAGCAACATCCATACGTAAGTAACATGCACCGCGATGTACGAACCTTTATGGGCGACACCAAATTACTGGTACAAATGATAGTTACCCTTGATGATTTTACTGCAGAAAACGGTGCTACTTATTTCCTGTCCGGATCTCATAAAACAGACATCAAACCCAACGAAACTTATTTTTACGAACAGGCAGACAGAGCGGTAACACCCAAAGGCAGTATTATTCTTTTCGACTCAAACATCTGGCATGCTGCCGGCGAAAATAAAACTATCAAGCAACGCCGCGCATTAACGCTGGGTTTTACACGCCCATTTATTAAACCACAAATGGATTATCCAAGGGTATTAGGATACGACTTTATTGATAGGCTTAGTGCTGATCAGCGGCAGGTATTGGGTTACAATTCGCGTATTCCAGAAAACCTGGATGAATATTATCAGCCCATTCATTTAAGAATGTATAAAAGCGACCAGGGATAACAACTTTATTTTTCACCTTCAATTTACGGTCATGCAAAAAAATAAAGCCGCTTTAAAACCCATAGGCGGGTATTTAGAGCTGGAACTGCCCAAAGGGAACGAATATTACCCCGATTTGGTTCATTTAAACACAGGGCGCAATGCGTTAGAGTACATACTGATACAAAAAAAATACCACAAAATCTATATACCTTATTTCACTTGCGATGTGCTGCTTGAGCCAATTACACGAACAGGCGTACAATACCAGTTTTATCACGTTGACCGGCAGTTAGATCCTGTTATTGATTTTGATATCGAGCATGATGCCTGCTTTTTATACACCAATTATTTTGGTATAAAACAAGCAAAAGTATCAGAGCTCAGCGGCAAAATCAAAAACCTCATCATTGACAACTCGCAGGCCTTTTTTTCAGAGCCCCTTGCCGGTGTTGATACATTTTACTCATGCCGCAAGTTTTTTGGGGTTCCGGACGGCGCTTATTTAAGCATTAAAAGAAAGTTAGCTAAAAAACTCCCCGTAGACACTTCGGTTCACCGGTTTTCGCACCTGATAAAAAGTATAGACTCGGGTATAGAAGCCGGATATTCCGACTACATGAACAACAATAAAGACCTTGAAAACAACGAGATCAGGTCAATGTCTCTGCTAACCCGTAAAATACTCTCAAGCATCAACTACAACGAATGTGTATTTGTGCGGCAACGAAATTTCAATTTTTTACATAAGCACCTCGCCGAATTTAACCTGCTTAAGTTTGATGCCACAGATGAACATACTGTGCCGATGGTTTACCCTTTTTTAACTAACGACCGACATCTGAAGGTCCATTTGATACAGAAAAAAATATACGTTGCAACCTACTGGCCAAATGTATTTAAATGGACCAAAAAAAACACCAACGAAAACTACCTGGCCCAATGCCTGGTGCCATTACCAATAGATCAGCGGTATGATCTTCAGGATATGTTTAATATGTTAAATACGTTAAGACTTTTTTTATGACCATTTCAGTTTACATACGCCCCCTTGTAATAGAAGATGCGTCCACATCTTACGCATGGCGCAATGACCCGCTAATATGGGTATACACCGGCTACAAACCCACACATTACATCAGTTCAGAAATTGAAACAGCCTGGTTGCGTGAAAAACTCGCCAGGACCGACCAGCTCAGATTTGCCATCTGCGTTAAAGAATTGAATACATACATAGGCAACATCCAGTTACTGGATATTACTGATCGTGATGCCGAGTTACACCTGTTTATTGGCAACAAGCTTTACTGGGGTAAAGGCATCGGTTACCAGGCTACAGTACAAATGATACGGTACGGATTTTTGATCAAAGAACTGGAGGAAATTTACTTAAAAGTTCACCCGGCAAACATTGCAGCTATTACCGTTTATGAAAAGGCAGGGTTTGAAATTACAGGTAAGAAAAACGACCTGATCATGATGAGCATCACTAAAAGTAAATTTGTTTGCCTTCAAAATCAAGAGGCATAATTTTCTATCTCCTAAACTTTAATTCAATGATTAAGATTTTTACCCTTCTCAATAAAGAGGAATGGATTTCCTACGTGGGTAATTCTGCCGAATATGATTTTTATCATACGTGGCATTACCATTCACTTGAAACAGCCGGTGATCCTGTTCTTTTTGTATACGAGGAAGCTGGCACTTACATAGGTTTCCCATTGCTGCAGCGAAAAATTCCTGGATCTGATTATAGCGACCTCACCTGTGTATATGGATTTTCAGGCCCTTTTTCAAACCAAAAAATTGATGAGATAGATGAAGCGCTGATGGAAAATTTTAAAACTGCTTTCAGTAATTTCCTGGTAAATGAAAAGTATGTATCTGTTTTTGTAAGGTTGCATCCTTTTTATAAGCAGCAAAAATTATTAGAGAAATTTGGAGGAGTTCACGAAAACGGTAAAACTGTTGTATTTGATTTGTCACTTACTCTTGAAGAGCAGCGTAAAAAGTACAGGCAATCAACCATGGACGCTATTAAGCACGCCTGGAAAAGAGGGTTTAGAGTAGAGGATGAAACCAATGCCGCCGGCTTAAACACTTTTGTTGAAATTTACACCGAAAACATGAAACGTGTAGGCGCCAGCAGTTACTACCTGTTTAATGAAAAATACTTTTCAGAAATATTAAACACTTCTGAATATGAAGCCCGCCTATTAACTGTTTACTATAATGATATCGCAATTGCAAGCACTATAATAGCCTTTACAAACGGCATTATTCAAGCCCATTTAGTAGGTGCCCGTGCAGAATATTTACATCATAGCCCAACCAAATTCCTGGCCGATTCCATAACGCAGATTGGCAGAGAAAAAGGCATGAAATATTACAACCTGGGCGGCGGCCTTGGTTTTAAGAACGACAAGCTCTTTGACTGGAAATGTGCCTTCTCCGACCTTCATCTTGATTTTAAAACGTGGAGATATATTGCCAATCCCGAAATATATCAAAAGCTTTTACAGGATAAGGGCATCGAAGAAAATGCCGAAGTGGATTTTTTCCCGCTGTACAGATACGCTTAAGACGAATACCTAAATAAACCAGTTATGATATACCTCAAAAATTTGTTGTTCCAGGATAAATTCCATTCAAGATGGTTAATCCTGGTAATTGACCTGATGGTAGTTTTGTTATCATTATGGACATCACTATATTTTAAAAACCGGCTTCAGTTTGATCCCATCAGTCTTTATTACATGATGTTTTACTGCGTTAACGCAGTGTTGATTTTTATGATCATGAAAATCCATACCTGCATTATACGCTATTCCAACACGCGGGATATGATGCGGATTTTAATAACTGTACTGGCAAGTAACGTTACGTTCCTGCTATTTTATCATATGTTCTTTGCTTTCTATCTAAAAATAGATGTTAAAGGATTGGTGGATGTACTATTGATCAACTTTTTCATCACCTCTTCTATGCTGATGTGCATGCGTATTATTATCAAGGATGTTTTTAAATACATCGAGGCAACAAGCTATAAAGTTGAAAAAGAGAATGTGCTGATCTATGGCTCTAACGAACCTTCCATCCTCATTAAAAATGCGCTTGAAGCACAAAAAGGATTTATGCTCAATGTTCAGGGCTTTATTGACACCGGGATTGACAGGATAGCAAAGTGCATTGAACAAACGCGGGTTTATCCTATTAAATCAATTGACCTGTTAAAAAGCCGCTTTGATATTAAATCGATGCTGATAACATCTGAGGATATAAAAATCGACGGAAAAAGAAAGGCAGTTGAAAAATGCATTGAGCTTGGTATAAAAGTAATTGTTGTGCCGTCATCTGATCAGTGGATAAATGGTAAACCGAACCCCAATCAGTTTAAAGACTTAAAAATAGAAGACCTGCTTGAGCGCAAACCCATACAGATCTGTAATGAACATATTTTAGATGAAATTAAGGGCAAAAGGATTTTAATTACAGGCGCCGCAGGTTCAATAGGTTCAGAGCTGGTTAGGCAGGTGCTGATGTACAACCCGGAATTTGTTGTGTTATGTGACAGGGCCGAAACCCCGCTGCACGATATACAAATGGAAATTGAAGACGGGTTGTACGGCAACCGTACACGGGTGTTTATTGCTGACATTCAAAACTCCGGACGTATAAAAACGCTATTTAACTTATACAAGCCTCAAATTGTATTTCACGCAGCTGCCTACAAGCATGTGCCCATGATGGAAAACAATCCAACTGAGGCGATTTTAACCAATGTATGGGGTACAAAAAACCTGGCCGATATCTCGATTGAATTTAATGTTGAAAAATTTGTGATGATATCAACAGACAAAGCAGTGCGCCCAACAAATATTATGGGCGCGTCAAAGCGCATTGCCGAAATGTATATCCAATCGCTAAATAACCTGTTGTTTGAAGAACATTTTTTTAACTCCGATCCGTTAAAAGGTAGTCAAACCCGGTTTATCACAACCCGCTTTGGTAATGTTCTGGGCTCAAACGGTTCTGTAATACCCCGTTTTAAAGCTCAAATTGAAAAAGGAGGCCCTGTTACCGTTACCCATCCCGATATCACTAGGTATTTTATGACAATCCCCGAAGCGGTACAACTGGTGCTCGAGGCAGAGGTGATGGGCAAGGGTGGCGAAATATTTTTGTTCGACATGGGCGAACCTGTAAAAATTGCCGACCTGGCGGCCAATATGATTAAAATGGCCGGCCTTGTTCCGGGAAAAGATATACAGATTGTTTATACAGGATTGCGTCCCGGCGAAAAATTGTACGAAGAGCTGCTAAACGCCGAAGAGGAGGTAATACCAACTTACAATAAAGACATTAAGATCTCAAAAAACATCCCTGTTAGCTACACTAAAATCAACAATTTAATAACAGATCTGTTGGAACTTAACCTTCATAATGAGGTTGATTTAGTGGTATCTAAAATGAAAAGCATACTGCCAGATTATATCAGCAATAATTCGCAATATGAAAAGCTTGATATAAAATTGATTGATAAACAGATGGCCAACTGATTTTTTGTAATATTTATATGACCTATCTCATATCTTGTCAATAATAATTTGCAGATTTAAGAAAATTATAACCTAAAAACTCATCCGCCTTAAGATGGGTAAAGCTGATGAGTAATATTTTTTAAGAGGGAATCTTATGTCCTTTGATTTGAATTCTAATTTTTTTGAAATAGCATTCAATGTGTCGGAGCACACAGAGGCTATGCTTGCTTATTGGGATAAAAACCTGATTTGCAGATATGCCAATAAAGCTACGGCCGATTGGTTTGGTATAACACCAGATCAAATGATCAATAAATCTCATCTTTCAGATATTTTAGGTACCTTATTTGATGTTCAACTCCCACATATTAATGGTGCCCTGGCAGGTAAAATACAGGTTTTTGACCAGGTGATCCATTTATATTCGGGCAAAGCGAAAAATGTACGGGTTACCTACCACCCCGACTATATTAATGGCGATGTAAAGGGATTTTACGCACATATGGCTGATATCAGCCCGCTAAACTCCAAATCAGCTGATGATGAAACACGTATTGAAGAACTGCCGGAGTTTGTAACACAGAACGACCAGTTACTTGAAAATGTTGCTAAAACATTAAATGAAAACTTGTTCACCGGGTTTCCAAGCATTTCGGCACTTTCAAAAAAACATTTTGTATCCGAATCGAAATTAAAAAGAGATTTTAAGCAAAGTTTTGGAAGAACTATTTTTTCCTATTACCGGTATCTGCAGATGGAAATAGCCGACAGATATATCAGGGAAAAGCGCTGCAATAAAAATCAAATGGCGGTGATGCTAAATTTTTCCAATCCGTCAAACTTTTCAGCATGTTACCATAAATATCTAGAAGAAAAATCAGCAATTCAGGAGACTGAACAGTCTCAAAAAGAAAACATCAGTCACTATAAAACACTGATTGAAGAGGCTCCTATTACTATAGCCATGTTTAACAGCCAGATGCAGTTTATTGCTGCTTCAAAAAGCTGGATAACCGAATATAATCTCCAAAACACAAATTTTATTGATAAAAGCGTATACGAAATATTGCCATCCACAAAAAAGAAATGCGAAAAGCTGCACCTTCATTGCTTGAAAGGCAATATATATCAATGTGATGGCCTATTATTGAAAAAGAACAATGGTATCCGCTGCTGGCTGAAATGGAATATCTATCCATGGTTTACCCCATCAGGAGAAGTTGGCGGCTTATGCGTACATACCGAAGATATATCCAAAATCAAAGCAATTGAAAAGGAGAATGAACGAGCGGCAAAGCTTCTGAAAAAAGCCGATACCATTTCAAAAATTGGCACCTGGACCCGGGATATGCTTACTCATACCACACAATGGGACAAGGTTATACAAAACATCTTTGAACTGCCGGACCATTTTATACCAAATATGAAGGCTGTTTGGAAATTTGTGAAGGAAGGCAAAAATCGGGTTATAGTAAAAAAGGCGCTGAGAAACTCATTAAAATACGGAAACCCATTTGATATTGAAGTCGAAGTGATAACTGCCGGCGGCAATTTAAAACGAATAAGAATAATTGGTTACCCCGAACTTCAAAACAATAAATGCAAAAAGCTATCAGGCATACTTTTTGACATCACCCCAGTTTAATAAAAAAAACGTTTTATTTATTAAAATTCGCCGGGCGGAATATTTTTAATTTTCAAAATTTCCTGCTCTGCAAAAAAAACTTATCAACATTCTAACATCTTACGAAGAGATTCGTCTTGATAGCGAATAGTTGTAAAATTATCTTATTTTGAAAGTAAATTTACCCAAATGAAACCCCGTTAAAATGATACTATATTGAATGGGCAAAGGTTTAATAACTTAACTATCGCTCACAAAAAAATGAACAAAATGGACAAATAAAAATCTGAAGAGATCGAATTTTTCTTAGAAAACTATTAATTACCACCCTTTACAGGTATAATTTGACCTTTTATAGGTTGAATTAAAAAAGAAGTATACATATTTTTATTAAGTAAACAATAGAACAAAGATTTCAAAAAATTTACTTTTTGTTTATCTGAATAGAAAAAGGTAAGGAATATTAATACCAATGAACAACCTAAATCTGAAATTCATGATTAAAAGCCAAACCGATTATTTGAACCTTAGGCACCGTGAGTACCTGCAATTTACTATACAACCTAAATTTAATATATGCTAACCAATTAAAAGTTGACAACCTAATTTCAATCTAATCTTATGCACAGCAAAGTTTATTACCCTATTAGCTCATATATCAATAATGATCAAAGATCAATTGGTATTAATGACACTCAAGATTTACATTTTGGTAAAATCGTAGAGCGAATTGTTAGACGCGACCATATGGGGATAAGTGAAATCGCCCGGAAGCTCAATGTAAGCAGACGAACCTTGTACAATTGGTTCAATACCAAAAGGCTTAGCTTTGACATCATTTGTCAGATAGGAATTGTCATAGAACATGATTTTTCGAAAGAGTTTCCAAATGAATTTGCATTGAGATTTAACTCTCCCAACGCTGAAAAAGATATTGAAGCCCATGAGGCAAAAGATGCTCCTCTTGATGCTATTTATTATTGGATGGACAAGTATATCAAACTGCTTGAAAAATTCAATGAAGCGTTGCGTAATGAAAATACATTAAAACCCGAGTAACGTAATCCGGGTATAAAAAATTATTTATTATCGATTAAAATCCTGTACTCAATCCTTTAATGCCATTATAAGTTGATTGCTACCAACGGCGATTGACTTTCTTATTGTCTTTTTTTTACATCTACCTATTCCCTGCCTCCACACCTAAAAAACAACCTCAATCAACCTGTTTTAGCTGTTCCTATAATTTTATATGCCATGCTTTTCAATTCGTTTGGGTTCGGAATATTCCTGATCGTAGTTTTTGCGCTTTATTGGTTTGTATTTAACCGGAAACTGCAACAGCAAAACTTATTGCTGATGGCGGCAAGCTATTTCTTCTACGCTTGCTGGGATTGGCGTTTTTTGTTTTTGCTGATATTTTCAACCCTGCTGGATTATTTTACCGGGCTGAAAATGTACCAGGCAAAAAATCAGAAGCTCAAAACCTTTTGGCTTTGGTTAAGCATATCTGTAAATCTGGGATTCTTAGGCGTTTTTAAATATTACAACTTCTTCGCATCATCAATCGCCGCCGTATGCGCAGATATCGGCATTCATTTAAGCCCGTTTACACTAAATGTCATCCTGCCTGTTGGTATTTCTTTTTACACCTTCCATGGATTGTCATACGTAATTGATGTTTATAAAGGCCGTATTAAAGCCGAGCGAAATTTTATCGACTATTCGCTATTCGTAAGCTTTTTTCCACTGTTGGTAGCAGGGCCAATTGAACGGGCCACACACCTGTTACCCCAGGTAAAAGCAGCAAGGAAATTTAATTACCAGGAAGCCATTAACGGCCTGAGGCAAATGCTTTGGGGCCTGTTTAAAAAAGCTGTCATAGCCGATCAATGTGCCGACTACGCCAACCTGATATTTGCCAACAGCGCTCATTATTCGGGAAGTACGCTGGTTTTAGGCGCCATATTTTTCGCATTTCAGATCTACTGCGATTTTTCAGGCTACTCCGACATGGCCCTGGGCATTGCCAGGCTTTTTGGATTTGACTTGCTTAGAAACTTTGCGTTCCCCTATTTTTCGCGGGATATAGCCGAGTTTTGGCGCCGGTGGCATATCTCACTCTCATCATGGTTTAGGGATTATCTGTATATCCCGCTTGGAGGCAGCAAAACCGGGACCTGGCTCAAGATACGCAACACCCTGATCATTTTCCTCGTTAGTGGCTTCTGGCATGGGGCAAACTGGACTTTCATCATTTGGGGACTGCTAAACGCCCTGTTCATCCTCCCCGCAATCCTGTTAAAAACCAACCGTAATCACCTCGAAATTGTAGCTAAAGGCAATGCTTTACCAACACCCCGTGAGTTTATGCAAATGGTACTCACCTTTACACAGGTGATTTTTGCATGGATCTTTTTCAGGGCCGACAGCGTTACACAGGCGTTTAAATACATTGGTGGCATCTTTTCAAAATCACTTTTCTCGGTACCTCAATTGGATGTCAGCAAAGAGCAATTGTTTGAGGTTATCCTCCTTATTATCACTTTTATCATAGTGGAGTGGCAGGGCCGGGAAAACCAATATGCCATTGAAAAATTAACCTGGCTAAGGAAGCGGGGGTACAGGTTGGCATTTTATTACACGCTAATCGTGGTGATATTTTTATTTACAGGTAAAGAGCAGCAGTTTATTTATTTTCAATTTTAAGCCATGCACCGCTTTTTAATCAAGACCCTAACATTTGCCCTGGTGGGCTGCTTGCTCGTATTGGTAATAGCCTTAATTCCGGGCTACATGGTAAGTAAGTTTTCAAAGTTCAGCATAAAAAAAGGCAACACCATTGTCATCTTCGGTCATTCGCATTCTGAGTGTGCTTATGACGATACGCTTATACCTAAGCTTACCAATCTTTCTCATTCGGCCGAATCTTATTTTTATACCTTTCAAAAAGTAAAAAAATACCTATCGCAAAACCCGCAGGTAACAACCGTTTTAATTGAATTTTCAAACAATCAGATTGATCCCAAGATGGACGACTGGACATGGGGATATACTTATATGTCGAACATGTTTCCGCAATACGCACCGTTTATGGGAGTATCCGATTTTAAATTGCTGGCCCGGCACAATTCAAAATACTTTATGAATTGTATAGGCATAGCTGCCCGCAGCAACCTCATCAAGGCCCTTTCATTTAACTATAATTATACCGGAAAAACCGGAGGCTATTTTAAAATAGAAGGCACCAAACCCTTACCCTCAACTAATCCTGCAGGCCAAAACAAGAAAGCCTCCCCCAATGAAAACACTATCTCAACAACTAATATTCAATACCTCAGGAAGATAATAGATTATTGTACCGGCATGCACAAAAACGTCTTCCTGATCAGGAGCCCCCAGCACCCTCTATATGAATACCGAAGTAACGAGGCTGAGTTTTCATTGATCCGCCAACGCTATTTTAGTGATATAAAGTTTCTCGACTTCAATAACTTTCCGCTAAAGAATGATGAATTTGCAGATTTCGGCCATTTAAATTATAAAGGAGCTATAAAGTATTCGACCTATATAAAGCAGCAGATCATGAACGGAATGCTTGCAGCTCCCCCAACACATTCCGTAAAATCATTTGAAAACAAACAGCTGATAACCATTAATCACTAATAACCAATAACAAACAACTAAACTATATTGACGAGCCCGGTACAATTTGCATCGGGCTTTTTTATACGCCCATCTGCTGTTACATGTAACATTATTGCTCAAGTACAGCTTTTGTCGCCTTTACAGAAAGTAAATCAGTAAGTTAATTCGCAATATCCGGTTGCAAATTTTAATTTTAAACGTATCCTAAATAATCACTTCCATAAATCAACCCAAAATGAGGCTAATTAAAATATACAATCGCCCCTGGGTGTTGGGTATATTATTTTGCACAATTTGGTGTGCAAACCCAGTCATAGCCCAGATTCCGGTTCGAGACCCGCATACCCCCGGGTATGTTACCGCTACGGAACTGCCGGATGGAGCCAACCCTTCTCCTAATGTAAATGGCAATTTTATAATCGGCCCTACGCATAATCCGTTGCCGCAATCAATGGTACAAACCAACGCTCCGCAGGGTACGATATACCGGATTACCATGAATTCGAAGGAAAGTAAAATCTATCCTGGCATTGCCAGGGAGCCCAACACCTTCGGAACACCAGATCCGGCTAATCCTGTTAAACTGATCGTTACAACAAGCCACCCTGCCCCGTATACCCGCCAGGTAACCGTATACGTTCCTAAGCAGTATATCCCAGGCACCGAAGCACCGTTTATCATCGGTGCCGACGGCCCGGACGATTTGCTCTTTACCGTCTTAAACAATCTTATTGCCGAAGGAAAAGTACCGCCGATGATCGCTATATCAATCGGTAATGGTGGCGGCGACGCGCAGGGAAGCCAGCGGGGGCTTGAATATGATACGATGAACGGCAGGTATGCCGAATTTGTTGAAAGCGAAGTGTTGCCGCTTGTTGAAAGCAAATGCCTGGTAAAATTAACAAAAGACCCGGATGGCCGCGCTGCCATGGGTGGCAGCTCTGGCGGATCATGCGCGTTGATCATGGCCTGGTTCCATCAGGAATGGTATCACCGGGTGCTCACCTATTCAGGTACCTATATCAACCAGCAATGGCCCTATAACCCGGAAACGCCGCATGGCGCCTGGGAATTTCATCAACACCTGATTGCAAGAAGCCGACCAAAACCATTAAGGATTTGGCTGGAGGTTGGCGACCAGGACCTTTTTAATCCAAACGTTATGCGCGATGGCATGCATGATTGGGTGCTTGCAAACGAAAATATGGCTAAAGAGCTCGCTGCTAAAAATTATCAATACCAGTTTGTTTTTGCCCGAAACGCCCGCCATGTGGATAATAACGTTAAAAAACAAACGCTTCCGGAAGCATTGGAATGGCTTTGGAGAGATTATCATTCAGTAAACGCGGCAAAATAAAGATTTCATAAAACAAAAAAAACCCTGACTTTCGTCAAGGCTTTTTATTACCGGTAGTCGGGATGGCAGGATTCGAACCTGCGGCCTCCACATCCCAAATGTGGCGCGATACCGGGCTACGCTACATCCCGTTTGGCTTTCGCCGGGTATTATGATTCTGCCAATCAGGAAAATAAAACCCTCTAAACTTTCAATTTAGAGGGTTTTTGATACGTGGTATCGCTTTTGTCGGGATGGCAGGATTCGAACCTGCGGCCTCCACATCCCAAATGTGGCGCGATACCGGGCTACGCTACATCCCGTCTTTCTGATTGGGTGTGCAAAAGTAGGATTTTAAATCAAGTTGCAAAATTTTTTTTGAAAGATTTTTCACCTCAGCATATAATTTACTCATTAACAAAATATTGCCTTAAAATAAACTCTTCGTGATTTTTCCAGGCGCTGAACAATCCGTTATTACATCTGATCTCATGCCCAAAACTTAAAGATAGATTTCATGTTGTTCTGTTACATCTGTCGAAATTCATGAATTTATATGAACAACAGCCTTATTGGTTAATGAAAAACGGCATAGTTGCCTCCTACCCTTCTCTTCAAAAAAACCTGAAGCTGGATGTAGCTATTATGGGCTGTGGTATCAGCGCGGCATTAACAGCCTAGCATCTCCGTAATTCGGGTTTAAGTGTGGCCGTTTTTGATCAGCGGCATGTTGGCATGGGCAGTACCGCCGCCAGCACCGCTTTTTTACAATATGAAATTGATACGCCTCTTACCACTTTAAAAAACCTGATTGGCGAAGCTAATGCCGTAAAAAGCTATCAACTTTGCCGCAAAGCCATTTATGACATTGCCGACTTGTGCAAATCATTAAAACCTGCTTTTGACTTTAGCTTGAAGCCAAGCCTGCAGCATGCCAGTTTTAAAACACATACAGCCAACCTGATGCAGGAATATGAACTGCGTAAAAAACATGGATTTGAAGTACAATGGCTTGTGGAGAACGAGATCAGGCAAAAGTTCGGCTTTACGTCTTCAGGTGCAATTTTTTCGGCCGATGGCGGAGAAGTTGATGCCTATTTACTTACCCACGCCCTGCTTAAAAGCTTTGGCGAAGCTGGGCACAAGGTTTATGATAACACGGGGATTAAAACCATCGAACACAACAGGCAGGGGATTACCCTTAATACCGACAATGGCTTAGCTATCCAAGCAAAAAAAATGGTTATTGCCTGCGGTTATGAAAGCCTGAAATACGTACCCAAAAAGGTAGCCGAAATTAACTCAACCTATGCACTGGTTTCAGAGCCATTGCCCGACGTTCATTTTTGGTATAAAGACAGCCTGATTTGGGAAACTGCCGTGCCTTATATGTATTTTAGAGCGGTAAGCGAAAACCGGATCCTGGTTGGTGGTCGGGACGATCCATTCCATCACCCGCATACGCCCCCATCGGTTATTAAGCGCAAGGCTGTAATGTTACAGGAAGCATTTGTTAAGAAAATGCCCCACATCCCTTTAAAAACAGATTTTAGCTGGGCTGGGGCTTTTGCAAGTACTAAAGACGGCTTACCCTATATTGGTAGTATCCCCGAAAGGCCCAATACTTATTTCGCACTTGGCTTTGGGGGCAATGGCATCACTTTTAGTGTAATTGCCGCCGAAATTATCCGCGACCTTGTTACGGGAAAGAAGAATGAGTATGCTCAATTATTCAATTTTAACAGGTAACATATTTCTGAAATAATAAGCCGATATTTATCCCTGAAATGGCCGGTCAATTACCCAAAATATATCTTTACCGCAGGCTTGTACAGGCTAAGTTGTTTATTGATAAAAATTATCATGAAGCCATTGACCTGAACGATATTGCCGACGAAGCATACTTTTCAAAATATCACTTCATAAGGCAGTTTAAACACATCTATGGAAAAACGCCGCATCAGTATCTTATCAAGGTTCGGGTTGAAAATGCCCGGTTATTATTGAAAAAAGGTATTGCCGTTGCCGATGTTTGTTATGCGGTAGGTTTTGACAGCGTTAGTTCGTTCTCGGCTTTATTTAAGAGGGTTACATCCTGTTCGCCGGCAAATTACCAACAGACACAACTTAAACGACAGGCAGCTATGCAGCAATCGCCGCTCAAATTTATACCGGGTTGTTTTGCACAGGAAAAGGAATGGCTGCAAAATCGCAATTTTCAATAAGGAATAACCTGTTTTGATACCGACCTTCAGGCTATCAAAATAAACACAGATGATAACCAAATTAAACCACGTAAGCGTGTTTGTACTTGATCAGGACAGCGCTTGTGATTTTTATGTAAACAAATTAGGCTTTACAGTAAACACGGATGCGGCCATGGGGCCCGGAATGCGCTGGCTTACTGTTTGTCCGCCCGAACAGCCCGAACTGGAAATAGCATTAATGGCTATAAGCGAGGGCATGATGTTCGATGCACAATCAGCGCAACAAATGCGCGGGCTGGTGCAACGCGGCACTTTTGGGTTCGGCGTTTTTGAATGCAACGACCTTATAGCCACTTATGAAGAATTGAAAGCTAAAGGCGTTGAGTTTAGTAAAGCCCCCACCAAAGAGTTTTACGGCTTTGAAGCCTTATTTAAGGATGATTCGGGCAATTGGTTTTCATTGGGCGAAAAGAAAAGTTAAGCCCTCATTTTACCATGGCGCAAAACCACCCTAATTATGGCACAAACGCCAAGGTTTAAACTTTGATTTTGGGCGGAGATTTGTATAAATCAATTTTTAAAACGTCATGCAAAATCAAACCACCACCCATCAAACCGATGCACGCATTAATTTACTGGCAGTATTTGAAGATACTGCCGGTAACCTGTTATCAACCTTTGCTTTATTTAATGAGCAGCAAATTAATATCTCCTTATCTGCCGGCAGCTGGTCTGCGGGGCAGGTTGCCGAACATGTTTTTAAATCAGCAGCACAACTGATTCCGGTACTTAACGGGGCAACAAAACCGGCCGAACGAGACCCGGCCGAAAAGGTAAAAATGATTAAAGATCTGTTTCTTGACTTTGAAGCAAAATTCAAATCCGCACCGGAGATCTGGCCGTCAGACGGGCCTCACAACAAATCTGATGTTATCGAATCATTAGCAAGCGTTATAATACAGGTCAGAGATGTCATTAACTCCAAAGATCTTTACGCTATTTGCACCGACCTGGTAGTGCCCTTTTTTGGTGAACTTACCCGATTGGAGTGGCTGTATCTTATTTGCTACCATACCCAAAAACACATCCATCAATTAAAAAACATCAGGGAGTCTTTGTGATTTACTTAATGATATGTGCGTGTTTTTGGCAGTTGAATTTACTAAGTAAATAACCAGCCATAGCAAACCAATCAAAGCATAACCACTCAGGATAATAAGAGATAAGGCGCTTACTGAAGCTTCGTCCTTACCGTTTTGCATAAACAGCGTGAGTATAGATAAGCCTACACCGGCACCTAAAAAGTAGGTTGTGGTACCAAGACTTGAGGCCAATCCGTAGTGTTGTTTGGGGATACCTTTTACAGCCAATACCGATAAGCTTGTAAAACAGATGGTCATACCCAGTCCGGATATAAATGCGGCGGATAAGAGCAATAAAGGGAGAGAATGGCCTGCAAACACTGCGCAAATTAAAACCAGCCCGCCGGTTAACATGCAGGTCATACCGAGCAAGCCGGTTTGTTCGGTTGTAAGGCGCTTCATGATGCCCGGCAGCATAAACTTAGCTACAATGGCCGATAACAGGCTAAAAGGGACAAGCAGTAAACCGGCTTTGGCCGCGCTATAGTGCATATCCTTTTGCAGCAGTTGGGATATTATAAACAGGTAACCCGTAAAAAAGGCACCCAATAAAATAAATACGCCATTTGCTGTAATAACTGATGGTACCTTAAAAACCAACAGATCGATGAGTGGGTTTGCACGACTTGTTAAACGAACGTGCAGCAACCTTGTACAAACTATTACACCCGCAGCACAAAGCATAATTACAGCGTATTGCTGTTTAATATCTGCAAGCTGATGTACACCATAGCTAAGCATCAGCAAGCCAAGCACCAACACAATACCCGAAAACAGATCGGGAGATGGTTGTTTTTGTTCGGGGGTATCATTAGCCAGGTAAAACCAGCCTGCAATCATGATAAAAGCTAAAATTGGCACATTGATCAAAAACACCCAATGCCAGCCCATATAAGTGCTGATGATACCTCCTATGGAAAGTCCGCTTCCTGAGCCTACTGCCGCAAATGAGCTAAAGATCCCGATGGCTTTGCTCCTCTCCCGTTCTTCGGTGAAAGTATGGGTTACTATGGAAAGTGCCGACGGCATGATCAAAGCCGCCGCCAAACCTTGTATGGCCCTTGATAAACTAAGAAACGCAAAAGTGCCTGCCAAACCTGCTCCTAATGAGGTTAACAGAAACAATGCAGCGCCGGCGATGAAGATCCTTTTTGACCCCATAACGTCAGACAGTTTACCGCCTATGATCAGGAAACCGCCATATAACAATACATAAAGTGTTTGCAGCCATTGCACCTGATCATTACTTACCAAAAACTGCTTTTGAATTGCCGGAATAGTGAGGTTAATAATGGCGATATCCAGTGCTTCCACAAATATGGCCATGGAGGCTATAATGAGGATATTGTTCTTTTTCAATGACATAATTATAAATTTTGTCCTTTCAAAACTATATCAATAGAAATTAATAACACTATTTATTATAATTTTGGAACATAATTTCAATTTAACACCAATTTACAGAACAAGCATTCAGTCAACCTATCAATATGGCACTTCAAACAGAACAAGAAAAAACAATTATCCATCTTGACGAAAAGGATTATGAAATATTACGGCTGATTGAACGGAACGCCAAGCTTACTGTTAGGGAGATTGCTGTTAAAATAAACCTGAGCCCAACGCCCACGCACGAGCGCCTTAAACGCCTTGAAAAGGCCGGGGTTATTAAAAACTACACAGCGATTTTAGATAAGCGGATGTTGAACAAGCGCATTATGGTTATTTGTATGGTAACCCTGCGCGAACACAGCCGTAAAGCAGGAGCCGATTTTATTAATGCCGTGCTGGAGTTTGATGAGGTGATAGAATGTTACAATATATCAGGCGATTTTGATTTTATGCTAAAAATTGTATCTGAAAGCATGGATAGTTACCATTCCTTTTTTGTAAACAAATTAAGCGAGGTAAAAGGTATAGGCCATTCCAAAAGCACCTTTGTAATGGATATCATCAAAGAAACCAATCATTTACTTTAAGCGCAAAACAATAGCGGCGTTCTCAATCCGTTTATATGTCCGGATAATTAATCGGTTCAATATCCTGTTTTATCGATTCATTAACCTGGCTTATAAAATTGTTATCTTATTTTTATTGCCAACTAAAACTGTTATTTTATCGTAATTATTACCACCCGGGTTTATAACGGATATATATGACTACAAAACATTTACTGTTCACATCCAAAATTATTGGCTGCTTTTTAATAGCTTTTGCTTTTTTCGCCTGTAAAAAGGAGAAAACAACGCCTCAAACACAAATAAATCCGGTTACGCTTGGTTTATATGAATATGCTAACGGCGTAAACAAACGGATTTTTTTACCAATTACACAGGTGGGTACAAAAGCTGTGACCTATTATACTGTATTTGATACCGGCTCATCGGGCATGACGCTTGATGCCACAGATATCCTGCCGGCATCAATGATCACCTCGTCGGGTATCCAGGTTACCGGAGATTCGGTAGTGGTAAACGGCATAACAGTAACCAGTACCAAGGGAACCATAAGCTTCGGCGACCAACTAAGCTCCACCAAAGAATATGGTAATTTGGCCTATGCCAACATCACTATAGGCGATGCCCAGGGCAACCTTGCATTAAAAAGAGTGCCGTTCTTTTTATATTACAAAATAATTGACGAAACCGGCGCCAAATTACCGGCCCATGCCAGCGATGTTTTTGGTGTTGGTCCGGGTAACAGCTATGTAACCAGCCTGATTCAAAGTCCATTAAGAGCGTTTGACACAGGTAACAACCTTACAAGCGGGTTTAAACTGGCTACATTAAACAAAAGCATGTTCTCTACCAGCGGCACTTATGTAACCAACCTATTAACCATCGGCCTAAGTAACAGCGACCTTTCTTCGTCGGGATTTATCATGCACCCGCTTTCATATTCAAGCAGCGGCGGATATTCACCCAATATACCGGCAACTATCGCATATAATGGCAACACGATTTCCGGACAGATCCTGTTTGATACCGGAACCCCGTCAACTACCGTTATTGAAGACAGACTGGCAACCACCTCTGTAGGCGACCTTCCTGCAAACTCAACAGTAACTATAACTACCAACAAGGGTTTTGTTTACACGTATACAACATCAAGCACCGGTAACCTTACAGAAGTGCAAAATCCAAATAACACAGGCGATTACCGCACCATTTTCAGTCTCGACTTTTTTCTCAGCAACGAATACTTAACCGATTACAGCAACCACCAAATCGGGTTAAAAAATAATTAATGCTTTAATATGATAAGGGCAGGCAATTTACCTCTTAAAAAACCTGCCCTTTAAAAGCCTATCCATTACTTCGTCATGAAAGCTCAAGCCTATATTGATTTTGGTGCCGTTAATATTTACCATATTACCTTCAATATTGCTGATCATGCCTGTATTAACCACATAGCTTTTATGTACCTGGATAAATTTACCGGCAGGTAGTTTTTCCTGCAAACCTTTAATGGTGAGATAAACGATTAGCCTTTTATGAACAGTATACAGTGTTACATAATTGGCCATAGCTTCTATATAAACCAGCTCATCATAAAGCACCCTTTCAATTTTGCCGTCGCACTTAACATAAAAATGGTCGGCTTCGTTTTTTTCGGGCGATACCTTTTCCCTTAACGTTTTTAACTCCAATGCTTTTTGCGATGCTTTCAGAAAGCGCTCAAGCGAAAATGGTTTTACCAGGTAATCAACCACCGCCATTTCAAATCCTTCAAGTGCATACTCCCCATAAGCCGTTGTCATGATCACCATTGGCAATTTTACCGCCGAACGAAGGAATTGAAAGCCATTCATCTTAGGCATATTAACATCCAGAAATATGAGGTCGATATCCAGTTTATTGATCAGGCCTGTAGCTTTTAGCGGATTTTCGGCAGTGCCTGATAATACTAAAAAATCGGTTTCCTCAATATACTCCTGCAGCAGTTTTCGTGCTATAGGCTCATCATCTATAATAAGGCATTTAAGTATCATATATCCAGTAATACTAAATTTATTTCAAAACTATCGCCACTATCGGTTATCTCAAGCCGGTGCTTTTGGGGATAAAGAATTTCAAGCCGCCGTTTAGTATTTGCAATTCCCAGGCCTGATGAGTGCTCATCCCGACCGGGAAAACTATCCTTAGTATTATAAACCCTGAATTGCAGGTTATCCCCTTCCTGCTTCAGGCTTATATCAACCTTATTTATCCTGCTCTCATTAAATCCCACATACTTAAAGGCGTTTTCTACAAACGTTATAAATAACAGGGGCGCCACATAAATCTGCCCCTTAATATCATCCGCACATAAACTAACCACCACCATTTCGTCAATCCTTCCCTTTTGAATAGCGATGTAATTACGGATATAATTAAGCTCCTTGTTCAGGTCAATTTGTTCAACATTACATTCATATAACTGGTAACGCAGCATCTCTGAAAATACCAGCAACATATCCCGCGCATCCTTATTAGCTTTATCAATATGCCCGTATATGGAATTAATGGAGTTAAACAAAAAATGAGGATTAAATTGCGCTCTTAAAAAGTTAAGTTCATTTGTAGCCCGCTCCTTCTCAATCTGTTCAATATAAACCTGCGAACGCATTTTTTCGATTACCATTTGAGCGCCGAGAATACAAACCACCCAAAAGAGGATATTAATAAATGAATCGGCAAAAACGGAAAGCGCGTTAAACTGCATATTCAGTTTAAAAACATGAATAACAACCCACGCCGATACAGGCACTCTTAAAAGGGCGGTTATCAATATCCCGGTTAAAAAAACAAGACCAAACTTTACATATTGCTTTTTATTGAGGAGATGCGGAATTGCATAAAGCGTATTGAGGTAATAATTTGCCGATATAAACACCAGGTAACAAAACTGGATGGTTATGGCATGAGTTAACACCAGCGTACCGTTCCTGAAAATAAAGATCCAGAAAAGGTACGCCAGCAGCCAAAATGCTATATGATATACTACTTTGTTGAATTTCAATTTTCAGGATTATTTAATCAGGTTGTTATAGGTTGATTTATAAAGCAATTTACAATTAATTATTACCCGCGGCACCATCAGGAAATGCCTGCCCCTTATGACAGGTAGTACAGGAAATCACCAGTGCAGGGTTGCCTATGTTGATATGTTTAAGCTTAAAATACTTTTTGTTGATCCCAATGGTCATCCGCATCATTTGGCGTGCTATCTCTTTTTCGGGCTTCGCATCGCTTACAAAATCAAGCCCGTGACCGTCCTTTGCATTGGCATGGCAAAAACCGCAGGTTACACCAAGGCCGTCTTCAAAATCGTCGGCCATAATACTTTGCAGATCATGCGAACTTATATCCTTTGGCAATACCTTCAGGTTTTGATAATGTGCAGGTTCGGGTTTATTGGCTATTGCCTCGGTACAGGTTACCGAGGCACCTAATACCGCAATAACGCAAATCTTTCTGTTTATTTTAACATTCATAACTTCTCTAACCTTTCCTTGCTATTACACTGATTTCAACCTCAAGTTCATCAGCAATTGTGCTTGCGCCACCTATCCCAAAATCCTTCCGGTTTATTTTAAAGCCACCTTTAAAAATATAACCGTCGGCAGCAGATGTGGCCGAAAAAGGGAATGATACCTGCTTTGCCTTACCTTTTATGGTCAGTACTCCCGTTAGCTGGTACATTCCGCTTTTATTTAATCCGGCCACTTTTCCCGAAACCAACCTAATTTTGGGATAATCCTTTACGTCAAAATAATTTTCTCCGCGCAAATGCTCATCGCGCAGGCTATTATCAGTATTTACTGTTGATGCATTTATAGTTACATCAAAGCTGCAGTTAGCTATATTTTGAGGATCGAAATTGATGATCCCATCAAAGCCACTAAACCTGCCATCAACGCCAAACCCCAGGTTTTTAATTGTAAATTTCAAGTTCGATGCCTGCTCAACAGGCTTATACTGAGCTTTACTTATTTTTACCAGGCAAACCATCAGCAGCATTAACAACATCCTTTTCATATCGCACCCCGCCTTTATTGTTTCTGCCCTGTTACTTTTTCGCCTTCTATTAAAGGTGTATCAGTAATAGCAAGCGAATGATCATGTTCAACATAGTTTACACTGGTAAGCCCTAAAAAGCCACGAAGCTTTTCGGCCGGAACCTTCATCGGTCCGGGCGAAGGTGCGCTGCCTGGTGCAGGCTGAGGGAATGCCGTTGAGTTAGCTGTATGAAAAGTGATGTTCCCCTCCACCTTTTGAATAGCTTGATGGATATGGCCGCTTAACACCGATACCGATCCAAACCGTTTAAGCAGTGCCAAAGCCTGGGCGCTATCATCAGTACCCCAACCCCATTGCGGGTAAATAGCCCAAAGCGGAATATGCGCAAACACTACAATAGGCCTACTATTTGACAAGGGTTTCAAATCGTTCTCCAGCCATTTTAACTGGGCCGGCCCAATGTAACCCAGTCCTCCGTCAACATGATTGGTTACATTCACTAAACCAATAAAATGTACGCCATGCGAGTCAAAACTGTACCAGCCATCGCCTAAAGTACCTTTGCCGTAACGCTCAAGGTACAATTTGCCATTATCGGTTACATCATGTTCGCCGGGCACATAAAATATTTTTTCGGTTTTCACACTTTTTAATGATTGTTCGAGGGTATCAAACTCATCCGCCTGTGCCAGGTGCGAGAGGTCGCCGGTATGCAATACAAACGCCGGCGCGTTGGGCATACTATTTATTTTAGCGATAGCAGCATTAAGCGTACCAACAACATCGGGATTAGCAGCTTTGTTAAACCCGATATGGCTATCGCTGATCTGTACAAAACTAAAATCAGATTTAGGCACTATCAGTCCCTTTTTAAGTCCTCCGGTTGCCCTGTCAATCATCTGGCTCATGCCGTATGATTTAAGTACGCCTCCGGTCATCATCCAAAGTACACCGGTACCTGCCCAGGCCATACATTCAAGAAAACCACGGCGGTCAATCCCATCATTGCCCGCATCGTGGCTGGAGTTTTCATCAGCATGAAAGTGATTCTTCATAACGTTGTTTTTTGTGTTTTAATGAATTACAGCACTAAAAAACACAAACAGCGCCCCCTGCTAAAGTATTTTACATGAACCTGTATAAATACTTGATGAACATCAATTGCAGCACAAAAATCATAAAGGATATGATAAAGTTAAAGTGAAGTAAAATACCTGTTAAAGTTTGGGATGATTGGCATAGCAAAAGGCCGCTACAAGATTTGCAGCGGCCTTTTTATTGAAAGTTTATAGCTGATTGATTTATACGATAACCATGAATTAGTTAACGTTAATAAACGGATCCCAGCTAAAGTATCCAATAATCTGGCCATTTGAGTTGTTAACCAGCACAAACGATAAGGTATATTGAATTTTAACCTTAAGCTGAATAATTGTTCCTGAAACAGTGCTCACCTGGTTAATAAATTGCGTTGGTGTATTTACCGGCGGATTGCCTAAAGCAAGGTAAGAGTAAGCCTGGCCACATGCGTAAGATAGTGGCAGGTTAATAGCTGTCGAAGGATTAAATGAGCCGCCATACAAATATGGGGTTTGATCAAAATTATTATCAAATGAGGTAATAGCCCATTCAACGGTGTCACCGCTGTTGGCGCTGATCTGTAACTCTGAATCGCCCTGGGTACTATTGCTAACGTAGCTGTTTGGAGCAATCATTGCTACATAAACATCTGATGTACCATAAGATCCCAGGTTTGTTGGTGATCCTGCTGTGCCTGCTGAAAGGCTGCCGTCTGCTACTTGTGAAGCTAATTTTGCTGCATCTACTGCGATTAAAACATTAATTGTTGCCATGATTTTAGATGTATTTTTTCCTACTCGTTTGGCTTTTCGGTTTCGCCCCTGCAATATTTGCCTTTACAGGTAGACCCGTTTTTTTAAGTGGTAGCTGAATTCCACCTTTTTAAGCCATTAAATCCTAAGCATATGCATACAGACATATCCTGTTACACAAGTTGTGTTGATCAGTTTTTTTTGATAAACTGTAAACTACATTAGGTTCAATTGCCAAAAAATGAAATTCCCGGGTATCATTTTCAATGTAAAATTAGCAGCCGCGGGCACGCGATTCAAGCGTAGAAATACCTGATTGATATAATGCGTATAAACTCCTGATAAAACGGGGAAGAAAAAAAGAAAAATCCCAAAATGGTTGCGTGTTTGGAAATGCAACAACAAACAGCTTTAAAATGCGGAACTCCCCCGGGATAGCAACAAAGCTTGCGTATATACTATGCAAAACTTCTCCGTCAGCTTACTTCGGTTATTATTACAATAACCTTATATCACGCCCACTATTTCTTATTACATATTTCGGTAACAGCGGTGCGGCGGGTAGCAGTATAAACTATACCGTTAACCATTTCATATCCGGTTGAAACGCTCTGTGAATATCGTTTTAAAATAACCCCGGTATTGTTGTCTATAAGTATTGATCCGTTGATACGGCTATTTAAACTACTGCCTAAAACTGACGTTTTATAGGTAATAACAGTAGTTGGGCCGTTTATAGCATAAACTGTATAATTGGTTTCGGCGGATGAGGTAGCAATTTTCCAGGTATAACCTTTTTTAAGTGTAAGGCTAACCGGAAAGTCAACCATGAACTGCAGCGTGGTGCCGGGCGATAAACGCTCGGGCTGGATGCCTGCAAAAGATAGAAGTGTATCATTAATAACAACAGGGCGTTTCAAACTCAACACCTCGCCTTTGCTATTTATTGATACTATTGATTGATTATTCAGCATCTTCTGCAAACCAACCTGTATAACAGAATTTGGATCGGCCGGTTTGCCTGAATGATACACCAGGTTCTGGTTCATAGCATTTATAGTATCAATAAGCTTATCAGTAGTAATGATAAAAGAGGCACCTTTTTCAGAAGCATCGGTTACTTTGTAGCTTTTAACAACTGTAGAAACCGAACCTACATGCAAAGTTTGGCTGCCGCGTTGTAAAACACAATTTGACTTTGTAACTATCTGCCTTTGAAACTCATCTCCCTGTTTAAACTTAACCTGCGCACAGCTAGTGCCACTTGCAAAGGCTAATATTAAAACTAATATATATTTTAACTCAATTGGGGTACTTTTCATTTTGGTGTTCTTGTTATAATGCCTTTAATAATTTGACATTATGTTACCGCTACTGTTTTTTCCTGTTTGAATGGTGCTTGCCTTTCAACTTTTCGTCCTTAGCTCCGGGCGGCGATATCATTTTAAAATTCTCGCTTTCGGGCATTTCCGGGATATTCCACGGCGTTAAACTTTCCGATGGTTGTAAAAGCAGTACGGTACTTGTTATATCGGGCATTACCGGTATTGGGCCTTTAATAATATTCACCTGTCCTGATATGGTTGGTTCAACCGGCGAAGGAGGCAATTCCGGAGATTCTGGCAAAGGAAGGTCAATAACAGATGTAAATTGAAGGTCCTGAATTGTTTGCTTAGGTAAATGAGGCGTTTCAGGTGCTTCGGGTGATGGAATTTCGGATAGTCCGCTTACCCCGGCGTTAATATTAGGCTGATCGGGAGCATCGACAATTGGTGGTGTTGTACCAATGGCAGCCAGCAAAGGAGCTTCAGTTGCGGAAACAAACGGCTGCGAAACTACCGGGATATCAGTAAGCGTAAGCACAACAGGCTTAGCCACCGAACCATTCCCCTGTGGTGTATTACCTTTATTTATTGTGCCGGGTGTTAACGGAGGAGGCACGTTCCAATCCGACTGATTACTTCTATTTTGAGCTACAGCCTGATATGCACAGCTCCAAACAACTAATAACCACACAAGGCCCGGTATTAATTTATTGCGTTGCCGGTTTTTCTTCTTTTTTTGGACGATGTATGACATTTCCATTTTTTTATCTTTCTGCAGAAAGCGATTGTTTTGAAAACAACCAGTCAGTTTTTATTGATGAATGATATCTTATTATTTTAATCTTTATTGATAAACCCTGGGTAAAACACCCGCTGTATTTGGTTCACCATTTATACATGCAAATCGCTAATAAAGTTAATCCTTTTTATGAATTTGCTTCGTATACCTTTCGATATACCTTATCTGTATGGTACAAAAATAACACATCTGAATAGTATACCTTTTTAATATTCATTTGTAAAACTACGCTTTATCATTGTACACTAAAATACCAACTGCTTTGTATTGTGTGCATTTCTGCTGCTCCCTAAAATTGTACTATTAAACGCAACGATGAAATAAATATAACCAATGCCATTAATGGTTTTGAAACATATCAATTCATCGTGCTTCACCTAAATTAAAAGATCATGGAAAGCAATTTAAATTACCTGGTGGGCTTCATTTCCTTAATTTTTATGGGATTATCAGCCATGTACAAAATTAAACTCAACAAATTGCAGGGAACAGGCCGTATACCCAGCATCATCAGCGCCCGGCAACGGCAAATTTTGTTCCTGATGTTATCGGTATTATCGGCTTTAATCATACTCGTTGCCTGATTTGTAAAACACATTTAACAGGTAACCACCTTAAAAATCGTGGCTTTTGCTGATAAACATCAAATTACTATCTTTAACCGGGACCAAAACCCCGGGTATGAAATACTTTTTGTTTCTTCTGCTTATTGGGGCTGTAGTTCCGTGTTACGGTCAAAATATTGACAGTTTAAAAAAGATTGTCTTCAGCAATTCACCGGCGCAAAACCGTTTAACAGCCGCTACCCGGGTAGCCACCTACCCTGTTGAACAAAACCCCGCTAAAATTATCACCATTGCAAAAGAGGGCTTGACCTTAGCCTATAACTTAAAGCGTAATGAGGCAATTACCCTGCTGTCTCAAGCTTTGGGAAAATGTTACTATCAAACTAACCAATACGATTCCGCGGCATATTACTATAATATTGCCGCGGTTATACTCAATAAAACAAATCAGCAGGATATTTTAACGGATGATTACCGCAGGCTGGCGAAGGGTTACTTCAAAATAAAAAGCTACGATAAAGCCATTGAGTTTAACAACATTGCCATTTCGTATGCCCCCCAAACAGGTGATCGTACTGCGCTAACAGAAGCCTTAAACCAGGGCGGAACATTTTATGAAGCAAAAAACAATTACCAGCAAGCCTTAAATTATTACAGGCAGGCCTTTGATATAAAAGACTCCTTAAACCTTGCCCGGCAAACAAACGGAAATACTTCTGAAACTTACAGCCACCAATTTATGGGGGATGTTATGGGAAGTATCAAACAAAGCCAATCGGAGGAGGAAATTATAAAAACCATCGATATCAAAAAGTCGTTAAATGACACCCTTGCACTCTCAATTAATTACTTTAACCTCGGCGTATTGTATAAAAACAAACGGCTTTATACACAATCGCTCGATGCTTTAAAAAACAGCCTTCAGTTTGCTACCCAGATAAATTATGCCGACATGCAAAGAAGCGCTACAAATGAAATAGCTGATTTGTATGAACAGATGGGGGATTATAAACAATCATTGATTTATTTAAAAAGGCATGCCTCCGTTAAAACCTCGGGTAGTAGTACGATTGATGAGTTACAGGCAAAATACGAAATAAAACAGCGTGAAGACCAGGTACTGCAACAACAGTTTGAAATAACAAAACGTAATTACTGGATGGCAGGTATCTGTATTTTCATTTTATTGATGTTGTTTGGAGGCTTCTTTTATTACAAGCAAAATAAGTTGAAACAGCAAAACACGGCCATGCAAGCTATAATTGCGACCGAAGAAAGTGAAAGACAAAGAATTGCCCAGGATTTGCATGACAGCGTAAGCCAAATAATATCAGCGGCCAAAATCAACCTGGCGGTTATAGGAAGCGAATTGCATTTTGTAAATGAAGATCAAAGAATCCGTTTTGAAAAGGTAATTAATCTTGTTGACTGCGGTTTTAAAGAAGTAAGAACAATATCACACAACATGATGCCCTGGGCCCTTCATAAAACTGGGTTAGCGCAGGTAATCAAACAATTTATTGAAAATATAAAGAACGATAATATCATCATAAACTTTTTTAGCAGTGGCTTCGATTCGCCATTTAATGACACTATCGAGATTATTTTGTACCGGGTATTACAGGAAAGTGTAAACAATGTGATGAAGCACGCCTGTGCTAACAGACTTGATATTTCGCTCATAAGAGGCGAAGAAAGCATCAGCCTTACAATTGAAGACAACGGCCGGGGCTTTGACACAACCAACCCTGACATTTTTAAAGGAATGGGCTTAAACAACCTCCGGTCGCGGATAAATTTCCTAAAGGGCAAAGTTGAATTTGATTCGCAGCTTAACAGGGGCACCCTTGTATCAATTTACATTCCGCTTGCTAATAAACCCTTATAAGTTATATTGCATGATAAACCGGGTAAGTTCTACAGGATTTTTCAGGTTAAGTTTTTGCATAATGTTTTTACGGTGAGTTTCAACGGTATAAATACTCAGGTGAAGATGCTCGGCCATTTGCTGGTTGGTAAAATTTTGTTTTATAAATTGCAAAAGCTCAGTTTCCCTTTTTGTGAGCTGAAATTGCTTTAAAAAAGGATCCGCCTCATTAGGCATAGTATTAACGGCAACCTGCTTACCTGGAAAACACCGTTGCCCCTGCCCTACAGCGCGCATTACCTGCAATAGCTCCGCCTTCTCCACATTTTTAAACAGGTAGCCATCGGCTCCCTCAATTTTTGCCTTTTCAATCAGATGCTCTTCATTATAGGTTGAAAGCATGATTACTTTAATTTTAGGATAGTAATCCTTTATTCGTTTAAGCACTTCAAACCCGTTTATACCGGGCATATTGATATCGAGCAATACCAGGTTAGGGGTGTGGGTATGCAGTAAATGCAACATTTCCTTTCCATTAGCGGCAATGCTTATAACCTCAATATCCGGTTCGCCCTGCAATAACATATACAAGCCGTTTATAAATAAAGTATGATCATCTGCTATTATTACTGATAGTTTTTCCACGACATTTTTAACTTATAAATTCACTATAAAGCTATACTTTATCTTTATTTCAAAAAATACCAACTGCTTTGTATTGTACACATTAATACCGGTGCATAAAATTGTTCATTGTAAATCAGCAGGAAAAAACTAATTCTACGGCTATTTATATGCCAGACTACTGATTGCAGCTATAACCAATGTACCCGGAACCTGTTAACTTCAAAAGTGATGCAATTCTTTATTAGTACTTTTTCAATAATGCTGATTTGTATAATCGCACTACTGCAAAACAAAGCTTATAACGACGGTATAGTTTTATCAAGGCCTCAAAACAAGCGCCCTTATTTAAAAAGAAACCAGTTAGCCCCATGTAATTATGTTCCACACAATATTGCAAAGCTGCCTGCCGGACTTATCATCGATAAAAATGAGTCGCAAACAGAAGTGTTTGCTGCACTATTGACAGATAAGTTGGCCAATCCTTCAACTTTAAACAATCCTGCAGCAACACTCATCAAAGCAAGGCCAACAGAACATTTAAATACTAAAAAGAATCCCAGGAATGAAAATTGGTGCTGTTTTCAATGCGGAATAAACATACTTGCCCCTACCATCTATATTTCAGGTAATATTTTACCAGGCGTCAGGATAAATAGTTAACGGCTTTTGCCATATGTCTTGCCCTATGCGCAAATGCCGAAATAACCTAGACAAATAGATTTTCAAACATTTTCGATTAAAAAACTTTCGAAATCCTGATCAGGGCAAAAAAAATCAATTACTTTTTCATAAAATAAAATACAAAAAATCATAGTCGACCATTATTATTTTGCCTGAATATGTCATCAAAGAAATAAATCATTGCCAGGAATAATAATCCTATGTCACGACAAAGATCATAACATAATGATAAACAAGAATTTAAATATAAATCACATTAACATAGATATTAATGATAAAAGGTTTTACCAAAAAATTATTCATTTCGACCCGCTGTAACTTTTTTTTACAAAAAAATATTATTATTTTTAAAAGCCGAAATAATCAAACTTTTGTTAGACACGTATTTAACAAAAATTGGATTAAAAAGCTTCATTTTTTAAGCTTATTACTCAATTATTTTCGATAATGCGGTATTTATCCGAGATATTGCGTCTTTTTTACCTATATCCTACCTTCACAAATCCCAAAAACTAAAATTCATATAAAATTTACATGAATTTTATATGAAGAATCTAAAAAAATCGACTTTTTATCGATATTGAAACAACGTTTTATCATTTTTTTTATCAATATTTAAATATACATTTGAAATATTAAACTTTTTTCAACTTTTTTTTCATTTTATTACAAAAATTGTAGTTTTGGGTATTAACTAAAACTGATTTTTTAACAATGAAAAAACTCCTACTCGCAAGCTGGTGTTTGTTCATGCTATTTATTAGTGTGGTACATGCACAAAACAAAACGGTTACCGGCCGGGTAACTTCAAAAGACGATGGACTACCGCTGCCAGGCGTGTCCGTGAGAGTTGTAGGTACCACACTGGGTACGCAAACAAATGCAGATGGTAAATTCTCGTTATCTGTTCCTTCATCTGCCAAATCATTAAGCTTTAGCTTTATTGGTTATACTTCCTCAACAGTCGAAATTACTTCGGCTCCCCTGGATGTTAAACTGACCAGCAGCGCCAACAAATTATCTGAGGTGGTAATTACCGGTGCCTACGGTACCAAACAATCATCACGTTCGGCTTCTTACGCAGCGCAGGTTGTAAAGTCAGATGCATTGAATACCATCCGCCAGCCTAACGTTAATAACGCGCTGGCCGGTAAGGTAGCCGGTGTTCAGGTACGTAGCCAGTCGGCTGCAGCACTGGGCCGTAATACCAACATCAGGCTTCGTGGTGCTACAGGTTTCGGCAGCGGCAACAACCCTTTATATGTTGTTGACGGTACCATAATGCCAAACGCCGACGATTTGAGCAATGATGACATCGACAACATCAGTATCCTGAACGGACCTGCCGCATCTGCACAGTTTGGCTCACAAGGTGCTTATGGTGCTATCGTTATTTCGACTAAAAAAGGTAAAAAAACAAAAGGTGTTGGTGTTGAGCTAAACCTTGGCGCCAATTTCGACAAGGCTTACATCCTGCCTAACTACCAAAACAGCTATGGCGGTGGCGCTTCTGCCGATTTTATCCAATACCACTGGAAAGATGGTGACCCTGAAGGATGGAAAGCTTTAGATGGCAAATACTACCCGGATTACACTGACGACAGCAGCTGGGGCCCTAAAATGGTTGGCCAGGAATATATTCCATGGTATGCATGGGCTGCGGGTACCAAATACTCGTTCAAAACTGCAAAATGGACTCCGCAGCCAGATAACGCCAAGGACTTTTTCCGTACCGGCGTTGCCTTAAACAACAGTGTGGCATTCACTAAAGCCGCCGATGATTATAATATCAGGATGTCTTACAACAACCAGCACACTACAGGTATAGTACCTGAAACCTGGTTAAACAAAAACAACTTCACCTTAAACGCTAACTTCGATCTTAACAAACACCTCACTGCAGGTGCAAGCATCAACTTTTCAGGCACGCAACTTCATGGCCAGATCAGTGATGCTTACGCAAGTGCTTCAAGCGGCTCGTTCAATTCATGGTTTCACCGTGATTTGGATATGGGTATCATGAAAGAACTACAAGATCTGAAATCTCCTGACGGTACTTATGTTAGCTGGAATCACCAGAACCCTAACTCATACGATCCGTCAAACCCGGGCTCGTTTTATGCAGGTAACTACTGGTATAACCCATATTTATGGCAAAAACAATGGCAAAACCTTAACACCCGCGATCGTTTGTATGGAAACATCTACTTACAATACAAAATCAATAACGATTTAAGCTTTAAGGTTACCTATCGCCGCAACCAAACCAACACCTGGAACGAAGGCAAAGTCTCGTCTGAAATACAGGCAAGCGGTACTCAAACAGGTCAAAAAGCAGGTTATGGTACTTCAACATCATACTCAAACCGTGAAAACTACGAAACCTTGATTAACTATGATAAGCAGATCAAAGATTTCCACCTGAATGTTAACGCCGGTAGCGATTTTTATAACTGGAGTTATAAAGACAACGGCGCAAATACCAACAACGGCTTAAGTGTTCCGGATTTGTACACTTTGGCGAACTCTGTCGACCCTATCAGTGCCAGCAATACCAGGATCCAGGAGCAATACCGCGCGGTATTTGCAAAAGCTTCTGCCAATTACAAAAGGATTGTATATGCTGATGCAACTTTGCGTAACGACTGGTTCTCAACCATCTCTACAATAAACAATGCAAACTCAGTATTATCAAAATCATTCGGTGGTTCATTCGTATTCAGCGAAGTATTGCCTGAATTTAAAGACTGGTTAAGCTATGGTAAAGTTAGGGGTTCATGGGGCCAGGTACCCTTGGCTTTAGGTACTTCAACCGAAACATTTGGTGCTTACAGAAATAACACCCTTTATGGTATCGCAGCAAACAAATGGAATGGAGCTTTATTGCAAGGCGGCCCAACACAGTTTGTTGACCCCGCATTACATGGAACCACTACCACTTCAAAAGAAGTTGGTTTAGACTTAGGCTTCTTTAACGACCGTTTAACTTTTGGTGCTACTTATTGGGCTGCTGATGATAAAGACATTCCGTTGGGCTTGGCAGTTAACGCCGCCAGTGGTGTTTCATCTATCTTAACCAACGTAGGTTTGATTAAAAGAAGAGGTTTAGAGATCACCGCCAGCGGTACTCCTATCAAATTGCCAAACTTTAGCTGGACAATCAACACCAACTTTGCGCAACTATTGGACAATACCGTTGTTGAAATCAGCAACAAATATGGTGTTGACCGTGTACAGGTTGCCGGTGTATGGGGTACAGACATGCCTTACCTGATTAACCAAAAAGGCAAATGGTGGGGTCAGATCTACGGTAACGGTATTAAACGTAACTCGGCCGGTATCCCGATCTTAACTTCATCTGGTGCCTACATCAACGATCCTAACGTATATTTCGGAAGTGCATTGCCTAAATATACCGGTGGTTTACAAAACACCTTCACTTTGTTTAAAGACTTTGTGCTGAGCGCAAATATCGATTATCAGTTCGGCGGCAAATTCGTGTCATTATCAAACCGTTGGGGCCAGTATAGCGGCTTAACAGCTAATACTGCTGCACTTAATGATAAAGGCATGTCGGTACGTGACCCTGTTGCTGATGGTGGCGGTGTTAAAGTTACCGGTGTTGATGCCGACAATAAACCTGTTACCTACTACGTTGACGCAAAATCATACTACCAGGGTTTAACAAACAACAAAACTTACGATCCCTATATCTACGACTTAACCTTTATCAAACTTCGTGAAGTTGCCGTAGGTTACAACCTTCCGATCAAAAAATGGGGTTTAGGAAATGTTTTCCAATCTGCAAGGATTGATTTAACAGGCCGTAACTTATTGTTGATATATGCTAAATCGAAAGACTTCGACCCGTCTGAGATTAGTGCAACAGAGGGTGAAACTGCTCAATATCCGGGCACCAGAGGTATCGGTTTCAACTTAAAAGTAACATTCTAAGCGATTAAGGATTATTAGATCAAGAACAAAATGAAAAAGATATATCTATATACATTAGCAGGCGCGTTTACCTTTTTAAGCGCGGGCTGCAATAAGCTAAAGGATTTTGGCGACGTAAACAACAATCCGGCTGCAACAGTTACACCTATCCCTTCGGCCTTGTTATCAAACGTCGAAGCAGGTTTAGGCGGCTATGCATCAACAGGTACCGAGGCGATAAGCGGCGGCCAGTATGCTCAGTATTTTACCGAAACACAGTATTCAGGAACGTCATTGTACAACCTGCCGCAAAACTCTTTTACCGGCAACTACGCCGGTAACCTTAATAACCTGCAGTTGATCATTAACCAAAACCCCAATAAAAACATGGTTAATGTTGCTAAAATATTGCAGCAGTATATTTTTTGGATAGTGACTGACTCATGGGGCGATGTTCCTTACAGCGAGGCACTGAAAGGATCATCCAACATATTGCCTAAATACGATACCCAGCAAGATATTTATAAAGGTATCATTACTACTTTAACAGCAGCTATAAACTCATTTGATGCATCAGCAATAAGCGGCGATATCATTTACGGTGGTGATGTTGCATCATGGAAAAGAATGGCCAACTCGCTTAAGCTGCTTGTTGCCATTCAAATGTCGAAAACAACTGAAACCAGCATTGCATCTGCTGCGGCGAAAGAAGCTGTTGCATCAGGTGTTATAGTTAGCACAGATCAAAATTTCATCCTAAAATACCCTGGTGGCAATTACAAAAGTGCATGGTGGAACCTGTATAACGGACGTAAGGATTTTGCAGAATCAAAAACCCTTACCGATTATACTGCAAGCACCAGCGATCCGCGTCAGGCAGCGTTTGGCGGCGAAAGTGAGCAGGCGGGTAATGTTACTACATCAAGTATCGGTGTACCTTACGGTTTAGCCCGCTTAGCTGTAACAGCTTTTACTGATGCCAATCCAAAATGGGCCCGTGTTTTACGCGGTGACTTTAGGCTTGAAAACGGGTCAGTAACCCTGATCACCGCTTCTGAGATATGGCTGGCAAGAGCCGAAGGTGTAACCTTAGGCTGGCTTACCGATGAAACAGCAGCTAATGATTTTCAGACCGGTATAGGTGAATCATTCGTACAGTGGGGGCTAACATCTGCCGCCGGTAAAACTTTCGCGCAGAGCTTAGGCACACCTAACATCCAACTAATTTCAACTCAGCGCTGGGTAGCAAGTTATCCTGATGGCCATATGGCCTGGGATATATGGAGGAAAAGCGGCTACCCTGTGCTTAAACCTGCCCCTGATGCAACAAACTCTTCTAAAGAGATTGTAAGAAGGTTTGTGTACGCCACTTCGGAGTATAACACCAACGGTAAAAACGTGGCCGCCGCAGTAGCCAGGTTAAGTGGTGGTGACAGCCAGGATTCGCGCGTATGGTGGGACGTTAAGTAATTAATTAAAATTAACACACAAGATGAAAAAGAACATATCAAAATATTTACTTCTTGCCGGTATCGCATCTGCGATCGCTTTTTCAGGCTGCCGGAAAGAAACCGCTGCTGATAAAGTTGGCGGGCAGGCTATGGACAATGGCAAGTCGTTTGTCGGATTTCCGGACGGTCTTGAACAGCAGCATTTCTTTGATCCATTCACAAACATTAAAACTGTTGACGTTTTTTCTATCAAACGTGATGCAAAAAGCGCCGCCGATTTGCAAAAAGATCAGACGGTGATCTTGAAAGCAATTCCCGACGCAATTGATAAATACAACGAAAATAATGATACAGAGTATGAGTTACTTCCTACAAGTCTTTATACAATAAGCAGCACCAAAGTTACTGCCGGAACTTCAGGAAACCTTAATGCCAAATTTGCACCCGGGGATTTCCAGAACTATTTCACTATCAAATTGGATGGAAGCAAATTTGATCTGACAAAAAAATATGCGCTTGCATATATAATCAGTGACGCTGCTGGTTTAAACGTACATGCTGAAAGCAAAGATACCTTGTACACCTTCTTTGCTATCAAAAACAAGTATGACGGTGAATATCACTCAACAGGTATTTTCCACCACCCTGTGAATGGCGACCGTGTAATCGACAGGGATAAAACCCTTACTACAGCCGGTGCCACAGCCGTAAGCACGGAGATTGGTGATATTGGCGGATCAATGACCCTGACTGTAAATGAAGCTACAAACGAGGTAACTGTTTCTGGTAATGTTAGTGCAACCCAACCGTTACTACCTGTTGCCGGAAAGAAAAGCGTTTATGACCCGGCTACTAAAAGCTTCATACTAAATTACAGGTACCCAGCCGGTACCGGTGATCGTGTTGTTGAAGAAACAATAAAACACAAATAATCTACCAGCTAATAAAGAGCCGCTTGCATTACACAATGCGGCTCTTTTTATACCCTGTAACATCATGATTATTTAATAACGATGTACTACAACCTTATCTGTAATTAAACAAATCCGTATTGAAGCGGGTGTTTAATGAATTATTATTAGACGCCTATACTTTTAACTGCAGCTTCGTTCTTTTAGTTAATAGTTAAAATAAGAAACCGTACACCGTAAGCTCGTGTGCGGTTTTCCCTATTATATGCGGTACTATCAAAAATTAGGGTCAAAATTAAAGCAGATCGGGTTTGACAACCCTACCATATTCCCGCTTAAAGCTGCTGACTGCGGTACCTGTGGATAAGGTGTTGATGGCCCTTCAACCGTAACCCTGTAATAGGTACGTCCGGCTATTGCCGGTGTATCGGTAAATTCAACCAAAGCAGTTTTTCCATCCATTTTAAGCGTACTAAACGGATTGCCATTTTTTACAATGTTGATGGTGTAAGTAGTATCGCGCACACTGCTTCCGCTTAACTTAACTTCAAATTTAACCGGCTTACCTGTTGCTTTCACATTATCACCCATCATCATATCCATCTTACCATCCCCATTTAAATCAGCATAAAACTCAACACGGGGCGCATAAGGGTTTGAGCTTATTGATACCCGCCCATTGGTTAATGCGTCAATAACAGCTTGTTTAGTACGTGCTGTAGCGAACACCCATGTGGTGGGCGTTCCGGCATAGTTAGCCTTTGCCTGATAGGTATTTGGCCCGGGCTTTTCACCCCCCACAGGAACGCCGTGATGAGCATCGCTTCCTCCCCTGCCGGTTAGCTTTCGGCCTGATGACAACATATCGTCCCAGATCATAATGGCATTAGCATTTTTTGACCAGATAGCCGAATTCCATACTTCGATAGAATTAACCATATCATAAGAATATCCAAAATGATCTTTACCACTTGGGTGGTTAGCCGACAGATGTATACCCAGTTTGTTTTTTATACGGCCAACTACAGTATCACGCTGGTCGCGCACGTCATATAACTGCTGATGATCATAAGGTTTAGCCGAAAAGGCGTTACCGTGACCACGAGTAGTTGTCCATTCGGCAGCATACAGCAGCAATACCGAGTCTGATTTAAATTCAGGATCGGCCCAGGTATTGTGAGCTACATCTCCCTCAACATGGTTGTCATGATCTGTAATAGCAAGAAAATCAATCCCCACCAGCTTACAAAAAGCAATTATTTTACTGATCGAATTATTTGATGATTCCTTACTATGCCGTGAATGCATATGCAGCTCGCCCTTAAGCCAAACGCCGTTACTGAGACTTACCGGAGGGGGCAATGTGCCCAGCGGTTTAGGAGCCCATGGGTTTAGGTGTGCTGTCTGCCCAAATGATGCGGAGCTGATGCAACTTGCTATTATAATCATTAAACCCGTTTTAATTAACAGCCCAATTTTCCTGTTAGTTTGTAGTGCCATAAGTAGTTTTTACAGATCTTTTTATAGTGTACTATTTTGGCAGCCAACTTAGCCTACTCATATTAGCTAACCGTTAACAAGTGCAAATGATATAAAAATGTGACAGTGAAGCAAAAATTGCATACATATGCTTTATAAGGTAAAACATAGCCAAAATCGCCATCTAATTTTTTTTGCAGGGAAGCCAGGGTAACATCTGCAAAAACATTAGTAATTTAGAACTAAACGAATCCGTTTAATTCTACCCTTATGAACAATCCGATAACAACACGCTGGCCAAAGCTTGATTACCACGACCTAAGAGATACCCTTGCAAGTGTCCATATGTGGACTCAAATCATTGGTAAAGTAAGATTACAGCAAATGCCCTGGATCAACCATTCGTGGCAGGTAACATTGTACGTAAGCGCTACCGGCCTTACCACGGGGAGCATGCCGTTTGAGGGCGGCGTTTTCCAGATCGACCTTGACTTTATCGACCATACACTGAATATCTCCACCAGCACCGGCGAAAAGCGGTCATTTGGACTCGGTACGGGCAGTGTGGCTGCTTTTTACAGCTCGCTAATGGATAATCTTAGCTCGGTTAACGCAGATGTAGAAATATACGCCGTACCTAACGAGGTTGAACCGGCCGTTCCTTTTGCCGAAAACCATACACCATGTAAGTATAACGCGTCTGTTATGCATGATTACTGGCAGGCCCTGGTCAGGATTCACAATGTCTTCACCGAATTCAGGGCAGGCTTTCAGGGCAAAAACAGTCCGGTACATTTCTTTTGGGGCGGATTTGACCTGGCTGTTACCCGCTTTTCGGGCAGGAGTGCACCAAAGCACCAGGGCAGTGTTCCTAATATGCCTGCTATAATAATGCAGGAAGCCTATTCACATGAAGTAAGCTCGTGCGGCTTTTGGCCGGGTTCGGATACTTTTCCTCATCCGGTATTTTATTCTTATTGCTACCCCACACCGTCTGATTTTGGCCAGCAACAGGTATCGCCCCCCGAAGCATTTTACAGCGGAGAAATGGGCGAATTTTTATTGACTTACGAAGTTGTTTCCGGATCAGTAAATCCCGAACATACTTTGCTGCAGTTTTTACAATCCACTTATGACGCCGCCGCAAAAACCGGGAACTGGGATAAAGATCTGCAATGTGATTTGTCAGCATTAAAGAACCTTTAATTGAAGATCTTGTATTGTTACGCAAAAAGTAAAAAAGGGATACGGGCCGGCAATCAGGAAACATATTTACATTTGCTTTTATGCCGATAATAACTTAACTTTAATTAGCAATAATTATTTGATTATGAGCCAATTTCCAGACCCAGACGAAACACCTGCTCCCGACGAAGAGAGTGTAAATATCCCTGATATCTGGGATATCAAAACATCAGGCAAAGGCCGTGTGGGCAGGTCAGACCCCAATCTTGATGAGGCTATGCCAGCTGCCGCAGACAGCGAACCTTACCTGGAAGGAGATTCCGATACACCCGGTTTGTGGAACAGTGATGATCTTTCTTCATACGAGCAAGGAGATTACCTTGAAACCGAGTAGTCAGGAAGCTATGTTTGCAATAGCAAATGCGATACTCATAACTATGGGCGAAAAAAATATTGCTCTTAAACAAAGCACATAAATGTTCCACCTATAGTTATTTTTCTTTGTGTTTTGCTCAATCCGTTCCTGGTAATTAATGATTTCCACTTTGTAGAATCTCAAAATCCGTTCGTTATCAGTAATGTCTTTGTGAAAAAACGCGTTATCAAAGTATACCTTAGGCTCTGTACCAGGCAGCAGGTATTCGCTTGGTGTTAAACCCTGTAGTACAAACATCAGCCCCACTATCAAAAAGTAAAATATCCCTACTATGGCTGTAAACAACAAACTATCCATGTGGGGCATATCCTTCCACTTTCCTATGGCATAAGCCACCAAACCGATCAGAATACCGGAAACCAGCGTCAGCAACCCGTTTGATCGTTCATAAATTCCCTTTGCCGTTTCGATGGTGTAACTATATGATTTTTCGGCCTGCTCAAATATAAACTTAGCATCTTCTAAGGTTAATTTGTCAAGCCATTCCTTTCTTTCCTGCCAAAAGTTTTCCATACGTTTACTTTTAACCTAATTTAAACGTATTAGAACTTAATTCCTACAAAATCAATCGAATACAGATATTTTATATATCGACAGATAAAACAAAGCCCCGATTACTTATGCAGTAACGGGGCTTTGCTTATGCAGTTATAATGAATTATTTAGAGCTAAATGTATAAGGCAAATTGGTAAACGTTCCGCCTAAAATTTGAGATGTTTCTATCGAAGCAATGTTTCCGTCATCATCATAGTTAACTTTTTTTGTAGTCATAGAATATGTACCGGTAATTACATTTTTAGATGGATCAATAGATGTAACGATAATGGTACCCGATCCTGGCTCCACTGTTCCTACCTGATCATAATTTATACCGCCTGGCGCGGTATAATACGCCATTTTCACCCTGTCTGTAGCGTCAACCTTGTATGTGCTTAACGGGAAAGTATTTACATTGGTAGCGGATGCAGCATCACTTAAGGTGATTGTCCATTTAACTCTTTTTAAATCGGCGGTACCAACAACATCAAATGATTTTGTTTTAGTAGCAGCGTCATAAGTTATTGTAGCAGTAACATCATCTGGTATCCATGATGTACCGTTTATAGTAGCAGCAAGTATTTGGTCGGAAGTAGTAGAAGCAGAAGTAACAACGTCCTTTTTACAGCCCTGAAATATTATAGCTGATAAAACGAACAGCATTAATAGTTGGATTTTCCTCATATATAAATTTTATGCAAATAACGATGTTTAAGAAGTAATAATCACAACAGATTTACTTTTTTCACATATTTTAACATTCGCCCGCGCGGCGACTTTTAATAGTTAAGCCCCAATTATAATACAAATCATTTTATTTAACCATATTAGGCCGAAATTTTTAAACATGATCAACGTAAACGAATATTTTGAAGGTGCCGTTAAATCACTGGCATACACTACAGCGCAGGGCCGCTCAACCATTGGCGTCATTGAACCCGGCGAATACGAATTTGGCACATCAAGCCACGAAACCATGACTGTAATTGAAGGCAGCCTTGAAGCATTGCTGCCCGGAGCAGACAAATGGCAAACATTTACCAACGGACAAACATTTGAAGTTGAAGCCAACACATCGTTCAAAGTAAAAACACAAGTGCAGAGTTCATATTTGTGTACTTATAGGTAGTTGATTTTGTCTGAACTCGAATTAAACGAATTCTGAGAATTTATAGAATTTGCATAGCATTATATTAATTCCTTAAATTCTATAAATTCGAGTTCAGACAATAATCCGGAATCAAAAGCTATCACATTTTTTTTAGGACCTACCGAGTCCCAGGACTATCTATACCTTGATAGGAAATCTTTCAAAATTCAACTTCCGGACTTGCCGACTTACCGACACCGGACTTCGCCCAGCCAATTCCTACTAATCATATAGAAAAACAACACAAAATTTAATTTGGTTATAGCCAAAAAGTCAGCTTTAATAAATGTATTGCACAAGTTTGGTATAACTTTATATTGATTCTAAATAATTTTTTTCGTACTTTCATTTTGTACATCATAATATTTATCTCATTTTGTTGAGATAATGTTAAATAATTATGATTTAAATAATTGTTTTTTTAGAAATCTTTAAAAATTACCGTAAATTTTATAATTTATTCGAGTTTTGGTAACTTCGTGGTTACACCCCTTATAAAATTGTAAACGGTTTAATTTAAACAATGGATCAAACTGATAGCCACCAGGGTCTTTACAGACCGGAATTTGAACACGATTCGTGCGGAACGGGATTTATAGCCAATATAAACGGTCATAAAACCAACGAAATCATCGATAACGCGTTGACCATGCTTGAAAACATGGAGCACCGTGGTGCGTGCGGATGCGACCCCGAAAGCGGGGACGGAGCAGGTATATTAATACAACTGCCCCATGAGTTTTTAATGGAAGAATGCTCAAACCTCGAAATCAGCCTGCCGGAACCCGGCGAGTATGGTGTGGGTATGATATTTTTACCTAAGGATTCGGCCCAGAAGAAGGCCTGCCGCACTATTATTAACAATGCAATTGAGAAATTAGGTTTGCATAAACTGGGCGAACGTAAGCTTGCTGTTGATTCATCAGTTATTGGTGAAACAGCGCGCCAGGCCGAGCCTGATATTGAGCAAATTTATATTGCCCGCCCGCATCATATTACCAATGCCGATGATTTTGAGCGTAAACTGTTCGTGCTCAGAAGGTATATCAACAAAACCATTACCGAAACCGTAACCGGTGCCTCTGATAACTTTTATTTTACATCATTAAGCTGTAAAACAATTATTTACAAAGGACAGCTTACTACATATCAGCTACGTAAATACTATGCTGATCTTTCTGATCCGCGTATTGCATCAGGCTTTGCTATGATCCACTCGCGTTTCTCAACCAATACCTTCCCTTCATGGAAATTGGCCCAACCGTTCCGCTTAATTGCGCATAACGGCGAGATCAATACGCTTACAGGTAACTTAAACTGGTTTTATGCAGGCTTGAAATCATATGCTTCGTCATACTTTACTGCCGAAGAAATGGAAATGCTGCTGCCGGTGATTGATAACAACCAGTCGGATTCGGCTTGTTTGGATAATATCATCGAAGTATTGCTGCACTCCGGCCGTTCATTACCACACGTAATGATGATGCTGGTACCTGAAGCATGGGATGGCAACGAAGCCATGGATCCGCTTAAAAAAGCATTCTATGAATTCCATGCTACATTAATGGAGCCTTGGGACGGCCCTGCTGCCATCACCTTTACCGATGGTAAACTGGTGGGTGCCCTGCTTGACCGTAACGGCTTACGCCCGCTACGTTTTGTGGTAACTAATGATGGCCGCGTTATAGCTGCATCAGAAGCAGGTACTTTAACTATCGACGAAAGCACCGTTTTACGCAAAGGCCGTTTACAGCCTGGTAAAATGCTGTTGATAGATACTGAAAAAGGGCGCATCATTACTGATGAGGAGATCAAAAAACAAATTGCCTCACAGCAGCCATATGGCCGCTGGTTAGAGAACTATAAAATTAACCTGAGCGAGCTTTCAGAACCACGTTTGGCTTTCGCCAGCCTGTCTGAGGCTTCAGTATACCGTTACCAGCAGGTATTTGGTTATAGCCGTGAGGATATCGATACTATCATTAAACCAATGGCCCTTGACGGCAAGGAGCCTGTAGGTTCAATGGGCACCGATGTACCTTTGGCTATCCTTTCAGATAAACCACAGCACCTTTCAAGCTATTTCAAACAATTCTTCGCCCAGGTAACCAACCCGCCGATCGATCCGATCCGCGAGCGTTTGGTAATGAGCCTTGCTACCTTTATAGGTAACAACGGCAACCTTTTGGACGAAGATAAAATGCATTGCCATTGCGTGGTACTAAAACACCCGATATTGAAAAACCACCAGTTAGAAAAACTGCGTAGTATAGATACCGGCCTGTTCCACGCTAAAACACTGCAAACATACTTTAAGGCTGATGGCCTGCCAGGTTCACTGGAAAAAGGTATCGCCCGCCTTTGCCGCTACGCCGAAGATGCTGTTGATGACGGCTTTGAGGTATTGATCCTTTCGGATCGTGCGGTTGATTCTGAGCATGCCCCTATCCCTACCCTGCTGGCTGTATCTGCAGTACACCACCACCTGATCCGTAAAGGTCGCCGTGGTGCTGTAGGCCTGGTTGTTGAAACCGGCGATGCATGGGAAGTTCACCATTTTGCCTGCTTATTGGCTTTCGGTGCTACTGCTATTAACCCGTACCTGGCGCTTTCAACCATTGAAACACTTAAGGACAATGGCAGCCTTGAAACCAGCTACGATATCAAAAAGCTGCGTAATAACTACGTTAAATCTATTAACGATGGTTTGTTGAAGATATTCTCAAAAATGGGTATCTCAACCTTGCAGTCATACCATGGCGCACAGGTATTCGAAATCCTTGGTTTGAACAAAGCAGTTGTTGACAAATATTTCCACGGTGCGGTTACCCGTATAGGCGGTTTAGGCCTTGACGAAATTGCCCGTGAAGCACTTTGCAAACATAAAATGGGCTTTGAGGCCAAAGGTGCCGATAACCTGTTGCCTGAAGGTGGTATTTACCAGTGGAAACGCCGCGGCGAAGCCCACTTGTTTAATCCTACTACTGTACACCTGTTGCAGCACGCTACACGTACCAACAACTATGAGGTATATAAAAACTATGCTAAAGTAGTTAATGAGCAAACTGAAAAACACTTCACCATCCGTGGCTTACTTGATTTTGCACACCACCGCGAATCAATCAGCATTGATGAGGTTGAACCGGCTGAAAGCATCATGAAGCGTTTTGCTACAGGTGCCATGTCATTCGGCTCTATCTCGCACGAGGCACACAGCACTATGGCTATTGCCATGAACCGCATTGGCGGCAAAAGCAATACCGGCGAAGGTGGTGAGGATGAAATGCGTTACGACAAGCTGCCAAACGGCGATTCGTTACGTTCAGCTATCAAACAGGTAGCATCAGGCCGTTTTGGGGTAACTTCAAACTACCTTACCAACGCCGACGAACTACAGATAAAAATGGCGCAGGGTGCAAAACCAGGTGAAGGCGGTCAGCTGCCAGGCCACAAGGTTGACGACTGGATCGCTAAAACCCGTCACTCTACTCCGGGTGTAGGCTTAATCTCGCCTCCGCCGCACCACGATATTTACTCTATCGAAGATTTGGCACAGCTTATCTTCGACCTTAAAAATGCTAATCGTGCTGCCCGTATCAACGTTAAACTGGTTTCAAAAGCCGGTGTAGGTACTATTGCAGCCGGTGTTGCCAAAGCACACGCCGATGTGATCCTGATTGCCGGTTATGACGGCGGTACAGGTGCATCGCCAATCAGCTCAATCAAACATGCAGGTTTACCATGGGAGCTTGGCTTAACTGAAGCCCACCAAACATTGGTACGTAACAAACTACGCAGCCGTGTGGTATTACAAACAGATGGTCAGCTGAAAACCGGTCGTGATTTGGCAATCGCAGCGCTGATGGGTGCCGAAGAATGGGGTGTAGCCACTGCTGCCCTTGTTGCAGGCGGCTGTATCATGATGCGTAAATGCCACTTAAACACCTGCCCTGTAGGTGTTGCTACCCAGGATCCTGAACTGCGTAAATTATTCTCGGGCAAACCTGAGCATATCGTAAACCTGTTCCGCTTTATGGCCGAAGAGTTACGCGAGATCATGGCCGAGCTTGGTTTCCGAACCATTCATGAAATGGTTGGCCGCGTACAATTCCTGAAAGTAAAAGATAACCTGCAAAGCTGGAAAGCCAAAAAGATTGATCTTAGCGGCATCCTGCATCCGGTTACCAACACCAAAGGCATGACGCTTTACAACAGCGAATCACAGGATCATGGCATGGCTAATATCCTTGACTGGAAACTGGTTGAGGCAGCTAAACCTGCCCTGGAAGATAAAACACCGGTATTTGCATCATTCGATGTAATTAACGTTGACCGTACTATTGGTACCATGCTATCAAACGAGATCTCGAAGGTTTATGGTTCGGCTGGTTTACCTGACAATACTGTTAACTTCAAATTCAAAGGTTCGGCAGGTCAAAGCTTTGCTGCTTTCACAACCAAGGGCGTTTCTTTTGAACTGGAAGGTGAAGCTAACGATTACGTGGGTAAAGGCCTTTCTGGTGCTCAAATAGCCGTTTATCCGGCAGCTAACGCAACATTTGTTCCCGAGGACAACATCATCATCGGCAACGTGGCCCTTTATGGCGCTACATCGGGCGAGTTGTTTGTAGGCGGTATGGCCGGCGAACGTTTCGCGGTGCGGAACTCAGGCGCCACCACAGTTGTTGAAGGCATCGGCGACCACGGTTGCGAATACATGACCGGTGGCCGTGCACTTATCCTTGGTAACACGGGCCGCAATTTTGCAGCCGGTATGAGCGGTGGTATAGCATGGGTTTATAACCCTGAGGGCACTTTTGCAGAAAACTGCAATACCGAAATGGTTGACCTTGACCCGCTAAGTGTACAAGACGAAGAGCAGATCCTCACCCTGTTGCGTAAGCATATCACCTTAACAGGCAGTAAGCTGGCGCAAAAGATACTAAACAACTGGAATGAAGCATCAACCCAGTTTGTGAAAGTATTCCCGAGAGAGTATAAAAAAGTATTAGAGAAATTACAATATCAAACCATAGGCTAAGAAATGGGAAAACCTACAGGATTTCAGGAGTTTAATCGCGAACTGCCATCAAAAGTTCCGGCTGCTGAACGCGTTAAGAACTATAACGAATTTGTGAATTTATACACCGAAGAGAAGCTTAACCAGCAATCGGCAAGGTGTATGAATTGCGGTATCCCTTTCTGCCATTCGGGATGCCCCCTTGGTAATATTATCCCTGAGTTTAACGATGCCGTGTATCGTAAAAACTGGGAAGAAGCTTACCATATATTATCATCAACCAATAACTTCCCCGAGTTTACAGGCCGGATCTGCCCTGCCCCATGCGAATCTGCATGTGTGTTAGGCATTAACAAACCGCCTGTTGCTATTGAGGAAATTGAGCGCCATATCATCGAGATCGCCTACGAGAAAAACCTTGTAAAACCAACTGCTCCGCTTGTTAAAACAGGCAAAAAGGTAGCCGTTGTAGGTTCGGGCCCGGCAGGCTTAGCCGCCGCAGCCCAGCTGGTGAAAGTTGGCCACACCGTTACCGTTTACGAACGTGACGACCGTGCAGGTGGTTTGCTTCGCTACGGCATCCCTGATTTTAAATTAGAAAAATGGGTTGTTGAGCGCCGTGTGGAAGTAATGGAAAAAGACGGCGTTGTATTTAAATACAATAGCGAGGTTGGTGTAAACGTGGCTGCCGAAGAGCTGGTACGCAACAACGATGCCGTGATTTTGGCGGGTGGTTCAACTATCCCGCGTAACCTTAACATTCCGGGCCGCGAGTTAAAAGGGATTCATTTTGCAATGGATTTCCTGAAACAGCAAAACAAACGCGTTAGCAATATCGACGTTACTGCCGAAGAGATCATAGCTACCGGTAAAGACGTAGTAGTAATTGGCGGTGGTGACACCGGATCGGACTGTGTGGGTACTTCAAACCGTCAGGGTGCAGCATCTATCAAACAATTTGAGGTGATGTTCCAGCCACCGGCGCAGCGTACACAGCACATGCCATGGCCTACTTACCCAATGGTATTGAAAACCACCAGTTCTCACGAGGAAGGCGCCGACCGTTTCTGGGGTGTTAATACCTTAGAGTTTTTAGGCGATGAAGAAGGCAACCTGCGTGCCCTGCGAGTAGTTGATGTTGAATGGGAACAGGATTTTATGGGTCGCCCGGTAAAATTCCATGTGGTTGAAGGTTCGGAGCGTGAAATCCCTTGTCAGCGTGTATTCCTGGCTATGGGCTTTTTACACCCACAACATGATACCTTCATCAGCCAGCTTGGCGTTGAACTTGACGACCGTAAAAACGTTAAAGCCAAAGAAGGTGTTTATCGTACCAACGTAAGCAAAGTATTTACAGCAGGCGATATGCGCCGCGGACAATCATTGGTGGTTTGGGCCATATCCGAAGGCCGTGAAGCCGCGCGCAAGGTCGACGAGTTTTTAATGGGCCACTCTCTGCTGGAAAGCAAAGATGCCGTTAACCAATTTGACCAGGTGTTTTAGTGGTAGAGATTGGAGGTTAGAGGTTAGTTTGACTTCTTTAGCAGAAATCTCCTTATCATATTGTTTTAATTATAAAGCCGGGCGTTGCCCGGCTTTATTGTTTTTTTATGGGCAACAGCAATAAATAATACCTTTTATTACTTTTCCAGGTATTCTTTAAGCGAGATACCGGTAATATGTGTCCAGCCGGCAACAAAATTTTCTTTTTTGAAGGAATCCAGTGGCGGGAAGGTTTCGAGCCCGCTATGGGTAAGTATCAATTTAGTACCCTCCCCTTCCGGGAAAAGCTCCCAGGTAACTTCCGAATTACCTTCATAACCATCATAGCGCCAGGTGTAAGCAATAGTTTTGCCCTCAACAACCTTAGTTACCCGGCACAGATGAAGAAATTCTTTATTTCCGTCGCTTCCGGTAAATTCAAATTCAAAACCTACCTCGGGCTTAAATTCGGCAAGGTCAAAATACCACTCTTTCATTTTTTCCTTAACGGTAATGGCTTCCCATACTTTTTTGATGGGCGCTGCGTAAACTCTTTCAATTACAAATGGTTGCGTGCTCATAGTTTGTTGTTTTTATGGTTATCTGTGTTGTGTTCGTTGGTCAAAAAAGTACCAAGCGCATCCAGTTTCTGCGTCCAGAACTGGCGGTATTGTTCGGCCCAGTCGGTAACTTGTTTTAGCTGCTTTAAGTCGGCATGACAATAGCGCTCCCTTCCCTGCTGTTTAACAACAAGCAGGCCACATTCGGTTAATATTTTTATGTGTTTTGATACAGCTGGGCGGCTGATATCAAAATTATCGGCCACCGCATTCAAGTTCATTTGCCGGTGGGCCAGCAGGTTAATGATCTCGCGCCGGGTAGGGTCAGCAATGGCCTGAAAAACATCTCTTCGCATAATAACTGAACAATCATGTGAAACCGTTCGGTTACAAATATAAATGAAACCTTTTGGTTACACAATAATTCTTTTAAATTTTCCAAAATCCATTTCATATGCTTTTTTGCGTGCCGGCTAATTCGGCATATCGCTCCATGTTCATTTTCAAGCACATAAAACATCTTTTCAGTGTAGATTATTGCCCCGAAATATGTACCGGCACTTGAGCTATAGGTAATTTTACGTAGTGAAAATTGGGTGATTATACCTATTTCGGGGTATTGTTTTTTGCCATATTTTTATTCCACCTGAACATCTAATGCAAATAACACAATGGCAGTACGTATAGTATGTATAAAAACCGATACCCGGCCTCATGATAATCCCTATGTGGCCATCGATGCGCTTGAATGGATCAACGAACGGATCAATGTAAAAGGTCTTACCGAACGCTCAAAGCTGTATGATTGGATAAAAAATGAAGACGGCGAAGCTTATATCATCGATAACAAGGGTAATAAAACCAGTTTGATCCCGGCTGTGTGCCCTCAGGGTAATAAATATGTTAAAACTGTGAATGACGAATCGGAACCAGACTACCTGCTGGGCTTACCCGAATGCGCCTGAAAAATCTTTACCAGTTTTTAATCGGATTGACGCTTAAAAAGGAATTGTAATATCGCTTATCTCCGGTTACTTCGGTAGTTACCCAGGGCGGTAATTCAAATTTTTCATCCTCACTATCAAGTTCAATCTCGGCCATGAGCAAGCCGCCATTATCGCCTAAAAACTCATCAACCTCCCAAAGTTTACCTGCATAGTTGATGTTGTAGCGATATTTTTCCAATTCGGATGAGGCAAAGTTATCAAGTAGCTGATTGCCATCAGCTATAGGGATAGTGTATTCGAACTCACTGCGGCTAAAACCTGCAGTGCTTCCTTTTATGGTAATAAATGCATCAGTATCGGTAACCCTTACCCTGATAGTTTTCTTTTCATCGCTAAAGATGTATCCCTGCCTGAAATGCATTGCCTCAGGCTTTGCTAACTGCTGCCATTTTTCGTGATCTACCAAAAACTTACGTTCTATTTCAACTGCCATCAGATTATATCGAATTTATTTCAGCCTGCAATTTTAGCATTATTTAACATTTAGGAGTAGATAGATACCGTATATTTATTATATATATAAAACCTACATGCTAACCGCTAAACCTGTTACAAAACTAACCTGCATTGTATTGACTTTGTTTTGCCTTAGCTGCAAACAACGCAACATCGTTAAGCACAACGGCGAAAAGGACCTCATCTCATTTAAACCCGTACTGGGTATCAGCTACACCGAAATTGCCCGACGTTCACAGAATGGCCTCTCTTTTAACAGTTTCGGCTATCAGTTGGAACCGCAATGGAAAATGCAATTTGTTTCAAATGATTCCGCCAGCATTTATAGCCCAACAAAAAAGCGGTTTATCAATTTCCCCCTTACCCGTGGCTATGACTCTATTTTTAATACGGCTCGCAGTTGGCTTAAAGTTAAAACCATAACAAAGGATAGCCTCATCGTTGAGCTACTCAAGGCATATGCCGATTCGGTGGATACCAGGGGCGCCAAAGTTTACATGGTTTTCTATGCCGACAATTATATTAAAAACGTGCTTCATGGAGATATAAGCCATTGCAAAAGCCCCAACCGTAAGGATAGTGTGTACATACAATCATTAACCGAAGCAGCAAATAAAGATTTTAAAAAGGGATTTGCGGCCAGGCAACCCGCAGAGCTTAAAAGCAAAAGTCCGTTGGTTACTATCAGTAAGCGTTATACCGAGCCAACCATGCTCAACAACTTCGATGCCTCTTATGATTATATGAACCCCGAGTTTGATATTACTATCGATAAAGCCTACGCCAATTTTTACTATTCATTCTCTGTGTTTGTTGATACGGCCGGGCAAATACATTATGGAAAACCCCTTACAGTATTCTCGGAGAAAAGCTACGAGGAAAATTATATTCACCTCTCTACGGCAGTAATGAACAGTTATCTTAAATACTACCTGAATTTCATTCCTGGTAAAACACTTGGTATAGTACATACCAGCGAGATAGCTGTTCATGTTACAGGGAACCGGGGCGTATAGATCTAAGTCAAAAGATTATGTAAACTCCTCATTTTAGCGTTCATAATAAGTTATATATTTAATAAATACCTATATGATAACCAACAACCAATGGCAAAATTAACCTGCTTTGTATTGGCTTTGCTTTGCATGGGCTGCAAACAACGTAACATTGTTAAACACAATGGCGAAAAAGACCTGATTTCGTTTAAACCTGTATTGGGTATTAACTATACGGAAATAGCACGCAGATCAGATAATGGACTGTCATTTAATAACTCAGGTTATCAATTAGAACCGCAATGGAAAATGCAATTCGTTTCCGATGATTCAGCCAGCATTTACAGTCCAACAAAAAAACAATTCATCAATTTTCCGCTTACCCGCGGATACGATTCCGTTTTTAATACCGCCCGCACCTGGTTAAAAGTTAAAACCATGACTAAGGATAGTATGATCATTGAAATGCTTAAAGCCAGTGGCGATTCGGTTGATACCCGAGGAGCAAAGGTTTTCATGTTTTTTTATGCCGATAATTATATTAAAAACACGCTCCACGGCGATTTGAGCAAATGTAAAAGCCCAAACCGCAAAGACTCGATATATATAAAGCGGTTAGCCGAAGCTGCCAACAAAAACATTGAAAAAGCCTTTGCAGCCCGGCAACCGGTTGAGCTTAGCAGCAGCAGCAACCGGATAAAAATAAAAAAACTCCATACCGAGCCAACCATGCTCAACAATTTTAACCCATCCGACTATATGCGACCCGAGTTTGACATCACTATTGATAAAGCCTATGCAAACTTTTACTATTCGTTCTCAATTTTTGTTGATCCCATGGGGCGGATGTATTATGGCAAACCCCTGCGGGTATTTTTCGAAGAAACTCAAAGGGTAAGCAATACCCGCCTTTCAAAAGCCGTAATGGAAACTTACCTCAAGTTTTATCTTGATGTGAAGCCAGGCAGTACGCTTGGCATTGTGCATACCAGCGAGATTGCGGTAAACGTTACCGGCAAAAGTGGCCTGTAATGATATCGGTTCATTTTTTAGCCATTTATCTAATTATGTATATCTTTAGCGGCAATGCTATTCATCAATCTAAAAACGTTAAAAACGGCAGCATTCGGGTTGCTCATCATCATATCTGCCTCTATATCGGGCTGCGGCAATAGCCAGCCGGGCCAAAAGAAAAAAGAGCTTATTTCATTCAGGCCTTACAACGGTATCAATTATTCTGAGGTATCCAGGCGTCAAAAAAACGGTCTATCGTTTAACGAATACGGCTATCAGTTGGAGCCGCAATGGAAGCTAAAATTTGTTTCAGATGATTCGGTAAGCATTTTCAGTCCTACCAAAAATGCGTTTATAAATTTCCCGCTTACACGTGGCTATGATTCTATTTTTAATGCAGCCCGCTCATGGTTAAAGATCAGAAAGATTGATAAAGATAGCATCACCATGGAGATCCTGATCCAGAAAGGTGATTCACTCGATGTTAAAGGTACCAAAGTATTCATGCGATTTTTTGCTGATAATTATGTAAAAAACGTTTTGCACACCGATACAACTACGTTGAGAAGGCCAAGCCGTGCCGATACGTTATTCATTCGTTCGCTTGCCGCGAAAGCAACAGCAGATTACACCAGGGCTTTTGCAGCAAGGCAACCAGCTGTTATCACGAGTAAAAGCCCGTTGGTTACGGTATCGCGCCGCACTACCAAACCCGATATCCTCAACAACTTCGATAACTCTGATGATTACCTTGACCCTACTTACGACATCGTGATCAAAAACGCATATAAAGATTTTTACTATTCCTTCACCATGTATGTTGATGATAAAGGCAACTTATATTATGGCGTTCCTCTTGTTGGATTTAACGGCGACCAGGAAAGAGAGGCCGATTATATTCATACATCAAAAGCTGTTGTGGAGAGCTACTTTAAGTTTTATCTTAACGTAAAACCTGGTACAACACTGGGCATGATCCACTCAAGTGTGGTTTCGGTACACGTTGAGGGTAAAGCTAAAACAACAACTAAGTAACAATTGTGCTATTTTGCATAAACGTATAGCTTTTAGCGTTTAACTTTCGCAAACTGGCTAAAAAGGCATTTGTAAAAAAGTGTTAAATAAACGGCCGCTAAAAATGCAATACGGCTAAATGTTTATATTAGCCCCTGTTACTTCTTTAACTTATATTGATGATCATACGTCGATTTTTACTCCTATTATGCCTGTTAACTGCATTTGGTACATCTGTATTTGCCCAGCAGGATAGCATCCCCCTAACAACCATAATTGAAAAAACCAGCAAGTTCAGCGCCAGCTACCCTATCGAAAAAGTTTACCTGCATACAGATAAACCTTACTATGCTGTTGGCGATACCATCTGGTTTAAGGCTTATGTAACTATTGAAAAGCACCAGCCATCGGCATTGAGCCGCATAGTTTACGTCGACCTCATCAATAACCGGGATTCGGTCGTTGAAAGTCAGCGTATCGCAGTTGCCAATGGTTTTGCAAGTGGTAACATTGTGCTTAACGGCGATACCTATAAACAGGGAGCTTACCGACTGCGCAGCTACACCAACTGGATGCGTAATTTTGACCCTGATTATTTTTACGACCATACTTTCAATGTTGGTAATGCCATTGATAACCAGGTACGCACCAACATCAGTTATAAAAGTTCGAGCAAAAAAACCGGTGTTAAAGTTGATGCCACCATTCTTTATAAAGGAGCGGACAACAGCCCTTATGCCAACAAAAAAGTAAGCTGGCAGCTCATGAAAAATGGCGACCCGGTAAGCAAAGGTCGCGGTACTACCGATGACAAAGGCATATTATTGGTTGATATTCCTGAAAGCCAGGCTGATGTAATTACCGGTGGCATCCTGGTCACAGCCATTGACGTTGGCGATCGCAAAACCATCAGCAGCAGCTTTTCTATGCGCACTGCGGTTAAAGGCTACGATGTCCAGTTTTTCCCCGAAGGTGGCCAGTTAACCAATGGCATCCGCACCAAAGTTGCTTTTAAAGCCATAGCTTCAAGCGGTTTAGGTGTCGACATCAAAGGAACGATAGTTGACGATAAAGGCGCTGAAGTAGCCCAGATCAGCAGCGCACATTTAGGTATGGGGATCTTTGCTATTACACCCGATATCGAGCGTTCATATAAAGCAAACATCACTTTCCCCGATGGATCACAGGCAACCTATAACCTGCCGCGCGTGCAATCAATGGGGATAAATATTGCCGTTTACAACAATGATCCAACCAATCTCACTGTAAAAATATCGGCTAACGACCTGTTCTTTCAGCGTAAACAAAACAAAAGTTTTTACCTGGTAGCGCAAAGTGGCGGCGTTATTTACTATGCGGCTCAAACAGTGTTGCAAAGTACCGTTTATTCGGCCAATATCCCTAAAACTAAATTCCCTACAGGCATTGTGCAGGTAACGCTATTTTCATCGGGTGGATATGCTTTATGCGAGCGGATAGTGTTTATCCAGCACAATGACCAGATGAATATTGCCCTTAAAACTGATAAGCCATCATACACCACAAGGGGCAACGTTAAGATCACTGTATCTGCAAAAAACAATACAACGCCGGTTGAAGGCAGCTTTTCGGTAGCCGTGGTTGATGATGGCACCGTACCATCAAATGAAGATGCCGAATCGACCATATTGAGCAATATGCTGCTTACCTCTGATCTGAAAGGTTACATTGAAAAACCAAACTATTACTTCAATAAACCGGACGAAGAAAAACTGAACAACCTGGACATTTTAATGCTTACCCAGGGTTACCGCCGTTTTGATTACGAGGATATACTGGCAGATAAAAATCCGCCTATTTACCTGATGCCGGAACAAGGTATTGACGTAACGGGAACCTTAAGGACCAATGCCGGTCTTCCGGTAGCCAAAGGCAGCATAAGGTTGCTGATCCCCGATAAAAACTTTTCGGCAGAGACAATTACCGACATGTCGGGCAACTTTAAATTTTCGAATGTGAATGTGCCGGACACATCAAAAATCACCCTGAGTGCCCGCAACAACCCTAACGGACGCAACATGGTTATATCGGTTAATGGCGAAGCTTATCAAAAACTGAGCAAAAACAATAACATCCCCGATGAAATCCTGAATATTGACAGTACTTTCCGCCCTTATCTGCAAAACAGCTATAAGCAATATCAAAGTTCACGTACTATAAAGGAAGTTGTAGTAAAATCGACCAAAATTGTAAAAAAAGCAAGCCATACCGATTATGGTACATTTGCAGGCTTGCCTATGTTGGCCGACCATGAAATATCAACACAACAATTAGATGGTTGCCCCCTGCTTATAAACTGTTTATCAACCATGGCAATGGGCCTTACTTATATTGATAACAATTTTTACATTACCCGCGATTACAATTCTGGTAGCCGCACTCCGGTACAGATATATGTAGGAAGCTTACCTGTTGATGCCAACTTCCTATCAAGTATGGCGGCAAGCGAGGTAGAATCCGTCGAGATCTTTTTAAACGACGGCGTAAGCGGGATCAATCGTAGCACCCAAACTAAAGGTGTAATGGTTATCAATAAAAAAGTTGTCAAAAAACAAAAGATAACACTTGCCCAGTTGCAGGAGCTTATCCCTAAACAAAACGTAATTACTTTTGCCGTGCAGGGCTATACCAAGGCCAAAGAGTTTTACTCGCCTAAATATGATGTAACCAAAGCAGGCACCCTTGGCGGCGATTTGCGCAATACCATTTATTGGAAACCGAACGTAATTACCGATAAAGCAACAGGTACTGCAACTATCAATTTCTTTAACAGTGACCAACGCGGCTCATACCGCGCCATAATTGAAGGCATTGACGCCGAGGGTAATATAGGCCGTAGCGTGATACACTATAACGTAAAATAGTACAATACAAAAATTCGTTATTAAATTTTGAGAACCCTGATTGCTTAAATCGTAATCAGGGTTTTTCATTTACGCCTATTCAATCATTTTTTCTTAAAAGCTTTGAGCTTTGCGCATTCAGCTTTCAGCTTTTATTAATTATATTAGTACAACCAATTTAATTTAAACATTATCATCATGAACTTTCAACTTATCAACTGGCTGGCCGTTGTGGTTGCAGCATTATCTGCATTTTTAGTTGGCGGCATCTGGTATTCTCCAGCCCTGTTTGCCAATGCCTGGATGGCCGATAATAAACTAACCAGTGCCGAACTACAGGCATCCAGCAAAGGCAGAGCCTTTGGCTTCACAGCTTTCTTTTCCATTATTATGGCTGTAAACCTGGCTATGTTTTTGGCCGACGCAAAAACCGATCTTGCCTGGGGAACAGCAGCAGGTTTCCTTGCCGGTATCTGGACATTCTGTGCCATTGCCATTCACAGTTTGTTTGAACTTAAAAGCTGGCGTTTGATATTTATTAACGGCGGTTACAGCGTGGTATCACTAACCCTGATGGGATTAATATTGGGTGCCTGGAGATAATTAACACTAATAAAAACAAATTTATACGAATTACACGAATAACTACCGCGCTTTAATTCGTGTAATTCGTGTACATCCATTAGTGTATCCTCAAAATGACATTTGTGTTATACATTCCATGAACAATAACGGTGTTTTTTAGTTGAACTTTACAGTAATCAAACCAAAAAACATGACCATGGCAAGCACAACAAGTTCATTTGAAAAAACATTCACCATTGGTGGCGACATTACAATCAATCGTTTGGGTTACGGCGCTATGCGTATTACAGGTCCCGGTATCTGGGGGCCACCGAAAGATAAAGATGAAAGTATCCGCGTGTTAAAACGCGCTGTTGAACTCGGTGTAAATTTTATTGATACTGCTGATAGCTACGGGCCAAATGTATCAGAAGAATTAATTGCTAAAGCCCTGCATCCTTACCCTGCCGATCTCCTGATAGGTACAAAAGGCGGCCTGCTACGTACAGGGCCAAATGAATGGCCGGTGGATTCATCGCCGGAGCATTTAAAGGCAGCCCTTGAAGGTAGCCTGAAACGCCTGCAGGTTGATCGTATCGATCTTTACCAGCTACATCGTATCGACCCTAAAGTGCCTGCCGAAAAATCATTTGAGTTTTTACAAAAGGCACAGCAGGCTGGCAAGATCAGGCATATAGGCTTATCTGAAGTAAGTATTGATGATATCAAACTTGCACAGCAATATTTTGAGGTAGTATCAATACAAAATATGTACAGCGTTGATAACCGCAAATGGGAAGCCGAGCTGGAATATACCCGCGACCATAACATTGCCTTTATTCCGTGGTTCCCGCTTGGTGGCGGTAATGTACAGGGCGAAGAGATATTAAATCGAATAGCAGCCAAACATGGCGCGACCCTCCATCAGATTGCATTAAGCTGGTTGCTGCACCATTCGCCAAATATCCTGCTCATTCCGGGAACATCGAGCGTTAAACATCTGGAAGAAAACATGAAAACTGCAGATATTCAGTTATCAGAAGATGATATTGATGTATTGGATAGTTTAGCTGAAGCGTAACGAGGGAATTAAAAGTTTATAATTAACGTCCCCTCAAGGTCTCTCGCAGATTTAAGTTAACCCACAAAATTGCTTTGTCGTTTAACCAGTAAGGCGTTTTGTTTTGACCCTCCGGGGCAAAGGCTATTTCTATATATTTTTATGCTACAAACCTTTTGCACCTCTGGTGCACCTGTCCTTGGGCAGTTAATACATGTTTATTAAATTGCAAAAAATCCCCCAGAGGGGGAAAAGGTTTGTAGAAAATAACATAACACCCTTTCCCGAACCCCAGAGGGGTTCAACTTATGCACATTACCCAATTTGACTATTGATTTTGTGGGTTAACTTAAATCTGCGAGAGACCCTAAGGAAACATGAAACTATTTCTCCAAAAAATTAAAAGGATGTTAGTAATTTGGCATCCTTTTTATTATTTAAGTCAATAGAAGATAGTTACTGGCACCAATATCAAATGAGAAGTAAAGAAGAAATATTGAATAGCTACAATACTACCGGAAACGATGGATTACCTGAAATAAGCGCCGGCGACCTCCTTAAAGCTATGGAAACCTATAAACAGGAATGGGCAGAAGCAGCATTCACTGCTGCGAGACAGCAGGATGCATCCGGTAATTATAAGTTTAACAATTATGCCGATTTTATAGACAGCGTTGAAAAAAAGGCTAAACCGGTTGATGAATTTGGTATCACCCTCGCTGCCGTAGCCGACAGTATTGTCACCAACTTTTTGCCCTATGATAGTTCCGTAACCGAATTTGATTTTAATTTCACTATGCAGGGCAAAGGATATACAGCTTTTTATGCCAGGGATGCCCAAGGCTATTGGAAGATGAGCAGATGGGCGGAGCAGTTTTAAGTGAGTAGTGGTAGTTGCAGTGAGCAGTATTCAGCTTGCAGTCAGTAACGACATAAGAAAAGCTACAATTACATGCACAAGCTAATTTACAAACACTGCATATTGCCCACAGAAACCGCCACTTGACACTGTCATGTCAACCGCGAACTGAATATTTTCTACTGAAAAATTGCCAACTGCTACTGCCACTAACTTACAAGTCTGCCACTTTAAACGGCTTCACATCAACACTTTCCCAAACACGTTGTGTAATATAAGGATCGGCATTTTTCCAGGCCTCTAATTCTTCAAAGGTTTCAAACTGTACAATCATTGTTGAACCTATCATTTTGCCTTCATCATTGAGCATAGCTCCGGCTACAACTAAGTTACCGCTGGCTTTAAGCGCTTTTGCACCATCAACATGGTGCGGACGCGCAGCCATGCGGCGGTCAAATGCTTCGGCGTCTGTGTAATCATATGCGGTTACAAGGTATTGCTTCATAAGTATTTATTTAACTGGTTAAAGGGTTTTATCAGGGCCGAATATCAGCAAAACTACCCCATAAAAATAAATTAAAAATTAAAATAAATTTATAACTGTAAAGTTGACAATTTTTACAATATTTGTTTTCCGAAAAACCAACCTGAATAATGAAGAATAATTTGCACCAGGAATTTAACAAGATCTTTAACAAAGAAGCAGACAACGTATACTTTTCGCCGGGCCGCGTAAACCTTATTGGCGAGCATATTGACTATAACGGCGGGTTGGTGATGCCATGTGCCATTACTTTTGGCACTTATTTACTGACCGCCCCTAACGAAGATGGCATTTTCCGTTTCAGAAGCTTAAATTTCAACGAGCAAAAAGATATTCCGCTGCAACTTCATTATGAAAAAACTGGTGAAAACTGGTTTAACTTCCCTATTGGCGTTATAGACCGTTTTGTACAAGATGGGCACCAGCTTAAAGGACTGGATATGTTATTTTATGGCGATATTCCAATCGGTTCGGGTTTATCGTCATCTGCTTCTATTGAGGTAGTTACCTCCTTTGCGCTTAACGACCTGTTTCATAGCGGCTACAGTAAGCTCGACCTTGTTAAATTGTCAAAATATGTAGAAAACAATTTTATAGGTGTTAACAGCGGCATTATGGACCAGTTTGCGGTAGCCTTCGGCGAAAAAAACAAAGCCTTAATGCTCAATTGCGATACTTTAGATTACCAGGCTGTTGATAGCAACCTTGGCGATTATGTATTGGCCATTATCAATACCAATAAACCTCGCAAACTAGCCGAGTCAAAATACAACGAACGTGTACAGGAGTGCCAGGCAGCCCTTCAGGCCCTGCAACAACAACTGAATATCAAATATCTCTGTGAAATTAACAGCGCCACTTTCGAACAATACAAACACCTGATAACAGATCCGATTGTACTGAAACGCGCCAAACACGTAATTGAAGAAAACGATCGCGTAAAACTGGCCGCAACAGCCCTTGCTTCCAACAACCTGGCCGAATTTGGCAAGCTGATGTACGCTTCGCACGGTTCGCTGCGTGATCTGTACGAAGTAAGTGGTGTTGAACTGGATACTGTTGCCGAATACAGCAAAACCAACCCCGATGTTGCCGGTGCACGTATGACAGGTGCAGGCTTTGGTGGCTGCGCTATAGCGTTGGTAAAAGGAGATGCTTTCGATAAATTCAGCAAAGAAGTAACCGAATATTACACGCAGAAAATTGGTTATGCACCTTCAGTTTACAGCTCGCTTATTGGCGATGGCGTAGGCGAACTGGCTACTGTACTTAACTAACGGCTTTTTTTAATAGTTTTGCACTTGGTTCATAGTTGATAGTTCATGGTTCATGGCCTGTTATTAAACATACGTTGGCTATGAACTATGATCTATGAACCATGGACTAAAAAAAGTATGCGCAAATTAAAATTGGATGAGCTGAACCGGGCTACGGTTGATGAATTTAAAGCACAGGATAAATTACCGGTAGCTGTAGTGTTGGATAATGTGCGGAGCATGCACAATATCGGTTCCATCTTCCGTACATCAGATGGCTTTGCGGTTGAACAGATTTGTCTTTGCGGCATCACCGCACAACCTCCCCACCGCGAAATTGAAAAAACAGCCCTTGGCGCTACCCAATCTGTTAACTGGACATATTACGAAACTCCTCTCCAAGCTGTTGAACGATTACGCAAAGACGGCTATAAGATTATAGCGATTGAACAGGCCGAGAACAGCACTATGCTTCATGAGTTTAAACCTGCCGAAGATGGCAAATACGCCCTAATTTTTGGCAACGAGGTAAATGGCGTAAGCGATGAAGTAATGCAGACAATTGATGCCTGTATCGAAATCCCCCAGTTTGGCACCAAACATTCGTTTAATATCGTGGTGTCGGCAGGAATTGTACTTTGGGACTTTTTTGCTAAGATGGCGATATAAGAGGAAACATAATACGATGTCATTGCGAGCGCAGCGCGGCAATCGCAAGGAAGCATAGCACGCTCTGTATATCGTGCGATTACTTCGTCGTTCCTCCTCGCAATGACATTTTTTTGCAATTACTTCCTCAATACATAAAACGACATTTCCTTCCTCGTCACAAAACCGAGCTTTTCATACACGTTAATAGCCCTTTCATTTTCACTTTTCACGTGCAGAAAAGGAATTTCGGAAGCTGCTTTAATCCGCTGAGCCTGGTTTAATAATAATTTACCGGCATAACCGCGTCCAAGGTAATTAGGATGTGTACAAACAGCGCTAATTTCAGCATAAGGCGTAGGGTTTAAACGCTGGCCGGCCATGGCAACCAGCTTATCGCTATCAAATATGCCGCGATAGTGTCCAAACTCAATAGTACGTTCTATAAAAGGCCCAGGATTGGTCAGTTGTGTAAGTTCAAGCATTTGGGGTACATGCTGTTCTGTAAGCGGTAACAGCTCTTCATCGGTAAAATCGGCTGGCACTTCTCCCTCAAAAACCATCTGCAGGCATTTAAGGTAATGTACTATTTCCCATTGCTCCGGGATCACAATATCATGTGGTGCTATAAATATAAAGCGGCTTTCAAAAGGAATGATATTGTAAAGCAGGTTAAAATTTTCGGCAGATATTTCAGGAATACCAACAAAAGGTGAAACCTCTTTCGGGAAATATTTAGCTATATCATTGCCTCCTGCAAAGATTTTATTACCGGTGTTAAGTGCGTTCCAGGCGGGGTTATCAAGTACATGTTCCATTAAAGCAAAGCTATTAAAAATACCAGGCAGCAGGGTTTTGGCTTGTCATTCAATTTTAATTTAATGCTTACATTAGCCTTATCCAATACCAAAGTGCTTACTATGAATGCTCTCACTAAAAAACTGATGATCAAGCCCAATTCGCGCTGGCTACTGCTAAATGCACCCGCCGGTTACCAGGATAGCCTTTCTCCCCTGCCTGATAATGCCAGCCTGGCTCTCAACACCGAGGGCGAATTTAATGGCATTCAACTATTTGTGACCAATAGCACCGCACTGATATCAGAACTTAAGGTGATCACTCCCCTCCTCAAGGCTGATACCGTTTTCTGGATCATCTACCCTAAAAAAAATTCAGGTATTCAAACCGACCTGGAAATGATGAGCAGTTGGGATGCCCCGGCGCAATATGGCTTGCGCCCGGTAGCATCGGCAGCTGTTAATGAAGTATGGACGGCATTACGTTTTCGCCCGGTTGAAGCCGTAAAAGTTTCTGAAGGACGCAATGACGCTGTACGCAACAATGAACACAGCGCTTATATTGATGTAGATAATAAAATAGTTACCCTGCCCGATTATATAAAGGAAACGTTGGAACAATATCCGGGGGTACTTAATTACTTCCAGTCGCTGGCTTACAGCCATAAAAAGGAGTATGTGCTTTGGATCCTTACAGCCAAACAGGAAAAAACCCGGCAAGACCGTTTAGCTAAAATGGTTGAGATGCTGCAGAATAAAAAGAAAAATCCTTCGGATAAATAAAAAGCAGGCATTATGGGTTACGGATTTTATGATATAACGCTTTATCGTCAATCTGAGAACAGTAACAATAAAGATTTTGCTATTCGAAACAATCTGATCTCCGACTTATACATTGATTTCCTTAACGGTTACAAACCGCCAGGCACTACAAGAATTTCCGTTAACATTGGAAATGAAGACTATATAAGAGGATATTTTGGAAGTATACTAAACGTTGAAGCTATTTTTAACGAAAAGGAATATTGGCTAAGCCAACCCGAAAATCAGAATAAAATTATCCTGAACACCATACACAGGATAGCTATTTTCTGTGCAGAAAAATACGGATGGGATAGAGCTTTTTTCGACAATGCTTATAACAAAGTCATTGAATGCGGGTTTATTTATAAAAAGGAGTTAAAGAGAAAACCTTCTAAAGACAGAAAACACCAAGCCTCATTACTACTGGAAAAAAATGGTGATTCCGCTACCATTTCAGTAAATTTTTATAATCCCAAAGGCGAGTTTCTAAAATCGGTTAAACTGCTTAAATCCTTTCATCATACAATGCATTATAAGAAAGCATTAACCAACAATAGATGGTTTAACAATCTTGATTTTGGGATACATCTTCGAGATCAGGAGATAATCATTAAAGCGTCGCTTGAAAAACCGGGCTCAGAAACTATACTAAAACCAGTCAGGAATACACTTGAGGAGTTAGAAGGGTATTTAAGATCAATTACTTACCGGGAATTTACAGACAGATTAGATTTTGTTAATTGGGCAAATCAATAACCATTTAGCTTTAAGGCTAAATTTCAAAGCATAAAAACAAAATCGCCCTGTATTCTCAACAAATACAGGGCGATTTTATGTTCAACTATTATTTACCAGCCAGAGCCTTTTTTAGCATTACCATTTTTGATATGCTCTTCGGCAGTCGCTTTACCCATAATGGCAGCCATTTTGTTACCCGCACTGTCAGTTCCTGTGGCAATGTATCTGCCCGATTTCACATCGATAACGGGATTGATCATCGGTACATTTTTAGTTTTTGTCTTCACTGAATAAGCGGTAATACCGCTTCCTTTTTCTGTTGCCATGATAAGTTTCTTTTGTTTTTTAATGTTAACCCCATTTAAACTGAATTGTTTTCAGCACAGGTATAATTGGTTTCTATGCGTAAACATGCATCATTTTTTTTTAATTAAAAATAGCTGCGATAAATAATTTGTTAACAGATTTAAGTTTGTGTTAATAACGAGTAAACCACAGTGTCTTCAAAACGACCGTTAAACAAATGATCTTCTTTGAAATAAGCCTCATGAACAAATTTATTTTTAAGCAACAATTTAATTGATGCGACATTGTCCGGGCTAACACGAGCCTCTATAGAATGCAGCTTGAGCAGATTAAAACCATAATCAATAACTGCCGTTACGGCCTCCTGCATAATCCCCTGCCCCTGGTATGCCGGGTTTAAAAGGTATCCTATTTCGGCGCGGTGATTATCTTTCTCTATTCGCCAAAAACCAATACTTCCTATATATTTATCACTGCTTTTCAAGCAGATACACCAGGTTACACCATCATTTTTACCAAGCAAGTCTTCTATTACAGCTATCAGCCCAATAGCATCATCAATGGTTTTATTAATTGGCCTGTGGATATACTGCATCACAGTTTCGTTTGATCGCATTTCAAACAGGTCAGCAGCATCATTGTAAGTAAAACGCCTCAATACAAGCCGTTCGGTAGTTAAAACAGGAAATGGATTAAAGACTGGATAAAGCATAAATGAATTTGTTGATAACCGATTACCGGAAGCCGGCAAGTCTACCGTTAAATTTGACTATCAGGTTAAAAAGATCGGTGTATTTATTGAGTGGCAGTGTGGCACTGATGTCAAAAACATCGTGATAAGCTTTTATTCCACCCATAGTATAAATAAAAAACGCGGGGACACCCTGTTCAGTAAAAAAGTAATGATCACTGTTGGCTGCCTTACCGCGGGAGGCTACTTTCACAAAGTAATTATTTTCCTTGTTGATCTGCTGCATCACAGCAAACTCTTTTGGATAAACAGAGGCATTTACAATGGTTATACCATCAATGCCCGTCCCGTTAAGATCGAGATTAATGAGAAAGCGGATGTTTTTAAGCGGAATAACCGGGTTTTGCGTAAAATATTTGGAACCCAATAAACCGGCTTCCTCTCCTGAAAAACAAATGAAAGCCACGCTGTAAGGCAGCGGATGTTTAGCGTAATACCTGGCAAGCCCCATCAATTCGGAAATTCCGCTGGCATTGTCATTAGCACCTGGAAAATAAGTTTTATCACCCATTCCGCCTAAATGGTCATAATGGGCGGTGATCACGATAACGGAATCGGGTTTGGCTGTGCCTTTTACTATACCGCAAATATTAGCTGTTTTAAAATCGGGGACCAGCTTATTTTCAATTGATACGTTAAGCGTTACCGGAGTTTCTTTTAGCGCTTTTTTGTCAACCTGGATCACGGTATAATCTAAAACCTGCCCTTCTGCCGACCAGGTAAGCTTATCCTCCAGCGATAAAACAATACGATTTTGCTGGTCGATAAAGTGGGTACTATCCTTTTTAACCAGCTGTCCTGTACCTGTAACCCCACGGCTATCGGGCGACACAATAAAATCCTTGCCGGGTCTTAGCTGCAAACCATTTACGGCCACCTCCATTTTGCCGGGAAAAGTATTAACCGGGTAGCTAAACTCTTGCAGGTAATTTTTGCCGTCCATGGGTTTTACACCGTAATGCTTTAGTTGAGCCGATAAAAAATCAGCCGCTTTATGAACACCGTCTTTAGTATAACCACGCCCCCAGAAGTAAGGCGACGTAAGCGTATCAACCATTTTACGGGCAAAAAGGGCATCCTGCGCTAAAAGCGTATTCGAAATAAAAAGGAATGCAATGGCAAGTCTAAATTTCATTAACTTCCTAAATAAAGCTGTCAGCCTCTCTGTAAGCTTTGATCAACGCAAGCTCGCCTTCTTTTCCTGCCCCGGCTGTTCCGTGCTCCATACCCATTACGCCTTTATAGCCTTTATTATAAATGTGCTTGAATATGTTTTTATAATTTACCTCGCCGGTACCGGGTTCTTTACGGCCAGGGTTATCCCCTATCTGGTAATAACCTATCTCATCGTAAACCAAATCAAGCGTTGGAATAATGTTTCCCTGGTTGCGCTGCACGTGATACATATCATACAGGATCTTGCATGAGGGGCTCCCAACGGCCTTACAAATGGCATAAGCCTGATCGGGCGTGCGTAAAAACAAATCGGGGTTATCACTCAGTGGCTCCAAAACCATAATTACACCATGTGGCTCCAATATGGCAGTACCTTTTTTAATGGCTTCAATTACATTACCGGTTTGTACACCAATGGGCAGTTTGCGTGCAAAATCTCCGGGAACAACGGTAACCAGCTTACTGCCAATCCGTTTAGCTACCTCAACAGCCTCTTTACATGAAGCAATAAACTTTTCGACCTGGTCGGCATTGCCGGTTGCCAGCATGTTGCTGTCATTACCCAAGCTGGGCTGCACAAAAACGCCCATTGCCATGCCCAGCTTCGCCAGTGTATCACCTATCTTTTTTTGCTGTTCAACTGGCCGGCCGCTCATGCCGTTATCCTCGATAGCGCGGAAACCTTTATCGTAAGCAAATTTTATCTGGTCAATGAAATCTTCGCCGGCATGGCTTTTAAACATGCCATCATGAATGCCGTAGTTAAGGTTAAAAGGTTTATCGCCGGCAATCACATTTGCTTCGCCAGCAGGTTCGGCACAGCCTGAAAGCGTGGAGGCTTTTAAAATGCCTGTTGTAAATAACGAAGCTCCGGCCAGCACCGAGCTTTGAACAAAGTTTCTGCGTTTCATGAGGATTGTTGATTGGTTTGCGGGCTAAAGTTAAAAGGATTGATGAATAAACAGTATGCAAATAATGAACTATCTCCAGCAATTACATCTAACTACACAAGCCATGACGCCTGGTAATCAAATCAATTGATTAGTCCATCAATTTACTTAGAGAAATTTTCAACACGAATATCTACCCTATGGCACACAATTAATCGAGTTTCACAAATCGTGTAGTAGTTATATTCGTGCAATTCGATTAATTCGCAAAAATTAGTGTAAAAATTTTTCATTTATCGCCTTCTGATTTATCTGTCCGCTTTAAAGTGCTTTCTCACTATCCTATAACAGGAATGGTTGAAAATCCGGCTATTTTTGTTATCCTTTGTGTATAAACGGCAAAATTTCAAAGCTATTCCAGCTTACTGCACCCAGCTATTTTGATGCTGATCTGTTTTATTCCCTGCTGATACCGTTGCTGCCCGGAACTTAACTTAAAGATCATTTTTACGCTCACTGAAACAGGTATTTATCGCCTGGCCCGGCCTTTTTATTGCTATACGGAATAGCTATTATTTAACTTAATTAATCATAATTATGGCTAAATCGCAAGCAACATTCATGAAAAAACAACTGGAAAAAAATCGCCAGAAAAAAAAGGAAGATAAAGAACAACGTAAACAGGAACGCAAACAAAACGCAGGCAGTAGCGACCTTGAAAGCATGCTGGCCTATGTAAATGAATTTGGCGAAATTGTATCAACCCCGCCCGAAAAAAAAATGGCACAGTCAGGCTCAACGAATATTTAATAGTTACATTGTAACTATTTAGTGGCTATTGCTTTTAGTGATTGAACCTTTTAGTATTTTAATTGTCATAACAAAAAATCAACCACAGTTATGAAATTTCAATTAGGCTATGTTTCCCTTATCGCAGTAACGGTTGCCTCTTGCTCGGGCAATCGTTCAACAAATGATGCCGATACGGCAATTAAAAAGGAAGACACCGCCATGGCAAATGCTCCCGATGCTCCGGCTGTAAATATGGAGTATTGCTTCTATACTACCGAAGGGAGCGCCAGCCAGGATACTACAAAAGTAAACCTGCACATCAACGGCAACAAGGTTACCGGCGATATGGATTGGTTGCCTAAAGAAAAAGATGCCCGCAAAGGCACATTGATGGGTAATTTAAACGGCAATGTTATCAAAGCCTTATGGACTTACGTTCAGGAAGGCAGTACCGATACGCTAAGTGTCGATTTTCAGTTAAGGGGCAACAAACTTGCACAAAAACCTTATCAATACGATGCAAAAACCGGCAAACAGCAAACCAACAGCGCTGCCGATTATACCGTAATTTACAGCATGAAAAATTGCCGTTAATTTAAACGCTATTTATAAATTAGCTAAAAATAAAAAGCCAAAAATGGAAAAGCGCGAAACCAGCATACTGTACCTTGTATTGGGTTTATATACCTTAATGATAAGCTGGTACTATAACCACAGCATAATTTTATTGATTATCCATTACATATTTTGGCCGGTTTACCTCATATACGAGCTGCTGATAGGTCACCTCGCTCATGGTATGTGGAAAACAATCCCGCTTTCATATTTTAAGTAGGCTATTATATAGCCATGTAAGGCATAACAGAAAAACCGCTCCGAAAACCACATCGGGGCGGTTTTTCTGTTTTTTATTAAACCTTTTCAACTACGACAGCTGTACCGTAAGCAAGTACTTCGGTAATGCCCTGCATTACCTCGTTTGCATCGTAACGCATGTTTATGATAGCATTGGCACCAATTGCCTGAGCATGCTGAATCAGCAATTGATAAGCCTCTTCACGGGCATTTTCGCACAGTTCAACATAAATTGAAAGCCTGCCGCCAAACAGCGATTGAAAACCGCCTGCAATGTTACCCAACGCACTTCGGCTACGTACCGTAATACCACGTACAACGCCTAAATGCCTGGTAACCCTGTAGCCATCTAAGGCTGTGCTGGTAGTAATAAGTGATGTATCCATTTTAGTTTAAGTTTGTTAGCCAGCTTTAACCGGCCATTTTTTATTTAGATGCAGTATGGTTAACGATATTACGTAATTGACTGTTTTTATTTTTTGAGATTAGTCGATTAGTGATTTGAGGTTAGAGATTAGTTGCTTTGCTCGGTTCATTTGTCTGAACTCGAATTAAACGAATTTAATTAATGGACAGAATTTTAAAATTCAATTAATTCCTATAATTCGTTTAATTACGGTTCAGAAAAAAATCCGAAATCGAAAATCCGATATTCGAAATCAATAATGGCGTTACCTGCGGCCCGGGCTATCCGCTCATACGCCTGCAGGCATTACGCTCAGGGCCGGTATCCCAATGTCATTAAGTTAAGAAAATCCCCCAAAGGGGGAACAGGTTTGTAGCACATAATATACCGAAAATAACCGTGCCAGAGGTACGGAACATCGGAGTTGTGTACCTCTGGCACACTAAAAATCCAATTCATTTCTATTTCTACAAACCTTTTGCACCTCTGGTGCAGCCTCTAAAACTCTTAACTTAATCACATTGGCCGGTATCCGCTACTATCCCTAACGCTTTTTCTGAACCAAGATTTATAGGATTAACGGATTCATCAGATTGCTTTATTCACTCATCTTTCTACCACCACTACTATAAAGCCACCTCATAAACCAACTACCAATCACCAATCGTTAACTACGATCTATGAACCATCAACCATGAACTAAAAAAACGTACCTTTGCCGAAAATTTAAAATCAATGCCAGATAAAGTTAAAGCTGTTTTTTTAGATCGTGATGGTGTGTTAAACCAGGAAATGGGCGATTACGTGCGCCGTTTTGAGGATTTTCATGTACTTGATAACTTTGATGCCCTTAAAACCCTGCAAGACCGTGGTTATATGCTGCTTATTGCTACAAACCAGGGCGGCTTAGCCAAAGGATGGTACACCGAAGAGGAACTGGCAAAAATGCACAACCATCTAAAACAGGTTTATCACGAACATGGCGTTGAACTCACCGACTTTTTTTACTGCCCGCATCACCCCAACTTTACCGGCGATTGTGATTGCCGTAAACCAAAACCAGGCTTGTTGCTTCAGGGCATAGCCAAATACAACATCGACCCATCAAAATCATATTTCATAGGCGATCGTGAACGCGACGTTGAAGCCGGAACTGCTGCTGGTGTAAAAGGCATCCTGATCGACAGTGATCAGCCTATAAGCACGGTACTTGATCAGATTGCGTAAGGCAAAAAAACATGTCATTGCGAGCGAAGCGTGGCAACCGCACGGAGGCATAACTGCCCGGTATAGCATGCGATTGCTTCGTCGTTCCTCCTCGCAATGACATAAAAATAAAGCCCTTTCCTTAAAACATTTTCTTCTCTCCTGCTTTTTACCAATATTTATATTATCCTATGCAAAAAAGCCGCTACTTAAAAAACCTTGATGCTGTTATTGCCGCCCTTATCGGCTGGTTTATATTAAGCTTGTTTTTCAGGTACAGTGGCGTGGGGATTTCGCCGGATAGTATTATGTATACCAGCGCAGCAAGGAGTTTTAAAGGGCACGGCACTTTGCTAACCTTTAACCATGTGCCCATTGTTGATTTCCCGGTATTTTATCCCATTTATCTTGGCATTATTTCGTTCATCACGCAAATAGATCCGGTTAAGTTTGGCGCGGTGTTGAACGGCATTATGTTCGCCACGCTTATCCTCACCAGCGGCTGGATCATGGAGCACTTTGTACCTGCCTCAAGAATTTATAAGTGGCTAATGCTGGCGGCAATTATCCTGAGCCCGCCACTATTACAGGTATATTCATACTTATGGTCCGAGACGCTGTTCATTCTTGAGATCCTGTTTTTTTTGGTTGCTTTCCGCGAATATCTTTTAAAGCATACACTTAAAGCGCTTATAGTAGCAGCCGTTATCGCTGCCGTAAGCTGTATTACACGCTATGCGGCTGTTACCATCGTAGGTACAGGCGGTTTACTTTTGCTATTAGACAGGGTATTGCCCCTTAAAAAGAAGATTACCCATATCATCGTTTACGGGCTAATTTGTATCTCGCTACTGGTGACCAACCTTGTTTTCAATGCTTTTGTAACAGGTACAACAACCGGTCCGCGGGAGCCGTCCATCACTCCATTCAGTAAAAACCTGTACTACTTCGGTACTGTGATGTGCGATTGGATGGGCCTCAGTCCAAATCAATACTGGGCCGCTACGGCTTTGGCCATTATTATTTTCCTGGGCTTCATTGCCGCCCTGGCATTTAATTATTACCGCCGCAAGCTGGATAGCTTTGAAAACCTGGCCATTACCTTTGCACTGGTTTACGGAGCATTTATAGTGCTCTCATCTACCTTTTCAAGGTATGAACGGATCAATCACCGCCTGTTATCGCCATTATACATTTCGGCTTTATGGGGATATACCAGTTGGGCCCTGTTACTGCTTAAAAAGTTAAACAATACTACTACACGGCGTATTGTTGGAACCATAATGGTGATATTAATGCTGGGCTTCATCACTAGCGAATTTTTGATAAATAAAGCCCGCTACAACGACCAGGTAGCCGATGAATACGGCAACCCAGGCTATACCGACGAAAGCTGGATAGATTCGGAATTTGCTGCCTACTTAAGGGGCACAGATCACAGTTTGTTTAAACCCGGCATCAAGATCTATACCGATGCGCACGAGGCGGTCTACTTCTTCTCGGGCATGTCATCGTACCTGGTACCGCATCGCTTTTTCACTAAGGATATTGATAAGTTTTACAAGGTTAAACACTATTACCTCATTTGGTTTAATGTACTTGAAAACCCCGAACTCATTAACCTAAAGGATATTCAAAAAGTTAAAAACCTCAAAAAGATCAAGGATTTTGGCGAAGAAGGGGCGATTTATGAGTATGTGTCTGAACCGTGATTTATAGGATTTTAGGATTATCGTGAATTGAATGAACGCGGCTCCTTATCGCAGCAAGTTAGCATATATTCATGCTTTTTAGGCCTGTGTAGGGGCCGCGTTAGATTGTAGTGTAAAGCCCGGAGCGGGCGTTAGGATTGTGCACAGGAAACACGAGGACTTGTAACGGAAAGCCCGGCCCGTTAGCTAACGGGAACGCCCATATTATAAACGAATCAAAAATATCCTCCTGCCATTGTTGATGTTGTCAGGAATTAACAAGGCCATTATGCAGGCGTAAGTTGTTGGTGACAACACCATAGGTGTTCGGAAGATTTTTTAATTCCCTCCTTGGGGAGAGGTGCGGCAGACTTATGTAGTGGCAGGAGGGGTTTATGCGCCGTTAAAGCAGATAAGCCTGCCGTCGAAACCCCTCCATACACCCTCCCAGGGGAAGGAATCGCACAATCCCCTACTTTTTTTCATCTTCCGAACACTTGTGGTTACAACACCAACAACGGCAAAAAACCAACTACAAACTGAATATTTTAACATTTTTGGGGGTTAACATCAATTTCAAACTAAGTTACTAATTATCATCTAGTTAACTCAAAAATACTCAATTTTATGTTAACCCTGTTAACCCCCTGCCATTGCGGTCTCCGCCGTTGTTGATGACAAAATTAAATTCTAATAACTCACCTGAAAAACCATGAAACTTCTTGAAAATTTCACATACCGGCACACTTTTTTACTTTAAATTTTGATTTAAAAAACATCTGTCTATATTTGCACCGCTAATCTATAGTTTTACTATATAAAAAATGAACGGTATCGCACTACATCATCTTCATCTGCATCACCACCATGTGGTGATCAGCTAATATGTATGTTTCTACGCGAAATAACAACCTCCGTTTATATTCTTTTTTATCATAGTCTCTTAAATTCAATCTTTTGAAAACACTTAAAATAGCTATCCAAAAATCGGGTAGGCTCAACGAAAAATCTGTTGAATTATTAAAAAATTGCGGCTTAAACTTTGAAAACTACAAAAGCTCGCTTATCTCTCCGGTATCCAATTTCCCTTTAGAAATCCTTTTCCTTCGCGATGACGATATCCCTGAGTATGTACAGGACGGCATTGCCGATTTAGGTATCGTAGGCGAAAACGTGATCCAGGAAACCGAAGTTGAAGTAAGCTACCTGCAACGTTTGGGCTTTGGTAAATGCTCACTCAAAATAGCTGTACCAAACAACAGCGATATCAATTCCCTTGCCGATTTACACGGCAAAGCAATTGCTACCACCTACCCTGCCATTTTAGGCAAGTTTTTAAAACAACAAAATATTACTTCAGATATCCGCACCATTTCCGGTTCGGTTGAAATTTCACCGGGTTTAGGCCTTAGCGACGCCATTTGCGATTTGGTATCAACCGGTGGTACGCTAAAAAGCAACGGACTGAAACCCTTTGCCGATGTAATGTCATCAGAAGCGGTGCTGATTGGCAGCAAGGCCGTTGCCGAAAGCGACCTTGTATTAGAGCTGATCCAGCGTATCCAATCTGTTTTACGCGCTAAAGAGACTAAATATGTAGTGCTTAACGTTGAAAAAAAGAACCTTGACGCTGTTATTGCTTTACTACCAGGTGTAAAAAGTCCGTCGGTAGTGCCATTGGCCGAAGAAGGTTGGGTTGCTGTACACACCGTGATCCCCGAGCGCGATTTCTGGGACCGCATAAGCCAGCTCAAACAGGCTGGTGCACAAGGCATTGTGGTAATGCCTATTGAGAAGATCATTTTGTAAGCCACGCCCCCCGGCCCCCTAAAGGGGGAGTAACGGAGGGCAATCAAAATACAGGACATTAACTCCCCCTTTAGGGGGCTGGGGGGCAAATGAAGACATACAATTATTCAGAACTTTCATCCACTGAAATCCAGAAACTGGTTCAGCGCAATGTTGATCCGGCAAATGAGATCAGGACAATTGTTGAGGATGTGATTGCCAACGTGCAGCAGCATGGTGACAGCGCTTTATTTGATTATGCATTGAAGTTCGACAAGGTAGAGCTGAACAAACTTTATCTTGATAAAGCCGAACTGGAAGAAATTGCCAAAGCAATATCTGCCGATCAAAAAGCGGCATTGGAAACGGCCTACAGCAACATATACAAGTTTCATCAAACACAGTTAAAAACCGAGGACAAGGTTGAAACCATGCCCGGCGTAACCTGCTGGCGCGAACTACGACCAATTGAAAAAGTTGGATTGTATATTCCCGGAGGTTCGGCTGTATTGCCAAGTACGTTTTTGATGCTGGGTATCCCGGCCCGTATTGCAGGTTGTCATGAAATAGTAGTTTGCTCGCCCCCGCAAAAAAACGGCAAAGTAAATGCCTTTATAGCTTATGTGGCGCTAATGCTTGGGATCGATAAGATTTACCTTGCAGGTGGTTCGCAGGCTGTCGCCGCCATGGCTTATGGAACTGCCAGCATCCCTAAGGTTGATAAGATCTTTGGGCCGGGTAATCAGTTTGTAACCAAAGCAAAAACCATCATCCAGTCAACTACTACAACGGCCATTGATATGCCCGCTGGTCCGTCGGAAGTATTGGTCATTGCAGATGAAACCGCAATCCCGGCCTATATCGCTGCCGATCTGCTGGCCCAGGCCGAGCACGGTATCGACAGCCAGGCGGTATTAGTTTGTACTTCTGCCGATATTGCTCAAAAAGCCATTGCCGAAGTTGAAAAACAACTGCCCGTATTGCCCCGTGCCGAAATAGCCAAACTGGCCATCGATAACTCGTACGTAGTGATCACCAGTAGCTTAAGCGAGGCCATGGCTTTCAGCAATCAATACGCGCCGGAGCACCTGATACTGGCTACTCATAGCTGGGAACAGATCACCGGCAGTATCATCAATGCAGGTTCGGTATTTTTAGGAAACCTAACCCCTGAAAGCGCAGGAGATTATGCATCAGGCACCAACCATACTTTGCCAACCAGCAGTTATGCAAGGGCCTATTCAGGCGTATCGGTTGATTCGTTTGTGAAGAAGATCACGTTTCAGCATATCAGCCGTGAAGGAATCCAAAACATCGGACCAACAGTTGAAGTTTTGGCCGAACTGGAAGGCTTGCATGCGCACAGGAATGCCGTGAGTGTGAGGATGAGCCCCCCAACCCCCTAAAGGGGGAGTTTGGCTCCGGCGAAAAAATGCAAAATATCAACCAAACCGTCATTGCGAGGTACGAAGCAATCGCGAACTATACAGGGCAGTTCTGCTTATCGGGGATTGCTTCGTACCCCGCAATGACGGGTGTAAAAAAAGATTAAAAAATGTTCGACATAAATAATATTCTTAGAGAAAATATAAAACGGCTTGTGCCCTATTCATCAGCTCGTGATGAGTACCAGGGCGAAGCAAGCGTTTTCCTTGATGCCAATGAAAATGCCTTTGGCTCCCCTTTAGATCAGCAGTTTAACCGCTATCCTGATCCTTTACAATACGATCTGAAAAAACGCATCACCGAAATTAAAGGTGTACCGCCGCGCAATATTTTTATTGGCAACGGCAGCGATGAAGCTATTGATATCCTGTTCCGTAGCTTTTGTAACCCGGGCGTTGACAATGTGATCCTGGTACCGCCTACCTATGGCATGTACGAGGTATCAGCAAACATCAACGATATCGAAGCCCGCAAGGTAAACCTTACCGAAGATTACCAGCTAAATTTAGAGGGCATTGCCGAGGCTATCGACAAAAACACCAAGCTCATCTTTATCTGCTCGCCAAACAACCCGACAGGTAATTCCATCAACCGCGATGATATTCAAACCTTGCTCGCCAACTTTAAAGGCATTGTAGTAGTTGATGAGGCTTATATCAACTTCAGCCGTCAAAAATCATTTATCCAGGAGCTTACCGAATGTGCCAATCTTGTGGTAATGCAAACCCTTTCCAAAGCATGGGGCCTGGCTGGTTTACGCGTGGGCATGGCCTTTGCGAGCGAAGAGATCATTGAAGTGATGAACAAGGTAAAACCACCTTATAACGTAAACGAATCGTCGCAGCAACTGGCTTTAGCGGCTTTAGCCAATGTTGGTCAGGTTAATGAATGGATTAAAGAAACCCTTGCACAACGCGACAGGTTGGTTTTACAACTGAAAGAATTTGATTTTGTGGTAGATATCTATCCATCCGATGCTAACTTCATTCTTGTAAAAACCACCAACGCAAACGGCATTTACGATTACCTGGTAAAACAGGGCATCATTGTGCGTAACCGTTCAAAAGTTGAGCTTTGCGAGGGCTGTTTGAGGATCACCGTAGGTACGCCAGAAGAGAACACTATTTTACTCGAAGCGCTTCAAAACTTTAAATAAAAAAATCACTAACTCAGTAATTCGCTAATTCACTAATTATAAAGAATGAGCCTACAGAAAATATTATTCGTTGACCGCGACGGCACGCTGATCAAAGAACCGGCCGATGAGCAGATTGATTCATTCGCGAAGCTGGAGTTTTATCCCGGCGCGCTAACCTATCTGCCAAAAATAGCCAAAGAACTTGATTTTGAACTGGTAATGGTGACCAACCAGGATGGTTTGGGTACCTCAGTTTATCCTGAAGACACTTTTTGGCCCGTACACAACTTCGTACTGCAAACATTTGAAGGTGAAGGCGTGAAGTTTGCCAACCAGATCATTGACCGTACTTTTGCACGTGACAACGCCCCTACCCGCAAGCCAGGCACAGCGTTGTTAACGCAGTACTTGGATGCAGATAAATATGATCTGAAAAACTCATTTACCATCGGCGACCGTAAAAACGATGTGCTACTGGCTAAAAACCTTGGCGCAAAAGCCATCTGGCTTAACAACAACAGCAATTTGGGTGGAAGTGAATTTAGCGAAGCAGATCATATTGATGACGTTATCGCCCTTGAATCTACCGACTGGCAAAAGATTTATGAGTTTCTGAAACTTGGTCAGCGGGTATTTGAACATCGCCGTGCCACAAAGGAAACCGATATCCATATCAAAATAAACCTTGACGGTAAAGGCGACGCTAAAATCTCAACCGGTTTACACTTTTTTGACCACATGTTGGATCAAATTGCCCGTCACGGCAGTATCGACCTGGAAATTACAGCCAAAGGGGATCTGCATATAGATGAGCACCATACCATTGAAGATACGGGTATTGCCATGGGCGAAGTATTTGCCGCAGCATTAGGCAATAAAATGGGCATTGAGCGTTATGGCTTTTGCCTGCCTATGGATGACTGCCTGGCACAAGCTGCTATTGACTTTGGTGGTCGTAACTGGATAGTTTGGGACGCGGATTTTAAACGCGAAAAAGTGGGCGATGTACCAACCGAAATGTTTTATCATTTCTTCAAATCATTCAGCGATGCATCAAAAAGTAACCTGAATATAAAAGCAGAAGGGCAAAACGAACATCACAAAATTGAAGCTATATTTAAAGCCTTTGCAAAGGCAATAAAAGTGGCCGTAAAACGTGATGTAGATAAGATGGTTTTACCAAGCACTAAGGGGCTGCTGTAAAGCCCCCCGGCCCCCTAAAGGGGGGAGTAACAAGCACAAAATGGACACACCAGATCAAAATATACAAAAAGTAGACAAGGAAAGCCTCGCAGAGGCACCCCCTTCAGGGGGCGGGGGGGGCATCGGCATCATCCTATACGGAGCCGGAAACATATTTTCCCTTACTGCCGCTTTAGAGCGCTTAGGTATTCCCTACGGCTTTATTAACAGCGAAGAGGATTTTGATAAGTATGACCGTTACATCATTCCGGGTGTTGGCCATGCGGGTGCGGCCATGAATAAACTTAAAGCTACCGGGCTTGTGCCGTTTATCAAAGCTTTGAAAAAACCTACATTGGGTATCTGCGTGGGCATGCAGCTGCTTACTTCTTATTCTGAAGAAGGGGATTCGAACCTACTTGATATCATACCGGTTAAAACTTTAAGGTTTAAAGATAGCGCCGATCATAAGGTACCCCATACGGGTTGGAACAGGGTTTTCCCCGAAAAAGAAAACCCGCTATTTGAAAATATACCGTCAGGTTCACATTTTTACTTTGTACATTCATACTTTATTGAGTATGATAAAACATACACTTTATTAGCCTCCGATTACGGAAATCAATTTTCGGCATCAATTTGGCTTGATAATTTTTATGGCGTACAATTCCACCCCGAAAAGTCGGGTGTGTTTGGCGAAACATTGTTAACTAATTTCTCAAAAATATAAAGGATATGTACATTATTCCTGCCATTGACATTTTGAACAAGAAGGTTGTCCGTCTTCGTGAAGGCGACTACGCACAGGTAACTGAATACGATGTTACCCTTGAAGAAATGATAGAGCGCTACCAAAGCAACGGCACCAACTTCATCCACATTATTGACCTTAATGGTGCAAAAAACGATTTCAGTAATCAGCAATACCTGTTTGATGTAATTCGTAAAACCGACATGAAGGTGCAATATGGCGGCGGTATTCGCAGCATCGAAAAAGTGAAAGAGCTGATAGATGCTGGTGTTCACCGCGTTATTGTTGGTACGCAGGCACTTACCAACCCTGATTTTTTACCAGATTTGAGCAAGGAGATTTGCGGTAAAGATAAATGCTCGGATCAGGTGGTTGTAGCTATCGACGTGCTTGACGAGGTGATCAAATACTCTGGCTGGATGGAAAGCTCACCTATCAAACTGATGGATTACGTTGATAAATGCCTGGCCTTAGGTTTCTTCCGTTTCCTTTGTACCGATATTAACAAGGACGGCAAATTGGGCGGCGCAGGTATTGAACTATACGAAAAACTGCTTGACCATTCTCCATTCATTAAACTGATTGCATCAGGTGGCGTAAGTTCAATGAGCGATATCGAAAAACTAAACCGTTTAAAAGTTGAGTCGGTAGTAGTAGGCAAAGCGATATACGAAGGCCACATCACTATTGAGGATGTGAAACATTGGAATCTGGACGCGCTGATATCGATATAACCCCCCAGCCCCCTAAAGGGGGTGCTGATATGCAAGTTTAGGCATATCGGAATTGAAATATTAAACTCAGATATGAAGAAAAAGCTCTTTCTTGATGCGAACGCCGAAATATTTGCTAACGCGAAAGCATTAAGATACAATATGACTCCCGCTGAAATATTTTTATGGAGTCAGTTGAACGTTGCTTTTTCGGGAACAAAATTCAGAAAACAACACCCGCTGGGTAGTTATGTTGCTGATTTCTATTGTCATAAGTATAAACTTGTAATTGAATTGGACGGAAGCATACACCAACTTCCCGATGTAATTAATAATGATCTTCAAAAACAGGTTTTCCTGGAAAGCCAGGGATTAACTGTTTTAAGATTTACCAATGAAGAAGTCTTCAACAACTTAAATAAAGTATTGGAACAAATTAATACGCAAATCAAAAGCACCCCCTTTAGGGGGCGGGGGGGGTTAGCCAAGCGCATTATCCCCTGCCTTGACGTTAAAGACGGCCGTACAGTCAAAGGCGTAAACTTTGTTGACCTCCGCGATGCCGGCGACCCGGTTGAGCTTGCTTGGAACTACTCAAACCAGGGCGCCGACGAACTGGTGTTTTTGGACATCACAGCGACGGTTGAACGCCGTAAAACCATGGTTGAACTGGTGAAAGCTGTTGCAAGGCAAATCAATATCCCCTTCACCATTGGCGGCGGTATCAATGAAATCGCTGATGCTGATGCATTGTTGAATGCCGGAGCTGATAAAATCTCTATTAACTCGGCAGCGGTGCGTAACCCTAAGCTGATTGATGAACTGGCTGCTGCTTTCGGTGTTCAGTTTGTGGTGGTAGCTGTTGATACCCGCAGCATTGGCGATAAAAATGTAGTACACCTGAATGGTGGTAGGTTGCCAACCGAGCGCCAAACATTGGAGTGGATCCTGGAAGCTGAAAGTCGTGGTGCTGGTGAAATCCTGTTAACTTCAATGGATCATGACGGTACCAAAGGTGGTTTTGATAATGGACTGCTGAAAACAGTTAATGACGCTGTGCATATCCCGGTAATAGCTTCGGGCGGTGCTGGTAAGGTTGAGCACTTTGTTGATGTATTTGAAAAAACCAATGTCGATGCTGCACTGGCTGCTTCGGTGTTTCACTATGGTGAAATATTGATACCTGATTTGAAGCGGGCTTTGCAGGAAAATAAGATAGAAGTTAGAATTTGAAATAAAAGCACGGACTTGTATGATTCCCTAAGCGCCGTTGTTGGTGTTGTCACCAACAACATGTTGTTCAATACAGGCGAGCTATGCTGATAGCTACTGATGACAACAGCGACAGAAAGGATTCAATAATATCCACACAGTCGCCGTGAAGACACGGCAACCAGGAAATAGGAAAACGAAAATGAACATAGATTTTGAAAAAACCGGCGGACTTGTCCCCGTAATCATACAGGACGAGCAGACTTTAGAGGTTTTAATGCTGGGCTATATGAACCAGGAAGCTTACGATAAAACTGTACAGGAAAATATCGTAACTTTTTATTCCCGTTCCAAAAACCGCCTTTGGACCAAAGGTGAAACCAGCAGCAATTTTCTGCATGTAAAAAACATCAGCATTGACTGCGATAACGATACCCTGCTTATTAAAGTAAAAGCCGATGGCGCAACCTGTCATACAGGCTCACGCAGCTGCTTCAATACCGAGTTTAACCAAAACTTCATCCTTGAACTGGAAAACATCATTGCCGACAGGTATGCTAACCCGGTTGCAGGATCGTATGTAAACAAACTCCGTAATAAAGGTCTTAATAAAATAGCCCAGAAAGTTGGCGAAGAAGGCGTTGAAACCGTTATAGCCGCCCTTGCCGAAACAGAAACCGACCTGATCAACGAATCGTCAGATCTTGTTTTTCATTTACTGGTACTGCTCCGCGAAAAAGGTTTAACATTAGAAACAATCGCCAAAAACCTGGAATCGAGACATAAATAATTTTGTTCATGGTTCATAGATCATGGTTTATGGCTAAATGTCATAACCTTCTTTTTCCGGCTATGAACTATGAACCATCAACCATGAACTATAGAAATGATCACCGTACAAAAAACAGCCGAACTTACAGGTCATGCCAACCCGGTATTTACGCTTGAGCTATCGCAAAAGCCGGGAATATTGTTTACCGGTGGCAACGACAAAGGTTTGGTTGAGTGGGAGCTGAAAGATTTTTCGTTCATTAAAGTGATGTTCCCTGTTAATGCGTCTATTTATGCTATTCACTGCCCTCAGGGCTACCCTTTAATGTTTGCCGGATTGCGCAGCGGCGAGGTTTTGGTATTTGATTTTATCCAGCAAAAACTACTTAAACCATTACGGCATCACCGAAAGGCCATTTTTGACATCAAATCGTCGATAAAAAAAGACGAACTGCTGATAGCTTCTGAGGATGGAACTGTATCCGTATGGAGCCTTAAAACGCTTGAAATGGTGCATGGCATTACGGTATCAAAGGATACAATTCGTAGCATTGCAGTTTCGCCCGATCAAAAACAGGTAGCATTCGGTTGCCGCGATAATCACATTGCTATTTACGATCTTGAAGATTATACGATTATAAAGGCGCTTCATGGTCACACTATGGCGGTGTTTGCGCTCGCCTATAGCCCCGACGGAAGTTACATCGCTTCCGGCTCAAGAGATGCCCAGGTAAAAATTTGGGATACCGGCAGCTATCATGAAGTAAAAAACATTCCCGCCCATTTATTCGCGGTAAACCATATCGCATTCCACCCAACCCTACCCTATTTTGCTACTGCCAGTATGGACAAAAGTATCAAGATCTGGGGATCAGATGATTTCAAGCTTTACAAAAACATCAGCAGGGAAAAAGGTTACCCAGGCCATGTGCTATCCATCAATAAATTAGCATGGGCAGCTACAGATCAGCTACTTTCGGTAAGTGATGATAAACTTGTCATCAACTGGGAAATTAAATTTTAATTTTCGCTTGCTGCATTGTCCTATATTTACGTTTTTTCAAAAAAAAAGTCCTTCCAGGTGCAAAAAATAATATTAAATTGGTGTATTTTTCACACAAAACACACTAATTTAATATTAAAAAACACCGCGCTATTCATTCGTATTTTGCTTGTTCATTTTATTCATTCCTGAAAAACAGCAACATTTATAGTCATTTACTCGTAACTATACAGCAGTACTCAAGTTCGAAAAAAGCAACCTAAATTTTCACGATAGCTTTTAAGAATATAAAAAATAGTATGAATAAGTATAGTTATGAAACCAAAACTTATCATCTTTATTATTACATTCTTAGTCATCACAGGCCTGCTAACAAGTGGTGCTTATGCAGCGACCTACGACTGGAAAGGAGGCTCGAGCACAGCCTGGGATACCCCTTCAAACTGGAGCCCGAGCAGAACAACGCCTCTCTCAAGTGATGCTTTACAAATAGGTGTAGTGTCATTTACCAACGCACCAACTATAACCACCAGTACCAGCAGTACAACTACATCTTGCGCATCAATTACTTTCGGCACTATAACATCATCAATAACCTTAACGGTAAACGGTACTTTATCGGTAAGCGGGGCAATATTACAAAACCCTCCTACGCTATCATTACTTGGGCTCGGTGGTACAATTACCACAACGCTTGCCGGCACGGGCTCTATAACATGCGGTTCAATGCAGGTTGGCAGCACTACTTTTTTAAGTGTGGGGGCAATTACTACCAATCAGGTTAACCTCGTATCAACTGTTAGTTCCCTTCAAATCAATGGCGATCTGAGTATTTACGGTACTTCTAACTCAGTTGTAATAGTATTAACTCTTTTACAAATAAATAACTCCGCATTCTATCTGCGTGGTGGCACTACAACTATTGGCGGGCAAATCTATACTAATATCTCGGCAGCTTCGGGAGGTATATTAAACCTCTCACTACTATCATCGGCAACTGCCACATTTACTGTAGATGTACCATCAGGTTCAAGTCTCACGCCGCGATTGGTTTTAACCAATGCTACACCTATTAAATCAACAAGTGTTACAGGATCGATAGACTTTTATAATAACGGGGGCGGCTCCGGAACATGTACGGTTGAATATGCAGGCAGCGGCCAAACCGTTTATACCGAAAGTACCAGTCAGCTTGATATCACCCCTACTGCCTATCAAAATATCAACTTTTCGGCAACCGGAACCAAGACTGTAAACTCGGGCGATCTTACAATTTATGGAGACTGGAACTCGGCTTCAACATCAGGAAAGGTTGATGTGATAACCAATAACCCCAATGTGATCTTTAAAGGGGCAACACAATCACTTAGCGATGCCGGATCTGACAATGGCAATGGAGTGGTGTTTAAAAATGTTTTTGTGCAAGGCAGCGCAACAAAAACCATGTCTGGCGCAGGTAAATTCGCGGTATCTTCCTCTGGTATACTTACCATGGGCGGCTCGGCAACCCTGGCTGCAGGCGGTGTTTTAACATTAAACTCTGATGCTACCGGCTCGGCTACAGTTGCAAGTATCCCCTCGGGTACTGCAATTACAGGCAATCTCAATGTACAACGCTATATTAACGGTTACGCCTCAAAATACAGGGGATACCGTTTGTTAACTTCTTCGGTTAATACAGGCACTTCAACTCCTGTTTTTACACTGGCGTATCTTAAAAACAATGCGTTTGTTACCGGCACCACGTTAGCCGCAGGTGGCTTTGATGTTTCGCCCGGAGCCAATAACCCAACCATTTACTTTTTTAAAGAAAGCCAGGCCGCAAATCAAAGTTCTTTTACATCCGGCTATTTCAGGGGGGTTAACAGTTTAACATCACCATATTCTTTTGATGGGGAAACCGGCACAAGATATATCGGCGCAGGCAATGGTTTTGTATTCTTTTTTCGGGGAGATCGTACCGCGGCTGGCTCTATAGCGAACGCTATTTATACCACTTATGTTCCGCAGCCAACCACGATGACCGAAACAGGAACGCTAAATCAGGGCAACATTACCGTGGCAAACTGGTATGATGGCACATCTACTTTACAGTATTCAAGCGTCGCCGCCAATACCCTGCAAGGTTATAACCTTGTGGGCAACCCTTATGCCAGCACCATAAATTTTGAAAAGTTTAATCGTAAGGGAATCTCTGGCAGTAACGCTAATGCCGCCTCTTCAATTTATATTTCCGGACAAAAAGCCCAGATCTATACAACTACGCCGGCAAATGTACCGCCATTGGTTTATATCTGGATTTACAATTTAACAACGAAAAATTTCGAGAGTTATCAGCAATATGCAGGGCAGATAACCTCGGTTAACGATACCACCACAACCATTAATCCCGGTGTGCAAAGCGTAGTTGGCGGCGCAGCAAGCAATATGATACCAAGCGGCCAGGGCTTTTTTGTTATAGCAAACGGCAGCGGGCAGGCTTTAACTTTCAGGGAATCGGCCAAGGTAACTACTCAGCCTTCATCAACTACACTTGCCGGGGTCTTCAGCTTACCCCAAGGCAAGACACCTATTGCACAGGCTTTGGGTGCCGGCAATAAAGCCATTATGAGCGCAGCAAACATGTCAATTGCGGCAGCAAGTACGAGCGAGGCGGTTGTGCAGCAAAGCCCTGTTATGCATCTCCTCCTTGAAAAAGACACCGCTAATTTTGACGGTGTTGCCCTGGTTTTTGATAAATGGGCTACTGCCAATTTCGATAAGAATAAAGATGCTGAAGATCTCGGAGGGATTGGTGCATTGGAAAGTTTTTCGGCTTTAACCAGCGACAGCGTAAAAACAAGCATCCACCATCTTCCACTCCCAGGGAAAAACAAGGAAATAATCCCTCTTTTTGCAGATGCCACGACATCAGGCCCTTATAAAATTAAATTAACCGATGTTAAATATCTGCCTGCCCTTTATGAAGTATGGCTTAAAGATAATTTCACCAAAGATTCAGTAGATCTCAAAGCGCATCCCGATTATAATTTTAATATCGATAAAAGCAACAGCGCCTCTTTTGGTGTAAACAGGCTGCAGCTTATCATTCGCCAGAACCCTGCACTCATGGTACGCCTGCTCGACTTCGAGGCAATAAAAGTAAACACAACTGCGAAGGCTACATGGTTTGTTAAAAATGAAGCTAATTATACAACCTACGTTATTGAACGGAGTACCGATAACGGCAAAACATTCGCCCCCATAGGTACCCTGAATTCAAATGGAGCAAAAAATTATTCGCTTAGCGACCAGGCGCCGGTTCAGGGCCTTAATCAATATCGCCTAAAGCAAATTGACTTAAACGGCGATTTTACTTATTCTAAAATTGTTCCGGTAATGTTTGCCAACAAGACACAAAGCGCTATAAGCAGCATCATGAGCCTATACCCCAATCCGGCTACTGATGTAATTAATGCAAAAATGAAAATAGATAATAACAGCTCTTTTAACTACAAGATCAGTATCACCAATAGTGAGGGCAGGATCATTGCTACAGCTATATCATCGCAATCTAACTGGCAAAATAACGTAGCCGCATTTATACCGGGCACTTATATCATGCAGGTTGTTAATAGTAGAGACAACAGCGTTATAGGATTTCAAAAATTCATTAAACAATAAACACAGGAATAATTAAAAAAAACGCCTGATACCACATAAGTTATGGGTATGTTTTTTTTGCTCCCGCGAGTATATACCATCTTCATTAATGGTATCAATTTTAACTTTGCCCGATGCATGGATGATGTGCTCATTATTAAGCATAATGCCCACATGAGTAACCTTGCCTTCGGCATTATCAAAAAAAGCCAGATCACCCAGCCTGGCATCCTTTATTGAATCAACCTTAGTACCTTCTGTTACCTGCATACTTGCATCGCGCTTAATTTTGAGGCCTTTAAGTTTGTAAACCATTTGTGTAAAACCCGAGCAATCAATCCCAAAATGTGTTCGCCCCCCCCACAAATAAGGAGAGTTTAGAAATGATTTAGCAGTTGCAGCGATATCTTCAGGCTCACCAACTTTGCCAATTATTTCAAAATGTTCATGACCAATGCGGCATGAGGTGCCTTCTAAGAAAGCAAGCGAACTGCCCGCCGGTAAATAAACAACGCTGTTATCGCTCATTTTCCATGCCTGCGTAACCGCCTGGTAAGTGAGTTTTGGGGGATGATGCTTAAGATTTTTATGTGCTGTATGAGCAAGCATGGTAAATTGCAAACGGCCTATCCACCCAACATAGCCATCACTTTCGGCAATAATCTTAACCCAGTTATTTTGCCACTCGGTAATTTCAAAAGCCTCGCCAAACAATAATTGTGACACCTGCTCGCTCCGCTCGCTGGGTTCGGCCCTGAGCGGGATTACGGCAAGGTTACATATTCCGTACTCCATAGTTTCTGTAAATGTCAAATAAACAAAAATTCGGCGCGTATTTTTAGTTAATACACGGTTAACATTTTAATATGATATTGCTTTTATAATTGGTATCTGTAATTTGGGGTAAAAGCTATACGATAATACAAATATTTTTAGAATTTTCAACCAACCCGGCATACCTTAACAATGCTTCATGTTCAATCGGTCACTCACTCTTTGAACTTATTGTAAACAACCCCCACCTGAGGTGGGGGCTTTACCTTACCCCTGAAAGGGGATATTCGTCAAAATAATTTCAGATCAGTTGTACCATCTTCTTTACGCTCTTCTGTTTCCTGATATTTTACATAGTTCTTTATCCGTTCCTCATCTGAACCTACCGTACTAACAAAATAACCTCTACTCCAAAAATGATTACCCCAATACGGTTTCTTGCGTAAACTTGGATAATTACTGAACATCATCTGTGCTGTCTTTCCTTTTAATATTCCCATGAAATCACTCACGCTCATTTTGGGGGGAATGCTACAAACCAGGTGTACGTGATCTGGCTGAATATTCATCTCCAGTATCTCTACCTCTTTCCATCCACATATTGCGCGTATCTTATTTTCCAAAGTATCAGCAACCACATCTGTCAATAACCTAAAGCGATATTTGGGTGTCCACACTATGTGGTAAACACAATAGTAAAAGATATGAGATAATTTCCTGTATTTCGTCACTAATACTAAGATAACGGTTTCTGGCGTAGCCTTCACACCTAACCTACCGCCTTAGGCGGTGGTTTTACGTTTAAAATAAAAAAGGGATATGCGTTGCATATCCCTTTTCAATATCATTAAAAAAATTTTATTCGTTCATGTGCAGCCAATCCTTTTTGGCAAGTAACTCTTCCTGGCTTTCGCGGATATCTTCGTCATCAACGCAACAATCAACAGGACAAACCGCAGCACACTGAGGCTCATCATGGAAACCTACGCATTCGGTGCACTTATCAGGTACTATATAATATATATCATCAGATAATGCAGCTTGTGTTTCTTCGGCGTTCAGGGTATTACCATCGCCAAAATCAATTATCCCTTTAAGACCCGTCCCGTCGCTAAAACGCCAGGCCGCTCCTGCATCATAAATGGCATTATTAGGGCATTCCGGTTCGCAGGCCCCGCAGTTTATGCATTCGTCGGTGATTTTAATCGCCATATTTCTAAATATCTAATAATCTCAATTAACTTTGCCTGCAAATTGCAAGCGCACAAATATAACAAAAAAAGGCTTTCGGGGTTTAATCCCCTAACATATATATGTCAAAAATTAATCCAAAAAACTCAATAAATTCATTTTCGGAGTTAGGCAGGCAACTCCTGGCCCCCGACGCAGCATTAAGCGCACTCATCGAAAACGAACAATATCATAATGCATGGTTCACACCGGCAAGCGTTTCGGAAGCAGTTTCAGCTATAGGTACCATGCTTAATGCGCCAGACCTAACTACCTGGCTTTCGAAATATAACTTTGAAACAGGTACCTCTCAAAAAAATGTTGGGCTTATACTGGCCGGTAACATCCCGTTGGTAGGTTTTCATGACGTACTTTGTGTTATTGCCTCGGGCAACACGGCGCTTATCAAAGCTTCATCTCAGGATGCCCGCCTTATCAAAGCCGTATTGGAAAAACTGGTAGTGATTGATGCTAATTTTGCCGGCAGCTATAGCTTTGTTGACAAGTTGGAAGGGTTTGACGCCATTATCGCCACCGGTAGCAATAACAGCTCGCGCTATTTTGATTATTATTTTGGCAAAGTTCCTAACATCATTCGTAAAAATCGCAACAGCATTGCTGTACTAAGCGGCAAGGAAACAGCCAAAGAACTGTTTAATCTCGGCCATGACATTTTAGATTATTATGGCCTTGGCTGTCGTAATGTATCCAAAATACTGGTACCTGAAGGGTATGATTTTACTTTCTTTTTTGAATCGATAGAAGATCATAAAGGCATCATCAATCATCATAAATACAATAACAATTACGACTATAATAAATCGATCTATCTGGTTAACGGTGATAAACATTTTGACAATGGATTTTTAATGGTTAAAGAGGATGACAGGCTGACATCTCCACTGTCAGTATTATTTTTCAACTATTATCATGATATAGCAGAAGCAGAAAATCTGATTAGTGAAAACGCCGAAAATATTCAATGCATTGTAAGTACCCTACCTTTAAAGGTAAATAACCAGGTAGTAGGTTTTGGCCAAAGCCAGCAACCCAAACTATGGGATTATGCCGATGGCGTGGATACGATGGAATTTTTGTCAAGTCTTTAAATAAAATAAATACCTTTGGGAAGTAAGGTCATTATTTCATTAGGTCATTAAGTCATTGAACTGTTTGCAAAGAAAAAAATGACCTAATGAGCAAAGCAAATGACCCAATGATACAATACGATGTATATCATAAAAGTTAAAGGTGTTGCTAAAATACCCGATTATGTACAGTTGCGTGATGATAAGTTTACGCTGCTGGCCTATTTCAGGGTTGACAGGCCAGATAAATCGTTGGATAAGGTTGGATTGGGCGACAAAGCCGACGAGATCATGAATATTATCAAAGACCTGCCGTTTGGGCAGATCTTAAAATTAGAGCTATAAAAACGATGATAGGAAATTCTATAATAAAACTAAACAACGTTGATATTTTTCAACAGGCGCACCTGGTACTTTCAAACGTAAATTTACATGTTGACAAAGGCGATTTTGTATGGCTGATAGGCCAGACAGGATCAGGTAAAAGCAGCCTGCTGAAAGTAATTTATGGCGATTTAGGAATAAAAGCCGGTACAGGCCATGCCTGTGGCTATGAGCTAAGCAAGCTGCCGGGCCGTGATATTCCTTATTTACGCCGTAAATTGGGTATAGTTTTCCAGGATTTCCAGTTACTGACCGATCGTACCATTGAACAAAATCTCAACTTTGTAATGCGTGCCACCGGTTGGAACGATAAAAAGCTGATTGCAGATAAAGCCCTTGACGTGCTTGAAAAAGTTGGTTTGCGTTCAAAATTAAAGAAAATGCCCCACGAACTTTCGGGTGGTGAACAGCAGCGTGTGGTTATAGCACGCGCCCTGCTCAATGATCCTGAAATAATCCTGGCCGATGAGCCCACAGGCAACCTCGACCCTGAAACATCCGAAGAAATTGTACTACTGCTCAAACAGATTAGTCAATCGGGCACTGCCGTATTGGTAGCCACTCATGACTATCACATTATCCGGGCTTTTCCATCGCGCATTATCAAATGCGAAAATGGCAAGGTTTTGGAAGATGTAGAGATATGACCGCTGATCGTTGATGATTGCGCTGATTTCGCTGAATTTTTATTAAAATGATTGGTTGATTAATATTTTGACTTCACCAGCAAATCGAAACCAAGCCGGTTAGCAAAATAAACACCTTCAAAAGGAATCAACGCAATCATCGTAATCAAAAAACCATCGGTGACAAATCAGCGGTCCGCCTGTCACCCTTACTTAAAATTATTTCATGCCACTGACAGCTTGACCGCTTTACGGTTATGGCAGGATACTTGATTGGCACTACTCGCTATGAAATTTAACGATATGTTGAAGAAAAAGAAGAAAGAAAATACGGATAATACTGAAAATATAAACGAAGTGGATAACGAGCAATTACAAAACGAAGGGCTGGAACAAGCCCAGGAAACAGAAGCTACGGCTACAGAAACTGCAGCAGCCCCTACTGCCGAAGAAAAGTTAAAAGACGAGCTGGCACAAGCTAATGACAAGTACTTGCGTTTATATGCCGAATTTGATAACTTTAGAAGGCGTACCATTAAAGAACGCGAGGAAGCCCGCAAAACCGAAGGTAAAGATGTTATTGTGGCTTTACTACCTGTACTTGACGACTTTGAACGCGCGCAGCGTGCCATGGATAAGGCTACCGAAGTTGCCCCTGTTAAAGAAGGTGTTACTTTGATCCAAAACAAGCTGAAAAATATACTGGGCCAAAAAGGCCTTAAAGAGATGACATCAATTGGCAATGCCTTTGATGCCGATCTGCATGAAGCTATTACCAATATTCCTGCCCCTACTGATGACCTTAAAGGCAAGGTAATGGACGAAATGGAAAAAGGCTATACCCTGAATGACAAAGTGATCCGCTTTGCTAAAGTGGTAGTTGGAGCGTAAATTAATTAGTGAATATTGAATTAGCGAATTAGTGATTGATACTTGTTTGCCGAATTCAGTTCTTCTTTTAATGCTTTACTAAATAAATAAAATATCAGAATACGGGTTGGTAATTTTTAAGTCACTAACTCACTAATTCAATAATTCTACATTAAACATGGCTAAGAGAGATTATTACGATGTGCTTGGAGTTGCTAAAGGAGCAAGTGCAGATGACATAAAAAAGGCATATCGTAAAATGGCTATTAAATATCACCCTGATAAAAACCAGGGCGATAAGGAAGCGGAAGAAAAGTTTAAAGAAGCTGCTGAAGCTTACGAAGTACTAAGTACTCCCGAAAAGCGTCAGCGTTATGACCAGTTTGGTCATGCTGCCAATGCGTCATCGGCCAATGGCGGTGGTTACGGCGGCGGCGGCATGAATATGGACGACATATTCAGCCAGTTTGGTGATATCTTTGGTGGCGGTAGCCCATTTGAAGGTTTCTTCGGTGGTGGTCGTCAAAGCGGCGGTGGCGGCAGGCGCGTAGCCCGCGGCAGCAACCTGCGCATTAAAGTGCGTTTAACCCTTGAGGAAATTGCCAACGGTGCCGAAAAGAAGATCAAGGTTAATAAACAAATTATCTGTAAAACCTGCGATGGCAGCGGTGCAAAAGATAAATCATCGTTCCAAACCTGTAAAACCTGCGGTGGCTCGGGTGCTGTGCGCAGGGTAACCAATACAATTTTAGGTCAGATGCAAACTACCAGCACCTGCCCTACCTGTAACGGCGAAGGTTCAACTATCCTGTCAAAATGTAATGTTTGTCATGGTGACGGGGTTGTTCGCGGGGAAGAACTGATCACTATCCAGGTACCTGCAGGTGTAAGTGAAGGCATGCAGTTGAGCATGAGCGGCAAAGGTAACGCAGCTCCACGTGGTGGTGTTCCCGGCGATCTGATCATCCTGATTGAGGAAGTACCTCACGAAACTTTGAAACGTGATGGTAACAACGTGATCTATGACCTGCACGTAAACTTTGTTGATGCAACTTTAGGCACCTCTGTTGAAGTACCAACCATCGACGGCAAAGCCAAGATAAAAATTGATCCCGGAACGCAAGGTGGCAAGATCCTGCGCCTGAAAGGCAAGGGATTACCTGAAGTGAACTCATATCACCGTGGCGACCAATTGGTGCATATTAATATCTGGACACCAAAAGCCCTGAGCCGCGAAGAGCGTGAGATCCTGGAGAAATTACAAGGTTCGCCTAACTTTAAACCCAATCCGGGCAAAAACGAGAAAAGTTTCTTTGAACGGATGAAGGAATACTTTGAATAAAGCTTAAGGCTGAAAGCCGAAAGCATAAAGCAAACGAAAGCCCGGAGTTTTAACAACTTCGGGCTTTTTAATTTTCTTTCAGCAAGTTCAAGCGTCCACGCTTGAACTTGCTGAAACTTACATTATATCACCCCTGCCTTCTCCAGCTCCCCCTGCATCTGCTGCTGTAAACTTAGGGCTTCTGCACGTGCGGCGTCGGCAAAATCCTCACTGTTACTTGCATATAGTATGGATCGGGACGAGTTTACGATAAGGCCGCAATCTTTGGTGATGCCGTATTTGCAAACTTCTTCCAAACTGCCGCCTTGCGCCCCTACTCCGGGTACCAGTAAAAAGCTATCGGGTGCGTATGCGCGGATGTTAGTAAATTCGGTGCTTTTAGTAGCACCTACTACATACATGATCCTGTCGGCACCTGCCCAGGTGTTGGCCTTTTTGATTACATTTTCATACAAATAACCATCGCCGGTTTGCAGGTATTGAAAATCCTTGCTACCAACAGATGATGTTAAAGCTAAAATAATAACCCATTTACCCTCATAAGCAAGGTACGGTGTAACGCTGTCATTACCCATATAAGGTGTAATGGTAATGGCATCAAAGCTCATCCCGCCCGATTGCTCATCGAAAAATGCTTTGGCATATTTATCGGATGTATTGCCGATATCGCCGCGTTTAGCGTCAATGATGCTTAAACAATCTTTAGGCAAGTATTTATAAGTATCAATTAAGCTTTGCAATCCTTTTATGCCATAAGCCTCATAAAAAGCGGCATTAGGTTTATAGGCAATGCAAAGGTCCTGAGTAGCATCAATAATGCGTTTGTTAAATTCAAATATAGGATCGGGGTACGATTTTAAAAATTCGGGGATCTTATTGATATCGGGATCAAGCCCAACACATAAAAATGATTTCTTTTTTTTGATCTGTTCAATTAACTCCTGGCGGGACATCATCAGCTGCTGAATAATATTTTAATTGTCAAAAAAACTAAAAATTTGGCTTATGTGTTCTGATATAGGTGATATTTATTTAATTAATTTGAAATTAAAGAATAATTGTTTACACTTGCATCGTTTTCCATTGAATTTTTCTTGCACTAAAGAAACAATTTAAATCACCACGCTTTTTATTATCACTTTATATAATACTTGCTTGGGTTTGGATGTTTACTAAAACAAGGTTTCAAGATCAATTTCTTTCAATTATAGCCTCATATGTTTTTACATGTGCTCAAAGCTTTAACACTTGCATAGAAATTTTTACCGTTTGAAAACACATTACAATTAAAAAATCCCATTGAACTATAATTCATATCATGTCTGATAAAATTGAATTGAACGACAAACTCGTTTCTGAGTTGCGCGAAATTGCCAGAAATTTAGGTATTGCTGAGGCCGACGAACTACGTAAAGCTCAGCTTGTTACCCGCATTATTGAACAACAACAGCTTATTGAAGCCGCCAGGGCCCAGCAAAATCTTGTTGAATCAAATTATACCCCTACCCCTGCTCCTGGTGAAGAACCGGCTGAAACAGCTGAAAAGCCCCGCAAAAGAGCCCGTGTTATAAAAACTAAAGATTCATCAAAACCACGCATCGAAGTTCCGTTAGATGATACCAATCTTTTTGATGCACAGGATGATGAGCCCGCACAGGAAGATCCGGAAAGTGAAGTTCCTGTAACTGCAGAAACAGAAGCCCCTCAAGCAGGTGAAACAGTAACCCGTACAGAGGAAGTTGTTCCTGAAGCCCGCCCGCAAAAATTTGAGCGCAGGGTTAACAGCAACCAAAATCAGCAAAAAGCACAGGAGATCCCAATCAATCTCGACTTTGATAACGTAATTGTAAACGAAGGTGTTTTGGAAATCATGCCTGATGGTTACGGCTTCCTTCGTTCATCTGATTATAACTACCTTACTTCTCCCGATGATATTTATGTATCGCAATCGCAGATAAAATTATTTGGTCTTAAAACAGGTGATACCGTTCGCGGAAGCATTCGCCCTCCTAAAGAAGGCGAAAAATATTTCCCGTTGGTACGCGTTGAGGCTATTAACGGCCGGATCCCTGCCGAGGTACGTGACCGCGTTCCGTTTGATCACTTAACACCGCTTTTCCCATCAGAGAAACTGAGCCTGTTCACCGATCCGAACAACTACTCAACCCGCATCATGGACCTGTTTTCGCCAATTGGTAAAGGTCAGCGTGGTTTGATCGTGGCGCAGCCAAAAACAGGTAAAACCATGTTATTAAAGGATGTAGCCAATGCAATAGCCAAAAACCATCCCGAAGTATACCTTATTATATTATTAATTGACGAGCGTCCTGAGGAGGTTACTGATATGGCCCGCAGCGTACGTGCCGAAGTTGTATCATCAACCTTTGATGAGCCTGCTGAGCGCCATGTAAAAATTGCCAATATCGTGCTTGAAAAAGCAAAACGTATGGTGGAGTGCGGTCATGACGTAGTAATTCTGTTGGATTCTATTACCCGTTTGGCCCGTGCTTATAACACCGTTGCCCCTGCATCGGGTAAAATATTATCAGGTGGTGTTGATGCTAACGCGCTGCACAAACCTAAACGCTTTTTTGGTGCTGCCCGTAACATTGAGGATGGCGGTTCATTAACCATTATCGCTACTGCGCTTACTGAAACCGGCTCAAAAATGGACGAGGTTATTTTTGAAGAATTTAAAGGTACCGGTAACATGGAATTACAGTTGGATCGTAAATTATCAAACAAACGTATCTTCCCTGCTATCGATATCACAGCTTCAAGTACCCGCCGCGACGACTTACTACTTGACCGCGAGACACTTCAACGTGTTTGGATCCTTCGCAACCACCTTGCCGACATGAATTCGCAGGAATCTATGGAGTTTTTACAGGCCCAGATTAAGGGTACAAAAACTAACGAAGAATTTCTGATTTCGATGAATTCGTAATATTTTAGCGATAATGAAGTTATAAGTAAGTAGAATATTATTTGTAACTTCATTATTACTTAATAATTTCCTGATAACTTCATGGCGAAATGAAGAGACGCGTTAAAAAACACCTTCCGAATGCTATTACCTGTGCCAATCTATTTAGCGGTTGTATAGGGATTGTTTTCGCCTTTCAGGGTAACCTGGTAGTGGCTGCTTATGCCATTTTCCTTAGCTCTATATTTGACTTTTTCGATGGACTTGCGTCAAGGGTACTAAATTCCTATTCATTCATAGGTAAAGATCTTGATTCACTTGCCGATATGGTAAGCTTTGGCGTGCTGCCATCGGTTATTATGTATGAGCTATTTTTACAGGCACCACAGATAAACGGAGTAAGCCAGCTATTAAACTTTGTAGCCTTTTTGCTACCGGTATTTTCGGCATTAAGGTTAGCTAAATTTAATAACGATACCAGGCAGTCGGATAGTTTTATAGGCCTGCCAACACCGGCAAACGCCATACTTATAGCATCGTTACCATTAATAGTACAACAATACGATGCCCTGGCCCATTACATATTAAACCCATACTTCCTTACCGTATTGGTGTTGGTGATGTGCTCGTTGCTGGTATCCGAAATACCGTTGATGTCGCTTAAATTCAAAAACCGCGACTTTAACAAAAACATTTTCCGTTATTTACTGCTCTTGTTTTCGGCAATACTCATTCTATTTTTTAAATTTGTGGCCGTTCCGGTGGTTATATTTATTTATATCACCTTATCTCTAATTCAAACAAAACTCACAAATGACAAAGTTCCGGGCTGAAATCGAAGTAATGCCCAAAAAAGAAATACTTGATCCACAAGGAAAGGCAGTAACCGGCAGCATGAAAAACCTCGGTTTAACCGAAATCCATAACGTTCGCATCGGCAAACACATTACGCTTGAAATTGAAGCTGAAAATGCCGAGGTTGCCAACGCCAAAGTTGATCAGGCCTGTAAAAGCCTGCTGGCTAACCTGATCATGGAAAGCTATACTTTTAAAATAGCTGAAGTTTAATTTAGGTTAAAGGCGAAAGGTAAAAGGTAAAAGGCCAAAGGTTTTTTATCTGTATAAACAACTAAAACTTTATAAAATACAAAAGGCAAAAGGGAAACCTCTTGCCTTTGTTTTTTTATCTAATCGGGAAGGAAAACCTTTAACCTTTCACCTTACAAATTAGCTTCCTTTTCAGCTTTAATTTCTTTTAAAGTGATGAGGTTTGCGGATACCATGCTGTTCACCTGGTTAAACTTTTCGAATATCTCTGCCGGATTTTGACCGCCGGCTTTGCAGGCCAGCTCAACTTCCTGAATAGTGGCCTGGCTTATAGGCATACCAAAAAAACCAAGGTTGGGTTTTAATTTATGAGCTGCTTGTGCGGCCAGCGCCCAGTCCTGGTTATTTAATGCGCCGCTGATTGTGTTAAGTAATTCGGGCGATTGCTCTAGGAACATCCCTATCGAATCGACAATAAAATCATCGCTACCATCAGCAATCTCGTATAAAAAAGAAAGATCAAGATCCTGATCCGGTGAAATATCTGCCATTATAAAAGCTTTGTGTTTATTCAAAAATATGCTTTTTTACGATTAAGTTATCCTTTAGTTCATCCTTTAGCTGCAAAATATTTTTTTTAAACACAGGATGAATAAAATCAGGCGCTATCTCGGCCAAAGGGATAAGCGTAAAACTGCGTTTATACAATTCGGGATGCGGTACCACCAGGTTAATCTCATGGATCACTTTATCGCCATAAAACAAAATATCAATATCAATGATACGCGATCCCCATTTAACCTCACGCTTGCGCCCCATTTGCAGTTCGATACCTAATATTTTTTCAAGGACATCCTGCGCCGAAAGATCTGTTTGCAGCATCAGCACCTGGTTAAGGTAGTCGGGTTCATCGGTTTTCCCCCACGACTGCGTTTCATAAACAGATGATACCAATTTAACAGGGGCAATTTGAGCAGAGATAGATTCAATTGCCTGCTGCAGAAACAATTCGCGGGTACCAAGGTTACTCCCGAGTAATAAAAAAACATCAATCATGTTGTAACAAATATAATGGAAACCGCTCTTAGCATTATACGGCTCCTTATTACTAAGTTTGCATAGTTAAAAAGATTTATAACATTAATGAAACAATTCTTCAAATTCGTTCTGGCCACTATTGTAGGGGTAATTATTTCAGGTATTATATTAGGTGTTATAGGAGCTGGCATTGTAATCGGCCTCATAGCATCGGCCGGCAGCGACAAAACGGTAGATGTTAACCCAAACTCCATCTTATATATGTCGCTCAAAACCCAGATAACCGAGCGTACTCCCAATAATCCGCTTGCAGGCCTGGATTTTTTAGGATTGAGTGAAGATAAATCAATCGGGTTAAATGATATCCTTGCTGATATCAAAAAGGCCAAAACCGACGATAACATTAAAGGCATATATCTTGATGAAAGCTATATGACAGCAGGTCAGGCTACCACCGAAGAAATTCGCAATGCACTTATCGATTTTAAAAAATCGGGCAAATTTATTGTAGCCTATGCCGAAGTTTATACACAGGGCTTTTACTACCTGGCCTCCATTGCCGATAAGGTTTACATTAACCCCAAAGGCATTTTTGAGTTTCATGGCTTTAGTTCACAAACCACTTTCCTGAAAGGTGCGTTGGATAAGTTAGGGATTGAAGCACAGATCATTAAAGTTGGCACCTATAAAAGCGCCGTTGAGCCGTTGTTCCTTACCAAAATGAGCGACGCCAATAAGTTACAGGTAACCTCATACCTGGGCTCGTTATATGATCACTTTTTAACCGGTATCAGCAAAAGCCGCGGTGTAAATAAAGATTCATTATTTACTTATGCCGATAACATGCGCATACAATTTCCTGAAGATGCCTACAAATTGAAATTGGTTGATGGCTTAAAATATAAAGACGAGATCCTGAACGATTTGAAAAGACGTACCGGTACCGATTTAAAAGACGACCTGAAAAGCGTGGATCTGCGGGACTATGCCAAAAGCAAAAGCGATGATTCGGATGATAAAGAGGACGACTCGTCATCAAAAAACCGTATTGCCATTGTTTACGCATCTGGTGATATTACCGGCGGCGATGGCGATGATAACAATATTGGCTCGGAAACTATTTCTAAAGCATTGCGCAAAGCCCGTTTGGACGATAAAGTTAAAGCTGTAGTACTGCGTGTAAATTCACCAGGGGGCAGTTCGCTTGCATCTGATGTGATCTGGCGCGAGGTAAAACTGATCCACGAAAAGAAACCAATCATCGTTTCTATGGGCGATTATGCGGCATCGGGCGGTTATTATATTTCATGCGCTGCCGATTCTATTATCGCGCAGCCTAATACCATTACCGGCTCTATAGGCATTTTTGCAGTGCTGCCAAACATGCAAAAACTATTTAACGATAAATTGGGTGTAACGTTTGATGGCGTAAAAACCGGTAAATATGCAGATCTGGGTGATATCAGCCGCCCGCTGAGCCCGGAAGAACGACTGATACTCCAAAATAGTGTAAACCACGGTTATGATGAGTTCACTAAAGCCGTAGCCGATGGCCGCGGTAAAACACAGGCCTACATTAACAGTATTGGCCAGGGCCGTGTGTGGACAGGTGAACAAGCCTTGAAAATTGGTTTAGTTGACCGTTTGGGAAATATAAACGATGCCATAACATCCGCCGCTAAAAAAGCTAAGATTAAAAGCTACAACATTGTAAGTTACCCTGAGCAAAAAAGTATTTTCAGCAAAGTGGGCAGTGGTTTAAGTGCAGAAGTTCAAACCCGCATGGTAAAAAATGAGCTTGGCGAAAACTACAGAGTTTATCAACAGATAAAAGGTATCACCCAAATGATGCGTACCCCGCAGGCCCGCCTGCCTTACGATCTGGTGATTAAATAAAATTTCATTAATACATACATTTTGATTGTGAAAAGCCACCTGTATGGGTGGCTTTTTTTTGAAACGCGAGGTTGTAAGCAAGACTTACGAAGTTTTAAAAACTTCGTAAGTCTGTTAAATATAATACCCCTTACCCCCTCTTCAAATAAGCATTCGGAACATTCTTCGGCACATAATCAATTCCATAAGCATGCTTTATAAGCAGACTCACAGTTTCCATAATCGTTTGCTCTTTACGATGAAATTGTGGCAACGAACCCATCATGGCATAACTTATCGGGTTTACGGCCGGGATAAACGTCTCCCATTCGTATCCCCTGCCCCAAATCAAACCATTAACAGTGATATACAAATCGGCGCCGTTTTGCAATAGAAAGTGAAGCATGTCAACCGAGCTATTACCGTTTTGATTAACCGTATGAAAAATGGGCGTATGCCCGCCGAAACCGTGTTCGTCAAAGGCGGCTTTAGCATTTACATCAGCACCATGTTCCAAAAGCATCTTAGCACAGGCAAGGCTATTATATTCGGCACAAAAATGCATTAAAGTGCCGCCAGTTAACGGAGTGTATGTGTTATTGTATAAGGAACAGGTCTTGTTAATAACCGTGGGGTCTGCATTTAAAGCCTGCTTCAACATTTCCTCATCTTGAGCCAAAACTGCCAGCAGCGCTTTATCTTCATACTCAAGTCCGGCATCAATAAACGCCTGCACACAATCTTTAAACCGCGGACCGCGGGCGTACATTTCAACCATCATAGTAAAAACCGGCATCCCATCATGAACTTCGTTCGGGCTGCCGCCTTTATTAAAGTACGCTTTGATCTCATCAACTGAATGAGTTTCGGCTGCGTAAAGGATGTCGTTATAATTGGGCATATTATTTTCAGGAACTTAAAATAAGTTTGCTTAGCGGCGTTCAGTGATATTTGTTGTCGCAACAACTTTTAGCCTTATATTCGCTAACTATAAATTTATGAAAACAAAAAACCTACACCTCCGAATTCCTGCTTTAATTTTATTAACAGCTATCCTTTTCACATCTTGCAAAAAAGACAGTCCGGTTAAACCAAAAGAAAACCACCTTTCAAGCTTCAACATTTTAAAATCAGACGGCACAGCATTTGATAAAAACGACATCTCCATCTCCGTTGCTACAGATAGCATCAGTGTAACGGTACCTATTTTTACTGATGTTACCAATCTTATCCCTGATTTAAAAGTAGATGCCGGAGCATCTGTATCACCTGCTAATGGTGTTAAAAACAACTTTATCGAACCCGTTACCTATAGCGTTACGGCCTCCGATGGCACCGTAAAAAAATACAAAGTGATTGTTCATCATGATAAACTTAAAAATGTGGTTTATGTAGGTGGACATGACAAAAACCTATACGCGCTTAACGCAAATACGGGTGCGCTTATCTGGAAATATACCGCCCAGGGCGGTATGGAGTATTCCAGCCCGGTATTGGTAAACGGCATTTTATATATTGGCAGTGTTGACCATAACATGTATGCGCTTGATCCCGTTACCGGAGCGCTAAAATGGAAATTTGCAACGCAAAGCAGCATCATGTCGGTTCCGGCAATTGTAAACGGCATTGTATACTTCGGTAGTGACGACAGCTATGTTTACGCTGTTGATGCTTTAACCGGAACATTAAAATGGAAATATAAAACTGGGTTTAATGCCGATACCGACCCTCTTGTTAAAAACGGCGTTGTTTATATGGGCAGTGGTGATGGAAAGTTATATGCTTTAAACGCTTTATCCGGAAATCTAAAATGGAGCTTCGATACAGGAAATTTATTGATCGACTGGCGCATACTTGAATCAAACGGGGCGGTGCTTATAGGCGGTCGTTCGGGAGTATTATATGCGCTTAACGAAAACGATGGCTCGGTAAAATGGAGTGCTTCCGTTGGCGGCGGTAACACTTTAGAACGATCAAAAGTAGTGATTAACAATGGCGTTATTTATATTACAGATGGAGCGTATGGCAGCCTGCGTGCAATAAAAGAAAGCGATGGCTCGCCGATATGGAAAAGCCTTGACAATTTAGGCTTTTGGTCGGGGCCAACCCTCGCAAATGGCTTTTTATATGTCAGCTCCAATGATAACAACTTCTACATAATTAATGCAGCTACCGGTGCCGTTATCATCAAAAAAATGCTGATAACAAATGGATCCTTAGCTACCATAGCCGATGGTAAAATATTTGTTGCCGCCGGCGGCGAACATTTCTTTTACGCGCTTGATGCCGTAACAGCAACTCCTGTATGGAAATTTCCACTACCTGAAAGTATTCTCAACTCGCAGGCGCTGGTTGTAGATAAAAATGGGGACTGGTAATTTCCCTCGTTAAAAGACAAAAAACGCCACCAATTATGTGGCGTTTTTTGTTTTAGATAACCTCTTTGAATATTAAGCTGAATTAAAAACAAACACGCCGCTTAAGCTGTCATTACAATGGCTTTTTGTATTTTTACCGCCTCATTGTAATTATGGAAAATAAACCCATAGCCCGTACGCTTCGTCTACTCTCGCAACTCATGGAACTCCATGAGGTTAATCCGTTCAAGATCAAATCGGTAGCTAATGCAGCTTTTAAGGTTGACAAGCTGCCCTTCCCTATCGCCGGTAAAAAGCTGGACGAATTGGAAAAGATTGATGGCATAGGTAAAAGTATTGCCGGCAAAGTAGCCGAGCTGCTTGCAACCGGCACCATGACCGAACTGCAGGACCTGCTGGATAAAACTCCCGATGGCGTGGTTGAAATGATGGGTATTAAAGGTATCGGCCCTAAAAAGGTAGCCATCATCTGGAAAGAACTTGGCATCGAAAACACCGGCGAGCTTTTTTATGCCTGCAATGAAAACCGGTTGATAGAGGCCAAAGGCTTCGGTCTTAAAACGCAGGAAGAGATCCGCAAGGCAATCGAGTTTAGGATGGCAAGTAACGGCAAATTCCTTTTTGCCCAGGTTGAAAAGGAAGCCAACGAGCTGATGGATGAGGTGAAAGCCATTTTCCCTGATGCATTGAAGCACTTTGCCGGCGAATTCAGGCGCTTAAATGAAATCATTACTGAAATTGTGATCGTTGTTGGCAGTATTAACCATGATGTAGCCTACGATGCATTGGTAAACTCAACCATACTTGGTAACGTAAGCAAGAACAAAAACCATATCCAGGGCGAACTGCAAAACGGCCTGCTTGTTGATATTGTTTGCGTTGACAAGGCCGATTATTATAAAGAATTATTCATCAATACCGGTACCGAAGAGCATGTACAGGCAGTGTTTGACAGGATAAACGTTCCTGTTGAGCAGCCCGAAACAGAAGAAATGATCTATACCAAAGCCGGTTTGGCCTGGCTACAACCCGAGCTTCGTGAAGGTACCCTATTTATTGAAAAGGCTGAAAAGAACGAGCTGCCAACGTTGATCAACTGGCATGACCTGAAAGGCACACTTCATAACCACAGCACCTGGAGCGATGGCGTAAACACCATTGAAGAAATGGCATTATATTGCCGTGATACGCTGAAACTGCAATACCTGGGCATGTGTGATCATAGCAAAAGTGCATTTTATGCCAAAGGCCTAAGCATTGAGCGGGTATTGCAGCAACACGAAGAAATTGATACCCTTAATAAAAAGCTCGACGGCTTCCATATTTTTAAAGGCATCGAGTCGGACATTTTGTATGATGGTTCGCTTGATTACCCGGACGAGATTCTGCAAAAATTTGATTTCATTGTAGCTTCGGTACACTCCATCCTCAAAATGGATGAAGAAAAGGCTACTTCAAGGCTCATTACCGCCATTGAAAACCCTTATACAACTATATTAGGCCATCCTACCGGCAGGCTTTTATTAAGCCGTAGCGGATATCCTATTAATTATAAAAAAGTAATAGATGCCTGCGCAGCCAATAACGTAGTTATTGAGATCAATGCAAATCCATTGCGGCTCGACCTCGACTGGCGCTGGCACCAATATGCTTTGGATAAAGGCGTTATGCTATCCATAAACCCCGATGCCCACCGCATTGAAGGTTTCACCGATATGCATTACGGCATCCTGGCGGCCCGCAAAGGTGGTTTATATAAGGAGATGTGCATGAACGCAATGTCGCTGGCAGAAATCACGCAGGCGTTTGCAGCTAAAAGAGGTTAGGAAAAAGAGATTAGAGGTTGGAGATCAGAGGTTAGGAAGACACAATTTAATGACCTAATGACGCAATGAAACAATGACTAAATTAAATGAACCACTTAAAAGATAAAGTACAATCTATACAGGCAGCATCCCATAAACCGGCAATACTGGTTATTGGCGACCTGATGGTTGACCACTATATATGGGGCACTGCTACCCGCCTGTCGCCCGAGGCGCCTGTACCTATTGTAAACGTAAAAAACGAAACAACCACACTGGGTGGTGCCGGTAACGTGGTTCAAAACCTGGTATCATTAGGTGCAAAAGTTATTGTTGCCGGTGTAATTGGCGATGATCAGGCGGCCGGAGAACTCATTAAGATCCTGGCTGACGAAGGCGTTGAAACCGACACCATCATAAAAGATACCAACCGCCCTACAACAGTTAAAACCCGTGTTGTTGTAGGCAGCCATCAACTGGTACGTGTTGACCGTGAAATTACCGACGAAGTATCGGAGCCTATTGCCAACGAACTTATCAGTAAGCTAACCGGTTATATCGATAATGCTGACATGGTACTTTTGTCTGATTATAACAAAGGCTTGTTTTCGCCGTTTCTAACACAAGGCATTATCAAGGCGGCAAATGCTAAAGGTAAAAAAGTGATTATTGATCCTAAGGGACTTAATTACGAAAAATACAAGGGTGCTTTTATCATCAAACCCAACCGCAAGGAATTGTCGGAGGCTGCTAAAACCGAAAAAATCAACTCGATAGAAAGCCTGCAGCAAGCCGGAAAGGTTATTTTTGAGCAAACAGGTACGCAATATATCGTAGTTACTTTGTCTGAAGAGGGCATGGTAATACTAAGCGAACAGGATTATCAAAGTTTGCCCGTAAAAGCCACCGAGGTTTTCGATGTAACAGGTGCAGGCGATACTGTATTAGCTACAATGGCCTACTTTATGGCTGGTGGCTTGAGCATTGAAGATTCATGCGAACTGGCCAACCACGCAGCTGCCATAGTAATCCGCCGCGTGGGCAGTGCAACAACTACTTTGGACGAGATTGTTGAAGATATATTAAAAGGTGAAAGGTAAAAGGTTAAAGGCGAAAGATAAAAGGTCAAAAAATGACTCGATGACTTAATGACCTAATGAAATAAAATTAATGAACCAAAAGATATTAAACGAACTTAAAGATCATCAGGATACCCTGCAAAAGGTAATTGATACGCTTGGCAGCGATATTGAGGTAGCCTGCGATATGATCACTTCAACTATAAAAAACGGTAACAAGGTATTGCTGGCCGGTAACGGCGGTAGTGCTGCTGATGCCCAGCATATTGCAGCGGAGCTTAGCGGGCGTTATGTGAAAGATCGTAAACCTTTACCGGGCATTGCCCTAACTGTTGATACTTCGGCGCTTACTTCTATTGCCAACGACTATGGTTATGAGCATGTATTTTCACGCCAGCTGGAGGCCTTTGCCCGGCCGGGCGATTTATTTATTGGCATTTCTACAAGCGGCAACAGTCCGGGGATTTTAGCAGCCTTTGAGTCGGCTAAAAAACTGAAAGTTAAAACTTTAGGCCTTTCAGGCAGGGATGGTGGTAAAATGAACGGACTTTGTGAATTGAATATCATCGTGCCATCAAATATTACCGCGCGCATCCAGGAAATGCATATCCTTATCGGGCATATCCTGTGTACAGCAGTTGATGATCTTTTTTGATTAATAACATTATATACTAACTTAACCAAGGCAACAGCTTTAAAAACAGGAGGCACCTACGGAGCCAATACTAATCGATTTTTGTCTACACACATGGTACTCCTACGGAGTTTAACATACTGTAAATTCAACTCCATAGGAGTAACATGTTTATAGGAAGAATACACTCCAAAGAAGGGCTCCAGCGGAGCCTCCTATTGGCCATTTGATTTAAAAGCGATTGGCCATCAAGAAGGTTACTACCATAATATAAAGTAGAGACGCATGACATGCGCCTTTTCAACTGATAAAATACAGAGAGACATGTAACGTATCTCTACAGGAAAAAAATAAATGAGGACAGGTTTCGAAAAAACACTTCTTGATAAAATAACTGACCAGCCGTCATTGCAGGCACAGATCAAAAACTGGCAGGCCGAAGGTAAAAAAGTGGTATTTACCAATGGCGTTTTTGACCTGTTGCATATAGGACATCTCACCTACCTGGCTAAAGCAGCCGAACTTGGCGACAAGCTGGTGATTGGTCTTAATGCTGATAGCTCGGTAAAGCGTATCAAAGGCCCAACCCGCCCTGTTAACGATCAAAACAGTCGTGCAGCATTGTTGGCGGCCCTATTTTTTGTAGATGCCATTGTTGTTTTTGAGGAAGATACGCCTCTTAACCTGATCAGTTCCCTCCTACCTGACATCCTGGTAAAAGGTGCAGATTATGCAGTTGAAAACATTGTTGGCGCGAAAGAAGTGATTGCCAACGGCGGCGAGGTTAAAACCATTAATTTTGTTGAAGGATATTCATCAACCTCAATAATCGAAAAAATCAGGAACCAGATTTCCTGAACTTGATATAAACATGAAGATACTGGTGATCCGCTTTAGCTCGATGGGTGATATAATTTATACCACACCTGTTGTGCGCTGCCTAAAAAAGCAGGTACCTGATGCTGAAGTACACTTTTTAACCAAACCGGCCTTCAAATATATTTACGATAATAACCCTTACGTTGATAAACTGCTGTTACTAAAGCCTTCTTTAACAGATACTATCAACGAGATTAAGGCCGAAAAGTATGATCAGATCATTGATCTGCATAATAATCTCCGTACAAGTATAATCAAACTGCGCACAGGCATCAAAGCATCAACCTATAAAAAACAGCCAATTTTAAAATGGCTGAGCTTAAGGCTGAAACGTAACCTGGTAAGTAAGGAGCATTTGGTTGACAGGTATTTAAAAGCAGTTAAGTTTTTAGGCGTAGTTAATGACGATAGCCCGATTGACTATTACATCAAAGCCGAACATGACATAACTAAATTACTTCCGGTTAGTCATCAGAATGGTTATGTTGCTTTTGTAATAGGCGCCACTCATTTTACCAAGCGAATGCCTAATTATAAGATCATCAGTATTTGCAAACAGCTTAATTTACCTGTTTTGCTATTAGGTGGTAATGATGTAAAGACAAATGGTGATGAAATAGCTGCAGCAGTTGGCATTTCGGTTTACAATGCCTGCGGAATAACGTCACTTGATGAGTCGGTTTTCCTGGTATCCAAAGCGCAAAATGTAATTGGTTTTGATACCGGCCTCACACATATTGCCGAAGCATTTAACGTGCCAATAGCCTCGGTTTGGGGCGGCACCACTCCCAACTTGCTGGGCGTTTGGCCTTATAAAGTGAAGGAAGTACTGGTTGCAGGTATTGATCTGCCCTGTCGCCCCTGTTCCAAATTCGGTCTTGAAAAATGCCCCCTTGGCCACTTTAAGTGTATGAACGATATGCCAGAGACAGATATCGTGAGTTTCTCCAACCGATAACTGACAATTGTAAAACATTGCCTGCGTTATACTTACAGCTTCACAACTGTTAATATTTCGCAAAAAACATTAGATGTCTTTTACCGTAAGTGTATTTGTATAACTTTGTGAATTAACTTAAAATCCTTACACGATGAAAAAAACCTTACTCAGCCTGTGCCTTTTAATGGCATCCTTCGCAGCATTTGCTCAATTACCAACCTTTGGCGTTAAAGGAGGCGTAAACTTCGCTACTTTACATGCAACAGTCGATGGATTTAGTGGTTCCGGCAATTCCGGCAGCTTAACCTCATTCAATGTAGGCGCTTTTGTCGATTTCAAATTTGGAAACGTATCATTGCAACCGGCTTTAAACTTTACCGGCAAAGGCGGTTCGTCAAGCTTCGCTGTCGACGATGAAACGAGCTCAAACAGCAAAGTAAAACTTTACTATCTACAGGTACCTGTAAATGTTGTTTACCATGTACCTGCAGTTGTTGGCGACTTTTATTTTGGTGCCGGCCCATACCTTGGCATGGGTATTTCTGGCAAAGCAAAAGATGATAGCGGCAATTCCGAAGATGTTAAATTTGGCAGCGGGCAGGACGAAATTAAAAGAACAGATGCTGGTTTAAATGCCATAGTTGGCTTTAAATTTAAAACCGGCTTTCTTATCAATGCTAACTACGATTGGGGTTTAACCAATATCACCAATGTTGATGGTATTAAACTTACAAACCGCGTTTTCGGCGTTTCAGTAGGCTACGCGTTCTAATTAACCCCCAAAATTAAAGAGGATTCTGCTCCTCTTTAAAAAGGAGGAGTCTTTGCTTCTCCTTTTTAATTTAGTATAATTGAAACCTATTAAAAACCTTTCACGTTATATTTATAAAACCGTAATATTATAAACCGATTGCTCTCCCGTTTAGAATCATGAAAAAATTATTACTGATACGCCACGCAAAAGCCACTCATGAAAGTGGTTATATTGATTTTGACAGGCCGCTAAAACAATCGGGAATGCAGGATGCGGTTTTAATGGCTACCCTATTAAAAGGGCAGTTGCAAATTCCTCAAATTATCATAACAAGTCCGGCGCTTCGTACAAAAACTACTGCCGATATTTTTGCCAACCAGTTTAAATTATCTGCCCCCCGCGAGGATAAAAGAATTTATGAAGCAAGTGAAAATACCTGGGTAAAAGTAATCAACAGCCTGCCCGATGAGTATGATTTTATTGGCATAGTTGGCCATAACCCGGGCATAAGCCAGATATTATACTACCTTACCAGTCAGTTAAAAGAAATGCCTACCTGCGCCGTGGCAGTCATAACTTTTGAAAATGACAGCTGGCAATCTATCAGTGAAGAGGATGGAAAACTGGTACATTTTGATTCGCCGAAGGGATAGTTTTAAGTCCGAAGTCTTAAGTCTATAGTCTTTAGTTCTAAGTCGAAAGATTTTAAAACAGATAGTCACTTTTTGACTTAAGACTTAGAACTTAAAACTTCAATTCACCTTATAAGTTTTCCCCGGCAGCGAGCTGATATAACCCTGCATCTCCATATTTAGTAAGTTCATTGCCAGCTGGCTCATAGGCATATTGGCCTTCAGCGTAAGATCATCGATAGCAACCGGTGTGCTGTTTTGCCGAAGTATATCCATGATCAGCCGTTCATCGTCCGACAGATCAAACGGTAGCATAAATTGCTCAACAGGCTTATTAGTATCATTCTTTTCCCAGCCCAAACTAAAAGCCAGATCAGCAGTACAGGTTAGCAGGCTTGCTTTATTATTGCGGATCAGGAAGTTACAACCTTCAGAAAATTCGTCGCCTAACCGGCCTGGAAAAGCAAATACATCCCGGTTATAAGAATTGGCTATTTCGGCCGTGATAAGTGCACCGCCCTTTATACTGGCTTCAATCACTACTGTTGCGTCGGCAATACCGGCAACAATCCTGTTTCGCTGCGGAAAGTTTTCCCTATCGGGATTGGTTCCCGAAGGATATTCAGACAATAATCCCCCGTTTTGAAGCATTTTATCAGCTGTAGCACGGTTTTGAGCAGGGTAAAGTCTATCAAGCCCATGGCCAAGTACACCTACGGTTGGCAGATTGAGTTTCACGCATTCTTTATGAGCAGCTACATCAATACCATGCGCCAGGCCACTTACTATTAAAACGTTATATTGCTTTAATTCCTCAATCAACTGATGACATAACTGTCGGCCATAATCTGTGGCATTCCGGGTACCCACTATACTAATGATATGAGGAGGGTTAAGATCCATTTTCCCCTTTGCATAAAGCAACACCGGCGAATCGTGGCAATTTTTTAGGCGTTTAGGATACCGGTGATCAGTATAAAAAATAACATCTATACCTTGTTGTTCTATAAACTTAAGCTCCTTTTCGGCCTGCTTTAAAGCATCATCAAAATCCCATTTTACAGCCCGCTTCTCTCCTATTCCCGGTATCCTGGTCATTTTTTCGGGCGAAGCTTTAAACACCTCTTCTTCATTGCCGAGGTAAGCAATTAGTGCTTTAGCCGCTACAGGACCGAGATTTTTAACAAAAGATAAAGCAACTTTATGGAGTAATGACATTGGGTTTAGATGTGCAGATTATAGATTACAGCCCCGCAAATTATAAATATTCAGCCGATTTTCAAGCGGGATCGAATGTTATTTGTAATACAAGCTATACAGTATGAATAACATATTCAGCCTTAAAAGGCACAACTTCTTTACACAATTTACATATCTGTAATCTGCACGCCTACCAAAAAACTACAAAAATAGTTTGCAAACTATAAAAATAGTTCTACCTTTATCTAACTATAAAAATAGTTTACTATGCACATCAAAGAACTAACCAAAGCCGAGGAACAGGTAATGCAGATCCTTTGGCAACTTAAAGAAGCCATTGTTAAAGATATTATCGAGGAAATGCCGGAGCCTAAACCGGCTTACAATACCGTGTCAACTGTAGTAAGGGTACTGGAAGGCAAGGGTTTTATCGACCATAAGGCTTATGGCAACTCGCATGTTTACTTCCCCCTTATCAGCGATGCCGAGTATAAAAAGTTCACTTTTGATAAGATGATGAAAAACTATTTCAGCAATTCGTATCAAAGCCTGGTATCTTTTATTGTAGATGAAAAGAAGATCAGTGTAAAGGAACTGGACGAATTAACTTCACTAATTGACAAGCTTAAAAACGAAAAACAATGAACTGGCTGCATTACCTTCTGGAGGCAAATTTGTACCTCGGCATATTTTATGCGGTGTATTGCCTGTTTTTAAATAAAGAAACACACTACACGCTCAACCGTGTATACTTGTTATTGAGTTGCATAATTTCGTTTGTATTGCCGGTGATACAAATTGGCTGGCTAAAAGCACTCGAATCACCAACTACTGCTTTTATTATACCGCGCAACAGCAAGCAAGCTATTGACCATAAACTGGCAGCACAACCTGCTTTAGATTTTCAGGAGCTGCTGCTTTATGTTTATATATTGGGTGCAATAGTACTTACAACTGTACTTTTAGCACGACTATACCAACTGGCAAAACTTACAAAAGCCACCAAAACCCTGGTTGATGATAAGTATAAACTTATCAATATCGAAGGTTCAAATACGGCTTTCTCCTTCTTTAACTACCTTTTTATCGGCACAAAAACAGAGGCCAACAATATCATTATCAGGCACGAACTGGTGCATATCCGTCAAAAACACTCGGCTGATATTGTTTTCCTCGAGCTGATCAAGATCATCAATTGGTTTAATCCACTGATTTATTTATTGCAGATAAGCCTGAAAACCCTACATGAATATATAGCCGATGAGCAAACGGCAGCGCAGGAAAGCGATGCATTAAGCTACTCATCATTTTTAGTAAGCAACGCTTATGGGTTAAACGGCTCGGCTCTGGCACATTCATTTTTCAATTATAACTTATTAAAAAAGAGGATAATCATGTTAAACCAAAAACGTTCGGGGAAGTTAGCCAGGCTAAAATACCTCGTGGCCGTACCCATAAGCGCCGGCCTGCTTTGCGCGTCGACCTTAGTATTCAGTAAAAGCTATGGATTTATTGACCTGATGCCAGGCTCAAAAAGTACATCCACCGCAACTGTGACTTCCCATAATCCTATTGTCGACACTTCACAAGTCAACAAATTATCCATCACTGCCAAAGGCTATAAGTACGAGGAAACCGGTTACCTTATTAACAGCAAAACCGATTTCCGGGTGATCATTACCGAAAAAAACGGCGAGCAAAAAGAATACTTCAAAAGTAAAGCAACACCAGAAGAATTGGCTACGCTGAAAAGTAAATATGGCTATACCTTCCCTAAAATGATGATCTATCCAAAACTTCCGCCTCCGCCACCTGCACCGCCTGCTCCTGGCAAAAAGCCAAAAGTTACTGACGTAAAGCTTCCGCCTCCGCCACCACCAGCAAATCCGGAAAAAACAAAAAAGGCTCCTAAAGTGGTAGAAGTTCAGGAAGCCATACCTGTAGGTAACCCCGTAGCCTCGGCGCAGCCTTCGGCTTCAGTGCAATTACCCCCTCCACCGCCCCCTGCCGATCCGATGGCACCGCTTTACAAATACATAGCCAAGCATGTAAGGTATCCAGCCGCCGCACGCAACAATCGTATTACAGGGCAGGTAACTGTGGGTTTTAAGCTAAGCAACGGAAAAATAAACGGGGTTAAAGTACTCAAAACTGTTGACCCGCAAATAGATAAAGAGGTAGCAAGGGTAGTGAGTGATTTTGATGAAAAGCTTGACGGCTTAAACCAGGGCGATTATACCCTTACCGTAGCTCTTAAGCTGATAGATTCGCACGATAAATATATAGCTAACAATATTGACAAAGAAAAAAGTCAGGTTGTTGTGGTTGGATATGTAGAATAAACTATTCTTCTATCTTTCTCGACTAAATTCATTGCCGATCGGCCTAAAACCGTCCCGGCAATTTTCTGCGTTCAGACATCTTCTCTTCCTCAAATCTCTTCTTTCACAAATAGTTAAATAATTTCATTTGATATCCAAAAGTTTGTAACTTAGTAATATATCCAATAAAATTTTAACCAAACAAGGCAAACCTATCCAAATACGCTTTGTTTAATTTATACCAATTATACTTCCTGAGCCTTACCAGCAACCTGATTTTGTTCATTTTTAAACTTTATATTATGAAAAAGTTCGGTATCATTTTAGCAATTGTGGGCGTTTTAATGCTCATTGGAGGCAACTTTTTTTATGGTCATACAATCAACGCCGTAGATAGCTCAGGCAGCTCAATTATTACTACCGGCTTAAATGGCGGTTGGACTTTTAAGCTACCTGTTTTTGCCGGTGGTGCTTTATTTTACCTGGGATTTGTTTTCTGGGCTGCATCACGTACCGACAACCAGCACCATGATCATTTGATATAAAACACGCTGCAGATTCAAAGAAATAGTAGCTTTAATAAAAGAGTCATATTACTTTGTCAGGCGAAAATCTGCCTACAAAACCCAGCTTCGGGAAGCACCACGAGCAGGTAAAAACTTACGAAGTTTTTAAAACTTCGTAAGTTTGGATTAGATATCTTATAAACGGCAATGATGTTGACAGCGGGGTATTATCCCTTTACATATATCACCTGTTTGGTTTCAAAAAATTCCTCTTTGAAGTAATCTTTCAGGTTATATTGGGTAACCTTTAACCCCGATTCTTTGATCTCCAGGTCAAGGTTGCCGCCTTTTAAATACAGGATGCCGTTGGGCAATTTATTGTTAGATTCTTTGTTGAATTTACCCTTTACCCATGGATAAAAATCCTTCAGTTGAGTAACAGCACGTGATACTACAAAGTCAAATTTATCAGCAATTTGCTCGGCCCTTGAGTGCGATGCCTTTACATTTTTGAGCCCTAAGCCTGATGCTACTTCACTAACAACCTTGATTTTTTTTCCGATAGAATCAACCAGATGAAACCGGGTCTCCGGAAATAAAATAGCCAGCGGAATACCGGGAAAACCGCCGCCGGTACCTACGTCAAGCACATTTTCGCCCGGTAAAAAAGCCATAACTTTGGCAATACCGAGTGAATGGAGCACGTGGCGTTCATACAAAAGATCAATATCTTTGCGCGAAATTACGTTGATCTGGCTGTTCCAATGCTCATATAAAGCAGGCAATTTTTCAAATTGCTGCCGCTGCTCTGTACTTAAATCAGGAAAATATTGTAGAATTATTTCAGATGTCATCCCTGTTAAAACGGTTAATAATATTGCCAAGCAGGTACCTTGCCCTAAACAATTGAGCCTTTACGGTACCTAAAGGAAGGTCAAGCTGCTGGGCTATTTCCTCGTACGAAAGCTCATCAAAATAGCGTAAAGTAATGAGATTTCTGTAACGTGTTGGCAAGCTTTCAATCAGCAATTTCAACTCCTGGGTTTGTTGTTTTTTGATAGAAGTTTCTTCCGGGTTAAGAGTATCAGCCTTAATTTGCAGGGGCTTTTCATCACCTTCGTCATCCATCATACCATGAATTGACATGGTACTTAACTTCTTTTTTCGAATAAAATCGATGCAATTATTGGTTGCCACCCTAAAAAGCCAGGTACTAAAAGCAAAATCGGGCTGGTATTTTTCAAGCTTTTCAAATGCTTTGGCAAAGGTTTCAACCGTTAAATCCATCGCATCCTCCTTGTTGTTTACCATTTTAAGCACCATAAAATAAATCGAATCTTTATAACGGTGCATCAGGTCAGCATAGGCTTTTTGATCTCCCTGCCTTGCTTTCACAACCAGGTGAAAATCATTCTTTGCATTTTCGGTAAAGTTGGCGTTTATTTCCATTGAGTAGTTTTTAAAAAGGTACCGATCAATCCAAAAACGTTTAAATACATATAATACAATATGTCAAAAAAGGGGAGATACCACAAAAGGTCTTTGCCATTAAGTTTCTTAAATATACGATTATAAATGGCTATTTGTAATATCAACCGAAAAACGCACAAACCTAATGCCAGTAACGGCTCATATCCTAAAATAAGGAATAATATCAATAAAATATAGAATATAAAACCACTAACCGCATCAAAACTAAGCATACGCCTGTGCTGGTTTTTATACAGTTTACCCACACCCATGTGGCGTTTTTTTTGCTTAAACCACGATTTAAATGTGGTTTTAGCTTCTGTAAACATAAATGATTCGGGGCTCAATTCAACTACCGTATTATCGGGAGTAGCATGTTGGTTAACAAACAAATCATCATCGCCGGATATTACGTGCATGTGCGACGCAAACCCTTTTGCACTAAAAAATAACGTTTTTGTATAGGCAAGGTTACGGCCAATACCCATATAAGGGTCGCCGGTTAAGGCGCTGGAAAGATAGTTTGTTGCCGTTTTAATAGTTTCAAAACGGGTAAAAGTGTTAATGAAACCACCTGCCTTATAATAAGGAGAGTAGCCTAAAACTATTTGCACCCCACTTGTAAAATTGGCGGCCATGCGGCTTATCCAGTTTTCGGAAGCCGGTTTGCAATCAGCATCGGTAAATAAAAGATATTCGTTTTTTGAGGCCTTGATCCCCAATGTAAGGGCAAACTTTTTCCCGGTTTTAAAACGGTCATGCTCAGTAATGGTAACAACTTTAAGGCGGGAATAGCGCTTTTGCATCTCCTCCAGCACCTCATCTGATGCATCGTACGAGCAATCGTTAATAACAACTACTTCAAAATCGGTGTAGTTTTGCTCAAGTATGGAAGGCAAATTTTCCTGCAAATTGCGGGCCTCATTACGGGCGCTTATAATAACAGAAACGGGGATCATGACCTGCGGCGGCGGTCCTTCGGCGGGTTTATAGCCTGCAAGGCGGGTGTGCCTGCTTACCAGATAATACAGCTGAACTATAAAACAAAGCTGAAAAAGAATAAAAAGCGCGTCGTGTAAGTACGTTTCCAAACAAAAAAAATAATGAGGCAAATTTGTTAAAAATCAATGAAATTAACCGCCAATATCAGCGTTAATTTGAAGTTTAATGTGCTCTTATTTCACCCCCTTCAAAATAAAAGCACTTTAATTAACATGGTTTTAATATTCAGCACGTTTATAAATAGCTTTTATCCTGCTATAGCCTTTGAAACGGCGGGCATGAGGCTTTTTTTTGTTAATTTTGCAACCCTAAAATGAAATTTAACTTAACAGCACAAGACCCGCTTTCAAAGGCCCGCGCCGGCGAGATCACTACCGACCACGGTACTATACAAACTCCTATTTTTATGCCGGTAGGTACCGCAGGTACCGTAAAAGCAGTACACCAGCATGAACTTAAACAGGATATTTCGGCTCAAATTATACTGGGTAACACCTATCACTTGTACCTGCGTCCGGGTTTAAACACCCTTGAAAGCGCCGGAGGACTGCATAAATTTAATGGATGGGACGGTCCCATCTTAACCGATAGCGGCGGCTACCAGGTATATTCACTAACAGAAGTACGCAAAATTAAAGAGGAAGGCGTTACGTTCCGTTCACATATCGACGGATCAAAACACCTCTTCACTCCCGAAAATGTGATGGATATCCAGCGCGTAATTGGCGCCGATATTATCATGGCTTTTGACGAATGTACACCTTACCCCTGCGATTATAATTACGCAAAACGATCAATAGAAATGACCCATCGCTGGCTTAAACGCTGCTGTGATAGGTTTGACAGCACCCAGCCAAAGTACGGTTACAGTCAAACACTTTTCCCTATTGTACAGGGTTCGGTCTATAAAGATCTGCGTGTGCGTTCGGCCGAAGTGATTGCTTCATATGAGCGCGAAGGCAATGCCATCGGCGGTCTTTCTGTAGGTGAACCTGCCGAAGAAATGTATGCTATGACCGAGATAGTATGCAATATATTACCAGAGCAAAAACCACGCTATTTAATGGGTGTAGGCACACCGGTAAACATCCTTGAAAACATAGCCCTGGGCATTGATATGTTTGATTGTGTTATGCCAACCCGCAATGCCCGCAACGGCATGCTTTTCACCAAAAACGGTATTATAAATATCAAAAACGAAAAGTGGAAAAACGACTTTTCGGCTATTGAAGATGACAGCGATCTGTTTGCAGACAGAGACTACAGCAAGGCTTATTTACGCCACTTGATCCATTCGGGCGAGATGCTGGGTGCTCAGATTGCTACACTGCACAATCTACATTTTTACCTGTGGCTTGTTAAGGAAGCCCGGAAAAAGATTATCGCCGGCGAGTTTTACAACTGGAAAAACATCATGGTAAAACGTCTTGGCCAGCGTTTATAAAAGCCTGAAAAGTTAAAAACCATCACAAGAAAAACATGATTACTAAAAATCAAATAACCTGCAGATGAAAGCTTTTTTTCATAAACATTTAAAGATCATCGATAGGTTTATTATCGGAAAATACCTGGGTACTTTTTTATTTACCATGGGTATTTTTATGGTAATTTCTGTAGTGTTTGACGTGTCAGAAAAGCTGGATAATTTTTTGAATAAGCACGCCAGTTTTCATGATATTGTATTCAGATATTATGCGGGTTTTATACCTTTTTATTTGAATATGTTATCGCCATTGATCAACTTTTTGGCGGTAATTTTCTTCACCGCCAAGATGGCAAACCAAACTGAAATTGTTCCGATACTGAGCGGAAGGGCAAGCTTTAATCGCTTTTTACGACCATATGTAATTGCCTCTACCATCATATTTGTGGTATCATTTTTTGCAAATGTTTACCTCATTCCGTTTACAAATCGCCTCAAAATCGACTTTGAAAATGCCAACGGAATGATGGATAATGACCCAACCAAAGTTGAAGTTCACATGCAAATTGACAAGCATACGTTTGTATATCTCGCCAACTATGACCCGACAACGCATCTCGGGTATAATTTTATAATGGAAAAATTTAACGGTGACACTTTGCGCGAGAAACTAATTGCCAATACAATTCAGTACGATTCGGTAAAAAGAATATGGTCGCTCAAAGAGTACAGTGTTAAATATGTGAACGGCATGAAGGAACAATTCATCAAGAGTTTCACACCAAAAGACACTGTTTTAGATATGCACCCGAGCGATTTTATTGTATACGATAATGTATATCAAGCTATGTCATTAAGCGATTTGAATAAGAATATTGACAAGGAAAAACTGCGCAGACCCGAGTATTTAAAGGCTATTTATTTTGAAAAATACCACCGGTTTGTTTACCCGTTATCGGCATTTGTGCTAACACTTATTGGCGTTTCCATATCCTCAAGAAAGGTACGCGGCGGCGTTGGTTTGCCACTTGGGATAGGCATCCTGTTATGCTTTGCTTATATAATATTAGAGCGGTTTGCACTTGTATTTTCGGTAAAAGGGGGCATGACACCTTTAATAGCCGTGTTCATTCCTAATATCATTTTTGGCATTTTAGGCTATTACCTGCTTCTAAAGGCACCCAAATAATGACACAAAACACCCCTTCATCCCCAAATAAGAACCTAATTATCCTTCATTTTACGGTTTTTGTGTGGGGATTTACCGGAATTTTAGGCGCTCTGATCACGATTTCGGCCGTACAATTGGTGTGGTTTAGGGTACTTATTGCTTTTTTATCGCTGTTTTCGTATTTCAAATTCAATAAAACCGATTTTAAAGTCGACAGAAAAACGCTGATCAAACTGGTGTTTACCGGGGGAATTGTGGGCGGACATTGGATCCTTTTTTTCGCCGCTATCAAGCTTTCCACAGTTGCAGTTACCCTGGTTTGCCTTTCATCCATCACACTTTTCACCGCCATTTTTGAGCCGATCATCAATAAAAAAAGCATTTCAAAACTTGAAATTTTAGCCGGTCTTTTAATTATCACCGGTATTGTTTTGATTTTTAAATTTGAAAGCAGATACACTAAGGGCATCATAACCGGGCTTGCAAGTGCTGTTTGTGCAAGTCTTTTTTCCATCATCAACTCGCGCCAGGTGCAAAAAGTACCGGCACCGGTCATCGCATTTTATGAGCTTTCCGGAGCCTTTGTGTGGATTTCGACATACCTGTTTATAACCTCCGGCTACACCCGGGCCATGCTATTGAAGCCGGCTGATATCGGCTACCTGGTGCTGCTTGGCACCGTGTGCACATCCCTTGCTTACGTGGCCGGTGTATCTGTAATGCGTGAGCTTTCGGCATTCAGAGTTGCCCTGATCACTAACCTTGAGCCGGTATACGGCATCATCCTGTCGTTCATTTTTTTTGGTGACATTAATAAAATGACGCTTGGTTTCTGGGGTGGCGCACTCCTCATTTTGTCTACAATTTTTCTATATCCCGTAGCCCGAAAGCAAATTACCCAACGCAAAAGCAGGGCTTGATCTTTTACATTTTTCACCTCCTTGCTTCATAAAAGCGGTTGAAAAACCGTACTTCCGCCAGCTACCTGATAGCTGTTTGAAAACTCAAATCTGCGCTGCATTTTTAATTTCCAACCCAAAATAGGGGCAAAATCCCCATGTCCGTTTTGGCCATTTTTAGCCCTTTAGAGCGATCCTAATTTTTTAAGGTATTCCGGGCTCAAACAACACTTCAGCGCAAAACAGCGGCAAAATCCGTTTTTTACTTAGTGTACTAAATTCAAAATATAAATTCAGGACACCAATTTCCATAAACCCACTTTTGCTTACTTTTTTTTAGCATGAAAATTTCAGATATTGATTTAATTAAATAAAATATAAATTTTAAAATCAGATATTTATATAAATTATATAAACAAACAATCAAACACAATAAGCCTAAGTAAAATCGCAAAAAACTAAAAATATTAGCAAATAAAATAATCACATTAAAAAGTCATCATATAAATTTAAAAATCAAATAATTAAATTACATTATATAACGTAAAAGTTTCAAATCAGACAAGAACGGAAATGACTTTACAAAGTGTAGTGAAGTAATAATTCAGGAATCAAAAAAAATCAGCGCCCATCTCCCGTCCGTATACAAAATCTGTTTTCGTGCTGATTTTTTTCGCTCTCGTACGATTGTCGTGAAGAAATTTAAGGCGTTAAGATTTTCCAAAAACGCAAACGCCAGGAAAGCACAGCGCGCAAATCTTACCTCTAAAAAAAGAGCACTAAAGTTTTGGATGGCGTACGCTCATTCTGTTTTTCGGGAGAGAGATCGCCGGCAGACGAAATCCTAAAATCTAATGAGCTACGGAAATACCAGACATCGCTGCCGGCAGTAAATATGTGAAGGTAAAAACATGGAGCATCCTCCCGCTCCGATCGAATCAGATTACGAAGGATCAATTTGCCAGAGATCAATTTTTATTAAACATTTAAAAAGCGGATATTGTATTACTCTAAAACCAACATCCATCATGAGCATTAAAACAATAGTCATTGTAGCCATCGCAGTTTTGCTTACCATCGTGCTGATGCAAAATACCGAAGAGGTTTATTTCAAATTTCTGTTCGCCACATTCAGGGTATCTAAACTAATGATGATGCTTGTAGTTGCCGTAACCGGTTTTGTATTGGGGCTGATTGTTGCCTGGCCAAAAAAACAGAAATTCGATATTGAGGGCTATCATGACGCCATACACAAAAAAGACAACACCGATACACTAAGTGACGAAGACAGAGAATACATCAGCTAATATGAAAACAACAATTGGATTTATCGGCCTTAGCCACATGGGCATCAACATGGCCAAAAATCTTATCGCCTCGGGATACCATCTGCAGGTTTACAATCGCACACTTTCAAAAATTGACGAGCTCGGCGCCGGCAACGTAACCAGGTGCCTGAGCCCAGCCGAAGCGGCGGCAAACGTGCCATTTTTGATCTCTATGGTGTCGGATGACGAAGTGTTGCGAGAATCGGCTGTAGGCGACGGCGGAATTTTAAAAACGCTACAGCCAAATGCTGTGCACATATCCATGAGTACCATTTCGCCGGATACTTCTGAAGAATTGGCCAAATTACACGAGCAGGCCGGAAGCCGTTACCTCGCCTCCCCGGTGTTTGGCAGGCCCGAAGCGGCGGCTGCGCGCAAGCTCTGGATTTGCGTTTCAGGCGACGAGCAAACTAAAAATGATGTCCGGCCGATCCTCGATTTATTGGGACAAGCGGTTATAGATTTTGGCCCTTCTGTTGGTGGTGCAAACGTGGTTAAAATAGCAGGCAATTTCATGATCATGGCCTCCATGGAAATGATGGCCGAAGCATTCACCCTCGCTGAGAAAAACGGACTAAGCCGAACACAGGTTTCCGAGTTTTTTGGCTCGACACTTTTCAACGCCCCCATCTTCCAAAATTATGGGAAGCTCATTGCAGGTAAGCAATACGAATCTGTGGGCTTTCAATCAAAACTTGGCTATAAAGACGCGCGCCTGGCGTTCAAATTATCGCAGACAAGCGAGATGCCTATGCCCATCGCAAACGCGGTACACGGCCGCTTATTAACCGCCGTAGCCAAAGGCTGGGGAGAACGAGACTGGGTAGAAGGAATAGGTCGCGGTGTGAGCGAAGATGCTGGAATTTGATTTCGGATTTCGGATGTTCGATTTCGGAATTGTGATTGATGATTTCTGAAATTAATGCCCGATATAAAATAAGATGCCGGATGAAATATTGATCGTTTTACAGATCGATAATTCGTCCGGCATTTTTGTATCTAACAAAACAACTTAATTGGATAAACAAGTCGTTTAAGTTCAGACTTACGAAGCTTTAAAACCCTCGTAAGTCTGTTATTATAACACCAAGTCGTTACCAGGAACGAAGCAATCCCAAACTATCGTGGAGCGCCCCTGCTACTTCGCAATGACACTTTTATTTTTATTACTGGGCAGCTTCCCAAATCCAGCTAAATACGAAATTGAACATCCCAATTCCGAAATCATAAATAGAACACTTCGTTCTCCCCTTCCAAAAATTTCAGATCGGGAGTTTCGGCAAAAATGCCAAACACGGATGCACCGCTTCCACTCATACTGGAGTAGATAGCACCGGCTTCATAAAGGGCAGCTTTGATGCCCCGGATCTCCACATGGTTTTTAAAAACGGTTTGCTCAAAATCATTTTTGATAAGCCTCTTCCAATCGGCAATTGGCTCTCTGATCAAATCAAAAAGCGAGTCCTTTACAAGCGTCGGCTTTATACCACGAAAAGCCTCTCCCGTTGACACATGAACAGGCGGCATTACCAATACTATTTTATATGCCGAGAGATCAAGTTTGATATTTTCAAATTCATCACCCCGTTCAAAAGCAAATACCGGTTTGTTCTCAACAAAAAAGGCGCAGTCGGCGCCCAGGCGACGGGCATAATCGGTCATCTCTTCAACGGATAAACTAAGCTTAAATTCGTCGTTCATCAGCCTGATAAAAAACGCCGCGTCAGATGAGCCACCACCCAAACCCGCGCCTATCGGGATATGCTTATGCAGGTGGATGCTTACGGGTGGCAGGTCATAATCCTGCTTTAGCATATGATAACCTTTAACACAAAGATTATCCTCCATCAGTCCAGGGATGTCCAAGCCGCTTGAAGTAAAACTAAGCCTGTCGCTCTTCACCACTTCAAGGGCGTCTTTAATGTCGATAGGGTAAAAAATGGTTTCGAGATTATGATAACCATCCGGCCGGCGTTCGGTAATATTGAGGCCGATGTTTATTTTTGCATTCGGAAATAAAATCATACAAAGTAATTAACACGAGATGTATTTGCCAACATCCGTAGGAAACCAAAGGTAGATTATTTTTCTTTGCCCTTTGAAACTTTGGTCATTGAGTCATTAGGTCAGTGGTTCATTGGTATCGCTTGTATAAGCCTTTAAAGCTATACACTATCAATACCCATGCAAATACTAATGAACTAATGAACAAGTGAACTGATGAACTAAACAAAATAAAATGAAACAGTATCTCGACCTGATGAGGCATGTGATGGAAACCGGCGCGCAAAAGCATGACAGAACCGGCACCGGTACGGTAAGTGTGTTTGGCTACCAGATGCGTTTCAACCTTAAGGATGGTTTCCCGATGGTGACCACCAAAAAGCTCCACCTCAAATCAATTATCCACGAGCTTATCTGGTTTTTGAGCGGCGACAGCAATATCCGTTACCTGAAAGAAAACGGCGTGCGCATCTGGGACGAATGGGCCGACGAGAACGGCGACCTGGGTCCGGTGTATGGTAAACAATGGCGCTCGTGGCCAACGCCTGATGGGGGCCATATCGACCAGATACAACAGGTGGTAAACCAGCTTAAAAACAATCCCGATTCACGCCGCATTATCGTATCGGCATGGAACGTTGCCGAGGTTAACCAAATGGCATTGCCTCCTTGTCATAGTTTGTTCCAGTTTTATGTAGAACCCCCTAACCCCCTGAAGGGGGAACAGAAGGGAAAGTTGTCTTGCCAGTTGTATCAGAGAAGCGCAGATATTTTCTTAGGTGTTCCGTTCAACATTGCATCTTATGCCCTGCTCACCATGATGATGGCACAGGTATGTGATCTTGACCTTGGCGACTTTGTACACACGCTTGGTGATGCTCATTTATACAACAACCACCTGGAGCAGGTGCGCCTGCAGTTGAGCCGAGATCCGCGACCGCTGCCTACCATGAAAATTAATCCGGAGGTAAAAGATATCTTCTCATTTAAGTTTGAAGATTTCACTTTAGAGAACTATGATCCGTGGCCGCATATTAAAGCGGAAGTGGCGGTGTAGTTCATTTGTTCACTGGTTCATTAGTTCATTGGTATAAGGCGTAGATTGAGTTTACGATTTCAACAGAATTTTGTTATCCTTACAGAATTAAAAAACTACCCGTCATTGCGAGGTACGAAGCAATGACGCATTGAAAAATAAAGGTTCAGATGCTCAGCACCAATGAACCAGTGAACAAATGAACTAATGATTTTATCCATCATCGTAGCCATAGCAAAAAACCACGCTATCGGTAAAGACAATAAATTACTCTGGTACCTGCCTAATGATCTGAAACATTTTAAGGATGTAACTACCGGTCATACCGTGATCATGGGGCGTAAAACTTTTGATTCGGTTGGTAAACCTTTACCTAAGCGCCGCAATATTGTAATTACGCGGCAAGTCATCAGCATTGAGGGCTGCGAGGTGGTGCCATCTGTCGAAGCAGCTATTGAGCTTTGCAAAGCCGAGGATGAAGTTTTTATTGTTGGCGGGGCCGAGATCTACCGGCAGTCTATCCCGCTAACTGATCGCATATATCTCACCATAATTGACCAGGATTTTGAGGGGGATACCTTCTTCCCGGAGTTAAATCCGGACGAGTGGCAGGAAAAAGATCGCGAAGATTTTGAGCCCGACGAAAAAAACAAGTATAAATATTCGTTTATCACACTTGAGCGTCGCTAACATTTTTTGTCATGATTTTGTTTTAATTTAAAATTTTGTGCTTACGAAATTTTATTAGATTTGCTGCCTTATTAAAAAAAGCTTATAAACTAATTTATTACATATTAAAAATTCGATGCAAGGCAAAGGGGTTATTAAATTTTTCGCCATACTACTGGCAGTTGTGTGCTTGTACCAGCTATCATTTACGTGGGTGGCACACAAAGTTGAGAGTGATGCCAACGTATATTCAAAGGGTGATTCTGCGAAATATAAAGCTTACTTGGATTCTGTTTCCAATCAGCCGGTATATCCGCTATTCAAACATGACTATGCTTATGTAAAGCAAAGGGAAATTGCATTAGGTTTGGATTTAAAAGGTGGTATGAACGTTACCATGCAGATCCAGCTTGATGAACTGGTTAGGAAAATCGCCAACAACAATCCTGATGCTACTTTCAATCAGGCTTTGGCTAATGCCGATAAATTGCAGGCCAACGCTCAAACCAGCCAAAAAGACTATATTGCATTATTTGTAAGCGAATACGAAAAGCTCAATCCTAATGGTAAGCTTGCCGCCATCTTTTCAACAAAAGATAACCAGGACCACCTGAAGTATAATGCTTCAAACAGCGAGGTTAAAACTTACCTTGAGGATCTGGCTTCAACAGCGGTTAAACAATCATTCACCGTTTTGAACACCCGTATCAACCAGTTCGGTGTAACCCAGCCTAACATCCAGTTGCAACAAGGTTCAAACAGGATTTTGGTTGAACTACCAGGTGTTAAAGAACCCGAGCGTGTTCGTAAATTACTTTCGGGCTCTGCAAAATTGGAGTTTTACGAAACTTTTGATAACGCTGAGGCTTACCAATACCTGATCAATGTTGATAACCTGCTTGCTGCAAAAAGCAAAACAGCAAAAGCCGATACCGGTAAATCAGCGAAAGCTGATACCACTGCAAAACTTGCAGCCGGAAAAGCAGATACTGCTAAAGGCAGCTCGTTATTAAGCAAAGTTCAGAAAAACGCTGCTAAAAACGATACTTCAGCCGCTTCATTAAGCAAAACCAAATTAGCTGCACAACACCCGTTGTTTGCAGTAATGTCATTAAACGTTGGCCAGGGAGCAAACGGCCAGCAGCAATTAGGCCCGGGCCCTGTTGTTGGTTACGCTCCACTTCAGGATACTGCTAAAGTAAATTCATACCTGCACAGTGCCGATGCGCAGTCAGTTATTCCGCGCAACCTGAAATTTTTATGGGAAGTAAAACCTATCAAAAATACCAAAACCTTTGCATTATACGCTATCAAACTTACAGGTGCCGAAAACGGCCCGGTATTATCAGGTGACGTAATTAACGATGCCCGTGCTGATAATGACCAGAAAGGCAGCCCTGAGGTTGTGATGATCATGAACTCGGAAGGTGCCCAAAAATGGCGTGCAGTTACTGCTGAAGCATCATCAGGTACTAACAAAAAGGCTATCGCTATCGTATTGGACGATAACGTATACTCTGCTCCTACTGTGCAAAACGAAATTTCAGGTGGTGTATCATCAATCTCTGGTAACTTCACTATTGATGACACCCGCGACTTAGCCAACGTGTTAAAAGCCGGTCGCTTACCGGCTCCTGCCCACATTGTATCTGAGTCAATTGTTGGTCCGTCATTAGGTCAGGAAGCTATTACTGCCGGTATTACTTCAAGTATTTTAGGTTTAGTTGTGGTATTGATCTTCATGATCGCTTATTACAACCGTGCAGGTACTGTAGCGGTAGTTGCGGTAATCATCAACATCTTCTTCCTGATGGGTGTATTAACCAGCTTAGGCGCTGTGTTAACCGTACCGGGTGTTGCAGGTATCGTATTAACCTTAGGTATTGCGGTAGATGCCAACGTACTGGTTTACGAACGTGTACGTGAAGAGCTTGGCTTAGGCAAATCATTAAGGGTTGCTGTTGCCGACGGGTTCAAACATGCTTTGCCTTCAATCCTCGACTCACAGATCAGTACGTTCCTTACCGGTTTAATCCTGTTTGTATTTGGTTCAGGTCCTATCCAGGGCTTTGCAACCACTTTGATGATCGGTATTGCAACTTCACTGTTCTGTTCGTTATTGATTTCAAGGGTTATATTTGAGTGGATGCTTGACAAAAACATGGATATTAAATTCTCAAATCCATGGAGCTCACATACCTTTAAAAATGCAAACTTTGCGTTCGTTAAAAACCGTGGCAAGTTCTACATTTTCTCAGGCTTGTTCATTGCTGCAGGTTTGGTATCTATCTTTACCCGTGGATTTACCTACGGTGTGGATTTTGAAGGCGGCCGTAATTACATTGTTAGCTTCCCTAACAAAACCGTTACTACCGAGCAGATCCACGATGCTATTGATGCTACTTTAGGTCGCAGCACCGAGGTTAAAACTATGGGTACCGATAAATTCAGTATCACTACCAACTACCTGTTTAATGATAACTCAACTGCTGCTGATGCTAAAGTAAGGGCAACCCTTGTTAGCACATTAGCTAATAAGGCTGAAACTAAAATTACCGACAGTAATATTTTAGGTGGTTCAAAAGTAAGCGCTACTATTGCCGATGAGTTAAAAACATCAGCTATCTACACCGTATTGTTCGCCATCTTCGTAATCTCGGCTTATATCCTGATCCGTTTCCGCAAATGGCAGTTTAGCCTGGGCGCGATGATCGCGACCGCTCACGATGCGTTGTTAGTATTGTCGTTCTTCTCATTATTCAATGGTTTCCTTCCGTTCTCACTGGATATTGACCAGGCGTTTATTGCGGCTATCCTTACTGTAATTGGTTATTCAATTAACGATACCGTGGTAGTATTTGACAGGATCCGTGAATTCCTTGAACACTCTAACAAAAACGAAAAACCGGAAGAGGTTATTAACAAAGCTATCAACAGCACATTGAGCCGTACAATCATTACTGCATTAACCGTGGTATTCGTATTGTTAGTATTGTTCATCTTTGGTGGTGACGTTATCAAAGGCTTCTCGTTCGCGTTATTAATTGGTGTTCTTTTCGGTACATACTCGTCGATCTGCGTGGCAACACCGGTAATCGTTGACTTTGGAAAGAAAGACCTTAAATAAAATAAAGTTTAAATAACTGAAAGGCTCCAAAGTAATTTGGGGCCTTTTTTGTTATCGTTGATCTCTATTAAAAAACATGGAAAACGACCGACAGATGGTGTTGCATATCGTAAACAATGAGTTATAATTGCATTGTATTTCAATACACATCGGCATTGGCGGCACGGAGATTGTGCTACAACTAAATATGGGCTTTATTGCCTGTAAAAGAACATATTTTTAATAATAACCTGCTCATGAATACATCCAATGATTCCAAATTTCCTTTAGTAGTAATAGTGGGCGGCGGCTTCGGCGGCCTGCAGGTGGCAAAACAACTAAAGGACAAACCAGTAGACGTTTTGATGCTGGATAAGCACAACTACCATACTTTTCAACCCCTTTTATACCAGGTGGCCATGGGTAGCCTCGAATCGGAGTCGATAGCTTTTTCCCTGCGGAAGAATTTTTCCAGTCAAAAAAACTTCCGCTTCAGGATAGCCGAAGTAACCAGGGTTGACGCTGATAACAACATGCTCGAAACCACTATAGGTAATATTGCCTATGATTACCTGGTGATAGCAACCGGTTCAACCACCAACTTTTTCGGCAATAAGGATATTGAGCATTATTCCATGCCGATGAAGTCGATCCCCGAGGCGCTTAACCTCCGGTACTCCATTCTGCAAAACATCGAGGAAGCGCTGCTTAAAGTTGGCAAAGCCGAGCGCGATCCCTACCTTACCTTTGTGCTGGTAGGCGCCGGGCCAACCGGTGTTGAGCTTGCCGGCTCACTGGCCGAACTCCGCAACCACGTTTTGACCAAAGACTACCCCGAGCTTAAAAAAGAGGATATGAAGGTATACCTGGTCGACTTTCTGCCCAAAGTACTCGGACCTTTCTCTGAGCAGGCATCCAACGCGGCACGCACATTCCTGACCAATATGGGCGTGGAGGTATTAACGGGTGTTAAGGTAGAGAGTTATGACGGTGAGGAAATAAAGTTTGAAGGCGGCAAAACTATCCGCACCAAAAACGTGATCTGGAGCGCCGGGGTTATGGGCGTTGTACCCGAAGGTTTTGATAAAGACGTTATTGAACGTGGAAATAGAATAAAGGTAGATAGCGTTGGCCGCGTTGTTGGCTTTAACAACGTATTTGCCATTGGTGACGTTGCTGCCATGATCACCGACGAAACACCTAAGGGGCACCCGGGCGTGGCGCAGGTAGCCATACAAATGGGGCAACATGTGGCTAAAAACATCATTCACATCATTAACGGTGAACAAACCTCGCCGTTTAAGTACAATGATAAAGGTTCATTGGCTACCATTGGCCGTAATAAGGCAGTGGCTGACTTAGGCAAAGTGAAGTTCCAGGGATTTTTTGCCTGGCTGGTGTGGATGTTTGTGCACCTGATATCGCTTTTAGGCGGCCGTAACAAGGTGATCGTATTTATTAACTGGGTGTCAAGCTATGTAACCTATAATGGCGGCACAAGGCTTATAATCCGCAAATTTGAGCGCGAAGGTTTAACTGAAGATCAGCATTTGCCTAACGCGGTTGATTAGTTTAAGTTTGAAGTCCGGAGTCGGAAGTCAGAAGTTTTAAGTTGGAAGTTTAGTGTTTTGTAAACTAAATTGATGACTTTTGATTTAGTACTTAAGACTTTCGACTTAAAGATGAACATCAAAATAACCGAATGCCCCCGCGATGCCATGCAGGGTATTCATAATTTTATTCCTACTGAGATAAAAGCAGCGTATATTAACCTGCTTTTACAGGTAGGTTTTGATACGATAGATTTTGGGAGCTTTGTATCGCCGAAGGCCATCCCCCAACTACAGGACACAGCCGATGTATTGAAGAGGCTTGACCTAAGTAATACCAGTTCAAAGCTGCTGGCTATTATAGCCAATTACCGCGGAGCTGAAGACGCTGTGAAGCATAGTGAGATTACCTATCTGGGGTACCCCTTTTCCATTTCCGAAACTTTTCAGCTCCGGAATACAAACTCAACCATTGAGCAGGCCTTTGAAACTGTACAACGGATAAATGAATTGTGCCAGAAAAGCGGTAAGCAATTACTTGTTTATCTTTCCATGGGTTTCGGAAACCCTTACGGCGATGAATGGAACACCGGCATCATTGAATACTGGGCAGAAAAAATGATAGCCGAAGGTATAAAAAACATCGCCCTTGCCGATACCATAGGCATTGCAGATGCAGCGCAGATCAGCAGCATTTATCCTAATCTTTGCCGTTTATTTCCAAAAACGGAGTTTGGTATTCATCTCCACTCTACTCCCGATACCTGGCAGCCCAAAATAGCGGCCGCCCATCAAAGCGGATGCAAGCGTTTCGATACTGCATTGAAAGGCTACGGAGGCTGTCCGATGGCTAAAGATGACCTTACAGGCAATATCGCCACCGAAAACCTACTTGCTTATCTTAAAATACAAAACGAACCTACAGGGCTTAATATGGACAAATTTCAGGAAGCGATGAACTATTCGGGAAAGGTGTTTGTCTGAATCAGAATTTATAGAATTTAAGGATTTTCAGAATGCAGCTAACATTATATCTGCCTAAATAAAGTGAAGAACATTTATTCTGTTAATTTTAAAATTCTGCAAATTCTGATTCAGACAACCTTTACGCTGCCGCGCTCTTAGCCGCTTTTGCAGCTTTGCTTTTCACCACCCGGTCAAAATTTTCCATTACCAGTACAGCTGCGCCAATCAATTCAGCATCAAAACCAAGCTCTGATACCAGTAACTCTGTACCGGCAGCCAAACGCGGGATACAATACTTGTGCAGTGCTTGTTGTATTGGGGCTGTTAAAATTTTAGCCACTTTGGCTCCGCGGCCGCTTAACACAATAATTGCCGGGTTCATGATGTGGATAAGGATGGCCAGGGCCTTCCCTATTTTGTAACCGGCGTCTGATAAAAGTTCAATGGCAAACTGGTCGCCGTTATTGGCAGCTTCTATCAGGGCATCGCCCATCAGTTTAGAATGATCTTCACCGTTGTATTTCAAGCTGGTTACACGGCCTTTTTTGATGCCCTCTATAGCTTTACGGGCCACCACAAGCAGCGAGGCTTCGGCTTCGAGACAGCCGCGCTTACCACATTCGCAAAGGGAGCCATCTTCTGATAACGGAATATGACTCAATTCCCCGGCAAAACCGTTGTGACCGCGAAATAGCTTGCCGTTTACAATCATCCCCAAACCAATACCCCAACCCAGGTTAATTACCATAACTTCCTGCTGTGATTTGGCTATACCGAATTTTTGTTCGGCGAGCGCAATGAGGCTCGAATCGTTATCGATATAAGTTGCGATGCCTGTTTTTGAAGTAAGATAAGCTGTCAGGCTTTGTCCACCGGCATCAAGGTAAGTGTAATTGATGCCTTCGGTAATATTTATAAATCCTGGCATACCGATGCCTATACCGGCAATTTTTTCTTTTGGGATGCCACTATGTACAATATAGCCATTAATCTGATCGACCAGTGTAGGTAAAGCCTCCGGATTATTAAGCAGTTTAAGCTCAAAAGTAAGCATATCTGCAACCGGGTTGTTTAACAGATCAAACATCTGGATGCGGGCGGTAAGCTGATCAAGTGCAATTGCTAAAATATGCATGGCGCTTGATTTTACCGAATACATTAACGGGCGACGGCCGCCGCTTGAGGGGGCATAACCCTGCTCAACAACAAAACCCTCGTGCATTAATTCGTTTATAGCTTTGGCTATAGACGGAATACTTTTATCAAATAACTCACTTAATCCTGCGCACGACATGGCCTTATTAAAATAAAGCCTTTTAATGATCATATTTTTTAACTGGCTGCCTTTTACCCCTTTATTCGTAAGTTCCATCAACAATTATTATAGTTTGGTTTATAACAGGCAACACCTTAGTGTTCTGAATTTTATAAAATTAAAAATAAAGTTATTAAGTACAACTGTAAATATTACAGTATTAAACCTGTTGTAAGTACATGGACACTATTAATACACCATTTGCCTACAACGCACAAAAATATCTATTATATCCGTGTACGATATAAAATAAGCGAAAGTTTTGATTAAAAATTTAGTTTTAGAGCATGTTTGAATCTGACAACTAACTATGGCAGCAGCCAAAACCGCCAGCCATTCCAGTATTCATCATATTGCGACCTGAAGCTTTGCAGTTGAAGCGATAAAGGTAAACCGTATGAAAAAGCAAAGGCATCGTACATTTGCCCTTCGCTAAAGTTAACAACGCCTTTAGTTTTCAAATTATACACTTTATACCCCGAATCAACCGACATACAAAGGTTATCGCCCTTCAAAACAAAAGTTTTTACATGTACTTGTTTATTTGTGCCTTTGGGTGTAAAATATGCAAACTGATCATCTTGCTTTATCGCTTCACCATGTCCTAAAGGGATCCGTGCACCATCGCCAAAGCCATGATCTCCATAATAGGTAAATGAAAAAACAACCAGCAACAAGCTTATAACCGCATATGCTGCAAATACTTTAGGCCACTTGAAGCCGGTATATTTTTTTTGCGCTTTTAAAATCAACACCCATAAAAACCAGATCAGCGGTGTATAAATTAAGCCAAGAATAAGCGATTTAATTACAACAAATAAAAAATGGAGCAGTACGGTCATAAGGCAGTTAATCTTTTTCAATTTGCATAAACATCCAGCGCTGGCCTTCTAAATCAGCAGCACGGTAGCGGGTGCCGGGATATCCATATTCAAGTTCGCTTAATATTGTGGCGCCTTTGTTTTTTGCGATATTGTAATGTTGTTCAACATCTTGTACGTATACTAAAATCCCGTTGATAATATATGGTACGGCACTCCATTTAGCAGCGATATCACAATTTTGAGCGTGATGAGCAGGACCCTGATAATGCGGCGTAGGTTCGGCCAGCATAACCAAACTATTGCCCATTTTAAGCTCGCCATGAGTAAGCCGACCGGCGTCATTGGTCATCCGTATATTTTCTGTGAAACCAAAAACATCACACAGCCAGTCCATAGCCGCAATGCCATCTTCATAGGCAAGCATAGGGATTATATGTTGGTTATTGTTCATTGGTTTACGCTTTAGTGTTAGCAGCACTAAAGGTAAACTATTGCAGTCTATTTATCAAAGCAGCTTATTTTTCTTCCAACTGTTTTTTAAGCTTAGCAACTTCATACTCCAATTTAAGCACATATTCATTTTGCGGTGCGAAGGCTTCTTTAATTTCATCAACAGTATAGCGCGGAGTAATATGCTGCGGGCAATTCCAGTCGAAAGCTTTTACGTCAAAGATAAGCATTCGTTCGGCTGTATGTTTGTATTCAGCTGGATCTATCAGCTCAAACAATTCAGGATTATCGGCAAGCTCAACAATACGCGCATCGGCATAGATCTTGAGCCTTGTTTTATGCGGATAATCCATCAGAAATAACGATACCTGCGGATGTTCCATCACATTGCCAACCGAAATATACTGCTTGTTGCCCCTGAAATCAACCACACCGAGCGTATGATTATCTATTACTTTAATAAAACCAGCCGGGCCTCCCCTGTGCTGAATGTAGGGATAGCCGTTTTCGCCCATGCTGGCCATGTAAAAACTATCGCGGCTTTCAATAAACATTTGTTCAAATTCTGTAATGCCATCCTTATCAGCCATAGGGTTTTCCATGCGGGCGTATGCATCCCGGCTACCGTATTTTTCCTGTAATTTTTTAACACCATCGGTAAAAGCAAAGCGTGCAAAGTTCATAATGTAAACAATTTTAAGGGGTAAAATACTTATGCCCGCCTTGCGGTGCAAGGCGGGCATAAGGGTGTAAACTATAAATTATAAATCAGGAATATTATTTTACCAGTTCAGGGATAGCAGGCCAGTCAACAGGTACCTGGGTTAAGGCATATACATAGTTGGTAATGGTTTTATCACCAACAGCTACTGCTACATCAATCAGATTGGCCTGTGTATAACCGGCAGCGTAAAAGTTTTCAACCAACTGATGATCGGCATGGCCTTTATTTTCGGTAATTGATTTAGCTACTTTAACCAAAGCATCAATTTTTGGATCAAATGAAGCAGAACCACCGCGAATCTCAACAATCTGATCATCGTTAAAGCCATTCATTTTAGCAATGGCAGTGTGAGCGGCAGAACAGTAGGCACAATCATTTACCTGGCTTACGATAAGGTTTACGGCTTCTTTTTCTTTAGCACGCAATGATGTTTTACCGTTTGAAAGTGTTATATAGTTAGCAAGCGCATGGTCTGAAGTTGCAAAAACTGCAAACAGGTTTGGTACGCGGCCTACTACTTTGGTTAATGTATCAAATATTACCTGATTTTCTGGGGTTACTTGTTCTCTGGTTGGAATTGCGAAAGTTTTCATTTTTGTAATGTTAATTTTTGTTGTTTTGAATTGACAATACAAAGGTGGTAAGTTTAGCGGCCCTGAGGAATGGGCAAATTTCCCGGGTTCTTGTAATTATTTCCCTTCAGCAACTAAAACCTTGTTATTTCTGAAATCAGTAGGCGAAAACGAGGTGTGTTTTTTGAAAAAATTGCTAAAATAAGCCGCATCATCAAAGCCAAGTTCATAAGTAATTTCTTTGGCCGATTTATCGGTATAATACAACAGGCGTTTTGCCTCAATAATCAGGCGTTCCTGTATCACCTGTAAAGGTGTCTTATGGTTATACAAGGCAAAAAGGTTGGAAAGCGTTTTGGGCGATTTATTTAATTGCTGCGCATAATAGGCCACGGTATGGTGTTCACGGTAATTATTCTCCACCAACAGATTAAACTTACGGATAGTACCAAATTTTTCATCGGCCAAAGCTTCGCGTGGGCCACTGTGAGCCTTAGCAAGGCGCGTCACGATAATAATAAGCCGCTTCAACAGCATCCTGAGCATATCTATCTGGATATTATCTGCCGTTTCAAACTCTTCGATGAAAATATCAAGCAGGCGCTGCAATTTAAACTGCATGGTTTCGTCAAGGGTAACAAAAACCTGGTCGGAGCTACCATAAAACAGGAAACCTACGCAACTTACTTCTTCATCATGATCAACAATACAATAAAAATCGCGGTTAAATTGCCAGGCCACTATTTCTTCCGGCCGCTCAAAGCGGAAGGATTGATTAACCATTAAAGGCAGAATGGTATTAGGCAAAAAATCATAATCAATCTCATCAATAGTTACGGTTTGCTTCTCGCCGCGGTTCCAGGCTATAGTCAGGTATTTATGATGACGATCGCGGGTAAAAAACATCCTGTCGAAGTGCCTTTCATTAATAAGCAGCAGCAGATCGCCGCCTGTAGATTGTTCTGTAGCTGATAGTTTCATTTTTGCGCGATAGCAAAGATATTTAGAAAATATGTCACAATAAAGGTCATTACTCCATCATAATTCTTAACAACCGCTTAACATACTTCATCAAACATTCATCCAAAAGATAGAAATTGCCTCTTTAATTGCCCGCTGCCATTGCTTGAGGTGATTACCCCTATTAATTTAAGATGACTATTACCCAATTCCTCGACCGGCATCAGGATGCCGTGCAAATTGTATTATATGCTTTTATCATATGCTCTTTGTGGCTGGTAGAGGTTTGTTTTTCGTCAGGTATAATTTCGGTAAAAAAACGCTGGCAACACAATAAAACCAACCTGCTGTTCATTTTTACAGCCCTCCCTATCCAGCTATTGCTCACCACTATTGTTTTGATCATAGTTGGCTGGACCAACGCACATCATTGGGGGCTGATCAACTATATTCCCGGTCATCACAATAAATGGGTTTATTACATAAGCCTTTTTATGCTGCTTGACCTTTGTGAATACATTTACCATGTGGTAATGCACAAGATAGCCCCACTTTGGAAATTCCACCTGGTGCATCACAGCGATCTTCATGTTGACGTTTCAACCACAGTACGTGAGCACCCCGGCGAAACCTGTGTACGTACCTGCTGTTTAATGCTTTGGGTATTTATATGCGGCCCGGCCGTTGGCGTTTTGGTATTAAGGCAAACCTTTCAATCGCTATTTAATATCCTTGCCCATACCGAGTTCAGGTTACCTAAAAAAGTTAATATAGTAGTTGGCCTGATCTTCATAACGCCTAACCTGCACCACGTACACCATCATTATCAACTGCCCCACACCGACCGCAACTATGGCGATGTGCTAAGCATCTGGGACAGGCTTTTTGGTACTTTTGGCGAGCTTGAACAGGAAAACACCCGCTTTGGCATAGATACCCATATGGATAAAGAAACTACCGGCAAGTTTGTAAATATTCTTAAGATACCGTTTCAGAAGCTGGAGCGGCCGAAAAAGTAAAAGCACTCAGCATCTTATTCGCTTTGGCTCCATTCAGCAATTATTTTATTCCAATTTGGTTCAGCTTGCCCGTGGGATGCATCAAGCATCAAAACATTACCCGCATCACCGGAACAATATAACGCAAACCAAAGGGCATCGCCTAAGCCCTCATTATGCCATGTGGTCGTGATATCATACATTGGTAGATGTCCTTCAACTACACCTACCTTACGAAGAACTATTGTTTCGTCTATATAATCATGTAAAAACTCGCCATAGCTGCCCGTACAACAGGCATAATATACATTATGATTTATCGCGTTGCAGGCTATATCTTCAAATTTTGTTTTATCTTTTTCGTCAACCCTAACAACCAATACCCATTTTTCCCCTGGGATGTTTTTCGTCCAATCCATATCCGGCATGTATTTTTGATAATACAGTTTCCGGTTGTTAATTATCGTTACTTCCTTCATAACCGGGTTGCTCGGGAGTTACCCTTACTCCCCATCCTCTCCAAAATCTTCCATAACGCTAAAATACTCTTCCCATTCAGGGTCGTCGATAACGGTGATATTTATTGGGAGTTCATCAAATTCGGCTAAAGCCTCATTAAGCCTGTCGCCTGCAATATCAATATCAGTGGTATACCAGGCCCACCAGCGTTCATTTTCGCCGGTAAATACAAAAGCCAGGATACTTTGATAATCATCTTCAAGGATATCCACCAATGCATCCTCTATCTGTTCCATCAACAACATTTCATCGGCAGGAGGCAACAACGATGGATCAAATGATTCATAGTTCCAGGTTACATCCATCCGTTGCAGATAAACACCGGTTTCAAAAAAATTTGCCAGGTTGGGCCTGTAGCGCACCAGCAGAGGAATATCATCGTCGGATACGGCTTCTACCGACACCCAGGTATCATCTAAAATCATAGGTTTGTTTTTATAAGGTTTAGCAGGGTAATTTTACAGATAAAATATTATAGCCGAACAACAGGGTTTGCAATGATTTTATTCCTCAATAACAGATCTTTAGTTTCACTCTGCTTTCTGCATATAAAGATAAGCATGCCCGGCAAAATACGGCGCATTTATTCAAAAAATCATTGACAAAGGCGTCCCTGGCTTGGTGAATAAGAGACTTACGAAGTTTTAAACTTCGTAAGTCATAAACATCTCTTTTATTCTATCTCAAACTCTTTTTTCAATTTAATATCAACCGACGAGCTGCCTATCATCACCATAAATTTACCCGGCTCAACCGTCCAGTTCATATTTTTATCTAACAGCGCCAGATCATCGGGGTGCAGGGTAAATTGTACTGTTTTCTTTTCGCCTGGACTAAGGGTAATCCTATCAAAGCCACGCAAATCATACTCATACGTAGTAACGCTGCTTACTTCATCCTTAAGGTAAAGCTGTACCACATCATCGCCTTTGCGCTGCCCGGTATTGGTTACATCAACACTTACCTGTATAAGTCCCTGCGAATTACCTTTTTCGGGCGATACCTGCAGGTTACTGTACTCAAATGTGGTATAGCTTAAACCATAGCCATACGGATATAAGGCACCTTTTACGCTGGTTTTACCCCAGCTGTTTTGCCCGCCCTGTTCGGCCTGTGATGATGGCTTAAAAGGGAAGTTATACTCCAGTTGCCCTGTAGTTTTAGGGAACGTGATCGGCAGCCTGCCACCGGGGTTATTATCACCGAATAAGGTTTCAGCAATCACCTGTCCGCTTTGAACACTGGGGAACCAGGCCTCTAAAATCGCAGGTACATATTTGTTTTCCCAGTTGATGGTTAGCGGCTGTCCGTTGATCATCACCATTACCACTGGTTTACCGGTAGCCTGTAAAGCCTGGATCAGCTTCAATTGCCTGCCCGGCAGATTTAAGCCGGTACGCGATAAACTTTCGCCTACACGGTCAACATCTTCGCCTACCACAGCAATCACAATATCTGATTGTTTGGCCTGCGCCACTGCCGAATCAATGCCGGCCTGCTCCTGCGCAGTTAGCGGTGTTTCAATAATCTCGCTCTCCGGCCAGGTAGCATCAATCATGTCGCAACCTTTAGCATAGCTTACTTTAGCATCGCCGCCAACATAATTTTTAATCCCATCAAACACAGTGGTAACAGGGTTGTGCGATGGGCCGTACCTGCTCACAGCGTAGTTTGTTTCCTTAGCCAGCGGACCGGTAACCAGGATATTAGGATATTTCTTTTTATCCAACGGTAACAGGTTATTAGCGTTTTTCAGCAGCACCATTGATTCACGGTTCATTTTCAGGCTCATTGCCTTATCTGCATCGGTATGCACTATTTTATCGGCCGCTTTAGGGTCTTTAACATAAGGGCTGTCAAATAATCCTAACCTAAACTTCACTTTCAATACCTCGCCAACACGGGTGTCGATGATTTTCATTGAAATACGGTTTTCTTTGATCAGATCGCGCAGGGGCATGATAAAGGTTTGCGGCATGGTAAAATTAGTGCGCACGTTAAGCCCTGCTTCAACAGCCTGCCTTACGGCTTCCTTATAATCGGCCGCAACGTGATGTTTAGAGTAAAGGAACTCAACGGCCTCACTATCGCTCACAACATAGCCATCAAACCCAAACTGCTGACGTAATAACTGCGTTAAAAAGTAATAGCTGCCTGTTATGGGCACACCATCCCAGTCATTGTAACTGCTCATTACGCCCATAGGATGCGCCTCCTGGATCACCCTACGGAACGGATATAAATACAACTGGTGCATTTCCCGTGGAGCCACATGCGGGTCGGTACGGGCACTACCGTCGCGGCCCCCTTTAGGTACGCTGTATACGGCAAAGTGCTTAAGTGTTGAGGCTACACCGCTTTCCTGGATACCCAGCACCATCTGCTTGCCCATTTCGGCAATATGAAACGGATCTTCACCATAACATTCAACCACGCGGCCCCAACGCTGGTCCCGGGCAGGGTCAAGTATAGGAGCGTAAACGTTGGTATAACCCAGGGCTTTGGCTTCGCGGCCAACGGTTTTACCTGCTTCATAAACAAGTTCTTTATCAAAGGTACTGCCGATAGATATCGGCGCAGGCAGCGGTGTAGCCCTGTCATGGTTAAGACCGTGAATGCCCTCGTTGGTAAAATCAACCGGGATACCTAATCTGGTTTCCTCAACAAACCATTTTTGAATGGTATTGATGGCTGCAGCATGCTTGCTAAACGGATATGAATACTGTGTTGGCGCATCGTCTGTATGTGAGGTAAGGTTATTCAGCTCCTCATCAATATTGGCTATCCCATCTTTCCATACTTCGTTTTTCCAGTTGGGTACAGGCATTTCGTCTTTCAGTACCCGTTTGTACCCGTAAAGGGTGGCCATCTGGCAGGTTTTCTCTTCAACAGTCATTTGGCTTACCAGGTCGGCCACACGCTTATCAATGGGTTGCGAGGGATCTTCGAACACATCCATTTTGCCGTTCTTGTTAAAATCTATCCAGCCCTTGTGGTAGATATTTTTTTCCTGCGCCGATGAAGCCAGGCTAAAACTAAGCGACAAAGCAGATGCCACGAACACCCGCGGCAGGTAGTATTTATTTCTCATGAGGGTTGTATTGGAGTTGGTTTTGCCAAATATATAGCTTTAGGCCTAACCAGTACCGTTACAACTATCCACCGAGTAGTATATTTTAACTATATCGTTTGAGTAACATATCAGTTGCATTATTCAGAAACTTTACGCTATTTTTAAACTGTCCATGAGCTTAAAACAACCTGTCACCCTAATTTCGCAAGCGCTTATTCAGGCCGCTATCTGCGTACCTTTCCTGATAATTACATTAATTATTTATGGCATTGCCCGCGAGGGAAACGAGGTAGGCGCAGCAGTTATGTATGCGTTATTTGCTATTCCGGGTTATATAATTGCCGTTTGCAGTTATCTGCTATATAATGTTATCGAAACAAAAATAAAAACTACCTGGAGCATCCTTAAATATGCGGCTCCGTTATTTTTACTGGGAGTTGGCTTGTTAACTATAGTAAACTATAAGGAAAGTGACCGGCAAATATTTCTTGTCATCATAGTCACTATCCTGTTCATCGAACCTGTTAAGATCATTTATAATCGGGTAATGAAAACATTGTAGTCAGCTGTTTAAGAATTGAGTTTAGCCTGCTAATACTTCAATTCTTTTCTGAAAAAACTAACCGCCAAACTATCTACCTGTAAATGGATGGCGTGCCTGTTAACAGAGGGGGCATCGGTAAAATAAATCGGCGCTTCTTTTTTTACGGCATCAATTGCTTCGCCAAGCATAACGTAATGACCTACCTTACCCGGTAGCTCTGTATAAGTTGATTTACTGATTAACTGATGATAATGCCTGGCGTTGGTTTTAACAGGTGCGATACTATCGCTTTGCGAGCCCACGATATATAAAGCGCCTTTAATATCGGCTACCTGCTCCTTGCGGACAAAACCGAAACCCAAAGCAGGCGATATGGAAAAGAAAGCTTTAATTCTTTTATCTTTTAATGGCGGCACGTATTTGGAGTCGGCAATCAGCGTACTATCGTCCAACAGTTTTACCAAACCCGGAAATTCGGGAATCTCCAGTTCTTTGCGCCCTGTAGTTTTATAATAATTACGGGCTTGCTCAAAGTCGAGCTTTGCACCGGCGAGGGCGATCATGGTGTATCCTCCAAAAGAAAAACCTGTTGCCCCTATCTTTTGCTGATCAACAAGCGGTCCAACCGCCGGATCATTTAATAATGCGGTAAGGGCGAAGCTAATATCTAACGGGCGTTCCCAGGGCTTCACAAACTCAAGGGGGATTTTATGATCATAGGTATTACCATAATGATCAACAGCAGCAACTATGCAGCCGCTGTTTGCCAGGGCCTGGGCAAGCCATCCCAAAGTTAGCCTGCCGCCGCCTGTACCATGCGAAAGCAGGATGAGCGGTAACTTATTTACCGGAAGCTTACCATTACGCACGGTTGGCTGACGTAAAAAGGGCGAAAAATGTTTATCAGCAGGTTTTAAAGTATCTGTTGTGGGATACCATATTTCGGTAACCACCGGGCGATTTTTACGGCTGCCATCCTTCAAATTAAAAGTACGTTCGCCGAGGTTTTGGGCCCGGGCTGTTGCAACCGATAGCAGTAAGATGATAGCGATAAGTATTTGTTTGCACATAATGTTTAGCGTTTACTTCACAAAACAAGGCAATTAGCACATCAAAAAGATTGACAATAGTCAATAAATTATTTTTTTGATTTGAGCCGGCTCAGGGTTTCCTGCGAAATGCCAAGGTAGTCGGCCACTATTTTATTGGGTAGCCTTTTGATGATCTCGGGCTGGGTTTGCATGAGGATATTGTACCGGGCTTTTGAATCCATGGTGATGAGGCTTTCTATACGTTGGATGGATGCGATATAATCAAGCTCAAGTCCTAAACGGTACATGGTTTCAAATCCGGGGATCTCCTTTAGCAACAGATCACGATCAGCATAGCTTAGCACCAGTAACTCAGATGGTTCCGGGCTTTGAATAGAAGCGACAGATGGCTCCTTCAATATAAAACTTGGGAATGCGGTACCCATGCGCCCTTCAAATATCAGGAACCGGGTTGATTCGTTACCATCATCATCGGTTAAGAACACCCGCAGGCACCCCTTCACAACAAAATATAAATACTTCGCGACACTTCCTTTTTCAACCAATATCTCATTACGTTTTGTAAAGCGGGATTTAAAACAATTAGCCACCAATTGCTCGTGTTCGGGCGAGAGTACTAATTTATCTCCGATATGTTGTTTTAAAGCGGCATGCATCGATGCAATTTATGCACTTGGCACGGGGTTGACAAATTCCAGATTATTTTAACCAGTGAAGACTTACGAAGTTTTAGAAACTTCGTAAGTCTGGGTCTACAACATATAATGGATAAGCACAGCTGCTGCTAAGTCAGCAGCTTGTTATACAAGTCGTAATTTTCGTTATCGAAGCAAACAAATATCACCTTCTCAACCACTTTATCTTCTGCCAAAAACTCATTAACAGCTTTAACAGCAATTGCCGCGGCCTTATCTTTTGGGAAACGATAAATACCAGTGCTGATGTTTGGGAAAGCTATACTACGTACATTGTTTTCGGCAGCAAGCTTCAAACTATTTGAATAAGCTGAACGTAACAGCTCATCTTCTCCCCTTTTACCACTATTGTAAACCGGGCCTACCGTATGGATCACGTATTTTGCTGGCAGTTTACCACCCGTAGTTATTACAGCCTCTCCAGTTTTACAACCGCCTTGCCGGGCAACAATCTTTCGGCAATCCTCCAGTATTTCCGGTCCGCCTGCACGATGGATAGCACCATCAACGCCACCACCGCCCATTAACGAGGTATTAGCGGCGTTTACTATGGCATCGGCTTTAATTTTTGTAATATCGCCCTGTACCAACTCAATAATACCCATAGCATTTTGGATTTATAGCTTGTGTAACAAACAGGAAAATGTTTTGCTTTTAAAAATACAGCTGCACCATTTTACGCCAGTAACGGGCTCGGTGGGCTTCTTCATGCCAGATGTATAAACTGTTTTGGATCCCCTTGCTGGCCAGTACTGTGCTCAGATATTTATTATCCTCTAAAAATGCATCTTCTTCGCCTACGGCCAGTATAATTTGAAGGCGCTTAATCTGAGCAATAATTTCGGGGCTGTGCAGGTTATTCAAAAACTGGTTAGGCATATTAAAGTACACATTCTCATCGCGATAGCCATCCAACAGGTCGCGGAAGTTACCCATAGCCTGTGTAATGTCATAGCGCCCGCTCATACCTACCACTTTAACAAATACCGAAGGATGTTTGAAAGCGATATTTACAGCGTGATAAGCACCCATACTGCACCCTGCCGAAATAATTGAACCATCGGCATTAAGTGTTTTCATTAAAGGCACCACCTCCTGTAAAATGTATTGCTCATAATGCAGGTGCCTTTCCATGCGGTGATAGGGATGGCTATACTCGTTATAAAAGCTTTCGCGATCGATACTGTCAACACAGTAAATTTGCAGATGCCCGGCTTCAATTTTGCTTCGCAAAGCCTCAATTACCTTCCAGTCTTCATAATCATAAAACCGGGCTGTACGAGTGGGAAAAAATAAAATAGAGGCACCTGCGTGGCCAAAAACCAGCAATTCCATATTACGCTGAAGCGACGGACTGAACCACTTGTGGTACTCTCTTTTCATCTTTTAAACCGCTGAAAGATGACAAATGTGTGTAAACCCTATATTAAGCTAATTTGATACTTTGCGGCATTCGCTGTAAAACAGCATTTTTCCACAAAGCGTAACCGGCGCTGCTTAAATGCAAACCATCTTTATCATAATATTCTCGTATTGGTTTACCGGAAGCATCTATCATCTGATTAAATATATTGATGAACTGCCAGTTTTTATGGCGGTGAATTATTTCGTTTTCAATTAAACTGTTGGTATACCTGTATTTTTCAACAATAGGCCAGCGTGCAAAGCTCGGCTTAAGCGAAATATAATAACAGGGAATATTACCAAAAAGCCGCTCAACCTCAACGGTTAGCTGCTTAAAAAATATAAAAACCTCCTCGGGGTTGCGGCCATCGCCCAAATCATTGTCGCCTGCATAAACCACGATAGACTCGGGGTTGTAGGAATGAAGAATACGCTCAAAAAACCAAACGCAGGCGGCCAGCGTTGAGCCGCCAAAGCCCAGGTTAACAGGCTGCATGTCGTCAAAATCAGCATCAAGCGTATTCCATAAACGAATGGATGAGCTTCCATAAAAAATTACCCGCGGCACATAATCAAGCTTAGTTCGCTTAATCTCCAACTGCTTCACATCCTCTTCGTACCAGATCATATTCTATTTTGTAGACCGTATTAATTTAAGGGCTAAAGATAATACAATAGCCCTAACTTAATGTAAGTTGATAAAATAATGGTATTAAAATTGTAAACTTGTTACTCTTCTGCCGCTTCTTCTCCTTTCGTGCCCAGTTCAACAATATCGCCCTTTTTAAAAAGGATGGCCTGCAAAGTGGTACGCCAAACGGGTTTCTTACGCAACAAAAACTCCAGGTCCATACCAAAATGCTTAAACTCTTCCTGTTGGGCATTTTGCATAATAGCTTTTGCCTGTTTATCTTTTTCAACCGAAATGCGTTGTTCGTACCAGTTTATTGCCTCCGCCTCTTCGGTTAATGAAACTATCATTCGGGCAAAGGTGCGGGTTTCGTCCGATAGTTCATTTGGGGGTTCGTGATATTGATCAAATGACATACTGCTCTTTTTTAAGGAGATAAATGTAATTTGAACGCTTTTGTTTTAGCCTGTGAGTATTTAGAATTATTATTAAACCACATGCTTCCTGATTTTAACAGTGACCAGTTTTGACGTTGGTGTATTGCTTTGCTCGGCAACGCTGTTGATAGGGATCAGCACGTTGGCTTCCGGATAATAGGTGGCTGTATTCCCTTCGGGGATGTTATAGGGTACCACCACAAATAACCTTGCTACCCGCTCAACCCAATCATCATAATTAAACAAGTCAACTTTTTCCCGGGCCTTAAAGCCGGCCTTTTGCATGTCGTTCTCGTTCATTAATATTACCCGGCGCTCGTTGTGAATGCCCCGATAGCGGTCATCAAGACCATATATAGTGGTATTAAACTGATCATGACTGCGAATGGTTGCCATATGATATTCGTCGGCCGCCAGTTCATGCTTAGGCAGCGGGGCGATGTTAAAAGGTATAATGCTTCCGTTTTTTTCGGTGATAAACTTACCCTCGCGGGCAGCATTGGGCAGGTAAAACCCGCCGGGCAAACGCACCTTTTGATTATAATCCTCACAACCGGGAATCACTTTGGCTATCACATCGCGCACAGCATCATAGCTTTGGGCGTATTTATCCCAGTTGATAACCGAGCGGCTACCAAATGTGGCTTTGGCAAGGTTGCAGACAATCTGGTTCTCATTCATCAGGTGTTCAGATACGGGTTTCAACATTCCTTTCGACATCTGGACAACCCCCATAGAATTTTCGCAGCTTATAAATTGCTCTTCGCCATTTACAATGTCCTTGTCGCTTCGTGATAGTGTTGGCAATATCAAAGCCTCTTCGCCATGCACCAGGTGACTGCGGTTTAATTTAGTTGATATATGAACCGACAATCTAAGTTTGCGCATGGCCTGCGCGGTAAACAGCGTATCCGGCGTAGCCGAAAGAAAGTTACCCCCCATTGCAAAAAACACTTTGAGCTTGCCCTCATCCATAGCTTTGATGGATTCCACAACGTCATACCCATGTCCCCGCGGTGGCTCAAAACCAAAAACTTCTTTGAGCTTATCTAACTGTTTAGGTTTCGGCTTATCCCAAATCATCATAGTGCGGTTACCCTGTACATTGCTATGGCCGCGCACCGGGCACAAACCCGCGCCGGGTTTACCAATGGCGCCTTTAAGCATAACCAGATTCACAATCTCTTTCACAACAGCTACACCGTTTTTATGCTGGGTAATACCCATGGCCCAGCAAATGATGATGCGGCTTTTATTTTTAATCAAATTAACAGCCTGCTCAATTTCAGTTACTGTTAAACCCGCAGCTTTAGCCAGATCATCAACCTCATATTGGTTCAGGCTATCTAAAAACGCAACATAACCTGTGGTGTTCTTTTTAATAAATTCATGATCGAAAACAGTACCCGGGTTTTCCAATTCGGCCTTATACAGCAGCTTTTCCATGGCTTTGAGCAGCGCCATATCACCATTTATTTTCACCTGTAGGTACAAGTCGGCCAGTTGGGTTTTGATACCCAAAAACCCTTTTACTTTTTGTGGATTCTTAAAACCCATTAAACCGGCCTCATGCAGCGGATTTACGGCGATGATCTTCGAACCTTTTTCTTTTGCTTTTTCAAGTGCGCTGAGCATGCGCGGATGATTAGTGCCGGGGTTTTGCCCCATAATGATGATTACATCGGTATCGTAAAAATCATTAAGAGTAACTGTACCCTTACCAATGCCAATGGTATCCGCAAGGCCAACACCGGTACTTTCGTGGCACATGTTGGAGCAATCGGGCATGTTATTGGTGCCAAACTCGCGCACAAACAACTGGTAGGTAAATGAAGCTTCGTTACTGGTACGGCCCGATGTATAAAAGGCAGCTTCATCGGGCGATGCCAACGCGTTAAGCTCATCTGCTATTTTTTTAAAAGCGAAGTCCCAGCTTACCGGGGTGTAATGTGTAGCACCTTTGGCGAGGTAAACCGGCTGGGCAATGCGCCCTTTTTTCCCAATTTCGTAATCATTAAGTTTGGCAAGATCCGCCACCGAATTTTCGGCGAAGAACTCACCGGTCAATTTTTTGGTGGTGGCTTCCTCAGCAAGGGCTTTGGCTCCATTCTCGCAATACTCGGCTATGGGCGAACGGTCGTCATCGGGGTCGGGCCAGGCACAGCCAGAGCAGTCAAAACCGTTCTTTTTGTTCATGTGAAACAGGCCTTCCATACCCCTTACCAGGCCTGTTTCCTTTAATATATCAACCATAGCAACTGTTACAGCGGGAATACCGGCTGCCCAGTCTTTGGGATGTGTTATTTTCAGGTCGAGCAGTTCTTCGGGGTTTTCAGCTGCAGGTTCCTGTTCTGGTTCCTTGCTCATATCTTTTTAGCTGCTAAAGGATTGGGGTAATTATCGCTCTGATCTTCAGCAACTTCATCTAAACAGGTAAAATCCTTTTCAACCAGTAAATGTAAGCTGCCGTGAGTGCCCTCATAACCTACTTTGTCTTCATCAGCAAAACCGGTAATCATAGTTTTGGGCGCGTACAGTGTTATAGCGTTTTCTTTATAAGTGGCCGACAGTTGCTCATCAACAACCAGCCTTAAAGCGTAAATAAGTTGCTGGCTGCCAAAATCAACCGTTTCCTGCACGTAACCATCTTCGGCCAGTTTAGCTACGTCGGTTTTAGTGAGCCTGTATCGTAGTGAATTACCTTTTATCCTTATTTTCATTGATATCAAATCAGTTTATACTGCCGGGACTGTTGACACAGCATCATCGGCAGGGATCATTACACGTTGTGCACCTGTATAAATATTAAAGCGTTCATCGCGTAAAAATCCTATCAGTGTTATGTTAAACTCGTTTGCCAGCTCTACGGCGAGGCTTGAGGGGGCGCCTACAGCTGCAATAATACTAATGCCTGCCATAGCCGCTTTTTGAATAAGTTCAAAACTGGCCCTGCCGCTCAGTAACAATACCGTTTGTTGCAAAGGAAGCCAATCATAATTCATGGCGGCCCCGATCAACTTATCTAAGGCATTATGCCTTCCTATATCTTCTCTAAGTAACAGCAATTCGCCTACAGGAGTAAATAATGCAGAGGCATGGAGCCCCCCTGTATCATCAAATACACGTTGATGCCTGCGCAATATCTTCGGAAGCTGATTAAGTACAATGCTGTGGATCATGTTGCCATCATCCTCCCTCCCAGCAAAACCATTCACCGTACGTATAGCGCTGATCGATCCCTTACCGCATACACCGCAACTGCTGGTGGTGTAAAAATTGCGTTCGGTATTTTGGAGGTTCGGCAGAACGCCCTCCTCCAGTGTTACCAGTATGGTGTTCTCCTTGTTTTCGGCACAGGCAATAAAGCTATGTTTAGCCGATTTTATCTCATCGGCATTTTTAATAATGCCTTCGGTAAACAAGAAACCGGTTGCCAGTTCGGCGTCGTGCCCGGGAGTACGCATGGTTACTGAGATGTTGCGTACCTCTCTTTGATCGGCCGGACCATATTCCAGCTTAATTTCCAGGGGCTCTTCAATGGCGATACTATCCTCTTCCCTGGCGCTTTGGTTAGCGTTAACTTTTACAACCGGGATATGAATAACTGATGGCGTAGACATATTCAAATATACAACTTAACCGGCGCGTTTGTTTATGCAAGTTTATGCGCGAAAAGCAAGTTCAGGCGTTTGCGTTTGACTTATTTTTGAAGTAAGCGTCCACGTAAGAGCCGTTAACTTAGATCAGAAGGGGGTTAACAGGGTTAACAGAAATCCGGAATACCTTCACACTTTATATTGACAATCAACACCTTAAACAAAACAGGGTATTAACACGTGTGCCCCCGGCAAAATAAGCGTCCCGGCTCACGTTACTGGAAAGTAAGCGTGGACGCTTAAACCTGCGTAAGTGGATTTGTTAAATTTAAACCCATTGCTCATTTTGTAAGCTAATTTGAATATTTTTGAGATATGAAGATCAACATACTGGCTTTTGGGGTGACCAGGGAGATATTTGGAAGCAGCGAAGTTAGCCTGGAAATGACCAACGATGCTACTATCTCCAATTTAAAATACCTGCTTGAGCAGCAATATCCGCGTTTAAAGCAGCTTTCATCATACATGCTGGCTGTTAACAACGAATACGCCCTGCCCGGTGATACTATTCACGAGCGGGATGAAATTGCGATCATTCCACCCGTAAGCGGGGGGTAGTCAGTTGGCAATTCAGTAGCAGTTATGAGTGGCAGCGGCAGTAGTTGTGTTCAGTCTGCAGGTTTTAGTTAGCTGTTTGCGGCAGCTTTAAGAAGGTATTTTATTACAAATCCATTCAACATAACATAACAATGGCTATCAGAAGCGCTACACTTGCCGATCATTCAGCAATATCAAACCTGCTTACACAATTAGGCTATCCCGGTACCGAGGAGCATTTACCGGAGAACCTTGAACTAATGTTAAGGCAACCTTCATCACGGGTTTTAGTTTATGAAGATGAGGGCCAGGTTGCAGGTTTTATTGCCATCGATTTTTTAACGCAGTTAGTAGTTAAGGGCGATTTTATCCGCATCAGTTGTTTTTCTGTCGATGAAAACATCCGTGGTAAAGGCATTGGTAAAGCGCTTGAGGATTATATCACTGAGTTGGGCAAGGAACGCAATGCCGACCGGATAGAGGTACATTGCCACACCCGTCGGATTGATGCGCATCGCTTTTATTACAGGCAGGGGTACACCGAATCGCCCAAGTACCTCATGAAATCATTAGTGGATAAAATATAGATTTGCATTGATATGAACACACAAATCCTCCTATCGGCCCAAACACTGGATATCCAATCATGCATTGACTGGATCATGTCGCCCGAATCCGGGGGGATAGATGTGTTTATTGGCACCGTTCGTAATGCAACCAAGGGGAAAAAAGTTTTAAAACTTGATTTTGAAGCTTATGAGCCTATGGCCATCAGCGAAATGAACAAGATTGCGGCGCAGGCTTTTGAGCGCTGGCCCGTTCAAAAAATACTGATCCACCATCGTACCGGCTTACTGCAGGTTGGCGAAGTACCTGTTGTTATTGCCGTATCGGCAGCGCACCGTGATGCCGCCTTTGACGCCTGCCGGTATATCATTGATACACTTAAACAAACCGTCCCCATCTGGAAAAAAGAAAGCTTTGAGGATGGCGATGTTTGGGTGGCAGCACATCCATAAGATTTCGGATTTGGGATGTTCGATTTGGGATTTTTTTGATTTTACATTTATAATCGCCAGTCATCCTGAACTTGTTTCAGGGTCCCACAAGAAAGGTGGGTGATTTGCTTTGCAAGTGGCTTAGCGAGTGAGGCGCTGAAATAAATTCAGCATGACATGGAGAAGAACCAAGCCAATACACCGCCGATGTTGGTGTTGTCACCAACATCTTCCTTATTTACCACATTTCCTAATCAACCTTATATTCCTCTAATCCCCCCTCCAATGAAAAAACATCTGCTTCAGGTATCATTTTGAGGATCAACTTTACCGCCTCATCACTTCGCTTACCCGATGAGCAATAAAGCACCTTTGTATTGGGACTGGTAAAGTAGGCCAGATATTCCTCTACTTCGTCCAACGGGATATGTGTACCGCCAATGTCATAAGCTTCGCGTTCCTGCAACGTGCGTACATCTATGAGTTCCACAGTATCATCCAAAAGGATCCGCTTCTTTAGCTCATCGGCATTGATAGTTGGAATGGTAATAGTTGTTTTTAGGCGACGGATATGTGTTTTAGTAACCGGCCCGATCTTAAAGATGCGGCTTTGCATACTTTGCGCATCAAAAATCAGCACTTTCCCTGCAAGCAGGTCGCCGGTTTTGGTAAGATATTTAATTACCTCGTTGGCCTGCATGCAGCCGATAATTCCGGCCAAAGTAGGGATCACACCGCCCTCGGTACAGTTAGGGATCTGTGTAGCATCTACTTCGGGAAACAAATCGCGGTAATTGGGCGAATTAGCTCCTTTAGCGTTACTTACATTCCAAACTGCAACCTGTCCTTCAAACTGGTAAATGGCACCGTACACGAGTGGCTTACCCGCCAAAACGCAGGCATCATTAAGCAGATAACGGGTTTCAAAATTATCAGTACCATCCAGTACAATGTCATAGTTACTAAGCACATCCATCACATTATCGGATGTGATTTTAGTGGTATGAGGCACAAGTTTGATACCCGGGTTTTGTGCCTGTAAGCGTGTACAGGCTACTTCAGCCTTATTTTTACCCTCATCGGCAGGGGTGTATAATACCTGGCGGTGCAGGTTACTTATCGATACCTGGTCAAAGTCGGCAATACCTAACGTACCTATACCTGTTGATGCCAGATATTGCGCAGCAGGGCAGCCCAGGCCCCCCGCTCCTACTACCAGTACACGGGCTTGCTGTAATAATTGCTGGGCCTCCTCGCCAAAACCAGGCAGGGCTATCTGGCAGTTATATCGTTGTAAATCCTCATTCATTAGCGGCAACTATTTTATGGTGGATCATTGATTTTACTTTCTCTAATTCTTCGGGCGTGTTCACATTGGTCAGCGCTTCCTGACTTGGGGCATTGAGCAGGGTAATATCACTATTGATCAAAACCTTGCGCGGACATGAATACCCTTGAGCCAGAAACGACAACAACACAGGATAACTTTTAGGTTCCCAGATAGCTATTAAAGGCTCCGGAAAATCAGTTACGGGACTGTGATAAGCCGTAGCCACCGACGAGCTATTACGCCATGCAACTAAATTGCGAAGCGTACTTTCATCCATCAGCGGCAAATCGCAGGCCATAACCAGCCATGCGGCATCGGGCTGTTCACGGAAAGCGGATAGAATAGCTCCATAAGGCCCCAACCCGGTAAATGTATCCTCGATAACCAGATAAGCCGGATCAATTTCCTGCTGCTGTCCCGGCCTGCCGGAAATATAAACCTCTTTACAAAAGTTTTTAAGCAGATCGGCCATATAGTAGCGCTGCTGTTTGCCGTGCCAGTTGGCCGCACCCTTATCAAAACCCATGCGGGTGCTTTTACCGCCTGCTAATACCAATCCGTTTAAAACGGGTTTAGCCTGCTTTAACGCCGCTTCGAAAAACGCAACGATCTTTTCACGGTCATCTATCTTTAAAACAGGGATCTGTTGCCAATTGGGTATAACTTCCTGTATAAAGTCGGGAATTTCGCTTGCGTTATCGGCCAGCAGGAAAAGCTGAACATGATTAAGCTGGTCTGCCCTTTTTTGCAGCGAAGCTTTTTTATTGATGTCGATAATAACTACCTGGGCTTTGGCCTGCTGGTGGTTACCGTTAACCAATACCAAGTCGGCAGATGAAAACTGTTGTTTAAGCTGATAAGGATAAACCGGGTTTTGGTAGTTAAACTGCTTATAGTTGACCTGGTCGGTATAATCGAGTGAGGCTCCGCTCACCAGTCTGCCGGGCAACAAGGTAATATCATCATTATGCGACATATCCACATAAGCGCATTTATAAACCGGCGAAAGTGCCCTGATCACATCATCGGCCAATAATTTGATCACAGTACATGGGCCGCCTAAAATTGCCCATTCATTACGGCCGAAATTGCCGGTTGAGGGCCGGGTCAGTTTAGCGTGTTTTTTATGCGTGCCGGATGGCTGGTTATGATCTTTTAAAGTCACGTTTACCTCCTGTTTTTGAGATCAGTTTGGTTTCCTTTATCACTATATCATGGCTCATGGCCTTACACATATCATAAATGGTAAGCGCCGCTATCGATGCACCTACCAATGCCTCCATCTCCACACCTGTTTTTGCGGTGATGCTGGCAGTACAATCAACCTCTACCTCCTGCTGTTCATTTATCCGGATGGTAACGTTACAGTTATCCAAACCCAGCGGGTGGCAAAGCGGGATCAGGTCGCCGGTTTTTTTTGCCGCCATAATACCGGCAATAATAGCTGTTTGAAAAACAGGGCCTTTTTTGCTCTGCAATTCGTTCCCCGCTAAAAGTTCAAATACTGCTGCCGGCAAAGCAACCACACTGCGTGCAGTAGCGGTGCGGTGTGTAACCTGCTTTTCAGTTACATCAACCATATTCGGGTCGCCTTGTTTGTTTATGTGGGTTAACATTTTTTTACTGTGATTACACTGATTTTTATTATGATTTCACCGATCCCTTGATTTACGATGATTGTTTACTTGATTATATCGACTTGTTCGCTGATTGATTCACTTAAATCAAAAAATCAGTGTAATCAAACAAAGAAAATCGGTGTAATCCCCAAAACTAAAACCTCCAAACCTTAAACACCTCTCCTGCTTTAAATTCATTCCTTTCGAGCGGGAGTTGCAAAAAGGCTTCGGTATCTGCTAAGTTAGCAAAATCGCCTGAACCATTGCCTTCAACAGGCATTGCTATTAGCTGACCCAGCTCGTTACTTTGCAACTTTACCTGCAGATAATATTGCAATGCCGGCTGAAAAGTAAAATCTTTGCCCAGTACAGCATATGTTGGCGGCTTTAAAGGCAAGCCAAGTGTAGCATTAAGCCATAATAAAAAATAGCGGTGCAGGCACATAAATGTGGCTACAGGATTACCGGGAAAAGCAAATACCAATGCACCGGTATCATGCCTGCCAAACCAGAAAGGTTTACCGGGGCGCTGGGCTACTTTATGAAATAGTTTTTCAACCTTTAATTCTTCCAGTGCCTGCGGGATGTAATCAAATTTCCCCATCGAAATACCACCACTCAACAACAGCACATCATAATTATTCAAGCAATGTTGAATCTGCTCCCTGGTAACAGCAGGTTCATCCGGAATATGCAAAATATCAGCATCAATATGGTGCTGTTTTAAAACAGCTTTAACCGTATAGCTGTTTGATTTGCGGATTTGATATGGCAGCGGTGTTTCGTGTACGTCCACCAGTTCATCGCCCGATGAAATCACCACCACCCTGGGCATTTTTTTTACAAGCAGGTGGGTTTTGCCAACCGACGCCGCCACACTGATTATAGCCGGACTTACCGGTTGCCCCGATGAAGCAATAACATCATATTGTTTTTTATCAGCGCCCTGTAAATGCAGGTTCTGCCCCTTTTTAATATCCAGGGCATGCAAAGTTGCTATCCCGTCGCTAATCTTCACATCTTCATAACGGATCACAGTATCAACAGAAAGTGGCAACACTGCACCGGTCATGATCTCGATGCATTCATCAGATTCATCAATCTGAACCGGTTCATCACCCGCTGCCTGTGTAGCTTTAACGCGGAATACCTGAATACCATTTTCGATAGCTGCATATTTTATAGCTATGCCGTCCATAGTTACCCGGTTAAAAGGGGGCAAATCGCGGTCAGCTTTCAGGTCTTCGGCAAGCACATAGCCTAATGCCTGTTCAAACGGTAAGCTTTGGGTTCCATAATTCCTGGTTTGTGCCAGTACCAGTTTTTCTGCTTCTTCAACAGTTGTCATCTTTTTGTTTGATCTTTAAACTATCCGCCAATAGTAGCCATTGATTCATGGATTCCGGTTTTAGCAACCCGCGCGCGCTCGGCTTCCCAGCCATCTGCCGGCCGGTGATTAAAAGCAGTTAACAGGGCGTCCTGCAATGTTTCATCAGTGGCCCCGCTACGTATCAAATCTTTTAGGTTAAGCACGCCATCATCATACAAACAGGTTTTTAACTCGCCCTCGGGTGTTACCCGAATGCGGTTACAACTACCGCAAAACGTACGCGAATAAGCGGCTATGATACCTATAGTTCCTTTATGTCCTGGTATCTGGTAATTGTACGAAGTGGAATAAGCCGGATCATCCAGCTTTTTTATTTGCGGATATTTGCTTTTTATTTCTTCCAAAACACGCACATAGTCCCAGTGCAATCCATCATATACATATCCATCGCCATTAAAGGGCATTTCTTCAATAAACCTTACGCTTACCGGCAATTCTTTAGCCAGTTCAACCAGTGGAATAATATCCTGTATGTTTTTGCCATCCATTACCACGGCATTGATCTTTACCTCCATATCATGACTTAACATGGCATCCAGGGCAGCCATCACATTGGCAAACTCATCGCGACGGGTGATGGTAAAAAAGCGGCTGGCATCCAGTGTATCCAAACTCAGGTTTACCGATCGTATGCCTATCTTTTTCAATTCGGGTACGTAAGGTGCTATGAGCACTCCGTTGGTTGTCAGGCTCAGTTCTTTTAGGCCATCAAGCCTGGATATGCCTGTAAGCAAAGACATAAGATCTTTACGTACAAAGGGTTCTCCTCCGGTTATCCGAATCTTGTCGATGCCCATTTTTACAAGCAAACGGCAGCTACGCAGCATTTCGTCGTAACTCATGAGTTCGGCACGCGAAAGCCAGTTTAAACCATCTTCCGGCATGCAGTAAAAGCAGCGCAGATTGCACCTGTCTGTCACCGCGAGGCGCATATAACTAATCTTCCGGCCGTGATTATCTGTTAACAAAATATATCCCTTTTTACCTTGTAAATTTAATTAATTAACAGCCATTACAGCTTTAAGTTGATGCATGGCAATTGTAAAAGTAAGCATTACTATGCGGCGGGATGTTTATGAAATGTATTTTTTAGCCCTGCAACCGGCGATTTATCAATCTCTTATTAAACTATAGAGAAAATGCACTGCCAATACCCTGTTCACAAAATCACATAAATAACAAAAAATCAATTTATTACAAATGAACAGAGATAACTAAAACTTTAATTAAGCCGTTACCGTATTAAGACCAGCATCGCCGGAGTGGAATTATAAAAGGGAATCCCCTGAGCCCTGACAATAAAAACACAGGACCGGAAGCGGTATAAATAATGCTGCCCGATCATTGACCGGGCATTATAGTAACAGTTATACTAATACCTCATGTTAAACAGTTTATAAAAAATGACAGGGATCATTATTCTGGCAGCAGGCGCATCAAGCCGTTTTGGCTCACCTAAGCAAAATCTTATTTACCAGGGTAAAACCCTTTTACAACGCGCCATTCAAACTTCCTTAACCTGCCTGCATTGCGAAAAAGTTATCGTTGTACTTGGGGCTAATGAAGGAATAATTCGCCCTAACATAGATGATCAGCTCGTACATGTTATTTATAATCCTAACTGGCAGGAAGGGATGGGCTCATCAATAAAGATAGGTTTAACAGAAATGTTAAGACTCGCCCCCCACATAACCTCAATTATACTAATGCTTTGCGACCAGCCCTTTGTTGATTCATTCCTGATATCACAGCTAATGGAAAAAAAAGAAGTTAACGACTGCGGTATTATTGCCTGCGGCTATCGTGATGTATTGGGTGCACCTGCTTTATTTGATATAAAATATTTCCCGGAGCTACTTAGCCTTGAAGGCCTGGAGGGTGCAAAAAAAGTTATTGAAGCGCATGCCGACGACGTTTTTATACTTCCTTTTCCGCTGGGTGCCATTGATATTGACACCACAGCCGATTTAGAACGGCTTAACCAGGCCGGGTAGGTGGGCTAATTAAGCAGAAGCAACCAACTTATTTACACTGCGGTAAACAAACTCATTAAAGATGTGCCTGCGGGCAAACCTGCCTGGCGAATCGGCATTGATTAGTTTTGTATAAACTGCTTTTGGCACTCCAAAATACTCATATACATTACCATCCAGAAAAGTAACCTTCAGTACCTGTTGTTTATACTCAAAATCAGCTATGTTTGATAATGTAGTGGTGGCAGTATAATCAGACAACGTTTGAGCACGGGTTTCGGGTGCAATACTTACCAAAAAGTGGTAAGCTTCGATAATTGTTTTGCTTTTCTCTTCGGCTTCTATCCTGCTTTCGTCCTGAAACCTGTCGGGATGCCAGGTTTTCATCATGCTTTTATAAACCGTACGCAGTTCACTTAGTTCGGCATTTTCAGTTACGTTCAGGAGTTTCCTGTAGTCGACAATTTTTTTCATTATTTATTTAATTCTTTTTTATTGTCGATGAAGGGATTATACATAAACACCTCCATGAAAATAACGGCGCGAAGGTACGCTTTTTAAATGAGGAAAAACAGAGAGTTTTACTTATTAAAAAATGATGATATTAAGTAAATACTGGCTAAAGATTTTATTAACACAAGTCATTAATACCTACTCCGCCTGCTGCTTTTTTTAACAACACGAATGAATAAAATACAGTGATAATGGTTTAAATTATAAACCGTATTTTTGCGGGCTATGAAGTTTCCAAGATTTGCCGACCTGATACTGTTTGAGAACGATGACGTTATTGTTGTGAACAAACCACCTTTTATAAGTTCACTTGATGAGCGTGGTGAGGGCAGCAGTGAAATCAGCATGTTAAGGTTGGCCAAAGCTTACTGGGACGATGCCCAGATTTGCCACCGCCTGGACAAGGAAACATCGGGCGCGCTCATTTTTGCCAAAAACCCGGAAGCATACCGCTCTGTTTCTATGCAGTTTGAAAAACGTAAGGTTAAAAAAGTATACCATGCCGTTATTGATGGCACACATACTTTTGATAACCTGCTTGTTGATTTGCCAATATTAAATGTTGGCAAAGGCAGTGTAACCATTAGCCGGCAGGAAGGTAAACGTGCCGAAACCTGGTTTCAGTCATTAAAGTATTATAAACATTACACTTTGGTTGAATGCCGTCCGGTAACAGGCCGTATGCACCAGATCAGGATCCACCTCGCCACGCAAAGGGCTTCAATAGCAGGAGATGAAATGTATAAGGGCGAGCCTGTTTTTCTTTCAAAAATAAAGCGTAAATACCATTTAGGTAAAGACCAGGAAGAGCTGCCCATTATGAAGCGTTTTGCACTTCATGCTTATGAAGTAACATTCCGTATTAACCCCGAAACTGAAGTTACCATCCATGCCCCATATCCTAAAGACTTTGAAACGCTTTTAAAGCTACTTGATAAGTTTGACAGTTAAAATTAAATGTATAAAGTGTTTGATATTTACATACGCCAACGTATTTTTATGCCAAATGGCTTCTCTCTTTAAAAAGTTCGCTCTCTGCATTTTACTGGTGGTGTTTGTTGTAAGCCGTTCAGATGCATCTGCATATACCTATCTGTCTGAAGATAGCCTTGTTAACTTTATTAAAATAAAAGACAGAAACCTGCAGGACAAGAAAATAGTTGAATATATCAAACTCCGTTTTCAGCAGGGACCGGAAAATACTATTCCCGAGGGCAGAACGGAAGTGTACCAGAAACTGGATAAATACAAGGTTGATGACCGGGAGGCTTTAAAATTTTTTATTGAAAGTACCGTACAAAGACGGTTATCGAAGTTGCCCGAAGCAGAAACGGCCATGGTAAAAGCCATTGATCAGGCATCAAAAAGTAAAGCCGATTTTTTGATTTATTCATTTATCAGCCATCTTGCGTTCATACAAACAGACCGGGGTAATCCCATTGGTGCCATATACAGCTACGGGCTGGCCCAAAAGCAAGCGTTAAAACTTAACGAGCCGTTGTTACAGGTATATCTTAACATCAATATATCCGATCTGTATTATAAACTCAACCTGTACAGCCAGTCGTTATATTACCTTAACCTTGCATTTCATATCAAGGAAGAAAATAAAATCAAGGACGACAGGTTTTATACTATAATAAGCTATAACAAAGCCGAAAACTTTTTCAGGAGAAGAAACCTCGACTCACTGCAACGATGCCATGACGAGTTGATGGGGCCTAACAACAAAAGTTATAAACTATTTACCTACCAAAACCGCACGGCTTACTATATATCTATATTACAACATAAGTATAGCGATGCCATAACGCAGATCAAGGAGTTGCAAACTAATAAAAAGTACGTACACAATGACCTTGAGCGGCAAAACCTGGCCGATGCATTTTACCTGAACGGGCAGCCAGATTCGGCGAGTTCGATAGCTTACCAATTGCTCGCCATCCCCTATTCAGCCAATCACCCCGAAATAAAGCATCACCTTTACGAATTGCTTGGAAAAATAGCCCGCGACAGGGGCGATTATAAACTGGCTGCCGAAAACTTTGACCTTGCTTTAAAACAATCAGAAGAAAGCCTTAATAATACCACACAGGTAGGCAATGTATCGGCACAGATAAAAATTGACAAAATCGAAAACACGTTTACAGATACTGCCGAAAAGTATAGGCGCGAACGCCTTATTTTGATCCTCATCAGTATTACCACTGTTTTCATGTTCGCTGTTATAGCGCTGTTATATCGTAGCGCCAGGCAAAAACGTCATTACGAAAAATTGTTATACGACACCAAAAAGCGGGAGCTTGCCTTTATCAACTCACATGAAGTGCGTAAACACCTTACAAACATATTAGGCCTTGTGGAACTGATGAGCGAAACCAAAGATAAAAAACAGGAGTTTCTGCAGGTTGAAAAGCATCTTTACGATTCGGCCACCAGGCTTGACGAGGCTATTAAGAACATCTCTGAAAAATTAAGCGACTAAAATCCGTATCAATAAATTTATCTTAGCCATATCTGGCGTAAATGAGTGAATTAGGTTAAATTACAATGCCAAATTCAGCCCCGTATAAGCTTATTTACATTATTGATAAAAAACACCTCTCATTTATTTCGAAAAATATAAAATTGTTAAAAACGCAGTTTTACAGTTTCTTTTTTACGGGTTTACGGCCATAATTAACACGTTATTGAAAAAAAATGTAAAATTTCTTAACATTTGTAATGATTTTTGTAAAAATAATTTAAATTCGCCTTAATAATTATTGAGATTAATACAAAAACTATAATTAGAACCCCAACTTTACAAATTAATTAAAAAATGGCAACGAAACTCGAGTACATTTGGCTTGATGGCTACAAACCAACACAAAGCCTGCGCAGCAAAACAAAAATCGTTAAAGAATTTAGCGGAAAAGTAGAAGATTTAGATAACTGGAGCTTTGACGGTTCTTCAACTGAGCAGGCACCAGGTGGTTCATCAGATTGTATCTTAAAGCCAGTTTTTGTTGTTCCTGATCCACAAAGAAAAAGCGCTTACCTAGTAATGTGCGAAGTATTAAGCGCTGATGGCAAACCACACGAATCAAATGGTCGTGCTACTATCGCTGACGATGATAATGATTTCTGGTTTGGTTTTGAGCAGGAGTATTTCCTGTGGGATCCATCAACCAGCAAACCGCTTGGTTTCCCTGCAGCTGGTTACCCAGCACCACAAGGCCCTTACTACTGTTCAGTAGGTGCTAAAAATGCTTTCGGCCGCGAAATTGTTGAAGAGCACTTAGATGCATGTTTAGAAGCAGGCCTAAACGTTGAAGGTATCAACGCTGAGGTTGCTGCCGGTCAGTGGGAGTTCCAGATTTTTGCAAAAGGCGCTAAAGAAGCCGGTGATCAGATCTGGGTTGCACGTTATTTATTGGAAAGAATTGGTGAAAAATACGGAGTTGCTATTAACTGGCATTGCAAACCGCTTGGTCAATTAGACTGGAACGGTTCTGGTATGCACGCAAACTTCTCAAATACTACTTTGCGTACTGCTAACAGCAAAGAAATTTTCACAGCTATCTGCGAATCTTTCCGCCCTGCAGTTGCTGAGTGTATCGCTGTTTACGGTGCTGATAACGATCAACGCTTAACCGGTAAACACGAAACCGCTTCAATTCATGACTTTAGCTATGGTGTATCTGACCGTGGTGCTTCTATCCGTATCCCTCTGTACGCTGTTGATCACAACTGGAGTGGTTACCTGGAAGATCGTCGCCCTAACTCAGCTGCCGATCCATACAAAGTTGCCGCAGTTATCATCAAAACTGTAAAATCAGCTAAGCTTTAATGCCCTGAATAAAATAGTTATTTGTTTTATCCCCCGGTTTTGTAACCGGGGGATTTTTTTTGGGGGGTTAGATGTAGAGACGCGCCACATGCGTCTCTACATCTAAACTTTATACTAATTTTAGATTTTCAGAATATCTTGTTTTCAAACGGCTACAACAAAGCGTAGCCCGTTAGGCATTTAAAGGTTCCAGAGTTCGGCAATATCGGTTAACTTCACCGCAACATTATCAGAATTCATTGATGTAGCCCATTAAATCCGTCTTAAAAAGGGAAAAACATCATTAGTTAAATGATTATCTGGCAACATTATTTAAATATTGCATATAATCGCCATCGATAATCTGCCGATAAGTAATTACAGGCAAATTATAAACATACATCCAGCAATTGATATTACCGCTATCAGTAATAATATCTGCCTGCTTTCTCGTATATTCCTGCGGATGATTGTATAACTCTCCTATTCCCTCATAATCATCAACTACTTTTAAAATGGTTTCAGGATCATCCATCATAAAAATACTGCCGTGAACAAAGTGTTCCTCTGTGTTATCGATCAAAGCACCGGGGTATTCGCCAATATCGTAAAGCCGGCCTTTGATCTTACCTTTACTTATAAATTTACAATGTTTATTCAAGTAATCTGCAAACTCATTACCGGGCTGCAGCAATGTGCCATAAACAAATAAAAACTGGTGTATTGCTTCCATATAAATAGCTCAAACAAAGGTAAAAGCAATTGCGTATTAAACACGTAAAGGCTATTTTTTTATAGTTTAAGCCATAATAACTATCTTGCCATACCTTAACCGGCCATACTTTATACCATGAACACAGAAGAGATCAAAGCATATATTGAACAGAATAACATCCAGAAAATCAAATTCGCATTTGCCGACATTGACGGCATTTTGCGCGGTAAAGTGATCCACCCTAAAAAGTTTATTGATGGGCTACAAAGCGGTTACGGTTTTTGCGATGTTGTTTTTGGCTGGGACAGTAACGATGTTTGCTACGATAATGTGCAGCTAACCGGTTGGCAAAGTGGTTACCCCGATAAGCTTTGCCGTATCGATCTGTCAACACTCCGCAATGTGCCCTGGCAGGATGATATCCCGTTTTTCCTGGCCGATTTCAGTAAGCCGGACGGTAATGATTTGCCGGCTTGTCCGCGTAGCCTCCTCAAACATATCAAGGCCCAATGTGATGAGATGGGTTATCATGCCGAATTTGCGCAGGAGTTTGAATGGTTCAATTTTAAGGAAACGCCGCAAACCCTTGCTGATAAAAAATTCACCAATATTGAGCCGCTCACACCCGGTATGTTTGGCTACTCGATATTGCGCACATCCGAAAACAGCGATTTTTATTACGATCTGTTTAACCTGCTTACTAAATTTAATATACCGATAGAAGGGTTACACACCGAAACCGGTCCGGGAGTATACGAAGCTGCCATATTACATGACGAGGTTTTAGCTGCCGCTGACAAAGCAACGCTATTTAAAACCGCTGTTAAAGAAATTGCTTATAAACACGGTATCATGGCATCGTTTATGGCCAAATGGACCGAAACGCTGCCCGGTTGCAGCGGCCACATCCATCAAAGCCTGTGGACTAAAGACCAATCAAAAAACCTGTTTTACGATGCTAACGACGTAAATAAAATGAGCGAGTTACACAAGCAATACCTCGCTGGTCAGCTATATTGCATGCCTCACTTATTGCCGATGTATGCGCCAACCATCAACAGCTACAAACGCCTTGTTGAAGGTGCCTGGGCCCCCACCACCATTACATGGGGTGTTGAAAACCGTACTACTGCGTTACGTGTTATTAATACCACCGAAAACTATACGCGTCTGGAAACCCGCATCCCGGGATCTGACACCAACCCATACCTGGCCATGGCTGCGGCACTGGCTTCAGGCCTGTACGGCATTGAAAATAAACTGGAACTAAACATTGAACCTACCATAGGCAATGGCTATCAAGACAAACGTAACGGCGTATTGTGGCCAAATCTGCACGCAGCGGCTACCGCGATGCAAAACTCCGATATTGCAAAAGAACTCTTCGGCGAAGGTTTTGTTGACCACTTTACCCAAACCCGTCTGTGGGAATACCGCCAATTTGCCAAAAGCGTAACCGACTGGGAATTGAAAAGGTATTTTGAGATAATATAATTTTTTTCTTCTTCATGTCATTGTAGTAACCATCAGGTAAGGCCCTAAAAAAAGTAATGACGTGTAAACTATGTTTTAGCTATGCCGCGCGGGGCAGCGTTAGGGATAGTAGCGTAAAGCCCACAGCGCGGGTTGGATTTGCGGGCCGGAAAGGCGAGGACTTGCAGCGGATAGCCCGGGCCGCAGGCAACGCCCATATTGAAAAACATGATTAATATTCAAGCACTTACAACCACATCATTATAATAAGAAACGACAAAGCAATCCCGTAGTTATACATATCCGATATGCATTGGCTACGAGATTGCCACGCTTCGCTTATAATGACATGGTTTTAATATCTATTCCAACAAACAATTATAATATATTTGTACCCTTAATTATAAACCGAATGCTGCCATTGGCGTAACTTTGCCGGCAGATATATACAAATGGACTATTCTTTTATTATCCGCAAGGCCTGGGAGGGATATGATGCATCAAAAATCATTCGCGATATCGAAGATATCAGCGCTATGGTTTCAACCAATCATGTGTACCGTATTACGTTCGACGATGACGATATAATCATAGCCAAACTATCATACTTTGGCATATTTGAACACTTTAAAGAAGACCACCGCATTATTCAAACTTTAGCAATTAACCTGCTTTACCCGTTTGAGAATTTCCTGGCCCGTTCTTTACAAAAAAACAACCGTGTTTACATTTACCATCATAAACACGGCAAAACTGATGCCTGGGTGGTATTTTACAACCCTACCCGCATATTACAGCGACTGCCACGCCGTTTAGAGGAAAACCATATTAAAAAGCTTGGCCAGCAGGTTGGCAAGTTTCATAAAGCCTGTTCAAGGGTTAAAAATGTACTGCCTAAATCGTCAAAAACTTTACGCACCGATATTTCGGCGCTCTTACAGCAAATTGAGGCCGATCCCACGCAATTTGGCACAGGTATGCAAGCCGATTTTCTGAAATATCATTGTGAAACCTTCCTTAAAAACCGCTCTAAATACAATATGAGCTCGTTCGAGATCATCCCGGTATTTATAGACTGGAATATTGGCAATTTTTCGGTAACTCCTAACCTGGAATTGTACTCGCGCTGGGATTACGACTGGTTCAGGATGAGCTATCGCCTGCTTGATTTTTATTTCTTTAGTCGTGTAGTGTCTGATATCGGCGACCGCACTGTGTTCAGCTATGTGATCAACACTATGATGGAAGACCGTTTCATCATGTTTTTAAAGGAATATCACAAAGTAAACCCGCTAACTGCAGATGAGATCCGCTTTTTGAAGGAAGCATACCGCTTTTTTATCCTGAATTATGTAATTAAGGACGGCAAGCACTTTTTTAGCGAACAATACGCCAAAAAACTGCAAGCCGAGGCATTTGACATTTACTTACCATCAGTAGACCGGGATTTTGATGCCGAAAAAATCATTGAGGCTTTAAAATTAAAATAGGTTAGCTATCTTTCGGGCTCATTTTATTGCAGAACCCTAAAAACAGATAAGCATGACCAGAATAGACAACTTTAAATCCATAATTGATAAATACGAAGTTGTTTTTTTTGATGCTTTTGGGGTTTTGAAAAATTATGGAGGCTTACTTCCGGGTATTGAGCGAACTTTTGCCTATTTGCAGGAGCAAGGCAAGGAGTATTATATTGTAACCAACGATGCCTCGCGAAGCCCGGTGCAGCTGGCCGAATCCTATACAAGCAAAGGTTTAATGGCCATAACGCCCGACAGGATCATATCGTCGGGCATGCTTACCAAAGAGTATCTTGACCTCAAGGTAAATGATGGCATTGTGGCTTATCTCGGCACGCCTGATTCTGCACACTATATTGATAGCTCAGGCCTGCATACCCTGCCGATAAGCGAAGTAAATGAAAGCAATATCGACAGGGTTAACGCGCTGGTATTTTTGGATGACGAGGGCTTTGACTGGGGCCGCGATCTTAACAAATCGGTTAACCTGATGCGTAAGCGCACCATCCCGGCCATTGTAGCCAATACCGATCAGGCCTATCCCCTAACCAAGCACGATGTATCGATAGCTATTGGCGGTTTGGCCAGCATGATCGAAAAAATAGTGGGCAAGGCATTTATCCGTTTCGGTAAACCAGATTCTCAAATGTTCATGTTTGCCTATGATCTGCTTCGCGAACGCAGACCTATCAGCAAAAAAGACATTGTAATGGTGGGTGATACCCTGCAAACAGATATTTTGGGTGGCAATAAATTCGGGTTGGATACTGTATTGGTATTATCCGGAAATACGCAGGCCAAAGATGCTGAAAACCGCATTACGTCAACAGGTATTGTACCAACGTACATCTGCGATTCGGCAGTGGTTGAACCCGGCGGATTGGGTTTTTAAACATTCATGCTATTACCAACTGATACACATAGTACACAATAAAAACGACCGCCTTAACAGAAGCGGTCGTTTTTATTATAGATACTTTTTTGGGGGAAGAGCCTCGCTCAAGATTAATGGTGATGACCATTATCGTGGCCACGGTGTTCAACCACACGGGTACGTTTTACTACAGTTTTATGCGGCTTTTGATAATGATTTACTACGCGGGTACGGTTAACAAAACGTGTGCGGTTCACCACCCTGGTATGATAATGGTCACGAACAATCACGTTTCGGGTACCGCGGTAACGGGCGTAGGTGTCACGATCATGAGCAAAATAAGTGTACGGTCTTGGGCGGTTTACGGCCACTTTGTAACCGGTTGCTATGCTATAAGTTGAATATCTTGGCGGTAAAGTACGCCTCCAAACCCAGTTGCCGCCGTCTAAATAAATATATTGGTGAGTTGGCACATAGTAGTAGCTTTCCACATCAGGTAAATAATAGTAGTTAACACCTGCATATGCGGCAGGTGGGTTCCACAAACCAACGTTTACATTTACATTAACCTGTGCATTTGCCTTTGTAACCGAAGCTGCAAGTACAAAACATCCTGCGAGCATTCCTAAAATTAATTTTTTCATGGTGTCTGTCTAAATATGCAGCACATACTCAATTTCTGTGCCTATACATCAATAGACGGGAATATCTGCCGATGGTTTAAATTTTTGTAACGGCCGTAAGCTCTTTTCATTAAGGCAAAGCACCAAGGCTATTGGATTTTTTTAGGGTATACAGCTTTTTGCCGTAAAAACCTTAATATGAAGCAACCGTTGTTATAGTTAACAAACCAGGTTGATTATGTGTAGCAAACTGTAAACCTGATGTTTTCTACCGTATAAGTATATTATTGCATCTTTACCGTTGTTTTTAAAAGCAAAATGGTGCCGATACTGTATTAATCTTTATATATTTGGTTTTTATAGCTCAGTAATTCATAGCTGAATTTTTATTTTTATGACAGTTCTCTCAGACGGGGTAGCCGAAAAGTACGAGTTGGTGATAGGCCTCGAAGTACACGCACAGCTATCTACATCAAGTAAGGTATTTTCGGCAGATTCAGCTGCCTTTGGTGCCGAACCTAACCGCCATGTTAGTGCGGTATCATTGGGGCATCCCGGCACCTTGCCCTTCATCAATAAAAAAGCGGTTGAATATGCCGTTAAAATGGGCCTGGCCTGTAATTGCACCATCAACCTTAATAATAGCTTCGCCCGTAAAAATTATTTTTATGCCGATTTGCCTAAAGGTTACCAGATTAGCCAGGATCAGGCACCCATATGTCTTAAAGGCTATGTGCCGGTGAAACTGGCCGACGGTACTGAAAAAAATATCGCCCTGCACCACATTCATATGGAAGAAGATGCCGGAAAAAGCATGCATGATCAGCATCATGCCGATTCACTGATCGACCTGAACCGTGCGGGCGTGCCACTGGTTGAGATTGTATCAGAGCCCGATATGCGCAGCGCCGAAGAAGCCGGCCAGTTCCTGACTGAAATGCGTAAAATTTTGCGCTACCTTGATATTTGCGACGGTAATATGGAAGAAGGCAGTATGCGCTGCGATGCCAATATCTCGGTAAGGCTTAAAGGTGCAACCGCTTACGGTAACCGCTGCGAGGTAAAAAACCTTAACTCCATCCGCAACGTACAGCGCGCCATTGAGCACGAGTTTGTACGCCAGGTAAACATCATTGAGGCAGGCGGCCATATCGACCAAAACACATTAAATTTCAATGCCGATACTGGCGAAACCTCGGTACTGCGCTCAAAAGAAATGGCTAACGATTATCGGTATTTCCCCGAACCGGACCTGCCGCCATTAAAGCTAACCAACGAATATGTAGAAAGCATTCGGAAAGGTTTACCTGCGTTGCCTGCACAATTGTATCATAAATACACCGAGCAATTGGGCTTAACTGCCTATGATGCGTCGGTAATTACTGCCGATAGGGATACCGCCTTTTATTTTGAGGCGCTGATAAAACATACCGATCATTATAAGGCCGCTGCCAACTGGCTTATGGGTGCTATACGCTCATACCTTAATGACCATAACCAAACCATTGGTAACTTTGCTGTTACGCCGCAAAACCTTGCCGCCCTCATCAAACTAATTGACACCGGGGTGATAAATAATTCTGTAGCTTCGCACAAATTATTCCCTGCCATGGTCAAAGAACCTGGTAAAAAACCGGATGATCTGGCTAAAGAATTGAACCTATTGATCAGTGCCGACGGCGATGATGTAACCCGTTTTATAAAGGATGCTATCGCCAAATATCCTGATAAGGTTAAGGAATACCAAAAGGGAAAAAAGGGCGTTTTAGGCCTGTTTATGGGCGAGATCATGAAAAGCTCAAAAGGCAAGATCGACCCGCAGAAAACTAACCAGCTATTGATAAAGGAATTAGAAGCTAAATAGATGAAAGTTAAAAATATGGCTGCTGCCGGCGCACTGTTGATGCTTAGCGCAGGTATGTACTCTTGTAAAAACCAATCGCAGTTCAGCGTTTCAGGAACTATCAAAAATCCGGGTGCACTTAAAGCTGTTTATTTGATTGAAGCCGATAGCTCGGGCTTAAAAGTTGTTGACTCAACCTCATTGAGCGAGGGCGGCAAATTTGAGTTTAAGCATGTAGCGCTTTACCCAAACCTGTTTAAGCTTCGTGTAGGCAGTACCGGCCCGCAGGGCAGCGAAATGCAGGGCGAAAACCTGTACGATTTCATTGCTAAAAATGGGGATGATATTGAGTTTGAAACCGACAATAACGATAAAAAGCACGAGTATACTATTAAGGGCTCTGATGATTCGGATAAAATAAAAGAGTTTAACCGCATCAGTAACCTTTATGGTGATAAAAACGCCAAACTTTTTGCCGAGTACCAGGAAAAGTCACACGGCGAGCGAAACGATTCATTGTTGAAAATATACATGCCTATATTTTTAAAGAATGTAAGTGAAAGCGGCGAAGCAGTTTTAAAATTTGTGAACGACAACAAAAAGTCGCTTGCCGGTTTTTACGCGGCAACCACCCTTGATCCTACCAAATACGAAGCTCAGCTTATCAAATTTGCGGATGATATCCGGGGCGATTTTAAAGATAACCCTACCGTACAAAAATTCATTGCACAGATGGATAAGGCAAAGCCAATTTCATTAGGTCATAAAGCTCCTGAGTTTACAGTTAACGGTATTGATGGCAAGTCGATCAAATTATCTGACTATAAAGGTAAATATGTGATGATTGACTTTTGGGCTTCGTGGTGCCAGCCTTGCCGGCAGGAAAATCCTAATGTGGTTAAACAATACAATACATTTAAAGATAAAGGCTTTAATATTTTAGGTGTTTCGCTTGATAAAGATAAAGCGCCATGGCAAAAAGCTATCAGCGATGACAAGCTTACCTGGGCCCATGGATCAGATTTAAATGGCTTTGAAGGCCCCACAGAAAGGCTTTATCATATCGAGGCTATCCCCTCAAATTTCATTATTGATCCGCAGGGAAATATCGTTGCCAAGAACATTACAGGCGCCGATCTTGAAGCTTTTTTAAATAAAACATTTAAATAGCCTCAACTTACGGTTAATATAAGGTAACGTTTAACAATTTGTTAATATTAGCTTAACCATTAGCTGTTGTAAAGCGTATACTTTTATACAAAAAAATTAACGCAACATGAGCAGCACCGCGAAACAGAAAATACTTATTGTTGATGATGAACCGGATATTTTAGAACTGATTGAGTATAACCTGAAAAAAGAGGGTTACCAGGTGTTTTTAGCACGCAACGGCCAGGAAGCTGTTGCCGAAGCAAAGAAAGCCCTGCCTGATTTGATTGTACTGGATATCATGATGCCTAAAATGGACGGAATTGAAGCATGCCGCATTATGCGTACCATGCCCGAATTTAAAAATACCTTTATGGTGTTTTTAACTGCCCGCAGCGAAGAGTATTCGGAAATTGCAGGGTTTAACGTAGGTGCCGATGATTATATTGCAAAGCCTATAAAACCACGCGCATTGGTTAGCCGCATTAATGCCATATTACGCCGTAATGCCCCTGCTGAAGACGTAATTGATAATAAACTGGAAATTGGCGATTTGGTTATCGATCGCGAAGCTTACCTGGTTTACAAAAACGGAGTTAAGGTGGTATTAGCTAAAAAGGAATTTGAACTGCTATACCTGCTGGCTTCAAAACCCGGCAAAGTTTACACCCGCGAGGTGATCCTTAAAAACATCTGGGAAGATTCGGTAGTGGTTACCAACCGTACTATCGACGTACACATCCGTAAACTGCGCGAAAAACTGGGCGACGATTGTGTTGCTACTGTAAAAGGTGTAGGCTATAAATTTGAGGCGTAAGTCGCCCCCCGGCCCCCTGAAGGGGGAGGTTATATAATATTAAAAAAGCGATTGGGTACCCAATCGCTTTTTTTGTGCCCAAGTGTTTTGCATTACTTTGAGGCAGCAGTAGCTTTCTTTTTAACTGCCGTCGCTGCTTTAGCTGTTTTCGCGGCCACGGCCTTTTTAGTTTCTGTAGCCTCTGTTTTTGCTTTAGCTGTGATGACTTTTGCCTTGGTAGCTGCCCTGGCCTTAACATCGGCAACTTCTTTCTTTGCAGCAACTGCTTCGTTCTTCACTTTGGAAGTAATGGCTTTAGCCTTGGTTTCGGCCTTAGCCTTAACATCCGCTACTGCTGTTTTTGCTTTTGCGGTTACCTCATCAGCTTTTTTGATAACCGTTTTTTTGGTTGCTGCCGCTTTTTTTGTGGCGGTTACTTTTTTAGCGGTTACTTTTTCCTTTATATCTTCAAATTTTTCTTCGGCTGCTTCTTTTACGTCTTCGGCTGTGTCTTTTGTGCCTTCCCAAAGGCTTTCAATTGTTTCTTTAACCTTCTCGAAAAATCCCTTTTCTTCAGGTTGGGTTGAATTGTCACTCATGATGTTTTTTATAGATAGGTAAACAGATTATTATTAATTAACCTTTTAACCTCAAAAAGTTTAGGTTTGTTTTAAATCTGCTTAACAAACACATCATAGCAGGAAAACGTTGGGAATGGGAATCATGTTGCTTTTAACTTACCATTCTGCAAGCCATATAAACTATCTACAGTTTTCAACGTGATTTCATCAAGCCTTTGTTTCAAAAGCGGTCTAATTTCAATATAGATATCCCGCTTAACCCATTGGTGTATGGTTTGAAGTGTTTCTGTCTTATCACCCAGGTGTTCGTAAAATGCTACTCCCGCAGCATTCCACAGGTCTTCAGATTTTTGCCTGAAACACCATTCGGCAAAGTCGTAGTTCTTTTTGAGTTGTGAAGTGTCGTTATTACGATGTGCAGCAACAGTTGAGGGCAATAACTCCATGAAAACACCCAAAATAGACGTTTCAGGATCTTCAAACTCTCTCTTTGATCCAGGGAGGCATTCAATTGCTCTTTTTCGCCAGGCGCTCATAATAGCTCGTACCGCCTTATTGCTTTTTGAAATAGATAAAAGACGGAAGCTTACCAAACAAGAACTTCGTAACATCGCAAAGCCACATTTGCTGATTAACGATTTGGCCTTCATATTCTTTCAACAAATAAATACCACCGCCGACATGATCTTTGTAATCTTCAATGAGCTGAAGTTCGGAACTTCCACCAAAAGGCTCTTCGGCTAATATAAGTTCAACTATTTTGCTACCCTCTCCCACATGATCAAGCATGGTGTCGGCACCTTCAACCATTTCAAGATCGGCTTTTACACCCTGCCAATCGGGTAGGTCAATGTACCAGCGGCCGGTGTCTTCCTTTACAAATTTATAAGTATTAACTGCGGTTGTCATTGCACTAATATAAAACAAAAAGTCCTGCCTTTTAGGCTGGACTTCTCTTATAAAAGGCATTTAATTATTTAACAACTGAAAACTTATAAAGCGACTGTGTTTTATAAGTATCACCCGGTTTTAACTCGGTTGAAGGGAATTGAGGCTGATTTGGAGAATCAGGGAAATGCTGGGTTTCCATAGCAAATGATGTACGGTATTCATCTTTAATACCACGTTTCATCACGTTTTTAGCCTGCATAAAGTTCCCGCTGTAAAACTGTAAACCTGGCTCTTCGGTAAATACCTCCATTTTGATACCGCTTTTATCGCCGATAACTGTTGCTATTGGAGTGCTCAGGTCATGTTTGTTCAGCACAAAGTTATGGTCATAACCTTTGCCATCTTTTAGCTGAACATTATCTTCATTAATGCGTTTGCCAATGGTTTCCGGCTTGGTGAAATCAAACGGGGTACCTGTTACTTTTTCAAGCTTACCAGTAGGGATCAGGCCTGCATCAACCGGCAGATAGTTGTCGGCATCTATCTGCACCACGTGATCAAGGATAGTACCACTGCCCTCGCCATTCAGGTTAAAGAAAGCGTGGTTGGTAAGGTTAACAACTGTTTTTTTATCGGTTGTAGCCTCGTACTGGCATTTAAATGAGTCATCATCAGTTAGGCTGTAAGTGACTTTAACATTAAGGTTACCCGGGAAACCTTCTTCCATATCTTTTGAAAGATAAGTAAGCTCTACAGTTGATGAATCGATCATTTTGCCATCCCATACCACTTCCTGGAAACCATGTTTACCGCCATGCAGCGTGTTTGGCGTATTGTTTATTGACGATTGGTAATCTTTGCCATCAATTTTAAAATGACCTTTGGCAATACGGTTTCCGTAACGGCCAATGGTTGCGCCATAATAACGCTCGGTTGACTTTTCAAAGCCATCCACATCGTCAAAGCCCAAAACAACATCGGTCAGCTTTCCATTTTTGTCAGGAACAGATAAACTTACAACTCTCCCACCGTAGTTGGTAATAGTAGCTGTTAAGCCGTTTTTGTTTTTAAGGGTAAATAAATGGGTTTGTTTTCCATCAATTGTTTTTTCGAATGCCGATGCAGTTGTTTTGGTGCTATCCGCCATAGTAGTGTTTTTCTGTGAGGTTGAATTTTGATTACAAGCAGCCAAATATAGGCTGCAAGCAGGTAAAATTGTTAAAGAAATACCTTTAATTAAGTTTCTCATAAATAGCTTGGTTATAGTTTGGTTTAAAAATAGCGTTTTTTCATTATCCCCTCTCTTTATAATGGATCTCACTCAAACCCCGCAGTTTTTCAGCCGCAAATTCGGCAGTAATATCACGCTGTGGATTGGCCAGCATTTCATAGCCTACCATGAATTTTTTTACTGTAGCCGAGCGTAGCAACGGCGGATAAAAATGCATATGCCAGTGCCAGTAAGGATGCTCTCCCGAGTTAACCGGCGATTGGTGCATACCTGCTGAATATGGGAACGAGGTTTCAAACATATTGTCGTACCTGATGGTCAGCCTTCTGATGGCGTCGGCAAGGGCGTGTTTTTCCTCTTCGGTAAAATAAAGGATACTGGTTACATGTCTTTTGCTGACGATCATGGTTTCATAAGGCCAAACCGCCCAAAATGGCACTAATACAACAAAATGGTCGTTTTCAAAAACGATGCGGTCCTGTTTTTTAAGTTCGAGTGCCAGATAGTCGGCCAGCAGACTTGTGCCCTTTTGCTCAAAATGAAGCTTTTGTTGCTGGGTTTCTTTGGCCACTTCAACCGGCAGGCTGTTTTGTGCCCAGATCTGGCCATGGGGGTGCGGGTTACTGCAACCCATGATATCGCCCTTGTTTTCAAATATCTGGATATGCTTGATCCATGGGTAGGAGGCAAGGTCTTCAAATTCTGATTGCCATATATCAACTACTTTGCTGATCTCTTTGGTAGTCATCTGTGGCAGGGTAAGGTCATGCCTTGGCGAAAAGCTGATCACCCGGCAAATACCTTTTTGGCTGTTAGCCACCAGTAATTCGTCTTCATTTAAGCCACCATCAGGCGTATTTAACAATAGCGATGAATAATCATTGGTGAAAACAAAGCTGCCCTTATAATCGGGGTTTTCGCTGCCATCGGCACGTTTGTTTGTGGGGCAAAGGTAGCAAGCCGGATCATACTGAGGTCGGTCGTCGGCTTGTGTAGCTTCGACTTTCCCTTGCCATGGGCGTTTTGTACGATGCGGCGATACCAGGATCCAGTCGCCCGTTAAAATGTTTAACCTACTGTGAGGATGCTCTTTAAGATCAAAATTAGTGTTCATTAGTTTAAAATCAGGTAATAATTGGCTTAATACATGTAAGGTAAACAGTTATACCTTAGCGATTTCAAAGTTGGTAAAAATAAATGTAAAGAATACATTTAAAACACGTTTTTCTGAATAAATACTTATCGTAGAAAGATTGATAGGATTTGTAGAAAAATGGGGGACTGAGCGCCGGATCGATTACCTATGATTCAGACACATTTTCTTAATTTTATTATTAATAAAAAAATGTCATTTCGACGAGCCAGAGGTGGGTTTGTGCGCTGAGGTGAGGAGAAATCTTCTACACCTTGCTTTTACAGGTATAGTTGTAGAGTCTGATGTTGCCTTTCAGACTTACGAAGTTTTAAAAACTTCGTAAGTCTTTATCAAGGTATGAATTGAGAGTTATTTTATAAAGGTCTTTGCCTTTACCAGCACATTATCCAACCCACTAACATCGCTGCCGCCTGCGGTAGCAAAAAACGGCTGACCGCCGCCACCGCCTTTAACCTCTTTGGCAAGTTCTTTAATGATATTGCCGGCATGCAGGCCTTTTTCCTTCACCAGGTTTTCGGCAATCATTACGGTAATACTTGGCTTACCATCAAAATCAGCAACCAGCACCAGGAACAGGTTTGAAACTATATCCTTTAGCTGGTAAGCCAGGTTTTTAACTGCATCAGCATTAGGCAGGGCTACTTTTTGAGCTATGAAATTGATGTCGCCAATAGCTTCTGCTTTTTCAGCCAGCTCGGTTTTTAAGCCCGATGATTTTTCGAGGATCGATTTTTCGATCTCTTTTTTCAGTTTGGCATTTTCGTCCAGTAAACCTTCAATGCTTTTTGACAGGTCTTTTGGATTTTTAAGTAGCTCTTTTAACTGATTAACCAAGGCGTTTTGGGTAACGATGTATTTTTCGGCAGCAACACCGGTAATGGCCTCAATACGGCGAACACCGGCAGCAACTGCACTTTCAGCAATAATTTTAAAAAAACCGATTTGCCCGGTAGCTTTCACGTGCGTACCACCGCAAAGCTCCTTACTGAAGTTATCATCAAAAGTGATCACTCGTACATACTCGCCATATTTTTCACCAAACAGGGCGGTTACACCACTGGTAATGGCTTCGGCATATAATACGCTGCGTTCTTCTTTAAGCGGAATATTTTCGCGTACTTTTTGGTTTACGATAGCCTCTATCTGCGCCAGCTCCTCATCGGTAACTTTAGCAAAATGCGAAAAATCGAACCTCAGGTAATCTGCATTAACCAACGAACCTTTTTGGTTTACGTGCGTGCCCAACACCTGTTTCATAGCAGCATGCAGCAAGTGCGTGGCCGAGTGGTTGCTGTTAGTCTGGCTGCGTAAAGCCGGATCAACAATGGCAGTTAAGGCGTCGTCAATATCTTGTGGCAACTTATCTGTAAAGTGAACTATCAGTCCGTTCTCCTTTTTTGTATCCGTAACCAGGATGATCTCACCATCAGGGAAAACCAGTTCACCCTTATCCCCTACCTGCCCGCCGCTCTCGGCATAAAAAGGTGTTTTATCCAACACCAGCTGGTATTGCTCTTTACCTTTAGCAGTTACTTTACGGTATTTTACAATGTGGGCTATAGTTTCAGTTTCATCGTAACCGGTAAACTCTACTGATTCATCATCTTTTAGTACGATCCAATCGCCGGTATCAATGGCGGTTGCAGCGCGGGAACGTTCTTTTTGTTGTTGGAGATACTTTTCAAACCCAACCATATCTACACTTAATCCATTTTCACGAGCAATTAGCTCAGTCAAATCTATAGGAAAGCCATAAGTATCTAATAGTTCAAAAGCGTGCTTTCCATCAATTTGACGAACAAAGTCTTTGTTAATTTTTTCTACATCACCTATGCCACGGTAAACAAAACCTAAATCATCTACGTGTTGTAATATTCTTTGCAATCCTTTATCAAGTGTTCTTAAGAAAGAAATCTCCTCCTCCAAAATAACCTTTTGAACAAAGTCTTTTTGTTCAAAAAGATTGTTGAATACTCCCTTGAATTGCTCAGCTAATAACGGTACGAGCTGATTAAAGAAAGGCTCTTTAAAACCTAAAGTTTGATAGCTGTAACGTATCGCCCTACGCAAAATTCTACGGATCACATAACCAGCCTTATTACTTGCAGGCAACTGTCCATCAGAAATAGCAAAACTGATGGCGCGGATATGATCGGCCAATACGCGCATAGCTACGGCATCGTTCCAATCGGCATCGCCAGGCTTGGCGGCACTGTTATATTTTTTGCCCGATTTTTCGGCAATGAATTGGATCATTGGTTGAAAAATATCGGTATCATAGTTGGATGTTTTACCCTGTAACACACGTACCAGGCGCTCAAAGCCCATCCCGGTATCAACATGTTTATTAGGGAGTGGTTGCAATACGCCACCTTTAAGGCGGTTAAACTGCATAAATACGTCATTCCAGATCTCAATAACCTGGTCATGATCGGCATTTACCAATATGGCTCCGCTCACTTCGCCACGCTCAGTATCCGGGCGGCTGTCGAAGTGAATTTCCGAGCAAGGACCGCATGGGCCGGTTTCACCCATTTCCCAAAAGTTGTCTTTTTTGTTGCCGCGAAGGATGTGGTCTTCAGCTACATACTGTTTCCATAGTTCGTAGGTTTCGGTATCGGCTTCAAGGCCCTCTTTTTCGTCGCCTTCAAAATAGGTAACGTACAGGCGGTCTTTGGGCAGCTTATACACTTCGGTAAGCAGTTCCCAGCTCCAGGCTATGGCCTCTTTTTTAAAGTAGTCGCCAAAGCTCCAGTTGCCCAGCATTTCAAACATGGTGTGGTGATAGGTATCGATACCCACCTCTTCCAGATCGTTATGCTTGCCGGATACACGTAAACAACGCTGAGTATCCGCCACGCGCGCGGCTTTGGGCGCCGCCTCGCCTAAAAATATATCTTTAAACTGGTTCATCCCCGCGTTGGTGAACATCAGGGTTGGATCGTTTTTAATCACAATTGGTGCCGAAGGAACGATAGTGTGTCCCTTTGAAACAAAAAAATCAAGAAAAGCCTGTCGTATTTCAGTAGCAGTCATAGGGAGCAAAGATAGGATTTTCAATTATTTCGGATATCGGATTTTCGATTTCGGATTTATTTATTAATTAAAGTCGATTTAACCCTCGTTCGTCGATACAATTAATGCAATTCACCTTATTTGCTTTAAATTTGTGCATGGAAACTTTAAGAGTAGATATTCAAAACGAACAGGAGAAAAGAGTACTCCTTGCATTTCTTGACAGCTTGGATTATAACTACCGTATTGATAACGAAAGCGACGCCGTGCTTGAACAGCAAGCTAAAGACCTTGCCAGCCGCAAAGCCGATTTTTTAGCAGGCAAAGCCTCTTCCCTGCCCTGGAGCGAAACCAAATAAAACATTAGCACGCCGGTTTCTTGACATCGGCCAGAGGCCGTGAAATAGCTGACACCCGGCTGGTGCCGGGCGACAGCAAAACCTGCAGAAGTTAGAGGCTAATACAAAATTCCGATTTCGAAATTCCCAATTCCGAAATCAAATAGATACATTTGTATTATGCCTTATAAAGAACGTGAAATAAGCAAGATGTACTACACCATGGGCGAGGTATCGGCCATGTTTGATGTAAATCAATCGCTTATACGTTTTTACGAAAAGGAGTTCGATGTACTGCAGCCCAAGAAAAACAAAAAGGGCAACCGCTATTTTACCCCCGAGGATATTGAAAATTTCAAGATCATCTTCCACCTAATCCGCGATAAAGGCTACACCCTGAACGGCGCCAAAGAGCACCTTAAAAACAATATGGGTGATACCAAGGATAACCAGCGCGTTATCGATTCGCTCGAAAACCTCAAAAAATTCCTGCTCGAGGTGCGCGACCAGTTGTAATTTTCCACATAAAAACTATCTTTATTTTTATAACCAATTTGGTTAACCTATAAACCATGCTGTCACCTGCAATAACAATTCCGGAATTAAGATATGATCGCTAATCATAAGGGCGAGGTCCCGGTTGTTATTTTACTACTTCCGTTTTTATTAGGTATAAGCATTGGTCTTAGCTTCAGTTCGGGCATGTATTTAATGCCATTAGCTGTTGGGTTTACAAGCCTGCTATTCCTGTTCCTCCTGCTCAATTTTTATTATGCCCGCTTTAAAGTTTACAAAAAGCAATGGTTAGGCGGAATAATCATTCACTTGTTGCTGTTGCTTGCCGGCTGGATAGCTGCTATCAACAATAACGAACTCAATAATCCCATCCATTTCTCCAAACTCCCTGCACAAACACAGCTTGTGCGCATTAATAACGAGCCCCAGCTTAAAAATGGGTTAATCCGTTTTACCGCCAGCGTAATTGCAAACATTAATCAAAAACAGCCGGTTGCGGCAACAGGCACATTGATGATCACTATAAAAGACAGTGCCGCAATGCAATTAAACTATGGCGATGAACTATTGATTCCCGGTAAGTACTCCCCCATTGATCCGCCTTTTAACCCTGCCGAGTTTAACTATAAAAAGTACCTGGCACATCAAAATATTTACTATCAGGAGTTTTTATATCCCGGGCAATATCGTCTGGTACAATCAAATACAGGCAACCTTTTCATAGCTAACGCATTGGCATTAAGGCGGCAAATGATTCAGAAACTAAAACAGCAACTACATGATCCAAACGCTATTGCAGTAGCCTCTACCCTTATATTAGGCTACAAAGCCGATTTAAGCGAAGATGTGCTGCAGGCTTATTCAAAAACGGGCACTATACATGTTTTATCTGTTTCGGGCGCACACGTGGCTATCATTTGGGCTTTACTGACATTTATGCTGGGCTTCCTGAACAGGGTCAAACATGGCCGGCTTATTAAAGCTATCATCATCATTCCTGTCATTTGGTATTATGCTATGCTTACCGGATTTTCACCAGCCGTTTGCAGAGCAGCAGTGATGATCAGCACAGTTATCGTTGGCAAAACGTACAGTAGGTATATCAACAATTTAAATATCCTGGCAGTATCGGCGTTTATACTATTGTTATATAATCCGTTGCTGATAACCGATGTTGGCTTTCAACTGTCATATCTTGCTGTTGCGGGGCTTGTTGTTTTACAGCCTGTGGTTTATACATGGTTTACGATTAACAATAAATGGGTTGACAAACTCTGGGCCTTATGTTCAGTATCGATAGCTGCACAGGTTATTACCTTTCCACTGAGCGCTTTTTATTTTCACCAGTTCCCTGTTTATTTCCTATTTAGTAACCTGTTTATCGTTATTCCTACTGCTGTTATCATGTACAGCGGGATTTTTTATCTTTTGCTACCACAAATTCCCTATATATCCACTGCTCTTGCCTGGATCCTTGAAAAGTCGATCCTGTTGATGAACTATGTGCTGGCCTGGGTTGAGCATTTACCCTTTGCAAGCATTAATAAAATATGGCTTACCGCAACCGAATATCTGCTGCTTTATGCCATTATTATATGTGCGTTTTACTTTTTGTACGATAGAAAAACCTGGCTGTTACGAACGTCGATTGCACTCACACTTTTGTTAGCAGTAAGCATCAGCATAAAACAATATAGATCATACAACACCAACAGCATAGCCTTTTTAAACCTGCGTAAAAACACCGGGATAGTATTTAAAAATGGTAATCATGCTATTGTATTAAGTAATCTGGCTGATACCGATAAAAACTACAATTATTCGATCCGGCCATATCTTGATAGCTGTAAAATAAGTGACGTTGCTTTATATCAACCCAATCAGGATATCCAATCGGGCTTTTTGCGAAAACAGGATAATTTTATCCAATTCCGAACCCAGTCTATAATTATCGTAAACAAGGATTATACGGATACCATATCCCTGAAAAAACGAAAAACTGATTATCTGTATATTACCGGCAATCCTAAAATTCAGCTTGCTATTGTTAATAAAAATCACGAATATCATACCATAATTATTGATGCCACAAACACCCCTAAAACCGTACAGCTTATTGTGGATCAGGCCCATGCCCTGCATACAAATTATGTGGTTTTAAAACGTAACAAATCGTTCGTGGCAGCATCTAATTGAAAAACATATTAAACTACATACCTTAAAATTTGTCTTTTAATTAATAAAAGTCAATTTTGTATTAAATCAAACTCAAAACATGAACATTAAAATTTTCAACGTTGCCTTAGGCCTTGCCCTTACCGCAACAGCTATCAGCGCAAATGCTCAAAAAGCTTACAAAGAGGGTGTGGTAACTATCTCAACTGCTATGCAGGGACAACAGGTTGAAGCTAAAAGTTATTTCCGTGCCGATTCTGCCGCTATGCAATTTACTACCGGCCCGGCTACTATTAAAATATTAACTGATGCTGATGGTAAATCATTGGTTGTAATGGTTGATGTACCTGTTGCATCTATCAAAAAAGCAGCAGTTGCAACTCCTGATGAGGTTGACCAGGCCATGGCGTCGTTGCCTACCCTTACTTTTGCTCCGGGCACCGAAACCAAAGTAATTTCGGGCTTTAACTGCAAAAAAGTAGTAGCTACAGATGCAAAAGCTAACAAAACTTATGATATCTGGGTAACTAACGATGTTACTGTACCTGTAACTGCTATTGCTAAATACTACCGTAGTGTTGGTGGCTTCCCGGTACAATACACCTCATTTTCACAAGGCCAAAGCACTGAGGTTACCGTTAAAAGCATAACTGAGCAAAAAAATCCGGCAGGCACATTTGGTATCCCCGCTGATTTTGAAAAGATTACCCTGGATGACCTGAAAGCTATGAGTGGCGGCAGGTAATCAAAATATTTCATTAACAATTCATTAAAGGTTCCTTAACATTGTAGCAAAATACTATTTTTGTTACCCCAATGTTAAGGAACCTTTTTAGCTTTTTCAGATTTTTCGTCTTTTGGCTCGTCTTCTTCGCTATCACGAGGGCTACGTTTGAGATCTATTTTCTGCACAAGCTAAACGGCGCCAAAATTGGCGAAATCCTGCAAACTTTTTTCTGGGGTTTAAGGCTTGATATTTCGGCAACTGCCTATATCTGTATCATTCCAATTCTTGTATTTGCCATTAACTGGTTTATTCCCAGCGTCCAAATAAAGCCCATCTGGCTCAAATCATATGTTTGGTTCTGTCTTTTTTGCATCTCTTTAAACACCGTACTCAACTTCAATATTTTCCGCGAGTGGGGCACAAAAGTTAGCTTCCGGGTATTTACTTCATTTTATCACGCTCCTTCAGAAGCCATAGCATCAAGTGGTTCATCGCCTGTTGGTAAATGTATTTTTATTGGACTTGCATTATTGGCAACAGGTGGCATATTGTCACATTTTATTATCAACTACCAATTTAAAAAGCCTTATGCCCGGCCAAGCCTCAAAGTTTCGCTTACTACATTATTGCTATTTGTGAATTTTGTGCTGATGCGGGGCGGTTTGCAAGCTAAGCCGGTAAGCCAGAACTCTGCTTATTTTTCCGAAAAACAGATTCTGAACCAAAGTGCCCTCAATACCGAATGGAACCTGTTTAATAACGTATTTGAAAATTTGCGACCGCTTTATAACCCTTATTTGTATGACCGTCCGGATGAAGCTGCAAAAACTGTTGAAGAATTATACAACGTTAAAAACAATTCAACAGAACAAATCCTTACCACCAGCCGTCCCAATGTGGTAATTATCCAAATGGAAAGCTATACTGCCGACCTGATCGAATCATTAGGCGGGGATAAAGGCGTGGCTCCAAACTTTGAAAAATTCATTAATAACGGCCTGTTCTTTAATAACATTTATGCCGCCGGCGATCGTACCGATAAAGGTATTGTGGCCCTCATGAGCGGCTTCCCGTCGCAGGCTATCCGTACCATTATCAGCGATACCGTTAAACATAAAAAACTTCCGGCTATATCGACATCGTTTAAAGACGCAGGCTATGAAACGGCCTATTTTTATGGCGGTAAAAGTAATTACATGAACTTTGATAAGTTCATGACTTCGCATAATATCGATCATATTGTTGATGAAGCCAGCTTTGACAATAGTCATGTAAAAACACAATGGGGCGTTTATGATGATGACCTGCTTACCCAAAATTTGCAATATTCGGCCAGGCAGAAGCAGCCTTTCTTCAATTATGTGCAAACATCAAGCAATCATGAGCCATTTACGTTACCGGTAAAGCACCACTTTGCCGATGACGCCACCGGTGACCCCGCTAACAAATTCAGGAGCACGGCCTATTTCACTGATTCATGTCTCAACGCCTATTTTGAACATGCTAAAAAGCAAAGCTGGTATAAAAACACGCTGTTTATTTTAGTAGCCGATCACGGTCACCGCCTACCCCGTAATACCGCTGAAGCTTACGATCCGGCCAAATACCACATTCCATTGTTGTTTTTTGGAGAAGTGATCAAACCAGAATACCGCGGCAAAAAGATCAGTAAACTTGGCGGGCAAACTGATCTTGCAGCGACGCTGCTGTCGCAATTGGACATGCCGCACAACCAGTTTAAATGGTCGAAAGATTTATTAAACCCCGCCACTAAAGACTTTGCTTTTTTTGATTGGGATAACGGTTTCGGTTTTATGCAACCGGGACAGGCTGTATCATATGATAACTCCGGCCGTACTATGATCTACAACAGCAAGCCAAATGCCGATGAAAAAAACACCGAAGCTGCACTTACCTATGGTAAGGCTTATTTGCAGCAGGTGTTTACGGAGTATATGGGGTATTGAGTGGTAATTAGGAGATTTCAGTATATTTAAAAATATGACTACTGTAAACTATCAATATATCACAGACAATACCGGTAAAAGGCTGTTTGTAATTATACCCATAGCCGACTATGAAAAACTCATGACGAAGCTGGACGAATTGGAAGATATCCGGTTATATGATGAGGCAAAAGCCACCAATGAATCATCCATAACGGCAGAGGAGGTATTCAGAATTATTGATAGTAATCGAAATAACAAATAATCACAAGTCCTCAGCCCACAATCAACCGCACAAGACTTGCGCTATGATAGATTTGGGTCATCGAAAAAACATTTACGATTAACAAAAAAGACGCATACAATGCGTCTCTACAAAGTCATTTCCAAAAAATCAGCGAAATCAACGTAATCAAAAAAATCAACGGTCGATTTCCCTACCCAACTGCTCAACCCATTGATTAAACAGCTTGGTTTCAAATTCAACCGCTTTTTGAGCGTGCAGTTCCCATTGCGGCGAGAAATGCTGCAATTGGTTAATCATCTCTTCCAGGTGGCCTTCTTCTTCTAAAATAATCGATTTTACGTTTACTTTACTGCCTGCCTCATCAAGGGCATCCTGATAAATAGGGTAAAGTTCATCAGCACGGACTTCAATGGCATAAGTAACCAGCAGGTAGGCTGCAAACCGCAACTCTGCACCTTTCAGGTTCAGTTCTGTTTTTAAATAACGGCAAACATCAACATCCAGCTGGTTTAAGTAGTATTTGCTTGAGCCAGGAGCCAACAGGTATTCAGCTGCATAAGTTGGCAGCGTTACACCAGTTTTTTCCAATTGTTTTTTGAGGTAGAAGGCATGACGGTGCTCTTCTGCAGCGTGCTTCAATATGATGTAAGTAACGGTAAGCGGGTCTTCGCTTGCTGAAATTTTGCGCGCGCCGGTATTTTCCATCAATGACAATGTATTTAACCAGCGTGAGTGCAGTTCATTATCGGCTATTATAGTAGGTAGTATTTTGTTCAGCATAATTTATAATTCTTCAAGAGCTTGCTCAATTTTGCCGTAAACATAATTGAGTTGCTCATTAGTAATGCAATATGGCGGTAAAATATAAATAACGTTCCCTAAGGGGCGCAATATGATCCCCGCGGCTAAAAAATAATGGTACAACTTATCCCTCAACGAGCTGAAATAAGATGTATTATCACCCGTTTCCCATTCCATAGCTACTATCGTGCCCGTTTGCCTTACAGTTTTTATTTTAGGGTGATTGCGGATCTTATCAGCAAAAGCCGTATGGGCAGCTTTGATCCTGGCAATGTTCTCCGTTGTTTCGGGCTGTTGAAACAGATCAAGACTGGCCAGCGCCGAAGCACAAGCTATCGGGTTAGCCGTAAATGAATGCCCGTGGAAAAGAGTCTTCAATTTATCGTCGGATAAAAAGGCGTCATAAATTTGCTGTGTACAGGTAGTTAAGCCTAAAGCCATGGTACCGCCGGTAAGCCCTTTTGAGAAACACATGATATCCGGCTCTATATCCACATGATTTGTAGCGAAAGGTTTACCTGTACGCCCGAAACCCGTAAACACCTCGTCAGCAATCAGCATCACCTCTTCCTCACGGCAATGAGTCATCAGCTCATTTAAATATTCAGCCTCATACATGATCATGCCTGCTGAACCCTGCACCAGTGGCTCAAAAATAAAGCAGGCGGTTTGAGATTTGAGAGCTGAGATCTGAGATTTGAGACTTTCGATATTTTCCTTGTTGGGTATATCGATGAACTCCACCTCAAATAATAAGCTATCAAAAGCTTTGGTAAATGCGCTTCTGCCGCTTACCGCCATTGCACCAAAGGTATCGCCATGGTAAGCGTTATTAAAAGCGATGATCTTAGTACGCTGATCGCCTTTATTAAGCCAGTATTGCAGGCACATTTTTATGGCTACTTCAACAGCGGTTGAACCATTATCTGAGTAAAAAGCTTTCTTTTGATTTGGTGGCAAAATTGCCAGCAGGCGTTCGGCCAGTTCAACGGCCCCCTCGTGGGTAAAACCGGCAAATATCACGTGCTCCAGTTTATGAAGCTGCTCTGATACCTTCTTCGCAATGTAGGGATGAGCATGCCCGTGGATATTTACCCACCATGATGATACCGCGTCAATGTATTGTTTGCCTTCTTCGTCAAATAGCAGCGCCCCTTCCCCGCGCACAATACCTATCGGTGGCTGCGCGGTTTTCATTTGGGTATAAGGATGCCATATTACCTGTAAATCCCTTTCGGTAAGGTTCATAGTTCGTTTTGCAAAAGTTCAACCACACGTTTATCTGTCGGAAATTCAAAATCGGCAGTGCTTAACGCGGTAAGCGGTACCCATCTAAAAGCCTGCAGCACTTCTCCTTCCCCATCAAAATCAAAAGCTACAGTTTTGATATTTAAATTAACCGGTGTAAGGCTTTTCACCATATAATACACACTGATAACCTGCGAATTATTAAAGGCCGATTTTACCGCAAAATCGGTAGTATAAAAATGACTCACCACCTCAACTTCCAGGTTACACTCTTCCATAAACTCACGTTTAAGGCCATCAATCAGGCCTTCACCCAGTTCAAGGCCACCACCCGGAAATTTTGAAAAGCGTATACCATATTCCTGTTCGTCGCTTATCAGCACTTCATCATCATCATTCAGCAGCAGGCCGTAAACCCTTACATTAAAATATTCCATTATTCAAAGTGTTTTTTATTACGTACAACCTTTTCCAATGTCCAGGCTATGGTTTCGGTTTGTGCTTCCGACCGGATAGGGCAATTGGGCATGCTACAGTAGTGGCAGCAATCAGGCAAACAAGGATCGGCATGAATAAAAAGCTCTGTTTTAATACCCATATCCTTGTTGATCATCTTATCAACCATTGATATTTCGGTGTGTACAGTGTTCAAGTCAAAATAACTTGGAAGGGTCATATGGCAATCGATATGCAGTTCATGCCCATATTTCTGCGCACGAAGGTTATGCACATCAATCCAGGCCTCACGACGTTTTTCGCTTAAAACGTGTATAATATCGGTCACCACCTGAAAATCGGCCTCATCCATTAATCCCCCTACCGATTTACGCACCAATTTATAACTGCTGTAAACTATATATAGGCCCACCAATATGGAGAGCACGCTATCCAACCATAAAATTCTTGTAAATTCAATCAATAATAAACCAACCACCAGGCCACCACTTGTAACTGTATCGGCCAGTAAATGGCGGCCGTCGGCATCAAGTGTTATAGAACGAAGCTCTTTGCCTTTACGGATCATGTAATAGCCCAGGGCACCATTAATAGCACCGGTAATACCTATTATAATAGCACCGGTAAATAAATCATGGATGATATTAGGAAAGAACAGGCTATAAACTGATTTTACAATAATGATACACCCGGCGATACCAATCAGCGATCCTTCAATAAAAACAGAAAAGAACTCCACCTTACCGTGTCCGTAAGGGTGGTTTTCGTCACGCGGAAGGGCCGACAGGTAGATGCTGTAAAAAGCAAATGAACTTGCTATTACGTTTACGATGCTTTCGGCAGCATCGGTTAATACAAAATTGGAAGCTGTTAAAAAGTAGGCGCCAAATTTCGCCAGCATCAGCACTATCCCCGTTATCAGCGAAATTAAGATGATCCTTTTTTGTTGATTCAAAGCAAGGTGGTATTAGGCCGCAAATTTAAAAAATAACAACCGTAAGTAGCAGTAAAGTTATTTTCTATATTTGCCGCGATAACACAATTTATATGAGCGCATTAAGTACCCGGATACAAAACCTATCCGAATCTGCAACAATTAAAATGGCCAAACTGGGCCGTGAACTTGCCGCTAAAGGTGTCGACGTGATCAGCCTTAGCTTTGGCGAACCTGATTTTCATACCCCTGAACACATCAAGGAAGCTGCCAAGCAGGCCATGGACAAGAATTTCACCTACTACACACCTGTAGCAGGCTACCCTGACCTTCGTAAAGCCGTTGTTACAAAGCTGAAGAACGAGAACAATCTTGATTATGATGCTACCGACATAGTTGTTTCAACAGGTGCCAAACAGGCTATCGCTAACGCGGTATTGTGTTTGGTTAACCCCGGCGAAGAGGTGATCATCCCTACTCCTTACTGGGTTTCATATAGCGAAGTGGTTAAGCTTGCCGAAGGAAAAAGCGTTTTCATCAACACTACTGTTGATACTAACTTTAAAATTACCCCTGAACAGTTGGAGGCCGCAATTACTCCGCAAACTAAATTGTTCATGTTTTCATCACCTTGCAATCCTACAGGAAGCGTTTACAGCAAAGATGAGCTTGAAGGTTTAGCTAAAGTATTTGAAAAATATCCACAGGTTTATATCCTGAGCGACGAGATTTACGAGCATATCAACTTTGTTGACAAGCATGAATCTATCGCACAATTTGATTATATCAAAGATCGCGTGGTGATCATCAACGGTTGGTCTAAAGCTTTTGCTATGACCGGTTGGAGGATTGGTTACACTGCCAGCACCAAAGAGCTTGCCGCTGCTTTTGATAAAATGCAGGGCCAGGTAACTTCAGGTACCTGTTCTATCACCCAGCGTGCAGGTGTTGCCGCTTATGAAGGTGGTTTGGAAAGCGTACTTGAAATGCGTGCTGCATTTAAAAAACGCCGCGATATCGTTTACAAATTATTGAGCGAGATTGATGGTATTAAAGTAAACCTGCCCGACGGTGCATTCTACTTTTTCCCTAACGTAACTTCGTTCTTCGGTAAAAGCTATGAAGGTCGTGTGATCAATGATTCAGACGATTTAAGCTTATACCTGCTTGAAGAAGGCCACGTTGCCACTGTAGGCGGTGATTCATTCGGCGATCCGTCTTCTATCCGCTTATCATACGCCGCTGCTGAAGATAAACTGATTGAAGCCATGAGAAGATTAAAAGAAGCACTGGGTAAACTGGCGTAATCTGAACCGGGAATTTGTCTGAACCCGAATTTATAGAATTAAAGAATTAACAGAATGCTAAGCAATTCAAAAAATTCTTTTATTCGTTTAATTCGAGTTCAGACAACAAATCCGGTAAATCTCCTAAATCCCGATTCAGAAATAAAAAAATCCCCTTACCGTTGGCAAGAGGATTTTTTGGTGTAATTTATTAGCGTTCAAGATACTTCTGATTTTTTATAATCAGGGCAATCCTGAAATCCTAAAAATCATGGTCCTATTAGCTTACAACCCAAAGCCATACGCTAAACGTACGCCTACTAAACCATAGTTATTGCTTTGGCCCGAAAAGTTTTCATAACGTACACCAATATCCCATGATTTAGTTGCATAGCCCAAACCCGGAGAAAGGATAAGTTTAGTGTCTTTCTCCCCCCCTGCTACCGGTGGGTGAACTTCAAATCCGGCACCTGCCTCACCTGAAAAATAAAATCCATCACCAACAAACGCTTTGATACCGGCTTTTACAGGGATCATACCTAATGATCTGCCTTTAACAGTTACTGTGGTTGTTGATGTTGCATCAGAAAAACTTGAACTATAGGTTTTACCAAAAAAGTTGTAATAACCAGAAGTCAAGGTAAGGGCTACATTGTTATTTACGCCGTATTGCAAACGTGCAGTACCGCCTAATTCAAAATTTGAAATGTCATGTGCATTGCCAGTAGGAATACCTGCTTCTAAACCAATTCCAAAACGAAGCGCGTTAGCGGGTGTAGTTTGAGCTTTTACATTTGTTCCGATAAAGATAGCTGCCGCAGTAAACGCCGAAGCTATCATTCTAGTCATTGTTTTCATAGTTGTGTTTTTTAGTCAAATTCTACAATGTTCATTTTTAATTTTTCATTGTATTAACCCCTACTTAACAAATACTTTGCCAGTATTGGCATCATTGACCATTGCAGATATTGTTTTAACTACTAAAACAAATGCGATTAATCCAATCCTCAGTGACTTAATAATTGAAAATCAGCACTGTTTTAAGGAATAAAAACCTCCATAAACACCGCGAATTTATCGGGGCACATTATTAGAAATCCGTTAAAAACTGCCCTGCTTATACCTCAAAAGTGTATACAAACATGAAATTTCGACGCCGTAAACAGTTGAATTACGAAGTATACGAGCGTACCAAAACCGATGTAAAACAAAAAAAGAGGTGCTTACGCTCCTCTTTTTACAAAATTCAAACAATATGATTATGCCTCCGGCCCATGCTTTTTAGGGTCATAATTTTTTTCAAGCTCAGCCAGTTTTTCTTTACCGTAGGCCATTTTGGTGATCAGGTAAAACAAAACCGGTACTATAAATATAGCTAACGACGTAGCGGTAAGCATCCCTCCAAACACCGTCCAGCCTATGGTTTTACGTGCTTCAGCACCAGCGCCCGATGCTATCATCAGTGGCACTACACCTAATATAAAAGCCATCGATGTCATGATGATCGGCCTTAAACGTAAACGTACTGCCTCAAGTGTAGCCTTCTCCAGTTCCATACCTGCATCCACACGTTCTTTGGCAAACTCCACAATCAGGATGGCGTTTTTGGCTGCCAAACCTATCAACGTTATCAAACCGATCTGGGCATAAACGTTATTGGTCAAGCCATCAAAAAATGACAGGAATAAGATGGCGCCAAAAGCGCCCAACGGTACCGATAATAGCACAGAGAACGGTACCGACCAGCTTTCGTACAAAGCGGCCAGGAACAGGAATACGAAACCTATTGACAATGCAAAGATGTATACCGTTTTTGAACCGGATAATAATTCCTCACGGCTCAGGCCCGAAAACTCGTAACCGTAACCTTGCGGCAGTACCTGTGCAGCTGTTTCTTTCAAAGCGGTAATGGCGTCACCACTACTATATCCCGGCTTGGTACTACCGTTAATCTCGGCCGAACGGAACAGGTTATAGTGCGATATCAATGGCGAGTTCTCAATTACCTTATAGGATGTAAGTGTACTCAACGGCACCATGGCCCCTGATGAATTACGCACAAAATACTGCCCTATGTTTTGTACGTTGGTACGATAGCTTGTATCGGCCTGGGCCACTACCCTGAAGTTACGGCCATAAATGGTAAAGTCATTGATATAGGTACTGCCCAAATAAGTTTGCAGCGCGTTGTTCACATCAGATATGGCCACGCCGAGCTTTTTAGATTTTTCCCTGTCGATAGTTAACTGGTAAGCTGGTGTACTGGCGGTAAAGAACGAGAAGGCCCTTGCTATCTCTTTACGCTGGTTGATTGCGCCAAGGAAGGTTCGGAGCGTTTTCTCAAATACCTTGATATCGCCTCCGGCTTGTTTCTCTTCCAATATAAACGAGAAACCACCTGTACTACCTAAACCCGGGATTGCCGGTGGTTGAATTACCACCACGTTAGCCTCCTTATACTTACCGAGCTTTTGGTTTAACCTTGCAACGAGGGCTGTTATCTGCTGCGATTTCTCCTTACGTTCATCCCAAGGTTTAAGCTGCACAAATATGGTTGCACTGTTTGATTTGCTTGCGAAGCTGATAGCATTCAAACCACCCAATGCCGCGTAGTGAGCTATCTCGGGTACGCTATCAAGTGTCCTCATCATATTATGTAACACATCAACGGTACGACCTGTTGACGATGCCTCGGGTAAATCAAAAGTGATATACACACGGCCATCATCTTCCAGCGGAATAAAGCCCGATGGCTTGCTTCTAAATAAAAGTATCGCACCTATAATGATACACACCAGTAAAATGATCACATACTTCGAGTTCTTAATACTTTTATCAACTGTGTTCCTGTATTTACCGGTTACGCGGGTAAACCAGGTATTGAATTTAAAGAAGAACTTATTTAAGCCGCCCGAGTTTTCATCTATCTTATGCGGTTTCAATAATAGCGTACACAATGCAGGCGTTAATGACAGCGCCACAAAAGCCGAAATCAATACAGATATGGCGATGGTGATCGCAAATTGTTGATACAATCGCCCTACTATACCCGGCACAAAGCCTACCGGCACAAACACCGCCGCAAGGATCAGCGCAATAGCTATTACCGGTGCTGAAATATCGGCCATAGCGTGCTGGGTGGCTTCTTTAGGCGTCATGCCCTCTTCATCCATGTAATGCTGCACAGCTTCCACCACCACAATAGCGTCATCCACCACAATACCGATGGCGAGTACGAAACCAAACAGTGTTAACGTATTAATGGTAAAATTGAGCGGAATAAAGAAGATGAACGTACCAATAATAGATACCGGAATAGCCAGTACTGGAATAAGGGTGGTACGCCAGCTTTGTAAAAACAGGAATACTACCAAAATAACCAAAGCCAGGGCAATAACCAATGTATCAATCACCTCGCTTACTGATACCTTTACCACGGTTATAGCTTCAAAAGGTACAACATAGTCTATATCTTTAGGAAAGCTCTTTTTAAGCTCCTCCATGGTGGCATAAACATTATCGGCAGTTTCAAGCGAGTTACTGTTCGGGGCCTGGTATACCAGCAGATATGAAGCACGTTTACCATCAACAAATGAATTACCGGAGTAGTTGAATTTTCCCAGATCAATCCGGGCAACATCTTTAAGGTGCACTACGCCACCATTGTTAGGCTGGGTTTTAACAACCACGTTACCAAACTCTTCCGGCTTTTCTAAACGACCTTTTACAATTACCGAATATTCAAATGTTTGTCCCTTTAATTGCGGTGTAGCGCCTACCGTGCCGGCGGCAACCTGCGCGTTTTGCTCCTGCAGAGCGCTGGTTACATCGGCAGCACTCATGCCTAAAGCAGCAAGTTTATCCGGGTTAAGCCAAATACGCATACTAAAATCATCGGCACGTGTAACAACGTCGCCCACGCCTTTGGTACGCAAAATAGCGTCTTTTATAAATACGTTGGTATAGTTATCAGTAAAAGTAACATCATGGGTGCCCTTGGGACTAAACATAGCTACCAGCATCAAAATGCTCGGGTTACGTTTACGTACCACCATACCCAAACGCTGTACTTCCTGCGGTAATGTTGGCAGGGCGATACCCACACGGTTCTGCACGTCGAGCGCCGCGATATTGATATCAGTGCCAACGTCAAAGTTAACGGTCATGCTCATTTGCCCGTTGCTGCTACTGTTACTTTGCAGGTAGGTCATGCCCGGTACACCGTTTACCTGCACCTCAACCGGCGTGGCTACGGTTTGCTCAACCGTTAGCGCGTCGGCCCCAACGTAGTTGCCGCTAACAGATACGGTTGGCGGGGTAATATCGGGGTACTGGCCAATCGGGAGGCTGGAGATTGACAGGATCCCCACTATTAATATCACTAAGGATATTACAATGGCGGTAACCGGTCGTTTTATAAAAGTATCTGCGATCATTCTTTCTTTATATTAAGTTTTCCGGGGTAGATGTGCCCCTTCTTCGGCTTAAAATTTTCCTGTTGATATAAATTATTTCTTAGGTGCTGCTCCGGCCGGCGCGGCTGTTCCGGTAGTTACCCTGCCGCCATCGCGCAAACGCTGAAAACCGTCGGTAATCACTTTATCTCCTTGTTTTATACCATCCATCACCACTACATCGCTGTTGATACGCGGTCCTAATTTCACTTTCACCTGTTTTGCAATCGTATCGCGCCTGTCTTTAACAGTTTTATCAGCGGCAGTATCTTTAACCACAGTATCCCTGGTGGCAAATACAAAAAACTCACCCATTTGCTCAGTTACTGCTTTATATGGAATTTGTACCCGCTCGCCCGACTGGTTGTTCAGCACCTGCAAAACGCAGCTCATGCCATCCTTTAGCACATCATCCTCATTCGGGAACTGGATCCGCACTTTAATACTACCGGTTTGGTTGCTTACCCCCCTGTCAATTGCCAGCACTTTACCTGTCTTGTTATATTTGCTACCATCGGGCAGTACCAGTTTAAAGGTGCTATCGGTACTTGACTTTTGCAGACCATAAAAGCGGTTGATATCCTGCTCGTTGATCACTACATCGACACCTATAGGGTGCTCAGCAGATATGGTGTTCATTAATGTAGTACCTGCTACAACCTGTGTTCCGAGCCTTACCTGTGATATACCTATGCGCCCGGTAAAAGGTGCAGTAATAGTGGCATATGACAAATCGGTACGGGCAGATTCAAGCGCAGCTTTGGCTACAGCAACCTGGCTTTTATTAGTTTCATAAGCAGCCTGTGCCTGATCTACCGTTTGGCGGGCAATAGCATCGCTTTTCAACAGCATATTATACCTGTCAATGTCTTTTTGCGCTTTAACCAGATTGGCTTCGGCGCTTAATACATTGGCTTTGGCCTGATCAAAAGCTGCCTGGTATTTGCGTTTATCTATTTCATACAATACTTTGCCTTTTTGTACAACATCGCCTTCTTTAAAAAAGATCCCGGTAACAAAACCCGGTACCTGGCTGCGCAGTTCGACAGTATTTACCGAAACTACAAGCCCCTGGTATTTATCATAATATACCGCTTCAGCTGTTTTAGCCTCGGCAAGATATACAGGTGTTGGGGGCATGGCCGCCGGCCCGCCCTTTTGAGGTTTACCGCATGATGCCCATGTTAAAAGTACTGCAGGGGCTAACCAATATATGTATGTATGTTTCATGTAGAAATAGGTTGTTCGTTTGTTGCTGTAGTTTTTGTTTTTATTACGATATTTTATGGTTGCTGAACAGGCAGGATACCCAAAGCTTTCTCCAGATCAATTTTACTGCTTAGCAAATTGAACAAGGCATTGTAATAGCTCAATTCGGCAGTACGCAGATCGGCCTGCGATACAATTACATCAAGATAGGTTTTTACCCCCTCGCGGTATTGCAGGCTTACAACTTTATATACATCCTTTGCAAGGTTCACATTTTCGCGGATAAGCTGGTAACTTGTATAATTACTTTTGTATGCGGCCAATGCCTGGGTATACTCGGTATAAATGCTATTTTTTGTGTTGATCAGATCCAGATCGGTACGCTCAACCTGCAGCCTGGCTTTGGCAAGGTTTTGCAGGCGTTTTGTCCCCTGGAAAATAGGCACAGCCAGCGTCAGGCCAACATATCCTGTGGGGAAAGATTTATTATACAAATCACCGAAATCATGACTGAAGTATGCATGCTGGTAACTGCCTACTGCCGATAACGAAGGCAAAAAACCAAAACGGTAGTAATTTACATTGAGATTGTTGAGTGCCTTTGTTGTCTCCAGCAAACGGTATTCAATGCGGTTATTTACATTCAGCGCCTGCAAAGTATCAATACTGGCTTCCTGTTCATAACGGGTTGAATCATAAGAAAGGCTTAGCTGAGTAGCAGCGCTTACGCCCATAATCTGCTTCAGCAAAGCAGTTTTACTTTTTATCGCCTCTTCCGTTTGTTTACGGGTAGCCAATGAATTATTTAAAGAGATGGTGGCCTGCTTATAATCTGTAGGATCAGATACTCCGGCAGTGTACCTGCTTTTGGCATCTTTCAGGCTTCTTTGTAACCTGACGATATCTTCGTTGGTGATGTCGAGCTGCTTTTCCGAAAGTAAAACATCAAAAAAGGCTTTACTTACATCACTCACTACGTCGATCTGGCTGCTTAAGGTGTTTTGCTTATAATACTCACGTGAGTATTTCTTGGCCCTCGAAGCCAGGAACACATCATTGTTATATAAAACCTGAGATGCCGTAACTCCCAGCGTTGAAAGGTTACGGATGGTACCAGCATTGCTTGGGATATTAGCTCCTGATGCTCCTGCCTGCGGGCTGCCTTTATAATAATAGTTATAAAGCCCCGATCCGTTTACCTGCGGCAGCCAGGCCGACAGGCCTAGTTTAATGTCGCGCTCGTTGATCTGCTCATCAATTGAAGCTTGCCTTACTGCTGGTTGGTTACGCAGCGCAAAATCAATAGCCTGTTTTAGCGAAACCGGGCCACTGATGCTATCAGCAGCATTTTGGGCATAACTATTGCTATGTAAACTAAATGTTAAATTAAGTACAATAAGTGCTAAAAAGTACTTGTGTTTTTTCATACGGTAGCTGTAAATAACAATGTATATCAAGCAAAAATCATAAAGAAAAGTTTTATAATTACTGCAGGATTTATACGGGGGAATGCGAATATGTAATTAATATTACGATTTTAAAATCCGGAACAAGAATTTTACGTAAAATTTTACAAAAACGCGGGATAGTGCGGGCTTTTTGGGCTTTTGACAAAAAAATGAAAATAATAGGCTCGATATAAACAAAAAAATTAATTAATTTGCCGTGTAAGAATTTGTGTGCTTCTTAAGTAGTATTAATACGTTAATAGGCATTATTTTAAAAAAATTTACACACACCGTATAAGTTATATGCTTATTCATGGTATTTTTACACAAAATTTAAGCAGAGTTAATATACATGGTTAAAAAACTACATGGGAAAATCGCTCAGTTTCAAGTGGCAAATATGCTGCGGGAACGGGGGTTATATCCTTATTTCAGGCCTATTGAGTCTGCACAAGACACTGAGGTAATTATTGACAACAAGCGGGTATTAATGTTTGGTTCTAACTCATACTTAGGCCTTACCAATCATCCAAAAATCAAAGAAGCTTCAAAAAAAGCAATTGACAAATATGGTACAGGTTGTGCCGGTTCACGTTTTTTGAACGGTACACTTGATATCCACATTGAGCTTGAAAACAGGCTGGCCAGCTATGTAGGCAAAGAAGCCACTGTTTTATTCAGTACAGGTTACCAGGTAAACCTTGGTGTACTTTCATGCGTTACCGGCAGGAATGACTATATCATACTTGATGAGTATGATCATGCCTGTATCATTGACGGCAGCCGCCTGTCGTTTTCAAAAGTGATCAAGTATGCCCATAATGACATGGCCGATTTGGAGCGCAAATTAAGCATACTTCCTGAAGATGCCGTGAAGATTATTGCCGTTGACGGTATTTTCAGCATGGAAGGTGATATCGTTAAGTTGCCTAAAATTGTTGAGCTTGCCGATACTTATGGCGCTAACATCATGGTTGATGATGCGCACAGCCTTGGCGTAATTGGTGATAAAGGTGCAGGTACAGCCTCACACTTTAATTTGACCAACGAGGTTGACCTGATCATGGGTACCTTCAGTAAATCATTAGCATCATTAGGTGGTTTCATTGCCAGCGACCAGGACACTATTGATTATATCAAACACCGTGCACGTTCATTGATGTTTAGCGCAAGTATGCCTCCGGGCTCTGTAGCCAGCGTAATTGCCGCATTGGATATCATTGAGTCGGAACCTGAACGTATCGAGAAATTATGGGATAATACCAATTATGCCATGAAGCTTTTACTGGAAGAAGGTTTTGACCTTGGCCCTACCGAAAGCCCTATTTTGCCGATCTACGTTCGTGATAACGAAAAAACTTTCGCGGTTACCAAACACCTGCAAGCATCCGGTGTATTTGTTAACCCGGTTGTATCCCCTGCCGTTCCTTCCGATTCGTCGCTGCTTCGTTTCTCATTAATGGCCACCCATACCTTTGAGCAAATTGACGAAGCTGTTGAAAAACTGTCAAAAGCCTTTAAAGAAGTTGGTGTAGCCGCTTCTGTTAAAGAAAAAATATAATGAAGAACTCTGTTGTGCATTTAGCTGCTTTTATTTTAAGGTAAGCTAAATGCACATTATTATTTTAAAGCATGCCAATTTGCTTTATTCAATCATTTACCACACATGATTACAATTGTAACGGTTAAATCAAAAAAAGAACTGGCTTCATTTATTGATTTTCCGCATGACCTGTATAAGGACGATCCTTACTATGTTCCCGAACTGTTTATTGCCCAAAGGGACCTGTTAACCAAACATCCTTTTCATAAACATAATACGGTACAACCGTTTTTAGCTTATGCTGGCGATAAAATAGTTGGCCGTATAGCAGCCATCCTTAACAACGGCCATAATGAATATAGCCATGTTAACGATGGCTTTTTTGGTTTTTTTGATTGCATTAACGACACAACGATATCTGACCTGCTTTTTGAAACCGTTACCAAATGGCTTAAAGAAAAAGGCGTAACCGGCAAATTATTAGGCCCTACCAACTTTTCAACCAATGAGCCTTGCGGTTTGCTGATTGAAGGTTTTGACAGTTCACCATTTCTGATGAACACTTATAATTTTGCGTATTATGCCGGCCTGGTTGAACATTTTGGCTTTAAAAAAGATGTTGACCTGATTGGATGGCATTGGGAAGGGCAAGCCTATGATGACAAATCAGTAAGGTTATTAAATGCGCTTGAAGACCGGTTAAAACGCAACGATATCATTATCCGCAAAATCAACCTTAAAAATTTCAAGGAAGAGGCCGCTAAGCTTCGCTACGTTTATAACTCGGCCTGGGATAAAAATACCGGCTTTGTGCCACTCACCAACGAAGAATATGATTACCTGGCCAAAGATCTTAAACTGATCCTTGACCCTGACTTTGCCATTGTTGCCGAACAGCGCGGTAAAATAGTTGCATTTGGCCTGGCCCTGCCCGATTACAACGACATCTTCAAAAAAATAAAACGCGGCCGTTTACTGCCTACAGGTATTTTCAAATTATTGTTCGGTAAAAAGAGCATCACAGGTATCCGCATTTATGCATTAGGGGTTATTGAAGATTATCGCAAAATGGGCATCGAAGCCTGCTTATACGGCACTATCATAAGGGAATATAAGGCCAAGGGCTATAAGCATGCCGAAGCCGGCTGGACACTGGAAAACAACGACATGATGAACCGTGCCATTGAAGCCATTAAAGGCGATCCATATAAAAAATACAGGTTATATCAAAAGGCGATATGAGGGAACGGGTTTTAATAACCGGCGGAAGCGGATTTGTTGGATATCATTTAATTGAAGAGGCTTTACAAAACAATCTGGAGGTTTTTATAGCCGTCAGAAAAAGTAGTAAAATAAGTCACTTAAACGATTTAGATATTCAATATATTTACCCCGAATTTAACAATAAGGAAACATTAAGTAAACAACTGGCAGAAATTAAACCCGATTACATTATACACGCTGCAGGCGTAACCAGCGCCCGCTCCGAAGCTGAATATAACCGCATAAACGCTACGTACACTTATAACCTCGCATCGGCAGCTCAAGAATCCTGCCCCGATCTGAAAAAGTTTGTACTTATTGGCAGCCTCGCATCAGTTGGGCCGCTTAATTCACTAACCGGTACCATTACCGAAGCAACTACTCCGCACCCGGTTACAGCTTACGGCCGGAGTAAATTACTTGCCGAAGAAAAATTAAAAACAATAACCGGCCTTAATTATACTATACTAAGGCCCACCGCGGTTTACGGACCACGGGATACAGGCATATTTATATTTTTTAAACAGGTAGTAAAAGGCATTGAGCCCTACATTGGCAATACTCCGCAAAAGCTGAGCTTTATATATGTTAAAGATTTGGCCAAGGCAAGTATCAAGGCTTTGTATGGTGGTAATAACAAGACATTTAATCTGAGCGATGGGAATTTTTATGACCGTTATGAGTTAGGCAACATTACCAAAGATGTGCTTAAACTAAAAACGATAAAGTTTCATCTGCCTGTAAATTTTGTAAAAATCATTGCAGCTGTGGCCGAAAAAGTAAGTTCTTTGAGCAACAAGGCTGCGGTACTAAATATAGAAAAGCTTAATGAACTGACCGCCATTAACTGGAATTGTGATATTGAAGCAGCTAAATCCGACCTGGGTTTCTATCCTTTATACAATCTGCAAAACGGTATGGCCGAAACGCTAAAATGGTATAAAGCCAACAAATGGCTTTAGCCAGTTAATTTTAAATAAATAATAGTTACATAAATGAAAATCAACATTACACCTGCCAATGGTAAGCTTGGTATCCTGATCCCAGGGTTAGGCGCCGTGGCAACTACCCTGATTGCCGGCGTTGAAGCCGTTAAAAAAGGCATCTCGCAGCCAATTGGCTCCCTTACTCAAATGGGCCACATACGTTTAGGAAAAAGGACCGAAAACCGTAATCCTAAAATTAATGAGTTTGTTCCGCTCGCTAACTTAAACGATTTAGTTTTTGGTGGCTGGGACGTTTATGAAGATAACGTATTTGAATCTGCATCAAATGCGCAGGTACTTGAACCATCTCTTTTACAAGCAGTTAAAGCTGAATTGGAAGCTATAAAACCAATGAAAGCTGCGTTTGATAAAAACTACGCTAAGAACCTTGATGGTACCCACGTTAAAACCGGAACCAGGCTTGAGCTTGCTGAACAGGTTATGGAAGATATCAAAAACTTTAAAGAGACTAACGGTCTTGACAGGGTTGTTTTGGTATGGTGCGGTTCAACCGAGATCTATTATGAAGCATCGGCTGTACACCAGTCATTAGCTGCTTTTGAAGAAGGTTTGAAAAATGATGATAAGCTGATCGCCCCAAGTATGATCTATGCTTATGCAGCTTTAAAATTAGGCGTTCCTTTTGCTAACGGCGCTCCTAACTTAACAGTTGATATCCCTGCATTGATCGAGCTGGCTAAACTGACCAAAACTCCAATTGCAGGTAAAGATTTCAAAACCGGTCAAACTTTAATGAAAACTGTATTGGCCCCAGGCCTGGCAGCACGTTCATTAGGTGTACACGGCTGGTTCTCAACTAACATTTTGGGTAACCGCGATGGCTGGGTACTTGATGATCCGGATAACTTCAAAACTAAAGAAGTATCAAAACTGGGTGTGTTGGAAGATATCTTCAAACCTGAAGATAACCAGGAGCTGTATGGAAACATTTACCACAAGATCCGTATCAACTACTACCCTCCGCATGGCGACAACAAAGAGAGCTGGGATAACATCGACATTTTTGGTTGGTTGGGTTACAAAATGCAGATCAAGATCAACTTCCTTTGCCGCGATTCGATCCTTGCCGCCCCTATCGCGCTTGACTTAGCTATCTTCTGCGACCTTGCTAAACGTGCCGGCATGAGCGGTATCCAGGAATGGTTATCATTCTACCTGAAATCGCCTCAAACTGCACCAGGCTTACACGCAGAAAACGATATCTTCAAACAACTGATCAAATTGGAGAATACCCTTCGTTACCTGATGGGCGAAGACCTGATCACCCACTTAGGTTTGGACTACTATGACGATATGTTCGCTACTGAATAATCGTTAAATTACTAAATACCGTCAAAACAGCCGTAAGCAGTTGAACCCCTGCTTCACGGCTGTTTTGTTTTTGTGAAGTAAAAAAATCATGACGAGGTAACATTATTTTAAAGCAATAATCCTATCGGCACTAATGTTTATTTGTTAAATAATGTTATTTGTTAGCCCAAAAGACTTCATTTCTAAAGGCAAAAAACAGAAAATAACATCTAAATATCAGCACATTACGTAATTATCAATGTAGTAAGCAGCCAACAACAGGGATACTAACCGCGGTTGAAAGCCGTTGTTTGGATTCACTTATAGTTATAGTAATATGATAGTATAAACAGGTGTAAACAATATTTGACTTTTTGACCACATTAGTCTGTAGTGATTTTTTTTACCTTTGGCCTGTTAATTGTAAACTCCATAATAACCCATCTGCCGGGAGTGTACAAAGCGTGGTAAGCGGGGAAGGATTAGGGGGGCAGAACAATGAAAAACATACGGAGGCAGGCATAATCAATCTGCCAAAAATATTTGAATAACTGATACATACCTCTTTATCTGATAATAAAAGTGTTAAGCCGAAAAAAGAAGTTTGTATTTGCACAATGCACAAAGTACATGGATTGTAAAAAATTTTATAAAAGCTTATTTTTCTTAATACTGTTCTTTTCTGCTTCGGCATTATATGCACAGCAAACGGTTATAACAGGTACCGTTACCGATGCCGGCAACAAGCAAACCTTGCCTTCTGTTAGTATTTCCTTTACAGGTACAACAACTGGTACCACTACCGATGTTAACGGTAAATATCGCCTCGTAACAAGTAATCAACAGTATAAACAAATCAAAATTTCATTTTTAGGTTACAAAGATGCCTTTTTAGCGGTTGTACCGGGTAAAGAGCAGGTTATCAACGTAAAATTATTTCCAGCTTCACAACAACTTAATGAGGTTGTGGTAAAATCGGGCAAAAAACCTAAATACCGTAACAGGGATAATCCGGCTGTTGAGCTGATCCGCAAGGTTATCGAAAACAAAGAAAAGAACCGTCCTGAAGCATATAACTACGTAGAGTACAAGGAATACGATAAAATGATGTTTGCGTTGAGCAATGTATCGGCACAATTTTCGGATAGGAAATTTTTCCGCAAATACAAATTCATTTTAGATAACCGTGATAGCTCGCTGGTACCGGGAAAATCGTTGTTACCTATTTATCTTGATGAAAAACTGCAACAGGTTTATTACCGCAAAAACCCTGAAAAAACCAGGGAAAATATAACAGGTCAAAAAAGTGTGAATTATGGCCCAGGTATTGATAACGAGGGGCTTACCCAGTACTTCAAGCACTTGTATAACAAAGTTGACATTTATACCAATAACGTATTTTTAATTACCAGCCAGTTCCTGAGCCCAATCTCTGATAACTCGCCAAACTATTACAAATACTTTATTGCGGATACTATTGTTGATGCTCATAATAACAAACTTGTAAAGCTTGATTTTACGCCTCGTAATACCACCGATGTACTTTTTGAGGGTAGTATCTACATAACGCTTGATGGTAATTATGCTGTACAAAAGTGCGATCTGACAATCAACAAACACATTAATATCAACTTCATCAGGTCGATGACCGTGAACCTGGAGTTTCAGCAAAACCCTGATGGCCGTTACCACCTGAGCAAGAGCACTACCATTGCTGATTTTGGCGCATCCAAAAAGGATGCAAAGAGTGGTTTGTTTGGTATAAGGGCAATAACATACAGCAACTATGTTGTAAACAAGCCCCGGCCGGATACAACTTATCAGGGTTCGGAATACGCCGAGTTGAGTGACGAGGTAAAACATCGCCCCGACTCATTCTGGCAGGAAAACAGGCCGGATACTTTAACGCTTGCCGAATCAAAAGTTTATAAAAACATTGATAGTTTGCGTAACATGCCGTCGTTTAAACGAACGGTTGATATAGCAACGCTGTTACTTGCAGGTTACAAAGGCTTTGGTAAGTTTGAATTAGGCCCCGCCAATACATTTTATAGCTTCAACCCGGTTGAGGGTTTCCGCTTACGTGTTGGTGGCCGTACAACGCCCGAATTAAGCAAGCGTTACTATTTCGAAACTTATGCGGCTTACGGTTTTAAAGATGAGCGCTGGAAATACTTTTTAAGTGCAACTTATTCACTTAACGATAAATCTATCTATCGTTTCCCGCAAAACTATATCAGGGCAAGTTTTCAGCGTGACACCAAAATTCCGGGTGCAAGCCTGCAGTTTGTGCAGGAGGATAACTTCCTGCTATCGTTTAAGCGTGGTGTGAATGATAAATTCCTGTACAACGACTTTTACAGGTTTGATTATGTACACGAGCTGGAAAGCCATTTCTCATATGCTGCAGGTTTCAAAAAATGGACTCAGGAGCCGGCAGGGTCATTATATTTTGATAATGTTGTTAATGACTTGCCAAATTCTATTCATCATTTAACCACCACCGAGCTTACCGGAAGCGTTCGATGGGCACCGCATGAGCAATTTTACCAGGGCAAAATCTACCGTATCCCTATCCCTAACAAATACCCGGCATTTGAACTTGACTATGCACAAGGCATAAAAGGGTTCTTTAATGGCGAATACAACTATCAGAAACTTGATTTCCGCGCCGATAAACGTTTCTACTTTTCGCAGTTAGGTTATGCGGATATCAATGTTTCGGCGGGTAAAATCTTCGGTTCGGTACCGTACCCATTGTTAACTATTCACAGGGCTAACCAAACCTACGCTTATGACCTCGACTCATATAACTTAATGAACTTTTTAGAGTTTGTAAGTGATAAATACGCAAGCTTCAGGATAGACCAGCACTTTAGCGGTTTCTTCTTCAATAAAATACCTTTGTTAAAGAAACTGAAATGGCGCGAAACTGCATCAGTAAAAGTATTATACGGTGGCCTGTCTGATCAAAACAATCCGTCAATACATCCGTCATTATATCAATTGCCAGTTGGTGCCGATGGCGTACCCATCACTTATACTTTAGGCAAAACACCTTACGTTGAAGGTAGTGTTGGTATTGAAAATATATTTAAATTTATACGCATAGATTTTGTGAGGCGCTTTACCTACCTTGACCAGCCAAACGTTGCCCAATGGGGACTGAGGACAAGGGTTAAATTCGACTTCTAATCATTGCACCTAAATAAGCAGAGAGAAAAATGGAACAGCAAACAACAACACTTAGGAGATCATTCAGAACCAACTTGCAATTAGGCATTTATAAGGTTATTGATCCGTTTGTGAAGGTCCTTATAAAAATAGGCTTAACCCCTAACGCCGTTACTACCATTGGTTTTGTACTTAACGTAGGTGTTGCCGGTATATTTATTTTAGGTGCCGAAGAGGGTAACCGCGGCGACCTGAGCTATGTAGGCTGGGCTGGTGGCCTTATCCTTTTTGCTGGTTTATTTGATATGCTTGACGGCCAGGTAGCCCGCTTAGGCAACATGAAATCAACCTTTGGCGCCCTGTATGATTCTGTACTTGACCGCTACAGTGAGTTGATTATGTTTTTAGGCATTTGCTATTACCTGGTGGCACATCACTACTTCGTGAGCTCGATAGCGGCCTTTATCGCGCTGATTGGCTCAATGATGGTTAGCTACGTACGCGCCCGTGCCGAAGGTTTAGGTGTTGAAATTAAGGGTGGCTTAATGCAAAGGCCCGAGCGTGTAGTAACCATCGGTTTATGTGCAGCCTTATCTGGTATAGTAGCTCAGTACATTGGCGGTAACTACAAATTGTTTGTTCCCGGCATTAAATTCCATGTATTTGAAACCATATCGATATTTACTATTCCGCTGGTAATACTTGCCGTTTTGACCAATATTACAGCTTTTAACAGGTTAAGAGATGCTAAAAAAGCTTTAACGAAACTGGAAGAAGGAGAAGAATAGTTTTCAGTTGGCAGCGGCAGTTGGCAGCTTCCGAGTCGACCGCGAAGATTTAAATTCTCGACGTAAGATTTTCTACTCAAGACTTAGAACTTCGAACTTACGACTACCGGCAAAATATCATATCTTCGTAACAATAAAATAAAGGCATTTACTGGTAGTAATATCTTTGCTAAAATTGCCTTTTGTTGGTTTAAGGCCAGCCATTCTGAATAATTTTAACACCATAAACAGGCAGAGAGATCGTAAAACATTTTAAAACCTGATTATAACAATGAAAAAGAAATACATATCCAACTCGCAGGAATCTGTGCGAATGTTTAAGAGCGACTTTTTAGAAGGCTTATCAAAGGTACATTATACCGTGCCCCTGTACATTTTTGTGCCGGTTATTGGATATTGCAGCTATAAATTCTTTGATTTAGGGCTAGATGTGTTGACTTATCTTGGCTTGTTTATTTTCGGCCTCTTCATTTGGACCATTACCGAATACATTATGCACCGTTTTGTTTTTCACTATCAGCCAAGTGAAAAACTGGAATGGGCGCAACGCCTGCACTTTATTATGCACGGTGTACACCATGATTACCCGAGTGATGCCAAACGTTTGGTATTACCTCCGTCGCTGAGCATCCCGCTGGCTACAGGCTTTTTCTTTTTGTTTAAATGGATGCTGCCTATAAACTACATCTGGGGCTTTTTCCCGGGCTTTATTTTAGGATATTTGTTTTATGACATATCTCATTATGCCATGCACCACTTTAATTTCAAAAGCGGGCTGTTCAAAAAAATAAAGCAGCACCATATGTTGCACCACTACCAGGATCCTGAGAAGGGTTACGGTGTAAGTTCGCCTTTTTGGGATAAAATTTTCCGTTCAGATTTCTTAAAAAAGTAGCAATGACCAATGCCAACAACGGCGTAACGGTAAATATCCGCTCGATAGTTATTGTTTCGCTGCTTTCCATTGCTTACCTGGCGCTGTCAACGTTCCTTATTGGTTATAAACCGGATGAGCTTACGCTGGTAGTCATTTTTAATGTGCTGTTTTATGCATCGGCCATAACCCGCAAGTTTATATTGGGCTTCACTATTTTTATAGTGTACTGGATCATTTTTGATTACATGAAGGCCTTTCCTAATTATAACTATAACCCGGTACATATCGCGCAGCTCTACAATGCTGAAAAATACTTGTTCGGCATTCATTTCAACGGGAAACTGCTCACCCCAAACGAATACTGGCTGGCTAACAGTAATACTTTTATTGATGTAGTATCGGGCCTGTTTTACCTGTGCTGGATCCCTGTGCCGCTGGGTTTTGCAGCTTACCTGTTTTTTAAAAACAAAAAGCAGTTCCTCAATTTTTCGCTCACCTTTGTTTTGGTGAATATTTTAGGCTTTATAGTTTATTACGCCTACCCTGCTGCACCGCCCTGGTTTGTACAATACCATGGCTTTCATTTTATCCCTTTAACTATGGGGAATACGGCAGGGCTGGCCAGGTTTGATGCTTTTTTCCACGCAGGGATTTTTAAAAACATTTATACCAAAGGTTCAAACGTATTTGCAGCTATGCCATCGCTGCATTCCTCCTATCCGGTTATAGTGCTTTACTACGGCATAAAAAACAAGCTGGGACTTATTAATATCTTCTTTGCTGTGGTTACTGTAGGTATCTGGTTTACCGCTGTGTATGCGAGCCATCATTATGTGCTTGATGTGTTAGCCGGTATTACTTGTGCGGCATTAGGCATTACGCTTTACAATGTGTTGTTAAAGAAATTTGACGGCTTACGATCGGCCTTAAATAAATACGAACGGGTGATATCATAGCATCACAGTTCAGCATAATCTTCTTTTGCATACACATTTCACCTTTAAAGGTATTGCTGTGGAAAACATATTAATAATTGTTGATTACTATTTTCAGTGCTATCTTCCTGAAAAACAGCCCATACAGCTCAAAAACAAACAAAAAACTTTATAACCCTGCAAACAAGCATAGAAGTGATCTTAAACAGGCACGCTATTTGCCTAATTATAAGCAGATTATTGTTATTTTCGAGTAATCTGTTATATGAAGAGACTTATTACCTTACTTTTTATTCTGACAGCCGCGTTTAAATTGTCTGCACATGCAAGTGATCTGGATAGTCTTAAGCAAAAATTACAGGTCACCGGCGACTCGCTGAAAGGTCCTATCTACACCCAAATAGCAGCTTATTATTTAACGTACGATACTGTATCAACCAAGCGGATGAAATACTATTTCCAGACCGAGGCGCTTAACTATACCATGCTCGCGCTGCATTACTATTCTACATATAATGATACTTTAGGCCAGCGTACAAGCTTTAACGCGCTGGCGAAGGTTTACCGCTCACAACGAAAGTTTATCCAGGCCAAATGGTTTATATTACAATCGAACACTATATCACGCCAAAGAAAAGACACGCTCAATATCATCACCTCACTTATCGAGCTCGCAGCCATAAAAAGTGATATCAAAGACTACAAGCTAAGCATGAAGGATTTGAACGATGCTTTAAATTTATCACTCAAAACGCATGACCCTAAAAAAGAATCGGTAGTGCAGGTAGGTTATGCCGAATTGTACCGAAAAATGAATGATTTTGATAAGGCAGCCGCAGCAATTAAACGCCATGAATTTTTGGACGATAGCCTCAACCAGGTTACTGTTGACAGCATTGCCAAAGTAGCTGCCGCAGATTCGATAAAGATCAAAAAGAAAGATTCGGTATTGGCTAAAAAAAAAGTATATACCAGCAACTTCAGGCGCAGGCCAATGCTAAGATACGCCAGGCACATAACGTCATTGTCGTTCTCGCCTGCACCACTATTGTTCTCGTCATTATAGCTTTAATTATCATTTACAGGCGAAAGAAAACCGGTCGCTGGCGTTCTGCCATCAAGCGGCCCAAACAATAATTTAAACCCCAAGCGTTTAAGATTGTCAAACCTTCAAGATGAAAAAGTTAATCGTGTTATTTGCTGCGCTGATATGCCTGGGTCATGCTTACGGCCAAAGCAGCAAACGTTTCCGAACTGAGTTTTTAAACAGCATTAATGCTACCCGACAAAATGGTTGTAACTGTGGTAGCAAATACTTTCCGCCAGCACCCCCACTTACATGGAACAACGACCTGGAAGATGCAGCCGAAGGGCACGCCAGGGACATGGCTCGTCAAAACTATTTTAGTCATGATAGTAAGGATGGTCGCAGTATGGAAGACCGGATTGTTTATGCCGGCTATAAATTCAAAGGCTTTAAAAGTTTTGCCATAGGCGAAAACATAGCACAAGGCCAGCAGAGCATTGCAGAGGTAATGGCGGGTTGGTTTAAAAGTGAAGGCCACTGCCGCAACCTCATGAACCCCGACTTTAAAGAGGTTGGCGTTGCCGAATACAAAACCTACTGGGTGCAGGATTTTGGCGGCCGTACGTCGTTTTCGGCTCAGCAGCAAAGGTTGATTAAATCAGGGAGATATAGATTGATACAGGAAAAACCAGTGGAAGGGCACTGAACCGGGATTTTATCGGATTTTCCGGATGACAGGATTTTCTTTTCTAAAATCCAATTAACTTCCTCTTTGCGTCTGCAAAGCAAATCCAATAAATCCGGTTAATCCCCCCAAATCCCGGTTCTACTTCCCCGCCTCCGGTTTCGGTTTTGGCTCCCTCGGACCACGTTTATAAATGATCAGGCCATTCAGAAAATTCCGCAGGATTTGATCGCCACAGGGTTTAAAGTTGGGATGGTCATCAGCACGGAATATAGCGCCGATCTCCGCTTTGGTAATCCTGAAATTGGCCAATGCCAAAACCTTGATGATATCATCATCAGTAAATTTCATAGCCACCCGCAGCTTCTTCATGATATCGTTATTGCTCATTATATCTTTCTTTTTAACAAAATTACCTCGAAATTTCCATCTTCACCTTTTTGCCTTTAATTTTTTCGGCTTTTATCTGCTTTACCACACCTTCTATCCTATCCCGTTTTATGGCAGCATATGACGAGTAGTCCAGCACTTCTATGAGGCCAAGGTCCTCCTTTGCCAGCCCTCCTTTTTTGAGCAGCAGGCCAACTATATCAATCTTGTTTACCTTATCCTTTTTTCCGGCGGCTATATACAACGTAAGCCATGGTGATGCCGGTGGCAATATCAGTTTCTTAGGCAATTCTTCAACCTCGGGCAGTTGTTTTAAATATGGCAGCTTTTCGTCAGGTGTTAACATCAGGTATGATGTGCCTTTCGCGTTCATCCTTGCCGTGCGACCATTACGATGTAAAAAAGCTTCCTCATTGTGCGGCAACTGGTAATGCACCACATATTCTATCTCAGGGATATCCAGCCCGCGCGAAGCCAGATCAGTGGTGATTAGTAACTTATGACTTCCGTTTCTGAATTTGATCAGGGCGCGCTCCCTATCCTCCTGTTCCATACCGCCGTGGAAAACATCATGCTCCAATCCCATATACCAAAGCGACTCACTAATCCTGTCAACCGCTTCGCGATGGTTACAGAATACGAGCGTTGCATTACTACCTATTTTGCAAAGCAATGCAAAAAGGGCTTCAAGCTTATCCGCAGCTTCGGTTATAACAGCTTTTTGTTTAATATCCGGTGCCGAAGTAACATTACTTAAAAAGTTAACTTCAACCGGTTCATCAATACCGGTAAAAGCAGGGATCTCATCCATTTTTGTAGCCGAAGTCAGGATCCGCTTTTTAATAGCAGGCAATTGCCTGATGATATATGACATATCCTCCTGAAAACCAAATTCAAGGGCTTTATCAAACTCATCGAGTATCAGGGTTTGAACAGTATCAGTACTGAAGTTTTCTTCGCGCAGGTGAAAGGCGATACGTCCGGGCGTACCAACCAAAACCGCCGGCGGATGTGAGAGGTTGTTTTGTTCAACTTTTACTGCATGTCCACCGTAGCAGCAATTGATTTTGAAACCGGTACTCATTGCTTTCCACACCTGTTCAATTTGCAATGCAAGCTCGCGCGATGGCACCAGGATCACCACCTGTACCGTATCAATATCGGCCCTAACTAAGTTTAACAAGGGCAATAAAAACCCAAGTGTTTTTCCTGAACCGGTAGGCGATAAAAGAATTACGTCGCCTTTTTTGGCGGCACTAAGCGCGGCAAGCTGCATGGGGTTAAGGGCAGTTATGCCGAGGTTACTCAATGCCTTATCAATCATGATTTATTTTTGTTGAGGCGCAAAGATATGGTAAAAAATATTGGCACCATTAAGCACTACCCGCGCAGGTTTAAGCGTCCTTCGCTTGAATCTTCCGGAAAGTTAAGCGTGGACGCTCCTATTCGTTGGCATTCAAGCGAAGGACGCTTGAACGTGCATATCTATCTTCTACTCAGCTACCTGCTCGCTAAAATTATGTTTAATAAACCTTGCTATCTTTTTTGCTTCCCGATGGCTTAAATTCCCCATGCAGGTATATTCCCATTCGTGCATCTTATCATCAAAAACAATATCTCCCAAATCTGTTTCGCCCTCACTTAAACTGAATACACCTGTTGCATACACATGTGTACCGGGTATAAGCTGGTGTACCGCTTCAATGCTGATCCGGCGTATACCGTCTTGGGTATCCAGATCATAAATCACCGACTTTTCCATGTATTTAACTACAATATTAAACCTGTTTTGTTTAATATTTGCCTGGTGGTTAGTACCCTTACCAGCCCATAATTTCCATAACACGCGTAAACTCGGGCTGAAGTTGGGCTTCTATTTTTACTACATCATTAGTTACAGGATGTGTAAAGCTCAACTGCGAGGCATGCAGCAACATGGTGGTCATCTCCCATTGCTCTAAAAAGAGTTTATTTTGTTTGTTACAGCCATGGGTACGATCACCTATAATCGGATGAAAAATATGGCTCAGGTGTTTACGGAGCTGATGCATCCGCCCGGTGGTAGGCACAGCCTCAATCAGCGAATATCTTGAAGTTGGATGTTTACCAAGAGCAATATCAAGTTCGGCCCTCTTTAGGGTTGTATAAGTTGTAAAAGCATCCTGCAGGGTGCCGTTTTCTTTGCGTAAAGGATAATCTATATCCTCCATATCGGGCGTATGGCCACGCACTATAGCCAGGTATTTTTTGCTTACCCGGTTCTCCATAAATGCCTTTTGCATGGCAATTTCAACTTCTTTATTAAAAGCAAAAAGCAGGATTCCGCCTGTTTTACGGTCTATACGGTGAACAGGGTTAACTTTAATACCAATTTGATCGCGAAGTAATTGCAGGGCAAACTCTGAAGCATCTGCAGCTATGGGCGAACGGTGCACCAGCAAACCATGCGGCTTATTGATGGCAATGAGGTGTTCATCGCGGTAAATGATCTCTAACATCGGCATAATTACAAGACCGCGAATTTACGGCAGCATTTTGGATTTATTTTTGAAATCTTTTTAAACCACTTTTAAAAGTCCATCTATATAAAAAAATAATTTTAAATAGTGTTGCTTTTCCTATCTTTAGTTCAAACCTGAAATACACTTAAACTAATGGCTACCACAGCAAACCAGGCAAGCGCCAAACAGGCCGACGATATTAATACCGCTCCTACCCGTTTATTTTCATTGGATGCCCTGCGTGGCTTTGATATGTTTTGGATTATGGGTGGTGAGGAGATTTTTCACGGTATGGCCAAAGCTACCGGTTCACCTTTTTGGGGCGCAATAGCCAACCAGTTCACTCATCCCGATTGGAATGGTTTTCACCTGTATGACCTTATTTTTCCGCTATTCCTGTTCATGGCCGGTGTATCAACGCCATTTTCTGTAGGGCGCGAACTGGAGAAAGGTAAAACCCGCCAGCAGTTATTACTCCGGGTTATAAAAAGGGCATTTATTTTGGTGCTGCTGGGCCTTGTTGTTAACAACGGAATAAAAATTATGCCTATTGCCGAAATCAGGTTCCCGAGTGTACTCGGTCGCATAGGTATTGCTTATATGTTTGCCAACATCATTTACCTGTACAGTAAAGAGCGTTGGCAAATGTTTTGGTTTTGCTTTTTTATTGTTGGCTACTGGTTGCTACTTAAATTTACTTCGGCCCCCGGTTTCCCAATGGGCGACCTCACCATGAGGGGCAACTTCGCTTCATACGTTGACCGCAGCATATTACCGGGCCGTTTGTATTTAGGCATCCACGATCCTGAAGGGCTCTTTTCAACTATTCCGGCCATCAGTACAGGCATATTAGGGATACTTACCGGCCTGCTGCTAAAAAAGGGCGGCGTTACACAAATGCGTAAGGTAACTACTATGGCTGTGGTTGGTGTTATCTTCATGATCCTCGCCCAAATCTGGAACCTTGATTTCCCGATTAATAAAAACCTGTGGACAAGCTCATTTGTGCTGCACGTAGGTGGGTTAAGCTTGTTACTGATGGCACTATTTTACTACATTATCGATGTAAAAGGATATCAAAAATGGGCTTTCTATTTCAGGGTGATAGGAATGAATTCCATCCTCATCTATATATCCGGTCACTTTATTAAATGGGACTATACTACCGAAGGCTTCTTCGGATGGATAGGTCAGTTAGTTGGCGATCCGTACAATATTGTGGTAATGGCTATTTGCTATGTGATGGTAAAATGGCTGTTTTTGTATTACTTGTATACTAAAAAGACATTTTTAAGAGTCTGAACCGCTGATAGGTGTGATTTCGCTGATTGCGTTGATTTTTTCCGGAACCTTGATTAATGGATTTGTAGGATTTTATGGCATCCGGCAAATCCTTCAATTAAAAAACCCGATGTTAAAGTAAAACCCGCTCAATCCTCAAAATCCTTCCAAATCCAGGTTCAGGCATCAGCGAAATCAACGCAATCACAAATAAATCAACGGTTAACTTTACCCCACACTTGCTGCTCAACAGGTGTTAAATAAGTCCAGGCCATAATACGGCTTACCTTTTGACCTTGCGACATGTTGATAGTTTGCACATCTTTAACGCCTTCTTTTTGAAGGGCATTGTATAAAATGCGGAGGTTCTCTTTTTTAGATACCAGCGTTGTGAACCATAAAACCTGTTTCTCAAATGGCTTACTTTGCGCAGCCATTAGCTTCAGGAAAGCCGCCTCGCCGCCGGGATACCAAAGCTCGGTGTTTTGACCACCGAAATTCAATATTGGTTGTTTATCTTTTCTCAAACCCAGGTTATCCCATTTACGGGCCGAACCGGCAGCAGCCTCTTTGGCCGAAGCGTGGAACGGCGGGTTACAGAGGGTAAGGTCAAATAACTCGCCGGGCTTGATGATCCCCTTAAAGATATCAGCCTTTTTGCTTTGCTGCCTTAACTCAACAGCAACCTTTAAATGGCTGTTTTGCTCCACAATGCTTTGTGCCGATGCCATCGCCTCCAGGTCAAGCTCGGAGCCAACAAAGTTCCAGCCATACTCTTTAAATCCCACTATTGGATAAACAAGATTAGCCCCTGTTCCGATATCAAGCACGCGCACTTTGCGGCCTTTGCGTACAACCCCGTCATTAACAGAAGCAAGCAGATCGGCAGCATAGTGGATATAATCGGCACGTCCCGGAATAGGCGGACATAAAAACCCTTCGGGAATATCCCAATGATTTACACTATAATAATGTTGCAACAGCGCCTTATTAAGCGTTTTTACGGCCTCCGGATTGGCAAAGTTAATGGTAAAATTATCGTATTCATTGGTACGCACAAATGGCCTTAAGGCTGGCGTGGTTTTTATTAATGCCTTAAAATCATACCCCTCGCGATGTTTGTTGCGTGGGTGCATATTGGTTTTAGCCTCAGGCTGATTGGGTTCTTGTGCTGACAATGGAATAGTATTTTGATATAAATTAACCTACGATACCTTTCAGATCGGCAGGCGAATAATTGATAGATTTTAATGTTTTATGATCAGATGTGCGGTACACCAGGTAAAGGCCATCTATTTCTTTATAGTACGCGTCTGTATTGGCCGTATTTTTATAATGATCGATGGTTTTTTCGGCCTCTTCAACTGTTTTGCAGGCTTTACTCATATTTGAGCGGTGTACCTCATCAAACAGCTCTTTAAATTTTGAACCTAAACCAAATTCAAGCACAGCGCCCGACAATACATACTGCAAGTCGCAAAGGGCATCAGCCACTTCAACCATGTTATTATCATTAACGGCCTGCTGCAACTCTTTCAACTCTTCGGCGATAAGCTCAATACGCAGATCGCTGCGTCCTTTTGAGGGTATTGCAGGTTTTTCAACTATAGGATGCTTAAAAGTGGTATGAAATTCGGCTACCTGTGTTAATGCGCTTAAATCTTTGATCATGTTATTTTAGGGCGATAAATAAACGGCTAAGTTATGAATTAACTTAAAGGCTTTCAAAAAATTAGTGTAAGCTGTATTGTATTACCATGTTATTCAGCATAAAAATAAACAAGCAGTAAATAATCAATAAGCCTGATTATCAGTTAATAAAAACTTAACATATACGTCAGTTGTTAACACAAACATAATATTAAAAATATATTATATTAACCTAACTTTGCATCGCGAAGAAAAAAATCCGCTTCAAATCGATTTTCTAATCCATTCACATGAAAAACATAAAAGATAAGGCCGCTACCAAACAAGCCCGCAAAGCTCTTAAAAAACAATTAAAAGAAAAATTAGTGATCCAGATTGAAACCCTGGTGAGCGAATTTGGCCCCGATATCAGCAAGGCTAAAAAAGCTATCGACAAAGCTGCAAAAAACCTGGCAAAAACATTGGCGGGTAAATTAAGCCCTGAAGTACATGCTGCACCTGCTGAGCCAAAAGTAAAAAAAGAGAAAAAAGCTGCCCCTGCAAAAGTCGCTGCGCCTAAAAAAGCGAAAGTTACCGAGCCAGAAAAAGTTGTTTAATTAAAAAACAACAGCAAAAGGGCATTCCATTTATTTTTTAAATCCCATAAAAGCCAATTATTAAAGATTAATCCTCTTTAATAATTGGCTTTTTTACTATTATTTAAAATAATTAAATAAAAAACAGACAAATACATTAATATTTTACCTTATTCCATAAAAAACATAAATTAAAAATACGAATTTTCAAATAAAATCAATACAGCATTGAAAATTGTTTAATAATTATTAACTTACATTAAAATAAACATTATCAATTCAGCCAAAACCTCCGTTTTATGAAGAAAATTTTACTATTTATCCTTATTATGCTAACCATAACTCCCCTATTGGTGTTAGCACAAAAGAAAACTATAACCGGAACCATTACCGACGCGGCAAACAGCGCGCCGATGCCCGGCGTATCAGTACACATTAAAGGGAGCAATTTAGGCACAAGCACCAATGCTAAAGGAATATTCTCTATTTCTGCGGCGGCAACCGATGATCTGGTCATAAGCTACACAGGCTATAAAACCTTGACGGTAGCCATCAGCGGGCGCAGCAAAATTGATATTACTTTGATAAGCGACGTAGCCCAGTTAAACGAAGTAGTATTAATAGGTACGCGGTCGGCCGGGCGGGTAAAGCTGGAAACTGCAGTTCCTGTTGATATCGTTAATGTAGGCAAAGCCGCTTCTGTTACCGGCCGTATGGATATTACCGATATCCTTAATTACTCAGCTCCGTCATTTAACTACAATAAACAATCGGGCTCGGATGGTGCCGACCACGTTGAATTGGGTACATTGCGCGGCTTAGGCCCCGATCAAACCCTGGTTTTAGTAAATGGCAAACGCCGCCACTCCACGGCTTTCGTTTCTGTATTTGGTACCCGTGGGCGCGGTAACTCAGGTGTCGATCTGAGTTCTATCCCAACCGCATCTATCGACAGGATCGAGATCCTTCGTGATGGCGCTTCGGCCCAATACGGCTCTGATGCTATTGCTGGTGTTATTAACCTGGTGTTAAAGAAAACTACCGGCGTATTTAATGCCAATGTTGGTTATTCAGGATATTATGACCCTGCCTTTAACAGCGGCAAAAGTGTGGTAGCTTCACAATACCCGCATGGCGGCGCCATTGATGGTAACGGTATCACCATTGATGCCAACTACGGCTTAGCCTTAGGTAAAAATGGTGGTTTCATCAATTTCACCGGTGATTATGCTAAAAATGGCAAAACCTTCCGCCAAACGCATGACACTACCACATCAAACCCTAAGGCCTTGCCTATAAACCCTTACAGGCGCGCCAATGGCGATGGCTCTGCCGAAAGCGGTACTTTCTTTTTCAATCATGAATCGCCGCTTGCAGGCACCCGTACAACTTTATACAGCTTTGGTGGTTACAGCTATAAAGCATCTGATGATTATGCATTCACCCGTAATTTCTCCGGTCGCCCCGAACGTTTCCCGACAGACAACAGCGGTAATATAATCCCGGTTAGCGGCATTATTTTTACTACTCCCGACGGCGAATCCTATTATAACCCTATCATCCGCACCCACAATACCGATATAGCTGTAGCAGTTGGCGCTAAAGGTACTTTAGGCGATGCCTGGGATTGGGACCTGAGCAATAACATTGGCAACAACAAGTTCCATTTTTTTGGTTACAAAACATTCAATGCCTCTTTAGGGACCGATAAAACCAATTTTGACGATGGCGGGTCGGAGTTTTTGCAGAACACCAGCAACCTTAACATCAACAAGCATTTTGGCAATGTAATGCAGGGGCTTAACCTCGGCTTCGGTGGCGAATACCGTTACGAACGCTACAAGATCTTTTCGGGCGAAGAGGCATCCTACAAAAACTATGATCCAACCGGCGTAAAAGCGGCAGGCTCACAGGGATTCCCCGGCTACCAACCCAGCGATGTAGTAAATGCCCATCGCTCGGTTGAAGGTGTGTATGTTGATCTCGAGGGCGATATCACCAAACAATGGCTGATTGACTTTGCCAACCGGTACGAGCATTACAGCGATTTCGGCTCAAACTTTAATACCAAACTGGCCACACGTTACAAAATCACCGATAACTTTAACATCCGCGGCTCGTTAGGTACCGGTTTCCGCGCGCCATCATTACAGCAAATCAATTACAGTTCAACTTTTACCAACGTACAGGGCACTGTGATATCTGAAGTTAAAATAGCCCCCAACTACAGCCCTATAACCAAGGCGGCAGGCATCCCTAACCTTAAACAGGAAAAATCAAAAAATGCCGGTTTGGGCTTTACCTTTAAGCCACTGCCTGAGTTAAGCTTTACTGTTGACGGATACTATATTAAAGTTAACGACCGCGTAGTACTTTCAGGCCAGTTTAGTGCCGATGACGATACCCTCGACCCTACATTTACCAACGCCCTTAAAAACCTGCATGTAAGTTCTGCTCAATTTTTTGCCAATGCCGTAAATACCACCAACAAAGGGCTTGACGTAGTTATTGACTACAATAAAACCATTGGCGCTAACAGATTCAGGGTGTTATTTACCGGTAATTTTCAAACCATGAAAATTGATAAAGTAAACTATCCGCCTATTTTAGGTACTACCCCCGCATTGCGCGAAACTTTTTTGAGCGAACGCGAAAAGAAATTTATCCTGGCATCTGCCCCGCCTCAAAAGCTTAGCCTAAACCCTGAATTTAGCCACAAAAGCTTTACCGTAGGCACTCGCTTTACCTACTTTGGTAAAGTTGTGATTGATGGCTATGGCGACGGTACAACCCTTACCCCTACTGTACCAACTGATGATGGTTCGGCGCAGCTACCCGATCAGTATATCTACAGCGGCAAAGTAGTGAGCGACTTGTATTTTGCATATAAAGTGGCTAAATCGGTTCGTGTATCTATCGGTGCCGATAACATTTTTAACGTACACCCCGATTTGGCTTATGTAAAGGGAGCTAAGGGATGGGCTTATAACAACGAACCATCAGGCCCGTTTGATGCCGTGCAAATGGGCGAAAATGGCCGCCGTCTTTTTGCAAGAATAGGCTTTACATTTTAAAACTATTAACTGACAGATCTCATAGCTTCAGCTGCCCCGGTTTTACGGGGTGGCTTTTTTGTTTTAGGGGCAATATATAAATATCAAAGGCATTGTAACTTTATCCGCGGATAAAACTCTAAACTTGCAAACTGTTAAAACATGTTAAACAAGTGCAAAAATTATTTTTTGTACATTCTTTAACTTAGCCTTGCAGATAAAGAATGCCTGCACCAAATCAGCATATCACCCATAACGACGAACAGTTATTGCAACTGATGGCCCTCGATAACCGCGATGCCTTTACCGAGCTGTATAACAGGTATTGGGACAAAACCTTTGCGGCAGCTTACCACCGTTTGGACGATGAGCACGAGGCCGAAGAGGTGGTTCAGGAAGTATTTTTAAGTATCTGGCAACGCCGCGCAAGCCTTAAATTAACCCATACCGTGGCAACTTATCTTTCGGTTGCCGTTAAATACAAGGTGATTAACCATCTTGATCGCCAATACAGGAAACAACAGCATTTAGATGAGCTTGCTTTCACTTCTTCGGAAACGGAGAATAGTACCATTCTGTGGCTGGAAGAAAAGGAGTTACGGGAACGGCTTGACCACAGTATCAGCCTGTTGCCCGAAAAATGCCGAATTGTATTCCTGCTTAGCCGTGATGAAAATAAAACCTACGCCGAAATAGCGACAGAACTTGATATTTCACAAAAAACTGTTGAGGCGCATATGTCTAAGGCTTTAAGTTCGCTCAGGCAGTCGCTTGGAGTTTCTTTACCGGTGTTAATTTTGCTGCTTAGCTAATATATGTTTCAATTTTTAACATAATGAAGCGCAACGCAGCCCGATTCAAGTATCCTTGAGCCGATTAGCTTTAGCCCTAAATTTTCTTTTAAACCTGCCGCTTCCAGCAGGCTTCTTCCTTCGCCTACAATTACAGGATGTATAACATAGTGGAATTCATCAACCAAACCAAGCTCTATCATTTGTAAGGGCAGGTTTACGCCTCCTATCGAAATATTACCGCCCGGTTGTTGTTTCAGTTTAAGGATTTCGCCACTGAGATCTGCATTTGTAACCCTGGTGTTTTTATCTTCGGCAATGGTTAATGTCCGCGAAAAAACGAGTTTTTGAATACCATCAAATGCCTGTGCAAACTCTCTTTCCTCTTTGGTTGAGTTAGGGTCCTTTACAGTATCCGGCCAATAAGGAACCATATACAATCAGGTCTACGCCATCCATAAGCCGGGTAAAATATTCTAATATATCCCTGCCACCGCTAAATTTGATATGGTCGCAGCATCCATCCAAGCTCAGGTTGATACCGTAAATTACTTTTCTCATTTGATTGGCTTTTATTTGGCTTAGCTAAAATTAATGATTTTTCGGCCAGTATAGCTTACTCATGTTTCAATCGAAAAAGAAAAACACCATTATAAAAATATTTTTCATTTTCCACTAAGGGTATCCCAATCCTTTGCTGACTATATGTGCAAAAGGTTGAAAGATCAGTCACAATGAAAAACAACACCTACAACGTAAAGGAGCTTGCTCATAAGTTAATGCAGGGCACCATCAGTCCGGACGAAAAAATCTGGCTTGACGCCTGGTATGCCAACTTTAGCGATGAGGAAGTTTTGTTATCCGCCTCAAAATATCAAACTCCCGAACAGCTGCGGGAAAGTATTTTAAGTAAGATAACCACAGAAATGGGAACACCGGAAAAACCTGCGCATAAGGTGATTACTCTATGGCGAAGCATTGCTGCTGCTGCAGCTGTGGTATTACTGATTACGTTTGCGGCACTTTACAAAAATGAGGTTTTGGAGGCTATTGATCCTGCCAAACAGGTTGAGTTGGTAACCGCCCCGGGCAAACACCGGCAGCTCAGTTTGCCCGATGGCACCCGGATCTGGCTTAGCCCCGGCAGCCACATTAGCTACCCCGACAAGTTCAGGGCTAAAGAACGTTTGGTAAAACTTGAGGGTGAAGCATTTTTTGATGTTGTTCATGATGAGAACCATCCTTTTGTGATCCAATCGGGCCAGCTTAAAACCGTAGTGCTAGGCACCAGCTTCAACGTTAAAGCCTACCCCGACCAGATTATATCAGAAGTAACAGTGATCAGCGGAAAAGTAGCCGTACAGGAGCATAACCTGCCCAAAAGCAAGCAGGCTATCATGGTGCTCAACCAACGGGCGGTATACAACAAAACCGACAGATCGTTGATTAAAGAAAATTACCCCAACGCTTCAAAATTTCTTTCGCAACGTACCGGCTTGTTCAGTTATGATGGGGCCTCGCTGCAAACTGTTGCCGATGACCTGGCCAACCAATACGGCATCAGCATAAATCTTGCTCTGGGTATTGCTCAAAAAGGATTTTACGGGCATATCAATACAAATGAACCGGTAGACAAAACACTTGATAAACTTTGTGCCGTAATGGACCTCCGCTGGAACAAGCTCAATAACGGTTACTATCTGCAACCTTTACCATCCAACAATTAACCTTTTTTCAAAACATCTCCCAAAAGGAAAACTAACCACATCAACAATTTAAAGCATTTATGAAAACTAACAGACCGGCATGGATACCCATGCTGATTTGCGAAATAACGCGAATACTCCTCCGAACGGCACTTTGCATGTTGTTATTTTTGACGATAGCCAAAGCACAGGCCCAGGGCCCTTTAGATAAACCCGTTACTATAACTATAAATAACGAACCGCTTAAGCAGGTTTTAGATAAGATCACCGCCGCCAGCGGGGTAAGGTTTACCTATAATGAAACGGTTGCAAAAAGCTCTGCAAAAATCAGCATTAACGCTCAAAAACAGCTATTGGGCAATGTATTGCGCAATGCACTTGCTCCGCATCCCTTTAGTTTTACGGTGCTCGATAACGAGGTACTGATTAAATATGATGCGAGTAAAGCAAAAAAGCAGGTAGCCGCCCCGGCAGACGGAAAATATACCGTAAGCGGCACCATTAAATCAAAACAAACCGGCGAAACGATCATCGGCGCAAATATCCGGGTTTCAGGCGCAAACACAGGTACATCCAGTAACGAGTACGGCTTTTATTCGCTCACACTGCCTGCCGGCAGTCACGAACTTTCGGTTAGTGCCATGGGGCAAAAAACTATTGTGATGCCCATATCACTTCATGCTAATCTTAAGCTGGATATTGCCCTCGAAGATAATTCCCAGTTGTTGCAGGAAGTAACCATCAAAGCGGCACCTGCAGGCGCCCGCGATCTGGCCAGCCCCCAAATGGGCGTCGAGCACCTCAGTATCCAGGAAACTAAAAACATCCCGGTGTTACTTGGTGAGCGCGATGTGATTAAAACCATTCAACTATTGCCAGGTATTAAATCGGCAGGGGAAGGCAGTGGTGGCTTTTTTGTACGCGGCGGCGCTACCGATCAAAACCTGATCTTGTTGGATGAAGCACCGGTATACAACGCATCACACTTGCTGGGTTTCTTCTCTACCTTTAACTCCGATGCCATCAAAAACATGAATATTTACAAGGGCGATATGCCTGCGCAATATGGTGGCCGGTTATCGTCGGTTTTGGATGTTAAAATGAATGATGGCAACAACCAAAAATTCGGGGTGAGTGGCGGTATTGGTCTCATTGCAGCCAGGGTAAATGTGGAGGGCCCTATTCAAAAGGGCAAATCGTCCTTCCTGATCTCTGCACGGCGTACTTATGCCGATGCATTCTTAGCGCTTTCAAAAGACAGTATCGCTAAAAAAAGCCAGCTTTATTTTTATGACCTTAATGCCAAGGCCAACTATGTTTTAGGAGATAAAGACCGTTTGTTTATTTCGGGATATTTTGGTAAAGATGTGTTAAAAGCTGCTGATATAGCCGGCATTAACTGGGGCAATACTACGGCCACCCTCCGTTGGAACCACATTTTTAACAGTCAGCTGTTTTCAAATACCTCACTCATCTACAGCAATTACGACTATAAGCTTAATATTAAGCAGGATGTAAACGAATACAATATCTATTCACAAATCCGCGACTTTAACTTTAAGGAAGACATGCAATGGTATGCCGGAAGCAAAAACACCATCAGTTTTGGTGTAAACAGCATTTATCACACTATTAAGCCGGGCGAAATTTCGGCCACAGGTAACTCGGGGGTAATATCTCAAAGCCTGCAAAACAGGTATGCCCTTGAAAATGCTGCCTATGTTACCAACAGCTGGAAAGCGACCGACCGCTTTACCTTAACCTACGGCGTACGGCTTTCGGCCTTTACCATACTGGGTTCGGGCGATTATTATGATATTGATACCGATGGCAACATCGTAGGCTCAAAACATTACACTTCCGGGCAGGAGGTTAAAACCTATGTTAATCTGGAGCCCCGTGTTGCTGCGGCATTTCAGTTAAATGACGTAAGTTCTATCAAGGCGTCATATGCCCGCAACGCGCAAAACCTCCATTTGATCTCCAACTCTAATTCAGGCTCGCCAACAGATAAATGGGTAGCAAGTACCAATATCATCAAACCAGAACTGGCCGATCAGTTTTCGGTAGGCTACTATAAGGATTTCAACGATCATAATTATGAGTTTACGGTTGAAAGTTATTACAAAAAGCTTCAAAACCAGATTGATTACCGCAACGGCGCCAACGTGTTCACCAACCAGCCCATTGAAACGCAATTACTTTACGGCAAAGGTCGCGCCTACGGTACTGAGTTTTTGCTGAAGAAGAAGACCGGCAGGCTTAACGGCTGGATCAGCTATACGCTGTCAAAATCTGAACGGATGATTGATGGCATCAATAATAACCAATGGTATAACGCCCGGCAGGACCGCACTCATGACATAGCCATTGTAGCTATTTACAAAGCAAGCGACAAATGGACCTTCTCGGCCAATTTTGTTTACTACACCGGTGATGCTGTAACCTTCCCGAGCGGCAAATACCAGGTTGATGGCGTAACTTATTACTACTATACCAACCGCAATGCCGACAGGATGCCTGCTTATCACCGCCTGGACCTGGGTGCTACAAAACAGCTCAAAAAAACAGCGAAGTTCCAGTCTGATTTAACATTTAGCCTTTACAATGCTTACGGCAACCCCAACGCATACCGCATATTTTTCCGCGATAACAAGACTGATGCAAGCCGTACCGAAGCAGTGCGCACCACTTTATTCACCTTTGTACCTTCGGTTACCTATAACTTTAAATTTTAAGCCGATGAAAAACACTATAAAATATATAACCATTACCCTGTTTGCAGCGGCCCTAAGCAGTTGCGAAAAGGCCATCGACCTAAAACTCAAAGACACCACCCCACAATATGTTGTGGAGGGCGTATTGACCGATGCAGCCGGCGGCTGTAAAGTATTGCTCAGCCAAACCAAAAACTTTACCGACAACAACGATTTTGTTGGATTAAGCGGGGCCACCGTTACCATGACCGATGATAACAATAATGTTTACCCGCTTACTGCTACAAGCACCGGCATTTACCAAAACAGCACAATGACAGGCACACCCGGTCATACGTATTACCTTAATGTGCGTATTGATGGCAAAACGTTTACCTCAAGCTGTTTAATGCACCCAACTGTGCCGTTAGATAGTATTTATTTGGTTAAAGACGAGCTTAATAATAATAAGGACGGCACCCCGCGTAAATATGTTACCGTGCGGTATGACGACCCTATAGCTACCAAAAACTATTACCGCTTTGTACAATATGTAAACGGCCGCAAAGAAGAAACAATTATGCTGGAAGATGATGAATTTACCAACGGGCAGGAAGTGAACAGCAACCTCCGGTTTGACAACAGTAACGATAACCCGGCACGCGATATCCGCCCGGGCAATGAGGTAACTATCGAGATGATGAGCATTGACCAGGCCGTTTACAAATATTTTTACAGCCTTAGTAACAGTGCCAACGGCGATGGCAATAATGCAGCTCCGGCAAATCCGCTAACCAATATTAAAGGTGGGGCCTTAGGATATTTTAGTGCGCATACTGTAGTGAGGAAGACTTTGATAGCGCCTTAAAATAAAAAAGTCTCATTGCGAAGAGGAATGACGAAACAACCGCATGCTATGCAGGCAGGCTCTGTATAGTATGCGATTGCCCCACTTCGCTCGCTATGATATGTTTTTTTTGATTAAAAGGGTTTATTTATAATACACCCTATCCAAACAAATTATTAGTAAACTCTACTTTTATCCTTGTTTGAAAGTTATCTATAGTCCTAAATATTTCTTTTAGGGCTACCTTTTCAATTTTGGTGAGTTTATCTGGGTCGATATAATTATCAGGTTCCGTGCGGTCCTGGATAATTTGGGAAGCCTGGTTGCGAAGGCGCAGGCCCATTAAAAAATAGTACGACTGGATCAGCTCGTGAACCTCTTTTTCATTGAATACGTCTTTCTCTTTCAGCGCCTTCAAGCGCTCGCCGGTATTAACTTCAAAAATGCGGTGACGCAGGGCATACATCCGCACCAGGTCAACAATTGGCGTCATTGATTTTTTAATATCGAAAACTTCCTGGCTACCTTTGGTAAAAGTTTTGATGTTTTTGAAAAAGGTGAGCGGCGGTTCATATTGCAAAGCATTTTTAGCCATGTGGAAGAAGATCTTACCCAATGGTTTTTGCAGTTCCTCGTCCAGAAACTCTTTTAGCTCGTCCATAATGCTGGCTTCACCATACAGGTAACGGCAATCGAAAAAGGTAGAGAACTGGATCACTGTTTCGGGTACAGCTTCGGTCATCCAGCTTTCGTAATTACGTTTCCAGTGTGATAGTGAATGTGTCCACTTGGGGTTTTGAGCCATGTAGCCACCTGTACAAAAACTGAAGCCTATGTGGTCAAGCTTTTCGGATACCTGTTGGGCAAAACTCAGGAAATACTCACGGACTTCTTCGCGGTGCTCATTGGCCTTATCTTCATAAATAATGGCGTTATCCTGGTCGGTTTTAAAGGTTTGTTCTTTACGGCCTTCACTGCCAAGTACCATAAAAACAAATTTAGCAGGTGGCTGTCCCATGGTTGTAATAACGCTTTCAATTACCTTTATGGCAATGGTATCGGCAATGGTGGTGATCACCTGGTTCACGATTTCGGCGTTTACACCACGACCGAGCAATTGTGTTACCATTTGCGGCACCGATTCCCATTTGCGTTTAAGCTCCTGTACCGATATAGCCTGTTTTACCGATTGAATAAATACCAGCGGCGATTGCGCCTGCTCGGCCAGGAGCTTATTCCTGCTGATGCTGCCTACAAATTCATCGCCGTTTTTGATGAGCAGGTACCGGGTTTTGGTGCGGAACATCATCAAAATGGCTTCATATACATAAGCATTTGTGCTGATGCAAACGATGGGGTTGTCCATAATGTTGCCAACCGGCTGGGCTGTATCCGCCTGTTTGGCAACCACATTATCACGCAGGGTAATATCAGTTACATAGCCTACAATTTTGGCTTGTTCATTACGGATAAAAATGCAGCTTACCTTATGTTTCGCCATTAACCGGGCTGTTTCGTAAACCGGGGTGCTTTGCGGGCAGGAAACTATCTCCCGGTATTCAATGCTTTCAATTTTACGGGAGTACAATTGTTCGGAAGCTATATAGCTTTCTTCAAAAGTTGCCGGGCGTTTATAAAAATGGGCAAACTCATCATTAAGCATGCGTTTGCCAAAATCAGCAGTAAAATATTGTACAAAGTCCTCGTAGGCTTTGCATAACGACCGGAAATCCTTGCGATGTAAAAAAAATACAGTCGTCCCTTTCTTGGCGATCACTGTACGGATAGATTGCTTACGGTTAAGCAATACCGAAATGCCTCCATAACAATAGCCCGGATGATGATGCTCCAACAGGCGTTTATTTTGCTGGCTATCGTAAAAGAAGGATTCGTATTCGCCCTCGGCAATGATATCTACACCGCGCATTTTGGTTACTTCCTGTTGGTAAATAACCGTGTCTTTACTATAACGGATCTCCTGCAACTGATCGGCGACCTGTTCCAATACATCGGCAGGAAGCAGGTTAAAAGGGGCTACTTTACTTAAAAATTCAAGACGTTGAACCATATAACCAAAAAGCTATGATGATGATCAAAATTAAAACGATGGCTGCAGGCAAAAGGTATTTTTTTTCGGACCGGATTTTTTGCAGGTAAACCTCCTGGTGCTGTACACTGTCGTCGGTAATATCGCCGCGTTTCAGCATCTCAAAGAAGCATTCGGCAGTAGCCTCTGCATCTTCAAGTGCGTTATGCTGCCGGTCTAAGGTTTTGTTAAACAGTACTTCGTACAGCTGGTTTAACCTTAAATATTTGGTTTGCGGATTTTGTACCCATTTGGTAGTAGCCAGCATGGTACAAAAGGTTTTTAAATTTTGAAGCGGATTAGTGATGCCTGTGCGGTAAAATTCAACGCCTGCAACGTTCAGGTCGAGTTCAATAAAATGACCTATTACCAGTGGTTGATATTCCTGCAGGTCGTTGGCCAGCATGGTCATTACATCCTTGCGCCATTCGCCGTGCTCAACCAAATACTCCTGGGTAAGGCCATGAACAGCAAACGCTTTTGGGCTTATGGTAAAGTCATTGTCTTTAATATAATGATCTTCACGCTTTACTTCAACCATATCACTGGTATAAACTATCCATGACACCTGCAGCGCATAAGGCCAGTTGTCGTTGTCGCAATAAGGCAGGTCCCACTTTTTGGGCAGGCCGGAAGTTTCGGTATCTATGAATAAAAGGTAATCTTGCACATGATAAATTTATGAATTTATTTGAATGATGGTAGTGTTGCCGGTTTTGTAACCGATTTGTGAACCATCTTTTTTGAAAATTACCCCTATTTTAGCCGCTACCTTTTAAAACCGATCTGCCAGATGCTCAAAAAAATCACTGTTTCCCTTATCCTGTGCCTTTTCAGCACTTTAATTTTCGCGCAAACTACTATTAAACAAAGTATCAATACCAACTGGGCCTTCCATAAAGGAGATATTGCCGGTTTGCCCGCTGCAACAACGGATGCATCGGCCTGGCAAAAGATCAGTTTGCCGCACAGTTGGAACACTACCGATGCTAACGACGACGAACCTGGATATTACCGTGGCATAGGTTGGTATAAAAAGACCATCTACCTACCCGCACAATGGAAGGATAAGCAGCTTTCTCTCTTTTTTGAAGGGGCCAATGAAGTAGCCGAAGTATATGTAAACGGTAAGCTTGCCGGTAAGCATACCGGCGGTTACACTGCGTTCAATATCCCTGTTAATACATATTTAAAGCCTTTTGCAAAAGATAGCTTAACGGCAAACGAAATCATGGTAAAACTGGATAATAGCCACAACGAAGATATTCCGCCGCTTGATGCAGATTTTACCTTTTACGGAGGTGTTTACCGCGATGTATATATCGTGGCCTCAAACCAGATAGCATTTGATAATGAACTGGCTTCGCCCGGTATCCGAATAAAAACGCCTTCAGTAAGTGCTCAAAAAGGGGAATTGCTGATTGAAGGGACTGTAAATAATCTGTCAGCAAAAAAAACTAAAGTTAAGGTTATAAGTGAATTAGTTGATGCTGATGGTAAAGTTGTCGCAAAAATACAAAGTGCGCTTGGTTTAACTGCCGGTGCTAAGATTGCGTTTAGCCAGAAGCAAATAGTCGCCAATCCGCATTTATGGTCGCCGGAAGCGCCTTATTTGTATCATGTGGTTTCAAAGATCATTGATGCTTCAAGCGGGCAGCAACTGGATGGAAGCAGCAGTGCGTTTGGTTTTAGGTGGTTTAGTTTTGATGCCGATAAAGGGTTCTTTTTAAACGGGAACCCGGTTAAGCTGATAGGTACTAACCGTCACCAGGACTTCCAGGGAATGGCTAATGCCATACCCGATGCCATTAATATCCATGATATGGAATTACTGAAAGCGATGGGCGCAAATTTTATCCGCATAGCACATTATCCGCAGGATCCATCAGTATTGGAGGCTTGCGACAGGTTGGGAATCCTGGCATCGGTAGAAACTCCCGAGGTTAACCGGATCACCGAAACCGCTGCCTTTGCCGACAATGCCAAACACATGCAGTTGGAAATGATCCACCAGAATTTTAATCATCCAAGCATCATCATATGGGCTTATATGAACGAGGTAGAGATCGTTCCGCGATATAAATCAGGATCGGATGAACAGAAGAAATATTTTGTGAACCTGGTTAACCTGGCCAAACAAATAGATAGCCTCACCCGTAAGGAAGATCCGTCGCGTTATACCATGATCCCCTGCCATGGCGATTTCGACAGGTATTATAATACAGGCTTAGCTGCTGTGCCGCAAATTGTTGGCTGGAACCTGTACTACGGCTGGTATGCTAAAGATTTTGCCGGACTGGATAAGTTTTTGGAGAAACACCACCAGATGCTGCCAACCAAACCTATGATCATCACCGAGTTTGGGGCCGATGCCGATAGCCGCCTGCACAGCGTCGATCCGGAGCGCTTTGACAAAACTGTTGAGTACGAAGTAAAGTATCACCGGTACTATCTCGAACGTATCAATAAGCTGCCATTTGTAGCCGGCGGTGCTATCTGGAACCTTGTTGATTTTAATGCCGAACAAAGGCAGGAAGCTACACCGCATATCAATACCAAAGGTTTGTTAACTAATGATCGCCAGCCTAAAGAAGCATACTTTTTTTACCAGGCTAATTTGCTCAGACAACCTTTTATCAAAATAGGCACAAGCGCACTCAAAGCCGGTAACGCTGATGAAAACAATGTTTGTTTACAACCGGTAAATGTGTACAGCAACCAGCCGCAGGTAAAACTATGGCTCAATGGTAAGCTGCAGGAAAGTAAAACCGTTCAGGATGGCATGGCCACTTTTACTGTTCCTTTTACATCAGGCAAAAACACACTTAAAGCAACAGCCGGCGAAGGTGATATTCAGGAAGATTTTATGGCGGTTGATTTTAACCTCATCCCGCATGATCTGAACAATCTGCAAACACCATTTACCGAGCTTAACGTGAGCCTTGGTGACAGGCGACAATTGGTTGATGATAAGCTGCACCAGGTTTGGGTACCGGAGCAACCCTATACTAAAGGCAGCTGGGGCTATGTAGGCGGTGAGATATTTACTCTCGGTAAAAACGGTCAATTGCCTTATGGCTCAAACAAAAACATTCTCGAAACCAATTACGATCCCATTTATCAAACACAACGCGTAGGTTTAAGTGATTTTAAACTGGATGTACCTGCCGGTAAATATGAAGTTACTCTACATTTTGCTGAGCTAACTACTAATGATAATTCGCCGCAGTTGGTTTATAACCTCAATAATTCAACCCAAAAACAAACCGCTGCGGCGCGGAGCTTTGATGTGCTCATCAACGGACAAACCGTTATTGAAGGGCTAAGCAACAGCAATTACCTTGAACCGCTGAAGGCTTATTCAACTAAAATTCCGGTTAGTGTTGGTGGTGATGGGATTACGATCAGCTTTAAAACAATAACCGGGCAGGCGATACTAAATGGGCTACAGGTGAGGAAGGTTTATTAAAAAGATAAAAATATCATTGCAAGCGTAGCGTGGAAATTGCACACAAGCGCATCCGCTCCGTATGGCTGCGAGATCGCCGCGCTACGCACGCAATGACATTCTTTTACCCTCCCATCTCCTCCAACCTCGCATAAATTTCAATCATAGCTGCCTGGTCAATCAGGCTTTTGATACGATGAGGGCCAAGCAGGTTTTTATCATCCCGTTCCTGCTGCCAGGTGCGGTTGGCGTCGTCAACAAAAAACCGGAATTGCTTTTTGTCCTTATCAACACGGTATAGTTCCTGGTAACCGCGAAGTAAAACAGCATTGAACCAGTAGTTGCCCGGCAACCTGTTGTTGCGGTAAAAATATTGTTCAGAAGCTTTGGCGATGCGGCGGGCTTCAATCAAATATTTTTTGTCGTGGGTGATGTTATAAAGCAGCACATTGGCTTGCAGCATTGTGCCTGCATTATAGGTATAAATAGCTGAATCAATCTTTAACGACGGCACCTTAATATTATCATAAAACAATCCTGATGGTGCCTGTAAGTTTTTATTTGTCCAGTTATAGGCCAGCAATGCGGTGTCCAGATATTGTTTGCGCCCTGTCGCTTTATATAACTGTAAAGCCACTAATATCCCCGGACCATTTGAGCAGGTGTTTTTACTTTTCAGATTACCCTCTTCCCAATAAAAACCGCCGCCTGCTTCATTGGTATAACCGGTTAATAAAAACCGATAGATCATTTTTGAGGTTTCCAGATATTGCTTATTATGGGTACGGTTATAGGCATCCATTAAAGCGATAGCTACCCACTCGTTATCATCATAAAACCGTGAATCCTGTTTTTCTTTTGCTACCATGGCCTGGTAAGCCGGGGCGGGTGAGCGAGGAGAATAATACTGCTGAATAGCAATCATAACCGGTTTAAGATATTGCTTTGAAGGTTCAAGCACTTCCATCTCATTAGCAGCCTGTACTAAAGCACAAAGCGGCCATAAAAACGAATGGTTGCCTTTATTCTCGGCAGAATCAGTAGTTTCGAGATACAGGCCGCTTTTTGTATCAGCAAAATAGGCGTTGATGTTTTGATTGATGATCTTTATCCGCTCCTTGTAGTTAGGTGTTTGGGCTCTCGTACTAAAAGCTGTGATAATACAAAGCAGGACGATAAGTTTAATTTTCATAGATAATTGTATTTGAGACAGGTATAATTTAAATACTAAAATAAGCCATAAAAGTATTCAACTACTTTTATGGCTTTTATTGTTACAAAACCGTTTTTTAAAATTTGCCTGCAGCTTTCAGCGTTGCGGCAGCTTCAACCATCATTACACCGCTTAGTTGCGTAGTTAAATCGGTTGTACCAGATGGTTGTTTTTTCCAATCGGGACTTATCATCAGCGATGGCCGTTCGATCCCCGCCGTGTAGAGTGTTTCGGCATTAAATTTCAGGAAGCTGATAAACTTACTTTTATCTGTTTCAGCAACATCCGGATCAAGGGCCAATAATGTCAGATACCTGATCAGGATCCCTTTAAATAAACCACCATCGCCCTGCCCTTCCGACTTCAGGATTCCGCCCGGCGAAATATCGGTGTCATTAATGGTTGCATTAGCTGTATTTACAGCATCTGTAAGGTAGGCGGCATCTTTGGTGACGTGATAAAGCTCCAAAGCAGCACCAATAAATACCCCCTGGTTGTAAGTGAACTTCCATTTGCTGATTTGCCCATCGCCATTGGCGTTTATACCATCCCAGATAATGCCAGATGGATCAAGCAGGGTTTTCTTTAGCCAGGTGTACAGGCGTTTTGCTGTCGCGAGGTCGGCCTCATTTTTTTCCAGCGCATATAAACGTGCAGCAAAAATGATGGCCGGAGCGTTGGCTGGTGTATTTTTATAATCCAGCTGATTTTTGCGCCAGGCTATACCACCTCCCTGGTTATTGTTTTCGCCGGTTTGGATATCTGCCCAAAGCGTATGCGCTGCGGTTAAATAAGCGGCATCATTTGTGGCACTATTAGCCCTCAGCACAGCCAACGACAACCATTCCATATCATCATAAAAATTATTGGAAAGACCACCGTTAGTGGTTTTTATCCCGGCTAAAAGCGAGCTCATCCTTTGCTTGTAAATATCATTTTTGCTACGCAGATAGGCATCCGTAAAAACATCAAGCGTATGGGCATTTGGCCAGTAATTAAAAGTAGTACTGCCGGCATTGTTAGCCACAAAATAACTTCCGTTTGCCGATAGAAATGTGGTATATGTTTTTTCCTGTAAGGAGTCGGCTGTTTCAGCGTATTTATATTCCACCTTTGCCGAGGCCTTGTTGCCATACAGTGGGAAAGGTTTATCCTTTAGACACGATGAAAAGCTTGCTACCAGCCCTCCTGTGAGGGCAATGGCAGCTAATTTTCTGAATACTTTATTTTTCATAAAATATATTTATTGTGAACCTGCCGCCGGTAAGGCGACAGGTGCTAATCATTAATTATTTTACAGTAACACTATGGGTATAGGCAGCCGCATCAGCACTAAAATCAACCACGATATCTGCATTGTGATTATCGGCAGCCCCGGTAAACTTAAAGCAGAAATCATACTGCGAATTGTTAACCGGCACCATGTACCAGAATGATTTGGCCGTATTAGCATCCGGGCGGCTATTATCTGAGTTTTTGCTGCCATAAAACTGTATTGAGCTATTACCTGCGGCGTCTTTAAACGTAAAGCGGAATTTATAACGCTCATCCCTACCCCATGACTCCTGGTGGAAAACGATAGAAGCATTATCAATTTCCCATTTACCACCTGCTTTGTAAGGGATCGGAAACCAAACTTTATTATCGGCAGCAAACCATAAACCAACTTCTGTCACTTCGGTTATCGCGGCTGAGGCCGAAGTAAAGTCAACCACAATACGTTCAACCTTGGTTGCCCCGGTTACAGTAGTATTACCATCTTTTAAAAGTTTAACGCCATCGATAGAATAGGTAGCAGGCGTGCCTGTGTTACGCTCAGCAAAATGATAAGTACCCGCTTTTAATGATGTCCAGGCTTCAAATACACCGGCGGCGGTTTGCTTAAAGTGCACAGCCTTACTTAAGTCTTCGCCGCCCTCGGTAGCAGAACCGGTCAGGTACAGATCAGCAGGAATATCGGTAAAGCCTGCAGCACGTTGCACTTCAATAATGCTTGATACTGTTGCTTTGACCACATTAATACCTTTTGACGACATTACAGTCCATTTCAATTTACCGGTAGCCTGCGGCTGGATCCCGGCCAGATCGGCCACTTTGTTCAGGTCTTTATAGGAGATGGTCAGTTTGTTGTACAAACCATTAGCATCTGAAGGAATGGTGTAGATCGGTTTTGAAAAATCGCCACTTTCTTTATCAAAAGCTACTTCATACAAAACCAATCCATTATCTTCCGCATGCGCTTCGGCCCATTCAAAGGTAGCAGAACCGGTTACCGGCTCCAATTGGATGAATTTGTTATTTGCAGGAGCAAACAGGTTATTTACTGCCGATACCTGTGTATGCTGTAAGGTTTTGTCCTTTTTACAGCCTGTTACCATTAAAATGGTTATGATGCCTGCCATAAGGCAGTATGTAATATTTTTCATGATCGCAATTGATTATAATGTCTTTTTTATAAATAATTATTGATTTACCAGCCGGGGTTTTGAGTGAGGTTAGGGTCAACGGCACGCTCATCGCGTGGGATTGGCCAGAGGTAGTTTTTCCCCTTGTCAAAAGTGCGCAGGTTAGCCCTGATGTAACCATTATCAACAGATGCAGGGCCATATTTGGCTCCGTGAGCCCAACCGTTCAGTACAGTTTCGGCAGTGTGCCAGCGGCGGATATCAAACACCCGCAGGCCTTCCATAGCCAATTCTACGCGGCGTTCGTTACGAACTATCTCCCTTAAATCGGTTTGGCTGCCGGCTGCGAAATTTAATGCAGGGGCATCGGTAAAGCCGGCACGGGTGCGCAGCGCTTTGATGGTTTTATCCCAAACACCGGCATCCAACTGGCCAAGCTCATTTTTTGCCTCGGCATACATGAGCAGTACATCGGCATAGCGGATAAGGATGAGGTTTAAAGCTGATTGAAAATTCACGGCAGATGCAGGGTCGTAATATTTACGGGTATAATAAGCAGTAGGCGAGCTTACTTTGCCCGGTGCATATTCGTCAGGCTTGGTAGCGCCCGGATCATCGCCTGGTTTGGTATAAATAACCTGAACGTTGTTATCCGGCTTTTTCCATTTATAACCATTGTACACAACCGTATTAGTAAGCCTTGGATCGCGGTTTACATAGGGATTGTTTTCGTCATAACCGGAACCCGCATCGGTGATCTTTTTACCGTTTTCCATCAGGTAGCTGTCAACCAGTTCCTGGGTTGGGGCAAGGGCATTTAAACGAGCTCCAACGGCAAGCGGGGCCATATCAAAAAAGTTACTGTATGTGCGCACATCCGGAACAAACTCCAGATCGAAGATCACCTCACTGTTATATTCATTTTGTGGTAAAAACAAACCCTCGTATGATGGAAAAAGACTGTAGGTACCGTTACTGTTATCATTCATCAACTTTTCGCAGGTGGTAGCTACGTCTTGCCAACGGCTTTCATACAGCAGCACTCTTGCTTTTAAGGCTATAGCAGCACCTTTGGTGATCCGACCTCTGTCGGCATCTTTATAAGCGGTATTAACCGGTAAATCAGTTGCGGCGGCATCAAGCTCTTTCAGCACAAAATCAACAACCTGTGCTTTCGGGGTACGGGCAATGCTTTTTGATTGGTCAATGCTGATGTCTTTATCAAACAAAGGCACATCGCCCCACCAGGTTTCAAGCATAAAGTAATGGAAAGCACGGATAAACCTTGCTTCGGCTTTCATGCGGGCTTTCAGCGTTGCATCCATAGCGGTTACCCTGTCTACATTCTCTAAAAAGATATTACAGGTTTTTATACCGCTGTAATGGAAACCCCACTCCTGTTTGATGCGCCCCAATGATGGGTCATAAGTACCTGCGGCAAGCGAGGCCGCACCCTGGTTATCTCCGCGACCATTATAGGCATTATCCGACGCTCCTTCATTATAAAAGAAATAGTCGTTGCTGAACATTTGCGAATAGGCTGTATTAAGTACCGCATCGGCCTTTTCGGTGGTTGTCCAGAAATTGCTGTCGGTGAACTTATTGGTTGGCGCCAGATCGAGTTTTTTACAGGCCGATAAACTGGCCAGTAATACTAAAAAGGCGGTTTTATATGTCGAATATTTTTTCATGATGGATAGTATTATAGGGTTACATCTAAACCAAAACCGTAGTAAATGGGCGTTGGGTAAGACCGTGCGCTGTTAGCGCCACCGGCCCCCAGGTTACTGTTAAACTCTGTCGATTCTGGGTCGATAAACTTCACGCCCGAAAACGTAAGCAGGTTTTGGCCTGATACATAAGCCCTCAATTTTTGTAAACCCAGCAATTTTGCCCATGCATTGGGAAGTGTATAACCTACCTGTACATTCTTTACGCGCAGATACTTGCCATCAAACAAATACATATCTGAGCCACGCCTGAAGTTGTTTTCGTTTGATTGACTGCCGCTGGCCGCAAGCCTCGGGAAACGGGCATCCGGGTTTTGAGGTGTCCAAAAATCAAGCTCGTGCTGATAGATAACCTGCGAATAGTTTACGTGAAAAGGTTCAACCTGCTCACCACGGATAAACATGCTGCGTTTACCAACGCCTTGTAAAAACAGGTTAAAATCAAACCCCTTATAACTTACATTATAAGTAAACCCAAAAGTTAAACGGGGGAACGGGCTACCGAAAACAAATTTGTCGTTATCATCAATTACGCCGTCGCCATTAACATCCACATAACGGTTGTCGCCCGGAGATACGGTTAAACCGGTTGGCTTAGGGCCGTTTTTAATATCGTCAAGATTTTGAAAATAACCATCACGTTTTAAAGCTACATATGAGCCTATAGGCAAGCCTACGCGATTGATCACCTGCATCTCATCGTAACTTTTCAGCTGATCGCCACCCTCAAGGTAAAGCACCTTGTTTTTGCTGTCGGCCACGTTGAAGCTAAAAGAGTGTTTAAAGTTTTGCGTAGTGAGGTAGTAGTTAACTGTTAGCTCCCAGCCGTGGTTTTGTACTTTACCTGCATTGTAGCTTGGCAACCCGGCACCAAACGTTCCCGGCACAATAGGCGGCAGCAGGATATCGCGGGTGGTTTTATTAAAATAGTCGATAGCTACAGTTAAACTATTTTTCAGGAAACCGGCATCAACACCGATATTGAGTGTTGCAGCACGTTCCCAGCGCAAATCGGGATTGGCAAAGGATATGGCCGTGCCACCCACGCCCGAGTTGTTAAAGCCATAAGCATTTTGGAAGGGGCCGTAAGTGCGCAGGTACTGGTAATCGCTAACGCTTTGGTTACCCAAAATACCGTATGATGCACGCAATTTCAGATCGCCGATATTGTTACGATAGTTTTGCATAAACCGCTCTTCGGTAAGGCGGTAGCCACCCGATACCGACGGGAAGAAAGCACCGCGGTTTTGAGGTGCAAATTTTGATGAAGCGTCTAAACGAAAATCAAACTCACCGTAATACTTGTTTTGGTACGAATAGTTTGCCCTGCCAAATAACGAGTTAAGACTTGTTTCGGTAGTCCCATTATTAGATGCTGATGAAGTAGCCGGATCAATAATTGTACCGGTAGTTGGTGTTCCCAACTCTGGATCGGTATATTTAAGGTGGATGCTGTTTTGCTTAGCCGTGGTAGATTCGTTAGCCACACCTACCAATACATCAACATTGTGCGATTTGTTGAAAGTTTTGGCAAACTCGGCCAGTAACTGCGTATTGGTGAACAAGGTTTTGTTATTATCATCATTAGTGTTACGATCTGCCCCATAAGTTCCGGATGGATAAAAATTCACCTGCTTAACGCGGGTAAACTGGTGATCGGACAATAACCTGCCGCCAAAAACAGCCTTCAGTTTAAAATCTTTGGTAACCGATAGTTCGGCATTTAAGTTACCCAGCAGGTTGTCATCGTCGTGAGTACGGTAACCGCCCTGTTCCAGGATGCCCAACGGGTTAAATTCGGTCAGTACATCATTGGTGAGGTATCGACCCTGGTCGTCCTTAATTTTATAATAGGTTGGGGTACGGCCTGCATCAACAATTAAAGTGCCTGTATTGTAGGAGTGCTCTCTGATCTCAGAACGCGAGTAGGCAAGGATACTTGTGAGCTTTAACTTACCGTAGTTGCTGGTTAAGTTCATGCGGTAGTTATAACGCCTTAAACCATAGTCAGGCCCAACAAGATTGCTGCGCTGATCGGTCACCCCGGCCGATACCAGGAACGAGGTGGTAGCATTACCGCCTGTTAAGCTCAGGTTATGACTTTGCTGCCACGAATCTTTTAAAATAGCATCCAAAAACCATTGCTGATCGCCCTGTTGTTGAAAGTTCCTGATATCCTGCGGACTATAAATTGGCTGCAAACCGGCGTTAACCATAGCCTCGTTACGCAAAATGGCATTTTCATAGCTATGTACAGGCTTATAACCCACATGTGGCGACTGGATACCAGCCTGTCCGTTATAATTTACGGTAGTACGCGAGTTATTTTTACCTTTTTTGGTGGTAACCAAAATAACCCCATTTGCCGAGCGCGAACCATAAATAGCCGCCGATCCGGCATCTTTCAATACCGAAACACTTTCGATATCCAGAGGGTTAAGCAGGTTGATATCACCACCAGTGATACCATCAATAACTACCAGCGGTGTGTTATCATTAAGCGTACTTACCCCACGAATGTTCACATTGGCATAAGCTCCGGGCTCGGAGCTGGTTTGCTGTATAATAAGGTTGGGCGATGTACCCTGCAACGCCTGGGTAAGATTGATTGAAGGTTTTGACTCGATAGCTTTGGCACTTACCTGGTCAACCGCGCCTATAACATTTGTACGTCGCTGGGTACCGTAACCCACCACCACTACCTCGTTAAGCGAAGTGCGTTCGGGAACCAATTGTACATTTATAGTAGCCTCATTACCAATAGACTGCTCCTTAGCTGCATAGCCTATAAAGTTAAATACAAGGGTACTATTGGCATCAGGCACATCAATGGTATAATTACCATTAATATCGGTTACTGTGCCTATGGTGGTACCTTTTACCCGTACGCTTGCGCCGGGTATAACTAAGTTGTTCTCGTCCGTAACTTTACCTTTAACTTTGATGGGTTGCCTGGGACCATGCTCAATCCCTCCCGTATTGCTTTCAATCTCAGGCTTTTCATCAATAACTATAACATCGTCGATGATCTTATAGCTGAGATTAAAGGGCGTTAGCACCTGGTCGAGTACTTCCCTGATACTTTTGTCTTTAACCTTAAGGCTTACAACATAAGTAGGTTTAAGTACATTATCGGCGTAGGCAAATTTGATATGCTTTTCGTTCGAGATCTTATCCAGCGCATCGGTTAGTTTGGCATTTTTGAGCTTGAGCGTAACCGATACCTCCAGAAATTTTTGCCCGAACGTGTTGTTTGCCACGGCCGTAAAGCACATGAGGCAAACCACAAAGCAGGCAAGCGAGGTAATTTTCATTAATATTAATACATGACGAATTACTCCATTTGAAAATAGAGATATATTCATAGATTTGAGAAAATTAAAGTGTTTGAAATTCAAGTGCTTCGTTCTGAATTGGACCTCTAAACGCTGCACTTATTAATAACCCGGCATTTTAGTTTAACCCTGTCAAAATCCCTTTTGAGCAGGGTTTTTTAATGTAATTATGTTATCATAGCTTGTATTTAGGTTAACTGATAATTGGTTTATCTCTTTTTATTAATTGGTTTTAGCGTTAACAACCCCGGCCTTTTAGCTGATAAGCCGAACCTTTTTGCATGGCTTTGCCTTTTACCAGTTTCGATATGATCTTCATGATATTCTCCAGCGAAACATTAGTAAAATTGGCTGTAATCGAACAACGCGCCAGGTTAACATCGGCTTTTACAGTTACGTTAAAGTGGCGGTTAATGGTGTTGAGCACTTCGGGCAGCGCCGCGTTTTTAAATACCAGTTCGCCATCTTTCCAGCTGCTTAGTGCATTCACATCTACCTGTGCATTCTTTGTTACAGATAGCTTATTCTTATCAAAAACAACTTCTTCAGCAGGGGTTAAAAACGTTGTTGTACTTTTCGCCTTACCCGCAGGGGTAACCACCCCTACTTTTCCGCTTAAAACATCAACCTTAATAAAACTTTCGTTAGCGTAGGCTTTGATATTAAAGCTGGTACCCAATACCTGGGTGCGTACTTTTCCGGTATGGATGATGAAGGCTTTGGCCGGGTCATGGGCCACATCCAAAAAAGCTTCACCCTCAAGCCTGATCTCGCGTTTTTCACCACGAAAAGTTTCAGGATAGGTAAGTTTACTGCCCGCGTTTAACCATATTTTGGTACCATCGGCAAGGGTGACGTTTACGGTTTGCCCGTTAGCTGCAACCAATTGCTTACTGGCGATAGGATCCAACCGGTCAAGCAGGGCATAACGGTAATGATAAGCTGCCGTTACCGAAATGCACAAACCAGCAAGAAGCGAGGCTGCAACCATCCATGTTTTGGATTTACCAGGGTTTTTCTTCTCTGCATTATCTAAAGCGGCATTGATCCTGCTATATACGCCATCGGCATTAAATTCCACTTCGTCCCCGGCTTCGTTTTGTACGCTGCGGAGATCAAGCTCATCGAAATACTTGTTTACAAGTTCTTCCTGCAAATGCCTGTCATTTGCACCGGAATGTTTTTTTCTGAAAGGGAACTTTGCCATGGTTTATAACTGCAGGATGCGATAAACCGTGATCCCCCCCAAAGCAATTGAAAATATTTTTTGGCGAGGGTTTATTTTCCGAACATATGCAGCAACAACAGCGCTACTACCGATGGCAGATAGTCTGTTAAACCGGTACGCAGATACCGTAAAGCGATAGTGATCTGGTTTTCGACGGTTTTGATGGAGATGTTTAGCCGGGCGGCTATTTCTTTATTGCTGAGATATTCCTTACGGCTCAGGGTAAAGATCTGCCGGCATTTTTCGGGGAGTTGCGCTACGCCATCATCCAGTAAATGAGTAATATCATCCTGGAACAACTTGCTATCGGCCGAATATTTTTCGACCAGTGTTTCAATCACGGTGAGATCTACAGAGGCCTTTTTAGTGCGCAGATAAAATAACACGCGATGCCTGATCGCTACTTTGAGATAAGCCTCAAGCGAGGTGATATTTAATTGGCTGCGCTTTGTCCACAGATCAATAAATAATTCCTGCACCAGATCTTCACAAACATCTTTATCCCTGAAAAGATTATAGGCCGCATAAAACAACTTCGACGAATATTTATGGTACAGAATTTCAAATGCCTTACGGTCATCAAGCCTTAACTGCTCCAATAACCGGGCATCAGGCCACATTTGATATTCCTTGTCGTGGAGCATAAGCGGGCGGTAAAACGGTTTACTGATTGGTGGGGCATATTTACAAGAAAATTTTTAAATAAAAAAACTTTTGATATCACTCATCAGCAAACATGGCTAACCTACCGATATTTTTTGTCAGTTCATTGATTCAATTGTCTTAAACAAAAAACGCCTGGCAACTATAGCCAGGCATTGAAAGGTTTTAGAAGATGCTTAAAATTTATGAATGTTGTTTGAGTAGTTTTTATGTAGAGACGCATCACATGCGTCTCCCGTAGCATAAGCCGTTTCAATCATTAACTCCAGAAATTTGCATACAGGAGACGCATGTGATGCGTCTCCACATTTTAAAACAATTAATTTCAAACAGCGTCTTAAGAAGAGAGCATTACTTTATGGTCGTGATAATAAGTGCCGAGTTAAGCAGCAGCAATATAGGCTGTATTAAAGTCGAAAAATTCTGCAATTTTTCATTACGTAACGACTTCTTGTTTTGCTCAATGTAAATAACATCATTGTTTTGCATCATCATGGCCGGGCTTGATAATGAAGCCACATCACTCAAATCAAGCTCTATGATCTGCGGATTAACGATCCCGCCGCGCACAACCTTAACATGCTTTTCATTGCCTTTGTCGGTAATGCCGCCGGCTTCGCCCAGCATATCTATTAAGCTGGCATTATCTTTTATCAGCTGATAATTACCGGGACGCCTTACTTCGCCGAGTACGGTAACTTTAAGGTTGATGATCTTTACATCAATAATGGGATTTTTGATGAGATTTTTGCCATAGAGGTCCTGAATTTTATTGGCAGCCTCCAGCCTTGATAAACCATCAACCTTTACCCGGCCAATCACCGGCAGTGCAACGGTACCGTCTTCGGCCACTTCATAACTTTGCCCCACAGCAGCAGCACCGCCGCCTGATGATGAAGGAGCCGTGCCGGCACCCGTTGGGATGTCATCAACTATGTATTTAATGTTTTGCAGGTTGCGCACCTGCAAAACATCCTGCGGTTTTATTTTATATACCTGAGCATTACCAGTGAAGCCTGTTATAGGCGATGCTGCGTCTTTCCTTTCCAGGAAAGCCTGGTTTTGCTTGTAGGAGCATGAGCTGAAAAAACACAGCAGCAAAAACGCCATTAAAACCAACTTTAATGGCTGGGGGGAAATACATGTGATCATTTTTAAATTGGGGGAATAAAATTGAATTGTTGTTTAAGCGTTTTCGAGATAGAGGGCAACTTCCACATTTCCGGGCAGTACTGACTGAGTTTTTTTCTTGCTCAGTTTAATGCTTTCGAAGTGGCTTGCGTATTGGTTTACGATATTTTCGCAGGTATAAACCGTTTTTATCTTGTTGGTATTATTTGCCAAAAAGTGTTCATATGCATTATCGGTCTTATTTACAGCGCGTAAATGTTCGGCCACATCCATTGCGCTACTAAAATAAAAGGCGTCATCACCTAATACTGCCCGGTTAAATTTATTATCGTGCGAGCAAATAAGACCGCTTGAAGCCATTGCTTCAAGTAAAGAAGGGTTTGTGCCGCCAACTGTATGTCCGTGGAAATATAAATTAGAGTAGTAACGCAGGTTATTAAGTTTCGCCATATCATACACCCCACCCACAAACCTGATTTTATCAAAAAGTGCAAATTTCAATTTAAGATATTCACCAAAATCATTGGCGGTATTACCAACAACCAGGAACGGCCTGTCGTTATTGGCACGTACAACGCCGTCAAGTATTGTTTCAATACTGTTTTCGGGTTCCATCCTTGCAATCAGCATATCGTATTCATAGGCCTTTATTGCATAGTCATTCAGTATTGCCGGATCCGGATTTTCAAACATCTCGGCACCATAAGGTATAAAAGTTGCGTTCTTTTTATATTTATTACCCAAATAGCGCTGGATCTCGGTCGAATCGGCAATCAGGTGGTCGCTGTATTTTACAGCAAGCTTTTCGGCAAAATGCAGGAAACGTTGCACAGGCTTTGAATATTTGGCCCGTTTCCATTCCAGCCCATCCATATTGGTGGTTACCACCGAATTACGCGGGAAAAGCCATGACCAAACAGAACTACTGGTGTACCCCAGCTGCAGTATGATATCGAAATTACTTTTCTGTAAATCTCTGATGCAATTTAAGTCGTAAAAAAACTGGCCTATGGTGCCCAGCTTACATTCAGGGTCATAACAATGCCGTATTTCAACGCCATTCCATTCCTTTTGCTGGTATGGGTGATTATGCGAGTTGTAAACCACAACTTCATAACCCTTTTTCACTAAACCAACCGATAAGTATTCGGCACATTGTTCAAAACCACCGTAATGATTTGGGATACCTCTGGTTCCGATAATAGCAATCCGCATAAGCCAAATTTTTGATATTATATAAATATTAATTAAAAATACATCAGCTTTAATACCTGCATTAAAAACAAGTACCCGAGCTAATGAATGACTAATATTACGCACAAAAACCCGATTTTTGTGCTTTAAGAAGGCATATGAACGGAATGAACGGGATGAACAGATGTGAACAAAACAAACAGCGATAAAATAATAATTTACAAATAATAATATTTTACGATTATTATTTAACAGACATTTTATGTATCTTTAGCCCACTGCAAATTAAAATCATGAGTTTAAAATTTAACAAACATGCGGGATGCGAATGAAGTGGTAATTGTATATATTTAAATAAGCTCGCAGTTATTTAAACCTTATTAGTAATGAGCAAAACACTGAAACTACTTTCGCGGATCAACCTGAAAAGCATTGTTTTTAATTTCAAATATTTTCCTTTTAAAACGGCCATAAAACTACCCGTTTTAATTTCGAACAATATTTACCTGCACGAAACCAAGGGAAAGGTTACCATAAACGGCCCCATCAAAACGGCGCTGATACAAATTGGCTACGGTAAAGTTGGCATCTCCGATTTTAAAAGGGCCCGGGGCGTTTGGCAGGTATTTGGCGAAGTGGTTTTTAACGGCCGTGCCTTCATTATGCATGGCTGCAAAATAAACGTGGGCGAAAATGGGCAACTCATTTTTGGCGAAAACTTTAACATGAGCACCGAATGTGCATTAGTAGCCGAAAAGAAAATCACCATTGGTAATAATAGCGGTATAAGCTGGGAAAGCCTGGTAATGGATACCGATTTCCATCACATTTTTGATGAAAACGGCCAGGTTTTTAATCACCCCAAAGAAGTTGTTATTGGCGATAATGTTTGGGTGGGTTGCCGCTGCACCATTTTGAAAGGAGCTAATTTACCCAACGGAAGCATTATTGCAGCTGGGTCCTTAGTTACCAAGAAACTGGTTGGCGAGAAAAGCATTTTTGGCGGTAACCCAATGCGGGTGCTCAAAGAAAATATTACCTGGAAATATTAAAAGTCAGATAATTGGCAAAATGGCGTCGCCCAAGTCGTAGTTCAAATTTTCATTTCGTTTGGCGATAACTTTAGCAGGTACCCCGCCAACTACCGTGTATGATGCAACATCGCGGGTAACAACAGCTCCGGCGGCAACAACTGCCCCCTCGCCGATGGTAACTCCGGGTAAAATCACAGCCCGCGAACAGATCCAGGCATAGTTGCCAATAGTAACCGGGGCTCCGGTTTGCGCAAAATTACTATCATTATAATCATGATGTAAGGTCCAGATCATCACCTCGTTACTCAGGTTAACATTATTACCGATAGTTAAACCGCAACGCGCATCAAGCAATGCCCCGTGACCAATAACTGAACTATTGCCAATGGTTAAAAGCCGCGGACGCCTCACTTCAAATCCTCTATAAATACCGGTACGCTTACCTACTTTTGCTTTCAGCATACGTAAACAAAAGATCCGCAGGGTATGAAAAGGGAGATAGCCGATTACACCACAGATCATATAGATAAAAGAACCTTTTAATTTATCAAATGATGTTGCCACAACAGCCGGCGCTTCGTCTGTTGATATATGCATTATATTTTGTTCGGTTATATTCATGTTGAATCGAAATTCTTTATTGTTCTATGCTACCTTCCCTACGCTAATCACTTTACGGTTTTTCAAAACTTTCCCCGGCACACCAGCCACTACCGAATCATTATCAACCGACCGGGTTACCACGCTCCCGGCGGCTATCACACACCCATTGCCTATAGTAACCCCGGCTAAAATGATAGCCCCGGCCCCTATCCAGCAATCGTTTTTGATGATCACTCCGTCACGGGATACGCCCTGATCTTTAATATTCGTATTGAGATCCGAGAAATTATGATTTTCAGAAAACACCTGTACCCCCGGACCAATGATCACATTATCCCCAATTTCAATGCCGCCCTGCCCGCCAAGATAAGCACCGGCATTGATGCCCGTGTTATTGCCTATGCTTATGCCTTTACCTTTTTGCGATATAATTCCGGTACCTACCAGGGTGCAATTGCGGGCAATGGATACATTATCTTTTACCATTATACCATCGTATGAAAGCGCATTGATGAATACATTATCCTCGATGATCAGGTTTTTACCGGCCGAAAAAAGGTAAGCATGCCTTATTTTTACATTCCGACCTATAAAAAGCAGGCCTTCAACATGTTTCAGAAACAGGCGGGTATATCCGCCCCGCATTATCTGGCCAAACCTGCCCGATAATATTACCCCCATATCTCTGAAGGTATACTTGCTTTCCCATTTATAATCGGGGTTGCGCTTGAGCTTCCGAATAATTTTCTCTACCAGCATAAGCCTCAGTAATTAAGGTTAATATTTCGTTTGCAGCTTTTGTCCATGAAAATTTGCGTGCCTGGGCAATGCCCTGGTTTACCTTTTCATGGTACAAAGCCGGGTCGGTTAAAAGCAATTCTATTTCAAGAGCAATCTCACTTTCATCATCCGGATTAGCATAAAGAACGGCAGTTCCGCATACCTCGGGCATAGCCGTTCTGTCTGAAACTACAACCGGTACACCGCATTGCATAGCCTCAAGTGGTGGCAAACCAAAACCTTCTGCATATGACGGAAAACAAAATACTTTTGCCCGCGCATAAAGCAAATGCAGGTCGGCCTCGGGTACATGGCCGGTAAAAATTATGCGGTCCCAAAGCTGTTTTGAGGTTACATATTCATCAAGCTCAGGATAGTTACCGCGCTCACCGGCAATAACCAACATCAGATCAAAATTTTTCAACAGGTTTAATGCCTTAACCAAACCAATAAGGTTTTTGCGGATATTTACCCGACCGACATACAGCAGGTAATTTTTTGGCAGATTATATTTCGCTTGGATGGTTAGAATATCATTTTCATTATACGCATGAAGCGGTTTAAACGCCTTGTTAATTCCGTGATAAACCACATTGATCCCTAACGGGGCATTTATACCATGCTTCTGCATGCGGTTTTTTTCGCACTCAGATATGGTGATGATCTGATCGGCCTTAGTTGCAAAACGGATCATCTGCTTAAAATAAGTAGCCTCGGCTTTGGTGTAATATTGCGGATAATCAAGAAACAGCACATCATGAATATAGGCTATTTTCAAAGCCCTGGCCGGCCATGCACTGCCAAAATTCTGAAACAGCACAACATCGATATTGTATATCAATGTCATTAGCGGCACCAGGAACAGGTTTGATAACAGGTTTGGGATTCCCGGTAAAAAAATCAGTTTTACCTGTGCCGGAAAATGAGATTGGGCTTTAGTCTTACTTTTATTAACAAGGAAAAGACATACCTCAAAACGATCATCACCAGTACGGATAATTTCATCCACCAGGTTTTTCACCACCATGTGCCCACTCGGCGGGCCATCGAAATACCATTTGGCATCTATCCCTAACCGTATCTTCATATCCTGTCCCCTCATATCATAAAGCAATTAAGTTTTCATTTGCTACCAGGCAGGCGGTACTTTGCTCCCGCAATCTGATAGCCCTGGTATAAATATCATCCAGGGTATCTAACCTTTTATCCCACTTAAACGCCGCAGCATAATCAATTGTAGATTGAGCCAAATCCCGCAAAAACTGAGGTTTAGCAAACACATCATCAAGGTTTTCCGCAATGCTTCTTATCATAAAAGTGTACTCACCAACCGGTATCTTAATACCGTTTTTCTTACAGATGACATCGCCCATACCATGATGGTCAATAGTAAGCGAAGGAACGCCACAGCTCATGGCTTCAAAAACCACGGCCGGGTTATCCTCCGCTATGCTGGTAATGATGTGCAGGTGAGATGCAGCCATCATACTCATGGCTTCGGTTCGTTTTAACTGCCCATGCCATATAATTTTATCCTGCAAACCCAGTTTGGCGGCATACTGCTTTAGTTTACCGGTAAGCGGCCCGGTACCCAGCACATTAAGCACCCAATTATTATTTTCTACCAGCGAGAGAGCGTCAAGACAAAGCTGCAGGTTTTTACGTTCGATATGGGTGCCACACCATATCAATTGCACTATATCACTGTTAAACTTCGTTTGGTTCAATGACATTTCGCCTATGATCCCCTGCTCAGACAGGTAATAACTATCACGATCAAACCTGTTCATGATGGTTTGCTGTCCGGTTTTAGTTGCCGAGATCAATACATCGACTTGTTCAAATGCTTTCTTTATCCGCGTTGAATGACCAAGCTGTATTTTGTTGATAATATTCTTCAGCATGAATTTTACCTTGGTAGCCAGCGGCTTATTTTGCATCAGGCGCTCATCAATAACCATCATCCCACCTATCGGTCCCCAAACGGTTGGCTTACCCAACTTGTATAAAAAGCCCGGTTCGCGGTAGCCTATGGGCCCAAGTTGATGCACCACGTCAATATCAACAGTTTCCAATAGTTTTTGGGCTGCTTTATATGCTTCCTTTTGCCACAAATAATAGGCGAAATAAAAGAACCAGCCTAAACCCACTTTGTTAAGCAGGTTAATTGTTTTTGCGATAAAGCCAGGCTGTACCTCAATGAAACTTACATTAGCGATCCTGTTTTCTGACAGATATTTGCGCATGGTTTGCGTATCGCCCATATGATCGTCGGACATGCCATACAACACCCATAATTTGTGCCTTGTGGAAAGGTTCATAACCGTATTCCAGGCGGCACCATATTCAGAACCTTTACTGGGCGATATTGCATATGCGGATATAAGTATATTTTTATTCATAGCTTATGCCTGTAAACTCATCGGTTTCCTGAACGGATCTTTATAAAAAAAACGCCAGCGTAAGCGGTTAAGGTAATTAAACAGGTACGAGAGCATGTAATTGATACCATGCAAATGCCTGCGCATCACCTTTAGTTCTTCGCGATGCATTTTAGCGGTGTCATTACTTACACCATCGGTACGCATGTAGGCAATTACCTTGTCGATGTATTTTATGTTATAACCAAATCTTTTGATACGTAAAAACATATCAAAATCCATAGCTATCCTGAGCCCGATATCATAATTACCTACGTTTCGGTATACTCCTCTGCGCACAAAACAACTCGGATGCATCACATACATGCCGAAATTGAGCCAGCCTACCTTGCTTTTTTTATCCCGCTCTGTTCCGTTACCGCCTATCAACCTGATATTGCCACAACACACAAAATCGTCTTTTGAAATATGCTGCATGATACTTTCTACAGCGTTTTCTGCGTACCAATCGTCGGCATTGATCATACCTATCCACTCGCCCGAGGCCATGGAGATTCCTTTATTAAATCCGTCGCCAATGCCTTTATCAGGCTCACTGATAAACCGGTCAATCCTATTCCTGTATTTTTCAATGATCTGCAATGTGCCATCAGTTGATCCGCCATCAACAATGATGTATTCTAAGTTTTTATAGGTTTGATTAAGAACGCTCTCTATAGTGCCTTCAATGGTATTTACGGCATTATAAACTACCGTAATAATGGTTACTTTTTGTGAGTTATAAATTTGCTCCATATCCTATCCTCGTTAAACATTTAAGCCAGCCAACTGAAATTCTGTAAACTGTTGCCTTGTTTTTAATTGATGCATCAATACATGTACATTCAGGTAGCTGTAGCCAAGCAATACCATTACTACGCTCATTTCCATATTGAAAAAGGCAGTTACGATATAATTGGTGAGCAGCAAACTCAACACACACCCGATAATAAAAGCCGAAAAAATCCGGATAACCGGCTTGCCCTTCACATCCGCGTATGAACGCCATTTGGTTGCAATCAAACCCAAAAAAATACTCATATAAACCAGCACACCAACGGCACCTGTTTTTACAAGAATATAAAGCCATCCGTTATGCAAAACCGGGATATATTGAAAATCGGCATCTTCGCCAAGATGTACAAATGTTTTGAGGTCGATAAGCTTGCCGAGGCCGCCGAAAATCCAATCGCGCAGCCCGCCATCCAGGTAGCCTTTAAAAGCCATGAATGATTCATAACCGCGGTAGCGGAGGTTAATATCCTGCTCGGTATTAAAGTTCCCCACGCTCACTTCGTTAAACGAGCCCATGATTTTGTTAAGGAAGGTACTATCTGAGCTTACACTTACGGTAATAAATGGCACCACAATAACAAATAATCCAAGCAGGAATATAATTGGGAAAATCCACACCCGTTTTATCCTGTCGGCGATAAGCAGCAGCATAAAGCACAGGGTGATGATGAGATAGGTTCGCGAGGCAAACATATAGATACCAAAGGCGTTGACGCCCAAAAACAGCCTGAACAAATTGCGCCGGAACAACCTGATATCAAACTTCCAGGTAAATAATAAACACGCAAAAGCAATTGGCGGCGCGGGTGTACCCACAATACCAATAGCATAATGGGCCGAATATGGATCGGTTAACGCACCTACCCCCATATATGAAATGGAAATTCCCGTTACAAGGAATGATACCAATACACCTGCTATAACAAGCGTTTTCAAAAACAGCTCAACTTCAATGCGGCGGGCCAGCACAATGCCTGCCAGCACAAATAATATTGGTATTGAGAAATAATAGAAATCCTTAAAAATAAGATAAGTACTATTCTGATATCCTGCTATCAAGCCCAACAGCGCGGGTACAAATAACACCACAAACACTCCGGCCATTTTTATTACAGCAAACTGGTGTTTAACCGGCGGCAAAATAATGAGCAAGGCAAGGCCAAGTACAGGCGCCTGCATGTGAAAGAATGATGCCAGCACCATTACCAGAAACAAAAGGGCGTAAACGGTTTGATTTACCTGCTGCATGTTTCCAACTCCATTTTATAAGTATCACGTACATAAACTGCCGGGTTTCCCGCCCAGATCTGCTCATCAGGTATGCTCTGAAAAACTACCGAACCAGCCCCAACTATCGAATTTTTGCCGATGGTTACCCCTTTCAATATGGTGGTATGACCGCCTATAAAAGCTCCGTCTTTAATGATAACCGGTTTAGTACGCAAACCATCCAGGCGTTCGGGAATATCGTTTCGGGCTTCGGCGTACAGCGAATGGAAATCGGTATCGTAGATTACCGTATTGATGCCGATCTTCACATGATTGCCGATCTTGATCTTATCGTGGCAAATGAACGCCACAGAAGTACAGCCCACATAGTCGCCAATACTTAGCTCACCACCGGCTGCCACTACAAAATAGCATTGCTGTTGCCTGCCTCCCATAGCGTGATACTTGCCGCTGTTAAACCAGAAGTTTTTGCCTATACTAAACTTCCCTTGCATGTTAATATCAAGAATGGGAATACCATAACCGGTGAAATCTTTGTGATACTCAACCCCGTTTAACCAGAATTTAAACGTAGTTACCAAATGCGAATAGCTACGAGCCGACCTGAAATACACCACTCTCAAAGCCCGGTAAAATTTTCTGATGATATAACTTAGTCCCATTTTGCTTCTCCTTACCGGTTAAAAACACCCGTTGCTTTACGGTTAATGATTTTGTTAGTTTGAGTAGAAAAAACTATCCCCATCACCACAAAAATGATGGCATTGGCTAAAGGAATCCCCGCTACACCTATCAACCTTCCCAATAAAATGGAAAGCGGAATATTAACTACCGAGGTAGCTATCCCCAGGTACAGTTGCAATCTGATTTTGCCTATTCCGTTTAAAAACTGCACATGGATGGCCTGCCATATCAACGTTATAATGTAAATGCACATGGCTATCGAAAGGTTCAGCGGTACAGAAACGCTTTTACCTACCCATACGTCATACAGCCAGGGCGACAGTGCAGTGAGCACTACTGTACATAAACTAAGGCCCAGCCAAAGCTTGTTTATTTTGGCAAGGGTATTTTTGATCCATTCATACTCGTTTTTAGTGTAAGCCTCTGTAAACGCGCTCCAAAAAGGCGTTATCACCACCACAAAAAACATCAGTACCACCGAAAATAATTTGTAGGCAATATTGAATACAGTTACCTCCTTTGGCCCAAATAACTGAGTAATAACAATATTGTCCGACTCGTACATCACCAGCGCACAGATCTGAATGATAAAAAACGTGCTGCCAACGCCAAGCATTTGCCTGGCGCTTTTAAAATTCACTACGCTGATGGCGGGTGCCAGTAACCTGTAATCGCCTTTGAACATTAGCATACTTCCCCCAAGCATTACTAATAAAGGCACACCCGCCATCACCATCACCAGCCAGGTTAATGAACCTGGCACCAATTTCATCAATATCAATATGGCCAGTAACGAAAGTATCTGCCCGACAAAATTCAACTGTGCTGTTTTGGCCGGCTCCTGGTTAGCCGCCAGCACTGTGTTAATAAGCTGCACCACAAACTGAAAGCAAAAAAAGCCGAAGATGATCAATACAATTTTGTTCAAATAACCGCTGCCATCATCGGGGACATTCAAAATGCTTGTCCATTTTATGTAGGGGTTAACAAAGTAAAAAACAGCAAACATGATTATCCCTATCACACACATAATGGCATAGGTTGAGCTTACATAAACCCGGCCCTTTTCGGGCTCGTTAAGGGCTATAGCCTGGGCCAGTTGATTTTTCAGGCCATTACCCAGCCCCATATCAAACAAAGCCGCCCAGGTTATCAGCGAGCTTAGGGTAAGCCAGATACCATATTGAGTAGGGTTTACATACCTGATGGTAAGCGGGATCATGACCAGCGTAATAACCACGCTGCCGCCCTTAAGCACTATTGAGCGAAAAATATTTTTCCGCGCCCTTACCGAGCGTTCATGGCCTTTGTTAAAAAACCGGTTAATACCAACTGTTAATACCTGCAACATATAATGGGTTTAGGGGATTCAAAAGCAGATTAAGAAGAACCTTATTTTACCAAACGTTCATTTTTATTTTCCTGAGCCAGTCTGCCACTTTACTGCTGCTATCTTCGTAAGGTGTCCCGTAGCCATAGCTGCCATAGCCATGCCCATAACCGGTAATGGTATTGGTACGCATTTCAATATCATTTACTATCAGGTACATGTGTTTAGCTTTTTTGGTGCGGTGCAAATCATTTACAATGCCCAGCTGTGTTTTAAGCGTATAATTTTGCCGTACCACATAGAAAGTAACGTCAACAAATTCCTCGATAATGAGTGCGTCAGATACCAGGCCAACCGGGGCAGTATCGATGATCACATAATCAAACTTTTTCTTAAGGTCTTCAATAAGGATTTTAAGCCTGTCGTCCATCAGCAACTCGGCCGGATTGGGCGGTACCGGGCCCGATGATATGTAGAAGAAATTAGGGTTACTTTCAAAAGGTTTAACCAGGCAGTCAACACATCCTTCGGGAGAAATTACATAATTAGTAAAACCATAATCATCCTTCATACCACCTATGTTTTTGAGCAGTTTAGGCTTGCGCAAGTCGAGCTCAAGCAACACTACTTTTTTGCCGGTAAGCGCTATAGAATTGCCCAGGTTAAGCGAAATGAACGATTTACCCTCCCCGCTCATGCTTGAGGTAAACATGATCACGTTTGATCCTTTTTTATTATCGGTAACGTACTTTAAACTGGTACGCAGCGCCCTGATCTCTTCGGCCACCGTTGAGCGGGAATCATTATAAACCAACGATTTTGAGCGCTTATCGCCACGGCTTATCTCGCCAAATAAAGGCACACTGGTATGTTTATCAATATCGGCCTTGGTGTTGATACGGGTGTTCAGCAACTCTTTAACACTAAGCCCAGCTGCCGGGATACAGATCCCGGCAATTGCGCCAATAAGATACAATAGTGATTTTTTAGGAGCGAAAGGTTTTTCGTCGGCATCGGCATCATCCAAAATACGGCAGCTTGAAAGTGTTGCTGTTTGCGATATGGCTGTTTCCTCACGCTTTTGCAACAGGAACAGGTACAAGTCCTGTTTAAGGCTTTGTTCGCGGGCATAATCCAGGTAGATCCGTTCTTTTACCGGCGCATTTGTAATTTTATCTTCAATGGTAGCGTTCTGCTTTTTAAATGCCGATTGCGACACCCTCAGGCTGTTGCGGTAATTGCTCAAACTGGTTACCAATGCCTGGCGTGCCAGTTCAATCTGCTGATCAAGGTTTTTGATGATCACGCTGTTATCGGTAAGCGTCATCCGCAGTTGCTCTTTGCGCAGCAGCATTTCATTGTAGCCGTTTATAGCAGTACCAAAAGCCATATCCTTGGTAATTAACGAGCTTGGTACTACCTGTGGATTGCCGGCATCGTTTACGTATTTATAAAGATCATTGGCTATAGCGAGCTGCACCTCGTTATCATTCAGCTTACTTTGATAGGAATTTGCACCCTCTATAAGCGCTTTTGATTGTGCGTTGATATCTGAGATCTTGTTCTGAACCTTGTATTGCTCCAGGTTCTTTTCAACCTTACCCAGCTCTGCACCAACAACTACCAGGCGTTTATCAATAAACTTCATGGTGCTATCGGCAATACGGATCTTGTTGGCCAGGTTGTTTTGCAGGTAAACGTCCATCAGCTTTTGAAGTATTACCCGGCCTCGTTCAGGATTACTGTAACTCAGGTTTAGGTCAATAACGGTGGCCTGCTTATCGTCGAGCCCGACACCAAGGTTTTCATCGAGCTCCTTTTCAATTTGTTTGGGAGTTTGAACCTTGATCTTGTATTCGCCGTCGGGTTTAAAGTACTGCGTTTTGTGGAAAGTAAGGTTATACTGGGGTAAACTTACCGGCTTATCAAAAGTACCTGTGATACCTTCCGATTCCTTGTCATTTGTAAGCCTGAAGGTATTGCTGTTCAGCACCTCTAAGGTATAATTAGCCAGCACCAGTTTATCGGTTTTATAGCCGATATTAATTTTAAAAGGCGCTTCGTTAAATACCTCAGTTTTGCGGAAGCCATTGTTGTCATAAACATGAATATTAAGATCGAGCAGATACACCACCCGCTTAAGGAGGCTGCGCGATTTAAGCACCTTAACCTCGTTATCGGCATTGCTCTTAATATCAAACAAAGAGGCCAGATCAGAGTTTACACCGTTGGTAAGGGCTTTGGTAGGCGAGTTTTTTTCGTCCTCAACAATAATTTTGCTGCTGATGTTCCATTTACTTGGCTCGTACTGGATGTATACAAAAGTAGCAACAATGCACACCACTATACCAATGCAGAAGAGATACCAGTAATTAAGGCAGATGGCAATAAGACTGCGGACATCGCCTGGAGCTTCCTCCTTTTTGTACACGAAATCGAGCTTGTCAGCTAAAAGGTCCAATTTATCCATATCAACATTTTATTAAAATGCCAATAATCATGATAAAGCTATCAGTTTCCATAAGTAGAAATAATAAGCAGCTCAATGATCAGGGCAAAATTTATGTGCTACTAATTTGACCGAAAGTTAACTCAGAAAAGCCGCTTTACATTGAAAATGAACGGTTATGAACAAAGTGAACGATGATTTAATAATGAACGAAATGAATGATTGGGGTGAGAGATTAGAGGTTGGAAACTGGAGATTAGGCTATATATCGCATTATATAATACATATAAAGATATCGTTATAAAGATAAGATATTGCCAACCCCTACAATCATACTACCTCTTCGAGGTCGGGACATCATATAGATCACATCACCACCGATGAGCACTTTTGACACGGAGGTCTTATATGATTGATTTATTTATAAACCCTTGTCCCGCCGTTTCCCAATATCTAACTTTGTATTATGCCAGTCACCCAAAATATAAAGGTTGCCGTTGATGCGGTAGTATTTGGATATACCTCAAAGGAGGGCCTGTCCGTACTGCTTATCAAACGCAATATCGAACCCTTTAAAAACAGCTGGGCATTGCCGGGCGGTTTAGTGGCTGACCATGAATCGTTAGAAGAAGCTATTCAGCGTGAGCTGCGGGAAGAAACCGGCGTAAACATCACCTACCTGGAACAATTATACAGCTTCGGCCAGCCGGATCGTGATCCGCGTAACCGGGTGATCTCCATAACTTATTATGGCCTTGTACGGCCGGATGCCTTTGTTGTTAAAGCAGCTACGGATGCCAGCGATGTAAAATGGTTTAATATCAAAAAGCTTCCCGCCCTCGCGTTTGATCATACTACCATCATCAGCGTAGCTCGCGAACGCCTTAAAAGCAAAATGCTTTATCAGCCCGTGGGCTTCGAGCTGCTTGAAGAAAAGTTCCCCTTCTCCGAGCTCGAAAAGCTCTACCTCTCGGTACTCGACCGCCCTATCGACCGCCGTAACTTTAAAAAGAAAATCACCAAATACGGCTTCCTGGAAGAAACCACCGAAAAACAAGCCCTTGAAGGTGCCGGCAGGCCGGGTAACCTTTTCCGTTTTAATGAGGAAAAGTATTACCAGCTGCAAAAAGAGGGGATTAGTTTCGAGATATAATAAGCCGCCAACTCCATTTTCACATTCTTTTATTTTTTGTCATTCTGAGCGATAGCGAAGAATCCTCTTCAAGTTACAGAACCGCTATACAGGGCGAAGAAGATGCTTCGTGCCTCGGCATGACAAGTTAAAAATGGGTGTCATGCTGAGCTTGTCGAAGCATGGTGGGCGGGCCTCTGCGCGCGACCCTTCGACAAGCTCAGGGTGACCGGCCCTCTTTTGCCATTTCCCGTCAGAGTCAGAGGATTTAAACACTCAGCATGACGAGCTTATAAAAGATTTCTCCCCAAAAAAATTAAAAAATAATTTGCGTATTAAAAACACATATTTATATTTGTGTATATTTAACGCAAAATAGAAATGAAAACAGGAGTAATTATAGCACGCTTTCAAACGCCATACCTGCATGAGGGTCACAGGCAACTGATAGCACAGGTTAAGCAAAATCATGCCAAACTGATTATATTACTGGGTGTTAGCCCCATAAAAGGAAGTCGCAAAAACCCTTACGACTATTACACGCGTGAAAAAATGATCAAAAAGGATTATCCTGAAATTGTGGTGCTGCCCATCAGCGATAATCCAAGCGATAAAGTTTGGTCGGATAATCTGGACAATCTGCTGAAAAGTGTTTTCAATGCTGAGCAATTTTGTTTGTACGGCAGTCGTGACAGCTTTATCCCCTACTACAGCGGCAAATTTGAAACCATCGAACTGCCTGAACATGGCGACTACAACGCAACCGAACTGCGTAAACAATACGCCGATAAAGTTTTCGATTCAAATGATTTTCGTGCGGGCATCCTGTACGCTTACTATAACCAATACCCAAAGGTATACCCTACCGTTGATGTCGCACTGTTCAAGAATAACCGCAACGAGATCCTGTTAGGCAAAAAGGCCATCAACAATAAATGGCGTTTTGTAGGCGGTTTCTCCGATCCGGAAGACGGCTGCTACGAAGATGCCGCCGAACGCGAGCTTGCCGAAGAATGCGGCGAAATGCAAACCACCGCTATGCAGTACGAAACATCGGCCAAAATAAACGACTGGCGCTACCGCAGTGAGGCTGATAAGATCATTACCCTGCTGTTTAGCTGTGATTTTATTGGCGGTGAGCCAAAGGCCCAGGATGATATTGCCGACCTGGCCTGGTTTAAACTTACCGACCTGCCTTTAATGATAAAAGACGGCTCCATTAGCGAAGAACACATTGAATTGTTTAATTTCATCACCGGCAAATACCTTAAAAACTAAAGCCATGAAAAGGGAAAATTTGATTCTTTTAGCCGACGCATATAAATACGCCCACCATAAATTTTACTACCCTGGCACCACCAATATTTACAGTTACCTGGAAAGCCGCGGTGGCATGTTCAACGAAACCGTTTTTTTCGGTCTGCAATATATTTTGAAGGAATACCTGCAGGGCCCGGCCTTTAACCAGGTTGATTTGGACGAGGCCGATGAATTTCTGAAACAGGTATTTGGCCGCGATGATGTGTTTGATTGCAGCAAATTTCAGTACATACTGGATAAATACAACGGCCACCTGCCGGTACGTATCAAAGCTGTAGCTGAGGGTACCAGCGTGCCAACCGGCAATGTGCTCATGACCATCGAAAACACCGACCCTGAATGCTACTGGCTCACCAACTTCCTCGAAACCCTACTGATGCAGTTTTGGTATCCCTGTACCGTGGCAACCCTAAGCCACGAGGTTAAAAAAGTGGTCACCCAGTATTACGAAGAAACCGCCACGCCCGAAGCCTTCGGCGGGATTGGTTTTGTGCTGAATGATTTTGGCTTCCGCGGGGTGAGTAGTGTGGAGAGTGCCAAATTGGGCGGGGCAGCGCACTTGCTCAGCTTTGCGGGCAGCGATAACCTGGCAGGTTCTGGCATGGCTATTAAATACTATTATGCGCAAAAAGTACATGGCCTGAGCATTCCGGCTACCGAACACAGCATTTGCACCCTGCTTGGGCAGGAAGGCGAACTGGAAATATTTAAACACGTGCTGCGCAGCTTCCCTACCGGTGTTATTGCCTGTGTGAGCGACAGCTTTAACATTTTCCGCGCCTGCAGCGAGTACTGGGGCGAAGACCTGAAAGAAGAGATCCTGAAACGGGACGGCACCCTGGTGATCCGCCCGGATAGCGGCGACCCGGTAATGACCCTGTTGGAGATCTTTAAGATCCTGTTTGATAAATTTGGCTTTACTACCAATGCCAAAGGTTATAAAGTGCTGCCTCCACAGGTTAGGGTGATCCAGGGCGACGGGGTTAATTATACCGAGATTGGCGTAATTTACAAAGCCCTTAAAGAAAACGGCATCAGCGCCGAAAACCTGGTGCTGGGCATGGGTGGCGCGTTACTCCAAAAGGTCGACCGTGATACCCAGAAATTTGCCCTGAAATGCAGCAGCGCGGTGATTGATGGCAAAGAAGTAGCTGTAGAGAAAAGTCCTACCGAAATGGATGCCCTTGGTAATATCACCACAAGCTTTAAAAAGAGCAAAGGCGGCAGGCTGAAACTGGTTAAAACCACTGAAGGTTATAAAACCATTGGCGAGGACGAACAACCCGAACTGGCCGACCAGCTCCAAACCGTTTTCGAGAACGGCCATATCGTTAAAGAATTTACCTTTGAACAGGTAATTAATACCTTGAATAACTAACCAATTCATCAGCATTCAGCCTTGTGCATTCGGCTTTCAGCTTTATAAAAAATGAAAAAACTACTATTTGCCATAACCGGTTATGAATACCTCGCCGAGAAAGTGCTTGCCCTCGGTCATTGCGAACGCGGAGAAATTGAAGTAAGCTACTTTACCGACGGCGAACGCTACCAACGCATCCTCTCCAACGTGGAAGGCCGTGAGGTATTGCTGATCGGCGGTACCGTGAACGACAGCGCAACGCTCGAGCTTTATGACCTTGCTTCGTCGCTGGTAAGTTACGGGGCCGATTCACTTACCCTGGTGATCCCCTACTTTGGTTACAGCACCATGGAGCGCGCCGTTAAACCCGGCGAAATTGTGACCGCCAAAACCCGCGCCCGCCTGCTCTCGGCCATCCCCAAATCAAACAGGGGCAATAAGGTAATGCTGTTCGATTTGCATAGCGAAGGCATCCAGTACTACTTTGAGCAGGACCTGTACCCTGTACACGTGTACTGCAAGGATATTGTAATTGAAGCAGCCACCCGATACGGCGGCGACAACTTTGTAATAGCCAGCACCGATGCCGGTCGCGCCAAATGGGTGGAATCCTTAGCTAATGACATGGGCGTAAATGCCGCCTTCATCCTCAAACGCCGCCTCAAAGGCGACCAAACCGAAGTAAGCGCCATCAACGCCGACGTAGCCGGCAAAACGGTGATCATTTATGACGATATGATCCGCTCGGGAGGCAGCATCGTAAACGCAGCGCTAACTTATAAAAATGCCGGTGCCGGAAATATTTATGTGATCACCACGCACGGTTTATTTGTGAACGATGGTATTGGGAAATTAAAAGCCTGCGGGGCTATTAAAAAGCTGATTTGTACCGATACGCATGTGAATTGTAAAGATTTGGAGGGGGATGATTTTGTAGAGGTGAGAACTGTGGCGGGGTTGATTTGCGGGTGAGGAGGATTCTTTCACATACTTAATTGCTTTTCTAACGCGAGTATGCAGCGCAGGCAAAAGCGTGGCGTACTCGTGACTTTATGCAACATTTCAAATAAAATTATTAAAAGTAGATGAGGTACGAGTGCTCAGCCCTGCGGCCCAACGCTGCATAACCGCGCCAGTTGGGATAAAATATCGCTGAAAGTATTTTTTCAGTGCGCAGATACATTGCGTAGTCATGACTTTGTTTTGTACTGGATTGCGATGTATTACTTAAAATAGGTGAATAATCGCGACTATAAAACCAAACAGAAAGATCATGAAAAATAAGAAACCAAATAAACTAGATCAGTTCATACTGACGCTTGCTTCTGAATTTGCAAAGATTCCGGATTATGAGAAAAAAATGCAAGACGCTGATCTGAAGAAGATACATACCTTCGTTTCTGTAGGCATCTTATCCATACACGATGCAGCGAACCTTGTTATAAATAGCTTTATCCCGGCCGCCAACAAATCGGTCTTCGAAACCAAGACGATGATTCAACATTCGATGTTTAAGAATATTTTCGACGAATTGGACTACGATCCTAATACCACGCAGCAGGAAACCATTCGGTTGGGCTATGTATTTGTTTTCCACAAGTTCGAAGTGTTTGTCAACCAACTGATGGAAATCATGGACGAAACAGCAGGCGAGGCACCATTCTGTCTCAAAAAATATTGTAAATCCAAATTTGGCTTTAATGCGAACGACTGGTTCAGAAATAGCGCCGTTCACCTCGTCAATTTCATTTCCAATTGCACCAAGCACCAAGACGGATTGTGCAGACTCGGTAATCCTGCATATTCTTTGCCTCACGAGTTCATGAACCATTCTCCTGATAAAAAAATAGTTAGAACAACACAGCAATTTCGCGCGGACATCAAAGCATTGACCGATATGATTAAACCGCTGATCGACATTATCACTGCCATATTCGTATTCCGTACGGTTGAAACAGCGATGACTATGCTTACCGATGACTTGGCAGATCCAATGTTTAATGCTTCCTTAACCTTATTGAAGGCACAGCAGGAAGCTGTTATTAATATTAATATCACCCGATATCAGCTTTAACGTAGCATTAATTTATTCTTCGTTTTTGAGCTACTTTGGTGTCGGACTTTAACTCATCACTTATAAAACTTCAACTGACTATGAAATCAATCTTTTCGGAAAATCAGGATATTGATAAAACTGCATTTGTTAACTGGCGAATGCATGACGACCACATTCTGAACATGCTGAATATGGCAGATGGCTTTCTAACAGCCGCCATTCAGCTTGGCGAAATTTCGCTGCACGATAACACTTATAAACTCGCCGACATCACGGTTTTTGCCATGCTTACTAATGCCAACCATGGAATTGAACTCTATCTCAAGGCAATGACTTGGTCGCTGAATGAGATTATAGGAAACCAGATTAGAATAGAGGGAGGTCATGACATCGAGCAGATCTACCGTACAGTCAGGTCAAGAATTAGGCATTACGGTGGCCAAATCAGCATACAGGAATTTAACCTTCAAACTGCTCAGTTGAAGGTCTATATCGACGAATTGTTTTCAAAAATCAGGACCAAAAAAAGTGATAATATGGATTTTTCGCGCTATCCACTCAACCAAAAATACGACCCGCACTTTTATGTGGTACAAGCTGGCAACGTAACGGTTGACTTGGAAAATTTCGTCAGTCGTTTTCGCGAGATTCATGGTAAATTAAAAGTAATGTCCGAATTTTTGTTTCATCAAGAACTTAACCAGGATTGGTAACATGCGTTTACTTTTCCCTTCGCTGATAGTAGCTAAATTAAAATAAGATGGATCAATATCTACAACCCAATCAATCATACCTGCGCTTAATCGACGATTATAAAAAACATGGCACATTGGTCGTTGCTTTTGATTTTGACAATACTGTTTACGATTTTCATGGTACCGGAAATAAATATCCTTATGTTACAGATCTTTTAAGAAGATGCCATAAAGCAGGCTTTTATCTGATCTGTTTCACGGCTAATAGCGACACCATTGCAATTAGTGATTATTTAAAGACCAATGATATACCTTACAATGGGATTAATGAAAATCCACCGTTCTTTAAATGCGATAGCCCTAAAGTTTATTATAATATTTTGCTTGACGACCGTGCAGGATTGATCCAGGCTTATACGGAACTTAATCTTTTACTTAGAAAAATAGAGTGACATTTGTTATCTTCAACATGAAATATTTATCATCAGGAAGCATATAAAATATATGTAATGAAAAGAGGTTAATGACAGCCTCCTTTGATTTTGTTTAACTTATAACTCATTCAATATCCATCGCGGTCTTCATCATTTTTCAATGAGATGGATGTAAGGTTCATGAATATGATGATCTTTAATGTATTTAATTTTGTTCTTATTTTTAATATAAATGTTTTTGGCATCTATTTTCTGGGTAGCTACAAAACCATTAGGAAGACTATCCGTCGAAGTAGTCACAACCATAAATGTGTCGGGCATTAATACCATTTCGCGCTCCTGCTCATCCAGCATTTGCTTGATCTGTTTTTTGCTCAATCTCGACCAAGTTTCATGAAATACCTTGGCAGAATCCGGATTTTGAGCAAACGTGACCTTTTCATGGTACTTATCAGCCATCGCTTGCATATGTTTTTGGTAATAGGAAAGCTTACCCTTAACAGAGAGACAAGAACTCATGATGCTGGTAAGCAATAATAAATACATAGTTTTTTTAACCTGCATTGGGTCGTTTTTTTAATGCTTAATTAGGATAAGTGGACATGACTTGTCATAATACACCATGCATATATTTCCATTCCCCCCGCTGCCGCAAGCGTCCTCACTTGTGGCCCGCGTTCAGGTATACAACATGACGAGCCCGCCTGCATACTTAGCATGATGCCCACAAGCGGGTACGCTTTTAGATATATTCAGGCTCTTTATCAACGCATACTTACGCCAGTAATTGGGTAGATTTCTATAACTTGAGGGTCTTGTTCCAAAATATCACTGTCGTAGATAGTCACTATGTAAAGCTCAGCATTTTGGTCTTTAAATACTATTAAATCGAGATACTCCTTGCCCACAATTTCGTTTTGAGTAATTCCTTTAATCGCTTCTATATCGTTCTTTTGAATTAGCTTTTCGATTGCCGTGTAGTCATCTTTGACGAAATAAATTACTTTAAGGCTCTCAAGTTCATTTACGACTCTTATCCCAAACTGATTATTGGCAAGAATTCTTTCAATAACGTACTCATTGTATTTCATATGCCTTTAAGTTAATGTGCGAGATTACAAATTGAATAACCTTCAGTTTTATTGTTTTCCAACTGACGGCGAGTATACATTTGAAATACCCGTTTTTTGATATCGAAAGTTTTACCTTATCAGCGTTACTTACTTTGCCGGTATACTCAAACAAGCCCGAAGCTGAAGTTATGGTTTTATGTCCGTCTATAGTAACTTCTACTCCTTCGGCCGGAGAGCCATCAGGGTTCTTTATATCACCCGACAATCCAATTTCTGTCACTCCCGGACCGGGTGTAGGTGGTGGTATTATTTCTTTTGCGTTTTCTCCTTTTCTACATCCATAAAAAAATAAAACAGCAAAACACAGTACGATAAGGCGGTTTAGTTTCATGCTCAAAAATAGCTAATATCCACCTTATTGTAAAAATCAATCGCTATTTATGCTATCAATTGCTGTTGCCGCACGCGCCAGGGGTTTCGCTTTATCAACTTATCTCCCAACTGGTCGAAGTTTAGCGACAGCGTAACTTTTTCCTAAAACATATTACGCCTTCAGTTTAGCCTTATGACCTTAACATCAACTGTCCTATAGAGGATAAAGTTATAATCTCGCTAAATATTATTTTAAAACGAACGAAATACACGCAACACGCTTGCACCTGCTTTAACGGACCGTACCCGTTACATCATTCATGCTGGCCAACCAGCCAGACGAAGCTACGCTTCGTCATAAAAAGAGAAAAGCACAAAGCTAACCTTCCCGGCTTTAAGCAATGGTGGCAGTACTTTGTCACCATCAAAATTCAAGCAACAGGCGATATCTAAAAAACATCAAAAAAATGATAAAAATATACGTAAAAACCAGCAGCCGTGTTGAGCAGGAGTGAAACAGCAAACAAACACTCTAAAAAGTTTTAAAAACTGATTACCAGCATTTTAGCAATGTTTCGCACAAAAACTTAAACATCTGATTATCAATCAGTAATACTTTTAACCGGTTCCGTTGTTTCACTCTCAAAAAATGGGACATTTGAGTTTTTTAAAAAAAAGCGCCGCACCCTTTTTCAATTTTTTTTTGGGAATCAAAAAATTGGGACATCCCATTTGTTACAAAGCGTATAGTCAAAAAACGCTTGCGCCTGCACGCCATCAGCTGTTATAGATCACTCTAACAACAACGCATCCTCATCATCAGTAAGGTTAAGCTGGATAGTATCATTCCCGGCTATGCCTTCAATGCTGCCGCGAATATGAGCCGCACTTAACAGCACTTTATCCAATTGCTTTTCGCGGGCTTTCCAAAGCTTTTCCATGGCATCGCGTTCACGCTGGATAGACTGGCGCATACTCATATACCCTTCTCTAATGGCTTTCCATTGCTCCGAAAACTCGCTGCTGGTAAGGTAATCATATAGCAGGTGCATTTTATCACCTTTGTTATCCTGCGACTTGGCCAGGTTTGATAATTTCATCACTCCATCCCTTAAAATGTATGACACCGCCTTTACCTCGTCAAAACTGCAGATCCAAACGCCATCGCGCTCGCCAAAGCAGTCCATGCCTTTGGGGTAGCATTGGGTTACAATTACCGCTACATCAACGCCCATGCCGCGCATGTCTTTTTTTAGCTTCTCGATCCAATCCATCGAAAAGGCATTGGTACGCTTGCTTTCGTAAATAATCTTACCACACTCCTGCCCAAATTGGTTGCGTACGGTTTGCACGCAGTCGGCCCCGCGTACTCCCTTCCCTACTTCACTTATTATATCAAACGGAAAGTAATTGCGCAGTGCTTCCTCCAAAATTAACTCCTGAACTTCACCCTGCAATTGCATGGAGCCTTGTTCGGCTTTGCGCTTCATTTCGTCGGCCAGTTTCTTTTGGTCATCGAGCTGTTTTTCGAGTTCTTTAACTTTTAACTGATACTCGGTATCTTTTATACTATGGCGTTCGGCCTCTTGTTTGCGGATCTGGTCGGTAAGGTCGTTACGTTGCTCCTGCAACTTACGTTGTATGGCAAGCTCCATTTCTTCTTCCTTTTGCTTCAACTGACTTTCGCGCTGCAAAAACTCCAGTTCTTTTTGGCGTGATTGTTTTAGCTTCTCTTCAGTTTCGGCGGCAGAGTTTTTGAGCAGTACAAGTTGGTTCTCAAAATCCTGGCTTATGGTTTTACGCAGGTTATCTTCAAGCGTTTGCTGTAATTGCTTTTTTTCGTTGTTAAGCCGTTGTTCAAAGGCGGCCTGCTGCTGGCGCTCCTTGTTTAAAAACTCTTCATCCTTTTTGCGGTATTCCTCCTCTTTTTGACGGGTATAATCCATCATTTTAACCCTGAGTTCTTTTTTATACTCCTCGGCCATTACTTCTTCTATCGGAAATCCGAAACCACAACTTGGACACTTAACTTCTGTAGCCATATTACTAAAAGGAAAATTTTTCCTGTAAATCAAAGATAGGGATTTTACGTTTAGCATATTAAAACAGGAGTGCCAGGCTTTATTAACATTATTGCAACAAAATGAAACTATAATGATAACAATCTATTGCAATTGCCGTTTATATTGCCGAAGTTTATAACATGCAGATATTGAGAATAGGAAAGGTAATGTGGAGTCATGATTATGACCTGGCTACATTAGGGTTGGCAAATGACGGAGGCGCATTATTTGCATTTACCCCACCACCACACCATCACACCGGCGAAATTATACTTACCCCTAAAAGTATAGTACTTGACGGCGACGGTTACGAGCACATCCCGCTTGATAGCCTGGAACAGCTATATTTAGGCTTCGACGAATTTTACAAACGCTCAATGGTGCGCAGTAACGGCTTATTCTGGCAACCGCTGAGATTACGTTACAGGCTTAAAGAAGAATTGAAAACTCTATACCTCATTGTTGATCACACCCTGTTTGGTGCTAAAAATCAACTATGGTTTAATACCCTTAAACAACTGCTTTCCCGAAAAGGTTAAGTTAGTTCTATCCTATGTTTTCCGGCATAATGTTCGAATAACAGCGGACGATCCCCTCGTTGCTATAACCGATATTTGTACATTGATAATCCGCTATCAAAAATGAGGAATTAAAAGCATCGGCATATCTAAGCATCGATCATTCACCCCAGGTATATAAAACAAAAAACGGCGCGGGTTATCCGCGCCGTTCCTGTTAATATATTTTTTTCAATTATTTAGCTTTGCCGAACTCGCCGTTAGCTTTGATAGTTACTTCATCGCTAACCATAGCGTTACCAAATTTTGAACCGAAGTTAAAGTCAGAACGTTTGATAGTACCGGTTAGCTGGAAACCTGCATCATCAGCTTTGCTCATTGGGTTTTGGATAGTACCACGGTACCATAAATCAAATGAAGCTGGTTTGGTTACACCATGTAAAGTTAAATTACCTGTAAGTTTGTAGTGCTTATCAGATGTTTTGGTGATAGCAGTGCTGGTAAAAGTAATGGTTGGGTAAGTAGCAACGTCAAAAAAGTCGGCGCTTGTTATGTGTTTATCGCGCTGATCATTATCGGTACTTACTGAAGCTGTTTGGATGCTGATCTGAAACTTAGCATCGCTGAAATCTGGTTTAGCGGCAGTGATAGTTGCATCATAGTTTTTAAAAATACCGTCAACGTCAGATACCATTAAGTGTGTTACGGTAAATTTAACGTTCGAATGTGCTTTGTCTACATTCCAGGTAGTTTGTGCCGATGCTGCCGTGTACGAAAATGCTGCTGCTAACAGGATAAGAATCTTTTTCATTGTTTTGATCTTTAAATTTCTTTTTTGTTTTGATTTATGCCCCAAAAGTATACAAAGGATCGGAACTTCAAACAAAAAAGATGTTTAAACATCTTTTTATTAAAATCGGATGACAATATACTACCATTTTAGTAGAACTTACAAGAAAAGTAAATTATTTTTGAGTGGCTTAAACCTCACGTTTTTAAGGTTTTTTGTTTATTACGAAGCATGATCATTGCCTTATCAGCCCTTACCTTACGGGTAGCTTCCTGCTTGGCCGAACCAACCCAATCGCAATAGCCCTGTTTGTATGATCTTGACAAACTTTCAAAAAATTCGTTCGCTTCTGCATCGCTGTCAAGCAGTACCTGTAATTCGGCAGGGGTGCCTTCAATATGTTCGCCGGGTTTAAGCATAGTATTTTTCTCGGGGTTTTATTCCGGATAAATATAGTGTTAATTGGGATAAACGCCCGGTTGAAACACCATGATTACAGCCAATAAAATTATTAAAAGGAAGGAGATAGCTAAAAGTGTATCAACGAGCAACTTTTGGTTTTTGATTCCATATTACCATTAAATTAAACAGTAAAAGCCGCAGGTTAGCTTATATATTGAATATTGTAAAAACGGAGGTGCGACATTATTATTATAGTGTATTTACCTAAAATATGGATGTAACTTAAATTTTATAAAACCTAAAGCAAACAAGAGTGTTATTTGACTTTAATTGAGATTTACTAAATCAAAGTAATTATGTGAGATAGCCCGGCATAACCACCGGGTTATCTTTTTTAGCGCTTCACTTAATGCTTATGAAATGGCTGCTCAAAAAATTCATCCACCTTCTTATTGAATTCATCGGCATGTTCAACCAATGTACCATGGCCTGAGTTGGGCAGGATCCATAAATAAGAATTTGAAATATTCTCTGCTATCTGAACCGTATGCGTTGTTACAATGAGGTCATGATCGCCGGCAATAATAAGCGAAGGGCATTTTATAGCTTTTAGTGCCGATAGCTTAATATTAGGCTCTTTGTAGTCAAGCATAAATATCTTACGATCGTTTTTTTCTTTGGAAGTAGCAAAATGATAATCCTTTTTATCGGCGTATTCCTTTTCCATATCCTTCCATAATGAAGGGATCAGGGCAGTTGAATCGGGCCAAAGGTTAGCACCTGTAGAGGCCAGCTTAATTACTTTTTCGGGGTGCCTCATAGCCATTACCAGCGCATTGATGCCGCCGTCGCTCCACCCTATCACATAAGCCGAATCAATATGCATTACATCAAGTAAAGCAGCAAAATCATCGGCCATCATTTCAAAAGTAAGTGAATCGCGCGGATCGGTCGATTTGCCATGGGCCCTGCTGTCAACAGCAATAACTTTATACTTTTTAGCAAAATAAGGTATGTTTTTCTCAAAAGCATTGATGCTGCCACCGTTGCCGTGTATCATTAACAGCGGCTTGCCTTTACCATAAACTTCGGTGTACAGCTTTATCCCCCTAACATCATAATATTTACCGGCAGCTGCATTATCGCCATAAACAATACTTTTTTGTTGGCTACACGCTATAAATGCCTGGCATACCAATACAATTAACAACAGTTTTTTTAACATCATGATTGTACCTGTTTAAGTTCATTAAATATACATACATAATGCGCAGTTTAAACAGCCATTGCACAAGCGCTACAATTAATTTTTAGATAGCGCTGTAAATCAAACAAGTATTATATTTGCACGCTTTAACAGAAGCGTTTTTTAAACCATACGGTTAAAACAATATCATACCTATAACTATTATAGAATGAAACGTTTATAAACCTGTATACATATATTGTTCATGCCCGCCACCTTTCCAAAAAAAGTTAACATTCTTACCCCACTCATTCCTTTGCTATGCATCCTTTTCACCACTATGTGTTATGGGCAGCAGAGTACAACTGCAGTACCCAATCGGTTTAAATTTAAAACGGTTATCATCGATGCCGGACACGGAGGTAAAGATCCGGGATCGCACGGGGCTTATTCTAAGGAAAAAAACGTTTCATTGAGTATCGCCAAAAAACTGAGGGATGCCATAAATGACGAAATGAGCGGCATTAAAGTAGTAATGACCCGCAGTACCGACGTTTTTATTGAATTGCATAAACGCACGGATATCGCAAACGATAATCATGGCAATTTATTCATTTCAATCCACTGTAACTCATCCCCGCAACGCAAAGGATCATCGCGGGGAACATTGCTGCTTGTTTACGGTTTTCACCGCAGCCAGGAACAACGCGAGGCACTGCGTGAAAATGCTTCCATATTTATTGAAAAGGACTATAAGGAAAAATATAATGGCTATGGTGATGATGCAGCAGTGAATACCATTGTACTTAATGCATTTCAGCAAAAATATCGTAAGCAAAGTATTCAGTTTGGCGATTTGATTGACTACCAATTTCGCAAAACCAATGGCAGGCATAGTTTAGGAGTAAAGGAACAGGGCGTTTTGGTATTGGCGCAAAGCGGTATGCCTGCAGTGCTGGTTGAAACCGGCTTCATTAATAACCCGGCCGACGAAGAATATTTGAACTCGGCCGGCGGGCAAAACGAAATTGTGCGGTCGATACTCACAGCCCTAAAGCAGTACCGTAATAATTTAGAAGGGAATTAATAGCTACCGCTCTTACGTGATCAACTTAATTAAGAATTACGCTTCTCCCTGATATTTATTATTGTCATTCAAATATTTATTTCAGCGCAATTATGAAAAACCTATTTTAACGAGCTTTTATAGCTTATATTATCGATTTTAGTCCAAATTAAATTTATTTTATAAATATTATTAAAAACCTCTTTTGGGGCAAAATATCTTTTGTGTTTCTCCGTTTCAGTGACTCAATAAAACCCAAACACTAACACAAATGAAAAAAATCCTTGTCCTAATTCCTGCATTTTTACTGGCTTTTCAAATCTCAAAAGCCCAAACCGAAAAAGGTTCACAAACACTGGGTATCGATCTGCAATTTATGCATCAGAAATCGACGCAAAACATCTTTCAGTCGTCCCCGAACCCTTATGCATCTGAGGTTAAAAATACAAATTTCAGTATCGGTCCTAACTATAGTTATTTTATAGCAGATAAACTTGATATTGGAGTAAATGTTAATTACGCTCATACCTCCCAGAACAGTAAAAACAGTACTTACCCCAACAACGTAACCTCGCACCAATATGGGGCTACACTCTTTTTAAGGAAGTATTTTATGTTTGGAGATAAATTAGGGCTCCGCGCAGGACCGTATCTTGGATACAGCCGCTACGATTTTAGATCGGTAGATACAAGCACTCCAACTAAAACTGATAACTATACGGCAGGAGCAACTATGGGCCTTGTTTATTATCCTGCAAAAAAACTTGGTTTAGCCGCCACACTGGCTAACTTTTCATATAGTCACAGCAAGGTTAAAGCTGATAACAGCCAGATTGAGAGCACCAATAATGTTAATTTCAATTTGATCAACAACGGATTATTACTCTCTGTATTTTATGTATTCGGCGGTAAATAAGCGCTAAATTTCAAGGCAGGACGATAATATGCAATATCGTCCTGCTTTATTTTTATTTCGCCCGGTGGATGATAAACCCATTGTGAACAGTTTCCATACCTATTTTAGGGTAATATTCCATAGCTGTTGTGGCCGAAAGCAGTAGAAGCATGGTTTCATCTCCAATGGCTTCTTTAGTTAGTTCGACCAACTTTTTACCTATCCCCTCTTTTTGATAATCTTTAGTAACCGCCAGATCCGAAAGATAGCAGCTGTAGCAAAAATCGGTAAGCGCACGTGATATACCTACCAGTTTATCGCCATCCCAGGCACTCACTACCAGGTTTGAGTTTTGGTACATTCTGGCAATTCGTTCGGCGTCATGCGTTGGGCGTTTCAATCCGGCTGTATCATAAAGTTCTATCACCTGCCGGGCCGATGGTATGGTACCTGTTTTATAAGTTATTTCCATAGTGCTATTGAGTATTTTACATATCTATACCCAAATGTAAGCGGTGACTGCACTATCTCAATAAGCCAGAAACAAGAAAGCAGGTAGTCCAGCGAATTAAAAAGAAAAGCTGTTTAAAGTTTCTGCAATATCCCGTTCAGCATGTTACCATTTTTTAAAAATAACGAATACTGCCAGCACAATAAGCCCGAAACCCACCAGGTGGTTCCAGCCCAGTTTTTCGTTTTTGAAAAGCAGGGTTGTAAATATCATAAACACGGTAAGCGTAATGGCCTCCTGAATAGTTTTTAATTCAACCAGGGTAAAAGGGCCTCCGTTTTCCTTGAAGCCGCCTTCGTTGGCCGGCACCTGGAACAGGTATTCAAAAAATGCAAGGCCCCAGCTTATAAGAATAATGGCTATTAAACTCAGATTTTTACCCCATTCATATTCTTTAAACTTCAGGTGCCCATACCAGGCAAATGTCATGAAGGTGTTGGATATAAACAGGAATGTAACAGTACGTAAGCCTTTCATCAATACAATTTTTTTCGCAAATATCAATAAATTGAGATTGATAACACCGGCAATTGTAAATTGTTACAGCATTAACTACAACAATTTAAAATTTAAAAACCAGTTCGGCACCAAGCGAAAGGGAGTTCCAATTTTGCTTTCCCGAAACATCACCCAAGGTAAGTTTCTGAGAAAAGAAATTATATTTTGATTCGATACTGACACCCAATTTTGGCGTCACCGGAAATATTACACCTACTTTAGGAGCATAATACAATGACTGCGACCATTTGTCGTAAACAAAGGTATTTGCACCATCAATTTCATAGGCTACTGCAAAGTCAGTAAAATACAGCCCTAAATTTACACCGCCATACACCCTGAAATTATCAGCTACGTCAATATTATAAGCAGCACCGGCATAAGCTGAAATTACAGGCATATCTGCATAGTATGTATTTACATTTGAGTCGCTGCCCTCAACCGTTTCTGAAATAAAATATTCATGTGGTTTAAAATTAGTGTACCCTAAGCTTAAACTTGCGGTAAAAGGGCCTAAAAATCTGTAAACGCTGGCATTAAAATTAATAGACGACTTAAAAGTATAATTAAAATCCCCTTGCGGTATCTCAACACCGGTACCTGCGGCTACACCCCAGCCATCGCTAAAATTAACGGCTCCACTACCGCCGCCACCATAGGTTAAAGCCCGGCTTGAATGATGTTGCGCTATAGCAGCGTTAGAACAATAAAACAGTACAATTATTAAAAATAGCTTAAAACAGGTATTTGATTTTTTCATGGGGAGGAGGTGCGCCCTGCAGGGAGCACTTAGATAATTGTGTTTAGGAGTCATTACCGTAAAAATAAGCAAAAAAAAGATAACCGGGAACACTAAATTAATTTGATAACAAGGTAAAAGGCACAAAAAAACCCGGACTTAATCAATCCGGGCAATTAAGCATTCAGGATACTAAACTTTATATAGGTTTATAATGATCAATGCTGTTGAACAGAAGCCGGTAACCGCTATTGCAGCTGCGAATCGGGCGTATTGTCAAATTTCCGTTTATAGGCTATCCCTAATGTACACGCTATTATAAAAAGCAATAAAAAACACTCAATGTAAATATGAAAAGGCGAAATATCCTTAAAACGACCAACTATGAAAGTAGAAACATCAGGCAGCAATAAACCAAACAATGGAAAGCCTGCAAACATTCTTAAAATTGCTAATTTTTCCATAATATTTTATTTCAGGGGTAAAAGTTTGATACGACTAATTTACAACTTTAAAGAATAACAAACAATAATATTTTACTAAAAAGCAATTAATATTTTCTTAATGATTAAGAAAGATTAATTATAATTTGAGGCTTAGAGTTTATAATAATCCTCAATTGAACGACCTATTTCCTGTAGCGGAATCAAATGGTCGCCAAAACGATGTTCAATGATTTCCCAATAGCCTTTTGTTAACCTGGTTATGGTATAAAAAGCAGAATAGTTTAATACACTAAACGTAGCCTGATTAGTAACCGAAGGAATAATTTTATAAGTTCGTTTATTAACTTTTAGTTCAAAAGGTTCCATGGGCGTCAGTTTACACAAAAATATTGTGTAGCATACAGATATGCAAGCTCAATGCACCCCGTATTTTAACCCATATTGCACTACGTATTTTTACCCAAAAAAAGGGTTAAAAAGGCATTGCCTTTATCAACTCGAGTACATTTTGCTTTATTGCAGGGTCATTTTCGATGATTTGAACAAGTTCATTATCATCTGAAACAGAAACAATTACAAAATTCTTATCCTGGTTCCAGAAATCACCGCTTATAACAACTTTACCATTGCTTTTAAGGTTATCGTAATAACCTCTCCTATCGGCTAAGCATTGTTGATTATCTGCCGGATTACTAACTTCTTCAAAAAAGAGCATCACATGATGCGGATCTTTATAGGCTGATGCATGTACCATAAATTACTTATTTTTATTCAGATACTTAATTATTCAATTTGTTAAGCTAAACAGGTAACCTCAGTAAGAATATTACCCGGAGCATTAAAATAAAATCCGTAACCACCACGTAACGGCCCCGGTGACTGTGATACATTGACACCAGCTTCTTTAAGGCGATCATAAACTTCGGCCACTTGTTCATAGCTATCAACCAAAAAACCGATATGAAAAGCATCGGGATAATTGTTATTGCCATTACGATTAAAGGTATCGGCCATAAGCACCAGGATAAAACCGTCTTTACCTTCCATTACAGCCAGCATATTATTCCCTTTTATATCCGTGCATTTAAAGTTAAAATGTCGCTCAAAAAATTCAGAACTGGCAACCACATCGGTAACAGACAGGTTAACATGATTAAGTTTAATATTGGTTACAGACATAATGATTAGGGTTTTAATGCTTTTAATACAAGACCAAGCGTTTGTTCCATCAGTTTGTCATTTAGTGCAAAACTGTTATTCACATAGCTGTTACCCTGATTATGAAACTTGATAAGCTGATAAAGAGGCGCGTAAGCCACGGACCAATAAACTTCAAAAGGTAATGGGATAAGCTGTTTCTTTTCTTCGGCATTGCGCATAAATGCACCTAAAATCTCCCCAAAATTAACAGTAAGCATCGCCGTTACTTTTTCATAAAAATGCGTATAGCGCATGATCTCAATAAATTCCATATCTAACGGACATTGAATGAAATATCTAAGCCTGTTGTGCCATTGTACCCTTAACCCGTCCGCAAAATCCATATCAGGCGAAAAGTTTTGAAGACTAAAAGCCATCATTTTTTCGGCAACACTAACACAAAGGCTGCTTATAAGCTCCTCTTTATCTTTGTGATAGATGTAGATGGTTGCAGGCGATACGCCTACAATCTTTGCAAGCTTATTAATCCCAAACCCATCAAGCCCTTCGGTAACTATCATTTCAATAGCTTTCTGACGTATTTGCTGTTCCTTATGTTCGTCTCGTGGTCTCATTTCAATACAAATATAAGTGAGCGTTCGTTTATTTAAGATTTTATTTCTTCCTTCTAGGTCAGATTATCATCATAATTTCTTCAAAAGACTGAACGCACCAATACTTACAGATCACTTAGTTTAAGAAAAACCTAATAAAACGTTTAATTGCTTTTCATTAAAACAATAAATCGGGCTATATGTTAATCATGGGCTCAAGTAATAGCGCATGATACGTTTAACAAGGAGTTTTAATGACGATTGAATCGAATTTTACAAATTTCAATCAAAAGATTAATAAATTTATTTAACTCATAAATAATTAATACTTAACTTAGCATTATCATATTAAACATCAACAATCATGGAAAATTTAACAATTTTACGAATGTTCTTCTGCTTCCCACTGGTTGGTTTGTTATTGCCCGATGCAGGTATCTTATTGTCGAATTATCCCGGCCCGGTTCCGGTAATTCATGTGGTAATTGAAGCTGCGTTATTACTTTGCATTTCACTTTGCACCGCGGCCATTGCATACAGCAAAAGAAAAAATCAGGATCAAACTAACGAAGCTTCTTTTTCTTAAGCTATTGTGTAGAAACGGGAAGTACACTGTTTGGGATTAATTAACCGGCTAAAGTTGGGATTTTTATGCCCCATATCTACCCTGTACTTTCCGGCTTTCTATTCATTCTTATTAGTTTGCAACATATTTCATAATGGTATAAGTTTTGCCTTAATCAATAATAGTTTTTTTATTGATATTTGATAAAACCGCTGACACCTTCATGAAAAGAATTCTATTTCTGCTTTTTTTACCCCTATACTCATTTGCTCAAACAGCAGGGACATATATTCAGCAGGGAAACTCAAAAGCCAATACCAGGGATTATAAAGGCGCCATACAAGACTTTACGCACGCCATAGAATTAAATGCCCAAAACGCCGATGTTTTTTATTACAGGGCAAATGCATATGGCAATATCAAGGAATACAAAGCCGCCATTAATGACTATGCTCAGGCTATTACCCTAAAACCCAACTTAACCAATGCTTATTTGTATAAGGCTAATGCCGAAGCCGCAATACAGGATTACCAAACTGCTATCACAGATTTCGACAGGGCTATAGCACTTGGGCCAAAAACAGCAGATATGTTCCATTACAGGGGCAATGCCAAAAGCAACCAGGGGGACTATCCAGGTGCTATTGCCGATTTTACAACAGCGCTTCAATTTACGCCTAATAACGCCGAACTATATAAATACCGTGGTTTAGCTAAAAACAACAATAACGATTTTACAGGGGCCATTGCTGATTATAACGCAGCAATTAAACTAAGTCCCAACAGTGCCGAGATTTATCAATATATGGCCGGCAGCAAGGCCAGTATAAATGACTATAATGGGGCCATTGCCGATTATACCAAAACACTATCTCTTAATCCCAATAACGCCGAAGCTTATTTTTACCGCGCCAATACCAGGGCGAAACTAAATGACTTTAAAGGCGCTGTTGATGATTATAAAAAAGCGGCGGCTATAAATCCTAATCAAAAAAACCTTTTGCTTTACATGGCCAACGCCCAAAGCAGTCTTGGTGATACCAATGGAGCTCTTGATTATTTTAACAAGGCGATAGCTCAATCCCCCAAAAATGCAAACCTGTACATGTACCGCGGTATTATCAAAAGCGATAAAAAAGATCATCATGGCGCCCTGGAGGATTTTAATAAAGCCCTTGCACTTGACCCTAAAAATGGCGATGCATACCAAAGCCGTTCATTTTCAAAACTTGCATTAGGCAATTATGAAGGCGCCAAACTTGATGCCGATTCGGCAATTAAAATAAATCCAAACAGTATAAGTGCTTATGTGAGCCTAAGTAAAGCTAAAATGGCTTTAAAAGATACCGCTGGAGTTATCGCCGATTTAACAAAAGCAATTAGCATGAATAATAAAAGCGATGAAGCTTATCTGTCACGTGGCGATGCTTATCGCGACCTGGGGATTCCGCTCGCCGCCATTGACGACTACACCAAAGCTATTGCTATAAATCCAATTTATACCTATGCTTTTTTAAATCGCGCCATTGAAAAAACTAAACTGGGTGATTATGCCGCCGCTGTAAAAGATCTCGAAAAACTGATAAGTATCGCTCCCCAACAGCAAAATGGCTATTTGCGACTGGGTAAAATCAATAACTTTTATAAATACACCAATAACGGCGTGCAGCTTTTCACTAAAGCAATAGCATTAAACCCGACAATTGCCGATTTTTACCTTTACCGAGGTGAAGCTAAGGCTGCCTCCGGAGATGCCAAAGGTGCCATGGCCGATTATAACACGGGAGTACTTAAAGCTCCAAAAAACATCACATTGTTGTTGAAACGGGGCTTAACCAAAGCAGATGCCGAAGACAATGCCGGTGCGATTGCCGATTTCAATAACGCCCTCAAAACAGATTCACTATCAGACTCAACAGCACTGGTGTGGCAGGCAAGAGGTTTTGTAAAGGGCAAACTTAAAAATTATAAAGGCGCCCTTAACGACCTTGACCGTGCAGTATCAATTTACTCAAACGACGAAACATTTTTAATCAGGGGCGATACAAAAGTGGCTATGAAGGATTATGCAGGCGCTGCCGATGATTATCATAACGCCATTTATATGAATGATGCCAATATAAAGGCTTATTCGCATAGCGGTATCGCTAAAAGTTACCTTGGCGATGCCCAGGGCGTAAAGGATGACTTTGCTGCAGTGTTTAAAATTTCACCTAACAACCCGGATCTATATATTGACAGAGCTATTGCCAAAATAAATTTGAAAGACCCCAACGGTGCCATTTTGGATTGTAATACTGCTATAAACCTCGATGCTAAAAACAATCGGGCTTACTTACAAAGAGGGCTTGCTAAAATAGCCGTTGGCGATAAAACAGGAGGATGCGCAGATATGAATAAAGCTTTAAGCATGGGGGCAAAGGAAGCACCCGACCAAATATCAAAATATTGTAAATAACTATAACTTCTTATTTACAATACCCGTATAATAATATGTAACTATTAACTGATCTATAAAAACGAAGCCCCGAAAGGGGCTTTTACATTTAGCCGGTTTTTTATCCGGCTAAACAGCCTTTTTATCTCCTAGATGTAATTGTTCGCGCAGTTCCTTCATCTCTATTTCGTAGGCTCGCATACGGGCTTGTAAAATATCAACCTCGGTACGCATCATCTGTATTTCAGTAATAAGCTTAGCCGATTCGGGTTTGTTGATCATTTTTTCGCCGGTACCAAGAATAAGCCATTCGGGCGAGTATTTAAGCTGAAAACAAAGCTTCCGGATAAGATAATAGCTAATATCCTGCTTTTTGTTAATCACCTTACTAATAAAACCCTGGTCAACGCCAATAGCTCCGGCAAGCCCTAACTGGCCGCCATGCTCTTTCACAACAACCTTTAACCGTTTTATAATAGCTTCGTCAGACATAAGTGACTGCAATAATAATCATTTTGTTTATCCGTGCAATATATAATTACTTTATTGAACAAGCCTTGAAACAAAAAAGGTCAAATGCCCCAACAGCAAATGACCTTAAAGTAAAACTAACCAACAAAAACTATATATGACAATAAAAATAAGCTTAGGTTAATAGCAAAAATTATTTATTTCCTAACTTTTCAACAAGCTCGCCAAGTTTATTATTGTAAACAGACAAGCTGATCTTTCCTGCATTATAATCAACGGTTATTTGTTTCAGGCTTGCCTCTAATTCTTTGCCGGTATTCGCATGAAAGGCATTAACGCTAAGCTCTGTATTAATCCTGCTTAATTTCTGATCCATACTACGCTGCATAAGTAATGGCTGTACATCATTTGCATTTTTTAACAGCAAATCAACCCTGCGCCTTTGTTGTTTATCAAACTGTAAAATAACAAATACTAACCCCAGGCCTGCTATCAAAAACAAATAAAAATAATCCATATCCCCCTGATATTAAACGTTCGTTATACATTTTAATACGAAGCCTATAAAATAAGGTTGCATAATATTAAAAACTTTTTTGATTATTTCTTTTAACGTTAAAATTACATCTGTTACAGATTTTAAAATACGCTTAAAAAGCCGAACTTTACATTTATAATCCCTTAACAAAAGGGACACATAAAATTGCGATCATTATGAAACCGGGCGATAAGGTAATTTGTATAAACGACAAAATAGATCCCGAAAAGATGGCTGAAATACAGCAGGATTTTGAGATATGGATCACCAAAGATAAGGAATACACCATACGCGAAATACTGGACAATAATGGCATAGTAACCGGCTTATTGTTGGAAGAAGTACACAATTTTCCGAAATTTTTCAAGCTGATAAACCGTTTTCAGGAACCGGCATTTGCCCAGTGGCGTTTTCGCAAACTAAATTATGCAAGTCCGCAGGCAGAAGCTATTGACGAAGAATTGGTACTTGTTGAGCAAAACGAAAAAGAACAACAACAGGTAAAGGTAAAATAGCCCGATGATCATAGCCCGCTTATCTTAGCTTTAAAAATGCCGACTTGTTAAAATAAGTTAAACATTTTGCCGTAACCCATTCATAAACGGATATTTATATAGCAAAACGCTATCTATAATTATCCGTTTATGAAGAAGCTACCCGCGTTATTTTCATTGATCACATCAATTGGCTTGTGGTATGCCTGCACCCAACATCGGCAAAACAAAAATACCAGTGATAAGTCCACTGTAAAAATCAATAATCGTGGCGTTAATATTGCCTATACTGATACAGGCAAAAGTGATACTACATTATTATTTATACATGGCTGGTGCATTAACAAAAGCTATTTTAACGAACAGGTAAAGTACTTCGGCAATAGATACCGGGTTATAACTATGGATTTGCCAGGTTACGGCCAATCGGGCAAAAATCGAAATTCATGGACAGTAAATGATTTTGCCGGTGATGTAACCTCAGTAATAACCACCCTTAAGCTAAAAAACGTAATACTCATTGGCCACTCCATGGCTGGTGAAATAATTGTACAAGCCAAACTCAATGCGCCACAACAGGTGATAGGCCTTGTAGGTATCGACAATTTTAAAGGATTTGATGGTAAGCCCGAAACTCCAAAATCAAAAGCTGATTACGCGGAAGCTATCGCTATGCTAAAAAAGCATTTTAAAGCGGTAGCCACTGCTTACTTTAACCAGGATCTTTTTTACAAAACAACCAGCACAGCCATCAGGAAACGCGTATTAAACGATGTAACAAATGCTGATAGCACTATTGCCATAGCAAGCATGGAAGACAATAATTTTAACACTGTATCCAAACTCAAAGCCACCAAAACAAAACTTCATCTTATTAACAGCGATTACACTCCTAATGATACAATTGGCTTTATCAAAGCAGGCATCCCCTATCAGCTATTGCAGATACATGCCACCGGGCATTTTCCCATGGTTGAAAAGCCTGCAGAATTTAACAAGCTTTTGCAGCAGGCTGTTAATCAAATTTAGTTGCTGCAAAGCTACATATAGGTGTATTAAATGACTTTGTACATTATGCAATAAATGCCAATCAGCATAATTAAATACTAACTTTAATAACTGTAGTCACTTGCAATCCCCTCCTCCACAAGCTGCGTAAGCAAATTCTTCAATATAGCTTCCCGGGTCCATTGCTGTTCAGGTAAAGAAGCATCATCCTTATACCAATGTACGGGGGAATTAATTTCAATACGGGCCTTGTAAGCAAAGTTCTTGGTTGGGTGTAATTTAGTTCCTTCGTAGCTATTCAGGTTTTCGGCCTTAATGATCCGGGCCATGTCACGTATCCTGATATCTACCTGCAGGCATTCATCAATTGAATTTTTAAAATCCTGTTTATCTTCCAGCCACAAAGTAAGTACTTCATCTGTAAGATCGTGCTCGGCAATGGTGATCCGGCTGTAATCATAATCAACCGATATAATAAGCCACCAAAGCTGGCTTTTAAGTTTTTGAGAAATTTTTATCATGATAATTATTGTATTGATTGCGTATTATTTTAATTGGTCATTATATTATAAAAGCTGCAAGCTGAATTATTGCCGGTTAAAAGCAGGCACCCATCCCGGCAAATATTTTTGAATAGCTGCAATTTCATCCCGATACTTTTCGCATGCGGCCCTGTATCCCTCAAAGCGTTGTAAAACCTCATGTTCATTTACATTATCCGAGGTATTGGGATAGTTACTATCCCCTGCCGATTGCTGAAGCGCCGAAAAAGCTATATACATAGTAGTATTATATTGAATTTATTTATTGGTATTATTTCTTGATTTTAAATTACAGAACACTGTATTCTCACAAAAGAATACTCTTGATAAAATAGTCTTTAAATTTTATTTTCCGAATAATTTAACTTACATTAGCAATTATCAACAAAACAAATATACAGAATAATCTTTATTATAATCAAGAAAAATCTTTAATTTATTTTCATCATGGAAGACGAAGTAAAACCAGGCAAAATAAAGACTGTACGCCCCGAGACCTTAGAGTTTATCATACTCTACAATCAACTTAAAGGAAAAGCCTTTAATGGTAATGCTCAATTAGCAGAAGCATTAGGCTTTAACTCCCCAAGCTCAATCACTGAGATAATAAAGAGCCGGCAAAACATAGACCCAGAAAAACTCCGTATTTTTAAAGAAAAATATAAAGAATACATAACTGGAGAAAAAAAACAGAACTTTTCTGAATCAAAAACTGTATCCAAACACAGTGAGGGCATCCCTATGTATGAAATTTCTGCAACTGCTTCGGGGGTTGAAGTATATAATGACATTAATGATTCGCAGCCGGTTGGCCATATGAATTTTCCAGGCATTGAAGATTGTGATTTCGCACTTCCTGTTTGGGGACACAGCATGTACCCGTATCTTGAAAACGGCTGCTGGGTTGCCTTAAAAATAATTCATGATAAAAAGATCCTGCCAGGTGAGGTTTATTACATTGAATGGGGCGACTATCGCATGTACAAACGTCTGCTTGCCGGAGATATTCCTGATGAGGTAATTGCTCATTCAGATAATACTACCGAAATGGTTGGTAACCGGCTCAAATACGCTCCATTTATTATAAAGGTGGCCGATATTAAAAAACTTTGCCTGGTTAAAGACATCCACAAAAAACACAATCACTAAACTACATGGCGGCTGCAATTTTGATATTTCCCTTGCAGCCGCCATTACCATTCTGCCCACTGCTACAAAACATCTGACGCCTGCAACATTCTTACAACTCTGCAGTTATTATAAATAAAGGTCATTTGTTAACATCTGCCCTATATTCGGCTCATTTGTTAAACCTTTCAAGATTCGGGTAACCAAATTCAAAGAGCCTTAAGCAAGGCTATTTTTTAATCATGCAAAGTGAGATATTAAAACTTATCATTAATGAATTCAACGTTGGCAACTGGATACAAAATTTTGCGTTTTATATATTTCTGGCTTTCTTACTCCGAACAGTAATCATACAAACAAAATCAACGTCAAAAATTAAATTGAAAAGCAGACGCGCCTTGAAGTAACTCAATTATTTACAGAAGACAAACCATCAGGCATTAAAACTTCTATAATTTAGCCGTAATTTTCTTTTTATAGATAAAATGACAATCCGACTGGCCACGCTTAGCGATATACCGCAGATATTAACCCTTATTACCGATGTAGTACCTGTCATGAAAGCAGCAGGTAACTTTCAATGGGATAACGACTACCCCAACAAACAGGTATTTACTGAAGACGTTGGGCTTAACCAACTTTGGGTAGCAGAAATCGCCGGATCCATAGCAGGCGTGGCCGCCATAACTACCGATCAGGATGCAGAATACGCTCAGGCTGGTCTTGATATCACCGAAACTGCCATAGTAACGCATCGGCTTGCTGTAAATATCGACTACCAGGGGCGCGGTGTGGCGGCAGCACTTTTAAAGCAAGCCGAATATGAAGCTATTCAACGCGCAATAAGCATATTGCGAATTGACACCAACATTGCCAATCAGGCAACACAAAAGCTGTTTCCAAAACTGGGTTACGTTTTGGCAGGGGAAATTAGCTTAGACATAAGGCCCGGCTTAAGATTTCTGTGCTATGAAAAGCGGCTCAATAACAAATAATGGCACTTTGTCCGGGCATAATGCTCCATCAGCATCCATCAAAATTTCACACATTCACACTAAGTCTACAATCATTTCTCAATAGTTATTCACAATTGGGCATTTTATCAACAATTACCTGTTAGTTTATTTTTTATTCAGCTATATTTATCGTAATTATAAACCGAAGGCCCCCCGCCCGGAATCATAAAGCTGTAACAAAAGAGAAGAAGATGGACCCTATAATGACGCTGGTAATTGTTGCTATTATTGCTGCTATAGTTTTAGTAGAGTTTAACAAACAACAAAAAGCAAAAGTGAGCGATAATACACCTATCACTTTTGACGTTCAACAAGCTTATTTACTTAAAGCTGCTGAATATAAGATAGAAGTAATAGAAGACCATCAAAAGCACAGCACAGGCTCAAGCGACACTAATATTCAACATCTTGAAGAAGAACTAACACAGCTAACCAAAGCTTTCGAAAAAGGAGACATCCAGTTAAAAGAGTTCAATTTAAAGTTAGATACTTTACTCAACAATCTTGACCCGGCCAATTTTTCGCTGGCCCAGGCTTCTTAACTTTTATTGATCAATTAAATAAAATGCTATTTCAGGAGTACTACATATCCTGATAATGGTTTGCTGCCATCTTTAAGGTCAACTACATAGTAATATGTACCTGAAGGTAGTACATAACCATTAAAAGATCCATTCCAATCTTTACTATAACCTACCGAACGAAATATTCCGGTACCATACCTGTTAAACACATTCACCGTGCAGTTTGGGTAAGCCGCAAGTCCGGTTATGCTCCAGGTATCATTAACACCATCACCATTTGGAGTAAAAGTATTGGGGATAAGCATTTGTTCAAGCACATTAACCTTAATACTGGCCGATGCCTGGCACCCTCCTGCAGATGTTACCATTAATGTATATGTGGTAGTTACTACTGGCGATGCATTTGGGGCTGAGACTGACGGGTTACTTAACCCAACCGAAGGCGACCAACTATAATAAACAATTCCATTGGATAGTGTTGGCGATAAGGTAACACTTTCACCTTTTTTAATAGTAACATCGCCGTTAAACGCAACGGTAGGCAGCGCTTTAGTTTGAATGGGCGCTGCCGGGTCCGAAATTGCACGCAAAGGACCACAATCACTTGTATTGGTCAGCGTAACAGTTATCTTGTCAGCAGCCGTTATAGTAGCTGGTGCCTGGAATGTTTTATTATTATAATGCTGATCGATACCATTGATCTCCCAACGATAAACAGAATTAGCATTCTCAGTATCATGAGTGTTTGCCACAAATATTACCTGCTGTCCCGGGCAAGCCAGATTCGGTTGCTCTATTGTTACCACCGGAGGTATTAATGGCACAAATTGGGGCGATATCGGGTCGGAAATTGCACGCAAAGGGCCACAATCACTTGTATTGGTCAGCGTAACAGTTATCTTGTCAGCAGCCGTTATAGTAGCCGGTGCCTGAAATGTTTTATTATTATAATGCTGATCGATACCATTGATCTCCCAACGATAAACAGAATTAGCATTCTCAGTATCATGAGTGTTTGCCACAAATATTACCTGCTGTCCCGGGCAAGCCAGATTCGGTTGCTCTATTGTTACCACCGGAGGTATTAATGGCACAAATTGGGGCGATATCGGGTCGGAAATTGCACGCAAAGGGCCACAATCACTTGTATTGGTCAGCGTAACAGTTATCTTGTCAGCAGCCGTTATAGTAGCCGGTGCCTGAAATGTTTTATTATTATAATGCTGATCGATACCATTGATCTCCCAACGATAAACAGAATTAGCATTCTCAGTATCACGAGTGTTTGCCACAAATATTACCTGCTGTCCCGGGCAAGCCAGATTCGGTTGCTCTATTGTTACCACCGGAGGTATTAATGGCATAAATTGGGGCGATACCGGGACTGAAGTTGCACTCAGAGGCCCGCAATCACTTGTATTGGTCAGCATAACAGTTATCTTGTCAGCAGCCGTTATAGTAGCCGGTGCTTGAAATGTTTTACTGTTATAATGCTGATCAACATTATTGATCTCCCAGCGGTAAACAGAATTAGCATTCTCAGTATCATGAGTATTTGCCACAAATGTTACCTGCCGTCCCGGGCAAGCCAGATTCGGTTGTTCTACTGTTACCGTTGGCGGTGTTAATGGCATAAATTGGGGCGATACCGGGACTGAAGTTGCACTCAGAGGCCCGCAATCACTTGTATTGGTCAGCGTAACAGTCACTTTATCGGCTGTAGTAATTGTAACCGGTGCCTGGAATGTTTTATTGTTATAATTTTGATCGATATTGTTGATCTCCCAGCGGTAAACAGAATTAGCATTCTCGGTGCCATGGGTGTTTGCCACAAATGTAACCGACTGCCCCGGGCAAGCTAAGTCTGGTTGTTCTGCTGTTACGACCGGGTTTACCAATGGTATATACATGGGTGATGCCGGGGCAGAAGTAACGGATGGCGAAGTGGTACAATCAACTGTATTGGTCATCGTTACCGTTATTATATCAGTACTGCTAACATCAGAGCTTATAAAATTTACACTATTAGGCCCAGTGGGGATTCCGTTTACATACCACTGATAATTTAAATTATTGGCCGGATTGGGTGTCAACGCCACAAGTATCACTTGCTCGCCGGGGCAACCTAAAATTTGTTGATTAATGCTTACTTCAAGTGTCATGATCTCGTTTACTACCCCGCTTACAGGCACTTGAACATCCGCTACCCCAGTTGATTTTAATAACACATTCCCGGTTATATTTCCGACGGGTGCTGTTGCTGCAGAACTAACATACACGGCAATTCCGTCACCATCGGGTGGGAACTCCAAATCAGCAAGAGGTATAGTAACAGTATTGCTATAACCGCCAACCGGCGTCAACGACACTTCAAAGCTGGGAGGAGCTATAACAACTGCATCACTGGTAAGGTTTATTCCCGCAACCATGAACGTTTGATAATTTGCAGATGCCGTCCCAACGCAGGCCGTAATAGTACCACTGGCGCTACTATTATTGATAATGGGCTTTGTCACATCATCAACTTCTATACTCAATATAAATTTACTGCTACCCGCTGCGTTATATGCGGTAACTGTATAATTAGTAGCGGGCCATAAAACTGTAGGTGTACCGGTAATAATGCCTGTTTTCGGGTTAAAAACAAGACCGGCAGGCAAAGCTTTATCAATGGTATAACCGGTTGCTATAACCTGTTTTATAGCATTTTTATCATATTCTGCCACATATAAGTTACCATCCGGCCCCATTGTTATACCGCTCGGGCTACTGAAATGAACATTAGTACCAACCCCACTTTCGGCTCCTATGGGCCCGCCGCCAGCTATAGTTTTAACCTCACCATCCGGCGAAATTCGTCGCACAGTGCCCGCGCCACCGTCAGTAACATATAAATTGCCGGATGGATCAATCGTTATACCTACAGGATATTGGAAGTTAGCAGTTGTTCCGTTTCCATCACCTGTACCGAAGGAACCACTACCCGCTATTGTTGTAACCTGCCCGTTAGGGGTAATTTTACGGATTACAAATCCCCCCTGATCTGCAACGAATATATTTCCGTTTTTATCAACTACGAGTCCGGCCGGCTTGTTAAACTTTGCAGCAGGCCCAATACCATCTAACGTACCCGCCACCGGCTGCCCGGCAAGTGTATATACATATCCGGAGGGAGAAATCTTTCGGATTGCGTTATTACCATCTGATACATACAGATTATCATCCTTGTCAATTGCAATACCATTAGGATTAATGATATTTGCTACATTACCCGGACCATCGGCAGTTCCAGCTTGGCTAATACCGGCAAAAATTGTAATTATCCCGGAAGGGGTGATTTTTAGAATGTTGTGATTACTGTAATTGGCTACAAACAAATTGCCACTTTTATCCTTAACAACACCGCGGGGGTTATTAAGCTTCGGCACATTAAAAGGAGGGCCGGGTAATGCATCAGTAGCTATTGACGAAACCTGCCCGGAAGCACTTATCATACGAATCCCGCCACCACTTTCTGCTATGTAGGTATTGCCGTCGGCATCCATGCTTATACCATATGGCAATTTAAATTGCGCGGTAGCTGCGCCACCATTTACATTGCCAAACTGCCCCGTACCTGCTATAATCTTAGTTTCACCATATATAGTGGCGGGTACAGCGCCACCTGTATTAGAAGGGCTTAAGGGCGTTATTGCAGCACCATTAATATAAACGTTGAGGGTAGTATAAGTAATATCGGGCGCCTGGCCAAAAGCCGAAAAGGCCATAAGCCAAAGCGCTATTGCTGCTGTTGCCGGTTTCAGGAAAGTATACACACTGCTGTTATTTTAAATTGTAAGCAAGTTTGTGGATCCCGGAATATGAAAGATAATAAGAGCAGATATAATTGGCCATTAAATTGCAGGTAAGGTTATAGTAATCTGTTTTATATCATCAGTCTATCAATTACTTATAGACATACTAAAATAAGTCTTTTCCGGCAACTACTGGTCAGTTAATTCATTTAATATGATTTTAATTATATAGTTTCACATTACAGATAAAACAAAAAAGCCGGCATGGCCGGCTAATATTTTGAAAAAGAAGAATAAATGTTTTAATTGGTATTAATTACGTCTGAAGCCGCCTTTTTGACCACCACCGTTAAAGCCAGGACCTTTATCTTCGGCTACGTTAACCGTGATCCTGCGGCCATAATAACTTGCTCCATTCATGCAACGTATCGCTTCTTTCGCTTCATCCTCGTTAACCATCTCCACAAAACCAAAACCCTTACTCTCTTTTGTTTCGCGATCCTTAATGATCCTGAGCGATTTAACAGGCCCAAAATCACCAAAAACAGCTGTTAATTCGGCCTCATCTACTTCTAAAGGAAGACCTGCAATAAATACTTTCATCAATGTTTTTAAAATTTGCGTAAAGGTACGAAAAAAGAGCCATATTCCCGCCTCTCCGGGCATTAATGATCATTAGGTAATGGCTTTTTTACCTTCATATTACTGAATAAAAATTTCCAAACCAAATGTTAAAAACAGAGCCGGATTTTATTTAAGCTGCAGCTCAAAACTGCCCTCAACGCGGTAAAATGGCGAGTCGGATTTATCATCCTTGGCTAAAAAGGTAAAGAAAGTACCTTTGGCAATCATGTTTTCGTGGTTATACTGGTCCATATCAATTTTACCAAAATCCTGTTGCCCGGCATACCTGGTAAGTGTGTATTGAAGTAAAGGTTTTTTTTCATCAACCTTAAATAAAAACTGGCTTCCTGCTACATCACTGCTTGTTTTTACCGAAGCCAATCCTAACGAGCTGATACCAAAACTCATGTTATGCGCTTTATTAATTGCAGTGATGCCAAAATATTTATTATCACCATTATGCACGTTTATGAACGCTATCGAATCCTGGCTGGCATCAAATGTGTAAGTTGAATCTTCGATGGTAACCTTTAAAGTTCCTTTACCTGCAAGAAAATTACCGGGAGTATTGATGATGTTTACTGATGATACGCTGTCTTTACTACTTGTTGTTTTAACCGCGTTTATATCCTTCACTTCCTCATCTTTTTGACAGGAAGTTAAGGCCACCGAAATGGATAAACTTAGTAAAACAAATAATTTAGTAAAACTGGTACGTATCATAGGCTCATTGGCGAATAAACATAGCAATAAATAATTACAAATCTCATTAAATATGGTTAAACAAATTAATTTTTTAACTTTTTTTAACCTTTGTATGATATACGTCAATATTCATGCTAAAGTTGCCCTTTTCGGCACGACAAAGCACTTTTAATAAAAATGCAAAAACAAGTATGCAACCGGCTGCTTTCAGGGATTTTCGATGCCTAAAATTATAAAAGACAAAATCAAGACTACTGACAATCCACTGCCAATCAGCTCAATACATACACATTAAAACACTTCGCCTACATTTATAAACAAGCCTCGTGACCCTTCACGCCCAAAACCGTAGTCAATGGCTATGTTGGTTTTGGATACCTTATTTAGCTTAACCCTTAAACCAGCTCCAAAACCGGGCTGTATAGATTGCAAAGCCGTGCCCGGTGCCGCCGAAAATGATTCGCCGTTTGCAAAAGCTACACCTCCAAGCAAACCATTGCGGGTGATCTTAAACCGGTATTCGCTTTCAAGATAAACCATTTGCGCTCCACGAAATCTGCCTTGTATATATCCGCGTCCGGTAGTAAAGCTGGGATCATGTCCTGTGGCTGGCAGATCAAGATATGCAGGCCGGCCATTAATTACCAACCAGTTATATGACCAAAAGGCCAATACGTTATCAGAACTTTCAGGAAATCTGAAATATTTACGTATGTCAACAATTAAAGAACGCCAGGCCGTTGTGCTGCCTAAAAAAGTATAATTATCCCGGTACTGTAACGAGGTGTAAAACCCGCGCGATGCATTGATCGGGTTATCGCGACTATCATACAATCCGCTGAATGTTATCCCGGTTGATATAGCACGGCTAACAGGGCCGTACCTTTCATAATCAGAGGTTTTTCCGTTTAATTGCCCTTTCTCATACATATTCCACCGGTCATCAAAGATATAACCTAAACCGGCATAAAAATTCCCGGTTATATTGCGCAAAACGGTTTCATGAAAACGAAAAAAACTATAAACCAACGGATTTTCATTATCCCTGTCAGAATTACTGCCTAAGCCAAAACTACTTTGCGGATATTTGTAAAACCTAAAATCACCTATAAAGTCATACTTATTATTTTTTGACCAGATGTTTGATTGTATGGGGATGATCACCTGCTTATTCTGAGTATAAGCGGGATTTACGGTTATAGTAGAGATCCGGGTATTAGGAGCTAACCTGAAAATCACATTGCCGGATATAGTACCAGCCAAACCTGTTTGCAAAGTATATCCTATAGCCGGGATAATTGATATTACCGGTTTTGAGGTTACGGAATCAACCTTGCCGGGTTTATTGCTTTCATGAAAAATGGATCCGATAACATCAAAAATATCTTTTTCGAAGGTAGTGTCGGGATGGGTAACCAGTACTGTATCTTTATATTTAGTATGCCCTATAGGGATGTATTTTTGATCCTGGGCATGCACACTTATACCTATGAGCAAGCCTGCAAATATTAAAATGCCTGTTTTATTAATACCCATTATAATTATTCGATGCAGGATGTGTAAAGGTTATATCCGTGCAATTATAAAATAATTATTTAAGTTATTTGTTTGTGCAAAGTCTTATTGCGCCTTCAGCCGCGGATCAAAAGTAAACTTGCTTACGCTGCCAATGGTTATTTTATTATAATCGGGATGGGCCGGATTGAGCAGGTAATTATATTCAAGATCAATAATTGCCGATGGAACTTTTAAAACAGCTGTTTCCATTTTGCGGAGCCAGGTATCGCCAAGCAATTGCGTAACCGGATAGTTAATTACTTTATGCCAGTCGGCATTAAGTCTCTGGAGTTTGTTTACAGTGATTTCAAAAATGGGCAGATTATCAGGTATTTGAAATATAATAACCGAAAAATCACCTGCATATAAAGCAGTTCCGGGTGAATGCGCCAGTTTCTCAAGACATGAAAGCGCTAACGAACCACCCGTATAGATCATATATTGTCCCAATGAGTTCCATCGCCCGTCTATGCCCGAGCCCTTACGGTCGCGTGCATATTTGGTTTGGCTTATCCTGTAAACGTTCAAAAGGTGGTGTAGATAGATTAATAAATTATTTGGTAAACATAGATTTACGTTAAAAGGTAATCTATAATTCAATAATTGATATTATGCAAGCACACCGTAATCAATACGTATAAGCTGACTTATTACAATACTGATGCCTGTTATTGTATCAAGTAAATCATAAGGAATGGCATCAATGCCCGGGTTATAATGCTTTAACCAGCCTTTAAATTCATCAAGAGAGCCAAAGGTATCAAGGCCTTTATCAAAAAGTTCAAAAAGTTGGATAATATGCTCGCTAAGCCCCTGGTTTAACTCATGTGCACTTTGCAAATGTTTACGCAAAGTAGGCTCGGTGATATGTAACCATTTGGCAATATCACCCTGAGTAGCACCGGTTACTTTTAATAAATCAGTGATGGCATTTGAGTGTAACCCTTGTTTTATAGCACCAAGCTTAGCTAAGGGCGATTTAAAATAAGTTTCATAAGGTACCAGCAGATCATTAAAGGCCTGCATAGGCGCATCTGTAAATACATATGGGTGCGATGCAGCCTGCCCCTGCCTGGCTTCAATACCTGTATTACGATTTTTGATTGCTTTGCTCATACACAAATGTAAATATTTTCTATTAAAAAAGAAAATATTTACATTCACTTACATGCTAATTATTCTATTAATTATACTCAGTAAAAAATTACCAATAAAATTAGCAATTACAGAAAACATTTCCGATATTTGGTTATTCTTTTATGCCATTCGGCATTATAAACATAATGAAACTCAACATATCTTCCTGCAATAACGCCGCCCAGGTTAAGCAGCTTATTGATCATTATTTCGACAATATAAAAGGTGAATATCACCTTGAACACAAACCCGCAAAAAACAATAAAGACAATGTAGAAACTATTGAACACAAAGTTTGGGATAGGGACCCCGAACCTGCAACCTTATCAGCTTTAGCCCTTGCCCTTGGCTTTAGCAGCCGCCAGGAGTTTCATGATTATGTACATCATGGCCGTTTTTCGAAAGCTGTTAAACAGGGAATTTTACGCGTAGAGGCATGTTATGAAGCTCATTTACATCAAAATACAACGGGCGCAATGTTCGCATTAAAAAGTATGGGATGGACTGAAAAACCTGACTCACCATCTGCTAATACCAACGCAGATAATAATTTAAAAGTACATATAGTTGACTCCGGTCCTGCTCCGGCCGGCAGTGAAAAAGATGTAAAGCTATAATACCAACATCTCTGGTTGATAAATTATCAACCAGATTAACAATTAAAACCATGACCGATGAAGAAATAAATGCCGAAATTGAATTTAAAGAACCGGAAGATTTCCACTGCTCCGTGCTGTTCAAACAAAATTACCTCTCAACGGCACATGTGGTAGTTAACCAGGGAGGTACCAGTAGCGGTAAAACGTTCGCCATTGAACAGGCGCTGTTTTGCCTTGCCTGCGAAAAGCCCAAACAGGTAATCACCATTGTTGGACAGGACATCCCTAACCTTAAAGCAGGTGCCCTGCGCGATGCGATTAACATATATAGTTCTTCGGCAATATTACAGGCCAAAATAAAAAGCTATAATAAAAGCGACCGTATTTTTGAGTTTGTTAATGGCAGTTTGATCGAGTTTAAGAGTTATGATAACAGCCAGGATGCAAAATCGGGCAAGCGCGATTATCTGTTCATCAATGAAGCAAATGGCCTCACGTGGGATGTATATACAGAACTGGCATTACGTACTAAAAAGCGCATTTTTATTGATTACAACCCCAATACAGGCTTTTGGGTACATGAGCATTTAATTGGCAAACCAGGAGTACAACTCATTGTATCCGATCACAGGCATAATCCATTTTTAGGGGCGGAAGTCCATGATAAAATCGAAGCGCTAAAAAGCGTCGATTTTGAACTTTGGAAGGTATACGCCCGCGGCTTAACAGGAAAAATAAACGGACTTATATTTGACAACTGGTACATCTGTGAGGCAATCCCTGCCGATGCCCGCTTGATAGCCCTTGGCCTGGATTTTGGTTTTACCAATGATGAAACAGGATGCGTTGAGGTATATCAGCAAAATGGTGAACTGTGGGCAAATGAGCTACTTTATGCAACAGGATTAACCAACACCGATATATCTGCAAAATTGAAAGATGCGGGAGTAGGTATTAATAATGAGATTATTGCCGATAGCGCAGAGCCCAAATCAATAGAAGAGTTAAAACGGCTTGGATGGCGTGTTACCCCGGCAAAAAAAGGGCCCGACAGTGTTAAAAATTCTATTGATATCCTTAAACGATACAAAATAAATGTAACCCGCAACAGTGTAAACCTCCGTAACGAGCTTAACCGTTACAAATGGCGCATAGATGCAACAGGCAAAGCAATTAACGAGCCGGTTGATTCATGGAACCACCTGATAGATCCGCTAAGATATATCGCCCTTAATAAATTAAAAATAAGCAGCGCAGGCAAACTTCAGTCCCGTCTGCCGCACTTGCCAGGCAGTCGGCAAACCAACGCATTACACGGACTGATTTGACATACGTTATTAAAACAATACAGGCTTTATAATTATGACAGAACGAATATTAAAAACCACCGATGGCAAGCTGCGCATTCAGATGCCAACCCAATTAAATGAGATTACCCTTGGCCAAATGATGGATTTACAAGCCCGACCCGATATAACGGATATTGAAGCCATCAGTATACTTTCCGGCATCCCGGTAAACGAGCTTCAAAACATCAAAAACTATGATGACCTGCATCAGTTTGGAGAGGCAGTACTTTCACTATCGTACCAAATCAAATACCTGTATAACAGTAATGAGATCCCCAAAGAAATAATTTTTACAATGTTGGGCGCCAACGAAATATCGCCCCAAAAAACAAAAGTAAAAGTAAAAGTAATGCAAAACCTATCGATTGAACCCGCAGGCGCTTTTATGGCTGCACGCGACATCATAACCGAAGAAATAAACACCCACATAAAAACCCATGGAGAAAACGATTGGCAGGAGCATTTTAACCCTTCGTTAAACGCCTGCTGCCAGGTACTGGCACAATATTTTTATTGCCGGGCAACAGGTAAAAAATATAGCGAATACGAGGTTGAAAGCTTTATTGATGAAGTTAAAAAACTACGGGTAACGGAGGCGCTGCCCATCTCGAAACATTTTTTTACCTGTTATCCCAACTTATCGATACCGAAAACAAACTTTTGGCATCGGCTCCTACCGCGCTTGAAAAAAGGGCGGGCATCCAATCGTTCGAAAAATTTAAGTATATCAACACTATAAACTCCTTGGCAGGCGGTGATATTACCAAGTGGCACCAGATCATGAGTATACCATATGAGCGTATCCTCACCAAGCTACTCCTCAATAAAACTGAAGCCGAATATCAAAAGCGATATAGCGAGCTATCTCAATCCTCAACTTAAACGCCTACTCCCTGCAAGGCACTGAACACTTAACCAGCCCCAATCAGGGATCGGGGTTTTAATTTTTATGCGTAACCAAATAGAAGCTATAGTACAAACACTTAATGATAACCCAACATTTGCCTATGGCACCCAGACTGAACTAAACACCCTGGCAGACGGCATCACCTTTCCCTGCGTGTTCCTTTATCCGCTTCAATCTATCGAAGTAAGTGCGCAGGTTAATGGCTCAGTAGATAATACGTTTGCTATTTACATGGAATTTCTGTTCAAAACAGACTTTGGGCAGTTCACGTCCGAAAATGAAATATATGTATCTCAGGCATTGCAAATGGCTAATCAATTTGTGGTGAAAGCCTCACAATACCGTGAAGGCGAAGGCAGGTACTTTAGAGTAAAAGCCGGGCAAAAAGCTAAATGTGTGCCGGTTTATAACAAGTTTGATGTTAACACCACAGGCGTAGGCTTAACCATAACGTTGTCAACTATGTATTTTGATATTTTTTAACCTGGTTAAATCCAATTGACAAACAATGAAAATAACAGCTATAATTAATGAAATCATCAGCTCAACAACCTATCCCGATCAAAATGGAGGACAGATTGACCAGGGCGATATATTCATCAGCATTATTGATGCAGATACCAAACAACCTACTAATGGAAATAACTGCGAGGTTACTTATCAGCGCAACCAAAACGGTATAACAAGTAATTACACCGTTACTGTAGCCGGGCAGTCATTCCCTCTCTATTCGGGTGTAATCAGAGATTACGAGTACAGCCCCCAGGGAGATATGATCCGGAGCGATTATGTGTCGTTCACCCTAATTTCTGTAAAAGCCGGAAATAGTCCCTCCACTAATCCCTCTGTATGTGACCTAAAGATAAACTATATAGATATTAACAAGATTGAATCGGCTCCAGGGGCCTCCGATGCCCAAATTACAGTTAATGCAACCTCAAGTTTTGCATCTATATTATACAGTATAGATCTGGGCATAACCTGGCAAACCTCTCCTGTTTTTTCAAACCTGAGCGGCGGATTAAAACACATATTGGTAAAAGACAGTAATCCGTTAGGGTGCACCGACTCAGCAGACATCAGCATTTTAACATCTACAAACCTGTTAACCGGCGATCCTTCAGTTACGCTGCCCGATGGGTATGTTTCACGATGGAATGCGGCATTTAACCCCGTTGTGTTTACCTATCAACGAAAAGATTTCACTATTAAAAGTATAACAGCTGATAGCGGGCAAGGACACACTATCATCAGCGTCAATGCCAACTTCATTGATCCCAATACAGGTTTACCAAAAGTGAAGGCAGGAGATAAAATCTATATAAATACCGCTGCTTATAAAGGAGTTTATACCATTGAAAAAGTTAGCGGTATTAATACTATTGTGATCAACACGCTTTTTGCAAGTAGCGATACAACTGGTTTTATCAATATAAACAGTATGTACCCCTATTATGAACTGCATACACGTATTACTTATACCGATCCGTTTACCAATACCCTATCCACTATCAAATCAGTAAACCGGCCGGATAATACAGGGCTGATAAAAGCCGATCTGTCAAACTTTTTGCAAAGTTTATTACGCCCTGCAGATAATAACAACTACAACCAGGTTGATTATGCGGATACCAATCTATGTACCAGCTTTATGGTTGAGTATGCCTGGCATTATGACGATGGATCAACCGAGGGATTTACAAGTAACTTCAATCAAATCCAACATCCATACTACGTAGTTTATGCAGCCAAACAGCTTGGAGATAAATATGGTGGTAATCTTGCTGCTTATGTACCAAATGTTAACTCACCTGCACAGTGGATAACAGATTTCAAAGAACCTGCATACTCCGCAGGATATCCTTTTGATATAGGGTATCTCTTTACTGATGAAATGACAAACCTTCAGCCTTATTGCCAGCTCACCTTACTTGATATTAACCGGAATTCATTACCTGGTAGTTATGAACCCGACCACCTGCAAAATGAAGATGATTCATGGATCCTGAATGAAGATGGCAGTAAATTTAGTATTGGGAACCAAACATCTTTTGTGATGCCATTAGCAGGCCCTGCCGGCCTTCACCGGTTGATGGTTAGTGCCAATTTCCCACCTGAAGCTTATTACTTTAATATGCAGATCAGGTATGACGATGAAAATGGTTCGCATTCATTAACTAAAGTACAAACCGTTAGAATAGATGATGCTGTTGACGACAACTCAGTATATTTAAGATGGATCGGGTTAAGTGGTGCGTGGAACTATTACCGTTTTGTATTTAACCAGGAAATAAGTCTCGATGTTCAAAATGCCGTTATCATCAAAAACTACGTACAAAACTGGCAAACCCAGGAAGGAATTGAGGAAGTGATCAGTAAAAGCGCAGGGCAAAAAATGAAAGTAATAGCCGAAGATCTTTCTGTAAATGACATCCGTGGACTGCAGTCCATAAAATATTCGCCAAAGGTTCAAATGCTGATAAATAAAAATCCTGTTAAATGGCAAACTGTGGTAATAAATACAGCAACATATAGCGAATATGAAACCCGAAATGGTCGGGCTCCTTTTAGCGTTACATTCAATATACCGTCAATAAACATTCAAACCCAATAAAGGCTACGGCTGTTTTTTAAAAAGTATGTTATCAATTCCCCGGTAATGATCGCCATTATACACAACTGCACTTTCATAAGTAACTTCAAGCGTATTCTCAGTAAGCTGAATTATGGTATAAGTACCTTCATAAAGAGCAGGCGTATTTTGGGTTATCATCAAAGTTTTTCCGTTTAATGTATAGTTGTATTTAATTAGCTCAGTTTCACCCGCAGGTGTGAGGTTGGAGGTATAGCCTGAGCCATCAGCATTAAATAACTCGAAATCTGTAGATGTATAATTTGATTTGGAAGTATCCCGCACCAGTATATCATTCTTATAACTACGGGTATGATATTTTTTAAGATACCACTTACCCACTATTGTAATTTCAGGATTAGCGGCATTGTTATCTTTTTTACATGATGCCACGCAGCATGCCAACACAGCAACTACAAAAAAATATCTCATATGCATAGTGTGCTGTTTTAGGTTTACAACCCGGGAGACGAAAGCAACAGTTAAACTTAATAATTTATTGATAATAAACCAATTGTTTTAGTATCTCCACTTTTTACCGTACTCAAAATCATCATTTATTAATTTCATGAATCAGATACAACTTTATATTAATGACCAATTGGTCGACCTGGCCGATGACAGTCCTATAGCCCTCACCTTCCAGATTAACAACCTGGCCGAGGTAAAAAACCAGCAGGGAAACACCAGCAACCAGTTTAAGATACCATTGACACAGCGTAACCGGCAAATTCTGGGTTTCCCGGATGATATAGCTTTTACCACAACCCTCCCTTATGATAATTACCAGGCAAAAATTATCCAGGATGGCCTTGAGATTATTCCTTATGGGCTGGCTGTACTTAACAGCATTGAGCAGAATATAGCCAACATTACTATACTAAGCGGCAACGTAGATTTTTTTGATGCATTGGAAGGAAAGATTTATGATATGGGCGATAGCAGCAACTCGACATCCAATTTGGGTAAAAGGCTGCCATGGCAGGTTTATGACCACCCCTGGAATTTGGATACCATTGTTGCGTCACAAAAAAAGACAGACGGCTGGATATGGCCCGTTGTTGATTATGGATCAATAAACGAGGTTGATTTTGATAAACCTTTGGATGCGTACACCATGCGCCCCGGCTTTTTCATTAAAACAGCTATCGAACTAATGATAAGCAACATAGGATATAAGGCGACCGGATCTTTGCTTAAAAACGAGTTGTACCCTAAGCTCATTTGCCAGTTTGCAAATGATGAATTTGAGCACGGTTCAGATTTTCAGAATTCTATTGATGGCTTAAGTAAATCAGAATCATTATTATACGTAACAAAAAATGAGCTTGTAATTGACGGTGGTCGATTAGGCATGAATGCTAAGCATGTTACAGACAAAACGTTACCAATTGGCTTCCAGGAATATCATGCAACAAATCGTGTCAATGGCACTGCAAGCTTAATTCTTGATTTGGATATGCATGGCATCGCGAATACCGGCGATAACGGATATTTCGAACTCATCATAAACTACCGAGAAGCGAATGGTCATGAAAGTGAAGTGGCAAAGCAAACTATCAACTTTACTGATAAGGCTTATCCCCCTAATACCCGTGAGCGTACAGAACCGGTTAAGAATTTAAAACTCACATACGATTTTGAACTTAATAAAGGCGATTCTGTATTCATCACTTATCACCTGCATCGTTATAATACCACCGTTTTCATCCACAAAGGTGCTGTATTTAGGTTCGATGTTGACCAAAAGCCGGTTTTATATGGGCAACAGATACAGTGTGAACGCATTTTTCCGGATATAAGCCAGAAAGATCTGCTGAAAGATACATTACAGCGTTTCGGCATTGTATGCCAAACCGATAATAGTACCCGAACTGTGTCCTTTAATTCATTTGCAGATATTGTTGCCAACATTCCAATCGCAAAAAACTGGACAAGCCAGTGTATCGATCAGGGTAAAACCATAAATTTTCAGCTCGGCGGCTATGCCCAGGTTAATTACATGCAATACAAAGATGATGATAATGTGCTGCCTAAAAAGTTCGCCGACTCGGAAATTAAAGTTAATGACAAAACCTTGCCAGCCAGCGCAGATCTGTTTGAAAGCCAGTTTGCTCCCACTCTTAACCGGGCATTTATAGGCGGCACCATAGCACAAATCAAAAAACTCGATCCTGACAACAACACTAACGGCTTCAGTATCAGCACATCACCTAGAATACTGGTCGATCAGAAACTAAACCTGCTTAATCTTAAAGATGCCCCCACGGTAAAATTTACGGATGGCGAGAAAACTGTAACAGTAAATGACTTTGTATCGGTGCCCTATTTTTACAAGCCCGATGGCGAGTTTAACCTTTGTTTTTCCGACAAACCCGGGACTAATGGCAATATATTACCAGGCTTAAAAACAAACTATTACCCCCAGCTTGAAAAAATACTTACCCAAACAAAAAAAGTAGTACGTTATTTTTTGCTTACGCCGCGCGATATCCTTGAACTTGATTTACTCATTCCCGTTTATCTTGAGCAGGATAGTTGCTATTATTACATCAACAAGATTGATAGTTGGCGTAAAGGGCAACCCACAAAAGTAGAATTAGTAAAAATGGGATGATAAATATTCATTTTAAAATATCATTTGTACCTCAATAGATATATTGTATATTTACCAATAAAATTAGCAAAATCTAAATTATCACTTACATGAAACTATCAAGAACTTTATTGCTGCCATTATTCATTATTGTTGGCTGTGAGCCTATAAAATCAATTGATAATAGGCCCACTGATGAATTGGCTTTTGTAAGAAAATTTCGTGCAGCCGATTCTATTTATTCCGGCGAAAAAAACAATATTAAAAAAGCGGAAATACTTGAAAAACAACGAGCTCAACTAAGTAAATTTATAACAGATACGTTACACGCAAAATTCAATCAATGGCAAGCTATTGTTAGTCAGATCGAGATTTATAGCGCCCCTACTGATTATATTGAGATTACATTATTGATAACTAAAGATGCCGATTTAGATCCGAGCCAAAAGTATCCCGATGTTAGAAACATAATATTATCGGCAATAATTAAACCGCAAGACCCGCTTAAAGATAAATTAAAAGAATTATTAAGAGATGATAAGGTATTAGTAACCGGCAAATTCCAAAAAACATTAAAAGATAATATTGTTGAAGTTAGGAACAGCTTAGATAGCGAAGAGTCTACTTTTTCAAACCCTAAATTTGATTTTAAAATAGAAGACATAACTAAAATGAAATAGAAGTTAGCTGGTAATATAATAAGTCACACACCATCGCAAAATAAAATAGACCAATTGCACAGCAACACAATTTAACTCTCATTAAATCGGGCAATTACATTTAAATAAACTTCATATCGCACAAATAATTATTAAAAATTTTGATGCATTCAAGTCGTAAAAATTGACATCATTCATGTTTTATAAATGTGACTTTGATTATCAAACTATGCCAATAAGCATTTATTTCATAAATATCCACATTTCCCATACACTCTCAATGAACTATCAATGCTGATTGATAGTTGTTTTTTATTACAAATCATCACCTTAATTAAATAACCAAAATGGCAAATCATAACAATGAAGATCCGATATTTTCGGATATGAATAATTCCGATGCGCAGATCGAAAAATATAACCAGGCGTTTATTAATTTAAAAAATACCATAAGCAACCTTGGCAAACCAATAAAAAACTTCTCGGAAAATGTGGAGGCCTTAGATAAAGACCTGAACAAATTAACCGACTCAATTAAAAAATTAAACGAACAAAATGAGGCGGCAACAAAAGGCGGCAATAAATTTCAGGAAACTTTGTCAACACTTTCTTCTACGTTTTCAATATGGAAAGGCATTATTGAAGGTTTAAAAGCGGGCTTTTTGACATTTACCAACGTTTTAAGCGGGGGATTAACAATATTAACTATTTATGGCCCTGAAATATTGAAGTGGATTGCTTCCTTATCAAAAGGCAAAGATGCTATTGATAAGGCAAAGCTCAGTCTGGATTCTTTAAATAAGGCTTTCGGTAGCAGCGACTATTCAAAAGCAATTCAACAATTAGACGAGTTAAAGATAAATGTTGGCTTAGCCCGGAGCGGCTTTCTTAAGAAAAAGGACGTATTAAATCAGTATAATGAAACCTTGGGCAAAACCATGGGAAAAGCATCATCATTGGCTGAAGTCGAAAATAAAATAACTAAAGATGGTGATGCTTATATAAAAATGACTTTGTACAAAGCTGCGGCTCAGTTGGCCCTTCAGGACGCAGCTAAGAAAGCTTATGAGGCAGAACAAGCCAAATTAAAGTCGGACGACGATTCTCTCACTTTTTGGGACAAGCTGATGGACGCTTTAAACAGAAACGCGGGTGCCGCCGGCGAAGGGTCAATGGGCATACCAAACGCAGGTGAGTTGGCTGATAAAGAGAAGAAGAAACAAGCTGATAAACGACGGGCAGAAGCAGCGGCAAACGCAACTGACGAAATGAACAAATTAAAAAACATAGCCGCCGGATTCCAGAAACAAGCCGCCGAAACTGCAAAAAAAATGGGCATGAGCTTTTGGGACAATTTTGATACCGATACTACTCCTCATAAAAAAGAACATAAAATAGATACTTCCCGTGGTGCCCAATTATTGCAGGCCCAAGCCATTACATTTGCCAAACAAATTGAACTCGATAAACAAAACTATGACACCGAGCTCGCGCTACTAAATAAACAATTAGATGAAAAGCTGATCAGCCAGGAAGATTACAACAAAAAAAGCGAGCAGCTTCAGCAGAAGTTTCATCTTGGTATTGGCGATAAGATCCAATTTTTTAATAAAAATGATTTTGCTGAAGCGCAAAAGCAAATGCAAGCCATGATTGATGCCCACCAGCATGAGGATATCATGGCAAAGGATCAGAAAAAGGTTGATAAAGCACTATTACCTGGCCAAAAATTAGATGCCGAAAAACAGCTTATTAATGATAAGTATACCTATGAGATAGGCCTCGCCGCTGGTAACGCCGAAAAAATCAAAGCGCTGGAAGATCAAAAGCAAAAGGATATTACAGCCTTAACTCAGCAATACGAGCAACAACGCAGAGAGTTCGCCTTGCAAAGCGCGCAACAAGTGGCCGACAAAGCTTTTTCTATCATTCAAAATAACATTAAAACTGAAAGCGATGCCAGGATAAGGGGATTAGAAAAAGACAAAGCAGCCGAATTGAGTAATAAAAACCTGACAAACACTCAGAAAAAAGGGATTGAGGATAAATATCAAAAAAAGGAAGCCGCCGAAAAAGTTAAAGCTTTTAAAGCAGAACAGAAAGCATCTATACTTCAAGCTGTTATAAACGGGGCGTTGGCGGTAACCAAGGCTACCTCACAAACTGGTATATTAGCTCCTTTTGTAATACCAGGAATAATTGCTTCTACCGCTATTCAGGTTGCCACTATCGTGGCTCAAAAACCACCGCAATATGCTAAAGGTGGTCTGCATTATCAGTCGGACGGCCGCGGTGCGTTGTTGCCGGGCTATAGCCGTACGGATAATACAAACGCCTACCTCCGCTCGGGCGAAGCCATTGTAGTATCCGAAGCCATGCGCAATCCATGGGCCCGCAACCTGGTAAGTGCTATAAATGTGGCGCATGGCGGCCGCGACTTTTCAATACCCAATCCCGGCCGTGGTTATGCCGTAGGCGGCATATTTACTGATGGTGGCAATGCTAACCGATATTACAATCAACCGGTTAATGATGTAAAAGATCTGGCCAATACGCTGGCCTATCAAATGATCAATAACTTCCCTCCTGTTTATGTTGATGTTAAGGATATTAATAATCAACAAAATATACTTGCCCAAACAATTAATCGTGTAAACCTTTAAATAAATTATGCCAATCATCACAATAAACATACCTCTAACCTCTAACCTCTAACCTCTAACCTCTAACCTCTAACCTCTAACCTCTAACCTCTAACCTCTAACCTCCATGGATATTCAAATTGCTAATACACTTTTTGATGAAGGGATCTTCTCTGCTATGTACAAAGCAGGGTTCATCACTACTAAAGTATTTGTGTATCGTGAAATCTATTTATGGGTAAATGCCCAACAACAAACACGCAGCATTTCTAAAAATCAAGCTGTACTTGAAGCCGAAATCAAATTCAATAAAGATGAACGCACTATCTGGCGCGCGCTCAATTGCTTTTCTGAAAAAGTGGCTTAAAAATTCGTCCAGTGACAAAACACTGTCACCAAATTAAAAGGATTTTATGCCGACATTTGTTATGTCAATCCACCGAAACTAAAAAAATCCTTGATGATGAGAACAAGCCAAGGCAACTTCAATTCATTCAAATAATTCAACAAATTCCGGTTCAGACAGCCACTGACAAACTACTGTCACCATCAAAACAAGCAATAATCACGACCTTTGATATATGCCAACCGGCATTATAAAACATCAAAAAAACAGTCTGCTATTCCAGGCAAAATAACAAGCCCAGTCCCACTGCCGGACTTTCTCACTTACCGACTTTCGGACAAAAACAACTTAATATGAGCTACAAAATTTATTTATACGACACCGAAACCGACTGCATAGGTTCAGGCAACTTATCATCAGTATACATGCAAACCCAGCTTGCGGTAGCAGCGGGCGATGATGTTGAAGTACACATCAGTTCGGTAGGCGGCAGCGCATTTGATGCCATTGCCATTTACGATCTGCTTAAAAAGTACCCCGGTAAAGTTACTACCTATATCGATGCGCTGGCCGCCTCGGCGGCATCAGTTGTTGCAATGGGCGGACACGAGGTAGTGATGAGCAAATACGCGCTCCTCATGATCCACAAACCTATGGTTGGCACTGGCGGCAATGCCGATGAACTTTTAAAAGATGTACAAATGCTAAATGTAGTTCAGGAGCGCCTGGCACAAATCTACATGGACAAATCCGGCTTGGATGGAGTTACCGTAAACAGCTTAATTAACTCAGTAACCTGGATGACCGCAGACCAGGCACTTGATCTGGGTTTTATCGACCAAATCGAAGATTACAGTACAAAGATTACCAACAGCGCACTTATTAAAAACTATACCAGCACAGCTCCGGCAGTTTACCAGCGATGCATTAACAAAATCTTAAACATAAATAACAACAGCATGAACATCGAAAACAAAGAACTCATTGAGAAAACGACATCAGTATTAGACAAGATCATGAACTTTTTTAAAAAGGTTGTCAACAAGCAAACCATCACCGATAAGGGAACGCTCCATCACGCAGGGCAAATTGAAGAGGGTGCCGAAGTTTACCAGGATGAAGACATGACTACACCTGCCATAAGTGATACTTACACCTGTGCCGATGGTAAACAACTGGATATTAAACAAGGAAAGATCCATAGTGTAACACCTGTCGATCCTGAAAAAGCCCCCGAAGCGGAAGATGAGGACGAGGATTTGCCGGAAAGTAAATTTAAATCAGCTAAAAAAACCAACGATGTGCAAAATCGCATGCAGCAGTTAAAAGCCCGCTTGCACGCACAAAACGCATTGCTAACAGAAGCCCGTACGGCGCTTGAGGAAGCTAATAACTGCCTGCAAAAAACACGTACTGAGGTAAAAAACGAAATCAAGTCAACCTTTATTCCCGAAAGTTCAAAGCGCAGCAATAAAGCCCATTCAGAGCCTGCTCCGTTCTTTGCCCCGCAAACCGAAATCGCAAAAAATGCGGTTAAAAAGGCTATCGCCTCCTAAACCGATCAACACATTACCTAAACCTTATCATATCTAATTAACCCATTTTTACTATCCCTATACGTTTAAAACAATCAAAGCTCCCCCTTTAGGGGGCTGGGGGGCTAAACTTTATGGCTCAATTTACATTTACTAACAACACCTACGCCGGCGAAGCGCTGGCAGGATTTATGGCAAGCACATTATTAGAAGCCGATTCGGTGAAACGAGGCCTGCTCACAGTAATTAACGACGTAAAAGCCCGCAAGGTAATTCTTGATGTTGACGATGACGTTGTATTGCAAAACCCTTCGGGCATCTTTACCGACCAGGGTACAACCGCTCATCAAACCGAAAGTTATCTTGACCCGGTAGTTTACGAATTTATGAAACAGGAGCAGTGGGATAAGCTTGCGCAGAGCTGGGAAGCCCAGGCCTTAAAACCCGGTGCCTTTATGGATTACGAAGGTGTAGTTGACCTTTCGGACTTTATGGTACAACGTTATTTAACCAAAATCCAGATTGCTAACGAGCGTTTGTACTGGCTTGGTAAGACTGCTACCAAGGAGGCAGCATTCACCGCCGATTTTCCTGGCCTGCTCCCATCTATAGCTGCCGCTTCCGGTGTTTATAAAGTAGGTTTAAGCAAACCCGCTACCTCGTTAGCGGCCACTGCAATTGATGCAAACGGCATTGTAACCGTAGCAGATACCTCAACCCTTGCCGATGGCGACGTTGTTACAATCACTTCAGTAACCGGCACCAGCAAGGATATCACTAACGGTGCACCGGGTATAGCCATCCAGGGGCAATCATACTTTATCCAAATTGCCAGTGCAACTTCATTTAAACTGGTACGCAATTACAACGATGTTAACAGCCGAAAACCAGCAACTTTTAGCGGCACAACTACCGCGGCTACTGTAAACTACATCAACGTGAGCAATGTTTTACAGGTATTGGGCAGCGTTTACGCCCAGCTTGACCCAGCCGACAGGATCCAGGAAGATTTTAACTTACAGATTCCGTTACATGTAGGTTACGCTTATGCCCAGGCACAGGCCAACAAAGCACTCAATGTAATTAACGCCTTTACCGATATGAAAAAGATGGACTACCTGGGCATTCCGCTTCAGATCATGAACCACTGGCAGGCAAATACTATTTTAGGTGCAAGATCTTCAAACCTATTCCTTGGTGTTGACCTTTTAGGTGACGCATCAGAATTATCAACCGTTTACCTGAAGCCTTACACCAATGATAACGTGGTACGCATGAAAGCCCGTATGAAAGCTGCTGTAAACTTCAAATTTGCCAACGAGCTATTTTACCTGTCTGCATAGGCAATTATTGAGTTATTGAATTAGTGATTTAGTGAATTTGCTTTCATATCACATGTATAATTCAATAAATCATTAATTCAACAATAACTCCTTGATTCATTAATTCAATAAATCATTAATTCACTAATTAAACTCCATGTCAATTTATAATAAAATAAACGCCGGTTTTAGCCTGGGTACAGATGAACCTATCACCTCCGGTATTGAGGATGTGATCTACATTTTTAATGCAGATGATATTGTACTCACTTATGATACTACCAACCCACTTATTGTTAAAGGCCTTACTGCAGTAAGCAACGCTAAGGTTTACAAATTTGAGGGCACAAATAACAGCTTCAATACCATGTCCAAACTCGCCAAAACACAGGTGGGCCCACGTTATACCGAAGAGATAGATTTCAACATTGCAGGTTTATCTGTTGATATCAAAGGGCTGCTTATGGCTATGGGATACGGCCGTGTGCGAGCGATAGCCGTTAATAATTATAAATCAAGCGATTCGGCGATTGAACTTTTTGGCGCCGTAAACGGATTGATCCTCACCGATGCTGAACGTAATGCGGCCGATGAATCACTTGACGGTGGTTACAAACTAAAACTTACCAATCCGGATAAAATGAAAGAGCCCTACCCTCCCCGTGCGGTATCTATTGCTCCAACATCGGGCACCGCTACGTACGCCAGTACCATAGCAGCGCTTGAGGCACTGGTTGTAGCATAATCATTGTGTCATGAGGTCATTAGTCATTTTTAATAATGGCTAATGACCATTAAAACATCTTTTTGATATAACCTAAAACTAATGACCAAATGACTAATGACACAATGACAAAGAAATACATTCTTAAACCTGGTCTCCATCAGTTCGCCCCCGGTTCGGCAGCTGTTCATTGTAATGAAAACCTGAGCGATAAAGAAGCAGAATGGTATTTGCAACGATACCCGCATATTGAAGCACTGTTTGCCCCCCGGCCCCCTGAAGGGGGAGTTGCAAAGCAGACCAAAGAGCAGCGCCAATCAACAGAAGATGAAATGTTAGGCAAAGGAGGTTCGGTATGAAAACCTACCTACCACAAATTGAACGGCGAATACTGGTGAGGCCAAACCAAACCTATGGTATTCTTAACTATGACCTGGATAACGCTTATCCGCAGCGCATGCTTGAGTTGGTAGCCGGATCGCCAACTGCCAAAGACTGCTGGAACAAACGAACAAAGTTTATTGCCGGTAATGGGTTTGAAGAAAAGGAACTTGGAAAACAAGTAATCAACTCTAAGGGCCTAACTGTAGCTAAACTGTTAAAAGCCTTGGCAACCGATAAAGCACTATTTACGGGTTTTGGAATCCATGTAAATTACAATGCCGATTTTAAGATCGTATCGGTAAGCTATGTAAAATTTGAAGATATCCGCATGGGTGATACCGACACCCCGGAAACAGCCGATAAATACGCACTATACCCTGATTGGGGCCGCAAAACCTGGAAAAATATCATGCGCAGCAAAATCGCATTTTTAGACAGGTACAATCCTGATCCGGAGGTGATCATTGAACAGGTATGCCGGGCTGGCGGCTGGGAAAACTACAAAGGGCAATTATTTTATTTTAACCCGGAAGTTGATGATTACCCCCTGATTGAAGCAGATTCTGTATGGGAAGACTTTGAAACCGAAGCCGGGATCAAAATTTTCAATAACCGGGAAGTGACTACCGGATTCCTGCCCTCAACCATGCTTTTTATGCAATCGCGCCGCGAAGAGGCGGAAAACACCCGGCCTGATGCCAATGAATATGCAGGGATCAATGTTCCATCTCAGCTTGAAAAAGATCTCGGCGCATTTCAGGGAGCAAAAAGCGCGCAAAAGATCATTGTAATTGAATATGAAGATGAAAACTCAAAACCGGAGTTCAAGGCTTATCCAATTCAAAATAACGACAAACTGTTTGAAACTACCGAACGATCTGTCGAAGCAAGGATTATCAAAGGCTTTTCGGTGCCAAAAGAATTGATCAATGTCGAAAAATCATCCGGCTTAAGCAACGGCAGCGAAAAGAAACAGGCTATTCTTGAATTTAATGATAACACCGCTGCCGACAGGTTCGATTTGTCAGAAACCTTTGCCGAAATCTTTAGTCGTTTTTACAGAGATATTAATCCCGGCAATAACTGGAACATCGTACCCGTAACAGCAATAGCAGCCGACGATACCCCGGGCTTCAAAGCCGGAAAAGCCATCAACGAGCTGCTGCAATCAGCCATTCCTCAAAAAAGCAAAATAGCTGCTTTGGTATATGCATACGGTTTTAAACAAGCCGAAGCTGAAGCCATATGCCCCTGATTAAGTCATAAGTTTTTAGTTATAAGTCATAAGTTCTAAATATTAAAAGAAGAAAATCTGACTTAAGACTTCCTACTTAAAACTATTATTCCAGCGGGAATCTCAATAAACATCATTATGATAAAACATTTTCAACTCCCCCATTGGGGGTCAGGAGGCCATGCTATGATCTATTTAATCAATCAAACCATATTTCAACAATACGAGGATATCAACGTAAATATTAAGCCCGAACGCCTCAAGGTGTTCATTAAAAAAGCTCAGGAACTCGACCTAAAACCGTTTTTAGGGTATGCTTTATACAACCAGCTGATAACCTATTGCAATGATGACGGCACCATAAAAGAAAACGCGCCGCAGGCTTATAAAGATCTTTTAAACGGCAGCGAGTATCTCGATGATTACGGCCGTATAGTATTGTATGAGGGTCTGGCCCCTTCACTGGTTTATTTCACCTTTGCCCGTTTTATTGAAAACGACTCGGTTCATTATACAGCAACTGGCCCGGTTATCAAACGCCACGATAATGGCAACGCGCTTTCATCACCCGAAATAGTAAAACTCGTGCAGCAACAACGCAGCATAGCCAATGCTTATGTCAATGATGTCGAAAAGTTTTTAAGAGATAACCAGGAAGGCTTTCCGCTTTGGCACTATAACGAAAAGAATAAAAGCAGCAGGCAATCCGGTCCGCGAATCCGTGGTATCGACAAAACTGATTTCAACTATCCGGTCACTATAAATGATTATAATTTACCAATAACCGATTTTTTAAACTAATGGCAAACGATAAAAAAATAAGCGAGCTTCCAATAGCCGAAACTATAAGTGCGTCCGACAGATCAATCCTGATCAGCAATAATGCCGACTACCAATTTGATTTTGCCACACTGCTTCAATTCATCAACTCGGGGCTTAATGCCGGAGCTAACCTAACTTTCGGCCCGGTGCTCCCGCAAAACACAGCCGGTAAAAATGGCGACGTATTTATTAATACTTCTGCAGGTGCCTTTGCGCAAAAAATAGCAGGCGTTTGGACAATTGTTTATACCATAGCTACAGGCAGTAGTACTGATACCACGGTACTGTATGGTACTACCAATCCGGGTACAGGAACCGGCAACAATGGTGATACTTTTATCAATACCGTAAGCGGCATATTTTACAAGAAAAGCGGCGGCGCATGGAACCAGGTATTCTCCATGCAAACAGGTCCGCAGGGACCACAAGGCCCAAGCGGAACAAATGGCACCAATGGAACTAATGGTAAAACCATATTAAATGGCACAACAAATCCGGCAAATAGCCTTGGTACCGATGGAGATTTTTACATCAATACATCATCCTATTACTTTTTTGGTCCCAAAAGCGCCGGAGTGTGGGGAACGGGAATTTCCCTGATAGTTTCGGGCGTACAATTTGAAGAAACAGCCAATAAAAACGCTCCGGACGGTTACGCCGGTTTAGATAGCAGCGGGAAAATTGCATCAGCACAGCTCCCGAGCTATGTTGATGATGTAATAGAAGTTACCAATTATGCCTCATTGCCAACAAGCGGAGAGACCGGGAAAATCTATATAACCACGGATACAAACAACGAATACCGATGGAGCGGATCAGCGTACATACAAATTGTAGCATCACCCGGCACAACCGATGCAGTACCTGAGGGTACAACAAATAAATATTTTACGTTATCGCGGGTGTTAAACGCAGTACTTACCGGCATAGGCTTCGGAAATGCCTCGGCAATATCAGCTACAGATAGTATTTTACAAGCATTAGGTAAACTTCAGGCACAAATTACGGGTTTATTTAAAATTCCCGGTGGAGGAACAAGCGGGCAAATATTAGCAAAAAATAGCAGTGCCGATGGTGACCTGCATTGGATTAACGCACCTTCCGGTAGTGGAGGTGGCTCATCTGAGCCTTCCGGGCAAATTAAATCTTTCAGAGTTGATTACGGCGCTGTGGGTGATGGCGTGACAGATGATACGGCGGCAGTGAACGCAGCGCTGGCGGCTGAAAAGGTGATAGAAGATAGTGGTGATTTTTTTGTTACATCTATACCTATAAATAAATATGGCACAAAAATCCAGGGTAACGTAAGGATTCTAAGGAATAGTCCAAACGGCAATGCAGTTAAACAGCAACTAAACAGCTATGCAGATGATTATCAACACATATTTGGAACTGAATATTTGAGCTCATTCCATAAAAAATTGTATGCTAATCAGACGACATCTTCGCCAACGGCATTAAAGATCATATTTTCAGGTGATAGCACAACTGGGGGTGGTGATGAGGGTAGTGATACCGCAATTGATCAGGTGTTTATTAGCTTAGCTGCTCGGGACTATATACCAAATCTTACATTTGTCAATCATGGCTATGGAGGGCAAAGCACAATCCAGTGGCTTTCGACTTATTTGGCGAATGACTTAGCTCTAAACCCGCATGTATACGTTTTAAGGTGGGGTATCAATGACACCAACGGCTCAACTCCCCAACAACTACTTGATAGGATGGATACAGGATTAAGTACAATCCGTAGCAATTCAAGTTTTACAAAGGATAAGCTTGCTATCATTCTTTGTTCTATGAATACTACTACAGATGATAATCAAAACCATCAGGGAGAAATTTTCAATGAAGAATACAACAAAGGCTTACGTTTACTTGCACGAAAGTATTGCTGCTGCTACATGGATTTATATGCTTTGTGGCAGGATGCGAGAAACGGGCAAGACTATTTCAACCCTTACGATGTAACCAGACCTAACGAGTTAATTCATCCCGGAAAATCGCTTAAGGTACTTATCGCCTGTAAAACATACGAAGTTCTGTTCCCTCTTTATTATAGACGTAATGATATAGTAGATTTAAGCCAATCAGGACGTTTATTTACCGCTCTGCCATCAGCCTATGCTAAGGGAATGTCTTATGAGTATGTGGAGATTGCAAATGGATGGCCTATAAATGGTTTTTTAATTACACATCATCTTAGCAATGATATGTACAGGCAGGAATTATCCTCTTTTAGTGCCACGGACAATAAATTATATATCAGAGTAGGCTGGTCTGCATCCGGTTGGCAACCGTTTTACATTTTACAACCATTACCAACTCAGGTGGCGTTTATTGGAGCAGGTGGTGGTTTTGGCTCAATACCCTTTTCTCAAGCCTATTCAGTATGGCCTGAGGGTATGACACTGGATTATGTTAATGCAACTGATGGATGGCCAGTTAATGGCTCTTTGGTTACATTCAAGAATAATGGAGTTTTTCAACAAACATTGACGAGTACCAGCTCTCCAGTAAGGCAATTTGTTCGTGTCGCTTATCTTGGTACCGGAACATTCAAAGAAGTAACTTTGACGTAATAAGTTATATCTTAGCTGCAACATAATATATTTTTGATGGTTGATAATAAGTTCAAAAAAGGGTTGTTAATTGCTTCTTTATCACTCAACGTCTTATTCATTTTATTTTTTATTGGAAAGCGATTTTATTATAGTCATTGGTCGCTTTTTCATCACGTTAAATTAGATCGCTGGAGTGAATATTTAAAATCAAAGCCGGATACCGGTGAGATCATATTTTTAGGAACAAGCATTACCGAGGGATTTCCTGTAAAAAAGGAGTTCAACAATCCTAAAGTTAAAAACATGGGATTTGCCGGAAGTATATCTGAAAATGGCATACAGGTAATTAAAAGACTAATTTACCGCAGACCTCAAAAGGTTTTTTTAGAATTTGGTGTAAATGATTTTAAATATCATATAAGTGCGGATACAGTAAAATCCAACCTAATCACAATGATTGACATTATTAAAGCTAAGTCACCCAATACAAAAATTTATGTCCAGTCTGTTTTTCCCACCAACATCGACAGTTTGAATAATAAGATTGTTAACTATAACAAAGAAGCTGAAAGTATCTGTTTAACCAAAGAGGCAACTTTTATAAACCTTTACCCTGATTTTCTAAAAGGGAATAAGATAGACTCGGATTTAACAATTGACGGCACACATCTTTCAACTACTGGCTACTTCAACTGGCGGCGGCTAATCGACAAATATGTTAATTGACTTTTTTGTTAACATTTAAATGGCTAAGCTGCGCTGAAAAATATTACAAGTCGTTTTATTTTTTTTACAAGTGGATTTTGCGATTTTAACCGGTATAATTATTTCAATGATACCGGTTAAAATCGCTTATATAAAGACATTACTACAATATAGATTTCATCTTAGGCATCAAATGAGGGCATCCTGCAAAATGCATAAATACCGAAAGCTCATAAATATTTTTTAATGCCTGTAGTTCGGCTTCACTTGTTTGTAGCGGTTCCTTCTCGGTTAATCTCCTAACAATTTTGTAATAGAAGCTCTTTAAAGCTGATGGCTTAATATTAAGTAGGTAAGGATAAAACGCCGATATAATATTTATCACACAAAAGTTAAATTGCGGCGCAATCCATTTCACAAGGTCATCTTTTACAAGCTCATAAGACATCGCCGGGTTCTCGAAATTCCATTCTCCACCATGTGTATCTTCGTAATTATGATAAATATATTCAAATCTTTCGCGGTGATGGCTCGGAGAGCAAACAAATATACCTGCTTGCATTACTTTTTGCAGTTGGTTAACTGGCAGTCCGCGATTTGCATAATAACTTGCAGGAGTTCTGTTATCAATAAAAGGTACCTTATCCCTTGTCCATACATCATATAACCGCTTTAATGATATATCAAATATCTCTTTTGTCGGAATAGCATATTGATCAACACCGCCTACTTTTTCCAAGGGAACGCTGCTCGTAATATCGAATGCGTTGTTTGTATTTATAATTACGTCAGTATCAACCCAAACGATTTGATCATATTTATCAGACCAGGGTTGGGATAAAATCAGAAGCTTTTGCCATGAAGGAGATCGCTTCGATGCACGTTCCGATGTATCTAAATTCTGATCTATAACAATGAGATCAAAATTGAACATATCGCAATAGGCAGTCCAGTTGCTTCGGCAATATTCATCAAATAAGTTTTTATATTTTTCACCGATGCATAAGGTTACTATTGCTTTTTTCATTCTCTAATTTTTTCCAAATATAATATAAGAAGATCAGGTTACTGAGGGTATCAGAAGATGTAGCCTCATTGGATCGATAGGTCCAATGTCAATACAAGATCATCTAACAGCGCACTGCCTTCAAACAACATTATGCTTCTTATAATCAATCATTAATTTCTACATCATGACAACATTCGAACACAGAGAGATCAGAGGCATCACCATCAAGAATATGATAGTTACTATAGCCAGCACCATAAGTATTGTTGTTTCTGTAATGACAGGCTATTTCCAATTGAAAGGTGATATTAAAGATATCCGCTCCTCACAGGAAACACAAAGCAGGATCAACGAAATCAGGTTAAAAGTCCTTGAAGGGACAGTCAATGTGCTGCAACAGGAGGTTCAGGAATTAAAAGAGGAAAAGAAATCTTAAATGCAATTGTTTAAGAGTTGTGCCCAGAACGAGATTCGAACTCGTACATCCTTACGAATGCCACCCCCTCAAGATGGTGCGTCTACCAATTTCGCCACCTGGGCCTTTTAAGAAGAATTGAGATATGAGATTGGAGACATGAGATGCGAAAATTTCTCAATTCTCACATCTCAATTCTCATATCTTAAAAAAGGCGTGCCCGAAGAGAGACTCGAACTCTCAAGAGACAATTCTCAACGGCTTCTGAGACCGCAACGTTTACCAATTTCGCCATCCGGGCTTATCGTTTTATTAACAAGCGTGCAAATATAATCGTTTCCGGCAAATTGCAACTCAATAAATTAAAAAATGAGTATTATGTTGCTTAAAGTCCTGTGAACCTCTAACTTAGGTTTCATAAAATAATTCATATCAAATTAAATGAAGCCAAACCACATTTTTATTTTAAGTACAGTACTATATTTTTTACTACCTATTTACGTTTTAAAAGCACAAACCATTACCATTTTACAACAAGACAAGCCAACAAGTATCCGTGGCTTATCGGTAGTTGACGATAAAATAGCATGGATAAGTGGCAGTAAAGGATATATTGCTAAAACAACCGATGGCGGCAAAACCTGGAACTGGCAGCAAATAAAAGGCTACGAAAAATCCGACTTCCGGGATATTGAAGCTTTCAATGATAAAGAGGCGGTGATCATGAGTTCGGGCTCGCCCTCCTTTGTCTTAAAAACATCAGACGGGGGACAAACCTGGCAGGAAAAATATCGAAAAACAGATACTACTTATTTTTTAGATGCCATGGATTTCGCCGATAAACCTCACGGTTATATTTTAGGTGATCCTATTAATAGTAAATTCTTACTATTGGAAACTAAAGATGGTGGCGAAACATGGAACGAGTTGCAAAATGCGCCAGAAGCTTTAGCCGGTGAGGCTGCTTTTGCAGCAAGCGGCACCTGCCTTAGGGTAACAAATAAAGGCTCAATCTATATCGCCTCGGGAGGTAAAAGTACAAGGCTTATTTCCTTACAGCCAAATAATGATCAATGGCAGTATTTAAACCTGCCACTGACGCACGGGCGAAGTAGCGAAGGGGCTTTTTCCTTATCAATAGTACAAAACCAGGCAATTATTGTTGGAGGCGACTATGCTAACGACAAAAAAAACGATTCCGTAGCCACTATCCATATAGTTCACCCCACTCCCACTTTTACGCCGCCGCAGACAGCCCCTGCAGGTTTTCAATCCAGTGTTGAACATATAAAATCTGGAATATTCCTTTCAACCGGTACCCCTGGAAGCAATCTTACTACCGATGGAGGCAAGACGTGGAAGCAAATTGACAGTACAAGTTTCAACGTTTGCCGCAAAGCCAAGCACGGAAAACTCGTATTATTGGCGGGGAACGGCGGTAAAATAGCTATCTTGAATTTATAGTTTACTGGTTTTTAATATCTTAAAAAAAGCTTTACATTAATTTAAAAAATAGCTTGCAGGGAATAATTAAGAACCCTATATTTGCACCACTTTAAACGGAAACGGTTAACCGAACCAAAGAAGTTGAAAAGTATGATTCCGTAGCTCAGCCGGTAGAGCATAACACTTTTAATGTTGGGGTCCTGGGTTCGAGTCCCAGCGGGATCACAAAGCCTTTGAAAAGAGGCTTTTTTATTTAAAAACAAAGCTGCCTTTAAACGGCTTCGCCTTAATAAAGCGAAAAATTTAAAGAATGATTCCGTAGCTCAGCCGGTAGAGCATAACACTTTTAATGTTGGGGTCCTGGGTTCGAGTCCCAGCGGGATCACTTAAAAAAGACGATCAAATTTGGTCGTCTTTTTTATTACACAGCCCCATGTTTCCAATCCATTACGAACTCTCAATTGCAAAAAGCACTCAATTAATACAATTATCCGTTTCGTATAAAGACAATAGTTCGCCAGTTAAAACAAAAAAGTTTTTGGTTAATACTTTAAAAGTACTTTGAATTTAAAAGTTATTAATTAGCTTTATGTTTGAAAATATCTCAAAGAAATTTTACTAATATGAGAATGCTCTACGACCAAGCCAAAGCCGACCCATGGTTCCGGCGCTTCGCTATTTTCTGCCGCGTAACCCTCGCCGCGAGTTTCTTGCCAACCGGCTTTGTCAAAATCATGGGTCAGCGTTTCGCTGAAGGTCTGCCGCACAACAACCCTTTGGGGCATTACTTTGATGCCTTACTCCAGACCGGCTATTATTATACCTTCATTGGCATTACGCAAATCGTTATAGCTGTCTTATTATTAATCCCGCGTACCGCACTGCTCGGTGCCATTATGTATTTTCCACTGATCATTAATATCACCGTACTGACCTATGCCACACGTTTTGACGGTACCCGACTCATCACCATGATGCTATTGGGCTGTATCTACCTATTGATCTGGGATTATGACAGGCTAAAAAGCTTATTGCCAATTAAGCAGTCTCCCGCTCCCTCTTTTGAACGAACGGCTAGTACCGGACGATTCCGCCTATATTTTTTCGGCGGAGTCTTTACCATTCTCGCCTTCATTATTGGCGGTACTTTTTACTTATACGAGATCACGCCGGGCAATGAGGAAGCCGAATGTCGCAATCAATGCCCTTCCAGTAAAAACCCGAAAGCCTGCCAGGTTTTCTGCGATTGCATTTACAAAAAAGGTCAACCTTTGGATAGTTCCCTGGCCACTTACAAAAAGGCAAAAGACCAACGGCATCCCTGATCATACAACTTTAATCTTCTGTTAAATGGCTCGGGTTTTGTCCTGATGGACACACTATATAGCAAAAAGGAGGCTGTCTTTTGGAGACAGCTTCCTTTTTATAAAAAATTTACCAGGTGTATGACGGAGTAACAACAGTTTGCGAAGTATTACAATAAAACAAACTACCCCACCCAACTTCGTCGGTAATTGTAGCTGTAGCGCCTTCATTTACATGGCTTGCCATTACCTGCTCGGTATAAGGCATGCTCAACCCTCTGTATCGGTGATAATAGTTATAGGCCATATACCAGATAGGCCGGTAATTACCACGGTTAGATGATGAAATAGCAGCAATTGGAGGCGTAACCTGCCATATCGGCGTGGCCGGGGTTACAGGATCCCAGGTTACGCTGTTTCCAAGGTTATACTTGGCTGTATATTCCATGGCCTTGCCAATCACCCCGCTACGGGCGTCATAAAGTGATTTGTCACCCTGATTATAGGCCATCTGGGCCCATTCCAGGAAACTGGCCAAACACAATTGGGTATAGTATTGGTCACGCCCTCCCTCAACAGGCTGCCCTGTTGACAAAAATGCCGTTACGTTGGTGCCATTATCGGCGCCATTAGCAGCGGTTCTGTTAAAGTATTCAAGTGAAAGGTTATATGCCGTCTGGCTTTCGCAGAAGATACCGTATGCCATAATAAATTTACCTGCACTTGATCCCCATGATGGCCAGCCGGCTACTACAAAGGGCGCTGTTTTGCTATAGGTAGCAGCGTAAGCTGCATAATAGTTATAAAATATCTTGAACAGGTTTTTATAGTTGGTCTTTTTAGTTGAAGTAAGACCGGAATAATTGTAAACCATGTCTGCTCCATAAATCATAAAATGCAATCCGTAGCCATTACATAATTGCCAGTCGTTATCGGGATATTGAATAGATGTACAGGTTGAGGCCCATGCGTCAAGTAATTGAATAACCTTGTCTGCATACTGGGTTTGTCCGGTCATATTCCACATAACGCCGTTTACAAACATAGCCATCGCATCATTTTCGTAGTCACTTTTATATAAATTACGGCCTACCTGAGCGTGTGCGTGCGGTGCATAGCTGCTGGATAAAAATGTGGCATAATTGCTTTGAAAGTTAGCGAAGGTTGTTTTGTAAGGCTCCACATTAGCCATGGCCTGGGCATAAGCATATTGCATTTGTGGTTTAGTGAGCACCGTTCCGGGATGTATGAAATCAATCGTCGATGTTTTTACGTTACTATTTTTAGACTCATCAGCTGTATTAGTTGATATAAGAGCTTTTTTTTCTTTAGAGCAACCGGTAAACGCGGCAAGCATAACGATACATGCATAAAACAAAGCTTTTCTCATAATTTTTTAATTTTAAGTTGGTAAAATGTAATTAGTAAGATTTAAGTCCTGAGCAATTATTCAGCGGCATTTTCCTTCGCTCAAGGCAATAGATCACCTGTCACGCCGATTCAGCCTGTCAAACATTTTTATTAAGCATTGATTTTAACTGATAATTGGCAATCAGTTTTCAGGGTATAACAAGAGGTTTTATACCGCACAGAAGCATAATTGATCCTTCCCCGAATCAATTATTGAGGTTGAAGTGATTTTAATTTATTTCATTAGCTTTGGGTTTAAGTGATACATATTGAATTTGTTATAAAAAGCATAATCATGATTAATATTTTAATTGCTTCAACTATTTTTCGATAAAAAAGGATTGTTCTATGGGCATAGCAGTTTGCAGTTTTGGCTCATGGCTATTACCATATTGCCATGCCACTACCGTAACTTTTACGGGGAAACGGCTTCGTGGCGGAATGTCCGTAATATTTAACATACCGCCCGATAACTCTGCGGGCCCTTCCAATACATAAAAACCTACCGGTACATGCGCATCTGATCGGGCATCCAATTTTATTCCTTTCGCATATTGCTTTTGGTTAGAGATTGGCAAAAATGTAATATGCTGCTCCTTTCCTACTGCGTTGCGAGGAGGTACAATCATCAGCGATTGCTGCACCGCAGGTTTATATTCAGCATTGCCTGGATGAGTAGCAGCAAACCATAATTCATAACTATGCGGATTGTCCCAATAACCAGCTTGCGGATTTAGCCTGAACGTTGAATCATTTAACTTGATGACCGGGCCGGTGATCCGATTGATAGTAATAGGAGTACTTTCAACGGCGTGCCCTATAGAAGAACCAACTGGCCTATCAGACCAAACAGGTAGGCGAGGGCTTCCCCCCGGCACTGTATCATAAAAAGCAGCATGAAGTGTAAACGTAATTCCATCTTCCGCAGGCTCAAACTTCAGGTTTACCTGCTGATGCGTATTGTGCTGTTCAACCATTTGCCCATGTTGCACATATCCTATCAACTGTGGTTTTTGATTGCGATGTTTTGCCTGGTATGCTATAGTTACCTTGGCCGTTTCCTCATCAAAATACCAAAATGCCTTCGAAACATCATCTTTATAACTACCTATGGGCGCGGCATTGGCAGCCGGCGGTTCATTATAGCGCCATTTATCAACCAGCCAACCCGTTTTTGTCGGATCGATGTCGATCAATTTCGGCGCAATGCCCGTTGGTACATTTTGGGGTAAGCGGTATTGCATGGCCTTTTTAATATAAAAGGCAAGGTAACCTATCTTTTCCCGGGTAGCAGCGAAATGCCCCTGGGCCGGGCTTGACAGCATACTCAGCGGCAGCAGCGGATGTTTCTGCCGCTCTTTCAACCCTTCATCGCTCCAGGTATTGGCAGCTTCGTATTCACCCATCGTTTCCAGGCAAGGGATATAATCCAGGGTCTGATCCTTACTCCAAATATCCGGGGCAAAAACATTTCTTACGTAGGGCCATTGCCCACTTACCGAGATACAAGCCAGCGTACGCGAGGGGTTCCAGGCGCCGAAATAATAAGGTGCACTTGCCGCTGCTGAATGCCCCATAGGGATCACCGCCGCCGTTTTTAGTTCGTTGTAACCCGAAATATCAGCCAGGTCATTAATCAATGTATTAAACTGATCGCCGGCACCTTCATTAAATAAAAATTTAAGATTGAAAGCCGGGCTAACCCAGATCTCTGCAACACCCAATTCCCCCATTTTCGTCCTGAATTCGGGGTCTTCCAGTATGGATTGCTCTTCCATATTGTTTTGAGCGAATATGACGGTCTTCACTTGTTTACAGTTTGGCGCTATCCATAAAAAAGCCCTTGAAGGATCTTTATTAACCCCTACCTGTTTAACAGGCACCGACCATTGCCATACCGCGGCATGAGCAAATGGCCTTGCCAAAAACATGAAAGCAGTCAAAAGAGCAGCACAACGGTCATTCCTTTTTTTCATAATCTTAATTCAATACAATTTCAGCATCAGTACTTACAGGCATATTAAAACACCACTGTTTGTTGCCGTTTTGATTTACCAATTCGCCTTTTATCGTTATGTTCCTCAGAATAATGCTATGTTGCACAGACAATAGATTAGCAGGCAGATAAAGCTTCACCGGGTGATCGGCGGTAAAATGCAATTTGCCTTGCTCTAACCACAATGCGGCTGATGCCGGTTGTGAAGATGTTAAACCATAACCGTTTTTAGCTATACTTATGCCTCTACCTAAAAAAAGACGAACCAGCTTATTACCGTTAACGCTAATCACTCCATATAAACCCTTAAACTGCACATCTTCAAAACCAACCTGCCGGGCTTCGGCATGTGCAAATATGTAATCGTTTCGCCCTGATTTATTATTGACAATTAAACCGGTAAATCCGGGCTCATTACCAAACGAACCAATGCTTTTAATAGATGTTCCGTTATTTGCAGCTCCTGATGGCTCGTAGATGGCGGCAAATGGCTTGCTCCATGCCTCGCCAGTTTGGCGTACAACAACCGTAGGTAATGGCATGTTGGCAATACTATCCGGTATCATTTCATTTTTACGCCATGCTTTTGATGGCGGTGCTTTTACACTGAATACTTCCCTGCCGGCATAGCCTTTCATCCACATATTCATCAATATGGCTTCCCTGCCGGGGATGCTTAAACTGAAACGGGCTTTAAAATCATGGTCAGTATGGGTTGATTTTTTATCGTAGAAATAGTCATAGCCCACCAGTTCCGTATTAGCGAACGTAAGTTTCTCTGTTGGCCGGATTTCCAGCGGTTTGTTGTCGTTATCAGATAAAATTACCTGCTGCCCGAGGTTATGGTAGATATAATCATGCGACTTGTCCTTACCATCTTTACGCCTCGACCTGAAGATATCTACATAATACCCCGTCGAATCACCGGTACGAATAATACTCATCAGCCTGTTCTGATCTGCGTTAGTTTCAGGTTCCAAAAATGAAACATCTGAAAAGGTAATGCCTTTAAAATACCCAGCCTTTTGGGCAGATTGTGGGTAAAGGGCGTTGAGTTTTAAGGGATGATTACTTTTCATAACCGGGTACGATGAAATGCCATCAACCACCACAGTATTATGCGCCGGAAACTGTGAGTAGTATTCGGCATAGTCGGTCTGAAAATAACTCCCGCCAATGCCACCTTCCGGCGCAAGCACTATTCCCCTGCCGTAAAGCTCCATGGCAATGCCGTTTGCATGCATATGGTTACCGCTGGAACCGACTTGAGAAATCATCAGCCCTGTGTTTATGTCCAACCCATTCCGTTGTACCATCCAGCTTACGTTGGGCGACCAGAATGTTGCAGTCATGTAATCGCCTGGTGATCCTACCTTAACTGTATCAGGAACGGTAATAGGCGGGGTACCAAAAAGCGCATTGAAACCTGTTTGGCGTATAGCTGTTTCAGGGCCGTCCTGCTGTCCCAGAGTGTTGATCGTTTTTAGCATCCGGCTGTAAATAGCCTCCTGGGCCTGCTTGTTGTTTACGCGGGCGTTACGGACCAGATCGGATATGGCATCCGTTCGGAGCCTGCCGTAATGAGTATCACCAAATCCTACAATATAACCATTAGGGTAAAGGTATTGCGCATAAGCCAGCACCGCTTTGGGTAATATCGGTATTTGTTTAAGGAGGTCGGTATGCAGCGTACGGTCAAACAGGTTCACAAAACCCGTAAAATCAGCTATCACATTCTGAGAATAGCCGGGGCACTCACCCCAGATGGCAGTTACCGGGTCATAACCTTTAAGTAATGTGGTCAAACTCCACTGGCGTGTATAGGTCTTATTCAGGATCTGGTCAAGGTAGTATTGGCATCCTTTTTTATCGGCATAATAGCTGTCATTTTCAAGAATGATGGCGATATCTGCTACAAACTTGGCTTCTATTAAATCCCAGTTATTAAAAGGCACACCATTTTTGATGATGAGATCGGCCCATTTCTTAAAGGTAACGGCATACGTCTGTAATTTTTCGGGGTGATGTTTTTTGATATATGGGAAAAGGAAATCGTAGCCGGCGGTTAAAGGTTCCAGCACATCTTCGTGGATCACTTCAAAAGCGGATAAACCAACCAGCGTTTGATCATGGCCATGGTTAAGGTCAACCGGTTCGTTCCGGTACCCCATGCCTGTGATATATGGATCCAGGATGGAATAAGAAAAAGCGGCATATTTTTCATCGCCGGTAAACCAGTAAAGCATTGCGGCGTTCCGGGCCTTTTCAATGATCTCGATATTGATAGATTCGACGATCCTCCCTGTTTTTGACTGCTCTACCCACTCCCATGGCTTGCCCGGTACCGTTCCGTTTTGCAGGTACAATTTTCCATCTTCATCCATGTAAGGCTTGATATCTTCAAGTTTTGGACGCATATATTGGGTAGCAACATCCCGCGTTCCGGTAAACCTGACAGTGGGCACAGGCGCACGACCGGTTGCGTAGGCATAGATGCCGTTTTTAATAAACACATCAGTATAATGCTGCTTCCAGTACATTTGTAACCGCGATACCATCCAGGAGCTATCTACCTGACAGCGGGAAACATATGCATCCACATCAGTCCTGATCCTGTCGAAAGTTTGCGCTGCCCAATCTTCCTTTTTTATAAGTGTATTAAGTTTATCCCTGCCGGTATTTTCATCTGCAAGCAAGCGGGGATGGCCTTTTATATTCACACCGGAAATATCTATCTGTTGCGCATTCACAGGTGTAATTGCAAGTAACCATAACGACAAACCAGACAAGGCAAGTTTGGTCGCCGTGTTTTGTCTCCGTAAATATCTTTTAATCATGATGATCATCATTTACTCTTCTTTCTTTATAAAATAATATGCTATTTATCTGCCCTGAACCAATCGAAATCCGCATAACCACCCATACGTACATCAGCGGCGCTGATACAAAACAAGCCTACTTTAGCACCTATCCATTTATCAGGTTTGGCAGCAAACTCTTTTCCTATAATGGTAAAATTTATCCCATCCTCGCTGTAACTGAAAACACACCGGGCATCGGGAGCGCTTACTTTGATGCACAGATATGCCTCAGCACTTTTGATACGTTTCTCATCAGTCACTTCCTCCGTTGTACCGTCCATGGCGTTTTTACAAACCACTGTGTTTAACTTATATCCCTGATCATCTTTTGATATGGAGAGGTAGGCATAATCATTGCCCATCATTAGTAAACCTGCTTTTTTTCCCTGTCCTGTCTCCCACTCAACCTGGTATCTTACCTTTGTCGTTACTGTAAATTCGGGGGCAGGCAGTTTTTGCAGTAACAGGTTAGGAGTATTCCAAAGGTTAATCGCATTTTTATCCTGCGGATAAGCAAACAACCGTAAATAGCCTGATCCTTTGATCTGGGCACTCCATTGAATTTTAGAATTAGCATGCCATTGCCACTGCAAACCGGTTTTATCACTGTTAAATTCATCGCTTTCGGCAGGTCTCTGGATAGGATACACCGCACCTATATTTGGCTTTTTATAGGTAAGTACAGGTTCTCCCTTACCATCCTGATCCGGGTCATTACCAATCACCGGCCAGTCGTTCACCCATTTCATCGGTTGTAAATGAACTACCCGGCCGTAAACACCTTTGTCCTGGAAATGAATAAACCAGGGCTCACCTGTTTGGGTTTCCACCAGCGCACCCTGGTGCGGGCCGTTCACATTGGTTTTGCCCTGGTCCATTACTACCTTTTCTTCGTAAGGTCCATAAATATTTTTAGAACGTAGTATTAATTGCCAGCCGGTAGCTACTCCCCCTGCCGGGGCAAAAATGTAGTAATAGCCATTTCGTTTATAAAACTTGGGACCTTCTATGGTATGATTTTTTCCGTGTCCGTCATAAACATGTGTTCCTTCATCGGTAACTGCTGTTCCACTTGCATCCATCTTAAAAATGGTGATGAGACTGTTAACACCGGCACGGCTGCCAGCCCAGGCAACAGCTAAATAAGCTTTGCCGTCATCGCCCCAAAAAGGAGCCGGATCAATAATCCCTTTACCCGGCAATACCAACACCGGTTTTTCCCAATCCCCTGCAGGATTCCTGGTTTTAACCATGTAAATACCGTAATCGGGATCAGGATAATAGATATAAAACTCATTATTATGATAACGGATGCAAGGGGCCCAAACCCCTTTTCCGTGTTGAGGCAAATCGTAAACCGCTGCAGGCTCCTGCTTTTTTAAGGCATAATTGATCAGCTGCCAGTTTACCAGGTCCTTAGAATGCAGAATTGGCAATCCCGGCATACAATTAAAACTGGATGATACCATGTAATAATCATTCCCTACGCGGATAGCATCAGGGTCAGAATAATCGGCATGGATAATGGGGTTTTGATAAGTGCCATTGCCTTTATCGGCCACCCAAACTTTCGATATTTGCGTGAAGCCCCGACCAGTACCCATAACCAGGATGAATCCCGTTATTAAGCTTTTTATAAAACTTCTTTTATACATTGTTAAGCTATTCATATCAATTTAAATCCCAGTAAACTACATAGCGCTGGCGGTGCAGGTTATAGTAGGGTTCCAATGTAACCGGCGTTCCATTTATAGTATTGGTAGTTTTAAAAGTCAGAGGCTCCCCTTTAACTGGTTTTAAAGCCTCAGCAACGTTCTCCGCATTAATTTTTAAAGAACGAACCATATTATCCGGGATGTTATAATCATAATCGTAATACTGGTAAGGATCGGTTGCGTCATGATATGGTGCATGGGCTGGCATCGCTTCGGTACCCATTTCACCTGCCAGTACTACCGGCCCATACATTACAGCGGCAACTTTAGGATTATCCGGCGTTGGTTCCAGGCGCAACGTCATTGGATAGGTTACTTCAACCTTGTCGCCGGTTCTCCATTTGCGGTTCAGGGTGATATAGCTTTCCGACACCTGGTTAACTTTGACGCTTTTACCATTTATTTTCACTATCGCGCCACTACGGGCCCAACCCGGGTAACGAATATAAAGCGATAAGCCTTCTGCATTTGCGGAATCGATAATAAGCCGGGTAGTCGCCTCTTCGGGATAAGCGGTTTCCTGTCTTAATTTCAAACCTTTAGCTTTCCAGGTTAATACCGATGGAATTAACAGGTTGACATAAACACCCTGATCGTTATGGTAATAAATAGCTTCGCCATACTTCGACTGGCTCTCAAACCCCGAGCCTACACAGCACCAAAACGAACTATCGCGGGTACTGTACAGCCGGAAGGCCCCGGCTTTTAATGGCGTAAAGTAACATACCATACCAGTTTTGGGATCCTGCTGCCCCAAAATATGATTGTATAAAGCCCGCTCATAATAATCGGCATATTTTACGTCGGCATCCCATGTAAAAAGGTGGCGTGTTACCTTGAGCATATTGTAGGTATTACAGGTTTCGCCGGTGTAGCCGGTTATGAATTTTGAGATCTTGCCAGGTTCGATAAAGTGTTCCTTATCGCTGTTACTGCCGATGACATAGGTTTGATTACGGATCACATTATCCCAGAAATTGCTTACGATCGCTTTATCCCTGACATCTCCTGTTAACTCATAAGCACGGGCCTCACCCGTGATTTTGGGAATAACGGTATTGGCGTGCATCTTGTTGAGTTTGTCCTCGCCTGCTGCCAAAGGATCAAGCACGGCGTGGTGATAAAACAAATCGCCAAGTTTTTTATGTTCCGGGTTACCGGTGATGGAATATAGGTTATACCAGGCTTCGTTCATGCCGCCAAACTCATTCCTGAGCATCAGGGCCAGTTGATCTCCACTCAGTGGCGTTATTTTTTTGTAAGCCCATGAAGCCATTTTATTCACCACATCCAGTGCCTGGGTATTGCCCGAGTACCAGTAAGCATCAATTAAACCGGCCACTATTTTATGCAGGGTGTACCATGGAGCCCAAACGCTTTTGCCTTGAATATTCCTGTCAATATAATTTTGCGGAAAAGCACTTAAGTAACCATCTTCATTCAGGGTAATCTGTACCTCTGCGAGCCCGGCAACCAGGCTATCGATCTTTTGCTTAAAAGCTGCATTACCTGTAGCAGCATATTGGAAGGATAAGCCAGATAGTAAATGTCCTATGCTATGACCACGTAATTCCATATCCAAGGCTTCCCAACCGCCAAGCGGGGTAGGCATTTTGGTTTTGCTGCTCTTTTTATCCGTGAGCATGCCGGCGTTAACCCTAAAGCTGTGCAACAGCCGCTCTACTGGTAAGGATAGCATCCATTCGCCTTCGCGGTCCATATTATCCTTAAAACGGCTATCAAGCAGTTTCACATCCTGTAAATCAAAACTGTATGCTTTGACAGCTATCTTCGGTTCTGCTTTTATTTGAGATTGGTGCTGACCCACATATTGAGCTAACGCTCCAAAGGGTAATATCAGCAGCCCAATCATCAAGAACCTGTTAATTTTTTTCATCTTTTGCTATCTATCGTATTTAAAAAAGCCAATAGCTTTTCATTAAAACCATCGGGGTTTTCCAGGTTGCTGACATGGCCGGCATGAGGAATGATCATTTGTTTAGCCGATGGCACCACTTTTAATAACCTGTCGGGAATATCCGCATCAGCATCGCCTGTGAGCACCATTACCGGAACGGTTATTTTTTGCGCCTTTAACCGGGTTTCCGCCTCATTGCCTAATAAAAATCGGGGCTCAAGATGCTGGGGCTGCCAGGCATCCCATTTATAGATCATGTTCCAGACGGGCTGTCTTAAGCTTTTAATGTTTTTACCATTGCGTACGGTTAATTTATTAAACCACTCTCGCTTACCGGCCTGGATACCTTTTACCTGCCATGTTTTGATCTTTTCATGCTGAGTTTCGGCCTCTTCGGCTGTCCATGGTTGACCGGGGCCGGGAACATCAAAAAAATCGCCGCTGGCCGCAGTGGCCGAAAGCAGGCGACCGGGGTAAAGCGCCAAAAAATCAGTAACAATAAACCCGCCCAATGACAACCCAACTACGTGCGCTTTTGCTATATGCAACTGATCCATTAAGGCTTTCAGATCATCGGCATGCAGGGCTTTCTGATTTTCTGAAGGCATCGATGACCAGCCGTATCCTCTCAGGTCATAACGGATCACCCTGTATTTTTTAGTGAGCGCAAAAAACTGCGGGTCCCATTCCGTACGGTCAAATGAATGCCCGTGGAGAAGAATGAGCGGCTCGCCTTTTCCCGTTTCTTCATAATACAGCTTAGCGCCATCCGGTGTGGTGATATAACCGTGTTTTACACAGCTCATGCTCACCTGGACAAGCACATCTCTTACCAACAGCGGCAGTACCGGGCTTCCTAAAAATGAATTGAAACCGTTTTTCATTTCGGCTACACGGGCAAGCATAAAGCCATAAACATGGTTCTTTTTATCAATCCAGGGATAAGCCCCCGCCCAGCTCGGGCTGCTGATCAGTATGGCATTACCTTTGGCATCAACCTCTTCCCGCCATTCGCCAAGACCGTAAACATCCTTTCGTTCACTGGCACGGGTGTTTTCAACGTAAGGGTCGGTCATTTCAGCATTTCCAACCTGGTCGGCCTGTAGCTCTTGTATGGCTTTTGCGGAAAGGATGCGCTTGCCTTTATATACCCCGTTATGGATTATCATGTTCAGGAAACGGGCATAATCTTCCAGTGCCGATCTTGCCCCGCCACCAAGCATAGGACTTTGACCATCAACATCGCTTACGGGCGTAAAATGGGTTAATTGCATCCCCAATGGCTTCGCTATTTTCTCCTGGAAGATCGATTCCCAATCCTTACCTGTAGCTAATTCGGCCATACGACCGGCTACCTGCATGGCAAGGCCGCCGTATTTGAATTTAGTAGCGGGAGCAGTATCGGCGGGTAAATCAACAATGTGAGCTACCGACTCTTTTAGGGTTTGATAGTTATCAGGATGTCGGCCGGCCGGCTGATAATCAGGATAGCCGGCTGTGTGCGAAAACAGTTGTCTTAAAGTAGCTTCTCCTTTTTGACCTTTAAATTCGGGCAGCCATTTTTTAACCTTGTCATCCCATGATAATTTGCCATCGTCAACAACAGCAGCTATAGTAGCAGCAGCAAGCCATTTGCCTGCCGATGCTATATAGGCTACTGTTTCAGGGGTATAGTTTCCAAAATATTTTTGATGGATAACCTTGTCATCCTTAACAATAATTATAGATGCACCTTTATAGTAACCACTATCAACCCAGCCGCCGATCTTCCTATCGAGGTAAGAAAAATCATACCTAACAGGCATTTTTGTTTTCACTTGCGCAGATGCAACTCCGGCTATAGCGGCCAGTATGCAGGTTAAAATGATTATCCGGGCGTATTTCATTAGTGTTTAACTTTATAAAATTTGGCGCCGAATAAAAAGATCACCGCATAGCATATAATCGGCAAGTAGTAAGCGTGGGCTACGCTTTGGTTGGCTATCTGCCCCATGATCATTGGAAATACCGCGCCGCCTACAACCCCCATCGCTATAAAAGATGAAGCCTGCTGTGTATGACTGCCCAGGTTTTTGATCCCCAAACTGAAAATAGTAGGGAACATAATGCTGAAAAAGAAGTTGATCATCAGCAGGGCGATGTATGATGTCCAGCCTAAACTTTGTGCAACTATAAGGCACATTAAGATGCTCCCGCAGGCAAATACGGCCAGCAATTTATTGGGGGCAATAACGGTCATGAGTGAGGTGCCCACAATACGGCCAAGCAACATCATACCCATAAATAAACTCATAAAATAAGCGGCTTTTTCATCACTGAAATGCATTACACTTGCGCCATAATTTATAAAATAAGCCCAGGTACCTGCTTGTGCAGCTACATTAAAGAATTGAGCAACACAAGCCCATACAAAGTGACTATGCTGGAATAGCTTTTTTGAAGGGGCTACATCTACATTAATGGCTTCCGGATCATCAGCTACAATGGTTGCGTGAGGGTCTGTTAAAGCCGGTATCTTCAAAAACGCAAATACAACAGCTATTAATATCACTACAATGCCAATGGCTACATATAAAGTTTTAACTGAGGTAAGATCTGTTGATTTCACAGTGTCTCCGCTCAACAGGAAAAAGCCGCCAATGGTAGGCCCTATGATGGTACCCACTGCGTTAAACGTTTGCGCAAAGTTTAACCGCAGGTCGCTTTTACGCTGGTCACCAAGCGCTGCGGCAAACGGATGTGCCACCGTTTCGAGTGTTGCCATGCCACAGCCTACGATAAAAAGTGCCATCCTGAAAAAGGCGAAGGAGGCGGCATTGGCTGCCGGCACAAATAAAAATAAACCTCCGGCAAATAAAAGTAAACCTAATATCACACCAGACTTGTAGCCGTATTTTTTCATGAACAAACCTGCCGGGATACTCATAATAAAATAAGCGCCAAAAACTGAAAATTGTATTAGGCCGGATTGGGATATGGAGAGGTTGAGCACGTTTTGAAAATGCTTATTCAGCACATCGCTCATAGCATGCAGCAAGCCCCACATAAGGAACAGCAAGGTAACAAATACGAAGGTTACGATAAATCTTTTCTCGGTAAAAGCTGGTTTATTGGTCATATTATTTATTGAAATTGATTGTCCTGTTGATTGGCGTTAAGTAAAATATCAAGCCCTAACCTGTTATCAAAGCTTGCAGCGGCTCCCATCAGGGCGGCGTCTTCTCCTAACACTGCCAATTTAATTTTCAAACTTTCAAAATGTGATGTTAACAGGTTGGTGAGTTCATCCAGGAACATGCCGGATGCCTTTGCAATATTGCCGCCAATAACAAGCGTATCCGGCTTTTCATGCAGAACAATATCTTTAAGGAACAACGACAGATTAACCGTAAACTCATCAAATATGCCCCTGACCACCGCGCTATGTTTGGACGTTAATATTAGCCCGCTCACTCCTGTAGCCGAGAGGCCGGTTATTTCATGATATCGCCGCAAAAACCACCTTGTAGAGAAATAATCATCAGCAATACTATCTCGATAAACCTCGCTACCCAAGTTTAAATCATTTACAATACCGTCAACACTCAGGGCTGACCCAAACCCGGTACCCAGTGTAATTCCAATAACCTTCCGGAAGCCGGTACCTGCTCCTGCTACTACTTCTCCCTGTAAAAAAGCTTCAGCATCATTTCTGAACAGGATATCTGCAGCTTCTACCCCAAGCACTTCAGATAAGTATAACTTAATGTTTAAACCATAAATAGCCTCATATTTATGCAGATCTTTAATTAGTGAGATCCCATTTTCATAGTCAAACGGACCGGGCATTGCCAGGCCAATCTGCTTAACCGGAGAACCAAATTTTTCATAAGCCTGTACCAATGCGGCTGACCAACTTTCAAGTATTTCAGTTGCTGTTCCCTGTGAATCTACGTTTACCCGGGTGCGGGTACCCTCAATGATCATCTTCTTTTCCAGGTCAATAACAGCCGCGGTAATATGGGTACCGCCGATATCTGCACTGATTACGTAATTATTTTTATGCTTTAGGCTCATGTATGATGTATTATTAGATTAAATTATTCTAAGCTGATTATGGGGTTATTTTTCCGGGGTAAGATAAACTGCCTCTCCGCCAGATGGCAGCAGGACAAACTTCAATGCTGTATTGCTGTTTACACTTTTACTGCTCACCTTAACATGGGTGGCTGTATTTACCAACGGGTCATCGCTGTAAATTGTAGCTTTATATTTTTTACCGGGTTCTAAAAAACTCAAATCAAGTTTAACTTCGCGTGCATCATTGTTGGTAATAGTGGCTACAAACCAATCTTTTCCGCTTCTGCGGGCTGTTGTGATGTATTGCCCCGGAGCTCCCTGTATTACTTTTGTTTCGTCCCATGTGGTTGGGATCTTGTCCCAAAATTCCAGTTCGGGCTCATTGTGTTCAGCCGAGGGTTTATCATACCAATACAGGGTCTGCAGCGGACTGTAATAAATAGCAGCCAGCGCCAATTGATGAGCATGGGTGTTTTTTATCCGCTTGTCAAAATAACAGATAGTATAATCGGCTGCTCCGGCAATGTACCGCGTAAAAGGCAGTACTGTATTGTGCGAGGCATCAGGCATCTCCTCGTTACCACGGATCCCCTCGGCCGACATCAGGTTTGGCCAGGTACGCTGCTCGCCGGTCGGCCGCCAGTCATCATGCATATTTACCATGATGTGTGCATCTGCCGCCTGCTGAATTGCCTTTTCCACCCAGGTTGTCCAACGATGCGAGCCCTGCTGTACAAACCCGAACTTTACACCTTTAACTCCCCATTTATGATAGACGGCAAACAGACTATCGCTTTGGGCATACAGCCCCTGCTGATTAACATAGAGCCAAACGCCTACGCCTTTATCATTTCCATATTTAATTATACCAGGCAGGTCAAAATCGGGTATCGCAACCTTAGTGGCATCGGAACTAAAGCTAAAGGCCGGCCCATACCATTTCCAGTCAAACAAGATATACTGCAGGTTATGTTTTACCGCGAAATCTATATTTGCTTTGGCATCAGCTGTGGTCTGGGCCATTACCCGCATAATTTTACCGGGCTTGATCCAATCGGCATTAGTTATTCTTGATGGCTCGTTGAGGTTAAGCATCATATAGTTATGTTCGATCAAATCACCCGGCTTTTCGGCTATCATGATTGCCCGCCACGGGGTGCCTACCGGCGAAATCAGCTGCGCCCCACCAAACATCGATGTTACTAAAGTAGATGGTTTATCAGTGCTCAGTTTAAATTTAGTGCGGGCATAGTCAACCAGTTGAGCCTCTCCGAGTGCGGCAAACAGGCCGTTAGGCAGTTCAATGGTTAATGGCCGTTCGCTTTCACCGGGCCAGTCTTTTAATGGCAGTTTATAATACGGAGCTTGTGCCCAATTGGCAAACCAGCCCTGCGTACCTTCAGGCACACTGAATTCGGTATTTTCTGAAGTTACATTGTAATAGGTACCTTTAGGATTTTCGGGGAAATAATACCTAAACGCTACCCCCTCGTTGTAAACCCTAACCTGCACCTGCATTACATAAATTGGGTTATCATCTTTTACCAGCGTAATATTCATGGCATTATAATGATCCCTGATGATAGCTTGCTCGCCTGTAACAGGAACCCAGGTAGTATCATGTAGAGAGGAATCAATTCCGGTGATCAGCAGGTTTTCGCACCAGTTTTTATGCTGATCAACTTTAAGCGCCATTGCTTTTTCTGAGAGACTATTATCCAGCTGAAGATCAAGGGTTGACTGAAGGATTACCTGTTTGTTTTTATAAGCTACACTATAGTACATTGTGCGCTTCCCTGCATCAGCCTTTTGACTAAACCTGAATGTTATATTTTTATCCGGCGACCGAATGCTAAGTACAGAATCTTTTATTCCCTGTCCGTGGACCATGCTGATAAAGCAGCTTATCCACAAACCGGTCATCAATATTATTGCGTTTTTTTTCATATCAAAACAGTATCATCCTCAAGTTTTTTCATCCCGATTCTCATTGGGTCTTTTAACTAAAACGGTTTAATATCTATAGGACAAATAATTTCACGATTTATAATCATCTCAAAAGTAATTACCTTAAAAAATTACAAAGGGGGGTAACAGCTCAATCATAAGGGACAATTTTTCATTCTCTTTGATAAACCTTTATAAATCCGAAGCCCGCTTGAAACCGGCTCCGGATTCACTACCGAGATATCTTTTGATAACGAGTCTTAATTATTCGGAATATCCGCCAGGTTTTTATACGAACGCACCCAGTCGACCTTGGCTTTTTCGCCGCTTGCGCAATCACCAAAATCAAGGTAAAGCCCGCCTGTTGTTGAAGCTGTTGGGAATGGCACTCCATCATTCAGGCCAGATTTTGGCGTCCATTTAATGACGTAAACCTGCGTGCCCAAAAGCGTCATATCTGTTTTGCTCACGTACCTGAAATCGTGATTTGTGCCGTTAATGCTCCAATAAGCCTGGACAGCCCAATCGTCGGTACTCTTTTTAAGCTTAGGGATCTGGGTAACTTTAACAGCGAGATAAGGATAGGTCACGGGATCTAACAAAGCAGAACCCTGCCATGCACGAATATAAGTGCCGATTGAAGCAGAGACTTCTAACTGACCATTAGCCACGGCAACCTTTGAGTTTTCGGCCCATGGTATGCCTCCCCAGCCTTCCAGCGCATCAAATTCCCATCTTAATGCACCAACCGCTACAGGGGTTAAACCGCCTGCCGAAGGATGGTAAAACAATAAGCTCCCCCAGCCGGTACCGTCTGTAACTGTGCCGATAGTTTGTTTTTCAATGGCAGTATATTGCTCCAGCACGCGCTGGGTATTTGGCATAGCTGCACCAAGACGGTTATGAAATTGATTGTAGGCCATATAAAATATAGGACGGTAGCTCCCCCTGCTATCAGTAGATATGGCCGGGTACACCCATTTTCCATATACCTCGGGAAAAGCTGTATTGTAAGGTACATCCTGGCCCAGGTTATATTTGGCGTTATATTCAAAAGCTTTCATAATGACAGTATCCTTAGCTACCCACATATCCGGTTTGCCCTGATTATAACCCATTTCGCATAGTTCTTCGAAATTACAAAGCCCTAACTGACTATAGCTTTGTGTCCTCCCGGATTCCTGGTTTTGCCCGCTTGGCAGAAAATAATGCTCGATAGTACCATCCCCGTTTCCATGATAGAAATAGTTGTAAGCAGCATCAAACATTGACTGGTCATCCAGAAATATCCCAAAGGCCATTATCGCCTTAGCATTGGCACTGTCCCAGGTTCCATTGGCCCCACCCGGAATTTCGATACCCTTAATTACAGGGTACCAGATGTTCCGGAACATGTCTTTACATCTTTGCAGGTCTGCGGTTTGCCATCCGGAATAATCACGTACCAGTTCGGCACCATTGGCCATGATGAAACCATTGAAACTTGCACATAGATAAACATCTGGCCCGGTACTGGTAATGCTCTTCAATGTGGTAGACCATGCATTAAGCATTTTCACCGCATTATCCGCATAGGCGTTGTTGCCGGTAAGTTTCCACATCAGGGCCTGAGCAAAGATTGCGTAAGAGTCATTTTCAATAATTGACTTATAGTTTATACCATCACGGGCTATAATTGTAGGATCACGGGTGATGAGCGTGGTTGGCCCCTGCATTTGATAGTTTAAAGAAGCCCATGTTGAGGCTTTGAGGGCAATAAGAGTTGTGTTCCATGGCTCGGAAGATGATGCTATCTGTGTTTTGATATAATCTAACGACGATGCAGTCAGCAACATTCCCGGGTGTTTAAATGTTGCCGCCCCGGTTGGGTTAGCCACACCCTTACTATTTTTTTCTACACCATATAATGACGGTGATTTTTTGCAGGACGTTGTTACCAATATGGCATACAACGCTATTAACCATAAAGTAGGTTTCATAATTTGGTCTTTTTAATATTTTGTATTTAGGCTGATCTGGTTGAGTTAATTACTACCAACCCGGATTTTGCGTAAGCTTACTATTTAACTTGATCTGGTCCTGAGGAAGTGGTAACAGGTAGTTTTTATCCTGCCAGGTCCTGGCGTTATCGATAATCAAAATGCCGTTTGCATCCTGGGGTATGGTACTTGCACCAGGCCAAATGGTGGCAAATTCGGTACCGGCCCATTTAATGCCCTGCACCGGCATCGGCATTTCCGTTTCGGCGGTTTTCCAGCGTTTAAGATCGTCTATCCGGAAGCCTTCATTATACAATTCGATGGTTCGCTCCCTCCTGATCTCCGTTTGCATATTTAAACCATTGACGGTTACAAAATCATTGGTAAGCGATGGCATTGCGTTGTTTACACGGTGCCTTACCTGATTTAACGAAATATTTAAATCGGCATCAGAGATATTTCCGTTACGCTCGTAAGTAGCTTCAGCGTAGTTCAGTAATACTTCGGCATACCTTATCACAGGGTAATCATATGACTCATAAGTGTCGGCCACATTTCTTTCTGACGCCCATTTCTGGTTCTGGTAACCGGTACCATAATTAGAAACCAGCGGTTTTAAAGCGGCGTTGGCCATATCTGCGGCATCATTTTTCCAGGTAACACGATAGTTGGTATTGTTCCAGTAGTAATTGCCGTTTACCATTAAGGTATATTGCATACGTTTGTCCCTGTTAGCAAATTCAGACCTTGCCGTACTATAACCTTTAAACAATGGCGATTTTTCGATAGGTAAGCCATCACTGCATAAATAAAGATTAGCGAGTTTGCGGGTTGCCCAATCTACAAGGCCATTGCCAAATGTTGTTTTGGTTATGTTAAGATTAGAAATACGGATACTTTCATCATAACGGTTTGAAAGAATATACTCGGTATTTGCCGATTTGGTAATACCTGCCGGATTTGATTTGGTATTTTCAAGTATGAACATATACTTCTGCGCCGAATCGCCTAAGGCAATGCTTGAGCCGGTTGTCCCAAACAAGGCATATTGCCCGCTGGTCATTACAGCTTTGCTTGAACTAATGGCTATATCCAGTAATGTATTGGCGCGCGTAGCGTTTCCCCTTGATTTTTGCCAGGTTCCTTCATAAAGGGCCACCCTTGATAGCAACGCCCCGGCAGCCCCCTTACTTACACGCCCCTCATCTGCAGACCGAAGCACACTTTCCAATGGCAGGTTGGCAATTGCGGCATTCAGGTCGGCTATAATAAAATCGGTAACTTCATCCCTTGAATTTCTGGCTGCCATCAATAATGGATCATTGGTATCCAACGGTTTCGAAACAATAGTTACCCCACCGAAGATTTGCAGAAGGTCGAAATACACATATGCCCTGAAAAATTTGGCTTCGGCTACATACTGGGCTATTTCGGCCGGCGCAGCATAGGTTGAAGCTTTGTCTAAAAGAAAATTGATATTCCGGATGCGCTGGTAATCTGTATTATATGTTCCGTCTGTTTGTACAACGCTGTTAGTTCCCTGGCTGTAAACGTTTTTAGTGCTGTTGGTTATCAGATCTGATCTCAGATCACTGTGTACGCCATCCGTAACTGTACCCGCAAATGTTCTTTCATACAGGTAAAATGCATTTGCAGCCAGCTTAAAATCGTTGGCTTTTTTCCAATAAGCAGCGTCAGACAAGGTATCCTGCGGGTTTAAATTCAACGCTTTTTTGCAGCCGAATACAGCAGCAATCAATGCAAACGCTACGATATATTTATAATTAAATCTTTTCATGTTTTTAAAAATTAGAAGGTAACGTTAACACCGGCGGTTAAATATCTGTAAAATGGATAGCGGCCGTAATAAGGGCTTCCGTCTGTCGTGATCACATTTCTTGGCGCTTCCGGGTCCCATCCATCTTTTATTTTAGTTATTTCCCACAGGTCGTTTCCTGAGATATAAACACGTAGTTTTGATATAAAATTGGTTGCAGAAATCAGTTTTTGAGGTATTGTATAGCCTATTACCGCGTTTTTCAAGCGCAGGTAAGCGCCATTTTCAACCGACCATGAAGAGGGTTGATAGTTATAGGAATTGACAGTGCCGTTAGTTGAATATTTAGGATAATAAGCACCGGTATTTTCCGGTGTCCAGTTATTATTTACCGATTGATTGGTGGTATTCAGGTAAACGGCGCTAAAAGGCACCCGCCATACATCACCATTTCTGAAAATGGTTCTGCTGCCTACTCCCTGAAAAATTACAGAGATATCAAAACCCTTCCATTGTACCCCGGTATTGAAGGAATAGGAATACCGAGGATCGTCGGTACCGAGATACTTATAATCGGCGCTGGTAATTTTTCCATCACCATTTAAATCTTTATAAGAGTTATCGCCTATTTGGGCAGTATAAGAACCACCCGGGATATCAGAGCCTGCAATCAGCTTAGTAGCGGCGTCCGCCTGTTCCTGTGTTTGGATGCGGCCGGCATATTCCAGACCAAATACCGAACCTATAGGGTAACCTTGTGTTGCTGCATTATAACCGCCATATATAGTTGTAGCGCCATTGATGTTGATCAGTTTGTTTTTATTATAACTGATATTGCCGCCTACATTGTAACCAACCTGGCCAATTTTATCAGCCCAGGATAAGCTAACTTCCCATCCATTGGTTTTCAGGTGGCCAATATTTGCCGCAGGGGCCTGTGCCCCCAAAATTGAGGGATAGGTTTGCGGTAAAAGCATATTGCTGTTATCTTTTATAAAATATTCGGCAGTACCGGTTAAACGGCTCTTCAATATCGAGAAATCGAGCGCAATGTTGCTGTTTTTGATACGCTCCCATGTTCTGTTCAAACTCACCAGGCCATTAGTTGGGCCAACGGTTACGGCCTGTCCCGAGCCCAGGATGGGGTTATTGCTGGTTACAGTACCTGTTTTAGCTAATACCAATTGCTGGATATAATCATATAAACCAATCCCGCTTTGATTACCTACAACTCCGTAGGACGCTCTCAACTTTAAATCATTAAAAAAAGTAGCACCTTTCATGAAATTTTCCTGGCTGATCCTCCAGCCTGCAGAAAAACCGTAAAAGGCCTTCCACCTGTCTTCTTCGGCAAATTTGGAAGAACCATCATACCTGAAATTGGCCTCGAGCAGGTATTTTTGTTTATAGGCATAATTTACCCTGCTAAATGCCGAGCCTATGGCGTAGTGGTTTTTGGTTTCACTATTGGTTTGGTTACCAATACCAGTTAACGTTTTAATATCCTGCGAAACCGGGTTAAGGACGGTAGCATCAAAATAATCATATTCATCGCGCTCGTACTGGCTGCCTGCTGTAACACTTACCGAATGGTCTGTGCTAAAGGTATTTTTGTATTCGAAATAAGCATTGGCATTATAATAGTCTTCGCCAAGATTTGCACGTTTAAAATAGGATGCGTCCTGTGTAGGATTAGTAATACCCGGCACGGTGCCTAAATAATTGTACCACTGAATTGAATTTTGCTGCGTATACCGGTTTGCATTATTTGTGTTATAACCCAGGGTGGCAACAAACTTCAGACTTTTTAAAATGTCATAATTAATTTTTTCATTGATATAAACGTTTGCTTTGGTCAAACGGTTATCGCCGCCCAGTTTGGCCTGCCAGTTGGGGTTAAGCTGTCCGCCCCATGCATATGGCCCGCCGTTAATGGTTGATATGGGCATCCCAGGCTGAGCGTATTGCCCAAGTACATTATTGATCAGCGTAGGTGTTAAAACGTCATTACGGTCATAGTCTATATTTGATTCGATTTTCACTTTGCTGCCTATCAGGAAATCATTAGCCAAACGTACGTTGTAACGTTTATTGGAGTTATTTCCCCATCGCAGGATACTACCATCGTCCATGTATCCTAAAGAAATACGATAACCTGCCTTTTCGGTACGGCCGGCAACACTTAAGTTATTTTGGGTAGAGTTTGCTGTTCCCCATAAAACATTTGTCCAGCTGTTGTTAAAAAACACATAGTCGTTTACATCGCTAAAGTTTGGTAAGGGGTTACTTCCATAGGTTTTGATATCTATATAATTATTCAAATTAGCTAAAGCCAGCTTACCATACTTGATCCAAACATCACTGTCGTCAAATCCATCATTTCTTCTGGCTGTAATGACGCCGTTGGCCCATTGCTCAACATTCATTAAATGAGGCTGAAGCCCAACAATTTTGCTCGAAAACGAACCATCATATTGTACTACCGTTTTACCGCTTTTGGCTTTTTTAGTAGTGATCAGCACCACGCCGCCAGCGGCCCTCGCCCCATAAATAGCTGCCGATGCATCTTTGAGGAACGACATGCTTTCAATATCATTTGGATTGATAGCATCCAACGACCGAACACCAACGGCTGCAACACCGTCAATCACCACTAATGCATCTGTAGGGTTTATCGAGGATGCTCCCCTGATATTGATATTCCAGCCTTCGTTACCCGGCGCTGCCGAGCCTCTTGTTATCAGCACACCCGGTACCTGACCCTGTAATGCCTGGAAGGGATTGGCCAAACTGCCTTTATCTTCAAATGCCTTAGCATTAACTGTTGCAACCGAGCCTGTTAATGTAGCCCTTTTTTGAGTACCGTAACCTACTACTACAATCTCATTCAGCTTATTGTCTGTAACATTGAGTTTGACGTTAATGATCGTTTGGCTGCCTACAACCACTTCTTTTGAATCAAAACCAACGAAACTAAATACAAGTACCGCATTGGTTTCGCCCGAGGGGATAGTAATGGTATAAGCCCCTGAATTATCGGTTACAGCATTAATGGCCCTACCTTTAAGCGTTACAGTAACACCCGGAAGAGGACTCCCCTTATCATCGGTAACCTTACCTTTCACAACTATTGCCTGCGCCACTATCAGCGGTTCCGGCTCGGGCAATTTACGCTGAATTATAATTACTCTATTTTTTACGGTATATGTTAGTGGCTGATTCCGGAAACAAGCTTTCAACACCTCGGTTAACGGGGTACGTTTAAAATCAACGCTTACCGGATTGGAGCCGTTAAGCATTTCATCGGTATAAAGAAAAGTATAACCGGTTTGATTTTGGATCTCATTAAATACCTGCGCAATAGGGGTATTTTTGCCAGAAAATGTGATGTTTTGCGCGTGACCTGCAAAGGATACCTGGACAAATGCTGTGATCAATAAAACGATGGTAAGTTTCATCACCAACAGAAATTTATGGATATAGGCAGAGTGCCTACACCCGGTAAGAGCATAAAATTTCATATCTTTGAAATGTTTGGGTTTAATTGGTTTATCGTTGTGGATCAATAATATATCGGTTATAAACTCAAACATCAGCCGGGAGTGTTCGCTGCACTTCCGGTTTCCTTTTTAAGTTTATACCATGAGTAGATTTATGGCATAACTATAACCCTCCTCTCAATAATTTTAAAGTGTACTAATCCTGTTAATTCAAGTGCATTTAAAACCTCAGTTATATTTTCAGAACGCGGTACCGTTCCTACAAAACCCTCGTTTGTTATAGCGCCCTGGTATTGCACGCTTACATTGTACCAACGGGCCACTTTACGCATAATGGTTTCTATGTTTTCGTGCGAGAAGTTGAAATTGCCGTTCTTCCATTCTACAGCCTGTGCTGCATTTACTTTGGCCACCTCTATTGCCCCGTTCACACGGGCCTGCTCGCCCGGCACAATAAGCTTTTGATTGTTTCCTGAAATTATTTTCACCGAACCTTCCAGCAGGGTTGTGTTGGTAGATTTTTCATCTGCATAACCCATAATATTAAAATGGGTACCCAATACTTCAACTGTAGAATGATTTACTGTTACCCTGAAAGGCATCGCCTTATTTTTGGCAACTTCAAAATACCCCTCTCCCGTTAACTCAACATTTCGTTCCTTACCGGTAAAGGCAACCGGAAACTTGAGTGAGGATGCAGCATTTAGCCAAACCATGGTACCATCAGGCAAAACAACCTGGTACTGGCCGCCATTGGGGGTTGAGATGGTATTGTAGCCAGATACTTCTGTACCTCTCTGCTGTTTTTGTGAAGCATCATATACCAGCTTTCCATCGGCAGTTTTGTTAACTATGCTATTTTGCTGGTTTGCCAATACCCCATTTTTAGCACTTTCAAGTACAATCTGAGAACCATTGGCCAGTGTAAGTATCGCTTTATTGCCACCCGGAATTATCTTATTGACTTTAGCATTACTTGCAACCGTTTGTTCTTTTATCGGGCTATTCCTAAAGACAATCCCCGCGGTAATGAGCAACAAGATTGAAGCTGCAATAGCGATGAGCTTTTTAAATGTCGTTTTAGGTTGGATGCTATGGTACTGGGCATCTTCATTTTCCATCTCATCAAGCCGGGCCTCAATTTTAGCAAGCAATTCGGGATGGTTAACGGGTTCATGATCAGGAAGATTTTTAAAAAAATCGCCATACTGCTCCAGTAAGGCAGCTACTTCTTCATCTGGAAGCGATTCAAGCCATTTAATAAAAAGCTTGTGCTCCTGCTCCGTATGCCGGTTTTCAGAAAATTTTTCAAGGAAATTGTTCCGCGCTTTTTCGTCCATATATGTGTAAGACGACCGGGAAGAAATAAAGGACTACTCAAAAAAATATTTTTTAAATAATCATCAAAAAAAGAAAAAGATACCCTGATAAGCTTAAAACAAATGCTTCCAGGCCCCAACAAGAAAAACACCGATGGTAAGCTCGCCGTGGGCAAGCATATGTTTCCTTACAAAGTCCATCCCGCTGTATAATTGCTTTTTCACGGTGGCTTTAGAAATAGACAGTTTTTCGGCGATTTCATCTAAAGAAAGTTCATCTTTAGTACGAAGCTCCACGATCTGCCTTCTTTTTTCGGGAAGCAAATTGATAGCATCCTGTGCCATCAGGTAAAAATCTTTATAATTTATTTTTGCATCAGATCGCTCGGAACTCTCTTCGGAAATTGGTTGCACCATAACCAACACCTGCGCCTCAGTTTTACTCTTCTTGATATGATCTAATAAAAGATTTTTGGCAGCACGATAAACATACGACTGGAAAGAAACAATGTTTGTTAATGATTCCCTGCGTTCCCAGATCTTGATAAAAACACATTGAACAATTTCTTCTGTTAATTCGGCCGACCGGCAGATCATGTAGATGTAACGGTATAGATTATTGATGTTCCTGTTATACAATACAGTAAAAGCCTTTCGGTCTCCTTTTGAGAGCCGACCTAATAATTCACTCTCATCTAATTGTATTAACATTTCTATATTGGTTATCTATATAAAAATAATTTGAATATAAATTAGGTAACGGATGCCTGCCTATTTAACAGGAGTACTCCCCGGAAGCTCTTTATCAACAGATTATAACTGGCGTTCAAATCTAATAATTATTTTACCAAACACAATTTTCTTCGGTTTTACTTTTCATAATTCAAAAACACCGATGATGCCCGGGTGCTGAGGGGCTTGTCATATTCAGGAACGGAATAATAGCACTATTTAGCCAACAATCTGAACACAGACTACAGAACGCCTTTTTTCGTTATATTGGCCGTACAATAAGGCACAACCAATTTAAACTTTGCTAAAAATGACCGGCGGTAACAAGAACGATAAGGTGAATATGAAAACGCTTGCGAAAGAACTCAACCTTTCAACCGCAACCATATCAAAAGCGATGCGCGATAGCTATGACATAAGCCATGAAACCAAACTTAGGGTAATGGAGGCCGCCAGGCGCTTAAATTATGTGCCTAACGCTTATGCCAGCAGTCTCCGAAAACAAAGCAGCAATACTATAGCCATTATTATCCCCGAAATTGCCGACAGCTTTTTCAGCCAGGCCATTAATGGCATTGAAAGCATTATTGCCCCCCAAAAATATCATGCGCTGATCTATCTTACCCATGACAGTTATGAACGGGAGGCATCTATGTTTAACGATCTGGCCAGCGGACGTGTTGACGGCGTCATCATGTCTGTAGCCAGTAGTACGCAGGATACCGGTCACATTAAAAAATTGCAGGAAACGGGCACTCCTATAGTTTTTTTTGACAGGGTGTGTGAAGATGTTACTGCGGATAAAATTGTAACCGATGATTATAACAGCGCCTACAACGCTGCCGTCCATTTGCTGCTGGCAGGGTGTAAAAATATCTCGCTGGTCACCATCAGCGGTTATCCTTCTATTTTATCGGCCCGCGAACAAGGGTATCGCGATGCTTTAAATAACAACGGATTTACAACCGATGATACAAGGATAGTAATCTGCTCCAATAAGTATACGGACGAAAATGTAAACGAGATCAAAGCGCATTTAACTACCGTTAAACCCGATGGTATAATAGCCACAGTTGAGCAACTGGCAACGGCTACCTACCTGGCCTGCGATGAACTGAAACTACAGATCCCAGGTGATGTAAAAGTTGTTTGCTTTACCAACCAGATTACTGCAGCCATACTTAGCCCGCCGCTTACTACTGTATTACAACCGGCATATGATATGGGCAAACAGGCGGCCGAAATACTTTTCGGCCGCCTGTCCGGAAGACTTATTGAATCTGAGCAAGAGCTGGTAATGCCATCACAACTGGTTGCGAGGGCGTCTACAGCCTCGTAATACTTAATCTTTTTGAGGGATATTGGTCATAGTGAAAGCTAAAGTACCACCATGGCTGATCTGCTCGTGCGATATCATATGATCTTTTATAGGTACTCCGTTAAATGTAACCAACTTTACATATTTGTTCTGAGCTGATAAACCGGTGGCTTTGATAACCAATTTATTACCGTTTTGCAGGTTCAGGGCTATGTACGGAAACTGTGGTGCGCCAATACTGTACATGCCCGATGCCGGTGTTACAGGATAAAAACCCAGGGTACTAAAAATATACCAGGCAGATGTTTGCCCGCAGTCATCGTTGCCGTTTATACCTATAGGTGCATTCCTGAAATTTTGCCATGAGGTATGCTGCCTTATCAGTTCCTGCGCTTTCCATGGCATACCGCAATAGTTAAACAGGTAAATGTAATGGTGCCCAGGCTCGTTATCGGCCCTGTAATGGCCATCATTAAAATTGTGAGCGAGCTTATCGGCAAAAGCCTTTTCGCCGCCCATGAGGGCTATCATTCCGGGTACATCCTGCATAGCGCCAAAAGTGTAAGTCCACTTTGTTCCTTCGGTAAAGCCACTATCCGGCTGTGCCGACCAGCTCCCATCTGCATTACGTGGAGCCATAAAGCCGGTTGAAGTGTTGTACACATTTTTATAATTTTTACTCCAGCCCATCAACTGGTTATAATCGCTGGTTTTACCTAAAGCCTTTGCAAGCTGGGCAACGCAATAATCATCAATACCATACTCAATAGTGCGTGATACCGATTCTTTGGTTTTATCAACCGGAACATAACCTAATTTGTGGTAATTGGTTAAACCTCCCCTTGCCTCAAAGCTTGTCCACAAGTCACGGTCACCCCATTTTTTCTGAATGTCGCCATCGGGTGCTGTAAACGCGTCTTTGTGTAGTGCTTCGTAAGCTAAGGCCGCGTTGTAGCCCCTGAAACCTTTGATGTAAGCATCGGCAATTACAGCATCGGCGTGGGTACCTATCATGATATTGGTATAAGTTGGGTTTGGCCACATTGGCATCCAACCGCCTTCCTGGTACATTTGCAGCAGCGATTTTACCATATCATTTACACGCTCAGGCTGGGTAAGGATCAGCAGCGGATGCAAGGCCCTGAAGGTATCCCACAATGAATAATCGTTGTAAGAAACGCCATTGTGAATTTTATCATCAAAAGCACTGTAATACCTGCCATACTCCGAAAACTCCCTTGGGAAAAGCAGGGTGTGGAACATGGCCGTATAAAATATGGTCTTCTGTCCGTCGGTAATATCAGCTACCTGCACTTTTTTCAATTGCTGTTGCCAGTTATCGCGAGTGTTTTTAACCACCTTCTCAAAGTCCCAATCAGGGATTTCACGCTTAAGGTTGTGACGTGCCTGATCGATGCTGATAAATGACGTAGCTACGGTAACCTTTACTACGGTACTACCTGTTGTTTTGAATGAAACATAAGCGCCCATACGGGTACCAAACTGTTCTTTACTTTTCTTCTTAATGGTTTGATTATCCCAGGTGCCGTAGCTGCGGATGGGCTTATCGAACTTAATAATAAAGTAGCCTTTAAAGTTTTTAAGCGGCGGACCAAGCTGTGCCGACTGCCTGTCGGGATTGTAGCCGGTTATCTCGTTATTTACCGTGTCGATATGCACATATCCGCGCAACTCTTTCATCCTTACCTTAAAATCATTGGCCCAATCGGTAAGTGCAGGATTAAGATTGATACCCTGAATGATGAGATGCGCCTGATCTGCCTTAGGGAAAGTAAAGCGGAACATACCGCAAGTATTGGCACCGGCTATTTCGGCTTTAATATTTGCATTATTGGCAGCCTTTAGTTTTACGGAGTAGTAATATGGTTTAGCCACTTCATCCTTATGGTCAAACATCAGCTTACGCTCTTCGGGCAGTACCCGGAGGTTACCGATCTGAGGCATTACAGATACATAACCATAATCGCCCATCCAAACGGTTGGCTGGTGCGAGGCCATTAGGCCTATTACCGAGTTATCCTCATAAGTATAACTCATTTTGCTCATCTTGTTTTCGCCGGTTTGGGCAACAAAATTGGTCATGGCAAACGGCACATTTACACATGGCATGGTACCACCGCCGTCGAGTCCTTTGGCAAAGCCGGTTGATGCTGTACCGATGAGCGGGTTTACATAGTCAACCTCGTCCTTCTTAACTTTATTCGCTTTTTGCTGCGCGTTTGTTGCATTGGTAACCAACGAAAGCAGTAGCAACGGATAGATGTTCCGTTTTAATTTCGGGCAAATGTTTAAGATCATTTCAGATAGATTTTTAGGCTTGTTTAAACAGGCCTGGCAAATCTCTGATTTTTCAGATCATATTTGTGATAAGCCTGATATTTTTTTCGCGAATATTTATTGCTGAAGAATTGATACCTTTTCTGAGGATACGATGCCTTTGATATCATCGGCAGATAAAGCAGCCTTGAATACTTTCACTTTGTTTATATAACCATGAAACACCCTTTCTGAAGGAAATTCCTCATTGCGGCCCAACGTCCATTTGTTATTTACCGACAGATTAGTAGTTACATCTAATTCGGAAGTACCCACTAAAATGCCATCTATATAAAGATAAAGCTTTTTGCCGCTGCAAACCCCCGCTATGTGGTGCCAGTGTTGATGCCAGTCGGCAGGGAGGTTTACAGTACAATCGCCCCTGCCCCATCCGCCGGCAAAAAAAGTAAGCGTTTTGTTATCGGTCATTTGCAACACGTGGTTATCGCCTTTGGTAATGATGTCGGTTAAACCTTTCTCGTTACCCGTTGGGTACACCCAGCCCATCATACTAATGAATTCGCCCATGTTATCTAAAACCGGCGCGTTAGGAACTTCCACGTAAGTGCTATCTCCAAACTGCAGTTGATCTTTATTGGTTGTTGCCGGAGTTGAGATAATGTTCCCGTTGTTATGAAATCCTGAGCTATCAGCTACCGACTTGCCGGGAGCTATCGATACGAAATCAAGCATCAATGATTCGGCGGCATCTTCATAAACTTTATATAAGGTTTTCGCAGTATCAACCTTTACTTGTTTAAATCCTTTTTTGGAAGCAGTTATATTATGACCGATAGTTTTAACCTCACCTGCATTCAGTTTGATATTATCTGTAAATACAACCGAATCATTCTGGATTACCGGTATTATAAAAGTTTGCTTTAAGCCACCTGTATTTTTTATCCGGTATTTTATCTCCTGGTTTCCATTTAACCTGATCATCGGCTTTACTTCCAGTTGGGATATTTCAAAAGCATGCTCCTGTGGTTTTGCCGGCAGCTTCACATCAACAGTAAACGGGAGTGTATTATCAAGTGTCAATGTAGTCCTCCCAACCGGATAAAGCCTGAACATTATAGAATCCTGAATAGTTTGGCCTTGTTCAATCAAACAATTCCTATAGCCATATGGCTTGCCGTTAACCAACAACTTCACCGTTTTAACACCTTTGCTACCTGTATTTTTAAGCCTGAACTTTACGACAAGCGGCTCGTGTGGCACTACGCTTTTTTTATCAACCGAATAATCAATGATCTTAAAAGCGGTGTTTTTTTGTGTAGATGATAACTCAACCGGATCTTTATCCACAGACCAATTGGCAGGCCCTTTGCCCATATCAAAAGTCATTGCACCGCCGTTTGCTATAACGGAATGCGGTAACACTGACTGCCGCCAGGCCTTACCATTTACCTGCAACGATTGTATGTAGTTATTTTTTAATGCTGAATTATTGCTGCTGATGACAAACTTCCTGCCGTTTGGCAGATGAAGGGTTACTGCTTTAAACAATGGCGTACCAATAGCATAAAGCGGCCTGCCGGGACAAACAGGATAAATCCCCAGCGAACTGAAAACATACCAGCTGGATGTTGAACCAAGGTCATCATTACCGGGCAAACCGCCGGGCGTAGCACTGAACCTGTTTAACATGATATTCCTTACCCATTTTTGTGTTAAGTGTGGCTTACCGGCCTGGTTAAATAGGTAAGGCAGGTGAAATACGGTTTCGTTATCAAACAGAATAACATTATTACGAAGAGCCGAATCCAGTCGGCCGGCAAACTGCTCATTCCCGCCGGTCATATTGATGAGTTCTTTGCCATTTTGAGGTACAAAATAGGAATATACCCACTTATCGCCTTCTTTATATCCTGATGTACCTGGCTGAAGTTTAAACTCATTACCATTTCGCGGAAGCATGAACAATTCATCTTTATTCAAAAGATTACGGTAGTTAAATCCTCTGTTTGATAATAATTGAGCGGTTTGTTTGTCGCCCATCACTTTGTCCGCAAATTGCGACAAAGCCCAATCATCATAAGCATATTCCACCGTACGGGTAACAGACTCCTGCCGGGTAAAGGGAACGTAGCCTTTTTGATGGTAAACTTCCATGTCCGACTGTACAAACGGCCCATCAACCAGATCTTTTTTCATTGCCTTGTAAGCAAGCTCTTTATCGAAACCGGCTATCCCTTTTAAATAGGAATCAACAATGATGGGGATAGCATGGTTACCCGTCATACTTTCGGTTGGCAGGTGCCCGCTTTGCTTGTAAACATCCAACATAGATAGGATGATGTCCTGCTGTTTTTGCGGGTATAGCAATGTAAGCAAAGGATGCAGTGACCGGAAAGTATCCCAGGGAGAAAACCCGCCATATTGACTTAGCCCTTCTCTTTGATAAATTTTGCCATCATCGCCACGATAGCTGCCATCTGCATCATCAATTACCCATGGCAATAACAGCGAATGATAAAGTGCCGTATAAAATACCTTTTTATGCTGTTCATTATCGTCAGCTATATCAACAACCGATAATAACTTAGCCCATTCCTTACTGGTCTTCGCGCGTACTTCGTCAAAATTAAGACTACCTATTTCCTGATCAATATTATGTTGCGCACCGGAATAATCAATGGATGATTTACTAAGCAACACTGTAATCACTTTAGCTTTCGGAAAAGTGAAGAGCCAGCCGCCATCTATTTCCTTTTTTCCCGTATATCCTTCGCTAAAATTTATTGCGGTATTGGCGGCTGAAATATGGATTATTTTATTGGATATGAATTGAATCTCACCTCCGCCACCGATAAAAACTTGCGGATTAGCATTCCCATCAAAAGTAAAACGAAACATTCCTGCTCTGGTGGTTGCGGTGGCTTCCGTAGTGATGTGCTGATCATCAAAGCGCACTTTATAATAACCTGGTGCAGCGCTTTCCTTTTTGTGCGAAAAGTGAATGCTTGATTTGCCTGGCTCAAAATTAGCACCGCTATTCCATGGCATGATAAAAAGACGACCGGATGATCCTTCGGGGAAGCCGCTCATATGCCCCAGGCAACTGAAGTAGTAAATTGAACTATCAGTATAATTATACCCTTTGGCCCCGGTAACCCTTGTTTCCGGACTTAATTGAACACTCCCCGATGGTGCAACTGCACCAGGATAACAGCCGCCATTATTGCCCCACTTGGTTAACACATTGCTTACAGTTGTGCCAATAAATGGGTCAACATAATGCAGGTGGTTTGTTTGTTGGGCGAAAAGACTTGTACCCAGTAACAGCATCAGAACCGAAATAAAACAGAATATCTTCTTCAATTGCGTAATCAATGATTTTAATATTAAATGTAAAGACGCATAATTGCGTCTCCCGCTTGCAAGGCATTGGAAATTCACTATCCGCTCTGTACAGTTAGAGACGCTATTATGCGTCTCTACAGTTATCATTATATCTTTATATAGATTTTCTTTTTATCAAGCACATATGCCACCAGCCAGCAAAGCATCATGTAGCAAAGTGCAAATACCAAGGTACCAAACGCGCCGGGGAATATCTTTTGGTAAAACACCTGGTTTATCCAGTCGTAAAAACTTAACTGGGGTTTAACCCAAATGGTTTGCAAAACGGTGAGCAGCAATTCTGACAACAGGTAAATAGCCAACGAATTTCGTCCGAAAATGAGGAAGAAATTTGTACCGCTCTTTATCTTTTTTATTTCGATAGCAAATACCATAAACCCCAACAACAAAAGATCGATACCTATCGTAAGCAACGTGAATGAGCTTGTCCACAGTTTTTTGGCCACAGGAAAAAACTGCGCCCAGAATAAGGAAACAGCGATCAATAGAACCCCGCACATGAACAACCTTGCAACCGATTCGTAATTTTTTCCTTTACGCTGAATGAACGCTCCGGCCAGGAAACCGCCAATGACATTCACAATGGCCGTCATGGTACTGAGCAAGCCCTCGGGGTCAAAAGCTATCGGGCCGCCTTTATCATGATATAAATGATCGTTACCCATCAGCACAATGTCCAATCGGGTGCCCGCGTTGCCAAGCATGGTATACTCTTTGCCCGGCTCGCCGCAAAATATCAGGAAAGCCCAGTAGCCCAGTAAAAGCATAGCTGAGATAATGATGGCCGTTTTTTGCGAGCAATAATGCACTATCAAAGCACCAAAAAAGTAGCATAATGCTATCCGCTGTAACACACCCATAATACGGGTATGGCTTAAAGGGTTAAATACCCAACTGCCCGTTTCACGATGGAAAAACGGGAACCAGTACATGAGGTAGCCCAGCAGGAAAATAATAACCGTGCGTTTAAATATCTTGCCTATAAAAGCAGCATCAGTTTCAAACTTTTTTTTGGAAAAACTAAGCGCATTACCTACAGCGAACAGGAACGACGGAAAAACCAGATCGGTAGGTGTAAAACCAATCCAGGGGGCATGATCAAGCGGCGACCATACGTTTGCCCCCGAACCGGGGGCATTAACGATGATCATGAAGCAAATGGTCATACCACGGAAAACATCAAGTGCGGTAAATCTTTCGGTTGTTGTAGCCATGCGCTGTTATTAATTAAGGGGTATTGAAATTTCGTTGATTGTTCTGCCTGCTGCCTCTTCGGCTACAATTCGGGTTTGGTTGATACTATTGCCATCTTCATCATAAACCACCAGCTGGTTTAAGCCTGTTTTAAGCCAGCACTCGGGGATGTAAAGGCTTTTCATATCCAGTTTTTCAGGGTATCTTCCTAAATTGTGTCCGTTAACCCAAACAGAGCCATGCCCCAAACCTTCAGGTTCAAAACGCCAGATAAAGATATTCCCTTTTGATGGTGGTAAGCTAAATGTTGTGCGATAAAAAACCGGCTCATTTTTCATTTGCATGGCTGCATCGGGTTTTGTCCAGCCGGTAGAGGCCAACACATCGCCGGGGCCACCTTTTAGTTGCCAGTTGGTTACGACTATGGCATCGCCCATAGCATTAATTTTTACAGGCTGATCGATACCTCCTTCATTCGAATAATTCTCGATAAAGACAGTAAGCTCAACCGGACGTTTTAATGTTTCGGCATCGGTAATATTTACTTCAAAAGGCTGGTTCCATCCGTCGTGATGCGCTACCTGTTTGCCATTAATAAATACGGTAGCATTTTCGTCAACACTTTTAAATAGCACCTGTATTTTAGCAGTACCGGCAAGCTGTTGCGGAATGATGGTATGGAACCACGCATAACCCTCTTTCAGGTTAAAAACATCATTGCCTATTTTATACTTTTTGTACACCGATGTATCAAATGCCGGCGGACCTTGCTTTACATCATCTTTTTTGTTGGCTTTGGCAAAATACCAGTCGCCAAGTTCAGAAATAAACGGCCCGCCTTTTTTGATAAGCGCATTGCCAAAAAGTCCTTTGCTATCCACCTCATCTATCGGGCCAAGGTAGGCAGCCAGTTTATCGCGGCCATCATGTGCGGCAAAAACAGCCAGGGTATGCTTTCCTTTTTTAAGATCGAGCGATAACTCATTATCGTTCAGCTTCCATTTGGCAGCAGGTTTACCATCAATAAAGGCTTGTCCCCGGCCGCCGCCTTTTACCTGCAGGGTATATTTTCCGTTTGAGGGTATGTTTAATGTAGTCCGGTACCAAGCATCGGCGGTAATATCGGCATCTGCACCCATAGGTTGCGGATCTTTTGATTTAAGCCAGGTGCTTGTATTTACGTTGGATGCCGCGCTAATGGCGGCGTTTTTATATTGCCAGTTTGATAAATTGTGAGTTTGCGGCTGATTGCCCTTTTTAGCATCGATATTAAAAGCGATCCCTTTACTATCGGTGTATAAAATTGCTTTCTGAATCGCGCTTTGCGTTAAAGGTGTTTCTAAGGTTATCTTAAAGTGTCCATTTTTAACCGATGTCTCACCAACATAGTTCAGCCCCGTTATAATGTAGTCTTTGCCCTCAATTTCGGTGATCCATGTTTTATCGGTTAGAGCACGGTTCATGGCCAACACCCTTATAGTTTCCGAGCCTGATTTAAAAGTATATTCAACCGGCTTTTCGGCTGTAGCAGGCATTTGCTCATCAATCAGTACATCATTGTTTTCAACTTTCACTGAAGTTGATGCTGACGTAGCTTTGGCTTTTGTATTAAAGCGAAGTAATAACGGATTACCTGCTTCTGCATCAACAATTATAGTTGTGGTGTTAGCTTGCTTTACAATGGCAAATACGCGGGTAAGCGCCCAATCAAGCGCAACTTCCTCATTCAATTTATAATTATGCACCAAAGGATAAATCTCTTTAGACTTCAAGTTGATCCTTTTGCCCGCAAGCAGATTTTCGGCACCATTGATATTTAATGATGCGCTTATTTTAGAAGTACCCGGATTATCTAAAAATATCAGAGCACCTGCTGGACTTGTGCGGGCGGATACTTTCAAAGCGGTATCCTTAGTTATGGCGCTGTAAGCAGTTGACGCATTCGTACTGTTCTCCAGCACATCCTGAAAACTGCGCGAAAACCAAGCAGCGCGTTTAAAGGCATAATAAATTGGCCGTAAATCGCCCGCCTGACCTATACCCGTACCATAATCGTACGAAGCTGCATCCTCATCATTATTGGTATAGCCAAAGTTTGAACCACCATGAGCCATGTAGTAGTTATAACCGTTACCGCCATGAGCGATAATTTTCCAGGTGCGCCTGTCATAAAGTTCAGCGTCGCCTGGCTTCGCGCCGTATTGCGAATACCAAACGGCCCAGAATTCGGTAGAAAACCATGGGTTTGGCCGTTTATCGTCATCAAGCTTACCATCACCTGCCGGATCGCTGGCGTGGTGTAACCCGCTGAAAAAATATGGCACCTGCATACCCATATCCAAGGCTTTTGCCTGCAGGTGTTTAAAATACCCATCGGGCATTACGGTTCCCCAGCCATTGGGATGTTCGTTTTCAAGCTGCACCAATATTACCGCACCACCTTTATTAATTTGCCTTTGAAATACTACGGGCAATAAATGGTCAAAAAAGCGGTCAACATATTGTTCAAATGGTTTATTGTCTTCCCGAACCCGCAGACCTTTTTTAAATTTAAGCCATATGGGGTAACCGCCGTTATCCCACTCAGCGCAATAGTATGGGCCAACGCGTACAATGGCGTATAAGCCAAGTTGTTTTACTATATCCAGGAATTTACCCAAATCATGGTCGCCGGTAAAGTTGAATTTGCCTTCCTGTTCTTCATGAAAATTCCAGATGGTATAGATCTCAATACAATTAAAGCCCGCCCGTTTTATCCTCAGGAGCCTATCGTACCAAAGCTCATGCGGTATACGGGCATACTCAAGTCCGGCTGATACAATGAACGTACGTTTACCATTCACCATAAAACCTTTGTTGTCAAAATCGATATAGGGCCTTGCAACAGCCGTAGCAGGGAAAATATGGTCGTTAGCACTTTGACTGTGTGCTGCAGTAAAGGCGCTTAATAGTATGATAAATGTTAATATAGAATAGCGTATTCTCATAAGTTATTTTACGATCCTGTCATTTCGGTAAAATCCAGACTTACGAAATTTTAACAACTTCGTAAGTCTTCAACAGCTTATTTCCTATTGTCATTTCGACGAACTTGCGGTGGCCTTCGCCCGGCAAGAGGAGAAATCTTATACACCTTGCAAGGCCAAAATGACCAGGGCGTATAAGATTTCTCCTCGTTCCTCGTCGAAATGACATTTTGCTTTTATTGAGTTAATGCGTTGCTAAAATCACCGAATTATACTTCACATACAATTGCTTCGATTTTTCAACGGCGTCACCTTTAGCAGCATCAGTGTAGGCATTGTCATGCTTGTTCACCCACTGCCATTCCCAGTCTTTCACCTGCTTGTCAAAAGCATCGGCATTGAAGTCGGTTTTAGCCGATAATGACTTATCCAGCAGACCAAAGTACAGTGCCCAGCGTGGTTTGTAATAACCTTTGATTAAACCTGCCCATTGACGGTTTGAATACTCTCTTAAACCGCTTTCCTTATCGCCCCAAAGGGTAACCAGGTCGCGGGCGTTGAATTCGTACAGGTTTTTCTCTTTGTCGGTTATACCATTAGCCCTTGCTTCGTTGATCCATTTGCCTAACAGGAAATCTTTTCGGGTACTTAGCAGGGCATCCATATCGTCCATTAGCTCCAGGAACTGACCGCTGTATAATTTAAACTGCTGCTGATCTTTATTTTGATAAGCCTGTGCCATTTTCTGTTGCAACGGACTCGCATAATTAGCCAATACCTGACGGGTTACATCAACCAGATCATACTGAAAACCATCACTTTGTTTCAGGCTATCGGCAGCATTTATAAGCAAGCCCCAGGCTTTAACCAATTGTATCGGATCGTAATCCAATTTGGTTAATACCCTATCAATATATTTTTTCATTGTTGGTCTTGCCACAATAATTGACTCCGGGCCCCCTTCAGTTAAGCCTCCCGAATAAACCGAATTTAACAGGATATGCCATGCCTCATTTGCCTGGCCGTTAACCTGACCGTAACGGCGTTGAGCATAGTTCGCAACCCAGGCATCGGCATCAATCGGGGTATCGCGCCAAACGTTTTCAAGCATCAGTGCAAATAGTGCGGGGTTTTGTTCAATACCTTCGGGGGTAACACCAATGCCACGCATATTTTTTGATTCGGGATCATGCAGGGCAATGGCCGGGTCGGCAGCTACATGGCGCATACGGCCAAAAAGACTGATGTTACCGCCAAAGTTTTGCAGCATGCTCCAGATCCAGGGCTTGCCATAGTATGCTTCGGTACGGTTCCAAACCGGGTGGGCATCGCTATACAGATCAAGCACAATCATTTGCTCGTTAGGTACCGCGTTAAGCAAAGCTTTGATCTGTTGCGGCTGCCAGAATTTGTTATTGTAGTGAAACATCCAGCCCTGCATTACCCAGATTGCTTTTGGATCGGCGGCAGCCATAGAGTTAAACACCTTTTTGCTCATGCCATCCAAATAGGTGGAATCGTTGGTTGGCGGCACATTTTCGTTAAAAGTATCGGCCGAGTACAGGTGGTCGGTACCAAACTCTTTGGTTTGTGCTTCTATATATTTTTTGCCGATGGTTTCAAACATCGGATCGTCGGGATCAAGTATAAAAACATCGGGAAACCCGGCATCCCAGTTGGTTCTTTTAACCTTAGCACCGGGGAATTTATCTTTAAACGATGGCGGCACATGGCCGGTGAATGACGACAGAACAGGCGTCATCCCAAAAGAGCGCTCACGCTCTAAAATCTTTTTTTGCAATGCTTTGTGCGAGTCCATCCAATGCTGCGGCAGCGGGCCACCCCATGCATCAATATTCCCCATCCAAAACCATGAAAAATAAGCAGGGCCGCTAAAAAACTCATCCAGTTGTTTATCGGTAAAGCCCATGTCTTTGTAAACGGTTTGCCAAACAGCTTCTTCGCCGGTTATAGCCAGCGGCATGTTGATGCCATTCAGGGCCATCCAGTCAATTTCTTTTTGCCAGCGGTCCCAATCCCACCAGGCCATGGTGTAGTTAAACGTGCAGTAATTTAAATAGTAGCGATATTGATAAGGTGTAGTTTTATGGATAAGCCCTTTAACAGCAGGCAGGGTTGCCGGCAAGTTAAGATTGGTGCCATTCCAGCCGATATCACAAAAACAATAATTTTTAAGATAGTAGTTTAATGCCGATGCTATTGACAGACCGTTATTACCCCTGAGCACAATTTTACCATTACGGCTTTCCAGCTCAAATACATCTTTACCGTTCTGCTGGGGGATAGACTCAATAGTAAATAAATTACTCTTGCCGGGAATTACCCTTTCAATAAAATCATAGGAAGTTTTCTGATCAACCTGGGCACCGGCTTTAAAGCCAAATGCGATAATAGCTGCTACAACAAGTAAACACTTTCTCATCAATAGATAGTTAAACGCCGGCAATTACCGGAAATAAATACCGGCAACAGGAGGTGCTCCCCTGCCGCCGGTATATGGTTATTATTTAAAATTAGGGTTTTGTACTAATACGCCTTTACTTTTATCAATCTCAACCTGAGGAATTGGGAAATAATAGTTTTTAGGGCGTACAAAGGTTACTGTTTTATTTTGATCAAGCGGGGCTTTGGAAACAGCAAGGTTATAAATAGCTGCTATATCAACTATGTTCTTTTTGTCCCAGCGCATCAAATCCTGGTGACGTTGGTCTTCACCAGCCAGCTCAACACGGCGCTCGTGGATCAGCTCTTTCATGCCAGCTCCCGAAACCGGTTTTAATGAAGCTGAGGCCCGGTGCCTGATCTGGTTGATCAGTGCATCTCCGGCACCTGCCCCCTGTGTACGGATCAATGCTTCGGCAACTAACAGGTAAATATCAGCCGAACGCATTAAAGGCACTGCATAACTATGGTCAACACCACCACCATCTGCCTGGGTATTAAACACAGCGTACTTTTTAAAGGCAAAACCGGTAGCCGAAAGATCGGCAGTAAAGGTTGTTAAACCGTTACCATCGCCCAGATCAACTTTATCGCCAACGCTTAACAATGTTGCAGCTTTACGCGGATCACCCGCTTCAAACTCATTGGCAAGGCCCTGTAATGGCTGGCTAAAACCATAACCTCCCCATGGACGCGGAATGTAATAAACGGTAAAGTCGTTTTGAACCACATTTTGTACGGCCTGGATTGAGAAAAGCATTTCAGTACTGTTTTCATTTGCGCGGGTAAAATTATCAGTATAATTAGGCGCAAGTGCATAAGCCGGATTGGAGATCACCTTTTGGCCGGTTGCTATGGCTTCAGGCAATTTTTCCCAGTACATATAAAGCTTGGTTAATAAGCCCAATGCTGTTCCTTTGCTCACGCGGCCACGATCCGCAGCGCCGTAGCTTTCAGGCAGCAAATCAACTGCCTTTAACAAATCGGATTCTATTTGTTTACGAACTTCTTCTATGGGCGATTTTGGAACATTGAAATTCAAGGAGGTATAATCAGCTTCAGTAATGATAGGCACATCACCGTGGATGATCATCAAACGCCAGTAGCCAAAAGCCCTTAAAAAATAAGCCTCACCCATGCTGCGGTTTTTAACATCGGCAGATATAGCAGTTATTTTCGGGATATTGATGATGCAGTTAGTAGCGCGGTTAATTTCCTCATAGCGCCATTTCCATGGGTAACGGATAGCTGCGTTTGATGCGTCGTAGGTTAAGTTTTCGATAGCCTCGTCCTCACCATGGTCGCCCGAGCGCCAGTAATCATCAGATGGGGTATCAAATGTTGACTCGGCATGCCCTATATAATCCTCCTCCGGTAAAATACTGTAAATACCGGTTATCGCGTTAACAGCATCAACCTCGTTGCGGAAATAGTTGGTTGAGCTGTAAACACCCTGCTGCTTTAAATCAAGTGCTTTTTTACAGCCGCTGCCCATCAGGGCCAATGACACAAGCGTATATATTAGTTTGTTTGATTTCATGATGATGTTATAATTTAACTGTTACACCAAATGTTATTGTCCTTGTCGACGGATATTGAGCTACGTCAACCCCTCTTTGCAAATTGCCGTTAGTATAACCCAGCTCAGGCGTGTAACCTTTGTAGCCGGTTATGAAAAACACATTTTGACCGGATGCATATAACTTTATACTTTTTAATGTGGCTTTTTTAGCCCAGCTCACAGGAAGCGTATAACCTAAAGTGACATTTTTAAGGCTTACATAGCTTCCGTTTTCAACAAACATATCAGATGTGCGGTAGTTATCATTAGCACGGTCAAGCGATAAACGAGGGATAGTGTTACTGGTACCCGGTCCCGTCCAACGGCCTAAAGTTTCGGCATAAAGGTTAAACGGATAAGTTGGGTCGATACCCTGCATCCTGTCGGCATTATAAAGACTCACGCCAAATACCCCGGTAAAGTTTGCCGATAGATCAAAGCCCTTGTATGATATATTACCTTGTAAACCGGCAGTAACCTTAGGATTAGGATTGCCCAGATTGGTACGGTCGTTACCATCAATTAAACCATCACCATTCAGGTCAAGGAAACGCACATCTCCCGGTCTGATACTCGCTTTACGAGGGTCGTTTTTGAGCGACGGATCATTATCAATGTCGGCTTGTGTTTGGTATAAACCGTTGGTTTTCCAGCCGTAAAATGAAGCTATCGGCTGACCTTCATAAGTGCGGGAAATTTCCTGGCTCGAGCGGCCATATACTGTTGAGCCAACAAAGGTACCTTCGCCGTTTAATTTGGTTACCTTGTTTTTGATATACGAGGCGTTAGCGCCAATAGTATATTTTACTTTATCGTTACCGCCATGGTAATTAACTTCAAACTCAACACCCTTGTTGTTCATGGTGCCGATGTTTTGGTTAGGGATATTTACCGAACCGGCCGCACCTACAACAGGCGGCGATAAAAGCATATCCTTGGTGTTTTTATTGAACCAGGTTAACGTGGTGGTTAACTGATTGTTTAAAAAACCTGCATCCAGGCTAATGTTAGTCATGGCTGTACGCTCCCAGGTAATATCCGGGTTGGCAAGACTGTAAACTGCCGCACCGGTATAACCAGTGCCACCAAAGGTATAACCATTATTTTCATAGGTGCTGCCTAACCTTATTAAGCTGGTGTATTGGAATGTACCGATGTTTTGGTTACCAAGCTCGCCATAACCGCCTGTTAGTTTCAGGTTGCTTATCCAACTTATGTTTTTGATAAACTGCTCGTTAGATAACCTCCAGCCCAAAGAGAATGCCGGGAAGTAACCCCATCTTTTTGATGGCGCAAATTTAGATGATCCGTCTGCACGGAAAGTAACAGTAGCCAGGAAGCGGCCATCGTAGTCATAAAACAACCTGCCAAAGCCCGATTGTAATGACGATTCATCAGGCACCACACTTGAGTTAAACTGACTGTTGCCCAAGCTAAGTACACGCTGATCCTGTGAGGTATCGTCATACCCTACCCGCCATGCGTTAAAACCATAAGTTTTAAAATTTTGGTATGAGTAACCACCGGTAAAGGTAACGTGACTTTTCCCAAATACCTTATCATAAGTCAGGAATGATTCTAATAATTGCGATGACAACTCGCCCTCGTTTTGGGTTAGCTGCGAGGTAGTGTTTTGCCTGGCCTGGTTAACATCAGCAATATTGAAGTTATACGCACGGTTTAAAGTACCATCATACGCATAGTTTACACGGAGTTTTAGCTCTTTTAAAAACGTTATCTCAGCAAAGGCATTTGCCAGGGCACGGTATTTTTTATTAAACCTGTCTGCCTCCTGAATGGTAGCATAAGGACTGTTTATATCACCTAACTGGTTAGCAAACGCCTTTGAAGTACCGTATGTTCCATCCGGATTAACCAACGGAATGGCAGGGTTAAAGCGTAAAGCCGAAAAAATCAAACCTGTTTGGGAGTTATTATTATCGAATCCAACATTATTGGCATAATTTAACTGGAGATTTTCGCCCAATTTTAACCATTCGGTTACCTTATGCTCTGAGTTAAAGCGGGTGCTAAAGCGTTCAAAATTAGTTTTGGCAATGATACCATCTTCATTGTAAACCGAGGTAGACCAACTGTATGCAGATACCTCGTTACCGCCATTTAAACTCACATCCCCACTGGTTACATGACCTGTTTTCATAATGGCACGCTGCCAATCGGTGCGTTGAGTAGCGTAATAGCTGTCGTTCCAGGGCGCATCAATAGCAACACCATCATTGGTATAGCGCTCCCTTTTCAATGTATACAAATCGGGGGCAGTTAACAGTTTGAGGTATTTAGTGGTATTAGAGAAACCGTTGTAAAAATTAACGGTGGTAACCAATTTTTGATTGTATGTGCCTTTTTTAGTGGTAACCAACACAACGCCATTGGCAGCACGTGTACCGTAAATAGCAGCTGCCGATGCATCTTTCAAGATATCAACCGAAGCAATATCGTTCGGATTAATATCACTCAAGGCATCCGGATTACTGGTAGGTACACCATCAACAACAACAAGTGGGTTGGCATCGTTTAACGTACCGGTACCGCGGATACGGATACTTGAAGCAGCACCCGGCGAGCCATCGTTGCGCACAATGTTTACACCAGCTGCGCGGCCATCCAGGGCCTGGGTTGCTGAAGCTACAGGAAGATTTTGAAGATCAGCACCTTTTACACTTGCTACAGAGCCGGTAACATCGATCTTTTTAGTGGTACCATAACCAACAACCACAACTTCGGTCAAGGCAGATGGCAGGGCCGTCAAGGTTATATTTAAAGTTTGGCTTCCGGTTATGGTAACCACCTTTTTTTCAAACCCGATATAAGAGATTTCCAACACTCCGTTTATAGGGGCATCAATACTGAAATTTCCATTCGCATCGGTGGTAGTACCCTGGTTGGTACCCTGCAGGCGAATGTTAACTCCAATAAGTGGCTCGCCTTTGGCATCAACAACCTTACCCTTTACAAGGGCTATACTTTTGGTTTCTTCCTGGTTAGCAATGATCACTACATGGTCATCATTCATCTTATAAGAAAGCTTATCATCAATGATGGCTGCAAGCAATTCATCAATGGTTGCATCTTTTACGTCAAGGTCAACCTTGCCCAGCTTTTTGATGGAAGCATAGTTATAGAAGAAGCGGTAATCGCTTTGTTTCTGAATTTTTGTAAGGATACTGCTTACTTCGGCCTGCTTTAAGCTAAGCGTAAATTTCTGCTGTGAGTACACTTTTGCAGAAACTTGTACGCAGGTAGCCAGGACAAATAAAAATACTGCTTTCATCAGCAAAATAACTTTGAGACATACGGGGGCGCCACGAAGCGGGAACACCCTTCTTGTTTTTTTCATTACATTTGTTTTGAAAATAAATGGATGGAGCAAGTGCTGTTTTACAATTGCTTACTCCGTTAATAAAATCCTATTTGTTTGCGGGGAGGAGTGGCAGCTCTTCCCTTGTTTACTTGCGGATGTTCAGGAATCTGATAGGTAAGTTTTCAATATCATAAGCTGTTGGTTAATGGGTTAGTTAGTTTATTTTGATTTCTATTTTTCTTTTTTTGACAGGTAAACCGTTTGCCCATCCACTCTGAATTTGAATGGTGTAGTCAATTCTATAATGCCCAAAGCCTCCTTCAATGTTTCCTTATCAAGCAAACCGCTAATTTGCTCGGTGCGGAGCGCCTGATCTTCAAATACAACCTGCACGTTATATTTGCGTTCAATTTGCGCGGCCACATCTTCAAACATCTCGTTGGTGAACAGAATCCGGTTATCAACCCAGGCTGTTTCTTTTACTTCATCAGGTTTAACATCCGGCAATTCGGTTACCTGGTATTCAATCTTTCCCTCTTTAGGCTTTACACTTTTTGGCTCCCGGTTATTAATAACAATCAGCTTTTCGTTAGGCAACAGAATGATCCTTTTCTCGGGATTATTTTTTAGTTCAACCTGTACTTTGCCTCTTAACAAAGTAGTTTCAACGGTTTTATCGTTATTGTAGGCTTTTACGTTAAAAACAGTTCCCAATACCTTTACAACAAGCCTGGCAGTATGTACCAGAAAAGGTTTCTTGGCATTTTTAGTTACCTCAAAAAAACCTTCGCCGGTAAGGCTTACATCCCGGCTGTTTTTTTCAAAAGCCTCGGGGTATGAAAAAGTACTGCCTGCATTAAGGGTAACCTGTGTTCCGTCGGGCAATTTGAGCTTTTCGGTTTTGCCGTAAGGCACATGAATTTCATGTAATATATTTTCGGCAATCAGGCCATCCTGTTGCTCCATTTTTTTATAAAACAAGGCCCCGGCAGCAATAAACACCAATATGGCTGCTGCAACCCATTGCCACCTGAACATTGGTTTTATCCTGGTGTCATCCGCCGAATTTTCGCCTGAACTTTTAATCCTGTTCCAGATCTCTTCCAGGCTTCCGTTAACATCTTCAGGCTTTACTTCCGCCTGTTCGGGATCATTTCCTTTTAAGGCATTGGTAACCTGGTATGTTTTTTTATAATTAGGAAATTGTTCAAGAAACATGTCGAGTTCGGCCAACTCTTCAGCACTGGCTGTTTTGCCCATGCTTTTGGCCATCAACTCAATAAACCTGGATTTGCTCATAGTAATACGGTATTCTGCATTAAGGACACAGCTACTCCAGGTTTTTCCTAAAAGAAATTAAAATATTTTTTAAGGGGGAGATTACATCATGTCATTTACCTTGCGCTCGTTTGCAACAAGCGCTTAATATGGTTTGGCGATTGTATCGCCTTTGCGTTATAAACGCAAACCCGGGTACGCACTCGTTGCAAACGAGCGCGAGTTTAAGAAAACTTGTACATCCGGCTCTAAACTATGTAAAGCTACTCTACAGGGCGTATAAGATTTCTCTTTCGCTCCCATGCTTAGGCCTACTCCGCTCTATCTAAATGACAATTTTTCATTTAAAACTTATGGGTACACGGTAGGTAGCAAAACGGGCGCGAGGTAGACAATTACCTTTTAGCTTTTACTTATTCCCAAGCGCCTCATCCAGTTTCTTCAGCGCAATAGCCAATTGGGCGAATACCGTTTTATTAGAAAGTCCAAGAATATCTGCCACTTCATTGCAGGAAAGGTCGTCTTCTTTAACCATTTTAAAAATGAGTTTACAACGCGGAGGCAAACTGTTTACGGCGTTTAAAACTCCGGCTTGCAACTCTTTACTAATAAGCAGCTGCGATGGATCAACCGATAAATGAAAATAATAGCTTTCGGCAAGCCGGGCATCCCGGTTTCGTTTCGAAGTGTTACTTCGGATGTGATTGAGGCAGGCATTTTTTATCGCCACATAAAAGTATACCTTAGGGTTTGAGATCTTATCCAACTTATGGCGGCCAGTCCAGATATTTACAAAAAGGTCGTTGATGATCTCCTCGCAAGCTTCCTTATCGCCCAAAAAGGACCAGGCGAACTGATTAAGGTTTTTGATCAGCAGCTTGTATAGTTCATTAAAGGCAGATTCATCATTGTTGTAATGGATAGAATCTATAAGTTCTTTAATCTCCAATGTTGAGCGGCTTGCTTTTAACGGGAACAGTTAACTGAAATAATGTACAATTTTAAGTAAAAAATCTTGATCAGAAGTATTTTAGGTTGATGGATTTATTCATCGGTTAAAACCATTGTCTGTAAGTCTTCTGCTGTTTGCATATCAGAAATATTCGCGGCTTAAAATGTCTGATTCAGGCGATAAAATGTCCATTTGTCCCATAAACCTCTATTTTTATATTAAAACCTGTTATATATTGGCAGCAAACGGAAATAATTGGGGCGTTTAGTCAAAACAAACTAAAGTTTCGTGTGGCTTTTAGTAACGCAACAACAGATTTAAGCCACAGGCCATAATTAACTTTATATTTGCCCGGCAACCATTTTATTTCCGCAAATCTTTGCAATAAATGAAAGACACAACATTTAAAATCTCTTCCGGAATAATATGGAGCAGTTCAATTTTCCTTGGTCTGCTGGCCTCCGTTCCTCAAATAGCCGAACGGCATTTTAAACCCGCCGAAGCAGCAGTTAACTCAGGAGTTACCGCTGCGTTTTCACTGTTTGTATGGTATTATAATATTTATACGCTGCCGCAGCCGTCTAACAATAAACAAATAAACAAAAGCATTTCTTATTCCAGGCTGCTTACCACATTGGTGATAGGTATGGGCGTGATGCTGGCTTTAGCCTACATACAGCAACTTATTTTAACGCATTTAAATTTCGGCCCCGTGATGCTGATGATTGAGGTAAGGGGCATCCTGATCAACCTGGTATTTTATATGCTGATAAACCTGCTTTACCAAAACTATCAAAACCAGCAGGTTAGCGTTGAGTTGGAATGCATAAAAGCCGATAACCTTGGCGCACAATACGAACTGCTTAAACAACAGATTAACCCGCACTTCCTGTTCAACAGCCTTAATACCCTGAAAGCCATGGTTGAAACCGGCGACCAAAACTCGGTAGATTTTATACTTAAGCTTTCTAATTTTTATCGTTTTACCCTGGAGAGCCGAAAATTAGACCTTGTTCATTTATCGGACGAGCTGGATATAGTGGATGCTTATAACTTTTTACTTAAAGCCCGGTTTGAGGATGGTTTCATTTTCACCAATACTATTGATGATCAATATCGCGGTACACTGATCCCACCGTTTACATTGCAACTGCTGATAGAGAACTGTATTAAACATAACGTAGTATCGTTGGACCATCCTCTGCACATTAAGCTATATGCTGAGGGCGACAACATTGTTATGGAAAATGAGATAAAACCCAAACGCTTTGAAGAACCATCAACAGGTGTTGGCCTCAGGAATATCAATTTGCGTTATGATCACCTGCTTGATAAACAAATAGAGATCATTGCTGAGGATAAAATATTCAAAGTTAAACTACCTATTATTCATGAACATTATCATCATTGAAGACGAACTAAAGGCGGCCCGTTCGCTTGAAAGTATCATATTAGAGTTAAGGCCGCACTCAAAAATTGTTGCCAAACTGCAGAGTATTGAAAGTTCGGTTGCCTATCTTTCTGAAAACAGGCAGCCCGATCTTATTTTTATGGATATCCAGCTTTCGGACGGTTTGTGTTTTGAGATCTTTAAATCGGTAAAAGTATCATGCCCTATTATTTTTTGTACCGCTTTTGATGAATACTCGTTGGAGGCCTTTAAAGCCAACAGCGTCGATTATGTGCTCAAACCCTTCTCCAAAGCAGATATTGCCGATGCTTTTAAAAAGGTAGATGAGCTTCGGAATTTCTTTCAGCAGGGTTCAGCGCCTGATATCAGCAGCCTGTTATCGCAGGTTACACCTCCTGCCGGTAAAAAAAGCTTCCTGGTATTTAAAAACAATAAGTATATCACCATAGCTTCCAACAACATAGCGTTCTTCTACATTCGTAACGAACTGTCAACCATTATGACTTTTGACCAGCAGGAGTATGTTGTTAACCAATCGCTTGATCAGATCAGCGGTCAGCTTTCACAGGAACAGTTTTTTAGGCTGAACAGACAATACATTGTGAACTTCAGTGCGATAAAAGAAGTTGAACATTATTTTATGCGCAAACTGTTTGTGAAACTGACAATTCCTACTCCCGAAAAATTACTCATCAATAAAGAAAAAGCGCCGGTATTTTTAAGCTGGCTCGAGAACAGGTAGTGCTAGGTCTTAAGTTCTAAGTCTGAAGTCATAAGTTCTAAGTAGAAAGTAAAAATGACTTCTAACTTGAGATTAAAGACTCCCGACTGACTCAATACTTAGTACTTAAGACTTTCGACTTAATAAACGCCCAACTGAACTATCAATATGTCCGGTTGGGCTTTTTTATGCTGTTTTAGTGCCTATTTCAAGGCTAATTTTGATATACATTAAAAATCGAAAGATATGAAAACGTTAAAAATTTTAAGCTTTTGCGTTGGTGCGGTAGCACTGGCGCTTGCTACTGCCGCATATGCCGCCCGTAAAATAGATTCAGTTAAAACTGTAAGCGCCGATACTCCTGGTAAAGGTTTTGCCCTGGTTGAATTGTTTACCTCAGAGGGGTGTTCAAGCTGCCCGCCGGCCGATGAATTGTTGGCCCGGATCCAAAAAGAGTCGCAGGATAAACCTGTTTACATATTAGCTTATCATGTTGATTACTGGAATAGCCTTGGCTGGAAAGATGTATTCAGCAATGCTATGTTTTCAAAACGCCAGCGGGAATACAGCGCTTATTTAAATGCCCAGGTTTATACCCCGCAGGTTGTTGTTAACGGCAAAACCGAATTGGTAGGTTCGGATGAGCCTGTACTTCGCGAGGCTATTTCCAGCGCTTTAACAACTGCCCAAACCGCACAAGTTTCTCTTCAGGCGCAACAAAATGGTGATAAGCTAACTGTAAACTATGAGTTATCCGGTAATACTGATAACCGAAATCTGCTGATAGCTATCGTTCAAAAATCGACCATTAGCAAAGTTGCCAAAGGTGAAAACGAAGGCAGAACTTTATCCCACACCCAGATAGTTCGCGATCTAAAAACAGTCGTCTTAAACCAGGCAAAGAAAGGTGAAACCGTCATCAACTTACCTAAAGAGTTTACTCCGCAAGGCTGGGAAGTTATTGGGTTTATTCAGGACAAAGCCAAAGGCGAAGTTTTAACCGCAACAAAAGCTGTTTTAGCTGGTGAAGTAGTAACAAAAATATAAAAGTTCAGCAATTACCCTTCTGATCACAAAAATCGTTTTAACAAAAAACTCGCAGGGGCTCCGCCGGAGCCTTCCAAATAAAGATTTGGCTCCGTAGGTGCCTCCTGTTTTAAAACGATTCTTTATCACATTTATCAAGAGGATATTGATAATCATAAATTCAAAAACTATGAGCAAGTTGAAACAAGGCCGGTTATTAATGGGCTTCATCTCGCTGTTCTCATTATCATTTCTTACAAGGGCGCCGTTTGAGCGTAACCCGCAGGATTGTGAAATGATCTGCGTACCAGGAAAGAAGAAAAAACCAGCAGAAAATAAATACATCTAATATAAACAGCATCGGCCCTTTTGCAGGGCCGATGCTGTTTTAAACAAATACCATCATGAAAAAACTCCTGTTAATTTGCATAACAACACTTTTAAGTATAGGTGCTTATGCCCAGGCAAATGAATTAAACTGTACCGAACGGGCATTTACTTTTAAAATAAACCTGCCTTCGGGTGGGCATAACTATTCATCTAAAATTGGCTGCTCTAATTCTTCGCAATTACCATCAGATTTCAGGCTGCCGGGGGCTTCTGCGGATAAGCAAAATCAAGCGAAAACTACCCTTCTGTTTGGTCTTAACGAAAAATCCGCTCAGTACACATCTTATTCTTCGGCCGATACGATCATGTTTAAAAATATGACATTTCTATATCCTAAAATAAACAATGTAACAGGTAAATTTAGCCGTACAGCCTATGATCATTTTAAGCTATTGTCAATGCCAGTCCTAAATGCCTTAACTCCGCTTTTAAACTAATCATCATTAACATAAAAACCAAACCAATGAAAATCAACTATTACGGTCACTCATGCTTCTCGGTGGTTTCCGGAGGTAAACACATCCTGTTCGATCCCTTTATTACAGGCAACGAAATGGCTAAAGACATCAACATTGATGAAATTAAAGCCGATTACATTTTTGTATCCCATGGTCATTATGATCATATTTTGGATGTGGAAACTATAGCAAACCGCACAGGAGCTATGGTTGTGGGTATTTATGAGGTTTACGATTACTTCAACAAGAAAGGCGTTAAAAATGTTCATCCTTTAAACCCGGGTGGTAAGGTAACCTTTGATTTTGGTACTGCAAAATCATTCATCGCTCAGCACTCGGCCAGCTTTCCTGATGGCAGCTATGCCGGTGTAGCCTGCGGCTACGCTTTAAAAACCGATGATGGTAATCTTTATTACAGCGGCGATACCGGGCTTACACTGGATATGGAACTGGTGGCTAAGTGGGTTGATCTTGATTTCGCTGTGTTTCCCATTGGAGATATGCTGACCATGGGCGTTGATGATGCCATTGAAGCAGCTAAGCTTGTTAAGGCCAATAAGGTTTTAGGCGTTCATTATGATACTTTTGGCTTTATTAAAATAGATAAAAATGAAGCGATAAAACAATTTGAACATGCAGGCTTAAAGCTGTTTTTACCAACCATAGGCGAGAGCATTGATATTTGAGCGGCCTAAACGTCTTATTATCATCAGAAAGTGAAATAACAAAGGCGGAGAAGACTTCCGAAGTTTTAAAAACTTCGGAAGTCCGGGTTTAAAGAAAGCAAAAAAGGCCTGCTCCAAACTACTGGAGCAGGCCTTTTTTGCTTTCTTTAAAGTACCCCCTTTAGGGGGCGGAGGGGGCTTTACACCAGGTTGATCTCAACATTGATGTTACCGTGAGTTAATTTAGAATACGGACATGTTTGGTGAGCTTCTTCAAGCAAAGCTTTGGCTACATCCACATCCAGACCTGGCAGACTTACATTTAAACGGGCTTGTAAAAAGTAAGCACCGGTAGTAATACCCAAATCCACTTCGGCGTCAATAGCCAGTTCGGCAGGGAGTACAATCCTTTTTTTAGCAGCAGCTATTCCGATAGCACCTTCAAAACAAGCTGACCAGCCGGCAGCAAATAATTGTTCGGGGTTAGTACCTGGTTTAGGAGTGCCGGGAGTTGAATGTTTGATATCCAATTGACCATCGCTGCTTACAGACGAACCGCCATCACGGCCGCCAACTGTACGAACTTTAGCGGTATATAATACTTTTTCGATTTTATTAGCTGAGATACCTTCGATTACCTTGATCTTATCGGTAGCTGAATTTTTAATAGTTTCCATTGTGTTGTTTATTTAAACAGTTTTTGTTTTTTGTATACTCAAAGATACCCTGATATCGACTGGAGTCCTATCACTAACTATCCGAGCCGGACATCGCATACCGCGAACCGGACATTCTTTAAGCCGAAAATCCAATCAACAAAAAGGGTTATTGAAACTTTTAATTATAATCGATAACGGATAAAGAAAACAGGCTATGCTTACGCATAATAATTCTAAATAAATTTGGATACTACGTTTATAAACAGCATTTTTAGGTAACCTTTGTTCGTAAACCAATTGAAAAAACTTGTCGCTCTGATGTTGCTTAGCATTCACCTGCTTAATATAGGCGGGCATGTAGCGTTACATCAATTCCTGGTTTACAAAAGCAACAGATACTTTACCGAGCAAACCGCCAAAGGCTTTTACAATGTAAATGACCTTACCGAGATAGTTATCCCTGCCAATATGCCCGGCATAACCGACTGGAAAAGCTACGAGAACATTCACGGACAGATCCAGTTTGGCAACAACAGTTACAATTATCAAAAAATGCGCGTAACAAGGCATGCCATTTATCTAATGTGCATACCTAATTATGCAACCACCCGCCTGGCCGATAAAAACATCATTAACGCTAAGGATGTAAAAGAGAACTCGGTACCGCAAAAAGAGCATGTGCCCTTTGGTAAAATAACAATGCAGGACAACCTCAATTTCACTTTTGCGTACTTTGAGTTTAGTTGTCCAATAAAATATACTCAACAAATTGTTGTTCACCCCGTTCAACAGTTAATTCCTGCTCACCAGGATATCCCGGAGCAACCGCCCAAGGCCGTTTGCTGATCTTTTTCCCTGTTTTAATTCATTTTTTGGGTAGTGGTTGTACCACTCTGCTGCTGTGTTATTATTTATTTCTGCCGATAGTTTATTAGTAGCTCAAGGGCTATGAGAACAACTATATATCGATAGCGTTAATAATCTCCGGACAGGTACATCCTTTCCCCCAACCTACAAACATTCAACTAATTATTTATGCCTTATATTACCCTTGAAAGCCATTTGCCGGGCATTACCGGCTTATTGGAGTATGCCAAAGAACCGGCACAACCTATCCGTAACCTTACGCAATTTTTGTTGCGCGGCCCGTCAACCTTATCCGAAGCTGATCGCGAACTGATAGCCACCGTAGTATCGCACAACAACCAGTGCACCTTTTGCACTACCGCACACACCGCCGCCGCCGATCTGCTGGCCGGCGAAGCAGAAACAGCGCAAAAAGTAAAGGAAAACATTGAAACCGCTCCGGTTACCGAAAAAATGAAGGCCTTGCTTACCATTGCCAAACTAACCGCTCAAAACGGCCGAAATGTAACAACCGAAGCTATTGACCGCGCCAAAGCTGTAGGAGCTACCGATGTTGAAATTCATGACACCGTATTGATTGCGGCCCTGTTTTGCTATTATAACCGCTATGTTGATGGACTGGCCACCGCCCTCCCCGCCGATGCCGGTTACTATAATGTGCTGGCCGAACGCCTGGTTAACCATGGCTACACCCGCCTGCCGCAAGGCTATGATCATTTAAAAAAACAATCCTAATCCCTATTTAAAGTAAAACCCAATCACAATGAAAAAACTTTTATTATTTGTATTACTGCTCACATCCATAAACCTGTTTGCCCAGGAAGTAAAGGTAACGGGCAACATTACCGATGCAGCCACCGGCAAGCCTGTGTCCGGCGCGAGTATCACCGTTAAAGGAAAGCTTACCGGTACCATTACCGATTCAAAGGGTAATTATGCTTTGAATGCCAATAAACTAAAGCTTCCCTTTACTATTGTTATATCAGCTGTAGGCTTTGAAGTACAGGAAAGCCAGGTAACATCTGCCAGCAATAACATCAGTATAAAGCTAACCCAACAGGCTATTGTACTTAACGAGGTAGTATCCTCTGCTACCCGTATCAACCAAAGCATTTTGCAATCGCCGGTGAGTATCGAAAAAATGAGTCTTAAGGCCATTAAGGACAACCCATCGTTTACTTTTTACGATGGATTACAAAGTGTAAAAGGTATTGAATCGGTTACCAGCAGTTTAACTTACAAACAGATCAATACCCGTGGTTTTAACAGTACAGGAAACAGTCGTTTTTTACAACTGGTTGATGGCGTCGACAATCAGACGCCCGGCTTAAATTTTTCAGTAGGTAACCTTTTCGGCGCTTCGGATATTGATATTGAAAGTGTGGAAGTTATCCCGGGAGCAGCTTCGGCATTATATGGCCCTGTTGCATTTAATGGTCTGCTTTCACTTAAAACCAAGGATCCATTCAAATACCAGGGCTTAACCCTGCAGGTTAAAAGCGGACTGAACCACTTTGGCGAATCGGTTGTAAAACCACAGGGTTTGTATGATTTTGCGGCCCGCTATGCTAAGGCGTTCAATGATAAATTCGCATTTAAAATCAATGCATCATACCTCACCGGTCGCGATTGGTATGCAGATAATTATACTGATGTAAGCGCCTCAACCCCTGCCGCCCAACGTGGCCCCAATAATCCAGGCCGTGACGCGCTTAATATTTATGGCGATGAGGTTTCCAAAACTCTACCCGGTATTGGTTTGGTTTCAAGGACAGGTTATGAAGAAAAAGACCTGATGAACTATAACGTTTACAGCCTGAAACTGAACGGTGCTTTACAATACCGCTTCAGCAATAACCTGGAAGCTATCTACCAATACAACTATGGTCGCGGTACTGCAAGCTATACCGGTAGCAGTCGTTTCGACCTCAATAACTTTGTTTTACAAACCCACAGAGTTGAGTTAAAAGGCAGCAACTTCTTTATCCGTGGCTATTCGGTTGAAGAAAACTCACACGATTCATACAACACCCGCTCACTGGCCCAATTCATTAACCGCGACTGGGTAAAAGACCTCAACGGTAACACAGTTACCCCGGATAAAGCCGATGACACCTGGTTTACCCGTTATGCCGCAGCATTTAACGGCACAGTAAGCGGCGTTACTCCTAATAACAATTCCGCAGCAAGAACTTTTGCCGACCAGGGCCGTTTTTTACCGGGTACTGCAGAATTCAACAACGCCAAGAATGCATCTATCCACAACTACGGCTTGAGTGGTGCAGGCGTTTTCAGTAACAGTAAGTTTTACCATGCAGAAGGCCAGTATGATTTTACCAGTGCCATCAAAGTATTTGAGCTTTTAGCCGGCGGCAGCTTCCGCGATTACAGGATGTTTACTAACGGCAGTTTGTTTGATGATAAAGATAAACGCGTAACTATCAAAGAATACGGTTCCTTTGTACAGGCAGCAAAAAAACTGTTTGACGATAACCTGAAACTAACGGCCTCTATCCGTTATGATAAAAACGAGAACTTTAAAGGAAGCTTCACCCCTCGTTTTTCGGCGGTGTATACCGTTGATAAAACATCCAACTTCAGGGCATCATACCAAACCGGCTTCAGGAACCCAACCCCGGTTGATCAGTTCATTCATCTTAACGTAGGGCCTATCACCATTTTGGGAGGTGCGCCTAATAACAGCAAAGGCCTGAATGTTTATGAAAACTCGTTCACCTCATCATCGGTGAGTGCCTTTGGCGCAGCGTTTGGCAAGGCCGTACAAAGCGGTACACCTTTCCCTCAGGCAGTTGAACAAAATAAAAGCCTGCTTCAAAAAGCCAGTGTAGCCTATATCAAACCCGAACAGCAAAAAGCATTTGAGTTAGGTTACAAAGGCCTGATCATGGATAAATTACTGATCGACCTGAACTACTACCACAGCAGCTACAACAATTTTATCCTGAACACAGTTGTGATCCAACCAAGCAACCCAATTCTTGGTTCTGATGGACAGGTGACCACAGCCTCTGCAACTGATATCCCTAACGGCAAGGTGCACGCATTCCAGTTGTACACCAACGCGCCTGATAAGGTATCTGCCCAGGGAGCAAGCGCGGGTTTAACTTACCTGCTCAATGGCGGTTACGCTGTGGGTGGTAATGCAACCTTATCGGTGTTTAACCTCCGCAATGCTAATCCTAATAACATTGCAGCCTTTAACACACCTAAATGGAGCACAAACGCAACATTTGGCAACAGTAATGTGATCAATGATTTCGGCTTCAACGCGGCATGGCACTGGCAAACTGCTTACGACTGGTATGGAACCTTTAACGGCACCCGTCCGGGCCGTGTAGATGCTTACTCTTTAGTTGATCTTCAGTTTAGCAAAAAACTACCAAAGCTCCAGTCGACCATCAAACTGGGCGGTAGCAATATATTCAACAATAAAGTATACCAATCGTACGGCTCGCCGGCAATCGGCGCCATTTATTATGTATCAATAGTATTTGATGACCTTTTAAAATAAACAACATGAGCACTTTAACAATTGATGGTCAGGTTGCAAAACCTCAAACAAGCCTCAGCGCCGCCTACAGGGTAGTGCTGTTCGCGATCTGCTTTTTTAGTACTGCGTTGGGAGGTTCCGTGTCAACGCTGATGTCGGTTTACCTGCCCGTTGTGGTAAAAGACCTTCAGGGAACGGTTCCTGCGGATGAAATTAACGCCATCAGCGGGTATATCAACGCCATCTTCATTTTTGGATGGGCCTTTGGCGGCTTTACCTGGGGCGTTATCAGCGATAAAATGGGGCGCAAAAAAGCCTTGCTGCTGGCTATTGGCAGCTATGGTGTATTTACCATTTTAACCGGGTTGATGCCAACCTGGTGGGGTGTATTGCTTTGCCGCTTTTGCAGCGGTTTTGGTGTTGGTGGGGTTTTAGTAACTTCCATAACTTTGGTAAGCGAGGTTTGGCCCAGCAAGAGCAAGGCCGTGGTTATCGGGATCCTTTCCATTGCGTTTCCTGTAGGCATTTTCTCTGCCGGGGTAATTAACCTCATCGTTTCATCGTGGCGATCTGGCTTTTTGGTCGGGGTAATCCCGCTTACTTTGGCCATTATAGGCGCGCTGATACTGAATGAATCTGAAAACTGGCTCAATTATCGCAATGCTATCGCCAACCGCGAAAACCCTTTAAATAAGCTGCTCTCCAAAAGCCATCGCCGCGAGCTCATCGTAGGCTCCTTAACTTTTGGTACCATGCTAATAGGTTTATGGGCCATATTTTCATGGCTGCCTACCTGGGTGCAAAGCCTAATTACCGATCATGATGCCGCTAAAGAACGCGGACTGAGCATGATGTGCTTAGGTATGGGCGGCTTGACAGGCGGTTTCTTTTCGGGCTGGCTGGTGAACTTGTTATCCATCAGGCGTTCTATGATCATTTGTTTTGCTGTTTGCGCAGGCATGTCATTCGTCCTATTTAAAACCAATAACACATTCAGTCCCGCCATTTATATCGAGATAGCCATACTGGCCTTGTTCTTCGGCGCAAGCCAGGGTGTATTATCAGCGTACATACCGCAATTGTTTTCAACCGGTATTAAAGCAACAGCTACAGGTTTTTGCTTCAACATAGGCCGCATATTCACAGCCACGGCAGTATTATTCGTAGGTGTACTGGTGTCTTCACTTGGCGGTTACGGCAATGCGCTGTTCATCTTCTCGCTGGTATTTATCATAGGTCTGGTGGTAGTATTATTTGTACGGGAGAAAGTCGAAGGATCTAAAAGCTGAAGGCTTAAAGCCAAAAGCAAAAACACATAAAAATTAATTCACTAAATCACTAATTCAATAACTCACTAAATAAAAATATGGCACACATCAATGTACCCGAAGGCGTTCCGGGCATCCGTTCGCTGGTAATGTTCAGGCCCGAAACCGGTCAATATTTATATGAACTGGCCGAAGTACTATTACGCGGAGAATCAACCTTAAGTCCGGCCGACCGTGAGCTGATAGCCACTTATGTATCATACCGTAATAACTGCACATTCTGCTATAGCAGTCACGCTGCCGCCGCCCGTTGTTTGTATGAGGATGACGCCCTGATTGTGGACGAAGTATTGCGCGACATGACCGACGCGCCGATCAGCGCCAAACTAAAAGCATTGTTAAATATTGCAGGCAAGGTGCAGATCCTGGGCAAAGAGGTAAAACAAGAGGATGTTGATGCAGCACGTGCAGAGGGAGCCACCGACCGCGAAATTCACGATGCAGTATTAATAGCCGCCGCCTTCAGCATGTTTAACCGCTATGTAGATGGACTTGCAAGCCTTACTCCTACCGATCCGGAAGCTTATGCCGAAATGGGAAAACGTATGGCAAAAGGTTATGTATTACCCCAACCACAGCATTAATTTAAAACCTGATATTATGGCACATATTGAATTAAATAACGATTTGCCCGGCATCCGTGGCCTGATGTTTTACAGCCCGGAAACAGAGGCACCGTTAAACGCCCTTGCCGAGCAATTGCTTCGCGATGATAACAATTCCTTATCCCGCGGCGAACGTGAACTGATAGCCACTTATGTATCCTACCTTAACGATTGTTTCTTTTGCCAGAACGTACATGGCGCTGTAGCCGGGTATTACCTCGGCTGCAACATTGATGAGATAGACGCTATCAAAGTTAACTTTTCGGCGACCGACCTTTCACCCAAAATGAAAGCGCTCTTAGCCATTGCCGGCAGCGTACAAAAAGGCGGCAAACATGTAACGACTGAACAAATTGAAGCGGCCCGCGCACAAGGTGCCGATGATAAAGAGATCCACGATACTGTATTGATAGCAGCTGCTTTCTGCATGTTTAACCGATACGTTGACGGCTTGGGAACATGGGCACCGCAAGACAGGCAAATTTACATCGACCGCGCGCCTGAACGTGCCGAAGTTGGCTATATATCAAGCATTTTTAAGAAAGTTTAATACCTAAGTTTTTATCACATCAATGGCCCGGGGTTAAAAGCTCCGGGCTTTTTTGCTAACTTATCCGGATATTTAAGCGATAATTTGGGATTAACTCTACTGACAAAAGGGGGTTAACAGGGTTAACACAATTTAGTGCTATTTTTTTTTAATAATTACCTCACAGTCAATCAGTTGATTGTTTTTTTTGCAAAAAAAGTGTTAACCCCCTTTTTTGTATAAATATATCGGCCAAATTTCAATTTATTGGTGACATAACACCAAGACTAGTCAATTGGTTTATAATACAGCCTCCTTTATGGCACCTCATACCCAGCCAATTGAAACAGCAATATTACTTTGTAAATTAATTTAAAAAGTTAATTTTAGTTATGCTTACCACCAATTACAAACCAGTTAAAACCCTGCTGCTCACAGCACTCATTGCCTCGCAAGGCTTACAAAGCAATGCACAAACCAAACCGGGCACAACCGAAATAACCAAATGGCAATATGGCAAAACCGGGGCCGTTTCCCTTACTTATGATGACGGCTCCATGAACCAGTTCAGAAAAGCCCTGCCCGTGATGGAGCACCTTAAAATGCCGGCCACATTTTTCATTATTACCGGCTCTATTCCCGGATCCAAATACCATGGAAAATTTATAGGTCGACCCGTAAAGGAGATTATCAAAGAATCGGCAACGGCTCCTACCAATGATCAAAACTTTTTTGAACGATGCTCGGCGGCCGGATACCTGGGTTACATGGGCACCATCGCCTCACATACACAGGCAGGAAGTTTGTATGATAGCGGTAAAAAGGAAAAAGCATTCAAGGTATTGGATGATATCTATGCCAAAGCCCGCAACGGCGAATTGAAACCAGGCTACGAACCCAATGATGAGTTTAAACAATCTATAGGCTCAACCTGGGACGATTTCAGGAAAGACGCCGCCGAGGGTTATGAGTTTGCCAGTCACTCTATTACCCACCCCAGCATGCCCGGTCTTGACGAGCCCAACCTGCTTTGGGAACTGGAAAAAAGCAAAGCTGATATCCTTGCACAGCTTGGCCCTAAACATACCTTTTCGGCAGAGTGCCCTTACGGTTTTGAAAACGACAGGGTGATGAGCTATGCGTTAAAAATTTACCCCGCCTTGCGTAACCGCATGCCCGAGCCATGGCTAAAAGAGATTGATCGCGCCAGTAAACAATCACCTGGTTCAACAGATAAAGATTACATTCAATGGCAGCGCGGCGCAACTACCAAAACACCACTACCTATGATGAAGCTTTGGGTTGATACCACGCTTAACCATAGCAATACCTGGCTGGTACTGGTTTTCCATGGTATTGATGGCATGGGTTACGAAGCCCTGCCCAGCACCCTGCTTGACGAATATTTTCAATACATCAAAAGCAAAAACGATAAGCTTTGGGTAGCAACCTTTGGCGATGTAACCCGTTATATGCGCGAACGTGAGCACGGCAAAGCTGTAGCTTCAACGGTAGGAAACGCCATACAGGTTAAAGTAAGTCATAACCTTGATGCCAAAATGTATTATCTGCCATTAACGCTCAAAACTTATGTATCACCAAGCTGGACAAGCACAATGGTAATCCAGGGTTCAAAAAGCAAAAAGATTAGTACAACTAAAGATGAAAAAGGTACTTATGTACTGTATCAGGCTCAACCCAACCAGGCGATAGTAACGCTGAAGAAAGGATAATGATATAGAGAATAACCATTTCATGCTGAGGCAGCTTATCTAAGAGATAAATGGCTTCAGCATGAAATAGCAATCCTGTTTTAATTCAACTGCAAAGTTTGCGGACCAAACTCTTCAAAATGGATCAGTTGTTTATCGATACCTTTTTTAACCAGTTCGCGGTAATGCAGCTCGATAAACCCAGCCGGACCGCAAATGTAGTACTCGGTATTGGGTTCAAAAATCTCATCGCCTAATTGGTTCAGGTCAACCCAACCCTCATATAAATTGTCAGATACGCCTTCCTCAACTTCGTTGTAGAAAATGTGCTTTTTAACTTCCTCGTTTTCGCCTTCCCAATGTTCAATAACTTCTTTAAAGGCATGCACATTTTTATCACGGCAACCATGAACCCAGGTTTTAGGCCGCTTACTGCCGCTTTTGATCAGGCTTTCCAACATGCTCATCAGTGGGGTTTGACCAACACCACCGCTGATAAAAACTATTGGATGGTCGCCATCACCATTTAGCACAAAGCCGCCTGCCGGTGCCGATACCTCAATGATATCGCCCTCATTAACAAAATTATGCAAACGGTTACTGATCATACCATCAGCAAGCAACTCGGTACCTGTTTCGCGTTTAACCGAAATACGGTAATACTCGCTGTTAGGCGCGCTTGAGATGCTGTATTGCCGGGGTTGCAATAAATTAAGTTCGGGCAAAAACAAACGCACGCTCAAAAACTGGCCGGGAGTAAAATCAGGCACAGCACCACCGTGAGTAGGATACAGGTAAAAAGAAGTGATCTCCGCCGATTCTCTTACCTTCTGTTTTACTACAAACGGCCTCCAGCCGGTCCAGCCGCCTTTTTTTGCTACCTGTTTGCTGTATAAATTTTGCTCATGGCCGGCCATGATAGTTGCCAGCTGGTTATAAGCAACAGTCCATGCTTCCAACAGCTCTGAAGTAGCTGCATCGCCCAATACCTCGCTGATTGAGGCAATCAGATGCCCGCCAACAATAGCGTAATGCTCGGGCCTGATATCAAGACTGGTATGTTTTTGCCCAATACCGTCAAGCACAGGCATTAATACTCCAGGGTTTTCGATATGCTCGGCATAAGCAAGCACGGCCATAGCAAGGGCTGTTTGTTGTTTGCTGTTTTGTTGGTTACCCAGGTTAAATACATTTTTAAGCTCGGGATTGTGGGTAAACATCCGGTTGTAAAAATGCGTAGTTAACAATACTCCATGCTCCTTCAATACAGGCACTGTAGCCTTTACCAACTCTTTTTGTTCTTTAGTAATCATCGTTTTAACAGTATATATTTATCATTAATTGCCGCGCCCGTTAGCCTTGTATTAAAAGGCAAATACTATCCTCAAGGGCAAGCAGGCTGTGCGGCACGTTTACGGGTATTTCAAAATCAGCATCGCGTTTCAAATCAACCGCGCGTTCCTGCTCATTATAGGTTACATGGCCTTCGGTAACTATCAGCCTGGCAGGTATGGCGGTTTTATGTTCTTTTAAAACCGCACCCTTTTTCAGACCAATGACCATCATTTTATAGCTATCGCTTTGTTTTAATATTTTAACCACCGGCCCTGCGGCTAATGGCATTTGCTCGCGCACTTGTTCTATGATCATATTAATTAATGTAAATGTTATCGGCTTCGGGGTATTTGATCTGCGCAGTACTCGCTAATACAATCCAGGCTTTGAAATCATCTATTATTTTAAGCATGTGCTGCTCATTGGCCGGTATCAGGGAAGTTTCGCCTTTGCTAAGCTCATACGTTTCGCCAGAGTATATGAGCAGGGCATTTCCGTCTTCCACAATCATATAAGCATCTGATGTGGCTATATGCCTTTTCATATTTGCGCCTGCGGCGAACTCAATTTTAACCACCTGGAAGTGCTCGTTTGTTTGAAGCTGTTTCATTGCATTTGATTTTAAGTATTTGATAGCTTTTCTTTCGTTCCCTCCTTCGGGAGGGGTGCGGTTGGTAAGTGCAGTGGAAGGGAGGGGTTATGCTCCTTTCAAGTGAGTAAGCATATTGATGAAACCCCTCCCTACACCCTCCCTGTGGAGGGAATCGCACGTTCCATCGCGCAGCAATCGTCTTCCAAACACAGATATAATATTAATGCGCATCCACTACATGATAACCTTGCCCGGTCCGCCTTTCATGTTGGCCAGTTTACTCATAAACATTACGGCCATTAAACCAGCCCTGTTTTTAGCATCATTAGCCATGGGGCCGGTGAAGTGTGCGTCAACGGTATCTTTAAATAGTTCCAGCCAGCGGTCAAAATGAGCGTTACCGATAGGTAGCGGCGCATGTCGGGCAAAGGGATTACCTTTAAATCCGGGAACGCCAAACAAAGCGGCGTTCCAGAAAGCGTACATTTTATCAAGGTGCGGCTGCCAGTCGTCTTTTATTACTTCGGCAAAAACAGGCCCCAATAACCCATCAAGCCGCACCCTGGTATAAAATTCATCAACCAGTAGCTTGATTGATGTTATATCTTGTATATCGTTCATTATTATATGTTATTCTAATACTTAAAAAAGATTGTCATTTCGAACGATAGTGAGAAATCTCATACATTCTGTTTGGCAGCCGTGCAGGTTTACTTTGCACATCGTATAAGATTTCTCTTTCGCTCCTACGCTCTTTCCCACCCATGCTCTATCGAAATGACACCTTTTTACTAACCTCTCCACAAGTGCGTTACCTTCGGCCCGGGCTATCCGCTCATACGCCTGCAGGCATTGCGCACATGGGCCGGTATCCGCTACTATCCCTAACGCGGCACCTCACCCAACCCTCTCCAAAGGAGAGGGCTTTAAAAACATCTCCAATTTGCTAATCCAAGTCCTCTCCTTTGGAGAGGATTTAGGTGAGGTTCCTACAACTTCACTGCCAGCGATGTAATAATGAAATATCCAGTCCATGCTACAAACAGGATAATCCCTACCACCAGCCACCAGGGGATACTTTGCGGGGTTTCGCTGCCCGCCAGCATAAAGGTTTTCTGATCGCCTTTGCCGTAAGCATTAATCATGAGGGGCAATACACCTTCAACAATTTCGTCTTTCTTTAAACCCTCAATGGCGATCGCCGGGCCATTACGCACCACAAAAGGGATCAGCTTAATACCTTCTTTACCCTGGTGGTCTTTACTCACAACTTTGAGCACATGGTTGCCGTCGGTCAGTTTTCGGGTATCCAGATCAAACGTTACAGGTGCCGGGAACTCACCTATCGGTTTCGGGTCTTCATCAATAAACAGGGTTACAAAACTTTGATCTCTCATGGCTTCAGGTCGTTTAAAATCATCCGTTTAATGTGTTCTTCATTCTTTTCACCGGGTTTTATAAAGCATTTGATGGTTGCTACCAGCACGTACAGCGTAATCGCTACCATTACAAATACAATAAGATAATCCCAGTTGCTATCAGGACCCGCGCCGTGGGTTATTCCTCCAAAACCGCCGGGTTGTTGCTTTTTACAGGCCTCGCAGGCGATAGCATCCAGTTTAAGGATGAGCATGAGCAGCAGTATGATATATTTTTTCATCTTTTGGGGATCTTGATCTTTACTTTTTAGCAGCTATTGTTTCGGGTTTACCAAACGAGGCAATGATCTTTTTCACATCATCAGCGTTTACCTTCTTGGAGTTGTTGCCCCAATTGCTGCGTTCATGATTTACAATGGCGGCTACCTCTTCAGGTTTCAGGTTGTTATTTGTCCCCACGGCTGGCATTATACCGTAACCCTCACTTACACGGCCATTATAACCTTTCATGATTATAGTCACCTGCACCTCGGGATTATCATCAAGCACTATCTTGCTGCCTTTCAACGCCGGGAAAGCACCAACCAGGCCTTCTCCGTTTCCCTGATGGCATGACTGACAATTGGTGGAGTAAAGTGCTGCACCATCAAATTGTGGCTTGGCGGCTGCGCCTTTGCCGGGTGTATTTGCAGCAGCTTTTTCGGCTTCACTTTTCCCGTACAGGAATATTGGTACCGGTTTGCCATCGGGCAGGGTAACTTCCTTTAACGATCGCAGGTAAGCTACCAGCGCTACTGCTTTATGCGTAGCTATTATTTTGCCGGTTATACCTTTTTTAAAATCATCAGGTACATTAACTACCACATCATTTGGCCAGGCATAATCTTTAATTTCAAACAGACATTCATATGAAGGCATAACAGACTCCGCCACTACCGACCTTGGGTTAAACAAATGCAGGTAATGCCAGTCGTTACTTGGCTGGCGTATGCCTACGTTGGTTAAATCGGGGCCGGTACGTTCGGAACCCATGAGTGTGGCCGTGTTACGCCAAACATCAGTGCGGGTGATGTTAGCGTAATCGGCAGCTATATTGGGGCGGGCTCCCCAAACTTTGTCCATATCTACATTACGCACCTGCTGGGTATGGCAGGCCACACATCCTTCGGCAATAAATACCGCCTTGCCTTCGGTTTCAAGCCGGTTCAGCGGCTTACTGCCTGGCAATGGTGCATTGTTATTTTGGCTGGTAAATGCCGGCCCTATCACCACAAAAAATGTGAGCAGCACAAAGAAGCATAACGCGGCAGTAAAAAGTTTTTTATGATTATTATAGATTTCCATGGCTATCAGATTTCGGCGTTAACGGGTATAGCATTTAGTTTCTCAAAAACTTCCTTCCTGATATCGGGATCGCTTTTATGGCCCGAAAACATTACATACATGTTCCAGGCAAACACCAGGTGTGAGGCCCACATCAGCGAGCCGCCAATGGCACGCCATAACCAGTAAGGAGCCATCAGCACCACGCTATCAATAAATGGTTTCCCATCGCGCCAGGCCATACCTTTCAAAGTACCACCTACCATGAGCGGAATGGTGTAAAACAATACACCTATCAATGCCATCCAGAAATGCGCACCAACCAAACCTTGCTTCGGTTCGTTACCGGTAAGCCTTGGCACTATGGTATAAATACTTGCCCAAAGAAAAAAGGCAATAATACCATACATGGTAATATGCGAATGTGCTGTTGTAAAATCGGTAAAGTGCCAGATGAGATTGGTTTCCCTGAATGCTTCGGCCGTGCCCTGTGTGGAACCTGTAAAGTAAAACAAGATGCCAACTATGTAAAACGGCAGCGTATAGCTCCGGCCTATCTTATTAAAGTTGCCCCTGAAGGTCATGATAAAATTGGTTGTGCCCGAAAATACCGGTATCAGCATACCCATACTGCCCACAATAGCTACGGTTTGCAGCCACCATGGTATCGAACTAAAAATAAAGTGATGGGTACCTATCAGCGTGTAAAACAAAATCTGCGACCAATACGCCAGGATCCCTAAACTGTAGGAGTATATAGGCGTATTTAACTGCTGCGGCAAAAAGTAATATACCAGCCCCAGGTTAAAGAACATGAACCACATACCTACGGCCTGGTGCATGTAATAACCCTGCACAATAGTTTCGCCAAGGCCATCCTGGTAAAAGGGCAGATAACCAACGGTTACGATCACCGTTAAAAACATCATGGCCGAAACGATATACCAGTTGGAGATATAGATCTCCTTAGTTTTGCGCTGTGCTATGGTTTGAATATAATTGGCGAGGCTCACTACAATGCCGCCCGCAAAAAGTGCCATCACCGGCCAAATATATTCGCGGTATTCGCCGCCGCCGTTATTGATGCCGGCCATGAGCATGCCACTACCTAAAACAATGGCAGCATTCATGAGCACGAGCGAGTAATATCCCCACTTAATACTGTAAACTGCAGTATTACTAACCGTAGATACCACATAGTAACCGAGTCCTAACATGGCCATTGACGACCATCCCCAGAAAACCATATTGGTATGTACCGGTCTCAGACGGCCAAAGCTCAGCCAGCTAATATGGTCGGCATCCGGCGAAACAAACTTGATACCGATATACTCACCCACCGAAGTGCCCAGCACCAGCCAAAGCGTGGCGGTACCCAGGTACCACATGATCAACTTTATTAGCCTGGGATCGGTTTGATGTTTATGGGCTGCTTTACGTTTGGCAGCAAAGAACCGCGGACCATGAACCTCATCAACATTAAACAAGATTCCTTTTGCGTCTTCGGGCCCGATATTACCGGCAAGCTCATTGTTGGTTAACCGGTAATTAAGCGCGTGCTTGCGTTTAATAAGATCATCATACACCCCATCATCATTATCAACTATATTGGCAAGTTCACGCGCTTCGCTGTTCAGCCTGTTGTAGCGCGTTTTCATAGCGAGATTGCGGATTTTTAAAGCCACCAAAAAAACGGTTATCACCAGCGGGATAAAAATTAGCGTAAGCATAATGATCATACCGGGACTGGTTAATATATTTTTGCCGTCCGCAGGTGTTTGAGCATTTACCTCCAATGATGAAAGCAAAAGCAGCAACACCATAACAGCTGTAAAGCCGTTATGGCCGCCCTTTGCTTTGCCGATGGCCTTTTTACGGCTGTTTCTGCGGCTTATTAACTGATCAAGCTGCCGGGCATCCAGACTGTTTATTTGCCTGAAGATCCATTTATCGCCGTGTTTTTCCTGTGCTGCTTCATCTTCTTTCAGGCCGCGGGCCAAACGAATAAGCCAAACCAGCAGTAACAACAAAAAGAAAATGGTAAATGCAATAATGATGCAGACGCCGGTGTTAAAGGCGGGATCGGGCTTCAATACATCGGCAGCATATACTGCTGTTCGGGGGGAAAACTGCAGCAGGCCAATAAGGCTAAGGGTTAAGTAGATTTTGAGTTTCATATAAAATATATTAATACCTTTTTATCTTTTAAATTTACTGTCTTGATACTTCAATAATTTATTTGCTAAAACTTTAAATGATTTTTGAACGCGCCTGTAACCTTTTTGGCGGGTTGGGTTATTTTTTCAGTACTACTATTCCCAGGTTCAGATCTTCGTTGAACTGGCCTATGGTGATAGATTCAAGCATGTTTTGCAGGCGGTTCCTTACCTCTAAAAAATCATGGTGCAAAGGGCAGGGATTTTTTGATGAACACTCTTTCAGTCCTAAACCGCAATCCCTGAATATCCCCCCACCGTCAACCGCTTCTATCACATCTGACAGTGGGCGGGCCAGGCTTTGTGCATCAAGATAAAAACCGCCATTAGGCCCTTTTACCGATTGAATGATGCCCCTCTTGCTTAAATCCTGAAGGATCTTGGCCAGGAAAGGTTCGGGCGAATCAATGTTTACGGCTATTTCCTTTATACCTACCCTACTGCCATCGGCGGTGTGCTGGGCTATAAAAAATACTGCCCTCACCGCATACTCACATGTTTTTGAAAATATTCCCATTGCTTTTATAAAGCAAAAGTAGTTATTTCAATCAATAATAAAAGATGTTTTTATCTTTTATTATTTCCTTACTTAAACATGACCGTTTAAGCCATCAATTTCACCGCCTCCTGCCCGGTAGTATTAAATTTACTTTGCTGACTAAGCGGCAGACTGAAAGAAAATACGGCCCCGCCATCTTTTCCGTTCTCGGCCTTTACCGTGCCACCATGTTTTTGAATAATATTTTTCACAATATACAGGCCCAAACCTTTGCTGTTTTTTTGCCTTACCGATTTTTGGTTGCACTGGTAAAATTTTTGGAACAACGCCTGGCCGTTTTCTTCATTAATGCCTACACCCTGATCATGCACCGATACTTCAACATCATTTTCATTGCGGTCAATATTGACATTAATGTGCGAGCATGGCGGCGAAAATTTGGCGGCATTGGTTATATAATTGATCAATACCTGTGTGATCTTGTATTTATCGCCCCTAACTAAAATGCCATCCGTAGCAGGGTATTTGCAAAAACGGTGCCCGGGGTACAGGATCCTCATTTCTCCAAGCACGGTCTCAACCAGGTCATTAATATCAAATAAACTAAAATTGAGTTGTGCAGATCTGTCATCACTGGTTGAGGGCGATAAATATTCATCAATCAATTTGGTCATCCCGTTAATATGCTGGTCAACCATGGTTAATAATTTAACCGGCTGTTTATTAATGCTGTGCCCCAAATGATTGATCAGGAACTGCGTATTGAGTTTAATTATGGTTAAAGGAGCACGCAATTCATGGTTTACAATAGCCATGCTCAGGCATTCCTCGTTAACTTTCTGGGTAACATCTTCAATGGTGCCAATCATTTGTTCGGCAGTACCCCACCTTCTTGAGTATAAAACTCCTGTAAGCAAGATCCATTTTTCACTGCCGCAGGGAGTTACAATTTGCACCTGTTTTTCAAATTTGGTGCCATTAAAACAGGCCACCTTAAACTCATGGATCAGTCCGCTCAATTGTGCAGGCTTAACCAAGCCAAAAAGTTGATCAATTTTTTCGTCATACCCTTTTGATAGTTCAAGGATCTTGCGCATCCGCGGGCAAAAGGATACCTTGTTTGATTTGAGCTGAATTTTCCAGTTACCTATATACACCGCTCCTATGGTAGGTTCAGGTACCACACCCATCCTGTTTTCCATATTTCTGATTTCCCTGTTCATTTGGATCTGTTTTCTTGTATTTTATTTTATCATTGATAGATTTAACCTGATTACACTATTAAATTTCGACCATAACCTCAGTGACATCCCCCTGATGTACGATTTGTAATCGCTCATCAATATGCCTTTCATCTCATAGTTGGTTACCCGGATTGCGTACACCAAACTGCACTCATTGTTTTTACCGGATGATTTGCAGTGATACGTTTCCAGTATCTCAAAATCATCGGGTGAGATGAGCTCATTATATTGCAGGCACCTGATATGTTCATTCTCAATAACAAAATCATGATTAAAACCCCGATCCTGCAGATCAATAATGAGGTTTATCAATTGTTCATCATCATGGTGCATATCAATATCCATTAAACAGGTGATGCTATAAGTTCATTTTCAATAGTGTTATTAGCTGCATTGCCTTTGTAAAGCCAAAAAGGGCCTTGCAAGGCCATGTAAAAAAGCAGCAGTAAAGCCTGCACCACAACAAGTGATACCGGAATACTTAGCGTTAAACTGAGAATGTTGCTCAGGATTAAAAAAGCAATATCGGCCGATATAAAACCCAAACCTGTTAGTTTAAGTAAGGGCTTGTCAGGCATGAGTATGATAACCAGTAAAGCAAATTTGAACGCACACATAACATACAACACTATGACGAAAAATTTGGCTGGTACCAGCGGCTCCATTAAACTTGTATTGAGTTTAATAAACAACCCTGTTGTTGCAAACATCAATACACTTGTAAAGAAAGCTACCGCGAAACAAATAAACTTTTTCATAGTGAAGGCTTTACGTGTTATCAGTACAATTAATTAATATTGAATAATTAACTGCTGTTTAACAATGTAAAGTTCGGGTTGGGGATCCCCTAAATCAATGTACTAATTATGGTTTCAGTAGTATAAATTACATATAGCCCTTTAAAACCGTGCGGGGTAATTTTCGTTTTCGATGTTCCCGAACTTTCTTTCGGCCCGGAAAATAAGCGTGATTACTACACCATTGTTATTTTCCATTTTAAAACTACCGTCAAGCTGCTTACTTAGCGCCTTCATCATTTCCATGCCCAAAGATGAAGTTTCTTTAATATCAAAACCCTGGGGCAACCCGATACCATCGTCGGCTATAGTCAGCATGATATTATTATCATCAAGTGTTCCGAGCGAAATGTTTATATACCCCCGTTTGTTCGGAAAAGCATATTTAATAGCATTGGTGATAGCCTCGTTAAGCATAAGGCCAACAGGTATAGCCTGGGCAACGTCCATTTTAACAGGCTCAATTTGTTGTTCAAACCTGATTCCGCGGTCATGAGTTTCGTAGCTATCGGCAAGATAATTAACCAACTCACTGATATAAACCGCAATATCAATATAAGCTACACTTGAATTGCTGTATAACTTTTGATGAATCAGTGCAATAGCTTGCACCCTGTTCTGACTTTCACGAATAGCCGCAATTGCCGCATTATTTTTTAAAAAAGCCGACTGGGTATTAAGCAGGCTCATTACTATTTGCAGGTTATTTTTAACCCGGTGATGCACCTCTTTTAACAGCCAGTCTTTTTCATCAATCAAACGGTCTTTGTCTACAGTTAGTTGCTGCACTACCTGGTTTTGCCCAATAACCTCCTTTTCTTTTAACCACAACTGGTAATTGATTTGTTGTTTTTGCCGGTACCCGGTATAAACTATGCCTAAAATGATAAGCAGTACAACAACACTTGTTGTTATAAAATCCCATTTAACAATTAGTAAGCTACCTTTTGTCCATAAAATATCATAAGTTATACGGTTATAATGCTGTGCCGGGGCGCTTACGGGTATCAAATGCAAGAAGCCTGTAAGTACCAGCTTACAATAAAACCGGGGCAAGTTTATATTGAAATTCACTTGATATTATTTTAATGATCAGCCTAAGACCCACAAATTTAGTTCGCCATACACGGTTCTACACTGATAAACCTGCGATCAAATTCAACTTATAAAAATAATATACTTACTAAACCCGGCCGATGTATTAAACACGGATTTTGATGTATAAATTACATATTGCATTTACCTTCTTACAATAAAGGCAATATTAACCTATATAATTAATAATCAAAATATTAGATACGCAACACCAATCTTAAGCTCTTTATTTAACCACGCTGTCCTGCTTTTCTGCGGCAAACTTTCTTCCTTTTCCTGATATCTTTTTAACAACTCACCGGCTAACAGATGATAGCATGTGGATATATGTTTAGTGACATAAAAGATGCGATATTTCGCTCCTTGAACAGCAATGTGATGATATTTCGTTAAGTCGAAGGACTTAAACAATAACACAAACATCTGATTATCAATAAAATAAAAACAACGGCACGAAATTAGAGAGCAGGCATATGCCATACAAGCTTTAAACTTCGCAGCCATGAAACAATTTAACGACTTTGCACCGCTACATTTTGAGAAAGTATCTTATTGCCTTCCTTTCAAAATCCATACTATTGAATGGATCAAAGAAAACGGCATCGATCTTCCCAATGACTATTTCATGCTGATATGGATAGTTTCAGGCAACGGTTATTACAGGCTCAATTTGCAAAAAGAGGCTGTAAACTCCAATCAATTACTGCTGATTAAACCCGGCCAGTTGCATGATCTTAAATTTAGCAATGGCCTGCATGGTTATGTAATATCGTTTACCGACTCGTTTTTGGATGCAGATGATTATGGCCGCGACCCTATCTATAGCCCCATCCATCAAATGTTTAGTCAAACGCAGATCGTTGCTATCAACAGCGAGCTGGCTGATGATATGAACGATATTACCGAAATAATGATGAAGGAATATAGCAGGCACAACCTTTACCGTGCAGAAATATTAAAACGCTATTTTAAAATCTTCTTCATCTATCTTTCGCGTCAGTTGGAATTTATGGAACAGGCGCCCAAGCAGTCGCGCAATACTGCCATATTACAAAACTTCATGAGCTTGCTCGATAAAAACTTCAGGGAACATAAAATGGTGGCCGATTATGCCGACAGGCTTTCCGTAACCCCCAATTACCTTAACGAAGTGGTAAAAAAATTGACAGGGCAATCTGCCGGCCATCACATCAGGCAAAGGATTGCAGCCGAAGCTAAACGGCAAGCTATACACCCTGATAACTGTATGAAAAAAATAGCATATGATCTTGGTTTTTGTGACATGGCCCATTTCAGTAAATTCTTTAAAAATGCCACAGGGACCAGTTTTTCCGATTTTAAGAAAAGGGGAACTGTATTACAACCCGTTTTTTAATCCAATTTCATAAAAGCATTCATCAACCTTTTAACCAATTAAATTTATCATCATGTCAGAATCTGTACAACTAATCCCGGGCGACTCGTTAATCACAGCAACACCGCAGGAGGGCCGTGAACTTGCTATTAAAATGGCCAGGCTCATCATCAAAGTAACACAACCCGATGCCGAAATTCGTGGAAAGCTGAGAGGGGTTTACGCCGAAGATGCCGCAATGCTCATTGCTGTAGGGCAAACAGTGGCAACCGAATTTGCTACAATAGCTGCAGCTAATAATTACTGGCGATAGCCCGGCAATGCCCTTGCCTTGCCAATTAATTTCATATTTTAAAGCCGGTAATACATCGTGCAAACACAAGTAATTATTATCGGTGCCGGGCCAACCGGCTTAATGGCCGCCTGCCAGCTGGCCCGCTTTAACGTTGATTTTATTATTATCGATACCAAGCCCGCGCCCACTCACGAGTCGCGGGCTATGTTGGTTACTGCCCGCAGCATGGAAATTTACCAGCAAATGGGTGTAGCTGATACTGTTTTGCAGCAGGGACAGATGATCAACAAATTTGCCATTTATATGAACGGCCGTGAAAAAGCGGCACTTGAAACTGCCAACGCAGGCAACGGGCTTACCGATTTTCCTAACCTGCAGGCATTTGAGCAGTTTAAGAACGAGGAACTGCTTTACGAGCAATTAAAAGCAACGGGGCGTGATGTTTTATGGCGAACCAGTTTGGTTAGTTTTGAACAATATGAAGACCATGTTGTGGCCAGTCTTTATGATAAAAGTAACCCATTCAGAAAAATAAGTATTAAAGCCTCCTACCTGCTGGCTTGTGACGGGGCATCAAGCCTGGTAAGGCAGCAGTTAGGACTAAACTTTGATGGAGGTACCTACCAAAATAAGTTTTTTGTTGCCGATGTGCAGCTTAACTGGCAGCAACCTGCAAACAAGCTCATCGCATCACTGTCGCGTGTTAATTTCTGCGCTTTTTTTCCGATGTATGGCAATAACAGTTACCGCATTTTGGGCACCCTGCCCGAAAGCTTTTCCGGCAACGAAGATGTTGGCTCTGATGACCTTAAAGACGTGATCACCGCGAATGTTAAACTGCCGTTTAGCGTCGAAAAGTTGAACTGGTTTTCGGTTTATAAGCTACATCACCGCTGTGTTAACCGGTTTAGGGTGAATCGCTGCCTTTTGCTGGGTGATGCAGTGCACATCCATAGCCCCGCAGGCGGGCAAGGGATGAATACCGGTTTGCAGGATGCACATAACCTGGCCTGGAAACTTTCCCTGGTATTGCAGGGCGTTGCTGATGATAAACTTATTGATACTTACCATGACGAGCGATATCCCTTTGCCCAATGGCTCATGAAATTTACCGATAAAATATTTGCATTTATGACAAGCTGTAACTGGTTCATATATCAAATGCGCACCTACATGATGCCTCATATTTTACGTCTTGTGCTATCAACAAAATGGATTTCAAAACGCGTTTTCAGGATATTGTCCCAAATTTGGTATTCGTACAAAAAAAGCCTGCTTTCCCTGCAATTTATCAAGCAAAAGCTAAAGTTTTGCGCCGGCGACAGATGTCCCTATATTTTGACAGAAATTGATGGCAAATTGCAAAGCATCTATCATTTGCTCACGGAACCGAAGTTTCACCTATTATGTATCGGTAGCAGTGGATACGACAAGCACATTCCAGATCACTTAACAGCTTACATCAAGGTAGTTAATCTGCCTCTTAATGAAGGCTGGGAAAAATCAGGGGTAAAATCAGGACTTTATTTACTAATAAGGCCCGATAATTATATAGGCTTGCTTAGTGATGAAATGAGCCCGGGGTTAATAACCGGCTATTTTAATACATTTAAAGGTAACTGAACAGCAAAAGGCTTTAACAGACATTAAGCTTCATCGTATATAAAATCAATGCTCCAGCGATAAGTGGCTATGCTTGCCAGCAATAAACTACCTGCACTATCAGCCCAAACCGAATAATTAAAAGGAGCCTTGAATCCTGAAAATATCGTCATGCAAAGCGCAAAAGTAAGCGTAAGGGCAAAACTTGCGTAAGCCGCTGTACGGATCTTAAAACCTGCAATAAACATGATGGCTATGGAAACCTCGGCCACCGTTGCTAAAAAGCCCATGACACCTGCCATCGAACGACTCAAATATGGCATCAGTGTATTGGTATAAACTACAAAATTGTCCCAGCTACCCCAACTTACCTGATTTTGGCCTGCCGGTCCCATGAAACCCAACCGATCGGCCACTGGCAACAAGAAACCGATAGCTAATGCAAAGCGGAGATAAAGTTGTGCTATTTGAAGGGTGTTTTTCATCTGTGAACATTTATGCATCTAAAATACAGGTTTAAAATCCCGCTTAAAAACGTAAAATCCATGTTTACACAAATAAGATAAAAGTGTCATCTTTTTGTTGAGAGGCAGGAATCTGAACATTTATCCAGATTTTCTACAGAATGTGAGGGTAGTATAGCACCTTTCACATGCCTGCGATAAGTATAAAAAAAAGGGCCGCGGCCTACGTTACCTCATTAATGGAAGAAAACCTTCCGGCAAACATGTATTTCCATAATTTGGGACATACTCAAAGAGTTGTAGACGCAGCAATTGAAATTGCCGGGCATAGCAAAATAAAAAAGCCGGAGCTAACCGTCCTAACTGTGGCCGCCTGGTTTCATGATACCGGCTACCTTTATCATTACAAGGGCCACGAAGATACCAGCATGATCATTGCAGGTACTTTTTTAATGCAGCACCATTACAATAACGATTTTATACAACAGGTATGGGATTGTATCGAAGCTACAAAAATTCCGCAGTCACCCCAAAACCTGATAGAGCAGATTATTTGCGACGCCGATATGCGTCATTTCGCGTCGCCCGATTATTTTAAATGTGCCAACAATTTAAAACAGGAATGGGAAGTACATTTGGATAAGCACTACGGCGATGAAGAGTGGCACAGTTTAAACCTAAGGGTATTACAACACCACCAGTACTTTACTGATTACGGTAAAACTGTACTGCAGGCAGCAAAAGAAAAAAACATCGACCAAATGAAGCAAACGGCTTAATGCCGCTTTACAGTTTCCTTTCGTACACGGCTTAAAGTTTCAGGAGTGATTCCCAAATATGATGCGATCATGGCCTGCGGAACCCTTAACGACAGATCAGGATATTTCTGAACAAAATCAAGATATTTTTGCTCGGCAGTAAAGGAAATGGCCGAATGGATCCGGTTTTGACTGGTGATAAAGCTCTTGTTGATGATAGCATTCACCATATCATTAAAGGGCGGTATTTCGCGGCAAAGGTTATCAAAATTTGTTTTGGTGATCAGTATTAGTTCGGTATCTTCAATAGCGTCAATATTATTTCTGGATGGCTCGCCGGTAAGCAGGCTGGCACGGTCGCCGGTCCACCAGTTTTCTTTGGCAAAGCTCACTATGTTTTCGCGGCCGCTTTCATCAACGCTGTAAAAACGCACCAGGCCCTTGGTTATAAAGGCATTATATTTCCAAACATCACCTTCCTGCAACAGATATTGCCTTTTACGAAGCTTTTTATAAATACACACGGCTTCGATTTTAGCATAGTCGGCATCGGTAAGGGTTGTTTTCTGGCTGATGTATTCTTTAAATAGCTCAAACATATAAAAGCAAATATCCCCTTTATCCGGGGATATTTGCTTCTGTTCGGGTCATATTTTTATCAGCAGTTATGCTGTGTATTTACTTAACCATTTGGTTTTAATGGCAGCACGTGCATCAATAAATTCCTGGTCGGTACCCTGGGCCACGGCATCAAGCGGGTAACGCAATGGTCTTGTTCCTTTTTCCATTTCCACAAGCCTCAGTATCCCATCGGCAATGGTTTGCGGATCCATATTAAACTCGGCCATTTTGCTGAAAAGCGCGGTGCCCATGGCGTTGAATTGCTGTGCCGAAGCTTCACCATATTCGGCAACAACTTCTGGTTTATCAGCATGGATACCTGCTTTACTGCCATTGTTCATTTCGGTTGGATATACACCGGGCTGGATGCTTACGTTTTCGATGTTGTACTGTGCAAGTTCATCCTGTAAACCCTCGGTAATACTTTCTACCCCAAATTTGGAGGCAAGGTAAGGGATCATAAATGGCAGGGTATGGCCGCTTGCACCTGATGTAATGTTAATGATCAACCCGTTCTTAGCTGCGCGCATGCCCGGCAAAACTGCAAAGATAGTACGGAGAGCTCCGTAAAAATTCACTTCAAACATCTGCCTGATCTGGTCAAGCGAGTAGGCTTCCAGTACCCCAAAACCTGAAACCGCCGCATTATTAACCAGGACATCAATATGGCCGTATTTGGTTAAAGTATATTCAAAAGCTGCTTTAACTGAGGCATCATCAGTAATATCAACTTCAACTACTTCAACATTTGGCAGGGCTGATAACTCTCTGGCCACAGCTTCGTTTTTGCCATTTATTCCACGCATACCTGCTATTACGGTATGGCCTGCATTTGCAAGGGTTATAGTGGTTAATTTACCAAATCCTGTACTTGTTCCGGTTATAAAAATTGTTTTTGACATTTTGTATCGTTTTTTTGTTGATACAAATCTATCGCGACGCTACAACCTGTACATTGATATTTGATAAGAACGAAATTGATATTTGTCAAGAAAATGGGGAGTATACAAGATTCTCATTGTTGTAAGCGCAGCGTGGCAATCCCCGATTAGTTGAGGGGTTTTACAAGTCTGCTCTGCATTGTTTGAGATTCCTTTGTTTTTTTATAATGACGTGTTTGTAAGTTATTGGTTATTAGGTATATTTTTTGATCAATTTTATAACATGGGCGTTCCCGTTAGCTAACGGGCCGGGCTATCCGCTGCAAGTCCTCGCTTTGCCTGCGCACAATCCGGCGCACGCTGTGGGCTTTACGCTTCTATCCCTAACGCGGCCCCGCACAACACCGCTAAAACATTTACACGTCATTACATCTTTTTCAGATTCTTACCCGCAGTGACGATCTTTAAACTAAGAAGTGAACAGAACTCTTTACTTCGTTCCTGAAGGTACAGCCAATGGTTGTCCATCTTTCAGCGGCACGCCAAAATTTGGTGAGCCATCTTTATTCCAGGTAAATTTCTGAGCGCGAGGCGAACGTTTATTACCGCAGCCTTCGTTAGGATTTGAATTGGCATGATACAGGATCCATTCCTCCCTGCCATCGGGCGACTTAAAGAATGAATTATGTCCCGACGCATATACACTATTTTCCGGCGATTGCTTAAATACAGGCTGTTCCGTTTTTATCCATGACGCGGAATTCAACAGGTCGCTGTTTTTGGAAGCTGTAAGCATCCCCAAAGCATAAAAATCAGTCCAGCAGCCACTGGCCGAATAGATCAGGAATAGCTTATCCTTATGTTTTAAAATTTCCGGTCCTTCGTTTACACTCACGTGTGCCGGATTGCCGGCATCATTTAAATCGCCATTGGTTTCCCATTGGTAGGCCGGACTTGATATTTTTACTCGTTCGCTGCCAATGGTCTGGGCATCCTTCATTTTGGCAATGTAGATATTTTGCTGGCCATTATGGTCACCCTCCCAGCCCGACCAGATCATATACCAGCTTCCGTTATTTTCAAATACTGAAGCATCAATGGCCCATTTATCGGTACTGTCGGCTATTTTTCCTTTAAATTCCCAGGTACCTTCCGTGGGATCGGCCGACTTATTTTCGAGCACATAAATACGGTGATTGTTGTTATCGCCGTTATCGGCAGCAAAATATACGTACCACTTGCCTTTTATAAAATGCAGTTCGGGAGCCCAAAGGTCTTTTGAGTAAGCAGTGCCTGCAGGAGGCGCCCAAACAGCCTTTTTAGGCGCGGTACTTAGTTTGGTAACATCCTTCGTTTTCCAGATAACAATATTGCCACCTGTTGAATTGGTATAATAGTAAAACCCATCCTTATAAATTACCCAGGGATCGGCTCCTGATGGCAGCAAAGGATTAGTAAAAGTTTTATCACCGGTGTTTTGCGCCATAGCAGCTTTAGAAAATAAAAGCAGCAGCAAGCAAACATTAAACAACTTCTTCATAGGGCTGAAATGTTTTAGCTTGGTTTATAATGCGCTAAAAGTCTGTAAAAGATTTTACAAAAACAACAAATGTTAAGAATACATTTATTAAACAAGCAGCGTTGTTTTGCCTACGCCTTTACCGGCTGGGATGAGGCGCGGATGAAAACCTGGGTTGGTAATACAGTAGTTTCAAACTCGGTAACAGGGCGCTTGCTTTCAATGATGCTGATGAGCATTTCGGTAGCTTTTTTTCCCATTTCAAAGCCGGGCTGATAAACTGCACTCAACGGCGGGTTTAAAACTTCGGCCAATTGGGTGTTAGTGAAGCCAAGCAAAGCGATATCCCCCGGGATCTTATAACCTAATTTATGCAAGAGCGATAAAGTAGTTGTCGTGATCCTGTCGGATGCGGTAAAGATGGCGTCTGGCCTACTCTCAGAAAACAACTCGCTTAGCGCGTTCTCTATTTCGGCAAGGTCTTTACCGCCATGAGGGCAGTATTTGATCAGCCTTTCATCGGGCTGCATGCCATGCTGTTCAAGCGCCTTTTTATATCCTCTCAATCGTTCGGCGGTGATGGATACGTTTACCGAACTGGTAATGTGCGCTATTTTGCGGTACCCTGCGCCAATTAATTGCGTTGTGGCATCATACGCACCGGCAAAGTTATCAGCCACCACCTTGTGGGTATCAATTTCATCGCTTACCCTGTCAAAGAAAACTATCGGTAAGCCTTTTTGGTGTAGGTTTTTAAGGTGATCGATATTATTAGTTTCGGTTGAAAGGGAAATCAGTAAACCATCAATGGAACGAAAAGTCAGGTGGCGCACATTCTGCATCTCCAACTCATACGATTCATGGGTTTGTGTAATGAACACATTGTATCCCTTGCTATGCGCTACCGATTCGATACCATTGATCACCTGCGAAAAAAACTGATTCTCAATAGTGGAAACTACAATCCCAAGAGATTTGCTGTTTCCCCGTTTAAGACTTTGGGCATTTAGATTAGGCTGATAGTTAAGCCTTTGAGCACATTCCAACACAAGCGCCTTAGTTTTTTCACCAATTTCGTGACTGTCTTTAAGCGCCTTGGAAACCGCCGAGGGCGAAATTCCCAACTCTTTAGCAATATCCTTTATAGTAACTCCGCCAAAATTCATTTCGTCCCCTGCTTATGATCTCAAAATTAACAATCCGGTTGTATATCGGATAGTAAACATAAGAAAAATAAGTTCTACACGGGATAAAGATGTATTATGCCTCGTAATCTCGCATTGATAGCCATGAAATTAAATTCCAGAAAGCCGTTCATATATGCTCATTCAAGCTCAATCATTTGAAAGTTTGTCAATTCCCTCCTTGGGGAGGGGTGCGTTGGAATGTGTAGCGGCAGGGAGGGGTTTATGCGTTATTTCAAACAAACAGGCCAATTGATGAAACCCCTCCCTACACCCTCCCAGGGGAATCGAACAATCCCCCACTTTTTGTCTTGCTTATTAAAACCAGCGGGTAATGATAATTATTTCACAACCACTATAGCCATACCGTCATGCTCTTTAGTACCTACAGTTTGGATAATAGTAGCTGCTACCTGTTTATTATCGGCAAGGGCTTTATTAAAACGCTGTACTCCCCTAACCCGCTCATCGTCACAGTTATCGTCGAGTACCTTACCCTCGCGGATCACATTGTCGGCAACAATAAGGGTTCCCGGCTTTGAAAGTTTAAGCGCCCATTCAAAATATTCGGTATAGGGCGGTTTATCTGCATCAATAAATATCATATCAAACGGCCCTTCATCTTCGGCATCAAGAGCAGCAAGGCTGTCCATCGCTTTCCCTACTTTGATATCTACAATTGGATCCAAACCGGCTTTGATGATATTTTGATGGGCAACATCGGCATATGCCTGTTCCAACTCAAGTGTGATCAGCTGACCATCGGCAGGCAGCGCACGGGCCATCCAAATGGTGCTGTAACCGCCAAGCGTGCCTATTTCCAGGATCTTTTTGGCGTTACATAACTTAGCCAGCACCTGTAAAAACTTACCCTGGTTGGCTGTTACATTGATACCCGGGATACCTGCATCTTTCATGGACTTCAAAGTACCTCTCAGCACCGCATCTTCATCGCCCAGCAGGTTACCTATATACTGATCAACCGATTCAAAAAGTGAAGTATCCATAATGTTTATTTTGGTTGTGATAAAATTAAACACTATTTACCGAAAACCATTGTAAGCTTATTGTTAAACAAAAGCAGCAAAACGTCTCAATTGTTAACTGTTCGGGATAAAATATCATCACTTCGTTTAACGCATATCAATTATTAATCAAAAACTAATCATCAGCTAATAATTAACGAATGTTGATTGTACAATTTAGATTGCTGATATTGCTGATGTGGAAAATGTTAAGATTATCACCATAAATACGTGGAAATGTGATGGCGAATACCGGCTGCGCATGGACATACTTGCCAAACAACTTAAACAATTAAAACCCCATGTTATAGCTTGCCAGGAATGTTTTTATAGCGAAGAAGCCAATGCCGATACCCTGAAGTTTTTGGCCGATGAATTAAATATGAACTACAGCTTTTTACCCGGCCGGTCGAAAAAACGCCCGTTTGAAGGCAAGATGGTTAACAGCACATCCGGACTGGGCATATTATCCGTTTATCCGGTTACCGAAGCCGAAAGCTTTGATTTGCCAATAGTGCCCGAAGACAATGACCGCAAGGCTTTTAAGGTTGATATCGACCTGCCATCGGGAAAAACCTTAACTGTAACCACTACCCACCTCACACATTTAGGCCAGCAAAAAGGTTTAAGAAAAGCGCAGGCCGAAGCACTTGCAGGTTTTGTTACTGAAGAAACACCGAACCCATACCATATCATTTGTGGCGATTTTAACGCTACGCCCGATTCGGAAGCCGTTATGGCTTTCATGGAACTGGCAAAAGCCACCGATTGTTATACCCTGGGTAACGGTACTGAACCGCATTATAGCTTAACTGATGCCTATTATAAGGCTAACAAACAGGTATGTATTGACCATATTTTCACTTTACAATTGCCCGGGATAAATAACTATCCGCAATTTATTGATTCGGCCGTTGTGTTAAATACCCCCGACGAAACAAGTGGCTTATATCCAAGTGATCATTTTGGCATAACCACCACACTTTTAATCCCCTAACCTACGTTATCAATAAAACAATTAACACAACCTGATACTTTCACGATAAAGTTTTTGTACCCAATTATGAGTAAGCTATTTTATGTTATTGGCGCCTCCGGAGCCGGAAAAGACACCCTGATGAACTATGCCCGCAAACAGATCAACGGATCGGAAAATGTAGTATTTGCTCACAGATATATCACCCGTCCGCCGTTTTCAGGTAACGAGAACCATGTTAGTTTAACTAACGAAGAATTTGCATTAAGGAGCAAAGCCGGCATGTTTGCTTTAAGCTGGGGCAGCCATGATAAATACTATGGCATAGGTCAGGAAATAAACAACTGGCTTAACAAAGGTTTTAATGTGATAGTTAATGGCTCTCGCGAATATCTGCCCATTGCACAGCGACTTTACCCCGATCTGAAAGTAGTATTAATAACAGCGAGGCCTGAAATTATTGCCAGCCGTTTGGCCGTTCGTGGGCGGGAAAATGCTGAGGAAATTGCCAAACGCATAGCCCGCACTGCCGAACTCAATACCAATCTCGAAAACTGCATCGAAATACAAAACAACGGCGCTGTTGAACTTGCCGGAAACGAACTGGTAAACCTGATCTCGGTAACAGAGAAACAACTGGCTTAAACCTGCTTTACAAATCCGGAAGACTTGATCTCATAGCCCATTTTCTGATAAAAGACATGGGCAACTTTCCTGTCGTCACGGTTACCACTATTAATGATCACCGTATTCAGGCCTTTTTCAATGGCATAGCCTTCACAGGCTTTAATCAGTATTTTACCGATACCGAGATTGCGCGCCGTTTCCTTCACAACAAAGGCAAGCACCCTGAGATATTTGCCTTTCTTTTCATAATAGTTGCCTTTTACCAGGCCTGCCATGCCCACTATTTCATCCTTATAAACAGCTAAAATTGTTTTATAATCCGGATGAACAAAGATAGGTTCCATGCGGGCCTGCATTTCGGCCACGGTGGTCGGATAATTTAAATCGGTCATGAGCACCGCTATAGTTTCAACATCTCCCTCATGGGCGTCCCGAAGTATTACCTGATTTACCATTTGATATCATTATAAAAGCCACGCAGGCCCGATAGCCCTAAAACAAATGTAGCCGTGCAAAATTCTGTTTTAATTATTAACATTTTATTAGCCGGCTATAAGAAATGGTTGGAAATACGTGATAGAATATACCCAGAAAGGGGTATTTCCGGGTGGAAATTTTAAGTCTATTTTTACAAAAAAATAATAAAGAAATTTTCAAAGGCAATAAATAACCTAAACCCTATTATATAAATCAGCCATCTGCTCTGAACAGCAAATGGCTTTTTTGTTTATATAGAAATTCGAGTTGTTGCCAGCTATCTTAAAGTTGCATAATTATAAAACTGCAACCGGCCGGTACCCTGCACCGTGATAGTTTTGGTTTCGGTTGCTCCCTGCGCATTCTTAAGGGTAATATGAACCTGATTGTCTCCTTTTTGTAAAGGGATGCGGGTATAAGAAATATAAGCCGGCAAACTTTGCCAGTTACGGGTATCGGCCTTTTCGGATAGTAAGCTGTACAGTTGGATACCATAACCAAGCCCTTCCAACAGGCCATTAGTTTTGCCATCGCTTTTTGCGGCAGCACGCAACGAATACTCGGCTATTTTTTTCACCGCAAGGCGCGATAAAATACCGCTCATTTCTTTCAAAGCACGTTGTTGTAATGTTTTAAATGCCAGTTCATTGATATCTTCTGCTTTTACCAGTTGCGCTTCCTGGTTATTAACAGAGATACTCGCACTTGAATAATAGGGCGTTTGCGCAACGTATTTAGGAAATGCAACACGAAGGCTTTCAACCGATTTGGTATTTACCCTGTTCCTGTCGCCATCATAATTGAACGGAACCACTATGCCACCTGCAGCATCAGTAAAAAATAAATCGCCGTTACTATTGCGGATCAGGCTAAAAAACAAGTCGACCTGAGTTTTTACAGGCGCAAGACCATTTTCCCAAAAGAAGATCAGTTCCCCGCCATCCGAGGGTTTTACAGGTTCGTATTTAATCCCAAAAGTTGTTTCAAACTGATCAGCCTCGGTTGTAAAACCATTCAATTTTGCTGTGCGGATCACATCCTCTTCCAGCTCAATTGGCATAGTGGTACCATAATAAGTTTTATCGGGGCTTTTGAGGTAAATTTCAGCTGCGTTCCGGTATGATATAAATGCGTTATTTACGTCATTATTGCTTTCATACAACATGCCCTGCAAGGTTAAGGCAAAGGCATCATTTGAATAGCGGTTGTCTTTGTTATTATACTTGTCGCCCTGCTCCTGGGCCTGCAAGGTGATGCGGCGAGCCTCTACAATGGCATCTTCAGTTTTATTGAGATACAGATAGTTAAGCGCCTTGTAATAATGGATCATGAACTTTTCAAAATCCTCACCTTTATATTTTTGCGATGCCGAATTAAGCAAAACGCCAACGGCAGCGTCTGAAGCACTGGTCAGCCCTTCGTCAAGTAACTGATCGGCCTGGTTAAAGTAGTTGTTGCTGTTTTCGTATTCGCCTTTTAAATGGCAGATCCTCCCCTTCTCCATCAGGTACAGGAGTTTATTACGGGGCGCCTGGATGAGGCTGTTTTTATCAAGCTCTTTCTCGGCCTGGGGATAGTTACCAGCCGAAACATTTTTATAATAAGGCGCAACACTTTGATTATAGGTTGAACACGCCGATAAAAAAAGCATCAGCCCGATAAAAGAAAATACCCGGAGAATATGCGTACGTAAGTTGACCATTATTAAATGCAAACTGCCCCGAACACGGTATACCATGTTCAGGGCAATAATGTATACGGGTTTTAGTTTTTAACGTATTTGGCAATTTTCTTTTCGCCTATCCAAACTACTTCATTTGTCTGGATATTGGTGAGCTCAAGGTTTACCTGGTAGTAAACAACTTTTTGGCGTTTGTGCGCGTCAACAATAGAGTTGATAGTCCCCTGAAGTATGTAATCGGCACCGTTTTCCAACCCAAATTTTTTCATGGTTGATACAGATGCATTTGTTTGCTGATCGGCTTTTTCGGCACGTAACTCATCACGTTTTTTGCCGCCCTGTACCAAACGTACCTTTTGCGATTGAATGAATGCGCTTTCGATATCGGTGAGAAATGTTTCAGCATCAATATGCTCGTGGCTTTTGTTTTGTACAAAGCCAACAATAACTACCGGGCGTTTGCCCTGATGCTCGTTAAGGTGGGTATCGATCCAGTTGGCACCTAAAATTTTGCCGGTAAGTTCGTCGGCCGCCATACGTGCGTCACTGTTATTCCAGTTGCCGCTAACATCAATTGTTTGATCGGTGCTCACGCGTGTAACCTGCCTTGAACATGAGGCTATAAAAATTCCTGAAACTGCTATCGCAGCAACTGCTAAAATCCTGTTGAACTTCATCTGTAGTGTATATTATAAATTATGATATGTTAGATTGAATGCTATGCCAATTGTTACCAGCCAAAACCGATACCAATGCTTGTGCGGCCTCCCCAGCGGCCACCATAATAACCGCCCCAACGGTTACCCCAGCCATAGTTAAGGAATGGGGAATAAGAGTAACCACCGTATAAACCCCATGAAGGTGAATAGTCATAATATCCGTTCATCCGCTCTTCATGCCTCCATTCGCGGTTTTGGCGGCGACGCTCTAACCTGGCTTCATACCAGTCGTACGCTTTATAAGTATTTTGTATGGTGGTGCCATGTAAACTGTTTAAGGTATCGGCAACCCTGATATATTTTGCCTGGCTTTCCATGTAACGCGGGTTCTGATCGGCTACTAACGATGCTGTTTGCTGGGCTTTTACGGTACCGCTAAACAAACCGCCTAAAAGCATCAAGGCTATAATGAAGATATTCTTTTTCATCGCGCTTAATTTGATAAGTAAAGTTACGTAAAATGGTGTCCAAATATTACACCGGTATTAAGTATAAACCGTTAAAATATGTTAATCGGGAACTTTTTGACTTAATTATGAATTGAAAGCGCGCCTACAAACCTTTTTTAGCTATAAAAACCGTCAATATTACTGTCACCATAAGCCCTGCCGGTGCGTCATTGCAATATATTTTAATACATTTAATATCATGAAAAAAGCAACCTATATCCTATTTGCTATCGGGATTGTTATATCGCTGTTCGCAGCTAACGCCAATGCCCAAACCTCGGCCTTTAAACCAAAAGATCAGCAATTATTTAACACTATTGCACATATGGACAGTGTAATGTTCAACGCATTTAATAACCGCAACCTTGATGTTATGAAAACGCTGTTTACCCCCGATGTTGAATTTTATAACGATGGCAAGGGTGTAAGCGGGTATGACGCAACCATGGCCGGCTTTAAAGGCATCTTTGAAAACAAACAAGCCGCCGACCTGCGCCGCGACCTGCTGAAAGAAACACTTGAAGTGTACCCCATGCCCGGCTTTGGCGCTATTGAAATGGGAACACACCGTTTTACCCACACCGAAAATGGACAACAGATCATCGGTTTAATGAAGTTTGTACATGTTTGGCAGTATAAGGATGGGCAGTGGAAAGTGAAGAGGGTGGTGAGTGTGGGGCATTAAGTTATGGTAAACTCAACAAAAAAATGTCATTTCGATAGAGCATGGGAGGGTATGAGCAATGGGAGCGAAAGAGAAATCTTATACGCCCAATAGAGTCGCCCTGCGTATCGCATAAGATTTCTCATCCTTACCCGGCTATTTCCCGGCTCTTCAAGGATTCGAAATGACATTTTTTTAAAGCAGCGAACATTCCCATCCTCAAAAAGCTTATTCAACCCTTTCCTTCAAAGCAGCCTCCCAGCCTATGATGGCATTTTTGCGGGTGCTTCCCCAATGGTACTGGCCTATCTCACCGGTTGATTTGATTACGCGGTGACAGGGGATCAGGAATGCTACCGGGTTGCTCCCCACTGCTGTTCCAACGGCGCGGTAAGCATTTTCACTACCTGCTTTTTTAGCAAGCGAGGCGTAAGTAGTTAATCCGCCGGCAGGTACTTTTAAGAGCGTTTCCCATACCTTGATCTGAAAATCAGTGCCTTTCAAATGTAGTTTGATCTCATCGAGATGGTTCCAGTCCTGCGTAAAGATAAACAGCGCATTCTGCTGGATCCTATCTACCAATTGATTATATACAGCGTTCGGGAAATTTATCTTCAGTTGTTCCAAAGCTTTTTCTTCGCCTTCATCAACAAAAGCCATGTGGCAGATACCTTTGCCTGTCGATGCCACGATCACCTTACCAAAAGGAGTATCCGCAAATGAATAATTGATCTGCAGCATTGCCCCGCCATTGCGGTATTCGCCCGGTGTCATTCCTTCTACCTTGATAAACAGATCGTGCAGCCTGCCACCTCCCGAAAGACCGGTTTCTAATGCAGTATTGAAAACATTGGTATCTTCCTGCTTTAATATTCCCTTGGCATGTTCCACACTTAAATATTGCAGAAATTGTTTCGGGGTTACCCCCGCCCAATCCTTAAACATCCGCTGAAAATGGAACGGACTTAAATTAACATGATCTGCAACTTCTTCCAGCTTGGGCTGGCTTTTAAAATTCTCCCTGAAAAAGCCTATTGCATCAGCTATGCGGGTATAATCTATTTCTTGCTGGGTTTTCATAATGTCTTATTATTAAATAAATTCAATTGTGTTTTTATTCTTTTATAACACAAAATTACCGCCCCAAACAGCCTTCAACAATCCGATTCTTGCGGAGTTGCTATGCGATATGATCATCAATTATAGTTTTTAATACTACAGCATTATTTAATGCTAACTCCTTTGAAGAAAACACCAGCGTCACTTTTTTATGCTGTTTGATATAATCGATCAGTTCAGGCAATGCCTTAGTGCTATCAATCTCGTCCCGATATCTTTGGCAAAAGGCGTCAAATTTGTCAGCATCATGGTTATACCATTTCCTTAATTCGTTAGACGGCGCAATCTCTTTAAACCATCTGTCGATATGTGCGTCTTCCTTTTTTATGCCGCGGGGCCAAAGGCGATCTACCAGGATACGGGTGCCGTCACCTTGGGCATAAGGCTCATAAACGCGTTTAATTTTGATATCCATTGTATGTATTTATTAAGGTTTAAAACTCCGCAAGAATCGGATTGCATGGCGGTTGCTCCAAAAGTAGCTTTGACATTCTTCAAAATAACAAAATGACTTCAGAACAAACACTTAAAGATCGCATCAAAAACCTAAACTGGGACCAGATCAACCAAACATTACATAATAAAGGCTTTGCAATTGTTAAACAGGTTTTGAGTGAACGCGACTGCGATACCTTGATCAGTAATTATGATGCAGACGAATACCGGAAAACCGTTAACATGGAACGCCACAGGTTTGGTTACGGCGAATATAAATATTATAAATACCCGCTCCCATCTGTAATAACCGATTTAAGGGAAACAGTTTACCCGCACATAACTCCCGTCGCCAATAAATGGATGCAAGAACTTGGGATCAACAAACAATTCCCGGATACTCATGAAGAAATGAAGCAGCTAAGCCATGAAGCCGGACAAACCAAACCTACTGCCCTGATATTACAATACACTGAAGGCGGGTTTAACACCCTGCACCAGGACCTTTACGGTGAAGTATATTTCCCTATCCAAATGGTTTTCATGCTTGATCAGCACAACAGGGACTATACAGGCGGCGAATTTGTGATCATCGAGCAGGTCCCACGTGCGCAATCAAAGGCCAATGTACTTACTCCGGGTATGGGAGATATGATTTTATTTACCACTAATTTCAGACCGGTAAAAGGAGCCAAAGGCTATTACCGGGTGAATATGAAGCACGGCGTAAGCTCGGTTCATAGTGGTAAACGGCATAGCCTGGGTATAATCTTTCACGATGCGTTGTCTTAAATAATTGACGTAGCTTTAACTATTATTATGCTGCAAAACCGTGTAACCCCTTTTGGACAGCTTATTAAAACACCTGAGCGAGGTGCCTGGCTCGGCAACCGCGGTGTGATCCATAATGCGGACAAGGAAATAGTACGTCCCTTTAAAATTAAAGCATGGATAACCTGTATGCTGGAGTTTAGAGGCCGCCACCGGGAGATTATGCAACCCGACCGCTGGACTGAGCTTTTCTTTCTTGACGAGGCCACAGCTTTTTCGGCCGGGCACCGCCCCTGCTTTCAATGCAGGTATAAAGATCATCAAAGGTTTAAAGAGTTTTGGTTGAAAGGAAACCCGCAATACAGTTTCGATATGAAAACACCCGTATCCAGAATAGATGCGATCTTACAAACCGAGCGTATTGCTGCTGATAGATCAAAAGTTGCTTATGAAGAAAAGCTGAGTGCACTACCTAACGGCACGTTTGTAGTTTACAATGATCAGCCGTATTTGCTCAAAGATGATCGGTTATATTTATGGAGCCCTGCAGGTTATGAAAGAGGAATAGCGCTACCTGATGTAGATATGCTTCCAGTATTAACTCCGCGGTCATTTGTTAATATGTTCAGAGCCGGATATGTACCGCAGATGGGGATTTAAAGTTTTTTCAATTAGTTATTATATAATGGCTTTAATAATAGCTACTATGCCCATTGTAATAAGTCCGCTTGTCATGACGGCCAATTGAAAATATCTTGTTCTCACACCCCAAACTTTCCAAGCATACAAAGAAGCCTTAGCGGAAAAGTTCTTTGAGTTGTTAAATTTCACTTGATTAAAGCTAAACCTGATTATTAAACAAAAAGATAGAATATAAATTAATATTGCTACCCAGATCAATGGTTCCATAATAAGAAGAATTATAAGTTAAAGCTACAAAGAATACTAAGTCATAGCAAATTATATATTTCTATGGCTACTTAGTGGTAAAAAGCTTCCAATGTCCTTCAGAAACAATTTCAACGGCCCCATCAATCACTTTAATCGCGGTTTGATCATCAATAGCGTATGATGGTACCGATATAGTTGAAGCCAGTTTTTCAATATTGGCCAGGGAATTATCCGGAAACCACTCATGATCCAAATGCGGGTGAATAGCAAAGTCAACAAAACTCAACGACTTGTCGCTATCGGGCGGTAAAGTATGGTTGCCATAGGTGGTCCCAAACCGGGTCATGATCATACTACCGGCGCTCAAGCCAACATATACCAGCTTTTGTAAAAGTGATGGCAGCAGATCCGCCAGCCCGGATTGCTGCATCCAGTAGGTCAGGTACTGGCAATCGCCTCCACCCACCAGCAGGGCATCAGTTTCATTGAGTACATTAACCCAAAGTTCTTTTTTTATGCTGGGCAAGGCGGTAAGCTCCAGTAAACCCAGCGACTTCCAGCCTAATTCACAAAAAGGATCACCTAATGATCCGCAAATCACTCTTCTTACGATATCGCCGCCGTTAGGAATGGCATATATTGCGGTAGGGACAAAAAGGGCACTCGACTCAGCAATTGGTTTGCCCAGTAGTTCTATAAGCGCATTTTGAATACTCATATTACTGATTCCGGCGGATGTAAGAAGTAGCTTCATAATTTATTGGATTGTGATCAATGTTAATCAAAACGCCGAAATTAAATTCATAAAACAATCAAAACTTCCGCTCCATCCATTCAATCCGGCTATTCGTCGGTACAAAATTTCAGATTAAAGCCTCACGGCTACCTTTACAGCATCAAATAATAATTTGATCAGTGATAAGGTTTAGGTTATAGCCCCCAAGCAGCGAGTGCAAGGGGGCTTTCTTATTTAATACCATCTTTACTTTCTCAAAGAAAACCCACTACTGTTTAATCGGCAGTACAACGTCTGAGGGCAAAAGTCATCTTTTCGCTTCTCTTACTTACAACTTATGACCTTAAGCTAAAGACTATACAATTTGTCGGTAGCACAGCCTCCACCCCGTTCATCTATACAATTTCCCAATTCACCGACACATGATTGTTAAAACACCCGCACATCTTCACCTTTGATTTATAATTCAGGAGCAGGGACACTGAATTATAGGTTTTTTTCATAAAGATGAAGCACCTGTGCGCAATGTACAGGTGCTTTTTTTATTACTAAAACCAGGTTGTTAATGTGTACCGGCAGGCTACGCCAGCATAAGCAAGTAAAAAGAAGCTAAAAATCAAATGATCCGCTCAAAAGCAACTACATTTTTCATTCATGCTGCCGGCTGGCTTGTATTTTTAGGGTTCCCGTTATTATTCATGAACCGCACGCAGCAAAGCAGCACCGGCACATACACGGTATTGTTTTCGCCTTACTACTGGTTATTTTGCCTCACCTATATATTTATGTTTTACCTGAACGCCTGGTACCTGGTGCCTAAGTTCGTTTTTCGTAAAAGATATATCTGGTATGGGTTTATTGTGCTACTGCTTTCGGGTTGTGTTTACTTTTTGCAGCCTTTTGATAACCTGCTTCTTCACAACCTTGTTAAAGGAAATAAACCTGCAACAACAGCGGTGCCCAATCCGCAACCCATAGGGCCGCAAATTACACCTACCGGTATTGACAGCTCGGCACCCAATCAACAAAACATGCCCTTCGGCCCGCTGCCGCATGAAGACCTGCGCATGCAGGACCCAAGCCTTAAACCCACTAACCGCGTAATTTTCATTCATCAGTCGGGCAATATTGATATGGTAGGCTTGTTTATTTTCATCATTGTTATGGGTTTAAGCGTTGCTATTGCCACCGTTCAGAAATGGCAGCTTACCGAGCAGATGGTTACCCGTGCCGAAGCCGAAAAAGCCCATGCCGAGCTTTCTTTCCTCAAAGCGCAGATCAATCCCCATTTCCTGTTCAATACGCTGAATAACATTTATGCGCTGTCGGTTACCAATAGCGAGCATACGTCTGAAAGTATTATGAAGCTCTCAAACATCATGCGTTATGTAACCGATGAGGTAACCGAAGATTTTGTTTTACTGCAAAACGAAATTGACTGTATCAATGATTATATCGACCTGCAACGCCTGCGCCTCGGCAAAAAAACAACACTTGATTTTGAGGTTTCGGGCGAGATAAACAATCAAAAGATTCCGCCGCTGATATTGATGACTTTTATTGAAAACGTATTTAAATACGGCGTAAGTAAACATCAGCGATCGGTTATCAATATTTGTTTGCGGGTAAACGGCAACCAAATGCTGTTTATCTGCAAAAACACCATTTTCGAAAAACGACCGGCCACCGAGCGGAAAGGCATCGGCATTGCCAATAACCGCCAGCGCTTGCAACATATTTATCCTAACAAACACCGGCTCGACATCAGCTCGGCCGATGGCAATTTCACTGTCGAACTGGAGATTAACGCTTAAAACTATTTATTATGCAATTGAAATGTGTAGCTATTGATGATGAGCCATTGGCCCTTCAGATCATTGAAAAATATGTAGCCGAATATCCTGCGCTAACACTGATAAATACTTTTGAAGACGCCATATCGGGCGGCGAATACCTAAAGCTAAACAAGGTAGATGTACTGTTCATAGATATTAACATGCCCGATATCACTGGTATCGACCTGGTAAAATCATTGGCCGATAAACCGATGATCATTTTCACCACGGCTTATAAAAACTATGCATATGAAGGCTATGAACTGGAAGCTGTAGATTACCTGCTTAAACCTATCAATAACCTGCGTTTTGGTACAGCGGTTCAAAAAGCAATTGGTTATTACCAGTATAAGCACGCCGATACCACAAATGAAGGCGACTTTTTGTATGTGCATTCAGAATACAGGCTCATCAAAATCAATATCAAAGACATTGAATATATTGAAAGCATGCAGGATTATATCAAGATCCACATACTGGGGGTGGCCAAGCCCGTGCTTACGCTTATGCCATTGAAAAGCGCAATTGAAAAACTGCCTGCATCAAAATTTATCCGTATTCACCGCAGCTTTGTGGTAGCACGTGACCAGATCAGATCGATCCATAACCGTAAGATAAAACTAACTGATATAGAGCTTCCTGTAGGCACAAACTATACCGATTTCATTAAGGAATGGCATAAATAATTGCTAATCTATGCGTTTCATCGGCACATTGAGGGCATTGAACGACACACTATTTTACAGCCGCACAAATAGCCGCAACTTTATAATTAATTAATTGACACTAATCCTTAAAAGTCATGAAAACAGCAGGCAGCAAAAAAACCATCTTAGTACTTGATAAAAACAGCAGGATGTTATCAGTAATTGATGATATTATGTATTATGGCGATTTTAATGTGCATTTAACTTATGACCCTAATGCTATATATGATAAGGCAAAAGTGATAAACCCCGACCTGATCATTCTGGATTATTTGTTAGTGGATACAGATTGCGAGCTGGTATGCCAGGACTTTAAGGACGACGAACAATTATGCAATGTGCCCATCATTATCGTCACAGCCTTTAAAACAAAAAAATCACAAGCCGATTCCTATAAATGCGATGCTTTGTTTGTAAAACCACTGGATATGGAGGTGCTTGCATCAAGGATAGAATACCTGATGGCGTCCTGAAGCCGGTTTTGTAAACTCATATAAACCTGCTAAGTTTAGCTTTTATTATTTAAAACGAACCTGCAATATAAATGAAACTCAAGAACAACATTGCCACCAGCGATAACGGGTTTATCTTTAATCCCGCCACAGGCGATTCGTTTTCCGGCAATGAAATGGCGGCACAATTGCTTTCAGCCATGAAAAGCAATAAAACCGAAGCTGAGATTAAGCAGGATATTCTTAAAAGGTATGATGTAAGTGAAAACCAGTTAGACAGGGATTGGGATAACTGGATGCTACAGCTAAAAGAAGCAAACCTGCTCGAAATTTAAGGACGATGGCAAACAAGTACGATAATTTATGTATTGCCGTTACCGGGCTCAACGCCAATGATAATCCAGGCCCGGGCATGGCAGTTATCCGTTCTTTAAAAGCGTATTTTGGCGATAGTTTGCGCATAATCGGCCTGTCGTATGAGTCGTTGGAGCCGGGGATCTATTTGCGGGATTATGTAAATAAAACTTACCAGGTGCCCTACCCAACCGAAGGGACGGCTGCCCTGCTCGAGCGTTTGGCATATATAAACCAGCGGGAAAGCCTCGATCTCATCATCCCTAACTTTGATTCGGAACTGTTCAATTTTATAAAAATAGCACCGCAATTGCAGCAAATGGGCATAGCAACTTATCTCCCTACCCAACAACAATTGGCTTTGAGAGATAAAGTACACTTAAAAGATTTCGGCGCAAAACACGGCTTTTATGTACCTGCCGATCATAAGCTATACACTGCTGATGATTTACAAAAAGCTGCCGCTGACTTCGGTTTCCCGATGGTAATAAAAGGGAAATTTTATGAAGCGTACGTGGTTTATACCATGGATCAGGCTCTGAAAGCTTTCCATCAGCTTAATGCAGCGTGGGGCGTACCCGTAATTGCGCAACAATATATTAAGGGCAACGAGATCAATATTGCGGCCCTTGGTAACGGTAAAGGTGATAACACAAGTTTAGTTGCCATGCGCAAGCTTTATATTACAGATAAAGGCAAAGCCTGGGCCGGTGTCACCATCAAAGACGATAAACTAACCCAACTGGCCGGCAACTTTGCACTTGCTACCAATTGGAAGGGCGGTTACGAAATGGAAATCATGAGTACTGCCGAGGGACATTTATACATACTGGAAATTAACCCGCGTTTTCCGGCATGGATTTATTTAACTGCTGCCGCCGGGCAAAATCAACCCGCGACATTAACAAAAATGGCATTGGGTGAGGTTGTTGAGCCCTATACCGACTACCAGGCCGGCAAGTTGTTTGTACGCTACTCGTGGGACCATATTGCCGACATTGCCGATTTTCAACAGATCTCGGCCATGGGCGAATTATAATTTATAACGATGGAAAAGCTGCCATATCAAAAACCATATATAAAAAAACTCCATGCCGGGGCCATGAATAAATTTGGCACGCGCAGCGGTGTGCAGCCTGTTAAAAGCATCGATGGTGTTTCGGTTAAAAGTTTAATTGAAAATTATGGCTCGCCAGTGTTTGTACTTTCTGAAAAACAGATCCGCAAAAATTACCGGGCGGCGTATCGCGCCTTTAGTACGCGCTACCCAAAAGTGCAATTTGCCTGGAGTTATAAAACCAACTACCTCAATGCCGTTTGCCAGATCTTTCACCAGGAAGGCAGCTGGGCCGAGGTTGTTTCGGGCTTTGAATACCGTAAAGCCTTAGGCAATGGCGTACCGGGCAGCAAGATTATTTTCAATGGCCCGGGCAAATCAACTGCTGATCTGCAGTTGGCTATTGATCATGATTCACTAATCCATATTGATCATTTCGACGAGCTTAATCTGTTGCTCAACTTAAGTAAAAACCTTGCCAACAAGCCACGAGTAGCCATCCGTGTAAATATGGATACCGGCGTGTACCCGCTTTGGGACCGTTTTGGCTTTAATTATGAAAACGGCGAGGCATGGTCGGCGGTTACCAAGATCACCGGCTCAGGCAGTCTGCAATTGGTGGGCCTGCATTGCCATATCGGTACCTACATGCTCTCTACCGATGCCTACGGCATTGCTGCCAATAAACTGGCCGAGCTGGCTGTGCGCTGCCAAACCCAGTTAAATCATAAAATAGAATATCTTGATCTTGGAGGCGGTTTCCCCTCTACCAATACATTAAAGGGTGCCTACCTGCCCGGAAACGATACTGTACCAACGGTTGATGATTTTGCGGAAGTGATAACTTCAGCCCTGCTCAATTTTGGCTTCGCTAATGATGACTTACCCTTGCTGATATTGGAGAGCGGGCGTGTTTTGATAGATGATGCCGGTTACCTGCTGGGCACCGTTATTGCCAACAAACGTTTGGCAAATGGCAAAGGGGCCACTATTGTTGATTTTGGGGTTAATATCCTGTTTACATCATTTTGGTATGAACACCAGGTAAGCCCCGCACAGGATTTTGTAGCTCACAGCGAAAATATGGTTATTTATGGCCCGCTTTGCATGAACATTGATGTGATCAGGGAAAATATTAACCTGCCCGCGCTAAACCCCGGCGACCAGGTGGTAGTGCACAAAGTTGGGGCCTATAACATGACCCAATGGATGCAATTCATTACCCTGAGGCCTGCTGTTGTATTGATAGATGAAAAGCTGCGCACCCATCTCATCCGCCAAAACGAAACACTGGAATATACTGCCGAACCGGAGTTAGTACCTACTCATTTAAACAACGCCAAGTGAAGCAAATTGCAGCATTTATAAAACCGGTCCTCAATTCCTATTCGGTGCTGTTTTTTTCGCAGAACCGGGTATTGGGGATTATTTTGCTGCTGGTATCTTTCTTCAACCCGGTATCTGGTCTTGCAGGGTTGGGTTGTATTATTTTTTCTTTACTGATAACAAAACTATTAAAACAAAACAGCGAAGATTACCATGCAGGAATCTATAGTTTTAATAGTTTATTACTGGGGATAGCATTCGGCGCTTTTTTCCAGGCTAACCTCATGTTTGTGAGCTGGCTCCTTGTTGCCTGCTTTATGGTTGTTGTTACAACAATCATTTTGTCAAAACGTATGGGCAAACCCGGCTTGCCCATCCTTTCACTGCCATTTATACTGGTATTTTGGGTTGTATTGCTGGCATCTAACAGTATTTTCAACACAGGCCTTCTGCAAAAAAGCAGCTCATTGCTCCAGGAAATCTACACTGGTCCCGGCAACCTCGCCGGTGCCGAGGGGTATCTCGCAACCTTGCTGCCCAGGCTGGTAAGCTTGTTTTTCCGTTCGCTAAGTGCAGTTCTATTTCAGGATCATATCATAGCGGGGATGCTTATTGCTACAGGCATACTAATTCACTCCCGTATTGCGTTCAGCCTGCTTATCATTAGCTTTTTAACTGCCTGCGGCTTCAACAGCATCACACATATTTATCCGGAGGGCATCAGCTATTACCATTTGGGCGCTAATTTAATGATGACAGCCATGGCAATCGGGAGCTTTTTTACTATTCCTTCCTTGCGCTCATACCTGTTGGCAGTTTTTTGCATTCCCATTGGTTTCGTACTCATCAATGCGCTTACAACCCTGATGGCCCTGCATGCGCTGCCTATTTTCTCGTTACCATTTTGTGTACTTAATATCAGCCTGCTTTATTTTTTAATACTGGCAGGCTTTCAGGCTAAATTGCAGCTAACCTCGGTTCAGTATTACTCACCCGAAAAAAACCTTTACCACGTTTTAAACCTGCAAAACAGATTGAACGATTTGAAATACATCAGGCTCAGTTTACCATTTATGGGTTACTGGACGGTATCACAGGGCTATAACGGAACCATTACCCACAAAGGCGAATGGGGACAGGCGCTTGATTTTGTGATCACCGACGATGAGCAAAAAACATTTCAATACCCTGGCACATTGCCCGAGCACTTTTACTGTTTCAACAAACCGGTACTGGCCTGCGCCGATGGTGTTGTGGAACAAGTAGTAAACCACGTTGATGACAATGATATTGGCGAAGAAAACCTAAAGGAAAACTGGGGAAATACCGTAGTGATACGCCATGCCGAAGGGCTTTATTCCAAACTCTCACACCTCAAAAAAAACTCAGTAAAAGTTAAACCCGGCGACACCGTAAAACAAGGTGACCTGCTGGGTTTCTGCGGTAATTCGGGTAGGTCACCCGAGCCGCATTTGCATTTTCAATTACAGGCAACACCTTATATCGGCTCCAAAACGCTGCCCTATCCATTTGCTTATTACTTTAACAAAAAGGATAATAAGAGCAGTCTTGAAAGCTACGCTGTTCCCCAGGAAAATGAATTAATAAGTAATCCGGAGATAAATGTATCGCTCAAAAAAGCATTTGACCTGCAACCCGGCTTTGTAGCTAAACTAACTGCCGAAAATGGTGTAACCGAAAACTGGGAAGTTTTTAAAGACACTTTGAACCAATCATATATTTACAGCAAAACAACCGGTGCTGTCGCTTATTTTATCAATAACGGTACTATGTTTTACTTTACCAGTTATTATGGCGATAAAACCGCATTACTTTACTACTTCTATCTTGCTGCCTATAAAGTTATCTTTAACGATACGGCTTATATCCAGGCAAATGATGAGTTCCCGGTACCGCTTACCAACAATAAGATATTGCTTTGGCTGCAGGACTTTACCGCCCCGTTTTACCGGTTTATCAGCATAAAATATAAAAGCGGCATCCAGGCAAAAAAAACAGGATTAAACATTGTATCAAAACAATACCAGCAGCTTGCGGGTAAAACAATGCCACTTGCCGAATCAACAGTTTTTGTTGATCATGGCAGCCTGCAGGCTTTTTTTATAAATATAAACGGACAGCATATTGAAGCACAATGGAGTACAGAAAATTAGCCATTCTTTTTGCCCTGCTATTTGCTGCTCTTGTAAACCAGGCGCAAGAGAATAGCCCTGTTGTGCCAGACAGCACCGTGGATCAGTTGTACAATGCCGGCAACTGGAAACAACTGATCTCCTTTGCGAAAAAATCTGTTACCGACAGTACCGATTCGCCCGATTTAAGGTTTAAGGTCGGGTACGCTTATATGCTTACCGGCAATTACAAAGCTGCTATAAGCCAGTTTAACCAGGTTTTGCTCAGGGAGCCTCAGAATAGCACAGCGCGTTTATATGCATACTATTGCAATACTTATATCAATAACAATAGTGCAGCATTTTATAATGCAGCGCATTTAGATAAAGAAACCCAAAATGGCATTAAACTCTCACCTTTTGGACTAAACGATGTAGCCCTGGAAAGCGGGATAAAACTCCCCGCTAATGACGAGCGCGATAACGGCTTTTTTGAACGTGCCGGTATCGGCCTACGTTTATCGTGGCGTTTACAGCTTGATCAATCATTTATGTTTTTTAAGCAGAATATTTTTCGTGCAGGATTTATTGATTATAAAAACCAGGTTGGAAAAACCGATAAACAAACAGAGTATTATGTCAGGGCGAAGTATTCGTTAGCTAAAAACATCAGCCTGCTCAGCGCTTATCATTACCTGCATACCAGTTACCGCAGTAATGTGAACCAAAGTAACCTCGGTTTATTTGGAGTAAAATATGATACACGCTATATTGATTTGCAGGGTGATATTAATTGGGGAAAACTGATTGATAAAACCTTAAAACAGTATGATGCCAAAATAGATTTTTATCCATTAGGGAACCTGAATTTGTACACTATGAGCAGGGCATCGCTGTTGAATTTGAGCGGAACAAAAACTTTTATTTATAGCCAGTCGGTAGGATTTAAGGTGGTAGACAAAACCTGGCTGGAAACAGCCGCCACCTTTGGTAACCAGGACGATTACCTGGACGCCGACGGACTTTATGTTTACAATTCTATCGACCCTACAAAATTTAAATGCGGCGAAAGCGTTTTTTACCAGTTGGGTAACCATGCCTTGCTGAATTTAAATTACTTTTACGAAAAGAAAACAGACATTTACCGCGCTGTTAAGTACAACCAAAACTCTGTCACGTTAGGTATAACATGGAAATTTTAAAGAAGACGTTTACAGGCCTATTCTTATTTGTATTTGCAGTGCAGCTGCAGGCGCAAACAAACGCGGTGCTGCAAAAAGCTTTTCATAACAGTTACACCAACGAACTAAACAAAAACTACGTTGCTGCCATAGCCGATATTTATCCATACTACTCAGAAAATAATTATGAGATAACCATCAGGCTGGGCTGGCTCAACTATCTTAATAAAAACTATACGGCATCGCAAAGCTACTACCAAAAAGCCATAACGCTGAAACCTAACTCGGTTGAGGCCAAATTTGGCTATGTAAAACCCCTTTCATTTTTGCAAAGCTGGGATAAGGTGCTGGAACAGTATCTTGCTATATTAAAAATAGATCCTCAAAACACCCAGGCCAATTATTGGGGAGGCGTAATTTATTATAACCGCAAACAGTATGAGCCAGCTATTAAACTTTTCAGGGCGGTAGTAACGCTTTACCCTTTTGATTATGATGGCAACCACATGCTGGCCTGGTCAATGCTTATGGCCGGCAAAAAAGCAGAAGCAAAACCCTTTTTTGAAAAAGCGTTAATCATTAAACCCGCCGATGCTTCAAGTACTGATGGCTTAGCCAGGTGTAATTGATAAACGAAAGCATTTTGATGTAGAAACACATAATTGTGTCTCCGGCGTGCAAATTATCATTGACCGACAGCCAATTTTAATCAGCGTGGCGTCTTGTTTTGCCCCCCAGAGGGCAATGTCATTAAGTTAAAAAAATCCCCCAGAGCGGGAACAGGTTTGTAGCACATAATATACCGAAAATAACCGTGCCAGAGGTACGGAACATCGGAGTTGTGTACCTCTGGCACACTAAAAATCCAATTCATTTCTATTTCTACAAACCTTTTGCACCTCTGGTGCAGCCTCTAAAACTCTTAACTTAATCACATTGCCCAGAGGGGCAAAGGGTATTTCTATAAATTTATAGGCTACAAACCTTTTGCACCTCACCTGTGGTTACGTACATCTAAAATTAATACCTGTTTATCAAACGGTAAAAATCCCCCAGAGGGGGAAAAGGTTTGTAGAAATAACGTTCCCCCTTACCCGAACCCCAGAGGGGTTCAACTCACGCAGATTGCTAAATTGGCATAACATTTATGGATTAAACTTAAACTACCACGTGATTATACATCTCCACAGCTATCAAACATCTTCCAACCAACCTTCATACGTCGATTTAAATCCCGCATTCATCGATACATTACCCGATGAACTGATTCTGCAATCTAATTTTAATTAACCTGTCCGCAAAATGGCAGCGCTAACAATCAATTAAAACTAACTTAAAGAAAATGAAATCTCTTTATGCTACACTATTGTTGCTGGGCACAGTAATTGGCCTGGCATCATGTAAAAAGGAGAATGCGTCAAAATCAGCTTCGGCCAGCGCTTCTTCATCAACCATTAGTTCAACGGGCGCCATTGCTATCAGCCTGGCCTCCGGAAGTACCGACAGTGTTTATATGGTTGGCTGCTACGGCAAGCATGACAAAAAAGACACCGTTGCTTTTAGTGCATTGCCCACCGCAATTGGCACTTACCTTACAGCTAATTATAGCGGCTATACATTTAAAAAGGCTTATGCTATTGATAGCGCAAGTACCGTTGTTAACTACATTGTTGTTATCAAGTACAACAGTGCTTTAGTTGGCCTCAAATTTACCGCCGACGGTACGTTTGTAAGCGCCCTTGAACAACGCGAAGGTGTTGACCTTAAAGGACCAGGATGGCATTTAGGCGGTTTCTTTGATGACCGTGACGGTAAACACCGCGATACCATCGCTATTTCGGCCCTTCCTACTGCTGTGAGTAGCTATTTTTCAACAACTTATCCAACCGATACCTTATTGCACGCTTCTATCGCCCATGACGATGTATACATATTGATCAGCAAAAACGGCGTGCTTTACTCAACTGCTGTTACCGCAACCGGCAAGCTGGTGAAACGTATCCAGATAGAAAAACACGATTTAAAACATGCTGCAGTAACAGAGGCCAACTTACCGGCTGCCATTACCACTTATCTAACTGCCACTTATCCGGGCTACGTGTTTGACAAAGCATTTTCAGAAAGCCCCGGGGGTACTTTACAAGGCTACGTTGTGTTCATTACATCTAACAATACCAAATACGCTTTAATTTTTAACGCGTCGGGTACATTTGTTAAAGCCCTGCCTATCCACTAATATATTTGACTATAGCGCTGTTGGTAAGCCATGTTTTTAATTAAACATGGCTTACTTGTTTTTATTTAAGAGCTTAAAGCGGAAGGCTTAAAGCTAAAAGCTAACCTATTATATACAATTTCGCACAACACAATTAAGCTTTAAGCCTTCGACTTTTCGCTTTAAGCTCCTAAATCAATTAGCTGTTAAGGCCACCGGTGCCAGCTGCCGCGGCGCACCATCAGGCCCAACCGCAATAATGTTATCAAAAATCACGTGCGAGCCAGGTTTGATACTGCTTAACGAAGCCTGCATTTCGTTGCTTAAAGCATTCCCTGATGTAACCTGCACCGAGGCACTCTCACGCGGGTTTGCTATGATCAAACTGAAGCGGGTTATTTTAAAGCGGGCATCAAAATCAAAATTATCCAGCGTGGCATAAATGGCGTCCTGCGCTTTTAAAGCCACAGTTGGCACACCTCCGCCTGATCTTCCCGAAAATTTGGCGACGGGATCAGGGATTCGTTTAGCCCTGAACTGCGTACGGCTCAGCACCTCGGTTTTGCCGGGGAAGATCTCTGCTGATACTGTTACGGTTACCATACCCGGACTGGTTACCCTCGCCACATACTTGCCCGAAGTACCATTTAATGAACCTGCCGAAATACCGATCCTGATATTTTTTGAGGGGATTCCGGGCACCGATACCGATACCGGGTTATCCACGCCGATATAAAAAACATTCATCTTATCCGGCGATACCACTGCCGACGGCCGGGCAACCATATACTGCTGCTCTGGGGTAGTGTAGGTTTTTATACTACCATCTGTTTGTTTTACTTTGATGGTACCCTTCCAACTAAAAACACCTTCCCGGCTGGTAGAGGCATTATATACTCCCCTGCCATCGGTAACACTGATCGGGCTGCCGCCAACCTCCATTTGCGGAGTCGACCGGGAGTCGTAGGCGGTTAAAAAAACCTGGGCCTTGTAAGGTTGTCCCTGGATGAGGTATGAAGTTGGTGCTACAGCTACGGCTTCAAATTTATCCAGGTTCACGATAGCCCTGTCCATTTTACCCAGGATCTTTTTCACCACTTCCGATTCGGCATTTTTGTTATCAGCCTGTATTTTTGAAAGTATGGTAAAATCGGCCGTTAAGGGTACACCTTCGCCAAAATTCAGCTCCTCCCAGGTTTTAGCGCTTCCGTTATGTTTAACCGGATCAGTGGCATTCAAGGTAAATGATACTGAACTGCTGTCCTCTTTACCAAGCAACAGTTTCAGCTTTTCGCGGGTATCATTGATCTTCTCTTTGAGCGCCTTAGCCCGTTTTTTGTTGATCATCACGTTATAACCTATATCCAGGTTATCACGTTCTTTTAAATCGCCGGTAAGCTCATCATAGCCCGAACTTTGAGCGATCAGCTCATTTTTGATCTTTGTAATGAGATCATTTAATTCCGCGCTTACCCTTTGGGCGGCTTTCGCCTTTTGATAGATAGGCGCTGCCCTTTCGGGCGATTCTTTAAGCCGGGTTTGTTCAAAAGCGGTGAACAATTGCTGCACCGAATTACCAACGTTAGCCGCCGAAGCGGTTAAGCTATCGTTGATGGTTTTAAAGGCATCTAAAATAGAAGAAGACACATTTAACGCCAGCATTGCCAACAGCACCAGGTACATGATATTGATCATCTTTTGCCTGGTGGTTTCCTTTCCTGCAATAGCCATTTCTTTATCTGATTAAAATTTACACTAAACCATTAATACCAGCCCCTGCAATTACATGCGGGGCTGGTTCATAGCCGAAAGCATATTGGCATAAAAAACATTTAATGCCGATATATTTTTGGCCAGCTTGTTAACCTCGTCCTTAAACTGCCTGCTGTCATCGGCCGATTCATTGAGGTTTTGCAGCGTTTTGCTTAGCCCGTGGTAAAAATTATTTACCTGTTTCAGGTTTTCATCCGCTCCCTTCAGTTCCGACTCGTAAAGGGCATTGAGCTGTACCAGGTTGCCGGTAAGCTTTGCTACCTGCAATTGGTAAGCATTAGTATCGGCCCGGCTATCAGCTATAGCCGACAGGCCCGATGTTGCCCGCTCAAAAGCTATCCCAAACAAATCGAATTTAGATGCCGCCTGTTTTAGCTTTACTGAAAACTCATCGGTACCTAATGAAACATCGGCAATGGTATTAATGCGGTCAACCTTTTCGGCAAACACTTTCAGGCCTTCGCCAAGCCTGCTGATGCTTAGCTCGTTCAAATCAGCATCGGTTAAAAGTTTATCAAGTGCAGCGGTTTGGCCGCCTGCAGCAGGCATCATCCGCGACTTATTTACCGGCCCGCCATCGTAATCAACAGCCAGTTCGGGGTATACCCTTTCCCATTCGGGTTCCTGTGCCGGGGGAAAAAAACCAAGGGTAAAAAACAGCATTGCTTCTACCGTAAGTCCCAGGCCTATCATATAGGTACCTGCCTGGCCTCCCCAGTGGTTAATTTTAAACATAGCGCCAAGAATTACGATACTGGCGCCCCATGATATGGCTACGTGCAGCCAGTTGAATTTGAACTTTTTCATCTTATAAATATTTAAGGGTTAATCAATTAAAATCGGTAGTAAAGGGTAACTGCGGCATTCATCCCCGGCAATAATCCGCGCAAGCCGCTACTCACCTTTTGGGCCTTATCATCATAGGTTGATGTGGCCGAACTTGTGGGAATAAAAAACCCAAAATCTGTACGGAGGCCAATGCTGTGGCTTAACCGCATATTGCCGAGGCCTGTACCTATATAAGGCCGCAGCTTTGACATGTAGATATAATAATTGGGTACTGCGCCTATCCCTTCCCGGTACAGCGTATTGTTAAAATAGTAGCTGATCCCGGCCGAAACATACCATTTGCGGGAAAGCCAATCGGTATTACCATACATCGGCTGCCAGTCAACAATGCCATAAACCGATGTGCGGTTGAGGTTAAGGTCGCGGCCATTGTATTGCACGGTAATGTCGGGCACAGTGTTAAAGCCTATGCGGGCGTTAAACATCCTGCCAAAGGCTGATGTTCCCTGGATGCCTATGCCCTGTGTACCCAATTGCAGGCCTATTGAGTTTTTGGGGAAGGCGCTATACTCGGGCAATACCTGTGCGCTTGCCCTGCCGCAGTAGCCCAAAAAACCTACAAACAGCATCCACCAGATAAAGTCTTTCAACAATCTTACTTGCGTTGTCATGGCTTTTCCTCCTTATTATTTTGAGTTTGATTTACCAGGTTCTTATCATTAATTCCCCGGGGATTTTTCCAGATGTTTTTCTTCAGGTCGGCAATTTTTTGCTGCAGCTTAAGCGCCTCGGGGCTGCCGGGGTCAAGCTGCCCGCTTTCGACATTGCCGGGCGAAAATTGCCTGATGAGGTAGGCCGAAAACTTTTGCTGCATAAAAACGTCATCGAGCGTAACATCAAAAATTCCTTTATCGGGCTCGCTCACATCCTCCTGCACCAACGCGAAGCGTAACTGCGGGAAGTAGAGCCAGAATGCCGGTGCCGACGACATATTTGCAGGCAAATCGGCAGAGCCGGTAATATTCATCATCGGCGCAAGGCCCACTATGCGGGTATCCACCTTGCCCCGCTGCCTGTCGAAATAAACATCTTCCTCGATCCTGAAGCGGGTTATCCTGTCGGGGTTGAAATCGTTTAGCACCATTTTTGATGAGATCTGGTTGCCATCCTTATCAAACTTGGGCACCAGTACCGAATCGGTAAAGCGCATAGATCCCTGTTTGGCGGTCAGCTTCGTTTTAAAATCATCCTTTTCATAAGGTGTAAGCTTGCCTTTCATTAATCCTTTCATGATGGCTTCCATCAATGAATGGCCGGGTATAGTCAGGATGGCGTTCGCACTATCGGCCAGGTCAATAACCCGCCAGATCCTGGCGTACATCCTGATGTTTGCCGGATTGGTTTTAGGATAAGGAAATGGCCTCGCCTGGCTCAGATCGGCCTTTTGCAAATAGCTATCAAATGAGGGCAGCGTATCGGTCACGGCGCTATCCGGCAGAGCCTGAGCGAAATTTTTATGAATGCAGGTCCCCATAAGCAGTAGGACTACTGCAGTTACTTTTTTCAACATGTTCATGATTGTTACTTTTTAGTGTATTTCCTGGTTTTAACCTGCTCACCGGTGAGCTCAAAGGCAGACATCACACAGCGGAAACCGATGTAGGAATGTGCGGCTTCCTGGTCCTCAAAGCTGCGGGTATCGGTGTTCAGCATTTCACCGTTATCCTTCCATGAGCCCCCGCGCACTACCTTGCGGCGCATCAGCATGGCATCCTTGCTGGTTGCGTCATACAGCAAAGCCGGGTTCAGGTCATTCACCAGTTGTGATGAGGAAGGGCTGTAAGCGTCAAGTGTCCATTCGGATACATTGCCGGCCATGTTGTAAATACCAAAGGCATTGGGTGTGTATGAAGTAACGGGCAGCGTAAATGTCGAGCCATCGCTGGCATAACTGCCTTCACCCTGTTTAAAATTGAGGGAAAGCTGCTCCTTACCTGTGGCCTTATCAATGGTGGTTTTTACCGTATGATCCGTAGTGTCATTAGGGCTAAGCTTTGCTTCGGCGGCAAATTGCCATTGTGCCTCGGTAGGCAAACTAAAGCTGAGCTTGAAATTACGCAGGTTAGGATTGTTCTTGATCATGAGCCTGAGCTGCGTACCGCGCCAGTCGGCATAAGCCCTGGCCTGTTTCCAGGTTACCCCAACAACCGGGTTATACTCATAAATTTTGTTGGTGAAATAATTGGCATCCATCACGGTCATCTGGGCATTAGGAAAATCTGCCGACCATACCGCTTCATGATGATAAACGCCTACGGTATCCATCATGTACTCATTATTTTTAACGCCATCCATCCTGATGTAGTAAAACCGGTAAACAACAAGCTCCGGATTAGGCACCCGCACGCCGTTAATCATCGTCATCATCGGAGCCAGCTTCTCTTTAACTTCGGGCGGGGCCTTTTTCCAGAGGGGGGAAATCTTGTTAATCTTGCTCCAGTCTATCAACCGCTGCTCTTTACCCGTGCTTCCTACGGTTGCGCCTGTTGCAGGCATAAAAAAGGAGTCGTCATGGAGATAGTCGGTAACAGCTACCGAATCGGCAACCCAGTTTACAAAGGCCTGGTACTGCTTATTGGTTACTTCGGTTTTATCAATAAAAAACGCGCTAACGCTTACCTTGCGCTGTTCGGCCTTGTCATCGTTCAGCATTTTGTACATGAACGTTCCCGACGGAATGTAAACCATTCCCAGCGGCGGGATAAGCCGTTTTACTGAAACAGCGCGTGTTTTGGGTGTATTATAAATACTTGGCTGGCAGGCGCTGAGCATCAGCAGCAGCAATCCTGTTATTGGAACAGACGATCTCATTCGACAATTAATTAAGAATTAGTTAAGTCAGAATGATTTCATATAATGATTATTGATTGTGTGGTTAAACAATGATCAAATATGAATGAAGGCGCTGTTAAGAAGTGTTATGTGTCGATAAAGTGTTCGATGTTATCGATGAACCTTTATTTTGCGTCGCTTATTTCTTTGAGATGAGTTTAAAATTGGAGAATTTAACATATGAACGATGCGGCCCATAGGTACTGTGATAAAGGCCGATTTGCAAAGCACCGCCATTTAAATCAGGTCTTGACACCGGGCTTCCGGGCAGATCAGCCCAATGTACGGCATCGTTGCTGCTCCTGATGTAAAACATGTCGCCCGATTTTTGGATCTGTAAGTAGCGGTTATAATTCCAGCCGGTTTGTGTATTGGTTTGCATCCGGTCGCCGGTTTTATAATTGGTAAGCATGTTTCCGCAATTCCAGGCCGGGAAAATACTATTCTGGATCAGGTTTTCGCTGCCTTCAGCGCCGGGTTGTTTGGCTTTCCGTACCATCAAGCCCATATCGCTGTTACCGGCTACCTTTTTTTCTTTAAGGCCGCTCACATCAGCAACTTCTACTTCGGCCACAAAATCTCCCGAAACATTATTGTACAAAAACGGGCCGTAAGGCAAATTCCCATCCCAGTTTGAGCCTTTTGACTCCAGTGTGAGCCTATTATCACTGCTAAGTATTTTATACTCTTGTTTATCAGGACTGTTAATTACTCCATCCCATATAGTGCCTGCGGTACCGTCATCGGCAAAGTCTCTGTTAACCGTAAACTGATCTTTAACGACATGAAACGATGCTGATGATGTACTCACAGGCAACGCTTTTGCTTTTAAGCTTACGTTACCGTAATTATCTTTTACTTTAAATGAGTAAGTATAATTTTTATCGGCTGTAAGCCCGTAGTTGATATAATGCGGATCAGCCTGCCAGCCGCTTGATTTGCTGCTATCCACCTCATTAATAAAATCGTACTGAAGATTTGATTGTACTGAAGCATATTCAGGGGCCTGCATTTCAACCATATCTGGCGTTACGGCTTTGGGAACCACTTTAAAAGTTAACGATCCGGCTACAGGTGAGTGATAGTTTTGTTTCCAATCAATGCTCAATTGTTTAACCTCAGTTGGTGATAAGCTATGCTTATAAACAACGAGACCACCTATAGCGCCTTTAAAGCCATCACCCAGCAACAAACTACCTGCAAGGTTACCGGCTTTTGCTGAGGTTGAAATCAATTTACCATCCACATATTGTTTAGCTGTACTTCCGCTTACTGTTTTGATGATATAGTGCCATTGGCCCGCACCTAAATATTTACCGGCATTGATCAAAGGCTCTTTAGACGATTGTGATTTCAGTATCGAACCGTTTTGGGCAGATGTGCTTTGATAAACATTTAAAGCTATGCTGTAACCATCTTTGCTGTTGACCGAAAGATCGTTCTTAAATACAAGTGGGCTTTTACCCGTAAAATTAACAGCTACCTTCCCTTTAACATCCGTTAATTCCGCGCCTCGTCCGTCAGCAGATAGGAAAGCCCCACCCGCATCGCCGTTATTTGCCCATTTTTGAAGCGGGCCATAGTTAAGTTTTGAGGCATCGAGGTAAACAGCGATATCTGACTTTTCGGGATGTAAAGCCCATTGTTTTATTACACTATCAGCCAGCGGCCTGTCGTAAATTTTGAGGGATGAGATTGCACCCGAAAAATATGCAGAACGGTTTGTTTTAGCACCGATGATAAACTTATCTGCCGGCTGCAAAAACAGCATCTTATTTTCTGTATTGTTCAGTTCGCCATCAACAAATAATTTTTCAAACGAGCCATCAAAAGTAATTACTACCTTGTGCCATTTCCCGGCAGCAGGCATTGTTTTGTATTGGAAATCGGAAACACCGAAATGCTGTACCGCACCGGCCGTGCGGTTACTGCCGAAACCAAAAGTAGCACTGCGATGATCCGATTCGCCGTTTGTCCAGCTTAATATTGGATTTTCATCTTTAATCTGATCAGCATAAACTTCATATGATACCGTATAGCTGTTATCACCCGCAAGCGAGCGGGGCACCACAACTGATGATTGAAGCGCTTGTGTACCATTAAATACCAATGCCTTTTTACCGGCGATGATATCAACAACCGGAGGCTTGCCTGTTGCTGTAAAATTGCCGCCCAATTTGCCGTTATTAGTCCATTGAGTTAGTGCTTCGCCCGCCTGGAAGTTGGCGGCATCGAGGTTTACTAATAAACCGTCTTTACCTTCCTTTATAGTTTTTCCAATTTTGGGGGAGATAGTTTTAGATAATTCTTCTTTGTTAGCATCAGCGGTAGTTCCCGTTACTACCCGTTCACCATAAACTTTCACATTCCAAACTGCCTTATACAAACCGGGGTATTCTGTCCCGGTAATCGTTAACCGGATGAACCGCGCTTTAGCATTCCCGGAATCTACCATCGGCGAGCCGTGCTGTTGATTTTCTCTCCTGTCAGAAAACACCTGCCAACTTTTCCCATCTGCTGATGATTCAATTAAGTATTGATAATACCAGGTGGCATATTCGAACTGGGTTAATACTTGTTGTACTGTTTTCATAGCTCCCAAATCAATGGTAAGCCATACGGGTTTAGCGCCGTTATCGGCCGGTTTCCATAATGTACCATTATTATTATCAACCGCGAAAGAGGGTTTATAATTCTCATTATAGTAAGATGAAGCGGTTACCTTTTTCTGATAAGCCTCATCGAGAGTATTAATAGTACTTTTTCCTAATAAGCCAACGCCAAGATGGGTTGGAACAACTTTCTCGATATTGCCATCCGCATCAAACACGATTTTATCCGCACAAACCTGCCGGTGATAGCCCCCGTTGGAGTGCGGGTTGTTGTGCCGGTGATATACCATGTAAAAATCATCACCAACCTGTACTACCGACTCATGGCCCGGCCCGTGGATAGTTCCATCACTATTAGTGCTCAGCACCGGGTTATTTTTACCAAATTCAAATGGCCCCATCGGCCCGGTTTTGCTGATAGCATATTGCACCCTGTAGGTGGAGTCTTCGCAAAGGCCAGATGAGTAGGTGAAATAATAGATGCCTTTCCGTTTAAACATGAAAGGTGCTTCAAAAAAATCTTTGGCGATGGTATTGGGGATCTTTGCCGTTTTGGCGAAAGTGTGCATATCCGGATTTAACAAACCTACACCGCAACCGTGGTCTGGATAGATGCCCCAGGTGCCCCAAAACATATAGATTTTGCCATCGTCATCTTTAAAAGTTTGCCCATCCAGCGTAATCACTCCGGGAATAAAATAATTGGGGATTATTGATTTGCCATCAGGCAGCAAGGGTGTCCACGGCCCTGTAGGGCTTGTTGATGACGCCCCATAAATATCAACCGGCTGGCAGTAGTACATGTAATACTTGCCGTCGTTGCCGTTAATGACATCAGGAGCCCAGTAGTAATTGGAGGTAGGCCAGTTCATATCATGCATGGTCCAGTTCACAAAATCTTTGGATGTCCACACTTGCGAAGGGCCATGTCCGCCGCCGTTACCATCAGTAGTTGCGTAAATGTAATAGGTATCGCCAAATTTCCTCACGGTTGGGTCGGCAAAGTAACCGGGGATGATGGGATTGCCATTGCCCGGAGCTGTGGCCGACTCTTGCTGCGCATAGCCGGTTAGTGCTGCCATGCAGAAACACCATGAAAGAAACACTGTTAGCTGAAATTTACGCATCCTGTTCTCTACCTAATATGATTTAATTATGCGCCAATTCATCTGTATTCCTTGCAGGCGGCTCGGCGTTAAGCAGGTGCTTTACAAAAAAGTCGCGTTTCTTTTTACGGCCATACGGACCGCCATCACTATGGCCCATGCCCGGTACCACCAGCAGATCAAACATTTTATTGTTTTTGATCAGCGCATCCGCAAAACGGAAAGTCGACTCAGGAGGTACATTGTTATCGGCCTCGCCAACAATCAGCATCAGGTCGCCCTGCAATTTAGCGGCATTGGTAATGTTTGATTGCTGTTCATAATGCGGCCCAACGGGGTAGCCCATCCATTGTTCGTTCCACCACTGTTTATCTATCCGGTTATCATGACAGCCACAGGCAGATACCGCAGCCTTATAAAATTCAGGGTGGAACAGCAATGCACCTGCAGAGTTTTGCCCACCAGCCGATGTGCCATAAACGCCTATCCTGCTGATATCAACCTGTGGATATTTGGCCGCAAGCGCCTGCATCCATAAGATACGGTCGGCAAAACCGGCATCGGCAAGGTTATGCCAGCATACATCATGAAATGCTTTGGAGCGGTTGGCTGTTCCCATGCCGTCCATCTGTACCACAATAAAACCTAATTGGGCAATGCTTTGCATCTCGTTTACAGCCGAAAAACTTTTAGGCACAAATGAATCCTGCGGACCAGCATAAATATTTTCAATTACGGGATATCTTTTGTTAGGATCCATATAGGCAGGGCGGTAAACCACACCCCAGATATCTGTTTTACCGTCCCTCGCTTTCGCAACAAATACCTCAGGGAGTTTTACTCCGGTAGCTAAAAGACCTGTCAAATCAGTGTGCTCCAGTTCCATAATTATTTTCAGATCGGCAGTGTTTTTAATCACTATTTTGGGAGCGATGTTTACTTCCGAATAAGTATCGATATAATATTTTCTATCAGGTGAGAATGTTACGCTATGGTTACCTTTTTCCGGCGTAAGGTCGGTAAGGTTTTTACCATCAAAACCTATCCGGTAGTAGTGCATAAAGTAAGGGTCCTCACCTTCATTTTTACCGCTGCCTTTAAACCAGATCTGCCTTTTCTTAACATCAACGCTGTCAACATCGCGCACCACCCAATCACCTTTGGTTACCAGTTTTTCTTTACCGGTAAGTTCATCAACAAGGTAAATATGACGCCATCCGTCTTTTTCGGTAACCCAGACTATCTCATGTGTTTTAGCGCTGTAATAAGTGAAGATCCGTTGTTCGTAAATGAAAGTATTGGTTTTTTCATCAATGATGTTACGGGTTTTGCCGTTGGTAATATCTACCTCAATAACCCTGAAACGCTGATGCCCGCGATCGGCCTTTTCATAGGTAAAGTAGCGGCTGTTGCCATCGCGCCAATGTAGTTGCGGTGCACCAAAAAAATCGATCTTTTCGGCATCGGTTTTTATAGCGCTTTTATCGGCGATGTTGAATATATATTGCTGGTACGAGGTAAACTCATCGCCCGGCTGATCGTACTCATGCGATTTCAGCACTGCACGCGTAGTCCCCGGTACCGAGCTTAGCAGGTAATAAACCTCTTTTGTTTTTTGGGGATCGATGCGATACCCTACCAGGTGCTTACTATCCGGCGACCAGCTAAGTTCGCCGTAAGGCTTATCTAAATTGCCATCCGTAGTTAATTTGATCTCGGTTGAACCTTTAAGCGATTTAACAATGATATTACCACCTTTTACAAAAGCCGACCATTGTTTATCCGGCGATACGGAATCGGCGGTCATACCTTCCCAGCGGTAATGGCGTACCTGCAAAGGTTTATCGTTATCATAACTTTGGTGTACGGTATCGGTAGTTTTACTGCATTGAAGCGAGGCCAGATCACACTTAAGCCAGGTATTGCTTGTTTTAAAAGTGGCCTGCTTTTTATCGGCACTTAAAAACATATCGTCAATTTTAAAGCTGCCGTCTTTTATGGTTTTGCCTGTTATTTTGCTTACCTCCGGGCTTAGCTGTCCGCTTTCAAACAACGTTTTCTTAGTCCCTTTTACGGGTTCAACAACAATGTAAGCTGTTTGGTTATTGGCAATTCTTTTACTGTACCAGAATTGATTGCCACCGGTCTGCCAGTTAGGTCGCACGTTGGTAACATACGGTACCTTTTTTAATGCAGAGTCAAGTGCATCGGCTGCTTTATAGTTTTGCAGCACTTCAGCATGGGTGGGATAATAAGGTGTAGTTTTTGTTTGTTGTGCATCCGCTGATTTGCCCGCAGCTGCTAACAAAACAGTTAACAGTAAATATTGGTGGTACCTTGCCATAAGTTATAGTGTTGCGTAAAAGTACCCAACATTGGCCAAATGATGTTTCCATAAATTAACACATCATAGCAGGCATTTAGCAAAATCGGCCCGCATCTTTGCAGATGCGGGCCGATTTGTTTCGTTATTAAAGGAGCAAGTAATCACCGTAAAACAGTAAGCACCTGTAAGTCTATCTTGTACCCAAATCTTTTTATTAAAAGAAAATGTCATTTCGATAGAGCAGAGGTGGCTATAGCGCCTGAGGGCGAAAGAGAAATCTTATACGCCCTGTATAACCGTCGTACATGGTTTAGAGCTGGATGTATAGGATTTCTCCTCACCGCGCCCGCACATTCCCAAACTGGTTCGTTCGAAATGACATCTTCTTTTATTCGTCATAATATTTAAAAGATATGGGTAGACTATGCACTACTAAACTATCCTCTTAACGCCTCAATTTCCTGCCTTGTTTTAGGTAGATATTTACCCAATAACTGGCTGCCGGTATCGGTTATTAAAAAGTTATCCTCAATACGGATGCCGCCGAAATCGCGGTAGGTATTCAGCACATCGTAATTAATAAACTCGCTGAATTTCTTTTCGGCCTGCCAGCGGTCTATCAGCTCAGGGATAATATAGATACCCGGCTCAACAGTAAGCACATAACCTGCTTCCAGCTCACGGCCCAGTCTTAATGATTTTAAACCAAAGACGGTTTCCTTTTTCAAAGTATCTGTATAGCCAACGTATTGCTCGCCCAGGTCTTCCATATCATGGGTATCCATGCCCAGCATGTGGCCTAAGCCGCATTGAAAAAACATGGCGTGAGCGCCGGCCGCAACGGCCTCGACCGGGTCGCCTTTCATCAGGTTTACCTGTTTAAGGCCTTCTGCCAGTTTCTGGCAGGCCTGGATATGTACATCTTTGTAGCGGACGCCTGGCTTAAGCATACCGATGGCATGATCCATGGAATTTAACACCACATCATACAACTCCCTTTGGCGGGTGCTGAACTGCTTACCTACCGGGAATGTACGGGTAAGGTCGCCGCCATAGTGCATAGCATTCTCGGCGCCGATATCGCTTAGTACCATATCGCCATCTTCCAAAACATTGCCGTAATAATGCGTATGCAAAGTTTGGCCATGTTTGGTGATGATAGCCGGATATCCCAAACGTGAATCATTAGCAATCGCCACTTCATGTGCTTTGGCAACCAACTCGTATTCCCTGATACCGGGGCGGGCATATTTCATTACGGCAAGTTCCATATCAACGCTGATGGATACAGCCTTTTCTATTTCGGCAACCTCCAGCGGGGTTTTGATCACTCTTTGAGCTATCACAGCTTTTACCAACTGTAATGAAACGCGACCGGCAACATCTTCCAGACTGGTATTTAGCCAATCGGCCAGCTTGATCTTATTTTCGGGGCGATAAGGCGGCAGGATATGAACCGGGCGACTACCGGTAACTGCTTTATGAATGTAATGTTTGATTTCGGCATAAGGCCTGGTTTGTGAAACGCCAACCAGCGTGGCCATTTCCCCAACCGAGGGAAGTGTTCCTGTCCAGATAATATCATCAATGGTGAGATCGTTACCGAAGATCACTTCTTCGCCGGTATCGGTATCAATAATAGCCGCCAGGCCGACTACATCAAGCCCAAAGTAATATAGAAAGCTGCTATCCTGCCTGAACAGATAAGTATTGTCTTTATAGTTCATGCTGCTCTCCTCGTTCCCTAACAAAACGATGATGCCATTACTGCCCATGCTTTGTTTTAAAACATTGCGGCGCTGTACGTAAACCTGCTGATCAAAAAGTTGAAGTTTCATAATGCAAAATTAAACATGCCGGCTCTGTTGAGGAACCGGCATGTGCAAGTATAATTGAAATTTGATTATCTGATGATGTTTAACGGCTCACTATTTTTTCCATTCGCCATCAAATAAGCGCCAGATGTTTATTGGATTGGCTTGTTGTAATGCCAATGGCAACAACGCGTCCGGGCAGTTTTGGTAGCAAACCGGGCGCACCCAACGTTTAGCTGCATTGATACCTACCGCGGTAAAACGGCTATCGGTAGTGGCCGGGAACGGTCCGCCATGTACCATGCTGGCGCAAACCTCAACACCGGTTGGTACGCCGTTAAACAGTACCCTACCTGCAATTGAAGGCAGTAATTGTAACAGGTTTGAATGCCCTGCAAAATCCTCATCGGTACCCATTACTGTAGTAGTAAGCTGGCCTGATACTGATTTTAATACTTTGATCAGTTCCTGTTCGTCTTTACAAACTACCATTAATGAATATGGGCCAAACACCTCCTCGTGCAATAAGTGATTTTCAAGGAAAGTTTCGGCGCTTACCAGTGCTATGGTTGGTTGAGCTTCGATGTCGATGGCTTCAGTAGCTGATTTCACAACGCTGGTAACACCGCTCTGCTCCAAAGCCGCATGGCTCTTTTTCTCATAAGCCGAATGAATGCCGGCATGCAGCATTTTGGCAGGTTTAACACCTTCAATACCATTACCCAATAGCTTATAGAAATTATCCAGGCCTTCACCCTCAACAGCCAGCATTAAGCCGGGATTGGTACAAAACTGACCAACGCCTAAAGTAATGGAACCTGCATATTGCGCAGCCAGGTCGGCGGCGTTTTTGTTTAAAGTATCCGGTAAAAATATAACAGGGTTGATGCTGCCCATTTCTGAAAATACAGGGATAGGCTTTTTACGCTCCGATGAATACTGAAGCAGGGCCAGGCCGCCAACAGTTGAGCCTGTAAAGCCAACTGCAGCGGTATCATCTGCCTGAACCAATGCTTTACCACTTTCAAACGAAGTACCGTGTACATGCTGGAAAACATGTTCAGGCATATTACTGCTCACTATTGCTTTTTTGATAGCCTGATAAACCATTTCAGAAGTTTCGGCATGAGCGGGGTGAGCTTTTACCACTACCGAACAACCTGCACCCAGCGCACTTGCCGTATCGCCACCTGCGGTTGAATAGGCAAACGGAAAGTTACTCGCACCAAAAACAACTACCGGTCCCAGCGGAACAAGCATCTTGCGGAGATCCGGACGGGGCAACGGTGTTCTGTTTGGCAAGGCAGTATCAATACTCGCTTCAACCCAGCTTCCTTCGCGCAGCATGCCTGCAAACATGCGCAGCTGGCCGGTTGTACGGGCGCGCTCGCCGGTTAAACGGGGTAACGGAAGATTAGTTTCTTCAGCTGCTTTTTGAAGCAGGGCATCGCCTATTGCTTCTATTTCATCAGCAATAGCTTCTAAAAACAGGGCCTTTTGTTCGGCACTTGTTTTTTGATAAGCCTCAAACGCGCTTTGCGATTGCTGCATGATGATATTTATTTCTTCGGTGCTTTCTTCTTTGAAGTTGTTAGCCATGGCAGATATTTTATTAAAAAATGAACGGCTTACGCCATTAATATGCGAGAGCAAATATATTTAACCTTTTATGATGTGTACTGAAGATTCCTAACCAGTTATAGCAGGATTTTATCTTATTTCTAAAGCGCAACTTCAAAACAGATTAAAAAACGGTCAAGCGATTAAGTACTCAACACATAGGCAAACGTCTTGTTTACATCAATTTATAAAACCTTACCCCATGCGGCGGGATGTTACAAGTCACAGCAGCAATATTTTTGGCGATATCTTTTTGCTGCCAGAGATCCCGCACTATTTTAACCTTGCCTATATGGATATTCTTAAAATCAAGCGTATACTTCGAATATTTTTCACCAAGATTGAAAATACCTATAGCTTTGCTGCCATCTGCCAGTTGCTTAACCCAAACCTGGATCTGTTTATTATTAATTACCCGCAAGGCCTGCTTGCCAGCCACATCCTGATCAATAGCTATAACCTCACGGTTTTTTAACAGGTTAAGGGTAAAATCATCAAGCTTATCCATATCGCAGCCAATAAGCAGCGGTGCCGATAACAGGCTCCATAAGCTCATGTGGGTATACTGCTCATAAGGCGTCAAATTGGTTTGGTGCAGGTTTTCGCCCCAGCCTACCCTGCCTAAAATGAGCATATCAGGATCGTTCCATCCTCCGGGCCCGGCATAGGCCGCATTATTGGTTTGACTGAAGCCAATCCCATACAAACTTTCCCAGGTATCGGTAATATCCTCAGTAGTGCGCCACAGGTTGCCGTTCATTTGCGCACCCCATTTCCAAACTTCTTTTATGCCGTACTGGCAAATGCTGTAAACGATGTCACGCTGTTGTTTCGCCAGTTCATCGCGCATTACCATGTACGGTTTTTGCTGTGCGAACAATGTGGTATCACCAGCCGTTTGATCCGAATAACTGCACAGGTCGTATTTTAAATAATCAACACCCCAGTTAAAATAAGTGGCGGCATCCTGTCCCTCGTGCCCTAACGAACCCAGGTATCCTCCACAGGTTTTAGCTCCCGGCGATGAATAAATACCAAATTTTAAGCCTTGCTGATGCAGATGAGCTCCCAACGCTTTCATATCCGGAAACTTTTCATTAGGCGCTATTTCTCCGTTTGGTTGTCTTGCCGGTGCCTGCCAGCCATCATCCACATTGATGTAGTTCCAGCCATATTCGGTGAGCCCTTTATCTACCATAGCCCTGGCCGAAAGCCTTACCTTTTCGTCGCTTACGTTTAGTCCCCAGCAGTTCCAACTGTTCCAGCCCATGGGCGGGGTAAGCGCCAACAGTTTGCCCGATTTAATGGTCAATACGCGTTCGCTTCTTCCTAAATTATTGCTTACCGAAACAGATACTTTGTAATCTCCCGCTTCAGGTGCTACACCGGTTATAATACCTGTTTTATTATCAAGCACTAAGCCCTGCGGCAGATTTTTAACGGTATAGTTTAACGGCCTTTGCCCACTTGCAGCAATTTTATAAAGTACCGGCGAACCGGGATGCACGCCTAAAACCGAAGCGCCATTAATCATTGGCTTTAACGATGCTTTAGGGGTAAGCAAGTAAGGTGCTATCTCGGCAAAAGCTTTAGTCTTGCCGGATGCCGCTTCAGTAAATTCATAAAACAGCTTGATACCCTCACGATGCGGGAAAGTAAGCGTATAAGTTTCTTTGCCCAATGGCGGCAGGTTTGCGTTTACCGTTTTTTCGGCAATCGTCTTTTGAGTAACCTCGTCAACTATCCGGTAATGAAATTTGCCTGTGATATTAGTTTTAAAACTATTACCTACAGTCAATTTGCGTACGGACTGTGCATTGGGTAAAAAGCAGATCTCGGTTTGGGTGAAAAAGATTCCGTCAAATTTTTCGAGCATATCGATATAGGGGGCACCCATAAAAATACCACCCGAGCCGCCGCCATCGTAAACTTTAATAGCGATGATATTTTCCTGGTCCCATTTAATAGCCGGATCATCTGCTGCTATGCAATAATTACGCACCGCAGGCCATTTGCTCACATAACCGCCCTTATCTTCAGGGAAAGCGCCTGTTTTACCGATCAGCTTGCCGTTAAAATAAGTTTCATCAACATCATTAACATGGGCAAGGAATACCCGCAAGCTATCGCCCCAAACCGATTGTTTTTTTAATGATGATGGAATAACCACATGGATTCTATACCAGGCAAAACCATGATAATCGGGGTAGCCCTGCTCCTGCCATACATCGCCAACTTTAATATTTTTCCAGTCCGTATCGTTAAAACCGGTTTCTTTCCAGGTCGCGTCGTTACCAGTTGAAAACTTTGCAGTACTTAGCTTAATAAAATTCCCGTTTTGCGCGGAAACTGCTATGGCAATAGTTATAAGCCATAGCAGTGATAAGATCTTTTTCATTAATTGAGATAATAGAATTTTCCCGCCTATAAACTTTCAACGGGGAGTTCAGCGGCTTTGCGTTGTTTGCTGCCGCCTATCAGGTAATAAACCGGGATGCCGGTTAATGTAATGATCAGGCCCGGATAGGTATAAGCCGGTTTGTATTTAATGAGCAACAGGCAAAAAGCTATCCCCATAATGATATAGATAACCGGCAGCACCGGGTAACCGAATGCTTTGTAAGGCCGCTCGGCATTGGGCATTTTTTTGCGGAGGATAAAAATCCCGATAATCGTAAGCACATAAAAAACTACCACTACAAACGAGATCATATCCAGCAGATCGCCGTATTTACCGCTCAGGCTCCACAGGCATGCAAAAACGCATTGCAGCCACAGACCAAAGCCCGGTACTGAATTTTTATTCAGCGTGCCTACTTTTTTAAAGAAAAGCCTGTCTTTAGCCATAGAATAGTAAACCCTTGCACCCGACATGATCAGGCCGTTGTTACAGCCAAAGGTTGATACCATGATCAGCAATGCAATGATCACCGTACCCGAACTGCCAAAGATGTGTTGCGAAGCCACCACACCTACCCTGTCCTTATCCGCGCTGGCAATATCATGCAGGGAAAGCACTCCCGTATACATCACATTGGTTAAAATATAAATCACGGTTACGATCAGCGTACCCAAAGCCAGGCTTAAACCAATATTTCTTTTCGGATTTTTGATCTCACCCGCAATAAAAGTTACGTTATTCCATGAGTCACTGCTGAATATGGAACCAACCATTGCCGATGCTATTGCGCCCAGGGCAGCAATAGTAGTGTATGAAGCGATGGAACCATTTGCACTGAGGCTATGCATGCTCCAGGCGTTTTTCCAGTTCTCATTCCATACCGAAGCTTTTAAAGAAAACAGGCCGAACACAATTAAACCCAGCAGGCTCAGCAGCTTGGCCATGGTGAAAATAGTCTGCACAATTTTGCCGCTGTTAACGCCACGGGTATTAATATAAGTTAAAAACACGATCACCAAAATTGAAAGCAGCTGCGCCGGTGATATGGTCACGAAGCCCAGATCGACAGCAACAAGGCTTTCACTTAATTGCGGGATGAGGTACGCGGTAAACTTGGCGAAGGCCACTCCCACCGCGGCTATAGTAGCCGTTTGGATCACGGTAAAAAAACTCCATCCGTACAAAAAGCCAACCAAAGGACTATAAGCTTCCTTCAGGTATACATATTGCCCGCCCGCCCTCGGGAACATGGCACTCAGTTCGCCGTAACTCAGGGCGGCGGTAAGGGTCATAAAACCGGTGATGAGCCAAACAAATAGCAGCCAGCCTGCACTACCCACATTGCGGGTAATATCGGCGCTCACAATAAAAATACCGGAGCCTATCATACTGCCCGCCACCAGCATGGTGGCATCCATTAATCGCAACGAAGGCTTAAAAGAAGTGCTGTTCTCCATAATTTTTTTTAGCTAAAAGCTGAAAGCATAAAGCTTGCCATTAATGCTGTTTTATTAACTATTTGTCTCCGAAGTCGTAGAACTTCCAGCTTGTTGTAAAATCTTTAGTTAAAGCCTGGTTAGTCAGTGTGGCACGAAGCATCTCAACCGGGATCAGGTTTTCTTTAATGGCAGCATCGTGAAACTGCTTATAGGTCATTTTTCCGCTATCAACCAGTTCTTTCCTCAATTCTGTTAGTTGTAAACCACCCAGCAGATAAGCTACCTGGTAAAGCGGACTGTAGCCACCTTCAAACGAACGCCTTACTTCTCCTTCTGCATTGGCTCGTTCATGGCCCACACGGTCAACCAAAAAGTCGATACATTGCTGTGGTGTCCAGTTGCCTAAATGATAATTGAGCGAGAATATGATCCTGGCGCAACGGTGCATGCGCCAAAACAGCATACCTACCCGCTCTTCAGGAGTTTTGGCAAAGCCTTTATCGTACAACAGCAGTTCCCAGTATAAAGCCCAGCCTTCAATGGCAAACGGTGTCCCGAAATCCTGGCGATAAGCTTTGTAGCGACTGTTCATAAAATATTGCAGGTTATGACCGGGGATCAGCTCATGCTGCACAGTGCCCCTCGAAAAGTAAGGGTTGTTGCCGCGCATGCTCATCAGCCTGTCGTCATACTGCATGGTATTGGTTGGGTACGAGATACTGATCTCCTTGCCACCGGTAAAAAACGGGTTAACCAACTGCCTTTGCGGCGACATCATCACCATTCCCCAGGTTTCTTCGGCAAGCGGCGGTATCGTGATCAGGTCGCGCTCTTTGATAAAGCTAAGGGCATCATTGTATAGTTTAACAATTAGTTCGGGTTGATGACCTACCGGCACATAACTGTTTTTTACTTTTTCGAGGGCCTTTTTCCAATCGCTGCCAAAACCCATTTCCTGCGATGCTTTCAGCATTTCCTTATCGCACCAGGCAAACTCCTTATTGGCAAGCTTGATAAGCTCTTCGGGCGTGTAAGGGATCATCTCGGCCTGTAATTGGCTTATCAACTCTTCCCTGCCAATAGGCACACCTTTGATTCCGCTGCTATCGCTTTTTTGACTGGTATTCAGCTTTCCTTTGCTTATGGCCAGCTCGCTGTACCTTTCCAACGCATTATCAACGGCTTTATAAGGTTCAGGCACCCACCAGGTAAACGAAGGGTCGTATTTATTATAGAAACCAAAAAAGTCCTTTAAACGGCCTTTTAAACCCAATAAAGCAGCTTTGGTTACTTTAGCCACCGGCATATCCACCGATGGAAGTTTGTGATACGCTGTTGTATCGGCTTTAAGTTCTTTCAGGATCTTGTTCAAATCGCCTGCAATCTTTTCACCATCCACAAATGTTCCGCGACGACGTTTTTGTTCAAGCGCGTATATCTCATCGGCAAATGAAATATATTTGGCGGCCTGGCTGTACAGGCCTTCTTCCTTCTTCAGGTCTTTCAGATCAAAGTTAATACGCTTTTTCAGCAAGATATAATCAACCTTGCCGTATATGCTCAGGGCATTAAAGTCTGTTTGCTCCAGTTGCTTCAGGTAATCATTATCAACCTCAATTAACCTTTTACGCTGTTCGGGCGAGTTAAGCACATCCTGTTTGTACTGATCTTCGCCGCGCTCGTTAACGTTATAGGGCGAATAAAAGTCGCGGATGGCATTCATATCCTGCCCGTACCTGATGATGGTACCGGCTACTTCGCTGCTTTGCTCATACAAATTGCCGGCCGGAGCAGTTTGCGCATTTGCAGTAAGGGCACCAAAAGTAAGGGCATAAAGGGCCAAACCTTTTATGGTTGTTTTAGTATTAATAAGCACGATATATTGGGTTTGAGGTAAAAAGATTAAAGCCGTTGTATTAGCTGGCAGCCCTGTTCAGGCTGATAAGATTGTTGTTATATGAGTCGAGATAGCCCCGTGGCGAATTACCAATTACGCATTTGAACACCCGGTTAAAGTTGGTAATGCTTTTAAAACCGCACTTGTAAGCTACCGTATTAATACTTTCAAACTTATGAGCGATAAGCTTTTTACAGGCCTCATTGATCCTGATCTCGTTCAGAAATGAAATAAAAGTATGACCGGTATGCTTTTTGAAATATCTGCAAAACGACTCGGGAGTCATATAAGCAACTTTAGCCACATCCTCAAGTGTAATGGGTTCGCTATAGTGCTGCATAATATAGTTATAAATATTACCAATCCTGATCCCTTCATTTTCGGTAATGCCCGGCAGGTTGCCGTAAGTTGATAAAGGGTCAAGTTTACCCTTGATATTGGTAAGCCCTTTAAGCAAATGAAAAAACTGGATCAACTGATCAGGCCCTGATGCTTTTTGCAAAGCGATCATGATCTGCGATACTTTATCAACAACAGAATGCGGCAATTTAAAGCCTTGCTGGTGCTGCTGCATAAATATGAGGCTTGGCTTTAACTCGGGCAAATTAAACAACGGAGCCAGTGCGCCCTCAGGATTAAAAAATATGGTAAGCGCTTCGATTTGTTTGTTGGCATTAGGAGCAAAATATTCGGGGTTGCTTTTAAACACATGCGGCAGGTTTGCGCCGATTAAAAACAAATCGCCTGCAGAGTAATCATGCATGTTATTTCCTGCAATCAAAGTCCCCTCTCCCTGCTGGATCCAGGTGAGCTGAATTTCCTTATGACGGTGCAGGTAGGGGTAATGGTAAGGCAAACAGACCTTTTCTGCTATCACACTTTTATCGTGCGGAACCGGGATAGTAAATTGTAAAACTTTCATCTGCTACTTGATTATCACTTGTTGAATTTACAATTACTTAACTTAATTTGCTAACAAATGAAGTTAAAAGGATAAAATACGGGCAATATTTGATAATTTATGGTTGATACAGGTACCAAAATTGACCGAAAAACCCATCTTTATCCAATAAATAGAAAGTAAATTAAATGTTATATAAACAATTAAAATCAAAATTATAGTCACCACAGCTAATATTTGGCCGAATAAAATATTTTTAATTGTATACAATACAACTATTGTACATTTTACACTAACTATGCATTTTACGCAGAAAACCCGTTTTTTAACCTGTTTTTTATGATACAGGTAATAAAACGTGCTCCTGTTAGCGCAAAAAACCGCTCATCAGGGGTGAATGAGCGGTTCCGTTTTCCGGCAAGCCGGAAGGGTAATCAATTGTTTAAATTAAGATCTTTCAGGAGCAAATTCTTTAATATCAATAGAGGTTGGTTTGCCCGAAATAATTTCGTTTGCCAGCAAACCAGTTGCCGCGCCAAGGCTCAAGCCCATCATACCATGTCCGGTTGCTACAGTAAGGTTGCTATATTGTTTACTCCTGCCAATATAAGGCAATCCATCTGCAGATGAAGGCCGGAAACCGAACCAGATATCTTTTTGTTCAGGAACAGCAGGTTTTAAACCCGGGAAGTATTTCGGCACTGATTCTACAATGCCTTTTACACGGTTCATGTTGATACGGTCGTTGATCTTGTCAAGCTCCATAGTACCGCCGTAACGCAAGCCGCCATTCATTGGGGTAATAGCAACACGGGCTTCGGCTAATAAAGCCGGAATGTGCATGGTTTCGCTGTTATCCTTTACATTAAATGAATAGCCTTTACCCGGCATCAACAGGATCTTTAAACCCAACAGCCTGCCAATAGCCGGCGACCATGAGCCGCCAGCGATAATATATTCATCGGCTGTAAACTCTTCATTGCCTGCCAATACCTTACTCACTTTACCATCTTTGGTTTCAATTTTAGTTACCTCTTTATTGGTAAGCAACTTTACACCAGCGGCTTTCAGATGTTTGATCAATGCGGCCATCAGTTTATTGGGCGAAAGGTGCGCATCACAGCGGTAATGTACCGCACCCAACACATCAAGCTCAAGCTTTGGCTGCAGCTTTTTGCAATCATCAACACTAAGCACGGCCATATCCAAACCTAATTCCCTGCCCTTTTCGGCCATGTGCGCTTCTTCCTCGCCAGCCTTTTCGGTTTTATAAAACATCAGGATGCCTTTTTCAACCAGGTCGAAATCAAAACCAGGTTCCTTGCTCAAATCTTCATAAAGCTTTTTGCTGAGCAGGGAAAGCTCCGTTAACGGAACCGCCGATTTTTCAACATGCACAGCATTGGCTTTCTTTAAAAACTTCAATCCCCAGGAAATCAGTTCGGGATTTAAGGACGGCTTTACATAGAACGGGCTTTTACTGTTGAACATCCATTTGATACCCTGCGAAACCATACCCGGCGTTGCCAGCGGGATAAAATGGCTTGGCACTATCATACCGGCGTTTCCGTATGAGCAGCTATCGGTCATATCGCCTTTATCAAGCACAGTAACCTCATGTCCCGCCTTTTGTAAATAATAAGCCGAACTAAGCCCTACTATCCCACCTCCTATTATCAGCAGCTTTGCCATTTTTTATTTTAAGCTAAAAGCCTAAGGCTGAACGCCGAAAGCTTGTTAATAATTCTTTTTTAAACGTCCCATCAGGGTCTCTCAAAGAGGACCCTGATGTATACGCCATACAGATTCGCTGTTCTGAATACTTGTTAGATGTTTAGAAAGCGGTGACCCTCAGGGTCCTCTGCGAGAGACCCTGAGGGAACATGAAAGTCCTGAGTCGTAAGTTAAAAGTTGCTTTTCAGACTTACGACTCAAGACTTAAGACTATTCCAGTTATATCACCTGAAAGCCGTGAGCATAAGGATCGTCATCATCAATCTTGATGGTATTGTAACCATATACTTTAGCCCAGCCTTCTACACTTGGTATAATGGCGTCGATATCATTGATCTTCACCACATCCTCAACCTTGCCAATAAACTTACTGCCGATGATACTTTCATGTATAAAAGGCTCACCTACTTTCAGTTTACCTTTGGCAAACCATTGCGCCATACGGGCTGAGGTACCGGTTCCGCAAGGAGATCTGTCGATAGCTTTATCGCCATAAAATACTGCATTACGGGCAGTTGCATCTGCCGATAAGGTTGCTCCTGCCCAAAGGATATGCGTACAGGTATTGATAGTAGGATCCTGCGGATGCACAAACTGGTATTTTTCGTTAATGCGCTTACGCAGCACCTGGCTCCAGGCTATCAGCTGACCGGCTGTATAATGTTCGATACCTTTAAAATTAGGCTGAGGATCAACAATGGCATAGTAGTTACCACCATACGAAACGTCGATAGTAAGCGTGCCAAGGTCAGGACATTCCACTTCTAAATCAGTCGCGGCAAGATATGCGGCCACGTTCCTGAGTTTTACTGAAGTTACCTTTTTGCCCTCCTGCTTGTACTCGATCAATACCAGACCTGCAGGAGCTTCCATCCGCACAATACCCGGAGTTTTAGGCTGGATCAGTCCTTCCTCAATAGCTATAGTGATGGTGCCGATAGTTCCGTGACCGCACATTGGTAAACAACCGCTGGTTTCAATGAACAAAACAGCAACATCGTTTTCCGGGTCGTGAGGCGGATACAGGATACTTCCCGACATCATATCATGTCCGCGGGGCTCAAACATCAGGCCTGTCCTGATCCAGTCGTACTCCTTTAAAAAGTGTTGACGTTTCTGGCTCATGTTGTCGCCTTTTAGTGTGGGACCGCCGCCGGCCACCAGCCTTACGGGATTACCGCAAGTATGAGCATCAACACAAAAGAAAGTTTTACTTGCCATATGATATTATAACGCTACCTCTGTCAATTTACCCCAGCTTCCAACAGGCAATTCGGGCCTTGCAGCAAGTGCGTCGTTGATGATTTTTTGAACTTTTTCGCGCTCTGCACCAATTAACGGCAAGCGCGGCGCACGTACATTTTCGGTACCAATACCGGTTGCAACCTCGGCCAGTTTAATGTATTGTACCAGTTTAGGATGGATATCCAGCTCAAGCACCGGTAAAAACCAACGGTAAATAGCCAGGGCCTCATCATACCTTTTAGCTTTTATCAAACGGTAAATGGCAACGGTTTCTTTAGGGAAGGCATCAACCAAACCGGCAACCCAGCCGTCAGCACCCATCACAAGGCTTTCCATAGCCAGCGGATCAACACCGGTAAAAATCTTGAACCTTTCGCCAAAGCGGTTGATCATACGTGTAACGTTTGATATATCGCGGGTTGATTCTTTTACCGCCTGGATATTATCATAAGCAGCAAGTTCAGCGAACATATCTAAGGTAACTTCAACCTTATAATCAACAGGGTTGTTGTAGATCATGATTGGCAGTTCGGTACTTTTTGCAATAGTTGTAAGGTAAGCAACTGTTTCACGGGCTTCGCTGTTGTAACGCATAGGTGGTAACAACATCAAACCATCAGCACCTTTATCAAATGCTTTTTGAGCATAAGCAACAGCTGCCTTGGTAGTTTGCTCAGCAATGTTCAGTATAACAGGAACTTTTCCATTAACAAACTCAACAGTGTGGGCAAGCAAAGCAAATTTTTCGTCGTCGCTTAAAACGCTTGCTTCGCCTAATGAGCCTCCTAATATAAAACCGTCAACACCAGCTTCGAGCTGGGCGTTCAGGTTTATATCAAAAGCGTCAAAATCAAGTTCGTCATTATCTGTAAATTTAGTAGTTACTGCAGGGAGTACGCCTTTCCAATCAAAAGTTATCATTGTATATTATTTTTCACAAAGTTAAAATAGTACTTATTATCGTTTATTTAACAATTTAGCAGACACTAACCATATTTTAACCAATAACGTCAAATACATGCCTATTGCCTGCTAAATAATGCCTATTGAGCATCCCACCAAACCCTGTCGGTAAGCTTGGCGTTTTGCTGCGGCTGAGGGTTTGAGGTCATTTCTGACTGTGGGTACAGTACCCTGCGCGGAATATCCGACAAGGCATTTTTTACTTTGGTTAAAGCCGGATAACCTGTACGCCTCCAATCAGTGTAGTTCTCCATCGACAGGAAGTTGGCCACAACCTTTTCTTCAATAATGAGTTGCATAGCATTAGCACTGGTCAATGTTCCTCTTGAAGCCAGGTACGTAGCCACGTCTGCATCAGCAATACCCAATTTTGACATGTGCGATTTAACGGCCAGCAAATAAACCGGCTGCGCCGCCGTTGCCCCCGATATTACAAATGTAGCTTCGGCCTTTAAAAATAGCGCTTCCGAATAAGTAACAATATAGTTATTTGAGCTTGTACTTGCATAGAAAGAGCCTCCTAATGAGTACGATTCCAAACTACCAATATCGTCCGAGCCGATTATCCTTCCGGTATATAGGCCGGTTTCAATTGCAGGCGCCACCATTTTGGATACGCGTGGATCTTTCCTGGCTGCAAAACCATCAACAAACGTTGAAGCTAATACCAGCGTTGAACCCGGCAGAAAGTTTTGCTGCCATGGGTTTTCGGCACCGGCACCGCCAGCAAAAGGCATCTTCATATCATCATCATTACTTGCCATGCCGTTTTCAAGAGCGGTAAGGGCAAGTTGTGCCTGGGCCGCGGCTGTATGTCCCGGGGCTTTGGTGAGGTGCATGTAATAGCGCGCTTTCAATGTATATGCTGCCTTTTTCCATTTACTCATATCGCCGGCGTAGTAAAAATCATCGCCAGATGGTACCGTGGTGCTGTTTTTGGCAATGTCGGCAATGGCATTGTCAAGCAGGGTTTGGATTTGCGCATACACAGATTCCTGGCTGTCGTAAGTTGGTGTAACGTTGGCTATACCCTGAAAACCTTTTGAAAACGGAACATCGCCCCAAACATCAGTAGCTGCGCCAAGTGTATAAGCCAGTAAAATCTTCGATATGGCTGCGTAATTTGCGTTTCCATCTGCCTCTGCTTTTTTATTTAGCAGAACAAGGTTGTTCATTACCTGCGTATAAAAGTTATACCAGTCGGTATCCATATCCTGATGGTACATGAGGTAAGTACCAAAATTCGGTGGTACCTGGTTTAAAGCAATTACCTGCAGGTATTGTTGTAATACTATCGGAAGGTTACCGCCAGCGGTGATATTTTGTGATATGGCAGCTTCTACAGGGGCCAGGATCAGTGATTCTTTAACATCTGTCGGCCTGTTGGGATCGTGGTTTACATCAATGTATTTTTTACAGCCCGTAAAGCTTACCAACGCGCATGTTATTAACGTGATATATTTATTTTTCATGACAATTTCTCTTATTAGTGATTTAAAATTATAGGGTAACTCTCAGGCTAAAATCAACTGATTTTGAAGTTGGGGTTGAGAATGAATAAATACCCTGCGAACCGTTTGATGAGCCAAACGAGCTAACCTCCGGGTCGCCGCCGGTAAAGTGCGGTGCATGGATCCAGAGGTTGCGGCCGGTTACACTAAATGTTGCCGATTTGAAAGGACTTTTGCTTAACCATGATGGTTTTAAAGTATAACCTAAGCTAACATTACGCAGTTTAACATAGCTGCCATCCTGGATAACAGATTCCAACACGCCGTTTGCGCGCTGATAATAAGCCTGGCCATTGACGGCTATGGTATTTGGCTGACCTGTAGTGGCATTTACACCATCGACTACTCTTAAACCACGGTTTTCGGTAACTTTTGGCGTGCCGTAGAAATAGCCGTAGCCGTCAACATTGTTCTGGATGTCGCCGCCGCGTTTGATATCAAAGAAGAAACTGAAGTTGAATTGTTTATATCTGAAGTTGTTGCTGATACCGCCAAGCCAGTTGGGATTAATATTGCCAACTATACCCTGGGTATCATCGGCATATGGTAAACCAGAATCATCAATCAATAATTTACCGGCCGCGTTACGGGCGTAACGGGTTCCGTATATCACCCCATATGGCTGCCCTTTAACAATGTTGGTAAAACCATTAGGTATAATCTCTTGATCGCCAAAAATAGACAGCACCTTATTTCTGTTACGTGTAAAATTCAAAGTAAGGTCCCAGTTAAAATCGCGGCTTTTTATTGGGTTTACATTTAACAATACTTCAATACCCCTGTTACGCATCACCGCCGAGTTTACGCTTGTTGCAGAGTAACCTGTTGACGGGGGGAGTGCTACGCTGGGTATGATACCACCATTTGTTTTTTTACTGTAGAATGAAGCCTCAAGACTAATCCTGTTATTAAAGAAACCAGCTTCAAAACCGGCTTCAAACTCGTTAATACGCTCATTTTTAAGATTAGGATTCCCAAGCACATCGCTGATTAAAAAACCGGCCTGCTGGTTATATGGGAAAGCAAGGTTCCGAATGGTAGCTTTATTATATGGGGTTAGCAAGCTATACGCATCAATCCCCCCGTCATTACCTACCGTACCGTATGAAACCCTTATCTTACCAAGGTTCATGACCTTTGAAAATTCGGGGCTAAAAAATTCCGAGAATATAAAGCTGCCTGCAGCAGAACCATAAGGGTAAAAATTGTGCGCTGTTGAAAGCACTGAGTTGCCATCATATCTTCCGGTTAATGATAATAACAGAAAACGCTTATATTCAACGTTGGATTGGAAGTAAAAGCCAACTTTTCTTTTCAGTTTCGATCCTTCGTCATAGCTCACGGTTGAAGCGGATGACATGTTATATAAGCCAGGTACAGTTAACCCAACGCCATTGGCATATGTATATTCGCCATAGGTTGAGATGAGGTTATTACCCAACACAACATCTACATTAAAATCGCCAAACTGCTTATTAGCGCTGATCAATAAATCATTATTGTACTGGCGATAAGTGAGGTTTTGGTCAACCAGCCTACCATTAGGGTTCGACACCGACTGGGTTGATTCATGGTACCTGTCCATTTCCGCATAAACATCGGCACCAAACCTTTCGGTAATGGTTAACCATGGCAGGGGTTTATAATCGGCAGTAAAAGTTGGTAAAAACCTGTTAACGCCCGAATGGTTTTTGATGTTATCCAACACCCAATACGGGTTATTGCGCGAGAAACGATATAAACGCTGCGTACCATCTGCATTTAAATAGGGCTGCAGATTGTATGATACCGGTGCCGTAAAAATTGTCCAAACCGGGCTTTCCAGGGCATAGCCTTCAGGCAGCCTGTCATTTTGCGAGTTGGAATAATTCAGTTGAAACGTTGTATTCAGGTTTTTGAGTATCTGAGCGCTATACTTGGCAAAAAATGTATTACGTAAAAATTTAGTTGTTGGTACGGTTCCCTGCTGGTTGAAATTAGAATATGAAACCAAGTAAGTAGAACTGTTACTACCGCCGCCAATGTTTACAGTGTTATTGTAAGTATGCCCGGTTTTAAAAAACAGATCAGACTGGTTATAAACTTTTGCAGGTTGGCCGTTTATCTTCAGGGTGTCCATTTCGGCTCCCCATGATGTACTTGTTTTTTTAGTTACACCATCATAATAAATACCATTTGTACCTTGCGAGTACTTGTTTTGGATTTGCGGTAACAACGGGTTTTCAAAAGAAAAATCAGAAGAAAAAGTTATCAGCGGCTTTTGATTTAAAGCGCCATTTTTTGTGGTTATAATAACTACACCATTGGCACCCTTTGAACCATATAAAGCTGTTGCTGCCGCTCCTTTCAAAACGTTCATACTGGCAATAATAGATGGATCAATGTCGGCTAACCTGTTCGTACCGGGCCCTGAGTTAAGGTTCCCGGTTTCAGCGTTATCAACAGGAACGCCATCAATAACCATCAGAGGCCCGTTTTCGCCATAAAATGAAGTTGCCCCCCTGATTACTATCCTTGCCGAACTCCCCGGCGTACCCGATGAGCTTGTAACCTGCACACCTGCTACCTTGCCGGCGAGAGCATTTACCAGGTTGGGTTCTTTTGACTGCGCAATCGATTCGGCTTTTACCTCCTGAGAACTATAGGTTAAGATCCTTTTGTCGCGTTTTATGCCCAATGCGGTTACTACAACCTCGTTCAGCACTTTGTTATCCTCGGCAAGAGCCACGTTAATTTGTGCCTGACCGGTTAATTTAACTTCCTGCGTGGTAAAACCAATAGCGGTTACAATAAGTGTACCCTGCCCGGTATAGTTAAGGCTAAACATACCGCTGCCATTGGTAACAGAACCCGCGCTTGTACCTTTTATTTTAACGGAAGCGCCAATTATAGGCCCGCCTTTCTCGTCGGTTACCTTTCCTTTTAATGTTACTGTTTGCGCGTATGTGCTGTAACAAAACACAAACACACTCAGTAAAGGCAAAATGAACCTCTTTAGTAATTGTTTAAACTTCATAAATTAAATTTTGGGGTTAAAAACTATATATTACATGCTGTATTCCAGACACGTAAAACTATCGGCGAGCCGCCCCCTGTTTTTTTATGAAATTTGCCAATACTGCCCGTATCTTAACATTACTGTTACAATAGCATTAATTTGATATTATATTTATATAAAAACCCATTAAAACGTTAATATATTGATAATTAATACCGGGCCTTACTAAGAAACTTACTATAAATAATCTGTGTATTAAAAAACCAGATAAAATCCTGCTATCAACTGCAAAATATCATTCAAAATAATTGTGCAAAGCACACTAATTTAGTTAAAAGTTATTCTTACCGTTACACAAACATATCATGTTAATAAAAAAGTGGTTTAAATTGAACTTATGCCTCGCAGCCTGCTTAGCAGGGGCACAAACTATCCAGGCACAATCCTACGTACCCGAGTTGAACGATACCCGGGTAAAGATAAAGCCGGTGGTACCGGTTAAAGCTTATTCATTTAATTTAAAGGATGTTCAATTACTGGAGAGCCCTTTTAAAAAAGCAATGGATGCCGATGTTACCTATTTATTATCTATAGAACCCAACAGGTTGCTTTCGGCCTTCCGTTCGCACTCGGGCCTTACACCTAAAGGCAAAATGTACGAAGGCTGGGAATCATCAGGTTTGGCCGGCCACACGCTGGGGCATTACCTGTCGGCTATTTCCATGCACTACGCATCAACCCGCGATCCTGAATTTTTAAAACGCGTAAACTATATAGTTAAAGAGCTTGATGAATGCCAGGTAGCTCGTAAAACCGGGTATGTGGGCGCTATTCCTAAAGAAGACACCATTTGGGCCGAGGTTGCCAAAGGCGAGATCCGTTCACGCGGCTTCGATTTAAATGGTGGCTGGTCGCCATGGTATACCGTGCATAAGATCATGGCAGGCTTGCTTGATGCTTATTTATATTGCAACAATGCTGAAGCCTTGAAAGTATGCAAAGGAATGGCCGATTGGACTGGCGAAACCATCAAAAACCTTGATGACGAAAAGCTTCAAAAAATGCTGCTATGCGAATATGGCGGCATGGCCGAAACGCTTGCTAACTTATATTCAATTACTGCTGATAAAAAATACCTGGAGCTATCATATAAATTCTACGATAAAAAGATCCTCGATCCTTTATCTCAAAAACAGGATATACTGCCGGGCAAGCATTCAAACACCCAGATCCCTAAGATAATAGCCAGCGCACGCAGGTATGAGCTTACCGGCGATAAAAAAGACAAAGCCATAGCCGATTTCTTTTGGGAAACCATTGTTAACCATCACTCATACGCTACAGGAGGCAACAGCAATTATGAATACCTGAGCGATGCTGACAAGCTGAACGATAAACTTACTGAAAACACAACCGAAACCTGCAACACATACAACATGTTGAAACTAACCCGGCATTTGTTTACAGTAGCACCTTCGGCAATGCTGATGGATTATTATGAGAAGGCCTTGTATAACCACATCCTGGCCTCGCAAAATCACACTGACGGGATGATGTGCTACTTTGTACCATTGCGTATGGGCGGCACCAAGCATTACAGTACCCCGTTTGATGATTTTACCTGCTGCGTTGGTTCGGGCATGGAAAACCATGTTAAATACAACGAAAGCATTTATTTTAAAGGCGCCGATGGCAGTTTATACGTAAACCTGTTTATCCCATCGGTGCTTAACTGGTCGGCAAAAGGCCTGTCTGTAAAACAGCAAAGCAGTTTCCCTAATGATGATCATATCTCGTTTACGGTAAACACTAAGAAGCCGCTTATGATGGCTATCCACATCCGTAAACCAAGGTGGACCAGCAATGCAACCATCAGCATTAACGGTAAAGCGCAAACCGCTACTACTGATGACCAGGGTTATATTGTTTTAAACCGTAAATGGAGCAATAACGATAAAATTGAGTTCACTACCCCTGAAAAGCTTTATACCGAAGCCATGCCGGATAATGCCAACAGGCGTGCGGTATTTTACGGTCCAGTATTACTTGCCGGTGATTTGGGCAATACAGAGCCCGATCCGCTGAAAGGTGTACCGGTTTTTGTAACCAGCGAAACAGATCCTAACCAATGGCTACAAATGGTTGATAAAAAACAGCTAAGCTTCCGTACAGTGAATGTTTCAAAACCGGAGGAAGTTACGCTGATCCCGTTCAATCAAACTCAAAATCAATACTATTCTGTTTATTGGGACGTATTTACACCTCAAGCTTGGGTTGTACAGCAAAAAGCCTATGACGAGCAAAGGAAAAAACAACAGGAACTGGAAGCCCGCACCATGGACATTTTACGTGTAGGCGAAATGCAACCCGAGCGCGATCACAACTTCACAAGTGAAAACGCCACCACCGGCGAAGATCACCAAAAGAAATGGCGGTCGACAGAGAACGGGGGCTTTCTGCAATATGAAATGAAGGTTGACGCCAATGCGCAAAATACCCTCATCAATAGCTACTGGGGCATGGATAATCGCGGCAGAAAATTTGATGTCCTGATTGATGGTGTAAAACTGGCTACCGAAGACCTTAACCAATACAAGGAAAGCCGTTTTTACGATATCAGCTACACCCTGCCTATTGAACTAACAAAAGGCAAGCAAAAGGTTACTGTAAAGCTGTTGCCGCAAAAAGAGAACAGTGCAGGGCCGATTTATGGTACCCGCATGGTTAAAAACTAATTTGAAATTAAACGAACTTGAATATCATGATCAATAAACAAAAAGTTGCCGGCGTACTTGCCCTGTCATTAGCGGCGCTTACAGGCCCGTTGTTGGCACAGCAAAAGGATTATCCTATCCAGCCGGTCGCCTTCACCAGCGTACATGTAAATGATAACTTCTGGCAGCCCAAAATGGAGGTGAACGCTACCGTTACTATCCCATACGTATTGGCGCAATGTAAGGCCAATGGCCGTATAGACAACTTTTTACGCGCGGCAAAAAAGCTGGATGGCGACAAGCTAAGCGAATTCCCGTTTGATGATACCGACGTATACAAAGCCATTGAGGGCGCTTCTTATTCTATGCAGAACAAGAAAAATCCTGAGCTTGATAAATCAATAGATAGCCTCATCAGTATTATTGGTGCAGCCCAGGAGCCGGATGGTTACCTGTATACTTTCAGAACCGTTAATGCTAAAAAACCGCATGAGTGGATAGGCGACAAACGCTGGGTGAATGAAGAAATATTAAGCCACGAGTTGTACAACGCCGGCCACCTTTATGAGGCTGCCGTTGCACATTACCAGGCAACCGGCAAACACACGCTGCTCAATATCGCCATAAAAAATGCCGACTTACTGGTTAAAACCTTCGGGCCGGGTAAAATTGAAGAATACCCGGGCCATCAGATAGTAGAAATCGGGCTTTCAAAAATGTACCGTGTTACCGGCAACAAGCAATACCTTGACCTGGCCAAATTCTTTTTAGATGTACGCGGGCCAAAAGGCGATGCCTACAACCAGGCCGATAAAAAAGTAATTGACCAGCACGAAGCCGAAGGTCACGCCGTACGCGCCGCTTACATGTACACCGGCATGGCCGATATTGCGGCACTCACCGGAGATACCAAATATTTAACAGCTATTGATGATATCTGGAGCGATGTTGTTACCAAAAAGCTATATATAACAGGCGGTATCGGTGCAACAGGTGCCGGCGAAGCTTTTGGCGATGCCTACCAGTTGCCTAACATGTCGGCCTATGCCGAAACCTGTGCGGCCATTGGCAACGTTTACTGGAACAACAGGATGTTTTTGCTGCATGGCGATTCAAAATACATCGATGTACTGGAACGTACGTTGTATAACGGTCTGTTATCGGGCGTATCGCTAAGTGGTAACAGGTTCTTTTACCCTAACCCGCTTGCATCTATGTTTCAGCATCAGCGCAGCGCCTGGATCAGCTGTGCATGCTGTATCAGCAACATGACCCGCTTTTTGCCTTCATTACCGGGTTATGTTTATGCTAAAAATAAAAACGACCTATACATCAACCTGTTCATGAGTAACTCAAGTAATATCAAACTTACCGAGGGTAACGTGAACATTGTACAACAAACCGATTACCCATGGAAAGGCAAGGTTGATATTACCGTTAACCCTGATAAAACCGGCGAATTTACCTTACGGATCCGTATTCCGGGCTGGGCGAAACAGCAACCTGTACCCGGCGATCTGTATGCCTTTATGGATAAAAGGTCCTTCCCGCTTACGCTGATGATCAACGGGCAGGCAAAATCCTTTGAAACAGAAAAAGGTTACGCCGTATTAAAACGCACCTGGAAAAAAGGCGACAAGGTTTCACTTTTATTACCAATGGAAACTGAAAAGGTATTAGCTAATCAACAGGTTAAAGATGACCGTGGCCGGTTTGCCTTTGAGCGCGGCCCTATTGTTTATTGCCTTGAAGGGCCTGATAATAAAGATAGCCTGGTACAAAACATCCTGATCAATAAAAACGCTATTGCTGATGCCAATTACCATGCCGACCTGCTTAATGGCGTTGATGTGATCAGTACTGAAGGAAAAAGCGCCAAACGTCAGCTTAAAACCGACAGTATTTTACAAACCGATCAAATGGTAAAGGCTATCCCCTACTATGCCTGGGCCAACCGCGGGCCAAGCGAAATGACGGTTTGGATCCCATACGAAGCTTCGGCAGTACGCCCTAAACCGGCGCCAACCATCGCCAGCACCAGCAAAGTAAGTGCTTCATTAAAAAATGTAAGAATGTTTGCTGCCATAAAAGATCAGTATGAGCCTGCCGACTCAAAAGATACCAATTACCCATACCTGCACTGGTGGCCGGCTAAAAACACCAACGAATTTGTGCAGTATGATTTTGATGCCGAACACACTGTAAGTGAGTCAAAAGTTTATTGGTATGATGATGGCCCCTGGGGTGGCTGCCGGATCCCGGTATCATACAAAATCCTTTATAAAAAAGACGGTCAATGGGTTCCGGTAAAAAACACCACACCGTATACCGTAAGTAAAGATAGTTTTAACGTGGTTACATTTGAACCTGTTGCTACAACAGCTTTACGCATGGAAATTCAGTTGCCTGTCGACAATTCAACCGGAATTCATGAATGGGCGGTTAAATAAGTTGGAAGTATTAAGTCTTAAGCAGGAAGTCAGCGTTCATTTTTTCAATCAATACTTAGAACTTCCGACTAAAGGCTAAATAGTCAATTTACAGAAGAGGAAGTATTATCATTTGCGTGTAAACTTATAATCCCTACATTTGAGGCCTTAAAAAATAAAAAGATGATCAATTTCGAAAAAGTTAAAGAAGTAATCGCAGCAGCAGAAGCTGATGCGGCAAGCTTTTATGAAAAAGGCAACAAAGCAGCCGGCACAAGGTTGCGTAATGCTATGCAACAATTAAAAGTAATTGCTACGGATATCCGTAAAGAAGTTACTGAAAAGAAAAACGCTGCTAAGTAACAGTTAAAATCTTTTAATAAAGCGGGGCCGGTTTTCCGGGCACCCGCTTTTTTTATTTATAACAAAAATCCCGGCTACTTTTGTAACCGGGAAATCGTTAAATCTGTCAACCTATTTCGGGTCGACTCATACAAATGCAAAGAAGCTTACTTCCCTAAAACATCCAGAATAGGATGATCAATAGCATTTAACGTATTTTCTGATGTCTTCAGCAATTCAAGTACAGTAATTTCATTATTACCTGTCTTTAGCCATTCAGCCGGCACATACAGGGTTTGTTGCGGGCCATAATACCAGTAGCGGCCTAAGTTATGCCCGTTGATCCAAACAATGCCCTTACCCCATTTGCTCATATCCAAATAGGTATCAGCTAACTTATCAAGCTTAAAGGTTGCTTTTTTCAGTTGAGGCGCATTATTAGCTACAACCTTTTTAGCCGCCGGATTCGCTTTTACCTTGTTGATATCATCAAAAGGGAGCGAATACATTTTCCAGTTTTTAACCTCGGCGCCGGCAAACAGCACGCTTTCTGTAATCCCTTTTTTGTTTTTAAGCAAATAAGGGCCAAAATTGATACGGCCAAGGTTTTCAACCAAAATATCCAGTGTTACTTTTCCTTTAGGTAAAGTGATCATCAGGCTATCCTGGTATTTGCGCCTGTCTACAATGCCCACACGTTTGCCGTTTACATAAACGATACCGTAATCGCGCAGGTCTTTCAATTTAAGCAGGCCCGATTTGCCACCGTTAATAGTTGTACGGTACAAGGCAAAACCATAAGCCTGGTTCATATCTTCAAAGGCAAGCGGTGTACTGTTGATCATCGCGGCCGGCAACTCATCAAACAAACTGGTTGATTTGGTGAACTTGATTGCAGGAAGGCTCATGGCAGGCTTAGCAGCCGGAACCTCGGGCAGGGTTACGCCCGCCGGCAGGTGCTTGCTGATCACCGCCCTAAACTTCATGAATTTATCTGTAGCATTACCGGCCTCATCAAGCGGTGCGTCGTAATCATAACTGCTGATCTGTGGTTCGTAAGGATTTTGATCGTTATAGTTTGCGCCGTTCATGAAACCGCGGGTTGTACCGCCATGAAACATATACATGTTGATAGAAATACCCGCTGCCAGCACCGAATCAAGTTTCGGAACGTATTTATCTGCAGGGATGGTATGATGTGCAGTTCCCCACCAATCAAACCAGGCCGGGTACCATTCGGCAATAAAGTAAGGGCCTTTGCCGTCATGGTTTTCACCAATAAGCCTTTTAACCTTGGCTACATCGTCAACACCGTTTATAGCGGGCAGCAAACCTGGTAAATGACCATCTTTAATGGCAGGTTCCGGATCGCAGGTATAAAGCTGGCAATCAAAACCGGCATCAATAAACATTTTGCGGTTAAGGGCCAGGTAATCTTTATCATTACCATATGAGCCATATTCGTTCTCAATCTGTACCATCAAAATGTTACCGCCATGGTTCACCAATAGTGGAGATAGTTGTTTACCTACTTCGGTAAGGTATTTTTTATACGCCTCCAGGTATTTAGGCTCCTTGCTGCGCACAACTAAGCCCCGCTCATTTTGGAGCCAGTAAGGGTAGCCGCCAAACTCCCACTCGGCACATACATAAGGGCTGGGGCGTAATATTACCCAAAGACCTTCCTCTTTAGCAATCTTCACAAATTCGGCTATGTCATGATTACCAGTAAAATCATAGTGCCCTCTTTGGGGCTCATGCACGTTCCAGAAAACGTAGGTACCAATGGTGTTTAAACCCATTGCTTTAGCCATTTTCATGCGCTGGCGCCAGGCTTCGCGCGGGACACGGGTATAGTGCATTTCGCCGGAGATGATCTGCAGGGGCTTGCCATCGAGCAGAAAGGCAGTATCACCAAGGGCAAAAGTATGACTGGTACTTTGTGCTTGCAGCTTTGCAGATGCAAACAGGATAACAAAAAGGAACAATAGTTTTATAAGCTTCATAAAATTGAAAAAATGCAGGATTTATTTTGTATATATTTCAGGGTGACTATTTTACAGTTAATGTTACGGTTGATGATTTAAGACTGCCGGCGCTAAATTGCACCTGCACCTTACCCGGCTTACCGGTAGTTTGCACATAAGCTAATAAGCGACCGTGTAATGCCTTATGTTGATTAGCCTGATAGTTTTCATGACTGCTGGTGCTACCACTTTCCAGTCCTAATAATTTAGCCGGACCGGTTAGGGATACAGTTACCTCGTCGGTTGCATTAAACAAAGGATTGCCATCCTTATCGGTAATGTAAACCTCTATCTGGCTTAACCCTTTTGCATTGCCTTTAAATGAGGTATTGTCGGCTAAGGTTTTAAGCTGCCAGGCATCGCCCGCCGTTTTTATACTGTTGGAACAAACTTCAATGCCGTTGTTATATCCTTTAACAACAAGTTCACCCGCCTCATAATCAACCTGCCATGACGGAACTTGTCCCCTTGCAGTGTTGCGTGATTGCTTACCGAGCGATTTACCATTCAGGAATAATTCGGCTTCCTGGCAATTGGTAAAGCAATCAACCTTTATTTTGCTGCCCGGCTGCCAGTTCCAAACCGGCTCGGCAGTGCGATGGCTCCAGATGCCCCTGTCTTCAGTGCTGGTTATAGCACGTGCGCCAACATAAACCATTGGTTTATCCGACCATAAGCTTTGCCTGTAGAAGTACTCCGGCTTTTTAAACCCGGCCAAATCAACCAAACCGGCACCGTTGCTGCGTTGCGGCCATTTGCCGGCCTCGCCCAGGTAATCGATACCCGTCCATAAGTATTGGGCCGGGATGTATTCGTTACTGTCAACAGCATTCCAGGCTTGTTGTGCCATGCCGTTCTCGCTGCCGTAAATAATACGGTTGGGATATTTTTTGTGATCTTCAGGGTAGCGATATTCCTGGTAGTTATAACCAACAACGTCAAGCGCTTCGGGGTAACCAACCTCATTTGACATTACTACACCCGCCAACGCGGCTGTTACCGGACGGGTAGTGTCAACAGCTTTTACAGCTTTAACCAGTTGTTTGGCAATTGGTGTTAATTCGCTTGCCGGTGGATGATCGGGCAGATAACCTTTACCATAGATCTGCGGGTTGCGGCCGGTGTTTAACACCTCATGCGTGTAAGGATCATTAGGATAATCTATCTCGTTACCAATACTCCACATAATTATTGAAGGATGATTTCGTGAGCGTAATACCATATCTGCGATATCACGATCGGCCCATTCCTTAAAATATTCGTGGTAGCCATTTTTTGAGGGTGTACCTACATTCCAGCCGGCTACCCATTTGTTTTTGCCTACCTCCCACTCATCAAAAGCTTCGTCCATTACCAGGAAGCCCATTTTGTCGCATAAGTCGTACAAATAATCGGCATGCGGGTTATGGCTTAACCTAAGCGAGTTTACGCCTGCATCTTTCAATATTTTTAACCTGCGTACCCAAACTTCCTCAGGTACGGCTACCCCCAGCGCCCCGGCATCGTCATGGATACAAACGCCTTTAAGCTTGGTACTCTTATCATTTAAAAAGAAACCTTTATCCTTGTCAAAACGGATACTGCGGATCCCTACAGATTGCGTGATCTCGTCGAATGCTTTACCATTACGGCTGAGCGATACCTGGAGTTTATAAAGGTTTGCTTTTTCGGTGTCCCATAATTGAGGAGATGAAAGCAGTTGTTCAAACTCAACCTCATGAACGCCTGGTTTTATTTTTATTTGTTTTTGCAGAGCGGTAGCTAACTTACCTTTTGCATCAAGCAGGTTTGCCTTAACCAATACATTAGCCTCTGCAGCGTTACTGTTAGTTACACTCACCTTAACTTTTACAGTAGCTTTGCCGGCCGAAACATCAGGCGTAGTAAATGCTACATCCCACGGGTCAATATGTACGGGGTCTTTAACAATCACGTACACATTACGGTAGATGCCCGAACCGGTGTACCAGCGTGAATCGGCAAATTCGCTGTGATCTACCTTTACAGCGATAGTGTTTTTACCATTTAAGTTTAAATACTTGCTCAGCTCATATTGGAACGGGATAAAACCATTCGGGCGCTTGCCTAACGAATGCCCGTTGATCCATACCTCACTGTTTTTGTATACCCCATCAAAATAAATATATACCTGCTTCCCTTTCCAGGCGGCATTACCATTGAATGTCTTTTTATACCAGCCTATTCCACCGGGTAAATAACCGGTAGCGCTTGCCCACTCATTACTAAAAGGCCCTTCAATGCTCCAGTCATGCGGAAGATCGACAGTTTTCCATTGCTTTTCAGCAGCAATCCCGCTGATTCCCGTGCTAATATCTCCTTTGTGGAAACCCCAGGCCGAATTAAACAAAACCGGTTTGCCGTTACCCTTCGCTCTTACCAGGCCGGGCAGTAATAACATGCCGATTAAAAGAAACAGATAGTGGTTATTTTTCATTTATGATAGAAATAAAATGCTACTTAATGACACCCGTTAAGGTGACGATGGAGCGAGCCGGGATAACATTTTTATCACCGGTTATTTTACCCGGTTTAAGCTCATTTGTCTGTGATGTCAGATATGAGGTTGTAAACTGAACTTTAGCACTATTAGCGTTAAGCACTGTTGCTACATCAGTAGTACCGGGATTGATCACAACTACAATTACGTTTTTCCCATTTTTAAATGCCGATACCAATAATGAGTTGTTCTCTGCAGATGCTGCAACTCCGGCATCAACCCGTAACGCGCCGGGATTAACAAACCTGCTGTAGTTACCCATAGCCCAAAGCATTTTGCTGGTATAAAAATTACCATCGGTTTTATTTTTATCGATATAGATGAGGCCATCTTTATAATCATAGGCAGAAATGGACGTCCACCATTGCCAGGCCGATGCATTGGCTACTGTAAGATCGGTATGGATCACTGATGCCAAATACAGCCCTGCGTCGATACCCAAATCACGCTTGTTGCCGTCCATCTCACCTGCATTATCGCCCAAAATGCAGTATTCAGATTGCCAGAAATTAAGTCCGTTAACAGTTGCCACACTATCTGCGAGTACAGTACGGGCTTTTACTGATGACGCCATTGGCGAAGTAGTAAAATAGCTGTGTGCCGAAATGGTTTTAGCTACCGATGGCAAATCGCCTATATAATTAACAGACCCCGGTTTAAAAAAATCAGCGATCTGATTACCCTTACCCGCTTTATCGCCTTTAGTAAATAAATAGTTGATGCTTCCAGCTTCACCAACCAAAATCTTTGAGCTAATCTTATTATTTGTAAATTCTTTATTGATAGCTTTTATCACACCCGCTATCTCGGTGTTATTATATGGCGCTCCCTCCTGTCCGCCATCACTCCAATCCCATTGCGGTTCATTTATGGGGCTTATATAATCAAATTTAACTTTGCTTACCTGCTCAACGCCTTTCACCACTTTAGCTAAGAAGGTTGCATAGGCATCATATTTATCAGGAGCGATATTTACCTTACCGCCATTGGCATAAGCTTTACCATTAACGGTAAACTGCACCGGCGGACTATTATTAAAACCTAAAAACTGTTTAACCCCGCGTTGTTTGGCGGCCTTCAAAAACCAAACCTGCCCTGCCTGGTTTTGCCAATTATAGCTGCCATCACTATTTAAAAATGATTCGGCACGACGCCATTCGTCTTTAATCCCACTCTCGTTCCCTTGCTGTGTACTGCCTGCACCAATATTAAACCTCCACAACGATAAACCTATCCCCTTTGGCGAGCCATCGGCGTTATTATCCCGGCTAAAAAGCAGGTCGGCAATTTTATTACGTTTATCATCCGGCCAGTTACCCACAAACTGGCATGACCACGCATCCGATGCACCAAAATTGCTGATGGTTTGATACGTTTTTGAAAGGTTTATATCAATGGTAACCTCTTTGGTCTGGCCGCTTGCCAAAGGGATATTAAGCCCTAAAACCGAAGCTGCCAGCAGTACTTTTTTTATGGTAGTTTTTATTATCATCGTATTTAAATCAACAAATAAAACAGCACTAAATAGTGCTGTTTTATTGCAATATTATTGTTGCACTATTTGCCATTGCTGGTTAGTAGCGCCGCTATAAGGCCACTGAATGATGCCTGCACCATTTGTGGTTGAAGCTCCGTTAACATCAAGCGCAAGGCTGCTGTTACGGTTAATTACTTTATAAATACCATCGCTGGTAGCGGTAAGCTGCCATTGCTGGTTGTTGCCTCCGTTCCACGGCCATTGTATAATGCCCGCGCCGTTGGCTGTTGAGCTCATGTTAACATCAAGGGCCTGCGTACTGTTACGGTTAGTTATCTTGTAGTAACCACCGCCATTGGCAGCAATAACCCATTGCTGGTTATTCCCTCCATTTTGAGGCCATTGTATGATGCCCGCACCATTGGTTGTTGAGCCACCGTTAACATCAAGCGCCTGGCCGCTGTTAACATTTAAAAACCTGTAATATGCGCCTGTATAAAATGTATCGGTACCACCGGCACCTACGCCCCATGCATACTTAATGCGGCTTAAGCCCGATGCATTTGTGGTTGATACTGTAAGACTTGTACCTGTACCACTTAATTGCTGAATAGCATAACTATCGCCGGTACGTACGCCCGGCCAGTAAACCGCACCCATACCAAAGGCACGCGCCTGATTGGTTAAACCCTGCAGATAAGCTATTTCCTGGTCGCCGCCTATGGCACCGGTATAGTTTTTCCCGCCGGTCATAGGGATACCAAACTCGGTAAGCACCGCACGGCTGCTATAAGCGCCGATATTGCCTTTTAAGCGATTTTCCCATTGCAGCGCTGTTGTCAATGTGCCGTTGCTGAAAAAGGTGTAATCATGTATCGACAATAAACAGCCCGAAAAACGGCTGTCGGCACCAACTCCGGTAATATCCTGCGAATAAGATGTACCACTGATCAGGATCCTCCCTTGCGGAACAGAAGGATAATTACTTAACCACTGGGCACAAATGGTTGTCCAGTCGGTTAATGAATAGCCGTGTGGCTCGTTAAATATTTCAAAGTACACATGTGCATTACTGCCGTATTTGGTAACAATAGTTTGCCACATCGACCAAAACTCGGTAGTGTTATCTATCTTCCCGTCTTCAGATGATTTGGCTTCCCAGTAACCTAATATCACGTTCATCCCTTTGCTCAGGGCTTTATCAATAACACCTGTATATGAGTTCCACCAGGTTTGTGATACGGTTGAGTAGTTTACAGGTAATCTCACCGTATTGGCACCTGTATTGGTTTGGATGCCGGTTAATACGGCATCGGCTTTGGCAGATACCGTGGCATAACTATCGGCAGATGTTAAGCCGCTTAATACCAGTATCCCGTCACTGAAATTATCACCATCGGCAGCCCAGTTAACGCCTTTCAGCGCACTTGCCGGTGTTGAATCTGTAGTTACTGTTTTATCTCCTGTTTTTACTTCATCCGGAGCTGATGTTTTTTTTACTGATACGATATCCTTTTTACACCCGGCCACCAAACAACACATCGCTATTAATGCAATACTTAAGTTCTTCATAATTTGCTATAGGTTATAATTGGGGAGAAAAAAGGGGGAAGAAAGAAGCTCTTCCCCCGGAATATTTGGTTATTAGTAACCAGGGTTCTGTTGTAACTGGCCACCAGATGCCTGAATTTCGGCCCTTGGTATTGGCAACCAGTAATGTTGAGGTTTGAATGAACGACCGTCTAAAGCTACTTTTGGTGTATAAGTAAATGTACCGTTCGCATTTTTAGTAATAATCACACCACCAGCAGGTTTGTTTTCGGTAACATCGGCAATTTTCCAGCGGCGCACATCGTAAAAACGGTGTTCTTCAAATGCAAGCTCCACACGGCGTTCATAACGTACGGCATCACGCATTTGCGATTGTGAAAGCCCGCCGGGCAGAGCAGGCATCTCAACACTCGGACGTGAACGGATCAGGTTAATAGCAGTACGTGCAGATAACGATGAACCTGAAGGCACAACATCCGGTCCGTAAGCTTCGTTAGCCGCCTCAGCAAAGTTTAACAGGATCTCGGCATAACGGAAATAGATCCATGGTTGGAAGCCCGCGTTACCCCATGGGTTTTGCAGCGGATAAGCATCGTTCATATATTTTTTAAGATAGTAACCTGTTTTGGTAGTGTTCCAGTTATCAGGTCCGTCTTTACTATCCTTACCGCCCGGAATAAAAGCTTCGATAGATCTTTCACGGTATGGAGCGCCATTATACAAAATAGTGGCCGCAAACCTTGGATCGCGATGCTCATAAGGTTTAGTAGCATCGTAACCCGATGATGGATCAGTAATGGCTTTACCGTTATCCATTTCATAATCATCAACTAAATTCTGCAGCGGAGTGTTACCTGCCCAACCACCGTAACCATTAGGTCCATTGGCTATTTCAAGATGGGTATGGTTGGCATTTTTGGTGTATAGACGTTCAAAAATGGTTTCGTTAGTTATATTGGTTAAAAACAGGTTGCGATAACCACCTGTGTAAATGCCATACTTATTAAGGCTAATAACAGCTTGCGCAGCTGTAACCGCATCTGCCCAGGTACCTGCGGCATATAACGGACTTGCGGCATAAAGTGTTAATCTTGATTTTAAAGCCAGTGCCGCGCCTTTAGTTGCACGTCCTAAAATCCATGAAGCATCATTATCTAAAGGCAGCTTTGAAGCAGCATCATTAAGCTGAGCAACCGCGTAATCAATACTTTCTTTAATTGACGCGCGTTTAAACAAGGCAGGGTCCTGGAGATTATCGGTAAGATTGGTTACCTTATCACCCATCAAAACAACTCCGCCATAATTACGTATCAAGTCCTGGTAACGGAAAGCCCTGATAAACTTCAACTCGCCTTCAAGACGCGTTTTGTGTGCAGTACTAAAAGGCATTTTTGGCAAAATACTTAATGCGTAGTTACACTCCCTGATGCTCCTGTAGCTGCGCCCCCAAAGAACACCCGCGCCGCCTAAATTTTCGGGAGCAAGCTGTCCTCTTTGTATCAACCATGTGGCATCGTCATTGTTATATATGGATTCGTCGGTGAGTGAGCTCCACATGCTGTATTCAAAGCCACGGCCAAAGCCCGGGTTTGAGCCATCGCCCTCTTTATCCTGCAACCTTTCGCCGATGTAACGATTGGTTACAAAAGCTTCATATACTGCCGTATCTGATTCAATAGCAGCTGTTGAGATCCTGTCGGTTGCCTGCACATTCAACAGATCTTTTTTACATGCTGTGACACTTAGCATTGCGCCGCATATCATCACATATAATGGGGTTTTATATTGTAGTTTCATTATTGATTGCTGATTAAAATTTCACGTTAACACCTAAGTTTATAATTCGTTGCTGCGGATAAAACTGGCCGCTACCACTGTTACCTTCAGGGTCATAATCTTTTACTTTCGTGATGGTAAACAGGTTAAACGCACTTGCATAAACCCTTAAGCCGCCAAGCTTAATTTTCGAAAGGAAAGCCGAATTGAAATTATAACCTAATTGAACATTCTTTAGCCTCACGAATGAAGCATCGTTAAGCCAAAAAGTGTTTTGATATGAACCGTTTACCGAGTTCGATGCACGATCGGCAACCTTTGGATAAGTGCCGTTTGGATTTGAAGGGCTAAACCTGTTATCGGCCCAGCTGCTATAAAAGTTGCCTATGCTACCAGCTTCGGGCAATACATATTGGCTAACCTGTGCCTGGCCAGAAAATAAAAGCGAAAGGTCGAAGTTTTTATAAGCCGCGTTAACATTTAAACCATAAGTAATTTGCGGAATGTTACCGTATTTGCTACGGGTTTGATCATCGGCAGTAATTTTACCATCACTTTTACCATTAACAACAAGGTCCTCGTATTTCAAATCACCGACCTGGGCTCCCGGTACATGCGGATAGCTATCCAACTCTGCCTGTGTGCGGAAAATACCTATAGCGTTGTAAAGCAGGTAAGTATTTAATGGTCGGCCTGTTTTACGTTGATAATCTAAAGTTCCAACTGCTTCATCGATAAATATGACCTTGCTTTTAGCGTAGGTAAAGTTACCACTTACGCCCCAGCTAAATTTTTCGCCGGTATGATTATAACCTAAAGTAGCTTCAAAGCCCTGACTGTTTACTTTACCAATATTTTCTGATGGTACTAATGGAGTATAATTAGTGCTTCCATCGTCATAAGGGTTTACGATACCCGATGAGCCAGGCAACGAAGCGTTACGCGATGTTAAAATATCCGATCTTTTTTGCTTAAAATAAATTGCCTCTACCGTAAAGTTATGCAGGAATGTAGCATTGATACCTATATCGAGTTTTTTTGCAACTTCCCAGGTGATATTTGGATTTGCAAGCTTTACAAGCTTAACGTTTGGCTGAATTGTGTTTGAATTGGTTGAAGGATCAAATGCAACAAAGGCATTATTAGCTAAAATATAGTTGTCAAAATATTGGAAGCCCTTAACGTTGTCGTTACCCAGTGAACCATATGATGCCCTTATCTTCAAATCATCAAAAAAGCCCACACTGTTTTTAAACCAGTTTTCCTTCGAGATTCTCCAACCAACAGAAGCTGATGGAAAATACCCCCATTGTTTACCGGAAGGGAATATCGAACTGCCATCGGCACGTAACTGGCCCTCAAACAGGTATTTTTCGTCATAAGCATAAGCTAAACGGCTGATAACGCTGCGACGATTATAATTAGAGCTGTAACCTGAGTTTAGATAATCTGTAGCAGCGCCTCCACCTTGCGATAACTCTGGTAATTGGGTTGATAGATAATTATAACGGGTAGCATCAAAATATTCAAGATGATTTTTACTTTGCTCATAACCAACAAAAGCATTGATATCATGCAAGCCAAACTTCCTCGTAAAATTTAGCTTGATGTTTGAGGTAATAAGCGATTCGTTATTTTGGGACTCAAATAACGTAGCCTTATTATTATTTCCGCCAACTATTGATTGGTTGTAAACATCCGCCGCTGGATCGTAGCTGTATAAAACATATGGTTTGCTAAAGTTTTTATCAAACGTATATGATTTATCTACAGAAAAGAAACCATCAAGCGATAAGCCTTCAATACCAGGAATGGAATAGCTGCCTCTTAAAATACCGTTAAATACCTGTTTTGGATTATTGTTGGTGCCACCAATATCAGTTACAGCTACAGCAGGGTTACTACCTTCAATTCCCCTCGTAGGTAAGCCGTTTGGATAGTACGCCGCAACAATAGGCTTAGCCCTGTATACCGAACGGAATACATCACCCGCGCCTATCTGCGGAAAAATCCTGTCTTCCTGGCGGCCGGACAGCGATAAACCAACTTTTAAACGCTTGGTTACATTGGCATCAATATTTGAACGAAAATTATATTGATGATATTTGGTAACCCCATTCTTGTAAATCCCATCCTGATAAATAGTACCCAACGATACAAAGTACTTTACATCTTCACTACCGCCTGCAACAGAAAGGCTGTGTTGGTTTTGCAAAGCAGTACCTTTAAGCGTTTGTTTTTCCCAGTCAGTATTTGGATAGTTAAGCGGATCAGATCCGTCTTTGAACTTCTGAATTTGATCGGCGGAGTAAGACTGATTTAAACCCTGTGTTGGACTTGCATAATAGTTAATCTCATTCATGATCTGAGCATAGGTCGCCGCGTCGGCCATTTTTGGCAGGCGGGTTGGCGAGCTAAAACCTTGATTGAAACTATAATTAATAGTTGGCTTACCTGTTTTACCACGCTTGGTAGTAACCAAAATAACACCGTTTGCCGCCCTATTACCATAAATAGCAGCAGAAGCGTCTTTTAATACCGACATACTTTCAATATCGTTAGGATCAAGCCTTTCCAAACCGCCTATCTGTCCTGGCACACCATCAACTACGACAAGTACATCGTTGCTGCCTGTAGTAGCTTGCCCACGAATAGTGATGCTCGAACCGTCATAACCCGGCTCACCGCTACGGTTATTTACTATTACGCCTGAAAAACGGCCGGCCAATGAGTTTGATAAGTTGGGCTGAGGGCTTTTTACCAATTCAGCACCTTTTACCTGCGAAATAGAACCTGTTAAGGTTGCTTTTTTCTGCGTACCGTAACCTACAACCACTACCTCGTTCAATGATTTTGAATCGGCAGTTAATTGTACGTTGATGGTGGTTTGTCCGTTCAGCGCCACTTCTTGTGAGGTGTAACCGATGTAGCTAAACACCAGTGTGCCCGATGAAGCATTGGGAACGTTAAGGCTAAACTTACCGTTAATGTCGGTAACCACACCTGTTGATGTCCCTTTTAAAGATACGCTTACACCTGGTAACGTTTCGCCTTTTTCGTCGGTTACTTTACCGCTAATTCTGACATCAGGTAAGCGCTGCTCATTAACGGTACCCGCAAAAGCCATTACCGGCATTTGGACTGTAGCGAAACAAGCAACGGCCATGCTGGCCGCAACTACGAAAAAGCGGGGTGATCTTTTCCGATGGGGAGAATCCTTTTCGAGTAAATTTGGTTTCATATGGTTTTAAAAAATTGGTTTTTTAATCGGTAAAAACCTTGCAAAGCGAGGTGCATAAAACCCGAAAACAGATTGGCTTTTGATTAATTACCGCCTCCTTTTTCCAGGTAACTTTCATGCACAGTACAAAAGTTTGGTTTAAACCTTGGTTATTGGTAGGGCTAAATTGCGTTTTAAAGCAAAAATGAGTGAGGGGTAAATTCTGATTAAGACAGGGGGTAAATCATAAAAAAGCGCTTAAAAACAGCATTTTGAGCACTTTTTAAACAGGGGGTAAATCAATACTGTCAGGGGGACAAAAATAAATTGGGGTATTTACTGCTCCGGGTATTGCTGCGCTCGTTGTACGCTCAGAAAGTTACTGCGTGTACACATCCGGTCAATAAATATTAATGAATAAAATCGATTGTCATTTCGAACGAACCAGCTGAGGTTGTGTGGTTGGGGGAGGAGAAATCTTATACATCATGCTTTAAATCTTCCATACGGCTCCACAAGGCGTATAAGATTTCTCTTTCGCTCCACAACACAGCCCGCTCCTGCTCTATCGAAATGACATTTTCTTTTATTTAAAAGATGTGTACACGCAGCAACCCGGAAAGAGGGGATTTTTTTATTTCTCAACACTCTCTTTGCGGCGAAACCGGAGAGAGCCTGATCCGGCGGATTACAGAGCGGATGAGTTAATATTATCAATTCTCCTTAATCACGTCGCGGTTCACATTGTAATTGTTGTGAAATGGCTTACGATATTTCTTAATGTAATCAGACGGGTTTATCCCAAACAGCTTATTGAATTGTTCCCTGAAATATTTGAGATCATTTAAGCCCACCTTGTAGGCAGTTTCATAAACTGTGCTATCGGTTGTTAACAAGATCTCGGCAGCCTTACGCAGGCGGATAAAACGGATAAAACTATTTGCCGATTGCCCTGAGATTGATTTGATACGCTTGTACAAGTTAGAATGGCTCATACCAATTTCGGCAGCAAGTGTTTTAATGCTGAAATCGGGATCAGTTAAGTGCTGCTCAACTATCAGGAGGCATTTTTCCAGGAATTCCTTGTACTCCTGCGAAATCTTCAGGTCGTTTGACTTATTAAGTGTTATCTCGTTATAAAAATACTTTTGCAGGTTGTTCCTGCTCTTCAGGATACCGTTTACACGTGCTACCAGGATCTCCTTTTCAAAAGGCTTGCTGATATAGTCATCAGCCCCTCCCTCAATCCCTTTCAGCTTTATCTCAGGCGAAGAACTGGCGGTAAGCAATATCACTGGTATGTGGTTCAGTACAGGGTCTTCCTTAATACGGCTGCATACCTCAATACCGCTTAAGCCCTGCATCATTACGTCACTTATCACAATATCGGGCACAAGATGATAAACAAGGTCAAGGCCATCTGTACCGTTATCGGCCTCAAAAATCTCAAATTCGCCGGTAAAGATCTGTTTAAGGTAAGTACGGATCTGCTGGTTATCGTCAATCAGCAGCATGGTTTTAGTATCGGAGCTTAATGCTTCAGAACTTTTAGCTGCTGTAGTATTTTCAACCTCAACAGCAGCTAATTCGCCCTTATTCTCCATCAGCTCATCCAGGAATACCGAAGTTTCGGCAACATCTTCAAAAACAAATTGCTGTCCAAAATGCTCCCTCCCTTTTAACAGCGATACATGAAATACCGTCCCCTGCCCCTGCTCGCTTGTATAACTGATGCTGCCTTTGTGGTTTTCAATAAATGCTTTAACCAGGTAAAGCCCAATACCGAAGCCGCCTGCCAGGGGCACCGAATTTTGCAACTGGTAAAACTTGCCGAATAATTGATCGCCGGTACCCTCGGCTATGCCGCAACCGCTATCTTTTATTTCGATGGTGATCTTATCGTTAAAATCGGTTATCGTACAGCTTACTATGCCAAATTCCGGCGTAAACTTCAACGCATTGGAGATGAGGTTAAACAACGCAATTTCCATTTTCTCCCTGTCGGCGTAAATCTCTATGGTATCTTTTTCGCTAATAAAATCAAACTGGATATGTTTAGTGCGTGCCTGGTGATTAAAACACAAAAACACCTCATGGCAAAGCGAAACGATATTAAGCTTTACTATTTTAAGCTTATCAGTATCGCTTTCAGCCTTTCTGAAAAGCAGCAACTGATCAACCAAACTCAGCAGGCGGCGTGCGTTACGGTAAATAATATGCAAATTGCCGGCATCATCGGTATCTTCATTTTTTCCGAACAGCATATCCTTTACCGGGTTGATGATCAGCGTTAGCGGCGTACGGAACTCATGTGAGATATTGGTAAAAAACGAGAGTTTACGCTCATTAAGCTCTTTATCTTTTTCGGCCGAAAGTTGGGCTACCTTAACTTCATATTTAAGCCTGGTTTGGCGTGCCCTGTATAGCATGTAGTAATAGGTAACAAGCCCGGCGGCGGCTATGTAAATTAAATACGCCCACCATGTTTTATACCAGGGTGGCAGGATCTTAACCTGCAATGTAGTATAATCATCAAACCATAAGCCGTCCTGGTTGCAAGCCTTTACTCTAAACACGTAATCGCCGGGTTCAAGATAACGGTAGGTAGCCAATCGCTGGTTACCAACATAGTTCCAGGTTTTATCAAGTCCGTCAAGTTTATAAGCAAAGCCGCCCTTATCAGGGTAAGTATAGTTCAACGAAGCATACTGGATAGAAAATACCGACTGATCGGGCTGCAATGTAATTTGCCGTGCTTCACTAATGGCCTCGGGTAATACTGTATGATTTTTATCAAGCTCGCCAACTTCAACCTGTTTACCAAAAATCTGCAGGCCTGTTATAATAACTTTGGGCTTATAACTGCTTTGATTTACTTTTCCGGGATCAAAAAAATTCAGTCCTTCAGTCCCACCAAAATACATCAAGCTATTTGCCGCGTCAAACAAAACAGAGCCCGCATTAAATTGTCCCGCCTGCAGCCCGTCAGACTGATCATAGTTCAAAATTTTACCCGTTGCCGGATTAAGGTTTGAAAGCCCCTTGTTGGTACTCAGCCACAATGTGCCATCGGCTACTTCCTTAAAAGCAGAAACTGTATTGTTGGCAAGGCCGTTGGTTTCATTGAACTTTTTAAACGTACCATTTTTAAGATCATACGCTATCAAGCCATCCCCTTCTGTAGCTATCCAAAGCCGCCGGTGTTTATCGGCATTGAGATAAAATATTACCTGGCCCGGCAGGTTATTCTTTTCGTCGGCCGGTTTAAAATACCTGCTGAATTTCTTTTGCTTTGCATCATAAAAATCCAGACCGCCGCCATAAGTACCAATCCAAAGATTGCCTTTATCATCTTCAGTAATTGCACGTACATCATAAGCTGTAATGCCGCTGTTTGCAGGTGTGTAATTGCTGAACGTTTTGGTTACCGGATCAAACAAGCTTAAACCGCCACCATTTGTGCCAACCCAAAGGTTTTTATGGCCGTCCTGGTAAATTACACGTACATCATTTCCTCCAAGACTTTTACTATCTGCTGCATTGTGCGCAAATGATGTAAACGAATCTGATTTTTTATTATAAAGCAGCAATCCTTTAGCGTAGGTGCCAAACCAGGTATTGCCGTCCTGATCGGTATACCCATACAGGATGGCGTTATCAGTAATACTACCCGGCCTGCCATCGGCCTTATATTGTTTGATGAGTGTACCGTTCCGGCTGGTTTTAAAAAGCCCTTCGCCATCGGTTCCGAGCCATAAAAAGCCATCCTTATCCTGGCTCATGCCGTAAAACCTTACCGGGCTTTCACCGCTGGTTTCATACTTTTTTTTGGTGATCAGCGAAAACTTCTCTTTAATACTGCTGATCATGTAGATACCATCACCATAGGTACCCACCCAAACGTTTTTGTCCTTATCTGTAAACAGGGTTTGTACAGAACGCTGGGTAAGATAAAAACCGTCATCCCCCGTTACAGGCTGTAAAAAATAATTGGCCGTGTTATAGTTTGGATCTGAACCTATGTTGAGCTTAAAAAGCCCTCCGTCCTGCAGGCCAACAAGTAATTGCCTGTCATTATCTTCACTTAGCGATATGTACCTTTTACTTTTAATACCTGGTTGATTGGCTTGCAGTAATGTAAACTTATTAGCCTGGCGATTATAATAAACCAGCCCGCTGCCGGTAGCGATCCAAATGTTATGGAAATGGTCTTCAAAAATATCGTTGATCCTTGTAGCAGGCAAATTAGGGATTTGCGGTGCCCAGCCTTCGCTTTTATTGATCAGCCCGCCGTTATGTTTAAATATGTTAATGCCCCCCTCCTGCGTACCTACCCACAACAGGCCTTTTGAATCTTCAAACAAACAAATTACACGGTTACTTGCCAAACGGGGCAGATTGATTTGGGTATAGTTGTTGAAACTGGCGGTTTTAATATCAAAATATGAGAAGCCCAGGTTGTAAGATGTGATCCACAGGTTACCGTCACGGCTTTGGATGATATTACCGATGTCGCTTTTTACCGACTTGTTTAGCTTGAGTTTATAGTGTATAAACTTTTCGGTGCGGGTATCCAGCTTGCTTAAGCCATTGCGCGATGATACCCAGATATTACCACGCACATCGCATAAAACCTTTTGTACATAATTACTGGCCAATGCGGTAGAATCGCCCGCGCGCGATTTAAAAACTTTAAAGGTTGTACCATCAAAACGATTAAGTCCATCGTTGGTGGCAAACCACATAAATCCCTTGTCATCCTGGGTAATACTATTAACAATACCAAAAGAAAGACCATTTTTTAACGAATAGTTGAGGATCTTGTTTTTGATTGGCGACTGGGCACGGGCCGAGGAAAAGATCAAAAAAAGAACAAAACAGACAAAGGATCCCTTTTTCATTAACACGTTGCAGGCTGTGAATTACACAAATAATTGGAAGATTAAAGCTACCTAATTAATTGTCGAAAGTACAACAATATTACAAAAAATGTAAAATACCCGTTACAGAAAAAACTCATTCAGCCTGATTATTAGAAAATTGCAACCCGGATTATAGCTGAAGTTATGGCAAAACAGGCATAATTAATTGCCGGTAATGCGCCATCACTTCATCAAAACAGATAGCCAGCCAGGCGGTATAATTGCCAGGGTTACTTTCCAATTCGGCGGCCAATTGTGGCATGGTTATGTATTTAAATGCAGATACTTCATCCGGATCGGGCACGGGTAATTCATCAGTAAGACCAAAGAACACATGGTCAAACTCATTTTCAATAATATCATCCTGAATTGCGGCACAGTAAATAAAAGAAAATGCAAAGTTAAGTTCGGCGGCCATGCCCATTTCTTCCTGCAACCTGCGATTTGCTCCGTCGATATTGGTTTCGGCGGGTCTTGGATGACTGCAGCAGGTGTTTGTCCACTTACCGCCCGAGTGGTATTTACCATCGGCACGTTGTTGCAATAACAGCTCGCCTTTTTTGTTAAATATAAAAACGGAAAATGCACGATGCAGTTTACCCTGCAAATGCGCCTCCATTTTTTCCATAGTACCTGTTTCCTGATCATCGCGATCAACCAAAATCACAGTTTCTTCTATTTTCACTCGCTATTAATTGATGTTACCTTACTTACGAGAAACGCTCGTCTCTGGCTTTTTGTTATTTTATTTTTGTTATGCGGGATAAGGCAGTGTTAATCGATGATCCGCGTTTCAGATTCTTTAAAATCGGGCAGCGGCCGTCCGGCAATTTCAAGTAATGTTCTTTCTATCATCCGGCACATGGCGTTTAAAGCCAGGTCATTATCTTCTGTTCCGAAAGGCTCCTCAATTTCATCGGCAATGGCTTCAAACGCAACAAAGGTATAAGCAATAAATACCACAATAAATGGTGTGAGCCAGCCCAGGCTGTCAACCAAACCAAAGGGCAGCATAAAACAATACAAATAAACTGTTCGGTGCAATAATACCCGGTAACTGTACGGAATAGGCGTTGAGGCTATCCTTTCGCAACCACCAACAATGTCTGATAGTTTATTAAAGTTTTCCTCAAATGCAACTTGTATGATGGAATCAATTTTACCCTGCTGCTTAGCTGTATGCACCCAACCACTCATTTCGCTCAAAAGCATGATGGGTTTATATTTAGCTGCTCCTATCCGCGATGCTAATTCAGCCGGTAACCTCTGCTCAAGATCGGCACGGGCATCGGTGCCGCGTAGCTGGTGTTTAAGACTATAAGTTAAGGTAATGAGCATTTGAACAAAATCTTTCGGTTCCTGATCATCAGGTTGATAACCTGCAGCAAAAAAAGACTGTCGCGCAAGTGAACGGGTATCATTCAGCAATGCTCCCCACAATTTCCGGCCTTCCCAAAAACGGTCATAGCTGGCATTGTTCCGGAAGCCTAAAAACAAGGCAAGCGCTAAACCAAATAAAGTAAATGGTGCTGGATTTAAAGGCACCTTGAACGAAAACAGGGAGCCATGAAGGTATACTATAATTACCGATAACACTAACAACAAACCCAGGCGGGGCAATAGTCGCGGCAGTACGGAGCCGTGCCAGATAAACAGCATCCTGAACCAATGCTCTTTCTTCCTGATAATCATGCCGCAAATTTCAACTTTATTTTCCATAAAAAAACGGATTTCCTGCTGAGGAAACCCGTTTTTCAAATTATTTAATAAAATAATGTTTTGCTTAGTTTACATCAAACCAAAGCTTTGTGGTAAGCGCATCGGCTCCCTGTGCTGCCACCGCCGACTGATAATTAGTTTTGTTTAACGATTGCTCTGTACCCGGATAAATAAACCTTACAGGTATTTTACCATTCAGGGTACCGGCAACTGCGGGTTGCAGTTGCGGATAATCAAGCCTGCGCCATTCTGTCCAACCTTCTAATCCCTGACCAAACAGGGCTAACCATTTTTGCTCGCCAATTGATTTTTTGTAGTTAGATGCGTCGTATTTAACAGCCGGCTGTGCTATATAAGTTGCAATATCTGCCGAAGCGATGCTGTATTGGGCCAACGCAGCAGTAACGGCCTGTCCGTATAATGAAGCAGCATCTTCGGTAGTAAAACCACGTGCAGCAGCCTCTGCCCTGTCAAACAAGCTTTCGGCATAGCTTAATATCACAGCCGGGGCATGCGGAGCCCTGAAATAAGTGCCCGGTTTTGAAGTTTTGGTAAAACCGTAGTTGCTGGCATCGCCCACCAACAAACCGTTTGGCAAACCAACATAGGTTTGAGGTGTGGCATCCTGTGTTTTGGCTGCATATATAGATAAACGTGGATCGTTAAGTGCAAACAGCTTATCAACTATAGTTTTGCTGATACGGTAGTCATCGCGCGTATCAAACAGATTGCTCACCGGGTTTTGATTGGGCGAATCTAAATAAACCAGCTGCGCGGTTTCAGCGTTCGAGCTGATATACGAGCCGCCTTCGGCCTGGATATCAGCCAGTACCTGCTTGGCCCTGGCCGGTTCCCTGTCCGCAATACGTAAGGCAATGCGAAGCCTTAATGAGTTCGCAAACTTTTTCCATGACGCAATATTGTTGCTATAGATCACATCGCCCGCTATGGCTTTGCCCGACGGATCAAGCGCTGTTTGAGCGGCTTTCAAATCATCTAACAGCGCAAAATAAACATCTTTTTGGGAGTCATAAGCCGGGGTAAGGTATTGATCGATATTGGTTGCTTGTTTATAAGGGATATTACCATAAGCTTCGGTCAATAAACTAAATGTCCATGAGCGCAGTACTAAGGCAACCCCTTTATAGTTGGCATTACCCTGGGCATCGGCAAGTTTGATGATCTGATTAAGGTTTACAATGCTTTTTGAATAGCCTGTACTCCAGAGTTCCTCAAACGCGCTACTGGCATAAATATACCTGTCGGGGTCGGTATATTGAATTTTAGACCAGTATTGCACGAACAGCAAACTGGCATCCATGTTATTGGCTACGCCCCAGTAGGTATCTGAAGTTGCTTTGGTAGCTGCAGTCAACAAATAATCGGGTTGCGCCGTTTGCGAGCCGTTAGGGTTTTGGTTGATCTTTAACAGATCTTTTTTGCACGATGTTACCGATAATAAAACCGCGGCGGATAATATGCTGATATATTTAATTTTCATGATGTTTTAGAATTTAAGGTTTACGTTAAAACCGATGTTGCGTACAGTAGGCAGGGTAAGGTCTTCCAGGCCCTGGCCATTGCCTGCGTTAAAGGCTGTTTCCGGATCAATGTTCGGCGCGTTTTTATGAATGATCCACAGGTTACGGCCTACTACCGAGAATGTGGCGCCCTGGAAACCTATTTTATTCACCCATTTAGCAGGTAAAGAATAACCCAGTTTCACTTCGCGAAGCTTGATGTATGAGGCATCGTATACAAATGCTTCGTCGATATTGGTGAAGCCTTTATAGTATGATTGTGCAGGGATAATAGTGGTATTTGGCGAGCCATCGGCCTTAACGCCTTTAAATATCATACCATCATTATAAACTGTTACTCCTGCAGGAGCCGCGCCGGTAACTTGTACCGCTGCTGCCGAAGTGTTGTTGCCCGGATAGTAATAGCTTAAACCACCGTTAGCTGCACCACGGCCCGGTAAAGTTGAGGCCAATACGCCGGTATAAGTACCGGTACGGTTGGTGTTTGAATAAATTGACCCGCCGAAACGCGCATCAACCAAAAAGCTCAGGTTAATGCCTTTGTAGGTAAAGCTATTGTTGATGCTTCCCAGCCAATTTGGAGTGAATTTACCCAAATAACGTTTGGTAGTGTTGAATACCGGTGTGCCGTTAGCATCAATAATGATCTGACCTGAAGCATCGCGTGTATAAGCAGTACCGTAAAGCGCACCATAAGGCTGGCCGACAGCTGCTAAGACCTGTACTGTACGATCTGTTCCGAGAACTACGTTTTGCAGACGGCCGTCAGCATCAAGCGATGCCACCTTACCCCGATTTAACGAATAGTTGGTAGTTATATCCCAGGTAAAGCTATTCGATTTAATTGGTGTGATACCCAACTGAACTTCAACACCCTTATTGTTGATGCGGCCCCCGTTTATCACCTTATAGCCGTAACCCGTTGATGAACTTACCTGTACTGTAAGAATCTGATTAACACTATTAGTGTTATAACCGCTTACGTCTAAGTGTACCCTATCGTGGAAAAAGCCCAATTCAAAACCGGCCTCCGCTGACCTCGTGGTTTCAGGTTTAAGACGATAATTCAGATAAGTAGACCCCGAACTTTGCTGCGGATTTGAGCCAAAAAGGTTTGAAGATGTGAAAACATTAATCAACTGGTAAGGATCAGCAGGTTTGCCCACTTTAGACCAACCACCTCTTATCTTCGCATAAGTAAGTACATCGCTTTTAATATCCAATGCTTCCGACAGCACTAAACTTCCGTTAATTGAAGGGTAAAAATATGACAGCGCATCTGCCGGCAAAGTTGATGACCAATCATTACGGGTTGTGAAGTTAACGAACGCGTAATTCCGGAAACCAAGCTGGGCCGAGCCAAAATAACTGTAGGTTTTTGATTTATAATACTCATTGGTTGAAACCAACGGATCGCGGGAATTGCTCAAGGTATATAAACCTGCAACTGCAAGTTTAGGTGCCAGCTGATCATTACGTTCATTTGTTCTAACCGCTATGTTGCCGCCACCAAATACATCAAGCGAAAAATCATTGTTCAGCTTTTTGGTGTATTGTAACCTGGCTTCGGTGTTGTTTTCGTTTACACTGTAAGCATCCTCTTCGTATGACCCAAACGGCGTCCCGTTGGTGCCGTAAGCCACTTTGATCTTACGACGATCATTATAATAATCTGTACCGGTACGGAAGTTGGCCGATAAGCCGTCGATGATCTTATAATTCAATTCGATGCTACCTATCAGGTGGTTTTTATGCTGACCAACCGTGTTTTCATAAGCCAGCCAGTATGGGTTGCTATAGTAACTGTTGTTCCAGTTAAAGGTATTACCGTTAGCATCTTTATAATTTTTAAGCCTGTTGATATCAACCTGGCGGCCAAACCATGTAAATTGCAGCATGGTACTGGTTGCGCGTTTGCCATATGCACCGGGCAGGTTATCAGCATCATCTTTACTATAATCAACAATAGTATTTACTGTTAATTTGTTATTAATACGATAGCTTGAATTTAAAGCAAAAGAGTTACGCCCTTGTGAAGTATTAGGTACAATACCGGTTTGGTGCAGGTTATTATATGACAACCTGAAATCGCTTTTATCGTTGCTGCTTGCTATCGCGATGCCGTTATTAAGCGTTACGCCGGTTTTAAAAAAGTCTTTTACGTTATCGGGATGCGCCACGAAAGGCACAGCCTGGCCATTTGAATAAAACTGCGGGATCAGCGAACCATCCAAAGCAGGGCCCCAGCTTTCGTCAACACCATCGTTAACGCCGCCACCTTTACCATCTACATAGCTGAATTTACCATTTGAGCCCTGACCGTATTGGTTTTGATAATCGGGCAACACCTGCACATTTGAAAAACTGGTATTAGAGTTTATGGTAACACCTAATCCTTTTGCGCCTTTGCCGGTTTTAGTACGAATGAGGATAACGCCCGCCGCCGCACGTGAACCATAAAGCGCTGCCGCGTTGGGTCCTTTCAATACGCTTACCGATTCAATGTCTTCAGAATTCAGATCTGAAATGGCATTGGAGAAATCCCTTGAACCATTGGTGCCCAAAAACTGGCTGTTATCGACAATAACCCCATCAACTACAAATAAAGGTTGGTTTTCCCGTGAGATAGACGTTTCTCCACGGATGATGATACGGGATGAGCCCATGTCGCCCTGGCTGTTGGTTACCTGCACACCGGCAATTTTACCAGTCAGCGCATTTACAAAGTTGGTTTCTTTAGCTTCAGAAATATCTTTCGATTTTAAACCCTGCACCGCGTAGCCCAGCGATTTTTTATCCTTTGAGATATTGAGGGCCGTTATCACTACCTCATTCAGCGAATTTGGTGCTTCAACCAAAACCACATTTAAGGTAGATGTATTTTGCGTAACAGGGATTTCCTGGGTTGTAAAGCCGATGTAGCTAACCCTGAGCACATCGTTAACATTGGCATTGATGATAAACTTACCATCAACATTAGTTTGTGCACCCGTAGTTTTACCCTTAACAGATACGCTGACACCTGGCAACGGCAACCCATCTGACTTGGCGGTTACCACTCCGCTTATTTTAACGGATTGCCCCGCAACCGTTTGGACGAGAATAAAAGGCAATATAATTGCCAGTAATAGTTTGTAAATTTTTAACATGATAATTAATAATTGAGATTAATTTTTGACGCCTTACGGTACAAAAAGCATGGCTATCGCCTTAGCAGGCATAATTTGCCCGCGTTATGAATCTTTTGTAACCGTAAAGAATTGATTAGGGGATGGTAATTATTAAGCTAAGGCAAACTGCAGCAAGCCTGCACTTAAACACACCATGCATGCTGTAAAGAATTAACAGCAACAACGCATGCCTTGCATACTTGAGATGAAGAATTTGCAGGTTGACCGGCTTACCGAAAAGAAATGTTTCTTGTGTAAGGAAGTAGTTTTTGTTTTCATAAAAACGGGTATTAAATAAGTACAGATAGATTTTTCTTGATTGATAGCAGAAACAGGTTGCTATCAGTATTCTCAGTTGACAGATGCTGTTTTTTCGTTCACCAATGCGTCGACGGCTTTTAGCATTGATGCAAACTCCTGTTTATCATATAAACGGGTAAGGTAAACGATCTTTCCATCGCGGTCGATAACCACATTGCGGGTAACGCCGCTTTTTTTGTTGGCAAACCGCCCGAATATGTCAGCCCCCGGATCAAGCGCCAGCGGATAGCTGATATTCATAACCTGATGAAAACCTTTCACTTTTTCAAGCGGCTCGTCACGGTCAACGCCTATTAATACGAGGCCTTTATCTTTATAAGCCTGCCAGATCTCTTTTTCAAGATGAGGCATTTCTTCGCGGCAAACACTGCACCAGCTTGCAGTAAACTGTAGGATAACTACTTTGCCACGTAGCTGCTTCAATGAGGTTTTAGTACCATCGGTAAGCACAAGCTCAAAATCGGCCGGAGCGATATCGCCTGTTTTCACGATGTAACCGCGATCAGTATTCGGGTCGGCAGCTGCGTTTGTTTGCGCAGCAGCAAAAAGTGTTGTTATGGAAAGCAGACAGGTAATAAGTAAATGTTTAATCTTCATTGCTACACACATTAAATTGTGATATCAACTCAATAATATTTTTTAGCAGGAAAAGTGAAAGGAGAAAAAGAATTGTGCTTATAGCCTGAACTATGCAAGGCAATAGCTTATTACATTATCTTTTCCGCCCCTATTTGGGCAGACAGGAATTAGCACCTTTATAACAGTGGGCTTACAGGTTGCTAAGACATCACAGGGCCTTTCCCTCAGTCTTTCTTGATAATAAAATATTCAAAGAACCGATTTGATGATGCAAATATACATAAATTCTACTAAAACCATAGACTTTATATAATTATTGCAATAAAATGAATTAAGCCTTCAAATTGTGCAGGCTTACCAACAGAAGTTTGTTCACTGATCAAACCAGCTGAAACCTTTTTAAACTACTTCCGTAAAAATAAAAAGTCCCTAACGCTCGCCGCCGGGACTTTTAACCTAAACTTATTTGTAGATCATTACATCTACATTGCAATAACTTAAAACAGGGTAGTATAGTTTTCCATTGTTTACAACTTACAGTTAAAAAAACACCCCGCATTTATTTAAACAGGCTCGCAAAGCTATTTTCGGTGGTTATTTTTTCAATTAAATTTTCCAGCGATTGGTAGATGTTCATGTTTAAAAATGGACCGGCACTGATCCTTTTAACACCTGCACTTTGTAAGGCTTTAAAATCCGGAAGCCCGGGCATACACATTACACTAACCGGGAGGCGTGATAAGGCTGTTATTTTTTCAATATCAGTTATTTGAGTAATACAGGGGAAAAACAAACCATGCACACCTGTATCCTGGTAAAGTTTAGTCCGGCTTAAAGCATCTTCCAGTGCATTAGGTAAACCGAGCAGGAAGGAATCGGCCCTCACATTTATAAATACCTGTACATCTGCCTTAGCCAGCAGCCCGGTAATCTGTTTAAGTTTAATCGCTAACTCATTTGCGTCAACAATACTTCGCTGGCCATCCCTTACTATCGAATCCTCTATATTGATACCGACAACGCCGATATTATATAATTTTATGATGTTATTGCAGATTGCCTCCGGTGTGTCACCATAACCTCCCTCCAGATCGACAGTTAACATCGCTGATGATGTTGCTATTATCCGTTTAATAATAAAAAGATAATCCTCAAAACTCATCTCCTCGCCATCTGCAAAGCCTAAAGAGCTGGCAACAGCCGCGCTTGAGGTACCAATTGCCTCAAAATTCAACTTATCATAAATCTGCGCGCTTTGCGCGTTCCATACATTGCCAATCTGCAAAGGTTCGGTTTTATGATGCAGGGCTAAAAATTCATTAAATCTATTTTTCATGTTCTTGTTTTTATTTTATGTTCAAAATTAGCCCGGGCGATATTCTAAAAATTGTATAAAACGGAACAGATTAAGGCGAAACAAGGAAGATTGTATCATAAATCAAATTGATGCCCATAGTGTTGCGTTACCTTTAAATTGAAATTTAGCCGATAATATTTATACAAAAGGGGGGTTAACACTTTTTTGGCCTAAAAAACACTTAAATATCTGATTATAAATACATTAAGTGAAAATTAGCATTAAATTATGTTAACCCTGTTAACCCCCATTTTATTAATAAAGTTAATTAAATAGAAATTATATATCGCTTAAGTATCTAAAAACAAAAAGAGGCTGATCATTATGATACAGCCTCTTTTTGTTTAAGACGGAGAAAATCAAGCTACAAGATTAGCTTCGGCTCCGAAAGCATGATCGATGATAATTTTCCAGCTTCCATCAGGTTGCTGTTTCATCAGCTCGATGCCCTTTGCAGCAACCTGTGTTTTTCCATTGTCTGTAACGCTCCACTCCGACCGGCCCACGGCTACATCGCCCGATTGCAGGCAGTATACGGTTTTAATTTCCATTACTCCCGGAACCGCGCAGATGCTTTTAACGGCTTCTTCAAACTGGGCCCTTCCGGATACTTCTTTTCCGGGTTCTGGGAAAATAATGCCGTTGGCATCATACACATTCATAACTACATTTACATCTTTGGTGTTAAAAGCTGCCGCAAGTACTGCGTGCACTTCCTGTGGTGTTTTTGCTGATTTCATTTTATTGTTTTTTATTATCAGCAAAGCTATGCGGCTTGAACAGGCAAAAATTGTATAAAACGGAAGTGCATTAACTACCGGCCAATACCTGGTTTATAGGCGATGCCTGAGCAGCAAATGAGTTAGGGGTAAAACCTGTAAAAAGTTTAAATTCCTTTATAAAATGCGCCTGGTCAAAATACCCTGCGCTGTAGGCTACGTTGGTGAGTTTTTCTTCGTTAGCGCTAACCAGGCCAAGGCTATGCTGAAAGCGGTTTATTTTATAAAACAACTTTGGCGGCAAACCGGTATACTGCGAAAAAAGGGTATTTAAATGCCGGGCGGAGATATTATGACGGCTTGAAATGGACAGGATATTATCGTCGCTGTAGTTCTTTTTAAGATTGCTTACAATATCTCCGATGAATTTGATCTTGGAATGTTTTTTTTCAGATGCCGATAAACGGCTCCACAAATAATCTTCAATCAGGGCAACTTTCGCATTCAGATCGGCGGTTTCCAGCAGCTTTAAATAAAGTGTTTTTAATTTAGGGCCGAATACCTGTGTAGCATCAACAATTTCGTTATTAAATTCTGAAACGTTTTCATCAAAAAAATAAGCTGCCGAATGCGGGTAGAAACGAAAACCCAGCATAATATTTCGCCCTACCGATTGTATGGCTAATGGTTTGGTGATCTGTCCCCAAAGCTCCACAGGAGGAGTGGTGAAAAATGTGTCACCTTTCTTTGATTTCCAGTTTCCGGCACCAAGGTTAAAGATCACTTCCATGGTACCGCTCGGGAATACGATATCATCATAGCTCCTGTCCGAATCGGATTCGTACATGTAGAAGCACTTGATATAAGGCTGTAGCCTTGGGCCCGGAAGGATTTCTTTGAAAACCATTATTACAAATATAGGATACTATCGTGGCTCCTGAATTGTAAAAAACGGAACAAAAAATAAGTTACCGGCTTGTGAACTGCTACGGAACGGTTTTAAAATAGATAATGGTTTATGACTATGGATAAATTCATTGCCGTTGACTTTAGTCGACGGAATAATGATTATAAAACAAACGGCTTCAGCCAAAATACCGCGCGGACATTGGGGCTAAAGCCGTTTGTTAGTTTCTTTAACCGTTGACTAAAGTCAACGGCAATGAATAGAAGTTTAATTTAAAAATAGTCTCTAAGCAGATCGTGCGATAGTTTAAAGCAACTTACCGCTATCCCATAACAGGGTTTATTTTTTTACGTGTACCGGTTTTATACCTTCATGTGTTGGCTCCACCTGTTTAATCAACCCATTACTATCAAATTCCATTTTATCAATACATACTTCACGGTTATATCCTGCAGCATCGCCCATAGTAATTCCTTTGGGATAATTGAAGCGGTGGTAAACAATATACCACTCATCCGTGCCCGGAATCTGGATCACCGAATTATGGCCGGTGCCGTAAATACCTTTAGCTGCATCTTTAGCAATAACCGTGTTTTGTTGAGGAATCTCAATTGGCCCCAAAGGAGATTTAGAAGTACCATAATGCACGCTATAATTAGGGCTACGGGTATCATTTTCCGACCACATGAAGTAGTAGGTGCCATTACGGTAAAACACGTAGGTACCCTCATTATAGTGGGCATACGGGGTTAGGATTTTAGTGGTGCCCGGTTTTAACGAAACCATGTCATCATTTAATTCCGCCACGGCCATATAGCCATTGCCCCAGTACAGATAGTTCTTACCCGTTTGCGGATCGGCAAAAACATCTGCATCGATCTGCTGTCCGCCTTTAACACCTTCAGGTAATTGTGCCACCAAAGGCTTACCCGAATCGGTAAATGGCCCCGCAGGATCATTTGCGGTTGCAACCCCTATTTTTTGAGCAGCAGCGAAATAGTAAAAATACTTATACTCTCCGCCAATCTTTTTTTCGATGATGCAAGGCGCCCAGGCATTCTTTTTTGCCCAGCTCACATCCTGCGGCAAATCAAGGATCTTGCCCTCATCCTTCCAGTTAACCATATCATCAGAAGAAAAAGCCTTAAAATACTTGCCCGACCAGCCGTCAAAACCATCACTGGTTGGATAGATATAAAACTTGCCTGTTTTTTCGGCATACAAGATCTCCGGATCGGCATAATATCCTGCTATAGCCGGGTTATGGGTTTCCTGGGCAGTAACCTCAAAAACCTGCGCTTTTTTACCAGTTATAGTTACCGAATATTTAACCGGGCCTTTTGTAAAATCCTGAGGTTTTACAGGGCTGACAGTAACACCCGGAAACAAGGTAAACTGCGGATCAAATGATTTTAAACGCGTACCCGGTTTTACAGGCAGGTAAACTTTATGGCCTGCTGTATCCAAAACAATATTGATAGTTTTAATCTGCTTGTTAACCGGTGAAAGTACTACGTCTTCCGGTGTTTCCCATTTGGCTGTTAACGCAGCCGCTTCTTTTGAAGTTATTGGCATCACGGTACCATGGCGCGGATGAAAGTTCATGGATACCTCGTCATCTATCAGTTTAAAATTTTCGAGATCGGTTGTTCTGGTAAACTGGTATTTACCTTGTGTATACATATCATACATTAAAATATAACCGCTGCCATCGTTTAATTTGAAGGTGCCCGCCCCTTCTACAGGATCCTTGGTTTGCTGTACGTATTTATCCCGCAATACATATCCGGAAGTTAGTTTATCCGATACTGCTATTTTGATACCTGCTCCAGATCCTTCTGTTTTAAAAAACAGGTAATATTTATTGTTCTTATAAACAATATCGCCATCGATACAAGCTCCCCCATCGGGCTTAAAGAAAAGTTGTTTAGGTTCTGTTTCCAGCCCCGTAAAATCCTTATTGGCATAAGCATAATAGATCTTGTCGGCCTCTTCGCCAAAGCGCATCGACCAGTAGATCATATATTTTTTTTCCTGCGGATCGTAAATAGTTTGTGGTGCCCAAACCCTGTTTACACCGGCAAATTTTTCATAAAGTTTGGTAATATCAATTGTTTTCGAGGTCCAGTGTACCAGGTCGGTTGATTTTAACAATACCATCGAATAATCCGGCCCCCAACCATATTTTTCGGTATTCATATCAGTTGCTACCATGTAGAAAGTTTTACCATCGGCAGCGCGCATAATATGAGGGTCACGTACGCCACCGGTAGCACTGATATCCGCCGAGTTTAAAACAGGGCGATTGTTGTTCAGCGCACGGAAATGATACCCATCATTACTCAAAGCAAAACGAATTTCTTCACCACCTTCACTGCCTGTAAAATAAGTAAAGAGGTAGGCACTGAACTGATTGTTTTGTGCAGATTTTTTGTTCGTTTGTCTTTGCTTCTTTACCGCCTTATCATTACTTGATTGCGCAATGGATACGGAATAAAAACCGATCAAAATGCCCAGTAAAACTATTCTTCTCATGTATATATTTGTTATTGGTTCAAGTTGTTAATTGAATTTCTGTACTCCTTTGGTGCTCACCTTTTTGATATTGCCATCCGCGTCAAAATTTAAACTGTCCAAACACAGCTGCCTCAACACAAATGATTCCTTTTGAGGAAAAATGCGGTGATATAAAATATAACGTTGTCCCTTTTCAACAAATGTGGTATGGTGACCGGGCCCTATCACGGTACTATCGGCTGAGGTATTTAATATAACCCGGTGCTCATCTTCCTGAAAAGGGCCAAGCGGACTGCTTCCCCTTGCATAACCTACCTGGTAAGTTGCATCAATGGCTTTTCCCTCCGAAAACATGAGATAATAGGTTTGGTTACGTTTCACCATATGTGTACCTTCAAAAAAGTGAGGCGTGGTGATATCTTTGGGCGTTCCGTCAAACGAAACCATATCATCCTTTAGCTTTACAGCCATACAGTGCCCGTTGATCCATTTATAGCCGGATCCCCAATAAAGATATACGCTGCCATCGGTATCAATAAAGCAATCCGGATCAATATTATGCACGTTGGGGTAATCGGTAGATTTAACCATGGGCGTATTGTCGCTTTTTAAGTTTTTCCAGGGACCAAGCGGTGTATTGCTCACGCCTCCCCAAACCTCGCCCCCTACGGCTACATACATGTAAAACTTATTGTCTTTGCCCTTTACTACCGATGGCGCCCAAACCATTTCGTTAAGAGCCGTTGGACTGGTACAGGCTTGTTTGGTAGGCCAGTTGATGTGATGCCTGGTAAACTTGATGAAGTCGGTAGTTTCCAGCACAGCCAGTTCCTTATCGCCCCAGGGATCAATTGTGGCATAAATGAAAAAATGGCCCTTATCTTTTACAATAGTTGGATCAGCAAAATATCCACCGGTTATTGGATTAGGGATCATTTGCTTTTGCGCACGCGAAGCCGTACCAGCCAAAACAAGGATAAAAAGGAGAAACAGGCGCTTGGTCATATTGGTAAAATAAAAACATTTCAATATTAAGTGTTATTTTAACAATTAACTAATTTTTCATGATTTTATCTCAATTATTTTCCTTGTTTTTCTCTCAGAGGCTGTTTAAAAACGATTGTTTTTAGATGTAGAGACGCATCACATGCGTCTCCTGCGTGCAATTTCCGACGGAATTAGAAGATTTGAATCGCCTGTCCACCGGGAGACGCATGTGATGCGTCTCTACAAAAAACTTCTTTTACTGGTCGAAGTTTAGCGATAGCGTAACTTCGTCCTGAAATGTGTTAAGCTTTCAGCTTAACTGCACTTCAACTTACTTTTCTATCGCGCAAGCAGGATGCTTGCCGTGTTTTAGGACGAAGTTACGCTATCGCTAAACTTCGACCAGAGAAAGAACCTGAGGAGACACAAGAAATATTTTTACGTAGAGACGCATAATTGCGTCTCCCAAAGGACAAGCCGCTTTGCAAGAGATTTAACTGACTTAACCGGCATACGGGAGACGCAATTATGCGTCTCTACATTCAAAATCCTCAAACTTAAACAGCATTCAAGCTTATATCTTCAGAAATATCTTATTGCGATATAAAAAATACAACAAGGCAAGCTGTACAAATACAATAGATATAGCCGCCCACACAGGTTGCCAGCTTTGAGCGAGATGACTGATAATTCCTCCGAAGAAAAAATTGGCGGTATGCTGAAAATCAACCATTCCTTCAGATGCCAGGTAGATCAGGATAGAGTTTACCCCAATAAGCACAAAGGGAAAAGCCCATTTTTTGTACCCGGCAACATCTATCACCAGGTAAAATACCGAAAGGAAAACCAAACTCCATCCGCCTACAAACAACACAAATGAACTTGTCCATAAACGTTTATTTATTGGGAACGTAAGGTTCCAAAGCATCCCCAAGCCGATAAATAAAATGCCGGCTACTAATAAGCAAACACCCTTTTTCCACATTGGCCATTTTGCGGATTCAAGCTTCAGGAACTGGCCTGTAAAAATCCCAAGCATGGCTGTACCGATAGCCGGAATGGTGGATAATATGCCTTCCGGGTCATGTACTTTATCGTGCAGGCGACCAGGAAGCAATAAACGATCAATATAGGATTCCAGGCTACCGTTCATGGTTAAAACCCCTGCCCCGTAACCGGGCACCGGGATCAGTTCCATGGCTGCCCAATAGCCCAGTAGTAAAACGCCAAACCATAAAAGTTGGCCGCGCGTGTTAAAATTCAGGTAAATAATGCCTGCAAAAAACCAGGCCAAACCGATACGCCCAAGCACACTCGCAAACCGGGTATTTTCCAAACCATTAAACTTAAACAAACCGTTAACAACCACCCCTAAAAACAGCAGGATAATGGTACGCCTGATCATGGAACGATAGATTTCGCCTTTGGCGGCAGATGGTAACAAATATGGAAAAGCCACCCCGTACTTAGCTGCTTTACCGCCCATTGAATAAGGCATAGAAACCCCTGCAATAAACAAAAACAAGGGAAAGATCATATCATAAAAAGTAATACCATTCCATTCGGTATGGTGCAGTTGCCCCGACATCCATACCATAATCGGCCAGCCGGTGGCTTTGGCAAGGGCATGCACTACCCCTTCCCCACTCATAATCCAAAACATATCAAATCCACGAAGGGCATCCAACGATAACAACCTCGCAGGCTTCGCTACAATATTTCCAGTTTTAGTTGTTGATGTATCCATTACTTAAGATCGTTACCCATGTTTGTTCTGTATTTTTTATATAACTGTTGTGCAATAGCTGTGCTGCTGCCGACAGGAGCAACAGGATACGTTTTGGATGTATTAACCCATTGCCATTCCCAGTTACTTATTGATTTATCAAATAGCTTAAAATCAGGCTCCTTACCTGTTTCCATTGATCCTTTCAGTAACTCAAAGAATTTTTGCCAGCGTACCTTGTAGAAATCATTGAGCAAACCACTCCATTGCCTGCATGAGTATTCATGCAGCGGACTATCCGCATCTCCCCAAAGTGTTATCAGGTTGCGGGCATTTTTTTCGTAAAGTGCTTTTTCACCGGATGTTGTTCCCCAATTACGGGCATCGGCTATCCAGGGGCCAAGCATAAAATCTTTGCGGGTAGCCAGCAGCTTATCCATATCGGCTATCAGGCTAAGGTATTCGGTAGTATACCTGCCAAAAGCTTTATCATCTTTATCATGGTAAGCTTTTATCCATTTTAACTGGAGCGGCCGGCCATAGTTAGCCAGCACCTGTCGGGTTACATCAACCAGGTCATAATTAAAACCACTACTTTGTTTACATGCAGGTATGGCAGCAATCATTTTGTCCCAGGCAGGCAGCAGGTCTTTCCGGTTATAGTTTAAGCGGGTACGGGTCCATATTGCCGCCGAATCAAGCGTGGGCCTTCCGGTGATGATCGACTCAGCCCCATCACGGATATCCTTACCGTTGAAAACGGTGGTCCTGAGCGTTTGCCAGGCATCCTGCGCTTCCTGGCTTTTCACCCCATAACGGTTAAATAAGTATCCCGGAAGCCATTGTTCAAGATCAATAGGTTTCTTTTGCCAGGTATTTTGCGTCATTAACTCATAAAGCACAGGGGTTTGCTCAATGGCCTCCATGGTTAAGCCAATGCCTACCATACGACCCGATTTTGGATCGTTAAGAGCCCCGGCAGGCTGTCCTGCTACCGCCTCTATCCTGCCAAATAAACTGTTATTACCTCCGTAGTTATGCAGCATATTCCAGATCCAGGGCTTACCGTAAAACGCCTCGGTTCGCTTCCATATCGGTTCATAGTCGGTATTGAGGTCAAGTACTATCATGTGGTCATCAGGCACTGCATTCAGTAATGCCTTGATCTGTTCGTTTTGCCAAAATTTACGGTCGCTGAAAAACAGCCAGCCCTGCATTACCCAAACAGCTTTCGGATCTGCCCCTTTCATGCCGTCATAAACCATTGCGCTCAATTCCGACAAAAATTTCGGATCATTTGAGGGTGGCTCATTCTCATTAAAAGTATCGGCAGAATATAGGTGATCTGTACCATAAACCTTAGTTTGTTCCTGGATGAATTTCTTTCCTATTTCTGCAAATAAGGGATCTTCCGAATCAAGGATATAAGTATCGGCAAAGCCGTTGTTCCAGTTGGTTTGCTTGAGTTTAGCATTGGGAAAATGCGTTTTAAACGATGCCGGCACATGCCCTGTAAACGCAGGAAGCACCGGTTTTATCCCAAGCTCGCGCTCACGCTGCAATATTTTAACCTGTAAATCTTTATGACCAGTTATCCAGCTCGCCGGCAGCGGGCCATCCCATTTATCTATATTGCCCATATAAAACCAGCCAAAATAAGCCGGCCCGGTAAAAAAGTCCTGCATGTCTTTATTACTAAAGCCCATGCTTTTATAAACTTTATCCCATACGTACTCCTGCCCGGTTATGGCCAGCGGCATATTGATTCCGTGAAGTGCCATCCAGTCAATTTCCCTTTCCCATCGTTTCCAGTCCCACCAGCTCATGCTGTAGCTATAAGTACAATAGTTAAGGTAGTACCGGTATTGGTACGGGGTAGTTTTATGGATCTTTTTGGCAGGTGCAGGCAAATGCGCAGGTAAATTAAGGTTAGTTCCGTTCCATGTGATCTGGCAATGTGCATATTCGGTAAGGTAATAATATAAGGCCGATGCCACCGCGACACCATTATTGCCCCTTAATATGATTTTTCCTTTATTCCCCTCTACTTCAAAAACATCCCTGGCCTCGCTTTCGGGAAGAGGCTGAACAATAAAATTTTGAGCATAACCGGGCACTACCCGTTTAATTAAAGCATAAGAAGATGGTACATGCAACTGTGCCTGAGTGCTGATTATTCCACCGAATATACCGCACAGCAGCATGCAAATGAAAACCTTTGATTTAAAAGTCATTTACTTTGGATGTTTTTATGATTATCGAGTTTACGCACATCGACCGATAAATTTTGAAATCATTATCGCTCGCCTGCATGATGTGCAGAAACTCAAGGCAATAAAAACAAAAAAAGGCATATTTCATTAAAAATAAATCAAAAAGGGAAAATCGCCTTAAAACTGATGTTTCGCCCTATATTATAAATGCCAAGGTGCCCGTTTGGCGACGACCGGTAGTATTCAAAATACTTTAAACGGTTTAGGTTAGATTGGTAAGCCTTATCAAACAGATTATCTACCTGCAAAAAAAGCTCACAAATGGTTTTGTCCGATTTATTTTTGACAGACGCACCCGCTCCGATATTAAACAAAGCATAACCGGGTGTAGCTGTCTCTGTATTATCCAGAGCATAAAAGCGGTTTTGTGTAGTGTAGGCATCCATTTCGGCCTTGAAATAAATTTTTGAAAAAGCCCCGTAGGCTTTCTGCAAGCTCGCTTTAAATTCCGACCGGATGTGCACTGGCGGAATAAAAGGTAAATATTTAGCTGCACCGTTAGATTCGTCAATGAGCTGTTTATTGCCGTTGATCCCGGTTACATAAGCCAGGCTATTGTTAAAAGCCAACCATTTAACATTTTGCGGATGTATGTTAATGGTAAACTCGGCACCGTACAAACGGGCGCTGCTTTGCTGATATTGATAGGTGCTGTTACCCGGCACAATCACTACGGGGTTGCCGTTGGCGTCGGTTAGTTTAGCCTGGTAAATGTAATTATTGATATGGTTATTAAACAGCTCGGCAATCAGGTCAACATCCTTTAGGTAGGCGATGAAACCCAGGTCCTCCTGCAAGCTAAACTCGGGGTTAAAGCTGCGGTTGCCTAAATATACAATGTGCGCACCGGGGTCAAGTCCGTTGGAGCCAATTTCGGTAATATTAGGAGCGCGGTATCCCCGCGCAATGTTAGCCTTGAACAATAAGCGTTCGCTGATGTTATAGGTTATCCCCAAACTCCCCGAAACTCCCTGGTAAACATGCCTGAAGGCCGGAAATTGCAAATGCGCACCTGACGTATCCGGCAATTTCACATGCTGTTCAAACCCGTTTTTGGGGTTCGGCCCCACATAAAAATCATTCCAGTGGATGTGCCGGTTATCATACCTCAGGCCGCCCGATATGTCGACTTTTCCAATAGTCTTTTTGGCGAACAGGAAAGTCCCGGCGTCAAACAGGTTATAATCCGGGATCGGAAAATCTGTTGCCGCCTTGCTGCGGTTGGCCTGGTACATACCATTTACGCCGAGGGTACTCTCTATGCCTGCTATGGTTGGTAAATTATATTTCAGGTCGTAATTAAGGGTATTAAGTACCACATACAATCCCGGCTGATCTGCCAATGTAGGATGGTTGTATTCCCTGCGGATGCTTTGCTGCAAGCCAAGTGAAGCATTGATACTACCCCCTTCGCCCAGTTTAAACTCATTGTGCGAGTAGATCCGGTAATGCTGAATACGCTGGTGCAGCGGGGTTATGCTGTACGATCTTAACTCATCATCACTTACAATTGGCCGGTGCCTGATATTATCAGTGCTACTTTCCGCTATCTGTTTGGTAAACTGCCTTGTAAGCGAATCCCTGCTCCCATCAGGAATTTCCTGCCGGTTGTCATAAACAGTTGCCGCAATTTGCGAGTACCCCCAGTTTCTATCAACCCTGGCCATGCCCGATAGGTTGTATTCGCGGAAACCGGTGTTGTATACATAGCCGTCAATGCTGTTGTGGTAGTCATGTGCAGCTTTCGCCGTTGCCCTGAAGGCATACCGCCAATCGTTTTTTTTGTATGATAAGCCCAGGGAGGTACCTATCATGCCGTTATTGGTATGGTAATCGATAATATAATCTCCCCGTAAAACACTGTTTTCGCCGACCGGCAGGTATGGGATCATGTTGATCACTCCCGCCAGCGCATCCGAGCCATAGGTTAAACTTGCCGGTCCTTTTACCACTTCGGCGCGACCAATGCCGTATTGATCTATCTCAATACCATGTTCATCGCCCCATTGCTGCCCTTCCTGGCGCACGCCATCATATAACGTTAAAACCCGGTTGTAGCCTAATCCCCTGATAAACGGTTTAGAGATATTAGGCCCGGTAGTAACCGCGTTAACACCCGGTACTCCCTTTACAATGGCATCAATAATGTTGTTGTTGACATTCTGATCCATTTCCTTCCGGGTCATCACCGCAATGGGTATTGGATTACTGCGCAGCTCGGTTTTACGCGATACCCCGGTCACCGTTACCTCATTCAATTTGGAGCTGCTTTCTTTAAGATTCCCGTTCAATAAAGTTGCCTCATCGGGTTTCACACTCACATTGTAACGCTCGGTAACATACCCAATATTTGAAAATACTATAATATACGTACCTGCCGGCACATTTTTTAAATGGTAGTATCCCTTATCATTTGTAGTGCCTCCAATTGAGGTACCTGTAAGGACAACGGTAGCAAAAGAGAGCGGTTCACTGCCGGCTGTCAACTTCCCCTTAAGGGAACCTTGTTGTGCCGAAATAGTTATTGAGATCAGTAAAAAGTATAGTAAAGGTAATAATTTCATTTTATTCGTTTTAACGCATTATAAATAACACACAAAGCAAATAAAAAAAATTAGCCTTACCTAATTTTAATATTAAAGTTTATAAAATTCTCATCAATGTCATTCCAAATAACACCGAAACTATAAATTGATAACTATCTGCTAATTAAACAATCTTTTTATGCTGGGCTATAGATGGCTGCTGAGGAGAAAAAGCCAGCATAAAATCTTCTGCCCGCTTAACCATATGTTCTGAGCCGATAAAAATGGCCGAACGCTGGTGAAGTTCATTAACCTCCAAATCGAGGATCCGCTCATAACCTGTAGACGCTAAACCGCCTGCCTGTTCAACAATAAAGGCCATTGGGTTACATTCATAAACCAATCTTAGTTTGCCGTTTGGATACTGCGCAGTAGTTGGATACAGGAATATGCCGCCCTTAATCAGGTTACGATGGATATCGGCGATCATCGATCCGGTATAACGCGAGGTATAAGGCCGGTTAGTAGCCTCGTCCTCAACCTGGCAATATTTGATATATTTTTTTACGCCTAAAGGAAAGTGCGTATAGTAACCTTCATTGATCGAATATAAATTACCCTCCTTAGGCATTTTAATATTGGGGAGCGACAGGCAAAACTCCCCTATTGATGGATCAAGTGTAAAACCGTTAACTCCCTTGCCAGTTGTATAAACCAACATCGTCGATGAACCATAAATTACATAACCCGCTGCAACCTGCTCTGTGCCTTTCTGTAGCACATCTTCCAGGGTAGCTTTTCCTTCGGCAGATTTACGGCGATAGATAGAAAATATGGTACCTACACTTACATTCACATCAATATTTGATGAACCATCCAGCGGGTCAATAGCTACAATATATTTAGCATGCTTAGAGATTTCTGATTCTATAAGGATGGGTTCATCATTCTCTTCAGAAGCCACAACACAGCACTCACCTCCACTGCGTAAGGCCGAAATAAATTGCTCATTAGCGTAAACATCCATCTTTTTCTGCCGCTCGCCATGAGAGTTCACAGAGTCGGTTTCGCCGATAATATCAATAAGCCCTGCTTTGCTGATCTCACGGTTTACAATTTTCGCGGCAATGCCTATATCCCGCAAAAGCCTTGACAGTTCGCCTTTAGCAAAAGGGAAATCCGCTTGTTTCTCTATAATAAATTGTCCTAACGTTTTTACTACTTTCATGTGCGTGTGTATTTGTTGGTTAACAGAAATATTAAAAAAATCCCCGTATCTGGCCGGGTGGTTTATAATTACAATGTAGCGATCTGGTCAATCATGGATCAGGGCGTTAGTAGCTATTCAGGCGGCTAAAACTTTGCCCTATTCTCTCATAATCACCTTTTTTGCTAAGTTACCGGCCTTTTGTTACCGAACTGTCATGCCCCGTCTCCCCGCATTTTGGTGATCATTTACCATCATTGCTATCCATAAAAGCCAATTACAGGCAGATCATATCACAATAACTCACCAACAGATATACCTTTTGATAATATCGTACAATAACTTGATAACGGTTGGATGAAAACGGGAGATGGCATTATCCATCTTTGTTTTATATCAAAACCAATTAAAAAGGCCTGTTATTATCATTTATAAGTATATGCCGCAAATTGAACATCCTTATCGCGACATCACTATCCGGTTTCCGGGCCAGGTAATTGTTGGCAAAAACTCGCTTTTGAAATTAACTGACGAGGTTATTAATAGCAGGTATAAATCTGCTTTGATCATTACCATCAGTCCACTGTTAAGTAAGCTCGAACTACTTTTAACTCAGCTTAAAGAAGCCGGCGTTGCAGTTTATGTTGATACCTCTATAATAAAGGAGCCTTCGTTTGGAGACATTGAAGATCTGCTTGCATCTGTAAAGCATACTGAAGCCGACGTGATCGTAGGCATTGGCGGTGGCAGCGTACTTGATATAGCCAAACTCATAGCTGCGCAGATAGACAACGACCAAACCCTGGCAGATATAACAGGAATTGGCCTGCTTAAAAATCGTACTAAAAAACTGATCTGCGTGCCTACAACAGCAGGTACAGGCAGCGAAGCATCGCCCAATGCCATATTGATAGACGATGCCGATAATCAGAAAAAGGGGATCATAAGCCCATACCTGGTTCCGGATGTAGTGATCATTGATCCGGCATTGATGATTAGTCTCCCGCCGGAAGTTACTGCTGCTACCGGTCTTGACGCGTTAACCCATTGCCTTGAGGCTTATACCAACTTATATGCGCATCCACTTATCGATATGTATGCGCTTGAGGGGATCAGGCTTATCGCCGCAAATTTGGTTAAAGCAGTAAATGATGGTACTAATGAGGATGCCCGTACGCAATTAGCCATTGGCAGCTTAATGGGTGGCTTTTGCTTAGGGCCGGTTAATACGGCCGGCGTACATGCCCTCTCCTACCCATTGGGCAGCCTGTATCATATTGCCCATGGCTTATCAAACGCTTTATTGCTTCCTTTTGTAATGGAGTATAACATTCCGGCAACGCCGGAACGATATGCCGCCGTTGCCCGTGCACTGGGTTGTAATAGCAGTATTAATGATTTTGAAACAGCGTACGCCGGAGTAGAAAAGATCCGCCAGTTGATTAAAGACTGTGGCATCCCGGCAAGTTTAAAAGAAATAAACATAGATAAAAACACCATACCGCAAATGGCTGCCGATGCCATGAAAATTAAGCGCTTGCTTAAAAACAACCCGCGACCAATAAACATAGATGACGCTGTTAACATTTACGAGGCTGCTTATTAAAACATACTAATGAAACAAAAAAAGAAATATAATGGCCTGGTGGTGCCATCAATTACACCACTTACCGACAATTACAAACTTGACCATGAAGCTGTTGAAAAAATATTCGATAATATTTTCAATTACGGCGGTGTACCTTTTATCCTGGGCACCACCGGCGAATCTGCTTCATTACCAAACGATGTTAAGCTTGACTTTGTTAAACTGGCAACATCAGTGAGGCAGCCGGGCAGGTTGCTTTACGCAGGCATTTCATCAAACTGCCTGGCCGATTCAATTGACCTGGCCAAACGTTGTGCGGATGAAGGTATTGATGTTGCCGTAGCACACCTGCCTGCTTACTTTACTTTAACTGAATACGAAATTAAAACATACTTTGAAACCCTGGCCAATGAAGTACCTATCCCGCTGATAGTTTACAATATCCCGGCCACTACCAATGTATCTATAAACCTGAACCTTCTCGATGAATTAAGTTATCATGATAATATTGTGGGTACTAAAGATTCTGAACGAAACCATGACCGTTTAAAGGATTCACTCAGGCTATGGGCTGGCAGGGCCGATTTCAGTCATTTTTTGGGCTGGGGAGCACAATCAGCCCACGCGCTGTTTACAGGAAGCGACGGACTGGTGCCAAGCACCGGAAACCTGTTCCCGGATATTTATTATAAAATGATTGTCGCGGCCGATAACAACGACGAAGCTGCTGCCCTGCAATTGCAGAGACACTCCAATTTAGCTGGAGATATTTACCAGGGCAAACGCCTGCTGGGCGAATCGTTGGCAGCATTAAAATCCTTAATGCAAAGCGCCGGATTATGTCGTTCGTACATGATGCCCCCGCTGTTGAAAGTTAGCGATACTGAGGCAGCCGATCTGCAAAAGAAACTGCAAAGTATGCTCAATGTTGAAAACCTTAGCCTGCCGATATACCAATGACAGCCGAAAAACCGATCATAGCAATAACAATGGGCGACCCGGCCAGTATTGGCCCTGAAATAGCCGTTAAAGCTCTGCTTACTGAAAGATTGTATGATATCTGCCGTCCGGTGATCATTGGCGATACCGGCGTATTTTTTGATATTGTAAAAAGACTGGGCTTAGATGCACGCATCAACTCGATAAAAGATATCCGCAAGGCAAACTTTGAGTTTAGCAAACCAGATGTTTACGATCTGCAAAATGTAGATATGGAACAACTCAGGTTTGGCGAGATCTCGGCAATGGCGGGCAATGCTTCTTTTGAAGCCGTTAAAAAAGCTATTGAACTGGCAATTGACGGCGAGGTTGATGCTACCGTAACCGGCCCTATCAACAAAAAATCAATTAATGAAGCCGGGCACCACTTTGCCGGGCACACCGAAATCTACGCACATTATACCGGAACAAAAAAATACGCCATGCTGCTGGTTGAGCATAACATGAAGGTGATCCACGTATCCACCCATGTTTCCTTAAGGCGGGCATGTGATCTGGTTAAAAAAGACCGCATCATTGAAGTAATTGAATTGCTGCAGGACGGCCTCATCTCTCTGGGCGAGAAAAACCTAAAGATTGGCGTAGCCGGGCTTAACCCACATGCCGGTGACTCAGGTTTGTTTGGTACCGAAGATGATTTGGAGATTCTGCCTGCTGTACAGGAAGCTTTAAAGTTAGGCTATGATGTTGAGGGCCCTGTGCCTGCCGACACCTTGTTTTCTAAGGCATCAACCGGGTATTATGGCGGCGTAGTTGCTATGTACCACGACCAGGGGCACATCCCCTTTAAGCTTAGCGGCTTTAAATGGAATGCCGAAAAACAGCAAATGGACAGTGTAAAAGGTGTTAACATCACTATGGGGCTGCCTATCATCCGTACATCGGTTGATCATGGAACAGCTTTTGAAATTGCAGGTAAAGGCGTTGCCAGCAGCGATGCAATGATACTGGCTATTGAGTCGGCGGTGCAGTTGAGCAAAAACAGGATAAAAGCATAAGCTATGATTGCTGTAATTGCAGATGATTTAACAGGAGCTGCTGAACTGGCGGGTATAGGCCTCAACCATGGGTTAAGAACCGAAGTGAGTACTACTGTTGATGAACACTGCGACGCAGATTTGCTCATTATTGCTACCGACACTCGTTCCCTTTCCGTAATTCAGGCAAAGGAAACTGTGTATAAACTTACCGTTCAGTTACAGCAGCTAAAACCCCGGTTTATTTTCAAAAAGATAGATTCTGTTTTACGCGGACACATTATTGAGGAATTGCAAAGCCAGTTAACCGCTTCGGGTTTAAAAAGGGCATTTATTGTTCCAGGCAACCCCCATCACTCTAAAAAGCTTATAGGTGATACGTTTCACTATAATGGCGCCCCTATCCATCTTAGTAATTTCGTTAATGATCCAACCTTCCCTGCCTTAAGCTCAAATATTATTGAATTGTTGAGGGCTGATGGAAGTATCTCATTGATAAAAAAAGCGGACAGGCTACCGTCGACAGGAATTATTATAGGAGCGGCCGAAAATGAGGATGATCTTAAATATTGGATCGGCAAAACAGATAGCGAAACTCTTTTAGCGGGCTCGGCAAATCTGTTTACCACGCTGCTTGAATCATTAACAACTCCGCAAAAGGTTAAAACCCTCGACCCGGAAACTACGGGCAGGCGGTTGTTTGTATTTGGCAGCACATTTTACCAGGGCAAGCTAAACCTTAACGATGGAAGGCACAACAACATCCCGGTGCATTATGTGCCCGCGGCAACCATCTGCGCCGAAACCAGCGGCGATAATGTGCATGCTCTTTTTGCCAGCCATGTCGCATCCAGCATTATAGCGGGAAACAATGCCATCATCGCCATAAACCCCGATTTTATTAAGGACATTAAAGTAGACCCAATATTACTGAGCCACAAAATGGCGGATATTGTAAAACAGGTTATTGACCACACCTCCCTTCACGAATTGCTGATTGAGGGCGGGGCAACCGCATGGGCCATACTTGAGCGTTTAAACATCAAAAAACTATATCCCTCAAAACTAATAGCTCCCGGAGTTATTCATATGCGCATAGCGGGCAATAACCAATTATGTTTAACTTTAAAACCCGGCAGCTACCCCTGGCCAGCCCAAGTTTGGGAAACCAATAACTATACCTGCATATGAAACATGAAACCCTGCACCTGGCAGATTATATCATCATAGCACTGGCACTGGCCATTTCGTTAACTATTGGTCTCAGGTTTTCAAAAGGACAAAACTCCACTAAAAAATATTTTGTATCACGCGGTTCTATCCCCGCATGGGCTATAGGCATGTCATTAATGGCAACGCTTATCAGCAGTGTAACCTTCCTGGCCTATCCCGGCGAAGGTTTTGCCTCCAACTGGATCCTGCTGGTGCAGGGGTTGATGGTACCGATAGTTTTACTCTTGATGGTATGGTTTATTGTGCCGCTTTATCGCGAAGTTATCGGGGTAAGCACCTACGAATACTTTGAAAAACGCTTTGGTCTGTTTGCCCGGTTTTATAGCTCTATCAGTTTTGTGCTCACCCATTTTTCAAAAATGGGCACGGTGTTTTTCCTGCTGGCGCTGGCGCTCTCTAACATGACCAACACCAATACTTTTTTGATCATCTGGATAATTGGCGTGGTGATCATCGTCATCACCCTCATTGGCGGTATTGAAGCTGTGATCTGGGCCGATGTGGTACAGGGCTTTTTGCTGATTGCTGGCGGGATTGCTTCGTTCATCATCTTGATCTGTTCTATCAAAGGCGGCTTCCCTGAACTTTGGCATATTGCCAGCGTGAATCATAAAAACAATTTCGGGCCCTACTCCTGGAATTTCAAAAAGCTCACTTTTATTGTTATGGCTATTAACGGTGTTTTTTATGCCATCCAGAAATACGGTACCGATCAAACCATGGTACAGCGTTACCTCACCGCCAAAACAGATAAGGCTGCCATCAGGGCATCGATATTGGGTGTAGCCCTTACGGTACCGCTTTGGGCATTGTTCATGTTTATTGGCACCGCTTTGTTTGCTTTCTACCAGCAAAACCCATTGCCTGCAGGTATTAAAGCAGATGCGGTATTTCCGTACTTTATTATGAGCAAACTGCCCACAGGAGTTGTAGGGTTGATACTGGCGGCACTGATCTCAGCAGCCATCTCCAGCTTGGGTGCCGACCTCAATTGCCTTTCGGCCATTGGCGTGGAGGACTATTACAAAAAATTCAGGCCAAACAGGTCTGATAAGGAGTATTTGAAAGCCGGGAGATGGATAGTGGTATTGGCGGGACTTGGGGCGATGGGCATAGCTACTTTATACCTGCTGGCTGGTGATGAGGGTGCATTGGGCATTGTTTTTACTTTGTACGCTATTTTCTCCGGCGGTATAGCGGGCATCTTTTTGCTGGGCTTGTTCAGCAGTAGGGCTAACCGGCAGGGTTTGAATATCGGCATCATAGCCTGTATTCTTTTTACGGGTTATGCCTTTTTAACTTCAGCCAAAATTGGCCTGGGTGCTGATAAACATATTCTGCTTGATCTGGGTAAATACAATTTCAATCAGCATAAATACATGTTAGGTGTGTACAGCCATTTAGTGGTGATCACAGTGGGCTTCACGGCCAGCCTGTTTTTCCCCAAACCTGAATTGAATAAAAACCTCCTTTTCAGCGGTTGGCTTGAGGCCAAACGCGCAGGAAAGCTTACCAAATAATCTACAGCAATGAAAAAGTTACTGGCATCAGGCCTTGGTTTGTTCCTGTTTATATCCTCGCAGGCACAGGTAAAGCTGGCATCCATTTTTACCGATAACATGGTGCTGCAGCAGCAAAGCGAAGCCCCCATCTGGGGTTGGGATAAAGCAGGCTCAACGGTTACCATCAACACTTCATGGAACAAAAAGGCTTACAAAGCCAAGGTAAATGAAAACGGCAAGTGGCTCGTTAAGGTAAGCACCCCGGTTTACGGCGGACCTTATATCGTAACCATCAGCGATGGCAATACCATCAAGCTAAACAATGTGCTTATTGGCGAAGTGTGGCTTTGCACCGGTCAATCAAACATGGAGATCCCGATGAAGGGCTATAAAAGCCAGCCGATAATAGGTTCTGTTGATGCAATACTAAAATCAGCCAATAGCAATATCCATATTTATACCGTGCCACACTCATCAGTAACCGAGGTTCAGGAAAACAGCAAACCATCCGAGTGGCATGTGGCCTCGCCTGAGTTTGTTTCCAACTTTAGTGCTACCGGCTATTACTTTGGCAGGTTGTTGAACGAAATGTTGCATGTGCCTATCGGCCTCATTAGTGATTGTTACAGTGGTTCAAGTGCCGAAGCCTGGATGGATGCTGATGGCCTCAAAGATTTTCCGGAGATTAAAATTCCGGCTAAAACCGATTCTATAAAAGCGGTATCCCGCACACCCACTACCCTTTTCAATGGCATGCTGAACCCGGTGATTGGTTACGGCATCAAAGGCTGTATCTGGTACCAGGGCGAATCAAATTATGACCGGCCCAATCAATACGAAAAACTTTTCCCGGCCCTGGTAAAACGCTGGCGCGGACTTTGGCAGCAGGGCGATTTTCCGTTTTACTATACGCAGATTGCCCCTTATGATTATGCCCAGTTACCACCATACAATACAGGCGGCAAATACAATTCGGCCTACCTGCGAGATGCTCAGCGTAAATCGTTAAAGGTTATACCCAACAGCGGCATGGCTGTATTGCTCGATGTTGGGGAACAAGCATTTATCCACCCTCCAAGGAAAGAACCTGTAGGTACCCGCCTGGCTTACCTTGCTTTGGCGCAAACTTATGGCATTAAAGGGTTCGACTATGCAAGTCCGCTGTATAAAGAAATGACTATTGACGGAGACCGGGCTACCATCAGGTTTGAACATGCCGAAAACGGGCTTACTTCCTTCAACAAACCCATCCAAAACTTTGAGGTTGCCGGTAAAGACAAACTGTTTTACCCGGCGCAGGCCATGATATCGGGCAGTGTAATTATTGTATCTTCATCTTTGGTAAAAGAGCCTGTGGCCGTGCGTTACGCCTTTAAGGATTTTGTGGTGGGCGATCTGTTTGGCACCAATGGGCTCCCCGTTTCCTCATTCAGAACCGACGATTGGTAATTATGAAAAAACTCCTGCTGCTCTGCTTCCTGTACTGCAATATCGCGTTAGCCCAAAACAAAGGCATTGAACAATACAATGAAGTGTGGATTGGCCAGAGTCAAAACTCAGGCCAATCCATGCCCTGCGGCGGCGGAGATATTGGGTTGAATGTTTGGATTGAAAAGGGTGAACTGCTTTTTTACATAGCCCGGAGCGGCACTTTTGATGAAAATAACGCCATGCTCAAACCCGGCCGGGTAAGGGTTAAACTCTCCCCTAATCCTTTTGAGGGCAATGATTTTAAACAGGAACTAAAACTTCAAAACGGCTCGGTACTCATCAGCGGAAAAAACGGCGATTTGAAAACCGAAGTAAAGCTTTGGGTTGATGTTTACCGCCCGGTGATCCATGTTAACATCAGTAGCAATAAAGCCGTTAAAACCGAAGCCATTTTTGAAAGCTGGCGCTACCACGACAGGGAAGTTAAAGGCCTCGAAAAAAACGAAGGCTCCTGGAAATTTGCCCCTCGTAACGATGTAAAAACGCTAAAGGATAACATCGCTTTTAAAGGTAATGCTATTCAGTTCTGTCACCACAACCTCGACTCCACCATATTTGATGTTACCGTAAAACAGCAGGGCATGGATGCGGTGAAGGAGCAGATGTACAACCCGCTTAAAAACCTAACCTTCGGCGGGCTGATGCAGGGTAAAAACCTAAAACCAGCAGGTACTACAAAAGGCCATTATCTTAATACAGATTTTGAAGGCTGGAAACTGGCGAGTATTAAATCTGCACCCAGCCAGGATATCGAGATCTACCTCAACACACAACAGACTACATCTGTAAATGAATGGCAACAAGGTCTGCAAAAAGTAGTTCAAGAAGCTGAAGCCAACGCCAAAACCTCATGGCAAAAAACAGCCGACTGGTGGAAACAATATTGGGACAGGAGTTTTATCTACATTAACACCGATAAGCCTAATAATGACACAACGGCCTGGCAAACCGGTAAAAACTACCAGCTTTTCAGGTATATGCTGGGCTGTAATGCCTACGGGCAAGCACCCACTAAATTTAACGGAGGTTTGTTCACTTATGATCCTGTTTTCGTAAATCAGCAATATGCCTTTACACCCGATTTCCGTAATTGGGGCGGCGGCTTGATGACTGCCCAAAACCAGCGGTTGGTTTACTTCCCAATGCTCAAAAGCGGCGATATTGACATGATGAAACCGGAGTTCGATTTCTATCTCCGTTCCCTGAAAAACGCGGAGCTGCGCAGCAAGGTTTATTGGGGACACAATGGGGCCTGCTTTACCGAACAGGTGGAGAATTTCGGTCTGCCAAATAGTGCCGAGTACACCTGGAAGCGCCCTGCCGATTTTGACAAGGGACTGGAATATAATGCATGGCTGGAATATACCTGGGATACAGTGTTTGAGTTTTGCCTAATGATGCTGGAAACGGAGCGGTACAAAGGCGATGACATCCATCAATACATTCCCTTTATTGAAAGCTGTCTTACTTTTTTTGACGAGCATTACCAATACCTTTCCCGCAAGCGAAGCGCTAAAGCACTTGACGGTAACGGGCACCTTGTTTTGTATCCCGGCTCATCTGCCGAGACATTCAAAATGGCTTATAACTCCAACTCAACTATAGCTGCCCTGCAAACCATCACCAAACGAATGCTCGCCTTGCCGGATAGCTATTTAAAGGGCGACGAGCGCTTGAAATTGACCGGCTTACTGAAACGCATCCCCCCATTAACTTTTGCAGAAATTGATGGTCACAAAACCCTTACTCCTGCCAAATCATGGGAGCGGGTGAATAACGAAGAGAACACCCAGTTTTACCCGGTATTTCCATGGGGCATATTTGGCTTGGGCAAACCGGGCTTAGATACCGCTTTAAACACATGGAAACTGGATACCCTCGTAGCCAAATTTAGGAGCGGCATTGGCTGGAAACAGGACAACATTTTTGCTGCCCGTTTAGGTCTTACTGATGAAGCTGCTAAACTAACCACCTTCAAACTCAAAAATTCTGGCAGGCGTTTCCCTGCTTTCTGGGGTCCCGGTTTCGACTGGACACCCGATCACAACTGGGGCGGCTCGGGCATGATCGGTTTGCAGGAAATGCTAATGCAGGTTGATAATAAAAAGATAATGCTGTTCCCGGCCTGGCCGAAGGATTGGGATGTTCATTTTAAACTTCATGCGCCGTATAACACTACTGTTGAGGCTACGCTGAAAGGTGGAAAAGTGGTTGATATGAAAGTTTTTCCGGAAGAGCGAAGAAAAGATATTACGGTGATGCCGGGTCGATAAAACACTCTTTCAATTGTAACAAATCGGGTGTCCCAATTTTTTGATTCCGAAGAAAAATTAGAAAAAGTCCCGGCGTTCTTTTTTGTAAAAAGAACACTGTTCTATTTTTTGAGAGTGAAAACGCGGAAGACCTTAAAAATGAAACACGTTGATTATCAAATATATAATATTTTACGCGAAACACTATTAAATACCTGACTATCAACAATTAAACCTTTTCAGGGTAAATATCCCCTATTTCAACGGTGAGCTAAACACCTTTTTTATTTCGCCCTTTTTTAAGCTTTTTTGGACTTTTTTGAAATTGATCGCATGGGTTATAAATGGTACTGACAACATAATGCCACCAAAATTGTGGGTGTAAATGCCGATCTTCCGTGCCACCCGGCTTCAGCCGGGTGGCCGCCCTCCTTACTACGCTGCGCTGTTATTGGTGACGTGTCCGTTACTGGTCGAAGTTTAGCGATAGCGTAACTTCGTCCTAAAATGTATTAAGCTTTCAGCTTAAGTGTATAAAAGTAATAGTACAATCGGTTGAATTTATTTAGCTAATAATTCCGAGTACGGAAGCAGAATGCTTCCATTGTTTTAGGACGAAGTTACGCTATCGCTAAACTTCGACCAGAGTAGGGTTAAGATTCTATCCCCGGCGGCCAGAGGCCGCCATGATAATAGCCACTCGGCTGGAGCCGAGCGGCGGCGGAGCTTTTTAATTCCGACCTTTAGCCTTTCACCTTAAAAATCACCTATCCAATGGCATCCAGGTCTCCATATCCACATGCCCACGGTTTCCCCAGGCGTAATAAGGGATCAGCCTGATCTCAACAGCATTTGGTTTTGGTGCCGATACTTCTTTATAAAGTCGGTTACTCCAATTGTTTTCATCGCGCAGATCAGCTTTACCTGTAAGGCTCATGATGTCACTGTTATCTATTTTGATCATTTCGGGTTTGAGTTCACTGCCAGCCGACAGGGCAATATTGAAGATCTTTTGTCCCTTAGCCAAATCGGTCGATTCAAGACAATACACCACCGGACCACGTTTAACCGCTACCTGGTTGCGTGTTTCCTCAACCAGCGGGTTAGCTTCCATCAGGGCAACCGGCATAGGCAGGTCAAGATCAATAGTCATTCCCCTTTTCCAAACGGCATTCAATTGGGTGTAGGCTCCGGGAGTAGTATCTAACTGGGGCACCGGCTGACCAGCAAGTTTAATACTCGCTCCCTTGCACCAGCCCGGGATCCTTAAAAACACGGAGAATGCTTTATTACCCGGCACTTCATCAAACCTGATATGGATCTTTCCATCCCATGGGTAATTGGTAGTTTGGGTTAGTTTTATAGGTGTTCCATCTTTCAAATTAGCAGTTATGGTATTGCTGCCATACAGGTTAAACCACAATCCTTTATCCGATACGCTATACGCATAATCGCTCACCTCGGCAATGGTACGCACCACATTTGGCGGACAGCAGTTGGATAATTTAATGTACCCAACCCTATCCTTTGACCAGCGCTGTTTAAAAGGCAAACTATCCGAATAAGCCAGCGGATTGGTATACAAAAAATCGCGACCACTCAAACTGATGCCCGAAAGCACACTATTGTAAAGCGCCAATTCCATCACATCGGCATATTTGGCGTCGCCGGTTATTTGCAGCATACGCCAATTCCATAAAACGTTGCCAATATTGGCGCAGGTTTCATTGTGGGCTGTAAAGCTCGGTAATTGATAATCGCGCCCGTATGCCTGGTGTACCTTTTGTACTTCGTTAGGGTTATAAGAAGTGCCGTCCGGCGAAACGCCGTCATACAACGATCCGCAGCCGCCGGTGATATACATTTTTCGATTCACCACATCGTTCCACATTAAATTCAACGTATGCATGAGGGTTGTGTCCCCCGTTTCGGCATACACATCGGCAGCACCAGCGAAAAGATAATTGGCCCTCACCGCATGGCCCATCGCCTGGGTTTGCTGACGGAAAGGCACCCTGTCCTGGTTATCATCGGTACCATCTTTCATGAGGCCACGGATATCGATGAGGTTTTTAGCCAGTTCAAGGTATTTGGGATCGCGGGTGGTCCGATACATCTCTACCACACCCATATAATGCGATGGGCAAATGGCATTGCGCGCCAGTTCGGGCGAAGCTGTTTTATAAAACTTATAGAGATAGTCGGTAGCCTTGATAGCTACTTTCAGCAAAGTTGTTTTGCCTGTTACGCGGTAATGCACACAGGCGGCGGTCATGAGGTGACCGAGGTTATAAGTTTCAAAGTTGAGACGGTCGTTAAATGCCTTTTCCTTGCCGCTGTTTTTACGTTCCTCGATAATGGTTGGCGTGTGGATATAGCCATCAGCCCGTTGCGCTTTGGCGATAACGGCTATGGTTTTATCCATCAAAGCATCCAATTTAGGATCGTGCGTAGCGGCGTACATGCTGGCTACGGCTTCAAACAGCTTATAAAAATCGCCATCATGGAAAGGTGGCCCTTCGTGCGAACCGGTATCCAGTCCGGCAGCTATTTCAAAATTGCGGTAAGCGTGACTGATCTTTGGGTCGGTATAAACACGCCACAGGTTCGGGATCATAGTATCACGGCAAACTTTGAACCTGTCGGCCCAAAAGCCACCTGTCCATTGTACCGCGCCCATATCTGGGCTGCTGAGTTTGGCGTAGTTACTTTTGCTGGTGTTGACCAGGGCTCTGTTTTGGGCGTTAAGTCTGCCGCCGACAATTACCAGTACTGTGATGATAATATATTTATACGATGTTTTCATTTTACTATTTTTGAGAGGAGGTGAAGGCCTCAGGGTCCTCTGCGAGAGACCCTGAGGGACACGAAGATATTTATATGATGTTTTCATTTTAGCATTTTGGAAAGATGCAAAGACCTTAGGGCACTCTGCGACTTTAAGTTAACCCTCAAAATTGTTTTATCGTTTAATCAGCAAGGCGTCTTGTTTTGCCCCTCTGGGGCAAAGGATCTTTCTATAATTTTTATGCTACAAACCTTCTGCACCTCTGGTGCACCTGTCTTAAGCATATCTCAATTAATACCTGTTTATTTATAAAAATCCCCCAGAGGGGGTAAAGGTTTGTAGAAATATCCCACCCCTTATCCGAACCCCAGAGGGGTTCAACTCGTGCTGATTACTCAATTAGCAATGACCATTTAACTATTAATTTATGGATTGACCTAAACTCACAGACAGCCCCTGAGGGAATCCGAATAATGAGATATTTATATGTTGTTTTCATACTATTAAGGGATATAAGTGAGCAGGCTAACCGGGCTCAGTAAACCGGCCGGCAAAAGCTGGCGGCTCTCCAAACGGTAAGGCGCGTTTGTCCATGTAATTCGTTTTGTTTCGGGCAGGGCATGATCGCCCATTAGGCGGTTAGCCCAGGTATTGGTTACTTTAATCATCAGTTTGTTTTCGCCGGGTTTAATGGCTTTGCTGATATCTACCCGGTATGGATATGTCCAGGCTGTGCCACAGTTAATACCGTTCAGATACACTTCGGCCAGGTTGGCAACCTTACCCAAATCAAGATATAACTTGCTCCCTGTTTTTCCGGTAAACTGAAATGTGTGGTTATAAACCGCTGCGCCGGAATAGTACTTCACGCTGTCATTATTATTAAGCGACCAGTCCTCAGGTTTATCAAACGTAACCGGTTTTACAGGGCCTCCTGATTTAGGATCAAACTGCACCTGCCAGTTTGTAAAAGTCTGTACTGTTTTAAAATGTGCCGCTTTATCCAACTCAAGCTTTGCTCCCGGATTACCGTTTCTGAAAACGATAAAAGCCGAACCATTTGCAGCAAGGTCAAGGCTTAGGTCTGTACGTGCCGATTTACTGCTGCTCCGCAAACGTGTTATTTCCCCCGTTAAAGGATCCCACAACTCGGGAACACGACCGGATATCCTTAGTGATAGATTAACGGTCCGGTTTAAAGCTTGTTGGTTGGAGATGAAATAGAGATCAAGATTATCAGCGCTGCGATGTGTCCACGCGAGGTCTTTTGCGAGTTGATTAACCGAATCCGTAGCGATCAAATCGCGGGAAATACCCAGTTCATCAAAGGTGTCTTTTTGGTAAGGGCCGATAAGCAGTTTACCTGTCAAAGCAGCCTTCATTCGCTGATCGCCCAATAAAACTGTAGCGCCCTCATTCACCAATTGCTGAAGTTTTTTAACAACCTCTGCCGATAACTGCCATGGCTGTGGAGACATTTGGCTCACGCCCGGCACAACCAGCATAGCATAGCTGGCACCTCCGGGTAAAACTATCCTGCCATTTTTCACGGTGGCTAAACGCAGCAACGCGTCTTTATTAAAAGAATCGTAGGCATAACCGCGCAGCGGATCGATCCAGTTTTCAGGCAAGGCTATATTGGCCGAGTGGCTTGCATCTTCAACCGAATTAATGACCGGCACATCTTTATTGGCCAAACGTTCAGCTTCCTGCTTTACCCGTTCGGCACCGAAGATCCCCGGCAGGGTGCTTACTAATCTATCAGGTAGAATGGCACGGCGCGGGGTTTCCTCGCCGGTAAAAACAGCAATATCGGCAACGGGATGTCCCTGTTGCAGCATAGCCTGGCAACGACTGATATAATCAAACCAGGCTTTACCCGGCTGCCACCAGGTTTGATCGCGCTGGAAAAACAGGCCGATGCCGTCCAGCGTCATTCCGGGTTTACGGTCGAGCCAGGGGTTATGTACATTTACGTGGAAAACATAACGATTAATGCCGAGGGCAAAATTGCGGTCGGCGGTGGTTTTGAGCATACCGGGGTGTTCATCCCATAATAACCTTAATTCGGTAAAAGCCTCGGCCTGGATAACATTTTTGCCGTAAATGTGCCCACCCGATATGGCATCCAGCATATCATTGGGCTTATCATGTGTTGGGCTCCTGAACCAAAACTCCCCCATCGGGATATCGGCCTTTTGGTAATGCAGCATGCCGTCGCTCATCATGGTTGGGGCGACGCTTTCGGCAGTAAATGTGCAGCCTTTTTCGTGCGCCAGCTTAGCCATGGTACCGTAAAAGTTATCTACCAGTAATTCGGCTATGGTTTGCCGCACGTCGGCCAAAACCTTTTCGGATTTTTCGGCGCTGTCCATCGGCACACCGGCCATCAGCGGAAGATATGGCAACAGATCGTACCCGCGTCGCTTTCTAAACTCAGCAGCAAAAACCGGCGACCAGTTTTGGCTCCCACACTCCCAGCTATCCACGTGAAAGATCTTTAAAACCCGTTTAGCCAGATCCGGCCCAACCTGTTTTACAGCTTCGCCAAACCAGTTCTCAAACTGTATTTTGGCAGCCTCGGGGTTAAACTTATCACACTCCAAACCGATGCCACCACCGCCTGTAGCGTTGGTATGCCCGGTGGAAGTATGACCAATGCGGATGATAGTCCAATTGCCAGCGGGTACTTGCCAGTTCAATTTACTATCAGCTCCTAATTTATCAGTAAGGTTGATGACCTTACTTCTATCTATACAGAGGTTTTTAGATAATTGGGCATTTGTGGTTTGCTTGCTTAAACGCCATACCTCTCCGTTTTTACTTTCATACTGATGTATATGCGGCTCGCTCAATAACTCAATTCCCGATAATTTTAAAGTAGGCTTCCATTTGGCAAAATCAAGATCTTCGGCTCCCGGCTCTGATCCCGTTTTATCGTAAGTAAACCTGAAATATCTGGCCGTAGTTGATTCAATGGCATTGGTAATTTCCGCATCACCATCTTGCCAGCCGTGACGTGGTGGCTCCAACCTGCTCAGCGAGCGAAAGTTTTTACCATCATCGCTCGCTTCAAGCAGCAGGCGCTGCGACTGGTAATTGCTTGCCGAAGTATGGATCATAAGCGAGCGGCAGGTAAATGGCTTTTTAAATTCCAGTTGCAGCCAGCAGGGCTCATTACTGGTAAAGCTTTTAGTATTACCTTTTCCGGCAAGGTATTGAACATCGGTATTCGACAGACTGGTAGTTACCTTCGGATGCTCGTCGTAACTGCTCTGCCCCTCGCCGGGCAACGACGGATAGGCCAATATTTCGATGTCTTTATAATAGTTTTTATAATGCTTAGGAACAGGCAAGGTATCGTTATAGGCTTTCCCCCCTTCAACCTCAGTTTTTGACCATACCACTTTCTGCATAGAAAGTTCAGGCGTTATCCAGGGACCACCGGCCAGGGCAAAACCATCGCTATCATGCATGGCCAGTTTTACACCTATCCTGTCAGCTTCCTGCATGGTAAATTTCACCATCGCCCACCATTCGGGGCTTAACTGGTTAATTGATGGAGTAATAAAAGGCGGATTAGCCGGCCCTTTAATAGGCATTAAATAAGCGCCCGCAATCCCGGCCTGTTTCATCGCCTGCAGATCGGCCGTAATGGCCTCCCGGCTTACTGCACCCTGCATCCAATACCAGAACACCCATGGCTTTGCCGATTCGGGCGGATGCAGAAAAGCCTGCTCCAAATCCTTTTTTGGGATCGAGAGTTTGTGCTGCTGGGCTAATCCCGGTAAAAACAGGCAGCAAAGGCAAATTATAAAAACGTACTTTCTCATGGCTTTCCGTTAAATTTTATCTGATATGCCGCGTTGCCTGCACTCTCAGGTTTACCCTCATAAGGTTTCAGGTAAAAACTGTATTGATACTTTTTGGCAGGAATGCGGTATTGCTCTAACGGTTCCGCCACTTCCGACCAGCTATCATTACCGCCTACGCCCATTTGTAGCAGGTCGATATTCAGGGTTATAAAACCTGCATCCTTCAGCTTATTGGTATGTTTTGCCTTTTGGATATTATCTTCAGTATAAGGCCAGGCGCTCATGCTGAGCAGGCTATCGGCAGTTACCAACAAGCCGCCGGTTTTATGGTGCAGCAGCATCCAGCGTACATCGGTACGGTTACCGTTTTCCTGCGGTACCACATAGAGCTCCATAAACTGGCTGATGGTTTGCGAATAGATCCCTGCCTCCGAGCCCGTACGCCTGTCGATATAGTTTTCGTAAGGCCCCCGGCCATAGTAGCTGATATTGCTGTCGGCCTGTGCTATCCCCATCTGCATCCCAATTTTGGGCAGGTTTGGCAAACCGGGTTTAACATCAAGGGAATAAGAAACCTTCAACAATCCATCAGCGCGAACGATGTAATCTACGCCGACCTTTGCGCTATCACCCAGCATCGAATAAACACTTTTGATCACTATCGTGCCATCCCCGGCTTTTTTGCTTGAGATCTTTTTCAAAACAGGCGCTGCTTTGATCCATACTGCCAGTTTCTTTTCCATCTTCCATCCGCGATGATCATTATCGGTAACCGGGCGGGTAAAATGTGGCAATAAAGGGCCAAATATTTGTTGCTGCCCTTTGCTGATATAGGAATTTAAAGCCCCATTATCTTTACTGATGCCAATCTCAAAATCTTTCCCATTGATATGATATGCCTTATCATTTTCAGATAATTTTGCTTCAGGATAATGCTTATCACCAGCGTTTGCAACTGATGTTTCAGGCTTGGTTAGCTGAAACTGATCACTTGCTATTTCATAACCTTTAGTGGCCCATGGCTTATCTTCGGCAAGGGTAAAATGGATATCGGCCAGGTAGTCGTGGTTTGCTTTTAAATTGGGCAGATATTGTTTAATGCTGATGGTTGTATCATGCCCGGCTGCAAGATTGATGCGGGGAATTTGTTTTTTCAGGATAACATTGCCGTCTTCCCTAACCTGCAGGGTAACCTCATAATCGGCCAGTGAAGCTACGCTATGCCAGTTTTTGATGTGAATATTGGCTTTACCGGCATCAACCAACTTACAAACCGCGGGCTGAAAAACGTGCTTACATTCATAAATGGCGGGCTTTGGTCGCCCGTCGGATGCTACGATTCCCTTGATGGTGAAATTATCATAATAGCGTTCGCCATAATCACCACCGTAGGCGTAGTAAGCCTTGCCTGTCGAATCATGTTTCAATAATCCCTGGTCTTTAAACTCCCAGATAGCCCCGCCGATAATCCGTTTGGTTGAGCGCCACTGATCCCAAAACTCTTTCAGGTTGCCGTTGGAGTTACCCATCGCATGCGAATACTCCACAAAAAATATCGGGCGGCTATCGCCATTTTGCTGATTGGCCAGCAAAGGCGCAGTATAAATACCGGGATACATCCGGCTCACGATATCTATATAAGGCTGATCAATGGGATTCTGTAACCTGTGCGAATGATCATTAGTTTTTGGATAACGCGGATCGGTCGGATCGATATAGCCTTCGGCCTGAGGCGTGCCCTGGGCAGGCTCATAATGAACCGGCCGGGTAATATCAAAATCATGGATCCAACCGGCCATTGCCGCATGGTTTGGCCCGCGACCGGCCTCGTTGCCTAAACTCCAGATGATCACACTTGGATGGTTTTTATCACGCATCACCATGCGGGTAGCCCTGTCGAGATAAGCGCCGGTCCACATGGGGTCGTTGCTTAATTTTGAGCCGAGGCCGTGAGTTTCGAGATTTGCTTCGTCAATCACCAGTATACCATACTCATCGCACAGATCATATAGGTATGGATCCATTGGGTAATGACTGGTGCGGATGCAGTTAAAATTAAAACTTTTAATGGTGCGCACATCGTTCAGGATATCCTCGCGGGACAACGCCTTGCCTTTTACCGGATCGTGATCGGGACGGTTTACACCGTACAGGTAAGTCACTTTTCCGTTGATGAGCAGCTTGCTATCTTCCTTGCCAAATTCAATGCTCCTGATGCCAACCTTGCAGCTTTTCACCTCCAATGTTTGACCGGTGCTGTCAACTAATGATAAAGTAAGCGTATACAGGTTAGGCTTTTCATCGCTCCATTTATCCGGGTTTTTAAGCGTGGTTTCCAGCAGACCAAATTTTACATTATCCAACCTTGGGTAGATCTCGTTGATGATGCTTTCCACACTTCGTTCCAATGGCTTTTGCAGCACTTCTTTATTGTTCCTGTCGAAAAGCCTTGCCTCAATCTTATACCCGGGCACAGCTTTGCCGGTGAGGTTTTCTATCCTTGGACGGATGGTGAATACAGCATCTTTATACTGTTTATCCAGTTTAGCCTGCCATTGAAAATCGGCTATCCGCAGTTTAGGCTCAGCCATCAACATTACCTCCCGGTGGATGCCGCTCATCCGCCATTGATCCTGGTCTTCCAGAAAATAGCCATCGCTCCAGCGGATCACCTGTACCGATACCACGTTTTCGCCCGCTTGCAAGTATGGTGTAATGTTAAACTCTGATGGCAAAAAGCTATCCTCGCCATAACCTAAAAACTTACCATTGAGCCAAACCTTAAAGCCTGAACTTACCCCGCCGAAATGGAGGGTAATATTCATGTCCTTCCAATTGGCAGGCAGGGAAAACGTACGCTGATAGCTGCCAACGCCATTATAATCCTGCGGCACGTGCGGTGGGTTAACCGGCCTGAACGGGTAAACGGCACTTTTATAAATGGGCTTATCATAGCCCTGCATCTCGATACTTGAGGGTACGATGATCTTTTTCCAGCCGCTTACCCTGCTTTTATAAAAATCCTTTGGCGCATCGGCCGGTTTTGCGGCGTAGCTAAAATCCCAATAACCGTTTAAGGATAACATCCTGCCCGATTTTTCCCTATTGCCCGCCAGCGCATCTTTAATACTGCTGTATGAATAGGCGGTGGCCCGGGCAGCATCGCGGTTGATACCGTCGACCAGGGGATTTTCCCATGGCTCGGCATCATAAACTGTAGGTACATTGGGGATAGGCGCAGGTGTTTTATCAACCAACTGCGCGTAAAGTCCGGTTGATGAAAATGCTGTTAAAAGCAGGATAGATAATAGCTTCTTCATCATTTTTTTGCGCTATAGTTTATGGTGTACTGTTTTTGTTTTTGGATGATGAGTTCATAGGTTTCGTTTTCTTTAGCAGTTATTTCCCCCTCCTTACAAACCGGTTTCGATGTACTCGCAAACCGCAGCAGGCCGGTTCCGGTGTTGCTGCTTACTTTGATCAGTTTGGTACTGCATGATACTTTGATATCACCATTGGCAGTTGGCACACTGCCTTCCATCCATTGTAAACCGCCCAATTGAGGTTCAATAACATACTGCTGATAGCCCGGAGCAGTTGGTTTTACACCGAGATAATATTTACCCAGCAAATAGATCGGGCTTGCTCCCCAGGCATGGCAAAGGCTTCTGCCAAATGGTCGTCCGTACATGGCGTAATGATCGGCACCGGTTTTGGATGGATTATACTCTTCCCAAAAAGAGGTAGCGCCGAGGTTCAGCATGCCACCCCAGTAATCCTTCATCTCTTTGAGCACATAGCTTTGTTCGCCCATAGCGCAAAGGGCTTCCAGCTCGTAAAAGCGCATGTAGGGGGTGGTTATCTTTTGGATCTTATCGTTCAGCAGCACATATTTTTTTACTTCCTGCTGTTGGCTTGCATTTAGGTAATTGAAAAATATCGAGAACATATTGGTGTAGCGGGTCACATTGTCGCTTTGCTTCCCATCAACCAGACTGTGCACAAAGGCGTGTTTGTCTTTATTCCAATACAGGTCGAAGATCTTTGATTTCAATCCGGTTGATAGCTGCTCATATTGTGTTTTGCCTGTGTCATCCTGCATAATACCGGCGCAAAGAGCCATGGTTTCCAGGCTGCGGCATAATAGCAATTGCTCAAAGCTTACTTCGCCTTTTTTGCTGAGTTTGTCGGCCCAATCGATGAATACCCAGTCGCCGGGCAGGCCTTCCATGAGGCCGTTTTTGTCCCGGCGCTGCAGGCAGTAGCTCATCAGGCTTTGCATGCGCGGGTACATTTGTTTGATGAAACTTTTATCGCTGGTATACTGATAGTAATCGTAAATGCCCATGAACCAGTAAAAGGTATAATCCATAATGGTATTGATGTGGCTGGTTACCGGATCTTTACCGCGCAGGGCATACAGCGTGCGGGTCACCGTGGGCGAATCAAAATACAGGTAATAATTCATCAGGTAACTCTGGTAAGCATCGCCCGACCAGATCCACCTGTCCCTCTTGATGCCATCGATAAAAAACTCGCGGGTGTTGAGGTGCAGGGTATAGGCGGATACATCCCAGATTTTATTGACCTGCTCATCCGAACATCTGAAACTCCCCCGCTGCTCAACCGGCGAATATTCATATAGCATGGAAACATCATCGGCACTTACATCATCATCATCAAACAATACATTGATGTAGCGGAAAGCACGCGAACCTTCCATAGTATAATCAGCTTTTTGAGGCTGATCTATGGAGATACTATCCAGCAGTTCGCAGGTTGCGGTGGCTAAAGCTTCTTCTTTGGATTCGCCATAACAAAGTTTAACATTGCCTTTACCTTTTAAGCCGATCAATTTTGCATAGCCAAAGGTTTCTTTACCAAAATCAACCAAAATGGAATGTTCTTTTCGTTCGGTTTTTGCGGGTTTGTGCTCTTCCGTGAGCAAACGGAACGCAGACGGGATTTTATCTGCCGAATTAAAATTCCAGTTGCCTGCGTTTACGTATTTGGTGGCCGACACATCGGAGGTTTTACCCGATTCATCAATCCATTCCTTATCCTCATAAGTTACCAGCCATGAGGTATCTGACACCAGTTGCTGCCCCTTCACAAATATGGCGGGAGCAGCAGCCTGGTTATAGACTTTGAGACTAAGCCTGTGCCTGCCAGCCGGCACATGGATATTTTTAGGGTAACCTGCTAAGGCCTTCCCGTCAAGCTTTACATTGTATTGGCCCTCAACGGCCAGTTCAACTGTTTCGGGATTGGTAAGCGTAAAATCCTTATGAAAATCAACCAGTACATAATGACTGTCCAGTTTCCAGAATGGCGGGAAGAAAGCCCCGCGCTCGGTGCGCCGATTTTGCATCCGGTTACTCAGCCATACTTCATAATCGCCTGGATACCAGATCCAGGTGGCCTTTTGCGCTTTGGCGACATCGGCAAAAAACATCAGGCCGAGCAGCATAATCAATATGTAATGCTTGTGGAGTTTTATATGGGTAGATATTTTATACATTTTTAATATCCGTTGAAAATGAGGTATAAAGCGATCATGACTATCGAGAGCAGCAACCAGGCTATTTTTACACGTCGGGTAGGTTTAGCGGTATTATGTATTTCCGATAGGGTTGCCTGGTAAACCGTAGGCGCGTTGTCAAACAGCGAGATCAGAACAGCCGAAACTGCCAGGAAAACAAATATGAAAAACGACAGCATCAGGTAATGCGGCCAAAAGCTGTACTTAGCGGATGGCAGCACCCATAAATACACCACGCCCGTACCCAAACTAAAGGCCGAGCCAGCTGATAAGATGACATTTACCGCTTTGCGGGTGGTGCGTTTCCAGTAAACCGTAAGCAGGAAAACCACAGCCAGCGGCGGCGCGATGAAGCCCAATACCGATTGAAATACATCAAACAGGTTAAGGCCTTTAATGCTGTCGATAGCCAGCGCCATGCCTATCGCAAACAGGCAGCCGGCAATTACGGTATAACGCCCAACCCTGATGAGGTCTTTATTAGTGGCCTTGGGGTTGATCTTTTCGGCATAGATATCCATGGTAAATACTGTGCTCAGCGAGTTGAGCGATGAGCCTATGGTGCCTACCAAAACTGCGATCAGCACTACGATAACCAGCCCGTTCATGCCGGGCGGGAAAAGGTTGGTGACCATAGTCATATAAGCCAATGCAGGATCGCTCAGATGCGGATAGAGGATAAAACACAGAATACCGGTGAGTATAAACAAAGGCAGCGACAATATTTTGAGCCAGCCAATAAAGTTAACGCCAAGCTGCCCCTGCTCCAGGTTTTTAGCCCCGAGCACCGATTGTACCATGGCCTGATCTGTACAGAAAAAAGCCACAGCCGATACCGGGTAACCTAACAAAATGGCATACCATGGATATTTAACATCACTTGCAGGATGAATGAGGTTCCAGTAATTTGCGGGCGTCTGATGAAATACCGCTGATAACCCGCCTGCTTTGTTTACGCCTAAAACAGTCAGTGTTAGTGACACGCCAATAAGCAGCAGCATTTGGAATACATTTACTTTGGCTATAGCTTTTAAACCGCCTGTAAAGGCAAAAAGCCCGGCGAATGATACCAGTACAATAACCGATTGCCACATTGGGATGCCCAGGATCTGCCTTACCAGAAATCCACCGGCAAACAGGCCAAGCGATAGCCACGAGATGAGCATTTTGATGAGCGCATACCATGCCAGGATATTACGGGTAGAATCACCGTAGCGGTTGCCCATAAACTCGGGCATGGTTGATACCTTGGCCGCGATGTATTTCGGCGCAAAAACCAACGCCAGCAGCATCAGGAACACAAAGGCATACCAATCGAAATTAACAGCCACGACGCCTGTGCTATAACCGATGCTTGCAAAAGCCAGCAGCATGGACGGCCCCACATTAGTTCCCCACATGTTAAAACCGATGCTTGCCCAGCCCAATGATTTATTGGCGAGGAAAAGCGTTTCGTCCGTTTTGTTTTTATTACCGAAACTGGCGCGATAACCGATCACCATTAAAACAACCAGGTACACGGCCACTACCGAATAATCCAGCAGTGTAAGTCGTGATACGATATTGCTCATGCCCAATATCATGCGCTTAACTCATTTACGGTTAAATTAAATTCGGTGAGGATGTCGTCAACCTTTACGGGTTTACCGCTTTGTAATGAACGATCCATAGCTTGCAGCAAGGCGATAGTGCCAATACCTTCTTTGATCTCCGGATAGGCTGTATAGCCCTTAGTGATGCTATCCGCAAAGTATTCGAGATAATTTTGATACTCACCGGCGTGGTGACTTTTGCCCTCAAACCTGAAATAATGCTTCAGTTTATGTTCCCAGGTGATGATTCGTTCTTCGCCGGTATTATCAGTGATGGCATAGCGCAGGTCCATATAATCACCCTGGCTGCAGCCTTCGGTGCCGCGTAAAATACAGCTCATTTCACTGTCGCGGGTAACGGGCTGCACCGGGCCTGTATAACAGCCACTCACACGTGCAATGCGGCCATCCTTCGCTTTAAAAATAAAATGCATGGTATCCGGGTTCTTCAAGCCACCTTTAGCTCCGTTAGAACTTAGCATGCCGTAGCCCATCACCTCTTCAATATCGGGCAGGTACCAGCGGATAAAATCAACCGGATGGCTTAAGCCGCCGTACAACCACTTAAATGCTTGTTGTAACGACCAGGGCTTCTCTAAAAACCAACGGTGGTCTGCATGATAATAGGCCTCTACGGTGATCAAATCTCCTATCAAACCGGCCTCATAGTCTTTGCGCTGTTTCTTCATCGGCTCAAAGAAGCGGGAGCTTTGGCCTACAAATACTTTTTTGCCGCTTTGCTCAACCAATTCGAGCATCTCGGCAGCTTTGCTCAAATCGTCGATAAAAGGCTTGGTACAAACTACGTGTTTGCCGTGCAATAAAGCCTGTTTAACATGTTCGGCGTGCAGATGATCGGGCGTATAAATGGCAATGATATCTATTTCAGCATCATTGAGCAGATCCTCGTAATTGGTTGTATAACTATGAAAGTTGAACTCCTCAGCGCGTTGTTTACACAATTCAATATTCCTGTCGCACACCATTTTCAATTCAAGCTTATCGCTTTTCAATACCGCCGACATGGTGCTGCGCCCTTCGCCTAATCCTAATATTCCTATTTTCATTTTTATAATGATCGTTTAGTGTCGCTGTTGTCTGTTACTTGTTTAAAAAATACCCATACCTCGCCCTTTCGGGTGCCGGGCACCCCTTCCTGGTATTTTTTCATCAACCTGTTCCAATCGTTTATCCGCGGATTATTTTCGATGGTTTTAGGATTGAGGTCGTCAAGCTTTTTCCCTTTCGGGATACTGATCACCAGCATCAGCCGGCGCCCGTTCCTGAACACCAGTAACTGCTGAAAGCCGGCATTACAAAAACCTTTAGAAACCTCGGGCCAGTTTTTAAACTGGCCGGCGTGATAATCGATATATTCCTGCTGCAGGCGCTCGTTGGCAACCAGGTTTGCAGTTAGTATGATGTTATCCCATTGCTTAGCAATACCATTTCCGCCGCAACGCAGAGCCCGGTTAAAATCATAAAAGGGGCTGCTATAAACCGTAACCTGGCATGAGGGATATGCTGCGCGAGCACTTTTTTGGATGGATGCCGTGTTTAAATGCTTACCGTAAACAATGAGATGGTTATCCCAACGATAAACAGCCGAAGCCGGTAACCCCTGCTTACGGGCGATATTCAATAACGCGGTATAATTGAGCGAATTACCTTGCAGGCCCGTCACTTCAACAATAGCATAGGGGTTTGTAGCTGCTTTTACATAAAATGCAGGCAACAATAAAACCACCGTGAGCCAAACTATATATGTTTTTAATATTTTCATTCTGTTTTATGATTGATGGGTAGGTTATCCGGGGTTACCTTGCGATATTGAAATAGATAGCTATAAGGCCGTTCTATACCTGCTGATAGCTTTACACCATTATCAACCTGCGGACCGTTATTTTCCCAAACATTGCCGGGGCCATTGGCATTTTTCAGAAATTTATCTGCCGGGCACCAGTTGTTTTTTATGGTGATGTATGACGAACCCTCATCGGTATACAGGTAAAACCAATGCTGCGGATCATGCGCGTAGGGTGCTTTATAAATACTATCGACATAGTTATTACTGATCACCGAGCCAGGCTGTGCCGACAGTGTATAGATGCCGGCCACATCATACATATTGCGGGCGTAGTGATGAATTTTGTTGGCCGTGATGCGGTTATCGCCCATGGCGTTGGTGGTCTTTGTCCAGCCCCAGCCCATGCTGATGCCAGTGTAGTTTACATCACAAACCTCATTATGCGTTATGCTGATGCCTTTAACATAGCCTACGCCAATACCAACGCATCCCCAATCTTCGTTGGTGGCATCGGTGATCAGATTATTGGCGATGGTATCATTGGTGCAGATCTCCCGTTTATCAGTAGGGTTATAAGGCAGGTGAACTTCCTGCGCTTCGTCTGAATATACGCCGTCGAAAATTGCTGTGCCGCCGATATCTTTAAACAGGCTGCCTTTAACCACATCATTGTTCGTACCCCGCTGAAAATCCAGCCCGGTTGAGGCCATGTGTTCAAAACCACAGCCATCAAATGCGATGTGCGACGCATAAGCTACTTCAACCGCAGCTTTCGGTCTGCCCACCCATGCCTGGTTTTCCAGTCCTTTTTTATCCGGCGTGCCGGGAATTTTCAACTTGTAAGCATCCAGCATGTACATCCCGGCCTGGTGCGGAACCAAACCCGCTTTTGACGGACGAAGCCAGCTGCTATGCTCAAAACTGATATTTTTAAAACTGACGTAGCTAACCGGGAGGTCAATGGTGCCCTCCATTTTTACCAGTGTTTCCAGTTGAGGGACGGTAACAATGGCTGTTAGCAGATCCTCTCCTTTGTGCGGGATATAATAGATTTTATTAGCGATGCGCTCATGAAACCACTCGCCAGGATGATTTAAAAAACTGATCGCATTGCTGAGATAGAACGCTGAATTACCTGTTTTTTTGGAGATCCAGGGCGCCGGCCAGGGATGCTCGGACTGGATGCGACTTTCGGGCTGATAAAAAGATAAGCGGGTGCTATCCCCCATTACCTTAACAGCTTTAACCCGTAAAATAGCTATCGCCCACCATTGGTGAATAAACATTTCCATACCCTTAAGGTGGGAGGTATCAATAGAGGCCGACCATGGGATTACACATGTTTCGGTTTTGTGATCCCAGGACAGGATACGGTTCATGAGTGGAGCATCGGTATCGCGGGCACGAACTGCCTTTTCATTATTCACCCACAGCTGCCTGAATTGTAAAGGTTCATCTCCAATCATTGGTACATCAGCTTCCCAAACTTTGCTTTTGGCTTCTGCCGGTAAACCGGGAATCTCTGAAGTTACTTTACGCCATCCGGCTATAGTTATCCCGCCGTTTAGGATAGTTTTGCCTATTCCTTCGCCCTCAATAAAGGTCGGGCTCTCGGCTGTACCTGAATCTTCGGGGCGAATAAATAATGGCTCTGCTAACTGGTAAACTCCCGCTAATACTTTGATATGGATGCCGCCTTTTATCGATGCATCATTTAACCGCCTCAGTTCACGGGCTTTTCTGATTGCCATGGCTACAGTTGCCAGCGGTTGCTGCTGAGTGCCGATATTTTTATCAGAGCCCTTTGGCGATACCCAAATTTCGGCCGCAAAAACGCCGCCTGTCAAAATAACATTTAACAGGAATATCAAAACAACTATGCGGCGGATGTTCATTTACGTTTTATTAGTTAGCCTGAAAAATTGATTTTACGTATGTGGTATTAGCGCTGAAATTCCACTTTACATTGCGTGGGTCTTTGGCATCGCGCGAGCGTTCAATGACCAGCCAACCCGTCCAGCCCATTTTATCCAAAGTGGCCTTTACCTGCTTCATGTTTATTTTGGGGTCATTTTGCAGCCAAACACCGTCATCATTGGTACAGTGGATCTGCACGATATAATTTTTGCCCAAGGTTTTAAGTTCGCCATCCAAATCCCGCCCGTTCCTGATGGCGTTTTCAAAATTGAAATAGCTTTTAATGGCCGGTGAGCCTATATCCTTCAATAACTGCAACTCGCCTTTGGCATCCAATGCGGTTTCAATGCCTATTACCACCCCGGCCTTTTCAGCAATTTTACCAACCTCCTTTAAGCGGGAAACAATAGCGGGCCGCAATTCAGGGTATTTTATCAGGTCGCCTTTTACGCCCATCGGCAAAAAGCCAACTTTAACACCCATTTGCTTCATGGTGTTGATACAATCGGTAACCGCCTTAACCGCTGTCGGCCGTTCGGCAAAAGATTGGGCGAAGAATCCGGTCATGCCCATGGATGGAATTTCGAGGTTCAGCTCTTTCGCCTTGTTCAGGAATACATTCCTTATCGAATCATTGGCCAGCTGGTTATCAAAAGTCTCCCGGTCGCCAAGGCCGCCCATATCTACTTCAACGCCGTCTGCACCGATTTCTTTAGCCAGTTGAAATGCACCTAACTTTTGCCGTTTGAGGATCATCAGATCAACAACCGCTACTTTATAGCGCTGCTTTGATGCGGTTTGGGCAACCGACGATGCGCCAAAAGCACACATCATCAACCCCATCCATAACCCCGAGATCAACCTGTATTTCATAACTTATTTTTTGTTGCCTGCGCAAATACTTTCTCTAACTGATCAAAACCTTTTATGGCATTGGCCGGGAGCTTTTCGCCCTTGTCACCAAACACATACATAGCAGGTTCTTTTTCGATAGTGACCTTTTGGTCATCAAAATTGCCGCTGCTGTCTTTAATTTTATTTAGATCTAACCGAAAATTCTTCGCCACGAAAGCGTACAATGCCGCCCGTTTTGAAGGGCCGAAATCGTGACCTTCATTGGGCAAATGCACATTCTCTACCTTATCCGTGGCACCGTAATAACCATACATTTTTTGGAGATAAGGAAAATCATGTTCGGGCATATTGGCTGTCCAGTCCTGCCCGTCGGAAATGAGCAGCTGAGGACGCGGTGCAGCCATAGCAGCTAATTCTACATTATCTGTTCCGTTGCCGCATTGATGGATAGGCATCCCGCTTTCGCAAGGGCATCCCCCATAAAAGTAAGATGACACCGAGACCACGGGGGCGCTGAGTTTGATCCTGTCGTCCATGGCAGTCATCAAAACGGTATGGCTCCCGCCACCCGAGCCGCCGCTGATGCCTAACCGTTCAGGGTCGGTTTCTTTAAGCGAAAGCACATAATCCAGGATCCGGATAGCACCAAGCGCCTGGATAGTTTGTGCCAGGCTACGGCGATGATCTTCATCCTTAAATTGCAACAAGGACTCGCCCCAGGCAAAAAGGTCATAGCTATAAGCCATTGCCCCCATCCGTGCCAGCGAGGCACAACGGATCTGGCAATCGGTACGGTACCGCTGGTGTTCCCAATGCCCGTCGGGACTTAAGATCACCGGGATCTTCCCTTTAATTTTGGACGGCTTATATAGTGAACCGTTAATGTACAAACCAGGCAGAATTTCAATGGCGATATTCTCAACCGTGTAACCGTCATAAGTCCGTTTAGGGGTGATGATTGGTTTTGAAGCCGGTTTGGCAGGCAGCGGCGATAGCTCCAAAGCTTTGTAAAGCTCGGGTTTCAGTATTGCCTTTCGTTGCTCCCAGGTATCACGGTCGTGGTATTGGGCGGCTATCCGGTCAAGCTCCTTCCAGCCATCGCTTACCGACCAGCGGAAGTATTCATATTCTTTGAGTTTGTACCTGCCGGGGGCTTCTTTGTTCACCTTCAGATCGAGCGGGGTAAGGATGTTGGCCAGTGTGGTATCCACATTTGGCCTGAACCGCCATTGGGCGTAGTTAACCCATTTACCCTCAACCTGGGCAGCCGTGTACTTGATCTTTACATGGTATTTTTCCTGTACCTCATCAAGTACCTCCTTTAGCGTTTTCCTGTACATGGCATCGGTAGTTTGCTGCGCACGGGCATTTAAACTCATCACTATGAGGCAGGTTATCAGTATGTAGATCAGTTTTTTCATTGTTTTATTTTTTTGTAGAGACGCATAATTGCGTCTCCCGCATGCAAATTAAGCCGTTTAGAGTCTTGCAACCGGCTTGTCCTACGGGAGACGCAATTATGCGTCTCTACATAAAACAAAAAGGAAGCGTCATTACAAATCCTTAGTCTCCCCCGTAGCCACCGGAGGCGTATACCCCTCCACCTTGGGCCAAACACCATCCTTTATTTCTTTTAACTCTAACTTTGAAGGATCAATAACCACATGCTTTATTTTTTTCCTGCGCCAGGTATACACCACATGCACCAAACCATCTGCTGATTGAATAACCGATGGATAAGAATACTGGCTGATAGGCGAATCCTCCAAAATCAAAGCCGCATACCAAGTAATACCATCTTTAGAAACAGCTACGTTCAATGGTGTACGCGCGCCCTTGGCTAAATTTCCCGGAGGCAAAACATGGTTATAAACCAGCAACTGGCGACCATCTTTTAAAGTCACCGCATCGGTACCAGAGTTATTATTGGGCAATGAAGTTTTCTCCAAAGCAGACCATGTTTGCCCTCCATCCTTCGACCATGTGCTTAATATCGCCCTATTCTGGCTGCGGCAAAGCGCCTGCAGCCTGCCATCTTTATAAGTTAAAATACTTGGCTGTATCGCTTTCATGTCCTTACCATCGCTGATGGGGCCTATCATTATCCAGTTTTTGCCAAAATCCTTGGTGGCCTCAAAATGCACCTGCCAGGCTTTGCCTTCGGTACTCACCGGACTCAACAACGTACCATTTTTCAATAACACCGGCTTGTTTTTGATAGGTCCTAAAAACCCCTCAGGCAAGGCCTTTTGCTCCGACCAGCTAATGCCGCCGTCTTTAGATGTTTTTACAAAACCCTTCCATTTCGCCGGACTCGGGCCTATTTTATAATAAAGCTGCAATTCTCCTTTAGGCACCTGGTATAGTACCGGGTTCCAGCAGGCATAGCGCAACGTATCATTCTGGATGCCGTTGGCAACGTTAACCCCTTCTGTCCATTTACCACCAACAAAACGGCTTACCCAGATACATACATCGGGGTTGCGCTCTTTGGTACCACCAAACCATGAGGCTACAAGGCTGGTTGGTGTTTCAGCGATGGTTGCTGCATGACACTCGGGGTACGGCGCTTTATCATATATAAATTCGTCTTTCACAATGCCTTTACGCCATGGATTTTGGGCAAATACATTAGCTGTAAATAAGCAAGCCGCAGCACAGGTAAACAAGATCTTTTTTAACATCGTAGTATTATTTTTGAGTAGCAACCTTGTCCTTTGCAGCTTTATCAGCAGCCTTTTTTGCGATGATGGCTTTGGTATAATCGCCGTAGAGCTTGTGCCAGTTGCGGCCGTTGCTGTTGAGGTATTGCTCGTTCCTGGTTTTGTAGATTTCGAAAATGGCCGATACCTGCTTGATATTTTTAAAATCGATAGCCTGTTCTCGAGCCAGTTTCAGGTTAGCGAGGATTGCTTCTTCTTCAACTGGGGTAAGATTAGGGATGATAGATTTATAACCGGCCAGTGTAAAGGCCACTTTGCCGATGGTATATTTATCCAATACGGTTTCAACCTGTTCTTCAGTCAGATCATTACGTAAACCGGTCATCAGGTTTTCATGTACCGATTTTGGCAGTGATGAGTTGATGATGATCTGCCTGTCCATGGTGCTCAATGCCTTCCCGGTAGCAGGATCGATACCTGCCGGAACTGATTCGTATGAATGGTTGTTGTTCCAATCGCGGATGGCTTTGAGGTGGGTTGCTATCACATTTTTTACGCGGGTAGCTTTTGCGGTATCAGTAAGGGATAATGAGGTTACCCAATCAATAGCTTTTTTATCCACTTCCGCATCGGCTTTGGCCTGCGCCTCCGGAGATGGAGCCGATTTAGTTACCTGTTGTTCCTGGGCTTTTAACGTGCCCGACAGCGATAGTAAGGCTATCAGCATAGCACCCGCTATGTTTAATTTTTTCATATCAATGTTGCTTTAATATTTTACTTCAAAATCATAATCACCCGAACCAATGCTGAGCACCGCCTTCCCATTGTCCATTTTCACCGGTTTAATATCTTTTATGGCTGATATTTTCTTCCCGCCCTCAGTCACATCATTCATATTCTTTGCGGGCACATAAACCAGGGCTGCACTGTTTGGCGGTACAGTAACATGCCAGTTAAAACTGCCCTTAGTATTAGTGTAACTGCTTTTTACAATGCCATAGGCTGTTTGGTACGAAGCGTTGACACTATCCAGCCCTTTGATAATCGCAGGTTGCATAACCGTTTCCTTAAAGCCTGCATTAACCGTTTTTATCCCGGCTATGTCCTGGTAAAACCAGGCAATCAGATCGCCCAATAGCATGATGTGGTTGCGGGAATTCATGGCAGGGTTGGCGGTATCGCCGTTCCATAATTCCCAGATGGTGGTAGCGCCCCGGTTAGCCATATAACCCCAGCTTGGGTAAGTTGTATTGGAAGCTATTTTCCAGGCCAGATCGGGGCAGCCAAATTCGGTAAGGCCGCGCATCAACCATTGGGTACCGATTACGCCAGTACTGATATGGTCATGGGCTTCGTTGATCTTAGCCACGATATTTTTAAATACAGCTTGTTTGTGGGCAGTTGGGGTGATCCCGAAATAAAATGGCAGCAGATTGGCCGTAACTGTATTGTTACTGTATCTTGATGTGGTTTTATCAAAATACCTATCATTAAATGCTTTACCAATATTCTGCCTTGTCGTAGCGAAAAATTGCGCATCAGCAGGTTTGTGCAACATGATAGCGAACTTTTGCATCAAGCCGGATAAATGATAGTAATAGGCTGTCGCGATCAGTTGCCCGTCGGTATTCAATGAAGAGTCTTTAGCGTGGATCAGCTCCGGCGATTCGGGCGGTACACACCAATCTCCATATTTATCTTTGGTGACGATGTGGTTTTTCATGTACTTAACCCGCATGTAGTCCATCCATTTTTTCATGGATGCGTAATGCTTTTCGATAGATGCCTGATCTGCAAACTGGCGGTAAAGCATATCGGCCACCAGGATATAGGTGCCGGGCCAGGTCATGTTATCGCTGTAGTAATTCCAATAAGCGGGGGCAACATCGGGGATAGAGCCGTCGGCTTTTTGCGATTGCGCGATATCATCCAGCCATTTGGCGTAGAAATTACCGTTGGCAAACACAAAACTTTCACCCAGCGAGCCTACTGCCCTATCGCCAAGCCAGGGCATCCGCTCGTTTCGTTGAGGGCAGTCGACCGGCATGCCTTTGTAGTTGCTCAAAATCCCCCAATAAGCATTATGATAGATCTTGTTGACGATATCGTTAGATGTTTCAAAATGGCCAATGGTTGGCAGGGCATCATAAACAACCTGTCCCTCAAAATCTGCTAATTCGGGCTTACCGGGATAACCGCTGATCTCCACATACCGAAAACCATGATACACAAATACCGGATGCCAGATCTCTTCTGCCCCGCCTTTCAGTGTATACACGTCGGTTACCTTGGCATCACGCAGGTTGGCTACATAAAGTTCATTATTGGGTTGTAGTGTCTCGGCATAACGAAGAGTTACTTTATCTCCCCGGTTTCCTTTCACATGCATCTGTAACCAGCCTGCCATATTTTGCCCCAGGTCCATGATCCATACATCTTTTTTTAATTGATTGATGCTGATTGGTTTGATGGTATCCATTACCCTGATGGGCTCGTTCATCTCCGCATCAAGCTTGCCGCCGGGTGCTTGTACCAATTCGGCCTTAAGCCATTGGCTGTCGTCAAAACCAGGCTTGTTCCATCCCGGAAACTCTTTGGTAGCATCATATTCCTCGCCATCATATTCGTTATTGGTGCGGATAGAGCCATCGGCTGTAAAATGCCAGTTGTTATCACTTAGGATGGTTTGCTTTGTCCCATCGGTATATTCAACCTCCAGTTGCAGCAGCATTTTGGGGAAACCAAATTCCTTGATCTTTTTGGGTTTGTACTTTGGCCGCATAGTAAAATACCTGCCGTTGCCCAGCACCGTTCCGATGGCGTTACCTCCTTGCTTGAGGTAACGGGTAACATCAAAAGTGTTGTATTTAACTGATTGGGTATAATCGGTAGGCGGACCGGCCAAAACCTGGTCGCCAATAGGTTGGCCATTTACATATAACTCGTAGTGACCAAGGCCAACGATATAGGCCGTCGCTTTTTTAAAACCCGGCTTCAAATCAAACTGGTGGCGATAGTAACGTGCAGAAAGCCGGGAGAATTTAGATACGCTATCCCAGGCAAAACCGTGGTCGCAGCCTATCCATTTGGCTTTCCAATCTGTGGGATTTAAAAGACCAATAGTCCATGCCGCGGGTTTGCTCCAGGTGGTTGTGCCATTGTTAGTCCACACCCTGACTTTCCAATAACATGCTGCACGGCTGCCCAATGGCTTGCCCGCGTAGTTAACCATAACAGATGCATTTGAGTTTACTTTGTGCGAATCCCACAGGTCACCCTGTCCTGCTGTTAACTTTTCAGGAGTTGAGGCTACTAAAATTTGATAGGCAACTTGGTCGGTATTTCGGGTATCGCTGGTGATTTGCCAGCTTAACCGGGGCTTTGTGGTGCCGATGCCTGAAGGATTGCTCAGCATTTCGCATTTCAGGTTTTGTAAACCGATGCGGGCATCTGCATAGCAGTTGGCAGTCCTTAAAATTAAGCACGCCAACAAAATGAGATATGTGAACAGCCTCTTCATCCTTTATTTACCCGAAAAATCGAAATACAGGTTTAGCGACAGCGCATCTTCTATATTCCTGTCGTAATTAAAATATTGGTTCTTTTGCCCGCCGGGCCCCAGTTTTTCAGGCTTTTGCGATTTGGTACCGATGGGAGTAATGCCATGCATAAACGAAATATCGCCCGAAGGAAAAAGCGGAGCGGTATTGTACACATTTTTAGGATTTGCGGGTGTAAACAGACGCATAAACACATCTCTGCTGTTACAAACAATGGTTACCGGTTGACCGGTGGTTTGTAGTTTCATCCAATACAGGTTGGAGTAATAACCCTTAAACTCGGGATAAACGACCTTACCCTGCCCGGTTATTGTATTGTTGTAAGTTTTGTCCCACACACCCAGCGAAGTACCCTTCATCCGGTTTTTCCATACCCGGTAAGGACCATCGCCCATATAAGTAACGCCTTTGATCTCTTTTTCAGGGAAGGAAAAATTAACCCCCATCAGGGTGGCTTCTTCGCCAATAGGCCAGTATTTAACATCAAGCTGTACCCAACCCGATGGATAGACCGTCCACTTCAATAAAGGCTCGGATTTTTTGGGTGGGAATACCGCTTCCACAACCAGGTTATTGCCCTCATAACGGTAAGTAAGCTTTTGAAAGCCTGTTTGATCCTGCCCTTCTATTAATATTGGCCCGTTGTTAAAAGGAATATTCCCTTTTGCATTCTTAACACTAACCAAGATGCCTGAATTACGGTTAAAAGCAAGCTCAATGCCGTTACCTGTTTTAACATTGTACAATGAATCGGTTTCGGTAATTACAGCTTTGCTTCCTCCTGTTTTGGCGATGATCCGGTTAGTGATTTGATCGTGATTGCTTACCGGGAAGCTCCAGGTAAACAGCTCATGCTTATTCACATCAAATGCCGACACATACAATACATCGAAATTTTGCCAGTCTTTTGGTAGCTGCAACTGCAGGTTTCCATACTGTCCCGGCGCAACATCCGGCGAAGCAATGGTACCGGTTTTAGTTTTTGAACCGGCACCATTGAGCGTAGCCAGTTTATAGCTGAAAGTGCACTGTTTGAGATTAGTGTATGAGAACCTGTTCTCTAAACGCAGTGTACCGTTAAACGCCGGCGTGATTTCGCGGGGTTCAAGATATACCGGGCTCCAAATTTCTTTGATGGCGTAGTAGCTGCCTTCTTTTTCGTGATAAGGGCCGACAATGCCGTCGGGGCCGTGATCGCCATCACTGTCCAGTTCTCCGTTTTTATCGGTACGAACTACTGCTTCATCAGCAAAATCCCAGATAAAACCACCCGCCGAGATCGGAGTATGCCACATCTGTTTCCAGAAATCATCCAGTCCGGCACCGCCGCCGCCATCATATAAGCCATGCAAAAACTCGGTAGGGAAAAATATATCGTGGCCGTTGATACCAGTATTGGTGCCGTAATCATAATTGATATAATGCTGCGTATTTGTTCCGCGGAAGATACCCCAGGGATGGATCAGCGGGCGTTTTTGAATGTCTAATTCATCAAACCAATGATCAAGATTAAAGTTGAAGCCGCCCTCGTTACCATTATCCCAGATCACAATGGATGGGTGATTGATATCTTTTTCAATCAGTTCCTTAGTTAGTTTTGAGCCTACCGCATCATCATAAGCATGATGCCAGCCGGTGAGCTCGTCCAATACAAAAAGACCTAATGAGTCGCATACATCCAGGAAATGATCATCGGGCGGGTAATGCGACATGCGCACCGCGTTCATGTTCATATCCTTCATCAGCTGCACATCTTCAATACTGATCTTTTTGTTGAGCGCCCTCCCTGTGGTTGGCCAAAACGAATGACGGTTTACCCCTTTGAATTTGATCTTTGCGTTGTTTACATAAATGCCATCATGCTCCCTCAATTCAACCGTGCGGAAACCTATTCGCTGCTTCACCATGTGAACAGGCTTGCCATTCTCATTCAGCGTAAACACCACATTATACAGGTTAGGAAATTCCGGCGACCATAATTTAGGCGAAGCAACATGCGTACTGATATTGGCAAGGGTATCCCCGGCATTAACCTTCACAGAAAAAGGAGCGCCAAACTTTTGCCCTATCAAGGTATAAACCTGCCCTGTTACCGTGCCGTTCTTTACTGATGCCAGTTTCAGTTGCGCTTTTAAGTTACCATTGGCCTTTGCATCAACCGCATAATAGCTGACATGAGATTTAGGCGATGCTTCCAAAAACACAGGCCTGAAAATCCCGCCGAAGACCCAAAAATCGCCTTTGCGTTCGGCTGCGTTTACTGATGCATTGGCAGAGTGCTTGGATACCGTTACCTCCAGCAAGTTTGATTTGCCGTAGTTGAGCAAGGCGCTTACATCATATTTAAAACGATAAAATGATCCCTGGTGAATCGCCCCTGCCGATTTGCCGTTCAGCTTCACCTCGGTATCGGTCATGGAGCCATCAAAAACAATGTTGATAGCCTCGCCCTGCCATGACGCTGGCACCTTAAACTCATATTTATAAAGTCCTTGTTCCTTGCCTCTTAAGCTATCTTTTGCAAGGCCGTAATTGTATTTACCAAAGCCCTGAAACTCCCAGTTTGATGGCACCGGGATGGTTGTCCATTTGCCTGAATTATTGCCCGCAGTACAGAAGAATTGCCAGTTTACAGTATGGTCGCTCCCTGTACCCGACAGGAACAGCTTTTGTGTTTCCTGGGCACGGCTTACCGACCAGTTGATAACAAACAGCAAAACAATCCATATTTTAAAACAGGCAGATCTCATTAGTATATTCAGTTAGCAGTTAAGATAAATTTCAGAGGGTTATCCGTGCGGAAGGGCGCAGCGGGCAAGCCATCCTTGTTATAAAAATTGGGCTGTGCGGTTTCCGACCAGGCAAAGCGCGCGGCTACAGGTTTGGTGACCGATGCGGCAGATACTTCAACGGTATTGCCTTTGATAGTGGCATCGGCTGTAACAAAGTTTCCATCAGTACCGGCAATGGTGAAATCAGTAAGCGGTTTACCGTCATGGCTTGCCAATCCGGCACCTACGTGATCAAACTCAAGGATGATCTTATTGCCGCTTATTTTCATGCTTTTATACACCGGGCCCGAAAAAACTACCGGTTGCTTGTAGGTATTTGCCAGGGCCTGTAGTTCTAAACGCCGGCCTATCTCCCATTTAAATGGCGGATGGATATTTTTAAGATCATCGTTCAGATCAGTAGTGATGATCATGCCCGTATGCGGGATTTGCAAGGCGGCAGCTTGCGCCTCGCGCAATTCAGGTTCGGTAAATGGCGTATAGGTTACGGGGCCTTTTCCCTGGGTATAGTAATAGGGTGCTATCTGCACATAATAAAATGGCAGCGTTTTATCGCCCCAAAGCTTACGCCAGTTGTTGATCAGCGCTTCCATTTTGTAGGTGTAAGTGATGGTTTCACCTAAAAAGCAGGCACTTTCGCCCTGGTACCATAAAAAACCTTTCAACGCAAACGGAGCCACCGGTTCAATCATTTTGGCATAAAACTTACCGGGATCCCCATCTATCTTAACGTTGTTCGCCTTAAAGTATAGGATTGCATCAAAGCCCTCCTGTGATACCCAGGGCTCAATCCGGCTTCCGCTTACTGCCGATGAAATAATACCTACGGGCACTTTCAGGTCATGCTGCAGATTTTTAGCAAAGAAATACCCCGCTGCCGAAAATGCCCGCAAAGCCGAATCTTCAGCTACACTCCATCCCGAATGTGTAGAATCGGGCTTTAACAAATTTTTCTGCGTAACCAGGAAGATCCTGATCTGCGGGTTGTGCGCGCGGTCCAGTTCATCAACAGGCGAATTGGCGGTGCTGGTATCCGGCTTTTTCACCTTACTATTTTTGCGCATTTCGTATTGCATGTTTGATTGACCCGAACAGAGCCATACCTCACCCACCAGTATATTTTGCAGTTGAATAGTGTTTTTACCTGATATGGTCAGTGTTGCGGGTTTAGCGGAGGCCGGCATCGCGTCAAGCTTTACCATCCATTTGCCCGCTGCATCGGTTATAGTTGTTTTGGTTTGTTTAGCAAACTTCACCGTCACCTTTTCGCCCGGCGAGGCTGTGCCCCAAACAGGTACGGGTGCATTACGCTGCAGCACCATATTGTTGCCCAATACTTTGGGCAAAACCACCTGCGCGCCGGCAATCCCGGAACTCAGCAGGCAGATCGTCAACCAACAATATTTTATAAGGCGCAGCATTATTAGTAGTTACTTGTTTTAAATGATTTGATATAAAAGACGGCTTGCTTTACGGCTTCCCCGGCGTTTGGACGGTCGAAATCCTGATCGGTAGGAGTATCAGCATCCGGGAACCTCCTGATATCCCCGGTACGGAACACGACCCGGTTTATGCTCAACACCGGGGCAAAAAACAGCCCGGTAAGCACATCCTTGCCGTTTACTATCACGGTGTAAAAGCGGGTATCGGTATTCAGCTTGATCACTATATGATATTGTGTACCGGCCTCATATTTCATAAAGTTTTTGTTGCGGTACCCGGCCTTGGTCCTGAATTGCCCTGCCGAATCAAGCGTCAGCCTGATAGCGGCAGTACCTTTTTCGTCCTGAAATTCGATATCCAGCATACCGGTGTTGTTTTGTCCGGCCGTGATAGTAAAATCGGTCATCAATTTTTTGGAAACCGGTACAACCCGCTCGGCTTTGGCAAAATCAAATGGGTCGCTGTCTTTTAGGGTTAACGCGCGTTCTCCATCAGGCGACTTGTTGATAGCCGCGGGAGCCCATTGCGGGCTGTAGGTATTCCATTTCTCCAGTTCTTTACCGGCAGGTAGCTGATTAAAAACCTCGTTAGCATGCGCATCCGCTTTTTCGGTGACCGGTACCGGGATCGATGACACCCAGATATCCTCCTTGTTCATGCTGTAGGTTACCCAAAGTTTTCCATCGGGCGGGATACCGTTCCCTTCTTCGATACCGCGCGTATATTGCGGACCGTATGATTTATAAGCACCACCGTAACGCATGGTGGTGATCTCGCCGTTAACCAGCAACAAATTGGTGTAATCCAATCCGTCTTTACTCACAGACAAAGCCAGCGGCCAGCGAAACTCCGAAGGGTTGTAAACGGTAGCATATTTACCGTCGGATGTGCGCTGCCCCCAGATTTTGGCGTTGGCAGTCACAAAACGCGGTGCACGGGCCGCATTTGCAGGCCATGTTTTGCCGTTATCAGTACTGATTGCGGTAAGCGCGTATTTCCACAAGCCAACCACGCGGCCATCTGGCAGGTGATAAAAGTTGAAGGCTTTATAATCCTTATGCAGCGGGATCAAGGGATCTTTCCTGTCGGTTTCCTCAACCCACTGCATCATCATCAGCGGGTTAGCCATCAGCTCATCGCAAGCCTGTACAAAACCTTTGTCCTTACTGGTTTTGTAAAAAGGATATGAGGTATTCTTTTCGTTCCATTTTGGGTTGTAATGAATAAAATAGACCGGCCCGAATTTGCCGTTCGGTAAAACCTCACGTACCACGCGACCAATGCCTAAGCCATCATTCGGATCATCATGACCATCTAAACAAATTCCATAAAAACCAAGCACCAGCAAACGTTTTGATTTAGAAGTATAAAAACCCATCCGCTGGTGCATCACCGAATACAGGTCTTTTGCTACACCGGGGTGCCCCTCTTTAGTAGTACCATCGGGTATTTTATATTGGGGAAAAACCACTGTTGGTTTCGACCATGCTTCACCATCTTTCGAGGTCATAAGCAGGGTTTGTCCCGGCGGCACGCTTTCGCCTACCTTATCGCTCAGGTATTCTACATAAAATGTATTGTTCCAATAAGCCAGCATGGGCGCATGGTTGTAGGTAAAACCAAAGCCATCGGCCAGTTCCGGGTGTTCACGGTTGGCCCGGAAAATCTGCTTGCTGTGCACACCAATTACCGGGGTTAACTGCCCGTGATGATAATCGACGTTCGCAACCGTATTGCCGCTGTAATGCACGGTATCCTGTGCATTGGCGCTACAGGCCATCGAAATAAAAAACAATATGATGATGAACTTATTCATGTTTAACTCCTTTGCTTTGCCCGGCTGCCTGCAAAAGCTGCGCAAGCTGTTTTTTGGTGACTTTAAATATGGTGCCATGCTTATGCCCTACCGGCACGCTTACGCTATCGGCCAGGTCTGTAAAAGTTTTAAAGTCGGTTGTGCGCACAGCGCCATATCTTTTTAAGCGGTACGAGTCATAATAGATGAGCCAGTTATCGCCTGCTTTGGTCATACTGGGGCCTTCGCTGTAGGGTTCGGTAAACCTCGGCGTATAGTTACTATAAGGGCCTAAAGGATTATTACTGAACGCCACCAGGATATTGCGGTTTGGCCGGGTGTTGTCCTTCATAACCAGCACGTAATCATTTTTGGCCCGCTTTACGATCTCTGCATCAATCACACTAAAGCCAGGATCAAGGAAAAGCTTTGATGGGCTGAAGGTTTTAAAATCTTTAGTAGTAGTGTAGTACAGGCGATGATTATTGTTCTCATATTCCTGCCCCTTCGGAAAACGAAAAGGTACAGTAGAAGCCCAAACGATAATGAAATAGTTATTATCCTCATCATAAAACAATTCCGGTGCCCAGGCATTCACTGCGGTAGGCTCGTTAGCCATTACCTCAATATGCTCTTCTGCCGACCAATGAATTAGGTCTTTTGAACTGGCATAACCGATACCTTTATCGTTTTTCCAACCGGTTGTCCACACCAGGTGATAAACCCCGTCAGGTCCCTGGGCTATGGATGGATCGCGCATGATTTTAGCGTCGCCGACTTCCGGTTTAATGAAAATATGATCAATAGCATTCCAGTGATAAGCATCGTAACTGTACAAGAAGCGCAACCCTTCATTGGCGGGCTCATGAAACGAGGTAAAAAGGTACACGCTTTTACTGGCCCTGCATGAAAACATCAACGCAATAGCTAATAATAGGGTGATATGTTTAATAGTCCTGTTCACTTATATCGCATCAATAATGAGCACCCAGTCGTTACCGTTTGATACCTTGCCGGGTGGTTTAAATTTGATTGTTTTAGCTTTTGCGAAGGTCCCGATAGCGGTAGTTTGCCCGTTGCGCGGGTTATACCATGATGCTTTTAATTTGGTGCCTTCCAGTTTATCGGCATTGATATTGATCTGCACACCAGTATAGGTATATACAAACGCGTAGTTTTTGCCTCGGGTGGCGATCAACCTCTTGTATTTTTCGCCATTGTTACCTGCTATCAAAGATTGATCGGGTACGCGATCCAGATACGGGCGCGACAGCATTAGTCTTTTCAAATAAATCATCTGCTTAGCACCGGGATCATTAACCGAATTGTACCAGTAGCCTTTTGAGCCATATGCACTGCCTTTATCTGTTGGCTTGTGCATCTGCATTACGTCGTTATCGCCATAAGTATATCCGCAGGCCCCGGCAAAAACCGACCAGTATCCATATCGCCTTACGTCGGCGGCAGTCCAGCGGGGTAATTTGATATTATGTAATCCGTAAGGAATTTTTTCGTACGATGGTTCGGCATCAAGCGTTGGTTTTGCGGGCGATAGGTTATAATCCGTTTCTACATAACGCCAGTTGTCTTCGCCATACTTCAGGTCTTTCTTTGAGGTATCCTGCGCGTAATTGCGATGGCCGGACTGAAAGCAATTAAAATCTAACCAGCTTTCATTATGAAACCATTTTGATGATTGTGTACGGCCGCGTGGATGATAGGTAATCAGGTGTGTTCCATCCACGTCGTGCAGCGTGTTACCAATAGCATTCCAGGTTTGTAATGAATCTGAACCTGCAATGTCACCGCCATTCATCCAGATCACATTTGGACGGTCATGATATCTTTTGGCTAAAAATTCGGCGTAAGCTTTCGCTTTTTCCGCACTGATATGGCTTTCTTTTACAACCGATCCCCAAACGGGTACCAGTGCAACGTATAAACCTTTTTCAGCAGCTTTGGCAATGATCCAGTCGATATGATCCCAATAATCATACTCATTTCCTTTACCAAAAGTGTTGCCGGGAGTTGTTTTAGGTTGAGCGATATTCTTGTTGCTCAGGGCCGAATCGCCATAAGCGTTGGTCTCTTTAATACTATGCACCACCATCACCTGGATCACATTAAAACCCTGCTTGCTCCGGACGTCGAGATATTGCTCAGCTTCTTCCCTTTTCAATTTGGAGAACAGCAGCCAACCGGTATCACCAAGCCAAAAAAATGGCTTATCGCCGGCCATAAAATAGCGGTGGTTGGTGGATATGCTTAAATGGGGCATTACATCCTCGCTTTTGAATGAAAAAAGCAATAATGCAATAGCAATTAGTATGGTAGATTTTTTAAGCATAAAATAGTAACAATTAAAAATCAATTGTCATTTCGACGAACAACTAGGAATGTGCGGCTGCGTGAGGAGAAATCTTATACGTCCTGCCTTACACCATCCATTACAAATTTGCGTGGCGTATAAGATTTCTCTTTCGCCCCCTGCACTCTGCCCCCTCTGCTCTATCGAAATGACATTTTCTTATATATCTCGCAAGTTCAAGCGTCCTTCGCTTGAACTATACTCAAAGTAAGCGTCCACGCTTTACATTCCACATATTTTACAGGAGCGTGGACGCTTGACCGTGCGCAGCATCAATTACGGCTTAACCACAAAATGGCAACGCCGTTCCCTTGTGCTTTAATTTCCGTATTAGCAGTCCCCTTTATCGTTTCTTCACCGGGTAAAAGCTCACCGGTTTTCGGGTCGATCCATTGTGCTTTGTAGCTGATACCAGTTGATAGATCAAGGTGGATCCCACCGCCGTTGCTGTAAACTATGTATCCTTTTGATGAAGCCAAACCCCATTGATCTTTAGGCGAACCGGGCAAATCAACCGGTTTCATGCCGCTTGCATCAGTCAGGAAAGCTTTATTGGTTGTGGCAGGCAGCACAGGTAATGATCCCCCGGCTATGAATACCGCCCAGCCAAAATGGTCGTAATCATCGGCAGAAAACAACACCGCTTTATCCGGGTATTTGGTGCGATATTCGTGTACCGCACGGTAAACCTGTTCAAACGATGCCGCCTTTGGTTTAAAGATTCGGGCTTGCTGACGTGGTGCCAGGCTTTGACCACCGATGGGTTCATAAGCCGTTCCGTTGGCCTGGTAGTACCAGTAACGGATATCGATGACGTTAATAACCGAAGCCGTTACAGGATCAGCAAGAATAGCATCCTGCACATCCTTGGTGGCACTCAAACCTATGATCTGTTTCTTTTTATGGGTGGTTTCCCACTGTTTAATAGTTTCAACCCAAAACTTCATAAAGTGCAGCGGACCGGTAAATTCTGCCCCTATCTGCTGGATCACCCCGGTATTACCGGCGAAATTGTCCATACATTTATTGATGTAGGCAATGTGAAGCTTACGCCTTGCCGGGTCGGTTTCGTCATAAAACTGCTCGGCCATAAACTGGCGCTTATCGCCGGCGTAAGGTACAGGCTCGGGGAAACCCGTGCCGTTGATATTGTTTGCCGTGCGCCACGGAAAATCGGTGTAATGCGCACCTGCTTCAATAATGTTATGTTGAAAATAGTTTTGGTGGACCAGCACCAAACCTTTCTGATCGGCCAGATCGGCAAACTGTTTCAGGCGGTTCCAGTACCAGGTATTGTATTTGGTCAAATCATATTTGCTTAAACCATCGTAAGCCAGCTCTTTACCGCTGCGGGCGAATGGCAGCTCATAAAATGGGGCCCAAACATCGCCATCCATCCTGCGGATGCGCTCGTGATCGTCGCGGCGGCGATCATACCATAAACCGTAATTATGCTCAAATACCACTATATTATCTTTTCGCATCCAATCGGTAACTGAATTTAAATCGTCAGTTAAACCGGTACCTATTTGGCCGGGTACCCAGCGGGAGATGGCCGGTTTGGCTTCCTTTTCGGTATAATCGGGATGTACGGTGCCGCTCCACCACGGGGTTTCAAAATGCCTGCCTGTTAATACCACATTGCCACGGGTTAACCAGCCGTTGGTAACGGACATCTTTGGAGCTAATGCCGCAGTTGCAGTATTTTTATATCCTATTTCGTCAATAGTTTTAGCGTTTGCAGATGATACGCTGATCGAATTTCTTTTTGGCGATTGATCTATCCAGTTGCTGATAGTTACTGCAGGTTTACGTGCAGCGGCCATCAACTCGGCAGCTTGTTCAACAGTTGGGCTGCTTGATGGCTCGGTAGCCGGATAAAGGATATCGGCCTGCTTAGTTACATCTTTATTTAAACGGCTAGCCAGCTGCGCATAGTAAAAACTTCTTGGGCTTATGGTACTGTTTGGTATACTCCAATAACCATCACCGGCAAATTGCGCCCATGTACCGAAGGCCCAGTTTTGAGCGGTTGGCGGTTGATAGCAATCAACACGGGCTGCGGTACAATTCCAGAACAGGCTGTTGGCTGCGCTCCATCCGGCACCCTGTCCGTCCTGTCCGCGGTTCATATAGCTTAGTGGCTGACCATCAATATTGGCGATATCAAATAAAACACCTGAGCCCCAGCTATCAATACCGCCACTAAAACCCAGCGAACCTACCGACATACATTGCACAAAAGCATTTGGCCCCGGTGCGCAATAGCCGGTTGCAAAATCATGAAAACCCTGCTCAGAATATAAACGCTGAAAAAGATTTTGTCCGCCCATAGTCAAGAATGTATTACGGCGCTGTCCCCCTATTTCCGAAACCGGCGCAAGTGATTTACAATCCTCCACTGTAACGCGGTTACCGGTAGTACCAACAAATACTGCCGAGCCAGCAAAATGCTCAAAAGTTACCTGGCGTACCCAGGCGTCACTTACGTTTTCCATGGTGATAGCCATCCAGCGGTGTGCTTCATCTTTAGGGTTCGAAGCGTTATAAGTAGATTGGAGTTTTAAGTTTTCGATACCAACCTGTGCAATCCTGCCAGGCCATTGGTAAGAAGCTATTAAGCCGCCCCCATAGGCTGTATCTAAAGCTGTGGTAAGCGGTGCATCAAGAGTCACCGTGTTACCATTAACAGCAGTTACTTTCCTGTCCCAATAAATATCACGCTCGCCTGGTTTCCAGGCTAAGGCGGTTAGGTCGCCGCCAAAATGATCGGTTTTGATGGTACCGATCCATGCCTGTGTGCTTGGGCGGTGAATTAAAACCAGATCGCTGGTTTTAATATTTGCGCCATCTGCAATATGCAGCGTATTGGCATTTACCGGTACATAAGCATCGGTAATTTTAATTTCTTTGGATGTTTGCCTGTCATTTTTTCCGGTTACATGTATAAAAGTTTCCCTATCCGTTCCGGCAGCGAATAATACGGTACCGTTAGGGCCCATCCCCCTTCCGCGTAAAACCACGCCGGATGCGTTTATTTTGAGGCTTCCATTAACCTGGTAAGTGCCTTTATTCAGCAATACCGCTCCGCGAAAACCGTCTTTATCAGCGGGTAATCCGGCTACATAATCTAAAGCGGCCTGGATCCTCAGTGTAGCGTCACCTGCTTTTACAGGCACTACAACTTTTACAGGCACAAAAGGGATCGGCTTTTCAGAAGCCATATATCCGCAATACGAATAATCAGGAATACGGTCGCCATTTGGGGCGGCCACATAATTTAATTTGCCGTTTTTATCAGCAGCAACAGGCGGCTGTGGTTTAGGGGCTTTTTTCTTATCCTGCGCAAATAAGGGGGTATGCAAAAGCATCCCCCCAGTCATTAAACCAACCCAAATATAAATCCTTGTAAACCTCAATCCCCGCATTATAGTGTCTTTATTATTTTAACGAAGCCAATTTCTTTTCGCCTTTAGCGGCTACTGTATTTAAATATACTTCGATATTGGTATAACCGCCGCCATTTTTTGCAGGCAGGGCCGAGTCTTTGCCATCTTTAGGGTTCAGGCCGTGAGCCAGCTCCCAAGAGTCAGGTAAACCGTCGTTATCCGAATCTTTGTAAGGCGTACCTTTATATTCAGGATAGCCGCCAACCTGCCATGGAGCAGTGATGATACCCAGTTTGTATGAGTCTTTAGGTAATTTACGCACTTTAAACTGGTAAGCAGTATCGGTTTCCATGTCTTTGTACGTGATTTTACCGGTACGTACCTGCTCTGTAATGCGTACATCAACCGGGTCGCGTTTTGGCAAGGTTGCGCCGGCATTTGCCACAACAAATTTAAAGGCATCTTTTGCCGATAAGATCGTCATCGAAGGCATCGGGAACGGAACATCTGATTTCATATAATCCTTGTACTGGCCGGCATCAGGTAATTCTTTACCACCCGGACCTTCAACCTGGATACCACCGTTCCATGCATCTTTGGTTACCTCAGGATAGCCCTCCATGATGTTACCTGAGGCGTAAACACGACCGAATACTTTTTCTTTAAGCTTGCTCCTGCCCGATTCCGGTTTCAGGATGCGGTGACCAACCGGTTCATCTTTTGGTGTAACCGGACCTGGTTTAAAATAGTTATTGATCACATTGTAATTGGTAGTATAATCGCCGCCATCCATTGAACGGTGGTGCCAGTTAAATACTACGTTATTTACAAAGTTGTATACACCGTTCCAACCAACTGATGGGTTACGGCCTGTATTATCTGCCCAAAGGTTACGCATTAATGAGCTGTTTTCGCCGCCGGTAGTTGAACCAAAAGCGTGGTTCCAGTAATCCAATGATTCGGAGTAGATACAGTTTTGGATAGTGATATTCACAGTACCCAATTTCTCTTCTTTCGAGCCATCGCCCGGATCAAACATGTGGCGGTACATGGAAAAGTTTTCGTCCAGGCCCCAGCTTGCCGATACGTGATCGGCAATGATGTTACCTACCGGGTTGCCACCCAAAGCATCATCCCTGCGACCGACATTGGTTTCACCACGACGGAAACGCATATACCGGATCACAACGTCATGCGTATTCACCCAAAATGATTCGCCGGCAATGCAAACACCATCACCCGGAGCAGTTTGTCCTTCAATAGTAATGTACGGAGCCCTAACAATAATTGGCGTTTTGATACGGATGATACCGGCAACGTTAAATACAACGATACGGGCACCGCCTTTTTCACAGGCCTCACGCAGGGTACCGGGGCCATTATCAGCCAAACTGGTAACTACATATACCTTACCGCCACGACCGCCAAAGGTAAATTTGCCACCGCCTTCGGCACCAGGAAATGCCGGGATCTTAGCCTGCGGCAGATCGGTTGGGCGGGCAGCCCATGGTACGTATACTTTGCCACGGCGCTGATCGGCCTGGATAATAGGCAGTGCAACCGCCCATGCTGAATCTGAACGACGGGTAGCCTCTTTCATCAAAGCTTCACTCTCTGCTTTAACCTTCTCCGGCACTTCAGGGTATTGGGCAAAAGCCGGTTTAGCTAAACCCAATGCCGCTGCTACTAAAAATAAAGCTGTGTGTTTTTTCATATTCTATATTGGTAATATTCTTTCTGTTGATTGGTTAGCAGGCACCCATCGTTCAATTAATTTGTTATTGAAGCGGATCAAACGGCCCACCCCAAGTGTTGTTTTGTTGTAAATTAATATTGTTCAATAATGCCGCAGAAGGGATGCCGAAAAAGTAATCACCTGCCTGCACCGCAATGTTGTATGAATCCAATGTTTTGGTTTTAACAGTAAACGATGAGGTATACAACGCATCCAATGACGCGGCTGCCGAAGCATCACGTGTGCCGGTGATATAATCCTTAGCGCTTGCATTATTGTTAAGGGTAACTGTAAGACCTGTTCTTTTTGAGCCATTTAATGTACTTTCCAACAATTTACGGCGGCGAAGGTCCCAGTAGCGTTTACCTTCAAAAGCAAACTCAATTTTACGTTCGTTCATGATAGCAGTGATCATCTGGTCAGGGCTCATGCCTGCATTTAAACCATACTGGTTATCAGCACCGGCTTCAATGCCGGCACGTTTCCTTATTGCCGCAATATTGGTATAGCCTGTAGTTACATTACCCAATGCAGCAGCACATTCGGCCTGATTTAATAAAACTTCGGCATAACGGATCTCCATCCAATCGGTACCTACATATTGCGCATTAGATACGCTGATATTAGGATCGATAGCTTTGCGCAGATAAAACCCGGAATTGGTTGCTGATGCAGGTTCGGTAGTTTTAACACCTGAACCATCTGCCTTGTTGTAATAAAAGTAAGTCCACAGGCGATATGAAGTATTACCGTTTATGGGCCAGTTACAACCATTGTATGCAATAGTTTTGTTAAACCTCGGATCGCGGTTGTCAAAAAACTTCGAATCGTCATAAGTATATTTGGTTGATGTGCCAGGTGCTTTACCGTCAAGCATCGGGTATGATTTTACAATATCCCAGGTAGGCTGGTTTGAACCGCCTTTGGTACCCAAATAAGCCGGGCGGGTTGCATTATCATACGTGTTGTTATTTTGGTTTTGATCGGTTGATGAAGTATTATAACCAGTAACCAAAATAGCCTCCGGGTTGCTGCTGCTTTCGGTAAACCACATATTATCGTAAGATGGGTTTAAGCCGTAGTTGTTGGCTGTCAAGATCTGCATTGCCTTATCATTGGCATCGGCAGCTGTTTGCCAGCGGGCGGCATCATTGCTGGGATTAAACTGGGGACTTGCATAGGTTAACAATACCCTACCTTTAAACGCTGCTGCAGCGGCCGATGAAATGCGGCCATAATCGCTTCCACTCCATTTGGCAGGCAGATATTTGATGCAGCTATCCAAATCGCTCACAATTTGTTTAAAGCACTCTGAAGTTTTGTTACGGGGCAGTAAAGCTGCGTTTTTAGCATCCTGTCCAATGGCGTCCAACGGCTTTAATACCAGCGGAACGCCGCCATATAACCTTACCAGATCAAAATACCTGAAAGCCCTCCAAAAATAAGCCTGAGCCTTATACCTGTTTTTGGTTGATGCCGGTAAAGTGCTGGCATCAAGGTCTTGCAGTGTTTGGTTGATATTACGGATGCGGCCGTAGTTATTGCTGATGTTTACTGAGGTACCGATATCACCAACAGTTTCAGTAGTAACTGTACCTTTTACGTACGCGTTATCGCTGTAAAATTCGTCGCACTTATCGCCGCCGCCGCCAATGGCGCCGCCGGTGTCGCCAAACCAGCCGGGCTGATTAGCTGTATAAAGATAATTAATGTTTAATATGGCTACTGTTGAGTCATTAAACACCTGACCGGGGGTACTATGAGTAAGATCCTCTTTATCAAGCACCTTTTTACAGTTTGTAAACAGGGCTGATACGATCAAAGCTGCAAATATGGTTTTAAATAATTTCATGTCTTTCAAAGTTTAGAAGCCTAAGTTTAAACCAAAAGATACTGTACGTAAGTTTGGATACACCCCAAATGGTGATGAAATATCACGATAATGATCAGGGAACGGGTTTACAAAGTTGATAGGGTTTGTAGCTACCACATAGGCCCTGATGCTTGACATACCGAGCCTTTTGGTTAAACCGGCAGGCAAGGTGTAACTTAAGTTAGCGCTGGAGATATTCCAGGTGAACGGACTAACAAACCAGAAATCACTTGTAACACTTACGTCATCTGAGTAATACGGATCGGGATATCTAGCATTTGTATTGGTTGGCGTCCAGTGGTCGGCCCAAAATACAGGCCGGTTTTGGTTTGCGGTAGCTTGTTTAATAGCGGCACTTTCTATTGATTGCGTACCACCCCAACTCATGCCCATAACCACGTTTAAACTCAACGTTTTATATGCGCCACCGAAGTTTAAACCAAGATTGTAATGGTTTGAAGCTTTATGACCTAAATAAAACTGATCGCCGAGATCGTTTTGCTTGATGATACCGTCGCCGTTTTTATCAACATAGTTGATCATGCCTGGGGCAGGTGTATATCCAAAGATCTTAACGTTTTGTGCGCCACCGGCAGCGGCAGCCCGTTGTGCTATAATAGCATCAGCATCGGCCTGTGTACGGATAATACCAAGCGATTTGTAACCCAGTGTGCCCGGGTCGCCTGATTTACCTGTCAAATCCTGAATAGTGCCAACCTGGGCTGCAGCTATGTCATATTTGATGTATTTATTATCGCTCCATGAAAAGAACGGGCTGAAACTATAGCTAAAATTTGATCCTATCTTATCTTTCCAGCTTGCAGAGATCTCGTAACCGAAAGTATTGATGATACCATAGTTTTCGGCAGATGGTGCTGCGCCGATAGTTACCGGAACAGAAGTATTTAACGATGCAAGCATGTCATAACGGTGCTCCCAGAAGTAATCCGCAGAAATTGATAAGCGGTTGCCCATGAAAGCAGCATCCAAACCATAGTTTGTTTTTAAGTCGTGATCCCAGGTTAGGTTAGCATTCGGAATGGCGATGTTTAACAACGCACCCAATCCCCTGTCGCCATTGCCGCCAAAAACTGCACCGCCTTTGTTGCCGGTACCAAACTGGTAATTAACAGCATATAAGAACGAAGGCGTATTATCCGAGCCTAACAAACCTACCGAACCCCTGAATTTCAACAAATCAACAAAGCTTATTGATTTAAAAAAGTTCTCTTTTGAAATTACCCAACCTGCCGAAGCCGAAGGAAAATATCCCCATTGATGGCCCGGTGCAAAGTTGGTATTGGCATCAGCCCTCATAGCCAATTCAACCAGGTATTTATCAGCATAAGCATAATTTACCCTGCCGGCTACAGCTTTACGACCGTATTCTTTTACCATCGTAGCCTGGTTTGATGATTGATCGCCAATGGTGAATGTTTGGTTGTCTTTTCCGCCTACAATTACACCATCGGCTTCCGCTGCTACGCCTTCGCTGTATGATTCATATTGCTCATACAAAGCCAGTGCAGTAATTTCATGCGCCCCAAAACGCTTATGGTAAGTAAGATTGGCGTTGAACTGGTAGTTATCGGCCATTGTAGGGGTAAGGCGAACCCTATCACCATTTTTTATAGCTTTTACACCTACCACAGTTCCTCCCGGAATATGGTTATTGTCGCCTTCGCCCGAATATTGGTTATAGTAAAATGTTGAGCCATATTGCTTGTTAAAAGCATTATTAAGATTGCGGTTATAGCTTACATTAGCAGTTAACCCACTAATGCCCGGAATTTCGTAACTCAAATTGGCTAAACCATTAAATACAGTATTATTGTTACTTGTGTAGTTATTGGAATTTTGAACAGCAAAGAAGTTAAGGTTATCGTTATTGCTGGTGCCTAAATATACCGGGTGCCCATCGATAAAATATTTTTGCCATGGTGGTGCCTGGTTAAGCGACAGAAAGTCGTTGTCCGGGCTTTCGGTGGTGCTTGAAAGCTTGTACCAGTAAATTTTGCTTTTGGCAAGGTCTTCGCTCAATGACAATGACAATTTTAAACCTTTTGCCACCTTGGCATCAACACTGGCCCTAAACCCGAAGCGGTTGGTGTTTACCCCTTTAAAGTTGGAGTTTTGGTTTACGTAGTTTGCGCCTGCAAAATAAGTAACCTTATCATTACCGCCACTTATGCTAAGCGCATTCCTGCTGGTTACTGCCGGTTTAAATGCCTGCTCCAGGAAATTTTGATTATTGTTTTTAAAGTACTCAAGTTCATCAGGCGTATAATATTTTAAGTCTTTGTTGCTTAAATCGCCGTTAATGTAACCTTCGGGAGTAATAGTGTGGTTATATCGTGTTTGCTCAATATCATTCAAATAGGTAGCCATCTGAACGCCCGACATCATTTTAGGCAATTGAATTGCATCGGCAACACCAACGGATGAACTGAAGCTCACCTTTGGACCACCTGCCTGGCCGCGTTTTGTTGTAACAACGATAACGCCGTTTGCACCCAAAATACCATAAATGGCAGCGGCAGCATCCTTCAGAATGGAAATATTCTCTACCTCGCTTTGGTCGAGCAGGTTGAAGTCAGCTTCGGTACGTTGTACACCGTCAATAATGTATAACGGTGTTGTACTACCGCCATTCTTTGCCAGGAAAACGGGGTTACGGATGGTGATTGTTCCGCTTTGTCCCGGCCTTGCAATACCACCGGTAACACTTACTGCAGCATTAGTACCGCGAAGTGCAGCGGCAAGGTTAGTGGTAGGGATATCCTGGATGGTTTTCATATCCACCGCGGCAACCGCACCTGTTAAGTGAACTTTTTTCTGGGTACCATAACCTACTACCACAACCTCATCGAGGGCATTTTGTGATGGTAGCATTTTAAAGTCGGCGTTCATTTCGCCAATCTTCAATGTTTTTTCCTGGTAGTTGTATCCAAGAAATTTAGCACCAACTACAATGGATTGCAGGTTAGTAGCTTTAATAGAGTATTTACCATCGGCATTGGTAATAGTACCTGTGTTGCTGCCTTTTACCTGTATGGCAACTCCCGGCAAAGGAGCACCTTTTTCGTCCACAACGGAACCCGTTATGTTACGATCCTGGGCTTTTAGCGCACTGCCCAAACACAGCAACACCGAAAGTAAGAGGAAAAGTTTTCTCATAAACTTGATAATTTAATTTTCATGATCAGGTTAATTAATTGGTATAATTGGTTTGCCCGGCTAAAGCTTATATCATGATACCGGGAATATTAGGTTAGTTCAAATTATTGCTTTGTGGCCTGCCGCTCCTTGATCCGTTTCTGCCATTCTTCTCCCTCCTTTTTCATATCGTAGCCTTGCGCAGACAGATAATTATTAATGCGGCCTTTAAATTTGCCAAACCAGGCATGTTTTTTCTCTGATGATTCGGCGTCTATCGCGTTCTCCCTTGCCTCCAGCAGCCAGCCTTTTATTTTGTCTTTTTGTTCGTCGGTAAGGTTGGGGATCTCGTCCTGATAGGCGGTGTAGGTGATTGGATAGATGCGGTAGGTCATGCCGTCTTTTATCTTATCAACCTCGTTGGCACTTAATTCTTTGTTCAGCTTTTTGATATATGATGCATGCAGTACTTTTACCTGCTTTACCACATCGCTATCCACAAGGGCAATTTTGGCATTCGCCCCCGCCTTGTCATCGGCCATTTGCGTTTTGATATCGTTTACTTTTGTTTTACGCGTATCGTAAACAGTGTTCAGATCGTTGTACTGGGCAACCACAATATCACGTACTTTCTTAAATTTTACAGAGTCGGTAATGCCTGCTCCAGTAACAATTTTGTTCGAGCGTTCGGTGATCACCTTTATATAGTTGTTATCGGCTGTGGTTTGCGCAAAAGCGGCATTCCCTGCTACTGATAATAACAATATGGCTATGTATTTAAAGTGCTTCATGAGTGTTTTAATTGGTTAAATTCTTTATACAGCTTATACAAAAGCCCTCAAAAAGTTTATAGTATCCTGCCATTTTTTTAAGCAATTAATTGTTTATATCACAATTAATTAAGTATTAAAATCTTGTCAGTTCTAAAAGCCTGCTAAAAAGTATAATTAATTTTATTGGTTTATATTTCCTGGTATCCTACAGCCTGATTTACAAGTTGCTTTAACAAATATCACGTGTTAGCCTTTGCGTTTCCTGTTTGTATTTATCTATTTATTATACAATCTTACCATAACGCATTTTTCGTGCAAAGCTAAATTTTTGTCAAAAGAAAATTACATTGCTGCAAATTGGGTTTGATTAAAAATTGCTACTTTTAAAAATATAAACCAACGCGGCGCATACTTCATTGTGGGCCGACCTGCTAACCTTTATTGATTTTTACAAAATGAAGCCCCATTTTCTCAAGGTTGCGGTAAAACCGCAAAATTCATTCAGTATACGGCATGATATTTTGCCCACCTTCCGCGGCATCTGGCATTACCATCCTGAGCTTGAATTACACTACGTAATAAAGGGCGAAGGGGTTAGGTTTATTGGTGATAATATCAGCAATTTTTCGCCCGGCGAAATTACATTGCTTGGTGAAGCCCTGCCACACTGCTGGCGATGCAAGGACGAATACTTTTTACCAGATTCTGGATTGAATGTTGAAGTGATCGTGATCCACTTTTTACCTGATTGTCTTGGCCGTTACTTGTTAAATTTACCCGAAGCTTTCATGTTGCCCAAGCTTTTTGAAAAAGCTAAAAGTGGCATGGTCATCAAAGGAGAAGCAAAGACCGAGCTGGCCAAACTGATGCGGCAAGCAGCTGAAGCTACCAATCTCGACAGGATCATTATCCTGCTTTCGATATTGAAAGTGTTAGCCGAAAATGAGGACTTCGAACCGATAACACTCTCGCACAGCGACTTTCATCAATCCAACGAATCGGATACTATTCGCCTTAATAAAGTATGTTCCTATACATTGGCCAACTATAAACAGGAGATTAGCCTGGAAAAGATAGCGGCCATCGGCAACCTGAGTGTTACCTCTTTTTGCAGGTATTTTAAGCTGATGACCAAGAAAACATATTTTGATTTTTTAACCGAGATCAGGATCAGTCACGCCTGTCGTTTCTTAATTGAGGACAAGCTACCTACCGAAGTATTGTGCTTTGAATGCGGTTACAACAATATTTCAAACTTCTACCGTCACTTTAAACGGGTTACCGGGATGACACCGCTTGAGTATAAACGCCGTTATATCAAAGGGCAAAAACAGGCAATTTCTGCTTGATTTTGTTAAGTCTTAAGTTATAAGAAGTTGTTTAGATTTGACGATTTTTAAATGTAGAGACGCATCACATGCGTCTCCCGCATGCAAATCTTAGACTTAATTACTTATAAAGCGGCTTGTCCCATTGGAGACGCATGTGATGCGTCTACATAAAATCTTCTCAAACAAAATTCAAACAGCTTCTAAGTAAAAAAGCATGATTTCTTACTTTAGACTTTCGACTTAAGACTAATTAAATACCTATCTCGCTTTGAAGTGTGGTATAGTTCGTGTACAGATCTTCTATTTTATTACGAATAGCCGGCGAAAAATAGCCAACATCCCGGCGGGTGGTGGTAGTGATTTTCAAACCGCGTTTGGTAAGATAATATTTAGCAATAACCGGGTAAACATTATGCATCACATCCATGTTTTCGGTTAAGAACTCCTGTACCATTACCACCTCATGCTGACGCGACGCATCAGCATAATGATCACATAACCAAACAATAAGTTCCGGGAAAAAATTACCCTGAATACATGACAATCCTGCCGAACCCGTTTTCAGTGATTCAACCGCGTGAACCATGTAAGCATCATACAAACCAAAAGCCGGATTAATTTTACTCGCCTCCAGTTTCTGTTTTACCACATTCAGGTTAAGGCATGTATCTTTATGATATATTACCCTGCCGGTCGCTACAAAATGCTGAAGCTGTTCGGCCGATAATAGCCTTTTGTAAGGCACCGGGCATTCGTAAAAACCTAAAGGGATATTTTCAGTTTGATCAAAAAGGTCAAATACGCGATCGTTAAGTGCAGTATCCGGCTCATTGGCATCGGCCAGTAAACTTGTAATGGCTATTACCGCCGAAGTGCCAGTATCATACACCCTTTTTATAAAATCGGCTTGCTTTTCAATCGGCCCACCAAAGGTGCCGGTGGCCACAACCGGAACAGCGCCGTCAACGGTTTCAACCACGTGTTTGATGATTGCCAGGCGCTCTTCCCCACTCAGTTCAAACATTTCGCTCGAGAGGCAATTGGCAAACACTCCGGCCGCACCGGCATGCAGGTACATCTCAGTAAGACGGGTAAGTGCTACATAATCAACTGCACCGTTATCTTTAAAAGGCGTTAACATTACCGGGATAAAACCCTTTTTTGATTGTTCCATTTGATGATTAAATTAAACTGTTAACTCCCTTGTTTTGGTTAAAAAGATTCCTGTTAAAAATATGGCGAGGGTACCCGCAACAATGATCATATTGGTATTTAACGTACTGCGAAGAGCTGCATATTGCTCCGGGATGAGGGCCGGAAAAGTAAGCCAAAGGATCACCAAAACACCTATGATGCTGGCGATAATAGCCTCGTGGTTACGGGTTTGCCTGCTGATGATACCCAGCAAAAATAAGCCGAGCATACCGGCAGCAAAGATGCCCGAAAGCTGCCACCATAAATCGAGGATGCTTTTTACGCCTATCATGGCTATCCCGGCTGCCATACCTGCGAACCCGAAAAGCACAGTGCCGATATGCAATGCATTCAGCGTGTTTTTTTCGTTGAGTTTTGGTTTAAAATATCTTTTGTAGATATCGATAGTAAAAACGGTAGCCGATGAATTCATGCCCGAACTAATGGTGCTCATGGCTGCCGATAAAATGGCTGCTACGATAATACCAACCAGACCCGCAGGGATTTTGGTAACCATAAAATGCGGCATGATCTTATCACCGTAATCGGCAGGTGTAAGTTTACCCATGAATGCTGCAACCTCATTTGCCGAAGCCGTTGCAGGCAAACGTTCAATAGCTACCTGATGTTTAAGGCTTAATATCAGATCGGGGTGCTCGCTGTAGTAAGCATATAAGCATGAGCCTATTACAAAAAACAGGAAAGATGCCGGCACATAAATACCAACGCAAAGCCATACCGATTTGGCAGCCTGTTTGGTAGATGTAGCCGCATGATAACGCTGAATATAGTTCTGATCCATCCCAAAGTTGTTGAGATTGATGAAGAACCCGTAGAACAGGATCACCCAAAATGTTGGTTCGGTTAAGTTAAGTGAGAAACTGCCCAGGCTAAATTTATGATCGGCTTTGCCAATTTCTACGATCTTATCAAAGCCTCCAGGGATGTTATTTACCACCAAATAAATGATGAGCAAGGCTCCTAAAGTTTTGATAATGGCCTGTACCACCTCTGTCCAGATCACTGCTTTAATTCCGCCGGATACGGTATACAGGATAATGGAGATGCCCATTACGATCATGATCATCTTCATAGAGAGACCGGTAAGTGCCTGCAGACTCAACGCGATGCCGAAAAACACGGAACCCATACGGGCAATCTGCGTAAGCAAAAAACAAATAACCGCATAAACCCTTGCCCAGGGACCAAAGCGTTTTTCAAAGTGCGTATAAGCGGATATGTTGCCGGTATTACGATAAAATGGTATAAAATATTTAACCGCTATCCAGGCTGCAAATGGCATGGATAAGCTAAATACAAAAGCGTTCCAGTTGCCGCCGTAGGCTTTACCCGGAACGCCCAAAAAGGTGTTACTGCTTAAAAAAGTGGCATAAATGGATAAACCGATGGCCCAGCCCGGTATTAAACCAGATGCAACGGTGAACTGCTCGGCATTTTTATTTTTACGCGAAAAATAAAAACCAACCAGCACCATCGCTATAAGGTAAATACCTATAATGGTAAAATCTAACACGGGCAACACTCTCATGCTTTAATCGGGTGGTACAGTAAATTTAGTATTATGGTTTAAAATTGCATAACAAATGTAATGTACCGGGGTTAGCCTTTACTGTAATATTTTCGCCGGCTATTGTAGGATATTATCACAGAGCTAAGTGGCGGCGGGGTTAATTAAACAAGAGATTTTAAAAACTCCCCTCTTGAGAAGGGGCGCGGAGGAACGAGCGGTAGCAGGGGTGTGTTTCTGTGATCGACAAGCAAAACGCAGAAACACACCCCTCCGCCCCTCTCAAGAGGAGAATCGCGCAATCCCGTGCTTTTTTTCGTAAGTTAATGGCTCATCAACGCGCGCTTTCTATAATCAAGCTACCCGCCTGTAACCCATCGGCAGTAGCACTAACAGTAATTTCCCCGGCAACAGCTTTGGATTGGATAATAGCCAACCCCAAACCGTTAAACAAATGGTGCTGATCGGATACAAAAGGATCAAGATCCGTTTGCGAACCATTGTCTACAGCTTTCAGCACACCATGCCCGGTTACTTTAAACTTTACGAGTTGGTTAGCATCGGGCACCGGCACATTGTTTTTATCCAGAACAGATACGGTGATATACGACAGGTCTTTACCATCGGCTTTAATTTTACGCCGATCGGCCTTAAGCTGTATTTTGTAAGGTTCGCCGGCTGTAACAACCTGCGTGGTCATAACCACTTTGCCGTTACGGCGGGATACCGCTTTTAACACTCCCGGTTCATATTTAACACGCCACATTACGTGCAGATCATCACCTGTTTTCTTTCTTACCCCTATTGATTTACCGTTTAAAAAAGCTTCTACCTCGTCGGCATTGTTGTAATAGGCCCAAACATCAATCAACTGACCGGGTTTCCAGTTCCAGTGCGGTAAAAGGTGCAAAACGGGTTTGTTTGTCCACTCACTTTGGTACATGTAATAAACATCCTTGGGGAACCCGGCCAAATCAACAATGCCAAAGTATGAGCTTCGGGCCGGCCACAGGTACGGGGTAGGTTCACCAATGTAATCGAAGCCTGTCCAAACAAAAAGCCCGGAGAGGAAATCATGCTTTTTGATGATCTTCCAGGTTTCCTCGTGCGTTGAGCCCCAATAGGCCGATACGTTATCGTAGGCCGATACCGTAAAATCGGCATTGCCATCCTTCAAAGGCGTTTTACCATCCTTCGGCCAGCGCCTGATGCTGTCTGACGGCATATCATAATGACCACGCGTTGCCAATGCCGACATATTTTCGGTTCCGATAAACTTTTGGTCGGGATAGTTTTTCTGAAAATCGGCGTATACTTCCTGGTGATAGTTTAAGCCAACCAGATCAAGTGCGCCCGACTGGTAAATGAAGTTTTTTTTAGGGTCGGCATCGCTCAGGGCCGATGTAACTGGTCGGGTATTATCCAGTTGCTTTACAATTTTTACCAATTCGCGCCCAATGCTCACGCCTGTACTATCAAACTGCTCCCTGATCTCGTTGCCAATGCTCCAGGCAAAAATAGATGGATGGTTCCGGTCGCGCAAAACCTGGTCTTGCAGGTCCTTTACGTGCCATTCGTCCCAGTCCTCGTGATAATCATGTTTGCTTTTTTTCTTCTTCCACATATCAAAAGCTTCATCCATCACCAGGAAACCCATTTTATCGCACAGATCAAGCAGTCCGGGTGCCGGCGGATTGTGCGAGGTGCGGATGGCATTACAGCCCATATCTTTTAATATCTCCAATTGCCGTTCAAAAGCACGTGTATTAACAGCCGTACCTAAAGCGCCCTGATCATGATGCAGGCACACACCGAGAATTTTCATCGGTTCGCCATTTAAGCTGAAGCCTTTATCTGCGTCAAAGTTGAAATAACGGATGCCAGTAGTGATGGTATAATCATCAATAACTTTATTATTAGCAATCAGCTGCAGCTTTACTTTGTACAGGTAGGGATGGTTTATTGACCATAGCTTAGGGTTCATAACCCTAAGGTTCTGCTGAATTACAGTATCAATTACTGAAGATGTAATTGTACCCACAACCTTACCCTTGTCATCCAAAACTGAAGCTTTGAGCCTGAGTTTTGAGCCAACCAAACCCGGTAATACCGTACGAATATTGAGCTCCGCTTTTTGACGATCAACCTGTGGCGTGGTTATAAATGACGACCATTGCGGCAGATGGATTTTATTGGCAGTGGTTAACCATACATTGCGGTAGATGCCAGACCCGGTGTACCAGCGTGAATTAGGCTGGTCGCTGTTATCAACTCTAACCGCAATCACATTTTGCTGCGCTCCAAATTTGAGGTAAGGCGTCAAATCATACCTAAACGAAATATAGCCGTTGGGCCGCTTGCCTAAATAATGTCCGTTGATCCAAACTTCGCTGTTGTGAAAAACGCCGTCAAAATCAATCAAAATAGTTTTAGTTTTTGACGATGCAGGGATTATAAAACTTTTACGATACCAGCCGATACCGGCAGGCAGCCCACCCTCAGCCTGCGTTGTCGGATTTTTACTGTCGAATTTCCCTTCGATACTCCAATCATGCGGAAGATCAAGTTTTCGCCAACGATTGTCATCAAATTTCACCTGGCTCGCAGCCGCATCATCGCCTAAAAAAAACTTCCAGCAGGTGTTAAAACTTTCTGTTTTGCGCACGTTTTGAGCAGATGCAAATCCAGCCGTAAAAAGCACTAAACACAGCGTATATAAATAACGGAACCTCATTTTGATTTGCTTTTCTTGACAGGCGGCGCAACAAAGTTAAGCTCGCTTTTACCCAGATCTTTTGAAGTAGCCACAGCTATGCCACGCTGATCGGCTTTGTTTACGGCGCAATAAAAGTGATAAACTATGCCTTTATACTTCACCACGCATGATTTGTGGGCGAACATATTATCGTAAGGCTCAGATGATTGGATGAGCTTCTCTCCTGTCCAATCCGTCCAGTGTACTAAGTCATAAGAACAGGCAAAACGGTTAAACACACCAGAATCGCCGGTTTTCCAAAAGGCCCCGAAATAGAACATGACGTACACATTTCCTATCTGCTGAATGTATGGATCGCCTGTAATGCCGTCGCCATGATTCAATACAGGGTCTTTGCCGAAACGTTTCCAATGCAGCATATCGTCAGATACGGCCATACCAATCCGCTCGGCACCGCGCTTTTTGTTCACACTATCGCCATTGGCGTTGTAATACATGATGAAAGGGTGACCGGTCAGCTTCTTTTTATCCCAGATAATCGTTTGCTTGTATTGCGTATGGTTATCCCACCAGCTTACATCTTTGTCGATGCTTGACAGTACAGGATGATCTAATCCCTGCCATTCATGCGCGGTACCCGGATCCTGATCGGTAGAAGCTACGCTTATCGACAGCAAACCTTTCTCATAGCCCTTGCTTTGTCCACCGAAATATGACAGCCAATACTTGCCATCATATTGCTGTAATTTGTACGAGCCTTCCCATTTATAATCCTGCAAGCCAACATAACCGGCCTTTTGGTTATTATCCCAGCGTGTGGTATCATCAGAAAATGAGAGGATACGGCCGCGGGTTTTCCAGTGCAACAGGTCTTTACTATCGGCCAGCCAGGTTTCATAACCACGACCGTTAAAAATAATATAGCTCATACACCAGCTATCCCCCTGGCGAAAAACCATAGGACAATCGGCCTTCTGGCTATTATCTTTGGGCGATATCACCAAGCCATATTTATGAGGGGTTTTTACCTGTTCATAAATGTTTTTCATCACCTTTTCGGGTACCTCTTGGGCGCGTACCTTCAGCATTAAAAAAACGCAAAAGAGGGTTATGGATGATTTGAAGATGCTTTTCATTTTTGTTTTAATATTATTTGGCGATGAATGTATAGTTACCCGATCCTACTTTTATTTCGGCCTTTCCATCGTGATAACCGATGAACTTAAGATCACGACGCGTTTTGATATTTTGCCCATCTACAGTAATTGTGGCATTACTATTTACAGGCAAATAGATACTTGCCGTAGTATTAGCAGGGATATCCACTTCCAATTTAAAGTGCCCATTATCCTTTTTCCAACTGCTTAAAATATTGCCATACGGCGATTTGTAGTTAGCTTTTGCCCAGGTAACATCACCCACCGTTTCGGGCCTGATCTCTATTTTATTAAAGGCAATGGCATCATCTGCAGGGCGGATGCCAGCCAAACCGCTGTAAAACCACTCCATCAAATGCCCTAACATAAAATGGTTATTGGATACCGATGTAAGTGCCGCCCATGATTCGGTTAAGGCCGTGGCGCCATGGGCAAGCTGGTAACCATAGCCGGGCACATCGGCACGGCTGTTCATATCATAGATCACATCCGAGCGGCCTTCATCATCCAGCACACGAAGCAGGTAACGGTAACCAATATCACCGGCGGTAAGGGCATTACCATGGTCGCGGATGTCTTTTACAATATTGTTCACTAGCGCCGCTTTGTATTGCGGCTCAACCAATCCGGCATAAACAGACATGGCATTAGCAGCCTGGCTGCCGGTGCCGTATTGTTTGGTTTCGGCATTAAAAAACTTTTGATTGTAAGCCTGTTTAACTTTGGCAGCGAGCTTTTTGTATGATGCGGCATCATCGCTTTTGCCGAGCAGGGTTGCTATTTTTCCTGCTATATCAAGGTCATAATAGTAAAGCGAAGTAGCCGTAATACCCTGCGGTGTTAATTGCGAAACACCCGGTGGATTTGGGCCGAGGTCATACCAATCGCCCAGGCCCTGGTACAATAAATGGTTTTGAGATTTTTTATCGAGGTAGGCCAAATATCGTTTGATCATCTCATAGTTTTGAGCAAGCACCTCTTTATCGCCATACCATTGGTATACATACCAGGGCAGGATCACTGCATTGCTTCCCCATTCGGGCGAATCGCGGAAAGGCTCATCAAACTTTACATATTCGGGCGAGATCTCTGGGATCAGCCCGTCTTCGGTTTGGGAGATGCGCATATCATTGATGCATTTACGCGCCAGGCCCACGATATCATAATTATAATGCAGAGAACTGCCAACCAGGTGTGCTTCTTCCAGCCAGCCAAGCTTTTCGCGGTGAGGGCAATCGGTAAACACGCTGGCCATATTGCTTTTCATGGCCCAGTCTATTAGTTTAAAAGTTCTATTGAACAGCTCGTTGGAGCAAGCGAAACTCCCAACTGTTGCTGCTGAGTTACGTGTGTGCAAACCTTTAATATCAACAATTACCGGCAGTTTCTGAGTATTACTCTCGTTTGCAGAAACCGCGCCCTGTACCTGCAAATACCTGAAACCGTAATAAGTAAACAAGGGGTGCCAGGTTTCAACACCGTTACCCTTCAACACGTAACTGTAATAATGAGGACTGCCGGATGCTTTCTGATTAGCGCTGCCATCCTCATTCACCAATTCGGCGGGAATAATCCGCACGGTATCTCCTTTTTTGCCCTGAACGCTAATTTGCGGGATTCCTGAAAAATTTTGGCCGAGATCATACACCCATGCCCCATTATTGAGCTGTTTTTTGCTTTTTGGAGCAAGCTCCTGCATGATCTTTAAAGGCTCGGCCATTTGCGCGTTAAGCTGTGGTACATCATCTACTTTAATCACGCTGCGCCAGTTTGAATCATCAAAACTGTTGGTATTCCAACCCGGTTGCTCAAGGTTGGCATTATAATCCTCGCCCCCATAAATGCTACTGAATGTAACCGGCGAAGAAGCTGTTTTCCATGAACCATCACTTACCACATTGTCCACCCGGCCGTTATCATACTCCAACAATAAACGACAGATCATTTTAGGATAACCAAAAGCGCCGGTAAGCTTGCGGTAACGCCTGTCGCGTGGGATATAGTAGAATCCATTGCCCAGCATTACGCCAATGGTATTTTTACCGGCGATCAGTTGACTCGTCACATCAAAAGACACATATAAGGCCTGTTGATCATATTTTGTCCATCCCGGATCAAGGAAATGATCGCCTACTTTTTTACCATTCAAACTCAATTCAAAATGACCTAACCCGCATAAATAAAGTGTGGCTTTTTTTAGCTTACCCTCCACATTAAATGCCTTACGCATCAAAGGCAAAACATCATTAGCAGCACCCAGCTTTTTAGGCCCCTTGCCATGGTAAAACGGCGCAATGGCCGATGAATCGGGCAATTTATCATAGGCTATCCAATCGGCACCGTGCCAGTCGGCTTTTGTGAGCAAGCCCATTTGCCAGCTGGCAATACTGCTCCATGCAGATGCTTTGCCATGGTTATCCCAAACCATTACCTTCCAATAATACGTTTCGGCGGCTTGCATCGCCTTGCCATTGCAAGCTATTTGTAATGATCTGTTTGATGGTACCTTTCCCGAATCCCAGATATCGGCATTGTTATTTGTGAGCTTAGCTGCGTCATCGGCAACCAAAACCCGGTAAGCCCTTTGCGTTGTATTACGGGCATCGCTTTGCATTTGCCAGCTAAGCTTCGGCTTAGCCGATTCAATACCTAACGGGTTTGTTTTGTACTCGCATTGCAGATTAAGCACCTTCAGCTTTTGAGCAAAAGCGCCGAAAGGCAGCAGTAGAAATAACAGGCAGATTTTTCTTTTCATTTTAATATTTTATTGCATTTCAATGCCCGAAACAGCCAAACCATCAGCTTTAATGCCCGTGATCACCAGTTTATAATTACCCGCGTTGATACTCGTGCCCGTATTGGTTGCAACCGTACCCGATTTATTTTTGGCAACCGGTTTAAAACTCAATTCTTCCTCCTTCATCACCGTACCATCGGCAGCCAGTAGCTGCATTTTTGCTGTAAAAGTTTGATTGCTTTGGTTATAATATTTGATGCGCAGGGCATACAGATCGGCAACACCCGGTGTTAACGCGAATGCCACACTACCGACCGCACCGCTGCTAAATTTAACTACTTTTTTGCCGTTCAAGGTATCGCCGCTTGCGCCACTTCCTTTTAATTCGGCAGTCTCGGCTTTATAGCTCACGATTTTACGAAGATCAGTTGCGGGTTGCAGCGAAGTAACGGGCAGTACCACCACGGTGTACATGAACTTCCCTTTATTTTCGCCTACAGCGACTACATCCGCTTTCTTGAAGCGCTTTCTGTAAACAGGTAATTGACGCCCGCCATCAGCATCGGTTTTTACAAATAAGCCGGTATTTTCATAACCCGAGAGCCAGGCTGGCCTTTGCGATGCCGATACATCCGTAGCTACATAAACATCGGCATCAGCATTTAAAGTAAATGAGCCTGTTTGTACTTGGGCTGAATTGCTCGTACTTATCCAATCGGCACCATAAAATACCGGCGGAAGATCGTTAAAAGTTACCCCGGCATCGGTGTATTGTTTTTGGCCGATATCCAACCAGCTTTTTATTGCCCATTTGTCATTGCTCTGCAGTTGGCCGATTATTCCCGAAGCCGCCAATTGCGGCTTGATTGTTTTGTTTAAAGTACTGATTGCTATCGCAGATATGATAGCTTCACCTGCTGCAGCATTTGAAAAAGAAATCGTTAGCATCCCACCGGTAACATGCGCGGTAATACTTTTTTTAAGCGCTTTTGCATATCCTGCTTCTTTCCAAATATCAAGATCGTGGATCATGGTTTTACTATTCACGGCTATATCAAACAAACGCCAGCCAGTGCAATCCATTCCACCGCCGGTACCATACCAGGGTTCGGTAAAATATAGTTCGATACGGTAATCACCATCGAGTACCGGGAAATTGAATTTTAATTTATCTAAGCCATACCTGAATGTTTGGAACAGTTCTCCATCAGCAGTTCCGCTAATCCTATCAAAAGTGCGTTGCTGGCTGGCGAAAAAGGATGGCATACCGGGGCAATCATCCGTCCACGATGTGGAGCCGGGTTGTTGTTTATTATCCTGATGCCTGTCGGCCATCCAGATGCTGCCGTAGGTATCGGTATAATCCGGGCCGCCGCAATTGAGCCTGTATAAATAATTGTAACCAGCTTGTGGTTGCAGTATAGTGGAATTTTCTTTTGATAAATGAGGGGCAGATGGCAAGTGATTCAGCATGATCTCATCGTGAGTTACCTGCTTACCATTAACATATCCCACTGCGTATAATACATTGTATTTAATATCCGCGCCATCCCATTGAAAATGCGTGCCGATACCCTGTAGTTTTCTCCGGCCTAATGACTCATGGTCGATATCATTAAATAACTCCACCTCATCACAATTGGAATAAACAATGATGCTATCCTTTTTACCCGGAGTAAGCCAGCGATTTGGCCAGGTGTGCGATACGATGTAAACCACCGGCTCTTTACGCTTTGGCGCATAGTTGGCCCTGTACATGTAAAAAGCATCGGTAGGTTGGCCCCATGGCGTAAACAACCCTTTGTAATTGACGGGGCCTACCCTGTCGAGCTCGCGCTGCCCCTCGCCGCCTTGTGTCCTGCCGGGGTTTTCATGCGAGTACAGCAGCCATTGAAAATGCCCCGCAACCTTGTCTTTTACAGATTCGGCCATGCGGATTTTGGTTTCCATAAGCTGCGTCATCCGGTCTTCACTTAGCGGACCGTTTGCATTAAAAGGGCCTTCGGTATGTAAGCCGAGACTTCGCCACGCGCCGTACTCGCCCACCAATATTTGTTTTTTCAGGTCATCGCCATAAGTAAGCGGGTTGCCCCCGTAGGTGCCTGTCCAGTTTTGGGGCACATCCCAATCGGCACCTTCGCCGCCATTACAGGTTGTTATTTTGCGTTGCGATGAAGCCGTAGGGTCAAGCTTGCGGATGATCTCGCTGCATTCACGGGCAAAATCGGCAGGCAGTTTGCTTTCATTCTGTAAACCCCATAATATAACCGACGGGCTGTTGCGCCGCTCCTTTACCCAATCAACCAGTAAAGCCTTATAACTGGCCCTGAACTCCGGCGAATCGTACCAGATATGAGCCGAATATTGCGGCCACCATAAAATGCCCAGCTTATCCCAATACTGCTGATAAGCCAGGTTATGCGGCTGATGTGCATCCCTGAACGCATTAAAACCGGCAGCTTTTACCTGCATCACCCGTGCTTTAATTTCCTGGTCGCTAAAAGCATGGCTTTTCCCCATCAGGTGTTCATACTCGGCAATGCCATTGATAAAAACAGGCTTTCCGTTGAGATAAAAACGATTGTCGTTATTGTTCCTGCCAATGGGCCAGCTGATCCAACGGATACCATACGGCGTTTGCGTTCTGTCGATCAGTTTTCCAGCGGCCCAAACTTCTGTTAATACATAATACAGGTAAGGTTTTTCTAACGACCATAGCTGCACGTTTCTAACATCGGCAAATTGTTGACTTATTACGTTAGTCTCTCCCGCACTTAGTGTTTTATTTGTTTTTGCTTGGGCGATGGTTTTGCCGTTAACATCAATCAAGCTATTGGTGATGGTTATTTTAGATGGCTTGCCGCTGTAGTTTTTAACTTCAGTTTCGAGATTAAGGGTAGCCGATTTTTCGCGAACGGTAGTATCATTCCAGATGTGGACGCCAAAAGGTTCAATCCTGATGGCATTGGTAACTATCAAATGAACCGGCCTGAAGATCCCCATGGGTTGCGAACCCTCCGAAAAACCCGGATCATCCGAACAAGCGCCACAAACCCAGGGCAGATCTTTGATGAACGAAGGATGATCTGCTTTGACACATAACAGGTTTTTCTTACCTGCTTTGATAGCATCCGTTATATCAATGGTAAAAGATGTGCGTCCACCGGCATGATAGCCAACCTGTTTGCCATTGAGCCAAACCGTGGCATAAGAACCAACTCCTTCGAACCAAAGGAAATATCGTTTATCGTTTTGCTTGTTTTCAAGCGGGAATATTTTGCGGTACCAAGCCGTACCGTGCCTGTTTCCATGTTTCAGGCGGCGATAGCCTTCGTAGGTGTCCCAATTATGAGGTACGTTTAGCGTTTGCCATTTAGTGTCATTAAATCTCGCTTGTTCAAAACCGGTATTTGCCTTTGGGTTATTATCATCGGCAATACTTTTCCAATTGGTGTTTAATGAGATTTCACTACGCTGTGCAAAAAGGTAACTACTGGAAAAAAAGAGCAAAAGCAGTAGTGAAGTTATCAGTTTAAAAAAAGGGAAACACACCCCTCTACTCCTCTCACGAACTACTGTACATACACATCTTTTCAAGAAAAATAAAATGTCATTTCGATAGAGCTGGGGCGGGCTGAGAGGAGGCGCGAAAGAAAAATCTTCTGCATCTCGCTGTACAACCATACCTGTAAAAGCAGGGCGTAGAAGATTTCTCCTCACCTCCGACACATAAATCCCACCCTGGTTCGTTCGAAATGACATTTTTTTTTAATGATAAAATTTAAGAGTTGTGTAGTACACACAGCAGCTCTCAAGAAGGGAATCACACAGTCCCAAAAAACTTTGTTCTTTTCCCACTATCTCGCTGCGATATTCCTGCGTTTCGCCCATCTTTTACAATTGTTTCAGATCAGCGTCAAAGCGATAGCTTTTACCTTTTTGAGTTTCGAGATTGATCGTTTTTCCGGCGTAATTTAAACGACAGGCTTTGCCCAATTTGGAAAGCACCTGTAAACTTATTAACCGGCCATTTTGCCATTCAAAATCCAGCACAAAACCGCCTCTTGCGCAAATGCCTTTTATGCTTCCCCGAGGCAACGCTGTTGGTAAGGCTGGCAGTAATTCAATATCATCGCCCTGGCTTTGGAGCAGCATTTCGGCCAAACCGGCCGCACCACCAAAGTTGCCATCGATCTGGAAAGGTGGGTGCGCATCAAATAAATTATGGTAAACTCCCCCCTTTTCCTTGCCCGAACTTACATCGGCAGGCGACAGCAGTTTGCTTAACATGAGATAAGCATGATCGCCCTGGTGCATCCGCGCCCAGATATTTACCTTCCAGGCAATGCTCCAGCCGGTGCCTTCATCGCCCCGGTATTTCATGGATTGTTCGGCTGCTTTCAGCAGTTCAGGAGTTTTAAGCGTGATATCCGTTCCGGGATAAACGCCCCACATATGCGAAACATGGCGATGGGTATCTGTGGTATCGTCCTTGTCTTCCAACCACTCCTGTAACTGGCCATATTTACCTATTTTATTGGGTGCTATCTGGCTGTACTTGAGTTTCAGCGTATCCGCAAAGGCCTTGTCGATATTCAGCACTTTGGCTGCTTCGATGCAGTTTTTAAACAGATCACGGATAATCTGGTGATCCATCGTCGGACCCGCAACCAAACCGCCATGCTCGGGCGAATTGGATGGTGTGCTGATCAGATAGCCGGTTTTAGGATCTTTTACTAAAAAGTGTACGAAAAACTCAGCCGCACCCTTCATTTCAGGGTATGCCCGCTTTTGCAGAAAATCCTTATCGCCGCTGTATAAATAATGCTCCCACAACTGATGGCAAAGCCAGGCTGCCCCGCTTACCCAAATGCCATGATTGGAAGCATTAACCGGTGCAGTACCACACCATAGATCTGTATTATGGTGCAATACCCAACCCGGCGCGCCGTAATGCTCAACAGCGGTTTCATGCCCGGTTTTAGCGAGGTCATCAACTATGCTAAAAAAAGGCTCGCTGCAAGCTGATAAGTTAAGCAGCTCGGCAGGCCAGTAATTCATTTCGAGATTGATATTGGTGGTGAACTTGCTGCCCCATGGCGGTGTAAGCAGGTTATTCCACAAACCCTGCAAGTTTGCAGGCCCGTTGCCCGGTCTTGACGACGAAATCAGCAAATACCTGCCGTATTGCATATACAGGCTGATAAACGAAGGATCGGGCGAGTGGCCAAATTTCAGGATCCGTTCATCTGTAGGCAGATCAGCATTTTCACCCTTGCCTAAATCGATAGAAAACGTATTGAAATACTTTTGATAGTCTTTGATATGGGCAGCCTTGACAGCTGCATAACTCTTATGCGCTATAGCTGCAATTTGAGTTTTGCAGATGGCCTCCGGGTTGCCCGATACATCATGATAGTTTTTAAAATTGGTTGCTGCCGTAAGATAAAAAGTTGCTTCATTAGCTCCCGCAACCGAAATATTTTTCGACGTAACCATAACCTTACCACCTATGGCCTGTACATGCAGATAACTCACGCCACGTAAAACACCGTCCTTTACTTTTAATGACAGCGCCAGCGTGTGATCATCAACTTCACGGATGACATAGTTTTTATGCAGACTGCTCAATAAGGCTTTCACCGTAATTTTGCCCGGCTTATCAGCGGTGAGATGTACTGCCATCACCTGATCGGGAGCACTGCTGAAATATTCGCGGGTATAGTTAACGCCATCTGCCTGATAGCTTACATGAGCAGTAGCATTTGTAAGGTCAAGGTCTCGTTTATAATCTGTTATTTCCTGCTTAGGAAATTGCAGGTACAAATCGGCAAAAGGCTGGTAATCGGCATTGTAGCGGGGATATGCAGGTGGGTTATCATCCTGTATAAAATATTTCCATTGACCGGCAAGACTAATCGCATCGCTTTCACGTCCTTCAGGATAAACTGATAAAGTTTTGGCGTTACTTGTAAAGCCACCCTTATCGTAAAAGTTGATTACCTGCATTGCAAGTTTATTATCTCCAACAAATAATTTATTAGCAGGGATGACGTATTTTCTATAACCATTACCCGAAGTAGTGCCAATGTAATCTCCGTTAAACCAGGTTCGGTCTATGTCACGTATCCTGCCTAAGCTAATTACTAAATTTTTCCCCTTCCACCCGGCAGGAATATTAAAATGCTTAATGAACCAAACTGCACCATCTATACCCTCAAATCCGGGTTGAGCTTCCCAACCCTGTTCTGTAGGTAGTGTGACGGTTTTCCAGCTATCATCACGCATCATCTCATCCTGTGGACCATACATAGCAAACATCATACTAACCCACTTTGCCGAATCAGCAGCATAGCCCAACTCATTGCTTTTCATCCCCATAAAATGCTGCTGGGCCATTGCTTCCGCTTCGGCTTGTTTGCCTTCGGAAAGCAGCTTGCGGATAGGCTCCAGATATTTCACGGCTCCTTTACGGTTATAGTCGCGGGGGCCGCCTGTCCATAGGGTTTGTTCGTTGTATTGGATATGGTCTTCGGCAACACCACCATAGATCACGCCCCCTATACGGCCGTTACCAATAGGTAAAGCATCAGTCCATTTTTGGGCGGGTTGTTTATACCAAAGCTTTAGTGGTTGCGATTGGGCAAAGGCCTGCAGAACCCCAAACACGAATATCGCAATAAATAAACTCTTCCTGCTTTTCATTAGTCTCAATTAAAAAGCCAGCGTAAATCTTTGATATTACCTTCATTACTCAGGCCCGCATCGTAAACCGGCACATTGGCATCTGCATCAACAATACCCAAAACCAAGGCGGCTCCTTTACCTAAGGTAAGGGTATTTGACCCGGCTTTAAAGGTGTACGTATGAATATTTACAGGCGGCAGGCCATCAATTTGAATAGCATTGGCAATCTTAATATCGGCCTGGCCGTAGTCGTTGGCACTGGCATCTGTTTCCAGTTGCGGCTCGGGCAAGTATTGCGGCAGCTTGCTATTGAAAAAACCGACCAGCACTTTTACCGGCTTATCATTTTTAAAACTGATCGTAGTTCCGTTCTTTTGCTGATCTGCTTTGGATAGCTTGATCCCTTTTAAACCTGCCAATTCTTTGGCGGTATTTTTTATCGGGGCGATTGTATCGGCGTAAACCACTTCGCCCGCATTTAGCTGATAACTGCTACTATTTTCAAATTTTACAGGTGCATCCTTCAAAACTGCCACCTCTTTTTGTTTTTGCTGCGTTTGCGGCGATTTCAGCGAATCGATATTCCGTTTAAAATTGTCCAGTTCCTTTTGGTAAACAGGCAAAAGCTCGACCCAGGTTTTCATTTTGGCATCATTACCACCAACCGGGATTTTGCGCTGTTTAGTCTGCATGCTGTTGGCATACAGGTAAGTATTTTCGGTTAGTTTTACCAGTTGTTTATAATACTCCAAACTGGTTTGCAACTCGGGCAAAGCCTTTTCCAGGTCGGCAACGTTATCCGAATATTTATAACGCAGTACCCATAAAGCGGCCTTTGCCTTATAGGCATAACTATTGGCCATAGCGTTATAGCAATACATATCATTTTTTAAACGGGCAAACTCGGCATTGTCTTTTTTTATCCCCGCCGACGCTTTGTCGATAGCTTCAACAGCTCTTTTGCCTTGAAGTATCACACTGTCAATAACCTTAACCGGAGTTTCGCCGGTGTGCGGTTGGTGCTTCCATTCCTTTTCGGCGTACACACTCATCATTTCGCCAACAGGCCCTTCCGAATTATACAACAAAGAGAACAGACCGTATTTTTCGGGATTAACCAATTGGCTCATCAACATCCCCAGGGTCATGGTTTGGCGGTTACCATCAGTGATGCCGAAACGGCGCAATAGTTCGGGCGAAATATTGCCCGACTCTTCGTAAGCTTTTAAAATTGCCTCGCCGTTAGCCTGATCACATCCATATTTATCGGCCAGTTGCTTTGCCCAATAGCTTATTTCACCAGCCCTGTCCCGTTTGTTATCCCAGGCATAACGGGCCCATGCTTTGTACCAGATCCAATCCCTGTCCAACTGTAACAAGCGCTTTCTGCCTGTGTTGTCAGCGGTGTAAGGCCAATCCCAATATGATGCCTGCGGGTATAAATGCAATGCATTTGCCCCATAAATAGTATGCATAGCCTGCACGCATTTCTGGATAAAATCCGCCGAACCATAGCGGAAAGGCTCCAGGTTGGCCATTATATGCACATTTTCTATTTGTACGGTACCAATACTGCTCAGCGTGCGGTGCAGGTCGGCCCAGGGGCCATGCGGTTCATAAGTGGTTAAGGCCTCGCCATTATATTTTGCCTCGGTATATAGATTTGAATAAAGCGGTTTGGCATATTTCATTACATTGGGCGCGTCGGTATCATGTGCACGAAGCACGATCGGCGGTTCATCTTTACGCCCCAAGGCCTTCAAACCATCCTTTACTCCGGGAATTATCGTTTGGGTAAACCAGTCGACATCATCCTGCCCAACACCCTCCATGGCTTCTCCCAACGTAACCAGCAGACCTACATTAGGGTATTTCTGCACAAAGGCAGCGATAGATTTACGGGTATAATCGGCAATAATGGGTACGATGTGCCGGTTCCTGTCCTGCGTTTTCAGGTTATTTTTTTCGGCGAAGGGTTTGGATACGATGATGTTGTAAAATCCCTGGATAAGCCAGATGCCACGTTTATCAGCTTCATCGGCCAAAAAGCTGTAAATCTCTTCGTTTTTCTTAAAGATGGCATCATCAACCTCAACGGCATAAGGATATTCCTTTACCCGCACCAGCGAGGCGAAGGGGTGCCCATTCCATAAATACAAAGAGTTCATGCGGTTATGAGCCAACGAATCCAGGTAACGGATCCATAAAGCCTTGTCATAAAACCACGGGAAGTTTTGCGGTGTGTAAGGGTACTCATAAGTACCGCGACCAGGAAGTAAGGCAGGCTTTTGCACACCGATACAGGTACCCCGCAAAACCATTTCGGGCTGGTCGTGCAGGTTAATATTTACCGGGAGTTTTTTATTGATGTCGATCCTATCTGCCAATTCAAGACAGCCATAAAGTGCGCCGGAATTATCGGCACCTGCTATCAGCAGTTTATTTTTGAGGCCGTTATCACAGATGATAAAACCCTCTTTTCCCGGGCGATTATTTGCAGCGCCAACCAGTTTCTTAACCGGGGCATCCGCGAGCAAACCAACAACTATGGCATTACCTGAAGGCATTACGCCTTTATAAGATTGTTCGGTAACGGAATATCCGACGTGTTGCAGGGCCAGCGTTAACTTTTGTACACCGTAACTTATCCTCGCGTGATGCTGAGGCAAGGTAACAATGGTAATTTTTTTTGATTGGTTTTGAGCTTGTACGTTTGAATAAAAACAAAAGATGAGCGTAAATAACAGCAACAGGAAACGATTAGATATCTTCATTTTCATTCGTGTTAAACAGGCTTACCAAAGCCCGTTCCGTTGATTTGAATGAAGGCTTCAGCATCTTAAATGATACCTTTGGTTGTGAACTTAATTGGTTGTATAGTATTCAAAAATATCAGTACGCTGCTGCAATTTCATCTGATATTTTCTCTATCTACTATACGATATTATCATCATTAAAGCCACCAAGCCAATAAAAGAGAGAAAATGAGTCAGGATTAAGCCGGAAGTTTTACCAGTACATGTTTTAGCTGAGTGCTTCGGGAAATCACCTTACCATCGGCATAAATGATGAACCCTTTGCCTTTGTGATATTTTGTGCCGGTTTTATCCCAAACCACACTGATGGTATGCCCATGATAAAGTACATTATCCAGTGCAAACCATTTCCATTGGTTGTGAGGGATAAGTGGGAAGATTTCCAGTACATTATCTTCACGAGGTTTTAAACCCACAAGATCGTTAATGACCAGATCACAAAAACCCGAATGATTGTAGTAGCTACTCCTTGGGTTATCGCCTTTAAGCCAGTAGCCAGTTTTTTCATCTTGGTATTCACCTAAATAAGGTTGCCCCCTTTTGATGTGCGAAAGGGCGTATTTATGCAGTTCATTATAAAAAACACCCGGTGTCATAGTGCCTTTATTTTGATAAGCAGTAAGCAGGTTGGCCAGTCCCTTTAAGGTTTGCGTAGTAGCAAAAGGCCATACCGCTCCGTCCCACTCGCAGCCATGCCCGGTACCATGGGTACGGAACAAGGGGTGCCTGCGCTCGGCTGTGGTAATACCCCAGGGCGCGTTAAAACCTTTAGTGTCGGTTAGCTGATCCCACTGTTTGGCGTATGCCGGCTTATCATCGGGCAGGTTAAAATACCAGGGGATAAATCCTAACTCCTCGCGGGCACCGGCAAAATTACCGTCGGGTTTGCGCACTTCAAAAAAGGAAGCGCTATCATTCCATAGACTATCCTGTACCAGTTTTTTCAGTTCAATTGCTTTCTGGATATATTTTGTTTTTAGCGAATCATTGCCGGTTAAAGCTGCCATTTTTGATAGGGCTACGGCATTGCCGTACATATAGCTGTTAATGGTAGGCCGGATATTTTTGACTTTGCGTCCCCCGCTGATACTTTCCTCCATGGCGTCGCGCACATCAAACTGCCAGAATAATTTAGAAGATAACTGCTTTTCCGTTTCCCATACATGATAATCGGTGTTGAGCAAAGGCAGGGCCTGTTCAACAAACTTTTCATTAAGGTTTACGAGGTAATAATTATACACTGCGTCATCAATCCAACTGCTGAAAGCATGCAGGTGCGGCTTCTTCTGTTTAGGATCAACATACAGCCAAAAATTGATATACTGGTTGATGTATTGCGGATCGCGCAACCAGCGCCCCTCATACACCTGGTGACCAAGGGCACTGCTTGAACTGTTATATACACCGGTGAAACTAACCGGGGTTATAAATTCTGTAAAGATGAAACCGTCTGGTGTTTGTTTCAGGTGTTTCCTGAAGGTCCACCAACGGTAATAATAGATCTTTTGAATGGCCGAATCCGGGCACTCAAACAAAGGGACATTTTTGGCAAGCCATTCATAGGCATGGTCATTAGTGATGTAATTTTTAACCGTTTCGGTATCGGCTTTATTAAAGCTTTCAACATAAGTTTTCAGCTTTTCAAAACCCAATATATGCTTTTGCTGGGCGAAAACACTGCCTGCTACACAAAAAAACAAACTGATCAAAAATGCCCTTTTTATCATCATTCAAAATATTTTGTAGAAACGTATAATTGCGTCTCCCGGAGGACAAGCCGATTTCACAAGCGTCTCAGCTACCGTAAATTGCAAGCGTGAGACGCAATTATGCGTCTCTACACTCATTAAACAGCCTCCTATACCTCCACAATTGCTTTTATAACTCCATTGGCCGGGTTAAGCCAACTTTCAAACTGATCTTTTACTTCGTCAAAAGTTACCCGGTGGGTGATATACGTTTGCGGGTTTACCAGTCCGCTTTTCATGGAGCGGCTCACATGCTCAAAATCCTCACGGGTAGCATTGCGACTGCTCATTAAGGTAGATTCGCGTCTATGAAATTCGGGGTGACTTACAATGATCTCATCCCGCTGCAAGCCAACCAGCACATACCTGCCGCCATGCGCCAAATACAGGAACGCCCCGTTGATGGCTTTTTGATTGCCGGTAGCATCGATAATCACAGTTGGCATGTCGCTATTGGTGATCTCTTTCAAGCGTTCGGTTACGTCTTCATTTTTTACGTTGATGGTGTGATCAACCTTCAGGTTTTCGCGGCAAAAATTAAGGCGTTGCTCGTTTACGTCGGCAGCTATAACTTTTGCTCCGGCAATGCAGGCAAATTCCATAATGCCTAAACCGATAGGTCCCGCGCCTATGACCAGTACAAATTCGTCCGGCTTTACGTCGGCTCGCCGCACACCATGGGCACCGATAGCCAGGGGCTCAACCAATGCCAGCTCATCAAAACTTAGTCCCTCACCATGAACCAGTAAGTGTGACGGAACCTGCAGGTATTCGGCCATGCCGCCATCCGTATGCACGCCGCAAACCTGGATATTTACACAGCAATTTGGTTTTCCGGAGCGACAGGCGATACAATGCCCGCAATTGAAATACGGGATAAAGGTAACGGCTTCACCCTTTTGAAAACCTTCGGCATCGCCGGCTTCAACCAGTTCGGCTGCAAGCTCATGGCCTAAAATTCTTGGATAGCTAAAAAAGGGCTGGGTACCTTCAAAGGCATGCAGATCGGTACCGCAAATGCCTATGCGTTTTATTTTGAGCAGCGAATAACCCGGTTTTAATTGAGGAATATCGGCAGTGCCGTATTCCAATTGACCGGGTGTGGTACAGGTTAGTATTTTCATTAGTTTTTCGTCATGTTTTCCCCGTTTCCGTGTCCTCACGGAAACATGTTGTCTTTTTACAATTCCCCATTAATGTTCATTCTTTTCATTCTACCTGTCTACGGGTGTTCGTGGGGACACGAACACGGGGAATGTATGATTAAAGCGAAACCCCTCTTTTCCACGGGATAAAATCATCCTGTCCGTGGCGTACCGCATGGACTTCGATCTCTCCGCTTGCAACTTTTACTACATAATCCAGGATGCGTTCGCCAGCCTGTTCAATGGTTTCATCGCCTTCAACGATAGTACCGGTGTTTATATCGATAATATCGCTCATTCGGTTAAATAATGCAGTATTGGTGGCAATTTTCACAACCGGGGCTATCGGGTTTCCGGTCGGCGTTCCCAGGCCGGTAGTAAATAATACGATGTTGGCACCTGAGCCTACTTCGGCCGTAGTTGATTCTACGTCGTTACCCGGGGTACACAGCAGGTTAAGGCCCGGCTTTGTCACTCTTTCGGGATAATCGAGTACGTCCGCCACCGGCGATGTACCACCTTTTTTTGCAGCCCCGGCAGATTTGATAGCATCAGTGATCAAACCATCTTTAATATTGCCCGGCGATGGGTTCATGTAAAAACCCGAACCGGCTTCTTCGGCGCGCTGACTGTAGGTGCGTACCAGGTCGGCAAAGCGATCTGCTTTAGATTTGTCTACACAACGGTCTATCAGGTTTTGCTCCACACCGCAAAGCTCCGGGAACTCGGCCAAAATAACCGAACCACCCATAGCAACGAGCAGATCTGAAGTGTAACCGATAGCCGGATTTGCAGAGATGCCCGAGAAGCCATCAGAGCCGCCACATTCCAACCCAATAGTCAATTTGCTTAAAGGGGCCGGTTTACGGGTGTATTGGTTAGCTTGCATTAAACCTGCCAGCGTTTGCCTGATGCCCTGCTCCATCAAATCGGCTTCTTTACCTGTTTTTTGCTGATCTAAAATATACAAAGGTTTGTTAAACTGGGGCGAGCGTTTGTTGATCTCCTCCTGTAAAGTTTTAACTTCGGCGTTCTGACAACCTAAACTTAAAACTGTTGCCCCCGCAACGTTAGGATGCGTAATATACCCGGCCAGCAAACCGCAAAGCGCAGTTGAATCCTGGCGGGTACCACCACAGCCGCCTGTATGGGTTAAAAACTTAATGCCATCAACGTTTGGAAAAAGTTTGCTGCCGGCATTTTGAGCAGTATCGCTGCCTATTTCGGTATATAAAACCTCATCTATTTGGGCACCTGCTTTTATTTTGCCAATCAGTTCCTGTGCCTTGATCTCGTATGTTTTTTTGCGGCCGTAACCCAAAGGTTTTACCAATGCTTCCTGCAATACCTCAATGTTGCGGTTTTCACAAAACACCATGGGCACAACCAGCCAGTAATTAGCAGTGCCTACGCTACCATCTTCGCGGTGATAGCCGTTGAAGGTTTTATCTTCCCATTTACTGATATCAGGCTTGTGCCAATCTGTATGGCTTTGGCCTGTTAAAAAACTGTTAGCAGCGTGCTTTACGTTGGCTGTGCTTATCAAACCACCCACCGGTATCGGGCTTTGCGCTTTGCCTACCAGTACACCATACATGATGATCTCGCCGCCCTCGGGGATATCCGCTATAACAAATTTGTGTTTGGCCGGGATCAGTTCTTTTACTATATAAGTATCACCTTTATAAGTAACCTGCTCATTGGCCTGCAAATCTGTAAGGGCTACAAGCACGTTATCGGCAGGGTGTACTTTTAATATATTCTGTTTCATCTTTCTTCCTGTTTAAATAGCGCTTATTTCCAGTTTTCCCTGTTCGTTTATAAACTTAAACTGTTCTGTTACTGCTTCAGTAAAGCCGGGTAAAGTTGTTAAATCAACATCCCAAAGGCTTTTATTTTTAAGGATAGCTACAATAGCCGCTTCTGCATCAGCTCCGTTCCATGCTTTGCCCAAAGCAGGCGCCTGGTCATCAGTTATCGAATAACTATCCGAATGTGCTGTTCCGGTATACTTGCCTTCAGCTGTTTCCGTGATTTGCATAAAGCGGATAAATGCCGCAAAACCAAGGGCCATCATCTGCGGTGCCTTATTGTTTTGTTTATAGTAGTTTAATAATAACGGAATAACCCGCATTTTAATTTTAGTAGCGTACTGTACCGAAATGCTCAACCACTCGTGCCTGATGTTTGGGTTACGGAACCTGTCGAGTACCTTATTGCCAAAGTCGCGGGCTACATCTTCATCAATTTGATAAGGGATGGATGGCATGATCTCGGTAAACATCAGTTGGGTAATGAACTTTGTAAAATGTACATCATCCATGGCTTCCTTAACCGTTTTAAAACCTGAAAGATAGGCTACCGCGCAGCTCAACGTGTGCGTACCATTAAGCAACCTTAGTTTCAGCTCCCTGAATAGTTCAATATCCGGCGTGATCACCACGCCATTATCTGACTGGGCAAAAGATAATACTTCGGCTATTTTTTCGTCGCCCTGGATAGCCCAGAGACTATAAGTTTCAGACATGATGTTGAGGTTATCGGTATAACCACGTTCGGCTTCCATGGCATCGCTCAACTGTTGATCTGGCCTGCCGGGCACAATCCTGTCCACCAGCGAATTGCAGAAGCTATTGCTGCTTTCCAGCCAGTCCATAAAGGCAGGTTCCAGTTTATTCAGATGAGCAAGTTCCAATACAATGGATTCCAGTTTTTTACCGTTATCGATGATCAGCTCGGTTGGGATGATCACCAGCCCGGTATCTGGTCTGCCGTTAAAGGCCTTGTAACGCTCATATAAAATAGCCAGCAATTTGCCGGGGAATGATGCCGGCGGATGTTTACGCACATCTTCCTTAACCAGTTGAATGCCGACTTCGGTTGTATTGGAGATCACTACCTGTAAATCCTTGCTCCGGGCTATCTCCAAAATCTCTTCCCACTCACTTGATGCGGAAAGCACGCGACTGATCGCTGAACAGATCACCTGTTCGTTAACTTCCATGCCATCTTCAATTCCTTTTGAATAAATGGTATACAAACCATCCTGCATATCAAAATCAGTAGTTGAACCTCTGTCGGTAGATTTAACAACAGCTACCCTGCCATTGAAAATGCCGGCGCGGTTAGCCTTATCAATAAAGTAATCGGGCAGGCCGCGCAATAACACGCCGGTGCCAAATTGCAGCACCTTCTCAGGCAAGTCAAATACATTAGCAGGAGGCAATTCATTTGCCGGTACAGTTGTTTTGTTGAGGTTATATCTTGATAATATCATGTTCTTTTTATTTGTAATAGGTTATTATTTTTTTGTTTGAGGAATTTGTTTTACCAGCCAGCTCACAAGGTCGTTGGCTGCTTTAAAATTATCATAATCAGGAGGCAGTTTGCGGCCATCTGTATATTCATTATAAAACCAGGGATCGCCAACGGCAAACACGGTGCCTTTACCATATTTGGCTGTAGCTACAATGACGTCCTTACCGTTAACTAATTGCGCAACCGCCGGATTTGTTAGCTGTAGGGTACTCAACTCTTTGATGTAAACTTTGCGAGCCGTTTTAAAGATGGCATTATCCTGCGGGATATTAATTGTACCCTGCTCAAAGTTGCGCCCAACCACCCGGTTAACACTATTCAGGTTAAAGCTGATCCCAAATTTCGCCATCAGTTTGTTCAGGTGCACAAACTCGGCGTTGCCCGTATCGTTATTTAAAACAACCAGTACACCACCATTTTTTACCCAGTTACTGATGGCCGTGATATGTGGCTCTTCAATATATTTAGCATCAGGATTTTCCTTCGGGATATCGGGATCAACAATAACATAAGCTGCTGCCTTTTTGAGGTTCTCTGCATCCGGCGCTTCATTTAAAGTTTTGGTGTGCAAACCGTAATTGTTAAAGATCTGCCCTAAAAATGAAAAACCGTTGTTATCCTGCTCCTCCCATTTGTAATGGAACGGGATACTTTTACCCGTAACATCATAATGATGCTCGTTATTAAAATAGCTGTCTAAAAGTACAATTTTGCCTTTGCCTAAATTCTGATTGGCTAAACGCTCCATCTCTACGCTGGCCAGCATAAATGAACCAACACCTTTGGTTTCGTTAACGACAGTTTTCACACCGGTGTAGTACTCGTAACTGCCATCGCGATATGGTTCGCCGCCAACACCTACAGCTCCTGCAGTGCCTTTAATGTTTACCTGTCCATCAGCATCAGTTTCGATGAAATTTTTGATAATGCCATCATAAGCTTTTTGCGCTACCGGCAAATATTTTTGAGGCAGATAGCCTTCCCTTACTCCCTTGGCCAGCGTATAAACAAACATACACGATGCCGATGCTTCCAGGTAATTACCTTTCTTGCCGCCCCTGTCAAGTACCTGGTACCATAAACCCGAACCCGAATCCTGGCTGCCTTGTATCGCTTCAGCAAGGCGGTTTAAAATGGCCAATAGCGCGGCGCGCTTAGGATGGTTAGCAGGAAAATATGGCAATACATCAATCAATGCCATAGCATACCAGCCATCGGCACGGGCCCATAAACTTGCCGACAGACCAGTTTGAGGGTTAGCCCAGCGTTCCTTTTTGCTTTGATCCCAGGCATGGTACAGCAAACCCGTTTTGCTATCGCGTGCATGTTGCTCCATCCGGATAAACTGATCTGCTATCTGGTCAAAGTCTGCATCTTCATGGTAAACGGAAGCATATTCGGCATAAAAAGGCTCGGCCATGTACAGGCCATCCAGCCACATTTGGTTAGCATATCTTTTTTTATGCCAGAAACCACCTTCGGGTGTTTTGGGTTGTTCGTCCAATTGTTTGCGCAGTAAGGAAGCCGCTTTATAATATTTTCCGGTACCGGATACCTGGTTCAGAAATAATAGACTTCGCCCTGAAAGGATATTATCCAGCGTGTAATCTTTGGCTTTGTAGGTTCGAATGCTTCCATCTGCCCCCACATACCTGTCCATTGATTTTTGGATATAACTAAAATATTCGCTCTTGGCCGATTGCTGCCAAACGCTTTGCAAGCCCTGTAAAACAATGCCCTGATCGTACGACCAGTTAGTACCCGGCAGCGAATCCTTCCAGATATGAATAGCGGTATTAGCCATTCGCTGCGACCAGGGCAGCGTTTGCGCCTTAAGCCCCCAACCCGCAAACAGGAATACGCTCAACAATAATATTTTCTTCATACAGCTCATTTTATCTGCGTTACATCCCAGTGATCATTCCCGGCAAGAATGTTATTCAAAGTATATTTCTTCACTTCGGCTTCAGTCAGCTGGTGCGACCATGGCGCACGTTTACTTATATCAACACCTTGGCTTTTGTATTCGGCAAAAAAGGAGGTCTTTTCGTTTTCGGGGTTACGCCAGTTGTCCCATCCAATGGCATAAATGTGCTTATCCATTGTGGTATTGATAAAAACTGATCTGGCATACGGTCGCCATGGCCTGCCCAGGAAAACTTTGTTAACAGAAGTATCTGCGGGTATCAGTTTACAATCCAAAAAAACAAAGCCAAACTGCTGCCGGAGCGTGGTAGCCGGAGCAGTTATAAATGAGTTTTTGAGGCTTTTGATGACACAGTTCTGGAAAACCGCTGTAGCTTCGCCGAAGATAAAATCTGTAGTTCCTTCAATGTAGCAATCCTTATAAAACTGGCGACTGTTTTCGGTACCGGCATACAGCGTATCCTGGTTGCCCAGCAAACGGCAATTGATCACGGCGCACCTGTCGCCCTCTGCATGTAAAGCTACTGCCTGCCCTACCGGGCCTGCTGCGTTTGCTATAGTTAAGTTACGGGCAGTAAAATCATTTCCCTGCACCAAAACCGTATAGGAAGTGTAAGTTGTAAACTCGCCTTTTCCGAAGGCATCCTTTCCCTGAGGGTTCGGTTTGCCCGAAAAATCGCTGTTGGTTATAATGGTTTTATTTTGATCCTCTCCAATGAGCTCGATATTACATTTCCAGGATGGGATCACCAGTTTTTCCTGGTAAACACCTGCTTTTATGTAGATGCTAACCTTTTGTTGAGACAGATCGCGAACGGCATTTACAGCCTGCTGAATAGTTTTAAAATCACCGCTGCCATCCTGGGCCACGGTAAAACGCTTTGGGTATACAACCGCCTGCGCCAGCAGTAGTGCCGGTACAAAAACGATCCATATCAACACCGCGACCTTCTTCATTATTTTAAACCGGTTAATGCATTTTCTGCCGCACCTGAACCAAACTCAACTTTGTTTTTCGCCTTTGAGGCATCTGTATTCAGCAATTTTATTTGCTGCGATTTTTTACCGCTGATCTTAAACAACAGCTGCGTACCGCCATAGGTAATATGATTGAACGTAATGTTGTTGCTGTTTTGAACATTGATAAGCGGGCTGGTTTCTTTACTTTCGAGGTGAATATTCTTTAAGAAAACACCCTGCGCCTCTATTACATCCGCGCCTTTAACAGTTTTGAAAGTGCTGTTTTCAATATGGATATCTTTAATCCCCATCTCGGGCAGTCCTCTGATCATGAGCGCCTTTTCGGCACCGTTACATACCACGTTATCAACATAGAATTTGCGGAATGAAGGCGTAGCTTCGGTCACGGGCACAACAGCCTGATCATTTACATTATCATCTTCGCCGGGCGATTTGCCGCCATAGTACATATCAAAAAGAATGGCCTCATGGGCAATATCCCTCATACTGATGTTTTTGATGAAGATATTTTCAACAACACCGCCCCTGCCCCGTGTGGTTTTAAAACGCAGACCGATATCCGTACCGATGAACGTACAGTTAGACACGAAAATATTACGCGCCCCGCCCGACATTTCACTACCGATCACAAAACCACCATGGGCACGGTAAACCACGTTATCCCTCACGATAACATTTTCGGTTGGCTTGCCACGTTTACGACCCTCCTCGTCCCTGCCCGATTTAATGCAGATGCCATCATCGCCGGCATCAAAAGTACTGCCCTCTATTAACACATTCCTGCACGACTCTACATCGATACCATCACCATTCTGCGCATTCCAGGGGTTTCTAACCCTTGCATTCTGTACCGTAAGGTCTTCGCATAATAAAGTATGGATATCCCAGGCAGGCGAATTTTGCAGCGTAACACCCTGCAGCAATACCTTTTTACAATTGGTAAGCACCAACATATTCGGCCGGAAAAAATCTTTGAAAGGTTCATTATCCTTGAGGGTTTTGCCATTGCCTATCACACCGGCTCCCGGAGTTTTTAGTCCGCTGACATAACTTTCAGACGGGTACCAGGACTTGCCGTTTTCGCTCACTACACCGCCCGATGCTACCAGTTTTTTCCATTCGGCTTCGGTAAGCCTTTCTTTGCTTATCGCCCGCCAAACTTCACCATGGCCATCAATGATCCCTTCGCCGGTAATGGCTATATTGGTAAGATCGGTACCTGATATAGGCGATTCATTACGTACCGCAGCATGACCTTCATAATTGCCTTCAACCAGTTTATACTGGCTTTTATCATCGGTAAACTGAAGCAACGCCGCACGGCTCACATGCAGGTTCACATTGCTTTTCATCACCAGCGGACCAGTTAACCACAATCCCTGTGGAATAAGCACTACCCCTCCACCCTTCGCGCTGCAAGCAGCTATCGCTTTATTAATGCATGTAGTGTTTAATGTAATTCCATCGGCTTTGGCACCGTATTTTAAAATGTTAATAGTATCTTTTTTGAACGAGGGCTTGCTTACCTGCGGCAAATGCTGCCAGGAATACTGCCGAACCTGCGCCCGCGATGTAAAACAACCCGCCAAAAGCAGAATCGCTACCCCAAACCTTATTTTTATTACCGACATGTTTCTATTTTAAAACAGCTATTTATCGCCTTATAATTGGTGAAGGACCCTTAAATCCTAAACAAGATTAAAGGCTGACAGCAATAAAAAAAAGGATTTGTCCAACTAAAACCGCGCAAACGTTCCCAGAAACGTTTGCGTAAATTTCTAAACAACTTAAAAGCCGCACTCGGGTTCTATTTTAAATCAGTATCAAAATGAAGTCCTCCCCACATCATTGCCTTCAAAAGCAGTCCAATACTGGCAGGTAACGATCTTTGCTCTATGAACTTACATCGTCGCGCTCTTGGCCGCGCGGGGGCCAGTTACTTTTTTAGCCAAAAAAGTAACCAAAAAGGCTTGCAGCAGAAAGGCTTCTTTGCGCTCAAGGCCTTTGCCCTGCAAACCGGGCAGAACCACGGGCTGCAATTATTTTGCCCCGCTTCGCACCCACTTTTCCTACCCTTCTGCAAAAACTTGCTATGCCCCTTCCATCACACATGCCCACCATCGTTCTGCCCACTTTCACCCGAAGCTGATCTGCTGCGAAAAAGCATTCTCTTTGAACTTGGTATAGTTAGCATCGACACCTTCTTTTGCTTACCCCCTTATTAAATTATTCGCCTTTTGATTTTGGTAATTTATCAAACTCAACAACGCCTGCACGGGCTGCCCAGGCATTATACATTGCTTCAAGCTCGGCTACTTTTTGAGGGTATTGGGCACTCAGGTCATTTAATTCGGAGCGGTCGGTGCTGATATTGTAAAGCTCCCATTTATTTTCTGGGCGTTGCGATACCAGTTTCCAGTCGCCTTGCCTTACAGCACGGTTACCTTCGTGCTCAAAAAACAATCCGTTATGTCCTTTCCAGCTTTGCCCCTTAAATACCGGAACAAGGCTTATACCTTCCGTTGGCGGAATGCTATTGCCATGATAAACTTTAGGATAAGTTGCCCCGGCAAGGTCAAGGCAGGTTGCCATCAGGTCAATAATATGAGCGGGCTTACTGACAATAGAACCCGGCTTAATAACATCCGGGTAATAAGCTATAAAAGGTGTGGCTGTGCCTCCCTCATATTCCCAGTGCTTAAATAAGCGAAAAGGGGTATCGCTTACATTAGCCCCTAATGACCCGTATGATGTAAAAGATGTTGGATCGCTTGCAGGCTTCCCGTTTGCAGCCAATACTTCGGGAGTAAAGCCCGGCCCTGTAATGGTTTCATTACTGGCACCATTATCTGACAGAAACATGATCACTGTATTTTTATCCTCACCCAGTTCTTTAAGTTTTTTCCTGATCCGGCCTATATTCTGATCCATCCGGTCGACCATCGCGGCGTATACGGCCATTTTGGTATCAAACTGTTCCTTTTCTTCCGGGCTAAGGCTATCCCATTCAGGCACGCTCTTATCCCTGGGCGAGAGTTTTTCATCTTTGCTGATGATCCCCAACTGTTTTTGGCGTTCCAGCCGTTGCTGTCTGAGCTTATCCCATCCTGCCAGGTACTTGCCTTTGTATTTGGCAATATCTTCGGGCAGGGCCTGGATTGGCCAGTGCGGACTGGTAAAGGCCATATACAAAAAGAATGGCTTATTGGTACTTTTATTACCCTCAATAAACTTAATGGCATAATCGGCATAGGCGTTGGTTGAATACCAGTTTGGCCCGGGTGTATACTCCTTATCATCTAAAGCAATGGTAAGTTTTTGGTTAGGGCGATAAGGCATAGTTGGATTAAAATAACTGCTTGCACCATCTATCAAACCAAAATAATGATCAAACCCGCGTTTAACCGGCCAGTGCGAGGGATCTGTACCCACATGCCATTTGCCAGCCATTAACGTATTATAACCACCTTGTTTAAGCGCCTCGGCTATGGTTACGCAATTTTGGTTCAGGTAGCCCTGGTAAGCGGGCACATCACGGTGGTTTACCATATCGCCGACGCCCGCCTGGTGCTGATAAAGCCCGGTGAGCAATGACGCCCGGGTTGGGCAACAGCGCGATGCATTATAAAACTGGGTCATCCGTAAACCGCCTTTGGCCATGGCGTCGAGATTTGGCGTTTGGGTTTCGGATCCGAAACAGCCAATATCTGAATAGCCCATATCGTCGGCCAGGATGATAATAATGTTTGGCCGTTTTGCTGTAGCCTTATGCTGAGCAAATACTGGACTATTTACTATAGCAAAAACAAAAATTATACTGAGTAACTTTTTCATAGGAAAGTTATAAACGTGATCTATTTAACACTAAGCGTAATATCCTCACTGTTGTTATGCGATGTTTTTATCCAAAGCAAATGAGTTGTTTTATCATAATACCAGCCAGCCGTTGTAGCTAATGCATCAGCACTGTCAGCTGCTTTCAATGCTTGATTATTTTCGGTGATCAAAGATGGTTCCTGATCATGAGGCCAGTGTATTTTTGCCAAATAGGTATGCGGTGCCGGGATAAAGTTACCCACAGGCTTTTTGATCTGCAACTCCCATCCACCGGCAACATTTGCCATCATAATTTGAGTGATCGCCTTATCCCCCTTTTGATATTTTAAGCTGACACCATCGTCTTCATACAATTTAAATTCGGATGCCTGACCCGGAAATACATCCAGCGTGATCACATCTACCGGTTTTTCATCCATATATTTCATGGCGGGCTGCATCGGGATGATACTGCCTGCTTTTACAAAAATGGGCAAATGATCGGCCGGAGTTAATATATGTATGTACTGCTTCCCGGTATATTTTTCACCGGTCCAGTAATCAAACCAGGTTCCGCGGGGCAAGTATATCGTACGTGTTTGTGCGCCTTTTACAGCTACCGGGCAAACCATCATGTTATCGCCAAACAGGTATTGGTCGGCGATGTTATAAGTATTAGGGTCATCCTGGTATTCCAATACTAAGGCGCGCATAAGCGGCATGCCTGTTTGATATTGCGTATATGCGTTGCTATAAATGTAGGGGATCAATCTGTAACGGAGGTCGTCATATTTTTTAAAGTTGGCTAAAGCCTCGGCCCCATAGTTCCAGGGTTCTTTATAGCCTGGGTGATCCATACCAAATACCATGGCAACCGGGCTGAACATCCCAAACTGTACCCAGCGCATATATAATTCAGGATCAGCAGCATGTTCAAAACCACCCATACAATGCGCCCAATAGCCAACACCTGATAAACCGATATTTAACCCGGCTTTTATAACAGGTGCAAAATATTGCCATTCACTTGGCCAGTCACCCGCAAAAATGAAGGGATACCGCTGGATACCGGAATAACCCTCACGGGTTTGATTTAAGCCGCGAATGCCATTATATTCCTGAAATTTCAAATATGGCGCTTTAGCATACGCAATAGGGAATACATTATGCAGTTGGGTTATTTCCTTACCTGTAGGCCCAACTTTTTCACTTTCATTGGCTAATGAGCCAAATGCACTACCCTCGTCCGTTTTCAGGAATTTAGCACCGATGGAGGCAACTTTCATAACGCCATTATCCCACCACCAGTTTGCAGCCTGCTGATCAAAAAAGTTTACAAACTCACCCGGTTTGCCGTTTTCTGGGTACGTAAAACCTTTGGCCTGTGCCTGGTCAAGCAGGTTCAGGTTTTTGGCGTTATCAAACCGTGGACGGATATGCAGCCCAACCATTTTAAAGTTCATGGCATACAAGCTATCAAACATCGCTTTGGGGTCCTTAAATGTTTCGCGCCATTCAAAGGTTGTTGCTCCTTTGCCCCCGTTTTTACCAAACAGCCGCCAGGTAGAATCAAGGAAGAGAATATCAACAGGGATCCCCATTTCACGCATTTTACGGGCAAGTTCAATTACGTACCTATCCGAGGTAAGTTCCTCATGTCCCCAGGTACCGCCGCTATAAGTACCCATATGTAAGCCAAAAGCGAACCCTGGCAACAAAGGCGATTTGCCGGTAATAGTTAAGTAACTGTTTAAAATAGCCGGAAATGTTGGGCCATAAATAAAGTAGTAATCCAATTCGCCATCATTTGCTTTAAAACTGTATTCATCATCGGTTTTACTGCCCATATCCCATTCGGTAGCCGATGAATTATGCAGGTAGATGCCGTACCCCTTAGTGCTCATAAAAAATGGCACCGGGCAATAATTAGCCTCATTGATATTATAGGCGCCAAGCAAATTGTTTTTGCTTTTCCCCCTGCCTACATTGAGTTTTACCAGCTTATTGCGCTGATCGGTAAAATCCATGCGCTCACCAAAGCCAAAGAAATGCTCATCGGGCAAGAGATCTTTAGTGCACATTACCGTATCACCCATATGATGCAAGCCGCCGTTCTGCTTGCTGTTCGGTACATATTCTGATGATAACATCACGCCCTTACTATCAGCTACATTGATAATAAATGGTGATTTAAGGACCGTAATGAACAATGCAGAGGTTTGAATAATGTATGCCGACTGTCCGTCACTCACCTTATAATCAACGGCAGGCCAGTTATAATTCTCCTGCATTAAATGCTCATCGGGTGCAAATTTACGGCTCCAGCTGGCCCTTACGCGGAACATGGAAGGTGAACAAAATTCAATTTTAACATCGCCATTGGCATTGTTAAAATACAATGTATTGCCTTGTTTTTTATAGCCGGACTTATTGCTGCCGATACCCGTCTGGGCGAAGGCATTCACCACAACTAATAAAATAAAGGCCAGAAACAGAGATATCTTCTTCATTACTTACTCAGTTTATAAACTTCGCTACCGGCCAACAGGAAACAGCCCAAACCATAATCTTCAAAATCGGGTACATTGTTATAACCAACAGGCTGGCCATCTTTAGGCTCCTTACCGGTTCCCTGTACAAAGCCGAGCATACCATCCGGGTGCAGGCACTCTTTTGCCATGGCGTTCCACGCTTTGATAACTATGGGCAAATAAGTTTTCTTTTTCAGGATGCCATGATTAATACCCCAGGCAATGCCATAAGTAAACAGGGCCGTACCCGACAGTTCCTTCCCGCCGAAATTGGTCGAATCTTTCAGGCTCACGTTCCAATAGCCATCCGTACGCTGCAAAGGCACCAGTGCCTCAATCATTTCTTTATACACCGATAAATACTCATTGCGATGAGGCGCATTTTTAGGCATCACTTCCAATACACGCAGCATAGCGGCCACTACCCAACCATTACCGCGCGACCAGTAGCAATCTGCGCCGTTAGGTTCCTTGTAAGGAGGAACAAAATCTTTATCACGCCACCAAAGATGGTCGGAGGTATTATACAACCCTTTGCCGCCGTGAACAGTTTTAGAGTAGTTGTAGATGTCGAACATCTTTTCATAATACTTATTGTCATTGTATATTTCGCCAAGCCTTGCATATACCGGCATGGCCATTTGCAGCGCATCAATCCAATTCCAGTCATCCTTTTTTTCGCTGTTCACCATCAGGTCGATACTCTGCTTAATTTTTTCAATACGCTCGGGCTTTTTATCTATGAGGTAAAGATCGATATAGGTTTGTCCGCAGCATTGATTATCCGCATTGCGGGTATCAACAGCACCACGAGGGCTCCATTGGTGTTTCTCGCCCCAGTCAATCGCGTAGTCATAGTACTTTTTCTGCGGGTCGATCTTGTACATCGCCATCAGCCCTTCGTAATAAACAGCCCTCGTCCATAAATTACTGGTACGGGTTGTTCCCTTTACAGTAACAGAAGCTCCCGGATCAGGCCATTTCTGCATAAAATAATTGTTGGCGAGGGCCATATCGGCCAATACCTTACTTTTTACCGGTTGTTGCGCATTAACACTACCCGCCATTGCTATGATGGCACCGGCGCACAATACCGTTTTTATCCTTATAAATAATTGATTCATATTGTAGATTTTTATCAGATCGCGTTCACAAAATATATACTCATTATTATGGCATTTTTTTAAGCCCCTCCCATCTTACCTTCCATTTTCCATTTTTAGGAAAACCAGGATTGGTAATGGTCGAGCCATCCCAGCCGGCACACATCATGGCTACAGCGGCCAGTAAGCCGCCATTGCCCGGCAGGTACATCCGCAATCGCCCGTCCTGGTAGTTGTGGCCATTGGCTAAGTAGGTGTTGGTTTTTATGGGCATAAATAAAGCATCGATGGCTTTTTCGGGCATATTTAAACGGGCTGCGGTCATGGCGGTCATCGGGAAATCCCAGCCCCAGGTATCCTTCCAGTCCCATACATCCCAAACCAGGTTAAAGGTTTTCTTCATTACCGCAGTGTCCAGTTGAGCATTATAGGGCAGCATGCCATAAGCAGCTAAAACCGCCGGATGATCCGTTTTTAATTTAGGATTGGTATATGCATCGGGCGAACTTTCCGCAGCCAGGTAAACGCCATCTTTTTGAGGTAAGGCAGCAAGCTTTTTCAGGATGATGGCATATTTATTATCCGGCTGCAAGCCCAGGCGTTTGCGCCACAACTGGGCGGTATTTAAAGCCCAGCGCCAGTATTGCAGCTCGTAAGTTGGGTTGTATGTTTCTTCGGGTTTATAACGTTCCTGTGCCAGGATAATACCCTTGCCTAAATTATAGCGGTCATGCTCCTTATCATAAGTTGGGAACGAGGCCATAAAATCCGCGTCGGCCAGTACAAGGTCTTTATACTTATCCAGGGTTTGCTTGTTTGGATGCGCACGATAATCCAGTTCGGCAAAATAAATAAAGTGCGGTTGCTGCCAAATCAGGAATGCCCCTACCGATGATGGACTTTCGTTGCCATCCGGGTCGGTCATTTTTTGCCAGCGGACACCGTCATATCCCTGCCTTTTAGCAATGGCCCTTGCATTGGCTTTTACATGCTGGTACCAGCCCAAACTATTTTCGAGCAATTGCTCCCGGCCCCATAACGCAAAATGGATCCCATGCCACCAGTGCATTTCCAAGTGCGGCTTACCATACCAGCTATTATAAGTTAAACCTGTTTCCTGTGGAGGCTGGTGACCTGAGCATTGTATTTTGGTGAGATATTGCGACAGCACCACCCTGCGTTCCAATTCCTTTGCCCGGGGATCGGTACTGCCGCTGAAATCAACCGCGCCGCCACCTTGCCAAAACGCTTTCCATTGCTGTATACTGTTTGTTTGCGTTTGAGCAAAACCAGGTAAAGGCGCCGCGGTTTTCTGCGAAGCAAACAAACAGGTAAATGTCAGTTCATCAGTTTTACCTTGAGGCGATAGCACAAACTGATGGGCTCCTGTATTCTTAACCGATGCAGCGCCATTCCAGGCAAGGCGTACAAAATATTGATTGGTATCTAAACGATGAATGATGGTAGCCTGGCCTACACCAGAACTAACAACTGCCGAATAATGCTTTTGCGGATCTTTCCAGTTATCGCCATAATCAGCAAACTGATTAGTGGGGAAAGGGAAACGTAACCTCACTTTAAGCCTGCCCAGGGCCAACAACGGCGACTGTACTTTCACCGCTATCAGGTCCTTACCCTGATGTGCGTAGGTTTGGACTTTTACCGGCTCGCCATCAAAAGTGAAAGAGCTGGTAATAGCACCTGTCCACAAATTAAGTTCCTGCCTGATATTTTGGATGTCACTTATTTGCGCCCCGCTTCCATCTTTATGTAACAAGGTGAAACCAAGATTCCCCAATTGCAGGCGATGTACATTTTCTCTGAACCAGTTAGCAGCATTCCTGTTACGCCCGGGCTGGTTCCATTGCACCGAATAGCTTACATCACGGCCATTGAGCCTATAGGTTTTTAATGTTTCATCAAACTTATAGCCTGCGGTATCTTTAAAGCTGTGCCAGCCCCATTCAGACTGTGTGCCCAGCGGAATGCCTTTATCATAATGCTCTGGAAAGGTTTGCAAACCCGTAGCATCAACCGTAAAAGCAAAACGACCATTGCCAACAGACAGGGAAGACAGCGTGTCGGTACCTTTATTGATTACATTGTGCCTTTGCACCAAAGCCTTACGGTCTATCTTATTTTGCGCCCTTACTACAACAGGCCAAACAACAGTAAAAAATGCAAAATATACAGGCAGTATTTTTTTCATGTTGAGGGCGTTATGATTCTATTTTAAATATAAATGGCGATGCCGTCATGTATTTACCACCCTGCGAGGTAGTGAACATGTAGGTTGGCTTTCCATTTTGAAATAAGAGCTGAGGCCTTTCAAACCGGCCGTATTTGTTCAGGTATTTTGGGGGTGGCGGTTGATCAATATGATAATATTCGGCGTTAAAATAACCTATCTCCGGTTCGCTCCATTTTTTGCCGGTCTTTGATTCCATGTACAAACCATATTGGTGATTAAAAACCCCCATATCCCGGGCCAGCATTTTAAAGCGGCCTTTATCCAACCAAACAAAAGCGTCTTCCAGTTGGGCGTTGTTTCCCCGCCCCGAAAAATCTATCACCGGGTTGCCGTCATATTTGATATAAGGCCCCCCCAGTTTATCGGAAATGGCTAACCCGTATTTACGGTTACCCTTTACCAATGGGTCGGTTGAGGTTTCATATTCTTTGGTATTCCATGATTTATAAAACAGCCAGTATTGCCCGTTGGGATGTTTAATAAATGCGGGGTTGGTAGTGCAATGATCGTCCCATGCCCCTTCGGAGCCTGGTAAAAGCAACGGTTCATCCGGGCGTGTCCAGGGGCCATCCAAAGAATCGGCAGTGGCCAAGCCTATCCGTTTGGTATTAGTTTTACCGTTAGAATTACCCATAAAGAACAGGCAATATTTACCGTCTACCTTTTTTATAGATGGATTATGGCAGGTGGTGGCATCCCAATAACCGGGACCGCGCGGAGCAAGAATGGTTCCCAGAAACTTAAACTCGCTTTCCGGCGTATCGGCCACAGCATGGCATATTTCGGATCCATTGATCCATCCGCCCATTTTTTTTGAAGCAATCCATCTTGAAAAAAACACGTGGATGCGGCCATCCGGGCCCTCAATCGGGCTGTTACACCATACATAATAACCGTCCATTTCCAACACGCGGCCAACAGGCTTTAGTTTTTTGGCAAAAGCAGAAACGTGATCTTTTGCATTACCGAAAGTTAAATCAGGCAATAATGCCATCGCCGAAGCAATGCTTAACCGTTCAATAAAATCTCTTCTTTTCATCATTTGAACATTTATTGAACTATTGCTTTAGATATTTATTGAGCCCCAGTTGATTATATGACCGGATACCCTGGATAACAAATTTGGCATTTAGCTGTGCACCCCGCTCAAGCGTATGTGTGGCATCAGTGCCGAAATAGGTTGATTTTACCTTTGCCTCGCCCTCCTGGTCATAATCATCGGCAATCAGTTTGTTTAGGTCGATAAAAAAAGTCCCGGTTTGTTCGCCCAACTCACGCGCCCATTGCCCGTAACTGTTTTCATTATTGCGCCCTGCTGATTTGCCATCTTTCCAAACATTACGCGGTATCGGCGAGCAGATGATCGGAGTTGCGCCCTTTACCTTAATATCCGCAACAAACTTGCGCATATACCAACCGTAGGTATGTACCACCTCTTTTACTTTCCTGATCGGGTTATATATTTCCTGCTGTTCATCGCCAATGCCTTTTATAGTTCCACGGGCGCGGGCCGTATCATCCAGCGCACCGGCGTCGTTATGCCCAAACTGCATGATCACAAAATCGCCGGGTTTGATTTTCACCAACACTTTATCCCACAAACCCATGGTTTGAAAGGTGCGGCTGCTGGTACCGCCAAGCGCATCATTTTCAACCGCAATTTTTGTGGTATCAAAATATGGGGCGATATAATTTCCCCATCCCCATAAACCGCCATCGCCCTTGCCTTTGCCATTTTTTACAGTTGAATCGCCTATCAGGTAAAAAGTTGGTTTATCTGCCGGTTTCATCAGCATAAAAGAAGATAACAGTATAACCAGCATCAACAATAAGCCTAAACCAGCATGTGTACGCATCATTTTTTTCATAGCAACCTAAAAATTAGTTTTTAAGATATTTATTCAGGGGATTTGCAGGATCAGCTTTAATGCCGTCAACTACCGATTCGGCATTCACGGTAGCGCCCATTTTATTGGTATGGGTATGATCTCCGGGGAAGAACTTTTTAACCGAATCAGCTCCCCATTTATCATATTTATCGGCCGTTATACGGTTCATATCGATGAACATAACGCCTTCCTGCAGTGCTATTTCCTGCGCCCATTTCCCGTAATCATCATTGGCCCGGATAACTTTGCCATCACGAAATTCATTCCGGGGAATCATGGAAAGTACGATAGGGGTCGCCCCTTTAGCTTTGGTATCCCTGATAAATTTGCGGAAATACCAACCATAGGTATGCACGGTTTCTTTAGTGCCGTTAGGCCAGGTAAGCTCCACAGTTTCGTTACTGGTACCCTTTAATACCCCACGGTACCCTGCTTTGGTGGTATCAGGTTTACTGCCTTCATTATGACCAAATACCATCATTACGTAATCCCCCGGCTTTAAAAGCGAATCAACCTTGTTCCACCTGCCTTCCTTTATAAACGTGCGGGTGCTGCGACCGGCCATGGCATGGTTTTCAATATTGATCTTTGAGAGGTCAAAATAGTAGGGGATAATGCTTCCCCAGCCCCATGTTTCCATATCGCTGTTATGCGTAGTTGAGTCGCCTATCAAATAAATAGTTGGCTTTTGCTGATTTATAAAAGCCAGGCCTGCAAAGGCTATTATTAATAAAGCTAAAACCGGTTTTAATGCTTTCATATTATTTTTTGATGTTTTTGGGCTTCAGTTCATCCGGCGCGCCATTAGTATATGACACAAACACCTCCTTTGAAGCCGTTTTAAAAAGATCTTCAATAGCCTCCATCGCTATCACGTCAGCAGGTTTAAACTGCGGTGAGGACATATATTTTAAAATGCTGTAATATAATTGCTTCGCCGCCGGCCTGTCATCGCCGGTTGTTGGCGAAAGATCGGCGCTGCTCACCATCAGGCTCCCGTTACCAACCTTTGCTTCAAATAATAATGCCAAACGGCGGTTCATAAACCAGGTATCAATGGGCTGAATAACAGGCCTGAATGTTGCCGGGAAATCTTCCAGGTGCATTACCTGCGCGTTCGACAGGATATCCCACCATTGTATCTCGCTGTATGATGCGGTTGGAAAATCATTAAATGCAGGATGTTTAGGATCGCACACAAAACCCAGTGTATGCGGAGGGCGCATTTTAAACCAGGAAGTGTTCCAGAAAACCGGCGTGAACGATTGTATAATTTCCTTACCCTTGATTACCTTACCCGAGGCATTCAGAAATACTTTGCCGCCATTATTGAGTACCTCTTTTGCCTTATCATCCAGCGCTGTGGTATAATACACGTCGGTTTTTACCGCAGGCAAGGTTGCAGGGTACACCCAAAAATCCCAGTCGTTTATGTATTGGGTATTGGGCACGGATACTTCGAGATTCAGTTTTTCGGGTGATTTTATTTTTGACAGCGGCACATTGATTATCCCCGCCTGCTGACAGTTACCCATTACATAACTTTTTTTATCCAAAACACCCTGACTGATCACCTTATGCTGTGCATCGGTTAATTTCCAGTTCAGCGCAGCGGTTATAGGTTTGCTATAGTTAAACAGCTCAACCTGCGCTTTTAACGTTTCACTGTTTTGATATACAAACTTTTCGGTACGGATAAGCGGTACCGTAGCATTGCAAAACCGGGAAAACTGCTTTGATGTAATGTACCCCTTGCTATCCCAAAAGGCATTCAGTACCCCAACCAGTGCGGTTCCCTGCCCCGGATAGTCATTTAGTGAAAGCAACTGAAATCCCGAATACCCGGGCGTACGCATGGCTTTTTCAATTTCATGCTTATAGCATAAAGCCTGTAATTTCCCGGAAGCCATCAGGAATTTTTCGGCTTCATCGGCCATGCCGTGATCTTTAAGGTCTTCCTGAAAAAGTTCAAAATTTTTGGCCTTATAGATCCCGGCATATTTTTTAATTTCCTTAAAATCGGGGAAGGCGCAATACTGTCCCATTTCGTGGGCCACAAAGGGCACAGTAAACTGGGCAATCTGTTTGCTATAGTCCGAATAACTCGCAGGGCGCTGATTCCAGGCCAGGCCTCTTGCTCCTGCACGGGCCATATATTCATTATTAGGGATCACCGGCCAGCTGCCACCTACTGCCGCCCCTGTGTATAGCCTGCGCGGGTCTTTAGCTTTCCAATAGTCAACAAATTTGGTGAGGTATTCAACTTGTTTGCCGCTGGGCTCATTGCCATAAGCCATCATGCAAAATGAAGGATGATTGCCATACCATTTAACCATACGGTTGGTTTCGTCATAAATATATTGGTCTATTGGTCGCCCCAAGCCCAAACCGCTTCCATGGTTTGCCCATGAAGGCCCTTCTACATGAAGGTAGAAACCGGCTTTATCAGCTGCATCGAAAGCAGCCTCGGGTGGGCACCAGGAGTGAAACCGCATGTGGTTAAGCCCGTGTTCCCTGCAAATTTTAAAGATCCTGTCCCACTCCGCTTCTGTAGTGGGTGGATAACCTGTAAGCGGGAACTCGCAGTTGTTCACCGTACCGCGCAGAAAAACGGGCTTCCCATTTATGGTAAATGTCTTTCCATCAGCCTTAAACTCATGCATACCGAAGCTCAGTTTCCTGGTATCTGTCGTTCCACCGGCAGTGCGTAGCGTTGCAGTAAGCTGATATAGAACCGGGTTAAACTCATCCCAGGTTTGCATTTTAGCTCCCATCGGCAAATCGATGCTGAACTCGGCCACAGTATCTTTGATATTAACAGGTTTGCTAACAACCGGTATCAATTGCGAAACCTGGGTATTAAATGCTTTGGCCGAAAGTGTAATAGTACCGGCGGTGGATGTCCGTTCTGTTTTTACCCGTATTTTGATATGGGCTGTTTTTTGTTTCAGATCAGGGTAAACCTGTACCTCATCAAGCCAGGTCTGGCCTCCGGCTCTCAGCTCCATTTTGCCGATCACGCCATTCCAGTTGCCCTGCGTATGATCAGTAATACTATGTGAATCGGGCCCCACATTGATGGCTTTAACGCGGTTATCAATACACAATGTAATTTGATGTTTTCCGGGTGATAGTTTATCTCCCAGATCAAACTGATGCGGGGTCACCAGGCTGTTTTGCATCCCTATTTCAGTATCATCAACCCATAGCCTGGTTTCGGTATGGGCCCGCTCCAGGAAAAGTACCAGATATTTATTTTTCCAATCCGCCGGAATAATTACTTCCTTTTTATACCATGCCGCTCCTGTATAGTGCTTGGGCGGTGTAAGCCAGAAAGGTATTTTGAGGTTGCCGGCCACCCGGTACTTTGCCAAACGCGGGTTGTAAAACCACGAGCTATCGTAAATACTGCCTGTCCATTTTGTTTTAAGGGTTATATCATCCCCCTTTAAGTTTTGGGTCATAGAGCCCGGTAAATGAATAGTATCCGTCAGCGATTTTGAGAACCATTTTTCTGCTATCCCTTGATCAGCCGGATCCATCTGAAACTGCCATTGCCCTGCCAGTGAAATAACGTTGCTACTCTTTTGCACCGGGGGAACTGACCAGGCACAAAAAAGCATTCCCAAACCCGCAATTATGCTAAGCAGGAACCTTTTTAAAGTCTTGTATTTATTATTGACCAGCACCGGCATCAGTTAAATTAAGTTTAGTATTATCCTGGGTAACGATCTGTGATTTTTCCCACTCCCAGGCCTGTGCAAACTGCACATCGCCCGCGGTGCCCGACTCAATATTGACCCCATCAAAATGAAAATTTTGCATGGTTGATTCTTTGAGACCTATGGCATTGACGGCTTTTTTTGCGCCAGTTACTTTAATATTTGAAATGTAAATATCCTTAAAATGCGGGAGCCCTTTTTCGGCAGGCTCCACTTTATGCAGGATCTTTTTCCAATGATCGGGCAGCGTAGCCTCATTATAGCCGTCGGGTAATTTGGAATAGCTATAAGTTGGGTTCCAGTTCATGGTGATTTGAAAAGCTGTACCCACACCATTCATAGTTATATTGCTGAAGTGGATATCCTCCACAGTGCCGCCCCTCGTTATGGCTGATTTAATGTTCAGTCCATTACTGGTTCCGTTACCTATGAGGTCCGTAGCAAGCACGTGCCTGATCCCTCCCGATGTTTCACTGCCGCAAGTAAGCAAGCCCGCGCCAGCCCTTGAGATACATTTCCGGATCACCACATACTCGGTTGGCCTGTTTACCCTCAACCCATCCCAATCGCGACCGGCTTTAAGGCAAAAATCATCATCATTGCAATCAATATCGCAGTTTTGCACCAGGATCCAACTGGACGAATCTATATCTATACCATCTGTTGAGGGCCCATGGCCGTCAACGTTGTTGCGGATGGTAATACCATCAACAGTAACATAACCGGAGTAAAGCAGCTGCACCGTCCAGAACCCGGCCTGTTGCAGCGTAATACTTTTGATGGTAACGTCCTGGGAGTTGGAAACCAGCAGTGTACGGGGACGTTTGGCGTCATAATCAACTATCCAGCGTAACCCTTTAGGATCATATTCCGAACGCATTTTCCGGTAAATATCCCAAAATGGCTTACCCTGCGCATTTACCAATCCTTTTCCGGTAATTGCCACGTTGGTTTGCCCGGCTATGTTGATCAACGCGGCAGGCCATTTCATTTCAATACCGGCAACACGGGTATCAATTTCGGGGTAATCTTTTATATCCTGGCTGCCCAATAACTCCACGCCCTGATCAATATTCAGGCAAACGTTTTTCTTCAAAAAAATGGAACCCGTTAAATATTTACCGGGTTTAAATGTAACTATGCCACCACCTTTTGCCGAGCATTGATCGATAGTTTTTTGTATGGCAGTTGTGTTTATGGTGTTGCCATCATTAGCCGCACCATTATCATTTACATACCATACCGTTGTTTTTTGAGGAGATTGCCTGGCACCGACCTTTTTGGCCCAATCCAGGTTAGTTTGCCCGTTTACAGCATTGGCGGTAATAACTATCAGGAAAACAGAATAACGTAATAATTTCATAGGTAAGTTTATTCTTGAAATAAAGCTGAAAGCTGAACGCACAAAGCCTAAAGCTAATAAACCGATATCAACACATATTAATTACTGCATACAAATCACCCGATAAACTTTATAAAAATGGTTTACTCTCCAAAACACGAAGAATAAACCATTTTTATGACGATCAGGATAATCCATCACTTATCCGGATCAATACCCCGGGTTTTGTGTATATAACCCCGGTGCGGCATCCAGTTGTGTTTGCGGCACAGGATAAATAACGTAATTAGCTATAACCGGTTTGATGGCTTTCTGGGCATCTTCCTTGGCAATCCAGCTATTCATAATGGTTAGCAGGTTACCGCTCCTTTGCAGGTCGAACCAGCGTGAGCCTTCATCGGCAAATTCCCTGCGGCGTTCGTCAAACAACTGGGCAAGCGTTACGCCTGTTACAGATGGCAGCCCCGCCCTTGTACGTACCTGGTTAACAATAGCATCAACATCAGCCTGTGAACCTCCTGTTGCCCCGTTCAAGATACACTCGGCTTTAAGCATTAAAACGTCGGTATACCTGATGGCGATGAAGTTAATTCCCCAGTCAAAACGGCTGGCAGTTGGGATTTTAGTTATATCGAGCCACTTTTTAAAGAACGGGCGATTTTCTGTACTGCCCGCGTTGGTGTAACCTGCGGTATATACGTTAAATGCCTTCCGCACATCGGCTGCGTCATAACTGTTTGCCAAATCGTTTGATACGGGGATAATTTCCAGGCTTCCGTTTGATTTGGTATCCTTGATAGATAAAAAATAAGCGCTTGGTGCAAGCGTCCACGGGTATGAAGCTCCGTAAAGATCACTCGTACCGCTGATGCCGCTGGTATACATTACATCAAAAACAGCCTCCTTATTAACAGCAGGACTTTGGTTGGTATATGAAAAAATGTTGCTGTAAGTAGGCTCAAAAGCAAATTTGCCGCTGCTGATAATATCCTGCAATAAGGGCAAAGCCAAATTCCATTCGTTTGATCCTGTTCCGGGACCTTCTATGCCATAATTTGGCGCCGACTTAGCCATATAAACCTGTGCCAGCAAGGCTTCTGCTGCATATTTTGTAGCACGGCCCACATCTACCCCCGTATAAGTGGTGGGTAAATTAGCTATGGCCGATTGCAGATCGGCTATGATCAGTTTGTAAACATCGGCTACCGAACTACGGCCTATTGCATTGGCCTCCGGTGCAGTAACCGGGTGGTCAATAACAGGAAGCTTACCGTAATACCTCACCAGGTCGAAATAATAAAATGCCCGCAAAAATTTGGCTTCGGCCTGTAACCTTGTTGCTAATGACGCGGAACCTATGTAACTGCCATTTTTAGCAACCTGGTCAAGCAGGGTATTAGCCCTGAAAATGCCATTAAAGTCTGTGCCCCAGGTTTCGGTAACATATGCATTTGCTGCTAACGAGGGCGAGAAATCGTTCACCGGGTCCCAGTCACGCACGGTAACCGAAACGCCATAAATATTATCCGAACGGATCTCGGACATATTAGCCAATCGTACCGGGTAATTGTGCAAATCGGCATAAATAGCGTTTGTAGCCTGCAAAAAATCACTCGGCGACCTGTAAAAAGTTGCTGTTGTTGAGCTGGATATAGGCACCTGGTTTAAATCCTTATTACAGGAGGCCATTAAAAAAACAGCTGATATGGTTGATAGAAAAAATATCTTTTTCATTTTGATAATGTTGAAGTAATTAAAAAGTAACATTTAGCCCGAAAATCAATGATTTAGCTAATGGCAAGCCTCCGTAATCACCGGCCTCGGGGTAGTTACTGTCAGAGCTGATGGCTGTATTTTGCGCCTCGGGGTTTAAGCCTCCATAATATTTATCATGCCCAAAAAAGTTTTCGGCAGTAACATAAAGGCGTGCTGCTCCTAAAACTTTGGTTTTAAATATATTTTTAAGATCGTAACCCAATGTAATATTTCTAACCCTCACATAATCTGAAGAATACAACCAATCCGTATTGGCTACGAAACCAAATGTAGAGTAGGCTTTGCTAACCCGGCCTGCCCCCTGGTTTTCAGGAGATCTCCAGCGGTTGTCATAGAATGCAGGGGCATTATCCGTAAAGCCCTGGCCAGTACGGGTGATGGCCCTGCCCAATAAAGAGTAAATTGATCCGCCGTTCTGGCCCTGAACTAAAACAGTAAGGTCGAAACCTTTCCAGCGTACTGTATTGGTGATACCCCAGGTATAAGTAGGGTTTGGATGACCAACTATTTGCTTGTCTGCCTCGGTTATTACACCATCGCCGTTCAGGTCCTGATATTTCGGATCACCAACGGTTTCACCTGTGCCATAGGTTGCCACATGGTTATCAATGTCTGCCTGTGTTAGGAAACCAATTTGTTTAACAACATAAATACTGTTTAAAGGCTGTCCTACCCGCAAAATGGCATCAGAAACATCAAATGAGTTTGGAATAATAATCTGTTTCTGGTTACCATAAAGGCTTACAATTTTGTTTTTATAATGACTGATATTAATTGATGTGCTCCATTGAACCTTACCAACTAAATTACGGCTGGTTAACTCTAGTTCCTGACCCACGTTACGTACCGAACCGGCATTACGCAGCTGGCTGCTAAAGCCAGTAGACTGAAGGATGGGTACATTCAGCAATAAGTCGGTATTCAATTTATTGTAGTAATCAAATGAGCCGGTTAAACGGTTGCTGAAAAACCCGAAGTCGAGCCCTACATCATAAGTTTGTGATTTTTCCCATTTGATATCGGGGTTAGGCAAGTTGCTTGGGGCCTGCCCTATAGCTAACGCCTGCGGCGAACCCAAAACATATCCGTATGAACCTATTTGTGAAATACTTCCGTAATCGGCAATACTGTTGTTACCATTTACGCCATAACTAAAGCGCAGTTTCAGATCGCTCATTACAGGCAGCCTTTTCATAAAATCTTCCTGGATGATACGCCAGCCTACAGATGCTGAAGGGAAAACACCATATTTGGTATTGCCGCCAAATCTTGAGGAACCGTCTTCACGCAAGCTTGCCGATAAAAGATACTTGTTCTTATAGGCATACTGCGCGCGGCTAAAGTATGATACCAACACACTTTTGGTCCCGGTTGTGTTGCCGGTTACATTGGCAGCAGCATTTAATGTTTGGATAACACTACTGGTATAGCCGCCAACGGATGACAGCGTAGATTGATCTAAGCGATCTGTGTTGTATGACTGGCCTAATAATATACTCAGGCTATGGTTTGCGTGAATGGTGGTATTATAGGTAAGCGTATTTTCATTAACAAATGTTTGTCTTTTAAAAGTACTGTACGAACCCGAAGTGTTAGCGGTAAGATTGGCGTTTGTAGATGCATTAAACGTTCGGGAAGCCAAAGTACCTGCAATTGTGTACGGCGTGTAACTGTTAGATGCATTATCAACATTATCAAGGTTAAGTGAACTTCTTAATGTTAAGCCTTTTATAATTTCGTATTCGGCAAATATGCTGCCCAGTGTACGGTATTTTTTGGTTTGCCCAACCTTGTTCTCCAATTTAGCTATAGGGCTGTTTGCCGAGTTGCCCCAGGTGTATTGCCCGTTTTTAAACGCATTGGGATATAAGCCAACGGTATCTTCCTGGATAGGGCTATAGCTTAGCGCCTGGTGAAAAATATTATCTTTCCCCTCTACACCCGGATCCTGCGAAATTGAATAGGTTGGCGCTATGTTTAACCCTAATTTCAGGTTTTTGGCGATACGAGCCTCAACATTAGCCCTGGCCGAGTAGGCTTTATAACCCAACCCTTTCACAAAGCCATCCTGATTGGCATAGTTTCCTGAAATAAAATAATTTACAAACTCGTTGCCCCCGCTTGCGCTTAAAGCCTGGTTTTGCATAGCTCCTTTTTGCTCAATAGCCTTCTGCCAATCTACATATTCTAACCCCGGATGGCCAGGCGTAGCCCATCTCGGATCAAGCATATAGGCCGCACTAAAAGCGCCACCATTCAGTGCCTGGCGTTTTGCATTATCATCACTGGCAGTTGCTCCCTGCGCACCAAATTTGAGCACATAAGCGGCGTTGATCATTTCGGTAGCGCGATCGATCCATTGGTCGCCGTTGAGCATGGGCAGATATTTGGCTGCCGCGTTATAACCGTAATAAGCGCTGTAACTGATTTTAGCTTTTCCCGATTTTCCTTTTTTGGTAGTGATCAACACAACGCCGTTTGATGCCCTTGAACCGTAAATAGCCGCCGCCGCTGCATCCTTTAAAACCTGGATGTCTTCAATATCATTGGGGTTAATATTATCGAGCGGGTTTCCTGTGCTGAAACTACCACCGCTGCCTATTGCTGATACAGACAAAGGAAAGCCATCTATTACATACAACGGCTCATTACCGGCACTTATAGAGCCGCTGCCCCGTACGTTAACGCTAAAGGCTTTACCCGGCACACCGGTTGTTTGTTTAACGGTTACACCTGCCATCTGGCCAACAAGCGCCTGGTCAACGCGCGTTATAGCCCGTTCGTTCAGGTTATCGGCTTTGAAAGTAGCCTGCGAACCGGTAACATTAGCGCGTTTTTGAGCGCCGTAGCCAATAACTACTACTTCGTTCAGTTGCGATTCGGCTTCGGTTAAGGTAACATTGATGGTGTTATTGGAGCCTACGGTAACTTCTTTGGCGTCAAAACCGATCGATTTAAATATTAACACCTGCCCTGCCGCAGCCTTAATGCTATATTTCCCGTCGAGGTTAGAAGTGGTACCCGATTTTGTGCCTTTTATTTGCACAGAAGCAGCCGAAACCGGTTGGTGCTTGCTATCTGTAATGGTACCCGTAATGCTAAGCTGTTGTGCAAAAACACTGTCTGCTCCTGCCATATTAAAGAGCAGTAATAGCAATAGCATTTTACAAGAATGAATAAAAATTCTTTTCATAAAATCAAGTTAAGGGGTTTACTGTTTGGTACAGTTTGGTATATAATTGTATATACGAACGTAAAAGTTAATTTCAACAATACCATCCTGTAGTATCCTGCTCAAAGGCATTAAAAACACAAAAAAAGGCGGCCAAATCCGACCACCTTTTTGAAATAAAACCCTTAAATAATTACTTAATAAACAACTGTTTAACCGGTTCAAGTGTTACCGGACCGATCAGGCCGGATGGCTTTGGTTCCCAGTTTATAGCCGTAAAAAGGCCATCCGGCCCTTTGGAACCTGCGCTATGTGATTGGAAATTGGTGTTATAGAAGATCCGGTAAGGGATATGCTTTTTATCCATATCAATGATCCTGTTGGCCATCAGGTTAGCAACCTTAACTTGCAACTGATTAACCGTCCTTAACTGTGCTGAAGGTATGGTAACTACATATTGCGGGCCAAGCAGTGTAGCCAGCTTTTTACCATTGAGATAAACCTCTGCATTTTCGTTAACCTTGCCAAGGTTAAGCTTCCAGGCGATGGCATTTTGAGCCGGCTTTTTAAAGCCGATAGTATAGCTGCCTGTTCCGGAAAAAGCTTTGAGATCATCCTCGCCTAATTCAGTCCACGATTTAAGTTGTTCGATCTTTATTGGCTGCGGTAATGTTGGGCCGCCTTCGGTAAAGCTGAGTGTCCATGTACCGCTTACAGGTATTAATTTACCCGCAGCCTGGTAATAGGCATAGTCGGCCGTTTTAACTTTTACCGGTAAGGTTTGTAAAATACAGCTCTCTCCGGGCAGTAATTGCAGGTACACACTGGTTTTGCCCTTGATTTGTTTCCTGATCTTTGCCGATCCGTAAACCTTAGTCATGGGATCAAATACCACTACAGATGCTGCATTAACGGATAGATCTACCCAGCCATTAACCGGGTTGCCGCCAGTATTTGATATAAAATAGCTGTTACCATTTTTATAAGTACGGCGTACAAACTGTAAACCATTATCCGTCATTTGTTCCCTGTCGATACCTGTAGCATCCAGTAATGAGGAAATATCATCAGCAATCAAAAAACGGCCTTTGCCAATTACGGCAATTTTAACACCATTATTTTTAGTGGTAAACTTAAGCGTGGAAAGCAAATCGTTAAATGCCTTTTCACGTTCCTGCAACCCGGAATATCCCGGCACATCCGACGGCAATTTTTTGTACACCACTATTGTTGCCCCTGCCTTTGCCAGATCCACCATTTTATTAAAGGTTTCAAGCGGGATATATTTATTATCGGGCAAAAGGACGGTTTTATAACTAAGACCAGCGGTAAGAATCTGGTTGCCTGAACTTTGCAGGCCAATTATCTGCTTATCTGATATAAAATCAAATGTGTAGCCCTTTTTAAGCATTTCTTCGGTAGATGACTCAAAGCCTGTGCCCTTGAAATCCGGCTTCATAGCATCATAATGCTTAAGCAAACCCCTGTCACCCGGTTCAGAAAAACTGTCAAATAATGGGTAATAAACCAACACATCATTGTCGGGCTTTCCTTGCTGCAAAAACGACTGACAATTAGTTATATATTGATTTAAGGTCGAAAAATCATTCCAGAATGGGTTTGTTTGATTAAAATGAACCGCTGCATAAAATAGCCAGCCCGGCCATTGAGCGTTTTGAGGCGAATAACTGATACCGTGATAAAAAATATGGTTTACACCACCTACAAAATATTTATCGATAGCCTGTTTAACATCTCCCAGCGACGACAAAAAATGATCATTAAGCCATGTTGCCGACTCAGACGATGCAAGAGGCTTACCCATTACATGCGCCGCCGAAGTAGCAAATTTAAATCGCAGCACGTCATCTCCTTCCGTTTCAGGAATATCAATAGCGGCATACAGATCCAATATATTTGATGGCGAACCATGTGACTGATTGCGGATTAATGCACCTTTTGTTTTGGCCCAGTCATGCCATGGTTTGGTAAAATCATCCAGCAACAGATCGGATATGGTTTCGCGGTAGTCGCACAGGATTCGGCTATTGTTTTCCTTACTGTCATTACCAAATAAAGCAGGCAAATGATCGCGCAGATCGTAACCTCGGCGCTTAATAAATTCGTCAAAAAACAGCGGGGTAAAGTTTGATTGCCCACGTGCATCATCCACCTCGTACGAATCATTAAAATATGCCCTGATGCCACTTAAATCCTGCCCTTTAAATGCCTCGTCAAACCGGGCAAGATAATGACCGAGGGCCGGTTTTGAAAAATGGTCAATAACATAACCTTCGCCACCGGGAGCGGCACGCTCTACCATTTTACCATGCCAGCCCTGGAAAAGCGCATATAGCTTCCATTGGCCGGCAGGTGCTATCCAGCTAAGGTTGCCGGCTGCATCAACTTTGTTTGTAAGGTTAAGCGCCTGCCCCTTGCCATCATAAGCCATTAAAACAGTTAAAGGGATCCGCTTCTCAAACCGTACCTGGTCAAGAGCCATCAGCTGCAGGTTTTTATTGCTGCTAATAGGTTCAACCAGGTCTGTGATCTTTGGGGCCTGTCCATCGGCCCTCACCAGCGGCTGCTGTACAAATACCACAGGTTCTCCCAGTTTTTCACCACCTTTAACATCGTAATTTTTCCAGAACAGCTCTTTACTGGCATCTTCATTGGTAACCCATGGGCCGCCGAAAGGCCAGCCGGTAGCATTAGCCAAATCAATCCCCATATTTAAGCGTTTAGCCTCCTGTAGCGTATACTTCAACATATCAACCCATTGCGGCGACAGGTATTGTATAAACTGGTTTTCGGCCCCCTTTACGCCATAAATCGGTGTAATTTCCAACCCACCTAAACCGGCATTGTGGTAGCTTTCCATGTTCCAGGTAAGGTCTTTTTTATTTACCGCGCTGCCCTCCCACCACCAGCGGGCCCAGGGTTTGGTTTGTTCGGTTGCCGCAGGCCAGCCAATCTGGGCAGATGCTGTTTGGGCACCTGTTAACAGGGCAAGTACAATAGCTATTTTAAAATTATGTTTGATCAATGACATCCTGTTTGGGGTATTAATGTTTGGCAATTTCTACAGCGTAAACGCCCTCATGACCTTCAAAATTAGCCCTGAAGATAATCCATTTTTCATCGGGCGAGAAATGCACATTCGGCTCCAGGTGATAATTATGGTGTTTCATATTTACCAGTTTTTCTGATTTAAAACGGTCGCCGTTTGGCTTAAACAGATAAATCCACATGCCATCCGGTGCTTTGGCTACCTGCCCGGAGTTACCTCCGTCACCGGCAAATGTTTGCTCATCTTTAGTTACATTAAAGTGGATCGACCATTCGTTCCTGTCCATTTGATAAACACGATCTTCTTTTCCTGTTTTCATATTGATACCCGCCAAAAAGAAGGTTTGCCCCTTTGGTTTCTGCAAATCAAACCATTCGGTATTGCCCAGCGGCGAAAAAAACTCATGGCCGGCTATTTCATTTACCATGGTACGCTTATGCAACAGCTTGTTTTCGCCGGTTTTTATATTGATATTCCAGATCCGGTCGACTTTTTCCCAGGGGCCTTCATGGCAATAGGAAAGGTTATCAGGATCTGCAGGCGAAAAAAGCAGGTGGTTTGTCCACTCATTTTCCTGGTGTATTTGTTTCAATGTTTTATGCTTAACATCAAGCACATACAGGGTATGCTGAATATGCGCATCATAGATCCGGTTAAAGAAATCGTGCTTTTCGGGATATTTTGCAAGTATTTCACATTCCTGCTCTCCTGTAGCCTTAACACAGGCCATGTACGTTCCATCGGCATTTACAGTACCAACCCTTCCCTTAAAATCCGGAGCAAAAGCGTAAATAAATCTCATTTTGTGGGTATTAACATTTACAGCGAATATGCTGTCGCCACTTTGATAAAATGCTTCGCGGGTTTTGGCGCAAACCATTTCGCCGGATACTTTTGTTCTGTTTGTTAGCTGGTCTATTTTCTGCGTTTTTAAATTAACCGTAAATAGTTGTTCCCCCTTATCCGTTTTACCGTAAAATACCATCACATCACCTTCGTTCTTTATTTGAGGAACAAAGGGCGTATTATTGAAATAAAAGCTGCCGTTATCACTCTCGCGGTTCACCAAACGGACCACTTTATGACCTGTTTTACTATCGATCCACTGTGCAGGCATCGGTTTGGCACCTCCTGTTTCCATTACTTCCTGGGCTTTTACAGTAGTTAAGCCAAGCTGTAAAACAGCAAGCATCAATCCTACGAATCTTTTGTTCATTATCATTTTGTTAAGATTTTTATACCGTATATAAAAAGTCAATTTCCATCAGGTTTTATGGTGCTGTTTTTAGGGCTGGCCGGTAGGCTGAATGTTTCTACCGGATCAGGATGGGCAGGGTAAAAAGGCGGCGCATCAATAATATACTGTTCAATAGCCAGATGATTGTTTTTGATCCCTTCTATAACACATTTTGCAAGCTCATAGGCGCCATAACTGTTGAAATGGGTATTGTCGGCCAGATCCTTTGGCTGATTTGGGAACGAGTTTGCAGGATACCACACAAAGGCTTTTTTGGATCCCTCATTACCCAATGCCTCGTAAAACCTGGCGGACATGACATTGAGGTCTATCAGGGGAACATTCAGTTCTGCAGCAACTTTTCTTGCAGCGTCGGGATAATCGCCAAGGGTATTTACTACTTTATTGCTATCATTGAAAGCACGGCGGCTTGTAGAAGTTACAATTACGGGAATGGCTTTTTTCTCGCGTGTTTTATTAATAAACAGCTTAAAACGTTCGGTATATGATTTATAAGCACCATCTTCCGGCCCTTCTTCTTTCTGATCGTTATGTCCGAACTCTATAAACAGGTAATCGCCCGGCTTAATTACACTCAATACTTTATCTAAACGGTGGCTATTTAAAAAACTACCGAGACTCAGACCTGATTCGGCATGATCTGCTATAGCCACACCGGATTTGAAAAACCGGGTGATCATTTGCCCCCACGAACACCAGGGCTCGTCATCCTGGTCAACCAGAGTTGAGTTTCCGGCCAGGTAAACGGTTACCTGGTCATCTACTCTTTCTATCTCCAGCGCATCAACACAGGGTTTTGTACCATTAAACTCCAGGCTAAGCTTATCATCCCAGTCGTACTTTCCAAACTCCCGGGGTTTAAGCGCTACTTTGCTGCCGGTGCTTATTTCGGGCTTACGAATATTGACGATGAAACTTAACTTTTTAACCGAGTTATTGGTCTTTACTTTTTCCAGCATCAGCCTCCGCGACTCGGCACGCACCGTGATATTACCCTCTCCCTTGATATCACCCACCGTTAAGGTAACCTTGTAATTTCCTTCAGGTACATTTACCGAGAAATAAAAAGGCTGATCACCGGTTACATATCCGCCCGTAAGTTTCTTTCCGCCATTGCGTGTTACAGCTATTGCTTTAGAATCGAAATCAAAGCCATAACCTTTGGTATCATTAAAAATCTCATCCGGACCAACCTTTTGATAGCCGGGCGCTGCCTTCCCGCTGCCAAAGTCAAACTTGAAGCTGGTTTTCGCTGCCTGCGCAAAAAGCTGTGCGGGTAAAAGAAACCGAAACGAAATGCAAACAACACAAAGCAAGATCTTGTAAAGCAGCTTGACCATCATGGATATAATTTATCTGGTTATTTTGTCGGCTTATATGAGCCAAGGCTTATAATAGATAAAGTTATATCAAGCTGATACGAACGGCGTCCTGCACCATCCTGATTGAAGCCTGTCTTCTTGTAACAAATTCATCACTTTCAGGTATTTTTGGTAGTTGTTAGGCCTCCCTTGCCTTCTTCATTAAAAAGGGGACCTAATTTAATTACCTTTAAGTTTTTGCCAGCAGCCAATTCAATGTTATGAAGTCTTCACGATTTTTAGAATACATCTATATTGATTATTATTCATCTACCCCTAAATACATTCAGTTGGCCAACTCGATCATCAAAAGTGTACGCGAAGGAAAGTTGGTCATTAACGAAACGCTGCCATCTATTAACGAGTTAAACTGCAACTTTGAAATATCACGTGATACTGCAGAAAAAGCCTATAAACACCTCAAATCAATCGGTCTGCTTGGCTCTGTGCCCGGTAAAGGTTATTATATTAAAAACACCGAGGCCGGGCAGCAGTTCAAAGTGTTTTTAATATTCAATAAACTAAGCACCCATAAGAAACTGGTTTATGATGCTATAGTTGATGGTCTTGGCCATGAAGCGGCAATCGATTTTTATATATACAATAACGACTTTGAGTTTTTCAAGAAGCTACTTCAAAACAACAGCAATGATTATACTCATTATGTGATACTGCCCCACTTTATGCACGGCGGCGAAAACGTTCATGATATCATTAATACCCTGCCCAAAGAGAAATTGATCATACTTGATAAATTAGTGCCGGGAATAAAAGGCGATTTTGCTGCTGTGTATGAAAACTTTGAAAAAGACATTTACCTGGCCCTGGAAGAAGCCTTACCGCAGCTGAGAAATTATCATACCCTAAAGATCATATTTCCTGAATACACCTATTTCCCGGGCGAAATACTGAAAGGCTTTTTTAGTTTCTGTATTCAATATGCTTTTACTTACAAAGTAGTTCATGATATACAAGGTGAACCGATAAATGAAGGAGATGTATTCATTAACCTGATGGAAAACGACCTTGTGGTTTTGATTGAAAGGATCCTGGCTACAGAGCTAAAAATAGGTAAAGATGTTGGCGTGATCTCGTACAATGAAACCCCGCTGAAAAAAATCATCCTGAATGGCTTAACCACCATATCAACAGATTTTGAACGGATGGGAAAAATGACTGCGGAGATCATTAAAAATGGCTCCACTGGGCGTTATGAGGTGCCATTTTACCTAACGCTCAGGGCTTCATTATAGTGATTTTCTGATAATGATTTTGAAGGCGTTTTTAATAACAGCCGCTTTATTTTGCAACATCAATTCGGCCGTTTTCCTGCCCATCTCTTCAAAATCACTGGTAATAACGGTAATATCCAATAATTCTTTAAACACGGTTTCATTGAAAGATATAATCCCTATATCTTTCCCTAATTCATAACCGCTTGCCCTGGCACCTTTGATCAAATCGGCCAGATCATTTTCGGTAAGTGCAATATAAACAGTTCCTTTTTTAAGATCCTCTGCTTTAAAAGCATCTATTACCTCGAATTTCTTGTTGTTTTCGTCGCAAAACTGCATGATCCCATCCTTAATTTCAGGCGGATGATGACGATCCAAGGGATATATGATGATTAATTTTTCATATTTGGAAATCAGGTCGGCAACCACATTTAACGCGCCATAGATATCGTTACGAAAATCCTGGAATACAGCTGATTGCTTGGGTAGTTTGGGCAAATCTTTATCCAGCAATATCAACTGATCAATTGGGATCTTTTTTAAGATGTTTAGATATTCCTGCTCGTTACTATAGTCAAAAAAATGCGGCATTACCACATAGTAATGGTAATTTCCCAAATTAGCATCTATGCTTTCCTCAAGCAAAGCGGGATTGTAATGATGAATATGAAGATCGACCCTGGCCTTATCGCCTAAAGTACGTACGATGGTATCATAAACGGTTTTCTTATAAGAGCTTAACTTATTGAACAGCAAAAGCACTTTTATCCTCACATCCGGCTTACCAAGTACAAAATAGCCTTTGCCCGAAACCGACTGGATATAGCCATTGTTCTTAAGAATCATGTAAGCTTTTTCAATGGTATCCCTTGCTACACCGTGTTGTTTGCTGTAGCTGTTAATTGACAGCAGCTTTTCATTTTTCCGGTAAATACCTTTGTCAATATTCTTACTTATAGTTCCGACAATTTGCTGTACCAGGGATTTCGCCCCGTAATTAGCTCTTTGCTTTGTTTGCATTATGCTTTATTTATTATTGGTTTACAATTGTCGTTTAAACAATCCTTTAAATTTGTCAAAGCCGGTTACAAGCAATGAAAATATAAAATATGTTATTAAACTAAAATATTGGGATTAAGAAAGGGTGCCGGTATTTTTCTTTGTTAGCTGCTCAGGGCCTCATTTCTGTAAATTTATATATAATAAGGGCATTTAGAAGTGTTATGAGGATGGTAAAATTCAAATATCTTTATTGTCTAAATTTTAATGCTGGGATAATAAAAAAGAGTTGACTTTGGTGTATCACTTACCGATACAAAACTTACTAAATATATTATCCAGCAAATCATCGGTTGTAACAACACCTGTAATCTCCCCTAAATAATGTAACCCCTGCTTAATATCCATTGATAGAAAATCGGATGTAATGCTGCCATCAATACCGCCCAGCACTCTTACAAGTGCGTCTTCGGTTTTTTGCAGGGCTTCAAGGTGACGAATATTGGTTACCAGCGTTTCATCACCGCTAAGCTGATCTTTTACTGCCGATGAGTAGATTTTATGTTTAAGCTCATCAATATGGCGCTTTTCTTTGGCCGAAATAATGATTGCCCTATCGGTATGCGGAAGCGCCGACAATTGCTCAGGGTTTAGCAAATCGGCTTTATTAGCCACAACCAACATGGTAATACCTGGCTTTTGCAGACTTTCTATATCTTTATTCAGCTCTTCAATGGTAATTTCTGTTGCGTCAAAAACATAAACCAACAGGGCCGACTGGCTGATCTTTTCCATAGTACGTTGTACCCCTATCTGTTCAATTGCATCAGTGGCTTCACGGATCCCGGCGGTATCTATCAGTCTGAAATTGATACCCTGGATATTTAATACTTCTTCAATAGTATCCCTTGTAGTGCCTGGGATATGGCTCACTATGGCACGCTCCTCATTTAGTAACGCGTTTAGCAAGGTAGATTTACCAGCATTCGGCCTACCGGCGATAACGGTATTGACGCCATTTTTAATGGCATTACCCAATTCAAACGACTGGATCAGCCTGCCCACTATTTTAGCGATCTCATGAATCAGTTGTTTCAGTTGGTCGCGGTTGGCAAATTCTACATCTTCTTCAGCAAAATCAAGCTCAAGCTCAATGAGTGATGCAAAGTTTACCAACTGCTCACGCAAGGCTTGTAGCTGTGTACTAAAACCACCCCGAAGTTGTTGTAAGGCCACCTGTTGAGATGCTTTAGAATTAGAAGCGATCAGGTCGGCAACGGCTTCGGCCTGGCTCAAATCAAGCTGTCCGTTCAGGAATGCCCTTAGGGTAAACTCGCCGGGTTTGGCGGAGCGTGCACCTTTTTTGATGAACAGTTTGATGATACTTTCGATAATATAACCCGAAGCATGACACGAAATCTCTACCACATTTTCGCGGGTGTATGACCGCGGACCAACAAACAGCGATACCAGCACCTCGTCCAAAATCAACTCGCCATCGGCAATGCTTCCAAAATGGATAGTATGCGATGCCTGTTTGCTCAGGTCTTTGCCTTTAAAAACGCTATTGGCAATGGTTATGGCATCCGGGCCCGAAAGGCGGATCACAGCTATGGCGCCCAACCCGTTTGGTGTGGCAAGGGCCACTATGGTATCGGTATTATCTGTCATTTTTAGTTGATAGTTGATGGTTCATAGATCATAGCCCGAAGCTCGCCTAATTTACCAAAGTGCAAAGGTCGTTATTTCGTGGTGATTTTTCTCACCGACTCCTTCTAATCCATCTCCATATGACTTGAACATGAAAAACGCAGGCATACCATGAACTATGATCCATGAACCATTAACTAAAATCTTTACCTTCGCAACCAATTATGGTAACTTTTTTTGAAGCTTCGCTCGAAACTATTTCAGTACATCATGTTGGTAATCAGTCGCAGGAAGAGATGTATGCCCTGTCTGAACAACCGCTTGAATTGAAAGATGAGATCATTCCTAACCTGCTTATGCAGTATTTTCTGAAACCTTTTGAAAAAGCGAATGAGGTTTACCACCTGATGCACAGTAGCGGCGATCTGGAATTGAACGAGCTGCATCACTTTGCTACGCAGGTATTTGATGACAATACTAAATTTCATGAGGCATCTGAGAAAATAGCGAAGCATTTGTATAAGGTTACCAATCACCCTAACATCAAAGGCGGCGAGCTTTACGTGGTTTACTTCAATAAAGTACAAATTGAAGGCAACCCGCTGGATGCAATCGGTATATTCAAATCAGAAAATAAGGAAACTTATTTAAAAGTTTATCCGGATAAAGGTGGTTTCCAGGTTGATTATGAGCAGGACGCCATCAACATCAACAAACTGGATAAAGGAGTACTGATCTTCAACATTGAGAAAGAGAACGGCTATAAGGTAGTTGTGGTTGATAAAACCAACACAGGACAGGAAGCAGCCCGGTTCTGGAAAGATGACTTTCTGCAGCTCAAAATTCGTAACGATAGCTTTAACCAAACTAATAACACGCTTGGCATTTACAAAAACTTTATCACCGAAAAAATCGATGAAGAATTTGAGATGAGCAAAGCCGATAAGATCGACCTGCTCAACCGCTCCATGAAATATTTTAAGGAGAAGGAAACTTTTGATATGGAAGAGTTCTCGAACGAGGTAATTGGCAATGAGCAGGCCATCGAGTTGTTCAAAAACTTTAAAAACCAATATGAGGAAGAGTTTGACAGCCCTATTGCCGATAATTTTATCATTTCAGAAAATGCGGTAAAAAAACAGGCCCGTGTTTATAAAAGCGTGTTAAAGCTCGATAAAAACTTCCACATCTATATCCACGGCGATAAGGAGTTGATTGAGAAAGGCTTTGATGATGGCCGGGCAATGAATTACTATAAGGTTTATTTTAAGGAGGAAGCATAATCGCAAAAAATAACAGATAGTGGATAAACCTTTGTTTTTCGTGACAGTCATACCTGCATAACGAAAAATAAACTTGATCACATGTCTGCCTTAAAAAACTCAATTATATGCTTGTCAATTCTACTGCTCCTCTCTGGATGCAGTGTAAAACACTACACCATCGGGATGAGTGAAAGTGAGTTTAAAAATTCAGAAAAGTACAACCTGGAATTAGTTGAAGAAACATCACAACACGCCGTATACAGACGAGTAGCTGCGGCAGATGCACAAATGAAACCAGTATCATACCATTACTATTATTTTAATAGCGGAACATTAGTACGCACAGAACTTGTTGAAACGCCTAAACCAGGCATAGTGTTATTGAGCAAATAAATTAAAACTGCACGCCCCAACGTTCTTCAATCCCCAATCCAAATAAGGCAAAATCATATTTAACAGGATCGTTCGGGTCAAAGTCGCGGAGTCTTTCGGTTAATTCAACGGCAGTTTGCCAGTCGGTTTGTTTGCGGTTGATCAAGTTGAGCTTGCGCGATACCCTGTCCACATGCAAATCAAGCGGACAGATCAGGTCGGCTGGTTTAATACGGTTCCAGATGCCGAAGTCAACACCATTATCGTCTTTACGTACCATCCAGCGTAAAAACATATTCAAGCGCTTACAAGTTGATTTTTGCGAAGGCGATGAAACATGCTTTTTAGTTCGATGAGGAAAATCAGGTAAAGAAAAAAAATAAGACCGAAAATAGTTTAAAGCAATTTCAACTGCCTGCATCTTTTGCTCCCCCTTTAGGGGGCTGGGGGGCACAAAAGCATCCTCCAACGATTCGAACTTTTCATAATGCTGCCTGAAGAAAGCAATGAAATATAAAGTATCCACATCATTAAAGGTGCGGTGTTTAAACTTCAGCAGCTTTTTAAGATCGGGTTCTTCATGGTTAATGATGAAATCATAAGGAGCGCCATCCATTAAGGCGATGAGTTCCTTACATTTCCTGATGATGGTAACCCGTTGTCCCCAGGCTAATGTGGCCGCCCAGAAGCCCATGATCTCAATATCCTGCTTCCTGCTAAATATGTGCGGGATGGTAACCGGATCATTCTCAATAAACTCAGGGCGATTGTATTGGGCAACTTTAGCGTCGAGGAAAGCTTTGAGAGCTTCGCTCCCTATCCCCCTAAAGGGAGAATTGTTCTTATCAGATTCTATATCCATGTGCCGAAAAGTTCACATTTAATATATTTCACGTGAACCGCTGTTTATCATACCTATTGCTTCCATAAAAGTAAGGGCAATAGGTTCGCAGTCGATTGAATAATCATTAAAAATTCCCACCGTATTTCTCTTAAAGCCAATAACGTGGCTCATTATTAAAAAATCACAAAAGCCTATAATATTCTTATTCTTGCTTTCGACAAATTCTTCTATAATCCTATCGAGTGACCAAAAAGAAAACATATACTCCTGCCATTCATACCCGTAAAATCCGTTTACAACAGCATAAAGCGCTTTAAAATCATCAGGAAAGCTAAAACTTAGAATAGTTTCAGCTTTCTCGAAATCAGCGGCAGTTGCTGGTGGGTTTATTTTTACCTCACATTCATCCCAAAACGCAATAGCTTCCTTTATCCAATCCTCCATAAGAAAATTTTGATTAAAGGCTTCTTTTTAGCTCAGCGCTTGTTTAATATCTTCCAGCAAGTCCTCAATATCCTCAACACCTACACTCAAACGCAACAGGTTGTCAACTACACCGGCTTTTTCACGTTCAGCTTTAGGGATTGAACCATGGGTCATGCTTACCGGGTGATTGATCAGTGATTCAACACCGCCTAATGATTCGGCTAATGAAAATACTTTGAATGACGAAGCAATGCGAAAAGTTTCCTGCAGATCGGCACCTTTAAGCACGATACTGATCATGCCCCCAAAATCGCGCATTTGTTTTTTGGCGATGTCATGATTAGGATGGTCGGTAAAGCCCGGCCAGTAGATTTTTTCAACTTTGGGATGATCTTTCAAAAACTCCGCTACCTGCCTGCCGTTCTCGCAATGCGCTTTCATACGCAGGTGCAGGGTTTTGATACCACGCAGCACCAGGAAGCTATCCATTGGCCCCGGTGTAGCACCGCAGGCATTGTAAATGAACCAGAGCTTTTTGTAAAGTTCCTCATCGTTCAGCATCAATGCACCCATTACCACATCGCTGTGGCCACCGATGTATTTGGTTACTGAGTGCATCACAATATCCGCCCCCAGGTCGATAGGGTTTTGCAGGTATGGCGATGCAAAGGTGTTATCAACTACAAAAAGTAAATTCTTTTCTTTGGTGATTTTACCTATGGCTTCCACATCAACAATGCGCATGGTTGGGTTGGTAGGTGTTTCTATCCAAACCAGTTTGGTTTTGTCATTCACATGAGCACGCACAAGTTCCGGATCAGACAGATCCAGAAAATGGAACTTGATGCCATAGTTAGCAAAGATCTTGGTAAAGATCCGGTACGAACCACCATAAAGGTCGTTGCCGGTAATCACTTCATCGCCCGGAGCAAGCAGTTTCATCACCGCATCGGTAGCCCCCATACCGCTCGAAAAAGCCAAACCGAACTTAGCATTTTCCAAAGCTGCCAAACAGTCTTCCAAAGCCTTACGGGTTGGATTAGTACCACGCGAGTACTCATAACCTTTATTATCCCCCGGCGATTTTTGCCAGTAGGTTGAAGTCTGGTATATCGGCGTCATGATAGCGCCGGTTGTTGGATCGGGCTCCTGCCCTGCGTGTATTGCTTTAGTTGCGAATTTCATACCCCCTAACCCCCTAAAGGGGGAATTTGGAATGCGTCCCATCCCCTACAATGAAACCTGTTTACATTTATATATCCCTTAGGGAAGGATATTATAATTGGCATTTACGCTTACACTCCCCCTTCAGGGGGCCGGGGGGTTAATACGCTCTTGCAAACAACACCCTCTGCGTTGAAGGGTTCCCTGTCAAAATGCACTTACCTTCTTCCTGTTTGTTATTCAAAGGTATGCAACGGATTGTCGCCTTAGTTTCCTCTTTTATTTTTTGTTCTGTTTCGGATGTGCCATCCCAGTGAGCACTCAGGAAACCCGGTTGCTCATCTAACAGGCGTTTAAACTCATCCCAGGTATCAACCTCAGTGGTATTTTCAGCACGGAAATCGAACGCTTTTTTGTAGATGTTATTTTGGATCTCTTCAAGCAGGCTTTCTATTTTACCGGCAAGACCTTCCTGTGTGGTAGTTTCTTTGGTTTTAGTATCACGACGGGCCAGCTCAACGGTACCGTTCTGCATATCGCGGCTGCCTATGGCTACGCGCAACGGTACGCCTTTCAGTTCGTATTCAGCAAATTTAGCTCCCGGGCGATGGGTATCGCGGTTATCAAATTTCACAGAGATACCTTTAGCCTTAAGTTCTTTTTTCAACGAATCAACGTACGCGCTGATATTGTCGAGCTCTTCCTGGTGCTTGTAAATTGGTACGACAACCACCTGTATTGGCGCAAGTTTTGGAGGTAACACTAAACCTGCATCATCGCTATGGGCCATAATGAGTGCTCCAATCAAACGGGTTGAAACACCCCATGAAGTGGCCCAAACGTGCTCAATTTTATTTTCCTTATTGGTGAACTTTACGTCGAAAGCCTTGGCAAAATTTTGACCTAAAAAGTGCGATGTACCGGCTTGCAAAGCTTTACCATCCTGCATCAGCGCCTCAATACAATAGGTGTCCAAAGCACCTGCAAAACGCTCGTTAGCCGTTTTACGGCCTTTTACTACTGGTAGCGCCATCCAGTTTTCGGCAAAGTCGGCATATACGTTCAGCATCTGCTCGGTTTCGGCAATCGCCTCATCAGCTGTAGCGTGGGCAGTATGGCCTTCCTGCCATAAAAATTCGCTGGTACGTAAAAACAAACGGGTGCGCATTTCCCAGCGCATTACGTTTGCCCACTGGTTAACGAGGATAGGCAGGTCGCGGTATGATTGGATCCAGCCTTTATAGGTGTTCCAGATTATGGTTTCTGATGTTGGGCGGATGATCAGCTCTTCTTCAAGTTTTGCTTCTTCATCCACAATAATATTGCCTTCACCATCATTTTTGAGGCGGTAGTGAGTTACGACAGCGCATTCTTTTGCAAAACCGTCAACATGGCTGGCTTCTTTACTAAAAAAAGACTTGGGTATTAAAAGCGGAAAATACGCATTACTGTGGCCGGTATCCTTAAACATCTCGTCAAGTACAGCCTGGATCTTTTCCCATATCGAATAACCGTAGGGTTTAATGATCATACAGCCCCTAACCGGCGAATACTCGGCCATGTCAGATTTAATTACTAAGTCGTTAAACCATTGCGAATAATCTTCGTCTTTACTAATAACACCTTTGCTCATATTGATTGGATAGAATTTGGACTTCTGTAATTGTTGTATATTGCTGCCAAATTTATAAATTTAAAACTTATTTGACCTTGCACTTTTTACTTACCTGTATATGAAACGGAACATCGCGATAGGAATGTTTATTATCGGTGCCATGGCGCTGAGTTCCTGCTCTACAACCAAGCTTGCATCAAACCAAAGTAACGACGATGTTTATTTTTCTGACGCGCGAGCGGGTAGCGAACCTGTTTATGCACAGCAGCCGGCCTACAACCAAACTCCGGTTGCCCAGGATGGCTACAGCGATGACGACGATGATTACTTTTATTATGATGATTACGCTTCGCGGATAAACCGTTTCAGTTATTTCTCTCCTTTTGGCTATTATGATGATTTTTACTCAGCATATAACAACTATCCTTATTATAATTATGGATTGGGCTACGGTGGTTTAGGCTACTATGACGGTTATTACAACGGCTGGGGGCCAGGCTATGGCGGCTACTACGGCGGTTGGGGCCTGGGCTTAGGTTATGGTTATGGTGGTTATTACGGCGGATGGGGCTTAGGCTACGGATATGGCGGCTGGGGGCACGGTGGATATTATGGTGGCGGGTATGGAGGCGGATATGGCGGGTATTATGCCGGCGGATATGCTTCATCAGGCACGCCGCGACCTTATCGTGGCAATGGCAATCCGTTCGCAGGCAGCAATCGTCCGGTTAGCAGCGCTGTTTCGGGTATAGGTTATATTCCGGGAGGCCGCAACAGGCCTATCGGCAGCCGCACAAATACTTACAGTACGTATAGCACCGGCAGCAGCAATAATGGGAGCAACAGTTACAATAACAACGGTACCCGTTATGCCCGTCCTGCACGTACAGACGCGGCACCATCAAGGGGCGATGCACAGCCTGTTTACAGGCAACCACAGGTCGAACGTACATCGCAGCAACCATCTTATACACCATCATCAAGCTCAAGCAGCGGCGGCAGTTCACGCAGCACCGGCAGCAGCAGCGGAGGTGGCGGCGGCAGACCATCAAGACCATAAACCTAAATCTTATATTTTATTTACCTGAATTTTATGAAAATCAAGTATTTACTAAGCGTAATTGCTATAGTAGCAATTACTAAAGATAGCTTTGCTCAATACTCACAGGATGCCATCAGGTTTTCTACCTTTCAAACCGGGTCAACATCACGCATCAAGGCTATCGGCAACGCGGGTACGGCCATAGGTGGCGATCTGACCTCAATAAGCGGAAACCCTGCGGGTTTGGGATTTTTTACCCATTCGGAAGTTAGCCTTACACCCGAGTACAATGGTTCAAAAATAAACTCAAGCTTTTTTGGGCAGCCAGGCAGCGCAAACCGCAATGATGTAAACATGAGTAATGCGGCGGTAGTGTTATATCAGCAGCTAAATACTACGCACAAGGATAAAAGCAAAGGCTGGCTAAGTATTAACTACGGAGCGGGTTACAGCCGCACCAACAATTTTTATGAAAATGTTGCTTATGGCGGCACAAACCAAACAAGTTCTATTTCTGATTACTACGCGGGTATCGCAAAACGCGAGGTATCTCAATATGGCAGTGTTAACCCCAACGGACTTGATGGCTGGGCTTATGACCATATCCTGATCGATAACTTTGGACCTGCATCTAACCCAGATTCATATTCAAGCACAGTGAATGTTCCGGTAAGACAGCTGGCTGGTATTACCCGCACCGGTGGGCAGTCGGAGTTTAACCTATCATTTGGTGCCAATTACAGCAATAAGCTTTATGTAGGTCTGGGCTTGGCTATTACCGATATCAGGTATAATTCACATGCCCGCTTTACCGAAAATGGCAATGCTGTTATAACTAACGGCGGCAACCCTGTAGATTTTGCATCCACTTTTGCGCAGGATCAAAGTACCAAAGGCTCGGGCTTCAACGCCAAATTGGGTATTATTTACAAACCGGTACAAGCTGTACGCTTAGGTTTCGTATTTACTTCACCCACGTTTTATAACATTGACGATTCGTATTCCGAAGGACTTGCCACACAATATACCGGCGGAAAAAGCTATAGCAACGTATCCGATCCATATCAGCTGAGCTATAACCTGCGTACTCCGCTTAAACTGGCTGGTGGCGCAGCAGTCTTTATAGGCAAATACGGTTTTATCAGCGGCGACGTTGAATATATCGATTATACAACAACCCACTTAAGCAGCAATGACAGCTACACTGCCGATGGCGATAACAGCGATATCAAATCACTTTACCGTTCAACAGTGAACCTGCACGTTGGTGCCGAAATTAATGTAAACAGCCTGGTTTATTTACGTGGCGGTTATAGCCAGCAAGGCAACCCAATTAAAGATTTGGGCAGCGATATCAAAACTGTTAGCGGCGGTATAGGCGTTCATTTTGGTGCATATTTTATTGATGCTACCTATGCAAGGGTAACCGGCAACCAAACCATCTTCCCTTATGAGGTTGGGGCAACCAGTCCGTTTGCTGATTTGAAGAAAACTAACAACAACGCTTTCCTTACTTTAGGATACCGCTTTTAACCGTTGATTTCTTTGATTGATTACGCTGATTGCGTTGATCTGTTCAGCCTGTCTTTTCGTTATGAAAAGACAGGCTGTTTCATTTAAGCACCATCGTTGTCCCGTTGTTGGTATTGTCACCATAGGTGTTCGGAAGATTCAGATCGGTTGGGAATGCTGGTTAAAAAAGCCATGTCATTGCGAGGAGCGGCGAGGGCAAGAGCACTTGGGGCAACGTGGCAATCCCGTAACTATACAGGGCGGATATGCATTGGCTACGAGATTGCCACGCTACGCTCGCAATGACATATTTTTTTTATTTAAAAAGTAGAGATAATTTCATCTTCCGAACACCTATTGTATTGTCACCAATGATGGCGACAAAGTCAAAATGTGCTATTATCTGCGAAATCAACGAAATCAAATAAATCAGTGGTCAAAATCAATGGAATCAAAAAAAATCACCGGTCAAAATAGCTAACTTGCCCTTCATAATTTAAATTGACCATGAACAAAAACCTACTAAAAAGTACAGGTCTTTTAGTGCTGCTGACCGGTATCTGCTTTAACTCAGTAGCCCAGCAGTCTGCAGAAACAAAAGCCTGGGTAGCCAAATCAAACGAGTATACCAAAATCATCATTGATCTGGACAAAAAATACTCACCTGAGTACGGATCGTCACAGGGGCTGGCAGAATATGACAGCGATATAGCCGTGCCAACCCTGCAAAACATAATGGCCGAACGTAAGGATGAGGAAGCCGTTGTTGCCAAACTTACCGAAGCTCTTAAAACCGAAAAAAACACCTTTATCCAGCAGGATATCAATATCATTATAACACACCTTAAACTGGGTTTCCGCCAGCAGGACTTTGAACTGAGCCGCCAAGTACCATTTCTTAATGCGTCATCAACCATTTACAGCGGATTGGAAACGCTGCTTGATGATCAAACTCCAGAAGCGCGCCGCCAGGCAGCTGTAATGCGCATTCGTAAATATGCCGGTTTGGAAAAAGGCTACAAACCTTTGGCGGCCATTTACAAAGAACGCGTACAACAACAGATGGCAGGCAAAAATATGATCTATCCGTCAAAGCAGCGTATGGAAACCGATCTTTCACGCAATGCAAGCATCGTTAGCGGTATCGCTGAGCTTTGTACCAAATACAAGGTGACCGGCTGGGAACAACCCTATGCCACACTTAAAAAACAACTGGAAGATTATGATAAATGGGTAAAAGCAAATGTATTGGTAAAAGCCCGTACAGACTTCCGCTTACCTCCGGAAGAGTATGCTATGAATTTAGAAGCCTATGGCATTGATATCCCACCGGCTAAAGTAGCTGAAATGGCACATGCATTGTTCAACCAGATCCAGGATGAAATGAAACCCATTGCCGAGCAGATAGCCAAAAAACGCAACCTACCATCAAGTGATTATCGCGCAGTGATCCGCGAGCTTAAAAAAGAGCAGATCCATGGTGATTCTATTATTCCACTGTATGAGCAACATCTGAAAGATATAGAAGGTATCATCCGTGAACATCAGCTGGTAACACTGCCAAACCGCCCGGCTATTATCCGTTTGGCAACTGCCGCCGAAACTGCACAAAGCCCTGCTCCCCACATGGTACCACCACCATTCCTGAATAATACCGGCCAGCGAGGCGTATTTGTGCTGCCTTTAAATATGCCTTCATCACCGGGCGAAAAAGCTACCGACAAATATGACGACTTTACTTTTGATGCCGCCTCATGGACCATCATAGCCCACGAAGCAAGGCCAGGGCATGAGTTACAATTTGATAAAATGGTAGAAGAAGGTGTTTCCCAAGCCCGTGCACTATATGCTTTTAACTCAACCAATGTGGAAGGCTGGGGTTTATATTCTGAATATATTACCCGCCCTTACATGCCGTTGGAAGGCCAATTGGTATCGTTAGATTATCGCCTGTTAAGAGCTGCCCGCGCCTTCCTTGATCCCGAATTGCAGGCCGGTAAAATCACCCAGCAGCAGGCACTTGACGTACTGATGAACGATGTGGTACAATCGCGCGCTTTTGCCCGCCAGGAAGTTGAACGGTATACCATTAACGCCCCGGGCCAAGCTAACAGCTATTTTTATGGATTTACCAAGATGATAGCCCTGCGCAAGGACACGGAAGCCGCCTTAGGCAGCAAATTCAATGCTTTGCATTTCCATGATTTCATCCTGTCGCAAGGCATCCTGCCGCCGGCATTGATCCGTGAAGCAGTAATGAATGATTTTGTGCCAAAGGAGAAGGCTTTGTAAGCTTATTTCTATAAAGAAAAAAGCCGGGTAGTTAAGCTATCCGGCTTTCTCGTTTTTAAACTTGCCATACGAACTCTCCCCCAATGGCGCAAGTGTTGTGTGGTTGGCTGGAGGGGTGCTCACTTGTGCCGTGCAATCTGTAACAAGAGAGGCACAAGTCAGCCGCGCTCATCGCCCCAAACACAAGACTTGCGCCAGTCGGAGCTCATACCCCTCCTGCTCAGTCGAAATGACATTTTAATATTTTTCGGAACCGGCTCAATTACTTCTTCGCCTGCTTTAACAGCCATTGCGCTACATCATTCACAGCCTTATCATTCTCATACCCCGCAGGCAACCTGCCGTTCACATATTCATTATACAACCATGGGTCACCAACAGCTATCACAGTTCCTTTGCCATATTTGGCAGATGCTATAATGGTTGCCCCTTCTTTGTTTTTAAGCACAGGTACAGCAGTTCCAGTTAAGCCTATTGAACAGGCATCTTTCATAAAAACTTTGGTCGCTGTTTTAAGTACAGGATTATTTTTAACGTAAACAGCGCCATCCTCAAAATGAGCATCATCTATTACATGGTTTTGCAGATCATTATTGAAATGCATCCCGAATTTGGCGGCGAGGTTATTGAAGTGTGGCAGCTCCACGTTCACACTGTCGTTTGCCATCATCAACAAAACACCGCCCTTTTTTACCCATGAGCTTATCTGCTCAATATCGTCTTCCTGAATATAGTTGGGGTTCGGGCTTTCCTTTTTGGTATCCGGATCAACTATGATATAAACAGATGATCCCTTCAGGTTTTCCAAAGTTGGAGCCGTGCCAAGTGTGTCCAGTTTGGCTCCCCTGCTTGTAAAAGCCTCGCCAAAAATCTTGAAACCATTGTTATCTGTTTCATCCCAAAGGTAATGGAAGCGTTCCGGTTGCCCGTTTGCGCCTTTATGTACTTCGTGATTAAAGTAATAATCGAGCGTTACGGTTTGGGCGCTTGCGGCAAAGCTGGCAAGGGAGAACAGGGCGATAAGTGATGATCTTAGTTTCATAGTAGGTTTATTATTTGGTTAGCCTATGGTAGGTGTTATCACCAGAGACTTCACTTTTCTTATCTATTTTCAAGGTGTTCAATTTTTTTAAGCGTAAACACTCGCACTTATTTTCAAAAAAAAACAATACTGATAATCAACAAGTTAACTTCAGTAAAAATCATTTCCTTAGCAGAAATGAACGCATATACATTAATAATCAATAAGTTACATTTTCACAAGATCAAAAATTGAACACCCTGTTTTTTGAAAAACTGAACACTTCTATCCGGGTTCAGTTTTGCAGCTTGTTCATGTTCCCTCAGGGTCTCTCGCAGAGGACCCTGAGGTTCACTGCGTTCTAAATGTCTACCAGGATATTCAGAACAGCGAATCAGCTTGGCGTATACATCAGGGTCCTCTGCGAGAGACCCTGATGGGACATTGTTCTGCCCGCTTTCACCCGAAGCTTACCTGCTGACGGGAACATCCTTCATTTATTATGTCATGGGTAACTTGTTTCAACACCCCACTCGCTAAGCCTGACGATAACCTTGCATGTGGGAGCCCGAAACAAGTTCGGGATGACGACGTTTTTATTTTTAGTTCTTTATACTCCCCCAAAAATCGAAAACCCGCCATCAACGCAAATCATCGAACCGGTTACAAATGCAGAGGCATCACTTAATAACCATACCAATGCGCCTTTCAACTCATCGGCCTGGCCGAAACGTTTAAACGGTGTTTGTTTGATCACCAGTTCACCCCTTTGGGTATAACCACCTTCGGGTTTGGTAAGCAGGTTGCGGTTTTGTTCGGTAAGGAAAAAACCGGGTGCCAATGCATTCATCCGGATGCTGTCGCCGTAACGGTTAGCCAGCTCTACCGCAAACCACTGGTTATAACAATCAACCGCGGCTTTGCCCATGTTATAACCTAACACTTTGGTTATGGCCCGTTTGCTGTTCATCGACGAAATATTAACAATGCTGCCTTTACCCGTTTTGGCAATAGCCTCGCCGAAAACCTGCGTAGGGATCAGTGTACCCCAAAGGTTCAGGTCCATCACTTTTTTCATCCCGTCGATACTCATTTTAAAAATGTCCTCGTCGGGCTGCAAAACGCCTTCGGGCATATTACCTCCGGCACCGTTCACCAGGCCATCTATCCTGCCAAAAGCAGCCAGTAATTTATCCTTGGCTGCTACCAGTTCGGCCTCGTTCATTACATCGGCAACCAGCGCTATGGCTTTACCGCCCGCGGCGTTTATTGCATTGGCGCGCTCTTCGGCCACTTGAGCATTACGGCCAAGGATGCCTACCGCACCGCCGGCTTCAACAATACCGTCAATAAATGCTTTTCCTAATATGCCTGTTCCGCCGGTTACTACAATTACTTTACCGGCTAATGAAAATTGATTATCCACTTATTTATGTTTTCTGTTGATGTATGATTATTTCAGATCAGTTATGGCTATCGCGTCCATATCGGTATAGTCGAGGTTTTCACCAGCCATACCCCAAATAAAGCTATAGTTTGACGTACCACTGCCCGAATGGATACTCCATGGCGGCGACACCACGGCATCATAATTATCCATGGTAATATGCCTTGTCTCCTGCCCCTCGCCCATATAATGGAAGATCTTTTGCCCCTGCGGCACATCGAAATAGAAATAAGCTTCCATACGCCTGTCGTGCACGTGCGCCGGCATGGTATTCCAAACACTACCTTCATGCAGTATGGTTAAACCCATCACCAGTTGGCAGCTCCGTACACCTTCCAGGTGAATATATTTATTGATGGTGCGTTTGTTTGCAGTAGCCACCGAACCCAGCTCAACTTTAACCGCATCGGCATGGGTAAGCAGGGTTGTTGGGTATACCGCATGCGCAGGTGATGATAGCAGGTAAAACACGGCAGGTACTGATGGATCAGCACTTTCAAAAGTCACGCTTTTAGTTCCTTTTCCAATATAGAGGCAGTCGAGCTTGTTCACTTCAAAAACTTGTTCATCGGCTTTTACCACGCCGGCTCCGGCCACGCTAATGATCCCGATCTCGCGGCGTTCTAAAAAATAATCGGCACGCAGATTTGGATAGTTTGGCAGTTCGAGTGTTTTGCTTACCGGGTTAGCCATGCCTACAATCATCCTGTCGTAATGGGTGTAGGTGCAATTGATTTCGTCGGGCTGTACCTGTTTATCTATCAAAAACCGTTCGCGTATGGTGGTAGTATCGTAGCTTTTAAAATCCGAAGGGTGGACACTGTGTATTGTTTTCAAAGCAAATGTTGTTTTATAATATACTGATTAATAACTACAATTCTACAACCTTAAAAACGATTTCAAAAACCATTTAATCCTTATTTTCACTTCAACGTTATAGTTTATCTGCCGTACCTTAGCACTAATAAAAATGAAACTATAACGTTAAAGTAAATATTTAACGGTTAGTATATTGTTTTATTTATTTAAGCTTGTATAATTGAATACCTTAACCGCAGCAGTTGGCTGTGTTACCAATTCAATAACCCGATAAATAACTAAAACCATGAAACATTTAACAACTTATAAAAATATCATGTTGGTAATTCTTTTTTCGCTTACGGCTGCCGGTGCTTCGGCTCAACAGCAGGAGATCACTGCTAAAAGTGCTAAAGCCTGGGTTAAAGACCGTGTTTGGGCCAATGGTTTAAAACTAAAGTTAAACTCATTAACAAATAATGTTGAGTTTGCTAAACAATATGCTGCCAATAAAGCTGCCTGGGATAAAGCGTTTGAGTTTCTTCGCGAACGCAACCTTGAACAGATTGAACCGGGCAAATATCCCTTAGATGGCGATAATGTTTATGCCATGATAACCGAAGGCCCGTCAAAAGAGCCTGAACATGCCCTATGGGAATCGCATCAAAACTATATCGACCTGCAATATGTAATTAAAGGCAAAGAAAAGATTGGCGTGGCCCCTATTGAAAGCCTGATGATTACCAAACCTTACGATCCGGAAAAAGATTTTGCCAATTACAGCGGAGATGGTAAATACTTTACCGCCACGCCCGACGAGTTTTTCCTGTTTTTCCCAAGCGATGGTCACCGCCCTAACATGAAGGTTGACGGCTATGATAAAGTGAAGAAACTGGTTATTAAGATAAAGGAGATTAAGTAATACTCTTTTTATGTCATTGCGAGGAGGAACGACGAAGCAATCGCACGGAAGCATAGCTGCTCTGTATAGTACGCGATTGCCACGCTATCGCTCGCAATGACATATTTATCTATTCTGATTCACACCTGCACCGTTTTTACCAGCTTACGTACATCAAATCCCTGCCCTGCAGCCTGCACCACTAATTGATTATAAATCTGTTCATCCAACGTTGAACGGCGGCTCAAAATCCATAAATAGTTGCGGTTGGGGTGTCCCACCATAGCATAGCTGTAATCATCGGCCAGGGCTATGATCCAATATTTACCTTTAAACGGCCACTGAAACTGAACTTCCAATTTTGCATTGCTTGTTCTGTCGGCAACCACAGCGCGCCCTTCGGCAATTTTTATCTTATTTTCTTTGATACAACGATTTTTAACTATGATGCTGCCGTCTTTGGCTAAACCATAGGCCGCAGAGGTAAAAGTGCATCCCGATTCAAACCATTGCGGGAAAGCCGCAATCTCAAACCAGGAGCCGACATATTTTTTCAAATCTACATAAGGAACAGTTTCTAGCGGCTTGCAGCGCGCAGCTTGTAAGGCCAAAGCTGTTAAACCTAATGCTACAGAGGTTGCAATGATCTCTTTCTTCATAAACCAATAACGCCCGTTACACCCAAAAAGTTTAAAACAAAAGCACATTACCGGCAACCAAACGCCATATCAATATTTAATTACCTTTGCGCCAAAGCATTATTTTATAACATGCCCGGTAAAACGAAGATCAGTATTTTAGGCTGCGGCTGGTACGGCAGCGCATTAGGTAAAGCATTAGTTGCCGATGGTATGCAGGTAAAGGGATCAACAACTTCTGCGGCTAAACTTAGCGACCTGGCCACGATGGGTATTGAGCCTTATATTGTAAACTTTTCGCCGGGAGAAGAAATATATAACGCTGATTTTTTTGATTGCGATGCTTTGTGGATAGCTATTCCTCCCAAAAGCCGTAGCGGTGAAGGGGCTGTTTTTATAGAGAAGGTTAAAGGCATTATCAATGTCATAAAACAGTTTGCTATACAAAATGTGGTATTCATCAGTTCCACAGGGGTTTATGCCGATAGCAATCAACATGTGAATGAAGAAACCGATCCTCAACCCAATACCGAAGCAGGCCGGGTATTATTCGAAGCAGAAAACCTTTTCCGTACCGAAAATAGCTTTAAAACAACCATTATCCGCTTTGCGGGATTGATCGGCCCCGGACGTAACCCGGGCAGGTTTTTCGCGGGCAAAAAGGCCATCCCCAATGGAGATGCGCCTGTGAACCTGATCCATTTGGATGACTGTATCGGCATCAGTAAAGCCATATTGGCTAAAAAAGCCTTCGGTTATCTATTTAATGGATGTTCACCTACGCATCCACTTAAGTCTGATTTTTATACACAGGCGGCCCTTGATTCGGGTTTTGAAAAACCGGAGTTTATTAAAGAGTTGAAGGAATGGAAGATTGTAGAGAGTGTGAATGTTGGGCTGATATTGGGTTATCAATACCAGGTTTTGTTGCAATAACGCAGGTTCAGGTATCTAAGCTTACGTACAATACAGCTTTTAAAATCCTCTCTCGAGAGCTATCGTGTGGACACATCTTTTTAATCTTATCATTGATAGAAAAAAATGTCATTTCGACGAGCCAAGAGTGGGGTTTGTGCGCCAGAGGTGAGGAGAAATCTTCTACGCCCTGCTTTTACAGTGTAGTTTTAGAGCCTGATGTAGAAGATTTCTCTTTCGCCCCATCACTTAATCCGCCGCTGCTCTATCGAAATGACAATTCTTTAAAGACGTGTCCACACAATAGGGCGCGGAGGAACGAGCGGTAGCAGGGGTGTGTTTCTGCTACAAGCCTTATCAAAGCAGAAACACACCTCTCCGCCCCTCTCAAGAGGGGAATCGCTCAAGTCCACACTTTTTTCATCTTAAGTTAACGGCCATAGTGTGGACGCTTGAACTTGCAATGTTTTTTAATACACCGGCGCTTTCGCCTGATCCCCCATCAAAAACACCAGCTTCCCGCCGTTCATAATATCCTTGTGGGTAATATATTCTTTGGTATAAGGCTTACCATTCAGGCTGATACTTTGCACATATTTATTTTTTCCGGATAAGTTCTTGGCCTCAATCACAAAGCTTTTTCCGCCCGCCAAAGCAATACTCACTTTATCCAACAATGGTGCGCCAAAAACATACCGCCCGTCTGCCGGGTTAACCGGATAAAAGCCCATTGCCGTAAAAATATACCAGGCCGACATTTGGCCGCAATCATCATTGCCCGAAAGACCATCGGGTTTGTTCACATAAAACTGATCGGCTATCTGCCTTACCAGTTCCTGTGTTTTAGCCGGGTTACCGGCAAGTGTATACAAATAAACTACATGATGGTTGGGCTCATTGCCATGCGCGTACTGCCCTATCAACCCGGTAACATCAAGTGTTGAACCTTTGCCAAACACTTTCGAATCCATAGTAAACAATGAATCCAACTTGCCTGAAAACGCCTTCTTGCCACCCATCAATTTAATTAAACCCGGAATATCGTGCTGTACCTGCCACGTATATTGCCAGGCGTTACCTTCGGTATAATCGCCGCCTATAGCCAGTTGACCGCTATCCAGGTTGGCAAAGGGCATCACCCATTCGCCCTTTGATTTGCGGCCGCGCATGAGCCGGGTGCTTTTATCAAACAGGTTATTATAAAACTGCGAGCGTTTAATGAAATATGCATAGTCATTTGGCTTGTTCAGCGCTTTGGCCAGTTGGGCGGTACACCAGTCGTCATAAGCGGCTTCTAAAGTACGGGAAACAGCTTCACGTTTTACGGTGTCTGATGGCAGATAGCCGTAGTGCATGTACAGGCTCCAATCGTATTTAGGATTTTTATTATGCGTGAGTGTATTTTTAATGGCCGCAAAAGCCTTTTGCTTGTCAAATCCTTTGATCCTTTTCAGAACTGCATCCACAATTACAGGTACAGCATGGTTGCCGATCATTGCGTAACTTTCCTTCCCCCACAGCGTCCAGATGGGCAGCATACCGGCAACATTGTTGTGTTGTAACATGCTCTCAACCATTTGTCCGTCCCTTTCAGGACATATAATAGTATACAATGGATGGGCTGCCCGATAAGTATCCCATAAAGAAAACGTGGAGTAAAACACTTTATCAGCCGAGCGGTGCACCAGGCTATCAGCTCCACGGTATTGGCCGTCAACATCGGCAATATTATTTGGTTGGATCAGGGCGTGGTACAGGCTGGTATAAAAAGCTATCTTCTCCTTTTCTGTCCCTTGGGCTTTAAGTTTGCCGAGGTTGCTTTCCCAGGTTCGGGCAGCTTCGGCTTTTACCTGTTCAAAGGTTTTATGCTGTGTTTCGGCCAGCAGGTTTTTACGGGCTCCGGCAATGCTTACGCCCGAAATGCCGACTTTTGCTTCAACACCTTCACCGGATTTCAGGTCGAAATCCAGCACCAGGCGGCGTTTATTATCCCCATCAATAAAATGGTGACCGGTAAACGGTCGGTTAAATATAGCGGTGAAGTATACCTTTTTATCAACCCACTGACTTGTGAAAGCATAGCCGCTGATGGTTGTTTTGCTGTTGATGGTGATCTCCCCGTCAGATACATGTTCGGCCAGTTGTTCGGCGCTCTCCACCAGACCGCTTTGCATATCAACAAGCAGGTGGGCTTTACCTGCATTAGTAAAAGTATATCGGTGTAAACCGGTATGTGCCGAGGCCGTGAGTTGGGCCTTGATATTATTATCACTCAAAAACACCTCATAATAACCCGGTGAGGCTTTTTCCTGCTGATGAGAAAATTTGCTTTGAAACTTTTGAGGCTCTTTACCCTGAAATGGGAAGAACAACACATCGCCCAGGTCAACGCCGCCGGTACCGCTCAGATGGGTATGCGCAAAGCCGGTGATCACCGTATCTTCATAACGATAGCCCGAGCAATAATTCCAGCCGAAATTGCCGGTTTCGGGGCTGAGCTGTACCATGCCAAAGGGAACTGTAGCCCCCGGAAAAGTGTGGCCCGTTGCAGATGTGCCAATGAATGTGTTTATATATTTATTATACGATTGAGCATTAGCCTCTACACCCAAAATCGACACAAATAAAATGGCAATCAGCTTTCTCATGATCTGTTACTCTTTATATTCCAACGTTTTTTTAAGCACTACATCTTCGGCCGAACGCGCTATCATTACATCAAATGTACCGGGTTCGGTAACCAGCTTCATTTGGTTGTTCCAGATGGCAAGATCTTCAGGTTTTACCATAAATTTTACCGTTTGGGTTTCGCCGGGTTTAAGACTGACTTTGTCAAAACCTTTGAGCGCCATCACCGGAGTGGTTACCGAATTTACTTTGTTACCCAGATACATCTGTACAACTTCTTTACCTGCCATACTGCCGCTATTGGTAACATCTACCGAAACAGTTACCGCCTCGTTTTTACCGAACGATGCCGCCGAAACCTGCATATTACTGTATTTAAACGTAGTATAACTTAAACCATAACCAAAAGGGAACAGCACATCGGGCGAAGAAAAAACATAGTCCTGACCCGGTTTTTCGGGTGAGCCGGGATTATGATAGAAGCCTTTATTGGACGCCACATGATTATAAAACACGGGAATATGCCCGGTTGATTGCGGGATAGACACCGTAAGCCTGCCCGATGGATTCACCTTCCCAAACAGGATATTGGCAATGGCGTTACCTCCCCTTTCTCCGGGGTACCATGCCTCCACAATAGCCGGGATATTTTCCTTTTCCCAACTGATGCTTTGCGGTCTGCCATGCACCAGCACCAGGATTACAGGCTTACCAGTTTTATAAACAGCCTGTAACAACTCCCGCTGTACGCCATCGGGATTAATGTCTGTAACATCATAACCCTCGCCGCAGGTAAATGGATCTTTAGGTTCGCTTTCGGGCGCGTGGCCATTCCAGCCTACACCAGAGAATACTACGCTGGTTGTGCCTAAAACTACCACCACAGCATCACTGTTCCTTGCTATTGCAACAGCTTCAGAAAAGCCGCTTTTGTCCGAACCGGAAAGCGTGCAACCTTTAGCGTAATTGATCTTCACTTTATTGCCAACCAATTGTTTAATGCCGTTAAGCACAGTTGTACCCGAACGACTATCGCGGGTTGAACTGTAATCGCCATATTGAACCTGGTTAGCATTAGGACCTATTACAGCGAGGGATTTCAGGTTGTTCATATTGAGCGGCAAAAGCTGTTTTTCATTCTTGAGCAGGATGATAGATTCCTCGGCTATTTGTTGCGACAGGGCGATATGATCCGGTGTATGCACCCGTTTTTTTAATGCCGAGATATCGGGAAGTCCCTTTTCAAACAAACCTGCTTTAAATTTTATGGTAAGGATGCGGGCAACGGCACTATCAATTTGTGCTTCTTTTACTTTACCTTCCTTTACAAGGCCGATCAGTTTGCCATATACATCTGAACTTGGGGCTTCGAGGTCCACCCCGGCGCTCAGGCCGATGGGTGCTGCTCCTTCAGCATCTTTGGCGATATGGTGAAAAGTATATAAATGTTTAAGGCCTTCATAATCTGAAAAAACGTAGCCATCAAAGCCCCATTCCTGCCTTAAAATGGTTTGCAGCAGGAAATGATTGGCATGTGCGGGCACACCGTCAATTTCATTGTAAGCAGGCATTACCGCATAAATATTTGCCTTCTGCACAGCATCTTTAAAGGGCGGCAAAAACATCGATCTTAACTCACGCTCCCCTACCGATGCCGGGGCCAGGTTAATACCTGCTACCGGAATACTGTAAGCTGCAAAATGTTTGGCTGTACACATCACTTTATCTTTTCCTATACCATTTTTTGTTTGCAATGGATCACCTTGCATACCGATCACAAATGAAGTACCCATACGGCTTACAAGGTATGGATCTTCGGCATAACACTCTTCATTGCGGCCATAACGCGGATCGCGGATCAGATCAAACAGCGGTGAAAGCGCCTGGTCAACTCCCGACGCGGATGCTTCGTAAGCTATAACCGATCCCATTTTTTCGATCAGCGCCGGGTTCCAGGTGCTCCCTTGTGCTATCGCCTGCGGAAAAATGGTTGCACCTGCTGCCAGTTGCCCGTGCAGGCATTCGCCTATTTGTATGGGTGGGATCCCTAAGCGCGTTTTTTCTTTAGCATACTTTTTTGCGGCGATGGATAGCGTTGTAATATCGTTGATATTGGTAAAAGGGCTTTCACACACGCCATAAGCAATTGGGTTTTGCATGGAGCCCTTTAAGGAGTTCATGCTCATCTGGCCTACCTTTTCTTCCAGCGTCATGCGGCTTAGCAGGTCTTTTACCCGCTCAGCTATGGGTGCTTTAGGATCTTTATAAACCTGCGCGCCGGCCGTTTTTATTACAAAAGCAAACGCGATGAGTAAGCATAATTTCTTTTGCATAGGTGTAAAGATTTTCATTTTTCAATGTAGAGACGCATCACATGCGTCTACCCCATGCAAATCACAAGGGCAAACACAGTTTCTCGTCCTAAAGGAGACGCATGTGATGCGTCTCTACAAATTCCTTGCTTAATGCATCAAATAAAACTTAGGATAAAGCTTTTCCCCTCCCGCAATCTTCAATTCTATCAGGGTTTGGTTTTCGTTGGCTTTATCAGCAATGTAATGGCCCCTCAAAGCATATACGCCCTTTTTCAAGTGTAACAATGCTTTTTGCGGTTCAACATATGTATTCATCCCCATTTTTATCACCGGCACCTCATCCAAAAACAAAGCCGGACTAACCTCAAAACCTGTAGTTAGTTCATAATCCGCTTCCTTATCTATCTTAATAAAGCCTTTAATTTTCACCCAATTAATTAAGCCTTCGTTAACAGGTTTCACAGGAACTATCAGGTTTGTTTCACCCATTTCTGCCGGCTTTTCATCTTGCAGTTTGGCTATATCACGTTCCCCGGTTTTAAAAACCTCATAGGCCATGCCGGGTTTCAGCTTAGCTACTTTTTCGTGTGCAGGCTTGATACTCACACGCTTAATATTGGCTGTTTGGCGAATGTGCTGATCATTCAATGTCCAGGTGGTAAATGTTCTTAAGCCGATACTATCTTTTAAAGGTACATTGATATTTACCGGAAAAGGCACAGCCAGGCTATTATTATCCGGCATTTTGCCGTTTAGCGAGTAACGAACTGTAGCACCTTTCAATGGATAATTCAAAGTTAGTTTAAACCTGCTTTTATTGGTAATAACGTTATCAACCCCATCAATATCGGGCAGGCGGGCATTGAAATTCCATAGCTTAAATAAACCATACTGGTTTTTCATTTTCCAGCCGAAGCGTTCAATGTCCTTTTCACTTTTGGGGCTCCAGGTGAGTTCGGCTACGGCAAGGGCACGGGGATAAACCATGTATTGCAGGTGCTGCGCGTTAGGCACCTTTTCGTTCCAGATATTGCCTTGCGCACCTAAAATATATTCGGCCTCGGCATTGGTCAGTTCTTTTGATTGCGGTTCGTAGTTGTAAACCATTTGCCAGGTAACCGGCGGGTTCCAGCCTATCGGCTCCAGGTCTTCATTGGCTTGCGGGGCGTCGAAATACATGTATGGTAAAGGTGTCATTACCACGTGGTGATGCATTTTGGCGGCTGCTATTCCACCGGCCTCTCCTTGCCAGCTCATTACCGTGGCCGATTCCGCAAGACCGCCCTGCAAGATCTCGTCCCAGCCTACCAGTCGCTTATTTTTCGAAAGCAGAAATTTTTCTATTCGTTTAATAAAATAACTCTGAACTTCTTTTTCACTTTTCAAGTGCTCACGTTTCATGAGGGCGACTGCGGTCGGGCTTTTCAGCCAGTCTACCATCTCCGCCTCATCACCACCAATATGAATGTATTGGTTCGGGAACAAGGCAATCACTTCAGTCAGCACATCCTCCATAAATTTGAAAGTGTACTCACTTGGGTCGAGCATTCGTACCCGATGTTTGGCTCCCGTCGAGTCCTGGCAGCCCAGCTGAGGATATGCAAAAATAGCAGCCTCGCTATGGCCCGGCATCTCAATTTCGGGCAGGATGGTTACAAACCTGTCCTGCGCGTATTTGATCACATCCCTTATCTCATCCTTGGTATAAAAACCATCGCGGCCATCATCAATCAGGTTGTCCAGCTTACGGAACTCACCCCGCTTGGCGTAATAACTGATCTTTGAACCCACTTCAGTTAGCCGGGGATATTTATCAATCTGGATACGCCAGCCTTCATCATCGGTTAAATGCCAGTGAAACGTATTAAGCTTATAATGTGCCATTACATCAATATACTTTTTCACCTCATCAACAGTAAAAAAATGACGGCTTACATCCAAACTTAACCCACGCCATCCAAAACGCGGCTGATCGGCAACAGTACATGCACTTATTTTCAATACCGGGCTTTTATCCGTCGGCAACAATTGAATCAATGTTTGTACGCCGTAAAACACCCCTGCTCCATTACCGCTGATACTTATTGATGCCGGGGTTACGTGCATGGTATAGGCACTTTCCGCGTTCGACCAAACATTGTTTAACCTGATAGCCGTATTAGCCGGGATCTTATCAAAAACCTTCACCGTAGTTTGCAGCCCATAATTTTGATTAAGATAATCCTGCAGGTATTTACCTATCGGCTCGGTCTCTTTATTAACCCCAATCACAGCGTTCTTACTCAGGATAAAACTACCCTTGCCGCCTTTCAAGCTTACCGGCTGCGGGATAATATGAAACTGCGCCTTTACTGTTATTACTGATAAAAGCAGCGAGACGGATAGAATAATATATTTTGACGATAGTATTTTCTTCATTTCAGGAGATAATGAACAAGGCTATACCTTGATAGTGATATTCTTTTTATATAGGATCCAAACCGGGATAAAAATGATCAGCACAGTTAAGATAGCACCCGCCAACGAAGCATTCTCGGGTGACAGATACGGCACAAACGCATTATTGTAAGTAAACGACCATAAATTGGTTTTACCCACAGGAATAGCGGCTATTACAGCCGGGATAATATCGGCCAAAACATAAGCGGCAATAGCATTGCGGCCAAAAGCTAAAAATGGCGGCAGTAAGGCTTTATTCCCTTTGATATCAATAAACCAATAGGAAAGCGTCAGGATATTAATAGCTAATCCTGCAGTAAGCAATACGAATGAGCTTGTCCACAGTTGTTTGTTGATAGGAAAGAATATATTCCAGATCAAGGCCAGCACGATCAATACAACACCCACGCCCATCATTTTAAACAGATCGGTACTGGTTTTAAATTTGCCGGTTTTAAGCCAGGTGCCGGTGAATACCCCTAATAAACAAGTTGCAACAGAGGGAATTGTGCCGAGTAAACCTTCCGGATCCCAGGTTTTGGATGAACCCCAGAGGTGGTTTTCGGTAAATACCGATCTGTCGATCCAGGCTCCTAAATTGGTAGCCGGTTCCAGATTAGGCGTTCCGAATCCAGGGACGGGTACCAGCGTCATTAATAAATAGTAACCGATAAGACAGCTTACAGCAATAACTACCTGTGTACGGATGCCGGCTTTAACGTACAGTAAAGCAGTTATGCCAAATACGAGCCCGATGCGCTGCAACACACCGGGAAAACGCAGATGCGCGAATTGAAAATCGTTGATCAATGGTAGACAGACGCCGAGCGCTATGATAATCAGCGTGCGTCTTAAAATAAATAGCAGTAATTTGTTATGGTTTGCAGTATCCGCCTTTTTACTTTCCATTGCGTATACAATGGATACACCTACCATAAACAGGAAGAAAGGAAATACCAAGTCGGTTGGGGTACAGCCGTTCCATTTGGAGTGTTCAAGCGGCCAGTAAATATGCCCCCAATCGCCGGGATCATTTACCAGGATCATGGCAGCTACAGTAAATCCCCTGAAAAAATCAAGCGAAAGCAGCCTCGGGCGGTTGGCCTTTACGTTACCTATATCTTTAAATGCCCCCTGCTGATTGACTACCGTTGTTGCCATGTGTAATAATGCCCTTAGCTACTTTTTATGCGTTTTTAAGATATATTTAAACTGGTAAGTGCCCGAGCCAACATCCATCTGCATATCGCCGCCAACTGGTTTGATGTTGGCAATATCTTTATTGGTGTTGATATCAATATTACCTTCAGTAACCGGACCATCAACAGCCGGCAGGGTGATCGTGGCAGTGGTATTTGGCGGCACTATGATATCAAGTGTAAAAATACCATTGTCAATGCTCCAGGCCGATTTTACTTTGCCATAAAGGGTTTCCAACTCGGCATTGGCATTGGTGAGTTTACCACCGGGATGCGGAAAGATATTGATTTTATGAAAACCCGGAGCAGCCTCATCGGTATTGATGCCTGCAATAACACGGTACATCCAATCGCCTATAGCTCCATAAGCGTAATGGTTAAAGGAGTTCATCTCCGGGTCTTCAAAGGTGCCGTTGGGTTTTATACCATCCCAGCGCTCCCATATAGTAGTAGCCCCGTTTTTTACGGGATAAAGCCATGAGGGGTATGACTCCTTCATCAACAGGTCATAGGCGATATCGGTGTGACCGAAACGACTTAACACGTGGCAGATGTAGGGTGTGCCTAAAAAGCCTGTTGTAATGTGTTCGTCATAATCCTCAATATTGTTTACCAGCCTTTTGGCTGCTGATTCGCGCAGGTTTTCGGGCAGCAGATCAAAATTCAGTGCAAGTACGTAAGATGTTTGCGTGCCGGAGATCATGCGCCCGTTAGGCGTAACATATTCTGCCAGGAAAGCCTTTTTGATATCGGCCAGCAAATCGGTGTATTTTTTAATATCATCCTGCTTACCCAATATGGTAGCAGCATTGATAACCAGTTGGGTAGAGTAAGCATAAAATGCCTGGGCTATCAGATTTTTATCGGTAAGGGCGGCACCGTCGGCATAGTCGGTACCTGCGTAAAACAGCCAGTCGCCAAAGTGGTTACCGGTGTCCCAAAGGCCGTTGCGGGTGTGGCGGGTAATATATCCCACCCAGGATATCATGCTTGGATATTGATTTTCCAAAACCTGCTTATCGCCATAGGCGAGGTAAATATTCCAGGGAGCAATGGTAGCCACGTCGCTCCAACCCGAAGCCGCAGCCGAAGCACTGTCCAGCATATCAGGAATCACATAAGGTACAGCCCCGTTTTTATGCTGATCGGCCGAAAGATCTTTCAGCCATTTAGTAAAAAAACCGGCTACGTCCATATTAAAGGTGGCCGTACGGCAAAAGGCCTGTGCATCGCCCGTCCAGCCCATACGTTCATCACGCTGCGGGCAATCGGTAGGCACATCAATAAAATTACCTTTTTGCCCCCATTGGATATTATGCTGTAACTGGTTAATAAGCGGGTTGGAGGTTGAAAACATCCCCGTTTGCGCCATATCTGAGTAAACAGCATTGGCTACCACATTTGTCGAATCCAGTTGACCGTCGTAGCCTTCTACCTTTAGGTACCTGAAACCCTGAAAGGTAAAATGCGGCTCGAAAGTCTCAACGCTGTCCCCCTTGAAAATATAAGTATTTTCCTGTTTTGCAGTACGCAGGTTTTTGGTGTAGAAATTTCCTTTCTGATCCAAAACCTCGGCATGAAAAAGCTTTATAGTATCGCCTGCTTTGGCTTTCAGTTTAAATTGTACCCAGCCAACCAGGTTTTGACCAAAATCAACCACATGTTCACCTGCAGGAGTAGTAAATACTTTCAGCGGCTTAAACATTTCGTGCTTGCGCACAGGAGGGCCAACCGAGGCCACTAAATTATCTTTAATGGTATCAATGGTTCGCACCGAATCCCAGGTTAGGTCTTTGTAAGCAATGGTAGACCAGCCTTTCTTTTCCTTGCGGGCATCGTAAACCTCGCCGTCAAAAAAAGACGATGAGCGGATTGGGCCGTAAGCCACCTTCCAGGTTTTGTCGGAATTAATCAGTATTCGCTTACCGTTTGTATATACAACCTCCAATTGAAACAGTAAACCAAGCTTGGTACCATAAACATTTTTTCGGCGATTATAGGTATAGCCACGGTACCAGCCATCGCCAAGGGTTACGCCAACTGCGTTATCACCCTTCAGCAAATCGGCAGTAACATCGTATACCTGGTATTGCAGGCGTTTATTGTAACTTGTCCATCCTGGGCCAAAATAATCTGTACTGATGCGTTTACCATTGAATTGTGCTTCGTATAAACCATGTGCAGTAATGTACAGATGTGCAGCGCGCACTTTATGATCAAGCTTAAACGTTTTCCTGAACATAGGGCTCGGGCCACCGGTAGTATCTGACAGGTAATTATCCTCTATCCATTTAGCGCTCCAGTCAGTTGGTTTAAGCAAACCCATTTTCCATGAATTAACCATGCTCCAGGAAGTAACCTGCTGCCTGTTATTCCAGATACGTACCTGCCAGTAAACTTTTTGCCGTGAGGCAAGTGCAGGGCCGCCATAGTAAACGTGCAACGATTCGCCGGATGCAACTTTGCCCGATGTCCAGAGCAGTTCTTTGCCTTTTAACAGTGACACAGCATTGCTGCCTACCCGCACCTCATAAGCAACTTGCTGAACGTTTCGGTCGCGGGTAATTAGTTTCCAGCCAAGACGCGGATTGGCCACATCTATAGAGATTGGGTTTATTTTATACTCGCAAATCAGATTATCAACCCTGAAAGGCGGCGGAACAGGTGGCGCTTTTTGAGCGTGTACAATTATTGGCAGATACGAAAAAAGCAATATAATGATGCGTGTGCATACCTTTTTACACATACCTTTTTTAGGGTTTAATAGTTTATGCTATTAAATATACTTTAACAGCGATATTGTTTTGATATGCACCTGTAATTTTTATTGAGGCATCTCAAAAAATGATGCGTTCATTGCAATATATACCTATAAACGTAATATGCCCCGATAAAAGTTTTAACCGGGACATATAACATTATCAATGCTCAAGGTTGCCCTCGTCAACCGGATATTGGAAAAGCAAACGGATATTGCTGTAGGCAGCCGAATTAATTTGCCATGAAGCATTTTTATAGGCACGTTCGCTGATAGCATGTGCTTTCATTACCTCAGTGGCCTTGCCGGTACGAAGCAAATCAAACCAGCGATGGTTTTCAAAAGCGAGTTCAACCTGGCGTTCGTGCGCTATAGCAGCCCGAAACTCATCCTGGCTGGAAACATTTAAATCAGGATTGGCATTCCCCATTGATTTAGGCTCAAGACCGGCGCGCTCCCTAACCAGGTTAAGGTATTTGAACGCATCGCCGCCGCCTGCAAAGCCTTGCTCATTTAAACATTCGGCCAGCATCAGGTAAACATCAGCATAGCGATAAACCGGGAAATTGTTACCGGTGATGCCTTTAACAGCACCAATACTTTGATACTTTTTAATGAATGGCAAATCGATGCCGTATTCGTCTGATGTAAAATCGGTTAATGAGGCGTCCCTCCTTTTGTCACCCTCTTCATAAGCATTTACCAGATCTTGTGTGGGGATATTCCAACCGTTTTGAGCGCCATTAGCTATTTCGTAACCGGTAATATCAGTATCATAATAATCCCAGGGGATGAAAGTATCAACAAAATCGCTGCCAAGCCCGTTAGGCCCCTCAATATACTGGATCTCAAATATCGATTCGGGGCCGTTTTCTTTATGAATATCAAAGTTATCGGCATAATCAGCATTCAGGCTGTAAGCACCTGACGAAATAATTGCTCGAAGCAGCGGTATAGCCAGGTCAAATTTCTTTTGGGTCATATACACTTCGGCCAGCATAGTTTCGGCGGTACCCTTAGTCACACGCCCTTTATCGGTAGTAGCCGAATACTTTACCGGTAATTTAGCAATTGCCGCCTGGGCATCGGCAATAATTTGGGTATAAATTTTAGCAACCGGACTTTTAGTGGCAACTTTAAATGCATCGCCTACAGATTGTGCTTCCGTAAGTACTAAAGGAGCATCACCAAACATGCGCACAATATTAAAATAATTAAAGGCGCGTAAAAACGATGCCTGCCCGGCTATAGTATCTGAAATACCGGCATCAAGCTTAGCCGCAGGTAAACGCTCAAGAATAACATTACAGCGGCCAATATCTATATAACTGGTATTAAAAAAAGACTCTACCAAACCGTTGTTATTCAACTCCCGGAACTCATCTATTTCCTCGTTATCTGTACGAGAACGATCATAAGGGTCATACTCGTACGACGTATTATCAGACCGCATTTCGGCCATAGCCCAAAATGCGCCATTATATAAGCCCTGAAGCGGGGCATACGCACCATTAGTAGCCTGAACAAACTGGGCTTTAGTTTTAAAAAAGTTGATACCATTTTGAGTATCGGTAGGCTGAAGACTCAGATAATCCTTTTTACAGCTGCTTAAAACAGTCACGCAAAGGAAAATTAAAAGGTATATATATTTTTTCATGCTTTTCAGTTGTTAAAGTTTGAACTTATCAATTGATACTTTAAAAGCCTCGATACTTTAAAATGTTACGTTACAACCCAATGTATAAACAGCCGAAACCGGGTATCCCGTAAAGTTTACATTTGGTGAAAGCGAACGGTTACCATCCTGCCCTTCAATGCCTACTTCAGGGCTTCCGCCTCTGTATCCTGTTATCAGGATAGCGTTTTGAGCACTAAAATAAACCCTGAAATTTTTGCTGAACTTTGTTTTAAAGTTGTATCCAAGATCGATGTTTTTAACCATCAGGTATGAGTTACTTTCAACCCAGTATGAAGGGTAATAATCACGCGCAAGGTTAGTGTTTGATACAGTTGTTGGCAATATGCCCGCCCCCGGTTGCTGAGGCGACCGCCAGCGTTGTATTACCGATTGTTCAACGTTAAATACCCCATCAAGGTTAGTGGTAAACTGTTTGTACATATCAAATACGTGCCCGCCAACTGAGCCTGCCGAAATGATATTCATATCAAAGCCCTTATATGATAAATGGTTGTTAAAACCGAAGGTAAACTTTGGCCACGGGTTACCGATAGGCACCTGATCATGCCCGTCAATGATGCCATCATTATTAACATCCTTATACCTGATATTACCAACTTGTTCGCCATCAAAATGCGGATATTTATCAAGTTCGGCCTGATTTTGGAATATTCCTTCAAATATGTAACCATAAAATTGCCCCAATGGTAACCCCGCCTGCGTTATGCTGGTAGGGTTATCATTAATTGGTGCATCATATATGTAGGGTGTAGGGCCCAAGCTAATTACTTTGTTACGGTTGAACGAAATGTTCATATCGGTGCTCCATTTAAAATCCCTGCTAACTATATTTTTTGTAGTTAAGGTAAATTCCCAGCCCCGGTTACGCACATTACCAACGTTTGTCAAAGCACCGGTGTAACCCGAAACTACGGGTACCGGAATATATTGAAGTAATCTTTCAGTAAAACGGTTATAATACTCTGCAATTAAATAAACACGGCCTTTTAACAGGGAAATATCAACACCCAAATCAAGCTGTTTAGTAGTTTCCCAACCCAGTTCCTGGTTGCCCAAATCTGTTAAAGATTTACCCGGAGCAAGCGCCCCGCCAAAGGTATAATTGGTATCGCCAACCTGCGATACCCACATATAACTTGCTACGTTATTATTACCGGCATGGCCGTAACTGCCCGAAAACTTAACCTGGTCGATAAAAGACGTTTTAGGAAAAAACGGCTCATCCGAAATACGCCATCCGCCCGAAACCGACGGAAATGTCCCCCACCTGTGCCCGGGTGCAAATCTTGATGAACCATCACGCCTGATTGAGGCACTTAACAGGTACTTGTCTTTATAAGCGTAATTTACCCTGCCTACCAACGACAGGAGACGCCATTCTTCATTACTTGAACTGGCGGTAATGGTTGTTGCTGAACCTAAAGTATGGATAGCATCATCAGGAAAATCGGTACCATATGTTAAACGGTAACGGTTGGTTTCCTGTTGTACCGAATAATCGCCTAAAACGGTTAATGTATGATTACCCCACGTTTTTTTATAGGTAGCCGAATTTTCACTAAGCCAGTTAAAGGTGTTTGATGAGTTAAATGAACCAACAGCTTTTACCTGTGTACCATCGCGGTTTGGCGCATTAAAGCCCCCCAAAAATGACGGCCGGAAATAATCACCGTTGCTATTTTGATAATCAACACCAAAGGTTGATCTTAATGTAAGTCCATCAATAACCTTCCATTCGGCATAGGCATTGGCCAGCGTACGGAATTGCTTATACATATTTGTCGTATTTACCAATGCGCTTACCGGATTCACATTCTGGAATGTACCCGGCGATCCTATGACATTGGTATACGAACCATCAGGTTGTTTTACAGGGATAAGCGGGCTTTCAAGATAAGCCTGACTTAATGCAGCAGAAAGGAAATGTCCATCTGTTTGCTGCAAGTTACGTAAGCTGTATGTGGGGGCAATACTTAACCCAACTGTAACGTTTTTCGCCACATCAGCATCCATAGTTCCCTTTAACGAATAGCGCTGAAACCCGGTGTTAAGTACGGTTCCGCGCTGGTCAAAATATCCCATTGAAAACAGGGAACGGGCTTTTTCAGTACCGTTAGATACCGTTACGTCATAGTTTTGTATTGGCGCTACCCTTGTTACCGCATCAAACCAATCTGTACCTTTTCCTAAGGCAGCGGGATTTTTATAGGCATCAGGGATGGGGTTATTGGTTCCGTTTACCTGGTTGGCATCCTGGATAGCCTCTGTGCGCCACTGTGCAAATTGTGAGGCAGTCATCATTTTTAGCTTGCTTTGCGATAGGATGCTCTGCACGCCGGTGGATGTATTTACCGTTACTGATGATTCGCCTTTTTTTGCCCGCTTGGTAGTGATCAAAATAACGCCGTTTGAACCGCGCGAGCCGTAGATAGCAGTAGAAGCCGCATCTTTTAACACACTGATATTTTCAATATCATCAGGATTAATAGTGCTTAAAGGATTGGAATACTGATCGAAACCCTGAGATATCGGAAAACCGTCTATTACATACAGCGGATCATCGCCTGCCCCAATTGAACCCGCACCACGGATGTTAACAGATACACCACCACCCGGGGTTCCTGTTACCTGATTTACGGTAACACCGGCCAACTGACCGGCCAGCTTCAAATCAAGGCTTGCTGTCTTGATCTCTTTGATATTGGCCATTTTTACTGAGCCTACCGCACCCGTTACATCTTTACGTTCCTGGTTACCGTAACCAACAACAACAACTTCTTTTAACTCCTTGTTATCCTCACTCAAAACAACATTGATAGTTGTCCGCTTGTTAACCGGTTCTTCTTTAGTTTGAAAACCGATGAAAGTAAACACCAATACCCCGTTATCTTCGGCGCTAAGCGTATACTTACCATCCACACCTGTTATAGCACCTGCATTAGTGCCTTTTACTTTAACATTAACACCCGGAAGCGGCTGGTTTTTATCATCAACAACAGTACCTGTAATGGTAATTGGTGCCTGCGTAGTGTTTGCAGTGGCATCTTTTTTATTTACGATGATATTTTTATCATCAATAACATACGTTAGTGGCTCATCCTTAAAACACTGCAGCAATGCTTCCTGCAATGTGGCGTTAGTTAGCGAAAGATTAACCGGTTTGGTTTTTGAAATGTCCTTATATCTGTAGAAAAAATAGTAGCCGCTTTGCTTCTCAATTGCCTTAAAAGCTTTATCAAGCGCTATCCCTCTCTCATTCAAGGTTATAGATTGTGAAAAACTTTTAGCACTTAGCTGCAGGCAGCCGATAGTTAGTAATAAGACGGTCAATCTCATCGTCAAAAACAGTTTTGAATGTGTACCAAAGGCACTAAATACTTTACCAGTAAAGTTTAAATGCATAACTTCGTGATGTTTGGGTTAAAAAAATCTGTTATTGAAAACTCAGGAAAGCTTGATCCAATTCATTATGCCGGAAGCGTTGCAGCGCTTCCGGCTTTTCTTTCATTTGGATAAGGAAACTTAGGTTGGAATATTTTGAGGAGTTATAGTCAGTTTTTCTTCATAGATTTTGTTTAGCAGTTAAAAATCAGTTGCCGGTTATTTTAAGGGGTAACAATTATCTTTTTGTTCTCGATCCTAAAACGCACATGGCTTAATTCAAGGATATGCAACACCTGCGATAGTTTTACATCCCTTCTGATCTTACCTACAAACTCATCATCAGGTATTTTGCCTTCGTACATTACTTCGGTACCATACCACCTCGAAAGCTGTTTCATAATATCTTGTATGTTTACCCGTTCAAAGTCAAAGAAGCCATTTTTCCAGGCTACTGCTTCGTCGGTATCCACATCAATAATTTTAATGCCTTTATCATTTATAACACCCTGCTGACCGGGTTTTAGCATATTACTTACATTACCATGGGTTAACCTTACCAGGCCTTCAAGCAGGGTGGTTTTAACTGCAGCCTCATCATTATAGGCCATGATATTAAAATGCGTACCCAGTACTGTCACATTAATATCTTTGACCTTTACATTGAACGGTTTCGCTTTATTTTTAACCACTTCAAAATAGCCTTCGCCGGTGAGATCAACGTCGCGTTCATTACCGGTGAACGCTGTAGGGAATTTTAAAGATGATGCAGAATTAAGCCAAACTTTTGAACCATCCGGAAGCACAACCTGATATTGTCCTCCACGGGGAGTACTGATAGTATTATAGGCAACAGGGCCATTTTGCTGATCTTTATCGGCAGAGTAAACTACTTCTCCATCTTTGGTTTTTTTGATGCTGATATTGCCTGTTTGATTTAGCAAACCAATCTTGGCCGAATCCAAAATCACCTTTGAGCCATTAGCAAGCGTTAAAACCGCCCGGTTATCACCGGGATCAACGTCATGTTTTACAATGGCTTTGTTTTGGGCGGCTAATTGTTGCTGTTCGTGTTTGTGATACCAATGATACACAGCCGTACCCGATACAGCCAGCAGAATAGCTGCCGCGGCAACATTCCTGAAAAAATGTAGCCTTACAACTTTTGAGCTTTTGTTAAGCACCGGTTGGGCTATCGCCTGCCTGATGTTGTTTAACATCCGGTCTTCCAACTCCTGCCTCACACCAATTATCTTTTCGTCCCACTCGTCGGTATCGCCCTGAAAGCTTTCAAAAAAATTCAACAGCTGTTCCTTCTCCGCGGCAGTTGTTTGCCCGGCCAGGTATTTATCTATCAACTGTAAAAATTCTTGTTTTTGCACAACAGTGTTTTGTGAGGGAGAGTAAAAAAACAGGGGTATCCCCTACTCCGAAATGAAAAAAAGTTAAAAAATAATTTCAGGCAAGCGCCATTCAGTATTTTTTACACTGAATATCAATACATTACATGTTTACACACCAAGTTAGATGTCCTTATTTATCCAAGAAAAACATCAATGCTTCTACGATAAAAGCTGCTCCCAGCGAGCCGCGCAACTCGCGAAGTGCTTTGGTTAAATGATTTTCGACGGTTTTGGTGGAGATATTGAGTTGCAGCGCTATTTCCTTGTGGCTAAGGCACTCTTCACGGCTCAACTTGTAAACTTCCCGGCATTTTTGGGGCAGGGTATCAATTACCTGGTTTATCTGTAATAAAAGTTCTTTATGCTCAATACTGTTGTGAGTAGCCGGCGTATGCAGGCGTTCTATCAGATCATCAAAAATTTCGCTTCTTACAGGCACCCCTACCCGGATTTGCCTGTAAACGCCGTAGCGTACCGATGCATATAAGTAAGCTTTAAGTGATACACTGATCTCCACTTCGGCACGGCAATCCCAAAGCTTAATAAAAAGTTCCTGGATAATGTCTTCGCAGGCTTGCCTGTCTTTCAAAATATTATAAGCAGCCTTAAAAAGCGAAGCCCAGTATCGTCTGTAGATCATGGTAAGCGCCGTTTCATCATCAGCCTTCAAGCGGCTAATGAGCACGGTATCGCTCAGCACAATTTTATCAGACATAGTCTACCAATTAAGTTATCAGAAAAATAAAGGCTAAAATTACTTAAATATTAAGTTATTATATTTAAAAAGTAAAAATAAGCTTAGATGCTCTTTATTAAGCACTTAAGCTAAAATTTCGGGCATCAAATAATCATATAAAATAAGCTGGCAATTAATAAAGAATACCGATAGAATGGCTGCGTTCAAGAAAGGCATTACCCATTTTGCGTAATTTAAACATAAAAAAGAGCCACCCCTCCGGACAGCCCTTCACTCTTAAAACACTCAACTTTGAAAACAATCAACTCTTCAATATTTCATTTGCCAATACTATTTCTTCATGCGAGATAGTATGCTGGCGGCCTTTATATATTTTGAGGGCAACATCGGCATTCAATGCTTTTAATACATCAACGCTTTCGTTAACCCTGCTCACGGGTACGTGTGGGTCAGGATCGCCGGTGGTGATCAGTATCGGGGTATTATTAAAATCGCCTTTATAGTTTTCCTTAACCAGTTGCTCTCCTATCAACCCGCCGGTAAAAGCTATAATGCCCCCGTATTTGCCGGCATTACGACCGGTATATTCAAGTGTTAAACATGCCCCCTGCGAGAACCCGAGGAAATAAATATTTTCCTGTGTTATTCCTTTTTGTTTGATATCCTCAACCAGTTCGCCAATTACTTCAAGAGCCGAATCCAGTGCCGGTTGATTGTTCTGCACCGGTGCCATAAAACTGTATGGATACCAGCTATGCTCATTAGCCTGCGGCGCGAAGATGGCATATCCATCCAACTCAAGATGATCTTTAAGCGATATGATACTGCTTGCCGATGCTCCGCGGCCATGCAGCATAATGATAGCTTTTTTGGCCTGTTCGGCGGGAACTCCCGCCGAAACAACCTGTTTTGTGTGCCTGTACATCTATCTGATTAAACTAATGATGGTAATGTTTTTTCCAATTCGCTGCGCAGGTTTTCATACTGTGCAGGCAATTTTAAACCTGTGCCCAATAACTCGGCTGGTTCATCAACCGCGAAGCCTGGGTTATCGGTTGCTATTTCAAATAAAACACCACCTGGTTCGCGGAAGTATAATGAGTAGAAATAGTTCCTGTCTATTTTATCCGTGATGTGCAAACCGAGTTTAGCTATCTTTTCACGGTATTCCATCAACACTTTTTCGTTAGGTACACGGAATGCAACGTGGTGAACAGAACCACCGGCTACATGACCGGCAACTTCTCCCGGAACTTCAACCAAATCGACTATAGCGGCATTTTCAACCGCATCGGTAATAAACCTGTAACGGTTAACATGCTGTTCCAGTAAGCGATAGCCCAATACATCGGTTAATATTTTGGCAGTAGCTTCAATTTTGTTTGATGTAATGGTAATGCTGTGGAAACCTTTGGTAGCGTTGGCAGAGGTTACTTCGGCAGTTTCCCATGGGGTACGGTTATCGGCAGTTTTTGGTACGATAAGTTCAAATTTCAAACCATCAGGATCCAGGAAAGTAAGATACTGCTCACCAAATTTTTCGGCTGGTTTGTTGTAAATCACGTTGTTATCTTCAAACCTTTTCAACCAAAAATCAAGACTTCCTTCTGGTACTGAATAACCAATTTCAGTTACCTGGCGTGCGCCACGCCTGCCGGCTGTTATACCTTCCCAGGGGAAGAAAGTAAGGATGGAGCCGGGAGTACCGTTACCATCGCCATAATATAAGTGATAGGTACCTGGATCATCAAAATTTACGGTTTTTTTAACCAGCCTTAAGCCCAATACACGGGTATAAAAATCATAGTTCTTTTTAGCATTGCCAGCAATTGCAGTAATGTGGTGAATGCCGTTTATAGTGTTTTCCATTGTTTTCCTTGTTTTAAATCTTTTAATACTTGCTGTGTTATTATGATTCAAAATTACGGTCAAAATCACCGGCGGCACTTGATGTAGGATAAGAAAAACGGGGGTGGTGTATTTTTATTGTTAAACGATTTCATTATTCGCCTTTACGCAAAAAAAGTATATTCGGCTTTACATTTACATTGATGATCAAGCCGTTTACATCCCGCAAATTTTTCAGTTGTATTTCGCTATGCCTTCTTTTTGCAGTAGTAACCAACGCGCAGGTAAAGGAAGAAGGTATTATTCCGAGGCCGGTTATAATGGTAAAGACAAACGAAAACAAGGTTTTTACTTTTAATCAATCAACAACAATTGGTACCGCGCCCAACATCGGCAAGGATAACCTTACATTTTTCAATGCCTATATCAAATCTGTTTCAGGTTTCAGCCTCCGGGCAGATCATAAGTTGAATGCTCCTGTTCAATTGAATATAGATGATAAATATGTTACCCAACCAGAGGGATATAAGCTATCGGTTACTGCTAAACTGATAAAAATTACGGGGCATGATGAAGCCGGTGTATTTTATGGCTTGCAATCCCTTACCCAGTTACTAAAAGTATCCGGCAAAAAAGTAACTGTACAAAGCTGCGTCATTATGGATTATCCCCGTTTTGCCTACCGAGGGATGCACCTTGATGTAAGTCGTCATTTTTTCAAACCGGAAGCCATCAAAAAATGGATAGACCTGCTGGCGCTATATAAGATCAATACCTTCCACTGGCATCTTACCGATGACCAGGGCTGGCGTATCGAAATAAAAAAATATCCTTTACTGCAAAGCATTTCGGCTTACCGCGATGAAACTATAATCGGTCATAAAAAGGATAGTCCACATAGGTTTGATAGTAAACGGTATGGCGGTTATTATACCCAGGATGAGGTAAAGGAGATTGTAAAATACGCCACACAAAGGCATATCACCATAATCCCTGAAATTGAAATGCCCGGCCATGCATTGGCTGCGCTGGCTGCATACCCCCAATTGGGCTGCACCGGCGGGCCATATAAAACCGCTACCTATTGGGGCATTTTTGATGATGTGTATTGCGCGGGTAACGACGAAACTTTTACCTTTTTGCAAAATGTGATGGACGAAGTGCTGCCGCTGTTCCCGTCAAAATACATTCATATCGGCGGCGACGAATGCCCTAAAACCAAATGGAAAGCATGCCCTAAATGCCAGAAGCGGATTAAGGACGAGCATCTAAAAGACGAAAAGGAACTTCAAAGCTATTTCATCGGTAGGATGGAAAAATACCTGAACAGCAAAGGCCGTCAGATCATAGGCTGGGACGAGATATTGGAAGGCGGCCTTACCCCCGGGGCCACCGTAATGAGCTGGACAGGCGAAGAAGGCGGCATTGCCGCTGCCAAACAACATCATGATGCCATCATGACGCCCGAAAAATATGTGTACCTGGATTACTATCAGTCGCTTTATCCTGCCGAGCCATTGGCAGGTGGAGGTTATACGCCACTAAGCAAGGTTTATAATTATGAACCCATAACCAGTGAGCTCAGCGGTGATGAAGCCAAATATATAAAAGGTGTACAAGCCAATGCCTGGAGCGAATACATGGCCAACCCGGCACAGGCCGAGCGGCAGTTATTTCCCCGAATGCTGGCTTTGGCTGAAGTTGCCTGGAGCCCTAAGGAAAATAAAAACTATCCTGACTTTTTAAAACGCCTGCGATACCAGCAGCCATTGCTCAAAAAGCTAAATATAAACGCAGCTGATGTATTTGATGAGATCACAGATTCGGTAACAGAAACGGCAGATCATCGGATAGCATTAAGCTTGCAAACCACTTTGCCTCATGCTAAAATATTTTACACGACAGATGGTACTGAACCTGGGTTAAATAATAAAATTTACACAGGTGCAATCACCGTAACGTCATCAGGCATTATTAAAGCTGCTGTTTTTAACAATGGTAAACAGCAGGGCCGTATTTATGAAAAATCATTTACCCTTCACAAGGCCATAGGCAAAACGGTAACACTTAAAAACCAACCTCAGGGCGGTTTTAATCCCGGTAATACCTTTGGTTTGGTGAATGGGATCTTCGGCAGCAAACTTTATAATGATGGGCAATGGTACGGCTTTGCCGGAGATGACCTGGAAGCGGTGGTTGACCTTGGGTCGATGCAAAGCGTATCCAAATTGGGAATCAATATCCTAAAGTACCACTGGCAAAAAATGTGGGAACCAACATTGTTAACTTTTGAAATATCAACAGATGGAAGTAATTATACCGAAGTTTACCGCCAAACTGATTTCCCGGATAATGGCATCAACGCTGTAAGGGCAAACATCAAAACGCAGCAGGCAAGGTATATCAGGGTAAAAGCAACCAACAAAGGCATTATCCCACCGGGCGAGTACATTCCGGGCGCAAAAGCGTGGCTGATGGTGGATGAGATAGTGATACTTTAGATGTGCAAATTTCAGATGTGCAGATGATTTTTGCTTAATTAATAAGGATGATCAAATGTTTTAATAATATCCACATTTGAAATCTGCACATCTGCATATTTGCACATCCTCATATCTGCACATTTTTTTTATATTTTTATACCAAACACTAATGCCTGCGTTATGTTGAGTAAAAAGTTTTTAATATTTGTCACGAATACTCATTCCCCAAGTATAACTCAATGAGCAAAGTATTTACTATTACCGAAGGTTTGGAAAACATGGGGGCTTTACGAACGGGCGGTCAGGGCTCCGTTTATAAAGGCCGGCGTTATGGGCCTATTATTACCGCGGTAAAACTCCTGCCCACACCTATTCATACCGAAAGCACCGACGATAAAAATTTCCGCAACTTCCAGAATGAGGTCGAAAAATTAAAAAAGGTAAACGAAGAACCTAACCCCAATGTGGTTAAGATCCTCAATTCGGGCATTACCGAAAGCGGTTCGTTCCCCTTTATCGAGATGGAATATATTGACGGTCCTGATCTGGAAGACCTGCTGAAGCCACCTCACGAGGCCATCTTCAGCATTAAAGAGATCATTAAACTGGCCGATCAGCTGGCTAATGCTTTATCACACTGCCACAAAGTTTCGGTAAAACATGGCGACATCAAAAGCAATAACGTAAAGTTTAACGTGCATACCGGTAACTACGTATTGCTTGATTTCGGTCTTTCGGCTATGTCTGATGATCAGCGTCGCACCAGTATCCGCCATGCCGGGGCTATCGAATTTATGGCGCCCGAGCAAAATGAAGGGTTGATGTACTTTCAAACCGATGTGTACAGTTATGGCATCATCCTGTATGAATTAATTGGCGGACAAGTTCCATTCCCACTAAAAGATAATGGCGAGACTGCCCGTACAGCGGTAATGCTGGCGCATATGGAATCGGAAATTCCGGATGTTATGGAGCTGCGCCGCAAAAACCTGCCCGAAAGCTGGTCGGACGAGCAAAAGGAAATGCAGATGCAGGTGCCTGCATGGTTGCTAAAGGTGGTAGCTAAATGTTTACAAAAAGACATTAATAACAGATACGCTAACGGCATCGAACTACAGGAAGCTTTGATGCAGGGCAGTATCGGAGCCATTAGTAAAACTAATCCTGATGAATCATGGAATACCGAAGTTTTGCTAAAAGAAAATGAACGCTTGCAGGGCCTTGTTTTATACTACCAGGAAAACGAAAATAAGCAACCGGTACCGGTAACCAGCAGTACACCTGTTGATAGTAAAGCTGTACGTATGTCAAAGCCAATTTTTATCATGTTCATGATATTGCTTTGCGGCTTTACCGTGTTTTCGGCTGTGGTGATGGATAAGTTTGGCGGGCGCATTTATCATGGCGTGGTGAACCGGTTATTTAAACCATCGAAGAAGCCAACCGACTCCGCTGCAAATAATAAAGTTATCCTGCCTCAAAAAAAAGATACTGTACAGCAGACTAAGCCCAATGATTTCAGAGACGAGAGCAATATCCCACCGGAGGTTGACTCTACGGCCGATTCAATATTACGCAACATACAACGTGCAAAACAACAAAAGCAGGATACCCAGTTTTACCGCGACAGTGTGAAAAAAGCGGATACATCTAACTTAAACTTTTAATGATTTAGTAAATATAATATGGAACCTAAATCAACATTTTGGAAACGTATTGGCCTTCAGGACTGGTTTTTACCCAACGGTAAACCGGTGAACGAAGAGGCCGTAAAAATAAAAGCACTAACGCCCGATGATGTTTATTTATACATCATCGAAAAATTCAAGGAATCTATCAAACAGCTATCCTTTGCCGACAGGGTAGTTTTTTACCATGAGTTTATCATCAGCTTTAATGAGGAAGATTACCAGGATTTTGTAAACAACCGTTCGGGCTTGTTCGGCATTATCGTTAATGAATCGGTAAAGAAGTTTTACGAATTACTGCGCGAATACCAGGAAGTGGGCAAAAAGGTAGAACCTTCAAGCTCAAAATGGGTATTCAGACTGGTATCACACCCTGATTACAAACGTGGCGACAAGGGCTTTATAGGCAAACTGCTGCCCGGTACAAGTAATAAAAAGGAAGAGAACCTGCGGGTTACCTTTATTCCGCGCCAAACGGGCGTTGCCCAAACGCTGGATATCAGTAACGAAGTTTTAAAAGGCTTTACATATTACAGCGAGGGTTATTATGAACTGCCCTACGCTAACGACCTTCATTATAACGAAAAGGACGTGGCCAAACCCGGCACTAAAGTACTTGCCCGCCTGGAAACTATCATGCCCGATAAGCAATTTGTAGGCCGCAAGGTAGAGTACCTGGTAAAAGATGATGATATCGTAGTATCAGGCAATGATGAAGAAAGGGATGAGCAAGCGGTGTTTAAAGTGCCATCGGAGTGGGTGAATACCCCTCACCTGCGCATCAGGCTAAACAAGGCCGACGGCAAGTTTTACCTGGCATCGTTTGGCGAGCGTACCCTGATCAACGAACTGGAAGTAGCCGGAAGCGACGTAAACTCGCCGCAATGGGTTGAGCTGCCGTTCAACTCCAGGATCTTGCTTAATGGCATAGTAGGCATCAACATATTTAAACCCGAACCATAATGTCACAAATATTATCAATAGGGCTGCTGGCTGTATGTGTGCTGTTATTGGTAGCTCATTTTATCGACATAAAAAAATCCAGTTAAAACCATGGCAAATAATTTTTTCGGGATAACAGATACCGGTAAACAAAGGCAAAACAACGAAGATGCCTTTATTGCCGAAAAATCGGGCGATGGTAATTTTATCATAGCCTGTGTGGTTGATGGGGTTGGCGGCTACGCCGGCGGTGAAATAGCTGCCGAAATTGCCCGCGCTACCATCCTGGAGCAATTGCAATTTATTGCAGGCGATATTGTACCACTGCTGGTAAATACGTTCACTATTGCCAATCAACGTATTTACGAGGAAAAAGTACAGAACAAAGACCTTGAAAACATGGCCTGTGTACTTACGCTGGCCGTTGTCGATGTACTCAACAATAAGTTTTACTATGCCCACGTAGGCGATACCCGCCTGTACTTGCTTCGCGATTATTCGCTGATCAAGATCTCGAAAGATCACTCTTTTGTGGGCTTCCTGGAAGACTCGGGCAGGTTAACCGAAGAGGCTGCTATGGATCACCCTAAACGTAACGAAATTAACAAAGCACTTGGTTTTGCCGGACAGATCAGTAAAGATCCTGATTTTGTGGAAACAGGCAGCTCGCCCTTTTTGCCGGGCGATATCCTGCTCATTTGCAGTGATGGCTTAACCGATTTGGTTGATAAAAGTAAGATCACCGAGATTCTGACCAGCAGCGAAGACCTTCCCCCAAAAGGTAAAAAACTAATAGATGCAGCTAATAGCCGCGGCGGCAAGGACAACGTGACCGTAGTATTGGTACATAACGACAAGGAACGCAAACAGCACAGTGCTACTAAACCTGTGACAACTGTAAAAGCTACTGAACAGGCGGAAGCCATTACTCCCACGCCAGTAAAAAAAGACGAAGAGCCCGAACTTGTGGTGAAAACAAAAGGCAACGGCGGTACGGTAGCTATACTCACATTACTGTGCTTTATTTTTTTAGGCGGATTTATCTGGCAGTTTAAAAAGAACGCCGATCAGGCCGCTATCCCTAAAAAAACAGATACGCTGGCAGTTCGGCATATAAAAAATGCAGCAGAGCTTAAGCTTCAGGATACCATCAACAAACTAAAAGGCCATACACTATTGCTTTCGGCGGCTGATTTTCAGCAGCCTATTATATTGAGCGATACGCTGCATATCAATAAGGACAGCCTCTACATTAAAACAAAAGGCGCTATTGTGTTTAAAAAAGATTCCACCTATTCGGGGCCTGCTATTGCGCTGGCTGCTAACTGTAAATATGTGGTGCTGGATAGTGTTGCTTTTGATGGTTTCCCTACGGCTATCGTTACGCACAACGATGCTTTGGTTTTAAAAAATGTGCAGTTCAATAACTGTTTAACGCCGGTACAGGCATCATACCTGTTCCCTAATAAAAAATACATTTCGGGCAGGTTGTTTGGCAGTATGTTCAAAACCGATTCTGTTCCCGTTAAAGCTACCCACTAATAAATGGCCCAGGAAAATCCCAAAGTACCCGGCAGAAGAATGGAACGGCTGTTCCTGTTGCTTACAGGCATATTGCTGGCCGTTTTATTTGTAAGGCTATACAGTGTATTACAGCTTAAGTTTACTGATGTTGATAAACGCCTGAAAGACGGTACCATCGTAAACCTTAACTCGCCCAATACAGCTCAAAATGTAAAAGCCTTACTTAAAAAAGGCTACTACTTTGATGACCCGCAGGATGTGGATTACATCGAAGCAGTAATTGCATCGCGTAAAGCGGCCGGCGAGTTGGTTGATAACACCGGTGAACTCAACAAACGCAAATACTACGTAAATGCCGATGAGGCTTTTGAAAAAGGCGGCGAAACTTTTAAGAAACGGGTACTTACCTCCCGTACACTTTTAGGTTATACCGGCGATGATTCAACCCGCTTTGAGCAGGAATTGAAAAACCCGCCCGCTTTAGGCGCTCAAACAGATCTTAACCTCGGCGAATACAGCATTAAAGGTACTATACAGCATAAAGGCGAGCCCATACCCGGTGTATTGGTAAAGCTGACCATGATATTGCCACGAGATAGTATTTCTAGCGATGAGGAAACCGGGGCAAAAACATCTTATTCAGAAAATGGATCGGCCTACAAAAAACTTTATGTACTTAACGATCAGAAAAAGAAAGTACTGCAATCATTAACCGCCTTTGCCCGTACTGATGCCGAAGGGCGCTTTGTATTTGCCAAACTGCCGACCGGTAAAGCATTTTCAGTATTGCCGATGCAGCCGGGCTTTGAGTTTGGCCGCTCGCAGGGTATTGATGAGCTGGATAAAGACGTAACATTTAAATTTAACCAGGCTCCGCATAGTATCAAACTGCTCTCCACCCGCGATTTTAATATCCTGAAAAAGGAAGGTGCCTTTATTGTACGCTACCAGGACGAGTTTAACATGTGGTATTGGATCATAGCCGTTTGCTTTTTTGCCGGCTTTATCATTGTACACCTGTTGCTCAGCGCCCGGTACCCCAACGCCGATCAAATCATTTTACCGCTCATCATGATGCTCACTGGCATCTCGCTCCTCACCCTTTTAAGCTTGCAGGATCCGCTGCGTGACAGGTTTCTGGCCAAGGATACACTCATTTATTTGGGCATCGGTATAGCCGGGATTTGTATCATTCAGCTCTTTAACCTGCGTAAGCTTAACCCCGATTCAGGCTTTTACCGCTTACTTATTTTTAAGTGGAACAGGACTGCTGCCAACGGCTGGCCCTGGGCTATCGCAGCCATGGCCATATTATTCTCAACCATTTTGTTTGGAACCGGCCCGGAGGGTAGCGGTGTTAAAGTAAACCTGCTGGGTTTTCAGCCAAGTGAAATTGTAAAATATTTGATTGTTATTTTCCTTGCGGGATTTTTTGCTACGAACGAAAAATTTATCAGCCAGTATGCCAGCTGGAGCAAGCGCTGGTCATTCTTCTCATTTGCGCTTATTGCTACTATCATTACCCTGCTATTGTTTTTGGTTTTGGGCGATTTAGGCCCGGCCATGGTGATCTGTTTCACGTTCATCATCCTGTTCTCGTTTTCGCGGGGCGATTTCCTGTACATGGCGGGCTTTGTGGTGTTGTTTGTACTCACTACCTGGTTCTTTGATAATATCTGGCTTAGCGCGGGTATTACCTTCTTTTCGCTTGGGGGCGTGGTGTTTTTCAGGCGCAGGAGGCTCAGCGAATCGGCCATTATGGCTTTGGTTGTGATCACCGCGTTTTTAACCATCGATAAAATTCCCGGTTTGGATAAAATTATCCCCGGCCCCGTTGAGCGTTTGGTCGAACGTAAAGCCATCTGGCAGGATGCCTGGAACAACGAAGTATACGGCGGCGACCAGGTAGCTAACGGCCTCTGGGCTATGGCCAGCGGCGGCTTAAGCGGACAAGGCGTAGGGCAAGGCTTTGCCAAAACCATCCCCGAAGCCCATACCGATATGATCCTGCCATCCATCGGCGAAGAGTTTGGCTGGGCTGGCATGGCCGCGGTGTTCATCCTGTTTTTGCTGTACCTGCACCGCTCCATCATTATAGGCAGGCAAACGGGGATGCCGCTACTGTTTTATCTCAGTGCCGGTATAGGCGTATGTACCTTTGTGCAGTTTTTACTGATAGCTGGCGGCTCTATCGGAGCATTGCCGTTATCTGGCGTTTCCCTCCCTTTTGAAAGTTACGGCGGCTCGTCATTGGTGATTAACCTGTTGGCAGCGGGTTTCCTTTTGTCGGTATCATCTGTAAGGGGCACGGCCGTACAAATGGATTATATCACCAAGCAGCAGGATAAAAATTTGGTGCCTGCTTTGGCGGCCGCGCTTGCCGGGGTAGTTTTACTGGTGGTCAATGTATCACGCTATACAACTGACAATAAACTATGGGTTGTAAAACCGGCTTTAGTTGCAGATAAAAGCGGTTTACGGATGTTTAGCTACAATCCGCGTATAGCCATATTGATGAACAAGTTACAGGCCGGTACCATTTATGACCGTAATGGACTTATTCTCGCTACAAGCAAACCCGAACTCATCGAAAAACAAAAAAATAAATTAAGCGCCTCCGGCATGTTGCATTATGACCTGGATTCGGCTATGCACAAGCGTTTGGATAGGTTTTACCCATTTGAAGAACAAATGTTTTTCTGGACGGGCGATCAGAACACAGGCGTTTTTAACGGCAGTACCAACGGCTATTTTGCCGAGTATGAACATGCCGCCGAACTCCGCGGGTTTCATATGCCTATCACCAATTACAATGTAAAAGCATCCCGCTACCAGGAAGACAGATTTTTGCCCCGCGGCATGAAAGAAATGACCGTAGCCAAAAAGGATTACAGCGCATTAGCCAACCTGCTCATCAGCGACATTAACGGCCCGGAAGTAAATGCCTTCAAAAATAAAAACCGTGATGTAAAGCTCACCATGGATGCCGATCTGCAAACAAGCATCCAGCAATCTATCGCATCTGATACTTCACTGTATGACAACAGGGTTTCGGTGGTAATAGTTGAATCCAATACCGGCGACGTACTTACCTCTGCACAATATCCGTTGCCACCTGTTCATAACTGGGACCAGCTTACCATGCCGCTTGCCGATCAGAATAAACTGGCAACCTGGCTAACCACTACCGATCTGGGCTTTACCTATGCCAGTCAGCCGGGCTCAACAGCTAAGGTTCTAACAGCGATGTCGGCATTCAATAAATTAGGAATAGCCGCCGCCGAAGTACAATATCATGTAAGTACTGAGGAGCGGATCCGTACCAAAGGCATCGAGCCGGACGAAACCGGGATGATCACCATGGAGCGGGCTATTGCCAAATCAAACAACGTATATTTTATTAAGCTGGCTAACCAGGAACATCTTGAAGAATATATGGCTACGCTGTATCTAAAAACCGGCATGTTTTTACACGGCGTAGGAGGTTACTATTATAACAAACCGGTATTGAATGTTACCCAGGAAGATAAGTGGCGTGCCCTATGGCGTAAAACCGAGTTTAATACCAAACCAAGGTATGATCCTAATAATATCCATAAAACAAGGGCAAAAGGTATTTCGGGCATGGCCTGGGGACAGGGCGAATTGATCGCTACCCCTGCGGCTGTTGCAAGGCTGGTATCTGGCGTAGCCAATAGTGGTGTATTAATGCCTAACAGGTATGCGCTAAAAATTGCCGACTCGACGGTGGCCGTAAAAAGCGGTATCAAACTGGCCGATGATCCGCGCTACGCGGCTTTATTAAAACAATACATGATTGAGCAAAGTGCGCCTAAAACCCCTATATTAGGGATAAAGGTAGCCGGTAAAACCGGTACGCCCGAACGTATTGTCAGGAACCAGAGCGTTAACGACGGCTGGTATGTTTTCTTTGCACCAAAAGAAAAGGGCAGCGGTTATATAGTGACATGTATCCGGGTTGAGTCTACCCGCGGATCGTCAGATGCGGTGCACCTGGCGGGGAACCACGTGATCCCATTCCTGTTAAAGAAAGGCTATATAAAAAGCATGGAAACGGAAACCACTACCGAAGAATAGTGTTTAAGCAGAAAGGAAGAGCAAATGGCATTTAGTTTATTTACAAGAAGCAGCGAAAAACAACCCTGGGATGTTAAAGGCCTACGTGAAGCGATATTGCGTTTCGTCAAAGAATCGTTGCAAAAGATAGAAGGTGGTGAAGGCGGCCACATCAAGGAGTTAAAACTTTTTATAGCTGCAGATGCCGAAGATAAACCCATTTATGAAGGGGCCGTTTATGTGCATGATAAACAATTGTTTAAAAACGAGGTACAAAAAATAGCCGACGATTTTGCCATTAACTTACCTTCGGACTGGACACTTGAAGTGGAATTTACAGAGCAATTTCCGGCAGATGCCAAAAGGATGAACGACTTGGACGTGGCCTTCATCATGAACACCCGAAAGCAGGTTGCCCATAATGCAGCATCTTTTACAGCATACTTACGGATCCTGAGCGGCGAGGCCGAAAAAGAAGAATACCTGATTAAAGCAACCGATCCCAAGCTCAACATTGGCCGGGACAAGAAGGCCGTTACTGAAAATGGCTCATTCAGGCTTAATCAATTGGTTTTTCCGGGAGACAGCAGCGATGAAAGCAATAAATACATCAGCAGGCAGCATGCCCATATTGAATGGGATGCAGAAAGTGAACGTTTTATGATCTTCGCTGATGAAGGAGGAGTGCCCCCACGCAACAAAACCAAGATCCACATAGCTGCAGATGGCAAAATGATCAAACTTAATTCCACCCAGATAGGTCACCCTTTAAATGAAGGCGACCAGGTGATATTGGGGGAATCGGCGGTGTTTTTGTATAGTACGGTGGCAGAGCGTTAACCGTATTGTCATTTCGATAGAGCAGGGTGAGGAGAGAGCGGCGGAGCGAAAGAGAAATCTTATACGCCCTCCAAATTCAATCTGCATAGCCCGCTTACTTGTTGTATAAGATTTCTCCCCGTTCCTCGTTCGAATTGACGATTTTCTTTTGATTAAAAATATCTACATTTAAAAACATGTGGAATCATAATTACTACGTTTATATCACTACCAATCCCGGTAAAACTGTACTATACATAAGAGTAACAAACGACATAAGCGTGTGTGTTATGCAGCATCTCGAAAATAAGGGTACTATCAAATCATTTACAGGTAAATACTATTGTTATCATTTAGTTTATTACGAACACTTTACTAACATTGAACGTGCCATAGCCAGAGAGAAAGAAATAAAAAAATGGCGTAGAGAAAAGAAAAACGCACTAACAGAGACAACTAATCCTGGCTGGAAATTTTTAAATGATAGTGTTATTGGATAATAAACACACGATGTCATTTCGACCGTAGGGAGAAATCTATACAGCATGCATTGAACTATGCAAGTCGAATTTGCAGGGAGTATAAGATTTCTCTTTCGCCCCAACGCACTTTCCTTCCCTTTGCTCAATCGAAATGACATCTTTTTTATTTTGTCATTTCGATCGCAGGGAGAAATCTTATACAGCATGCCAATGAACTATACAGATCGAATTTGCAAGGCGTATAAGATTTCTCTTTCGCCCACACGCTCTTGGCTATACCCTGCTCCTTCGAAATGACAATAAGGAGGGTACAATAGCTTTTTTACGACCCTATCGCCTTCCTGTAATTCCTTAGTGCCCTGATGATCGACATTACAATTTCATGCTGCCCTTCGTCTGAGTTCAGGTACTCCTCCTCTTCCGGGTTATTGATAAAACCGGTTTCGATCAATACGGCAGGCATAGCGCTGTGGGCCAGCACCAGTACGCCCTGCTCTTTAACGCCGTTACTCTCACGGCCATCTACCCCGGTGAACTCATCATCGAGCAGATCGCCGAAACGGATACTTTGCTTGCGATATTTTTGGATATAAGCATTCAGTACGATCAGGTTTGAAGGATCACTTTCATCATAACTTTCATAGTTCTGCTTATAATCCTTCTCCTGAAAAATTGAAGCATTTTCACGCACGGCCTCTTCCTGTTCCTTAAGGCGGTGGAAACCATATACCAGCAGCAACACCCCTTTTTGTTTATGTGCACGGGCGGCAGTGCCCTCAGGCGATGAGTTGCAGTGAATAGATATAAACAGGTTACCATGATTTTGATTGGCAATAGCCGAGCGCTGGTTTAGCGGAATAAAAGTATCATCGGTACGGGTAAGGATGGATTTAACATCGGTAATAGCCGTATCAAGCGCGGCCTTAAGCTTCAGGGCTATAGACAATGTTACATTTTTCTCAAACGAATGTGAGCCGCGCGCACCTGCATCTTTACCTCCGTGTCCGGCATCAATGATAACTGTTTTAAACTTAAAGGTAGTAACAGCCGGGATAGTATCTTTTTGCTGCGCGAATGAATTTTGAAACCAGAATACCAGGATAATCATCCCTAAGAAAGCGATGTATCTCATTTCTTCACCGCCTTTTTACTGCACTTAGGGCATAAGCCATGAGCATACAAAGTAAAGCCATGTGGTTCAAAACCTGCAGGCAGGTTTATAGCAGGCAGGTTCATATCATTAAGGCAATATACATTTTTGCACTGCGTGCAATTGAAATGCAAATGCTCGTCATGATGGTCGTGCTCGTTACAGTTTGATGAGCACAGCGCATAATTTGCCGTACCGTTCAGATCAAAAACCTTATGGATAATGCCTTTTTCTTCAAAAGCGTTGAGAATACGATAAAGGGTAACCCTGTCGATATCATGCATCAGGCTCTCCAGATCGGGCTGTGATGTAGCCGTATGTCTGGATGACATCATTGATAAAACCCGTAATCTTGGCGCAGTTTTTTTTAGGTGATGCTTATCAAGCAGGTGCTCAAAATGATGTATATCCCGGGTTTGTGTCATGTATTAATCAGGTAATAATTATAAGGCCGCTAATTTAATAATGGTACGTATAATATGAGCTGTTAGTTGCCGTCTTTTATAACGGTATTTTTTATTGGCTTAGTATGATGGTCCGGCACCCCACTGTTATGCTTTTCATGATTACAGGCAGGACTTAAAAAGCAATTAAACAGCAAAAATTTGTAAAAGAATTTCCTGTGGCGCTTATCCATTATTCAACTTTTTAAGTTTATATGTTTTATGATCATGATTGCAGGCACCGGTATACTTGTAGTTTACATAATGCGCGGCAGCTATCAGCAACCCACCAAAAGGGACTATCATAGCCTCGGTTTTTCCTGTTGTCGCGAACGCATGCCCGCCCATAATGATAGCAAAACCCAATACCAGCATCGTTAACGGTACCAACCGATGATGGGTACGTTTATAGGATAAGCCAATAGAATAAATACCTATAGCCAGTGCAAAAATGATCATCCCCCACTCTACCCAGGCATTGGCTAAAAAACCAAGACCAACCAGCGGCAAACTGGTAAACAACAAAGGCACTACTGCACAGTGAACGGCACAAAGCGTTGAAGCGGTAATACCTATATTATCCAGCCTGGGCGAAAGCTTTTGAAAATCCATGATGCAAATATAAATAAGTTAATGCAACTATATTGCATTTGTTTTTATTATGCATATTTGCGCGTATTAAATTAACAAACACCTGACAATTACTTAATATTAATCAGCAAACCGTATTTTTGCGGGCTTACATAAAAAAAATACAGATTGAATTTATCGTCTATCTATCATATAAAACAACTCTGGCAAAACGCCTACAATACAAGAGCCAGCCGACTTAAGCTACTGAGTGCTACTATTGTTATAGTACTCATCATTAACCTGCTACCATCATTTTTCAAGCACATAGAAAACAGAACAGACGGCGTTGTACTTAACGATTGGATATTGGCTCATTTGCCATCTTACGATCTTTCGGTTCCGATCTTTATACTTATCTGGAGTATGGGCCTGCTCATGATGTGGCGTGGATTGTATAATCCAAAGGTATGTATCAGCTATATCTGGACACTGAATTTAGTATGTATAGCCCGCTTTGTTACCATAAGCCTGGTTAAACTTAATCCACCGGTTGGCCTTGTGCCGCTTATTGACCCAAGTACCAGCGTTTTTTACGGGCATACATTTATTACTAAAGACCTGTTTTTTTCGGGGCATACGGCAACCATGGTGTTGGTTTATCTGCATTTGCAAAAACGTACAGACAAAATAATAGCTTTAATTGCCGCACTGTTGCTGGTGATAATGCTGCTGATACAGCACATCCACTATACCATTGATGTATTGGCTGCCCCTGTTATTGTGTATGGATGCTGGAGATTGGCGAAGTGGCTGCGATTGGAATAGTCTTATTCCCACCCATCTACCAAATGCATGCTATCCTTTAAATCGTTATATAGCTTTTTAAATACCGGGAACATCTTGCTATAAACTTCATGATTTTTAGTATCAGGTTCGATAAAGTCCTGTTGTTCAACCCTGGTGAGCATGTCATAACTTTCGGGATGCAATACCCGCGCAGCGAGATAAATAGCACCCAGCGCTGATGAATCTTCAGACTGGAGCACGGCAAGCCTTTTCCCGGTAATATCGGCCAGCACTTGAGTCCATACAGCCGAACTGGTAAAACCTCCACTGATGTTCACCTGCACAATCTCTCCCGAAGCATCTTCCAATGTTTTAAGCACATCGTTCAGCGCAAAGCAAATTCCTTCAAGCCCCGCACGTAAAAAGTGTGAACGTGTATGTACAGGTTTTATATTAAAAAATGTGCCGCAGGTTTTGGTGTCCCAAAGCGGCGCGCGTTCGCCGTACAAGTATGGTAAAAATATCAGCCCGTTGCTTCCGACAGGTACGGATGCTATTTCATCAAATAAAGCATCATAATCTGAGGTTGTAAGGTTGTCCTTTTGCAAAAAGTTTTTGAGCAACCAGTTTACCGCTATACCACCATTGTTTACTGCTCCGCCGCAAACATAAGTTTGCTCATCGAGCAGGTAATTAAAAACCATCGCATCGTAATTGTAAACCGGCTTCGGGCTGGTAATGCGTACTGCGCCGCTGGTACCAATAGTAAGTGCCGCCACATCAGGGCCGGTAGTGTGACTGCCTAAATTAGCGCAAGCGCCATCACTTGCCCCTATAACAAATGGCGTATTGGCATTAATACCGCTTAACGAAACAACTTCCGGCTTGATATTAATACGATAATAAGTTGTATTAACCGGGGTAGATAACTTTGAGGTGGTAATGCCCGTTACGGTCATAGCCTCTTCATTCCATTCCTTTTTAACAATATCAAACAGTCCGGTTGCAGAGGCAATAGAATAATCCACCTCAAAAACACCAAAAAGCCTGAACCAGATAAACTCTTTTATCGAAATAAATTTGTGCGCCGCGTCAAAAACTTCGGCCCGGTTAGCGCGCAGCCAAAGCAATTTATTTAAAGGCGACATGGCGTGAATAGCGGTACCGCAATTATGATATAACGATGCGCCCTGCTCTGTTTTTCTTAAAGCCTGCGCAATGTTCTCGCTCCGGGCATCGGCCCAGGTCATCATAGGCAGCAATGCTTCTCCATTTTCATCAACCGGAATAATGCTGTGCATAGCGCTGCTCAGGCTTACGGCCTGCGGAACTGCCCCCAATTTTCCGATAATACCTGCAAGGCATTTTACAAAAGCATCCCAGATCAACAAAGGATCCTGTTCGCTGTAGCCTGGTTCGGGGCTGTTAATCGGGTAATGATTGGATACTGTGCCCAGGGGTTCGCCCGTTAAACTTATAGCTACGGCCTTAGTACTGCCGGTGCCAATATCAATCCCTAAAATATATGCCTGCATGGTGATGTATTTGACGCCAAAATAATAAACAGAACCGGGATTTGGGTGGATTTGCCGGATTATGGGATTTCTTTAACAGTTTGATATCAAACCACGCGATGAAATCCTGTCCATCCCATTAATCCTTCAAATCCTGGTTCAGACAGTTAATGGTCACATCCATGACAGCAAAGGACAGTTCCGGCATTTATATTATCTACATTAGCCTTACCAATATAAACCAATTAGAGAATATGCAAATAATTTTAGGAGTCATCTTTCATTTTATCGGTGGCTTTGCTTCGGGGAGCTTTTACATCCCCTACAAAAAAATAAAAGGCTGGGCCTGGGAAAGCTACTGGATAGTAGGTGGTTTTTTTTCATGGCTCATAGTACCGCCACTCGCAGCGTGGCTAACCATACCGGGCTTTGCCGATATTATAAGCCATACAGATACAGCAACCCTTGGCTGGACATACCTTATGGGTTTGTTATGGGGAATTGGTGGTTTAACCTATGGCTTAGGGGTACGCTATTTAGGTGTATCATTAGGAAGCACTATTATACTTGGACTATGTTCGGTTTTTGGGTCGATAATACCATCGGTGTATTATGATTTTTTTCCAAAGGAAGGGAAAGACACTTTTACGCTGATGCTGCATACCCAATGGGGACAGGCAGTTTTATTAGGCATTTTGCTCTGCGTTGTAGGTATTATCATATGCGGTAAAGCCGGCACAATGAAAGAAAAAGAGCTATCGGCAGATAAAACTATAGCCCAGGAAAACAAGGATTACCGCTTTGGTTTGGGTATAGTGGTGGCTATAGTATCCGGCATATTGAGCGCATGCTTCAACTTCGGTATCGAGGCCGGTAAAACCATGGCCGATACGGCCAATCATGCATGGCAGGCAGGCCATCCGGGACAGGGTAATTTTCTGTACGCCAACAATGTAACCTATATCATTATACTTTGGGGAGGCCTAACAACCAACTTTATATGGTGTATGATATTGAACGCCCGTAACAAAACGTTTGATAATTATACCGATAAAAAAACGCCATTACTTAAAAACTACCTGTTTGCAGCGTTGGCGGGTACAACGTGGTTTTTACAGTTCTTTTTTTATGGTATGGGCGAAAGCAAAATGGGTAACGGCGCAAGCTCGTGGATCCTGCACATGGCTTTCATTATCCTGATAGCCAATACATGGGGCCTGGTGCTTAAAGAGTGGAAAGGTGTAAGTAAAAAAGCATTCGCAACGGTAATAGCCGGTATAGCAGTCATTATACTATCGGTGCTTGTTGTGGGATATGGAAACTCAATTAAATAATAAAAAAAATAAAATTCACTAAGTCAATAACTCGCTAATTCACTAATTGAAAAATATGTCATCGAAAACAACTGAATTTAAACATGTAAGCTATTTGTGGGATGAAGCAAAAGCCGCCGAACTGGAAGGCGATGAAGTAGCCCTGCTTATATACCGCTCCAACCTTCTGGGTGCCGATTTGCGCCTTACCAACTATGGAGGTGGTAACACATCGTGCAAGCTTAACAGTAAGGATCCTTTAACCGGCAATGACGTTGAAGTAATGTGGATCAAAGGATCGGGCGGTGATATTGGGACCCTGAAAAAAAGCGGGTTAGCTGCCTTGTACGTTGATCGTTTGCGCAGCCTTAAAAACATCTATCGCGGTGTTGAATTTGAGGATGAAATGGTTGAGTTGTTTAATCATTGCATCTACGATCTTAACTCAAAAGCACCATCTATTGATACCCCGCTTCACGGTTTTCTGCCATTCAAACACATCGATCACCTGCACCCTGATGCTGCTATCGCCATCGCGGCAGCAAAAGACGGTAAAAAAATAACCCAGGAACTTTTTAATGGTACCATTGGTTGGGTTGAATGGAAAAAACCAGGCTTTGAGCTCGGTCTTCAGCTGAAACAATGTTTAGATGAAAATCCTGGTATCCGCGGCATTATGCTGGGCTCACATGGTTTATTTACCTGGGGCGATACTGCTTATGAAAGCTATATGAACACGCTTGAAGTTATTGAGCGTTGTGCCGAATATTTGGAAGAAAACTATGGCAAAAAAGGACCTGTTTTTGGCGGACAAAAAGTTGAAAGTTTGGACGAGGCCGACCGTAAAAAACAAGCTGCTGCACTTGCACCGGTATTACGGGGCTTTTGCTCAAGCTACAGGCACATGGTAGGCCACTTTACCGATGACGCCCGCGTATTAGAATTCATCAACTCCAATGATCTTGACCGTTTGGCACCATTGGGCACCAGCTGCCCTGACCACTTCCTGCGTACTAAGATCAGTCCGCTGGTGCTTGACCTTGCACCGGGTGAAGACCTGAGCGATGTTACTGCATTGAAAGCGCGTTTGGCCCCTGCATTTGAGGCCTACCGCCAAATGTATACCGACTATTACAACACCTGCAAACACGATAACAGTCCGGCTATCAGGGATACCAACCCGGTAATTATACTGTATCCGGGCGTGGGCTTGTTCTCTTTCTCAAAAGATAAACAAACCGCCCGTGTTGCTGCAGAGTTTTATACAAACGCTATCAATGTAATGAAGGGTGCCGAGGCTATCTCTGAATATACTTCGTTGCCACGCCAGGAAGCTTTTGATATTGAGTATTGGTTGCTGGAAGAAGCTAAATTACAGCGTATGCCTAAGCCAAAAGCACTGTCAGGTAAAATCGCCCTGATCACAGGCAGCGCAGGCGGTATAGGTAAAGCTATCGCCAAAAAATTTGTTGACGAGGGCGCTGTGGTTATCTTAAATGATATGAATGCAGAACGTTTGGAAGGTGCCGGCGAAGAGTTCAAAAAACAATATGGCAGGGATTCGTACACAACGGCCGTACTTGACGTAACCAATGCCAGCCAGATAAACGAAGCGCTTGAAGTTGCGGCCTTAGCTTTTGGCGGTGTGGATATCGTGGTGAACAATGCCGGTTTATCTATCTCTAAATCAATTGCCGACCATACCGAGAAAGATTGGGATTTATTGTATGATGTATTGGTTAAAGGCCAGTTCTTCATTACCCAGGCAGCTGTAGCTGTGATGAAAAAACAAGACATCGGCGGCGATATCATTAACATTGTAAGCAAAAACGCCTTGGTTAGCGGACCAAACAATGCGGGCTATGGCTCAGCAAAATCGGCCCAGTTACACCTGAGCAGGTTAAACGCTGCCGAGCTTGGTACTGATAAGATCCGTGTGAACGTAGTTAACCCGGATGCAGTGATCAGCGACAGCAACATTTGGGCCGGCGGATGGGCCGAAGGTCGCGCTAAAGCTTATGGCGTTACTGTTGAAGAACTGCCGGCTTACTATGCCAAACGTACTTTATTGAACGAGGTAATTTTACCTGCCGATATTGCTAACGCATGTTTCGCTTTTACAGGCGGTCTGCTCAACAAATCAACCGGTAACGTGTTAAATGTTGATGGCGGTGTGGCGATGGCGTTTGTGAGGTAGTTTGTAGTTGATGGATCATGGTTCATGGTCTTAGATATTAAAAGAAAGTAAAAAGCATGGGGTAGTGCGATTCCCTCCCTTGGGAGGGTATAGGGAGGGGTTTCTTCGATAAGCTTAATCGTTAAGCAAGACGTATAACCCCCTCCCTGCCACCGCGCAATCCATCTGCACCCCTCCCAAGGGAGGGAATAAAATTCACATAGTAAGTTCAAGCGTGGACGCTTGAACTTACTATATAACCAATACCAATTATGCAGTTAGAAAAATATAAAATTGATGAAGCCAATCATCAGCAGCAGAAAGATCATCAGCGCAGGTTTGATTTTGTTGCCGGTGATGTAAAAAACCTGGATGCTATCCTGCAAAAACTGATTGATTTTAATATTGCCATACCAAGCTGGGCTTTGGGCACCGGCGGTACGCGTTTCGGCAGGTTTTCGGGTGGCGGTGAGCCACGCAGCCTGGAAGAAAAAATTGAAGATGTGGGCCTGATCCATGCGCTTAACCGCAGCAGCAATTCCATATCACTGCACATCCCATGGGATATCCCATCCAACGCTTCGGCTATAAAAGCGCATGCAGCACAATTGGGTTTGCATTTTGACGCTGTAAACTCTAATACTTTTCAGGATCAGCCCAATCAGGAATACAGCTACAAATTTGGCTCATTACACCATGTAGATAAAGCAGTACGCAAACAGGCTGTAGCCCACAATATTGAGGTTATTAAATACGGCGTTGAGCTTGATTCAAAGGCTTTGTCTGTTTGGCTGTCGGACGGATCAAACTTCCCGGGGCAATTGAATATGCGCGGCGCTTTTGAGCGTACTTTGGAAAGCTTACAGGAAATTTATGAAGCCTTACCCGACGACTGGAAAGTTTGGGTGGAGTATAAACCTTACGAGCCAAACTTTTATTCAACCACCATTGGAGATTGGGGCCAATCATACCTGCTGTCATCTAAATTAGGGCAAAAAGCTCAAACACTGGTTGACCTTGGTCACCATTTACAGGGTGCCAATATTGAACAGATAGTTTCATTACTGCTGATGGAAGGCAAGCTGGCCGGTTTCCACTTTAACGATTCAAAATACGGCGACGACGACCTTACCGTTGGCAGCATCAATCCATATCAACTGTTCCTGATATTTAACGAACTGGTTGAAGGTATGGATGCCCGCGGCATGACACATGCAACCTCTATCGGTTGGATGATCGATGCATCGCATAATATAAAAGACCCTATTGAGGATTTAATTCAATCTGTAGAGGCCATTAAGATAGCCTACGCACAAGCACTTTTAGTTGATACCCCAGCATTGGTACAGGCACAACAAGATAATGATGTGGTGCTTGCACAAGAAATTTTGCAGCAAGCTTACCGTACCGACGTTCGCCCGTTATTGGCCGAAGCACGTTTAAGGGCAGGCGGAGCATTGAACCCATTAGCTGTTTACAGGCAACAAAGCATCAGGGAACAGCTAATTGGCGAACGAGGAGCAAAAGCAGTATCAACCGGATTGTAAGCCTATGGAGCCGATACCCGTTATAGCCGTTTTTGATGTGGGTAAAACCAATAAGAAACTGTTCCTGTTTGATGAAAACTACAAGATAGTTTTTGAACGGACAGCCCGTTTTTTGGAAACCCACGATGAGGATGGCGACGCATGTGAAAACCTCGACAGCCTCAGGCTATCGGTGTTTGACAGTCTGCGCGAAATTTTCAAGCATAAGGAGTTCGACCTTAAGGCGGTCAATTTTTCAACATACGGCGCCAGCTTTGTTTATGTTGACGAATACGGCCAACCGCTTACCCCGCTGTATAATTATCTGAAACCATATCCGCCTGAACTGGGCAGGCAGTTTTATGAAAACTATGGCGATGAAGCCAGGTTTGCGCTGGAAACTGCTTCGCCCGTTCTGGGCAATCTTAATTCGGGATTACAACTTTACAGGCTAAAATACGAGCAGCCCGAAGTATTTAAACGGGTAAAGTACGCCCTGCATTTACCGCAATACATGAGCTACCTCATCAGCGGACAAATGGTGAGCGATTTAACCAGCATTGGTTGCCACACTGCTCTTTGGGACTTTGGTAAAAACACCTACCACAACTGGCTCAGCGACGAAGGGATCCTGCCTAAAATGGCGCCTCTTCACCCAGCAGACAGTGTGCTTACTGCCGAGTTTCCGGGCAGCACTTACAAGGTTGGTATCGGGCTGCATGATAGTTCGGCGGCACTTATCCCTTATCTTGTAAGCTTTAATATGCCCTTTGTGCTCATCTCCACAGGTACATGGTCTATCAGCCTAAATCCATTCAACCAAACGCCGCTTACTGCCGATGAGCTCAAGCAAGATTGTCTTAATTATCTGCAATATAAAGGCAGCCCGGTAAAGGCATCGCGCTTGTTTACCGGCTATGAATATGAGCAGCAGGTAAAAAGGATAGCCGCTCATTTTAAGCAAGACGAGATCAGGTACCGTACCATAAACTATGATCCTGCTATAGCAGCACGATTAAATAATCAACCTGCGTTGCAGGCAACTGAAAATAGCGGACAGTTACAGAAATCGGCATTTGAACAACGCGATTTAAACAGTTTTGCCGATGATGTTGAAGCTTATCATCAACTCATGATTGATATTGTTGCCCAGCAAACCATATCCACCAATTATGTTTTAAATGGCTGCAAGGTAAAACGCATTTTCGTTGACGGCGGTTTTAGTAAAAACAGTGTTTTCATGCATTTACTTGCGCTTGCGTTTCCGCATTTGGAAGTGTACGCTGCATCAATGGCGCAAGCCACTGCTGTTGGTACCGCCCTTGCCATTCATCATGCATGGAATACCAAAACATTGCCGCATGATCTGATTGAGCTTAAGTATTATTCGGGAGTGCAGAGCGAGGTTGTATAGCCGTATTTCGGTAAAAACCAATGTCATTTCGACGAACGGCGAGGGGCTAAAGGTTAGGGTGAGGAGAAATCTTCTACACTATACGTAGACGCTTAGCCTGGTGTAGAAGATTTCTCTTTCGCTCCCTCTCTCAGCCCGCCGTTGCTCATCGAAATGACATTTCTTTATAAGCCACTCATTTAAAAATCCGGTTATCAGCCGGATTTTTTTATTTTAGGGCAACCAATTAACCACCCGCTTCATGAAAAGATTATCCATCTTTCTTTTATTGCTCAATTTTGTAGTCGTTGCCGATGCACAACAAACCAAGCGCAAAAAAGCCATCATTGTGCTTACTTATGATGATGGTATCAATTCGCAATTGAACATCGCTATTCCGCAGCTTGATTCGGCACACTTAACAGCAACTTTCTTTTTGATGGGCAACATGACCGAAGCTACTTTGCCCCGCTGGCGCGAAGTTGGTAAAAAGGGCTATGAACTGGCCAACCATACTTTGTATCATCCTTGCCTGCTCACCAATGTAAAAGCCAACCCGGCCAATAATTCGGCTATTTATACACCCTATATGATGCTGCGCGAGATCAATGAAATGAACACCCTGCTTTTTGCTGTAGATGGAAAAACGGGCAGCCGCACCTATGCCTACCCATGTACCGAGGTTGAGGTTGGAGGCGTGAATTATGTTGACACCCTGCGTAAAGCCGGCCTTGCAAAATACGCCCGTATAGGCGGCGGTCCAGATGCTGTGATCACCAATTTTAAAAACCTCGACCCTTTAAAAGTGCCTTCATGGGGCGTGTCAGGCAACCCGGTAACTGGTGAAGCCCTGATAGATTTTGTTAAGAAAGTGCAGCAAAGCGGAGGCCTCGGCATTTTTATGTTTCACGGCGTAGGCGGCGATTACCTGATCACTCCTGCCGATGCACACCGGCAATTACTTAAATACTTAAGTCAACATCGAAACGAGATTGAAGTAACAACCTTTATGAAGGCGATGGACGAAGTTATGGCAGCTAAATAATTACGCTATCAGGTTAACGATGCCTGCAATAACAGCTTCATCTTTAATGATCCGTTCATGACCGCGACCTTCATACACTTTAGTTTCAATCTCGGGATGAGCTGTAAGGACAGCGTTAAGGAAGGGGAAGGGCGCAACTTTATCCTCCGGATCATAGGCTAACCAGTGCCGGGAAATTGAACCTGCGGGATATAAGTTATTGAGGGTAAAACCAGAAGCGTTCATCTCAAATTTCTCCTCAAAGTCTGCAAAAAACTTATCCTGCGCAACCTGGGCTACATCGGCCGCGTTCAGGCTGGCTATAAAATTTTCCTTTAGATTGGTTAGCGGGGCAATACTGATAAACAAAGCAGGTTTAATTCCGGTTTCTTTAATTGCCATAGCGTTAGCCATACCACCCAACGAATGCCCAATAATTACATCCGGCGCACCATAGGTTTTGATCACCGCTTCAGCTGCTTTGGCAAACAGCAGCAGGTTTGACAGCTCACCTTCCGAGCTTCCGTTGCCAGGCGTATCAAAGGCTATTACCTGCACACCATCAATGTTTTTTAAAGCGGCGATAAGTTCTGCAAAATCAGCAGCTTTTGAGCCCCAGCCATGGGTGATCATGATCTTGCGGCTGCCTTCGCCCCAGATAAATCCGTTAAATTTTAAAGCCGATTTGGCAAAGTGAGGATCATCAACTTCAAGCGTAAATTGGTGAGCTTCATCAAGCAATTGCTGTTGCTGCAAACGCACCGGCATTTTAGGCGAATAACAAATGAGCTGCCAGAGTAAGCTGTTCATATCAGGCGCCTCGGCACCTTCAAGGGATTTTACCTGGTTAAATACCGTTTTAAATTTTTTCATAAAGGAGGGCAGAGTGCTTCGCAAGTTAAGTAATAATCTATAAAAATATACCGAAAGGTATTTTATTTACATTGCCGGGACGAAAAAAACTCTTTTATTGTCACCCGGCCTATTCCAGAGGTGATGAGCAGATCAAAATCGACAACAAATAAAAACCATGTCATTGCGTAGTGTGGCAATCTCGTAACCAATGCATCTCCGATCTGAATAGCTACGAGATTGCTTCGTCGTCCCTCCTCGCAATGACATAGTTTTTTACGCTAACATTCCCAGTGATCCCTTATCTTGCCTACTCCTCCCCTTTCAGCACCTTCAGCGAATAAAAACTATCCCGCCAGTAAATGCCACCCCGTGCAACAGTAATAACGGATGCTTTTAAAAAATGCCATGCCAAAAAGAACGCTGAAAATGGGATCATAAATGCATACCACCACTTATTGGGCGGTACTATCACCATATAAATCATATGGAATACCAGCATAATCCCGGCCATGATCCGGATTGTTGTATCGCCAAAAATGAACATCAGCGGCATTGGTAAAGCCACAGTTAAAAGCATATGAATTACATTGAAAATGGCTTGCGGCAGGTTATAATTAGCTATAGAGAATGAGTTTTTCTGAACGCCACGCCCAAGTTCGCCAAGGTTTTTATACCATTCCAGACAAACAGCTCCTTTACCGGCTAAAACATCCTGCCTGAAACCTTCCCGCTTCATGATCCGGCCGAGTTGCAGGTCATCATCCGGACGGAGTTTGATACGCCGGTGAGTGCCAAATTTTTCGTACGCGGTACGTCTAACCAAATTGAAAGCCCCTATACCCGATGATGCTTTTGATTTGGGATTTTTGGCTTCCCATGGCTTCATATCCACCATAAGCATAATGCTGAGGGTTGCAAACACGCTGTTTAAAATGGCAGACCGGGATATGAGTTCTGGTAATATGGTTAAATGATCTAACTGCTGTTTAACTGCGTAGCCGACTGCCTTGTTGATAGCATCGGGATGAAAAACGATATCGGCATCGGCAAAAAGAACCCATTCTTCGGTAGTGCTCAGATACCCCTGGTACAAGGCATTGTTTTTACCCAGCCAGCCGTTGGGTAAAGTATTTATGGTAGTCACCTGAAGTTTTGGATAGCGTAAGCTAAAATCTTTCAGGATATCAGCAGTACGGTCGGTTGAGCGATCATTCACAACAATAACCCGATGGTTGCTATAATCGATATGACAAACGCTTTGCAGGGCTTTTTCAAGATCTTCTTCCTCGTTGCGGACTGGTATAATAATAGCCAGGGGCGGCGGATCATTCATCAGCGGTTGCCGGCTTACCTGCTTAATTTGCTTAAAACCCCAAAGCAGGTAAAGGTTGAGTGCCAGGGTTGTTACAAACAGTATCACACTGTACCAGAATAGTATCATGATAAATAGGTTTGGATAAAGGTGAGTAAAAATCAGGAAATAATAACAGCAAAAAATGGCATATTGCATTACCAATTTCTAACACCTTATGGAAAATATCAGCCGCAAAAAGTTTATTGCTTCGGCCGCACTGGCTGCCGCCGGTTTGCCTTTTGGATTAAGTGCTTTGGCTAATCAGCCGGCATCATACCCCGATAATACTTCCAGCAACCTATCCGCAAATGAAAAAATAAAAGTGAGCATATTTTCCAAACATATGCACTGGCTTAACTATGCTGATATGGCTGTATTAACAGCCCAGTTGGGTTTTGATGGCATTGACCTTACCGTACGGCCAGACGGACACGTATTGCCTGAACGTGTTGCCGATGACTTGCCCAAGGCCGTTGAAGCCATTGAAAAGGCCGGCCTTAGGGTTTACACCATAGTAACAAACATCAAAACTGCTAATGAAAAAGATACGGAACCTATCCTGAAAACCGCATCGGCATTGGGCATAAAATATTACCGCACTGCCTGGTTTAATTACGATAAGGCCCTCAGCGTACCGATGAACATTAAAGCCATCAATAAACAACTGGCCGATCTTGCTAAACTCAACAAAAAACATGGTATGCATGGTGGTTATCAAAACCATTCGGGCGATTTGTTTGGTGCATCGCAATGGGATTTATGGATGAGCCTTGAGGGACTTGACCCGAATTATATTGGTTGCCAGTACGATGTAAGGCATGCCACCACCGAAGGTGCCGACACCTGGCCTGTTACACTCGATCTGCTGAAAGCCTATTCCAAAACTATTAACATAAAAGATTTTTACTGGGAAAAGAAAGGCGACAAGTGGCAGGTAAAAAGTATACCCTTAGGTGAAGGAATGGTTGATTTTAAAAAGTACTTCGGCCTGTTAAAACAATACCATATCAATAGCCCCATGAGCCTGCACTGCGAATATCCCTTAGGCGGTGCAGAAGATGGTACACGCAAGCTTACTATCAGTAAGGAGGAGTTTTCGGCTGCTTTGAAAACAGATTTGACGAAGTTGAGAGGCTGGCTGGCGGAGTATGATCTGTAGATCCTAATTTTTCACTCTTCAGCCCTTTTATTCTTGCTCTCGTTTGCAACCTGCCGTGTACCCACATCTTTTAATTATTATATGATTATGAATTAAAAGAAGATGTCATTTCGACGAACCTGTTGGGGGAACGTGTGGATGTGGTGAGGAGAAATCTTATACATCCAGCTCTAAACTATGCAAAGCGACTTTACAGGGCGTATAAGATTTCTCTTTCGCCCCGGCGCCCAGCCCCCATCTGCTCTTTCGAAATGACATTTTTATTTAAAACTTATGGGTACACGGTAGGTTACAAAACGAGCGATGAACTTGGGCTTGCGTTTATAACACAACTGGTGATACAATCGCCAAACCATATTAAGCGCTCGTTACAAACGAGCGCAAGTTTGCGATTACCGCGCTACGTTCGCAATGACATTTTTTTTATTGCGACAGGCAGGTTAACCGCCAATTTTTCCTTCCCCTAAAACTTGTTTTATAACAAATTTGTTACTATATTTAGTAATAGCATCCCGGCCGTTCAGTCTCTCAACTTTACCTTCGGGCTGCTGATAACCAATTATTAAACTAAAGGAGGGCTTTATGAATCTGGTTCATAAAATTGAACACTGGGGCGATACTCATCATCCTAAAGTATTGGATATTGTGCGCATTGTTCTTGGTATATTTTTGTTGGTAAAGGGCATCACTTTTATGGAAAACACCTCATACCTGCGTGGCATCATTAACGATCAAAATGTCATTGATGTATCGCCTGATATGCTGATGATCCTGGTGTATTATGTGTCATTTGCCCACATGGTTGGTGGCATACTGATAGCCATGGGCATCTTAACTCGTTTGGGCTGTATTATCCAAATCCCGATACTGGTTGGGGCAGTATTCCTGATAGGTATTTTTCAGGAACCGATCAATGCTATGTTATGGCCAACTATCACAGCGCTCGCGTTGCTTATACTCTTTACCATTATAGGTTCCGGCCCATGGTCGTTAGATAAAGTACTATCTTTTAAGGGGTAGCTGAATAGAGATTGGAGATTAGAGGTTGGAGATTAGGTTGTAACTCATTAAAAAAAAATAAAAAAGTCAGGAGCTTCTGGTTATGAGACAGACTCCTGACTTAAAACTTAAGACTGCCGACTTAAAAATCAATATCCTTTAACCGCTTCATCTACATAGCACCATAGCCAACGCTCGCCGGGTTCGGCAGATATAACTACGGGGTGGCCGGTAGCATGGAAATGTTTGGTCATATGTGTATTAGGCGAGCTATCGCAGCAAAGTGTAACGCCACAGGTCTGGCAGGTACGCAGGTGTAGCCATGTTCCGTGATGTTTTACGCATTCTTCGCAAACGTAATCTTTAGGTTCGGTTATGCTATCAACAGCTTCGATGTGGGCACATGTTTCTTCCATAGGTGTATGTAGTGATTAGTGATTTAAACTTCGGCCAGGTATTTGTGTACAAAACTTATCGCCATTGAGCCTTCACCTACGGCAGATGCCACGCGGTTCATAGCCCCGGCACGCACATCGCCCGCTGCAAATATGCCCGGGCAGCTGGTTTCTAACAGGAAGGGGTCGCGTTTAAGCTTCCAAACCTTGCTGAAATTTTCATAGCTGCGTAACTCACGACCGGTTTCAATGAAGTCTTTATTGTTTTTAATGATATCAAGTTTTATCCAGTCGGTATAAGGCTTAGCACCAATAAATATATACAATGCGTTGGCTGTTTTAACTTCAGTTTCTTTGGTTTTGCAATTTTGTATGGTGAGCTTTTCAAGGCAGTTTGTACCTTCGGCCTCAATCACCTCGGTATTTGGCAAAACCTGTATGTTAGGCGTATCAGCAATCTGATTAATCAGGTAAGCCGACATCGTAGCTGTCAAATCATCCCTGCGGATAATGATATGCACATTCTTCGCAAATTTAGATAGGTACATAGCTGCCTGCCCTGCCGAGTTACCCCCGCCAATCACAAACACTTCTTTACCTGTACACGCCGATGCTTCGGTAGTGGCAGCACCATAGTAAATACCGGCGCCGGTATAATTATCAACGCCCTTAACTTCCAGTTTGCGGTAATCAACACCAGTAGTAATTACAACAGTACGGCTGATGATCTCCGGCCCGTCATCCAAAATAATGGTTTTGTAACCGTCTTTTTGCTTGATATCGCTAACAGATTGCGGCGACAAAAACTCGGCGCCCAAACGCATAGCCTGGCTTATCGCACGACGGGTAAGGTCGGCACCGCTTAAGCCTGCCGGGAAACCCAAATAATTTTCAATACGCGAACTGGTACCGGCCTGTCCGCCCGGTGCTTTACGCTCGATCAATAAAGTTTTTAATCCTTCAGATGAACCATATACAGCAGCAGCCAATCCTGCAGGACCGGCGCCAATAATCACCACGTCATAAACGTCAGTAAGCTCGGTAGTGTTCTTGCCCATTTTATCGGCAATATCCCTGATGGTTGGTTTTGTTAAACAGCTGCCATCCTCAAAAATCACCATCGGCAAATCGTCGGTTGTACGGTTGTTGAGGGTTAGCAAATTGGCCGAATCGATATTTTTTTCGATATCAAACCAGCGGTAAGGGATCAGGTTACCGGCTAAAAAATCTTTTATAACGTGCGATTGCGGCGAAAACTGGTAACCTACCAGCTTCATGCCCACAAATTCGGGAATGTAGTGGCTGTGCCAGTCATCAAGCAAGTCATTTATTACCGGGTAAAGCTTTTCCTCTGGTGGGTTCCAGGGCTTCATCAGGTAATAGTCAAGCTGTACATCGTTAATAGCTTTAATGGCGGCATCCGTATCAGAGTACGCTGTAAGCAGCACCCGTTTAGCTTCGGGAAATACTTTTTTTGCCTTCTCCAGAAATTTAACACCTTCCATTTCCGGCATACGCTGGTCGCACAAAAACAAGGCAACCACCTCCGAACTGTTTTTCAGTTCAATAAGGGTTTCATATGCCTCCTTTGCCGATGTTGTGCTTAAGATCTTATATTCCTTACTATACTGCGATTTTAAATCGCGGCTTATTGACCGCAATACCTGCGGATCATCATCTATAGAAAATATTATCGGACGGCTCATAGGGTAAATATGCAGGCAAATTAACTAATATTTTTGGTAAAATCAGTTTTTTGCTAACCATTTATCGGGAAGCAAACTATAAACTCGGTATGCCCGGGTCTTGATTTTACTTTGATGGAGCCACGGTGCTGCTTCACGATACGCTGCACTACTTCAAGCCCCATACCGGTACCTTTGCCCATTTCTTTAGTTGTAAAGAACGGATCGTAGATCTGGCTGATGTTATCTTCGGGTATGCCGGGGCCATCATCAATGATCCTTACCTCAACAAAGTCATTATCTTTTTTTGTGCGGATAGTAAGCGTGCCTCTCTCGTTTATTTCCATGGCATCAAGGGCATTATCAACAAGGTTAGTCCATACCTGGTTAAGTTCGCCAATAAGCGCCTTTACTTCAGGCAGGCTATCATCAAACTCTTCAATAACAGTGATATTTTCTTTCCTGATCTTGTAGCCCAACATGGTAATGGTATTACGGATCCCCACGTGGATATCGGCATATTGCTTGTCCTGCGCACGGTCCATATGGGTAAATGTTTTTACTGAACTTACCAGCTCAGCAATGCGGCGTGCCGATTCCTGGATATCTTCGATCATCTTTTCCCCCATTAGCTTGGCGCTGAGCCAGCCCATGATGATAGATACAGCGTGCTCTGGTATATGTGATTTCAGAGCCTCCAGATTTTCGGTAGTGAAGCTAAAGTCAACAAAACTTTCGGCTATATCATAGGCATCCTCAACACCATTATCTTCCAGCCATTCGGATATTTCGTCTTCAAGCTGCGTACGCTGTTTAAGTGTAAGACGGGTATAGCATTCCTTTTTATTCAGGATCCTGAACAGTTCGTCTGTTAAACCATCAACCTGCTCATCGCTGGCCCTTATAGCAAACATGTTTTTCAGATGGGCTGGCACCATACGCAGATGTTTTCTTAACGACAGCGAATCGCGCACAATAGCCGATGCAGGGTTATTAAGCTCATGCGCTAAACCGGCAGACAGCTTACCCAAAGCCATCATTTTATCATTTTGCTGCTGCATGGCAGTAAAATCACGTACGCGGGTAGTCATGATATGAACCAGCGCCTGTGTAAGTTCAAAATGGTTCTGGATCATTTCCATGATCTCGGCCGTAGGATAACTCAGCAACGTTAATTCGCCAACAGCCTGGGCATAACCTTTGGCTATAAGGCCGCGCGAATACGGCATATAGCCCGTGATGCTGCCTTTTTCAACCAGGGTATAATCACGGCGGGATCCCTGCTGCATCATAAAGAAACGCATGTTGCCTTCCAATATAAAATGAGGACCTGAAAGATCCTGTCCGGGCTCCATCAAATATTCACCATCTTCAAATGTTAAAATTTCGCTTTTATCAATCAGCCACTGCAGCTGATCATCGGGTATATTGGCCAAAGCTTCAAAAGCTTTCAAGTCTGATACGCTTACCTGTAGTTCACTTACCTTTTGCATAATTTAAAAATAGGTAATATTATTCAATGACGTAAAAATGAGGCAAAAAATTGCAATAGGGTGAACCTGACCGCTGATTTTTTTGATTGTGCTGGTTTCGTTGATTCTGCTTGTATTGGGATTAAAAGGATTTGAGGTTTTAATGGATTTTTCTGATTGTGGGATTATCATTTATCATTATTCCCTCCGATTCGTGCCCTCACCAGTCGCCTTGTAATTTGAAGGGAGGATTATGCTAAAGGTGATCGTGAGGACACGATCACGGGGATGGAGCCGGCATTAAATGAAAATCAGAAAAATCCCATAAATCCTGGTTCAATTCCATTTGCTCAGAAACACCCCAAAAGCTTCCTTATACTGATCGCCAACTGTAATGTTCACTTTGCCTATTTGTAAAGCATTGCGGGTAATGGAGTTGATTTTATTAAGCGATACAATGAATGAACGATGTACGCGCATAAAACGTTTGGATGGCAGTTTTTCTTCCAGAGCTTTTAAACTGGTAAGGGAAAGCAATGGTTTCTCTTTATCCTGAAGATAGATCTTCACATAATCTTTCAGGCCTTCAATATACAGGATTTCGTTGAGGGCTATCCGCACCAGTTGGTATTCAATCTTTAAAAACAGGTATTCCTCTTCGGCCGGTTCGGCAGCTACTGCAGTTGCAGGGGTATTGGAGCGGCTTACCAATTCAAAATAACTCAGGGCTTTGTTTGATGCATGCAGAAACTCCTCGTAATTAAAAGGCTTGAGCAGGTAATCGAGTGCATCAACCCGGTAACCTTCTACGGCAAACTGGTTGTAAGCGGTGGTAAAAATAATGCGGGGTTTATTAGCCCCACGACTATCAAGTACCCGGGCCAGTTCCATGCCATTAAGGTTAGGCATCTGGATATCCAGGAAAATAAGATCAACCTTTTGATCCTGTAAACCAACCAACGCTTCAACAGCACTGCTGTAACGCCCAACCAATTTTAAAAAAGGCGTTTGCTCAATAAAAGCACAAACCAGTCCCAGCGCAAGCGGCTCATCATCAACAGCTATACAGTTAATTATCATGACAGGTTAAGGGTTAAATGAACAGTATAAGTATTGGCAGCCGCATCCTCATTGATATCCAGCTTATATTTTCCGGCATAAAGCAAATCGAGCCGGCGAATAGTATTGGTTAAGCCGATACCTTTGTTTTCGCCAATATTTGGATTATGATCTTTATAGATACCATTTTCAACCTTTAATTCCAGCAAATCTTCGTGCTGATCGATTATGATCCGGATTGAGCTCGGCTCCGTAGCGCTGATACCATGCTTAAAAGCATTTTCAACAAATGGTAAAAAAAGCATTGGGGCAACAGTTACATCATTGGTATGTGCAGGCGGGGAAAACGTAACTTTTACTTTTTCGGTAAGGCGAAGTTCCATAAGGCTGATGTAATCCCTGATAAAAGCTATCTCCTGGCTCAATAATGCAGTGCCGTGCTGTGTATCATATAACACATACCTCATCATGCGTGATAGTTGATGTAGTGCTTTGCGCGATGTTTCGGCATTAACATGAGTAAGCGCGTAAATGTTATTGAGCGTATTGAAAAAGAAATGCGGGTTGATCTGTGCTTTCAGGAACGACAGTTCGGAGCTGATCTTGTCCTGCTCCAGGGCCTGGCGCAGGCGGATATCCATCTGCCATTTTTGTATAGCTGTAATACTGGTACTGATACCTAAAACCAGGGCTACTATAATGGTACCAAAAAAATCCCATCCTCCGCGTTCTCTTGGTTTTGGCGGGCGGTGCTGGCGGTGAAAAACAGCATCCATATGTTCATGCATATGCAGGGCTTTATCGGCCCAGCTATTGAGCAGCAAAAAAACAATCACTACCCCTACAACAGCTATAAAGTACATTCCGATACGGTCGTGCAATAAAAATTGCGGAACAAGTAGTTTGCTGTTAAAGTAGTATGCAGCAACAAGAATAAAAAGAGTAATAGCCTGCTTGATCCAAAACTGGTACGGAATTTCCACATTCCAGCTAAGGGGCTGATAGAAAAACAACAGCAAACCAAAAACAATCCATATTAAAATATGGATGAGCACGGTGATGGTGTTACTTTTTGATTTAAGACTCATTGAACGGGTTAACTATAGTGCGCGAAAGATAAATCTACATATATAATTCAGCAATATTACAAATCAGTAAGGCTTTGAGACAACCATAATCGCCCGGGAGGCAAAAATTACCGATGAGCGCTTTGATCTGATCTTTAAAGACTTTCATTAGTGGTTCATAGGTTAACTATCCGCCTTTATAGGTAAAAAGCGGTACCCCATCTATATATAAACAGCGCCTGTCTATTATGTTTTTTACACTAAAATTAATGCTATTGTTTTGTCGCTGTTAATCAGCAAAAAAATGAAAATCCTATACTCCTTAGCAGTAATTATTGCCTTAGCGTTTACAATACCGCTTAACGCAAAAGCCGACCCCGGCCGTACGATTACAGGTATCGTAAAAGACTCTACCGGCTACCTGGTTGCCGGTACCAGCGTAAAAATGCTTACCGGTACCGATAGTACCACCGTTATTACAGGTGCCGATGGTACCTTTACGTTTAACAACGTAAAGGTAAGCCAGTTTAGTTTGATTTTTAGTTCGATAGGTTATCAGCCGCTCAGGCGCAGGTTTGTGCTGGCTAATGATAACAAGCCGGCCAGTTTGCCTCCGGTTATCCTGAAGATAGAAACCACTATGCTGAAAACCGTAGTTATTGCAGATGTGAACCCGGTAAAGCTTAAAGAGGATACCATTGAATTTAATGCCGATGCCTATAAAGTACGTGATAATGCTCCTGTTGAAGATGTAATTAAAAAATTGCCGGGCATGGACGTTGATAAGGACGGTAACATCACCGCCCAGGGTAAAAGCGTTACCAAAGTGCGTGTTAACGGCAAGGATTTTTTTGGCGGCGATGTTAAAACAGCCACTAAAAACCTGCCTGCCGATATCGTGCAGAATATCCAGATCATTGATGACTATGGCGATCAGGCCAATATTACAGGCATAAAAACAGGAGAGCCCGACAAGGTATTGAACATCACCATTAAGCAAAATAAAAATTACGGATACTTTGGCCAGGCCAGTGTTGGCGGCGGACGCGACGCTATTCCCGGTGTATCAAGTGATAAAGAGAGCAACAGGTATGTGGCATCGGCTAATGTATTTAGCTTTAACGGCGACAGGCAACTGGCATTTTTAGGTAACCTGAATAATACCAATACCAACCTGTTCACCTTTGGCGGCGGTGGCCCGAGAGGCGGCGGTCCGGGTGGGCCTCCGGGAGGGAACAGCAATTCATCAAACGGGATCACTACAGCACGTTCATTCGGATTTAATTACCGCGATAGCTGGGGCAAGAAGATTACCGCTTATGGTAGTTACAGTTTTGCCGATAATTCGGTAAACACCATCAGCAGCACTATTCAAAATAACCTTTCGTCAACCAACCCGAGTACCAATACGCAAACCAATAACCAGCAGGACGAAAAGCTGAACCACCGCGTAAACTTCAACATCGAATACAAACCCGATACGGTGAATTATGTAAAAATCACGCCAACATATGCTTACGCCAGTACCAACACCACGTCAGATGCTACCAGTTTGCTGCTCCGAAATTCGGAAATGGTATCAAACTATAGCCTCGCCAACCTCAGTAAATCAACCGAGCCTAATTATGGTGTTAATGTTTTGTTTAACCACAAGCTTAATAGTCATGGCCGTAACTTTAGCGTAAATGTTGGTGCTGGCAGTTATACCATTAACAAATATCAAAACCCGGTTTATACCTATATTGATGGCGCCCGCAATGCCCCCCTTAACCAGTTCATCAATACCAATAGCCGTACCGATAGCGTGGGGACTACCATATCATACATGGAGCCTATCAGCAAAAAAGGCTACCTGGAGCTTAATTATGCTTACCACTACGCCTACACCACTGCCGACAGGGCAACGGATACCCTGGCTGACGACGGAAACATAAACCGATACGATTTGCTGAGCAATAACTATAATTCAACCTTTGTTACCAACCGGTTCGGGCTTAACTATCGCTTTATCGACAAAAAATATAACTATACTTTAGGTGTAGTAGCACAGCCTACGCTGTTAAAAGGATCGTCGATAGTTGATGGTACACCATTTACTACTAATAACAATACGTTTAACTGGGCACCTACTGCCAGGTTCATCTATAACTTTTCGCGCAGTCAATCGCTTAGTTTAAATTATAACGGCAGCAGCAACCAGCCTACTTATACGGAGCTGCAACCTGTTACCGATTTTAGTAATGCATCATACCCGGTACAGGGTAACCCGGATCTGAAGCCGGAGTTCAACAATACCCTGTCATTAAAGTACAATAAGTTCAATTTTGAAAGCGGTAATGTGTTTTTCAGCAACCTGTCGTTCATTAAAACGGACAATAAAATAGTAGCCAATACCATTACTTATCCTAAAACTTATGCACCAAACAGCAAGTTGGCGGGAAGTATCTTAACCCAGTATTTAAATGCCGATGGTTATTATTCGGCACAGGGATTTTATGTATTTGCCAAGCCATGGCAAAAAAGAAAATATAATTTGTTCATGATCGGTAACATTTCGTACAATAACAACGTCTCATATATAAGTAATGTCGACTCTGCTACCTATAACATGACAACCGAGAAGAATATAGCCAAAAATCTGGTGTTATCTCAAGGCGCACGCTTTAGGGTGAGCATTACCGACGTTATTGATGCCGAGGCGAGCACTACTTATAGCGTTAACACTTCAAGCAATTCAATCAAGCAGGCAAACGTTAACAGCAACTTCCAAACCCTTAATCTGGGCCTTAACGGCAAAAGCTACTTCAAAGACTGGACTTTGAGCTATGATTATTCAAAAATGATCTATTACGGCTATACCGGTGCTACCAATCCTAATATTTTGAACACCTACGTTGAGCGCCGCTTTTTGAAAGGCAACGCGGGTACGTTACGTTTTTCGGTAATGGATGTATTTAATGAAAATACCGGGTATACCACTACTCAAAACGGCAGCTACATCACTCAAACCAATAGTAACCGTTTGGGTCGTTACTATCTGTTGACCTTTACACTTAAGCTACAGAAATTTGCCGGTAAAAGGCCAACTATGGAACGTGGCGGACCAGGTGGTCCACCTCCTGGTGGCGGCCCCGGCGGACCGCCACCGTTTTAATGAGTGGCAAGGTTCATAAAATATTAAAAACCTTCCCATCCCTGAGAAAGATGGAGAGTTCAGATCGAAAACATGATGATCTGAGATTTAGTTGATGTTATCTTAAGATAACTGCGGGCGTTCCGGGGTGAGATACGGGACGCCCCTTTTTTATTAATTATACGTTAAGTAGGTTATTCTGGTTGTAGTATTTTAGATTTTTTATATTAATAATGAAGAAGCCTTAAATAAATAATGCGATTATTTTATTTAAATAAATCACAATTTTTAAAATACTAACATGCTTTAATTATTGATTAATGTTATTCTGACGGTGCTTCACCTGTTAAAAATGATAGTTTAAACCACCTTTAATACTACTGATTTTGAACGAATAATTGCTTGTTGAGGTTGATGCTATACCTGTTATGGATGAAGGAAAAGTATAAGACAATGCAATTTCCAGCTTTTTATTCAAAATCAAGCCAGCCTTAACCGGATACGACAACCATCTTTTATCCAATACAAGTACATTTACCAATACCTGCGATGGATCAGCATTATTGGTGGTAGTGTTACCACTGTAGCTGGTTAAATTAACCATAAAACCGGCCCCGACATAAACTTTAACCGCCTTAGTATTGTATATAGAATATAAAACCTGTGGACTAAAACCTATTTCATGTTGTTTAAGCCTGTACGTGGCTTTAGGCTTATCTGGTTGGGCGTAGTATAGATTAACCTCGGTTTTGTAAGAACTTGATGTATACAGAACCTCGGCCCTTAATGCAAATCTGCCTACGGATGCATTCGGGTAAAAGTTGAAGCCGGCGGTTACAAAAGGTCCAACAGATGTTTGATTAGGTATTTTATCATAAAAAGGGCCGTTACCCGAAAAACTATAGGTGGTAGCGTCAGCCCCCGTTCCTGCAAAAAAATCTATTGACGACGATGTTCCATAATTGTTATTATCAACTTCAAGATTATTGATGTTTTGCGAGATCTTTTTTAAATCAGATAGATTGTAACGTGCGTTTTCTATCAGCTGTCTCAATTCGGCCGAACCAGGATTGTATTTTGCGGCCAGGTCATACAATTGAGGTACATACTCGTTTTCGTTATGCGTAGCTGTTCCCATTTCTGGGATAAAGTATTGTCTGAATATTAGCTCAAAAGTTTTGCCAGCTTTATTATCTGCTATAAAATATCGCATTTTAATAGCGTCGTTGTAAGAATAAAGAGAGACATTTGGACCTTTTTGCTGAAGCTTCAGAAACACAATATCCATTTTTTTGCTCGAGTCGCGCCCGGTGGGCAGCTTTGCGATATTGGTTTCATCAGTGCTGATAAAACCACTGTAACGTTGGTAAGCTACTGAGTTGGTTATCTCGAAATAATTAATATCATTAGCTGTATAGTTTTGTGCTTCATGTGCACTTAATGAGGTTTTAAAATTAATATCTGCCGGGTTGGCATCCCATTCTTTTTCATTAATAAAACCCTTAATAATTTGCCCATTAATAGCAATAACATAGCCGGGCCTGAAATTGGTTTGGGCTTTTGAAAAAAATGGAAATAAGATCAATAGTGAAATTAAAAGACACTTAGGTTTCATTGCAAATTGGTTCGGGTTTAATTGGTAGTTGAAAATAATGTTAAAAAAGAACAAATTATACACTTTTCTGAAAAATAAGCTTTTTTTACAGTTTTTAACTACATTTAGCCCATTGTTTGTAAATAAAACTGAATGAAGCCGCTTTTACTTAAAGTTTCTGCCGATCCTGCGCATTCCTTTAGCGTAAGGCATGATATATCACCGGATATCAATAACCGCTGGCATTGCCACCCCGAATTAGAACTGATTTATTTTATCAAAGGTGGCGGAACGCAGTTTATAGGAGATAGCATTAAACAGTTTGAAGACGGCGATATGGTGCTGGTTGGATCAAACCTGCCTCATTACTGGCGCTTTGACGATATGTACTTTAATAATGGCAGCGACCAGGTTCCGGTTGACACGGTTGTGGTGCATTTTTGCGAAAACTTTTGGGGCGATCAGTTTCTTCAGCTCCCCGAAAACAAACTAATAAAGGTACTGCTTGAACGTTCCAAACGTGGCTTGCAAATAACCGGTGAAACAAAAAAGCAGGTAGCCTCTATTTTAGCCGCAATGCTCAATACCGATGGTGCCGAAAGGATCATCATGCTGCTTAAAGCATTGAATACCATAGCAGGCAGCTCACCACTTAATTATCTAACTTCAATTGGCTTCAAATACGATCATAACGAATCGGAAAGCGACAGGCTCAATAATATTTATGAGTACTCGGTACGTAACTTCCGCAAAAAGATCTACCTGGAAGAAATTGCCGATATTGCCGGTGTAAGCGCGAATTCCTTTTGCAGGTACTTTAAATCAAAAACGCGCAAAACCTATTCGCAGTTTGTAATTGAAATAAAAGTGGGCTACGCCTGTAAGCTTCTCATCGAAAATAAGCTCAATATTAAGCAGCTTTGCTACGACAGCGGTTTTAATAACTTTTCCACCTTCCATAAGCATTTTAAACAGGTAACGGGTAAAAGTCCGCTGATGTACCAGAAGGAGTTTACAAAGAAGGGGGTCTGAATCAGAATTTGCAGAATTTTGAAATTGACAGAATTGACTGTTTTAAATTGTTGTGTAACGATATTCTGAAAATTCTTTAATTCTGAAAATTCTGATCCCTATATTGTAAACCTCAACCTTTTACAATATGATACGCAACATCCTGCTTGTTACCTGGCGAAACCTTGTTAAAAATAAAACCTATGCATTTATCAATATTACGGGACTTGCCTTGGGCATGGCGGCATTCATACTGATATTCGCGTACGTAAATTTTGAAAAAAGCTTTGACCGGATGCACCCGGATGCAGCAAACATTTACCGGGTGGAGAGCCAGTTTTACCGTGGCGATAACCTCAGCGACAGCTGGCCTACCAGCACCAATGGTTACGCCACTGCAATGAAAGCCAATTTCCCCGAAATTGAATCATATGCCCGTATCGATTGGCATAATGCCGAGCGGGTTGTTAAATACAATAACATCAAATTCAGGGAAGAACATGTTTGCTTTGCCGACAGCAATTTCTTTAACTTTTTTGCATACCCAATGCTTAAGGGTGATAAACTTACTGCGCTTAATGAAGTTAACTCGATAGTAATTTCCCAATCGGCTGCTAAAAAATATTTTGGCAATGCCGACCCAATGGGCAAGTCCCTGGATATTACTACCCTGAGTGATAGTTACCACTGCATGGTTACAGGTGTGTTTAAGGATCTGCCGGCTAACTCAACCATGCAGTTCAATTTCCTGGTATCATGGGCTACCATACCTAAGTTTGAAAAGGATTTTTGGTACCTGCATGAAAGCTACACATTCGTAAAGCTAAAACCACATGCCAGCCCCGCAACGGTTGAAGCCAAATTTCCGGCACTGGCCGAGCGTTATAAAACCGGTCTTTCTTTAAAGGATCTTAAATGGACAATTAAACTTGTGCCGTTTACACAAATCCATTTAAACCCGGCCAAACCCAATGAAATCGAAGTAAAAGGCAACCGTTTCGCTGTAGATTTTCTGAGCATTATAGCTTATATCATTTTGCTTATAGCCTGCATTAATTACATCAACCTGGCTACCGCCAAATCTGTTGATAGGGCGCGGGAGGTAGGAATCCGCAAGGTGAGTGGAGCGCATGCCCCTCAACTCATTATGCAGTTCCTTACCGAGTCCGTAATTATCAACATGGCGGCTTTGGCAGTTGCATTGATATTGGTATTGGCAGGTCGTTATGGCGTCATGAACTATTTATACGGGGAAGGTTCGTACGGTTTATTGTTTGATGGCGCTTTGTATTTGAAGCTGGCGGCTGTATTTGTTGGTAGTATCCTGCTTTCGGGCATTTACCCGGCAACTGTGCTTGCCCGTATGAAACCGATAGCCGTGCTAAAGGGGCGGTTTTCGTTTTCAAAAAACGGTGTATTATTACGCCGCGGAATGGTAGCCTTCCAGTTTATGGCTTCGGTATTGCTCATTGCAGGCACTTTTGCAGTGTACAGGCAAATAGTTTACATGAACAGCCAAAACACCGGGGTTAATATCAACCAAACCATTGTGGTAAAAATGCCTGTAAATACGCCAAATTACAATCAAAAAACGGCCAGCTTTAAAACTACCTTACAGGCAATTGCCGGAGTTAACGCTGTTACGCTTTCTGGTGCTGTACCGGGTAAGGAAGTGGGCAAATTTTTGGCCGACAGGCGTTTTGGCGCACCTAAATCAGAAGAACGTACTTACGAAATGTTGCGTGCCGATCATGATTTTATTAAAACATATGGCTTACAGGTAATAGCAGGCAGGGCCTTTGATAAAAACCGCCCGACTGATTCTGTTGGTTTAGTGATGAACGAAGCTGCCGTAAAACAACTCGGTTTTGAATCGCCGCAGGATGCCATAGGCAAAAAGGTATGGATTGAAACGTTGGATAAAGAGCCCAACGAGGTTATCGGCGTAGTAAAGGATTACCATCAGCAATCGCTTCAAAAAAACTATACCCCGGTTATCCTGTTCATGGACCCCAAACTGCCGTGGATCCCTGCTGATTACATTTCGATAAAAGTAAATGGAGGCAATATGCGCCAGATGGTTGATAACATCAAAGTAACCTGGAATAATACCTTTCCCGAATCATCCTTCGATTTCTTTTTTCTTGACGATTTTTACAACCGCCAGTACGCCCAGGATACCCAGTTTGGCCACGTATTTACGTTGTTTGCTTCGCTGGCTATATTTATTGCCTGCATTGGTCTGTTCGGTTTAACAGCTTATTCGGCTGCCCGCCGCACCAAAGAGATTGGCGTACGTAAAGTGCTTGGCGCATCGGTACAAAATATCATCTCCCTGCTTACCTGGGATGTGGTAAAGCTCATTTTTATATCAAGTCTTGTTGCTATTCCGCTGGCGTATATGTTCATTAACCAATGGCTTAACCGCTATGCCTTTAGGGTGCAGCTAACCTGGTGGCAGTTTGTTGTGCCGGTTTTCGCGCTGGTGGCAATTGCAGTAGCGACTACGTTTTATTTAACCTTCAGGGCTGCGCTGGCTAACCCGACGAGTTCGTTGAGGAATGATGGATAATGAACCCTGATTTTTAGGATTAGAGGATTGTTGGGATTTGTGTCTGAACTCGAATTTATTGAATTAAAGAATTTATTGAATTTGCTTAGCATTCTGTTAATTCCCTAATTCAATAAATTCGAGTTCAGACAAAGCTCCGGTAAAATCCGGTTCAGACGATCAATCCTCCCAAATCCCGGTTCAGACGATATCGCGGTAATCTCAAAATCCTAAAAATCAAGGTTCAGAAAAAATCAACGTCATCAGCGTAATCAAAAATTCATCAGCGGTCTATGCCAAAATAGTTGAACGTTTTGTTTGATTTCCGATAATTATTTAGCCCCAAACCTTATTTCTTTGTATTACCGATATAAACTTTTTTGAGAGCTATTCTATGAGCCAACGATACTGTTTAACCCTCGATCTGAAAGACGACGCGGCACTCATTGCCGAGTATGAAAAACATCACGAAGCCATCTGGCCCGAAATTCATGACAGCATTATTGCCAAGGGAATCACCAATATGGCGATCTACCGTTTTGATACCCGCATGTTTATGATCATGGAGGTTGATGATACTTTCAGCTTTGAAAAATCGGCAGCAATGGACGCGGCAAATCCCAAGGTGCAGGAGTGGGAAGATTTGATGTGGGGCTACCAGTCGCCGGTAAAAAATGCGCCAGTGGGTGCCAAATGGGTTTTAATGGATAAAGTTTTCTCATTATAAAATAGAATAGCAATGCTAAAAAAACTACAATTACTGCTGATGTTTGTATTGCTGATGGCCCCATCGGTATTTGCACAAAAAATGATAGGCACCGAAACCGATGCCCAAAAAGAAAAACGCATGCAATGGTGGAAGGACGACCGCTTTGGGATGTTCATTCACTGGGGCTTATACTCTCAGGCTGCGAGGCATGAATGGGTAAAACACAACGAAAAAATTGATAATGCCGGTTATCAGAAATATTTTGATCAGTTTAACCCCGATCTTTTCGATCCGCAAAAATGGGCTAAGCAAGCCAAAGCAGCCGGTATGAAATATGCCGTGCTAACCACCAAGCACCACGAAGGTTTTTGCCTGTTCGATTCAAAATTTACCGACTATAAAGCACCAAACACCAAAGCCAAACGCGACCTGGTACGCGAGTACGTGAACGCTTTCCGCGCTCAGGGTTTAAAAGTGGGCTTTTATTATTCGCTGTTAGACTGGCACCACCCACAATATACTATTGATGAGATCCATCCGCAATCACCTGCCGATAAAAGTGACGCATCATACGCTAAGCTGAACAAAGGACGTGATATGGCAAAATACCGTCAATACATGCGCGATCAGATCACCGAGCTGTTAACCAAATATGGTAAAATTGATATCCTGTGGCTTGATTTCTCATTCCCCCGTAAAGATGGGCACGGTAAAGGTAAAGACGAGTGGGGATCAGTTGAGTTGCTTAAACTGATTAGAAAATTACAGCCCGGTATTATTGTAGATAACCGCCTGAACCTGGAAGAATATAAAGATGGTGCCGATTTTGAAACCCCTGAACAGGTAAGTACTGCGGAACTGGCTAAATACCGCGGCAAAACCTGGGAAACCTGCCAAACTTTTTCAGGTTCATGGGGATACTATCGCGACGAAAACACCTGGAAAACCCATCGTCAACTGCTCGACCTGTTAATTACTTCAGTGAGTAATGGCGGCAACCTGATCCTGAACGTTGGCCCTACTGCACGTGGTGAGTTTGATTATCGTGCTACCCGCGCTTTGGATAGCCTTGCTTACTGGATGCATGCCAACAGCAAATCGGTATACAACTGTACTTTTGCTCCCGACAGCTATAAAATACCCGAAGGAACCAAACTTACTTATAACAAAGCTGCGGGTAAACTGTATATACATTTGTTCAGCTATCCGCAAGGCAAACTGATACTGCCGGGTTATAAAGGGAAGATCAAATACGCTCAATTTTTGAACGATAGTTCAGAGCTTTTATATAAAGATGGAAGCGGTGACGACCTGGAATTAACACTGCCTGCGCAAAAACCGCCGTATGAAATACCGGTAATTGAACTTACGCTTCAGCAATAAGCAAAAAAATATTGTCCTTGTAAAAAAGGACCGATCATATACAATAATGTCAACACAAAAAGAAACATACTTAAGGATCCATCCGCATGATAACGTACTGGTAGCCCTTCAGGACCTGCCGCAGGGTACCGTTATCACGTTTGATGGACAAACTTTTACACTGGTAGATAAAGTAGCGGCTAAGCACAAATTTGCTATCAATGAACTACCGGTAGATAAAGAGATTTACATGTACGGTGTACTGGTAGGTAAAGCATCTGCAACTATACCGCAGGGGGGGTTATTAACTACCGAAAACGTACACCACGCTGCCGAAGGTTTCCACCTTGGCGAGCGTAAACTAAACTGGCATCAGCCCGATACTGCCAACTTTGAAGGCAAAACCTTTATGGGCTATCACCGTGCTGATGGTTCGGTTGGAACAGGCAACTACTGGATAGTGGTACCGCTTGTTTTCTGCGAAAACCGGAACATTAACGTATTGAAAGAAGCGTTAGTTGATAAGCTTGGCTATAAAAAAGCCAAGAGCTATGAGGGCGATGTTGAGCAGCTGATGGAGCTTTACCAGGCCGGTAAATCGGTGGAGGAAATTCTGAATGCGGATATTCAGGCCACTGAAGATAAGCCAAACGCCAAGCGCTTATTTAAAAATATCGATGGGATCAAATTTCTGAGCCATAGCCTGGGCTGCGGCGGTACACGTGAAGACTCTGACGCGCTTTGCGGATTAATAGCCGGTTACGTTACCCATCCCAACGTGGCTGGTGCAACTATATTAAGTTTAGGCTGTCAGCATGCACAGGTAAGCATTTTACAAAATGAAATTGCCAAACGTGATACTAATTTCAGCAAGCCACTGGTTGTATTGGAGCAACAAAAAGTAGGTACCGAAAGCGAACTGTTGAAACAGGCTTTGAAGCAAACTTTTGCTGGTTTGGTGAAGGCCAATGAAACTACCCGTCAGCCAGCACCTTTATCAAAACTGTGTGTTGGTTTGGAGTGCGGAGGTTCGGATGGTTTTTCGGGCATTTCGGCAAACCCGGCATTGGGGTATTTATCAGATCTGCTGGTTACCATGGGCGGCTCCGTGATCCTTTCAGAATTTCCGGAGCTTTGCGGTGTGGAGCAGGAACTGAGCGACCGCTGTATTGACGTAGAAACAGCTAACCGCTTCATGCACCTCATGACCACCTACAATGCCCGTGCAGAGGCCGATGGTTCTGGCTTTTATGCCAACCCATCGCCGGGAAATATCCGTGATGGCTTGATCACCGATGCCATTAAATCGGCAGGAGCAGCAAAAAAAGGCGGCACATCACCGGTAACTGCAGTTTTGGATTATCCTGAAAAAGTAACCAAACCTGGTTTAAACCTACTATGTACTCCTGGCAGCGATGTAGAAAGCACTACTGCCGAAGTAGGTGCAGGTGCCAATATCGTATTGTTCACCACAGGTTTGGGTACGCCAACAGGTAACCCTGTTACCCCGGTTATTAAGCTATCAACTAATACGGCCATGTATCAGCGTATGCCCGATATTATCGATATTAATTGCGGTACCATCATTGAAGGTACTGAAACTATCCAACAGGCCGGCGAGCGGATCCTGGACTATGTAATAAAAGTAGCCAGCGGCGAGGCGGAACCTAAATCGGTAAAACTTGGCCAGGATGATTTTATTCCGTGGAAGAGAGGGGTGTCGTTATAACCCCACCCAAACCCTCCCCTAAAGGGAGAGGGCTTTTGATTAGCGTGAAGTATAAAGTTGTTGGTGACAACACCAACAACGGCAAGAAATTGAAGATCTTAAATATGTCATTGCGAGGAGCAAGAAAGGCTGAGCGAGGGAGCGACGCGGCAATCGCATGCTATACAGAGCGGCTATGCTTTCGTACGATTGCTTCGTGCCTCGCAATGACGAACACAAAAACTAAAAGATACTTATGTTCAAACTAACCAATAAATCAGTAATTGTAACAGGCGGCGGCAGCGGCATAGGCAAGGCTATGGCGGTATTATTTGCACAGCAAGGCGCCGAAGTTCATATCATCGAATTAAACGACCAGGCAGCAGCCGATACCGTAACCGAAATAACTGCAGCCGGCGGAAAAGCAACCGGGTATGCGTGTGATGTGAGCAATCAACAGCAGGTGGTTGATACTTTTACCAAAATAGGTAAGATAGATATCCTAATCAATAACGCAGGCATTGCGCACATCGGCAGGGCAGATAATACCAGTACCGAGGATTTTGAGCGCGTATTTAACGTCAATGTTAAAGGCGCTTACAACTGCCTTTATGCGGCTCTCCCGGTATTGAAAAATAATGGTGGTGGTGTGATCCTGAACACTGCTTCTATTGCTGCAAGCGTAGGTATTACCGACAGGTTTGCCTATTCTATGAGCAAGGGCGCTATCCACGCCATGACCTTATCTGTAGCGCGCGATTTCTTACATGATAACATCCGTTGTAACTGTATCTCGCCGGCAAGGGTTCATACACCTTTTGTGGATGGGTTTATTGCTAAAAACTATGCGGGCCGTGAGGATGAGATCTTTGAAAAACTATCAAAAAGTCAGCCGATAGGCAGGATGGGTAAACCGGAAGAGGTTGCGGCCCTGGCGCTTTACCTGTGTTCGGACGAAGCTGGTTTTATTACCGGTACCGATTACCCTATTGATGGCGGCTTTATCACCCTGAACAATTAAAACCTGATTTATATGATCAAAAAGCTATTATTAATGGGTATGCTGCTTGGCGCTGTACGCGCGGGCGCTCAAACCTACACGCCAACGGCCGATAACCTTGCCGCAAGGCAAAACTTCCAGGACATGAAGTTTGGGCTGTTTATTCACTGGGGCATTTACAGTGAGCTTGGTGCCGGCGAGTGGGTGATGAACGAAAAGCATATCCCCTATGATAGCTATAAACGCTTGGCCGACTTCTTTAACCCGCAGGCTTTCAATGCCCATGAATGGGTAATGTTCGCCAAAAAAGCGGGCATGAAGTACATTACCATTACTTCGCGCCATCATGATGGGTTCAGTATGTTCGGTACCAAGGCATCGTCATATAATATTGTTGATGCTACGCCTTACCATAAAGACCCGTTGATGGAACTGGCACAGGAATGTGTTAAAGAAGGCATCGAACTACATTTTTATTATTCATTGCTTGATTGGGGACGTAAAGATTATGCTTTTGGCAGCCCGATAGTAGACGGTAAACCTGTAAACGGCGACTGGGACAGCTACATCAATTTCATGAAAGCCCAACTTACCGAATTGATCACCAAATATCCCGGTGTAAAAGGCATCTGGTTTGATGGCCATTGGGAGCGCGATGTTAACTGGCATTATGACGAGATCTATGGTTTGATCCATAAATTGAACCCTGCCATACTGGTAGGCAACAATCACCACCTCGAGCCTAAAGAGGGCGAAGATTTCCAGATGTTTGAAAAAGACCTGCCCGGAGCCAATACCACTGGTTTCAGCGGTAAATCAAAGATCGGCACATTGCCTTTAGAAACCTGCGAAACCATTAACAATAGCTGGGGCTTTAACATTACCGACAGGAGTTTTAAATCATCCAAACGCATTATCCATTACCTGGTGAACGCAGCTGGCTTAAATGCTAACTTTTTATTAAATATCGGCCCTATGCCAAACGGTAAAATTCAGCCTGAATTTACCGATACGCTGGCTATTGTTGGCGCATGGGTGCAAAAGAACGGCGAGGCTATTTATGGTACCCGTGGCAGCGGTATCCCGGCACAACCGTGGGGCGTTATCACCCAAAAAGATAAAAACCTTTATGTGCATGTAATGACACTGCCGCAACAGCCGTATGTCTTCATTCCGCAATTAAAAGGTAAAGTAACTAAAGCCGCTTTACTGGCCGATGGCAGCACAGTAAAATTTAAACAACAAACTGAGGGAGTGTTTGTATATCTTAACGGCATTGCAACAGACCCTAATGATACTATTATTAAACTGACAACTAATTAATACAACGATAATATGAAACTTATACGATTTGGCGAGCCAGGTAAAGAGAAGCCGGGAGTTATACTGAACGATAAAAGATACGATGTATCAGCCTTTGGCGAAGATTACACCGAACAGTTTTTCGAAACCGACGGACTTAGCCGTCTTGCTGATTTTATAAAAGATAACCTGCTGCCAGAAGTTGCCGAAGGTGTACGCTTAGGAAGCCCTATCGCACGCCCTTCAAAACTGGTTTGCATCGGTTTAAACTATGCCGACCATGCTAAAGAAACCAATGCCCCCCTCCCGCCCGAGCCGGTGATTTTCATGAAATCAACTACCGCTATTGTTGGTCCGTTTGATGATATCATGATCCCTAAAAACTCGGTTAAAACCGACTGGGAAGTGGAATTGGCTGTGGTTATCGGCAAAAAAGCATCTTATGTGGAAGAAGCTGAAGCAATGGATTACGTTGCCGGTTACGTATTGCACAATGACGTAAGCGAACGTGAGTTTCAACTGGAGCGTAATGGTACCTGGGATAAGGGTAAAGGTTGCGATACCTTTGCACCGCTTGGCCCGTTTTTGGCTACGCAGGATGAAATTGCCGATCCACATAACCTGCGCCTTTGGTTAAAAGTTAACGGCGAAACTATGCAGGATGGTACCACCTCAAATTTTATATTTAACCTGCCTCACCTTATCTCCTACACCAGCCAGTTCATGACTTTGCTGCCGGGTGATGTTATCTCAACAGGTACCCCCGCAGGCGTTGGCTTGGGCATGAAGCCGCCAATTTATTTAAAAGCAGGCGACGTAGTTGAATTGGGTATTGAAGGTTTAGGCGAATCGAAACAAAACCTGGTAGCTTATGCTAAAAATTGATGCACACCAGCATTTCTGGCAATACAACCCGGTAAGGGACAGCTGGATCACTGAAGATATGCAGGTAATAGGCCGGGATTTTTATCCCGAAGACCTGTTACCTGTATTACAAAAACACCACGTTGATGGTTGCGTTGCAGTTCAGGCCGATCAGTCGGAAAAAGAAACTGAGTTTTTGTTAGATCTGGCTTCTGTTAACCCATTCATTAAAGGCGTGGTAGGCTGGATTGACCTGAAAGCTGGTGACCTGGAAGACAGGTTGCATCATTTTGAAAAGTATGAAAAGCTTAAAGGTTTCAGGCATATCTTACAGTCGGAGCCGGATGAGCAGTATATGCTCGATCCGCAATTTAAAAAAGGGATAGCTACATTGGGTGCACATGGATATACCTATGATATCCTGATCTTCCCTAACCACCTGCCGTATGCCGCGCAACTGGTGGCCGAATTTCCGGATCAAAAGTTTGTGCTTGATCATATGGCTAAGCCATACATCAAAGTAGGGAAAATTGACGGCTGGAAGCAGGATATTGAAAAGCTGGCGAGCTATCCGAATGTATATTGCAAAGTATCGGCGCTGCTTACTGAAGCCAACTGGCATAACACTCCGGCTGCTGATTTCATTCCATATATCGATATTGTGTTCAACACTTTCGGTATCAACCGGGTAATGTTCGGTTCTGATTGGCCCGTATGTTTGCTGGCCGGTGGCTATGAAAAAACTATGGAGGTGATGAACCTTTACGCCGAAAGACTGTCTGCAACGGAGCAGGAATTATTTTTTGGCGGGAATACGACAGCGTTTTATGGTTTATAAATTGATGATGCGATCCGTGGGGACACGGATCGGGGGATAAAAATGAGCTACCCGCGGCCATGTCCTCACGGCCGCTTTTTTTTAAATTACTACTTAGCGTTTATACAATCCCATCAAATCCCGCACTTTTACGACATCTCGCAACTGTACTAAAATCACTAAACGGTACTGTATATTATTTATTTCAAAACGATAGGCTCTATTATCAATATGATAGCATAGCGTTTGGTTCATTTCATTATAAATCAATTAAATATCAACATAAATGTAATAATAAGGCAACATCCAACGTCTGATACAAGTGTGGCACACATTTAGCTATATGTACACATGGCTGGTATAAAATATAGTTAAAAAGGTGAACCATTTCACTTCGGATAACGTTATATAGGTACCAATCAGACTTAAATTTTTATGTTAGACGTTATGTACACAACCCTGTTACAAGTTGTAGTCCTGCTTGCGGTTTTCATTTTGCCGATGTTCATTTTTGGCAAAAGGATCAGGAACAAAAAAGTAAAGACCGTTAATTACAAAATAGATACCGATACCTCTGAGGCCCGATATGCTATTAACGAAAATGGCTTCCTTGAAGAAATTAATACAGGCAAGCTGTCAAAGCACCGCAGTTGAGTGCAAAAGAAATTACAAAAGCAAAGCGTGCCTTTGCCCGCTTTGCTTTTGTATTGTAAACTGATCTTATTACTCCCCAATTTTAGAAGCCCTGCTCATCTGCACTTGGGCCATAGCTACCCGGAATAGGAATATCCAACAAACGTAAATAAACTCCTAACTGTGCCCTGTGGTGCACAATCTGGCAATAAGTCATCCTGATTACTTCTGCTTTCGTACGTTGATTAAGGATCTGTTCACCGTTGCGTAATGTCCATATTTTATCAAACGTACTAACGTCGGCTTTTTGCAGGTTCGAATATCCATCGGCTAATGAATCTTCAAACAGTTTCATTAAATCGGCTGTGCCGCTTACTTTTTTGGGTTCATAGGGTACGGTGGCAAAGTCAAGTCCATCGGTATGTAGGGTCAGGCTTACCCAGGTAGGTAATTCAGCAATGTGGGTTGATAGCTGTTCAATGGTCATGCTTTTAGGATGCGGTTTCCATTGGTATTTATCGTCGGGGATGCGGCTCAGCATTTTTTCGGTGGTTTGAGCCTCCTGCTCCATCTCTTCCAATAATGATTTCAAAGTGTCCATAAGTGTTGTTGTTTGTTTTATGATGTAAAGTAACGGCGGGGTAATGACAGCCCTATGTCAACAGGGACCGTTGATTGGAAAAAAATGATTTCGCTGATTTTTTTGGGGATTACACCGATTGATTTTGATTACACCGATTTCACCGATTTTTTTCTGAACCGTGATTTTTGGGATTTTAGGATTAATCGGATTCCCTTTTTTAGACGAATGATGTTATAAAACAGGGGCTTTGCCGTCAGCAGAAAAGTTTCGGGTGAAAATGGGTAAAACGATGGTGGGTGGTGCGGCTGAGGGAGCATAGCAAATATTTGCAGAAGGGAGGGGTATGAGCGAACGGAGTAGGGCAACTGTTTGCAGCCCGTGGTTTTACCCATCTTGCAGGGTAAAGGCCAGCGGTGAGCATAGAGAGCAGATTGTGCGGCAAAGAAACCTCTCTGCTGACTTGATTTATTCGTTAAGTATTCTGTTTTAATAGGTACTCATGAGCTCGTTTCACTCGTTTTTTGGTTACTTTTGTATCAAGACAAAAGTAACAGCCACCGCGGCAATTGAGCGGCGAATGTCAGTAGATTAAAACCTAAGCTCAATTAATTGGGCGTTCCCGTTAGCTAACGGGCGGGCTTTCCGCTCATACGCCAGCAGGGCTTGTCCCGATATTTATCGGGTCATTACGATCGTGGCCGGTATCCGCTGCAATCCCTAACGCTGGCTTTTGTTTAATTAAAACTATGAATTATACACCACCACAGCTCCGCACCGTTAACGTGATCCGTTACGTAACGCCGTTGCGCGAGGGCGGGTCATTACCGGCAATTGCCGAAGCTGATGACGAATTTTTATATGTACTGAAATTCCGCGGAGCCGGACAAGGCGTAAAAGCCCTTATTGCCGAGCTTATCGGCGGCGAGATTGCCCGTTTGCTTGGGTTTAAAGTGCCCGAATTAGTTTTCGCTAATCTTGATGAAGCTTTTGGCCGCTCAGAAGCTGATGAAGAGATCCAGGACCTGCTTAAATTCAGTGTTGGGCTTAACCTGGCGCTGCATTATTTGTCGGGCGCCATTACTTTCGATCCGGCGGTTACTATTGTTGATTCCAAACTGGCTTCGCAAATAGTATGGTTCGATTGCTTGCTTACCAATGTCGACCGTACCGCCCGCAATACCAATATGCTGATATGGCATAAAGAACTATGGATGATTGATAACGGCGCTGCACTGTATTTCCATCACTCATGGAACAACTGGCAGGAAATGGCTGCCCGTCCGTTTTTACAAGTGAAAGATCATGTGCTGTTGCCACGGGCTAACCAACTGGATATTGTTGACGCCGAATTTAAGGCGATACTAACACCCGAAAAGATCCGTGATATTGTAGCGTTGATTCCCGATGAGTGGATCACCTACAGAGATTTTGAAGAAACGCCTGATGAGGTGCGAAATATATATGCCGAGTTTTTGATAACCCGATTAGCCGCCTCAGATGTATTTGTTACAGCCGCAAAACAAGCCCTATATGCAGGTATTTGAGTACGCCGTTATCCGCGTTGTACCAAGGGTGGAGCGCGAAGAGTTTATCAACATCGGGGTTATCCTGTTTTGCCCTAAACAAAAGTTTCTAAAAGTACTGTTCAAACCTGACGATGAACGGCTGGCCGCTTTCTGCGGTGATCTGGACCTGGACTGCCTGAAGGAAAATATCAATTCGCTTGAGCGCATTTGTAATGGCGAAAAGGATGCAGGGCCAATCGCGCAGCTTGATCAGCCATCACGTTTTCGCTGGCTTACGGCTACGCGCAGTACAGTGGTACAGGCATCTAAGGTACACCCGGGTATGACTGCCGATGCAGAGGCTACGCTGAACAGATTGTTTGAGCAGATGGTGTTGTGATATGCATATTGCCCGTGAGGACACGGGCAAGGGGGAAAAAGCAAAAAACTCGCGCTCGTTTTTAACGAGTGCGTAGCTGGGTTTGCGGTTGTAACGCAACGGGCGATACAATCGCCAAACCATATTAAGCGCTCGTTGCAAACGAGCGCAAGATAACAAAGTAGTGGTAAAAATATGTCATTGCGAGCGATAGCGTGGCAATCTCGTAGCCAATTCATGTTCGCCCTGTATAGCTACGAGATTACCACGTCGCTCCAGCGCTTTTGCCATTTCCGCTCCTCGCAATGACATAATTTATTTGGCTTGTGGTTGGTGTTTTTACCGCCGGCATCTAACAACCCCTACATTACCTCTCATTACATCGTTTTGTTAACACCATAAAACCAAATCGCTTAGTTTTATGATCACAATTATAAACACACGATTATTATGATCAACCGGACTATGATTAACAGGATGATGCTGTTTGCAGCTCTCATTGTTATGGCTGTTTTTACTGCGGTAAATGTAAACGCCCAAAGCAAAAAGAATTTCAAGGTAATAGCCTTTTACACCGGCCGGAATGATCTTGCGCATATTAGTTTTATGCACGAGGCCAACCGCTGGTTTCCGGCTATGGCTAAAAAGTACAACTTTACTTATGATAGCACCAATAACTGGGCAAACATGAACCCTGAGTTTTTGGCCAGATACCAGGTAGTGATATTTTTAGATACCCGAGCCGATAACCCTGAGCAACGTGCGGCATTTGAACAATACATGAAAAAAGGTGGTGCCTGGATGGGGTTCCACTTTTCGGCCTTTGCACTTACCCCATCCGATTTTCCTCAAAACTGGGACTGGTACCATAACGAGTTTTTGGGTTCTGGCCAATATGTAAGCAATACCTGGCATCCAACACCTGCTATTTTACATGTGGAAGATCCCAATCACCCTGTAACTAAAGGTCTACCGGTAACCTTTAAAACAAACCCTAATGAATGGTACCGCTGGGAGCATGACCTTCGCAAAAATCCCAATATTGATATCCTGCTGGCGGTTGATTCAACAAGTTTTCCGTTGGGCACCGGCCCAAAACAATACGAGATCTGGCATAGCGGCTACTACCCCGTAGCCTGGACAAACAAAAACTACCGTATGGTATACTTTAACATCGGCCATAATGCTATGGACTATGATGGCGGTACTAATAAGGAGCTTTCCCAAACCTTTGAAAATGCCGATGTGGATAAGCTAATCGTCAATTCGTTGCTGTGGCTGGGGAGAGGAAAGTAGTGTCGCGCCCCTAATACCGGGATTAAATTATAGGCATATCTTTGTTCCTCAATCAAACCCTAAATACTCCTTCTGGTGCACCTCAACAGAGCCGGAGATATTATCATGATTGAGGAATATAACGATATGAAAAAAGTCGTTATCGAAAAGATAGATATCATTTTTGGCATCGGAGCCATGAAGCTTCATAATGAGCCCCATGTGCTTTGCCTGGCCTATTAAATTAATGATATGCTGCGATGTCGACGTGGCGTAAGTAACGGTACGCAATATTGTCCCGCTGCTGAGCTTGCTGCCAACGCCTATTACAATGGTTTCTTCCTTATTGTCGGGCCCTACCTTGTTTAGGTGCTCAATGCTGTTGCCGTCAATATCCTGGAGATACTGACGCTTGAATTTTTTACCAAGGGTAAGATAGTTATGAGCTTCGGCGTTTGAAAGATTGGAGATATTTGCCAGATCATTAATAGTTATGCTTTGGGCAAACACGGCTGCACTGCAAAACAACAATAAGGCAATTAATAGGGCTCTCTTCATTTTTTAACTTACCAAATATACTTTTTTACTGTTTAAAATAATCGCCGGGATGATAAGTGTGCTGTGCATGCTTTAAAACATCTTTTTTATAAAACAGCACATCTTTAAATTTACCATCAATAATACCCTGTTCCTGGTCTGTAAAATTTTTTGATGCAGGGTCAAAAGAACTGCCACCATTCACAATGCTTTTAGCTTTTATCCGTGTACCAAATTCCACAACAGCGATAAAACTATTACCCGAATATCCATAGCGCTTAGTAGTGTTCATCGTGCGACTTTGGAACGATGGCAGTTGCCCAAAGCCAGAACCGGTTAATCCAACAGGGATACTCGGTTTATTATCATCAAAGGTAATGCCATCATCAGGGCGTTGATAGCGGTTCATATCCCCCCACTCTACTTTCCAGGTGCCAAAACGGGTTTGCAAATTTTTAAGCACATCGTTTAACCATGTCAATTGCTGCTCCGCGCTTACGGTTTTAACCAGTGTTTGAAAGCGACGGGTAATAAAGGTACTCTCCTGGTCGGTTTGGGGTGGCGGCAGGGCTTTCATCATCAATGTACCCCATTCAATAGCAAGCGAACTCGCTACTGAATGAATTGCTGTATTCCTGTCCCATTGCTGCAGCATCTTTATTGGTTCGTCCAGTGTTTGTTTAACCGAATCGGGCGCAGCGTCATAGGCTTTAAAAAGAGAAGGCAGCAGGTCGTCGAAAGCAGCGAGATAATGATCATAACCTTTGGCTACGAGGCCGTCAAGCGTAAGGTTCCTTGCATCTTTCAGGATCCTGATTGCTGTTATTGCCCGGTAATTTTCGCCATCGGGCGCCATGTAAACGGGATACTTGTTCCTATCCGGACTTGATACGCCCGAAGCGGTGTAGGGGGTTGAATTACAGTTCTGGATCCAACCCGTAGCTGGATTAATATTAGTGATGATCTCGCTGAGTTTATGTACACCCTGCCATTCGGTAGCTGATGTGCTGCCATCGACAGGCAGGCTCCAGTCATACTTCGGATCACGTTTAGGAATGTAGTTTCCGTACCAAAAAATGGTATTCCCCTTATCATCGGCATAAACCGTGCTGTTGGTAGCATTTGATACCAGGCTCATGGCCTTTTTATATTCGGCCAGGTTATTGGCCTTGGTTATTAGCCATGACTCAACTAGTGCATTGTACGAGCGATTATTGGCCTTAAGCGCAAGCCACTTACCGTTCCTTGCACCAAGTACCGGACCATGATGCGTATAATAACCTATTATGGTACGCAGTTCTGTTTCATCGCCCTTCTTTATTTTGAAGGATAGTTTGCGGGATGTAACCGGCCGTAGTTTACCATCGTATTCGTAATACCATTTACCATCCTTTTTACTTACCTTTTCGGCGTACAAATCGGCTACATCTGCATAGGCACTGGTATGCATCCAGCCACAATGCTGATTAAAGCCCTGGTAAATAAAAAACTGGCCCCAGGTAACGGCACCATATGCGTTAAGCCCTTCATCGCTTACCAGCTCAACCTCACTGCGAAAATAGAACGGCACATGCGGATTAATGTATAATAAAGCATGGCCCGAGGCCGACCTTGACGGCGATATAGCAAACCCATTTGAACCGGTTTCGCGCTCATTTACCATATCATAGATATTTTTTGCAGGTTGGCCGGTTACCGCGCCAAGCTTTTCGGGGCCGGCACTGTAAAAGTCTTTTGTTTCGCTTAATTTGAGGCTTCCGGTTTCAGTGGCGGCAACACTACCATCGGTAAACATCAACGCATACCAGGGTTCAAAATGTTTAAATACCTGTGGCTTTACTTCGGGATGTTTGTACAGGTAGTAGTTAACACCATCGGCAAAGGCATCCAACAGTTTCCTGAACCAGGGTGCACTTGTGTGATAATCTTTAATAGCATCGGTACTGTCGGCAATCAGCTGCAGCTGCACATCGGTATATAAATTGGTTTCGCCATCAACCTCGGCCTGTTTACCTAACTGGTAAAGATAATTGCGTTCGATCCCCTTAAAGTTATCCTCGCATTGGGCATACATCAGCCCAAAAACAACCGAAGCATCTGTTTTTCCATAAATGTGAGGAACTCCCCAATTGTCACGAATAATAGTTACCGCTTTTGCCAATGTTTGCGCCCGTTTTATTTCCTTTTGATTAATTTTTTGAGCAAAAACCAAAGCAGGAAGAAACATTAAAGCGATGCCTAAATTAACTTTCATGGTAACAGTAATTTTACTAAACAAATTATCCATATAAATGTGAAGAAAACGATGCTTTTTAAAGATTTTGAGGTAAATTTGGAGATTAATTCATAATAATTACATCGTACTGCCGTTTTTATTCAACTATTCACAATCGGTTTTTTGGAGGTAATTATTTCTATACTGCCAAAGCGGCATAGCGAATTGTTAATGACTTTTCTGTACCGGATTTCATTCCGGTATCCGAATATAAAGAGCTTGGGTATGCATTTAATATGATATCTGAGATTTAGTTGATTCAATATCATTTGAGACGTGATATTGTGTGCGTTCCGGGGTGAGATACGGAACGCATTTTTTGTTTATGAAGGAGATCATAGTTCATAGTTAATGGTTCATGGCAATTAGTGGTAATCACTAACGAGATTCAAATTCGGCCATGATCTATGAACCATCAACTATGAACTACTAATGAACCCACTGGTTTCGGTACCACGCCATAGCCAGTAACACCATGCGGTTATAAGTTTCCAGGCCCTGGGGTTGATTATTGGCTTTCAGGAAATTATCGTAAAAGATGCTGCTTACGGCGCCCAGCTTGTTTTCGTAAGCCAGCCAGTAATTTCGCTCGGTGATATAATCGCTGCGCACTTCTTTGCTGATCATTGCTTTAAGCTCTTTATGGGCAAGAGTATCTCGTGCCCCCAGCGAATACATGAATTCCTGCACGGCAAGGTGGTAGGCCGAATAACGCAATAACCTGTCGTGCGATTTTACGGCGATGACAAAACCGGCAAAGTCAGCTTCATCCTCTGCCCCATACCCCATTTGGTGCGACATTTCATGACAAACCACAAAAGGCCGGTTAAAAACGGGCATCTGGTAATTTACCTGGGCTTCAGAAGTAAAAGGATTATAATAACCCGATGTGCCGATGTAATTTAATAAGGGTGTAAGTATAGATGGTTTAATATCGGGGTTATATGCCCTGAAATTGGCAGAATCTTTACTGAGCGTGTAAATAGCGTGGCGGGCTGTATTATAAATATGGGTGTTACTCTGCGCCCAATCTCCCGGCGTAAGGCGTGCACGGGTAGCATTGGCGCTGTCAATCAGCATGCAGGTTACGGCTTTAAGATCAGCGGTGGTAAAAGCTGTATCCCTGAGTCCAAACCGCTCGGAGGCCGGCAGCCTGAAATAGTTCATCCCCCATAAAAGATAAAAAGCCAATATGCCTGCCTGTACCCCGATAATCAGTCCTAAAAAAAACCGGCCGGCCTTTTGAAATTGCTTTTTAAACAGCAGGGTTACTAACCTGATTACTGCGTAAATCAAATAAACAACTACGGCTACATACAAAACATCGCCAACACTAAATGGAAATACGTTTAAAACTGAATGAAAAACCCGGCAAACAATAATGTAAAAGCCATTGGCATAGTAACGTTCAACAGCGGCGGGATGATTAGCAAATAGCATCAGCAAAAAAATGGCCAATGCCATCAATATTATAGCTATGATCCTTTTTAATACAGGTTTTTTATTGGTTTGATAGCCCATTGTGCAGGGTAAATATAGCGCTTTGGGGGCATGTAAAAAAGATAACTGCGGTATGCGATAAAAACCGGGGTAACAGAAAAGGCCCCGGACAAGGGGCCTTCAAAATTGTGAAAAATAAGGCTGCTGAATATCATTTACTTTACAGAAACAGGCACTACGATCTTATCCCAGAACATGCAAAAGCTTTTTGCATCAACTGTATAAACTAATCTTTCGTGCATTGGCGCTGCTTTGGTTTTAACATCTACACGCAGGGCGTCTTTTGACTCGTCGTATTTAAACGCACCCCACTGCTTAGCTACTTTGTTAAAAATTACTGTCCAGGTGCCGTTTTCATTTGGGATCAGGAAAAATCCATAAGTACCCGCTGCCAATGCTTTGCCTTCAACTTTAATATCTTTTGTTGTTGTAAAAGTAGTGGCTTCATTAGCACCTGCACGCCATACTTTACCGTAAGCTTCAAGTCCGCCCCAAATTTTACGGCCTTTAACCGATGGGCTGCCATAATTAATAGTAATAGTTGAACCTGCAGCTTTGCCGCTAACGCTATCGCGCGGGCTTGCTGGTTTGTCTTGCGCAAAAGTTGCTACCGATACCAATAACGCAAAAGCAAACAGGAACGCTGCCTTAAGCTGAAATGATTTTTTCATAAGATTTCTCATAATTTATTTAATATAAAGATAGATTGAATTTCGATTTAAAAACAACTATTCGTTTAAATACCTCCAACAGGTGATTTTAACACATAAAACATTGAAAATAACCAACTGAGGATTAAACCATTTGAATTTTATATTGTTTAATTAATTGAAGGACCATATTGCAGTTAGGAATAGACCGGAGGGATTCATAGCCCAAAGGTTAAACAATTGTTGTGGTTTTTTTACCCTGCCTACCATGGCAGGGTTTTTTATGTGCCGGCATCACTGCACTTTGTAAGTAAACACCGCGCGGCCAATATTACCTGCTTCATCAATCCATCATCATACAGCAAGTTTTTGAAAGTAAATTGCCATCATGGTCAAAGAAATTAACCTCTCCGTTATTCAACATCCATCTGGTGTATGCCCTTATATGATAAGTCCCCCCGGGTAATATGTTTGAAAGACTAAAATCGCCGGTTGCCAAACCGTTAACCAATTGCAGCGAGATGGATTTCAAGAGAGAATCGGCTGGGCTGACGAGGTCAACGTGTAGCATGCCGCTTAGTTTTGATAGTTCATGTTGTTCGCCCAGGGTAATGTATGCATTAAAATAAAGGGTATCACCTGCGTTATAATAGGACCTGTCAAAATGCAGGAAAGCTTTTCAATCGCTTTGCCGACCGATAGCGTTTGCAGGCGCGACACAACAGTATCTAATGGAATAACTGGCTGATTATTTTGTGAAAAAACAGGCGCAGAACAGCACAATACCGCCAACAGCGGTAATACTATTTTTTTCATAACAGGAAATGATAACAGGTTAAAACTGGTTATATAAAGGCAATTAATTATAAGTATTTATTTACAAATAAAACACTCATTTAAAATCAGTTATATAAAACACCAGTAACCAGGGCAGCTATTGCGTCAGCTCCGCATCCTGCTTCATTTCTTCCCAATAAAGTGTTTCAAGGTATATGCCGTTTTGAATAGCTACACGTGTACGTATTTTTTCTAATTCGGCCTTCACTTCTTCACTGCTGAGCCCACGGCCCAGCGAATGGTAATAAATGGCGTAACCAGTTTTACTGTTTATGCATTTATAATGCTTTTCCCCGGCTTTCATAATCGGATTAACTAATATAAATACAATACTGCAGATGGCAGGATTGTTTTAATTAAACTTAAATGTTACACAATTTTCTTAATTCAACCAGTGGGTTTCTTTTCACTTTAAATCAACCACTTACACCCTTATCAATTTAGTTTTATTACATTGGCTTAACCATTCTTAACATTAACTTAACAATTAGCATCATATTAATGGTTACTTTTATCCGCTGAATAATTTATAGTGACATATTTTAAAATCCGCTTAATATAACTACTGTAAATTCACGACTGATAAAACAGATCAATGAAGAGCACTAACTCAAAATCGATATTTCCAAACTCAAACCAGGTTTTTTACGATTTGTTCAACTCGGCTGTAGCCAATGTTACCGAAATGGCCAGGTTGCTGAACGAAGCCGTTAACGCCCCAACCTCATATGAGCAAAAGTTTAATTTCGCCCATATTGATAAACTGAAATTTAAAAGCTACGAGATCACACACAGGGTATTTTCAGAATCGGGCAGGATGCTGATATCACCGTTTAACCGTAAGGATATGTGCGACCTGGCTTCGGCAATTGATGACGTAGCCGACAGAATCACCATGGCCGCCCGCAGGATAAACCTTTACAACGTGCCCGCCATTACGCAGCCTATGATTGATTTATCGGCACTGATCCTTAAAACCAGTACCGAGCTTGAGAAGGCAGTTAATGCGATGAACAATCTTAGCAAATCATCCGAAATTTTTGAGCTTTGCAGCAACATCAAAAAACTGGAAGCCCAGGCCGATTCGGTTCACAATAAAGCCTTTGCCGATTTGCTTAATAACGAAAAAGATCCTATTGAATTAATTAAATACACCGATGTTTTTGCGGCCCTGGAAACCGCTACCGACAGCTGTGAAGATACAACCCTGATTATTGAAAGTATTTTGATCAAGAACGGGTAACCTCACCTAAATCCTCTCCAAAGGAGAGGACTTTTATTAACAAAAAAAGCGATGATAACTCATCGCTTTTTTGTTAATGCCGTTTATTATAAAGCCCTCTCCTTTGGAGAGGGTGGGCTGAGGTTACTTTCCTTTTTCAGATTGCGGGCCGTTATCGCCGCCATTATCCTGCTCGTTATTTTTATCCTTTTCCCTGTCTTTCTTAAACTCAAGCTTTCCAAACTTATAGCTCAGGCTTATACCGAACGATTGTACCGGCACCAGCCTCACGTTAGTTTGGTAAAAATTGCTGCCAAATGTTGATGAACTTTGGCTAACATACTTTGCGAAAGGGTTGGTAGCCGTAAGACCAATGCTTGCCTTTTTATTCATGAACATTTTGCGCATGGCAAAGTTGTAAAACACAAACTTGGGGTTGGTACCCTGAATACCTTTTTGTGATGAATTATAGTTACCAAAAAACTCGGCACTTAAATCATGGCCAAAATTGTATTGCGCGTTGAGGTTAAGGCGGTAAGCAAAAGCGCTTACATTGGCAAAGCCCGGATTTGTACTCCTTCTATCACTAAATATCATGTTGGTACGCAGGCTCAGCTTGTCGGTTACCGGCACCGATGCATAAATGTTGATGCCTATCCGCTCTTCCGAACCTATATTATAACGCTGGTTCAATGATACATCGGTATAGGTAGTGCCGTTTACATCGTATGTAGAATAAAAAGTGGTGAACTGCTGAATATCATCGGTATTACGGCGATAGAATGCCGCAACATTGATATTGGCGCCCTTGTCAAATGATTTGTTATAACCTAACTCAAAATTATCCCCTTTTTCGGGCTTCAGGTTGGGGTTACCAGTGCTGATGTTATGCGGGTCGCTGATGTTAAGGAACGGGTTCAGGTCACCGTAATCAGGGCGCTGGATGCGGCGGGTGTAGCTTAATTTAAGTGATTCGCCGCCGTTCCCAAACTTATGAGAGAAAACCAATGATGGCGCAAGGATATTATAAGACGGGATATTTACCCCCTGAAAGTCGGCTGTAGTGGTGGTATATTCATCTCTTAAACCGGCTTTCACATCCAAAAATTTATTAAATACCGATGTTGATGCAGACAGGTAATAGGCATACACTTTACGGTCGTAAGTAAAACCATAGGTCTGGCCCGGGTTGGGCACAAAGGTATTACCTCCAAAAAGGGTATCTGTTACTACATTATTGTTGATATGGTTGAATACAAGCTTGCCACCGGTTTCAAGTGTAAAGTTTTTGCTTACAGGCTGGGTATAATCAACAGAGATATCAGTTTCTCTATCCTTACCGGGATTATTGTTAGAGATGCCTGATGAAGTTATGCCCGAGTCATAATCCTGACGTTGGAATGAGCTGAACGAGTTGCGGCCAAAACTTGATGAGTATAATACATCAAGCTCCTGCCCTTCCTTAGCGAAATTCTTTTTATAATTCAGGCTCACATCGGTTGAAGTACCATTGAATTTGCTGCTTGAGTTGCGGATACTTCTGATATCAGATACCGGGTTACCTGCTGCGTCAACCTCGTTTTGATCCTGATTGGTAATACCGTTGCCATGGTTGCCGAAGTGGTTAAAACCCACACCGGCGGTCAGCTGATCTTTAGGAGTAATATCCCACGAAAAATTGATCCCCGATTCGTAACCATTACGTTTAAAATTATTACTTCCCTGCTGGAACAAGGTAGTTTTATTATTGGCCGAATCAGTAGACACACGGTTACGGGTATTGGGGGCGTTAGTGTTGATCTGGGCGTTACCGCTGAAAAAAGCGTTCACACCAAAATTGCCTTTACGGGCATTCAAGTTAAATGAACCGTTTTCGCGGCGGGTACCTGCCGATAGGTTAACACTGCCATTAACACCCTGCACCTTGCTATCTTTTAAAATAATGTTCACAATACCACCCGTACCTGCAGCATCATACTTTGCGCCGGGACTGGTGATCACTTCAATACTTTTGATCTGGCTGGCCGGGATACTGGCCAAAGCATCGGCAAGGCTGGCGCCGAAAATGCTTGAGGGTTTGCCATTGATCAGGAAACGAATATTAGCATTGCCCTGCAGCTCCACATTGCCGTCAATATCAACGGTGATCTGTGGTACTTTCTTTAACACATCAATAGCCACTCCACCCTGCGCACTTAAATCATTTTGAGGGTTGTAAACCATTTTATCAATCCGGTTTTCAACGGTAGGCACTTTGGCGGTTATGGTTACCCCTTTTAGTTCATTGGCAACCGGAGCCAGTTTGATTTCGCCCAATGATATTGTGCCGTCCTTAACTATCACATGTTCGATAGTGGCCTTTTGGTAGCCTAAAAATTCGGCGGTTATTTTATATTCCCCTGCAGGGATATTGTTAATAGAAAAATTTCCTTTAGGGTCGGTGCTGATACCATTAAACGGCGATGTAGCACCTTGTTTAAATACAGATACTGTGGCGTAATCAACCGGTTGCTTTGTGGTGGCATCGGTAACTTTACCTGTAATTTTCCCCTTTGCTCCCGGGGTTGTTTGGGCGTGTAAGGCGGTTATAAAAACAAAAGAAAATAATATCAAAAAAACAGACTTCATTATATATTGCGGGTATTTGAACCACAAATTTTATAAGAAAGATTGGATTAAATCTGAATTAAATGGTATTGAAGTGTATTTGTTACAATATGATTTTGCAATGTATACATGCTTGTTACATTGTATATGAGCGCGTTACAAAACAAACTAAAAAATCAGCACAATTGTGCCTCCGATAATAAGCAAAGCGCCTATGGCGTTTTTAAGGGTTAGAGGTTCGCCCAGGAAAATAACAGAGAGCGCAATGGCTAAAGCAACACTCAGTTTATCAACCGGTGCCACCTGGCTTACTTTACCCAATTGCAGGGCGCGAAAATAACAGATCCATGAAAGTCCGGTAGCGCAGCCAGACAAGATGAGGAAAGTCCAGTTGGTTTTAGTGAGACTGTTGATACCGCCATGTGTTCCTTTAAATAATGCTATGCCCCAGGCCAGTATCAGGATGACCACGGTGCGAATAGCCGTAGCCAGATCGGTATCAACTCCTTTTATACCTATTTTGGCAAAAATAGCGGTAAGCGCCGCAAACAGTGCCGAAAGTAATGCGTATATCCACCACATAATGATCAGATTTTGTATTTAACTTGCAACAAGTGAAGTACGAATTTGCTTACGTATTCTGTATAAAATCTGTGAGTAGTTTTTCGTGGCCCTACCTGCTAACCAAAAAATCCAGAATCCGTACAAATTCACAATCTAACTTTACCTAAAAAAGATTTGAAATTACTGATCATTGAAGACGAAGAAGGCCTGCGCGAAAGCATTGAAGAATACTTTGCCGAAGCCGGCAATATCTGTGAAACCGCGGCCAGTTATACTACTGCCCTTGCCAAGGTTGAACTGTACAGGTATGACTGCATCCTGCTGGATATTACCCTGCCCGGCGGCAATGGTATAGATATATTAAAAGTACTTAAAAACAATAATTATACGGATGGTGTGCTCATCATTTCGGCCAAAAACTCATTGGATGACCGCCTGCAGGGCCTTGATCTGGGGGCAGATGATTATTTGGTAAAACCCTTCCACCTATCTGAGCTTAAGGCAAGGGTTTCAGCCATCATCAGGCGTAAAATGTTTAACGGCAGCAATGTACTTAACTTCAATGAGCTCAGTATCGATCTGATGGCTAAAACGGTAGCAGTAAACGGCACGCCAGTGAAGTTTACCCGTAAGGAGTTTGCCCTGCTCATCTATTTCATCTCCAACAAAGGCAAAGTGATTTCAAAAAATGCTATTGCCGAACATTTATGGGGCGATGGTATTGACATGGCCAATAATTTCGATTTTATTTATTCACACATCAAAAACATCCGCAAAAAAATAATGGAAGCCGGCGGTAAGGACTATATTTATGCGGCCTATGGAATGGGCTACAAATTTGCCGATCAGTAATGAAGCTTTCGGAAAGGTATAACCGGGTTAATTTAATTGCTACTATTGTTATCATGCTGATAACAGGCGCTATTTATTACCAGGCTATCAGCCTGATCCTTACCAATCAAAAAGACAATTCACTGGAGGTTGAGGAGCATGAGATTTTTGATTACGTAAAGCTCAACCACCATCTCCCGCAGGTTTTTGAATCAAAAGACCAGCAGATCACCTTCTTTTCGGCCGAACCAAACTCTGTTAAACGTGAGTTTTTCAATACTACCTATTACCGCGAAAAAGATGAGGCCGAATCTGGCAGGGGGTTAATCACTTCGGTAACAGTTGGTGGCAGGTATTATAAAATCCTGATAGTTGAATCAAAAGTAGAAACAGAAGACCTTATCCAGATCATCTTCGGTATCACTATCGGCGTTATACTATTGTTACTACTGGTACTGGTAATTACAAACCGCCTGATATTGGGCAGGCTTTGGCAGCCTTTTTATAGCATTTTAAGCGAGTTAAAACTATTCAATGTTACCGATAACCGGGAAATGCCAATGTCCAATACCCCCATCGATGAATTTAACGAGCTCCAGGCCGAAGTAACGGCTATGGCCGAAAGGGTAAAAAAGGACTATAAAGACCTTAAAACCTTTACCGAAAACGCATCGCATGAGTTGCTTACCCCCATTGCAGTCATCAATTCCAAATTGGATACCCTGATCCAGACAGAAAACTTCAGCGAGCATCAAAGCAAATTGCTGAATGACCTTTACAGCGCAGTATCACGTCTGAGCAGGCTTAATCAGTCGCTATTATTGCTGGTCAAAATCGAAAATAAATTATTGAACGACCGTCAGCACCTGGATTTGCAGGAACTAATAGACGAGCTGTTATACCAATTGGAAGATATTTTTGGCGATAAGGAGATAACTGTTATTTCATCGCTTAGCGAAAAGGAAATTGAGGCCAGTAATTATCTCATTGAAATATTATTAAACAACCTCATTATCAATTCGGTTCGCCATAACCGTGCCGGTGGAGAGATCATCATCAACCTCACTGCCGAAAGTTTAACGATCAAAAACACCGGTGAGCAGGTAGCCCTTAATCCCGAAAATATCTTTACCCGCTTTCATAAAGCATCCACATCTGAAGGCAGCGGCCTGGGGCTCACCATCTCTAAACAGATCTGCGAAAGTTTAGGCTATCAGTTGGTTTACAGCTACGAAGCGCCATACCATTGCTTTACCGTTAACTTTTAAATTTGTTACACTCCCCGTACCAAATTTTTCCAGAATTATCCTGTAGCTTAGCTATTATTTAACACAACATATATTATTTTGACCATCCGGATAAAATGGGTTTTCGGCTTTTTATTTTGCCTGCTTAGTGCTGTTACACAGGCACAAACCTACAATCTTGAACATTATTTGGAGCTTGCCAAAAACAACAGTCCGCTGTTAAAGGACCTGCAAAACCAGGTAGCCTCAGGCCAGTTGGATAGTCTCCGGATCAGGGCGGGTTACCGGCCACAGGTAAATGCTACCAGCGGCGGCCTTTACGCCCCTGTTTCAGGCGGTTATGGTTATGCTCCTGCTATAACCAACGAGCATACACTCAACGCACTATTGGGCATCAATCAATCGCTGGATAGTAAAAAAAATATCGCTGCACAAATAGATGCGGTGAAGCTGCAATCACAATCGGTACTCAATACCGCTAAAATATCCGAGCAGGATTTGAAAAAGGCAGTCACCGCTCAATATATCGCCGCTTTTGGCAGCCTGCAGCAGGTAAAATTTAACCAGGAAGTTATCACCCTGCTTAACCGCGAAGAAGAGCTGCTTAAAAAACTAACCCGTACCAATGTTTATCGCCAAAGTGATTACCTTACTTTTTTGGTTACCCTTAAGCAACAGCAATTAACTTTGTCGCAGGCAAGGCTGCAATATAAAAATGACTATACTACACTTAACTATTTAACCGGCATTGCCGATACCAGTTACATCGAACTACAGGATCCCGGCATCCAAAAAACTATCCGGGCAGATATCAGCAACAGCATTTTTTTTAGCCAGTATAAAACGGATAGCCTTAAACTGGTAAACAGTAGGGCATTGGTTGATTTCAGTTATAAACCCAAGATCAATCTGTTGGCAGATGGTGGTTACAATTCTGATTTCCTGAGCGGGCCTGCCTATAAAAATTTCGGTGCCAGTATCGGCTTTAGTTTTACGTTACCGTTGTATGATGGCGGTCAGCGTAAGATCCAGTACCGTAAGCTCTCTTTAGAAGAAGATACCCGCCGCAGCTATAAAGCGTTTTTTGACACACAATACCGCCAGCAGATTGCACAGCTAAACCAGCAGATAGATGGCTCGGAAAAGCTGTTAGCGCAGATAGATGAACAAATGAAATACACCGAAAGCCTCGTAAAAGTTGACACCCAACTGTTGCAAACCGGCGATGTACGTGTAGCCGACCTGGTGCTGGCCATTAACAACTATCTTACCATAAAAAACCTTAAAACGCAAACCAATATTAATAAGCTGCAACTTATTAATCAGCTCAATTACTGGAATAAATAATATGAAATTTAAACACATATACCTTGCTGCCGGCCTGTTAACGCTGCTATATAGCTGTAAAGGCAATACTCAGCCTGCGGATGATGCGGGCGATGCAGGTTCGGCCGCTCAAACGCCTGTAACCGTAACCGCCATTGCCGACAGCGCCATGGTTGATTATATTGACCTGAGTGCAACATCCGTTTTTCAGCAAAAAAATATTGTTAAGGCCAATGCTAACGGGTATATACAAAAGGTAAACATCCTGCCCGGGCATTATGTAAATAAAGGCGAGTTTTTATTCAGCATAAAAACAAAAGAGGCGCAAAGCATTGGCAACAGCATCAATGTGTTGGACACCACATTTAAGTTTTCGGGAATTAATAAAATAAAAGCCGCCGGCAATGGCTATGTTACGCAACTAAACCACCAGCAGGGAGATTATGTGCAGGATGGCGAGCAGCTTGCCGTGATCAGCGACCGCTCGAGCTTTGTATTTGTGATGCAGTTGCCCTATGAGCTGCGCAGCTATGTAAAAAACAACCAGGATGTACAGCTCACACTTCCCGGCGGCGAAAAATTGACTGCGCAGGTAAGCTCATCAATGCCCGCTGTTGATTCACTTTCCCAAACCCAGGGCATTGTACTTAAAGTAAACAGCGCTAATCCAATTCCCGAAAATTTAGTAGCTAAGGCCCGCATCATTAAATCCATAAGGCCGCATACGATATCGCTGCCCAAATCAGCCGTATTGAGCAACGAAACCCAAACCGAGTTTTGGGTAATGAAGCTGATCAACCCAACAACTGCAGTAAGAACATCAGTGACAAAAGGTATTGAAACGGGTGACCGGATAGAAATTTTAACGCCAAAATTTTCGGCGAATGATAAAATAGTGGTCACCGGCAATTATGGGCTGGCAGATACGGCTAAAGTGAAAATTGTAGAGTAAGCCCCTCTAAATCTCCCCTAAAGAGGAGACTTTATTGTCGTTTCACGTATAGTACAAACGAGATCGGGATTTAAATAAAATCTCACTGAATATCCCACAATCAGAGAGACATTTCAAAAGCCCTCCCCTTTGGGGAGGGTTGGGTGGGGTTTTATACTATGAATCAGCGCAAAAATTATTTTATAACCCATCGCAAGCCGTTAGGCCTGGTGCTGGCCCTGTTTATTATGGGCGGGCTGTTTGCCTATTCAAAACTGCAAACTTCACTATTCCCTGAAATTACATTTCCTAAAATAAAGATCATTGCCGATGAGGGCCTGCAGCCGGTAAACAAAATGATGGTAACGGTTACTAAACCGTTAGAGAATGCCATTAAACAAGTGCCCGACCTGCAACTGGTACGCAGCACCACAAGCCGCGGCAGCTGCGAAATTTCGGCCCTGTTTAATTGGAACGCTGATATTGACCTGAGCCAGCAGCGCATCCAATCAAGTATTGACCAGATCAAAAACGATTTGCCTGCTGATGTAAATATCAGCGTAGCCAAAATGAACCCGTCCATTTTGCCGGTAAGCGGTTATACTTTAGAGAGCCATAACCTGTCGCCTATCGAATTAAGGCAATTGGCTACTTATACAGTAAAACCATTTTTATCGCAGGTTGACGGGGTATCAGAGATCAGGGTGATTGGCGGTAAACTAAAAGAATACTGGCTCACGCTCGATCAGCAAAAAATGACCTCGTTGGGGCTAACACCTGATATTATCAGCACCACACTTGCTACTACCAATTTCGTAAAATCAGAGGGCTATCTGTCTGATTATAAGCGCATGTATCTTACCGTTACCGATGCCACCATCAACGCCAAAGATCAACTGGAACAATTGGTCATCAGCAATAACCGTAAACGGATAGTGCGCCTCAAAGATTTTGCAAGCATCCGGGTAAACGAAGGAATCGAATACACCCGCATCAATGCTAATGGGCACGATGGAGTATTAATAGCGGTAATAAAGCAACCCAACGCCAATCTTATATCTGTTAGTAATGACATGGCCGATAAGGTTGACGCATTAAAAAAATTGCTTCCCAAAGGGGTAAGTATCAGGCCGTACTATATACAAGCCGATTTTGTGAATGATTCGGTAAAAAGCGTAAGCGACAGCCTTTGGATAGGTTTGCTGCTGGCCATTATTGTTGCAGTAATTTTTTTAAGGTCATTTAAGGCAAGCATCACCATATTGATTACTATCCCTGTTACACTCGGGCTTACCTTGCTCATATTGTACTGGCTTGGTTATACCTTCAATATCATGACCCTGGGTGCCATAGCAGCCTCCATTGGTTTAATTATTGACGATGCCATTGTAGTAGTTGAGCAGATCCACCGTGTACACGAAGAACACCCGGATGAACTGAGCAGCCACCTGGTTAGGAAAGCTATTGACTACCTTTTCCCGGCCATGGTGGGTTCATCTATCAGCACTATTGTAATCTTTATTCCTTTTGTGCTGATGACTGGAGTTGCGGGAGCATACTTCAAGGTTTTAACCGATACCATGATCATTACCCTGTTGTCTTCGTTCTTTGTAACGTGGATCGGTTTGCCGGTAATTTATTTGCTCGTTACCCCTAAGCCTAAATTAAACGCGGCGGCAAAGACGGAAAAAGAAGAGGTACACACAGTAAAGCGCCAAAAATGGGTAAGCTTTTTTATCCTGCGCCCATATGTAAGCCTCATTATCATTGCCGCATTGGCAGCAGTAATTGTGATTGTACCACCTTTGCTTGAAACAGGGTTCCTGCCCGATATGGACGAAGGTGCCATTGTGCTCGATTATAAATCGCCTCCCGGAACTTCACTGGAAGAAACCGACCGCATGTTAAAGCAAATAGAAAAGCTGATCGTAAAACATCCCGATGTAACTGCTTACTCACGCCGAACCGGCACCCAAATGGGCTTTTTCATTACGGAACCCAATAGCGGCGATTACCTCATCCAACTAAAAAAAGACAGGACTAAAAGCACTGAAGAAGTAATAAGCGACCTGCGCAAAATTGTTGAGGAAACTCAGCCCGCGCTGGAGGTAGAATTCGGCCAGGTGATATCAGACATGCTTGGTGACTTAACCACATCGGCCGAGCCTATTGAGATTAAAGTTTTTGGCGATAATCAGCAAACCCTCCAAAGCCTGTCGAGACAAATAGCCGGACTGGTTGAAAAGGTAAAAGGTGCTGCCGATGTACTGCCGGGCATCATTATAGCCGGCCCTACAGTAAGTATCCAACCTCACTACAGCAAGATTGCACAGTATGGAATTACCGCCGCCGATTTGCAAATGCAAATCCAGACAGCTTTGGAAGGCAATGTAATTGGCAGCTTATTGGAAAAGGAGCAGCTTTCCCCTATCCGTATGGTTTACCCCGGTAACCGCTCGCTCAATGTTAATGACATTCATAACCTGCACATATTTTTACCAAATGGCAAGCTTATTCCTATAACAGAACTTGCTTCGGTTGAATTAAGGCCCGGCGATGCCGAGATAAACCGCGAAAACCTGCAAAGCATGAATGTGGTAAGCGCAAGACTTGAAGGCAGCGATCTGGGTACCGTAATAACCGCAATTCAGAAAACCATACATAATAATGTAAACCTGCCAACCGGCTACCATGTTGAATATGGCGGTGCTTATGCCCAACAGCAGCAATCATTTAAAGAATTGCTAATCATTCTGATAACTGCTTGTTTGCTTGTTTTCGGGGTGATATTATTCCTGTTCAGGCAATTCAGGATAGCCTTGCTTATTTTGGTGATCGGTATTCTGGGTATCAGCGGCAGCTTCCTGGCTTTATTTATTACCGGCACGCCGCTTAACGTAGGCAGCTACACCGGGTTGATCATGATTGTGGGCATCATTGGCGAAAATGCTATTTTCACCTTCCTGCAGTTTAAGGAAAGTGCCATCGAAAATGAAAATAAAAACATTGATGAGGCTATAACTTTTGCCATCAGTACCCGTTTAAGACCCAAACTAATGACCGCTTTAGGCGCAATTATAGCACTGATGCCGCTTGCTTTAGGTATAGGCGCAGGCGCTCAGTTGCACCAGCCATTGGCCATAGCAGTTATTGGTGGTTTTTTAGCGGCATTGCCATTATTACTTATTGTTTTACCGGCAATGCTCCGTATATTGTACCGCAAAGGGTTCAGCACCCACTTGAATGAAATTAATGAAAGCCACAACGGTTAACACAGCATTTTTACAGATTCGGGACTTAATTTCATGGCAATAAACAATCCCGAAAAATGAAAAAGCAAATTTTGGCCGTAGCCTTGCTTATTGCAGGTATAGCTCCTTTTAAACTCAGCGCACAAACCTATGTGGCCGATAAAACTATCGTGCTTCCGGGTGATGGCGGTTACGATTATCTATCTATTGATAAAGTAAACCGCAATCTGTACGTATCGCACGGCACATCGGTAAATGTTATTAACCTGGATACCGAAAAGCCCGTTGGCGTTATTGATAACATGAAAGGGGTACATGGTATAGCCATAGTAAATAAACTTAACAGGGGCTTCATTAGTGATGGCAAGGCAAATGCTGTAGTGGTTTTTGATTTAAAAACTTTTAAAACCATCACCACTATTGCCCTTACGGGGGCAAATGGCCCGGATGCCATTATGTATGACCCTTACTCAGATCGCGTGTTTACCTTCAACGGCGAAAGCGATAACTCGTCGGTAATCAATCCGGCGACGCTTAAACAGGTTGGTACTGTTGCACTTGGTGGCGGACCTGAATTTGCGGTATCTGATGGGAAAGGCAAAATTTATAATAACCTTGAAGATAAAAGCAGCCTCAATGTTATTGATAGCAAAAGCCTTAAAGTAATTAAAAACTATCCTCTTGCACCCTGCGGCGGCCCGACCGGCTTAGCACTTGATGCTGTTAATCAAAAACTGTTTACTGTTTGCCGCGAAAATAAAGGCGTAAGTGTTGTTGATATCCAAACAGGTAAAGTAACTACTACCCTGCCAATTGGTGCCGGCGTTGATGCTGTTGTTTATGACCCGGAAATCAAATTGATATTTTGCTCATGCGGCGATGGTGTTACTACCATCATTAAGCAAAAATCGGCCAATGAATACGAGGTAATCCAGAACCTCAAAACTGCTGAAAGAGCCAGAACAATGGCACTCGACGCCAAAACCCACAAAATTTATTTAAGTGTAGCACAATTTGAACCTGGTACACGTAAAACAATCCCAAATACTTTTAAGGTACTTGTTTTCAAACAAAACTAAAGTAAATTTTATATGAAATTTATATGAAATGATCATGAAGATTTTCCTTATTCCTGATATTACTAATAAATTTTTACAAAAAAATGAACTTTTGTGCACGTTATCGTTATATTTAACGTTTTAACACTATATGATTAAAAAGACTGATTTTGTTTATTCCCAGGAGTCTGAACCTCATCGCATCCGCACAAAAAAAATCTTAAAGCAGTTTCCGCAATTGCGTAAGCTTATAGGCAAAAACCCGGCAACCATTTGGGCTATTGTTGGTTTAGTAGCTTTCCAGGTTGTTTTGGCCTGGTTTGTACGCGATCAATCATGGTGGATAGTTTTTGGAGCGGCCTATTTGCTTGGAGCTTTTGCCGATCATGCGTTGTTTGTAATGATCCACGAATGCACACACCAGTTGTTATTCAAAAATCGCAACGCTAACCGCTGGGCATCTATGTTTGCCAATTTACCGCAGATACTGCCAAGCGCTATTTCGTTCGAAAAATATCACATCAAACATCACTCTTTTCAGGGTGTACATGAGCTTGATGCCGATTTACCAAACCGCTGGGAAGCCAAACTGATCAGCAATTCGTTTTTTGGTAAAGCAATCTGGCTTTTGTTTTTCCCGGTATTTCAGCTTTTCCGTTTATCACGTTTAAGGGAAATCCATCCGTTTGACGGCTGGATCCTGACCAATTGGTTATTACAGGCTGCATTTACAACCGCTATCGCTTACTTTATGGGATGGCATGCAGTAGCGTTTCTGCTGTTAAGCTTCTCTTTTTCGGTTGGCCTTCACCCATTGGGTGCACGCTGGATCCAGGAGCATTACCTTACCGTTACTGAAGAACAGGAAACTTATAGTTATTATGGCAATTTCAATGCCGTAGCCTTTAACGTAGGCTTTCACAACGAACACCATGATTTTCCTTCTATCCCATGGAATAAACTTCCTGAGATCAGGAAAACTGCCCCTGAGTACTACGATACTTTACACTATCATACTTCATGGACAAAGCTATTCTTCCAGTTTTTGTTCGACAGGGAGATCTCGCTATTTAACCGCATTCTGCGTAAAGACCGCGGTCGTGTAGCATTAACAGACGTTTCAAAGCCAGATATCGATCTTACTAAAGCTGAAGCATCCAAGCAGGAGCTTGCAGATGTTGAAAAATAAGAATAACAAAAAAGGGCCTGAAATAAGGCCCTTTTTTATTGCGGCAACCTGCTAATTGTCATTACTTGCGATAGCGTGGCAATCGCACGGAAGTATATCCGCCCTGTATAATGTGCGATTGCTTCGTCGTTCCTCCTCGCAACGACATATAAAAAATCACTTTCCTTTCCCCTTGCATCACAGCAAATAATTTTCGTATTTTACTAATAAAATTAGTAAAATGAAATATCTAAGTGTAGCCGATCAGCTCATGATTTTTAGCCGTTATATCGGTCAGCAAGTTATGATCATCAGTCTTTTAAACAATAGCGAAGTCAATATTGGCATCCTTACGGGGGTAAAACACAATGCAATTGCCGTTACCACTGATAATATCATACGCTGGATTCCGCTTTATGATAACTTCAGGCTTTGTGAAATCAAACTGCTTTTGAAACCTTTAAAAAAGCTTACTGCCGAAATTGTTTCTATAGCTAATGATCTTCCGGTAAAAGCATTCATCACCCCATATTACCAGCAGCAAGGTTACGATATGCCCGTTTTTATTGAACCCGGACATCCCTGCAATTGCAAATATGCTCAGGAGCTTGAACTGGCCGATTACCGCAGCCCTGCCGAAATATGCCAGCAAAACGCTTTATTACATGCCTTTGAATCGGCATAATAGTTTCATGGTACGAATATTGTGTGCTATCTGCGCTGTTTGTTATACATTTTTCATATAGTCGTAACAAAATCAAATAATTAATGTCAACTTCATACTAATGCGCGTAATTTGCGTTATTGTTTGCAAGAAACAGAATGAGCCGGTCAAAAAAATTAAATATACTTCTACCCATTGTATCCCTTCTTTTCATGGGGGCCTTTGCCAAGCACAGGCTTTTTGACAGACAGGATATCACAGGTACCTTAAGTGATAAGGAGATGGATGAAACGTCGGGTATTGCGGCATCATCCATTAGTCCGGATATTTACTATGTACATAACGACAGCGGCGATACCAGCCGTTTCTTTGCTATAACTGCTGGTGGCAAGCTTAAATCAACCATCTACTTTAAAGGCGATAGCACTCATAAACTGGGCGTACAGGATTGCGAAGATATTGACGTAGGCCCCGGTCCACAAAAAGGTAAAAGCTATGTCTATCTTGGCGATATAGGCGATAACGCTCAAAACCGCCCCTATATTACAGTTTACCGCATGGCCGAAAAAAAATCCTGGGCCATCGGCGATGCCGCGAATGTAAACACCGAAGCAGTAAGAGCAGATTTTAAATATCCTGATGGCCCTAAAGATGCTGAAACAATGATGATCGATCCAATTGCCCAGCAATTGATCATTGTTAGCAAAAGAGGTGATACCGTTGCTGTTTATACCACTCCATTAAAATACAAAGCCAATACAACAACGGTATTAACCAAACGCTGCAAATTATACTTTGAAGGCTTTAAACCTTTTAAATGGATCACTGCCGGTGACATTTCAAAAGATGGGCAACAGATCCTGTTGAAAAGTTATGATAAGGTTTACTATTGGCGCCGTCAGCATAATGAACCGATATGGGAAACCATGATACGCAAACCACAGGAGCTTAATTATAAAGTTGAGAAGCAGGGAGAAGCCATAGGCTTTCAACCCGATGGCAAAGGCTACTACACTACCAGCGAAGGTGTTTTTTCGCCGATATATCATTATGATGTGCCGAACTGATTTTTGTTAAATTCAGCATATGAAAAAAGGCCTTTGTCGAGTAAACAAAGGCCTTTTGATATTAAACAAAATCTACTTACATAGCCCGGATTAGCTTTACGCCATGCGGTGGTATTTTGAAAGTATATTTATGATTAACCGCTATCAGATATTTCTGCTCCCAAACATCACGGGCTTTGGCAAAGCCTTTTAACAGTTTGTCATTAGCATCAAGATTAACGGTTTGATATTTATCAGATGTATTGAAGAAACCTATCGCTTTTTCGCCTTTGTTAAGTTCCTTTACCCAAACCTGCTGCTCATCTGTTTTAGAAGCCTGCCTTGCGCCTTTACCTAAAGCATCCTGGTCAATAGCCAGTACTTCATCGTTGGTTAGCAAGCTAAGCGTAAACCTGTCTAAATGCCCCATATCACAACCAATTAGTAACGGTGCAGACAATAGGCTCCATAAGCTGATGTGGGTATATTGCTCATCATAGGTCAAACGGCTGTTATGCAAGCTTGGCCCCCAGCCTACTTTACCAACAACCAGCATATCCGGATCATTAAAATGCCCCGGACCGGCATATGGCGAAGCAGGATCCTGGCTAAAACCGATATCGCTCATACTTCTCCAGGTATCCTGAATATCGCCAGTGGTGCGCCAGCTGTTACCGCCGGTTTCTGCTCCCCATTTCCAAACATCCCCCCAGCCATACTGGCAAAAGCTAAACATGATATCACGGTTCACTTTGTTTAAAGATGAACGCATTAGCTCATATGGTTTCTTAAGCGCCGGCAGGTCGGGATGTGGCTGGGTAACTTCTGAATATGAGCACCAGTCGTATTTTAGATAGTCAAAACCCCAGTCGGCATAAGTTTTGGCGTCCTGGTCCTCGTGTTGCCAGCTGCCCAAAAAGCCACCGCAGGTACGCGGGCCGGGCGATGAATATATACCGGTATGTAAACCAAGGCTATGCACATAATCGGTTAAGCCTTTCATATCCGGAAATTTGCTATTTGCTACAATTGCGCCATCAGCTGCACGGTTTTCTGCTTCCCAGCCGTCATCGATGTTAATATAGTTCCACCCATAGGCGCTCAATTTATCTGACATTTCTTTGGCCGAAATTTTTACTTTTTCATCGTTTACGCTCAATCCCCAGGCATTCCAGCTATTCCAACCAAGGGCTGGCGTAAGGCCAATTTTATCACCAATGCTTATGGTAAGCGTTTTGGTTTTGCTGCCTAAACTATTGGTAACAGTAAGCGTTACCGGATACTCCCCTTTCTGGCCTATAGAGCCGGTGATAATACCTGTTTTAGCATCAAGCGCTAAACCGGCAGGCAACCCATCTGCTTTATAAATAAGCGGTTTTTTGCCGGTAGCCGGGATCAGATACAGAAACGGATTCCCTGGTCTGGCACCGTAAACATCGGCGCCATTTATTTTTGGTCTGGCCGATGGATAAGGCGTAAGGATATACGGTGTAGTTTCGGTTTTAACAATGTCTTTACCCGATTTTTGGTCGGTAAAAGTATAGGCAATGGTATATGATTTTTTTGCTAACCGGGCTATCACGAACGAATAGGTGAATGGTTTGCCGGCAGTAAAGTTTGCCGGGTTTGTTTTTTCATAGATCACCGCCCCGTTTTCAGGATCTGTAACTTTAAAAGCTAAAGTACCCTGGTACTGGTATTTATTGGTAGTGATCAGCTTAACTGATTTTGCCAGGCTGTTATTTTCTCCGAAGATGAAATCACCATCGGTATTTACCGCAACATGATCCATTACATCGGCCATGCCAAGGCTAAAATTATCACCATAAATGCCACCATCGCCACCGGTATCGTAAATACGGATAGCAAGAACATTTTCTTTATCCCACAAAATGGCCGGATCGGAAGCTGAAATATTATAAGTTCGCGGCCCATAATTTCCATCTTTAATAGTTCCGCTGTGCCCACCATATTTGGCGATCAGCTTGCCGTTTAAATATACCTCATCATTATCATCAACACTGGCCAGGTGTAAACGAAGGCTATCCTTTAAATAGGATTTTTCTTTAAGTGATGAAGGAATCACTATATGGATCCGGTACCAGCCGAAACCATCATAATTAGGGTGTCCCTGCGGCTCCCAGGAGTGGGCAACATCAATGTTTTGCCAGTTTTGATCATTAAAAGTTGGGGACGACCATTGCGCAGAATCGCCAACGGCAAATTTCCAGCCTTTGTTAAGCTGAACATCCTGTGCAGAAGCGCCCAGGTAACTGCCGCTCAGCAAAAGCAATGCAGTAAAGATCTTTTTTATCATATAGGTTGTTTAAAATGTATGGCGAAACAGGATTTCGCCCGGTTAGTATGCAGATTTAAAGGTACAATCATTTTGAATAATTAGAAATGTGTTGTTAACATTTATATAGAGATAGTCATAAAAAGCCCCTAAATACAAGTAAAAGTAAAAAAATCAATCCGGCGTTGATCATCAGTCTGTTGCAGTACAATTTTTGTTTACAAACAGATAGCAATCCTAACGCTAAATTTAATGTACAGTTTACGTTTTGGTTTAATATCGATTATACATTTACCGATGAAAACAACAGCTATGAAAAAAACTTTTTTAACCTTAGCCCTTGTAGCCGCTTGCTTTGCGGCCTGTTTTGCCGCCATTGCCGGAATTGCCGGTAAATGGGAAGGCAAACTTGAAATGGAAACCGGCGAAGTTTACCCATTGCTTTATAACTTTCAGATAGACGGCGATAAACTAACCGGAACAGCCAAAACACCTAAAGGCGATATGCCAATTGAAGACGGCAAAATAACCGGCAATGATTTCAAATTTACCGTAAATATCGAAGACATCCACATTGCTCACACGGGCAAATTCTACGGTGATTCGGTTGGGGTGGATATTGAAGCAAATGGATCAAAAATACATAGTACTTTAAAAAGAGCTCAATAACCTTGATTCTCCTGATTTAAGGATTACATAATATTTAAATCGTTTAAAATATCATGTAATCATTTCATCCTATAAATCAAGGTTCTTATATTTATAAACCAAAACTCACATTTTATGAAAAAGATTTTTACTACTACACTATTAGTAAGTTGCTTTATGATATGCCTTGCCGCTATAGCTGATTTAAACGGCAAATGGGCAGGTAAACTGGTTACAAGTGACGGGCAGGAATACCCTTTACTTTACAATTTTAAAGTTGACGGTGATAAATTAACCGGTACAGCTTTAACCCCCGAAGGTGATGTAGATATTAAAGAAGGCAAAACCAATGGTACCGACTTTTCGTTTACAGTAGCTACCAGCGGTATCGTGATCCCTCATACAGGTAAATTCATGGGCGATTCGATTAGTGTTGAACTGGATATCAACGGCTCAAAAAGCAACTCGGTGTTGAAAAGGCCGGTTGATAAGAAGTAAAAGATTATAAACTTTGAAGAAGGGACTGACCGTCTGAACCTGTCGAGGAGACCCTGCTTTCTAAAATATAAAAAAGGAAAAACCTTACCCTTCGGTAGGGTTTTTTCTTTTTTATTAAACTTAAAGGCAACAAAATTGTATATAGTTTAAAATTACTGCATGTAGGCATCTGCTTAAACTATATCAACAATGAAAAAAGAGTTCCTGGCGATTAGTGCGTTTGTTATCATTACCGCTTTTAGTTTTATTTCGATGGCCGATATCAACGGCAAATGGATAGGTTCATTAAAACTTCCGGGCGATGATCATTTTCCCTTAAGTTATACATTTAAGATAGACAGCGGTAAACTTACAGGTACAGCCCATGCCCCACAGGGCGATGTAGTCATTACCGACGGCATGATCAACGGCGATAACTTTTCATTCAGTATCCCGGTACCAGGGGGCAGCTCGCCCCATACAGGTAAAGTTTATGCAGATTCTATCGGCATGAACCTGGTTTACAAAGGCCAGCATATGCATGCTACGTTGAAAAGAGATAAATGAAGTCGGGAGTCTTAAGTTCTAAGTCTTAAGTCACTACTTACTACCGGGGCTTAAGGCTACCGACTTAGAACTTCGGGCTTAAAACTTAAGACTTACGACTTTAAACAAAATATTGCTTATTAAACGCGCAGGGCGTACCTTTGCGCCATGCTGCAACGTATTACAGCCTATTTACTCATCTTTTCGCTGATCACGGTCAACTTCTCGCGCTTTTTCATTTTCGCGGGTTTTGAGCTGAACAGGAATTACATCGCCACCAAGCTTTGCGAAAACAGGAACAAACCCTGGCTGCATTGCGACGGTAAATGTTACTTCGCGAAAAAGATCAAACAGGCAGAGGACAAGCAGGCCAGCGACGAAAGGCAGTCGCAAAAGAGCCTCTTTCAGGAGGTTTATGTCATCAGTTCAACTGATGTAAAATTCCACTCCAGCCTGTTGCAGGTTATTTCAACCCCCTACACCCCAACCGTACCGGCCGATAGACCGGCTACGATATTTCAGCCTCCGCAGTTAGGATAATCATTTCATTTTTATTGGTTTTTGATTGATGATATTGGATAGTTATGCTTACGATATAACTACAACCATGTCATTACGAGCGCAGCCTGGCAATCGCACGTATGCAGAACCTATTTGCATGAGGCCGCTTTCGTTCCCAATCATTAAATCAACAACTCATTTCCTTGCAAAGGAGACGTCATAGTTGCAAACCTGCAGGCCTGCTTGCAAAATTCGCGATTGCTTCGTCGTTCCTCCTCGCAATGACATGTAGTATGCTTCTACCCATTTTTTACACCGGGAGGTAACTCCTGTAATACTATATAATGAAACGATATTTAATCCTACTTATAACTTTTATACTTATTAAAACACTGGCTTACGGCCAAACTACTATACAAGGCACTGTTACTGATGCCATTACGCATGAGGCCATCGCCGGTGCGTCAATCTGCAATGCAGATGTTCAAAACAGCGCAAAACTGGGCATGACTAATGCCAAAGGCCATTTCAGCATCAATACACAAGGCATTGGCCGGCTTAAATTTGCCATGGTTGGTTACAGCGCCCGTATTATTGAAGCATCTGCCATAAAAGGCCAAAAGCTTGATATCGCGTTAGAACCCTCAATGGTGGATTTGCAACCCGTTGTAGTAACCGCCAGTCGCGAAGGCCAGGCCAGGCAGGACGCCCCTATCGCTATCAGCAAAATTAACTCTACCCAAATCAAAGATACCAAGGCTACTGCCCTTTACCAGTTACTGAACAAGGTAGCAGGTGTTTACATGGTGAACCTGGGTAACGAGCAACATACCATGGCTATCCGTCAGCCTATCACTTATAATGCGCTTTACCTGTATATGGAAGATGGCGTACCTATTCGCCCTACCGGCATCTTTAACCATAACTCACTATATGAGATCAACATGTCGGGTGTTAAGGACATTGAAGTAATTAAAGGGCCGGCATCATCGCTTTACGGCAGTAACTCAATAGGCGGCGCGGTTAACTTTATTACCCAGGGGCCACCTACAGGCTATGCAGGCAATGTTTCTGTTCAGGGCGATAATTACCATTACCGCCGGGTAGATGCTGATGGAGGTTTTACACAAGGCAAATTTGGTTTGTATGTTGGCGGTTATGTAGCCCACCAGGCCGATAGCTGGCAGGACTATTCTGATTTTGATAAGTACTCGGCCAATTTCAAAACTACTTATGATTTCAGTGCTAAAACTAAATTAACGACCTCCGCGGCCTACAATTATCTAAACACCCAAACTCCCGGCAGTTTGGACAGCACCCGTTTTTATAACAGAAGCTATGGAGCCAATCAGCGTTTCACTTATCGCAAGGTAAAATCATTCCGCGCCAGCACCCGCCTGGATCATCAGTGGGATGATAAAAACAGCACCTTTGTAACCCTGTTCTTCCGCGGCAATTCAACCGCGCAATTGCCAAGCTATTTTATATCCGACGTTCGCGATGCAAACGGTGTTTACAAAAGCAGCAACGGACAGGTGAATGATCAGAAATTTAACAGCTATGGTTTACTGGCACAGCATCGGGTTGATTTTGATTTCCTGCATTCGAGGTTAATAGGCGGTGTTTATATGGATGATAGTCCGAGTTCATACTACGCCCAATATCTTGACATCACCAAGGATGTAGCTAATAACTACTATACCGGCTTTACCAATACAGGCAGGTACATCGATAATTATAAGATCAAGTTATTTAACACAGCGGCTTATGTTCAGTATGAGATCAAACCGGTTGAAGCGTTAAGAATAGTAGGCGGCTTACGGTACGACAGGGTTCATTACAATTTTGATAATGAAATACCGGCTGGCCAAACTAAATACAAACAGCAGGGAACCAACAATTTTAATATTGTCGCCCCTAAATTGGGCATCACGTATAATTTCGGTAACAACAAAGGCTTATACGCCAATTACAGCGTAGGTTTCCAACCGCCAGAGACTGGTGATTTGTATAGCTCGCGCCAGCTAACCCAGCTTAAACAGGCCACTTTTGATAATTACGAAGCAGGCGGCTGGTTCTCTGCTTTCAACAAAAAACTATACTTTGAGCTAAGCGTATTTGATCTGGAAGGCCACAATGAGATCATTAACCAGTTATTGCCTGATAATACCACGCAAAATCAAAACGCCGGCGCAACACGCCATCGCGGTATTGAATATTCACTTACCGTAGCCCCTGTTAAGGAACTAACCTTCAGGTTCAGCGGTACCAACGCGAAACATACTTATGTTGAGTATAGCGAGGTGTCCGCCAATTACGCCACCGGCACCAACACAGTAACTAACTATGATGGCAAACGCATGAACAACGCCCCGGCCTGGATTGCCAACTCCGAACTTACTTACAAACCGCAATACCTTCCCGGTTTCAGGATAGCAACGGAGTGGCAACATATCAACCAATACTATACTAATCCTGCTAATACCAAAACCTACTCGGGTTATGATATTTACAACCTACGCTTAGGTTATGATGTAAAAAGCAGCGTATTGAAAGGTGCAGGCATTTGGTTCAATGTACTTAATTTAACCAACAAGCTTTACGCTACAACGGTTACCAGCAGCCAGTATGGCGACACTTATAACGCCGCGCCGCCGCGTACCTATACCTTAGGTATCAGTTATTCATTTTCAAAATATTGATCATGGCATCAGCAGCAGTAAAAAGCAAATTTTACAAATGGCACCGGGTACTGGGCTTAACAGCCCTTATCCCGGTCATATTCTGGACATTGAGCGGGCTTTCGCACCCGTTCATGTCCAACTGGTTCAGGCCATCAATTGCCGAGGAAGTGTTTAAGCCATTACCGCAAAGCCAAATGAAACCGCTGCTCAGTATTCAGCAGGTGCTGGACAAAAACAGCATTACTGCCATCCGGAATTTTGGCCTGGTTAATTTTAATCACAGCACTTTTTACCAGGTACTGGGTAAGGATAGCGTATATAACTATTATTCGGCCAATGATGGAGTATTATTAAAAGATGGTGACAGGCTATATGCCACTTACCTGGCCCGCTATTTTACACAGGATTCAACATCCAAAATCAAAAAAATAGATTACCAAACAACTTTTGATGGGCAATACCAGCCTATCAATCATCTTCTACCTGTTTGGAAGATCAGCTTTGACCGCCCTGATGGGATGGATATTTATGTAGAAACCAGCCAGAGCCGCATGGGTACGTTTAATAACAATACCCGCAAAGCGTTCCTATGGTTGTTTGAGCAGTTCCATACCTGGCAGTTTTTGGCTGATATTGGTGGCGATACTTTCCGTAACATTGTATTACTCATTATTATGACCGTAATGCTGTTTGCGCTCATCAGCGGTTTAACAGTTTATGGCTTGATGTGGAAAAAGTTTAAATCCATCACCCAAAAACACAAAGAAAATGGCAGTGAAGACAAGCGGATCGTGCATCGCTACCACCGTCAGATAGGTCTTATTGTTTCTTTTGTGATGTTTACTTTCGTGATCAGCGGGGCATTTCACCTTGCGGTAAAGCTGCATAATACAGAAACATCCAAGCCCGATTACGGACAGGTGATAGACAGGAAACAATTAGCCATATCAAACCTACAGCTTCCGATTGCCGATAGTCTCATCAAAAGAGTAGCGATAGTTAGCTTTGACGGTAATAGCTATTACCAGGTTACAGATAACAAAAAGCAGGTCTCCTATTTCAATACTGCAACCGGCAAGGAGCAGCTTAACGCCGATGAAGAATACGCCCGTTTTTTAAGTACCTATTATCATACTAACCAGGATCCCTGCAAATTTTATGGCAGGGTAAAAGTTAGCCGGATAAAGCAGTTTGACAACGAGTATGGTTTCATTAACAAACGCCTCCCGGTTCAACGGGTAAGCTATCCGGATGGCAGCAATTGGTATATTGAAACAACTTCATCAAAACTGGCTACAAAAGTTGCAGGGATTGACCGGGTTGAAGGGCTGTCTTTTATATTTTTACACAAGTATTTTGGCATGACCTGGGCGGGTAAGGATATCCGCGATATAGTGAGCATGCTGGCTGCCCTTGGTGTGCTGGTAGTGTCATTGTTCGGGCTTGCCTCATTCATTAAAAACAAATAACCAATGAAAAAAAGCTTTATCATTTTAGCCTTAGCCTGCTTTGCACTTGGCGCCTGCAACAGTTCTGTTAAAAACACCGGCAAAGCCGACAGCACTGCAACCGCGAAGAAAAAAGGCAAATATACCTGCACCATGCACCCCGATCTTACTTTTGATAAGCCCGGTACCTGCCCCAAATGCGGTATGGCTTTGGTTGAAAGGGATACAACGGAGGATAAGAATTAACTATAGAAAAAGTGTCATTGCGAGGAGCCGCACGAGCCTGCGTAACGGGGCGACGCGGCAATGGTATATTTCTTAAAGTTTATCAGAAGAGGCTGTATCATTGATCAGTCTCATTTTTGTTTTCAGATACTTAAGCGATACATAGTTTTCATTTAATTAACTTTATTAACAAAATGGGGGTTAACAGGGTTAACACAATTTAGCGCTAATTTTTACTTAAAATATTTACAATAAGATAGTTAAGTGTTTTTTAGGCCAAAAAAGTGTTAACCCCCTTTTGCGCAATATTATCACCAAAGTTTAATTTATAATTAACACAACACCGGGTTGTAAATTTGCTTTATGATACAACCTCTTTTGTTCGTAACAATTGCGCCTTGTACCCGTCTCATACTTGCAAACAATACAACAAATATCCCGTTATACCCCTTGTTACAAATAAATCACTAATTTTGGCGCTGATGAAAAAGGTGGAAGTATTAAAAATGATTGACCTGGTTGAAGAGATCAAGAAACTTGACGATCTCATACAGCAAAGCCGTAAGAAAAAAACTTCCGACTTTGTGATCAACCAGTACGAGGCCAAAAAACTTAAACTCATTGGCTCAACTATCACCGAACTGGCATCAGCTCCTATCCAGTCTATTGAAAGCTACCAACTTATCCAAAAAATCCTGAATAAGTATTATCCGTCTATCTCTGAAGATAATCTGCTGAACGATGATGACATCAGCAAAATAGCAACCGCTATTTAATTAAAGCTGTTGCCTTAAAACGGAGGGTAAATAGATGCCGTTTGCTCCAATGATTCATCACCTTTCCAGAATGAGGTGCCGGGATGAAAATGTTTCCATGAATGCCAGTATTCCTGGTAGGCCTGTATTTTAGCAAGGCGTTGCCCTTTTTGCGTACCGGTTAGGCATAGACCGTCCCAATCCCAAACCGAAGCTGTTTCCTCATCAGTAAGCATGCCCTTATCATCCAGTTTAAAATGAAGGGTTTTGCCGCTTACTGATGTATTCCAGGCGTGATAGCTGAGGCTGTCCTTCTCAATAGCTATCAGCAGCGAACTTCTATTCAATTCGTCATTAAGCAGGCGTTTGGCATACATATGGCGCCAGTCATAAGCTTTGGCTTTTCCGTTGATGATCACACCTATCACCCAGCTTTTGCGAAACAGGGAATCTTTATTCTTTATAGTACTGTCGCGATCTATAGCCTGAACGCGATCATAGTTTTTCAGGTCGGCATAATCGGCGGTATATAATCTGTCGGGTTGTAATATCAATGTTTCGGGGTGCTTCTGTAACCAGGCTGCAAGTGTCAATTGCTCATAAGGCAGTTCGGTTAGTTGCTGTCCTTTAAGTTTGCCAACGGCGGCATTACCCGTAGCCTGGTACCACCAGGTTTTAGTACTTTCATCCTCAATAATGGCGTTATAATGCCTTGCCCCTACCAGCCTGAAGTTTTGCCTTACACCATTTATAACCGGACTATAAACCCTGCCGGTACGGCACATGGTGCAATAAGTAACCAAAACAGGTTTGTTGCCCACATCATCCTGCAGTTTATGATGATAGCCTAAATATATCAATGGATAAGCCTTGGCCACACCGTTATTCACAACACCAACCACCAGGTAGTTTAACGGCACCCTGTTTTTTAACCCGTTGACAAAAACAGCGTTTGCAGTTTCTTTAAACATAGTTTCGGCTTTGTACATATAATCAGTTATATAAAAGCTGCCTATACAAAGCACAAAAACTGCGGCCTTAACAATCTTTTGTTTAAAAGTATTTTTAGCGTAGAATTTAAACAGGTACCAAACTATGAACAGCATCCCTATTAACCGCAGGGGCATGATCACCTTTTCGAGATAATAGCAAACGGTTATGGCATTCAGATCCTGGCTGCCGGGAAAGGGCATTAACAGGTAAGCATGAATAAGACCCGGCACTACCAGCAGGATAATGCCTATCCAGAATATTTTAGCACTGTTCCATCTCATGCTTGTTCAATAGATCTTGAGCAATGGGCTTAATCTCAATAATTTTATAATCGGTTTATAATTTCCTAATTTATAAAAATTTACAATTACAAAAAATTATCTGCCAACAAATAAATCACTTAATCAGGTTTATCGCGTATAACGATCCATCAGCGCTGCCAAAATAAATCACCCCATTGTCAATTACCGGCGATGACACAACAGACCCGAGTGTATATAATTTATTCATGACATCGATGCCTGTTTGATAAAGACTGTTATCGGCTCCTCCTGCTGCATGAGCAAAATTAAGTGTATCATCCTTTAAAACATTAGCAGCATTTAACTTTCGGCCCGGAACTATAAATACGTCCGTTGCTTTGCCCGATAAAAGGTTCACCGCAAAAAGTTTACCGGTAAAATCACCAAAGAAGGCCGTATTTGCTGATAGTGCCGGCGACGAATACAGGTAACCGTTACCTTTATAAACAAATTTGGGTTTACCGGTGTGCGCATCGGCTGCTACAAACTGGTAAGTATCTGATGTACCAAAGTAAACCGTATTATTTTGCACGGCCGCCGTGGTCAGGATCCATGAATTATTGGCACTGTATTTCCATACCTGGGTGCCTTTTTCGGCATTAAGTGCATAAAAGTAGCCATCTCTCGCTCCAAAATAAACCTTGCCATTGCCGCAGGTTGGCGAAGCCTGGATACCCTCAAGCAAATGATAAACCGGCTGATCTGCGGTTTTAAACTTCCAAACTAATTTTCCATCTGCAGCATTTAAGGCATACAGGTATGTATCCCAACTGCCAAAATAAACCTTGCCATGATATACCGCCGGACTGCTATGAATAATACCATTTGTTTTAAAAGACCATCTTAGTTTTCCTGTACCTGCATCCAGGGCATAAAACTTACCATCGCTGCTACCAAAATAAACTGTCGGATTATTTATGTCATCATTAAAAACAGGCGACGACAGGAAAAAATCATACAGGTCATCCATGTATTTATTAAGTGGCTTCATAGTCCACAGGCCTTTAGCACCCACTTTTCTCTCTCCGCCGGTTTTAAATTTCCAGTTTAACTTCCCGGTGTTTGCATTCAGCATATAGTAATAACCATCATAGCTGCCAAAGCAAATGCTATTACCGTATATAGCCGGCGACGAGCTTACAGCTCCATTGGTGGCAAATTTCCAAACCTGCTTACCACTTTGTAAATCAATGGCATAAAGATTATGATCTTCGCTGCCTATATAAGCTTTACTACCGGCAATTAAAGGCGATGAAAATATTTTTCCTTTTGTGGTAAATTTCCATTTTACGCCCCCGAATGCGCTATAGTTCATTGTAGTATAAACACCGTTATGCTGTGCGTTTGCAGCAAAGGATTTGTTTGTTAGCGGGGCGTTTTTTTGAGCGAGGACAGTGAAGCTACCTAATAAAGCAATAACAGTAAAGTATTTTTTCATGAAAGGATTATAATTCAGGTATACAAGTATAGGCATACTTTAAGCGTATAAGCATTATCAACAACTGATAATCATAATTAGTATTATCTCCGTGCACTTGATTTTCCCTTACTTTTTTTTAAAGCTGAAGCTATGTAAAGCAATTAATGCGCGTCAAAATAATTTTATCGCACCGAACCCTTTTAATTTTACTTTGCCCTTACGGGGATAGCAATCCATATGCGTTAAATTTGTTTAAACATTTAAAACGAAATAATGAAAGTAGAAATATGGTCGGATGTGATGTGTCCGTTTTGTTATATAGGCAAGCGCAGGTTTGAGGAAGCACTGGCAAACTTTGAAGAAAAAGAGCAAATTGAGATTGAATGGAAAAGCTTCCAGTTAAACCCCGATCTAAAAACAAACCCTGATATCAGCATTAATCAATACCTGGCAGATATTAAAGGCTGGACGTTGGAGCATGCCGAACAAATGAATAATCATGTTACCCAAATGGCTGCACAGGCAGGATTGGCTTATAATTTTGACAAATCGGTTGTGGCTAACAGCTTTAACGCGCACAGGTTAGCCCACCTCGCTAAAAAACACGGTTTAGGTGATGCTGCCGAAGAGGCTTTATTCAAGGCATATTTTACCGAAGGGGGTAATATTGATGATACTAAAACGCTGATTGAACTGGGTACGGCGATAGGCCTGAATACCGAAGAAATTAAACAAACACTTGAAAGCGACGCTTATGCCGACGATGTAAAACACGATATTGCCGAAGCTCAATATTTAGGCGTACGCGGCGTTCCGTTTTTTGTAATGAACCGCAAATATGCTGTATCAGGAGCACAGGAAGTGGCTGTATTTAATGATACTCTTGCAAAAGCATTTGCAGGATGGCAGCAGGAAAATCCCAAACCTGCATTTGATATTATTGAAGGCGAATCATGCAGTCCGGACGGAGATTGTAAATAATGTAAACTTTTCTTAACATTATTTGTATCAAATAATTCTGCATTCACGTACAAATGGCTAAAATGCTTATATTTAAATCATTAAAGCCATAAACTATCACGCCCTTTGTACATGAAAAAAATCTACTATAAAGTATTTATGCTGTTCATGGTAACAGCTTCGGTAAGCAGTTGCAAGCTTGATCCCCCTCTTGGCCCTGATAAAGAAAAAAAAGCAGTTGATGTAACCCCTACCACAAATACGGGAACTGGGACTGGGACCGGTACGGGAACTGGGACCGGAACAGGAACGGGAACAGGGACCGGCACAGGAACGGGAACAGGGACAGGAACTGGAACTGGCACGGGTACCGGAACTGGAACCAGTACAGCCGATGATGGCTCTGATTACCCGGCTGCCGCACAGGGGACTATTTCGTATCAGGTTAACGGAGGCGCTAAAGTTGTAGTGAACGGGCCATCGCTTGTGTCTAACGATCCGAATATCTTTTCCGATAAAGGTCAAAGTATCATATCCAACCTAAACGGAAATACCTCGCTTACGTTTCAGCTACTTGCAAGTACCCTGACCACCGGCACTTACGACATTGTTGATTGTGGTGTAGATTTAGGTACAAACGTTAACGCAACTTTTTTTGGCGGCAAAGTTACTTTCACTACGTTAAATCATTCAAGTGCCATGAAAGGAAATGCAGTGGGCACATTTAAAGCTGAGTTTAAAGATTTAAGCACAGGCACAACATATACAGTTGTTGGCTCATTTAATGTAAAAGGCTAAAAAGAACAGTATATTTCAGAAAGCGGTCATTTACCTGTAAACTGGTGAAAATGATCGCTTTTGCATTTTAAACAGCGTTAATTCACCAAAAAGTAAAAAACGATTTAGCTTGTTAAAAGTACAATTAATTACCTTATATTTGTGTCGTTAATTCATAGTGTCAATTAGACACTATGACATCACTAAAACATGAATAACACCCCTCCAAAAACAGACACTATAAACAAATTAACGCTTCGCATTGCTGTGGGCGCCATGTTTTTTATGGCGGGATTAAGTTTCTCAAGCTGGGCATCGCGAATTGCTACGGTTCAGCAAAATTTAGGTTTGTCTGATGCCGGGTTGGGTGCAGTATTATTTGCCCTACCGGTTGGCCTTATGTGCTCCTTGCCTTTTTCGGGCTGGATCATTACCAAAATAGGTAGTAAAAAGCTGGCAATAGGAGCCCTATTAGTTTATGCAGCCGCTTTGGTAAGTTTGGGACTGGCTCAAAATACTTTTCAGCTTATCGTATGCCTTTTGTGCTTTGGCTTTTCGAGCAATTCGGTAAACATTGCTGTAAATACACAAGCCGTCGCTACAGAGCAGCTTTACCAAAGACCAATTATGGCCTTTTTTCACGGACTGTGGAGCCTGGCCGGTTTTGTAGGTGCAGGTATAGCTACCTTCATCATGATAGCTAACCGAATTTCTCCTTTCCATCATTTCACAATAATGCTCGTCGTGATTGCCATAGGCGTTGCTGTAGCTGCCCGTTACCTTAAAGATGATAAGGTAACCGACGCCGGGCCGGTATTTGTCATGCCCGATAAGTCACTGATAACACTGGGGATCATTGCATTTTGTTCTATGATCTGCGAAGGCGCCATGTTCGATTGGAGCGTAATCTACTTTAAAAAAGTTGTACTTGCCCCTGTAGAACTTGAAGGCATAGGATTTACCACCTTCATGCTCACCATGGCCGGAGGCCGCTTTGTTGCCGACTGGTTTGCACACAAATTTGGTTTAAAACGCACTTTGCAAGTAAGCGGCTCATTAACCGCAACAGGCTTATTGATAGCAGTAGCTTTTCCCTATGTTTATACAGCAATGGCTGGCTTTTTACTGGTTGGCGCTGGCGTATCATCTGTAGTGCCTATGGTATATAGTGCTGCCGGTAAATCAAAAACCATGTCGCCGGGAGTTGCATTGGCTGCAGTATCAACCATTGGTTTTATGGGTTTTTTGGTTGGCCCGCCGGTTATTGGTTTTATTGCCGGAATTGCCACCCTCAGGGCATCTTTTATCCTGATAGCCTGCATGGGGATTTCGGTGGTAGTTGGATCAACCATGGCTAAACTTGATTCGGACAATGCCAAAGAAGAATTACCCGGCGAAACAGCAACGGTTGATTTTAGCCCCCCTGTTCCAAATCCTCAACAGCAGGATTAAGCAGGTATTCAAACTGTTCATACCCGTTGTGAAAAATAAATTTCAGCCTTTCTTTCGGTAAATTAATATCCAAAGCCATCAACGCAAGCGTTTCAGGCAGGTTATCCCTAATCAGCTTAAGGTCTGTCACATGTGGCATTTCTACAAAGATATCATCTCCCTGCGGCTTAATCTCCCAACCATTTACGTGGGCATTTTTCAATGTGTTTATCCATTTTTGCTGATAGTTGTTCATAATATCCTGTTTCATTGATAAATGTTTTATAGCGGCTTTTTGTTTTAATGAGACAGTAATCGGCTGGTCAACCTTCCGAAAACAAAATAATTCCTTATTTTACATCATCTATGAAACAAAGCTACCCTATTGATAAAATCACGCAGCCGGTAAGCAAATTCATAAAGCAGGAGCATACCGGTGGCATAGTGCTTCTCATTAGCGTAATTGTGGCTATTGTATGGGTAAACTCGCCATTTCAGCATAGTTACCACCAACTTTGGGACCTTAAACTATCGCTTGGCTTTGATAAATATGTGTTAGACCATCCCCTGCATCTTTGGATCAATGATGGCCTCATGGCTTTATTTTTCTTTGTGATTGGCCTGGAACTAAAGCGTGAGTTTATGGCCGGCGAATTATCATCCGTAAAAAAGGCTTCGCTGCCTATGTTTGCTGCTTTAGGCGGGATGCTGGTACCGGCTTTGATCTTTTTCCTTTTCAACGCAGGTAAACCCTCTGCCCATGGCTGGGGAATCCCAATGGCTACTGATATAGCCTTCGCGCTGGCTTTATTGTCTATGGCAGGTAAGCATATTCCGTCATCGGTAAAAGTTTTCCTCTCGGCATTGGCTGTAGCGGATGACCTTGGGGCAGTGCTGGTCATCGCCTTATTCTATAGCAGCCACATAGCACTAATACCGCTTACCGTTGGTGTTTGGTTATTGGTATTACTACTTATCGGCAATAAAATGGGGATCAGGAGCACAGCATTTTACCTGATAATAGGCTTTGCTGTTTGGATAGCCTTTTTACTTTCGGGCGTGCACGCAACTATTGCCGGGGTACTGGTGGCTTTTACCATCCCTGCCCGTACCCGCATCAGCGAGACCGCGTATGCTCAATCAATAAAGCAATACCTCACCGATTTTGAAAACGAACAACCCAACAACAGTACCCTCGTAACACCAGAACAGCACCACATTATTGATGAAATAAAAAAATTAAGCCTTGATGCCGAAACACCGCTCCAAAAAATAGAACATGCCCTGCACCCCTGGGTGGCTTTTATCATCATGCCGCTTTTTGCTTTGGCTAATGCGGGGATTGTAATAAGTCATGACTTTTTTTCATCACTCATTAACCCCGTTAGCATGGGGGTGGCCATAGGCTTACTTGCCGGAAAGTTCACGGGGGTATTACTCTTTACCTGGCTTATGGTAAAATTTGGTGCACAATTACCCGCAGGTTCAAACTGGAAACAAATGGCCGGCGTAGCATTATTAGCAGGCGTAGGTTTCACCATGTCATTATTTATATCGGCACTAGCCTTTGATCATGCCGGGATGATCGATCAGGCCAAGTATGGAATTTTATTAGCTTCGCTACTGGCAGGGATATCGGGAGTGGTTGTTTTAAGAGCCCCCCAGCCCCCTAAAGGGGGAGCTTTTGATTAGCGGATTTTCCAATTCGGTTTACCATAAATACCTAAAGGCGTTATACGGTTTTGGAAAATGGTTTGCGGACTGTTATAAAACTTCATAAAATCATCGGCACTTGACTGACCGGGATATGGTACGTAATAATGATGCTCGTTTCCGTTACGCCAGGCCATTACGTAGGATATTTTATGTTTGGCAAGGGTTTTCAGCAGCACATCTGTCCACCAATTGGCCATGGGAATACCTTCATAACCGGTTTCGGGCAGACATGATATTTTATGATGCTTTGCTGCGATGGCATCAACAATAGCAAGACGTTTATCCAGCTTAATTTGATAGTGCTCCACGCTATTAGTACAATAGTTATCAAAGCCGATAAAATCTGCATAAGCATCACCGGGATATCTTTCCAGAAACTCATCTTCCGATTCAAAATCAGCCGCCGAATATACGATGAGCAGGTTGTGCAACTTCTTTTTATCGCGCAGAAAATCGATAGTAAAACACCACAGCGCCTTAAATTCATCGGGCGTGCTGGTGTTTTTGCACCACCAAAACCAGTTACCGGTAAGCTCATGAAAAGGCCGGAACAATATGGGGATAGCTTCACCTTCCGGCCCCTTCATATCGACTAAGTAATTAGCTGCCCGGTCAAGGTAAGCAACATATACATCGTGAAATGCGCCGCCCGGGATAAGATCTTTTACAGTGTGTTGAGTGGTATCCCAGGCTGTTTTCCCATTAGTCGGATTATCCATATGCCAGCAAAATGTATTGATACCACCACGTGCATAAACCTCCCTAACAAACTGCTTTTGCTGCTTAAAAGCTATGCCGTTAATATCATGAATGCTATCATGCTCAATTTTGGCCAGATCCCAACCGTACAACGCCGGATATGATCCGGTAACACTTTTCACGTCCGAGCGCCCGTGTTCATTACGCCAGCCAACGCCATAAGCCAGGTCATCATGATGGCCAAATATCACCCCCGCATTCAGCAGGCGCTGCATACCGTAAAAAAGCTGCCGGGTTTCGGCGGTAGCTTTTTTATCGGCAGGTTCAAACAGTTGCGCCATTGCGGTTGAGCTCTTGATCAGCAGGCATAAAATGATAATTGCTTTAAAAACATTGCTCATGATAGGTGTTCTTTTAAATGATGTATCCTTGCTATGAGAAGACTTACGAAGTTTTAAAAACTTCGTAAGTCTGGGTTCTATTAATGCATTCAAAACTAAACATAAGCTATATTCAGACGTATTATTTTTTATCGGTTACTAAAAAAACAACGCCTCTTGCCGGCACACTTACTTTAATACCCCCGCTGGTACTGGTTAAACTTGCAGCTATGGATTTATAATTTGACGGGCCTCCATAGGCTATTGTCGGGCCAATACCGTTCACCAATACTTTACTCGAAAACTCGCCGTTATCGGTACCACCTTTAAGCGTGTAGTAATAATAATTGCTGCCGGTATAGTAGTTTTTAAAATTGATGCTTACCACCTGGTCGGTAGTACTTTTGTTCACCAGTACTACACCAGCCTCGCCCGAATTGAACGATGAAGCATAGCTCACAATATCCGAACTTCCGCTAACCGAAGAACTGATCATCCTGTCGCCAAAATATTTCTGAAAGTAATACATGTAATAAAATGCCGGCCGTGGTGTAAAATCAGGGGCATCCGGCTGACCAATGCTAAACAAACCATGATCGTCGCCCGGGTGGTTAGTATCCCAGCTATTTGCCAGATCCCATCTGCTGGCCTGGCCATATTGATCTTTGATAATTTCGCCCAAAACCATTACGGCATGTACACCGGCAATATTTGAGATCTGTTGTTTTGAACCTGATGAAAAAATATTCCATTCGGTAAGTGCGATGGGCTTTTGTGCCACACCCGCCGTTTGGATGGCCCCTTTAACATAATCCATCATTGTTTTTGACGATTCCGGAGCGGTATTGAGGATGGTTAGCGCAGTAGAGTTTTCGTTGTAGTTGGTGTAATAGTTATGTACGATAAAAAAGTCGGCCTTGTCACCTATCTGACCTAATACACCGGGATTCCAATTAGGTACGATGGTGGGATTTGAATTGTCGGTGGTTTCATGCAATACAGCCCCAATTTTTATAGTTGTGCCAATATCGGCAGCGGCTTTGCGCATCGAATCTGCAAAAACTTTGAAATGCCTACCATACAAATCGCCAGTAATTATAGCCGGCTGACCATCTTTATTTTTGCTTACATCAATGCGATAACAGGCTTCCCAATTGCCATAACACTCGTTACCAACTTCCCAATATTTGGTTTTGCCCTTATCATACCTTACCCATTGCGCGGCCAGGTGTGCGGCAGTAGCCACAGGGTCATTGCTGGTACCGTAGCGGGCATAGGCGTAATTTACGGTGATGATACCGGTAGTATTTGTTTTTTGCAGCAGGCTGTAATAATTACTTAAACTTAACGACCAGCTATCATTTACATTACCGCTCCAGTAACCGGTATTCGTATCAACCGTACCATCCGGCTTCAATGGATGATCGGGTGCATCGGCAGGCTTGCCATACGCAGGTAAATCCCAGAAATAAATATCAGATAAGCTGCCTCCCGGCGCACGGATAATATTTGGCGACAGGTTGGTAATATTAGTTACCGTACCGGCATCGGTATATTGGCCGGTAAAAGGGTTAATGTTATTACCAAACATGTATTTGGATACTTTTGATACTACCTGGCTAAAATCGGCCGTTATGGTGATGGATGTGCTCCCAGCAGGTTTGGCGGCATCAACAGTAGCAGGTTTGGTGAAAGTTTTCCCCTGCCAGTCGTCCAGGAAAAAACCCTGGCTTGCCGCTACTGCAGGATCAGTTGGTGCCGTGATAGGGCCTGTTGCGCCACCATTACCCGGGTCAACTACAACGGGGGTTGGGTCGGGCGCTGGCTTACTGCCCTTTTTGCATGCCCCCACAATCAGGAGGGCGAGCGGGATAACCGCTATGAACATTTTTATTAATTTCATTTTAATGTCTTTATCCGATTAATAATTTCAATACACGCACGGCTGTTGTGGTAGGGGCATTTCCAAAGGCCAGCTTTGTCCTCGCCGGGCATAATACTGCCATCAGCCCTGATGCCCCAAAACCATTCGCCGTTTTGTTTATCCAGTATTTTATCTTTTACAAAAGCCCAGTTATCAAGGGCAAGTTGAAGGTATTTATCATTCCCGCTTAACTGCCAGGCATTATAAAAACCAACCATGGCTTCGGCCTGCACCCACCAATGTTTTTCTTTGATGAGATGATCTTCTGCCGGTTCATATTCATACCATAAACCGCCATCCGCATCTAAGCCATGCATAGTTGCCTCAGCTATCGTGATACAAATCCTGTTAACCCTTTTTATCATTTCCTGGTTATTAATAGCCCCGGCCGCTTCAAGTAAAAGCCAGGTGGCTTCTATATCATGCCCATATGATACCGTGTTTGACCGGCGATTCCAGTCCTCGTCAAAAAACAGCACAAGGTGTCCGGCTTCGGCATCAATAAAATGATCAAAGAAGTTATTGATCAGGGTTTCTATCTGCTGTTTAAGTCCATCATCAGGCCAGATGCGGTAGAGGTTGGTATAAGCTTCCAGTACATGCAGATGGGTGTTCATGGTCTTTTTTTCGTTGGCATCTTTGGCACTCAGCCGCAAATCACCAAGGGGCTGCCAATCGCGCGTAAAAGCTTCGAGATAACCGGTTTTATCCCAATCATAGCTTTTGTCGATCAAAAGCCGATACAGGCCGATAGCTTCCTCTTTTACTGTTTCCAGTTTTGAGGCGGTATAATATTCGCTAAGCGCATAAATGGTAAAAGCATTGGCATACACCTGCTTTTTGGTGTCAAGCTTGTTACCCTCGTAATCGACCGACCAATACATGCCGCCAAACTCTTCATCAACAAAATGTGCTTTGATATAATCATATGCCCGGGTTGCCGCCTGCAAATAAGCTTCATCAGGGTTTTGATTGTATGCAGCTGAGAAGCTCCACAGGATCCGTGCATTTAACACCGAACCTTTCGCGGCATCAGCAGTAACCTGATTTTCGTTATCAATCTTCCCCCAAAAACCACCGTTCACTTCATCAACCGTGCGGCTGAGCCAATAGTTGAGTATGTTTTTCAACTCTTCTGTTAGCTCGTTGCTGAAGGCAGTAAGTTGATCTTTTAAAACAGCGTTTGATGGTTGAAGCATGTTATTTGTCATAGTTTACAGGCACACCTTTTCCATAACAGTTTTTAACATGCTGTTAAGTGGTGTTTGGTTTTAGATGTTTAGTAATTAGTTCGGGTTTAGTGCGGAGTGCTTCATCGATTGAAGAGAACACAGCCTTAAACCCTTTTTAAGTTCCTAAGTGTACACATCTTGTCAATGAATATCAATCAATAAAAACCCAATGTCATTTCGACGAACCAGTTTGGGAATGTGCGGGCGCGGTGAGGAGAAATCTTATACATCCAGATTTAAACCATGCATACAGATTTACAAGGCGTATAAGATTTCTCTTTCGCTCCCCCTCAGTCCTCCTCTGCTCTATCGTATGACACTTTCTTTTACTTAAAGAAATGTGTACAAAGTATCGCCTTTCAAGAGAGGGGAATCGCACCTACCCCAAACTTGAAAGATAAAGAATATGTATAATCAGAGTCTAAGTGTTCAGGCGCTGGCTTCCTGTAACTGACCTAAACCTTTGTTTTTATCGATAATATTATAAACCGCCTGCACTGATGATGCCGAACGCAAACCATCTTCCGGCGTGTTCATGGTGTAGTCAATCAGTTTATCAATGGTGGTGGTGGCTACATGCATGCGGGTATCTGAAGAAGCATAATAAACATAAACAGTACCGTCATCATCGGCTATCCAACCATTGCAGAATACTACATTTGATACATCACCTACACGTTCCTCTCCTACCGGGGCTAAAAAATAACCGGCTGGCTGGTAAATTACCTTTGTTAAATCGTGCAGATCGGTCATGAACATGTACAGTACATAGCGTAAACCTGCGGCTGTATTGCGAACGCCATGTGCAAGGTGCAGCCAGCCTTTTTCTGTCTTGATCGGTGCAGGTCCCTGGCCATTCTTGGCTTCGTATACGGTATGATAGTTTTTGTTATGGATGATGGTTTCCTGGTCAACCACAGCATTCTCCATGGTATCGCATAAACCAAAACCTATGCCGCCGCCGGTACCTGCGCTGATAAAACCATCCTGCGGACGGGTATATAGTGCATACTTACCACCAACAAACTCAGGATGCAACACCACGTTACGCTGCTGAGGCGAATTGGTTTTCAAATCGGGCAGGCGCTCCCATTTCACCAGGTTTTTTGTGCGGGCAATACCACATGCCGCTATCGCCATCGACTGATCATGCGACGGCGCTTCCGGATCTCGGCGTTCAGTGCAGAATAAACCGTAGATCCAGCCATCTTCATGCAGGGTAAGGCGCATGTCGTATACGTTAGTATCAGGTTCAGCGGTTTGAGGCAGCTCAACCGGGTAATCCCAGAATCTAAAACCATTGATGCCGTCAGCGCTCTCGGCCACCGCAAAAAATGATTTACGATCGGCCCCTTCAACGCGCGCTACCATGAGGTATTTACCGTTAAACTTTATGGCTCCGGCGTTAAAAACAGCGTTGATACCAAAGCGTTCCATTAAATGAGGATTGGTTTTGGCGTCGAGATCGTACCGCCATTCAAGCGGTGTATGAGCCGCTGTAAGCACAGGGTATTTAAACCGGCTAAAAATACCGTTGCCTGTTTCCTCAACCTCGTTTTCCCGGTTAATTAATTGCGCTTGTTCGGCTTGTAACTGAATGAGCCTTTGGTTAAATTCCTGCGTCATATATATCTTTTATCAATAGTCTTTTAATTTATCCCACCAGGTTTTTTTCAGAATAGTAATGGTAACCACCAGTATAGCTATGGTAACTATGAGGGATGTTTTTTGTGCCAGTATCAGGTACATGGGCAGTATGGTAAGGCTGCATTGCGTAATGGTGCCGATAACCACATTGAACATGTTAAGCTTAAAGTTTTTGTTGGGCACAAATGAAGGATCATTCTCCATCACAAGCGCCTTAACAGGTCCCCAAACGCCCCACGGCCTCACCGTTGTATAAAACGACTTCAACACGGCCAGATCTGTCGGCGCTGTAGCATACGAACCGATAACAGAGCCCGCCAGCGAGATAGCAAACAACACCGGAAACCAGTACAACAACTCAACCGAAGGGATAATAAGCGAGAAGATCATCGCTGATAAAATTCCCGAAAGCATTCCATAAAAAAAGCCGTTGGCGTTAAAGCGCCACCAATGCCATTTGAGTACGTTGCTGGCTATATACCCCCCATAAAGCGCCGATACAATCCATTGCAGCACACTGTTCACATCTTTTACAAAAAAGCCCAATATCACGCCTACCGCTACCACAAAAACGCCTACCAGGTAATTTGCAGTAATGATTTTTTTGGTTGATGCCTTTGGGTTGATGTATTTAAGGTAGATATCATTCACGATGTAAGCCTGCGCTGCGTTCATGGTGCCGCTGAATGTGCTCATGAAAGCCCCAAGCAAACCCGCCAGCAGCAAGCCCACTAAACCTACCGGTAAAAAGTTATTGATAACAGCCGGCAGGATGCGTTCAAAATCGATAGCACCTTTGGCATCTTTCAAATTCATTTGGTGATAAAAAAGAACGCCGAGTATGGTTAAACTTATAATAAGCGCATAGCGGATAGGCAGCAGGATGATATTTACAAAGCCGCTCATTTTGCTGGCCTCCTCGGGCGAACGGGTGGAGAGGATCTTTTGCATATCATAATTAGGCGCCGGCCCGGCTACTGCCGAAAAGAAGCCTTTAAAAGTCATCATCATAAAAAACAGGCCGAACAGCGAATAACCATCTGACTTGATCTTATCGTTTACCTCGCTGATGATCCCCGTCCAGCTCAAGCCAAGGTTTTTACCGAAGAAGGGGCTATACCAGCCATCGGGTACATTGAGATGATTTCCATGCAATTTCCCTGCGGCAATAAAGCTGATCCATACGCATGCCACCGTCATTATACCATATTTGATCATATCGCCCAGCACAATACTGTGCATGCCGCCTATGATAGAGTAAAACATGGCGAACAGCGTAAATATGATCCCATATACATGCGGTACATACTGAGGCGCTACGCTGAAAGGCACATAAGCTTTAACCAGGTCCCAGGGGATAAATATTTCAATGAACTTGCCCAAACCAATAAACCCGTAAGCCAAAAAGCCGAAACAACTTAACAGCGCAAAAGCGATAACCACCACATTTGAGCCTGTTACCCCATGGCCGGTTTTGCCGAAGCGCGTTGCCAGCCACTCGGCACCGGTAGCCGCGTTTGACCGGCGCAGCCAGCGCGACAGGTACATCATTAAAAACACCTGGTTAAATACCGGCCAAAGCCAGGGGATCCAGATGCTTTTCATACCATAAACAAAGCACAGGCTTACCATCCACATGGTACCGCTGATGTCGAACATATCGGAGGCATCGCTTAAGCCCAGCTTATACCAGGGTAAAGATTTGCCGCCCAGCATATAGCTTTCCTTGTTTTCACGGGCCTTTTTACGGTACCATAAACCAATAAAAATGGTGCTTAACAGGTATAAAACTATAATGGCAACATCAAGTAAGTGTAACTTCATCTTGTCTGATTTTGTCTGAACCGGAATTTTTTGAATTAAATAATTGTCAGAATACTACAATCCTGGTTTAAAAATGGCCAAATACAATAAATTCGATGAATTCATAAATTCCAAAAATTCGAGTTCAGACACCTTAATTGGCATTATTCAAAAATGAATTTATTATCAACAATTTTATAATACTTTTTTAACATTCTATTTAACTTTACAGACAGGCTGATACATTTTTCCCCAGCTATAAAGCCAAATAAATACCAATTAAATAAATACGCGGTTTCCGGTATAGGTTTCCCTGAATTCTTTGGGGATACACATCTTTTTGCGCTTAAAGATCCTGTTGAAGTTGGAGATATTATTAAACCCGCATTTGTAAGCAATTTCGGCCACGGTGGTTGTTGAGTCGATAAGCATCCTGGAGGCATGACCAAGCCTGATCTCGTTCAAGCTATCAATAAAGGTTTTACCGGTGCGCTTTTTGATAAACCTGCTAAATGAAGCTTCGGGCATATTGGCAATTTTAGCTACTTCGGCAAGGGTAATTTGCTTATTATAGTTAACATTCATATGCTCAAACACCTTCTCAATGCGGCGACTGTTGTAATAAAACTTCTCATTGGTAAAGCTCGGATCCGACAGCATTTTCATATTGCGGGAGATCGACAGATCATGCAGGATAGATAAAAGCTCCAGCACAGAGTCAAAACCACTCTTTTTGTCCAGCATCATTATCCTGTCCTTAAGCGCATAAATCGTTTCCGGCGAAAAGGAAATCCCTCTTTGCGAGCGCTCCAGCATACTTTTCACAAAACTTAACTGATTGCGTTTCAGAAACTTTTCATCAAACAAATCCTTATGAAACTGAATAGTAACCTCGGTTATATCCTCGCTCTGGCATTGGTGCGTAAACCAGGCATGATACAAATTAGGACCAATCAGCGCCAGCTCAACCTCTTCAATAACTTCAATATGCCCGCCCACTACCCTTTTGGCGCCTTTGGCGTTAATTATTAAATTAAGCTCATACTCGTCATGATAATGAAGCGGAAAATCAAATTTCTTTTTTACCCTCGAAAAAATGGTAAAACAATCACTTGGAGTTAGCGGAGTTATCTCCCGCATTACATTACTTGTCATCATAAAATCCCACTAAAAAAGTTTGCTAATTGATGATACTAATTTAACACTTTTATATCAGCAAAATAACGTTTACACAATTAATTATTAATTTTTTGTTACCTCATTACTCATTATCGCCTTCACAGCAACATCGTCAATTAAAAACGTACCTGTAGCGTTACCCATTGCCAAAAGCAATCTAAAACGTATAGCACCTGCGGGTATTAAAAGCTCTTTTGAAGCCAGCTCCCAGGGATGGTCGCCTGTTAGGGTAACAATGTTTACTCCTTCGCAAACCTTTTTATCAGCCTTATCTAAAAATTCAACACTAAAAACTGCGCCATTCCACTCGTCTTTACCCTTTACTACATTGATGGTCTTAAGCCAGGCACTAAATTCCAACTTACCTGCCTTTTTGGGAATTACCACCTGTTGATCGATACCAAGCCAGTTGGTAGCATTAGTTGAGATAATTGCACAGCTGCTTTTCCCGGCTTTCACATCCCATGGCGTAAGTTTTACGCCGCCGTCATTCCAGCCATACATTTCATCTTCAAAACCGCCGTTGGTTACCAGGTTCTTTTGGGCCTGTACATTGCCTGCCAGCAGCAATAGTACCATACCGGTTATTAAGCTATAAATTTTCATGCTGTTAAACATTTAAAGCAAAGGTCACTGCCTGTTACCCAGGCAGTGACCTCATAAAATTTAAATAAACCCAAGGTCATCAACATAGAAGGTGGCTGGTGCTCCAACTCCTAATGTTTGGAAAGTAATTTCGGATATGGTTGACGGGTTACCCAAACTGCTTAACGGAATAGTGAAATCTGTATAAGCGCCCGGTACAATGGTAAGCGGCACGGCCTTGTCATACCCACCGTTTACAACCACCTGTATCCTATCGCCGGTTTTGAAATTAGTGCCACCGTAGATAGATACCTTTATCGATGTTAAACCCGCTGAAGCCACGTTTAAAGTAGCACCTCCATAGCCCAACTGCAATGCACCATAACCGTTGTCAACATTAACGGCAATGGCATGTGTACCACGTTTTACATGTGCTGTGCTGGCATAGTCGCGGGTGCTGCCGTAGCCATCATAGCCACCGCCATTACCGCCCCAGTACAGGGTAAGGTCATCACCATAAATTAAATATTTAAAGCCAAATGAGGCTGCCGACTTGGTTGTACCACCTGCCGTTGTAACGTATACATAAGCCTGAACAATGCCTGCCGGTACTTTAACTTTTATTTCGGTAGCTGTTGGTGTACCTACAATTTCGGCAGGAGTGTCATCAAACTTAACACTAACAACATCGTTGAACACGCTGCCCGTTATGGTTACAATATCGCCGGCACCTGCGGCAAGCGGCGCAAATGAGGTAATTACCGGAGGCGGCTGCGCTATGCTGAAATCATAATCAACCTTGCCCTGCGTAGTAACAACGGTAAGCTTGTTTGACTGGCTTGGGCCAAAAGGTACATTAGCGTTAATAGTTACAATAATGATTTTATCACTTACCAAAGCGGGATTAAAATAAACCTCAGTACCGTTAAAATACACATGAGTTGTGTTCAGCAAATTTTCGCCGACGATAGCATATTGGGTGTTCAAACGCCCCTGCGTTACTGTCGAGTCAAATTTAACGAGTTTAATATCGTCATAAACATTGGACGAATCGAGGTTTACCGGGTGCGATACATTTTTAATCGTATCCGTTTTACTGATATACCTTACCCTGGTAATTTTAGGCGCCCCGGTGCCACCGGTACCCCTATCGTTATATTTACGGCACGAGGCCATACCAAACACCATCAAAACCGACAGCATCCAGTAAAATGATTTGGATTGTTGAAATATCTTTTTCATGGTTTGATTATTTAAATACATAAGGTACCGGTGCGTCTTTTAACTTAGGGTTTGATGCTACTTCGGTAGCGGGATACGCCAGCCTGAAATTAGCATCGGTAACGGTAGAATTATATTCGTTACCGTAACGTTGAGGTGGGGTACTGTTGTCAGATGTTCCCCTGTCCTGATTTTTGATGATACTGATAGCTATTGGATGTGACGTTACGTTATAGCCATCCAGGCGGCCCAGATCAAACCAAAAATCATTTTCAAAAGCAAACTCACGCCTTCTTTCGTCCAGGATATCATCCCTGTAAAGCTCTTTCGGCGTATTGGCCGGAGCTCCTGCCAGTTTAAGTGCCGGGTTTGGCAGGTAATAACCACGCTTAATAGTGGTAAGGTTACCTAACCCCGCCCTGTTCCGGATTTTGTTGATGGCCGCCAAAGCTTCCGGATCACTGCTGGTTTTAGCACCGGCCATAATAGCTTCGGCCTTGATCAAGAAAACTTCGGCGTAACGCATCATGTAGGTATTGTTGGCAGCAGATTGCGCCGCCCCCAAACCTCCGTTATCAGCAGGGGTACCAACTACATATTTTTTAACCTGGGCATGCGTACCTTGCGAGTTGGCATTGTCGGGCAAAGTATAACCGCCCGCGGCCTGGTTTATTTCAGGATAATGATCGCCCGGAAGCATAATGGTTGCTTTCCTGCGTAAATCGCCCGATTCATACATGTCCTGCAGGTCGAAGGTTGGGGCTAATACACCATAACCATCCCCGGTACCGGTTATTACCGAATTGTAAGCAAATGAAGCCTGTTGCGGGTTGCCTTTTCCGTAACCGCCTGTAGCCGACCATTGCAACTGAATAATAGACTCTTCATTGTTGTTGTTGGCTGTCAGATACAAATCGGCAAAGGTTTTACCGGCTACGTCAACACCATATAATTTAAACTCGCCGCTGCTGATCACCTTATTGGCCTCGGCCAGTGAGTTTTGGTAATCCTGCATGTATAGGTAAACTTTGGCAAGTAACGCTGATGCCGATCCGCTTGAAACACGACCTGATGATTTACCGCTCCTCGGTCCCATTTTAGTGAGGTTATCCTCAGCAAACTTCAAATCGTTAACAATAAACTTATACACATCAGGGATAGGGTTGGTATTGATCTGGTAGTTTGATACATAATCCAAACTATTCTCAATAATTGGCACCGGCCCCCATGTACGTACCAAATGGAAATAAGCTAAGGCACGGAACAGGTGCGCTTCGCCAAGGGCATTGTTTATCACAGCCTTATCAACCCCGGCACCTACTTTTACAGGCAAATTATTGATCAAGGCGTTGGCCTGGGCCACTACAATGTATAGTGAGTTCCATGCGCCTCCCAGCTCAAAGTTGGCATCGGTTACCGAAAAATTTTCAAAGTTTACCACATCCGATGAATAGGTACGGCCATTGCCTCCCATCAGCTCGGTTATTGACCAGCCCGCTTTACCGCACCACCCAAACCATACCGCACTATACAAATCATTTGTACTGGCAACCACCTGGTCGTTAGTTTTATAGTAGTTATCCAAAGTGATGGCACTTTGCGGCGGACGATTAAAGAAGTCCTTTTTACAGCTACTTGCCGTAACACCTGTTACAACCGTAAGCCCTAATAAATATTTTATATATCTTTTCATATCAAGTTCATCCAAAAATTAAAACTCAGCGTTAACTCCAAATGTGATGGTACGTGGCGAAGGATACCTGCCGATATCAACACCGTTTAAAAACGCATCCTGGTTTATTGACCCAATTTCCGGATCGAGGCCTTTGTAAGGTGTAAACACGTACAGGTTTTGGCCGCTTACATAAACTTTAAGGCGGTTAAGTTTGATGTGCCTGATCCATGATAGTGGCAGGTTATAACCAAGACTTACATTTTGCACCCTTAGGAACGATCCGCTTTCGATAAACCTGTCTGAATTTTTCAGGTTAGGGTTATCACCGCCGCGTGGGGCCGGGATGTTTGAATTGGGATTTTGGGGCGTCCAGAAATTAGCCACCGAAGCCAGTTGATTTTGGTAAAGGCCTGATAAGCCACTGATAGAATAGTTGAGCACGTTAAAGATCTTAGCGCCGTATGATCCATTAAGGAAGAACGAAAGATCAAATGATTTATAACTGAACGAGTTGGTGATACCGTAAGTAAATTTAGGGTTACCACTACCCAAACTGGTTTGATCTGCTTCGTCAATTTTACCATCGTGGTTTAAATCCTTATATTGAATATCACCCAACCAGGTACCTGCCGAGTTATTAGCCACCGGGCGGCCAAACTGGACAGGTGCGCTGCGCAGCTGATCGGCAGTTTTGAAAATACCCTGAACTTCATAGCCATAAAACTCACCTACCGGACCACCAGCTACTGTACGGGTAACCGGTAACGACAGGAAGCTTACGCCAACACTCCTGTTGATGAAGGGCACACCATTGGCAAGTGATACAACTTTGTTTTTATACTTTGAGAAGATCAGCGTAGTGTTCCACCTGAAATTAGTTGTGGCGATGTTTCTTGAATTGATAGTGAACTCAATACCACGGTTATACAATTTACCACCGTTAACATAAGGCGGAGCAATTACGCCCGTGCCCGAATATTCGGCACTTTGGCCTAACAGAAATGCCGGTAATGACGCCTGGAACAGGAAGTTTTTTGAAGTTTTATCAAAATAATCAACACTTGCATCAACCCTGCCGAATAAAGAGAAATCAATACCGATATCAGTTTGAATAGCTGTTTCCCAGGTTAGGTTAGGGTTTGCCACTTTATCAATAGTAAAGCCTGTACCCAAACCGGTAGTTAACGAGTTTAATGCAGAACCGTAAAGGTAATTTGGTACGGCCTGATTACCAACCTGACCATAACCTACCCTTAATTTAACATTATCGGCAACAGTTTTTAAACCGGCAAGAAATGGCTCCTCAGATAAGCGCCATGACACCGCAAACGATGGGAAATAACCTACCTGGTGCCCTTCTGCAAATTTTGATGATTTATCACGACGGATAGTAGCTGTTATACTATACTTATTGTTGTAAGTATATATGGCGCGTGCAAATTGCGACTCAAGTGCCTGACCATCTTTATACTCTCCGTTAGTGGCCGTTTTTGCATCACCCAGGTTCAGGGTTTTAAGATCATTACCTAAAAAGTTCTGAACACCGGCGTCAACGCCACCCCAGGTTGATTCGTTAACTTCATAACCCAATAAACCTACCACATTGTGTTTTTTGCCGAAAGTGTGATTATAGTTTAAATACTCCTGCCAGCCCCAGTATACAGTATTGGCAATGTATTCGTTAAGCTTTGCAGTTGGATTAACAAATAAAGGCCCGTAGCTATACGATGGTTGAAATACTTTAGCGTTTGACCAATTGAAATCACCGTTTAACTGGCTTCTTAATGATAGGTCGCGGGTAAATTTCATTTCGGCATAAACGCCTCCGTTAAAATTACTGCGCACCAGGTTATTGTAGATACTTAGTGCCTGGGCTACCGGGTTAATTTGCCCGCCCTGTTGATTAGCCTGTGGCAGCGGACCAGAAAATGATCCGTCCGCATTACGTACCGACTGATCAGGCGCGCTTAGCAAAGCACCGTAAATAACACCGTTATTATCACCGATTGACACATTTTGATTAGTACGACTACCGGATATGGTAGTACCTACCTTCAACCAATCCTTCACCTGCGAATTGATATTGGTACGGATTGTGTAACGTGTAAAGTCGTTACCCAAAATTGTACCTAACTGCCTTAAGTAACCGCCAGAGATATAATAGTCTGTACCTTCCTTACCTCCTGATATAGATACCTGGTGACTTTGCATGGGCGCATTCCTGAAAATTTCATGCTGCCAGTTGGTACCGTTACCCAATAAGCTTGGGTCGGCAAATTCGCCGCGTTTTTGAACACCGATAACATCGGCAATGGCATTTTGCAATGCAGCATATTGTTGCAGGTTCATCATTTTTAAAAATTTTCCCTGTTCCTGGTACCCTACATAACCATCATAATTAACACGCGCACTACCGTTTTTCCCCCTCTTTGTGGTGATGATGATCACACCGTTTGATGCCCGGCTACCATAAATTGCCGTTGCAGATGCATCTTTCAGCACATCGATAGATTCGATGTCGCTCGGGTTAATCAACGCCAGCGGACTTACTGCATTCTCATCATTGTTAGATGTTAATTGCGGTGAACGGCCACTGGTTGATTTATTGGTAGCATCACCCGAAATAGGCACACCATCAATAACATACAGCGGCTCGTTTGATAAGCTTAACGATGTAACACCACGCACCCTAACCGAGGTTGAGCTACCCGGAGCACCCGAGTTTTGGGTGATGGTTAAACCTGCGGCCTTGCCTTGCAGCAACTGATCAACACTCGGCTGCGGAATATTGGCTATATCAGCTGCTTTTACTGATGATATAGCACCGTTAACATCCTGCCTCCTCTGCGATCCGTAGCCAATAGCTACCACATTAACATCAGTAAGCGCCGTAGTTGTTGATTTAAGGGTAATTGTAAATGCTGTTTTGTTACCTATGGGCACCTCTTGTTTTTCGGTACCGATGAAGGTAAAAACAAGTATTTTGGCGTTGGCCGGTAAAGCGAGACGAAATTTACCGTCAACATCGGTAATCACTGTCGTCTTACTATCTTTAACAGCAACTGTAACGCCCGGCAGGGTGACGCCCTTTTCGTCTGAAACTGTTCCCTGTACCACCGTTCCCTGGCTTTGTGCCATCCCCCGGACGCACATAAACATTAAGGAGAACAGGAAGGCTATTCGTAGAATTTTTCCCATAATTGATTGTTAGTTAATATTGATTTATTTAGATTTTAAGCTCTTAATTATACAGACTGGATAATACCGTGTCTTCCCTTGTCTGATGCCTGATCTGCCGGAATAAATTATCTATCCTCCGTAATGACATCTCCGTTTCATCAATTGATATTGACGGATTATCCTGTTAATAAATTGGTTTGTTACTTATTAGGTTTATATCAACCCTTGCCTCAGCAAATGATTGTGGTTAATATTGATTATAACGATGGTAAAATTATATGCAACAAACAGCCCGGTTGTGGATAAATAGGGGTACAAATGTCAACTATACATAACTATTTAATAATCAATAATTTAATATAGAATATTGCCATAAAAAGGTTGTAACAGTTACAAATGTGCACCCTTTGATATGATTTGTAATGATATTTTAGTGCGATAATAGTATCACCAGATGCGGTTTATTGGGAGATAAAAGAAGGTGATTTTAAAATGAAGAGATTCCGCCATCTCCGGATCAAACCCATAAATATTTGAAAGTAAATTTTGAGGTGAAAGGTCATTAGCACCATGTCATTGCGAGCGCAGCGTGGCAATCGCACGGAAGCATAGCCGCTCTGCATAGTATGCGATTGCTTCGTCGTTCCTCCTTGCAATGACATGGGTCTTTTGTATTTCCAATGCTTGTATAATAAAGGAGTGATGTCAGCGCAAATGAACTTCTACTAAAGCTGGAAGCTTTAGTAATGCTAATGCTACACCACGGGTTACGCTATCACTAAACCCGCGACAGTGAAAGCCATTAATCCAAAAAATCCGTTTAATCCCGGTTCAGAAAAAATCAGCGAAATCAACGTAATCAAGAAAAAAATCAACGGTCACTCCTGGTTCATGGCTTCCTGGTACTTTGACGGGATGCTGTTAAACTCAGCCTTAAAGGTACGCACAAAGTATTTCTGGCTCTTGAAGCCAACCTTATGGCAAATTTGAGATATGGTAAGGTGACCGGTTTCCAGCAACTGTGCGGCACGTTTCAAACGCATGGAACGCACAAGTTCGTTAGGAGTTTTACCGGTCATTTGAAGTATCTTTTTATAAAGCGTGTAACGGCTTACAAACATCTCGCTGCTCAACTCTTCAACAGAGAAATTAGGGTTAGAGATATTGGCATCTATCAGCATTAGTACCTTTTTAATAAACATTTCCTCTGGCGAATCCACGTGCAACTCGGTGGGTGTAACATCTACCTGCTTTTGGTAGGTTTTGCGCATTTTTTCCTGCTGGTTGAGGATGTTCTTTATTTTAGAATGCAGGATCTCAAAATTGAAGGGCTTGGTCATATAATCGGTAGCGCCGGTTTCCAGGCCTTTGATCTGTTGCTCCTCTCCCGTTTGAGCTGTAAGCAATATTACCGGGATATGTGATGTACGTGAGTCTCCCCTGATTTTACGGCATAAGTCGATCCCATTCATTTCAGGCATGCTGATATCGCTTACTACCAGGTTGGGGTGCTGGGCCAGCGCCTTTTGCCAACCTTTTTTACCGTTTTCGGCCTCGATAATATTAAAGGCATCCTTCAGATTATCTTTAATGTAAAATCTGAAGTCCTCATTATCTTCTACCAATAGTACCGTCGGTTTCTTGATATCTCGTGTTTCCTTTTGCTGGGCAGGTTTTACCTGGTCAGCATCTGTCATAAATTCCGTACTATGCTGCAAATGATATTCGGTATCAGTAAACAGTGTTTCATCAACCTTTTGCAATGGTAATATTACTGTGAAGCAACTCCCCTGATTATGTTCGCTCTCCACAAAAATCTCGCCCTGGTGCAGCTTCACAAACTCCTTAGTAATGGCAAGCCCGATCCCGCTGCCCTGATTTAACATAGAACCGGGAATATCATGTTGAAAGAAAGGGTCAAAGATCCTTTCCCTTTTATCAGCCGGGATCCCTATGCCGGTATCCACCACCCTTATCTCCAATAGGTACCCGGTATCTTCATCGCAGCGTTTCAGGTTAAGCAACACGCTTACCTGTCCTCCCTCATGTGTAAACTTGTAAGCGTTTGAAAGCAGGTTAAACATGATACGCTCAATTTTATCGTGATCAAAACTGGTAACAAACTCTTCGTTATCGGTATCAAAAACAAATTTGATGTGCTTTTGATCAGCTATATCGGTAAACGACCACGACAAATCTTTAATAAAGTTGATAATGTTACCCGATCGTTTATACAATTTAAGTTCCTGGTATTCCATTTTCCGGAAATCCATTAGCTGATTAACCAGGTTGAGCAGACGTTTGGCGTTGCGGGTGATCATCGTAAGTTGGCGCCGCGTTTCGGGTTCGCTTACCTGTTTCAGAATCTTATCAACCGGTGCCATAATAAGCGATAATGGCGTACGGAACTCATGGCTTATGTTGGTAAAGAATTTGATCTTCATCAAATCAAGTTCATGCATACGCTGGGCTTCTTCCCGTTCTTTTTCAATAGTGAATTGCTCCCGCAGCTTTTTGATGCCCCTCTGCCTGAAATAAAACAGCGCTCCAATACCCAACAGACCGTAAATCACATAAGCCCAGATAGTTTTCCAAAACGGCGGCAGGATTCTGATATGCAGGGCTATTTCTTTTCCATTCCAAAACTCATTTTGAGTTGCCCGCACCTTAAAGGTATAATCACCGGGCTCAAGGTTGTAGGTGGCCTTCCGGAGCTTATTATCAACAGAGATCCAGCCATCATAAAAACCTTCCATAGCATATTGCAGCTTTACCTTATCGGGATTAAAAAAGGTAAGCGCCGCAAATTCAATCGAAAATACGTTTTGATCGTAGTTAAGTACTATTTCCTTAAGCTCAGAAATGGATTCAGGTAATATTACCCTGCCGTTAACCTTTTCGCCTACGCCAAGGCTTTTATCAAACAGTTGAAAATCGGTAAACAGTAATGCCGAACTGCTTTTGTTAAAATGCAGGGCCGATGGCTTAAAAATATTAAAGCCATTACCTCCGCCAAAAATCAATTCCCCTTCACGGGTTTTTACCGATGAATTTTCGGCAAACTCGCGCCCCTGCAAACCATCGGCCTCATTATAGTTTATGAAATTGAACTTAAGTTGTGGCTTGCTTCTGTTTACAATAATATTTGAAAGCCCGTTTGGTGTGCTCACCCATATATTGCGGTTTTCATCTTCCCTGATATCGATAGTTGTATTATCGGGCAGGCCATCCTGTTTGGTAAGGGCTGTAAATTTTTTAGTATCCGGGTTAAAAATATTAAGTCCTTCGCGGGTACTGATCCATATTAATCCCCGGCTATCTTCTAAAATATTATTGGTATTGTTATTTACCAGGCTGTTAGGATCTTTATCGTCATGCAGGTAATGCATAAACTTGTTATCCTTCTGCACCAGTACATCAACACCGTAAGCAGTTACTATCCATATGTTTTTACGCCTATCCTCAAGCAAGGCACTTATGTAGTTTGAATGAATGTTATTTTTGCTGATATCTCCGTCAAACTTATAACTCGCTACTATCTGCCTGTTTTTATCGAGCTTATTTAAACCGGCCGACAAAGTGCCTACCCAAAGATTTTGTTCGCTATCTTCCATAATAGAACAGATCCTGTTTTCAGAAATGCTGTTCGGTACCCCATCGCTGTGCTGATAATGTTTAAATGTTTTACCATCATAACAATCAAGGCCGCCATAATAGGTGCCTATCCACAGCTTTTGCTCGTGATCAACAAATAAGCAAACCACCACATTATTACTGAGGCTGTTTTTATCATTGGCATTGTGCAGGTATTGTTTAAAGCTTCCGGTTTTACGGTTCCAGTAAATAAGGCCGCCGCCGTTTGTACCAATCCAGATATTGCCCAGCTTATCTTCGGCAAAATTATTTACGTCGCTAAAGGGCAGGCTGTTTGCATCGCTTAAGTGATGTGTATAACCTGCAAATTTGATAATGCTTGGATGGTAATAGCTAAGCCCTCTTTTGTAAGTTCCACACCATACAATGCCTGAGTAATCGCGATAAACACAGGTTACACTGTTTTGCCCCACTGTTTTATCATCGTCTTCACGGTTCAGGAGATAGCTCAATTTAAAATCCTGCTTATCAAGTATGTTTATACCGCCATGATCTGTAGCTATCCATATCCTGTTTTGATCGTCCTCTGCCAGGTCCGATACTACATCCGTATTTAAACCAACACCGGCCTGGCCTTTGCCAATATGCTTAAAGATGCCTTTTTGCATATTGAGGTAAAACACACCCGATGAATAGCTTGGTACAAATACCCAGATATCATCCTGCCTGTCGATATATATTTTGTATGACGAGCTCAGGCCCGGAGGCAACTCACCCAAAGCTCTGCGGTAGTTAACTTTGTAAGTAACCGGATCAAGCCTTTCCAAAACCCCTGTGCTGGATACCAGCCAGATACCTTTCTTTGAATCGACAGAAAGATCGGTAACCAAATTGGAGGAAATGGAACTACCGTCATTATCCTTATGCACTAGGTTAGTAAGTAGTTTTGCTTTGGGATCATATTTATATACACCCTGATTTTTATTATGGTGCAAAAACCAGAAATCGCCAAACCTGTCACTTTTAATGGCTGCTATGTAAGGGTCATACAGTTTTATTTTATACAGGAAATCTTTATAGTTGCGGGTAAATTTTTCTGTCGCGGGATCATAAATATTAAACCCCATACGGGTCTCGATCCAGAGCTTATTTTCCGGGCCGGGGGTTATACTAACTATGTAGTCGTCATCTAACGTAGTTGTATCATTACTGGCATGTTTAAAGGTCTTGATCTTGTAACCATCATACTTGTTAAGCCCCGACAGGGTGCCAAACCACATAAAACCTTTACTATCCTTGTAAACGCAGTTGACCTGGTTATGAGACAATCCGTTGTTAATATCAAGCCTTGAAAACTGAAATGGGTTTGATTGCGCACTTAAAAATGCCGGCAAATACAGCATAGTAAGGCAACATATCAAAATTTTACACTTCATTAACTATATTTTAGGAGCTGTGTTACGCTATATAAATTTTAACTTTTAGGTTTGCAGGCAAATAAGTTTAAACATTTAACCCAAATGGTCAAAAGGATTTAATTAGCCGTAATTTAATCTGCCATTAACACTGTATTTGATAATTTGCCTGCTTAAATACCGGTACCGATTCTGGCCGGTGTTTTGCTAAAGCATTTATAATTGGTATATTATCAAATGTACTTTTAATACACAGGTAAGATATAATACTTTTTTTACATTATTTGGTTTTAAATTAACAAAAAGGTTTAAATCATTACTACAAACAGCACAATAAAGCATTGATACATAATACTTTTATTTCATTTTATCAACCGGGCAAAGGTTTTCAAAACGATTTAAAAAGTGTTTTCAATGAAATAAAATAAATACGGCAAACAAAGCCCGGCGGGTTTTGTAGAAATAACCGTATATTAATACAAGTACCTATTGAATGGATAATACGCAAAGCATACCCAGGCATCCAAAAAGGTTCTCTAAGCTTAAGCAAAGCCTGAGCGACTTTTTTTTGACGCTTTATAAGATAAACCAATTTATCCTCCGTTTTTTCAGGGAGGCCTTTGTACCACCTTTTGAACTTAAAGAAGTTGTACGCCAGTGCTATGAAGTAGGAGTACGTTCATTTACGCTGATATCTGTTACCGGTTTTATTGTTGGCGTTATTTTCACCAAACAATCAAGGCCATCATTATCCCAATTTGGGGCCGAATCATGGCTGCCCTCCCTCGTATCAATAGCTATCATGCGTGCACTTGCGCCGTTGGTTACCGCATTAATTGCATCGGGAAAAGTAGGGTCAAGTATCGGCGCCGAGCTGGGATCGATGCGTGTTACCGAGCAGATAGATGCCATGGAGGTATCGGGTACTAAGCCATTTAAATACCTGGTATGTACCCGCGTACTGGCTACTACGCTTACTATTCCAATTTTATCAACCTACACCGGCTTTGTGGCCTTGTTTGGGGGTTATTTAAATGTTACCCAAAACGAAGGCACCACATGGACAACCTTTATCCAGGAAGTTTTTGAACCCTTAACCTTTACCGATTTTGTGGCATCGCTCATCAAATCAATTGTATTTGGTTTTACCATAGGTATTGTTGGTTGCTACCAGGGTTACAACTCAAACAAGGGCACCGAGGGCGTAGGTAAAGCAGCGAACGGCGCGGTAATTACTGCCATGTTCCTGGTGTTTATTGAAGAAGTTATTATTGTACAGATAACCGGCTGGTTCCGCTAATTAACTGAGATATGAGAAAAGCAGCAGTACAGGCAGATCATAATAACCCGGTTATCAGTATCAGGGGGCTTAAAAAAGCTTTCCAGGATTATGCGGTGCTTAGGGGCATTGACCTTGACCTTTACCAGGGCGAAAATTTGGTTGTACTTGGTCGTTCGGGTACAGGTAAATCCGTACTGATCAAGATTATATCGGGCCTGCTTAAGCCTGATGAGGGTATGGTGAAAGTATTTGATCAGGATATTGCCCATATTACAGAAGATGAACTGCAAAAGCTCCGCATCAGGATAGGCTTTTCATTCCAGAACAGCGCATTGTACGATAGTATGACCGTGCGCAAAAATCTGGAGTTTCCTCTGGTACGCAATAAACGGAACCTCACCCGCGGAGAGATCAACACCGCGGTTGAAACTGTGCTTGATGCGGTTGGGCTTTCGCAAACCATTAACCAGATGCCCTCTGAGCTTTCGGGCGGGCAACGTAAGCGGATCGGGATTGCCCGTACGCTGATCCTGAACCCCGAGATCATGCTGTATGATGAGCCTACAGCCGGTCTCGACCCTATTACCTGTATTGAGATCAATGACCTGATTAACGAAGTACAGCAACGCTACAATACTTCATCCATCATCATAACACACGACCTTACCTGCGCCAAACAAACCGGCGACAGGATTGCTATGCTCTTAGACGGGCAGTTTCAGCGTACCGGCACTTTCGAAGAAGTATTTAATACAAACGACAGCCGCGTGAAACCTTTTTACGATTACAACTTTATTGAATAACAACACTTAGATAAGATATACCATTATCATGGATCCAGCAGAAAACAGAAAATCAATCATAGTAGGCATATTCCTGGCACTTGGCCTCGTATTATTTATATTGGGGGTATTTACCCTGGGCGGTCAGCAAAAAGCCTTTGTTAAAAATATAAAGCTTAGCGCGGTGTTTACCGATGTTGCCGGTTTAAAGAAAGGCAATGCCATTTGGTTTTCGGGCGTTAAGGTAGGAACTATCAGCAATATCAATTTTATCGGCCCATCAGAAGTTCAGGTATACATGAATGTTGACGAGGCTGCCCAACAATATATCCGCCGCAATGCTATGGCCAAAATCGGGTCGGACGGTTTAATAGGTAATAAGCTTATTGTGATAGAGGGTGGCACCGCACAGGCGCCGGTAGTAGAAGATGGAGATGTTCTGCAATCAGAAAAAATGCTCTCGACCGATGATATGTTAAAAACCCTGCAAGACAATAACCAAAACCTGCTGGCCATCACTAACGATTTCAAATCATTAAGTCATAACATACTGCAAGGCAAAGGTACTGTAGGCGCTTTATTGGCCGACAGTACTATGGCTATACAGCTGCGTGGCGCCATGCGCAACCTGCAGGCTACCACCCAAAGCGCGGCTTTAATGGCGGTACAACTTGATCAATTTAGCCGTAAAATGAATACCAAAGGCGGCCTTGCCGATAAAATGCTTACGGATACAGCCACATTTGCTCAAATTAAACAGGCAGTAACCCAGTTACAGCAAACCGCAGCAAACGCTTCAACGCTTACCAATAACCTTACCAAGGCAAGTAACAAACTTAATAGTACCGATAATGCGCTGGGTGTATTATTAAACGACCAGAAAGCGGCAGTGCAAACACAATCAGCTATTAATAACCTGCAGGCAGCATCAATTAAATTAAATGATGATCTTGAGGCTGTGCAACATAACTTTTTTCTGAGGGGATTTTTCAAAAAACGTGAAAAAGCAAAGGCTGATAGCTTAAAGGCGAAGCAGTAGCCCGTTTTCCATAAAAGATGTCATTTCGATAGAGCGGAGGTGGGAACGGGTGTTAGGGCGAAAGAGAAATCTTATACACCCTGCTAAGCGATCATGTCAGGTTTGCCGCACGTATAAGATTTCTCACTCGTACCTCGTTTCGAAATGACATTAGATTCATTTCCCTCCCCTTTAAACAAAAAAGTGCGTCCCGTATCTCACCCCGGAACGCAAATCCCGATAACATCTCAAAGCTATCGATCAACTAAATCAGGTTAAATCTCAGCCTGTACTTTATTACACACCTATATCGTGCCATTATTTTAAACAATTAAAAACCAACACCTTAAACAATAACCCATTCCTCTCCAACTGCTTGATTCTGCACATATCATGTTCAATTACGGTCATATAATTGGTTAAGGCTGGTCTTTCCCATTTTTTAATTTTATTTTCACCTTACCTCCTAATCAACTAATAGGGAAACATGACATACAGTCTATCATATGAAACGGAAATAAATAAAATGGTTAATATTAATGCCCCGGTTTTAAAGGTGTGGAGTGCCCTGACAAATCCGGCATTAATTAAGCTATGGATGTCTGATTCAGCAATTAATGTGATATCCGACTGGCAGGTTGGAAGCTCAATAATTTTCCGGGGAGATCTGCACTGGACGAGTTTTGAAAACAGGGGCACTATCCGGCAATTCGATCCCGAAAAGGTTTTTCAATATAGTTACTGGAGCTCGCTTTCAAACCTGCCCGATATACCTGAAAATTACACGGAAGTCCGTTTTGTACTAACCCCCACTGAGGATAGCACCACGGTTAGGCTTACGCTCACTAATTTTCCGGATGAAATAATTTATAAGCATGTTAATTTTTATTGGAGTGTAACACTTAACATATTAAAAAAATTGTGTGAACAATTATAAATTAATATTAAAGCTCATACCAGTCATCTATAGGGAATTTTACCAATAACACCACAAACTTCTGCATGTTACACCAGGGTAACACCTTAGTAAACTATTATACAATTACATACAACATACAGGAGTGTGAAATATAGTATCCGGTTGCACACATTTTGTGCAATTTCTCTTTAATTTGTAACATAGTTTTTATATATTCCGTTGAATAATAAAATATACTATTTTAATTGACCCCCTAATTTGAATACGCGGTTACAAACACCTGCACTCATGGTCCAGAGCAAATCGGCGGCCGTACTGAACCTGTACAATAATTACTCAGCAAAACTTCTGGGTTATATTTATGAGGTTGTGCAAAATAAGCTGGTAGCTGAGCAGTACCTTGCAGCTGTTTTTAACGATGTACCAAACGAGCTTGAGGAGTTTTCAAAAAACGGAACAAGCGCCCTTTGCCGCCTGCAAATAATGGCACGCAAAAAATTGGTCCACTTTTTTGAGGCGTTGGAAAATGATACCGACAAAAGAGCCTGGGAAAATTTACCCCGCATTAATAACCGGTATGTAGCTTTAATGACGCCCTTTCAACAGCAGGTTTTTTGCGGGATTCATTACCAGTGCAAATCGGCAGGAAATATTGCTACAGAACTGAATAAAACAGAAGAAGAAATCAGAAAAACGTTAAAAGAATGTTTTACCATTATCCGGAGCGGGAGGAACAATGAAAGAGTACATTGATAGTGGGATACTTGAAGTTTTTGTAATGGGTGTGGCTACCGATGAGGAAGTAAAGGAACTGATGTATATGAAAGCCAAATATCCTGAGGTAGACGACGCCCTTAGGCAACTGGAAGCCGATATGGAAAAGTTAGCCGCCAACATGGCTATTACCCCGCCTCCGGGAACCTGGGACAGGATTGAGGATGAAATCAACGATCTTATCCGCAGGGAGAACTTCGTTCAACCTGTTAAATTCCGGACAGATCATGGGCATAATGGTTATGAAAAAGCAGCTCCTGCCGATCAGTTCATCCCAATCGAGTCTGAATCGAACCATATGCGCCTGCATAAATCATGGCGATGGGTATTTGCTGCCGTATTTGTATTAGGAAAAATCTTTTTAGGCTTCGCGATATATTTTTACCTCGAAAACCGTCAAACTCAGCAACAGTTGCAGGAGCTAAAAACCGAAATAAGGGAATTAAAGAAGAAGTGATTAGAGGTTGGAGGTCAGAGATTAGGTTTCCTGTTCGTTTAAAATATTTGAGGCATCCCACTGGATGCCTTTTTTGTTGTTTAATATGTTGTTGCCTCCTAACTTTAACTTATGGAAAACGATTATCTAAACAGCATTAAAAAGCAGTTTGCTTATTACAAATCTCTTGGCGAAAAAACGTTTGAGCAACTTAACGACGAGCAGTTACACTGGCAATATAATCTGGAGTCAAACAGCGTTGCGATGATCGTGAACCATATGGCTGGCAACATGATTTCCAGGTGGACTGATATTTTCACCACTGACGGCGAAAAACCTACCCGTAACCGCGAAGCCGAATTCGCCCCATCTTCCACCACCCGTCAAACAGTTTTAGATACCTGGGAACAGGGCTGGAAATGTTTGTTTGGTACGCTTAATAAATTAACTGCCGATGACCTCAGCAAGATCATCTATATCCGTAATCAGGGGCACACTGTTATGGAAGCCATAAACCGGCAATTGGCCCATTACCCCTATCACGTTGGTCAGATAGTTTTTTTAGGCAAGATGCTGTGCAATGAAAACTGGCATTCATTATCTATCCCAAAAGGCCAATCTGAAAGCTATAATGCAGATAAGTTTGCCAAAGAAAAACGCAAAGCGCACTTTACCGACGAGGAATAGATCCACTTATCCCCTCTTATGACATCCTATCTCTTCATCTGCCTTAAACACGCACTTTAAAATATTTTTCAAATAAATTTCCGCAACCGATTAATTGCATTTATATTAGCAATCAAACGGTTGCAAAAAGAGATTTTATGAGAAGAGATGTATTTCAGGCCATTGCCGATCCTACCCGCAGGGCCATTATTAGTCTGCTGGCCTTACAGGCCATGACGCCCAATGCCATTGCCGAACATTTTCAAAGCAGCAGACAGGCTGTATCTAAACATATCCAGATCCTGAGCGAATGCCAATTGGTGAGCCAAAAACAAACCGGTCGCGAAATCTATTATCATTTTAACGCTCAAAAAATGAAAGAGGTAGATGTTTGGATGGATCAGTTCCGCGCCCTGTGGGAAACCCGTTTTAGCCAGTTAGACAATGTTTTACAAAACCTAAAAAACAAACAATCATGACAAACAACGAAGCTGTATTTACCAAAGACCTTCAAAACAAAAAGTTAAATGTGGTAAGGACTTTTGATGCGCCGCTTAACTTAGTATGGCAGGCATGGACCGAAAGCGAAATCCTTGACCAATGGTGGGCTCCAAAACCTTATCGTGCCGAAACTAAAACCATGGATTTCAGGGAAGGTGGTTACTGGTTGTATCAGATGGTTGGCCCCGAACACACAGAGCATCCAACATGGTGCAAGGAGGAATATAAAACCATTGTGGCCCGGCAAAAAATTGCCAATGCGGTTTCCTTTTGTGATGAGAATGCTGTAACAAATACCAATTTCCCTGTCATGAACTGGGAAAAGAACTTTACCGCTGAAGGTGAGCACACTACTGTTAATATCGATATCTATTTTGATAAAGTGGAAGACATGCAAACCATCGTTGGCATGGGATTCCAGGAAGGTTTCACCGCCGGCTTAAGCAACCTGGATCATTACCTGAGCACCGCTTTTAAAATCAGGAAAGATCTAAAGCCCAACAACACCGCAAGAGTTACCACTTATTTAAACTTCCCTGGCAATACCGAAGAGGCTTTAACTTTTTACAAAGAGGTTTTTAAAGGGGAATTTACCGGTAAAAAACTTACGCGTTTTAGCGATATAGAGTTGCCTGCGGAGGTCCGGATGAACGAAGCTGATAAAAAACTGATCATCCATGGTGAACTTACCATTATGGGCGGCCACGTACTGATGGCTACCGACGCGCCGGAAAGTATGGGTTTTAAATTGCAAACCGGCAATAACATGCACATCAACGTTGAGCCCGAAAGCCGCGAAGAAACCGAACGTTTATTCAATGAGCTTTCGGCAGGAGGCAATGTGACTATGCCATTAAGCGATATGTTTTTCGGGGCATACTTCGCAGAGCTTACAGATAAGTATGGCATTAACTGGATGCTGAATTATCAGAATGTCTGAACCGGGATTTGGGGGGATTTTGAGGATTAATAGGATTTAATTTACGGATTTTAAACTTGCGCTCGTTTGCAACGAGCGCTTAATGTGGCTTAGCGATTGCATCGCGACTCGCATTACAAATGCGAAACCATATTAAACACTCATCACAGATGAGCGCAAGTTGGGGGAATCTTCCAAATAAAAAAATCCGAAATCCCAATTCTCAATTCCCAAATCAAAATCCTATCTTTGCCCATGCAAGAAAAAATCCTCATTCTTGACTTTGGTTCGCAATTCACCCAACTTATAGCGCGCCGCGTCAGGGAGCTCAATATTTATTGTGAGATCCACCCCTTCAATCATTATCCCGAAATTGACAGCACTGTAAAAGGTATCATCCTTTCAGGCAGCCCCTATTCTGTAAGGCAGGAAGATGCTCCTCATTTCGATTTTGAAAAATTCCACACCACACGCCCTATTTTAGGCGTTTGCTATGGTGCTCAATACGTTGCCCATTTCCACGGCGGCGAAGTATTGCCATCAAGCACCCGCGAATACGGTCGTGCCAACCTGGAATATATTAAACAGGATAACCCTTTATTTAAAGACGTTCCCGGTGGTTCACAGGTATGGATGTCGCATGGCGATACCATTGCTACCATTGGCGATAACTTTGAGGTAATTGCAAGTACCGATAGCGTTAAAGTTGCCGCTTACCAGGTAACCGGAACCCAAACTTATGGGATCCAGTTCCACCCTGAAGTTACCCACAGCATTGACGGCAAGCAATTGCTGCAAAACTTTTTGGTTGACATATGCGGATGCAAACAAGACTGGACACCGGATTCATTCATCGAAACCACGGTTGCTGCTCTTCGCGAAAAACTGGGCGATGATAAAGTAGTGCTTGGCTTATCAGGCGGTGTCGATTCATCGGTTGCGGCAGTATTGCTTCACCATGCTATAGGCAAAAACCTGCACTGTATATTTGTTGATAACGGCCTTTTGCGTAAAGATGAGTTTGAGCAGGTGCTTGATTCATACCAACACATGGGCTTAAATATAAAAGGCATCGACGCCAAACAACGCTTCTACGACGCATTGGCCGGCTTAACCGATCCTGAAAAGAAACGTAAAGCTATCGGCCGCGTATTCATCGAAGTATTTGATGATGCCGCTCACGAAGTACAGGATGTAAAATGGCTTGGCCAGGGTACCATCTACCCGGATGTTATCGAATCGGTATCAGTTAAAGGCCCTTCGGCTACTATCAAATCGCACCACAACGTAGGTGGTTTGCCTGATTTTATGAAACTTAAAGTTGTTGAGCCGCTTAACACCTTGTTTAAAGACGAGGTAAGGAAAGTAGGCAAGGCTTTAGGTATCGATCCTAATATTTTAGGTCGCCACCCATTCCCCGGCCCAGGCCTGGCTATCAGGATCCTGGGCGATATCACACCCGAAAAAGTGGCGATATTACAGGAAGCTGATGCAATTTATATAAACAATTTACGTGCTGCCGGGGTTTACGATAAAGTTTGGCAAGCCGGTGCTATATTTTTACCGGTACAATCGGTAGGTGTAATGGGCGATGAGCGTACTTACGAAAACGTGATTTGCCTCCGTGCCGTTGAATCGGTTGACGGAATGACCGCCGACTGGTGTCATTTACCGTACGACTTGCTGGCTAAGATCAGCAACGAGATCATCAACAACGTAAAAGGAATTAACCGGGTAGTATATGATATCAGTTCAAAACCACCGGCCACTATTGAGTGGGAATAAGTGGTTAACGTTTTTTTGCATAACCTTGCTGCTGGCCGCATGTTCACCAAAAACGCGGCCGGTAGCAACTACCGTAAAAAAACCGACTGATAATACCGAAAAAAAGCCCGGCAACACCACCGAGAAACCGGCAGAAAAGGCTTCGGAACAAAAAGTGGCAAATATAGCCATGCTTTTGCCCCTTAATCTTGAGCACTTAAATCCGGCTCAAAAATACAGTCCTTTACAACTAAGCCAGGCTAACATAGCTGTTGAATATTACCAGGGATTTAAACTTGCCCTTGATTCGCTTACCGCTTATGGCAATAACTATAAGCTGCAGATTTTTGACTCAAGAGATGAAGTCATGCAAGCGCATGACCTGGCTTTAAACGCGTTTGTCCGTTCAAGCGATTTGATAGTTGGCCCTGTTTTTCCGGATGGCGTAAAGGCATTTTCCGGTGCGCTATCCTATTCAAAGGGGCCTATTCTATCGCCTTTATCACCGGCTAACCCGGCTACTATCAACAGCAAAAATTTGATCACCGCTATCCCTCCGCTTGAATATCATGCCTGGGGCGCAGCAGAGTATATTAACAGAACGGTAAAACCCAAAAAGATCTTTATCCTGCGCTCCGGCTTTAACCAGGAGAATGATTACGCGGTTAATTTTAAAAAAGCCATTGACAGCTTAAGCAAAAAGAAAGTAAAGGTTATCAATGTATATGTTGTACGCGGAAAGCTGAGCAGCTTATTGCCGCAACTTTCAAAAACCGAGAAAAACGTATTTGTGATCCCTGCTATTGATCAGGCATTTTTAGGCGTAACCTTACGGTCGTTAGATACGCTGAACAAGCACTATCCTGTTATGGTGTTCGGGCATCCAAGCTGGGACAAGTTCAGCTTCCTGAAACCACAGCTTCTACAACGTTTGAATACGCATATCACTTCAACCGAAAAAATAAATTACAAAGCCGGGGCTACAATAACATTTTTACGTAACTATAGGCGGGCATATCACGTTGAACCGACCGAATACGCTATTAAAGGTTTTGACGAGGGGTTATACTTTGGCAGGCAGCTTTTTGCCGATAAAGGTTTAGCTTCAATTGAGGGGACCGATTTTACCGGCTTGCATAACGGCTTCCATTTTATTAAAAAGCCGGGACAGGGCTGGATCAATACCCATGTAAATATATTAATGTACACTAACTTTGAGCTAAAACAGGTAGAATGAAGGCTATAAATCAGCTTAAAACGTTTCAGCGAATTTTGGGTGAATACCCTGCCGATACGCCACTAAGTAAATTTTTACCCGGCTTTTACCGGCAAAACAAACAAATGGGCTCAACCGACAGGCGGGTTGCCAACCGGTTGGTGTATAATTACTTTCGCCTGGGCAAAGCACTGCCTGATGTACTTGAAGACGAACGCCTGTTAGTCGCAGAATTTTTATGTAATACCCAAACTAACTCCTACCTGCAAAATTTTAAGCCCGAATGGGCCGTTTGCGTAGGTTTTAGTGATGACGATAAACTGGCCCTCGTAAAAACTGCTTACCCGGATTTTAAACTGGAAGATGTTTTTCCGTGGAGCAGCCAACTTTCAGACGGAATTGATAAACAAGCTTTTCTGAAATCGTTTTTTTGCCAGCCCGATCTGTTTATCCGGGTACGTAACGGCTATGATCATTTGGTAAAGGCTGAGCTAACCAAAGCACAGGTTGTTTTTAAGGATGAGGGCAACGGCTGCTATTCTCTGCCTAACGGGACACGCCTCGAAACTATATTCCCTAAACAGCACTGGTTTGAGGTGCAGGATTATTCATCGCAGCAAACCGGCAATTACTTTAAACCACAGCGCTGGGATAGCTGGTGGGATGCCTGCGCGGCATCGGGCGGCAAATCATTATTACTCCATGAGGACGAACCTAATATCAAACTTGTGGTATCCGACATTCGTGAATCTATACTGGCAAACCTTGATGAGCGCTTTCAATTGGCAGGGTTAACCAAATATCAAAAAAAAGCCCTCGATCTTACCCAAAACATCGATTCGGTGATGCATGACTACGCTTTTGATGGAGTTATCCTTGATGCCCCCTGCAGCGGCTCCGGCACCTGGGGACGCACCCCCGAAATGATAGCCCAGTTTGATCCGCATAAAATAGAGTTTTTTCAAAAACTCCAAAAAAGCATCGCCCAAAACGTAGTGAAATATCTTAAACCGGGTAAGCCGCTTATCTACATCACCTGCTCGGCTTTTAAAGGCGAAAATGAAGATGTGGTTGATTATTTGGTAAATGAGCTTGGTTTAAAACTTGAAGAGAAGGCGGTTTTAAAAGGCTATGAGCGTAAGGCTGACACCATGTTTGTGGCGAGGTTGAGCCCCCCGGCCTTCTAAAGGGGGAGATCCCCCCTACACTGTCCAGTCAGTCAATGTCAATAAGTGTATTTTATCATCGCTCTTTATTTGGCGGGGACAACGGTAAGAAATCAGCAAAATGCTTTTCAAGTTCCCCCTTTAGGGGGCCGGGGGGCTACAAATGCGTATTACTTCTAAACAGCTTAATAGCTATAGCCAGCAAAATTATCCCGAATGCCTTGCGCAGTACACTCAACCCTATCGGCCCAAGCAGCCTTTCAAGCCACTTTACATTTTTAAGTACAAGATATACCACCAGCGTGTTTAACACAATACCTACAAGGATATTTTGTGTTTGATATTGCGATTTAAGCGACAATAAGGTAGTCATGGTACCGGCACCAGCAATAAGCGGGAAAGCCAATGGAACAATGGATGCGGCCTGCGGTAATTCCTCTTTAAAAAAGTCAACACCCAGGATCATTTCCATGGCGATGATGAAAATAACAAGTGAGCCCGCTATCGCGAATGAAGAAATATCCAGACCTATTACAGCAAGCAGCTCATCGCCAATAAAGAGAAAAGTCACCATAAGCACCAGCACAGCTATACTGGCCTTTTCCGATTCGATATGGCCTACCCGTTGCCTGAGCTGAATAATTACCGGTATGGCGCCCAAAATATCAATAATAGCAAACAGGATCATCGTAACCGAAATGATCTCTTTAAATATAAACGGGTGCGGCATGGTGTCTTGAATTTATTCTTTTTTCGTTAACCGGATACTCAGCAGCAGTGCAGCCAAAATATAGCATGAAGATAAGAAGAAAATAGCATGTACCGATAGCAAAGCTGCAAAGCCCGCGGTAACCGGCCCAAGGGTTTGCCCTATAGAAGCATACGATTGATTGATCCCCAATATTTTGCCTTGTTCTTTATGATCAATATGATCGGCAATAATAGCGTTGAGCATAGGGTTTCGTAACCCATTGAACAAACCATAAATACAAATGCCAATAACAAAAGGAATAAAATGATGGGTGAGCCCTGTTACAAACATTGCAGCGAAACAAAGCAGCGTAGAGAGCATCAGAATTGTTGATTTGGACGAGAACCACTTCGTGAACAGCGGCAAGCAGAGTTGCATGATAATGCCACTTACACCGAAACCGGCATACAAAATACCGATCTGAGTAGGGTTGATCTTCAATACATCAACACTAAAGGTTTGAAAGCCTATGATCATGGTAAACTGCGCCATGGTAAGCATAAAGCCGGTAAACACCGCCGTACCAATAACAGGGCGTTTAAGGGTTGTTGCCAGGGCCGTGAACGAGAACTTAGTTTTCTCCGAATCCTTTTTTGTTTTATCTGGCGGATTAGTTTCCTTCAAAAAGAATAGGCTACAGAGCGTGCCAATAAGCGATATCCCCGCCGCGAAATAAAAAGGAACCTGCATGCCATACCTGTTTAGCAAACCGCCTATGGCTGGCCCAATCACAAAGCCGAACCCGAACGCCGAACTCAAAATACCAAACCTTTTGGCCCGGTTATCGGGTCTGGCCGTATCCGATACCATAGCTTGCGCTACAGATACGTTACCACCGGTAAGGCCATCCAGGATCCGCGCGGCAAAGAGCATGATCATGCTGCGCGCTTCGGCAAAAAGGATAAAGGAGATACAGGTACCTGTAAGGCTGATCACCAGTAAAGGCTTCCTCCCCCATTTATCAGAAAGGGCGCCCAACACCGGCGTAGCAAAAAACTGGGCTATCGAGAAGGATGCTGTAAGGATACCTAATGTTTCGCCTGTAATGCCAAAGGTTTTACCATATGAGTAAAGTATCGGTACAATGATGCCGAACCCCAGGGAGTTGATGATACATACAAATACTAATACCCACAGGTTTCTATCGCCCTTCATGAAGCGGTTTTATTGGTTTGACACCATAAAAAAGGGAATGTAACAAAAAAGGTTCTGAAAAATTCAGAACCTTTTTATTTATGATAACATTGTTATAATTACTCAACAAATTTAGGATTGATAGGATCATTTGCACCTTCAACCTTACCATGGCGCACATGCGAGCGTTTGATACTGTAGCCAAAATAAATGATAAAACCAATCAGCAACCAAACAATAAGCCTTGCCCAGTTTTCCCAGCCTTCGCTGGCAATCATACCTAAACAGATTAATGCGCCAAGCGGGCACACAATTAAATAAGCTGGCGTTTTGAACGGACGCTCGATATTTGGATCGGTACGGCGCAGGATAAAGATACCAATACACACCAACACGAATGCAAACAGGGTACCTATACTCACCATGTCACCTACAATACGGTCAGGAATGAAGCCTGCAAAGAAAGCCACAAAACCGAAGAACAACCATTGTGATTTGTATGGGGTGCTGTATTTAGGGTGCAGTTTTGAAAATACTTTAGGCACCAAACCGTCAGTACTCATCGTGTAAAACACACGTGTTTGGCCCAAAAGCATCACCAGGATAACTGAAGAGAAACCTGCAAGAATAGCCACTGTTACAAATTTGGCCAACCAGCCATAACCCGGCATAAACTTGTTGATAGCGTATGAAACAGAAGCCTCTTTACCGTTAATCAGGAAGTCTTTGTAAGGTGCCAAACCTGTTAATACGTGCGAGAACAGGATATAAAGGATAGTACAGAATACCAGCGATATCAGGATACCTTTTGGCATATCTTTTTGTGGATTTTTAGCTTCCTGAGCGGCAGTTGATACAGCGTCGAAACCAATAAAGGCAAAGAACACCACACTCGCGCCACGCAATACACCAAGCCATCCGTGGTTAAATGTATCGCCATAATTAATATCACCGGTACTGGTATGTACAACGCCGGCATCGGCAGGGATCATGTACGGAGTATGGTTAGCAGGGTTAATAAAGCCCCAGCCCAAACCGATGATCAGCAACACGATAGCAACTTTAACAATAACGATGATGTTGTTTACAGCAGCAGATTCGGCAGTACCACGGATCAGGAGCATCGACAACAGGAATACGATCAGGATGGCAGGCAGGTTCACAATACCATGAACCCCCATCTGATCTACATACATACCGGTTGTAGATATATTATGCTCCCATGGTGAATGGCACCACTCAAATGGGATGTGTACATTGAAGAATGTATTCAGGAACTCGTTGAAATACTGCGACCAGCCAATTGATACGGTAGCAGCACCGAGGGCATACTCAAGTACAAGGTCCCACCCTATGATCCAGGCAATCAACTCGCCCATGGTAGCGTATGAATAAGTATAGGCGGAACCAGCGATAGGGATCATACTGGCAAATTCAGCATAGCATAAACCTGCGAGGGCGCAACCTGCAGCTGCAATGATGAACGAAATGGTAACCGCCGGACCAGCATGTTCGCCGGCAGCAGCAGCAGTACGCACAAATATACCGGCACCAATAATGGCACCAATACCCAGTGCAATCAGCGAGCTTAACCCAAGCGTGCGCTTCAGTGTTTTCTCAGTCTCCTTTGAAGCAGCAAGCAGTTGCTGAATGGGTTTCTTGATAAATAACTTCATTTTAAATTAGTAAGATCAGTCAAAAATTAAAAATTCACATTTTCCCCAAACGTACTTAAATTTATTGAAAACATAAAGAGCCGAATGAAACAACAGTTAAGTATTAATTATCAAAATATTAAACTGTTAAAGGCTATTAAATCTATAGAGATAGAGACTGAACCGTGATTTAGAGGATTAAAGGATTTCCTAATGCGGAGCACAGCAAGCTGCCTACTGTAAAACTGCCACTGCCAACTGTTACTGCTCCCCTTCCCGCTTTACCAGCAGCACCTCGTCATTATCTAACAACAGGTAGCCATATTCGTAATTAAAAAAATAAGTCGAGCCGTTTTTTGTTTGATAGATGCTGGTGATATGATCAAAATCAAAGCCTTTCGCCGTAAGTTTTTTACGGGTTGTTTTTGTTTTGCCTGTCGGGTTTAACTCTTCAAGCACACGTCGGTTACGACGCAGGATATTATTGATATTACGCACCAGGTTATAGCTGTTACTGTTAAGCTGGTTATTATAATTGTTGCGGCACAGATCATTACAAAACTTTTTATCGGCACGGCCTTGTAGTGGTGTTCCGCAATCTAAGCATACTCTTTCCTGGTTCATAGTATAAAGATAGCTATTAATTTATCCGTTTGCAAACGCTTACAAACGGATACTATCGACTATAAACGGTTATTATCCGGTTAATTTTTCCACTCTGTCCCATCTTTGTATCGTTGATTCAAACAAACATTAAACAGTAAATATTAAAACGATGAACTCATTAAGAAACAGTGTGCGCCTGGTAGGTAACTTAGGTATGGATCCGGAAGTAAAAGTATTCGACAGTAATAAAAAAATGGTACGCCTTTCCATCGCCACTAACGAAAGCTACAAAAATGACAAAGGCGAAAAAATAACCGATACCCAATGGCATAACCTTGTTTTCTGGGGCCCGCAAGCCAAACTTGCCGAAGACCTGCTTAAAAAAGGCGATGAATTAGCCATCGAGGGCAAACTAACCAATCGTAACTATACCGATAAGGATGGCATTAAACGCTATGTATCAGAAATAGTAGTTAATGAATTTTTAAAAGTAGGTGCCAAAGGCTGAAGAACAAATGGCGAGATCCTTAAAGCTACGGGACATTGGCGGGTAAAGCCAGTTGATTCAAGGGCGCAGGTATCGCCAAGGGAGGAACAACCGTCACCTGAAGTTTAAAATACGTTTTAAACTTCAGGTGTAATGCAATTTTATAATGATTGATTTGCCACTTAAAAAGGATACATACCCAATTTATATTTAAGGCGCGTCCAAAACACCCTTAGCCGATGATTTAGCGGATTCAATTGCCAATTGATATCAAATTTTTTATCCCTGTCCTCTTTCAGCGCCCTGTAATTCGGTATTGGAATCTTACAGTGCAGCATAGGCGGATCGATAATTATTGTATCCCGACACCTTGCATCTAATGAAGTTTTCAGATAATAAGCAATTTCAATTATTGTAACATTTCTTTCAGCCTTGTAAACGTATAAATTGATGTCGTGAAGATTATCAAAAAGTGAAAGCAATTGCGGCGTTACGTCGGCCAGCGACTGGGGTATCTTTTGATCATTCTTTTGTTTCCTCGACTTGTGCAGGTCACAAAAATCCTGCGTGCTGTTTTCTATTTCAGACGTAACGTACAAACAGTTGTCAGTTATTGTGTTCCATGACGCCTCCCTCGCCATTTCAAGTAAAGAAATCGTAGCGTCGGACAAATTATTATGCAAAGTAGTCTTGGTAATTGTATTCATATTTTCGTCCTTGACTTACGCGTCCGCCCCAAAAGCTTTGATATACGCCGTTCTTTCCACAATAGAATGAATTACCCCATCAAGTTGCTGTGATGTTGTATCAATATGTTCGATGATCTCTTTATTAAGCGGGTTTTGCAAGTCGTCGTTATCAAACAAATTAACCAAACCTAAAATAGTAGCTACCGGTTTACGCAACTCATGCGAACTGATATTAGCGATAGTTTGTAGCCTATTGTTCTGTTCCCGGATGTTATCTTCCGTCTTTTTGCTTTCTATTAATACCCGAAGAATATTTACTGTACGTTCGATAATACTCAACTCATCATCATTTGGCTCACGTATTGTGCGGTAGTAAATACCAAACACGGCTAAAACTTTTGAGTTTTTTGAACTCATTACCGGCGATGACCAGCAAGCTTTAAGGCCATAGGGTTTAACCAGATAGACATAGTCGGCCCAAAGCGGGTCATTTTCAATATCGCTTACAATGACCTGTTTTCGGTGAAATGCAGATGTACCGCACGACCCTATATTGGGCCCTATTGACAAACCTTCCAGCTGGTTGCTGTAATCCTGGGGTAATCGTGGACCCGCAAGTGTATACAACCTTTCCTGTGCATCATCAACTTCTAACACCGAACAGATCATATCCGGGAAAATCCTTTCTATACCGGTAAGCAGTTCAACAACAGATTGCACAAGTGTATATTGTGCCATAGCGTTCAATTCCAGCACCCTTTTTTCAAGTTCCAATATCCATTCCTGCATTTTTATCTCCGTTATATCACGTATAAAAACAGCCAGTTGGTTATGGTAAGGATATATATTGATACGAAGCCAGCTGTTTGAATATTCATTTAGATATTGTACCTGTATTGATTTTTTACAGGTTAATGAAAGCTGAAACTCGCTCTCTACCTTTTCGGTTAAACCAAGGCTTTTGATTTCCATGAAATTGGCACCGTCAAGTTCATTTAAACTAACATTTACCATGGCCTGGAAAGCCGGGTTAAACGAAATTATATCCCAGTTGGCGTCAAGTACAATAAAACCCTCATTAAGACTTTGAATAGTGTGCTGAACGATATCGTTTTCGGGCTGCCCAATCATACCCGCAAGGGTATTGCCACTTGAGTAAATAAGGCCATCATCCTCATTTAATATCACCGACCAGATAACGCTAAAGTAGCAGCCATCTTTTGCCTTTATTCGGCTTTGATAACCTATCAGTTTTTTATGGATTAACAGGCTGGCTTGAGATTCGTCCTGTCGTTCCTTATCTGCGGGGTGACAAACGGCCGCTATATTTAAATCGGCTAAGTCCTCGTCATTATAATTAAATGTATTCCGGAAAGCATAGTTGGTATGCAGTATCACTCCATCCATATCCATGACAAAAAAAATGTCTTTTGAATGAGTGAAAAGGGATGTGAACCTCGTATCCATAGGCTGCCGGCATAACATATTTATAATAACTAAGTTATAAAAAATGTTTGCAATATTATCTAATATTTAAGGAGTAGTTGCGGCTACAGGTATTATTTTCCCGTTAAAGAACTTGCTTCCGGTTAAAGCAAAATCGGCGATGTATTTACCCATTTCAAATGCCATTACCGGCGATTCATAACCCGGAAAAGCTTGTTCAAGCATTTCGGTTTGTGCCGATCCTAATGCCAAACAATTTACTTTAATACCTTGTTCTGTTAGCTCCTGTGCCAAACACTCGGTTAGGGTATGTAAAGCCGATTTACTTGCAGAATAAGCCGCTAAACCGGGGAATTTCGCACTCCCCTGGAAGCCGCCCATGCTGCCAATATTCAGGACATGCGAACCGGCGGGCATCAAAGGTACTAAAGCCTGGATAGCGCGTACGTGACCAATAAAATTACTTTGCAGCATTTCCACAAAATCCGATTCAAGCAATTCTGTAAACGGTTTATTGATAAGCACCCCGGCATTGTTGATCAAAATATCAACCCGGTTATCAAAATGCGATGCTATAAAATGTTGCAAACCTTCATAGTCGTCATGAACAATATCAAACTTTAAGGCAAACAACTGGCAATCGGGGTTTAAACCATGAGCTATTTCCAGCAAACGTTCCAGTTTATCCTGTGAGCGGGCCAAAGCAATTACTTTGTGGCTGCCCGAAAGTATCAGTTCAATTACGGCTTCAAAGCCCACGCCACTACTGGCGCCGGTTATTATAATGTTCATATGCCCCCTACCCCCCTAAAGGGGGAATAATTGTTTGTTATTAATTTTATTTCCCAACGTCATTGTAAGGTACGAAGCAATCCCCAATTAGCGGAGCAGCCCTGTAAAGTTTGGAATTGCTTCGTACTTTATAATGACGTGAATGTAAGCTATTGATTATTTGGTTTGTTTTTTTTAAAAATTCATCTATAAATATGGGCGTTGCCTGCGGCCCGTGCTATCCGCTCATACTGCACAGGCATTAGCCACAAGGCCGGTATCCGCTACTATCACTAACGCGGCCCCGCGCACCATCGCTAAAATATATTTTACACGTCATCTCGGTTTTTTTCAGGTTCCTGATGATTGCTCGCAATGACGCTTGATTTTATACCCTAAGATGATAAATCATTGCTAAACTACCAATTTTTGCTCAACCGGGTGCTTGATCAAATAAAAACCATCACTGATAAGCTTACCGTACTCAGGCTCATTATGTCCTTTTTGTTCAAGAAAATGTTTGATCTCGGCAGCTAATGCCGGCTCTACGCCTTCATGATCAAGCATTTCCAGTATCTCCAAAGCACAAAGCCAGTCGTCATGATGATCTTTTTGGAGCTGTTGCCATACATTGCCTAAAAATCCATAATCGCCGTGATTAATGCGGCAATTACGTACCTGCTGGTAAAGCCTGTGCAATTCTTTTGTTTTATAATCATGCACGGCATGATGGGTTTCTGTTTTTGATTTATAAACAATTGTTTCATAAGCTTCCCTGTCGGCCGCGCCGCAAAATACCGAAACGATCTCTCCGCCAACAGCCATATCATAAACGCCCCAGGCCGGATCAAACAACACCATTCCATCTTTATCGGTAACGGTGGCTTCATCAAAAGTAATTAGGTAGATCTTACCATCCGCATAAAGAATATTTTTGACAAGGCCAACTACCTTAATCCCGCTTTCAAAAAGTAATTCAGTTTTGTTACCTTTTACTATGCCGGCTGTTTTTAAATCATCTTCCGAAAAATCTTCCAAAGCAACATTGCTACCTTTCAATTTACCAACCGGCGAACTGAAACCATCCTTATGATAATCTTTACCGTGCCCTTTTAGTTGTTTATTATTAAACGCCAAAGCAGTTGGGCCGGTTGTTTTAATAAAATAAGGTTTACCACCGTCTCCGGTCTTAAAATCGGTAATGTTGCCCGAAACCTGCAATCCCGAACTATAAACCGCGGTGCAGGTATTTTTACTTTCAACAGCTTTCTGCAAGCCATAAGTACCGCCCTTTCTGAACGACATGCTATTGGCAAACTCTTCCAGCACATTGATCAGGTTTTGAAAATCAGGCGTTACAAAAAGCTGCGGCTGGGGTTTGGTAATATCATAGCTGTACTTTACAGCATCAATGGTATACCATAACTTTTCTACATGCTTTTGCATACAGGTCGAGCTCTCCCCGATCGACGAAAGCAAACCTGCTCCGTAAATCTTTGGCTCCTCCAACGTACCGATTAGCCCATACTCAACAGTCCACCAATGTAAACGGCTCAATAAAGCCATTTCTGAAGGCTCGCCCATATTTTCCTGGCAATAAGTTACCAGCTCCTCGGCTTTAATGATTTCCTCTTCATCGGCATCGGGCATTTCTTTTAATATCGATAAGGCACGGATAGCCTCATACAGTTCAAAATCCTGTGCCGAAAACATGGCCCTGGCCCCTATAGATCCAAAATAGCTCAGGTACTCATGGTAATCCTTATCGGCAATTATAGGCGCATGCCCTGCCGATTCATGGATGATATCAGGCGCCGGGGTATATTCAATATGTTTCAACTGGCGGATATCAGCTGCTATAACCAGTACCCGGTAAGCCTGGTACTCCATAAAGGCAGCCGGCGGGATAAAGCCGTCAACGGTAACCGCTCCCCAGCCAATTTTGCCGAGGGCATCATTCATTTCCTGCAAATTGGGAATGTGCTCAATGGTTAAACCGGCTTTTTGCAGGCCAGGGATATACGGATAGTAGGCAACATCCTTAAGATAGCTGTAATTCTGCCGCATGACGTAGCGCCAAACCGCATGATCAACAGGTGTGTAATGCTCGTAGTGCTGGTCGACTATAAATTGTTTTAAATGACCGGGCAATGCCGCAACCTGCGGATTATTAAAATCATTAAAAAGGCTCATTTGATAACTGGCGATTTATAATACAACACCAAGTTTAGCAGATGGTTGCCATGAAAACAAACTTCAGTTTATTATTATGAAATTAAACTTAAAACAGAATATTATTCTTCTATTGGGTGATTTTCCAATTTTGGTTCTTCTCCTTTTTTAAGTCCTGCGTCCAGGCGTTTCGGAACAAGTACGTAATAAACGCCTAATAAAGCCACAATAATTGAGATGAGATAAAATCCAAAGCTCAGGTAAACCGCCATATCTTCGGTCAGGTTAAACTGGCGGGCCAGTGTAAGGAACAGTGCATCGCGGATACCGCCACCGCCCAAACTAAACGGAATAATTGCCGCTAACGATGAGAAAAGGAATGACAGCAAATATGGCGCAAATTTACCATTGAAATCCTGCGCAAGCAGTAAACAAACAATGGTGAGTAATTGCATGCTTTGTACACCTATGGCTTTTAAATGTGCCTGTACAAAGTTGTGGGTATATTCTTTAAAAAACTTACGGGCTACAAAATAATAGATCACCGAACCAACCGATACTATACCAAGCGGCCATGCCAGGTGATAGGGGAAACTCGGGATTAAAATAATTAGCCCCACTACAATAGCGCCTATGGCCCAAAATCCGCTAAGCCTGTCAAACAGGATAGCCCAGAATACTTTTTTTGTGGGTAAATGATAGCGTTTGTGCAGCAGGTAAATTTTGTAGCCATCGCCGCCGATACCGCCTGGCAATAGCACATTATAACACAAGCCAAGAAAATATAAGCGCAGGTTAAAGCGCCAGTCTAACCGTAAACCAATGGATTTGAAATAGCTTAATAACCGCCACGACGAAAAAAGCATTGAGCCAATATAACAGGCTATAGCTGCGGTTAACCAGGCGCGGTCGGCATGGACTAAGCGATATTTAATTTTCGCAAACGGAACCTTACTGAATACATAGTAAAGCAAACCGCCGGTTACTACTATAATAAGGATTACTTTTATAACGCCCCAAAGCTTACCTTTCCAGGTTTTATGTTCGGCACCTTCGTCAATGAGATCTTCTGTTTGTGTCATTCGGCTGCAAAGCTATGTTATTTTTTTATTTGGATGTACAGGATAGTCAATTAACAATTTTTCTTCATTTTGTTTTCACAAACATTAAAACCAGTAAATCAGGTTATTATTTCAGGGAGGGTGCAACATAAAATGGCAAAGGCAATCTCATGCCAGTGTAATCCCACTTTCAACTGAGTGTAATCATAATATTAAATGGGTGAAATCCTTGTTACAAAGTGTTATTTTTGCGCAAATTTTTTGGAGATGAGTAAAGTAAAAGTTGGTTTAGTACAAATGAGCTGCACTGCTGACAAACAGCAGAACCTGCAAAAAGCGATTGTTAAAGTAAGGGAAGCCGCTGCTAAAGGCGCGCAAATAGTTTGTTTACAGGAACTTTTCACCTCGCTTTATTTTTGCGATGAAGAAAATTACGACAATTTTAAGCTGGCCGAAGCTATCCCCGGCCCATCAACCGATGAACTTTCAAAAGTTGCTGCCGAGCTTAATGTGGTGATCATTGCTTCATTATTTGAGAAACGTGCTCAGGGTGTTTACCACAACACTACCGCAGTACTTGATGCCGACGGTAGTTATTTAGGCAAATATCGCAAAATGCATATCCCTGATGATCCGGGCTTTTACGAAAAATTTTACTTCACCCCTGGTGATTTAGGCTACAAGGTTTTCAACACCAAATTTGCCCGTGTAGGCGTATTGATTTGCTGGGACCAATGGTACCCTGAAGCCGCCCGCATCACTGCCTTAATGGGTGCCGATATATTATTTTACCCAACCGCTATCGGCTGGGCTACTACACAGGATGAAGCCACTAACGTGGAGCAATACAACGCATGGCAAACTATCCAGCGTTCGCACGCGGTAGCTAACGGCATACACGTAGTAAGTGTTAACCGTGTAGGCGAAGAAGCCGGTGTAAAATTCTGGGGAGGTTCATTCTTTGCCAATCCGTTTGGTGCTATTATCCACCAAACATCACACAATGATGAGGAAGTGGTAGTACAAGAACTTGATCTGGATAAATCTGATTACTATAGAAGCCACTGGCCGTTTTTACGCGACAGAAGGATTGACAGCTATCAGCCAATAACAAAAAGGCTATTAGACGAAGACTAACGTCTTGAGTCCGAAAGTCAGCAAAGTCCGTAAGTCCGAAAGAAAAATTTTAGTATGAGTTTTAAATTTGAAAAACTAATTGTTTGGCAAAAGGCTGTTGACCTATCAGCCGACATTCATGATCTAACTAAAACTTTTCCAAAAGATGAGTTGTTTATTTTAACGTCTCAAATAAAACGGGCTGCGGATTCTATTTCATTAAATATTGCTGAAGGTTCAACCGGGCAATCAAATGCCGAGTTTAATAAATTTGTGGGTTATGCTTTACGGTCGGATATTGAGGTTGTAGGATGCCTTTATTTGGCGCAAAAACGAACTCTAATATCTGAGGAAGATTTTTCAAAACTATATCAGCAATGTGAAGAAGTTTTAGCTATGTTGAATGGATTACGTAACTCCCTTAAATAACCAATTATATTAAATGTCATCTTTAAAAGATATATCAACTAAATCCGGACTTTCGGACTTTCGGACTTCCGGACTTTCGGACTCGCCTTTAGCACAAGGCTTCTCTTTCCCTGCCGAATGGGCTAAACATACCGCTACCTGGCTGAGCTGGCCTCACAAAGAGGCTTCATGGCCTGGTAAGATCGATACCATTTACGCGCCTTACATTGAGTTTATCAAAATAGTTGCCCAAGGCGAACTGGTACGTATCAACGTAGCGAACGAGGACATGAAAGCCTCGGTGATTTTCCAGCTGCAAAATGCAGGAGTCGATCTTAGTAAAATAGAGATCTTTGAATTCCCTACCAATGATGCCTGGTGCCGTGATCACGGTCCGGCGTTTTTGATAAACCCAACAACAAAGCAAAAAGCTATTGTCGATTGGGGCTACAACGCATGGGGCGGCAAATACCCTCCATTTGATCTGGACGATGTGATTCCTACCAAAATAGGTAACCATTTTGGCTTGCCGGTATTCAACCCGGGCATTGTAATGGAAGGCGGCTCTGTCGACTTTAACGGTAAAGGCACTATTTTAACTACAACTGCCTGCCTGCTCAACAAAAACCGTAATCCGGAGCTTAGCCAGCAGCAAATTGAAAGCTACCTGCAAAACTATTACGGAGCAGAGCAGATCCTTTGGTTAGGCGATGGCATTATAGGTGATGATACCGACGGCCATATTGACGATATTTCCCGTTTTGTAAACGAGGATACCGTAGTTACAGTTGTTGAGGATGATAAGAACGATGAGAACTACCACATCCTTCAGGAAAACCTCGAAACCCTGAAAACCATGCGCCTGCTTAACGGCAAACAACTTAACATTGTTGAATTGCCAATGCCCGACGCCGTAGTATATGAAGATACCCGTTTACCTGCCTCATACGCTAATTTTTACATTGCCAATTCGGCTGTAATAGTACCTACCTACCGTTCAAAGAACGACGATAAAGCACTTGACATACTTACCCAATGCTTCCCCGACCGCAAGGTTGTTGGCATTGACAGCACCGACATTATCTGGGGCCTCGGCAGCTTCCACTGCCTGAGCCAGCAGGAACCGGAATAAGCCCCACCCAACCCTCCCCTTCAGGGGAGGGCTTTAAAAGAATAGTAGAACGGAACAAAAATATCGATCTCCCCCTGTTACTTATTCTTTAGCCTATCATTGATTTTAGATTATTTATTTACGCTGCTCGATACCAAATATCTTATTAAATTGTTACAATCATCTAATCAGTATCACGAATGCATTTCTATAAGAAATATGTTGGCCCTATCTTGATAACAATCTGCGTTTCTTGCTTTTGCAAAAATTCTTTAGCTCAGAGTCCAAACGAAACATTTAACCGAGATTCATCAAAAACAATTACACTTATAGAATTTAAACATCGTGTGGGCAGAGCTACGAAACTTCTTAAAACAGAGAAGCTCTCAGCAATCTCAGATACAGACCATATTAATATTATGATGTGCCTGAATACGATATTTATGACTCATCTTTATAAAAATGGCCTATTCGAAGCCCGGTTTGAAGCAGCTGAATATAAAAATCTTGAAATTTTAGCAGATAAAAAAAACTATTCTCGTGACATTGTTAAAGTTTATTCTGAATGGGTTCCCAATAGAGGCATGGGTTATTACTTTCCGAAGCTAAAGATGGAATTATATGGTACTCCTATGAGATATGCAATATTCAATGTATTAGAATAACGTGCTATCTTCTCTTCTTCTTGACTCTTGACTTCCTGACTCTTGCCGCTCCGCCTCCTTTCACCGCCTTTATCCCCTGCTTTACCGACATCTCCCCCAACATCGCCAAGTATTGATTGCCCCGCCTGCTGCATCGCTGTAGATTTGGGTAACATTAAAACTTAAAGCGATGAACAACGATATAATAAACACCGAAAACAAAAGAAATGGCAAAATCATGTTAGGAATAATATTACTGGCAGCCGGTGGTTTATTTCTGATAGATCAGCTTAATGCCTTACTTATTCCTGATTGGCTTTTTAGCTGGCCAATGTGGTTCATAGCCTGGGGCGCTTACATGGGTGCCAAACACGACTTCAAGAAACCATCATGGATCTTTATGATACTCTTAGGCATAATATTCCTGGTAAATGATAACGTTAATGATGCCGACCGTATAACCTGGCCAATAGCATTGATGCTGCTTGGCGCCTGGATAGCCATCAGGCCGGCCAAACAAACCGACAGAGATTTCTGGGAAAAGAACGAAAAAGCTAAACAGCATTTCGACTTTGAGCAACCCAAAGCCGAAGCTTAAACTCAATCATCCATCATATATATCAAAGCCGGGGCATTTTAAAAAAGCCCCGGCTTTTTGTTGATATTTCCGGGTGTTCAACTTTTTCAGGTGTAAACACTTGCGTTTTTTGCCGAAAGTAAATAGCATTGAAAATCAACAACTTTGATTTTTGGTTTATTTTCAATCAATCAAACATGAACGCATCAATACTGATAATCAACAACTTAACTTTTCTAAAAATAAAAAGTTGAACACCCGTTTTTCAAAAAGTTGAACACTGGTTCGTGTCACTGAATGCATCGAATATTTATGCTACTTACTGATATAAAACCATGGCATTTTAAAAAGCCCAGATTTTAGATTTACGTATACAGTATCCCCAACTTTAACCTGGTCATAAAGCGATTTGGATACTTCGGTTTCTTCGCTTTCCCTCGGCCCCCATTTACTCAAAGTTAAATCATATGATGTGTGTTTACCTGTCGATATCCTTTGACTAAGTACTTGCGCTTTATACTCTTTTGGGGCGCTATAATCAAAATTGCAATTAATTATAACAGGGGCAGTAAAACCGTATAACAATACAAATGCCGCAGCGCTAAGCCAGGTTGTTTTGTTTGAACGTGCTTTTTCTTTCGAGCTCATTATTATCCCCAAAAAAGCAGCCCCTAATACAACTATCACTGTAAACGCGGGCAAGAGCATATCTGTTAAATGCATCAGTTTAAAATCAACCAGTATCCTCAATAAAAGCCCAACTGCAGGCAGTATCAACGCTTTACTTAACGATGGATACATGGCCTGTTTCTTATTGTCAGCACTGTTAAGCACAACTACATCCCTTTTTAAATAAAACACAAACATAACTATTAAGGGCCATGCTATACCGGCTAAAACAGCATAATCGTAAGGCGCAGGATGTATAAACAGCCAAAAACACAAAGCGATACCTCCGTAATTAAAGTATGAGCAAAAGCGTTTTAACTTTTTTAGTTCGGCTAACCTTTCTTCGCTGCTGTGACCATAGCTATCATCATTTTGTATCTCCTCTATACCTTTTTGTTCTTGTTCGGCATCAAGATCTTTGCAATTCGAGGCTACCCATTGCAATATTTCGCTGCCATCGGCAAAATAGCTGTAGTCACTTAAAACTATTGCTTTTTTTGATTTATCGACAGGGCGTATTGTTATCCTTTTACCCTGGGCGGTGTCATAACCTTTAATATCGTTAATTAAAAGTTCTCTGCTACTGAAATAGCCCACTCGTTTTATGCCGTTGTTGGAGATAATTATTTTGCTTGCCTTCAATTCGAGATAGAGATAAAGTCCTAACATTATCAGTCCAATCCCTATTAGTACAAGCCACCAGCTTTTATCGGCGATAGAAGTATAGGTTAGATAAGCGCCCCCGATGACCATCGCCGCCATAAAGATGTACAAAAATATTTTCCACCCGATGCCGAGGGTGTATTCCTTTTCAAACACAATACCGCGGATTGGGCTAAAGTCCTGTTTCATTTTAATGATAAAGTTTAGTACGGTTATTTACTGATAAAAAACCGTCGCAACTTACAATTTTTTATTTTTGCCGAATGTTAAAAAATCAACCGCAACTTTTTCACCGCCAAAACATCCCCACTCACCGATTTCTTTAAATACATCGCCAATTTTTGTTTGGCTCAACTATAATGTTACCTTAGTTTTGGATATGATTTCAATTTGCAGATAATACAATGAACAACGATATAGAACATCCAAAAGATCCCAACAAAGGCAAGTCTGTTGCCGGGATCATTTTACTTGCTGTAGGCGGCATATTGCTGCTTCAGCAATTCCGAATTTTTTTCATACCCGATCATCTCTCCCTGTGGCCATTATGGCTTATTTTCTGGGGTATATATGTAGGTGCTAAACACAATTACAAAAAAGCATCATGGGTAATGCTGGTTGCTTTAGGTACTATATTCCTGATCACCCAAAACATTAACAATTCTGATCGTATAGTAGGCCCTCTGGCTGTAATTGGTTTCGGGATGTGGTTGATATTAAGGCGTAACAAACATTTTGATCCGCAGCAATGGAAACACGATTTCAAAGCAGAAAAATGGACCAACTGGGATAAAAAAGAGCCTTTTCAATTCGAAAAAACCGAGCCTGTGGACTATACAGTAAAAGATGAAGGAGATCCGATCCCCCCTGTTGATCCGTACACTCAAAAACAGCAGCAGTACAATACCAAATATTCAGGCGATGATTATATCGATACTGTATCCATTTTTGGTGGTGTTAATAAAACTATTCTCTCCAAACAATTTCGCGGAGGCGATATCGTAAACATATTTGGCGGTGCCGAACTTGATTTTACACAGGCAGATATCAACGGCCGCATTATCATTGACATTACCCAAATTTTTGGTGGCACCAAAATCATTGTGCCATCAAACTGGCAGGTAGTATCAGATCTGGCAGCTATTTTTGCAAGTGTTGATGATAAACGCATCAGGAGCACCGCAAGTGTAGGCAGCGAAAAAGTGCTGGTACTTAAAGGGGTATCCATTTTTGCAGGGGTAGATATTCGCAGTTATTAATTAAGGCAGATAATTACGAAAAGCATAAAACAACATGAACTGGTACGTAGCAAAATTAGTTTTCAGGGTGATAAGCGGGGATGGCGATCATCAGGCGCAATTTGATGAGCAATTAAGGTTGATCAGCGCGGATAGTGAATTAGTAGCTTATGAAAAAGCAAACCGTATAGGTCACGCCAATCAGGATAGCTTTAAAAATATTGAAAAGCAAACCGTTAAATGGCAATTTATAGATGTAGCCGAACTTAACCAGCTTGGCGAACTTGCAGACGGTACCGAACTGTATTACAATATACATGAAACGCCCGACGCCGACCTGTACATAGCCTGGGCGCACCATAAATCGGCCTTATTGGGCATCAGAAATTAAACCTTAAACCACAGAAAGCAACCCGTTTTGGAAGTTCCATCAATACAATCATCAAAACTATACGCGGCATTTGTAATATGCGGTGTGGCCTGGGCTGCACTGCAAACTTACATCATCCATAGTTTTGGTTTTTTATGGTTCACTGCCGCTACTGATGGCCTGTTGAGCGCCATATTGCTTTCATGCGCCTGCTGGCTTATCAATAATAACTTACGCTACTACCAACCCGGTAAAGGCAGTTACATTAACCTGTTTATATGGTGCGTTGCGCTTGCAGGCATTTGTACAGCCGGCTGCCGTTACCTTTTACCGTTAATAAACAGCGACACCATTTATACGGGTTTCCTGGCCCAGTCATTAACCATCCGCTTGTTTACCGACTTTTTGGCCATCGGCTGGATGGCTATGATCAGCTTATTGTGGTTTTCGCAATTGGATCAGAAAGAAACCCTGAAACGCAAAACCGAGGCTGAGCAGCTGGCCCGCGAAGCCGAGCTATATAACCTGCGCCAGCAATTGCAGCCCCACTTCCTGTTTAACAGTCTTAACTCTATCAACGCGCTTATTGGCTTTAAACCTGATGAGGCCCGCAGGATGATCCACCAGTTGTCCGACTTTTTACGCGGAACGCTTAAAAAAGACGATCAGTTGCAGGTTAGCCTTACCGAAGAGCTGGCCCATCTTAATCTTTATCTTGATATAGAAAAAGTACGCTTTGGTCACCGTTTACAAACCGAAATAAGCTGTGACCCAAAATGCGGAACCGCCATATTACCATCCATGCTGTTGCAACCTTTGGTTGAAAATGCCATTAAATTTGGCCTTTACGATACCATAGGCGAAGTTACCGTGAGCATTCGCGGCGAAATTGAGGATGGTTATCTGAACTTAATGGTACAGAACCCTTATGATCCGCAAACATCCAAACCAAAAAAAGGTACAGGTTTTGGTTTGCGGGGAGTGCAGCGACGATTATATTTGCTGTATGCCCGCAATGATTTAATGGAAACCCATGCGAGCGATGATCTGTACACTACCATTATAAAAATACCGCAACTATGAAGCGAGCTTTAATTATTGATGATGAACCTTTAGCCCGCATGGTTGTAAGGGAATACCTGCTTGATTTTAAAGACATTGAACTGATTCAGGAATGTAACGATGGTTTTGAGGGCCTTAAGGCTATTCAGCAGCATCAGCCCGATTTGGTTTTTTTAGATATCCAGATGCCTAAAATTACCGGTTTTGAAATGCTTGAACTGGTTGAGCAGCCCCCTGCCGTGATATTTGCTACTGCGTTTGATGAATACGCCATAAAAGCTTTTGAAGCCCACGCGGTCGATTATCTGTTAAAACCTTTCAGTAAAGAGCGCTTTAATAAAGCAGTGGAAAAATTCCTGGCTACGGCAGCTCCAAAACCTGCCCCTAAACAAACAGAAGAGTTGCTGGAAACCGCTGCCACACAATCCCCTGCACAACACGAGCGCATTGTGGTAAAAACCGGTACCAAAGTAAAGATCATCCCTGTTGCCGATGTTGAGTACCTACAGGCCGATGACGACTATGTAAGCGTGATCACTAAAGAAGGCTCCTACCTCAAAAATAAGACCATGAGCTTTTTTGAGCAAACGCTTGATCCAAACCATTTTGTACGTGTACACCGCTCATACATCGTGGCTATACCGCAAATCACCCGTATCGATCCATACGAAAAAGACGCACACCTCGCTATCCTGAAATCCGGCGCTAAAATCCCGGTAAGCAAAACAGGATATGTAAAGTTGAAGCAGGTATTGGGGATATAGCAATAAAAGTTTAAAAATCAAGCTACCTGATATTATCTCTCTACCCGTCATTGCGAGTATCTATCAGGGAAATCCTGAAAAAAACTGCGATGACGTATAAAATATATCTTACTGATGGTGCACGGGCCACGTTAGTGATAGTGGCGGATACCGGCAGGGGTTTCATCGACGGATCTATTCGTTTTAAAATGATGCACAAACCCTTCACTGCCACTACACATATCAACACACCCCTTCCGAGGGAAGGAATAAAACCTCCCCGACAGGTTTTAGTGTCCAAATAATTTACTCCATCAATAACACCATTAAAGCCTCCACTATCCTTTCTTCCTCAAGCAGTTGCTTGGCTTTCAAGTGTAATTGCAATTCGCGGGTTTGGCTATCGCCGATGGTGGCGTCGAGTACTTCTTTTATCTCAGGAGTTAGTGCAAAGGCTTCGATGGCTTCGTCTGTAGGTATGGTTTCCAGATTGCCTAATTGTCCAAGATTATTACCGGTCAGTATTCTTGAATTGCGGATAGCATAAGGCAGTGCATCAACGCCTATACCTATCTTGATATTGGGTTTGGCTACTTTAAACAGGTTATCTTTAGTAACCCGGCAATACCAGTCGCCACCAAGACGGGCTACCAGATCCATTTTGGCCTGGTCAATTTTCCCTTCTGCGTCTAAAACAGCATCGCTAATATGGATCAGCTTTATTTCGGCAAGAACGAGATTGCCTGCACCATGGCTTTGCCCTAATTCAATAACCTCGTTAACTACGCATTCCAGCTGCACATATGACTCGGCCACACGTGGCGGTTTTACCAGTTGCGATGGCAGCGGTGTTAACCCCGATTTAATAAACTCATTAACCCCCAACGGATACTCCACGCTTGACAGCGAGGTTTGCTGTACCATATCATAGTTAACAATATTGATCACGCACTCGGGCACTTCTTTTACATTTTCGAGCGTGTGCTTGGTAGTATTGTCCCTCACCCTGCGCGACGGCGAAAAAACACATATCGGAGGATTGGTACTAAAGAAATTAAAAAAGCTGAAAGGGCTCAGGTTTACGTTACCCGCTTTATCCACAGTAGAGGCAAGGCATATTGGCCTCGGCGCTATTACATAGTGCAAATAACTCTGAAGTTGAACCGGCGAAAGATCGGCTATGTTGATGGTAGGCATGGAGGTTGTACTTTTAAACCGTCATTGCGAGGTACAAAGCAATCGCGAACTTTACAGAGCGGCTCTGCTTATCGGGGATTACTTCGTACCTTATAATAACACAATCGTAAATTGTTGATTATTAAGATATTTTAATAATTTTATAACATGGGCGTTGCCTGCGGCCCGGGCTTTCCGTTACAAGTCCTCACCTTTCCTACCCTCAATCCCTACACACGCTGCGGGCTTTACACTGCAATCCCTAACGCGGCCTCCGCACAACATCCCTAAAATATATTTTGCTCGTCATCACGATTTTTTCCAGGAGCTCTCTGGTGATTACTCGCAATGACGCGTTTGTATTTCTATGGATAGTATTTTCTTATTTCTTCAACTTCAATATCGAAAAATCGCTATCTGCTTTCTCAATGATGTTACCCAGCATACCCAACCCTGTTACCTCCATTTCAACCAGATCACCGGGTTGCAGCCATTGCGGTTCATAATCGGCATTATTAAGTACACCGGTACCGTTCAGTTCAAGGAAGCAGCCGGTGCCTACCGTGCCAGAGCCTATCACATCGCCCGGCAAAACGTCGCAACCATAGGCAGCACGCTCAATGATCTCGGCAAAAGTCCAGTCCATATCGGCCATATTACCTGCCGATACCTGTTTGCCGTTCACCACACATTTCATCTCCAGGTTATAAGCATTCCCTGTATGACCAGGTTTTGCAGGCACTTTGTATTGCTCCAATTCATCGGGCGTTACCAACCACGGACCAATCACTGTTGAGAAATCCTTGCCTTTCGCCGGGCCAAGGTTTAGCAGCATTTCTTCCATTTGCAGGGTGCGGGCACTCATATCATTCATAATCATATATCCTGCAATAAAACTATCCGCTTCGGCTGCCGTTATATTGCGCCCTTTTTTATTCAAAACTACAGCCACTTCCAGTTCAAAATCCAGTTTCTTAAAATGATCGGGCATGCACTCAATTTCGCCGGGGCCTTGTATGGCATTATGATTGGTGAAGTAAAAAATAGGGTACTGATCAAACTCCGGTATCATATCCAGCTTACGGTTACGCCTCGCCGAAGCCACATGCTGCCTGAAAGCATAACCGTCGCGACATGACGTTGGATGAGGTACAGGCGCCATCAGTTCAAAAAACAATTCCTCTTTAGCCTCTATTTTTCCCGACCGGATATCTTCATTAACCCGTGCAGCATGTTCCATCAGTTCGGGGCCTCCCCACAAAAACTCGTTCATATTGTCGGGGATCAGCTTATCGCAGGAGTTTAAATTATAGATGTGGCCATTAACAAAAACGCCAAGATGTTCGCGGTCTTCGGTTTTATAGGATACTAATTTCATAGAGTAGCTTAATTGGTATAATCAAAGCTAATGATTTTTTGTTAGGTGAATGGTTGATTAAGTTGATTAGGTGAGTGGTTTCTTACGCGGATATATTCCGCCGCCGAGCGGTGGCATAAATAAAAAACCACAAGGCAACCACTCACCTAATCAACCCAATCAACTACTCACCATTATTCAATCAACCACTCACCTAAATTTGCATCCTAAATATAATCCCGCTAACTTAGTATCATGTTACGCATACAAATGCATTTTCTGTTTTCGTTGGGGTTAACCTCCATGAGCGATGCCTCATCGTTCAGAGATGCTATGCTTGCCAAGATCGTACTGGCGCAATACTAATATCTTCCATTCCCGCTATCTTCATTTTTTAACCATTATTTATTAATGGTTAGGGCAATGCTTTCGGACTTATTATTCCGAACACAAATCAGCATTTTATACGTTTTATTGTTAACCAATTAAACCAATTCATGCCTCTATATCATAGTTTAGGATCAATTCCGCCTAAGCGGCATACGCAATTCCGTAAGCCCGATGGTAGTTTATATGCCGAAGAGCTTGTTTCGACCGAAGGTTTTTCAAGCCTGTATTCGCTGGTGTACCATGCCTACCCGCCCACCATTGTAAAAACACTTGGTGAGCCCTACAGCGTGGAGCCTAAAATAGCGCGCGAAAAACACCTGAAGCATACCAGTTTGATAGGCTTCAACATACAACCAGAAGATGATTACCTGCAAAGCCGCAAGCCCGTACTGGTAAACAGCGACCTGCATATTTCGCTGGCTGCACCACGCCAAAGCATGACCGACTATTTTTACAAGAACAGTCAGGCCGACGAGGTGGTTTTCATCCATGAAGGTACCGGCACTTTAAAAACAGGTTTCGGCAATATCAAATTTCAGTATGGCGATTACCTGGTGATTCCCCGCGGCACCATTTATCAGATGGAGTTTGATGGTACGGCAAACAGGCTTTTTATTGTAGAAAGTTTCAGCCCTATCCGTCCGCCCAAACGTTACCGTAACCAGTACGGACAACTGATGGAACATTCGCCCTATTGCGAGCGCGATATCAAACTACCGGCCGATCTGAAAACTTATGATGAGCATGGCGATTTTAAAATCCTGATTAAAAAGCAGGGCCTCATCTATCCTTACATCTATGGCACCCATCCGTTTGACTTTATAGGCTGGGATGGCTTTCATTACCCCTGGGCTTTATCCATCCATGATTTTGAGCCGATAACGGGCAGGTTGCACCAGCCCCCACCGGTTCATCAAACATTTGAGGGCAACAACTTTGTGATTTGCTCATTTGTGCCCCGCAAATTTGACTATCATCCACTATCAATCCCCGCTCCTTACAACCATAGCAATGTGGATAGCGATGAGGTGCTATACTATGTAGATGGTGATTTCATGAGCCGTAAAAGTGTGGTAAAAGGCCAAATTACCCTGCACCCCGGCGGCATCCCGCACGGGCCGCATCCTGGTTCTGTCGAAAAATCAATAGGCAAAGAATCAACCGATGAACTGGCTGTTATGATTGATCCTTTCAGACCGCTGATGTTAACGGAGGATGCTATTAAAATAGAGGATGAAAATTATTATAAAAGCTGGCAATATTAACTACTAACCCCATGTCATTGCGAGCGTAGCGTGGCAATCGCATGCTATACAGAGCGAATCTGCACAGTTCGCGATTGCTTCGTTCCTCGCAATGACATATTTAAATTCATTAAAATGCACACTCAAACTTTAGATAAACAACCAATCACAACCGATTTCCTGCCCCTAAACGGTACGGATTACGTTGAATTTTATGTAGGCAATGCCAAGCAGGCGGCCCATTATTATAAAACCGCTTTTGGCTTTCAGAACCTGGCCTATGCCGGCCCCGAAACCGGCGTACGCGACAGAGCATCATACGTTTTGCAGCAGGGTAAGATCAGAATTGTACTTACCACTCCCCTACACTCCGAACACCCCATTGCCGAGCATATTAAAAAACATGGCGATGGTGTAAAAGTGCTGGCACTTTGGGTTGATGACGCTTATGATGCTTTTGAACAAACCACTAAACGTGGCGCCGAACCTTATCAGCAACCACAAACCTTAACTGACGAGCATGGCGAAGTGCGTACGAGCGGCATTAAATTATATGGCGAAACCGTGCACATGTTTGTTGAGCGTAAAAACTACAAAGGTTTGTTTTTACCCGGCTATCAAAAACTGGAAAGTAATTATAACCCAACAGATGCCGGACTGTTATATGTTGACCATTGCGTAGGCAATGTAGGCTGGCATAAAATGAACGAGTGGGTTAATTTTTATGAAGAAGTTTTAGGCTTCCGTAACATCCTCACCTTTGATGATAAAATGATCTCGACAGAGTATTCGGCTTTAATGAGCAAGGTAATGAGCAACGGGAACGGCTTTGTAAAATTCCCGATCAACGAGCCTGCCGAGGGCAAGAAGAAATCACAAATTGAGGAATATCTTGAATTTTATGAGGACGAAGGTGTACAACATCTTGCCCTCGCTACCCATGATATTGTAGCAACCGTTACCGAACTGCAAAACCGTGGCGTTGAGTTTTTAACCGTACCCTCAACTTATTATGATGACCTGATTGATCGCGTTGGTCATATAGATGAAGACCTCGAGCCCCTGAAACGTTTAGGCATCCTGGTTGATCGTGATGACGAGGGCTACCTGCTGCAGATCTTTACCAAACCTGTTGAAGACAGACCTACACTATTCTTCGAGATCATCCAACGCAAGGGCGCAAAATCATTCGGGGCGGGCAATTTTAAAGCCCTGTTTGAAGCAATTGAACGCGAGCAGGAAGCGAGAGGAAATCTTTGATTTCGGATTTTTAGATAGTGATTTATGATTATAAGCCGGGCCTTGCCCGGCTTTTTTGTTTTCAATTGTTACTTTTAGTCCATGCGTAAATATTTAACCTACATCTTTATCTTATTAAGCCCAACTGTTTTTGGGCAAAAAAGCCTGAGTAGTAAAGGCGATAGCCTATACGAGGCAAAAAACTTCATTCAAGCAGGGAATTGTTACCTGCAATCGGCCAAACAAGCCGAATTTAAAGCTTCGGCCACCGGCGATTATTACAACGCTGCTTGCTGCTATGCCCTTTCGGGTAAAGCCGACAGCGCAATGTTCATATTGAAATTAGCTATTAATAGCGGCTATAAAAATGCAGCACACCTGGTAACAGATTCGGACCTGAATTCACTACATCAAATGCCCGAATGGCGACCGCTGCTCAACTCCTTAGAAAAGCAGGCTAAAGGATTCACCGATGATCCCTTAAAAGCCAAACTTGTAACCAGCGATATTAAAAACTTCTGGACGGCTTATGACCGTGCTCAAAAAGACACAGCCAACCGGCTTAAAATTTACAAACAATATTATGTTGACCCTGGATCAGCAGGCTTGCAGGATTATTTTGCATACAAAGTTATACATATGAAAAACTTTGTAAAAGGTCATGATAAAAAGCAAAAGTTTTATGCGGCCATCCGCAAAAACACCTATACGGTTGATAAACAAAAGCCGCAGATGATGGCATCGTTTGTAAAACTTAAAGAGCTTTACCCGCAGGCTAAATTCCCGGATGTATATTTTGTAATCGGTGCATTTTCATCGGGAGGCACTTCATCAGATAATGGCCTGCTCATTGGCCTTGACCAGGCAGTTCGTACGCCTGATATACCGGTAGATGAACTTACCCTTTGGGAAAATAACAACTTTGGTAAGCTTGATTACATTCCTAACCTTGTAGCTCACGAACTTATTCACTTTAACCAGGATGGCATGTTAGGCGGCGATACCACACTACTCCGGGCCGTTTTGGTTGAAGGCATGGCCGACTTTTTGGGCGAACTGATTTCTGGCCATACTGCTAACGAGCGCCTCCATGTGTGGGCAAAAGGACGCGAAAAACAAATATGGACCGATTTTGAAAAAGAAATGTATTTAAAGCGTGGCTACAATTGGATAGCCAACTCCAATCAGGAAACTGCAGATAAACCAGCCGATCTGGGTTATTGGGTTGGTTACCAGATCTGCAAGGGCTACTATGATAACAGTCCGGATAAAAAGCAGGCCATTTATGATATGCTGAACATCAAAGACTATAAAGCTTTTTACGAGAAGAGCGGAACAAATAAAAAGTTCAGCAACTAACATAAAATACTGTACTGTATAGGCTTTTAAGCCGGGCATTTGCCCGGCTTTTTATTTGGCAGCCATTAGGTTATATTTGGTATAACTAATTAACGATTTTATGAAAAAAGCTTTACTTATCCTTACCGCTGCCATACTAAGTGTTAACTGCTTAGCCCAAAGTTCACCATCCGCCAAACCCGTTTACGATGCCGCCCTTGCAAAAAAGCTTGGTGCCGATGATTATGGCATGAAAAAATATGTAATGGCCTTCCTGAAAGAAGGCCCAACGCAACTGAAAGATTCGGCTGCTAACATGCAGCTGCAAATGGCGCACCTTAAAAATATTGGCAGGCTTGCTGCCGAGGGCAAGCTGGTAGTAGCCGGTCCGTTTTTGGACAACCAGCCCTTACGTGGCATTTTTATTTTTAATGTAGAAACTGTAGAGGAAGCCCAAAAACTTACCGAAACCGACCCGGCTATCAAAGCAGGGGCTTTAGTGATGGAGCTGCACCCTTTTTATTGCAGCGCTGCCCTGATGCAGGTTGTGCCCATACATAACACCCTTCAAAAGAAAAGCATGACTAACTAAATGGATGCCGTACAATTTGTACTTGAACAGCTTAAAGAAAAAGCTGACGCTACCTATTTAAAAGGGATGGCCCGCTTTGGGATTGATAGTTCAAAAGCTTTAGGTGTAAGGCTACCCGAGATCCGTAAGCTAGCAAAAGTCATTAAAAAAGACCATGACCTGGCGTTAGGCCTTTGGGATACACAAATACATGAAGCCAGGATGCTGGCCTCCATGATAGCCGACCCTCAACAGGTTACACCTCAATTGATGGATAAATGGGTAAGCGATTTTTACTCCTGGGACATTTGCGACCAGGTTTGCGGCAATCTCTTTGACCGTACCCCGTTCGCCATTGATAAGGCTATTGAATATAGTAGTCAGGAAGAGGAGTTTGTGAAACGTGCCGGCTTTGTTTTGATGGCCGAATACGCCATCCACATTAAAACTGCACCAGATGAAGTATTTATAAACCTGTTCCCCATCATGGAGCGGGAAGCCTGGGATAACCGGAATTTTGTTAAAAAGGCCGTTAACTGGGCTTTACGTCAAATAGGCAAACGAAATATTACACTAAAGGTTAAAGCTATTAATACTGCAAGAAATATTTATAACCAACCCGCCAAATCAGCAAAATGGATTGCCAATAATGCACTTAATGAACTAATAAGCAAATAGAATATATAATATTTTTCCATAAAATTAAATGCAGATAAATTGCCTGTAAAATAGGACATTATAATACTCAATAATAGTTCACCCATATTCACTAACTTAGTGCCCACCATTTTTTACAATCAAATTACATCGGAGTGTTTTATTGAAGATATCTTCAACTCTTAATGTATTTAAGTACAGTACAGGTTATTTTACAAAATATTACTTCAATTAGGAGTACATATAGCAAGATATTTTAAAAACCGTAAATACCAGTAAAAGAATACATTATAAAGTATCAAAAATATTATATTTGAGGCTGAGCAAATGTGGAATAATGAATGGGAGGAAAGTCACAGCCAAACAACTGATGGTTGTAAACTTAAAAACTTTAAATCGTGGCACATATTTTAGTAATAAGCATGTGTCAAAAAACAAATTGAATTAGTGAACGGATTGTTGATATGAGTTTTTCGGAAAAGGGTAAACTTTCTGGCGATGATATATATCTTACCCCTTTGATCAATGATCTGGATACGGGTATCTGGAAGTATAATTTCAATACAAAGGAAGTAAAGTGGTCGACAGGCTTTTATAAGGTATTGGATTTTCAATTAAATGAAATTGAATGCAATGCCTATACTTTTTTTGAGCATTTACTTTATCATGGTGATAAACCGGTTTTCCTTAACGCCATCAATAACCGGATTACCGAAAATGCCCCTCCGCTGCAATTACGCTTTTTAACAAAAAAAAATGGATACCAGTGGTTTGAAACCACCATTAGGAAACAGGACAATGAGCATGGCTGTATAGCTTACGGTTCGCTTGTAAACATCAACCGTTACAAACATAACGACCTATTATCGGCACACAACCAGGTTATTAATGATGATGCCTTTAAAACGGCACGCCTTGGGAGCTGGGAGATTAATGCCCAAAGCACTGGCACCATTGAGCTGTCAACACAGGTATATGACTTATTTGATCTTCAAAATCACTTAAACCTTAGTGTTGAAGAGTTTATTAGCTTTTTTGAGCCGCCATACCGGCCTGTTTTGCAAAATGCTATTAACCTTACCTTTGAGCATAGCCGGCCCTTTGACATTAATTTACTACTGCGCTCGGCCAAAAACAATATGTTATGGTTGAAGGTAAAGGGCATACCCGTAATTAACCATTTCGGCAAATGTACTTCTATTAAAGGCATTGTGCAGGATATCGACAGCGAAAAAAGAAAACTGCTGAAACTTGAGCAGTCGATAAATTTACTGACCGACCAAAACCGCCGCTTGCAAAACTTTGCGTACATTGTATCTCACAACCTTCGCTCGCATACAGGTAATCTTCAGTTTATGGTAAACCTGTTTGAACAAACCGAAACAAGTGAAGAACGGGAGGAGATCTTTTCGCATATCAAAACCATCAGTGATAGCCTGGATCTTACTATTGAACACATTAACGAAATAGTTAAGATCCAAACAGAAATTACCAAAGAGCGGAAAATAGTTGAATTGGAGCCGATGTTCAAAAATATCTGCTCGGCGTTAAAGAATAACATTGAAGCTATAAACGCCCGCATTGAAGGTGACTTTACGCAATGCCCCGAGATTAGCTATATCCCGGCCTACATGGAAAGTATTTTGCAAAACCTGCTCACCAATTCGTTAAAATACAGCCACCCCGACAGGCAGCCTGTTATAAAATGCTACACTTTAACAGAAGGAAATCACATTTATCTGATTTTTGAAGATAATGGCCTCGGTATTGACCTGGAGCGCTATGGTGATAAGATTTTTGGTATGTACAAAACCTTTCACCAAAATACCGATGCTAAAGGCATTGGCCTGTTTATTACCCGTAACCAGATCGAAGCATTAGGCGGCAGTATCAAAGTTGACAGCACAGTAAATGTTGGCACAAAATTTACTATCAGACTGGCATAATTAAATTAACGGGAGATGATTGCAGAGCGAAATCCGGTTAACACCTGGATTGTGGATGATGATAGTATTTATGTTTACGGCTTAAAAAAATTAATAGGTATAAAGGAACTGAATACCCGGCTTAGCCATTTTATAAATGGAGAAGAAGCCATTGTTGCATTAGAAAAAGCGAACGAAGATCATAACCTACCAGATGTAATATTACTGGATATTAATATGCCGGTTATGGATGGATGGGAGTTTATGAATGAATTTGCGAAAATAAAGCCCCGATTAGGGAAAAATATTGCAGTTTATATCGTGAGCTCATCAGTTGATCTGAATGATATTCACCGGGGTAAAAATATTTCTGAAATTACCGACTATATTTTCAAGCCGGTAAAAACCAACCATCTTACAGAAATTTTTGATCAAACTATTCGGCAGGCAAATGAAAACATAATGAAATACGGAACATAATAAATGCTCCGTATTTCTTTTATTGCTTAACTAAAACCGATGTGGATATAAAGTATTGAGAGGTATCTTTAAATGTAAGTTGAACCTTCCCTCCTGCATTGCTCAATTGACCGTACGAAGTATTGCTACCTGAAAAGGTAAACTTTATTCTGCTACTACCACTTATTGTCCAATTGCCAGTAGTGGATTCACCTTTCGATCCAATAATTGTGAAACTATCCGGAGTTCTTGAAACGTAGCAATCCTCAGCTCCCACATAAGCCGCAGCCCATGTTCCATCATCTTTAAGCGTGGTTTGGTTATCGCTCATACAAGGTGAAGCTGTACTTGTATACGTTTCAGATACACCTGTTCCAATGTTCAAATTAGTTTCAGAAACAAGAACATATTTACCGGCAAATGCGCTTTTAGGATTGCTGTTTTCTTTCTTGCAGCTATTACCGGCAAATAATATTGTTAAAATCAGGCTTAAGAATAATAATCTTTTTTTCATACAGGCAGGTGTATCAACACTGGATTATTCAATATAACTTTCAAGTATTTTAAAGCCGCCTGTTGTTTCCAGCTCAATTTTATCGATGCTTTTTGGCAACAGGATACATTCGCCCATTTTAACGGCGTACGCTTCATTGTTATATTTTACGGTATATCCGCCTTCAACACAAACATGGATCACAAATGAATCAAGTGCCGAATAGTCTTTCGACGTACTTTCATCAAAATCAAGCACATTGGTTGTAAAGTACGGGCAGCTAACCAGTTTTACGGTTTCATTTTCTTTAGGCTCGTATAACGTTTTGTATTCGGGATAATGCCTGTAATCTATAGCAGCAAGAGCCTCTTCTGTATGCAACTCGCGTTTGTTACCTTTATCATCAACGCGGTCAAAATCGTAAATACGATAAGTGATATCAGATGTTTGCTGAATTTCGGCAATCAGTAAACCTTTACCTATTGTATGTACCCTGCCTGCCGGTAAAAAGAAAACGTCGTCAGCAACTGCTTCTTCCCTGTTCAGAATATCCATGATATGGCCGCTGTTTAAAGCGTCTACATATTTTTGCTCGGTCATGTCCTGGTTAAAACCGGTAATCAATGTCGAACCCGGATCGGCCTCGATGATATACCACATTTCGGTTTTACCAAATGAGTTATGGCGCTCTTTAGCCAGTTTATCATCAGGGTGCACCTGTACCGAAAGGTCATCATTGGCATCAATAAATTTTACCAATAAAGGAAAGATATTACCGAAGTGATCATAAACCTTTTTACCAACCAACTCATCTTTGTATTGCTCCAGTAAATCAGCTAATGATTCACCTTCAAGCGAGCCGGAAGCCACAACCGAAACATCAGATTTTACGCCTGATATCTCCCAGGTTTCGCCGCAGTTTGGCAGGCTGCCAAAATCCTTATGCAAATAGGTTTTGATCTTTTGACCGCCCCATATCTTGTCTTTATAAATGGTTTTAAATTTTAATGGATATAATGCCGACATAGTGTTTATGTATTTTGCCTGCTAAGTTAGGAGTTAAATGTTTAATTGAAAATGCTAAATTGATTTACTTAATATGTTGTATAACAAAAAAGCCCATGCTCATGCACGGGCTTCTTCATATTAAGCAGTCTTAAAATTACTTACCTAAGCGCTTTTTCAGGTTCTCGTCAATTGCAGCTAAAAACTCTTCAGTGTACAGGTAATCGGTACCGTGCTCTACTTTAGGTTTAATAGTGATGGCCAAATCTTTGGTCATTTTGCCGCTCTCAACAGTTTCGATACAAACTTCTTCCAAAGCTTTACAGAAATCGATCAACTCCTGGTTTTTATCCAGGATACCACGGAACTCTAAACCTCTTGTCCATGCAAAGATAGATGCAATCGGGTTAGTTGAAGTTGGTTTACCAGCCTGGTGGTCACGATAGTGACGGGTTACTGTACCATGGGCAGCTTCGGCTTCCATTACGGTACCATCCGGGGTAACCAAAGTTGAGGTCATTAAACCCAATGAACCAAAGCCTTGTGCTACAGTATCAGACTGTACGTCGCCGTCATAGTTTTTACAAGCCCAAACAAAGTTACCGTTCCATTTCAGGGCCGACGCAACCATGTCATCAATTAAGCGGTGCTCGTAAGTGATGCCAGCAGCGTCAAACTTCTGTTTGTAATCATTTTGATAGATCTCTTCAAAAATATCTTTGAAGCGGCCATCATATTTTTTAAGGATGGTATTTTTGGTTGAAAGGTATAAAGGCCAGCCTTTCATTAAAGCCTGGTTAAAGCAGGCATGAGCAAAACCTCTGATAGACTCATCGGTATTGTACATGGTTAATGCAACACCATCACCTTTGAAGTTAAATACTTCGTATGATTGCTCAGGGCCTCCATCTTCAGGAGTAAACTTAACAGTAAGTTTACCTTTACCTTTGGTTAAGAAATCAGTAGCACGGTACTGATCACCAAAAGCATGACGACCGATACAGATAGGAGCTGTCCAGTTAGGTACCAAACGAGGTACATTTGACATAACGATCGGCTCACGAAAAACTGTACCATCCAGGATGTTACGGATAGTTCCGTTTGGTGATTTCCACATTTGTTTTAACCCAAACTCAGCAACCCTTGCTTCGTCGGGAGTAATAGTAGCGCATTTGATACCAACGCCATATTGTTTAATAGCGTTAGCTGCGTCAATAGTTACCTGGTCGTCGGTTTGGTCGCGGTACTCGATACCCAAGTCATAGTATTTGATATCAAGATCAAGATACGGGGTAATCAATTTGTCTTTGATGAATTTCCAGATAATTCGGGTCATTTCATCGCCATCCAGTTCAACTACCGGATTCTCTACTTTTATTTTTGACATGCCTGATGTGGTTTTTGTTATACAAACGGCCAAATATATAAAATTGACTTTATCAATTTTATCAAATAATGCAATGAAAAATTATAGATTTCGTTATAATGACAATTATTACTACCAGCATTGTTGTTTTTATAAACTTTGGTGCTATTTTTATAAAATAAAAACGCTTACCATAAAACAAACTCCATTTAGCCGGAGTTATCGTTCATTATGATAAAACTCATACTAAAAACCTCCATTATAATCCTGTTGTGTTCCGTATCATTTTTAGCAAAAGCCCAGATAGGTTTTGATTACGCCCAATATGATGTTGGCTTTGCTGCAGGTATTAATCAGGCCAGCTCGGTTGATGTACAATCTCTAAAAACAACCCCCTCTATAAATCTTAACTTTACCTACAACCAAAGCCCCTTTTTAAATTATATAGTAAATTTAGAAGTAGGCCGGTTAAAGGGAGGTTCGCCCAATACTGCTACACAAAGGCAGTTTGAAAATCATTTCAGTGCTTACTCATTCAGGGTGCAGGTACAGGCAGGCGAGTTAATTGACTACTCGAAAAGTGCTGTTGCAAACGCCTTTAAAAACCTCTATGTATCCTCGGGTTTGGGATATATCAATAATAACGTTGTGTACAGGACAGACGATGCCCTTTTATTGGAGCATGACCAGGTATTACCTTTTACACCTAAAACAAATGAAATATTCATACCTGTAAGGTTAGGTTATGAGTTTAAGTTTTTTAACAGCTACAATCAGCCTTCCGTTAAAATTGACCTGGGTTATCAATACAACTTTATCATGGGCGATAATCTTGACGGCTATGTTGCCGGAGCTCATAATGACGCATATTCACAAATTACATTAGGCTTTAAATTTGCTATCGGTGGCGTTACTTCGTACCGAAAACAAATCCATTATTAAGCTTTAAGTAAAAATCTTTTTTTTAACTTGATTTGCTTTTTGGCAGGGTTTTTACTGTGTATATTTATATTATAAAAACACAGAACTATGAACAACGATCAAATTGACGAAGCAGGTTTCAATGACGATCTCCCCGATCGCGACGAAACGCTGAGGGACGAATTGGGAGAAACAATCGATACAGAAGATCTGAGCTACAATCCCGACGATAACAGCTACGAATACGACGTTAAAAGTGATGATCCGGATTATGACCATCCCGATCCATATCATACCACAGCAAAAAACGGCGAGGATTTTAACTCCACTTATGATGAAGCAAACCCATACGATGTTGATGGCGAATTTGATGAAGACCGTTCGCTTGAAACTGATGTAGATGAATTAGGAATGCACATTGATAATGGAGAAAGTGTTGAAGTTGATCCTGTTGATGCCGCCTTATCTCATACGCCCGAAGATGACCGGGATGATCTTGACGAGGAAGGGTACCCCAAAAACGACAGGGAACATCTGAAATAATTTTGTTAACTGTTGAGTTGTAAATTTTAATTAGTTACACAACTCAACAGTTAATCAAAGTCGAGATTAAACCTGCTCTTTAATTCCAGCAGCTCCGGGTTACGGGCTGCCATATGCTGAAACTTTTCGGGTGCGGTATAAGGTTTGCGTACTACTTTTTGCTCATCAACCCGGGCATTTACCTCAATAGTAAAATTCTTGAGGTTACTGCGCAGATAATTAAGCATAATCGGCTTTTCATCCCTGAAAATATTTTCCTGCACCATATTGCCTACTATTACCTCAAAAACGTAAGGCTTCAGCATACGCGGTGCATTGGATGTAAAAATGGTTACCAGATTTTTCTTCCCTTCTTTTTTTGCGTATGCTGCAAAATCACTCCAGCATTGCAAAAACGCATCCATGGTAAAATCCTCTTTATCATCGCCTTTTAAATAAGGATCTTCCTCTTCAAGTAATTGCTCCTGCGTTTTTACCTCGCCGGTTAATGAAGGCGTAAGCGTACTGCGCAACGGCATTACTATCCTGGGTTTTTCGGCTGGCGAAGTGTCTTTTGCTTGTGCAACCGGTGTTGCTGTTTCTTTTACGGGTGTGTTGTATATGGGGGCGGCCTCGCTTGCTATAGATACAGCAGGGCTTGCCGGGGTGCTATTAGCAGGCGTTATTGCTGAGGTATCAGGTTTTTTTTTTAATCCCCCGTCGGTAGCGGGCGTTACTGTTAGCGGTGTGGTTGCCAGGTTAAATACCGATGGCAGATGGCACATCTTGAGTAACGCTAACTCAACCTGCAGCCGTTGGTTTTTGCTGAGCTTATAACTGATATCGCACTGGTTGGCGATATTCATGGCCGAGAGCAAAAACGAAACCGATGCGTGCTGCGATTGCTGCAGATATTTTGTCCTGATGCCCTCGCTTACTTCAAGCAGTTTTATTGTTGATTGATCTTTTCCAACTAACAGGTTTCGGAAATGTTCGGAAAGGCCCGCTATAAAATGAGCACCGTCAAACCCGCGCGAAAGGATCTCGTCAAAAAACACTAATACTTTTGCGGTATCCTCCTTAAGCAGGCTTTCGGTTATATTAAAGTAGTAATCATAATCCAGTATGTTCAGGTTATCGATAACCGAACGATAAGTGACTTTTCCACCGGAAAAGCTTACAATCTGGTCGAACATGGAAAGCGCGTCGCGCAAACCTCCGTCGGCCTTTTGCGCAATAATGTGCAAGCCATCCGGTTCATAACTGATATTCTCTTTACCGGCAATTGATGCCAGGTGCCCGGCCATATCCTCAACCCTGATGCGGTTAAAATCAAAGATCTGGCAGCGGGATAGAATAGTTGGAAGAATTTTATGCTTTTCGGTAGTGGCTAATATAAATATGGCATAATGAGGCGGCTCCTCAAGCGTTTTCAGGAACGCGTTAAAAGCGGCCTGCGATAACATGTGCACCTCATCAATAATATAAACCTTGTAGCGTGCTGCCTGCGGCGGAATCCTCACCTGCTCAATTAAACTGCGGATATCATCAACCGAGTTGTTGGATGCAGCATCAAGTTCGTGAACATTAAAGGAGTTTCCATTTTCAAAGGCTTTGCATGACGCACACTCGCCACAGGCTTCACCATTAGGCTGCAAATTGGTACAGTTAATGGTTTTAGCCAGGATCCGGGCACAGGTAGTTTTACCCACACCACGCGGCCCACAGAACAAAAATGCCTGTGCCAGCTGGTTATTTTTTATAGCGTTTTTGAGCGTATTGGTTATATGTTGCTGACCAACAACGGTTTCAAAAGTAGCCGGGCGATACTTACGGGCCGAAACAATGAAATTATCCACAAGTGCTAAGGTAGTGAGAAATTAGATTTGGTGAAAGAGCGCTTTTGCTAAAATTTTGAACACTCATATCCGCTAAAAACCTTAATTTTGAAATAAGCGCGAAAAACTATGCAATTATCCGATCTTGATGTATCAAAAACTTACACTTACGCTGACTATCTGAAGTGGACATTTGACGAACGACTGGAGCTTATTAAAGGAAAGATCTTTAAAATGAGTCCGGCTCCGGGATCGGTGCATCAATTAATTTCAGGAGCCATTTTTGCTGAACTTTATAATTATCTAAAAGGAAAACCCTGTAAAGTATTTCATGCGCCTTTTGACGTAAGATTAAATAAACGCTCTATAAATAATAAGGATATACAAACTGTTGTACAACCCGACATCAGTGTGGTTTGTAACCCCCTAAAAATTGATGAAAAAGGTTGTCTCGGGGCTCCTGATATTGTGGTTGAAATTTTATCGCCCGGAAATAACAAGAAAGAATTGCAAAACAAATACGAAGTGTACGAAGAAAACGGGGTGCTTGAATACTGGATCATTCATCCATCCGAGAAAACTTTTCTCAGATACAGCCTTGTTGAAAACCGGTATCAGGCCTCCCGTTTACTTACTACAGGGGATGAGGTTACCACACCGATATTACCAGGTTTTGTATTAAAGCTTGACGAATTATTTGCAGCGGCTAACAGTTGATGCCTTTATTGCAAATCATCATCGGGCAAATGATCATCATCTTCAGGATCGGGTTCCCCCATATCATCATCTACCTGTATTTCATGCAGATCTTCCTTATCATCAAGTATATCGTCAAAATCCTCATCTTCCTGATCGTTCCAGTCGCCTTCAAGAGGATCATCTCCTCCCCCGTACATCAGGATCTCATCAAATGAAAGCACTTTTGAGTTTTCTACACCGGTTAAGTCTGTTAGTAACTGCATAGCTTTAAGTTTTTTAGGATAGAACGACACACTACCTTATAAGTTTTAAAAAAACGCGTAAATAGTTATTAACCAATATCAACATTGATTTGAAATTCACAAAACTATTTGTACATTTGCAGCCCCGTTAATAGCGGGTAAATAATTAAAAATCAAGTATAATGCAACAGTACGAAATCGTGATCGTTCTAACCCCGTTGCTTTCAGAAGAAGTTGCTAAAGAGGCAAATGCCAAATTTAGCAAGATCTTAACTGATGGCGGAGCCGAAATTGTCCAGGAGGATAATTGGGGTTTGAGAAAATTAGCGTACCCTATCCAGAAGAAAACTACAGGGTACTATCACTTAACTGAATTTAAGGCTCCGGGTGAATTAATTAACAAATTGGAGGTAGAGTTAAGGCGCGATGAGCGTGTATTGCGTTTCCTGACCATTGCTTTGGACAAACATGCCATTGCTTACAATGACAAAAAACGCAGCGGTGCTTTCAACAAAAAACCAGCAGCTAAAGCAGAGGAGGCAGCAAACTAATGGCTAACGAACAAATTAAATACGTTACCGCTCCAAAAGTGGAGGATAACCGTAAAAAATACTGCCGTTTCAAAAAGAACGGTATCAAGTATATCGATTACAAAGACGCAAACTTTTTATTAAAGTTCATTAACGATCAGGGTAAAGTATTACCACGTCGTTTAACCGGTACTTCATTAAAATTCCAGCGTAAAGTGGCTCAAGCTGTTAAACGCGCTCGTCACATCGGTTTATTACCTTACGTTACAGATTCATTAAAATAATAGGAGATTTAAGAAATGGAAGTTATTTTAAAACAAGATGTAAAAAACCTGGGTGATAAAGACGATATCGTAAATGTGAAACCAGGTTATGGCCGTAACTACCTTTTACCAAAAGGCTACGCCATATTAGCTACTGAAAGTGCACGTAAAGTTTTAGCTGAAAACCTTAAACAAGCTCAATTTAAGCAAGAGAAAATCCGTAAGGATGCCGATGCTATTGCAGCCCGTTTAGAAGGCGTTAAACTTAACATTGGTGCTAAAGCCGGCGAAACTGGCAAAATCTTCGGTGCAATCAACACTATCCAAATTGCTGATGCATTGAAAAAAGAAGGTTTTGAAGTTGACCGTCGTCGTATCACTTTTGACCAGGAGCCAAAATTTGTTGGTGAATACGTAGCCAACATCAACCTGCACAAAGAAGTTAAAGTTCAGGTTCCGTTTGAAGTAGTAGCGGAATAATTATATTTCGGAATTCGGAGTTTCGATTTCGGATTTTGAAAAATTTAAACAGGTGTTTTGTTAATTCAAAACACCTGTTTTTTTTTTGATCAGAATTAAATAAAACAACTCCGGAATCGAAAATTCGAAATCCGAAATCAAGAATATTTATTTCGGATTTCTGGAAAAAATTTAGAATTTTAGAGGGTGTTTTGCTTTCGCGAAACGCCCTCTCTTTTTATAAGGAAATATTATAGCAGTGTTAAAGTTCTTCAGTAAAAACAACCAGAAATCGAAGTCGAACGCACGAAATTCAAAATCGGATTCTAAATATTACGGCATACCTAAACTTATCTTCAGGATCTTTAAACTGGCTTTTCTGCTATTTTTCGGCCTGAGTTTATTGGGTGTGATATTTTACCGCTTTGTTAACCCGCCTTTTACCTGGCTGATGATTGAACGCGGCTTTCAGCGCAAATCTGCCGGCAAGGAATGGAAGATTGATAAAAAATGGAAAGACTTTGACGACATCTCCGATAACATGAAGCGTGCTGCAGTTGCCGCCGAAGATCAAACTTTCCTGGAACACCATGGCTTCGATTTTAATGCTATTGAAAAAGCTATTGAAAAAAACTCGCACAGCAAAAAACTGATTGGCGGTAGCACTATATCACAGCAAGTAGCCAAAAACGTTTTCCTATGGGAAGGCCGTTCCATACTTCGCAAAGGCATTGAAGCTTATTTTACTGTGTTGATAGAAACTTTCTGGAGTAAAAAACGCATTATGGAGGTTTATCTCAACGAAATTGAAATGGGCGATGGCATCTATGGTGTTGAGGCTGCTTCGCAGGCCTATTTCCATAAATCAGCGTCGGATTTAACCCGCCAGGAAGCAGCTGCTATTGCTGTTATTTTCCCGAGCCCGCTAAAGTGGTCGGCCACCAACCCTACCAAGTATTTAAAGCACAGGCAATATCTTATCATGAAGAATATGAAAAGATTAGGGCCGCTGGATTTTTAGACCCAATAGAAAAAATTGTCATTTCGACGAGGAACGAGGAGAAATCTTATGCGCCATACTTTGCAAACTATACAAGGCGGTTTACATGATGTAGAAGATTTCTCTTTCGCGCCGCCGCTCATGCCCATCCTCTGCTCCATCGAAATGACATCGTTTATAACTTACTGCAAGTTATTATAACAAGCCGTCGCTTTTTTATTTCAACATCGCTGTAACCTTTTGTAAATTAAGGCTATCTTCATTACACAACCGATATAGCCATGTCAAAACAAAACCTAAAACTCAGCATAATCCTATTTGTGTTTTTATTTGCTAAAAACATTGTAAACGCACAAGTTAAAAGTGATACCCCTATCCCTTTTACTGATAAGGACATGGTGCAGTGGGATTACCATTCAAAAACCATAGGTGAGGATTATACCATTTATGTACATTTCCCGCCGGGATATGATACCACCAAAACCAAATACCCGGTATTATACATGACCGATGGCGACTGGAACATGACCGTAGCCATGAACTGCTTTAACATGCTCAGGCAGGACTATGAAACCACCGAGGCGCTTATAGTAGGCATTGGCTATGGCAACCGCCCCAACCAGCGTAGCCGTGACCTGAACCCTGCTACCGGCGGGCCAAAGTTCATTTCATTTATTGAACAGGAGGTAATCCCATTTATACAAAGCAAGTATCGTGTAAACGATAATAAAGCCTTATATGGCTATTCTTTTGGCGGCATGTTCACAACCATGGTTTTATTTGAGCACCCCAACCTGTTTAACATGATCTTTATAGGGGCGCCCGGTAACAGTGGCAGTGAACTAATCCCTTCGGCAAAAAAATATTTTGCCAATAATCATGATCTTAACAGCCGGGTATTTTTAGGCGTAGGTTCTTTTGAGCTCTTAACCAGCAGAAATATCGAGGAATTTAAAACCTATATGGAAAGCCAACATTGTAAAGGGCTTGACATCGCTACGGCAATCACCCCAAATGCCGGGCACGGGGCAGCTTTGGCGCAAGTAATGCAAAACGCAATAAAATTTGCCTATTGCAAACAACATAAGGCTATTAATATACCTGCAAAGCAACTGGAACAATACGCAGGCAATTACCAGATAACCGGCGATGACAAAAACAAATTCAGGACTTACGTTGCTGAGGGCAAGCTATACTTCATCCAAAATGATGCAATACCTATGGTAATTGCACCATATGCAAAAGCATCATTTTTTATGTATGAAAACGAACGGGCCGATATAACCTTCCACACAGAAGAGAACAAAATGTATATGCTCTTTAGCTTTCCTGGCGAGAAGCCAACGAGGTTGGATAAAGTAAAATAAGCTTTTCCTTTTTTATTTATACTTCCAATGCCTTGATTTACCCTCGGTAAGCCATTCCGCAGCTGTTTCCATACGTTTAAGGCGAGTGGCTTCTGTCTTTGCTTCAGTTATCCACTCTATATATTCCTTTTTCTGCGAGTAGCTAAACTGGTTCAGATTAAGCCAGGCCTGCGGGTGGGCTTCTAAAAATTTCACAAAGTAATCCGGCACAACTAATTCATCGCGCTGGGCAGGCGTCTTTTTCTGCGAGGCAGGCCTGGGTTTATTATCTTCATTTAGGGCCAATGCCTGTTGTATAAACTGGATCAGCACTTCTTTCGGCGGCAGATCATCAATACTAGTTAAGCGGCCAAAGCTACCGGCAGCCTGATCGGCCAGGCTCAGTATCTTTTGCGGATCGTATAATAACGATGCTTTCCAAAACCCAAATGAACAATGCTGCTTGAAGGCAGCCATATTACAAACCACACCTTTGTAATCAAAAAATGGCATGCTCCATTTCATCGTTTCGGTTATCATGGGCGAAGCTTCGTGCACTACAACCCTCAGGTAGTTTAAAATTGGCTTTGCAAAATCTGGCGACTTTTCAATGTAGGCGTCAATTCGGTTATCATAATGTTCCATAAAATTAAAGGTAATAATTTCAACATGAATTTAAACATGGTGTCGCTTTTGCAATAGGAGGCACCTACGGAGCCTTGAAATTAATTCTCTTCTTCTATAAACACGCCACCCCTACGGGGTAGGTATTTGCAATTGATTTGCACTCCGGAGGAGTGACGTGTTTATAGCAAAATTATAAAAGCTGTATTTGGCTCCGTAGGCGCCCCCTCTCTGCAATAAGAATATATAAACACAAAAAAGCCCCTCCAAATAATCGGAGAGGCTTCCAAAAAACATATTATAATCAATTATTGATTAACAAACCTTTTAGCGTTTACTTTACGCTCGTTTTCGGTTAGGTAGATTTTACGTAAACGCATGCTTTGCGGTGTAACTTCGATGTATTCATCAGCCTGGATATACTCCATTGATTCTTCTAATGAGAATTTGATAGCTGGTGCAATACGCACGTTATCATCACTACCTGATGCACGCATGTTGGTTAACTGTTTACCTTTAACAACGTTGATCACCAAATCGTTATCGCGGATGTGCTCACCAAGGATCTGACCTTCGTAAATATCAACACCCGGATCAACGAAGAAACGGCCACGATCCTGCAGTTTGTCAATTGCATAAGCAGTTGTGTTACCTTTTTCCATCGAGATCAATACACCATTTGAACGGCCAGGGATTGGGCCTTTCCATGGCTCATAAGCTTTAAAGCGGTGTGCCATGATGGCTTCACCTGCAGTAGCGGTCAATACGTTGTTACGTAAACCGATGATACCACGTGAAGGGATTTCAAACTCTAAGTGCTGCAAATCGCCTTTTGGCTCCATGATCAACAGGTCACCTTTACGTTGTGTTACCAGTTCAATTACTTTACCGGCAACATCACCCGGTACGTCAACTATAAGGGTTTCAACCGGCTCGCATTTAACACCATCAATGTGTTTAACGATAACCTGTGGCTGACCTACCTGTAGCTCGTAACCTTCACGACGCATAGTTTCAATCAATACCGACAAGTGAAGGATACCACGGCCATAAACCAGGTATGAGTCAGGCGATTCGGTTTCAACAACCTTCAAGGCCAGATTTTTCTCCATCTCTTTGTACAGACGGTCGCGCACGTGGCGTGAAGTAACAAATTTACCTTCTTTACCAAAGAAAGGTGAGTTATTGATGGTGAACAACATGTTCATTGTTGGCTCATCAATTTTGATAACCTCTAATTGTTCAGGGTTTTCAAAATCGGCAATAGTATCACCAATGTCAAAACCATCAATACCTACTACAGCGCAGATATCACCAGATTTTACTTCTGTAGCTTTTACTTTACCCAAACCTTCAAATGTGTAAAGTTCTTTGATCCTTGATTTTTGGATGGTACCATCACGTTTTACCAAAGATACAGGCATGTTTTCTTTGATAGTGCCACGAGCCACACGACCGATAGCGATACGACCTACGAAAGAAGAATAATCTAACGAAGTGATCTGCATTTGCAGTGTACCTTCAGCAATAGGAGCCGGTGGAATGTTTTCTAATATAGCATCCATCAACGGGAAGATATCTTCCGTTGGTTTTTTATAATCTGTGCTCATCCAGCCTTGTTTTGATGAACCGTAGATAACCGGGAAATCCAGCTGCTCTTCGGTAGCTTCAAGGTTGAAGAATAATTCGAAAATTTGTTCGTAAACTTCTTCAGGGCGACAGTTCTCTTTATCAACTTTATTTACAACCACAATTGGCTTAAGGCCTAAAGCCAAAGCTTTTTGAGTTACGAAACGAGTTTGAGGCATAGCACCTTCAAAAGCGTCGCAAAGTAACAATACACCATCGGCCATTTTCAATACACGCTCAACCTCGCCACCAAAATCGGCGTGACCAGGGGTATCAATAATGTTGATCTTAACATCTTTATACCTTACAGATACGTTTTTTGAAACGATGGTAATACCACGCTCACGTTCAAGGTCGTTGTTATCAAGTATTAACTCTCCGGTTTGCTCATTGTCCCTGAAAATGGCACAGCTGTGCAGGATTTTATCAACCAAAGTAGTTTTACCGTGGTCAACGTGCGCGATGATCGCAATATTTCTGATTTTTTGCATGAAAATGCCTCTCTAAATTTGGCGCAAAGGTAAGGTTAAATTATGAGATTATAAAGCGTTTAGCGGTTATTGTTTAGAATTAACATTGAGTTTACCAAAGTACGCTTACCGGGTAGGCTTTAAAGTGCTGATCAGCCGAAATGATGGTAAGATTTTCAGAGATAGCCTGCGAGATAATTAGACGGTCAAAAGGATCTCCGTGATGATGAGGAAGAATTAGCAATGTATTGAGATGATCAATTTTCACATCGAGGATATGGATGTTATTAATCAAAAGGAATTGATTAATTTCCACAAAAGACTTCTTTATTTCAAGTTTAGTCTTGCTTGTCTTAATTACTATTTCCCAAAGTGAAACTATACTAACAAAATTACTTTCCCATCTGCCTTCAATTTGAGTCTTTGCCATGGTAGAAAGCCTATTACTACCTTCTGTAAACCAAATTAAAGCATGGGTATCAAGCAATAAACTCATTATTACATATAGTCTTTAAAATCATCTAAAGGCTCATCAAAGTCATCAGCCATATATCCAAATATGCCTTTCCCTCCTCCAAAACCAGGCTTAACTACAAATGGTTCGTCGCTTTTTTCATTTGCAGACACGCTCAAACTACTTATACTTATGCCGTTTTCGTTAAGAAGCGCGTCTATATAACCTTCCACCTTAAGCTTAAGATTATCAGGCAATATTTCAAATTTCTTTTCTATTAGTCCTGTTCCCATAATAAAGCTAATTTACAAAAACTATACCTTATCTCCCAAAAGCCCAAACCAAAAACTTGGCCATTGCTTTGCCCCATGTAGCAGTGTCATGGGTACCTCCTACTACTTCAACGTATTGAATCTCTTCCGGGCGTTTAAACCCTTGGGCTTCCATCTCCCTGATCAGGTCGATGGTATCATCAATAGCATCAATAATACCGTTCTTATTCCGATCACTGGTTTCATCTTTGGTACCGGTTTGCAGCCAGGCACTGATAGCCGGTTTAGCTTTAGTTTGCCTGATTACCTCGTGCATCAGCCTGTCTGCATCGGTATAACCTTTAGCAAGGTCTTTTCCCCGCCACCAAAATGAGCCGGAAAAAACACCTGCCTTATCAAACAGCAAAGGGTTGTTCCAAACAATGTCAAAAGCAGATAAACCGCCAAGCGAAAAACCGGCGAACGCGGTTATATCAAATTCATTAAAACCTGTCAATTGCTCTAATTGGGGCAGTAATTCTTCTCTTATAAATTGTGTATAGATATCAGCTTTAGCGCCACGGCCTTTAAAATCGGGTTTACCGGCAATGCCATATTCGTCCAGGCGATTCTCACCGGCATGTATAGCCACAATCAATACAGGTTTAAGGCGATTGGTATTATATAATGTTTCGAGTGTACTTTTCAGTCCCAGGTTTTCAAGCTCCTGACCATCGTTAAGCAACAACAGGTTTAGCGGTTCAGCAATATCGTTATCCCCGGGTTTCAGAATGGTTAAAGTCACTTCCCGCCCAAGTAATGCAGAAGTTATGTTTATATCTTGTTCGGTTATCGTCATTTCAGTATCAAGCCAGCCCGGGCACATCTCTTTCTAAATTAAAATTAAGGGCGCAAAAATAAGCTATACTTTTTACTTTTTGGCCGCTAAGGATTAATATTATCAGGCTGTTGCCTTTTTCAAACAAACCTCCTAACTTACAATCATTATAAAAACTACACTGCTTTGACCGAAAAATTTCACCGCTGGCACTCTCCAAACACCAACACCGACCTCGAAATGCTGGTTTTCGGCGACCGTGGTTACCCCGTAATACTTTTTCCTACCACCAAAGGCCGCTACTATCAAAACAAAGATTTTGGCCTGATCGAAAGTGTAAAATGGTTTGTTGACAATGGTTTAGTGAAGATTTACTGCCCCGATACCATTGATGACCGTAGCTGGTATAACAAAAGCATCCATCCAGCCGACAGAGCCAAAACCTATGCCGGGTATGACCGTATGCTGATGAATGAACTTATCCCCTGGGCCATGCATGAAACAGGCGTTGGTAAAGTAGCCGTTGCCGGCTGTAGTTTTGGGGGCTATCATGCCGCCAATTTCGCGTTCAAACATCCTGAGAAGGTAAGGCATTTGTTTACCATGGGTGGAGCCTTCGATATTAAAATGTTTGCCGATGGTTATTATGATGACGACATTTTTTATAACAACCCGGTCGATTTTTTGCCGGGCAGCAATCATCATGACCTCTGGCAAATGAACATTGTACTTGGTACATCCGAGTATGACATATGCAAAGGATATAACATCCAGCTCTCAAACATTTTAAAACAAAAAAACATTAAACACTGGCTGGATATCCGCCCTTTTGCCAATCATGACTGGCCTATCTGGCGCGAAATGTTCCCGCATTATTTATCAACGATTAAATAACCAATTATTGAATTAATGAATTAGTGAGTTAGTGAATTAAGAAACCCAAAGAAAAACAAACATATAAACACCTACTATCATGAAAAAAATCGGTATCTTATTCGGACAGGAAGATTCGTTTCCACAGGCATTTGTTGATCGTGTGAACCAAAAGGCAGAAAAAGACATCAGCGCTGAGTTTGTAAGACTTGATAAGGTAGTGCAGGCCGAACCGCTTGACTATGCTGTGATCATTGACCGCATTTCGCAGGATGTGCCTTACTATCGCGCGGCTTTAAAAAACGCCGCTATTTGCGGTACCGCAGTAATCAACAACCCATTTTGGTGGAGCGCTGATGAAAAATTCTTTAACAACGCCCTTGCTGTAAAGATAGGGGTTCCGGTACCTAAAACAGTGATCCTGCCATCAAAGGAGCTGCCCGACGATACTACTAACAAATCCTTCCGGAACCTGGCTTACCCCTTGGACTGGAACGGCATTTTTAATTATGTTGGTTTCCCGGCCTACATGAAACCTTTTGATGGCGGCGGCTGGAAAGAGGTTTACAAAGTAGAAAATGAAAAAGATTTTTTCAGCAAATACGATAAAACCAAACAACATGTTATGATGCTGCAGGAAGAGGTTGTTTTTGACGATTACTTCCGCTGCTATTGCATTGGCGGCAAACACGTGCGCATTATGCAGTACGAGCCACGTAATCCGCACCACCTGCGTTATGAACATGGTAAAGCACCGGCAGCTAAAAAACTGCTGGATACCGTTAAAGATTATGTTATAAAATTAAACCAATATTTAGGTTACGATTTTAACACTGTTGAGTTTGCCGTTCGCGATGGTATTCCTTATGCTATTGATTTCTGCAACCCTGCCCCCGATGCCGAAGTTACCAGTGTAGGCCAGGAAAACTTTGACTGGGTGGTTGAAACCGCTGCCGATTATGCCATTGAACGCGCCAAAAAACAAAAAGATGGCCTGGACAACCTTACCTGGGGTGAGTTTGTAAAAACCTCGGCAGCTAAAACACCGTTGGTTGCAGCTGTTAAAAAAGCCGTTAAAGCTGAAGTCTCAGTAGCTGTGGTTGACCATGCTATTGAAGCAGAAGGAAAAGCTAAGAAAGCTAAAGCAATTGAAGCACCTGTTGCAAAAGCTGCTGCGGTGAACGAACCGGTTGCGAAAGCCGCAGCTGTGAAGGAGCCGGTTGCTAAAGCAGCAGCCGTAAAAGAAAAAGCAGCGCCTAAACCTAAAAAGGCTGCTAAGAAATAAGGGTATGTGCGATTCCCCTCTTGAGAGAGGGGTGTAGGGGTGTGTTATCGCGTGTAGAAACACACCCCTTCCATCACACCGCCCAACGCGCCCCCTCTCAAGAGGGGAGTTTTGAAGAAGAAGAGTACTAACCCCAACCAATTATGAACGAATTTACCTTAGGCGTTGAAGAAGAATTTATGGTGATTGATCCCGTGTCGCGGGAACTCAAATCGCATGAGCAAAGAATTGTGGATGCAGCCCAAAAAATCCACGAAGACCAGGTAAAGGCCGAAATGCACCAGGCCGTAGTTGAGGTGGGCACACATATTTGCCGCAATACCGAAGAAGCCCGTAAAGAAGTAAGCAAGCTTCGTACTACAGTGGCGCAACTGGCCGGAGACATTGGCTTACGGATTGGTGCTGCGGGCACACATCCCTTTTCGCACTGGCAACACCAGTTAATTACTGATAACCCCAGGTATTTCGAAATTGTGGATGAGATGCAGGAAGCAGCCCGCTCAAACCTCATTTTTGGTCTGCATGTACATGTGGGCATCCAGTCGCGGGATATGGCTATTCATATCGCCAACCAGGTGCGTTATTTTTTACCGCATGTGTACGCGCTCTCAACCAATTCGCCGTTTTGGGAAGGGCGAAATACAGGTTTTAAATCATTCCGCACCAAAGTTTTTGACAAATTTCCGCGTACCGGCATCCCCGATTATTTCAGCAGTATTGAAGAGTACGACCGCTACATTAAGCTGCTGGTAAAAACCAATTGCATTGATAACGCCAAAAAAATTTGGTGGGATATCCGTGTACACCCCTTCTTTGAAACTATCGAATTCCGCATTTGCGATTGCCCCATGCTGGTTGATGAAACCATTGCTTTTACCGCTTTATTCCAGGCCCTGTGCGCCAAACTGTATAAACTCCGGGCGCAAAACATGAAGTTCATTAACTATTCGCGGGCGCTTATTAACGAAAATAAATGGCGCGCTGCCCGTTACGGTATCGACGGTAAAATGATTGATTTTGGCAAGGAAATGGAGGTGAATACCCGCTCGCTGATATTGGAATTACTTGATTTTGTAGACGATGTGGTTGATGAGCTTGGCTCTCGCGATGACCTGCAATATGTACACAATATCCTGGAGCATGGCACCGGTGCCGACAGGCAACTGGCCATTTACCAGCAAAATAATAACTTTGCCGACGTAGTGGATTATATCACTTCGCAAACTTTGAAGGGGTTGTAGGAGCCAGGCCGGCCCCTCCCAAACCCTCCCCGGAAGGGAGGGCTTTAAAAACCTGCTGTCAGTTGGAGGAAATTAAAAGGGGATAATTATTTTTAAACGTTAAAACAAAAAAGTCTCCCCTACCGGGGGAGATTTAGAGGGGGCTCGGGCTTATGAAACCGGAAATAAAAGTAGCCATACTTGATTTGTATGATGGGATAGCGAACGAGGGTATGCGCGGCTTCCAGGATATTTTGAAGCGATATAAAACCGAACATGATCTGAATTTAAGTTACCAGATCTTTGATGTACGCCGTAAATGTGAAATGGCCGATCTCAATTTTGATATTTATATATCAAGCGGAGGGCCTGGCAATCCATTGGAAACTGAGGGTACCGAGTGGGAAAAGAAATACTTTAACCTGGTTAATAAGCTGGAAGACCATAACCTGTCAAATAATACCAACAAAAAACATGTGTTCTTCGTGTGCCATTCTTTTCAGCTGATGTGCCGCCATTATAAACTGGGTGATATTAATATGCGCCGCTCACCCTCATTTGGTGTGCTGCCGGTTAATAAAACGGATCTCGGGTTAAACGAGCCACTATTTGAAGGTTTGGCCGAACCTTTTTATGCTGTTGATTCGCGCAGCTGGCAGGTGATCAATCCCGATGAAAAACGTTTTAAAGAATTAGGCATGCAATTAGTTGCGATTGAAAAAGAACGCCCTCATGTTGATTTACCGAGGGCGATGATGGCCATCAGGTATAACGATTATTTCTTTGCAACACAGTTCCACCCCGAAGCAGATGCAGCGGGCATGAAAGGGATGTTGCTTCGCGAAGAAAAAAAGCAGGAAGTGATCAGCGAGCATGGCGAGGTTAAATATAAAGAGATGCTGGAACGCCTCGACGATCCGGATAAAATAACACATACCCAGCATACACTGATCCCTAATTTTTTGGATGCAGCGGTAGGCCCCACCCAACCCTCCCCTAAAGGGAGAGGGCTTTTAGAAGTTAAAGAAGATTAAATAATTTTAATTATAAACCGTAATAAAAAAGTCTCCCCTTCAGGGGAGATTTAGAGGGGCTAATCATGAATCCATCAGTCAGAAAAACATTTAACGAAAAATTCAGCGACGAGAAATACAGCCAATTTCTTGATAAGCTCAATAATGACTTAAAAGAACCTGTTCCCTTCCGGGTAGCAGAAACACCTGTTTTTTTGACTGCCGATTTTCGTGATAAGCTCGTTGCTGCCGGTAATGATATCGTGGATACCATCCTGAGGCCCGATTTCAAAGAAATTACCGAACGTGCTATTCCCGATTTTTGGCGTGTAGCCAATGAAAATGATCACCCTCATTTTATCGCTTTAGACTTTGGTATCTGCAAAGATGAGCAGGGTAATATCGTACCCAAACTAATAGAATTACAGGGCTTCCCTTCCCTTTATGGTTTCCAGGTACATCTGGGTGACACCTTCCGGGAGGTTTATGATATCGCTGCTGATGAAACCATCTTTTTTAGTGGATTGAATAAAGAAAGTTATCTCGATCTGCTTAAAAAAACAATTCTCGGCCCTTACCAACCCGATGAAGTGGTACTGATGGATGTGAGTGCCCCGGAGCAAAAAACGGCGGTCGATTTCTATCTTACTCAAAAATATATTGGTACACCGGTGGTATCTTTAAGCGATCTGATCCAGGATGGCAAAAAGCTATATTATATAGCAGGCGATGAAAAGAAACAAATTAAACGGATTTATAATCGTTTAATATTTGATGAGATAGCCGGCGATCCGGAGATCTTCACCAAAGTAGCCGATATCAGGCAGCCCCTTGAGGTTGAATGGATCACTCATCCTAACTGGTTTTATCGCGTCAGCAAATTCACCATGCCTTTTTTAACGGGTGATTACATCCCCCAAACGCAGTTTTTGCACCAGTTAGAGCAAATCCCTGTCGATTTGGAAAACTATGTACTTAAACCGTTGTTCTCTTTTGCAGGTCAGGGGGTAATTATTGATATTAGTAAGGAAGACATTACGGCCATTACCGATCCTGACAACTGGATCTTACAGCAAAAGGTAAATTATGAGCCTGTTGTACAATCGCCTGAGGGTGGTGTAAAAGCTGAGATCAGGTTACTTTACCTTTGGCCCGATGGGGATGAAAAGCCTACGCTTGCCATTAATCTTGCGCGCTTAAGCCGCGGAAAAATGATAGGCGTACGTTATAACAAGGATTACGATTGGGTTGGCGGCACAATTGCTTTTATGCCCGGTTAAACTTTACACTAATTACCCTGTCTGTACGTATATATTAAATAATGTTTAATTTTGTCTTTATGAATATGCAAATCATCATTATCGCGATACTTTTTGCAGGCGCTGTTTTTTACATCGGCCGTATGATGTACCGGGCACTCACTACTAAAAAAAGCTGTGGCGGCAATTGCAAATGCGGTGTCGATTTTTCGGGTATCGAACCTGGAAAAACCGCCAAATAATGCTATATTCCCATTTCATACAATCTTCATAAGTAACCTATACTTTTAATAAAGTAATTTTTCTTAATGTCATCAAGCAAGCAAGTTTTTCAGGCTGATAATCCCGGTAGGTGGAACCGTTTTAAATGGCTAAGCCGCGTACTACTGGCTGCATTGGTTATTGGTATTATAGCTGTAATTGTAACTATCCGCTCAACCTACTACCCCGAACTCCCCAATCTTAATCCTGCTCCCAAAAAGATGACCAAAGAGGAGCTTGAACAATTAAAAAAATCAACTAAATTTAAATCATTCAGAATACAAAAATCTGAAATTGAAGCACTTGAACGGGCAAAAAGATTACACCAGCTTAAGCAACCCAATAATAAAGACCGCATCAACGCCGCTTTTTACCGCGCGTGGGAACCGCAGGCCTATAATTCGCTGGTAGTGAACATTGCCCACCTGGATATGGTAGTGAGCGAAGGCTTTTTTATAGCGCCAAAAACAGATACGGTGATCACCAAGCTCGATACCGGGCTCATGAACCTCAATAAAAAGTACAACAAGCCTATTGTTGTATCGCTTTCAAACTATGTAAACTATGACAACGCCCACGGCGGATACGATACTAAAGATGTTGATCGGATTGTTAACAGTAAAACCCTTCGCGGTAATTTCATCAATAGCATAGTTAACGCGCTTACCAAAAATAAATTAAAAGGCATTAATGTTGATTTTGATGAACTGCGCGATCGCAACAGTAAAAATTACATTGCTTTTCAAAACGAGCTTTATAATACCCTTCATACTAAAGGCTTCCTGGTTACGCAAAACGTAGTGCCCGAAGATGAAGCTTTTGACATTAAAAGACTTCAGCATGTAAATGATTTCCTGTTCATCATGGCTATTGATGAGCATTACGAAGCTACAAATGCCGGCGATCTTTCAAATCAGCGCTGGGTTGAACAAATTTTGGATGATGTTTGTTCAAAAGTACCGTCAGAGAAAATAATCTTAACTTTTGCAGGCGGCGCCTATGACTGGCCGGAGGGTAGTGTAGGTAAAACCATTGGCTATCAGCAGGCGATAAGTACCGCTGAGGAACAAAAAAGCAAGATAACTTTTGACCCTAATTCGGCCAATTTACACTTCACTTATATGGACAAGGACAGCCTTGACCATACCATTTACTTTACCGATGCGGCAACAAACTTTAACGTGATCCGCATGGCCGATGACTGGGCTACCGGAGGTGTGGCTTTATGGCGTTTAGGTGCCGAAGATCCGCGCTTGTGGACATTTTTCCAGAAAAACCTGTCGATAGATTCTTTGAGAAAAACAGGTATCGACATGCGCAAACTTACATCTGTGGGTTTGAACAACCGGGTAAATGTTGATTACGACGGCGATGGCGAGGTACTTGACCTCATCACAACACCTACCACCGGCGAGATCAATGTAAAAATGGATACCTCCACATTTACAATTCTCGATCAGCACTATATAAAATTACCAACTAAATATGTAATCCGCAGGTATGGTTATGCCCCTAAAAAAGTAGTTTTGACTTTTGACGACGGACCCGATCCTGATTTTACCCCGCGCATTTTAGATATCCTTAAAGCCGAAAAAGTACCCGCCGCATTCTTTGTAGTTGGCTCTATGGCCGAAAAGAATATGCAGCTGCTGCGCCGTGAATATGAGGAAGGCTACGAAATCGGTAACCACACCTTCTTCCACCCCGATATCTCGACCATCAGCTTAAAAAGGGTGATATTGGAGCTTAACTCTACCCGTAAGCTTATTGAATCGGTAACCGGTAGAAGCACGATTTTGTTCCGCCCGCCGTTTAATGCCGATGCCGAACCGCAAACCCTTGCAGAAGTTATCCCGGTTGCTGAAAGCCGCCGTCAAAGCTATATCACCATCGGCGAATCTATCGACCCGTGGGACTGGCAGCCCGGCGTAACTGCCGATAGTATCATTGCCCGCACCATCAGGCAAAAAGATAACGGATCGATGATATTGCTGCACGATGCCGGCGGTGATACCCGCGAAGAAACTGTTAAGGCCCTGCCAGAGATCATCCATTACTTTAAATCGCACGGTTACCAGTTCACCACCATTGCCGATGTGCTTGGTAAAACCAAAGATGACCTGATGCCGCCAATCAAACCAGATCCAAGCACCGGTATTTTCGGTCCGGCTTATGATGTCTTTATCCACGGTTATTACTACATTAACTGGGCTTTGATCTATGTATTCCTTTCGGCTATCTTCCTGGCTATTGGCCGTATTGTGCTTATAGGTATTTTAGCTGTAAGGCAGCGAAGCGTAGATCAAAAATCTAAAAAGCTCAATCGTGACACCGACGTAATGCCTGCTGTGAGCATTATTGTGCCGGCCTACAACGAGGAAGTGAATGCAGTTGCCACAATACAAAGCTTGCTTAAAACCGATTATCCATCATTCGAGATCATTTTTGTTGATGACGGATCAAAAGATAAAACCTTTGAGGTTGTAGAAGCTGCCTATAAAGGTAATCCGCTTATCAAAATATTAACCAAACCAAACGGCGGCAAGGCATCAGCATTAAACTTCGGTATCACCCATGCGCAAAATGATTTTGTGGTTTGTATTGACGCCGATACCCAGCTCAAAACTGATGCTGTTTATCAACTGATGACCTACTTTACCGATGAGGAAATAGGTGCAGTAGCCGGAACAGTTAAAGTTGGTAACGAAACCAATATCATTACCCGCTGGCAGTCGATAGAGTATATCACCGCGCAAAACATGGACCGCCGTGCATTTGACCTTATCAACAGCATTACGGTTGTACCAGGAGCTATCGGGGCATTCCGTAAATCGGCCATTTTCCGTGCGGGCGGTTTTACCTATGACACCCTTGCCGAGGATTGCGATTTGACTATGCGTATTCTGAAACAAGGCTACGTGGTACGTAACTGTGCCGAAGCCGTTGCTTATACCGAAGCGCCTGAAACAATAAACATGTTGCTTAAACAGCGTTTCCGCTGGAGCTTTGGCGTAATGCAGAGCTTCTGGAAAAACCGCGACGCACTGTTTAACAAAAAGTACAAGTTTTTTGGAATGGTGGGGATGCCTAACATCCTGATTTTCCAGATCATATTACCGCTATTCTCTCCCCTGGCAGATTTGATGATGCTATTTGCCCTATTTGGCGAAAAACCGGAGAAGATGCTGCTTTATTATGTAGCCTTTGTGGTGGTTGATTTCATTGTAGGTATCATTGCTTTCCGCATGGAAAAAGAGGACTACAAAAAGCTCGTCTACATTATTCCGCAGCGTTTTATGTGGAGGCAGCTGATGTACTACGTACTGTTTAAATCACTGAGAAAAGCATTAAAAGGCGAGTTAAGCGGTTGGGGGGTGCTCAAGCGTACCGGTAACGTTAAAGTTGACGGTTCGGGCAGCAAAAAATCGCAGCCTGTTTATATCGTTATCGGCGTTGCAATAATTGCCGCAATTGTGTACCTGCTTTATAAACACTATAGTTAAATACCATAAAACTATCCATAGCTTTTTGCCGCTGTTTAAAAACAGCGGCATTTTTTTTACCCCTTTGATAAAACCGGCTAATTATACTTTAAAGCTCAGGTTCAATTTCCAAAAAATGGGACGGTATCGATATAAAAAATATTTCTTATTGCTGTGATATTTCAAAGATAAGTTCGACATTCAACGCGGGTTAAACCTAACCGATATAAACCATCAACGCTAAACAAATGAAATCTATCGAAATTATTTCCATTCCTGTAACCGATCAGCAGGCAGCCAAATCCTTTTACCTGAAATTAGGTTTCGAGATTATGGTTGAAGCCAATTTTGAAAATCAAACCTGGATCCAGATGTCATTCCCCGGCTCGCCGGTTTCCATCACACTGGTAAACTGGTTCCCGGAAATGCCCGCAGGCAGTGTACGCGGTTTTGTAATTAAAACCGACGATCTGGACAAAGAAATAGAAGAGCTAAGAGCAAAAGGCCTTGAAGTGGCCGATGCTGAAAAAACACCATGGGGCAGGTTTGCAACAGTTAAAGATCCGGACGGCAATTCGCTGAGTTTGCATGGAAAGTAATTAACTTCAGATGGCAGATTCCAGATGTGCAAATTACAAATGTGCAGATGTAGGAAAATTCAAATTATAGATTTACTAATCATTTATGTCTGAAATCCGCACTTCAATAAATTCATCTGCACATTTGCACATCTGAAATTTGCACATCAATCTGCATATTTGCACATCTGGAATCTGCACATTAAAATCGCATGCTAAAAAAGTACTCCGCCCTTCTGTTTGTTCTTTTGATTTTATGGGGCTGTAATCCCAACAACACCAAACAACCCGATGCTGATATTTATAAAGTTGTTAAAGTGAAAGACGGCGATACGTTAGGTTTACTTACCAGCGACAATCAGCAGCTTACCGTCAGGCTTGCCGAGATTGATTGCCCCGAAAAATCACAGGCCTTTGGACAGGCAGCTAAAAAATTCACTTCCGACCTGTGCTTTGGCAAAGAAGTGAAATTAGTCGGCAATGAGCGTGACCGCTATGGCCGTACCGTGGCACAGGTTGTGCTTACCGACGGCACCAACGTAAATTATGCATTGGTAAAAAACGGTTATGCCTGGCAATACAAAGCCTACTCCAAAAACTCCGAACTGTCCACCCTGGAGCAACAGGCCCGTACAAATAAACTTGGCTTATGGCAGGATGCGAACCCTACCCCTCCCTGGGATTTCCGCAGGGAAAAGAAACAACCCAAAACAGATTCACTTCAAACACAGAAACCTAAAAAACATTACCATAAGCGTAAGCCAAAGCTTGAATATGCAGCCTAAATGGTTAACTTTAGGGGCATATCACCAACAATGAAGTTTACAAAGGCATTCATATCCATATTTTTAACATTACTGCTCATATGGGCACTGCAAACCAAATTAGGCGTTGTGCCGCCATTGGGGAAATTTTTGAGTCCGGCCGATGGTTTTTGGCAAAACGCAGAAAGTAAAAACATTTTGCTAACCCGTGATCTGAAACTTAAAGGCCTGCAAGGTAAGGTTACCATTAAGTTTGATGAGAACCACATCCCGCACATTTTTGCTGAGAATAAGCACGACCTGTATTTTGCCCAGGGCTACATGACCGCTACCGATCGTTTATGGCAGATGGATATCCAAACCCGCCAGGCTGCAGGCAGGCTGGCCGAAGTTATTGGCCCCAAAGTACTGGATATTGACCGCTATCACCGCCGAATGGGCATGGTTTACGGTGCTGAAAAAACAATAAAAGCAATGATGGCCGACCCAGTAATCAGGGAGATGATACTGGCTTATACCGATGGTATTAACAGTTACATTCACCAGCTAAGCCCAAGAGATTACCCTATAGAGTTTAAGCTGCTTAACTATGCTCCTGAAGACTGGAAGCCTGTCAACTGCGCATTTTTACTCAAGCTGATGTCTGAAACATTGGCCGGTGGTTCAAATGAATTTGCCATGACCAACATTCTACGGAAATTTGGCCCGGCTACTACCAATGATCTCTTCCCGGATTATCCTATGCACGAGGATCCAATTATCCCGGTAGGAACAAAATGGGATTATTTTAAACCCCTGCCTATCCCCCAACCGTCCGCACATTTTTTGGCCAGTATGACCGACAGTGCCAATACCAGGCCCCGTGTTGAAGGTATAGGTAGCAATAACTGGGCAGTAGCCGGCAGTAAAACAGCAAGTGGCTATCCTATTTTGGCTAATGATCCGCACCTTAACCTTACTTTGCCTTCTATCTGGTACCAAATACAGCTTTCTGCTCCGGGCATAAATGTTTATGGTGTATCGTTACCGGGGGCTCCCTGCGTTATTTTAGGGTTTAACAATAATATCAGTTGGGGCATTACCAATGTTGATGCTGATGTATTGGACTGGTACCAGGAAAAATTCAGAGACGCAAAAATGGACGAATACTGGTATAACAACCAATGGAATAAAACCACACGCCGCATAGAAAAAATTGATGTGCTTGGCCAAAAGCCAGTTTATGATACGGTTGTTTATACCCATCACGGTCCGGTTGTTTATCAAAATGATGTCCAAAAATCCGACGGGGCAGATTTTGTTCCTGTAGGGCATTCGCTGCGATGGATAGCGCATGAGCCATCAAACGAACTCATGGCTATGTACCTGCTCAACACAGGCAAAAATTATGACGACTACCGCAAAGCACTTACCTTTTTCAGCGCCCCGGCATCAAATTTTGTTTTTGCCAGCAAAGATGATATTGCCATTACTCCCAACGGTAAGTATCCGCTTAAATACAAAGATCAGGGTAAATTTATTTTAGACGGCACTGATCCTGCCGATGACTGGCATGGTTGGATACCATTTGAACATGACCCCACAGTTAAAAATCCGCCGCGCGGTTTTGTAAGTTCGGCTAATCAATCATCAACAGATCCTACTTATCCATATTATATCGATTGGTCTTTTGCATCGTACGAACGCGGCAAACGTATTAACGATAGGCTGTCGGTTATGACCAAAGCTACTGTAGACAGTATGCGCATCCTGCAAACCGATGTGTACAGCATCCGGGCACAGGATATTTTACCAGCTATGCTTAAATACATTGATCCGACCAAACTTGATGCTACGCAACTTTTTGCATACCATGAGGTTATCAAGTGGAACAAAAACGTTTCGGCCAATTCAATAGGCGCTACTGTATTTGGCGATTGGTGGTCGCAGCTGTATAATGCTATATGGGCCGATGATTTTGCAGATAAGAACCTGCAAAACAACTTCCCATCAATGGACCGTACCGAACGATTGCTATTAAAGGAACCCGGTTCCAAATGGTTTGATGACATCCGCACACCGGCAAAGGAAACAGCGTCAGATATAGTTAATAGAGCTTTTGCAGCTGCAGTAAAAGAAATTACCAGCCGATGCAGAAAACCAGGGGCAAACTGGCGATGGGGAAAATATAAAAAAATGGACATTGCCAGCCTATCGCGCCAGCCGGCTTTTAGCTCAGGAAATTTTGAGTCGGACGGCACAGGCTCAACCGTTAACGCTTTAAATGATAACCATGGCCCATCGTGGCGTATGGTAGTACAAATGGGGCCAAAGGTAAAAGGCTACGGTATTTTCCCCGGTGGTGAATCAGGTAACCCCGGCAGTTTCTTTTACAACGATATGTTCAAAACTTGGAATGAAGGTAAATTGAAAGAACTTCTTTTCATGCAATCGGCCAGTGAACAATCGCCCCGCATTAAATCAACGTACACATTAACCGGTAAATAATAGCAATATGTTATTCCTCATCATACTTATCCTTTCATTTGCCAGCGGATATTTTTTGCCCTGGTGGATAGTTGCCGTCATCTCTTTTTTAACAGCACTTTTTATAGGCACCACAGCAAAAAGTTCCTTTTGGCAGGCATTTGTAGCCGTTTTAATTGTGTGGGTAGTATTAGCACTTTTTAAAAGCGTTCCTAATGATCACATCATGGCTACCAGGATAGCCCACTTATTTCATTTACCCGGCTGGGCCTATATACTGGTAGTAACAGGTGTTTTAGGTGGCTTGGTTGGCGGGATGTCGGCGCTTTCGGGCTTATTGCTCAAGCGGGCATTTCAAAAGCATTAAAACAAAAAATGCCCGGCTAAAAAGCACGGGCATTTTTGTTACGGATACGTTTTTAATTAAAACGAAGCCAATGTTTCTTTTAATGTTTTAACTGCTTCGGTAGGGCTGGTTGCCTGGGCAAAAATATCCTGTGAGGTTGCTTTTGCACCATAGTAAGCGGCGTTTGAGTCTTTATCTATACCAAGGTTTGAACCGTTAATGCTTATACCCGCAAATAAGCCTTTGCTGCGCGAATAAGAATAAACCTCGGCCTGCAGTTTATAGTCGGTACTTGCTGTTGAACTGCGGCCAACCGGGCCTGCCGCTGCCGAAATATCGCCGCCGATAGTAAAATCGCCGTTTTTAACTTTGGTCAGCACGCCTTTGTTACGGAACACCAATACCAGATCCACCGATTGCACGCCAATCTGTAAACCGAAGCTACCGCCCGTTAAGGTAACAAATACAGGGTCGCTCCATTTGCCGTTACCTAATTTTACCATAGCTACACCTTTCCCGCGTTTACCGCCAATACCAAAACCGGCGTTGATCATTTTCGGGATGATCACAATACCTTCGTATTCTTCCAATAACTGATGAGGGATACTTTCCTTCATCTTGGCAAACTCTTTCAGCACATTTGACGCGTTATGGATGCGCTCCGTTTGCTTACTGTCGTCATCGGCAGGTTTTGCCGATATCATTACAAAAAAGAGACCTAACAAAACCGGGAGTCTCAAAAATTTTAATGTTTTCATGGGGATGGATGGTTAATATGATTAATTGTTATCTGCTTCTATACTAAAATAACCCCCAAAACACGTACTTGTTTTTTAATTTTATGTAATCTCAAAGTCAAACACGCTCAATTTTGCATATAAAACAGCATGCCTGTGCATTTCTGGCATGCAAATATTCAACATGAGCATTTTCGGCAAATATTTCAGATATCAGTTCATCCACATCGGCATCACCAACAAGCCGGGTTAAAACCATTTGCTGTGCCTTGCTGTAACCAATCAGCGACAGCGGAAAACTTTTTTTGTTAGCCTTAATTTCGGGCGGGAAGCGATAGATATCGCTATATTCTTCAACATCCGCAGCATTGATAAAAACCGGCCCCGGTTGGTTATAGGCATTTTCAATTTCAAAAGGTGAATGTTTCAATAAAAGGCGCTTATCAACATTACGTTCAAACGGTTTAAGCGAAACCCGGCAGGGCCCAAGCCCGGTGGCTAACTGTTCAACCACTTCGCCTCCAAAGTCGTCAGTCATGGTAGTCCTTATTTTTTGTGCAAATGATTTGGGCAGGGGTACAATTTTAAATGTGTTCATGATTATTGTTTTTGATACGCCAAAGGTCGGGTGGCGAACGAAGTACTTCAACCCGAAACTTGCGGTGTTTGAACCATGATTTTGGGGATTAAAGGATTCGTCAGATACATGAAGGATAACAGCTGATAAAAATTAATCTGAAAAATCCATTTAATCCCGGTCCAGATAATCTGCACATCTGAAATCCGCACATCTGCATATTCTAAATTCTTATCTTTGCCCCCAATGAACAAACCCGGTAAACAGCAGGTATTTTCTATCAGTACCGAAGAGCAATTTAACGCAACCGCCTTGCAGGTTTTCAATTACCAGGCAAAGCATAACCCGGTTTACAGGCAGTTTACTGAGGGATTAAAAATTGATCCGGCATCAGTTATATCTTACCAACAGATCCCATTTCTACCTATTGAGTTTTTTAAATCGCATACTGTATTAAGTACAGATGAACCGGTTGAGGTTACGTTCACCAGTTCGGGCACTACCGGCATGATCACCAGCAGCCATAGGGTAACAGACCCATCCTGGTACGAGGATAGTTTTCGTAATGCATTCGAGCTCTTTTATGGCGATATCAGGGATTATACCGTTTTAGCCCTGCTCCCCTCCTACTTGGAACGCGAAGGCTCATCGCTCATTTATATGGTTGATGACCTTATAAAGCAATCAAATAATCCTGATAGTGGCTTCTTTTTGTATAATCACGACGAGCTGTTTCATCAGCTTAAAAAGCAACAGGCGGTCGGGAAGCCTACGCTTTTAATAGGCGTAACTTTCGGTTTGCTCGATTTTATTGAAAACTACCAGGTTAACTTTCCTGAGCTTGTTGTAATGGAAACCGGCGGTATGAAAGGCCGCAGAAAAGAGATGATCCGCGAGGAATTGCATGATATTTTAGGTAAAGGCTTTGGTGTAAAACACATCCATTCTGAATATGGAATGACCGAACTGCTGTCACAAGCCTACTCCAAAGGTGATGGTATTTTTAATTGCCCCCCTTGGATGAAGATCATTATCCGCGATACTAACGATCCGCTGAGCACGTTACAAACTAATAAGACAGGCGGTATCAGCGTTATTGACCTGGCAAATATAAACTCCTGTGCCTTTATTGCCACACAGGATTTGGGCCGGATTTACGCTGATGGCTCCTTTGAGGTATTGGGCCGCTTTGACCAGTCGGACATTCGCGGCTGTAATTTGCTGATAGCCTAATATTTGTTGAGAACCAGGAAGTCAAGAATTAAGAGCCAGGAAAATTGTTGAATAAGATTTTTTCTTGAGGCTTAACGCCTGATTCTTGAATCTTTAACAGGTATAATTGTTATTTTTGCGCGCATCATAAATGCTAAAAACATGATTGAGAAATTTTTAACAGAGGAACAGGATCCCAAAGCAGTTGAAAAGGTTTATTCGCGTCTTGTTGACCTGCTGTCAACCGGTGAGGAGATTATTTACATAGCCGTTCAGAAAAAACCGCTGGTTAACCTTTTTCCCGACTGTATAGCTATAACCAACAAACGTGTATTGTTTTTTACCCCGGCCAATCTGGGTTTATCCATTAAGTTTGTTGATTTTGTTTGGAAAGATATTGTTGACGTACATACCAAAGAAGAGATCATTGGTGCCGTATTCAGCGTGAGGACTACAGGCGGAGCCGAAATGGCCGTTGATTACCTGCCCAAGGTTCAGGGACGTAAACTGTACCAGTACGCCCAGGAGCGTAAGGAAGTGGAACGTGAAGCCCGCCGCCAGCGTGAGCTTGAACAAAAACGTGCCGAATCGGGCGCTATCCAATTAGAGAACTCGCCTGCACGCGCTTTTGTACCGCCTGCATCTCCGCAACCGTTTTCTCAACAAAATGGCTACACTGCGCCTGCTGCACCGGTAACACCACCTGCACCTGTTGCTACACCAGCGCCGGTAGTACAGGAAGCACCTGCACCAGCCCCGGCTGCTAAACCGGATGAGCTTACCGAAAAATTAAAAAAGCTAAAAACCTTGTTTGATAACGGCCTTATCTCGCAGGAAGAATATAACGCCAAGAAACTGGATCTGCTGAGCGACCTGTAGAGGTCATTAAATCATTAAAAAGGGGCGACAGATTTACATCCATCGCCCCTTTTGTTGTTAATTCGCTGTTTATATAGCAGCGCATTTAAATTTCGAAAGTGCTGTTTATATTCAATTTTTTTATTTGAATTCATATAGCTATTGCAATTTCCAATAATCAATCGTAATATTGCGATATATATATTCATGGGACTTACAAAAACAGAAATATTCACCGATGAGCAAAACGCGCTGGCTACCATGCTGAAAGCATTGGCGCACCCCGCCCGTATTGCCATCCTGCAATATCTGATCAAAACCAATGCGTGTATTTGCGGCGATCTTGTTGATGAACTGGGTTTGGCACAGCCGACAATATCACAGCATTTAAAAGAACTGAAAAACGCCGGGCTGATACAAGGCACCATTGAGGGTGTAAGCGTATGTTACTGTATCGAACCGAAAGCCTGGGAAAAACTGGAAAATCAGTTAGGCCAGTTTATGCAGTCATACAGTAAAGCCAAATCCTGCTGCTAAAAAAATTTGAACAAATCAATCGTAATATTACAATAAAACAAGTAAGGGAGAACTAAGCATGAACAAAACAGATAGCCTTAACTGGAGCCAGTTCAAAGAAGAACTGGTAAAGAACCCCGATCTGAATTTGCAGTTCCAGTATGCAGAAAACAAATGGGTTGATGCCTCTTACCACATTACCGAGATCAAACAGGCCCCGATTGTTTCTGTTGATTGCGGCGGCGTGATGAATAGCTGGACAGAGATCATCGTACAACTTTGGGAACCTGAAAACGAGCAGCAGGAAAGATCAATGAAAGTAAGCAAGGCGCTATCTATTGTGGCTATTGTTGAAAAATCACTACCGCTTAATCCGCATGGAACGGTTAAAATCGAGTTTGGAAACTCTGAATTTGATATCCGCCAAATGTTCCCCGGCGGGTTTATCATTGATGGCAATAATCTGATTGTTGACCTGCGCCCGGATGCCGTTCAATGCAAAGCTATTACAAGAGGCGGAAGCTGCGGCACAAATGATAAAGGCGAAGAATGCTGCACGCCTGCACCTGCAAAACAAAAAGTTGAACTGAAAAACCTTGCCGTTGCAGCGGGAAGCTGCGCACCTGGCTCGGGCTGCTGCTAATAACCAACCGATTTCTGTCACTTATCACTTTAAAACCACAATGATGCAAATACGACCGATGACCGCAAGAGACTGGGAAAGCGTTCTTCGTATCTACCAGGAAGGGATTGCAACCGGGAATGCTACATTTGAAACGAGCGCCCCTAATGGCCCTGCATGGAATAAAGCGCACATGGAAAAACACCGTTTCGTTGCCGAGATTGATGGCAAGATAGCCGGATGGGTTGCTTTAACACCGGTTTCAAGCCGCTGCGTTTACGCCGGTGTCGCCGAAGTGAGTGTTTATGTAGGGTCAAACTATCAGGGGAAAAAAGTCGGGTCGGCTTTACTCGAAAAACTGATCGGCGATACCGAAGCGCAAAACATCTGGACGCTACAAGCCGGGATCTTTCCTGAAAACGCCGCAAGCATTGCTTTACATGAAAAGCACGGGTTTCGGCAAATCGGTTACCGGGAAAAGGTCGGCAAGATGAACGGTATATGGCGCAACGTATTGCTACTGGAAAGAAGAAGTAAAGTTACAGGGATCAACTAAAGGAGAGAACATGAAGAACATTTTAGTACTATGCACGGGTAATAGCTGCCGTAGCCAGTTGGCTGAAGGTTATTTAAGGTTTTATGCCGGGGATAAGGCAAATATCTATAGTGCCGGAATCGAAACACATGGCGTTAATCCCAAAGCCATACAGGTGATGGCCGAAGATCACATTGATATCACCAAACACACTTCAAACCATGTGGACGAATACGCAGCCATTCCGTTTGATATGGTGATTACCGTATGTGATAACGCCAATGAGGCCTGCCCGTTTTTCCCTGGCAATGTGCAGCGTTTCCATCAAAATTTTCCCGATCCTGCAAAAGCGACAGGCACACCGGAAGAAATCATGGATAAGTTCCGCGACGTAAGGGATACGATTAAAATCTTTTCAGCAGACTTTGTAAAAGAGCATGTGGCATGAGAACGGAACGGTTGAAAAAATGAATCGGCAAACGCTTTTTTATTTCATCAATTAATCGCAATATTGCAATATGGGAGTAACTAAAACAGCAAATTTTACAGACGCACAAAATGAGCTGGCGGTAATGTTAAAAGCATTGGCGCACCCTGCCCGTATTGCAATTATTGAACACCTGATCAAAGCCAATGAATGTATAGGAAGCGATCTGGTCGATCTGCTTGGCCTTGCACAACCGACAATTTCCCAACATTTGAGAGAGCTTAAAGACGTGGGGATTATCAAAGGAAAAATAGAAGGCACCAGCATGTGTTACTGTATCAACGATCAAACCTGGTCAAAATACAGAACGCTGCTTGCAAGCTTTTTTGTCGAGGTAAATTGTGATGACAGTTGTTGTTAAGCTTTTTTTTGCCAACATCAATCGCAATATTGCTTTAATGCAATAAGTAATTTAATAAATTATGATCGGAACAAATTTAAAACATTAACCACCCGGTAAATCACATGTTAGCAAACAACTGCGCCCCCGTGGCCGAACGTAAAAAATTAGGTTTCCTTGATCGTTACCTAACCCTCTGGATTTTCCTTGCCATGGCAATTGGCGTAGGGATTGGCTATTGCTTTCCCTCGTCATCCGGATTTATCAATTCCTTTTCAAGCGGGACGACCAATATCCCATTAGCGATTGGCCTGATCCTGATGATGTACCCGCCGCTTGCCAAAGTGAAATACGAGAACATGGGGCAGGTTTTCAAGGACACTAAAGTATTAAGCGCCTCACTGGTGCTTAATTGGATCGTTGGCCCGGTACTGATGTTTGTATTGGCAATCACCTTACTGCGGGATCATCCGGCTTATATGATCGGACTGATCCTGATTGGCCTTGCCCGCTGTATTGCGATGGTGGTGGTATGGAATGAACTGGCCGAGGGCAACCGTGAATACGCCGCAGGATTAATCGCTTTAAATAGCATCTTCCAGGTATTGCTATACAGCGTTTATGCTTACCTATTCATTACGGTATTACCGCCATTGTTCGGATTGCAAGGATTGGCGGTGAACATCACCATTGGCGAGATTGCCAAAAGTGTGGGTATTTATTTAGGGATACCGTTTGCAGCAGGCGTTATCAGCCGTTACACGTTAATCAAAATCAAAGGTGAAGAATGGTTTCAAACCAAATACGTACCGTTCATTTCGCCGATAACCCTGATCGCCTTGCTCTTTACCATTGTAGTAATGTTCAGCCTTAAGGGTAACCTGATCGTGCAAATACCGATGGATGTTGTGAGGATCGCTATCCCGCTGGTGATTTACTTTGCCATCATGTTCGTGATCGCGTTTTTCCTGGGCAAATCGTTTGGTGCCGATTATTCACGTAGCACTTCGATAGCGTTCACTGCTACGGGCAATAACTTCGAGCTGGCGATTGCTGTAGCCATTGGCGTATTCGGCATTAACTCCGGTGAAGCATTTGCCGGGGTGATCGGGCCACTGGTAGAAGTGCCCGCCCTGATCGCATTGGTAAACCTTGCCTTTTACTTCCGTAAAAAATATTACACGTCTAAAAATTTAACTGCCGTAGAATAATGAAAATTGCACTTTTCTCCGATATCCATGCCAATCTTCCGGCCTTAGAAGCCTTTTTTGCCGATGTGGCAACCCGTAATACCGATGCCATTTATTGCCTGGGCGACTTGGTAGGCTACAATATCTGGCCTAACGAAGTGATCGACGAAATCCGTAAACGCAATATCCCGACTATTACGGGCAACTATGATTTTGGGATTGGCCGTCACAGCGATGATTGCGGTTGCGCCTATAAAACCGAAGAAGAAAAAGCTTTGGGTAATGTATCTATTGCTTATACCAACGAGGTTGTAAAAGACGAGCAGCGGGCTTATTTGCGTACCTTGCCCGCGCATATCCGTTTGGAGTTTCAGTTAAATCATGACAAGCTCAATGTGCTGCTGGTTCACGGCAGCCCGCGCAAGGTGAATGAATACCTGTTTGAAGACCGCGACGAAAAAAGCCTGATCCGGATTATGGAGCAAGCCGATGCGGATATCATGTGTTTTGGGCATACCCATCAGCCATATCACAGGATATTGCCTTCGGTGATCGCAGAAGATAGGCATTACCGTCATGCCATTAACATCGGCTCGGTCGGCAAACCGAAAGATAAAGACCCTCGGGGCGGTTATGTGCTGCTGCATATCAACGAAAACAGTTCGATCAAAGATAAAGACAGTGTACAGGTTGAATTTATCCGTTTTGAATATGATATCGAGAAAGCGGCAAAAGCAGTTGAAGACAGCCCATTGCCGAATGAATATGCAGAAATGTTAAGGAACGGCTAATGAGAACAGCCTTTATGCTGATATTCGCATCATCGACACCACAAGGTAAGAACAGGACGAAGATATAGCGCTAAAATGTTGACGGGCTGAGCGCACAGACAGTGTCCTTACCTAAGTCACCGGATATTTTTCGATGGAAATGAACGCCCTCACCAGTAATGAAAGTATAAAACCAAGCACCAAGCTCCAGTATATATTCCAGGTCATATAGAAAAGCACGGTCGCTATTTTGATGATTTATTGCATGTTATTCCAATTATCACGACAAAATAGCGACCGCACTGTTTGCAGATTTACAGAAAAATCAGTTTGATATAAACGGATTTTGCCTGATCACCCGACATGCACTGCGAATAACAGCGATGGGAAAATGGCTGCTTTCGGCCACCAGCGCAACATAGGCTGTTACATGGTCGTCTGTTTTAATCTTCATCGTCACTGCCCGACTGCCTGGATTCCAGATAGAAAGCCCCTTTGGTAACCGCTTTCACATTGGCTGGCAGGTCGGTCATCGGGATGACTGCGATATAGCCTAACTCGCTGGTACCCGTCGCCACTTCCACTTTTTTGAAAGCGTAGCGATTGGCATTTTGCCCGGTCATTACGAAGATGTATTGCTTTCCGGCAGTACGCACTACTGCTTCAGCAGGCAATGCCGGTGTCATTTTGCTGCCGGTACTGATCAGCGCGGTCACGTACATGCCGGGAATGAGGTTCTGATGCTCCCGGTTATCAATCTCCGCATGAACGATCACCCCCTTGCTTTCATTTTCAAAGGATTTATTAATGCCGTTGATGCGACCGGTAATCACCATGTTTTGCTGATTCGTTAACTGAAAATCCACTTTCTGGCCCATTTTTACAGCCATCAGGTCTTTTTCAAATACGATCAGGTCGCAATGTATCTTGGAATTATCCACCACCTCCATGATAGAAGTGCCGGGTTGCACGTAGGTGCCCGTGTTCGCCGTGATCTTTCCAACCGTGCCGCTAATCGGCGAAATAACCGGAAAACTGGAAACTATGCTGCCGCTGCTGATCTTTTCGGGTGAGATACTCAATTGCTTCAATTGACTTTCGTAAGCCTTTAATCGTGCCTGTTCGGCCTTATAAGTCGCCATAGCGGATTGATAGGATTTGCCCGTACCTGCGCCGGCTGTTTGTAACTGGTTCTGGCGATCATACTCGGCAGCCACATAAGTAAAGTTATTTTTTGCTGCCAGGTAGTCTTGTTCGATCTTGATGAGTTCCTGGTTATTCACAGCGGCCAACACCTGGCCTTTATGAACCTGCTGGCCTTCCAATACGCTGATGTGGCTGATCAAGCCGCCCGATAGCAAACTCACGTCGGCTTTGTTCTGCGGCGGTACCGCCAATTGTCCGCTCGCCTTGATCACTGCATCGAGGTTCTTTTGCGGGATAGGCCCAATCTCAATACCCACATTTTTCATTTGCTGCGCAGTGAGTTCTAATCCATTCGGTTTTGATGGCTTCGCCTCTTTCGATACGGCTTTTCCATTGTCTTTTTCTTTTTCGCCGGATGAGCCTGAACAGCTTGCCAGCAGCATTGCGGTGATAATTACCGCTGTATATATTTTGATGTTCATGATTATTGTCCCTGATAAAATTGTAATTGAATAGCCGACTGGTCCAGCCTGCCTAAAGTTTCGAGATAGCCCAAGCGGGTTTGTATAGCCGCTGATATGTTTTGGATATATTCTATATAGCCAATCTCGCCTAATTTAAACGATACCTGTGCAATGCGTAATTGCTCGTCAGCCTGTTTCAGGCCCGTGGCGGTATAATAAACTGCTGCCTGCTGATATTTTCGGTATTGTTGTAGCTCCTGCTGGTATTGTATGCTTAATTCTAATCGTTTCTGCTGTAAGTTTGCTTCAGCGATCTGCGCACCGATCTTTTCCGACTTGATACGTGAATGGTAAGAACCACAGAACACCGGCAAAGCCAAACCTATCTGAAAACCGCCAATGCGCGTACCAGGTGAATAATTGCGATTAATATTAGCGGGATTGAAAGCGCCGACTAATAACTGCCGGGTATATCCCAATGTGATATCAGGCATCAATTTGGAGCGTTCTACAGCCGCCTTAGCTTTTGCAACCTCTATGTGCTGTAAACCTAATATCGTTTGCGGGTTAGCTGCGGTATTCACCGTATCCGATAAACCGGGCAAGGCTAAAGCTATATCGCTTTCAGCAACAACCAATGGTTCAACCGTGTTCAACAAGCGTTTTAAAGCCAGTTCATTAGTACTCAGGTCAGCTTGTGCGCTGATTTTCGATACCTGCACATCCTGATACCTGTTTTTGGCCGAGATCAATTCGAGGTTGGAAGCCTCACCGGCTTTAACACGAACTGTCGCCCGCTGTACAAAGCCATTATAAATGCTATCCTGGAAGTTAAGTACACGCAGGGTTTCGCGGCTGAGCAGGTAAGCATACCATGCGTTTCGCACTTGCCGGGTTATTTCGGCTTGGGTTACCCGTCCTGAATGTTCGGCCAATTTAATCTGCTGATACGCAAGTTTACGTTGATTGGAATATAATCCCGGCCAGGCAATGTTTTGGCTTATACTTAATCCATTATCGATATTACCGCCGCTGGTCGGGTCTTGTGTAAGTATCAGTTCGGTCTTTGGCAAATCGAATGCCGCGCCTTTCAGCGATTTAGATTGCTCTATTGATAAATTCGCCGAACGTACCTCCAGGTTATTTTGTAAAGCCCGGCTGATGGCGCTATCCAGCGTTAAAGCAGGCTTGGTTTGTGCCTTTGTGCTACCGGCAAACAAACAAAAACCAATAACCAGCACACCTAATACCTTGCCCGTTTTACCCGTAGCTATTGTGTTGCGGTTGAACAACAGATAAAGGCAAGGTAACACGAATAACGTTAGGAGGGTGGCTGTCATCAAGCCGCCAATCACCACAGTTGCCAGTGGTTTTTGCACTTCGGCGCCCGCACTGGATGATAAAGCCATCGGCAGGAAACCTAACGAGGCTACCGCCGCAGTCATCAATACCGGGCGCAATCTTGTTTTGGTACCTTCCAATACGCGCTGATAAATATCATCCATACCTTCGTCTTTGAGCTGATTGAAATAACCGATGAGTACAATACCATTTAGTACTGCAACTCCAAACAAGGCAATAAAGCCCACGCCGGCGGAGATACTGAAAGGCATATTGCGAATGAGTAGCGCCGCGATACCGCCGATAGAAGCCAGAGGCACAGCGGTAAAAATGAGCAGGCTTTCTTTGACCGAGCGGAAAGTTACACACAGCAATACCAGTATAAATAACAGTGCTACCGGTACGGCAATGGATAGCCTTGCCCTTGCCGCCTGTAAGTTTTGGAACTGCCCGCCATACGACAAATAATAACCTGATGGCAGTTTTAAACTCTTATCAAGTTTTTGCTGTATCTCTGTCACCGTGGATTGTACATCCCGGCCTGTCACATTGAAACCTACGTAGATGCGGCGCTTGCCATCTTCGCGGGAGATCTGCGAGGGAGCTTCCTGAAAGTCAATATCGGCAACCTGGTTAAGTGGTACTTTATTACCCGATGCAAGCGGGATGAGGAGGTTCTGCACGCTGCTGATATTTTCACGCAGGCCACGGTTCAGACGCACCACCATATTAAATCGCTTTTCGCCCTCGAAGACAACACCGGCAATGCTGCCCGCAAAGGCGGTTTTCAGGATCATATTTACATCGCTGATGTTCAGTCCATATTGCGCCATTTTATCCCGGTTATAGTTGACTTGTATCTGTGGCAGGCCGCTCACTTTTTCTACAAAAATGTCTGATACACCTTTGACGGGCTTGATATCCGCTGCAATCTTATTCGCCTGTGACGCCAGTTCGTCCAGGTCATCGCCGTATATCTTAATAGCCACATCCTGACGGATACCGGTCATCAGTTCATTAAAGCGCATCTGCATGGGTTGTGATATGGAAGCATGAATACCCGGTAACCCGGCCAGCGTTTCTTCCATTTTAGCCATCATCTGTTCGCGGGTTTTGGCGGTTTTCCATTCCGCTTTGGGCTTCATGGCCAGCATCATATCGCCGCGTTCCATCGGCATTGGGTCGGTTGGTATTTCCGAGCTCCCAATGCGCGTAACGGCTTGCCTGATCTCCGGGAAACGGTCTTTCAACAATTTTTCCGCCTTGCTAAAAGATTTAACTACTTCGGTTAACGAAGTGCCCTGCATCATGGAAATCTCAACAGTGAGATCGCCTTCTTCCAGCGTTGGGATAAACTCGCCGCCCATCCGGCTGAATGCCCAGATGGCAATACCGAAAATAGCGAACACAATGGCTATAGTTAAAACTTTAAAACGGAGCATACCTATCAGGGCCTTTTGATAAACGTGCTGACAAAAGCCGATGATCCGGTCGGAGATATTTGGTTTATGTTCGGTTTTACGGCTCAGGAACAAAGCGCTGGCCATCGGTACATAAGTGAGGGAAAGGATAAAGGCACCTAAAATGGCAAAAGCCACGGTTTCTGCCATCGGCCGGAACATCTTGCCCTCGATTCCGACAAGGGATAACAAAGGCAGATAAACGATCAGGATAATGATCTGACCGAAGGCCGCCGACTGCATCAGCTTGCCTGCACTGCCGTGTACTTCCCCGTTCATCTGATCACGCGAAAGTTCCTTGATATTTTCCCTGGTATAGTTCCCGGCAGTGATATGATGTACTACGCTTTCCACAATGATTACTGCGCCATCTACGATCAAACCAAAGTCTATCGCGCCCAGGCTCATTAAGTTGCCCGATACACCGAATAACCTCATCAACAAAAAGGCAAACAGCATCGCCAATGGAATCACCGAAGCAACCACTAAACCAGCACGAAGGTTACCTAATAAGAGCACCAATACAAAGATCACAATCAGCGCACCCTCTAATAAATTGCGCTTAACGGTATCAATAGCACGGCCTACGAGTTCGGTACGATCAATAAACGGCTCGATGACAACGCCTTCGGGAAGGGACTTTTGTATCTGAACCATGCGTTCTTTCACATTTTTGATCACCTGACTGAAGTTCTCGCCTTTGAGCATCAGCGTTACGCCGGCAACAACTTCGCCTTCACCGTTGCGTGTCACTGCACCATAACGTGTAGCTGTGCCCATTTGTATGGCAGCTACATCCCTTACGAGTATAGGCGTACCACCACTGTTTTTAATGACGACCTTGCCGATATCATCGAGCGTTTTAACCTGGCCTAAACCGCGGATGAAATAAGCATTGCTTTGCTGTTCGATATAGGAACCGCCGGTGTTTTCATTATTTTTTTGTAAAGCGTTATAAACTTCCGGAATAGTCACGCCGAAAGAATTAAGCTTGTCATTATCAAGAGCTACCTCGTATTCCTTCACATAACCGCCCCAGCCGCTAACCTCCGCTACACCAACAGTACCAGCCAATTGTGTCCGCACCAGCCAATCCTGGATGGTACGCAGGTCAGTAGCGGTATATTTATTTTCGTATCCTTTTTGAGTGTGGATGCTATATTGGTAAATCTCACCGAGACCGGTAGTGATGGGGGCCAATGATGGTTCACCTGCTCCCCGCGGGATATTGTCTTCGGCTTCTTTTAATTGAGCGCCAACCTGTTCCCGCGCCCAATAAATATCCACATTATCTTTAAATACTAATGTAATTACGGAGATACCCGAACGAGAGATCGACCGTTTTTCTATGATACCGGCAATGTTAGCCATCGCGAGTTCTACAGGAGCGGTAATATATTGCTCCACTTCCTGTGCGCCTAATGTCGGCGCCTGTGTAATGATCTGTACCTGGTTATTGGTAATGTCGGGCTGCGCATCTACCGGCAGGTTGATTGCAGACCAGATGCCTGCGATCGCCAGTACAAGTGTCAGTATACCAACCGTCACCTTATTCCGTACAGAGAACGAAATAATTCTGTTAAACATGAATTTGCAATAAAATAATACGACAATACAGGCCATAGCGAAGCCAGCCTGTTTAATTCAAAAAAAAGAAGAGCGTATTAACTTAATTGGGGCGGTTGCCAGATGGGAAGGGCCTGATCACGCAAAGGTTCTACGCGCAGTTCGGAATAGTTTTGAGAAATGGGCTGCTCATAAACGTTAAGTACTGTATAAGTGCGCGCCAGGTTACGTGAAGTAGAACAGCAGTTACAATTGCAAAAAGGTGGGCAGGTTTCCTGGCAAGAACCAGGATCATTTTTGTGAGTGGTGCTAACTGCTGTACGATTAACAACGGTCGAAAAATCATCTTTGTCCTTGCAGGGTAACATTGCAAGAATGGTCATATACAAGCTTAAGATGATCGCAAACCATTTCATTAACACAAAAGTAGCAATATAATTATATCAAAAATGAGCAAATTAGACTTTTCAGATTTCATTGGATGCCAAAGTGCTTAACATACTGATTGACAATTGTGCGAAAATAAAAAAGGGGAAAATTTTGATTTTCCCCTTTTGTGATCCCATTTGGATTCGAACCAAAGACCTACAGATTAGAAATCTGTTGCTCTATCCAGCTGAGCTATAGGACCATCGCATTTTGATTACAAATATACATATGGTTTCGAACCCATAATATACTATATAATTTTTTGCGGTGCAAATATGCAAATTTATGCTGAAAATAACAATCAATTAGTAAATTGATTTGCTATAAGCTGCTCAACAGCTTGTTAATGTAATGCGGGCTCTCGTTTATTCTTGTTTTTGATGCTTTCACAAAAGCCGTCTGTGCGTCCGAAGGTGTAACCACTGTCTGTTGCCCAATCAATAAAATCACCTATCCTGCGGACAAAAGCCTCCCCCGAGTTTTTTGAAACATAGCCCGGAAAACCGAACTTTTCTTTATCGTGCAGATCGGTAAACTCCCAGGGGTGGAAATACAGGTTCAGATAACCATCTTTTTTATAGGTTGCCGAAGCCATACGTTTCAATAAAGACAACGGCAAATTATGAAAGCTTAACCAAAAAAGCGGAAAGCGTATCAGTGGCGAAACCGAAGCCGGGATCTGCAGCACATCATGATCATAAAACCAGGTGCGTGGTTTATCAAAATTATTATACCGCCCCGGAAGCCAGGTTGGATTTATAGATGAGTTATATTCATAACCGGCTTTTGCAATTTTCTCCTCGTCAACAGGCATCATCCGGGCCATACGGAAACCTGTTACTTCAGTTCCGGAAATATCCTCCAAAGCCAGTTTTGACTGCCTTAAATGCTCTATTTTAAAATCTGAATGATAATACCCGTGCGATGCTATCTCATGCCCGTCGGCAACCATTTGCTTGATGATACCGGGTCTGTTAATGGCATAATTAGCTGTACAAAAAAAGGTAACTTTTATGTTTTTCTGCCTCAATAAACCGAGTATTTTGTTGGTACCCTTTGTTGAAATATCAAGCTGCTCATCAAAAGTTATTGATTTACCGTACTCAAACGGCATATCAAACTCCTCAACATCAAATCCTAATAAAATCATTATCTACAATAACAACATTTGATGACCGGATAATATAATGCGGACGATGTTTTGACTGCATAAAAATTTTGCCCACGTATACCCCTATAACGCTCATTACAAGCAATTGAAGACCGCCAAAAAAGGCTATCGTAGCAATAATTGATGCCCAGCCCGAAACTGCATACCCCAAAAAGTAGCTTACCAGCACATATGGTATATACAAAATAGCCAGTGATGAAACCGTTAAGCCAATTAATGATACGATGTAAAGCGGCCTTGCACTAAAAGCAACAATACTACCTACAGCAAGTTTAACCAATTTTGAAAATGAGTAGCTTGCTTCGCCCGTATGGCGTTTTGATGGCACATAAGGAATCCCTACCTGCTTGTATCCAGCCCATTTGATTATGCCGCGGAAAAAGATCTCGTATTCATCAATGAGCTTAAGCTGTTTTACAACTTTTTCGTCAATCAGCCTGAAATCGGCAGTGCCGTTTTCCATTTTGATATCCGAAAGCATGTTGAGGCCTTTGTAAAACAATTTTGAAGTAACTTTCTGATACCCTTTGCCGTGCGGGTTTTCGCCTTCGCGATAGGTGTAAACGATATCGTAGCCATTTTCCCAAAGTTTCAACATCTTCAGAATCAGTTGCGGCGGATGCTGCAAATCTGCATCCATGGTTATAACCGCATTACCATTGGCCATTGCAATGCCGGCTTTAAGAGCATAATCTTTACCAAAATTGCGCGAAAGCTCAACGTAAAAAACATTGGGATGCAACTCGGCATTGATCTTTAATTCATTCAGGGTGTTATCCCGGCTACCGTCGTCAACAAATATCAGCTCATAAGCATATCCCGTAGGCGAAAGGGTTTCGCGGAGTTGCTCAATTAAATAACTTATATTCTTTTCTTCGTTGTGAGAAGGTATAACAATAGAGATTTTTTTATCAGCAGGGTATATCATAGTTATACTATGGAATTTTAATTGTAACAGGCGGTATTAAAATTTATATTTGATTGCAATTTCACGCACGCTAAAATTACTTTACGCTAAATCATTACAAAATGTAACTATCATGAGTAATTTTAACAGAAAAGTGCAAAACCCATCAAACGTAACTATACTGTTACAAACATAAATAATAATTATTTGTTAACCCGCAAATTCCCAGTTTTTACATTAAAAATACAATCAATTAATCTTTACTGTATATCCTGATACTTTTAAACCCTCGCCGGGTTCAGTGCACATTCTTCTTTTTTGGCAAAATCCCTGGTAAGTGTTTCGTAAATTATTTTAAGCCAGATCAAAAAGCAGGGTATCGATTTTAGTTTATAAGGGACGATATATTGAGTGCGGATAAAAGACGGAAACAGGTCTGAAGGAGAAAGACTGGTTACCAAAAGTGCCAAAACCAGCAGGAAAATCTCAAACCCGGTTACCGGACGGTTCAGATTCATAAACCAAACGGCTACCCCAACAAAAGCAATGATATAGGTTGATGATTCGGCCGAACTACTAAATATCACCGCAAAAATCAGCACCGACGAAAGGATGAGGCGCTGATATTCCAAAACCCTATAAGCGCCTATACGCAGGTATGAAAGGCCAAACAGCACCAATGCAGGCCCTATTACATACATATTTTTGAGGTCCTCATAGTGAGAAATTCTGCGGATAAAACCGGTAACACAAATCTCCTGCATTACCGAATGTTGATTACCCGAGTTTTTGATCACCAGATCGGTATACCAATCATGATAAGTTTGGATAATAAACGAAGGTGATGAAATAGCCATCGGCAAAACAAACAACACTACCGACCAAAATATAAAACTCAAAACAAATTTGGGTTTGTTGTTTGAAAAGAAAAAGAAAGCCAATCCAACAATACCATAAAGCTTGATAAATGCGCCGAGGGCTATCATCAATGCAGCCCAAAAATCCTGCTCCCGCTTTATAAAATTAAAACTTAAAATGATCAGCGCTGCGATCATGGGGTTACTTTGCACATTGGCCGATGCTGTCATTAGTTCATGCGCACACAGCAAAAGCACAATAACATACTGGTCTTTTTTTAGCGGCAACAATTGAATAGCTTTAAACAGGATGAATGCATTAAACAGCACCCATAAAATAACCCCAATACTATCCGGTAATAAAGAAAAAGGCGCCATGATTATCGAAAATATGGGCCCGTAGTGGTTCAGGTCGTAATAATGCTCGGGCTGGTAAGCATACAGGTTATGCTGATGAACGGTATTTAAAAAGTTATATTTAAATATGGTGTAATTGTTAAAGCCCTGGTGGGCTAAAACGCCTTTAATTACCAAAAATAGACTTAGGCCAAACCATAAAGAATATACAAAAGGTTTGTTGGTGATAAGCTTAGCAAGTTTTTGCACGGATTAGGGGTCTTTAAATTTTATGCGAAGATATAAATATGTCACACAATTATTACAAATCCGGAAATTAACTCGCCTGTACTATCTTTGACCAAACCCAATCATTACCATGAATTCAAACCCCTCTCCCATTAACCATAATCCCGACCGTCGTAAATTTATAGGCCAGTTAAGTGCTTTAGCGGGTACTGCAGCATTGCTGTCGGCCCCTTTTGCTGCGGATGCTATCACACTTGCCAAGCCTGCAGAGAACATAACTGTAGGGCAAATTATCGACCTGTTTATGAAACAGGTGCCCGGCGCTCCGTTTCCTAATACGGTAGATACCTTAAAATCGGGCAATCGTGATATTGTGGTTACCGGCATAGTTACTACCATGTTTGCCACCATTGGCGTTATTGAAAAGGCAATAAGCTTAGGGGCTAATTTTATAATAGCGCACGAGCCAACTTTTTATAACCATGCCGATGAAACCACCTGGTTAACTAACGATGATGTATATCAGTACAAAAAACAACTGCTGGATAAGCACAACATAGCCGTATGGCGCAACCACGATACCATACACAGTCTTAAACCCGATGGTGTAGGCATAGGCTTATTAAAGCAGCTTGATTGGGTAAGCTACTACAAACCGGAAACAGGTAACCTGTTAAGCATCCCTTCTACTTCGTTAAGCTCTTTGATCGAAACACTGAAAAAGAAACTAAAGATTGAAAAGGTACGCTACATTGGTAATCCAACCCAAAGCTGCCAGAAAGTGTTGTTGCTTCCGGGAGCGGCAGGCGGCAAAAGGCAAATCACCGAAATGAGCACCAAGAAGCCCGATGTGCTGATTTGCGGTGAGATTTCGGAATGGGAAACTGCCGAATATGTGCGGGATGCACAAGCCAAAGGTGATAAACTTTCATTGATTGTATTAGGTCATATTGCCAGCGAAGAGCCGGGCTCAGAATTTATGATTGGCTGGTTACATCAAAACGTACCGGGCATTAAAGCTACACACATCCACTCTGGCAATTCGCTGGCGTTTATGTAACACATTTGCAATACAAAATACACGTTTTAGCATTAATTAAAGCCAATATTTTGCTAAATATGGTAACATTACGTACAATTGTAAATTACTCTGTTTTTAAATGTAACGGGAAACTGCTTATCTGTAAACTTTACATTTAAAAAAAGGTATAGTTGACCTGATTAATTATTGATAACAATGGTATGAAAGTGCTATTTAAAGTTTAATTTATATTAAAAAGTAGCTATAATTTAAGTAAAAATCGCAATTTTCAATTTTTGAAATACAAAGTGTTTTTTTTACAATAAGTTAATCCTACTTTTATCCGATTTTTAAAAAAACAAAAATTTATGATCATAATTGCTGACGGTGGCTCAACCAAAACAAACTGGTGCCTGGTTACCGAAGAGGGAAAAAAAGTTTACTTCAATACCGAGGGTTACAACCCATACTTTTCAAGTACAGAGTATATTATACAGTCACTGAACGAGAGCCTGCCTACCGATCTTGAAAAAAATCAGATCACCGAGGTAAATTATTACGGTGCCGGTTGCTCAACCCCCGAAATGCGTAAGATTGTTGAGGAAGCTATGAAAGTGGTTTTCGTTGGCGCAAAGGTTAATATTGGTCATGACCTGCTTGCTGCTGCACGTGCCCTGCTTGGCAACACCGAAGGGTTTGCCGCTATATTAGGTACCGGAACCAATACCTGCATTTATGATGGTAAAGAAGTTGTACACAATATTGATTCGGGCGCTTACATTTTGGGGGATGAAGGCAGTGGTTGCTACATCGGCAAAAAGCTGCTAACTGATTACCTGCGCGGCTACATGCCGGAGCCTGTACGTGCCCTTTTCTGGGAAACTTACAAACTTACTCCTGATGATATTAACGAGCAGGTTTATACCCAGCCACGTGCAAACCGTTTTTGCGCAAGCTTCAGCAAATTTGTTTACGATAACAACGTACACATCGAATATTCACGCAACCTGGTACGTACCTCGTTCGAAGATTTCTTCCGTAACCTGGTAACCCACTACCCTGATTATCAAAAATATACCTTCAACTGCATTGGTTCGGTAGGCTATAACTTCCGCAACGTACTGGAAGAGGTAGTTACCGAAAACGGCATGGTTGTTGGCAACATCATCCGCTCGCCTATAGATAACCTGGTTAAATACCATTTGGAATTAGCACCTTCTTCTTTATAATAGAAGAGAGTCGCAAGTCCAAAGTCGGAAAATCCGAAAGATAGAATAAAAAAAGAGGTTGAAATTTCGACCTCTTTTTTTTATTCTATTGTAAACGTCCCGACTTATCTTCTGACTTTCAGACCTCCGACTTCCGGACTTAAGACTTACACCAAATTCATCTCTCCCTGAAAAATCTTGCCGTACTTACGTTTATCAAACTTATACAGCTTGGCAGCACGGTAGGATACACCTTTCTGTTTTTCATCCAGCTCTTTCAAAAAGCCGTAACTCAGCATTTTTTTGCGGAAGTTACGTTTATCCAGCTTTTTATCTAACACAGCCTCGTAAAGCGACTGTAGTTGTGTAAGGGTAAATTTCTCAGGTAATAATTCAAACGCTATTGGCTGGTAGTGCAAACGGCGTTTTATTTTATTAAAGCCAGTTTTGAAAATCTCGCTGTGGTCAAACGCCAGTTTAGGCAGCTCGCTTACCGGGTGCCAGAACGCTTTTTTGGCATATTGCGTTACCGGGCGTAACTCTTTTTGTCCGTTTATACGGATCAGCGCATAATAGGCAACCGTAATTACACGGCCCTGCGGGTGACGATTTACCTCGCCAAAGGTGTGGAACTGTTGCATGTGCAAATCGCGCAAGCCTGTTAATTCGTATAATATACGCTCGGCTGCATCATCAATGCTTTCGTCCTGCTCAACAATATAGCCGGGCAGCGCCAACCAATCCTTATACGGCTCCTCGTTCCTTTCTATAAGCAAAATTTTAAGCTCGCCGGCTTCAAAGCCGAATATCACGCAGTCAATCGAGAATACGGAATCAAACTTGGGTAACATTAGTTCCAAACTATTGGTGAGATTTAGTTAATAAGTTTAAATATATACCTTAATCTCTAATCCAAAAAAAAATAAATAAAATTTAATGGTGTAATTTACACACAGTATCTTCGTACCGTAAACTTAAGGAGTGAAAGATGCGTAAAATATCAAAAATTGGGGTTTTAACTTCAGGTGGTGATGCCCCCGGAATGAACCCTTGTATACGTGCCGTAGTTAGAACTGCACTATATAACGGACTGGAAGTTGTAGGTATAAGGCAAGGTTATAAAGGCCTTATTGACAACGACATGTACGAGATGGACAGACGCTCGGTAAGTAATATCCTTAACCTTGGCGGCACCATTTTAAAAACCGCACGCTGCCTGCCTTTTAAAACCGACGAAGGCATGGAGCAGGCTTACCAACACGCTAAAGCCCGTGGCATTGATGCCCTTGTTGTTATTGGCGGCGACGGTACTTTTACCGGTGCCCTGCGCTTTTCGCGCAAATATCCCGACATTGCTGTGATGGGCGTTCCGGGTACTATTGATAATGACCTTTGCGGCTCAACCTATACCCTTGGTTTTGATACCGCTACCAATACCGTTATCCAGGCTATCGACAAAATCCGCGATACTGCCGATGCGCACGACCGCCTTTTCTTTATTGAGGTAATGGGCCGCGATTCGGGCGCTATCGCTTTACGTGCCGGCATTTCATGCGGTGCCGAGGCTATTTTATTGCCCGAGCGTGCTACTGCCATTGATGATTTGATTGCCAACCTTAAAGAAGGCCACATGAACAAGAAATCATCGAGCATTGTAATTGTTGCCGAAGGCGATAAAAACGGCGGTGTTTATGGCGTGGCAAAAGCTGTGCAACAAGAAGTTAAGAATTACGATATAAAAGTTACTATCTTAGGCCACTTGCAACGGGGCGGTGCACCATCAAGCTTTGACCGCATTTTGGGCAGCAGGCTTGGTTTTGCAGCAGTTAACGCTTTGATTGCCGGCGAATCACAAAAAATGGTAGGTTTGCAGGCAAATCATATCCTGATGACAGACCTTGAAGCAGCACTTAACCAGCATGAGTTTAAGCTTGAGGAAGATCTTTTACAAATGATGGATATATTATCGATATAGATTATTAATGATTGCAGTTGTTTATAGCGGATCGTACTTTGCACATTGGAGGCTCACTGATAAGGGAAGAACTGTTGCTTCCTTTAAAACCAATGGCATTAACCCCTATTTTAACGACGAGAAGCACATCCTTCAACTGCTCAATAAAAACATCAATCTCATACACCACGCCGAAGAAATAAAACGTATTTTCTTTTTCGGCGCGGGCGCATCGTCAGACGAACGGAAGAAGATAGTACACAACGCTTTTTCAACATTTTTCAAATTCGGCAAAATATCCATTGAACATGATATTGCCGGGGCTGCCATTGCCTGTTGTAAAAACGAGCCGGGCATTATAAGCATTTGCGGCAGCGGCAGCAACGCCGCCTGGTATGATGGTAAACGCGTTTGGCCCAATAACTACGGCTTAGGTTATATCCTTGCCGATGAAGGATCGGGCAACTGGCTGGGCAGGCAGCTCATCAAGGAGTTCATGAACGATACCCTGCCCCCATCCATCCGCAAAAAGTTTATTCACAAGTATGATGCCGACCGTAAAAACCTGCTCGAAAAGGTTTATCGCCAAAAGCAACCTGCTTTATTTTTAAGCTCTTTTACCGATTTTTACCTCGATAACAAGAACGATCATCATCTGCAAAACGTCATAAAAAAAGGATTTAGCAAGCTAATTTCTACATATTTGTTACCTTTATATCAGCAACACCCGGGTACGTCTGTTCACTTTGCAGGCTCCGTTGCTTTTAATTTTCAGGAACACTTGTATGAAGCTGCCGCCGAAGCTGATCTGCAAATCACTAACATAATTAAAGAACCCATAAATAATTTATTAACCTACTATTCAAGTAAAAATTAAAAAATCATGAAAATAGGAATTAACGGTTTCGGCCGTATTGGCCGCCTGGCATTCAGGGCTGCAATTGAAAGACCAGACATTGAAGTTGTTGGTATTAATGACCTTGTTGAGCCAGATTACATGGCTTACATGTTAAAATACGATTCAACCCATGGTCAGTTCAAAGGTACCATTGCTGTTGAAGGCGGTCATTTGGTTGTTAACGGTAAAACCATCCGCGTTACTGCCGAAAAAGACCCTGCTAACCTTAAATGGAATGAAGTAGGTGCTGAGGTTGTAATTGAATCAACCGGTTTGTTCTTAACTCAGGAAACTGCTCAAAAACACATCGACGCCGGTGCTAAAAAAGTAGTAATGAGCGCCCCTGCAAAAGATGATACCCCTACATTTGTAATGGGTGTTAACCACAAAGCATTAAAAGCCGATCAAAACATCGTTTCAAACGCTTCATGTACTACCAACTGTTTAGCTCCTATCGCTAAAGTATTGGACGATAGCTTCGGTATCGAAGAAGGCTTGATGACTACTGTACACGCTGTTACTGCAACTCAAAAAACAGTTGACGGCCCATCTGCAAAAGATTGGAGAGGCGGTCGTGGTGCTTACCAAAACATCATTCCTTCATCAACAGGTGCAGCTAAAGCGGTTGGTTTAGTTTTACCTCAGTTAAAAGGTAAATTAACAGGCATGAGCTTCCGTGTACCGGTTGCCGACGTATCTGTAGTTGACTTAACTGTACGTTTGAAAAAAGGTGCATCTTACGAAGCCATCAAAGCAGCTATGAAAGCAGCTTCTGAAGGCGAATTAAAAGGCATCCTTGGTTACACTGAAGACGAAGTTGTATCTGAAGACTTTAAAGGTGACGCACGCACTTCAATTTTTGACGCTAAAGCCGGTATCGGTCTGAATGATAACTTTGTTAAGGTTGTATCTTGGTACGATAACGAGTGGGGTTACTCAAACAAACTGATCGACCTTGTTCAGGAAATTGGCAAATTATAATTGCTGATTTTAGATATAAAAACGCCCTTCGGATAACCGGAGGGCGTTTTTTTGTTTTTAACCTGATTTGGGGTAATTTTTCGGATAGACAGCTTTTTTATACCTGGGTTTTCTTGTCTTGTTTGTTAAAATCCGATAATCCTATGAATCGAATAAATCCAGGTTCAGACATTTTTTTATTACCGCCTAGCTTATATCTTGATTAAAAGTCACGAGTACGCCACGCTTTTCCCAACATTGTATACTCGCGCCAGTTGGGTTGGGAACGGATCAACATCCATAGCTTTTTTGTCATTAAATCAACGGTCAAAAGCTTCGCAAAAAATGACCTAATGACGATTTATCAAATGCCCTAATGACTAACTTAAAGAAGTCGCCTGTCAAAACTAAAAGGCTCTCTTTTTAAAAGTTTCACATCAAAGGCATCAGGATGTAAAGGATTAAGCAGATAATTAAATTCGGACGGAACAATTGACGACGGAACTTTCATCAATAAATGCTCCTGTTTCTTCAAAAAAACATCGCCAAGCTGACGCAAAACTACAGAACCGGATATATCCCGCCAATCGTTAGGTAAATGTTCAATATTTACTGTGGTTATTTTATCATCCGGTACCTCAACCTCCGCGAGACAATAATTACCCGGAATTATTAGCGGATCTAAGTGAACCAGCACCTCAAGCACAGCTAAGGAGCGTGATGAAGCAAGGTATAACATGGGTTTGCCTTCGCTGTTCCAGCGGCCGCCATACAAACGTGCGCCGGTGCCGCTCAGGTCGGCAGCATAATTACATTTGGTAATACGGTAAAGCACCATCAGGCAAAAATGCCATGCTCTATACGGCCAAGCTCTTTGAAAACCATATCAAAGCCTGCCGAAGTATCCAGAATGGTTACAGGGGCCTCTCCCCTGAAAACTACAGAGGGAGTTTTCACCCAGATCTTGAATTTTTCCATCGATTCAAAAACCTCTTCGCCACGGGTATAAAGCCGCGCAAGCTCAATAGCCTTTTCAGCGTATTCGGTTTTGATGATGGCGTCATCCTCGTAGCGTTGTAAAGTGCGCTCAGAGATATGTAATATATTGGCAAGCTCCTGGATATTTAATGAGATCTTTTTAGCGAAGGAAAGCAAGGCACTTTTAGCAAATCCTTTACGCGCCAAACCAATGATATCAAAATCAGAAGACGCTTTTGCTGATTTTGAACCATTTAATAAACTATAAAACGAAGGTATCGCGTCCTGAACAACATAAGCTGCCATTGGTTCATTAACCTCATTTTTAGTATCCGGTTTTGATTTATGCGACATATATACAAATATAATTACCATTTGTCGCATTTCAAATATAACCCAACAAAAAAGCGATAGGTTTTAGCCTATCGCTTTTTATCATTGGGTCATTGTTCATTAAGTCATTGACCTGTGATTTTAAGACTTACGAAGTTTTGGAAACTTCGTAAGTCTGGTAAGAGTTATTCTGCAATTATTAGAAAATAATTCTTTTTACCCTTTTGAGCTACGATGAATTTACCACCGATCAACGCATCAGCATTATAAATATCATCAGCAGTACCTATCTTAACTTTATTAATAGCAACACCACCGCCTTGTATCATCTTTTTAGCTTCACCTTTTGATGCGAAAACCGCTGTTTTTGCAGCTAACAAATCGGCAGCGTTAATGCCTTGTTGCAATTCGCTTAACGCTATTGTATAATTAGGTACGCCGGCAAACAAACCCAAAACCTCAATTTCATTCAGCTCGCTTAAAAATTCGATACCTATATTACCAAATAAAAACTCCGAAGATTTTATTGCCTTTTCGTATTCAGCTTCGCCATGCACACGAATAGTGATATCCTTAGCCAATGCTTTTTGCAATACACGTGTGTGTGGTGCGGCATCATGCTCAACCTCCATTGCTTCAATAACCTCACGATCAAGCAAAGTAAAAATACGGATGTATGATTTGGCGTCAACATCGGTAGTATTTAACCAAAACTGGTAAAACTGATATGGCGAAGTACGCTCAGCATCAAGCCAAACAGCTCCGCTTTCGGTTTTACCAAACTTGGTGCCATCGGCTTTTTTGATCAGATTAGTGGTTAGGGCAAAAGCCTCACCGCTGTCTTTCCTGCGAATAAGTTCAGTACCTGTAACAATGTTACCCCATTGATCGCTACCGCCCATTTGTAACGAACAGTTATGGTGTTTCCACAGGTAGTAAAAATCGTAACCTTGTACTAACTGGTAAGTAAACTCGGTGAATGACATACCGGTGTCGCCCTCCAAGCGTTTCTTTACCGAATCTTTGGCCATCATATAGTTAACCGTAATGTGTTTGCCCACATCGCGGATAAAATCAAGAAAAGTAAAGTTTTTGAACCAATCATAATTGTTCACCATTTCGGCACTGTTGGCGCCGGTATTAAAATCGAGGAAACGGGTAAGCTGTTTTTTTACTGCCTCCAGGTTATGCTGAAGCACATCCTCTGATAATAAATTACGCTCGGCCGATTTACCTGAAGGATCTCCCACCATGCCGGTAGCACCGCCAACCAAGGCATAAGGTTTATGACCTGCACGCTGAAAGTGGATCAGGGTCATGATCTGGGTAAGGTGACCAACGTGCAATGAATCGGCAGTTGGATCAAACCCGATATATCCCGAAGCCATACCTTTATTTAACATATCCTCGGTTCCGGGCATTTCGGTATGCAGCATGCCGCGCCAGCGTAATTCTTCAACAAAGTTCATATCAAGTTCTGTTTCAAAAAGGTGCAAATATAAATGAAATTGACACACTAATTTTCATTAATTAAATCGAATTACACGAACTACAAAGACATCCATTTCAAATTCGTGCAATTCGATTTAATTAATGTCAACTTGAAGAGTATTCGTGTTTATACAGGTTAACTACAGGTAAAATCTGTTTCAAATAATTACTTATATTTTGTATCTTGAGCAAAACCGGGTATTTTGCAAGGCAAGGCTTATGAATTTTTTATCGCATTTTTATTTCGACAGGGATACTACCAACTGCTACCACGTGCTGGGAACAGTACTGCCCGACCTGTTGAAAAATGCCGATAAAAACATCATCCTTCATCCCGAAAAATTGCACCACACTGATAACGAGGTTAATTCAATCATAGCCGGATGGAACAAACACCTTGATGTAGACCGGTATTTTCACTCATCCGTCTTTTTCACCACCCGTTCGCATGAGCTAAAAAAGTTATTGGCGCCAGCCTTGCATGGCTCGCCCGTAAAACCATTTTTTTTAGGGCATATTGCACTTGAACTAATTATTGACAACCTGCTGTTAACCACAGGTAAAATAAGCGTTACTGAATTTTACGATCATTTAGATGGCTGCAAGGACGATAAAATAAGAAGCTTTTTAACTTTTGCCGGGCTTGAGGATACTGCCGTTTTCTTTAAATTTTACGAAGGGTTTAAAAAAAGCCAGTACCTGCATACCTATGCCGAAACCCATCAGATTGCCTATGCGCTAAAACGAATCTGCATGCGAGTTTGGAAAAATCCATTCACACCTGAGCAAGAGGTAATCATGGATGAGATCTTAAGCAGCTACCGCGAAGAAATACTGAATAATTTTATGCAGATTTTTGAAGAGATAGATGGCAAGCTCGGGTAAAAATGAGCACTCAACTAATAGCTTTAATGAGACCATCAAAGTCTTCTATTAAAAGCAATTCGTAAATAGCCTCAACTTCATTCCAGCTTTTAGCCTGATATCTTATTTCCTGATTATCTGCTACACATATCATATTTAGTGATTTATCTGTCTCCAAAATATATTCTTCTCTTCTGTTCCAACCCAAAAAGCGCCATGTTCGTCGTCCATCGCTTGTGTCTCAGCAATGGCTTTTCGTACATTTTCCATGTCTATATCATCTTCATGATCAGACCATGATCTTTGCAAATATTTAGTCATAACTCATTAATTTATAGCACAGATAACAAGATAAAGCATGTTATCAAATGGTTTATTCAGCGTAAAATCCCCCTCAACTTTAACTCCTACCCGCTTAATCTGCCAAAAAACTCATAAAAACACCTAAAATATAAGCAATTAACATTAAAAAATTTCTTTTTTCAATAAAATATATCCGTACCTTTGCAGTCCCAATTAACAAATTGGGAAAAGGAGAAAAATTATTTAATGGCAAAAAAACAAGAAGCAGAAAAAGAATTAAAAGCGAAAGAAGCTGAACTGGGTACAGTTAAAGCGTCTGGCGAAAAAGAAACAATTGAATCAGAAGCTGATTCAATATCTATTGAAGAGATCAAATCAAAGATCGCCGCTACACCAGCCGAAGATTTTGACTGGGATGCTGACGACAAAAAATTTGGTAACTACAGCGATGACGACCGTGAGAAATTTGAGAAATTGTATGATGGAACTTTCAGCTCTATCACCAAAGGCGAAATCATCACCGGTACTGTTGTTAACGTTAACAACAAAGATGTTGTACTTAACGTAGGTTTCAAATCAGACGGTTTAGTATCAGTATCAGAATTCCGTGACACACCAGATCTGAAGATCGGTGACAAAGTTGACGTTTTTGTTGAGTCGCAGGAAGATGCTAACGGTCAGTTAGTGCTTTCACGCAAACGTGCAAAAACTCAAAAATCATGGGAGCGCATTAATTCAGCCCTTGATAACGATGAAATCATCACCGGTTTTGTGAAAAGCCGTACTAAAGGTGGTTTAATTGTTGACATTATGGGCGTTGAAGCCTTCTTACCTGGCTCACAGATCGATATCAAACCTATCAGGGATTACGATGTGTATGTAGGTAAAACTATGGAATTCAAAGTTGTTAAAATCAACCACGAATTCAAGAACGTTGTGGTATCGCACAAAGTGCTTATCGAAGACGATCTGGAAAACCAAAAAACTGAAATTGTTGCCCGCCTTGAAAAAGGTCAGGTATTGGAAGGTACCGTTAAAAACATTACCGACTTTGGTGTATTCATTGACCTTGGTGGTGTTGACGGCTTACTTCACATTACAGATATTTCATGGGGCCGTATTGAGCACCCACGCGAAATTTTATCATTGGATCAAAAAATCAACGTTGTTGTGCTTGACTTTGATGACGAGAAAAAACGTATCGCTCTTGGCTTGAAACAATTAACCCCTCACCCTTGGCAAAGCCTTTCTGAAGACATTCAGGTTGGTTCAAAAGTTAAAGGTAAAATCGTTACCGTTGCTGATTACGGCGCATTCCTTGAAATCATCCCTGGTGTTGAAGGTTTGATCCACGTATCAGAAATGTCATGGTCACAAAACCTGCGCAACCCTCAGGAATTCCTGAAAGTTGGCGACGAGATCGAAGCTCAAGTATTGACTTTAGACCGCGAAGAGCGCAAAATGTCATTAGGTGTTAAACAATTAACTCCTGATCCATGGCAAAACGCTGCTGAAAGGTACGCAGTTGGTACTCAGCACGTAGCTACAGTTAAAAACATGACCAACTTTGGTGTGTTTGTTGAACTGGAAGACGGCATCGACGGCTTAATCCACATCTCTGACCTTTCCTGGTCTAAAAAAGTTAACCATCCTAACGAATTCACTAAAGTTGGTGAAAAATTAAACGTGGTTGTACTTGAACTTGATGTTGAAAACCGCAAACTGAGCTTAGGCCATAAACAGCTTGAAGAAAACCCTTGGGATACTTTTGAAACTATCTTCACTATCGACTCGATCCACGAAGGTACTGTTATCAAAGTAACTGACAAAGGTGCTATCGTTGCTTTACCTTACGGTGTTGAAGGCTTTGCGCCAACCAAACACCTGGTTAAAGAAGACGGTAAGAGCTTAAAAGCTGAAGAAGCTGCTGAATTCAAAATCATTGAATTTAACAAAGAAAACAAACGTATCGTTATTTCACACTCACGTATCTGGGAAGAAGCCCGCGCTGATGCCCGCGTACAGGAATTTGAAAACCGCAAAAAAGAAGCAAAAGCTGCTACTAACGCGGTGAAAAAAGTGAAAGATTCTGTTGAAAAATCAACTTTAGGCGATCTTAGCGTATTAGCTCAATTAAAAGAGCAAATGGAAGGTGCTGAAAACAAAGCCCGCAAGGCTGCACCTGCTGCTAACAGCTCTGAAGAAGAAGCATAATTTTAGCTTAACACTTTATACAAGCCTCCCGATAAATCGGGAGGCTTTTTTGTTGGGGCATTTTTTAGAAATTTTCACTTGCGCTCGTTTGTAACGAGCGCTTAATATGGCTTGGCGATTGCATCGCCTTTACGTTACAAACGCAAACCCAGGTTACGCACTCGTTTTAAACAAGCGCGATTTTGTTTTTATATATTTGAATATGCCCACCGGAGAAACCAACCTCAATACCCTGCTCAAAAACATGACACCCATGCTCAATGAAGATGATTATGTTTATTGCACAACAACATCTTTGAATAGCATCAATACCGATGACATCATTGCCTTTGTCAAAGAACAGGAAGCCATAACCCTCATCCTCAAAAAAGAAACCGCCGATAAGTTAAACCTTGAATATAGTTACGTTGCCACCTGGATCACATTAACTATCCATTCATCATTAGAAGCAACCGGGCTTACTGCAGCATTTGCAACCGTGCTGACAAAAGAAAATATCAGCTGTAATGTGGTGGCAGCCTATTATCATGACCATATTTTTGTAGCTAAAAAGGACGCAGACAGGGCGATGGAAGCGTTGAAAAAGCTATCAGAGTAATCCCTCATTCCCGACTCCCACCCGTCATTGCGAGGTTCGAAGCAATCGCAAACTTTACAGGGCGGCCATAAAAGCGACTCTGTACGTAGGGGATTGCTTCGTACCTCGCAATGACGCCGTGAAGAGCGCCTGTTAAAAAAGAGTTGCGACTAAACTCCACTTTCAAAACTCATCCTCCAAAACTCAAAACAAATTATTACTTTTGCCCAAATCCACCCATACGATGCAAAATCTAACACTGCTCGACGGACAAAAGTTTCAAATCACCATACAACGTTTATGTCGCCAGTTAATTGAAAATCATAACGACTTTTCAAATACGGTATTAATTGGTATTCAGCCACGCGGCATTTATTTAGCCAAACGCGTAGCCGAAGAATTAAGAAAAATCCTTCCGGGTAAAACCATACTACAGGGCGACCTCGATATTACCTTTTACCGCGACGATTTTCGTCGCCGCGAATCACAACTGGTACCTAATCAAACCAAAATAGATTTTATTATCGAAGGTAAAAAAGTGATCATGATGGACGACGTGCTGTGGACCGGCCGCACCATCCGCGCAGCGATGGATGCTATGCAGGCATTTGGTAGGCCAGAGAAGATCGAGCTGCTGGCTTTGGTCGACCGCCGCTACTCTCGTCACATCCCGGTATCAGCAGATTATGTGGGCATCGAGGTTGATTCTATCGCGTCGCAAAAAGTAGTGGTAAGCTGGAAAGATACGGATGGGGAAGACAAGATAGTGCTGGTTTCAGAATGATTTCGGAATTTGGATGTTCGATTTCGGATTTATTTTAATGTCGGAATTCGGATGTTCGATTTCGGATTTACTTAATTAAGAATGTTTGATTTGATAATTTATAATGGATAAGAACGAGCTAAAGCAAAGAACAAAAAAATTTTCAATAGACGTTATTAAGTTTGTTGAAACAGCGCCTCGTTTGCGTTCACTTGATATTTTAACACATCAGTTATTACGAAGTTCGACATCTGTTGGAGCAAATTACAGATCAGCATGCCGTGGAAAATCGACGGCTGACTTTATAAATAAGATTGTGATTGTTGAAGAAGAAGCCGATGAATCAGTTTACTGGTTAGAATTAATGGAAGAATCTGGACTGATAAGCTCAATAACCTTACCTCTGCTTAAAAAAGAAGCGAATGAACTTACTGCTATATTCACAGCAATAGGCAAAACAGCAAAAGAAAAACAACGATTAAGCAAATCAGAAATAAAAAAATAAAAATTCGGCATTCGAAAATCAAAAAATAAAAAATCCGAAATCGAAAATCCGAAATCCGAAATCAAAATAACATGGCAGGACTGAGCACACGACACTTATTGGGTATAAAAGATTTGAACCGGGCAGATATTGAGCTGATATTTGAAACTGCCGACACTTTTAAATCTGTTTTAAACCGACCGATCAAGAAAGTGCCATCGCTGAGGGATGTTACCATTGCCAATATTTTCTTTGAAAATTCAACCCGTACCCGTTTATCATTTGAGCTGGCCGAAAAAAGACTTTCGGCCGATGTGATCAACTTTGCGGCATCATCATCATCGGTAAGCAAGGGCGAAACGCTGATTGATACGGTAAACAACATCCTGGCTATGAAGGTTGATATGGTGGTAATGCGACACCCCTATGCCGGCGCGGGCATCTTCCTGTCGAAACACGTAAAGGCACAGATCGTGAACGCGGGTGACGGCGCGCATGAACACCCTACCCAGGCTTTGCTTGACGCCTTTTCTATCCGCGAAAAATATGGTGACGTGGCAGGCAAAAAAGTGGTGATTGTGGGCGATATCCTGCACTCGCGCGTGGCGCTTTCCAATATCCTTTGTCTTAAACAATTGGGTGCCGAAGTAATGGTTTGCGGACCAACTACGTTGATCCCTAAATATATCGGTTCATTGGGTGTAAAGGTTGAACATAACCTTATTAAAGCACTTAATTGGTGCGATGTAGCCAATATGCTCCGCATTCAGTTGGAACGTCAGGACATCAAGTATTTCCCTTCACTTAGGGAATACACTATGCTTTTCGGTCTTAACAAAACCATTCTCGATTCATTAGATAAAGAAATCACCGTTATGCACCCCGGCCCTATCAACCGCGGCGTGGAAATCACCAGCGATGTGGCCGACAGCAAGCAATCTATCATTCTCGACCAGGTAGAAAACGGTGTAGCCGTACGTATGGCAGTGCTTTACCTGCTGGCCGGTCAAACACCAACCATATAACAGCATGTTTCAGGTATGAAATTTGATTTTAAAACATATCTGAAACATACTTATAAAACTCAGTTGGTTTATCTTGCTGTTATCGTCGCCTTGTATATTTACGACAATGACAACCTTATTTTCCTTTTATTTTTCCCATTCTCGTTTATACAGGGCTATTATCGCTATCAGTACAAACTAACCCAGGCCGAAAAACTTAAGGCCAAAGGTCTCACCGAAGAAGATATGGAGAATATCAGCTTTGTAAAAAAATGGGAACACGCCCGCAAGCGTGGTATTTGGAACTATTGCATTATCGATGGTGGATTTATTGCCGGTTTAGCTTTATCTATTATAAGCAGTATGATCTGGTTTACGTTGAGCGGAAAAACCGACTTCCACGCCCTTCTTGCCGAACCAATAGATATGTTTGCTTTTATTGGTTACAATTATATAATTGGAGCAGGTATTGCCGTTATGATATTTCGCATGAAATGGAAATACAACGAAAAACGCTTTATACGCTTAACCGATCCTTTGGCCAATAACTACTTTGCCAAAGATTACCAGGATATTTAAAGTCAATAGCCTTTAGTCGTAAGTCTAATTCCTTTTACTTCTGACTAAAGACTAAATGACATTTCAATATAACACGAAATTACTTTTCATGAAATTAAGGTTCTGTTTTATCTTACTTTTATTTACCCCGGGCATCACCTTCGCCCAAAGCCATCAGCAATATAAAACCGACTCGGTATTTGTGCTGGTGAAAAAATTCTTCAACACCAAGCAAGCCGACTCTATTTACGCCTTAACCGGCCCAAACTTCAGGCATGCGGTAAGTGCAGGGCAGTTCCGAAGCCTTAGCGAGCAACAATTATTTCCTTTAAATGAGATCAAGGGCTCAACCGTTATCAGTTTTGTTAATAACAAAGTGAGCACGTATAAGCTGGTATTTCAGTCTGTAACGCTGCAACTGCTCATGAGCCTCGACGCAGGTAATAAGATAGAACTCTTCCTGTTTCAGCCCTTTAAAGATGTTACTGCGGATAAAACCACACAGGTACCCACATCCAACAAACTGCTCAATACGATGGATAAACAGGTGGATGAAATTGCCCGTCCGTACATTCAAAAAGCAAACACCGTGGGTCTAAGTATAGGTGTATTCAAAGACGGGCAGACCAGTATATATAACTATGGCGAAACGGCACGCGGCAATAATCAACTGCCAACAGCGAATACACTTTTCGAGATCGGTTCCATCACCAAAACATTTACAGCCACTCTATTGGCCTATTACGCCAATGAGGGTAAAGTAAAACTAACCGACCCAATCACCAAATACCTGCCCGATTCGGTAAAAACCAATGCAGCATTAAACGCCGTAACCCTCCAAACCTTAAGCAATCATACATCCGGGTTGGCCCGGATCCCTGAAAACCTTCAGTTCGATTCGGCCAGTGCGGCTAATCCTTATAAAAGTTATAATAAGCGATTGTTATACAGCTATTTGAAAACCTGCAAACTCAATAGCAAGCCGGGCGAGCAATATGCATATTCCAATTTAGGAGTAGGTTTATTAGGGACAATATTATCGCAGGTAAGCGGTAAAACATTTGATCAGATGGTGCAGGAAGTGATTTGCAGTCCGTTAGGGATGAAAAATACGGTACAACATTTAAGCGCTTTACAACTCTCTCACTTTACTAAAGTATACAGCCAGTACGGTGATGCAACAGTAGCCTGGGATTTTAACGTTCTTGCTGCCTGCGGAGCCCTGCATTCAACGGTAAATGATCTGCTGATATATGCAAAGGCCAACATGATCAGTGGCGCTGATAAGCTATCAAAGGCCTTTGAACTTACCCATCAAATAACTTACAGGAAGGATGCCAAAATAGCTCTTGGCTGGCATATTATTTTAGTTGATGGCGTTGAATACATTTTCCATAACGGAGGCACATACGGCAGCAGCAGTTTTTTAGCTTTTAATGCCGATAAAAAGCTGGCAGTGGTTGTATTATCCAATGCAGCAGAAAGTACAGATACTGTGGGGACGGGGATTATTAAGAAATTGCAGGCGGAGGGAAAATAATATGAATATTTCTGATTTTTATACTACCTATACAAAATTTTCATCGAAGACATTTCACACCGAACCTGTTGACACCGTGATGGTGATGACCCGGTACGATGACCTAATAAAGGGAGACTTTAAAGGAATTAAATTTCCTTTAAAGTTTCAACAACACTGGGGCAATAAACTTTTAGATATTTTAAATACAGGCACGCCAAGTTTATATCTGATTTCTAATAAGCTTAAAACTTTGCTTCAGGAAAAGCAAGTTACCGGCTGGACAAGCTTTGAAATTGAATTACTTGACAAAAAAGGATTGGAGGTTAAGGGATATTATGGATTTTCTGTTACAGGAAGATGCGGGCCGGCGGATGAAAACAAGAGTGAGATTATAACAAAGCATTTTGATAGCGGGTTCATAAACCATTACCGCAAAGGGCTATATATAGGCCTCGACCAATGGAATGGAAGTGATTTTTTCTACCCGGATGGAACATCCCACCTAATCACTACAAAAAGAGTAGTCGACATTTTAATTGATTATAAAATATCAAATGTTCAATTTGAAAATCTTACAGAAATTGAAATGATGATTCTGTAAACAAAAAGAGCCCAAAAACTTTTCAGTTTTTTGGCTCTTTTCCTCCCTCCGCACTATTCAGGTTGTTGATTTTGAAGAAGAAATTTTCAAATCTTCAAATCAACAAATTTTTAAATTAATTAATACTTCAAAGTCGATCCGTTCCTGATCTCGTCTGAGGCTGCTTTTACAAGCTTGTCATCAGCTTTCAGGTCGCCACCGAAGATCTCGATGCTATCGCCGTTAGTCAGGCCTTTTTTAACATCAACCCAAACAGCTTTATGATCGACAACCTTAATTACAAAAACTTTTTCGGTTGAAGTTGCTACAGCTGATTTTGGCACTACATATGTACTGTCGCCTGCCGGTAGTGGTACGCTAACTTCGGCAAACATATGCGGGATCAGTTTTTTGCTTTTATTGTAAACGTCCATTTCCAGGCGTTCGGCACGTAACTTTTCGTCAAGCGCGCCTGCTATACGTTTTACCTGCGCGGTAAACTTTTCGCTTGGCAATGCCCTTACCGTAAAATTAACTTCGCTTTTGTTGCTTAGCGCGCCGGTATAAATTTCCGGTACAGAAACAACTAAACGCATCCTGTTTTGATCCTGTACTGTAAACAACGGATCAGTGGTTTTACCTCCCGGGCCAACATAGGCACCCAGGTTAACATTACGACTGGTGATCACGCCATCAAACGGGGCACGGATCTCCAGGTAAGCCAAATTAGCCGATACTTCCTTCAAGCCAGATTTAGCAGCATCAACGTTAGCCAAATCGGCATTCTTTTTAGCTTCAGCCTGCTCCAAATCGTTTTGTGAAACAGTACCGGGAGTTTTGCTGGTGCTTACCAACCTGTCGTAAGTAGCTTTACTGGCAAAATAAACAGCCTCATATTGCTTGATGCGTGACTGAGCCGCTGCCAATTGCGAGTTAATTTCCGGTGCTTCAAGCACAGCTAAAAGCTGGCCCTGATGTACCTCCGAGCCAATATCAACCAAAAGCTTTTTAACATAGCTGTTGGTTTTGGCATACAGGTCAACTTGTTGGTAAGGGATCAGCTCACCCGGAATGGTGATAACACTGCTTAACCTGCCCTTAGTTACCGGCACTAATTGTACAGTTGGGGTTTCAACAGCTGCCTGCTGTTGTTCCTCTTCCTGCTCCTCCTTTTTTTCGTTATCATCTGAGTGGCAGGCGCTCAGGGAGCTTACTGCCATAGCTAAAACAGCAAGCAGTAATATTGATTTATTTTTTAGCTTATTCATGATGGTGCAAAGGGACATAAAATTTACTTTCTTTATCTTCAGGGTCTAATGAAACAGATTGTGTGCTGGCATTGCCTTGTACCCAGGCAAAAACCAATGGCAATATCAGCAATGCTGCAAAGGTAGACGCGATAAGACCACCGATAACAGCGCGGCCCAATGGTGATGTTTGATCACCACCTTCGCCTAAGCCCGATGCCATAGGGATCATACCTACAACCATCGCCAAACTGGTCATCAATATCGGGCGTAAACGTAAGGCTACTGCTTCACGTGCTGCTTTCAAGGCGTCGCCATTGTGTTTGCGGAGCTCCTCAGCGTTGGTGATCAACAGTACAGCGTTTGATATAGATACACCCACCGACATGATCATACCCATATATGATTGCAGGTTAAGCGTAGCCCCTGTTATTTTAACCAGTAACAACGAACCAAACAATACCGCAGGTACCGTTGACAGTACCACAAATGATATTTTAAACGACTGGAAGTTAGCTGCCAGCATCAGGAATATCACCAATACCGCCACAACCAAACCGCCCTGTAAGCTATCAAGCGTAGCTATTAAAGTTTGGCTAAGGCCATGCAATTCAACTGTTAAACCGCGTGGAGGGGCGCCCAATTCATCAAGAGCTTTCTGTACATCGCGGGTAGCTGTGCCCAGGTCTTTTTTGTTGATGTTAGCTGTTACCGAAAGCGTCGGCACGGCACCTACGTTATCGTCTTCACCAAAAGTGGTTCCTGTTTTAACATCGGCAACGTCTCCAAGTACAGGGCGGGCCTGGTTGGCCAGTACCGGGATCTCTTTCACATCGTTCAGGCTGGCCATCTGATATTCCGGAACCTGTACCTGCACAAGATAACTTAGGTTCGATTTCTCATCAATCCAGTTATTCTTTTCAGTAAACCTTGATGATGATGTTGACGCTATCAATGAACGTGATATATCATTTAAGCCTACACCTAACTGGGCTGCACGCTGCCTGTCGATATTGATATCGATAGTAGGATAGTTAAACGACTGCCCTATCTGTACATCCCGCAGGTATTTGATGCTTTTTAGCTTTTCAATGATCTTAAACGCATACTCAACGTTTTGCTTTTTGTTTTTACCGGTAAGTGCAACCTCAATAGGTGTTGGCGAACCCTGGCTCAGAATCTTGTCCGTTAATTCAATCGGCTCAAACGATAATTTAATTTCCGGCAATTGCTTAGCCATCTGATACCTGAATTTTTCTTTCAGATCATCGAGATTAACCTTATAATCCTCTTTCAAACTCACCTGCATAACAGACTCCTGCGGACCCGCCATGAACAGGTATATAGGGTTGGTTGAGAATGATGACGGGTGCGAACCAACAAATGTCGATGTGATTTCAATATTCTTCTTGCCTACTATATCGCCTAAAATACGTTGTGCTTTAACAGCAACAAGTTCGGTACGCTCTAAACGTGTACCGTCCGGGGCACGCAGCCTCACCTGGAAGGTTCCCGAGTTTACTTTAGGTAACACGTCGCGACCAATGGTATTGAGCAGTAGTACTGCCAGGGCAATTGCAGCTACTGCATAAACAGATACAATCAGCGCACGTTTAGGCAGCATGCGGTCCATCAGGCGCATAAAGCTATCCCTGAATTTATCAAACCGGGTAGCTTCGTGGCCTTTATGCTCAAGTACCGCCTTCATGGCTTTCTCTTTCTGCTCCCATGGCTCACCTTCATCTTCTAAAGCGAAACCATCTTTGTGGCTGTGGTCTTCGTGTTTGTTGATCATGATCCAGTTGGCCATGATAGGTACAAAGGTTTGCGCCAGGAAGTAAGATACGATCATGGAGAAACCGATAGCCAATGCCAGCGGCAGGAACAACGCTCCCGGGATACCGTTCATGGTAAAGGCCGGTGCAAACACCGCCAGGATACAGAACAGGATCAGCAATTTAGGGAAGGCGATCTCCTTACAGGCATCCCATATAGCTAACGCCTTAGGTTTACCCATATCAAAGTGCTGGTGAATATTCTCGATGGTCACCGTCGACTCATCCACCAAAATACCGATAGCCAGCGACAGACCGCTCAGCGTCATGATATTGATGGTTTGATGCGCCAGCGACAGGAAGAAAATTGCCGAAATAACGCAGGTAGGGATAGTAAGGATCACGATAAGCGCGCCGCGTTTATCACCCAAAAACAACAATACCATCAAACCTGTCAGTACCGCACCAATCGCCCCCTCTTCGGCCAAACTTTTCACCGCGTTGATTACGTAAACCGACTGGTCAAACACAAACGACAGTTTCACATCCTCCGGTAACAAAGCCTGGAAGCGGGGAAGCGCTTTTTTAAGGTTTTGTACCACATCCCATGTTGAAGCGGTAGCCGATTTGGTGATAGGCAGATAAACCGAGCGTTTGCCGTTGATAAGCGCGTAACCGTTGGTGATATCGGCTCCATCTTCAATAGTGGCCACATCTTTCATAAACACGGTTTGAATACCGTTTTTATATAGCGGAATATCGCCAAAATCCTGAACCTTCTTAATGGTAGTATTAGCCGGCGACAGGTAGTTATAATCACCTATACGCACGTTACCTGCAGGCGTGTTCTGGTTATTCTCACGCAGGGCAGCCACAACCTGGTCGGGGGTTAAGTTGTGCGAGCGTAACAGGTTAGGGTCGGCTTTGATCAGGATGGTACGTTGGTTACCGCCAAAAGGCGCCGGAGCAACAAGACCCGGAATTGAGGTAAATGATGAACGTACATAAACCAAAGCATAATCGAGCAACTCGTTATTGCTTCGGGTAGCGCTGCTCAACACCAGCTGACCAACCGGCAGCGTTGAGGCATCAAAGCGCAAAATAAAGGGCGGCTGCGACCCCTGAGGGAAGCTGGCCTGCGCCCGGTTGGTATAACTCGTGACCTCCGCCGCGGCCTGGGCCATATTAGTGCCCTCGTAAAAAGTAACTTTAATTAACGTTAAACCCTGTATATTTTTCGTTTCGATACTTTTTACGCCCGACACGAAAAGCAACAGGTTAACATATTGCTTACCAAAGTAAGCCTCCATTTGGTTTGGGGTGAAACCGCCGTATGGGTGCGATACATATATAACCGGCAGGTTAAGATCGGGAAATATATCGATCTTGATAGTCCGCACCGCATTTATACCGAAGAAGAACAGCCCGGCTACTATAACCAATATGGTAATTGGTTTTTGCAGCGCCCCTTTTATCATTCCCATTGTATATGTGTGTAACTGTTAAAAATTATTGATGAATAACCCAAAATCGCCGGTGGCAGCCGATTTGAACAGCAATGCCTGCCATACGTTGTTAAGGGCTATATATTTGTCAACCTCGGCCCGGTTAAGGGTATAAAGCGCCTGTGTAAAATCAACTATGTTTGATAGTCCGTTTTTATACAGTGTATATTTTTGAATGTAAGCGTTATTTGCGGCCGAAACTTCAACCGGTACTTCGTTTACATTTTTAAGGGCATTGCCTATGCGTGTTTCTGCAAGTGTACGCTGTGCTTCCAGTTGCTTATCAACCAGTTCGTAGTCGTTTTTCAATTGCTCTGATGTGAACTTTTGTGATTGAACCTGGTAGTGGGTCCTGAAAACGCTGGTAAAGTTCCAAACCATGCCAATACCAAACAGATAGTTATAACGGGTAGGGTCAACACCTGCGCCGTAACTGCTGGTATAACTTGATTGATCAACACCATAGTCTGACTTAAAGCCTGAGCCCCTGCCCTGGTAAACACCAAACAAGCTAAAGGTAGGCAAGGCAAAGGTGCGAAGGTATTTAGCCTGCTGATCGCTCACATTCACCCTGTTTTGATAAAACTTTAAAGTTGGGTGATCGGTTGCAGCAACAGCACTTAAAGCTTCCAGGTTGGTTGGCTGTTTGGTAATGAAAGCGCTATCCAGCTGAAACTCCTGTGCCGGAATACCTAAGTAAATAGAAAGCTGATTGCTTTGGTCCTGCACAGTTTGCTGTGAGTTGGTTAAAGCAATCTTGGCGTTAGATACTTCGGCATTAGCCAGTGATGAATCCACTCCCGGATTTAAACCGTTCTTTACGCGGGCAACCACTACTTTTTGTAAGTCCATAGCGCGGTTAAGGTTATCCTGCTGCGCCTTGGCAAGCTGCTGTGCTGCCAATAGATTTAGATACGTAGCTGCAACGCGTACCTGGTGCTGAAATTGCTCCTGTGCAAGATCAGTTTCGTCGCGCGATACGATGGTTTTCTGTACGCCGATCCTTTGCTTTGATCTGCCGAAGGCGAAAAAATCCCAGCTAACGTTGGTTAAATACAGAGCGCCAAAAGCGGCGTTCCAGTTCTGTTTGGCCAAAGCTGGCCCCGATGAGGATACCGACAGGCCACGATAACCATACGATGGTCCGTTTTGGCCGTTCACTGTTCCGTAGTCCTGCTGCGCGGAAAAATTTACGTCCGGCAGATACTCCGTTTTTGTTTCTTTGAGGTATGCCTTAGAGGCGTTAAGCTGGTTTGCCTTCGACTTGATGGAAGCATAGTTAGCAAGGGCCATTTGTTCAGCATCCTTAATGGAAAGGACTTTTTGCTGAGCTTGTACGTGTAAGACATATGAAACACTCAAAAAAAACAGGAGTAATTTTTTTGAATTTGTGTTTAACATGAGGTGTATTTTATACACAGCAAATGTATACCTATATGATTCATGAAAAAAATGAATTAATTTTGTGTAAATCATTAGCAAAACTAATAATGAATATTGCATTACATCATTTCAGGTTAGTTGATACCATTTCAAAAGAGGGTTCGCTGACCAAAGCAGCAAGCGCTTTACACCTAACTCAATCGGCCCTGAGCCACCAGTTAAAAGAGCTGGAGAAGGAGCTGGATATTGAGGTGTTCCATCGCCAGGGAAAGAAGCTTCAGCTTACCGAAGTGGGCTATCGTTTCCTACGAAGTTCGGAAAAAATATTGGCCGAAATACGCACGCTTGAAGAAGATATTAACAACTATAAAAATGGCAAAACCGGCAAGCTAAATATCAGTATGCAATGCTATACGGCATACCACTGGCTGCCCGGCGTAATCAAAGATTTTAAGAGCCAATGGCCTGATATTAACATAAATATAGTTTCGGATGCCAGTCGCAGGCCACTCGAATATCTCATGCGCGGCGATCTTGATCTGGGCATTGTGCGCACTCAAATGGTGAACACACAAATCGTTTACGAACCCATTTTTGAAGACCGCCTGATAGCCATTTTACCGGCCGATCACCCACTGGCAAAAAAGGCGATTATTGACATCTGCGACTTCCAGGATCAGGAGTTAATTCTGGCGCTTTATGACCCCTCATACCAGGAGACTCCGATCATCGAAACACTCATCCAGGAGCAGCATGTAAAGCCCAAAACATTGAGCCGGATCCACTACACCGATGCCACTATTGAGATGGTAAACGCGGGCCTCGGAATTAGCGTTATGGCCGACTGGATTGTGAAGCCATACCTGCCCGGTAAACACATTGTTACAAAACCGCTGCATCACAGCATAGCAAAACGCACCTGGTACGCCGCTACCTGTAAGGATACACCGGCAATTCAGAACTTTTTGAGCTGCCTCAAGAACCATTTCTGCAAAACCGAAATGCTGTGTAATGAATTTGACGACGTTGCCGCTTACCCCGAACTACGTGCGATATAGCCTGCTGCTATTTTCGATATTTATCATGAACGGCCTTCATGCACAGGTTGCATTAAGGCCGTTTCCGCAACATAGCAGGTATACGGCTGGTACTATTAAGCCTAACCACCTCAACCAGCAACAACTGGATAAACAAGTAACCACTTTTTACGATCAGTGGAAACACCGGTATATAAAACCCGGCTGCGATAAAGACCAGTTTTACGTTTGGTTCGAAAAACCTGGCAAAGAGTGTGTATCCGAAGGGCAAGGCTACGGCATGGTGATTACCGCACTTATGGCCGGTTATGATCAACAGGCAAAAACCGTTTATGACGGCTTGTATAACTATTACAAAGCCCATCCAGCCAAAGCATCTCCTTATTTAATGGCCTGGGCCCAGCTAAAAAACTGCAAAAACCACGACCGGGATGCTGCCACCGACGGCGATATGGATATAGCATACTCCCTTCTGTTAGCTGATAAGCAATGGGGAAGCAAAGGCCATATCAACTATCTGCAGGAAGCTAAAAACACAATGACTGCAATTATGCGCTATGAGATCAACTCTAAAACATATTCTGTTTTACTGAGCGATGGCAGCGATGGAGATAGCGAAGACTATTATGACATGCGCGCATCTGATTTTATGCCTTCCAACTTCAAAGCATTTGAAACCGCATCAAAAACCGGCAAATGGCAAAAAGCCATCGACAACAATTACCGGCTCTTTAATTATCTGCAAAAAACTTATAGCCCAGACGCCGGCCTGGTGCCCGATTTTATCAGAGGTATAAACGCCAAAGCCAGCCCTGCCCAGCCAAACTACATGGAATCAAAGTATGATAGCTATTATAACTACAATGCGTGCCGTGTTCCATGGCGCATAGCTACTGATTATTTATTATATGGCGATAAGCGCGCAAAAGCTTTTGTAACCCCGATAAACAGATGGATCAGGCAAACTACCAGTGGCAACCCTGATAATATTTCGGCCGGGTATACGCTTGAAGGGAATGATATTAAAGGGAGATACTTTGAAGCGCTGAGCTTTATAGCGCCATTCGGTGTATCAGCAACGGTTGATCAAAGTAACCAGCAATGGCTTAATAAAGTTTGGGACTATCTGGTGGCCTTTAAACTGAAGGACTACGATTATTACGATAATACCATCAAGATACTGGATATGATCATAGTGAGCGGGAATTATTGGAAGGTTGAATAAGCGCGCTATCTTCTTCATGTCATTGCGAGGAACGAAGCAATCGCACGGAAGCATGTCCGCCCTGTAAAGCATGCGATTGCTTCGTTCCTCGCAATGACATATTTTTAATTACTCATACCCCAATAACATTTCAGCAGCCCTCAACCCACTGGTAAGTGCTGCTTCAACAGTTCCCATAGCTGTACCTTCATACAGGTATTCGCCGGCGAAAAACAGGGTATCACCGATTGGATGACTTAAGATCTTCCTTGCCCCGGCTGTTTCAACGGTATCATAACTATATGACCCGCGCGCGAATGGGTCCACTGTCCAGTTGATTACATTCCAGGTGAGGAGTTTTTCTTTCAGCCTCGCAATAGCTATCTTAAAAATATTGGAGATGGAGCCAAGCGCTTCTATCAAAACATCCTCGTCGCTGGTATTTAAACGTGCAGCTGCTGGCGGACCACCTAACCAACCGGTGAGCAGTGGGCGATGTACAGGCATCTGAGTCCACCAAACCGGGATGGCTTCGTTTGAAAACAGGAAACCCATATCTTCCAGATCGGCACCGGTCATTTTCCGGGTTTCATCGCTGTACCAAAATGCCTCATCAAACTCAAGCAAAACTTTGATTACAGCACCAAAACCAAGTGCTTTAAGAGCATTCACATAATAATCAACCGGAGGATCAAAACTCAATGTACCTTTCAATCCGGCTTCAGCCTGTAAAATTCCAAGTGGTACGGCCACAAGAAATTGCCGGGCCTGGTAAGTTATCCCGATATCAGTGCTTACCGTAACATGGTGTTTTCCCCAATCAATATCTTTTGCAACAGCATTAAGGTAGATATGCCCGCCTGCCTGCTTAAACTCATTTGCCAGGTAACTGATCAGCACACAATAACCACCTTCTACACGGTACTGTGCATCCTCATGCTCATTTTGCCACTCTTTACGGATAGAAAACGCGCTCGCTTTTTTAGGATCGGCGTTGTCATAGCCAGATACATAACCCCGTACAGATTCACGGAGACCTGCATATTTTTCGCCTGAAAACTCCTGCTGCATGAATTCATCAATGCTCATATCATGTTTCAGCTGCATAATACTTTCCAGGAATTCATCCCAATGTTCAATTACATGCCCTTCGGCCAAAAACTTTCCGTCATCATATTTCCACATAGAGGCCGAGGCCGGGGTATATTTAATGCCGGCTTCATTAAGCAAACTTTGGGTAACCGGTAAATCGCCATGAATAAATTCGGCGCCCAGCTCTGCTGGCTCTAAAGAGGTACCATGTTCCAACGTATGGATCCGGCCGCCGAGCCGGTTACGTCCTTCAAGCAACACAACATTCTTTCCCGCTTTAGCAAGCGTACGGGCCGCCATCAAGCCTGCCGCTCCCCCTCCTATGATAATTACATCCGTATTTTCCATATGCAAAATGTGTAGGGCAAGATAAGCAGATTTTTAAAGCAGAACCTGTATAGCAAGTCATTCTTAAACAAAATTTAACTTTAAAAATGGTTAGGCACAAGTCACCTCATTCACAATCAACCACACAAGACTTGCGCCAAGTACAGGATGATTTTGGGCATTAGATAAAATAACGAAGGCCAGACAAAATACCCGGCCTTCATTGTTACATATTATTAAAAGTTTTACTGTAAAGCTATTACCTGCTTATCCAAATTCCAGCCTTCAAGCAGCACCGTTGGTTTTACCGTGCCCAGTTTAGCTACCGGGGCGCTAACCGATACCGTGATACTTTCATGTGGCGCCAGGCTAAAATAATTACCTGTCCAGTAGCTTGGCATTACCTCTTCACCGTTTTTCATCAATTGCGGGCGGACAAAGAATGCCAATTGATTGGAGTTATTGGTAAACTGCATAGTCCATTTGTTTTCGCTTACTCCTTTTTCAGCTTTGATCACCTTGCCCTGCACCTGTGCATGTTTCATATCGTTCAAGGAAGTAAAGTCATCAGTGGCCGATAACCAGTAAACATTATGCGATACCGTTTTGCCTGCCACATTAGTCAGGTTCAACACCACGAAACTTACAGCTTTGGTAGCGGCAAGTGCATCTTTGAGCTGGATCACTTCCTTAACACCAGTTTGCGCTAATCCTACATTGCCAACTTTTTCCGATTTGATCAGCTTGCTGTTAATATCGTAAATATCGGCCGTTGCAGTTAAGTTGCCGGTTGCGTGATGTGTACGATTGATGATCGCTATTGACGAATTATCATAATTATATTGAATGTGAATTGGTTCACAGGCATTTTGCATGGTGTAGTAGCCTGCGTTAGGTTCCAGGTACCAATCGTAGATCTGCCATATTACACTTGGCAACGCCGCATTCAACTTCCAGAGCATTACGCCACCGGTTTCGTTCAGTTTGTGACCATCGGCTTCAAAAATGCCCTGGTACCCTACAGCGTTCATAAGCTGCATCTTGTCGGAGAAATTAACGATGCTGCTTGGCTTGCCATACCTTTTTGCCATTTCCTCATAGTATTTATCATACTTGCCTGCCCCTGTAGCTGCGTCATGATAACCCCATGAATTGTTGAGCGGGAACGGCAAATTGGTATCCCAAACCAAATTAGGAATGATTTTTGGCAGGGTTGTATAAGGCGGCTGAGAGGGTAAACCTGTTTCGTCTTTAAATACCCAATCTTTAGCCGCATCCGCCAGTTTATAATATTCTTTAGGATCTTTCCAATCATATGGGCCGCCGCTATAAACACCTGACGACATATCATCAGGCCATGAACCCTTCCAACCGGCAGGCAGTTTGGCAAAACCCGATGAGCTTGGAATGAACGGACGCGTGCCATCTAAACTGATGATATCATTGCGCATTACGTCATATAACTCTTTACGGGCATGCCCCTCATTACCACCTGTCCATACCAATAAGCTTGGGTGATTACGGATACGATAGATGGTACTTTCTACGTTTTTAATAAACACGTTACCTTCTAACGGCCAGTCCGGCGAACCTTTAAATTCGCCCTGGGTATCGCCGGTGATCCAAAAGTCTGACCATACCATCTGCCCGTACTTATCCGCAGCATTCCAGAAAGCATCCGGCTCGGTAACGCCGCCACCCCAAATACGCACCAGGTTTACGTTAGCGTTACGGCACAGGTGCATCTCATAATCATAACGGGCCGAATCGCGGTTTACCATCATATCCGGTACCCAGGCACCGCCTACCAAATGCACTTCTTTACCATTTACATAAAACTTACGGCGCACAAAACCATTGGCTGTAGTTTCGGCTTTTGAAGCCACCTTACGGATTCCAAATACAAAAGTGGTATCATCGCTTACGGTCGCTCCTTCAGCATATTGAAGGCGAATACGGTACAGATTTGCTTTACCATAACCATTAGGCCACCATAATTTAGGCTGACGGATCATCAGCTGGTTAATCTTATCGGCATTTAACTCAACACCTTTTTCCGAACCGCCGGGTACAACCACAGGCTGACTAAACTGTACAGGCGCACCAACAAAGTTTTCGGGCTTGATGCTAACAGTTAGCTTACCGCCATGCGTTGCCGCGGTATTGTTGGTTAGCGTTAAGTTTAATGAAAGTTTAGCTATACCTGTGTCGGGCAGGTTTGGCAAATCTGTAACCAGTTTTGGTCTGCCGATAGTTACCGCACCACTTGTGCGCAGAAAAACAGGCTGCCAGATACCCATATTACGGTCGCGCACCGGCGGGATCCAGTCCCAGCCCGATGAACAAAGCATGGTAACGTTTTTCCCGATATCTCCTGTAGGGCCGCCATTTTCGTAAAACGGACCGAGGGCCTTCAACTGTTCCTTTGCGGGATAGCCCGGGTAATCAAGCGGGTAAATTTTTACGGCAAGTGCATTTTCAACACCTGGTTTAACAGCATTACTTACATCCAGGTTGTGTTCGGCAAACATACCGGCCATTTGGGTACTGTCGGCAATCTGCTTGCCGTTAAGCCATACAGCTGCCCGGTAGTTGATTCCCTTAAATATCAATTGGAAACGGCGGCCTTTATCTGCAGCCGGCACTTTAAAAGTAGTGCGGTACCAATATGGCTTTTTCCATGGATTAGGATCGTTAGGCAGATGGCTATATTGCTCCAGGTTATATTCTTTATTAAACTGGTCGGAGGCATCGGGGATCAGCATATTATTAAGGCCCTGATATGGGTCGGGATAAATGTGATTAGCCACCAGCCCGGTAAGTACCGTAGAGGGTACTTTTACAGGGAACCAATATACCGGCGAGTGGTATTGTGTACTGGAAAGTTCGGTGCCAGATGCACTTACCAACGCCGATGATTGCAGATCGAAATTGCTTAATTTAACTTGTTTTACAACTCCTGATTGTGCCGATACAAAGGTGGGCAAAAAGCAGGCAGTTATTACGCTTAAAGCAGAGCGGATACTTTTGTTCATTTAGTATATCAATAAATAAGTGTGGTAAAACTACTTAACATACAACCAGATACAGCTGTACTTATTTATCAATTTGTTGTACAAATGATACGTTTTGGGGCTTTAGTAAAACAATTTACCGGTTTGCTATCACATCTCCCCGTCCTTATAAAAAGTTTAGCGGCAATATTGCGTTAAAAAGCAAACCCATGTTAAGCGCTCGTTACAAACGAGCGCAAGAAAGCATATGTTTGTGAGGACACAAACACCGGAGTTAGGCAATAGCGTGTGTAATAATTTTACTTCCGAATAGTTTTATTCTGCAGCACAATGATAGGCTCGTACAGGTCCCAGTTGGGTTTATAATCCTTTTGGTTCATGAGGCCCTGTGCTCCTACCGAAAAATTGCCCAAAACAATATCGGTATCGCCATCGCCGTCAATATCACCGGCGTCCATCGAGATCCACCGGCCTAATAAATTAATGGGGACTTCGTGGACTTTAAACTTGCCGGGACTAACCTGCTCATGATAGGTGAAACCCTCGGTGGGGTGATATTTATAATCCGGGAAAAAAGCAATCACAGCCAAATCAAAATCACCGTCTTTATCAAAATCGGCGGCTATTGCTTTTGAGCAACCATTAATGTGGTAAAAATAAGTTTGCTTAAATTTCCAGTTACCCTGGTTGGTAAAAATGTAAACCCCATGATATGGTTTAAATATGGGTGAATAATCGTTATTATCACCACAGGTGTACACAATATCAAGTTTGCCATCGTGGTTAATGTCAACTAATTGAAAACTGCTCGAGCCATAAACAGAGGGGAAATGCATGATATTTTGAGTAGTAAAGCCTCCCTGTTTATCATTTAAAAAGAGCCAGATCCCTTCATCGGCCTGGGCAAACAGACAGGCAATATCGGGCCAGCCATCGCCGTTAAAATCGCCGGTATAAACTATTTCCGGCCCGGGAACTGCGCGAATAATCTTTCTTTTAAACGTATGATTGGCCTGCTGCTGCAACAGGAACAAGCCGCCCCGGTCACGACCGAAACCGCAGCTTACATAATCCATCAGGCCATCTTTGTTAAAATCGGCTGCTGCGCTTTTAACCGGGCGTGGCAAGCTATCGGCCATTAAAGTGGTGTCTTTTGTCTTTTTGTCGAGATTAATATGTGTTAATGTTCCCTTGAGTTGATCGTTCGGCGGAAGAATCCCGATACAAGTGATTACGGCGCTGTTGGGTTCCGTTGCGGATTGATAAAACACGGCATCCGTTATGGGCGAATGGAACTTTTTAACCAGGGTAGCGCTGAGGTCACTATTCCAACGGTAAAGTTTGTTGCCGGCATCGCCTGTATAAAAGTGCTTATCAACATCGTTAAACTTAAGCATAGTGGTCATGGCCTCTCCCGAGTTGATATCGACATTAGCAGGCCTTTTTACCGAAAATATAGCCGAATCGGATACAGCATCAGGCTTAGGAATTTTTAGCTTTTTGGGTGAGGCATATCGGTAATAAACAACAATCTTTGTCCAGTCGGCAAGTGAAAGCGCGGCCCTCGACCCGGCTATATACTGATCCATAAAAGGGCGCATGCCAAGTTTTGTCCCCATGGCAGGCAGGATATACTTATCCCAGGTAGCGCTATCCAATAAAGAAGCATCGGGTGGTTCATGGCAACTTCCGCAATGTTGAAAGGCTGTTTTTTTTGCATCGACCAAAAGCTCTTCGTCGGTCGGTTCGTTATCGCCGCAACTCTTCCATACTACTACTACAATCACAACAAACAGTGCTGTTACCAACAACAGTATATTACGTCTTTTTACCTTCACCCCTCCTGCTTTCCTCATTTACAATTTGGTACAGCTTATTTTTTGGTATGATTTTCCAATACTATCAGCGGCAGGTGCTGATCCCAGTTAGGTTTAAAACCATCCTGAAACATAAAACCATCAGCATAATTACCTAATACAAGGTCGGGTTTGCCATCCTTGTTAAGGTCGGTCACTTCCATGCACATCCAGTGACCAAGCTGACTGATCGGTAAAGCATGAGGCTTGAAATCAAAAGGCCTATCTTGTTCAAAATAAATAAACTCTTCGGCAGGCGTATTTTTCATATCGGCGAAGAAAGCTATCGTTGCTATATCGATATCACCATCGCCGTCAAAATCGGCAGCAATTGCTTTTGTACAGCCATTTATGGGGTAAAACCAGCGTTGTTTAAAGTTCCAGTCGCCGGTATTGGTAAAAATATATAAACCGTGATATGGTTTCAGGATCCGCGAATCGCGGTAGTTATAGCCGCAGGTTAGTACCAGATCAAGTTTGCCATCATGATCCATATCAACCAGTTGAAAGCTGCTTGAACCATATACCGGCGGAAAATGCAGCAGGTTCCTCAGTGTAAAACCTCCTTTTTGATCATTCAATAATAACCAAAGGCCCTCATCGCCGCTTCCTGTCAGAAGCATTACATCTGTCCATCCATCATTATTAAAATCGCCGGCTAAAGCTTGTGCAGCACCTGGCTTATCATAAATAGTTTGCTGCTCATAAGTATGATCTTTATTTTGCTTAAGCAGATAAACGCCGCCTTTAAACTTACCCTGCCCGCAAACCACAACATCCTGTAAACCATCTTTATTAAAATCGCCGGTTACGGTACCCACAGGGCGGGGCAAGTCAGATGCTATATAAGTTTGATCGTTGTTAACGTGCTGTGCATCAAGGTTCACCTTAACTACCTTGCCATTTGGAAAATCAATTGGCGCCATACGGCCAATACAGGAAAAAAAGCCCACATTGTTGCCAACACTATCCTTACCAAAACTAACCCCAACTGCCGCCGAAGGCAGTTTTGCCAGGGAGTCCATTTTTAAATTACTGTCCCAGGTATTCAATTTTTCATCTACCGCATCGGCACTGTACATACGCCCGGTAGCTGCATTGGTGGCCAGCATAGTGGTAAAAGCAACGTAATTGACCGGTGCGGGCTTTTTAAGCGTAAAACCAGCCCAATCATTTATTAGGGGGATAGGCTTTTTAGCGGGTAATAAAGTATCCGGCGCTGCTTTTTTATAATAGGCTAATATGGCTGTCCACTCGGCGATGGTAGCACCAGTGGTATCCAACGGATCATTTTTATAGTACGACGAGCCCCCATATGTTGAAATATGCAACAGCGGAGCCATATTAACCAGCGCATGATTAAGCCAAACATCTTTGGGCAGCGCATCAACCGGCACTAACGAATGGCAGCGGGTGCACTTTAATTGTACCAGATTTTTGCCGTCGACTATAACATCGCCGGTAAATTTGTAAGGTTGATATGCCGGCTTACGCTTGCAGCTATTTATAAGCGTTAAACCAGCCAGTAATGCAGAAAATGAAAAAAGGTATGATATGGTTAATAAGCTCTTTTTAAAAATCATAAAATAGCCCGGTCCTTAATTTTTAAGTTTTAATTTTTTCCAGATGTATTCGCCTACCTGTTTACCTTGAACTGCACCCTGATTAACGCTATTGCGGAAGTGAATCCCGCCGTAAAACCTGCTTATTGAAGTTTCGTCGGCAGCTTTCAAAAATGAGTCGAAATGGCGCTGCATACCTATATAACGCAAATCGCTCGTATCCTGGTAAGCAAAGTTATCGCCAAATAAATGCGTAAGTACCACGGCTGATGCACCGCTGATATCGCTATGCCCACTTGGGTATTCGGGGAATGGCGGCGTTTGCAGCATCGGCAGCCAGTCGTGATCAATTTTATCGTTGATGATGGTTACCGGCCTTATATAATTAGTTTCATATTTAACCTGCCAGCCGCAAATAAAGGCATCAAACAAAGCAATTGAGGTAAGCGCATAGGCCTGGGCAGTTTTTACAACATCGGCGTGAGTTTGCTTGCAGGCAATTGCGGTTACGCCAATCCAATGACCACCGGGGGTAATTTTTTTGTTGGCAAACATCATGTGGCCGTTATGCTCAATAACAAATGGATTATCGTCCCAGAACTTTGCAATAGTTTTTTGCTCGGGCGTAATGTTTTTGCTTTGGTTATATACCTCCATTGTTTGTTTAAAATACTCGCTGTTTTTGTCCTCACTAAAAGCAGGTGGCGGCGGTAACGGAAACATGGTTGAGGTGTCAACGGCGAAAGTATGCATAGTACCCCAGCAAAATTCAACGCCATCCAGGTAATCGGGAGGGGTAGGATGCCAGTTACCGGGATTATCGTTGCCTAAAAACCTTGGCTTGCCACGGGTTTGGGGATAATTATCAACCGCCGCCCTTTTTAAAATGTATTTGCCAATTTTTTCGCCAAATGCCATTGAGCGGGCATAGGTTGAATCGTCCAGGTTATCTTTATACATGGCATAAACCTTAGCCTCATATTTTTTGAGCGAATCGATAGAAAAGGTAACCTTGTGGGCAACTGCAAAAAAAGCAGATGTAGCTGCAAGCGTGTAATTATATTTCACCCCGGCCTTTGGTTCGGGAGGTTTGCCAAAGCCCCGTAACTGGGCTGTAATTGAATTATACCCAGGGCTCGAATAACGGATAGCTTCATAAGCCGCCAGTGAAGTATAACCATAGATACGGCTTGCAACCGGAGGGCTGAATACATCATAAATAATAACCTGCGTAAGCTGATCAACATTATTGTGAATAACATCAGCATCTTTAATCAGGTTTATCTTTTTAGGTTTACTTCCGCAACCTAAAATAAGGGCACAACCTGCAAGGGCTACAAATATCTTAAAGCATCTCATTTATAATAGTTTAGTTAATTGGTACATCCCGGTGATGGCCATAGCTGTCGGTTATGGTTACCGATGCCATGTTATCATCAATATTAATGAATCTGCCCGATTGCGACAAGAAAGAATTGCCATTATAAAACTCCTGTTTAGCGGTTTTACCATTTTTGTATTTTATAGTTGCAAATGCATCAAGCGGCTGCAGGTTATACGTTTTAACAGGCCTTTTCAGTTCAAATAACTTCATAGCGTCACGGTTTTGCGTGGCGGCCAACAAGTAACTGCCGCCGGCCCCTTTAAGTTTAACCAGGGCCTTGCCATTGCCTGGTATGTAAATACCGCTTTGCATAATACTAAGTGGTTTAAAGCCTCCTTTGCCATCGCCTTTAAGCAGTAAACCATTAAAAGCATCGTAACGGCCGGTTGCTACTTCAGTTCCGTAGTCATTACCATTCAATGCAACGTCAAGATTGCCATCACCATCAAAATCATCAACAGTAATGCCGCATAGTTCTGACATCTGCGCTTCAACCGGCAACGGAATAGCCGTAAACTTCCCTCCGCCATCATTACGTAAATAAACCGACTGCAGGTAGTTTACTTTTAACCGGATAGCACCTTCACGCATTTTTGGCGTTATCACCGAATCCATAGTGGCTGTAGCAAACGAGCGGTAATTTTGGAACTTGATGCGCATACTAATCATTTGCTTCACAATATCATCGCGACCGAAAGCCGGAAACTCCTGGAGCTTTCCATCCTGATCTTTCAGGAAAACAGACGGGAAAGCATCATAGCTGCCGTTCTTGTCAAAATCCTTGGCCGTAATATAAATCGGGTATTGATCGGTTGCTTTATAAAAAGTATTAAGGCCGGTATTACCCACAATATAATCTGTATCGCCGTCATGGTCAAAATCGCCGGAGGCAATGGTGTTCCACCAGCCAAGCATATTTTCAACGCCGGTGCTTTGTGTTACATTTTTGTATACGCCGTGATCATTTTTAAGGAAGGTGATCGGCATCCATTCACCGGTAAGGATCAAATCGGGCCAGCCGTCATTATTAAAATCGGTAAAGGTGGCATCGCAAACCAGGCCTATATTATTCAACTCCTTTGCTGCGGATGCAGATACATCAGTAAACTTAATAACTCCGTTTTTGCTATCGTTGCGCAAAATAAAGCTTGATACCGGTTTAGGATAATTCCAGGGCTCAACACGACCAGAAACAAACAAATCCATTTTACCGTCACGGTTTATATCCGCTGCTTTTACACATAGCTTGCTGGTGAGGTTTTTAGGCAGGGCATCGGGCTGTAGTTTAAAGTTTCCTTTGCCATCATTAACATAAAGCCTGTCCTGGTAATTTGACGAACCGGGTTCGCTTTCAAACCCGCCGCTGGCAACATAAAGGTCAAGATCACCATCGCCGTCGGCATCAAAAAGCAGCATACCTTCGTCCTTCACCCTTACAGGCGATATCATATGTGCCATATCGTTGGGGTTGCCAACCGCGATGATAGCTTTAGGCTGAGGCACTAAATCGCGTTGAATAAATTTACCGCTGGCCTGCTGTAATAGCAATTGAGCCGGATATTTGGTAGTACCACCAACTACCATATCGTCAAAACCGTTGCCATCTACGTCACCAACCGCTACAGCGGGTGTATATTCTGATAATTTGTGCGGAAGCAGCTTTTGAACGTTAAAATCAATATAATCCTGATCGTTATGTTTATAGGTTATTCCCGCCGATTTGGTTACATCTTTAAACAAACTGGTGTTATCAACAGAAGGTTGTTTGTTACTATAATCGAGCTTTGCATCGGCAATTTTAACCTGGAGTGTCTGATTTGTTTTAACGTTGGTAAGCACCTGTTTTTTACCATTGTCCCAACGGATCACTACCGAATCCAGCTTAGATACTTTACCTAAACCAAAATGAGCAATATTCTGTATGGTTGATAAATAACCACGGTAAGGTGTATTTTCATAGTACTGATGCTTGCCATGATCGTAATAAATATCGGCAAAGGCACCAAGACCGTTCAGATTTTTGGGGCTACCATGAAATTGTATATGTAAGTAGTTTCTACTGTTTATTGCACTTTTACGGGAAGTGTTTTTGTAGATGAATGCCTCGTCATTGATATTGTTAATAACCATATCCATGGTACCGTCATTATCCAGATCGGCATAGGCACATCCGTTTGAAAAAGAAGGAACACCAAGCCCCCAGCTTTTGGTTACGTCTTCAAACTGCACACCATTAGTATTGCGAAAGGCGTAGTTAGGTATTTTTACCACCGGGATCTGGTCAAGCACCTGCTGGGTTGACGCTACCGAAAAAGCCATCTGCCTGAAAGTTATAAAATCATGGTCGGTTACATCACGCGGATAGCCATTAGTTATGACAATATCGCGGTAGCCGTCATTGTCAAAATCAGTTATCATAGGTCCCCAGCTCCAGTCTGTTTGCCCAACACCGCTTAAAAACGCTACGTCACTAAAGGAAGGATCTCCAATGGAATCATTGCCACCAAGCCGCGGGCCGTTGTTTAATTGTAAAGTATTACGGGTATACTGGTACTGGTATTTATACCTGTCGAAATTTTGAAATATCTGGTAATTATTTGGTGGCATGAACATCTTTTTCCGGTAATTATCCTCGGGGTTCATGTCAACCTCAAAAACATCCGCGAGACCGTCGTTGTTCACATCCTCAATATCCTGGCCCATGGAGCTAAATGCGGTATGTTTAAAATACTCCTGTACCTTATCGGTAAAGGTGCCATTGCCGTTATTGATGTATAAAATGTTATCGGTTAAAAAATCGTTGGTTACGTAAATATCTTTCCAGCCATCGCGGTTAATATCTACTATGGTGGCAGCATGACCGTAGCCTTCAGTACCAATGCCCGCCTGTTTGGATACATTGGTATAAACCGGATGTTTTAATACCGGGTTCCAGTCGCAACGATAAAGCTGCCCTGTGCTTCGGTGGGTGCCGTTTGTAATTATCGGCCTGAAAGTGCTTTGATTATCACCCGCCACGGCCTCGTTAACGGTGAGGTACATGTCCAAATCGCCATCGTTATCATAATCAAAAAACGATGCCATAGTTGAGTGAAGCCTTACATTAAGGCCGTACTCCTTAGCCATTTCTTTAAAGCGAGGTATACCGTCTTTACCTATTCCCTGGTTGATGTAAAGCAGGTTAGTGCGCTTAACCGAATCATCAAGCAAAGTATAGCACACATATATATCCATAAGGCCATCATTGTTAATATCAACAACAGCCACTCCCCTGCCCCAGCCACCGCTGCCGCCAACACCTGAGGTTGACGTAACGTCGTCAAACCTCATATCGCCTTTGTTAAGGTATAGCTTGTTTGATGTGGTATTGGCAACAAAGTAAATATCCTGCAGCCCGTCGTTATTAAAATCGCCGATACCTACGCCGCCGCCATTGTAAAGGTTAAGTTTGGTAAGCGGGTTTATGGCATCATTTTCAACAATTTTATTATTGAAGGTGATTCCGGAGTGTGAAGAAGGGATTTGTTCAAAAAGTGTTGCTTTTTTACAGGCACCAAATAAAACGGCAACCAGGCATACGAGGGGAAAGGTGTACTTCATTATTGGTTAGTAAACTATAAAAAAAGGTGGAGATAATTATCTCCACCTAAAGTTAAATATTTAAAATCGATGGTTAATTAATAACCTGGATTTTGTTTCAACACACCAGTACCTAAGGAAGCAGATAAATCTATCTGAGCTTGAGGTATTGGATAATATTCGTTCCTACCCTTAGTGAAGTGTGCACCAGTCAGCTGAGAGTTGATTTTAATATCATAGGCAAAGAAAGCGTTGATCTCATCTGCCATGCTTCCGGTACCTTGATCCCAGCGCTGTAAGTCGAAGAAACGCTGCCCTTCCATTGCCAATTCAAGTTTACGCTCAAAGTGAATAGCTGTACGTGCATAATTTTTATCAGCAAAAGCCCCTGCAGGATAAGGTTTAATTAAGTAATTATCGGCAGGCGTAGTTTTAACTGTGTACTCTGATTTTGAAGGGTCATAAGCAGAACCTTTATAAACCCACCATGAACTACCGGCAGCACGGGTACGAACCATGTTCACATAATCCAAAGCCTTATTAACATCCCCAACTTCAACTTCGGCTTCTGCAGCCATTAAAAGCACATCGCTCCAACGCATTAGGTTTACGTTATTTGAGGTAACTTCATTAGCTGCCCAATAGTTTTCTGTGCTTGAATTGGTGCCTTTTTCGGCCGATGAATAAACATTTTTACGTGGGTTGAAAACACCATCTGTAGGGTCACGGATCCAGCTTGCCGGAGGATTACCCCAGTCAAGATAAGGGATGTTAGGGCGGCCCATAGTGATATCGATACGAGGATCGACAGTACCGGTATATGGATTAGTTTTTCCGCTAACTAATTGACCATCATTAAAAGTAGTAAACAACGGCAGGCCATTTGCATCAGTTTTATATGAATTTGCCAGTGACTGAGAGGGATTAAACCAACCGCAGCATGCACCGGGGCCGCTGTTATAAGGGAAGTTAAGCTCATCACCGGTGTTACCATTGTTACCACCTGAGTTATCATTAACCGAAGCCTGTGCGGCAAATACCGATTCAGGGCTGTTTTTCTGACCAGCTTGAGGGCTAAAGTTTCTCTGAAAATTAACATTCAAAGCAAATTTGTTACCGTCACCTTTTACTCCATTAGCAATCAGATCGGTAAACAAAGTTTTGGCTTCAGTAAATTTGTGTTGAAACATTTTGGCCTTAGCCAAATAAGCTACTGCTACCCATTTATTGGCTCGGCCTTTTTGCGCTTGTGTAACCGGAATATTATCAATACCTGCTTGAAGATCAGCCTCAATATTTGGCCATATGTCTTTGTCATTAGGTATATTAGCCTGTACGTTTGTTGTAGCCGTTTCGTCAACATATGGAATCATGTTGTACATCTTTTTCAACTCCATATAGTAGTAACCTCTTAAAAATCTGGCTTCGCCTGTAATCCTTTTCGCATCATCAGCTGTAACATCTTTAGCTAAGGCAAGCGTACGCAATACATCATTTGCACGAGCTACGCCATCATAGCACAATGTATATTTTGAGGTTGTATAAGGGTTTGAAGTTGCCATGGTAAAGTTGCCTACGGGCAAAGCGTCATTACCACCGTCAGACGGTTCTGAGCCTTTGTAGGCATCACCCGCGGCAACGCTGCCGAACAGCCAGTTTGAACCGGCGGCATTAATACCACCGCCAATACCGCCCACACCATCCAATAACGAGTAAGTGCCAATTAATAAACTTTCAACACCCAGCTTATTTGCAACAAGCGAAGGACTAAGCGCTCTTTGAATCGGCCTGTTAAGGATGTCCTTCTGACACGCATACACCATACACATTGACAATATTGTCAATGGTACAATCAATTTCATTTGTAATTTTTTCATAACTTTTTATATGATATTATACGTATTAAAATGTGGCATTAACACCAATATTATATACTTTTTGGTTTGACGGGTAGTTACCAAAGTCGATACCAAAACTTGTGTTGCTTTGTAAATTTGATCCTTGAAGTTCCGGATCTAAACCACTGTATTTGGTTGCGGTGAACAGGTTATTTCCTAATAAATAAACTCTAAGTTTACTTATGCCCAAACTCTTGATTTTTGAACTTGGTATAGTATATCCTATAGTGAGTGATTTTAACCTAACATAGGTACCACTTTCCACATACCATGAATTAAAATTACCGGTATTATCTGCATTAGCAATGCGGGTTAAAACCGGTACAGTTGCCTTACTGTTATCGGCACCTGGTTTCCAAACTTTATCGCTCAATATATCTGCGCTTACGTTACCGGTAAACACCTGAGGGAAATAAGTCCAGTATTTAACGTAGTTAACCACTTTACCACCAAATGAACCATAAAGGAATGCGTTAAAATCAAAGCCTTTATAGTACATATTCAGGGTAAAACCGCTGGTAAATTTAGGATTAGGATTACCGATAAATGTACGATCAGCTGCGGTTATTTGGCCGTCACCGTTAACGTCTGCATATTTAAAGAAACCAGGCCGTGCGTTAACATCACTTGGTGAAGCAGCAATATCTGCAGCGTCTTTATATAATCCAATCACTTTGTAACCGAAAAACTCGCTCACCGGCTGACCAGGCTGTAACCGAACAAAGTTCTGCAAACGGGTTGAACCATTGCTGTTAAAATCGATATATTTTAACCCTCCTGTGAGACTTGTAACCTTGTTTGAATAATGGCTGAAGTTAAGACCTAAATCATATTTAAAATCACTTCCCACTGTGCCATGATACTGCACATCCAGGTCAATACCTTTGTTTAAGATATTACCACCGTTAAGGTAAGGTGCGTTAGGTACAGCAATGGCACTAATCAAAGGTGGTTGGAATAACAAGTTACTGATTGATTTCTCAAAATATTCAACCGAAAAGCTTAATTTGTTATTCAAAATAGTTGCGTCCAAGCCAATATTTTTTACTTTATCAGTTTCCCATGTAGTTGATATGTTACCTAACTGGTATTTATATAAACCAGTAATAGTCGAATTACCAGTACCCGTTATATCGTAGTTTGCATTACCATTTGATTTGGCGTACAAACTATATGCATTACTCGCCTGAGATTCAACACCAGCCAAAGAACCTAAAGTTCCGTAACCTGCGCGAAGCTTCAAATCGTTTAACCAGGTTGCGTTTTTAAGGAAATTCTCTTTTGAAAGCCTCCAACCCACGGTTGCCGATGGAAATACTCCCCATTGGTGACCGGGGGCAAAGAACGATGAACCGTCGCGGCGAAGAGTACCACTTACCAGATATTTATCATCAAAGTTATAATCTAACCTGCCAAACTGTGAGTAAAGGGTGTTGTTATAAAGTTGGTCAACCTTATTGGTTGGTGTACCGTCACCATTTTCAACAGTAACATAATTGGGATCAAATGTAAGGCTGTAAGTAGTGTTACCAGCTTGGATACCACGGCCATATTTAGTAACAGCCTCAGTACCTGCCAAAAACTGCACATTGTGTTTGCCAAATTGCTGATTATATTTGATTGTATTGGTCCAGGTATATTGGCTGTTATAACCTCCTACTTCTGTAAATGCATTATTGGTAGTATTACCTTCTGAGTTCTCATATGCAGTATTGGTAAAGTAGTAGTAGTAATAGTTATCTACAACACCACCAAAACTGGTACGAATAGTAAAGTGTTTCAGGAAATCAACTTCAGCGAAAATATTACCGGTAATATCCCAGTTATTGTTCCTGTCGTTCTTTTTACGTTCCTGTACAGCTACCGGGTTACTTGAGTTACCTAAGCTACCTGATCTTGTACCGGCAAAATTACCCATAATGTCATACACCGGAATTATAGGAGGTTGACGGTAGGTATATGATATAGCGTTACCTTCGTTTTGGTTATTTGAAAGATTTGGTGTTCTTTTATAAAATATGTAAGCATTTTCACCAACACGTACATGCTTACCAACATTAAATGCTGTGTTTGCCCTCACCGAATAACGTTTCATATAGGTATCGATAAGTGTACCTTGTTGATTGAAATAGTTAACCGACATCAGGAATGTTGATTTATCACTACCCCCGCTTGCTGTAATGTTATGGCTTTGGATGGGCGCCGGTTTAAATACCTCATGAAACCAGTCGGTACCCTGTTTATTGGCACGGGTGATCTGGTTGTCAGTAACTTTTGGATTTAACAAATAAGTTGATGGATCGGTCTTAGGATCGCCTTCGTGGGCGCCGGCAGGTGTAATATAATCAGGAATAGTCCAAGTACCTGTTTTATTAGGATCATACTGCGAATTACCGTTTAATGCATTTGCATTTTTGAACGATTCATAAATTGCTTCAACATATGTTTTGGTATCAGCAAGTTTAAACCCATCTTTTAATGGTCTTTGTGTACCATAATAGGCATCATAAGTAATGGTAGCAGCACCCGATTTTCCTTTTTTTGTTGTAACCACAACCACACCATTTGAACCACGAACACCATAAATAGAGGCAGATCCAGCATCTTTCAACACCTGGATAGATTCGATATCGTTAGGGTTAACATCATTTAATGATCCCTGCACTCCGTCAATAATAATTAATGGCGCGGTGTTGTAAATTGAGCTGATACCACGTACGTTCACCGAACTACCGCCGCCAGGGTTACCTGAGTTGATAACGGTTACACCTGCAGCCTGACCTTGTAGTAAAGAGGCAGTGTTACCTGAGGGCACGGTTTTTAAACTGGCAACATTTACTACTGCTACCGAACCGGTAATGTCCTTTTTACGTTGCGAGCTATAACCGGTTACCACTACCTCGTTCAGCGTGCTGCTACCTGATTGTAGTGTAACCCGAAGGTTTACATCGGTACCCACCTTAACTTCGGCACTTTGATAACCGATGTAAGATACTACCAGCGTATTGCCCGGGCTTAGGCTTAAGGTGAAATCACCGTTAACATCAGTTACAGTACCTGTACTTGTACCTTTGACGCGTATAGAAGCGCCAACAATAGGTAATTTATCGTCGGAGCCGATAACTTTACCTTTGTACTTTGTTTGGGCTGTAACTACCAATGAAGATACCAGGCAGCATAGCAGCAGGCCCAAGTACCTTCCTTTTAGGAGTAAACTTTTAAACATGAGATTGAGATTTAGTTGATTAATATATTTGATTTAAGCTTTTAAGTCGATAATTGGTGGGTTATGTTTTAAAATGAAAAATTGCATACTTGCGGGCAACCGGTTTTAACGGGGCAGTTGTGAGATGGGCCCTGTTAAACAGATTAATTGAAGATGAAGCGCTGGAAAGTGAAAAATGTAAAGGTTTTATCATATGATCTTCTCTTGTATAAATTTTAAACTTTTTATCCGTGTTTTCACCTTTTTTGCGCCCCGCTACCGAAGCAACATTAAAGTTAAAATGTTATAATAATATTAGATTTTGAACGATTTCTGCCTTAACAGAAATTTATATTGGCTATGGAACTAATGTAATTAGTGTGTACTGTATACACAAGTAAAAAAAGCAGATTTACAAATTAATTATTTATAGGCTAATTTATCCGTTAAAATTACAAATTGAAAACTTTTCGTTAACACATTATTAATGCAGGACCTATTTTTTTAAAAATATCGCATTGTAAAAATGTTGCTATTATTCAATAACGGTTCTGCAAAATTTATTAAAACAATAAATATCATGGTAACGGGCCTGTTGTCTACTATATTTTAATCCAATTTTAATGTACGTGGGCAAGTTGCAGTAATTTACCAAAGTGTTAAAATATCATCATACTTTGCAAATACTGTCATAGCAACATTTATTATTAATTACACAATAATAAATGTTAAATATACATTTACCCAAGCGGTACTTTTTAAACAATAAATGTTCAGATTACATTTATTGCAATCGATTTCACATCAATTACACACCATTTTACACACTTTTTCCAAAACAAAACAGCACCGGTAAAATTTACTTACCGGTGCTGTTCAGATATTTTCGTGTATTAAAAAATACCTTTGCCATTTTTAACAAAGTGCTAAAAATGTATTACAACCTAAATGGCATTATTTAGCCCACCAAACCGATGCATTATGCGTATCGGCCGAACTTGTTCCTATTTCAACTACAAATTCGCCAGGTTCCCAGTCATACTTAAGCTGGCTGTTATAAAACTTTAGCTGCTCCGGAGTAATAGTAAAACTTACCTGTTTTGAAGCGCCAGGCTGAAGGTTTATTTTCTGGTAACCTTTAAGTTCTTTTACCGAGCGGCTGATACTTGCTACCGGGTCGCTTATATACAATTGTACTACTTCTTCGCCTTCATATTTCCCGGTATTGGTTACCGTAACGGTAGCTGTTAAAGTTTCGTTACCTCTTAATTTATTTTTGCTCACACTAACCGCACTGTAGTTAAAATTGGTATAGCTTAAGCCGTAACCAAACGGATAAAGCGGATCGTTTGAAATATCAAGATAATTTGACCTGAACTTTGAAGGACCACCTTTGTATGGCCTGCCGGTATTTTTGTGGTTATAATAGATAGGTATCTGCCCTACGCTGCGCGGAAAGGTAGCAGTTAGTTTACCGGCCGGGTTATAGTCGCCAAATAATACATCTGCAATGGCGTTACCTGCCTCGGTGCCTGGCGCCCAAACGTCAAGTATTGCGTTAGCATGCTTATCTTCCCATGTTAAGGTAAGCGGACGACCGTTAAACAGCACAATCACCATTGGTTTGCCCAATTTTGAAAGTTCCTTTAGCATGTTCTTCTGACTTTCGGGAATATCAATATCCGAACGGCTTGATGATTCGCCCGACATGCTTTGTGATTCACCAACAACTGCCACAATCACATCCGATTTTTTGGCGGCTTCAACTGCATCTTTCAAAAGTTCGTCAGCAGGCTTCGCATCTAAAGAAACCATTCCGGGACCAAAGTTCAGCCTTTTAATAAACAAACTGTCTTCGGTTATATTAGCACCTTTGGCGTAGTTAATGGTAACATTGTTGCCCACTACGTTTTTAATGCCCTCCATCACACTTACTGATTTTTGCCACTCGCCTGCAATAACCCATGTACCCAGCATATCGCGGTGATTATCGGCCAATGGCCCCACCAACGCAATACTGCCACCTTTTTTTAGCGGAAGTGTTTGATTATCGTTCTTTAACAATACAAAAGAGTGTTTGGTGATCTCCCTTGCAGCAGCGCGGTTTGCAGTCGATAACTCTTCTTTGGCTTCCTTACCGGCATCCATCGATTTATAAGGGTTTTCAAACAAGCCTAATTTGTACTTGGCTTCCAATACCCGCTGGCAGGCCAGGTCAATTTCCTGCTGGGTTATTTTCTTTTGTGTAAGTGAGTTTTTTAAAGTTTTCAGGAAACCCTCTCCCACCATGTCCATATCCAGGCCGGCTTTCAACGCAAGGGCAGATACTGTTTGCAAATCGCCCAGCCCATGATCTGTCATTTCGTTTACAGCAGTATAGTCAGATACTACAAAGCCTTTAAATCCCCACTGTTTTCTTAACAAATCGGTTAACAGCCATTGGTTACCTGTTGCAGGTACGCCATCAACTGTATTGAATGAACTCATGAAGCTACCCGCACCTGCATCAACTGCTGCTTTATATGGCGGCAGATAATCCTGGTACATTTTAATACGGCTCATATCTACTGTGTTATATTCACGACCAGCTTCCGCTCCGCCATAAAGTGCAAAGTGCTTAACGCAAGCCATTACAGCATCGGCATCCTTCATGCTCGTACCCTGGTAGCCTTGTACCATAGCTTTTGCAACCTGCGAGCCATACCACGGGTCTTCGCCCGAACCTTCAGAAATACGGCCCCAGCGCGGGTCGCGGGCAATATCAACCATTGGCGAAAACACCCAATTCAATCCTTCGCCGGTTGCTTCTTTAGCTGCAATTTGTGCCGATTGCTTAATCAAACCCATATCCCAGGTTGCCGACATGCCCAACGGGATAGGAAAAATAGTGCGGTGACCGTGGATCACATCCAAACCAAAAATAAGCGGAATGTGCAACCTTGAACTTTTAACGGCTATATCCTGGATCTGGCGGGTTTGAGCCGTACCCCAAACACCAAATACACCACCAATTGATCCTTTTTTAATATTTTCTTCAACACCTTTATTTACTACCGATCCTGTTGTTGCTGCTCCGATGGTTACCAGGTTTAGTTGCCCTATTTTTTCATCAAGGGTCATTTTACTCATCAGGCCTTTAACATAGGCATTCATTTTTGCATCTTCGGTTTTGCTTTGGGCCAATACCTTATTATAAGGCGTCAGCGCCACGCAAAGCGGCATAACGGCTACAAAAAGCCGGCTTGAAAAATACTTTTTCATTTTTTAATTTATGTGGGTAGTAAATAATTGGTTAACAAATATGACTAATAATCAGAGCATTTCATTGCGCCTTTAAATATTTTTGACAATTCCAAAAATTGGATGCTACAGCATTTATCATAGTGTATTAAGTACACAATTGTAAATATTATAATTAAAAAATCAAACTTTATTTGTACAATAGCACAAATGTTAAATAAACAGCAACTTATTGAGTACAGCGAGGAAGCCCGCAAAAACTACGTGAACCACATTTCTATTGATTGTGTTGTATTTGGATTTCATGAAGGGCAAATGAAAGTGCTGCTATTAAAAACCCACGACGAAGAGAAGTGGTACCTGCCCGGAGGCTTTGTACTTAAAGAAGAACCGATAGATAACGCTGCCGTAAGAATTTTACAGGAACGTACCGGTTTAGATAAAATATTTTTACAACAGTTTCGGGTATTCGGTGATCCCGACCGTTCAAAGGTGCATAATGATATGTATGCAGATATGCTGCCAAAGGAACAAAACTGGTTTTCGGGCCGGTTTATATCTATAGGCTATTATGCGCTGGTCGACTTTTTTGGTGTTATACCACACCCCGATCAGTTTTCGGAGCTTTGCGCATGGCGCGACCTGGATGACATGCCCGAATTGCAGCTCGACCATGAAAATATTTATAAAAGTGCTTTGGATGCCCTGCGCCTGCAGCTTAACTATCAACCCATAGGTTATAACCTGATGCCCCGGGAATTTACCATGCCCGAGCTGCAAAAACTATACGAAGCTATTTTAGGCAAAAAGCTGGACAGGCGTAACTTTCAACGCCGGATCCTGGCTTTCGCCATCCTGAACCGGTCTGAAGAGCCACGTAAAGGCGGCGCACATAAGGCGCCATACCTATACTCATTTGATATAAAAAATTACCAAAACGCTTTAACCGAAGGGTTTAAAGGCGGATGGTAATTTGTGACAACCTAAACTGAATGTCATTTCGACGAACCATGGGGAGATTTGTGCGTTGGCGGGTGAAGAGAAATCTTATACGTTCCGCTTTTAATCGCGAAAATCTGTATATCGTACAAGATTTCTCACCCTTGCCCTGCTATTTCCAGCCATTCAAGGCTTCGAAATGACATATTCTCTTTATTGAAAGCTTATGCTGCTGCTATAGCTCTTTTCAACGTAAAATAAAATGTACTGCCCGAGCCTATTTCGCTGTCAACGCTAATTTTGCCTGCCTGGGCCTCAATAAAGTCCTTGGCAATGGCAAGCCCAAGCCCTGTTCCGCTTTGTTCAGATGTGGCATTTGGCACTTTAAAATAGCGCTCAAACAAACGGGGCAGATATTGATCTTCAATCCCCTTGCCGTGATCGGTAACCGAAAATTCGATCTCATCATTTTTGTGTTTTTTAACCACCAATTCTACAGTTGATTTTTCATGACTGTATTTTATGGCGTTTGAAAGCAGGTTGATGAGCACCCAGGTTGTTTTATCCAGGTCGGCGTGTACCTTCGGCAAACTTTCATCACATTTCACTTTAATTTCAACCTGTTTTTGATCAGCAATAAACTTAATGGCCTTTACAGCATAATCCACAATATTTTGGGGATGCGTGCTGCCAAAGTTTAACTGAAGCTTACCGGTCTCAACCTGTGCCATATCCAGTAGTTCGCCGGTAATGAGCAACAGGCGACGGGTATCATCGTCAATATTGCCTAACAGCTGGCGTTGCTCGGCATTTACTTCACCTATGCGCTCATCTTCCAATAATTTCAAGCTCATTTTTATAGATGAGATCGGGGTCTTCAACTCGTGCGATATGGTAGCAATGAAGTTGGTTTTGGCTTCATCCAGTTGCTGATATTCGGTAATGTTTTTCAGGATGATAACTTTACCAATCACTTTATCCCTGCTGCTTACCGATAATGATTCGCGCGAATAAAAACCTTCATGATTATCAGCAAAGATCCTGAGTTTTGCCTGATCATTAACAAGCAACTTGCGCATCAAATCATTTTCAATAGCGATATCAGGCGCATATTTACCGTTGAGCTGGTCGGCCTTCATACCAATAAGGTTGCAGGCCACCTGGTTGGCAAAAATGATAACACCTTTTTCGTCAAGACCAATAATAGCATCATGCATGGAATTGATAATGGTTTCAATCCGCTTTTTCTCAAACAGAATACTGGCCAGGTTGCTGTTCTCAAACTCATCAAGCTTGCGTGTCATATTATTAAAAGCCTGCCCCAGTTCTCCAAATTCATCATCCGATTCAAAATGGATTTGCTGATGATAATTTTTGTTTGATACCTCTTTGATACGGGCAGTAAGTTCTTTAATAGGATTAGCGATATATCCCGGAAAATTAACAGCAAAACTGAATGCCACCAAAAACAAAAACGCGCCTAAAAAAGCAACCAGCAACGACCCTCGTTTTGAGGTAAGGTTAGCCACATCATTTTTGCGTGATATAGCATCCATATTCAGCTTCATAATACCGTACAGGTACTGATGTAACTTGCCTCTTAACTGGTTTTGTACAACTTCGGTATTACCGGGATGTTTTAGTTTTTCATAGGTAGAGCTTGCCGAATCAGTAAGCTGCTGTTCGCCAACTTCGGTAACATTGCGTTGCTGCAAAACCATGTTTTGGTCAATTGTTCGTACTTGCTGGGTCGTGAAATTGCCACTGTGCGAATCCAATGCTGTCAGTACGTTTTGAGCATACTGTACGCTTTTATAATTATCTTTTAATATAGCACCCGCGTCAGCCGATAAGCGGTTTAAGAAATATATCGACATTCCGCAGCAAATTAATGCCAGTACAAACAGGAATCCGATTCCTGCCCGGAGTTTATTTTTAATTGTCATGGCTATGAGAGTATTACAAGGTCAATATCAGTTTTCGACATTTTATTTAGTAGCTGTGTAAACACTGCTGTTTTCATGATAAGCTGGTAAAATTTAAACCGCGGCTTGCCAATGCAAATCGTGGTAATATCATATTTTTCGGCCGTTTCCCAAATCGTGCGGGCCACGTGATCGCTCTTTATCTTCAGCACTTCCCCTCCCAGTTGTGTGGCCAGCTTCATATTATTAATAAGATGTCTTTGCGCTGCTAAGTTAATCTTATCGCTGCTTTCGTGTGAGGTTTGCACATACAGTAAATACCATTTGGAGCGATAGTATGATGATAACCTCGCTGTTTTACGAATAATAACCTTAGCCGACTCATCATTAGTGCTGATACAGGCCAAAAACAGCTCGGGCCTTAACTTTATGGTTTTGGGCACTTCAATATCTATCTTACGCTCAACCTGGTGGGCCACCTCACGCAGGGCTAACTCGCGTAACTGCAGGATTCGCTCTGCCTGGAAAAAATTATTCAGCGCGGTCGGGATCTTCTTCTCATCATAAATTTTACCCTCTTTCAAACGCTCTATCAATTCATCAGCTGTAAGGTCGATATTCACAACTTCGTCTGCCAGTTGCAAAACTTTGTCAGGTACACGCTCGTTGATGGTAGCACCCGTTATTCGCTGCACCTCTTCATTGAGGCTTTCCATATGCTGGATATTTACCGCGCTGATCACGTTAATACCCGCATTCAGGATTTCCAGTACATCCTGCCAGCGTTTTTCGTTACTACTACCTTCAATATTAGTATGGGCAAGTTCATCAACTATAACCACCTCGGGGCGCAGACTAATCACCGCCTTCAGGTCCATCTCTTCCAATTCCTTCCCTTTATAAAAAAGTTTACGGCGCGGTATCACAGGTAAACCCTCAAGCAAAGCATGAGTTTCTTTCCGGTTATGGGTTTCGATATAACCAATTTTTACGTCAATACCATTGCGCATTAAGGTCTGGGCCTCTTGCAGCATCCGGTAGGTTTTACCCACACCCGCACTCATGCCAATGTATACCTTGAATTTTCCCCGGCGTGACTTCTTGATCAGCTCCAGGAAATGCTCAACCGACTGCTCTTTGGTTTCTTCACTCATAAGACAATCCCTCCTAAAAGGGAGACTTTTAAATTTATCAATTTTATTTTTCAGTTCTACTTGCGCTCGTTTATAACGAGTGCTTAATATGGTTAAGCGTTTGTTTTATGGTGTTCCCTGCGGGCCGGGCTTTACGCTCATACTGCACAGGCCTTAATCACATGGCCGGTATCCGCTGCAATCCCTAACACACGGTAAGGTTCAATTTAAAACCATAATCCCATTTGTCATTTCGATAGAGCGGCGAAGGTTTGTGTGTTGGGGCGAAAGAGAACTCTTATACGTCATACAAGCCGCCCAACCTATCAAGCGTATAAGATTTCTCACTCGTTCCTCGTTTCGAAATGACAAAATCGGTTTATACAAAGCCTTACTTCTTCAACTCATCCAAAGCCACATTCAATTTCAATACATTTACCTTAGCCGGGCCAAACAGACCAAATAAAGGCTGTTCAGTATGCTCATCAACCAGTTTATTTACTGCATCAACCGGCAAACCACGAACTTTGGCGACACGGGCTACCTGAACTTTTGCACCGGCAGGTGAAAGATCAGGATCCAGACCGCTGCCCGAAGCTGTAACCAGTTCGGCTGGGATCTGTGAGCGGGTTACTCCGGGATTGTGTTTCATAAAATCTTCTATCCTTCCCTCAACCTGTTTCAAATAATCAGGGTTTGAAGGGCCTTTGTTTGAACCTCCCGAACCGGCAGCATTATAATCAACCGCAGACGGGCGGCCCCAGAAATATTCGTCTTTAGTAAATTTTTGACCAATGTTGGCGTAACCAACTACACGGCCTTTATAAGTGATGGTTTCACCATCGCCTTTGCCCGGCGTAAATTTACCGATACCGGCTATAGCTAAAGGATAGATGCCAGCTGTTAATACAATGAGTATTAAAGTAAGCTTAATGGATGGCAACAAATATGTTTTCATTTTATTTTGAGATTAGATTTGAGATATGAGACGTGAGATATGAGATTTGAAATGAGACTTTTGCCTTCGAACTTTATACTTCCGATTCGAAAAGTCTCACATCTCATATCTAACATCTCACATCTATATAAAAAGTGAAACAGCTAAATCAATTAATTTAATGCCTATAAAAGGTATAATAATACCGCCTAAGCCATAAATAAGCAGGTTACGGCGTAACAGCGCGCTTGCACCTATCGGCTTGTATTCAACACCGCGTAAAGCCAATGGTATCAGCAACGGAATAATAATAGCGTTAAATATTACCGCCGAAAGTATAGCCGATTGCGGGCTATGCAGATCCATAATGTTCAGTGCTTTTAGTGCTGGCATGGACACCATGAACAAAGCCGGAACAATGGCGAAGTATTTAGCCACATCATTGGCGATACTGAAGGTTGTTAGCGTACCACGGGTCATCAATAACTGTTTGCCAATTTCAACAATTTCGATCAGCTTGGTTGGGTCGTTATCCAGGTCAACCATGTTACCGGCTTCTTTGGCGGCCTGTGTACCGCTGTTCATGGCAACACCAACATCGGCTTGTGCCAACGCGGGGGCATCGTTTGTACCGTCGCCCATCATGGCTACCAGTTTACCACCTTGTTGTTCTTTTTTAATGTAGTTCATTTTATCCTCTGGCTTGGCCTCGGCAATAAAATCATCTACACCGGCTTTTTCGGCAATAAATTTGGCGGTAAGCGGGTTATCACCGGTTACCATCACCGTTTTAACGCCCATTTTACGCAGGCGCTCAAAACGTTCGGCAATGCCGGTTTTAATGATATCCTGCAACTCTATCACCCCCATGATCTTTTCATTTTGTGATACAACCAGCGGGGTACCACCATTTGATGAGATTTTTTTCACATTCTCTTCCACATCAGCAGGGAACGGGTTGCCGGCTTTCAGGGCCATGTTACGGATAGAGTCAAAAGCGCCCTTACGAATCCGCAAACCATCAGGGGTATCTAAGCCGCTCGAACGGGTTTCGGCGGTAAACTTGATGAATACCGAATCGGCCGGAGCATAGATTTTTAGTTTGTGGGGGCCTTGTTCAGCAAGTTCTACAATCGACTTTCCTTCAGGGGTTTCATCAGCCAGTGAACTTAATACACAGGCCATTACAAAATCCTGTTCGCTTACACCCGCTGTTGGGTAAAAGCTGGTGGCTTTACGATTACCAATGGTAATGGTACCTGTTTTATCCAGCAACAAAGTGTCTAAGTCGCCGGCAGTTTCAACAGCTTTACCGCTTTTGGTAATTACGTTGGCACGTAAAGCCCTGTCCATCCCGGCAATACCGATGGCCGATAAAAGGCCACCGATAGTGGTAGGGATCAAACAAACAAACAACGATATAAAAGCAGCTATAGTGATGGGCGTGTTAGAGTAATCGCCGAAAGGCTTCAGGGTAACGCACACAATAACGAAGATTAATGTAAAACCTGCCAGCAAAATGGTCAGGGCAATCTCGTTAGGGGTTTTCTGGCGCGATGCACCTTCTACAAGCGCAATCATTTTATCCAGGAAGCTTTCGCCAGGCTGGGTAGTTACCATCACTTTTATCCTGTCGGACAATACTTTGGTACCACCGGTAACTGATGATTTGTCGCCACCTGCCTCACGGATCACCGGGGCAGATTCGCCGGTAATAGCCGATTCATCAATGGTAGCAATACCTTCAACGATCTCGCCATCGGTAGGGATATTATCACCGGTCTCGCAAATAAATACGTCGCCTTTTTTTAGCTGTGACGACATTACCCTTTCTTCTTTACCGTTAACCAGTAAGCGGGCAGGCGTCTCTTCGCGGGTTTTGCGGAGGCTTTCGGCCTGGGCTTTACCACGTGCTTCGGCAATGGCCTCGGCAAAGTTGGCGAACAGTACGGTTAATAATAATATGATAAAGACGGTAAAGTTGTAGCCAAAGCTACCCTGGCCTTTATTGGTAAGCGAAAACAGGCTTACTATCAGCATTACAACCGTACCAATCTCTACGGTGAACATCACCGGGTTACGGAACAGGACGCGTGGGTTCAGTTTGATGAAGGACTGTTTTAAAGCATCCCTCATCTGATCGCCCTGGAACAATGTATTTTGAGTTGAGTTCATGATTATTTAAGTGAAAAATGTTCAGCAATTGGACCTAAAGCCAGCGACGGGAAGAATGACAGCGCAGCAATGATCACGATCACTGCGAAGATCATCAACCCGAAAGTTGAGGTATCGCTCTTCAGAGTACCGGCTGATTCCGGGATATATTTTTTATTGGCCAGCAAACCAGCTATTGCCAACGGACCAATTATTGGCAGGAACCTGCCCAATATCATCACGATACCTGTAGTGTAGTTCCAGAAAATATTGCCGTCGCCCAGGCCTTCAAAGCCCGAACCATTGTTGGCTGCTGATGAGGTGTATTCGTACAGCATTTCGGAAAAACCGTGCGTACCCGGGTTATTTAACCAGGTCGAAGGTTTTACCGCCCAATCCGCACCGGCAACATTAACCACGTAATACGATGATATGGCCAAACCAACCAGGATAATAAAAGGGTGAAGCAAGGCAATTAGTGAGGCAATTTTCATTTCCCTCGCCTCTATCTTTCTGCCTAAAAATTCAGGCGTACGGCCAACCATTAACCCGGAGATAAATACCGCGACAATGATAAAAATGTAAAAGTTAAGGATCCCAACGCCGCAACCGCCATAAAAACAGTTAACCATCATACCCAACAGCATCATGGTGCCCGAAACAGGCATAGCACTGTCATGCATAGAGTTTACTGAGCCTGTTGAGATAATGGTAGTCATGATGCTCCAGTAAGCGGAGTTAGCCGGGCCAAACCTTACCTCTTTACCCTCCATAGCTCCAGTTGGCTGGCTGATACCCATTTTAGCGATTGCAGGGTTACCATTCAATTCGGCATTCATAGTGGGGATCAACAGCATCAGCATGCCCAGCGTCATCACACCAAATATTACATACGCGAATTTCTTTTTATTGAGATAAAAACCCAGCGCAAATACCAATGCAATAGGAATGGCAACCTGTGCTACCAGCTCGACAGTATTGGTTAAATAATTAGGGTTTTCGATAGGATGGGCAGAGTTGGCACCAAACCAGCCACCACCGTTAGTACCTAAGTGTTTAATAGCAACAAGTGGCGCAACCGGTCCGCGGGAAACGTGGACGGTATCGCCCTGCATGCTAATAAAAGTGTCTTTACCTGCATAGCTGGTAGTCATACCATTAAAAGCGAAGATCACGGCTATTACAAATGATATAGGCAATAATACACGGGTGATAGATTTTACAAAGTACTCCCAAAAGTTACCAAGTTTGTCGGTTACCTTGTCTTTCATGGCCCTGAAAACCACAACCAACGCTGCAATCCCTGTAGCCGCTGATACAAAATGCAGGAACATGAATACGAAATGCTGTGTAAAGTAAGTGGCACCACTTTCGCCCGAGTAATGCTGCAAATTACAATTCACCAAAAAGCTGATAGCGGTATTAAAAGCCGTATCTGCCGATTGGCCCGGGTTTGCATCCGGATTTAACGGTAGATGCCCTTGAGCCATTAAACAAACAAAAGCATATATTAACCAAACGCTGTTAATGGTAAGCAGGGCCAGCAGGTGCTGTTTCCAGTTCATTTCGCGTTTGGTGTCGATACCGCTGAAGCGGAAAATAAAACGATCAAGCGGGGCCAGAAAATCAAGCCAGGTTTTTTCGCCCTTAAATACCTTAGCAATGTAGCGGCCAAGGGGAATGGCGAGGGCTAAGGTGAGCAGGTAGGTGAAAATTACACCCGTTAGTTCAGTGTTCATAGTTTAATTTTAAAATTTTTCGGGTTTGAGAAGTACGTATACCATGTAAATGAACACGGCTATTGCTACGATGAATAATGCTGCCATGACTTTAGATTTTTTCGAAGTATGTTACAGATTTAAAAAAGATCCAGAATACCACTACAAATGTGGCCAGGTAAGCGATTGTGAGTAAAGCATCCATTTTTATGTGTTTTTGCAAAGGGCTTTGCCAAGCGGATGCCAAGAAAATTAAAAACTACACAAACAATTGATCATCAATTATTTACACATGCTTAAAAATGTTATTTTATTTATTTAAGGGGATTTAAACTATCATTTTGATAGGTGATTATCAAAGTGGGATTTCACTTATGTCATTGCGAGGAGGGACGACGAAGCAATCTCATGACTCTACAGGGCGAACATGTAATGGCTACGAGATTGCTACGCAATGCGATGACATAATGGAGAATGCTTCCGCCGCCGCTCGCGTCCTCGCGAGTGGCAATTATTTCCAGACGGGATCCAGCGGCCAGAGGCCGCTTGATAGTCGACACCCGGCCGGAGCCGGGCGTCAGCATGGTGTGTTAAAACTTTTTAAAATCCGAAATCGAAATTCCGAAATCCGAAATCATTCCAAATTATATTCCTTCAACTTCCTGTACAGCGTGGCTACACCGATATTTAACAGGTGCGCAGCTTCGGCGCGGTTACCGTGGGTATGGTTTAAAACCCGTTGAATATGTAGTTTCTCTACCGAAGAAAGATCAAATGCTGAAATTGGCGCACCGCTTTTTACCTGTTGCTGTTGCATTTCGTAAGGCAGCAAGCTTTCATCAAGCACATTGCTATCGGTAAGGATAACTGCACGCTCCACGATATTTTTTAACTCGCGGATGTTGCCGGGCCATGGATAGGCCTCCAACTTTTCAATAAATTCGTCACTTAACGTATTAACCTGCTTTTTTACTTTAAGGGCAAAATGCTGCATAAAGAATTCTGCCAGTAGTTTGATATCTTTTTTACGCTCGCGCAGAGCAGGCAGGGTGATCTGAAATACAGAAAGACGGTAATATAAATCCGACCGGAAATGGCCGTCATTGATCTCATTCAGTAAATTACGGTTAGTAGCTGCCAGGATTCGCACATTAACCTGTGTGGGCCTGGTATCTCCTATTTTGATGAACTGCTGTGATTCAAGCACACGAAGCAATTTGGCTTGCAAATCGTGGTCAAGCTCACCAATCTCGTCTAAAAATATAGTACCACCGTTGGCCTCTTCAAACAGGCCTTTTTTATCTTTTACAGCACCGGTAAACGCCCCGGCTTTATGACCAAAAAGCTCACTTTCCAACAATTCTTTGGTGAAAGCACTGCAGTTTACCGCAACAAACGATTTGGAACTGCGGTTGCTGGCCTGGTGAATGGCTTCGGCGAAAATTTCCTTCCCTGTGCCTGTTTCACCTAATAATAAAACGGTAGTATCGGTAAGCGCAACCTTTTGAGCCAGCTTGATCACATCACTGATGGCTGTTGATTTGCCAATAAGCCTGTCAAACCCAAATTTATCATTCAGCTTGCTTTCCAGCTCAGCAACTTTTTGCTGTAGCAGGGCTTTATCCATGGCCTTGCTTACCAGCGGAATAATCTTTTCATTATCATCCCCCTTAGTAATATAGTCAAACGCGCCCGCTTTTATGGCTTTTACACCATCATTAATGGTACCGTAAGCTGTTAATACAATGATCTCGGTGTTAGGATAGCTTTTTTTGATGGTTTCGGAAAGGGTAATACCGTCAATATCGGGCAGCTTTACATCACTTAATACCACATGTATAGTATCGTGCTGCAATTTTTTAAGGCCCTCTTTTCCGGTACCTGCAGTTATCACCTCATGGCCTTCCAACTGCAAAATACGCGCAAGCAGATTGCGGAGGCGTTCTTCGTCATCAATAATTAATAGCTTACCTTTTTGCATCGTGGCAAATATGGCAAATTATTCTGAACCTTGATTTTTAAGATTTACGGATTTCCTGATAACGGGTTAATACTTTTGATTATTTGCTATTACAAGTGGTGATAATTGACCATAATTACCGGCTTCGCTTTTCTAACAGACCCGTTATAGCCCGCATATGTTTAACCAATTCATCTAACTGATTAACCGGTATACAGGAAATTAAATCCGTTACCTGCTGCTCGGACGCATTGTTCAGTTCATAAAAAACTTGCAATCCGGCATCCGTAAGCGAAAGTAGAGATACACGGGCATCTTCTTTGGAGGGAACTCTGGCGATCAGTTCCTGCTTCTCAAATTTCTTTAAGATACGGCTCAGATAACCTTTATCAATACTTAAACGACAAATGACATCCGACGCGCTCAGCTGCTTCGCAGCAAAAATTTCATAAAGAATCCGGGCTTCGGCAAGGGAATATTCACTATTGAGCAAATGTTTGTCAAGCAGACCGATGAGATCTGTATAGAACCTGTTAAACGTCCTTATTTCCTGGATATGTTGTTGAATGTCCATGCCTGATCATTGATTTAATGCCAAATCATACCGCCTTTCAACCAACTCTTTTCCAAAGGCACCGGATGGCTTTTCGTCACTGAGTTTAAACCCATACCTGGTGTACAAAGCAATTGCCGAATGCTGTTCTTCTGTTGTCCAGAGGTAAGCATTGCTATAAGAGCATGATTGCATAAAATCCAGAAACTCCTCCATCAGCTTCTTTCCTAAACCTATACCACGATATTCGGGCAAAAAGATAAAATAGCGCAATTGTAAGGCATCGCTTCTGTGCTGGGCCACCAGGCAACCGACAATCCTGCCCCCATGTTCACAAATCCACACTTTATCTTTGGCTTCATCATATTCAAGGGCAAAATCCTTTAAACCCTGAAGCACATAAGCTTCAAAATTCAACCCGTATCCGCATTCTCTGGCGTAAAGATCGCCGTGAACGTGTGCTATGTAGCCCAAATCGCCGGGAAGCAACTTATTTCTGATTTTGATGGCAGCGAGATCGGGTTTTATTAGCGTATTCATCCGTATTTATGCTTTCTGTTACCAACTATGTTCTTCATTAGCAAAATAAAGTAATTTAGTTGACTTTGTCAACTAAATTAAACACATAAAAAATGACCTCCAAATTTTCCGGAGGCCATTTTTAAATTCAATCACTATTGCGGGGCTTACTATAGCTGCGGGAAGCATAGCTTAAGTTCTCAACTCAGTCGTTGAAGTTGAAAATTTCAACTATGTATAACCACGGGCTGCGCTATGCTAAACCAACGGCAGTTAGGTGGATACTCAATGACATGTTTTTATAAAATCACCCTCTCCAAAAATAAATCTCCAAAACCCTGCATAATATATTAATCCTGTTATATTTGATTACATATAAACCAAACTCATTCCTGTGATTTGGGTTATCTAATAACACCTAACAGGTTATCTATATCATGGCCAAAAAAACAACTAAAACCGAAAATCCCTTACCGGATACAAAGCCTGTAAAGGAAAAAAAAGCCGTCACTAAGGTCAAAGCCGATAAAGTAACGCCTGAAAAAGGAAGCCCGGAACCTAAAAAAGCAGTTAAAGCGAAAGCTCTTACAGCAGAAGAGCCTGCTGCCGAAAAGAAAGTCGCCCCGGCGAAAGCCAAAACTGTTGCTGCAGAAAAGCCCGCCGCTGTTAAAAAAACTGCCCCGGCCAAAGCAGCCAAAGTGAATAAACCTGCCGAGACTGCTCCGGCACCGCCCGTAAAGCTTAAAGCTGTTGAACCATACAGCCGTTTTACCGATTTTGACATCAGTTTATTTAAATCGGGCAAGCATTATAAGCTGTATGAAAAGCTGGGTTCGCATGTGGTGGAATACCAGGGTGTTATCGGTACTTATTTTGCTGTTTGGGCGCCAAATGCGCAATATGTATCGGTAATTGGTAATTTCAATGGCTGGAACCGTGGTTCTCACAGTTTGAATGCCCGTTGGGATTCGTCAGGGATTTGGGAAGGGTTTATACCCAATATTGGTGTTGGCGAAACCTATAAATATTTTATTAATTCATCATCAGGCGAAGACCTGGAAAAAAGCGATCCCTTTGCCTTGCGCTGGGAACTGCCGCCGCGTACTGCCTCAATAGTTGCTGACACCTATTACGAGTGGGAGGATCAGGACTGGATGAAGAACCGTCATGAGCATAACGCGCTGGATAAACCATATTCGGTTTATGAGGTGCATTTAGGTTCATGGGCTCGTAACTGGGAAAGCCCGGATGAGTTTTTGACCTACACCCAGCTAGCCGAAAAAATGGTGCCTTACGTTAAGGAAATGGGCTTTACGCATGTGGAGTTCATGCCGATAATGGAGCACCCATATTACCCAAGCTGGGGTTACCAGGTAAGTGGTTATTTTGCAGCTGCATCCCGCTACGGTACGCCACAGCAGCTGATGTACCTGATTGAGGAGTTTCACAAAGCAGGCATTGGTGTGATATTGGATTGGGTGCCTTCGCATTTTCCGGGTGATATCCACGCGCTGTATAGGTTTGACGGTACGCACCTTTATGAGCATGCCGATTCAAGAAAAGGTTTTCACCCCGATTGGAAATCATACATATTTAACTATGGCCGTAACGAGGTTAGGGCTTTCCTGATTAGTAACGCGCTGTTTTGGCTTGACAGGTACCATGCCGATGGTTTACGTGTAGATGCAGTAGCCTCGATGCTGTACCTCGATTATTCGCGCAAACATGGCGAGTGGGAAGCTAACATGTACGGCGGCAACGAAAACCTCGAAGCCATATCGTTCCTGAAAGAGTTTAACGAGGCTGTTTACAGCCATTTCCCATCGGTGCAAACCATTGCCGAAGAATCAACTTCGTTTACAGGCGTTAGTCGCCCGGTTTATTTGGGCGGATTAGGTTTTGGCATGAAATGGATGATGGGCTGGATGCACGATACCATTGGCTATTTTAAAGAAGACCCGATACACCGTAAGTATCATCATAACGAAATCACTTTTAGCACCATATACGCCTTCACCGAAAACTTTATGCTCCCGTTCTCGCACGATGAGGTTGTGTATGGCAAAGGCAGCATGCTGCGCAAAATGCCGGGCGATGAATGGAGGCAATTTGCAAACCTGCGTTTAATGTACAGCTATATGTTTACGCATCCGGGCACCAAACTATTATTCATGGGAGCAGAGTTTGGGCAGGGTGATGAATGGAATTTCAGCCGCTCGCTGCAGTGGCATGTGCTGCAATATCCAAACCACCAGGGCGTAAGCGAAACGGTTAAGGCGCTTAATCACCTCTACCGCGATGAGCCTGCACTGTATGAAAAAGCCTTCTCGTTTGAGGGCTTTGAGTGGGTTGACGGCGGCAACGCCAATGATTCGGTATTGGTATATCGCCGCATGGGGCATGATAGCAAGAACGACCTGATGATTATCCTGAACATGACTCCGGTTATCCGCAGGGATTACCGCATTGGTGTACCTGCAGCCGGCAAATGGAAAGAGATCTTTAATTCAGATAACAATAAATATTGGGGCAGCGGCATTATTAATTACGACGCAGTAAGTTCGGAGCCTGTTAAATGGCATGGTAAAGGTCAATCAATAAAAATAACCATACCTCCATTGGCAGCTACCGTGTTCAAACTGGCGCCAGATGTGCCTGCTAAATATGAATTGAAAAAATAAATCTGCTTGAACGAGACTTACGAAGTTTTAAAAACCTCGTAAGTCTCTGTTATGATATACTTATTGTCCTGGGTAGCAGGTAAAATCCGGAAGCCTTTGAAGGTCAAACGACATTAACGTTTACTGTCATCCTGAGAAACGAAGGATCTTCTTCACCTTGCATAGCGACTCTGTATCTTGTAGAAGATTCTTCGCTATCGCTCAGAATGACAGGTGTTCTTTAAACATGTCATGGGTAGGAACGAAGGATCTTCTTCGCCCTATGTAGCCGTTCTGAATATAGAAAAGAATTCTTAGCTATCGCTCAGTATGACAAGAGTTGGTGTTGAAACAAGTTCAGTACGATATTGTTAAGTTTATAAATAATAATGAACCCCAAATTCAAATATCTTTATCTCATAGGCGGTATAGTTGCCACCATACTGCTTATTGTGCAAGTTGTGGCTACTTATCCAAAGCCTAATACCGTAGGGGTGATCCTTGGCGCTTTGCCGGCCCTGGCCTTGTTTTATCTGTCGTACAAGGCTCATCATGTTAAGAAGGACAATGAGTTAATGTGATTTTATTATGCTGAAACTTCCCCGGATTGTTGCTCGGCTATTTTATTTTCAAGCTGTGCTTTTAACTCGTACAGGTTATATTCAAGCGTATTGGCTGATATGGCAATAGGCGAACCGTAATTTTTATAGTTAAAGCCAAAACTCTTTTTCTTAAGCAAATTTGTTTGGGAAGCAATATATTCTTCAGGTTTTTTCAGGCCGATGATCAGAAATTGCTGATTCATCACGCTTGAAACGCCGATGTGAGTGATATCGTACCACGGAATTAAACCAATAGCAGTGGCGCTCGAATTATCATGAATACCATCATTATCAATAACGAGTCCCGGTTTTTTATCGTTCAGTTTTTTAAGGAAGAAAAAGGCAGTAAATCCGAAAAAGATGATACACGCAACAGAGGCCCCATATTTCACCAAAGCGTTGTCAAAAACAGGATTGCCGATATGCGGCGGACGAATCAATAACCAAAGCCCAATAGCCACAAAAGCTATCGACCCCAAAAGGCCTTTTGTTATTTTGGTTTTACTTAAAGGAATTTCGATAGGGGCGTTTGTTGGCATGATTGAGTTAGGTGGTTTGGTTTGAGATTGGATAATTAATACCAAGATAGTACAGTTGGAGTTTATTATCAATGGTTTAGGGATATTTAGGATTCCCCTTTTATCGCGGTTTTGGCGCGGAGGATAGCGAAGCGATCGATGCTTTATACCATCCTTGATACTTGCGCCGGGAAAGTTTCTATCTCCCTGCAATCGCTGCGCTTTGCTTAATAACCTGCGACATGGATCAACTACCTGATTGATAATTAAGTTATTTAACGATTTTTGCTGTGATATAAAAGTCAGGATCAATAGCAAACGAGTCGACAGCAAGAGAGGATTCTAATTTCAGTGACTGCCAGTTTGTTGATGGGGTGATCCAACGTTGATCAGTCAATTTGATTTTAACGGGCATGGTAAGGCCGTTTATACAATTTGTAAATCTGTATTCGAAGTTTTTTCCATCAATTTTATACTCCAATACAGGGATCTGTGCGGTTCTTAAGTACTGGTCAAACATCTTGCTAAGATTTTTTTTGCTGATTTTACTGATATAGTTTTCAATCTGTGCCGAATTAACTGATTGGTGATAAAAGCTTCGGTTAAGTCCTCGTAACACTTCCCTGAATTTATCGTCATCATTGATAATTGCCTGCAACATGTGGATTAAAACCCAGCCCTTCAGATAAGCGTCGTCACCTCCGTCTTTAAAAATATTGTCAGGAGAAATTACTGGGGCTTTGTTGCCTATCCGATTGGTGGTCCTGCTCAAAAAGAAATCATGAGATGCCTCCGGCCCGTAAAGATCGGCAATAACCAACTCCTCCGCATAACCGGCAAAGCCTTCCTGTAGCCAGCCGTAGGCAGGATCATTTGCCGTTATGTTGTTGCCAAACCATTCGTGCGCTGTTTCGTGAACCACCATCCGGTCGGTTTTTTGATCCCAATAAGTTAGCCGTTTGGGATTTAGGCCAAAGCGCCCCAACCTAAACTTGTTTCCATAGCCGATAGCGCTTTGATGTTCCATTCCTATATACGGTGCTTCTACCATCTTAAAGCCGTCGCTGTAAAATGGGTATGGACCAAACCAGTGCTCAAATGATGTTAAAGTTTTTTGGACTTCGGCAACCAGATAACCTTTTACCTTTTCCTGGTTATAATCCAGCACCCAAAAATCCAGATCAAGGTTACCGCGTTCGCCCTTAAATTTGTCACTTACATGCGCATATTTCCCTATGTAAAAGGTAAGTCCATAATTATTTATCGGGTTATTTACAGCCCAGGTGTAGCTTGTGGTGCCGTCTGTATTTTTAAGTTGCCGCTGAAGCCTTCCATTTGATACAGCGACTAATGTATCTGGGGTAATTATAGTAACCGAAGCTCCTTTATCGGGTTTATCGCCGATGTAAACCTTACATGGAAACCATACACTCGCACCTGGCAATTGACAGGCCACAGCCATCCATGGCCTGCCTGCCGAATCTGTTTGCCATACTAAGCCGCCATCCCAGGGCGGATTAATCGATTGCCTCGGCTTGCCCGAATAGTATATGGTAATGTTTTGAATATTGGATCTTGATTTCTCCGGAGGCTTTATAAACCACGCATCGCCGTTTTTTGTAAATGTTAAGTTTGCGACTCCTGCTTTTACGCTATCTATTTTCAGGGGCGATTGCAAGTCTATTTGCATTAGTGCGGTGTGTTTTGCTTTTACAATTTTATATTGTATTGCATTTTGGCCGCTTATGGTTTTATTAATGTAATCTGGCTTTACAATCAGATCGTAGCGGAGCACATCCCACCAGGCTCTTTCGGGTGTCATCGATCCTTTTAATGTATCTTGATGGGTTGTTTTAACCGGCCCGGTGTTCTGCTGGGCTATTAGTTTACAGGTAAGCAGGTTTAGGATTAGGATAGCGGCTATTCTTTTTATCATTGGGCGGTTTTGCGTTGTAAGTGAAGGTAGATGTTATTACTATTACTTGTCGTAAAGATCACATCGCCTAAACATAATAAATTGCTTCAATCCTTTAAAGTTGCCTTCAATATTCCATGATTCAGCGTATTTTACAATGTCGTCAAGACCCGAATCCCAGGGTTGATTATTGAAAAGGCACTCGCCGATAATTGTTCCGTCGGCCCGTTTTGAAATATAGATTTTTAGCCAGTTAAATTTATTGCCGGTTAACAGTCCGGTTATTTTATCCCTTAAAACTTCAAAAAGGTAATTCCATTCTGGCTGATGCTCCCATTGCCCCTGAACCATTAAATCGCCCAATTTGGGATGCCAAAGCACCTCGCTTTCATGGTTTTTTATCAACAGATCTGCCTCGGGATCATGAGTATCCAAAAAGCCCTCCATTATGGGCTTAAATGTGCTGTTAAGATAGTTATCCAGGCCGGCGTCTATTTTGCTTTCTATAGTTTCTCCCGCACCGGTAAGGTTTTCATCAATTCCATGCGGAAAAAATAATGGATGCACAGTTAAAACTCTGAGCTGCATTAAATAGGGGTGGATGTTGGGAACATCGATAATTACGGCGGAGATCTCTAATTCTGAATTAACTATTAAGGTGAGGTATTGCGGATGCCGCTCAACCCTATAATCCATATCAAGTAATTTGCTTTTTAATACCTCGAGCAGATAGGAGTTATTGTCGATTGGCTGGGGAATTATTTCTTCTTTCGGGATTTGTTCTGTTGGTTTTCTCTTAAAAAGGTCGAATAGCCCCATGATACTTTTTGTTGCGATTACTGGTTTAGTTATTCTACCAAAAGTAAGGATGATTTTTTTATTATTCACCTCTGTTCGTTCGTAATTGCTTGTGCCCCCTATTGCATACATATTTATCAAGCGTCTCCGACCAGGAATCGCCCGGACATGATGCAGAGGCACAAGTAAGCTCCTACCCAGACAGCCGCAGAATATTTGCGCCGGCGGAAAAAACGTATTTTATCTTTAAAACTTACTTAGCCGGAAAATGCTGACCAATTACGAAAATTGCAGCCATTAAAGCAATAATAGCACCCAATACTCCCCATAATTGAGCTGGTTTCATATTCGAAACTAAATCGCCAATGGTTAATTCATCAGGAACAACTTTCTTTTTTTCGACAGCAACATCATTTTTGCTGAGACTGAGTGCCTCTACCTTGCTTTTCCAGCTCGCCAAAACTCCATTAAACTCAACGGTGGATAATGAACTTTGGTTGAGTTTTACCGTCATCACATACCAGTCGTTCCCTTTTTCCAACAACCCTTCGGCGCGTACCCCTTCTTCCACTATGACCAAAATCGGGAGGTTTTTGGCGTATGCAATTGCCGGTTCAATTTGATTCCATGGAGTGGCAAATTTGGTTACTGAAAGAGGTATTTCATTAGTACCGCCCCGTTTTTCAATACCACTTTCAAAATAGGTTCGTTCAAGTGCAATAACCAAAATCCCCGAGCATTCATCCATCAAAGCTTTTATTGATTTTAAAGGCGAGTCAGAACTGAATGTATTTCTTCCGATTGTGTTGGGGATCAAATTTTCGCTTCTGAGCCGGTCTTCTATAGATTTTACAAAATCTTCCTGCTGCGGGGTTGCTGTACCACCAACGCTAATAAAAACTTTTGGTTGATCCATAATAATTAAATGAGGTTAGCTATTATACATTGACAATCAGGTTTATAACTACCTGTAAGTTAGATATAATAAATACAATTTAATATGTTTTTTAAAGAAACCGCGCTTGCCCCTAAGGAGTTTATGTTTTGGGAAGCAGTAGAGATTAACAAAAAGTGTAGTTAAGCCTTCTCGTTTTTATGTACGTTTTTCAGTAAATAGAAAGTGCTGTCGCTTTAAAGGTTCGAACGGTGACTTGTAGATGTCTAAATCATAAGTATTGAAGAGCAATAGCACAAATGAGTTGTATAAACGTATTTGTGCTATTATTTAGATTTTATACCCTTTCTTCTATTGTTAGGGTTTCTTTTATTTCCATGGTATCTATTTCATCAAATGTTATATGCGCTAATTTTATTTTGAGATCATTTAAAATATTATTAACCCGGCTTTCAACAAATTGATCGATTGCATTGTCAGGTAATACGCCGCTTCTTGCCCATGTCAAGATATCATTTGAAAGTAAATGAGAAGGTAAGATCGCTTCGAATTCTTGGTTATCATAATCTTTTATATATTCAAGTGGGTTTCTGTTTGTGATATAACGATTTGTGATTTGCGTTAAATAAGCAATATTCATTAAGCTATCGCTGGTGATTTTATTTTTATGCTGATTGTTTAAAACATACTCGGAATTTGTTGGGAAGATATGATGAAGATTAGGTTTATCGGTTGTAAAAAAGAAGTTTTGAACCAATACATCCCTGTCACAATGTTCCCAGTCTTTCGGCTGAGCACTCGCATACAACGCCAAGATTGCTCTACTCATCCTGCCTTTTGAACTATAAGTAGCAGAACGAAGCCGTTGCTTATCGATTAAGAACCTGTCAAAAATGTAAGACGTTTTTTTACTGTTTAAGAAATCCAGGTGTTGAGCTAAATGCGTTGTGTTACTTAATAGGTCATAGCTATGAAAGCTATTAAACCAAAAGTATTTTTTTAGTAATTCGTAGCAGGGAGAACTGTTTTGATAAAAATAAGCGCTTACGGTAAAATAGAAGTAGCGAAATGGTATTAAATAGGGTGTCTTGATATGCAAGTGGTTTTCAAAAAAGTCAAAGGTTTTTAAGATTGCTTTTTTTGCTTCATCCCAAACTGCTAAGATGTGTTCGGTTTTTATTTCGTTCAAATAACGGTCGGTAATATTTCTTACGCCGCTATTTGGTATATTTTGATTAATGATTACTGCCAATATTTGTAAATAGTCAATATCGCTGATTTTTAGAAATTCACTATTGTTGTGATCTCTAAAATCGTTAATAAGATCTCGCAGATAAAATCCTTTTTCTGTTGAGGTTGCAGGTTTAAATGTTTTTGCAACCACTATATCGAAAATATTTAATGGTTTTCCTGCTTGATTTATCCGTTCAAAAATTTGGCAAACCTCTGACACTTGAATACCCTTAACCTCGATAAACGAAATCCTATAGTTGTCAAGAACTCCTTTGATTTTTGCAAGTTCGGCCAATATTGGATGGTTAAAATCTTTGTTTACAGTAGTACTATTAAATACGTTAGCCTGGATATTTGTAAAATTGTTTTTGATGTCGATAAGTTTAACAATTAAGCCATCTTCAAAACGCTGTTTTTTACCAATGTTTGATCGTATTTCTCCATTTCTATCGTCAATGTCAGCCCAGAATAGAAATCTATTTCTATAGCTTTCATCATCAGTATCGTTATCAATCGGAATTGTAAGATCAACGTAAAGCAATGGATCAAAGCCAGAGCGGCCTTCAATTGTTCCACCGTATAAGGAGGTTAAAAGCGATGTCGTTCGCTGTTGTCCATCAAGAATGTATTGGTATTCAGTTCGGGTAAAATTAATATCTGTTATTTGATGTCCCCCAATTTGTCTGTGATTTTGAAGTTTTAAATCGGTCTTCCAAATAAGTATACTCCCCAATGGGTAAAATTTGTAAATACTATCCCAAAGCTTTTTTACATTTTCTTGTTGCCAGACCACATCACGCTGAAAAGTTGGGATTTGATAATTTTTTGCTATAAGTTCCTCAAGATAAGTTGTTAGCCCTTTGTTCGTAGGGAATATTCGGTCGGTATAATTCATATTGTTTAATTAGGTCTGGAAAGCGATTCGCAAATTGGTTTATGCCTATTCTGTTCAATATTATAAAAGAAGGGATAATATTTCAATAGGTGTTTTCACTGAATTACATTATGGTTGCAATTGATAAGTTCCTTCCTTATGATCACCCACAACCGCACAATCACTGTTCGAAAACGAACACTTTCGTAGATTGAATTCCAATATAAATATCTGATAATCAGAATTTTAAAAACAAGGCATGTAATTAGCTGAATTTCAGGCATAAACCATTACAATTATGCTTAAAAATTACCTGTTGGTTGCTTTTAGAAACCTATCTAAAAACAAAGCCTTCTCTGCTATTAACATAGTAGGATTGGCTATTGGAATGGCTGCGTGCCTGCTCATTTTACAATATGTTAGCTTTGAGCTTAGCTTCGATGATTTTCATATCAAAAAGGACCGTGTATTCCGCATTAATCAGGACAGGTATAACAACGGCAAATTAAGCACACAATGGGCCGGCGGGGCTTTCGCCCCCGGTAACGCCTTTAAAGCCGAGCTGCCCGAAATTGAGGAGTACGTAAAGATTGTGGGGGCGGGCCAAACCATCGCCAACTATAAAGATCAGAAAATGGTAATCCAGAATGTTTACTATGTAAGTGATGCCTTTTTCAAAACCTTTACTTTTCCGCTGATAAATGGGGATCCTAATACAGCCCTTAAAGAACCTAATACTGCAGTAATTACCCGGCAAATTGCCGGTAAGCTTTTTCACGGCCTAAACCCTGTTGGCCAAACCTTGTATATCAATACAGACAAGCCGCTTAAAATTACAGGGGTGATGGAAAATATGCCTGCCAATACGCATATGAATTTTGATATCATGCAATCGTATGCTACACTTCTTAAGGAAAATCCACCTAATAAAGATTACAACCTTGATAATGCCTGGCTTAATGACGGCTGTACAACATATCTGCTATTAAAGCCCGGTGTTGATCCGCGTAAGCTGGAGGCTAAATTTATCCCGATAGTGAAAAAGGCTTATGATAAGTATCCCGGCTCGGGCGAAGGTGGTATTTATACGCTGCAACCGATGAAGGATATTCACTTGTACTCCAATCGTATGCTTGAGTTTCAGCCCAATGGGGATGGCAAATCGGTATACCTGCTTTTGGGCATTGCCATTTTTGTGATCGTCATCGCATGGATCAACTACATCAACCTGGCTACTGCCCGCGGCATTGGTCGTGCCAAGGAGGTTGGCGTACGCAAAACCTTAGGTTCGGCTAAAGCACAGTTAATTACCCAGTTTATGTTGGAAGCTATGATGCTTAACGCCATGGCGATAGGGCTCGCCTTACTAATCATTATGGCTTGTTTGCCGGCTTTTGCTAATATTTCGGGTATGCAAATGGGCTTTACTTTGTTTACAAAAGCAGCTTTCTGGCTGGCTGTTTTGGGCATTTTCGTGTTGGGCTCGTTCTTCAGCGGGTTTTACCCGGCCATTGTATTATCGGCCTTCAGACCGGTTGAGGTAATGAAAGGCAAGATCCTGGCCTCGCCAAGAGGTGTGGTATTGCGTAAGGGCATGGTGGTGTTTCAGTTTGCCGCATCCATATTTTTGCTGATCGGCTCACTTACCGTTTTCAAACAGCTTAAATATATGCAGAGCCAAAAGTTGGGGGTAAAAATAGATCAGACCCTGGTTATCAAAGCCCCGCTGGTTAAGGTTGATTCGTTTTATCGCAGCATGAGCTCATTTAAGCACGAATGCCTGGCTCAAGCAGCCGTTAAAAGCGTAACGGTATCAACCTCAATCCCCGGCGAACCTGTTGGCTGGAATGCTGGTGGCATTAAGCTGGTAGGCTCCGATCAAAGCACAAGCAAGCAATACCGTATCATCGGCGCCGATTATGATTACCTTAACGCTTACGATATTAAACTGATAGCCGGTCGCAAATTTTCGAAAGAGTTTGGCGACGAACCGCATAAGGTGGTATTTAACAAAAAGGCTGTTGAACAATTGGGTTTCAGCAAACCTGCCGATGCCCTGGGCAAACGCATTGATTTTTGGGGACAGGTTTATGAGATAATAGGCGTGGCCGATAACTTTCACCAGCAATCGTTACATGATGCTTATGATGCCATTATTTTCCGCTGTATCCCCGATGTGAGGGGGCAGGTATCGGTAAAGGTAAGTACCACCAATATACCCCAAACCATTGCCGAACTTAAGCAAACCTGGGCAAGCTTTTTCCCCGGCGATCAGTTTGATTATTTCTTTTTAGATCAGTTTTTTAACAAGCAATACAAAACCGATCAGCGCTTTGGGCAGGTATTTGGTGTATTTACCGGCATTGCCATTTTTGTAGCCTGCCTGGGTTTATTCGGCCTGGTATCATACACCATTGTGCAGCGAACCAAGGAGATTGGCATCCGCAAGGTACTGGGTGCTTCCGTGAACAGTATTTTAACATTGCTGTATAAAGACTTTGCCCTGCTGGTGGTAGTATCTTTTATCATATCGGCCCCGATAGGCTGGTATGCTATTCACCAATGGCTGCAAACCTATGCCTTTAGGATGGATATTAACTTCTTGCTGTTTGTTATCCCGTTTTTCCTGGTATTGCTGGTAGCATTTGCAACAGTATCATTCCTGAGTGTAAAAGCGGCGCTGATGAACCCGGTAAAGAGTTTGAAAACGGAGTAGGCGGGATAGAAGGAGAGAAAAAATAAGCCGCCGCCGCTCGGCTCCAGCCGAGTGGCTATTATCCACAGGCCTCTGGCCTGCATTATCTACAGCGGCCAGAGGCCGTGAAATAGTTACCACTCGGCTGGAGCCGAGCGGCGGCGAAAGAGGTAGGGCCAAAACATTTACAATCCGCTGTTGGTTGGCTGTTTACACCATATCAACTAATTGCGTACTTTGCTTTATGCTTGTTTTAACTGTACCCGAAAAAGCTTCTATCCCTACTTACACGCTTGCACCAAATGGCCATGGCGGCAAGGTTATGATAGATGTGCGCGAAGCCGGCGGGCGATGCGGAGAGTTTAGGCTCGATCCCGCCTTTCTGCAGCCTCACCGTAAGGACTATTACTTTTTTGTATTGGTTAAAAGTGGTGCTAACCGCCATTGGATAGATTTTGTACCCTATACCATGAAGCCCGATACATTTTATTTTACCGTGCCGCAGCAGGTACATCTTAAGGAGCACACGGGACCTATAGAAGGGATAATGATGAGCTTTACCGACGAGTTTTTACAACTGGAAGATAACCGCATACTTAAACAACTTCCCATTATCCAAAACCCCGCCGCAGCTCACGAAATAAAACTTAGCCCTCCAGATTTGGTTTTTATTGAAGATACCATGCGCAAAATGCTGGTTGAATTTAATGCCGATGGTACCTGGCGTAATCAGATGCTTACGTCGTGGTTGCGGGTGCTGGTGATATACCTCAGCAGGTTGTACAGCGAGCAATATAATGAAACCTGTATTACCTTAAATTATTGTCTGCTCAAAAGCTTTCAGTCGCTTATAGCCGAGCATTATGCCACCCAGCATGATGTTGCAGCTTATGCCGAAAAGCTGAACCTAACGCCCGGGCACCTTACCGATGTTATTAAACAGCAAAGCGGTAAAACGGCTATTGCCCATATTCATGAACGATTGATTGTTGAAGCAAAACGCCGCTTACTGCACACGGAGCTCTCAGTAAAACAAATCGCCGATGAACTTGGTTTTGATGATGCAGCTTACTTCAACCGCTTCTTTAAACGCCTTACCGATACCACGCCGATTGCATTCAGGATGCAAATCCGGGAAATGTACAGTTAATGCCCTGCTATGTGCAGCGGTAAAAATATCTGCCCGCCATAGCTTTGTGTTATGGAAAAACAAACAGTTTTAATAACCGGAGCCAATAAAGGCATTGGCTTTGAAAGTGCCCGCCAACTGGCTAATGCCGGTTACTACATTTACCTGGGCAGCCGTGATCAGGATAGGGGGCAAAAAGCAGTTGAACAACTCAAAGCCGAAGGTTTAAATGATGTTGAACTATTGCTGATAGATGTTACCAATGAAGCATCGGTACAAAAAGCTCATGATGAATTAGCCGCTAAAATAGACCATCTGGATGTGCTCATCAATAATGCGGGTATTCCCGGAGCTTTCCCGCAAAAGGCCGATACTGTAAGTGATGATACCATGAAGGAAGTTTTTGAAGTTAACTTTTTCGGTGTGATCCGCACAGTACGTATTTTTATCGACCTGGTTAAAAAGTCGCCAAACCCAAGGATTGTTAACGTTACATCCGACCTTGGTTCGTTAACCTACCACAACGATCCTAACTGGGAACACTACGAGGTTAAGTCGGCCGCTTATGGCCCGTCGAAAACTGCATTGAACGCTTATACAGTTGCCCTGGCTTACGACCTTAAAGACCAGGTTAAAGTAAACATGGTAAACCCCGGATATACCAATACCGAATTTAACGGCAACCGCGGGCCCAAACCAGTAGAAGACGGTGCAGCGCCAATAGTTAAATATGCCATGATAGGCCCTGATGGCCCTACAGGTAAATACTTCAGCGATTACGGTGAAAGCCCGTGGTAAGTTTTTGAGAGGCGAGAGTTAAGAATCATGATTTAAGAATCAACCTCTCCTCGCCACCGCGACATTGCAATGACATCTTTTCATTAGATGGCTGGCTGTTGTAACTCTAATACGTAAAATGCAAAAAAAGACCCCGGCAAGCCAGGGTCTTTTAATTATTTGCTTATCTCAATATGCTTAAAGTTTTTACTAAACTTAAACGCTATCGTTTTGTCATCGTTGATCTGGAACTCTTTTACGCTCTTGCCATCTACCATTATTTTGGTTGGGGCAAATGGTAAACCTATCAGGTTAAAGTGGTAGCCATCGTAACGTGGAGTGTACAAACCTTCCATGCTTTGATCAATGGTTACTGATCTTGAGTTTCCATTTACCACAAATTTCTTTTCGAGGTAAATATCCTGTTCGTAGGCAAAAGTTTCGCCGTAATCTTCAAACAGGAATGAGTTAACTTCGTAATCTGTATAGTAGATATTTAGTTTTACTTCTTCAATTTCCTGCTGACCAACGTATTGCATTACCGGGTACTCAGGGATAACCGAACCTGCCTTAATGAATACAGGCATGGTTTCAAGCGGTGTATCAACAGATACTTCCTTGCCGCCGTCAACAACTTCATATGTCCAGAAGTTGTACCATTTGCCTTTTGGCAGGTACACATTACGCTTAATCTGACCTGGCTCCATTACGGGGCAAACCAAAATTTTATCGCCATAAGTAAACTCATCCTGACGGAAATGGTTCAACTGCGTATCCTGCTCATGCATCACTACCGGCCTCAAAATAGGGAAACCATAACGGTGATGCTCCCAGAAAGTAGAGTACAAATAAGGAATCAGTCGGTAACGCAGCTCGATAAATTTACGATTGATAGCGGTGAATGGCTCACCAAAGCTCCATGGCTCGCGCTCTTTGGTATCACCTGCCGAGTGCGCACGCATAAACGGCGAGAAGGTACCCATCTGAATCCAGCGGGTAAACAGTTCGCCATCGGGCTCACCGCTGAAACCGCCAATATCTGTACCGCAAAACGGTATGCCGGAAATTGATAAACGCTGGCACTGGATATTACCTAGTTTCAGGTGCTCCCATGAAGCCACGTTATCACCTGTCCACACCGATGAAAAGCGTTGTACGCCCGAGTATCCCGCCCTTGTGATGGTGAACGGGCGTTTATTTTTCATAATTTTGCGCAAACCCTCGTAGGTTGAACGCACCATCTGCATGCCATAAATATTATGCGCCTTACGGTGCGAACCGCGGTAACCGTCATATTGGTGGCGCACATCATCAGGGAAAGTACCTGCACCAAATACGGCAGGTTCGTTCATATCGTTCCAAACACCGGCAACGCCCATTTGCACCAGTTCGTCAAACAAACCGCCCCACCATTCACGAACTTCGGGGTTGGTAAAATCAGGAAACTGACAGCGGCCAGGCCATACGTGACCCTCCATAAAATAATCGTCGCTGCGGCGGCAGAAATAGCGCTTCTCCTTCCCTTCCCTAAATACCGAGTAGTTATCATCCACACGAATACCGGGGTCGATGATCACGACCGTTTTAAAACCATCGGCAGCAAGCTCGCTGATCATCTTTTTAGGATCGGGGAAATACTTACGGTTCCAGGTAAAGCAGCGGTAACCATCCATATAATCGATGTCCAGGTAGATACCATCACAGGGGATCTGGTTTTCACGGAAACCTCTGGCTATCTTCCTAACCTTGGCCTCAGGATAATAGCTCCAGCGGCATTGATGGTAACCCAGCGCCCAAAGCGGTGGCATAGGGTGCGTACCAGTTAAGGTATGGTAGCTTTTTACGACGTCCATCATGTGCGGACCGTGGATATAATAATATTGCAGCTCGCCACCATCGGCCCAGAAACTTGTTTTAGTCCTGTCTTCGGCGCCAAAGTCAAACTGCGCTTTAAATGTATTATCAAAGAAGATACCGTGTGCTATGCCATCATTTACGCTGATGTAAAAAGGGATGCTTCGGTACAAAGGATCCTGGTTCCACTGAAATGAATAGGCGTCGGTGTTCCAGTTTTTAAGCCTTTTACCTCGCAGGTTAAATTCAGTTGGTTTATCTCCTAAACCAAAAAAGCTTTCATCAGGCGCACATGTTTTAGTGCAAAATACATAATAGCCACCTGCCTGCACGTTTTCTTCCCAGTGCATAGGCACGGCATCCATACTGGTTACATGGCTGTTACTATCAGAAAAAGAGATAAAAAAATCTTTTTTACGAATGTGGCAGTTTACCTTGTAAGTTGATACCCTAAACTCGTTATCATCTTCGTGAAGATTATAATCAACATGCTTATTAGGCAGCTTAGGTACGCCGTATGAAAAATCATCCAGGAATACACCATGAGGGGCAAGCCTTACCCGAATGATCTCGTCTGCTACAACTATCACCTCAACTTTAGCATCACCATCGGTAAAATAGAACTTATTTCCCGTTTGTGAAGCCCTGGTAGGGATACCAAGGTATTTTTTTACTACCGGCTTAATGCCATCGGCAGGGTTATTAAGGTGGTGAAACTCCTCTTCTTCTTCAAGTAAGTTTTCTACTTCAACTAACTTACTGGTTATCAATTCCGGATTTGGGGTATTACTTTCCATTCAAACAAATTAGTGGGTTCAGCAAATATGTATAAAGTGTCCTTGCTACGCAATATACAACAAATGGTTTAACGAAAAAATCATTAACCGTGCCAATTGTTTATCTTTAATTCAATTTGCGGCTTCAATAATCTGGATTTTTTTGCCATCCCGAACAAAAAGAACGGCTACTGCCGCCAGAAACATAAATACACCGGCCATTACCAGTGCATATATGGCATGCCCACTGTAAGCATATTTCACTATCGGACCACCAATAATACCGTTAACTATTTGAGGAAACGTAATGAAAAAGTTAAAGATGCCCATATAAACGCCAATCTTGGAAGCAGGTATAGAGCTTGATAAAATAGCATACGGCATAGCTAAAATACTTCCCCAGGCCAATCCTATCCCTATCATAGAAAGCACCAATAACTTAGGGTCATTTATAAAAAATATCGATATCAATCCCAGGCCACCCATAGTTAAAGAAAAAGCATGTGCACGTTTGCGGCTTAATTTTTTCACTATACGCGGTAGCAGCAGCGCATAAATTGCCGAAACAGCATTATAAACACCAAATAATACGTTCACCCAATTAGCAGCATCGTTATAGGCTACCGATGAAGTGTCTCCGGCAGGTATATGGTATACATGATCGGCCACGGCCGGGGTGGTAAATACCCACATCGAGAACAACGCGAACCATGAAAAAAACTGCACCAGTCCCAGTTGTTTCATAGTTTTAGGCATATTGGCCAAATCGCTGAAAATTTCGGCCAAACCGCCTTTATGCCCTGATTCAGATTCATCCTTTTCATGAAAAGTGGCGTAAACTTCGGGGGGATATTCTTTAGTGCGAACCACCGTCCATAGGATGGCTCCTATCAAAACTGCCGCACCAATATAAAAAGAGTAAAGTACGTTATCAGGTACGATGCCGGGTTGCGCAGTTTTTCCAATTCCAAACCATTCGGCAAAAACATAGGGCAGCCATGAGCCTATCACTGCGCCAACACCTATCAAACAGGTTTGCATGGAGAAACCTGTAGTGTGCTGGCTATCGGGCAAATTATCGGCCACCAAAGCCCTGAACGGCTCCATAGCTACGTTGAACGAGGCATCCATGATCATGAGCATGCCCGCTCCTACTACTATAGGCGGGATCAGCGCTGCCAGCATAGATGAGTTGGGCATAAAGAACAAAGCCAAACCGGATAAAATGGCGCCGGTTAAAAAGTAAGGGCGGCGACGGCCAAGGCGGTTCCAGGTCCTGTCGCTGTAATGACCAATGATAGGCTGAACAATCATGCCTGTTATAGGCGCAGCCAACCAAAACCACGACAAATGCTCTACATCGGCCCCAAAAGTTTGCAGGATCCGACTGGCGTTACCTGTTTGCAGGGCGAAGCCAAACTGGATGCCCAAAAAGCCGAAGCTCATGTTAAAGATCTGCCAAAAGCTTAATCGTGGCTTTTGCGCAATGGTTGGTTTATTTTGGTTCATTGATTCAATAGTTCACTGGTTCATTGGTGCCCTGTAGTTTTTACCACACCATGTCATTGGGAGCGAAGCGTGGCAATCGCATACTTTACAGGGCAATTATGCCTCCGTGCGATTGCTTCGTCGTTCCTCCTCGCAATGACATATTGTAAGCGGCTAAAACTCCAGCAACAATCCGCTCATGGCCGGCAGGCATACTTCAACACCATTTTTAATGTCATCGGTATTGAATTTAGCTCCGCTTAGCAGGTCGGTGAATTGTTTATGGCCGCTTTGATTTAATTTTGTTAACAGGTCATCCGGAAGTTTTATTGTTAGTTTACGCTCGCTCCGGTTAAAATTGGTTATTACTAATACGCGCTGATCATTGGTATAACGCGCGTAGATATACAAACGGGTATCAAACCCCGGCTGACGCTCATTGGCCATCATCAGCTCATAAAACGCGCCCGATTTTAGGGCCTCGCTGTTATGCACTGCCGTAAGCAGGTTATGGTAAAAGCCACGAAGCTTTTGCTGGTCTGCCGATAACTGCGCCCCATCGTACTCATGGTTATTCACCCATTTTTGGTGCTGAGGCACGCCCCAGTAATCAAATATAGAAGTACGACCGTCATTGCCGCTAAAACCTTCGGTACCGATGGCGGGCTCCCCTACTTCCTGACCAAAATAAACCATCACCGGACCAGTGTTCAGCGTAGCGGTAACAATCATACCCGGAACAGCCAGCCATGGGTTACCTGCAAAATCATTTGAGGCGATGCGCTGCTCGTCATGGTTTTCCATAAAGCGGAGCATGTGTTCGTCGATACCTTTGCTATCGTGGTTCCAGACAGCATTGATCTCCCAGGTAGATGAGTTGTGCTCATCGCGGGTAAGGCGTTTGATGGCATCATACAGGCCCACCTTATCGTACAGGTAATCAAACTTGCCTTTAAAAATATAATCGTTGTATTTGCCTTTGTCGTAAGCTTCACCAATGAAAATAATGCCTGGATGCTCTGCTTTAAGCTTAGGGATTACCCATCCCCAAAACTCAATAGGCACCATCTCCACCATATCGCAGCGGAAACCATCCACGCCTTTTTCGCTCCAGTAATGCAGGATATCATAAACTTTATTCCAAAGCGGTGGGATCGGGTCGAAATGACCTCGACGGTGATCCATATAATCAACACCGTAGTTCAGCTTCATGGTTTCGAACCAATCATTAATAGATGGCGCAGCGCTGAACACATCGTTACCGGTAGCTTTAGCAGGGTTTTCATCGAATTTCCCATCCTTCAGCGGGCTTTTAAACTCATCCCCTCCCGGGTTGTAACCCGCCGGTACCACAAAAGGCTGACCGGGCATATAATAAAAATCATTGGTTGGGCTAAAGCCTTTGCTTTTATCATCATCCTCACCAAAATCACGCACACCGGCAGGTTTAACATCCGATTCATAAGTACGGGCAACATGGTTAGGTACCAGATCCATCAGTACTTTTAAACCATTGTCATGGGTACGTTTGATGAGGGCTTCATATTCCCCGATACGGTTTTTAACGTCAACCGCCAGATCAGGATCGATATCGTAATAATCCTTAATGGCATAAGGCGAGCCTGCCCTACCCTTCACAATATCCGGATCATCGACTTTGATACCAAATTGCGAATAATCGGTCATGGTAGCGTGCTCAATTACACCGGTATACCAAACGTAGGTAAAGCCCATTTTCTTTATCTCCTGTAGGGCCTTGTCGTTAATATCGTTCAGCTTGCCAACACCGTTTTCTTCGATAGAACCATTGGTTTTATTAAGCGTTTTAGTATTGCTGAACAGTCGCGGTAGTAATTGATATATAATGAGCTTGTGATTGGTGGTTTGTTCCATGCGTTTTTTAGTATGATGTGTTTTTACCTGTGCCAACGTAATAACGGGCAACATTGTTACAGCAATAAAACAAGTAAATAGTTTATTGCTTTTCATTACGCCTCAACCAGTAATTCATCATTGGCTTTTACCAACTGCTCTTTACCATAAACCAGCACGGTAGTTTCTACATCCGATGCATTTTTGATCTGCACACCTTCTTTGCTCACTTTGATATTCAATAACACACCGCGGAAACCAATATGGAACGAAAACGACGACCATTTTTCGGGGATAAACGGCTGGAACGAAAGTTTACCATCCTTTACCCTCATGCCGCCAAACCCTTCAACAACAGCCATCCAGGTACCTGCCATCGAGGTGATGTGACAACCGTCCTCGGTATCGTTATTATAATCGTCGAGGTCTAAACGGGCGGTGCGGAGATAAAACTCGTAGGCACGGGCTTCGTCACCAAGCTTGGCGGCCAAAATAGCGTGCACGCATGGCGATAATGACGATTCATGCACGGTACGCGGCTCGTAGAAATCGAAGTTGCGGCGAATAGTATCTATATCATACTGATCTTCAAAAAAGTAAATTCCCTGCAATACATCGGCCTGTTTAATATAGCATGAACGCAGAATCCTGTCCCAGCTCCATTTCTGGTTGATAGGGCGTTCTGATGCAGGCAAGTCTTTCACCAGGATCTGCTCTTTATCTAGGTAGCCATCCTGCTGTAAAAACACCTGGCGTTTCTCGTCGTACGGATAATACATCTTTTGGATGATATCCCTGAAACGACCAAACTCGGTTGCTTCATCAAGGTTGGTTTTGCTTACCAGCGCAGCATATTTTTCAGCATCAGCAGCTTTTACTTTTTCAGCAACATCAAGCGTATATTGCATACACCAGGTAGCTATGGTACTGGTGTACCAGTTGTTGTTTACGTTGTTCTCGTACTCGTTTGGCCCGGTTACGCCAAGCATTACATACTGCTGCTTATCATCCGACCAGTTAACCCTTTGCGACCAAAACCTTGCGATACCCAACAACACTTCCAAACCATAATCGCCAAGATAAGCTTCATCGCCGGTATAACGCACATAATTGTAGATGGCAAAAGCAATAGCCCCATTACGGTGGATCTCCTCAAAGGTGATCTCCCATTCGTTATGGCATTCGGTACCATCCATGGTAACCATAGGGTACAAAGCCGCACCATTTTTAAAGCCAAGCAGTTGCGCGTTTTCAATAGCCTTGCCCAATTGTTTATAGCGATAAAGCAGCAGGTTGCGGGTAACCTTTTGCGGGGCTGTGGAGAGATAAAAAGGCACGCAATAAGCCTCGGTATCCCAATAGGTAGAGCCTCCGTATTTTTCGCCGGTGAAACCTTTAGGGCCTATGTTCAGGCGATCATCCTCGCCGGTATACGTTTGGTTAAGCTGGTAAATATTGAAGCGGATAGCCTGCTGGGCCGAGATATCTCCATCAATAATGATGTCGTTATGTTTCCACTTTTCGGCCCAGGCTGCCGCTTGCTCAGCCAGCATGGTATCAAAACCTTTTATGCTGATGCGATCTAAAGTAGCGTTTAACTGGTCAACCAGTTCTTCCTGTTTATAGTTTTGTGACGACAGGTTAGCCGCATACTTAATTACTGTAATGCTTTCGCCTTGTTTTGCTTCTAAGCTAACCTTAGCGGCCACGTATTTCTCTTTTTCGATGGCCTCGGTAGTTGGTTCAATAGCAACACCATTTTGCAGGATGTTAAACTTCATGCCGGTAGCAACCACAAAACCTGTCTTTTTGGTACGCATCACAATGTAACCACCATTGGTTTGTGTGGTCTTGTTTACCTCGTCCCAAAACTTTTCATCGTAATTGGAGTCTTTGTTTACTACATCGCCATCAATTGACGGTGTTAAAGTAATAGCGCCACTAAAGTTTAAGGGCGTAAGGGTGTATTTGATAGCACCGGTTTCATCATCGGCCATGCTGCAAAAGCGGATAGCCTCTACCTTAACTTCTTTCCCTGATTTTGTTTTTGCACGGAAATCACGTTTAAGATAACCGTCCTTCATATTCAACTCCCTGCGAAAGTTTAAAACTTCGCATTTGGCAAGGTCAAGCTGTTCGCCGTCAATTACAACATCAATACCTACCCAGTTTGCGGCGTTGAGTACTTTGGCAAAATATTCAGGGTAACCATTTTTCCACCAGCCTACGCGGGTTTTATCGGGATAATAAACCCCTGCCACGTAGTTACCTAACAGGGTATCGCCACTGTAAGCTTCTTCAAAATTGGCACGCTGACCCATACGGCCATTACCCAAACTAAATATACTTTCAGAAATTTTATTGTAATGAGCGTCGAAGCCTTCTTCAATTATCTTCCACTCATCAGCTTTTATATAGTTTTTCATTTAGCCCCCTCTAAATCTCCCCCTAAAGGGTGAGACTTTTAGTTTAATAGTTTATATTTTTTTTTATGCCTCCATGCAAATCAAAAGCCCTCTCCCTTTAGGGGAGGGTTGGGTGGGGCTACAACTTATACAATTTATCAAGTGTCATTTCATCCAACCCTTTAATAACCAGGTTAGCTCCTGTAAGTACATCCGGCGAGCCGATGCCAACCACTTTCATGTCACCTGCAACGGCGGCTTCAACCCCGGCAATGGCATCCTCAAATACCACACACTCTTCGGGGAACACGCCCAGGGCTTGCGCACCGGCTAAAAACACTTCAGGATCAGGTTTGGCTTTGCTTACTTTGTTGCCATCAATCACCGCATCAAACATATCGGTGATGCCGATTTTCTCCAATATGGTCATGGAGTTTTTACTGGCCGAACCAAGCGCGGTTTTGAGGCCTACCTTACGGCAGGTTGTTAAAAACTCTTTAGCTCCGGGCAAAATCTCATCGGGTTTCATCTGGTTTACCATTTCCATATACCATATGTTTTTTTGGGTAGCCAGTTGCTCCTGTTCGGCTTCAGTTTTGGTAACGCCGCCCCAACCTAATATCAATTGCAGCGAACGCACTCGGCTTACGCCTTTCAATTGCTCGTTCTGGTGCTCGGTAAAATCAAAACCAAGCGAGTTGGCCAATCTTTTCCAGGCTTTATAGTGGTAAACGGCAGTATCAACAATTACACCGTCCAGGTCAAAAATACAAGCTTTTATAGTATTCATTTTCTTGGGTAAAACACAGGGAATTAGTCCCCTAAAGATATTATTTTAATGAGTAACACCGGGGATTAATTCTAATACTAAAGTTGTTTTGGCGGGGATCGTTACTTTATCCAGACCTGTCATCTCATCTGTTAGCACATTTCTCGCTTTTTTGGCATCGCCTATGCGCTCAAAATATCTTGACGTAGCGGTTTCCTGATCTTTCTCACTGCTGTTAAACATGATCATCACCGTTTTCTGGGCATCGTACCTGAAATAAACATAAATGCCATTTTCGGGTACAAACTGCATCATTTTACCTGTTTGCAGCGCAGTAGTGCCTTTGCGGTAATTAGCGAGCTTACTTACATAGTTAAAAGCATCGTTCTCCTTTTTATCACGGCCTTCGGCAGTAAATTTATTTTGCTTGTCGCCGGCCCAGCCGCCCGGGAAATCCTCGCGCACCAAACCATCGGGGTTTGAGTAGTTTTTCATCAGGATCTCATCTCCATAATACATTTGCGGTACGCCACGCATAGTAAGCAGCATAGCCATTGCCGATTTATATTTTGTAATATCCTCGCCCACCATGGATAATAAACGACTCATATCATGGTTATCCATAAATATGGTATTGCGGGTAGCATCCTGGTATAAAAAATCTTGCGCTACTACCGAGTATAGCCGACCAACGCCATCCGTCCAGCCGTCTTTACCGTTTATCGCTTCATAAATAGCATCTTTTAAAACAGCATCTGTTACGCCGGGGAGTTGGGTATCAAAACCGCGGTTAACGGTATTCCCCTGGGTAAAAAATGCCTGGTTAGCAGCAGACCATACGAGCGTTTCGCCAAATATGGAAAGCTTAGGAAACTCGGCTTTAACATCTTTTGCCCATTTAGCCATATACACAGGTTCATTGTAAGGATAGGTATCCAGCCTGAAACCATCGATACCTGCGTATTCCACCCACCAGATGTGGTTTTGGGTAAGATAGTTTTGTACGTAAACATTATTCTGGTTCAAATCGGCCATGCGATGGTCAAACCAGCCATCCTGCATCAACTTGCGGTCCATAGGTGAAGCATGCGGGTCCATTACCGCCGCATCACGGAAATTTGATTTGGTATACGTTGGCCATTGATGTACCCAGCTTTTCATTGGCATGTCCTGTATCAGGTAGCCTTCGGTACCGGCGTGGTTATGTACCAGGTCTTTAATAACCTTTAAGCCCATGCTATGGCATTTTTCAACAAACTTTTTATAAAGATCATTAGTGCCGTAACGCGGGTCTATCTTATAATAATCGGTAACCGCGTAACCGTGGTATGAAGCATGCGGCTCATCGTTTTCAATTTCGGGGGTAAGCCAGATAGCGGTAACACCTAAGTTTTTCAGATAATCGAGGTGATTCATGATCCCCTGTAAATCTCCCCCATGACGGCTGAACATCGAATCGCGATGAATACCCTGCTCACGAAGGTTATTGAATGAGTCGTTAGCAGCGTCACCGTTGCTAAACCTGTCGGGCATAATCAGATAGATCAGGTCTTTGCTGGTAACCCCCTGCGCCCTACCCGCCGACTTGTCGCGTTTGTTAAGCGTATAGCTATAAGTAAGATCCTTTTCACCGGCTTTTTTAAACTTTATCGGGAACGTTCCCGGAACAGCCGATGAAAAAATTTGTAGGTCGACAAATAAATAATTTGAGTTTTCGACTTTATGCACTGCTTTAAGCTTAACACCAGGGTAGCTTAAAGATACGCTGCGCTGCGCGATGTTGCTGCCATGAACCACCAGTTGCAGATTAGGATTGCTCATGCCAACCCACCACGACATAGGCTCAACGCGCTCAAGTGCAGGCGTTTGTGCCTTTACACCCAAAGCAGCCAACAAGCAGCATAAGGTGGATAGTAAGGTTTTTCTCATATAAAAAAATGATAAAAGGATAATTGGTTGGGTTGCAGATAAGCAGCAACCACGCTCCAAATTTATAATAAAATTAATTGCTTGTATGAAAAAAAATTATCCGACACTAATTTTTCGAAGTCATACGAATTACACGAATTGATTTCTCAAACCTGATTCGTGTAATTCGAATAAATTGTGGGCTGCATGCTAATCATTCGTGTTGAAAATTATTTTCTATCTTTATTTGGATTGATTACAAATAATGCCAATATTTGTACCCGTTATGATTGCAACCACCGAATTATCTTTATGGACCGACGTTTTCAGCACCAAAACAGGTGCCGTTTACCAGTGCGATGCGGAGCGTTGCTGGTATATCGATTTCGCCGGTAAGGTTGCCCGGTTTGACCATCGCAATGTCCTGAACTTACGCAAAGCAGTTTATGCTATCGACATTGAGGAGAAGCTCCTTAATACTACTACCGATCCGGACGTAGAAATTATTTTCATCTGCGCCTGCGATCATTGCTATGTACTTTCCCTGGCTCAAATCATCAACCTGAAAGAGCTTTTAGAAGGCACTTTTGTGATGCTGGAACTCAACCATATTATTCACGACCGCCTTTACAGTAACTCCCTGTAATTTAGATCAATTCTCGTTATAATTTAGATTAATTTCATATTATCTTTAATTTAAACTAATATGCTTTAACTGCATTATTATTGCATTATAATTTACCGAAAAGTCATATAACGTTTAATTTATCGAGATCATGAAAGACCTACTCCGCATAAAAAGCTTGATATCTGCAGATATCGAATTGCTTTTAAACCAGCAAGTTAAGAAAGAAGCACTTTCTTCATCAATATATTTAGCCATGGCTTCATGGTGCAACCGTAATGGCTATGATTTTTCGTCTGAATATTTTTTTAAACAAGCCGATGAAGAGCGCCATCACCAGTTAAAATTTTATAAATATATCCTTGATATGGGCGGCAACGCTGTATCACCTGAGGTTACCGGCATTAAACAGGAATATAACTCATTCCGCGAAGTGTTTGAAGAAGCCCTTGACCAGGAGATCAGCGTAACCAACTCTATCAAAAACATTTATGCCCGCTGCATGAAAGAGCAGGATTTTGTTACTATGGAATTCCTGAACTGGTTCCTGAAAGAACAACGCGAAGAAGAATACAAAGCCCGTCGCGCCCTCGAATTATTCGAAGTTATCGGCGAGGAAGGTACCGGCAGGTGGCAGATTGACAAGCATGTTGGTCAGATAAAATATGACAGCGAGGCGTAAAACCTCACCCTGCCTCTCCAAAGGAGAGGGTTCGATAATAAAAAAAGTCCTTTTGCTAATGCAAAAGGACTTTTTTTATTATTGCCTGTTGTCATTTCGATACGAGGAACTAGTTAGAAATCTTATACGCCCTACATATTGATTTGCAAGGCGTATAAGATTTCTCCTCACCCTTTGTTTACAGCCCTCGCTGTTCGACGACAACGTTTTTTGTTGGATTTTTTACTCAATCAAATCCATCAGCTTTAACACTTCTTTAGGATGATATTCTTTCAACCACGTGTTACCGGGCTGAATACTGCATACCGGCGCGTACTTACACCTGTCAGTGCATTCGGTTTCAATCACTTCTAACTCTTCGCGACCATGGTAGTGCTTGATGTACGATTTGGCCAGCTTATACATATCCTTACCGCCACGTTTTCCGCATTTACTGCCTACACATACGTACAGCACTTTATCAGGTATGGTAAATTTGCTCATGATGCTATTTGTTAAAATTGCGTTAATAAATAGCAAAGTTAATGCTAAAACAATGCAAATAGTTGTCTGAACCAGGATTTATTGGATTTATGAGATTAAACGGATCTTTCCTTTTATACTCTTGCCTCCTCTGTTACTAAGTTAGCATACTTTATCGCTCACACCCTGCACGGGGTTTCAATATTGCTTCTTTACTACGCTACTCCCTTTCAATCAAACAAACAGCATAAGCTACCACACCTTCTTCACGGCCTATAAATCCCATTTGCTCATTGGTAGTAGCTTTAATGGAAATATCTTCCTCGCTAATAGCCGCAGCTTCTGCTATATAGGTTTTCATCGCTGGAATATGCGGATTAATCTTTGGGGCCTCGAGGCACACCATGGCATCGATATTGCCGATAACAAAACCTTTTTCTTTTATAAGTGCAACAACATGCTGTAAAAGGATCAGGCTGCTGATACCTTTCCATCTGTCGTCCTTATTTGAAAAGTGAAAGCCTATATCGCGCAGGTTTGCTGCGCCAAGCAGGGCATCGCAAATTGCGTGTAACAACACATCGGCATCTGAGTGACCATAAGCACCGGCATGGTGCTCAAGTTTAACTCCGCCTAAAACAAAGGGGTGATTTTCTTTTAACTGGTGTACATCAAACCCAAAACCTACCTTAATTTTACCCATTATCTTCTTGAAGCATTTGTTGTACCACCAAAACTTGCCGACAAAGTGAAGCGCAGAGTATTGGCCAGGGCACTATTTTGCTGGCTGGCTGCCAGGTATGAAAAATCAAAATCAAAAACACTGTATTTAAACCCTATACCCATGGTAACATAGTGCCTGTCGCCTTTTGACGGGTTTTCGTAAAAATAGCCTGCCCTTACAGCAAACTGCTTGTTGTACCAGTATTCAACACCCGGCGAAAAGCTGATCTCTTTCAGCTCTTCACTAAAGCCACCCGGTGCATCACCAAACGATTGAAAAATACCCGCAGGTACAGATACATTATCATCCTTACCCTTTATAATATTACCATTCACATCGCGCAGCGGCGGAGTTGGTACCAGCAGCTTGTTAATATCAAAAGTTGCTGTAAACTCATTTACATCATCCAACTGCCAGGTATTAGCTACACCTAATTTTAAATTGGCCGGCAAAAAATACTTATTACCTACATCGCTGTAACTGATTTTTGTACCAATGTTTGATATGTGTGTACCAAAGGCAAAAGTGTTGCCATCGCCATAAGGCGCTGTATAGTATAGCGAAACATCGGCGGCAAAGGCATTGCCCGCTTTTGCTGCCTGGCTCGAGCCGGTAGCAAACGAGATGCTTGATATATTAGAGTGAATGTATCGGGCAGTTAATCCCAATGAAAAATTATCACCAAACTTACGGGCAAATGAAACATCCAGTGAATATTCGTTAGGTGTATAAGTACCCTGATCGTTTGTATTATCATCGGTAAGCTGGATAGAACCGTAGTTAAAATATCTCAACGAAGCACCAATGGTATTCCGGTCGTCAATTTTGTGTGCATAGCTCAGGTACGATAAGCTGATATCGGGTACGAGGTGCCTTAACCATGGACTATATGATACCGATAACGCATCATTACTTTCCAGGAATGCAAGCTTTGACGGGTTCCAGAAGTTTGCATTTACATCCGGCGATAAAGCTACACCTGCATCCCCCATAGCTCCTGAACGTGAATCTGGCGAAATGTTTAAAAAAGGGACTTCAGTGGGAATTGCATTAACATTACTTCCGTTAGTATTTGTTTGTGCTGCTGCAGCAATTGGTAACAAAAAGGGGGTAATTATAGCAAGGCCTCGAAATGTAAAAAACTTCATTTGTAGGAGTTAGGTTGTAACAGTTTGTATTTTATAAAAACAGGCTCACGACTTGTTTTACCCTTTCAAGCCTGTATTTATGCTGAAAGTTAAATCAAAAATTTAAATCAACGCAACTAATTTCATCAATTTTTCGTTAAAACCCCTGATAACTGTACTATTTATTTCTAAATAATGGTTCATAAGCATAAGCACTGTATCCATTTTTTTATAAATTTACCACTTAATATAACTGTAAAAATATGAAAATACTTTTTACTAAAACTGCTTTGGGATTGTTGGCTTTAGGGGCCGTGCTTAGCAGCTGCAGTAAACGTGAGCAATCGCAAAAAACGGGTATAACTTATAACGACAAAAACAATGGCGGTTACGAACGTTTCAGGCAAAGTCACCCATCTCCGGGGCCTGGATTAGTACCTATTGAAGGCGGTACCTTTGTAATGGGTGGCAGTGCCGATCAGGACATCACTTACGATTATAATAACGTACGCCGCAGGGTTACCGTACCCTCTTTTTACATGGACGAAACAGAGGTATCAAACCAGGATTGGCTTGATTACCTGCACTGGATCAATATTACCTTCCCTCAGGACCGCGAGTTATATTATAATGCAGTACCTGATACATTGGTTTGGCGTCATCCATTATCATACAACGAACCTTATGTAGATAATTATCTGCGCCACCCGGCTTTTCAGGATTACCCCGTTGTAGGTGTAACCTGGGATCAGGCGCAGGCCTATTGCTCATGGCGTACCGACCGTACCAACGAAAACATTTTACGTGAAACCGGAAAGTTAGTAGCCTGGAAAGATCAGGGTAAAAAGGGCGGCGGCGGCGATGCCGGTATTGCAGCTAACGGCCAGCCTTTCAACACTGATATTTATCTGAACGGCCAAATGACAGGCGCAGGCGTGGATGGTAAAAAAATGATGCCTAACCTGAGCCCTAACGCTCAAGCCGGTACCGGAAAAGGCGGCAAAGCTGTAAGGCCGGTGCGTATGGAAGATGGCATCCTGAAACAAGCTTACCGTTTACCATCAGAGGCTGAATGGGAATATGCAGCATTAGCCCTCGCAGGTAACACCCAATTTGAAAACATCGATGATGGTAAAATGTATACCTGGAATGGTTTAGGTGTACGTTCGGCAAAAAAGAAAACACGTGGTTTGATCATGGCTAACTTTAAACGCGGCAGTGGCGATAACGCGGGCGTTGGCGGTTACCTGAACGATAAGGCAGACATTACCGCTCCTGTACGTTCATATGCACCTAACGATTTCGGGCTATACAACATGGCAGGTAACGTTAACGAATGGGTTGCCGATACTTACCGTCAAACATCGTTTGAGGAGTTTGAAGACTTTAACCCTTTCCGTGGTAACGAGTTTTCAAATAAACGCCTTGCAGATCCAAGCAAAGGGCTTTATGCCAAAGATAAATACGGCAAGCCTATCAAAGATCCTGCACACTCCAATAAAAAATTAAAATACAGCGAGCTCTTAGCGCTACAACAACAAACTACAGCTGCACAAAGTGCAAATCCAAATGCGCCGCTTGCTACTTCGCAAACAGGCTCGCTTCCGGTTGATTCATTATTACCTAAAAATTCGGGTAAGGCTTACACTCCTGACGCAAGGGGTGAAAAGGATGAAGTTAACAAAGCCCTTTATGGTACAACCACGTTGGTTAACGACCACTCTAAAGTATACAAAGGCGGATCATGGAACGATATGGCATTTTGGTTAAATCCAGCTACACGTCGCTTTATGGACCAGGACGAAGCAAGTGCCGAAATTGGTTTCCGTTGCGCAATGACATTAGTAGGAGCGCCTGAAATTAACCCTAATGGCAAACCTCATTATCCGGTTAAAAAAGCTAAACCTTTTAAAGCAAGATAATTTTTATAACAGACTTCAGATAAGGCCTTTCAGCAATGAAAGGCCTTTTTGTTTATAGCCAACCAGCCAAATACATTAGCAAAAATCTTCGTTACACTTCCCCCTGTGCGCTATCCGTCAATCGGCTCAACCCATTGGCTTCGCCATTTTGGAGCTTCAAAAGGATCGGCGAAATACTGCGTTTCATGTATTACCTTATCGTTACGAAATTCCATAATGCTTACGGTGAAAGCCGGTCGATCCAGGTAGTTGATAGTGTATTCTGTGATCCAGGTATCGCCTTTTCCAAGAATCCTCCTAACACGGAAACCCGATGGTTTACCGGGATGATGCCCGCGCAAGGCCTGTAAATTACTTCGCCCCAAAATTCGCTCACCCGACTGGGGATAATCACAAATAACATCATCATCGTAAATATCATGCTCTGCATTGATATCGCCGGCTGCTGACGCCTGCCAATGTGCATTCAGGGCGGTGAGGATTTGTTTATCTTTCATGGTGTTTTAGGTTTGATATCTTTATTAACAAAAAATCCCGATGAATGATATTCACCGGGATATATACTTGGATAATTAGGACTTTTATTGATATCCTTCGTTTTGGGTCAAATTTGAATTAGCATCGCGCTCGCGTTTTGGGATCGGAAATACCAATTTTGGCGAGTTCCACTCAAATGTATCTGCCACATTTCCGTCCTCGTCTGTTGTAACTGTACTTCCTTTATAACGTTTCAAATCAAATAGCCTGAAGCCTTCGAATGGTAACTCCACACGGCGTTCCGCTTCCACCGCATCACGCAATGCTTGTTTGGTGCTTGCAACGGTTGTATTTCCTAATCCAGCCCTGTTACGCACAATATTTAAATCAGCTTTAGCTCCGGTATAATCCGGAGTAGCTTTTTGCGATCTTGCCTCAGACCTGATCAGGTACATCTCGGCAAGCCTTATTACAATCACATTGCCAAATTTGTTATTGAATTTTGCGGTGTAATTATCCCCGTCGTTATAAAACTCATCAGCTCTTGTGTCATTCTTTTCATATCGGTCAAAATGCTGCTGATTAATTACTGTTTCACCTCTGCCCGCAAAATCAGCGCTCGCAAAAATTTCATTCAATGCGTTGAAACCCGATTGTTGAGATATCTGAATAGCAAATACGTCTTCACTGGAATTGAATACCCGTGTGGCTTGTTCGTAGTTTTGAAACTCATCTTTAAAAACAGGTACCAGGGAATAAAGTCCTGAATTGATAACTTTAGTAGCTTCCTGCTCAGCAAGATCAAACTTCTCTTGTGTTAAGTATATACGGGCAAGCACCGCAGAAGCATCGGGAGAGTTTGCGAACGAAGTTTTATTAGTTTCAAGTTTCGCCTCTGCATCGGTAAGATCTTTTATAGCCTGCGCATAAACATCGGCAACGGTGTTACGTGTGGGTTTCTGGATACCCGAAATTGAAGTTGTCGGTGTCAATACTATCGGAACCGCCAGGTTTGATGAAGGGGTCCCGTCATTCCAGGCTTTACCAAACACCCTTGCCAAATCAAAATAGATCATACCCCGTAAAAACTTGGCTTCACCTTCTACCCTATCCTTATTGGCAGCATCAACCAGATTTAAGTTGGCCAAAACGTTGTTGCACACGTTAATAGCGTTATACCCACTATCCCAAACACCCTCAACAAAAGCATTATTGACTGTTATCGCTTTATTTGCCAGTTCGGTATATTCTGAAAAAGTTCCGAAATATGAAAAGTCGCCATCGTCAGCTAAAAAGTCGGTGGTTGATTGAAACCGGCCTCCATACAGGCCCCTTAAACCGGCGGCCGTATAAGCACCTACAAGTACACCCTGAACATCTTTTGAAGTCTTGATTGCAAGGTCCTGCTCAACGGAATCCTGCGGCTTTATATCCAGTTGCTTTTGGCATCCGGAACTATATAGCAATGCTAATGTACTTAGTGCTATAATTGAATATTTAATTTTTTTCATTGTTCTTCAGCTTAAATTAAAATCCCACGTTAATGCCAAAAGTTATGGTTTTAGCCTGCGGTGCAGCATAAAAGTCATATCCCTGGGTAATATTTCCAGAAAATGCATCAGAGTTAAGTTCCGGGTCCCAGCCTTTGTATTTTGTCCAGGTGGCCAGGTTGGTAGCCTGGGCATAAACCCTTAAGCTTGACAATTTGATCTTACTTATCCAAGCTTTTGGAAAATTGTATCCAAGCACAATGTTTTTTAAACGTACATATGAACCATCATCAAGGAAGCGGGAACTTGGGTTAACGCCGTTTCCGCCGAACAAACGCGCTTCAGGTACGTTGGTGATCTGGCCGGGTTTTGTCCAAGCCTGCAATTGATCGCGGGTTTGGTTATCAAAACCGTTGTTAAAACCAACCGACATATATTGGCCGGCGCCATTGTAAATCTGATTCCCGTTAACAGATTGTAACAGGAAGCTAAAATCTATGCCCATGTAACTTACGCTGTTATTTAAGCCTGCTATATATTTAGGATTAGGATTACCAACTACAACAGGTACTGCCTGGTTGTAATCGTTGGTTTTTGCACGGTCTCTCTTGCCGCCACCTAAATCGGTATTTTTATAATACAAGGCATCGCCATTAGCCGGATCAGCGCCTGCAAATTCAGGAGCCACGAATACACCCAAAGGCTGCCCTTCCATAGCACGGTTAACGGCATCGCCACTACCTGTAATTACCTGACCTTTCAAGTCGGTAATTTTATTTCGGTTGAATGAGATATTAAAACTTGTATTCCAGGTTACCTTCCCCACAAGATTTTTTGAATCTATCTGAATCTCCAAACCCTTGTTTTGTAACTTACCAAGATTTTGTGTGATAGTGGTAAATCCTGAAGTTGCCGGTACCTGTACATTCAATAACAGGTCTTTGGTTTTCTTCAAATAAACATCAAACTGCCCTGCTAAACGACCTCCAAGGAAAGCTATGTCCAAACCTATATCTGTTTGGGCGGTGGTTTCCCATTTTAAACCGGGGTTTGGCAATTGTGTAGGCCTTGCTCCGGCAACACCAGCGTAACCGAATTCTGAATATAACCCTCGGGCCGGGAAATTACCAATCTCTGAGTTACCAGTTAAGCCATAGCTGCCCCTTATCTTCAGATCAGATATAACCTTTTGATTTTTCATAAAGCTCTCCTCCGAAACTACCCATCCAACAGAACCTGCCGGGAAAAATCCATAACGATGGTCGGCACCAAATCTTGATGAGCCATCTATACGACCACTTAATGACAATAAGTATTTATCGTGATACTTATAATTAGCCCTTGCAAAATATGAAAGCAATGAATAAGCAGTAGAGGATGACAAAGCACTGGTGATACTTGCAGAACTGGTCAGCTTCTTGTAAGCGTCGCTCGGAAATTGTTCGCCATTTAACGAATTAAGGTCATTCTGTTGCCTTTGATAGGTCATACCACCCACCGCGTCAATGCTACTTTTCCCGAAATCTTTTAAGAAATGTAAAAAGTTGTTGGTATTAAGGTTAATAGAAGTTACCGACGAATTAAGACCCACACCATTATTAGTACCCGAGTTACGGGCAGTAAGACTACCTGAATAATTATCTTCGGTTGAATTTAAAATGTCTACACCAACTTCACTCCTGAAAGTTAACGATGGCAATATTTTAATCTCCCCAAAAACATTACCGAGATTTCGGTAATCGGTAGTAATGAAATAACTATTCTCGGAATTTAACAGCGGATTAAAATACACTGGAAAATTACTGTTTGGCAAACCAGTGGCCGGGTCAAGCTGACCGCTTAACAGGCCTGTACGCGGGTCGATTACTGGCGTAATCGGCGACAAAGCCACAATTTGTTCAGGGGTGGAGAAAGCATTGTCATTATCTAAACGATGGTTTTGCGTACGCGAAACACTCAAATTAGCCCCAATTGTAAGCCAGTTGTTAGCCTGGTTTTCGATATTTGTACGTAGGCTATACTGATTGATCTGGTTTTTCAATATCCAGCCTTTTTGATCATTATAGGTGCCGGATATGTAAAACTTTGTTTTTTCGGTCCCTCCCGAAAATACGAGGTTATAGTTTTGAACCGGAGCATGCTGAGTTATCTGATCCTGCCAATTGGTATTTACGCTTGTATTTGCATAATCTGTATTTCCCGCAGCATACCTGATTAAGCGGGTCTTCGCATAACTTTCCAGACCACCTGCAACAGCAGCTGATTGAACAAGGTTCAGATATTCTTTTGAGTTTAAAAATTCACGCTCATGGGTTGGCTTACTGAAACCATAGTATTGATTGTAAGTAATTTTTGTTGAACCTGCTTTACCTTTTTTTGTAGTAACCAAAACAACGCCGTTTGATGCTCTTGAGCCATATATAGCCGCGGCAGAAGCATCTTTTAAGATATCGATAGACTCAATATCATTTTGGTTCAAGTCTACAAGTGGATTGGTGGAAGCTCCGTTACTTGAAAAATCATCTACAGTGATCGGTAAACCGTCAACAACGTAAAGTGGCTGGCTGCCAGCCGACACAGAAGATGCACCACGTACCCGAACCTGGATACCTTGCCCTAATTTACCGTTTTGGGCCTGGATATACACGCCGGGGCTCCGGCCTTGTATAGCCGATTCAAGGCTTGGTACAGGAATATTCTCTATATCGCCGCCTTTAATTTTTGAAACAGAGCCTGTTAGTGATCGTTTGCTTTGTGTACCATATCCTACAACCACAACCTCACCAAGTACTTTTGAATCTGTGGTTAACTGTGCATTTACCGCTGCTCCAGTTATAGCGATTTCGCGGGGAATATATCCCAAAAAATTAAAAACTAAAACTTTTGCAGTAGCCGGCACACTAAGTTTGTACCCGCCGTTAATATCGGTTTGGGTGCCTAATCCGGTAACTCCTTTTACGGTTACGCTTACTCCTGGTAAGGGCGAGCCGTCTTTCTGATCTGTTACTTTACCTGTAATAACCCGGTTTTGAGCAAAACCAAAGGCAACACAAGTACATAACAACAGAATTGTTAGTAGATGTTTCTTCATAAAAGTTAATATTGTTAATTAAGAAAGTAAGTTCGTAAAAAAAATATGCAAAAACAACAAAAGCCTTAAGATTACGTTGGCTTTGTTACAAAAATGTTATTATCGCATATTTAAAACAATAACACTCAGTTAAAACAACATTAAAATCTGCCCTTTTTCAACTTTGTCCCCGGGCTTTATTAATGTTTTTTCAACCGTTGCATCGGCTGGAGCTTTGATGATGTTTTCCATTTTCATAGCTTCAAGCACGAAGAGATTATCGCCTTTTTTAACGATATCCCCCTTATTTACAAATACTTTAAGCACCAGGCCCGGCATAGGGGCTTTAATCTCGCTGATCCTGGCACTGTTTAAATTACTAAACCCAAGCTTATCAAGCAGTATATCAAACTGATCTTTAGCGGTAATGTTATACAGGTGATTATTAACTTTTATTTCAGCGTTTTTTTCACTACCGTTAAAATTAATTACCTCTACATTATATGAACGGTTGCTTTCAATAACATGGTAAATACCTGGTTTTATCTGTTTAATATCAGCGTTCTTTTTAACCCCGTTTATAAGTAATCCATCCGCAATGGTTCTCTCGGCTTCAATACTATAGTGATTATTAATACTTAATTTATACATAAGATTCAGATTTGACGATAAGCGGTTTATATATTATTTGTTTAGGGATTGGTATAAAGCTAAACATATTATTATTAACCACAAAGGTTCCATAAGTAAACTAAACCCTTAACTGACAGTATAAAGAAAAAAAATGACGCGTAAAGGCTGCGGGCTGAAAGCGGCCGCTATTGAGTGAAAATGTACTGAATTAAATTGGCGCCCATTTTAAGGGCTTTTTGGCGGGCTTCCTGGGTATCGCCGGCGTAGGTACCATAATCTTCCCAACCGTTGCCTAAATCGCACTCATAGGTGTAAAAACAAACCAATCTGCCTTTGTATATCAATCCAAAACCCTGTGCACGCTTACCATCGTGTTCGTGAATTTTGGGCAGGCCGTTCGGGAAATCATATTTTTGATGGTAAATGGGATGATTAACGGGAAGCTCAACAAAATCGAGCTCTGGAAATACCTTCTTCATTTGCGGGCGAATATATTGATCGAGCCCATAATTATCATCGATATGCAAAAAACCGCCGCCGGTAAGGTATTTGCGCAGATTACGGGCTTCCTGATCGGAGAAGATCACATTACCATGGCCCGTCATAAAAGTAAAGGGATAATTAAATAATGAAGCACTGCCTACCTCAACCACCTCATCATCATCATCAAAATTGGTTTTAAGGTTTTCGTTGCAGAATTTAATAAGGTTAGGTAAGGCTGTACGGTCACCATACCAATCGCCGCCGCCACTGTATTTAAGGCGGGCAATTTTATAGGCAGGGGCGTCAAAGCTGCTCATTGCTATAGCAACAAATAAAACAACCAATGCTAACCCTACCTTTTTCATAACCTGTTTAAAAAGTTCACTTCAAAGCAAGCCTCCAGCGCGGCGGTTTCGGTGCGCAGGCGGCTTGTACCTAAAGATACTGGTTTAAACCCATTGTGTAAAGCCTTATCAATCTCGGCAGGGGCAAAATCACCTTCAGGACCTATCAGTATTAAATAACGCCCCTGCCGGGTTATTTCGTCTCTTAAAGCAAATTTCTCACCCGGTTCGCAATGGGCTATAAATTTTTGTCCGTCAAAAGGTTTATCCAACAACTGATTTAACGTTAACGGCTCATTTAATAGCGGGTGATACGCTTTCAGAGATTGTTTTATAGCGGCCGTGATAATTTTATTTAAACGCTCCACCTTGGCCTCCTTACGTTCTGAGCGCTGGGTGACGATCAATGATACTTCATCAATACCGATCTCCGTAGCCTTTTCTAAAAACCACTCCAGGCGTTCGATATTTTTGGTTGGAGCTACCGCTATGTGGAGGTAATGATTCCGTTTTTCAAAACCGGTGGTTACCGATGTTATTTTAAGAATGGTGCGCTTTGGATGTGCATCATGAATCAAAGCAGTATATAAACCTCCCCTGCCGTCAATCAACTGCACTTCATCGCCTGCTTCCAGGCGCAGCACACGTATAGCATGTTTGCTTTCCTCTTCGCTCAGAAAGTATTGGGGATGCGAGGCATCAATATCAGGAGTGTAAAAAAGTTGCATTATAGATAAGCAGATTAATGTAAATCTACTGTATCTTCTTCATTTATCAGTAATTCGAGTTTAACTGATTCAATATTCTGGTCAGATTTTTTCAGTACGGTAATGTTATATCCGTTCGATTCTTTTTGTTCGCCCACGTCAGGGATCTTTCCGAAGATATCGCCAAGCCAGCCCGATACGGTATCAAAGTCGCCGTCTTCAGGTAAATCATGTGGTAAATGCTCATTTACATCATAAATAGATGCAAGCGCATTTACTATAAACTCACGTTCATTTACCTTTTCAACAATTGGCTTTTCTTCATCATATTCATCCTGGATTTCGCCAACCAATTCTTCAACTATATCTTCCAAAGTAACCATACCCGCAGTGCCGCCAAATTCGTCAAGTACAATGGCTATCTGAATTCGCTTTTGCTGCAATTCGGCCATCAGGTCATTGATTTTTTTTGTTTCGGGGATGAAGTACGGCTTGCGGATAATATCTTTTAGAACGATCTCTTCGTTGCGAGCCAACAAGGGTAAAATATCTTTGGCATGTACAATACCGATGATCTTATCTATTACATCATCATAAACCGGCATACGCGAGTAGCCTTCATTGATGATCATATCCAGTAACTCTTCTTTAGTTGAGGCGATATCCACACCTGAGATCTTGGTTCGTGGTACCATGATGTTTTTCACCACCCGCTCGTTAAAGTCGAATACATTTTGGATGAGCTCATGCTCATTTGAATCGAGCGCTCCGGTCTCTTTACCCTGCTCAAGTAAATACTGCAGTTCCTCAGAACTGTGATGGGTTTCACCACCTTCAACAGCAGTTATGCCCAGTAATCTTAAGATAAAATTGGCAAAATTATTAAGCACCCATATAAATGGCCTGAAAACTACAAAGAAGAATCTCAGCGGCAAAGAAACAGCCATTACCGTACGTACCGATTTTTGGATAGCCAGCGACTTGGGCGCAAGCTCACCAAAAACTATATGCATGATGGTAATAAAACTAAAAGCCAGGATATGACTGGCCGTAATATAACCTTGAGAAAGGGTTATCCCCACACTCAGGAATGCCCGGATCACGAGATTGGTGGCAACCTCTTCGCCCACAACACCGAGTGCCAGTGAAGCAATGGTAATACCCAGCTGCGTGGCAGCCAGGTATCCATCTAAATTATGCAGTATGCCGCGGGCAACTTTGGCTACGCCGCTGCCCCCTTTGGCTTTAATTTCAATTTGCGAACCCCGAACCCTCACCATGGCAAACTCGGCGGCTACAAAGAAGCCATTGAGTAAAACCAAAAATATGGTAGCGAAAATGTAAAATAAACTAATCTCGTAATGTGCGGGGTCCATTTATTTTTATGATTGATAAACTGGGAACGTCGACTTATACAGCTCCAAACTCTCGGTTATCACTTTATGAGCATAACGTACGCCTAACAAATGCTCGATGGTTACGTTTTTGCCTTCCAATTTTTTGTAATCTTTGAAAAAACGAACGATTTCGGTCATGGCATGCGGAGGCAATTCATTTAAGTCGTTAATGTAATTTACCGACATGTCATTTTTAGCCACTGCAATGATCTTATCATCCTGCTCGCCATTATCAACCATGTGCATTACACCTACAACCTTAGCTTCGATGATAGACATTGGGAAAACGTCAATTGAGCAAAGTACAAGGATATCCAGCGGATCTTTATCATCACAATAAGTTTGAGGGATGAAGCCGTAGTTAGCAGGGTACATTACAGATGAAAACAATACACGGTCAAGCTTTAACAAGCCCGATTCTTTATCAATTTCATATTTCGCTTTTGAACCTTTTGGAATTTCAATGATAGCGTTTACTACTTCAGGAATATTATCACCTGGTGAAACCTGGTGCCATGGATGTAGAGTACTCATTTATCTTTATTAAAATTATTAACTAATCTGTTTTCTCGTTTTTTTCACGAAACTGTTTCTTTATGTAAGCAATAACCAGCGGAATTGTTGTAACTACAATCAATCCAAGTATAATATATTGCAAATAATCTTTTAATTGAGGGAACCTTCGCCCTAAAAAAAAACCACTTAAAGTAAATACACAAACCCAGGTTACGCTGCCGATAAGGTTATAAACCGAAAATTTTTTGATATCAACCTTAACAACTCCTGCAAATATAGGAGCAAATGTTCTAACAATAGGGAAAAATCTCCCTAAAATAAGCGCCATCCCCCCATGCTTGTTGTAAAACTCGCTGGCCAGCACCACATAGCGGCGCTTGAAAAAAAGCGAGTCGTTTTTATTGAACAATACAGGCCCCGTTCGGTAGCCAAACCAATAACCTGTAAAATTGCCTAATACGCCGGCCCCGATCAACGATAGAACCAGTGTGGTGATAGATACATCAACCTTACCGGCGGCGCATAACAAACCGGCCATAAACAGCAGGTAGTCGCCAGGCAAAAAGAAACCAAAGAATAAACCGGTTTCGGCAAAAACAACAATAAGCAAGAGATAAAAACCACCCCTGCTTATTATGGATTGAGCGTCAGTTAAATTTTGAAGGTATTCCCAAAAACTTTCCATTCACTATATCTGTAAAACTACAAATATTAAATCAATTTGCAGTTATGAATACCGATTATATGAAACGGGCTATAAGATCGGGATAAACACCTATAAGGATTGTAGCCAAAGCCGAAACTGCAAATACAACTTTGTAGTAAACCGGCACTGTAAGTTCGGCACGTTCACCATCACGGAAATACATTGCTATGATAACCCTGAAATAGTAGAAAATACTGATTATAGCATTAATTACAGCTACAATAACCAAACCGATATGGTAGCGGCTTACCGCTCCCGAAAACATGAAGAATTTACCAATGAAGCCTGCGGTAAGCGGGATACCTGCCAACGAAAGCATAGCCACAGTTAATACAAAAGCCAGGAATGGGTTCTTTTTACCCAAACCGTTAAAGCTTTCAAAGTTATCGCTTCCGCCTTGTTGCTGTACCAATATCAAACCGCCAAATGCGATAATCGAAGCAATTGAATAAGCAGTAGCATACACAAATACCGAATTGCCTGAAGCAGCTCCTAATGATACAATAGCAAATAACAGGTAACCTGCGTGTGAGATACTTGAAAATGCAAGCATCCTCTTAAAGCTTTGCTGATATAACGCGGTAATGTTACCGATAAACAAAGTGATAATAGTAACTACAAGTAATATCGGTGTCCAGAAATCAGATAACGGTTGAAAACAAGCTGAGAACAAACGCAGGAATGCTGCGAAACCAGCTGTTTTAACCACTGTAGACATGAAGGCAGTGATCAATGTAGGGGCACCTTCGTACACATCCGGAGTCCAGAAATGGAAAGGGGCAGCACCTACTTTAAAGCATAAACCTACTATAATAAGTGCTATGCCGGTATAAAACATAGGGTCGATATGCGGATGGTTAATTACATATTCCCTGATGGTATCAATGTTAAATGAACCTGACGATCCGTATAACAGGGCCATACCAAACAGCAAAAAGCCGGTTGAAAAAGCACCCATTAAAAAGTATTTCAAAGCAGCTTCATTTGAAGCGAAATCGCTCTTTTTAATACCGGCAAGGATATACAAACTCACCGACATGATCTCGATGCCGATAAACAGCATCACGAGGTTATTAAACGACACCATTACGATTATACCAGTCAGTGAAAACAGGATAATAGCATAATATTCGGCGGTGTGCCTGCTGATGCGCTCAAAGTAACCTTTTGACAATAACAGGATCAGAATTGTAGATATAATGGTAACACTTGAAAATACAACCGAAAAATTGTTGAACAACAGCATACCAGTATAAAGCGGCTCAGCTGTATCTTTTGAAGTCCATTGGCAAATTGCAAAACCTAAAGCAGCCAGTAAGCCTATAACGGTAACGGGCAGCAAAGCCTTTTGCGCTTTATATAACCCTAAATACAAAAGCACTATAGGTAAAACAGATATGATGATTATAGTATTCATTCTTTTCTTTAAAATCTTAAACCTACATTGTAAACTTTGAACCTATCTGATTTACCAGTTGCGTTACCGCAGCTTCAGAGATATGCAGGATAGGCTGAGGATAAATACCTAATACAATAACCAGGACACAAATTAAACACAAGGTAAACTTTTCGGTACCGCTAACATCGGTGAAGGTAGCTGTAAGCGGATTGGTTTCGCCCTGCATTACATTTTTGTAAAGACGTAACATATAAACCGCGCCAAAAATAATTGTTAAACCAGCTACTGCACCAAGTGCAATGCCGCCATATTGATGGGCACCAAAATCAAACACTCCTTTTAATAAAAGAAACTCGCCAATAAAACCATTGGTAAGCGGTAAGCCTACTGTACCTAATAATATGATCAGAAAACCAATTGCAAATTTAGGAGCAACTTTAGCAATACCCCCCAGTTGGCTAATCTCACGGGTATTTAGCCTGCGGCTGATGACATCCCAGATAAAGAACATACCAACAACGTTGATACCGTGGTTCAGCATCTGGATCATGGCCCCCTGAACACCGGCAATATTCCAGGCAAAAATACCTGCAGCTATTAAACCAACGTGAGCTATTGATGAATAAGCTACAAGACGCTTACCATCTTTTTGCTTAAAGGCAATAATTGAAGCATATACTACACCTATAACCCCAAGGATTATGGCTAAAACCTGGAAATGAAAGAAGCCAAGCGGAGCATTAGGGATCATCCATCGGATAACACCATAAATACCCATTTTAAGCATGATACCTGACAACATCATAGTACCACCTGATGGAGCTTCGGTATATGTATCCGGCTGCCAGGTATGGAAGGGGAACAAAGGCATTTTGATGGCAAAAGCCAGGAAAAATGCCCAGAAGATCCAGCTCTGATGTTTAACATCCAAAGTCATTTTATAGAAATTGTGGATGTCGAATGTTTTATCAGGCGATTGCAGGTACAGGTAAATGATACCAACCAGCATGAACAACGAACCTGCAAATGTGTAGATGAAAAACTTAATAGTAACGCGGATACGGTTTTCGCCTCCCCAAAGAGCACATATAAAGTAGATTGGGATTAATGCTGCTTCCCATCCAACGTAAAACAAAAATCCGTCGAGGGCAGTGAATACAACCAACATACCAGCCTGCATAAACAGGATGAGGCCATAAAAGGCGCCTTCATTTTTATATTGATGCTGATAGGTTGTTAAAATAATTAATGGTACAAGCGCCGTGGTCAGTAAAACCAGCACCATACTGATGCCGTCGATACCGGCACTAAAGTAAATTCCATAACTGCTGATCCAAGGCACATCAATAACAAACTGGGTTGATGCATCCGGAACAAATTTGCTTAAAAATATAAGCGCTATTACCAGTTGGGCAACAGAGAAAAATAATGCTGCATGTTTAGCTATCCCGTTTTTTAGCAGGGCAGTTATAACAGCGGCAACTATTGGCAAAAAAAGTAATATACTAACGGTCATTTTTATGTTGCTAAACGCTTATCGTTTATATTTTAGTTAATCCAAATACGCTATACAGAAGTACCGCAATAATTCCCAGTACCATGATGAATATGTAGAAACCCACATTACCTGTTTGCAGCAAACGAAGGCCTTTACTGGTTTCAATTGTCCCTCTGCCTATGCCATTCACCAGGCCATCTATCCCCAAACGCTCTATGATATTATAGAAGAAGTCAGAAAGCCAGTCGAGCGGTTTACGAACAATCAGGTCATAAAGCTCATCAAGGTAAAACTTGTGGTATGAAATGCTGGTCAATGCCGGACGCTCTTCAGTATCAGCAACAGGTACACTACCATTTTTAGCATATTTAACATAGGCATAGGCCATAGCAGCTAAAGCAAGTACTACCGACGTACCCATTAACGCATACTCAAGCGATTCAGACAAATGATGCTCGCCCAAAATCTCGTTTGATTTATGGAAAACAGGCTCAAGGAAATGTGCCAGTTCATGGTGTCCGTGTAATACTTCCGGCACACCTATAAAACCACCTACTATTGAGAGGATAGCTAACACAATAAGCGGAATAGTCATTGTTGGAGGCGATTCATGCAAATGATGCTCTTGCTCATGTGTACCACGGAATTTTCCGTAAAATGTAAGGTACATCATCCTGAACATATAGAATGAAGTTAACATAGCGGTTAATACGCCTACGGCCCAGAATATAGGGCTATGAGCGAATGCATGTGCCAGAATCTCGTCTTTAGAAAAGAACCCTGCAAATGGCGGGATACCCGCGATAGCGACAGTACCGATCATCATGGTGGTGAAAGTAGTTCTTATCTTGCCTTTCAAGCCGCCCATTTTACGCATATCCTGCTCACCGCTCATAGCGTGGATCACCGAACCTGCACCAAGGAATAATAAAGCTTTAAAGAAAGCATGAGTTAACACATGGAAGAAAGCACCGGTATAAGCGCCAACACCCAAGCCTAAAAACATATATCCTAATTGCGATACTGTTGAATAAGCCAGTACCTTTTTAATATCCGTTTGTGTTAACGCGATAAGTGCTGCAATAAGCGCTGTTGCCAAACCTACATAAGCAATGATCTCCATGGTATCCGGAGATAAAGTGTAGAATATGTTTGAGCGGGCGATCATATAGATACCGGCCGTAACCATGGTAGCAGCGTGGATCAAAGCAGAAACCGGAGTTGGGCCGGCCATCGCATCAGGTAACCAGGTAAACAATGGTAATTGTGCAGACTTACCGCATGCACCGATAAATAATAATATAGTAATGAACAATAGCGGAGTGGTACCTGATTTCATAACAGCAGCCTTAGGAAAAATTTCCGCAAACTGGATACTGCCGAAAACATAAATAATGGTGAAGATCCCTAATAAGAAACCAAGGTCACCGATACGGTTCATTACAAACGCTTTCTTCGCTGCATCTGCATAGTCAGGGTTAGTAAACCAGAAACCTATAAGCAGGTATGAGCATAAACCTACGCCTTCCCATCCAATAAACATGATGAGGTAGTTTGAACCCAAAACCAACAACAACATGAAAAACACGAACAAGTTGAGGTAAGCGAAAAACTTTCCAAAACCTTCGTCGTCATGCATGTAACCAATAGAGTACAGGTGGATCAGGAAACCAACACCTGTAATGATCAGGAGCATGATTGAACTTAACTGATCAATAAGGAATGCGAAAGGGAATTTCAAGGCGCCAACCGCAAACCAGGTAAAGTAGTTAACGTTGATGGCTACACCAGTTGATTTTACCTGGAAAAACGCGGCAATACTTAAACCAAATGATACCAGTACCAGCAAGCTGCCGATAAAGCCAATTACGCTTTTTGATAATGAATTACGGCCAAGTCCGTTTATAACAAAACCGGCTAACGGTAGTATAGGAATAAGCCAGATATATTTATCCATGTTCGATGTTGTACGTTTTACGTGTTACGTTATACGTTTTTAATTATCTAATCGCTATTGCGGGAAAGGGGCAACAACGTTTGTTTTATTACTAATCAGTTATACAAACCCGAAATTGAAATTCCGAAATCCGAAATAACCATTACCACTTCAACCTGTTCAATACGTTGATATCAATTGAATTGGTGTTACGGTAAATCATCACGATGATAGCCAAACCAACTGCAACTTCGGCAGCGGCCAGTGCCATGATAAAAAACACGAACACCTGCCCGGTAGCATCACCCCTGTATACCGAAAACGCGGTAAGCAAAAGGTTAACCGAGTTAAGCATCAACTCAACCGACATGAAGATCACGATAGCATTACGGCGGATCAATACGCCCATTACGCCTATAGCAAAAATGATTGTGCTCAACAATATGTAATGATTAAGCGGCACGGCGTGCATTGTATTTGTTAAACTTTCCATTATGCTGCTTTAGGTTCTTTTTCTTTAGTGGCCAATAATACCGCGCCTACCATTGCTGATAACAACAATACCGACGATATTTCAAACGGCAATAAAAATTCGTTGAACAATACTTTACCTAAGTTTTTTACAAGACCCAGATCAGGGTTTTGTAATAATACAGGGTTTGATGCGCCAATAAGTTTTAACGATGATGCAACAGCAACGGCCAATATACCACCGCCAAAAACACCGGCTATTTTAACCATGAAAGGCTTTACAGGTTCCGACTCCTTATTAAGGTTGATGAGCATCAGCGTATACAGGAACAATACCAGTATAGCACCCATGTATACAATGAAATTTACAATCGCCAAAAATTGTGCATTAAGCAAAATATAGTGGATGGTGAAAGTAAAGAAAGTGAGGATCAGATATAGGATACTATGTACCGGATTTTTGGCCGAGATTACCAATATCGAAAAGAATATGGACAAAAATGCGATGAAGTAAAATGTACTCATGTTTTTATTTACAAAATACCTTTACCCTTTTAGGCAGGGCAAAGGTATAAAACTTCTTTATTGATTTAAGGGCGCTTCTACTAATTTGTCTTTACCGTAAATAAAATCCTTCCTTAAATAGTCGGCAGGTACAATATCTCCGTCAAGGTAAATAGCTTCTTTAGGGCAGGCCTCTTCACACAAACCACAGAAAATACAACGCAGCATGTTGATTTCATAAACAGCAGCGTATTTCTCTTCGCGGTATAAATGCTCTTCACCTTTCTGGCGCTCTGCAGCTGTCATAGTGATAGCTTCTGCAGGGCATGATAATGCACAAAGGCCGCAGGCGGTGCAACGTTCTTTACCGTTTTCATCGCGCTTAAGCGAGTGCATACCACGGAAGTTTTCAGAAAACTCGCGCTTTTCTTCGGGATAACTGATGGTTACCGGCTTTTTGAAGAAGTGTTTCATTGTTGTGGCCAAACCGCCAACAATAACAGGCAGGTAAGCACGCTCCAATAAGGTAAGAGGCTTAACTTCCAGTACTTTTCTTTTATTGCTTAATGATTCCATTTGATTAATATCCAAAGTGTGTAAGTAATGTGCTGCCTACACCGGTAAGCACAATGTTGGCAATAGCCAGAGGTATTAATATCTTCCAGCCCAGGTCCATCAACTGATCATAGCGGAAACGAGGGATTGTCCAGCGTACCCACATAAAGAAGAAGATAGAGAAGAAAATCTTACCAAATAATACAACAACACCAATAATAGGCGCTATAGTAGGGCCGGCATGAGCAGCAACCCAATCCATACCAGGATAGTTATAGCCCCCCCAATATAAAGTAGCCATTACTGCTGATGAGATGAACATATTGATATACTCGGCAAACAGGTAAAAACCTAATTTCATTGATGAGTATTCGGTATGGTAACCGCCAACAAGCTCGGTTTCGCACTCAGGTAAATCGAAAGGTGAGCGGTTGGTTTCAGCAAAGGCACATACCAGGAACAGGATAAAACCAAGCGGCTGTCTTATCACGTTCCAATGCCAGCTGTGTTGTTGTTCGGCAATTTCTTTAAGACTTAATGTACCGGTAAGCATCAGCAATGCGATGATGGATAAACCCATCGAAATTTCGTAGCTGATATTTTGTGAAGCAGCACGGATAGCGCCTAACAACGAATATTTATTATTTGATGCCCAGCCACCAATCATGATGCCATAAACACCTAATGATACTACACCAAAAATGTAAAGTACACCTACGTTAATATCGGTAACCTGTAAATCAAAAGTACGACCGCCGATTTGAATAGCTGATCCCCATGGAATAACAGCCGAACCTATACAAGCGGTTAAAATAGCCAGCGAAGGCCCAACAATGAACAAAAAGCCGGTAGCGTTGGTTGGGATGATCTCTTCTTTCAAGAACATCTTACCACCATCTGCAAGGGGTTGCAAAATACCCCATGGACCGGCACGGTTAGGGCCTACCCTATCCTGGAAAAATGCTGCTACTTTACGTTCGGCATAGGTTGAGTACATAGCCACAACCAGGCTGATTGCAAAAATCACAACGATCAATACGATTCTGAATATTAAATCTGCAGTTTCCATTATAAGCGTGTTTCCCTTTCAAATTGGTCTTTATTTGCTGCCTGCAATACCGGGTTGGTTTTAACAACCGGCAGTGGTGTAAACTCGTAATGGTTAGCGCTGATCACTGATTGGTGCGATACCTTACGCGGGCCTTCAATAACCCAATCGGCAGTTTTCTTTTTGTCGAAGCGGCAGGTGTTACAGATAAATTCTTCAACCTCCCCATAAACATCTTTACGGCCGGTTACCCTGATCACATCTTCTCCCTTATACCATAAGGTAACTTTACCACAACATTTATCGCAATCGCGATGTGCCTCAACTGGCTTAGTGAACCAAACACGATTTTTAAAACGGAAGGTTTTATCAGTTAATGCACCTACAGGGCAAACGTCAATCACATTACCAGAAAAATCGTTATCAACCGCTTTGCTGATATAGGTAGAGATTTCTGAATGATCGCCCCTGTTCAGGATACCGTGTAAACGGGTATTGGTGATCTGGTCGGCAGTGAACACGCAACGGTAGCAAAGGATGCAACGGGTCATGTGCAGCTGGATCTTATCGCCGATATCGATTTTCTCAAATGTACGACGATCGAACTCATAGCGGGTTTTAGCAGCGCCGTGCTCAAAGCCTAAATCTTGCAGGTGACATTCGCCAGCCTGATCACACACAGGGCAATCCAGAGGGTGATTGATCAACAACATCTCTACAACACCTTTACGGGCTTCAACAACCTCGGGCGAAGTAATATTTTGTACCTCCATCCCATCCATAACACCGGTACGACATGAAGCCACCAATTTAGGCATAGGGCGCGGATCTTTTTCAGATCCTTTGGTAACCTTAACCAAACAGGTACGGCATTTACCGCCACTACCTGCCAGCTTGGAGTAATAGCACATAGCAGGCGGAACAATATCGCCACCTATCTGCCTTGCGGCATTCAGGATGCTTGTTCCGGGTTCTACATCAACGGTTATTCCGTCTATTGTTACTTTCATTGACATTTAATAATAACGTCGTTTGTTAATTAACCCCACCCAACCCTCCCGAGGGGGAGGGCTTTTGTGAGGCCTTATTTTTAAAGTCTCCCCTTCCGGGGAGATTTAGAGGGGTTTACGCAGTCTCTACAACTTTCAACGGATCAGCGTAATGCGCCAAACCATAGTTTCTTGAAGTTGCTTCGCTTGCGTTAGTTACATGCCACTCAAACTCATCCCTGAAATGGCGGATAGCACTGGCCACAGGCCATGCTGCCGCATCACCCAACGGACAAATAGTATTTCCTTCTATTTTTTTAGATACATCAACCAGCAGGTCCATATCGCTCATTTTGCCATGACCATACTCAAGGCGATGTAATACTTTCTCCATCCAGCCGGTACCTTCACGGCAAGGCGAACATTGTCCGCAGCTTTCATGATGATAAAAACGGGCGAAGTTCCAGGTATTACGTACGATACAGGCATCTTCATCATAAGCGATGAAACCGCCCGAACCCAACATGGTACCGCTTACAAAACCACCATCCGATAACGATTCATAGCTCATCAAACGGGCTTCGTTATTGATAGTTTTCAGGATCAGGTTAGCCGGTAAAATCGGCACTGATGAACCACCCGCAACAACAGCCTTTAAGCGTTTGCCATTGGCGATACCACCGCAATACTCATCCGAATAAATAAATTCTTCAACAGGTACACCGAGTTCAATTTCATAAACTCCCGGTTTTTTCAGGTTACCACCTGCCGAGATCAATTTGGTACCTGTACTACGGCCGATACCTATTTTAGCATACTCATCGCCACCTTCGTTAATGATTGGCACAACAGCTGCAATTGATTCAACGTTATTAACTACGGTTGGGCAGCCATATAAACCGGCAATAGCCGGGAATGGTGGTTTAATACGCGGATTACCACGTTTACCTTCCAATGATTCCAGCAATGCAGTTTCTTCACCGCAGATATAAGCACCACCACCAGGTTGAACATAAAGTTCGAGATCGTAACCGGTACCCAATATATTTTTACCTAAAAAGCCTTTCGCTTTTGCTTCGGCGATAGCCCTTTCCAGGATCCTTACCTGTGGCATCATTTCGCCGCGCAGGTAGATATATGATGTATTAGCACCAAGCGCAAAGCTTGATACAATCATACCCTCAATTAATAAGTGAGGGATATAGGTCATCAAATAACGGTCTTTAAAAGTACCCGGTTCAGATTCATCACCATTACAAACCAGGTAACGTGCCACACCTTCTGGCTTCGCCAAAAAGCTCCACTTCATACCGGTAGGGAAACCTGCACCACCACGACCGCGCAAGCCTGATTTTTTAACCTCTTCAACAATCGCCTCGGGCGACATGGTTTTTAATGCTTTCTCAACAGAAGCATAGCCACCCTTTGAACGGTAAACATCAAAAGTATTGATGCCGGGTACGTTTATATGTTCTAAAAGTAATTTCCGTCCCATAACTTAATTCTTAGCTTTCGCTTTTAAATCACTGATCAATTTATCTACCGACTCGTTGGTCAGGTTTTCATAAAAAGTATATTCAGGGCCAATTTGTAATACCGGGCCAAAACCGCAGGCAGCAAGGCACTCCACCCCTCTCCAGCTAAATAAGCCGTCGGCAGTAACTTCACCTTCTTTTACACCGAGGGTTTCCTCAATATGATCCATGATCTTTTCGGCACCTACCAGGCAGCAGCCGCTTGTACGGCAAACTTCCAGTACGTACTTGCCTTGCGGGCGTAAAAAGTACATGGTATAAAATGTAGCAACCTCATACACCTCAATAGGCAGGATGCTTAAATATTCGGCAACCTTATCCATTGCAGGTGCGCTTACCCAGCCAAATTCTGCCTGAACGAGGTGAAGGATTGGCAATAAGCCCGATTTTTGTTTACCCTGCGGATAACGGCTAACTATTTCATCAAATTTGCTGATCAGTGCCGGCGAAAATTCAACCGGTTCCTGAGCTTCGTCAACTCTAAGCATCTAACTCTCCGGCTATAACGTTTAAACTACTCATGTTAATAATAGCATCTGATAATAACATACCGCGGCTCATTGGGGCATACATCTGGTAATTGATGAAGCTTGGCCTGCGGAAATGCAAACGGTAAGGTGAACGGCCACCGTCATTAACCAGGTAAAAGCCCAGTTCGCCGTTAGTGCCCTCAACCGAATGATAAACCTCGGTAGTTGGGGTTGGAATTTCGCCCATCACAATTTTAAAGTGATAGATCAAAGCTTCCATGTTATTATATACTTCCTCTTTCGGAGGCAGGTAAAATTCAGGTACATCAGCATGGAAAATGTCGCCCGGTTCTTTATCAAGCTTGACAAGCGCCTGCTCAATAATCCTTAAGCTTTGCCACATCTCTTCGTTACGAACCAAAAAGCGGCTGTAAACATCGCCATTGTCGCCAACCGGCACTTCAAATTCAAAGTCTTCGTAAGATGAGTACGGGTTCATTGCCCTTACGTCGTAATCAACACCGGCGGCACGTAATAACGGGCCTGTCCAGCTATAGCTCAACGCGGTTTCTGCAGTTACAGCAGCTACGTCGCGTGTACGGTCAACAAAGATCCGGTTACGGTTAAACAAGCCTTCAAACTCCTTAAGGGTTTTAGGAAAGCTCTTTAAAAACGCACGTAATTTATCAAATGCACGACTGTTAAAGTTACGCTCAAAACCACCTATACGGCCTATATTGGTTGTAAGGCGTGAGCCGCAAACCTCTTCGTATATTTCATAGATAGCCTCACGTTGCTCCATCATGTAAAGGAAGCCGGTAAAAGCACCGGTATCTACGCCTAATACACCGTTACAAACAATGTGATCGGCAATACGGGCAAGCTCCATTACAATTACACGCAGGTAATCAACACGTTTAGGAGTTTGGATATTCAGAAGCTTTTCAACCGTCATGTGCCAACCCATGTTATTGATAGGTGATGAGCAATAATTTAAACGGTCGGTAAGTGGGGTGATCTGGTAAAAAGGCCTATGCTCGGCAATCTTTTCAAATGCGCGGTGAATATAACCAATGGTTGATACACCGCTAACGATACGTTCGCCATCAAGCTGAAGCACATTTTGAAACACGCCGTGCGTAGCAGGGTGTGTTGGGCCCAGGTTAAGGGTTGATAGCTCGCTTTGCGGATCGTTATCTGTATATACAGGATGATTTTGCATCAGTATTATTAATTAGAGTCAGGAATCAGGAAGACAAGAATCAAGATGAAACTTATTCTTACTTCTTGATTTCCTGTTTCTCGATTCTCAATTTCTTGATTCTATAGTATGTTATCTTCCGAAATAGAAATCTTTCTTATCAACACGGTTAGGGTCTTCCAAAGGAAACTCTTTACGCATTGGGAAAGCAGTCATGTCGTCAACATTTAAGATACGACGCAAATCCGGGTGCCCGTCAAAAATAACCCCGAAAAAGTCGTATGTTTCGCGTTCCATCCAGTTAGCACCTTCCCAAAGCACAGTAGCTGTTGGTATGTGCACATCGCCATCGGCCAAAAACACCTTGATCCTGATACGGGTATTGGTGGTTAAGCTGTGCAGGTGATAAATTACACCTATTTGCTTTTCCTGCTCAGGATAGTGAATGCCGGTAATATCTGTTAAAAAAGTAAATTTAAACGAGGGATCGGTTTTCAAAAACGTAAGCAGATCGATGATCTGTTCGCGACCGGTTTCAACAGTAAGTAAGCCATAAGGTTCACCTATAACTGTTACAGCGTCGGCAAATTTATCGCCTATTGCTTTTACTATGTCTTCGTTAGGTATAGCGGCCATTATTGAATCCCGTATTTAGCTAATAACTCCTGGTACTTAGGTTCGTTTCTGCGACGCAGTGATTCCGTTTTAACCAGTTCCTGAATATTCATAAAACCATCAATAATAGCCTCAGGCCTTGGAGGGCAACCGGGTACATAAACGTCAACCGGAATCACCTCATCAATACCCTGCAAAACTGAGTAAGTATCAAATATACCACCACTTGAAGCACAGGCACCTACTGCCATTACCCAACGAGGCTCGGCCATTTGCAGGTAAACCTGGCGTAACACAGGCGCCATCTTCTTAGCTATGGTACCCATAACCATCAGCAAATCGGCCTGACGCGGTGAAAAACTCAAACGCTCGGCACCAAAACGCGAAAGATCATAGTGAGATGCCATAGTAGCCATAAATTCGATACCGCAGCATGATGTGGCGAAGGGTAAAGGCCACAATGAATTTGAGCGTGCTATACCTATTACTTTATCAAGCGAGGTAGCAAAAAACCCGGCGCCTTCAACTCCGGCGGGGGCATCAACTAATTGAATATCACTCATTGAACTAAATTGATAGAAAAATCATCGTCCACTAAATGTGGATAATGGGAGCAAATTTACAATAATAACGATGTAAAATGTACACTATAGGCTTGCAGGGACTATATTTAGAATCAATCTAAAAAAGAATTCCCTAATCCTTTGATGTGCAGATATGCAAATTTCAAATGTGCAGATGATTTATTAAATTTCAGAATTAAAAGAACTCCTTCATCTGCATATTCGCACATCCGAAATCTGCACATTTAATTAATCCCAGTCTAAAGCGCCCTTTTTTATTACGTAGATAAAACCCAGCAAAAGCGTAGCCATAAAAATGAACATTTCAATAAGGCCGGTGGTACCTAAAGCCTTGAAATTTACCGCCCAGGGATACATAAAAATAACCTCCACGTCAAACAGCACAAACAAAATGGCTACAAGGAAATATTTAATAGAGATTGGTGTACGGGCATTACCCACCACCTCAATACCCGATTCAAACGGAGTTAACTTATCTTTTGTTTTTCTTTTAGGGCCTATTTTGTGTGTTACAAACATTGTTGTTACCACAAACCCTAAAGCCACCAACATTTGAAATATGATGGGTAAATAATTAACCGGTAAACTTTGTGCTTCCATGCTGCAAATATACTAATGCCTTAATAATAAAAAAGTGTGATTTATAAGGTTATTAATCATTTCTGCAATTCATTACCAATCTTGATAACTGAATTGGTTCATTAAATCAATTTTGCAAATCACGCAAATAAAAAAGGCCTCTTTTTCAAGAGGCCTCCTTATATCAATTAAAGTTTATGTTATTTGCTTTTACCTGCTCCGCCTTTGCGTTGAAAGAACGCTACCGCCTGTTTGTTGGTAGGATCACTTTCCCGCGCTTTAGTGAAGTTTTCAGTTGCTTTTGCATCATCTTTTTCTTTGTACTCGTAGTAAGTACCTAAGTAAGCATAAGCATTAGCCAGGCTCTTTTTAGTTTTATCATCTGCAGCACCTTTCGCTGTTACCAGCTCAATGTATTTTTCATAAAATGGTTTAGCATAACCGTTAATGTTGTTACGATCTTTTTCTTTCATATCGTTAACATAAGCACGGTATAGGTAACCATCAGCCGTAGTTGGGCTTTTTTGGTTTACATAGCTAAACGCTGAATCGGCCCTTACAAGCAGTGAATCGGCATTTGGCTTCTTTTCGTCATAACCAAAATAGTAGCTGATACCTTCGTAAAAATAGTCAGTCAATTTCACGTTACGGCCAGCTTTCAAAGTAACCTGACGGTAAGCATCACCTGCCTGCTCATACTTTTTCTGGTGATATAATGCCTTAGCAATTTCACCGTAAACATCAGTTTGAGTGCTGTCAAGCTCTAAAGCTTTTTTCAGGGTGTTAATACCTATTGAATCCTGACCTGTAGCCATTTGCAAACGGCCCTGATATAAATAATCACGAGGTATGATACGTTTTGGATCAGCTTTCTGGAACCATGTGTTAATCGCAGTTAAACCATTTTGATAATCTTTGTTTTCGAAAGCAGCATAAGCCAGATAACGATAAACCCTTGCATTGCTGCCTGCTGATTTTGAAAGATCAGTTGTAACCTGTTGCAAGGTTTTGTAATCGCCTGCAAGGATCAGGAAGTCGGCATAACGCATTTGTGACTCAACTGACTGATCTGTTAAGCTCAGGTATTGTTTGTAATGATCAACAGCTTCTTTAATTTTAGCAGAAGCCATCTTAGGATCTGTTAAAGACCAGCGCAAATCGGTTTCAGCCCATTCGCGGTAAGCCGGGCCGTAGTTTGCATTAATAGCCAATGCATCTTTAAATTGCTGCTCAGAACCATCAAAGTTATTAGCAAATTTATACAATACACCGGTTGCAACTTTGGCAGCCGGATTTTTAGGGTCAAGCGTAGAAGCGTCGGAATAGTTTGAATAAGCTTCGTTACTTTTTAATACCGAGCGGTAAGCATCACCTAAAGCGATAAGCAAATCAACATCTTTTGCATTGATGGCTTTTCCTTTAGTTAAAACTGCAATAGCAGCATCCGCATCAGCAGGTGCAATTTTTTTATCGGTAGTTGTAGGTAACAAATATGATAAACCTACATAAGTGTAAGGTTTTGCATCCTTACCTGCCAAAGCCACAGCCTGGTTAAAGTTAGTTGTAGCGCCTGCATTATCCTTATCTAAGCGGGCAACAGCGCCTAAACCGGCATAATTTAATGCTGATTTTGGATTTGCGGCAATACCTTTATTGAAAACGACTTTCGCCGAATCAGAATAGTCCTGTTTAATGTACACCCAACCCAGGTAAAAGAAATTTTCATCTTTAGCTGGCTGAGTTGTAGTAAGCGTTTTGAGCATCGACTCTGCTTTCTGATATTGTTCGGCGTCAATAGCTTTTTTGGCGTCGGCAAGACTTTGCGCAAAAACTGATGATGAACCTAAAAATACCAGTCCTAATGAAGCCTTAGCTATTTTACTGATCATTTTCATCTTTATTTAGTTATAGTTTACTTTTTAAAATTATTTCTCTCGGCGGGATCGAATCAGGTAATAAACCCGATTTCAATATGATCCGTTGCCCTACATCACTGGCTAAGAACGTAACAAAACCGGCGGCTAAACCATTTTTACTCGAACAATTAACCAAATATAGCGCCCTGCTTAAAGGGTACTGTTTTAAGACAAGTGATTCCTGCGAAGGTTTAAAAAATTCGTTAGGGTACTTCTTATTCCCCTCATCTTTAACACCCACTATTTTCACTTTGTCAACATAACCGGCATAGGCTTCTTCAGGGTTGTTAATCCAGCTAAAACCTATAATACCCATAGCATCCGAATGCTCACTTACGTATTTAATAACATCAATATTTGACTTTAGAGCATAAATGTTTTTTTGTTTAAACTCCTTATTTCCAGAGAAATCCTTCAAATATCTTACCAAACTTGAGTTTGGATTATCAAAAACTATAGTTTTGTTTCCGACACCCTGGCCATTAAGTTCTTTCTTTAGTTGGGCAACCGTTATAGTAGTATCGCCCGATGCTTTATTTACTATTAATGTAATTGCATCTACTGCAAAAGGTATAACTTGAACATCCAACGAACGGCGGGTGATTATATTACGTTCGGCAGTATCCAGATCACGTGATAATACGGCAACCCTTACACTGTCATTTAACAACATATTTACAGCCTGGTTTTCTGTTTTATAAACAAATACCGGGTCGGCGTTGGGGTACCGGCTCCTGTAAACGTATTCTTCCTGTGCTATTATAGGCGAAAAAGACTCATCGGCAGCAAAAGTTGCCCTTCCTGTGTTGAAGCCATCGGTTGGTACAGATTTTACTTGTTTCTGTTTACAAGCCTGTAAAGAGGCCATCGAAACAAATAAGATCGATACGTATACAACCCGTAAATTAATCTTCATACTGATCCTTCTTAAACAATCTTGAAAACCTTAAAATCGCGTAGCCAATAATAAACGCACCGAAAAGTAAACGTTGGTAATGTTGCAGTTGTAACGGAAGCGCGTCCCAGAACATAATCATGAGACCTAAAACCACGAAGCAAATAAATGCAGCGGTTCCTAAAATAAGCAAAAACCGCCTTTTGGGCGATTTTTGCTCTTTATTGTAATTAAATGGCATTACTTATTCTTCAGATGCTAAAGTAAAGCTAATTGGAACACTGTATTGTACACGAACCGGACGACCGTTTTGTATACCAGGTTTCCATTTTGGTGAATTTTTCAATACACGAACCGCTTCTTCGTCGCAACCGCTGCCGATGCCCCTAACAACTTTAATGTCAGTTAAAGAACCATCTTTTTCCACAACGAATGTACAAATTACACGACCTTGTGTATTGTTTTCACGGGCTACAGCCGGATACCTGATATTTTTGCTCAGGTACTGACCAAATTTCTCTAAACCGCCGGCAAATTCCGGAACCTGCTCAACCGAAGTAAAGATCTGGTTAGGATCGGCCTCTACCACTTGTTTAACGTCTGAATTACCTACCGGCTCATCAATTCTGATTTCGGCGTTAGGATCACCTTTTTGGTCTTTTTGACCCGGATCCGCAACAGCAAGCTCTTTTACAGTTGGCGGATCTTTCTCCTTAACCTCATTATCTGGTTTTACAACCGGAGGAGGGAAACGTACCTGGTCTACCTTTGGTTTTGGTGGTTCAGGTGGCGGCGGAGGTGGTTTTTTGGTTTGGTCAACCGGTGGTGGAGGTAACAGAACCACGTCTGTTATCTTCACTTTTTCGTCTTTCGCAGGGATAAGACCTTTGATCTTGTTGATGATAGTTGGTAAAGAAACTATAAATACAAAAACCACGATAGCGATGATCAATGACCTGCTGGTGTTTTTCGAATTTTCCTTTCTTAACTCGTAAGCCCCATAGGCTTTATTACGATTACTAAAAACAACGTCGATCCATTCCTGCTTTAGTATGTCTAATTTTGATCCTAACATCTGTTAAGGCTTTAATGGAAATTAATAACGTTATTTAATACTATTTATTATCGTTGTACAAGCCGTCTTTTTTCAGCAACTCGATCTCCGGTGCAGATATATCTACAATGCCGTAGCTCTGGATATTTGCTATGTTAATCTCATCAAGCGTGCTAACCATATTTTTATATTTTGATTTATCGCTTGGTTTGATCACAACAAACATGTATTTGCCTGTTTTTTGCTGTACTTCTTTACTTTTTTCAATTAACGTTTTACGCAATCCATTCGGACCGAAGTTGTCAATTGTTGGTGCCGATTTTCCCGGCTCGCCGATATACCACTCCAATTTATCGTCGCTTCCCAATAAAATGGTCATCGAACGAGAAGCGGCAATATCCAGCTGATCTTTTGTTTTCTCATCTTTATCAGGCATAGCCAAATCCATCGCCTTTGGTTTAGCGAGTGTAGTGGTCATGATGAAGAAGGTGATCAACAAGAAAGCCAGGTCAACCATCGCGGTTAAATCTACACGGGTTGATTGCTTTTTACTGCGAACCTTACCGCCTTTGTGTTTGCCTCCCCCGGAGGTATCTAATTCTGCCATGGTCTTCTTTTATTTTTTAGCTGCACCACCACCGGCGCTGCCCAAATCCGTAATTAAACTAAACTTGTTAACTTTTTGCTTTTGCAAAATACCGATAACATCCTTTATAACCGGATATTCCTCTTTGCTATCACCTTTAATAGCCAAACGAAGTTCCTTGTTATGTAAGGCTTTGGTAGCTATACGGGCCTGACGAATCCAGTTGGTAAGCTCTGCCGAAACAGAGTCTCTCGGAATACCCGGCTGAGCATATTTCTTTTGCTGATCGGCAGATAAAGCAATAAACTGTTTCAACTGATTCATTGGCACGCCAAATGAATTGATAGAAGAAAATCTGGTTTGTTCTTCAGGCGTAAAGGTCATATGATATATTGAACCCATTTGGTTCAAAGTTTCCTTGCGGATATCAACACCTTCAACACCAAAGAAAGCTTTTTGATCACCTACAGATATTGTAGCAAAATCAGACTCAGGTACTGGCTGCTGGATTGAAGACTTCGGTATATCAATAGGTACCGGATCCTCGGTTTTTACTTTTGCGGTCATGATGAAGAAAGTAAGCAGCAGAAACGCCACGTCGCACATAGCGGTCATGTCAATTGCGGTGCTCTTTCTTGGAACTTTTATCCTTGCCATGTTAAAAATTTCTTAAAAATATATAGTGTTTCAGTATTAACTATCTTGCCTCTAACTTATTGTGCACGAGGCATAAGCACTAATATATTCTTATTTATTTTTGTGAGATGAAGCAAATGTTTGTACAATGCTAAATCCGGTTTCATCAATAGCGTAAGTAAGCTTGTCAATTTTTGATGTAAACACGTTGTACATAACAATTGAAATAGCAGAAGTACTGATACCGAATGCAGTGTTGATCAAGGCTTCAGAAATGTGAGCTGATAGTTCAACCTGGTTAGGTACACCGGCTGTTGCTAATGAAGAGAACGCTTTGATCATACCCACAACCGTACCTAACAGACCGGTTAATGTACCGATAGATACCAAAGTAGCGATGATAGTTAAATTTTGCTCAAGCATTGGCATTTCCAAAGCAGTAGCCTCTTCAATATCTTTTTGGATAGCTAAAGTTTTTTGATCAACGTCAAGGTTTGGTTCAGCTTCCATTTCACCATATTTTTTCAATGCTGATTTGATAACGTTAGCAACAGAACCTTTTTGTTTGTCGCACTCTGCAGAAGCACCTGCAATGTTACCTGCATTTAAAAGAGCCTGGATTTTCCTTACGAAGCTGTCAACACTACCAGTACCTGAAGCTTTGCTGATAACGATGAAACGCTCGATAGAGAAAACGATAACCATTAATAAGAAGCCCATGATCACTGGTACGATAACACCACCACTGTGAACTGTTCCAAATATGTCTGTTGGATAAGCGTTAACATCACCACCTTTAAAGTGGCTTGGATCACCTAAAATGAATATAAAGATACAAGTTGTAACAATAAGACAAATTGGAATAGTTAAAGAAGCAAACATGCCCGATGCACTTGAGCTTTCTTTCTTAACAGGAGTAGTTGGTTTTGTTGGTGCGTTTGCCATTACTTTTGAATTTTTAGTTTTTGTTTTTGTTTATTTTATAAGTTAGTTAAAATGCGCTGTTTGTTGGGAATAACAAAAATAGAATTTTATTGAATTAAAAAAACCATTTATGTTATTCTTTACAATTTTTTAATACAGAATATCATTCTGTGTATTGTTGGTGTTTATAAACGCAACAATACAAATTTATTGTGTGTTACCAACACAATTATTTGCAATGAAAACCATTTTTTTTAAAAATAGCAAGTGATAACATATAAAATTTGTGTTACCAAGCTAAAATCAGGTGTTTTTTTTCAAAGTTTATAAAAAGCTGCATGTTACATTTAACTACAATGCAAGCTTTGTAACATATAGTTGCACACTTTGTTTAAAAACGCTCCTTTCAAATAATTCTGTTAAACTACGGTTTATAATGTTTAGTTAATACTACCCGCCTGCTTTTTTGGCTTTATAGCCATCTGCCTGCAGTAAAATTAACACTTTGTCCCTAAAATCGCCCTGGATCAGGACCTCGCCGTCCTTAACAGAACCTCCAACCCCGCATTTGGATTTCAGTTTTTTCCCTACGGCTTCCAGGTCGGCATCCGCGCCGATAAAGCCCGAAATACGCGTAACCAGTTTGCTACCGCCCTTACGGTCAAGGTATATTTTAAGGTTTTGTTGCTGTGGCGGTAGGGTATCCTGCTCTCCCCCACCGTTTTCCTGGTATTGAAAATCCGGATCAGTTGAGTAAACTACGCCGGTAAAATTTTTCTTAGCCATATTGATCAGTTTTTAAATGACGGGCCAACTATAACTCTTAATGAATTGGGCAGTATATTGATATCTATTCCTGTACCGGCTACCTGGGGTTCACCATCCAGGTGGATAGGGCCGGTATGTTCTCTTTTTATCAGGATCTGTTTGCCGCGAATAATTTCTACATACTTTGAACTTTCAGTTGCCTTAACCAGCATACGCATGCTCATTTCCGGAAATCTCCACAACGGGAAAGGCTTAATCACACAAACATCCAGCAAACCATCCTGCAGACTTGCCTTGGGCGATATGTGCACATTATTACCGTATTGCGACGAATTTGCAATACTGAGCATAAATGCTTTGTAATCATATTTTTTTCCGTCGATATCTATATGATAGTTTTGCGACTGATAGCCAACCACTTCTTTTATCGACGATTTGATATAACTGATAAAGCCACGTTTTTTGCCGTGCGAAAAAATCTCGCTGATGTGGGCATCAAACCCCATCCCCGCCATGTTAAAAAATGGCTGCCCGTTAATCCTGGCCGAATCAATAATTTCGGTACGGCCTGATGCCAGGTTTTTGATAGCACTCTTTGTATCCATCGGAATACCCAAAAACCTCGAAAGCCCATTGCCCGAGCCAAATGGCACTATTCCAAGCGAGGTATCAGTATCAACAATAGCCGAAGCTACTTCATTAACCGTACCATCGCCGCCAACCGCAACCACTATATCAAATTTCCCTACTGCTTCGGATGCGATAACCCTTGCATGTGCCACGCCATCACTAAAAGCTATAACCGGCTCCATTACACCGGCATCAATAGTATCTTTAATCAGTTCAGGCACCCCGTCCTTCTTCTTCCCGCCCGAAATTGGGTTTATTATAAATAACGCTTTCCGTTTCAACTATATATATTATTTCAATCGTCAAAAGTAAATGTATTTTCGGCTTTGTGAAATTTGTTTTATTTTTACCGCCCGAATGTGGACTGATTTAATGCTCCTTTTTGCAATGGAGCCGGATTGCAACCACGTAAAAAAGTGCTAAAACCATGCTTCTTTTTACCACTCGATCCGTCTTAAGCCCCTCCCAGTCGATTTTAATTTTACTTATTTAAATTTTATGTCATATTTATTTACTTCAGAGTCCGTATCAGAAGGTCACCCGGATAAAGTAGCTGATCAGATCTCGGACGCGCTGATTGATCATTTCTTGGCATTTGATGCCGAATCGAAAGTTGCCTGCGAAACGCTGGTAACCACAGGCCAGGTTATTTTAGCCGGCGAAGTAAAATCAAAAGCCTATCTGGATGTACAGAAGATTGCCCGCGAGGTGATCAACAAAATTGGGTACACCAAAGGCGAATATATGTTTGACGGCAGTTCATGTGGTGTGTTATCGGCCATCCACGAGCAATCGCCTGATATCAACCAGGGGGTTGACCGCACCGCCAAAGAAGAGCAGGGTGCCGGCGACCAGGGCATGATGTTTGGTTATGCTACCGTTGAAACCGATAACTATATGCCGCTTGCCCTTGATATTGCCCACGCCTTATTAATTGAGCTTGCAGCCATCCGCCGCGAAAACAACGAGATCAAATACCTTCGCCCGGATGCAAAATCGCAGGTTACTTTGGAGTATAGCGACGATAACAAACCACAACGTATTGATGCCATTGTTATATCAACCCAGCACGATGATTTTGACCACGAGCCTGCCATGCTGGCTAAAATCAAAGCTGATATCATCAGCATCCTGATCCCACGTGTTGAAGCTAAATATCCTAAATACGCGCACTTTTTTAACGACGATATTAAGTACCATATCAACCCAACCGGTAAATTTGTTATTGGCGGACCGCATGGTGATACCGGCTTAACCGGTCGTAAAATTATTGTGGATACCTACGGTGGTAAAGGTGCTCACGGCGGTGGCGCTTTCTCAGGTAAAGACCCTTCAAAAGTTGACCGCTCGGCTGCTTACGCTACCCGTCACATTGCCAAGAACCTGGTAGCTGCCGGTTTGTGCGATGAGGTGCTTGTACAGGTATCATACGCTATCGGTGTGGCGCAGCCAATGGGCATTTATGTAAACACTTACGGCACTGCCAAGGTTGACCTGCATGACGGCGAGATCGCTAAAAAAGTGGAAGGCATTTTTAACATGACCCCATACGCCATCGAAACCCGTTTCAAACTGCGTAACCCCATTTACAGCGAAACCGCAGCTTACGGCCACTTCGGCAGACCAAATGAAGTTGTGACCAAAACTTTTGTTGGCCACGATGGCAGCAAGCTTGAGCGCGAAGTTGAACTGTTTACCTGGGAAAAACTTGATTACGTTGACCAGGTTAAAACAGCATTCGGTTTGTAATTAGTTACACCTATTTATATAAGAATAAGACAATAGCGATGGGGTTACCTGTCGCTATTGTTGTTTAACCTCACCCCGGCCCTCTCCAAAGGAGAGGGAGCTCTTTTTTTTCTTAAAGTCCTCTCCTTTGGAGAGGATTTAGGTGAGGCTATAAGTGCGTTTTTTAAAAGCCCTCCCCTCCGGGGAGGGTTGGGAGGGGTTTCCTTATTAAATTATAAATACATACATTTATCACCCAAAATCCCCCGAGCCTGTTAATGCCTGCTAATACCCGGAACGCCGTAACCGCTATCATTTATTTTGCTGTGTCAGTTATGATAACAGCATGGTTCATTGAACAAAAGTTTGGCTATGTGGTTATACCCGATATTATATTGCTATCCAACATTGTTGCAGCCATAAAATGGGTGATTATCACCATTGCCGCAATGGTTTTGCTTAAAGAGAACAAATGGATATTTATCAGGCGTATAGCGTTTGCCTGCCTGGCCGGAAGCTGCACCATGTTTTCAACTTACGCATTTAGGTTTTTACCTGTCAGCAGTTGGCAGCAATTTACTTATGCGTTAACATTTGCACTGCTGGTGATGACTGTGCTCTTTTTTAAGGCTGTTACCGATACCCGGCTTTCGGTTAAATGGTTTGCAGCGTGGCTGGCTATCGTGATCATAAGCGTAATACTTCAAATTAAAGTAGTATTCCATTTGCACCCATCATTTGTAACAAATGAGGTGTCCCAATTTTTTGATTCCCGAAAAAAAAGTGAAATAGCCTGATGGCTCTTTTTCTTAAAAATCACAGGTGTTCCATTTTTTGAGCGTTAAAACGCGGGACAGGCATTTTATGAAACATGCTAAAAATCAACAGATTATCATTTTTAGCGAAACATCATTAAATATCTGACTATCAGCAATTAAACCTTTCACGAGTGAATTTCATGATCTATTACGCCAATAGTTTAACCTGATTTTACGACAGGCATTTTCCGCAATTTTCTGTTATTTTTTCTAATTTTTTTATGGCTACCCCGATTATTCATCGGGGGTACTGACAAAACAGTGCCACCATTATTGCAAACTGTTACCGGTAAATTTGAACCTCACCCAACCCTCTCCAAAGGAGAGGGCTTACGAAAATCCTTCCGGGTGACACTTGTTAAGTCAATAGTCCTTAGTATTAAGTCAATAGTATTAAGTCTGAAGTCTTTTTTTGCTTCTGTACCTGGCACTTATGACTTTGGCCTAAAGACTAAGCCTCAATTTATCGATGACATAATACTATGATTGAAAAAAATGGAAGACCACTGGTTGTGGAAATGATCCGCACCAATGTGCGCGATGCGGCGCGCAGAGACGCTAAAAAAGGAATCCGCCCAAGGGTTTATGATCCGGATGGCATCCCCGATCTGTTCATTATTCACCAAGCCAGTGCGTGGATGGAGATGGAACGCGGGCACCAGACACCACACATGCTGTTTGGCGAGTTTTGGCTCGAGGGCGAGCTGTGCATCCTGTTTGCCGATACCAATATGGGCAAAAGCCTGCTGGCCGTGCAACTGGGCGATAGCATTGCCCGCGGCGAAGCCATTACACCTTTTAAAATGGATGCCGAACCCAACCCCGTACTATACATTGATTTTGAGCTGAGCGGCAAACAGTTTGAACAGCGCTACACCGACGGCGGCAGCACCCACACTTTTCACGAAAATTTTTACCGCGGCGAATTTAACCAGATGACCGGTCTGCCGCATGATTTTAAAACTTTTGACGAGTTCATCACCCACGGTCTTAGTCGCGCCATTAAACGTACCGATGCCAGGGTACTCATTATTGATAACATCACCTGCCTGCGCAACGGCACCGAGCGCAGCAGCCAGGCCCTCTCGCTCATGAAACAGCTTAAGCTGCTCAAAACCCGCCACGGCCTCAGCATCCTGGTACTGGCCCATACCCCCAAACGCAATCCGGCCCTGCCCATCACCCGCAACGACCTGCAAGGCAGCAAAATGCTCATCAACTTTGCCGACAGCGCCTTCGCCATGGCCGAAAGCCAGACACTACCCGGCTACCGCTATCTTAAACAGGTAAAACAACGCAGCACCGCCGAAATGTATGGTAGCCATAACGTATGCCTCGGCAAACTGGAAAGGCAAAACGGCTTTTTAAAATTTGTATTTTCCCATACCGATAACGAGGTTAAACACCTGCGCCGCTACAGCCAAATCGAACGGCAACGCCGGGCAGCAGATGTACTCGCGCTTCACAAACAGGGTTTGAGCCAAAGGCAGATTGCCGGCAGGTTGGAGATGAGTTTATCGGCGGTGAATAGGGTGTTGGGGGTTGCGGGGGGATGAGACACATTTGCTACCGCGAGCGTCCTCGGTTGTGGGCTTCATGCTAAGTTATGCGAGCGGCTTTTCACATAGCAGACCTAAACGCGGGCCACAAGCGAGGACGCTTGCGGCAGCAGGGTTGAGATGTGAGGTACTCGTGACTCTTCTACTAACTGATGATGCATTTAGCAAAAGTTACGAGTACGCCGATGCTGGTATGTTAGAGGTTTAAACTTTCCTCAGTCACTCTACTATAACATCTACCATTCTGGTTTTTTTATTTTTTAACCCGGTCATAAGACCGGGATTTTTTTCTTTGTATTATCGCTTTGACTTCCAATCTTCAACTATTGCATTTTTTAATTCCTCATCATTAGCTTTTACTATAAACGTATTGTTTTTAAAATCAAAAACAATATCACCTTTCGTATCCGATAGTTTTTTTCTCAAATCAGGGTCTATAGTGTCAAGCATGTGTTTCCTCACTATATCATTGATAAGAAGGGCTAAGTCGTCTTTGGTTTCAGTAATTGGTATCATAGCTTATAAAATTATTTACAGTCTCAAATATACTAATGGATTTGAGGTAAATTGTAATTTATGGCAACCAAAGAAAGGCAAATTTTTATTACTGAATTGGTGGGTAAGGCACTAAATGAAGATGCTAAATCTGTATCATTTGACTGGCTCGTAAATAAACACCATCAACCCCATTTTCAAAGCTCTTACAACATAATTTGTGATATATATTCCTCAATGGGTGGGATGAACCCTGATAAGAGAATTACAAAACTTTCACCTGATGCCTATTTTGCAGGGGAATACAATTTCCTGTTTGAATTTGATGAATTGCAACACTTCACAACAGCTAGGCTAAACACCTTTGCTTATTATCCAAAAGGATTAAAACTGAACTATTCTATAGAGGACTGGGTGTGGTTTTGTAATCTCTATTCTCATAAAGCTGATAGATACCGTTATAAGAAAACATGTGCAGATTTTGATTTTGAGGGTGGGCGAACTTGTGGTAGAGCTTACTTTGATTGCTTTAGAGATTTGTTACCGCAATATCAGGGGATAAACCCAACATTAAGAATAGCAGAGTTTGAGGTTGCGGATATAACGTCTATTAACACCGCAAGCATTGATAAGATTAAAAGGTTGCTTGATAGCAAATTGAAATACTTTTATAAACGATAGTGATTTATATTTGTGGTCACCAAACTTATTACACAATGAAAAAACCTATACTTATTCTCATTATTGTTTTAATTGCTTCGTTTGCTCGCGCACAATCAAATGAAGTTCCTGCACTAACCAGTCCCAACAATGAAAATGTTATCTACCGAATATTCCCTACAACAAACATTTATAACCTGATTAAACTGGATACACGCAACGGTAAAATGTGGAAAGTTCAATGGAATGCTGAAACTGAAAAACGATTTACATCCGATATAAATTCAACTCCTTTCGTCGCCAAAGATGATGAAAAGAATGGTAGGTTTATTTTACAAGCAACTCCAAATATCTTCACTTTTATATTGCTTGACCAAATTGATGGTAGAACATGGGAAGTCCATTGGTCAAATGACCCTGAAAAGAGAGGTGTTATAGCTATAAATTAATCTGCTAATCAGAAATCTATATGAATTTGTTTCAATCCTATTTGCTGACTGAAAACAACAGTCTTTTTGAAATTCCCGTTTACCGAACATCAACTGAGAAATTTGAAGAAACTTTAGATAAGAAAGTTGCAGATTGGACATCTTTAAATCCAGTTTCAGCAGATGAAGCCTTTTTTGGTAAAAAGTTAGCAGAAGAAAAGTTTGAGGCTAGAAGACAATGGTATAAAAGTCATATTGGTTACCCATGGAAATTTAATGAAATTGTAGGGTATGTGCTTTTGAATTTAGATGGACAAATATTCACCGGGGAACTATTCTTGAATGAAAAGAAACGAACTGTTCAAAATTCAAAAGGTAAGATAGTTTACAAAACAGAGGCATTTCGGTTTGATGTAAACCCAACCATAACGGATAAGGAAATTTTTGATACAATTCTGGTTGAACTAAAATCATTAAATAAAAAAGGGGTTACCAAAGGGCGATACATTGACACCAATAGATTTGAAACAGTTGGTAAGTTTATCAATTGGCGAGACCTGTTTAGCGAACTTAATAATTAATAACGACAGATAAATGAATTTTAAATAAAGATGGGACTATTTAGTAGAAAGGAAAAGCGGAAACCTCAAACTGTTGACATTGAAAATGAAATAAATCGGATAGCTAAATGTATGTATGATTATGAGGGTAAAATAGAAAGCGTAGTTGTAGATAAAATCTTCATATCAGAGCGAGATTATCAAATGATATGGAAAGGGATTTGTAAAGTTATAGCAGAGGTTGTTGAGGAACAAGGGCAGGGTTTAGCTTCAACGGAAACCTTTAAAGTTATATCTAAGGGTCAAAATATTGCAAATCGCATTATTGATAAACTATATGAGATAGACTGGAATTATTAAAACCTATTCCTAAAATAAAGAAAATAATCCGTAGCAGACTATTTAAAATAACTAATTCAACCATGAAAAAAGTAATAATAATATTAGTGGCATTAGCATCATTTATAGCAGCAAAGGCACAAACTACGTCTGTGTTTAATGCAAAAGATACTACCGCTACGTACAATAATCGCACATATAAAAAAGGTCAATTAATTACTATGGGCTACGGTTCGGGCGCCGACAAGGATTTTAAGTATGTAGAAGTTAAAAATTGGGGCAAGTTTGACGGTGGTGTTGGTGTCGTAGGTGCGGAATACGCTAAATTTAAGTTCATCATTAATAATATAACTGTTAATGGTTACGGGCAAATTACATTGTGGGCACATCCCGACTGGATACAGTATGTTAAAAATAACTCTGGTGATTATATAGCATTAGGTGAGAAAGAAATAAAGAATACCGCTTTAAGCTTAATATTAGAAACAGCGGTAGATAATAAAGAAATTATTGAACAACCTATAGAAAAACTGCCAGTAAAAAAGATAGTTAATAAAAACACTAAACGTTCTTAGAACCTGTCTACATTATAAGAGAAAAAACAATCTACCTTAAATATTATCTTTGGTTTTAAATAATATAAAAATGACAAACACCGATTTATCCGTATGCTTTAAATTTTTATTGAATAAAAGCCAATGTGTTTTTATGACATCTGATATACAGGCATTACGTGACAATATATTGCACGAAAGCGAATTATATCCTACAATGACGTTTGTGTATGATGGAATAAAATACAGACTGAAAGAGGAACAAAACTTTGATGGCTTTACTAATATGAGTAGAACTGTAAGCGACCCAGATAGCATGGTAGGTAAACCTAACCAATATTCGTTTGTATTAAATTTTTATATAGAAAAAGTATAAGGACGGATTTAAGATTTAAAAAGAAAGGGTGGCTTTCGCTACCCTTCGCTGGCGCACGCGTGTCGCGTGTGCCCCGCATGCTAAGTAGCACGCAATTCTTCATCGCTATGTCTTTCATACTTAGCAACACGTCATATCTCATTAAGTCATATCTTATTAAACTTTATACCTTTTCATTGAGGATACAAGCGACACGCGTGCACCAGCGTTCAGTACATATACTAAATCTAACCCACCCAAAAAGGCTAACCATCTCTGATCAGCCTTTTCACATAATTACCCTGTTTAACCTATTACATTTAACATTCATTTTCATTTGTACTGTGCGCAACAAAAAAACCGCATAATGCACTTGCGCTTAATGCTATTAATAACGTAATCATAGTGTTTAATTTTTAGGTGAATAATTAATTAATACTATAATTAGTACGTATAAAACATGCTTTAGTTTTATCAAATAGCCGTTTCCCGATAACAAAAAGGCACTTTTGCAATTATTATTTCTTTTAGATTAAAAAATTAGGATATTATTATTAATAACCTTAAACAAGCACCAAAATCAAAATAACTTCACACTTATTTGTGCAGTAAATTACAGTGTATTTAAAGCTTTATACAGATCTTTTGCATTAGCAACCGTATTATGCATGTTATCCAGCTTCATTACCTTTTGTAGAAAGTCCTGGATTTTAGCTTTATTGGCTTTCAAAACATTACCATGCATATTTTGCAGTACAACTACGGTATTAAAAATGCCATTGGTATTATTCATATTTTGTGATGCATAATCAATGAGTTGCGGTACTATGCTTGAGGTTTTATACCAGTTCACCATAATATCATTGGCGCTGTTTGTGCGGGTTGAGGCGTTATCTGAAAACAAACCTGCTACCAGTTTTACCTGCGTGCTGTCAAACGCGCTTTGATACTTTTTGGTATTTGCAGGATCAGATGCAATAGCCGTTTTTAAAAGCTCGGGAGCCTCATTCGGCAGTACTTCGGTGATAACTTTGGCTGCATAAACACGCTTTTGCGGATCGGGGTTGTTTACCATAATTTCCAGCAGCGGGGTGATAAATTTATAGGTTTCCAGTCGCTGGCTTTGTATGGATAGCTGCATTTGCTGCTGATACTGCTGATTGGCGAGCACATCATGATCGCGCGATTGCTCCATATCCTGCTTTTTTATGGCCTGCGAAAACCAATAGCCCGATGCGGTAATAGCCAGCGGCAAAAAGATGGACGAAAAAAACTTGAGCCAGAAATCCTTTTTCTTATCCTCGTCCGAAGTTTCTTTAAGCTTGGCCAGCTCTTTTCTAAGGCCATCTATCTCTGTTGTTAACTGTTCTGAAGTCATAGGTAAGGTTTATTTTAGAACATTAAAGAAAACAGGTATAAATATAAATCATTAATTAATAAGACAGTAACGAATACGCTTTTCGTCACGTTTAAAAACCTGATGTACAAGCCATCAACAAAAATCCTATCTTTAAAACAGTTAAATTCCCCTGAACTTATCTGCCTTTATGGAACCTATTGCACAAGCCCAAACTATTGATCAAATTATTGAACAGTTAGAAGCCATTATTGCCGACGCCATAAAAACCGACAGCAGGGCCGGGTATTTTGCAGCGCTGTATCATAAGGTTACCTGCAAGGTAAGAGAAGGCATCCAAAACGGCGAGTTTGAAAACCCCACCCGTATGGAGCAACTGGATGTGATTTTCGCTAACAGGTATATTGCGGCCTACCGTAGCTGGCAGCAAAAGCAACCCTGTTCTAATTGCTGGCAGCTTGCTTTCGGCATTTTTAGCAAATCGTCAAAACTGGTATTACAGCACCTGCTCATCGGCATGAACGCGCATATCAACCTTGATTTGGGTGTTGCCGTTGTAGAAGTAGCCCGTAAGCTCAATCAGCCGCTAAGCGAAGTGCATAAAGATTTTAATTCCATCAACACCATACTTTCGGCACTTACCTACGAGGTGATCAGCGAGCTGAACCAGATCTCACCCTTGTTATCACTGGCAGGCCTGCATGCGCAAAATAATTCCATCCTCATTCAGTTTGCCCTGAGCAATGCCCGCGACGGCGCCTGGTGCTTTGCCGAAGACCTGTTTACCCGTACCGGGGATGCCTATCCTAAACAAATAGCCAGCAGGGATAATGATATCAACAAACTGGGTTTAGGGATTGTTAACCCGGTAGGCATGCTGCGTTTTACGGTATGGGTAATCCACCTGTTCGAAAAGCGGGACCCATCCAAAATAACCGAGATCCTGAGCACTTACAAAAAGGCTTATCTAAAGGTGAATTAAATTAGTCTGGGCAAAAGTTGAGCTATTAAAATTCCGACCACTAAAAACCACAAGAATAAAAAATATCCGCCTGAAATAGCGATCGTTACGAAAACAACCAGCCGTAGATCATTTTAATTAAATATATTGCAGTGTATTTAAATCCTTATCACAAAAATGAATAAAACCCTGCTTCTGTGCGCATGCGCATTGATATTTTTCGGTTGCGGCAGCAAAAACAACAATCCAACTCCCTCAAAACCCGATTTCAAAACCCTTATTATTGGCAAATGGGGAAACGCAAAAGATACCATCCGCGAGTATACCAACGATAAACTTACCAAAACACATATAACAAATGCCCAGGGTGATTCTTACGATTTTAAAGCCGATGGAACCGGGATTGAAAAATGGACCACTTTGACAATACCCTATACTTATATTTTGAGTGACAAAACACTATCCTTCCACACATTTTCTGTTAAAGATGGGGCCGCTACCTACCCTGGAAACGATTTTTCGTTTGAAATAAAATCACTTACGACTAATGAACTGATTTTGTTTTACCAAAATGTTGACGTTGATTCGAAAGGCAATGTCTATAAAGAAGTCGAGATTGATCATTATTTTAAACTTAGCAATTAAACAATTCTAATGCCTGGTACACAAGGTGTAGCTCAATAGTTACGTCGCTAAAAATTCATTATCTTTGCCGCCTGATCGATCAAATCAAAACAAGTCGTCAAAATCAAGGAAAGCAAAGTGGAACAGCAAGCAATAACAACCTGGGAAAAAGGCTATAACAATTACGGGCCCTGGCTTAAGGAAAAATACAAAGGCCATCGCGTGTTTAAAGTAATTGTTGATGGTGGTTTTACCTGCCCCAACCGTGACGGCTCAAAAGGCTACGGCGGTTGTACTTATTGTAATGTTGATTCCTTTACCCCCTCGGTTAGCCGCAATGCCCCCACTGTAAGGCAACAGGTTGAGGAAGGTATGGAACGTGCCCGCAAAGGTAATAAGGCCGATAAATTTATTATTTACTTTCAGCCCAACACCAATACTTATGCGCCGGCTCATTATCTTAAAATGATGTATGACGAGGCACTAAGCTATGGCACTGAAGATATTGTGGGCCTATCGGTAGGTACCCGCCCTGATTGTATTGATGCCGAAAAGATTGCCCTGTTGGAAAGCTATACCGACCGTTTTGATGTTGACCTTGAAATGGGCATGGAAAGTATCTACAACGATACCCTGAACCAGATTAACCGCGGCTGCAGCCACGAGGAGCTGGTGAAAGCGCTTGCTTTGGTCGAAAATTCCAAACTGGATATTTGTGTACATACCATCTTCGGTTTCCCATGGGAAACTAAGGAGATGATGCTGAAATATGCCGACGAGATCAATCGCTTTAAACAGATCAAGTTTGTAAAATTCCACCACCTGCATATTGTTGAGGGTTCGGTAATGGGCGTAAAATACAAACGCGAACCGTTCCGCCTGTTTGGCATTGATGAATATGCCGATTTTCTGTGCGAACTGCTACCCCTTGTTCGCCCGGACATCGTAATCCAGCGCCTCTTCGGCCTCAGCGACCGCGAACTGCTCATCGCCCCCAACTGGGGATTGAAAAAATCGGAGATCCAGTATTACATTGATCAAAAGATTTTAAGCAAGGGTGTGGTGCAGGGAAGTCGGCTGAACCTTGCTTTATAAGATTTTAGGATTGGCGAGATTTTTTATACTCTCGCCGTTGTTGGTGTTGTCACCAACAACATTGCCCATCGGCTTATCAATGATAACGTAATTAAAAAATATGATCTATTGAATAAATAGGAGTTGTTGGTGACAACACCAACAACGGCGCAGATTATTAAGTATGTTTTTTTGAGTGGATTTTATAATATGGGCGTTGCCTGCGGCCCGGGCTGTACGCTCATACTACACAAGCCTTAGCCACGAGGCCGGTATCCGCTCCCATCCCTAACGCAGCCCAGCGCACCATCTCTAAAAAATATCTTGCACGTCATTACGATTTTTTCCGGGGATTCCTTGGTGGTTCCTCGCAATGACATATTTTATTTAAATATAACTTCATCTTCCGAACAGATATTTGCAGGCAAAATCCATCAATCCGACAAATCCCCCCAAATCCCGGTTCAGGTTTAACGAATAAGCAAACTGCTTACTGCCACTAAAAACTGCTACTACCACTTAATTCACCCCTTACTTATTCAACATTGGTATCCATTTTGCAAACATTTACGTATAATTAAATTGATCTGAAAGTTAAAATACGTCTATTTTGTCACAAAGAGCGCAATCCAATTATATCCCGGCATTAACCGGTGTGCGGGCCATGGCTGCTTACCTGGTTTTTATCTCGCATTTTGCATATGTGTTTGATGAAAAATTTCCCCACTCTGTGCAACGGTTCTTTAACGAGTTCCATATCGGCGTTACTATCTTCTTTGTGCTTTCGGGCTTTTTGATAGCTTTTAGGTATTTTGACAGCTTTAAATTAACCAAAGCCTGGTTTTTACAATACCTTAAAAACAGGGTAGCCCGTATTTATCCCATGTATGCACTGCTTACTATTGGGGCGTTCATAGCTTATCATTTTACGCAAAATCAAACGGTAACGGCGGGGCAAAACCCGGTGGTTATGTTTTTCATGAACATCGTTTTTATACGTGGCTTTTTTGATCAGTTTAAATTTACAGGCATTGCCCAGGGCTGGTCGCTCACTGTTGAAGAGTGTTTTTACTTTTCGGCGCCGTTCATTTTCCTGATAGCTACTAAATACAGAAAGTTTTATATCCAGCCTATCGCGGTAACAGGCTTAGGTGTTATACTCGTATTGATTTTTAGCCGCGTAAACTGGTTCGGTTTCTTCGGCAACTTTACATTCATGATGTTGTACACCTTTTTAGGCCGATGCTTCGAGTTTTTCGCAGGTATTCAACTGGCCCTCATCGTTCGGAAGCAAAAACTGGCTGGCACAAGCAAAAAGAAATTCACTTACCTGGGTTTTTTCATGATCTTCTTTTGTGTGTGGATCATGTCGACCTTAACTATTCCGAAAGGCTATGAAGCCGGTTTGCATAACCCATGGGGTATTGTCACCAATAACTATTTGCTGGCTACGGCAATTGCCATTTTCTTTTATGGCTTGCTTACTGAAACCACCCTGCTTAAAAAGTTTTTAGCGCACCCTTTTATTGAGCTGCTGGGCAAAAGCTCGTATATATTTTACCTGGTTCATTTAGGCTATATGTACAATTTTATACATCATGGAATGAACAGCCTTAATGACTATGTTTTTGAGCTTTATGACAAATGGGGGGTGGATTGGCATTCGCCGTTTGAGTACGATAGTTTAAACCTTTTATATGCGTTCATCGTTTTAAATATCGTTTCAATAACGTTGTTTAAGTTAATTGAAGAACCGCTTAATCATTATATCCGCAGGTCCGATTTCCTGATCAAAAACAAAGCACGCAATCCCGAAAATGAATCAGCTAAGATTAAAGCCTAAATATAACATGCTAAAAAACGCTAATAAATTACTGATCATAGCTTTCGCATTATTGACCATAGGTGCCGTGAGACCGGCCGTGGCCCAGGAAACCGAAAAAGAAACAGCCGAAGCCAACGATAAAAGCGGTGGTGGCGATGAGGTATCAACCGTATTAACTATCAACAATAAGGATGGCGAATTTAGCTCCACCGCCTCTTTTAGTTTTGAAGTTAAAAACACCTACAATACCAACCAGGAAGGTACCATATCATACAATATCACCACTGATAAAGGACAGGTTGTAAAAACACTGTCGAAACCGGTAAACCTCGCCAAAAAAAGCACTTCCAAATATGATTTTGATGTACCTAACCTAAAAACAGGTTTTTACAAGGTTAATATGATGATCAACGTGAGCGATTATGACGATACCACGCGTCGCGCTTTCGGGATCAGGCCAGATGAGATCAGGTCGCAATATGCCAAACCTGCCGATTTTGACCAGTTTTGGCAAACCGCCAAAGATGAGCTGGCCAGGGTAAAACCCAACTATAAAATTACCGAGATACCATCCATGAACACCGAAAACCGCAAGGTTTACGAAATAGAGATGAAATCGCTGGATAACCTTACCATACGCGGTTATATGACGGTGCCCATCAGCAAAAATAAAAACAAGAAATTTTCGGTACTGCTTGGCTTACCTGGTTACCAGGTAAAGCTATACCCTATAGTAGGCCTCGACCCCGACCTGGTAATCATTACCCTTAATACCCGCGGACAAGGTACCAGCCGCGATGTGATCCACACCGAACGCGATGCCTTTATCTCCTACCACATTGAGGATAAAAACAAATACGTAATGCGCGGCGTAATTATGGATTGCGTACGTGCCGTTGATTTTATTTACGCACAGCCTAACCTGAGGCATGATCAGATCCTGGCCACAGGTGGTAGCATGGGCGGATATTTATCCATTGCACTTGCAGGGCTTGATCATCGGGTAACGCTTTGCTCGGCGCAAAACCCTATCATGAGCGATATCCGCAATTTGGTTGGCGCTGTTGAATGGCCCATCAACGATATTAAAAAATATACGTTAAGCAAGCCGGGTGTAACTTTCAACCAGGTATTAAACAATCTCGATTATTACGATACCAAAAACTTTGCAACAACCATAAAATGCCCAACTATTTTGGGCTTAGGTCTTTTAGACCCTTACGTACCACCAAACAACGGTTACGCCGTATTTAATTCAATGCATGGTGATAAACACGTATTGGTATTTAAAAACCTTGCACACGAAGTAAGCCAGGTATACAAGGATTATGAGGGCCGTTGGATGCGCGATACCTTTGGTTTGTTTTAAAACTTTTAAAATCTACACACATGACCTTGAAAAATACTTTATCAAAATATTTGCTCGCGGGGATAGTGATATTGGCCTTAGCTACAGGCAAAAGTTATGCAGGAGGTTTCCCGGTAAGGCCGGGCAGGATCTCGCTGTCGCCGTCGGCAACTTACTTTTTTGCTAATAAAGCCTGGGATGCCGACAGCCATAAAGGAGCCTTTGCCAACAACGGCAAATTCAGTTCATGGAGCTATTCTTTATATTCAGAAGTTGGATTAAGCCGCAAGTTCACCCTTTCGGTACTGGCGCCTTATGTAATGAACACTTTTAGTACCGATTTGGGCACAAGCAAAAGCTCAGGTTTCCAGGATCTGGAAGTGGGTATCAGGTACTACCTGGCCAACATCAATTATAAATATTATTTCAGCTTACAGGGTACAGCTATTGTACCTATGTATACCAATACGGCATTGGGGTATAACCAAAAAGGGGCCGAACTTAAACTGGCCTTTGCAGGTAGCGGGCATTTATTTGGCAAAAACTCATTTTTTATCCTTGAAAATGGTGTACGTGAATACTTTGGCTACGAAAGCGTTTTTCAGGACAGGTACAATGCTACATACGGCTTAACGCTTGATAAAAAATTCCGCGAGCAGATCTCCCTAAGCGTAGGCGGCTTTTATGCTACCAGTATCAACAAGGATTTTAACGTGAATCCAAGCGCCAGTAAAAACTTTGCCTTTAACCAGGTATCGTTGAGCTATGGCCACGCATTCGCCAAAAGCCTGTCGCTGTTTTTAACAGGCGGCACCTTTGTTACAGGCCGCAACACCGGCGCAGGCACCAATTTTTCGGCATCACTTAATTACCGGATAGATACGAAATAAGCCCTCCAGAGCTATTTACAATGAAAAGTATTCATTGCCGTTGACTTTAGTCAACGGTGAAAGGAAATACTATTGCGGGCTTCAGCCCAATTATTCAAGCGGTATTTTGGCTAAAGCCCTTGTTTTTCAGTCATTATTCCGTCGACTAAAGTCAACGGCAATGATTCTTACACTTTATATAAATGGTTCTTTAAACACTTCGTCAGGCTTCCTGCACCTCTTTTTCAAATAGGTTTAATACTTCATCCCAATTGTGGACCCGTATGTGCTGATGTTCATTTTTGTTGTGATGGGCATTGAACATGATCGCCTTACCGCTGCAGTAGTCGAGGTTTTTACAATGGTCATCTATCATGTAATCGGTATGGATGATGCTTTTATCACCGCACAGCACAATATTGCGCCAGCTAATAAACGGGAAATACTCCTGAAGCCATTCCAATTTTTCGAATAGCGACAGCGGGAATTCCGTAGCGGCCGATACAATGTAAACCTCGTAATCTTCCATCAGCTTTTTAACTGCCTCAATAGCGCCTGGCATAACCGGTAGCGTGCGAAAAAAACCGGGTAAGTTCAGGGAAGCCTTCGTTACAGCATCCAGCGGAAAAGCCTCCGCATGGGATAAGCCGTCTATAGCTTCAAGGGTTGTTGTAACGCCATACAACTGTTCGTAATATTTGATCAGTTGCGGCTCGACATCGGCCATAACACCATCCATATCGATAGCAATGGTTCTCTTTTCTTGCGTTTTCATGCAACAAAGCAAAGTATAATTGCAATATTTTGCAAATTAATTATAACTTTGCATCATATTGCAAACATGGTAAGAGAAGAAAGACTCCAGATCATATTAGATCACGTATCAAAAGATAACAAGGTTATGCTTGCCGAACTGAGTGAGAAACTCAATGTTTCGGAAGATACCGTACGCCGCGACATCAAAGTATTAGCCGATCAGAAGCTGCTAACGGCAGTAAGGGGCGGCGCGGTTGCACATTCCCCCATTCCGCACCACTACCGGGCGAGGGAAAAGCATGATGTTGCCTCTAAGAAAGTCATCGCATCTAAAGTATTAAGCTTTTTGAAAGACGGGCAGGTAGTACTTTTCGATGGCGGTACATCAACCCTGGCGGTAGCCCAAAGTCTGCCGGATGATTTAAGGATCACCGTGGTTACCAACAGTTTTCCTGTTGCCAGCGCGCTTGAAGACCACCCAACGGTTGAAGTAATATTTGCAGGAGGTCGCCTGTATAAATCATCGTTCACCACTATCGGCCACGAAACCATCAATGCGTTCAGGAACATCCGCGCCGATCTTTGCATTTTTGGGATCTGCAGTGTACACCCTACCATCGGCATCACCACCAGGGATTATGAAGAGGCCGAGATCAAGAAAACGATGATCGAGGTATCGAAAGAAACCATCGCCCTATCCACCTTAGAAAAAATAAACAAGGCCGATCCTTACTACATAGGGCCGGTGACAGAACTGGACACCATCATTACCGATGTATCTCCCGACGATGAAGAACTCTCTGCATACAGGGAAGCAGGCATCAATATCATTTAATATAAAACAACAACGTGAAAAAGAGTTTACTACCACTAACCTTAGGCGGCCTTGGTATTGGCACTACCGAATTTGTGATGATGGGCATGCTGCCTGATATTGCCAATGATTTTCATACCAGCATCCCCGTTGCAGGGCACCTGATTTCGGCATACGCATTAGGTGTGGTTATTGGCGCACCGTTATTGGTTGCCTTTACCAGCAGTTATCCGCCTAAAAAGATCCTGACTGTATTGATGATTATTTTTACAGTTTTTAATGCATGTTCGGCCTTTGCTCCCAATCATTACGTTTTATTGTTTTCGAGGCTATTAGCAGGTTTACCACATGGCGCGTTCTTTGGCGTGGGCTCGGTAGTAGCTACCCGCCTTGCCGACAAAGGCAAACAGGCCCAGGCCATATCTGTCATGTTTGCCGGGCTTACCATTGCTAACCTGCTCACCGTTCCGCTGGGTACTTATATAGGCCATCATTATTCATGGCGATATACTTTTGGGATGATAGCAGCAATAGGTTTAATTACGTTAACATTTATCCAGTTATGGCTGCCACAGTTGGCCCCCAATAATGCAGGAAACATACGCTCGGAGCTTTCATTTTTCAGAAAAAAACAGGCATGGCTCATCATCGGTTTAACAGCCATTGGTACAGGCGGACTTTTTGCCTGGATCAGCTACATCGCCCCGCTCATGACCGAGGTATCGAAGTTTTCGGCCAGCAGCGTGCCTTATGTTTTGGTATTAGCAGGCCTGGGCATGGTGGTAGGCAATTTTGTTGGTGGTAAACTGGCGGATAAAGTTTCCCCGGTAAAAGCCTGCTTGATATTGATGATCACCATGGCTATATCGCTGGTTGTGATCTTCTTTGTGTCGCAAAATCAGATCCTGTCGCTTGTCATGACATTTATAACAGGCGGGCTTTCAATGGCCGCGGGATCGCCTATTCAAACCTTAATGATCAATACTGCCAAAGGTGCCGAAATGCTCGGCGCAGCAGCTACACAGGCTGCTTTTAACATCGGTAACGCCTTGGGTGCTTTTCTGGGTGGCCTGCCCATTGCCTGGGGCTTAGGCTTTACTTCTCCTGAAATTGTCGGCGTGATCATGGCCTCAACAGGAGCAGTGTTTGCGTTGACGCTTAGCAGGCAAAAAGTTAAGGTAGTTGAAGAAGAGGCTGTGTTGGCGGGGGAATAAAATTATAATCTGCCGTGATTAAATAATATGTCATTGCGAGCGCAGCGCGGCAACCGCATGCTAGGCAGAGCAATCACACAAGGCACACTACGCATTATTGTATTGCTCGCCATCAATCATACCACCCATCGCTCAAATCGTTCCACAATGGATTATCTGCAATAATCAGGTCAATCTTTTTTTGACGTGAACCTGCTTTTAATTGCTTTTCCCTTGCGATAGCATCCTGAATCCATTGAAAATCTTCAAAGTAAACCAGCTTATTGCAATTATACATTGCTGTGAATCCCTTAAATATTTTCAGCTTATGCTCGGATATACGGTTTTTAATATCATTGGTTACACCAACATATAATACCGTGTTTGCCTGGTTCGTAATGATCTGAACATAGTATTGGTGTAGTTTCATGTGGTTAATTTACAAAATGCTGCAATATCACAGCGGCTCTGTAAAGCATGTGGTTGCCACGCTGCGCTCGCAATGACATGGAGGTGATTCTGCGGCAGTTAGGTAATTCCGCGGCAGTTACTTGTATTTCCCAAACAGCTCCTCTATCGCTTTTACCCTGTAATCAAATATCTGCTCTACCTTTCCTTTAACAAAAACAGCATTCGCTAACTGGCCTATTACTCCATAGGGAATAGCGTAATGCAACAGATCTGTCATCTGTACACCGCCTTCAATAATTTTAAAATGGTGCTGATGGTGCCATAAAGCGTAAGGGCCGAAACGCTGCTCATCAACAAAATATTTTTTATCATCAACGTGGGTGATCTCCGTCATCCAGTTCATGTTGATGCCTAACAACGGTGATATTTTATAGGTGATGATCATTCCCGCATACATTTTAGTTGTTTCTGTATAATCAGAAGTTACTACGAAACGCATATCATTCGGAGTGATCTTAGCCAGATTTAATGGCGATGAGAAAAAATCCCAGGCCTGTTCAATGCCAATGGGAATAGATTGTTCTCTTTTTAAAACGTATGTTTTCACAATGTGGTAACAAGGATAAAGCGGGAAAGTTACGGCAATAAATAGTAATAAAAAAGCAAGCCACCGCTCGGCTCCAGCCGGGTGGTAACTATCAAGCGGCCTCCCGGCCGCCGGGTATCACGCAGGCCAGAGGCCTGGGAATAATTGCCACTCGGCTGGAATAAAAACCATGTCATTGCGAGCGCAGCGTGGCAATCGCATGCTATACAGGGCGACCCTGCTTCCGTGCGATTGCTTCGTGCCTCGCAATGACATAATATCTATTTTTACCGCTCTTCCTTCCCTATCGGCAAATCCCTTCTCGACCATTCGCTCCAGGAGCCAACATAAAGCTTAGGGCCGCTGATACCTGCGTAATCCATACCCAGCAGGGTATGGCAGGCTGTAACGCCAGATCCGCAGTGAACAATCACCTGGTCATGCGCTACCTCACCAATTGCTGCATCGTATGCCTTTCGTAACTCATCAGCAGGTAAGTACTTACCGTCGGCACCCAGGTTGTTGATATAAGGCAGGTTTAATGCACCGGGGATGTGACCGGCTATCAAATCCAAAGGTTCGGTTTGGCCTAAATAACGCGGCGTTTCACGCACATCAATTACTAATCTTGAAGGATCCTGTGCAGCTTCGCCAGCTTCAGCAATTTCAACAGTATTTGCATACTCGTGTGTTACCGGATACGGATCAACCGCAACAGGAGTGTAAGCTTCAGTGTTTAGCGCTACACCGGCATCTTTAGCAGCCTGTAATCCACCATTTAATACCTGTACGTTTTCATGGCCAATTGCCCTCAACATCCACCATAAACGCGACGCGCTGAAAGCACCCGATTTGTCATCATAAACCACAACGTGGCTCTTAGGTGTAATACCCCAGTTACCTAACAGTACAGCAAACTCCTGTATATTAGGTAGCGGATGCCTGCCGCCAAAGGCTGGATCATCGGGTTTAGTGGTAAGGTGCTGATCAAGGTCGGCGTAAATGGCGTGGTTTAAATGGCCTGCCAGGTAACGCTGGTAAGAGTCCTGCCCTCCGCGGGTATCAATAAGAATAGTATCCTGTGCGGCTAAAGCCGGGTCGTTGATTTCAATAAGTGGCGACATAGGTATATCTGATATGTTTTAATATCAAATATAGATACACCGCTTTAGTTTCGGCAAATTTACTGCACTATTTTGTTTGCACAGTATGAACTTGCGAAAGCTTCGGGCTTGGCTTTAAACACAAAGCCCATGCTCAGGATGTAACCCATAGCCTCATGCAGGGCTGCGTTACTTTTAAACATTGGGTTGGTGTTAATGTCGGCATGTACCTCAAGCTCCACATCATACAGGTCAAGCAAATCGCAAAGTTTATAAGCAATATCGATAGACTTCTGAACTTCGCTCAGCATCCTTTCTTTAATGCTCATTTTTTGCGAAGTACGCTCCTGGTGTATGAACATGAAAGCGCCGCGTTTTTCGCGCAGGAACACGATCACGGTTGCAAAATCTGTTACAGATCCTTTAACTTGTGAGTCGGTGCCAATACATACTTTTAGCTTGTTACCAAGGAGGGCTTCGCGTTCAATTGCCTTTTCAACCTCTTCCATAATGGGCGATTGGATTACTTCGCCGCTGAATTTTCTCCAGGTCATAAAAATTATTTTAGGTAAATTTTAGGCGACCTCTTTTATGGGTCTATAAAAATAAGCGATAACGTTTCATATTAACGTAAATATGATATGATTTATTTGTTAACATTTAACTGATTATTAACAGATTAATTGTATTTCGGATGTCGGATTTGGGATTTCGGAATTTTAAAGGAAGGAATTTTCTTTGTTCCCTCAGGGTCTCTCGGAGAGGACCCTGAGGTTCATCATCATTAGATCCATAATTATCTTTATATTTAACCATGGCCACCCATACCCTACACAACGATCAAGGTGAAACCTGGTTTATAACATTTACGTGTTACAACTGGATTCCTTTATTCGAGATCACACAGTCGTATAACATACTATATGGTTGGTTAAAGTTTATAGCAGAACGTTACCAGGTGCAAACTCATGCATTTGTATTGATGCCTAATCATGTTCATCTGATTCATAAAATGCCTGATACAGAGGTGGACCTTAATAAGATAATCAGTAATGGCAAAAGATTCATGGCTTATGAGCTTGTTAAAAAACCAACTGAATTAGGCAAAACCGATATCCTTGACCAACTTTCGGCGGCATGTACTGAAAAAGAAAAAGCCAAAGGACAAAAGCATAAAGTTTTTGAACCATCATTTGATGCCAAGCCCATATACTCCACTGCGTTTCTACATCAAAAATTAGATTATATACATCATAATCCGGTATCCGGCAGGTGGTCACTATGCAATGACTTTACCAAATATCCATATAGCAGTGCGACTTTTTATTATTCCGCAAGGCTTCATGAGTCAATACCCATTACAGATTATCGGGATTTTTGGACAGACATGAATCACGTGAAACCAGTGGGATTTTAAAACAACAGCTGGCATGGCGTAGAACATCAGGGTCCTCTGCGAGAGACCCTGATGGGACGGAAACCAATAGGACTGCTTTAAAACAGCAGCTGGCTGGCGCAGATCATCAGGGTCCTCTGCGAGAGACACTGATGGAACTGAAATTTCAGTTGATGAATTTTGTGGGTTAACTTAAATCTGCGAAAGACCCCAATGGGACGGAACTTAAACTCACAGAGGGTACTGACAGAACGGGAAATAAAAAAAATCCGAGATCGAAATTCCGAAATCCGAAATTAAGATAACGCCGCTTTGATCCTGTTCTCGGCTTCAAGTACCAGATCGCCAACCGGGGTTTTACCGGGCTCAATGGGTTCAAGTACTGTCCAGGTCATGGATATAAAGGTATTAAGCGGATAAAAGCCATACCGTACAACTTTCCAGCTGTCTTTTATCGCGATAGGCACCAGTAACGCCTCCGGGCATTTTTTCAGAAGCATAGCAACACCTCCCGGTTGAAAAGACCGCACTACACCGTCTTTAGAACGGGTACCTTCGGGGAAAATCACTGCCGACCAGTTATTGGCTTTCATACGCTCACCCAGCTTCATCATTTCTGTAGTAGCCTGCCGGTGATCCTTCCTGTCGATATTGGCCCCGCCACCATGTTTCAGGTTATAGCTGATAGAAGGAATGCCTTTGGTAAGTTCTATTTTAGAAACAAACTTAGCGTGATATTTGCGCAGGTAATAAATCAATGGTGGTATATCAAGCAAACTCTGATGATTGGCTAAAAATATAATTGGCCTGCCCACAGGCAAATTTTGTTTATTGATAAAAGTTACCGTATCGCCCGTGATATAAAAAGTGCGGAACAGGCATAGGTTCAGGATATCAACAGTACGTTTATGCGCTGCATAGCCAAAAAAACGAAAAGCGATCCACTGGATAGGCTGAAAAACAACCAGGGCTAAAAAAAATGCAATTATGGCAAAGGGCGACAGGATATAGCCTAATAACTTCTTCATCAATGAGCAAAGTTATATTTTTTTCAGTAATGCTGTAATTTACAAACGGTTTTCTGTTAACAGCAGTTGCACTTTAAGTACCGCAGCTACAGTCATGGCATCGGTAATTTCGCCATCGCAAACCATGCGGTACATTTCGGCAAAAGGCACCTTTTTGATGATGAGTTGTTCGGTTTCTTCGGGTTCGGCTTCAAACTGCTCAAGGCCGCGGGCCAGGTATAATATGCTTAGCTCATCACTTACCGAATTACTAAGGTGCAAGCGCTGAATTTCTGTCCATTGCGAGGCCTTTAAACCGGTCTCTTCCAATAATTCACGTTTGGCTGATTCAAGCGGATCAGTACCCTCCGGACCGCCGCCTTCCGGCATTTCCCAACTGTACTGATTTAATACAAAGCGAAATTGCCCTACCAGGTAGGTATTAAACTCAGCATCTAAGGGTAAAACACCGATAGCTAAATTTTTATAGTGTACCCTACCATAAATGCCGGGGTTACCGGCGGGATTTATGACCTGAAATTCGGTTAGGTTGATCCAGGGGTTATCGTAGATGTTTTTTTGGGACGTTATTTTCCAGGGGTTATCTTCAGGGTGATGCATGGCCTAAAAATAAACGATTATGATTAGATTGAGGAATAACCGGCCGGGAAAAGTTTACCTACTCCGCCAGATACTCCAGCTTTACCTGCACGTTCAGGTCTTCATGCATGCGGGCAAACTGCCGCGGGTTGCGGGTAAAGTCAGGATCAGTGTCCATGTAAATATTGGTGATCCTCACTATTTCGGGCTGTTTATCGGTGCCTATATTATAGGTAAGCCCCTCGCCGCTTTCTAAACTTTGTTTTAGCTCAAGGTATTGCTTACCGGTTACAATGATCATCTTTTCGGCAGTCATGGGTGCTATTTAAAAATAGTAAACTACTCAAAACCGTGCGGATTTACCCTGTAACATACCGGTGATACAAAATTATCGCTTACCGGGTTCTGCAACGGTTTATTTATATTTACCTCAAATATAACTCATATATATCCGCATAAATGATCAGTATTAAAAAATTATTGCCTTTTGTTTTATTAATTGGCAGTATCACCGCATTTGCCCAGCAAACCCTCCCCATAGCCGTAAACCTGCAAAAAACCTACACCAAAGGAATAAGAACCGCAGCCGGCGCTCCCGGAAAAAACTACTGGCAAAATACCGCCGACTATAAAATCAAGATAAATTTCGATCCTAAAACCCGTCTGGTAAGTGGTACTGTTGGTATAGACTACTTTAACAATAGTCCTGATACTTTAAAAAGGGTGCAATTTAAGCTCTATCCCAACTTGTATAAAAAAGGCGCCGTACGTCAGATGCAGGTTTCGGCAGATGACCTTACCGATGGGGTGCACATCAAAAGCCTCAGCATCGATAATAAAACACCCGACAGCGCTAAAACCCGCCGCATCAATGGTACCAATATGACGCAGCGGGTATCTCCCATCGCACCAAAACAAAAAGTACATTTTGATATCAGCTATGCTTACACTTTAAACAAAGGCTCACATATCCGTACCGGTCAAATTGATACAGGCGCGTTCTTCATTGCCTATTTCTTCCCGCGTGTAGCTGTTTATGACGATATTGATGGATGGAACGATTACCCGTACGTTGGCGCACAGGAGTTTTATAACGATTTTTGCCACTTTAGCGCAGAGATCACCGTGCCAGGCGATTATAAAGTTTGGGCAACCGGCGATCTGAAAAATGCCGCAGATGTTTATGATAGCCGCATAGTTAAACGTATTGCCGATGCAGGCGCGAGCGATAAAGTAACGGATATCATTACCGAAGATGATGTTAAAGGAGGTAACATCACCAAAAACAATCCAACCAACACCTGGAAGTTTGAGGCCGATAGCGTTACTGATTTTGTATTTGCTACCAGCAATCATTATTTGTGGAAAGCATCAAGCCTGGTGGTTGATCCTAAAACCGGCAGGCGCACCCGTGTTGATGCCGTATTTAACGAAAAGCATAAAGATTACTATGCCGTAGTAGATTACGCCCGCAAAACGGTTGAGGTAATGAGCTACAAATTCCCGAAATGGCCATATCCATATCAGCATGAAACCGTTTTTGATGGCCTGGACCAGATGGAGTACCCTATGATGGTGAACGATAACCCGCTCGAAGATAAAGCGGATGCTATAGAGCTTACCGATCATGAGATCTTCCATACCATGTTTCCATTTTACATGGGTATTAACGAAACCAAATACGGCTGGATGGACGAAGGCTGGGCAACCATAGGCGAGTGGCTTGTAAGCCCCGAAATTGATCCTTCAATAGTAGACCCCTACGGTGTTTCTGCAGTTGAACAAAGCGCGGGCCATGAAATTGACGTACCTGTGATGACGCTTACTCCTATGCTTACAGGTACGGCAAGCTTTACCGATAGCTATCCTAAACCGGGCCTGGGCTATTTGTATTTAAAAGATATGCTTGGCGATAACCTCTTTACCAAAGCCCTGCACTACTACATTGCACAATGGCACGGCAAACATCCCATGCCGTACGACTTTTTTAATTGTATGAACACCGGCTCGGGCATAAACCTCAATTGGTTTTGGAAAGCCTGGTTCTTTGACCGTGGTGTAACTGATCTGGCCATCAGCAAGGTAACGAATACAGGATTAAAATACACTGTTACTGTTACCAAAGTTGGCAGCAAACCAATCCCTGTTAACCTAACCCTTAGTTATGCCGATGGCACTACCGAACTGGTACATAAAAGTATTGTTGTTTGGGCTGCAGGCAATAAAACAACTGCAGTGAATTTTACTGCCAAAAAAGCAGTTAAAAAGATAGTATTGGGTACCACCTATGATCCCGACAGTAACAAAAAGGATAATGTGTGGGTAGGTGCTAAATAAACTTATCATTCCAAAGACTTACGAAGTTTTAAAAACATCGTAAGTCTCTCCTACCGTCCCCTCAGGGTCTCTCACAGAGGACCCTGATGTATGCACCATGCAGATTCGTAGTTCAAATTAGCACGAGCTGAACCTCAGGATCCTCTGCGAGAGATCCTGAGGGGACACGGATGGGGCTTTTATCAATAAAGCCTATTTCTGCTGATATGCCTTCAGCAGCTCCGCTACACCGATGCCGTTAATTTTCATACCGTTCAGGTTACAGTCTGTAATATTCACATCGCTTAGGTTACAATCGGTTATGGTACTGCCCTGTAAATCGCAATCTTCAAACCTGAGGGGACGTTGTTTCGCGCTGGGATCATAAGCCGGATGACCTTCGGGCGGCATTCCAATGTCATGGATGTAAGCTCCGCCAAGCTGCGCATATTTTATCTCCAGATCGCTCAAATTGGCATCTTCAATTTTAAGTCCGGTGATGCATACATCCTTAAAACTTGCATTGTTCATCATCATTTGCTCAAAGGTTGAATCATTAAGCATTGCGCATTTAACATCAAGTACCTTTTGAGTTTCTTTTATGGTGATAACTTCTATGCCGTTAGTCGCTGAATTTTCCATGATTTGCTATTGGTTTCATCAAATATCCTAAAAACGAATGGCATCGCAGAGTTACATACGCGACAAATAAGGGTGCATTTGCGACAAGGTTATCCTCACGCTAAGCCGCAAAGGCGCTAAGCTAAAACCTTTGCGGCTTAGCGCCTTTGCGTGAAATTTAATTTATGCTGAGTTATAAGTTTTGTATCTTCAATTACTTAATCATCACTTATGATCCTGCTTCCTCATATCAAATCATCACTGCTGGTTGCGGCCTGCATTACACTTGCTTATACCAGCTCTTATGCCCAACAAAAATCCACCCCTATCGCGCACGCCCAATGGCTGATCGGCAGCTGGAAAAATCAATCGGCAAAAACACTGGATATCGAAACATGGAAGAAACTTAATGATTCCACCTTGCTTGGCAGAAGCTATTCACTGGCAGGCTCAGACACCGTATCGTCAGAGCATATCAGGCTGGAGCAACACACCGGCAAACTTTACTATATCCCAACAGTAAAAAATCAAAACAACGGCAAAGCGGTAACTTTTACGCTTACTTCATCCAACAAAAAACAACTTGTGTTTGAAAACCCGGAGCATGATTTCCCTCAAAAAATCAGTTATACCCTAATAACTAAAGACTCACTGCTCGCCGAAATATCAGGACTAAGAAAAGGAAAGCTCAAGGCGATACAGTTCCCGATGAAAAGGGTTAAATAAAAGATTAGTAGCTTTATATTATTGCAGTAATTCGGCTACATCACGGCCATAAAACTCTTTAAACAGTTTTCTGAAATATGCTGGTGTTTCAAACCCTGCAATGTATGATATTTGGGCCACGGTGCGGTATTTGCCGCTATTGATCGCCTCCATCGACATTTGCAAGCGGACTCCGCGGATGTAGTTATTAGGTGTAACTCCGGTGATATTTTTTATACGCCGGTGCAATTGCCTTTCGCTTAAGCCCATTTCGCTGCTCAGCAATACTATGCTCAAATCAACTTTCCCGATATATTTTCTTACCAGCGTTTCAAGTTCATAAAGCCATAACTTATCGGCAATAGAAAGCTCACTAATGGGCTTAAGATTACGCGTACTGATAAATGCATTAAGATTTGCACCTTTTATTATTTCACCGTTTTGTACCGACACAAGTGATGCCTTGTTAAATTCTTCCAGTTTCTTTTTCTCTGTAATATTTTTGGCAATGGCAAAAACCAGCTGCTGGTTTTTTATAGGCATCGATGTCCATGAAAGCCATACAATTTCTCCGGTTTTGCTTACATACCTGTTCTCAAAATTATATAGCGGATTGTTTTTCTTGATGCTTTCACGTTTACTGGCGGTGATGCTCCTGTCTTCAGGATGAACAAACGAGTCAATAGGCTTTGCAAATAATTCGCTTTCTGTATAACCTAAGGTTTTTGAAACGGCAGGATTGATTTTTTTGAAGTAACCGTCAAACCCGGCCACGCATAACCAATCGGGCGACAAACGAAAGAAGCATTCCAGGTCAAAAACCTCGTTTAAGTTTTCCATAAAATTTCAGTTCCCTTTGGAGGAAATGTGATACACTTGGTGGCTAAAAGCAATATAGCAGCTGGTTGTTAAAAGGCGAATTCAAAAGAAGCTATTTTTTATGATATTCATAAATATTTAATACAACCTGCCAGGATTTTTTAGCAGAATGTCAGTCTTGTTCACTTTTCCAAACCGGATTTTACCTGCTCAAAATAAAAAGACAAAAGGGTTATATCGTATTCACAGAATCTTTGTTATTCATAAACCGGTTGCGATAGCAGATTTCAACGTTTTTTTATATCATTACGGGTAATATGAAAACCCTATACCCAAACACAATTAAACTCATTTCCTTTGCCTTACTGGCAATATCATTACAAAGCTGTATCAAACAGCCCGGAGCCTGGCGAAACGACCAGATCCCCGGCGGTAAACGCGACGATTTTCACAAACTTAATGAACAACTGCTTCGCAACCTGCGCACCAACAATGCCGATGATATCAGCAACATGGAATCGCAGGAAATGCTGCAGGATAAATCAAACCTCAGGCAAATAGAATTAGTAGGCAATGCCGTAAAAACCACCGATTATGATATTTATGATGAATATTATATTGTAAACAAACATCGCAATACCGATACGGTAGCTAATCTGTCTGCCGGCATCAATAGCTATAAAATGGTTTATAATGGTATTACCCATGAAATGTACATTGCGCTGTTTTTGCCAAAAGACAAAAGCCAGCCAAACCAGGAAATGATAACCGCAATGTATGCCAAATATGACTACGGCTGGAAACTTACCTCATTAAATGTAAACACTTATAAAATCAACGGCAAAACAGCCCCTGAACTTTACCAGCAAGGGAAAGAAAAATACGACAAACAGCATTTTGCCGATGCTCGTTTAACGCTTGAGCTCTCTTTACAATGTACCGCCCCTAATGACTACTGGCAATATCAGCACGATGCAGATGCCGGCAAATTATTTCAGGATGCTGCCGAGGCAACAGTAAAACAATACCGCTTTCCGGTAGTGATTGATGGTGTTGCAGGAGAACCGAGGGTGTTCCGGATCGGCAATCAAAAAAACAGTCATGGCTGGTTCCCAGTAATTTATTATACCACTAAAGTAAACATTGCCGATACCAACGCAGTTAAAAGCGAAAACCTGCAGATTGGGAAGGTTATCAACAAACTGCTTCCGGGAATTACTGAGGATAAGGATTATATTTTTTACTCCGCCTGTAGCAAACTGCCATTGAGTTCAACAAGGGTTGAGCATTTTGATATGACGAAGAAGTTGAGGTAACTATTTTTTATGTCCTTTCTGTAAGGAGGCACGACGAAGCCTAAGCTACCGCAAGGCTGCGGTGGTAAACCCACTACTGGTCGAAGTTTATAAAACAAGAAATGGAGCGGCAAGCCGCTCCATTTCTTGTTTTAAATCGTTCCTATCAAATTGCTTCCAGTTGCAATACCACACTGGTATGGTAAGTACTGGCTTCAGGATTAATACCCACATTCATCAGGAAATCGCCGGTAAAAGTTAAATCTTCGTTTCCTAACACCGAACCGGTGCCCGGATAAAGGTTGATCTCTTTTACACGGTATTTCTTGTTAGGGTCGAGACCTTTCAGGCGTACAGGTACTTTGCTGCCTGAGCCGTAACGGTTATTCACCAAATAGTTGAACATAACCGCTTTTGATTTGTCAGTATTCACATACATGATAGAAGCAGCATCGTTATCCCATGGTGATGCTAAACGGTACTGATCGCCATGCCAAATCACATCTTTCAATGCATCATAGTTTTTCAGGGCCGACTGGCAGAAACTCAGATCATTTTCGCTTAGCTTGCCTATCACAATATCAAAGCCCATTTTACCCATCATAGCCACATCCACACGGTATTTAATTGGTTGCTTGCCCCAATCGGTTACGTGGTTTGAGCTGGTGATAGCCGGGTAGAAGAATGAATATTCCCATTGTATAAACACACGCTCCAGCGGATCGGTGTTATCACTTGGCCAGTACTCTGTAAAGTATTGCAATGCACCATAATCAACACGGCCGCCGCCACCTGAGCAAAGCATCAAAGGGACTTTAGGATATTTAGCACGAACACGTTTCAATACATTGTACAAACCATTCACATAATCAACGTAAATGTGCGACTGGTCTTTTTTCAGATAGGCCGAGTAAGCATTGTAGATAACCGCGTTACAATCCCATTTGATATAGGCGAGATCAGGATTTTTGGTAAACAGACCGTCAACCACGCCAAATACAAAATCCTGTACCTTAGGGTTGGCCAAATCAAGCACCAGTTGGTTCCTGAAGTATTTTTCAGGACGGTTTGGTTGCTTGATCACCCAATCAGGATGAGCTTTGTACAGGTCGCTGGCCGGGTTAACCATCTCCGGCTCAATCCAGATACCGAATTTTACACCGTTGGCCTGCGCCTCTTTCACTAATGAGCTGATGCCGTTAGGGAGCTTTTGTTTGTTCTCCTGCCAATCGCCCAAACCAGCATTATCGCCGTTGCGTGGGTGGCTGTTACCAAACCAGCCGTCATCCAGTAAAAACAGGTCGACACCCAGTTTTTTGGTATCTTTTAACAAGCCTGCAAGCTTGCTCTCATTAAAATCGAAATAGGTTGATTCCCAGTTGTTCAACAATGTAAGCCTTGAGCCTTCGCCATCAACAATTTTGTATTTGCGGGCCCAGCTTTGCAGCTTGCGGCTGGCATCGCCCTTGCCATGGTCTGAATAAGTATACAGAAAAGCAGGCGTAGTAAATTCAGTATTTGGTTTTAAATGATACTCGGATGCAGCATTATTAATACCTGCAATAATTTTCAGGTTATTGGCTACATCCAGTTCAAAATCAACCCTGAAATTGCCCGACCATTCCATAGCACCGTAAAACACCTTTCCTTCATCTTCGGTAGCTGGTTTATCTAACGATATAGCAAACATGGAATGCTCGTACAAGTTGGCACGGGTGCCCAGCTTGCTGTCGATAGTTTTAATACCGTGGGTTAAACGGGCTTCTTCCGGCTGCACTTCCATGGCCCAGTTGCCGTGGTATTGCTTTAACCAGAAACCACCTGTGGTGTTACCCTTCAGGTTTAAATTGGCCGAAGCATATTTGTTAAGCGTTACTATACCTTTTTCGTTGTGTTTGATCACCGACCATTGTTCGGTAACATCCTCTTTAAAATAGGTTTTGTAGTATAGTTTCACCTCAAAATCATAAGCAGGATCTTTAAGGGTAACCACTAATAATGAAATATCATCATCAACCTTACTAACCGTATGGCTTACATAGGCCAGGTTTAATGATTTATTACCATCGGCATGGGTAACGGTAATGGCTGGTTCGCCAAGACTTGCCGATCCTGATGGTGTATACACATCATTCTGCACCCCCGAATCATCGGCTTGTTTGTACATTTTCTGGATGCGGGCATACTCTGCCGTGTTGGCAAGCTTTGCGCCCAGGTACACCATGTTCAGGTGTTTTTCGGCATCAGTTTGCAACACGATAGCGTTGTGCTGGGTTTCAACAGGGATGGTTACATCCTGTGCTGCTGCTCTGCTGGCCAACAGCATTGAGCCTGCAAAAAGCAGGCCCAGTGGTAAAGTTTTTCTTTGAGTAGTTCTCACGTGTGATTTTTGGTTTAACCGGCTACTTCGGTAATTTGGTTTATCATGTTTTGATGTATCCTCGCCCCAAAGTGCCCGGCATCAAGTTTCAGAACTTCGGTAAAGGCCTTTTGTGCCTGCTCAAAATCATGTAAACCGAGGTATCCCAGTCCCTGTAAAAAGTAGCAATGCACGCGGTTCCTTACCTGCAGATCATCTTCAAAAATGAGCAAATTTGGCAGCGAGACGGCAAAGTAATCAATTTTTACGTTATCATCCATGTGCCCAATACCATAATTAAGCAGTTTTTTGAAGATCCGCTCGGCTGATGTACTGTCACCCAGACATTTTTTAGCTAAACCCTGATAAAAGATCTTATCCGGCTGCTGATCGTTGTAAAAAACTGCCGCCGTAGGATCTTCTAAACCGATGGCTGCTTTCTCAAAATAAGCCCTTGATTCTTCAGTTTGCTGCAGATTTTCATAGGCCTTACCTAACCAATAAAAGATATCATTTTCCTGCGTGCCGAACAGTTTGCCCTCGCCTAAATTATGCGGATAGGTTTGCGCTTGCGTTAACAGTTCAATGGCTTCATTATTTTTACCATCGCGGATGTTTTGCTTGGCCATTTCAACCAATGATGCAACATACTGGCCCGAAGCCTTGCCTTCACCTCCCTCCCATGGGTGAAAAATTCTTTGCGTCACTTGTTCAAAAGCTGTTTGGTGCTCGCCCAAAAAGTTATACAATGTTGCGCGCTCCAGATAAACATCGTCACGCAGTTTGGCAGTTTCCAGGTTAGCTTCAACAAATTTCAGGCGCGCATCAGCAGGATTGTTCAACTTTTTGTATAACTGATCAAGCTCCATCAGGATCCGGGCATCGGTTGTATCCAACGCGAAGGCTTTTTCAAAGCATGCTAAAGCTTTTGCCGGATCATTGCGTTTGTTGTAATAAGCAATACCCAAATTCCTGAATACAGTTGGGAAAGTATCATCTAACTGTGCCGATGTTTCCCAGGCTGCAATGGCGTCATCATACTGTAGCTTATCATAAAACAAGTTACCCAAATAGTATGGCGCTTTGGCATCTGTTGGTACTAAAGCAGCGGCCAGTTTCAGCACGCTGATATCTTCCAGCCTATCTGGGAAACATAAATACGAATCAGCAGCCGAAGCCAGTTTAAAATACGCAGATGCCTGTTCATTATTACCCAACTGGCAAGCAAAGTAGCCCAGGTAATAGTATACCATCGGACTGGTAGCATCGCCATTCACCGCATAATTTAGCAGATCGGTAGCTTCCTGGTACAGGCCTGCGTTGGCGTAATCAAGCGCATATTCAATGTAGTTTTGGTAATAACCGCGAGATAGTTTAGTCAGTTCATTAAGGCTGTTCATGGCTTTTTCCTCATTGCCCAAAGCTTTGTAAGCGTATACCAGTTCAAACAAAGCACCTAAATTAAACGCATCCCTTTTGATAGCGGCAACATTTACTTCAACAGCCTCTTCAAACCGTTCCAGTTTGCGGAAAGCCGCCGAACGTAAAACGTAAGCTTTGCTGTTGTTAGCGTTCCTGTCTAAAGATGATAACGAATGCTCAAGCGCCAGTTCATAATCGCCGTTTTCCAGGTCGATCTGTGCTACCGAAAAATAGCCGCTGTCTTTCCAGGCGTTACTCCAGGTAGCTTTATAGAACGATTTGTAGGCCTCATCCTTTTTACCCAGAAATTTCAAGGCCAGGCCTAAATTGTAATAGCACTCGCTATCATAAGGGTTAGGGTTGCGCTGGGTAATGGTTTCGACCGCCTTGCGGAAATATGGCTCACTTTTAGCAAACTGGCCGCGGCGTAGGTACCATAAACCTAAAGCATTGTTATTGCGGATATCTTTAGGGTCGCGGCGTAAAGCTTCTTCGTAATAAGGCACCGGGCTATACGTAGCATGACGGTACTGCTCCAAATGCTGAGCGGTTAAAAATAACTGCTCGTTATTTTCAACATCGGCAGGTAGCAGGGCCGGTTTGGCAGCCTCCGGGATGTTGTTCAACTTATTGCTGGCCGCATCGTATTTAATGAGTTCTTTGCCAGCCTCCGAATGTACGGTAAGCAATAAAAGGCTCTCGTCGATATTTTTAACAGCTATCTCCCTTACAAAAACCTGCTCCGGTACAATGCAAACTTTTTCGCTTAGTAAGACTTTACCATCGTGCTGTAGTTTGATGTTTAGGTTGTTTTGCTCTCCGGTTACGTATACTTTTAACAGCAGCTTGCCATCTTCATAATTTAGTGCCAGCAGGATATCTTTAGTGGCATTTTTAATTACGCCAAGCTCACGGTATGGCATAAAGTATTGGGTAAAATGCTTTTCTTCATGCGGCATCAGCCAGGTAAAATCGGGCTGGTTATCCGTAAACATACCAGTCATTAGCTCAATGTACGGGCCGTCTTCATCGGTCAGGTTCCTGTCCCAGGCAACACCGAAATCGCTGTGGCCCCAGGTCCACTGTTTTTTGCCGGGCGATACATGGTGATTGGCTACGTGCAGTAAGCCAGCTTGTGAATCATGCTCATATCCCCCAACAAAATCGTAGTTGGAGTTGATGGCCATGTACGATGTTGGCACCGGGATATTTTTATATCTCGAGATATCCGTACCCGGCGAATAGTCAACTTTGTAATAAGTACCGGTAGCTATCGGGAATGTTGATACATCGCGCTTGCCATGGTCAAAAACGGCATTTACATCGGGCGGAAAAACCGACTGGTAATCATCATTAACCTTTACAGCCGGGTTTGCCCACCATAAAAAGGTTTCCGGCAGGGCAGAACGGTTATACAGTTTGGCTTTTATTTCGATGTAGGCCTTATCCGGGTGAAGGGTAAAGCCGGCCATACCTTTAGTATGGAACATGCGCTCTACCTCATTAACCCAAACAGTTTTGCTGCCGTCTGCGTTTTCTTCAATTTTATAATCAACCGGCTCAAAAGTACTTGGGCGGTGGTGCTGCGGCCAGTTAAACTCAATACCGCCCGAAATCCAGGGACCGGTTAAGCCTACCAGTGCAGGTTTAATTACCTGGTTGTAGTAAATAAAATGGCGGTCTTTGATCTTGTCATAAGCCATCTGAATGCGGCCGCCAAGCTCTGGAAGGATCAGCACTTTAAGGTATTTATTCTCCAGGTACAGGCCTGTGTATTCCTTATCTTCTTTTTCGTCGTAAATTTTTTCGATAACAGGGTTAGGGTATACCTTACCGCTGCTGCCCTGGTAAACCCGCTTTTCAAAAAACATGGGGTTTTTGTCAGGCTTGCCTATACCGTAGGTTGGGATAATTACCTTTTCTTCCCAAACATTTACATCCAAATTATTCATGTAGCTTACAATTATTAATGTCTTATTAAATTCTCTTCTAACTCTTCAAGGGTTTGGCCTTTGGTTTCTTTCACTTTACGTAGTACAAACAAAAAGCCCAAAAAGCAGATCACCGCATACATATAAAACGGCCCGTAGGTACCCAGCAGCTTAGCCAGTATCGGGAAGGTGAACACCAGTATAAAATAGGCTCCCCACAACGATACAATGGCTACTGTTGATGCCGCGCCGCGGATCTTGTTGGGAAAGATCTCCGAAATAAGCACCCAGGTGATAGGCGCAAGTGAAAGTGCATAGGTGCTGATAGCCAGTAACACAAAAACCGACACCAGTTTAGCCGACAGGTGATTTTGCAGTAGGTAAGCCAATACGATATAAAATATAGATAAACCTAAAGAGCCAATGAGCATTAATGGCTTACGGCCAAGCTTATCAACCTGCCACATTGCCAGCAGCGTAAATACCAGGTTAACGATACCAATAGAAACAGTTTCAAACAGTTGCTGGTTCAAACTTGAACCCACCGAAGCGAAGATGGTTGACGTATAATTAAACACCACGTTAATACCGCAAAACTGCTGAAACACAGCCAGCGTGATACCTATCAGCACCGCAGGGCGTACCGCTTTTTCAAATACCGCGCGGTATGATTGCTTGCCTGTCCCTCCTTTCAATGACTTTTCAATGGCTTCCTGCGTGGCGGTAACAAACTCTTCAGTACCTATTTTATAAAGAACCTTTTCAGCATCTTCATTCCTGCCAACCTTCATGAGCCATCTCGGGCTTTCGGGCAGGAACAATACACCCAGCATAAAAACTACTGCAGGCACGGTACCTAAACCAAACATCCATCGCCAGGCGTTATCGCCGGTATCAGCCAAAAAGTAATTACACAGGTTGGTGATCAGGATACCCAGTACTACCGTAAGCTGATTGATGGCCACGTTACGTCCGCGTACTTTGGCCGGCGAAATCTCGGCAATGTACATGGGGCAAAGCATGGATGCCATCCCTACGCCAACGCCGGCTGCAAAGCGCATGGTAATAAAATAGGCAAGCCAGGTTGAAACCGAAATAGCCAATGATGACACTGCGAAGATAAACGCGGCAATCATCAGGCCCGGCTTGCGGCCAAATTTTTCGGCAATGCTGCCGGCAATGATACAGCCCACAATACAGCCCAGCGCCAGTGAGCCGGTCAGGAATCCCTCCCAAACCGGATCAAGCGCAAACTCTTTACGGAGGAATGGTAATGCACCCGATATTACAGCAAAATCAAAGCCGAACAGGTAGCCGCCCAGCGCCGATATAAAGGAAATCCCTATAATATAGCTGCTATTAAACTTAACTTCTTTTTTTAAATCAGTAATCATTTGTTATTGGTTAGCTTCTTCTTAGTATAAATCTACTTTTATTTAGGTCTATATTTATTTGCTTTAAGCCTTCGGCTTTCAGCTCTTACCTCCCGTGCAGGTGAACAACCGCGCCGCCACCCGGTGCCAGTTTCAGGTTTAGTTTGGTTGATCGGTTTACGGTGATGGTTTTATGCTCGTATTTTTCAGCGTTTTTATCTGCATCGGCAGCATCACTGTATAGGTCTGCTGTATAACTAACACCTGCTGGAAGGAAAGAGAAATCAACATTGACGTCCCTTGCATCCCAGTTGGTCATGGCACCAATGTACCAGTCGCTGCCCGTCTTTTTTGCTATCGCGATGTATTCGCCTACTTTGGCATCCAGTGGTTTGGTTTCATCGAAAACAGTTGGTACTGCCGATAAATAAGCTTCGATATCCGGGTACTTTTCGTACTCGGTTGGCGAATCGCAAAACACAGCCAGCGGCTGATCAAATACCACAAACATGGCCAGCTCATGGCAGCGGGTGCCTTGTGTTGAAGGTAGTCCCTCAGCTATTGGCTTAAAAGTATCTTTTGATTTATTGCGCATAGATCCCGGCGTATAATCCAGCGGACCACCCAGCATCCTGATAAAAGGGAACGTAGTATGATGAACGGGATTGGTGGTAAAATCCCACTTTGAACATTCCTGCCCGCGCACTGCCTCATAGTTAACAATATTTGGATAAGTGCGCTGCAAACCGGTTGGTTTTGAGCAACCATGAAAATCAACCATTAAATGCCTTTTAGCAGCCCCTTCGGCAATTACCTGCAGCCATTTGATAGCCTGCTGATCGTCCCGGTCAAAAAAATCGACTTTAATACCAACCGCGCCAATCTCCTTCAGATAATCCAGATTGGCATCCAGGTCTTTCAACAAAGGTGCAGCCACGCACCATACAAAAATGCCTACGTGTTTTTCATTAGCATGCTGAATTACTGCCCGGATATCGGTTTTTTGAAGACGTTTTTTAACATCGTAATTGTCGCTCCAGCCGGCATCTATCATCATGTATTCCAAATGATTTTTGGCAGCGAAATCGGTATAAAAATTATACAACTGCGTACTACGGTTTTCCATACCCGATGGAATTGGCGCACCGGGCAGGATAGCATCATGCCACCACTCCCAGGCCGCTTTGCCGGGTTTTATCCATGCTGTATTTTCCAATACCGATGGCTTCGAGAGCTTATAAATGAGCTGGTTGTTTAATAAAGTTTTATCATCGTCAGTAGCGATGAGCACGCGCCACGGGTATTCTTTTTTACCGGGTTCTTTGGCGATATAATTTTCGCGCGAGGTTACTACCGAAACAAAATCGCCCCAACTACCCATTTTGGTCGTGGCCGGATAGCCAGCCCATTCGCCTGTGATATTGCCTTTTTTCTTTTTAACGTACATGCCGGGGTAATCAAACAGGTCGGCCTCTGCAATAACCAGCTTTACGCCGTTATGGTAAGTGTATAAAGCCGGGGTGATGGCATGTTTATCTTCTTTTACTTCGCTGATGGATTTGTATTGGTTATAAGCCAGTTCCCAGGCGGTGTAATTGTCGGTTTCGGCAATAGTTGTGCCGGGCGCACCCTTCAGGTTAAAACCGGCCTGCTCGCTCATTACTTTCACCGAATCTTTTAAATCGGTAACAAAACGGTAAGCAACACCTTCGTTATAAGCGCGGATAAGCAGTTTATAATTCCCTGCAAAACTGATAACCAATTCGTTATAATTATCGGTAAGTACAGCAGCCTTGCCATACAGCGGGCGGATGGTTTTATTTACTGTTGATGGTTTGGTACTTAATACTTTGGTATTTGCACCAAGGGTAGTTTTATCCAGCTTAAGGCCAATGGCCGATGGCGAGATCAGCTGGTTATTTTTATAAGTCAATGAATAGCTGATGCTGTCATTTACCTTAAGCTCCAGTTTCAGGTTATTATCGGGCGATTTAACTGTGTAGGTTTGCGCCGATGCCGCAAGGGCAAAAGCAGATAGCATAGAAAATATCAGGGCGTGTTTTTTCATATAGTGCCGAACTTGTATAAAATGCTTTGATCGTAAACATCGCCTGCCTGTAATGTGGCCTGCGGAAAATTGGGATGATTAATGCTATCCGGATAATGCTGACATTCCAGGCAAAGTGCATCGAACGGTTTTGCCGGTTTGCCGGTATGGTTTGGCGATATGCTGCTCAGGTAATCGCCTGTGTACAGAAACACGCCGGGATAATCGGTATAAACTTTGAGCGTACGGCCCGATTCTTCGTCGGTTAAAAGAGCGGCACAAGCCAGTTTGTTCTCTTCCGCTTCCGTATCGATGATATAAAACAGGTTAAGCCCTTCAACCCGACTTTCATCTATCTTAAATTTATCACTTAACTTGTTATTACTGAAAGCCTTTTGCCGGGCAGGAATAATAGCTCCGCTTGGCGTATAATCCTCGTACGAATCCACAATATACTCCGACGATATGGTGAGCTTATGGTTATAGATCTTACTCTTAAATGCCGACAAATTAAAATAGGCATGATTGGTAAAATTAGCTATGGTAGTTTTATCGGTAGCGGCTTTATAATTGATCAACAGCTCATTATCATCGCTCCAGGTGTAGGTAACGGTAAGTTCCAATGTACCGGGATAACCACCATCCCCATCAGGGCTGGTCAGCGTCATGATCACGCCATTATCAATAGCTTCGGCAGCGAATACGCGATAGTTAAAGCCGCTTTTGCCTGCATGATTGGAGTTTTTACCGTCGTTGGTATCCAGATAATAGATCCTGCCATCCAACTTGAACCGCGCATTGCTGATGCGGTTGGCGTAACGGCCAATAGTTGAGCCTACATAACAGGTATCGTTTAAATATCCATCCAGATCAGGGAAGCCCACCACTACATTTCCAAGCTGTTGCTGCTTGTCGGGCACCACAATGGATACAATGGCTGCACCATAATTGGTAAGCTCAACATAAGCCCCGTTTTCGTTTTTGATCCTGAAAAGAGAAACATCGGCGCCGTAAAGTTGCCCCCATAAGCTGGATGAAGTTTTAACAGCCATGCGTGTATTGATATTTAAATTGGTACCTCATGTATTTATCTGTCGTTAAACAGGCGGTTACCTGTTTTAGTCGCTAATTGGTTTTGGTAAACCTACTATGAAACAGCGGTTAAAAAAATGGATATTTTTCAAAAAGTGATGGATAATCCTATCATCAATACATAGTTTTCGAAAACTTGCTTTGATCAAAAAAATAAATACCTTTAAGCACCAATTATGCTGTAATGTTATGAATGCGATAGCCGAGCCCAAAAAGCGGATCAAAGAAGGCTTTATAGGTCAAAAAATGATCGTATTGCCGCCAAACATTAAAAAATCCATCACCAACAATGCTTTGATCAAGGGCTTTTACCTTACCGCCATAGGCTATTACCCAAAGGCTGCCTATCATGACCGGGAGCGCCGCACCGGCAGCAATGAATATATTTTACTTTACTGCATTGATGGAGAAGGCTATGTTTATTTAGGCGGGCAGGACCACATCCTTAAACCCAATACTTTTTTCATCATTCCGCGTAACGTTGCGCATCGTTACAAAAGCTCCGAAACCAATCCCTGGAGTATTTACTGGGTGCATTTCAGCGGCTTAAATTCGCAACTCATTTATGAGCGCTCGCTCGAGAACGGGCAGCCCGTGGTGCAATCCGTTCCGTATGATAGCAGCCGGATTAAGCTTTATGAGCAGATCTACGCCGTGCTTGAACACAGCTATCATGAAAAGGAAATGGAGATCGTAAATATCAACCTGCTCAATTTCATCTCTTCGTTGGTATACTACAAACAAACAAACCCGGTTGATTATGATAACGATTTTGTGAGCAATTCTATCGCTTACATGAAAAAGCATATCAGCCAAAAGTTTGAGGTAATGCATTTGGCTAAGCAGCAGGGCATTTCGGCATCGCATTATTTGCGATTGTTCAAACAAAAAACAGGTTCATCGCCCATTAACTATTTTAACCTGCTCAAGATCCAGGCTTCATGCCAGTATCTCTATTTTACCGACAGGAGTATCAAGGAGATCTGCTCAGATCTGGGCTTTGACGATCCTTATTATTTTTCAAGATTGTTTACCAAGTTGATTAGTATGTCGCCATCAAAATACCGGAAAACACATAAGCGGTAATTAGGCTATTTACAACTTACGAAGTTTTAAAAACTTCGTAAGTTTGGCTATGCACCTGCACCCGCCCAAACCCCGACTTTTCCATATCAGCGAACAGCCCGGCATCAGCATATTTACTCCCCGCCCTTCCCCATCGCATTTTGATAATATTACAGGTAATCTTGTTTTTGCTATAAACGATCAGTTGCTGCACAATTACCTGTTGCCCCGCGATTGTCCGAGGGTAACGTTTTATGCAGGAGCTAATACTACTGACGCAGATAAGCAAAGGTTCATGGGCAATACAACGGCCAGTCATGTTGTTGCTGTGGAAAGCGGCTGGTATCAGCGGATCAAAGAAACGACACTATACTGCTATGAGTTTTTATCTGACGATTTTGTGTTGATAGATGAATGCGCAGGCTATTACGTATCCTATAAACCGGCTTTGCCAATAGCGGTTACCGTTATTGATGATATCATGGCCGCGTTGTTAAGCAGAAATATTGAACTGCGGTTTATGCCATCTTTAATTTGTATTGCGGAGGCAGTCCGCGATTCCAGCCTGCAGTTTTCATTGATCAGGATGCGGAATGCGAAGGGATAGCTTCCTTAAAAAATTGTCATTTCGAAACGAGGAACGAGTGAGAAATCTTATACTCCCTATTGAGCGACTATGCTAATCGGATGCCTGGCGTATAAGATTTCTCTTTCGCCCCTGCGCTCACTCTGCCCCTGCTCAGTCGAAATGACATCTTTTATAAAGCCTCCGTCCCCCCTTAAAACCACAAATCCCGCTGCTTCAATTGAAACAACGGGAAATTGCCATTATTAAACCAAACCAAGTTTTTATTTATCCACTTTGTACATCGTTAGTTCTATGAGATGGAAGTAATTTGTTCCGCCCCAGGTTTCCAGTACTTTGAACCTGATATAACGGTAGGCAGGCAAGTCGGCAGGGAAGTTGAACGGCTCGCCGGCTGCGGCAAAGTCGGCATCAGCCTGGGTGGTTTGCCCTGTTGGCAAGCCTGATGGCTTAACCGAGGTAAAGCTTGCCAGTTTTGTCCAACTGCCATAACTACCATCCGCACCTGGGCTGTTGCTGCCGTAGATCTCGAAGCGTTTAGGATTGCCATAATTATACAAGGCTGAAGTACGCTGCCAGATCTTCATTTTAGCCAGCGATGCCTGCTGCCCCATATCAAACGTAAACCATTGCGGCATGCTTGTTCCCGGTGTATGGAAGCCCGGTTCATTGGTGCTCTTATCCCACAGGTAATAAGTTTCCCAGCCGTATGCCGACGGAATATCGGTAGGCAAATTATAGGCTTTAAACAATGATTTGTCGCACTCTACTATCCCATAGATCTTTGGAAAATCATCAAAAGCTGCGGTATTGAACACATCAACCGCATCAGCCGTTGGTTTGTATGATGACCGGTACTGGATAGCTGTTCCCAGTTTAAGATCGGTCAATGTTATCCCGCTACTATCTACACTAAGTTCTTTTGTTGCCTCGGCACCAGCTGTATTGGTGTATTTGATGGTGGTTGAAACGTTACCGGTATCGGCCTTAATAAAAAACAACCTCACCGAGCCATTATCATTTACCTGGAATGGATTAGCCGTATTATATGAACGGTTTAACAAGGCCGACTGATAGGCCGCGCCATAAACACGCACATTGTTAATATCCTGTCCAACTGATGAATTGCCCGCATTATCCCTCGCTACCAACCTGAAACTGTACACATACTCTTTTAAATTAGGGATGGATACACTGATCGAATCCGCCGGGCTGTGGCTTGAAGCATCAACAATTACCGAGTCGGTGGCGTTGTTCCAGGTGATCTTATAGTTTTTAATACTCGGATCGGGGCTTGGGTGCCAAACCAATACCGCCCTTAAATTACCGGGATGGAAAGTTACTTTACTTGCCAAACCCGGATAAGTTACCTCATGGTTGTCTAAAAACGCCTTATAATCCTTATCGTACTTTTTACAGGCAAATATTGCAATACTCGCCAAAAAGAAAGCAGCTATACTGTATCTGATCTTCATGTCTTTAATTTTTAATTGTATTACAATGGGTTGCCATATAATGAGATCTCCAGTGCATTCACATAATCCAAACCGCCCCAGGTTTGTGTACATTCCAACCGAATGAATTTAGTAGCAGGCGCGTTGATGTTGATCTTGAAGTTTACACCCGCGGCCACAAAAGCCAGATCGGACGCGTTGGCCTGGTTTGGCGGTAAGCCCGACGGTGGGTTAGGATAAGTAAAGTTGCCCAGGTTAACCCAATCGCCGGATACCGTGCCGGGAGCCGAATTTTTAGGCAGCACCGAATCTTTTGGCGCATCGCTGCTGGTGCCCCATAAGGTAAGCTGCCTGATATTCTGGTAACCGAAAACACCGCTCAACCTTTCCCATAAAACAAAACGGCTCAGCTTGGCATTTACGCCCAAAGCAAAGGTCCCCTGTTTGGTAGGTGCACTGAGGGTATGCCAGCCAGGTTCGCCGGTGTTACCGTCAAACAGGTATTTGAACTCCCAGCCATAGCCGATAGGGCTATCGCTATCCAGATGATAAGTATAAAATTTGCTTTTGTCCAGCAAGGTTTCAAAAAGCGGCGTAAGGGTTTTATATACCGTATCCGAAACATTGCCAAACCTATCGGTAGTGTATACACCAAACTTTTTAGGCGTGGCATCAAAACCACGTACCGAAAAATTCACCGAATCGGTATTGATGTATTGCGGGTCCTGCTCGTCATATTTATTGGTTTTATCATTTAACGATAGCACATGCACGGCAATTGGCACTTTATTAGGGTTTAAGCCGAAGAAATTGGCGCCGCCAAAATCGGGAGTAATATCCAGGTTATCATTGATGAGTAAATAGTTGGGCGTTTTAGGACTAACCTTTACCACAACCGGATCTGATTTAACGTTGGCACGGCTTACCGCATACAGGGTAACTTCGTAGTCTTTAGCCCTCGCAAAACCATCAACTGTAATGGTATCCGTATAATAGCTGGCCTTGGTTTCCCTGGTTGTTTTATCATTAATGTTATAACTGGCTAAAACGTACAGCAGGTTTTTGGAATTGGGCAGCGTATAGGTAAGCCTTGCCGCGCCATTTAAATTCTCAACCTTTACATTGGTGACCACGCCGGGCTTAGTAGTATCATTGGATACCACCTCGATGTTTGATTCGCCCTTTTTACAGGAAACGATAAGCATGATCAGCAAAACCGGCATAAGCATTAAACCGGTGAGCCATCTGCGGTTATTAATCTTTTTCATAATTTATATTTCTATATTAATTATTTAATCTTTTCAGTAAACAGATGCTCCTACCAGTAAGGATTTTGGGTAAGGTTATTATTCACTATCAGATCATTAGTACTGATAGGCCATAAATAATCTTTGATACCAAATACCGGCTGTATGATGGTTTGCGGGCGATAATAGTTAACCGCGGTACCCTCATAAATATTCCATCCCTGGATGGGCTTGCTCAGCACATCCTGTAGTTCTTTCCAGCGGCGCAGGTCCCAGCCGCTTTGTGCTTCAAAACAAAGCTCAATCCGGCGTTCCTGGTGAATGATAGCTCTTAAACCATCTTTTGAACCTGGTTTGGAGGGATTTTTTGAGTAATTGCTCCATGATGCCTGCACACCATCTAAACCTGCTCTTGCACGTACCCTGTCAATGTATGAGTAAACCTCGGCTGTTGGGCCCTGCACCTCGTTCAGCGCTTCGGCATATAACAGGTATAAACCTGACAGGCGCATTACCGGTAAATGATAGTTTTCGGTAGTGAAGATGTTGTCATAAACCGACAGGTAATTGGCCAGCTTTTTAGGCCAGTAACCGGTGATATTGGTAGCGCTGATACTTTTAGGACCGGCCAAGGCATAAGGGCCGCGGGCCTGCACATAATAAGCAGTACTTTCGTCGCGTTTACCGTTACCAAACCAGATACCACCATCAAAACCGATATCGGCATAAAACCTCAATTCGCGGTTAAAGTGGGCTTTGGCGGTTTCGTAGCCGCTCATGATAAGCGGTGCACTTGAGTCATCGCCTGTTTGCGTGGAATTACGATTAGTATAATCCCAGGTTTTATCCTCGTTGATCGGCACGCCTTTGTCAGTATAAAACAGATCGGCAGTTTGGATAGGCACTGCAAAAGTACCGGGGTTGGTTGATGCCAAACCTACTGCCGCCGAAGTCATCCTTGGGATAGTGAAATTCTGGTAAGTAAAGCCATAATTCATCGCCCAGATCAGCTCGGGATTTTGCTCCCATTTTTCGGTGATATCATTTTGCAGGGTTAAAACCTTTTTCAGCTTGTCGGATACATTGCCTACGCCAACAGTTGGCGGCGTAGTATATAGCTTAAGCCCTTGCGCTTCGCATTCGGTTATCGCTGCTTTACAGGCATCGGCAGCTTTTTGCCATTTACCTGCATCATAAGTGGTTGAAAACAGGTTTTTACCATCATGGTCTTTAAAGCCGGCATAATCGGGGTTACCATTAAACAGCGGACTTGCAGCTGTAGTCAGGATCTCGGCCTTGACAGATAATGCGATAAACTTGGTGATCCGGCCAAACTCGGTAGCCTGGTTATCAATAACCGGCGGCAGATCAGGTATAGCCTCATCAAGCAATGACACCACATATTCAAAGCCTTCATCAACTGATGAGCGTTTACGTTTCACTTCCTCGGCCGATGCATTGATCGGAAAATTTTCCTTGATCAGCAGCATAGGGCCGTACATGCGGATGAGGTAATAGTGATAGTATGCTTTGAGGAATTTGGTTTCGGCAATCCATCTTTTCTTTTCGGATGCACTCAGGTCTATGGGTTTATCAATGTTTTCCAGCATGATATTACATCTTCTCAATGCCTGAAAAATTGCCAGACCACCGTTGGCACCATCCCAATAGTTGAGGCTTACATTTGAATTACTTTGCAAGCCGCGGATCAGGTTAAACCCTGCCTCATTAAAGTAATGATCGTTCAGTGTATTGGGGTACACGATCTCTGACGAATATACAAAACCCGGGTTGTTCACCACATCGTTTAAATGCTGCATGGTTGAGTAGCAGGTAAACAGGTAATCTTCCGCTTCGTTACGGTTACGGAAGGTATAGTCTATCGTGGCCACATTATCAGGAGTGATATCCAGGTATTTTTTGCACGACTGGCCCACGGTAACCAAGGCGGCCAGCATAACAATTTTATAATATGATCTTAAATTTTTCATCTTTCTAAATCCGTTTACGGTTATAAATTCACGTTTAAGCCCAAGTTAAACACCTTTTGTATCGGATAAGCAAAGCCGTTACCGCCCTGCTCAGGGTCCCACATTTTGAAGGGGCTCCAGGTAAGCAGGTTAAGGCCGTTAAAGTAAATGCGGCAATTGGTAAGGTGCATTGCTTTTGATATATTTTTTGGCAGCGTGTAACCTATCTCAACCGATTTAAGCCTCATGAAACTGCCATCGCGCAACCACCAGGTACTTGGCTGTAAATTGTTAAGCACTGTAGTGGAGGTAGTGCCCAAACGCGGATATAAGGCGTATAAGTCCTGGTGCTCCTCACTCCAATGGCTATCGGCAAAAGCCTGCAGCACCTGGGTATTGCCGTAGATGTAGGCGTCGTTACTCGGGATGAATGGGCTAACCTTGTTTGGATCGATAAAGAACGATACCCTTGCCTGCCCCTGGAAGAAGGCCGAAAGGTCGAACCCTTTGTACCCGGTTGAGAAACCGAAGCCGTAAACAATTTCAGGGGTTTGCGGATAGCCTAAAAAGGTTTGGTCGAGGTAGTCGATCTTACCATCGCCGTTCAGGTCGCGGTATTTGATATCGCCGCCTTGTGGCAGGATACCGTTTGTGCCGTTAGCGCTGAAGATCTGTGTTGGCGAGTTGCGGGCTTCCTGATCGTCAACAAACAAACGTTCGGCTATGTAACCATAACCGCGGCTTATCGGCTGACCGATAAAGTGCCTCCATGACTCTTTATAATCGGGCTCTTCAATGTATTTGTACCTGTTGGTTGAGTAGGTGAAGTTACCGCGGATAGATGCCCAGGCGCCATTGCTGAAGCTCTGCTTATAATCGAGCGACAGATCGACACCTTTTGAATTTACCTTACCCAGGTTGGCACTGGTTGTTGATTCCAAACCTTCGCTGGTTGGGGTATTGGTACGTTCCTGTAAAATATTGTAGCGGTTGTTGCGGTAAAACTCGGCCACTACGTTGAAGTTTTTCAGGAAGGTAGCCTCAATAGCGATATTGGTTTGTTTTGATGTTTCCCAGGTAACATCAGGGTTAGCATAGTTATTAATGAACACACCTTTACGCTCGTATTGGTTGTTGATACCAAACTGGGCATAGTTAGGCCCTGAGTTAAGGGTAACATCCGACTGGTAGAAGAACCTTTGATTGCCAATAGCATCGTTACCCACCAAACCGTAGCTGGCGCGGATCTTTAAACGATCAAGAATATTAGGGTTCCAGAATTTTTCGTTTGATACCACCCATGAACCGCCAATGGTTGGGAAGAAACCGTAACGGTGATTTGCAGAAAAACGTTCCGAACCGTTATAACCAAAGTTAGTTTCGATGAAATACCTGCTCAGGTATGAGTAAGTTAACCTGCCTGCCAAACCTAAGTTGCGGAAAGGCAACGAATACGGCAAGGTGGTAGTACCCGTTTTGGGATCTTTGGCGCTTGAGTAAAGCGTTTGCTGAGCGGTACCAATTAAGGTTGAGCTGATGTTGTGACCTTTACCAAAAGGCTTGTTATACTCCAGTGCTGTTTGCAGGTAGAAGAAAGTATTGGCATTAGGCTCATTACGGCTGTAATTCAGGTATTCGGTTGCTACGTTATTACCGGTTGGCTGTGGATTAAGCCAGGTTAAAGTGTACTGGTTGCTATCCTTATCGTAGCTACCTACGTTATAATAAAAAGGCGAGTAAGCCAGCTGCGAATCAAAGTATGAATACCTGTTGGTATTGAAAATGCTTTTAAACTTTAAACCATCGGTAATAAACTTAAAATCCTGGTTTAACTCAAACTGGGCCGACATTCTTGACTCTGATGAGTTTTTATGGCCCCTTAACAAAGCAGCATATGGGTTATTATATTGGATGCTGTTGCTGGTAGTACCTGATGCCAAACCAACGTTACCGAACAGGATGTGCTGCGCATTGGCATTGGCGGCATCCGGCTCAAAATACGCAGGGAACAGGACCGGACTGGTATGAATAGCCACGTTATATAGATCGGACGCAAAAGAACCATCGGAGGTAATAGGGCCGTTATACTCGCTGAACGTGCCCGATAAACGCACAATAACTTCGGTAGTTTTGGTCAGGTTAACGTTTACGTTTGAGCGTAACTGGTAGTTTTTGAACTTAACGTTGTTGTTATTGTTATTACGGATATCCTCGCGCAAAACGCCGTTATCAATATTATATGAACCGGCTATGTAGTACCGTGCAGTTGGGCCGCCGCCGCTAACGCTTAAATCATTACGTTGTGTGGTAGCTCTTTTTTTGAATAACAAGTTCAACCAATCCACAGCAGGGTAAACATATGGGTTACTGCCCGGCGTATGGTTAATGGTGTTAACTGTATTGTTTATTTTAGTTTGAGGGAAAGGAAGCGGCAACGATGGATCACGCGTTAACGAAGCCTCATTGTATAGGTTCATGTACTGGATAGGGTCAACCAGTTGCGGCGTTTGTGTTGATTGCGATGAGGAAAACTCCGACCTGAAATTAACTTTGGCCGGGCCTTGCTTACCCTCTTTGGTAGCAACTAAAATTACACCGTTGGCACCACGTGCACCGTATAATGCCGTAGCACTTGCATCCTTCAATATTGAGAAGCTGGCAATGTCATCAACATTTAACCGGGCAAGGTCGTTGGTTGAAAGCTCCACGTTATCTATCAAAATCAAGGGGTCACGTTTGTAGCCAAAAGTGGTTACCCCCCTGATGAAGAACGAGGCATTGTCCTGCCCCGGCTGCCCGCTGCGCTGATAGGCTATGATACCTGCTGCCTGGCCTGCAAGTGCGTTGGTAAGGTTACTTGCCGGTATTTTCAACTCGCCGGGTTTGATACTGGTAACCGAACCTACCAGGGCTTCCTTGCGTTCCTTTTTACCAAAGGCGGTTACTACCACCTCTTCGGCCAGGAGCTTTTGTTCTTTCAGCCTGACGGTAACATGCTGATTATCGGCTGTAACTACAATATGCTGGTCAATGAAACCAACAAATGAGATTTTGAGGCTGGTACCAGCCGCTACTTCAAGTACAAACCTACCGTTGATATCAGACGTTGTACCTACATTCTTAACATTTTCGGCAATGATGTTGGCGCCAGGAATTTTTAGGCCAAGGGTATCGGTTACCTGTCCTACAACCGTGATCTTGTTTTGCGCATGCACATTAACGGCAAAACATGATAGTATCAGAAGCATTAATAACCGACCAACGAAAAGATGGCTTTGCTGCCAGTCCCTCTTCACAGAAAATTGATCGTAATTGTAAAATGGTTTCATAAAATTGGGTTCATATAAATTATTTAGGGTTAGCCGTTTTTTTAAAATCAGTTGCTCGGTTGCTGAAGTCCATAGCATTCCCATGCCGGATCAGCTTAATTTTTGATTAAAATGTTAAGCAATCACCAGTAACAGAAGAATTAAATAATAGCTAATAATATCATTTGGCTGAAATGGATAAATGAGCTGCCGGGCTTATTTAGCTTTCGTAAATTTTAATTGTAGCAACGACAGTTTCGCCGTATTAAGGAAGTAGAGCTTCTTTTCATAATTTTTTGCGTTTGATTTTACTAATTGGTTTTGTAAATGTATACGAGTAGCGCAAAATTTAAAATGGATAAAACACATAAAAAGATGGATAATATTATCAACACATTCACTCTATTTTGAAGTATTTTACCGGCATTTAAACCTGCTCTTTAAACAAACCTATCAAACTGAATTGATAGATATTGAAAGCCTTGCAGATACTGAAAACAAAAGAGAAAGGCCGCATCACGAACTTCTCCAAAAATGAACAATACTGCTTTTTGTTATTGCAAAACCTTTTAGTTGCCCTTAAGCCGATCACTTTCTTCTTTTGAACCGCTTTCCTGTTTGCTGCGCTTTGCGGATCCTGTCCTCCCAAATGATTTTGTATAGGTAAGCTTGATTATTGGGAAACGCCGTGTTTCTGTATTGACAAGCACGTTGCTTTTTATGTCAAATGCCTCGCGCGTAAGCGTGCCGTAGCGTACGTGGATCTGCGACGCGCTGAACACATCGGCCACTGCTAATTGCAGGCTGCCGCCGTTATTTTTCAGCTCTTTTTTGATGCCGGCGTTGATCACCCCAAAACCATCAACCCGTACAGTGCTGTTGTACGACAAGGAATTATATTGTCCTAATACCTCTGCCGAAAAGCTGTTGGGCAATTTAAACAGCTGGTTAAAATTGAAGGAATAACCGAAATATGACTTGGTTAGGGGATTCAAAGTATAATCTTCCTTAAACTGACGCAGTCCACCAACGAAGCTGTAGGTCATCTCCCACCAGTTGCCTACTTTAAACGGCGCGTTAACCTGGAAGGTAAGATAGTTTTGGTATGGCAAATTTTGAGGAGAGATAAACAGGATGTCACGCGCAGGGCTTTCGCTGAGCTGATAACGGGCAATGGCGTCATCATCCCGGCTGTAAAGCAATGAAAAGCTGTAATCCCCATAATTATAACCCAATTTTATGTTATTGGTGATGGTTGGTTTTAGAAACGGATTGCCGGTGTAAACTGCAGTAGGATCGCTGTAAGCAAAGTATGAAGCAAGATCATCATATGAGGGCCGGGCTATCCTTTTGGTATAAGATAATTGCAGCTCGGAACGGTCGTTTAGCTTTTGGGCAAATAGTACTGTAGGAAACAGCTTGCCCAGTTTACGGTTCACGATATTGCTGCCGGTTTGCGGGTTATCCATATTGGTGTATGAGTATTCGTAACGCGCGCCGGTATTCAGGCTTGTGCCTTTGCTCAGTTGCCAGTTAAGGGAAAGGTATGCAGCGCCGATATCTTCTTTCATGTAAATATTGGCCGCGGTTTGCATATTGCGTTCCCAAGCCCCATTGTTAGAACTTTCGATACCCGATGAACTGGAACTGCCGGTATGCGTACCCTTAACGCCGGTTTCCAGCTTTAGCAAAGGTGATAACTGGTTGGTGTAATCGGCTTTAAACACACCTACGTTGATAGTGGTATTGGCAAATCCACGCTGCTGCTGAGCACTTACGCTGTTATTGGCGTACACCTGCTCGCCATGTTTATTTACAAAGAAAGTATTAACCACGGTTGGGCCATCGCTGCTGTAATGGATATAATCGCCCTCCATGCTGATCTTCTCCCCTTCTTTCAGCACCCGTTCAATATTGATTGAGCTTGTGAGATTATTGAGGCGGTCGTTACCGTTGATATGCCCAATATACCTGAGCAATGAATCGGGCAGGATATTGTACCCGGCATTACTGTAAGTATAATTTGGCGAATGGATATTGTTATAGCTTACATTACCGCTCAGTGTGGTTTTGGCATCCAGCTTAAGATCTGCACCCAAATTGGCATTATGATTATTGCTGATCCGTTTGGTTTTGGTATAAAATTCTACCTCGGCATTACCACCGATGAAGGGCATGTACTGGCTTCCGGTGATGAAAAGATCGGTATAGGTCCGGTCGTGCTGGAAAGTGTAGGAGCCGTACAGGTTAACATTTTTGGTGTTATGATTGAGGTTGATGCTGGCTGTCCCTTTTTCGCCCATGCCATAACCGCCGGTCAGGGAGTATGCCCCGTTAGTTCCCTGCTTTTTGCTTTTCTTCATTACGATATTGATGATCCCGGCGCTGCCTTCGGCATCGTACCCTGCGGGCGGGGTGCTCAGCAGTTCTATTTTTTCAATATTATCGGCACTGGTACCATTAAGCAGGTTCGTTACCTGCGCAAGTGGCATGCGTACCAGCTTTCCGTTGATCATAATCGTAGCTCCGCTTTTTCCATTTAATGAGATCCCATTGTCCCGATGATCAATAGCTACCCCCGGCGACCGCTCCAATACCTGCAAGGCCGTACTGCCTTTGGTAAGCACACTGCTCTCCACATTCACCACTAACCCATCGCTTCGCTGCTGATACAGTGGCTTGCCGGCCCTTACCACTACTTCTCCTAATTGCCGGGTATCTTCTTTCATCACAATAACGGCAAGGTATTTTGCCTCCTTGTTTCCGCTGATTTTAAAAGGAGACGAAGACCAGGTTTGATAACCCATACTGCTTAATTTAAGGCGATAATTGCCGGCGGGTACATCTGCAATGCTATAAGCGCCCTCTTCGGTGGTGAGCATACTTTTAACTGATGATGAATCTGCCGCTTTGATAAGCGATACGGTTACATATGCTAAAGGCTGGCCATTGGCTGTAGTTACCCGACCTGATACCTGCGCTTTTACAACCTGCAAAAGGCAAATAAATAACAGACTGATGCTTAAAGTTTTCATATGCTTTCATAACCTTTTTAGCGGTTATGAAAGCAAATAAAAAACGGTTCGCGAACTTTAAAAAACTTCAGTGATGAGCAGCTGCGGATAATTGACGAGATACACAAAAACAGCCTAATCCACTTAAAACCAAAACCATATTAGCTTTTTTACCATTTATAAGTTAAGCGTTGCATTTGGTCAATTATTTGTGCCGGTTGGTATAATGACGGTGCATAAATCAGGGCAATTGCTGTATCTTTAGGTATGATGTTAGAAATCATTATATAAAAAACGTCATTGCGAGGAACGAAGCAATCCCCGATGAGCAGAGCCGCTCTGTATAGTTTGGGATTGCTTCGTTCCTCGCAATGACGCATTTTTGAACGCATCCCCGAGGTATCATGGCGTATAGTCGACTCACCCGGTCTACGCTTCGCTGGACCACCCTCTCTCCGGCTACGCCGCAAAGAGGGTAAAAAATTTAGAACCTCCTCTTTCCGCAAAGCGGGGAGAGGGGTGACGAGCGCAGCGATGTCGGGGTGAGTCAATACCATGGCTGAGATGTAATATCTCCTCAATTAAAGAAAAAATGAACAGGCTATCAGTAGATACATTAAACCAAAACTGGCTGTTTAAATACAAGCTGTACCATATCCCGTTTTGGTGTGTGTACCATTATTTTTGGTTCACTATTGCAGTAGCTAACCCCGTAGCTGCAGCTAAATCCATGTTCTTTTCGGCATACAGTGTCAAGATCCTGGCTTACGTTATTTTCCAGGCCCTGTCGGTGTATTTTAACCTTTACTTTTTAATGCCTCGATTCATGAAAAAAGGTCACCTTACCCAATATGTAATTTACCTTTCACTAACCGTTATCTGCGCATCGTCCCTTATTAATGGCGGTTATTATTTAAGCGCCTTTTTCGCGGGCTGCTCGGTTAAAAAAATGTTCGGGGTTGAACCTTCCGACTTCGCATCATTTTATAATACGTCGTTCCCGTCTACCGTGGCCAGCATGACTTTGGGCATGAGCATCAAACTCACTAAAAACTGGCTGCAAACCCAGCATCGCCAGCAACTTCTCGAAAAAGAAAAACTGGAAACCGAACTTAAATTCCTGAAATACCAGTTTAACCCCCACTTCCTGTTCAACAGTATCAACTCCATATTTTTCCTCATCCATAAAAATCCGGGCGTGGCATCAGCTTCGCTGGCCAAATTTTCGGAGTTGCTGAGATATCAACTGTATGAGTGTAACGACCACCAAATTCCCTTAGGAAAAGAACTCACCTATCTCGAGAACTTTATCGAGCTGGAAAAACTGCGGCAAAATAATAATGTACACGTCTCTTTTGATGTAGATGAACAGATGCCAGGGCATTTAGGCATAGCCCCCTTTATCCTCATGACCTTTGTAGAAAATGCCTTTAAGCACGTATCAAAAGATGCAGAATATTCCAATTGGATTGATATCAAGCTGAAGCTGACAAACAACCAGCTTGATTTTTATGTTGCCAACAGCACATCCAATGAACCGGAAACCGAAGCAGTGAATTATGGCGGCATCGGCCTTAAAAATGCAAAACGCAGGCTCGATCTGATCTATCCTGAGCTGCATAAGTTGGAAATCCAAAATACTGATAACCGGTTTGAGGTGCACCTCCAATTAACCCTGGCCGAACTGGAACAACCGGCTGCAACCCTACAAATGGCTTCCCTATGATGAACTGCGTAATAATTGATGATGAACCATTGGCCCGCGAAGGGTTAGCCAGCTATGTACGCGAGGTCGATTTTTTGAACCTGACAGGTACCTGCGAGAATCCGCTCGAACTGATCAAACTGCTTGACCATCAGTCCATCGACCTGATATTTTTGGATATCCAGATGCCGAAGATGAACGGGATCGATTTTTTAAAGATCATGCAGAAGCCTCCCATGGTGATCATCACCACAGCCTATCCAAGCTATGCGCTCGAAGGTTTCCAGCTCAATGTGCTTGATTACTTGCTGAAACCCATTACGTTCGATCGCTTTTTTAAATCGGCTAATAAGGCTAAAGATTATCACCGCTTGCTTAACAATTCGGCCCAGCCGGGCGCGCCTAAAACGGATGCCGATGAGGGTTACTTCTTCATCAAATGTGGCAACAAGTATGAAAAGATCTATTTTGATGAGATCCTGTACGTTGAGGGCATGCAAAACTATGTGACCATTTTTACCACCAAAGGCAAATACATTACGCTGCTCAATCTCAAAAGTTTGGAGCAAAATTTAGATAGTAAATTGTTTATCCGCGTACATAAATCCTACATAGTATCAACCGGTAAAATTGAAGGTATTGAGGGGAACGATATTTTTATGGGGCAGCACCGGATCCCCATCAGCCGCAATTATCGCGAGCAGGTGATACAGCAGGTTGTTGCCAACAAACTATGGGATAAAATAAAATTTTCGTGATATATTTATGTCAGTTTTAAACCTTTATCCAGCATAAAGTCATGGCCAAAAACACCAACAAAACCACCGAAACCATAGTTAGTGTAAGCGATTTCATTAACACCATTGCCGATGAAACCAAACGCGCCGACAGTTTTAAGCTGACTGAATTGATGGAAGAGGCCAGCAGCCATAAAGCCAAAATGTGGGGGCCGGCCATAGTAGGCTTTGGCAGCTATCACTACAAATATGAAAGCGGCCGCGAAGGTGATGCCCCGCTCATTGCTTTTTCACCTCGCAAAAGTTCCCTTACCCTTTATCTTCCCAGCTTTGAAAGCAAAGAGCAACTACTGCAAAAATTAGGAAAGCACAAGCAAAGCGGCGGCTGCACACATATTGTAAAACTAACCGATGTGGATACCGGTGTGTTAATGCAGTTGCTTAACGAATCATTTAAACACGCCGAAACAACGCATTGTAAATAACACAGCTTTAAATCATCTTTGCCACAAAAGCTTAGTCGGATTCAAAGGCGGTTTTACTCCGGAGCTCTTCTATTTGAAACTCAATAGCAATAGTTACCCCTGTTAAACCTTTAATATTAAACGAGCCGCCCAACTGTTTACTTAGTGCCTTCATCATTTCCATACCCAATGAGGTGGCCTTTTTAAAATCAAAATTATCAGGCAAGCCTTTGCCATTATCGGCAATGGTTAATAACACACTGTTATTATTAATGCGATGTAAGCTTATATTAATAATTCCCCCGCAATCAGGGAAAGCGTATTTTATGGCGTTTGTGACAGCTTCATTAACTATAAGACCAAAAGGCACAGCCTGGGTAAGATCAAGTTCAATAGGATCAATTAGTAATTCGAAGCGGATACGGCCTTTCTCGGTATCAAAACAATCCCTGAGATTATTGACCAGATCGGCCACGTAGATTGGCATCTTTATGGCGGCCACGCTATTTGAACTGTATAATTTTTGGTGGATAAGCGCTATGGCACTAACACGGTTCTGACTTTCGGTTATTACTTCCAAAGCCGCGGCGTTACTTTGCAGATATGCAGATTGTGTGCTTAACAGGCTCATTACAATTTGCAGATTATTTTTCACCCTATGATGCACCTCTTTCAACAGCCACTCTTTTTCGGTCAGTAATCTTTCCTGTTTGCTGTTGAGTTGTTGCAGCGCATGGTTTTGCTTGTTAATCTCATCTCGCTGAGCCTGCAACTGCATATTTACATGTTGTTTTAACCTGTAACGGTTATATCCAACAGCAAGGAGCAAAGCAAGCATGCACGACCCTCCAATAAACATATTGCGGCTTGTTTGTGCTGCAACCACCTGGCTATGCTGCAATTGCTCTTTATTTTTAAGTAACTGGATGTCTTTAGCCTGCAATTGCAAATCGTTATTCTTTTTTTCGGTTTCAAACTCTATTTGCAAAAAGGCGGTATGTTTATCATTTGCGAATCGGTAATTGGAGTCAACAAGCATTTTATAGCGTTGGTAATGCTTAATGGCACTTGCGTATTTACCGAGTCCCGAATCGGCTTTAAACCAATACAACTGATTTTGCGCTAAAAAGGGCAACAGTTTTCCATTCTTTAAAGCGTCTTCATTTTTTTGCAGGTATACATAGGCTTTCTGGTATTCTCCTGTTGCTACATGATAGCTTATATGGCTCCTGTAAATTTCAGTTATTTGATTACCTGCATCTTTAATTAGAAGATCCATTTTATCCAGGTAAACTTTAGCCATCTTGTACTGCTTCAGCTGAATATACACCAGGCAGTAGACGTAATACATCTCTATTTTTTTATCCGGATTATTAATTAAAGAGGCGTAGTTATTAAGCACTTTCAGTTTGCTTAAAGCAGCAACGGGCTGCTCAAGTTTATAATAGGCCATCGCCTCGTTACCTGTAATAACCACAATAGAAACAGAATCATTGTACTTTTTCGCGACGGTAATGGCTTTGTCAAAATAAATCAGGGCCTGGTTCCATTTACGTAATGTATAGTATGATAATGCGAAACGATTATAAATAGTACACATTTGCAGGGAGTTATCCTTTCGGGCTTCGGCCAACCTGATAGCCATAAGTTCATATTTCAGGGCATTATCAGCGTCGCCCAGATAAGTTAAATCGGTACCAAGCAAATCATATAAACCCTGAAGGTCTTTAAAACCAATACTGTTATATAAGTTAAGCGCGGCACGGAGGTTCTTCAGCGACTCTTCGTATTTTCCCTGTACCGTTAACAAGTCGCCAAGATCTGTCATAGTTGTTGCTGCCCGCTCTGTTATGCCTGCCTTCAAAAAAATATCGATAGCTTTTTTATAATAGGCTATTTTTTTATCCAGATCCGTTCCGTCATTGCTAAAGCGCTGTCCGATGATAACGTACGCTTCGGCTATACCGGGTAAATCGTTTATACTTTTAAATAATGCAAAACCTTTTTGCGCCAGGCTTTCCCCGCCGTTGTGATCGCCTTTTTTGTTACTAATCATAGCCGCCATTAATGCGGTATGTCCCTGGCCTTTAATATCATTGAGCTGAATGCTTAATTGTTCGGCCTGTTTCATAAAACGATAAGAGCTATCAATCTCTTTTGACCCTGCGCCCGATTTAAGCAGGATAACCCGGCTCAAAGCAAGCAATAGTTTTACCTTTCCGGTATCGGCCTTACTTTTTTGAACCTGTGTTAATAAAGTTGTTGAGGATTGAGCATTTATATTGCCTGTAATAAATAAAGCTGCAAAGCATAACAGCAAAAGTTTAAATTTCATGATAAAGGGGGATTGCTTATGATACTTCAGTTACTACCTGAACAGCACACTACAAAAACACAAAGCATTAATATAGAGAAAATTAACTATTTACCTGTATTAATAACAATAATAATCCAAAACTAAAAACAAAAGGCAGATAACCTAAAATTATCCGCCTTCAAATTGCGGGCTCCGCCCGTAAATCCTTAATACATTTTTATCAAATAGCTGTATATATCTTATCGAAAAACTAAACTGCTCACTAATTTCCCTAATACCTTAAAACTCTCCTCCACAACATCATCAAAAGCTAAACCAAAACTAATGCGGATAAAATTGTTAAAACGGCCGTCTATACTAAAGATCTGGCCGGGGGCTATACTGATGTTATGCTCCATGGCTAATTGATAAAGCTCAAAGGCATTAACCTTTCTATCCAGCTCAACCCAAAGGGCATAACCGCCTTGCGGTCGGCTTATTTTGGTTCCTGGCGGAAAATGCGTTGCTATGGCGTGCGTATACCGAAGGCATTGGGTATACAGCGCTTTACGCAAATGCCTCATGTGCAGGTCGTATCTTCCGGTTTCAAAAAAATGACCGATTGCGGCCTGCGTAGGTGTTGCTGATGCTATAGAATGCATCATTTTGATATTTAATATTTGCTCTTTAAACCTTGCCGGTGGTATACACCAGCCCACCCTGTACCCCGGTGCAATTGACTTGGAAACCGACGAGCAAAGGATCACCAACCCTTCTTTATCATAACTTTTGCAGGTACGCGGACGGCTTTTGCCAAAATAAATCTCACCATAAATATCGTCCTCAATTAAAGGCACCTGTCTTTTGGCAAGCATACTCACCAACTGCAGCTTGCGCTTGTCTGTCATGCAAACACCTATGGGGTTGCTGAAATTGGTAACAAACAAGCATACTTTTACAGGCTCTTCATCCATAGCCCGTTCCAGGTATTCCAGATCGAGGCCGGTATCCGGGTTAACGGGAATCTCTAATACTTTCAGGTCAAGGCTCAGCATCACATTGAAAATACCAAAGTAAGTGGGGCTTTCAATAGCTATGGTATCGCCGGGTTTGGTAAGCGCGCGCAGGCAAAATATCAGCGCTTCCAGGCAGCCTTGCGTGGTCACAACATCATCTTCAGTAATATTACCTCCCCAGTTAAAGGCATTTTTGGCAACCTGTTTGCGCAAAGAGATATTACCCTGCGGGTTTTCATAAGTGATATTACCAGAGGGGCTATTACGGATAGACTCCATCATAGATTTGCTGAGCTTGGCCAGCGGGATCAAACTTAACGGCGGCGATGAGCGTGACAGTTGCAGCACGCTGTCTTCAGACATGTTGCGGTAAACCATGGCTATCATTTCAGCAACGCTGGCCTCCCCTGCTTTTTTTACCGGCAGCTTTGCCTCGGGCACACTCGTAAAACGTGCCGGCAGGTATTTTACATAATAGCCAGATTTAGTACGGGCTTCAATCAGCCCCATATTCTCCAGCTCAACATAAGCTTTATAGGCGGTACTGAGACTAATGCCTTGCTCCTGGCTTAGCATCCTTACAGATGGCAGCTTATCACCAGACTTAAGCAGGTTTTGTTTGATCTGCTTTTCAATGCGGGAGGCTATCTGAGCATATAAGAAATCATGATCTGTGCTAACTGCCGGGCTTTCCATACAAAAATCTGTTATGCTCAAAATTAATAAAACTGCATCTGTTTTGCTATTGTGTTATGCTTTTATTTTGTATTGATCAAATAATTAAGCACATGGAACTACAGGTTATCGATTACCAGCCTCAGCACGCTCCCTACTTTGAAAAGTTTAACAAGGCATGGCTTGAAGAATATTTCACCGTTGAACCTTTTGATAAATGGGTTTTGGAAAACCCCGACGAAGCCATCATTAAGACGGGCGGCAGCATTTACTTTGTCACCTCAAATGAAAAAATTATTGGCACCGTAGCGCTGCGATATATTGAGGACGGTGTTTATGAGCTTACCAAAATGGCGGTAGATAAAGAGAATCGCGGAGCGGGCGCCGGTCAGTTTTTATGCCAGACCGGGATTGACAAAGCGCGCGAGCTGGGCGTAAAAAAACTGATCCTGTTTTCGAGCCGGGTGCTTGAAAACGCTATTCATATTTACCGCAAACTCGGTTTCACCGAAATACCGGTTGAACCGGGCACCTACAAACGTGCGGATATCATGATGGAAATAAATTTCACTAATAACTAATAGCTTTTTTATTTTTTGTAGAGACGCATAGTTGCGTCTCTCGCAGGACAAGCTGCTTTGCCAAACATTAACCATTTTAAATTGCACGCGGGAGACGCAATTATGCGTCTCTACAGTAAAAAAACAACCTCTCAACTTTATGGAAAATATACTAAGCGAACAGGAAGTACAGCAGCTAAGGGCCGAAACCCGGGGCACAACAAAAACTATCCACTTTAACAATGCCGGCTCATCCCTGCACCCTGATGTAGTGGTTAATACAGTAATAGATTATCTGTACGAAGAAGCTCAAAACGGCGGCTACGAAACCGAGTACACTTACCGCGAAGAGCTTGAAAACACCTATAGCCTTATAGCCCGGCTCATCAATGCCCGCAAAGATGAAATTGCCATTGTTGAAAATGCCAGCATTGGCTGGTGGCTGGCCTTTAACGGTATTGACTTTAAACCCGGCGATGAGATCATCACCTGCGAAATGGAGTATGTAACCAACCTGATTGGTTTACTGCATGCTCAAAAAACAATGGGTGTTGAGTTTAAAGTGATCCCTAATGATGAGCATGGTAATTTTCAGCTCAAAGCTTTTGAAGATGCTATTGGCCCCAAAACAAAGCTAATAGCGGTTACGCATATCCCATCAACTGCCGGCAGCATGATCCCGGTTGAGGAGATAGGCAGGATAGCACGTAAACATAATATTTTGTACCTGCTTGATGCCTGTCAAAGCGTAGGCCACGTACCGCTGGATGTACAGGCCATTGGCTGTGATATGCTGGCCGTAACCGGCCGGAAGTATTTGCGTGCACCAAGGGGCACAGGGTTTCTGTACGTCCGCAAAGAAATTCAGGATAAACTGAAGCTGTTTTTTATGGATGGCTTTACCACACAATGGGTAACCGAAACAGATTTTAAACCGCGTGATGATGCGCGCCGTTTTGAGGTGTATGAAAAAAGTCGCGCTTTAACCCTGGGCCTTGGCAAGGCGGTTGAATATGCCCTTAACATCGGCGTTGGCCGTACCTGGCAACGCGTACAACATTTAGCCGGCTTGCTGCGCAGCAAACTAAAAGAAGTTAACGGCATAACCGTTCATGATTTTGGCGACCAGTTATGTGGCATTGTAACCTTTTCTGTTGAAGGGCTGGATGCTGCAGCAGTAAAAAACAAACTCGCCGAAAAGCATATCAATGTATCGGTTGGCAAAGCAGTATCTACACTCATCTACATGAATAAAAACCACCTGAGCAATATTGTAAGGGCTTCGGTACACTATTATAATACAGAGGAAGAGATTGGCGTTTTGTGCGGGGCTTTGGAGGAGATACTTAGAGTAAGCGTTTAACATTCGCACGATTTAGCGTCTACGCTTGATCGTTGGCCTTAATGGAGCGTCCACGCTCCCGCATTATGTTATTAACGTAAGCGTGGACGCTTACTTTGATCATAGTTCAAGCGAAAGACGCTTGAACTTGCATAAGAAGCCCTGGAAAAATCGTGATGAGGTGTAAAATATATTTTAGAGATAGTGTGTTGGGTTGCGTTAGGGATGGGAGCGGATACCGGCCTTGTGGCTAAGGCCGGTGCAGTATAAGCGTACAGCCCGGGCCGCAGGCAACGCCCATGTTATAAAACCGATCAAAAAAAAAAAAACAATCTTAATAATCAATAACTTACAATTTCGCCATTGCGAGGAGGTACGACGAAGCAATCTCGTAGCTATACAGAGCGGACATGCATTGGCTACGAGATTGCCACGCTACGCTCGCAATGACATACTTTTTTTAGAGATAATTTCATCTTCTGAACACTTATAGTGTTGTAACTAATAACGGCTTAGCCACTATTGCATGGGCTCTTACCTGGATTATAGTTCAAGCGTTTTTCGCTTGAACTTGCATGATAGAAGGCGGCAACAAAACAGCTGCATCTATTGGTTTTTTGTAATTTTTTTGAGCGAAAACTCAACCCATAAAAGTGGTTGCCGCTATAAAGCAGAGTATATTTATATTAGTGCCATAAATCATTGGCCATTGAAAGCAATCCGCGATAAAGCAGGCGAGTTTTTACTTGGGTTACAGGATGTACGGGAAGATATTTTATGTACACCTGCCCAGTTTTCTGAATACACCGTTTACCTGGTTCCTGAAGGATCGGGTATCTTTCATGCAGATTTTGGAGCATTCCCTTTTACAGGCCCGGTGTTATTGTTTTCGACCCCACTGCAGATTATTTATGTAGATGAGTGCCGCGCCATAAAAAGCAATATCTTACAGTTTCACAGTGATTTTTATTGTATCGAGTACCACCGCGAAGAAGTAGCCTGCAACGGATTGTTATTCAACAATATCTATCTTGACCCTATAGTTGCACTTACCCCGCAGGATGTAAAAGTGTTTGAGTTGTTACTGATGCAGATGAACGATGAATTTATGCAGCCGCCACCCTCTGAAATTGTATTGCGGGCCTATCTGCAGCTTTTTTTGGCTAAGGCCAGCAGCATAAAAATAAATGCAATCAACAGTGATCAGGATAAGCCCCAAAAAGACGAAATGATGGAAAAGTTCCGGACACTGCTTAACCAGCATTACCTTGATCTGCATAAACCATCAGATTATGCCTCGTTACTGGCTATATCTTCTGATAATTTAACCCGGCGCTGTACAAAATATTTCCGCAAATCGCCTTCACAGCTCATCCAGGAGCGGCTGATCCTTGAGGCAAAAAAGCAGCTTCATTTAACCCGGCAAAGCATCAAAGAAATTGCCTATAACCTGAAGTTTCAGGACGAATTTTATTTTAGCCGGGTATTTAAAAAGTTCACTAAAATATCGCCGCAAACATTTCGCGATAAAACAGGCATCTCCATCGTCGCGGATTTGTACAAATAAAACCCCGTTTCGTCCATGTTGGGGGTGCTCATGGCGTTGTAGTTTTGCTTCATCAAAAAACAACAACATGAAAACTTCAATCATAAACACCATAGCCGGCCTTGATCAGCTTGGTAAAAAAGCCGTTCGTTTCGGCATCGTAGTCGTATTCCTTTGGATAGGTGGCCTTAAGTTTTTCACTTACGAAGCCGATGGCGTTGTGCCCTTTGTGGCTAACAGCCCGGTAATGTCATTCTTTTACAATCATCCAACCGAATACAAAAAACACATGAACAAAGAAGGCGAACTGATAGCCGCCAACCACCAGTGGAATATCGAAAATAACACCTATGGCTTTTCAATTGGTCTGGGTATTATGCTGGTAGCGCTTGGTATTTTGGTTGCACTTTATAAAGTTGCGCCAATACCAAGTATGATTGCCAGTATACTGGTCTTTATCATGACTTTGGGCACGCTTTCCTTCCTGATCACCACGCCCGAAAGCTGGGTACCACATTTAACCGATAACCAATGGGGCTTCCCATACCTGTCAGGTCGCGGTCGTTTGGTTATTAAAGATATCGTGATCCTTGGCGGTGCCATCATCACCATGAGCGAAACCGCACAGCTTTATCTTAAACGTAAATCAACAAGTAAATAATCTTAAACCAGCATATAATCATGAAAACTATAAATGTCCCCACCCGCGAACAGGTAAGTACCGAAGCACAGGTAATGTTTGATACATTCACAAAACGCGTTGGTAAAGTGCCTAACCTTTATGCCACTATGGGGTACTCAGCACCTGCACTTAAAATGTTTATGGATATGGAGGATGACATGAGCAAAAGCATATTTACCCCTAAAGAAAGGGAAGCTATTGCCCTCATTGTTTCTGAACTAAACGGCTGTGCCTATTGCTTAGCCGGCCATAGTATGCTGGCCATGAAACGCGGCTTTACCAAAGAGCAAACACTGGATATCAGGAGAGGCCACACTGCTGATGATAAGCTGAACGCTATCATCGGTTTAGCCAAATCAATTGTTGAAAATAAAGGTAAAGGCGATGAAACTTCACTAAATAACTTCTACGCAGCCGGTTTTGATGAAGCGGCCCTGATGGACCTTATTGCCTTTATTACTATACGTGTATATACCAACTATGTATTTGCAAATACCGAAGTTCCGGTAGATTTTCCTGCAGCCGAGCCTCTTAACTAATACCTAAAACATATCATCATGAAAACCACCGAAGAAATAAAAAAACAATTAGCCAATAAGTTTTTAACAGGATTAAAAAATCGTGATTGGGAACTTATGCGCTCGGCCTTTACCAATGATGTTACCTGGACCCTGCCGGGAACAAGCCTGCTTTCGGGCCCTGCTGTTGGTGCCGATGCTGTGATTAAACGTGCAGGTCAGCTGCGTGATTTTGGGGTAATGGTTCAGTTAAACCACATTTTATACGGATTGGATAGTGTAGCCCTGTCACTTCACAATACTGCCAGCCGTGGCGATTTGATCCTGGATGAGCAGGTAGCCATAGTTTGTGATATTACTGATGGTAAGATCAGCCGGATAACCACACATTTGAGCGATGTGGAAGGGATCAATGCGTTTTTTATTGATGGGGTGATTTAACGTTATACAGCATATTATTAAACTCGTCATTAACGTTCCATCAGGGTCTCTCTCGCAGAGGACCCTGATGTTTTCGCCAAGCAGGCACGCCTGCTTTTTGCGCGTTATATAACAGTCTCCCAATCACAGCAGGAACATTAGGGTCCTCTACGAGTTTAAGTTTACCCACAAAATCTAAATGCTCGCTAAGCAGTGTTTGGAAAGCAAGTTTACGATCACGAGACTCCGCTGGAGTCCAATATCTGTCTGAATTTTGTCTATAAACACGTGGCCTCTCTAAGGCCGCTTGGCAAATCGACCATATTCGTTATGTTATAAATATTACCGGCCCCATAGGGGCCACGTGTTTATAGCATTAAAAGAGGATGTTTTTTGGCTCCGTAGGTGCCTCCTATTGAAATTTCAGGTTGGTGAATTTTGTGGGTAAATTTAATTCTACGAGAGACCCTGATGGGACAAGGTTTAGGATTGCTTTGTCCCCCCCTCAATGACACTTTTTTTTGACCTGCGTCTACCTTATCTTTGAGCCTAATCCCTGCGATACACATGAAATACTTCATTACTCTCCTATTTGTCTTTTTCATCGGCCAACACAGCTTTGCGCAAAACCATAAGGAACAAATTGCTGCCTTCAGGCAAAATTACAAGAATGATTTTTTAAAAGATCCACGATCTCCACTTAAACAGGATGACCTTCAATTTTTAAGGTTTTATGACGCCGACAGCACCTACCGTGTAACTGCCAAAGCCGAATTGCTTACCAATCAATCAACTTTTATAATACCTACCTTCAGCGGTACTGGCAGTCAATACATACGTTACGCCCAGCTTTCCTTTACGCTTAAAGGTAAACCTATGCAGTTAACCATTTACAAAAGCATAGCCCTGTCGCAAAACCCTGCTTTCAGTAATTACCTGTTCCTGCCTTTTACCGATGCTACCAATGGATCGGAAACTTACGGTGGCGGCCGGTATATCGATCTTACAACTAAAGATATCAAAAACGGCTCTATCGTTATCGACTTCAATAAAGCCTATAATCCATACTGCGCTTTCAGCAGCGGCTATTCATGCCCTAAACCTCCCGACGAAAACCGGGTTGATATGGCCGTTGAAGCTGGCGAAAAAAACTTTGGAAAAGGGCATTGATCTAAATTCATTGGTAGTATAAAGGTGTGGGCTCTAATAATAAAAAAGAGCCCCGCTGTTAACGGAGCTCTACTGTTACAATCGGGCCTGGATCACGCCCAATCATCTATTTAAAGTCCAGGTCGCCAATGTAAACAGTGCCGTTTGCGCCTTTCTTCATTTGCAATACAATAATCTCTTTCTTCTCATCAGGAGTTCCGTAATGCGTAAACATTTCGGCCATAACGGTAGTTGGCCCCGCAATGGTGGCCTGGCGGTCACCAAAATAGTTAATCTCTATTTTGTAAGTCCCTTTAACAGCTTTCTTCAATAAAAATTGCTCCGGGCCAAAACCCTGTGTCATATCGTGCGAGATCCTGCCGCCTATTGCTGTGCGGTTATGGCTGTAAAAACACTTTTCATTATTAGGGTCCGTTACCCAAAGATCAATATCCGTGTTGTTCATATTCCAATCCATCACAATGCGGATATCAACCGGCAAAGGTTTGATCAGCTTTTTGTCAATTGCTGAAATGTTAAGTTTGCCTTTATTAAGCGCTATGATCCTGTTTATTTCGGGCAAAAACACCTCCTGAATACCACGATATAAATTATCTGCTTCGCCGGTATAGCTTTTGGTCATGGCAGTGTAAAGCACCTCAAGTGCTTTTTGATGTTCGCCGGCATCATCAAGGGCCAGGCCGTAATCACGGTAGCTTTGCGGATCGAGCGGGCGCAGTTCGGTGACTTTTTTAAAGGCAAACACTTCACCTTCAAAATCGCCAAGCTGTTTTAGTTTATAGCCCAGCATTTTATATAGTTCATAGCTCCCCAGGTCAAGCTCGGCAAGGTTACTCAGGATCCGCGTACCCAGTTCTGTATTGCCCGTTTTTATAAAATAATCGGCCACATCAAAATAATAAACAGGATTGCCGCTCAATGAAGCCCGTAACTCCAGGTATTTTTGGTACTGCGCAGCCTTATCTGTTTTTTGGATAATTTTTAAGTAATCGGCGGCAGCTGGATTGTAGGTAACGCTGATGCCACCGTTTGCATTTGCAGGTCTGGCAACAGAATCTGCACGGACAGCGCTGCCATGGCTGGTCCGCGTATTGATCACTACAACTCCACCGGCGGCTCTTGCACCGTAGATAGCCGTAGCATTGGCATCTTTTAAAACCTGTACCGATCCAACATCGTTAGGATTTATATTATTTATAGACGAAGTTGCTACTCCATCAACAATATACAGTGGCGCAGGCGCATTAGCGCTTGCCGTACCTCGCACCCGTACATCAGCATTTGAACCGGCCGAACCGGAGGTGGTTACCAGGACTCCTGGTACTCTGCCTGCAAGCTGTGTATTAACCTGGTCGTTTTGTATTGTTGTAACAGAACCGGTGGTCGATGTCTTTCTTTGCACACCGTATCCTACCACAACAACCTCACTAAGCTGATTGGAATTTGGCGGGGCCGCATTTGCAGAATATCCGGCAGCTGCCGATGGCTGCGCCGTGCCCGGGGGATTTGCCACAGCCTCTGCAACCGGCAAAGTAGCATTGGCATGTGGGGTACGGGCCTTGTCGTTTTCATTTTTTAATTTGGGTTTCGGCTCCGCTTCAACTTTCGTATCCCACCATTTAGCAAGTTCGGTTTCCGTGGTATAAGCTGCGGTAAGGTTTTCGCGTACCGGCTCATTAACCGGACCGCGTTGCTTCATAATGGCATCGTACTGGGCTTGTAATTCGGCAGGTGGCTCAATGCCATATTGTATATAATCGCTCACATTCTCTAATACAATGAGCGAAGTATTGCGGGTGATGATCCCAAAACGTTTACCAAGCGATTCAATCTCCTGCCGGTTGGCATCATAGTTAATATCCAGCTCACTGATCTTTTTTTGCGCCCATAGTTTGGCTACATCTACCCCTTCAACTGCGTTGGTCGCCAAATCAAGTGTAACCGTTTTTTCAAAGCTAACTTTATCGCCATAGCCGTATTGCAGTGTAATATTTTGGTTGGGGTTACGGGTGATACCAGCTATCGAAAATGAATTGCCAACCGCGACAGGCAATGAGGGATAAGTTTCTTCCACAGTAGCCCCGGCTTTGATCCCCAAAAAATGCAGCGAGCGGGTGGTTAGTTTGCTCAGCGCTTTATCGGTATCGCCTCCGGTAAGGTCAACCAGTTCTCCATGTGTTTTAAGGGCGATGAGTTTAAGATTGCTATAGTCGGCTGTTGAAGATGAATTAATACAATAAACCGGCTTATTAATCAATTTCAAAGCTTTTTCGCCAAAGGTTTGATGACCATCGCTCATGAGCAGAAATTCATCTGCCGGATATTGAGCCAGATTGATATTGCCAAAATTGGTGGCGCCATCGTAAGTAACGTGCTCAAGCACATTTTTCAGCTCGGCCCAGTCGCCGTTACGTACAGGATAACTTTTAGTACTGATCACTTTGTTGCTGAATATGGTAAGGTTTACCTCTGCATTATTTACTTTTTTAAAATAGGCATCCAGCAGCGCCAACTCTTTTTTACTATCGCGATTGGCCCCGCTTAGAGAAGCATCCCACAGCAAACCAATACGATGAGGAAGCGGTTTGCTCACCGACTGCGACTGTAACGACGTATTGATAAAATAATAGTACTTATTACCCTGGGCCTGCAACATTACCTCATTTGCCCCGGCAGGTTTAGGGATTAAAAACGACAGAGCATGATCTGGCACATAATTGCTTTTTTCAACAGATGCCGAATATGTATTATGATGGTTGTCAAAATGCAGTATATCGTCTTCCCCTTCGGCAACCGGGGCTTCGGCATTTTGAATAACCGATGCATTGAGCGAAAACTTTTCGACAGTATCTTTAACATTAAGCGGCAGCGTAAACTTCAGGTTATCTTTATCAGCCAGGGGAATCTCTTCTTCATAACCAATAATCACCGTACGGGTACTATTGGGATTAATAGGATAAATACGCGTACGGAATGCATTACCTTCTACCTTTTCAAGCAAACCCGGATCAACCCTGCGACGTTCAATAGCCTCAAAGGTTACGGTTCCCTTGCCCCTGTCAACAGGTACGGCCTCCCGCATTTTGCCATTAATATCGAGGGCATAACGGCTAACGCTAATACCATCCTTTAACGGAAACACCAATGTGCCTTCTAAAATGCGCGAAGTTGAATTAAAGAAAGTCATTTGCCAGGTGGTGCGGCTAATGTTACCGTAAATAGCAACATCAACCTTTAACTGCTGCAGCTTAACGCCGCTATTGCTTTTACCATCAACAGTAAGCTGAGGGCTCTGCGCACAAACTGTTGTTATGCACAATACAAACAGCATAATTACTAATAAGGGAAAGGAAATTATCTTTTTCATGGATGCTTATTTCCTACAGGATGCGGAGATTTAAGCGTTTCCATAAAATGATCTAAAAAAAATTAACGGATACATCAGGGTCCTCTATGAGTTTAAGTTAACCCACGAAATTGCTTTGTAGCTTAATCAGTAAGGCGTTTTGTTTTGCCTCTCTGAGGCAAAGGATATTTCTATACTTTTTATGCTACAAACCTTTTGCACCTCTGGTGCATCTGTCCTTAAGCCTCATTATGTTGTAAAACCTTAACGGCCCCAGTGGGGCCACGTGTTTATAGCCTTAAAAGAGGATATTTTTTGGCTCCGTAGGTGCCTCCTATTGAAATTTCACGTTGGTGAATTTGTGGGTAAACTTAAACTCACGGAGGCCCCTGCGGAGACACGAACCTTTTTGTCAACTATTCGTTTGCAGAAAATATTGACTATTTTGCCATTAGAAGCAACGATTTGCCTTTTTAATACATCAATGGAAAACTCAAATAACATTTGGTATGTAACCATCCTGCTAAGTGCTGTTGCCGGCTATTGTGATACCGTAACTTTTGTGGCAGCAAACTCCATGTTCTCGGCACATGTTACCGGCAATTTTATTGTATTTGCTTACCAGATCATTAACGGGTCTGATCCGCAAGCCTGGATTAAATTACTCTCCTTTCCTGTTTTTGTTGCAGCGGTAATAACCGGCGGACAAATAGGCGCGGAAGCGGGTAAAAGGTACCGGCTGTTATTTATTGAAGGGATCCTGCTACTCATGAGCGGCATCTTTGCAATGTCCGCGAAGTTTTATTCAATGGCCTACTGGAGCGTACACTTTACAGCAATGATGGTGGTATTTGCCATGGGCCTTCAAAACGCCTTTGGTAAACTCTATGCCAAAGAAACCTATGGCCCCACAACTATGATGACCGGTAACGTAACCCAGGCTTCGCTTGATCTTGGCAGCCTGCTCTTTTCTCTATTCAAAAACACTGTTAGCCTCGGCGCTTTAAAAAACCAAACAATAACCATAACGGGCTTTTTAGGTGGCTGCCTCACCGGTGCCCTGATGGCAAAGGACTTTGGCTTGCCCGTACTGATTGCCCCTGGCTTATTATTGATTATCTGTTACCTAAGCACTACCCGGCAGGCAGCCCGGCAGTTACAGTAAGCTTTGGGGTATCAATCTGTAGCCTCTACTTCGGGGAGAGACGTAAAATACAATACATGGACACGTCCAGAAATTCGACACAAAACATTACTGGTAACGAGACTGTTACACCCTAAGCAAAACCTAACCGGTAAATTTGAACAAAGCCTCCAGCAATATGAACCAAATTAAAAGAGAAGACATCAAACAGGAAGTGTTTGACCTGTACGATGATTATGCACATAATCGTCTCGACAGGCGCGCTTTTATGCAAAAACTGTCCTTGTATGCAGTAGGCGGTTTAACGGTAACTGCATTGATGAGTTTCATGATGCCCGATTACCATTCAACCGCAGAAGTGAAATCTGATGATCCGCATTTGAAATCAGGCTATATCAACTACCCCTCACCCAAAGGCGGCGGAACAATTAAAGGCCTGCTATCAGAGCCTGCCGACGCAAAGAAAAAATTGGGAGGCATTGTAGTTGTTCATGAAAACCGGGGACTAAACCCATATATAGAAGATGTAGCCAGACGCGCCGCCCTCGCCGGCTTTATTACACTTGCTCCCGATGCGCTAAGTCCATTGGGTGGTTACCCCGGCAATGATGATGAAGGGCGCGCCATGCAAGCCAAAAGGGACAAGGGCCAAATGGAAGAAGATTTTATAGCTGCCTTCGAATACCTGAAAAACCATAAAGACTGCAATGGTAAAGTGGGTGTTGTAGGTTTTTGCTATGGCGGAGGAATTGCCAATATGATGGCCGTACGTATTCCCGACTTGGCTGCCGCTGTTCCATTTTACGGAAGTCAGCCGGCCCTTGAAGATGTTCCTAAAATTAAAGCGCCGCTACAGCTGCACTATGCATCACTGGATACCCGCATTACAGATGGCTGGCCGGCCTATGAAAAAGCCTTAAAAGAAAACGGCAAAAAATATCAGGCTTTTATTTATGAAAATGCCAATCATGGTTTTCATAATAACACTACTCCACGTTACGATAAAGCCGCAGCAGAATTAGCCTGGAAAAGGACAATTGATTTTTTTACCGAATATTTAAACTAAAGGCCGGATACCCGGCCTTTTTGTTATTCAGTAATATTGTATAAGGGAAGATACCTTATTCTTTTGGTGTATCTTCTTTATCTTCCTCTTCCCGTTCTACAGTTATGGTACATTCTGTAACCAGGGCGGCCAGGGTGCCTACAGCAGCAAATACCGGTGCCAGTATCATCCCAAAAAGGCCTACGCTTAAAGGAAAAGTCATTAGCTCTTTACCATGTTTATCAGAAATGGTGATCCTGCTGGCTTTACCTTCGTTAATTATTTCTTTTATCTTTCCCAATAACGCTTCACCGTTAATTGAAAATGTTTCTTTGGTGCTCATGTTTTTTCTAAGTTTTTATATTTAGATGAGCACGCCGGCAGCTTGTTACAGGTTCTGCTAAATATGACACATCAAACCGAAGGCACCTCCGGTACACTTTACCCAGCCTGCTACAAACTCACTTCCACTTTTTTTCCGGTCTTAACGGCGAGATAAATGGCATCAATAATCTTAAGGTCTTTTACAGCTTCTTCGCCGTTCACAGGTACAACTGGCTTCTTGTTATTAAATATAATTTCACTCATCTCATCCATTTGAACGGTTTGATGGGTGGTAACAGGCAGGTTAAGCTCTCCCAAGTGGGTACGACCTCTGATTGGCCCGTAACCGGTAGAAGGCTGCATTTCGGCAAAGCCTTTTTCTCCATCAAGGAAAAAGCGATCGAGATTGTTCATATTGTAGGTGGACAGGCAAGAAGCTACCGCCCCGCTCGGAAAGCCAAACTGAAACTGGATAGTTTCGTCAACTCCTTCCTTAAATTTCACCGGATCGGTTTTGGTTTCCTGTGCGGTAACCCATATCGGTTCTTCCCCCGTCATGTAACGTGCGCCGTTGATAGCGTAAATGCCTATATCCATCATTGATCCGCCGCCGGCCAGTTTTTTATTCAGTCGCCATTGTGTAGGATCGCCAATGGTAAACCCGCATTGTCCCTGAAAAAACCTGATCTTTCCAAACTCCCCGCTTTGCCGCATCCTGATCACTTCAAGCGTTTTGGGTTCAAAATGCATGCGGTAGCCTACCAGCAGTTTTACATTGGCCTTTTTGCAGGCATCAACCATTGCCTGTCCCTCCTGCGCATTAACCGCCATTGGCTTCTCGCATATAGCATGTTTACCTGCCGCCGCTGTCCTGATCACAAAATCATGGTGCAGCCCGTTTGGGGTAATAACATATACGGCATCGATATCCGGATTATTTTTTATGTTATCGAAATTCTCATAGTTGTAGCAGTTTTTTTCGGGGATACCATATTTACTTTGCCATGCCTTAACTTTTGATGGCGTACCACTGACCACGCCTACCAGTTTAGCTTTGGTACATTTCCGCATAGCCTCTGCAACCATAGTTCCGTAACCTCCAAGCCCCAAGATGGCCACACGTAATAGTGGGCCGTCATAAGGTGGTTCAACATTATCTGCTCCTGCTGCCCAACCCGAAAGCGGGGCAAGCTGCAGGGCCAGGGCAGATAAGCCCAGTTTCTGCAAAAAATCACGACGAGAATTCATAGGTATGTTTTTGGTTGATGACAATTTACATATTTCCGGGAAAAATGCACCTAAGTCATCTGATTTTTACAGGGAAGCAGGGTTTGCTCTTAAAAGGTTTCAACAAAATAAAAAATGTCATTTCGACGAACCAAGGTGGAATTTGTGCGCAGGAGGTGAGGAGAAATCTTCTACGCCCTGCTTTTACAGCTATAGTTGTAGAGCCTGATGTAGAAGATTTCTCTTTCGCTCCACCACTCAGCCCGCCCTTGCTCTATCGAAATGACATTTCCCTTTTTTAAAATGTGTACACAGCAGTTCGAGAGGGGATTTTAAAAATCCCTTTCCCCTGCTTATTTCATTACATCCCTTTAGGCTGATTTGCCGGTTTAACTGCCCAGTTACTCCCCGGTTTATCATTCATATATATTTCAAGTTTGCCGCCGTTCCTGATATCGCTGTAACGGATAAAATTATCGGGCATTATTTTGCCATTCAATTTCACTGCACTGATATACATTGATTTCGGACTTGATTTATGGCAAATGATCTCAAACTTTCTTTCATTTTGAAGTGTAATAACAATTTTATCAAACAACGGCGAACACAGCAGGTACTCGCCCGAAACCGGGTTTACCGGGTAAAAACCCATCGATGCAAACAGATACCAGGCCGACATCTGACCGGCATCATCGTTTCCTCCCAAACCACCGGGACCATCGCTGTATTCGGTAGCTAAGATCTTGCGTACGGCTGCTTGTGTTTTCCATGGCGATGGCGTATAATTATACATAAAAGGAATCTGGTGCCCCGGCTCATTGCCGTGCCAGTATTCGCCCTTTTCAAACAGGCTATCTAAAGATTGTTCAAGCTTTTTTGTACCACCCATCAGCTTTGCCAAACCAGGCACATCCTGCGGCACATAAAACGTGTATTGACGTGCGGTGCCTTCTGTAATATAAGTTGCCTTTTTATCCGGATCAAAGGGAGATACCCAACTGCCATCAAGATGTTTACCGCGGACAAACCCCGTTGACGGATCAAACACATTGGTATAATATTTTGCCCGTTTGCTAAGCGCCGTATAATCGGCAGTATTTTTTAAAGCTTTTGCAAATTGCGCCAGCGCATAATCATCGTAAGCGTATTCCATGGTACGGCTCACCTGTTCCATTTTGTGGAAGGCATCACGTACACTATCTTCTAAGGGGATGTACTGATATTTCAAATAACTATCCAGTGCCCTGCGGCCTTTGCCTTCCACATAATCGGCCCTGTTAGCAGGCAGTTCAAAAGCATTACGCCTTAAAATCTGGTAAGCATCCTTAGCATCAAAATCAGTAATTCCTTTTAAATATGCCGAACTGATCACCGAAACTGTATGATCGCCGATCATTTCGGATGTATAGCTGTTCCAGCACGGGAATACAGGCATCCAACCACCTTGCTTACCTTTCAGGATCAGTGATTTTGCCAGGTTATTGATCAAAACCGGATTCAGGATCTCAAACAATGGCAATTGCGCCCGGTAAATATCCCACATCGAAAAATCATCATAATAATTACCGTTAGATAATTTTTCGATCTGGTAATTACCAGAAAACCGCGGATACTTGCCATCTACATCATTAAAAAGGCGCGGATGCTGCATGGCGTGATAAAATGATGTATAAAAGATCCGTTTATCCTGTTCGCTGTTTGTTGAAATGCTTATCTGCCCTAAAGCTTTTTCCCATCTTGATTTGCTTTTTGCTACAGCCCTCTCAAAATCAAACCCGGGCATTTCGGCTTGCAGGTTTTTGCGTGCCCCGTCCAAACTGGTAAACGATGTACCTATCCTTATGGTTAACTTTTCGCCTTTGTTGAATTTGAACCCTGCATAAATGCCCGTGCCTCCGTCGTTTTTGATACTATCGGCAGTAGATGTTTTATCGCCCGCAAACGTGCCTGTTTTACTCAAACTCCGTTCAAACCTGATCACAAAAAAACCACTGAAACCTGCGCTTTTGCCCCAACCCTGGTAAATGCGGTGCACCGGGTTATAGCCCGATATTTCACCGGTTTGTTTATCCACTTTTACAAAACCTTCATGATAATCACTATTGGCTTTGATCAATAAATAAAGGCTGTCGGCCTGTTCCATGGTAAACTGCATCATGCCGCAGCGTTCGGTGGAGGTTACTGCGGCATTCACTTTATATTGATTAAGGTTTACGCTATAAAAGTGCGGCGACGATAGTTCATCGGTATGTTTAAATGTCGCGCTATAATTAGTTGTTTTTAGTTTACCTGTGATGGGCATAATAGTGAAGCTGCCATAATCCTGGGTACATGAACCACTTAACCAATGCGAACCCCGCAGGCCGTTAAATACACTGTCTTTATAATAATAAGGGGGCACGCATTTAGTTTCGCCACTCTCGGTTTCGGGAGTCCATTGCGTCATTGCAAAGGGTGCGGTAACCGCGGGAATGGTATTGGCAAACCGCGTATCAGCCGCCTGGCCATGTTTTAGCGCCGAAGCTGTGGTAGCAATAGCTGTACCTGCCATCGGCTGTACATATTTAACCAGTTTTTGGGCAAAAACCGGCCGCGGAAGTACTAACAGCGCTACAGCAATAAAGTAATTTGTTAGTTTGGATATGAAGTTCATTTTAAAACGGCGTTAACAAAAAATTTCGTGGTAAAATACAGCAATCATTGTTAATTGTTACCTGCAAATAATTAAATAGTAGAATTTGAGATGAGCTACTCAAAAAAGGACTTAATATTATTCCAAACTGTCCGGCTATCTCCGGGTAATTTAAAATAACGGCAAATCCAACTGGGGGTATGTCTAACTGAAGTCACCATTTGTCCGGTTCATACATCACCCCCTTTCATAATCTGGATGGCGGCGTACTTTTGTTATGCCCAACGATGAGGAATGCATCTAAAGGTGAATTTATTAAACAAACTAATCTTGAAAAACATGAACAACGAAACAACCTTCAGCCGCCGCCGCTTTCTTGGTATTACCGCACTAACAGTTGCAGCAGCAGAATTAGGCGGTCTCGGTTTGCTTAAAGCCGAAACCAGGCATACTGATTCATCAAACCAACAAAATAACCATTTGTCTACCGCAACCTTCGATACCATTAAACAGGTAAAAACAAGCCTGCTTGATATTGGGTATGCAGAAAGTGGCCCGGCAACCGGACAGCCTGTTATTCTGCTTCATGGATGGCCATATGATATACATAGCTATACTGAAGTATCAGCTATACTTGCCAAAGCCGGGTACAGGGTAATAGTACCTCATTTACGCGGGCACGGCACAACACAATTCCTTTCGGCACAAACTTTCAGGAACGGGCAGCAGTCAGCAATAGCAACCGATATAATCGCACTGATGGACGCCCTGAAAATAGACAAAGCAATTATCGGCGGGTTTGACTGGGGCGCACGTACCGCTAACATTGTGGCCGCCTTATGGCCCGAACGCTGCAAAGCAATGGTTTCGGTAAGTGGTTACCTGATAGGCAGTCAGGAAGCTAATAAAAAACCGCTGCCTCCAAAAGCTGAGTTATCATGGTGGTACCAGTTTTATTTTAGTACCGAGCGCGGCCGCATGGGGTATGAAGCCAACAGGCGCGATTTTAACAGGCTTATCTGGGAAACAGCATCACCCAACTGGAAATTTGATGATGCAACCTTTGCACAAACAGTGCCATCATTTGACAATCCAGACCATGTTGACATCGTGATCCACAATTATCGCTGGCGCCTGGGACTTGCCGAAGGTGAGGCAAAATATGACGAAATGGAAAAAAAGCTGGCAACTGCTCCTCCTATCATTGTGCCCACCGTAACCCTCGAAGGCGATGCCAACGGAGCCCCTCACCCTATGCCAGCCGATTATGCAGCCCGTTTTAAAGGTAAATATGCACACCATACCATTACCGGAGGTATAGGCCACAATTTGCCGCAGGAAGCACCCAAAGCCTTTGCCGATGCGATTATCGAGGCCGAAAGCTTTGCAAAATAACCCTGATGACGCAGAGCATCAGGGCCCTCTGCGCGAGACCCTGAGTAGACAAAAACAAAACGTACAAAGCTTAAAGCTGATGATTGATCATAAATTATAAAATCAATTAATAGGCTTTTATACAACATTCTCAAAATTGAAACACTAAATATAATGGAAACAATAACAGTAATTGACGTTACCAATAACGCGCAGATCAATATAGACAAAGTACTATACACAGGTAAAGTAAAAACAACCGGTGGCCGTGAAGGTGCATCCAAAAGTACCGACGGGCGTTTGGATGTAAACCTGTCGACCCCGGGCGGGCCGGGCAGCGGGACTAATCCCGAGCAACTATTTGCAGCCGGATGGTCGGCTTGTTTTATCGGAGCAATGAGACGTAACGCCGCAGGATTGCAAATTGCCATTCCAAATGATACCGCTGTTGAAGCCGAGGTTGACCTGGCAACAACCGGCGAGGGCAGTAACCTGGCCTTTAGCCTTCAGGCACGCCTTCATGTATATCTTCCCGGCCTTACAAACGAACAAGCTCAAACTGTTGTAGCAGCAGCACATCAAACCTGCCCATATTCAAAAGCCACACGTGGCAATATTAATGTTCATATTAGTGTTTCTGTTTAAGAGCAGGTGCAACAAAAAATATCAATAAACCGGCTACAATATACCCTTCAAATTCGGGTTATGTTGCAGCCGGTTTTGTTTGCGTCCCATTGTGGTGTCGTGCAGATTTAATTAATCATGAGTAAATCCCCATTTAACTACATTTAACAACGCTTATTTTTATCTAACACATACATCTTTCAGGAATAAATAAATAGCTTTATAACATCAATTAGTTATACAACCTTCCTTAACGCTATCGAACTATGAAAAAACTTTTGTTCCTGCTACTCGCCGCCTTTCCTGCATTTAGTTATGCGCAAAAAGATTCGATATTGGTACTATCAGATGTACATGTACACCTGGACACAACATGGAGTACCTTTTATCATACAGACACAGATTCCTCGCTCTTTTTGTCGGCCATCAACAATATTAAACCGGGGAAATACCCATTTATCATTATGCCCGGTGATCTGCTTAAACATAAAGGTCATAGCAAGCAGGTAATGAAAACAACGTTTGCCTATATTATTAAACATGTCCAGAACATAGATAAACGCGCGATCATGCTACCTGCATTAGGAAATAATGATTGCATGGCACATAATATACCCAACGCTGAGACTTATGACGTTTTCTATAAATCCCTGCTCAAACCAATCGATCAGAATGGGAAAATAAAAAAGACATTTTATAAAGGAGGGTATTACGCTTACGAAAAGAATGACCTGTCAATTATTGTATTAAACACGGTGCTTTTTATGAGTGAAAATAAAAACCTGGCACCGGCAGCGCAAGCTGAATTAAAATGGCTGGAATACAAATTAAGTACACTTAAACGCAATCAATCGGTTTGGCTCGTTTATCACGTCCCTCCGGGCATCGATCGTTATTCAAAATCGCCCTCATGGCAGGATAGCATTCAGTTGGCGTACACACGCATTATAAAAAAGTATGCTTCGCTTATCAAATTTCAACTGGCAGGGCATACCCATATGGCTGACGTTAAATTAATGATCAATAACGGAAAGCTGCTCTCCCCTGTTGTGATAGCCCCGGGCCTCGATACACGGAACGGAAATAACCCAGCCTACCAGGTGATGCATTATAATAAACAGGATAAAAAGATAAACGAGATAAATACCTATTATACCGATTCCATAAGTAATCTTAAATGGCATTCCTTTACTTTCAAAGATCTTGGTTTTAAATTCCTGCTGGATTGTAACCACGGCAGCAGTATAGGAACCGGGTTTGTTAAGCATTACACTATAGATAGAGGCACAACAAAGTCTGCAGACGGATCAACCATCGCCTGGAATGAAGATTTTTGCACGACATCGAAAATAGACCATTGAGGCTTCAATGAAATGAATATACTATTTTTTCGTCCACTCAAGGTCTCTCATAGATTTAAGTTGACCCACAAAATCAATGGTCAAATTGGGTAATGTGCGTGAGTTGAACCCCTCTGGGGTTCGGGAACGGGTGTGACGTTTGTTTCTACAAACCTTTTCCCCCTCTGGGGATTTTTATAATTTAATAAACAGGTATTAATTGCCCAGGGATAGGCGCACCAGAGTTATAAAAGGTTTGAAATACCCCTGGGTAAAACAAAACGCCTTGCTGATTAAACTACAAAACATTTTTGTGGGTTAACTTAAATGTGCGAGAGCTCCTGATGGGATAAGAACATAATTACAATTTTGAACTATCTTCAAATTGTTCACCGTTTACCAAATAAAGTTCACATCTCTCATTTTAGGGATTTCCTAAAACGAAAAGGTTCAATAGCTTTGCTATCTAACAAAGAAGAACAAATTACTATGGAATACACAAAAACCTATATTGCAAAAGATGAACATATAGACGTGCAGGAAATTATGGATGGTTTATATTATCCATTTTATATGGAATATTGCAGGCACGATTATATCAGGGAAATACTGGGCTTTGATTTTGAAATCGAAGCTAAAAACGGTATTTACATGGTACTATCAAACTATAGCATCAGCTTTTTGAGGTCATTAAAAAAGGGGGACGAATTTAAGGTTACCTGCACCCTTTATACCGATAAAGGTGGTTTACCAAAACTGCATTTTAAACAATCTATCATATGCAATAATAAGGTGATGACTAAAGCCCTGTTTACAGGCACCTGCGTACCGGCAACCGGGGGCAGACCCTATTTACCTGCATCAGTATTGGAAAAGATAAAAGATGCACCTGTTCTTGAAGACTAAACTCCTGCACCGTTTTATACAAAAAGAGGCTATCCTTATCGGATGGCCTCTTTAATATTTTATAGATTCATGTGCTTTGTAAAACCGGTTTTGCTTTGCAACGCCAGTTTGTTACTTTTTACAACGCAGCTGGCTTTGCGTATGCTGCAGGATAAAGTTTACGGAACATTACGTAAGTAACCGTTACCATAATAAATGCAACGATAGCATCTATGGTAGCAAGAAAATTGAGTACGGCTATTTTAGATAAAAAGGCAAATATGATATCGAAGAAAATACCGGCAAATACCCACTCTTTTAACCTAAGGAATTTGTTGGGGGTTAAAAGCACCGCAACACCTGAAAGCTTAGCAACACCAAGGATATAAATAAAGTGTGGAGGGTAACCTAATTTTAGGGTGATATCCCATACAAACTGGTTTTTGGTGAGTTCTCCAAATCCGCTTGCGGCAAACCATAATGAAGTTAATGCTGCTCCTATCCAATAGATTGTTTTTACTGTTTTTGTTGTCATGATCGTAGTTTTTATTTTGTTTGATGACTCAAAATTGTAGCAAAAACAGCAAAAACCTAAGTGCTTTCAGAGCGAACCAGACAAATGGACCTTCCATCCAGACAATCTTAAACCTGAATACGTTATATCATTGATTCACTTTGGCTTACAAACGTAAAAAACCCGCTTAAAAAAGCGGGGGCTGAATGAATGCCTTCTCTATGATATTAAAAAAAACAAACCTATTTGTTCAGCAACTTGACTCTGATCCCGGCATTAACAACGGCACCATCCAATGGGGCATAAATGTCTTTGAAGTTGGGGTTGGTTAAACTTCCGGTATAGATACCGGCCCACCTGGTTTGGCGCTGATCGGTCAGGTTTTCTGCATTTACGAAAATGTCGAAGTGCTTCCACATCTTCTGTACCAGTAAGCCAAAGGTGGTATAGCCCTTACCAGTGGTACCATCCGACAATAATTGCGGCGCGGTATAAAAACTCTCGGCACCAAAACGGCAAACACCTTCTATCTCATAAGTGGCATCAAAACTTAGTTGATTTTTGGGTGTTAATGTTTGCGGTATGCTTAAGCCGTTAAAATGAGTTTTAGTATCCGTATAGGTATACCCCAGGTAAAACACCAGTTCGTCCATCACCAGTTTGATATTGGTTTCGGCTCCCTTTGAGTTTAAATAGCCCGGGCCATTAATAAAACTGTTGTTTTGCAAAATGAGCGGCCTATTTACACGGGTAAAAAAGAACAATTGATTAACATTAATAAATGCTTCATCGCCCAGCGCACTACGGTAATTAAGATCACCGTTTAAACCATATGACTGCTCAGCCCGGGTAGCACCAATATTCAAGGGCTGAATATGCCTATAGCCCTCCTGTTCGCTTTCATCATTAAACAACGATGGCATCTTGTAGCCTAAGCCACCACCTAAACGACTGCTCAACCGGTCATTGACCTTAAATAAAGCGTTTACTCTTGGCAAAATAAATAAACCCGACGATGGCTTTGCAGGTGCGGGGGTATTGTCATCCAGCCTCAAGCCGCTCTCAAGCGAAAACCAGCTATTGGCCTTAAAGGTATTTTGCACAAACGCCCCTAAAGTTGTTAAATCATAATTGAAGCTGCTTTGTGATGGTTGCGCTGTAAAATGATCCGTAACTAAATTTACACCGGCTACCCATGAGGCTTTTTCGCCATTGCGTACGTAATTTAATTCGCTAAATGAAGATAATTGCTTCCCTTTAAAGTCGAACCCGGGCTCACTTAACGTCCGGTCGAAATAGCCAAGGGCGTTCTTAAAATTAATGCGGCTTTCCCCGTTTATTTTATGAGTAAAGGATAAATAGGTTGAGAAACGCGTTGTTTTATTACGCTCAAAATACTGATGAATACCATTCGGTTTGCCGTCGATCACCTGCATATCGCCGCCGAACCTGTTTTCAGCGGTTAGGTTAACCCCCAACCAGCCCGAATTACGGTCATCCAGGTACAAAAACACTTTAGGGTTAATGCTGAAACGTTTGGTTAAGGGTATGGCACTCAATCCGGTACCTGATGGGTCATACGCACCGTTATAGTTATAAGAACCAAAGATAGTTGTACCTATATGCTGCCATTTCCGGCTGTAATAGCCGCTTGCATCAGCACCTTTTGCACTTGTACCGTTAAGCATAAAAGTTAATTCCGGATCTTTTTCCGGCACTTTGCTAATCAGGTTAACTAAACCGGCTATGGCGCCGCCGCCATAAAGCGTGGAAGCTGAGCCTTTGATGAATTCAACCTGCCTTAAATTGAGCGGGCTGATCTGTAATAAGCTCAGATTACCGGAAAAACCTGAGTAAAGCGGCATTCCATCCTGTAATAACTGTGTATACCGGCTATCCAGGCCCTGGATACGAAAACTGGCATTGCCGCTTACCGCCGAAGTTTGTTGAACATGGATCCCTGTTGCTTCGCCCAGCAACATCTTAATATCACCAGGCCTCATGGTACTCTTTTCATCCAGCTCCTCTAAGGGCAGCGCTTCAATCCGGGTGGGGATGTCGCGCAAATTTTGGTTGGTGCGGGTAGTTTGAACAGTAACCTCCGCCAGCTCACCTCCCGACGGCTCTAACCCTATAATTAAAAGCTTTTCGGAGTGCTGTGCAGGAAAGCTGTAAACTTTTTCGCTTTTAGTAAAGCCTACATAGCTTACCTCAATCTCGTATTTACCATTGGGGATATTGGTTATGGTTATTAAGCCGGCGTTATCGGTGCTTACACTGATCTTCAAATCAGGAATGGTTACGGTAGCGCCTATTAATGCACTTTTTGTTTGATTGTTGATCACCTTTGCCACAAAGGTATTTTGTGCCATTACCCAATGCGACAATAGCATACAAAGAAATAGCATGAAAACTCTTTTCATGAATATATAAATAAGTTAGCCATGGCATAGCTATGGCTTGCATAAAAAATTGATGGATAAAAAAACAGAAAAACCGATCAGGCTATCGGTGGCCTGAAATACTGATCGCGGTATTCTGAACTATGATAGCGGGGACGATAAATTGGCTCATCAGCCAGCTGTTGTCCGGTATCGCTAAGAAACAAGATGGTATGCTGAAGGAAAAAAATTGACAATGTGGCCTGATGCTGAAACTGCAAAGCATTTTCATTCCTGGGCTTTGCGTCATTTGCATTGTTTCCGAAAAGCTCTTTGCCGTGAAGTAAATAATCACCTACAAAATCACATATATCCGGCTCACCTGCCTTTACCTCACAGTATGACCGGTACATTGCAGGCAGATCCTGCATGAGCGAAAAATCACTCAAGGGAAAAATGATGCTTCCTGCTAAAAAATAGCAGGCCAGCAAAATCCCGGTGATTGAAACCCTCATGGGGCAAAGATAACAAACCTAATATTTATTTCGGCTGATAGAAAAACTTGCAATAAACACAATATAATGCCCCCGGGGCTGCACATAATTCGAACCAACTGATGGAATAACAGAAGGGTTAGATTCAGTCCCTTTTGGGTTATAAAAAATTAATTCTTTACCCTGTTCTGCTCACTTTCGGCACCACTGGCATCGTGCTGTCGCTGGCCGGATATGGTTTTCCCAAAACGGTAACTAAGCGATATCACGCCGGTACGGGTGTCACCCAGGTTTCGCCAGTTAGCCTGGGTTTGATTTAAGTTATTGATTACGCCAGTGTTTTTAAACGTATAAAAAATATCATTTACCACCAGTTTAAGCGTAGTTTTTGCCGAAAGTTTTTTAGAAACAGCCGCGTTCACTTTGCCCCTGCTGCCCATTACAAATTGTGCGCTGGTAACCTTGCTCTGGTAACCGCCATCCAACTGAATTGTCCAGTCGTTAGGCAGTTTAAAGGTAAAGATAGGCCTGATGAAGAAATATGTGCCCTTACTATCCAGCAAACCGGTATAAAAATTACTTACCGAATGGATTTGGGATACCCTTCCGTTAATATGAAAGTTAAGCCATTTGGCAGGATCAAATGTACCATCGAACGAAAGCGTTTTGATAGTATAGGTGCCAATATTACCGGGGCGGCTGTAGTAAATACCGTCAACAATTTCAATGGTTTCTTCTACATCATCTCTCGATCGGCTGTAGCTCAACGTTGTAGTGAACCTGTTTTTATAAGTGTGTGCCAGCTCAAAGTTATCTGTAAATGTAGGCCTTAAGAAAGGGTTGCCGGTATAGTAGGTGAACTTATCAAGCGGTGAAAGAAACGGGTTAAGATCCTGATAATAAGGACGGTCAATACGGCGGCCATAGTTCAGGCTCAATTGGTTCCGGTTAGCGGTATCCAGCTTGTATTGCAGATAAATAGTGGGGAACAGGTTGGTATAATTGCGCTTAAAGGCCGAATCCAGCTTTTGAGCGTTGCCCAGTTGATGCCCGTTTGATATGGTATTTTCCATACGGATACCAGCCTGTACCGACAGTTGCCTATAATCCTTAGTTGCATTGATATAAGCGGCATTGATGTTTTCTTTGTAGATAAAATGATTGGTTTTGCTATAATCCGGAGTCATGGTCCCTCCAGCAGAATAAAAGTAATCGGCAATATTGTCTGTATGGGTATAGCTTGATTTTAAGCCGGCCGAGAGTTTCACACCATTTTTCAGCGGATGATCGTAGTCTGTCTTAGCCGAATAGATGTGAATATGCGCTGGAAGCATCCCTGTCAGTACCTCGTTGCCAATCAGCGTGCCATCGGGCAGGAAGCTGCTGTTGTTAAATAATTGGTTATTATTGGTGTAATAGTCGAGATAATCAAGATCTGCAGAAAATTCATGCCCGTTTTTATCAAACTGGTGGCGATAGTTCAGGTTGGCGCCTCCATTTTTAAAAGTGCCGTGTTGCTGATTATGGGCGATAATGGTTGAGTCGGGCTGATTAGCCGCATTTGAAAACTGACTGGTTACCGGGCTTTTGGTATTGTATGGATTGTAAATACCGGTAAGGTTAATACCGATAGTGCTTTTATCGGAGATATAATAATCGGCACCAATTTTTGCAAAATAATTGTAGCTCTTGCGCCTGATATAGGAGTTTTGAATAAAGTTAGAGGTAATATTACCTTGTGCATTTTCAAAGTGGCGGTTGATATCCAAATCGCTGAAACCGTTGCCATTATTGAAACTCAGGTTACCAAATATGTTTACCCGGTTGTTACGGTAATTAAAATTGAGGCTGTTATTGGTTTTGGCGTAGCGCCCCTGGGTATAATTAAGGTTAAGGCTGCCGTTGAAACCTTTAACCTTATTTTTCCTGGTGCGGATATTGATCACTCCGCCATTACCGGAAGCATCATATTTTGCGGGCGGATTTGGCATGAGCTCAATCTGGTCGATGGCAGCAGAAGTTAGTGATTTAAGGTAATTTTCCAAATCCGGGCCTGAAAGGTACGTAGGCTTATCATCTATAAATATAGTCACTCCCTTTCCTTGTAAACTTATGGCAGCATTTTGATCAACGATAACGCCCGGCGCTTTCTCCAATACTTCAAGCGCGGTGCTGCCGCTGTTGCTGATCAGGGCTTCGGGGCTGATGATCGTCCTGTCTATCTTTTGCTGTACAAAAGGCCTTTGCGCACTTACGCTTACTTCTTTAAGCGCCGTGCCTGCCATCTGCAAAATAACAGGCTCCAAAACTTTATCCTGCTCCAATTGCAATATGCCTGATTGATATCGTTTATATCCCATCATGGTAACCGATAGTTTATAACTGCCCGGTTTCACTTTGAAGCTATAAGCCCCTGAAGCATCGGCAATGGCAGTTTTAACCAGGGCAGAATCCCGGCCATTGAGCAGATAGGCCGTTGCGCCGTCCAAAGGTTTATTATCCGCACCCATCACTTTACCGCTAAGGTTAACGGCGATGTTTTGGGCCGATGCAAAAGTTGAGGCAATAGTTATCCAGGCGACTAAAAAAGCCGCAATTTTTATTTTCATCATAAGGTGTATGGTTAAGTTTTAAATGCTGATCATATGTTCATTTATGGCAATAGTTATCCTGCTCATGCTTTAGCGCATAAATCAATTACTGTCGATATTGTATTTGTAGGTTATTGCGGCTGATCGCCGGCTGCCGTTTGTTCAGAATAGTTGAACATCCAGGCCCAGCTTCCCTGCTTACCTTTTTCGGGTTGCTTTACGTATGCTTTCTTAAATTTCTGATAAATGTCGTCGGGTATCCTTTTGCCGTTAACAATAAACTCTGTATCGCTTAATTTAAATGAGGTTAGTTCATCGCGGCTATGAATAATACCTTCGGTAATGAGATCATCGGTTAGCTTAGCCCGGTTAGAATCATCATGATAAGCTTTGTAATTGGCCGGATAAGGATTAACAGCACTATAATTTGCGGCTGTGGTATTATAAGCCTTACTGCTTGCATCATAAGCACTCAATGTTGGTTTAAGGCTGCCAAGGTTTCCATTAAGCTTCCTTAAAGCTGGCTGCCCGGTCGTATTGCCGGCCGCCCAATTGGCATTTATTGGGGTTATCGGATCAGCCTGCCGGGCCCCCTTTGCTGCCTTTGCAACATAGGCAACAGGTGCAACTACCGGCTTGCGTTGCATTTCCTTATCAACAATAAGCAAAAAAGGTGCATATTCATCAGGCCGTATAGTTTTGCCATTAACCTGCATGGAGGTAATTCTTTCATATAATGAATTCACCTGGTATAATACACCATCCATCTTGAGCAAGCGGGTTTGTACACCGCCATTAGATAAGGTTAGGGAAGTATGGTCGCTAACCTCATCAGGCCGGTAGATCCTGAACGGCGAGGTATCATACTGTGTTTTATAGGAAGTATCCTTTGCCGCCGACGAAACCGCATGTACATTTTTTTCAACGCGTTTGCGCCTAACAGGATTAACCGGCGATTTTGTTTGCTTGCGAGGCGCCAGCGCCGCTTTACCGGCATGCACCATCTTGTGAACTAACTGATCTATGTTTTCCCTGTTTGAAAAAGCCGTTGTGAGCAGGACTGTCGAAACCAGGGCAACAGCCAGCATTGACCGTTCCATTACGTTCAACGATTGATTATTATTAGAAAGGATCCGCTTTACCCGACCCATCAGTTGATTTTTGCTGCCACTAAGCGCCATCGCATAAGCAGGCGCGGCCAATTGGTATTCCTGACAAGCCACCAGTGCTTTAATATAAGTGACTTTATTAGCGGTATGCTTAATCACAATATCGTCGCAGCAGTTTTCACGTTCGGCACGGATAAGCGAGACTATCCATAGTACAGCGGGATTAAAAAATAACACCACCTCCATCATACTTACCAACAGGTTCATGATATAGTCGCGGCGGCGGATGTGTGCTAACTCGTGCACCAGGATGGCTTCGATCTCTGCCGGGGGCATGGCTGTGATTAGCCCTGCCGGGATCAGGATCAGCGGTTTTAGATGACCTATAACCATGGGCACTTTGGCTATTCCCGATTCGGCAATGTTAACCAGGCGTTTAATACCTAATTGCAAAGCCAATTGTTTTACCCGGCTTTCCCAATCCTTGCTTACAGCCAGGATTTGACGGCGACGCAGATAGTAAAGGCCCTGTAAACCGGTCATTAACTGCAAGGTGCGCACCATCACCACCAAAAACCAGATAAAAACAATGCCATTAGAATGCTCATTTAAAAAACCTGAGATAGCTTTATAATCGCTTGGTTTTGAACCGGATTGAGGCTGCGCAATAACATTTGCATTGATGGTGATCTGCCGACCGGCTACTGACGTTGCCTTAAGCGCCTTTTCCTGGTTTAATTCGTATACAAAAGTGAATGCAACTGTGCAGGCAAAAATTGCCAGCCCCGCTATTAATAAATTATACCTGTTTGCCGGGCTCGAACGCCGGGTGCAAACTATAATGATACCCGCCAATGCAGCAAGTAATACGCCCTGCCACAGCGATTGGATCAGCGTACTGCAAAGTGCTTTAACCAGGTAATCGGGCATTGCTTTTACAATGGTAACATCCATAACGATTTGGTTTACTGAATTAGTTATTCTTCCAGTTTTTTAAGCAGGTCTTTGATCTCCTGCAATTCCTCCTGCGAGGTTTTTTTGTTCCCTAATAGCTGCATCACCAGTTTACCGGCCGAGCCTTTATACATGGTATCCACAAACTTATCCAGCAGATGCGCCTTGGTTTGCTGCTCCTCCTCTACTACACTGTATATGTGCTTCATCTGGCTTTCATCGCGTTTCAGGATACCTTTATCGGCCATGATTTGCATGAGCTTTAACGTTGTGGTGTAGTTTACACCCTTTTGCTTCAACAACTCATCATTTACCAAACGTACAGTTAAAGGGCCTTTTTCCCATAATACCTGCAGTATTTCGAGCTCAGATTTAGTGGGTTCTATCGGTTTGTTTGGTGTATTCATATCTATCTCCCAAACAAAGGTAGAAAAGTTTTCGTACGAAACAAATATTAGTTAGGAAATTTTTCGTAGGTTTAAAATAACAGGGCCATTAGCTGAAAGTTAATGATAACGAGGAAGTTTTAATGTCGAGCTTTTAGTATTCGATTAATGAAATTTCAAATCTATTTTAGTTTCGACACACTTTTTTATCACTCTGAAAGTTACGGGCATAAAAAAAGCCCCACAAACATGTGAAGCTTTTTCGCTCCTGAGGCTGGGCTCGAACCAGCGACCCTCTGATTAACAGTCAGATGCTCTAACCGGCTGAGCTACTCAGGAATCTAATCCGGTTGGGGATTGCAAAAGTATAATTTTCATTGATATTTCACAATTTTATTCAACTTGTTATTGACATCATATTACCTGTGCTAACAATTGAGCTACAAGCCGCTGAAAACATGCAGGTTTACTTCTCTCCCTATAGTTAAATCTTCCTATGCCAAAAACAATTAAGCTAACAGCGAGAACATTTATTGATCATTAGTGAATTTAGCAATTAACTCAGAGGCTTCATCAACAGCTACTGGGGAGAGTTTTGGATCCTCTCTGTTAAATACCTTTTTACATAATCTCTTAATTTTTCCGCTCAAGCGGTAATAAAGATATAAGAAAGAGATAATACAAATTAACAGGATAAAAAGTGTGTCTATTTCGAAATAAAAAACATCACTTTTTAAACTTTTGAAATCGTTAATCCACTTAAGTATTGCTGCGCCGATAATAATTAATGGAAAAATCAGTACGTATATCCAGTATATAAGTGTTGTTAGCCATGGCATGTCATTGAAATAAAACTTCCCTTCCCGTGTTATTACCGGACTGGTTAACTTTTGACACAATTGATCTTCCAATTGATGAATATATTTATATAACCGCTCAACTGTTGTATTAACCTGAAAATAAAGCATTGAGGCCCATAACAACGCAAACGTGATAATATTACTAATAAAATTAAAGTTGATATGAATGTCGCCTATTTTGTTTTTAATAACCACTGCAGCTATTTGTTTTGCATTATCCGGACTGGTTAATTGCAAGGAGAATACAGCTATTATAATAAGACAAGTTAGGGTATATGCAAACCTTTTTTGTAGTGCTTCCTTAATCTGATCGAACGTATCCTTATAATGTTCGTATAAAATTTCAAGAGACTTTTCTTCCATTTTTGCTTTGCTTTAATGATATGGCATTAGTAAACCGTTGTTTTAGCAATAGTGAGCTTCTTTTTAATCTTACTTATTTCGGGATCATCACTCTGAATTATCCCCTCTTTTTCAAGGCTTTCTATGTCTTTTTGCAAGGCATCATTAAAACTATCAAAAAATTGCGAGTTGCCATAGTGGGTATCATTAGGAAAATAGAGCTCTGATAAGCTTTTCGCATATTTATTAATAATTGCCTCCGCATCGTTATAACGTTTTAAAACTATCAAAGCAACAGCGAGGCTTTTTTGGGAAATTAGTTCCGAATTGAGATTTGAAAAAATTGTTTTTATTCTTTTCTCGTTAGAAGATTTGAGCGCTGTTTGCAATGCGCTTTCAAAATCCTTGCTAAGTATTTGATACCAAACAATCTCACTTGAAATTAAAGCTCTATTGCCATTATTTATTGCAGAGGTATCTATATTCAGCAGGTGTTGGCATTTTTGTAATCTTTGTATAAATTTTTTATAATCTCTGCCCCCCGCCTTATAATCAATAGCATTAACTCTTAACGTTATAATGCTATTATTCTCTACGTAATTTCTGAAACCAATGCTACTTAAATTTTTCATTTGTTCATTAAGCCGGGTAATTGTATCCAACCGACTTCTTTTAGAAGCGTTAGATCGTGTTGTATCGCTTAATAATCTAAAATAACTCCATACAGTTCGCTCGATGTCATCCACGTCCTCGGATTTCTTTACATCATCTAATGTAATAAGTCCTGTTGTCAGTCCGTCATACAAAGACAAATAGGGTTTACTGGAAGAATTAAATGCCTGCGTAGCGTTTTCGTAACCAGGGCTTAACTGCCAAACTTTCAAGCCTAAAGTTGAAATTGTGATAATACTATTGTTAATGAAAACTGCAGAATAAAAACCGTCGACACTAAGTTTGCGCCCTTTGAGATAGCTACCGCTGAAGGCGTATCTGATGGCGTTTTTCCTGTCACTCAAATCATATAATATGCCGCCCCATGAACCATATAAAAAAACGAAATGCCCATCGGGAGATATTATAATTTTCGATGGTATATCTCCTCCAAATGTTGAAGGTAAAGAAATTGGGTTTGGTGGTGTTTGGTTACTATCCACCGTATTAAAAAATTTAATTTTATATCCTCTTGTTAGCACAGCTGCTAGTCCACGCTTAGATATATCAACATCTAAAATACCGTTATCCGGGCCATTGCCCTTTGCTTGAATAAGCAGTTCCGGCTTCCTGTCCTTGGCAAACTTTAGTAGGCCTAAAGAACCATCCTTCCACCCCAATATTACACGGTTACGGTATAAATCCGATTTCATAACCGTTATTTGTCCCAGCGGCATGCTGGCTTCTATCGGCATGATATTTAAACCATCAACCGTACATTTATACAAACTATATCTTGCTGTATCATACAGCATTTTTTTTGAACTTTCCGTTGCATTTTTGGCACTGCCCGATCTTGCAAATATGATCTGCCTCTCACCTGGTAAAAAGCAAGCTAAAGAAAATCGACCTTTAAATGGCGCGTCCACACTTTTAGTTTTTGCCGGAACCAGGCCTCGCTTATAAATTTTTTGCGACGAAAAAAAATAAAACATCTGCTGTTCCTTGTCATAATAATTATCTTTTATAGCTAAAGGTTCAAAATCAGTAGTATAAGCTCGGCGCACATCAGCAGCCAATGCGTTGTAATCTAAATATTGAATGGTGTCAACGGCTTCTAATTTTTTGCCTGCAAACCTATAGCGATAACTCGTTCGGGCATCGGATAAAACCATCGTTAATGAATCTAAAAGATAAATGCTTCCAGGGTATGAATATGAATATCTGCCAATTGAAAACTGCTGTTGATAGAATCGGTAATTTTTTAAAATATTTTGGGATATATTCTTAACTACCTCATTTGAATCTATTTTTAAAGCCATAACAGACCGTGCGAGGGCCAGATTTGTAGTTATGTTGCCTGAGTCGGCCAGGGCACTCACAGCTATATTTAATGATTTAATTATTCGCGCTGTATCTGCCCTTTCCTTTTCATTTAGGTCGTACAGATAATAGGGCTTCAGCAGTTTTATTGCCTTCTTCTGCAAATCCAACGATAGGCCGTTATAAAACTTCGAAAACGTTATTCTAAAAGAAGCTGATGCATCCTCCGCAGCCCGTTTTTGGTCCCGCACCTGTATGATAGCTATCAACAAAATCAACCCAATAATACCTCCGGCTACTGAAATTATTCGCCGGGTAAAAGTACGGCGCCTTTCTGCCGCCTCTTTTTTAACTGATTGTTCAGCTTTGTCCTCTTCTGCCGTTAAATAGTCTATATTCTTCTTGTAAAGCTCCAGTTTTAACTGCCTTATTTCTGTATCCGACTTTTGCTTATCCTCTTCATCAATTTTCTGATATCGCAATGCCCAATATGCATTGTGCTTTTCCTCATCTCTCCATCTTATAAGACCGTTCAACAGAAAACGCGATAAATCTTCACTATTCTTACGTCGTTCATCCAGGCGATTATAACGGTCGGCATTTTCGGCTTCTTGTTTTGCCCAGTCTTTTAACCGCAACCAGTTGCGCATTAAACTTTCGTGAACAATATCCAACATTATGAACCTGTGCAGATCCGTATCTGGTGGCGGCATAATAAACGATGTTCCCACTGCCCTAAATTCATTAATCACATCGTTAATTTGGCTGGTATCGCTTGTTATTACCTTAGCAATGTTATAAATATTAACAAGTTCGGTTGGCCGCCTACCTCCCTTTTCTTCAGACGAGGCATCAGTTAATGCCTGAAATATTATTTTTGCGATCTCCTGCTTTTCGGATAACCCATCTTTATTTTTAGGGGCGTCCTTGCCAATTTCCGTAAATACTTCTTCTGCATGCCATTCTATTGCTTCCTTAATGCCACCAATTTTCTCATAGTCGTAATTAGTTATCCTTTTATTTTCAGGATGATTGGCAACAGCATATTTAAAAGTGCGCATAAGGGCATGCTGCAATATGGGTAATTGGTCCTGGTTATCCTTTGCGCTGCCATTCTCTATTTCATTAACCAGCATTTCTGTTAATGACTGATCAATCTCCCAGCCGCTTCTTGTTATAGGACCGTTTATTACCTTCCTAACCTGGTCGCGTTCCAACTGCGGAACAAGATATTGGCTCTTATTTATGTCTTCGGGTAAGCCTCTAAATTTCACGCACTCACCTAAAAACTCCGACCGCATGGTGGTTACCAGGTATATATTGGGATTTAAGCCGGATGAAGCTTGCCTCAGTAATTTGACAAAATGCTGCTCTATGTCGCGCTTACTGATGTTTTTGCTCTTTAATTCCTTTCTGTCAAATCTGAATAATTCCTCAAACTGATCGATGATGATCAGCAATTTTTGCTTTTCATGAAGTAATTGGTCAAATACCTCCAAAATACCGAAAGTAGATTTCTGAAGCAGTACTTCCAGCTTATCAGACTTTTCAAGTATTTCCCGCTTGTAGCGCTCATTTAAATTTTCACCTTCAGGATACTCGGGAAAATCAATGTTTGCAAATGCAACAGATAGGTTTTTTATAGGATCCCGTCCGGGTCTGCATATAACAATTTTCCAATCGCTGCCTGTATTGCTAATTCGCCCGCCAAATAAAGCCGGGATGAGGCCGGCACGAACCAGCGATGATTTACCGGAGCCTGAACTTCCTAAAACGGCCAAAAAATTATTGGTATCCAGCCTTTTTAGCAACTCTTTCACCTGGTTATCTCTTCCATAAAACAGTTCGTGCTCGGTGGTTTTAAATGGACGCATACCCGGAAAAGGGCATTCAGCAATTGCCTCAGGAGATAACTGTATAAGTTTTGATCCTTCATACTGCACTCTCCAGTAAAACTCATCAACTTCAAATGGAGGCTCATTTTGATAAAGGTCGTTGTCGGCGTCAACCGATGAGGTTTGAGATGAAACTTTTATTTCAGATGCCATGACAGTTTGATGAGTTTTTAAGGTTAGTGATAAACTGATCTACATATTGCCTTATCAGGCCTTCCTCCTGCATTACTAAAAAAGCCTTATTGTTTACGTCCCGTTCCAACTTATCTATCTTATCCGGATTATCTATATAAACTGCCCTTGAACATCGACTAAACATTTTCTGAATCTGATCTTGCCAATGGCAGTACCAGTTAATGGTTGAATTACCATAAAATATAATTACACCTTCAGATATGTTTAGATAATTTTCAATAACATCGTTAGTATAGTTAGGCGGAGCAAAGTCGCTAAGTATCTCACCTCTTCCTTCCAGTTCCCGCTTTAGTTTTATTCTGATTGGCGACCCATGATCTTTTTCAAAATCATACATCATAAAAACACTTAATTTCGGCAGGAATATTTTCTTTTTGTTATCAATTATTTCCTGGCGCTTAATTTCGTTCACTTTAATATTGTCCGTCAAATCGCTTGGTAAGCCTTTGATAATGGTACATGCCTTCATTTCTGCAGGTAGCTTATCTTCCAGATCCGGCGAACTGAGCCAGATCAATGAAGATTTAAACTCCGAATTTTGAGTGTTTTTAAATGCAAAATCGAACATGCCCCGCTCCGCGCCATCATTTATTTCATTTTGTGATGTAAAAATGTGTACAGTATAAAGGGAGTTGGCCATCTCCTCTTCAAATTTGGCTTCATCAAAGGGCTGAATAAGCGTGAATTCCCAACTCTGATATTTTTTTTCCCGTTCTATTTGGCTAGCCAATGCATCGGCCAACATAAGCGCAATATGTGATTTTACCGGCGCCAGCAGTATCTTCTTTTGATAATTCTCCTGCTCCCTTATCGTAATTGCCTGCTCCTTTTGCTCAAGCCCTTGCCCCGATACTTCATGATCTTCCCCAACAATGCCAAAATTATTTATTCGTACCTCGCCTATCAGTGCAGTTATTTTGCGTTGAAATTCGGTATAGTACCTGTCAAGCTCGTGCGTAAGATCACTAAAAAAGGTGCCTTTTGGAAAGCCCTGGAATACCATTACCTCATCAAGTTCGTCGAGGATACAATGCCTTACAAAAACAGGTACTAAATAACATTTGCCAGCCCGGTGTCGGTCAAGAGCCTGCTTCAATTCTATTTCCTGAATATATCTTGATGAAAGAAAGTCAATACTGATTAGGAACAATACGATGTCTGCTTCATTAAGGCGAGCCTTTATAGTTTGATCCCAGCTTTTAGCCAAGCCAAGTTCACCATCGTCCCAAATGGTGATATTTTCATGTTGGGCGTACCTTAACCATTTCTTTATGTCCAGCAAATAATTTTTATCCTGAGACGCATAAGAAATGAATATTTTAACAGCATTTTTCATTTGTGCCATGATATTAAGGTTATAGGTGAATAAATTTTACGATATAAAACCGTATTAATTCTGAAAATATCTATAAGGTCTGATTCAACTTTTTGGCAAACTCTGATGATGCATTAAATCCAAGTCCATAAAAGCCCGGACCGGGTCACGCTTTTATCAGAATAATCGTCTCGGAAAATTTGTGATAAGACTTTCCAATTGATAACGCTTAGGTTATAAAGCTACAAAACGCCATATTTAATAACAAGGGATTTATAAAATAAATATCGAAAAAATACTACATAAAACATTGATAATCTTTAATATAACTAATTAACCAACAGGAAATAACAAGAAAAAAGACGATATATATTTTCCAGGCAGATAATATTTATTCTTTCGTTAAAAATTTAAACCAACGGATATCCTAACTGACATACACACTGAAGATCAATCGTTTACTATAAGTCTGTTCGATGCTATACCAATGCCTTGATATAGCACCAAAAGTTCACCCTGGACAACCTATAACATTAAGCCGGCAACACGAATGAACTTCTTAATTATATGGAAGAGTTAACAGGTAACAATAATTACTGAAATGAGGCTGTATCATAAATCAAATTGCCCCCTGGTGTTTTGTTACCTATGAATTGAAATTTAGCCGATAATATTTATCCAAAATGGGGGTTACATGTTTTTCAACAAAAACACAATCAATTAACTGATTATAAAATATATAAGTAAATATTAACCCTAAATTGTGTTAACCCTGTTAACCCCCTTTTTTAGTAGAGTTAATCCAACCAAAACCATATATCGTTTAAGTAGCTGAAAAGAAAAGAGGCTGATCATGGTGATTTATGATACAGCCTCGTTTATCAGGTATACTAAGCCCGCCCCCAGTCCGCTTTTTAGTCAAGCTTTTTCCGCAGCCATTTACGAACCGGCTCATCATACCATTTCAAAGTGATATACGCCAGGATAACTGCCCCTATCAAAATAGCTAAGGCATAAGGCCAGGCCTGTACAATAGTTACACCTTTATGATTGCTGATCCATGCCACATAAAAATAAACCAGCGGATAATGAACCAGGTAAAGCGGATAGGATATATCACCCAGGAATTTGCATATCCTGTTTTCTTTTTGAGTTTGTATCACGCCGCTGGCGCCAAAGTAAACGATAAGCGGGAAAACAATAATAATGCAAACTGATTCATAAATCCCGTTCATCCAAAGATGATTGGCGCCGCCGATGCGCGGCATGTATAGTACGATAGCCACTAACAAACTACACCACAAAAATGCATTTTTAATGCGGGTAGGTTTTACCACGCGTGAAAGCAACAGGCCGGCAAAGAAAGGGTATATTGTACGGGTTAACCCTACGCGTACCTGTTCTGCATTTAAAGTCCAACCACCGCTAACATCTCCATTAGTTATAGCCATATGCGCCAGTGTTACAGCTGCAATGCAAACTAATACTGTCAATGTTGTTTTTGAAAACTTTCTGATCCAAACCGCATAAAGAATATTGGCGATGTACTCAAAAAATAACGACCAACCTACACTATTCATAGGGTGCATCTCTTCCCAGCCACGTATATCAAGCGATAAAGGCACCGGCAGGATGGTATAACCAATCAGCATTACCAGCAGCATTTTCCACACAGGTACAGTATGGATAAGCGGCCATATAGTAGAGTCGGTAAAATAGAATCCGATAGCGCCCAGGGTCATCCCCAAAACCACCATGGGTTGAAGGCGCTCTATCCTGCGCTTAAAAAAACTGCCAACTGTCATTTTATCCCAGCGATCGTCATAAGCGTAGCCTATAACAAAACCTGATAACAGGAAAAAGAAATCGACAGCCAGGTAGCCGTGATTAACGATGATATCCAGGTGACCAGTCCCCAGCGGTTCGGTTAGGTGAAAGGTAACTACGATAATGGCTGCAACTCCGCGTAAACCATCCAATATCGGGTAATGTGGTTTAGTACTTAAGTTGTTATTATTCATTTTACAGGATAAAAGAATAGGGCGCTGATATTATAAGAGCCACATACAGTCCTGTCAATCTTAACAGAAAAGCCGTATGTGACTCTTAAATATTTACCCGGGAAATTACTTTGCGTTCAGTTTATCAGCCAGCATTTTCATATAAAAGCCACCTACTACACTCCTTGCTTTAAAGTTTTCCCTGATACCTGTATTTGAATCATAAAAATCATTGAGCGGCACACGTGACGGGGTTTCCAAAGCGTGGATATAAAGCGGCTTGATCAATGCTTCGAACTGATCCTTTTGAGGAGCAAAAGTTGCTGTCCAGGCTATCCAATCGTTCTTGGTATATGCTTTACGGCTATCCAGCGGAATACCGAACTTATTTATTTTAGTAAGGTAATACCGGGTTTCGGTATCATACACTTTCTGAGGGAATAAATGCAGCCCCAGCACCTTGTCCCAAACCAGGTTATATTTCTGGCTCCAGGTATCTTTGCTATCGAAAGTGAGCGCATAGTGATCGCCTGCATCAGCCATCTTTATCCACTCAGGTACCATGCCTTCGGCTATGGTGCGATATTTTTTAGCAGTTTCCGTTTCACCTAATGTTTCGGCCATTTGTGCATAACAAGCTATTGCAACAATGGCTTTTACCGATAAGTTGGCGTTACGTGCCAAATGTCCGGCAAAATCATCTGTACATAACTGGGTTTTCGGATCCAAACCTTCTTTGGCAAGGTAATCAACCCAGGTAGTTAACGTTTGCCAGTGTTTTTTTGCATAACCGGCATTGCCTTCCGCTTTGGCAATAGCAGCACAAAGGATGATCATGTTACCAGATTCCTCTACCGGCATTGGCTCGCCGTAAGTCTGCCCGTTGGCCTTTGGATAAGTGCCCAGATCGTGCGCAGCCCATGGGTGCGGATATTTGCCTGTTTCACTGAAATGAAATATCCCGTTTAACATGCCCTGTACCAGTTCCGGGGTATAGATAAGGTATAACGGGGCAGATGGGTAAGTGACATCAACGGTATTAATAAAGCCGCCGCTATTATTTTCTTTGGATAGCCATAAGGTTTCACCTGCAGGGCTTTTTACCAGCGCATGCGCAGCAATGCTTTGACGATAGGCCAATACGCACAAATGGGCATATTCTTTTCCTCCCGAGCGTAAGGCGTCCGCATAAACCTCTTTATCAAAGGCACTACACTTTTGCATAACAGCCTGGTATTCATTCAAGGCATCGGTCAATTCGCCTTCAATGGTAGCTTTACCCGAGTTATTCCACCATGGCCTTAAATTGGTATTGAAATACTGTACCGAAACCCCTTCGTCATAACCTAACTCAACAAAACGCTCAACAGCGGTTTTACCAACAGTGCCGAAAGGAACAATCGTATTTAATGAAAGTGAACGGCCTTTAGTTTCGGTTGATAAAACAGATCCCTTCCTGAATGCGTCGGCGGCTTCGCTGCCTTTGGTAATAAATTGAACCGCTCCTGCAGTTTTTGGCGTAGCTGCATAAAAATATCCCCAGTCTATACGCATATCATCGCCTCCCTTTTGAAGAACAGGCTGCTCAACAGTACCGGTTTTCAAGACTGAAAGCCTGGCAGTAACATATTTTTGTGCACTAACTGCCTGGGTAGGCTGATAGACTGCGATATCAGATGACGCACCGAGAAAAATCTTTACAGCGTGATTTTTTCCGTCGTTTGCATTCACTTTATAAGTGATATACGAAACCGGACGGGATAATAAATTCAGGTCATTCAACAACAGTGGTGAAGTAAATGTTAGCTGAAGATCCACTTTTCCGGCGGCGAAATTGTAAACGGTTTGCGTTGCCTTAACTTCTACATTTTTTTGTTCGGCCAGTGATATTTGAGCGGCATTGTCTTTCAATTTATCAACAAGGCCAAAATCTAAAAAGCGGCCCCCCGCCGAATTAGCGAGATGGATGGCAATCACGTTCTGCCCTGCATTAAGTGCGCTTTTATTGACCGGATAATATTGAAAACTACTTGTCCAGCCTTTCTTTTCGTAAACCCTGGTGCCATTCAGAAACACCTCAACATTATCGTCATGGTTCAGTTTCAGAAAAAGTTCATTAATGGCAGAGACCGAGTTAGGATTAAAAGTCCGCCTTACCCAAATGTCGTCCGATTTCCATAGCGTTTTTATGCTCTTCTCATCGTCGCCAATCGGTGCCTGTCCCGACTTCCAGCCGGTAGTACCATATTTTAACGAGGTCCAGTCGCCCTCTGGCTTATTTTCTGTATAACTAACGTTATAAGCCGCTTCATCAGAAGCGTTTAATATTGTTTTATATTTGGTTTGCTCTTTTCCCAGGAAACGATAAATCTTCCCATCCACATTAATCAGCCCCAATAGTGAGTGTTCGGCCCCTGTCCAATGTGTTGTGGTAGCGTTGTTCAGCTGATCGGTGTTTGACCAGATGCTAAAGTAGGTGTTGTGAGTGATCAGCGGATAAGCAGGTGCTTTTCTTTCCTGTGCCTGCATAGTACCGGCCGAATATGCACAGGCCAGTACGACCAATGACTTAAGTCGGTTAGATTGGTTCATGGATAGTATATAATTGATATTTTATTCAAATCGTAAAAGTAGGTAAAAGCATTGCCCGGATATCTTCATATTGTATCAAAGTGGGCGCATATTGTCTCATTTTCGCATGTTTCACTCAAAACCCGGGGGAGTTTACCGGGTTACAGCAAAAAGCTATGTGCATCAATTGGCAAGATAATAAGCTTTGAGATTAACGGTTTCCCATTCATTTATAGTAAGGCATTCTATAATTTTGATTTCAGCCTGCTTAAACCTTCTTGTGTAATATTCAAATAATTAGCCACCAATCTGTTGGGTAAACGTTTTATAATTTCAGGGTTTTCTTTAAGCAGTAGTAAATAGCGCTCGGTAGCATCATTGGTAATAAAACTCATCAACCGGTTGGTATTTATCACGTAGGCGTATTCCAGTTGATGGCGATAGAACTTTTCCCATGCGGGCAATGTTTCTACCAGGTGGTAAAAATCCTTCCTGTCCATATAAAGCAGCTCTGAATCCATTACAGCTTCAATATATTCATTCGAAGGGTTTTCGGTAATAAACGACACCATCGAAGATGATGCATCATTTTCAAATATGATCCTCCGGGTAACTTCTGTGCCAACGTCCTTTATAAAATAAATCCGCAAGCAACCCTTCACAACAAAATACATCCTGTTTGACAAACCACCTTCGTGTAATAAAATTTCTTTCTTTTTAACCGTACGCGATTTAAAATATGAAAGGATCAACTGCAAATCTTCATCACTCATTTTAACCTTTTTCAGGATGTATTTGGCCAATGCTTCTTTCATAAATATGCAATAGAGTTTATTACCTGATAAAATTATGCGTTTTGCTTAAAGAATTTGGGGTAAATTAACAACGCGGCAAACAACGCAATAAATGCGTTTATCAAAAATACTTTATCAAAGCCATATGTTATTGACTGTGGTGAACCGCCCATTTTTGAGGTACCCGACACACCCGACAAAACAGCGAATATAACCCCAATAACTGTTGTGCCGGTTATTTGCCCTAAAATCCGCGATAACGACAGAAAACCACTGAGCAGCCCGCGCTGGTCTGGCCGCGCTACTTCCATAACAACGGTGTTGTTAGGCGTTTTAAAAAAGTTTAACCCCAACGCAATTATTCCTATCCGCCAAAGGTAACCTGCAATATTTTGAGCCGGGGTAATTGTACTCATGCAAAAGCATCCAATTGCTATAGTAAGTACAGCATAAAACATCACATTTTTTGCACCATACTTATCTGCAATTTTACCTGCATAAATACTTAGCGCAACAGTTAATAAAGGCCCGAAAGACATAATTAATCCAACCTGTACCAGGCTGTAATTGGCTGCTTTTGAAAGATAGAACGGCGGCAATATTACTGTAGTAATAATTACTGTGTAAACAAGTACCGTACCAAGCAGATTTTTACTGATAAGCCTGTTTCTAAAAATAGCGACATTTATTAACGGATGGGTTATCCTTTTCTCCAATTCAATAAATGAAAATAAACCAACAACAGTAATTGCTAATAATATTAAAACTAAAGGGTTGCTAAAACCACTTTTTTCAATCATTGTCATACCAATACAATAGCACGATAAGGTTACTGCCAATAAAACTATTCCACCCCAATCAATAGAGATATTTTTTTTAATGGCAGGGCTCAATATATACTTGTAGCCCAATCCGTAAGCTACTATTCCAAACGGAACATTTACTAAAAACATAGACTGCCACCCAAAAGTAGAGAGCAATATGCCGCCAATGGTTGGCCCGCTTGCAATGCCCAGTGCGGTTATCGTTGATAAAATACCCATTATTTTGCCAAGCTGCTTTTTGGGCGTAAGCTCGGTTGCAATAGCCATACTTAAGGCCAATATTAAGGCTGCCCCCAAACCTTGTAAACCGCGAAATACGATAAATAACGTTGCGTTGTTTGATATGCCACAAAGCAGGGACGCCATTGTAAATATTACAATACCCGCCAGGTACAATTTCTTTTTACCTACAATATCGCCAAGCCTGCCTACAGCGGTAATTAAAGCGGTAAGCACAAGCAGGTAGGCCAGTACAAACCACTGCGCCGCGGCAAAAGTTGTTTTTAGCGTTTTGATCATGGTTGGCAATCCTACGCTCACAATACTTGTGTCAAGGTTCATCATAAACAAGCTAATGGAAATACCGGCAATAGCAATGTTCAGGTTGGCTATATTGTGGGTAGGCTTTTCTTCAATATCGATGTTATGTAAGGTTTCTAATGTTTCTGTTTTCATGCTACAAAATTGAAAAGCAGAAAATGAATAAACATTGATGTGTGTTAAAAAATGGAGGAAGATGGAAGTTATTTTAAATCCTGCTGATTTGCTGATTTACGAGATGAAAAGAACAAGAATCTGTGTCATGATTGACCGGCGTTGGCACGTATATTTCTCCTAACTTTTGGGGCCGGTCCTCCGGAATCACACTTTTGAGCAAAATATTATGGCATAAAAAAAGCCTCACAGACATGTGAGGCTTTTGCTCCTGAGGCTGGGCTCGAACCAGCGACCCTCTGATTAACAGTCAGATGCTCTAACCGGCTGAGCTACTCAGGAATCTAATCCGGTTTGGAGTGGGGCAAAGGTAAAAACTCGTCGGATATTTCACAATTTTTATTCAAAAAAATTTCAAATATTTTTTACCTGCTTTTTTACCTGCTGATTTCCTGGCATTTATCATTCCACCACATACTACAGGCTCTTCAACAACTGGTAAATTTCCCTGCAGATCTTGTTTTTTCCACTATTAAGCTCACAAAATCTGCCTGCATAATGTTTTAACTGATGAAAATTGGTGTTACAAATGGGCGCTGATGAATGATTATCCCTTAATTTTCGCAATATTTGCGGCGAAAAAATATAAATATCTTTACATGAGTTTGTTAGTTATTGGCACTGTGGCGTTTGATGCCATTGAAACCCCTTTTGGTAAAACCGATAAAATAGTAGGCGGCTCTGCAACTTTTGCAAGTTTGGGCGCTTCTTACTTTTATGATAAAATAAAAATTGTTGCTGTTGTTGGCGATGATTTTCCGCAGCACGAAATTGAAGACCTGCAAAAGCACAATGTCAATACTGAAGGTTTACAGATAAAAGAGGGCGAAAAATCATTTTTCTGGAGTGGCCGATACCATAATGACATGAACAGCCGCGATACCCTGGTTACCGAGCTTAATGTACTGGAAGCTTTTGATCCAATCATCCCTGACAGCTACCAGGATTGCGAATACCTGATGCTGGGCAATCTTTCGCCGCAGGTGCAGCAAACGGTTATCAATCGCCTTAAAAACCGCCCTAAGCTTATTGTAATGGACACCATGAACTTTTGGATGGACATCGCCCTTGATGAGCTTTTAAAAACCATCCAAATGGTTGATGTTTTAACCATCAATGATGCCGAGGCCCGCCAATTATCAGGTGAATTTTCACTGGTTAAAGCTGCCCGCAAAATATTAACCATGGGCCCTAAATACCTCATCATTAAAAAAGGCGAGCATGGTGCTTTATTGTTCCATGAAAATCAGATCTTCAGCGCCCCTGCCCTTCCGTTGGCCGAAGTATTTGACCCTACGGGCGCCGGCGATACTTTTGCAGGTGGCTTTATTGGCTATATGGCCAAAGTGGGTACCGTTAACTTCAACAACATGAAAAACGCCATCATCTTTGGTTCGGCACTGGCCTCATTCTGCGTTGAAAAATTTGGTTCAGAAAGATTAAGAAACCTTAGTGAAGAAGAGATAGCCAACCGCATACAGGAGTTTGTTGGTCTTGCTAAATTTGAATTGTAACACCCCACCTAAATCCTCCCCAAAGGGGAGGACTCAAAAAACATATTAACTCGTTCCTCCCTCTCCTTTGGAGAGGGCTGGGGTGAGCTGACCGACCTTTTTAAACTTCTCAAATACCGTTTCAGTATGCGGGGCATCGGCAAGTTCATCTGTCAGGTCCTGGCCCGCCCAGTGCTCATAATGTTTACCGTTACGCCATAAACGGCTTTCAGTAACGTCATAAATATCGCCTTTATAAGCCACCCAGATCTGGGGTTTATCCTGACCATTACGCAAGGCCAGCTGCGATTTAGTATATACTGGCAGCTCAATCATCAACTTAACTTTCGTTGTTTAAAGTACTCAAAGAAACCAATATTCATGAGCAATAAAGCCATCAGGTAAAAATGATCCTCAAATGGGATAGTACCAACGCGTTTCCCAATATTCTCGGCATTGTTATACAGCACAATGGGTATGGAGGTTAATATGCCATTTACAATATAAAACGGCAAAAGGGCCACAAAATAGGCCAGGTAATACCGGTTAAGCCAATCGGCTTTAAAAACGTACTGGATCAGTAAAACCAATACCAGCAATAATCCAAAAGTAACCGTGGTGTAAAGCCGGTCGTGATAAAATATCAGCATTAAAATAGCCAGTAATATCATCAGGCTGCTTATAATACTTGTAAGCCTGTATGGCATCAGCCATTTTACATAATAATTAAGGCAGGCATAAATGAATATGCAGGAAAAAGGCACTGTTAAAAAGAACAGAATTTCCTCTAAAGGCAAACCGAAAAACTTAATACCGATAATGTATGCCGAATTGAATGACCATACCCCCTTAATGGTAAAAAGCACGTCCCAAAACAAAAAAAACAAACCGGTTATGGCCATGCCCGGCCATATAAACTTCCAGCTTTTGTAAAAAGCTACCCTTTTATCAAACGAAAGCATCACCGGAAAAAAAACCGTGAGCAAATTGATCAATAAATAGGCGTGTCTCACGTAAGTTCGGTTAAATGTTTATTAAGGATTTGGTTTTGGGCGGGTGTACATCTTTTTGAATGGATCAGGAATTTGATGATCGCTATGGTCAATTCCTTATCAGCAGAGCCGTAATTCTTTTTATCCAGCTGCGCTATGATGTCTTCACTATCTACTGCAAGATCTTTGTTAAACCCTAAAATTGAAGGCACATTATGCTCGATGGAGAAGCGCATAAACCGGATCTCGATATTATGCGGATCGGCAGTTACGGCCTGTTTAAATACCTTCTCTGATCTGTTAAGATACTTTATTTTAGAATAGGGGTTCCAGGCATGTTTAGCTTTTAAGGCCAGTAACGCACCCACAAAGCCGTTCACAATGCCACTTTTTTCTTTAATATGATCAAGGCTGTTATACAATGAGTCGGTTAGCTGGCTTTTATCAATGGCAATAACCATTTGTTTGCGCAGTACTTTAAGATTAGGTTCTTCGGCTTTAACTGATTGCACAACGAATACCAGCGCCCAAATATTGGCTATAAAAAATATCTTTCTTAACATTAAATAGCATTTAATTTTTGCTGCAGCACAGCTTTGACATATAAACTCATTTTGCGCGCATCCGATACCCTGATGCGTTTTTGCAATATGACGCTGGCAGGTGTATAACTTATTTTTTTAAACAACTGCAGGTAGTAAATATAAGCAATATAAACTCCAAGCCGGGTGCCTACCGGTAAACGCTTAATACCTTCCAGTGCCTGGTCGAAGTCGTGTTTAATTTCGGCTTCAATGGCCAATTTATCCTCTTCGGTAAAATTATTGAAATCAATCCCCGGAAAATAGGTACGACCGCGTTCGGTATAATCGGCCTTAACATCGCGCAAAAAATTCACTTTCTGAAAGGCTGCACCCAGGCTCCTTGCATTGGGAATAAGCGACTGATACAAAGCATCATCACTGGTAAATATCCTTAAACACATCAATCCGATAACTTCTGCCGAACCGTAGATGTATGTTTGATAGGTATCCTTATCATATGCCTTATTATCCAGATCCATCGCCATCGACCTCAGGAAAGCCCTGATCAATTCATGATCGATATGATACTGATTTACAATCTGCTGAAACGAATGAATAACCGGGTTAGTGCTTATCCCCTCTTTAATAGCACGAAAAGTTTCATCGCTAAACCTTTCAATCAACTGCTGCTGATCATAATTGTGAAAAGTATCCACAATTTCATCGGCATAACGCACAAAACCATAAATGGCATAAATTGGGTACCGGAACCTTTTATCGAAGGTTTTAATACCGAGACTGAATGAAGTGCTGTATTTTTTGGTTATCAGTTTACTGCATTCAAAACATGCTTCATCGTATAGGTTCATCATTGGCCTTTGCGTGGTCATTTGTTCAAAAGTACAAATTCAAAGCCGGATTGTTTTTTAATGAGCCTAAAACAATTTGCTTACCTTGGGCTTCACATTAAACATGAACAGCAGCAAGCATATTATTGTTATAGGTTCGGGCTTTGCAGGTTTATCGGCAGCCTGTGTTTTGGCTAAAGAAGGATATAAAGTTACCATACTGGAGAAAAACGATCAGCCCGGCGGCCGCGCCCGGGTTTGGGAGCAGGACGGCTTCCGGTTTGATATGGGGCCAAGCTGGTATTGGATGCCCGATGTGTTTGAAAACTTCTTCGCACTGTTCGGTAAAAAAACTGCCGATTATTATCAACTTAAAAGACTTGATCCCGGCTATCGCATTTATTACAGCCAAAACGAAATATTGGATGTACCTGCAAACATGGTCGAACTCGAAGCCCTGTTTGAACAAACAGAACCGGGCAGCAGCAAAGCATTAAAAGCGTTTTTAGCCCAGGCGGAGTATAAATATAAAGTTGGCATGGGCGAATATGTTTTCCGCCCCTCCCACTCCATCACTGAGTTTATTGATTTAAATCTCATCAAAAAAAGCTTCAGTATTCAACTGCTTACCAGCATGAGCAGTCATGTACGTAAGTATTTTAAAAACCCCAAACTGGTTAAGTTGCTTGAGTTCCCGGTATTGTTTTTAGGTGCTACCCCACAAAATACCCCGGCCATGTACAGCATGATGAATTATGCCGATCTATCGCTTGGAACCTGGTATCCCATGGGCGGGATGAACGAGATAGTAAAAGCGATGGTAAACCTGGCTACCGAACTCGGGGTTGAAATTAAATTGGATACTGAGGTTATAAAGATCAACGTAAAAGATAAACAGGTTGATACTATACAAACCAATAAAGGCCTATTTACTGCCGATATGGTAATTGCCGGGGCCGACTATGAACATGTTGACCAGCATTTAATTGATGCGCCTAATCGTAATTACACAAGCAAATATTGGGATAGCCGGACCATGTCGCCATCGAGCCTGCTGTTTTATATCGGCACTAATAAAAAAGTGCCGGGCATACAGCATCATAATTTATTTTTTGATGAGGATTTTGAGCTGCATGCCAAAGAAATTTACACTTCACCGCAATGGCCAACCGATCCATTATTTTACGTATGCTGTGCTTCAAAAACAGACAGTACCGTAGCTCCCGAGGGAGGAGAAAATCTGTTTTTCCTGATGCCAATAGCTCCGGGATTAAATGATGATGACGCCATCCGTGAAAAATATTTTAACCTGATGATAGACAGGTTTGCCCACATTACCGGGCAGGACATCCGCGATTCGATAGTGGTGAAACGCAGCTATGCATTAAATGATTTCAAGGCAGACTATCACTCATTTAAAGGCAACGCCTACGGTTTAGCAAACACACTTGCCCAAACCGCATTTTTTAAACCCGCCATGCGGGCCAAACATATCAGCAACCTGCTGTATACCGGCCAGCTTACAGTGCCGGGGCCGGGTGTGCCGCCGGCTATTATATCCGGGCAGGTAGTGGCTGCGGAGGCGATGAAGAAATTGCCGATTAAGTGCAACTCTTGATAAACACTAAAAAACATGTCATTGCGAGCGTAACGCGGCAATCGCATGGAAGTATAGCCGCTCTGTATAGCATGCGATTGCCGCGTCGCGCCATGCTCATTCCCGTTTGGCTCCTCGCAATGACATTTTTGTTTATAACAAAAAACCCGCCTCATGGGGCGGGTTTCCTATTATATGTATATGATGGAGTTTAATTGAACATTAATTCTCGGCATAAACGGGTTTGGCGATTCCGTTATCGTATGCTTTAAGGTTTTTCTTCAGCAGCTTGCGTGCTACGTGAATGCGGGTTTTTACAGTACCGATCGGGATATCCAGGTGATCGGCAATTTCATGGTATTTATGACCTTCAAAATACATGGTGAAGGGTACATAATAATCTTCGGGCAGCCTGTCTAAAGCTTTTTTAATATCATCCATTACAAATTTAGCTTCGCCCTGGTTTTTGGTTGAACTGAATACCAGGTTTGGTGATGAAATTTCATCACTTTTAGTAACGAAGGTGCTCATTTTAACAAAACGGCGATAGTTGTTGATGAATGTGTTTTTCATGATGGTATATAACCATCCTTTTAAATTGGTGCCTTCCTTAAACTTGTTGTAATAAGTTATGGCCTTCAACATTGTATCCTGGACAAGGTCGTTAGCATCGTCTGCGTCGTGCGTGAAGTGTAAAGCGTATGATCTTAAAGAAGTCGCCTGACGTAGTACAAGGGTGTTAAACTCAATCTTTGTCATTTTGTTAAAGTTTTGTGTTAACAATTAGACAAGCATGATGCCACTAACCTAAAGTGTGTAGTAAAAACTCCACATTTAAATATCAGTATTAAAATCCAACAATTGTGTATTTTTTACACTTTAATTACAATTACCACACTGAAAAAGAGAAAGTTACGATCAAATAAAATAAGAAAACAAACTTATTAAGCGGTCATTTGTAACAGGAATGTTATCCAGAACAAATTTTATTTAAAACAAAAATTCACTTTAAATAAAGTTATTTAACTAATAATATTAACCTCGCGTTGTAGTGTAACGCCAAATTTAGTGTACACACTGTCTATGATTTGCGACGAAAAGTTATACACTTCCTGCCCGGTAGCGCCCCCATGGTTCACCAATACAAGGGCCTGATTCTTCCATGTTCCTGTGTGGCCAACAGTTTTTCCCTTCCATCCGCATTGTTCAATGAGCCATCCGGCAGCCAGTTTTACACCACCATCGGCAGCAGGATAGTTGACCACATCCGGAAATTTAGCCTGAACCACAGCAAATTCTTCAGCACTGATCACCGGGTTTTTGAAGAAGCTGCCGGCATTACCAATGGTTGAAGGATCGGGCAGTTTAGATACCCGGATGTGTGCTACCACCTGCGATACATCTTTTATAGTAGGGTTTGAAATCCCTCTGTTTTGTAGTTCCTGTTCGATAGCACCGTACCTCGTATTGATGCTGGGTACCAGCGAAAGATGAAATTTTACAGATGCTATAATATATAGTCCTTTCAACTCTGCTTTGAACACGCTTTCGCGGTAACCGAATTTACAATCCTCTTTGTTGAACTCCCTGAAAGTACCGGTGGCTATTTCAAAAGCGCGACAGCTATGAAAAACATCTTTCAGTTCCACACCGTAGGCACCTATATTTTGAATCGGCGATGCCCCCACAGAACCCGGAATGAGGCTCAGGTTTTCGATACCCGCATAACCGTGGTCAACACAATAGTTTACCAGGCCGTTCCATACTTCACCGCCCCCAACTTCCACATAAACATCATTATGACTGATGCGGTGCTCGATACCCCGGATATTCATACGGATCACCAGCCCGTCAAAATCATCAACCATTAACATATTGCTGCCGCCGCCAAGTATCAATCGCTCCGTTTGCTGCCATTGCGGGTCGGCAAACAGTTCTGTTAGTTCATCTTCATGGGCTATTTCTACAAAGTAGCGGGCGCGGGTATCAATACCGAAAGTGTTAAAATTTTTGAGGGATACGTTTTCCTGTATTTGCAGCATGGTTTTTTTATGTCGAATTTCGGATGTTCGATTTCGGAATTTTGATTTCCAAAGCTCTTCAGCGCAAAAGTAATTAAAAGATGATGATTGTTTTGATTTGGGATTTTGTCTGAACCTGGATTAAACGGATTTAGGGATTCATCGGATTACTTTTACGCTCTGTTAATTCTTAAATCCTGTAAATTCTGATTCAGACAGTTTTCTCGCAAAGGAGCCAAGCCGCAAAGGTTTTCTTCTTAGCGCCTCTGCGTCTTTGCGCGCCTAAAATAACCTCCTTGCATTATAAATATTCAATCTCACTAAACCACACCCTACCCCATCAGCGAAATCAACGTAATCATTCAAAAAATCAACGGTCAACCGTTAAAATTTGTTAAATATTTTTCAAACCCCTTGCAAATACGAAAATCATCGTAGATATTTGTACGAAGAAATTCGTAATAAAGAGAGACAGATGGAAATTAAACCAACAGAAAGCGAACTTGAAATTTTACAGGTGATCTGGAAAAAGGGCCGGTGCACTGTACGTGAAGTTCACGAGGAGCTTGCTAAAAACAAGGATGCCGGTTACACCACTACCTTAAAACTCATGCAAATTATGCATGATAAGGGAATGGTTGAGCGCGACACCACTTCAAAAACCCATGTTTACAAAGCTTTATTCACAATGGAGCAGGCGCAAAGCAACGCTCTGGATAAAATCTTGTCTACTGTATTTAAAGGCTCCACTTCCGATTTGGTGATCCAGGCGCTTGGCCAGCACCGCGCATCAAAAGACGAGATTGACGCTATTAAAAATTTTTTGAATCAATTTGATCAGGACAAAAAATAAACGTGATGGAAAATTTATTCTATAATATAAGCCAGGTGTTGGGCGTAACTATTCTGCAATCGTTATGGCAGGGTTTGTTAGTATGGTTTGCCTTAAGGTTAGTGTTTATTTGCAGGCCGCAATTATCGGCCATAAAAAAGCACAATTGGGCCATGGGCGCCATGCTTGCCATAAGCGCCTGGTTTATATACACGTTTATCCATCAGTTCAGGCTGCACGAGTGGATCAATTATACATCTGCCAATGCGCCATCTCTATTACCACGTTTCTACCTGCCGCTGCATGAAGTAGCAGCCAAACCGCGAAGCAACTATTACGAATACGTTATAAAAGGCTATCTGCCTTATATATCGGCCCTTTACTTTGTTGGTTTGGTATTTAACCTGCTTAAAGTAAGCTTAAGCTGGCAAAGGATCAGCCTGATAAAACGTACCATGGTACCTGCCGACAGGCTGCAGGACTTTGCCGATGAGCTTTGCCAAAAGCTGGGTATTACTAAAAATGTGTGGGTAAACTTTAGCCGTATGGTTGATGCCCCCTGTATGATTGGTTTTTTAAGCCCTATCATTTTGTTGCCGATAACCCTTACTACATACTTATCGGCTACCGAGGTTGAAGCCATTTTACTGCACGAGCTATCACACATTAAACGCAACGATTACCTGCTGAACCTGATGCAGCAATTTATTTCCATACTGTTATTCTTTAATCCCTTTGCCCAATTAATTAACCGCATTATTAACCAGGAGCGCGAAAACAGCTGTGATGATCTGGTTGTGGCAACAACACAACAACCGTTAATCTATGCGCATGCCCTCCTTAAACTGGAGCAAACCAGGCAACAGCATTTACAGCTGGCCCTGGCTGCTAACGGCAAAAAATATCATTTATTAAACAGAATTGAACGCATCATGAAAACCAAGAAACCTATAGGCAATATCCGCCACCTGCTTGTGGCCATTGCTATAATGACTGCCGGCGTTAGCAGCATTGCCTGGCTAAACCCCACCATAAAAGATGGCAAACTAACTGTTAAAAAGGTTAGTGCCCCTGCTGCCTTACATGCCATATTTGTAGAAGACACTACCCACAAGGTTAAAACAAAAAAAGCAGTAGCTTATAAAAAGAAAACAACAGCCGAAATAGTTAAGGCTAAACAACGTCATGATTCTTTTAATTACGACGGCTTTAATGATCCCGAACTTGAAAAATTAAGTGCCGAAGTAAGCAAACAAGGCGAATTAATTGGTAAGTACTACGCCAGCGACGATTTTAAAAAGCAACAGGATATGCTTGAAGCAAAAAGCAAAGCATTGCAGGCTTATTACAACAGCGATGGCATGGAAAAAATGAAGCTCGAAATGGAAAAGATGGGCGAAGATTTCCAAAAGGAATATGGCGAAACATCTGAAAGCAAAAAAACAAGCGAACAGATGGGCGAAATTGGCCGCAAAATCGGCGCTTACTACAACAGTCCCGACTTTAAAAAGATGAATGAAGAGCTGGAAAAAAAGTATGGCATTCCGCATAACCGTGGCTACAATAGCTATAATGACGACAGAGATCCTAATTACAAAAAATACCAGGACGAACTGCAAAGCAAGATCCCTGCTGATGTTAAAAAGCAAACAGAACTGTTGAAAACGTTGGGCCAAAAGATCCGCAGCCGTTATGATTCGCCGGAGTTTATTGCCAAAAGGGAGCGCATGCAGGCCATGGGCGATAGCATGAGGTTAGCTTACGATAATCCTGATATGAAAAAGCTACAGGAGGATATGAAAAATATCGGCAAGCAAATGCGTAGCTTTCAGGACAGCCCTGAAATTAAAGCTGCCCAGCAGCGCCTCAAAGAAGCCAGCAAAAAATTACAGGATTATATGAAAAGTCCGGCCTTTAAGCAAAAAATGAAACTGTACCGCGATAAAATGGATAAAGACTTTGATTACAAGTTTGACACCGACGACAAAGAAGACGTAAAAGCCGACACAGCTACTAATTGATGTTAAGTCAGAAGCCCTAAGTCCTGCTTCGACTTTGAACTTTGGACTTAAGGCTTTCGACTCATCTCAACAAAGACTAAATAAATTAGCAAACAGTATTAAAAAATATTTTTTAAAGAGCCTTAATTTGTAATTTAGTGTCCTCAATAAAATGAGGACACTTTTTTTATGCTTCAAAAGCTAACCATTAATAACTATGCGCTTATCGACAACCTGGAGATAGGTTTTGATAGCGGTCTGAACATATTAACCGGCGAAACCGGTGCAGGTAAATCTATTATATTGGGTGCCTTATCACTCATTTTAGGGCAGCGGGCCGAAAGCAAATATTTTTTCAACCAACAAAAGAAATGCGTTATTGAAGGTACGTTCAAGATCAGTGGCTTTCATTTAGCCGATTTTTTTGAAGATAACGACCTGGATTACGAAACGGAAACCGTGCTTCGCCGCGAAATTTCTGCCGATGGCAAATCCCGTGCTTTTGTGAACGATACCCCGGTTAACCTTACCGCCTTGAAACAATTGGGTGAAAAACTGATCGATATCCATTCGCAGCATGCTACGCTGGAGATCAACGATCCGGAGTTTCAGTTATTGGTGGTTGATTCGGTTGCCCGTCATTCGGATTTGCTGTTTGATTATCAAACCAAATTCAAGGCATATAAAAAGTCATTAAGCAAACTTAACCAGCTCATCGCCGAAAATGACAAAGCCAAAGCTGATCTGGATTATTTCCAGTTTCAATTTGATGAGCTTGAAAAAGGCGTCCTTGTGACCGATGAACAGGAGTTACTTGAGCAGGAATTAAATACCCTTAACAACGCAGAAGAAATAAAACGCGCCCTGCTAAACGCCAACTACCTTTTACAGGATGGCGAAGCCGCTGCGCTACTCCAGTTAAAGGAAGCGGGGCAGGCTTTAGGCTCGATAGAAAAATATAACCCGGCCCTCGCCGAACTTCACCAGCGCATCAGCATCACTATTATTGAGCTTAAAGATGTCGCCGCCGAAATAGATGCTATTGAACAGCATACATTTGTTGATGAAGCCCGCGCCGAAGAGGTGAACAATCGCCTCAGCATGATCTATAATCTGCAAAAAAAGCACCGGGTAAGTACCATTGCCGAGCTATTGCAGATCCAGGAAGAATTATCAGAAAAAATACAGCAAGCTCTTTTTGGTGACGAAGCCATCGAAAAACTGCAAAAACAAATAGCTGCCGATAAAGCCAATTTGGAAAAACTGGCGGCAGAATTATCAGCCAATCGGCAAAAAGCTATCCCGGATATTGAAAAACAGGTACTGGCTACGCTGGCCGAAATGGGTATGAGTAACTCGAGTTTGAAAATTGAGCAAACGCCCCCCCCGCCCCCTAAAGGGGGTGCTGATAGTCCTAAAGCCATGCTTACGGCTTCGGGGACTGATAATATCCGTTTTTTGTTTTCGGCCAACAAAGGGCATGCTTTGGCAGAGATGAGCAAGGTAGCTTCGGGTGGTGAGCTTTCGAGGTTGATGCTGAGCATCAAATCCATTGTAGCGCAATACACTGCTTTACCTACCATTATTTTTGATGAGATTGACACCGGTGTATCCGGCGAAGTAGCTAACAAGGTTGGGCAGATCATGGAACGCTTAGCACAAAACCTGCAGGTAATCACAATCACCCACCTGCCGCAAATTGCCAGCAAAGGCCAAAGCCATTATTTTGTTTATAAAGATGATAGCGAGGCTGCTACATTTACCCGTATCAAGCAATTGAGCAATGACGAACGCGTATTGGAAATTGCCAAAATGCTAAGCGGAGACAAGCCAGGCGAAAGTGCTTTGCAGAATGCACGGGAATTGCTGAGTATATAATCTCACTCAATTAAACATATAACCTAAACCGCAATGAGATTATTTTTGTGTGCGATGATGCTTTTGGCTTCGTTTAAGTTATTGGCCCAGAAAAGTAAACCTGATACAGTTATTAAACGGGATACCATTAATATTCGGGGATACATTTATGACAGAATGGGTAGGCCCATTAAACACATCGGTTTAGAATCAACCAACCCCTGGATGGAAGCCCCTTCATGGCACGTTGGCGCTACCACTGATAGTAGCGGCTATTTCGAATTAAAAGGGGCTAAGTTTAATGATACGCTAACTTTTGAAAAAAGTGTATTGTACAATACCGTACCTGTTTATAATAAAGGTAGCAGGTATATGATCATCTACCTTGCCTCGCTGCCTCCTATAGATATAACGGACAAAAAACCTATTGCCGTTACCGCTGTACGTAAGCACCGGAAAATAACGCCATCATTTGATGTGATTTATAGCACTGCTAATATTGATAAATTTAGTTTTCAAGCGCCTCCCAAATTTGAAGGCGGAAACGAGCATTTTATTGAACTGATAAAACAGCAGTTGCATTATCCCCAAAAAGCCATTGATAACAACATTGAGGGATTGATAACGGTTGGTTTTCAGGTTGAACGTGATGGCTTTCCGGTTAATTTTAAAATACTGAAAGGCATAGGTTACGGCTGCGAAGAAGCTCTGATCAACATCATAAAATCCCTCTCCTGCTGGCGACCGGCTATTGAAAACGGCCGACCGGTTGTGGCAGCGCAAACTGTTTCGGTTGAATTTATACTAACTGATAAATAATTATAACTTTGCCCTAATTATAAAAACTTAACAAATGGCTTATAATTTATTAAAAGGCAAAAAAGGCATCATATTCGGTGCACTAAATGAGCAATCAATAGCCTGGAAAGTGGCACAACGCGCTGTACAGGAAGGTGCTGAAATTGTATTATCAAATGCCCCTATTGCTTTACGCATGGGCGAACTCAATAAACTGGCCGAAGAATGCAATGCGCCGGTTATTGGTGCCGATGTTACCAATGGCGATGATATCAACAATCTGTTCACTAAAACGCTTGAACACTTTGGCGGTAAGGTTGATTTCATCCTGCACTCGATAGGTATGAGCGTTAACGTACGCAAAAACATTCCATACTACGAAAACAACTACGAATTTACCCACAAAGGGTTTGATATATCTGCATTAAGCCTTCACCGCATTTTGCAAGCGGCTATGAAACATGATGCTATTAACGAATGGGGGTCGGTACTGGCTTTAAGCTACATCGCTGCCCAACGTTACTTCCCTGGCTACAATGATATGGCCGATAACAAAGCGGTATTGGAAAGCATAGCCCGTAACTTTGGTTACGAGTATGGTATGGCTAAAAAAGTACGTGTTAATACCATTTCTCAGTCGCCCACCCGCACTACTGCAGGTTCAGGTGTTAAAGGCTTTGACGGCTTTATCGAATTTGCCGAAAAAATGAGCCCGCTGGGTAATGCCGATGCTGATCAGTGTGCTGATTACTGCGTAACCATGTTCAGCGATCTGACTAAAATGGTTACTATGCAAAACCTGTATCACGATGGTGGTTTCTCGTTCACCGGCGTAACCCAGGCAGTTATTGATCAGATGGCTAAGTAATCTTAAAATATATCTTTAAACAAAAAAGGAGCTTTGCGTATTGCAAGGCTCCTTTTTTTGTTAGTACGATTAAATTACGGTACTAATACTATTTTAAGTTTTAATGGGCCGGGAATACCGTTTCCTGTAGGCACGCTTCCATCAGCGTTTTGCGCATCAATATACAGCGTACCTTTGGTATATACAAACCTATAGCTTATACCACCATAAACATCCGGCAATTGTTCATAAGTACCATTATCTTCCAGGTATACTAATACAGCACCATGATTATTATAATAATCGGTGATTTCAGGCACCGCTAAGGTAGTGGTATAACCGTTGATACTATTGTCAAGTACAAAATTTGGAGTGGTGTCAAAAATGGTAGTAGCGCTTGGACTGGTGGTTACATACTCCTTTTTACACGATGTTGCGGCAAGTACAATAGTGCAGCAAATTAAAGTCAAGATTTTTTTCATAAAGTATTGCGTTAGTTATTATAACTGTATGAACAAATTTTTGTTCAAAGGTTTAAACGTTTTTTAAATTATTTTATTTCGGACCATACTTTCTGAAGATTTTTCATGCCGCCATATTGCTTAACTAATATTTCATGTCCCCTCAAGGTCTCTCGCAGAAGGACCCTGAGGAACGACGAATCTGCATACCGTAGACATCAGGGTCCTCTCCGAGAGACCCTGAGGGAAGGTTGGATCATACTTTCTGAAGATTTTTTATGCAGCCACATTGGAAAACTAATATTTTAGTTTAAATTTAACTATGCGTAAGTCCTTGTTGTTTTTATTGTTACTATTACCCATAGGTAGTTTGGCCCAGGTAAAAATTACCGGAAAGGTAATTAACATGACCGATACCAAACCCGTACCCAATGCCAGCGTATTTTTAAATAACGCCCAAGTGGGCAACAAGACAGCCGATGATGGCACGTTTACCCTAAGCAATGTGAAGCCTGGTAAATATGATTTTATCATATCTATAGTAGGTTATGAAACTTACACCTATAGCCTGCAGGCCGGCAATGTAAATATCGACCTCGGTACAATCAGCATTATTCCTAAAACCTTTCAACTTAATGAGGTAAAGATCAGGCCCGATCCTAACCGCGAAAGATACTACGCTATTTTCAGGCAACAGTTCCTAGGTAGTTCTGAAAACGCTGCCCAGTGTAAAATACTGAATTCGGATGTGCTGGATTTTGACTACGATGATGTTACCCGGATTCTAAAGGCCACATCTCATGATTTTATGGAGATTGAAAATAAAGCACTAGGTTATCACATCAGGTATAAAGTAACCAACTTTAATTACAATCCTGCAAAGGCAATGTTATATTATGAGGGGATGTCGACCTTCGAAGATCTGAAAGGCTCCGAAAAACAAAAACGTAAATGGCACAAGCAACGGCAATTAGCTTATCTCGGTTCAAATATGCATTTCTACCGGGCGGCTATCAAGGATAGTCTTACAAGCGAAAACTTTGTGGTGATGCACCTGATCCGTAAACCCAACCCTAATTACAAAGGCGGACCGAATAATAAATACCTTCAAAGTCTGATCAACAAGCCGCTGGACAGGGCCGACTTTTTCAAACTGACAGATCAGGAAGGCTTATTTGCCATAGGCTATACAGACTGCCTGTATATCATGTATACGAAAAAAGGGCAGGATCCATCAAGTAGTGTTGTCCAGGCCTTTAATATGCCTAACAACGCCACCACCATCGTTTCCTTTGATGAACCCACCGTCTTTTTCGACAATAACGGTATAGTTGTAAATCCGCATGCTGTTGTTTATGAAGGCGACTGGGGCATAAGCCGCGTTGCCGAAATGCTGCCGGTTGATTATGAACCGGTGGTGGAGAAGAAGTAAGGTCTGAACTCGAATTAAACGAATTAAGGGAATTTGCTTTGCATTCTACCCATTCATTTAATTCAAAAAATTCGAGTTCTGACAAAAACAAAAGCCCCGTTCCGAAAAATCGAAACGGGGCTTTAATATTATTTACAGTACCGCAAAATTACTTTTGCTCTTCCTGCTCAGGTTTTTTGCTTTCGCCTTTTCTGTCGGTGATTTTGATCTCTTTGGTCTCGGTATCAAAATCAACTACCATCACATCTCCTTCGGCTAATTCGCCTTTAAGGATTTCCTCGGCAATTGGGTCTTCCAGGTATTTCTGGATAGCACGTTTAAGCGGTCTTGCACCAAACTGCGAATCGTAACCTTTATCGGCAATGAAATCTTTAGCTGCTTCGGTAAGCTCAATTTTGAAACCTAAGCCATTTACACGGCTAAACAGGTAAGCAAGCTCGATATCGATGATCTTGAAGATCTCTTCTTTACCTAATGAGTTAAATACGATAACATCATCAATACGGTTCAGGAACTCAGGTGCAAAAGCACGTTTCAGGGCGTTTTCGATAACACCGCGCGAGTGACTTTCGGCCTGTAAAGTTTTAGCGTTGGTGCTGAAACCTACACCCTGACCAAAGTCTTTCAACTGGCGGGCACCGATGTTTGATGTCATAATGATGATAGTGTTCCTGAAATCAACCTTACGGCCTAATGAATCGGTAAGCTGACCTTCATCCAATACCTGTAAAAGAATATTGAATACATCAGGGTGAGCTTTTTCGATCTCATCCAATAAAACCACCGCATATGGCTTACGACGAACTTTTTCAGTTAACTGACCACCTTCTTCATAACCTACGTAGCCCGGAGGCGCACCTACTAAACGAGATACAGCGAATTTCTCCATGTACTCGCTCATGTCAATCTGGATTAGGGCATCTTCAGTGTCAAACATAAAGCGGGCAAGCTCTTTGGCAAGCTCGGTTTTACCAACACCTGTAGGGCCTAAGAAAATGAATGAACCAATTGGTTTTTTAGGGTCTTTCAAACCGGCACGGGTACGTTGTATAGCACGGGTTAGCTTTTTGATCGCATCATCCTGACCAATGATCTTGCTGGCAACGGTATCGCTCATGTGCAACAGTTTCTGACTGTCGGCCTGGCCAACACGTTGTACCGGGATACCGGTCATCATTGATACTACTTCAGCAACATTATCTTCGGTTACAGTGTAACGTTTTGATTTTGTTTCGGCTTCCCAAACAGCTTTTGCCTGATCAAGCTCCACTAACAAATTCTTTTCGGTATCACGTAACTGTGCAGCTTCCTCGTATTTTTGACTGCGAACAACTTTGTTTTTCTCAATCTTGATCTGCTCTATCTTTTGCTCAATATCCAAAATGTTTTGAGGCACGTGGATATTGGTTAAGTGAACACGTGAACCAGCTTCGTCAAGCGCGTCGATAGCCTTGTCCGGTAAAAACCTGTCGGTAATATAACGGGTGGTTAAGTTAACGCAAGCATTAATAGCTTCAGGAGTATAAGTAACACCGTGGTGTTCTTCATATTTATCCTTAATGCGGTTCAAAATCTCAATAGTTTCAGTCGGCGTAGCCGGTTCAACCATTACCTTTTGGAAACGACGGTCCAAGGCACCATCTTTTTCAATATACTGGCGGTATTCATCTAAGGTAGTTGCGCCAATGCATTGTATCTCTCCCCTCGCCAAAGCTGGTTTAAACATATTTGATGCATCAAGCGAACCTGAAGCACCACCAGCGCCTACTATAGTATGGATCTCGTCAATAAATAAAATTACATCAGGTGATTTTTCCAATTCGTTCATTACCGCTTTCATACGCTCTTCAAACTGGCCACGGTATTTGGTACCGGCAACCAATGAGGCTAAATCAAGTGTAACTACACGCTTATTGAACAATACACGTGATACTTTGCGCTGAACAATGCGTAACGCAAGACCTTCGGCAATGGCCGATTTACCTACACCCGGCTCACCTATTAATATAGGGTTGTTCTTTTTACGGCGCGATAGAATTTGTGATACCCTTTCGATCTCTTTTTCACGACCAACAATAGGATCAAGCTTACCATCTTCGGCGGCGCGGGTTAAATCGCGGCCAAAGTTATCAAGCACCGGTGTTTTTGATTTAATGTCAGATACTTTTTTAGGCTGACTAAATGACTCTTCTTCTTTAAAGTCGTCATCGCCACCTGTAGGTGATCCCGGCATTTCGTCAGTAACGTCGTTTTTATGCGATTCAACTTCGCCTTTAAATACCTCGTAGTTCACATTGAACTGTACCAGGATCTGTGAGGCAATGTTGTCCTCATCGCGAAGGATAGACAACAGCAGGTGCTCTGTACCAATCACATCGCTTTTAAATATTTTGGCTTCCAGATAAGTTATCTTCAATACCTTCTCGGCCTGTTTTGTTAACGGGATGCTGCCGATATGTACGTTTGTTCCAATAGTTCCCTTTACTGCATCCTCAACGGCGCGGCGAAGTTTTGCGGTATCAACGTTCAATCCCTTCAGCAATTTAATTGCTACACCATCCCCATCGCGGATAAGCCCAAGCAAAAGATGTTCAGTACCTATATAGTCATGCCCAAGACGTAATGCCTCTTCCCTGCTATATTGAATAACATCCTTTACCCTCGGCGAAAATTTAGCTTCCATATATACCTTTCTAATTATTGAACGCCCTAATGTATAAATTATGTTTTTACAAATTACGACGCCTGTTTACTTTCATCAACAATATTGCCAACATTTAGAGCTTTGCAGAAACAGACATTGTAATGATACGCAATGTATCAAAGTTTGGCATCAATCAACAGTTTTTATCTGAAAAGCCCGCTAACAAGCATTTTTTTTACAATATACGAACGAAACTTACCTGTTTGATATAAATATCCTAAAAAAGTTTAAACAAATTTCAAATATTTAATAACATTTCCACCTTTTAAGGCATTTCGTCATAAACATGACAATTAGGCATTAGCCTGTAATTATCGTCATATAACTATATACGGCTAACACATTATGATGGTTGTGTATCTTCGTTTAAGGTTCAATTAAATTTAAATTAACATTATAACTCCAAAATCAGTTTAAAATTACTACTCCTAATCAATTAATCTGAGGCTTCCTTTTCAGCTATTTTAGCCATATTTGAATTTCTATTTATCGATCAATTATAATGGCAGACGAAAAGATAATTTTTTCAATGGCAGGGGTTAGCAAAGTTTATCCCCCGCAAAAAACAGTATTAAAAAACATATACCTGTCGTTTTTTTACGGCGCTAAAATTGGCGTTATCGGCTTAAATGGCTCCGGTAAATCGTCGTTGCTGAAGATCATTGCAGGTATTGATAAAACCAATATAGGCGAGGTTGTTTTTTCGCCGGGCTATACCGTAGGCTACCTGAGCCAGGAACCGGAGCTTGATCCGGAAAAAACTGTGCGTGAAATAGTTGAAGAGGGTGTTGCCGAAACCACCGCCTTACTGAAAGAGTACGAAGAGATCAACGAGAAATTCGGTCTTCCGGAGTATTATGAGGATGCCGACGCCATGGAAAAACTCATGAACCGCCAGGGCGAATTGCAGGACAAAATTGATGCTGTAAATGCATGGGAACTGGATAGCAAACTGGAACGCGCAATGGATGCCCTTCGTTGCCCTGAGCCGGATACCAAAATTTCGGTATTATCAGGTGGCGAGCGTCGCCGTGTGGCTTTATGCCGTCTGTTATTAAAGGAACCAGACGTGCTATTACTCGATGAGCCTACCAACCACTTAGACGCTGAATCTATTGATTGGCTGGAGCAACATTTACAACAATATAAAGGAACAGTTATAGCAGTAACGCACGACAGGTATTTCCTTGACAACGTTGCCGGCTGGATTCTCGAGCTCGACCGTGGAGAAGGTATCCCATGGAAAGGAAATTATTCCTCATGGCTCGATCAGAAAGCCAAGCGTTTGGCGCAGGAAGAAAAGAGCGAGAGCAAACGCCAGAAAACCCTGGAGCGTGAGCTGGAGTGGGTACGCATGGGACCAAAAGGCCGTCACGCCAAATCAAAAGCCCGATTAGGCAATTACGAAAAACTGGCATCCGAAGAAACCAAAGAACGCGAAGAAAAACTGGAGCTGTTTATTCCGCCAGGGCCGCGTTTAGGTAATGTGGTAATTGAAGCCAATGGCGTAAGCAAATCATATGGCGATAAATTATTGTTCGACAACCTGAGCTTTTCCTTACCTCCGGCTGGTATAGTGGGTATCATCGGTCCTAATGGCGCGGGTAAAACCACACTGTTCCGTTTAATTACCGGGCAGGACCAGCCGGATGCCGGTACTTTCCGCGTTGGTGAAACTGTAGCCCTGGGTTATGTTGACCAAATGCATGACGACCTTGACCCTAATAAATCTGTTTGGGAAAACGTAACCGGCGGTTTGGAAACTATCATGGTAGGTAATCGCCCGCTTAACTCAAGGGCATACGTATCTAAGTTTAACTTTAACGGCGCCGATCAGCAGAAGAAAGTAGGTGTACTATCGGGCGGTGAGCGTAACCGTGTTCACTTATCTATCACCCTTAAAAAAGGATCGAACGTACTGCTGCTGGATGAGCCCACCAACGATATCGACGTAAATACCTTACGTGCTTTGGAAGAAGCCCTGGAAAACTTTGGCGGCTGTGCCGTAGTGATCAGTCACGACCGCTGGTTCCTTGACCGTGTCTGTACGCACATCCTAGCCTTTGAAGGCAACTCACAAGTTTACTTCTTTGAAGGCAACTATTCTGATTACGAAGAGAACAGGAAGAAACGTTTGGGTGACATAGCGCCTAAAAGGATTAAGTATAAGAAGTTGACGGCGTAAAACTGCCGCAGGTTTAGCGATAGCGTAACCCGTGGTATAACACACAAAAGCTTTCAGCTTTATAATTGCTGCGGGTTATATTAACTTGCAGCAATTTTTTGTTGAACTCAATTACCTAAACGTTGACAAAATTCAAATCGGTTTTAAAAGCCCTCGATATAACCGTCGAAAATACTTTTTTCACGATTGCGTTTTTTACCGGCATTACTCTAACCTGTTTCGAGATAGGCTTATACAGGCTAACCTTTATCAATTTCTCTATTCCATTTTTTATCTGGGTACTTTCGGGGCTTTCCGCAACACCATTTCTTTTTAAAATCTTACCCAGGTATTTAGCAATTGACTCTTTGTTTAAACAGCTTGTATTTAACATACTGACTTGGGGAGGCATAGTACTTTACTCATTTATGGCGCTTAATTTTTATTGCACCGATGCAAACCCCACGTCGCTTTCATTAATAATAAATGATAAAGGCATATTAGCCAAAGGCCGTTCAGGGTGTGGCGAACCTTATGTTATTGTCAAACATGACAATTTTGAAAAACAAATCGTACTTCCCTGCGGTACATCAACAGATGGGTTCAAAACCATTGATTTAACTTTACGCAAAGGCTTGTTCGGCTTTGATATTATTGAGCGTAAAACCTTATCTAAATAATAAAATGGAACAACTTGAGCTGCTATTAAACAAATACAAGTTTGAACTAAGGCCTAAACCTCTGGAACAGGGTATTTTGGAAGCTATCCCCTTTCAATTGCCCGACGATTACAAATTTTACCTGGAAAATTACGAAGCGTTTGAAGGTTCTATAGGCAACGAATATGTACAATTTTGGAAGACCGATGAACTTTTAGAAGCAAACCAGGGATATGGTATTGCGAAATATCTCCCTAATGTTTTTGGCATAGGAGGCAATGGCGGCGGCGAATTTATAGGTATTGAGTTTTTAAGCAACAGGTATCATCGCATAATTCTTTCCGACTTAGTGAGTCTGGAAGAAGAATATTTTATAGAGATAGGCACGTCTTTTCAGATATGCTTATCCGATTGGATAATGGCAGAGAATGGTTTGACTAAAATAGAACAATAAAGCCACTTAAAACAGGGTGGCTTTAATGTTTATGCATGATACCAAAACTTACTTTATCCCGTAATGATCATTCATCAGTTTCTCAAATAAACCACCCGGCAAAATAGCTTTCAACGTGGGTACAATGGTCTGCCCAACCTGCCCTACCAGGTAACGGTGTTTAGGGCTTGATGAACCTACTATCGAAACCAGCTTTTTAGCTAATGATTCAGGGCTTGGGGCGATGCTTTCGTCTTTTTCCATAGCGGCAACGGCAGCATTGTACTCGGTTTCCAGTTTATCGTTTTTGATAGGGAATTTAACTTTCGCGCGGTTCTGGCTAAAGTCTGATTTAAAGTCGCCTGGGTTAAGCAAGGTTACTTTAACACCGGTGTTGCGCAGTTCCATTCTTAAACTTTGCGAATAACCTTCAATAGCATATTTTGAGGCGCTATACATGCCCTGGTATGGCAAACCGAATAAACCGGCCAATGAACTGATGTTAACGATCAATCCCTGGCCTTTCTCGATCATACCAGGCAATACAGCCGAGCTAACACGGATCACGCCAAAAAAGTTGACTTCAAACTGCTGCTTGGCACTTTCAACTGGCATAGCATATGCCGGACCGGTTACGCCGTTACCCGCGTTGTTCACCAATACATCAATTTTTCCCTCGGCTTTAATAATGGTATCAATAGCTACCTTTACCGAAGCATCGTCGGTAACATCAAGCTGAACAGGTTTAAATGATACGGATTTCATACGGTCGAGATTACGCGACGAACCGTAAACCGTATGGCCTGCTGCCTGTAAGGCATTGGCACAAGCCAGGCCGATACCAGAAGATGCTCCTGTTACTAATATTACCTTTTTCATTGTTGTAAGGGTGAGTTGTTTTGTTTGATTGTTTATTGGTTTGCTTGTGCCGTTTTTCGGCAGCGTAAAGATGTGAATTTATATCCCAGCAAAACAAGGGGATAGGTTAAAAATAATGTTGGCTACATGAAAAATTCACTAAAGGAGAAAGAACCAATAAAAATTGTCATTTCGAAACGAGGAACGAGTGAGAAATCTTGTACGCCCTATTAAGCCGACAAGCAAGGCCGCTTTGCCACGCGTACAAGATTTCTCTTTCGCCCCGGCGCGCTATCCCTGCCCCGCTCTATCGAAATGACACTTTTTGAGTTTGCTTTTATTACTCTTACCCTTCTTTTATCCCCTCCTCGCCCGGAGCATGAATTTCCCGCAGTGACAATGGAATTAACTTTTTAGTTTTCAAATATGTAACTCCAACGATAAGCATGGTCATACTACCACCAAAAATTACCGATGGAACAGTGCCCAGCAGTTGTGCGGCAGTGCCCGATTCAAAAGCACCGATTTCATTTGAAGAACCGATAAACATCTGGTTAACCGCCGATACCCTGCCACGCATATGATCGGGCGTTAAAAGCTGCATCAACGTACCGCGGATAATCACACTGATACTATCAAAGGCACCTTCAGTAAAAATGAATAACAGCGACAAATAAAAATTAGTGGATAAACCAAAACATAAAATTGACAAGCCAAAGCCGGTTACGGCAATAAGCAGGTTACGCCACGGCTTGCCCATTGGCGAAAAACGCGTCATCACCAGCATGGTCAGCACCGCTCCCAATGACGACATAGCCCTCATGATGCCCAATCCCTCAGCACCTACCTTCAATATCTCGTTGGCAAAAACCGGCAGCAAAGCAACTGCACCACCAAAAAATACCGAAAACAAATCGAGACTCATAGCGCCTATCATCATCTTATTGCTGAATACAAAATGGATACCTTCTGAAAGACTTTTCCAGATACTTTCTTTAGGAACATATTGTGCCGGATATTTTCTGAGCATAAAAACCAGCACTAATGATACCAACAGCAAAAACAGGATACAGCCAAAAACGGCGGTAATGCCTGTTAAACCGGGTACTATCTTATCGGCATAACCATATATCAGACCACCTGCGGCCGGACCCAAAATAGAGGCTACCTGCCAGCTACTGCTACTCCAGGTACTACCATTAGGGTATAATTCTTTAGGGATACTGTTAGCATAAATGGTAAAAGTAGCCGGGCCATAAAAAGCGCGGGCCACACCATTACAAAATATCATGGAGTACATGATAGGCACTATCCATGCTGCATGAATAATATTGCTCATGCTTTTGAGCGTAACAGTAAACATAACCAGCGATGTCAGTAAAACGCCGCTAAAGATGAGCAAAAGCATTTTTCGCTTTTCAGACTTATCGGCGATATATCCGCCGTACAAAGCAATACCAATAGCCGGAATAGCCTCGCACAGGCCAATGTAGCCAAGCGCTATTTTACTATGGGTGATGCTGTAAATATAAAAGCCGAGGACTACGGCCTGCATGGAATATGCAAAGGTGAAACAAAAACGCATGCCTATGTAAGATCTGAAATCTTTATAACGCAATGCTGCAAAGGAGTCTACTTTCCGGGGTTTACTATCGCCTTCTTCGGTCACTATTTATTATTTTTTAGATGTGCCGCAAAGGTAGTAAAAAAAGAACCTTGATTAATAGGATTAGAGGATTGCCATGAGACGAAGACTTACGAAGTTTTAAAAACTTCGTAAGTCTGGGTTCGACGGTAACTGAGTATCATAGCCATCCTTTAATCCTAAAAATCACGATTACAACCCGTGCTGATCTATCAAATAAATTAATGCTGCCATGCCTGCCGCGCCAAGTTCAAGCTCGCGTTTGTTTACGTTTTCAAAAACGTCTTTAGCGGTGTGGTGCAAGTCGAAATAACGTTGCGAATCCGGGCGGAAGCCGATCAGCACTACGCCCGGCAAGGCTTCCTTCATCGGTTCTATATCGGTACCGGCACCGCCAATGGTCAACTTGTCAACATCGTAAGGTTCCAGTATTGATTTAAAGTTATCGTTAACTTTTTTAATAAAATCTTTTGATACATCAGCAAAGCTGAATCCGCGTGGCGTAAAGCCGCCTTCATCTGTTTCAATTGCTGCGATGTGCTGCTCCTTGTTTTGAGCAGCCAGTTCGGCATATTTGGTGCCGCCTTTATGGCCGTTCTCTTCGTTCATGAAAAGCACCGCACGTACCGAGTTTTTAGGTTTGTATCCTACGGTTTTAAAAATGCGTAGAACTTCAACCGACTGCATTACGCCTGTCCCGTCATCATGTGCGCCTTCGGCCAAATCCCATGAATCAAGGTGGCCGCCAACGGTGATAAACTTGTTGGGATTTTCAGAACCGGTTATCTCGCCAATTACGTTGTATGATTTTACATCGGGCAACAGCTCACAGTTTTGTTTAAAGTAGAATTTAGCAGCCGGGAATTTTCTTAGCTTAAGCATAGCACTCAGCTTATTGGCCGCTTTTGTAGAGATAGCCGCTGCCGGAATGATTTTGCTGCCAGGAGTAGCCAGTGTAGCGCCTGTATGCGGGTAATCGTCAATAATTTCGGTAAGGGAACGTACTATTGCACCAATCGCGCCAAGTTTGGCTGCTACAGCAGGCCCCATAAAACGCTGATCGCCGGCATTGCCGTAGGCTGCCCCCGTTTCAATAAAGCGAGGGTCAAAGGCGCGGTTAAAGAAAACGATCTTTCCTTTTACCACATTTTCGCCAAGGCTTTCCAGTTCCTTGATACTTTTAACTTCTATAACATTGGCAGTGATACCGGCTTTTGGTGTAGCTATGCTCATGCCCAGGGCAACAATAGGCACCGGGATGCGGGTTTTGCCATCAATAATGGCAGCTTCTTCTTTTGCTCCGCGAACCCAGTGCGGCACCATCACCTCCTGCAAATAAACCTTATCAAAGCCATAGTCTCCCATCAGCTTTTTGCTCCAGTCAACAGCTTTTTGCGCATTGGCCGAACCGCTGATCCGTTGGCCTATATTTTTACACAGGTAATGCAGATTTTCATAACATTGGCCGTTAACCAATGCTTCATCGTACATTTTTCGGATAGTTAAGGAATCCTGTGCTTTTACCTGAATACACAGCAACGCAGCAGCAGAAAATAGTAAGGAAAATTTCTTCATATATAAATAGTAAGATCAGTTTTAACAAATGTACTATTTGAGGGGCAAAGGGCGAAGGGCGGCGAAGCTTATTATTGAAGAAATTGGCGGTGATCCCGTTCTGTAGACAGTATTTCATAATAGACATATCTAAAAAATGTCATTGCGAGCGCAGCGTGGCAATCGCATGCTATTACAGGGCGGATTTACTTCTGTGCGATTGCTTCCTACCACGCAATGACATGCGGCTTGGGGTTATCAGTTTTATTTAAAGCCGCTACGATATCTTATCCCAGCTCAACCCGGCATTCTTTACTTCAAAGGCATGATGCAAAATCTGGTTTTCGGGATGGGCCAGTTGCGGGTCTTTTTCAAATATGGTTTCAACACACTTGCGCACCTTAAAAAGCAGCTCCTGATCGGTAGCCAGGTTAGCCAGCTTCAAATCAACCACACCACTTTGCTGGGTGCCTTCAATATTGCCGGGGCCACGCAATTGCAGATCGATCTCTGAAATTTCAAATCCATTATTGGTTTTCACCATAGTATCCAGACGAATCTTGCCATCATTACTCAGTTTATGACTGCTCATCAAAATACAATAGGATTGCTCGGCCCCCCGCCCTACCCTGCCCCTTAATTGGTGCAGTTGCGACAGGCCAAAGCGTTCGGCATTTTCGATAATCATTACAGAGGCATTGGGTACATTCACGCCTACTTCTATTACAGTAGTGGCTACCATGATCTGCGTTTCATGCTTGATAAAACGCTGCATTTCAAAATCTTTATCGGCAGGTTTCATTTTACCATGCACAATACTCAGGCGGTAATCAGGCAGCGGAAACTCGCGCGACATGGCTTCAATACCATCCTCCAGGTTTTTAAGGTCGAGCTTTTCACTTTCCTGTATCAGCGGATATACCACGTAGATCTGCCTGCCCAATGCTATTTCCTGTTTCATAAAACCAAACATGCGCAAACGCTGGTTTTCATAAAAATGAACAGTTTTGATAGGCTTACGCCCGGCCGGCAACTGGTCAATTACTGATACATCAAGGTCTCCATATAACGTCATAGCCAGCGTACGCGGGATAGGAGTAGCCGTCATTACTAAGATATGCGGCGGGACAATATTTTTACGCCATAGTTTCGAACGTTGCTCAACACCAAAACGGTGCTGCTCATCAATCACCACAAAACCAAGGTTTTTAAACTGCACTTTATCCTCAATGAGGGCATGTGTACCAACCAGTATCTTCAGATCACCATCTTCAAGTTTCTGGTGTAAAATCTTGCGTTCTTTTTGCTTGGTTGAACCTGTTAACAAAGCTACCTCAATAAAATCATCACCAACCAGGCTTTTAATTGTTTGATAATGCTGGGTAGCTAAAATCTCGGTAGGCGCCATAATACAGGTTTGAAAACCGTTATCAATAGCTATCAGCATGCTCATCAACGCCACCACAGTTTTACCGCTTCCCACATCACCCTGCAACAGGCGGTTCATTTGTATACCGCGCTGTGTATCCTGCCGAATCTCCTTCAATACCCGCTTCTGCGGATCGGTAAGGGTAAAAGGCAGCTTGTTATGATAAAACTCATTGAAATAATGCCCCACCTTATCAAACACATTTCCCTTAAACTTTTGGGTATGCAGTAGTTTATTCTTAAGCAATTTAAGCTGAAGGAAAAACAGCTCTTCAAACTTCAGGCGGATCAATGCCTCATTAAGCAACGTAGCATCGCCCGGGAAATGAATGTTCCGGTAAGCATCGGCCCGGTTAAGCAACTTAAACTGGTTGATGACATATAAAGGCAGGTTTTCGCGGATATCTTTAGCATGCAGATCAAGCAACACTGCAGTAAGCTTTTGAATCCCTTTAGTATCCAGCGAAAACTGCTTAAGTTTTTCTGTAGAGTTATAAACAGGTTGTAAGGAAAGATTACCCTGCTTTTGAGCCCCCGGCACATACAGTTCCATTTCGGGATGCGCCATCTGGGGCATCATGTTAAAAAAGCCGGGCTTGCCAAACAGTATATAAACCTTACCGGGGATGATGGTCTTCTCTATCCAGTTAATACCTTTAAACCATACCAGCTCAATAATGCCAGTATCATCTTTGGCCTTTACCACCAGGCGCCGGCTTTGTTTTTCACCTACAATGTCTTTGCTTACAATACGGGCCAGTACCTGTACATAAGGTAGCTCCTCCCGTATTTCCCTTACCTTGTAAAAGCGGGTACGATCAATATACCTGAACGGGAAATGGCGCAGCAAGTCTTCGAATGTATGCAGCTCGAGCTCCTTTTTCAAAACCTCGGCCCTCGACTGGCCTACACCTTTTAAATATACAAGTGGCGTTTGAAAAGGGTTCATTGATTAACTGTTTAACCTTTCGCTGTAGCGTTAGCGTAAAATTTTAGTTGATATAACTTTAAGTTCGATCCGGATGCAGATGTAGTCTGAACCCGAATTTATGGAATTAAAGAATTATTAGAAAGCGAGTAAAATTTCTTAATTAGTTTAATCAGGTCAGACAACAAAAAATGGCTGTAAACTGCCTACTCTAAACTATAAACTGAATTTGGGCATTCCTGTGGCCGGGCTATACGCTCATACGCCTGCAGGCCTTAGGCTCAGGCCGGTATCCGCTCCTATCCCTAACGCAACCCGGGTGATAAAAAGCCCTCCCTTTCGGGGAGGGTTGGGTGGGGTTTATTTAACTGCAATAACCGAGATCTCCACATTCACTCCTTTAGGTAAAGCGGATACCTGGATAGTTTCGCGGGCCGGAAAATCGGCAGTAAAATAGGTGCCGTATACTTCATTAACCTGTACAAAATTTTGCAGATCGGTTAAGAAGATACTTGTTTTTACTATGTTATCGAAACCTAAACCGGCTTCGGTTAAAATAGCTTTGATATTCTCCATCACTTGTGTAGCCTCAGCTTTGATGTCGCTGCTAATAAGTTCGCCACTTAGCGGATCGATAGGGATCTGGCCCGAAACAAATAAAAAACCACCAGCTAAAGTAGCCTGGCTATATGGCCCTATTGGGGCAGGTGCATTGTTGGTATTGATGATTGTTTTCATTTTTTAAGTATAAATACCTGTACCAGTTTCCAGATGATCCCGGCCAGGAACATAATAATAGCCAGTGCATTTATAAAATGCATCACCCTCAAATTAAAATTGTCGGGGCGGTTCGGATCTTTTTTCCTGAAGAAATACATTACACAAACTTACATAAAATTTCGCCGCTGTAAACCCATACTTATTATATAAGGTACAACTATAAAACACAAAACCTTATAAAAACAAAGAAGGCTCCGGGTTATCCGGAGCCTTCGCAAATAATATTTAATCAGATATTATTTCTTTTTGAATTGAACACGACGGTTAAGTACGCGACCTTCTTCAGTTGAGTTGTCAGCAATTGGGTTAGTTTCACCGTAACCTTTTACTTTCACTTTCTTAGCATCAACACCAGAGTTAACTAAGTAAGTTTTTACTGAGTTAGCACGGTCTTTAGATAAAGATAAGTTGTGAGCAGCAGTACCTTCAGATGAAGCGAAACCGTCAACTTCAATAGCTGAACCAGATGAACGTAAGTCAGCTGAAGTAGCATCTAACACAGGGTAAGATGAAGTACGTAATACTGAGCTATCAAATTCAAACTGGATGTTTGAGTAAGCAGCAGCAGCTGGAGCAGCAGCAACAGTATCTTTAGGGAATACGATAACGCAACCAGAACCATCAACTACGCTACCTGCAGCAGTACCTGGGCATTTGTCAAACTGATCAGCAACACCGTCACCGTCAGAGTCTTTTTTCAGGTCGTTAACAGCAGTTTCAACGTTAGCAACACGGCCTTTTAAAGCTTCAACTTCCTGACGTAAAGCTGCATCATACAGTTCGTCATACATCATAGCTACCGGGTTAACCCACTCTAATACTGGTTTTGATTTTGAACCTAAAGTAAAGGCTAAACCAGCATAAGCATATGAGTAGTGGTCTTTAGTTGGATAAGATTTGTTGTAACCGTCAAAGTTATCAGCATCAACATAAGTTTGAGTATAACCCAAATCTAATGCTACCGCATCGCTTAAACGGAACTTAACACCAGCACCAACTGGAACAACAAACTCTTTTACATAGTGGCTGCCACTAGATGTTGGGTTATGGAAATGAAATTCATCAGCACCTACCCTGGTTACTTTTGGATCATAAAAAGCCATACCGGCACCACCTTTTAAGTAGAAGTTAACTGCGTTTTTACGACGGATGAAATCGATGGTAGCAACGTTAACTACAGCACTTAAGCTTGCTTGCCAAAAGCGGGTGTCATAAGATACGTAATCGCCTGTTGCAGTAGGAGCAGGGTCATTTTTACCTTTAACTTTACCGCCAGTAACATCTAATTGTAAAGCGAAAGAATGTGCTAACTGCTCTTTTAAATAAATACCGTAGCCATAGCTAACAGAATGAGAGTTAAAATCATTGTTACGGCCACCGGTAGCAATAACTGGTGAAGTAACACCACCATTGATACCAATGCTAAATTTCCTGTACTGACCTAAACCACCAAATACCTTAGCGGTTTGGGTTTCAGATGACGTTGTAGTTGCTGTTGTTTTGGTTGAATCGGTCTGCGCTTGAGACAAACCAGCAACCATCAAAGAAGCAAATGACAATGCGACTGTTTTCTTTAATGTAGAATAATTCATAGTTTTTAAGATTAAACGATTTTAATTGTGATTTTTTTCAAATTTAGTAATTATGTTTGAATCCATGACCAAACATTGTTCCAAAAATTGTAATAGTTACACAAATAACTAAAAAAAAATGATTTAATAAAATAATCACCCGATAAATATGAAATATCTGCCGATCAAAAATAGCTTATTTACAAATAATAGAAAAAGTTTCGTTTCAAGAACAAAACCCAACTCAATCGCTATTTTTCATGCCAATGACGAATTTCCTCGCAGTGGTGACCAGGCTTTTATGTTTAAGCAAAACCCCGACTTTTTTTATCTGACAGGCATTGATCAGGAACAAAGTATCCTGGTTTTATACCCCGATTGTCCTAATAAGGCATACAAAGAAGTACTTTTTTTAAGACAAACCAATGAACACATCGCCATTTGGGAAGGTCACAAATACACCAAAGAAGAAGCGCGTGAAGCATCCGGTATCGAGAGTATTTTTTGGCTGAGCGAGTATGATACTATACTTCACAGCATTATTAACTATGCCGAAAATATATATATTAATACCAACGAAAATGATCGCTATACACATACCGTCCCCTATCGTGACTACCGGATGTATGAGGCACTTAAATTAAAGTACCCGCTCCATAATTATACACGCTCGGCACCCATTTTACGCGACTTGAGGGTAATAAAATCAGACATAGAGATTGAGCTTACGCAAAAAGCCTGTGACATAACGCATGACGCTTTCGTACGCGTTTTGAAATACACGAAGCCCGGCGTAACCGAATACGAAATTGAAGCGGAGATTATCCATGAATTTATCAGGCAGCGGGCTACAGGCCACGCCTACAATCCAATCATTGCTTCGGGCGCCAATGCTATTGTATTGCACTACAATGATAACAACCAGGTTTGTAATGATGGCGATATAATACTACTTGATTTTGGCGCCGAATATGGTAACTATAATGCTGATATGACCCGCTCGATACCGGCCAACGGTCGTTTTACCGCACGTCAGCGACAGGTTTATAATGCCGTTTTAAAGGTGATGCGCGAAGCTACAAAACTCATTGTTGCAGGAACAATACTGAGCGAATATCAGGACGAGGTTGGCAAGATCATGACCAACGAGCTAATTGGACTGGGCTTACTTGACAGACATGATGTTGAAAAACAGGACAAAAACGCACCACTGTATAAAAAATATTTCATGCACGGCACCTCTCATCACCTTGGGCTGGATGTCCACGATTACGCAAGCAGATATAAGCCTTTTGAAATTGGCAATATATTAACCTGCGAACCAGGTATTTATATTGCAGAAGAAGGATTGGGCATTCGCCTTGAAAACAATATTCTCATTACCGGTAATGGCAATATTGATTTAATGGGCAACATTCCGGTTGAAGCAGAACATATTGAAGAGATAATGAACAGCTAATAATTTACATTAAGCTTATATAAATAAAATGGCCGGATTTGCTTTCCCTTTACATTAAGCTAATCAAATACTATACATAGGTATCCACAAAACTATACAGGTTAAAATTATCGCCTTCTAAGGCTTCAGCTATATCAAGCTGAAGCTTTTTTTTGTCTATTCCCGCCATCTTCCTTTGCTCAATAAGTTTGTATACTTTTTCGGTCAGCAATAATTTACGCCTGTGGTTTTGTTTTAAATTGCTTTGTTGTATAAAGGTAGCTATATCAGCTATCCCCCGGGTTTGTGAAGCTATAGTTTTAAACACGGGCGGTTGCCCATTAACATTATGTCCAATAATTTTTTTTAAATTATTGGCAAACACGTCGGCTCCCTCTCGGTCGGCTTTGTTAATAACAAAAGCATCTGCAATTTCCATCAATCCCGATTTAATGTGCTGAATCTCGTCGCCTGCTTCAGGCACCAATACAACCAGGGTAATATCTGCAAGACCGGTAATTTCAATTTCAGACTGGCCAACGCCCACTGTTTCAATCAGCACGTAATCAAAACCGGCTGCCCTTAATACATCGGCCATCTCAATAGTCTTTGCCGATAATCCACCTAATGAACCCCGCGTGGCCAATGACCGGATAAAAACATCCGGATGGTTAAAATGCGTGGCCATCCTGATCCTGTCGCCAAGCAGGGAGCCAAAATTAAAAGGCGAGGTTGGATCAATAGCCAGCACAGCTATTTTTTTTTTCTCTTTTAAAAATATATCGATAATACCGTTTACAAGCGTGCTCTTACCGGCCCCGGGTGGCCCAGTAATACCAATGACCGGGCAGCTTTTATCAAATTTGAGGCTTTTAAGCAAGGCTTTGCTGCCATAAAGATCATTTTCAACAACAGTTAAAGCACGCGCAATTGCACGAAAGTTTAATTGACCGATGCTATTTTGATATAAATTCAACGCAAATGATGATAAAGTTCAAATCTATTCATTATGTAGCAAACACTTTATAACAATATTTAAACTATCCTATATGGCTATTAGCTCATTTATTACTTGCACGATATATAGCTAACATAAGCAGCTAATATTTAAGCAAAAGGCTAATACTTGAAAACTATAAATTATTGATCAAATAAATAAGATATCTATAAACCACCTTCAATAAAAGATACAGATTAAACATAACAATGATATAAAATTACATTAACCCTGTAACAGATTTAATCTTATCATTGCAAATTAATGTGTAGCATTTTATCAATCTGCCCGTATAATTCATTAAAACAATGGCCGATATCAATCATATAAAAACACCGCACATCTTAATAAGCAGGGTTGACGCCATTGGCGATGTTGTACTTACTTTACCCGTAGCAGCATACATTAAGCAATTGTTCCCAAAAGCCACGGTTTCATTTTTAGGCCGTACCTATACGCAGCCGGTAATTGATACAATGGCTTCGATAGATGCATTTATAAATTACGATGAGTTAAAAAAACTCTCCGAAGCACAACAGATCGAATATCTGCAAAAACAAAACGTAGATGCAATTATTCATGTTTTGCCCAATAAACATATTGCCAGGATAGCAAGACAGGCTGGTATTAAGCTCCGGATAGGAACAACAAACAGGGTATTTCATTGGTATACCTGCAATAAGCTGGTAAAATTAAGCCGTAAAAAGTCGGATCTGCATGAAGCACAGCTCAACCTGGTTTTATTAAAACCACTGGGGCTTAAGCATGTACCATCTTTAGCAGAAATTATATCTCATAATAATTTTCATAGTAAAATTGAACTTACCCCGGCTTTAAGTGCAATACTTGTAAACGATAAGTTTAACCTGATTATTCACCCAAAATCGCACGGCAGCGGCATGGAATGGGGTCTGGATAATTTTGCCGAATTGATACACATCCTTCCACCCGAAAAATTCAACATCATTGTAACAGGTTCTGAAAACGAAAAGACATTGCTTGCAACTTGGTTAAAAACACTTCCGCCAATGGTACAAGATATGACCGGAAAAATGTCGCTGGGGCAATTAATAACTTTTATAAGTAAATCTGGCGGGCTTATTGCTTCAGGTACTGGTCCGCTGCATTTGGCCGCCCTGACCGGGATCAATACCCTCGGATTATTTCCCTCGTTAAGGCCAATACACCCGGGCAGGTGGTCACCTGTTGGCAAAAAGGCAGGCTATATTGAAAGCGGGACAAACAATTTACAAACAATTACGCCGTTTATGGTGTCAGAGAAAGTTAAAACATGGATATGAATAAACCTCGCGTATTGGTAACGTTTGATTCGATGCAGTACCCCAATACAGGCTTATTTTATTTTGGAAGAAGCCTGGGAAAAGCACTGATAAAAGAAAATGAAGATTTTGATTTGAGTTATTTTTTATATGATGCTACAGCTGATTTTGATAACGATGAGGTGAAGCGGCATTTCCGTCAGAAATATCATAAGTTCTTTTTCATAAACCGGGATAGTATAAAACTTTTCCATTTTACCGATCAATTTTCAAGACTAAAACCCAAAAAAGTACATAGCAAGTACAAAAAGATCATGACCATTCATGATATTAATCAGATACATGAAAATATCGGCGAAAAAAAGTTAAAGCATTATCTTAAAAAACTGGGCGAACGTATTAACAAATGCCATCGGATAGTAACCATCTCGAAATTTGCAGCCAGGGATGTTGTTACTTATTTCCCCCAGGTAGCTAATAAATTAACTGTAATTTACAATGGTGCCGATAAAGTTGAATCGCCTGACGGCCACTTACCCGCATATCACCCTACACGCAATTTCCTGTTTACTATAGGCATTGTATCTGCAAAGAAGAACTTTCATGTTTTACCTGCTCTATTGGCCAATAACAACCTTGAACTCATTATAGCCGGAATAAAAACTCCATACGAAGATGAAGTTATGGCAGAAGCAAAAAAATATGGCGTGGAAAGCAGAGTGAAAATAATTGGAACAATATCAGATAATGACAAAGCATGGTATTACAAACACTGTGAAGCCTTTGTTTTTCCTTCCATAGCTGAGGGTTTTGGCCTGCCGGTAATAGAAGCTATGCACCATGGCAAGCCGGTTTTTGCTTCAACCCACACTTCGTTACCCGAAATTGCAGGGGATTGCGCTTACTTTTTCCCAAGTTTTGATGGCAAGGAGATGCAAAAAGCATTCAATGATGGCATGCGACATTTTCGTCAACATAACCCATCGGAAAAAATTAAGGCTCATGCACAAAAATTTAACTGGGATGAAACGGCAAGGCAATATCTGCAGCTTTACAGCGAAATGCTTGATGAAGAATAACCAGCTACATAGTCAACAGCCGCATCAAATTTATCCAACACTTTTATCCAGGTGTAATTTTCAGCTACATATGTTTTGGCCTTTTCACCCAGATCCGCAATATTTGTATTACTGCTGAAAGCTGTTTGAATTGCCGCTGTAAAAGTTTCCTGGTTGTTATACAGGAACCCAGCCCCGCTTTTATCAATATGATCTTTAATAACTTCGCATTTTTCATTGGCGATAACGGGGATGCCATAAGCCATGCTTTCAAGCGTTACTAATGATAAGCTTTCAAATATTGAGGGGATTACCAACGCCCTGGCATTTTTGAGCAGATTAAATTTAATATGCTCATCAACAAAACCGGTATAAATTATTGACGGGTGTTCCGTAACGGGCATAAATGCCCTGCCTACAAACACAAGTTTAATGTCATTGTGAGTATTGGCCTTAAACTTTATAAAGTTGCTGATAAGTTCATCACAAGCTTTGGCAACCTCTATACGCCCGATATAAATAATATAATTTCCGGCTTGTTTAATCAAAGCTTCGGCATTGGGGCTGGATTGTAATGCAGGCACTTCAATTCCAACCCCAACAACATCCGAATAAATAGCCTCGTTATCAAAAAGTTTGTTAACGAAGCGCTTTTCGCTTTCGGTATTATAAAGGATGGCCTTAGGCAGTTTAAAGAAGCTTCTAAAAAATTCGAGATATATCGGTGGCTCGTCGTGAGCAGTAGGTATCAGTATAGATTTATGGGGAGCAACTGAAATACCTATTGCCGTAGGGTAATACAAATAGGTAAAAAAGATAAAAGCATCATAATTTTCCTGGTTTGCTTTCAAAAACGTGATGAGCTCGGGTACATAAGGCCCCTGCTCATTTATCCACGCTAATTCGTTTTCGGCCCGGGATTTAACTTTGGTTAATTTTTCAAAGTTTTTGAGCTGCCCGAAATAGCTGAGCAACTTTTGATACCTCTTTTGTTTTCTCTTCCGTAACCTGCGCCCTGCGAGTTTAAATTTTTTTAAGTCCCTTGGGTGTTCAACGCCAAAACGAGTCACTTTAACGCCATTTATAAATTCGGTGCCGGCAGTATACTCATTTGCCCATGACATATAATCTTTGGCACAGGTAGTAAGCACCTCAACATTAAAACGGTCGTTAAGTTTTTCGGCAACTAAACGGCAATGGTACTCGGCACCGCCATTAACCTCGATGCCATACCGTTGAACAATAAAAGCTATACGTTTCACTAAAATAATTGTGTTTGGTCAGGATTGTAAGGTATCATAAAAATTATTCTGGGCTTCCTGCCGTTCAAGGTTTTTAATGTGCATCAGGCAATACTTCTCATTTTTGCGGGGCAAATAGCAGCTTTTTTCAAAGCCATAAAGTTCTTCATGTACCTTATTTTTCCATTTAATATGCCCGTTTAACTTGAGGATTCTAAACTGGTAATCCGGAAAATTAACGCGGTTAAGTTTATCAACCGTCCAGTTCCATTTTTGTATATGCGCTTCTGTAAGCCCCTCAACAATATTAACCCTCGGCACCAGGAAGCAATCGCAATCGCGCTTTCGGTGCAAACGCTTTTTTATACGTTTGATGAGCGTTTTTTCAGGTATTTCATCAGCATCTATCTGAAACAGATAATTGCGGGATGCATTTTGTACCAGGTTATTTTTAAACGATGCAAAATCGCCATTAAGCTTTGCCTTTAAATGTAATACCTGATGCTTATACCTTTCAATTACTGCGGTAGTTTTTTCATCCTCGTTAGTAATATCCTGCAATATTATTACCTCATCATTTTTATCAATGTTTTTGAGCAAATGAGCCAGCAATTTGTTTAATTGCTCATGTTCATTACAAACGGTTACGCCGTACGATATGCTTATTTTATTTTTATAAAAACTGAAAAACATTATTTCCTTTTGATGAGCAGGTGTTGATAAGTTGCAAAGTTAGCTATCCTGATCCGGAAAATATGCTTTCTGAATATCATATTGCCCAATCCTAACAGCTTGTAAATTATTGCCGCTCGTTTCTGCCTTTTGCGGGTAATTATGCTGCTCAAATTTTCGAGGATATCCAGCGAATGCGCACCAAATTTCTTACCATCAAAAAAAACAAGGATGTCATTTTCCTTTTTTTGATGGTATGGCTTTATCTTATCATTTAATTTGAACAAAGTATTTCGTTGCTCGCGATCAATATATTCGTTAAAACCGCCATCGATATAAACAGCAGCACAAAGTGGTTCTATTTTTTCAAGCAGTTCTGTACTTCCATTTTTTACCACAAACCCTATATCATATTTTATTTTTACTGCCGATGAATTTCTGAAGCCCCATTTCCTAAAAAAATTACGATTGGAATTTCGTTCAATCTGCCTCGTTCTGTTCTGATATTCGTCTGAAAACCGGGATGTTTTACTAACAAAGTGATAACACAAAGCATTAACGGTTACAGATCCTGTTAGCCCAAGCAACCCCAGCCTTATAATCATATCGTCATCTTCACAAAACATCGGGTTGTATAAAGGATCAAAGCCACCGATATCCAGCAATGTTTCCCTCAACATACAAAAGAAAAAAGTTGTAGCATCATTTTTAACATCAGGCTGGTTCTTGTTTTGAATATCTGTAGCATACTCATAAAACCCTGCAATATCAAAGGTGTTAATGTCAGCTCCGAAATCTTTTACAAGTTTGCCAGGCCTTTCATCATCAGCAAAAACCGGGGGCTCAACAGTTGTAAATTTGGTGATCTTTTGTTCCGATATACTTTTCTCCAGATATTCAATAAAATTGGGAGCAATTATAGCATCGTTATGTAATAAGGCAACGTATTCTTTTGTTGCTATTTCAATACACTTGTTATAGGTATCTGAAAATGTCTTCTCTTCATCTGAACAGTAATACCTGACATTGCTGTCATTCAAACTATCCAACCATAAATGAGTTCCATCGGTACTATTGTAACTTGTAAAAACAATTTCAACATCAGGATAAAGCGCGCGGGTTGTAGCATAAAAGTTTTTACTGTAGTCTAAATTATTCTTAAGTCCTACCAGTAATGCTATATTATTATTCATTTTTTTAACGTTGATATGCCTGATGTAATTAAGCACAATCTGTGATAAAGGTATAACAAAATCGGATAGTTTTTGACAGGCCCGGCTCCGTCAGCTATAGGTATTATTAAATGCCCCCGGGCAGCTTCTATATTTTTGATCGTTTTAATTACTTAATTACTATTAGCTTTGCACCTTTAAAGTTATTTGATGAAGATATATTTCAGGCTTCTTTCCTTTGCACGACCTATAGGTAAATTCGCAGTCCCTTACTTTATATGTACTTTATTTTCGGTAATATTTAATACCCTCAACCTTGCCTTGCTGGCGCCATTGTTAAAAACAATTTTCGACCCCAAAACTGCCCAGGTAGTTACCAAACCAGAAAACTGGTGGAACCCGTTAAAAGATTTCGACTATTTTGCGCATGAGGCTAATTTAATTTACGGGCCGCTGGGTGCGTTGAAATTTGTCTGCGTGGCTATAGTTGCTTCGGTATTGCTAAGCAACCTGTTCCGCTATTTTTCGCAGCGGATTATGGAAAACCTGCGGATATATACCCTGCTTAATCTGCGCCGCACGGTTTTCAATAATGTCATGAACCTGCATTTAGGCTATTTTAGCAATGAACGCAAAGGCGATATCCTTTCAAAAATCTCTGCCGACGTGCAGGTTGTACAATTTTCTGTTACGGGTACTTTGCAGGTAGCCTTTAAGGAACCATTCCAGCTGATAACCTATCTTGTATTCTTATTTGTAATATCGGTTAAGTTAACACTGTTTTCTATGTTGATAATACCTGTATCGGCATTTGTGATATCAAGGATAGTTAAGCGCCTTAAAGAGCAGGCTGCCGAATCACAGCAAACCTACAGTAATATGATCAGTAATCTTGATGAAGCCTTATCGGGCATTAAGATCATAAAGGCATTTAATGCTGTTACATTTATCAAAAATCGTTTTGACCGCGAAAACAAGGAATATTCAAGAATTACCCGTTCTATGGCGAAAAGGCAGCAAATGGCATCGCCGGTATCTGAATTTTTGGGGGTATTAATGGTTGCCGGTATTGTGTTATATGGCGGCTCGTTAATTATCAAAGGTCAAGGCACCCTATCTGCCGATAATTTCATTGTTTATATTGCTATGTTTTCACAGGTTATGCGTCCGGCAAAGGCTATATCTGATTCTTTTAGTAATATCCATTCGGGTATTGCCGCGGGTGAACGTGTGTTGGCACTGATTGATGAAAAACCACTAATTGTAAATGCCCTCAATGCAACAGAACTTACTGGCTTTGAGGATAAGGTTAAATTTGAAAACGTATCATTTGCGTATACTGTTAAACCCGGCGCTAAACAAATAGCAGATGCCGGAAAGCCTCAGGCTGACACCGAAAAATATGTATTAAAAAACGTTAATTTCGAGATCCAGAAAGGAAAAACAGTAGCCCTCGTTGGGCCTTCAGGTGGTGGAAAATCAACCTTGATGGATTTGCTACCCAGATTTAGCGAACCACAGTCGGGCATCATTTCTATTGATGGTAAAAACATTCAGTCTGTTACGATGGAATCGTTAAGGTCATTAATGGGTATAGTTAACCAGGAGTCTATTTTATTTAATGATACTATTTTCAATAATATAGCCTTTGGCAAACCGGATGTAACTATAGAAGAGGTTGAGGCTGCGGCACGCATAGCCAACGCACATAATTTTATTATGGATACGCCAAACGGATATCAAACCAATACCGGCGACCGCGGCACAAAACTATCAGGCGGTCAGCGCCAGCGCATCTGTATAGCCCGTGCGGTGTTGAACAATCCGCCAATCATGTTATTAGATGAAGCAACATCGGCATTGGATACCGAATCGGAAAAACTGGTGCAGGAAGCTTTGAATAACCTGATGCAGAACCGCACCTCGCTTATTATCGCGCATCGTTTAAGCACCATACAAAATGCAGATATCATTCTTGTTCTGGAAAATGGTTGCATTGTTGAACGGGGCTCACACATCGAGCTATTACAAAACAATGGCCTTTATAAAAAACTGATAGATATGCAGGCATTTAACAGTGTGGAGTAAGTTCTAAGGACTAAGTCGAAAGTTTTAAGTCATAAGTCATATTTCCCCGGTGGCCTCTACAAGTTTCAGTTAACCCACAAAATTCACCAAACTGAAATTTCAGTAGGAGGCACCTATGGAGCCAAAAAACGTATTCTTTTAGAGCTATAAACACGTGGCCCCGCTGGGGCCTGCAATGTCTTATATGTAAACTTTTTTTAGGACGAGACAGTTTGTAGCATAAATATCCCTTTGGCCCAGAGGGACAAAACTTAAATCTACAAGAGACCTTGAAGAGACGAAAGTTATAAGTTCAGGTATTGATTTAATTATATCCGATAAATCTCAGCCTTAAGACTTAAGGCTTAATACCTCAAACTTAATACTCCCCTACCGATAACATGACCAGCGTACAAGCGTACTCTGTTTCAATGCCTTTTTCATTCGCTTTACGCCGCAACTCGGTATTTTCGGTTCCGGGATTAAATATGATCCGTTTGGGGTTTGTATTCAATATATAATCATACAACGGCGGCTGGTTTTGCGGACCAACGTACAGCGTTATGGTGTCAATATCATGATGTATTGTTTCGGGCTTTTCAATAGCTACGCCGGCCACCACGCCTGTTTTTATACCAACGTTAACAATAGTATGCCCGCGTTCAACTAAACGGGTAGCCGCAAAGTTGGCATACCTGCTGGTATCGGGCGTTGCTCCTAATATTAATGTTTTTTTATTAGCCATTGATCATCCTGTTTAATAAGGCAATTTGCGCGGAATGATAAATATGGTGCTGTATCAAACCCGCTACCTGGTACTCGTAAGTTTCGCCGGCCTCATCAGCTCCCGGTTTACCGGCAACAATTTCGCTCCATCTTTCTTCCGGAAAATTTTGGATAAAGCCTGCCAGGTTTACATTCACCAGCTTTATATCTTCAACAATCCATTTCCATTTTTGTTCGTCGGGCAGCCCGGGCTCAGGCCAGTCACCACGAACCGGCAGTTGGGCATCCATACCGTTCATGCGGTCCATTACTTCCTCAGTCCAACCGGTCATGTGCAAAATAATGGCGGCAATATTATGCACCGAGCCTGTGGGCTTTTCATAAGCTGCTTCAAAGCTGATGCTATCCACGATAGCATAAACCGAAGGACCATACCATGGTTCGCCCGACAAAACACTTTGAAGCTGGTTAAATAGTTTTTGAGATGTGGTCATGATAATATTTTTAAAGCAGCAGTTGCGCAGTTAATCCCATCAATAGCAGCAGAAATTATACCACCAGCATAGCCGGCACCCTCTCCGCAGGGAAATAATCCTGAAACCTGCGGGTGCTGTAAGGTTTCTCTGTCGCGCGGAATTTTTACCGGAGACGATGTGCGCGATTCAACACCAACCAAAATTGCTTCGTTGGTATAATAACCTTTCATTTTTTTACCGAATACAGGCAGTGCTTTGCGTAAGCGCTCGTTGATCCACCCTGGTAAAACTTCTTTCAGTTCAACGCTTTTAGTACCGGGCAGGTATGAATTAACCGGCAAATCAACCGATAAACGGTTCTGCACAAAATCAACCATCCGTTGTCCGGGAGCTACAAGGTTACCACCACCGGCTGTAAAAGCTGCCTGTTCAACCTGTTTCTGAAAGTTGAGCATTTTAAAGGGATCATTGTCATCGCCGGCAACATCTTCCAGGTTAATTTGTACCACCGTGCCTGAATTAGCAAAAGGATTGTTCCGTTTAGATGGACTCCAGCCGTTCACCACAATTTCACCTGCTTCTGTTGAGCAAGGCGCGATGATACCACCGGGGCACATACAAAACGAAAATACTCCACGGTCGTCAACCTGTTCAACCAGGCTGTAATACGACGGTGGCAAATCGGGACCGCGAAATTCGCAATGATATTGTGCGCGGTCAATTATTTCCTGTGGATGCTCTATCCTTACACCCAAAGCAAAAGGTTTGGCCTCAATCAGGATATTTTGGCTGTGCAACATTTCAAACACATCCCTTGCCGAGTGACCTGTTGCCAGGATCACAGCGTCAGACATTACCTTTTCGCCTGTTGCTATTTTAACACCTTTAATTTTCCCAAACTCAACCAGTAACTGGATTACTTTGGTGTCAAACAGAATCTCTCCCCCGGCATTCAGCACGGTTTCGCGCATAGCGGTGATGATCTGCGGCAGTTTATTGGTGCCTATGTGGGGCCGTGCATCAATCAATATATCTTCGGCGGCTCCATGTGCTACAAACATTTTTAACACCTGGTTTACATCGCCGCGTTTGGTTGAGCGGGTATACAGCTTGCCATCTGAATAGGTACCGGCCCCTCCCTCGCCAAAGCAATAATTTGATTCGGGGTTAACAATACCTTGTTTATTAATATTAGCCAAATCCCGGCGGCGTTGTTTAACATCTTTGCCACGTTCAATAACAATTGGTTTTAATCCAAGCTCAATACATTGCAGGGCAGCAAATAACCCGGCAGGGCCCGCGCCTACAATAATTACCGGCCGGCCAAATTGTACATTGGGATAGTTGACGGTAAAAACTTCGGGCTGATAAGCCTCCTGCATAAAAACCTTCACCTGCATGCGGTAAACCACACGACGGCCGCGTGCATCAATAGAACGCTTTAAAATTTTTAATGCAGTAATATTTTTCAGGGGGATTTTAAGTGCCGATGCTGCCAGTTGTTTTAAAACTGCTTCATCCTCGTGCTGTCCGGGCGGGCAAACTATCTCTGTTTCTTTTGTCATGACTGATGCCGGGTTTTTATCCCGGATGGTGCAAAGTTAAGAAAAAAACTGCCCCCAGCCCCCTAAGGGGGAGCTTTTGACAGGCTATTTTACCTGCGCTGATTCTCACCTTGTGGCTGTATCATAAATAACTATCAGGCTATTTTTTCCTTATTCAGTTACTCAGGCGATATCGTTTTGGGTTGGATTGACTCTACTTACAAGGGGGGTAACAGGGTTAACAGAATTCAGGGTTAACATTTGCATATATAACTAACAATCAAATGATTATGCGTTTTTTTGTCCAAAAAAGTGTTAACCCCCATTTTGTATAAATATTATCGGCTAAATTTCAATTATTCCCCCCGTTTTAATGATGTTCAATATGCTCAAAACCGTTCGGCTTTGCACAATGACCGTACGCTATCGGACAGTTTTAAAATCAAACAAAAAATAAAACATTAAAAATCAGCAACTTACAAAATGGCACTTAGATTGGCATGCACTCCATGTATTTAAATAATAAAAATATGACTACCGCCGACGAACGCTTACACACAATATGGAATGGCTGCCTGAGCAACGACAGGAAAAGCCAGGAACAATTATACAGGTTATTAGCGCCCCGCATGCTTGCAGTTTGCATGCGTTATGCAACCGACAAAGACGAGGCACAGGATATATTGCAGGAGGGATTTATAAAAATGTTCCGCAATATGAAAAACTATCGTGGCGAAGGCAGTTTGGAGGGATGGATCCGCCGCATTATGGTGCATTGTGCTATATCACGCTACCGCAAATTAAAACCAATGGTTTTGGTTGATGATTTTGCAGCAGAGGAAGCTTCAGCAGTACCAATCAGCAGCTCATATAATGATAATGGCCTTGAAGCTAAAGACCTGATGAAACTGGTACAAAAATTACCAAAAACATATCGTTCTGTTTTTAATATGTACGCCATTGAAGGCTACTCACACCAGGAAATAGGCTCATCGCTGGGTATGAGCGAGCTGTTATCGCGCACTACCCTTCACCGCGCCCGTACATTGTTAAAAGATATGGTAGCCAAACTAACCATGCGCGAAGAACATTGCCTGGCAGGATAAGCCGGTTCTACCATTAACCTTATACAAATCATTTACAAAGCTACAGCCCCTGATGGGGCTTTCTGCTTTTATAGGGGAAGCATGGACTCAAAATTTCTCATTTTCCAACAAACTGCATCTAATATTAGCATCCCCGGTCCTGAAAACAACCCTGACACTTAGCACATTTGCCACCAGAACAGCCTTACTGCAGTCATCGCAAAATTTCTCATATCTCACGTCTCATATCTCACACCCTTTCATAATTTACCGAAAAGCCGTAACTTGACACCTTGTCAGCAGCTCAGGCCTTTTGTAACAACGGTACGTGATTTGCACTCTAACCCAAAACATCACAAAAACACACGAAAAACAAAATGAAAAAGTTATTCTCAGTTATATTAATCATAGCAACAGCTATGTCGTTAAGTTCATGCAGCTATAACAGCATGGTTAAATTGGATGAGTCTGTTAAAGCCAAATGGGGTGCTGTACAAAGCGACTACCAACGCCGCAGCGATCTGATCCCTAATTTGGTTAATACTGTAAAAGGTGCCGCCAATTTTGAAAAAAGCACGCTAACTGCGGTGGTTGAGGCACGTTCAAAGGCAACTTCGGTACAGGTTGACCCCAATAAGCTTACGCCCGAATCAATTAAAGCTTTTCAGGCATCACAAGGGGAGCTAAGTGCTGCGCTTGGCAAATTACTTTCTATTACCGAAAACTATCCCGACCTGAAATCGAACTCTAACTTCCATGACCTGCAAATTCAACTGGAAGGTACCGAAAACAGGATCAACGTATCGCGTAAAGATTTTAACGATGCTGTTCAGGAATACAACAGCAAGATCCGCTCGTTCCCGGCCAACATTACTGCCAAAATGTTCGGTTTTTCTGAAAAGGGTTATTTCACCGCCGAACCAGGCGCCGATAAAGCCCCTAAAGTAGAGTTTAATTAATTTGATGGGATTACACCGATTGTTTTGTTTTTTTGATTACACCGATTTTTCCTGGCAAATCGAAACAATCGGTGTAATCAAAACTAATCGGTGAAATCATAATTAAAATATATGGCTGTATTTAACGAAGAGGAACAGCAGCGCATCCGCAAAGCTATTGAAGATGCCGAGCACCGCTCATCGGGCGAGATCAGGGTTTGTATCGAAAAGCGGTGCAGCGAGAATGTTCTTGACCGTGCTGCAAAATATTTCCAGCAGCTCAATATGCATAAAACCAAGCTCAGGCATGGCGTGCTCGTATACGTGGCTACTGTCGACCGTAAGTTTGCCATCATAGGCGATGCCGGTATTAACCAGGTAGTCCCCCCCGATTTTTGGGATACCACCCGCGACGATATGCTCCAGCATTTTAAATACGGCGATATTGTTGAGGGAATTGTTACAGGCCTTAAAATTGCCGGTGAACAGCTACAAAAATATTTCCCTCATCAGGATGGTGATCAAAACGAACTACCGGATGATATAGCCTTTATGGATGGCGATTAAAAATTAAAAACATGTTCAAAAAATTTATACTGTTTTTCGGATTTATACTTTGCGTTGTTGCCGCAATAGCCCAGGATTTTCCGGAACGCTCTAATACCCTGGTTACAGATTATACCAACACCTTAAACCCGGCCGAAAAACAGCAGTTGGAAACCAAACTGGTTGCTTTTAATGATTCTACATCAACTCAAATTGCTGTAGTGATCTTAAAATCTGTTGGCAACTACGATATTAACGACTATGGAGTTCAGCTGTTACGCAAATGGGGCATAGGTCAAAAAGACAAAAACAATGGTGTATTGATGCTTGTTGCCATCGGCGACCGTAAAATGAGCATCCAAACCGGCTACGGCGCCGAAGGCGCCTTGCCCGATATCGTTACGCAGGACATTATCCAAAACGACCTTAAACCACACTTTAAGCAAGGCGACTATTATGGCGGACTTGATGCCGGTACCAATAGTATCATCAAAGCCATGAAGGGTGAGTATAAGGCGGCAAAAAAACAAAAGCAAAGTAATGGCGGTCCGGCCGGTTTTATATTTATTGTTATAGTTGTAATTATCCTGATCATTGTGTTCCGTAATCGCGGCGGCGGTGGCGGCAGGCAGATCATCGGTCGCCGGGGTGGCGCAAGCCCCTTCTGGTGGTTCCTGGCAGGTAACATGCTTGGCGGAGGAGGCCGGAGCAGCGGCGGCGACTGGGGCGGCTTTTCCGGTGGCGGCGGAGGTGGTGGCTTCGGCGGTTTTGGCGGCGGAAGCGGCGGCGGCGGCGGTTCAAGCGGCAGCTGGTAACCATTGATTGGTTAGATTGATTCCGTTGATTTCGCTGATGCTATCACACAAACAAAATTATCTTAACATCACATTTACTTTTATTCATTATTTTTCGATCATTGATTTTAGTTTGATCTAACAAAATCAAAATAATCATCGAAATCAAAACATCAACGGTTAAATTAATGAGCAAAGATCTCACCTGGAAACTACTTTCATCATCATACATCCATAAAGGCCCCTGGGCTACCCTCCGCATCGATAAATGCGAAATGCCCAACGGCAAAATAGTTGAAGATTATTATGTGCTCGAATATCCCAACTGGGTTAACGCGGTAGCCATAACCGAAGACAACAAGGTGCTGATGGTAAAACAATATCGCCATGCTGCGGGTATTATTTCGCTCGAAATTCCGGGCGGCGTAATTGATGCCGGCGAAGAGCCAGTTCATGCCATACGCCGCGAATTACTGGAAGAAACCGGCTACCAATTTGACGAATTTGAACTGATCTGCACCGTATACGGCAACCCGTCCACTGCCAACAATCAAACGTTTACCTACTTTACCAAAGGTGGTAAGAAAGTGCAGGGCCAGCACCTCGACGAATTGGAGGACCTGATTGTTGAAGAATATACCATTGAACAAGTAAAACAACTGTTGCTCAATAACGAAATAAAACAGGCCATGCATTGTGCCGGTTTGTTTTATGGCATGATGAAGCTGGGAGTGATGTAGCATTACTCCGGGCAATTATCCTTCCGCCGGGTATCAACTATGTAAATGATCTTCCAGCCGTCGGCAGTTTTCATTAGTTGAAAAACATCGACACCGCAATGGCTGTATTTATCATCTAAATAAAACTTATATGGCGCCCAAACGCTGGCCAATGGGCCATCAATCTTGATATCGGTAAAGGTTATACGTTCATCATAAATATCTTTATGCGGGGTACCGATCAATTTTATAAAGTCATTAGGATTTTCGATCTCTAAAGCTGTGGAGCCATCTTTTTTATTGGCCACACTATGAAATGCAATTCCTTTAGCAAAAGTGGATCTAAGCATTGTGCTATCGCCCTTACGCATAGCATTAAACATGGTGTTGATGGTTTGCTTAATAGCCTCCTGCTCCGTTTGCTGGGCGGAGGATTGGAACGACAATAAAGTAAATACAGCGAGGATAAATTTTTTCATAGCTAAATATACCTTATTTGCAATCAAGTTGATATGCTGATTTAATCATTTGCCGATAACAGAAAACAGCAAAACAACTCAATTTAGACCTTCTTCATTTTTAAACTGCGCTGACATTTAATATGAAGGCCTTCACTACTTTGCGATAAACAAAAATCTATCAAATGAAAAAGTTACCCTATTATATACTTGATGTATTTACCAACCAACTATACAAAGGCAACCCATTGGCGGTAGTGAGGTGCGAAGGCGAGCTGGAATTATCTCAATACTATAACATAGCCCGCGAATTCGGTTATTCAGAAACATCCTTTGTGTGGTATTCTGACGCCGAAAAGTCACTTAAGGTACGCTCATTTACCCCGGGTAATTACGAGGTTGGAGGCGGCGGTCATAATTTCCTTGGGGCCGTATCATTGGCCTTATTACAAGGATGGGATATTTTTAGCGGTCAGGGTGATGAGCATTGGGTAACCATGAAGAATGAAAAATTACCTGTTGTCATCAATGAAGAAAATGGCCTTATATTGGTAGCGGTAAAGCAGCAGGCTGCGAAGAATCTTGGCACTATTAACCCGGAAATCATAGCAGCGGCGCTCAGTTTAGAAGCTGCTGATCTGGAGCTAAATAATTGGAAGCCCACCATCATGAAAACAGAAGTAGCCCACACCATGGTTCCTGTAAAAAACAGGGCACTTCTTAATCAGGCTACCCCGAACCCAGACAAGCTTAAAGAAATTTCAAAAGATTACGGCTTTGAAGGCTTTTACTTGTATACCACTGATGTTTCGGAGATTGGCTATCTAACTGAAACCCGCTTTTTTAACCCGGCATATGGCATTGACGAAGACCCTGCCACAGGAACAGCTGCCGGTCCCCTCGCTGGATTTTTGCAGCAGGCCAATTACATAAACGCCAACCAGGATTACAAAATTTTGCAGGGTGTATTGGTAAATCATCCATCTACCATTCACGTAAAGGTAACACCCAATAATGTGTTGGTGAGCGGCTCGTCGGTGATTGTAATGGAGGGGACATTATTTCTATAAAAACCAACCACAATCGCCTGCTTCAAAGTTAATGTTTCACAAAAAAAGCCCTGCATAAATGCAAGGCTTTCATATTTTCAGAGTCGGTTATTATGACATTTTCAATTTCTTCTGAATATCAGCCACGTAACCTTTAAATTTCTTATCGGTATCAATCAAATCCTCCACGGTTTGGCAGGCATAGATCACGGTTGAGTGGTCGCGGCCACCAAAGAAATGACCAATTGATTTAAGCGAGCTTTTGGTATGGGCTTTGGCCAGATACATCGATATTTGACGAGCCTGTACAATTTCGCGTTTACGGGTTTGTGATTTAACCATTTCGATAGGCACTTCAAAATACTCGCAAACCAAACTTTGGATATACTCCATCGAAATTTCTTTAGATGAGTTCTTCACAAAGTTTTTCAACATTTGTTTAGCCAGGTTCAGGTCAATCTCCTTGCGGTTAAGGGTTGACTGTGCCAGTAATGATACCATTGCCCCTTCCAGCTCACGTACATTATTGTCGATATTGTGGGCAACGTATTCAATTACGTCATTTGACAGGTCGATACCATCCTGGTAAATTTTATTTTTAAGGATAGCCATACGGGTTTCCAGGTCAGGAATCTGCAAGTCGGCAGATAAACCCCATTTAAACCTCGAAAGCAGACGTTCTTCCAAACCGGCCAGATCCTTAGGCGCTTTATCTGATGTGATGATCAGCTGCTTGCCCGATTGATGCAGGTGGTTAAAAATATGGAAGAAGAAATCCTGTGTTTTTTCTTTACCGGCAAAGTTATGCACGTCGTCCATGATGAGCACGTCAATGGCCTGGTAAAAGTTAACAAAGTCATTAATGTTGTTGTGCTTCAAGGCATCAACAAATTGTTGCGTAAATTTTTCGCATGATACATACAGTACCAGTTTATCCGGCAGGGTGCGCTTAATTTCGTTACCAATAGCTTGTGCAAGGTGGGTTTTACCCAACCCAACGCCACCATAAATCATCAGCGGGTTAAAAGAGGTACCTCCTGGTTTAGCCGCTACCGCATAACCGGCCGAGCGGGCCAGGCGGTTGCAATCACCCTCAACAAAATTTTCGAAGGTGTAGTTACGGTTAAGCTGAGGATCTACATTCAACTTTTTAAGCCCGGGTATAACAAAGGGGTTTTTAATATCCTTGTTAATTGAAATAGGTATCGGCATACTCTGATGTTTTGCATCGGCGCCATTTCCGTTTGAAGGCATGTTAGTTGTGTATGGTTTACTTGATGATTGCTCAACAACTATATTATACTCTAAACGTCCTTCATCGCCCAATTGTTTCTTAATTGTTTTGCGCAGTAACCCTACATAGTGCTCTTCAAGCCACTCGTAAAAGAATAAACTTGGTACTTGTATGGTTAATACGCTTCCTTCCATCCTCAAAGCTTTTATCGGCTCAAACCAGGTTTTAAAACTCTGGGCCGGTATGTTGTCTTTGATGATCTGAAGGCAGCTATTCCAAACGTTCGTACAAGTTTTTTCCATATAGATAAAAAGTAAAATATTGATTTCCAACCCCCAGCGAAACAACTTTTGGCCTTGCTACGGAACATCGAATATTGCCAAAAAAAGCTTATAAAAAAATTAAATTTTCACTTTTTTAACATTTGGCTTTTTACTAACAAATTCGATTTTTTAATGAAATTTTTGTATGGATAACATAATTTTTTATATAAAAATCACAATCCGAATATTTCTCAATTGTTTTTTTCTTTTTTTGAAATTTCAAGAAAAAGAATAACAAAACCGCGTGCTTCAACCCTTAGTTATACGCCAAAACACGGGCAATGTTTGAGCCTTTTAGGCCGTTATTGCAAACAAAAAAATAACACACTGGTTTAGTGCCTTATAAAAAATAAAAACCAAGTTTGCTGATTTGTGGCACGCTATAAACACATGCAAGGAAGCCACACCACGATGCTAATATTCCCCAAAAACACCGCGCAGTACGTCGGCGATCTCTCCCAGGGTTGCATAGCTTTCTACCGAAGTTACGATAAAAGGAATTAAGTTTTCAGTGCCCGCCGCCGCTATTCCCAAAAGATGTAAACTTTTCTCAACATCTTCACTATTACGCGTGACTTTTAGCTCTGCAATTTTCTCAGACTGCATTTTTCTGATAGCGTCATCTACTCTGAACACACTACCAGGAGCTTCTTCTTGCTGGGCAAACCGGTTAACACCAACAATCACTTTTTCGCCGGTTTCAATTTCTTGCTGATATTGATAAGCCGAAGCTGCAATTTCCTGCTGAATGTAATCCTGCTCAATAGCTTTTACAGCACCGCCCATGGCGTCTATCTTATCTATATATAATTGAGCAGCGGCTTCTATGTCATCTGTCAGGGCCTCTATAAAGTATGAACCCGCCAGCGGGTCGACCGTGTCGGTAACGCCGCTTTCAAACGCGATAATCTGCTGGGTACGCAGGGCAATTTTGGCAGCAGCCTCAGTTGGTAACGACAATGCTTCATCATATCCATTGGTATGCAATGATTGTGTCCCCCCCAATACCGCAGCCATAGCCTGGTTACTTACCCTTATAATATTATTAAGCGGCTGTTGAGCGGTTAAAGTAGAGCCGCCTGTTTGCGTATGAAAACGAAGTTTTTGAGCACCGGCGTCGGTAGCACCGAGTTGTTGGGTAATATGCGCCCACATACGCCTCGCAGCTCTGAACTTGGCTATCTCTTCAAAAAAATTACTGTGACAGTTAAAAAAGAAGGAAAGTCGTTTGGCAAATACGTTAATGTCAAGCCCTTTATCCAAAGCTGCCTTTAAATAAGCTTTACCATTGGCTAATGTAAAGGCCAGCTCCTGCACTGCGGTCGAACCTGCTTCGCGGATGTGATAACCTGATATGGAAATGGTGTTCCATTTGGGCACTTCTTTACTGCAATATTCAAACACGTCGGTAATGAGCCGCATGGAAGGCGCAGGCGGGTATATATAGGTACCACGTGCAGCATACTCTTTTAATATATCGTTTTGGATTGTACCTGAAATTTGTTTCAGATCAGCCCCCTGTTTTTTTGCCAGCGCAATGTACATGGCCAGTAAAATAGGAGCCGTAGCGTTGATGGTCATGGAGGTGGTAATATCCTTCAGTTCAATACCTGCAAACAGGATCTCCATGTCCTTTAACGAATCAATGGCTACACCTACCTTGCCTACCTCACCTTCTGCAAGTGCGTGGTCGGAGTCGTAGCCTATTTGTGTGGGAAGATCGAATGCTACCGAAAGGCCGTTTGTACCCTGGCTTAATAAATAGTGATAGCGCTTATTTGACTCCTCGGCAGTTGAGAAGCCTGCGTATTGACGCATGGTCCAGGGTTTGCCCCGATACATATCTTTCTGGATACCACGGGTAAAAGGGAACTCACCGGGCAATTCATTCATATTTGAAGGTTCGGTATAAACCTCTTTTATTTCGATACCCGATGTAGTAACAATCTTTTTATCCGCGGCCATAAGCTTAGTATAATTCTTCCATATCCTGCCTGATCAATCCCAGCGCTACATCATAAGGATTATCTTCAAGCTTACTTAAATGCACCAGGATAACCTTGCTTAGCTCAAGCGCCGATGTATCCGGCGGCAAGGCCTTTACAGCGTTGTTGATCATATTAATGGTATCATCCTTTACTCTTTTCACCACATTCCAAACCCTGGCACTTACATAAATTTGCTGGGTAATGTTATGCTGAAATTCATTACGAACTTCGTTAATAATAATGGCCTGCAATTCGGCGGCAGTATCGGCCGATCCGTTAAGGCGGATAAGTAAGCTTGCCGGGTTAACCCTTTCAATGAATAGTACAACCCTTTCATAGGCTTGCAATCGTAACGGCAGGGTTTGGTTACTGATAGTACGTTTTAGCTCCAATAGCTGAATGCTTTCTGATTTATCAAGATATGGCTTAAACAGGTAAAAAGCGATATACACAACGCCTAAGCCCGAAATAGTATACTTTATAATATCAAATAAAAGAGAGAGAGTAGGCATGTTTATAATGTTATACAGGGGTCATAAAATTATGACACTAACAAAAATCTGCATTTTACGTTATATTTGTGTAGAATAAATAAAAATAAGATGAGTATAGCTGTTGAAACTGCCCCGGTTTCTTTTACTCCGGGAGCCGTAAAAGAACTTTTTAAATTAAAAGACCAGCAAGAAATAAACGACGAATTTGGCTTACGTGTTGGTGTTGAAGGCGGTGGCTGTTCTGGCATGAACTATATTTTAGGCTTCGACATGAAAAAAGACGGCGACCAGGAATACATTATTGATGGTATTAAAGTTTTTATGCACAAAGCCCACGGTTTATACCTGGCCGGTATGCAAATTGATTACCAGGACGGATTAAATGCCCGTGGTTTTACTTTCAACAACCCTAACGCTGCCAGCACCTGCGGCTGCGGCTCTTCTTTCTCGGTTTAAAGCAAGGCCGCTTAAAATACTGAAGGCCGTTTCATATTGTTATGAAGCGGCCTCTTATTTGCTGTAGCGTTTCAATCCTACTTTAATCCTTCGTTAATCGTTTTCCGCATCCAGTACGGCGAGTTTACTGCGAAGCCTACCGTATGAAAAGCAACTTTTCCTTCCTTATTTAATATAACGCTGGTTGGATAAAGGCCTATTTTATACCCGGCGGCTATATACCGGCCGTCATCTATAATATCATACTTAAACTCCGTTTGCTTTAAAAATTTCTTCAGATCATAGCGATCATCCAGGGCAATCGCCAAAAAAACTACATTTGCGTTATCCTTATAATCATCAACCAGTTTATTTAACTCCGGAATCTCCTGCATACAGGCCGGGCAACCAATGAACCAAAAATTGAGCACCACTACTTTGCCACGCAAATCTTTCAGTTTGATTTTGTTACCGTTGATATCATGCGTACTAAAAGGTTCCATTACCTCGCCTGTATTAAAATAAGCAGATTCGTAAGGCTTGGGAAGAGAGGCCATGTACTGCTCTTTGGCTTCTTCGGCCGAAAGCTGTTTGGGGATATTTGCAGGAGCTCTATCTGTAGGTGTGGTATTGGGCTTTATGTATCGCACCTCCCGCTCATCTTTCCTGCTAAGTATAAAGGCAGTTTTGGTGTCTTCCATATTTTCGGGCAATAAAACATATTGTCTTGTACGCATCAGATTACTCCACTGCTTATAAGTAAGTTGTTTTCCCGTCGAATCCTTTACAACCGAATGGTCATCAATTCTGAAGGACCGATTAACAACTTTACGCACCAGCGTATCCTGCGACCATGCACCGAAACTCCATGTTATAAATAAAAGCAAAAGGAAGATATGTTTCATGACAGGCTTAGTTTATATTTCATAAATATACCTGAAGATATTTAATATACAGCGATCAAATTGTAACAAACAGGCAATATAATTAACGCCGGGTTATACTATCTGTCAAAAAGTTTATTGTTCAGCAGTTGTAACAAATTGACATGGTGCATAGTCATACCAACAAGTTTTTTATATTTATACCATGCCGGTAAAAACCTCTTACAAAGAAAACATTTCCATTGCATTACAGTCTATAGCCGGCAACAGGCTGCGCACCTCGTTAACGGCGCTTATCATAGCCATAGGTATCATGGCACTGGTTGGTATTTTGACAGCCATTGAGGGCATCAGGCAGTTTACCAATGATGCTTTTGCCGATCTTGGCGCCAATACCTTCACCTTACAAAACCGCGGCGAAGGACTAAACTTTGGCAATGGCGGGCACCGCAAGGTTTATCCGGCCATTACTTATGATCAGGCCGTACGTTTCAAAAATACTTTCAAACTACCGGTGGCCGTAGCCATCAATTTAGAGGTAACTGGTACAGCAGTAGCCAAATACGGCAACCAAAAAACCAATCCAAACATATCTATTTCAGGCTCGAATGAAAACTACCTGGTTACAGCCGGCAAAAAACTGGCTTTCGGCCGTAATTTTTCAACTTCTGAGCTGGAACATGGCTCAAACGTGGTCATCATTGGCGACGAGATTAAAAAGAAGCTTTTTAAAACTGAAGACCCGATCAATAAATTGGTATATCTTGGCACCAACAGGTTCAGGATCGTGGGTGTGTTTGCGTCAAAGGGTTCAAGCTCATTTGGAGGCGATAAATTTTGTGTGATCCCGGTATTGAAAGCCAAACAAATAGACAGTACCAAAAACGCATCATTTACGGTAACAATTAAAGTAGCCACTCCCGGTGCTCTCGATGCTACCATTGGCGAAGCCACTTCCCTGTTCAGAAATGTAAGGGGATTAAACGTTGTTAACCAGGATAATTTTGAAATAAGCCGGAGCGATTCGATCCAAAAAGAACTTTCAGGCCAGCTTGCAGGCATTACTGCAGCCGGTTTCGCAGTGGGCATTATCACGCTTATCGGTGCAGCCATCGGTCTTATGAATATCATGCTGGTATCGGTAACAGAACGCACCCGCGAAATTGGTGTGCGTAAAGCTATTGGGGCAACGCCCGCAATTATCCGCAAACAGTTTCTGATTGAGGCCATAGTAATCTGCCTTATAGGCGGCGCGGCGGGCATGATCCTCGGTATGGCTGCCGGAAACCTTATCGCCGTTCAAATAAGCGGATCATTTGTGGTGCCGTGGGCGTGGCTATTCTTTGCAGTGGTGCTGTGTACCTTTATCGGTTTGATATCGGGTTATTACCCCGCAAAAAAAGCGGCAAAGCTTGACCCGGTTGAGGCGTTGAGGTATGAATAGAGAATTATTTCAAAATCTTAGAGGCTGTTTGCAAACAAAAAAAGTCATTGCGAGTATCCTCCAGCCCCCCGGAAAAATTCGTAACGACGTGTAATATATATATAGTGATATTGTGCGGGGGCCGCGTTAGGGATAGTAGCGGATACCCGCCTGTGGCTAAGGCCTTGTGGAGTATGAGCGGATAGCCCGGCCGCAGGCAACGCCCATATTATAAAACTGCTGAAAAAATACACCTAATAATCAATAACTTACAATCAAGTTACTATTAGGCAAGAAACAGAACGACTTTGTAAGTCGGGGCTTGCTTCGTACCTCGCAATAACGGTTCTTTTTAGCTATATCACCATGTCCCATCAGGCTTTTCGGCGAGAGCTCCTAAGAAGGCGTAACATATTACCCAACAAAAAAGGCGCATTGAATGCACCTTTTTCGTAACAAATATTTTTACTAAAACAACATCTTATTTTTAAGCGGATAATCAACCAGTACTTTCTCAATGTAAGTTGTCCTGAGTGCATCGCTTAATGCTGCGGCATGCTTTAGATGGTGCATATCGCTCGATATATAATCAATTAAGCTATTATCGATCAGATCTTCGGCCATCTTTTTGATGTCCTTGCCATAGTACCCGGTAAGTGATATCGTGTTAAGCTGAAAATCAACACCCCAGCTATGCAGATTTTTTAACTTATCTAAATCAAGATATTGATAACGCTCCGGATGGGCCAAAATAGGTTTATACCCCTTATCGTGAAGTTTTTGAATTACACTATAAGTATTTGGCGGTTGATTGATGAATGAAAACTCAAATAACACATGGTTATCACCCATGGTCATCACCGGACCATTTTCTACGCGTGCCTCAAACGTTTCATCAAAATAATGTTCGGCAGCAGCTTCAACCGGGATATCAATTTCTTGTTTCACCAGTTCGGCTTTTAGCAAAGTAAGCGCATTACCTATAGTTTCGGGCGTATTGCGATAAAAATCAATCATGATGTGAGGTGTGGCAATAATTTTTTTTATGCCCAGTTCCATCATCTTTTTTATCAATTCTACCGACTCTTCCGGCGTTTTGGCGCCATCGTCAATTCCCGGTAATACATGCGAGTGCATATCAACCATGATCCCCTCATAGTTGCGCTTTGCTTCCCTTACTTCCTTTTTCTTCTTAAAAAGCCCGAACATTTTTTATCTATCGTTATACTGACTGCTGTAATACTGCTGGTAATGTCCCGACGTTACATCATTAAGCCATTCCTCATTAGCCAGGTACCAATCAACTGTTTTTTCCAACCCTTCTTCAAAAGTTATGCCCGGCACCCAACCCAAATCATTTTTAAGCTTGGTTGCGTCGATGGCATATCTTAGATCGTGCCCGGCCCGGTCTGTTACAAAAGTGATCAGTTTAGCCGATTCTCCTTCGGCCCTGCCTAATTTTTTGTCCAATATACTGCAAAGCAATTTGATCAGGTCAATATTTTTCCATTCATTATGGCCGCCTATATTATAGGTAGAGCCCGATTTGGCATTATGAAATATCACATCAATTGCACGGGCATGGTCTTCAACCCAAAGCCAATCGCGGATGTTTTCGCCTTTACCGTATACGGGGACAGGCTTATTTTGTTTGATATTATTGATTGCCAGTGGAATAAGCTTTTCCGGAAAATGAAATGATCCATAATTGTTTGAGCAATTGGATATTACCGTATCCATACCATAAGTATCCTGGTATGCCCTTACAAAATGATCAGAACCTGCTTTTGAAGCCGAATAAGGAGAATGAGGGTCATAGGCAGTTTCTTCGGTAAACATGCCATCTTCACCAAGGGTACCGTACACTTCATCCGTAGATACATGATAAAAACGGGTTTGATCATATCTGCCTTTCCAGTGCTCGCGGGCGGTGTTTAGTAAGTTTACTGTGCCAACCACATTGGTCATCACAAAATCAAGCGGATTAGTGATTGACCTGTCTACATGCGATTCGGCAGCAAGGTGGATCACTGCATCGGGGTTCTCGACTGCAAAAAGCTCATTAATAAAGGCAATGTCAACAATATCGCCTTTTACAAACTTGTAATTAGGCTCGTTCTCAATATCTTTTAAATTGGCAAGGTTACCCGCATAGGTAAGTTTATCTAAGTTAACAATGCTGTAATCAGGATAGTTTTTAACAAACCTGCGCACCACATGCGAGCCAATAAAACCAGCACCGCCTGTAATAATGATCTTTTTTTTCATTCCCTGCTGTTAGTTTTAATTAAACGGATTTTGAGCAATATACTTTTCCCACTCCCAGGCCGATGACATCATTTCGCCAATACCGAGTTTAGCTGTCCAGCCAAGTTTGGTTGATGATTTGGTAACATCGCCCCAAACCTGCTCCACATCACCTTCGCGGCGCGGGCCAATTTCGTAGTTTAGTTTTTCGCCTGTAGTGCTTTCAAAAGCATGAATTACTTCCAACACCGAAGTGCCGTTGCCGGTACCCAGGTTAAATACGTCATATCCTTTAAATTCGTCTTTTTCGGCAAGTTTTAACGCCGCTACGTGAGCCTTGGCCAAATCAACTACGTGAATATAATCGCGGATACAGCTGCCATCCGGCGTATTATAATCATCGCCAAATACGGTTATTTTTTGGCGTTTGCCTATAGCTGTTTGTGTAATAAAAGGTACCAGGTTTTGCGGCACGCCAATTGGCAACTCACCAATCAGGGCCGACTCGTGGGCACCTACCGGGTTAAAATAACGTAATGATATTACTTTATAGTTGGTACCGGAATTTACCATATCAACCAAAATTTCTTCGGCTATCTGCTTGGTATTACCATACGGCGATTGCGCAGGTTGTACCGGTGCATTTTCGGTAACAGGTAGTTTTTCTGGCTGACCATAAACTGTACAGCTTGATGAAAATACAAAATTGATAGCCTTACCGTAATAAGCTTCCAATAAATTAATAAGCGAATAAAAGTTATTCCTGTAGTATTTCATCGGTTTTTTCACCGATTCACCAACAGCCTTAAAAGCTGCGAAATGGATGATTCCACCTATTTCGGGCTCAGCAAGTGCAAGTGACCTAACACCCGCCTCATCGCAAAGATCAAGCTTATGAAACGTTGGGGTAAAGCCTAAGATTTTGGTAAGCTGATCTAATATTTTAGGATCAGAGTTTGACAGGTCATCAACAATAACCGGATCGTAACCCGCATTAACCAGTTCAACAACTGTGTGCGAGCCAATAAAACCTAAACCGCCTGTTACTAATATTTTCATAGTTTAAATAGAGTGTGTGTGTTTGAATGTTCGGCAAAGTAAGCAGATTGTAACAATTCATCCGCTTTTATATTATAAAAAAGGCCAAAAATTAATTTCCGGCCTTGCTACCTTATTTATTGTAATAAGTAAAGTCTTTATGATGTATTTCCTGCTCGGGTAATGATTTGAAGTATTCATAAGTGATCTTCAAACCTTCGCTCCTTGATACCTTTGGCTCCCAGCCCAGTATAGCTTTGGCCTTGGTAATATCCGGACGGCGTTGTTTAGGATCATCTGTTGGTAAGGGCAGGCTGATCAGTTTCTGATCCGTACCTGTTAATTTGATAATCTCCTCGCCAAATTGTTTGATCGTGATCTCATCAGGGTTACCGATATTCATTGGCTGTACATAATCGCTCAGCAATAAACGGTAAATACCTTCTATCAAATCATCTACATAACAAAATGAACGGGTTTGAGAGCCGTCACCAAACATCGTTAACGGTTCGCCACGCAATGCCTGCCCGATAAATGCCGGCAATACCCTGCCGTCATTCAGGCGCATCCTCGGCCCGTAGGTGTTAAAAATCCTTACAATCCTGGTTTCAACACCATGGAAAGTATGGTAGGCCATCGTAATAGCTTCCTGGAACCTTTTGGCTTCATCATATACCCCTCTCGGACCTACAGGGTTCACATTACCCCAGTACTCCTCCGGCTGAGGGCTGATGTTCGGGTCGCCGTACACTTCTGATGTCGAAGCGATCAGCATCCGGGCCTTCTTGTTCCGCGCCAACCCCAGCAGGTTATGCGTACCCAGTGAGCCTACTTTTAATGTCTGGATCGGGATTTTCAAATAATCAATCGGGCTGGCCGGCGAGGCAAAGTGCAAAATATAATGCAAATCCCCGGGAACATACACAAACGTGGATACGTCATGGTTATAAAACTCAAAGTTCTCCAGTTTGAACAAATGTTCGATGTTTCTCAGATCTCCCGTGATCAGGTTATCCATACCTATCACATGATATCCTTCTTTAATAAACCTGTCGCAAAGGTGAGAGCCTAAAAAACCAGCTGCTCCCGTGATCAGGATCCTTTTTCTTTCTGTCATATTGATACTGTTTTACGGCCTATGCTGTTATAATAAAATCCATGATCTTTCATCCTGTCCAAATCATACAGGTTACGACCGTCAAAAATCACTGCCGACTTCAGTTTTTCCTTCATGAAGTCAAAATCCGGCGTACGAAATACCGGCCATTCAGTCACTATCAGCAGGGCATCTGCTTCATCCAGCGCATTATATCTGTTGGCTGCATAAGCTATTTTATCACCCAGCAGTTTTTTTACGTTTGGCATCCCTTCCGGATCATAAGCAGTTACTGTTGCACCTGCTGCTAACAGCTCATCAATGATGTATAGCGCCGGTGCTTCGCGAATATCGTCTGTTTCTGGTTTAAAGGCCAGGCCCCACAGTGCAAAGTGTTTGCCTTTCAAGCCATCCGCTCCATAATATTCACGCATTTTCACCACCAGGCGTTTCTTCTGCGTTTCGTTCACCTCCATCACCGAGTTCAGGATCTTGAAATCGTATTTATTTTCTTCGGCTGCTTTAGATAAAGCCTGCACATCTTTGGGGAAACAGCTACCACCGTAACCTACGCCAGGGAAAAGGAAGCGTTTACCAATACGGGCATCTGCACCTACACCTTTGCGCACCATGTCTACATCTGCCCCTACCAGCTCGCACATATTGGCAATCTCGTTCATAAACGTGATCTTAGTGGCCAGGAATGAGTTGGCTGCATATTTGGTGAGCTCTGATGAGCGTTCGTCCATGTATAAGATAGGGTTGCCCTGGCGCACGTATGGCGCATAAAGGTCGCCCATCACCTGGCGTGCTTTCTCGTCGCTCGTACCAATCACCACCCTGTCAGGTTTCATGAAATCTTCTACAGCAACACCTTCACGTAAAAATTCAGGATTGGATACCACTGCGAACGGCACATCGGTATTGGCTTTCATTACGGCCGTTACCTTATCGGCTGTGCCTACCGGTACAGTTGATTTGGTTACGATCACTTTATATTCAGTGATCAGTTTGGCTATATCGCCGGCTGCCCCAAGCACGTAGCTCAAATCGGCTGCTCCATCAGCTCCCGGAGGCGTTGGCAGGGCTAAAAATATCACCTTTGCCGGTGCTATGGCTTCAGCAAGATTGGTAGTAAACGTTAACCGTTCCTGTTTGATATTGCGCAAAAATAAAATGTCAAGACCCGGTTCATAGATCGGCATTTCGCCATTGCGCATCTTGTTTACTTTTTCCTCAACTATATCTACACAGGTTACTTCATTGCCCGTTTCGGCCAAACACGTACCTGTTACCAAACCTACATAACCCGTACCAATTACTGCAATTTTCATAGTGTTAAATGTATTTTAATTTAAGGTAAGCATTTGTATAATGAACCATATCGACAGCTTATTATGGCACCGGGCGGACCATAAAACCAATATTGTAATTATTGTTATTACTTTTATGCCCGGCTAAGATAATCATTCGGCGTTAAAATTGATGGTATTATATAATATAGGTATCAAATTATATTCCCTTTTTATCCGTTTTGCCGCGTTGTTTAACAACAAGGCAAAACTTTGGGTTGCAGGACGTAAAAACCCCGTCTTTGTACGTATAGAAAGCAGTATTTGGTTTCATTTTGCTTCATTGGGCGAATTTGAACAAGGCCGTCCGATACTGGAAGCAATCAGGACATTGCACCCCGGCAAAAAAGTAGTAGTTACTTTTTTTTCCCCTTCGGGATACGAAATCAGGAAAAACACCCCGCTTGCCGATTATGTTTATTACCTGCCTTTGGATACAGCCCCAAACGCCCGCAAATTTGTTGATGCTATCAATCCCGAACTTGTCGTTTTTACCAAGTACGAATACTGGTTTCATTTTTTTAACGAAGCACATAAGCGCAACATTCCTTTATATATAGTATCGGGAATATTCAGGCCCGGGCAAGTGTTTTTTAGATGGTATGGTGGTTTTAACCGCAAAATATTAAGGCTCGTAAGCCATTTCTTTTTACAGGATGAGGCATCTGAAGAATTATTACAGGGTATTGGCATCACCAATACTTCGGTAAGCGGCGATACCCGGTTCGACCGCGTTTGGGCCAACGCGCAAAATCCGAAAGCTTTGCCTTTAATAGCTGAATTTAAAAACGGTCACAAACTATTTATTGCAGGCAGCACCTGGCCACAGGACGAAACCCTGTTGGCGAAACTGGTAAGCCAGTATCCCAACTGGAAATTCATCTTCGCCCCGCATGAAATACCGGATGAGAAGATCAACAACCTGATAGAGTTGCTTCCTGAAGGAAAAGCGATCACTTTTTCTCAATTAAAAACCGAAGCCGAAGGTTTGAAGTCGGGAGATTTTATTAACCAATCGCTAACATCTAACAATCTCCAGGCACTCGTAATAGACAACATCGGTATGCTGTCGTCCCTTTACGCTTATGCCGATATTGCCTATATAGGCGGCGGTTTTGGGGTAGGTATCCACAATACGCTGGAGGCGGCAGCTTTTGGCCTGCCTGTTATTTTTGGCCCTAATTATCAGAAATTTAACGAGGCCAGGGAGCTTATCGCCCTTGAGGCCGGGTTTAGCATCAGCAATGAAACAGAACTGAAAGACATTGTTGAAACGCTTGTTAATGATGAGACTTTTTATGATACAACCCGTAAAAAGATATCCAATTACGTAAAAGATAATGTTGGGGCCACGGAAATGATCATGAGGTATATTACCAGATAAAATATAAAGTGTCATTTCGAACAAGGTACGAGTGAGAAATCTTATACGCTGGTTAGTAAACCATGTATGGTGATTTACGAGAAGTAGAAGATTTCTCCTCACGCCCCCTTCGCCCTCTCCGCCGTTCATCGAAATGACAATTTTTATAAAAAGACTATTCCATTGTCCAAAACAAAACAAATGTGTTTACTGTACAAAAGCCATAAATTCTTAATATTGCCTTAATGGGTTTTTTACATCTGCCTGGTTTGGGCAAAGCACATTTTCACGAATATGGCACCGGCAGAAAGCCACTGTTGGCCTTTCACGGTTACGGTATGACGGGAAAGCAATTTCACGTGCTTGATCAATCTATTTTGCCTCAATATCATATCTACGGCTTCGATCATTTTTTTCATGGCGAAAGCCGGCTCGACGGCTGGACAGAACAACAGATCCTGGCCGGGATGCCCAAAGCAATGGTACGCAACTACATGGAAGAATGGTTTAAGCTATACGGCCGGCAGCGCTTCTCGGTAATGGGTTATTCCATAGGCGCCAATCTGGCCCTGATATTAGTTGAAGAATATGCCGATATGATTGATGATATCATATTAATGGCCCCCGATGGCCTGGCCGTTTTTAAAGGCTTTCATTTTATGCTGCACAACAAACTTGGCCGCGCTATTTTCCGTACAGCTACCAAAAGCAGATGGCTTGCACCTTTTTTGGTTAAAAGCGTAAAAAGAGTTGGGGTTATCGACGAAAGCTTATACAAGATAGCTTATAATGAAATTGACACCGAACAAAAAAGGCTTGATACCTATTATACCCTAAATTTGATCAGGCTATTAAAACCCGATGTGCAGAAAATAGCCCGGCTGATCAATCAGCATCAAATTAAATGTTTGCTGATATTTGGCAAGCACGACAAACTGTTCCCTAAATCGGCAGCGATGCCATTTTTAGGAATGCTTCATGATGCCGAAGTGCATGAAGTTGAGCTTGGGCATTGGCTGGTTACAAAGGCACTGGATGAGTATTTAGTTAAATAAAACATGGTACCCTCTCGTAAAAAAAAATTCTGGAGTAAACTATATATCAGCTACGTAAGGTGGTGGATCAGCCGCAACTTTAAAGAGGTTAATGTACAGCCTTTTGAACCGCGACCGGGCCACTCGATATTACTTCTGAGTAACCACTTTAGCTGGTGGGATGGCTTTATTGCCAACTGGACGGCTGTTTATAACCTCAAAAAACAATATTATGTAATGATGCAGCAGGATCAGTTTGATCAGCGTAGCTATTTACGATATATCGGCGCTTACTCCATCCAAAAAGGATCGAGGGCTATGTTGGAATCGCTCACCTACTCGGCTGGGATATTGGATAAGCCGGATAACCTGATCGTGATATTTCCGCAGGGCGAACTGTTTTCGAACCATGAAACGCATATTCATGTTGAAAAAGGTGTTTATAAATTAATGCAGCAAATAAAAGGCCCGTGCCAAATTGTTTATCACTGTATTCTGATAGATTATTTTGAAAGCCTGAAACCCCGAGCCTATGTTCATCTCTTTGATTTAGGTGTGGCTAACGAACTTACATTTGAGCAGTTAAAAGAGAACGTTAACCAGGCGCATCAGCAGGCATTGAAAAACCAAATCAATATAGAACACTAACTTAATTGACACTAATTTCCCGAATTGTTTGGAATTGACGCTAATTCCATTTGAGATATTCATTACTTAATTCGTGTAATTCGATAAAATTATACAAAAGCAAAGCATTCGTGCCAACTGCTTTAATTCGTGTAATTCGATAAAACTATCGCCTACATACGATACATTCGTGTCAAAATATGATCCGCAATAAAAAGAACTTTTTCTTGAACCGTATTGTCCACTACTATATCAAGTGGGCTGTTGGCAAAACGTTTCACGAGTTATTGTTTAACGATGTTGCGATTGATAAAAGCAAGTCGGTGTTGCTTATCGGCAATCACTTCAGTTTTTGGGACGGATTGATTTTATATTGTGTCAACGAAAAACTATTGAAAAAAAAACTGCATGTCATGATACTGGAAGAAACCGCCCGTAAAGAACGGTTTCTGAAATATGTGGGTGCATTTTCAGTAAAAAAAGACTCGAGAAGTATTTTTCAGTCACTGGATTACGCTGCCGAATTACTTGCCGATCCTGCAAATTTGGTTTTAATGTTTCCGCAGGGCAAACTGTATGCTAACTTTGTTACAAACATAAAATTTGAAAAAGGCATTATGAGAATAATTGAAAAAGCCACCGGGAATTTTCAACTTGTTTTTGCTTCAACTTTTATTCAGTACTTTAAACATAAAAAGCCAACAGTAACCGTTTACTTAAAAGGCGAACCCGAAAATTACACAGGTAAAAGCATAGATAAATTACAGGAAGCATACCAAAGGCATTATGAATCCTCCAAATTACAACAAACCGAAATTGATATATAAAAAGTGATAATAGCCATATTAATAACCCTCTTTTTTATCATACTCAGGTTTGCGGTAACGCTGTTCAATTACATATCCAACCCTAAGCTACCCCACATAGGCCGGTATTATTCGGATAAGGTATCCATCCTGATCCCTGCACGCAACGAGGCTGGTAATATATTAACCCTGTTAAACTCCATCCATCAGCAGGATTACGACAACTATGAGGTTATTATTTATGACGATGATTCGACCGATGATACATACCAGGTTTGTAACGAGTTTGCAGCCGGGCACCCACATTTCAGGGTAATAAAGGGTAATAAATTACCCGATGGCTGGATGGGTAAAAATTACGCCTGCCACCAGATGGCCAAACAGGCCGAGGGTAAATACCTGCTGTTTTTGGATGCCGACGAGCAGATCAGTAACCGGCTGATCAATAGTGCTGTACATCGCATGCACCTGCATCAGCTGGGATTACTAAGCCTGTTTACCAATCAAATCATGCTTACTACAGGTGAAAACCTTGTGGTACCGCTTATGCATTTCATATTGCTTAATCTGCTCCCTTTACGCCTGGTGTATATCGTTAAAAATGCTTCGGTAGCGGCGGCCAGCGGTCAGTTCATGCTATTTGATGCCGCTATTTACCATAAACACCAGTGGCACAAAGCTGTGAAAAACAAAGTGGTGGAAGATGTGGAGATCATGCGCCTCATTAAAGCCGAAAGTTATAACGGCGAAGCACTGCTGGCCAACGGCATGATCAGCTGCCGCATGTACCAGGGGTACAACGAGGCAATAAACGGGTTCAGCAAAAATTTCCTGGCAGCTTTTAATTACAGCGTCATTGGTTTTTTGGTATATATCACCATCATTATTGCCGGTCCGCTCATTATCCTTACTACCTTAAACCTGCCGCTCATATTTTTCACCATGGGCTTAATTTTGCTTACGCGGATTATGATCTCGCTTTCGGCCGGGCAAAAGGCCGGGTATAATATCCTTTTGCACCCCGCGCAAATGTTCAGCCTCCTTGCAGTAGCAATTTTATCCATCCAACGATACCTCACCAAAACCACCACGTGGAAAGGGCGAAAGATTTGACGACTCTATTTACCAATATTGCTATGCCGACAAAAAACAGAATCTGTATAGCTGTGATAGTCCTGTTTCATCTGGTAGGGTTGATAGGTTTTATAATCCCATCATTAACTGTATTATTTATAGCGCTGGTACCCTGGCATTTGCTGTTAATGCAGGGGGTGATCATTTATAGCTATGAACATTTTAACAGCAGATTTTTACTGTTTGGGTTAATTACTTTTATTATTGGCTTTATGGCGGAATATGCAGGCGTACATACCGGCTGGGTTTTCGGCCATTACCGGTATGGCGGCACACTCGGTGCCAAACTGCTTGATATCCCTTTAATGATCGGGGTGAATTGGTTCCTGCTCATTTATGCCATGGGTGTTACCCTGCAACGAAGCCGTCTTAAAAGCATCATGATAAGGATACTTTCGGGAGCCATCATCCTTACGCTGCTTGATGCACTAATTGAACCTATTGCCATACGCTTTGATTACTGGCATTGGCTGGACGGCAACATTCCATTTAAAAACTATGCTTGTTGGTTTGGCTTGAGTGCGTTATTGCTTTTTATATTTGAGCAGTTTAAATTTAAGCGGCAAAGCATTGTTGCCCCGGCACTGCTGATGGCGCAATTTGTGTTTTTTGCGGTTTTGAATTTGGTGTATTAAGCCAGTTGGTTATTTGATAATTATTAGGTTAAAACACCTATTGCAAATATCATCAGATAAGACTTACTTGCTTACCTAAACCACCACAATGGAAATAATCCGACTAAAACATTTACTTGATCAGGTTAAAGCTTTAAATGATCGATATAAAAAAATCAATGAACTCACAGGCGAGAACTTCAATGTATTTAGGATACTTAAACTGGAATCATCCGAAGTAAGGATGCATTCTGCTTTTTTAGCGGAATTATTGAACCCCAATGGTAGCCATGGCCAAAAAGATGCATTTTTAAAATTGTTTTTAAAATCGTTTTGTTTCAAAAATAATCCCATCAACTCCGAAAGCTGTAAAGTAGAAGTTGAAAAACACACCGGTTTTATTAATGAACAAGGAACCGAAGGTGGTAGAATTGATATAGTGATTACTGACACCGAATCCAAACATCAGATAATAATTGAAAACAAAATTTACGCTGGCGATCAGGCTAATCAACTGTTTCGTTATCACAAATACTCACCTAATGCCGACTTAATTTATTTAACATTGGAGGGTAATGAACCAAGTGAATTGAGTAAAAATGAACTATCAATTGATATTGATTTCAAATGCTGCTCCTATGCTGTTCATATAACAGAATGGCTCGAACAATGCAGAAAAGAAGTCGCTGTTCTTCCAATCATTCGAGAATCAATAACTCAATACTTAAACCTGATAAAATACTTAACCAATCAAACCCTTAACGATGCTATGACGGAAGAACTTTACACTTTATTATCGTCGAATCTTGAATCATCATTTATAATTGCGAATAATCTTAATTATTCATTATTAAAGTTATTTGAGAAGCTAAATCAGGAACTTAGCGTTGTTGCCGAAGAATTAGGATTAGGTTACATGAATAACATTGAAATTGATTTTAAAACTAACTACAGGGGCTTTTGGTTTTGGAAAAACGACTGGCAACATGTAAGCATCGGATTTCAATTTTGGGACAAAAACAAGGACCTCACATATGGCTTCAGTGCAAAAAAGGAACCTGAAAAATTACCATTGACATTAAGAGAAGATTTTAAACTAAGAAATAATTCTTTACGGCAAAATATATGGTGGCCGATGTACGAAAAACTACAATCCCCGCTTGATAATTGGGCTAAGTATGAGGCATGGAAAGCTATAGAAGATGGCACTATGCGATCAGTTATGAAAGAAAAAATTGAATACCTGCTAAAAGTAGCAGATAATATGGAATTATAAATAAAGAACTGCATCATAAAAATCAGCGAAATCAACGTAATCATTACAATCAACGGTTATTTTTGCCGTAAATTTGCAACACCATGGGAGATTATCAGTTACAGGTTACTATCGATCAGGATTCGGGCTTTTGCTTTGGAGTGGTTTATGCCATTGACATGGCCGAGGAGATTTTAGAAGAGGATGGCTACTTGTACTGCCTTGGCGATATTGTGCATAACGATGAGGAAGTTGAACGCCTTAAGGCACGTGGCTTGCGTATTATAGAACACACCCAGCTTAAAAATCTGCATAACGAAAAGGTACTGATCCGAGCCCATGGCGAAGCACCGGATACTTACCGCACGGCTTTAGAAAACAATATTACCCTTATTGATGCCTCATGCCCGGTAGTGCTTAAACTGCAAAACCGTATCAAAACCTCATACGACTCGAACGAGAAGATCCTGATTTTTGGTAAACATGGCCACGCCGAAGTAGTTGGCTTACAGGGGCAAACAAATGATGAAGCCATCGTTTTCCAGGATATTGCCGAGCTGGATAATGTAGAACTTCCGCATAACATCACGCTATACAGCCAAACCACCAAGAGTATGGATAAATTTTACTCGGTGAAGGATGAGCTTATTGCGCGTGGATATGCCCTTAAGGCCAATGATACCATTTGTCGCCAGGTTAGTAACCGAGATAAGGACCTGCCCAAATTTGCAACCCGTTTTGATAAGATCGTTTTTGTATCGGGCAAAAAATCATCAAACGGCAAGGTATTGTTTGAGGTATGCCGTAAACATAACCCCAACACCTACTTCATATCATCAACCGATGAACTGGAACAAAACATGTTTGCTCCTAATGACACTGTAGGTATTGCCGGCGCTACATCAACCCCCATGTGGCTGATGCAAAAGGTAAAAGCCGCTATAGAAAGTTTTTAACAGCACGCTTTTTGCTGTAACACCATAGCATGCAAAAAAGCCCTTCACATACCGGTTTATTGATAGCCTCCCTGGTAATTGGCAGTTGGGCAACAAGCATTATATTATTGATGCAATGGCATTTCAGTTTCACCAATCCCCTGGTTTACATTTTCATGCTGGTACAGATGCACCTGTATACCGGATTGTTCATTACCGCGCATGATGCCATGCATGGTACAGTTTCGCCCAATAAGGGTTTAAATAACTTTGTCGGCTACCTGAGCACCTTTTTGTATGCCTCGTTCTGGTACCCACAGCTGTATACTAAACATCATAAGCATCACCGCCATGTACATACCCACGATGATCCGGATTATCACCACGGTGGATTTTTTGCCTGGTATGTGCAGTTCATCCGCAATTATCTGTCGATATGGCAAATTGTTGTAATGGCGATAGTTTTCAATATCCTGAAAATCTGGATCCCGCAGCCAAACCTGATCATGTTTTGGGTAGTGCCGTCCCTCCTAAGTACATTGCAACTATTTTACTTCGGAACCTACCAACCCCATAAAGGCGAACACAATAACCGGCACTTTGCCCGGAGCCAGCGCCGTAACCACTTTGCTGCGTTTTTTAGCTGTTACTTTTTCGGGTACCACTATGAGCATCACGAATCGCCGGGAGTGCCATGGTGGAGGTTGTGGAAAGTTATTAAATAAGACATAAAGCAAGCCGCGTTAGGGATAGTAGCGGATACCGGCCTGTGATTAAGGCCTTGTGCAGTATGAGCGGATAGCCCGGCCGCAGGCAACGCCCATATTTATAGTATCGATCAAAAAACACATTTAATAATCAACAACTTACAATCGTCCCATTATAAGACACAAAGTAATACCCCATTTATAGGTTAGCCATTCAATTCTCTCTGTACAGTTCGCGATTGCTTCGTGCCTCACAATGACGGGAGTGTAAACGCCAGGAATATAAACGATGCTTACACCTCATTTATTTGTAAATTGTGACCGCCGTCATTAGTTATGGGGCATTTTTTGTTACTTTTGTACCTCATAATTATGGCTAAAAAAGGAATTTTACTGGTTAACCTGGGCACCCCGGATAGCCCAAGTACAGCAGATGTTAAGCGTTATTTGAATGAGTTTTTGATGGACCCCCGGGTTATTGATATTGGAACCCTTTCACGTACCATTTTAGTAAAAGGCTTAATTGTTCCTTTCAGGGCACCTAAATCAGCTAAATTATACCAGGCCATCTGGGATCCTAAAACAGGATCACCGCTGTTACATTACAGTATTTTACAACAAAAAGCCTTACAGCAACGCCTCGGCGATGGGTATATGGTTGAGCTGGCTATGCGTTACCAAAACCCTTCTATCGAATCGGCTTTGGAGAAACTGAAGGCAGCCCTCGTTGAAAGTATCCAGGTAATCCCTTTGTTTCCGCAATACGCTTCGGCCAGTACCGGATCTGTTTATGAAAAGGTGATGGATATTGTTGGTAAATGGCCAACATCACCAAATATCACTTTCATCAACTCTTTCCATGATAATGAGCTGATGATTGAAACCTTTGCCGATAATGCTCAAAAATACAATCCGGATACCTATGACCACGTTTTGTTCAGCTTCCATGGTTTACCGCAAAGGCAACTGATCAAAGCAGATCATACACATAATCACTGCCTTAAATCTCCCGGTTGCTGCGAAACACTTACCGACGCTAACCGCTTTTGTTATTCAGCACAATCGCACCATACGGCGAAGCTGATAGCTGAGAAAATGGGGATCCCGAGAGAGAAATATACCATCTGCTTTCAATCGCGCCTGGGTAACGACCCCTGGGTACAGCCTTATACCAGCGAAATCATAGCCAAATTGGCCAACGAAGGTAAAAAGCGCCTGTTGGTATTTTGCCCGGCGTTTGTGGCCGACTGCCTTGAAACTGTTTACGAAGTAACTACCGAATATGGTGATGAGTTTAAAGCACTGGGTGGAGAGCATGTTCAGCTGGTTGAAAGCTTGAATGATTCACCAAAGTTTATTGATGCTTTAGTGCAGATGGTAAACCCATCTTAAGAATACTTCAAATCGAAAAATAATTATAGCCTGACGGAATGCATACGTTAGGCTTTTTTATTGCATAAAAAAAGCATCTGCTCATTGCTGAACAGATGCCGTACGATTTTTATATAATTAATAGTTTAAGCTACTTTTACATTCACCGCATTTGGACCTTTACGGCCTTGCTCTACATCGTAGGTAACGCTATCGTTTTCACGGATAGTGTCAACCAAACCTGATACGTGTACAAAAACTTCAGCACCACCATCAGTTGGGGTAATAAATCCGAAGCCTTTAGTTTCATTAAAGAATTTTACTGTTCCTTGCATTATATTTTTATTTAAGCCACAAAGGTAATATTAATAATCAATAAATTATTAAAAATAAGGCCATTACACTTTTATAGTTTCCACAAGCATAATTGTAGGCTTAAAAACATCGCCTAAAAATAATGTTTCACTATATCCGGAAGCCTTAATACTTAGCATTTTAGCCGGTTACTCCTGCAGTGCAACACTGCTGTAAACATGATATTCGCCGGGTTGCAGGGTCATGGAATATGGCAATGATGTTACACTAAGATTGGTTTTGCTAATGTTATCATACCAGGTTCCGGTTGCAGGGAAGCTAATGTTGCCGGTTTGTTGTACCACGTCAAAGTTGCCTACCACTTCTACATTTGCGCTGGCATCTTTTAGCTGAATGGTTTTAATAGCGCCCGCAAGACTATAAGTATAATTAGTTGAGGCAAACACGGCATTCTTCTCTTTCATCTTAATCATTTTGGCGTAAACACCATATAAATGCCTCCTGTTAGGATCGGTATTATAGTTCCAGTAGATAGGCTTATTACTGGTACGGCCGCCCTGATCGATACTTACATCATAACCGAGCTCGCCAAACTGCCATAACATTTTAGGGCCTGGAACAGCGAACAGGAATGCCGCTGCCATTTCTTCGCGTGCCAATCCTGTATTTTTGTCTTTTACATTGTAGCCGTTATAGCTGTTACCATAACTCTCGTTTTTAAACTGCAGGCGTTCTTCATCATGGCTTTCAAAATAGCTCACCAAATTATAAGGCTGGGTAAACGTATGCTGATCATAAAATAAGCCCTGGAAGTTAGAGTTGGTTAACCAGCCCATGGTAGCTTCGTTGGCATTATAGTTAAGGTTGTTCCAAAGCATCATGCCTTCGCCGGCCAGTTCTTTCTCTTCCTGATTGGCCGCAAAGTGCTCCAGTATCACGTAAAAGTTGTTATTGTCGATGCTTTTGATATAGTTATTATAGTCTTTCCAGATAGCTACACGACTGGCATCGTACTGGCTCCAGGCGTTCACGGCGGCATCTGATGTGCCATAGTTAACCTGCGTAAAGCCTTTTGAAAGATCAAAGCGGAATCCATCGATCTTATACTCCGTCATCCAGAATTTGAGCACATTCTTCACAAAATATTTGGTATCGGCACTTTCGTGGTTAAACTGGTAGCCTATATTGTAGGGGTGCGTTGGGTCGACATTATACCAGGGATTATCGGCCGATGGCTTACCGGCAGTTGTATTAAAATACATCTGTACCATAGGCGACTGGCCGAACGAGTGATTTAAAACAATATCCTGGATCACAGCTATACCGCGCGAATGACACTCATCTATAAAAGCCTTCAAAGCATTTTTGGTACCGTAATATTTATCCGGCGCAAAATAAAATGACGGATTATAGCCCCATGAAAGGTTGCCTTCAAACTCATTAATCGGCATCAGTTCAACAGCATTAACACCTAAGTTTGAAAGGTACTTTAACGTATCTGTAAGGGTTTGATAGTTATGGGCATCAATAAAATCGCGCACCAATAGTTCATAAACAACCAGGTTCTTTTTATCCGGGCGGGTAAAACTGGTATTTTTCCAGCTGTACGCAGGCTGATTGGCCTGGAAAACGCTTACGTTACCGGTAGTTTTCCCGGTTGGATATTTCTTTAAATTGGGATAAGTATCTGACGATATGTACGAATCGTTATCAGGGTCCAGCACCTTTTCGGTATAAGGATCTGCCACTTTTAAGGATTTATCTATATAAAACTGGTAACCGTATTCGGTGGCGGGGTCTATATTATCAATTTGTACCCACCAGCGTTTGCCGTCCGGCGTGTTATTCATCACTGCTTTGGTATCATTAGCATCCCAGCCATTAAAATCGCCAATAACTGATACAGATTTTTTGCCGGGTGCGTACAGGTTAAAAATTACCGATTTGCCGGAGTTGATAAAAGTAACGCCATCCTTTGCTCCTGCAGGTAATGCCTTCCCGGTATTCACCGTTGTATCACCGGGAACGTTCCCGGTATTGCCCGGCAAAACGTCCTTCTTCTTGCATGAAGTAAAACCGGCCAATAAAAGTCCGGCAAGTAATAAGTAAACATTCTTGATTGTCATATCTCGTTATAATTGGTTCTTTGTACCGAAACAACTCATAGCCAACTGGTTTACAGGCCACATCGTATCAGCACCGCAATATCTGTAAAATAATTGATAAAATTATCTTTCGTTAAAATTATGTATTTATCATTCAGGGATAAACAGATTTGCAGTGAACCCGATACCGGGACGGCTTAAGAAATTGTGTACCTCTGGCACACCAAAAATCTATCGGTATTTTGCTTCTACAAACCTTTTGCACCTCTGGTGCAACCTTCTTTTAGGGATAAACTTGTTTTACGAACTATATCTTTTAAGCAATCAGCTCACTCACAATTTTTGCCGATAACAAACAAAGCGGGATACCCCCACCCGGATGCACACTTCCACCACAAAAATACAGACCTTCTACTTTCGATGATTTATTGGCATGCCGCAAAAACGCCGCAAACTGGTTGTTGGAACTGGTACCATAAAGCGAGCCCTGGTATGACGATGTGCGGCTTTCTATATTTCGCGGATCAAGGATATTTTCATTAGCTATCAACGGGCTGATATCTTTACTTAACAGGCGGCTTAACTTGCTCAATATGTTCTTCCTTGCTTCTGTTATCAGTGTATCCCAGTTTTGCCCCGAATTAGCGGGTACATTGATCATTACAAACCAGTTTTCGCAACCTTCAGGTGCATCATCCGGCTTATATTTTGAACTGATATTCAGATAAATAGTAGGATCATCATAAATATCTTTTTCGTGCCAGATATGATCAAATTCCGATTCGTAATCTGCACTAAAAAAAATATTATGCAGGTCAAGTTCTTTAAACTGAGCTTTTATTCCCCAGTAAAATATCAGTGCCGAACTGCTCCGCTCCTGGTTTAATATTTTTTGAGGATGAAGCTTAGGATAACCGCTTAACAACTTGTAATAGGTAAACCAGATATCCATATTGGATACCACAATATCCCCCTCTACTGTTCCCTCTTTAGTACTGATGCCTTTTATCGCTCGTCCATTCAAAATAATTTCCGTTACCGGATTATTGTAATAAAATTTTACCCCCACAGATTCGGCCAGTTGCACTAAGCACCAAGTAATACTATACATCCCCCCGTCGGGGAAATACGCGCCAAAATGCTGTTCCAGGTGAGGGATCACGTTTAAAGTAGCCGGAGCTGCGTAAGGGTTTGAGCCGTTATAGGTTGCATATCTGTCAAAAAACTGCACTATTCGTTTATCCTTAAAAAAGCTTTGGTTGGCCTTATGCATACTGCGAAAAGCATCAATCTTCCCAAATCTGAATATTGATTTAACAGTATCCCACCGCAGATAAGTTTTAAGCCGGTGCAGCGAGCGCTCCAAAAAAACATGATTGGTAATATCGTAGATCCGCCTGCTATTTGCAAGATATTGATTCACAGCCATAGCAGGTTCGCCGGTTTGTGCCTGCACCTCTTTGCCAAATTTATCAACATCTGCATAAGCGGTTAATCGGGTGCCATCTTCATAAAAGTACCGGCAAACGGTATCCAACTTTTGGTACCTGAAATAGTCAGAAGGATTTTTACCGGCCAGCTCAAAAAGTTCGTCAACGTATTGGGGCATCGTAAACAAACTTGGCCCGGCATCAAAGCGGTAGCCATCCTGTTCAAACTGGCTTAGCTTCCCCCCGGGATAATTATTGGCCTCATAAACCTCAACCTGGTAACCTTTAACCGCCAGCCTGATAGCGCTGGCTATTCCGGCTATTCCGGCACCGATGATTAAAGCTTTTTTAGAGGAGGGCATGGGGGTAAAGATAACCGGGATTTTGGGGGATTTTTAGGATTAACAGGATTTTCTTTGATTTGATACTAAAAATCCGGGCAATCAGAAAAATCCTATAAATCCCGGTTCAGAAACTACACATGATGAACGCCTTCACTTATCTCTTCTATCGCTTTTCGGTTAAATGCTTCCAAGTCGTCCGGACGGCGACTGGTCACCAGCCCATTATCAACCACAACTTCTTCATCAAGCCAATCAGCACCTGCGTTTTTAAGATCAGTTTGTAATGATGGATATGAAGTTAGCCTCCTTCCCCTGATCATGCCTGTTTCGATTAGTAATTGCGGGCCATGGCATATTGACGCAACCGGCTTTCCTTCATCCAAAAAAGCTGATGCAAATGCTACAGCATCTTTATTTTGCCTCAACTTATCCGGGTTAAGCACACCGCCCGGTAAAACCAGCGCATCATAATCATCCGGACTTGCATCATTTAATTGCTTATCAACGTCAATTTCGATACCCCAGTCGGTTTTATCCCAGGCTTTGATCTTTCCGCTTTGGGGTGATACAATATGAACTGTTGCACCTGCCTGTTCAAGTGCCTCCTTTGGGCTTGTTAATTCCACCTGCTCAAATCCTTCTTCGGTAAGGATTGCCACCTTACGACCATGTAAACTTGCCATAATTACAATTTATTAATTAATGATTATAAAAATTAAATATAATATAAATACAGGCCAGAATTGGGATAGTTTTAGGAAATTAAAAAGAGGTTATAAGATCTTGTTACCCAAGTCTAAAGCATATGAATTTCATTTAACTCCAGCATCAAAAAGTTGCCTTTCTGCAGGATTTTGAATGTGACAGAAAGATCGCTCCATGCGCCATTTATAGGCAAATCATAAATGATATTTCCTACTATGGTCATGCCGTGGCGTTCATCAACCTTTCTAAAAGCATCGTCAAAAAAGTCAATATCTTTATATGGATTGATATTACTATTAACTATTGCGGATTCCGGAGACGTGACCTTATGCTTTTCTTCTAAATCTTCATCAGGTAATCCATACCCATGGATTACTTCTTTGATATTTGAAGGGCTCCACTGATAATAAGGATCATGAAGAGTTAACTGATAAGCTTCATCATATTTTTCCTCCGCCAACAATTCAATCCAATAAAGAACTGCTTTTTCTATTTCAATCTTATCAGTCGAATATATCTTAATAGGCATCGGTTGAAATTAAAACAGCATTACCCCTGGATATGCTGCAACGCGTAATTGATAAAATTACTTGTCAACCCATAATCCTCAGTGCCCTTGCGGCGGATAAAGAAGAAATCGCGCGTGATTTTCAACCCTTCAATAGGTACCTCAACCAGGTCGCCCTCAGCTAATTGTCGGATAATTGACGGCCGCGGCATAAAGCCAAGGCACTGGTCGGCCAAAAGGAAGTTTTTCAATGCCTCTGTACCCCCGAGACGGATCTTTACCGACAGATCGGCCGGTTTGATGTGTAATGCCGAAAGAGCTTTCAATACGGCATTTAGCGTACCCGAACCACGTTCTCTTACAGCTAAAGGCGTTTTTACGAACTGCTTTAAGGTTAATGATTTTCCAGCCAGCGGACTCTTAGCCGAGCAAACCGGGATCACCTCATCGCTCATGAAAGGTTTGTATGATACTGTGGTGAGCTTATTATCAACTTCAATAATACCAATATCAACTTCATGGTTAAGCAAAGCATTCAGGATGTACTCGCTGTTACGGTTTACCAGTTGCACATCAACGTTGGCATACTCGCGCTGGAAACCTGAAAGTATCTGTGGTAAAATGTAAAGAGCTATGGTTGTACTGGCCCCCAACCGTAAATGTCCCACAGCCTGCGATAGGTTACTTAATACCGAAAGATCGTATTCAACCTTCCGTTCTATCTCTGTTGCCTGCTGCAGGTATTCGTTTAGCTTATTGCCGGCTTCCGTAAGCAAAATACTATTTCCCTTACGCTCAAACAAGGGCACTTTGTATTGATCTTCAAGTGCCTTAACGTGTTTGCTGATGGCCGGCTGCGTGATAAACAGTACCTGGGCAGCCTTACTGAAACTCAGGTTAGCGGCAACTTCCATAAATACACGGTGGGCGAAGGAGATCATAGGGCAAAGTTAATTTTTTACCCGTTCAAAAAACTTACCTGTAAATTTATATACGATATAGTCGCGGGTAACCTGTCGTTTTGCATTAACTAACGGACTATGGATGGTTTGTGTTTTGGCATCATAATAAATAGTTGGGATCACCTTCATATTAACCACCGACAGGAAATCATAATCAAAATACAACTTGCTATGCATACCGCTTGGAGTTTTGACCAGCAATACAGTGCCATTTAGCTTATCCTTTTCAACAGTAAAAAACTGGATGCCCTGTGTAGCGTCATTACTCGAACGTACCGAATTATACGCCGCCAGGTAGTAAACCTTACTGTTTGCCCGGAGGGTATAGATCTTGGAATACCAGTAAACAGGGTTATGCTTTTTTCCTACCGAATCCATTTTTAACGAAGAAAATATTTTGCCATTAACTTTGTATTGCAAAACATTATCAAAGTCGTACCCGGTGCTGCCCAGCTTAGTATCCCATGAATAGGTGCGAAACAAACCATCGGCAGATGTAGCAATCACAACCCGTTCTTTAACCAGTTCGGTAAAAGGATAGCTAATTGTTTCGGGATATTTGGAGGTATAATACTTTAGCTTAAAGCCGAAGATCTTGTTCATTTTCTCTAATGAATCAATAGCCTTCCACTCTTTTTTGTGGGAGCCGTAGTAGTTCACCCGTTTAAAAATCCGTAGCAGGTCGGCTTCAATGGCCTGCGGACTTTGGGCAAACAAATTTGCTGAGTAAAAACAGCAGCAGAAAACAATTATTAACTTAAAGGTTTTCATCGGTAAACAAGATACGCAAAAAAAGCAAATCCGGCAGATATTCTGTTACGATGGTTGCCATTAACCTGTTTTTTAGCTTTTTATTTTTTCAAAATATTGGCCGTTGAATTTGTAATTAACATACTTACCAGTAATTTTTCCGTCTGTTAAAATTAATGGCAAATGAATTGTTTGTGTTTTAAGATTAAATGACAAATACGGCACTTCTTTCACATTACGATTAACTAATGAGGTGCAGTCATACTGTGCACTCAGGCCATTTTCTAATCCGCCTTCTGTTTTTATAATTTTAAGCTTATCGTTAAGCTTCTTATTTTCAATCGCAAAAGCATTTATAAAATCAGCTGTATAGCCACTCCATAAAACAGCCATACTGATTCCTAAATAGTATGTCTTATAATTTGTTTTAACTGTATATAATTTAAGATAGATCGACTCTCCATCAACTTCTTTATAAGAAGAAAAATCAGACCTTATTCCATAAGATGTTTTATATTGAAATAAGTTTTTGTGTACATGCATTGTGCCACCCAACTGTGTATTCCATGAATAAATTCTAAATAATCCATCAGCAGACGTAACTATGCTAACCCGTTCTTTTACCAAGGAGTTAAAATGCATGTTAATGGTAAAGGCACATTTTGCAGTATATTTTTTCAGCTTATTCGCAAAGCTTTCGTTTGCTAAAACCAACGAATCATTCGCGTCGTCGCAACCATTGCTTTGTTGCAAGTCCCAATAGTCTATCTTTTTAAATGATTTGAGTAAGTCGGCTTCAATAGTTTGCGGTGTTTGCGCTAAGAGTTTAACCGATGTAGTAAAACAAAAAATAGCAATCAGGTTTAAGGCTTTCATAATGAAATATCACTGCATAAAAATAGGGATAATCAAATGACTATCCCTATCTTATTCTTTGAAAAGAAATATTTTACTTACGCCTCAACCGGCTGACCAATCAAATGCTGAGCAGCCAAATACTCGGCAATCTGCACGGCATTGGTAGCTGCACCTTTACGCAGGTTGTCAGATACTATCCAGCAGTTAAGTGTATTATCCTGAGTTTCATCACGACGGATGCGGCCTACAAATACCTCATCTTTATCATGCGCGTCGAGTGGCATTGGGTATTTCAGGTTAGCAGTATCGTCAACCACAACAATGCCCGGAGCGTTAGCCAATAACTCACGCACTTCGGCCAGGTCAAAATCGTTGGCAAACTCAATGTTAACCGACTCAGAGTGGCCGCCCATAACCGGGATGCGCACAGTGGTAGCAGTTACTTTGATGCTGTCATCGCCCATGATCTTTTTGGTTTCGAGGATCATTTTCATTTCCTCTTTAGTATAACCGTTTTCGGTAAATACATCAATCTGCGGGATCACGTTTAAATCGATAGTGTAAGGGTAAACTTTAGGTCCGTCGATACCTTTACGCTCGTTAAATAACTGATCAACAGCTTTAACACCAGTACCGGTAACCGATTGGTAGGTTGAAACTACCACCCTTTTAATTTTATATTTATCGTGCAGCGGCTTTAAAGCCACTACCATTTGTATAGTTGAGCAATTTGGGTTAGCAATGATCTTATCATCGGCAGTAAGTACATCAGCGTTTACTTCAGGCACAACCAATTTTTTGGTTGGGTCCATACGCCATGCCGATGAGTTATCAATAACAGTTGTACCAGCAGCTGCAAATAAAGGAGCCTGCTGTAATGAAGTGCTTCCGCCGGCCGAGAAAATTGCTACGTCCGGCTTCATCTTAATCGCATCCTCAACAGAAACCACCTTAAACTGCTTACCCTTAAAAGTAATTTCTTTACCAATACTTTTTTCTGAAGCTACGGGAATTAATTCTGTAACGGGGAAGTTGCGTTCTGCAAGAACCTGCAACATTTTGGTGCCTACTAATCCTGTAGCACCTACTACTGCGACTTTCATTTTTAAATTGTTTTTGAAATGTATCAGGCTGCTTCACAGCGCCTGTTTTTAATTAATTATGTGTTTTAAAAGTTAAACCCTCAAATATGCACATTTTTTTGGTATCCTGAAAATATAAAGTCTATGGTTTTTATGGGGAATTAGTGAGTGGTTGATTAGGTGAATAGTTGGTTGTCTGAATCAGAATTTTCAGGATTTGAGAATTAACAGAATAAAAATAATGATAAGTAATTCTGATTGTCCCTTGATTCTGTAAATTTTGATTCAGATAACATCCGGACAATCCTTAAATCCTAAAAATCATAGTTCCGATACTGGCGCAAGTTCTGAGCGAAAGCCAACGGGTAGCGGACTTGTGACTTCTCCGCTCGTTTGGATCTTTTTCTGTTTGAACCTGAATTTTCAGGATTCGAGAACTAATATAATGAAAATAAAAATAGAAAGGAATTCTGATAATTATTTAATTCTGAAAACTCTGATTCAGACAATATCCTGGCAATCCTAAAAATCATGATTCAGAACCAGGGCGTTACCTCCGGCCCGCGCTATACGCTCATACGCCTGCAGGCCTTAGTCACAGGCCGGTATCCGCTACTATCGCTAACGCAGCATCCGCTATTATTCAACCAACTGTCAAACAAAAAAATCGGTGTAATCAAAAATCAATCGGCGTAATCCCCAAAAACAAAAACAACTATTCACCTAATCCAACCCAATCAACCACTCACTTAAAAACCCTACCTTTGCGCGGTAAACTCAAAATTGCATGAGCGAAAAGATCTTAGTGATAGGCGCCAATGGCCAGATCGGCACCGAACTGGTAATGGCTTTGAGAAATATACATGGGGCCGAAGCAGTTATAGCTTCGGATATTAACAGTCCCACCTATGCTATGCGTGGCAGCAGCGGCCCCTTTGAATTGATCAATGTACTTGATAAAGATAACCTGCACCACATATTTGATAAACACCGCCCCACGCAGGTTTACCTTTTAGCTGCCATACTATCCGCCGTAGGCGAGCAAAAACCCAAAATGGCCTGGGACCTGAACATGACCGGCTTGCTGCATGTACTTGATTTTGCGGTTGAATTTAAAGTAAATAAAGTTTTCTGGCCAAGCTCAATAGCCGTTTTCGGTCCGCATTCACCACAGCATAATACACCGCAGTATTGTGTGATGGACCCTAACACGGTTTATGGTTTCAGTAAACTGGCCGGCGAACGCTGGTGCGAATACTACTTTAATAAATATGGTCTTGACGTACGCAGTATCCGTTACCCTGGACTGATAGGCTGGAAAGCTAACCCAGGCGGTGGCACTACCGATTATGCTGTACACATATTTCACCATGCTTTAAAAACCGGCTGCTACGAAAGCTTCTTAGCCGAAGGTACCGCCCTGCCCATGATGTACATGGACGATGCCATCAGGGCAACCATCAGTTTGATGGACGCACCCGCCGAAAAGATCAGCATCCGGTCATCATATAATCTTGCAGGCATCAGCTTTACGCCTGAGCAATTGGCAGCAGAGATCAAAAAACTGATCCCTAAATTTGAGATCAGCTACAGCGAAAATGATCCGCGACAGGCCATCGCCGATAGCTGGCCAAAATCAATAGATGATAGTTACGCGCAAAACGACTGGGGCTGGAAACTGGAGTATGACCTGCCTAAAATGGTAGCAGATATGCTGACTAATTTGAAAACGATAATTTAAGGTTAAAGGCGAAAGGATAAAATTTAAAGGTTTTTATCTATCGTTATATAAATATTATATTTACCGCCTTGTCTTTATAGGGCAAAGCTTTGTAAAACAACAAGGTTGATCTATCACTATCAACCATGAACAATGAACTAAAAAAACATGGGAAGAGCATTTGAATTCCGCAAAGAAAGAAAGTTTAAGCGCTGGGCCAAAATGGCGGTGCAGTTTACCCGTTTAGGTAAGGAAATTGTAATGGCTGTAAAAGCCGGCGGCGGCGATGTTAACACCAACTCGCGCTTACGTACTGCAGTACAAAACGCCAAGGCTGTAAACATGCCTAAAGACCGTGTTGAGGCAGCTATTAAACGCGCCAGCAGCCGCGATGAAAAAGATTACGAAGAGCTTGTTTACGAAGGATACGCGCCTTACGGCGTTGCTGTTTTGGTTGAAACCGCTACAGATAATACCAACCGTACCGTAGCCAACGTACGCAGTTACTTTACAAAATATGGTGGTTCGTTAGGTAAAACAGGCTCGCTTGATTTTATCTTTACCCGTAAATCGGTATTTACTTTTGAACCTGGCGACCGCGACCTTGAAGAGCTTGAATTTGAATTGATTGATGCCGGGCTGGAAGAAATATTTGTTGAAGCGGATGAAAATGGCAACGATATTGCAGTAATCCATACAGCTTTTGAAGATTTTGGTAAAATGCAAAAAGCATTGGAAGAACTGGGCATCGAAGTAAAATCGGCCAAATTGGAGCGTATTCCACAATCATTCCATGCTGTTAACGAAGAACAGGTTACCGATATCATGAAACTGATTGACCGTTTGGAAGAGGACGACGACGTGCAGGCGGTTTACCACAATATGGCGGAATAATAGATCTCTTAATTTGAAGATGTGTTAATTTGAAGATTTGAAAATAATCTTGAGTAAGGCATCTTCAAATTTTCAATTTAATATGAGCCGTTTAAAATGTAGCCGTTTGAAGATTTGAAAATAACCTTGGGGCAAAGCATCTTCAAATTTTCAAATTAAAAAATTTTCAAATTTATATCATGCCATTATTAAACACACGAAAAGGCGAACGGAAAGTAAAAGTAACTTTTGCTAACGGGCTTCTTTTTGTTGAAACCGATGGTGGCAAACCCCAGGCTTTCCCGTTAGAATGGTTTCCGAAGTTACTTAACGCTACCGACGAGGAACGTGAAGACTGGAGCCAGACCGAAAAAGGCATCCGGTTTAATAAGCTGGATGTGGACGTAACCCTATAATTGATTTGAAAATTTGAAAATGTGCTAATTTGAAAATGAGAAATCAAACCGGCATTTTCAAATTTTCAAATTCACTAATTTTCAAATTGACTAATGGTTTTTGAAGAATTTTTAAAGAAGAAAAGAATTGACCTTGCAGCGCTTGAACAAGGCGAACCGGCATTGTTTTCTGAATTTAAAGACCATTTTGAACAGATGGGTGAAAAAAGTTTCGACCATACCAAAAAGTACTGGTTTAATAAACTCAGGAGGCAGTTCCCTATTCCGCTTGAGGTGAAAACCGAAAAGGTACACATCAAAAACCCACTTGCCGAACAAACCATTACCGAAAGTTTGATAGAACCCGGCACAGCGGCCAAAATTGGTTTCACACCGAAGTTCCGTGCAGCGGCAGCACCAAAACCAGTGCCTCCTGTTGAAGAGCCTAAAAAGGAGTCAACAGAACCGGCAACACTGGAACCCCCATCGGCAGAAACTTCGCCGAAACCGGCGTTCAAACCACGCTTTAACGCAGGCATGGTAAAACCAAAAGCTACAGAAACAGAGGCACCGGCAGAGGGTAAAAAAGAGGAAGCTGCGGCTACAGAACCTCAAACTCCTGCCTCGGAAATACCCGCGACTAAAATGGGCTTTAAGCCCCGCTTCAATGCCGGCATGGTAAAACCAAAACCCGCAGAAACTGAAGGGCCGGCAGAAGATAAAAAAGAAGAAGGGGCGAATACTGAACCTCAAAGCCCCGCCGCAGAAACACCGGCACCTAAAATGGGCTTCAAGCCGCGCTTCAATCCGGCTATGGTCAAACCAAAGCCCGTAGAAAGCGAAGCAGCTGCTGAAGAAGAAAAACCTGCTGAAGAGCCAAAACCACAGGCATCCCAAGCACCTGCACCTAAAATGGGGTTCAAACCACGCTTTAACGCGGCTATGATGAAACCCAAACCGGCAGAACCGGAACAACCGGTTGAAGAGGTAAAATCATCAGCCGAATCTTCGCAGCCAGCCGTTGAAGAAGAAAAGCCTGCTTCTGAAACTCCTGCACCAAAGCTTGGCTTTAAGCCGCGATTTAACGCAGCCTCAAAGCCCAAAGCCCCTGAAGCTGAGGCGTCGCCGGAAGATAAAAAAGAGGATAAGCCAACTGAGGAAACTCAGTCGCCGGCAACGGAAGCACCTGCACCTAAATTGGGATTTAAGCCACGCTTCAACGCCAAGAACCTTCCTAAGAAATCAGAGGGGGAAGAATAGGCCGTTTCTTATCAACAAGCTTATTGTCATTTCGATACGAGGAACGAGTGAGAAATCTTATACGCCCTGCAGAGTCCGCGTGCTGATCGGACTTGCTTGGCGTATAAGATTTCTCACTCGCCCCAAAGCTATTGCCTTCCCCTGCTCAATCGAAATGACATTTTTATTTAAGACAACTTCGTTTAGCATAATTATAGCATAGCCGCCCTGTACAGCATGGATTGCTTTATCGTTTCTCCATAAGTGTTCGGAAGAAAATAAAAAGTTCAGGATTGTGCGATTCCCTCCCCTGGGAGGTGTAGGGAGGGGTTTCGCCGATATGTTTATTCGATTAAAATAGCGCATAAACCCCTCCCTGCTACTACACAACTCTGCCGCACCCCTCCCGAAGGAGGGAATTAAAAAATCTTCCGAACACCTGTGGTCGTTCCTCCTCGCAATGACATGGTTTTCTGTATTCCGCCACCGCCCGGCTCCTGCCGGGTGGTAACTATCCCCCGGCCTCTGGCCGAACCCTCCTACTTACTATGAGAAAACAGCCAGTGCAACAGATCAGGCTCATTAAAAGCGTTATCCCAGCTGTTGTGCCCGACACCGGGATATAAGGTAAACCTTGGTGTCCCTCCTGCTTCTTTAATAGCATCAACCATTACCTGCGAATGATCTGCCGGTACTACCGGGTCATTATTACCGTGGAAGATCCAGAGCGGAACTTTCCTGGCATATTTTTTTGCATTCAGGGTATTATCACCACCGCAAATGGCAAAAGCTGCTGCAAATACCTTCGGTTCGCGACCTATGATTTCAAAAGTACCCATACCGCCCATACTAAGCCCACCTACGTAAACCCGGTGTTTATCTACAAAAGGCTTATCTAAAAACTGGTCCACCAACCCCATCAGCATGATCATAGCCATGGTTGGCGGGGCATCTTCCTGGAAAATGAATTTGCGCTTATTGGTGGCCGAATCGGTAACCTGCTTCACATTACTCCAGTAGCTTTTTGCCGGGCACTGCGGGAAAACTACAATGGCCTCATAAATTTCGCGTACACTATCCTGTAAAAGCCTTTGTGCTCCGTAAGCAAGCTGCGATTCGTTATTGTTTCCACGTTCACCCGAGCCATGTAACACAAACAACAAAGGATACTTCTGTCCCGGGTTAAAATGTTTTGGGAATAATATACGATATGGCAACGTATCCACCTTAAAGATAAAGCTGCCCCTGTCAAACGAGGTCAAATTTTGGGATTTGGCTAAAAAAGAGAATGCTAAGAGCAAGCTTAGCATTCCTGTAATTCGTATTGTTTTGATCATGGGTTAAAATGTCTTCGTTTTACAACCGGCGTAAATATCGCCGTTGCATCAAAACAAATTTAACCTCTTTAACGGCCTTTTGTTTATTTTTTTATGCCGAATTAATTTTTTGCGATTGCCGGGCTCTCAAAACCAAGCTTTTTCAAGCCTCCTTGCACTTCAGGACAACTCATGAAAAGTTTCCACAACAGGCCGGTGCGATAATTTTCAATCATCACGACGATCGGCCCCTGATCAATAGCTAAATAGGAGTTTGCATACCAGTTATGCGATTCGCTGAAAGCATCGGTAAAACCATATTCGCCCCAGATCTTATCACCCAGGTCGTAATAAAAATGGCGTAATGCTTTCATCGAATATTCCGGAGTATATGGAAATGCCGAGAGCGCCGCCGTTGGTGTAATTACACCCAGGTCGTTAGTTGGCGAATGTGCGTTATATCCTTCAAAGTTATCGCTGGCAGTCAATCCCCAGCAATTTTCGCCGTAGCCTTTAAATTTCTTAGGATTATCAACACAGTACGCATGATTGATCAGCGTATGATTTTTGTTTTGTTCCCAATAGTCTGCATATTGATCTCTTAAGCCTTTAGGGTTTAAGCCAAGGAACGAGTACTGAGAAAAGAACAAGGGACCACCATAGTCAAATCCCAATGGCAATTTAAAGCCATAAAAAGTTCTTCCGTTTTTGAAGAAATCGCTTTGCGCCCAGCCATTATGGTAAACATTGGCACCAACCGGGTAACGCTCGGCAGATGCAGCAAGTACGTAAGTGATCAAACATTCGTTAAAACCGTGGATTGGGAAATTCATGGCCCAGCCATTGTTAGGGCTCCAGTGCCAGTAAAGGTAGTCGCGGCCATCACGGGTAAACCAACTCCATTCCATTTCGCCCCACATCCAGTTAATCACGTCACGGATCCGGCGTTCTTTGGGGTCATCGGCAGTAAAGTACTGCCTTGCACATAACAAACCCTGAAAAAGATAAGCCGACTCCACAATATCAGCCCCATCATCCTTACGGCCAAAGCGGATCACTTTACCGGTTTCACCGTTTAACCAGTGCGGGAAAGCACCATGAAAAGCATCGGCTTTGTATAAAAAGTTAACGATCTTCACCATACGGTCAACCGCCTGCTCATGGGTGATCCATTTGCGGCTATCAGCCACAATAAGCGACATGATACCGAAACCAGAACCTCCCGTAGTTACCACCTCATTTCCGTAGTCAAAAGAAGTGTTACTGCGCTCACGGGCCAGGCCGCTAACCGGGTGTCCAAAATCCCAAAAATAGCGGAAGGTTTGGCGCTGCACTACATCAAGCAGGGCGCTGTCTGTAAGGTTTTTGATAATGCCAACCGGCTTAATGCCATCTTCTGCTTTTTTTGCCGCCTTTTGGGCAAAAGCGCTCAGGGCAAGTATCATTAGCAAAGAGGGTAATATTAGTTTTTTCATTTAAGATATCATTAATCACATTATAAGTTCGGCCCGCTAAAGCCTAAATTTTTCATTCCCTTTTTTATTTCAGGCGCGCTCATAAACAGCCTCCAGAGCAGGCCGCTTCTGTAATTTTCGGTCATAACCACAATAGGTCCCTGATCAATCGCCAGGTATGAATCGGCAAACCAGGGATTGGTTAAATTAAAAGCATCGTAAAAGCCGTATTGTCCCCATAACTTATCGCCAAGTGTGTAGTAAAAAAAATGCAGGGCCGCCATTGATTGCGTTGGCGTATAGGGCAATGAAGCAATAGCAGCAGTAGGTGCAATTACTCCCACATCATTGGTTGGAGAGCTTGCTGTATATCCACCTTCAATATCACTTGCTGTTAGTCCCCAGCAATTAGCGCTGTAATCGCCATTACCAAGGGGATTTGCCACACAATAATTATAATTGATCATGGCGTGAGCTTTGGTTTGCGTTTCGTAATTGGCATATGCATCTGTTAAACCTGTTGGGTTAATACCCAAAAAAGAGTAATGCTCAAAAAACAACGGCCCGCCCCTGTCAGGCCCGAGCGGAAGGGTAACGCCATAAAAGCTTTTACCATTTTTAATACTGCCGCTACCCGCCCATCCCTGGTCATAAACTGACTTTGGAATGCTGTGTTTTGTTGACGAGGCACCAAGTACATAAACGATGAGGGCCTCATTCCAACCGGTTATTTTCATATTGATGGCCCAGCCCTGATCGGGGCTCCAATGCCAATACAATACATTCTGGTCATTTTGCCTGAACCAATCCCATTCCACACCGCTCCATAAGGTATTGATATCCGTACGTAATTGTGTTTCGGCTGTGTTAGCCGAACTGAAATACTGACGGGCAGTGATCAGTCCCTGCATCAGGTATGATGTCTCCACCAAATCGGCACCGTTATCCTGTGCGCTGAAAGGCACAACAGCACCGGTAGCCCCGTTTAACCAGTGTGGGAAAGCACCATGAAATTTTTGCGCTTTGGTGTTTAAAAAGCCTACTATCTTCTGCATCCGGGCCAAACCATCGGCATAAGAAATATAACCCCGGCTTATACCGGCAACGATAGCCATAATACCAAAACCCGAACCGCCCGAAGTAACTACATCGCCCGACGAATTACGCTCGCGGGCAAGGCCGCTGGTGGGATGCCCAAAATCGTAAAAGTACTTGAGTGTTTGCCTTTCAACCAGATCAAGCAGCTGTTCATCGGTTATGACAGGAAACTTAGCCGTGCTGTCAATAGCAGTGGTGAGCTGCACCTCAAGCGCCGATTGCAGGTTACTGCCTTTTGCAGACTTTAACGCTGTTGAAACTTTAAGCGAATATTGCGTAATGGGCTGAAGACCTGTTGGCGTTATTACAACTGTGCTGTCGTGATGCTGAAAAGTCACACTATAAGCTGCCGCTGCTCCGCCTTTGGTAGCAACGCTAACACTGCCCGTTACCGAAGTTTGGCTAAGCGGAGTTGAAAATGAAATGGCGATAGCCGGCTTTGTATTTACATTGGAATAGCTAAAACCATTGGACTGGCCGTTAACTTTAAGCGCGCTAAAGGTAAATGGCACAGGCGTAACCGGATCAGGATTATTTTTTGAACTTTTACCACAGGTAAAAAACAAAAAAACTGCCCCCAACGCCCAACTGTTCTTAAATTTCCTCATTCCGGTGCTTAAAAAAGGTTGCCTGCCTTTTGGGCAGGACAACCTAAATCAAATCAACTGTGTATTATCTTCCTAATTTTTCGAGATTATATAGAGCCGAGACCTGTGAAGCAGAAAGCGCTTTGTTATAAAACCTGATATTATCTAAAGTACCGGTAACAAAGCCTGCCCAATCCTGTGCGCCCGTGCTAATAGTAAGCGAGGGCGTTGTTTGAAATTGCAGTGTTCCGAAAACCATTTTTGATGCTTTACTCCAATCTATAGGTGCAAAACCTGCAACTGTATTTTTACCGGCCTGTGCGCCGTTATAGTAAACATATATTGTTGAGCTTGGTTCATCAAAAGTTACAGTAATATTGATCCATTGATTCCAGGGATTGTCAACACTATAGCCGCCTTCCCAGCCATCAATACCGGTTGAAACCCCCGGTTTGTTATAAGCGTGCACCTTAAGTACCCCTTTGGTTGAAGAACCGCCATTATCAAAAAATATGGCAAGGCTGCCCCAGAAACCGGGGTCACCGGCCTGGCTATTTTGAAGATCCAATAATCCGATAGCAGCAGTATTTTGAGGCATATTTACCCACAAGCTGGTAGTAAAGCTTTTTAATCCTTTAATTCCCGCTGGCGTATCATAAAGTGCATAAGCTTTATCGGCTCCTTTAAGGCCGTTACCGTTAAGCCCTTTAGCAAAGCTTGTTCCGGTAGCAACACCTGTAGCGCCTGTAAGACTATCAGCTAAACTACTGGTAAACGGAAAATAAGCAACAAGACTTGAAGGTTCAATATCCTTACTACTGCTGTAGCCACCAAACGTTGGCAATGGTTTTGAAGGTGCATAGGTTTTAGGATCAAAACCTTTATGACATGCTGTTATAGTTAAACTCGCAGCTGCACCCACCAGGAGCATAACTTTAAGTGATTTGTTAATTTTTTTCATCGCTGTTGAATTTGATAGATTAATAACCCGGGTTTTGTGTCAATGTACCTGCGCTCAAATCAATTTCGGTTTGAGGAACCGGCCATACTTCGTTTTTACCTGCTTTCCAGCCACGCGAACCGAATACTTCAGTACCACGTCCCTGACGGATCACATCAAAATAGCGATCAAACTCCATAGCAAACTCAACCCGTCTTTCTTTGTAAATAGCGGTGCGTAAAGCAGCCTGCTCTGTTGTGGTAACTTTTGGCAGTATAGCTGCATTGCCGCCCCTTGCCCGTGCACGTACCAGTTCAAGCGATGTTAACGCCGCCCCCGAATTACCCAACTCATTATTGGCTTCCGCATTCATCAACAATACTTCTGCGTAGCGCAAAACAATTTTATTTTGCTGACAGCCCTCATTAAAACCTGATACATACAATGCAAATGGTACGTATGATTTCTGGTTATACATCGGATTGTCACCATCGGCCGGGATCTTATCACCTTCGGGTGTTGTTTCGCCCCTGAATATAATAGTAGCATCACGGCGCGGATCACCGGTTTCATAGGCAGCAGCCAAATCGGCCGAAGGCACATTAAAGCCCCAGCCGCCACCGGTTACCCCCCGCACACCTTGAACTTGTGAATATTGGGAGTTAGAAGCCGCAGGATTATTAGGGATAAGCATACATTGGATCTCGAAGATTGATTCCTGGTTGTTTTTGTGCGTTGTGCGGAACATTTGCTCATAATCAGGATACAATGAATAACCCATGCCCATCACCTGAGTTGTGTAGGTAACTACATCGTTCCATTTTTTCTGATACAAAGCTACTTTTGCATGCAGAGCTAAAGCAGCCCCCTTGGTAGCATGACCTATATCTGCCGAGCTGTATGATTGAGGCAAAACACCGGCGGCATCATTCAGATCGGTTTCAATAGCAGCCCAAACCTGAGCCTTGGCTGTACGCGGCAAATTATAATCAGTAGCGCTTTTTGGCAGGCTTAAACGCAATGGAACATCACCAAAAGCCCTAACCAGCCTGAAATAAGCATAGGCCCTGATAAACTTTGCCTCGGCAAGATACCTTGCTTTCAACGATTCATCCATGTTGATACCTGGTACATTGCCCAGGATCTGGTTGGCGAAGTTGATAGTTTGGTATTGCCCCGCCCAAAAATCAGCAACCTGACCTTCACCGGCTGTAGCCGAAAAGTTATGAAAGTTATTCATAAAGGTAGCATCAGTAGGACTACTCCCTTTTTCAACGTCATCTGCTCCCATGCTTTCAACAGCAATTGGTGCAAAGGCAATGTTTTTCCACTCGTGCAGGTTAGCATACATAGCACCTACCGCGGCAGTAGCATCTGCCTGTGTTTTCCAGAATTGTGTGGCGGCCTGATTACCCGCCGGGTCCACATTTAAAAAGCTTTTTTTACAGCTTTGAAATGATATAGCAGTTGCAATAAAACCTAAAATAACGGCTTTGTGCAATATAGTTTTTTTACTGTTTTTCATCTTTATATTGATTAAAAAGTAACGTTAACACCAAAATTATAAGTAGCGTAAAGCGGATACACGCTGGCATCGATCCCCATGCTACCAACCGAGCCACCTACTTCAGGAGTAAAGCCCTTATAACCGAAGAAATTGAGCGCATTTTGTGCATTGGCATACAACCTTACGCGTTGTATTTTCCATTTGCTCAACAGGCTGCCAGGCAGGGTATAACCTAACTGAGCATTTCTAAGCCTGAAATAAGCGCCGCTTTCTACATAAAATGAATTTGGTTTAGCGTTATCAGTAGCACCAACGTTTACTGACGGGTAGGTATTTGAAGTACCCGGACCATGCCAGCGGTGATCATAAAAATCTTTAGTGAAGTTTTCGTTACCAAAGCGATAGGCTATGTTGGCATTATAAACACTAACATCTGCCGTTCCCTGAAAATCTAAAGCCAGGTCAAAGTTTTTGTAAGTGAACGAAGTGTTGATACCGTAATTATATTTTGGAAGCGGGCTGCCCAATACCACACGGTCTTTACTATCAATTACACCATCATTATTAGTGTCCTGGTAAATAAAGTCACCAGGATGTGCTGTTGTTTGTTTAGAGGCAGCTACCTCCTGCGCAGTTTGGAATATACCGGTAACCTTGTAGCCATAAAACTCGCCTATTGGCTCACCAACAACGGTACGTGTAGCCAGCTGGCCGTTTGCTATGCCGTTACCTCCCTGATAAATCGGGTTTTTACCACTCAATACGCTTAACACTTTATTGTTGTTGATGCCAAGGTTTGCACTTACGCTGAAGTAAAAATCTTTATTGACTTGTTGTTTCCAGCCTACCAGGAACTCAAAACCGCGGTTACGGATGCTGGCCTGGTTACCTATCAGGTTACTTCCGGTAGTACCTAATGATGAAGGGATAGGAATAGCGAATATTGCATCGCGGGTTTCCCTGTTATAATAGTCGGCCTCAAACGATAATTTGTTATCTAAAATTGCACCTTCGATACCAAAATCTGTAGCTACCGCTTTTTCCCAAACAATGGTTGGAGGCACTACGGTATTGATACTTGAACCCTGGGCGGCTGTTTGCGGGTTACCGAATATATAAGTCAGATAAGGATCAGATGATACCGTTTGCTGAGTAGGGTTAATAGGCACTACAGAGTTACCCACCTTACCCCAGCTTCCGCGAAGCTTCAGATTACTAAACACTTTTTGATTTTTCATGAAATCCTCGTTGGTAATAACCCAGCCGGCGCCCACCGAAGGGAAATATCCATAGGTATGGTTACCATAAAACTGCGAAGCGCCGTCACGACGGATAGATGCATTAAGCAGATACCTATCGTTAAATGAATAATTAACACGGGCAAATTGTGATACCGCACGGGTATGGATCTGTTGCGCAGGATCGCGGTAATAGGTTACGTTTGTAGTATCAGGAAACGAACTGTGCTGACTACCGCTGCTTGCATAAGGTACATTTTGTGCATGTGCATCCAATTGTTTTGCCCGGTTATTTTGCGCACTGTAACCTAATAACGCAGTGATCTTATGTTGTTTTATTTTAACGTCATAAGTCAGCGTGTTTTCCCAGATCCAGTTGCGGGTTTCAGTGTGGTTCACATCAAGGTTTGAATTCAGGCTTTTTTGAGCCAGTGTAGCGTAATAAACCGGAGTGTAACCTCTTACCTCAGCTTGGCCTATATCGCCGCCAAAGCTTGTTTTGAATTTAAAGTTTTTAAGAAACGATACCTCGCCATAAGCATTGTAAGTAAGGCGCAGGTTACGCGATTTCTGATTATAGAAATCAAGTGTTGCCTGCGGATTGTAGTTGTTACCATCACCTGTGTGGTAATCATTCGGATCGCCATAAGCACCATCTTTATAAAATACAGGCAATGTAGGCGCAACACCAAATAACTCATGAAAAATGCCGCCGTCTACGTCGTTTGATTTACCGGCAAGCCCGTTCAGTGTGTATCCAAGTTTAAGCGCTTTTACCGGCTTAAAATCATTTGATAAGTGAACGGTATAACGTTTGTAGTTGTTTGTTTTTGCCAAACCATCCTGGTCAAGGTACCCGAATGAATAGTTATAGGTCATTTTATCGGTACCACCGCTAACTGCTACCTGGTGACTGGTTACAAATGCATCACGCAAGATCTGAGCATACCAATCGGTACCCTTACCAAAGCTTGCAGGATCGTTGAATAATACCGGTGTGATGTTGTTGTAAGTATACAACTCGTTTATAGCAGTTGCGTATTCAGTTGCGTTGGCCATCTTAACCTGGTTTGTAACAGACTGCCAGCCGGCATATCCGTTATAGTTGATAACCGGTTTGCCTTTTGAACCTCTTTTAGTACTTACCAATACAACACCGTTTGCAGCACGGATACCATAAATTGCCGTACTTGATGCGTCTTTAAGGATAGATATATTTTCAATATCCTGCGGGTTAAGGAAACTGATATCGTTATACCAAACGCCATCAACAACAAACAACGGGCTTACATTACCATAAACAGTACCCAAACCACGAATGCTAACTGATGGTGATGAACCTGGCGCGCCGCTGTTGGTAATTTGCACACCGGCAACTTTACCCTGTAAACCACTTAATGGGTTAACAGAAGCCTGCTTTGCTATATCAGCACCTTTTACTGATGCAACGGAGCCCGTAACATCAAGCTTACGTTGGGTACCGTAACCAACAACAACAACCTGCGCCAGTTCATTGGCTTGTGCCTGTAATGTTACATTCAATGTGGTTTGTCCATTTACGGGTACAGACTTGGTTGCATAACCGATATAAGTAATGGTTAAGATTGCATTTTTTGATGCCTTAATGGAGTAAAGGCCGTTAACATCTGTTTGGGCTCCGTTAGTTGTTCCTTTTTCCTGAACCGATACGCCTATCAGGGCTTCGCCGGTGGCGGCGTCGGTAATTTTTCCTTTTACTGTAACGTTTTGTGCAAACGCAGCGTCAATGGAAAAAAGAAGCAATAACATCAACCCTGAAATAGTAAAAATTCTTTTCATAGTGGTTAATTAAATAAAAAGCGGATTAGAAATAATTGGTTTATTATTCTACAAAGCTGAACAGATAATGCTTTCTTAACAAATATTGATACTCAACATTAATACATCATCATAAAAATACTTTCTCAAAAGTTATTTTATTATTTTATAAAATATTGAAAATAAGATATTTATATACATAAAATGTATATATGACATACTACACAAACCGCTATGCCGGGCTTGTGCAGAAATAGCATCATGAGAGGTAATGATGTAGTGTTATAACTCGATGAGAAACTCGGTAAGGTTTTTATCATGCTCCAGATTGAGCTTTTTACGGAGCCTGTAACGCCGGATTTCGACACCACGCAATGAAATATTAAGCAGCGATGCCATCTCCTTACTGCTCATGTTCATGCGCAGGTAGGCGCATAATTTAAGGTCATTTGGCACCAGGTCGGGATGACCCGCTTTGAGTTTCTTAAAGAAATTTTCGTGCGCTTCGTTAAAACTGTTCTCAAAAATATTCCAGTCGCGGTCATCGCTCATGCCTTCATCAATCACTTTCTGGATGCGGCGCAATTGCTCGTCGGCAAGTTTTTTTCCACTGCTGTCTTTAAGGTGCCCGAGTTCATCGCTTATTTTTTGCAGCAGTTCATTTTTATAAACAATGTTCATGGCCGAGTTTGCCAGCTCGCGGCTTTTGCTTGCGAGATCAGCCTGTAGCTGTTCATTTTTTATATTGATGATGTGCTGCTCGTTAGCAATGGCTTCCTGCTTTAAAAACTCTTCTTTCTCTTTCTGAAGCTTTTGGTGGATGTGCTGCTGATGACGCTTTAGTTTAAGGCGATAATAATGCCTGATGATGTAATATGACAGTACGATCAACAGCAGATAAAAAACCATGGCTATCTTGCCGGCATACCATGGAGGTAATATGGTAAAGGTAAACACAGTTTCGGCCGATACCTGCTGATCATTGATCTTGGCGCGTACTTTAAAATGGTAGGTTCCCTGATCGAGGTTGGTAAACTCTTTTTGGCTTTGCGATGTCCAATCGCTCCACTGGTGCGAATAACCGTCGAGATAATATTGGAATTTGATCTTAGCCTGCCTGAAATACGGCAACGAATAAGCTATACGGATGTTGTTTTGGGCGTAGGGTATTTCAATTGCATCTTTGCTAAAACCATCCTCGCTTATTAATGATACCTTATCGGTCACATTCTCAACCCGCCTGATGAGTACGCTGGGGATATTGATACTACTACCGCGCAATGCATCATCATCATTGAGTATTACAAAGCCGTCATCAACACTAATGAGGTAAGTTGAGTTATTAATGCGGTTTATGGTTTCATAATGCTGCACCATTTGCCCGCTTAGTATGGTGAAGCGATTGGTATCGATAGTTAATTTCCCCGGCACCGAAAGATCGGCAAGGGCAACCCTGCCCTGGTTAATGAACCAATACTTTTTGCCTATAGCTTTTATGATTTTGCTTGAAGTGGCAAACGTACCCAGCTTTTTATTCAGCTGCTGGTATTTGTAAAAACGATCAGTAATATCATCATACACATAAAATCCCGAATCGGATGAAAAAACGATGCGGTTGTCCAGGTCAAATACATTGATATTATAGCTACCAGGCAGGCCATAACTTTTATCATAATAAACACGTGATACAGCCTTTTTTTGGTCGGCGCTGAGGGAAAGCTTATAGATGCCTTTATAAGCATGGCTTACCCAGATCTGCCCTTTACTATCTCGTTCAACGTAGCGCGAGGGTTCGCCGAAATCGGCCAGTTTATGGTTAAAATGCCAGTTCCCCGCCGCATCTTTTTTATAGATGACCAAGCCCGTGTAAGTACCCTGGATCAGCATATCCGGAGCTATTTTTTTGATGGTCCAGCCGCCCGTGATATCCGAGATCTTAGTTATTGAGCTACCGGTTACCTGGTAAGTACCATCGTTGTGGCCGCACAGCAGTCGCCCATCCTGCAGGGAAAGGTCCCACACCTGCCCCTGTGAACCGGGGATCAGCTTAAAATCAAATGACTGAAAAGGCCCTTTGTTACTCTCGGGTAGCCAATCGCTGTAAAACAAGCCCTGGTTAGTGCCGAGGTAGATCTTCTTATCAAAAATAATACTGGCGTAAACGGTACCGAACTTGCCTGTTTTATCAAAATAAAAATACAATGGTGAGTTAACCTCAATACGGTCGATGCCATTATCAAGCCCTGCCCAAAGATTTTGCTCTGTATCGGTATATAAACTCAATACCGTATTGTTTTGCATGCCGCTGGCTTTGTTAATGTGTTGTACTACCCTACCCGCGGTATCAACTATTACAATGCCGTTAAGAATGGTTCCGTAAGCAAGATATCTGCCTGCAATAGCCACCCCGTTATTAAGCTGATAAGTTTTTAAAAAGTCGTTACATTGATTGGCCCAGGGTTTAATAGTTTCCCCATCGTAAATAAACAAACCACTTTTGGCCGTACCAATAATGTATTTATTATGCTGAAAAGGCAGGATAGACAATACGCCACTTCCACCAAGAATATCGCTGCCCTTTACATACTCTAACTTTGAGCCCTTAAGCTCAAACAGTCCTTTTAACAGCTGCTCTATAAAAAAGCGGTTGCCCGCTTTAAAGAGAAAGAGGTAAGGCTGTCGCGTTTTTACAACTTCGATCTTCCCTTTTGAGTAAATATAGATGGAGCCGAAAGCCTGGAACAAGATCCTGTCTTTTTCGCAGTAGATCTTCCAAACCTCCTCATTTATGGGCAAAAACTTTTTAGGTACCAGGTTTACGAGCGATGTATATTTTAAAAAACCTTTGTCGTCATTTTCCCAGTAGCCAAATTCACCATAACCGCCTGCATAAATTTTTCCTTTACCATCGGCAGTTACCGCCCGCACTATTAACCCGTTAGGCATATGGTACTGCTGCCAGTATTTACCGTCAAAAGCAAGCAGGCCCTGTGCATTACCAAAATACATAATGCCATGCTCATCGCGCGTTACCGACCAGTTTTGATTACCAAACTGGTAAAGAGCCTTGGTATAATTTTGCACATACGGAACCCCTATGCTCTTAATATCAACCGCAAATGTTTGCCAAACCGAAAAACAAAGCAGGTAAATAAAAACTAACAGGGGTTTACGCATGGTTAAAATAAAATGATGCTAATGTAATCAAGTTACGAAAGTAATGTTTGAGCCCGATAAAAGAAAAAAGCCTACCCTTGCGGATAAGCTTCGTATCATCTATTGGATTTAGCTAATTTCAATCGGCCAGTTGCAACTTGCTTTTGCTCACGTTTACTGGTTGAGGTACTTTTACATAATACCCGGTGCCATCATAAACACGTTTGCGCGGATGAGATTTACATTCTTCGCTGCAGCAGCCATCCATAGCGGTTCCGCATTCGTCGCATTGGGTAAAATGCTCATTACACTCCGGGTTGGCACAATTGATCATTTTAGGCGTGGTTTTACCGCAATTTAAGCAGGTTGAAATAACAACCGGGTTAACGCTGTTCACATCAACCGAAAGGCGGTTATCAAACACATAACATTTGCCTTCAAAATCCTCGCCACCTGCTTCTTTGCCATATTTAATGATACCGCCGTGCAGCTGGTATACTTCAGGGAAACCTTCGTGCAAAAGCAATGCCGAAGCTTTTTCACATTTGATACCACCGGTGCAGTAAGTAAGGATCTTTTTATCCTTGTATTGCGCCAACTCATTGATCATAGCCGGAAAATCACGAAAGTTATCGATATCAAGGGTTACGGCGTTTTTGAATTTGCCTAAAGAATGCTCATAGTTTGAGCGAACATCCAATACAACAACATCATCCCTGTCCTTCATCGCCAAAAACTCTTTCGGCTCCAGGTGTTTGCCTGTTTTTTGTTTTGGGTCGATAACGTTAGGATCACGCAAGCCTGAGTGTACGATCTCTGATTTATAACGTACGTGCATTTTCACGAACGATGGTGTATCTACCTCATCGATCTTAAACTCGGTTTTGGCGAAACGTTCGTCGGCGTGTACGGTATCCATATAGGTTTTACAAGCCTCAACAGATCCTGAAACAGTACCATTAAGACCTTCATCGGCTACAATAATGCGCCCGGTTAAACCTAAGCTTTTACAAAATTTTAAATGATCGGCAGCAAATTGCTCCGCATTAGCTATTGTTGAATAACAATAGTATAGTAGGGTATTATACATTTCCATAAAATCATTGATACTGCTGCAAACAGTGTTAAATGAGCGGCGCAAAGATACGAACTTTGTTCGTAGTCCGAAAGTCTGAAGTCAGAAAGTCCGTAAGTAGAATTTCAGCAATTAAAATGGCTACTCAAAAACTTTCGGACTTATGCGGACTTTCCGACTTCCAGACTGAAATACTATCTTATCCCGTAAAAGATCCTGAAGCCCTGGATGTATTTTTTATCGCCGGCATAGGAGATACCATAATCAACCCGGAAGATGAGGCGCTGCACACCTACGTAAAACTCGCGGTAATTGCGGTTGTTTTTGGTGGTGAGATAGTTGGCGCCGATGATTTCTTCAAGCTTCAATTTTCTTAACAGCGGGATGCGGTTAAATAACGAACCTGCAAAGTTATGCTGATAATGTGCTTCTAAAAATGCACCGTTGGTGCTGTAGGTATAAAACGGCAGGAAATGGAAGCTACCCACATAGGAAGGATCGAAAGTGGTACCCTGGTTACCTAAAAAGTGATTGTAATCCATATAGTACAGGGTGTTGTTATTGAAAAAACCTCCGCCTGATACTTTGAATGATGAATAGCCGGAAAGGCCCACACGGATATGGTCCTGCGAAAGATCGACAGAGGCAAAATCATAATCTACATCCGAACCAATGATGTTTTTAAATCCTTTACGGTAGTTTACCGTTAACGTTGGATATTTTGATGGCAGATTGAACTTACCTGTAGGCCTGGTTTCGTACCGCTGATCGAACGTAAAAGTAGCCGTCGCATTAAATACTAATGCCTGGTTATCCGGGAACAGGAAGGAATGATCATCGGCCGGGGTACCCGGCGGAGCTAACGGATTATTTGATGTAAACTGGCGATCTTTAATATCCTTTATCTTACTGAAAGATGTATTATACAATTGTGAACGGCTGGAATAAGAAAGCCCCCCTTTTAAAAACACACCATTCAATATTTCGCGCTGATAACCAAAATCGCCATAGTGGCTACGGTAATATTTAACGTAATTGTTCTCGCTAAGAAGGGTACTCAGCGTATTGAAATATAACGAACGCGTACCGACATTATTAAGGTCGAGCACATCGCTCCCAAAATCGGCATAAAACTTAGCATTATGGAAAGGGTCATTCTTATAGTCGATCCCCATGTTGGCGCTGAAGACCTTGTTGGAGAAACCATAACGTAAGGCTGGTGTAATTGTTAATGAATGAAAATCATCAATGGTGCGGATATAACTCACTTTGGCGTTAATGCCGAAACCCTCAACCGTATTATAATAAAAGGTTTGTATAAACGGGAAGATGTATAATGAGTCCCTGGCGCTTTTATTGCTGGCCGCATAGCCAAAAATCAGGTAACCCGGATAATTAATATGATTTTTATGATGCTGAAGCGAATCAAGGTAGGTATCTGTCTTTTTGTATTCTTCAAAGGCATCCTTTTTTTTGTAATCACGATCTTCAAATGCAGTTAAGGGTATAGGCCGCGAGTTAGACCAGTAATCGGGCTTTTTACTGTTTGCTACTGTGTCAATTTTTAAGATCTCGCCGGTAAAAAAATCATCCGGAAAAGTTGGATTGATTTTATAGTTATTATAAACAGCAGCATAATAACCGCCAAATTTAAATCCGAAAACGGCCCCTTTAAAATTGTATTGGGTTGATGCCGGCATCCATACACTATCGGTAATGGCAACATACTGCTGCCTGATCTTTAAAGTATCAACCAGGTTAAGATTGCTTGTTTTATTTTCAACAAATAGGTCAATGCTGTAAATGCGCCAGTCGCCGTCAACAATATAAATATCACCCTGAAAATACTGGCCATGACCGCGTTTAGGGGTTATGTGGATCTTATGGATAGTATGCCCGTTTTCAACAGAGGTTCCCAGCAATTTGTAATTATAAAACCTGGGACCATATGACGCAACCGGCGATACGAAGCCTCTTGTTGCCAATCCGTTGATGATAAATACATTCTGATAAAAATTGGCCTGCAAATCGGAGGCTTTTTTATAACCGAACGCAGTATTCTGGCCTGCCATGCGGTTGGCAATTGTAATTTCCCGAACCTTATTGGGTTTCTGAAAATTGTATTCGGACAGTGATTCGGATTGATAGAGGATACCGCGACCGTTTGTATCCAGATCGAGGGTTTTCCTTACCTCCTGCCCCAACAATGACTTAGGTACGCTCAATAACTTTTGTACCCCTTTAATATAAACTGCGCATGAGTATGACGTGGCTTCCTCGATATAGTATTTTCGCTTTTTTAACACTTGCTTCATGATAGTATCAGCAGCATCACGATTTTTGCGGTAAGTTTCGGCTACCCTGCCGGTGGCAAACACCTCGTCGGCCATTTGTACATCGTGTTCCTGATCATGATCGGCTATCGTAACCTCTTCAATTTTTTCGGTATAACCAACATAGCGATAAATCACATTGTAAGTACCCGGATTAAGCTTAAGCTGGTAAATACCGTTTTCATTGGCGGTGGTGCCGTATGTTGAATTGCGGATATAAACAGAAACAAACGGGATAACCTGTCCATTTTTATCGGTTATCTTCCCTGTTAAAAGTGATTGCTGTGCAGAGGCTGTTATTACGCTGAAAGCAGTGATTAATAGTAGTATATATTTTCTCATATGTTACTTATGGGTAATGTGTTATGGCCTAAAAATGTTTTATTATTCACTTAATAATTATTTAAGGTTTAATAAACCCAACCAAATGCCCGCGAATGCTTAATTTTGTACCCTTTAAAACACGCACGCTATGTACAACACACTAAAGCCGGTTTTACAGCAGGAACTAACCGAAATTGAAAACGCAGGGTTATACAAAAAAGAACGGATCATTACCTCGCCACAGGGTGCCGATATCACGGTGCAAAGCGGTGCCGAAGTAATTAACTTTTGCGCTAATAACTACCTGGGCCTATCGGGCAATGCCAAAGTGATTGAAGCTGCCAAAGCGGCAATGGATACCCATGGTTATGGCTTATCATCTGTACGCTTTATTTGCGGTACACAGGATATTCATAAAGAACTTGAAAAGAAGATAGCCGAATTTTTAGGCACTGAAGATACTATCCTTTACGCAGCGGCTTTTGATGCCAACGGCGGCGTGTTTGAACCATTGTTTAATGATCAGGATGCTATTATTTCTGACGAGTTGAACCATGCCTCGATCATCGACGGTGTACGCCTGTGCAAAGCCCAGCGTTACCGCTATAAACATGATGACATGGCCGACCTGGAAGAAAAACTGAAAGCTACACTGGGATTACGTCACCGCATTATTGTAACCGATGGTGCTTTCAGCATGGATGGTACTATTGCTCAACTGGAAAAAATTTGTGACCTGGCCGATAAATACAATGCGCTGGTAATGATCGATGAGAGTCATTGCTCAGGTTTTATGGGCAAAAACGGTCGTGGTACGCATGAACACCATAATGTTATGGGCAGGATTGATATCATTACGGGTACATTGGGCAAAGCTTTAGGTGGCGCGTCGGGTGGTTTTACATCGGGGCGTAAGGAGATCATTGATATGTTGCGCCAGCGCTCACGTCCATATTTATTCTCTAATACATTAGCACCGGCCATTACAGGGGCATCGATAGCGGTGCTGGATATGCTAAGCGAAACCACCGAACTGCGCGATAAACTGGAAACCAATACGCAATATTTCCGTAAAAAAATGACTGAAGCTGGTTTTGACATTAAACCTGGCGTGCATCCTATAGTCCCAGTGATGTTGTATGATGCCAAGCTGGCCCAGGAGTTTGCTGCGAAAATGCTTGATGAAGGTATTTATGTGATCGGTTTTTACTACCCGGTTGTTCCGCAAGGCAAAGCGAGGATCAGGGTACAGATCTCAGCAGCGCATGATATGCACCACCTGGATAAGGCTATTGCAGCATTTACCAAGGTGGGTAAGGAGCTGGGAGTATTAAAATAAGGTAATTTGTCGTATTTTTGTGTTTTGACAATTGAAAGTTATGGCAAAGTTAATTTTAGATATTGAGCCGGATGTTTTAAAACAGGCAGAGCTTTATGCCGATGAAACGCATACCAATCTGTCTAAGTTAATTGAACGTTATTTAAAAAGGGTTACAACCAGCGTTACTGCTATTGAAGAGCCTAAGACAAACGTAAAAACTATAGAAATAGCAGATTGGGTTAAAAAACTAACACTATCAAAAACGCCGACTCCTGATTTTGACGCGAAAGCAGAGTACCATAAGCATCTCGATGAAAAATACGGCTTATGAAATTGGCCTTTATTGATTCAGATGTTTTGCTTGACGTTATTTTAAATAGGCCGACCTTTTATAGCGCATCTGCACAAATTCTATCGTTACCCATAGATAGCGGATATAATTTTTGCACAGCGGTACATACCCTCATTAATGTTCACTACTTTACAAAGAAACACTTAGGAGCAGAAACCGCGATCGAAGCTATAAAATTACTGTCGAAACAGCTACGGGTGTTAGGCGAAGACGCCACAACTATAAATGATGCGATAGCTTCGGACTTTAAAGATTTTGAAGATGCCGTTCAATATTTTGCCGCCAAAAATGCGGGAGTAGATCTAATCATCACCCGAAATATAAAAGACTATAAAAACTCAACAATACCGGTTTTAACAGCCGAACAATTTTTAAATACATTATAATGCAAGCTCAGATAGACCAATATACCGCCGAGATCAATGCCTTTTCGCCTGCCAATGCCGACGAACTGGAAGCGTTCCGTATTAAATTTTTAGGCACTAAGGGTATTATTAAAGACCTTTTTGAGCAGTTTAAAAGTGTTAGTCCGGAAGAGAAACGCACTTTCGGTAAAGTACTTAATGAGTTTAAACAACTGGCCGAGGCTAAGTATAACGAACTGAAAGAAAACATTGGCTCAGGCCCGCAAAGCAAAGGCAATGATCTTGACCTTACTTTACCCGGCGATGGCTTTACTGTTGGCTCACGCCATCCGTTATCATTGGTTCGTAACGAGATCATCGATATTTTTAAGCGCTTAGGTTTCGTTGTTGCTGAAGGCCCGGAAATTGAAGACGACTGGCATAACTTCTCGGCCCTGAACTTCCCGGATGAGCACCCGGCACGTGATATGCAGGATACCTTCTTCATTAAAAAGAATAATGGCAAAGATGATATCGCCCTGCGTACCCACACCTCATCGGTACAGGTTCGGATGATGGAAGCAGGCAAACCACCGTTCCGCGCTATTATGCCGGGCAGGGTTTATCGTAATGAGGCTATTTCGGCCCGTGCGCATTGCTTTTTCCACCAGGTTGAAGGTTTATATGTTGATGAGAATGTATCTTTCTCCGATCTGAAGCAAACGCTTTACCACTTCGTTCAGGAGCTTTATGGCGAAGGCACCAGGGTTCGCTTCCGCCCGTCGTACTTCCCGTTTACCGAACCATCGGCCGAGATGGATATTTCATGTACCATTTGCGGCGGTGCCGGTTGCAATATGTGTAAGCACAGCGGTTGGGTAGAGATTTTAGGCTGCGGCATGGTAGATCCCAACGTTTTGGAAAACTGCGGTATCGACAGTAAAAAATATACCGGCTTTGCCTTTGGTATGGGTATGGAACGTATTGCCAACCTAAAATATGTGATCCGCGATCTGCGCCTGTTCTCAGAGAACGACGTACGTTTCCTTAAACAGTTCCAAACAGAAATGTTATGAGGAAACTCGCAATAATATTACTGGTAGTTATCAGTTGCTTTTCGTGCGGAAAATCAACTGATAACGTACCAAGTGTACCTGTAAATTTCCAGGCAGCATTGGGTACACCGGCATTGAGCCCATTAAATGTTTCGGGCGGTGCAGTTGCGATTAATGGTTATGGTGTGGCCGGACTAATCATTTACCGTAAAGTGAATGGCACTTATGCAGCTTATGACAGGTGCAGCAGTTATCAGCCCGAAAAAAAATGTGCAGTAACAATTGATAATACGGGCTTTACAGTAACCGACCCCTGCAGCGGTTCAAAATTTAGCCTTGAAGATGGCACACCGGTAAAAGCCCCGGCAACAAAGGCATTAAGATCATATAGGGTAGCCGTTACCCAGTTTGAAATTCAAGTAACTAATTAATGGAAGCCGATAAAATAAAAGATAGTATTAAGCGGGCGGCGCAGGAACTTTTCCGCAAATTCGGTTACCATAAAACCAGTGTTAATGAGATTGCCAAAAAGGCTAAAATTGCCAAGGCAACTATTTATAAATACTTCGACAGCAAAGAGGCCGTGTTACACGTGCTGCTGATGGATTACATCAAAGCCAGTGTTGATGACCTGGTACAAGTCAATTCAAACGATATTGATGAAGAGGCTTACCTCAACAACCTCATCATGAAAACCTGCCGCCTCTCCTACACCGTTTGTAACGAGTTTATCGGTTGGGACTTTATCCGCGAATCAACCAATTCACAGGATTTTTTAAAAAACCTCTCCAACGAACTCGAAGAACTGCTCATGGCATCATTTATCCAGTTACCGGGCATTCGCAAGCACGAAACTTACCAGCAACGCTTACGCTTTTTGATCAAGTGCAGTAAAAGCATTGTATTCAGCTTCGCCTTTACTTCAGTAAGCGACTCGGATGTACGGAAAAATTTTGTCTCTTTCCAGAAAGAGATTTTGCCTTATTTGGTTAAGGCTGCGGTTTCGGTTTAGGGAACTAATTGGCAGCACATTAATAAAATATTATGCAACAAATTATGGTCATAACCATCGTAGGTATGAAACACATACCTGTTGCTTTGTTTATCTGATATTGTCAATTCATCCCAATCTAATTTACTCTTCTTTGTTATCCAAAACGGATAGGTTTCAATCTCAAATATATCCTCAAAATCAATACAGAACACTCTTTCACCCGAATAACCGACAACACGTTTTGTGCAAAGCAAAGTCCATTGATTTGATGGTTTAGAAAAGAAAATTACGGGAATGCCCCTTAAATATTCTTTAAGATCCGTTTTTAAGTGCCCTTTTATTGATTCAGGAAGCTCATCGAAGAAAAATGTGTATCCGTTTGATCTTTTATAAATCCCATGCCTGCCAGCTTTCCATTTAATTCGGTTCAGCATATATTCATCTGTCTTCTTCATCAGGTATAAAACTATCAAAAAATGATAACCTAACATTATTGACATTGCGATTCGCAAATAAAAAACAGAACATAAACTTTGAAATACAAAGTACTTTATATTATATTTGTACAGGCTTAAATCAGGCCTTTCTTTTTAAATAATAACTTTGAAATACAAAGTACTTTATATCTAAACAATCATGATAGAGGAACAAACACCAAAACAAACAACATTAGGCTGGCTCAGGGAGTCGGCAACGTTTAAATTAATCTTCATCGGCTTACTCACCTTACTGCTGTTGATACCTTCGGCGTTTATCCGCGACCTCATTAATGAGCGGGCCAACACGCAAAACGAAACTATTAAAGAAGTATCAGACAGTTGGTCGGGCAGTCAGATCATCAAAGGCCCGGTATTGGTTATCCCTTATAAAAAAGGGATAAATATGACTGATACGGCGAGGCAACAAGCTACGGAAAACCTGTATATACTACCAGATAACCTGCATATCAAGGCTGGTCTTACAACACAGATCCTGCATCGTGGCATTTTTGATGTAGCTGTATATAATACCCAGGTAAAAGTAAGCGGCAACTTTGCCAAACTCGATCTTTCATCTCTCGGTATAAATATCAACCAGCTTATTTTAAACAAAGCCCGGTTTGAATTTAGCGTAAGCGACCTGAAAGGTTTAAAAAGTAACCCTATTATAAAAACAACACAACCAACACTCAGCGCCGAACCTTCGTTTGATTCTGTATTTGGTAATGGCTTACAGGCCGCTGTTGACCTTTCCTCAATAAGCAATAATGAAGTTCCTTTTGATTACACGCTTGATTTAAAAGGTAGCGAGGGGCTAAGCTTTTTACAGCTTGGCAAAACCACTGATGTGCAGGTTAATGGCAACTGGAGCAGCCCCAGCTTTGATGGCAATCACCTGCCCGATGAGCGTAAAATTGATACCGGTGGTTTTAGCGCCAGCTGGCGAATGATGTACTATAACAGACCTTTTCCGCAACAGTGGGCGGGCGCAGAAAAAAAGTTGGATAACGATAAGAAACTTGAGGATGCTACCTTTGGTGTGAAGCTTCGCCTCCCTGTTGATCAGTACCAGAAAACCATGCGTACCAGCAAGTATGCCATATTTATCATACTACTCACTTTCATCTCCCTATTTTTAACCGAAGTTATCCGTAAGCAACCGATACATATGTTTAATTACATACTCATTGGTGCTGCTATGGTTATTTACTATACACTGTTGCTATCGTTTTCGGAACAGGTTGGATATAATTTTGCTTACCTCATCGCATCTGCGTCAACAATAGCACTCATATCTGTATTCATATCGTCCCTGCTAAAAAACGGAAAGGCAGCAGTATTGTTTGCCTTTATTTTAGCGGTGTTTTACGCGTTCATCTTTGTGATCATTCAACTGGAAGATCTTGCTTTAATGGTTGGTAGTATCGCGCTATTCATCATTATAGCTATACTGATGTATTTTTCGCGCAAAATAAACTGGGATAAAAATTAATCACTACGGGCGTTAATCAGCAAAGGTTTCGGCGATCTTTGCTGATTACAAATTAAACCTTATACCAACTTGGTTTTTAGTTTAAAATTTACTATGTTAGCATAGTAAATTTTTTGTTTTATGAGCCGCGAACTAACAGAACTTTCAGACCTGATTGATGAGCAATTTGAGATAGAAGATATTACCGTTGACGATAACATGGTTAATTATCTGCTGAGTTTATTTGCTTAGAAATCCTGCTTCAACATCGTAACGCCTTTGAAAGGCGACCGGCTTTTTTTTGCCTTTCCCTTCCCATTTTCAGGATTAAATAAATAGGGTTAACTTTGCAGCCTGATGAGTAAAGCTAACAAACCAAAGTTTTTTGAGAACGTACAGATCATTGATATTGCCGAAGAAGGCAAAGGCGTAGGCAAAGCAGATGATTTTGTTCTTTTTGTAGACAAGGCCGTACCCGGTGATATTGCCGATGTACAAGTGTACCGGAGTAAGAAAAACTTCGGCGAGGGTAAGATCACCGAATTAAAACAAGCTTCAGAATACCGTACAACTGCTTTTTGCGAACACTTCGGTACCTGCGGGGGCTGCAAATGGCAGCACATGACCTACGAGGCCCAGCTTAAATTCAAACAAAAATCGGTTGTTGATGCCTTAAGTCGTTTAGCTAAGATCAACGTTGACGGCATTATGCCAATCGTCCCCTCTCCTGCTGATAGATATTATCGCAATAAACTTGAGTTTACTTTCTCCAATAAACGCTGGCTTTACGATGGCGAAAACAAGGAAGACGGCACGCTGAATATGAATGCCCTGGGTTTCCACATTCCTGGCCGCTTTGATAAGATATTAGACGTAAATCACTGCTATTTGCAAGCCGAACCATCCAACAGTTTGCGTAACGAGATCCGAGATTTTACCATTCAGCAGGGATATACCTATTATGATCTGCGTAATCACAGCGGCATGCTCCGCAATTTGGTTGTGCGTACCTCTTCAACCGGCGAGATCATGGTAATTGTAGTTTTTTCTTATGCTGAGCAAGACGAGATCGATAAGCTGATGAGCCATATTGATACCCGTTTCCCCAAGATCACCTCGCTGCTGTACATTGTAAACCATAAAAAGAACGATACTATATTTGACCAGGATGTTATAGCCTTTAAAGGTCCTGAATACATCCACGAAGAAATGAACGGGATCAAGTTCCGTATAGGGCCAAAATCATTTTACCAAACCAACTCGGTACAGGCACTTCGCCTGTATGAAATAACCCGCGATTTTGCCGAATTTAAAGGCGATGAGCTGGTGTACGACCTCTACACAGGCGCAGGTACCATTGCTAACTTTGTCGCAGGTCATGTGCGTGAAGTAGTTGGCGTTGAATACGTACCTACTGCCATTGAAGACGCCAAAGTAAATTCAGCCATCAATAACATTACCAATACCAAGTTTTACGCCGGTGATATGAAAGATGTGCTGGTAGCCGGTTTCGTAGCCGAACACGGCAAACCGGACGTGATCATCACCGATCCGCCGCGTGCAGGTATGCACCCGGATGTAGTAGCCCGCCTCATGGAAATTGAAGCACCTAAAATTGTTTATGTAAGCTGCAACGCCGCCACCCAGGCCCGCGATTTGCTGGTGTTAAAAGAAAAATATGACACCGTAAAGATTCAACCGGTGGATATGTTTCCGCATACCCAGCACGTGGAGAATGTGGTGTTGCTTGTTTTGAGAGGTTAGGGATTGGAGATAAGAGGTTAGTTGTAGTTGGCTTATAGTTCATGGTTAATAGTTCATAGCCGAAGCCTCATCAGCGAAATCAACATAATCAAAAAACATCAACGGTCAAAATCGGTGTAATCATCCAAGAATCGGTGAAATCACAAAACAAAAAAATCAACGAAATCATCGTAATCAAAAAAATCAACGGTTATGAACCCTGAAGAACTGCTTAACGAAGGAAACGAACGTAATAAACCGGCGGCTGATAGTCCGCTGATAAGTTTGGAGCGCGACCTGAAATATTTTAATGAATCGATCAAAGAGGTAGCTGAAGAGATCATGAACGAAGGGCTTTCGTCCTATCCTATTTTTATAGCACATCAACATGAATTAAGTCTTGGTGAACTGATCCTTGACCGCCATGATTTAAATTCGGAATGGAGCATTCACGCTTCTACATTGGAAGAATTTGTAGAACGTGACGTTATAAAACCAGTGTTAAAAGAACGCTTTGTAAAAAGCTATAAAGACCCATATCAATATATGTGCGTTTTTGTTGTCGTTCCGGAGGGCGCAAACTTTGTGTTTTTCCCTTACGCTAAGTAAGTTTTATTTATATAAATTTGAGACGTGCGGGAAATAAACCTAATGCAGTTTTATCACTATTCCGCATAAATGCTCTTCTAAAAAGAGCACCAAATAACGCTGATAAAAATGCCTGAAAAAAAGCTTCTCATATTAAATAAGCAACAGATCCAGCAAAAACTCGACAGGATGGCCTACCAGATCCTGGAGGATAATTTTGACGAGGAAGAAATATTAATAGCAGGTATCCTGCCTCGCGGTAACCACATTGCCGAGCGCCTGAAAACGATTCTTGACGGTATTGCACCCTTTAAAAGCCGCATACTTACCATCGAACTCGAAAAACAAAGCAGCAGCCTGAGCGCCAACATTGATTTTGAAGTTGAAGAATGCAGCAACAAAGTAGTGGTACTGGTTGATGACGTGCTGAACAGCGGCAAAACCCTTGCTTATGGCTTTGGGGTATTTTTAGATGTGCCGTTGAAAAAGCTTCGCACCGCGGTGTTGGTTGACCGTAACCATAAAAGCTTCCCGATAACGACTGATTTTGCAGGAGTAGCCCTTTCAACTGTTATTAAAGAGCATGTTGATGTGGTGCTTGATGAAGAAGACGGCGAAGAGGATGCGGTTTATTTGAGGTAGAATAGCTAAATATAAAACTCATGTCATTGCGAGCGTAACGTGGCAACCGCACGTAAGCAAATCCGCCCGGTATAGCATGCGATTACCACGCTGCGCTCGCAATGACATAGTGGAGATTATTTATTTATACCCCCAACGCCTCTTCCAATTTCTCAACCGACATATCTATCCCCTCAACAATATTGCTTGCCTGCAAGTAAAAGCCTTCACGCTCGGCCAGTTTACCAGTTATAAACTCAACAAGCTCTTCACCTTTTTTACCTTGTAGTACAGGACGGATAGTTTTACTGTTCTCCAGCCGGTCGGCAAGTGTTTTGGGCGATAATTTTATATACAAGGTTTTGCCATTGGCGTTCATCCAATCCATATGGTCAAAAAAGCAAGGCAGTCCTCCGCCTGTTGATACCACTGTATTTTCAGGATAATCAGTTTCCTTCAGCACCTGCGATTCCAGCTTGCGGAAGGCATCTTCGCCAAAAGATGAAAAATATTCGGCTATGCTCATACCCGCTTTGGCTTCGAGCACATGATCGAGATCAATAAATTCGTAGCCCCATTTGGCGGCCAGTTTGCGGCTCCAGGTTGTTTTGCCACAGCCCATAAAGCCCACAATAAAGTATTTCATAAAATTTCTTCAGCTTAATTTTACCCGCGGATCAATCCAAACATAGATAACATCCACCAGGATACTGATCACCACAAATATAAACGCGATAAACAATATAGAGCCCATCACCACCGGAAAATCCGACATTTCCAGCGCATCTACAGTAGCTTTGCCTAATCCGTTGTAACCAAAAATGTATTCCACAAAAAATGAACCTGCCAGCAGCGATGCAAACCAGTTGGCTATAGCGGTAATAACCGGGTTCATGGCATTCTTTAACGCATGGCGATAAATGATTGTCCGATTGCTCAAACCTTTTGCTTTGGCTGTACGGATATAGTCCTGCCCCAAAACATCCAGCATAGCATTACGGGTAAGCTGCACAATAATTGCCAGCGGCCGTAAGCCCAAAGTAATAACCGGCAATACAAGGTTTTTCAGTGTAATCACTTCGCCTTTAAAAGGATCATAACTATACAAACTGCCCGACATGTTGAGATGCGTGTAATTACTGAGCACAAAACCAAAAACCCAGGCAATGATGATCCCCGCAAAAAAAGACGGGGCCGAAATACCGAGCGTTGAAAAACTCAGCGCCAGCTTATCAATCCAGGTATCTTTATTCACCGCACTCGCCACGCCCAAAAACACACCGATAATGATAGCAAAGATCATAGCTGCCGCGGCAAGCACTAATGTATTAGGGATCACCTCCATGAGCAATGAAGCCACATCCTTGCGGGTTTGGTATGAACGCCTCAGATAAGGCCATTTCAGCGCCAACACCTTACTTTTGCTCACCGGGAACAGTTTTACATAGCCGTATCGCTGTTGCTCGTCAACCGTATTAAGATGAATACCTACAGGCGAAAGATCATTCAAATAATAGGCAAACTGCATAGGTACTGGTTTATCCAGCCCGAACTCTTTACGTACTGCCTGTAATGATTGCACATCAGCACGCTGCCCCTGGGTCATACGGGCCGGGTCGACAGGCAGGATATTGAACAGAAAAAAAACGACAACCACTACTCCCAGCATTACTGCCAGTCCGTATACTAATTTTCGGAGCAGGTAGGGAATCATTTTATTGTTTCTGCAAATATTGTTTTACGATGTCCTCATACTTAGGTACCGAATGATAATGCCATTTGTTAACCACGGTACCATTCTTCATCAGCAAAACTCCCGGGTTAGAACGCACCATTGATTTCAGCGGAACACCATCAGCATAAAAAATCTCGCTGATCAATTTATGCTCTTTTGCAAACGCCTTGGCATCAGCAGCTGAATTTGAGGTAAGCAGTATGGTACGAATATTATAATTATCGGTAAGATTAATGGCCAATGCGTTTAAGCGATTAATAGCATCCTTGTCTGTTTCGCTCAAATCATAAGCAACAATGAACAGGCTATAAAAAGGGCTTGAAAGCAACTCCTTGGTATAATCGTTCCGTTGCGCATCCTGGATAGCCAGGTCACGGATTTTGGGCTCATATCCTTTTTTCACCAGGCGATTTTCCGGATCGCCGACAACTTCCCAGTCGGCATCTTTCCAAATATTGGATTTAAGATATTCTTTATCATTCATCACCTTGGTGGCGCCTGTCTTTTTATTTTTAAGGTGATAGGTCAACTCAAATTCATCAAGCGGGGCACCCGGCGGAATTTTCATTTCATCGGGCAGGTTAGCGCCTATTTTGTACGGCAGAAAATCAATAACCGGCGAAAAGTTATAGGTGTACACACCAAATCCTATCGAAACAATTGCAGCACAGATTAACCATTTATCGCCAACCTTTGCGTTGAACAAAGGAGCGATCTGCTTACGCTTAACAAACAATATCAGCACCAAAGCCAGCAATACCATATCCTTAATGAACGACTGCCATGGTGTTAGCGGAATAGCATCGCCAAAGCAACCACAGGTTTGCACCACTTTAAAAAAAGCCGAATAAAAGGTTAAGAAGCCAAAAAAAATGATCAGCAATAATAATCCCCAGGCAACTTTGACAGCCCTTGCACCGATAAGCAATGCAAAGCCTAACAACATTTCAAGCGCGCACAGCACTATAGCCATGGTAAGCGCCAGGCCGTTTAGGAATGTGATATGAAATACCTCAAAATACTCAACCAGCTTGTACGAAAAACCAAGCGGGTCATTAGCTTTGATCGCTCCCGAAAATATAAACAGTAAGCCCACCAATAAGCGGGGAATCCATATAACGGCACTATTCGATGATGTATTTTTCATAAGCCCCCTCTAAATCTCCTCCGCCAACCGGCAGATGGACTTAAATTTTATAATTAATAAAGCGTTTTATTTACTATGATGAACATTGAGCTTAATCAACGCAAAAACGGCATAGTTCAGCATGTCCTGATAATTGGCTTTCACGCCTTCTGATGCTTCGGTAAGGCCCTGATTATCTTCTATCTGTTTTACACGCAGCAGTTTCATTAATATCAGATCAGTCAATGAACTGATCCTCATATCGCGCCAGGCTTCGCCGTAATCGTGGTTTTTGGCAAACATCAGCTCTTTGGTCTCGTTCACCTTTTCATCAAACATTTCGCTTACATGGTCAGGATTAAGTTCGGTCGACATCTCCGGGCCGCATTCCAGCTGCATCATGGCTATTACACAATAGTTAACAATGCCAATGTATTCGCCGGTAATATCGTCACCCACTTTAGATATTTTTTTTTCTTCGAGGGTGCGGATACGTTGAGCTTTAATAAAAATCTGATCGGTAATGGATTGCGGACGGAGGATGCGCCATGCGGTACCATAATCGCGGGTCTTTTTCATGAAAAGGCCTTTACATATATTAATTACGCCTTCGTATTCTGCTGCTGTATTAGTCAAAAGATGATGTGTTTGAATGTTGTAAAGTTTAAATGTTGCAGGGTTGTGAAGCCCGTGCTTACAAAGTTAATTAACTTTACCACATTCAAACTTTACAACACCCAACTAACCGTGGTAAAAGATACATTTTTCCGTAAAAAAGTTACTATCAATACAGGTGGCCGATTGTTAGATCTTTCATCGACCAGGGTGATGGGCATCATCAATATTACCCCCGATTCATTTTTTGCAGATAGCCGTAAACCCGGCGTTGAGGAAGCCCTGCTTCAGGCACAAAAAATGCTGACCGATGGTGCAACATTTCTGGATATCGGCGCATATTCGTCGCGCCCCGGAGCTGTTGATATTTCGGCACAGGAAGAAACAGACAGGCTATTGCCTGCTGTTGAAGCCATTGCCGCGCAATTCCCGGAAGCTATTATGTCGATAGATACTTTTCGCGCCGGTGTTGCCGAAGCTGCTATTAAAGGCGGCGCACATATCATCAACGATATTTCGGGCGGTACACTTGATGCTGATATGTTTAGTACGGCTGCCCGCTTAAATGTGCCTTATATCCTGATGCACATGAAAGGCACCCCGCAAACCATGAACCAATTGGCCGAATATGACGATATTTTCAGCGAAGTGTTTGATTATTTTGTATCAAAATACAGCGAATTAAAACGGCTTGGCGTACATGATGTGATCCTTGATCCCGGCTTCGGCTTTGCTAAAAAATCGGAACACAGCTATGAGCTGATGAGCCGCATGGATGAGTTTGATCTGCTGGGTTTGCCTATACTTGCCGGCATCTCCCGTAAAAGGATGATCTATGGTTTGTTGGGCAATACTGCTGCCGAAGCTTTGAATGGTACTACTGTTTTGAATACCATTGCGCTCATGAAAGGGGCGAATATTTTAAGGGTGCATGATGTGAAAGAGGCTGTGGAGGCTGTGAAGATTTGGGAGGCTTGCCATTAAGTTTCGAGTAAACAAAAAACCTTGTCATTTCGACGAGGAACGAGGAGAAATCTTATACGCCCTGTAAACCGGGCTGTGCAAATTCGTTTTGCCGGGCGTATAAGATTTCTCTTTCGCCCCTGCGCTCATTCCCCGCTCGCTCCATCGAAATGACATTGCTTGGTATCTTTCTCGCTTCTTAATTCTTGTAGTCCTGCCTCTGAACCCCTACCAGCTCCATCATCTTCAAAATACCATCAACGTACTCCCGGTCATTTGCCAGCCTTGGTACTTTATGCTGACCTCCCAACTTTCCCTTTTCCCGCATCCAGTTAAAGAAGGTGCCATCAGGTGCGCGACGAACTATCGGGCGGCGCAGGGCAAGGTCTTTGAAACGTTTGGCGTCATAATCTGAATTGATACGGCGCAGGGTTTCATCCAGCAGGTCAACAAAACGTTCAAACTCGGCTGGTCTCTTTTCAAACTCAATTATCCATTCATGAGCACCGCAGTCATCGCCGTTAAAATAGACGGGCGCAGCAGTATATTCCCTGATCACAGCACCCGTTTGCGTACATGCCTCTTCCAGTGCACGCTCGGCATTATCAATGATCACCTCCTCGCCAAAGGCATTAATAAAATGTTTTGTCCTGCCGGTGATCTGGATCCTGAATGGCGAAAGCGATGAAAACTTAATGGTATCCCCTATCATGTACCTCCATAAACCGGCGTTGGTTGAAATGATAAGCGCGTAGTTTTTATTCAACTCAACCTCATCAAGCGTTAGCGTTGCAGGATTTTCGTCATGCAGGTTTTCAAGTGGTAAAAACTCATAAAAAATACCGTAGTCCAGCATCAGCAGCATATCGCCGGGCTCTTTGGTATCCTGTATACCAAAAAAGCCTTCGGATGCATTATAGTTTTCGAGGTAATACATATCCTCGTTCGGAATCAGTTTTTTAAACTGCTCGCGGTAAGGTGTAAAGTTTACCGCGCCATGAAAGTACATTTCCAGGTTAGGCCAAACTTCCAATAAGTTCTTTTTGCCGGTTATCTCCAGGATGCGTTTAAACAATACCAGGTTCCAGGTGGGTACGCCACTGATACTGGTAACGTTCACATCCTTGGTAGCGTGGGCTATCTTTTCTATCTTTTCCTCAAAATTTTCGAGTAAAGCGATATCCAAATGCGGTGTGCGATGAAACTCGGCCCAGTAAGGCAGATTTTTCATGATCACCGCCGAAAGATCACCGAATGAAGTATCCTGACTTAGCTGACTGATCTGGTGGCTGCCGCCAAGCGTAAGTATCTTCCCCGTAAACATACGAGGGTTAGGCTGGTTATTAAAATAAATGGTAAGCAAATCTTTGCCGCCTTTAAAGTGGCATTCTTCAAGCGCTTCCTCGCTTACCGGGATAAACTTGCTCCTGTCGCTGGTGGTGCCCGATGATTTGGCAAACCAGCGGATCTCCGAAGGCCACAGCACATTTTTTTCGCCCTTGAGCATCCGCTCAATAAAGGGCTTTAAAGTATCGTAGTTTTGTATAGGGACCCGCTCCTTAAACTGGCCCAGGTTCTCGATACTTTTATAATGATGTTTTTTGCCCCACTCTGTATTCTCGGCAACTGAAACCAGTTGTTCAAACCATTCTTCCTGCACTTCATTCGGGTATTTCATAAAAAGCTCTATCTGGTGGATACGCTTTTTCATGAACCAGGTAAATACGGAGTTAAAGAGGGTCATAGGGTTGTTATTGAGGAAAAACCTTTCGTTTAAGCACAAAGTTCGACCCAAGATACACTTTCCTCACCATTTCATTCTCAGCCAATACCTCGGGGAAGCCCGATTCTAATATTTTACCTTCAAAAAGCAGGTAGGCACGGTCAGTAATTGACAATGTTTCCTGCACATTGTGGTCGGTAATCAGGATGCCGATGTTGCGGGTACGCAATTTAACCACCATAGCCTGAATTTCTTCAACCGCAATAGGGTCAACACCTGCAAAGGGCTCATCAAGCAGGATAAAGTTAGGTTCTGCAGCCAAAGCACGGGCAATTTCTGTACGACGCCGTTCACCACCCGATAGCAGGTCGCCCCGGTTTTTGCGTACCTTATGTAAGCTGAATTCATCAATCAACTCTTCCAGCTTATCTCTTTGCTTTTCTTTAGACATATCGCCCATTTCAAGCACTGCCTTGATATTATCCTCAACCGAAAGCTTCCTGAACACCGATGCTTCCTGTGCCAGGTAACCTATGCCTTTTTGTGCGCGACGGTACATCGGGTCCTGCGTAATATTTTCATTATCCAGGTGTATAGTACCTTCGTTAGGTTTTATCAAACCTACAATCATATAAAATGAGGTTGTTTTACCGGCACCATTAGGACCAAGCAAACCAACAATCTCGCCCTGCGCCACATCAAACGATACATCGTTAACGACGGTACGCTGCTTGTATTTTTTAACTAAATTATCTGCTCTTAGTATCATTATTTGTCTGAACCATGATTTATGGGATTCATGGATTACCCTGATATTTAACCGTTGATTTTTTTGATTTCGATGATTTCGTTGATTAGGACCTGCCGGCTATGAACCATGATCTATCAACTATGAACCAGACTAATCTCCAATCACTAACCTCTAATCACTAAATCGTATCCCCTTCACATTTAACTGAATCGTTCTTCTTTCGCGCCAAACGTTTTCCTCTATTGAATAGCACATTTCAAACGGAACACCGGGCCGCAATTGCTCCAGGTATTGCCCGTGATTAAAGGCTATGCAATCAAACGCTGCCGATCCCTCTTGCATTACGCTCATTTTTATATGCGAGCCGCCAACCAGGCCGGCGTTACCACTAACATACACATTTTTACTTATGAAAACAGGCGCCATATTTTCGGGGCCGAAAGGTGCAAACTGATTCAAGATCCTGAAAAATTTTGGTTCTATCTGGCTTAAACGTAATTCGGCGTCAATTTGTATTTGCTGTATCAATTGTTCGGGTTTTATAGTTGAGCTTACCACTTCCTCAAACCTTTCAATAAATGCCTCGAGGTTTTCGGGTTCCATAGTCAAACCGGCAGCGTACTTGTGCCCTCCAAACTGGATCAACAAGTCTTTACAACCGCAAAGCGCCTCGTACAAGTCGTACCCCAAAACAGAACGTGCCGAACCGGCCACATGCCCGTTCGAGCGGGTAAGCACAATGGTTGGACGGTAATACTTTTCAGTAAGGCGCGAAGCCACGATGCCGATAACGCCCTTGTGCCAGTCTTCATTAAACACCACGGTTGATTTACGGGCAATCAGGACCTCGTCACTTTCTATCATGCCAAGCGCTTCATCGGTAATGTTAAGATCATGCCCTTTTCGCTCGGTATTACGCACGTTGATCATGGCGCTTTTTTCTTTGGCAACATCCTTATCTGTAGCTATCAGCAGTTCAACAGCGTGTTTGGCATCATCTATCCTGCCGGCTGCATTAATGCGCGGACCAAGCGAAAACACTAAATCCGATATGGTATACGTTCCGGTACGGCCGGCTATTTCCATTAATGCCTTAACACCGATACACGGATCAGTATTGATTTTTTGCAAACCGAAATGTGCCAGTACCCTGTTTTCGCCGGTGATATGAACGATATCGCAAGAGATGCTGATCACCACCAGGTCGAGATAACAATTTACTTCTTCAACCGGGATATTATTCTTTTCGGCGTAGGCCTGGATCAGCTTGAAACCAATACCACAGCCGGACAATTCTTTATAGGGATATTCGCAATCTTCGCGTTTAGGGTCAAGCACCGCTACCGCATTCGGAATAGATGCCCCCGGTAAATGGTGGTCACAAATAATAAAATCGATATTTCTTTCATTGGCATAGTCAATTTTATCAATTGATTTAATACCACAGTCAAGCGCTATGATCAGGGTAATACCATGCTCGGCAGCATAATCAATCCCCTGGGTTGAAATGCCATAACCTTCCTTGTAACGATCCGGGATATAATAATCTATATTATCATAAAGCTTCTTGAAGAAACTGTAAGTTAACGCAACAGCAGTAGTGCCATCCACATCATAATCACCATAAATCATGATCTTTTCGCCAGCCACCATGGCCTGCTCAATACGAAGGATAGCTTTTTCCATATCCTTCATCAGGAACGGATCATGCAGGTGCCGGTAATCGGGCCTGAAAAAATAGCGGGCATCTTCAAAGGTGGTGATACCGCGCTGCACAAGCATAGTGCTTAAAACGGTATCGATATTAAGTTCGGCGGCTAATTTTATTACATCATCATGGTTTGTATTATCCTTTAGCGCCCAACGTTTATTCATATCTTTGCAGCTTGAAACAGTAAATATACTTATGCTCTGTTAAAGAGCCAAAGTTACATTCAAAATCTGATACTACGTTTACTATGGAATTTTTTGCTTTAGGTGAAGGCTCTTATTCGGTTGATGCAACCAAGAAATTTATCCCGTTCAACCCGGAAACTGATAACCCCAAAGATCGTCCGGCTTCGTTGTTCATCCACGTTAACCCCTTCCTCATCAAAACAAAAACCGATTTGATAGTATTAGATACCGGTCTTGGCTTTAAAGATACCCGCGATGAACTGATGTTGCACCAGAACATTCGCAAAGCAGGCTTCGATCCGGATGATGTTACGCTGGTAATGATGTCGCACCTGCATTATGACCATTCGGGCGGTTTGGTAGTTGAGCGTAACGGCAAATTAGTGCCCAGCTTTCCGCAGGCCGAGCATGTAATCAATAAACAGGAATGGGAATTTGGCATAAGTGGCAAGGGCTCATCATATCATGTTGAAATATTTGAAGCTTTACAGGCCAGCGCTAAAATCACTTTTATTGAAGGTAATGGTGAGTTTAAACCGGGTATCAGGTATGAACACTCGGGCGGTCACTGCCCTGCACACCAGGTATTTTGGTTTGATATGGAAGGCGAAAAGGTATTCTTTGGCGGCGATGAGCTTCCTGAACCGGAACAGTTACTAAGAAAATTCATAGCCAAATACGATATGGATGGCCGTAAAGCTATGATGCTGCGCGAAGAGTATGGTAAAAAGGCCGCTGCCGAAGGCTGGAAATGCCTGTTTTACCATTCCAAGTCATTTGCCATTGGAACGGTAGAAACAGAAGGCGATCATTTTAAAGTTAAACCGGTTTATTAATGTTCGGTAGGAACCTCAAATAATTCTTTTATTTTTTCAACATTAAGGGGCTTTGAAATAAAATCTTTCACCAGCGGATATGAACGTGCCTTGTTAATATCGTTGCTGAAAACCGATGATGAAATAATGTAGATCTTGCTTTTGCCCAGTGGGTCGAGGTTGAGGCGCTTATACTCATCCAAAAATTCCCAGCCATTCATAATGGGCATATTAATATCAAGTAAAATATAATCGGGCAGTTTATTAGGATCTTTACGCTGAATATCAGAAAGTTGCTCAATAGCATACTTTCCGTTCAGGCAGGCCATAATTTCAGTATTAAGTAAAGCTTTCTTTATCAGTTTTATGGAGATGAAGTTATTTATCTCGTCGTCATCAACCAGTAATACACTAATGGCTTTATTGTTAATATTCATATCTATAATTTAAGCGCTGTATCTTTATACGAGGCCTTGATTTAAAAAGTTATATTCCCTTTAGTTGTAAATCTATAAATAATATCCCCGCGACACTTAATTAAATAACCATAACAGAGGATATTTATTTTAATCAGGAAATTAAATAAAGATCAGCATACAGGAAACTCCATGTAAAAACTAACCGTTGAATATTATATTTTAAAAAGTATAATCACGCTCAACCCTGCAAATACGTACTTTATAGGCCTGGTACCATTTATCGCGGCCCCGTTGCTGGGCAAACAGGTGGCGGGCATTAGCTTTCCAATTCCTGATCGCTTCTTCCGATTGCCAATAAGACACCGTTATTCCGACATTGTTACGGGCCGACTCAACACCCAAAAAGCCTTCCTGCTCCTTTGCAAGCGCCTCCATTTCTACAGCCATATCACCATAGCCATCATCTCCCGGGGTGCGTACAGAGGTAAATATCACCGCATAATAAGGAGGTTGAGGAGTTGGGGCGATAAGCTCCTCTGATTTTAGATGTGCAGATTCCAAATGTGCAAATTATTAAAGGTGAGACAATAGATTAACGAGACGAAATATGCAAATTATTAACGTACCAGATTTCAGATATAAAAATAAACAAAAGAGGTCGCGTAACAGTTTTCAGACTGCGAAGAAAAAAAATGTGCAGGCAATTATCATCACCTGCACATTTGCACATCTATAATCTGCACATTTTAAAACTTATTCTATCACACTTTCTTCAAACTCATACTCTTCTAACGGAGGGCATGAGCAAATCAGCGTTCTGTCGCCGTAAGTGTCATTCACCCTGCCTACTGAAGGCCAGAATTTATTGGCAGCTACATAAGGCAGCGGGAATGCCGCTTTTTGACGGGTATAAGGATGCTCCCATTCGTTGCCGGTAATTACAGCTACTGTATGAGGCGCATTTTTTAACGGATTGTTTGTTTTATCGGATAAACCATCAACTACATCAGCAATTTCATGGCGGATAGAGATCATGGCATCGCAGAAACGGTCGAGCTCATGCTTAGGCTCCGATTCGGTTGGCTCAACCATTACAGTACCCGCAACCGGGAACGACACAGTTGGCGCATGGAACCCGTAGTCCATTAAACGCTTGGCGATATCAGTTACCTCAATGCCTGCCGATTTAAATGAGCGGCAATCCAATATCATTTCGTGTGCACAACGACCGTTAGCACCTGTGTATAACACCGGATAATGCTCCTTTAATCTTGTTTTGATGTAATTGGCATTCAGGATAGCATAACGGGTTGCATTAGTTAAACCTTCGGCACCCATCATAGCTATGTAAGCATGTGAAATGATCAGGATAGAAGCCGAGCCCCACGGCGCTGCCGAAACAGCATGAATTGATTTGCCCCTGTCGATATCAACCACAGCATGACCAGGCAGATAAGGAACCAAATGTTTTGCAACACCGATCGGGCCCATACCGGGGCCACCACCACCGTGCGGGATACAGAAAGTTTTATGCAGGTTAAGGTGACAAACATCGGCACCGATATTGGCCGGGCTTGTTAAACCTACCTGTGCATTCATATTAGCACCGTCCATATAAACCTGGCCGCCGTTTTCATGGATAATTTCGCAGATTTCGATAATGCTTTCTTCAAACACGCCATGTGTTGACGGGTAAGTAACCATCAAACATGAAAGCTCATTTTTGTATTGCTCGGCTTTAGCGCGCATATCGGCAACGTCGATGTTACCATTGTCATCACATTTAACCACTACTATCTTCATGCCGGCCATTGCTGCTGACGCAGGGTTGGTACCGTGCGCAGATGAAGGGATCAAAGCAATATTACGATGAGCGTCACCCCTATCCAAATGATAAGCGCGGATAACCATTAAACCGGCATATTCGCCCTGTGCACCGGCGTTTGGCTGCAGGCTCATGGCTGCAAAACCGGTAATTTCGCTTAACCAGTTATTGATCTCATCAAACAACTGCATATAACCGCCAACCTGGTCGGTTGGGGCAAATGGGTGAATTTTGCTGAACTCGGCCCAGGTAACAGGCACCATTTCGGTAGTAGCGTTCAGCTTCATGGTACATGAACCTAAAGCTATCATTGAATGACATAAAGAAAGGTCTTTTGCCTCTAATGATTTGATATAACGCAGCATCTCATGTTCAGACCGGTGGGTATTGAACAAGCTATGTGTTAAGTAAGCCGAAGTACGCTGAAGCTCTGTAGGGATAGCAGTTTCAAGACCGGCATTAATGCCGTCAAAATCAACATCATTAAGGGTTTTGCCTTTTACTTTGGCAAAGAACCTTACGATTGTTTTGATATCTTCAACCGAAGTTGTTTCATCGACAGAGATAGTAACTATTGAACCTTCATAGTTCAGGTTCATTTCGTTGTTTAAAGCCTCTGAGTGAATTGGGCCTGCCAAATGGGCTACATCAAATTTAACGGTATCGAAATATGATTCGTTAAGCTGTTCGTAACCCAGCTGCCCTAAAGTTTTAGCTAATAATACAGCTAATCCGTGAATCCTTTCGGCAATTAACTTAATACCATCCGGACCATGATATACGGCGTACATACCAGCCATGATAGCCAATAGTGCCTGCGCGGTACAAATATTTGAAGTTGCTTTATCGCGGCGGATGTGCTGCTCGCGGGTTTGAAGCGCCATACGCAGCGCATAGTTATTAGCGCTGTCGATAGTAACACCAATGATACGGCCAGGGATAGAACGTTTATATTCTTCTTTAGTTGCAAAGAATGCAGCATGCGGGCCACCAAAGCCCATTGGTACGCCGAAACGCTGTGACGAGCCAACAACAATGTCGGCCCCCCATTCGCCCGGAGGCGTTAACAGGGCAAGGCTCATGATATCGGCAACAACGGTAAGTTTAATACCTTTTTCGTGACCTTTAGCTGCAAAGTCGGCATAGTTATAAACCGCGCCGTCACCGGCAGGGTATTGTACAATGGCGCCGAACATATCGTCGGTTAATTCAACGGTACGGTGATCGCCTATTCTTAGCTCAATGCCATAAGGCTCTGAGCGGGTTTTTAAGATATCAATAGTTTGGGGAAACACTTCTTCCGAAACGAAGAATACGTTGGCATTGTTATTTTTACGCAAGGTGTATTGCATAAACATAGCTTCGGCAGCAGCTGTACCTTCGTCAAGCAATGAAGCATTCGCAATTTCCATGCCTGTAAGGTCAATAACCATGGTTTGGAAATTTAACAAAGCCTGCAAACGGCCCTGTGCAATTTCGGCCTGGTACGGAGTATACTGCGTATACCATCCCGGATTTTCAAGAATGTTACGCTGAATAACACCCGGTACAATTACATCATAGTAACCTTTACCAATGAACGACTTGAAAACTTTGTTTTTTGAAGCAGTTTGCTTTAGGGTGTTCAGGTAATCGAACTCGCTTTTTGCTGCGGGCAGGTTAAGCGGTTTGGTAAGCCTGATCTTTTGCGGTATTGTTTGCCCTATTAATTCATCAAGCGTACTTACACCGATGGTTTTTAACATTTTGGCCGTGTCGGCCGCACTTGGAGCAATGTGCCTCGACTGAAACTGCTCCTGATAGGTTGTATTCAACTTCATGAATTAATCGTCCCTCTTAAATTTACCGCAAAGGTACGATTTTACAAATTGAGTAACAATGAGGTAATATGATATTGACAATGCATTTACAGGGAAAAAATGTAAATCAATTTGGTTAGTATAACCTTTATTTAAATCCGGGGCAAAATCGTAAATTGCTATCGGGCAACATAACCAATTACACCCTGATTGTTAACTTCCCGGCAACCAATGATCACAGGTTACAAACTATTGTGGCTTACTTTACTTTTGCTCTGCATTTATATAAATGCAGAGGCAACTGTGTTTACGGTTACAAGTAATGCCGATACCGGACCGGGCACATTGCGTGATGCTCTTACCGAAGCAGCAGCTAACGGTACAGTTCAGCAGGATGTTATTAATTTTAATTTGTCGGCCGGCGTGATCATAACACTTTTCACCCAGTTCCCCGAGGTTACTTCAAATTTAATTATCGACGGCAGCACGCAGCCTACACCCAAACTCGGCAGAAGTGATGCCAGGGTTTATATCGTACCGGATATCAGTTATACTTTTCCGGGGACAAAGGCAGCTGCCTTGTTGATGACCGAAGTTACCAATGTGGAGATCTATGGCTTATGCATAAAAGGTTACAGCAGCAAACTCACAAACTTTAACGGCAACCTGCTTTTCACTGCTATATCGGCTTATGATTGTACCAATATTACCGTAGGCGCACCGGATAAAGGAAATGTTTTTTGTGATAACATCTATGGTGTTTATTGCGGTACCAACTCGCTAACCGACTCAAAGAATAATAATAATATCCTTATCCAATCAAACTTTATTGGTTATGATGAATCAGGAACAAATGTAGTTGAATTAGGGTATGCACTTGATATCACTGCCGATAATTCGACGGTTGGCGGTCCTGCTTTGAAAGAAAGAAACTTTTTTGCCACCGCGATAGCCCTGAACGGGATTGATAATAAATTTATCAACAACTCGCTTTCTCTTGATGTGAACGGCCAGGATAACCGCGGAGTAGCTTCAATTCTTTTACACTTTCAGGGAAGCAACACGCAGGTAACCGACAATGATTTCTGTGCTACCACGTTCCAGTTTGTATCAGTTAACGGCTTTTCCTTTCTGCGTAATAAACAAAGCAATATACCTGGTAATTCGGGCATGTCGCTATTTAAATGTGACAATGCTTTTATAGGCGATGATAACGATAATGATATCAACATTTTCAGTAATGACGGCGGTGCATTTTACGCGGTCGAATCAACCAATATTACTATAGCTAAAAACAGCATCTCATGTAATACAACGCCATACCTTATATCAAGTGGCACAGCCATCCCTAATATTAATGTGCTTGTAAATAGCGCCTCCGAATTTTCAGGGACAGCATCGCCCGGAGCAGCGGTTTATATTTATAATGATAATACTGATTGTAATGTTTGCAACCCGGTACAATACCTTACTACAATTACTGCTGACGCGGCGGGCAACTGGAAGTTTACCGGCGATCTGCATAATAAAAAACTGGTGGCCAATGCTACGCTTAATAACAGCTCGTCTGAATATACGCAGCCGGTGATTTCAACATCAGCCGCCGATTATATCAAAGTTAATCCAACCTGCTTCAAAAATAACGGATCAATTACCCTGCAAAACTTAAAGAATGTTATCGGGGTTGACTGGTATAACGATCAGGACCAATTGGTACAATCCGGCGGCCCTAAACTGGATGGTGTTGGCATTGGTACTTATTACGCCAAATGCTATAATGGAAATTGCTTTGCAAAATCTATTCTCATAACCTTAACCAGTTCAAATCCCGGCATTGATGATACAGGGCTTCAAAAAGTAAATGCTTCCTGCGATGCAGCCAACGGGAGCATCAGTAACTTAAAACTAATTAATACCAACGGTACTACACCACCATTAAGGTGGACAAATGAAGCGGGGGAGATAATACGCAATACACTGGATATCGACGGGCTTGCCGGCGGAACATATACCCTTACCATAGATCCGGATGGTTGCGCTGTACCCTACCATGTTACCCTGCTTAACCAGGAGCTTGTTCTCGATCCGCCGGTGATCAGTAGCTTTCAGTTATGTGGGCCGGGAGAGACGATAATACCTGTAAATAATCCGGTAGCAACATCAACCTACAGGCTTTATGATAGTGAAAGCAGTACTACTCCGCTTGATGAGGAACCTAATGGTAAGTTTAAAGTAAATGTTACCGCCAACCGAAGCTATTTTATAAGCCGTTTTAGTAACGCCTGTGAAAGCACCCGCACAAAGGTTGATGTGAGCGTAGGCCTTTCAAGCCTCAATATTGCCAATGTAATTACCCCCAATAATGACGGTATAAACGATTATTGGCAAATAGCAGGCATGGAAAATTATCCATCAGCAACCGTAAAAATATTTAATCGCTATGGAAAAAACATTTTTAGCTCAATAGGATATAGCCACCCGTTCAATGGCGCTTATAATGGCAGGCCATTACCCTCGGGCAGCTATTATTATATCATTAATCTAAGCTCAGGTTGTGGCTTATTATCAGGCAGCTTAAGTATTATCCGTTAGTTAATTGCCTCAGGTACATTTGGATGGTATTTTCCAAACCATAGTACAAGGCATCGCTTACCAGTGCATGACCAATGCTTACTTCGAGCAGGCCAGGTATATTTTCGGCAAAATATTTCAGGTTATGTAAATCCAGGTCATGACCGGCGTTAAGGCCCAATCCTGCCTGTTGCGCGGCTTTTGCAGCCTCAATATACGGAGCAATGGCGAGTTCTTTTCCCTGCGGAAAATGAGTAGCATAACCTTCAGTATAAAGCTCTACACGATCGGTACCGGTTTTGGCAGCTCCTTCAACCATTGCAGGAATAGGGTCAACAAAAATAGATACACGGATGCCGGCTTCTTTAAACACAGCTATCATATCTTTTAAATAATGATAGTTGGTGATAGTATCCCAGCCATGATTTGAAGTGATCTGCCCCAACACATCGGGCACCAGGGTAACCTGCTCGGGCTTATTGGCCAGCACCAAATCGATAAATTTTTGCTCCTGGCAATTGCCTTCTATATTGAACTCGGTAGTAACAATTTTCTTGAGCTCAAATACATCGTTATAACGGATGTGGCGCTCATCTGGTCGCGGGTGCACTGTTATTCCCTGCGCACCAAAACGTTCACAATCTTTAGCAACCTGGATCAGGTCGGGATTATTACCACCGCGCGAATTACGCAGCGTGGCTATTTTGTTGATATTGACAGATAGACGGGTCATATATTTCAAAGTTAGATATCATTTAGATAAAATGCCCGATATATTTAACTTTAGGTCATGAAGCCTAAACAAATTATTATCGAGTTATGTGTGCTAATTGCCATATATATACTGGCCTTTTTTGTTGGCCTGTTTTGTTAGGGACGATATACGGCAATATGACACTTGATATAAACCTGCACGATACTTATTTTGTGATGTCAGCATCCCCCTTTCAACTCCTGGTACTGGGGACTTTTTCCATTTTGACTACGCTGATCTATTTTATCCGTGCTATTGTTAAACGTTATAAAAACAAAATAGTCAATATCGTTTTAATAACAAGCGACTTTTTGCTGATTATTATGCTGATAAGGATATACCGGGTGATTTTGCTTTTGGAGCAAACACTGGGTACAAACGCTACAGGTGGCTGGACGATATACCCGCCGCTTTCGGCTTTAGGTCACCAATCTCCATCTGCTGAAATAACCAGGCATCCGCATTTTGATAATTACATGTTTATTCCGATAACCATTTTTATGTTGATATTAGTTGCAAGTAGTATACTTACCGGCAAAAACTGGAAAACAAACGTCCATGAACAAACAATTTCTTAGAATATTTCTATCGTTTTTTATTCTGCTACCCTTTTGTCGCGACGCTTTTGCGCAAACTATCTACCGTAAAATAGAAAACTATAAAGTGTACTACGGATGGGCTCATAATTATCCTCAGGATTGGATGATCCTTCGCCGCTTTGATAACGAGGGCCGTAATTACCTGCTAATGGTGAACCCGCAAACGCTGGAAACTAAAATAAATGAAAGCAGTTTTTACCAGATCAAACCTATGACGGTGGAGCAGGCGCGTGAGTTTTTTAAAAGTACGCCCTATCAAAAAGCGCTCAGTAAAGCCGAAAAACAGTCGATCAATATTCAGGATGCAGGGATTGAAAGCGGGATCCCCAAACAAACAGGCATCAGCCTTACCGCCGACCTGTGCCCCTCGCACCGCCCGCTGGATAAGCGCATTTTCACTGATATTTTCACCGAATTTAAAAAGGTGGAGCGCCCTGTACCTATCGCACTTTCGGTAACCGGCATCTGGATGCGCCAGCACCCGCAAGACCTGACCTGGCTTAAACAAATGCAGGCCAACCGCGAAATCTACATCACCTGGATTAACCATTCCTTCAATCACAGGGTAAGCCTTAAAGCCCCGCTTAAAGAAAACTTTTTGTTAGAGCCCGGCACTGATATCAATTACGAAGTGCTGGAAACGGAACAGGCAATGTTGCATAACGGCTTGTTGCCTTCTGTATTTTTCCGCTTTCCGGGCCTGGTATCCGACCAGCAGTTGGTTTACCAGATCACCAATTTCGGGCTTATACCTGTAGGTACCGATGCCTGGCTTGCTAAAGGCCAGCAGCCTCAAAATGGCAGCATTGTATTGATACATGGTAACGGCAACGAACCTGTAGGCGTTAATGATTTTATTAAACTGCTGCAATCAAAAACACGATCAATAGCCGGTAAGCAATGGTTGTTATATGATCTGCGCGAAAGTGTGGATGAAGAGTTTAGCGAAACGCCCTGAGTTCAGTTGGCGGTTTGCAGTTGGCAGTTTCAAATCCGCAGACTTACGAAGTTTTTCAAAACTTCGTAAGTCTTTTTTCCATATCATAAACTCTTATCAAGCTCATCCAGCTGCACCCAAACTTTATGATCGTAAGGTTGCGGTGATGCCTCAAAATAAACAGCAGTAACATTACTGCCAGATTTCGCTTTTTTAACGTGGATCCGGAAGTTAAGGATAAGCGGATCCTGTGTCATATAATCGGTCATCTCTGCTTTGCCTTCAAAAGTCTGAATATCCCTCTCAGCTGCTTGGGTATTTTGAAGTTTTACTTTTACAGGTGCAGCTATTGCGGTATCAATTTTTGCTCCTTTTAAATTGGCCTTTATCAGGCCCGTATAATAATCGCACATGTATTTTTCAAGTTGAGTTTTGGTAAAAACGGCCTTGGGGTTAATTATCCATAAAAAAGCATAAGTCCAGTAACCTTCCGATCTCTTTTTTGCCCAGTCGGGCGAAAAGCGAATATCCTCGGTACCTTTAACGGGCAAGGTAGCCGCAAATTGCGGAGGAAGCGCAAATGTTTCGGTATGCCAGTTTTCGGGTTTAAGCAAAGTATATGCAGGCGCAGTTTCCTGGCTATAACAGGTACATTTTAATAAAATGAACAACAAGCAGATAAATAGCAATTTAATACGCATGGCAGTTTAGATTTGTGATTAAAGTTAAGATAAAGGGATCAGGCTATTTGTTAAAAAAGTTAAGAGCAAAGGATAAAATAAAAGCCCCATAGCACTCGCTGCATGGGGCTTTAAACCTAAACCTTATCACAAATCCGGGTGTAGATACCCGTTATTGAATTGTAAATATAATATGAATTTTAGTAAAATGTATCACATTTGTTACATTTATCTCATTTATATCATATCACATCTACTGATACGGATTTCTCAGTTATTTGTTACGAAAAGAATATTTTTTGCACTAAAAGGGCTTTCCTTTAAAAACCTGTATTTAGCTTTTTTGCATTAAATAGAGCGCAAATGTCCATCACTATTCCCGTCATACAACGCTTACACTATTGACTGTTAATAAAAGTAAAAAAGGCATGGTTTTGCGACCATGCTTTTTTATCTCCAACAGCAAAAAACCTTTCAGCTTTCGCCTTTAACCTTAAAAAATTAATAACAGTAGTACTCCGATTTAAACGGACCTTCAACAGTTACGCCAATGTATTCAGCCTGATCCTGGTCAAGTACTCCCAGCTCAACACCAATTTTAGCAAGGTATAATCTATTTTATAACACTCTATCATATATAAATCGAAAAAATTCAATCACCTACAGAATAAAGTCCAAATTAATATTACATTTAAAATACCTAAAATATTATCATGGCAGATAACCTTGCAACCAAAGATATAATAACAGCTTCAGCTCCCATTATAAAGCTTTTTGTCGATACATTTTTATCAAAAAAACTTGAAAAGGTTAAAGATGAATTATCCTTAGAATACAAGAAAAACATTATTGGAATTGAAAAATATTTAACAGAATATTTTGAAAGGACATATACTAAATACTCTGTGATAAACACCTTGGTCTTTAGTAACTCAGAAAAACTATTAAAAGATCTTTTTATACCTCTTACTATTAAAGAAGTATCCGAAAAAGAAAGAAAAAAAAAATATAAAATAGATGGCTTCCCCATTCAATTAGCAATCAAATATAAAAAAGTGCTAATTACAGATACCGCGGGCATGGGAAAATCGACATTGGTTAAAAGAATCCTTTTAGACGTTATTGATAACTCAATTGGCATTCCCATTATTATTGAATTGAGACGTCTAAATAAAGACAAAACCATTCTCAAAGAATTACATGAGCAACTCAGCTCTATTAATAAGCTATTTGATGAAAAGCTGCTTCTCGAACTTCTTACGCAGGGCGATTTTATTTTTTTCTTAGACGGATTCGACGAAATCCCCCTATCAGATAGAGATAAAGTTGCTCAAGACTTACAACAATTCACTTCAAAAGCCAACGGAAACAGATTCTTTATGACTTCAAGACCAGAAAGCGCGCTGTCTGGATTTGGCGAATTTCAACAATTCTCTATCGAACCCTTAAATAAAAACGAGGCATATAAGCTCTTAAAAAATTATGATAAAAATGGAAAAATTTCTACGCTTTTAATTAAAAAATTAAAGGAGACCGAATTTAGAAATATTGAAGAATTCTTAGTAAACCCTCTTCTTGTATCATTACTTTTTACAGCTTTTGAATATAAACAAGTCATTCCTTTTAAGAAACATTTATTTTATAGACAAGTATATGACGCAAATTTTGAATCCCATGATTTAACCAAAGGAGATTCATACATGCATGATAAATACAGCAAATTAGATATAGACGACTTCCACCGAGTACTTCGATTTATTGGATATTCTTGTTTGCAAGTTCAAAAAATCGAATTTAGCAAGGACGAACTGTTAAATCTAATTTCGAAAAGTTTAGATTTTTGTAGCGGGTTAAAATTTAAAGAATCTGATTTCCTAAAAGATGTAATAAGCACCGTTCCTCTTTTCACTAAGGATGGTATCTATTATAGATGGTCTCATAAATCGTTACAAGAATATTTTGCTGCTCAGTTTATTTACCTTGATTCGAAGCAGATGCAAACAAAAATCTTGGAAAAGATATCTCAAAATAGGGATACGGATACCTACTATAATGTTTTAGATATATACTATGATATTGATTATAAATCATTTAGGGACATAATAATATTCCCTTTGTTAAAGGAGTTAATATCTCGTCAAGAAAAATTACAGGCAATAAGAAGTGATGTAATTGAAGACGAGTTAATTACCTTCAATGAATGCACATTTTCCACTTCAGGACAGATTTTATATGTAGGAGATGATTGGCAGTTTGAAGACGAGCCTGCTCACTCGTTTATGAAAAAACATGCGAAGAATAACAATGGCGTGCAAATCGCACATAGGCTCCTATCTGATACAGCAAATCATAAAGAGTTAGAAATAGCGTCCTTACAAGCTGTAGATAATCGCAGATTAAATATACTTTTAATTCTTCGCTCAAAGAAAAGTGAAATATTGAAATATCGAAAATACAGCAAAGACAGCTTGCGTATCGAATACCCTTTATTAACCAAATTTCGTTTATTGATTGATAGGGGCTATTTAGTAATAGATGATGACTCTATCCTAAAAAACACTTTGATTCTTGATAATTTAAACTTGATAAATAAAATTTTAATCGACGCTGTCATTTTTGAAACTGAGTTATCTTATATTAAAGCGAAAGAAATGATTAAACTGATTGAACAGGAAACAACCTCTCAAAGTAACACAGAATCTTTGCTTAGCGGCCTATAATCGAATGATATGGTAAAGGTTCAAAAAAAATTGATTTCAAATAATTACAACACATCCCAAACACCGATATAGCAATAAAAAAGGCATGATTTTTAAAACCATGCCTCTCATATTGTCAAAGCAAAAAACCTTTCGGCTTTCGCCTTTATCCTTTAACCTAATTTAGTACCTGTAGTACTCCGGTTTAAACGGACCTTCAACAGTTACGCCAATGTACTCGGCCTGATCCTGGTCAAGTACTTCCAACTCAACACCAATTTTAGCAAGGTGTAAGCGGGCTACTTTTTCATCAAGGTGTTTTGGCAGGGTGTAAACTTTGTTTTCGTAAGCAGCACCGTTTGTCCAAAGCTCCAATTGTGCTAAAGTTTGGTTGGTGAACGAGTTACTCATTACGAAGCTAGGATGGCCGGTTGCGCAACCTAAGTTAACCAAACGACCTTCGGCTAATACAATAACGTCTTTACCTTCGATAGTATATTTATCAACCTGTGGTTTAATCTCCACTTTGGTATTGCCATAAGCACCGTTTAACCAGGCCATGTCAATCTCATTGTCAAAGTGACCGATGTTACAAACGATAGCTTTATCTTTCAATGCACGGAAGTGTTGCTCACGTACAATGTTTTTGTTACCTGTAGCAGTAACTACGATATCAGCTTCAGTGATAGCAGTGCTTAGTTTTTTAACTTCAAAACCTTCCATTGCAGCTTGCAAAGCACAAATCGGGTCAATTTCGGTAACAATAACACGTACACCTGAGTTGCGTAATGAATCGGCAGATCCTTTACCCACGTCACCATAACCACAAACAACGGCTACTTTACCGGCCATCATTACGTCGGTAGCACGACGGATAGCATCAACTAATGATTCGCGGCAACCGTATTTGTTATCAAATTTCGATTTGGTAACCGAATCGTTAACGTTAATTGCCGGCATTGGCAGGGTACCTGCTTTCATGCGCTCATATAAACGGTGTACACCGGTAGTAGTTTCTTCAGATAAACCTTTGATAGCAGCAACCAGCTCAGGATATTTATCCAGTACCATGTTGGTTAAATCGCCACCATCATCAAGGATCATGTTAAGTGGCTGGCGTTCTTCGCCAAAAAATAAAGTTTGCTCAATGCACCAGTCAAACTCTTCGGCATTCATACCTTTCCAGGCATAAACAGAAATACCTGCAGCAGCAATAGCAGCAGCAGCGTGATCCTGGGTTGAGAATATATTACATGACGACCAGGTAACTTCGGCACCAAGTGCAATCAGCGTTTCAATTAAAACAGCGGTTTGGATGGTCATGTGTAAGCAGCCGGCAATCCTTGCACCTTTAAGCGGCTGGCTCGGACCGTACTCTTTACGCAAAGCCATCAGGCCAGGCATCTCAGCCTCAGCCAGTTCAATTTCCTTACGGCCCCACTCTGCCAGCGACAGATCTTTTACTTTGTATTTAACGAATGCAGTTTCTACTGATGACATATCGATTTTATTTTTGAGAGTGCAAAGTTAACTTATATCCTCGTGAAAATGAAATGTTTGGTTTGGGTGCTTGAGGATACCAATAAATTAACCGGTAACAAAAAAAGCCAAACAGGTATTAATTTTCTAAATCTTTCAATATCTGTTCTAACAATAATGGATCAATTCGAAAATTAGTCGACTTAATCAATTCAAATATGGCCTTAGCGAAGGAATTTTATTTTGCTGTTTAGCCGCGATCAAAACACCCAGGGTGCCTGTGAATTTAATATTAAGTGGGCGGCGAGACGCCTGCCTTTAAAATCATCTACGATAAGTAACGCATCAGGAAGCTCCTGAGCTAAAGCTATAGCACTTGCTTCACCTAAATCAACTTGCAAACTGTAAGTATCTATTAATTGACTGTTTTTTACCGGCATTACCTGAATCCATTCGGGCAGAGATTTTTTAAACTCAGCAGCGACTTGCGGCGTAGTTAAGATATGATTGTAAACGGATTGAAGAATGTGGAGTGCTTGAATATTATCTAACAAAATCAAACAGCTGGCATCGGTAATAACAGCATATTCAACCATTGATCCGGGCTATATCTGCCAATATATCATCGTAGCTGTATTGTATATAGTTTACATTAAACTCAGCTAATACTGCCGGAAAATCAACTTTAGACAGTCCACACATTTCGGCAGCCTGCCCCAATGATAATTTACCCGCTTCATATAACTTTGCGGCAAGAAAACGCACAGTTTCATCATGCTCTTTTTCAAGCGCATCCGGTACATTTAAAGTCATCGTAGTCATAATAAAATAAAGATACGACTTTTAACTTAAAATAAGCCTTACGCCTGCAACTGCTTTTGAGCCTCCGCCTGTTGCATAGTGAGGTTGCCATTATATACCCCGCCGTTTTCAACGGCCAGATTCTGGGTTTTAATGTCGCCGGTAACACGGCCGGTAGCTTTTATTTCAAGCGATGCGGTGTTGATATCACCCCTCACCGTACCGTAAACAAATATCTCTTTGGTATTGATGTTACCCCTAACCTCTCCTTTTTCGCCAAGGATCAGGCCTTCATCAACCGTGACATCACCGTTAACCAATCCGTCAATGCGTGCAAAAGCAGGGGCTTTCAGGTGGCCGTCAAGTATACTGCCTGCACTAATAAGGGTTGAAATTGCCTGCAGATCAAGCGCAACCTTGTCTTTTTTTGAAAAAATAGCCATGTTTTTCTAAGTCTTAAGTTTAAAGTGATAAGCCTTAAGTCAAATACTGTTAATCGCCTGGTTGCAAATAATCTGCCAACAGAGTTTTCGACTAACGACTTAAGACTTCCGACTTAAAACTTATTTATTCAGGGTTAAGAAATTTACAGGATTAACAGGCTTGCCATTTTTGCGCACCTCATAGTGCAGGTGTGTACCTGTTGAATGGCCGGTTGAGCCTACTTTACCGATATTATCGCCAACCGTAACCTCCTGACCAACCTTTACTTCAATTTTTGAAAGGTGTCCGTACAATGTTTCCAGGTTATTGATGTGTTTTATGCGGATACAATTACCATAACCACCTGCCCATCCTGCAAAAACAACTTTGCCGCTGGCCGTACATTTTACCTCATCGCCACGATGGCCCTGAAAATCAATACCAGGGTGAAACTCGGCATGTTCCGAATCAAAAGGGTCGCTCCTGTAACCAAAAAATGAGGTAAAAGAGCTAATCCTCGGGTAACCCATCGGGGTAAATGCTATAGTGCTTGTTAAATGCTTCAGATAATCATCATAAAGGCTGTAAGCTTCGGTATCCGGAAGTTTAGCTGCTTCATTATTGCCGCTGCCACCAGTGCCTTTTATGGCAAAGCCCTTCAGTCCGCGCCTTCTTAAATATTCGTTAATGGTTTTAAGCTTAACCTCGATAGACTGGATGTATGATTGCGCATTACCTTGTGTATTAGCCTGCGCCTTAACAGCTACGGGCATGGTACCTTTTAGTTTAGCTATCTGGGCTTGCAATTTTTGGTTTTCGGTCTCCTGTGCAGCGCTTTTTTGATGAAGATAAAACACCAAACCACTCAGTACCGCAACAACAGCTGCAATGCTCCATGCATAGTGTTTAAGCCTGTTAAGGTGTTTGGTTTTTATTTGTAATGATTTTGTATGCTGTTGATTTTTGTTGATGATAACAACAGTACTAATATCAGATGTTTTAAGTTTCATCAAATTCAAATAAGTTAGGGAATGCAAGTTAAAAATTACTGTTAATAAAACAATATTAAATGTATGTAAACAGGTTATCAATAGAATAGCCTTCTACGTTATTCGTCAACCAATTGTTATTATTGCGTTTTTATAAACGTAAAACAAGTATCATTTCTTATTTTTGTAACACTGATTTTATTGTAAAGCAAAAAAGAAATGATGTATCCTGAATATTTAGTAGCCCCGATGCGGGAAGATCTGACGAGGGTTGGTTTTGAGGAATTAAAAGATGCCGATGCTGTAAAAAGCGCTATTGAAAGCGAAGGTACAGTATTTGTAATGGTTAACTCGGTATGCGGTTGTGCTGCAGCAAATGCACGCCCGGCTGCTAAAATTGCCGCTGCAAACGGCAAACACCCTGATAAACTGGTAACTGTTTTTGCAGGCATGGAAAAAGAAGCAGTTGATGCTGCACGTAACTATATGCTGCCTTATCCACCGTCGTCACCGGCTATGGCGCTGTTTAAAGATGGCAAACTGGTTCATATTATTGAGCGCTACCAGATTGAAGGTCGCCCGGCGCAAATGATTGCCGATAACCTGATCGATGCGTTTGAACAATACTGCTAATTAAGCTGAAAGCCTAAAGCAGAAAGCTAAAAAACAAAAAAGAGCTGAGGGAAAATCCTTCAGCTCTTTTTTTGATGCTGTCTGAACTCGAATTTATTGAATTAAAGAATTTATAGAATTCTCTGTTCTCCTATTCTAATAATTCATTAATTCAATAAATTCAGGTTCAGACAATTCCGAAATCCATCTAACCTCTAATCTCCAACCACTAGTCTCTCTACTCTGTTTTCAAACTCTTCACCGGGTTCATAGAGGCTGCTTTTATACTTTGATAACTTACAGTCAGCAGTGTTATTGCAATAGCTCCTATTGCGGTAAGGCCAAATATCCACCATGATAATACGGCGCGATACTTATATTCCTGCAACCAGCCCTCCATAAAGTAGTAAGCTGTTGGGATAGCAAATAATAAAGATATTGACACAAGGATCACAAACTCCTTCGACATCAGCTGCCACAAACTAAATACCGATGCGCCCAGCACTTTGCGTACGCCAATTTCCTTGGTGCGTTGTTCGGCCATGAATGATGCCATACCGAATAAACCCATACAACTGATAAAAATAGCCAGCAAGGTAAAGAATCCTGCCAGTTTGCCTATACGTTCCTCATTGGTGAATTTACGGGCATACTCTTCGTCGGTAAACTTATATTCGAAAGGGCTGCCCGGGGCATACTGTTTAAAAGCGGTCTCAATTTGGGCAATGGCATCGTGGGCACTCATTTTGGGATTTAAACGGATATCGACAAGCCCGCCCGGATCATTATCCAGCACAAAAATCGACGACTTAACCGGCTCATATGGCGACGACATGATCATATCCTTTATCACACCTATGATCTTGTATTTTTTGCCCCAGTCTATCGTTTCGCCAACAGCGTGCTTAAAATTCATGAAACGGGCGGCAGTTTCATTTACAATCATGCTTGACGAGTCGCCCACTTTATTGCGTTCAAAATCGCGGCCTTCAATTAATTTCCACTGGGCAACTTTGCCAAACTCCGGACTAAGGGTTATCGTGGCGAAGTCATCCTGCAAACCGGCCGGTTTGCCACGCCAATTCAAGCCGCTATTGTTTGAATACACCGCGGTAAGCGGGCTGCCCGACTCGGCAATTTCAATAATAGCACCCGATTTAAGCAGATCGTTCCTCACGGCTTCAAAATGTTTATGAATTTCATCAGTACGCATATCTATCTGCACCAACCCTGTACGCTCATAACCAATAGGCCTGTTCTTGGTGAACTGCACCTGCCTGAAAACTATGACAGTACCGATGATCAACGTAACCGACACAGCAAACTGTAATACCACCAGCACCTTACGCGGCACTGCCGCATAACGGCCGGCCTTGAATGTGCCCTTCAAAACCTTAACCGGCTGAAAGGACGACAGATAAAATGCCGGGTAACTCCCTGCAATTAACCCGGTAATAATACTGAAACTTAAACCCAGCAGCCAGAAAACGGCGTTACCCCAAAGGATGTGCATGGTTTTATCGGCCACGCCATTGAACCACGACAGTGTAAGCTGCGCCAGCAAAACCGAAATTAAAAAAGCGAACAAAGCCAATATTACCGACTCAATAAAAAACTGGCTGATCAGCTGACTTCTTAACGAGCCTACCGTTTTGCGGATCCCCACTTCCTTGGCACGTTTTTCACTACGGGCAGTACTCAGGTTCATGAAGTTAATGCAGGCCAGCATCAGCACAAATACGCCGATAATGCCAAACATCCACACAAACTTGATATCGCCGCCAACATTAAAGCCATCTTTAAAGTTGGAGTAAAGATGCCATTTACTCATAGGATGCAGAAACACAACCGGTTTAAAGCTGGCGCCAACATCATCGCCCTGGGCTTTGATAGCATGCAATTTAAGATCTTTGATCTCGGCCGATACTTTGTTAGCGTCAACCCCGGGTTTCAGCTGCGCAAAGATTTGCCATGAGTTATTGCCCCAGCGTGTTTCAGCCCGTTTTAACCACGGGGCGGTGGTCATATACAAATCCCATGGCGCGATAAAACCAAGTTCGCGAAATTCGGAATTATGCGGCATGTCTTCGTAAACCCCGGTCACCTTAACGTTCCATACATTATCAATTTTGATGGTTTTAAGCATGGGATCGGCATCACCAAACAAAGCCTTAGCCAATGAAGCAGAAAGTAAAACAGATGATGGGTCAGTTAAGCCCGAACGCGTGCCCTTCAGCATTTTTAAAGTTAGCAGATCAGGAGCCTCGGCTTGCATATAACTTCCATCCTTAGTAAGTTTTTTGTCGCCATAGGCCATGATATGCCCATAGTTCCAGGAAGAGAGCACTACATATTTAAAATCGTGCTTGTAATCATTTCGCAACTTATAACCTAAAGGTATCGGCATGGCCGTTTGTGAGCCGGTTACACCATTAAAAGTTTGATTTTGCCATACCTGAACAATACGGTCATAATTATCGAAATTTTTATTGTACGATAATTCATCCCAGATCCAGAGCCCAATGAGCATAGCCACCGCCATCCCTACCGACAGGCCTGTGATATTGATAAGCGTATGCGCCTTGTTCTTAACAAGGTTTCGCCACGCAATGGTTAAATAGTTTTTAAACATTTACCCCTCCTAACCTCCCCAAAGGGGAGGGATCTTTGATTTTAATAATAATAATTTGTAGCCCTCTCCTTTGGAGAGGGTTGGGTGAGGTCTTATTCACTCCTCAAATTCTTAACCGGGTTGGCCAGCGCTGCTTTTATAGCATGGTAACTAACTGTTAATAAAGTTATAACTACAGCCCCTGCTCCTGACGCCGCGAAAATCCACCATGTTATGGCCGACCGGTATTCATACTTGAGCAGCCAGTTGCTCATGTAATAATAAGCAGCCGGTATGGCGATAAACAGCGATACGGTTACCAGCACCACAAACTCGGTTGAGAGTAACCGCCACAGATTGGCTACTGATGCGCCAAGCACCTTGCGTACGCCGATTTCTTTAATGCGCTGCTCGGCCACAAATGAGGCCAGGCCAAACAAGCCAAGGCATGATATAAATATGGCCAACACCGCAAATATGGTAGCCAGGTTACCTATCCGCTGCTCGTCCGAAAACTTGCTGGCATACTCGTCATCATTAAACTTAAAATCAAACGGACTGCCAGGATTATACTTTTTAAATACCGGTTCGATCTTTTTCAGAGCTTCCTGCATAGGCATAGTTGGCTTAACCCTTAAGGTTATAAAGTTAACCCAACCCGGAATCATCATAAATATTGAAGCAACCGGCTTGTTATAGGGCGATTCCATAACCATATCCTTAACAACCCCGGTAACCAAATGGGACTTGCCGCCCCAGCGGATCACCCTACCTACCGGATTTTTAAGACCAGTCATTTTCACTGCCGATTCGTTCATGATAAAACCGCCGGTATCAGTAGGGAAATTCCTCGAAAAATCGCGGCCCTGGGTAATTTTCCAGCCTACAGTGTGCCCATAATCGTAAGTTACGGCAATTGAAGCAAACGTTGGTTCAAATTTGGGGTCCTTACCCTCCCATTCAAAGCCGCCGTTACGTGCCCAGATCTCGTTGGTTGTGCTGTTAGATTCGGCCATATCTTCAACTGCTCCCGTTTGGATCAGGTCGTTACGCATAGCTTCATAATGTCCGTAAATTTCGGGGGTATTCATTTCGATGGTTAACAGTCCCGCCCGCGAATAGCCAACAGGCCGGTTCTTGGCATATTGAATCTGCCTGAAAACAACGATGGTACCTATAATAAGCGTTATCGATACGGTGAACTGTACAACAACCAATACCTTTCGCGGCAACGAGGCAAAACGACCGGCCTTAAATGTTCCTTTCAAAACCTTCACAGGCTCAAATGACGACAGATAAAACGCCGGATAGCTGCCGGCAACAATACCGGTGAACAATGTAAAACTTAAAATCATCAGCCAAAACCACGTATTGCCCCAGGGTAGTGCTATTTGTTTATCAGCAATGTGATTGAATGACGGCAGCGCTATCAAAATTATCCCGATGGTGGCTACCAACGCCAGGCAGGAAAACACTACAGATTCGCTCAGGAACTGGTTAATCAACTGCGAGCGTAACGAACCGATGGACTTTCTGATCCCTACCTCTTTAGCACGTTTTTCGCTGCGCGCAGTGCTCAGATTCATGAAATTGATACAGGCCAGCAACAGTACAAACACACCGATGATACCAAATAACCATACCATTTCAATTCGGCCCCCTACGGGCTTCCTGTTCTTAAAATCACTGTACAGGTGCCATTTACTCATGGGATGAACCTGTATAGTTTCATCATAGGACTTGAAATGCGCTTTGGTCACATTACTTATCTTAGCCGAAACTTTATCAAAGTCGGCTTTATTAGCCAGTTGAACATATAACGAACAACCATGATTATCCCAGGCAGCAGTTTGAGTGCTCCACCAGTTGTTTTTGTTAAAAAAAGGCATCAGGAACCGCGTTTCGCAAAAGGTAGTATTGCGCGGCAGATCTTCATAAACACCGATAACCTTCAGGTTAGTTTTATTATCGGCCTTGATAGTTTTATTGATCGGGTCGGCATCACCAAACAACGCTTTGGCAATTGACTGGGAGATGATCATAGACGAAGGATCCTTAAACCCGGCGTAACCGCCTTTAACCATTTTCAACGCCAGCATTACCGGCAGATCTGCTTCTGCCCAACCGCCGGTTTGCGTTATTTTTTGATCGCCAACTGCGAGAATATGTGCCCCGGGCCAGAAAAGAGAAATCCGCTTAAAATCGCTGCCATAGCGGGTGCGTAATTCGGCGCTTAACGGTACTACGGTCGAATTGAAAGTAATTGTTTCGCCGTTCGACACCTGGTTTACCATAATTTTTCCCATACTGTTGTATGTACTATGGTACTTATCAAACGACAGCTCATCCCAGATCCAGAGACCGATAAGCATAGCCACCGCCATACCTACCGATAAGCCCGCAATGTTAATAAAGGCATGTACCTTGTTTTTAACAATGTTGCGAAACGCGATTTTAAGGTAATTTTTTAACATGACTTAGTTCATTGGTTCACTTGTTCATTAGTTCATTGGTATTTGCTACATATCTTTGCAAGCGTAGCGTGGCAACCTCGTTGCGTTTAGCCCGACCGCGTTGCATGGCGTTTATGCATTGACAACGAGATTGCCGCGTCGCACCCACGCACTACCCGACCGGCGCCTCGCAATGACATGACTTATTATCTCTTTTTAATTCCGAAATCTTCCTAACCTCTAATCTCCAACCTCTAACCACTCTACTCTGCCTTCAAACTCTTCACCGGGTTCATCCTCGCGGCTTTTATGGCTTGTGTACTTACTGTTAACAGGGCTATTATTAAAGCCAACACCCCAGCCAGGGCAAACATCCACCAGCTTACAGGCACCCGGTACTCAAAAGCCTGCAGCCATTTGCTCATCCCCCACCAGGCTATCGGGGTAGCAATAATAAGGGCTATCAAAACCAGCTTTACAAAATCTTTCGATAACAGTTGTACTATGCCGGTTACACTCGCACCTAATACCTTGCGTACACCTATCTCTTTACTGCGCTGTTCGGCACTAAAGGCAGCCAGACCGAACAAGCCGAGGCATGAAATTACTATGGCCATCAGGGTAAAGGCATTGATAATTTGAGATAGCGTAACCTCGGTTTCGTACTGCTTTTGCACTTCGGTATCTAAAAACGAATATTCAAATGGGGCGTCAGCTACGTCTTTACGCCACAGAGCTTCCATTTTGCTCAGTAATGACTTATAGTTTTTACTGTCGGTTGATACCACTATTATATTAAAGCTCCGCGGATCGTTGCGGTAAACCAGCATAAAGGGCTTAACCTGCATATGCAGCGAGTTATAATTGAAATCTTTCATTACGCCTGCCACCTCTACAAAAGTTACCGGATCAGGTGCATATTGAGTATATAGGCGGGTGCCCGGGGCCGTTTGCGGGTTCAATCCCAAACGTTTACACAGCGTTTCATTGATAAGCACGCGGGTGGTGTCACCTATCCTGAAATCCCTGCCGGCAATAATTTTGATGCCGTTGGCTTTAGCAAAAAACTCGTCAGTTTCTATATTTTGCGCATCGGTGGCCGTGGTCATGTTGCCTCCGGCTGTGTAAACCCCATGATCATGCGGTACAAATTGGCTCAGGTAATTATCGGCCTTGCTTACTATTTTTACCTCGGCTAAGCCTCGTAAGTCGTTGGCAAAATCATTCATTTTGCCTTGCGTGGTATTGGTATAAAAATTAAAAATGAGTTTTTGGTCGGGATTGAAGCCCAGATCTTTGTTCTTTACAAAATTGAGCTGACTGTATATCACAATAATACCCGTTATCAATACAATTGATAGTACAAACTGAAATACCACCAACGATTTACGGATCCCCCCTGCCGAAATATGATTGGTAAAATTGCCCTTAATAACCTTGATGGCCTTAAATGCCGAAAGGTAAAACGCAGGATAGCTACCAGCTACCAAACCCGTAACCAGTATCATACCCGCCAACATTACCCAAAGTTTATAATTACTGAAAAACGTAAGTTTGATATCGCTGTGCGTTACATGGTTTAAATAGGGCAGTAATACCACTAATAAAGGCAATGCTATTGCTACTCCCATTAGCGTAAGCATGAACGATTCACCTAAAAACTGTTTCATCAAATCGCCCTGACCCGCACCTATTACTTTGCGTACGCCTACTTCTTTGGCACGTTTTGACGCACGTGCGGTTGATAGGTTCATAAAATTGATACAGGCCACCACCTGGATCAGCACGGCCACCAATATCATAATATATAAAAATGACGGATCAAGCGTTTTGGTCAATTCATGTTCGTGCCCTGGTGTAGTATGAATACTGGTTACCGGTTGCAGGTGCAGGGCCTTTTTCATGCCGATGGCTTTTAGCTGATCGGCACCATATTTATTCAAAAATTCAGGCAGCTTTTTTTCCAGGGCAGCCGCATTGGCATCGGGCCGAAGTTTTACATAAGCATACAAAAAGTTATTACCCGCCCAGGCATTGTTACGCCTTACATATTCACCTGCACCACCGCTGTTCATGGCCATAAACATGTTGGTTTTAATATGCGATTGGCCCGCGCTTTCGTCAACAACACCAGTAACCTTAAAATCATGCTTTCCGAAAGCATTATCCATCAATATCATTTTACCTATTGGATCCTCGGAACCAAAAAGCTTATCGGCAACCGGTTTCAGCAGTACAAGCGAATAAGGTTCATTCAGCACTTTACCAGCATTACCGGCAACAAAATGATAGTTAAACATCTCGAAAAAAGTCGAATCGACATACACAGCATTCTGTTGGTAAAACGACTTTCCCTTGTATCGTAACAAATGCTCTTTAGCGCCCAGGCCTTCGGCATCTACTACACGGGTAAACTGCAAAACCTCGCCAAAATCATTTTTCATGGCCGGTGCAATAGGCGGCGAACTTGCAGCCCCATCGTGCTTATCGCCGGTTAGCTCAAGCGTTGTAGTGATGCGGTACAAATCTTTAACATCTTTATGCTGCTTATCATAGCTGTACTGTTCCTGTACATAAAGCAAAATGTAAAGGCAGCACAAAGTACCTGTAGCCAGGCCCACAATGTTGATAAGGCTGAATGTTTTGTTTTTCAACAAAAACCGCCATGCTGTTTTTAAATAACTTTTTAACATACTATTCGTTCAATGGTTCACTTGTTCATTATTACTTTCAACCATGTCGTTGCGAGCGATAGCGCGGCAATCGCACGGAAGCAGAGCCCCTTTGTATAGCATGAGATTACTTCGTCGTTCCTCCCCGCAATGACATAAATGCTATTTATAAATTCCGAAATCGAACATCCGAAATCTCAAATCAATATTGGCGTTACCTTCGGCCCGGGCTTTACGCTCATACTGCGCAAGGCCTTAGCCACATGGCCGGTATCCGCTTCAATCCCTAACGCTGTCTGAACCGGGATTTGGGAGTATTTTGTTGATTCGCGCGATTTTCTGCCCTGATCAACAAATCCTGTAATCCGGCAAATCCAATAAATCCAGGTTCAGACAATTCCGAAATCGAACATCCGAAATCCCAAATTCTATTATTCCGTTTTCAAACTCTTCACCGGGTTCATCAACGCGGCTTTAATACTTTGATAGCTTACTGTTAGCAGCGCGATCATAATTGCTGCTACACCGGCGAGGGCAAACATCCACCAGCTTAATGGCACACGATAAGTAAAATCCTGCAGCCATTTGGTCATTGCATAATAGGCTATAGGTGTTGCTATCACAATGGCAATAAATACCAGTTTTACAAAATTCACAGATAACATAGTGGTGATATTACCAACGGTTGCACCCAACACCTTACGTATCCCGATTTCCTTGCTGCGCTGCTCGGCCATAAAGGCGGCTAAAGCAAACAGACCAAGACAGGCTATAATAATGGCCAATACCGCGAAACTGGTAAAGATGCGGCCCATACGCTGCACATCGGCATACATACTGGCAAAACGCTCGTCCATAAAAGTGTACCTGATGGGCTGATTGGGTGCAAACTGTTTCCAGGTTGCAGTGATTTGGCCGAGCGCTTTTTTTACATCGCCGGCTTTTATTTTTACTGATACTATTGATTCGCTTGGACTTAAGTGCATCACCAAGGGTTCAATACCATCGCGCATGGAATTAAAATTAAAATCCTGTACCACGCCGATAATGGTTTTAGCCGGCCCGTAGTTAACTATCTTCTTTCCTACCGGATTTTTAAGTCCGAGTTTGTTAGCCATCATTTGATTAATGATCACCGCCTGCGAATCGGTTTTCATATCGGGGATAAAATCGCGGCCGGCTACCAGTTTAATACCCAGTGTTTTGAGATAATCATGATCCACATCCCAAAACTGACCGCCTACAGTCGGGTCGATCTTTTCCCTTCCCTCAATATAAAATTGGTTGCCATTACGTTTGGTGCCCGATACCGGGAGAAAATCGCTGATTGAAGCGCTTTTTACGGTAGATAGCTTCAGCAATTCATTTTTAAACGGTTTCACCTGGTTATCGAGCGTGTTGGTACCTTGTATCATCACCACCTGGTCTTTTTCAAAACCTACTTTTTTGTTAAGCAGGTACTGCATCTGGTTATAAATAACTACAGTACTGATGATGAGGATAATAGATGTAGCAAACTGGAAAACTACCAGCACATTCCGCAATACCGAACTTTTACTTCCGTTACTTAAATTGCCTTTAAGTACTTCGGCAGGTTTAAAGCCCGACAAGTAAAACGCAGGGTAAATGCCCGCCACAATACCAATTAAAAATGCCGATATCAATATAACCGGCACTAACCACCAGGCAGCCCATGGCATAACAAGCGATTTGGATGCCAGTGTATTAAAATATGGCAGCAAGGCCCAGGCGAGGATCAAGCCTAATACAAACGAGAAAAAGCTATACAATAACGATTCGGACAAAAACTGCCGAATCAATCCGCTTCGCTGCGAACCAACAACCTTGCGTAAACCCACTTCCTTTGCTCTGTTAGCCGATTTGGCTGTGGACAGATTAACAAAATTGATGCAGGCAATAACCAGGATAAAACCTGCCACAGCTCCAAACAACCATACAAAACGGATATCCCCGTGCGACATGCCATCATGAACATCATACGAACGCAGATTGATATCCTGTACGTTCTGTACCATCAAATTAAACATACTCATTACCCTGCTGGCCCGTTTATCGCCGTTACGTGTCATATTGGGGATGTAGTAATTTTTCAGGATGCCATCGTTAACCTTTTTACTAAACTGCGCTATGTTGGTGCCGGGTTTCAGCGCCATGTATATATGGTAGTTATTGGCATCCCAGGTAGCCTGTTCGCCATTCCAGAATTCAACACCGGCAAGGGTGATGAAAAACTTAAAGTCGTGCAGATGCGAATTGCCGGGGATATCCTGCATTACCGCAGCTATTTTAAAAGGCCTGGTTTTGTTATTATTAAGGTACATCACCTTACCTACCGGGTTTTGGCCCGGGAAATATTTATCAGCCTTGCTTTTTGAAATTACCATGCTCAATGGCTCGCTTAAGGCATGTTTTGGGTCGCCGTAAACCATGGGCAGGTTCAAAATATCTATCAGGCCCTGGTCGGCATAGGCAAAACCTTCTTCGTGGGTATTATCGGCCTGGTCTGCACGCTTTAACTCATTGGCACCTGCACCCCAAAACAGCGAATTTGGCATTAAGCGACCTGATTTCTCTACTTCCGGATAGTCCTGTTTAATCACCTTGGCCATCACCGAAGGCCAGTCAACACCTTTTTCATCTATCGAGCCATCGTGGTAATGCCCAAGCAAACGGTAAACATTAGCGGCATTAGGGTAGCTTTTATCAAAGCTTAACTCATCGCGAATGTAAAGGGCAATTAAGAGGCAGGCCGCGATACTAAACGCAAAGCCGCCGATTTTAATAGCAGCATACATTTTTTGTTTACTCAGCTGCCTTAAGGCTACCTTCAGGTAATTTTTGATCATGGCTATATTGTTTGAAAACGGTTTATGTTGTCTTGATTTTTTGATGTTATAATTGTGCTGCGGGGCTTTCACCTGTTTGGCGGAAAGCGAATCCCCTGTTGCGGCTTCTGATGGCTTTTCCTCCTCAATATCTTTAATTTTTGCCTTGATTTTGCTGAACAAAGCCGAACCATTGCCCGCCGGCTTTTCCTCTCCGTCATCCCACCATTTCGACATTAACTTTAAGTGGCTATGCAGTTCAGGATTTTTGGCCAGCAAAGCGTTTAGCTCCTCCAGTTCCTTTTCCGAAGCTTCGTTGGCTAACTTCTTTGAAGCCAGGTTCCAAACGCGGTCATCTAAGTTCATATCTCAACAGGCATTTAGTTTATCAAAAGGCAGTACACTACTGTTTTGGTAGATAAAAGCCATGCCACTTATGTAAACAATTAAAAATCAGAATTTTATATAAAACAATCTACAATAACTGTACGAAAGCGTACATCTGGTGTTCGGTTTTAAGCAGAGTTATTCTTTAGCATGAGCGGGTATAAAAACATCCACTACAACCAAATATTTTTAACAAAAACGGGGTTAACACTCATTTTCTGTTAAAAATCTGATTGTCATTTATTTAGCTAATAAAAACCCAAATTTATGTTAACCCTGTTAACCCCTCTGCTGCCTGCTGGCCCAGGTATTGTACAACGGTTAAATTCCGGCTTATTTGTGCCTTCCATCCTTAAAGTCTGTCAAAAAACCAGTCACTCCCCGTAACATAATACCGTCCTGCGCGTCATAGGTGATTTACGCACAAAACATTTTCGCTGCGGGGATGTATATTTGAAAATTAACTATCCTTACAGCTTGTAAAAAGCAAACTTTTTGTACTATATATGACTGATCGCAAATTAATTACAAAACTCATGCTGTCGTGTGTGCTTACCACAGCTATGGCAACTGCTTACGGGCAGCAAACACCTCCCGCCGAAAACCCGGCTCTAAAAATTTACCGGGCCGTACCAACCAAAATCAACGACCTCATTCACACTAAACTTGATGTTCGTTTCGATTACAAAAAACGTTACCTGTATGGCAAGGAATGGGTTACGTTAAAACCCCACTTTTACCCAGCCGACAGCTTAAGGCTTGATGCCAAAGGCATGGACCTTAAAAACATTTCGGTAGTAAAAAACGGCAAAAACGTTCCGTTAAAATTCACTTATCAGGATAGCCTTTCTGTAGCCATTAAACTGGACAAGGTTTACCACAACAACGAAAACTATACCATTTACATTGACTATACTGCCAAACCCAATGAGCTGAAAGAAAAAGGCAGCGCGGCTATTAACGATGCCAAAGGTTTATATTTTATTAACCCCGATGGCACCGAGAAGGATAAACCAACCCAAATCTGGACGCAGGGCGAAACCGAAAGTTCATCAGCCTGGTTCCCTACCATTGATAAGCCAAGCCAAAAAACTACCGAAGAGATCTCGATGACCGTACCGGCAAAATACGTGACCTTATCAAACGGTAAACTAACCGCTCAAAAAACTAACGCCGATGGTACCCGCACCGATACCTGGAAACAGGAATTACCGCATTCGCCATATTTGTTTATGATGGCCGTTGGCGATTTTAAGATCTATAAAGACAAATGGAAAGATAAAGAAGTAAGTTATTACCTTGAGCCTAAATACGCTCCTTACGCTAAAGAAATCTTCGGTTTTACACCGGAAGCTATCGACTTTTATTCAAAAACTTTAGGCGTCGATTTCCCGTGGGTCAAATATTCACAAATTGTAGTACGCGATTACGTGAGTGGCGCTATGGAAAATACGTCGGCTACCCTTCACGGCGATTACGTACAGGCTACCCACCGCGAACTGATAGATGCTAACTTTAACAATGGTCGCAGCACCATTGTTCACGAACTTTTCCATCAGTGGTTTGGCGATTATGTTACCGCCGAAAGCTGGAGCAACCTTACCGTAAACGAATCATTCGCCAACTTTAGCGAAACCATCTGGGCCGAGCACAAATACGGCAAAGACGAGGCCGATGCTCATAATTATGCAGATATGCAAAGCTATCTGCGTTCGCAGGGTGCAAGCACTAAAAACCTGGTGCGTTTTTATTATGCCGATAAAGAGGATGTTTTTGACGCCGTAACCTACCAAAAAGGTGGCCGTATCCTTAATATGCTCCGTAACTATTTAGGAGATGCCGCGTTTTATAAAGGACTCAACATTTACCTGAAAACAAACGCTTTCAAAAACGGCGAAGCACAGCAATTACGTTTAGCGTTTGAAGAAGCCAGCGGCCAGGACCTAAACTGGTATTTTAACCAATGGTATTACGGTGCCGGTCACCCGATATTGAACATTAGTTACAAATGGGATGAGGCCACCAAAACCGAAACTGTTTACCTGAAACAAACGCAGGATGGGCAAACCTTTAAACTGCCTATGGCTATTGATATTTACCAGGGTGGCAAAAAGGTGCGTCATAAAGAATGGATGAATGACAAGGTAGATTCAATCAGCTATCAACTGGCCGGCAAACCAGACCTGGTGAATGTTGATGCCGATAAAATCCTGCTAACCAAAAAAACTGACGCAAAAACCATTGATGAGTTTTCATTCCAGTATTTCAACGCTCCTAATTACCTCGACCGCTTTGAGGCAATAGATGCTGCTGCATCAGATCAAACCCGCCCGCAAGCGCAAAAGATCCTGATTGCTGCTTTAAAAGATAAATACTATGGCTTGCGCATCAAAACCATCAGGGCATTAAACCTTACTAAAGATGATGTGCGTAATGCAGCTCAGCCAATATTGATCTCATTAGCACAAACCGATAATAACACGCTGGTAAGGGCTGCTGCTATTACTGCTTTAGGTAAATTGAAGGCAAGCGGTAATATGACCTTGTTTACACAGGCTATGTCAAGCGAATCATATGCAGTGCAAGGAGCTGCTTTAAATGCTATAGCACAACTTGATCCGGCCAAAGCGTTAAGCTTAGCCAAAGGCCTCGAAAAAGACAATAAAGGCGCGTTAACAACCGCTATTACCAACCTGTACACCGCTAATGGTAATGATGCCGAGTGGCCATTTGTTTACCATGCATTTACAGAAGCCGGCATCCAGGAAAAATTCAATACGCTTAAAAACTTCGCCGATATGACAGCTAAGGTTAATAAGCCCGAATATGCTCAGCAAGGTATTGACCAACTGAAAGAGGCCGGCATTAAATTTAAAGTTTACGGTGCAGCACCTTTTATAGTTACCCAGTTGGAAGGGATCAAAGCCTCACGTACTACCATGAAAGATGATGCATCGGCAAAAGCTGCTGATGACGCCATCAAAGCTGTCAATGACGCTAAATAAGAGTTAGCCGCTAAAAATAAAAGGACGCCCGGTAAAAGGCGTCCTTTTATTTTTAGCTTAAAGCCCAAAGCTAAAGGCTGAAAGCTCTAAAGGATTAGTGTTTTCACGCTTTTCGCCTTCGGCTTTCAGCTCTTTATTTCACCAGCGTACCAATATCTTCGCCTTTGGCAATTTTCATGAAATTGCCTTCTTTGTTCATATCAAATACGATGATTGGCAGTTTGTTTTCCTGGCACAGGGTGATGGCAGTCATATCCATTACGTTAAGGCCTTTGTCATATACTTCCTGGAATGTGATCTCATCGTAACGGGTTGCTGTCGGGTCCTTTTCCGGATCGGCAGTATAGATACCATCAACGCGGGTACCTTTCAATACCACGTCGGCTTTAATTTCAATTGCACGTAATGAAGCGGCAGTATCGGTAGTGAAATAAGGGTTGCCTGTACCTGCACCGAAGATTACGATCTTGCCCATCTCCAGGTGGTGCATAGCACGGCGACGGATGTAAGGCTCGCAGATCTGCTCCATTTTGATGGCCGATTGCAGGCGGGTTTCCACGCCAATACTTTCTAAAGCATTTTGCAGCGCCATACAGTTAATCACTGTTGCAAGCATCCCCATATAATCGGCCTGGGCGCGTTCCATGCCCGATTTTTCGGCACTCAATCCCCTGAAAATATTACCGCCCCCAACAACTACCGCAATCTCAATACCGGCATCATAAACGTTTTTAATGTCATGAGCATACTGCAAAACCTGGTTATTATCAATACCATATTGTCTTGCGCCCATCAGCGATTCGCCCGAAAGTTTCAGTAATATTCTTTTGTATTTCATTTGGTGTGATTTGCTAATAATAGAAATAGATGAAACCTGCTTTTGTTGATATCAAGAATTGATAAAGCTCTGTTCATACGGGAGTAGTTCGCCAAAAATAGCGAATAAATTTCAGTGTTAAAATTTTATGTTGTCTTTGTTAAAAAATTGCCGCTTAATATTGTTTCAAGCACCTCAAAATCAGCATTAAAAACAACAAGGTCGGCATCAAAGCCTTTTTCGATTTTACCCTTCTTTGTTTGTGAAGCCAGCTCGGCAGGATATAATGATGCCATGTTTACAGCCTCGACCAAATCAATACCAACCTTTTTTACGCAGTTTTCTACCGCTTTAAGCATCGTAAGGCATGAGCCTGATAGCGTACCATCGGGCATTGTATACCTGTCGCCCCTTAGCTCGTGCTGGTAAGCACCTTCTTTAGTTGATGTAACCGCATCGGTGATCAGGAAAAGCTTATCACCAAGTTCGCGTTTAGCTAAACGCACCATGGCAAAATCAACATGGATGCCGTCAGCCACGATACTGGTATAAGGCCTTTCTTCAAAAATCGCGGGGATATAACCGGGCTCACGGTGGTGCATAGATGGCATAGCGTTAAACAGGTGTGTAACTGCCTGCACCGGTTTCTTTAAAAACGATTTCCCTTCGGCATAAGTAGCATTACTATGCCCCGATGATATGATAAGGCCCTGCTCATATAAATAATCAATCACTTCCTGGTCCTGCAGTTCGGGGGCTATGGTGATCATTTTAATTACGCCATCAGCTTTTTCAATCCAGCTTTTGACCTCGGCCAAAGTAGCCTTTTTGATAAACTTTTCGGGATGGGCACCTTTTTTGGCAGGGTTTAAATAAGGTCCTTCCAGATGTAATCCCCAAAAAGCACCTCTACTCTTTTCGCGATAGATCTTAGCGGCTTCAATACCGGTTTCTACAATATCATTGGTGTTGGTGCCGATAGTGGCAAATACACCAATGGTTCCCTGGTTCAGCAAATCATTCTCTAACTGCTCAAGTGCCTCAACAGTTGGCGTACCGGCAAAAAGTTTACCGCCGCTGCCGTAAATCTGCAGGTCAATAAATCCGGGGGCAAGGTAGGCACCGTTGAGGTTTTTCTTTTCGATATCTCCGGGGATGGTGGTTTCCTCAATAATATCGGTGATGACACCGTTTGAAATTAAAACGGCTTTGCCTTCGGCGATGGTACCGGCCGAGATGAGTTTGAGGTTGTGGAGGGCGAGGGTAGACATGATTTAATAATTACGTATTTAACCATTATGTCATTGCGAGCATAGCGTGGCAATCGCCAACTGTGCATGAACGCCCCGTATAGCGTGCGATTGCTTCGTCGTTCCTCCTCGCAATGACATGATTTTGAAGGCGAACCAACAGGGCAAAAAAAATCCCCCGATTTTCATCGGGGGATAATATAATTAAGCTCCTAAAGCTACTCGCTTAAAGGCGGTTACTGTAAGGCCTTTTTCAACCGAGTCAAGGAACTGTGAAATGCTCTTAGACGAGTCTTTCACAAACTCCTGGTTTAACAGGGTTGAGTCTTTGTAAAATTTGTTCAGTTTACCGGCAGCAATTTTTTCAACCATTGCTTCTGGTTTACCTTCTGCACGGATTTGCTCTTTAGCAATTTCAAGCTCGCGCTCAATTACTGAAGCGTCAACACCATCTTTATCCAAAGCGATAGGGTTCATGGCAGCAATTTGCATAGCTACGTCTTTACCTGCATCTTCGGCACCTGCACTATCAGCGCTTAATGCTACCAATACACCTAAACGGTAGTTACCGTGGATGTAAGCAACAACTTTCTCGCCGTTAACTACTTCATATTTAGATACGCCGATTTTCTCGCCGATTTTACCTGTTTTTTCGATGATCGCATCACCTATTTTAACGCGGGCAGTTTCAACATCAATTTCAAGAGCGTAAAGTTCTTCAATTGAAGCTGGTTTTGCTTCAACAGCTTTGTTAGCAATTTCGTTAGCAAAAGCAATGAACTCAGCGTTTTTAGCTACGAAGTCAGTTTCGCAGTTAAGTTCGATGATAACACCGGTTTTAAAATCTTCAGAAGTACGTGCAATAACAACACCTTCGTTTGATTCCCTGTCCTGACGGCTTGCTGCAACTTTAGCACCTTTTTTCCTTAAAAAATCGATAGCTGCTTCAAAATCACCGTTAGTTTCGGTTAATGCTTTTTTGCAATCCATCATACCGGCACCGGTTTGCTGGCGCAGTTTGTTTACGTCGGCTGCAGAAATTTGTACTGTAGACATGTTTTTTTGAGTTTTAAGATTTTTTATATCGGGTTACAAGTTACCGCTATGGTGTTATGCTACTGTAACCTGCAACTATTTTTAATATTAAAAATCCTCCCTGATGCTTTTAACGGAATCAGGGAGGCTTTAAATATTTGTTCCTTGTTCCCCCTTCAGGGGGTTAGGGGGCTTATTCTTCTGTTTCGGCAGCCGGAGCTTCAGCTTCGCCTTCAGCAGCTACTTCAGCAACTTTGCGGGTTCTTTTGCCGCCTTCGTTAGCTTCAGGAGCATCAGCTTTAGATTTTGCAGCTACTGCTTCTTTTTCAGCTTCGTCTTCTTTTTCGCGTTTACGCTCTTCTAAACCTTCTTCGATAGCTTTGATGATGATGCTGGTGATCAATGAAATTGATTTGGTAGCGTCGTCATTTGCAGGGATCGGGAAGTCGATGTTTGAAGGATCAGAGTTGGTATCAACCATAGCAAATGTAGGGATGTTCAACTTCAATGCTTCTGAAACCGCGATGTGCTCTTTCTTAACGTCGATCAGGAATAATGCTGCAGGTAAACGGTTCAGATCAGAGATACCACCTAAAAGGGTTTCTAATTTGATACGCTCACGCTGAATCATCAGACGCTCTTTTTTAGAAAGGTTGCTGTAAGTACCGTCTTTAGTCAATTTATCGATGTTTGACATCTTTTTGATCGACTTACGTACAGTAGCAAAGTTGGTTAACATACCACCTAACCAACGCTCAGTGATGTATGGCATGTTTACGCTTTTTGCATAATCAGCAACGATATCTTTCGCTTGTTTCTTTGTAGCTACGAATAATACTTTACGGCCTGATTTTACAATTTGTTTTATAGCTGCAGCAGCTTCTTCAACCTTAGTTAAGGTTTTATTTAAATCGATAATGTGGATACCGTTACGCTCCATGAAAATGTACTGTGACATTTTCGGATCCCATTTGCGGGTAAGGTGACCAAAGTGTACACCAGCGTCCAGTAAATCCTGATAAGTTGTTCTTGCCATTTTGTTGTCCTCCTTTGATTAACGTTTACTGAATTGGAATCTCTTACGTGCTTTCCTGCGACCTGGTTTTTTACGCTCAACCATACGGTCATCGCGGGTCATTAAGCCTTTAGCACGTAATGCCGGTTTCTTTTCAGCATCAAGTTCAACAATAGCTTTAGCGATAGCTAAACGAACGGCTTCTGCCTGTCCTTTTACACCACCACCTGCAACGTTTGCTTTAACATCGTATTTTCCGGTGCTACCAGAAACCTCAGTGCTCTGAGTTACGATATATTGCAATGGCAAAGTAGGGAAGTACTCTTTGTAATCTTTACCGTTAACGATGATCGCGCCATTTCCTTCTGTAAGGTAGATGCGGGCAACGGCTGTTTTTCTTCTGCCTGAAGTGTTAGTTGTTGGCATTTTTTTTCTCCTTAAAAATTAAAAATTAAATGGCTTTTGGGTTTTGTGCAGCATGAGGATGCTCAGCACCTGCATATACATGCAAATTGCCGAATAATGCTTTACCCAAACGATTTTTAGGTAACATACCACGTACCGCTTTCTCGATGATGCGGGTTGGATGTTTCGCCAATAACTCCTTAGGAGAAATAAAACGCTGACCACCTGGATATCCAGTGTAACGAACATAAACTTTGTCGCTTAGTTTGTTGCCGGTCAGTTTTACCTTGTCTGCGTTGATAACGATCACATTATCACCACAGTCTACGTTTGGGGTGAAATCAGGCTTGGTTTTACCACGAATGATCATTGCGATCTTCGTAGACAAGCGCCCCAAAATCTCGCCTTCGGCGTCAACAACAACCCATTGTTTGTTAACGGTTTTTTTGTTGGCTGAGACAGTTTTGTAACTTAACGTATTCACTTGCTTTAAATTAAATTGTTTAAACGTTTATTATACCCCGTATTTTCGGGACTGCAAAGATAGGGTTAATTATCTTATTAGCAAATAGTTTTTAAGGAAATTTTACAACGCTTTAAGAGCAATCTCAGCTCAGGCTTTTTTCCGGGGAAGTCGATTAATCGCGATACAAAATAGAAGATGCATTTTATTACTCAATCATCTGTTACCAACGTTACCTGTGCATAACTTTATGATCTTACTTAATTGATCCGAAGGCACAGCTATCTTACATGCTTTTCATCTTTTTGTTTTTTTGATTCCAGTCCAGTATATATCCGGATTCCCTGAAATTTCGTTTCTCAGATGCGTATCAATAATTATAACAGTATCACCTAAAACCGAATCGCGTTTAAATGACTTACAAACGTAAACATCCGCACATGGTGCAGCATCATCCTTTACTTCAGGCAAAGCTTTACATAAATAAACTGATAATACCGACGCCCCCATAACAGAATCAACAATGTGGCCATCCGCTTCTATCATTTCCGAGGTATTTAAATTAACTACCCTAATTGCCTTTTGTGCTCCTGGATTGCACGCAACTAAAAACAATCCGCCAGATAAACTAATTAATAGCAATGCTCTTACAATCAAACTTAAACGTTGCATTATTCCGATTTTTATTTAATACCAGGCACTGCAAAAAGTAACCTTTAAAACAAGAAGAAAACACAACACAGACAGAAATGTAACAGACAGGCAACACAAACGAGTAATTAACAAAATTTTATTAAAAACCACATTTATGGCTTCCAATAGCAACTTCAAAGCAAAAATCCCCTTAGTGTTAACTAAGAGGATTTCTTTTTCTGTGGTACCAACAGGGACCGAACCGGTGACGCAAGGCTAAATAAGGAATTTTTATTTGACTCGCTTATATATTTCTACAGATTGGCCATTTGTAGCACTATTAATCACCTGAGTATATTCGTCATGGCCATTCATCGTTACTTTAACAGTAAATTTATTACCCTGAAGAAGCTTATAATTTGATATTTGCTCTTCTTCCCTAAGCGTATCATTACTAAAAGTAAATACCCCGGTACCAAACCCATTTTTAAAGATGTTTTTTTCCTTATTCTGAACGAACCTGTGGACGAAAATAAAATGCCCTCCCCAGAATATTTTATACTGCGTTACATCAGTGGGGATCGTGTCTTTGCCTTTTACTGTATAGGTTCTTTCCATTTTCCATAAACCATCAAGCGCAGAACTATCCGCCGGCGGGAATTTTTTATAATCTTCCTTCAATGCATATTTCACACCTTTTACCGTGGCAAAGTCGGGAATGACTTGACTATAACCATCAGGCTTCTTTGTAACCTCAAGATTATACGTTAGGGATGAATCAAGCGCTCTGCTGGTGTAAATACTATGTTCCTTAAGCCGGTTAGCCGAGTCAAGCGTATAAGTGCCTACACCAAACCCAACAGATGAGTCGGGTACTATACTGGCATATAAATAGTTATGATCCGTGTAGATTTTAATTTGCGTTCGTTTAATAACAGAGTCTTTGCCTCCGCCATCAAGTACTTGTTTTTCAAGTTCATATACACCCGACAGGCCTGCCTCGGACGACTTCTCTTTTTTCTTACATCCAAAAATCAAGAAGCTAAATAAAGCTGCGAAAATTAAAATCTTATTCATAATGCTTAAGGTTTAATATGATATAGGAATTTATTTCGTCTGGTGGAGTTTTTTATTTGGCGGTTGATAACTTAAGTAAAAGGCCAAGTAAGGACAAAATAAATGCCTAAAATTTTACCACCATAAATAATACAATTGGTTACCTAAACTTACAAATAATATATATGATAAACAATTTGTTGATAAATTATTAATAGCTTGTCAGTGAGTTATTTAATAAATTGAAATAAAATCACCTGATTAGATAAGGAGTGACGTGAATGAGAATCAATATTTGGCTTGCAATAGCATTTAAAACAAAAAATCCCCTTAACGTTAACTAAGAGCATTTCTGTTTCTGTGGTACCAACTGGGATCGAACCAGTGGCACAAGGATTTTCAGTGGAATGCTCTGCTTTTATAATTCGCTTAAGATCAATAGACTATTCAGATAGCTGCCTTAGATCCTCAATTATTTCTCGATTTTTAGTCTCGAAGGCGTCGATTATACCCTTTATTTTCAATCCCATTCCCTGGTTCAAGCCCAGTCAGGTGATGTTAAAAGTGTTCTTATTCGCTCAATACACGCATTTGATCCAAAATATCGTTCGAATTCCGTACTGTCTGGGCACAAAACTTACAAAAGCATATGATTAGACCCCTAATCAGGAGGAGTTGCATAAATTTGAGCTTATCGCCGACTTTCAACGAAAGCGGGATATTGACGCAGTAGACTTCTATGGAATGATCTGGCAAACCAATTTGTCCAATCCTCCTTATTTTAATGGTGGTAATCAGGTACAGCTACCTATTTATATTTTGTTGACGAGCTTAGCTTTTATGTAACGTCCTATACTATTTGAAAACTCTTCCGATCCTTGTTTATTTAAGTGAAATACATCAGAGAACTTTTCGGGCCGAAAGTTAAAGTTGGGATCTGACGAATAATCCAAAAACGTTACGTTAGGATATTGTTTGGTAAACTTCACGATCAGCTTCTTTTCTCCAGCCTGATTATCCAGGTAAAAAGGATTTTTTTAAGACAGTTGGTGAAATGACAACCAATGTTTTAATGTTTCTTTTGGCGCTATTATCCAAAAAGGCTTTAAAATACCTGACACCCTTTTCTTCCGGAATATCTTTACGCTTTTTGATTTTTAAATAGCGTTTATTCATTCTTAAACTATAATCATCTACCTCGGGTTTAGTCATCTGACCTTCCAGCGGTAAATACCCGTTATCATCTTTTTTTACAGTTTTAGAAAACAGGGTATTAGTGGCCAGTATAAACGCCGAGGAATTGAAAGGATAGGTTTGGGATAAAAGTTTGTAAGGCTCAAACGGACTAATTTCCTGAATGTATTTGATAAATTCAGGGTGTTTATTGCAATAGGGTAGCAGGATGCTTAATTTATCGTATTTGGATTGATCAATCCCTAATTCTCTGGGACTAATATCTAATATGATGAATTTTGGGGTATGCCTGTTTAACGAAATTTCTTCCATGGCGGTTGAGTACGGTATCATCAGTCCGTCCCGACCCGAATCATAACAAGTTAGTCCTGTTATTTTAGATATAATGGATGGCGAATAATGACGCACAGCCCTTGAACTGCCATAAATCATAATGTCTTGTCTGGCACTGTCAATAGCGTAGGTAGTTTGACTAAACTGCCCAACCCGCTGGCTGAAATAGATTTTTCTGAATCCGGCTCCCACTACAAAGTCAAGTAATATCAATACCACAAGAAAGCCAACCGGTTTAATCAGAAATTTAGCAAAAGACTTAGTTTTCATCAAAATTGAAAATATATAAACTGACCACCGTTAAACACTCCCAACAACAATATTAAAATAATGGTGAAGGCTACCGCCCCCCATCTTAAGGCAATATTGGGTGAAGTAAAGAAATTGAATTTTTCAGGGTAATATTCCATTTTGTACTCCACTGCAAACAGCAGAAATATGGCCAAAATGGAATGAGCAAAATTGCTTATACCATCGCCAAAAAATGGTTTAGCTCCAAAACTCTTTAAATCACGAATCAGTGTCAATGCATCTGTAACGCTATTAGCCCTGAAAAATATCCAGGCAAAGGTTATGAATAAGCCGGTCAAAGCCATATTTCCTATTCGTATTACTGTAGCAGTTACTTTACTTTGCGGCTCTTTGCGTAAATATGGTTTAATGATCATATACACAACAGAATATAAACCATGCAAAATTCCCCATATGATATAAGTGTAATTGGCACCATGCCATATACCGCTTATTAAAAATACTATAAACAGATTAAGGTATTGTCTTTGTTTTGTTACCCGGTTTCCTCCAAGTGGGATATACAAATAATCACGGAACCAGGTTGATAAAGAGATGTGCCATCTGCGCCAAAAATCCTGAATGTTGGTTGCAAAATACGGGCGTTCAAAATTTTTCATCAAGTCAAACCCCATTGTTCTGGCGCAGCCAATGGCTATGTCGGTATAACCGGAAAAGTCACAATAAATTTGCACCGAAAAAAATATAGATGCGATTACAATGGTCGTTCCGTTATGCAGCTCTGGATTGTTATATACCGAATTTACAAAAATGGCAAGGCGGTCGGCTACGACTATTTTTTTGAAAAAGCCCCAAAGCATCATTTTTAAACCGGATTTCATTAACTCGTAATCAAAACGATGTTCGGTATGCATCTGGGGGAGTATATTCTGAGGCCTTTCTATCGGACCGGCAACCAGTTGCGGGTAAAACATCACATACAGACTGTAAATATCAAGGTGCCTTTCTGCCTTTTGATTACCCCGATACACCTCGATGGTGTAGCTCATGGCCTGAAAAGTATGGAACGACAAACCGATAGGTAATAAAATAGTTAAATAAGATATCGGATCATGATAGTTAAACTTTCCCATAAACCTATCTATGTTAAGATTCAGGAAGTTGAAGTATTTGAAAAATGCGAGGATACCTATATTGGCTGCTAAACTTGCTGCTAAAAGAAGCTTTCGGCGCTGTTTATCTTGGGCTTTTTCAATGTATATGCCTGCCATGTAATCAATTATGATAGTAAAACCCAATATCAGAATATAGATGGGTACAAAGGCCATATAGAAGTAACAGCTTGCAAGTAATAGTATGATCCATCTGAATTTATGGGGAAAGGCAAAATACAGTGGCGTGACTACTATATAAAAAAGTATGAAACTTACAGAGTTAAACAGCATATGTATATAAATAAGCTATGCTAATTAGTAACACAGAATATATTTCACCTATGCTTATGTGATAACAAGGTAAAGGTGAAATCGACACAAAAATATTAATGTATATTTTTAATCAATAAATATTTATTAAATAATCTTGAATCTATTTTATCAAACCCAATGATGCGAGACGCAAACAAAATCACAGAAGAATCAAATTATTAATCAGCAGAATAGAAAAACCGCATTTAGACATCGTACGGGCACTTTTAAAGCAAAAAATCCCCTTAGAACTAACTAAGAGGATTTCTGTTTTTGTGGTACCAACTGGGATCGAACCAGTGACACAAGGATTTTCAGTCCTTTGCTCTACCATCTGAGCTATGGTACCAAACCGTTCCCGTGTTTGGGGAGTGCAAATGTAGGTTTTTTTTTATGTTTGAAAACTTTTTTTTGAAAAAAGTTTCTATTTAGCCGTGTTTTTTAAATAAGTGTACAGGTAATCAGCCAATTAATTTTCAAATTTTTTTTCGATCTCAAAACATTTTGCACTTAGAACAATTCATTTAACTTTGATAAAATTACTATGCACGCATAATGATTGCTCAATTTATATTTATTATCATCCTGGCGGCCGCTGTTTACCTGTTTAGCAAAAATGTGGCTAAAATAAGGCGCAACATTTTATTGGGTAAGGATACCGACCGTAACGACCAGCCTGCCCTGCGCTGGAAAGTGATGGCTAAAATTGCCCTGGGACAAACCAAAATGGTGAAGCGCCCGGTGGCGGCCGTAATGCACTTTTTTATCTATATAGGGTTTATCATTATCAACCTCGAGGTACTGGAGATCATGATTGACGGAATTTTTGGCTCGCACCGCATCTTTTCGCACCCACTTGGCGGCCTGTACGGTTTCCTGATAGGCGCATTTGAGATATTGGCAGTGCTGGTGCTTACGGCCTGTATCGTTTTCCTGTGCCGGCGCAATGTTGTACGCCTGAAAAGGTTTACAGGTACAGAAATGACCCAATGGCCAAAGTCGGATGCTAATTATATCCTTATTACCGAGATTTTGCTCATGACGGCCTTCCTGACCATGAATGCCGCAGATTATAAATTACAATTACTGCACTTTGGCCATTATGTGACTGCCGGAAGTTTCCCTGTAAGCTCATTACTGGCGCCGTTGCTTCCCGATGGAGCTTCGGCATTGGTAATTACAGAACGGGTTTGCTGGTGGTTTCACATTGTAGGGATCCTGTGTTTTTTAAATTACCTGCCCTATTCAAAGCATTTTCATATCCTGCTGGCGTTCCCCAATACGTACTATTCAAACCTGAACCCTAAAGGTAAATTTACGAATATGGCATCGGTTACTAATGAGGTGAAAGCAATGCTGGATCCCTCGTTCGTGCCTGAAAATACCGGCGAACCAGCGCGCTTTGGTGCCAAGGACGTAACCGATCTTACCTGGAAAAACCTGATGGAGGCTTATACCTGCACTGAGTGTGGCAGGTGCACGTCAGTTTGCCCGGCAAATATTACAGGAAAACTGCTTTCGCCGCGCAAGATCATGATGGATACCCGCGATCGGATCACCGAAATCGGGAATAATATTGACAAGCATGACAAAGATTACAACGACGATAAATCGCTGCTTGATAATTACGTTACCCGGGAAGAGCTTTGGGCTTGTACCAGTTGCAATGCCTGTGTAGAGGCTTGCCCGGTAAATATCAATCCGTTGGAGATCATAACCGAAATGCGCCGTTATATCGTAATGGAAGAATCGCAGGCCCCGGCAAGTCTAAACAATATGTTTGGCAACGTTGAAAATAATGGAGCCCCCTGGAAATACAGCCAGGCCGACAGGTTTAATTGGGCGGAGGAATAGTTTTTACAGATCATAGTTCATGGTTCATAGATCATGGCTGTGAAGGAAAATAACAAAATAATTAACAATGGTCCATGGACTATCGACCATAAATAAAACCATGAACTATGAACAATGAACCATTGGCCATCCCGACCATGGCCGAAATGGCTGCTGAGGGCAAAGAACCCGAAATTTTGTTTTGGGTTGGCTGTGCCGGCAGCTTTGATGAGCGTGCCCGCAAAATTACCCGCGATATTTGCAAGATACTGCACCACGTGGGCATCAGCTACGCTGTTTTAGGCACGGAAGAAAACTGCACCGGCGACCCAGCCAAACGTGCAGGTAACGAATTTCTGTTCCAGATGCAGGCCATGATGAACATCCAGGTGCTGGATGGTTATAACATTAAAAAAATAGTTACAGGTTGTCCGCATTGTTTCAATACCATAAAAAACGAATACCCTGGTTTGGGTGGTAATTATGAGGTGATTCATCATACACAGCTTATTCAGCAGCTAATTGACGCCGGTAAGCTAAAAGCCGAAGGCGGTGAAAGTTTTAAAGGAAAGAGGATCACCTATCATGACCCCTGTTACTTAGGTCGTGGAAATGATGTTTATGAAGCGCCACGGGCAGCACTGGAGATCCTGGATACTGAGCTGGTGGAAATGAAACGTTGCAAATCAAACGGTTTATGCTGCGGTGCCGGCGGTGCTCAGATGTTTAAAGAGCCGGAACCCGGCAAAAGGGACATCAATATTGAACGCATTGCCGATGTTATTGAAACTAAGGCCCAGGTGGTAGCCGCCGCCTGTCCGTTTTGTATGACCATGCTTACCGATGGCGTAAAAAACCACGATAAAGAACAGGAGATAAAAGTGCTGGATATTGCCGAGATTACAGCAAGGGCTAATGGCTTATAAACTCTTCATCCTCAAATAATTCAACGCACTCTTCAGGCTATCAAACCGGGCCAAATTCATATTGTGTACCGGTAAGCCAAGTGTAGTAGCCATTGAATCGATATTACCCTCAGGGTCTTCGTAGGTTTGTACAATGATATCATCAGCTTGCGTATTGAATTTTACTGTACCCGCCGTGTCGCTGCCCAGGTAATCAACATTGGTTAAGCGGTGCAGGTTAAAGGAAAAATATTCCTTTTTACCCTGTTGATAAGTTTTTCGCAAACGTAAAAAATAATCGCTGGTAAGGGTTATCTCCCACTTTTTGAGGTTGATATCAGGCGTGGGGTTAAATGAGCCGTTGAGGCATTTATTACTCCAGTTTAACCATTCCTGTTCGCTCATTTCGGCTTTAAAACCGTAATTTAGCACACTAAGGGCTAAAAGTGATGTAATGAGTGCGGTTTTTCCAATTGATGGCAGAATTGATATTTTCATGACAACAAAATGTAACCCGAAGTTAATAAATTGATATTTTTGGAAATGAAATTTTCTCCACAGTCAAGAGTTTGGATCTATCAGTCGGACAGGAAATTAACCGACCAGGAAGTACAGCAGATCCAGCCTGAGCTGGATAGGTTTGCCACCAACTGGACAGCTCATAATAACCAGTTGAAAGCCAAAGCCGAGATCAGGTATAACCGTTTTTTTATTTTGATAGTTGATGAAAGCCAGGCTGGTGCCAGCGGATGTTCTATCGATAAATCGGTTCATTTTATGCAGCAGGTGCAGCAGCATTTAGGCATCAATCTTTTCGACAGGTTTAACCTTGCCTATCGCGAAGGCGAGGAAGTGCTTTCATTGCCGCGGCATGATTTTGAGGCTAAGCTGAAAGATGGCAGTATCAATAAACAAACCATAGTTTATAATAACCTGGTACAAAATTTAACCGAGCTCGAAACCAAATGGGAAGTGCCATTTAAGGATAGCTGGCATATCCAGCTATTTCGTGACCTGGTAGCCAATTAATTAACCCGCTGATCAAATTTTTTAAATTTACTGTACTTAAGCCGTGCAAATGTTTACCTTTGGCACAAAATTTAGATATAAATCATCTATATTGATACTTTATAAATAAGCTATAAAAATGAAAGGCTTCATCTCAACCAGAACTTACGGATTTTTAAACTACGTTGTAGCCCTGTTAATGATTTCATCATTATGGACTTTTGATACAATTCATGTTGGCGGCGCTGCTTTATTCCTGCCTTTGATCATTGGCTGGTTACAGTTGATCATGGCTATCTTTGCTAAAAACGAAATGGGTTTTATCAAACAATTCCCGATGGTTATGCACAATGCCGGTGACGTACTTATGGGCTCGTTTTTGTTTTGCTCACCTTGGGTTTATGCCTTTTCTGATAAATTGGTAGCTCCGCAATTGATTTTTGGTGCTTACCTTTTAATTGTTGGTTGCTTTACCAAAGGCTCTCCATTTATTAACGTGCAAAAAGAAGAAGATCACGGCGTAAGCTATAACGCATAATTTTTTTTCTAAAAAGATATAAAACAAAGAGGGCGCTCAGTGAGCGCCCTCTTTGTTTTATATGCCAAGTTCTTTTGCCTGTTGTTCTTCGCGCTGGTTACGCATTATTTTGGTGAAGCCGCGGTGATTATGTTCTTCATCAAACAAAGGGAAAAACAATCCGCTCCCCCAAAAACGGGTGCCGTCCTTACGCACATGGTAGCGTTCATCAATGGCACGGCCCAGGCTCAGTGCTTTTTTTAATTCAATTTCGGGCTTGCCGGCAGCTATATCTTCAGTAGTAAAAAAAATCCGTGCATTAAGGCCTAAAGCTTCCTGTTCGGTGTAGCCAAGAACTTTCTGGGCACCGGTATTCCAACTATTGATATTCCCGTTTTTATCGGTGGTTATTACCGCGTAATCTTCAAGGCTATCCAGTACCTGTCTAAAAAATTCTTCGCTCATCCTAAAATAGGTATCATCAAAAATATCTTTGTCGGTTACCTCATCATCAAATGATTGATATTCTATAAAAATACTGGTTTTGTCAACGCCGCATACCAACTGCATAGGCTCACGGGTTATGCGGTAAAATGTTTCAAAGCCTGCGGGCAAATTGTTAAGCTCTGGCTTAGCTTTAACGGGTACAAGGGTGATATCAACAACCTCTTCGGTTTGTTGGTTTACGGTTACTTTTACCAATACATATTCGTAGCCCTTTTCAATCAGGTCGCCAAGTAGTTGCGAGGTTAACGGAGTGCGCATTTGTGATAGATTACTTAATGAAAAACATTTTTAGAACAAAAATGACACCATTTATAGTAGAACAGCCCTTAACCCGGGGCAATTACAGTTAAAACACTTCGTTAAGTCCTAAAAAGAAACCGCTTGAACCATAAGTTCCCCTGGCATAATCAATACAAAGATTAGAGCGCGTGTATTTATTAAACAACAATCGCAAGCCTGCACCGCCGCCGGGTTCCCAATACCTGAACAGTTTTATGCGTTGCTGGTTGTTAGCTGTTTCGGCATTAACAAAAGCAACGCCACTAAGCAACTTATTACTTGTTAGTGGAAAGCGGTATTCGGCCTCATTATACACAAAGGACATACCTTTAAAACGCCCTATGATAAACGCTCTGCCAATGCGGCCATAAGCATCGCTGCCGGTGCCGGGCAGTTCAAGGTAAGGCAGCGCCCCGCTTAACAAGTAGTTTGACCAGTGCCACAAGGCAAAAACATGTTCGGGGTGGGTTGATGACAGGCTCCAGTATTTCCTGAATTCAAACTTTACCTGCATGGCATCGCGGTTGCTGCCCAGCCAGGTTTGGTTGCTCCGCAAAACTATATCGGCATAAATACCCCTGAACGGGCGATTAGGTTGATCGCGGTTGTTGAACTGAAAATTGAACAACAAGCCATTAGCCTGATACGAGCTAACCGGGAAACCATTGCGGATGCTATAACGATAATTGTGGGTTTGGGTTATGGGAATATCTCTGCGGTCGTCATCAATGTGGCTGTAATAATTGAAGCTTAGCCCGGCACCTATATATAAGTGATGTGCCAGTTTGCGGTAGATGCGTTCATTGGCTTTGATATACAGGTAGCGAATAGGGAAAGCATCGGGATTGTTTTCAAAGTGGGTATTGTTCATGAAAAAACTGCCTTCGCCGAAGCTGCGCCTGCCGGTGCCAAGGCCGTTATCCATGGCAACAGTTTTCCCTATTTGTACGGTGCCCTGCAGGTTCCATTGATTTTGTGCCGAAAATGCATTCTGCTTGAATTCAAAAGTAGAAAGTCCGCTTGTTGACAAGTAAAAACCTGCATTGATTACCGAAAGGGTTGTATTAGCAGGATCACCAAAGTATTTTCCTCCGGATGAAATTACCCCTACAGCAAAACCCACACTTGGATTATAAGCGGCAGAAGGCAGTACCGACCAGTAAGTACGGTTTTGTGCTTGTGTAGTTGCTGCCGAAGGTTTACTGCTTTTGCCACTGAAAAAGGCAGCCAAAATACCGTTGGCATCAACCTGTGATTGTAAGGAGTCAACCGGATCGGCCAGGGTTTGGGCAAATAGCTCGCAGGTACTTAAAAGTACAAATAAGGTTAAGGTAAGCCGGTAAACAGCGCGAGCCAATTGATCAGGGGTTTATAAGTGTTCCTGCTAAGATATTTATATCATCTGAATGTAAAAAACTTATTACAAAATAAAACAGTACTGCATTTCGCTTTTGATTCCGCGTGTTTAAATGCTTTTTTCGGCTTTAAAATATGTTGTTTTTAAATTGTATTTTTGAAATAAGGCGAATAACAACAAGGCGCCAGCCGTTATGAAAAAGGAAACAGAACGGAAATATGTAATGAAAATATGGCGGTCAATGAAACGCCATCTCCGCTCTTTTATCAAAAACGGCAAACAGGAAGACTTGCATCATTTTCGTACCGGGGTAAAAAAATTGCGGGCGCTTTTGATCCTGGCCGATAGCGCAGAAAAATCACCCGGGCTGGAAAAACGTTTCAAACCCGTTCGTAAAATATTTAAGCAGGCAGGCGAAATCAGGAATGCCTATATAAACCGGGAGCTGGGTAAAACAGTAGGTGAAAACACCGATTTTATGAGGGAACAACAGCAGATCATGGAAACCGCTACCCTGGCATTTAATGCAGATAAAGACCAGCACCGGTTGAGCCTCCGAAAAACACGTCGCAATATATTAAAGCGGATCAGGTCGGTTAGCAAACTACATCTCACTTTATATTACCATCAACAACTGGAAAGCATTGCAGCAGGCTTAAACCAGCTGCGCTTTGACGAAAGTCTGCATACCTGTCGTAAACAACTGAAAGTACTGTTATATAATTATGCGCTGGCCGGTCCGGAATTAGAGATTTCTTTTAATGAAGCTTATATTGACCAGGTGCAGGAAGCTATTGGCAACTGGCATGACAATCAACTGGCTATTGAACTTTTTACAACCGGCGAAGCCAGCGATGGCAACGAAATAGCCAGGGGCCTGAAGAAACAATCGGCCAAACTCAAAAAACAACTCACCGTGCTCACCCGCAATTTTCAGGAACAGGCAACCACTGTAACCGAACTGCCCATTCCACAGGTTGATTAACGCTTATATCTGTTGTTGTTTGCGCTTGTACTCACTTGGCGTGCAGCCGTATTTAGCTTTAAAAACAGTAGAAAAGTAATTAGGAGTAGAGAATCCTACCATGTAGGTTATTTCCGAGATTGGGTAACCCTCGTTCATTAATAAATACTTTGCTTTTTTCAGCCTGCGGTTTAATATGTAATCAGATATGCTGCAGCCAAGCAGCGCTTTAACCTTGCGGTAAAGCTGGATTCTTGAAACACCTATCAACTTACAGATCTCATCAACGCTAAAATTTTCATTGGCTAAATTTTGCTCTACGATACCAGCAAAATCATTCAGGAACTTTTTATCAAGCGCCTTGGATACGGGCACGGTGGATTTACTTACGTCGCTGGTAAAATGTTCTTTCAGCATCACCCTGCTTTTAATTAAATTTTTCACGGTGGCAAACAGGTATTCAAAGTTAAAGGGTTTAACAATATAAGCATCGGCCATACAGGTTATACCGTCAATCTGCTGTTCAACGCTGCCTTGTGCTGTTAAAAGAATAATGGGGATATGCGAGGTACGGATATCCGTTTTTAATTTCACCGTTAAAGTTTTACCAGACATGCCCGGCAATACCACATCAGATATGATCAGATCCGGAACGCGCTCAAAGGTTTCATTTAATCCGCTAATTCCGTTATCCGCCGTAAATATCTCATAAGTTGCGCCCAGTTTTTCGGTAAGATAACTCAAAAGGTCTTTGTTATCTTCGATGATCAGGATAGATTGCTCCCTCGGAGCTCCGAATGTTTGCCCTTCATCCGCTACGGCAATGGGTGCGGCCAGGTCTGTAACATAAACTTTCGCCCGTTCCTCAATATCTGTTTGTGTGGTGTTAGCGTGCCCCTGCACATCGCGGTCAAAGTGGTTATTACCCAATAATAAGTTAATGGTAAACGTAGTTCCCTCCCACTTTTTGCTTACTACATCTATACTGCCCTGATGCAAAGAAATAATTTCTTTTGACAAAGCAAGCCCCAAACCTGATCCCCCCGACAAGCTATTCTCGGCCTGGTAAAACTGCTCAAATACATGAGCGGTTTCCTGTGGTTCCATGCCAATCCCATTGTCCTGTATGGCAATATCAACCGAGTTATTGTCTTTCCTTTTGAAACTTACCTGGATCCTGCCATTATCGCTGGTAAATTTTAAGGCATTAGCTATAATGTTAAAAAATACCTTATCTAACAAATTGACGTCATACCAAACCACTATCTGTTGCTCATCGCTTAACAGGCTGATGCTGATATTGCGTTTCTGCGCATTTTCCTGAAAGCTGGTTATGATTTCCCTGGCAAACTCAACAATATTGTTAGGCGATACATTGATCTGCTGTTTATCGTATTCTATTTTACGATACTCTATCAGCTGATTAACCAGACGCAACAAACGGTATACGTTTTTATGGATCAGTTTCAGACTTTTGCCGGCCACAAGGTTCAGTTTTTCGTTGGCCATCATATCTTCTACCGGCGAGAGGATAAGCGTGAGCGGGGTGCGGAATTCATGGGAAATATTAGTAAAGAACTGCAGTTTGGCTTCTGTTGCCACCTCAGCTTTTGCCGACATCTCGATCAGCTGGTTACGCTGCTGCAAAATTTCGTTGTTTTTAACTTCCAGGCTTTTGTTGATCTTCCGGTTTTCCATGAGCCAGTAAAATGCAAGGCCTCCAAAAACAATGGCCAGCACCAGCGATATTACAATTACATTTAAAACCAATTGCTGGCTATTATACACTTCGCGCTGCTCTGCCAATAACGATTGTTGCCGCTCAATATCCTTTTGCTGGCTGTTTATTTTGCCCCATTGCATTTTCATTAACTGCACGTTTGAAGAGTCAATAACAACCGACTGCAACAGGTTTTCCCGGGCAAAAGATTCTTTATTCAGGATCCTGAAGGCAGTCATAATGGCTTCCTTACCTCCAGTGGGATATATCATACTGGCGTTGATGTTTTTTGAAGCAACCATTTGCAAGCCTCCACCATGGCCTGGTAAGGCATCAACCCCCAATACTTTAACACCCCGAATTTTAAGCTCATCGAGCACCTCCCTTGTGCCATGGGCCATAACATCATTATGGGCAAATATCACATTAGCATTTTTTATAACTGGCGCTATCCTTATCAATTGCTTTTTAGCGCTATCCTTCAACCAATCACCATATACCCTGGCAGCTATAGTTATACCCGTATATTTCTTAAGGCCATCAGAAAAGCCGCGGTCCCGCTCAATCGCCGGAGAAGAGCCTGGCAGCCCCATTACTTCTACAATATTTCCGCTGCCTTTTAATATAGAGCCGGCATATTCACCTGCCATTTTACCAATCTGGTAGTTATCAGCACCAACATAAGCCGTATATAAAGCCGATGACGTTTTGCGATCAATCACAATTACCGGAATCCCTTTACTATAGGCCTGCTCCACTATTCCGGTAAGGGGTTGTGCCTCATTGGGCGATATGATCAGCAGGTCGATACCGTCGTCAAGCATCTTCTTTACCTGTTCAACCTGCCTGGCGCTATTACCATCGGCATCGGCATAAACGAACTGCGCATCAGGATGTAATGAAAGTTCCATTCTCATTTCATCAAGCATAGTACGACGCCACAGGTCAGAGCCGATACACTGTGAAAAGCCAATTGTATACTGCGATGTTTTATCGGTCTTTTTACATCCGGCAGCAATAAGCACCATAAAACAGATCAGCAGCATGCCGGTCAGTAAGTTTTTAGCATGCCATTTGTTGAAAAAGGCCATAACATTAGTTTGGAAGAAACGGGTAATTAACAGGATTACTTATTGGTTTATTTTTTCCCTTTGAGGGTTAAACAAAGTAAAGATATCTATAAACGTTCCTGAAAAACAAATTTAAGGGGGCAGGCAGCCTTCGCAATAACTGTGGTAATGTAACCAAATTGAAAGTAACGGGTAACATAAACAAACATCGGGCTACAAAATAGCGACATCAATAATTTTATCTAACTAAAAATCAACAAGTTAAATACAGATTGATTTTTATACTTTATTGATACGAAATCAATAACCCCTGCACGGCCTATTGCCCTACTTTGGCCTCAATAAATCCAATATAACACCTTTTATAATTATTATGAGAAAACACTCCGTCCTGGCCTGGTCCATGGTCGTGGCCCTTGGTGGCTTCCTTTTCGGGTTTGATACCGCTGTAATATCAGGCGCCGAAAAATCTATCCAGCAGTTCTGGCACTTATCCGTAGTAGAACATGGGCTTACCATATCTATCGCATTAATAGGAACGGTTATCGGCTCATTATTAGGGGCCCGGCCTTCAGATCTGTTTGGCCGCAAAAACACACTTTACTTTGTAGCCGCAGCATATTTACTATCATCATTAGGTACAGCACTGGCCGATAGCTGGTATGTGTTCCTGGTTTTCAGGTTATTGGGCGGTCTCGGTGTTGGCATATCATCTGTTACGGCACCTATCTATATTTCGGAAGTTTCACCGGCCGACCGCCGGGGCAGGCTGGTGGGCTTATTCCAGTTTAACGTGGTATTAGGGATACTGATCTCGTACCTGTCCAACTACCTGATAAGCCAGGTTGGCGAAACTTCATGGCGTTGGATGCTTGGTGTGCAGGCCTTTCCTTCAGCATTGTTTTTTGTGCTGATCTACTTTATACCCGAAAGCCCGCGCTGGCTGATCCTTAAAAAGGGCGAAATGGCAAAAGCGCTCGGCATACTACGGATCATTAACCCGCTCAACTGCGATCAGGAGCTGGAATCTATCAAAAATTCAACTTTAAATGATACGGCTTCAAGCGGCAGCCTCTTTTCGGGTCAATATAAAACCCCTGTTGTACTGGCTGTACTGTTTGCCTTTTTTAACCAGGTTTCGGGCATAAATGCCATCATTTACTACGCACCACGCATATTTGAAATGGCTGGTTTGGGTGCCCATTCATCTTTATTATCAACAGTGGGCCTTGGGGCAATCAACTTTGTATTCACCCTTGCAGCCATTAATATTATTGATAAAGTAGGGCGCCGGATCCTGATGCTTATTGGCTCGGTTGGCCTTATCATTTCCCTGTTCCTGGTAGCCTATACCTTTTACTCGGGGCACATGAGCGGCTTTGCCGTACCTGCTTACATGATGCTGTTCATCGCATTCTTTGCGTTTTCGCAAGGGGCAGTTATCTGGGTATTTATTTCAGAAATATTTCCAAACCAGGTACGGGCAAAAGGCCAGACACTGGGTAGCTCAACCCATTGGATCATGGCAGCATTGATCGCTTTCTCCTTTCCGTATTTCGCCGAAAAACTTGGCGGCACAATAACATTTTCCTTTTTCGGCACCATGATGATATGCCAGTTAATTTTTGTGTGGAGGCTGATGCCCGAAACCAAAGGCCGGTCGCTGGAGCAAATTGAAACTAACATGGTAATGCATTAATCAAGATCTGCGATGATGAACTTACATACAAATACCTTAACACCGGCCATTTGCTATGGCGAAATACTCTGGGATGTTTTGCCAGATGGCCCTCAACCCGGCGGCGCATTGCTTAATGTTTCATACCACCTTAATAAACTGGGCATGCCCGCCAGCCTGGTAAGCAAAATAGGTAATGATACCGATGGCCAAAAACTTGAAAACCTGCTCGACAACTGGGGTATAAAAAAGCACCTGCTGCAAACAGACACCGAACACCCAACCAGCCAGGTAATCGCTAAAATGAATAATGGCAACGAGGTATCATATGAAATTATTTTTCCCGTAGCCTGGGATTTCATCAATGACAGCGAGCATATTAAAACACAGATCAGGCCTTCAACCTATTTCGTTTTCGGTAGCCTTGCATCAAGGAACAGCGTATCGCGCAATACTTTGTTTGAGCTGCTGGAAAGCGATGCTATCAAAGTATTCGACATTAATTTGAGGCCGCCTTTTATAAGCCGCGATCTGCTGGCCGACCTGCTGCACAAAGCCAACATTGTAAAATTCAACCAGGCCGAACTTGAGATGGTGCAGGGCCTGTTCAGGGGTTCGTTCTGGAAAGAATCGGAACAGATCAAATTTATACAGGATCATTTTAACATACCCGAAATCATAGTTACCAAAGGCGAGTTCGGTGCTTCCTATTATAAAGAAGAAAAAGCCTGGCACATTGCCGGGCGCGAAGTAAAGGTAAGGGACACCATAGGCAGCGGCGACTCATTTTTAGCAGCATTCATAGCCAACCATTATCGTGGCGCATCGCCCGAAATATTATTAAAAAATGCAATAGCGATGGGCGGCTTTATTGCAACAAAGAAAGGAGGTTGTCCGGATTATAAAATCAAAGAATACCAAGACTTTACAAACAAAATGTTTTAACCAAACCAATTACACTTAAACAAAAATCAATGAGAAAATTATTACTTATCTGTTCCTTTCTTATACTGTTAATAAGTGAAGGATACGCGCAATCCCGAACCATTACCGGGACTGTGTTAGATAACTCCTCGAAACCTATAGACGGAGTTACCATAGTGGTTGTTGAAACCCAAAAATCAACACTATCAGATGCCAGCGGAAAATTCAGCATCGCAGTAAAAAACGGCCAGTCGGTACGGTTTTCGTACGTGGGCGCAAAACCAATAGTCATAACTATTACTGCCGATACCAAAACACTTGATGTAGTATTTAAAGATGCCGAAAACAAGCTTAACGAAGTAGTGGTAACCGGCTACACATCTGAAAGAAAGAAAGACCTGACAGGCGCAGTTGCAGTTGTGGATTTGGCGCCGGTAAAAAACAACAGTTCGGGAAATACCATGCAGGCGCTGCAGGGCCGTGTTGCCGGTTTATATATCGAAAAAGACGGATCGGCAAGTGGTGCAACCAGCAGAATCCTGATCAGGGGCGCCAATACTTTAGGTAACAACAACCCACTATATATTATTGACGGAATACCAACCACCAGGCCTGAAGTATTTCAAAACCTGTCGCCTTCAAATATAGCATCGGTTCAGGTATTAAAAGATGCTTCGTCCGAATCGATTTATGGTTCACGCGCATCTAACGGCGTCATTATCGTTACCACAAAAAACGGCGGCAATACAGATGGAAAGGTTCAGTTTCAGTTTAACAACAGCACTTCCATCCAGTCCGAAAAATCGTTACGGTTTAAAATGCTGAACGCTGTTGACAGGGGCAAAGCTTTGTGGCAAGCTTCGGTAAATGACGGGCAGGATCCGGCCGCAGGTTACGGAGAGATTTACAATTTTGACTGGAATAATAACTTCAATAACCCTGTTTTAAACAGCGTTACGCCCAAACCATACGTTGGCGGCGATCAAAATACTCCCGTTGGCGATACCGACTGGCAAAGCGTGCTGTATAAAACAGCCTTTGTTTACAACAATGATTTCACGGCTTCGGTAGGTAATAAAAACTCTTCTATCCAGATAAACTTCGGAAACATAAAAAATACCGGCCTTGTGCGCTTTACCAAATACGGACGTACCACCGGGAGCATCAACGCCATAACCAAAGCCTTTGACAGCAAAGTTACTTTTGGCGTTAACATCAAAATCACCAACTCAAACGAAACCCTTACCACTAACGATCTGGGTGGTGCCTCAACTCCATTCCTGGCAGTTACGCTGGCACCAACCATCCCTGTATATCAAAAAGATGGTGTAACCTATGCCGGCGAATCGGGTGCAGGCTACTCTGACAGGAACAACCCGCTGCATATGCAGGACCTTGCAAAATGGAATAACACCAACAAGTTAAACACATTTGGCAACGTATTTTTAGAAATACAGCCCATTAAGAATTTATTCTTCAGATCAAATTATGGTGCGGATAATTCCGACTACCTGAGCAAGGTGATTACACCAACTTTTTCGGAAGGTGCGTTAAACCGTACTACCAACAGCTTATTCTTTGATCAAAATCACTATTTAAGCACCACGCTTTCAAACACTTTAAGATATAGCTATGATTTAAACAACAAGCATCACTTTAAGATATTAGTGGGTACAGAGTATGTTAAAACCTTTACCGATTTCCAAACAACCTTAAAACAAGGGTATGCCATTCAAACAGAAGACTATTTTACGTTAGATGCCGGCACAGGAAATACCATTGTTACCGGCAGATCAACCGGTAACAGGTTGTTTTCACAGTTTGGCCGTTTTGATTACAACTATGCAGGCAAATACCTGGTGTCGGCTACCGTTCGTCGCGATGGTTCATCAAGGTTTGGTGCAAATAACCAGTACGGTATTTTCCCTTCTGCCTCACTTGGCTGGAAAATAGACCAGGAAAATTTCATGAAAAACGGCAGCCTTTTTTCTGAACTGAAATTAAGAGCGGGCATAGGCCGTGTTGGTAACCAGGAAATCGGCGACCTGTCGCGTTATGCGCTTTACAACACCCGTTATGGCACTACCCAAAATCAGCTTACCCCCGGCTTTTGGGAACAATATATGAATGTGGGTACTGCATATTCATTATCTGGTGCTAATACAGGCTCGTTACCATCCGGCTTTGTTCAAACCCAGGCAGATAACCCTGCCCTTAAATGGGAAACTACCGACGAGCTAAACACCGGTCTTGACTTTGCTATATTAAACGGAAAGATTTCCGGTTCATTCGATTATTTCACCCGGAAAACCACCGGAATCCTGATCACCCCTCCGGTTGCATCAGCATTGGGCGAAGGACAAGCCAAAACCGTTAATGGTGCCTCAAAAACCAATAAGGGCTGGGAATTTTCAGTTACCTATCACGGTCAACATGCGGGCGACTTTAATTACAACGTTACTTTGAACTTTTCTCATTTCAGGGACAAGATCACCGATTTGCCGGAGAATGTTAGGCCAGCTTACCCTGGGAATATTGACAATACCATCATAGGACATTCGCAGTTTGACATATTTGGCTATAAAACGGCTGGTCTGTTCCAATCTCAGGCTGAAGTTGATGCAGCACCAACACAGATCGGAGCAGGGCCGGGCAGGATCCGTTATGTCGACATCAATCACGACGGAAAAATTGATGCCAACGATCAAACCTGGATAGGTACTACGCTGCCGGCCTTAGAGTATGGTGCGAGAATTGACCTGACCTACAAAAAGTTCGACCTTTCTATATTTGGATCAGGCGTTGCCGGCCGCAAAGGGTTTGATGTATATACCTTGTATAATAATTTGATGCATAGCCGCGAAAATGTAGGCCCCGGCGTATTTGACGGCTGGACACCGCAGCATACCAACACCAATGTGCCGGCATTAACACTGAAAGACAATAACAATGAAGGCCGTACTTCCGATTACTTTATTGTTAACACGTCTTATTTCAAATTAAGGAACATTCAACTTGGATATACCATTTTACCTAAAGCTGTATTTACCCGCTTAAGAGTGTTTGCCATGGCCGAAAACATCTTTACTGTAAAAAGCAGCAAGTACCTGAGCCCCGATCCTGAGCGGATTGATCTTAACCCCATCCCAATTCCAAGGATCTTCAGTTTTGGCGTCAACGCATCATTTTAACGAAAAAAAATATTCAATATGAAAGCGAAAATATTAGTAACAACTATTTTATCGGGGCTGATCATTTTAAGCTCCTGTAAAAAAGCATTAGATTATACACCCAAGGGTGTACTGTCTTCTTCAGATTTAAAATCACCGGCAGCTGTTGAAGGTTTGGTAACTGCAGCTTATGCAGCTATCGGAAACGGCGATATGATTGGGCCGATATACAGCGACTGGGCTTACGGCAGCGTTCGCTCAGATGATGCCTACAAAGGCGGCGGCGGTACAGGCGATGTTGGCGAGGTGGATGCTTTGGAGCATTACAACCTGGTAACCCCCTCTATGGATTCGTTTGTATCACGAACCTGGAAAAACCTGTTCAAATCAATTTCGAGGGCAAACGTAGCGCTTAGGGCGGTTAATTCACTTTCGGATGCTGATTTCCCAAACAAAAAGATTCGTTTAGCCGAATTGAAGTTTTTGCGTGCTCATAGCTATTTTACTATGAAACTGCTGTACAAAAACATTCCAATTTTTGATGAAACTGCAACAGCTGCCGATATCCTCAAGGTTTCAAATACTTTATCAAATGATGATTCATGGAATAAAATCGCAGCCGATTTTCAATATGCAGTTGATAATTTACCAACCACACAGCCCGATCTGGCGAGGGCCAATAAATTGAATGCCCAGGCTTATTTAGCCAAATTAAAATTGTACCAGGCATATGAGCAGGATAATAATCATCATGTGATCAATATCAATAAAACAAGGTTACAGGAAGTTGTTACACTTACGCAAGCAGTTATAGCATCTGGTAAATACTCGCTAAGCCCTGATATTGCTGATAACTTTTTACCTGAAACAGAGAACGGCCCCGAATCAGTATTCGCCATACAATTTACCATCAATGATGGTACTACCGCCGGGCGTTTAAACTTTGAAGACGGGTTGAACTATCCGCACGGGGCACCTCAATATGGCTGCTGCGGGTTCCACGCTGCAAGCCAGAATTTAGTTAATGCCTATACAACTGATGCCAACGGCCTGCCCAATTTTGATACTTTTAACAATAGTATAGCCGATTTATCAAAAGTTACCGTAGATCCACGGTTAGATCATACTGTTGGTATAGACGGGCATCCGTATAAATATGACAACACCAAACCATTCAGCAATAGCTGGGTGCGTGATCCGGGTGTTTACGGTAATTTCCATACCATGCGTAACCAGCAATTAGCCACAAGCTCATCTTATTTTAAGCTTGGCCCATTTATGGGTTCGGCTAAAAACTACGATATCCTGAGGTATGATGATATTTTACTAATGCAGGCCGAAGCTTATATCGAGTTAGGCCAGCAGGCAAATGCACTGCCGTTAATAAATCAGATCAGAAACAGGGCTGCCGCCAGTACCGGACGACTTAAAAAACTGGATGGAACCTTCCCATCATCTTACAATTTAAAACCCTACACCCCGGCAAACTGGACCCAGGATTATGCCCGTAAAGCGTTACAATGGGAAAGGCGATTGGAATTTGCAACCGAAGGCGCACGTTTCTTTGATTTAGTTAGATGGGGAATTGCAGAAAAAACTTTAAACGACTATATTAACGTTGAAAAAGTTAGAAGGCCATTTTTAGCAACGGCTAAATTTACTGCTGGTAGAGATGAATATCTCCCAATTCCACAATCAGAAATTACATTCACCAACGGTTTATATAAACAAAACCCTGGATATTAAACTATAATAAAATAACGGAAGACCCGGCCTGATATAGCAGGCCGGGATTTTCGCTATTAAAGTTTTTGCATTACCCTGCTCAATATAAAACCAATAAAAGCTTAAATTATGAAAACAAAATGTTGCATATTAATGCTGATGGCATTTACTATCGCAAATGGTATCTGCAAAGCCCAGGATTCGCCCCAAAAAACTTACACAGAGCAGCACCGGCCGCAGGTACATTTTTCGCCCGCCGCGCATTGGATGAACGACCCTAATGGTATGGTTTATTATAACGGTACCTACCACCTGTTTTTTCAGTATTATCCAAAAGATATTGTGTGGGGGCCAATGCACTGGGGCCATGCTGAAAGCAAAGATCTGATCCATTGGAAACAATTACCTATCGCTTTATACCCCGATAGTCTTGGATATATTTTTTCAGGTAGTGCTGTTGTTGATGCCAATAATACATCCGGTTTCGGTAAAAATGGTAAAACACCCCTGGTAGCCATATTTACCCACCATGACCCTAAAGGCGAAAAAGAGGGTATCGATAAATTTCAAAATCAAAGCCTTGCCTACAGCCTGGACGGCGGCAGCTCATGGACTAAATACAGCGGCAACCCGGTGCTCAAAAACCCGGGTATCAAAGACTTTCGCGACCCTAAGGTGATGTGGTATGCTCCGGAAAAAAAATGGATAATGACCCTTGCGACGCAGGACCATATCTCTTTCTATTCGGCTCCCGATCTTAAAAACTGGAAAAAGGAAAGTGAATTCGGGCTTAAAGAAGGTGCACATGGAGGTGTATGGGAATGCCCTGACTTATTTCCGCTAAAAATGAACGGAAAAACCTATTGGATCCTGATCGTAAACCTTAACCCCGGCGGTCCCAATGGCGGTTCGGCTACTCAATATTTTGTAGGGAATTTTGACGGGAACAAGTTTAGTCCACTTGATTCAGACACCAGGTGGCTTGATTATGGACCGGACGAATATGCGGGTATCACCTGGAGCAATACCGGCAATCGTAAAATATTTTTAGGATGGATGAGCAACTGGCAATATGCCAACCAGGTACCAACAAAAACATGGCGCAACGCGGCAACTATTGCACGTAAACTCAGCCTGCAACAAAGCAAGGGCCAAATTTTACTGGCTTCCAGGCCGGTAGCCGAGCTAAAAAACATCGAGACAAGACCTATTGCATTAAGCCAGCTTGCTGTTAACGGTTCTCTTGATCTTTCTTCAAAAATCAATAAGCTCAAAAGCCGCTATGTTTTAAAACTAAACCTCAATACTTTGAAGGATTATAGCATCAGGCTATCAAACGCCAAAGACGAAGCATTGCTTATAGGTTATGACCAGACGAAGGAGCAATATTATATTGACCGTACCAAAGCCGGGAAAATGGATTTTCAAAAAGACTTTTCGGGCCGCTTTACTGCACCACGGTTAAGCATAGCTAAAAATTCGGACCTCACTTTGGTAATCGATAAATCATCTGTAGAGTTGTTTGCAGACGGTGGCTTAACCACCATGACCACAATTTATTTCCCAACCGAAGATTTCAGCAAACTTGCCATTAAAACAACCGGAAAATTGATGATTGATAACCTTAGTATTTCGGGCTTGAAATCTATCTGGAAATAACAGTTAACACAGAGCCAAAGAAGAAAAAAGTTTGAAACAGAATTGCACTCTCCAAGTGGAGGTGCAATTCCTACAGATTCATTCTCTGTGATATGGTTTAGGTAAAAGATTATTTATTCTGAACTTAATCAGTGTATTACTCCGTTTTGTTCAATACAAAAATACTAATATTTTTAGCAAAACAAGATCAAATCTTAAATTTTCTTCGCCAATCTGAAGTCTCTTCCGATAAAGAAAGTTCAAAAACAGCAGGCCTTCTTCCCCCAAAAGCTTGCTGCTTTTATATACACTGTATAACATTAGCTATTGGCAACACATAATCCCTTTATCTACATTTGTTTAGCTGATAGCACTTCTTGAATAACAATCTTGCTAAAGAATTACAGCCCACAACACTTTTTCTAAATAAATAATGCACCCATGGCAACAGATTCATTTAAAATAACCATACATATGGTTTCAAGTGTTGACGGCTATATTGCCAAAAAAGACAATAGTGTTTCCTGGTTTGAAACATCCGACAATTATGAGCAGGGAGTTAGTGTTACAGAAGAGGATGTAAAAGAGTTTTTAAAAACGATAGATTGCTATATAATGGGTGCCCGTACCTATGAACACGCCTTAGAACTTTCAAAATCATATGGCTGGGCTTACGGAGATGTACCAACTATTGTATTAACCCACAGAAAACTGCCCGTTGACCGTCCGAACATTAAAATTTACTCTGGCGATCTGCACAAATTTGTAGATGAACAACTGAAACCAAACTACAAAAATGTTTGGCTGGTAGGCGGCGCCAAACTTGCCAAAGATTTCATCCGGTTAAACCTGGCCGATGAAATAAGACAATCAATCCTGCCGGTTATTTTAGGTGAAGGCATTCCGTTTTTTGATCAGATAGGGCGGGAACAGGCATTGCATCTAAAAAGTGTAACAGCCCATAAAAGCGGCATGGTAGAACTATGCTATGAAGTAAGAAAATAGATGTAAACCGTTAATACACAAAAACACTTTATTTGTTTGCGAATTTATTTTATTTTCACTCTTGCAAATAGAATTGATTTGCCCCTTATCACATGAAGTATTTTTTTTTCTCGTTTTTACTACTATTTGTTTTATCTAAAACATCATTTGCGCAAAAAGTTGAACTCATAAATTCAGGCGAACTGATTGATAAAGCCGCAACGCTTTACGACTCCAGTCAGTATAAGCCCGCGCTTAAATTGCTTAGCAAAGTAAACCGCAGCGACACCAATTACGTACGGGCCATTTATGAAAAAGCTATCAACTGCGAAGCCGACAGCCAATTTACCCAGGCAATAAAATATTGCAAGGAAGGCCTTTCCCTGAAAGAGCAGCGTGAATTTGAACCCGACCTTTATAACACGTACGGAAATACGCTGAACGATATGCAGCAACCCGAAAACGCTATCAAAGTTTTTGACACTGCCATAGCTAAATATCCGGCTTACTCCCTCCTGTATTTTAATAAAGGTGTTGCGCTGATTGCATTAAAACGTTATGCCGATGCCGAAGCTCAATTTCAAAAAACGTTACTTATAAACCCGTATATGTATAGCGCTCATTATCAATTAGGCTTGATGGCATTACAACAGGGCAAAATAATACAGGCCTTTTTAAGCTTCACGGGTTATTTAATGGTTAACCCCGAGGGTAAATATTGGTCAAAGTCGATCAATATGTTAGATAAAATAACAAAAAGTACCGATGATATACTTGAATTGAAAAACAAGCGCTCCGGCCCACAGGATGAAGCTTATGCAGAAATAGAAGAAATAGTGCTTTCAAAAATAGCGCTCGACAAATCATATAAAACCATTATATCAATTGATGATCCTATTTCAAGGCAAATGCAGGCCGTTTTTGAAAAAATGGAATATAAAAAAGAGAGCAGGGACTTTTGGGTACAGTATTATCTCCCTTTTTATAAAAAAGTTTACAGCGAAGGCAAATTTGAACCTTTTGTATTCCACGCCTTCTCCAACGTAAATATCCCACAGGTGCAGAACTACAATAAAAAGAATAAAAAAGTTCTTGATGCCTTTGTTAGCGATGCAGCAGCCTATTTTAACCTTGTGAGAAGCACCCGCGAACTGAATTTTACTAAACGGGATTCAATTAAGGTTAAATATTACTTTGAAGATGGTAAATTTATAGGAAGGGGAACCTTAATTAATAATGGCCAAACAGTAATTGGACTCTGGGAATCAGATTACCCTGCAGGCAATAAAAAATCAAACGGTAATTACAGTTCTGCCGGTAAAAGGGAAGGCCTATGGACTTATTATTTCAGAAACGGAGACATCAGGGCAAAGGAACTTTTTAAGGAAGGCAAGCTAACCGGCGTGCAGGAGTATTATTACGATAACGGCAATCTAACCTCGCGCGAAAGTTATGTAAACGGAGTTGCGGAAGGGCTGGTTACCACCTATTACTATAACGGCAATACACGTTCATCTGTTAATTATAAACTTGACAAAAAAGAGGGTGAAGAGAAACAGTTTTACGAAAACGGTAACCTGGAAATAGTTAACCACTATACTGCCAATGTACTTAATGGCCTGGTAACAGAATATTTTAAAAGTGGCAAAGTTAAAAGCACTACGCATTATGTTGCAGGAAAAATAGATGGACCTTACAAAGCCTATTACGAAAACGGGCACACGGATACCGAAGGGCAATTTATAAAGGACAACCCGGAGGGTGATTTTACCTACTATTATGCATCGGGCAAGGTTAAAGAAAAGCGGCATTACATTGGTGGCGCCGAAGACGGGCCGCATCAGGAGTTTTTTGAAAACGGGCAGATACTGACCAGTTATATCCGTAAAAAAGGAAAAATAGACGGCGAAGCCATAACTTATTATGAAAACGGTAAAGTGCTTTCAAAATACGTTTATAATAACGATGTTCCACGGCTGGTAGATTATCTTAACCAGGCGGGTAATAAAATTTATACAGCCAATATAAAAAGTGATGCTATTAACATCATTTCGTACCATACCGATGGTTATAAAAACGCACATGCTTACTATAACGCAAAAGGTGAATTGGATGGGCCAGATACTATATTTTATCCATCGGGTAAAATAAACCAGATAAACCAGTATAAAAACGGGGTTATGAATGGCCCTTCTGTTACTTATTTTCTTAACGGAAAAATTAAATCAGAAATTAACTTAACAGACGGCAAGCATGACGGGTATTTAACTACCTTTTATCAAAATGGCAACCCCGAATCAGAAGGCTGGCTTCGGGAGGGACAGCACCAGGGCGAATGGCTTTTTTACGACGAAGGCGGCAAATTAAGTAACCGGTCATACTATTTAAACGATGACGTTTATGGTTATAAAGAAAGCTACGATCACAATGGTAAAAAAAACATGGAAGAAAAATACCATTTGGGCTGGCTCGAAAAAATAACCCAGTATGATACCTTAGAAAATGTAATTGCGGTTGATACATTTCCAAAATGTACGGGAAAATACCGCCTGCTATATCCCGGAGGGCAGTTAAGGGTACAGGGCAATTACGTTAACGGCAACTTTGATGGCCCTTTTAAATCATACTATCCCGATGGCTCAACAGAAATCTCTTATTTCTACAAAAAAGGCAGCATTGACAGCACTTATGTAAGCTACTACTACGGAGGCAAAAAATACAGCGAAGGACGCCTTCGCAATGGCGATAAGATTGGTGAATGGAAAGCATACGATGAAGACGGCAAATTGAGCAGCACGGCTAATTATGCTGCGGATGAAATAGACGGAGAAAAAACCTACTTTTTTGAAACCGGCATAAAAGATTATATAGGCAATTATAAAAACGGTATCCTTGACGGTATCTCAAAAAAATATGACCCCGATGGCAGCCTCGCTTACCAGGTAAGATTTAGCAACAATCTTGCAGTATCCTATTCATATTTAGGGCCCGATGGTAAATTGGTACCCGAAAAACCAATTGACTTTTTAAATGGCTCAATAAAAGCATATTTCCAAAACGGGAAACTCTCCCGCGAATGTACCTATAGTGATGGTGTTAAAAATGGCAGCGACGCTATTTATTACACTAATGGTCAGGTACGCTCTACTGATAAACCTACATATGGCATCTCCGAAGGTTTAGCAAAAACCTATTTTCCCAACGGAAAAACAGAGCTGGAATACTATTATGTAAATGACAACCCTGATGGCACTTGCAAAGAGTTTTATAATAACGGGAATTTGAAAAAGGAAATACACTATATAAATGGGATAAGCCATGGCCCAACCAGGTATTTTAATGAAAACGGTAAGCTGGTTAAAACACTGAACTACTATTATGGTAAACTTTTATCTGCTAAAAATGAATAGGCCGCTGCTGTTGTTTTTTCCTTTATGTCTGTGTTTTTCTTTGTTTTCGGGTTTAGTAAAGGCCCAAAGTTTTGACGCCTTACGTAAACAGTTCCCTGATGAAAAAGCCGTGCTTTTAAACCGTGTTTATGAATATAACATTGATTTAAAAAACGGCGAACCATATGTAACAAGTAAAGAGTTGCAGCAGATAGAATACCTTTTGGGCAGCGCCACGGCCTATATGGGCAAATTTGGTTTTTCGCACAGTGATTTTCATCAACTGGTATCATATGAGGCATTCACCCGAACTCCCGACGATAAAAAATTAAAGGTTAGCGAGTTTAAAACCAATACTGATAAGGAGGGATTTGTTTTTTACGACGATATTAAAGAAACAACCTTTCACTTCCCCTCGGTTGAGCCCGGCGCTATAGGAAACTTACAGGTATCATGGTTTAATAAAGATCCGCATCTTTTATCGCCTTTTTATTTCACAAGCAACATACCTACCATTAACAGCGAATTAAAATTAACCGTATCTAAAGATATATCGTTAAAATATCAGCTTATAGGATTAGATACCAGCAACATAACGGTAAGCGTAAAAACAGAACATCGTAATAACGTTTATACATTTCAGTATAAAAACTGCCCGGCCGATAAAAGTTACGATAATGCGCCCGGTTTTGCATGGTATTCGCCCCATGTGGTTTTTTACATCGGAAGCTATAAAAATAACCAGGGAAGCAACACCTCATACTTATCCAATGTAAACGATCTGTACCATCTGAGTTATAATTACATAAAAACTGTAAATAACCAAACCAGCCCCGAGCTTAAACATATTGTAGATTCTTTAACAAAAGGGATAAACGCTGAAGAACTTAAGGCAAGAAACATATATGCATGGGTTCAAAATAACATTAAATATGTTGCTTTTGAAGATGGAATGGGCGGTTTTATACCCCGTGATGCAGGCTTAGTGTGCAGCCGGCGTTTTGGAGATTGTAAGGATATGGCCAGCATCCTTACCGAAATGCTTAACGTGGCAGGTGTAAAAGCCTACTTTACCTGGATAGGTACGCGCGACTTACCGTACAGCTTTATCAAAACCCCACTACCGCTGGTTAGTAACCATATGATTTGCACTATCAAACTTAACGATAAGTTTATTTTTTTGGATGGCACAGACCCCACCTGCGTTTTCGGAATGCCATCGTCGGCCATACAGGATAAAGAAGCTATGATAGCTGTAAACGAAAAAGATTTTCAGATTTTAAAGGTGCCTGTTATTGAGAAAAGTAAAAATGTGCTGATTGATTCAACATGGTTAACGCTCACCCCTACCGGCATAAAAGGCCACGTAAAAAAGGATTTCAAGGGATACTTTGCCATGGAGATGCATGGCAAACTTATTTACTGGGACAAAAAAAACATGGCTGAAATTATGGAGAACCAGCTTGAAAGGGGATCAAATAAGTTTAAGCTCGACACCTTCAATATTGATAAAAAGAAAAGCGCGGGAGAGTTTTCTATGTCGGCTGATTTTAGCTTACCCGATTATGCTAAAAAGCTGGGGAATGATTATTACCTGAACCTTAATCTTTTTAAGTTTTTTCAGAGTTCACGCATCGATTATCCTAAACGAAAAGTACCTATAGAACACGATTTCAACTTTGAAACTAAATATGTAACCTTATTTAAAGTACCTGACGGTTATAAGGTTTCATACTTGCCGCAAAGCAAAAGTTTCCATAATAAAACCTGGGGTTTTGATTTAAAGTATGAACAGAAAGACAATTATGTAATACTAACCCAGGAGTTTGATAACGATCACCTGATGACTACAAATGATGAATTTGAACAATGGAATAAGGTACTTGAAACCCTGTTCCCCCTATATAAAGAAACCTTAAGCCTCACAAAAATTTAGTACAATGATAAAGCAAACCCTGTGCTTGTTGACAGCAGTACTGTCAATTGAGTATGCACAAGCTCAAACCGGCCAAGTTGAAAAAGAAAAATGGGCCGAAAAACCTGTAATTAATAAGGTTGACAGTAAATATGATAAAGAAGCAGCAGTGATAATCTCAGATAAAAGGCGAGTTGAATTCGTGGATCAGCCCAAAGATATGATCGACGAGTACTATACCATCCACAAGATCATCCATATCAACGACGATAAGGGTATCGAAAACTTTAATAAAATATATCTCGGAGTAAGTGAAAATGCGGATATAGTTGAAATTAAAGCCCGCAATGTACTTCCTAACGGAAAGATCATCGAGCTCGATAAAAACAACATCAAAGACATTAAAGATAAAGACGACGAGGTTTACAAGATTTTTGCCATGGATGGTCTTGAAAAAGGCTGTGATGTTGAATACTACTACACCTACAAAAAAACAACTTCATTTTTTGGTCGTGAAGTACTGCAACAAAGTTTCCCGATACTGGAAAGCTCTTTCCAGATCGTTGCCCCAAAGCGTTTAAAGTTTGAAATCAAGCCTTATAATTTTGAAGTTCCTGTTACGGATACCGTGATTAATGAAAAACGGTTTACGCAATGCAACTTCAAAAACACGGCGGGTGCCGAGGAAGAAAAATATGCAAGTTACTATGCAAATTTGAGGAGACTTGAATATAAACTCTCTTACAACCAGGCAACAACCAATGGCGAACGTCTTTTTACCTGGAACATCCTGGCTAAAAGGCTATATGGGGTATACACAGGAAATACCGATAAGGAAGTAAAACTGATTGCCGACCTTGTTAAGAAAAATGGCTGGGATGCAATTGGAGACGAAAAAAGCAAAATAATTGCTGTTGAAAATTATATAAAAAAGAGTTTTTCATACAACGAGGATTTAAAAACCGAAAATGACAATGTTGTTGAGAAAATCCTTCAGAATAAAAATGCAGGTACAATAGGTATTATGCGCCTTTACAGCGGTATATTCCAAAATCTTGGTATCAAATATCAGTTTGTTTTAACCGGTAGCCGTGATAAGTTTTTGATAGATAAAGAATTTGAAAATTGGAATAACTGCGACTATCCGATATTTTATTTCCCAGCCGAAAACAAGTTTATGGCCCCTACCCGGCCCGATCTTCGCTATCCGTGGATAAATCCTGTATGGGGTTCAACAAATGGTCTTTACTGCAAAAGCACTACGCTCGGTACTTTCTCAACCGCAATTGCCGAAGTAAAGGAAATTCCGCTGGAAGATTATACAAAATCTGCCCAGAACATGGATGTTAAGCTTGCGTTCAGCAATGACCTCGATTCATTGATTATTGATGAAAAACAAATTTTTTCCGGATATCCTTCTATCGGTTACAGAAATGCATTCAACTTTTCAAACGATGAGCAAAGAAAAGATATCATTAAAGATATTACCCAAAGGTATTCCAATTCTGAAAACCTGCTATTCTCCGAAATATTAAACCAATCTTTCGAAAGCCAGGGCAATTTGCCGGTTATATTACATACAAAGGCAAAAACCGGCACATTGATAGAAAGAGCTGGTAACAAACTGCTTTTAAAAATCGGGATGGCCATTGGCCCGCAGATTGAAATGTACCAGGAAAAACCACGACAGGAGTCGGTAGATACCGGTTTTGGGCACACTGAAGAAAGGAAACTTGAGGTTACCATTCCGGAAGGCTACCAGGTGAGTAATTTGAATGATTTAAAAATCAGCCAAACCTACAAGGATAACGGCGAACTAACCATGGGTTTTGTATCTGATTATGAATTAAAAGGCAACCTGCTGGTTATTCATATTATGGAAGAATACAGAAAAACAGGTTACCCACTTAGCCAGTTTGCTGATTTCAGGAAAATCATCAATGCTTCTTCAGATTTCAATAAGGTTGTTTTAGTACTTGAAAAAAAATCATAAGCTCCAGGATGGCAGCACTAAACTGCTGAGCAAAAAGCATATACTGAAATAATCAAAGGCACTTATTAAGGCCCCAAGTCAAAAAAGGTTGTTTTCGAAAAGGAAACAACCTTTTTTTATTATCAGGCATATTTTCGGACAATATCCCCTATTATTTTATCCGGGTCATATATAATAATAACCCCTATAAATTCCAGTTTTGTCCCCCATCCGTAGGGTTTTAAGTATGTTAATTTGTGTCACCAATTAACCAAAACTCTCATTAACTATCGGGAGAAGAACACCTATTAACCTAAAAAAATCTTTATTATGAAAAATTTAACTTTTGTTTTAATTGCATTTATTGCGATTACATCGTTTTTTGCGTGTAGAAAAGATAATACGGGCACCGCTAACTCTGCCACAAATACTTCGGCCAGCCGGCTTACAACAAATACTGTATCGTGGGTAAATGTTATTCCTGCAACCTCCTTTAACTCATACAGCACCTACTGGAATGATCTGTATCCATGGGGATCAGACCATAACGGATCTGCCCGTATGCGTTCTCAAGATATTTCAGTTTCCGGGGGCGTGCTTACCTTAACCAGCGAACCCAGCGGAAGCGTTGGTAACAGCAGTAAAGACCCGTATCTACCCATCCACTATTACTCAGGAACGGTTTATGCCAAAACAATACCAGTAGTAACCGACTCATGGCCTAAATGGCATTTTAAAGGCGAATTTCAGTGCGAATCACAAACCGGGACATGGCCCGCGTTTTGGGTTACGGGTGCCGATTCATGGCCACCCGAAAGCGACTTTATGGAATTTAAGGGAAGCGCCACCTGCTGGACAAATACCTACAAAAATGCAAGCGGTGGCTGGTCAAGCGTGGGCACGGCAATTTCCAGTCCCGGCAACTGGCATACCTATTCGGTTTACATGACTAAAACCAATACAACCGATGTATCAATCGAATACTGGATAGATGGTGTTTTAAAAAGCACGCAAACAGGCGCTAACTTTGTTGGGAAAAACCTGAATATCATAATTGATTACCAAATGGAAGGATCGTCCGGATCACCGGGCCCTACCGGCACCACTTATATGCGCGCAAGGAATGTGATAGTTGAAAAAAGTGCTACATTATAATTTCAACCAAACTATAGGTTTGCTTCTCCGGTAGTGGTAATGTTCATGGTTCATTAAACTAAAAGAGGTATGTATTAAGCGAAAGTAAAATACATACCCTTTTGATGTATTTGCTATAATATCCAACAACTCCCCCTGGTTGTAAGTTTAAGTATATCAATATCATCCGTTTTTTTTTAGAAAGCGGATAATATATCTTAACTTATGCGGCTACATCATAACAGCCTATCATGTTCAGATTACTCTTTATTGACGACAGTAAACTTGACCATATTATCCTGGATAAACTTATTGCCGGGATCAAAGAATTCAACCCTGTATTACATAGCTACGACGGCGAAGAAGCGTTAAAATCATTTTTAGATAATCCTGCAGATCAGCCCGACGTTATTTTTCTGGATATTCGGATGCCCAGGTTTGATGGCTGGGATTTTTTGGAAGGTTTTATTGATTTGCAATCCGCGCTGCCGGTTAAACCGCTGCTCTATGTGTTTTCGTCGTCAATTGACCCTACCGACAAGGAGCGGGCGCTCAGCTACGATTTTGTTACCGGCTTCTTTAGTAAACCGGTTTCACGGCCGGTGCTTGAACATGTATTGGCGGCTTGTATTGAGCGCACGAGATCATAAAGACATTTGTTCATTTCACAAGTGTTCAATTTTTAAAAGTGTGAACACCTGGCATTTTTCACTAAACAGAAATAACTAATAATCAATAATTTACATTTGTATCAAATTACACCAAACCGCGATTTGAACAGATCATTATTGATAATCAACTAATTACCAAATTACATTTTCAAAAGTTGAACAGCTGCTTTTTGAAAATTGAACACTGACAAGATATTGTCACTAATCACTCCTAACCATCAATAAAAAAGTCAGCACTCCATAATTTCGTTAAATACGTGTTCATTCAGATAAATGGTCTTATATAAAAAGGGGAGCGCTAAAGCAAGGGAGAAAACAATGGGCATAATTATGTTATTCGTGTAGATACCAAAGGCACAAACTAACATCACAAGGACGGCATAATAAGATGTTGATGTAAGATAAATTAGTTCTACACTTGTTTCCTGATTGCCTGTGTAGTTAAATACAAATTTGCCCTCTCCAATCCTGGTATGAAAATCTGATCTGGATTTTCTTCTGTCACTAAATTCATCTTCAGTAAAAATTATATACCCTTCACCCCTTTCTGTAATCCTGTAAGAGTTTCTCGTTAGGTATTTGCTAACTTTTTCTTCTAAAACATCCGCTGGCACTTGGAGTGTTCTTCTGATTTTATGTTTAATTTTCATATGTAAATCATCTCGGCTCGTCCGAATGTCGTAGCTGTCGCACAACGTATCGCGTGTTTTAATCACCTCCAACAACATATAAAATATTCACTTACTTTTTGCCTCTATCTTCTTAATAAAATTACCTATTCCAAAACTATCCATGAAAAACACGAGCCGTCTTTCCTGTCGGGCAGGGCACCGGGGCATCGGCCGAGCTTAGGCTACCTACCCTGATCAAATCCGGGTCTGAAAACTCATCATAAAACAGGGGATTGGTAAAAGTACCGTTTCCATTATCGGAAATCCATGTTGTTCCCTTTTGCGGTTCGCCTGTCTTTGCCGCGCTTTGCTGTGCCCCACCAGTTTTAATAAACAAACAAAGGCTTAGTATTAGTGCAGCCGGTATTTTAAAACAGTAAAAATATCTCATAAATTTAGTGTAGGTAAATAGGTAATGAATGCTGTAAGAGATAAACATTCTGATTATCTCTTTAACAGATTCCCGCTCAATCCTTCCTCAAAAATTGGATCTCATCCACATGTTCGCCCACAAATATGTTAGCCATATCGCCTGTTTTATAAAAGGCCGGTTTGCCCGGCATTTGATCATAGATCAGGGCGCCATTTATCTTTAGGTTTTCAAATATAATATTCCTGATCTTGTGTTGATCGTCATATCCGGCTATAACAGACATGTTAGCGTGGGTCCCGTTATAATTAACATTTCTGAACAGTATATTCTCAATCCCCATCCCCGGAGAAGTGTTATACTTATGGTTATACATCACCCTTAAATTAAATAATTGACCCTTACGGATATCCTCAATCTCCACATTTTCAAAGCTCGCGTTCCTGATCAGGTTGCTGTCGCCGGCATTAAGTGATAGGCAGCCCTGGTAATCTACCTGGTTCTCGTGATGGTCAAGTATAGTCATGTTTTGAACCTTGATGTTTTGTAAAGTATCGGGATGATCGGTATCTCCATGCGTGCCTATCAGCAGCGGGTGGGCTACATCTGCCCATAAAATGGCGTTGTTGATGGTAATATCCGAGGTATTACCGTAATAGTTCCACCGGTGGCCGTAAATGGCGATGCAATCGTCAGAGTTCCGCATGTATATATGATCGAGTTTTATATCCTCGCTGCAAAAAATATCAATGCCATCGGCATTACCGCTGGAGCTGAAGGCCTTGAAGTTACTTATACTAACATGCTTCGACTCGCCCATCAAAATAGAATAACCCGTCGGGAGCTCAATAATCCCGTCGACACTGATATTATTGCTGTACTGGATGATTAGATGGTCGTTCCTGAAATTGGTAGGCGTTGCTGTAGTTTTCTTTAAAGCACTGCTGTCGTTTTGTACAGGATGCTGGGTAAGAATACCGCGACCACAGATCCTTATATTCTCCGCATGGTCAATAACTAATGATCCTTCAACAATGGCGCCACCGGCTACATAAATTGTTTTACCTGAAGGAACCACCATTCGGCCAATTTTATGAATACCCGGACCAAAATAAAGTGTTTGCGCATCGTTTTTTACGGGATGGTTGCTTTCAATGGGATTCGCAAAAATCTGCAGGTTTTCAAAAATGTTTCCGTTCACTTCTAAAGAAACGTACTGTGAAGGGTTTAGTTCAAATTCAATCATATTGCCCTTAACCTCGGGTTTGATACCGTATGCTGCAGGCCTGATCCTAACATTTTTGACAGTGCCCCGGTTCAGCTTAACCCGCAGCCTTACCGGGCCCGAACAATCAAAATAGGTAAAGGCTGTTTTTTTAATAATTGGCTTTGCATCAAAACGGGCTGCAACATTGGCATTGTATACGTCTACCGGCTGCCAGTTGCCTTGGTCTTGCCGCACATCTACCTTAATTGTATGGTTAACTAAACTACTTTCGGGTGCTTTATAGGTTATGATCTCTGCTTTAACTGTTTTTAATAAAAATAAGGTTGCACATGTCAGTACCAGGAGTTTGTTCATATAAGTTTTTATAATGTATAGTGAAAGACAGTGAAAACGACTATCTATACTCATTGAAAAACTACATGTAAAAAATAAGCGGGTTTGCCGGAAGCTGGTTAAAAACGATCCGATAAAAGCATAATAAAGAATCGTCATTGCGAGGTACGAAGCAATCCTAAACTTTACAGGGTGAATCGGCATAGCTACTCTGCGTATTAGGGATTGTTTCGTTCCTTATAATGACGTCATTGTAAGTTATTGATTGTTAGATATATTTTCTTTGATCGATTTATAAATATGGGCGTTGCCTGCGGCCGTGCTATCCGCTCATACTGCACAGGCATTATCCGTTGGCTAACGGACGGTATCCGCTACTATCACTAACGCGGCCCGCGCGCGCCATCTCTAAATATATTTATACGTCATCACGATTTTTTCAGGTTCCCTGATGGTTTCTCGCAATGACATTTTTTAAGTTTTAAACAGCTTCTTAGAGGCAATGGGATATATATGTGGGTTTTAAACGATCTACACAAATCATTGCCCCTTTGAGTATATTTAAGAGTATTACTTGTCCTTATTACTGTTGTCATCCCGGATTCTGAACAATGAAGAAAAAAAACCTATTTGTTGTCCTTTTTTTAACTTTTACTTCCTTTTATGGTGGTTCTGCATTTGCAAAGCAAAAGATTGTCGCCCTACTATATTCACCGGATAACCATACGCGGGCGCAATTTTCACTGGATGGGCAAGGACAACTGTATTACCGTTTAATTTTCGATACCCGGATCATCATTAACTGGTCGCGTTTGGGTATTGAAACCACAGGTCCTTCGTTGTTCGATGGTATCACAGTAAAAGGGACGGCCAAAAATGAAATTAACGAAAAGTTTTTGTGGCCATTGGGAGAAGATGCGAGCCTGGTAAACCACTGTAACGAGCTTACACTCCACTGTACTACAAATAGGGGCAATTTTGATGTAATTGCAAGGCTCTACAATGGAAGCCTGGCATTTAGGTATGTTTGTAGCCAGCTCGGCGACCGTACAGTGCAACTCAAGTCAGAGCTTACAGAATTTAATCTTACCGAAAGTTATCGCATTTATCAGTATCATGAAGAATCAGTTTTCCGGCCGGTAAAAGTTGATTCGTTGCCAGGGACCAGTGATCTGCCTTCAACCCTCACCGCACCAAAATCATACATAAGCATTGGCGAAGCAGATAACCGCAACTATACCAAATGTGTGTTGGTTAAAGGGAATCGGCCCAACAGCCTCACATTACAATTTTATACCGATACCATTTACCGGGACCATCGCGTACAGGCTGTTCGCAAGGATACATCGATCCAATTTTCGGATAGCCTTGTTACTCCCTGGCGCACCATCAGCTGCAGCAGTACCGCTGTAGGTCTGCATGAGTTTAGCCAGCTTAACCTTAAACTGGTTAAACCACTCAATAACAAGGTGCCGGATTATGTAAAACCCGGAAAGGTTTACCGTGTACCCATCAATACACAGGGCGCTTTGAACGGAATTGATTTTGCTCAAAAAATGAATTTTCAATACATTTTGATTGATGCAGGCTGGTATGGCGCCGAATTCAGGACGGTCTCTGATCCTACCAAATATTTGCCCGATTTCCATTTGCCGGATATTATCGCCCATGCAAAGAAAAAAGGGATTGGCGTTATTTTATATGTCAATTACGTGGGGCTTAAAGCTAAAATTGATACCATATTGCCGCTTTATAAAAAGTGGGGCGTTAGCGGATTAAAGTTCGGCTTTGTAGATGGCGGTACCCAAAAAGGCCTTAGCTGGCTTGATTCGGCTATGAAAAAGGTAAATGATTATGGCATGGTGCTTAATGTTCATGATCATTATAAACCCACTGGCTTGAATCGCCGGTATCCTTATGTGCTTAGCCAGGAAGGGATCAGGGGCGACGAGAACAGCCCCGATGCTTTCCATAACACAGTATTACCATTTACACGTTACCTGGCTGGCGCTGCCGATTTCACTTTTTGTTACCCTAACAAAGTAAATGATTACAGCAAAAACATCCGGGTAAGCAAGGCCCAGCAAATGGCCCTTACCATTGTATACTTTGATCCGCTGCAGGCTATTTTCTGGTACGGGCAATCGCAGGATTACAAGGATGAGGCAGATATTGAATTTTTTAAATATGTGCCAACGGTATGGGACGAAAGCAAGTATGTGCTGGGAGAAATAGGCGAAGGCATTACAGTAGCCCGCCGTAAAGGCCGTACCTGGTACCTGGGCAGTGCTGCCGGCCTTCAAAAATGGGGAGGAAACTTTAAACTTGATTTCCTGGAAAAAAATCAAATATATGTTGCCTCCATTTATGAAGATGACGGGCATGGCGGCATACATGCGAAAAAAGTCGAGCTCAGGCACAATGATCCTTTTGTAGTGAACCTGGATGCAAAAGGAGGACAAGCTGTTATTTTAAGACCGAAGGAAAGGTAACGATGGCAAAAAAATTAGCTTTAAAAGATATTGCGGGCGCATTGAAGGTGTCAGAAGCATCCGTTTCCTATGTTCTTAACGGCAAGGCGAGGCAATACGGCATCAGCATAGCGCTGGAGAATAAAATATTGAAATTTGTTGAAAAGGTAGGATATCAGCCTAACCGACTGGCAGCCAGTTTGCGCACGGGAAAAAGTAAAACAGTGGGCATGATTGTGGAAGATATCAGCGATCCGTTTTTTTCGGCCATTGCCCGCGTTGTGGAACAACATATTTACAAAGAAGGTTACCGCGTTATTTACGGCAGTTCTGAAAACTCCACTATTATTGCCCGCGACCTGCTGCAAACTTTTAAGAATTACCAGGTTGACGGTTACATTCTGGCCCCAACGGCCGGTTTGGAAGAGGATATTAACCAGCTTGTCCATGAAGGTTCGCCGGTGGTTGTGTTTGACCGCGCCTCGCCCGATTTGCAGTGTTCTAAAGTACTTGTAGACAACTTTCGCGGCAGCGAGGCGGCTGTTTTGCATTTGATAGATAATGGCTTTCGCAACATTGCCATGGTTACCCTTACAAACGGGCAGGATCAAATGAATGAACGTGTTAACGGTTATCACACAGCACTTCAAAAACACGGCTTGCAGCCAATAATAAAAGAAATCATCTATAACGAGGATCCGCAGAAAACGATACAGAACCTTAAAAACCTGCTCAAAAGCAAAAAGGAAATTGATGCCGTTTTTTTTGCAACTAACTATCTTGCCCTAAGTGGCTTGCAGGCCCTTAAAGAATCAGGCCTGATTATTACCAGGGATATTGGCGTTGCCGTATTTGATGATATTAACAATTTTGCCCTTTTTAACCCGGCCATCACCGCCGTAGCCCAACCTATCACAGAGATAGGGCTCAGGGTTACAAAGATTTTACTGGAGGAGCTACAGGATAACCACATGATCGATTCGCAAAATATTTTATTGAAAACCAAACTGATCATCAGGGATTCATCTGCAAGATTGCCGGCATAGCTTATCCCCCAAAAAAGTTGAGAAGAAATGAGTATCAAATCTATAGGCGCTTGTCTTTGTAGTAACTCTTCCCCTAATAAACCGTCCGGTTTACATTAAGTTGGTTATAATAAGGCTTCTGAAAGGAAGCCCTTTTTATTAGGGGGAATAGCAGGGATATTGGGGGAATACGATAAGCAAAAGCACAGATACATTACCTGCTCATTATTTGTTAGATAATTATATTTTTGTTTTGAATAAAATGCTACAGGGCGCAGAAAAGATAGTATATCGATTTATGAAAAAAAAGCGGAACGAAGCAGAACCCTCAGCGCTATTTCAGATAAAGAAACCGGAAGTAGACGAACAAACCATCAAAAAAAGCTGGAATTCAATTGTTCAGAAAATAAATCAGGAACCTAAAAAGAAACGCCAGGAATAAATAAAGACATGCCCGACAGGCCAGTTTGCGGCATTAACCCCATGCTTTACTGCATACGTACATTCAAATTGAGCAATATTCAACAACCGGTACCTTCTTTTATGCAGCCATTTAAGGCGGCCGTGTTATGGTATTATACAGTTATTGTTGTGGTGCTAATGTTAACCGGTAATGTTGCTGTGTGTGCATTACCAAATGTTCAGCGCCTTGGCCTTAAAGACGGGCTTTCCAACAGCGAGGTACGATGTATTTTCCAGGATCATTCAGGCTATATGTGGTTTGGCACCTATGATGGGCTGAACCGTTTTGACGGATATGATTTCCTGATCTACCGCAATCAGCCCGAAAACCAGCATTCAATCGTTCATAATTTTATTAACTGCATTGCAGAAGACGCTGCTAACAATTTGTGGGTAGGTACGCGCCAGGGTATAAGTATCTTAAACCCCGTAACTGAACAGTTTTCTCCGGCCTATGTTATCTCGGCCGGCGATAAGGCCGCACCGGTAACAGTCTTTATAAAAGATATAAAAACAGATCACTCGGGTCACATTTTTATTGCCACGCTATCCAACGGCCTCATCGTTATGGACAAGGGTAAACGAACGGGCCGCGTTATACCATACTATAGTAATGGAAAAGCTGTACGGAGTTACAATGTCAGCGCATTGTATGTGGGGCCGGGCAGCCAGGTTTATGTATTAATCAGCGCCGCAGGGCTATTTACATACGATACTGTGCATGGTGCTTTGAAGTTACTGAACTCATCAGTTACCGGGGCTACCTGCATTTATTCTGAAGGTACCAGCTTATGGGTAGGTACAACCCAGGGACTGCACCATTTTAATGTTAAGACCGGGCAGTATGACCGCCTTTTTGATGAGTTTAACGGCCGATTCAAATCGGGCAGGATCACAAGCCTGCAAACCATGCCTGATAGTACCCTATGGGTAAGCACCGATGGCGGAGGAATCCAGATATTGGATAAAAAGCGCGACAAGATCAGCTACCTGCAGGCGGGGAGTGATGAGCATTCCCTTTCGAGCGATGCTGTTTACTCATTGTTTTTAGACCGGGATGGCAGAAAGTGGATTGGCACGCTGCGGGGAGGGATAAATGTTATTGATGAAGTAAAGGAGCGCTTTGTAAATATCAGGCATAATGATCTGAACAGTAACAGCCTTATCAGCAACTTTGTTAAATCCTTATATGAAGCGCCTGATGGCCGGTTATGGATAGGTACCGATGGAGGAGGATTAAGTATTTGGGACCGGCAGGCACATCGATTTACCAATTTCAGGCACGATGGTTCACAGCCCGGCACGCTGAGTTCAAACTTTGTTACCAGCATTACCGGCGACAAGGATGGCCGGACCTGGATTGCAACCTACGGCGGCGGTATTGACCTGTACCAGCCCGGCTCCAACACATTCACTACCTTCCATGGAATTGACAAAAAAGGAATTGCCAACCGCATTGTGTTCTGGTACCTGTACCCGGATCATACTGGAAACCTATGGGCCAGCGGTCTACAGGATGGTTTGTTCCTGTATGATAAGCCCAGCAATCAATTCAGGTTGTATGATGCAACATTAACCAATATCCTCTCAATAGGTGAAGATCGCCTGGGGAACCTCTGGGCAGGAAATTTTGAAGGAGTCTATAAGATTAACCTGCAGGATAATACACATAAGTTTTACCCTGTAGGTAAAGCGGTACGATCAATGCACTATGCCGACAACGGTGATATGTGGCTGGGTACAGAGGCCGGTTTGATGTATTTTTCGGCGTCTGATGAAAAAGTAGTTCGCCGGTATACTACCGGTAACGGCCTTAGTAATAATATGGTGCTGGCTATTCTTCAAGATCAGCAAAAGCGTTTGTGGCTCAGTACCTACAACGGGCTTTGTCGCTTTGACCCTAAAGCTATTAGTTTTACCAGTTTTTTTGAAGGTGATGGCCTGGCAAGTAACGAGTTTAACTTTAATGCAGCCCTAAAGTTAAACAATGGCGAGCTTACGTTTGGCGGCATTAATGGCCTTACTATATTTCATCCACAGAGAATTCTCCCGTTGCATGACGCGCCTAATATTGTCATAACTGATATTAAAATTAATAATAAACCGATAAGCAATTATCCCAACTATGTTAAAACAGATATTGGTAACGCTATTCAATCGTTAGAAATACCTTACGATAACGCATCTGTTGCCTTCAGCTTTGCCGCCATTGAGTTTACTGCTCAGGACAGAATTGCTTACCGTTATATGCTTCAGGGCTGGGACAGGGGATGGATTAATGCAGGTAAACAGCGTAACGCACTTTATACCCGCCTGGCACCCGGTACTTATACCCTAAAAATTAACTGTACCAACCCCGAAGGACGATGGATAAGTCGCGAAATCCTTCTTCGTATCATTATTTTACCTCCATGGTACCGTACCATCTGGGCTTATTTGATTTATGCGTTGTTGCTGACTGGAATTGTTTACTGGTACCTGCGTTATAAGTTCCGCGAAACACGGCTTAAATACGAGGTGCAACTAGCCAATGCCGCAGCTGCGCACCAGCGCGACCTGCAAGAAAAGGAACGCGAGTTGAATGACCGGCGTGTGGAGTTTTTTACAGGCGTATCACATGAATTTCGTACACCTCTCTCGCTTATCATTAACCCGCTCAGGGATCTGCTCGCAAAAATAGCACCTGAAAACCGGGCCGAGCTTAATATTGTTTATCGCAATTCAAGACGCCTGCTAAGCCTTGTTGATCAGTTACTGCTGTTTCGTAAGGCCGATGCCGGTTCCGGCATCCTGCAAATTGCGCCGATGGACATTACCCTTGTTTGCCGGGAGGTATTTTTGTGTTTTGTACAGCAGGCCCGGCTTTCGGAGCTTAGTTTTGAATTAAACGTACCAGAAGAGCCGGTGCTGATTTACGGCGACAGGGAAAAGATCGAAATCATCCTGTTTAACCTCATATCCAACGCAATTAAATACACCCCGGCCGGGAAGGCTGTTTGTGTAAGCCTGAAATCGGGGGAACACGAGGTGGTGATCAACGTGATTGATAGCGGCCCCGGCATACCCAAGGAAATTGGTAAGCATATCTTCGAAAAGTTTTACAGGTCAAATACCCACGGCCAGGCGGCAAAGGGCGGGTTTGGTATCGGCTTATTTTTGGCCCGCCAGTTTACCAGGGATCATGGCGGCTCATTATTGTTTGAAAGTGAACCTGGCAAAGGTTCTGATTTTTGTTTAACCCTGTTAAAAGGTACAAGTCATTATCCGCCGGATGTGGCCGCTGCTGCCGACGCTGCTGATCTATCGCCCTTACTCCGCGAAATGGTGGAAGAACAACCGGTGCTATCAGAACCAAGCTCAAACAATAACATTGATTTTGAGGCGGAGAAAATTTTTAGCGACAAGCAAAGGATCCTGGTTATTGATGATGATAATGAGCTTCGCGCTTACATTTGTTCAATTCTTGAAAGCCGTTATAAGGTTTACGACGCAGACAACGGTCTTACCGGCTTACACAAAGCAAAGGAGAAACAACCCGATCTTATTATTTGTGACGTAATGATGCCCGGTTTAAACGGTATTGAGCTTTGCTCAACCATTAAGCAGGATCAGCAGCTGAGCCATATTCCAATGATTTTGTTAACAGCCAGCTCATCGGCCGAAAACAAGATCAAAGGACTGGAAAGCGGGGCGGACGACTATATTTCCAAGCCCTTTGATAAGGATGTACTCATTGCCCGTATTGCCAACCTGTTGCAAAACAGGAGTAACCTGCAAAGCTATTTTTATAATACCATTACCCTGAAATCTGGTAACGTCACTATTTCTGACGAGTACAAGCACTTCCTTGAAAAATGTATCGAGATTGTTGAGCAGCACATTACCAACGAAAACTTCAATATCAAAATGCTGGCCTCGGAGATTGGCATGAGCCATTCAAATCTCTATCGCAAAATTAAGTCGCTGTCTGGTCATACGGTTAACAGTTTTATCCGCTACATCCGTTTGAGAAAAGCCGCGGAACTACTGATCCAATCGGATATGAACGTGAATGAAGTGGCCATTGAAACAGGTTTTAACAGCATCAAATACTTCCGCGATCAGTTTTTTAAACTGTTTGGTGCCAACCCATCAGATTTTCTTAAGCAGAAAAGACCTGTGTTTAAGAAGAGAAATAATACAATCAATTGAAAATTAGATACTTAAATTCAACTTTTACTTACTTAATCAATTGAGTAAATTAATTAAATGCCGAATTTATACCACATAAATGACCAATTTGAGCCCCATCTGCTGAATAAAATCTATCCATATTAGCTTATACAAACCAATTATAAGAACCCCGGGCAAACTTCCTTAATCGATTATGTAAATCGGTTTAGAACCCAGGTTCCCTATACCGGTAACAACCTGATTAAAGAGAAACCAGTTTTAACGCCAATATGAACAATTGCAACCAGCTAACTAAATGGTGGGACGAAGCCCTTGATGGAAATGTCAAATCCTTTGGCAGGATCCATGACGAACTGTATTCCGGTTTATATTTCTATCTCTATAAAATTATCAAGGATGAAGCTGCCTCCCAGGATGTTTTGCAGGAGCTTTTTATCAAGCTGTGGGAGCGCAGGATAACCCTCGGACCTATCAGGAACGTTAAATACTATTTCTTTAAATCTGCCCGGTCGCTCGCTATTAATTTTTTAAAAGCGTCCCGGCCCGAGTTTGTAGGCCTGTCTGCAAATCACGATATCGATATTGTTTTTTCAAGGGAGGATGTGCTTGTTTCGGAAGAAACCGGCAGAGAAGTGGAGAAAATGCTTGCGCTCGCGCTCAATACCTTGCCAAGGCGTCAAAAAGAGATGATATTTTTAAAGTATTTTGATAACTGGAATTATGACCAGATAGCTGAAGTAACAGGCTTACAATACCAGTCGGTAGTTAATCACGTACACCGGGGGATTAACCAGTTGCGTGTTAAGCTATCGGAGGGCAATAAAATGGTTACAAGCGAGTTGGTGCTGTCATAAGCGTTAGTGGTTTATTCATACAGTTGGTTAATTGATTAAGGGGCTTGACGCCCCTTTTTTAGTGGTTTTGCTTTCCGGTACTATCAGGATCTTTGGCCTGTTATTTTGCTTCATTAATCTGTTCAATTGCTGTTGTGATATTCTTAACAGCAGCTGCATCATTTAATTTACCGCGTGCTTCTTTAACGGCATTTAAGTACTTGATAATGTACGGTGCAGCACCGTCTTTTTTATATTTTATGCCCATATATTGCAGTTCGGCAATGCCTTGCTGAACATATTCCGTTTTTTTTAAATTACCGATCATGGCTGAAAATTTGTCGGTCAGATGAATTTGCTCCTGCAATGTTCCATTTACGTAACGATGATATACGTATGGCCATTTTTCGTCGCCGCCATTGGTTGCATAGACTCTGGCAACGACTTGTGTCAGATCGCCCGCGTTGTCGGCTTCAAATCCTGCTGCATATTTTAATGCCGCAGCCGGATCAATTTCATTAAGCCCATAAAGAGCTGACGCCTCAACCTGGTATGACTGGCTTGTAAAGGCTTTAATAAATACGCTGGTATATTTAGGGTCTTTCACTGCCGCCAATGTTCTGAGCGCATATGCCCTTACCTGGTTATTTTCATCGTTGCCGGCCAGTTTAGCTACAGCAGGCAAGGCAGCATTTCTCAAATCCGGGCTGATATTCCGGATATCTTCCTTATTCATATTCAAAACCTGCAATGCTTTCAACCGCAAACCCGAAAACCGGTCAGTTAATGCGTCGACTATGACCTTTTGCGCGCTTTTGTCATCCTGATTCTTTGAAGCAAAATCAATTGCCTCATACCTGTCAAGATATAACGGGGCATGGGCATATTGGAAAACGTATTCATCTAAAGATTTGTGATCTGTTTTGCTAGCTACCAATACTTTATCTGCGTCTACATTAACCAATTCAGGTTTCGCAGGGGTTTTGAAAGATAGAGTATCGTTCCGGGAGTTGATCCAAACTTTATGTCTTTCAACCGTTCCGCTATGATAAACATCTATAGCTATTGGTAACTTAAATAATTGTCCGTCTTGCGTTTGGGAAATGTAAACGTTTTCTGTTTTTGAATGCTCATCCCAGCGGTAGCTAATATCTAAAACAGGGTGCCCCGCCTGATAATACCACTGTTCAAAAAACCAATTCAGGTCCAGCCCGCTTGCTTCTTCCATTGCCAGCCTTAGTTGCTGCGCCTCGGCGCTTTTAAAAGCATTAGCTGTCAGATAAATGTTGAGCCCTTTATAAAAAGCCTCTTTGCCCAGGTAATTGCGTAACATATTAAGGATACGCCCCCCTTTTTGATAGGTTACGCCGTTAAACACATTATGAATGGCTTCGTAGTGAAAGTTAACCAACGGGATTTTAAAGTTTTCCGGGTTTCCCAGGTAGCCCCGAAGCCCGCTATAAAAATGTTCATCAGCGGCGTCTTTGCCATATTTGTGCTCCAGCCAGAGGATTTCACCAAGATCAGCAAAAGATTCGTTTAAAGTTAAATTACTCCAGCTTTCACAAGTTACATAGTCTCCAAACCATTGGTGGAATAATTCGTGTTCAATGCCGGTGCTATAATATTGATCCAACAATTCGCGGCGTGTGCTTTGGCTTCCAAACACATTGGCCGTTGTATTTTCCATAGCACCGCTTACATAATCGCGCACTACTATGGCCGCATATTTATTCCATGGATAATCAACCCCGGTTATCTCCGAAAAAAAACTCATCGCTTCAGGGACATCACCAAATAAATCTTTTGCATATGGGGCATATTTGGGTTCAAGATAGTAGTTTACCTCCTTGCCCCGCCATTGGTCTTTGTAGATCTTGAAATCGCCCACGCCCATCATAAACAAGTACGGGGCATTTGGCAATTCCATTTTCCAGGTATCTGTACGGGTGCCATCGGGATGTTTATTCTGTCCGGCCAGACGCCCGTTTGATAAGGTAACGTACTTAGCGGGAACGGTCATGCTGATCTCAGAAGTGGTTTTCTGATTGGGCTTATCAATGGTTGGGAACCACCCTGATGAGCTTTCGGGTTCTCCCTCAGTCCATATTTGGGTAGGTTTATTTTTTTCCGTGCCATCCGGGTTAATAAAATACAAACCTTTTTCATTATTGCGCAGGCCCTTCCGTTCATTGGGTTTAGCAGTATAGTCAATATAAATGGTATACTTTTCTGAACCGGAATAAGGTTTGTCGAGCCTGATGTTTAAGCTAAGGCTATCATAGGTGAATTTTAAAGGATGGAGCTTGCCGTTTGACTGGATTGCAATTATATGTATGTCCATCCCCTTTGCGTCAAGGCGCAATGAATCCGTCGTGTAAAAATGCGGCTTTAAAGTAATCCATTCCTTTCCGTACAGATATCGCTTTTTAAAATCGAATTGTACATTCAATTTGGTATGGATCAAATCGTTGACCCTTTGTGGACTCTCGCGATAGCGGTTTAACAAAGCATTATTTTGCTGGGCTAATGAGCTATCTGCAATAGCTAAAAAAGCGAGCCCGAAAATCAGGATGGTTAAATATGTTTTCATATCCGGTAAGTTTTATATACAAACCTATGATTTTTATAGTACTATTTATAACATAGTACTATAAAAATTAAAAAAATCTTATTTTCAGTCTTTTAGCCTTTAGTTATGAAGAATTTTTGGCAGCTTTTTAGGATGGAGGGATCATTGGTGGAACTTTGATTTGATTCTTTAGATCTGTTACCCAATTTTGCTATTTGTCGATGACTGTGGTCTTCGTTTGTTGTTTTTGGTACCCTATTTTGAAGCCAACCTTCGGGTTAAAAAAGAGGCTGTATCATAAATCAAATTGACCACCCTTGGTGTTTTGTTACCTATGAACTAAAATTTAGCCGATAATTTATACAAAATGGGGGTTAACATGTTTTTTGACAGAAAATCGCTCAATTACCTGACTGTAAGACATATATATAAATGTTAACCCTAAATTGTGTTAACCCTGTTAACCCCCCTTTTTTAGCAGCGGCAACCCAATCCAAAATCATATCTCGCTTGCTGAATAGGAAAAAAAAAGAGGCTGATCATGATTTATGATACAGCCTCCTCACTAAGTAAATAAGCACAACCTATCTTACCACCCCGGGTTCTGCGTCAAAGCAGGATTAAGGGTAATTTGTTGTGCAGGGATCGGATATAAATAATTTTTCTCCGAAAAGTTACGTGCAGTATTGTCAAGTATCAGCTGACCGTTGGCATCTAATGCATTGGTTGGTGCCGGTTTTAATGGGTTAGGACCAATATCGGCCTGGGTGCCTTTAAATTTAATACCTACCGGCCATGGGCTAACAAAAGCACTGATGTTTCCATAAGCAGTACCGCCGGTGTTGGTAACCAGGTCGGTTGTTGCGCTATGCCAGCGCTTGATATCATCAAACCTGAAATTTTCGTAATAAAGCTCAATAAAACGCTCTCTTCTTATCTCGGTGCGTAAATCTAATCCGTTTGCACCTGCAAAGCCGTTTGTTAATGCCGGCATATTTTTATTTACACGCAAACGCACCAGGTTAAGTGATTTATTAAGATCGGCATCTGTTATAGCTCCATCGCGTTCATAAACAGCTTCGGCATAGTTCAGCAATACCTCGGCATAGCGGATCACCGGGTAATCTTCAGATTCTTTTGTATCCGGGCAGTTGCGTTCCGTTACCCATTTTTGATTTGTATAACCGGCAATCTTAACAACTTTTCCCATAGATAAAGCAATATCGGCGGCGTCATTTAGCCAGGTTACCCGATAATTAGCGTTACCGTACCAGTAGTACATATTATTAACCTGGATAGTATACTTTAAGCGGTTATCGCGGTTTATAAATTCCGAACCATAGGTTTCAAAACCCTGAAACAACGGCGACTTTTCGATAGGCAGGCCATCCTGGCATAAAAACGCGTTAACATATTTATGTTGCGGCCCAATTTGCGTTCCCTGCCTGCTGATGTTGGTTCCGATTGTTTTGCTCACATCATCATAACGGTACGATAAAATGTACTCATGGTTAGCCGTTTTGGTAACTGAGGCCGGGTTTGATTTTGGGTTTTCGAGGATAAAAAGATATTTCTGTGCAGAATCACCCAATATGGTACTGTTGCCGCCCAGAGCATTTGACGCTGCTGTACCGAAAAGTGCAAATTGATTGCTGGTTATTACCGCGTTGGAGGCTGCTGCCGATTTATCAAGCAGCATATTATAACGGGTTGCATCTCCATTTCTGAATTTTAACCATGTGCCTTCATAAAGTGCAACACGCCCCAAAAATGCCTGCGCAGCGGGCTTGCTCACCCGGCCGAAATCTGCCGAGTTGGCTAAGATGGATACAGGAAGATTAGGTATTGCCGCTTCCAGATCGGAAACGATCAAATCAACTACCTGATCGCGTGATGCCCTGCTGCCATAAAGTTCGGGCGAATCAAGGTTCAGCGTTTTGGTGATCAGCGGAACGCCGCCATAAAGCTGCAGTAATTCAAAATAGCAGTAGGCCCTGAAAAATTTGGCTTCGGCAACAAACTGGCTGATGCTGGCCTGATCGGTAAAAGTGGCTGCCTTTTCAAGTAAATAGTTGCAGTTCCTGATATTGACATAATTATTATTCCAATAATTATCACTTGCCGGAACAGTATTGATGCCTGCCCCGAAAGTGCCTCCACCACCAAACACATCTGCACGTCCGTCATAATGCGGATTATCTGCAAACGAATTATTGAAATTACGGAGATAGCCATAATATTGATTGGCAAACGTTTTAAAATCACCGGCAGATTTGAAGTAAGCTGCCTCTGAAAGCTGATCCTGCGGATTAAGGTTAAGCGACTTGTTGCAAGCGGACAAGCCTGTAATAATAATGATTGACAGGATACTGAAGATCCTTCGGTATATATTTTTCATAATCATTTCAATTAAAAAGTAATGTTTGCGCCTATGGTTACATACCTGTAGAAAGGATAACGCTCGTTGCCCGAGGTGGTACGGGTTATTTCAGGGTCCCAGCCGTCATGGACTTTGCTGTATTCCCACAGGTCGCTTCCCGAAATGTAGAACCTTAAACGGCTGATGGCTTTGGTGCGCTCCAATAATGACTTAGGTAAAGTATAACCGATAACAAGGTTTTTCAGGCGTACATAGGCCCCATTCTCAACCGACCAGCTTGAGATCTGATAGTTATAACCATTGATGCCATTGCTATGCAGATTAGGATAATATGCATTGGTGTTTTCAGGGGTCCAGGTTTTACCAACCCATTGTGTAGTTTGCGCCTGGCCAAGTGCAGTAAAAGGTACGCGCCAGTTGTTTGCACTACCATTGGCCCTGAAAATTGTCCGTTTCCCTACACCCTGAAAAATGCTTGTGAAATCAAAGCCTTTCCATTGCAGGCCCAATGTTAAACCGAAAGTATAACGCGGAACGTCACTACCTAAATAAATAAGGTCGCCCATGTCTTTTGCCGATGTACCGGTGGTAAGTTTGCCATCGCCGTTAACATCAACATAGTAATTATCACCCGGACGTAAGCCTGAATTTTGACCCGGTAAATTGGTGAGCGGTGAAGCGATAGGGATGCCAATAGTATTGATCACTCCTCCCGGAGCATAGTACGTGTTGTTATAGGTATCAACCTGAGCCTGTGTCTGGAAGCGGCCACCGTATTTCAAACCGAAATATGAACCAAGTGGATACCCCTCAACAGTGGCATTATAACCAGGGCCCAACGCCGGAACGCCATTAAAATATACCAGCTTGTTCTGGCTATCAGTTATATTGCCCGAAATGCTGTAAGTTACCTGACCAACGCGGTCTCTCCAGGTTAACTGTCCTTCCCATCCCCAGGTTTTCAGATCGCCGTTATTTGACTGGGGCGCGCCGATACCCAAAACAGCCGGATAAGTAACACTCACAAGCATGTTTTTATTTTGATTACGGAACACCTCAAAAGTTCCGTTTAAGCGGCCATTCAGTAAGCCAAAATCAATACCAATATTTCGTTTAATTACTGTTTCCCAGGTTCTGTTAAGAGAAACCAGGTTTCCGGTTGTTGTGGTTACAGTTGCAAGCGCTGTACCTAAAAGGGTATTGCTGCTGCTCACGTTCAGCGACTGCAGGTAGTCATAAAGGCCAATACCGCCCTGGCTGCCCGATGTAGCATATGAAGCACGCAACTTTAACTCGCTGAAAATATTTGTTTTTTTGATAAAACTTTCTTCGCCTAAGCGCCAGCCGCCCATGAGGCTGTAAAATGGTTTCCAGCGTTTATCTGAAATAAATTTTGACGAACCATCATACCTGCCGGTTGCTTCAAAAAGATATTTGCCTTTAAAAGCATAGGTAGCTCTTGCAAAATATGAACCCAGGGCATAATGGTTGCGTTGTTCAAAATTGGTAACAAAACCGGCCTGTGAACTGCTCAGCCCTAAATTTAATGAAGGTACATCGTCGCTGCCCAGGTTATAGGTACGGGTGTTGAACATATCATACTCATCCCTTTCGTATGAACTGCCAACCATTAATGATACATCGTGTACTTTGTTAAATGTATTGGCATAAGTTACGCGGCCAATGAGGTTATAATATTTATCATTGATATTAGCACGGAAATAATTTTCGCTGCCTCCTGAGGTGCCGCCTGATGGTGCAGTGGTACCGGTGAGGTATTTATCATCGTATGAATAAAGGCGCACAGTTTTGGTTTGCACACGGTCATCCTGCCACCAAACGTTATATCCCGCTGTTCCGGTGAAGGTAAGATGCTTCATGAAATTATAGGTAAGTGTTGAGTTTAACAGGGCCCGGCTGTTATTTTCCAGGTTGTCGCCGCCGTCCCTCAGCAAACCTGCCGGACTTGCCACGCCGCCCCACTGATAGGGTTTGCCAGATTGCGTGTACATAGGCAGGCCCACCTGAAACCCGTTACCAAGTGCACTGTAGCTACCAGTAGTATACATGGTTGGTTGCTGAATATTGTTTTGCTCAAGCGCAATGTTGGTTTCCCACTGCACCTTGTCGCTGAATTTGTAGTTGTTGTTCAGCCTCAGGTTGTAGCGCTGATTGCCATTATTACCTATCTGAAGCTGGCTGCCATCGTTTAAATATCCCAACGAAACACGATAGGTGTTTTTTTCGTTTCCGCCCGATACAGCAAGGTTATGTTGTGTTGATGTTGCCCTTCCCCATAAGTATTGCTGTAATGATACATCTATGAAATCCAGTTCCTTCACATCAAGAAACGCGGGTACTGGTAAGCCATTGTAGAATGAATTTGCGGTGATGCCTCCCGTAGTGTTTCCGGGAATCTGCGATGCCAGTATCACATTACCTTTGTTGGCCAACGCAAAATTGGCCATCTGGTACCAAAGATCTGTTGTGGGAGCTACACCATAGTTATCATTGGTTTTAGCCTGGAGCAGGCCGTTTGCCCACTGATCGATGTTTGTCATTTTAGGCTGAAGACCTAAAAATTTCTCAGATACAGAAGGATCGTACTGGATCTGCATTTTACCTGCTTTGCCTTTTTTGGTGGTGATAAGCACAACACCATAAGCAGCACGCGCACCATAAATTGAAGCCGAACCATCTTTCAGCACCGAAATATTGTCGATATCATTAGGGTTGATAGAGTTAAGCTCGTTGTTATTGTTAAGGGCCACCCCATCCAAAATTACCAAAGGGTCCTGCCCGTTTACGGAGGTTGCGCCGCGGATCTGAAAATTCCAGTTTTCGCGCCCCGGCTGGGCCGAAGTCCTTGTTACAACCATACCCGGAACTTCACCCTGTAAATTGGCAATAGGGTTATTGGTTGGCCCTCGGTCTTCAAATACCTTTGCGCTCACGGTGGCAATAGCGCCCACTACCGAGGGCTTTTTCTGTGTACCGTAAGCAACCACTACAACCTCTTCAAGGTCGCTTCTTTTGTTTGATAACCTGATGTTGATAACCGGATCATCGCCAACAGTTACCCTGCGTGTGTTATAGCCTACAAAAGCAAAGGATAATTTTGCCCCCGGATTAACGGTTAGTTTGTACCTGCCATTTACATCAGTTTGGATGCCATTGGTAGTGCCCATAACCTGTACTGTTACTCCGGGCAGGGGTTCCCTGGAGGTTGAATCTGTGACAGTACCGCTGATTTGACGGCTTTGCGCCGCGGCATGATACCCCATGCCTATCAGCAGCAAAAAAACTAAAAGGCACCTTGCCGAATACTTTTTTTGGTAAAAAAAACTCATAGTTCTTAAATTTTTAGGTTTATGACTTAGTGTGATGACCGGCTTATTCGCTCAATCACCATAAAGACATCTGCAGGTTTTTCTTATACTCATTAATGAATGAGATTCTTTTTTGAGGGACTGATTTGCCGGAATAATTGGGGGGGGATAGATGTCATGAGTATTTAAATCCGTTGGACTCTGAAGGGCCAATGACATTTCCACCATGTCATTGCGAGTGACCACCGGGGAATCCCCTGAAAAAATCGTAATGACGTGCAAGATATTTTTTAGAGATGGTTCGCTGGGCTGCGTTAGGGATGGGAGCGGATACCGGCCTGTGACTAAGGCTTGCGCAGTATGAGCGTACAGCCCGGGCCGCAGGCAACGCCCATATTGTAAAATTCACTCAAAAAAACATGCTTATTAATCAACAACTTACGACCACGTCATTATAAGGCACGAAACAATCCCCGACAGACAGGTAACGAGCGTTGTTCTATAGACTTACATCGTCGCGCTCTTGGCCGCGCTGGGCCAGATACTTTTGTCTTGACACAAAAGTATCCAAAAAGTCAAGTCAGCAGATAGGCTTCTTTGCGCACAAAGCCTTTGCCCTGCAAAACGAACAGAACCACGGGCTGCAATTATTTTGCCCCGCTTCGCTCGCGCATTCCCAATGCTTCTGCAAAAACTTGCTATGCCCCTTCCTGCGCTCAAGACCACCATTGTTCTGCCCCCTTTCACCCGAAGCTTACCTGCTGACGGGAACATTCTTTATTTATCATGTCATGGGTAGAGAGTAAAAGCCACGGCCTCTGAAGGAATTATGACATTTTGCCCTTTGTCATGGGTAGGCACGAAGCATCTTCTTCGCCCTGTAAAGCGGCCATGCTTGTTGTAGAAGATCCTTCGCTATCGCTCAGGATGACAAATTTTTTAATTATGTCATAGGTAGGTACGAAGCATCTTCTTTATCTTGTATAGCGGCTCTGTATCTTGTAGAAGATTCTTCGCTACCACTCAGAATGACAAGCTCTCTTTAAACATCTCATGGCGTAGTAACGAAGGATCTTCTTCACCTTGCTTAACGGCTTTGCATATTGAAGAGTATTCTTTGCTATCATTAAAAAGGGCATAATAAAATTCGTCACGAAACTTGTTTCAACACCACGCCCGCTAAGCAGCCACACTGATTAAATCGGCTACTTGCAGGTGCGGAAACAAGTTCGGCATGATATTACGCGGAAGTCATTCCTCCGGTAAAAATATTAAGATGGAAACTTCACAACCAAAAAATACTGTACTTTCAGAGTATCAGACAATCATAAAATTGTCTTGCTATAGTTAATATAATCTGCAATTAAGAATACAACCTCCCGCTATATGAAGCTTACTATAAAAATATTATTTGCCACCCTTTTAACACCTGCTTTTGTTTTCGCGCAGCAATCTGCCGGAAAAGGGCAAAGCACCGAAAAAAAACAACTCAAGCCAATCAGTAATGATTTGTTCGGCGTTTTTTTTGAGGATCTGAGTTACTCGGCAGATGGCGGTTTGTACGCCGAATTAATTCAAAACCGCTCATTTGAATATAGCCCGGGCGATAATAAAAAATGGCAGCCGCTGAGCTTTTGGGAATATACCACAGCCGGCTTTGGATATGGCACAATTTCGGTAGAAAGTGCACAGCCTATTACCTCCACCAATCCACACTATCTCGTGCTGAATATCGACGATCCGGGCAAGGAAGGCATTGGAATCACTAATGCAGGTTTTGACGGTATTTGCCTGCATGCAGGCGAAAATTATAATTTTTCGGTATATATAAAGCAAATTTCTTCCGCACCGATACCTGTAAAAGTTGAGCTGCGCGGAGCGAAAGGCGTTTCGTACGGGCAATTTTCATTTAAAACACAGGGCAGCGGGTGGAAGAAATATGACGGCACCATTAAAGCTACTCAGGATGCCGATTCTGCAAAACTCACCCTGCTGGCACTGGTAAAATGTAAAATTGCAATTGATGAGGTTTCTTTGTTTCCCGAACACACGTTTAAAAATGAAAAGAATGGGATGCGGGCCGATCTTGCACAGGCCGTTGCCGACCTGAAGCCTAAATTTATGCGTTTTCCGGGCGGTTGCCTTGTTCATGGTGACGGGCTGGACAATATCTACCGCTGGAAAAACACCATTGGCCCTGTCGAATTCAGGCAGCAGCAACGGAATATCTGGAATTATCATCAAAGTTTTGGCCTTGGTTTTTTTGAATACTTCAGGTTCTGCGAAGATATCGGTGCAAAACCGGTGCCGGTAGTTGCGGCTGCGGTAAGCTGCCAAAATTCGGGAGGAACAAGAGGTACCGGACAAAAAGGCCTGCCCATGACCGAAATGAAATCATATATCCAGGATATATTAGACCTGATAGAATACGCCAATGGCCCGATAACTTCAAAATGGGGTGCCAAACGGGCTGCAGCCGGGCATCCAAAACCATTTCACCTGCAATATATCGGCATCGGAAATGAGGATAAACAAACCGATGATTTCAGAAACAGGTTTAAAATGATCTGCAATGAGGTGCGCGCCAAACACCCCGAAATTACTATCATCGGCACTGTTGGACCATTCCCTTCGGGCGAGGATTTTGACCTTGGCTGGGCTTTTGCCGATAAGCTTTCGGTGCCTGTTGTTGATGAGCATTTTTATCAGAAACCGGCCTGGTTTCTGGATAACAATGCACGTTATGATGGTTATCGGCGTACAAAATCAAAAGTATATATCGGCGAATATGCATCCTGGGGCAATAGTCTGTTCAACGCCCTTGCTGAAGCAGCTTTCATGACCGGGCTTGAAAGAAACGGCGATATTGTTGCAATGGCATCATATGCCCCTATGCTTGCTAATTTATCCCATACTTCCTGGAACCCTAACCTCATCTATTTCAATAACAAAATAGTTGTGCCTACTGCAAATTATTATGTTCAGCAGTTGTTTTCGGTTAACCAGGGCGATCTGTATGTTCCCGGGGTGATAAGATTTAAACAGGACGATGCTGTTAAAGATTCAACACTGGCAGCTTCATGCGTAAAAGACAGCAAGACGGGGAATATTATTTTGAAAATTGTAAATGCCGGGGCAAAAGAGGCAAATGCGGCAATTGACCTGACCGGTATCAATATCCCCGAACAACAGGCTACACTGAATTTGCTGAAAGGAAAGCCCTCTGATAAAAATACTATCAATGATCCAAAAGCAGTTCAAACAATAAGTCAGGAAATTACCACAACCAATCTTTCATCATATCTTGCACCGCCTTATTCCTTGAGTGTGATCAGGCTTAAAACAAACTGATATAAACATATTTAAATGCAAAAATTGCTAATCGTCGTTAACTAAAACTCCGGGCGTTTATGACCTGAGTCTCTGCGCAAAAACTTCAAAAAACAACTCATTCCTTTGAGTATCATTTGTGGTGTTCATTGTCTTTGGGGTGTCCGATTATAAAACTGTTCGTTCCTCGTCCTGGTAAAATTTCTAAACCTACCGGAACGGCAGTATACATGTACACCTAAACAATTAAACCATGAAAAAACTTTTTACGCTTTGTAATTACTTGACAGGGCAGCACCGAAGGATAAGGTTGCTGCTGTTCTCGCTGTCGGTGTTTGCGACGATGAACGTAAGCGCCCAAACATTTGTCCATCCCGGTTTAGCCTTTAACCAGGCCGACTTGAATCAATTGAAAGCAAACATTAGCCGCGAACCATGGCTGTCCGGTTATAATGCATTTAAAAATGACTCGCATTCACAATTGAGCTACGGGCAAAAGGGACCCTTTGCAACAGTTACGAGGGCGCCCAACCTAAACAACAGCGCCTGGATTGATGATATGCAAGCTGTTCACAACCTGGCCTGGATGTGGTGGTTTACAGGCGATTCTACTTATGCCCGTAAAGCCACTAACCTGCTTGATGCCTGGGCTGTAACCAACACCACCTGGGGCGGCGGGGAATCTATGCTGGATATTGGCGATTATGCACAATATTGGGGTGTAGGTGCCGAAATACTTCGTTCTACCTTTCCCGGTTGGACCGCGGCTAACACACAGCATGTAAAAAATTATTTTGCCAATGTTTTATTCCCGACCTCCTGGGTACCCAGCCCCTTGCGCGATGCGAACAAAGGAGCCCTTCAGTTAAAAATAGCCCTTGCCGCATCGGTTTTTTGTGATGATCTCACCCGGTTTAACCAGGCGGTGGATGTGTACCGGATGGACGCGGGAGGAGGCATGCGTAATTCACTGCCTAACGGGGAGGTAGGCGATTCTGGCCGCGACGATCATTGGCGCGTGCAGGCAGCAGCACTGGCCTGGGGCGCTGAAGTTGCCTACAAGCAGGGCGTGGATATGTTTGCCGAATTGGATAACCGCGTATTGGCTATCGGGGAGCTGTATCATAAATACGCCTTTGACGGAGCCTCAATGATCTTTATCCCGTTAGGAGGGTATGCAAGTTATTGGACCAGCTGGGGGATTCAACCCGGAGCAAGGGCCGGCGATATGACTAATCTTATTTATAGTGCTTATAATGTGCGTAAGGGAATACCTACCCCTAATACCGACAGGATGAGAGCTGCATTAATGCAGACTGGCTCCGCCAATTACTCTGCTGCCGGTGGCAATTTCTTATACCTGAAATCATCGGATTCATCTACCGCGGTTAAGTTGCCCCAGGTATATTATCCTGCCGATCATGTGCAGCCGGTGAGCAACCTCACCAATATAGATATCGGTAACACCGGACTGGCCGGCAGCGCCTCCTACAATAACGGGATCTGGACACTTAACGGAGCCGGAACTTCCACCAGTAATGCATTCAGCTTCAATTTTAAGAAAATCAGCGGTGATGCCGGCCTGGTGGTAAAAGTTGAGAGTATGTCGTTAAATACCGGTGGTTGCGGTGTCATGTTACGCCAATCGCTGGCACCTGGTTCGGCTTTTTATGATATCTTCCTCAAAGCCACAGGCGGTGCCGGAAACCACTGGCAACCCAAGGCTCCCTGGTGGTTAAAAATTGAGCGCGTAGGCACTCGTATATTTACATACCATTCGCAGGATGGTATTAACTGGACCGGTCTCGGTTGCTGGTATTCTGCAACAGGTTTCCCAACTGATTTATATGCCGGATTTTATACCCTTTCCAGCAATAACTCGGCACTAAATACCGCCACGTTCAGTAATGTGGCTTACAGTCAATCCGCACCTGCCGGATCGCCGGAGATTAGCAGTGCCACTACGGCCACAGCTACTATTGGTGCGCCGTTTAGTTATAGTATCATTGCCAGCGCCAATCCATCTTCCTATAGCGCCAGCGGTTTGCCTTCGGGGCTTAGCCTTAATGCAGCTACCGGCGTTATCTCGGGCACACCTGCCACGTTAGGACAAAGCGAAGTTACCATAGCTGCCACCAATGCCAGTGGTACCGGTACGGCTACCCTGATGCTGAACGTAGTCAACAACCAGGTACCAACCGCGCCTGCTTCGGCTGTGGCATCGGTTGTCAATACCACACAAATTAATCTTACCTGGGCAGCTTCGGCCAATGCTACCAGTTATTCTGTAAAACGGTCGTTGTCGTCTACCGGGCCGTTTACCACTATACAGTCGGGTATAACCGGTACATCGTACATTGATGCCAGCCCTGTATCCGAAGTAAACAATTACTATGTTATTACCGCACTTGCCGGAACATTGGAAAGCGGAAATTCGGCTGTGGTTTCCGGGTCGGTACCTCCGGCTACTCCTGTCGCATTAACTGCAGTAAGCAAAAACCATGAAATTGACCTGAGCTGGAATGCAGCTTCAGGGGCAGCTACCTATAATATAAAACGGGGTACGTTAAGCGGCGGCCCTTATACAACGGTTGCCAACGTGGCAAGTACCAGCTTCGCCGACCTGAACGTAAGTAACGGAAGCCCCTATTACTATGTAGTTTCATCTGTGGGCCAAACCAAAGAAAGCGCCAATTCGGCCGAATCATTTGGTGTGCCGGGCTCAAGCACTTCAACCTGGGGCCCTCAACCTGAATCCGACTCGCTTACACTTGCCCGGAACTGGCTGGAAAACGCAGCACCGGTTAATCCGGCAATTATAACGTTTCAGTCCAGTGCGGATACCGTACTGACCAACGATATTCAAAACCTCGTAGCATCCAGGATCCAGTTTAACGCAGGCGCCAATAATTATTCGATAGACGGTGCTGCAATACATTTGCGAAATGACCTGGTTAATAACAGCACGGCTTATCAAACCCTGAAAATGCCTGTAACGCTTGATACACTGCTTAATATAAATACCCCCGGAGTGAACGGGACGGTAGCTTTAACAGGTCAAATCACTGGTACCGGCAGCCTGCTTAAAAATGGTATTGGGTTTGCTTACGCGGGGGGTAACAATACTTATTCGGGTGGTACTACGCTCAACGGAAACGGGCAAAGCTGGCCGCCGGTTTATGGTATGGAAATATCAGGAACAAGTACCGGATCGCCTTCTGCCCCTACCTCAGGCCCTCTCGGTACCGGGAAAATAACAATGAACGGAGGTGCACTTTTTTCGGTGAATGCTGATGCTACCTTATACAACGATATTGAAATCGCGGCCGGAAAAACCAGTTATTTTTACCAAACCAGCTACGCTTTAAACCTTTATGGCCGACTTACCGGCAGCGGAACAATTATTCAGGATGGTAACGTATATGCCGGGTTGCACCTGTTTGCTGATAACAGCAGCTTTACAGGATACTTTGTTTCCAAACTGCGCAGTGGTAATTCACGCACACGGTTTGAAGTGCCGCAATCGGGCAGCGCAAATGCAGCCTGGAACCTTGATGCAAATGGTAACGACTGCCAGGGAATTATGTTCCCTACCGGCACCATCAGTTTTGGCTCGTTAAGCGGCAGGGGCGCTATCCGTACAGATGGCGGCGGTAACCCAACCATCAGTATTGGCGCCTTGAATGTATCAACCAACTACGGCGGAACAATGACAGGTACTATGAATGTTGAAAAAGTTGGGACAGCTGTTTTGACATTTTCCGGTAATCAGGCTTATTCGGGTACAACAACCATCAAAAACGGAACTTATTTACTTAATAACGATCCTAACAGCGGCACATTCACCAGTCCGGTAATTGCTTCGGCAGGCACATTCGGTGGCACCGGACAAAGTACTTCAACAGCAACCATAGGTACCGGTTCGGGTACAGGCGCGGCACTGGCTCCCGGTAACCTGGCCATCGGCTCCTTAAAAGTAGGCAGCCTTATTATGAATGCCGATGCTACTTATAAAGTGGAATTAAATACAAGTGCGGCTACAAGCGACAAAGTAAGCGCCGGTACTGTTAATTTATTAAACCAACCTAAGCTACAGATCACGGCTATTGATTCGACCAGCCTGGCCCAGGGAGCATCATTTACCATTATCGACAATACAGGAAGCGCTGCGATAGCCGGTACTTTTAAAGGTTTGCCCGAACTTGCCCCGGTAACCGTTGGTAATTTCACACTTCGCATCAGCTATAAAGGCGGCACCGGTAATGACGTTGTACTTCTGGACGACCGACCATTGCCTGTAATTATCACCAGTGCGCCAACAGATACTACGCTGATAGGAAAACCAATGACTTATACCGTAACCGGGATTAAATCGCCCAACCATTTTTCGGCCATCGGGTTACCGACCGGACTGCAAATTGATTCTTTGTCGGGCAAAATTTCAGGAACACCAACCCAGTCAGGTACTTTTAATGTTAGCCTGACAGCAGGCAACGGCAGCACAACAGGAACTTCCACACTTGCACTTACAGTGCTTGGCAGTGCTGTAAACTCACTGATAGTAGCTGCCGGAGATGCTAAAGACATTCTTGAATGGAAATCACTTCCCGGGTATAGTTATAACGTTAAACGTTCAACAACCTCAGGAGGGCCATATACCACTCTTGGATCAGTTAACAATCTTACCTTCACCGACAGTAACGTAAGCAATGGTACAACATATTTTTATGTAGTAGCCCCTGCAGACAGCACCGGCGAAGGTGCAAAAAGCACAGAAGTAGTTGCCAAACCCAATACAGGGCAACGTGATTTTTATCAATTTGATGAAGCAAGCGGAACCAGGGGCATTGATGCATGGGGCGCTAACCATGGTGTACTTGCAGCAACAGCAAACCGCGCTACGGGCAAATACGGCAAATCACTGCTGCTTGACGGCTCGGCAAATGCTTATGCAACGCTGCCTGCCGGCATTTTCAGCACCCTTAATGATTTTACCATATCCGCCTGGGTAAGGATGGATGCCATAAGTACCTGGATGCGTGTTTTTGACTTTGGTTCAAGCACTACCCAATACATGTTCCTGACCGTGCAGGCGGGTGTAGTAAGCGGCCAGTCAACCATTCGTTATGCAACTAAAAACGGCTCAGCTGCCGAACAGAATATCAACTACAATTATACCTTCCCGCTCAATACATGGACTTACCTGGCGGTAACACGGGCTGGCAATACTACTACGCTTTATATAAACGGTACATCGGTTGTTTCTTCAACAAACATCACCATCAAGCCATCGGCAATGGGGAACACCACACAAAATTACCTTGGTAAATCGCAGTTTAACGATCCGATGTTCAAAGGATCCATCGATAATTTCAAGATCTACGGCAGGGCGTTGAGCAGCACCGAAATAGCTGCCGATGTACTGGGCGACCAAACGATTACTTTCGCCTCTATCGATGGAAAAACTTTTGGCGATGCAGATTTTGTACCTCCGGCAACAGCTTCATCAGGTTTGGCAGTTTCTTATAACAGTTCGGATACTACTGTTGCCAGTGTGATAAGCGGTGCCGTCCACATTAAGGCAGCGGGAACAGCAACCATCACTGCGTCCCAGCCGGGCAATAGCAGCTTTAAAGCAGCTACCCCGATCAATCAAAGCCTTACCGTTAGCAAAAAAGCACAAACCATCACATTTAATGCCATCCCCGCAAAAACAGTTGCCGACAGTGACTTTGTAGCCGGGGCAACGGCCAGTTCAGGTCTCGCAATAAGCTATAGCAGCTCCGACAGTACGGTAGTCCAGATAGCGGGCGGAAAGTTGCACATTACCGGTTCGGGTACCGCCTTGATCACCGCTTCGCAGAGTGGAAATGCTAATTATCTTGCAGCCCCGCCGGTTATACAAAACGTAACCGTTAACAAACTGAGCCAGAGTATCAGTTTTGCAGCGTTGCCGTTAAGCAGGCCGGGCGATGCAGATGTGAGCCTAAGCGCCTCATCCACCTCAGGCCTTCCGGTTGTTTACACCAGTTCAAACTTAAATGTAGCCACGGTTATCAATAATAAACTGCATATTGTAGGCGCAGGCAATAGTGCCATCACAGCACAACAGGGCGGCAGTGCCCGTTTTGATACAACCGCTGCGAGCAAAACCTTCACTGTGTTGCCGTACAATATCCAGGTACAATCATCCGATGGAGACAACAACCAGCCTGCAAACAATGTGATCAAACCATATCTGAAAATTGTTAACCAGGATTCTGTAGCCGTTAATTTCAATGAACTTACCATGAGGTACTGGTTTACTGCAGAGAACTACTCAGGCATCAATTCATGGATTGATTATGCCCAGATGGGAAACAGCAACGTTACCATGAAATATGTTCAGCTACCCGACCCGCACACGGGGGCTTTTGGCTATATTGAATATGGTTTCCCGACAAACAGCCAACTCAGCGCAGGCAGTAATTCGGGAGTTATTCAGTCAAGGTTTGCTAACCAGGATTGGTCGAACTTTTCGGAGACTGATGATTATTCTTATCTGCCATACACCGGAAGCTATGCAGCAAACAGTCATATCACCCTTTACCGCAACGGACAATTGATTTATGGGACCGAACCAACTGCAGTAGCAGCTGCCCCGGCATTTACCGTATCTTATCAAAATCAAAACCAGGGCACTACCGGAAACGCAATCAGTACCTACCTCGTGCTTAATAATACAGGCAACGTACCTGTCAATTACAACGATCTGTCCGTACGTTACTGGTTTAGCCGCGAAGGCACTGCCGGGCTAAACTTTTCTGTAGGTTACGCCAAACTGGGCAACAGCAAAATCAACAACCGGTTTGTTACTTTAAGCCCAGCCTTAACCGGTGCGGATACCTACCTTGAATTAACCGTCGATCCATCAGCCGGGTCACTTTATCCGTTAAGCAATACAGGTAACATTCAGTACCAGGTCAATAAAACAGATTGGTCGGCATTTAACGAGGCAAATGATTATTCGTATGCAGCCAAAGCCGCCATGGCGCTCAACAATCACATTACCGTTTACTATAAAGATCAGCTGATTTACGGAACGGAGCCTTCCTTACTTAGCAGCAACTCGCTGGCTTCAAACATCGGCTCAAAAACCGGTATTGTACAGGATAATAATGCACCTATCGGTACGGTGCAGAATAATGTTATCTACCCAAATCCGGTGGCTTCGCGCAGTTTCAACATCAAGCTAACGCCTGATCTTGATCAAAAAGACATCAATCTTGTTATCCGGGATAATTTTGGCAAGGTTATGCAAAGCGGCAAGTACCGCGGTTTTGGCGGCAATGTGGGTGTTCAGTTAACCCGGTCATACATGACCGGAGTTTACTTTGTTCAGATCAACAATTTAACACCATTGCGCCTGATAGTAAGCCCATAATTTTAAGCTAAAAGCCAAATGCACAAAGCATAAAGCTGACACTTTGAGACGTAAAAAGGGACGACAAAATTGTCGTCCCTTTTATTATTAACAGATATCCTGTTTCTTACCCAAAAGTAAAACAAATTAATACTCCGTAGCGCCGATATCAAAAGCCGCACCGGAAGGACGTGTGGTGCCATAATAATCAAATTTTATACCGTAGGATAAAACGTTTGCACCCTGATCGATAAGCGGCGATGACGATTGTAAATGGAAATCATTACCGTTATAATTTACAAAACCGCAAACACTTACATCTGTGTTCACATAATTGTTTGATTGGGTAAGTTTAACGCTGCTGCTTTTTAAGATTATCGGCTGTACAGATGCCGGCTGTATAATAACATTATTAATAACGGTGTTCATCGGGATGGTTTCAGAGTTTAACTTTATTCCACCTAAAACGGAGCCTACAATGGTATTATTGATAAACTGAAAATTGGGGCCGGGAGTATACCGCGAATCTGCAAAAATACCGTAGGCCTTTGAGTCTATAATATAATTATTGAATACCTGATTATCCCCAAGGCCAAGAACAATGATACCGTTGCCGGGTGCATTCTTGACCAGGTTATTATAGCATTGCCCGCCGGTACCTTCCCCTATTTGTATACCATTATTTTGATAGGAAGCAAACGGACTTATCCCCGGGTTGTTAACTGTGTTGTTATAGATCATGCATCCCGACGTAGCGCTGCCAACCTGGACCCCTTCGGCACCGGTTGAATCTACAAGATTTTTGTAGATCCTGGCATTCACGACATCGTGAGGTAAAACTGTACCGCAGGAAGTTGAAACACCATCCTGATAGAAAGAATTTCCGATATAAAGACCTTCCCCACCAGTTTTGTGAACGTAATTATCGTGGATTATCACATTCGCCATAGTAAAATGACCGCGCCAGGTTGCAGGATCACATGATGGATCTGTTTTTGCCATGATACCTGCAAAGCCGCTGTTACGCACCTCAACATTCGCGATCTCAAAATCCGAGCTTAGGTCGTCCATCGTCATACCAATGTTGCCCCCGTTTACATCAAACCCGTATTTAATTGAAGAAACTCCATTTCCCATTACTTTAAAGTACTGGCAGTTTTGTGTCTTAAACGCGTATGAGGCGGTAGTTTCTGTAGTGAAAGACACTTTGCCCCCCTGATTCACGATTAAGATTGGCGCAGCTGCTGTTCCTTTAAAATTTTTGAGTAGCAAGGCTCCCCGTGTACCTGCAGGTATATAAATTGTAGCCCCTGCGGGGATATTTGTCCCGTCAACCATCCACTCAGTAGTTTTAACTGTATAAGTATAGCTACTTACTGGTTTGGTTTTCAAACTTTGCAGTTTCGCATTCTGCTCCGGAATTGAGGCAGCTGGTTTCTCAATTTTGTTTATGCCTTTTGTACACCTTGCGAAGCATGATATTGCCAATGCACCGGCAATCATGTGTATTAAGTAATTGTTTTTTTTCATTTAAAAACCTGAAAAAGTCTTGATCGTATTGAATTAATAGTTTGGTAAACCAATCTGTACTTACCGCGCAGAACCGCTTGTTTTACGTTGCTTCTTCAGATATTGTTGCCAGCGAGATAATACACACTGACAAACAGTAACTTATAAATTTAAACAGGAATAAAAATTGTAAAAAAGGAGATTATCCTGCCCTCTGGTTCAACTCCACCAGGTAGGCAATTGGCAAAAAACACCCGGAACTGCTTGCTTGTTGGAGACTGTTTAAAAACAAATGGAAAGTTTTTTGCAGAGACGCATCACATGCGTCTCCCGGCAGACAGGCTGATTTAAAAGGCTTCTAATCCCATCGGAAATTGCACGAGGGAGACGCATGCGATGCGTCTCCCTACATTAAAAAAAACTTCTTAGAAAATAGTTTTCTGCTTTATAAAGAATATGTACTTAGCACCCCTATTAACTTACTGTCGTTGCGCCCAATTGCGCAGGCTGGTTATAGCTTCGTAAAGCACACCGGCCTCTCCCCTAAAATCTCCCGAGCCTTTTGGTTCTCCTGTTTTAACATCGTACCATTCAAAGAAACCCTTGTTTTTCAGCACGCGGTCAATCATCGGGCTTAGTTCTTTATAAGCTTCGCCTGCCATATTATTCTCAATTAAAGGGGCAATCATCCGCCCGCCAAACCACGTCCAGTCGCCGCCATTCTGATAGGTGAAGGGTGGCATATTCGGAAATTCTTTAAGAGGGTAAGGAGGATAAACCGTAAGGCCGATAGTAGCATGCTTTTCACATGATGCTGCTTTCAAAAACTGGTTGTTTATAGCAACGATTTCCTTTTGGGTATTTAAGCCCGCTTTTATGGCACATATGGTACCGCCAAGATAAAGGATTTGCTTTTCATTAAATGAAGGCGAAAAAGGTGAACCATCAAGGTAGATATGGGGTATATATTTGCCGGCTTTTGCATCCCATAAATGATTGCGGACCTTGATTTTCATTCCGATAGCTATATCTCCCCAATACCGGGATGCTTTGTAACCGGTGGGCCTCATCCCCAAAAAATCATGTATCGCCATTAAAAACATGGCATTATCATAAATATCAATTGCCCATTTTGTTTTATCGTTGATAACCACACCCCAGCCATGCTGGGTTTGCACATCGCCCCAATCAACCGTGGTGGCGCCGGTAATCAAACCATACTTAACCGACCAGCGATTTTTCAGAACGTAGTTCATCGCATCTTCCATACGCTGCATTACGGTTCGGCCGCCGATGGTATCCGTCAAAATACTTTTATCGCCGGTGATATCGATATATTTTTTTACCGCCTGGATCAATGACGATTCCTGGTCTGTTTCAACCGTATTTTTATGAATAGCCCAACCGGGCGCCAGCTCAGAATATAAGTACTGATAACCAACGTGAGCCTGATCGGTATGAATAGCGCCATCGGGAATGTTGCCATCTTTACCCTGGATTTTAAAAAACAGCAACAGCTTATCTTTTACTTCTTCCTTGCTGCGAGCACGCAATGAACCGGCTATAAACGTATTAAAATCACGGATCCAGATTTCGCCGTATGACGTGCCTGCGGTAAAGCCGGTTAGCAAACGCAGCGCACGTGCTTCAACCGTATCCAAACGGCTATCGGTCATGATCTGTTTTGCCAATTCTTTTTGAGATGCAGGACTTTGCGCCAACAGGATACCGGGAGTAGTAAGTGCTATTGAAAAGAGTAACGTTTTTAACAAGTTCATAAAAGGCAGTAAACGGGCAAATTTATAAGTAATTAACTGATTATTATCAACCAGCTGCGGCTTAGGCCAAAGGATAATCATGAGCACTTATCAAATTAAAACAATTAAACGGTATTTGTACTAACATTTATGTTCAACGCCCTGAGTTTAAGTAATCGATAAATTAAGATAAGCAATTGTGCACTTATTATACCATACAAGCTGTTATATTGTGCGTAGCAAAACATAAACACCTGCTTAAACTATGTAAATACATAATTAAGCTTTTTGTTATCTTTACCGGCACTTATCTCTCATTAAGGTTAGTAAAGTAACTATGAAATTAGCTATCGACCACAAAAGCCCCATCCCCCTGCATATACAGGCCGAACAACTGCTGCGCGAGCTGATCAAAGATCCTGCTTACCAGGCAGGTAAATTATTGCCCAATGAGGTTGAGCTGGCCAAAAAACTGGCTATATCCCGCACAACGCTGCGCCAGGCTATCAATAAACTGGTTTATGAAGAACTGCTGATCCGCAAAAAAGGCTTTGGTACCAAAGTTGCCCACTCAAGGATCAGCTCAAAATCAATGAACTGGCTTAGCTTTTCGCAGGAAATGAAAGCGAGGGGCATTAACGTAAAAAACTACGAATTGCATGTAAGCTGGGTATTCCCGGATGAAAGTACCGCCAGCTTTTTTGATATCGGCACAGATAAAAAAATTGTAAAAATGGAAAGGCTCAGGGGCAGCAGCGATAGTCCCTTTGTTTATTTCATATCTTATTTTCACCCGCGGATAGGACTTACCGGCGAGGAAGATTTTAAACGCCCGCTTTACGAAATGTTAGAGGACGAATATTCGACCATAGCCAACCTGTCTAAAGAGGAGATCAGTGCACTTGAAGCCAATAAATTCATAGCCGGAAAGCTTGAAATTGAAACCGGCAGCCCGGTATTATTCAGAAAAAGATTTGTTTATGATCAGGGAGAACGCCCTATGGAATACAACCTTGGTTATTACAAAGCCGAAAGCTTCGTATACACCGTTGAAAGCCGCAGGACTTAAACCTGAATGTCGGCATAGCTAATCTGTACCCACAAATTTTGATTTAATAAAAATGTCATTTCGACGAACGCGTGCGTAAGGGAGCGATCGGGGTGAGGAGAAATCTTCTCCACCATGCCCCACTTTAGCGCTGCTTGTAGAAGATTTCTCCTCACCACCGACCCTCAGTCCCACCTAAGGTTCGGTCGAAATGACAAGCACTTTTGTTTAAGCAAAATGTTTAATAAGATGTAGTATACGGTAGCATCCGGAGGATTTCCCTAACTTAACGACATTGTCCTCCAAAGGATTTTTAAAATTTAACAGCATTGCTATACTAAGCCAACAGGAGATACGTTAGAGCTGTATTGTATTTTACAAAACCCCGGTGGTTTTAAAAGTATCGCAATTCGTTGCTAATTATCTATTAACTTATTGCCATTTATAAAAAAATACCAATAAAAGTAAAATTTCCATATTAAGATGACAATAAATGTAGAAATTACACGTATATTTGTTGCATCATGTAAATAGCTGACAGGCAGCGCCACCGGTTCGACCCCGGGTTTACAGCTCTTCTCATAATTTAGGTTTATAATTGGTTAGAACGCATTCCTGCCCATCAGGAGTGCTTCTTTTTTTATAGCCTTTTTTGGAAGCTGAAAGGGGAATGCTTAAAGCTAAAAGCAGTCAATCAATCTGCATAATCAAAATAAAATTGAAAAGTATTAAAGTGAATTTGCGGTGGCCTGCGTAGTATTATGGTCGTGTTTAATATCCCGCACACATCTAAAGCCAACGTGGTTTGTTGCCGAGCGATATTCGCCCTTACCTCTTGAACCTACCATGTAACGTGTACAGTATTGGTCGGTGCACAAAAATGATCCGCCTCTTTGGACCTTCTTCTTCTGCCCCGGTTCCAGCGGATCAAAAGAGCTGGACGGGCCACCGGGATTGCGCGCTACAGTATTAGGATTAAAACTATTATAATAATCATTACGGTACCAGTCGGCACACCATTCCCAGGCATTGCCGGCCATATCATATAAGCCATAGGCATTAGCGGGATATTTTTTTACCGGGCCAAGACCAGCTTCTCCATCTTCGGCATTATCACGATCGGGAAAAGAACCCTGGAATGTGTTGGCCATCCAGTGCCCGTCCTGTTTCAATTGGTTGCCCCAGGGATACAACTCACCGGCTTTACCTCCCCTTGCGGCAAATTCCCATTCGGCCTCAGTTGGCAGGCGTTTACCGGCCCATTTGGCATAAGCGGCAGCATCCTCCCAGGCTACCTGTACAACCGGGTAATTTTCTTTGCCTCTTAAATCAGATCCCGGCCCAAGAGGGTGTTTCCAGTCGGCCCCTTTCTGGTACGACCACCATTGCGAAATATCATTTAACTGCACTTTATGATTTGGCGGGGTAAAAACAACCGATCCGGCAACGAGGTCTTCGGCCGGCACACCCGGAAATTCTTCTGCCGTAGGTTTCTGCTCGGCCACGGTTACATAGCCGGTGGCCTTTACAAATTTGGCAAACTGGGCGTTGGTTACCTCGGTTTTATCCATATAAAAACCATCAACAAATACCCGGTGAACAGGCCTCGCGTCGTCCATAGCTTCCATGCCGCCATCAGTTATGCCGGTTGGATTAACGCCTCCCATACTAAAAGTACCACCAGGAATCCAGGCCATATCTGCGTTGGTTTTATCTGCTGCTGCGTTAAGCACGCTGATTACAGTAGGCTTAAATGCTTCCCCACCCTGATGCATATATAAAATACTATCTTCCCTGATCATCCCGTTTTTGGTACAGGAGATGGCAGCTTTAATTTTAAAACCTGCTGTTGAAGCAGCGACAGGCCTTGAACTTGTACTATCGGAGCTGCTATTATCCTTATTACCCGAACTGCTACAGCTTTGAAAAACAAATGATGCTAAAAATATAGCAGGTATTGTCAATAACGAGATTCCGGTAATATGTGTAAGCTTAATCTTCATCAAGTTCAAACTTAGTGATCTTTATGCAAAGCTATACAGGGGCATATGTAATATATCGTTTGCATTAAGAAATATCTACATAATTTACCTTCACAGCACTTTTTCATTCGCGGTTATTGCGATATTTTAAATATGTATTTCCTATCAGCATAACCAAACTACTTCCCAACCACAGCCAATAGCCAATTCTGTATTTTATAATAGTCGATGTTCCGCCGGCTTCATTTATCATTATCGATTTAAAAAACAAAAATGATAAAGCAAATAAAACGGCTATAGCACTCGCTAAAAAAGATTGGCGAGGTTTTTTAGTAAAATAGCCCCATGACACCCACAAAGCCGGATTAGCTAACCAGGACCAACCAACAGCCGAAGAAAAAAAGCCAAAAAAACCGGATAACAATATGGCTGCACCTTCGCCTTCTTCACCTTCTTCCGCCATCGTATCGAAACAGGGGAATATCAGCGCAGTTAAAAACAATAAGATGCTCAGATATTTAAAGACTTTTGTAACGTGTATGGTTCTTAACATTTTGTGACCGGTTAGGTGTTTAGCAAAAATTAGTTGTAAATAAACAGAAATGATTGCAGTTTATTATCCTGCATCTTTATTTCCTGATCGTCATTTGCAATAATAGGTTTAATAATAATGCAGGATTGTATCTAATCACTAAATATAATTAATATCGATGGGCAAGGTGGTACTTATGTCACGTTTTTTATACTTTTATAAACCCTGTTACATCAAAATGCAACAGGCACAACATGAACCGAAAACGCTTCATATCCTCCTTAGTCACTGCCGGCGTGGCACTATCAACCCCGGGGGTATGGGCATCCGCATCTAAAAGTTCTTATAGTAAAACATATCACAAAATCCCTCCCTATTTAAAAACAGGCGATACCATAGGCATTATCAGTCCATCGGGATATATGAGTTTAACCGAGATAATGCCATCTGTACAACTTATACAAAACTGGGGCTTTAAAGTAGAGATTGGCGACAACACTGGCAAAAAGGATTTCATATACGGCGGAACAGATGAAGAGCGTGTGGCAGACTTACAGCAAATGCTGGATAACCCCAACATCAAAGCCGTTATGTGTGCAAGAGGTGGCTACGGATTAGTAAGGATCATTGATCGGCTCGATTTTAGAAAGTTTAAGAAAAACCCCAAATGGATCGTCGGCTTCAGCGATATTACTGCCTTGCATTGCCATATTAACCGCAATTTTGGTATTGCTACCCTGCATTCAAAAATGTGCAACAGTTTCCCTAATGACTGGGCGAAGGCCGATGATATTCAGATAGCCACCATTCAATCCATCAGGCAGGCACTTATGGGTGAAAATATTGATTATTCGTCGCCGGCGGTTGCGCAAAACCGGCAGGGAACAGCCGAAGCTATTTTAACAGGCGGTAACCTGAGTTTGATCACAACGCTTTCGGGCACTCCTTCCGATCTGGATACAGATGGAAAAATCTTATTTGTTGAAGACACCCACGAATATCTCTACAATATCGACCGCATGTTCTGGAACCTGAAGCAAACCGGTAAGCTTTCGCACCTGGCCGGGTTAATTATAGGCGGCTTTCAACTAACGCCGGATATTGAAGGCGAAGAATTTGGCCGTACCATTTATGATATCGTTACCGAAAAAGTAAAAGACTATGACTACCCGGTTTGCTTTGATTTTCCGGTGGGACATCAAAAAAATAATTTCGCCCTTAAATGCGGGGTACAGCATGTACTTGAGGTTAGTACAGACGGGAGCACATTAAAAGCGGTTTAAAACTTTTTAAACCCTCATAACCAACTTTTTACCGTAAATACGATTACCTTCCATCAGCCGGTGGGCCTCTTGCACAGTTTCAACACTAAGGTTGCCGATAACATTTACAGCAGGTGCATCAATTTTATGGGTTTCAATTAGTTGAGCTAAATGATTGAGCGTATCTCCATACCATGTAAGATTATTTTCTATCGCAAATGCGTAGGCCGCAATATTGAGGATATTGGCCCCTTTGTCAAATAAAATTTCGCGGGTGACAGCGGTTCCTAAAAAAGTAACATCAACATAGTTTCCGTTCATTCTTAATACATCAGCCGTGGTTTCGGCTATTGTGCCTCCTACAAGGTCAACAGCATAATCAAACCGCTTACCATAGTTGGCTGTAATAAGCAGATGTTTTAAACCCGGTTGATTATAATTGACGATTTGCCCGGAGCCAAGGCCAAGACTTTGCAATGCGGCTATACTTTCCCCGCTACCTGCTGTAGCTACGATGTTTGAAACGCCATTTGCTTTTAACAATTTTATCAAAAACCTGCCCACGCCACCGGCAGCGCCGTTAATAAAAATGCTGTCGTGCGCTTCGGCCTGCATCCTGGTAAAACTATGCCAGGCCGTTAAACCCGACGATGGGATAGCGGCGGCTTCCTCAAAATTGATATGGCGAGGTTTGCGGCCAATCATCCGGTAATTTAACGCCATTAATTCGGCATAGCTTCCGTTTGATCCGCGACTACCGGCCAGGGCCATCACCTCATCGCCGGGCTTAAAACCGATAACATCCGGCCCCAACTGCAGCACTATTCCCGAGAGCTCACGCCCTAATATTGGCGAACGCATCAGCCTGCTTTCGCGCAGGCCCTGGCGCATCTGGTAATCAATAGGGTTAAAGGCAGCCGCTTTGATCTGTATCAGCACCTCGTCATTTTTAATTACAGGAGGATCCAGATGGCTTAAACTGAAGTTAGATACATCGCCAAAACCATTCAATTGTATTGCTTTCATAAATGCAGAGTTTTAAATTTGCTTGTGCTCCAAAACTAAATACCCTGCACGTAAATAACCCTTACTCCTTTAATTGGGAGCAACTCACAAAAAAGGGAGTACTTAATTATGATCAAGGAAAACTCGTCAAACGCCGTAAACAAAGCATTCCTGTACCGGTCGTGCCGGATAAACGGCGCACTTGATGCCATTTCGGGCCGGTGGAAAGCCCTTATTGTGATTCATATTTCGGAAGGGAACGATCGCTTCAGTTTACTCAAAGCAGCTATGCAGGGTATAACCGATCAAACATTGGGTAAACAACTGAAAGAGCTGGAAGCCTCCGGGCTGATCAGCAAAACTATCATCCCCGCTGTACCTGCACGGGTTGATTATACCTTAACCCCAAAAGGACAAGCGTTGCTGCCAATTTTGGCCAACCTATCCGAATGGAGTGATATGTAAGGTTGCCTTATTTCAGGTTTTCATCAAAATCAACAAACAGGTCGGCCTTGTCATTATCATAAATGCCGCCTGCTATGATGCTTTGCCCGGTTGTTCCGGGATTATTGCCATGCCCCAATGGCCATGAGCCTTTTGAATTGGTAACACCAAAACCGGCATATGAAGCTGCCTGTAATGCAAAATCGGTACAGTTATTTTTTGATAGATGGTACTCCAGACCATCATACTGCTGAGTAAGCTTCAGTATCCTTTTAAAACGGCGTTCGGTTATAAACTTGCCCATCACTTCATCCCATTTGTGCGCCTCGTCATTTTTGAACGTGCCCGAAGTTTCCGGTTCCCATGGCGTAGCCGAAAATATATTGTCTTTTTTGGGATAGAATCCGAATGAAACAGAAACCGTAGTTGAATCGGTATTATACTTGATGAGCGTTATAAAAGTATGCCCGGTATTAGCCCGTACAAATACGGTAGGCTTACCTGGTTTAGGTTGTTTTACGTGAAACAGCAAGGCGTAAGCAGCCGCTTTTTTGCCATCATTAAAAGTATTGAGGATCCGGTTGTAAGTAATTGATTTGCTTTTCTTCTCCTTTTTATCCTTCAGCCGCACCGGGCTGTTTACAAATACCGAATCATCATTTGCGTTGATGGTCAACAAGCCGCTGTTTAAATGTAATTGCCGGCCGGCAGTATCTGTATTTAGCGAATCCGCAGCAGCAGGGGCACCTTCTTTTTTGGATACCATCGCCCTGAAAAAACATTTCATAGCAAGGGGGTACAAATGCAGCTTTGCAAACACATTGGCAAGCTTATAGTATGATTTAACCCTGGCCTGGTTATAATTACCTTCGCCGGTATTACCTGCCGATAACTCTTTCAAATAGCCCAATACCTTTTTGCGGCCGGCGTGGGTATCCAGTTCGCTTTCCAGGTCCGTCTCAAAAACCGCATCGGCTTTAATAATAGGTTTGTTTGATACCCCGGTAAGCAATTTGGCCGAATAACTATCATCAATGATGCTATGTGCAGCCGTATCGGGCAGCAGGTTAAGCTTATACCGTACCGATGCCGATAGCTGAGCGGATGCCGGGATTACACACAACACAGTACCAATGGTTACAAAGGCGCTGAATAAATATTTTATACGATAAGCGGTCATGACCAATTTTTAAACTTGTGATAATTGTGCTACAGATATAATAACAAAGGGGGACGCGGTTACTAATTACCGGCAACAACAATAGCCTGGGTGGCTATAGTTTAAAAAACGAAAACGGGGCGGATTAGTTTTCATATCAGTACAAACGTAATAACATTTTAAATAGTCTACAAGTTTAGTAGATTATTTTTATTTAAACTTGCACCTTCGATATTTCACAAAAAACAATGGATCAATACGCATTAGTTACGGGGGCCGGTAAAGGCATTGGACGGGCAATGGCCATATTGCTGGCGCAAAAAAGTTATAACCTCCTGCTGGTTTCGCGGTCGGAAAATGATCTCATTGCCCTGTCTGCCCAAATAAAAACCGACTATCATGTGAAGGCTGATTATCTCGCGACTGATCTTTCGGGCGCGGGTGCCGCCCTTCGGATCTTCGACTGGGCTAAAAGCTTAAATGTACCCATATCGATATTAATAAATAATGCGGGGCACGGTGTGTGGGGAAATTTCGATGAATTGGATCTGGCCCCGCAAACCGGCATGATGCAGGTTAACATGAATGCGCTTACCGAACTTTCCTATCATTTTATCCCGCTTTTAAAATTACAACAACAGGCGTTTATCCTCAACGTATCCAGTACCGCGGCTTACCAGGCTGTACCTACCCTGGCGATTTATGCGGCAACTAAAGCGTTTGTTTTATCATTTAGCCGGGCTTTGAGATATGAACTTAAGGATACCAATATTTCGGTAAGCTGTATTTGCCCCGGCCCTACTGATACCGGTTTTGCACACAGTGCCGGTATGGATGCCCTGGCCGAACTCGCCGCAAAATTCAATATGCAGCCCGGGGAGGTTGCAGTAATTGGTATAAAAGGCATGTTCAATAAAAAAGCCGAAATAGTCCCCGGATTTTTAAACAAGCTCTCGGCTGTAGCAGCAACGCATGGCCCTAAACGCCTGATTGAAAAGGTAACCGCCGGACTTTACAAGCGTTAAAAAATATTTTCATAAATATTTGGAGTGATTAACAATTTGTTTACATTTGCATTAATCTACTAAAAAGATAGATTTAATATACATTGAACAATACGCACAACATATTATTTGCATGCCCAATGCGAATGCCCTTGATAACAAGGGTCATGTGCAGCTGTTGTTGTTAATTTCCCTTAAAAAGGACCATCTCCTTTCCTAAAACCGCTCCGGCGGCATCAAGCGTTTACAATTTCACTTTCCAGGTACTTTAATATCATTTCCACCACATGGCAACGTCATATCAAAAATTCACATTAGGCTCAGCAATTACGCCCGAACAACAAGCTTTTTTCAATCAGCACGGCTTTATCCATTTTAAAAATTTCATTAAGCCCGAAACTGTTACCGACATTATCAATGCATCAAAACAGGTTGAAAACACCTGGATCAGCAATAAAACGGAGAAGGTGAATGGCGTGCCGATCAAATATGGTAAAGACCTTGATGGCTCGCCTATTGTACAGCGCTTTGCTTTTATTAATCAGCATAATAGTTTGTTAGATGAATTTACCAAAGATCCGCGTTTCCAGGTGCTGCTTAACCTGATTGGTGAAGGCTCACGGCTGGGAACAGATGAAAAGGACGGAATGGTTTTTAACCACTACGTAAACGGCCCCGAAAGCAGCTTCACTAAAATGGGCTGGCATACGGATGGCCTGCGCGATATTTTTCATGGCCAAAAGTTAAACCCGATGCTTAATGTTGGCATCCATTTAAGTACCCTGAAACCGGAGAACGGCGGTTTACGCATCCTGCCCGGTACACATAAACAAAACCTTTACCAGATGCTTTTCCGTAAAAAGTATTTCCTTGATCATGATACCGACGAAAATGAAGTAGCTATTATCCCAACAGCCGGCGACCTGACCATACATGATGGCCGCCTTTGGCACCGGGTAGCCCAGTCAACCGTTATTGGTGAGGAAAGCCGCCGCAGGGTAATATATATCCCCATTATTGCCGGTAAATACGAGCCCAAACACGCCGACAGCCCTACCGCCTTTTATCAACGTTTTGCAAGTATTGTTAAGTAAAAATTTATGTTAATTGCCTTATTCATCAGCTATCTCATCCGCACCGGGAAAATTGCAGCCCTGAAAAGTTTCTTTACGGAGCGGGCACTGGTTAAAGTCCCTGTAAAATAAAACTATGTCATTGCGAGGAGGTACAGCCTGTCCCGAATTTATTTCGGGAACGAAGCAATCTTGTAGCTATGCACATCGGACATGCATTTGCTACCAGATTGCTTCGCTTATAATGGCATAATTGTAAGTTATTGATTATTAAATATATCTTTCTGATCTATTTTATAACATGGGCGTTGCCTGCGGCCCGGGCTTTCCGTTACAAGTCCTCGCCTTTCCTACCCGCAACTCCTACACACGCTGTGGGCTTTTCACTGCAATCCCTAACGCGGCCCACACACAACATCCCTAAAATATATTTTTTCTACGTCATTACGATTTTTTCCAGGCTTCCCTGGTGGATACTCGCAATGACTTATTGTATTACCCGCCGCCGGGCGGCGGCGTAGGTTTTAGGTTTTTACTTCAACCAAACCGTTTGTGTATAAGCACCATCAACGGCGGCATCCCAAACTTCAAGTCGAGCCCATTTGCGGCCTTTCATGTTCAACACTTTGCTGAATGTTTTTGTGCCAAAAGCCTGGGTTGAGGTAAGATCAATGCGCTCACGATAAACCTGTTTGCCATCGCCCGAAATGATCTCAGCAAAATTTAACGGGAATGTCCAGCTGGTTTTAAAGCTGATGGTACATTTTCCGTCGGCCGGGATGGCTATGGTCTCGCCGGATGAATGGCCATTTATTGTAAAATCCTCAATTAAAACTTCACCTGTGGTTGAAAAGAATTTGCCTTGTTCCAGCACATTAAGCACAGGCTGCCAGCCATTTTTATATTCAGGCTGTTGGGCAAGTTTCAGGTAGTTTACATTGAGGTGCGCGTACATTTCATTTTCGGGCTCGATGCTGAACAGGTCGGCTTCAGAGAGTACTTTCTTTTTCAGTCCCCAGTTGTTCATATCATCCATCAGATCGAAAACACGTTTGCCCAAACGAGGTTCAGACAAATCAGCAGGCAAAGCTTTCCAGGCGGCTCCCAAAAACCTGTCCGACAGGTAAAAACCTTCTTTCTTATAAGCATCCGGGAAACCGGTAGAACCTTTAGTACGGGCATGCGCTGTCCAGGCCAGGCCTTTTTCGGCTTTAAGCAGGTTTAACATATCGGCTTTATCGCCTATATGATAAACTTTACCATGTTCAGCATCGGTACTTTCAAAAGGCGTACCCGCCTTACGCGACATGATCCAGTAAACCGGCTTCGGAAAAAATGCCAGCCAATGACCGCCGAAAAACTCATTAGGTTCCTCGCCGGGCAGCAGCAAAAAGTTTTTATCAGATAAACGGTTACATTGATCAAACAGTGCTTGAAGTTCTTTAAGTCGTTGTTCATCCGGTCCTTTAGGATGGGCGGTATAATGAAACTCGGCCAGGTGAACAATATTAATCCCCCGGCGCTTTAAAACTTTCACAAACGATGGACTATCAGGAACCGGCTTGCCCGCAAGCACCACACTCATGATAAACTCGTTATGAAAATGGCTTGCCATGGTTTTGTAACCGGGAAGTGGCATATAGCTATCATTATGGGTAAATTGCTTTACATTATTCAGCAAAGCGTCTGCTCCGTCGGTTCCCAGCAGGCAAAAAAAGTTGAGTTGTTGTTTGGTTCCCGGGGGCGCGTTAAACCAGGGCACAAAACGCTTATCACCCTGTAGTTCCTGCCTGATGCCAAGCCCAAAGCCCAGAAGCAGGTTACGGTAATTGTTGCCATACCATACAAACTTGAGGTTAAAAGCTTCATCCAAAGGATAAAAATACTGGTGCGGTGCCGGAAACACGGCTATGCTGCCTTTATCATTTGTACCGATGATGGCACGATATTTTACAGCAAGATTTTTAGCAGTATCCGGTTTACTGATATCATCGATTTGCAGGTGTTCATAAACATCACTATAGCTCACTGCTTTAACCGGTTGGGCTTTAGCGACCAAACCCGCATCATACAAAATAGCCGTCGAATCAATTTGGGTTGATACAACTGCTGCAACGTTAAATAAAGGTTGCCCGTTGTAGAGTGTAATTTCCAGATCTCCTTTAAAGTTAGGCGCTTCCACTCCTGGCAAAGTAATTATTGTACGTGTGCCTTTGCTGCTTACGCTGATGGATTTTTTATGAAAATCTACCTTATAAGAGTGGTGTGGTTTCAGCGGTACCTTATCAAAAAAGATATTCCAGCCGTTTTGGGAGATAAGATCACGCTTACCTTCTGTAAGGATAAACTGCGGATCAACATTTTCAATCACCGGCTTGTAAACCCCGGCTTTACTTAACTGAACGCTGCTAAATAGCGGCTCGTCATTTTTTAAGTTTAAAACAAGCCTACCGTTACTATTTGCTCCCGCAGGCCATGTTACTGTAACATTTGAAGTATTTGCCTTTACGCTTACACCGGCAGCCGGTTTAAAATCTTTATCACCCGCCACCTGTGCCTCTGACTTAAAAAAAACCAGTGACAGCAATCCGCAAAGAACAAGATGTTTTATTTGATAAACCATATCGTTTATTATTTAGTTACTACCGGCCAACCGTTTTGATACTTAACAGGGCTGATACACATTACCCTGCCCTTTTCTTTATGAGCTATTTCGATAGCATGATAGGCTATAAATTTATTTCCCTTTTCATCAGTAAAAATAGAATTGTGGCCAGGAGCTGTATAAACCGCATCTTTTATTAAAATAGCACTATTGAGGGTTTTATCGCTTTCACCTAATCGTACAAACGGACCGAGCGGATTATCGGCCTTAGCTATCATTACAGCATAATTGGCTCCCACTCCGCAACAGTTATCACCCGAGTAATACAGGTAATAGGTACCGTTATCATAATCAAGCCATGAGCCTTCAACCAAATTGCTGTAGCTTTTATCCTTGCCCGGCTCAACTACAACTGTTGGCTGCGAGCCATCTTTAAAATCCGACCAGTCATCCTTCATTTCCTGTACCCGCAACGGCTGAAAATCCGATCCCCAATAAAGGAAATGTTTGCCGGTTTTTGGATCAACAAAGGCCTTAGGATCTATGCAGCGAAAGCCCGGGCCTTTCATAAATGGTGCTCCTCTATCAGTGAATGGACCAAGCGGGCTATCCGCATAAGCTATGCCCATCCATTTGCCGGTCAACTCGTTTGGATCGGCAGAAAAGAACATGACAAATTTGTTGAGTTTAGCATCGAAGAAAACATCCGGCGCCCAAAAGTTTTGCGTATTGGAAGCCCATGACGGTTTTTGAGGCAAAGCGTCACCGGCGTAGCTCCAGTGCTCATGATCAGTTGACCAGGCCACCTGGATATTGATCATTTTCCCGTCACCTCCCGGCGATTGGGTTGCGTACGCGTAATACTTACCGTTATAACTGATCACCGTAGGATCGGGAAAATCCCTGTCAAGCACAACATGAATAAGACCGCTATAAGGCGCTGCCTGCTTGGTTGGCCCAACTTGCTGTGCATGGCTGCGACAGACGGTCATTGTAACTAACAGAACCAGCACCAGGCAATTAAAAAACTTTTTCATAGGTGTAATTGGTTTAAGGGTAGTATTAGCGAGGAACAAGCCTTACGAAGTTTTAAAAACATCGTAAGGCTGTAATAAACATGCTTATCATATTTGACAAGCAGATTTATGTGATAGGTTGAACGCGGGAGACGCATGTGATGCGTCTCTACTTAAAACATCGGTTTCAGGATCCGAAAATCATCTGCACATTTGAAATCTGCACATCAAAAATTTATCTTCCGGTCAATTTCTTGATCAGGTTTGCTTCCTCAGGGATGTAGGCAGTACCATCCTTACGGAAAATATCATGGAACCACAGCTTAGGTTCTTTACCATCAGGCATTGGGGTATCCCAGGCGTAAATGGTGTTGGTTTTGCCGCTTACAAAACCCCAGTTTATAGCGCCTACATTTTCTTTTTTAAGCATTGGCAATACCGTGCCGAACAGACTGTTGCGCGGGCGGGCCATATACTCGGTACAAATCAACGGGCGACCGTTCATTTTCAAAAACTGCACAGTTTTCAGGTGTTCAGCTTCAGGGGTATAGTCATGATAAGTAATAACGTCTGAGTTAGCTATCTGGAATTTGTTCAACTCTTCCAAATCCCAGCGCCATACGCCTGCACTAATTGGCTGGCTTGGATTTACCTGCCTTGCCCATTTGAAAACGCTTTTTAACAACGGCAAAGTTTTGTTGCATTTATCTGAGTTGCCCGGCTCATTATACAAATCCCAAAGCAAAATGCGTTTATCATTGGCAAAACGCTTCAATACATCTTTCACGTATTTTTCAAGTACGGGCGAATTTGCCGCATTATCAGATGCCGGCTGCCCCGGATCCTGCATCCAACCCGAATTGTGAATGCCTGGCTTTGGCTCAGGTTGCTTACCTACTTTAGGCACTTTGTTCCAGCAGTCATCAAAAAACACAAACATGGTTTTAACGCCATGTTTACTTGAAATGGCCAGGTATTCGTCCATGCGTTTCTTGAAACCTTCAGGATCCTGCTCCCAGGCTAAATGGTGCAGGAATACACGCATTACATTCATGCCAATACCTTGAGCATAGCCTAATTCTCTATCTATTGTTTTCGGATCGAAAGTATCAGCCTGCCACATCTCCAACTGATTAATGGCCGTGCTCGGAATAAAATCTGCCCCAACCAGCCATTGCTGCTGCGCGTACCATGTTTTTGCCTTCGCCTCTGACCATACCTGAGCCGGCGCTTTCTGCTGCGCCATTACCCTCATCCCCAATGGCATTGCCAAAGCAAGGGCCAATACTTTTAATTTTGTTTGCATTTATCTGTATTTAATAGTTTAATTCCTGTTTTACCCGTGTGTCATTTCGACGAACCGGAGGGGTTATGAGCGAGGCGTGAGGAGAAATCTTATACACTGTGCTATAGCTCTGCGTACCGTATAAGATTTCTCTTTCGCCCCAACCCGCAGCCCCCACCGCTCTATCGAAATGACATTTTTATTTTTTCTTTTAGTCCTTCTTTACCACCCTCCCCTTTATCATCCAAATCTCAGTACCATTCCCAAACGCATTTGTTGATGTTAACGCAATTATGGTATCATCATTAAGCACACACAACGCATTCCATAACCCGTGTTTATTAAGCGGAATATTGAATGGCGTTGGTACACACGCAAAATCCTTAGCATCATTGTTACCCAAAGCTACCTGCATACAGGCCTGTTCCCAGTTATGGTTGCGGTTTTGGGTACTTTGGTATGACAGCACCGTTTCGCCGCTGTGCAGTTGCCTTAAATAAGGCGCACCTGCATAAACCGTATCCTGCAATTTAGGTATGAGCGCGTATGTACGTTCGGCATCATCGGAGCCTACTGTTTTTTGCCAGTTTTGACCGATACTGTTACGAATAACAGATGGCTTAAAAGTTGCTCCGGCGTTATCCTCTATCGAAAACGCGATCTCATTTTTCCCTTTCAGGAGGATGGGCACCGGCATGCCATCCCTATGGCCAGCCCTGAAAGACACTATTTCAGGCTGTTTTGTCCAGCTTAAGCCGTTATCCTTCGACCTAAATATGGAAATATTCTGCTCGTTTGATTTTGTGTAAACACCCTCGTTCGAAAAAAACAACTGGATCTCGCCCGATGGCAATTGAATCTGCGATGGTTCCCAGCAGCCATCATCAAAATTGTAGCGGGCTTCATAAACCAAACGTTCATCCGTCCAGGTTTTGCCTTTATCGTAACTTTTTTTGGTACAGATGGCAAATCGTTTAGTGGTATCCCAACCGCCGTTTACCTTATGCGGGCGTGGGTTGTATGACGCCAGTAACGAGTGGTCTTTCAGTTCCAATATCTCGGGCACTGCCATGTTCACTCCGGGCACCGGCTTTGCAATTACAACAGGTTGCTGCCAGCTTTTACCCAAATCGTTGCTTGTAATACATTCAATGCCCCCGGCGCTTTCATAAACACAAAACAGGCTGCCATTACTTAGCTGGACCATACGGGCGTAATTGCCGTTCTTGTTGCCCACCTGTTTTAAGGTGGTTTGATCCCAGGCAATGGTTTTGTTGTTAACGGCATAGTGTTGCCCCAGAACCATCACCGGGGCAAACACACCCATTAACCAAATGAATATCTGCCGCATAACCAATTATTCTTTTTATTTCTGTCGATATTTTATTTGACGTCGGCCAGCCAGAAACTAAATGGCTTATCCCTGTCGCACACCAGCGTTTCGCCGTTAAATTCTAATTCTGCTGCATGGATGGAGGTGCGCTTGGTTGTATAACTGTAAGCGCCATCGGCATCAAGCCCGCCATCTTCAAAATGCTTTTTACGGCCGGGATGGGTAAAGTAAATGATATAGGCATGGCCTTCACTCACTACCACATCGGCATGGGCCCCTGTTGGCGTATCCTCCGGCCGGTGACCTGGCTTATCCAGCACCAAACCCTGGTGCTCCCAGGTTTTAGCATCCTTTGAGCGGTAAACGCGCTGCCCCTGCCACTCGTCGGTGATCATCCAGTAATAATCTTTAAACCGGAATATTTTAGGACCTTCATGTGCGCGGCCTTCAATGGCGGGTTTATCATCTGCTTTCCAGTTCACAAGATCGTTACTTTCAGCGGTCATGGTGATGCTACCCAATTTTTGATCCTTGTACCACATATGCCATTTACCATCAGGCATTTTCGTGAGTGTTGGGTCGATGATATTATGATCGGGCAAATTTAGCGGCCCTTCATATTTCCAGTCCCACAGGTTTTTACTGGTGTAATGTACCAGGTGCGAATCTCCGCACCACTGGCTATACACTCCTGGGATATATACCACAAACATGTGGTAAACACCTTTATCAAAAACCACATCGGGGGCCCAAAAAGTGTTTTGCCCGCGTTCATGCTCCAGGTTTAACGCACCGCGGTATACCCAGGTATGCCCATGATCCTTAGAGGTAGCCACGCCAATGGCAGTACCATAACAAAACGCTACTCCCGGCGATTGTACATTGGCCCGGCGCTGGGTATAAAGCATGGTCCACTCTTTTTCGGCTTTGTTATAAACCAATACCGGGTCGGCGGCGCCATCGTAAATAGGATCACGATAAAGCGGCGATGGCGGCTGGTTTTTAACCGCGGCATCCTGCGCTACGGCAGTAAAACCAGTCATCATCATTAAACCGCATAATATTCCTTTTATCATTCGTACGTTCATTATTCAGCAACCGGGAAAGCCGAAATCCTTAACCTTGCGCCGCCCATAGGTACCAATGTAAGCTCTTTAGCCGGCTCTTCTGTTTTTACAGGACTTTGTGGCAACACACCGCATAAGCCTGTTTCGTCAATCTTCCAACCTGGCAGCTGTTTACCTTTTGTTTTTAACTCAATCGGAGCATTAGCATTAGTGAACGGATTATTATCCTTTGGCCACGCGCGTTTAATAACCTCTATTGATTTTTCAGGGTGCTGTTCATCTATCAGCAAACCGTAGTTCCATGGCGATGCTGCGTAGATATTATAAGATGGCCATTTTTGAGGATCGGCGCCAGGCTGCCAATGCGAATCGCCCTGTGCATCTTTCAGGTTATCACCCTTGGTGTACTGCTCCTCAATTTTCAAAGAATAAGTAAGCGGACCGTAGCTAACACTTACGCTATTTTTGTTTTTAGCCCATTCCTTCACTTTCAATTGCATTGGCAATTGCAGGGTTATCTTATCGCCGTTTTTCCAGCTTTTTGCTAAACGGATATAATCGCCTGTTGAGGTATTTACATCTACAGCAACACCGTTAACTTTTACTGATGCACCTTTGCACCATTCAGGGATACGCAGGTAAAGCGGAAAATCGACTGCTTTTGGTGTAGTAACTGTAAAATTGATCTGATCCTGGAATGGATAATGGCTTGTTTCGGCAATGCTTACCGCGGTACCGTTGCCAACCTTGGCGTTAACTTTGCCCTCGGTATAAAGCAGGGCTGCTATACCATTATCAGGGGTAGCCATCCAGCTGTTTTCGGCATAATATACCCAGCCTGCGGCGTGGTTATGCTGGCAGCAGCGGCTGCCGAAAGGGTTCATCATTAAAAACGGACCTTCATTGGCTATACCCGGATGGTGGTTTTTACCATCGCTCACCACCATATTGGGTGCAGTTAAATAGCGCAAAGCACGATAATCGGGCATAAATGCAGCCGGGAAGGTATTGAAAGCAACATCTTCGCAGTTCTCGGCCCAGAAACGATCGCCGGTATTGCCTAATAGCATCTGATCGGATGTCATTTGCTCTACCAATCCGCAGGTTTCTACTGCCTGGCGCGGATCATCATAACCCTTACGTGCATTTTCATCGGCCCCAAACATACCACCAGGAACCTGGCCGTAAATATCACGGATCAGTTTAAAATTGTTGTAAGTTGCATCCAGATCTTTTTTATCATGGCTTTGCAGGTAATAAGTTGCCGGCTCGCGGAAACACTGCGCTACGTTAACATTATGCCAGTTGGGCAGGTTATTAGCCTGGCGCCAGTCGGCAGTGTTTTTATCAAGTTTGGTAGCCAGGTCAAGTAAAAACTTATCGCCGGTACGGTTATACAGCCAGTAAACACTCAGCATGTTATCGCCGCCGCGGCTGTTTTCCCAGTAATCCTTCAAAAACTTGCTATCAGGTACCGATAGCTCATATTTAAAGTACTTGGTCATGAAAGGAATAACACGTGGATCTTTGGTGTATTCGTAATATGATTGCAGGCACCACAGCATTGGCATGTTAGTCCACAAATCGCGGTTACCATTATGCTCAACCGCCGGACCGAAATCGCCGTTATCGCGCTGGTTGTTCAGTACAGCATCTATCCAGAATTTGGTTTCAGCAATCATCTTTTTGTCCTTCAGCGTATAGGCAATATCAGCATAACCCTTTAACCAATAAGGCAATTCTTCCCAACCGTATTCGCCTTTACCTTCTTTATTAAGCCAGGCGTTATTGGTTTTTGAAAGCCATACGCTGATCTCACCCAAATTACCGGTTAAACCGTCGCGCTGCAGCTCCAGCATTTTCTTCAGCCAGCCACCGGCTTCAATGCTACCGGTAGGCAGTTTGGCAAAATATTGTCTTTGCAGTGGGGCGCGGTTATTTACATAAAAAGCATTTGCACCTTTGTTATCAACTGTTGTAACCGTGGTTGCTTTCACGCCCTGAGCGTTCACCGTTGCAAAGCCTGCACATATCATCGCTACGGAAAGACAAACTTCCCTGCGCATTAATTTTATACTGTTTTTGATAGTCATACGTAAAGATATTATTTCACCAATGCAGGATCATACAGTTTGCTGTTGGCTTTTTGTAACAATTCAACAGGCATTTTAATCACTTTACGATCATAAGTCATAAAGCCGTTCACTTCGCCTTCCACATCTGTTGTTTGGGTGTATACCGCTGCCGAAAGACCAACTTTTATCAGCTCTTCCAACCTATCAGTAAAAGTTGAATACCTTTTAAACAGGTCGTCGCCGTTTTTAAAGTTTTGATAGCCCCAGTTTTTGTTTGCCTGCCAGGTATGGCCATCAACAGGCCAGCCGAGGCCACCAAACTCGCCTAATACAACGGCTTTGGTTTTGCCGAAGATCTCGGGACGCGGCATAGCCGGGTGCGGATAATTATGCAGATCGACAATGTTACCGGTATCATAGAAGTTACCGCCACTCGCGCTGTTTACCAAACGTGACGGATCTTTTTTCTCGGTCCACTCGGTAATTTCTACAGTTTTGAACTGTCCCCAGGCCTCGTTGAACGGGGTCCATACAACAATGCAAGGATAGTTGTATAATGAATTTATAATGGCGTTCCACTCTTTGCGGTAGTAACCTTCTGATTCGGGGGTACGTTGCTGATCGGTAGCGCGGTCAAGCACACCCGGACGGTTTTCCCAGTGGTTACCTAAATCGCCGCTTGGCATATCCTGCCACAGCAACATACCGGTTTTATCACAATATGCATAGTAACGAGCAGGTTCAACTTTGATGTGCTTACGGATCATGTTAAAGCCCATTTCCTTGAGCTTATCAATATCAAAGCTCATAGCCTCATAAGTTGGCGGGGTATATAAACCATCCGGCCACCAACCCTGATCAAGCGGGCCATATTGAAATACAAATTTGTTGTTCAGCAACATGCGCTGAATGCCGTTAGCATCAGCACCAAGCGAAATCTTACGCATGGCAAAGTAACTGCTTATCTCGTCAACCGCTTTATTGTTGCGGATAACAGCAACTTTCAGGTCATACAAAAATGGATCGGTAGTTGACCATAAATGCTGGTCTTTAATATCAAGCACGGCGGTTTCACCGGCGTCAATAGTTTTTTCGGATACAAGGGTTTTGCCGTTCCAGGCGCTGATCTTCAGCTTATCGCCCGGCTGGCTATTGGAAACTTCGGCAGATACCGATAGTGTGTGATCGTCAATATTGGGGGTTTGTTTGGTGGCTTCGATATGTGTTTTAGCTACACCTTCCAGCCAAACGGTTTGCCAGATCCCGGTAACCGGAGTATACCAGATACCTTCGGGCTTTTTTACTTGTTTACCGCGCGGCTGCGGACCATCATCTGTCGGGTCCCATACGCTTAGGGTAATATCTTGTTTTGAACCGCCTTTTAAATAAGGGGTAATGTTAAATGTAAAAGGATCGAAGCCGCCTTCATGGATGCCGGCACTTTTTCCGTTTACAAATACTTCGGTACGCCAGTCAACCGCGCCAAAATGCAGCAGTACGTCTTTACCTTTTAATGTTTTATTTAAGCTGATACTTGTTTTATACCACAACATGCTATCCTTACCAACAGTTTTACCAACGCCCGATAATGCAGATTCAACCGCAAAAGGCACCAGGATCTTTCCCTCATATTTAGCCGGCCCTGTGGTAGCTTTAGGAACTATGGCATAGTTCCATAAACCATTCAGGTTTTGCCAGTTGCCGCGTACCATTTGCGGGCGGGGATATTCGGGTAGAGGTGCCTTAGGGTCAACTTTTTCGGCCCATGGGGTGGTGATCTTGTCTTTTATCAAATGCCATTCGCCTTGCTGTGCATTGGCAGACAGATAGGCAGAAATGAAAAGAGACAGGCAAAGCGATAGTTTCTTCATCAGTTAAATGGAGTGTAAGGATATTATGTTAGTTAATAATGCAGGGAAAGAAAAAAGGCCCCCGCTGTAACGGCAGGGGCCGATAAATTATTGTAGAGTTACTTTTGATACCGGTGAGAAGATTAAATCTTCAACTCCGGCAATCTTTAGACCTATACGTGCAAATACGTAATTTTGAGTAGGTACTATATTGGGTACATCAAAGCTAAGGCTAAGATTATTCATGCTTGTAATAGCCGAGCCTGCAATTGATGGCGGATCGCCATCGCCCAAACGGTAACCGCCCGACACAAACTGTGTTTTATTCACATATAGATAAACACGGTCGATATTTTTAGCATTGGCATCTGTAATTACTTTCTGCAAATCGAAAGTAGCTGTTACTTTTCTGCCGGTAGCTGTAAACTTGGCATTTTGTACCAGGTAATAAGGAGTTACCTCTATATCAACTGTTTGGCTGCCCTTTAAGTTTACGGTTAAACTATCACGGGTTCCGGCCGGCAATTCTTTCCACATAAATGGCCCCTGGTTTGCAGGGATAGTGAATTTGTAGGTGCCGTCAAATAACAACTGCGCATAATTACCATCAGGATCAAAAGTTCCCTGTATGGCTGATTTTGTTGCAAAACCAGGTTGATATATTTGGTAAGGAACAGCATTATACTCAACGTTTATTGCTTCGCCTTTGTAAACCAACCTACCGCTCAGTCTCGATTGGGGCGCATCGTAATTGTCTTTCTTACAGCCCGAGGCAGCAAGAAAAAGCCCTATTAAAATATGATGAAACTTGATTTTCATAAACACTTTTCTTTAACTCTTATTGATTTGGTTGTTTAACGATTTTCGGGTTGGCTGCTATAACATCGTCACCGATGCGTGAATAGTAGTTACCCAACAGGAACCTGTTTGAACCTGTTACCGGCGAAGGTTTTGTTTCCTTAAATATCCACTTTCCGTTGTTAACATCACCCGGATTGTAGTATTTATATGGCCACAAGCCGAAAGGCTGTGTACTACGTTTAGTTGCTTTACCAATATTGGCAACCAGGTCAGCAACCGACATTGAGTTACCATCCCAAACGGCATCAGCAATTCTCCAGCGTTTCATATCAAATAAAGTATGGCCTTCAAAAGCAAGTTCAACACGGCGCTCATGAACAATACGGTCAAAATAATTAGCTGCAGTAAGCACCAATGGGGTGGTAAGGCCAGCCCTTAAACGCACCTGGTTAATATAGCCTGAAGCTTCTGCATAATTGCCCAATTCAGCATCTGCTTCGGCGGCATTCAGCAATACTTCGGCATAACGATAACGAATAAAGTTAACATCACTGCCACGGCCACGACGACCAGAACCTACAGTTGGATCAAGGTATTTACGGATATAAAAACCGGTTTGAGTACGGAACTCAGCGCCGTTAACCGGACCATCTTTACCCACTACCTGTACCTTGCCTAAGCCCGGAACATCCTGTGTAATGGTAGCATCACTGCTTGATATAACAGTACCGTTACCTAATTGATAACCTGCATATACCTCGGTACGTTTACCTTTAAATAATCCGTTTGGCAATAGTACGGTACCAGCAAGCCTTGCATCACGACCGGCAAACATATCTAACTGATCGGTATAGTAAATTGGGTTACCTGATCCATCTTTAGTTGCCATTGGGGCATAGGTATTGTCAAGCTTTTCAAACGCCTCAACCAGGTTAAGCGATGGGTTTAACCTTCCGGCATCCAAACCTTCGTCTGAAATTGAGAAAGGCTGATCGTTAGTGGTGAAACCATGTGTTTTACCACCATTGGCTTTGAAATCCTCAACCCAGATTGACTCCGAGCTGCTTTTATCAAGGAACAAGTTGGCAAAGTTATCGCTTAAATCAGGTAATTGTTTGTAAAGCGAATAATTGCCAGCTGTGCCTGATATGATCTCTTTAGCGGCAGCAAGTGCTTTCGTGTAATAGCCGGTAGCAGCGCTTGCAGGGATACCTACCTCGCCACCAGGTAATGATACCTGAGGTGTTGTTGCGCCATATTTAGCTATTGAAGCAGCATATAAAGCGGCCCTTGATTCCATAGCCAATACAGCAGCCGGGGTAGCTCTTGATTTTTCAGAAACGTTAACCGGTAATAAACCTTTTATTGCTTCAGCCTCGCTGATGATAAAGTCATAAACTTCCGACTCTTTTGCACGCGGGATTTGTAAAGCTTCAACGTTGCCCGAAAAATCATAATTAAGCGATTTGGTGATCAGCGGAACACCGCCCATTCTTTTTACCAGTTCAAAATAATACTGGGCACGTAAAAAACGGCCTTCGGCAATAAACTGATTTTTTTGCGCATCGGTTAATTTAGTAGCAGCGGTAGCACGCTCAATAAATAAGTTCAAATCGCGAACATATTTATAATCCCAGGTACCCCATGAGCCAAAATCCCAGCCTGTACGCTGTACTATATAATAGCTTCCGTTTTCTGAAGGGAACGATTCACTGAAATCAGCAAATGATGCCCAGCCATTATCCAGACCAGAAAAATCGTAAACACGGTTATATAAATCAGCAAGAATAGAAAGTACAAGGTTGGGGTCAGAGAATGCAACGTCTGAAGTTACCACCTGCTTGGGGGGTACATCCAAAAAGTCGCTGTCTTTTCTGCATGCTCCTGTAACTAACAGGAGTGCAAATGTTGATATTATGGTTGTTTTTTTCATTTGGTTTAAACTTGAGGGATCAATTAAAAGGTTAAATTAACACCAAAGTTGAGCACCTTGCTCTGTGGGAATTGTAACCCGTTATCATCCGTTGTTTCAGGGTCAACGCCAAATTGTTTCAGGTTATCAAACGAGAACATATTGTAAGCGTTAACATAAAAGCGCGCTCTCTTGATCTTCACTTTTGCAAGCAGCTGAGTAGGTAATGAGTAACCTAACTCCAGTGTACGCACCCTCAGGTATTTTACACTATGTAACCAGAAAGTTGAGTTACGGTCATAATCACTGTTGGTAGTACCCGGGTTAACCCTGTTTGCAGGATATTTACCAGGAATCCATGCGCTGTTGATATCAAACGGATCTGCACGGTGGTACCTGTCTTCAAATATGGTATTCAGGTTACCATTGTTTTGGAATGCCCAACGGGTTTCATAATTCTGGAACCAGGTGTAACCTGCACCGCCTGAAAAGTCAGCATGGAAATCAAAGCCATGGTATGCAGCTCCCAATGTTAAACCAAAGTTGATATTTGGCTGTTTGCCGTAACCATAACCGATAGGACGTGTATCGTAACTATCTATCTTACCGTCACCGTTCCAGTCTTTATACATTAAATCGCCCGGAAGCATTGTCCTGTTACCCTGACCGTCGTTGTTGATCTTATAATTGTTGATCTGTTCGATAGATGAGAACTGACCTATAACCGTGTAACCCCAGTCGATATTGGCATAACGGTTAATTGCCGAGCCAAAATATTGTTCAAGTGAGTTACCGAAATATTCGTTCCTGAATATTGATTTTTGACGCGAGTAAGAAATGTTACCGCCGATGTTATAACTTACTTTTCCAACCTTATCATTCCAGTTCAATGAAAACTCACCACCCGATTGTGAATCACTGCTTGAATTTTCCGGCGGTAAAGAATAACCTACTTCAAGCGGCAATACCAACTTAGATGGCGGGCCGGCCAAACCTGTACGCTTACGATAGAAATAATCAACCACACCACTTAACCTGTTGTTCAGCATGGTGAAGTCCATACCCACATCGGTCATTTTACTTTTTGACCATGATATATTTGTTGTTACCAAACCTTTATCGGTTGAAGTAACGATAGCGTTGCCGTCGATAATCGCGGTGCCCGCGTTGTAATTATAACCCGGCAGGTAAGCATAAGGGGTAACAATTGGGTTAGATGCATTGTTAGGATCGCGGTCATCACCCAATACACCATATGATGCGCGGATTTTTAAATCGTTAAGGATGCTGTTTTCGCCAAGCAGTTTCTTCATGAAACCTTCCTGGGTAATACGCCAACCGATAGATCCACCCGGGAAGTAGCCTACGCGTTTATCGGGTGCAAATAAATAAGACGCATCACGCCTTCCGGAAAACTGGAAGTAATATTTGTTGTCGTAGTTGTAATCAAAACGACCGATATAACCTGTACGGGCTTCCTTATTATCGCTGTCCTGATATTGATCGGCAGTTGGGAAATAAATAAGGGGCAGGTTGTTTGATACCGGTGAAGCGTGGATCCAGTTACGTAAATGCTGCAGTTCTATGCGCTCTGATACAAATGTCGCACCTATGGTGTGTTTACCGAACGTATTGTTGTAGTTAATTTGCCATTGATAAGTTTTAGCAAACTCCTTTCGTTGCTCACGCTCGCGCCATGGGTTTGTACTACCGCCGGTTACATCATAAGTATCTGTTGCCGGGCGGTAAGTATACGCATTGTAAGTATATTCCTGGTTGTTTAACAGGTAATCAGCAATATAGTATGAATACAAGCCTTTTACCATTAAGCCTTTAACACCCGGAACCTGGTATTCGGCCCCAAAGTTGCTTTGCAAAACGCGCCAATCGCCGTGATATAATCCTGATAGCTTTTTATTAAGAAAAGCGTAGTTTGATTCGGTATGGCCAATATCATTCAGGTAGGCCGGATTGTCGTTAGCATAAGGGCGCTCAAGCGGCGTATTCCTTAAAACAGCAAAACGGGCCAGGAAGTAATCGTCACCACCAGGTACACCCGGGTTTTCGCGGGTTTCGATACGGCCGTTAATGTCCATACTAACCTTTAAGCCGTTAGCTACTTTTAATGATATGTTTGACTGGATGTTTGAACGGTTAAAAAGATACTCTTTACCCAATTGAGAATTTTGGTGCAGGTTGGTCGCCGATACATAGTAATTCAATTTATCTGTACCACCGGTAAAGTTGATGTTAGCCGAATTTTGAGGAGCATTGTTATTAGCCTTCAAAACGTAATCGCGCCAGTTAAAGCTTTGGTAACCTTTTTCGGTTCCCGCTTTGTATTTGTCAAGATCGGCCTGGGTAATAGTTGTTGAACCGTTGCTGTTAACCTGCGCATCGGCCAAATAACGCATATAATCGTACGAATTGGTTAATACGTTAGGAAAGCGATAGAAATTCTGAAAACCGGCGTAAGCATCAACGTTGATCCTTGATTCGCCCGAACCTTTTTTGGTAGTAACCACAACAACACCGTTAGCAGCACGTACTCCGTAAATAGCAGCAGATGCATCTTTCAGTACCGCAATACTTTCAACGTCATTTGGGGCAAGGTTATTAAACTGGCCTTCGTCCTGTTGGATCCCATCAATTACAAACAATGGCGACCCCATGTTACGGATCTGGATAGCGGCGCTTGCACCCGGCCTGCCTTCTGACTGCCTGAAGGTTACACCCGGAATTTTACCGGCAAGCGTGGTACTAACGGTTGAACCCGCGTGCACACGATCAATGTCCTTACTGGTTACGCTGGAGATAGCACCCGTGATGGAGGCTTTCTTTTGCGAGCCATAACCGGTAACCACAACCTCCTGTAAGGATGAGTTGGTTTCGCGAAGCCGAACCTTCAATGTTGTTCTGCCTTGCAGGGCAATCTCCTGTGTAACGTAACCGATGTAAGTGAATGTTAATGTACTGTTTGCTGCAGGTACATTAAGTGAAAAGTTACCCTGAGCATCTGTCGTTGTTCCACCTTGCGTGCCTTGCACCCTCACCGCTACACCTGTTAGTACCAGGCCGGTGGTGTCTGTCACGGTTCCTGTAACCTTAATTTTATTTTGTGCTGATGCACTAAACGAAAAAAGGAAACAGGTCATGATGAAAAAAGCGATTAGCATTACTTTTGGGCTCCACTTACTGGGCGGCCACTGCACATGGGGGTTTCCCTCATGCCTGAGTAGTAAAAATTTTCTCATAAATGATCTATTAATTGGTTAAGTTTTGATTTTAAAAATGTACAATTGACATATCTAAAATCATGTTGTAAAGAAAAAGGATTTTGGCCCCGGCGATTAACCAAATCATATCAATACTTAGTCAAAAAGTATCAATTTTCAGGAGGGTAAAAACGCTGCAACAGATTGGCTATATTTGCTTTAAGCTGATTATTTTGAAACCACTATATACATTTCTATTACTTTTTATAGTATCATGCGGCGTTTGTAATGCCCAAACCTACTACTTCAGGCATTACCAGGTTGAACATGGTTTGTCGCATAATACCGTTTACTGCAGCCTGCAGGATAAGCGTGGTTTTTTGTGGTTTGGGACCAAAGATGGGCTCAATCGCTTTGATGGCTATACATTTAAAACATTCAGGCATAACCCTGCCGATAAGAGCACATTATCCAACAACATGGTACATACCCTATGCCTTGATAAGGAGGGAACGCTTTGGATTGGTACAGATGAAGGGCTTGATAAGTATGATCCGCAATCAGAAACATTTGCACATATAAATACAGCTAACATTAATGGCGTACGCAGTATCACCTTTGATGAACACAATAACTGCTGGTTTATAGCAGGCGCATCATTAATAAGGTATGATACCAAAAACACTGAAAAAATTGACTACTGGCCCTGGCAGCACTTTGAGGCAACATCTGTAGTTATTATTAATGGTACCGTATGGGTATCTGCTTCATCGGGCGTTATGGAAAAGCTGGACCAGGCAAGCCGTACTTTTACTGCTTACAGTCTGTTTAAACCAACTGATAAGGTTACCTCAAAGTTTATTGAGAAGATCTATTATGCCGGGAACAACAAAATATTTGTAGCTACCAACAGCCACGGTTTTAAGGAGTTTGATGCCGAAACCGGCGCATATGTTGACCTGCTTAACTACAATCCGGATAAAACAGCAATTTACGTACGCGATTTTTTAAAATACAGCGATAGCGAATACTGGATAGCAACAGAATCGGGCGTGTTCATTTATGATTCGGTAAAAGGGACATTCCTGAATCTTCGAAAGCATTTCAATGATCCTTATTCTATATCAGATAATGCGGTTTATTGCCTTTACAAGGATTCGGAAGGCGGGGTTTGGGTAGGCACTTACTTTGGCGGCCTCAATTATTACCCTAAACAATATTCAACCTTCAACAAATTTTACCCCGATACGGAGCCAAATTCGCTGAAAGGGAATGTGGTGCGCGAAATTAATAAAGATATCTACGGCAACCTGTGGATGGGCACCGAAGATAATGGCCTTAACAAATTAGCACCTGATAAACATACCTGGACCCATTACTCACCCGGCGGGCGCGCCAGCATCTCCAATACCAACATCCACGGCATATTACCTGTAGCCAATGAATTGCTTGTTGGTACATTTGAACGCGGCCTTGATGTTTTGAACATAAAAACCGGCATGGTTGAACGTGTTTTCCTGGCCGGTAGCCGTAATAGCGATCTTAAAAGCAACTTTATAATTTGCTTTTGTAAAACCCGTAACGGTCAAATCTTTATTGGCACAACCCGCGGCATGTACAAATACAATTTAGCAAGTAGGGATTTTACCCTGATAGATAAATTACCGCCTTATGATTTCATTTACGCCATGACCGAAGATCATGACGGTAAAATATGGGTTGGTACCGTGCGCGACGGTATTTACTGTTACAATCCGGCAGGCAATACAAGTACCAAATTAAACTACCGGTACCCGGTTAAAAACGTACTTAACACCACCACGGTAAATGGTGTTTTTGAGGATAGCAACCACAAATTATGGTTTGCCACCGAAGGTTTGGGATTATGGAAATATGACCCGGAAGCTGATCGTTATAAGTTTTATGACAGCAATAAAGGCTTTCCGAGTAATTATATTTTCAGAATGGAAGAAGATAGCCGAAAAAACCTATGGATCAGCACTACCCGCGGCCTGGTTTGTTTTAACCCGGCTACAGAGGCCATAAAAATTTATACCAAGGCAAATGGTTTGTTAAGCGACCAGTTTAATTATAACTCATCTTTTAAAGATGCCGATGGTACCATGTATTTTGGCTGCGTACGCGGCATGGTTAGTTTTAACCCTGCAAGTTTTAAGGAAAATCATTTTGTAGCACCGGTTTATATCACAGGTTTCCAGGTACACAATAAGGAGATTTCGGTTAACGGAGCCGATTCCATCTTAAAACAATCCCTCATCAGCACAAAAAAAATCAACCTTAATTATAACCAGTCGTCATTTAGTATTGATTTTGCTGCATTGAGTTTCCCATCTCCCGAAATGACCCAATATAAATACACGATGAAAGGGCTGGACAAAGGGTGGACCGAACTTAAACACAACCGTAAGGTTTACTTTACGCAGCTTCAGCCCGGTCATTATACTTTTGTGGTAAAAGCGGCAAACAATAACGGCGTCTGGAACCAAAAGGAAACAACGCTTGAAATTAATATAGCACCACCGTTTTGGGAAAGCGTTTGGGCCTACATTGCTTACAGCGTGATATTTTTGCTAACCGGCTATTACCTGCTCAGGAGCTATCACCGTAAAACCCGCGAAAAAAACAAACGCATTATCGAAACCCTTGAAAATGATAAGGAAAAGCAAATCTATAATGCCAAAATTGAATTTTTCACCAATGTAGCCCACGAAATCCGTACACCGTTAACCCTTATTAAAGGGCCGATGGAGAAAGTGATCAGGAAGGCCGAGCATGTTCCGGAGATTCAGAACAACCTGAAAATCATGGAAAAAAACACCAACCGGCTGCTCGACCTTACCAATCAGCTGCTTGATTTTCGAAAAACCGAAACCAATGGTTTTAGTCTCAGTTTTGTTAAAACCGATATCATTGACCTGCTTGCCGACACTTTTTTACGGTTTAAACCGATGGCCGAGCAAAAGAGCCTCAGTTATACCTTCATACACCCGGTTAAAACTGTTTATGCCTATGTGGATATTGAGGCATTCACAAAAATTATAAGTAACCTTATTAATAATGCCATCAAATATAGCAGTGCTGTTGTTGAGGTTGAAATGATTGATCACCCTGCCAATGATCCAACTTTCTCCATTGAAATAAGGAATAACGGGAATTTGATCCCTTACGAAATGCGTGAAAAAATCTTTGAGCCCTTCTTCAGGATGAAAGAATCGGAAAAACAAATTGGTACCGGAATAGGGCTTTCTTTATCACGTTCGCTGGCCGAATTGCATAAGGGTTTATTGGTGTTGAATAAATCTATTAACGATTTTAATATATTTAACCTTACTTTGCCTGTTCACCAGGAAAAAGAATTCGACCTGCATATTACCCCCGATGAATATGAACAGGCAGACCTAAGTAACAGAGAGGAGAATATTGACTTTATGAAACCAGTTATACTTTTAGTGGATGATAATCCCGAAATACTTGATTTTATTTCGGATGATCTGAGCGACAAATATTCGGTTATTAAAGCTCTTAACGGACAAGAAGCGCTGGATATGATAGCCATAGAGAACATCCAGCTTATTATAAGCGATGTCATGATGCCCGGAATAGATGGGTTTGAACTGTGCAAAACCATCAAAACCAATTTCGATTACAGCCATATCCCAATCATACTGCTCACCGCTAAAAATACCCTGCAAAGTAAAATTGAAGGCCTGGAAGTTGGCGCCGATGCTTATATCGAAAAACCGTTTTCGCCCGAGCATTTGCAGGTGCAGATAGCCAATCTGCTCATCAACCGCAATAAAATAAGGGAGCATTTTGCAAGTTCGCCGCTTGCGCATATCAAGTCGATGGCCTACTCAAAACCCGATGAAAGCTTTTTGGATAAGCTGAACGGCGTTATCTACAAAAACATCCAAAATGCCGAGCTTGATGTAGAGCAGATAGCCAACCTCATGAATATGAGTAAACCAACATTGTACCGTAAAGTTAAGGCTATCTCCAACCTTACCATTAACGAGCTTATTAACATCACCCGTCTTAAAGCCGCCGCACAATTACTGGAAGAAGGCGATTATAAAATTTATGAAGTTGCCAACATGGTAGGCTACAGTTCACAATCTCACCTTGGCCGCAATTTCCTGAAACAGTTTGGCACTACGCCAACTGAGTATCAGGCTGCTAAACGGAGTAAGATAAAACAGGTTTAAGACGCAGGTTCGTCTGTGCCATAGTAATAACTGAAGAAAAGATTTTTAAAATCGCCTCTCGAGAACTATCGTGTGGACACCTCTTTAAAGAATTGTCATTTCGATAGAGCAGCGACGGGTTGAGTGATGGAGCGAAAGAGAAATCTTCTACATCAGGCTCTACAACTACAACTGTAAAAGCAGGGAGTAGAAGATTTCTCCTCATCTCTGGCACACAAACCCCACCCTTGATTCGTCGAAATGACATTTTTTTATCAATGATATGATTAAAAAGATGTGTCCACACGATAGTTCTCAAGAGGGGAATCGCACAACACCGCGCTTTTTCCTTAAGTTAACGGCTATGGCGTAGCCGCTTGAACGTGCCCGCGCTCTAAATGATGGTGATTAATTTACTTCCTTGTATGCAATTTAGTCAAAGCAAATTGCCCTATCCTATCGCCTTCATCAACGCCATTAGTGATGGATGGCATATAATGAATACCTCCATAAAACCGGCTGATAGCAGCCTCTTCAGCTGCGGCTTTAAATGATTTAAAGTTACGTGCTGGAATAGAAAACTCCATCTCGGTTGAGTCGATAAACGAAAACTCCTCACCAAATAATTTACCTAATACCGCAGCAGAGGCCGTTGAAACCACACTATGCCCGCTGGTATATTCCGGGAAAGGAGGTGTTTGCAACAATGGCATCCAGCTTTGATCTATATACTGGTTGATATAAGTCTCAGGCCTGATCACTTTGCTCCTGTATTTTTCGTCCCAGCAATTGATAAAACTATCGGCAATAACCACGGCTACACTGGCATAAGCTTCAGCACTCTTCACATAATCGGCCTTCGCTTTGCGGCAAACCAATGCGGTAATATTGATCCAATGTCCTCCCGGTGAAATTTTTTTGGTAGCAAACATGGTATGCCCGTTGATATTTACTTTAAAAGGGTTGTCATCCCAAAAAGTAGCAATGGTAGCTTCATCGTCGGTGAGGTGCTTTCCTGTATCGTATACCTCCATAGCCAGTTTATAAAAATTACTGCCGGGAATATTACTGAAAGTAAATGGGTGGGCCGGTTTAAATTGCTGTGCCGAATCAAGCAAAAACGGACGAATCTCATTCCAGTGTGGTTCAATACCTTTCATATAAGCCGGCGGCGTAGGTTTCCAGCTGGCATCATCGGTTTGCACATCATATTTTGATAGTGAGCGGGTATGCTTATAGTTATCCTTGCTTGCCCACTTAATGATCCTGTCGGCAATAAGCTTGCCGTATTCAATCGAGTTATTGTATACGCTATCGGGCATGCCGGTTTCTTTAAACTCCTGCATCAGCTTCTCATGAAAACCTTCTATCCTCCCCTCGCTCATGATCAGGATTTTGCCAACCGTTAAAATGGCATGGGATGCAGATAGTGTAAAACAATATTTTTTACCGGCGATGGGCTTAGGTACAGAATCCAGCCCCTTCAGTTGTCCTTCAAGCGACTGGTAATGGCTATCGCCATTGCGTGCAGCCTCATATGCCGCCACACTGATATAAGCATAGATTCGACTGGCAACCGGCGGCGAATAAATATCATGCCGCACCACATCGGTAACATCTTTTATCGACCGGTGAATAAATTCAGGGTTCCCGGCAGGCTTTTCCCAGCTTTTTTTTCCGCATGATGAGCAGGTTATGATAACAATAAGGGCAAAATATAATCTCTTCATCATGATGAAACAAAAAGGCTTGATCAGTTTAATTGGCTTACTCCCCAATAAGGGTTCAGATCAAAGCTAACAGTTAATAAATATTTAACTATGAGCCGATAGTAAATAACTAACTTTTGATACAATTTGCAGAATCAGGAATTGTAAAATCCTTTTATTTTACAGTGGCTTATTGCATTATAACCAATAAGTTAAAGCTTAACCAAAGCATAAACCATCAATCAATTATTAACCATATCTGCATGATAAAAAGTTTACCCAAAGCGTTTAAACTATCTACCTTATTGTTATTGTTTTTAGGTGTTGGCTGCTCAAAAAAACCATCGGGACCAACGCTCTTTAAACTGCTTGATGCATCGCAAACCGGTATCGATTTCAAGAATACCATTGCCGAAAGTGACAGCATCAACATCCTCAATCACCCATATTTGTACAATGGAGCCGGCGTTGGCGTCGGCGATTTTAACCATGATGGCCTGCCCGATATTTACTTTGCAGGCAACATGGTTGCCAATAAATTATACATCAATAAAGGCTCTCTTACCTTTAAAGATGTGACCAATGCGGCCGGCGTAGCCGGTAATGGCGACTGGTATGCGGGTGTATCTGTGGTGGATATCAACAACGATGGCTGGCCGGATATTTATGTTTGCTCATCATTCAAAAGCGATCCAAACCATCGTAAAAACCTGTTATACATTAACCAGGGGGCCAATAAAGACGGGATACCGACTTTCAAAGAGTCTGCCGCGGCTTATGGCCTGCAGGATACCGGTTACAGTACACAGGCTGTATTTTTTGATTATGACCATGACGGCGACCTTGACATGTACCTGCTCACCAACTTCCTGGGCAAAGAAACCCCGGTAGCATATCGCCCTAAATTAACCGACGGCAGTGCGCAGAACAATGACCGCCTATATCGTAACAATGGCAATGGCACATTTACCAACGTAACCAAAGAAGCCGGCATTTTGATAGAAGGCTTTGGCAATTCCGTTTCTATTTGTGATGTAAATAACGATGGCTGGCCGGATGTGTATGTTGGCAACGACTTTATATCAAATGACTTGCTGTGGGTAAACAATAAAAACGGAACATTTACTAATCGTGCAGGCGAATATTTTAAACATACAGGCTGGTCGGTAATGGGATCGGACATGGTTGATATCAACAACGACGGCAAGGCCGACCTGGTATCGCTGGAGATGCTTCCAGAAGAGAATGTCCGTAAAAAAACCATGCTGGTAGGCGATAATTACATTACCTATATCAACAATAAAAAATTCAATTACGAGCATCAGTATATTCGCAACGTGCTACAGCTTAACCAAGGCCAAACGCCTGCCGGACACCCTCAGTTTAGTGAAATTGCCTACCAGGCCGGTGTTTATCAAACCGACTGGAGCTGGACACCATTGGTAGCCGATTTTGACAACGATGGCTACCGCGATATGATGATCACCAATGGTTATCCCCGCGATGTAACGGACCTTGACCATGCCTTGTACAGTAACGACCAGGGGCGTACCGTTAAGGAGAACACTACATTGGCTGCGGCCGATTCTTTCCCCGTTGTAAAAACACCAAGCTATGCTTTCAGAAATGCAGGAGGTTATTTGTTTAAAGATCAATCGAAGGATTGGGGTATTGTAAAACCCACTTTTTCAACCGGCGGTGTTTATGCCGATCTGGATAATGACGGCGACCTGGACCTTGTGATCAATAATATTGACGATGATGCTTTCGTTTACGAAAATACTGCCAACAGCAAAACACAAGTAGCTAAAGACCATAATTACCTAACTGTTACCCTCCAGGGCGATAGCAAAAACATTGGCGGATTTGGTGCTACCATCCGCATTTATTACAAAGGCAATCAGCAATTTTATGACCAGCAGCCCTGTCGCGGCTATATGAGTACAGATGATGCCCGCGGACATTTTGGCATCGGCTCATCAACTACTGTCGACTCGTTACGGGTACGCTGGCCCGATGGCAAAACCCAGTTGCTTACTAATGTTAAGGCCAATCAAACACTTGCATTGCAGTACAAAAACGCCTCAGGTTATTTCCCGCCTGATGTTTCCGGTAAAATCCTTCCTGTGTTTCAGGAAGCCAATAATTCAACCGGTATAAAATATGTTCACCAGGAAAAAGATGCCATTGACTATAACATCCAGCCTACCCTACCGCATAAGCTAAGCCAGTACGGGCCTGCTATTGCTGTTGGCGATGTAGACGGCAATGGCTATGATGACCTTTTTGTAGGAGGAGCTTCGGGTAATAAAGGCGTATTTTTTATGCAGGATGCCACCGGCCATTTCACTTTGGACAACAACCGTTTCCTGGCCGAAGAAATTAAAGACGAGGAAGACATGGGCGCCCTGCTTTTTGATGCCAACGGCGATGGCTTCCCGGATCTGTACATAGCAAGTGGCAGCTACGAATTTCAGAAAGGACATACCACCGCGCAGGACAGGCTTTACATCAATGATAAAAAGGGCCACTTTACCCGCGATATTGCAGCTGTGCCCGTGGAATATGATAACGGTTCATGCGTGCGCGCTGCTGATTTTGACGGAGATGGAGACCTTGACCTTTTTGTGGGTTCAAGATCAGTTTCGGGTGCTTATCCTTCATCGCCGGTTAGTCATTTACTCATGAACGATGGTGGTAAATTTACTGATGTTACCAGCCAGCTTTGCCCCGACCTGATTCATGGCGGCATGATCACCGACGCGTTATGGTCGGATTTTGATAAAGATGGTAAAACTGATTTGGTAGTAGTAGGCGAATGGATGCCGGTTACCTTCTACAAAAACAACGGCCATGGTTTCAGTAAAATCAAATCGGGCATCGATGACCATATAGGCTGGTGGAATAGTATCGTTGCCGGCGATTTTAACAACGATGGCAATATCGATTATGTAGCCGGTAACCTCGGTCAAAACTCCAACTACAAAGCATCCTTTGAGCAGCCCATGACCATTATGGGTAAAGACCTTGATGGTAACGGCTCATTCGACTCCATGATATTTTGCTACATGAAGGATGAGGACGGCTCCCAAAAACCCTTCCCGATGCATACCCGCGATGACCTGATCAGCCAGTTGATCTCTATCCGCAAAAAGTATCCAAGCTATCGTGGCTTTGGACACGCTACCATGAACGACTTATGGGCTGAAAAAGATAAAGAAGGTGCTGTTATCCTGAAAGCAACCGATATGAATACCAGCCTTATCACCGGCAAAGGCACTGGTACTTTTAGTATCAGTGCACTACCGCAGGATGCCCAGATGGCGCCGGTTTACGGGATGATAACCAAAGACGTTGACCATGACGGTAACCTTGACCTGGTAATGGTAGGCAACGATTTTGGTATGGAACCGTTTACCGGCAGGCATGACGCTTTTATGGGTTTATATATGAAAGGAAACGGCAAAGGTGGTTTTGCCGGTTTATCGATAGCCAACAGCGGTATTTATGTTGCGGGCGATGGAAAAGCTTTGGCAAATATCCAATCGGCCAAAGGCGATTTGTTGGTAGCAACCCAAAATCAGGATAGTGTTAAAGTGTTCCGCAATGCCGGCGCAGCTCCGGGCAAGCGTTATATCAAGCTTAAACCTGATGATTTTTATGCTGATATTACGCTTAAAAACGGCGGCAAAAAGCATGTTGAGTTTTATTACGGATCAACTTATTTGTCGCAATCATCACGTGTGTTAGAGTTAGATGCCAATGCAGGCGATGTGACGATAACCAGTTATAACGGCAGGAAAAGGAAGGGATAAATATTCTTTTTTAAGACTTACGAAGTTTTAAAAACTTCGTAAGTCTGGATTCTGCAACTTGTTTTATAGTATTTCCGCCGCCGTTCGGCTCCAGCCGAGTGGCAGCTATTTCCAGGCCTCTGGCCTGCTATTCCGGATTCAGCGGCCAGAGGCCGCTTGATAGTTACCACTCGGCTGGAGCCGAGTAGTGGCATAGGGGTTAAACAAAAACGCCCGGGCAAATGCCCAGGCGTTTTTCATAATATCAAAACCAATATTACGGTTTCGTTTTGCTCATTGCAGAAATACCTGCATCAATATACTGACCACCCTGAATCTGATTACAATGGATAGCAATCACGTTTTTACCGTTAAGGCTTATAGCCTCTTTGCTTTCCTTAGTCATCTGAATGATAGCATAGCCTGATGTATAACCTTCTTTTACGGCAGCCTTAACACCATTAATGTAAACTTCGCAGGCATCATCATGATGTAATGACAGTACCAGGTCGTTTTTATTTACGCCAGATGCATTGAGTGTGAACTCCTGCCTCATCCAGATATCCTTACCGTCCCATACGGTTTTTACCACTGCTCCCGGAGTATTGGCAGTACCAAAACCTGCTTCGCCCGATTTCCATGCGTTGTCGTCAAACTTTTCGTCAAACCAGCCATCAGCAGGTTTATCAAAAGTATATTTCCAGGTACGCGCTTTATCTTTTGATGATGGCAACACTTCGCGGATATACTCTTCATCGTGAATGATCTTATCATTTGAAGCCTTAATAGTTGCAACCGGGCCTTTCACAATTTCCCTGTCGTAAGTAAGCAAGCCGTTCAGCTCAACTTCCACATCGGTAGTTTCGGTGTATACCGCAGCGCTTAAGCCTTCGTTGGTTTTGTAGATCACAAGATCGTTGGCAAATTCATCATACAGGTTGGTATAAGCTTTTTGATTATCCATCATGATGTACGTCGGGCCGGTTTTCCAAACGTGACCGGGAATAATGTAACCTATCCCGCCATATTCGCCGCAGGCCAATACCTGTGTTTTGCTCGAAGGGGCTGCAGGCGGCGGATAGCTGTGGATATCCAGAAAATCGCCCACGCCAAAATGATTGCCACCACTGGCCTGGTTGATTAAGCGCGAATTATCCAGTTTGCGTACCAGGTTAACTAACCCCGGTGTATTATGCTGGCCTTGTGCCTCGTTAAATACTACCCACGTTACAATTGAAGGTGAGTTCCAGTGGGTTTTAACCATACGGGTAAGTTCTGAAGCATAGGCAGTTGTATCTACCGGAGGCGTATGCTCGGTATATGAATTAGCCGAAGGCATGTCCTGCCAAATCATCAGGCCCAGTTTATCGGCCCAGTAGTACCAGCGGTATGGCTCAACCTTAATGTGCTTGCGCACCATATTGTAACCAAAGTTTTTGATCATTTGCAGATCATTCTTGATAGCGGCATCTGTTGGAGCCGTGTAGATCCCATCCGGCCAAAAACCCTGGTCAAGCGGACCAATCTGGAACAGAAATTTATTATTCAGGAACAGTTTTTTATAACCATCCTGCTCTCCTATCGAAATCTTGCGCATGCCCGCATAGCTGCTAACTGCGTCAACCTTTTTACCGCCTTTTTCAAGTGTAATGTCCAGGTCATACAGAAACGGTGAATCCGGCGACCATAATTTGGCATTAGGAACAGGTACGGTAAACTCGGCATTAGGCTTGCCCGAAGCAGTACTTACAACCTTGCTACCGTCTTTTACTTTTACGTTAACCGTGTAACCAGCAGCAGTCGCAGCATCTACATTTAGCTTTATTACCGATTGATCAATATCCGGCGTGATCCTGATATCGCTGATATTTACAGCAGGAACCGGCTCTAACCAAACAGTTTGCCAGATACCTGTAGTTGAAGTATACATAATTCCCTGTGGGTGCAGTGTTTGTTTGCCACGCGGAAAACCGCCATCGTCCGTCGGGTCATAAACACGCACGGTGATCTCTTGTTCACCTGCACCTTTAATAGCTGATGTAATATCATAGCTGAACGGATCATAGCCACCTGTATGTTTACCAAAGCTTTTGCCGTTAACAAACACTTCGCTTTCATAATCAACCGCACCAAAATGCAGCAAGACATGCTCACCCTTCCACGAAGCAGGGACTGTAAATTTACGGCGGTACCAGATCCTGTCGTGTTGTTCCATTACGCCCGACAAGGCCGATTCAACCGGGAAAGGCACAAGGATAGTTTTAGATAACTTGCCTTTTGGCAGTGCCTCACCGGCGGTTCCGGGCTGATACTGCCACAGGCCGTTTAGGTTCAGCCATTTTTCGCGCGCCAGCTGCGGACGGGGATACTCAGGCAACACATTTTTCGGGTCGACATCTTTTGCAAAGCGCGTCATTAAAACGGCTTTTTTGGGCTGCCATTCCTGCGCATGTGCAAAGTATGGAAGCGCGGCAGCAGCAATGATAATAAACTTTTTAATGTTCATAATTGTAGGTTATAAAGCCGGTCAAACAGTTCCGACAAACCGTTTAAACCGGCCGTACAGGCTTTTGAATTAATTATTTCGCACTAAAAGTATAGGATAAATTGAACCAATTTTAACGTTTGGTTACGTTTGATTGGTTTTGAAGAAAAGTTGATACGATTTGTTGCAGGTAACAGTCCGGAAAACAAGAAGCAGGAAAGGATAATCCTTTCCTGCTTCTTATTTTATAATATTTCTTATTGCAGAGCCGCATAATTTCGTCTCCCATCAGGGCAAACGCACTTCCCTGATTGATCTGTATACCGGAGACGAAATTATGCGCGCCTCTACAATAAAATCACTTTGCCGGTTTCACACCCTCGCTGGTCATGATTACCCGCTTGATACTGCCGTCTTTATTATAATATAAATAATCGATGCAAACCGAACGGTGAAAACTACCCGCATCCGGTACAAGCGCGCCGTTATGATATATAAAATACCATTTGCCTTTAAACTCAATGATAGCCTGGTGATTGGTGTTCGAATTTCCTGCTATTTCATTAATGATCCCCTTATATTCCCACGGACCATTGATACTTCTGCTCATAGCGTAGGCTATTTTTTCAGGAAATTCATAGGCATATGAAAGGTAGTACCAGCCATTACGCTCATGGATCCATGGTGCTTCGGTATAATGGGGCAGGGTGATGGTTTTAATCTCGCCGTCAAGTTCGGTCATGTTGCTTTTCAATTTAGCGTAATAGCAAATGCCATTGCCCCAAAACAGGTAGGCCTGTCCGTCTTTATCAATCATAACCGTCGGGTCAATGTCATCCCAGGAATGTTTTACAGCTTTGGTCATGTCATTGGTAACCAAAGCGCTGCCCCGGGCATCTTTAAACGGCCCCAGCGGACTATCAGACACCGCTACCCCTATAGCTTTACCATGAATAGTACCATGCTCAACAGCCACATACCAGTAAAACTTGCCATTCCGTTCAATCACCTGCGATGCCCATGCATCATCTTTAGCCCATTTAAACTCCTTAACATTCATAGGCGAAGGATGCTCTGTCCAGTTCACCATATCGGTTGTAGTAAAGCATGTCCAGTCGTGCATGGTATAACCGTTATGACCGGGAGCGGCTTCATCATGACCTGTGTACAGATAAACTTTATCCTTATAAACCATAGCCGCCGGATCGGCGGTGTACTTGTGCCTGATGATGGGGTTACCATCGGCGTGGAAAGTGGTATCGCGGGGAGTAGCTTTAACTGAGGCTAAACTGCCGACAGTTATGGCTAACACGATTATTTTTTTCGATATTCTCATAATGTCCTTTGTTCAAGCGTCCACGCTTGAATAATATAAAATGTGAGCGTCTACGCTCACGTTATTAGTTATTTCAGGTGCGTAAGCGTGGACGCTTAAACCTGTGAAATAAAAACCATGTCATTGCGAGCGATAGCGTGGCAACCGCACATATGCAAATCCGCTCTGTAAAGCATGCGATTGCTTCGTCGTTCCTCCTCGCAATGACATTTTTTAAGCCACTTACTTCGCTACCACCGGCCATCCATCAACCCAATCCAGTTTCTCAACTCGCAATTTTGAAATCCCCCTATCCGCCGCATCATAGCCATGGAAGATGATATAATCAATCCCCTCAAAAGTACTTACCCCGTTATGGCCAACACCGTACCAGTTAGCATCACCGGCCAGCAGGATACTGCCGCCGCCTTTGTTCATGGCAATGCCGTCTTTATCCAGATAAGGCCCTTTCAATTTTTCCGAGCGGCCGATGATCATTTTATAAGTACTTTTTGGCCCCTTGCAGCAATAATCTATCGAGGCAAACAGGTAAAAATATTTATCGTGTTTAAAAATAAACGGCGCTTCAATAGCATTACCGCCCGCATCAACCGGGTTACCATCAACAGCAGGAAGATTTTCAGAACTGACTTTTCTACGGGTAGCAATGGTTGGGATCTTATCAAAATCCTCTCCAACGCTTAGCCTGTCTTTATTCAGCTTCACCAATTTCAGGCCATCCCAAAACGATCCGAAAACCAAATAAGGCGTACCATCTTTATCCGTAATTAAATTAGGGTCGATAGCATTCCAGTTGGTTTTGCCGGGGATAGATTGGATTACTTTACCATGATCAATCCATTTATATGCCGGATCATCGGTATGCAGCGTTGTATTAGTTGCCACACCAATGGCCGAAGTATTTTTGCCAAAGGCCGATACCGAGTAAAACAGGTAGTAAGTGCCTTTATAAAACGAAATATCCGGTGCCCAGATGTGTCCTTTAAAACCGGGGATAGCGTCAACTGCCCATTGAGGAGGTGCAGCAAATACCGGTTTCTCGACCTTCCAGTGCACCCTATCGTTCGACGACCACATGGCTATGCCATTACCCGTACAGAAAATGTAGTACGTACTATCCTGCCGGGTCATTACCGGGTCGTGCACCGATATATCAGTCCTTAGTTCCTGGGCATTACTCATAATGCCCGGGAACAATAAGGATATGATCAGTAGGAGCTTTTTCAACGGTTATTTGTTTTTAAGCCTTACTATTTTGAATGAGTATGGCTCAACAGCCAGCTTCAGGGTATTACCGGAGATATCAACCGTGCTTTCAACCGGGCTAACCGCTGTAGGCGCGGTCAGTGAATTTTCGGCATCCTTGTTATCAGCCTTTAGCGTTGTAACTTTAGCCTCTTTTTGATAGCCTTTTGAGCCGGTAATTTTAAAGCTTACATTTTGTGCCGATGTGCTGGTATTCACAAACTTGATCACCAATTCGTTGGTGTTCTTGTCCAAACTGGCCGTAGCATAGCTATCATTTTGCCCGGCTACGGCTTCATTGTTCAATGTAAGCGGTACTACATCAGTGCCTTTATTGATAGAGAACAATTGTTGTACATAATAATTTGGCGTGGCATAGCTTTTCAGGTTATCAAACCAGATGAGGTTTGGTGTCCATTGCCAACCTTCCACATGAGCAAAAAGCGGGGCGTACGAAGCCATGTTCACCACATCAGCATTACGCTCTAAACCGGTCATGAAGGCCGCTTCAGATAATGCGCACTCCCAATTGTTTTTATTATCAGGATTTACTGTTGATACACTTTGCGCTGCATACTCACCGGCGAAAATTTTAGGACCTTTACGATCATAGTTGTCATAGCGGCGGGCATTATCCCTAAACCATTTTGCAGGCGCATAATAATGCTCATCCAAAATATCGGCACCTAAACTGCGGAACGTTTTATTTAACAGGTCAAATTCCTTACCATCGGGCGATGGGCCTAAGGCCGATACGATCTTGATGTTCGGGTATTTTGTTTTGATTGCCTTGGTGAAAATTTTCCAGCGATCGATGTATTGCGGGCCCCATTGCTCATTGCCCACACCTATCATTTTTAAATTAAACGGTGCCGGGTGACCAAGGTCGGTACGCAGCTTACCCCATTTGGTGCTTACATCGCCGTTGGCAAACTCAATCAGGTCGAGCGCATCCTGCACATAAGGATCAAGTTTATCCAAAGGCACCAGCTCGCCGGTGTTGAATTCGCAGGCCATACCGCAATTCAGGATAGGCAGCGGTGAAGCACCAATATCCTCGGCTGTCATGAAATATTCCATAAAACCCAGACCGAAAGTTTGGTAATAATCGGGTGCCGGGCGATGCTTAAATTCGGTATTCCAACGATTGATGATATTTTCGCGTTTATCAACAGGACCTATGGTTTTTTTCCATTGATAACGGTTGTTCAATTCACGGCCCTCAACAATACATCCACCCGGAAAACGCAGAAAACCTGGTTTAAGATCAGCCAGTCGCTGTACCAGGTCGGCACGCAAACCACCCGGACGGTTTTTCCAGGTATGCTCAGGAAACAGGGAGATCATATCCAGATCAATGACGCCCTTGCCGCTCATCCAAACATATAATTTTGCTTTCGGCGTTGTTGCGTCCGATTTAAATTTTACGCTGTAACGGTTCCATTCTTTATCAGTTGGCGTAAGTTCGGCTTTACCTATGATAGCGTCATTATCACCACGCAGCTCAATGTTCAGCTTTACGTTTGTATCGCCTTCCTGTTTAGCTATCACCGAAAAGCTGTATTCCTCACCTTCCTTAACGCCCATTCCCCCGCGGAAACCCTCATTCGAGAATCCGTAGAAACCGGCATCGGTTGTGATATAGCTCTTTATAAAATGCGCATTCTCCGGCCGTTCAACAGCACGGTTTATTACTTCTGTTCTGCCATCGCCTCCATCCTTTTTTTGCTCCTTCCATCCCATCAAGGGCATATTGAACTCAAACGAACGGTTTTTTACCAACTCGGCATATACACCGCCATCGGCCGCAAGGTTAATATCCTCAAAAAATATCCCATACATGGTAGGCTGAATATGGGCTTTTACCTTATCAGCAGCTATGGTATATTGCGTTTGTGCATGGGCCATGGTAAAGGCACCGGCCGCACATAACGTTAAAAAAGTCCTTTTTAACATGCTTTACTTATTTGGAGAATTTGTAAATGGTAACCGTATGGTAGGTTTGCCCTGGCTTTAACACGGTTGAAGCAAACGCCGGTTGATTTGGCGCATCAGGAAAATGCTGTGTTTCCAAACAAAAGGCCGAACGATGTGGATAAGCTTTGCCGCCTTTTCCATCTTTAGTTTCGCCGGTTAAAAAGTTGCCTGAATAAAATTGCAGTCCGGGCTCTTCAGTGAATACCTCTAAAGTGATACCTGTTACAGTACTTTTTACGGTAGCAACAGGAGTAGTAAGGTCATGCTTGTTTAAAACAAAGTTATGGTCGTAACCTTTACCATTTTTCAATTGCTCGTCGGCCACATCAATGTCTTTACCAATGGTTTTTGATGTGGTAAAATCAAACGGGGTACCTTTAACAGGCTGCAGTTTGCCGGTTGGGATAAGCGTGGTATCCACAGGCAAAAAAGCATCGGCATTTATTTGTAATACGTTATCGGTAATGGTAGGATTACCGGCGCCATTCAGGTTAAAGTATGCGTGATTGGTTAAGTTAACGATAGTGGTTTTATCGGTAGTAGCTTTGTATTCTATTTTAAGCGCGTTATCATCGCCCAGGGTATAAACCACTGTTGCAGTTAAATTACCCGGGTAGCCACCTTCGCCATCTTTTGAAACATAAGTAAGTTCCAGTTGTGATGCGCTCAGTTGCTTAGCTGCGAACACCTTACCGTAAAAGCCGTTAAAGCCACCGTGCAGGGTGTTTACGCCATCATTGATATCCAGTTGGTAAGCCTTGCCATCCAGCGTAAATTTACCTTTGGCAATACGGTTACCGTAACGGCCAATGATAGCACCAAAATATGGCTCTTTAGGTTTCTGATAGCTTTTCAATGAGTCGTAACCTAAAATAACATCGGTAGCTTTGCCATCTTTATCGGGTACCAATAAGCTTACCAGCCTGCCACCGTAATTGGTAACGGCTACAGTAGCGCCACTGTTGTTTTTCAGGGTGAAAAGCTTTGCTTTTTGCCCTTGTACATCGGCCTCAAAATTTGCCGAATCGGGTATAGACTGGGTTGTTACCGAAGTTGAATCTTTCACGGTTGAATCAGTTTTTTTAGGATTACCGTTACAAGCCGCAAAAAGCGCTGCCGAACAGCTTAACATCATTAATAAATTCTTGTTATTTTTCATAATTTGAGGTTGTTAGCTCGCCTTTTTAAAGCATTGGCTGTTTAACTATTATAATTTTAGGAACAAATAAATTGGCTTAACTGACGGTTAGGATCAGTGAGACCAATGTATAAAAATTAATTTATAATTGTTAAAAAAACACTTAAAATATTTAATTAAAAAAAGCCCGCCTCGCGCGGGACTTTCTTATTCAAAAATCAAATATTTCAACTAAACACCCGCAGCCTTAGCATGATCAGCCAGGAACTGAGCAAGCCCGTTGTCTGTAAGCGGATGTTTTAGCAATGCGGTAATAGCGCTAAGCGGACCGGTTATAACATCGGCCCCCAATTTGGCACAATTAACGATGTGCATAGCATGGCGTACCGAAGCGGCCAGGATCTGCGTTTCGTAACCATAGTTATCATATATCAGGCGGATATCTTCTATCAGCTGCAAACCATCTGTCGAGATATCGTCAAGCCTGCCAATAAACGGCGATACGTAAGTAGCACCTGCTTTAGCGGCCAGCAAAGCCTGTCCTGCCGAAAACACCAGCGTACAATTGGTTTTAATACCTTTTTGTTTAAAGTATTTTAAAGCCTTTACGCCATCTTTTATCATAGGCAATTTTACCACAATACGCTCATGAAGAGCAGCCAGTGCCTCACCTTCGGCAACCATCTCATCAAAAGTGGTTGAAATTACTTCGGCGCTTACATCCCCATCAGTAATTTCACAAATGGCTTTGTAGTGGTTAATGATATTTTCATGTCCGGTGATACCTTCTTTAGCCATCAGCGATGGGTTGGTGGTAACGCCGTCTAATACACCCAGGTCATGGGCTTCTTTAATTTGTGCCAGGTTGGCCGTGTCAATAAAAAACTTCATTTTATAAATTATTGTACCTACCAGAATTTAGCATAAAGCATGGTAAGCAGGATAAGCGTAACTACAATTAATGCCAGGGTTGATTTTTCAACCTTGAACATACTGCGCGGAATTTCAAATGCTTTAGGATTAACTTTCGGACCGGCTAAGCTAATGGCTACCATCACAATAATGGTAAACATAAACGATAAGCCCATACAGATCAGGAACGGAATTTCATAGCCGCCTTTACCGTTAGGGAAAGCTGTGTACAGCAAAGTCTCGTTACCAAACAGTTTTGGTGCATAGTTATTAAACAGTACCGACATGCCAAACCCTGTTAAAATACCGGCAATAGCTGCTGCGCCTGTGGTACGTTTCCAAAAGAAACCTAAAATAAAAATAGCAAAGATACCAGGGCTGATAAAGCCGGTATATTTCTGGATAAAAGTAAAGCCGCCTTCGCCGCCAATGCCCAACAAATCCTTCCAGGTAAGCATGATCGAGAACACTAAAGCAGCCAAAATAGTAAGCCTGCCTACGTTAACCATACTCTTTTCACTGGCTTCTTTGCTGATATGTTTTTTATAGATATCGAGCGTAAAGATGGTACTGATACTGTTGGCCTTACCTGCTAATGAGGCCACAATAGCAGCTGTTAAAGCTGCAACCGAAAGGCCTTTTAAGCCCGTTGGCAAAAAGCCCAATATAGCAGAGTAAGCATTATCCGAATTGAAGTGACCGCCTGATGCCATCTCCTGCTGCAAGCCACCGTTTTTGTATAATACGTAAGCTGCAATACCAGGTAAAACTACAATTACAGGCATAGCCAGTTTCATCAAACCTGCAAAAAGGATCCCTGTACGCGCGGTTTTCAGGTTAGCGCCCAAAGCTCTTTGGGTGATGTATTGGTTACAGCCCCAGTAGTTAAGGTTCACAATCCACTGGCCGGCAAAATACATGGCAATACCAGGCAGAGCCAGGTATTTGTTGATCTCTGCCTGCGGCGCACCCGGCTTGGGTTTAGCCATCATCATTTTGAAATGATCAGGTGCATCGCTCATCATTTTATTTAAACCGGCCATAGCATCTTTGCCCAAACCAAAATGCTCGCTTACCAAAGTAAGTGCTATATAAGTAGTAGCCAAACCGCCAACAACCAGTACCAATACCTGTATAACATCGGTAAAGCCGATAACCTTCATACCACCAAGGGTAATGAACAAGGCAAAGATCGATAACGCGATAATGATCTCGTGCAGGTATCCGCCGCCCATCAGGTTGTTAATAGCTAAAGCGCCCAGGTAAAGTATAGAGGTTAGGTTAACCAACACATATAACAACAGCCAGAAAATGGCCATGATAAAACTCACCGTTTCGTTATACCGCGTATGCAAAAACTGCGGCATGGTGAAAATCTTGTTTTTAAGGTATACCGGTATAAACCACACTGCTACGATGATCAGCGCAATAGCGGCAACCCACTCGTAGGCAGCAACGGCCAAACCAACCTGGAAACCCTGACCGCTGGTGCCAATAAATTGCTCGGCTGATATGTTTGAAGCGATCAGCGAAGCGCCGATAGCCCACCAGGTAAGCGAACCCTCGGCCAGGAAAAAGTCGTGACTATCAGATACGCCTTTGATCTTTTTACGGCTGTAAACCCAGTACCCGTAGCTCGTAACTACAATAAAATAGATTACGAAGATCACGTAATCGATAGTGGAAAATTTGTTCATTATTTGGTTTAAAATTTAGTTTAGTTTGCTTGTGGTTTAGTTTATATTCTTCTCGTTATTTCTATTTCATTTGATGACCGCTTATAATCTGAACCTGAATTTATAGTACTAAGGAATTAACAGAATGCTAAGCAAATTCTATAAATTCTTTAATTCGTTTAATTTGAGTTCAGAAAATTCCGAAATCGCACATCCGAAATCTCAAATTCACAATGGCGTTGCCTGCGGCCGGGCTATCCGCTCATACTGCACAAGGCCTTAGCCACGGGCCGGTATCCGCTCCTATCCCTAACGCAAACTGCGCAAATTTCATCATCACGTCATTGCGAGGTACGAAGCAACCCCCAATATGCAAAGCCCATCTGTAAAGTTTGGGATTGCTTCGTGCCATGTAATGACGGTTTCTTCTATTCAAAGTCCTCTCACGCCGCCGCTCGGCTCCAGCCGAGTGGCGGCTATCTTATTTTTATTTTTTAAGTCTCCCCCTTCAGGGGGAGATTTAGAGGGGGGCTGGGGTTATTTATAAGCCGCGTCATTCCACCTGATCTCGTTCCTGAACTGATCAAGTTTGGTGTCTTTGCCAATACGTAAAAACTCAATACCAGCCATATCAGCAAAATCATTGATCAGCTCGGCCGACAGGTTTTGGCTGTAAGCAGTGTGGTGTGCACCACCGGCATAGATCCATGCTGCGCAACCGGTTTTCATATCCGGCAGTGGTTTCCAAAGTACCCTTGCAACTGGTAATTTCGGCAGATCTTCAATAGGCTCAATGGCTTCAACCTCGTTTACAATTAAACGGAAACGGTTGCCCATATCCACGATGGAAGCGTTTAATGCTGCACCGCCAGCCACGTTAAATACCAAACGTGCAGGATCTGCTTTACCGCCAATGCCCAAGGCATGCACTTCTAATGCAGCTTTGCCGTTAGCCAAGCTGCTATCCACCTCCAGCATGTGTGAACCTAAAACTAATGCATTGTTCGGGTCAAAGTGGTAGGTATAATCTTCCATGAAAGCGTTACCGCCTGGCAAGCCTGCGCCCATTACTTTGAATGCACGCACTAAAGCAGCAGTTTTCCAGTCGCCTTCACCGGCAAAACCGTAACCATCGGCCATTAAACGCTGTGAGGCAATACCCGGCAACTGGATCATGCCATGCAGGTCTTCAAAAGTATCGCTGAAACCTTTGTAACCGCCATCCTGTAAAAATTTACGCAAGCCAAGTTCAATTTTAGCAGCATCATATACCGATTGATATCTTGCGCCGCCTTGTTTAAGATCGTCGGCCATGGTATAAGTAGCTTCATACTCGTCGGTAAGGGCTTTAACTTCGGCATCGCTGATGCTGTCAACAACAGCAACCAGGTCACCAATGCCATAAGTATTTACAGCGAAACCAAATTTCAATTCAGCCTCAACTTTATCGCCATCAGTAACTGCAACAAAGCGCATGTTATCACCAAAACGAACAAATTTAGCGCCTTGCCAGTCGTTCCAGCCTGCTGCTGCACGGCTCCAGCTTTCAATGTCTTTCAACACTTCGCTATCCTGCCAGTGGCCAACAACTACTTTACGGTTAATGCGCATGCGTGATACCATAAAACCAAACTCCCTGTCGCCATGGGCGCTTTGGTTCAGGTTCATGAAGTCCATATCAATTGAACTCCACGGGATATCGCGGTTATATTGGGTGTGCAGGTGCAGCATCGGTTTTTTAAGGATGCTTAAACCCCTGATCCACATTTTGGCAGGCGAAAAAGTATGCATCCAGGCAATAACACCGATACAGTTTTCGGCTACGTTAGCTTGTTGTAAGGTGTTATAAATTTCTTCAGTTGATTTAACAACGGGTTTGTAAACCACACGCACAGGGATATTGGCAGCACCGTCAATACCTTTGGCTATTTCCTGCGAATGCTCGGCAACTTTCTTCAGTGTTTCTTCTCCGTATAAATTCTGGCTCCCGGTAATGAACCATACTTCAAATGTTTTCAGATCGATCATATATGTCAATTAGTGATTTAGCGATTTATTGAATTAGTGATTTAGTCTTAGTTTTTTGGTGACAGCCTGAATAATGCCGCACCGTGTTTGTTAATTTTTTGCTGATAGCCTGAGCTGTACTGGCCAACATCCTGTTTTTTCCACAGGTCGCGTACGGTTACTCTACCTTTAAGACCCAGGTCTTTGAAATTCAGGGATATGGATTTATCGTCATCGCCAATATTGAAAAAGGCTGCGTAAATATCCTTGCTGCCGGGGATCTGTGAGTACCAGATCATGGCGCCATCTTTTTTATACAATTGTTTTGGGCTTGAGCCTTTTTGATTTACAGCAATTACCTCGTCATTGGTAAAAAGGTTCAACTCAAAATCGCGGTTTTCGGGCAGGTTGCCGCCTATCATCAATGGCGAACGGAAGATACTCCAAAACGTCATGTGGGTATATTCTTCATCCTCGGTAAAACGACTATAACGCTCCTGGCCTACCGGACCGCGTTTGCTCAGCTTACCGATCTGGATCATATCGCAATCTGGCCAGTGACCGGGGCCACCAACGCCTTCCCAGCTTTTAGCATATTCAAACATGTGGAGGATCTCTTTCCAGTTATCCCAAAAATCATCGGCCATGCGCCACATATTGGCATATTTGGTAGCATGTGCCGCCTGTGCAACCGGGGTTTCGCCCGGCGAAAGGCTCAGCACAACTGGTCGGCCGCATTGTTGAATGGCTTTTTGATAACCTTCAACCTCGGCATTGCTATACGGGCGCGAAAGGTCATCCACCTTAATAAAATCTACTCCCCATGAGGCATAAAGCTCCAGCAACGAGTTCAGGTATTCCTGTGCGCCGGGCTTTTTCATATCCAACCCGTACATGTGGTTCATCCATGGGCATTTTGAGTTAGTATCGGCCACCATATCGGCAGTGATGCCATTGGTTCCTTTAACCGGCGATTTTGACCAAACGGCTTGTCTCGGGATACCGCGCATCACGTGGATGCCAAATTTCAAACCTTTACTGTGGATATAATCGCCCAGCGGTTTAAAACCGTTACCGCCAAAAGCCGATGGGAATTTGGTAGGCTGAGGTGTAAGACGGCCCCATTTATCCATAGTCAACCATGGCACATATGAACCATCTTGTAAACGCAATTGAAAAGGATTACCGATATTACTGCCCGGAGGATTATCGTACGACCATAAAAAATCCACCACCACATACTCCCAGCCGTATTGCTTCAAATGCTCTGCCATGTAATCGGCATTGGCTTTTACTTCATCTTCATGTACTGCCGAACCAAAACAGTTATAACTGTTCCAGCCCATAGGCGGTGTAGCTGCTACCTGTGCCGATAAACGGGTGCAGGCGAAAAAACAAAGCAGCAGGAAAAACAGGTTTATTTTTTTCATCAGGTTTATTGTCCGTAATATGAATCAGGTCCGTGTTTGCGCTCGTAATGTTTTTTGATCAGCGCATCTTTTAAGCGGGGGGCGCTTCTGTCAATTTGCTCGGTAAGGTAGGCCATCTGGGCAACGGCTTCCAGTACGGCGCTGTTATAAACTGCCTTTTCGGCTGTTTTACCCCAGGTAAATGGTGCGTGGTTACCCACCAATACCATTTCAACCTCTTTATAATCCAGGCCTTTTTCTTCAAAGCATTCCATGATCTGGAAACCGGTTTGATACTCGTAGTTCCCTTTGATCATTTCATCATTCATAGGCGGAGCGCAGGGAATATCAACCGTTAAATGATCGGCGTGGGTAGTACCGAAGATAGGGATATCACGTTGCGACTGTGCCCAGGCGGTTCCGTAGGTAGAGTGCGTGTGTACAATACCGTTGATGCCATCCCAGTGTTTATAAAGTACGGCATGTGTTTTGGTATCGCTTGAAGGGCGAAGGTCACCTTCAACAGTGTTGCCGTCAAAATCAACAATCACCATTTTCTCTGGCGAAAGGTCTTCATAAGGTACGCCGCTTGGTTTAATGGCGAATACGCCCAATTCTCTGTCGGCAGCGCTTACGTTGCCAAAAGTAAACAGCACAAGGCCAAGTTTAGGCAGCTGCATGTTGGCATTATAGGCACTAAGCCTTATATGATCGTATTTACTCATTTTGTTATTATGCGTTTTGCAGTTCAGGATTATTTTTCAGGGCAACCTCAGCGGCAACAAACCTGCCTAATGTGCTGTATTGATTATAGCGCTGCTGATAAACTTCTCTCAGCGCGATGTTTGGCTCATAAACCACATCAAAGCCGCGGCCCATGGCGGTCATAGCTTCTTCAATGGTTGGGTAAATGCCGGCAACTACCGCTGCAAACATTGCCGCGCCCAAAGCACAGGTATGTTTAAACTGGTGGATACGGATAGGCATACCCAAAACATCGGCCATCATTTGCATCACGAAAGATGATTTTTTAGCCACACCACCAATACCAATGATGCCTTTTACCGGGATTCCTTCACTGATAAAACGATCAACAATGCTTTTGGCACCAAAGCAGGTGGCCTCGGCCAATGCACGGAATACCCTTGGTGCATCGCTGCCTAAACCCAAGCCGGTGATAGCGCCCTTTAATTCCTGGTTGGCATCCGGCGTGCGGCGACCGTTAAACCAATCGATAGCCAGCTCGTTGCTTTCTTCAATTGGCAACAAAGCTGCCTGCCTGCTTAGTTCAGGGATGATCATTTCAGAAATTTCTTCCTTCAGCGCTTCGGCAGTGGCCGCGTCAATTACCTGCGATTGTGAAAGCAGGTTGTTCAATGGCCAGGCCAGAATATTCTTAAACCAGGCATAAGTATCGCCAAAGGCCGATTGACCAGCTTCTAAACCTGCCATGCCCGGAATAACCGAGCCATTCACCTGTCCGCAGATCCCACGTACAAGTTTGCCTTCCATCTCTGATGTTGGAGCAACCAAAATATCACAGGTTGAAGTACCCATTACCTTACTCAGGTGGTAAGGCTCAATCTGGCCGCCAACAGCGCCCATGTGTGCGTCAAAAGCGCCGGTACCTACAACCACATCGGTTGAGAGTCCCAATATCTCCGCCCACTCCGCGCTGAGGTTTCCGGCAGCTTCATCAGCAGTGTATGTATCTTCATATAATTTATCCCTGAAACCAGCCAGCAACGGGTCAAGGGAAACAAAAAATTCTTCAGGAGGTAAGCCATTAAATTCCTCGGCCCACAATGCTTTATGACCGGCAGAGCAACGGCCACGTTTAATAGCTTTAACATCGGTACCGCCAGTTAACAGGAAGGGGATCCAGTCGCAATGCTCCACCCATGAGGCAGCAGCATCACGTACGCTTTTATCAACCCTTAACACATGCAGCAGCTTAGCCCAAAACCACTCAGATGAGTAGATACCGCCAACATATTTCAAATAATTGGTATCAAATTTTGTAGCATGCTCGTTGATCTGCGCTGCTTCTTTAACCGAGGTATGATCTTTCCACAATACAAACATGGCATTGGGGTTAGTTTCAAAACCAGCAGTTAAAGCAAGCGGAGTACCGGTAGCATCAACCGCAACAGGGGTTGAGCCGGTGGTATCAACAGAAATGCCTTTTATATTTTTTGCGATAGCCTCGCCGCCGGCCTGTGCTATACAATCTTTAATGGTGGCTTTAAGTCCGTCGATATAATCCTGTGGATGCTGACGGAATTGATTTTCGGCAGGTACGCAGTACTTGCCATCGCGCCAGCGTGGATAATTAAATACTGATGATGCTATTTCTTCTCCGTTGGCGGCATTCACGATTACTGAACGCACGGAATCGGAACCATAATCGACACCGATCACTAATTGGTTATTGCTCATATAAAGATTTATAATTATTGTCGAAATAACACTTAATTTTTGAAAAAGAAAAATTTTATTTAAAATTTAATTCAGACAAAGTGGGGTTAGCAATTGGTTGGGTTTTGAGGATAGGGTAAAAAAGATATTACATGGTGGAAAACTTGTTAGCATGGATAGTAAGGCCAGAGACTAAAAGGGCTAACAATTAGTGTTAATTTAACAATTTAAAACCAATAAATTGAAGATGAGTTGACCTTTTTTTAAAAGGAGATGGCTATTTGACTTTGTCTGAACTCGAATTTATTGAATTAAGGAACCACCAGAATGCTAAGCAAGTTCGAAAAACTCGTTTAATTCGAGTTCAGAAAAAATCAGCGAAATCAACCTAGTCATCCCAATCGACACTTCAGAATATGGGCATTTCCTGCTATCCAACGCGGCCCAACACTACTTTGTACTATCATAAACAACCCAAATATCAAAAAGTACTGATGATAGTTTTGTATTTTAAATAAATTTGACCATACCATCTTCTTCAGCATGATCAACAAACTTATTTTCTTTAGTCTGCTTATAGCTTTAGCCCCGGCTTCACTCACATCGGCACAAACCATCAAAAATTTTGATAAAAGCGGCAAGCAGGTAACCAAATTTGATAACCTGGGCAATGCGGTTGATGCACACGACGGCGAGATAGCTTTATTTAACGGAGTGTACTACCTGTATGGCACCAGTTACGATTGCGGCTTTGAATGGGGAAACAAATCGGCCCCATTTTGCGGTTTCAAAACGTATTCATCAACCGATTTGCAACATTGGACCGACAGGGGCTTTCTATTTGATGCCCAAACACCCGTTTGGCAAACCCGCTGCGATGGTAAAACATACGGCTGTTTTCGCCCGCATGTCATCTACAATAAAAAAACAAAGCGCTACGTATTGTGGATCAACGTTTATGACAACCGCGTAGGCTACCGGGTATTTACCGGCAAAACTCCGGTTGGGCCATTCACCGAAGTTAAAGAACCAACCCTCGCCGTAAACAGTGAAATGCCTGTAGCTGGCTTAAACAATGGCGATCATGATACTTTTGTTGACGATGACGGCACTGCTTACTTAGCTTATACCGATTGGCGTACCAAAGGAAGCATCGTGATTGAAAAACTAAGCGCCGACTATTTAACAGGAACCAGGCAGTACGTTAAATCAGTTACCACGGGCAATACCGAAGCCCCTGCACTGTTCAAACGCAAAGGCAAATATTACCTCATTTATTCTGATCCTAATTGCGGTTATTGTTCGGGCACCGGAGCATCTTACCGTACGGCACCGTCGCCATTGGGGCCATGGTCAGAAGGGATCAAGATCAGTGATAATTCTTGTGGAGGACAACCGTCCTTTGTATCAACCATCAAGCTAAACTCAGAAACCATTTTCCTTTTTGGCAGCGACTTGTGGAATAACGCCGCCAAAAACGAAGCCCTTGCCAATTTTTACTGGGCACCGCTAACTTTTGCTGCCGATGGCTCCATCAACCCAATGAAGTGCGAACAAACGGCAAGTTTTACCAAAAGCTCTGCTCCTAACAAACCAATCGAAGATTTTACAACCGGATGCGACATTGGCAAAAATGTTCAGCGCCTGCAAACTTTTACCGCGGCGAAAAGCGGCACTTTAACCAAGATCAATTTCACCACTTTCCAAACCGGTTACCCTAATGCAGATTTATCTGTTGAGGTATTTGAGCTTGGCAATACCGGATTACCAACAGGTAAAGCTTTGGCTTCCGTTGCTTTGCCTGTTGATTCTATCTCATGGTCGGCCAGGAATGTTATTGTAAAGACAAACGTCGCCGTAACCGCTGGTAAGCGGTACGCTGTAGTTATTAAATCGGCCACTACAAAGGGATGCTATGGTTTTGCTTACAGCGATATTTTAACCGATCCAAATAATGTGGCGTCGATAAGCAATGACGGCGGGGTAAATTTTTCGGCAGAGAAAAACAGGGTGCTTAAACTTAATGTTGCTATCAGGTAGAAACGAGCGTTGAAATAATGAAAGCGAGGGATTGTGCGATTCCCTCCCTGGGGTTACTGTGCGTACACATCTTGCCAATAAATATCAATAAATAAAACCGAATGTCATTTCGACGAACCAATTTGGGGATGTGCGGGCGCGGTGAGGAGAAATCTTATATATCACGCTCGGTATCTTGCATACGGCTCTACAAGGCGTATAAGATTTCTCTTTCGCTTCACCACTTGGCCCGTCCCTGCTCAATGACATTTTCTTTTACTTAAAAAGATGTGTACACACAGTAACCGAGGGGGAGGGAATTATTTAACCCTCGGCCGTTCACCTTTTCATATAAACCACCAACGAAGCCTTAGCCAATAATTGCTTACCCAGCATAAAACCCGTTAAAGCCGCTGTTGAAGCTTGCGTTGTACCCAATTTGGCTGTTTTTAAAGCATATACAGTGATCAAATAACGATGATCGCCCTCACCAACGCCGGGGCATGGGCCCTGATAGCCAGGTACGCCTACATCGTTTATACTTTGCAAACTGCCTTGGGGAGCTAAACCACTTTTAACATCGCCCGCGCCTTGTTTTAGCTCGTGAACATTTGCAGGTATATCCACAATAACCCAATGCCAAAAGCCGCTACCCGTTGGCGCATCCGGGTCATACATGGTAACCGCGAAGCTTTGAGTACCCTCGGGCGTGTTGACCCAGCTTAGCTGTGGCGATTTATTTCCACCACTGCAACCAAAATTACCGGCAACAAATTCATTGCTGAACTGGCCGCCAAGATCGGCACTTTTTAAGGTAAACGTTTGTGAACATGCAGCCTTCGCTATAAAAAAGCTGATGAATAAAGAGAAGATCGTTTTCATAATAACAGTATTTAATTACACCACAAAGTTGGCTTTAATGGTTTTTATACTGTTATTGCAAACGGTTCAAATAGTAGTGCAGATAGCTCAAAATACCATTTGCTGTCCATAAGCTGCCGGGGTTACCCCAAACCTTTTTTTAAAAGCGGTATTAAAATTGGAAAGGTTTTCATAGCCATAGGTAGTGAAAAGCTCGCTTGCTTTCCGGCCTTTTTTCAGTTCGGCACAGGCCGATTCCAGTTTCCTGTCGCGGATATATTTTTGTGGGGATAAGCCGTAAGTTTTCTCAAAATCGCGTTTAAATGAGGATAGGCTGCGATTGGCCAGGAAAGCCAGCTCATCAAGCGTAAGGTTGTTTAACAGGTTATTTTCAACCAGTTTTTGCAGTGATAAACCTGTGTTATCGTGCCCTCCGCCAAAAAGAGCGAGCAATTGCGTCGGATACAATTCATAAATAATAAGCAGCAATTCTTCCAGTTTATGCAAGGCTACCGGGTATGAAAGTTGTTGTCCGCCATCAACTAAAGCACGTATGCCCCGGAGATATTCGTTAAGATATGTAGTGTTTGAAAAGAGCACATAAGGCGGAGCATCTGGCAAGGTATTTTTTGTACTGATGGCATGTTTTGAAAAAAACTCATTTATCAACGCCTGCGGAAAAAAGACGATAAAGCTGCTATACAACTCATCTCTTGAAGTGCCCTTTACCACATGCTCAGCAATCAACGTATTACCTTCGGGAATAAGTAAGCCCTGCCCGGGCCTGATGATGGTACAATCGGCATGGCGGTAAAGTTCCTTTTGTCCGTTAAGTACGAAACTGATAGCACATTGATTAAAAACCACCTGATTTTTGAACAGGTCGCCGCGCTCACGATAGTACACAAAAGAGATGTCGCCCGCCTTAATCTGCGGTTTATCTTTAACTGCTTCGGGTACGGTGATGGCTTCCATTTGATAATTGTTAGGCGTAAAACTAACAATTATCAAATAAAAAAGCGGAACGGCCAATCGCCGGTTCCGCTTAAAACTGTAACAAAAACTATCTTTTTACTTAACGCCGTTTGCTGCGTCGATAATTACTTTGGCAACGGCCTCGGGTTGCGAAATAAAAATCACATGGCTGCCTTTAATTTCGGTTATTTTAGCACCAGCACGTTTGTACATAGTACGCTCAACATCAGGCACAATGCTTTTATCTTCGGTAGCCACTATGCCATAGCTTGGTTTGGTTTTCCAGGCGGCTTCGGTAATAGGAGTTACAAAGCATTGAACCGAGGTTGGTCCTTGTGAGGCAAACATAAAGTCAGCCTCGCTCTGGCTCAGATCAGCGGCAAAGCCGCCATGAAATTTAGCTTTATCATAATAAACAAAGCCTTTATCATCTGGCGGCAAAATTCCGTTTTCAGGTGCCGGAGGGGCAGATTGTACCCATTTTATAGTGTTCTCACCTTTATCCGGTGCGAAAGCGGCAATGTAAACCAACGCTACTACTTTTGAATTATTCCCGGCTTCGGTAATTACCGTACCGCCGTAAGAGTGGCCAACCAAAACTGTGGGGCCATCCTGTTTATCCAGGATCCGGTTGGCGGCATCAACATCGTCCTTTAAAGAAGTTAACGGATTTTGAACCACGGTAACATTATAACCCTTTTTGGTGAGGATCTTATACACAGCCTGAAAGCCCGAGCCATCGGCAAAGGCACCGTGTACCAGTACAATGTTTTTAACTTGCTGCGCCTGGGCAGCAGTATTGAAGGCAAACAGACTGCCTGATAAAATAACTACTGCAACTAAATATCTATTCAGGCAGGTTTTCAATGATTTGGTTTGCATTTTGTTTCGGAGTTTAATTTTCACAAATGATGTTAATGATTAATGTTCTTAACACACTAATTCAAACTGCGCTCCAAAAACACAAAACACTTTAAAACAATAACTTAAACAAACAAATCATCAACCACAATAACGACATATCGGTTTTTCATGACGATACTATCCGTATATCATCACCTGTTATCCATTAGCCATCGCTACAATATCCTTCCCGTCCAGAATCCAGCGGCCGGTACCACGGTTTACCGTATTGATCATGGCTTTACCTATTTCCTCCAGCGTAATAAACCCTTTGGAGTAAATCAACCTGCCAATGGGATACATCCAGGCAATGTATTTATAAAACGACAGGGTATTTTTTGCCCCTTTAAAGCTTTTCATAAATCCGGGCCTGAAATTAAACACCTGCTTAAAGGGCAGCTTCATCAAATCATTTTCGGTTTTACCTTTTACGCGCGCCCACATGCTGCGGCCTTTTTCTGTGCTATCAGTACCGGCGCCCGATACATAACAAAAGGTCATATCAGGATTGATACAGCTCAATATTTCCGCCACATGCATGGTAAGCAGGTAGGTTACTTTATAGTAAGCCTCCTCGCTCATGCCAACAGATGAAACCCCTAAACAAAAAAAGCAGGCATTGTACCCTTGCAGCTGATCCTGAATGGGAGTGAGGTTAAAAAAATCGGCATGGATAATTTCCTTTAATTTAGGATGCGTAATGCCGCTTGGTTTCCGGTTAATGATCAATACCGATTCAACCTTATCGCTCAATAAACATTGATGCAATACACCCTCGCCTACCATGCCTGTGGCGCCTGTTATAATAGCCTTTATTTTATTATTTGTTTCCATGATACTGATGTAGCCGACTATAGGTTTAAAATATTGTATCTTATTGCAGATTTATTTACCTATTCCTATACCGTGTGTTAATTATATGTTACAATACAAACAATTATATAACCATAACGCTTTAACAATAAATTAGTTGAAATGCCGAAATGGTTAAAGATAACCTTAAAGATCGCCGGGGCGCTCGTGGGTTTAATTATAATTTTGTTTATTGCCCTTACTGTTTATGTTAATTATAATAAGCAGAAGGTGCTTGCTATGATCACCTCCGAGCTCAATAAAAATATTAACGGCACACTAACTATCGGCACTATTGACCCAACACTATTTAAAGGCTTCCCCGGCGTATCTGTTGAGTTGAAAGATGTGGTATTGAAAGATAACCGCTGGGCCGAACATCATCATACCTTACTCACCGCCAAAGATCTGGAAGTGTCGGTAAACGCATCAGCCCTTTTAAAGGGCGAAGTAGTGATTAATAAAATAGATATCAGCAATGCCGATATCGACCTGTTTACCGATAGTACTGGCTACAGCAATACATCGATATTTAAAGCAAAACCGAAAGTTGAAAAAGACCCTAAAGAAAAACAAACCAGCTCTTCAACACAAATCGGCAGGTTTTCATTAAACAAGGTAAACTTTGTTGTTGACGACCGCCATGCTTACAAACTGTTCAAATTCGCGGTGAATGATATCGAGGGGCGGATGGAGTATCCTGCCAAAGGATGGAATGCAGGTATCGACCTGAATACTATGGCAAACAGCTTTTCCTTTAACACCAGAAAGGGAAGCTTCATGAAAAACAGACTTTTAAAGGGACATTTTGATATCAGCTATGATGATAATTCGCAGGTTATTAATGTGGCACCTAATAATTTAAATATAGGCGATAATCCGTTTACCGTAGGCGCTCAATTTAACCTCAAATCACCCGAAACTGATTTTACCATCAATCTTAAGGTAGACGATATTTTGTGGAACGATGCCGCTAACCTACTGGCTGCCAACATCACCAAAAGCCTCAAAATGTTCGATCTGACAAAGCCAATTGATGTTACCTGCGACCTGAAGGGAAGCTTTGGGGGCGGCGGCGATCCATCCATTTATGTTACGGCTAAAGTAAAAGATAACATATTGAAAACCCGTGGAGGCACTATCGAAAATTGCAGTTTTAACGGCATATTCAGCAATAACTACATCAATGGCAAAGGTTTAAATGATGATAATTCGGTCATTAAGCTTTATCATTTTAACGGTAGCTATAAAGATATTCCTTTTACTATTGATACCGCGTTTATCAACAACCTGAACACACCGGTGGCTACAGGGATTTTCAGATCACACTTTCCGGTTACCAAACTTAACCCGGTTATAGGTGATGAAAGCCTGAGATTTACCAAAGGTATTGTTGATTTAAAACTGGCCTATAAAGCCGATATTGTAAATTTCAAATTCACCAAGCCCTTTGTCACCGGCAATGTGGACATTAAAAATGCCGATGTTAACTACCTGCCCCGGGGGCTGGTGTTCAAAAATAACTCCATTGCTTTGAAATTTACAGATAAAGACCTTTATATCAATAATATCCGTCTTCAAAATGGCAGTAGTATAGTTTATATGCAGGGTAAGGTGAGCAATTTTTTGAACCTGTATTATACCGCGCCCGAAAAGATCCTGATAGTATGGCAGATTACCAGTCCCCAAATCCGTTTGGGCGAGTTTTTGGGATTCCTGAATAGCCGGCAAGGATCAGGGGAAAGCAGCGGTGGCAGCGGCAACAGGGGCATAAGCCGTGCTGCGAGTAAAAGGGTAACCAACCAGTTAAATACCGCTTTTGATAAAGGGCAGGCCGAACTTCACCTGCGTTTAGCTAAAGTATATTATAAAAAGTTTTTAGCCACCAATGTAAACGCTGATATTTTACTGGCCGATAATACCATGAAAATGCGCAATGTAAGCCTTAAAAGCTCGGGCGGATCATTAAACTTAAGCGGCCTTGTGGTGCAGGGGCCAACCAACAATTTTGCTATCAGTACCACCATTAACCATGTGAATACTAATACATTCTTTGCATCGTTTAACAATTTTGGGTTAAAGGATTTTACGAGTGATAACCTAAGGGGCTTCCTTTCGGCAAGGACTGATATTAAGGGGGCCATCAATAACGCGGGTAACCTGGTGCCTAAATCAATAAGGGGAACCGCGATGGTAAACCTGAAAGAGGGTGCCCTGGTCAATTTTTCGCCGATAAAAAGTGTGGGTAAATTTGCGTTTCCCTTCCGCGACCTGGATAACATTACTTTTGGCGACCTGAAAGCCCAATTTGATATCAATGGTGATAAAATCAAAATAGCCCCGATGCAAATTAACTCCAGCGTATTGAATATGGATGTGGAGGGTGTTTACTCCTTATCGCGCGGCACCAATATCGCGTTGGATGTACCCTTACGCAACCCTAAAAATGACAGCAAAATTGAGGACGAAACCCAACGCAATAAAAAACGTATGAAAGGTATCGTACTGCACATACTTGCTACTGATGGAGATGATGGAAAAATAAAAATTAAATGGAATAAGAACCATAAAAAAACAAAGGCAGACAATGATGACCAGAAGACAGATGATACCCAGCAAGCGCCCGAACCTAAACAAGATTAGCTTAAGTTCACGAAATCTTCACATTAACCGTTGTTTCATGGTGTTTAAATGACACTATAATAGCAAATAAATGCTTATCTTTGTGCCGTTCATTATAGGGTAATATGTTGATTAAACATTTATTGGTTAGCACATTATTTTAAAACTTTTAAACCGCTCGTTCCTTACAGCAATAATATCAGAAGAAAACCCTCGTTTTAAATATTAAATACTTATCCCGGGTTCACAAATAAAGAAGGAAGCAAAGTTTAATGTAGTCTGTTTTACCTCCGGTTGTTTAACCCGGCACATGTATCTTATTGAACCGTTTTTAGCTTAATAATCTGTATTAAAAAATGAGACAACTTAAAATATCCCAATCAATCACTAACCGTGAATCAGCATCGCTCGAAAAATACCTGCACGATATTGGCAAGGTAGATTTGATCACAGCTGAGGAGGAAGTGATCCTGGCGCAAAAGATTCGTGAGGGCGACCAGGTAGCGTTAGAACGTTTGACAAAAACTAACCTTCGCTTTGTGGTATCGGTTGCTAAGCAGTACCAAAACCAGGGCCTTACCCTGGGCGACTTAATAAACGAAGGAAACCTTGGTTTGATTAAAGCAGCAAAACGCTTTGACGAAACCAAAGGTTTTAAATTTATTTCATATGCCGTATGGTGGATCCGTCAGTCAATCCTGTCGGCCATTGCCGAGCAATCACGTATTGTACGTTTACCATTGAACCAGATTGGTTCATTGAGTAAAATCCATAAAGCAGCTTCAAAACTGGAGCAGGAATTTGAAAGACAACCAACACCCGAAGAACTTGCAGACAACCTGGAAATTTCGGTTGATAAAATTGCCGATTCAATGAATAACGCCGGCAGGCAGATTTCAATGGATGCGCCTTTTATCCAGGGTGAAGAAAACACCTTGCTTGACGTATTGGCCAGCTCTGATGCTGCAACTGATACCGAAGTAATGGCCGATTCATTGTCACAGGAAATTAAACGTTCGTTAGGTATCCTTGCCGAACGTGACCGTGAAGTGCTGATGTTATTCTTTGGCCTTGGTGGCCATGCACCTCACTCGTTAGAGGAAATAGGTGAAAAATTTGATTTAACCCGCGAGCGTGTCCGCCAGTTGAAAGACAAGGCTTTGATGCGCTTACGTCACAATTCAAAATCAAACCTGTTGCAATCATACTTAAACTAATCCAGGAATATCCGCCTGAGTTTTTATACCAAAAACGCGAATGAGTAAATTGTTCGCGTTTTTTTGTGGGTGTAGTTTAAGAAGTTTTTTTATTCTCCCCTCAAAGGCCCCGGTCATGGTTGCCACCATCAACAAATATAGGGTGATCCTTGCCAATCAAGTCACTTTAGTGCTTTGTCTTTTACATAATAAAACCCATGCCTTTTTTAATGGAACCGCCAGCCTATCCCTACCTGAAAAGTCTGATAAGTTTTACTATAATTCCCCAGGCCTGTGCTGATTTGATAAGGTTTGAGTAACTGATAATTGCCACTGATGTCAAATTTTCGGATATGCAGGGTAACACCGCCCGTGAATCCAATATTGATCTTATTCAGGCTTGTACTGTTCAGCGCCGATTTGATCTCCGCGCTATGGTATACGGTATCACGGAGATCCGCTATCGGCGCAAGTTTTGTGCTGACGGCGGATTGTTTAAGCGGAAAGCTGATAACCGGCCCGGCTTTGATGCTTAGCAAGTTGGATAATTTATATTCAACCGTGGTGGGAAGATCTAAAACAATTACTTTTCGGGCATCTATCACCGTAAAAGGCGGCAGAGAATCGGGGCGATAATAACTGTCATGAGTAAAGCTGCCAGAAAGAGACCGGTAAGTATTAATCCGAACTCCTGTATTGATTAATAATCGTGACGTTAAAGCGTAAGCACCAAATCCGCCGAAATAAAAACTACTGCTATTACCGCCACCAAGGTTTAACCCTGTTTCTATCCCATAATTGTACTGCGGTGTTATAATTTCCTGGTGACCCTTAACTTTAAACAGCTTGTTTTTCATCGGTTTGGCATTAGTTTCTTTTGACTTCGCCACGTTTTGATTGCCTGTCGTCTTTTTTTGATTGTGCGGTTTATTACTGTTACCGATACTGGTTTCACTCTGTTGTTTATCGTTCCTGACTGTTAAGCTTGCGTCATCGGCTCCTGTATCACTATTTCCTACCTTTCCGTTAGGTGCCGGCAGTAATTGATTGGGCGGAAGAGAGGGCATAGCAAGCTGGTTATTTTTCAGGCTTTGATTTGCGGCGACATTAACATTGGCCTTATTGGTTGCCGTTAAATTATTGTCAACAAGTGGCGCACCCTTTGATTGAACATTTGGTAACCCGGTAAATGAAGGCTTGTTCCCTGCAGCATGAACGAAATTGTTATTATGCCCCGCTGTTTGTTTTCCCTTTTTAGTGGTAAGATCGGCGCTGGTTATTTTGAGTCCAGGATAATGGATGACGGTTCCTGTTTTGTTATGATTATGCGCATAGGAGGCATTTGCCCGCAGTACATTCCTGCCTGAATAAACTGTTGATGGCTTTGGACTTGAACTATCCGCGCTAATAAATTCCTTCGGTGGGTGCCCCGGGGATTGCGGCTTTTGGCTGTCATTAGCAACACCCGAAGTATCATTTACCGGGGTTATAGACTCAACTGTATCCGCGTGGTTTTGTCCCGCTATGCTATCTGCATAAACCAAACCGATTTTTTTTATGGAATCGGCCCGGTGATCGCGGAGCTCCCTTGTCTTATTGGTTTTGCTTTGATCGGATAGCGTTAATTTGTAATACATACCGGCACCAACGATAACAACAACCGGCAATATATATCTTAAAAATATTTTGATCAGCTTTGTTCCGAATGAATAATCAGGCCGACTGGCCGGGGTACTGCTAACAGGCATTTGTTCGTCAAGCAAAGCCTTCATACCCGCCCATTCAGAACCTGTCTCCCTTACAGGCAGTTCGTCCAGCTTCTTAAGCCAAAGTTTTTGATACCATGCTGAATTTTTCATGTTGTCTTTTTGGTTTCAGTTGGTTGATCAATACTATTGGGGGTGGATTGCAGCATTGCCCTGAGCTGTTTCTTAGCTTCAGACAAATGCCATCTGGAAGTGCTCTCACTGATGCCCACCTGTTCAGTGATCTCTTTATGGGAATAGCCATCAATCACGTAGAGGTTAAACACCAGTTGTGTCGCTGCGGGTAACCGGCGGATCTCCTTCAGGAGATCTTCCGCATACAATTTACTCAAAACAGTCGGTGCGATAAAAACATCTGCAATTTCTTCCTGGCTGTTTACATCGTTAAACTTAGCTTCTTTCCTTGCCAGGTCGATGCAGCACCTGACCATGATCGTCCTTATCCAGGCCCCTAAAGCTCCTCTTTGTCCGTCAAATAAGGTTATATGCTGAAATACTTTTAAAAACCCGGCATTTAGCGCTTCCTGAGCAAGTTCATCCGACTTTAAATAACGGAAACATAAGCGCAACATTTCGGCATGAAAAAGTTTATATAAACTTTCCTGGGCCTGCCTGTCGTTGGCTTTACAGCCTTTAATCAGCTTGGTATCCGGCTTAGCAAACAAATTCATCCAGGTAGTTCAATTGTCGGGTATATATCAGTTTCCAGTAGGATTACGCAGCCCGTAAACCAAACGCTGGGTTAAAATAATTTTTTTTTATAATATATTTTTTTGCACAGAACGGTATGTTTTACCAGCGTTTTTTTCCCGACAGACGTAATGTTGATAAAAACATGCAAATATGTTCTATCAGGAAAGTTACGGCCGCCACAGTGAATGGTATAATCAGCATTTCCCGACAAGGGAGTCCAAAATAAACCACTACCTAACGGCAAAGTCTGCAGGGAGCGGCCACATCGCGCACTGGATACAGCAGATTTTTTTTAATTGCCTTGATCCTTTACTTGTAGAACAAGGCCAAAACTGGCTCACTGTAGGAGATGCCTATGGATTTGACGCGCAGTATATTTTAAACAAAAACTGTTTGGCGGTGGCCACAGATCTGAAAACTGATTTTTTAGCAGTGGCAAAAGATGAAGGCATCATCTCGGCATACGCCGCCGAAAACGCGGAACACTTATCTTTTAAGGATAACACGTTTGATTATGTGCTTTGTAAAGAATCATACCACCATTTTCCAAGGCCCTATGCCGCTATTTATGAAATGATCCGGGTGGCTAAAAACGGGATCATAGTCATTGAACCGCAAGACCCGGTTTCCAAAATACCCATACTGTTATTGCTTCAGAACCTGTTGGCCTCAAGGCCCCGGCTCCTTCATAAAGTATGGCCAAACCGGTTTTCATTTGAACCGGTTGGCAATTTTGTTTATAAAGTGTCGGAAAGGGAATTTGAGAAGCTCGCAGCCGGTTTACACCTGCCAATGGTCGCCTTTAAACATATTAACCCCAATTTTTATTTCAAAGGGGCCGACAGCATAATAGCCGACCGTGCAAACAGGCAATTTTTATCGATCAAACGAAAAAAACAACTATTGGACTTATTGGTCAGGTTTAAGATTATACCAGGGCAGGTATTAGCAACCGTCATCTTTAAACAGATGCCGGATGAAGGTACCATTAAAATGCTTAGAGCAGACGGGTATAAACTGATTAACATTCCCGCAAATCCATACCTCGGCGATACCATATAGCCCAATAAGGTTTTTGATTTGACTTAATGTGTTTTATATTTGGCAGGCCTGCTTGCCGGGAAGCCACGCTGTGCGTGGTAAGCTTGCTCCTGTTGGTGTTGTCACCATAGGTGTTCGGAAGAAATAAAAAAGCGTTGGATTTAAAAAAGGAATCCCGCCAAAAAAAAAAGCCTTCCAAACTAAATTGAAAGGCCTTCCTCAACATCTGCACATTTAAAATCTGCACATCTGCAATCAAAAATTTATTTCATCAGTTTGATAAAGTCATCAAACAAATACCTTGAATCATGCGGACCAGGTGATGATTCCGGGTGATACTGTACCGAAAATGCTTTTTTACCTTTTACACGGATCCCTTCTATCGACTGGTCGTTCAGGTTAACGTGAGTGATCTCCACTTTATCCGAAGCACGCACTGCTTCTGGCACTACGCCAAAACCGTGGTTTTGTGAAGTAACCTCACAATGGTTAATGATGATATTTTTTACCGGATGATTTAAGCCGCGATGACCGTTAAACATTTTTTGAGTTGGGATATCGTTAGCCAAAGCCAGCAACTGGTGCCCTAAACAAATACCGAACATCGGTTTATCAGCAGCTAAAATTTCTTTTACTGTTTCAACCGCGTAAGGCATAGCAGCAGGATCGCCGGGGCCGTTTGAGATAAAATAACCTGTTGGGGCAAAATCCTTTTCCATTTCGGCATAGGTTGTTTTTGCCGGGAATACTTTGGCGTAAATCTCGCGCGAATCAAAGTTACGCAGGATGTTTTTCTTTACACCAAGATCAAGCACCGCTACACGGTAAGGCGCTTCTTCATTACCAAAAGTATAAGTTTCGGTAGTTGATACCTGCGATGAAAGCTCAAGGCCATCCATTGATGGTACCAGGTCTAGCTTTGCTTTCAGCTCATCCAAATCAAGGATCTCTGATGAAATGATAGCGTTCATGGCACCTTTATCACGGATATGGCGAACAAGCTTACGGGTATCAATATCAGAAATACCCACAATATTTTGTTCCTGGAAATAATCCTGTATCGATTCATCAGCCTGTTTACGACTGTAGGCAATGTTATAGTTTTTACAAACCAGGCCCGCAATCTGGATCCTGCCCGATTCTACTTCTTCATTAGCAATACCGTAGTTACCAATGTGCGCATTGGTGGTTACCATAATCTGCCCAAAATAAGAAGGGTCGGTAAAAATTTCCTGGTAGCCGGTCATGCCGGTATTAAAACAAATCTCGCCGGTGGTGGTACCCATTTTGCCCGCGGCTTTACCATAAAAAACGGTGCCGTCGGCAAGCAGCAGTATAGCCGGTAATTTGGTGAAATAGTTCATCGCTTAAAAAAATTGAAAGGGTTAAATGATCGGATTGCCTGGTTCAAAGCCCCGTGAAAACTGATAGAAATAATGAAGTAAGGAACTTCCGGATTCACGGCGCAAAAGTAGAAAATAATTTCGGATTTCGGATGTGGGATTTTGGATTTATTTTAATTTCGGATTTCGAATGTGGAATTTCGAAATTATTTTTTGATTTCGGATTTCGGATGTGCGATTTCGGAATTGTTTTGATTTAGAATGAGGAATCGGATTTGATTTGGATTTCAGATGTAAAATTTCGGAATTTGTTAAGTTAACGGGCAAACTGTTTCACGATAGCATAGCAAAAAAATAAAAAATCCGAAATCGAACATTCGAAATCCGAAATCAATATACGACATACCAGAAAAATCGCATCCGAAATCAAAATTCCGAAATCCGAAATCATACGTACCTTTGCATCGCCGATAAAACATTTATCAATGTCTGTAAATAAAGAAATAAAGCGAATCACCACCAACACCATCCAGGAGATGAAGGTTCGTGGCGAAAAGATCTCTATGCTTACCGCATATGATTATTCAATGGCTACTATAGTTGATGATGCCGGGACTGATATCATCCTTGTTGGCGATTCGGCCTCAAATGTGATGGCCGGGCATGAAACTACGCTACCTATTACCCTTGATCAGATGATCTATCATGCATCATCTGTTGTACGCGCGGCAAAACGTGCGCTGGTGGTTGTCGATCTGCCATTTGGCTCATACCAGGGCAATTCAAAGGAAGCTCTAAATTCTGCCATCCGCATCATGAAGGAAGCCGGGGCCCATGCTGTTAAAATTGAAGGCGGTGTGGAAATAGCCGAATCGGTTAGCCGAATCCTGACAGCCGGCATCCCGGTAATGGGCCACCTTGGCCTTACGCCACAATCGATATATAAATTTGGCACCTACACCGTACGCGCCAAACATGAGGCCGAAGCACAAAAGCTGCGCGAAGATGCCCTTAAGTTGCAGGAGCTTGGCTGCTTTGGCATAGTACTGGAAAAAATCCCCGCCAAACTGGCTCAGGAAGTATCTGAAAGCCTGCAGATTCCTACAATAGGTATTGGCGCAGGGCAGCATTGTGATGGCCAGGTATTGGTGATTCATGACATGCTGGGTATTAATAAAGGCTTTAAGCCCCGCTTTTTGCGCCAATACTCCAACCTGTATGATATTATGCACGACGCGATCAAAAATTATAATACCGACGTAAAAAGCAATAGCTTCCCTAACGAGAAAGAACAATATTAATTAGCTTATAGTTGATAGTTCATAGATCATAGCAAAAAGGATGGCTATGAACTATCAACCATGAACCATGAACTAAACACAAATGCCTCGCCCTGAATTTAATTATAGCAGCAACGACATTACCGATAAGGATGTCCTTTATGAGGATAACCACCTTATTGCCATAAATAAGCGCGCGGGCGATATTGTGCAGGTTGATGAAACCGGCGATGAGCCGTTAGATGAAAAAGTAAAAAAATACATCGCCCAAAAATACAGCAAACCCAATGGCGCGTTTTTAGGCGTAGTACACAGGCTGGACAGGCCTGTAAGCGGTGTGATCCTGTTTGCTAAAACCAGCAAGGCACTCGACCGTATCAACAAAATGTTTAAAGCCCGCGAAATGCATAAAACCTATTATGCAGTAGTTCGCAAAAAGCCATTTCCCGAAGAAGGCACCCTGGTACACTGGCTGGTAAAAAACTCACAAAAAAACGTAACCAAAGCCCATGACCGCGAAGTACAGGGCAGCTTACGTTCAGAGCTGAGCTATAAATTGGTTGGCGAACTAAACGGATATTATTTAATTGAGGTTGACCCGATAACCGGCCGTCCGCACCAGATCAGGGTACAGCTTTCAACTTTGGGTTGTCCTATTGTTGGCGACAATAAATATGGTTATCCCCGTGGCAGTCTGCGCAAAAGTATTTGCCTGCATGCCCGTAAACTAACTTTTGTACACCCTGTTAAGAATGAACCCGTTGCCATTATTGCACCTGTACCACGCGATGGTTTTTGGGAAAAGTTTGAGGGAATGATGGTAGGGTGATTGGTGTGGTGCGGTGGAAATATCACAAGTGCTGGGAAGACGCAGATCAGTTGAAAATGGTGGAAAAAAAGCCATGTCATTTCGAGGAGGAACGACGAAGCAATCTCGTAGCTATACAGAGCGGACACGCATTAGCTACGAGATTGCCACGCTGCGCTCGCAATGACCTGTTTTTAAGTATTCCCATTTTCAAACATCTGTAATGACAACACTGACCACAGGCTAAATTTATTATAGCATTCCGTTTATACAACCTTATCTACATATTAACCACCTCATTCCAAATCCTTACATCAACCGGAATGCCTTCCCTTAAATTCTTCTCCCTTGTTCTTAAAGTACCTTCTCCCGGATAAGAGATCGAGGCTCCTTCATATTCGGGCATACTGGTTTTGGTATAATCAATAATTTCATTGATCAGGCTTTCTGTTTGCTCGCTATTATCTGGTCTGATGCAGATAAACACCTGCGATATCCCAGTCTCGTGCTCACTTTTGGTGATCTCTGCAGTAGAGTCACCACCACTTAGGATAGTAGCTAACATATCGAGCACCAACGATAACCCCGATCCTTTCCAAAATCCAACGGGTAAAATCCGCTTCGATTTTAATATAGCAGCGGCATTTGTGCTGAGTTTCCCTTCACCATCATAACCACCCGGCAGCGGAAGCGGCTCGTTGTTATTAGCAGCATATTGCTTCAGCTTCCCAACAGCATATTGGGATATGGCCATATCCAAAACAACATGTCCATTTTTACGGGGTACAGCAATAACCAGCGGATTATTACCAAGCCGCGGGTTAACACCTCCCCAGGGTGGCAGGTTAGCAATAGTATTTGTGAATGATATACTGATAAAACCTCCTTCTGCAGCCTGCCAGCCATAAGTGCCGCCACGCATCCAATGATTGGTGTTCTTTATTGCCACACAGCCAATACCATTCTCCGCGGCAAGTTCCATTGCCCTATTCATGGCAAAGCGGGCGTTTAATATCCCCGGCCCAAGGTTACCGTCCCATTGTTCCATAGCCCCAAAGGCAGTTACCTTAGCAGGATCGGCATCGATATTTATAAGGCCATCTTTAACATATTTAACAAAAACCGGAAAACGGTTTAAACCATGCGTATAAACTCCATCCCTGCTGTTTTCGGCAAAAACAGTTGCTATAACTTCGGCTTTATCTTCAGTAAAAGCCAGTTCTGACAGCACTCTTTTCAATTCTGCTTTAAGTTTTTCAAAAGGAACAAGCATAGATTTTGAAATAAATTTTATTTATAACGTTTATTACAGTGTACTGATGCAAGGTAATCAACCATATTTTATAATTTTGCCTCTAATTAAATGAAAAGAACTCCGCTGTTGTTTTTCCTGTTTTTAATAAGCGCTGCGCTGATTGTCAATTCATGCAAGAAAGATAACTTTAGCCACATTCCTGCCTTAATGGCCGGAAAATGGCAACTCGCCTCTATAACAGTTACCAATTATGTTGGTGACGCCCAAATTTCGTTGGATACCTTAAATCAAACCTGCAGTATTATTCAGCATTTTACATTCAATGCTGATAATTCATGCAATTACACCAACTTTCAATGCACTGCCGATTCGACAGTAGGCCGTTGGTCGCTTTCAGATAATAAATTATTTTTAATTTCAGATATGGTTTGTAAGGATACTACCAAATCTTCGGGCGGTACCTCAAAACCATTTGCAAACAGTAAAATAGTTACTTTAGGTAATTATTCGCTGGTATTGGAAACGGGGGATGTTGAACCTAATTATTCGGCAACAAAAAAACGACGAATTATGCGCTACGGGTTTATCAGGCAAAAAACAACCGCAACACAATAGCATAAAATGTTTTCAAATTTTAAAATGGTTTTATTATAATAGTTTCAATACCAAGTAAACGATCAGCCCGATGAAACTATTGTAGCTTCATCTCCGTTGAAAAACATATTATCGATGAAAAAAAGAATTGCCATTTTCGCTTCAGGGTCCGGTTCAAACGCTCAAAAATTAATGGAGCATTTTAAACGTAATGCCGATGCCGAAGTTGTACTGATACTTACCAATAACCCACAGGCTTACGTTTTACAACGTGCCGATAATTTTGAAGTACCCTCGCACATTTTTGGCCGCCACGAATTTTATGAAACCGACGATGTTATACGCCTGCTGAAAAACCTGCAGGTTGACCTGATTGTACTTGCCGGCTTTTTATGGCTTGTACCACAATCGCTACTGAAAGCATTCCCCAATAAAATCATCAACCTGCACCCTGCCCTGCTCCCCAAATATGGCGGCAAAGGCATGTATGGCGACAATGTTCACCGCAAAGTTTTAGAAGATAAGGAAGAAGAAAGCGGCATCACCATCCACTTCGTAAACGAAAACTTTGACGAAGGCGAGATCATTCATCAATCAAAATTCAAAATAGAACCCGGCGACACACTTGAGATCGTAAAATTTAAAGGGCAACAGTTAGAGCATAACCATTTCCCTAAAGTGGTGGAGGCGCTGTTGAAGAAGATGAAGAGTTGATTGTTTAGTGATTAGAGGTTGGAGGTTAGAGATTAGGCTTTCTTTTTAGTTTTAAGGTTAAGTTTATTAAAAATATCTAAGTTTCAGGATACTTTATGGGAGCTTTTACTGATCTGGAAGTTTGGAAAAAGGCTCGTTTATTACGAAATAACATTACTGAATTAGTTAAAACGTTTCCTGCCGAGGAAAAATATCGCTTAACAGATCAGATCATTCGTTCATCCCGCTCTATCGGGAACAATATTGCCGAAGGACACGGCAGATTTCATTATTTAGACGCTTCCAAATTCCTGGTTAATGCTCGTGGATCCGCGGCAGAAACTATCGACATCTGATAATTGCCTTTGATAATAGCCTCATAGATGATCAAACATTAAGCAGCCTGCGGCAAGATTGTGAGGAGTGCATGCGCATGATTAATGGATATATTTCCTATCTAAAGAAGCAACCCGACAATTAACACCTTCAAAAATACACTTTTCAAGAAGCGTATTTCCAAATCTCTAGCCCCCAATAGCTTCCAAAAACATTGATTAAAAAAAACTAATCTCTAACCTCAAATCTCTAATCACTAATTACTACCTTTGCGGCTCAAAAAACAGCGTGTACATGAGCCAGTCAGTTCAAATAAAAAATGCTTTAATTTCTGTTTATTACAAAGACAATTTAGAGCCCATCATTCATGAGTTAAACCGCCTTGGTGTAAATATCTATTCAACCGGTGGAACCGAAACTTTTATCCGCAATTTAGGTGTAAATGTGATCCCGGTTGAAGACCTTACTTCATACCCTTCAATCCTGGGTGGTCGCGTTAAAACCCTGCACCCTAAGGTTTTCGGTGGTATTTTAGCCCGCAGGAGCTTTGATGGCGACAAACAGCAATTGGAGCAATATGAAATTCCTGAAATTGATTTGGTAATTGTTGATCTGTATCCGTTTGAAGAAACTGTACAATCAGGCGCCGGTGCCGAGGATGTGATCGAAAAGATCGACATCGGCGGTATTTCTTTGATCCGCGCAGCTGCAAAAAACTTTAAAGATGTAGTGATCGTAGCTTCAAAAGATGACTACGCCGGCCTGGAAAATATCCTGAAAACGCAGGAAGGTGCTACCACAATCGATCAGCGCCGTTCATTTGCTCAAAAAGCATTCAACATATCGTCGAACTACGATACGCATATTTTTAACTATTTTAACGAAGCCGAGCCGCTTCCGGTATTTAAACAAAGTATCCAAACCAGCCAGGTTTTGCGTTACGGCGAAAACCCACATCAAAAAGGAACTTTCTACGGTAACCTTGATGCCATGTTCAACAAACTGAACGGTAAAGAGCTTTCATACAACAACCTTGTTGATGTTGATGCTGCTGTTGCTATTATTGATGAGTTCACTGAACCTACTGTGGCTATTCTTAAACATACCAATGCCTGCGGAGTGGCTTCACGTTCATTTATTAAAGAAGCCTGGATCGATGCTTTAGCTTGCGACCCGGTATCAGCTTTTGGTGGTGTTATTATTGCCAATGCTGAGATCGACGCTGAAACCGCTACCGAAATCGACAAGATATTTTATGAAGTGCTGATTGCTCCGGCGTTTACTGATGAAGCGGTACAGATCCTTTCAGGTAAAAAGAACCGTATCCTGTTGGTTCGCCAACCTGTTGAACTGCCTGTTAAACATTTCAAAACTTTATTGAACGGCGTAATTGAGCAGGATAAAGATGCGGTTATTGAGGGACCGGCCCAAATGACAACCGTTACAGAAAAAGCTCCTACCGAGGCTGAGTTGAAAGACTTGTTCTTCGCCAACAAAATTGTAAAACATACCAAATCAAACACTATCGTGTTTGCTAAAAACAACCAGCTAATGGCAAGCGGCGTAGGCCAGACCTCAAGGGTTGACGCATTGAAGCAAGCAGTGATCAAAGCACAAAGCTTTGGCTTCGACCTGAACGGCGCGGTAATGGCATCTGATGCTTTCTTCCCGTTCCCGGATTGTGCCGAACTGGCTGCTGAAGCAGGCATCACTGCCATTTTACAACCGGGCGGATCAATTAACGACAAGCTTTCGGTTGCCATGTGCAACGAAAAAGGTTTAGCGATGGTGACTACCGGAGTTCGTCATTTTAAACACTAATTTTAAAGGTTGACCGGGGTGATTAGGTGAGTAGTTTATTAGGTTAAAAACGTTTGATTGAAGAGTAGGGATTGATTTGGTGAAAAGGGAAAATGTTTTTAACCTGTTTTAACTTAATTTACCTGTAAATCCGGTCAACCACTTAATAAATAAGCTCTATCAACCCAACCCCAACACAATAAATGTGATTTTTTAACGCTTAAGTTTGCAAAATGCTAAACTATTTAAGCGTATTTTTATAAACTTTGCATAACATACTGAAAGAAATACCAGATGGGTTTATTTAACTTTTTTACACAAGAAATTGCTATCGATTTAGGTACAGCAAATACCCTCATTATACATAACGATAAAGTTGTTGTTGACGAACCCTCGATCGTGGCGTTCGACAGAACAACCAATAAAGTGATTGCCATAGGCAGGCAGGCCATGCAAATGGAAGGTAAAACGCACGATAATATCCGTACCGTGCGCCCGCTAAAAGATGGTGTAATTGCCGACTTTAACGCTGCCGAGCACATGATCCGCGGGATGATCAAAATGATTAACCAGGGCAAGGGGTGGTTCTTTCCATCGCTGCGTATGGTGATCTGTATCCCTTCGGGTATCACCGAGGTAGAGAAACGCGCTGTGCGTGACTCGGCCGAGATTGCTGGCGCTAAGGAGGTTTACCTCATCCACGAGCCAATGGCTGCTGCCGTAGGTATTGGTATCGACGTGGAAGAGCCGATGGGCAACATGATCATCGATATTGGTGGTGGTACTACCGAAATTGCCGTTATCGCATTATCGGGTATCGTTTGCGATCAATCGATCCGCGTAGCGGGTGATAATTTTGATTCGGACATTGTTCAATATATCCGCCGTCAGCATAACATCATGATTGGCGATCGCACTGCCGAGAAAATCAAAATCGAGGTTGGCGCTGCCCTTCCTGAGTTGAGCGAGCCGCCGGGCGACTTTGCCGTACAAGGCCGTGACCTGATGACCGGTGTACCAAAACAGATCATGGTATCATACACCGAAATTGCGCATTGCCTGGATAAATCAATCTCAAAGATTGAGGAAGCGATATTGAAAGCATTGGAGATTACGCCGCCTGAGCTTTCGGCCGATATTTACCAAACCGGTATCTATTTAACCGGTGGCGGTGCATTACTGCGCGGCCTGGATAAGCGTGTGGCAGCCAAAACCAAACTTCCTGTTCACGTTGCCGAAGACCCTCTTCGCGCCGTAGTACGCGGAACCGGCACTGCCCTTAAAAACATTGGCAATTTTAAATTTTTAATGCAGTAATTTAGATGTGAGATTTTAGATATGAGATATGAGACACCGGTTATCGATGTTTTTTGATCTCATATCTCACGTCTCATATCTCAAATCTAATCTAAGCAATGCGTAACCTTTGGATATTTATAACTAAGTATAACGCGTTTTTTTTATTCCTGATTTTTGAGATTAGCTCGCTGCTTATTTATATCAAATACAATTCGTTTCAAAAGGCATCTTTTATTAATTCAACCAGCAAGGTAACAGGTACACTGTACAGCCAGGTTGATGCACTAAAAGAGTATCTGTCATTAAAAGAAACCAATGACAGCCTTGCCCGCGAAAATGCAAAGCTTCGGGGCCAGCTCAAAGTATCTATGTATGTTGATAGTGTTGAAAAGCACAAGGTTAATGATACTGTTTACAAACAACAGTACAGTTATATTGTAGCCAAAGTCATCAATAACTCTTTCAATAAACGCAGCAACTATATTACTATTAACCGGGGTAGCAGGGATGGCATACAAAAAGATATGGGTGTAATAACCGGGGCCGGTGTTGTAGGCCAGGTTATTGATGTAACGGATCATTTAGCTATTATCCAATCAGTTTTACACAAAAACACCCGCTTCAGTGCCATGCTTACCAGCACTAAAGACATTGGCTCATTTGTGTGGGGCAATGACCTCGATCCGCACAAAGGTTTACTGATTGATATCCAGAATAACGCCCAGCCAAAAGTTGGTGAAACTGTAGTTACATCTGGCTACTCACTTTTCCCTACAGGCATACCGTTTGGTAAAATAACTAACCTGCATGCTAAGGGCGGCGGTTTGCTTATTAATGTTGAGGTGGCTTTAGCTGTTGATTTTACAAAGCTTCAATACGTTTACGTGGTAAATAACAAATTTGCCGGTGAACAAACGGGACTGGAGGCCGTACAAAACAAAAATGAGTAGGACTATCCTTGTTAATCTCGCCAGGTTTATTGTGCTGGTTTTTATGCAGGTTTTCCTGTTAAAAAACATCACCTTCTATAATCTTGCTACGCCATATCTTTATATACTGTTCATCCTGTTGCTCCCGTTCGAGGTTCCCAACGCGTTGCTATTCGTGCTGGCTTTTGTTACCGGGTTAAGTATCGACGCCTTTTATGACACACCGGGCCTGCACGCCGCAGCCTGCGTTGTACTGGCCCTTGTGCGTGTTTTATTCATTAGCATAACCGTACAAAAAGATGGCTTTGACAACGAGCCGGAACCCACATTGAGCATCATGGGTTTCCGCTGGTTTTTTACCTATGTTTTGATACTCACTTTATTCCACCATTTTTTCCTGCTTAATTTAGAGGTTTTTAGTTTTTCTGAAATACAATACACACTAAGCCGTGTTGTTTTGAGTTCATTGTTTACCGTATTTTTAATACTAATTTCGGGCCTGCTATTTTTCAGAAGGAAAGAACGTAAATGAATAAGTTTTTTGAACGCCGCTACGTTGTTACCGGTATCTTTATAGCTATTATTTTAGCCCTGCTGGGAAGGCTTTACTATATCCAGATAGTGGATGACCGCTATACCATATACGCCAATAGCAATGTAAGGCGCACTACCATACTTTACCCCGCCCGCGGACCAATACTTGACCGTAACGGCAAAATCCTGGTACAAAACGAACCTATTTACGACGTAATGGTTAACCCCAAAGAGGTTAAGCCGTTTGATACCCTGCTTTTTTGCAAGATGATAGGTATTGATAAAGAAGGGTTTGATAAACGCTTTATTAAGGCCAAAAGGCAATCGCCCAATACAGCGTCAATATTTGAAAAACAATTATCTGTAGAGCTTTATGCGGCCCTCCAGGAAAAGCTTTTTGAGTTCCCTGGTTTTTCCATTGTTCCCCGTACTATACGTACCTATCCCGATTCTGTAGCAGCGCAGTTTTTGGGCTTTATTGGTGAAGTTACCGACAGGGACATTAAACGCTCAAACGGCTATTATCGCCTTGGCGACTATATTGGCGTTACGGGGGTTGAAAAAGCTTATGAAAATGTGCTTCGCGGTCAGCGTGGTGTGCAGGTACAAATGGTTGATTCGCACGGCGTATTTAAAGGCTCATTTGCAAATGGCGCCCTCGATACCGTGCCGCAATCAGGCAAGCGCCTTACCTCATCATTGGATATCGACCTGCAAAGGCTTGGCGAAAAGCTGATGCAAAACAAGCTGGGTGGTATTGTGGCTATCGAGCCATCATCGGGCGAGATCTTATGTTATGTAAGTAGCCCTACTTATGATCCCAACCTGATGGTAGGCCGTCAGCGAGGCAATAACCTTGCTAAAATGTATAATAACCCGTATAAGCCATTCTTCATCAGGCCTATACAGGCGCAATATCCTCCAGGCTCATCATTTAAACCACTAAGCGCACTTATCGCCCTGCAGGAGGGGATCATCAACCCCGGCGAAACTTTTTATTGTACTGGCAGTTACAGAGTGGGGAACCGTATTGTACACTGTAACCATGGCGAAGCGCACGGCACCGTAAATATGGCCAGAGCCGTAGCCGAATCATGTAACGGCTACTTTACGATGGTATTTCAGCGCATTGTTGACCGGTACGGAGTAAAAAATACGGAGGCCAATTTCATCGCATGGCGAAATAACGTAATGAAATTTGGCCTTGGCGCCCGGCTTGACCTGGATATGCCGGCTGAAAGCCGGGGCAACGTGCCAACTCCTTTGCACTATGACAACGCTTATCATAAAGGAGGCTGGCGTTCAAGTACCATTGCTGCTTTGGCTATAGGCCAGGGCGAGTTATTAGCAACCCCACTGCAATTGGCTAACCTGGAGTGTACCATTGCCAACCGAGGTTTCTTTTACAAACCGCACCTTATTAAGGCTATCGGTACCGAAAACGTGATCAAGAAAGAGTACGTAGAAAAAAACTACGTTGGGATAGATTCGGGATATTTTGAACCGGTTATTAACGGGATGCAGCAAGTGGTGGAAAGCGGCACCGGTATCAGGTCAAAAATTCCCGGTATTATTATGTGCGGCAAAACAGGCACAGCGCAAAACCCACATGGCGAAGATAACTCGGTGTTTGTGGCTTTCGCTCCGCGCGATAATCCTAAAATTGCAATAGCCGTTGTTGTTGAAAATTCGGGAGAGGGCGCACATTGGGCGGCTCCTATTGCCAGTTTCATCGTCGAAAAATACTTAAGAGGGAAAGTTACTCCGCGTGAATCCGGAATCACCGTTGATTACTTTGCAAATGCCAATCGCCTGCCTGATCTTACCCTATATGCGCAAGATCTGCAAAAAGAACGCAGACGCGACAGCATCAGGGCAGCAAAGGTTGATTCAATTAAGAAATTCAAAGCTGATTCAATTAAGAAATTCAAAGCCGATTCGATAAAAAAAGAACGGCGGGAAGCGGCTTACAATAACAAGCCGGCAAACTGGATTAAAACACTAACAGGTGGGAGGACAGGCAAGTCATGAGCACTCAGCAGCGTAGTTTCTTTTTTAATGTAGATTGGCTTACCGTTTTTTTGTACCTGGTGCTTTGTACCATTGGCTGGTTCAATATCCATGCAGCAGTTTTTGATGCCAACCATTCCAGCATTGTTGATACATCCACTAATTACGGTAAGCAGTTCATTTACATTTGCGTATCAATTGTAGTTGGCATTGTAATATTGCTACTCGAAAGCCGGTTTATTGCCGCTTTAGCCCCAGCATTTTACGTGGTGATAGTTTTGCTGCTGATACTGGTGCTGATAATAGGCCGAAACGTGGGCGGTAATCAGGCCTGGATCAATATGGGAGGAGGGTTCAGGTTACAGCCCTCGGAGTTTGCCAAGTTTGCTACCTGTTTATTGCTTGCGCGATATTTAAGCGGCACCAACATTCGTGTTACCGATCCCAAGTCATTTTTAATGGCCGCGGCTATTATAGGGTTCCCGATGCTGCTGATCATGCTACAGCCAGATACTGGCTCAACACTGGTGTTCTGCTCCCTGATATTTGTTTTATACCGCGAAGGGCTTTCACCTTATTTCCTGATCATAGCGGGCTTATTTATCACGCTCTTCGTCACGTCGCTACTGTACAACCCGCTTTATATTATCCTGATACTGGCTGCACTAACAGCGTTCATTATCTTTTTATTTAAACGTAACAGGCAGCTTATTAAAACTGTGGTTATTGGCCTGGCCATTTGCATAGCATTTATATTTAGCGTAAAGTTTATCTATCAGCACGTTTTAAAGAAACACCAAACAGAACGTATTAACATATTGCTGGGTATCACAACCGATTTAAGGGGAAAAGGGTACAACGTAAATCAATCGAAAATAGCTATTGGCTCCGGGAAACTCTGGGGTAAAGGTTATTTACATGGCACACAAACCCAATACTCATTTGTACCCGAGCAAAGTACCGACTTTATTTTTTGTACCGTTGGTGAAGAATGGGGATTTGCAGGCTCGTTGACGGTGATTAGCCTTTTCATGTTCCTGATATTACGCGTTATCCTTATCGCCGAGCGGCAACGATCTCCTTTTACCCGTGTTTATGGCTATGGCGTAGCTTCAGTACTATTCTTTCACGTGGTGATCAATATCGGTATGACTATCGGTGTAGTGCCCGTAATCGGGATTCCATTGCCATTCATCAGCTATGGCGGGTCCTCATTGCTAAGTTTCACCATGCTCCTGTTCACGCTCATTAAACTTGACTCAAACAGGAAATCGAACGTTTAATTTAAGTCAGAAGTCTTGAGTCGGGAGTTTGAAGTCAATAGTCTCGAGTCGAAAGTCTTAAGTCGGAAGCGGATAAATGTTCTGTTTAAAAGCGGATTCAGCCTCCCTTCATCCGAAATTCAACTTTCGACTACAGACTTATGACTTATCACTTAAGAAGCAGGGTACCTTCTTCTCAGCAATGCATAAAATTTATCGGCTGTTGAAGCTTTACTTTCCCAGTTGTTTTTAACTACGTAATTTGTTTTCAGGAAACGCTCTGCTTCTTCAAAGGTGCTGAAGCGGTTTACTATTTCAATAGCCTCGCTATAAGCCAGGCTGTAGCCGTTAAACAGATCTTTTATATAAAGCAGTTTATCATTAAGGTTGATAGCTGATTTCAGGTCGGTAACCGGCAATTCAGCAGTAGTGTTTGTTGCTGTATTAGCCTTCTCAGCTTTTTGGGCCATTATCCTTTGATTAAAGGTTAATACCTGCTGGCTATTGGTATCTGCGGCAGGAGCAGTTGCCGTAACGGGCTCCGTCGCTGGTTTTACAGGCTCAATTACAGGCAATGGTTTAGGCTGTTCGGCTATAGGAACCACTTCAACAGGTTTTTCGGGAAGCTGGCTTATCAGCTCTTCCTGCTCAAACCGGTCGGCTTCATCATCCCAGGTATCAGCTTCATTTAAATTAAGTTCAAAGCCGCTTCCCTCAGGAATTTCCTGTTGAAACGAATAACTGTCTGTATCTTTTTCAGCAGCAACATTTATCTGTGGTTCGGGAGTATCTTTTACCTCGGGTTTGGCATCAACCACTTCTATCTTTACCGGGTTGTTAAACGGCACAGGGGCTACAGGCTCAACATCATTGGTAAGTTCAATTTTATCAACCGGAACAGGAACGTTCTGCTGTTGCACTACCGGCTCAAAAAAACGCTGTTCATATAAAGCTTCCTGCTTTGCCGGCGGCGGCGTTACAGGTAGGGGCGGGGCTACCGGTGTTGCCGTTTTTGGCTGCTCAGCTATGGGTTCCGGCTTATCTGCAATTGGTGCAGGGACTACCGAGCGTTCGTTGATACGGCGCAGAATTTCGGCATGGTCTTTTAAAAAATGGGCGTTGGCTACAAAAAGCTCTAATTCAAGTTCATTTAGTTCGCTGGGATCAGCAGAAAGGTAGTCGTATTGATCATTAAGCTCCTTTAAAATCCCACCTATCTTTTTAAATACATCCATTTGCTTCATAGCCTCAATGTTAGGAAAATGCTTATCAAAAGTAGGATTAAATTCTGATATTTGCCGACTATAAAAGTCATAAATGGTATATCACGAAGAGGTTTTCAGGCGTAAAAGTGAGTTAGGCGGCAGTATAGAGGTTATCTGCGGATCAATGTTTTCGGGCAAAACCGAAGAGCTGATCAGGAGGCTTAACCGGGCCCGTATAGCCAAGCTTAAAGTCGAGATTTTTAGCCCGAAAGCTGATACCCGTTATGGCGAAGATGCCATTATTTCACACAATGCCAGTAAAATAACCTCCACCCCGGTTGATAGTGCTTCGGCTATTTTATTGTTAGCCAGTGATGCACATGTGATAGGCGTTGATGAAGCGCAATTTTTTGACGATGAACTTCCGGAGGTATGTACCGTACTGGCCAACCGGGGTGTACGTGTAATTGTGGCCGGCCTGGATATGGATTTTAAAGGCCGTCCCTTTGGCTCAATGCCCAACATAATGGCCATTGCTGAGTCGGTAACCAAATTGCAGGCCGTTTGCGTAAGATGTGGCAACCCGGCTCAATATTCATATCGCCTGGTACACGACAATTCAAAAATATTACTCGGCGAAAAGGAAAGCTACGAACCACGCTGCAGGGCTTGTTACAATACCGTTGCCGGTTAACATTTCATTAAACAATATATTTTTTATTTAATACTATAACTAAAACAAATACGGGGTATTTGTTTGTTATATAATAGCAAAGCAGCTCAAAAAGGCAGTTGATTAAATTATATAGCAATCAAAACTTATGGCCAAAAAGGTTTTAGTTATAGAGGACGATAAAGATATCCGTGACACCGTGGTATATGTACTGGAGGAAGAAGGTTACGAAGTAATACAATCCGACAATGCACGTATCCTGCGTACCCTTACCACCATTAACCCCGACCTGATTTTGCTTGACAACTGGCTTACCGACTGGACCAGCGACGCTAACGGGCAGCAACTAAGTAAAGGAATAAAAGATGATCCTGCTACCAGTCACATCCCAGTGGTGATTATTTCGGCTGTAAGCAATATCAAAGAAATAGCCAAAGCAGGTAATGCCGATGGCTATCTTGCCAAACCGTTTGATCTTACCGCACTCTCCGAGATCGTAAAAAGGCACATTACCAAGTAGCAATCCTTATCAGTATAAAATAAAACGGCCCTCATTAATTTGAAGGGCCGTTTTGTTTATCTTACCTAAATTCTCTCAAAGAAGAGGACTTGAATAAATATATTAAGCCCCTCTTCTTTGGAGAGGGGTTGGGGTGAGGTCCTTAAATCTTCACCCCAAAGCCAATATTAAACGTACGGCCGTCGGCAGGTAAAATACCTGGACCAGGGTACATGTTGATACGGCGCGTAAAATATTTAGCATTAAAAATATTGTTCACGTTAGCTGTAAGGTGATAATTTTTCAGGAAACTATAATTGAAAGCCCAATCAAACAAATGATATGAAGGCACTATCCCGGTAGCTCCCGTAACATTAAAAGTAGTGTTATTGGCATCGCTAAAGCTTTTGCCTACATAGCTGTATTGCAGGGTACTACTTACATGACCACTCAAAAATGTTAAACCGGCACGGTCAATCCAGTCTGGTGTACCTTCCAGGTGATTACCAACCAAACTTACATTTTTACCATTTTGGCTGATAGCGCCACTTGTGTAGCGGCCATGTGTATACGATAGTGAGTTGAACAAACGCAGATCGCTCCCTGCCGATTTATCAAACGAGCGAATGAGTGAAACTTCGGCAAAAGCCTCAATACCTTTAGCTACGCCATTGCCGATGTTAGTCATGTAAAGATGAGTTACATTACTGGCATCAGTTTGGGTTAAGGTACCGGCCCTGTTGCCATAGTAAACATAAAAGGCATTAACATCAAAACTGAACGCAGTGCTGATATGGCCGCGGTAACCCAGATCGGCATCATAGCCTTTACTGTCTTTAATGTTAGGGTCGATGATCGTTAGCTGATCTGCAGGGGTAACCGCTGCATAAATATATGGGCGGTAAGCCTGCGAAATATTGCCGTAAAACTGGCTTCCATTATCCAGCTGATATTGCAACCCGGTTCCAAACAGCGGAAAGTTTCGTTTATCCTTATAGCTTACCGGCAAGGTGCGGTTTACTATAACCCCTGTATTGGTGGTATTGATTTGCTCAAAACGTACACCCGGCGTAACAGTAAACGCTTTAGTTACCTGAAACATATTTTCGGCAAATGCGGCATAGTTAAGTGTGTGCAACCTCAGGTCGATACCATAATCTTTCACCAGGCTCAGATCAAAATCAGAACCCACCGTACCAGTTCCTTTTTGTTTACGTTTGGTAGTTTCCTCAAAATATCTCACACCTGCAGTGAAGGAGCTTTTAAGATCGCCCAGCTTGTAATTATGCAGTAAACGGGCCTCGGTGGTAAAACCGGCGTAATAATCACGGTCGACCTGGCGGGGATTATAAGTTTTCAGGCTTGTATTAACGGTATCGGGAATATTGGCCGTATTAATGAACTGCACACTGTTGCGCTGACCGAATAATACATGAGATGTAACTTCCAGCCGGGTGTCTTTATCAAACTGGTAGTTGAATAATAATGCCGGGATATTAATTTCCGGGTTAAAGAAGTTACGCGCGCGGGTCGACTGGCGATTATTGGTGTCGAACTGGGCATCAGTTAAGCCGCCTGCTATCTGTTGCCTATAGTCCGACCTCGAAAACTGAAAAGCTATGCTTACCTTATCATTAAATTGGTATTTGATGTTGGCATAGTAAGCGCGGGAGTTAAAAGCAGCATCGGGCCTCCAGCCATCGCCGGTGCGGGAGCTATAGAAGGCGTAGTAACTAACCTTGCCAACTTTACCGCCAATAGCATTATACGAATTGAAAAACCTGTTTGAACCGGCCGACTGTTCGCTTTCAAAACCAAACACTTTGGTGCTGTCACCTCCTTTAAGTTTAAAGTTAACCATGCCGCCAAACTGGCTGCCAAATTGTAACGCTGCCGAACCGCGTACTATCTGAATTTCGCTCACCGCCTGAAATGGTACATTATAGTGATTTTCTGGATAGCCAAACATATCCGAGTTGGTGTTGTAGCCATTTTGACGGATATTGGTTTCGATAGAACGGTGAGTATCGGTACCCCGGGTACCAATATTAAGCTGCAAACCGGCGCCATCCATTTCCCATACGTTAATGCCGGGCACTTTGGCAAAAGTCATGCGGGCATTGTTATTGGCTAAGTTTGCCTTTCCGGCATCAAGGAAAATATCAAAGGTTTTTTTACCGGCAAATATGTTGGTACCCGAAACATTAGGTAAATGTTTTGACCTGCCTTCTTTAATAATAACGCTATCCAATTGCAGGGTATCTTTAACGCTTTTATGCTGTGCCCGGGCCACACCTGCGCAACAAATAAAAAGCGCAGGCAATGAAATTTTATAAAGAGTATTCATTTATTCAAATTAAAAAAAGTTAGGGGTATACTGTTCAGGTACAACAATGACAAATACATGCACATAGCACGTAGCAGTGCAAATAATGCATTCATTTAAAATTGACGGAACAGGTTAATTATCAGCTATAAATTCAGACAAGTGCAATTTCAGGCGGCTGACCGCTAACCGATACAAAAGGATCAGGTATGCTGATATAGATAAATGTGCCGGGAGGCTGTACCGGTACTGCAGACTTTATAAAAGCGTACGAAATTTCTGGACAGTTATATTTAGCATCGCTGCCAAGTTTCTTTTCTGACGATTCGTGCGTGCGTTTACTAACAGGTGTACTATTTAGTTTCTTTGCACATATCACATTTTCGTTGAGCAGCTTTGTGGTTTCATAATTGGGGATACACTGCACATAAACAGTGTCGCGGGTAACCCGGAGTTTTACGTAATTGTATGCAACACCATCCAGTTGTAGCTGCCCGGAAACGTTAACATAACTATCCCAATCATGTATAAAAGGCAGGTTTTGTTTGATCTTAATTTCAATAAGGTCGCGGGTATTGTATTTGCCTTTGGCAATTTGGCGGGCTATAACTTTGTTTGATTTATTAACAAAATATTGATTAAGTGCCATGTAACCCAGCAAATTAAGCATATGGGTAACTAACATTACTATGGCGAAAATCTTTTTCAATCAATAATCAGTCTAAACAATAGCAATGCTACATAAAAATCAGCGAAATAATAATTTATATGTTAAAAAAATTAAACCACGATAATTAATTCTGGATATATTCTGTAGAAATTAATAATTGGCTAAACAAAATTAGTTTAGATACAATATGATAGTTTATCGTCGTTAAATGATGCTTATATGTATACTTATCGTGTATAGATATACGAACAGCTTGTAGAATAGGACTACATTTTAATAACCAGAAAGAAAACAAGACGCCACTGCTTTCAAAAAACAGTAACTTATATGTTACGATTATGAATTTTACATATATGTAACAAAATCGGTACGCATTTTGAATTGAGTGCTGTAGATTTATTTTTCAATAATGCCCTGATGATTTTCTAAGAAAGTAAATAAGTTGTTTATTTTTTTCGATCACATTAAAAGAATGAATATTGTATAAAACTTTGTCGTTTTAAGCAAAGAAAAAATAACTTTAGCACGATTAGCAATTAGCTTAAATTATCCTAAAATCCGGTTAACCCGGTCAGTTGTTTTCTATCAATAGTTCGTTCCTATGTTTAGTATCGGTCATAATGGCTTTAAACAAAGATCCTAATATAACAGCGGCATTATTTAACTATGACTGATCACAATTAATGAAAAAGAAAACACCCGGTACGGTCCCCCCCTATCCAGCACAATGGGCACCGGATACGTTGACAACTTTTTTTACGGAACATCTTAACAGGATTTATTGTGCAAATGCGCACCTGGCCGAGCGGCTTTTAGAAATTGCCGGTACCTCCAATTTCAAGGACCTCAATAACCCTATAAAAGAAACTATCGATGAAACCGAAAAACACATCGCCCTTATGGATAGTATCTACCTGGCCCTTCAGAAACATTATTCGTTTGATCAATGCAATCATCTGATCGCCCTGCTTGAAGATGAATTTACAGCCATTCATCAGCAGGACAATGATGAATTATTACGCGACATGCGCCTTCTTTCATACCTTCAAAATATTGAAAACGTAGAAAAAAGCTCCATACAACTATTAAAATTAATAGCTATTGAAAAAAACAACGGAGCAATAGCTATATTTTTAGATGAATATCTGAACCCGTCAAAAGATAAATTTGCGCTTTACAATTTCATCATAGATAAGTATGATAACAACCAACAAACGGCCATTAACTTATAAAGCTGTTTTGTTTTAAAAATATATCGGCACGCAAACCACTTTCGCTCATCATTTTTAAAAACATGTAGTTAATATGCTTATAAACCCGTTCAGACGAGTGTTTGACCGCGTATTGGTTCCTCAACAAAAAAGCAAACATATATACCCTTGATAATTTATAATCCATTTCATTAATAATGAGATTTGCCCACTCCTCAAGGGTATCATCAGCCAACGAAAACTGCCTGTTATTGAAGCTCACTATTATTTTAATGCAATTGAACGATGCGATCATGAATGGGGTAAAAGCTTCTGCTGCCTGACTGTAAGCTTCATCAAGCTCAAAATAGAGTGACATCGCTTTTTTGATTTGCCCAAGTGCCAGATACTCCTCAGTTTTTATTCGCTTTAAAAAGAAGTCGTACACACAGGCTGTGTTGGTAACAGGGCGATAATATTTTTCAAGCACTGCGACAAAACGCAGCGTTTTTAAAGGTTCATTGCAGAGCCTTAAAGTATGCGCCGCTAACAAAAATATAAGGTCATTTGAAACAGAGCGCTCGAGCTGCAAGGGAGGGCGGAAGTAAAAACGTGTAATTTCTTTAAAAAACTCCTTGTCAATAATACCATACTTAAAATATTGAAATATCGCATTGATGCATTTTAAAGGATCAAGCGAAAACTCATAATAACTTACTGCGCCGAAACCTTTCAGTAGTTTCAGATATTCTTCAAGCTTGTTCATTTCAAGCTTTAATACACTTATGATAGCAAGGCCAGTATAAACCAGGATCTTCTTTTTATCCGAAAGCTCAAACTTAAGCAGCGTATGCAGGGTTTTGGCATAATCATGATTAATGAACTCCAAACCAAATAAGTAATCGAATAGCTCGTCGCTGCAATCCTGTTTAAAATACAGTACCAACGTTTCGGTGTCCTTTAACGTGCTAAATTCTTTTTCAAGTAAATCACCTAAAAAGATGATAAGGTCTGATTTTTCGTTGGTAGTAAGGCGCGTTTGCGATAAAAGCTGAAAACTTTCCTGCTGCCCGCTTTTAATAGCATAAATAATGCTCCATTTTAATATAGATAACTTGCGGTCGCTGGTAAAGTACCTGTTAATGGTATTGATGAGGTCGATATCAAAAAGATTGTTATTTTTATGAAGGAGGTATTTGGTTATTGAAAATTCAAAAAAGTGATTGTTACCAAACTCAATTGATGTTTTGTATTCAAAATCGCGGCTTATATTTTGCTCGCGGATAAAACCAATGCTCAGCAATTCAAGGTAGGCGTGATTGTACTGCTTTATAATATTAATGAGCTCAAGTTTACTTGCTTCAAATACACCATTTTCAAAATCCATTTGCTCAATAATGGCCTGAATTAAATATATTTTATCGGCCGAATACTGGCCCATGTAAACCTTGTTTAAAACAAAGTTTGAAATAAGCTCATAAACACTTACATGATCAACATCATTAAGCGAAAAGTTTTTCTTATGCTGTTTATAGTAAAACTGAAAATATAGCGGATGATTAAAATTTTCCACCACATTCACTGCTATAAAGCTTTTTATGGCAGGATTTATCTTAAGGCAAAGCTCCCTGATTTCCTGCACGCTAAACAACGGAACGTTTGACAGTTGGTTATGCTGGCTAAAAAAGCCTTCAAACCAGGGGCTCTGCTCCATTTCAATCATATGATTATAATTCATCCATGTTGATGAGCGCATGGTTAAAACAAGCTTAAACCACTCATGCGACTGATAAAATGAAAAGATATCAAATAACTGGGTTATTACCAGCTGAAACTGATCGTTTTTAAACATATGCTCATCAACACCATCAACAATCAGAAAAAAGCGCCCCTCCTTGCGTTGTCTTACATCAAGCAACGAAACAATATCCTCTTCTGTTGAATAGCCAAGCAGGCTAAGCATCCAATCATTCAGATCGCGCCCGCTTAAAAATACATTCATCAAAGCGCTGCTGCTAAAAAACAGTACAATATCTTTGCTGTTTTGCTGTATTTTTTCATCAACCCAATGGCAAAGGGCTACGGTTTTACCATACCCCGCAGGCGCGGCAATTACGGTTGCTGTATAGCTTCCCTGCAAAAAGGCAGCAAAATGGTCATCAATAAATTGCCTCCTGATGGTTTGAGGATAAGGGATCCCGGTTTTGTTTTTGATTGCCTGAAGTGTAAACGAAGTTATTTTACCGGCATTTGTTTTTAACAGGTCCCAGTCAACAGTAGTATTGCTTTGCCGGGTTGATTCGGCCTCGTGCTTTTTGCAAAAATCGTCCCAACCCTCATAATCACAGTAACGTGATAGTGTATTGAGGGTAAACATCGATGGATTGAACTTACTGTACGCAAAACCGTAAATCCGTTTTAACGTTGTTTCGCTAACACGCTGTTTGGTTTTGTCAAGAATGTAAGCTTCAAGTGTCTTACAATCAGCCGGAGCAATATTTGACAACCCTGCAGTTATAAGCACACAATTTTTTAGGCTCTCCGAATATTTAGAAAAACTGGTCATAATTGGCGTTTCAACTCATCAAAACTTATTATCGCTAAGGGGGTACGCCAATAATACGCTGATAATATTTATTGCTTTTATACTTTTTACCGTAAAAGCTATTTATGGTTTACACAATAATTTTATGCTTAAATATAGTTATTGGAAGGCCAAACTACCAAGATGAATGAAATGAATAAAATATTAAGCGTTGATGTGGTTCATGATGGCAAAGCAATAACTGCAAACGCCTCATGGATTTGTCAATAATTTTTTGAAGTGTATGAACAATTAAAATCTTCACTCCCATCCCTCCAATCGGCTATACAATTACAAATGAGGTTTTTTTATTTTTATTTGGATTTATTCTAAATAAGGTTTTCCTTTGTTCCTGTTAATACATCACAGTAATTAGTTTCCTATTCATGAAGAAAATCCTTTTCCTGGTAGCCCTGCTAAGCATGGTTCAGACAAATCTTAAAGCACAATCAAAATTTGATCAGGACCGCGCCGCCATCCGCACACTTGGCGGATTCTATAAAGTAACGTTTGATTATGCCGAAACTTTTTCGCCGGATACCGCATACCATAACCACCCGCAATATCATTCATGGGGATATGAATGGGCTGCCATTGAAGAAGATTCGCCAAAAAAAATAGTTATTCAGCATTTATTAGTTGTGGGCGATAGTACAGTAATAAAACACTGGCGCGAAGACTGGGTATACGAAGAACCAACCTTGCTCAATTTCGATCAAAACAGTACCTGGAAAAAAGCCACATTAAAAACGGCCGAAACCAGGGGACGTTGGGTGCAGAAAGTTTTCCAGGTTGATGATAGTCCGCGTTATGAAAGTATAGGGACCTGGATCCATGCCGATGGCAAGCACTTTTGGCAAAGTGAATGCGATTCGCCCCTGCCCCGCCGTGAGTTTACCAAGCGCAGCGATTACAACGTATTACGCCGCGGCAACCGGATCTATTTAACTCCAAACGGATGGATGTTTGAGCAGGACAATCAAAAGATAATCCGTTCGGCCGGTGGCGATAAACTTTTGGCCCGCGAAAAAGGGTATGAAGAATTTACCAAAACCGACGAAGCCAGGTTTGCATTTGCAAAAGGCTGGTGGCAAAAACAACAACCTTACTGGACCGCCGTCCGGCAGGTATGGGACGAGGTTTATGCTCAAAGTCCCATCATCAAACTAAAAGGAAAAGTGGATGGCAAACTGCTTTATGAACGTTTGTTTGATCTTGCCGATCAATCGGCAAAAGAAAAATGGGATGTACAAAAAAGCAAAACAGAAGCCCAAAAGCTTATTAACAACTATTTGGTTACTAATATTTAAAATATAAAGTCCTGTTCTGTAGTTTAGTTGCTTTTATCAGGCGCTTAACCGGCAGAGCAGGCACCAATTCAATTTTAATTACCGGAATTTATGTGCGATGCTAAAATACTCAGCCAGAAGGGAACATCGGTAGTAAGCCGCTGCTCCGAATGCCAATGCCTATTTATATGGCACCACAACCTGATCCTTAGCTTTACACCCGATCAATTTATACAGTTTAAAAACTTCGCGATTGATCTCGACTTCGGCGACCACTCCTTCCCATTTCCGGATGGGCAGGAACGCGTGGTGATGCGCACGCCTGTCAATGATATCCAGCTTACTTTTACTGTTGACGAGTGGGAAGATTTCCATGCCTCCATGGATGAAGCCATTTATATGCAGGAAATTTATGCAATGGTTGAAGGTGGCAAATAAGCTTTGAAATTATCCTGATTAAAATAAACTCTTTAACTGCGGAACATTAAAACTTCCCTGCTAAAACTTACATTAACATATTAAATACAACACCTATCCGGCAAAATGAAAGATATACCTGTACATCAGCTACATGAACGAACAAATACCGGCTTCGAGATCAGGCACTTTGAAAGCGGTGAAGAGGATTCGAAAAAAGCGCCTATGGGCGCCCATCGCGATGATCATTACCTGTTTTTTTTGATTGAAAGCGGTTCGGCATCGCTGATGATAGATTTTAACGAAGTTCATTTTTGCGAAAACACATTTTATTATATCCTGCCGGGACAGGTACACCACCGGATAAATAATTCAATTGCCGGCGGCTGGTATGTAGCTATCGACACACAACACATCCCATCCGACTTTCGGAGTATTTTTGAAAACCAACTTTTTCTGCAACAGCCTTATCAACTTAATGACGTTGAATTGAGGCAATACCAGCAGATCTTTTGCCTGTTGCGTGAAAAAAATAACGAGGATGACAACAGCGCTTTCTTTTTGCCTGTTTTGCAATCACTTATACAATCATTTGCCGGTATGGCAGCAGCCACTTTTAGCAATGTGCATACACCCGAAAAGCAACTTTCACGACCGGCACAAATTTCACATCAGTTTAAAAAGCTGTTGTTGAGAAATGTGCGTACAGTTAAAGGCCCATCGGCATATGCGGGGATGCTTAATGTTTCGGAGTCATATCTTAACGAGGTTTTAAAGAAAACCACGGGGTTCCCGGTAAGTTACTGGATAACCCAGGAAGTAATGCTGGAAGCAAAAAGGTTATTGTATTACAGCGGGCTCAACGTAAAGGAAATTGCACATACCCTGGGTTATGATGACCATACCTATTTTTCAAGGTTATTTAAAAAATCGGCATGCATCACCCCGCTTGAATTTAGGGACAAACACCGTAAATAATCCAACCTTTACCCCGAAATTACTATTTTTTCCGGCTAAAATTCGATGTTTCTTTGTAGTATTAAAACAATACACCATGGAAACATCCACTCTACATAAATTAAAAAGAAAGGCCGGAAGCTTATTTGAAAACCAGCTTTTGCAAAGCGGCAGGGTACTTGAAGTAAGGCACTGGGAGCCGTCGACCATGATCGAAATCGACCTGCATTTGCCACAGGCTGATATGCAAAACTGGCACGAAGTACCTTATATAAAAGTAAAAGTTGGCGACCTAACTTATCGCGACTATACCCCCGCCGGCTGGGATGCAGAAACTTGCACCTGCACCCTTTATATTGATGCAGCGCATAGCGGCCCGGGCAGTAAATGGGCCGGGGAATTACAAACCGGGGATGCTATTCATTATTTCAAAATTCGTTCAACCCGTCACGCTCCTGCCAGCACTCCTGCCATCATAGGTCTTGGTGATGAAAGCAGCATGGGGCATATGCTGGCTTTGCAGCAAATGGTATTACCTGCAACCCGCTTTTCGGGCGCTATAATTATAGCCAATCAAAATCACCGCGGTTTATTTGGCGAGTATTTTAAATCGCCGTTAAAACCTATTGAACGTAATGACGTATATGGGCATCACAGCCTCATTCAATGGGTAATGGAACAACAGTATAACCTTGAGCATTCGGTATTTTACCTTGCCGGCAACCATACTATGGTAGGCGAACTGCGGAAGTTGTTAAAATTGCAGGGGTATCCGTCAAGCCAGATCAGGGCGCATGGATTTTGGTCATAAAAACGGGTTTGACAGCGCTTGTCCTGTGCCGGCAACTTATTCACCGACATTTTGTGCCGTTTCACCTAAAATATCTGTTTAATAAAAAGCGAGGGGCACATATTTGCAGCAAATAACATGATTATGAAAACATTTTACAATCCGCTTATAGCTGTTATAGTCATCTTGCAGGAGCACAGCACCATGGTTATCCAGGCATTGACTAACCTGGTTAATTGATATATCAGCTACCTATGAAAACACGAAAGCCGCTTTATTTACTGTAAAGCGGCTTTCGTGTTTGGCAAGCATTAATTTACGGTTGCAGCCAAACCAATTTAACACCCTTATTACCATGTTGGTTCTCAAGCTTCAGTGTTACATAAACATTGTTTTTCCTATCATAGTCAGATATAGAGAATAACGCGAGGTCATGATCGCGCTTACCCGCAGGATTACCAAAAACGTAATCGCGTTTTAAAATAGGGTCGACGCCTTTAAGCGGATAGTAAAAACCATCACAGTTGCTTACAGCTTTAACAGTCACTAAGCTACCTTTTTCCAGGGCATCGTTATTCCTTTCGGTATCATTAAACAAAACAAAACTTTTAGGCCCTGCGCTCAAAAACACAAATGGTTTAAATTGATTTCCATCTCCCAAGATCTGCAATGTCCCCTCACGCTCCGATTGATAAAAAGGATTTAAATACCAATTTGGTAATTCCTGATCCTTGCGTATAAGATAGTCATTGATAAACTCACCCGTTTTGCTGTAATTTACTATCGCCAAATCGCCCAAAGTTGTTTTGACATATCTGCCTTGTACTAACGTCTTCATTTCTTCAGATACAATACTAAATGTGCCGTCGTCATTTAAATACAGGTTTTGCGGCAACCCACTGAAACCTTTTTTTGAATATTGATTGAGCCGATCTGAAGGCGAAACAACATTAACCCTGTTTATTTTTTTTGCATAAGGGTCAACAAAAGCCATAATTGGTATATAGCCGTTATCTCTGCTTTTCTCTTTTACCAGTGTTAACAATATTAATGATTTCATTACCGGGTTATAGCGGACAATTCCCTGGTAAACTATAAGATCTTTTGAAAAATCGAGCTCAGTAAAACTTACGGTTTTGGCACCCTTATCTAAATTTGCCAAAATAAGCGACCTATCTTTAGCACTCGCCCCCTTGGTGTTGTAGCCATATATCAAAAGGCTCACCTTCTCGCTGCCAATAACAGCCATATCCACACAGCGCAGATATTTATATTTCTCTTCCGGAGATGAATAAAAAGCCCGGTTAATCTCCTTGTTATCATCACCGTAAGCAATAACCTCAATCCGTTTACTTTGTTCAGATTCAAATCGTCTAAATATTACAACAGCATAATTGTCGCTGTTAGGGTCTTTCTGTACATAAAAGTCAGGAGCCGTCAAACCGCCATATATAACATCAGATTCGCCGAAAAAAATACCTCTTTTACTTACCTCTGCTATTTTTTTGTCGTCCTTTACATTGCCGGTTTTACCATCAATGACAATACGGTACAACATAGGTGTACGGGAATCAATTACATTGATCATCATAACAACATCACCGGCCAGTTCAAAAACCGCATTAACACCTGCATTAATACTGCCGAATGATGCATCAACATGAGTTATGGCTGTTTCCTGATGTGCTGCATTATATATCCGGATGTTCATTCCTTTTTTATAATCAATAAGAATAAACATGGTATTGCCATTTTTGAGCTGAAGTATTTTGGCTCTTCCAGCCTCAGGTTCTTCGAAGGCCGGGCTTTCGGCAAGAAATTTAAATTGTGCCTTTACAATGATGCCGCACAATAGCATTAACACGACCAACAAGGCAGTCCTTTTCATTTAGTGATAATTAATTAGGTGATAATTGTGTACTTATTTAGAATAAAAGTAACAAAATTGTTGGTGTATAAAAATTGACATCAGGCAAAATATTAAAATCATATATATTGCCAACATGGCCTTTCATCATTCCGGGAAGTTTTACCGACAATATCAATTTTTTACCGGCATTTCTCCGATGTTTTACCCCTGTTCACCGATAACCATACTTACTTTGCCTAATAAGCCTAACGGCAGGGAGGCATTTGTGCGCAATTTTGGACCACTAAACAACAACAAATAAATGCCATGAAAACTCTACTTGCAATTCAATTGATCCATTTGGTAATGAAAGCCGCGGAACACGCCGTTGCTATCGCGCACTCAATCGGTCATTTAATAAAATAATGTCCCGGCCCCCGAGGGATGGTTATTTCACCTTTATCAAATCAATAACAAAGCCCATACGTTATTCAGAAAAGGTAAAGCGTATGAAAAAGGGAGATGAAGTAACCTGGAAATGGGGAAAATCAGAAGCTGAAGGCCATATCGTTAAAAAGCATGATAAGCCGGTAAGCAAAACTATAAAAGGCGCAAAAGTTAAACGCAACGCCAGCAAAGAGGAGCCCGCTTATGAAATTGAACAGAAAAACGGCAGCAAAGTGCTGAAATCTGAAAGTGAATTAAAGGCCCGCTAATCCCCCGAAAGGGGAATATTTGCGAACAGTATTTTTTAGCCCGGATGATGAGCATCCGGGCTTTTTCATTTTCTTCGTACTAAGGGGTAGTCTGAGTAATTAAAATAAAGCAACCTTTAAGTATCCCTCCGTCGTCATTGCGAGGTACGAAGCAATCCCAAACTATACAGAGCGAACTTAATTGGCTATTCTGAAAACCGGGGATTACTTCGTATCTTATATAACAACACAATTGCAATCTTCTGATTATCAAATATTTTTTTTATTTTCATTATCAATTTGGGCGTTACCTGCGGCCCGGGCTTTCCGTTGCAAGTCCTCGCCTTTCCTGCCCGCAGACCCAACCCGCGCTGTGGGCTTTACACTGCAATCCCTAACGCTGGCCTACGCACCATAACTGCAAAACCCAAAACTATATGTTCTTATTTATACGTCATCACATTTTTTCAGGACCCGCCTGATCAATGACGTCTCCTCAAAAACTCCCCTTTTCACCGTAAAAATTATGTACTTCACCGAAAAACTCATGGTTATTTCATGAATCTGATGCATTTTTACCCTATGACAAAACAACCTATCATCACTGTAAACAACCTGGTAAAAAACTATGGCGATTTTGCAGCCGTTAAAGGCATTAGTTTTGAAGTTTACGAAGGTGAGATTTTCGGCCTGCTTGGCCCTAACGGTGCCGGTAAAACAACCACCCTCGAAATTATAGAAACCCTTCGTAACAAAACATCCGGCAGTATCATTGTTGACGGCTTTGATATTGAAACCGACGCTGATAGTATCAAAAAGCGTATAGGCGTGCAGTTGCAGGCTGCCGGTTATTATCCTAACCTTAACCTGTCGGAGCTGATAGTACTGTTTTCAGGTTTATACGGCATTGACAAAACACCGATGGAGATGCTGGAAAAAGTAGCGCTTACCGATAAAGCAAAGGCAAAATATAAAGACCTGTCCGGCGGACAAAAACAGCGTTTCTCCATTGCTACTACGCTGATCAATAACCCAAGGATCATATTTTTGGATGAACCCACAACAGGACTCGACCCACAAGCCCGCCGTAACCTCTGGGATTTGATCCGTGAGATCCGCGACCAGGGCACTACAGTGGTAATTACCACCCACTACATGGATGAAGCCGAAGTACTGTGCGACCGGGTTGCCTTTGTAGACAACGGCCACATCATCGGCATTGATACCCCCGACCATTTTATTGACGAGCTGGTAGCCTCCGGTTTTGAACGCAAAAAGCAGGTTAAACTCGCCAACCTGGAAGACGTATTTATCAATCTCACCGGTAAAGAATGGCGGGAAGGATAACCCCCGGCCCCCTGAAGGGGGAGCCAGTATGCAGTTTTAAGTTTGCAGTTAGCACTCTAAAATGCTCCATGCCCTAATGACGCCGACAGACAAAATGACTCAATGACCTAATGACGCCTAATGGCAAATGACATAAAAGAATGAACAAACCTTACAGCAATACAAAAGCAACCCTGGCAATTGCCCGTGCAAGTTTCCGGTCGATATTACGCAGCCCTTCGGCGGTAGTGTTTACACTGGCTTTCCCGTTAATATTTATTATTGTTTTTGCCAATATTGGCGGCGGTGGCATGTCAATAGATGTGGGCATAGCTAAGGGCAGCGATACTTCTGCCAGTAACCCGGTTTACATGGCGCTGAAAAAAAACAAGATCATGCACCTCATTACTGATCAATCGGCCGATGAAATGAGCAAAAATCTGGCAAAGGGAAATATAGATGCAGTTCTTGACCTTAAGCCATTTGCACCACCGGCGGCCATGACCGTTCATGTGCAGTACAGCGAGGCATCGGGCGATAAGGGAAGCGTGTTAAAATCAGCCCTGAACAACATCTTTTATCGTATTCAATCAGAAGAGTTGAAGCGTATCCAATCATACACAACTGTTCAGGTACCCAAATTAATCGATCTTAAAGAAGAAACTATAAGCGGTCGCCCATATAAATATATCGACTTTATTTTGCCCGGACAGTTGGGCTTTTCGTTGCTAAGCAGCGGCGTTTTTGGTACAGCCTTTGTATTCCTGAGTTTGCGTTTAACGCTGGTTATCAAGCGTTTTTTTGCTACCCCGGTTAAACGTTACAGCATTGTTTTAGGTGAAGCTATCGCAAGGCTGGCGTTTTCGCTGTTAGGCTCATTGTTTATCATATTGGTTGGCCATTATATGTTTGGCTTCACGCTGATACACGGCATTACAACAGTATTAAACATGCTGGTGCTCTCGGCCATCGGACTGATTATTTTTATGGGCTTTGGCTTTACCGTATCGGGCATTGCCAAAAACGAAAGCTCGGTGCCGCCGCTTTCTAATATTATTACATTGCCGCAATTCCTGCTTTCGGGTACGTTTTTTTCAATCACCGCCTTCCCAAATTGGCTGCAGTATATCAGCAAGGTGTTACCGCTTACGCATTTAAATGACGCTATGCGTAAGGTAGCGTTTGAAGGAGCTGGTTTAGGCGATGTTACCCACCAGTTGCTGATACTTTTTGCATGGTTCATCGGCATTTATGCTGTTGCAGTGAAAACATTTAAATGGGAATAGCGGGAAAGATGCAAGACTTTTAGAAATAAGAGCCAGGAATTTGAGATTTGCGGATTACCAACCTCGCCGCCTCTTTACTTCGACCTATAAAAATTTGTAAAATTCAGACTTACGAAGTTTTAAAAACTTTGTAAGTCTACAATCCTATTTACTAATAGAATGCCAGTTCAATAATTAACATTAATTTAACATTAACCATGTTAATATTAACATTCAGATAACATTTAGGAAATATATTTGCAGAAATAACTCCTGTAATGATAATCAAACCAGTTAGTTTTGCCGCCTTAGTATTCTTTTTGTTAACTACATGTTCAATTACCGTTAAGGCCCAGGATTCAAAGGTAGGCACCTGGGGAATAGTTACCGTTGTGCTACCTGGCGACAGCGCTCATAAGTGGGGTGGTTATACCGAGTTTCAAACCCGTACCAACAATGTTTTCAGCCAGTTTCAATACTATGAAGCAAAGGCTGGCATAAGTTACGATATTGATAAAAATTTCACAGCGCTTTTAGGCGGCGGCCGATACACAACTTATGACTATATGGATGTTGGCCGGGGCCCTACCATTACCGAAACACGCTTTTGGGAACAAATTACCAGCAATCAGTTTCTGTACCGTATAAAATTAGAGCATCGCTACCGTGTAGAACAACGCTGGGTTAACGGTGATTATCGTAACCGCTTCAGATACCGACTTAACGTATTTGTACCGTTGAACAATACTAAAATTGTGGCTAAAACCTGGTTTATCTCTGCTTTTGACGAGGTATTCCTGAACAACAAAGTCCCTAATTTTGAACGCAACAGAATTTCGGCTGCGTTGGGTTACCAGTTTGATAAATCGTGGATCTTACAGGCAGGCTGGATTAACCAGTATAATTACTCGGCGACAGCTAAAAGCGATAAAGACAATATCATGCTGATCCTGATGTACCGTATCCAGCGTAAAAATGCGGTTCTGCGTGAGCACGTACCTACTACTGCCGATTGATTTTCCAGTTACCGTGTCCTCACGGCAACTAACCAGCATTAAATCAATGCACGCATGCTGTCGTGAGGACACGACAGCGGAGATGAGAATTAGGTATTATTTACCTTAAAGCCCGCATTAGCGATAGTAGCGGATACCGGCCATGTGACTAAGGCCTCGTGCAGTATGAGTGGATAGCGCGGGCCGCAGGCAATGCTATAATATGAACTATGATTTTTGAGATCGAAGGATTGTCAGGATACTTCTGCCCGAGCTCGAATTAAACGAATTATCTGAATTTATTGAATACTTATTCACGCTTTAGTTCGGCAAATTCAACAAATTCGGGTTCAGATATCATCCTTTTTGTAAAAAAATAGCCCATTACATATTAATTTCATGTTAAATCACATCATTAATTGCCTATAATCGTTACAAATACAAAATTTCAATTGCGTTTTCCTTATTTACACATTAACTTAGCCGCCGTTATTAATAGTATTCATTCAAACCACACTCTGACAATTCACTATGAGCATAATAATTGATGTGCATGCCCGCCAGATCTTAGATTCGCGCGGTAACCCTACTATTGAGGTAGAAGTTTTAACCGAAAACGGCGCATTTGGTCGCGCTGCTGTACCATCTGGTGCATCAACCGGCGTTCACGAGGCCGTTGAGCTTCGCGATAACGACAAATCAAAATACATGGGCAAAGGCGTTTTAAAGGCCGTTGAAAATGTAAACGAAGTTTTAGCTCCTGAATTAAAAGGTATCGATGTGTTTGAACAAAATGCTATCGACGCTTTAATGATTGAGATTGATGGCACCGAAAACAAGGGTAAAATTGGTGCTAACGCTATATTAGGTGTTTCATTAGCTGTAGCTAAAGCTGCTGCACAGGAAAGCCGTCAGCCTTTATACCGCTACATTGGTGGTGTAAACGCTAATACGCTGCCAATCCCGATGATGAATATCGTTAACGGTGGTTCACACTCTGATGCTCCTATTGCTTTCCAGGAATTTATGATCATGCCCGTTGGCGCTCCTTCATTCTCTGAAGCTTTACGTTGGGGTACCGAGGTATTCCACAACCTGAAAAAGATTCTTCACGACCGCGGTTTATCAACTGCAGTAGGTGACGAAGGTGGTTTTGCTCCAACTTTTGAAGGAACTGAAGATGGTGTTGAAACCATTTTAAAAGCTATTGAAAAAGCAGGTTACAAAGCTGGTGAAGATATCTTTATCGCGTTTGACTGTGCTGCATCTGAGTTTTACAAAGACGGTAAATACGACTATACTAAATTTGAAGGCGAAAAAGGTGCTATCCGCACCAGCGCTGAGCAAGCTGATTACCTTGCCGAGTTAGTTGCAAAATACCCTGTTATCTCTATCGAAGACGGTATGGCTGAGGACGATTGGGAAGGCTGGAAAATCTTAACCGACAAAATCGGTAAAAAAGTACAGTTAGTAGGTGACGATTTATTTGTAACCAACACTAAACGTTTACAAAGAGGTGTTAGCGAAGGTATTGCTAACTCAATCCTGGTAAAAGTAAACCAAATTGGTTCATTAACCGAAACTATCAACGCAGTTACTTTAGCTCAAACCAACGGTTTCACTTCAGTAATGAGCCACCGTTCGGGCGAAACTGAAGATTCAACCATTGCCGACCTTGCTGTTGCATTAAATTGCGGTCAGATCAAAACCGGTTCGGCTTCACGTTCAGACAGGATCGCTAAATACAACCAGTTATTACGTATCGAAGAAGAATTAGGCGCTAACGCTAAATTCATCGGTAAAGATTTCAAATACTTCAAAAAATAATCTTTTTAATACTTCAAAAGGCCATCTGTATTATGCAGATGGCCTTTTTTATTTTAACAATCTGGCCGAATAGAAATGCATAAACCGCCACGCTTTGTCATCCTGAGCCATAGCGAAGGATCTTCTTCAACAAGCATGGCTGCTATACAGGGCGAAGAAGATGCTTCGTTCCTACCCATGACATTTTTTTAAAATTGTTACACTTAACTTAATTCGGATCTTCCACAAACAGATACTTGCTAACAAGTATTTTCATACCTTTGCACCCGCAATCAAAGCCATATAATTAAACCAAAGCAGTTACGTTATATTAAATTGTTAAAATAAACTAATGAACAGAAAAGGGATTTTGAGGATATTGGGGATAGTGCTGATATTGGTTGTAAGCATTGGGCTTGACAGGGTTACTAAAATTTACGTAAGGGAGCATATCCACATCAGTGATAACATTTTTGTTATCAAAAACTTTTTCACCATTCTTCATGCCGAAAACACGGGTGCTTTTTTAAGTCTTGGCGACTCATTGCAAAACCCATGGAAATTCATCTTGTTGTCGTTACTGCCATTACTGGCACTTGCCTTTGGGGTGTTTTATGTAATGTTAAAACCGTCAATAGGTAAATTAACCACTATTGGTATTGTTTTGGTTATAGCCGGTGGCGCAGGCAACCTTTATGACAGGATGCTATACGGCAGTGTAACCGACTTTATGCATATGAATTTCGGTATCTTCCAAACCGGCGTATTCAACGTGGCCGACGTATCTATTATGATAGGTATGGGCCTCATCTTATTGGAGTCATGGCAAAAAGACCGCAAGGTAAAAAAGGAACAGGGAGCTCCTGATACCGAAACGCTGGCAGCTTAATCCAGTGCAGCTCTTGCTCTTAAAATTTTCTTAACAATAAAAAGCGTATCTTTGCGGGTAATTACCCGTTCGCTTACGGTTTTGAGCCCAGCAAACTCTTCAGATCCGCTTATGCTTTCGCGTTAGCACATTATACATTACAAAAGATCAAATGTCATTCGAAAATTTAAATTTAATTGAGCCAATCCTCAAGGCTTTAAAAACAGAGGGATATACTAATCCTACCCCAATACAGGCGCAAGCCATTCCTATTATATTACAACACAGGGATTTATTAGGTTGTGCCCAAACCGGCACCGGCAAAACCGCGGCATTCGCTATCCCTACCCTGCAGTTATTACACCAGGACAGGATAGCCCACAAGGAGCAAAAAACCATTAAAGCATTGGTTTTAACTCCAACCCGCGAACTTGCCTTGCAAATTGGTGAAAGTTTTACCAATTACGGTAACCATACAGGCCTTAAAAATCTGGTAATATTTGGCGGGGTATCACAAAACCCGCAGGTTGATGCTTTGCGCCGTGGTGTTGATATTTTAGTGGCAACCCCGGGTCGCTTGCTTGATTTAATGAACCAGCGTTATGTTCATTTGGAGCATGTTAAATTCCTGATACTGGATGAGGCCGACCGCATGCTTGATATGGGCTTTGTTAATGATGTTAAAAAGATCATAGCCAAAGTACCTGCCAAAAGGCAAACCCTCTTCTTTTCGGCCACCATGCCAAAAGAGACCCAGAGCCTGGCAGATAGTATTCTGAACAATCCCGAAAAGGTTGAAGTTACCCCGGTTTCTTCTACCGCCGATACTATACAACAAGCGGTTTATTATGTGGATAAGGGAGATAAAAAATCATTGCTGATACACATCCTGAAAGATAAAAGTATAAAAACGGTACTGGTGTTTACCCGTACCAAACACGGTGCCGACAAAGTAGTGAAAGACCTTAACCGTGTTGGCATCACCGCCGAAGCCATCCATGGTAATAAATCACAAAATGCAAGGCAGCGTGCGTTAACTAATTTTAAAAACCGCACAACGCGTGTGTTGATAGCTACTGATATAGCAGCCCGCGGTATTGATATTGACGAGCTTACACACGTTATAAATTACGAACTGCCAAACATCCCTGAAACCTACGTGCACCGCATCGGTCGTACAGGCCGGGCTGGCGCCAATGGTATAGCGTTTTCATTTTGCGATGCCGAAGAACTGGAATTTTTGAAAGACATCCACAAGCTGATAGCCAAACAAATCCCGGTTGAGGAAGGTCACCCTTACCCACTTAGTCCGGCGGCTATGGCGGCTAAAATAAACGAAGCACCTAAAAAAGGTGGTTCAGGTGGCGGTCAAAGTGGCGGCGGCGGTGGTCGTGGCGGCAACCGTAGGTCTGGTGGTGGCGGCAACAGCCGTTCGGCAGGCAACAACCGTTCAGGTGGCAATAAAAGATCAGGCGGTAGCCGTTCAGAAGCCGGTAAACCCGGCGGCAAAAGCGGCATGAGTGGAGCGAGAAGAGCATAGTTCATTAGTTCACTGGTTCATTAGTTCATTGGTAAAGGCGCTAAAATTAAGTCGCAGTAAATCATCTCTGTAATAAAAGTTGGACAACTTAACCACCAATGAACTAATGAACCAATAAACTAAATTTGTATCCGTCGAAAAAATTAAATAGCTTTAAATGAAAATCATACAGCCGGTATCAATGAAACGCCTTATAGATCTTTTCAAGAACAAGTTTTTTCTGGTTACCCTTGCTTTTGTGGTGTGGATGATATTTTTTGACAGAAACGATCTTTTTTCCCAATACCAATATCACCAACAAGTTAAAAAACTAAGGCTTGAGCGCGATTTCTACAAAGCCCAAACCGACCAGGTGACCAAAGAGCTTAAAGAACTGACCACCAACCCCCAGCAAATGGAAAAATTTGCCCGCGAAAAATACCTCATGAAAAAAGCCAACGAGGACGTTTATGTGGTAGTGCCGGAGAGCAAGGAGAAGTAAGAAGAAGCAAAAAAAGCGAGGCCTTGCCTTCTCTACTCCTGAATCTTACCGTCTTGACTCTACTACCTAAACCTCTCCTTCCCGCTTCCTCAAAAACCACTCGGTTGATAGCAGTAACAGGATCAACCCAAACAACCATTTTATATCTATCAGATCGCTGTAATGTTTATCCTCGTAAACCACCGTTTTGATATTTTCGTTTTTGCGGATCAGATCGGCAAGCAGGCTAATCTGTGAAGGTTTGATCATTTGCCCGACGCCTTGCTTAGCCAGCGCATTAAGCAGCGAATGGTTAGCGGCACTTTGGCGGGCTTCGAGGTTTAGTGGTTTTATGGTGAATTGCCCCGCGGCTTTAAAATCCTGCTTTCCATTTTGAGTTGAGGCGTTGTATGTGTATTCACCTATAGGCAACGCTCCGGCATCTAACTGGTAACTTTGCCCTGTGCGCGTAAACAAGAAGCTGTAGTTTTTCCCCGCCGCGCTTTTCAGCTCTATCTTTACATCGGGGGTATTGATAAGTTCAAGGGCGTCGTTATATAATTCGGCGTTGAGGATCACATTTTCACCTTCATCAAATACGTTACGTGCCGGATAGACACGAAAACGCTGTCGATTGGCATTTGCAGTTAAATACTGTACTGTTTGGCTCAACAGTTCATCTGTAGCATTCCGGCTGCCATAATTTTGAAATTCGGACAATTGCCAGCGCCAAATCCCTTCGCCTGCAAGCACAGCTACACGCCTACCAGCCTCATCGCCGAAGGCAAGTAACGGATATGTAGTAACTACAGCGCCGATCTTTTGCTTCAATAAAACCGAAGTGCCGGTACCTGTTCCATAACTCCCAAAGGGTGCCACCAACGGCGGAAAGACGGCAATCTTTCTCCTTGCCGAATCAGACAGCGTAAAAGCTGTAAAATCATTCACGGGCAACGGCATCACCTCCTGTGTTTCGGCCCTTCCTGCACTTATGCGTATGGTGTTTTGTTCGCTGTTAACCGCCTGCAAATTACTTTGCGAGCCCACTATATACCAAACCGGCGTTTTGCTTTTAGCTATAAAATTCTTTATCGGGGCATATTCCCCGGCCGAAAGTTGATACAGGATCACTAGGCTGTAATCGGCAGGTTTAATGGCAGCTGCATCGGCAAGGGAACTCGCCTTTACCTCAAAGTTTTTATTAGTTTCTATAGCTTGTTTAATTACCGTTAAATCGGGGTGCGGACCATTATATAACAGCAAAACTTTTTGCCTTGCATCCAACACTTCCACATAAATGGTTTCGGTATTGTTTTGGGTGGAGAGTTCGTTTTTTATGGGCGCAATGTTGATATTAAACTTCCGGAGCCCTTTTTTTGAGGCATTCAGTTTTATGGGGACGATTTTTTTAAAATCATTTCCGGTAACCGGGATGCTTTGCGTATAAACCTGTTTGCCATCTTCAGTAACCGTAAGGTTCATGTTTTCGCCCTTGCTTTGATAAGCCGTGGCAAGCACTTCTATCACAAAGTCGTTCCCTAAAAAGGCGGTCTTGTTGTAGTTTACGTTGCCAATGAGCAGGTCGCGCTTAGCGGTGGTATCGCCAAGGGCTATGGTGTAGATACTGGTTTTGATATTCCTGGCCTCATATCGCGGATCGTTACCCTGGTTGTATAAACCATCTGTCGCCAATACCAACGCGCCGATGTTTTGATTGGTAAACCTGTCGTTAAGCTGATGCAGTGCCCCCGCAATATCGGTTTGTTTACCGCTAAAGTTTTTTGAGAAGCCAGGATGCAGATCTTTATCGAAATTAAACTCCTGCACATCGTATTTATCGCCAAGCTGCTGTTTGAGTTTAGCCAGATCATCAATAAACGCTGTGGAATTAAACCCAACCGGTTTAAATGTGTTGATAGATGATGAATTATCCTGGGCGATGAGGACTAAAGGTTTTTGCGGCTCATATTTAACCGTTTTCACCAATGGAGAAATGAGCAGAACAGTTATGAAAAATACAGTAACAGCGCGGATGACAGCCAGGATATAACGTAAGTTTTTACCAAGTTCAACCGGCTTGCGGTACATGAGCCAGGCATATGCCAAACCAAGCAATAAGCCGGCAGGCAACCACCATCCCGAAACAGAACCCCATGTAAGTGAAAACATTTGTAGCTTATAGTATCGTTGTCAAAGGCGCGGGGCATCCGGCCCAATAAACATTACCTGCAAAATGCGAAATTATTGTGAAAAGAGGGGAATAAGTTTTTAACCTCACCCAACCCTCTCCAAAGGAGAGGGCTTAAAAAAAGCTTTTCAAGTCTCCCCTTTTGGGGGAGATTTAGAGGGGCGTATGCTTACAACATACCACCATCAACAGGGATAACCTGTCCGGTGATGTAAGCGGCCATATCTGAAGCCAGGAATACACAGGCATTGGCTACGTCTTCGGTTTCGCCGGGACGTTTAAGCGGAATGCCTGCTGCCCAGCCTTCAACAACTTTAGGGTCGAGCACCTCGGTCATTTCGGTACGGATAAAGCCCGGGGCAACAACGTTAGTTCGGATGTTACGTGAACCCAGCTCTTTAGCTACCGATTTAGAGAAACCAATAATACCTGCTTTTGAAGCGGCATAGTTGGCCTGGCCAGCATTACCCTGCACACCAACAACCGAGCTCATATTAATGAACACACCTTTGCGGTTTTTCATCATGATTTTTGAAGCTGCCTTGGTAACGTTGAATATCGATTTCAGGTTTACATCAAGTACTTCATCCCAGTTCTCCTCGGTCATGCGCATCAGCAGGCCGTCTTTAGTGATCCCTGCGTTGTTAACCACAATATCAAGCGTGCCAAAATCAGCAACAATATCGGTGATCAGTTTATCAGCTTCCTCAAACTTGGAAGCATCAGAACGGTAGCCTTTTACTTTGGTGCCAAAGCTTTGCAGTTCCTGTTCAAGCGCCTGACCTTTTTCAACTGATGATAAATAAGTGAAAGCTACGTTAGCGCCATGCTCGGCAAATTTTTCGGCAATCTTACGGCCTATTCCTTTTGACGCGCCGGTAACCAACGCGGTTTTTCCTTCTAATAATTTCATAATTAAAGTATATGATTTCAGGGCGGTGAAGTTAGCAGTTTTTTGTTTCTGTTCAAATGAGTTCATAGTTGATGGTTCATAGATCATAGTAACAGCTTATAGTTCATGGTTCATAGATCATGGTAAAAATGTCGAAGCAAAAGCTATGAACCATGAACTATCATCTATGAACTAAAAATCTATTTCAAATACTCCGCCGGTATTGGATTATCCTTCCGTTCGCCGTCATAAAACCAGGCCAGGATCCAGAAGCGGGTGCCATCGTTAAACAACTCAATACTATTGATGCCACGTTCGGTTACAGGGCCATTGGCTGTGTTACGTGATTCGTATGTGCTCCATACGTGGTAAATACTGCCAAATTTTTCAACCCGGCGGGCTATCTCGCGTTCATCAAAACCATTTTTTGACAGTGATGGATCGGCCAGTTTATGGTATTGCTTCAGGGTCATATAACTAAACTGCTGCTTGCCCTGCTTATCTATATACCCCGCGCCAACATGGGCATTGGCAATATGCAGCAGACTGTCGCGCTCATAGCTTACCTTTTCGCCTTTCTTAACGGTGACCACACCATAATAGGCCTTCATGATACCATCAAGGGTACTTACATTATCGCCATATTTGGTAATCACCTGCGAGTGCGCAGGAAAAGTGATGGCAATACTAACAATAGCAATGAGCAGCGGCAGGATATTCTTTTTCATGAAGATCAAGGTTTTATTAACGATCAGATTTTGATTTAATTAACAAAAAATATCCGGGATGGCATAGGGCAGAATAACTAAATATCTTAAAATAAAAATGTCATTTCGATTGAGCGGGAGAGATTAGAGTACCTGGGCGAAAGAGAAACCTTATACGCCTAAACGTGCCTTAAGCATAGCGTAGAAGATTTCTCCTCGCAGCCACCCCTTCTGTCCTTTATGCTCGTCGAAATGACATTTTTCTATAAGAAGGTAAGATTAAAAAGTAGTATTCAACGATACCCCATAAGTACGCGGATTACCTAAGTGTGTCGCGCCAAAATCATAGGCATAATCAATGTATTTTTTATTGGCGATGTTACTCTCCCAGAAAAACAGACCGAACCTTTTGGTGCTTACACCTACCCTTGCATTAAACTTGCTGTAGCCTTTTTGCTCAATCTGGTTAGCGAGGTCAAAATACTGGTCGCCAAGGTAGCGCCATTCGCCACGGGCAATCAGCTTAGTTTTCAGCGGGCCGCCCAGGTCATAACCATACTGCAGTGCCAGCATGCTGGTGATGTTAGGCGTATAAATTTGCTTATTGCCTTTCAGGTTCACTTCCTCGCCATTGTTACCAACTACCAATGTAGTATAACGGGCATGGGTATAACCAAAGTTGTAATCAAACTCCAGGCCTTTAACTGGTGTGGCGTTGATTTCGGCCTCGATGCCTTTGCTGCTTAACTTACCTGCATTTTTAGTGATGGTGATGGCATCGGGCAGCACCAGCGTTGGCACCTGTGCATCGGTAATACGGGTATAAAACGCGGTTACGTTTACACGCAGGCGGTTATCTAAAAAGTCGTTTTTTGAACCTACTTCAAAATTATTGCTGTATTCCGGCTTGAAAGAATAAAGTGGCGGAGATGATGGATCGGAACCTAATTCTGTAATACCACCCGCACGGAAACCACGGCTATAGGTAGCAAACAAATTGTTATGTGCCGATACGTGGTAAGCCAAACTAACTTTAGGTGTAAAAGCTTTGTAATGTGCCGTTGACGATGTATCCGAGCGGGTAACAACCGATTCTCCTCCGTTTGGCAGAAACTCGCCCATTACATTTTCTTTTTTATGCTCATAATCATAGCGCAAACCAGCTGTAATATCAAATTGTTCACTTACAGCATAAGTAGCTTGCCCGTAAACAGCTATGCCATAATTACGGTCGGTATTGGTGTTGATACTTGTAAAATCGGTTATAGGTGAGCCAACCGCGGCAGCATCATCACCAAAATAGGTACCCTGCCTGTTTGGCGCGTAGTGATAAAAGCCATAGGTACCTGCTGCCCATTTCAGTTTTGAGGTTGATGAAGCCGGAGAGGTAAAGCGAAATTCCTGGATGGTAGTTTTTACTTTATTCCATTTGCCACCGTAGTTGTTTACGATAGATACCGCATCGATAGGTGAAAAGTCGCCATCGATAGGTGTTGTATAATAACGGTTATTTACCTGGTAAGATGTTTGCGAGGTAAAGTTAAAATCATTGCCACTGTAGTTAGCCGTTAACGATGACTGGAAGGTATTGTCAACCATTTTGGTGGTGGCATTCTGATTAACCTCAAACGGATGGCTCAGAGCCTCATCAGGCGAACCGGCCAAAGTGAATGCGCCGTTATTACGGTTATTGTAGTTTTTAACATTCAGCGTAAAAGCAAGCTTTGAGGTAGCCAAAAACTTCAGGTAATAGTTACCCAAAAAGTAATGCTGTTTATCAAAATGTGTATTATTAAACGTATTGGTATAAAAGCCATTAAAACCCGAATAGATTCCGGCTACGCCTAAATACAACTTATCTTTTACCAATGGCGCTTTAATGCCTAAGGTATACCGCTGCTGATTATAATTACCAACGTCAACTCCGGCAAAACCACTCAAGGTATTTGATGGTTGTTTGGTGATCACATTGATAACACCGCCAGTAGCATTACGGCCATAAAGCGTTCCTTGCGGACCACGTAAAACTTCTATCCTATCCACATCCAGCAATTGAGGGATGTAAGTATCCAGCCCATATTGGTTTACACCATCAACATAGGTTGCAACAGCAGGATCATACGATGTGGTAACAATACCACGGATGCCTGTAACAGTACGGCCATCGCCGGGGGCGCCTGAGTTTAAGTTAGGTACAATAGCGGTAAGGTCTTTCAAATCCCAAAGCCTGTAATCCTGTATCTGTTTGGCCGATAGTGTTGAGATACTGAATGGTACACGCTGGGCCTGTTCTTCTGTTTTTTGGGCCGATACCGTAACTTCATCCAACTGGTTGCTGGCATCATTCAACTGAATTGTTATCGGGCGACTGGTACCGATCATATTTACCGGTATGTTTTTGGCCGCGTAACCAATAGCGCTGATATGCAGTGTATATTTTCCGGTAGTTATATTTTTTAAAACAAACTTCCCGCTTTTGTCGGCGCCAGTTTGGTAGTTGGTATTGAGCAGGTACACAGAAGCGCCTGCAACAGGTTGATTCTTGCTATCGGTAACGGTGCCCGAAAAATCACCCGAGGTTTGGCTCCGGGCCGAAAATGCAATAATAATAAGTAGTAATAAAGTAAATAATTTACGCATAAAATAGGTGTAGTTAAATGTGTACGGATCACACATTGTAATCGATTGTCAATAATAGCAATTGACAAACAATTAACAGCTATCCCGCATAAATATTACTTAAAGTTTATAAAATATATCATCTGCGTTTTTTGGGGTATGCCAATGCTTACATGATGGGTTAAGAAGAAACGTTTTATACGCAGGTGAAAACAATGGTGCCTTGTGGGAGATGTGTCTTTTAATCAATATTTATAAATATGGGCGTTGCCTGCGGCCCGTGCTATCCGCTCATACTACACAGGCATTAGCCACAAGGCCGGTATCCGCTCCTATCACTAACGCGGCCTCTCACACCATCCTTTAAATATATTTTACACGCTATCACTTTTTTTCAGGTTCGCCGATAGTTACTCGCAGATCACTTGGGGCAGATGAATTTATAGCAGGAAACAATACAGCCTACTCATTCAACATAAACTTATCTACTCCATCGGCCGGCCGCCACTTATCAGCAGGTTCAAAATAATGCCATAGCAGGGCCGATATTTTTTTGATCAGCAGGCCTGCTTCATTGCCGGGCGTCCAGCTGGTATCGGTATTATGATTGGTAATGATCGAAAATACATAGTCACTATGTGGGGCGTTAACCAGCACTGTTTCTGAGCGAGATTCATCAACAGCGCCCTGTTTGGATATGGTATGCACATAAGGCGGAATCTGCGACAACGCATGCTCGTCCCAATAAATGCGGCCCATGTTACGGTACATTCGCTCGCTGGCTGCCGGGCTCACAGCTTTTCCTTCGCGGATCATGGTAAACAATCGGCACATTTCGCGCGGGGTACTTACCCCCCAACCGTATATTTTGCGCATAGCCTCCCTCCCGGGAGCTCTTGAATTTACCCGCATTACTTTAAAACCATTTTGATCGAGCCAGTTGTTGATATACTCGCTTCCCACCAGCTTTTGCAGCCAAAGGCTTGCAGTGTTATCGCTCATGGTGATCATGAGCATGGCAACTTTGCTTAGCTGCACGGTGTCTTTATCTTTAAACGAACCCAGCAGGTCTTCACCGGCGTAAAGCAGCGAATCGCGATAACCCAGTTTCTGGTTATATTTCAGTTCGCCCTTTTCTATCTTATCCATCACCCCGCATTGAATACTTACTTTGATCATGCTTGCCGTTGGGAACAGGGTATCGGCATTGATCTCCGCAGTTTTACCGGTTTTAAGATTATGCACATAAATGCCAACCTGTCCGTGAAAATCTTTCACCGCATCATTCAATTTAGCGGTGAGTTTACCATCAGTTTGAGCAAAAGCTGATGCTGCCAATAACAGCAACAGCAGGGTGAGTTTATGTTTCATGAGATGAGCGATCTGGAAAAATGAAAATACAAATTTTTAATCGTTGAGCAACTATGCGTTCAACCCGGAGGTACTACTCAAAACTATGTTTTCTATATTTACAAAAACTCGCGTAGCACATGAACCATTTTGTTGATATCACCAACCGCAAAGTACTGTACCGCTTATTGCTTAACATCGATGCGCAGGCTAAGCCGCTTTGTGGTAAAATGACGCCTCAACAAATGATCGAACATCTTATAACTCAGGTTCAATACACCAACGGCGTTAAAATACCAACCTGGGATGGGCCTCATGAAAACACCGCGGCACGTAAGCAGAATGGTATTTATACCGATAATGAAATGCCCCGCAATATCATTTTAGAAGAGTTACCCGAAACGCTAACCTACCCTGACCTGGAAACAGCTATTAATCAATTAATGAAAGAGTTGGATACGTTCGACAGGCATTTCAACACGCTTGACCTTAAAGTGATTCACGGTGGCTTCGGTCCATTGGATTATAACGAATGGATCATTTGGCATGGCAAACATTTTACGCATCATTTAAAGCAGTTTGGGGTGATAGATTGATGCCATAACCATGTGAAACGTTAATTAAATAAATTTTGTAAATTTGAGTATGCAAGTTCAGGTAGATATAGGGTTTGATAACAATGAACTAAAAGAATTGGAGTCATTTTTATTGCTTGCTCCTACTTTCTCTGATAAGCAAATTGCAACAATCAATAAAACGCGTAAGGCTATTAATAAATGGCGGCCCCAAAAAGGCTCGCGCGTCAAACTTTAATTTTGCAACCATGGAGATCCGTGAAGTGATTAATATAGATCATGATATTTTGGGAGGTCAGCCTGTGTTTGCCGGCACACGAGTACCCGTTGATACACTCTTTGATCATCTGGAGGCCGGGATTTCGCTTGCCGATTTTTTAGAAGATTTTCCATCTGTAAAAAAAGAACAGGCCATTGCACTGTTAGATATTGCCAGTAAAATCGTAACCTCAAAGAATATCACCCAACTCTATGAAGCTGTTGCTTGATGAGAATCTCCCTAAAAAATTAAAACTTGATTTTCCCGAACACGAAGTATATACTGTAACCGATAAAGGGTGGAACGGTATAAAAAATGGAGGGCTTTTAAAACTTTTACTCAGTAAGGTTTTGATGCCTTATTAACTTTTGATAAAAATCTCCAACATCTACAAAACTTTAAAAAGTACACCATCAGTGTTTTCGTATTAATTGCTCCAATTAATACCCATGCCGAATTATCAAAGCTTGTGCCTCTAATAAAAAGACATATTAAAAAGAGCAAAGTCACCCCCGGTCCAATTATTATCAGCATATAGCAAATTGCGTATACGTTTATATTTATATACGTATATACCTATCTTTACGGGCTATATATGAAATTTATCCGCTGGCTTTTAATCCCTTTTTCGCTGATCTATGCCCTTATTGTGGGGATCCGTAACTGGTGTTATAACCGGGGCATCTTCAAAAGCTCCGGGTTTGATATGCCGGTTATCGTTGTAGGTAATCTTGACGTTGGCGGTGCCGGCAAAAGCCCCATGACCGAATACCTGATCAGACTGTTAAAAGACAGTTATAAAATAAGCACACTCAGCCGGGGCTATGGTCGCACCACAAAAGGCTTTTTAATGGCATCTGCCGAAAGCAAAGCCTCCGATATTGGCGATGAGCCTGCACAATTCAAACATAAATTTCCGGATATTGATGTTGCCGTTTGCGAAAAACGTGTAACCGGTGTTGAACAATTGAAAGACAATCATGATATTATCATTTTAGATGATGCTTACCAGCACCGGGCACTTGAACCGGGCATGAGCATCTTACTTTTTGATTATAGCCGGGTTAACGAGCCTCACTTCCTGCTGCCGGCGGGTAACCTGCGCGAATCATTTGCCGGGCGCAAAAGGGCAGATGCGATCATCATCAGTAAATGCCCTGCCTCCCTTACCGATCTTGAACAGGGCCGGGTAATTAAACGGATCAAGCCTTATCCTCACCAGTCGCTATTTTTCACTACTATTAACTATCTTCCCGCTCAAACTATGGAGGGAGCAACGGTTGCCAATGCTATCGACAAGCAAACTACGGTTTTCCTGCTCACAGGGATAGCTAATCCTAAGCCATTACTGGCATATCTGAAAAAGCAAACCGAACTGCTTGTTCATCACAATTATCCCGACCATCACCGTTTTAGCTTAAAAAATATCAGTAAACTTGCCAATGATTTTTCGGCCTGCTCCTCACAAAAAAAAGTGATCATCACAACAGAAAAGGATGCACAACGTTTAGGGGAACAGGACCTGCTTCCGATGGTTAAAAAACTGCCCGTTTTGGTGCTGCCCATAGGCATTAGTTTTTTAAATAACGGGCAACAACAATTTGACGAATTAATACAAACATATGTTAGACAATATTGAAGGCACCGCGCAATACATCAAAAACCGAATAGGCGATTTTGTACCCGAAGTGGGGATTATCTTAGGTACCGGTCTTGGAGGCCTGGTAAAAGAAATTGAGGTTGAAAAACAGCTCATGTATTCTAACATACCTGATTTTCCGATCTCAACGTTGGAGTTCCATTCGGGCAAACTTATTTTTGGTACGCTTGCAGGTGTTAAAGTTGTTGCCATGCAGGGCCGCTTACATTATTACGAAGGCTATAATATGCAACAAATCACCTTCCCGGTGAGAGTGATGAAATACCTGGGCATCAAAACGCTTTACGTATCAAACGCCAGCGGTTCGCTTAACCCCGATTTTAAAAAAGGCGATTTGATGATCATTGAAGATCATATTAACCTGCAACCGCAAAACCCGCTGGTTGGTCGTAATTATGAAGAGCTTGGCCCACGGTTTCCGGATATGAGCGAACCTTACCGCCATGATATGATCGAGAAAGGTTTAGCTATTGCGCAAAAAAATAATATCACCTGCCATAAAGGCGTTTACGTAGCGGTAACCGGCCCTAACCTCGAAACCCGTGCCGAATACAAGTACCTGCGCATTATTGGAGGCGATGCGGTTGGTATGAGCACTGTGCCCGAAGTTATTGTTGCCAACCACATGGGCATCCCAACATTTGCCATTTCAGTATTAACTGACGAAGGCTTCCCTGAAATATTGAAGCCGATAACGCTTGAGGAGATCCTTGCTATTGCGCAGGAAGCCGAACCTAAAATGACCCTGATACTTAAAGAACTGATAGCCGGTAATTAATGCGCCAAAAGCTCAAATATATTTTTTTATTGCTGATGTGCCTGTCGGTACAGGCCGCTTTTGCGCAATACGGTACCCGAACTAATCCACGCAACCTGCCCACCCGCGATACTGCGCGCCGTCAGGAAAAACAAATGACCGACGATCAGCTCCTGGACAGTTTGCGCCGTAAAGAAGAAAACAAAAAGGATTCGGTAGTCTTCAGTTCCAAATTTATCCGCGTTACCAACGAGCGCTTGCTGAACGATAGTACGCAGTTGTTTCCGATTGATACCGGTATTACAAATTTCGAGATCTATAGCCCACTTATTGATCCACGCAGCCCGCGGATCCATTTGGGTAATATTGGCTTATCGCAACGGCCTCTACTTTTTGAGCCCAGCAGGACTATCGGTTTTGACCTCGGTCTGCATGCCCTTGATATTTACGCGTTAAAACCTCAGGATATTAATTACTATAATACCCGGGTACCCTATACCAAGCTTACATTGTACAATGCCTTTGGTGGCTCGGCTATCCAGTTATTCAATATCGTCCATACCCAAAACATAAAGCCCAACTGGAATATTGGCTTTAACCTTAATTTCAACGGATCAAAGGGCTTTTATAACTATAACAACGTGCTGGGCCAAAACGTAAGTGATTTGAATGCATCCATTTTTACCTGGTACGAATCAAAAAGCAAACGGTACAACTTGCTGGCCAACCTGTTGTTTAACAATCTCAAGGCCCCCGAAACGGGCAGTATCCTCAACGATTCGGTATTTACCAGCACCAATGTAAACAATGCCTTTTCAAAAGACAGGGCAGCGGTACGACTGCCTTATAGTTATGAAAACTGGAACGATAAAGGACTTTACATTAAACAGTTTTACTATTTAGGTCGGATAGACAGCCTAAATAAAGGCAAGGATAACTCAAAGATCCTGCCTACCCAACGCGTATCACATACTCTTCATATCTCAAACAGCAGGTACCTTTATAAGCAAAGCGGAGTTGATACCTATAATGTGTTCCCCGATTATTATTACAGTAATAACCGATCGCGGGATTCAACAGTCGTCACGCATATTCAAAATGAGTTTTCGTACAGTTTTTACCTCCGAAGCAAATCGGTGAAATTTGTTAAGAATGAGCTCAAGCTTGATCTGGGCCTTGTGCATGACTTTTACTCTTATAACCAGTATGTAAGTGATACCACGCTTAACCAATACGGTGCAAAATACATTCACCAGGATAAAGTACAGCACAATACATTTCAGGACATTACGCTGAAAGCTAAACTGGGATACCGTTTCAGCGATCGTATAGCCCTTGATGCAGATTTCAGGCAAATTGCCCAGGGCCGTGACTTTGGCAACTATTTGTATGATGCCAAACTTACCCTGGCAGGCGGCCAAAAAACTGGTAAGATCGTTTTAGAGGCCTATTCGCAAAACAGCTCGCCGCCGTTGGTTTATAACAACTGGATCTCCAATCATTATATTTTCCATAACGATTTCAGCAATCAGAAAACTACCAGCGCATCGTTCAATTACATTAACAATGCCCTGCAAATTGATTTAAAAGCTGAGTATTTTTTGATTAGCAACTACCTGTATTTTACGGCACAGGATGGTGGCAGTGATGTACGCCCGGCGCAACTTGGCAGTTCCATCAACCTGTTAAAAATAAGCCTGGGTAAAAACTTCGCTTATAGGAGCCTGCATTTTGATAACTATGTCGTATATCAAAAAACCGACTATCAAAACACGCTTCGTACGCCTGAAGTATATGCTTACAGCAGCCTGTATGTTAACAGGGTTTTGCTTAATGTACTACACGCCAGTATGGGTATAAATGGAAGGTATAACACAGAATATGTTGCCCCTTCATATGCCCCGGGCCTGGGTCAATTTTATAACGGCGCAAACGTAACTTTTTCATCATACCCTATATTTGGAGTGTTCTTCAAAGCAACTTTACAGCGAACCAACCTGTTTGTTGCTTATGATTATATCAATCAGCGTGCATGGAGCAAAGGCTACTACACAGTAAACCGCTATCCGCAACAGGATGCCATCCTGAAGTTTGGCGTTTCGTGGACTTTTTATAATTAGTAAAGCATCCTATACAATTCAAAAATTGCCTTAGACTGGCGCAAGTCTTGCGTGGCAGGCATGAGGGTGGATAACTTGTGCCTTTTGAGGTTAATATACTACTTCAACTTCACTCAAAATGCCACCTTTTTCTTCATAATTAGAAGCGCTGCTATAAACATATGCAGAAGCCTCGTTGACCCATCCCGCTTTAACGGGGTTTTGATGAATATAATCCAATTTTTGATCAAACATATTTGAGTTGGGTTCAATTTCTATCGGATGATTTTCTTGCTGCCATAGCTGATAATGGGTATTATTTAATTTGCTTTTCCTGTATCGGAAAAGAGTTTAAGCATCCAGTGCTTTCGGCTTTCCATCGGATTTTCTATGATCTCCCTGATAATTTTAACAGACGAAAACTTTTTCATATCCCGCATAATAGCTGATAGACTTTGATCGCCTTTTTTGCCTATGAGCAAATGAACATGATTGCTCATTATAACAAACCCATAAATAACTAAGCCCTTTTCCTTCATGCAATAGCGAAAGCTATCAAGCAAGATATCACGATATATGTTTCTTGTAAAAACATCCACCCAATGAACCACAGCAAAGATTACGAAGTAGACGCCCTCTGGGTTAGCGAATTTATATTTGGTACTCACACGCTGAAAATAGTTAAATATAATAAAGAAAGCAAAAGTGAGCGCCCCTCCAGCCAGCCACACAACACTTGCGCTAAAAAACGTCTAAAAAAACTTAAAAAACTGTTCCTACCCCTTCAATTCCTCACTAAATGTTAACCTGTTACCAAAAGGGTCATGAACGGTCATGGTGATAGTCTTGTCATTCCATTCGGGTACTTCCAAACCCGGGCGATTATATTTGTATTCTTTGGCGATTAGATGGGCATGATAGTCCCTTAGTTCGGTAAAATCGTCAATAGCCACGTGGCTGCCTGGGCTTGAGTCGCCGTGATGCTCGGACAGGTAAAGCACAACGTCGCGCAGCGAAATTTGAATGTATACAGGTACACCCTCGGGCTTGTGTTCCCAATCGGTTTTAAAGCCGAGCCAGGTAATATAAAATTCAATGGCTTTATCATAATCAAAAATTCGGAGGATAGGTTTTGTTATTGACATAGGTAAAGTGACTGTTAAACAAATTTAACGGAAAATGTCGCCGCTTTTGTACAACGAACGCGCTTGTTTTCAATTAACTGGCTGCAAATGTTAATAGATGTTAAATATGACTAAAACGGCCTTGTAAATTAGGTTTCCATACAACAGATACCTTACTTTCGTCGGCACATTTCTCCCCCTCGTCTATTACATTGAGTGCGGGTTTAAAATGAGGCTACCTTAGCATGATATGTTTAAACGGATAAAACCGGCGCTGATTATCGAAATTTGTATCCATCTGTTATTTTGGGCACTGATTATTTTTACGCCCGTAATTTCCAGGCCGGATATGCGGGGTTTTCCGCAACCAGCCTTTTCGCTGGGTCATATCATCAGTTTTAACCTCGTTCTGGCGGCCGAATTTTATCTCAATGCTTTCCTCCTTATTCCCGGGATCCTGAAAAAGAATATCTGGCTTTACTTTTTTGCGTTGCTTGCCTCTTTTGTGGTATTCAATATCATATTGATGACCGTACGGCATTATTTTCCTGTACCTCATTTTCCCTGGATGGGGCAACATCACCGGCCAAAAGGACCTTACCTGGTTATATTCCCATTGCTGTCCATTACGGCAGGGAGTTTTGCCTATCATTACCTGGCCGATCAATTTAAGGCTATCAACAAAAAAAAGGATATTGATAATGCTTCGCTGATCTCTGAACTGGCCTTTTTACGCTCACAGATCAGTCCGCATTTTATTTTTAATGTAATTAACAGTGCAGTGGCGCTTTCACGGTTAAACCCCTCGGCAGTTGAGCCAACACTCATCCAGCTTTCCAAATTGCTCCGGTATATGCTTTATGTAACCGATGCGGAAAAAGTTACGCTATTCCAAAAAGAAGACTATCTCCGCAGCTATATCGAGCTGCAGCAGCTCCGTTTTCGCGACCAGGTGAAAGTGAGCTTCAGTTCTGATATCAAAGCTCCCGAAAAAACGATAGAACCCATGCTGCTCATCCCCTTTGTGGAAAATGCCTTTAAACATGGTACTGGAGATATTGAAGCACCGGCCATAGCCATCACACTTTTTACCGACGAAAAAAACCTGCGTTTCAGCGTACAAAACGTGTATAACCCTACCGAAGACAGTAAAGATAATGCCTCGGGTATCGGTCTTGCCAATGTTAAACGCAGGCTTGAACTGTTATATCCTGGCAAACACAACCTATATATCAATCAAAACGAGCAGGCTTATATAGTTATGCTGCAACTGGAACTTAAATGATGCGATGTTTAATAATTGACGATGAGCCGCTGGCGCTTGATCTGCTTGAAGATAACCTGAAACACGTGAACACCATACAGGTAGTAGCACGTTGCCGCAACGCAGGCGAAGCGATCATTGCCATGCAAAAGGAGCAGATAGACCTTATTTTCAGCGATATATACATGCCTGGCATTAACGGCTTACAACTTATCAGAAGCCTCACCCAAAAACCTATGGTAATATTTGTAACCGCTTATGAAAAATTTGCGGTAGAAGGTTTTGAACTTGATGTGGTTGATTACTTGGTTAAACCCGTGCCCTTAGACCGTTTTTTGAAAGCCTGTCATAAGGCGCTTGACTTATATGAGCTTCGTCGCAGTTATGTACCGCAACCTACAACTAAAAACTATTTCTTTTTGCATGCTGATTATAACCTCGTTAAGATCAGCTTTGACCAGGTTGAATACATTGAAGGCCTTAAAGATTATATTAAAGTACATCTCATCAATCAGCAAAAACCGGTATTATCCCGTATCAGCCTAAAAGCTATTGAACTGCAATTACCTCCCGACCAGTTTTTCCGGGTACATAAATCATACCTCGTTAACCTGGATCATGTATCGCAAATGCGCCGAGCCCGCATCAAACTAATCAATACTGAAATACCTTTAAGCGATGGGTATCGTGATGTGATCAACAGGATGATCGGGAAAGCGTAACATATTTTCCCTAATCATCTTGGGCGCTGTTTGGGGTCTTTGCCTTCAGACAAGGTTAGAAATATGTCATTGCGGGCGTAGCGCGGCAATCGCACACTATACAGGGCGGCTTTGCTTCCGTGCGATTGCCGCGCTACGCTCGCAATGACATGGTTTTTCAGGCAATTTTCAATAAACATATACAAACACGTGCCACTACTTCTAACTAATATCCTTTTCCTTCCTGCTACTGCCCCTAACAACTGCTACTAAGCAAAATCCCCCTGCCACACATCCTGCCGTCTTGTCGACACAAAGCCTCTCATGGTCGATTTTATTTGAGCTGCTTCAAAACATGGTGCAATTTCGGCGCTGAAGAAAATACACCCCTACATGAAGAAATTTTCCCTATTGTTATTAACCACCCTTGTAATGTGCGGTACGGTGGCCCATAGTCAGCAAACTCAACAAAAGCTAAAAAAGATTGTAGTAAACCATTTTTTTTCATGTCCGCTTGATGAGCTCTTTGATACACTGGCAATGAACTATAAAGTTCGCATAGTGTTTGAACGGCAGCCCCTGCATGAAATGGACGTTGTGGAGCATTTTTTTGAGGAACCGCTTAAAGAAGTAATTGCCAAGGTTTGTAATGAAAACAGCCTGCATTACTGGATAGAGTCAAGCGGCACCATCTATATCCTTCAAAATACCGACGACCTGGCGCGGCTGCAAAAACTCAACAAACTTTCGCTGCAGGCAGCCAATGCGGTAAAGGCTAAAGAGATTGAGGCCCCCAAAGCCAAACCCAAGCATTTCCTGGTCAGTATAAATGGCCGGGTGATTGACCAGCAAACAGGCGAGTCGCTGCCATCGGCAACAGTTAAGATCAGGGGCACCGATCTTAACGTAATGACCAATGCTGATGGTTATTTCACCATGTTCAGGGTGCCGTCAGATACATCAGTAGTGGAGGTTTCATATACGGGTTACCAAACCGACTACTTCAGGCTAAGCAGCGAAAAGCTGAATTCGCCGCTGATCTGTGGTTTGTATTCATCGCTCAACAGCTTAAACGAAGTTACCATTACCGGTAAAAAAAGCGGCGTTATGAATACGGATAGCAGGCAGGTTGGCGTGTTACAACTTTCGCCGGCCAATTTGGATAAGCTGCCAACCATGGGCGATAAGGACGTTCTGCGGGCATTTCAGCTGATGCCCGGTGTAAGCGGCACCAACGAGTCATCATCAGGTGCTTATGTACGCGGCGGTACCCCCGATCAGAACCTGGTTGTGCTGGATGGTTTTACCATTTACCAGGTTGATCACCTGTACGGTTTTTTCAGTGCCTTTAACGCCAGCGCTATCAAAGATGTGCAATTATATAAAGGCGGCTTTACGGCGAAATATGGCGGCAGGCTTTCGAGCGTTACCGAGCTTAACGGCAAGGAAGGCAACAAGAACGAAACTAATATAGGTACCGATTTGAGTTTACTGAGCGCAAGTGGTTACCTGGAAACGCCGCTTTCTGACAAATCAACTTTGTTATTAGCAGTGAGGCGTTCATACCAGGGACCGTTTTATAATAAGATCTTTAACCAGTTTAATCAAACCTCAACCACGCAGGGCGGCGGTCCGGGTGGCGGTGGTGGCCGGGGTGGCTTTGGCGGTGGCGGCTTTGCCAACCAAATTACCCCGAGTTCATACTTTTATGATTTTGATGCCAAGTACACCTACAGTATCAGCCCAAAAGATAAGGTATCATGGACCTTGTACACCGGTACCGATAAAACAGATAACAGCAGGCAATTGGGTCTGCCATCGTTCCTGTCGTCGGGCAGCAGCGGTATCAACATAACCGACTATACCAAATACGGTAACCTTGGCAGCAGTATCAAATGGTTCAGGCAGTGGAATAAAAAGTTGTATTCAAACAACTACATCACCTACTCATCTTATTTTAACGACAGGAACAGGAGCACCTCTGGCTTTGCACAGATTGATACCAACGGCATTTCACATACCGTAAGCAACGGAACTTTAGAGACCAACAATCTGAAAGATGTGGGTTATAAATCTGAATGGGAATGGACGGCCAGCAACAAATACAAACTGCTCTTCGGTGGTTTTGCATCCTACAAAAAAATAGACTATGAGTATACCCAAAACGATACCAGCAAGCTCATCAACCAGCATAATAATGCCATATTAGCAGGCTTTTATACCGAGCTGGCTATCGACCCAAACAATAAATTTCATATTCAGCCGGGCTTGCGTACCAGTTATTTCGGTCCTACATCCAAACCGTACTTTGAACCCCGGTTATCGGCAAGTTATAATGTTAACGACAGGCTTACAATTAAAGGCGCAACCGGACAGTTTTACCAGTTTGAAAACCAGGTGATCCGCGAAGATATTTTGGGCGGTAACCGCAATTTCTGGGTGCTATCCAACAACAGCAATATCCCGGTTGGCATGTCAAGGCATTATATATTAGGTAGCAGCTACGAAACGGATGAGCTTTTGTTTAGCGTTGAGGGCTATTATAAAACACTTAGCGGTCTTACGCAGTACACCGTGAGGCAAACACAGCCCGCAGGTGGCGGCTTCAGGATGGAGGCCAACCAAAATCAAACACAAACCGTTACTGAAAACTTTTACGAGGGAACAGGCCGTGCTAAAGGGATTGAGTTTTTGGTACAGAAAAAAATGGGGCGTTACACCGGCTGGATCAGCTATACCCTTGCCCAGGCCCAAAACAAGTTCTCGGCTTTCGGCACGGATTATTATGCTGCCGATCAGGATGTACGCCATGAGTTTAAATCCATCAACATGTACCATTACGAACGATGGAATTTTGCTGCAACCTTCCTGTTCAGCACCGGGCACCCTTACACGGCACCATTATCCAGCTACACCATTAAAACGGTTGACGGCAACAGCATCACTTACCTCAACATCAGCGATAAAAACGCCGAACGCTTGCCTGCCTATCACAGGCTGGATATGTCGGTATCGTACGATTTGCTGAAGATTGACGGACATAAAATAGGTTCGATAGGTTTATCGCTGTTCAACGTATATAATCATACCAATATATGGTACCGCGAATACCAGATGCAAAACAACCAGGTTATCACTACCGATGTTAACTACCTCGGCTTTACCCCTAACGTTACATTAAGCTTAAGATGGAAATAAAAACATACATACGATATACATTTTTTGCACTGATAACCGGCTGCCTGATGATGGCATCGGCCTGCAAAAAAAACTCCTCAGATACGGACGCGGTGAACAAACCTGTTGTTGAAGCATACCTGATTGCCGGGCAACCGCTTTCGGTAAAAGTTTATCAGCAAAAAGATCTCACCGATACTGCTACTTATGGCGCGGCCTTAACCGGTTTAAGTATCAATGTGAGCAACGGCGCGCAAACCGTAAAACTTACCGAAACAACAAGCGGCACTTACACTTACAGTGATGCCTCATTTGTAACTGCGGGTAAAACTTATAGCATGCAGTTTACCTATAATAATGTGGCCGTCAGCGCGTCGACAGTAATGCCGGGTAAACCTGAAGGGTTTAAAATAACTGATACTGTATTTCATGAACCTAACACCATCGATCAGGCATATAACGACAAGGTGCGTGAAACCATCACCTGGACCAACCCTGATTCGTTACAGCATATGCTGCTTTTCAAGAATACCGACAGTAATCCATTCGAAATCATAGCAGTAAGAAACAACCGAAACGCAAGTTTCGAAATCAATACTGAACGTGCGTCGACCTACAGTATAACGCAAACCACGTTCAAATACTACGGTGCTTATAAGGTGATATTGCTAAGGGTAAATGACGAATACATCAATGTATTAACCAGCAATACCCGGGGCAGCTCGCAAAACCTGGTAAACACCCCAACCAATGTTGTTAACGGCCTCGGCATTTTCACAGCGATGCAGACCGATACATTGAATTTGAAGGTAACAACAGAATAACTCTGATAATCCGGCCTTACGAAGTTTAAAAACTTCGTAAGGCTCCCCGAACAGGACAAATGCAATGGGACGACGCGGCAATCGCATGTTATAAAGCCAGCGTCGCCTCCAAAGCGTTTTTTCAGCTTGTGATCGGTGCTATTGCCATCAGTGTTCGGAAAATTTTAATTCCCTCCCTTGGGAGAGGTGAGGTGGGGATGTGCATTGGCAGGGAGGGGTTTATGCGTCATTAAAGCAGATAAGTCTGCAGGCGAAACCCCTCCCTACACCCTCCCAGGGGCTACTGTGTGTACACAATTAATAAAAAAAGGTTAGACATTTGGGAGATGGAAAAGCCGGTTAACTCTAACCCCGATTTTGAGGGGGTATTTGGAGACAAGCGAATAGGAAAACGTGCAGCACAGGTATTAAGAAAGCTGACAACAGGTCGAAGTAGTAGTTTACGGGAGATCACGGAAGATGAATCGGAACAGCGTAGTTTTTACCGATTATTTAATAATGAAAGTTTTAGTGAATCGGGGATTATAAAAAGTATCACAGCGCGATGCAGTGAATTAAGCAAAGGCAGACATTTATTGTGTATACAGGATACGACAGAGTTTAACTTTTCGGCAAAGCAAAGGCGTATAAAGCCGGAAAGTGGATTGGGGACGACATCCAGGAATGATATCCTGGGATTTATGTTACATAGTAGTTTGGTGGTGGATGCTGACAGAAGCCATGCATTAGGCTATTCTTTTATCAAGACATGGGAAAGAGCGGAAGCGACACCCGAAAAGCAGGGCCGTAATTACCGGGATCTTCCTGTCAAAGAAAAAGAGTCGTACAAATGGATAGAGGCAGCCAGGGAGAGTAAAGATTTGTTGAAAGATGCCAGTACGATAACCATTGTTGCTGACCGTGAAAGCGATATTTATGACCTGTTTGGTGTAGCAGAAAAAGATCGGGTGCATCTGCTTATCCGTTCCAACCACGATCGTCAGATCAGCGGAAAATTAAAGCTAAGTACATGCCTGGAGGCCTTGCCTGTAATGCATACTTATAAGTTATCCATAGCAGGCGATATCAGGAAAAACACCACTAAGCGTGTTGCTGAAATGGGGCTAAAATGGTCAGGGGTTGAACTGTTAAAGCCAAAGTCATGCAAAGATGAGCAATTGCCGGACGTTCAGCAGATTTATGTAGTGGAGGCCATTGAGCAGGGCCGGAAAAATGGTATTCACTGGCGGATATTAACAACCCATCAAGTCACTACATCGGAACAAGCTTTACAGATCATCCGCTGGTATAAGGAAAGATGGCACATTGAACAGATTCACCGGTTATTGAAAACAGACGGCTTCCGGATCGAACGATCCCAACTGGAACAGGGATGGGCTATTCGCAAGCTTACTTTGCTGGCTATGATGGCAAGTCTGCGGATCATGCAGATGATGTTATCTTATTTAGATGATAATGAACAATCTATAGATGAGGTTTTTGATAAGCAAGAGCAAAAGTGTTTACAAATGATAGGCAAGAAAATGGAGGGAGAAACCGAAAAGTTAAAGAACCCAGTAAAAACAAATACCTTAAGATGGGCTACATGGATAATTGCACGAATGGGCGGTTGGAAAGGATATACATCACAAAGAAAACCAGGCCCTATTGTATTACAAAAGGGCCTGGCCAAATTTTACAATGTGTATGAAGGATGGCTACTCTTTCAAGATTATAACTAAAAAGATGTGTACACACAGTAGCTCCCAGGGGAGGGAATCGCACAATCCCGCGCTTTTTTTATTTCTTCCAAACACCTATGATGATAACATCAACCCCAGGGCAAATTTTATACCCCGCCCCTCACTTTACCTCCTCTTTGTCACTGCATTGTAAACGCCCGTTTAAACGTTTATTGTAAAATATACGGTTTGTATCATGTTAGTGTAACTAATACATGACAATTGCACTTTTTGTAACAAAATAAAATTTAAGCATGTAACATTTAGGGTATTTTCGCCTCCAATTACCAAAATAACACTAAATGAAACGTTTTTACATACTTATTGTATTATTCTGCATTGCTTTTTCGGCTCAGGCCCAGTTTGGAGTTGGCGGAGGCGGCCCCACTGTAACAGGCAGAATTTCCGGTACAGTGATTGATTCACTTACCAAAAAACCATTGGATTATGCCACGGTGGGCTTATACCGCGCTGGTGGCAAATCGCCAATTACAGGTGTTTTAACCGATGAAAAAGGGAACTTTAAACTGGATAATGTAAAGCCAGGCACATACAAGCTGGCAGTTTCGTTTATTGGTTACCCAACCAAATATATTGAACCGGTTACTACAACTGCATCAAAACCCGATAACAAACTGGGGCAGCTCTTTATTTCGCCGGGAGCCCATGCGCTGAAAGAAGTTTCGGTAGTTGGCCAGGCTGCATTGATTGAAAACAAGATTGACAAAATAGTTTACAATGCTGAAAAAGACCTTACAGCTGCCGGCGGTAACGCTACCGATGTATTGCAAAAAGTACCGTTGGTAAACGTCGACATTAACGGTAACGTATCTATCCGTGGTGACCAGAACATTAAAGTATTGATCAACGGTAAGCCATCCGGCGCTACATCAGCAAGTTTATCTGATGTGTTGAAAACTATCCCTGCCGATCAGATCAAAAGCATTGAAGTTGTAACTTCACCGTCGGCCAAATATGATGCTGAAGGTTCAGGCGGTATCATCAATATCATTACCAAGCAAAAAAATGTTTCGGGCTTTAGCGGTTCGGTGAGCGGTGGTGTAGGTACCCGTCAAAACAATGGTAACATCAACCTAAACTATAACAAAAACCGTTTCAGTTTAGGTATTAACGCCGGCGGTAACTTAACATGGCCGCAAACCTCATTGACTACTTTCGACCAGATGATCAATACTCCTGCACACGATACAGTTCCTGCTGTTAGCCTCCATAACCGCAATAATACATCAAGCAGGATCAAAAGACATGGCGCTATAGGTTCGGTTACTGCAGGTTATGAGTTTAACGCATTTAACAGTATCAACAGTACCTTCAGGTTAAATGATGGTGGTTTTAATACCAACGGAGGCGGCGATTACAACCGTACGCTAAATGGCAACTTATTAACTTATAACGGCCGGACTACATCTCACAACCATTTTGGCGGTTTTGACTGGAATATCGACTATACCCACAAATTTAAAAAAGAAGGTCACGAATTGACCATATCAGGTCAGTGGAGCCATAGTGATATCACCACCGATTATACAAGTATCTTTACTGCAGTTAACCCAAGCCAGATAGGTGACAACAACGGCAAAAACAACGAATATACCGGACAAGCCGATTATACCTTACCTGTAAGCAAACTGTTAAAAGTAGAAGCAGGCGCTAAAACCATTCAACGCCGCATCAACAGTAATTACGATATTTTTAATACAGATACCGAAGGTAACAATCCGGTTCGAGATGTATTAAATTCAAACCTGTATGATTACAATCAGAATGTGTACGCAGGCTATACCGTATTAACGTTTACTTTACCTAAAAGCTATTCAATATTGGTAGGTGGCCGTGTTGAAAACACCAGGATTAAAGGCGACCCACAAAATCCTTTCCAGGAAGCAGGTAGTTCAGGTTTCCAAACTTTGGAGCCATTTACTGCAAGTTATACAACTTTTATCCCAAGTTTAACCTTACAAAAACAATTTGGTTCAAACACTATCAAGTTATCATACAGCAAAAGAATCCAGCGCCCAAGCCTTCAGTTTTTGAACCCGTTCATCAACCGTGCTAACGTGCAGAACCAAACTGTAGGTAATCCTAACTTGTCGCCAGAGATTTCACAAACTGTTGAGTTAAACTATAACACCTTTATCAAATCATCAGTACTTAACTTCTCTGTGTATTACAAACATACCAGCGATTTGATTGAAGGTATAGCAAGCCCAATTGTTGATACTATCAACAACAAACCGGTTATAGCTACCCGTACCACATACTCAAACGTTGGTGTAAATAATTCAATTGGCGCAAGCTTCTTTGGATCAATAAATCCTATTAAGCCGCTTACTATCCGTGCCAGCATTAACGGTTTTACCTATAGCCCAAGCCCGCAAGGGGTATTTGTGTCAAACTCATCTGCAACAGGTACCTATTTTCAGTACTCTGCTTTCGGAAGTGCATCGTACCAGTTCCCACATAATTTCCTTGCCGAGCTGTTTGGTTTCACTAACTCATCTCGCAGAACTATCCAGGGTACTAACCCATCGTTCGGGATCTATGCCTTCGGTGTTAAAAAACAGTTCTTAGATAAAAAACTGGCTATCGGCTTCAATACTGTACAGCCATTTGCAAGGGACAAGCATTTTGACCAGAACATCAATAGCCCAGGCTTTACACAAACCAGCTCAACGGCATTCCCATTCCGTTCGTTTGGGATCACGTTTAGCTACAGTTTTGGTAAACTAAGCTTCAGCAACCCTAATCAGCAGAAAAAAGGCGTTAACAACGACGACCAAAAACAAGGCGATCAAGCCGGCGGTCAGGGTGGCCCGGGCGGCAGATAATTTGGCTTAGAAGTCAAAGACTGTTAGAGTCAGGAATCAAGAAAAATAAAAAGAGCCGGAAGCGTAATGCTTCCGGCTCTTTTTCTGAACCGGGATTTGGGGGGATTTTTCTGATTTTTGGGATTTTCTCTTTTGATCGCCAAAATCATTCCGTAATCCAATAAATCCCGATTCAGATAAAATCCTATAATCCGGCAAATCCTCCCAAATCCCGGTTCTACTCCGCATCCACCTCAATACCAATCTGCTTAAGCAATAGCGAGGCATTAAAAGTTTTGCATTCGCCATGCTTGATCTTATAGTCAAACAACATTTCCCCGCTTACTACCTGGATATCGAAATAAAAGTTGCGAACATAATTGGGATATTTAGTCTCGAGATGAGCTATCTGCAAATCATGAGTGGCTACCATACCTACGGCGTTCTTGCGGATCAGCTGTTCTATAACTGCTTTTGAGCCGAGGTATTTATCAACCGAGTTGGTACCGCGCAGCATTTCATCTATCAGGAAAAACACCTTAGGTTCATTTTCAACGGCAGCCAGCAACATCTGCAGGCGGTCGAGCTCGGCTTTAAAAGTTGAAGTGCTTTCATTCAGCGAATCCTTGATACGCATATAGCTTATCATGGTGATCACCGATACCTGCATGCTTTTGGCGCAAACAGGTGCACCGCTTAGGGCTAGCGCGGTATTAATGCCCACCGTACGCAAAAAAGTGCTCTTACCGGCCATGTTTGACCCGGTTATGATATCTACCTTAAAAGTATTATCCAGCTCATAATCATTTTCGATACGTTTAGCGGCATCAATAAGCGGGTGGGCAATAGATTTGGCGGTGAGGGTATAGCCCTGCCTGTCGTCAATAACGGGAAAACTCCACTCCGGATAGTTCACTGCTAAACCGGCCAGACTCAGTAGCGATTCAAATTCGGCAATTACGTCAAAGGACGTTTCAAGACTATCCTGGTTTTGGCGTTTCCAGTTTTCGATGGCGATGATCTGGCGGATATCCCATAAAAAAAACAAGTTGAGCAAGAAGCCAACTAATAAGTTAAGATGATAATTAAGCTTGTTGATCAGTTGCCCCAACTCTTTTATTTTGGCCGATGTTTTATCGGTTTTTAGTTGTTGCGCCAACGTGTTGCTGTAACCGGACTGCCATTGCTGATCTTCAATGCACTTAAATACACCGGCATAATTGGCTAAAGTATCACCTATTTTTCCGGCAATGAGATCGGCTTTTCGGATATAGGCCGCTTTTGAAAACACTACCCCCATATTGAACAAACCCACGGCTATTGCCACCAATTTTGCCGGGGAATAGAAATAAGCCACGATAAGTAAAGCCGTAAAAAGGTAAGGAGCAATTTTGGTATAAGCGGCGAGCCACTTTTCGCCGGGCATATCAAGTGGGATATGCAGGTATTTAAACAGATTTTTAAGCTGGTTCACATCCTGCTTCATAGCAAAAACAAGGCGTGTTTGCAGGTCGAGTTTCCAGCTATTTTTAGTGGCTATTTCTTTAACAGCTTCTTGTCGCTGCAATACAGTTTGTTTGTTTGCCGGAGCATTAAGCCAGCCCGCCAGTTTATTGTTGCCCGGTGTGGTAGCTGTGCGGTTGATGAGTTGGTATAGCGATGCACCGCCGTAAATATCCAGATCGGAGGTATAAAAGTGCTTATCATTATTATAACGTGCACCATCGCCATAAATATTACTGTGGCTTTGGATACTGCCTATCTCGTTTTCATTTACCTGCTGCAGATCATCATAATACTGCTTTTGTTTTTCGAAACCGCTTTGCCGGGCCACCAACCAGGCAAAGGCAAAAACCAGCAACACAAAAGCAACAGCAATGATGCTGAAATTGTCGAAGTGAATGGCAAAGGCTATAGTTACGGCCACCATAGCAAAAATGCCAAGCCGCATAAGCGAATAAGTATTGGCAAGACTTTTATATTTGGCTGCTTCAGCAGCTGCGAGGTTGGCCCTGTGGGTGTAATCTATGATAATTGTTTGTTCCATTTGCAGATAAATTCAACCAAAATAAACACATATATTTTAAATAAACGTTTATTTGTTGCAGATATGAAGATCACGTTCCTTACCGTTGGAAAAACTGAGGATGCCTACCTGAAAGAAGGCATAGATAAATATGTAAAACGGTTAAAGCACTACACCAAACTGGAGCTTGCCGAAATCCCGGAGCTCAAAAACACCAAAGCCCTGAGCCCCGAACAGCAAAAAGGCAAAGAAGCTGAACTGATCCTGAAAAAGATCACCCCGCTTGATTTTGTGATCTTGATGGATGAGAAGGGCGCCGAGTTTACTTCGACCCAGTTTGCAGCCTACATCAATAAAAAAGAAGTTACCACATCGGCCAACCTGATATTCATCATAGGCGGACCATACGGGTTTGATAATTCCGTTTATCAGCGTGCCAATGATAAAATTTCCCTTTCGCGCATGACATTTTCGCACCAGATGGTACGCCTGTTTTTTGTAGAGCAGCTGTACAGGGCATATACCATTATGAAGGGGGAGCCTTATCATCATGAGTGACCGTTGATTTTTATGATTACGTTGATTTCGCTGATTTTCTTTCCGCTACTGCTAAAATCCCGTAAATCTTTTAATCCGTTTAATCCCGGTTCAGAAAATGAACAATCCATGAATCTGCACATTTGCACATCTGCATATCTGCACATCTTTCCCTACCTTTGCTAAATGTCAGCAGGTCACGATCATTCGCATTCGCACGGGCACGGGCACCATCACCATGACCACGCCCCTAAACTCGATCATTTAAATTCGGCTTTTATATGGGGTATCGTGCTTAACTCGGTATTTGTGGTGGTTGAGGCCATTACTGGTTTTATAACACACTCGCTATCCCTGTTAACCGATGCCGGTCATAACCTGAGCGACGTGGCCTCACTTGCACTGGCCCTGCTTGCTTTCAAGCTGACTAAGGTAAGTGCCAACAGTAAATACACCTATGGCTATAAACGGTCTACCATCATCGTATCGTTCTTTAACGCAGTAATATTATTTGTTGCGGTTGGGTTTATTATTTATGAAGCCATTATGCGTTTCATGACCCCCGAAACTGTATCCGGCGGAACAATGGCCTGGGTGGCTTTTATAGGTATTGGCATTAATGCCTTTACCGCATGGCTGTTTGTAAAAGATAAGGATACCGACCTGAATATAAAAGGCGCTTACCTGCACATGGCTGTGGATGCCATTGTATCGTTTGGCGTAGTGGTTTCCGGCCTCATCATATACTTCACCAAACTATATTGGATTGATAGCGTAGTGAGCCTTATAATAGGCTTTGTGATATTGCGCGGCACCTGGAGCCTGCTTATTGCCAGTTTACGTTTGGAAATGGACGGCGTACCTGCCGAAATGGACCTCGATAAAATCAAAGCCGAACTCAAAAAAGCCAAAGGTGTAGTTGATGTGCACCACATGCACGTTTGGGCGCTCAGCACTACCGAAAATGCGCTTACTGCCCATTTGGTGATCAGCCCCGAATCAATGGCCGATTTTGACAATATCAAACATGATCTGCGCCATCGGTTAGAACACCTGGATATCAGCCATAGTACCTTCGAACCTGAATTTTCGGAAGAAGAGTGTAAGCAGCCGGAGTGTTTGTAGGCCGTGTTAAATTTTTAAAAAGTGTCATTTCGATAGAGCAAGTCGGCATAGCGTAGGGAGCGAAAGAGAAATCTTATACATCCGGCATAGCCCAAACATGATTTATCAAATGGCGTATACGATTTCTCCTCATGCCGATGCAGCTCCCATCGCTGTTCGATCGAAATGACATGGACTTTTTCTTAAAATCGCTGATTTTCTTATTTTTATGGTAAAACAATTACCAGAAGATGAGCAAAATCAAAACCTTAAAAGTACTTTCTGTAATTACCTTTCTTGAGATCATCGGGATGGTGGCATGGCCGGTTATATTAGGATGGGGTCAGCTTATTGGTCCGGCAGGGAAATTGCTCTTCACCATATTTATTTTTCCATTCTCTTACTATATCGCTTTCCTCATATTTCTGTCGCGCTATGCAAAAAGAGAGAAGGACGATCAAAATATCGGCCTCGTCATATTTTTAAATGTAGCACCAATTATTGGGCTGCTTTATGTTTTAGACGTATTTTAATAAACGGACAGTATTCAGTTTGAAATATTGATGACAACCAAAGGAATTTAGTATGAACATACAGGAACAAATCGAAGCATATATCGCCAGCCAGCCCGAACCAAAACGGAATGACATGCAAACCTTGCATTTACACATACTTCAGTTACTGCCGGGACGTAAATTATGGTTCCTGGATGGTAGGGACAGCGAAAATAAGATTGTTAGTAATCCCAATATCGGATATGGATCATACACCATAAAATACGCCGATGGTACAACCAAAGAGTTTTATCAAATTGGCATCAGCGCAAATACAACCGGAATTTCAGTTTATATCCTCGGGATAAAGGATAAAACATATTTGGCTCAAACTTTTGGAAAAGACCTCGGCAAGGCAAGCGTAACCGGATATTGCATTAAATTCAAAACGCTGAAAGATATCAACCTTAGTATACTCGATGCAGCAATACAGTACGGAGTTAAGGTTACAGGTGAAAATTAAATCTTAAACCGGGGCACTACGCAAATACCAATGTTTATTTAATAATTCTTGCTACCTTAAAGCGATTATTTAACCTCTTATGAAATCAACCAGGAGAAAATTTATAACCACAACAGCGGCATTAGCTGCAGGAACAGTTACTGCATCGGCAATATCATTGAAAGAGCAAAAAGAAGAATGGCCAATAGTTCACCATGTATTTTTCTGGCTTAAAAACCCGGGATCAACAGAAGACCGCGATAAACTGGTAGCCGGTGTTAAAACCCTTGCCAAAATTGAAACAGTACGCAAGCTTCGTGTAGGTATTGTAGCCAGTACCGAAAAACGCGATGTGGTTGATAACTCATGGGCTGTATCTGAGCTCATGTTCTTCAGCGACCTGGCCGGACAGGCAACCTATCAAACTCACCCCATCCACCTGGAGTTTATTAAAAACTGCAGCCACCTTTGGGAAAAGGTTATTGTTTATGACGCGCAGGATGCTTAGGCTAAGGAGTCTGATTGGTAGTAAACCGACAAATTAGAGCCATGTTAGTTAAATTTCATCATGAAACAAAATGCTTAAATTATTTCATAAACATTTTGTTGATAACAGTGGTATGTAACTTTATTTTAAGCTGTTCTAATCCTAAACCTACTGCTTTACAACGGTTAAAAAGCATGGATAAATCCCAACTTGATAGCATTAAAGATGCGGTATTAAGGAGTTATAGGGATACCATTAAAGTTGATAGCACAGAAATAGCAGATAATGGTGATACTGTATCGGTAAAATTCAGGCATTATTGTAGTTATGATAATAAAATAAGCGTACCACAGGAATATCTCGATGTTTATGGAATCTCCGAATTTCAAACACACAACTTTATATCGGAGATAGAGTTTAAGATCAACTCCAGGATGATTTATAAAGGTGCTATAACTAAAAGTGATTTTAGTAAGTCCGTTTCCATGAGACTGAAAAAATATGGCGTACTCTGCTACACTCCAGATCTGAGCATATCGGGAAAGCGGCTATCCATCGATTATAATATAAATATACCTTTATCCGGAGAAGGCTGGGGTTATACTATCAGTATAGATTCAACCGGTAAAAAGATCACCGGTTCGCTTGATTAAGATGCTAAGGTAGCATTAAGCTAATTGATTGGTGTCAACGTATATATCGAAGAAGGAAAGAATTGCTACAAACAAAAAAAGCCGAATAATCGGCTTTTTTTGTGTTATGCCATCCCTATTATTTCGTTATCATTTTCAGCAGATCTTTTGATGATCTGCTCCTTGCGCTGAAGCGCGAAATGCATTGCCATTTTAACAAACTCGTTTAATGTGATATTGTTAATTGCAGCAAATACTGATGCTTCTTTATGCAGGGTTGAAGGGACGCGAACGTTAAATGTGCCTTTGTAAGTTTTATCAGGCGATTTACCAATAGTATTACAAGTATCAATATAATCTTCAATCGCCTCTTCAAATGCAGCTTTAAGTTCTTTTACCGATGTCCCCTCAAAATTAACCAGATCGGTGATGCCCAAAACTTTACCATGGAAAACTTCATCGGAGGCACTAAAATGCACCGATCCGTAATAGTTTTTATATTGCAAGATATCATTCATCTTTTAAGTATCCTTTTATTCTCAGAATTTCAATAACGTCCTTTATTGCGTATTCCTTTAGTATATTGGCAGGATGGGGTTTATGAAGGTTGATAATATTTTTATCCCCGTCAACAAATCGTCTTCTTGATCCTCCCGTTTTTCCACCTTTTAACTCTTCAAAGCCAAATGCTTTTAGTACTTTAATCAGTTCTTCCCATGTAAAATCCTTGGGAAGAGATAATAAACGTCCAATTAATTTTTCATGTCTTGACATTGTCTTTCGTTAATGCTTCTTTATTTGCCATAATAATCCCTTTCTACATATCTATTGGATAATTTCTTCAACCGTTGAAGAGAAATATAAAATTAAAAAAAGCGGCGGATATTTGCAACTAAAAATCAGTTGCAAATGTCCGCCGCTTTTTCAACAAAAAAAGCCGATTATTCGGCTTTTTTTGTGGCTTTTTTAGCTTTTGCTTTTGGAGCAGCAGGTTCAGCTTCCGGCTCAGCAGTTACTGCTTCGGCAACCGGCTCTTCAGCAACCGGGGCAGGGGCTTGGGTTGGATCGGCCTCTTCAAAAATTGGAAGCGGCTTTAATATCTGGAACCAGGCTATTACCTTTTTAATATCAGATGAGTAAACTTTTTCTTCATCATGATCTGGCGCTACTTCGTAAAAGAAAGTGCGTAATGCTTTTCCGTCGGCTTTAACATCAGGTATGTTTGATGCTGATTTCATACGCTCAAGAACATCAGTTAACCTGATATCATCTTCAACACCAAAAATGGTAATCTCGCTCAAAGCGGCTAATTTAGCTGTAGAAAGGTTAGCTATTAGCTTTGTTTTTTGCGCGTCTAAACTTTCCAGCACGTAACCGGTTTTGTTTTGAGCCAAAGCCTTCCATAAACCTGGTTTTCCTGATACTGATACAATTCCCTGTAAATTCATATATTTTTTGTTAGTCAGGTTGATTGAGCGAGTGATTTATCTCATTTGACCCATAAACCACTCACCTCATCAAAATTCACTTAATCCTCTATAACTTCGATACCTAAAATCTTGTCTCCCTGACGGATAGCGTCAACAACGTCAACATTCTCGATCACTTTACCAAAAACAGTATGATTACGGTCAAGGTGAGCAGTATTTGCACGGTTGTGGCAAATGAAAAACTGTGAGCTGCCTGTGTTACGACCGGCGTGAGCCATTGAAAGCACGCCACGGTCATGATATTGGTTGTTGCCTGTAAGCTCGCAATCAATTTTGTAGCCAGCACCACCAGCACCGGTACCGGTTGGGTCGCCACCCTGAATCATAAAATTAGGGATAACACGGTGAAAGATCACGTTATCATAAAAGTTTGATTTTGCTAATTTTTTAAAGTTAGCAACGGTATTAGGGGCATCCTGATCGTAAAATTCTACGGTCATGTCGCCTTTTTCGGTTTTGATTATTGCTTTGCTCATTTTTTTGTTTTTTTAGAAAACAGTTGGCAAAGGTAATAAAATTGAGGATTAAAGAAAAAGGTAAAAACTGAAAGGTAAAAGACGAAAAAGGCCACAACAATATTGACTACCACGGTGTAAATGTCATGGTAAGCGTTTTTTCTTTAGGCGAGTAACTGATCTCGCCTTTTCTTTTTGAATCAAACATTTTAATCTCCGAAACTGGCTTTTTATAATCCTTCCCCAATTCGGCCAATTGAGCAAAAAACCAGTCGAGCCCTTCCTGATCACCTAAGGTATTGGCAAACCAGGCCAGCTTTTGCAGTTCTATGAGGTTTACTTTTTCATCAGCTTTGAAAACGTAAGTCCACTTTACTATCATCAGTTCATCAGGCTTGCCAATCAGCTGGGCCCGGCTTCCATTAGCATCTGTAGCAACAAAATTCGGAAGCAGGCTGATATCTGTGTCTTGCTTAAAAACAAGACTACTATCGGCCTCAGTAAGCTTTTTAATTAACACGTTACGATTAAGGTGCATTCCGGGATTGCCAATTTGGGCATGCGCAGGCAAATAACATATTAATATAACTGCCACAAGGATGATATTTTTAATAACAGATAAACTCATTTAAGGGCCAGGATTTAACAGCGGTATAAAACTAAAACAACATGCCCAAAGCCCGAAGTCCCTGTGTGTTAAAAATGGTTAAAATACATTAGCTGTTTATTCGTTACATTTGATAACCCGGCAATAATAAATCAACAAGGATTGTGAATAAATCATTAGGCTATAACTTTTTAACTCATACATTCCGTCTTTTACTCACAAAGCTCAAGTTCCTTTTGCCTTTCGCCTTTTACCTTTTACCTTTAACAGCAAAGGCCGCATCTATATTGATCCCGATGGACGATGAGCAAAAAGACCATCTCAAATCATACGGTATAGCTTTCTGGGTGCTCAAAAACGGTGAGGAGGTTGACTGGCTGCTCAACTACCGCGGCGGCAGCTTCATGATGAAATATGGGCCAAAGGTTGAAGAAGAATGTAAGATCCGCGGGGTGAGCTACGAAGTTATTGCCGATGCCAAAGCGAATGAGATCATAACCGAAGTAAGTGATCCATCAGTAAATATGGATTTGGTTAAACTGGAGAAAGCACCACGGATGGCAGTTTATTCGCCTAAAAACAAACTACCCTGGGATGATGCCGTTACCCTGGTTTTGAAATATGCCGAAATTCCGTACGACCTGGTTTACGATGAAGAAGTGATCCATGGCGAGCTGCCCAAGTACGATTGGCTGCACCTGCACCATGAGGATTTTACCGGGCAATACAGCAAGTTTTACGGCGCTTTCCGCTATGCACAATGGTATACCGATGATATCAAGATCCAGGAAGCTATGGCCCATAAGCTGGGCTTTAGCAAAGTATCAAAAATGAAACTGGCCGTAGCTCAAAACATCCGCGACTTTTGTGCCGGCGGCGGCTTCCTGTTCGCCATGTGTTCAGGTACTGATACTTTTGATATTGCCCTATCCGCTGCCAATACAGATATCTGCGAACGCATGTTTGATGGCGATGCTGCTGATCAGGATGCACAAGCTAAACTCGATTTTAGTCAGACCTTTGCCTTCCAGAATTTTACGCTGGATATGAACCCTATTTCACACTCATTCAGCAATATTGATGTTACTACTACCCGCCAGGTAGACCGTACACGTGATTTCTTCACGCTGTTTGATTTTTCAGCCAAATGGGATGTCGTACCAAGTATGCTTACACAAGATCATGACAAAGTGATCAAAGGCTTCATGGGCTTAACCACCGCCTACAACAAAAGTATGCTTAAGCCCGGCGTTACTATCATGGGCGAAATGAAAACCGCTAACGAAGCCCGTTATATTCACGGTGAATACGGCAAAGGCCAATGGACATTCTACGGCGGCCATGATCCCGAAGATTACCAACACGCCGTAAATGATCCGCCAACAGATTTGAAGCTCCATCCAAACTCGCCGGGCTACAGGCTGATCTTAAACAACGTGCTTTTCCCGGCTGCTAAGAAGAAAAAACAGAAAACCTGATTGTTGAAGCTTAAAGCAAAATTCGGAAAGCTTAAAGCCATGAAACGCGCGTTGCAAACGAGCACAAGTTCAAAACAAACCATGTCATTGCGAGCGCAGCGTGGCAACCGCACGGAAGCAAAGCCGCCCTGTATAGCATGCGATTGCCACGTCGCGCCGAAGCTCATACCCAACCCGCGCTCGTTTATAACGAGTGCGCAAGCTGGGTTTGCGTTTATAACGCAAGCGATACAATCGCCAAACCATATTAAGCACTCGTTACAAACGAGCGCAAGTTCAAAAGACTATCTCGTTAAACAAAAAATCCCGGCCAAACCTGACCGGGATTTTCAAATATTAAAAAGCTTTTCGCTTTCGGCTTTCAGCCTTACGCTTTATGCTAACTTAGCCAATTCTTCAGCCATGGCAGCGCCAATTTCAGCTGGTGATTCAACCACGCGGATACCGCACTCGGCCATGATCTTCATTTTAGCAGCAGCAGTATCATCAGCACCACCTACGATAGCACCTGCGTGGCCCATACGGCGGCCCGGAGGCGCTGTTTGACCTGCAATGAAACCTACAACCGGTTTAGTACCGTTTGCTTTGATCCAGCGGGCAGCATCAGCTTCCATGTTTCCGCCAATTTCGCCGATCATGATGATACCATGAGTGTCAGGATCGTTCATTAATAATTCAACAGCTTCTTTGGTAGGTGTACCAATAATTGGGTCGCCACCGATACCGATAGCTGTAGTGATACCCAAGCCGGCTTTAACTACCTGGTCAACCGCTTCGTAAGTTAAAGTACCTGATTTTGAAACCACACCAACATTACCTTTTTTGAAGATAAAGCCCGGCATAATACCAATTTTGCTTTCATCAGCAGTGATGATACCAGGGCAGTTAGGACCAATCAGGCGTGCATCCTTATCGGTAAGATATTCTTTAACCGCAATCATATCCTTTGTAGGGATACCTTCGGTAATACAAACAATAACCTTAATACCGGCTTCGGCAGCTTCCATAATGGCATCAGCACCAAAAGCTGGAGGTACAAAAATGATGGATACATCAGCACCGGTTGCAACTACGGCATCTTTAACCGTGTTAAAAACCGGCCTGTCTAAATGGCTTTGGCCACCTTTACCTGGTGTAACACCACCAACTAACTGAGTGCCATAAGCAATCATTTGCTCGGCATGGTATGAACCCTCTTTACCGGTGAAACCTTGTACAATAACTTTTGAATCTTTATTTACGAGTACACTCATTGGTTTTTTCGTTTTAGTACGGCAAAGCTAAAGTTTTTGCCCGAATGTCAAACCCAATTGCAATCTAAATTTATATGTTAACATAAAAGTGACTTTTAAAGAGTTGGGATTAAGAGACAGGCATGTTTTGGAGGCCTGAAATTTATGATAATGGCACAATGGATATTATGTTGTACAAGAGTAAAACTGCTTACTGAAAACCGCCTGCTGCCAACTGAAAGCTGGGCATTACCTGCGGCCCGGGCTGTACGCTCATACGCCTGCAGGCGTTACGCTCGTGGCCGGTATCCGCTCCCATCCCTAATGCTGTTTGTCTGAACCGGGATTTGGGAGGATTCTTTGGATTCACGGGATTTTCTGTTCCGATCGATAAGAATCCCATAATCCAGCAAATCCTATAAATTCCGGTTCAGACAAAATCGGCGAAATCAAAAATCAATCAGTGTAATCCCTATAAAAAAATTCCAAAAAGCTACTTACTAAACATTGTAAATTCCATTACAGCAATCACAATAAATACCAAAAACGTAGCGAGAAATATTATCCCTGCCTTTTTGAGTTTAATCTTATCGCCCGAAATACCGGGAAAGAAATTAACCATAGTGAACGCCAACCCTGCAATTAAAATTACAGCTTTAAAAATTGTCAATATTATATACATCATTATTGAAACTCCTCCTTTAGGTTCAGACAAAATCGGCGAAATCAAAAATCAATCTGTGTAATCCAAATAAAAAAATCCGAAATCGAACATTCGAAATCCGAAATTATTCCCTTGGGGCAAACTCCCCCTCGCTCTTAGCAATCACAATAGTAGCCACGCCATTGCCTATCACATTGGTTATAGCCCGCGCTTCCGACATAAACCTATCCACACCTATTAATATTGCCAAACCTTCAACCGGGATAATTTTAATGGCTGTAAGCGTACTGGTGAGCACAATAAACCCACTGCCCGTAACACCTGCCGCTCCTTTGGAGGTGATCATCAGTATGCCGATGATCGTCAGCTCCTGCCCCAGCGAAAGCGGAATATTAAACACCTGTGCTAAAAATATCACGCACATGGACAGGTAAATGGTGGTGCCATCCAGGTTAAAAGAATACCCTGTGGGGATCACTAATCCTACTACCGATTTGGAACAGCCAAACTTTTCCATCTTCTCCATCATAGCCGGCAATGCCGACTCGGACGAGGACGTACCAAGCACAATTAGTATCTCCTGCCTGATATACTTCAGGTACTCCCAAAGGCTAAACTTGAACAGCCTGCAAATGATATTCAACACCACAAATATGAACAGGAACATGGTCAGATAAACCGAGCCCATGAGCAGGGCCAGCGGCTTCAATGTTTGGATACCGTATTTACTCACCGTAAAAGCCATCCCCGCAAAAGCCCCTATTGGCGCAACCTTCATCACTATCTTCATGATGTTAAAAAACACTTTCGATAGCTTATCAAACAGCTGGATAACTGATTGCCCGGTCTCGCCCATCTTGCTCAACCCAAAGCCGAATAATACGGCAAAAAACAGGATCTGTAAAATATCGCCTTCTGCAAAAGCTTTAAACATATTTGAGGGAACAATGTGGGCAATAAAATCACCCCAATGCATCTCGGCGGCGGCTTTTTCATAAACGGCCAGCTTGCTGGTATCCATTTTAGCAGCATGGTTTTCAAAGCCTGCACCGGGTTTTATGATATTGGCTACAGTAACACCAATAATCAGCGCGAAGGTTGTCACGATCTCAAAATAGAGCAACGCCTTGCCGCCTACCCTTCCTACCTTTTTCATATCGCTCATGCCTGCAATGCCCAGCACAATAGTTAAAAAGATGATAGGCGCAATCAGCATAGTGATAAGACTGATGAACGTTTTGCTGATCAGCTCGGCAGTGGGTGCAAATCCTTTGATATATAATCCGGCAACAACCCCAAGGGCTATGGCGATAAGTACCTGGAAAGTTAAGTTTGATAAGAGGCGTTTCATGATTCCCCCCAGCCCCCTAAAGGGGGAGCAACAGGTTGGGGCGGCAATATAATAAGTTATTGTGGACGCACAAAAAAGCCCCGTGCCGGAAAACCGGTACAGGGCATGATTTATTGATTGAAAGATTGTAATTAGGCCGGTGTTGCAGTGCCGGTTATCAGGTCAATTAAGAATATCTTATTAAGGAAAGTCAGCTTAGCTTTGTGGTTGCCCAGGAAAACAATGGTACCGCTGTAATCCCAGCCGCCGCCGTTTGTTTTTCCTTCCGAACGGAAAGTAGCTGTACCACTGGTGATATCAAAGTTATCATTGCCATGTACATACAGGTTAGTAAATACATAAGTATTATGTACCCTGCTAAAAGTTTTGTATTTAGTAAACTCGTTATCGATATAGGCTTTCATTGGGCCATCGAGCGAGAAGTTTGAGTTATTGGTGTTCAAGCCCCTAACCTTGTATTTCTGCACAATATTGTAAACAAAAGAATAACCCGGACCGCTGCCTGCGGTATTTAATGAATCAACCGAATCATAACCAACGGTTTTGTTTCCATCGCAAACGAAGTAGTATTTGGTGCCACCGGTCTTGGTTGATTTTAAGCTATCACCCTGGTTAAACACAAGGTTCAGGCTTGTATCAACATAAAAACCGCAGCTGTAAGTACTTTGTACTTTAAGTTTTGATGACGAATTGGTTGTCGGGGTAACGCCATCTTTGATGCTGGCACCGCCAAATGAACCTGCTAATGATTTTGCAAGGTTATCTGCAATTGCAGAGCTGGCCACATTATCACTTGCTTTTGTAGTAGTTGAATCGGATTTTGTATTGATCCCTGTTTTTGTACAGGCCGAATAAAGAACAGCTATACCTGCCAATAAGGGTAATACGCTGCGTAGATTTAGTTTCATAAACGTGATATCAGATTAAAGTTTAGATTCTCTTTGACCTCTTTTTTTGCAACAAGCATACCACAGGCGAAATAATTCGGCAAAAACAACCTGGTCAATGATTTTAACCTGTTTTTTATTTTAAAAAAGCACGTTTACAAATTTATATTCCTGATAAGAATGCAAAACAAAAAATACCAACCGGCTTCTTTCCCCGTTTCGGGGAAAGAAGCGTAGAAATTATTCCCCAAATCAATTTCAAAAACAGCACTTTAAAAACCATGCCGTACTGATCGGTTTGTCTTCTATAAATGATATTTTCAATCATTTAGTACCTATTGTTTAAAAGTCCATTACATAAAAAACCCTGCATCCGGTTTACAGTGCAGGGTTCTTATATCTTCAAAATTTGTGTTAGTTTACTTCCCCGGTCATCAGGTCGGCTGTGTAAACAGTGCCATCAATGGTAATTTTAGCTTTATGGCCGCCTAAAAACGTTATCGTTCCCTTATAGTTCCAGCTATTTTTCCCGATGTTTCCTTTGCTCGAAAAAGTAGCAGCTCCACTTAATATAAAATCGGGGTCTTTTGTAGGGTCAACCACAATCGACTTAAAATTGTAGTTAAACGTACCTTCAACATTTGGCTGATCGGTTGTTGGTTTAACATAAGTAACTTTTGCATAGTAATTTACAGGGCCATCAAATGAATACTGCGCATGTTCAACACCCGGATTAAGGCTTCTCAATGTCAGGTTTTCGCCCATTTTCAGAGCCATTGTAAACTCGCTGCTCACAACTGTCATATTTAAGCTATCATTAGCGGTAACACCCGATGGCACGCCGTTGGTGCAGGTAAGTTCATACTTAATCTTAGCCCAGATATCAAGCTTAGACGTATCACTTTGATCTAAGTTAAGGGATATGGTAGTATCTTTTTTAGCGCCGCACTGAGGCTTAGGATCAACAGACTGCACCTTGATTTTACCTTTTTTGTTCAGGGAAAGATCGGTTGGCATGCTTAAGCCATCCTTAAAGTCGAAGCCACCGTTTTCGGGGTTAAAAATACCAACAAGGCTTTGTGCTATCTGTACGCTCGCTTCTTTTTTGCTTACAGTACTTTGATTGGCAGGCCCCATATTAAGTTTATGACACGAGGTGTAGATGGCAGTGATGCCGGCAAGCAGCAATACTATAATTTTGTAATTGTGTTTCATGTTTAGGATTTTATTCGGGCGCAAATTTAACTTATTATCAATCAATTAAAGAATTTTCAAAAATATTTAAGGGTAGAAGGGTTATAATCTATGTTCTCTCCATTTGTACGGGCCAGCACTGCAAAAGGTTAGCCAGGGTTGAAAGCTCCTATTGACTCTGCTATAGTGACGGGTATTGACAAAACTTAGATTATGCGATTCTCCTTCTTGGGAGCAAAGCCGTCAATTTAAGGAACGAAAAGCGGGGATTTTTAAAATCTTTTGCCCTATTGCCTGCGGCTATGCTCTCAGGAAAGCAACTTAAACCTGGGCTATATTACACACTTTTCCGCCAACTAATCCATTAATAACTACTAAACTAATAGGGAAATGCTTAATTTCGCAACCTCATACGCGTAAAACATAAAATGGACTACCAATTTAAAGAGATAGAGCAAAAATGGCAGCAGTTTTGGGCACAAAACCAAACCTTCAAAGCCGAAGATAAAAGCAGCAAACCCAAGTATTATGTGCTGGATATGTTCCCTTACCCATCCGGAGCAGGTCTGCATGTTGGGCACCCGCTGGGCTATATCGCTTCAGATATTTTTGCACGCTACAAACGTTTAAAAGGCTTTAACGTGTTGCACCCTATGGGTTATGATAGCTTTGGCTTACCGGCCGAGCAATACGCCATTCAAACCGGTCAGCACCCTGCTATAACCACCGAAGATAATATCGCAACCTACCGTCGCCAGCTTGATCAGATAGGTTTTTCGTTCGATTGGAGCCGCGAGGTACGTACCAGCTCGCCTGATTATTATAAATGGACCCAGTGGATCTTCATGCAGCTGTTTAACAGCTGGTATAATAAAGATGCCGACAAAGCCCAGTCAATTGATAAACTGGTTGCACATTTTGAAACTAAAGGCTCTGCAGGCATCAATGCTGTTTGTGATGATGAAATTTTAAGTTTTACTGCCGATGAATGGAAAGCGTTAAGCAACCAGCAACAGCAGGACGAACTGTTAAAATACCGCCTTACCTACCTGCGCGAAAGCACCGTAAACTGGTGCGCGGCCCTTGGTACCGTATTGGCAAATGACGAGGTAAAAGACGGCTTCAGCGAGCGCGGCGGTTACCCTGTTGAACAAAAGAAAATGACCCAGTGGAGCATGCGCATCACTGCCTATGCCGAAAGGTTGTTGCAAGGCCTTGACACTATTGACTGGCCGGAACCTTTGAAAGAAATGCAAAGGAACTGGATTGGTAAAAGTACTGGTGCAAGCGTTAAATTCCCGATAGATAAATCAGGTCATAACGCCGCTCTGGATACCGATTTCATCGAAGTATTTACAACAAGGGTTGATACCATTTTCGGTGTTACTTTCCTGGTAATTGCCCCTGAGCATGAACTGGTAGCTTCATTAACCACAGCCGAGCAAAAGGCCGATATCGAGGCTTACATCGCTCAAACCAAAAAGAAATCGGAACTGGACAGGATGGCTGATGCCAAAACCGTATCTGGCGCATTTACAGGCAGCTACGTACTTAACCCGCTGAACGGCCAGCAGATACCAATCTGGATTGCTGATTATGTATTGGCGGGTTACGGAACCGGAGCGGTTATGGCCGTACCATCGGGCGATCAGCGCGATTTCCTGTTTGCAAAACATTTTAATTTGCCGATAGTGCAGATCCTCGATATTCAAAACATAGAAACCGAGGCCGATCCAACCAAAGAAGGCACCTACGTCAATTCTGACTTTATCAACGGCCTGCCGTATAAGGAAGCGACTGCTACTGTGGTTGCCAAACTGGAAGAGATTAATGCGGGCAAAGCAAAAGTTAACTTCAGGATGCGCGATGCCATTTTTGGCCGTCAGCGTTACTGGGGCGAGCCGGTGCCGGTTTACTTTAAAGATGGTTTGCCATATTTAATTGATGAAAGTCATCTGCCGTTACTATTGCCCGAGATTGATAAATACCTCCCAACCGAAACCGGCGAACCGCCATTAGGTCGTGCCGAGGATTGGAAATACGAGGGCGGTTTAGCTTATGAGCTAAGCACCATGCCGGGCTGGGCAGGTTCAAGCTGGTACTGGTACCGCTATATGGACGCCCAAAACGATAAAGAATTTGCATCGCGCGAGGCTATTGAATATTGGAAAGATGTTGACCTTTACATTGGCGGCAGCGAGCATGCTACCGGTCACCTGTTGTACAGCCGTTTCTGGAATAAGTTTTTGAAAGATCTTGATTTGGTTGTTGAAGAAGAGCCTTTCAAAAAGCTGATTAACCAGGGCATGATCCAGGGCCGGAGCAATTTTGTTTACAGGTTGATTGATGAGGAAGGCCGTGGTACGAACACGTTAGTGTCGCATGGTTTGATTAAGCAATACAAAACATCTCCAATACACGTAGATGTTAACATTGTGGAGAACGAAGTTTTGAACATCGAAAAATTCAAACAATGGCGACCAGAATTTGCCGAAGCCGAATTTATTCTTGAAGCCGGCAAATACATTTGTGGTGTTGAGGTCGAAAAAATGTCGAAATCTAAGTTCAACGTAGTGAACCCGGATGACATTATCAGCCGTTTTGGTGCCGATACCCTGCGCATGTACGAAATGTTCCTGGGGCCGCTGGAGCAGAGCAAGCCATGGAACACCAATGGGATCGAGGGTGTGTTTAAATTCCTACGTAAATTTTGGAGATTATTCCATAATGACGCCTGGGAGTTTGGTGTAAGTGATACTGCGCCGTCAAAAGCCGAGCTGAAATCACTGCATAAGATCATTAAAAAGGTTGAGGAAGATATCGAGCGTTTCTCGTTCAACACCTCGGTTTCAAGCTTCATGATTGCTGTGAATGAGTTAACAGATCTGAAATGCAATAACCGCGCTATATTACAGGACATGGTGATCATCCTGTCATCATACGCACCGCACATTTGCGAGGAGCTATGGTCGCTGTTAGGCAATGTTGATGGTACTTTATCATACGCGCCATTCCCTAAATTTAACGCAGAATACCTGGTTGAAGATGAGTTTGCTTACCCGATCTCTATCAACGGTAAAATGAAAATGAACCTGAGCATCTCGTTAAGCCTTGATGTTAAAGAAATAGAAGCAGCCGTTTTAGCTAACGCCGATGTGCAAAGATACCTGGATGGCAAAACCCCTAAAAAACTGATTGTGGTTAAAGGCCGCATTGTTAACATGGTGGTTTAGTCGCCTTCCACCCCCTTGAAGTGGGTACTTTTGAATAGCATTTAGCCCTGAGTTTTGCGACGCAAAACTCAGGGCTTTTTTTTACCTAAAATAAAAATGTCATTTCGAAACGAGGAACGAGTGAGAAATCTTATACATCAGGGTAAACCACCATGCTTACCGGATTTGCATGGCGTACAAGATTTCTCTTTCGCCCCGACGCACATGCCCATCCCTGCTCAATCGAAATGACAAAGAGTTTATTTGGTAATTACAAACCCAACTCCTTTTTAACCTTCCCCGGCAGTTTATCAGCAATAAGCCTGTACGATTGCCTAATATAATGCTCCCATTCCTTTTCACTTAAACTGCTGATATCACGCGCCAGCACCCATTTGTACCGGGCAATGTAAGGCTGTGGTTCCAGGCCTTCTTTGGAGATGATCTCCTCAAAATCCTCGGCAGGTACTTTGAACGAGGCCGAAGGCGGCACACCTTCCGGGTAGGTAAACAGGAATGATTTACCGCCAACATTAAAGCACAGGTGCTCTCCCAGTTTAATATCCTCGGTTACGCCGGGTAGCTTGTGGCAAATGGATTGAAGGGTTTCGATGGTCATGGTTATCTTCTATAAATACCGTAGAGACGCATAATTGCGTCTCCCGCATGCAAAGTAATGAACTGTTTACGGTCTTGCATAGTCGGAGACGCAATTATGCCTCTCTACATAGAAAAATTATCGCTTCTTTTTGGGCAACTTGATCAAACCAGATTTATATAGGTCAAGAGCCTGTTTTAGGATAAAACGGATGGTATCAACCGGCAGGTCCTCCATCGGGTTAAACACCATGATCTTGATGCGGGCGCGGTCTTCATAAGTGAGATCAGGGTGGTGCAGGTGTTTCCCTTCAACCATCCCTAAAAACGGCCATTGCTTTTTGGTGTGTACCCACAGATAGCAAAACATTTTGCCCTTATAGTAAAAGAAAGGCATGTTGTATTTCCACTCGGCGGTGATATCAGGGTCTTGTGCAAGGATGATATCTCGCAGAGCAAGGAAGCAGCTTTTATTGGGCTCCTCCCTGGTGAGGTAGAAGGTATCTATTGGGGTGAGTTGCATAACCTTATCATTCAGCCATATTGTTCAACACTTCCAAAAACTTTTCCGATGGATAGATCTCGATTTTATTGTTCTCTATTTTATACCGCAGTTCTTCAAAAACACCATCTTTATACCAGATCAGATTATTGCTGACCCCGCCAGGCCCCTGTTTACTCATATTATCAACTACGGGGATAATCGAAGTAACAGCATTGATAACCGCTAATGTTTCGAGCGGATATATAATTGCGGCATGCCTGTGAGGTACACCGATAATCGCTCCCCAACTACCAACAAGATGTTGTTCGTCAAGATCAAATACAATATTTGGTGCAAAAAAATGATCGCCCTGTGCAAGTAAGACATCCGTTTCGCCTATTTTTTCCTTCGATATACTGCATGGATATTTCTCCCTTACATTTTCAATTCCTTTTTCAAACAGTTCATCGTAGGTTTTATTCCATTTTCCCGCTTGCTCAGGTGTTATTGTTTGAATTGCATCCGGCAAATCAAATACTAATACCTTAGCTATTTCGCCTGCAATCATGCTATAAATCTTATTTTCTTCACCTCCATATTTCAGATAGTCTAAAGAATAAAGGCGGGTGGCAAGATATTTCTCTATTGCTTCGTAATCGTCAACGAACGCGTTAAAATCCTTATCGAACTGATAAGTCCTTATCAGTGCATCAAAATGGCCGGAAATTAATTCATAGTAGTTTTGCCTCTCGTCTTGCTTGCATGATTGTGCAACGTTTGTTAAACCTAATATATTTAATCCAAAATCATTAGGCCCTACTTTTACCGACGCATCGTCTTCTATTTTGTAACTGATGTTCTTCTTGTAAAAGAACTTATCAATCGCCTTAATAAAATCCCGGTATTCAGCATCATTAAAAAACGAAGCCCATTTGGGAATTACAATATTATCTTTTGGACGTTTAAAAAAGGAAAACATAGCGTTTAGGATTTTATGTTAAAGATGCCGAACTTTTTTTCATCCACAAATAAATTAACTACAACCACGGGTTTACCCCACCATTATTTTGACATTCCCCTACCCAACCTTCCCCCTCAAAATCCTTATCTTTGCGGCAACATAAATTACCCATCTATGCTTAAAGGATTTTTTAATGTTCCGGCACCGGTGAATGAGCCCGTTTTAAATTACGGTCCGCGGAGTTTGGAGCGTGTGGCGCTTAAGGCGGCTCTTGAAGCCGGTCGTGCCCAACAAATCGACATACCTATGTACATTGGCGGCAAAGAAGTACGTACCAACACCAAGTTGGAAATTCGTCCGCCGCATGATCATAAACATTTACTGGCTACCTTCAGCGAAGGTGATGCGAGCCATGTTACCGCCGCTATTAATGCTGCCCTTGCAGCCAAAGCCGACTGGGAAAACCTGGCCTGGGAACAACGTGCCGCCATATTCCTGAAAGCCGCCGAACTTGTTGCCGGCCCATACCGCGCCGAGATCAACGCAGCCACCATGCTTGGCCAGTCAAAAAATGCTTACCAGGCTGAGATCGATTCGGCTTGTGAGTTGGTCGATTTTCTGCGTTTCAACGTAGAGTACATGACCGAGATCTACAAACAACAGCCACCTGTATCAGGCAAAGGCGTTTGGAACCGTGTGGAGCAACGCCCGTTGGAGGGTTTTGTGTTTGCACTTACTCCGTTCAACTTTACTGCTATTGCCGGTAACCTGCCCGCATCAGCAGCCATGATGGGCAACGTTGTGGTTTGGAAACCTGCTTACCCGCAGATCTATGCCGCTAACGTGATCATGAAGATCTTCAAAGAAGCAGGTGTACCAGATGGTGTTATCAACCTGATTTATGTTGATGGCCCTGTTGCAGGCGAGGTGATCTTTAACCACCCTGATTTTGCAGGGATCCACTTCACAGGTTCAACCAAAGTATTCCAGAACATCTGGCAAACTATCGGCACCAATATCCACAAATACAAAACCTATCCGCGCATTGTAGGCGAAACCGGTGGTAAAGACTTTGTGCTTGCCCACCCAAGCGCCGATGCCGAAGTTGTAAGTACAGCACTTGTTCGCGGCGCATTTGAATACCAGGGACAAAAATGTTCGGCTGCTTCAAGAGCTTATATCCCGGCTTCATTATGGCCTGCGGTAAAAGCAAACATGCAGCGTGATATTACCTCGTTTAAAATCGGTCCGGTAGAAGATTTTGAGAATTTTGTGAACGCAGTGATCACCGAAGTATCGTTTGATAAACTGGCAAAATACATCGATGCTGCCAAAGCCGACGAAGGAGTTGAAATTGTTGCCGGTGGTGGTTATGATAAATCCCAGGGCTGGTTCATTGAGCCAACCGTACTGAAAGTTGAAGATCCATACTACGTAACCATGTGCGAGGAGCTTTTTGGCCCGGTACTTACGGTTTATGTTTACGAAGACGATAAATTTGATGAGATCCTTGATATTGTAGATAAAACTTCCATCTACGCGCTTACAGGCTCTATTATTTCTCAGGACAGGTATGCTATTGAAAAAGCTACTACCCGTTTACGCAACGCGGCAGGTAACTTCTATATCAATGATAAACCTACAGGCGCAGTAGTTGGTCAGCAGCCGTTTGGCGGCGCAAGAGGATCAGGCACTAACGATAAAGCCGGATCAATGATCAACCTGTTACGTTGGGTATCACCTCGTACCATCAAAGAAACCTTTGATCCACCTAAGGATTACAGGTATCCGTTTTTGGCTAAGGAAGTGTAGTTGAGATCATAGATAATGGTTTATGGTTCATAGCTTAAAAGCAATGTACCATGAACCATTTTTATTTAACGCGGTTGAGGCCATGATCTATGAACCATCAACCATTAACTCTTCTTTATTTAAACTTAAACACAGCATCCATATTCTCATTGCTGGATGTGCTTACCTTCATATCGTTGATAAGGCCGGTGCTCAGGCTGTAAACCCAGCCATGTACTGAAAGTTCCTGCCCATTCTTCCAGGCGTTTTGTACTATAGATGTTTTGCAAAGATTGTTTACGTTCTCTATCACGTTCAGTTCAACCAGACGATTGCTGCGTTCTGTTTCATCGGTAATGGCGTCAAGCTCATCAGCGTGTAAACGGTAAACGTCTTTGATGTGGCGCAACCAGTTATCGATCAGGCCGAACTGGTTGTTACCCATAGCGGCATTAACACCACCACAACCGTAGTGACCAGTAACAATTACGTGTTTTACCTTCAGCACGTTCACGGCGTAGTCAAGCACGCTCAGCATGTTCATATCCGAGTGGATAACCATGTTGGCAATGTTGCGGTGTACAAAGATCTCGCCCGGAGCGGTATTGGTGATCTGGTTGGCAGGCACGCGACTATCGGCGCAGCCAATCCATAATACCGGTGGCTTTTGACCGTTAGCCAGCTTATCAAAATACTCAGGGTCTTCGGCTAAAGCGCCTTCAATAAACTTTTTGTTTCCTTCCAGTAAGCCTTCGTAGGTGATGTGACTGGTGTCATGAATTTGAGAACTCATAATTTTTTAAGATTGATGTTTTAAGATGCGGTTTGGCGTTTGCCCGGTGCAAACATACGGCTTAGTTTATGCAAAGCAAGCGGCGAAACGTCATAATACATTATGGTGAGCAAAATGAGTGGAATGAAGTAAAAAATGGCAAACTCATACAAGTTAAAAAAATACCCGCCGGCCAGTCCGCCAAATAGATAAAAACCAAGTACAGTACACCTGATCAATATTTTATTGCCTGCTGCTTCTGTATTTTTAGTACGGGGATGGAACCATTCGGCTACTTCACTGCCCAGATCGGTAAATAAGCCTGTTAAGTGGCTTGATTTGATCAATCCGCCCGAGATATTGGATACCAGGCTGTTCTGCAAGCCCATCGAAAACAAAATAGCGCTGATCACAATTTCACGCTCCAGTTGAGTTTCCTGGTAAAAGTTGTGCCCATAAACAGCAACAGCCAACAAAATAATAGCTTCTATTATCATGGGGGTAGAGTTTGCCCGCCACCGGCTCTTTTCCTCAAATGAACGTACTATAAAACTGGATACAAAAGCTCCGGCAAAGAACATCATCAGCCAAACCAGGAAGATGATCATCTGGCGATAGTTCTGCTCCACAATATGCTTGGCCAAATTAGCCACATGCCCGGTAATGTTAGATGTGAAAGCCAGAAATGCCAGCATCCCGGCCACGTTAGTAACCCCAGCCACAAATGCAGTCGACGAGGCCAGCATCAGGTTTTCTTTAAGGGTACGTTGTTCTTTTACAGCTTTAAGCATAGATATTTCGCGGCACGTGGCGCTCGGTTAAATTTACAGAAAACTTAACCACTTGGATGCATACTTGTTTGATGCGGCAGATAATATCTTAAACAGATTGGGAATAAGCCCCCTCTAAATCTCCCCCGGAAAGGGAGACTTTTTTAAGCCCTCCCTTCCGGGGAGGGTTTGGGAGGGGCTGGCTGATACAAAAAATCCCGGTCATTTTCATGAACCGGGATCAACTTAACAATCAAACCTCCCTTCGCCCCTTACAGCGTCGGAAGCACTGATCAAATTATACTTTAGTGTGCAGCTACTTCTTCAGCGCCTGCAAACTCATATACATAACCTAAATTATGCGGACTGCTGCTGGTAACTTTCAAGTCTTTTACCAAACCGCTGCCTAAATCAATTACCCAACCATGCACTTCAAGGTCATGACGATCTTTCCACGCGTTTTGAATGATGGTGGTTTTGCACAGGTTATAAACCTGCTCAGTTACGTTCAATTCAACCAGGCGGTTAATTTTCGTAGTTTCATCGGTAATGCGGTCCAGTTCGTGGCTGTGCAAGCGGTACACATCTTTAATGTGGCGCAGCCAGTTATCAATTAAACCAAACTGTTTGTTGCTCATGGCAGCGGCAACACCGCCGCAACCATAGTGACCGGCAACAATAACGTGTTTTACTTTAAGTACGTTCACAGCATAGTCGAGCACGCTCAGCATGTTCATGTCTGAGTGAACGCATACGTTAGCTATGTTGCGGTGTACAAACACTTCACCGGGTTTGGTGCCGGTTACTTCGTTGGCAGGTACGCGGCTGTCAGAGCAGCCTATCCACAGCACTTCCGGGCTCTGGCCTTTGGCCAGGTTCTTGAAATAATCGCCATCCTCGGCCAGTTTACGCTCAACCCAGGCGGCGTTGTTTTTAATTAAAGTATTATAGCTGCTTGATTGTGCAAGTTTAAGGTTGTTGGTATCTATTACGGCTTTGCCGTTTGTTTTTTCTTGTGTTGACATTGTTTTTCGATTTTTTAGTTGGGGTTATAAACCATTTCTTTCAAAGGAGGTACATCATACTTCTCCTTCACATCTTCCAGTTGCACAATAATGCCCTTGGTATAGGCATTGTGCTTGTAATTATGGATGATCTCCAGTACATCCGGATCGATATATCTTGAGCCCGATCCATCGATCACTACTTCGGCCCCCTGCGGTAAGCTGGTAAGCGTTACTTGTATGGCAGCCTTGTTCAGGAAGGATACTTCCTCGGCAAGCTTGATCCTGATAACTTTTTTGCCGCCGTTTTTTTCCAGATGATAGAAATAAGGGTTACGCAGGTTAGTACGCAAAATATAAAAGATCCCTACCAGCATACCTATGCCTACACCGATAAGCAAATCGGTCATTACAACGGCTACAATGGTAACCACGAAAGGGATAAACTGGCTCAAGCCCTGGTGCCACATGTGCTTGAAAAGGCTTATACGAGCCAGTTTATACCCAGTCATCAGCAGGATCGCTGCCAAACACGACAGCGGGATATGGTTAATCAAGGACGGTATCGCCAATAATGCAACCAATAAGAATATACCATGTATGATAGCGCTCATTTTGGTACGTGCACCGGCATTTACGTTTGCCGATGAACGCACGATAACCGCAGTCATGGGTAAGCCGCCAAGCATACCGCTTACTATATTGCCCGCACCTTGAGCAAGTAGTTCGCGGTTAGTTGGCGATATGCGTTTGATAGGATCTATTTTATCTACAGCTTCAAGGCTCAGCAGGGTTTCCAGACTGGCCACAATGGCAATAGTGGCGGCAGTTATCCAAACCTGCTTGTTGCCTATCTGGCTAAAATCCGGCGATTTAAACAGCGCAAAAAATTCGGCGCTGCTGTTCACCAGTGGTATGCGTACAAACTGCTTATCAAGCAAGGCAAGCCCGGTACCTGAAAACGCGAGACTAAGCCCGATGCCGGCCAAAACTACCAGCAATGGTGCCGGTACAATGGCCAGCTTTTTAAACTTTGGCCAGTAGATCATAAAAGCCAGGGAGACTATACTTATGATCACTGCACCATAGTTTATGCGGGCAAAAGCCCGCGTTATGCCCGAAAAAGTATTGTGTTCGTCAATCTGCTTAAAACCTTCATCGCCTTCAAAATCGGCATCATAGCCAACCGCGTGCGGAAATTGCTTCATGATTAAAATGATGCCAATTGCCGCCAGCATCCCCTCAATAACCGATGAGGGGAAGTAGTTGGCTATAGTACCGGCTTTAATTACCCCCAGTATGATCTGGAAAACACCGGCTAATACGAGGGCCATTAAAAAGGTTTCGTAAGCGCCAAGTGATGTAATACCATTAAGTACAATAACTGTTAAACCGGCAGCAGGGCCGGCTACGCTTAATTGTGAGCCACTAAGTGTACCCACAACTATACCGCCGATAATGCCTGTTAATACGCCTGCAAAAAGCGGCGCGCCCGATGCCAGCGCTATACCTAAACACAGCGGCAAAGCCACCAGGAATACAACGATACTTGAAGGAATGTCCCTTTTTAAGTTTTTGGACAAAAAATATTTTTTCAGGTTGAGATTGCCCATAGCAGACTCACCTTGCTTGATTTGCATAAGAATGAAAATTGAGTAAGATTGTTAAAATGAATTAAAAAGCATTGCTATCCGGATAGGGAAGTATCCGGTTAAATTCATTTTAAACGTTGGGCGGCGGTGTGGGTACCACAGGATGGTATACCTGTTTGTATAAAGCATTTTCCTGGTTATGGAGAACCTTGCTTTCGGTAATGAAGGTAATGAAGCTGATGGTGTGCAGATCATACTCATCGAAGGTCTTTTTCTCCTTCATGAGGTCTTTTTCGGGGCTTTCCTTTTCAGTTTTGCTTTCCTGCTCCAGCTGAAGGATTACCGCACTTACCGTTTTATTATCAAGATATGAAAACAGGGGTGCAAGCGAAATGCCCATCTTTATTGCAAAGACGGTCATGAACAGCGCCACTACCCATATTTTATTATTCCTGATCTTCATCAACACAAATATATAAAAATCCGTTATCAAACTATCAGAATAAGTGACTAAAAGCTATTCTTACAATATAATTACTATTTTTAAGCAATTACTAACAACCTGAATTGTGGATAAAAAGCTTGATCTGTTAAGGCTAAAACGTCATGAAGCCATGCAGGGCGGAGGCCCGGTACGTATTGAAAGTCAGCATAAAAAAGGAAAATTAACGGCCCGTGAGCGTTTGCATTTTTTATTGGATGAAGGCTCGTTCCAGGAGATTGGGATGCTGGTTACCCACCGCTCCATTGACTTTGGCATGGAAAAAGAAAAATATCCCGGCGACGGTGTTGTTACAGGTTACGGTACCATAAACGGGCGGCTCACCTACGTATTTTCACAGGATTTTACGGTTTTCGGCGGCTCGCTATCCGAAACCCATGCCGAGAAGATCTGCAAGATCATGGACCTCGCCCTTAAAAACGGAGCTCCCCTTATCGGCCTTAATGATTCGGGCGGTGCACGGATTCAGGAAGGCGTAGTATCCCTTGGCGGCTATGCCGATATTTTTTATCGTAATACTATGGCCTCGGGCGTTATCCCCCAGATCTCGGCCATTATGGGCCCATGTGCAGGCGGCGCTGTTTATTCGCCGGCCATTACCGATTTTATTTTGATGGTTGAGCACACCTCGTACATGTTTGTTACCGGACCTAATGTTGTAAAAACGGTTACACATGAAGTAGTTACTTCCGAGGAGCTTGGGGGCGCCAACACTCACGCCAGTAAATCGGGCGTTACACATTTTGCCTGTGCCAATGAAATTGCGGCCATTCAGCATATCAAAAGCCTGTTAAGCTACATGCCTCAGAATTGTGAAGATAAGGCCCCTGCCGTTCCGTATGAAATTGGCGACGAGCTCAGGCCCGAATTAAACACCATCCTGCCCTCTATAGCGTCGCAACCTTATGATATCCGTGAGGTTATTGATCATATCATTGATAAAGCTTCATTTTTAGAGGTACATAAAGATTTTGCCGAAAATATTGTGGTTGGCTTTGCACGCCTGGCAGGCCGCAGCATTGGCATAGTAGCCAATCAGCCTGCCTTTTTAGCTGGCGTGCTTGATATCCATTCATCAACCAAGGCAGCACGCTTTGTCCGGTTTTGCGATTGTTTCAATATCCCGCTGCTGGTATTTGAGGATGTTCCCGGCTTTTTGCCCGGTACCGACCAGGAATGGAATGCCATTATTACCAACGGCGCCAAACTGCTGTATGCTTTTTGCGAGGCTACCGTTCCGCGGGTTACAGTAATTACCCGCAAGGCCTATGGCGGTGCTTATGATGTAATGAACTCTAAACACATCGGGGCCGACATGAACTTTGCCTGGCCATCGGCCGAAATTGCGGTGATGGGTGCCAAAGGTGCCGCCGAAATCATTTTTAAACGCGAGATCAGCAAGGCCGAAGATCATGAGGCCAAATGGCTGGAGATGGAACAGTTGTATTCAGATACCTTTGCCAACCCCTACCGCGCTGCCGAACGGGGTTTCATCGACGAAGTTATTGAACCTGCCGAAACCCGCATTAAGCTCATAGCAGCATTTAAAATGCTTGAGAATAAAGTAGTAAATAACCCCAGGAAAAAGCACGGGAATATTCCGTTGTGATTTGGGATTTCGGATGTTCGATTTCGGATTTATTTTCCTTTTCATTGTAGAGATTTATAATTGCCTTTTCCGGCGCAAGTATTGATCGGTCGCCGGTGTTGGGATTACTTGTGCCATCTACGATAGCGTTTTATAATTTTCTATTTTCCAAAATTCGAAATCGAAAATCTCAAATCCGAAATCAGATTGTTTACTTTTGAGCTTTCGATTTTCGAAAATCCGAAATCGAACATCCGAACTCCGAAATGACAAACATCTCTATCGAACAAATCCGTCCCGAACTTACCGGGCGTTTAAGGCAACGTATACTATATCCCGAAAGCAAGTTATATGAAATGGAGATGGAGGAGGATAACCACGGGTATCATTTTGCTGCATTTAATGATAACAATATCATAGCTGTAATATCCCTTTTTAACAAGGATAACGACTGGCAGTTTCGAAAATTTGCCGTTGATGAAACCATGCAAAACATGGGGATAGGTCGTACGGTACTGCAACATATTACCGATTTTGTTATTACCAATGGCGGTACACGCCTGTGGTGTAATGCCCGGCTATCAGCCATAAACTTTTACATTAAAGCAGGTTTTAACCATACCGGCAATTTCTTTTCAAAAAATGGGTTCGATTATGAGATCCTCGAGAAAGAACTTATTCCTTCTCCAACTCAGGAATAATAGCGTTTGCCCGAAAGTTTGGTTGCTTTTCGTTTGATAATTTCGCCGTTTTGAGAGCCTCTTCAATATCGCCCTGCGCTTCATATAATACAGCCAGGTTGTAGGCGGCATGGCTTGCCAGCTTCAGGTCGGGCCCGTCAATGAGCGGGTTCAGGATTTTAAAAGCCTCGTTATACCGCTTCGCAATCATGTGGTTTATGGCAGCCTTCATGCTATCATTATCAGCATATAATTGCCGCTGATTAGTTAAGGTTGAAGGCAGGTAATCCTTTATGGCATCAATAGCCGCATTTCCTGCCGATTGGCTGATGGCCGCACCATTGCCTTTTACAGTCGGATGCACAAGTAAGGCAGCTAATATGCCGTAATAACGGCTTTCCGAGTGGAAATCCTTCGCATTCCCTCTAAGGATCTTAAAATAGTTGCCGTTGCTTTCGTACAAGGTAAACTTTACATTAACTACTGTGGTGTATACCTCCATAGTATCAACAAGCTCCATAGGGATATCGGCCCCAAGCGAATCAAGCGTTAAAACGTAATTGGCGCCATACTTTTCGGCAAGCTTCTTTACCGGAGTAGTATCTGCAACCATATTAACGGAGTCGGTAAGCGTAGTGGCCTTAATGCGGGGCAGCATATTAAACTGCTTGGCAGCCATGGAAATAGCACTATAGGCACCACTTTTTAGTACGGCACGTTTACGCTTATTTTTATTCACTGCCGAATCAACAGTGAACCTGTTTACCACTACTACCTGGGTTGTATCGTGCCCTAATTCCACTTTAGGACCGTAATTAACGGGGACGGTAATGACATAATCGATACTGCAGGATGCCAAACCCAGGGCAGCAAGCACGCAAATAATAATTAAAGTTTTCAAGGTATTTGTAATAAGGTTGGTTTAGGTTTAGTGGCTTTTATTCTTTCATCAAATCAACAATAATGGCTTTGGCAAAATCATTAGGTTGTTTTTGGTTTGATATTTTAGCCACATCAAGTGCGGCGTCAATATCGCCCTGAGCTTCGTATACTACGGCCAGGTTGTAGGCTGCGCGACTGGCAAGCTTTAAATCAGGGCCGTCAATAAGTGGATTCAGCACCTTGAATGCCTGATCAAACTTTCCGGCTTTGATCAGTTCAACCGAGCTGCTTAGCTGATCGCCATTAGCATACAGGGGCCTGTCATGGTAATCGGTGTATGGCAGGTAATCCTTCAGGGCATCCAATGCCGAGTTGCGCATGGCATCAAACAGCGGCCCGCCATGGGCAAGCAGGCTCGATGCACTGGCATAGGGATTAGTATCGTAGACTTCGGCTTCGCCATTTAATTTTTTCGAATAAATACCATTTGCTTCGTAAAGGGTAAAACTGGTATTGATCACTGTTGCACGATAAACGGATGGCACACCATTATAGTTGTCCTGCTTCCACTTGGTTTCACCCTTAAAATCTTCGAAAGCAAGCACATATGCAGCTTTATATTTTTTAGCCAAAAACTTAACCGAATCGGTATTAGCCGTAAAATTTACCGAATCAACCAGTTGTACTACTTTTACTCCGGGTAGTGCATGCAATTGGATTGCGGCATTGTTGATGGCGGTATATGCGGCTGCTTTAAATGTGGCCAATACGCGTTTGCCCCGGTTACGGGTTGAATCGGGCATGTAGTGGTTAATCACCACTATAGTTGTTCTGGCCCGGCTAAAGTTCAGTTTTGGAGCATAATCAACCGGTACGTTTACATATTGAGGAACGCTGCATGCTGCTAAAAAACATGCGGCAAATAAGATACAAGTAAGCCTTAATAGTTTCACTTCAGTAAAAATTAAATATCGCGGAAAGGTATAACATAAGCATGAAAGCATTATGAAATAGCCGGTCATTTTTGTATCAAAACAAACAAAGGCCTTTATTGTGACTAAATATTTGCAACAACGTTTAACGGTACGGCAAATTTTGTTAACTCAATTAAGAATATAATATCAGATTGTTAAAATCTAATTTATTAACAGCCATTATCGAACATTTTAATAAAAAAACACTTTAATTAATATGAAATTGTTATTTTAGCTACCAATTAAGCTGTTGAAATTTGCAGCATTATTTAATTAGGTTTAATGTAAATATGGCTAAAAAGAAATCTGACGCCCCACAGCATACATCCGTTGTAAACGAAACTTCACTCGCGTTTTTTGAAAAATACATCAATAACCCCTCACCTACCGGTTTTGAATGGAAAGGCCAGGAGCTTTGGCTGGAATATCTGAAGCCTTATATTGACACCCATTACGTTGATAACTATGGCACCGCAGTTGGCATCATCAATCCAAAGGCTGATTACAAAGTAGTTATCGAAGCCCATGCCGATGAAATTTCATGGTTTGTGAATTATATCACCAACGATGGTTTAATATATGTTATCCGCAACGGCGGTTCAGATCATCAAATAGCGCCTTCAAAACGTGTTGATATCCACACAGATAATGGCGTTGTTAAGGCTGTTTTCGGATGGCCGGCCATCCACACGCGTTTGGGCGGCGATAAGGAAGAAGCCCCAACCCTTAAAAATATCTTTTTAGATTGCGGCTGCACCTCAAAAGAAGAAGTTGAAAAGCTGGGCATCCACGTAGGTTGTGTGATTACTTATGAGGATGAATTTATGGTGCTTAACGACCGTTATTATGTTGGCCGCGCACTTGATAACCGTGCCGGCGGCTTCATGATTGCCGAGGTAGCCCGTTTACTTAAAGAAAACAATGTAAAGTTACCTTTCGGTTTGTATATAGTAAATGCAGTGCAGGAAGAGATAGGTTTACGCGGTGCCGAAATGATAGCCCATAAAATAAAACCCAACGTGGCTATTGTTACCGACGTAACACATGATACGCAAACGCCAATGATCAACAAAATTACCCAGGGCGATCTGGCTTGCGGTAAAGGTCCGGTTGTATCGTACGCTCCTGCAGTTCAAAATAACCTGAATAAGCTGCTTATTGAAAGTGCTCAAAAGGCAGGGATCCCGTTCCAGCGCCAGGCATCATCACGTTCAACCGGTACCGATACAGATGCTTTTGCTTATTCAAATGATGGCGTACCATCGGCATTAATTTCATTGCCGTTGCGTTATATGCACACCACTGTTGAGATGATCCACAAAGAGGATGTTGACAACGTGATCCGTTTGATATACGAGTCACTTTTAAACATACAAGCTGGTCAGGATTTCCGATACATTAAATAATTAAATTTGCGCCCTATAAAAACAATTAAGGCAAAAATTCATTTCCTCATAAAATTAAACGCAATCCCAATATTAAAATCCCCAAATTCTATCTATGAAACCAACCTTACTGATACTGGCCGCAGGAATGGCCAGCCGCTATGGTAGCATGAAACAAGTTGACGGCTTTGGTCCCAACGGTGAAACAATTATTGATTATTCGATCTACGACGCTATAAAAGCCGGCTTTGGTAAAGTTACATTTATCATCCGCGAAGAATTTGTTGACAGCTTTAAGTCTATTTTTGAGCCTAAACTGGCTGGTCGTGTTGAAACAGATTATGTTTTCCAGAGCTATGACCTTAAGCAATTTGGTATCGACAAAGAAATTGAACGCGCTAAACCATGGGGAACAGCCCATGCCGTACTTGCCGCACGCAACCAGGTAAAGGAGCCTTTCTGCGTAATCAATGCAGATGATTATTATGGTTATGACGCATTTGAAAAAATGGCTAAATTTTTAACTACCGAAGTTAAAGATGATCTGTATTCATTAATCGGTTACCAGATTGACCGCACCTTATCTGATTACGGTTCGGTATCACGCGGTGTATGTAAAGTTGATGACAATGGCAACATGGTTGAAATTAACGAACGTACTGAAGTTTATTTTAAAGAAGATGGCAGCGTAGCATACAAAGATGCAACCGGCGAATATGCACTTCCTAACGATACCCGTGTATCAATGAACTTCTGGGGCTTTACACCAGCCATCTTTAAACAAAGCGAGCAAATGTTTGTTGACTTTGTTGCTGCCAACGAAAATAACCCTAAAGCCGAATTCTTTATTCCGCTTGCTGCCGATAAATTGATAAAAGACGGTACTGCTGCATTTAAAGTGATCCCAACCGGCTCAAAATGGTTTGGTGTTACTTATAAAGAAGATAAGCCTATCGTTCAAAAAAGTATATCAGAACTTGTGGCTAACGGTGTATATCCTGAAAAACTTTGGGACTAAATAGCTAACGAGTTTAAAAAGCAAAGCTCCCGCCGGTATAACCGAACGGGAGCTTTTTTATATATGCTTAATTAAAAATTAGTCCTGGTAAATAAAGAATGTTTTTTGGTCGCCGTCTTCATAAACGTGCAGGGTTTTCTTAACCACCTGGTTGTTAGTTTTAACTTCCATGATGTAGTCGCCATCTTCAAGATTAGTTAAAACATAACCTCTTTCAACATCTGTTTTAGTTGAGATAACATCTTTCAACAAAAGTTCATTTTGTTTACTGTAAACGCGTACAAACGCGCGGCCTTTATCTGATTTTGCGATAGTTAATTTAACACCGCGGTCGTGATCAAGTGCGCGGAAGTATACTACTTCTTTTGCTTTAGGGGTTACATCGGCTGCTTTAGCGGCTGTAGTTGCAAAAACGCCTGCGCTTAATAAGAAGAATAATGCTGATAATTTTATTGAAGTTTTCATGATTTTGAGCTTTTAAGTATTGTTAAATATTTTGTGTTTGTTATTTTCAATGATCAAATGAACAACATTAATTTTAACTGCTAAAAAGTGTTATACCAGCGCTTTATAAATATAGACCAATGCCAAAAAGCACTCTGCAAACGCTTAAAACATACTAATTATCAATATTTTACAAGTTGGTCGAAAATTACAGGGCGTTGATCGGGCGGGAAAGCGGGTTTGTCGTTTTTGAGGGTGGAATAGAAAATTTCGTGCAACGTTTTGAAAGTTATGTTTAAAGAATCAACAGCCTTTTAATACCGCCCCTTTAATCTTGCGCTCGTTTGTAACGAGCGCTTAATATCGTGTAGCGATTGCATCGCCTTTGCGTTATAAACGCAAACCCAGGTTACGCACTCGTTACAAACGAGCGCGAGTCGAGGGGGTGCGGCAGGGCTGTGTAGTTGCAGGGAGGGGTTTATGCATCATTAAAGTAGATAAGCCTGCCGTCGAAACCCCTCCCTACACCCTCCCAGGGGAATCGCACAATCCCGAACTTTTTGTTCTTCCCAACACCTGTGGTTTGTAACGAGCGCGAGTCGATAAAAAATCCGTGCAACGTTTTCAAAATCCACATTTAACAAAACCAACCAAACCAAACAACGTTGCCTTTAAGTACTCTCTTTATCCGGATACACCACAGGCATGAATTTAGAAATAACAGGCAACGTGCAAGGCTTTAAACAGCAGGATGGTATTTTAATAATCAAAGCCGCCGGGGCAGAAGCAAGAGTTTATATCTACAGCCCAACAATTATCAGGATAAACATCAGTAAAAACTTTAACCCGGATGATCCCTCCTTCGCGGTGATCAGGCAGCCGCTGGCCGATTTTGATTTTGATGAATCATCGGCCAATATTGATATTACTACATCCGCCTTAAGCCTCAGTATTCAGAAATCGCCACTACGGTTCAACTTTTTTACTGCAGATGGTATCTCACTAAGCGAAGATGACGCCCGCTTCGGCACCAACTGGCAGGGTGAAAGGGTGACATGTTATCGCCGATTGTTTGAGGGAGAGAGATTTATTGGTCTCGGAGAAAAAACCGGTAACCTTGACAGGCGCGGTGCAGCCTATGTAAACTGGAATACCGATGCGACTAACCATACACCCGAATCTGATCCGCTATATAAAACCTTTCCATTTTTTATAGGCCTGCACAGCGGGTTAACCTACGGCTTGTTTCTCGACAATACCCATAAAAGCTATTTCGACTTCGGCGCATCTACAGACGAAGAAACAAGCTGGTTCGGTGCCGATGGCGGCGATCTGAATTACTATTTCTTCGGAGCGCAGGGCGTTGCCAAAATTATTGAAGATTATACATGGCTTACCGGCAGGATGGAAATGCCGCCGCTTTGGAGCCTTGGTTACCAGCAATGCCGCTGGAGCTATATGAGTGCCGATGAAATACTAAACATCGCCCAAACCTTTCGCAAAAAACAAATCCCTGCCGATGTGATATATTGCGATATCGACTACATGGACGATTTCAAAATCTTCACCTGGAATAAAAAAGCTTTCCCTAACCCCAAGCAAATGCTGAATAAGCTGAAAGCTATGGACTTCAGACTGGTCACCATTGTTGATCCGGGAATTAAAGTGGAAGAAGGTTACAAAGAATATGATGAAGGTATTGAAGGGGATTATTTTGCCAAATATCCCGATGGAGAACATTACACAGGCTATGTATGGCCCGGGCGTTGCCACTTTCCCGATTTTTTCAGGGAAGATGTTCGAGAGTGGTGGGGCGCAGCCTTTACTGCCCTTACCGAACCCGGCGTCGAAGGCTTTTGGAACGATATGAATGAACCTGCCGCCTGGGGTCAAAATATCCCCTGGATAGTAAAATTTGGCGATAAGTTTATGCCCGAGGTTCGTAATGCTTACGGGATGCAAATGACCCGTGCCACTTATGATGGTACAAGAAAGATCCTGGGCAATAAACGACCTTTTGTACTTACCCGTGCCGCATATTCGGGCACACAACGCTATTCGGCTGTGTGGACAGGGGATAATACCGGTACCGATGCCCATATGCTATTAGGCCAGCGGTTAGTAAACAGCCTGGGCATTACAGGCATGAGTTTCGTTGGCGTTGATATCGGCGGCTTCAGCGGCAATCCTACGCCCGAGCTGATGGTGCGCTGGAATTCATTGGGTACCTATACCCCAATGTTCCGTAATCATGCCATACAGGGCAGCAAAATGCGTGAGCCCTGGGAATGGGGCAAAGATAATGAGCAAATCATCAAAAAAGATATCGAGCAGCGGTATAAACTCCTGCCCTACCTGTACAGCAGCTTTTATCAATCAACCCAAACCGGTTTACCCGTAAGTCGCACACTGGCCATTGAGCACAGCTTTGACGAGAATGCTTTTGATGAACGTTTTCAGAATGAATTTATGTTTGGCGATGCCATGCTGGTTATCCCGGTAGAGAGCACAAAACTTATGGAAAATGTTTACCTACCCAAAGGTTCTTGGTACCGGTTAAGCAGCGATGAGCTTTATGAGGGTGAACAGATTGTCAACGTGCCGGCGCCATTAACAGATCTGCCGGTGTTTGTAAAAGCCGGCAGTATTATCCCCATGCAAAGTATTGTGCAAAGCACCAATGAAGAAGGCGATGGGACATTACAGATCCATATTTGGAACGGTAGCGAGGCTAATAGTTTTGTTTATTATGAAGATGATGGCATATCGTACGATTATGAGCAGGGTGTTTATTATAAACGTGTTATCCGTTTTGATCCGGTAAATAAAAGCATCAGCTTATCAGCGGTAGAGGGCTCTTTTAAATCGAGGTTTGCGCAGTTAAAATTTGTTTTGCATGGGTTTGGGGACCTTGGGCTAAAGGAGGAGGCTATTGAGAATAAGAGTGGTGAGATTGGAGTGAACTATTAATTTCAATTGGTCATTTTGAAATTTTTATGATACTAATTACATTCGATTAAGTATCTCAATAATGGCCAATACCTTTTCACAGATCTATCTTCAATTTGTTTTCGCGGTTAAAGACAGGTATAGTCTCATATCAAAAAACAATAAAGAAGAATTGCATAAATACATTACGGCTCTAATTCAAAATCGGGGAATAAAATTACTGGCTGTTAATTGCATGCCTGATCATATCCACATTTTTGTTGGTTTTAAGCCAAATCTTTTAATTTCGGATTTTGCAAAAGAAATTAAAGTAGAGAGTAATGAATTTATCAACAGCAAAGGCTGGGTAAAAGGAAAATTTAAATGGCAGGAAGGGTATGGCGTTTTTTCGTATTCACAATCACATATCGACTCTGTGATAAAATATATTCAAAATCAAGAAATCCATCATCAGAAACGCACATTCAAACAAGAATATTTAGAGCTATTAGAAAAGTTTGAAATTCCGTTTGAAGAAAAGTATTTGTTCGATTTTATTGAGTAATGATTGCCCCGATCGCATGATTTGTATGGCGTAGCAGGAGGCACCTATGGAGCCAAAAGCAACCTATCATTTTGGCTATAAACATGGTACTCCTACGGAGTTCTATTTCAATAGTTTGTCCCGCCCTAAAAAAGTTTACAGTTTCTGAGATAATCCTCTTATGTATTTACAGTTTATCTACTTTTTTAAAACTCCGTAGGAGTACCATGTTTATAGCACTATTGGAAAGATATAACAAGGCTCCGTAGGCGCCTCCTACTTCTGTATGCAGATCAAACTCCCCACCCCATCCAACAAAAAAGCCCGGTCTGGAATTAACCAAACCGGGCTTTATATTATCGAAACAAAATTGATTATTTCACTTCTTCAAAATCAACATCTGTAACAGTGTCAGAGTTGTCTTGCGGAGCTCCGGCATCACCAGCTGGTGCACCTTGAGCACCTTCGGCAGAAGCTTTGTACATATCTTCAGATGCAGCAGTCCAGGCAGTGTTAAGCTCGGTTTGTGCAGCTTCGATAGCGTCAAAGTTTTTAGCTGAATAAGCTTCTTTTAATTTAGCTAAACCAGCTTCGATAGGTGCTTTTTTATCAGCAGGGATCTTATCACCGTACTCTTTCAATTGTTTTTCTGTCGAGAAGATCAAGGCATCGGCAGCGTTCAGTTTTTCAACTTCTTCTTTTGCCTTTTTGTCAGCGTCAGCATTTGCTTCAGCTTCGTCCTTCATCTTTTTGATCTCGGCATCAGTTAAACCTGAAGAAGCTTCGATACGGATTTTTTGCTCTTTACCTGTAGCTTTATCTTTAGCAGATACATGCAGGATACCGTTAGCATCAATATCGAAAGTAACTTCAATTTGAGGTACGCCACGAGGTGCTGGTGGAATACCATCCAGGTGGAAACGACCTATAGTACGGTTACCTGCAGCCATTGGGCGCTCACCTTGTAATATGTGGATCTCAACTGATGGCTGGCTGTCGCTGGCGGTTGAGAAAGTTTCAGATTTTTTAGTAGGAATAGTAGTGTTTGACTCGATCAATTTAGTCATTACACCACCCATAGTTTCGATACCTAATGAAAGTGGGGTAACGTCAAGTAACAATACATCCTTAACCTCACCTGTTAATACACCACCCTGGATAGCAGCACCGATAGCAACAACTTCGTCAGGGTTAACACCTTTTGAAGGAGCTTTACCAAAGAATTTTTGTACAGCTTCCTGGATAGCAGGGATACGGGTTGAACCACCTACAAGGATCACCTCGTCAATATCAGAAGTGCTTAAACCTGCATTTTTCAAAGCTGATTTACAAGGCTCGATAGTACGTTTAATCAGGTTATCAGCCAGTTGCTCAAATTTAGCACGGGTTAAAGTTTTAACTAAGTGCTTAGGCATGCCATCAACTGCAGTGATGTATGGCAGGTTAATTTCAGTTTGAGCTGAGCTTGATAACTCAATTTTAGCTTTTTCAGCCGATTCTTTTAAGCGTTGTAAAGCCATTGGGTCTTTACGCAGGTCGATACCTTCGTCGCTTTTAAATTCTTCTGCCAACCAGTCAATAATTACCTGGTCAAAGTCGTCACCACCTAAGTGGGTATCACCATCAGTTGATTTTACTTCGAAAACACCGTCGCCTAACTCCAGGATAGATACGTCATGCGTACCACCACCGCAGTCAAACACAGCAATTTTCATATCCTTGTGTGCTTTATCAAAACCATAAGCCAAAGCAGCAGCAGTAGGCTCGTTAATGATACGGCGAACTTTTAAACCTGCAATTTCACCGGCTTCTTTGGTAGCCTGACGCTGAGCATCGTTAAAGTAAGCAGGAACGGTAATAACCGCTTCGGTTACTTCGGTACCTAAGAAATCTTCAGCAGTTTTCTTCATTTTCTGAAGGATCATTGCAGAAATTTCTTGCGGGGTATATTTACGGTCGCCAATTTCAACACGTGGAGTGTTGTTGTCACCTTTAACTACTTTATAAGGTACACGAGCCGCTTCACTTGTAACTTCACTAAACTGGTTACCCATAAAGCGTTTAATTGACGAAATGGTTTTTGTAGGGTTTGTGATAGCCTGACGTTTTGCAGGGTCACCAACTTTACGTTCGCCATTATCAATAAAAGCTACTACAGACGGCGTAGTACGTTTACCCTCGCTGTTAGCTATAACTACAGGCTCGTTACCTTCCATTACAGCAACGCAGGAGTTAGTTGTTCCTAAGTCGATTCCAATTATTTTAGACATATATGATTGTTTTTTCTTTTTGATTTATTGTTTACTTACCACTGCTATTTATCAATGCCTGTGCCAATATGCCAATGGCAGTAAAAATTGCCTTTAATTGTCAGTTCGTGAACAAGGCGGCAGGATAGCTTACTTTGTGATGACAGGTTGGCAGAAGTTATAGAGGTAAAGGCGAAAGGTTAAAGGCAAAAAGGTTATTGCCGGATTTGTTAATTGGCAGTATATCGCTTAACTTAAAACTCGCAATTAAACACACCTATGAAATACATCAGGGAGGGCAATAATAAATTCGGAACAGTATTATATACTATCGACGGCAGCTATGTGCGTAAAGGCCAGGGCCGGTTCGGTGACATATTATATACCATAGACGGCAAAATAGTAAAAAAGGGGCAGGGAATGTTTGGGGATGTAGTTTGTAATCTCGACGATAATCTGATCAGGAAAGGCCGGACCCTCTTTGGCGATGTACTATATAATATCGATGGCAACTTTGTGCGGGAAGGACGCAGCCGCTTCGGTGACATAAAGTTTTATATTGACGAGTGATGGGGAGTGTTGTTAAACCGGAATTTGTGGAATTAAGAAGTTAGCGGAATGTCGGGTAATTTTTAAGAATTCTTTAATTCGTTTAATTCGAGTTCAGACAAAAAATCAGCGGAATCAATGCAATCATTCTAATCAACGGTTCTGAATAATGGCGTTGCCTGCGACCCGGGCTATCCGCTACAAGTCCTCGCCTTACCTGCACGCAAACCCTACCCGCGCTGTGGGCTTTCCGCTACTATCCCTAACGCACTTTACGTTTTTATAATACTAAAGGCTTCTGATAAAATCCTTACATTTATATCAACAAACAAAACGCCTTTGTTACTTAACGCACTCAACAGGCTCATCACACTGCCTGGAATTGTATAACAAACAGCCATAATATACCGGCTGTGCCTTCACTTTAAAAAAGCGAACTGGTTTCTTATTGTTATTTAATTCCAAACATCAAATGTTTTTTATCCAATCACAACGGTTAAAGATGATACCGTTAACACATGAACAATTACTGTTACTTAAACAAGACCGCAAGCTGCTGGAACTATCATTAGGCCTGAATCCGTCTGCTATGCTAATCGATCCATTATATATCAAAGAAATTGATGACGCCTTCGATAGTTTCTGGCTGCCCAACACGCTCGCCTTCCCCGATAAATACCTATGGTATACCGGCTGGGAGATCGTTCTTAAAAGCACCAACACAGTCATCGGCGGCATGGGCTTCGCCGGCTATCCTAATGATGTGGGGGAAGCGGAGATAGGCTACATGATCGATGCCAATCAGCATAACCAAGGCTTCGCTACCGAAGCGTTGCAATTGCTTTCGCAATGGGCATTTACCCATAAATTTGTGAAAGCTATTATAGTGCATACCTATGCCGATAACCTGCCATCAAAAAGGATCCTTGATAAATGCGGGTTCTCCCTTACAGGTGACGAGGCAGAATTGCTCACCTATAAGTTAACCAGGTAACGGCAGCAAAAAAAGACTTACGATTAGTCCGCAAAAGGATATCGTAAGTCTTTTAAATAGCGGTTACGCTTGCTTCTTAACTATTTTGAAGCATTGATCAATGGCGTTTGGTCGTAATAAGCTGCCTCTACAGCAATTTTACCAGCCTTATTAAATTCATCAAACTGCACCAGCTGAAATTTCGCCGTTTTCTTTGTTCTTTTGTTTACAGCGGTTATTGTCCACCACGATTGTACAGTAAAAGGGTCTTTATCATATTGAAGACCATCCGGATAGCCTACCTTAACTATTTTTATCTGGCCCCAGTCCTTCGCGATAGCGGCCCAGGCTTTCTTCTCATCTGCAAAAGAAATTTTCTTAGGGCTTGTAGGGTCGTAAAATTTGGCCGTATCGGCATACAATTTCGCCAGGCCGGCCCAATCCTGCTTAATAAACAGATCGTTAGATTTGTTAACAATGGTGATATATGGATGTTCCTTGTAAATGATACCGTTTTTCTTAGGGGCTTGTGCCCATGTACTACCGGCTAAAAGTACCAAAAGCACGATCAAAAGATTTTTCATTGTTTTAGGATTTAAGGGTTAAACTTGATATAATACTACTTAAATTTAAATACAATAAATCAAAAATACAGTCTAATCCACTGATTATTAGAAATTTATACAAAAATTGTAAAATTTCAAACAATGAAACTTTTGTAAGTCTGAGAACATTAAAACAATACCAGGAGTTAAAGATTTAGTAAAAAGCATTTCGGTTTAATAACATATACATTTACATCCGCTGTTCAAAACAGAGAGCTTGCAGATAAAAGAACCCAATTAAAACAAAAGCGGCCCCGATCAATGATCAGGGCCGCTCTTAGTATGTGTTGAGATGAATAATTAATTATTCGCCTTTTTCAGCATTCTCTTCGTTTTCAGAAGGAGCAGGTGCTTCAGCAGCCGGCTCTTCTTTAACGTCTTCAACTACTACAGCTTCTTCTGCAGCTACCGGAGCAGCAGTTTTAGCTTTTGCACCAGAACCACCACGACGACGGGTTGATTTCTTAGCAGGGGCAGCAGCGTCAGCACCGTAAACAGTGTTGTAATCAACAAGCTCGATGATTGCCATTTCAGCGTTATCGCCTAAACGGTTTTCTAACTTGATGATACGGGTGTAACCACCTGGGCGGTTAGCAATTTTCTCAGCAACCTCACGGAACAAGATCGAAGTAGCGTCTTTATCCTGAAGGTAGCTAAATACTGTACGACGTGAGTGCGTAGTATCGTTTTTTGATTTTGTTAAAAGTGGCTCAACATAACCGCGTAAAACTTTTGCTTTTGCTAATGTTGTAGTGATACGCTTGTGTAAAATAAGCGAAGTTGCCATATTAGCCAGCATCGCTTTACGATGGGCTGTAGTACGGCCTAAGTGATTGTTTTTGTTTCCGTGTCTCATTGTTTTATATATTTCACGTGCATACCGTTGGGCGATAGGCTCAAGCCCTCGGAATTATGCTTTCGCTTAAATGTTAGATTTGAGATGTGAGATATTAGATGAGAGAACTAAGCTCCCTAAGCCATTATCCCGATCTCGTTTGTTACAAATAAAAAATGTTAGATTTTAAGAGCGAGAAAAATCTCATGTCTCAAATCTAACATCTCATATCTTATTCTTCGTCTAACTTAAATTTAGACAGGTTCATACCAAAAGATAAGCCTTTTGATTTAACCAGGTCCTGGATTTCAGTTAACGATTTTTTACCAAAGTTCCTGAATTTCAACATATCAGCAACATCGTACGAAACCAGATCAGCTAAGCTGCGGATATCAGCAGCTTTAAGGCAGTTAAGGGCGCGTACAGAAAGGTCAAGATCAACCAATTCGGTTTTAAGGATCTTGCGCATGTGCAGGATCTCTTCGTCAACTTCTTTAGTTTCTTCTTTAGCCTGTGCTTCAAGCATCATGTTTTCATCGCTGAACAGCATAAAGTGCTGGATCAGGATTTTAGCTGCTTCTTTCAAAGCATCTTCAGGATGGATTGAACCATCGGTAGCAATATCCAATACTAATTTTTCATAGTCGGTTTTTTGCTCAACACGATAGTTTTCGATGGTATATTTTACGTTTTTAATTGGAGTATAGATCGAGTCGATAGCTATAACACCAACATTAGCGTCAGGATTTTTATTTTCCTCGCTTGGTACATAACCACGGCCTTTACCTACAGTAAGCTCAACTTCAAGCGTCACTGAAGGATCCATGTTGCAAAGTACCAAATCAGGATTTAATACAGTAAAGTTGTTAGAGAATTTGGTGATGTCTCCTGCTTTAAATGCATCCTGGCCATTTACAATAACAAATATTTTCTCGCTGTCGCCAGATTCACCTGTTTTCTTAAAACGAACTTGTTTAAGGTTCAGGATGATCTCGGTTACGTCTTCAACAACACCTTTGATGGTCGAAAATTCATGAGTTACTCCCGAAAAACGAACAGAAGTAATTGCATAACCTTCAAGTGATGAAAGTAAGATACGACGCAGAGCATTACCAATGGTTACACCAAAGCCTGGTTCTAACGGACGAAATTCAAACGTACCATCAAAATCATTTGCTTTTTGCATGATAACCTTGTCTGGTTTTTGAAATGCTAAAATTGCCATTTATATCCTTTATTTATTGTTTACTTGTTAATTGATTTGAGATGTGAGATTTGAGATGTGAGAATTTTCTCTGGTATCCAAACGCTTATCCAAACCTTTTGTTTGTCATTTGCATATATACGAAAACCAGAAATGAGATTTGAAAAAACTCTCAAATCTCACATCTGATATCTCATATCTTATTTAGAGTACAACTCGACGATCAGGTTTTCCTTGATGTTTTCAGGGATCTCATCGCGGTTAGGATAGTTAAGGAATTTACCTGTTAGGTTATTCGCATCCCACTCTAACCAGCTGTATTTATTGATTCTTCTACCGGCTACTGAAGTAGTGATAGCCTCTAATGATTTAGATTTTTCACGTACTGCAACCACGTCGCCAGCTTTCAATGCATAAGAAGCGATGTTTACAACAGCACCGTTAACAGTGATGTGTTTGTGGTTAACCAATTGACGGGCTGCTGAACGTGTAGGAGCAATACCTAAACGGAAAACAGCGTTATCTAAACGAGCTTCTAAGAATTTCAACAGGTTTTCGCCTGTGATGCCTTCTTTAGCTGAAGCGCGGTGAAATAAGTTTTCGAACTGACGTTCTAATACACCGTAAGTGTATTTAACTTTTTGTTTCTCTTGCAACTGAGTTGAATACTCTGATTGCTTTCCACGGCGTTTTGATGCGCCATGCATTCCCGGCGGGTAGTTTTTACGTTCTAACGCTTTGTCCGGACCGAAGATCGGCTCACGGAAACGACGGGCAATTTTGGATTTTGGTCCTGTATATCTGGCCATTTTTGTGTGTTCTTAAAGTATCATACAGCCTGTAGCTGCAGAATCTTAGCTTTAAAAAATATGTTAATTAAACTCTTCTTCTTTTTGAAGGACGGCAACCGTTGTGAGGAAGCGGTGTAATATCTTTAATCGTAGTTACTTCGATACCTGCAGTTTGCAAAGTACGGATAGCAGACTCACGACCGGCACCAGGGCCTTTTACAAACACTTCAACTTTACGTAAACCTAAGTCATAAGCAACTTTACCGCAATCGGCAGCAGCTTGTGAGGCAGCGTAAGGGGTGTTCTTTTTTGAACCTTTAAAACCCATTTTACCAGCTGATGACCAGGAAACTGCCTGGCCTGTTTTGTTGGTAAGGGTGATGATGATGTTGTTGAAAGTAGCATTGATATGCGCTTCGCCAACAGGCTCAACAATCACAATGCGTTTTTTGGTAACTTTTTTAGCTTTAGCCATTTTTTTAATCTGTTACTTACGAATTACTGGATTACTACTATAACCCGGACCCGTAAAAATTCCTTAATGAGGTATTCCTGATGAATTAAAGGTTATCAAGCGGCTATTAAGCAGTCTCTAACCTCTAAACACCAATCACTATTTAGTAGCTTTTTTCTTGTTAGCAACTGTTTTACGTTTACCTTTACGGGTACGTGAGTTGTTTTTAGTACGCTGACCACGTAATGGTAAACCTTTACGGTGACGTGTACCACGGTAGCAACCAATATCCATCAAACGTTTAATGTTAAGCTGTACTTCTGAACGTAAAGCACCTTCAACTTTAATTTGCTCGTTGATGATACCACGTATAGCAGCTAATTGCTCATCGGTCCAGTCTTGTACTTTGATATTTACGTCGATGCCAGCTTCAGCTAAAATCCTTTGAGCTGTTGAACGGCCGATACCGTAAATGTAAGTAAGTCCGATTTCTCCTCTTTTATTCTTTGGTAAATCAATACCTGAAATCCTTGCCATATTGTTTATTTAGTGATTTAGTGACTTAGTGATTGGGTGAGCTTTTGCCTTTAATAGATTCAGCAACTCACTAATTCACTAATTCAAAATTAATTTTTCTTAGCCCTGGCGTTGTTTAAACTTCGGGTTCTTTTTGTTAATAACGTAAAGTTTCCCGTTACGGCGGATGATCTTGCAATCAGCGCTGCGCTTTTTGATGGATGCTCTAACTTTCATCTTTTTATTTATATCTATAGGTTATTCTACCCTTTGTTAAATCGTATGGGCTCATTTCCAATTTCACCCTGTCGCCAGGAAGAATTTTAATGTAGTGCATACGCATTTTGCCCGATATGTGCGCTATAATCTCATGACCATTTTCAAGTTCAACCCTGAACATTGCATTTGACAATGCCTCTCTAATTGTACCGTCTTGCTCAATCGAAGATTGTTTAGCCATATTTTGTTGATTATTACTTAATTATCCGCCCTAAAACCGGGATGCAAAATTAATAAAAAATTATTTAATTATTATTTTTTTCTTTTAAAACATTTTCTACGTAATCAAACGTCGATAAAATGTCTGGAGTACCTTTGCGTACCGCTACGGTATGCTCATAATGCGCCGAAGGTTTTTTGTCTGAAGTTGAAACTGTCCAGCCATCATCCCAGAATTTAACACCGGCACGGCCGGCATTGATCATTGGCTCGATAGCTATCACCATTCCTTCTTCCAGTTTGATACCTGCACCACGTTTGCCATAGTTAGGCACTTCCGGCTTCTCGTGCAGCTTTAACCCTACACCATGGCCAACAAGTTCCTTCACCACACCAAAGCCGTTCTTTTCGGCATGTTCCTGTACGGCATGGCCAATGTCGCCTATACGCATTCCTACCACCGCTTTCTCAACACCCAGCTTTAAACATTCCTGGGTAACACGCATCAGTTTCTTAACCTCAGCGCTAACCTCACCAATAGCAAAGGTATAAGCCGAGTCGCCGTAGTATTTATTTAAAATAACACCGCAGTCAACAGATACCAGGTCGCCTTCGGTTAAAACATGTGATCCGGGAAAGCCATGTACAACCTGATCATTCAGGGAGATACACAACGAATAAGGAAATCCGTGATAGTTTAAAAAGGCAGGCACACCGCCGTTGTCCCTGATAAAGGTTTCGGCAAGCTTATCCAGTTCTATTGTTTTAACACCCGGAGCGATAACCTTGGCTATCTCTCCGAGTGTTTTAGAAACAAGTAAAGAACTTTCTCTTATGAGTTCTATCTCTTCGACAGACTTATAATTGATTTTTGACATTACTAATTAAATCGCTGTCGGACTGGTACCGGCAGCGGCAGGCATAGCTGTACGTCCCTTAATTCGTCCGGTTTTCATTAAACCATCATAATGGCGCATCAACAAGTGACTTTCTATTTGCTGTAATGTATCAAGCACAACACCCACCAGGATGATCAGCGAAGTACCGCCGAAGAACCTTGCGAATACCGGAGATACACCAACCAAACTGGCCAATGCCGGAATGATTGCTATAATAGCCAGGAATACTGATCCTGGTAAAGTTATCTTTGAAATTACGCCATCAATAAACTCGGCAGTAGTACGGCCTGGTTTGATGCCCGGAATAAAGCCACCATTCTTCTTCATATCATCAGCCATTTGGTTAGGGTTAACCGTAATAGCCGTGTAGAAGTAAGTGAACAGGATAATCAGGATCCCAAACAACAGGTTATGCTCCCATGAGTTATAGTTAGCCAAAGCTATCAATATACCATTTGAAGATACATTAGGGAAAAACTGCGATACTGTTTGCGGGATAAACATCAATGCCTGGGCAAAGATGATTGGCATTACACCTGCAGCATTTACCTTTAAAGGTATATACTGGCGCACGCCGCCATATTGTTTGTTACCCACAATACGTTTAGCGTATTGTACCGAAATTTTACGTGTTCCCTGTACAATCAGTATAGTGAACATTACCACACCAATAAGCGCTACAATTTCAACAATGAACGCGATCAAACCACCGGCGCCGCCATTACGCGAAATAAACTCGGTAGTAAACGCCATTGGTAACTGGGCTATGATACCCACCATGATGATGAGTGATATACCATTACCGATACCTTTATCCGTGATTTTTTCACCTAACCACATTACGAATAATGTGCCTGCCGTTAACACGAAAGTGTTAAGGAAAATAAAGGTGAATGGATCAGCAATAGTCCTTGCGTCAGCAGCCACCTGCGATTTAAGGTAACCTATAGCCTGTAAAAAGGTAATACCTATCGTTAGGTAGCGGGTCCATTGGTTTAGCTTGTTGCGTCCGCTTTCACCTTCTTTTTGCAATTTGGTAAAATACGGAACGGCAATACCCAGCAGTTGCACCACAATTGAAGCCGAAATGTAAGGCATAACACCTAACGCGAAAATAGAGGAACGTGAAAACGATCCTCCCGCAAACATATTCAGCAATCCTACTAATCCTTCTGCCTTTTGGGTTGATGCTATCGCAGCGTTAACGCCGGGTAAAACAACATATGAGCCTACACGATATATTAAAAGAAATAAGAGTGTGTTAGTAATACGCACTCTCAGATCTTCGATTTTCCAGATATTGGATAATGTGGTGAAAAATTTCTTCATCGAAATTATAACTTAACTATGGTACCACCTGCAGCTTCGATAGCTTTTTGAGCTGTAGCAGTAAATGCATGTGCTTTAACTTCTAATTTGGCAGTAAGCTCACCACGACCCAGGATCTTAACCAGGTCGTTACGTGATGCCAAACCGTGCTCTTTCAAAGTATCAAAATCAACAGCAGTAAGCGAAAATTTTGTTACTAATTCCTGAAGCACATCAAGGTTTACACCTGTGTACTCAACACGGTTAGGGTTTTTAAAGCCCACTTTAGGCACACGGCGCTGTAAAGGCATCTGACCGCCTTCAAAGCCTACCTTAGTGCTGGTACCTGAACGTGAACCAGCGCCTTTGTGGCCACGGGTTGACGTACCGCCACGGCCAGAACCTGTACCACGGCCAATTCTTTTTCTATTTTTGGTTGAACCTTCTGCAGGTTTTAAATTACTTAAATTCATGATATTAAATATTTTCAACCGCTACCAGGTGGTTCACTTTCCTAACCATCCCAACTATAGCAGGTGTAGCCTCAACTTCCACACTGTGGTTAATTTTACGCAAGCCTAAAGCCTCGATTGTTTTTTTCTGGCGTTCCGTTCTGTCGATCACGCTCTTAATCTGTGTTATTTTGATCTTAGCCATGACTGATTATCCGTTAAATACTTTACCTAAACTAATTCCGCGTTGTTGTGCTACTGTATTTGCATCACGTAACTGGGCTAATGCCGATACGGTTGCTTTTACCACGTTGTGCGGGTTTGATGAACCTTTTGATTTTGCCAATACGTTGTGTACACCTGCCGACTCTAATACGGCACGCATAGCACCACCTGCAATTACACCGGTACCGTTAGCTGCTGGTTTAATGAAAACAAAACCACCGCTAAATTTACCAATTTGCTCATGAGGTACAGTTCCGTTAATGATTGGAACTTTTACCAGGTTCTTTTTAGCATCATCAATGCCTTTAGCAATAGCTTCAGTTACCTCTTTAGCTTTACCTAAACCGTAACCTACAACACCGTTTTCATCACCTACTACCACAATGGCAGAGAAGCTGAAAGTACGGCCACCTTTGGTTACTTTGGCAACACGCTGTATGCTTACCAAGCGGTCTTTTAATTCGATCTCGCTTGTTTTTACTCTTTTTATGTTGATTGTTGACATTTCTCTTCTCGATTAAAAGTTTAAACCACCTTCACGTGCACCTTCGGCCAATGACTTAACACGGCCATGGTACAGGTAACCGTTCCTGTCGAAAACCACATCTTTAATACCTGCAGCAATAGCTTTTGAAGCTACTAATTTACCTACAGCTACTGATTGATCTGATTTTGTACCTTCAGCGGCAAAATCTTTTGATAAAGATGATGCAGAAACTAAAGTTTTACCGGTTACATCGTCAATGATCTGCGCATAAATACCTTTATTACTTCTAAATACTGACAGGCGGGGACGCTCTGATGACCCTGAAAGGCGTTTTCTGATGCCTTTTTTAATCCTGTCTCTTCTTGATAGTTTAGCTCCCATGACGATTATTTTTTAGATGCTGATTTACCTGCTTTTCTTCTTAAAATCTCGCCCTGGAACTTGATACCTTTACCTTTGTAAGGCTCTGGAGCACGTAATGAACGGATTTTAGCTGCTACCTGACCAATTAACTGTTTGTCAATTGACTCAAGGATGATGGTTGGGTTTTTACCCTTATCAGCAGTGGTTGTAACTTTAATTTCTTGTGGCAATTCAAATACATAGTGGTGAGAGAAACCCAACACTAAATCTAATGTATTGCCGGTATTGGTAGCACGGTAACCTACACCCACTAATTCCTGGGTTACTTTGTAACCTTCGGTTACACCAATTACCATGTTATTTAAAAGCGCGCGGTATAAACCATGTAACGCTTTGTGACGTTTTTGATCAGACGGGCGTTGAACCAGTAACTGACCGTCTTCCTGTGCAATAGTGATATCGCTATCAATTGCCTGCTGCAACTGGCCTTTAGGACCTTTTACGGTAACAACATTATCTGCTGCTACTGTAACGGTTACTCCTTGTGGCAGTGCTATCGGTGCTTTTCCTACTCTTGACATTGCTTAAATTTCTTCGATTAATAAACGTAGCATAAAACCTCACCACCAACATTTTGCTGACGAGCTTCTTTATCAGACATAACGCCTTTAGAAGTTGACAGGATGGCGATACCTAAACCATTTAATACACGTGGCATGTTTTCCATACCTGCGTATTTCCTCAAACCTGGTTTGCTGATGCGCGAAATGCTGCGGATAGCAGAAATTTTAGTTATCGGGTGGTATTTCAAAGCAACTTTGATAGTGCCCTGAGGACCATTTTCCTCAAACTTGTAATTTGCAATGTAACCTTTGTCGAAAAGCACCTTAGTGATTTCCTTCTTCAGATTTGATGCAGGAATTTCAACAACCCGGTGGTTGGCTTTAATAGCATTCCTTACTCTTGTAAGATAATCTGCGATTGGATCTGTATTCATTTTATTGTGTTATGACGGTGGTTTCCTTCCCGTAACATCCGGGGCGACCTTCCATCGGTTAATTCATTTTGTATTTGAGATTTCGGATGTTCGATTTCGAATTTATCTAAATCTCAAAAAAATTAAAAATATCGGATTCCGAAATCGAAATTCCGAAATCCGATATTTTTATATCTTCTTACCAGCTTGCTTTTTTCACTCCCGGGATCTTGCCTTCAAGAGCCATTTCACGGAATGTAACACGTGAAATGCCAAACTGACGCATATAACCACGAGGGCGGCCGGTTAATTTGCAACGGTTGTGCAGTTTTACCGGTGATGATGCTTTTGGTAATTTATCTAAAGCAGCGTAATCACCTGCTTCTTTCAAAGCAGCTCTTTTTTCAGCGAATTTAGCTACTAATTTTGCGCGCTTTACTTCACGTGCTTTTACACCTTCTTTAGCCATTGCTATTTTGATTTTTAAATGGTAAACCAAATTGTTTCAACAACTCCAATGCTTCAACATCGTTTGTTGCGGAGGTTACAAAGGTAATATCCATACCTTGGATTTTATTGATTTTATCAATATTTATCTCAGGGAAGATAATTTGCTCAGTAATACCTAATGTATAGTTGCCTCTTCCGTCAAAACCTTTATCGTTAATGCCTTTGAAATCACGGATACGTGGCAGGGCAACAGCGATTAAACGATCCAAAAACTCATACATTGTGTTGTCACGCAGGGTAACACGTACGCCAACCGGCATATTTTTACGCAATTTAAAGTTTGAGATATCTTTTTTAGATTTTGAAGATACTGCTTGCTGACCAGTGATGGTAGTTAACTCGGTGATGGTGTTTTCGATCAATTTCTTGTCGGTTGTAGCACCACCTACACCCTGGTTAATGGCAATTTTCTCCAATTTAGGAACCTGCATTACGCTTTTGTACTGAAATTTATCTTTCAGTGCGGTGCGGATCTCTTCCTTGTATTTTGATTTTAATCTTGGTACGTAAGTCATTACTTAATTTCCTCCCCTGATTTTTTTGCTACCCTTACTAATTTGCCGGCTTCGTTTTTCTGACGGCCAACACGGGTTGTATTACCTGTTTTAGGATCAACCAGCATAAGGTTTGAAATATGTATAGCAGCTTCTTGTTTAACAATTCCGCCGTTAGGGTTAGCAGCATTAGGTTTAGTATGTTTTGATACCATATTGGCACCTTCAACAATAGCCCTGTTCTTATCTACCAAAACCTCAACGATTTTGCCTTGTGATCCTTTTGAATCGCCGGCGATAACTTTAACCAGGTCGCCTTTACGGATCTTTAATTTTACTTTCTTTTCCATGTTACAATACCTCCGGTGCTAATGATACAATTTTCATAAATTGTTTCTCGCGCAGTTCCCTTGCAACAGGGCCAAAGATACGTGTACCTCTTGGCTCGTCCTGGTTGTTTAACAACACAGCTGCGTTATCGTCGAAACGGATATATGAACCGTCTTTTCTGCGGATCTCTTTTTTAGTACGCACAACTACGGCTTTTGATACGGTACCTTTTTTCACGTTACCTGATGGTAAAGCGCTTTTTACGGTAACCACAATTTTATCGCCGATTGATGCATACCTTTTACCGGTACCACCTAATACACGGATCACTAAAACTTCTTTAGCGCCGCTATTGTCGGCTACTGTTAATCTTGATTCCTGTTGTACCATCTTATTTAGCCCTTTCTAAAATTTCAACTAATCGCCAGTTTTTGGTTTTGCTCAGCGGGCGGGTTTCCATGATCAATACTGTATCGCCTACGCCACAGGTATTGTTTTCATCATGAGCCTTGAATTTGGTAGTTTTCTTTACGAATTTACCATAGATAGGGTGTTTCACCTTACGCTCAACGGCCACAACAATAGATTTTTCCATCTTGTTGCTTACTACGAGGCCGGTACGTGTTTTTCTTAAATTTCTTTCCATTTTTACTAATGTTTAAAAAATTAATTCTTTTCAGAAGCGGCCGCCGCTTTACGTTTTGTTAATTCAGTATTTAACTGAGCAATTCCTTTGCGTACTTTGGTTATACGGGACGGGTTCTCAATAGCTGAAACTGCATGAGCAAATTTCAATTTGGTTAGGGTAGCCCTTTCCTCGCTGATTTTAGCAACAATTTCTTCAGTTGATAGGCCCAAAATTTCTGAGTTCTTCATTTTTCTTTGTTATTTGTTGTCTGTTGGCAAGTTTAAACGTTGTATCGTTTTATTAATGATGGGTGAAATTCGGCATCAACTTCACAACATTAAAACTTTACAACTTTTCAACTAACTCCTCAATTTATGCTTCTACGTAATCCCTACGTACAATAAATTTAGTTTGCACTGGTAATTTCTGTGCTGCAAGGCGTAAAGCCTCTTTAGCAACTTCCAAAGGCACACCTTCGGCTTCAAAAATGATCCTTCCGGGGCGTACTACCGCAACCCAGTATTCAGGAGCACCTTTACCTTTACCCATACGTACCTCTGCAGGTTTTTTAGTTACAGGTTTGTCAGGGAATATCCTGATCCAAACCTGTCCTTCACGTTTCATAAAACGTGTTACAGCGATACGTGCAGCCTCGATCTGACGGCTGGTGATCCATGCCGCTTCGAGTGATTTAACACCAAAAGATCCGAATGAAAGTTCAGCACCACGAGTGGCTAAACCTTTCATCCTGCCTTTTTGCATCTTTCTGAACTTCGTTCTTTTTGGCTGTAGCATTTTCTTAAGTATTGAGATTTGAGATCTGAGATTTGAGACTGCTCATCCGCATCTCAATCAAAAACCCCTTATCTTGTTATTTTCTTTTTTTTACTTACAGTTTCAGATGTTTTGAGATACTTTTTCTCATATCTCAAATCTAACATCTCAAATCTGCTTTAATTATCTCTTACCTGGGCCACCTGGGCGGTTTCCACCTTGTCCACCCGGACGGTTTCCACCTGGCCTGTTACCACCACCACGGCGGTCGCCACCTGGTTTCCTGTCGCCACGACGCTCACCGCCGCGCTCGCCGCCTCTTTCGTTACCACGGCCACCAAAGCCTGGCGCACCGCCTTCTGGCCTGCCACCTTTGCCGCTTGCGCTGCTGGTACCGCCAATGTTTGGAGAAAGATCGCGTTTGCCATAAACCTCGCCTTTGCAGATCCAAACTTTAACACCTATTTTACCATAGGTAGTTAATGCTTCTGCCAATGCGTAATCAATGTCAGCACGGAAAGTGTGCAAAGGAATCCTGCCTTCTTTATATTGCTCGCTACGTGCCATCTCAGCGCCACCTAAACGGCCTGAAGTCATTACCTTGATACCTTCGGCACCCATACGCATGGTTGCAGCGATTGTGGTTTTCATGGCACGACGGAAAGAGATACGTGCTTCTAATTGTTTTGCAATGCCTTCTGCTACTAATTGTGCATCAAGCTCAGGGCGTTTGATCTCGAAAATGTTGATCTGAACTTCTTTTTTAGTAAGTTTTTTTAACTCTTCTTTGATCTTGTCAACTTCCTGACCGCCTTTACCAATCACAATACCCGGACGGGCAGTGTGGATAGTTACGGTAATGCGTTTTAAAGTACGCTCGATAACTACTTTAGATACACCACCTTTAGCAATACGAGCTGAAAGGTATTTGCGGATTTTTTCGTCCTCAACTAATTTGTCGGAGTAGTTGTTACCACCGAACCAGTTAGAATCCCAACCTCTGATGATTCCTAACCTGTTACCTATTGGATGTGCTTTCTGTCCCATTTCAAATTAATTGTTTTCGTTTTTACTATCCACAACAAGTGTTACGTGGTTTGAGCGTTTGCGGATACGGTATCCCCTTCCTTGCGGAGCTGGGCGTAACCTTTTTAACTGACGGCCACCGCCTACAGATACTTCCTTAACAAAAAGGTTGCTGTCTTCAACACGTTTGCCTTCGTTTTTTGCTTCCCAGTTTTTGATTGCTGATAACAAAAGTTTCTCTACACGAATAGCAGCTTCTTTGTTAGTAAATTTTAATATGTATAACGCTTTCTCAACGTTTTCACCGCGGATCAAATCAACCACCAAACGCATTTTGCGTGGTGAAGTTGGGCAGTCCTGTAACTTAGCAACAGAAGCGCCGCCTACAAGAGCTTTCGCAGCTTCTTTTTGTTGCCTGATCAGTACAGACTTTTTAATTTTTGTTGTTGCTTCCATTGCCTGTTATTTTTTCTTTTCTGCGTGTCCGCGGAATGTACGGGTTGGGGCAAACTCTCCAAGCTTGTGACCAACCATGTTTTCTGTTACGTACACAGGGATAAACTTGTTACCGTTGTGTACAGCGAATGTATGACCAACGAAATCAGGAGAGATCATGGAACGACGTGACCATGTTTTTACAACTGATTTTTTATTTGCATCATTCAGCACCATAACTTTCTTGTCTAAGTTATGATCGATGTAAGGTCCTTTTTTTATTGAACGAGCCATTATTTCTTCCTTCTTTCAATGATGTAACGATCCGATGTTTTCTTCTTGTCACGAGTTTTATAGCCTTTAGCCAATAAACCTTTACGTGAACGTGGATGACCACCTGAGGCACGGCCTTCACCACCACCCATAGGGTGATCTACCGGGTTCATAGCTACACCACGTACCCTTGGCCTGCGACCTAACCAACGGTTACGGCCTGCTTTACCTAACACAGCATTTGCTCTTTCGCCATTTGAAACAGTACCGATAGTTGCCAAGCAAGTTGACAATATCATACGTGTTTCGCCTGAAGGCAATTTGATGATGGCATATTTACCATCACGTGCTGATAACTGAGCATAAGTACCGGCGCTGCGGGCAATTACACCACCCTGGCCAGGGTTTAACTCAATGTTGTGGATAATTGAACCAAGAGGGATATTTTTCAATGGTAAAGTGTTACCAACTTCAGGAGCTGCTGTAGCACCTGCTGTAACTACTGTACCAACTGTTAAGCCTTCCGGAGCAATCATGTATCGTTTCTCACCATCAGCAAAGTGTAGCAGGGCTATACGTGCCGAACGGTTAGGATCGTACTCGATAGTTGCAACTTTTGCCGGGATATCAAACTTGTTACGTTTAAAATCAATTAACCTGTATGCTTGTTTATGACCACCACCTAAGTAGCGCATAGTCATTTTACCGCTGTTGTTACGACCGCCCGATCTTTTGTTTGATGCTACTACCAACGACTTTTCAGGAACGTTTGTTGTAATATCTGAGTTAGATACATCAACTCTGAAGCGGGTACCCGGGGTAACCGGTTTAAATCTCTTTACTGCCATTTCTATAATTATATATTGCTGTAAAAATCAATTACTTCTCCGTCCTTCAACGTAACGATCGCTTTTTTGTAAGTAGCTGAACGGCCTTGAACAGCGCCAGCCTTAGTATTGCGGGTTTTTAGTTTACCGACGTATTTCATGGTGTTCACCGCAGTGATATTTACACCATACATTGCCTCAATGGCATTTTTGATCTGAATTTTGTTAGCCCTGTGATCAACTTTGAAAGCATAACGGTTAAGCTTTTCAGTTAACTGAGTAACTTTTTCAGTAAGTAGGGGTTGTTTTAAAATTTCCATAATTACTTAGCTAATGCTTCCTCCAAAGTTTTAACAGCACCTGTAGTAAGCAATAATTTGCCGGCGTTCAACACATCGTAAGTGTTTAATTGCTCAACAGAAATTACTTTGCTTTTTTTCAGGTTTCTGCTTGATAAATAAACATTGTTATTTTCAGCGCCTGCTACTACTAATAATGTTTTATCATTAGTAACATTCAAATCGGCCTCCAACTTAATGTAGTTTTTAGTTTTGATGCTATCAAAATTAAAATCCTCTAACACTAAAATGTTGTTATCCTTTGCTTTGTATGATAAAGCAGAGTTACGGGCCAGTGATTTAAGCTTTTTGTTTAATTTGAAGCTGTAATCGCGTGGTTGCGGACCGAATACACGGCCACCACCGTTAAATAATGGTGATTTAATACCACCGGCACGGGCACCGCCTGTACCTTTTTGCTTATATAGCTTGCGGGTTGAACCTGCAATCTCATTACGCTGTTTTGATTTGTGTGTACCCTGACGTTGATTAGCAAGATATTGCTTAACATCAAGATAGATAGCGTGATCATTTGGCTCAATACCGAAGATCGATTCAGGAAGCTGCACCTTGGCACCTGTTTCTTTACCTGATACGTTTAATACGTTAACTTCCATCTTATTTATCCACTATTACAAATGAACCCTTAGCTCCAGGGATGGAACCTTTAACTACTAACAGATTTTGCTCAGCGAAAACCTTAACTACTTCAAGGTTTTGTACTTTAACGCGAGCATTTCCGGTTTGACCAGCCATACGCATACCTTTAAATACACGTGAAGGCCATGATGACGCACCCAAAGAACCTGGCGCACGTAAACGGTTATGCTGACCGTGAGTTTGCATACCCACACCGCCAAAACCGTGACGTTTTACCACACCCTGAAAACCCTTACCTTTTGAGGTACCTACCACATCAACAAAATCTCCCGCAGCAAAAATGTCGACAGTAACGGTGTCGCCTAATGTTTTTTGATCTTCGAAAGTTTTGAATTCAACCAATTTACGCTTTGGAGCGGTGTTGGCTTTCTGGAAGTGTCCTTTTAAAGGGGCAGAAGTGTTTTTTTCCTTTTTGTCGCCATACGCTAACTGAACAGCAGCGTATCCGTCTGTATCCACAGACTTAACTTGTGTTACCACGCAAGGGCCAGCTTCGATTACTGTGCAGGGAATATTTTTCCCTGTTTCGTCGAAAATGCTGGTCATTCCTACTTTTTTACCAATAATTCCTGACATTTTTTTAATTGTTTTTGTGCCCATCGAAGCAGTAGGGCTTCGTTCAAGGCATATTTCTCCCCCGAAAGGGACGGCAAAGATAGAAACTTTGTATTAATTATCAAATAGTTAGTACGTTATTTTTTTATAATTTTTGCTCCAGTGTTTTAACACATGTTTGAAAGGTATTTCGCTAAGCATTAGCTGGTTTAATTTTTTGACTTTTCGAAGCCACTTTGGATGGCATGTTACCGCGCCATCCAATTGGCGGCGTAAAACCGGTGATGGGTTGGGGAAATTTTTAAGGATTGATAAGCTTAACACGGCAATCAACCAAAAAATTGCTGGTATTATCTAATTCAGAAAACCCTGCCTATCTTTACCGCATGAAACCTTATTACTTTACCGTAGCTGCCATGCTCATGGGCCACGTTGTATTTGCCGGCCAGGCCACGCAAACCGACACTACTAAAAAAGCGAAACATTCCGCAGCTTATACATCAATTGAACAGGTACCTGAATTTCCGGGTGGCCTCGCCGCCTTTGGTAATTATATAAGCAAAAACCTGAAATACCCGGAAATAGCGCGTTTGATAGGAATTAATGGCAAGGTTGTTTTATCGTTTATAATTGAAAAAAATGGCGAAGTAAGCACCGTTACGCCCATGAATTGTATTGGCGCCGGTTGCGAGGCTGAAGCTGTTAAAGTTTTGGAACAGAGCCCTAAATGGCTTCCAGGTATACAGAATAGCAAACCTGTGCGGGTGCAGTATACAGTACCTATAACTTTTGTGATACCACAGGGCCGGATTAGTTTTAAAGACCTCCAAAATTCAGATTATGGCTTCATTTTCGATATTAAGGGTAAACTTTATACCGCTGCCGAAGCTCAGGCCATATTGGGCAGCAATTTCCCAAGTACTGACATACAAATTGCCGAGCCTTATTATAACTATGATAAAAATCAGCAATTTACAGTGGCCGGTAAAAAAGAAGTATACCTGATCAGAATGAAAGATAATTAAAGACGGCTAAGGCAGCCGCCTTCAATAAATCCAACGAATTCTGAAGACGTTTCAATTACGTATTTTGCATTAGTTACTTTAAAGGAATCACGGGCATTCCCCCTAACCCTACGCCGCATACCCGCGTTGGCTATGTGCTATAAATGGACTATTTTTCCTCCTTATCGTTAGTAAAACGCCTGTATACTTAATTTAGTCCTTTATCCTGCCCTATTTATTCCCTATACTTATACCCGAAAAACAGGTATGATCTACTTAGAACCACAGGGGGGACTGGCCAACAGGCTACGGGTTATTGCCAATGGCATCTGGCTTAAACGGATGCTCAATACCCAACTGTGCGTTATCTGGAACGAAACACATGAGCTTAACTGCCCCTATCACCTGCTCCTTGAGCCCATTGCCGATTTTACCATTATCCCCAAAACGCGGGTATTTGATTTTGTAACGCGAACCGTTCAGCCCGATAAAAAAAGCCGGTTTAAGGCCAAACTTAAAAACCTTATCGCCCGGGTTGATATCTGCATTACCGATGCAGATTACCCGCTTACAGATGTTTATGAAACAGTACGCCATCATAAACGCATCTATATAAAAACCTGCCAGCGCTTTACCGATAGTGTTGATGAGTTTAAGCTTTTTAAGCCTATTGCCACGCTTAGCTTTAAAATTAATGAACTGTTAAGTACACTTAACCCAACCGGCGTGGGCGTACAGGTTAGACGAACGGATAATGCATTGGCTATAGCTAACAGTCCGCTGGAGCTGTTTACCGCCCGCATGCAGGAACTCCTGGCGGCAGATGATACAACCCGTTTTTTTCTTGCAACAGATGATGTTAATGTTGAACTTGAATTGAAACTAACATTTGGCGACCGGATCATCAGCCCCCCGAAAGACCTGAGCCGCCAAACAGTTGCCGGCATCCAGGCAGCCGTAGTTGATCTGTTTGTACTTGCCGGCACAGGGCGTATCCTGGGTTCGTACTGGAGCTCATTTTCGGAAGTGGCAGCCTGGATGGGCGATATACCTTTGGAAGTAATTAAAAAGGACAGCGTAAACGTGTAAATAAAAGTTACCTTAACCCTGATCTTTGCCAGCCAACTCATCAAGCATTTGCACGGTTTCCTGTTCAGCTTCTGCCTGGCGGGCCTTTTGTTTCAGAGACGGATACAACGCGTATCCGAACAACAGCCCGCTGAGCAAACCGCCTATATGCGCGGCGTTGTCAATACCACCCGACAGACCCGCCAAAAGATTATATCCTACAAAAACAGCAGTATTGATCAAAAATGGCTTTTTAAATTCGGGAGGGAACAAATTGGTAGTAAGCAGTGCCAAAAACACGCCATACATGCCAAATATGGCGCCTGAAGCACCTACGCTAACTGTAGCCGGGTGCCACCAGATACTGGTAATACTGGCTATTATTCCTGTTAACAGGTAAAGTACGGTGTATTTGCCGGTTCCGAGCAAGGGTTCAAGAAAGATGCCTACAAACAGCAAGCCATACATATTAAACAATACATGCATAATGCCGCCATGTAAAAACATATTGGTTAACAAGCGCCAGTATTGCCCGGTTTGTACCGATGGCCTGAAATTGCCGCCCCAGACCAACAGGTCATGGGCGTTGAAATTAATAAAACCCAAACCACTGCAAACCATAATGATAAACAGCAGCAGATTAAGATCAATGATGATAGCCGTGCTGAAAAAGCCCTGACGCGGCACTACCAGATTTCTGATTATTTTAAGGCCAAAAGGGTCGGTCGACTTTTGCGGTACCGGTTCAGCATCAACATTTAGTGGCCAGTAAGCTATTATCATCAACAGGATGGCGCAGCAAATACCCAATATACCAAATACCCAAAACAGCTTATTACCATTCCTGGCCGCGAAAGGTTCATTTACCGGCGATAAAATAACAGGATAAGCCCTGGTCAGGCTATCTTTTGTGCGCACTGCAGCAATATAATTGTCCCTCATGCTACTGGGGCCAAGCCTTTCCAGGTAAACAAATTCATTTAAGTTCTTAGCGTCAAAATCTCGCTGGCTTTCATCGGCAAAAGCTTTATATTCTGCCTGTTTTTCTGAATCTGATAACCTGTTGCTAATGGTTTTGCTGTAGCTGGTTGTTAACCACGCAACCGGCGGTGTTATAAAGGCCGGCACCGGCGGGTCAGTAATTTCAGCCAGTATATCTTCAACTTTGTATTGTTTTTTCAGGCTGATCAATAATACGCCATTCTTTCCCTTATCGCCATATATACTAATTGCGGCGTTGCCATGCAAAACATTTACGGTTTCAACTTTATCCGGATCTATCTTTTTTAGCTGTTGTCCTGCAATAGGCTTACCATTAAGCAGCACAAAGGGATTTTTAAAATTACCTTTTGGGTTTAACATTTTGCCGGCAGTGTCTGGCTGGGTAAAAGCACTGTCAAGTACAGGGCTTACGGCATATATGCCCATATCAAAGTTGTTATTGTGTTTGCCGCTTACCTTAAATGTAACTTTAAAGCGCGCAAACCGCTTATCGGTATAAAAATGTTTTACCTCATAATATTTGGTTAGGGGCAAATGGTTTAAACTGCTTATATGATCAAGTACCGTGAGTTTGCCTGTAGCCGATTCCATGTATGTTTGTGCAATAATACAGGGGCCCAGCATGCCTATGTAAGTTATCAACAGGGCAAAACTGAGCGGATCGCTGCGCCTGTTGCTTACCATATTAAGCAGTTTAAGACGCGGCTTCACCCATAATAAGATAATTACCAACGCTATTACCCCCGGACCGGCAATTTCCGTAAACACATCATCAACAACAAAAAGACTAAGCTTTACAAATATGAACCAGTTAAAAAAGGTATAGGCAGTTATAAACAATACCGTAACCGCAACAAAGGGGACAAATATTAATTTGAGTTTGGAAAAAAATTGGTTCATGATAAGGCGCACTGTTATTTTGTAAAGCTAATATATCATATTAGCCGCAATTAACAGCGAGCTTGCCGGTAACCTCATTTTCAATTCATAAACACCGAACTCGTGGGCACCTCATCGGCATGCGAAAACGAGCGCGTAAAACCTGCCTTGTAATACAGCAGCTTTTCGATACGGTTTTGCGCCTTCAAGCTTTGATACATGCCCAGCATCGACCAGCCGTTACCTGGATTACGTTCCAGATCTTCGCGGAAAACAGTTTCGGCCTGCGGGTTATAATCGGTTTTGAGCAGGTAGGCACCCATAAACTGCCGTGCCGGGATAGGCCACTCGGCGGGTTCTGAGTAAATCATGTTATCTTCTGTCTGCACCGCTTTTTTAAAGGCCGCCATACCATCATCAAACTTATTACGGCCAAGCAAAATAGCGCCATCCAATATATTTTCGGCAACGGTTGCCCCATCCAGCGCGGTATTAAAAGGGATATGCCGCTGTTTTAAAGAGGCATCATCAAGCCTGCCACGCAATAAAGCCAGTTGGGCAACGGCCGAATCCTGCCCACCTGTGTACAGAAATGCCAGTCCCCGGGCAAAGTGGTGCAGCACCCGTGCATAAGCCCAGGCAGGGTTAGGGCCAACGCTGTCTTTCAACAACTCATGCCATTTGCCAAGGCGCACCATGGTAAGTACAGGCATCATATACAGGTATTGTGAATAAGTATCGCCAGCCGAAGGTTTTACAGCATTGCGGCAGCGTTGGGCCGCTTCCATCCCCCTCTTGTACATTCCCCCATTAAAGGCGCAAAGTGTTTCAACAGCATAAAAGTGCGAGTTTATTTTGGTGAGCTTTAAGTTTTTTGCCATATCAGCATACACCCCGATACATTTAGCAGCCTTTTCGTTAGCATCAACGCCCTGAAAATATAAACCATTACGCTGGTAAACATGACTGGCCATATGTACCATATGCCCGATACCCGGAAATAAACTTTTTAAAGCCTGCGCGTTGTCCAGGGCAGCGCCCGGGTTACGCGAAGCCTCGGTTAAATGGATATAATAATGCAGCGCAGCCGGATGATCAGGATTTGTAATTAACACACCTTTACACAACGCAACCAGTTCGGCCGTCCAGGGTTTGCCGGTACCATCGGGTGCCCAAAAATCCCAGGGGTGAATGAGCATTACCGCGTCGATGTACAGCATTCTAAGGTCGGCATCGGTGGGATAAGCGTCAATCAGCTTTCTTATGCCCTGGGCATAAGCTTCGTTGTCACTTGCATTAGTGCCTCCTTGTGGATAACGCAGGTTCATCACCGCTATCAGCTTCTTTTCCTTCTCAGAGGCGTTGCCGGCAACAGCGTTCATTTGTTTCAAAACAGCAGGTAAACCGGCAGGTGCAACATAAGGCCCACCAGCATTATAGTAAGGGCCAAGGCTTAATGCCTGTCCCCAATAAGTCATAGCCGCAGCAGGATCAAAGCGCGATGCCTCCCTGAACGAGGCAAATGCCTCCTTCATGTGATAGCTATAATACATGGTTAAACCCTGGTTAAAGTAAAACCGCGCACTATCGTTACCGGCAGTTATAGCGTAACTGTGATGTCCCCAGCCGGGCAGGCGCTGTACAAATTTGCCGTTGCCTGCCGTGTCTGCATTATCTGCTGCACCCGATGAGCACATTACCGGGATTACCGGCTTTATTTTGCCCGATACTTTTAGTTTTTTTCCCTGGAACGCAAACAAATATGTAGCGAACAGCACCACAGGAAACACAAATAACAGCGATACCTTTTTCATGTTCGACTTTTTTAAATGAGAAACCGGAATACAATTGGTTGGTTGTGAAAACCTATACTAATATAAGGTATTATAGGCAGGAATGGATGGGGAATTGAGATGTGTTAGGTTGATGATGGTGAATGTAGATTGAGAAAAGGAACTTTCACTTTCCTCTTCGCGCCCCTCAAAATGAGGCGATAAAAAATTTTCAGAAAAAATTGCGTAACTCAGAAGTTACTTATACTTTTACGTAACTTGCAAGTTACCTATCTTAACAATGCTTATTAAGTGAGCAATTATTCAATTAAAAAAATCAAAAAGATGACAACTACAAATTTCACAACAACCTTACTGGTAAACCAAAGTCCGGAAGAAGTTTTCGATGCCATAAAGAATGTGCGCGGATGGTGGTCGGGATTGTACTCAGAAACATTTGAAGGCGAATCGGATAAACTTGGCGACGAGTTTTCATTCCGGGCCGGCGACGGGGCGCACTATACCAAACAAAAGCTTGTTGAACTGGTGCCCGCCAAAAAAATAGCCTGGTTGATTACTGATAGCAAGCTAACGTTTACACAAAACCAAAGCGAATGGACAGGTACAAAACTTTGCTTTGAAATTTTTGCGGAGGGCGATGCAACAAAAATTGTTTTCACACATGTTGGCCTGGTGCCGGAATTTGAATGTTATAACTCTTGTGCACCGGCATGGACACAATACATCCAGGAGCGGCTTTTGAACTGGATAAATACAGCTACGGCAAACAAAACAATGTCAGCGGCGCAGTGATGTGTAACCGGGCACTAACCGGCTAAAGCCATCCTTAGAAGCAAGGTATTAAATTACTTTGCTTCTAAGCTATACAACGGCCATCGTTAGTACCAACAACCAATACCGATGGTAAAAGCTACGTTCGTTTATATATCTTTGAGAAACAAATAACCTTATGACAATAAAGTTAGGCGACTTCTTCCCTAAGAAATCAGTAGATGAACCGGTATTGGAACTTGACGACCCAAGGTGGTCGACTTTAGAAGGTGGTTACAGAGGAACATTATATGATGCTTCAATAGCTTTGAAGAAACTGGAGGTTGCAGACAATAAACAAACTGTTAACCAAATCTATCAAGAACTATGGAACGAGTTGCACCATCAGGGAGATGTTGGCTTAGCATCATATTATTCGGTTCCTCATTTGGTTAGAATATCACTACAAAAACAAGTTGTAGACTATAATATACTCGGACTGATTTCGGTTATTGAAATACAAAGGCACAAGAACAATCCTCCTTTACCAAGTGCTTTAAAGCCAAACTATAATAAAGCCATTGAAAATTTAGGAGATCTTGCCAGCCTTGCAATGAGTCAATATTGGGATTTAGATTTAGCTGCAACTGCGTTAACAGCTATTGCATTATCTAAAGGGCAAGTAAAGTTAGCTAATGCTATTCTGAACATGGATAGTGAAGATACGATAGATGAGTTCCTCGAATCCTATAGTTAGCCATTTGCCAATATATTCCTTGATATAATGAAGAAAAAACTCTGTGGCTTGGAATTTAGCATGGAGAATATAGAGCAGATCATTAACATGGGCGGTCCATGGATTTGCTCTCTATACCTCGAAAACAATTTAATTTCAGACCATTGTATAATAGACAATGTTTTGGAAGACCCTTCCCTTAAAAGAGTCTATTTCGTTAAATATCACCGTACCTCAAAATGGAGGGCGGATAACTTCTTTACTTTGAATTACTTTTCGATTAATGATAATGAGATCTATCAATCCAAACGAAGATTTGAAATGCTCTATCTTAAAAAAATTTTGGGCCCGGAAAGCATTGAGATATTCTATGCATTCCATGACAAAACCCAAGATAGAAGAGATGTTTTCCCTGTCTCTCTACAACAATTTGTTATAATATCAGAATATTTGAAATGACCTTAGCTTTCTGAAAGCACCTAAAATAAGTTAAGCTTTCAGCTTAACCCGCTTTACCTCAATGGCTATTTACTGACACCCTCCTGTCAGTGTTCAATTTTTAAAAAACGGGGTGTTCAACATTTTACGAGACAAAATTACAACCCATTGATTATCAATACTAACCTGTTCAAATCAGCAAATAAGCGATTTTTCCAATTTTATAACCATCTGATTATCAACAGCAATCAAATTACAAAAAACAACAAGTGTTCACACTTTAAAAAGTTGAACACCTGCTAATCAGGCCTAAATCCGAAATCCAACATCCGAATTCCCAAATCAAAATTACTCCATCATCAACCTGCGGATCAGCTCGGCGCTTTGAGCTTTGCCCTCTTCAAGCCGGTGACTAAAGAATGCTTGGGTATCATTAAAATGTTTTTTATAGCCTTCCATATCACCATACCCAATAATTGACGACCATTCCCTCACCGCCGAGTGAAACTCCAGATCGTCGCCGCGGATGGTTTTATCATACAGGGCTGTTTCCAATGATTCTTCCAATAACTCCTCGTTTTTGAAAAGATATTCGGCAATGCCCAAACGCAGGCGGAAAGGCGGAGTTTGGCAAATGAGGTTATCATAGGGGTTAACACCAAGGTGGTACCAGGCATCAACCATACTTAAAATACTAAGGTGCGAGTTTGGCTTTTGATGATCAGCATGTTGGGAGAGTGAAAACTCCTTCATTACGGTATCGTTAAGCATAATGGGTTTGCGGCTTTCGTGAAACACAAAGTCGCGTGCGCGGTACAGGCGCTGCTTAAATGCCTCGGCCTCCTCCTTGATCATCAGCTTAAACAGCTCCGACTCGGATTCGGCGTAGCGCTTCACCTGCTGGCGGGCATAAGGGTTAAGGATAGCCAACCCGGCGTAAACGTGGGCCTTATAACTGAATATGCGCAAAGTAGTCAGGATTTTCACGTTATCAATACCGCCAATGTATGAAGCATTTTCCCAGGGGAAAAAACCGGCCGATTTCCAGGCCGTGCCCATGCTCTCAAACCCTACGTGGGTTACAGCCTGCGTGTCGGCCACAATACGGTCGTGCTCATGGTAATCCGAAATCTCGACTATGTTGCTGCCAATGGCGGTAAACAAATCATACATCCGCTGGTAAGCATCAGGTGTTGAGCGGTGCGGGATCAGGATAAGGGTTTGCCCGGCAGGTTCAAAACCGGGCCCGTGCATACCATGAAAGGTAACTATCTGGGCATCGGCAGGCAGGTGCTTTTCAAAAGTGGCAATCTCGGGGTGTTTAACCGAAGTTTGCCCCGCCACAATAGCGCCATATTTGGTTGAAGGGCCAAATTCGGCCACCACGCGCTCCATACTTTCGGCCTCAACCGAATAAATGATCAGGTCGTTGATGCGGGCAACATCGCTGCCATGATCCATCACCGTAATGCCGAAGGGTGTCAGTTCTTCTTCCAGTTTTTCGCGGTTGGCGGGCAGGTCGCAACCCGAAACGGTATAACCCGCTTTTGCGAAAGCCTTTGCGTACAGGCGGCCCATATCGCCCAAACCAATAATCCCTATATTCATGGCGCTAATATAACTATGAGTAGGTTAATTACGTACGAAAGCTTATTTTAGCCTCAAAATCGCAGGACGTATATAATAAAAACTGAATTTATCCTGTTTTGTTAATAGCATATACCTAATTTTACACTTGATGAACAAGCATTTACTACTTACGATAACGGTTTTAATAGCGATGATAACGGCCAGTGTTACGGCAACCTTTGCCCAGGACACTACCTCTAAAAAGAAACCCGCTACCCTGAAACCTAATGCTATTCCGCCCATTGTAAAATCAAGCCCGGCAGCGCTTAAAAACCCGGCAGTAACGCCTCCGCAACCTGCCAAGCCTGTTTATGCTCAACCAAGGGCAACCGCCGCCGATTCGGCCCTCCAAAAAGATAAAAGCCTGAACGGTCAGTACCAATACCTGCTCAGCAAATTATACCACTATCAGCAACCGCTGGTTGCCGCTTTGTGGAAAAACATGAAAGATACCCTCAATACCGAGCGCCGCCAGCTTAAAGAAGCAAAAGCCAGCCTTGCCGAACAGGGTAAAAATGTTGAAAATCTTAAATCGGACGCCACGAATAAGGAACAGGCATTAAATGAATCAAACGCCAAGCGCGATGAGATCAGCCTGCTGGGTATCCCATTCACTAAAGCAACCTACAACCTGGTAATGTGGGGACTGGTTATTGTTTTTGGTGTGGTTGCTGTTATTGTGATAGCCCGCTCAGGCGCACACAGCCGCGAAGCCAAATATCGCATCAAACTTTACGAAGAGCTTGACGAGGAATACAAAACCTACAAAGCCAAGGCCAACGAAAAAGAAAAGAAACTTGCCCGCGAACTCCAAACCGAACGCAATAAGCTTGACGAGTTGTTAGGCAGAGGATAAGTTGATTTCGGAATTGGGATTTTCGATTTCGGATTTTTTATCAGTAACTGAACATTTATTGATTTTATTTGTCATCGAAAGATCTTCTTCACCTTGCATAATTTACATACAGGGCGAAGAAGATGCTTTACTATGTTCAGCATGACAGAATATTAACACTAACTATGCCCAACACTAACCTCCTTGCCCTTATAACCCAACTACGTTCTGTTGCCGATACCGGCCTGCTGTATGCCAAAAATGAATATGATATTGAACGCTACCAGGAACTACAGCAACTGAGCACCAAAATGTTTGATGAGGTAAGTGGCTATGGTGCAGAAACCATCAACCTGCTATTTCCACAGGCAACTGACTACCCTACTGCTAAGGTCGATTTACGGGGCATCCTGCTTTCTCCGGATAACAAGATCCTGTTGGCCCGCGAAAGCGGCGATGGTAAATGGTCGCTACCGGGTGGCTGGGGCGATATTGGCTACACGCCTAAAGAAACGATTATTAAAGAATTTTGGGAGGAAACCGGTTTGCAGGTAACTGCCGACAGGCTGCTGGCTGTATTTGATAAAAAAATGCATCCACATCCGCCACAGCCATTTTATGTGTATAAAATGGTTTTCTATTGCAAGGCTATTACTACAGAGATCAATAAAGGCTTCGACGTGCTGGATGTACAGTACTTTGACATCGATAACCTGCCCCCACTATCAGAAGACCGGATCCTGAAAAGCCAGATCGAACTGCTGTATCAAAAGATCGTTAATGACGATATCAGCGTTTGGGCGGATTGACGCACTAACCGCAGCTAATCATACTATCCAAACACTACTGCTGATCTAAAACTATTCAGATCACTGCTACTGCCACTAACCAAACCTATTCTTTCAAATCGGGCAGACTACGTTTATCAGCAGGCAGGGCCAGGTACTTTTTGTACGAATCATTGATATAAACCGCCATTGAGGGGCCGTTGTTATTTTTAACAAAATCATATGACGGCCTGTAAAGTGTCATGAAGTTTTCAAGTTCCTGGCCACGCAGTGGAATGATGCTTTGTACATAGTTCATGGTAAACACTTCATCAACATGGCGTTCTTCTTCTTCGTGCTTAAAGTATTTTTTTAAACGGCGGGCGTCTTTCGCCTCCTTGCTAAACCAGGATGTAGGTGATAAAGGATAAACTTTAGCACGGGTATATACTTCAGGATATTCTTTATGCGCATCAAATGTTTCGCGTTTGGCGCTGATATTAACCTGCCTCAGCGCTATGGTTTGAGCAACCATCTCTATTTTTTTATTGGTAAAGTCGGTAACATATAAGGTATCCGATACATATCCCGGAGAACTGAAAATAAGCGTGTGCCCCGTTTCGGTACGGATGCTGAAATTACCTTTACTATCGGTGAGGGTCATTTGCCTGTTCTGGTTGTCGCGCACAAAAACATCACCCATTTTATTGTTTTTGCCCAACTCAACAACGGTGCCTTTTACAACGGTTTGAGCGTTTACAGTACAAGCCCAAAATAGCAATATAGATAATATAAGGTATTGGTATTTCATAGTAGATTATTTGTGCTGTAAATTAAACTTATTTTTTGTTTCAAAGGTTTTCAATTTAACACTTTTTCACCCTTGTATTATCTTAAATGACAAAAACCTGAATCAGCATTGCAATATGGTACAAAAAAAACGCTCCATCAAATTGATGGAGCGGATGGCAATTCATTATTGTTGTATTATGTCCCGGTATCTTTTTACTCAGGATTTAGGTTAATATCGGTTTACTTTAAAATCAGAGATACCTCCACTCATATGGATCAGGATCCTGTTTTTAGCGGCATCAAAGCCGTCGGTTTCGTAGTCGTTATCACTCTTTTTACTAAAGCCCTCAAACTCGTTTGATGAGAGGCCGGTATTAGATGTGATACGGCAGGCAGCGCCTTTTGGAACGCTTATGTTAACCTCAGACGCACCAGTTGAAACCTCCACATTTGTGGTACCAACAGGGGCTCCAAGCCTCACATCAAACGATGCTGCTCCGCCCTTTAAAGATAGGGTTTTTATTTTGAATTTCGAAAGATCAAAATTTAAATCTGTTGCACCGGTTGTAACGTCAATATCCCACACCGGATTTGTGTTTAATTTGATATCGGCTTTGTTGTTTTTACGATCGTTTGAATCAAAATGAAAACCTTTATTATTCTTCAAATTGAGGTTAAGCACATATACCGAATCATCTTTGCTGTGGTTAAGAGTATACTTACCATAAAGTTCCTGTGTTTGGGCGCTAAATAAATCGGCAGTACTGTCGGCTAAGTTATAGATGGTGCCACCGCCACTGATATTAAGGCGTGCATGTTTAATACCTGCATTATACTCCTCTTTAAAAGTTTTATCGCCGCCTATTTTAACAACGCCCTGGTCTGTATTGGTAGTATCGCTGTCGTCATCATTATCGTCGTTATTATAATCATCACTGTGAAAAGTCCAGGCGTTTGGCCAAAAATGATAGCGTTTACCAAAGTTGCCAAATACAAGTAGTGCAAAACAGCCTATTACAACAGCAAGTTTCAGGATAGTAGCCAACGGCGAGCGGTTGCCGGCAAACACCAGGCTGATACCACCCATAATCAAAAATATGGGCCACAGGTACAGGATGTTCATCCAGTCGAAATTTATTACGTGGAAGTTATCCAGCAGGAATACCACTCCCAACAACACCAGGATCGCGCCCGGAACAAGTTTATCGCTTCTCATGATTTTATATAGTTGGAGGTGTATCTTTAGTTTCTGTTTCGTCTTTAGTTGGTTCTGCTTCCGGAGCATCTGTTACCTCGTTAGCGTGCCAGTTTTGTTTTTCCCAGGGTTGTTTCTTTACACCTGAAACTATAAGTGCAATACCTGCCCCTACCAGCATTACAGGCCAAAGATTTTCAAAATCCCAGTCGGGCATCAGGTCAAGCTCGTTAAGCAGGAATACCGAACCTAAAAGGATCATGGCCACACCAAATATCAACCCAACGGTTGAAGCCTGCTTTTTAGGCGGATGCACAAATGGAGGCGGATTAAAAGGCTGACTGCCAAACTTAGGATCATAAAATGAGCCCGATTGCTGCCCACTGGTAAACAGGTTATCCTGTGGTGGCACCCTGTAGTCGACGCCGGGATTAAAGTTATAACCTTTTTTAGGTAGCACTATCCACAATACAATATATATAGGTAAGCTAAAGCCTTTCAAAATAAGGGTTACCAAAAATATCGCCCTGATAACTGCCACGTCCGTGCCGAAATGCTCGGCAAGGCCCGCGCAAACACCGCCTATTACCTTTCGGTGTTCATCGCGATGAAGTTTCTTTTCCATAATTTATGTTCGTTTATGTTTAAAGTTGATTTATCATAACTGGCCCGGTGCAGGTTTGATGATGATTTCGTCGACATTGGCACCGGTGCTCAACTTGTAAATATTGATGATTGCCGATGCTATATCTTCGGGCAGCACCATGGTATTTTTGTCAACTACTGCATCTTTCCACGAATCCGTTAACGTCGATCCGGGTATTACGGCGGTAACTTTTACACCATGCTCCTGCATCTCGAGCCTCATTACTTTTGTTAGACCTAACAGCGCGTACTTTGTTACACTATAACTACCGGCTTGTGGTATAGGATTTAATGATGCTACCGAACATATATTAAAGAAGTGGCCTTTGCGTGCATTTGCCATGGTTCTGCCGAAATAGCGGTACAACTCATAGGCCGGCATCAGGTTGGTATTCATTTGTATCTGGAGGGTATCTTCTTTATCATCCAATATACTTGAAGGGATAAACGTCCCTAAATTATTTACTACGATATCTATAAAACCCAATTCAGCCTCGGCGGCGGCTGCAAACTTCAGTAGTTCGGCTTTATTGCTGCCATCGGCTTTCATAGCAAAAACCTTTACTCCGGCATCAACTTGTTCCAGTTCATCTTTAAAGTTTAATAATTCCTGCTCATTCCGCGAACAAATTGCCACGTTTAATCCTTCATTAGCAAAAGCAATTGCAATTGAGCGGCCCATGCCTTTAGTTGAACCGGTTATGAGTACGTTTTTCATATTGTTTAAATTAATTTTTATAGTTAGTGAAGCTTTATGGCCGCAATTTACGTAAGCATAATAATTGAAGCGCTTACAAAATTGAATTTAAATGACTTGTTTTAACACCTGACCATTTAGGCTTAAAGGTAAAAAGCGTATTTTTAACCGATTTTTTATACATCTGCATGTTTCATAGCTTAGGAAAATATATACTCTTACTGCGTTTAAGTTTCAGGAAACCCGAAAAATTCAGTGTATACTGGGCCGAGATCATGCGTGAGATGGTTTCGGTGGGTATTGGCTCTTTAGGCATTGTTGCTATTATTTCGCTTTTTATTGGCGCGGTAGCTACCATTCAAACTGCTTTCCAGCTTATCAGCGATTTTATCCCGAAAACAGTGGTAGGCGGCATTACCCGCGATTCAACCATACTGGAGTTTAGTCCAACCATATCTGCATTGGTGTTAGCCGGTCGTGTCGGTTCTGCCATGGCATCACAAATTGGTACTATGCGTGTTACCGAGCAGATAGATGCCCTGGAGATCATGGGCGTAAATGCACCCGGCTATTTGATCTCGCCAAAAATTATTGCGGGTGTTACCATGATCCCGTTACTTGTTATTGTATCGGTTGGGTTGGGATTAACCGGTGGCTATATTGCCTGCTGGGCATCAAATGATGTATCAACCACTGATTACCTCAGGGGGCTTACCGATGGATTTAACCCGATTATTGCAACGGTTTGCGCCGTTAAAGCTATATCCTTTGGCTTTGTAATTACATCCATATGCTCATACCAGGGTTTTTATGTTAATGGCGGATCACTTGAGGTTGGCCAGTCAGCAACACGCGGGGTTGTGTGGAGCTGTATCATGATCCTTTTTTGTGACCTTATCATTTCACGCCTGTTACTATGATCGAAATACAAGACGTATATAAAACCTTCGGTGAAAACGAAGTTTTGAAAGGGATAACCGCAACCTTCCAGGCCGGAAAAAACAACCTGATCATTGGGGGGTCGGGATCTGGTAAAACTACTTTACTTAAATGTATAGTGGGCCTGCATGAACCTACTAAAGGCGATGTGATTTTTGATGGTGAAAATTTTACCAACATGAATTTTGAACAGCGTGTACCTATCCGTACGCAGATCGGCATGCTGTTTCAAAACTCCGCCCTGTTTGATTCCATGACAGTCGAGCAAAATATCATGTTTCCGCTCAACCTGTTTACAGATCAATCGAAAAGCGAAAAGCTTGACCGCGCTAACTTTTGCCTCGAAAGGGTAAACCTTGCCGGTAAAAATAAACTATACCCCTCCGAACTATCGGGCGGTATGAAAAAGCGTGTTGGTATTGCCCGTGCTATTTCGATGCAACCAAAATACTTATTTGTTGATGAGCCAAACTCCGGGCTGGACCCACTAACGTCTATCCTGATAGATGAACTCATTTCTGAACTTACACAAGAATACAGTATTACAACCGTAGTGGTAACCCACGATATGAACTCGGTAATGGGGATCGGCGATCATATCATTTTCCTTTATCAGGGCAAAAAATGGTGGGAAGGATCAAACAAAGAAATAGCTAAGACTGATAACAAGGAGCTTAACGACTTTGTATTTGCAAGTCCGTTTATGAGGGCAGCGAAGGCTTCCTTATAGTTGGCAGTTTTCAGTGGCAGTAGGCAGTATGTGCAGAGTTATCTGCATGTATTTATAATAACTATATTTGCAACCAATTTATTGACTGGGGCGTGCAAACTGCCAACAGCATACTGCAAACTGAATAAGAATGATCCAACTACTTACCCCAACGCACTGGAAAGATTACGAGCTGATTGATTGCGGCGATTTTGAAAAACTGGAACGCTTTGGGAACACCATACTTATCCGGCCGGAACCACAGGCGGTTTGGAACAAAACATTGCCTGCTTCTGAGTGGCAGCGCTTACACCATATTAAATTTAAGGGCCGCTCCGCAACTACGGGCGAATGGTTAAAAAAAGATCCGAAAACTCCCGACCGCTGGCATATCGAATATAAAAACAAGGAAGCGGCCATTAAATTCAGGCTGGGACTTACCTCGTTTAAACATGTTGGCATCTTTCCCGAGCAAGCCGTAAACTGGGATTATATCAGCCAAAATGTAAAACGCTTTAAAACACCCGAACCCAAAGTACTTAACCTGTTTGCCTATACCGGCGGTGCTTCACTCATTGCGCGGGCGGCCGGTGCCGATACAACCCACGTTGATTCGATAAAACAAGTAGTTACCTGGGCCAATGAAAACCAGGAGATTTCAGGCCTTAAAGACATCCGCTGGGTAGTTGAAGATGCTTTGAAATTTGTAAAACGCGAATTGAAACGCGGTAAAAAATATAACGGCATCATTCTCGATCCACCGGCTTACGGCAATGGCCCTAACGGCGAAAAATGGAAACTGGAAGATAATATCACCGAAATGATGCGTGATGTAACCCAACTACTCGATCCTGAAGAGCACTTCCTGATCCTGAACACTTACTCGCTTGGCTTCTCATCGGTTATAGTTGAAAACCTCATTAAAAGCTCATTCCCGCAGGTGCAAAACCTCGAAATTGGCGAGCTTTATCTGCAGGCCACAGCCGGGCCAAAACTACCTTTGGGGGTTTTTGGAAAGTTTCATAAAATTAAAAGTAATTAATTTCCAATATCTATCTTTGGCGCCAACCGAACCAACACAATTGCCGCTTTATAAGTGGCTGGGGATTAAATTAAACACGCCTTACATACACCTGCATTATATTGAACGTTAAAACAATGAAATTAAAAACGCTTGTACTATCCGCTACATTTGTAGCATCTGCAGCTTTGCTTTTAAACAGCTGCTCAGAAAACGGCAGCAATGCCAAAACCGACGGTAAAAAAACCGCCGCTGCAGTTAAAGGTGATTCGGCCCAGGCCGAAACAGCAGATACCTTGAGCGTTAAAAAATCCACCTACCCTCCTATTGATAAAAAACTGTACGATTCGTTGATGAAATTCAACGCGCACGGCGATACTACCGGCAGATGGCCTGTTAAAAATACGCCTTACCCTATTGGCGGCGCTATTTTACCATTTAAACGCGTAGTTGCTTATTATGGTAACTTATATTCAAAAAGAATGGGCATTTTGGGCGAATTGCCGCCAAACGAAATGCTTGCCAAATTGAAAGGCGAAGTAAAACATTGGGAAAAGGCTGATCCTAAAACCCCTGTTCAACCTGCATTGCACTATATTGCGGTTGTAGCCCAGGGCGATGGTGGTAAAGACGGCAAGTTCCGTTACCGTATGCCATTTAAACAGATCGACAGTGTATTGGTATTAGCTAAAAAAGCTCACGCCATCGTATTTTTAGATGTACAGGTAGCTTTAAGCAACATCCGTGCAGAATTGCCATTGCTTGAAAAATATCTTGAATTACCACAAGTGCACTTTGGTATGGACCCTGAATTTTCAATGAAAGACGGAACTCATCCGGGCAAAAAAATCGGCACTTACGATGCCGATGACATCAACTATGTATCAGACTATCTTGCTAAAATTGTTAAGAAAAACGGCTTACCGCCAAAAATCCTGATAGTTCACCGCTTTACTAAAAAGATGGTAACCAACTATAAGAGCATCAAATTACACCCGGAAATTCAGCTGGTAATGAACATGGATGGCTGGGGCGAACCAGACCTGAAAACTGGCACTTATCGCTACTTTATTAACCAGGAGCCGGTACAGTTTACAGGCTTTAAATTGTTCTACAAAAATGATATCAAAAAACCACCTCACCACATGTTAACACCTGAGGAGGTTTTATCAAAATACAAACCATACCCGATTTATATCCAGTATCAATAAGTCGGAAGTCTTAAGTTCGAAGTCGAGAGTCTTAAGTTAAAAGTCCTGAGTAAGTAATAAACTATTATTTACTCGGGACTTTTTATTTTAAAAGCAATATTTTCGATGGCAGACTTAGAACTTCAGACTAACGACTTAAGACTTTAACAAAAATGATAAAATGGGGCATTATTGGTTGCGGGCGAATCGCGCAAAGGTTTATGCAGGGATTTGACGCCGTTGAAGATGTTGAACTTATCGCTTCCTATTCGCGCAGGCCCGAAACTGTTGATGCCTTTATTGCGCAATACGGTGGTCTGGCTTGCCGCACTGTTGAAGAATTACTTGCAAGTGATATCGATGCTGTTTATATAGCAACGCTGCCTGATAGCCACGCTGCCTACAGCATTGCAGCCCTGAAAGCAGGCAAGCATGTGCTTTGCGAAAAACCGGTTACTGTAAACCTTGCCGAGTTGGATGAGGTACTTGCCGTTGCCAAACAAACCGGCTTGCTTTTTATGGAAGGGATGAAACCTCCTTTTTATCCATTATATGGCAAACTGAAAGAATATCTTATTAACGATCCGATTGGCCCGGCAGGCTATGTTCGTGCAGGATCGGCTGTGGCTGATTGTCCTCCCGATCATCCTAATTATAACTTTGATCTTATTGGCGGCAGCCTGATGGGTATCGCTATTTATGAAGCTTTTTTAGCGCTCGACTGGCTCGGCCCCATGCAGGATATTCAAACCATGGGCAGGTTTGGTGAAACCGGAATTGATATGTTTGCCATTTTCCAAACACTTCATCAAAATGGCTATGCACAACTATATTGTGGCTTTGATATGCATGGCAAAGGTGATGCATTAATTGTAGGTACGCTGGGACACATCACCATCCACAAAAACTGGTGGAACCCGGCAAAAGCAACTATAAGTTATCTTGACGGCCGCACGATAGAATTGAATGAACCATTTACCGCCGGTGGATTAATCTATGAGATCATCCATTTTTGTGAGCTCATCAAACAAGGAAAAACCGAAAGCCCGATATTACCGCATGAACTATCCCGGCAAATGATAGCAATGATAGATCGGGCGAGGGCCCAGATAGGATTGAAATATCCGACGGAAAGGTAAACTGTTTCTTATTTTTATCTCCTCACTGGCGCAAGTTTTGTGCGGTTGCCCAAGCGGGGCTAACTTGTGCTTTCTACAGGCAGTATAAAAAAGCACAACTGAGCGTCCCATCGGCCAGGTACACTACACTTGCGCTAAAAACCGCGAAATTCCGAAATCCTATTTACAGCTTGGCCGAGTTTAACACCGGGTTTTGGCTGGCGTTTACCTGATAAGTGTAAATGGCATTCTGTTCATCAACCTCAACAATACGGTAGCCTTTATAATCGGTTCCCCAGTCGCCTCCAATATGTGAATCAAAAAAGTGAGGTAGTTTATCGGTATAACGTACACCATCCAATAAATGATCATGGCCGTGAAACACCGCTTTTACATTGGGATAAGCGTGCAACAACTGGATAGTTTCGGGACAATCCACAAACACATCATTCTTTACCCATTTGGTAGGCGGGATATGCAGTACAACAAAAACGATCTTCTTATCAGCAAATTTATCTAATGATGCTTTAAGGAAAGCATTATTGGGGCAGGTATAGATGCCTTTTGTATCAGCAGTGTGAGCTAATACAAAAGCTATATCACCAAATTCTACAGTGTATTTATCCTCGTAACCAAAGGCATTTTTCCAAACGGTAGCATCAGCAAAGTCATGGTTGCCGGGGATGGTATGATAAGGAACATTTAATTTATCAAGGTATTTGGTCTTGATCTCCGGAAGTAGATCGGGACGGTTATGCACCAAATCTCCGTTCACGATTGCAAAATCAAGATGATTTTTACTATGATCCTCGTTAAGCCATTTAATCATGTTGCCGGTATGCAAAGCAAAATCAGTTCCCGGCTGACCATAATGAATATCAGAAGCTAAAGCAAATCTTAGTTTTAGTTTAGCCCTGGTAGCGCGGCTGTACCGGTTATTTTCGGCAGCAAAACTGTTAACGGCAGGTAAAAGACTTAAAGCGGCTACGCCCGTTAAGGCTGTACCAAAAAATTCGCGGCGCGAGGTCATAGGCTATTATTTTATTGCAAAGGTAGCCCCGCCGTGTTAAATGAAAGTTAAGAAACAGGCATAAATGTCATTGCAAGTAACGAAGCAACCGCATACAATACAGAGTGGCTTTGCTTCAGTGCGATTGCCGCGCTACGCTCGCAATGACATGTTTTTATCTACCTCAATCCCTTCTCCTTTAAAAATTTCACCAACGCAGCCGGATGATCAGTTTGTAAACCTTTCAAACCAACTGCAAGGGCTTTGTCCCAATCTGCAGGGCCTTCGCCTGCACTTTGAATATCGGGCCAAACCGGGATGTGGCACTCCCCGGCCAAAGCTACCATATCAGTGGTGTATTGGTTATAAGATCCGTCAAGAATATCAGGATGATACTGATTGATAAAGCTTTTCATGCCGGCGGTATTTTTAACACTATCCGGCAGGCTTAACATCAGCGGCATTTTAGGAGCAACCTTTCGCCAGCCTGTAAACTGGGAAGCACTGTTGATATAAACCAGGATCTGCTTTTCCATGCCATATTCTTTAATCATCTGATAGGCCTGTTCAGGATCGGCAGCTTTAAAATCAAGATAGATGCCGATCCGGTTTTTACATAATTGCAGGATCTGCTTAAAGGTTGGGATTCTGAACACCTCTTTATTTGTGGTATCCTTGCTTTTTACCTTCAACTGTAATAGTTCCGCAAGTGTAAAATCTTTCAGCTGGCCTTTGCCATCGGTCATACGGTTGATACTGCCGTCATGCATGCTTACCAGCTCGCCATCCTTTGTCGTACGCAGGTCGATCTCCACATAATCCACTTCATTTTTGATGGCTTCCCTGTACGCTTCAAGCGTGTTTTCGGGGTAGATCACGTGATCGCCGCGGTGAGCAGCGACTATAAACTTATGCCTCGAAACGGGTGCCGGGTTGGGCTGCCATCCATCACCGGGAAGCAGCCACAGCAAAGCCAAAATTGCTAATATTTGAAAACGCATCGATATTTATTTTTTACCTGTAACACTACCTATGGCATCACCTACCTCATGGCCTGCAGCGGCTTTAAAATCAAAACCTAGCAAATTGGCAATAGTTTGAGCCAGTTGCTTATGATAAGTTGTTTCGGCCAGTTTCATTTCACCCGAGGCCGGGGTGTCCGGACCAATAGCAGCAAACCAGGTTTGCTCTGAATGTAATACATCCGATCCGTGATCATGCCATCTTTTCATTGGCTCATCGCCCCTGCCATGATCGCAGGTGATGATCAGCGTGGTTTTGTTTTTATAAGCAGGTTCTGATTGGATATAATCCCAAAGCTGTTTAATAAATCCATCTTCCTGCTTAATACGATCCAGGTAAAATTTATAATTGCCGCCGTGCGCCATATCATCCGGTTCATCAAACGACACATATAATGCCCGTGGCTTGTATTGCATCATATAGTTTTTGGCAAACTCAAATGTCAGGAAGTCGATCCGGGTTGAATCACTGATATAACGGGGAGCTTCCAGTTGCAGTTCATTCAGATGTTTCAGGCGATCATTCATGCCAGGAACTTCTAAGGGCATAAAGCCGGCGTTAACCAAAATACCAGCACGCTTCGGGCTCAGGATCTGCGAAAAACGTTCCCATGACGCAAATGCTGCTACCTTATTTTCAAAGCCTTTTTGTTTGTTCAAAAACTCAAGTACGTTCATGTTGGGATTATAGATCCCGTCATTGGTATTCATCCGCTTATCCGGAAAACCTGTAAATATTTCATTGTATCCCGGGTATGAAAAATGATAAGGATTGGCTACTTCATCTTTACTGCCCAGGTCGCGGTTACCATAAAGTTGTCCTTTTTCAACTACTGTACTCCAAATAAAAGGCATCAGCAGTTTACGACGGTCTGCAGAAGCATCCACCCAGAAATTTTTACGCACCTCATTTTTATCATGCGTATCATTTGAGTTGATGATGGCCGAATCGGCACCGCGGAAAACTTCCTGCCAGCGTAACCCATCGATAGTAACGATAACTACATTTTGTGTTTTGTGTTGGGCGGATAATGCCGAAAAACACAATGCGAATAATGCTAATAAGATGATTTTTTTCATAGTTGTTGTATTTAATGATAAAGGCCCCAGATTAGCGGGGCCTTTATGCAGATTAATTAAAACGTATAAACTAAGGTTATTTAAGCAACCACATAACACCATTAATATCATCGCTGCCGCCAAACTGAGCGGTTAATGCAGCGTTGTAATTAGTAGCGTTAACAGTACGCTCTGATTGAGGATATTCAAAACGTTTAGGGATACGACTACTATTACCTGTACCAGGACCGGTAGTAAAGGTTGGTACACCTGTACGACGGTAGTTGAAATAAGCCTCTAAACCAGAGTGACGGAACATAGCAAGATATTTTTGTTGCAGGATCTGGGTTAAACCAGTAGCGCCGGTTACATATTTTACACCAGCCTGAGCATAGTAAGCATCCCAATCAACATTAATAGTATAAGTTTCGTAGTTAGTTGGTTTTGCGGGGCTTGCATCAGAACCGGTTGGTTTGTAGAAATAAGCAGTAAATGCTGCTTTACCAACAGGAATTGAATAAGCCTGGAATGAAGCCTGGATACCTTTAGTGTAATAGGTTTCTGCATTGCCAGTTGCCCAGCCAAGGTTTAAGCCTTCGGCTATGTTGAACATAAGCTCAGGATAACCAATCTGGATGCTTGGTTCACCAACATAGGTTGAGTAATAACGTTTCCTGTTCAGGAATGAATATTTCTGCAGTGTAGCATTATTGTACATCACACCAAGGTCTAAACCAGGATCGGCACCAATGAATGAAGAAAATGCAGTTGGGCTTTGTTTCAGTTCATCAACATTATAACGGGCAGGTTCGGCGGTTACAAAAACACGCGGATCCTGTAGCTGTGTAAGCAAGCTGATGTAAGTAGCCGAAGTATTTTGCCTTGAACCGTTCTGACCAAAGTTGTCGGGGTTTTGAGGATAATAGTTACTTGGAGCAACAAAAGTATATTGCAGGTTATCATCATTGCTGGCCATCAACGGATATTTGGCGGGGTTACCAATGATGTTGGCAAACTGGGCTTTAACATCAATATCAGCTGTTTTTTTGCTTAACTCAATAAGCAACCTTACCCTGAAAGTATTTACAACTTTTTGCCACCTTGCAAGGTCGTTACCTAAATAAATGTCATTTGATAAAGCAGCACCAACACCGGTACCGCCGGCCGATGGGTTAGCTATCAAAGTGCTCATATCAGCATTTGCCGATTCAAGCCATGCTAAACACTGTACCATCACATCTTTCTGTGCATCATATTTTGGAGTAAGGTTATCCAAACCTTTTAATGCATCAGTCATTGGGATATCACCTTCTTCAAGGCTCATTTTGCTAAAGAAATAAGCTCTGAAAAATTTACCCACAGCTTCGTAAGGGTTTACAGCTGAACCACCGGTTGCTGCGGCGCGCTGCTCCATCACAATAACGTTTTTTAATGCGTTATAATAATTGTCGCCACCACTTGCAAAACCGTCATAACGGTTGTTGCCGTAGTAGTCATAGTTATAAAGGTAGTACTGGCCGTAAATCTCGTTTTCTGATTGCGGCAGATCTGCCATTTTGTTAAGGATACCATTGAATAACAGCGAAGCCGGTACTGTACTTGGTACATTAGTGTTTTTTGTAAGATCCTCAAAACTTTTCTTACAGCCAGTGGTGGTTGCAAGTGCAAGTGCGGGTAATACAAGAGCTTTTAATATCTTTTTCATGATCGTCTTTCGGTTTGGTTAGAATGATACATTTAAGTTAAAACCATAGCTACGTACTGTAGGTGACTGCAATACAGTTGAAGAAGTAGCATAGTTATACTGATCTAAATCCACATCCTTGAAGCGTTTGTCTCCGTAGAAGTATAAAAGGTTACGGCCGTAAACTGATACCGAAGCCTTTTTGATGAATGATTTATCAAGCCATGCTTTAGGAAAATCATAACCAACTGTTACTTCACGAAGTTTTGAGAAGGTTTTGCTCATCAGGTTTGACTCATCAACATTGTAATATTTACTTACATAATCCTGAACCAATACTGTTTTGCCGTTAGGAGCATATTGCAAAGCACCGTAGTTAATAATTTTACCGGTAGCTGGGTCATAGTTTATAGCCGCACCGTTTGATACAGTTACACCCTGGCCTACATAGCTGCCGTTATAGCCTGCTTTACCAAAGTTTTGCCAGTCTTTATAACGGGCATCACCCAAAGCACCTGTTGCAGTTTCGATGTTTGCACCGCCACGCATGGTTTTGTTGTGCATGTAATCAATGATCACACCACCAACTGATCCGTCAAACTGGAAACCGAAATTGATGTTTTTGTAGTGCAGTTTGTTAGCGAAGCTCCACTGGTACTTAGCGTTTTCGTTACCTAAATACTGGGCAACAGGTAATGCTAGCGGTTTACCGGCGGCATCATTGATGATTTGGCCCTGAGGTGTTCTTGCAAAAGCAGTACCATATAGTTTATCGGTACGGTCTCCTTTTTTGAAGAAGGTTTTGTAACTCTGTTGACCCGGAGGCAATTCTTCATAAACATCTTTAAAGGTAGCTACATTAAGCAACACATTCCAGCCAAAACCACCAAGGTTCTTGATTGGGGTGCCTTCCAATGAAAACTCGTAACCGGTTTTCTTGGTTTTTAAAGCATTCAGGTATAAGGTTGTATAACCGGTAGCAGTTGAAATAGAGTTAGCCAAAATCTGCGGACCGTCGATATACTGGAAAGTTGTTGCCGATAAACCTAAACGATTTTGCAGGAATTTAATATCAAAACCTTCTTCGTAGTTAACACGGGTTGAGGTTTTGATGTTTGGCTGATACAAAAAGTCAGATGCAGAAGCCGCCGGCTGGCTGTTATATGGCTTGCTGGTTAAGTAGAATGGGTTAAGCTGATAGCTCGGACCATTATAAGGTGAATTATAAGTGCTGCCGTAACCAAGCGGATTTAAGAATAACGGATTTGAATTAGGGCTGCTGGTAGTTGTTGAACCGCCATAAACCGAAATAGCGTTAAATGGAGCAGGACCAATTGTTGCGCTTGAAGCATCAGCTTTTACAGTTGAGTATGATGCCCTTGCTTTTAAGAATGAGATAACCTCTGGCAGTTTAACGTAATCAGAGATCACAGTAGCTGCCGATACACTTGGATAGTAATAAGTAGTTACGTTTTGGAAAGCCGATGATTTATCGATACGGCCGGTGCTTGATAAGGTAGCATATTTACCAAATGTAGCATCAATTGAGTAGTAACCGCTTAATACACGCTCCTGTGATGAGAAGTTGGTTGACTGTACAGCATTTTTTGAGTTGCTGAAAGCATAAACTTCAGGTACATTCAAATAATCTGTTGAAGTCCAGCTTGAGTTGTAGTTAAAGCTACGCAGGTTTGAACCAACTAAACCTGATAAGTTCACGAAGTTTTTGATAGTATAGTTATAGTTAACAAATAACTCGGTGTTGTTATCAAACAGGTTACGGCGGTCTTCACGATAATCGCCCTGGTTACCTTCACGGCCGTAAGGGTGGGCCGAGAACGGCAAATCTTCAGTACGCAGGATGTTATAAGTATCAATTTGCGAACGTAAAGTAACGTTTAAGTTATCGTTGATCTTGAAGTTACCTGACAAGTAACCGTAAACGTCATTTTTATAATGGCCACGGGTCCATTTTTGAGTTAACAAATAAGGGTTATGGTAACGGGTGTATTCAGCAAATACCGATTGTACGCCTTCTTTACCTGGCTGCCAGATAGCTTTAATATCCGGTGCGTTGATGTTCCAATCGGCGCCGGTCCATACAGAAATGTTGTAGATGATACTGTTAGGGCCGTATTGTACATCTGGAAAGTTATCAGTTGATTGCCTGTTGAAATCAACGTTTGCTTCAAACTTCCAACGTTTTGACGGAGTGAACTGACCGTAGAAGTTAGCATTCGCTATATCAAGATATTGAGAAGGGATATAGCTGGTTTGATGTTGTTGTGAAACTGAGAAACGGGTTACATAAGTTTCGCCAACAGAACCTAAGGAAACGTTATTGTTGGTTTGGTAACCGGTTTTCAAAAAGTTTTTCAGGTTGTCTTTACCACGCGCAACCCACGGAGTACCCTGGCGTACGCCATTAACAACCGGACTGTCATACTGCGGTATTAATTGGCCGGCAAAATACGGGCCCCAAACGTCGTAATCGCTATCCACACCACCTGGTGCACCACCTTTACCATCTACGAAGGTGTAAAAAGTATTTTCGCCCGGGCCAAATGTGTTTTGCGTACGCGGGAATGCAAGGAAGCCGGTATTCATAACCGTACTGCTGTTTATATCAACAGTCAGGCCTCTTTTGTTTTTCTCACCTTTTTTGGTTGTGATCAAAATCGCACCGTTTTGTGCACGGCTACCGTATAGTGCAGCTGCCGACGGGCCTTTTAACACAGTATAAGTCTCAATATCATCAGGGCTGATATTATAGGTATCAGTATTAATAGGGAAACCATCAACTACATATAATGTAACTGAGTTACCCCTGATCAACACAGACGGGTTACCTAATAACTCGGCCGATGGGCCTACAGATAAACCGGCTACCTTACCTGTTAAACCTGTAATAGGGTTAGGGTCGCGGGCCAGGGTAACATCGGCACCATTTACTGATTGTGTTGAGTAACCGATGCGGCGGGTCTCTTTCTTAACACCCAACGCGGTTACAACAACTTCGTTCAGTGCTTTGCTGTCGCCAATCATGATTACATTCACGGTTGTTTTATTGTCAACCACCACGTAAACCGGGGCATAACCAACAAACGAGTAAACAATGGTTTGACCTGCGGTTGCAGTAATACTGTAACGACCGTCAATATCAGTAACTGTGCCTTTATTTTGTTCTTTGATTTTTACACTTACGCCTGGCAGTGGCAAGTGCTTGTCATCGGTAACAGTACCGCTTATTTTGGTTTGTCCGAATAAAATAGATGGAGCTACGCAAAATAATAAAACCGTTATTACGGTTCTTAATCTCTGGTAAATCTTGTTCATCTGCTAAAGTTTAAGGGTGAAATATTTAAGTTTTTCATACAGCAATACTAAACTTTGTTTATTATTAGTAAACCAACTTAGTATTAAGCTATACTTAACTTGATGTTCACCCAGTGTTAAGCAGGCGATTTTTGTAACAAACGGGTTATATATTAATCACAAAAACTTAATATGAACATTACTCATTTACCAGTTGCAGGTGTGCAAGGGCCATTGCTTTTAAATGATCAACATTATTTACGGGCACATGCATTTCTTTTGCCATGTCATCCCAGTAGCGTAACCTGATAATAAGTTCGGCGTCCTGGTTTAGTTCAAACTCGGCGGCTTCTTCGGCAGTCATCACACCTCCCTGAAATTCAAGGGTAGCTTTACTGGCATCCGAAAGGCGGTTATAATATTCGGGGTATTTATAGGTAAGATATCTTTTGGCAATTACGTGGCCCTGTACCAGGTTGGCAACCCTTTCAGAAAATCCACGCTCCAACAGGTAGTCGGCACCCAGGCGCTCGTGATCAACATTGCCCATACCGTCCATGCTCCCGGCTTCTTCAGCATCGGCACAAAGGTGACCAATGTCATGAAAAAAAGCGGCAAGCACCACTTCATCATCATAACCTTCGGCCTGGGCTAAAGCCGCCGCCTGCGACATATGTTCCAGCTGAGAAACAGGCTCTCCTATATAATCGGCATCGCCAAATTTTTCGTACAACGAAAATACTTCATCAACCACAGCTTTCGGATTATATTGAGATGGTGCCATACTTTTTAAATTTTTAGGTGCAAATAAACAGGATGCAGGTTATTAAAATATTAATTGTTTATGAATTATAGTAGCATGCATATACATTTAAAATTTTGTTAACATCAACATTCAGCTTTTTCCCGTTAAAACCCAAGCAGCTATTGTTCGTAAAAAGAAAACATCCGCATTAGCGTAACAAAAAAATCATTTTGGATAACTACCCGTATTAATTACTTTGCGCAGCGAACACTGCATAAAAAGATATATAATGGAAGAAGATATACTGATACAGATCAGTAACCGGATAAAAGAACGCCGCCGCGAAAAAAATATAACCGTACAGGAACTTGCAGTAAGGGCCAATGTAAGTAAAGGCCTGATATCACAAATTGAAAACAGCCGCACCATTCCGTCGCTCATTGTACTGATAGATATTATTAAAGCACTGGAGATAGACCTAAATGAGTTTTTTAAAGATATGCGCTCAAAAAGCAACCATCCACCGGTTTTAGTAAAGCGCAAACATGAATATGATCACTTTGAAAAAGAACATGCCGATGGTTTTCATTACCAACGCATATTTACACAATCAATAAGCCAAAGCACGGTTGATATAGTAATATTGGAGCTTGAACCTGATGCTTCCCGTCCCCTTGTTGAAACCGAAGCATTTGAATATAAATACATATTGTCGGGCCAGATAGCCTACCAGTTTAATGATGATACCATAACCCTTAACCAGGGCGATAGTATGCTTTTTGACGGCCGCATTCCTCATACCCCAAAAAACATGGGAGATACAACGGCCAGTATGCTGGTAATCTATTTTTTTGAAGAAAAGAAATAGATCATTTGAAAAGTACCGAATTTGAAAATGCACAAATCATTTTCAAATTTTCAAATCAAATAAATATTCAAATTATTTTATCTTCTCAACCACCTTAACCAAACCTTAACACTAATTTAGTTTAATTTTAATAAAAAAAGTTTAGTATTGCTAAACAATTATATTTGTTATTATGAGCATAAAATTAGTGGTATTTGACATAGCCGGCACTACGGTTAAAGACGATCATGAGGTTAGCAAAGCTTTCAGGGCTGCTATGCAAAAGTCTGGTTACGAAGTTGAGTTGGAGAAAATAGATCCGCTGATGGGTTATGAGAAAACCCTCGCTATCCGCAAAATGCTTGCCGAACATGAAGCCGATCAATCAGTTATTACCGACGAACTGGTAACTACCATACATAAAGAATTTGTACAGCAAATGATAAACTTTTACCAGTTTGAGCCGGGCATTGAACCGTTGCCAAACGTAGAAGAAACATTTACCAAACTGCATGAACAGGGTGTAAAAGTTGGTATCAATACCGGCTTTTCGCGCGATATTGCCGATACCATTGTAAACCGCCTGCAATGGCATGAGAAAGGCCTGATCGATTACGTTGTGGGATCAGACGAGGTAGAACTTGGTCGCCCGCACCCTTTCATGATCCGGAAAATGATGGAAGAAGCCGGCATAACCGATGCACTTGAAGTTGCAAAAGTAGGTGATACCGAGGTTGACGTACGCGAAGGGCAAAACACTGGCTGCAAATATTCCATAGGCGTAACTACAGGAATTTTCACTCGCGCCGAGCTGGAAACCTATAATCCTACCCATATTATTGACGATATTGCACTGGTAGTTGACATCATAAATCAATAAGTAAATGAGGCTGATTGAAAGTTTACGTGCAAAAGTAGCCCAATGGCCTTATGCACTGATTTCAGTTTTGGCAGCGGTTTCGGCCTTCGGGACGTATACATCCATGTATGCTTTTCGTAAGGCTTTCGCGGCGGCAACTTTCACAGGTCACGAATACTTTCATGTTGATTATAAAGTTTGGTTGGTTATAGCCCAGGTTATCGGCTATATGAGCAGCAAATTTTACGGCATCAAATTCATAGCCGAAGTAAACAGCAAAACCCGTGCACGCTATATTTTAGTATTAATTGGCATTGCCTGGGCAGCCCTGCTTGCCTTTGCTTTTGTGCCTGCACCGTGGAATATCGCCTTCCTTTTTATCAACGGTTTCCCACTGGGGCTTATCTGGGGCCTGGTTTTTGGTTACCTGGAAGGCAGGCGCTCAACCGAGTTCATGGCATCGGTATTGTCCATCAGCCTCATTTTTGCATCTGGTTTTGTAAAAACAACAGGGCGTACTTTAATAAGCAGCTTTCATGTAAATGAATATTACATGCCTTTTTTAACGGGGGCAGTATTTGCATTGCCGTTATTATTTTTTGTGGGCTGTATGGAGCTCATCCCCGCACCTACAGCAGAAGATAAACACTTGCGTTCGGAACGCACTCCGATGAATGCCGCCGAACGTAAGCAGTTCGTCATCCGTTTTTTACCCGGCATCATCCTCACCCTTATTGTTTATGTACTGCTCACCATTATGCGTGATGTGCGCGATAATTTCGAGGTAGAGATCTGGGCCAGCCTGGGCATAAAGGATAACAGCATTTTCACTACTACCGATATTAAAATTTCGCTGGTGGTATTGGTAGCAATGAGCTTGCTCATCCTGGTGCGCAAAAATCTGCGTGCTTTCAGTATTATCCATTTAATGATCATTGCCGGTTGTGTACTGGTAGGCATATCAACCATCATGTTTACCCTTAAAATGATGGGGCCAACCTTATGGATGACCTGCGTAGGCCTTGGGCTGTATATGGGCTATGTACCTTACAACGCCATATTTTTTGAACGGATGATAGCCTCGTTCCATTATAAAAGCAACGTAGGCTTTATCATGTACATCGCCGATTCGATGGGATACCTGGGCAGTGTTAGCGTTTTATTGGTAAAGGAACTGGGCCGGCCGTCAATAAGCTGGGGCGCATTTTTCCAGGAAGGTGTAATGATCGTAGCACTGGTTGGTGCTATCTGCGGATCCTTATCGCTCATTTACTTTTTACAAAGCGCTGCACGCGATAAAAAAAAATTGAATACCGAAGAAGTCACGGATGAACAGATAAATTTTCAGACGATAAGTCCGCAGCCATGAGTTCGAAGTCAAAAAATTGACGAATGAACAATGACCTAATGAATAATATAATGAGCGAAAATAATAACTCAAAAAACTCCACCTTCAGGGGGCAGGGGGGCACTGCTATAATTATAGGCGCAGGTATAGTAGGTTTGGCTACTGCCCGCGCTTTAGCCGTTCGCGGCTATAAGGTAACCGTGTTTGAACGTAATGAACGCGCGGTAGGCGCTTCCATCCGTAATTTTGGTATGGTATGGCCTATAGGCCAGGCCACCGGGCCAATGTTTGAGCGCGCCATGCTGTCAAAAAGCATCTGGAAAACAGTTTGCACTGAAGCTAACATTTGGCACAATGAAGTAGGTTCATTACACCTGGCTTATCATGATGATGAACTGCAGGTGATTGAAGAGTATGTAGATGTAAATAAAAAACACCGTGATTGCGCCGTGTTAACTCCCGGCGAGGCTATTTCAAAATCACCGGCAATCAATACCGATGGTTTAAAAGGTGCACTATGGAGCGGCGAAGAAATGATTGTCGAATCGCGCGTGGCAATAGGTCAGGTAGCTGCTTATCTTGCCGAAAAATTTGGCGTTGAATTTCACTGGAATACTGCCATCAGCCGCATAGAACATCCAAAAGTTAGTTCAGGTACCCAAAGCTGGGCAGCTGATGAGATCTATGTTTGCAGCGGTGCCGATTTTGAGACGCTTTATCCCGAACTATTCGCGCAAACCCAGATCACCAAATGTAAGCTCCAAATGATGCGTTTGGTAACCCAGCCAGATGAATGGCGCATCGGCCCTTCATTATGCGGTGGTTTATCCATGATCCATTACCCCGGTTTCCAGGCCGCAGCTTCATTGCCCGCCTTGCGCAAGCGCTATGAAGAACAGTATGCAACACACCTGAAATGGGGTATCCATGTGATGGTATCACAAAATGGCAGCGGCGAACTTACCATCGGCGATTCGCACGAATATGGTTTGGTTCATGATCCATTCGACAAAGAATTTATTAATAATTTAATAATCGAATACTTACATACATTCGCCAATTTTAAGGACTGGAAAATGCTTCAGTCATGGCACGGCATCTACCCTAAAATGACCAACGGCGCATCCGAACTTGTAGTGGACATTGAACCTGGTGTACTGCTCATTAATGGTCTTGGCGGCAATGGAATGACATTATCATTTGGATTATGTGAGCAGGTTATTTCGCAGCGGAAAGACGGGGTAGTTCATGGTTGATGGTTCATAGATCATTGATTTTTAAAAAATCAACCATAAATCCTGAAGATTTAAAAACAACCATGTTAAATTGGCTGTCGCCATACATAAAAACTAAAAACAACCATGATCTATCATCCATAGGCCATGAACTAAACAAAATAAACATGTCTGATTCAAGGAGAGATTTTCTTAAAAAAGCAGCCTTATTAACCGGAGCGGCCGGTCTCGCCAGCATTTTACCCGAATCTATTCAAAAAGCAATGGCCATTAACCCGGCTCCGGGCAGTACCTACCTGGATGCTGAGCATATTGTGATCCTGATGCAGGAAAACCGCTCGTTCGACCATACCTATGGCATGCTTAAAGGAGTACGTGGTTACAACGACCCGCGCGCTATTGATCTGCCAAACAAAAACAAGGTTTGGCTGCAATCAAACAAAAAAGGCGAAACCTATGCTCCTTTTCACCTTGATATTAAAAATACCAAAGCAACCTGGATGAGCTCGTTGCCGCATTCATGGGCCAACCAGGTGAATGCCCGTAACGACGGTAAGTTTGATCAGTGGCTTAACGTTAAACGCAACAGCATTAAAGAGTATTCAAACATGCCTTTAACCATGGGTTTCCACAACCGTGAGGATATTCCATTTTACTATGCTTTGGCAGATGCATTCACCGTTTGCGATCAAAACTTTTGCTCGTCATTAACAGGTACCAACCCCAACAGGTTATATTTCTGGAGCGGTACCATCCGTGCCGAGCAGCATGAAAACTCGCTTGCGCACGTTTGGAACGATGACATGGACTATGGCACCCTGAACTGGGCTACTTTCCCCGAGCGTTTGGAAGACCATAACATATCGTGGAAACATTACCAGAACGAAATTGCCATTGATACTGGTTTACAGGGCGAAGAAGATCCCTGGTTATCCAATTTCCAGGATAACCCGCTGGAGTTTTTTGGCCAATATAATATTAAACTGTACGACAAGCACATAGCCCATCTGCAAAAAAAATCAACTGATTTGCCTGATGAAATAGCAACCGTTGAAAAACAAATTGCTGCTTTGCCTGCCGGCGATGCCCATATTGATCACCTGCAGAAACAGCTTAAACAAAAACAGCGCGACCTGGAGAACACCAAAAAAGATATGGCAAGCCTTGATCCAAACAAGTTTGCCAGTCTTTCGCAACGCGAAAAAAACCTGCACCAAAAAGGTTTTGTAACTAATACCAATGATCCGCACTACCGCACTTTAAGTCCGCTGAAATATAATGATGAAGGTACCGAGCGCGAAGTATTAGTACCCAAAGGCGACGTGTTGCATCAGTTCCGTGCCGATGTAAAAGGAGGCCAGTTACCAACTGTAAGCTGGCTGTCGGCCCCTGAGCATTTTTCCGATCACCCAAGTTCGGCCTGGTATGGTGCATGGTATGTATCTGAAGTACTGGACATCCTTACACAAAATCCTGATGTTTGGAAAAAGACAGTTTTCATTTTAGCTTACGATGAAAATGACGGTTATTTTGATCACATTCCTCCGTTTACCGCACCCAATCCGCATAAGCCGGGTACGGGTAAGGTATCTGAGGGAATTGACCCGAGTGTTGAATTTGTAACCTTAGAGCAGGAAAAAGCCCGCAAAAACTTCCCCGAAGTGTTTGACCGCGAAAGCCCGATAGGCTTAGGCTTCCGTGTGCCGCTGGTAATTGCTTCGCCATGGAGCCGCGGCGGCTGGGTTAACTCCGAAGTGTTTGATCATACCTCGACACTGCAATTTTTAGAAAACTTTTTAACGCATAAAACCGGCAAAAAAGTAACCGAACCCAATATCAGCGAGTGGCGCCGTACGGTTTGCGGTGATCTTTCGAGTGTTTTCCGTCCGTACAATGGCGAAAAGATCGAAAACCCTGAATTTGTTGCCAGAGAAGCATTTTTAGAAAGCATCCACAAAGCCCAGTTTAAGAAACTCCCTTCAGACTATAAACTGCTTACTGCCGATGAAATTGCGCAGATCAATAAAGACCCGCATTCATCAGTATATATGCCGCAGCAGGAAAAAGGCATCAAACCATCATCGGCCCTGCCTTACCAGCTTTATGCAGACGGTAAATTAAGTGCGGATAAAAAATCGTTTGAAATTAAATTTACTGCAAGTAATAAGGCATTTGGCGCTAAGGCATTAGGTTCGCCATTCAACGTATATGCCCCGGGCAAGTATGCTACGATGAATGATCCGCAGAAAATGGAAGACCTGCGTACCTGGGCTTACACAGCTAAAGCCGGTGATACTTTAACTGATGTATGGCCGCTGCATGAATTTGAAAACAGCGAATACCACCTGCGTACCTATGGCCCTAACGGCTTTTTCCGTGAATATCAGGGTAATGCTGCCGATCCACTGGTTGATGTTGCTTGCGAATATGAGCAGGCTGCCGGTAAATTAACAGGGAATGTGAGCTTAAAGATCACTAACCATACCAACAAAGCGCAGACCGTCGCGGTAGCTGATCATGGTTATAAAACCGGCGATCATAAAGTTTCCGTAAAAGCAGGCGCCAGCACAATAATAGCGTTAAACTTGAGCAAAACCCATGGCTGGTATGATTTCAGCACGAAGGTTGAAGGATTTGAAAAATTCACAAAACGCTTTGCTGGCCGTGTGGAAACTGGCAAATCAAGCTTCAGCGATCCTTTAATGGGGAAAACATTAGCATAATATTTAACACCACATCATGCGAAAGCCGGGCTATCCAGTCCGGCTTTTTCTTTATCTGCATTTTGTTTTATGAATTGAATATGACATTGAGCCGCTTGCGGCTTTAGAAACAACATTATATATTGCGTAATCAGTTACATAATTAATTACATATAATATGGAATTCTTTAACAAAGTAGGAAAAATGGCCATAGGTAGCCGCCTGCGAATGCTTACCGAAACCATGACAGAAGATGCTGCACGCATCTACAAACTATATGATATAGATTTTCAGCCAAAATGGTTCCCTGTTTTTTATGTATTGCAGGAGGGCGGCGAGTTTACAATTACCTCAATAGCCAAAGAGATAGGGCACTCCCACCCATCTGTAAGCAAGATCATTGCTGAAATGGTGAAGAATGATTTTGTTGTTGAAAAAAAGGATAAAACTGACGGCAGGCGCAATATGGTAAGCTTATCTGCCAAAGGGCGCGAAGCAGGGGCAAAAATCCAGGATCAATATGCCGATGTCACCGGTGCGGTTGAAGAACTTTTATCGCAGGCAAACCACGACTTGTGGAAAGCCATTGAAGAATGGGAATATCTGCTGGAACAAAAATCATTGTTGCGCAGAGTACAGGAACATCAAAAGATGCGGGAGAGCAATAAAGTACAGATAGTACCTTATGAGCCACGCTATAACGCGGCCTTTAAAGCATTAAATGAGGAGTGGATCTCCAAATACTTTAAAATGGAAGAAGCCGACTACAAGGCACTTGATAATGCGGATAGTTATATCATTAACAATGGGGGCTTTATATTAGTTGCCCTTTATAACGACGAGCCGGTTGGTGTATGCGCATTGTTAAAAATGAACGACCCGGATTATGATTATGAGCTTGCTAAAATGGCGGTATCGCCAAAGGCCCAGGGAAAAAACATAGGTTTTTTATTGGGACGGGCCATTATTGAAAAGGCAAAAGTCCTTGGCGGTCACAAGCTATACCTGGAAAGTAATACCATTTTAAAACCGGCTATCAGCCTGTATCATAAACTGGGCTTTGTAAAAATAGCGGGCAGGCCTTCGCCATACGAGCGCGCCAATATCCAAATGGAACTTGAGCTAAAATAAACAGCCAATATTATGCCCGAAATCTCCTGACTTCGGGCGACTATACCTGTAGTTTATAACTACAGGATATTATTGTCTTCATTAACAGATATATTAACTATTGTATAACAATTGTGAATAAAATTAACAAACAGTTTATACTATTCTTTGTTTATTGCAATTGAAACTTAAACACTATATCTATATGAAGCATAAAAAATTCCTGTTCAGTCTGTTAACCGCGGCTGGTTTAATCACGGGCCTTAACGCCAATGCACAATTCGGAAGCCTGTTACAAAAAGCTAAAGATAAAGCAGCCCAAAAAGCCAGTGATGCTTTTGACAAAAAAACCTCATCATCATCTTCTTCGTCTTCATCGTCAACCTCCGGGGCACCTAAGAGTAATAAAATAATTATCAATACCGGGTTTGATTTTGTTCCGGGAGATACTGTATTATTTGCCGAAGACTTTTCAAATGTATCTGTCGGCTCTTCGGCCAAAACATTTAAAACCAATGGATCAGCTACTATTGTTTCTGCCGGGGGCGAAAGCGGCAAATGGCTGGCCCTGGCAGACAACGCGACTTACAAATTCACCAAACAGCTTTTTTACCCAAAACATTTTACTGTAGAGTTTGATATCCTGGCTGTTGCCGATAAAATTAGTGATATCTATCCGGTTACTTTCGGTTTTGTGACGGATAACAGCATCCGCGACTATATCAGCAGCGGGGGTGCTTATGTGCAACTTAAATATTATAATAATGACGATGTATCTGTAGATAGCGAATTCCTGAGCAAATACCTCAACAGTACATTTGATTTAACCACATTTACCAACCGTAAAATGCACGTATCATTAGTTGTTGACGGCGACCGCATGGTGGTATATCTTGATCAAACCAAACTGGCCGATACTATGGCATTCATGCCAACAACGGCTAAAAACCTCTACGTAAGCGCCCCAATGCAATACAAAAACGGATCGAAAGTGCTGGTAAGCAACTTCAGAATCATGGGCTTTAAAAAGGTATAAGGTTAGATTTTAACATTTCGTTTGGAAATCCTTTGGACTACGAAGGAGAATGACAAAGCGATTGAAGACTTACGAAGTTTTAAAAACTTCGTAAGTCTGGATTATACATATATGATGAGCACTTACCCTTAACTCGGACCTTTATGCTGAAACTCTGGTTTTAGCAGGCTGTTCATGGCCTTACGCAGCTTCAATACCTTAGGTACCGAAACGTGGCTGATATATGGGTTATCCATATGCAGGCGGTAATATCCCTGGTGATAATTCTCGGCAGGATATAATATTTTAAAAGGAACAACCTGTGTAACAATCGGACTGCTGTAATGATGACTGGCATTAACTTTAGCTATTACACTTTCCAGGGTTTTCTTTTCTTCAGGTGTGCGGTAAAAAGCTGCAGAGCGGTAGTCATCGCCCACATCGGGTCCCTGCCTGTCAACAGTCGTGGGGTCATGTGCATAAAAGAAAGCTTCGGCCAATGCGGCATAGCTTATTTCGGCGGGGTTATAATACACTTGTACCGATTCGGCATGGCCGGTATTTTTACCGCAAACATCCTCGTACGTTGGATTTTTAGTTGTGCCGCCCGAGTATCCGGCCACTACTTTATTAACACCTTTCAGCTCATATAAACCTTCAGAAAGGCTCCAGAAGCAACCACCGGCAAAGGTGGCCACCTTTTCGCCTGCCTTTGGAGCAGGCAGGCTTGCAAAGCCGCTACCTCCTGTTTGTGCGTCGGCGCAGCCAAATAACACCAGCAAGCCAAGCAGGCATACATTCAATTTTTTTGTTAACATGATGATTTAAATTAAATAGTTTAATTATTTAGCCGGAACAAACTTGAAAGCGTATGAATCCATGCAATAACGCTTACCTGTAGGTGCCGGGCCGTCATTAAAAACATGGCCAAGGTGCAAACCCGTACTGGCTTCAACAACCTCTTCACGCACCATTCCGTACGATGTATCTTTAACAATTTTAATAGCTTTTGGGTCTATAGGTTTAAAAAAACTTGGCCAGCCTGTGCCAGATTCAAATTTAGCGTCCGAACTAAATAAGGGTTTACCGGTAGCTGCACTTACATATATCCCTTTTTCGTGGTTATTCCAATAAGGGTTATGATAAGGTTGTTCCGTTCCCTTGTTTACCAATATTTCATAAGCTTCGGGGGTTAACACCTGCTTCCAGTAACTGGCTGGTTTGGCATCGGGATACGTCTTTGTATCAACAGTTTTATCGGCGTGCGGAGCACTTTGGCTACACGCATTAAAGGCCAATAATATCAATGGTATTACAAACAAATTTATCTTTTTCATACCCCCTTAGTCGTAGATATACGAAGAACCTTACAGTAAAGTGTACGTTATTCTGTCATTTAATTGTCTTCATTCAGTTTAAACGGAATATTGAATATTAACGAATCTTCTAAGCATTTCCTTTCACTAAGCCCAGGTTCAGAAAAAATAAGAAAACCTTGTAAGGATTCCCCTCCCTGCCCGACTAAAGCACAAATCAAAACAACAATATAATATGGGTTATAAACTTCTACGCAAACCATTACCACCACATTGATTTATGCAAAGCCAAAACAGCACCAATATCAACCTTGAAAACAACACGGATCCGCATGTTTGGGTAGCCCGTTATGCCGACTATCTTTATAAATATGCCCTCACCCGTATCAGCGATGAAGAATTAGCCCGCGACCTGGTACAGGAAACTTTTTTGGCGGCCCTTGAACGGCTTCAAAAATTTGAAGGTAAAAGTACCGAGCGTACATGGCTCACCGCTATTTTAAAAAACAAGATAATTGATGTTTATCGTAAAAAAGCATCGGCCTTTGTTAAAGATCCGGGCGTAACATTTGCCGAATGCGAAACAGACGATTTTTTTGAACCGGATGTCCATAACTGGAAACCAGACCACAGGCCGGTGGAATTTGGTATTGAACAAGCAGATCAGTTCGAAAGCAAAGAGTTTCAACTCGTACTGCAAAAATGCCTGAGAAAGCTGCCCTCATTATGGCTCTCCGTTTTTACCATGAAACATCTTGACGATGAACCTGCAGATACAATTTGCAACGATTTGCGGATATCATCTTCTAACTTTTGGATAATTATTCACCGCGCCAAACTAAGCCTGAGAGAATGCCTTCAAAAAAACTGGATTTAAACTGATTGAATATGGACGAATTAACTAAAATAGCCTATAACTGTAAAAAAGCGACCTATTTGATTGAGAAGCAGGATATAGGCGAGATCACACTTCGCGAAAAACTGGAACTAAAAATCCACCTGGCGGGTTGTCATGTTTGCAGGGTATTTCAGCAACAAAGCACCGCTATAAACCGCATGATTAAAAACATGTTTCACCAGCCCATCGACGAAAACATTAAACTGGACGACAAATTTAAAAACGAGCTGCAGCACCTGATTGACGAGCAACTGGAAAAGTAAAACCTATAGATAAAACTTATACTTCAACCGGTTCATTATAATGACGCTTCAAAAAAGCAGTCGCCATTTTGTCTGGGCCGCCTATTTAACCGGCGGTACTATACCCATGGTATAAACATCCCCGAACCATGATTGCAGATAAATTTATTCACTATTTTTTTACAATTGAAACCCGCATGCTTCGCATACTAAAACCAAATCCCCAACGTATTAACGCTAAATAGCACCCCGGGTTAAAATTTTCGACCCCAAGTAGCGTAATGCCTGCTGATTACGTAAAGTTAAAATATCAGTTTACTACCAATATTTTAGTTTATGAAAACAGTTCAGCAAAAATTAACAAGGCGGGCAGGCATTATCGGGATGGTGTGTTTGCTGGCAGCAACACTTAGCTCGTGTTTAAAGGACCATAACAACTATGTTCAGCCGCCGGTGGCGCTCGTTTCGGTTATCAATGCCTCTCCCGATTCTGAACCGGTTGATTTTTATCTTGAGCCCAACAGGGCTAATACTTTCCCAATTCGTTATGGCCATGGTATAGATTATGTTAATGCCTACCCAGGCAAAAGAACAGCAACCTTTTACGTTTCGGGCACAAAGCAAAAAGTTGCAGCCGATACCATTGATCTTACAGCCAAAAAACTTTATTCTGTTTACCTGGCCAACACAGCAGGCAAACGCGATGTAATTTTTGTTGCCGATTCTATCGTTCAGCCGGCTTCCGGGATGGCCAACATCCGTTTGGCAAACTTAAGCGCCGATGCTGGTACGGTTGACCTCGTTACTTCAAAAGACAGTGTTTTGGCCTCAAATAAAGCTTACAAACAGGTATCTGATTTCGTGACCATTAAGGGCAATGTTACCTATACACTTAATATCCGTCAAAAAGGTACCACAACAGTTTTAGCCAGCCTTACCAATGTTAACCTTCGTGCAGGTTCGATATATACCGTATGGCTACAGGGTATTAAAGCAGCTACCGACGACAAAAAACTAAGTGCAGATATTCAAACCAACGTTTTCTATTATTAAATAACCTATACCTATGTTGTAAGACCCGGCCTTTGTGCCGGGTTTTATTTTATTCAGGCAGTCAAAGGGTTAACAATTTCATAATATAAACTTCGCCATATCTAAACCTTGCCATTATACATTTAACCCGTTAATGTTTTTTTGATAAACCTCAAATTTCCGGAAAAGATGGATGAGCGCGTAGTGATGGTAGTGCCGGCCCGCATGGCATCAAGTCGTTTATATGGCAAGGTAATGCTGCCCATATCAGGTAAAAGTTTGTTAGCGCGCATGGTAGAGCGGATAGGTATGATCCAGCATCAGGCCAGCATTGTTATCGCCACTTCTGAAGACGCAGAAGATGATGTTATTGCAAAAGAGGCTGAAAACCTTAACGTTCAGTGTTATCGTGGCAGCCTTGGCAACTTATTGGACAGGCATTACCAGGCAGCAAAATTATTTAATGTCGATGTGGTTGTCAAAATCCCTGCCGACTGCCCGCTGATCGATCCGCGGATCATCGACAAAGTGCTCGAATACTTTTTCAGCAACAGGCAAAAGTTCGACTATGTGAGCAACCTATATCCGGCTACTTACCCCGATGGCAATGATGTAGAAGTAATGACCATGGCCTGCCTTAAACAAGCCTGGGAAAATGCCGGTCGCCCTTATGATTTGGAGCATACTTCACCATATATATACGAAAACCCGCTCATCTTTAACATAGGCAATGTAACCTGGGAAACCGGGCTGGATTATTCCATGTCGCATCGTTTTGCGCTTGACCACCCCGAAGATTTTTACTTCATTGAGCGCGTATTTAAAGAGTTATACCCGGTTTGTAACCGCTTTTCATGCCAGGACATCATTAACCTGCTAAAACTAAAACCTGCAATTTACGAAATCAACGCGCGCTATAACAGCACCAACTGGTACAACAAACACCTGAGCGAAGTGAAGCCAGAGTTTGCGATGGCGTAAGGTTGTTTGAATCAGAATTTACAGAATTTTAAGATTAACAGAATTAGCGCAAAATTCGATGAATTCCTTAATTCAAAAAATTCAGGTTCGGACAAAATCCTTCAATCCGGCAAATCCTAAAAATCCCGGTTCAGACAAATTCCAAAATAAATAACGCCCTCTTTTGGCGCAAGTGTTGTGTGGCGGGCTGAGGGATATGCTCACTTGTGCCTGAGCCACTGTCTTGCGCTCGTTTCCAACATGCCGCGTACCCACATCTTTTAATTATTATGATGAATTAAAAGAAGATGTCATTTCGACGAACCGGTTGGGGGAATGTGCGGATGTGGTGAGCAGAAATCTTATACATCCAGCTCTAAACTACGTAAAGCGACTTTACAGGGCATATAGGATTTCTCTTTCGCTCCCCTACTCAGGCCTACCCTGCTCTATCGAAATGACACTTTTTATTTAAAACTTATGGGTACACGGCAGGTTTCCTGTCTTGCGCTCGTTTGCAACGAGTGCTTAATATGGTTTGGCGATTGCATCGCCAGTTGCGTTATAAACGCTAACCCAAGTTAAGCACTCGTTGCAAACGAGCGCAAGAAATGCCGGTGTAATCCCCGATAAAAAATCCGAAATCGAACATCCCAAATCCGAAATAAATAATTCAACCCTTGTCCTATTCCTCCGATCTCATTTGATATAAAGGTGTAATTCATATATTTATTAACCTTTAAAATTTAAAAAGATGGACGAATTCGTTTTAATTTTCAGGCACGAGGATGGCACTAAAGTAGCTTCTCCCGAACAGATCCAAATCTGGATGAAACAAACTATGGACTGGATTGGCGGCATAGCTGCTCAAAATAAATTTGTTAGCGGCACCGGCCTCCCTTTTGCAGATGCCAAAATTGTAGGCCATGGCGGTGTGGTAACCAACGGCCCCTTCGGCGAAATCAAGGAAACCATCGGCGGGCTTGTCACTGTAAAAGCCGAATCGGTTGAGGAAGCCGTTGAATTTGCCAAAGGCTGCCCGGTATTACAAGGCGAAGGCAATACCGTTGAAGTGCGGAAAGTTGCCAAGAATGACGGAGTACATTAAGTAATTCAAAGTATAATAAACTATAATCTATGTCATTGCGAGGAACGAAGCAATCGCATGCTATACAGAGCGGCCATGCTTACGCGCGATTGCCAAGCTATCGCTCGCAATGACATTTTTGGTCATCCCCATGCAAAACCCTGAAATCATCCCCCATTTATTCCGCACGGAATATCGTAAAATAGTATCGGTACTTTGTCGCCGCTTTGGGTTTGATCAGATGGAAACTGCTGAGGATATTGCCAGTGATACCTTCCTCACCGCGGCGCAGGCCTGGAGTTATAAAGGTATCCCAACTAACCCTACCGCCTGGCTTTATAATGTAGCCAAAAACAAGGCAAAAAATCATTTGCAGCGTAATACTATTTTTGAAAGCAAGGTATCACCGGAAATGCAAACGGCAGAGAGTTATGAACAGGATATAGATCTCTCGCCACAAAACATCAGCGACAGCCAGTTGCAGATGATGTTTGCCGTATGTCATCCTGCCATCCCACCCGAGGCACAGATCGGGCTCGCTTTAAGGATTCTGTGCGGTTTCGGAATTGATGAAGTAGCCGAAGCTTTTCTTACCAATAAAGAAACCATTAACAAACGTCTGTTCAGGGCAAAAGAAAAAATCCGAAACGAAAAAATAAAGATTGAAATGCCTGGCTCCGCCGAGATTGACAACCGGCTGGAAAACGTGCTTACTACCATTTACCTGCTGTTTAGCGAGGGATATTATTCGGTTAGTGATAACCAAATTTTGCGTAAAGACCTTTGCTTTGAAGCCATGCGCCTTTGCCACATGCTTATTGAAAACGAGGGCACCAACAAGCCCCAGGTTAACGCATTGCTTTCGTTGATGTATTTCCACGCGTCACGATTTGAGGCCCGTACAGATCAAAACGGCGGGTTAGTTTTATACGATGATCAGGATACCAACCTCTGGAACCAGGAACTTATAACCAAAGGCGCCTGGCATTTAAAACTTGCAACTACAGGAATACAACTCTCAAAATATCACATAGAAGCCAGCATAGCCTACTGGCATACCCAAAAAACTGATTCAAAAGAAAAATGGGAGAATATACTGCAACTTTATAATCGCTTGCTGCAAATTGCTTACTCACCAATAGCGGCGCTTAACCGCACCTTTGCACTTGCCAAAGCCAATAGCCCTGAAGAAGCCATTATTGAAGCAGAAAAACTGCAACTTACCAATAACCAGTTTTACTATACCTTGCTTGGCGAGTTATACACAGGTATTGATAACGCGCAGGCAAAACTAAACTTTGAAAAAGCCTTAACGTTGATCAAAACACTCGCCGATACTGCCATTATACAAAGTAAAATAGATAAGCTTCAGGATTAATATCAGTCTCCCCCAACCAACCTACTGTGTGTACACATCTTTTTAAGTAAAAGAAAATGTCATTTCGATAGAGCAGGGGTGGGCCAAGTAGTGGAGCGAAAGAGAAATCTTATACGCCCTATTGAGCCGTATGCAAAGTATGGAGTGTGATGTATAAGATTTCTCCTCACTGCATCCGCACATTCCCAAGCTGGTTCGTCGAAATGACATTCGGTTTTATTTATTGATATTCATTGACAAGATGTGTACGCACAGCAGCCAACCAACCGCAATATAAATACTGATAATCAATAAGTTAAATAACTTACCTCCATCTTACAAATCCCACCCACTTCCTTATTTAAATATTTTTTCTGATTCGCTGTAAGGTTTGATGATCTGTCCCGACAAAGGGGAAAAAATCAGACATCAAGATTAACACAATCATGAAAAAATTATTCAATCTCCTGTTAGTTATTGTATTTACTGCAAGTATTGCTTCGGCACAAAGCCAAACAGACGTTCGCAAAAAACAATTCAATTTAGATAACACCGGTCTGGCCATTGAAGGTTATGACCCGGTTGCTTACTTCAGCCAGCAAAAAGCTATTGAGGGTAAAAAAGAAATTGCTCTTATCGATAATGGCGTAACCTATCATTTTGCTACCACTCAGGACAGGGATTTATTTAAAACCAACCCTGCAAAATACGAGCCTCAATACGGAGGCTGGTGTGCTTACGCGATGGGTGCTAAAGGTGAAAAGGTGGAGATAGATCCAAAAACTTTCAAACTGCTTGATGGTAAACTGTACCTGTTTTACAACAAGTTTTTTAACAACACTAAAAAATCATGGGATAAAGACGAGGCTAACCTGAAAGCCAAAGCCGACGCCAACTGGGCTAAGACAGTCCGCTAACAAGTCTTCAATAATCAATTATAAATCAATCTAAAATCACAAAAATGAAACGTTTTTTAATTATCACGGCACTTGCATTGGTTACCGCGGTTCAGGCTTATGCGCAACAATCAGAAATATTTGCACCCGGCGGTAAAGCAATTAAAGGGTATGACCCGGTTGCATTTTTCAAAGAATCGAAACCGATAAAAGGGTTAGACAAATTTCAATACCAATGGAAAGATGCTACCTGGTTTTTCTCCACCAGCGAAAACCTTGAAGCTTTTAAAGCCGATCCGGAAAAGTATGCACCCCAGTATGGCGGTTATTGCGCTTACGGCACTTCGCAGGGCCACAAAGCACCAACTCAAGCAAATACATGGACTGTGCTGAACGACAAGCTTTACTTTAATTACAACGATAAGGTAAAAGAACTGTGGACCAAAGACCAGGCAAACCTCATTAAAGCAGCCGATGAAAAGTGGCCGGAGATGAAGGGACAAAAGTAATCTGCTATACAAAATCCCCTCATGAGAGGCGGCGCGAAGGAGTGAGCGGTAGCAGGGGTGTGTTTATTCAGTACGCTTATCAAAGCAGATACACACCCCTCCGCCCCCTCTCAAGAGGAATCGCACAAGCCCGCTTTTTTAGATCTATTTAAACCACCACCACAAAATGAAAACCACCAACAAACCGATAGTACTGATCACCGCCGGCCCTACCCGCGAAGCTATTGATCCGGTACGTTTCATCAGCAACCATTCATCGGGCAAAATGGGCTATGCCATTGCCCAAGCTTTTTTAGATAAGGGCTTTGAAGTGATTTTGGTTTCGGGGCCGGTAAACATCAGTTTATCTCATACCAACCTTAGGGTTATTCATGTTAACTCGGCTGATGAAATGTATTCGGCCTGCCAAAAATATTTCCCGGTAGCTCAAATAACCGTTTTCGCCGCTGCTGTGGCCGATTATAAACCGTCACAAGTGTATGCTCAAAAAATGAAAAAGTTGGCACATGAATTTAGCCTGCAAATGGTTAAAAACGTTGATATCGCCTTTGAATTCGGCAAGATCAAACGTAATGACCAGGTATCAATCGGCTTTGCCCTTGAAACTAACGATGAGGAACAGAACGCCCTTAAAAAACTATACAGTAAAAACCTCGATCTGGTGGTGCTTAATTCCGTGCAGGACGAGGGTGCCACATTTGGCCACGACACCAACAAGATCACCATCATAAACCGCGATTTCCTGTTCCAGGCCTTTCCGCTAAAAAGCAAAGCAGAGGTAGCTGCGGATATCGTTACAGCAGCCATCAAAGCGGGCAAAAAACAAGAACACCATGCACACTTATAAATTCAAACACACAACAATCATGACTTATACACAATTCAATATATTGGTTTGGGCCCTGCGCCTTACGGCAGCCATCATTATGCTGCAAACCTTATTCTTCAAATTTACTGCTGCGCCCGAGTCGGTTTACATATTTACCAAATTGGGCATGGAGCCCTGGGGGCGCATCGGTATTGGCAGTATGGAACTTGTAGCAGCCATACTGATCATTATTCCACGCACTACTGGTATCGGAGCTTTAATAGCGGTTGGCCTGATGGCAGGTGCTATATTTTTTCACCTCACTAAATTGGGCATTGTTGTTCAGGGAGATGGCGGTCAGCTTTTTATACTGGCAGCTATTGTATTCACAACATCGGCCATACTGCTTTACATTTTCCGGAAAGAGGTAATGAACCTTATTCCATTCCTTCATTAACAAAATTAAAAACCCGCTAATCATTAGCATCATGCAATTGAAAGAACCTATCTCCAATTTATTGGAGCAACTACAATATGTAATTGACGAATTAAGTCCTGTACAGTACACCCAGCCGGTAAAACTGCTATCGCAATCAAGCATTGGCCAGCATACCCGTCATATCCTTGAGTTTTTTGTTGAGCTGAACAAAGGCTATGAAACCGGCATGGTTGACTATGATAAACGCATCCGCAACAAAAACATTGAAGCAGATAAAGATTTTGCCATCACAACTATCCGCCAAATAGAGGCCGGGATTCAAAAGCCAGATAAAGAATTGTTGCTTCAAGCCGAATACGGTGAAGGCGAGACAAATTCAACGCAGGTATTTTCTAACTATTACCGCGAGCTGGTTTATAACCTGGAACATACAGTTCATCACATGGCATTGATCCGTATTGGGGTGAACGCCGTATCAGATGTTGTTATCCCCGACGAATTTGGCGTTGCAGCGTCAACACTTAAGTACCGCAGGGCATGTGCACAGTAACCTACATCCCCACAAAAAATGGTTTTCAGCTCACTTCCAATCGCGATGAAAACGTTAACCGCGGGCAGGCCATAGCACCGCGCAAATATCAAAATGGCAGCCACACCCTATTGTACCCTAAAGATGCCGACCGCAATGGCAGCTGGATAGCTGCAAAAAACAACGGCGATACCGTGGTACTGCTAAATGGAGCCTTTGTAAAACACAAAGTCATGCCATCATATAAAACTAGCCGCGGACTGGTATTAGTGGATCTGATTAATGCCCAAGATCCATACCTGTTTTATCAAAATAGTGATCTTGAAAATATTGAACCTTTCACCGTAGTGCTTTATACCGGAGGCAACTTATTTGAATGCCGTTGGGATAGTGAACGCAAACACATCAAATTACTGGATGGCAGGGATGCGCACATCTGGTCGTCTGCTACTTTATATGATGAAGCTGCTACAGCTAAGCGGACCGCCTGGTTTACTAACTGGCGTAAATCGGCCAATCCGGATACGGCAGAAGCTATTTTGCATTTTCATCATCACGCCGGCGAAGGTGATGATAACGATGCCCTGGTAATAAACCGGGACGGTAAAATGAAAACAGTAAGCGTTACCAATATTAACGTAAGCCCCCAAAATATCACCATGACCTATCATGATTTGAAGGATGGTAATAAATATATTAATGATCTTGCCATAACCGAAAAAGATAGCAAGCCCCCTGTTCTGCCTCGTTTTTTTGGTTTGAAACGTTTTTTAATCAAGCTCTTTAATTGGGAATATTGGTCATTAAACATGGTATACGCGCCAATTATGTTTTACTGGTTTTGGCTGAGTTTAAAGGCACGATCATTTTTCTTTTTCAGTACGGCCAACCCGTTGATTGAAAATGGAGGCTTCACGTTGGAAAGTAAAGCCAGTATTTATGACCTCATCCCTCAAAAATATTATCCCCAAACCATCCTGTTTAAAACCGGTGCAGACTTTAGCGAGATTACATTGGCAATAAAAGAAAAAGGGTTCAGTTACCCGCTGATTGCCAAGCCCGATATAGGCGGCAGAGGAGTACAGGTAAAACTGGTACATAACGAAACCGGATTATTGGAATACACACAACAGATCAGGGTCGACTTTTTGGTGCAGCAATATGTTAACTACAACCACGAGGCAGGCATATTTTATTACCGTCTGCCCGGCGAGGCGAAAGGCCATGTAACCGGCATAGTTGGAAAAGAATTTTTAACCCTCACCGGGGATGGCAAACACACCATGATGGAGCTTATTGTTAAGGAACCCCGTTATCTGCTGCAGTTGCCTGTGCTAATAAATACCTACGGCGATAAATTAAAGCATGTTTTGCCTGCCGGCGAGTCAAAGATACTGGTACCTTATGGTAACCATTCGCGCGGCGCTAAGTTTATTGACTTTAGTCACCTTATTACTGATGAGCTAACGGAGGCCATAGATAATATGTGCCGCGAAATTCCCGGATTTTATTTTGGACGGCTGGATGTAATGTACAATACCTGGGACGAGCTAAGCAGTGGCAAAAACCTTTCCATCATAGAACTGAACGGGGCGGGTAGCGAGCCAACCCATATTTACGATCCTAAACATTCTATATTTTTTGCCTGGGGCGAGATCATCAGGCATTGGAAAATCCTATACCAGGTAAGTATACTTAATAAACAACTTAAGGGAATTAACCACATGACTTACAAACAAGGCATAACCATGCTTAAAAATAACACCGAATACTTTAAACTGGTAGCATGAGCATGACAAAGCAATTAAAACTATTTTGGGTAGCGTTCAGCATTAGTTTTGTTGGGGCGCTACCCATCGGTACATTAAATACCAACGTGGCCAACTTTGCCCTCAATGGCAATTTCACCGGGGCAGCCTGGTTTGGCTTCGCCGCTATTTTAGTCGAAGTATTGATTGTGCGTATAGCGTTGGTGGTGGTTGACCAACTGGTGCGTTTAAAAAAACTGTTCAAAATATTAAGCGTGGCCTTTTGCATTGCTATACTGGTGCTGGCCTATAAAACATTGGAAGCCGCCTTCCATATGCGCAATTTCCAGGATGTGCTGCCTTTTGTACGGATGAACCCTTTTTATGCGGGATTATTGTTAAGCCTGCTTAACCCGCTGCATTTACCCTTTTGGATGGGCTGGACTGCTGTTTTAAAAAGCCGCAAGGTGTTAAGCAGCGAGCCCCGTGCCTATAATATTTTCATAGCAGCAATAGGTACCGGTACATTACTGTCATTTATTATTTATGGCATCGCAGGCAATTATCTGATGAACGTGCTCAAAACACAGCACAACCTCATCAACTGGATCCTGGGTTTAACCTTATTAATGACAGGCCTGGTGCAGGCTTATAAGCTTATAGCGGCACAAATACAGTTAAATAAAAATCAAATGAAAAAATCAGCTCAGGCATTATTGATATTTTTAGTTGCCACGATTATCGGCTTCGCATCATGCACATCAAAATACAAGCCTTTACTTAATTCACAACAGGGTATCAATTTTAAAACAACATCCCTTGCCAATGCACAGGCAGTGGCTAAGACAGCAAATAAACCCCTGTTTGTATTTGCACACGCTTCATGGTGTCCAACCTGCAAACAAATGGAGCAGGAAGTGCTGATCAAAAAAGAATTGGGCGATGCTTTTAATGCTAACCTGATAAATGTGGCTATTGATATTGACAGTAAGGATGGTAAAACATTAAAAGAACAATATCCAATCAGGGCAACCCCAACATTGTTCTTTTTTAATGCAGATGGTTCGCCTGCTAAAAAGCTGGAAGGATTTACTTCGGCTGATGTTTTATTGGCAGAGGAAAAAGAGTTGAAGAAGTAAATAGCTCCGAATACATGAATGACAAATCTGACGAAGACTTACGAAGTTTTAAAAACTTCGTAAGTCTGGATTCTACAACTTACTTTAGGTATAAACGAAACATCTTCTCTACCCTGTATTACGAATATACCCGGCGAAGAAGATGTTTCACTACGTTCAACATGACAACCGGTTTAACTGGTTATTATTTAGGCAAGCCCCCTAAAAAGCCCAGCACATCCTGTCCTATTTCTTTAGCATGTGTTTCCAAAGCAAAGTGGCCTGTGTTGTAAAACTTAACGGTAGCATTTGGATTATCCCGTTTATAGCCTTCGGCACCGGCAGGTAAAAAAAACGGATCTTTGTTACCCCAAACAGCTAACAGCTTTGGTTTATGTTCTCTAAAATAAGCCTGGAATTTAGGATATAAAGCTACGTTAGTACGATAATCAAGCATCAGATCAAGCTGAATTTCCACATTTCCGGGGCGGTCAAGGGTTTGCTGATCGAGTGTATAGCTTTCCGGAGCAATTAATGACGGGTCTGACACGCCTTCAAAATATTGGAATTTGGTCATTTTTTCTTTCACGAAATCCCTTAAGGCATCCCTGTTTTCCTTAGTTGAATCCTGCCAGTATTTTTGGATCGGGTTCCAGCCGGTGCTCAGGCCTTCTTCATAGGCATTACCGTTTTGCGATATGATGCCGGTTATTTTTTCGGGGTTAGCAAGTGCCAATCTTAAACCGGTAGGCGCGCCATAATCAAATATATAAATGGAAAAACGTTTCAAACCAAGCTCATCAATAAATGATTGCATAGTAGCAGCCAGGTTATCAAAAGTATAATGAAATTGGGTATGATCGGGCATATCTGAAAATCCAAAACCAGGAAGGTCGGGAGCCAGCACGTGATATTTTGTACTTAAAGTTGGGATTAGGTTCCTGAACATGTGCGATGATGTAGGATAACCATGCAACAACAATATGGTTGGTGCTTCTTTAGGGCCTGCTTCGCGATAAAAAATATTTAAGCCATTGGCTTTGATGTCGCGGTAATGAATCTGATTAGTTTCCATAGTATGATTTTTTGAAGTTGAGTTTCGGGTTGATTGCGCTTTGGCTCCGCTTACCATCAAGGTAGCCACAATTGCATTTATTATCAGTCTTTTAAGCTTCATTTTTTCTGTTTTGATGATTCAAAATTAATGTTGATATTTGATTATTAAAAACGATTAATAGTGATATTTAAAATCATAAATAGTGATTTATGAACACAAATGACTTAAAGATATTTGAAGCGGTGGCTGCTAACGGAAGCTTCACCAAAGCGGCCGAAGCCATGTTTACCGTACAGTCAAACGTAACGGCACGTGTTAAAAACCTGGAAGAAGAATTTGGCGCCGATCTGTTTACACGTACATCGCGCAAAGTAACGCTAACCAGCGCCGGTGAAACGCTGATGCAATACAGCAAGCAGATAGATCATTTGATGCAGGAAGCCAAAAAGGATATTAAAAAATTTAACCGGGTAAGCGGCAATCTTAAAATAGGCTGTATCGAAACCACCATGGCTTTTAAGGTACCGGATATCCTTAGCCGTTTTACAGAAGCCTATCCGGATGTCGACCTGGAATTTAAATCGGAAATGCGCAGTGAGCTCATAAATGATGTAATTAACTACAAACTGGATGCTGCCTTTGTATCGGCACCTATCAATTCGCCAGAGCTGGAACAGTTACATATTAAAGAGGAGCAATTGGTTATCCTGGCTCCCGCGCAAGGCCCCGGGCTTAAGGAATTGCTCATGAACCAGCCGCTTAAGATCATTGTGTTTGACCAGGGGTGCGTATTTCGTGCCCGGTTGGAAGCATGGCTTAATTCAAAAGGCATTATCCAATATAAAAGTATCGTATTGAATTCGCTGGAAGGGATCATCAACTTTGTGGAAGCCGGTTTAGGGATAAGCATCCTCCCGGCCGAATTGATTGAACAATATTATGCTGGCCGCAAGCTTAAAACACATCCGCTTAATAAGGAACTTGGCACCATGTCTACAGTGCTCATCTATCGTAAAAATGTACCGCAATCGAGGGCATTGAAAGCTTTTGTGGAGATGTATTGATTATTGTCCCTGCATTTTTTATTAACATTCAAAACCTTAATTTGCATACGGCAATAATCATCAACTCGTTATAAACCTCAATGTGATATGGAAAACAATATCGGCACAAAAGAAAACCCGATGACGCTGAAAACACCGCCATTAACTTCGGATTATACCATGTATCTGGACACGAAGGATGGGAAACCCATACTGGTTTGTACTGTTGGTAAAACAATACTTCATTACGATTACCGTTGCCTGGCCGACCTGCATGCTATGTTAACCGCTCACGGCGATTGGATGGAACTTGGCAGCGCCGACGAGCAAAAGCCTGCTAAAGAAGGAACCGTAGAAGCCTGGGGCCGGTCAGAGACCAACCCGGTTGGGGGCTGGTATGGCTTAAAAAAAGGGCTTCGCGGCCGCTTCGCCATGTATGTTCCCCCTTTGATGGAGGCATTAGGCATGGTTGAATTAACCCACGAAGCAAAAGGCAATAAAGTAAAAGCCAAATAATAAGCCGGAGGCTTTATTATTTCTTGGTTGGGTCATTCACTATACCGGCAAATAATATCAACCCGGTTTTCATTTCTCTTATGGCGAAAATAAATGGCTTATTAAAAACATTGGTTGGTGCCGGCGCCGAAATCCCTATACCTACTTCAGTTGCAGCTGCCGCTTCAGTGCCATCCTCATTCACATCAATATAGGCTTCATGCTTTACTTCTGTGATAGCAACTCCACCACCTGCGGTAATCCGGCTAAAATCAGCCTGATCACTAAAAGCAATGCCCATTCCTAATGATTTTAAAATCCCCATCAGGTTAATACCATAGCTAAATTTAAACTTAGGAATAGTAATTTGTGATTTGGTAGCGGCAAGCTTACCCATTAAAAAGTTCCATTTAGTTGAATCAAGACCGAGGGCAAAGGCTTTCACATCTTCATATGGCATAATCATTACCATACTGTACTTACTGTTGCTATACGGCAATTCAACAACATTGGTACCATTATCATAGGCGGTTTTAAGCTCAACGCCATTGTTGGTCATGAAATCGGTTTGTACCGTACTGTTATCGGCAAGGCGAAAAGGCGCCTTATAAGTTTTAGCTGCATCAAAGCGGGTTTTCCAACTGCTTTTAAAATAAATAGCATTAATGAGGTACATGCGGGCACCATCACCAATCTGATCAAGGATCTTCGGGATTTTATTGTTGGTTTGCCCGCTTACCCAACTATTAATAGTATTTGCCGATCCTGTTTTATCGCTGCTGAAGTCAAGCGCTTTTACTTCGGCATCATAAAAATCAGTATTGGTTTTCAGGAACGCCGGCAGCACAGTAAAATTGTTGGCGTACCAAATGGAGTTTGCTATTTTAAGGGTTGTATTTGGATCAAGATCGGGCAGGTTAGTAATGAGGTTATGATAATAACTGTTTACCTGATCTTCAGTAAAACCATTAACTTCTATAGTTTTACGGATATCGGTAAGGGTTTGCCCATTGGCGCCATTGCTGGTCATCCCAACGGCAAAGCTGACACTCAGAGGTGAAATGATCAGATTTTGAGTATTGTCGATGGTACCAACATCTGCTTTAAATAGCTTTAAGGTAAAGGCGTTACCCGGCCCAACCTGTTGTTGTTCGGTTGCTGAAAGTACCAGGTCTTTCCCCGGATCATTTTTTGGATTGATGCCACCTTTTTTGCAGGCAGCCATTGTTAAAATCCCAAGACAAAGTAAGGTTAATTTGCGCGTCATAGTTGATAGGTTTATAATTATATTACGCATTATAAACCACTTACGCTACAGTAAGTTAAAAAATTCATCACTCATAAAAAAGCATAACAATTTTTTAACTCCTGTACTTTTAAAACACCGTAGTTTAGGCCTTTAAAATACTTACTTATACCGATGCAAAATCTACTTAAAACCGCAGCTCTTATCCTGCTGTTATCGGCCGGGCTGAACGCCGCCGCCCAAACCCGAAAGGCCGTTTTTATTATTGCCGATGGCATTCCTGCAGATGTGATTGAAAAATTAAATACCCCTAACCTCAAACTGATAGCCAAGCAAGGCACCTATCTTCGTGCCCATGTTGGCGGTGAAAAAGGAGGATATTCACAAACGCCAACTATATCGGCCAACGGCTATAACAGTTTACTCACCGCTACCTGGGTTAACAAACATAATGTTTGGGGTAACGATATTAAAGCGCCTAACTATAACTACTGGAATATATTCCGGATGTTTAAAAATGCCTGGCCCAACAAAAAAACAGCCGTGTTTAGCAGCTGGACAGATAACCGTACCAAACTTATTGGCGATAAACTACCCGAGGCAGGTAATATCCATCCTGATTATGCTTATGATGGCTACGAGCTGGATACCGTAAAGTTTCCGCATGATAAGGCCGGTAACTATATGCACCTGATCGATGAGCAGGTGGCAGCGTCGGCAGCAAACTGCATTAAAGATAAAGCTCCTGATCTTTCATGGGTATACCTGGAATACACCGACGATATGGGACATAAATATGGTGACAGCCCGCAATATTATGATGCCATTGAAAAAATGGATGCACAGGTTGGTAAGATCTGGGCAGCGATACAATTCCGCAGGCAACATTTCAAAGAAGACTGGCTGATCTTTATTACCACAGATCATGGGCGCAGCGAAGCCACCGGTAAAGATCATGGTGGCCAAAGTGCCCGTCAGCGCTCAACCTGGATGGTTACCAGCTACCGTCCGCTTAATAATTATGCTAAATATTACACCCCGGGTATTGTTGATATTACGCCATCAATCAATAGTTTTTTAAACGTAAAAGTGCCCAAGGCGCAGCAGCGGGAAATGGATGGCATTTCGCTTATCGGCGCAGTATCTGTTGCAGAACCAACGGCAAACTATGTACAGGGCTCTTTAGATATCACCTGGAAAACCCTTGACCCTAAGGGCTATGTAAAGATTTGGGTAGCCTCCGATAATACTTTTAAAGAAGGTAAGGCCGATGACTACAAGTTATTAGCTACTGTGCCGGCAAACAATGAACATGTGCTGGTTGATGTTAAAAATATACCCTCTAAATTTTACAAAATTGCCATAGAAGGATTAAATAATACTGTGAACAGGTGGGTTGTATTGGAGGATAAAAAATAGATCTGCAGCAGATAAGATACAACCAGTTCAAAAACAACATTAATAAAATCGTCCCCTTCTTTGCTTTGTGCATTGGAGGGGATTTGCATTTTTACATACTTCCCTCCTTTTACTATTCAAAATACAAACTACTTGGTATTGTGCAGCCTGCCGTGGCTCCGTAACATTGTGATACAAAAACAACCCAAAACCACAATGAAAAAGCCACAATTATGTACCCCTGGTATCAAACCAGCAAACAGCAGTACGTTAATTTTTATGATGACATGCCCTGTAGCCCCTTTAATAAACCGGCCGTTTTATCCCAAAAACAAGAAATTGCCGATTGTTTTTTTGCAGGTAAATTGCATAAATTAGATCATTGCCGGATAGCGTTGATCTCTTTATTATAACCATTGACACCTTACCTAACCCCTTTTACTAAAATGATCTTTAAAACCAACATATGGGCACTTATTTGCTGTGTTACTACTATAATTTGTTTAAGTACACAAGCAGCCTACAGCCAAAATCAGTTTGAAAAGGAACTCACGCAAAAAATAGATAATTTCCTGGCTCCTGCCCCTCAAATCAACCAGCAAACAACACCAACACAAAATGAGCTTTACCCCAGCGATGCACCTGGCGGCATATTAATACCATCGGGCTTTGGGGGATATGGTACTTACCTGTTTGGCGGCATCGGAGCTACCTATCCCGAGGTATACCTGAATAATAATAAAACAGACCTGATCACTTCGGTAGGGGCATGTGTAGGCAACCCTGCAAAAGCAGTAAACTTTGCTGCCAGTTTAAATATGACCGATGTGCACAAATTCAGGGATTTCTCGGGAAACTTTATCATAAGCCGTATATTATTTGCCGGAACAAGCATCTCGGCCGGAGCATTGCAGGTGTTTGCTAACGTGAAGCAGTCTGATGCCTCCGGCTCAACCTACTTCCTTGCCGTAACCCATGCCATACAAACCATTAAATCATTAACCCCGGGCTGCTCAAGGCTTAGCTATACAATAGGTATAGGCAGCGGCAGGTTTTATGAAAAAAGCCCTAAAGATATTGCTGCCGGCAGAGGCAAACACGGCACCGCAGTATTCGGTAGTATATCCTATGAACTTATACATCATGTAAATGTAAATGCCGAATGGACGGGCATGAACCTCGGTATTTCGGCGGGGGTCAGGCCGTTCCCGGTGCCCTTAAGTTTAGCGGTAGGGGTTGCAAACCTTACCCGGTATACCAACGACAGGGCCAATATGGTATTCTCCCTCGGTTACCCGCTCTCACTAAACCGGCGATAGTTTCCTTTTAGCAAAATCATTAATTATTTCATTAAAATATATAAAATCTATGAAAAAGATCATCATAGCAGCATTAGTCGCGTCCGCAACTTTGGCTATAAGCATCAATCGGGCCTCTGCACAAAGCAGAGGCAATCAATCAGACTGGAACGTACCACCGCCAATACCGCCGGTACCACCTATTCCGCCGGTGCCGCCAATACCACCGGTGCCGCCCATTCCTCCTGTACCGCCGATACCGCCCGTGCCACCTATTCCACCGGTACCACCAATACCGCCAGTGCCACCGATAACACCGGTGCCGCCAATACCTCCGGTGCCGCCAATACCGCCGGTGCCGCCTATTCCACCGGTACCACCAATACCACCGGTGCCGCCGATTCCGCCAGTGCCGCCAATACCACCGGTGCCGCCAATACCACCGGTGCCACCAATACCCGGTTTAAAACCGTTGCATTAATTAGGATCAATACAGGGCAGTTTATTTTAACTGCCTTGTATTAAAAGCTTGCTCTTATTAAACAAAAATTACATGAAACCGCAAATACCCAAACTTAAAACTATATTAACCGTACTGCTTACCAGCATATCTGCCTTAAGTAGTGCACAAACGGCGCACCGTATATTTACCTTTAAAAAAGGCGATCAATTTCAACGCACTGCTTTTTTAAGTTCAAATACTGTACTGCAACGCGGCGATCAAAAGTTTAACATCAACAGCTTTTCATCAACAACTAAAGTTTATGATGTTATTGATACCACAGGCCAGGGCTTTAACCTTGCAGTCACCACCAAACACATTGCCGATACGGTTGACGCCATGGGTAAAAAACTGGAGTATAGCTCAGACAAGCCGGTTACCGACAGCTCGGCTATCGCAAAAGCGCTTAATAACCTTACAGGTAAAGTTGCTTCGGTAACTATCAATAAAAACGGCCTGGTAACTGATGTTACTGATCCTGCGCTGCAATTTACTAATGACGCTTTCACAGCATTTACCGGTTTGCAGCAGGAGCAAATTATAAAAGGAACAACCCTTGGCCTGCTGGCCGATTTTGTGATAACCCAATCACTTAAACCTGGCTATACCTGGGCCGACTCTATCACGGTGAACGGGCAAAAAACCAAGAACACTTTTTGGATAGATAAACTCACCGATAAAACGACCACGGTAATTTTTGAAAGCGCTATTACCGGTGGGTACACCAACAGTAATACCAACGGTGTATACGTCATTGACAATCAAACAGGCGTGATCCTGGAACGGATGATGAAAAGCATTATAAGCGGCTATCAGCTTCACAACCAGGTAGTTTACGCAGCATCAAAACGCACAGCTTTTACCGAAAGCTGTTACAAGATACATTAGTTCCCGAACGTAGGGGTACAATAGGGGCTATTGTTAAAAGAGAAGGCTATGCGGTTAAGCCAAACGCATATGCCTCTCTTTTTTATTTTTACTTCATCCGGCGTTTAGTGAAGTTTCATCCTTTTTGCCGCAGCGGGGTGCAGATAATTATTGTCGCTTAGCCAGTCGGCCATGCGCTGTGGCCAGGTACTGATACTTTGCAGCTTTGAGCGGTAACCCATATTAAAACCATGGTCGCCCTGGGTATAAATATGTACCTCAACCGGTATCCTTGCCTCACGATAACGTTGCAACAGCTTAACTACGGATGGCGAACAACAAACATCATCATTCGCAGCTAATAAAAATGCAGGCGGAGCATCGTAAGGTAATTTATCGGGGATATAAAGCGGCCCCGGATAAATCTGGATCAAAAACGACGGACGGGCGCTTAGCCTGTCTATCGGATCAGGAGCTTTTGGATCGCCTTTGCCTTCGCCAAAGGCCACCATATCAACCACTTCGCCACCGGCCGAAAAGCCCATCATCCCGATGCGGTTAGTATCCAATCCATATTCTGCTGCTTTGCTGCGTACCAGCCGCATAGCGCGGTACCCATCCTGTTTTGCATGTACGTCAATTTTGTATGGCGATAGCGTATCTCTTCCCAAACGATATTTCAATACAAAAACAGTAACACCTAAATTGTTAAGGTATTTGGCAGGATCAACACCTTCGGCAGTATAAACCAGCAAACGGTGCCCCCCTCCGGGGCATACCACAACTGCCGAGCCGTTGGCTTTGTCCTTCGGCGGCAAAAAAACAGTAAGCGATGGATTATGAATATTTTTTACCCAGTAATCTTTAGCCTGCTCAGGCTCATTACGGCGATTTTCAAAACCGGGCGCTCCGTTTGGCCAAAGCGGTATAACAGTGTCCTGGGCTATGCCCGCAAAAGGCAGTGTAAGGAGCACCAGGAATAGGTAAGTGCTTAGTTTTGTTTGCATAAAGTAAATATACTTTATAACTGAAGGTTTGGCGTTAAAGCACTAAACTTTTACGCGGGTTAATGGTTAAATTTGAGTAGTTCATGGTTCATAGATGATGGTGCATGGTTTGACAGGCAGCAATTTGTTAATTCACTCTTTGTAAACCGGTTAGCCCATGATCTATGAACTATGAACCATGAACAGTTAATAAAAAACTTATGGCAAATTTCCAGGAAATAATAGCATCAGAAACACCGGTACTGGTCGATTTTTCGGCAGAGTGGTGTGGGCCTTGTAAAATGATGCCGCCTATACTGCACGATGTAAAAACAGCGTTAGGAGATAAGGTAAAGATCATTAAAATAGATATTGATAAAAACCCTGCGGCAGCCAGTGCATACCGTATTCAAAGTGTGCCTACCCTTATGATTTTTCAAAAAGGGGAAAGCAAATGGCGTCAAAGCGGCGTAGTGCAGGCCAGGCAGTTACAACAAGTGGTAGAGCAGTTTTTGTAAAAAACCACCTCACCCCAACCCTCTCCAAAGGAGAGGGAGTTTTTAGAATTTAATTTAATCATCACTATTCAAAAAAGTCCTCTCCTTTGGAGAGGATTTAGGAGAGGTTTAACATGGCAACCATCGAAAGCATCCAGAACGCGTATATTGATTATGTTTTAACCGAAGGTGAGCAACCTAAGTCGGTTTATATCTTTGCAAAGCAAAATGAAATGAGCGAGGCTGAGTTTTACCAGTTCTACGGTTCGTTTGAAGCGGTTGAACAGGGTATCTGGGCAGGCTTTGCTACCAAAACACTGGCCGAAATCCGCGCCCAGGAAGTTTGGGAGGGTTATTCATCACGCGAGAAAGCATTGTCATTTTTTTATGGCTTTTTTGAGCTGATTAAAAGCAGTCGCAGCTTTGCAGTTTATAGCATAAAAAAACAACCTAAAGGTTTTACAACACCAAAAGTATTTATTCCGCTGAAAGATATTTTTGAGGGCTTTGCCGATGATATCATGAAAGAAGGGATTGAAAGTACCGAACTGAGCGACCGTAAATACTTCTCAAAAAAATACAAGGATGCACTTTGGGTACAGTTTGTGTTTATACTCAACTTCTGGATCAATGATAATTCGGCAGGCTTCGAGAAAACCGATGAGGCTATCGAAAAAGGGATTAATGTAACTTTTGATCTTTTCCAGCGCTCACCCATCGATAACCTTTTTGAATACGGTAAGTTTTTGGTGCAGAACGGCGGGATAAAAGATAAGATGGGATTTTGAGATTATGGCAGATGAAACTCCGGGAGCAACTCCCGAACAAAATAGTATACCTACTACCAAAGTACAGCGGTCGGCCAAGTTTATAAAAACAGGCGTTAAGATCGGCGGCAATTATATTAAACATTACTCCAAAAAGCTGTTCAATCCTGATCTTGACAAATCAGAGCTAAATGAGGATAATGCAGCTGATATATATCAATCATTAAGTGAGCTTAAGGGTAGCGCGCTCAAAGTAGCGCAAATGCTCAGCATGGATAAAAACCTGCTGCCGCAGGCTTATGTAGATAAATTCACGCAATCGCAGTATAATGCGCCGCCGCTTTCAGGGCCACTTATTGTACAAACATTCAGGAAATATTTTGGTAAAAACCCCGATCAGATTTTTGATAAGTTCAATATCCGCTCAACCAATGCGGCTTCAATAGGCCAGGTACACCAGGCAGAGGTAAATGGTAAAAAGCTTGCCGTTAAGATCCAGTATCCCGGCGTTGGCGATTCTATCTCGTCGGACCTGAAAATGGTTAAACCCATTGCCTTCAGGATGCTGGGCATGAGCGAAAAGGAACTGGATGTGTACATGAAAGAGGTTGAAGAACGCCTGCTTGAAGAAACCGATTACGAACTGGAAGTTCGGCGCTCGATTGAGTTTTCTAAAGCCTGTGCCAATCTTGATAATGTTGTTTTTCCTAAATATTATCCAGAGTTAAGCAGCAAACGGATCATTACTATGGATTGGCTGGAAGGAAAACACCTGAAAGAGTTTTTAGCCACCAATCCATCGCAGGAGCTTCGCAACCAGATAGGCCAGGCCTTGTGGGATTTTTATAACTTTCAGCAGCATGAGCTCCGTGCCGTACATGCCGATCCACATCCTGGCAATTTTATGATCACCGCCGAAGGGAAATTGGGTGTTATCGATTTTGGCTGTATTAAGGAAATGCCAGAAGATTTCTATTACCCTTTCTTCTCCCTTACTTCAACCAATTTACTGGACAACAAAGAGGAAACCATTAAAGCGTTCAGGCAACTGGACATGATCCATAAGGACGATACCCCGGTGCAGATAGAGTTTTATTATACCCAATATAAAGACATGATCGGCCTGTTTGCCCAACCGTATATTACCGATACCTTTGACTTTAGCCAAACAGCATTTTTTGATCAGTTATACAGCTTTGGTGAGCGAATATCTAAAATGCCCGAGTTTAAACAGGCACGCGGCGTAAAGCACTTTATTTATGTAAACCGTACCAACTTTGGCTTATACAATATTTTGCATGAGCTAAAGGCTAAAGTAAAAACAGATACGTTTAAGCCGCATGTGGTGTTGGAGTATTGAGCAGTTTTGAGTTTGCAGTGGGCAGCGATTAAATAATTAAGCTATATTTGGATAAACCTATCACCATTTATGAAAGTGCAATACCTGCTTTTAATAGCATGTTTATTAGTTGCCTGCAAGTCAAAGCATACAAAACCAGGTATCGATTCTTCTAAGATCAAAAAACTTAAAGTTTTACCGGCATCCTATAAGATGTCTAACAGGGACATCCAAACAAATGCAGATACATCGGAGATTGGTGAACAACGCGATGCCTATGCCGATTACTATGTTGTGATTGCTGACACTGGTCTTAATTATTATTCATTAAGAGATAAAATGTTTGAACTGAACCATGCTACCGGTGTTGCTATTGACACAATGGATCAATATTACGACAAACAAAAGGATCTGATTAAACTTCCGGACAATTATGATGACGATATACTTGCCGGGCAATATGTTATGCGGAGATATCCCTCAAAAACCTTAAGTCTTGAATATTTGGAGTCATATAAAAACGATTCGGACAAAAAAATGATAGCGCTTGTAACCGACATCTATGAAAATAAGTCAAGTGCCGACAGCGCGTTAAAAGCGCTTCAACCCATTAGTGCCTTCTCTATAAAATCTAAAATTTATATTGGTTGTATCCATTAAATCACTATTTGGCAGCCTAAAACAGAACATGGGATTAAACGATTTAAAAAAAATCATTATTGCTGAATTAAGCAATACGCTTAAACCGCTAGGCTTTAAACGTGCAGGCCATATATTTTCAAATACAACAGATGATCTTGTTTACTACATAGCATTGCAAAGCAGCACCAGTTCAACTGCCAGTCAATTAAAGTTTACTGTTAATATAGAGATCAGATCACAAGAATTGTATCAGCTATATGAATCAATGCTTCCATTCAATGCCCAGGATCACTACAGGTTCCGTATTGGATGGTTTATCGAACCCCAAACAGACAAATGGTGGTTGGCCCATAACAACCAATCTGCAATGCTCGCGGCCGAAGAAATTAATACATTGATAGTTCAAAAGGTTCTTCCCGAATTCTCGCATCTGAAATCTGTGAAAGATATTTATACTTTTTGGAAACAAGGCAACGGTACAGGAATAACAGAAGGAGCAATAAAAAACTATATGCACCTGTTGGAACAGGCTGATATCTTAAACAAATAATTTTATAACAATAAACCTTTATGCCAATACTCCAAAACACATTTGTCCACCACGTACACTTCTGGCTTAAAAACAAAGCCGATAAAGATAAACTGATTGAAGGGCTTAACATCCTCCTTCCTATTCCACACATCCGTGATATACATATCGGTGTACCCGCCGATACTAACCGCGATGTGATCGATCGTTCATACGATGTATCGCTATTGATATTATTTGATACCTCCGAAGCACAGGAAGCTTACCAGATCGACCCTACCCACGTGATATTTGCCGAAGAATATGCCAAACCACTTTGCAGTAAAGTAGTTGTGGTTGACAGCGTAAATATTTAAGTTTTGATTAAAATGGATAAGGTTAAATGACATATATTTAGCCTTATTTATTTTTTTTAAACCTATTCATGTATTCACGGATCACCTGCCTTATTACACTGGCTATATGCCTTTCATTTTCAAAATCTTACTCACAAACCGACACTTCCCATTACGACCTGGGAAGACTGCGCGTAAATAAAAATCTCACGCAAAGCATCACCATAAAAGCCGCCGACTTGCAGCGTCAGCCTTTTGCTAACATAAGCGATGCGCTTAATGTATGGTTTTACGGTATTTATACCAATAGCAATTATGTGGTATATGTGGTTGATGGCAATATCATCAATGATGTAAACGCTTACAACATTCATGATATTGAAGAGATAACATTGGTACAAAATGCAGCTGCACAGGTAAGCGGTGTCTCGCCACAGAAGCAAATGATACTGATAAAAACCAAACGTAACAGACCGGGCAAATCGGGTATTGAAGCGGCCGGGCAAACCAACCTGGTTAGTGCACGAAACACTTCAAATATCAATGAGCTTAAAAGCCCCACCAACGTTTACCACCAATATTACTTATCAGGCTATAAAAATACAGATATCATTAATGCTGGTATTTCTGCTACATATTTAAGGGATGTTTCTCCAACTTTAACAACTCAGCAAATTAATATTAAAACGCCATTAGGTTTTGACAGGTTTAAATTTAATGGGTATGCCGATGTTAAACTCGGTGCAAACAATACACTCAGTGCTACAGCAACATACGTACCACAGGTTACACGCTTTAATTATGATAACGCCAACCTGTATAATAGCAGCGATCCTAACTACCAAATCCAGGCAAGTACAGCTGAACGCACCAAACAAAATCTCTTTAACGGCGGCCTCAGGTTAAACTCACAACTGGTAAAAGGCCTTAAAAACAGCTTATCAGCTTCGTATAGTCATTATACCTACAATGAGGATAATAATTTCGAGGCTGCAGGGGCAGCTGTTGGCCCTGGCAATTTTCAACGGACCAATAGCATTTCTAAAAATGTTGATCACAAAAATGTTTTACTGCTTCGGGATAACTTAAGCTACCAGAAAACTATCGGCAATTTCAGCATTGAACCGGCTGTTGATTTCACCTACCGTCATACACGCGATTCAATTGCCAGCATTAACACATCAACCATCTATAACGGCACCGATCCGCTAACTATTAACCAGTTTGTCAATAGCACTACTACTACCAATCGCAACTATTACAAACGTAAAGACTACTTATTAACACCATCACTAAGCCTGGCGTTCAAAAACAGCATTAATCTTCAAGGCGGCTTTGTAACGGTATTAGATTCAAAAAAAGCCCTGTCTGTAGCAAACGATGCCGACTTTAAACGGATTTTCCCTTATGCATCAGCATCTGTAAATGTTTCTTCACTTACCGGTATCAGTGCTGTTGGTATAAAACTATATGGTTCTTATTCAAAACAAAACCAGCTTTTGCAGAGCGACGGCGAACACCTTAACGGCTTAACCTTTGGTAATGCATTTAACAGCCCGTTTAACACCGAGTATTCCTACCTTACCAACTATTATTATCCTTCGGTATATTACAATATGCTAAAGGCTTTTAATGTTTACGCAGCTGGTGCTGATATTAACCTTTCGGCCCTGGTATCCGTTAATTATAATTTTGAACGCGGAGGCCTTGCGGTTCCTGTACTATATGATGTACCTTATGGCCCTAACGGGAGCATAACTATTTTAGGGTATGCTGATTCAAAATATACACGCAATCGCATTGGCGTAAACTTCAATATTATTAACAAAGCATCAACCCGCTTCATTACAGGACTTAACGCCTCCAATATTAAACAACGCATAAGCCCCGGTATCGGGGACATTGCACTGGGTGATAAAATATGGACAGGGGGCTGGGTTAACCGCCTCGAGATTGAACGTTTTTTTGCAGGCCTGGATATATTATACAAAACAGGTGAAGGCAACTATGCCAATCCTTACGAGGCTAACTCAAATGTACCGGGCTCAAACAAACAATCGTTTTCGTTACAGAATATTTACTTTGGTTATAACCTGAAAACCAAACAGTTTAAAAATCTTGAGATATTTGCCAACGGTCAAAATATATGGCAAAACAAAACTTCTAATATTACCGACAACCGCAAATTTTACGGTCTTGGATTTAAATTAGGATTGTAAAACAGGCTACGTTTTTTGTTGTTTCACTAAGCATGAAGGTTTTGCTTGCTGGTGCTAACGGCTACATAGGTACGCGGCTTATCCCGGTTTTACTGGAGAAAGGCCATGATGTGGTTTGCCTGGTGCGGGATAAGCGCCGGTTTCATGAGCACAGCGATTTTAGCAGGCAGGTTACCTTAATAACAGGTGACCTGCTCAAAGAGTCAAATATCGAATCATTTCCTGAAGATGTTGACGCGGCTTATTACCTGGTGCATTCTATGGCGCAAACGCAGGATTTTACCGCGCTCGAAGCACTTTCGGCCCATAACTTTGTACAGGCGCTTGATAAAACTAACTGCAAACAAACCATATTTTTAAGCGGAATAACCAACGACGAAAATCTCTCCCGCCACCTCGAATCAAGGCGGCATGTTGAAGATGTATTGAAAGAAGGCAAAGCTGCATTAACCGTTTTACGGGCAGCTATTATCATAGGCTCGGGCAGCGCTTCGTTCGAGATCATTCGCGACCTTACCGAAAAACTCCCCGTTATGACAGTTCCCCGCTGGGTAGACACCAAATGCCAGCCCATTGGCATCCGCGATGTGCTGGGTTACCTGGAGGGTGTAATGCTAAACGAAAAGTCGTACAACCGCACGTTTGATATAGGTGGCCCCGATATTCTTTCGTTCAAACAAATGATGCTTACTTATGCCGAAGTTCGTAAGCTAAAAAGGTATATCGTTACTATACCTTTCCTTTCACCTAAAATATCGTCATACTGGCTGTATTTTGTTACCTCAACAAGCTTTACACTTGCCCAAAGCCTGGTGAACAGCATGAAGAACGAAACCGTTATGCATGATCATAGTATTGATAACGTCGTGCCACGTAAATGCCTTCCTTATAAAGAATGCCTTGAGCTGGCTTTTGTCAAAATAGAGCAAAACTCTATCGTATCAAGCTGGAAGGACGCTTTTAACCAGGGCTACCTTAATCCCGGTTTTATGGACCAGATCAAGGTACCACAAAACGGTACGCAGGAATACAAAGTAAAAATGCCCTTTGAACGCCCTGCCAACGAAGTTTTTAGCAACGTACTTGCTATAGGCGGCGACCGCGGCTGGTATTATTGGGACTGGATCTGGAACATCCGCGGTTTCCTGGATAAGGTTTTCGGAGGCGTTGGCTCACGCAGGGGGCGTACAAGTAATATCAATATTAGTCCGGGTGACGTAATTGATTTTTGGCGGGTTTTATTAGCCGATCGCGAAAATAAACGCCTGCTTTTATACGCAGAAATGAAACTGCCCGGCGAAGCATGGCTTGAATTTAAAATAATTGAACGCCACGGTAAACAAAGTTTAAGTCAGGTAGCTACCTTTAGGCCCAACGGCCTTTGGGGCCGGTTATATTGGTATGCTATGTGGCCGTTTCACCTGTTTATATTTAACGGAATGGCAAGGGAGATTGTTAATTACCGGGAATGATGTTCATTGGTTAATTAGTTCAATTGTTCATTGGTGTAAGGCGCAACCTCTTGTTGTGTGGCTATTAAAACTTGTTAATGAGCAATTGTATAACCAAACAGGCAAACCAATGAACAAGTGAACTAATGAACTAACAAAAATGAAAAGTATATTATTAACCGGAGGATCGGGATTATTGGGCCGCCATCTTACCAAAGCATTATTGGCTAAGGGCTATACTGTGAGCCATTTAAGCCGCAAAACAGGTAACGATCCGCAGGTAAAGACATTTGTATGGGATATCAACAAAGGCACTATTGATGAGCATTGTATCGATGGGGTTGATACCATAGTGCACCTTGCCGGATCGGGCATTGCTGACAAGCGCTGGACTGGCGCCCGCAAAAAAGACCTGATAGATAGCCGTGTAAAATCAATTGAATTACTGTACGATTTGATGAAACGCAAACAACATCAGGTTACTTCAGTAATCTCGGCATCCGGTATAGGGTATTATAGCAACCGTGGCGATGAACTGATGCATGAAACAAGTGTTCCTACCAATGATTTTATATCGCAATGCTGTGTGCTATGGGAAGCTGCCGTTGATGAGGGAGAAGAATTTGGTGCCCGGGTGTTAAAGTTCCGTACCGGGGTAGTGCTTGATAAAGATGGTGGAGCATTACCAACGCTTGCAAAACCTATAAAACTATATGTGGGCTCACCCATTGGTAGCGGCAAACAATGGGTACCCTGGATCCACTGGCAGGATGTGGTAGATATGTACCTGTTGGGCATCGAAAACACGGCGCTCAGCGGCGTTTACAATATGGTTGCCCCTTGCCCTGTTACCAATAAGCAACTCACTCAAGCGGTAGCCAAACACTTACACAAACCTTTATGGGCTCCTAATGTGCCTGGCTTTATTCTCAAACTTTTATTGGGCGAGATGAGCAGCATTGTATTGGGCAGTACCAAAGTATCGGCACAAAAAATTGAGGATGCCGGGTTCAAGTTTAAATTTGCTGATTTAGATACAGCGCTAAGTGAAATTTATGGATCATAAAACTCCGGTTAGCATATTCTGGTTCCGCCGCGATTTACGGCTCGATGATAATGCAGGCCTTTATCATGCCCTTAAAAGCGGCAACCCTGTTTTACCAATATTCATTTTTGATAAAGAGATCCTTGACAAACTGGAAGATAAAGACGATGCCCGTGTTACGTTTATCTATCAAACTATTGAAAGCTTAAGTGATGAATTGCATAAGCATGGTGGCAGTCTGTTAGTGCTTTATGATAAAGCTACACACGCCTGGGATAAGCTCATCAAAGAGTACAACGTTGCCGAAGTATATACCAACCATGATTACGAGCCATACGCAACTAAACGCGATGATGAGGTACGCACCAAACTTACAAAACACAACATCCCGTTTAAAACCTATAAAGACCAGGTAATTTTTGAAAAAAATGAGGTAGTAAAGGACGATGGCAAGCCTTACACTGTTTACACCCCTTATCAGCGCAAATGGTATAGCACCTTAAAACCATTTTATTTAAAAGCTTATCCAACAAAAAAACACCTTAAAAATCTTCATCAAACCAAAGCGTTGTCTATCCCTTCGTTAAAAGAAATGGGCTTCGAAAAAAGCAATATGCCCCTCCCCGATAAAGGATATGAAAGTGTGATCAAAGATTATAAGGATCAGCGCGATTTTCCGGCTATTAAAGGCACTTCACACATCGGCATGCATTTACGTTTTGGCACTGTAAGCATCCGCGAACTGGCGCACACTGCCCACAGCTACCATGATAAAACCTGGCTCAATGAACTCATCTGGCGCGAATTTTATATGATGATACTTCACCATTTTCCGCATACTATGGATCATGCTTTCAGGCCTGAATATGACCGCATCCATTGGGTAAATGATGAAAAACAATTTGAGGCCTGGTGTAACGGTGAAACAGGCTTCCCGATTGTTGATGCGGGAATGCGTGAGTTAAATACAACCGGTTTTATGCATAATCGCGTGCGCATGATTGTGGCCAGTTTTTTAAGCAAAGACCTGCTTATCGATTGGCGCTGGGGCGAGCGATATTTTGCCCGCAAATTACTGGATTATGAAATGGCAAGCAACGTAGGCGGCTGGCAATGGGCAGCCGGCTCTGGTACTGATGCTGCACCCTACTTCAGGATCTTTAACCCTGATGCGCAAACCAAAAAGTTTGACCCGGAACTTCAATACATAAAAAAATGGGTTCCGGAATATGCCGACTTCAGCAAATATCCAAAACCCATTGTTGATCATGCTGCCGCGCGCGACAGGTGTTTAGCAGCTTTTAAAAAAGCACTGGCTAAGTAAGTTATTAATTGCTAACGGTGGCTACTGTAAAATCAAAATAAAGCACAACGTTTGCAGCAATAGAGGTACCGCTACCAGTGGTACCGTATCCAAACCTTGAAGGTATTATCATGGAAACGGCCGAACCCGCGGTTTGTCCCTTTAAACCCTCCTGTACGCCTAATGCCAGGGCATTTACCGTAAACGATGAAGAGGTTGCGCCCTGGTTTGAGGTGCTGTCAAACACGTTATCGTTTAAAAATTTGCCCGAGTAAGTACAAGTTATATAAGAGTCTGTATTGATCTGATCTAAGCCGGTACCAGGTGTAGCTACTTTTATATAAACTCCATCTGCCGTTTTAGTAAATCCGGTAAGGCTTTTTGCTTTTATATAATTATTGATGATAGCATCATCATAAACTTCCTGGTTTGAAACCACATTAATATAGTAATCCAAACTTTGGTTACCGGCAATATGCGTATTGGCATTACTTGAGCTTCCGGAGCCATAGCCATTAACACCATAAGCTAAATGCGATGGTACGATAACCCTTGCAGCGGTACCTTTATATTTTATAAGGTTGTGGATAGCTATTTGCACCCCTTTAGGCAATGAATTGCTCACATGGCCTAAATAACCATAAAAATGGTTTGTGTTAATTGAATCGACAGATACAAACTTACCATCGAGCGAACGGATGGTAAATACAAATGAGATCTGGTCTGAATAATCCATTGGTGTACCACGCCCTTGCGAAAGGATCTTGTAGTAAATGCCGGTTGTGTCACCATCTGTAGTATCACGCAGCATACCGGTAATGCCGTTTGCTGATATATAATTCTGGATCTGGGTTTGGTCGTATTGCTTAATATCCGGATCGTTCCTGTCTTTCCGGCATGACATAAAGCCTATAGAGATAAGTACTAAGAGCGTAAAAATTGTTTGTTTCATTTATTATAATTTGTCTTTTTTTAACCGCCTAAAGCTTTTGCTTTACTGGCTTATATTCTCCGTTTTATCAGGCTTTGTTAATTGGTTACGTTATACAGTTGAATTTGAAAATCAAGCACCGAATTTGCCGGCAAATGTATCGAATCCTGTGCATACGGCCCGTAAGCATAACGCGACGGAATCAGCAACCTCACTTTACCCCCCGGTTTGATTTGCGGGATCCCCAACTGCCAGCCTTTTATCACATTTCCTAATACATAGGTAGGATGAAACTGATCTGTTTGAGCAAACACAAAACCAGATGTTAATATTTTGCCGGTAAAACCAACCGTAACCTGGGTTGAATTGGTGTAAAGCACATTGCCGGTTCCTTCTTCTCCATCGTTCACTATATAATAAACCCCTGTTGTGTCCACCCGCTTAGCTTTTAATGAAGTGTTGGCAGCCAGGTAATCTTTAATGATGTTATCATCAATCTCTTTTTGTTTATTATATTGTACCATCGGGTCAACAGACGATTTAACACAACCGCCTGCAATAACGCCTAAGAGCAATAAAACTATCAGTATCCTGTTCATCAATTCAAAAGGCAAATTTATTCTTTTAAAATAGAAAAACGGCAGCTTAACACTTTTTAACAATTAATAAAAAGCTGGCACCGTTTAAAATACCCAACAAGGGAGATTTTGAAGGTAAAACGCTCGATTTTAAGTAAAAGTGTATACGGGTCATTTGCTGTGCTGTCATTTTGTTTCACGTCATTGAGTCATTGTCTTGCAGGCTGCTAATGATTAATGACACAGGATAAATGGCCCACCCAAAGTAAATGACTTAATGACCACGCAGTGTAATGACACAAAGTGAATGACGCGAAGCTTAATGACCTGTCAGGGTTTATAGTTAACAGTAAGCTTGTTGAGTTTTTTGAGGGTTTCAATGAGGTGTTGTTTATCGGCATCGCTGATGTTGGCATCCAGATAATTATTAAACTGCCTTACAATTACGCGGGCCTGATGGCGTTTTTCTTTACCGAGCGTGGTAAGATAAATTTTAACCGAACGTTTATCCCCTTCGTTGCTTTCGCGATAGATAAGCCCGGTGGTTTCCAGTTGGCTAAGCATACGCGACAAGCTGGTTGATTTAAGCCCCAACAGGGCAGCCGCCTGTGATACAGTAGTACCTTCCTTTTCGTCGATGTTAATGAGCAGGTAGCCAATTGACTGGGTAAAGCCAAACTCCGTAACCAACTGGTTGTACCTGTTGGCCATAGTTTGCCATACTATTTTTATAAAATAGTCAATAGTTTCCTGGTGTTTTACATTATTATGCATGCATACCAAACGTAAGAAATGCTTATTGATTACGCAAGGGCTTTGTTCATTTGTTCATTAGTTCACTGGTTCATTAGTGCCATAAGTCGAAATAAACGTCGTTATGCATCGCCTCAAATACCAATGAACTAATGAACCAGTGAACTGATGAACCGCTTTACCACCCCATCTTCGTATCATCCCCCCTTGGGTCGGCACCTCCTTCATAGTAGCCCCATTGGGTTTTTAGGATGGCATCAACCCGACCGATGGATTGCCTGGTTATGACCTTATATGCTTTGCTTTGTAGTTTGTTTATGGTTACACTATCAACACCATCTTTTTCAATTGTTACCTCATCGGGCAGCCATTGGCTATGGAAACGTTTTGACGCAACAGCCCGCTGCATACTCTGATTAAATTCAATTACATTAAGTATGGTTTGAAAAACCGAGGTAATAATAGTTGAACCACCGGGAGTTCCTACTACCATAAACAGCTTACCGTTCTTTTCAACAATGGTAGGTGTCATGGATGATAACATCCGCTTGCCCGGCTGGATGCTGTTGGCTTTACCGCCGATGAGCCCATACATATTTGGTACGCCGGGCTTTGAACTAAAATCGTCCATTTCATTATTTAGCAAAAAGCCGGCCCCGTTTACAAAGATCCTCGAACCAAAACTATCATTCAATGTTGTGGTAATAGAAACAGCGTTTCCGAACCTGTCGACAATTGAATAATGCGTAGTTTGATCACTTTCATGACCGATAAATGTGCCCGGCTGGATACTTGTGCTTGGCGTAGCGGCCTCCCAACTGAAGGTTTTCATACGCGATGTGATGTAAGCAGGCTTAAGCAGGCTATCAACCGGTACTTTATAAAAATCAGGGTCGCCAAGGTATTTGGAGCGATCTGCATAAACCCGGCGTTCGGCCTCAACAATCAGCCTGATGGTAGAGTCCTGATTGTAGCCCCATCGCTTCAGCGGATAAGGCTCAACCGATTTCAGCAACTGTAGCAAAGCAATTCCCCCGCTTGAAGGCGGCGGCATGGTGATGATCTTATAATCTTTATAGTTACCAATAAGCGCGTCGCGCCAAACAGCATGGTAATTTTTCAAATCGGCTTTTGTGATCAGGCCATTACCCTGTTTCATTTCATCAACAATCAAATCTGCAACCGGACCATCATAGAAACCATCACGGCCTCTATCGCGAATCTGTTCGAATGTTTTGGCAAGGTCTTCCTGTACCAGCAAATCGTCTTCCTTCCATTCTCCGTCCTTTACCAGATAGTTTTTTCCCGGATTTAGCTTTTTAAATTGTTCGGCAGTATGATTAAGGTCATTGGCCAAATGTTTGGTTATTTTAAAACCATTACGGGCAAGTTTAATGGCAGGTTCAACAAGGTCGGCCCATTTCAGTTTACCATATTTACGATGAGCTTCAACCATGCCATCAACCGAGCCGGGAACGCCTGAGGCTTTGTGTGTATACAAACTCATATCAGGTATTACATTACCGGCCGAATCAAGGTACATATTAACATTAGCTGCAGCAGGGCCTTTCTCCCTAAAATCAAGCGTACTTGTTTTGCCGTCGCCGGCGCGGTAAACCATAAAACCGCCACCACCTATGTTCCCGGCTTCGGGTAAAGTGACGGTCAAAGCAAACTGAACCGCCACTGCGGCATCAACTGCATTGCCTCCTTTTTTCAATATATCAAGCCCCACCTGTGCTGCGTCGGGATAGGCACAAACTACCATTCCGTTGCGGTATTGGCCGCTATTGTTGAGTCCGAGCTGACCCGGAGCGCATCCCGCCAAAACAAAAAATATTGCGGATAAAAACAGGAGCAGGTATTTCGGAGTATTTATTTTAAGGCAGTTCAAAGTCATTACAACATTTTAAATTCCCCTAATTTAACTTATTCTGCTATTTGATTTAACAACCCAAAACCATTATTTCATACTGAAAACCAATTTAATACAAATTAAAATATCATCTTTTCGGCACACGCACAGCATAAAAAGGCAATTCTGCCGTTTATTTGCATAAATAAAAAAGCTTTAAATTAAGCTAAACAAGCTGGTCACTTTTTTGTTACAGCTACATTATTGTCAATCATTAAATTCATCTGCATGAAAAAACTAACGTACCTTTTATTTCTTTCCGTCTCCTTTTTATTTATCAGCAAAAACTCACAGGCCCAGGACTATAAAACTGCAGTAGGTTTAAAATTTGGCGCATACGAGGTTGGCCCCTCTGTTAAGTATTTTATGGATAAAGGCACCGCGCTTGAAGGCATTTTAGGCATCCGCGATCATGGTGCAGTATTAACCGGTTTATATGAATTGAACCAGCAAGCCTTTAATGTTGATAAACTGAGCTTTTACTACGGCTTTGGCGGCCACCTTGGTTCGGTCGGCAGCGGTTATTACAAACGCTTTGGCGGCGACGACGAATACTATAATGGCAAACACATCCTTATAGGTGCCGACGCTGTTATCGGTTTGGAATATGTTATCCCATCGGCGCCAATTGCTATCAGCCTTGACCTTAATCCACGATTAGAACTGGCAAGAGGGCCATTTTTTGACATCGCACCTGGCCTGGGATTAAAATATACCTTTTAAAAAAGAAAAGAGTTATCATCACCGGCTTAGCGGGTGATGATAATTTTCTGCGAATAGATCTTCTGACCAAGCAATACCTTCAGCACATAAACACCCGGCGTTTGCCTGCTTACATTAAGTATCGTGCTATAATTACCCTGATCAATATTTTGTTGGGCCCCCTGGTAAACAGTTTCACCTAAAGCATTAACCAACGATAGTTTCAGTGTTGTTGCCTCCTTGGCTGCAAATACCACATTCAAATCGGTACTTACCGGTACAGGGAATGCACTTAAGCCAATTTCACTTTTACTTCCGGTTACGCCTTCCCTGGCATAAAAATAATTATCTGATTGAGCCACACAACCATTGGCCAATGTAACCTGCACCTGGTATTTGCCGCTTTGTACCGGGTCATAAGTTGCAGCAGTAGCTCCGCTTATTACATTGCCGTTTAACAACCATTGGTTACCATCGGTAAAGTTTGAGTTAAGGGTATTATTTGTTTGCGTAACTACAGGTTTACTTAAAGTAACCGCTTTACGCATAGCAGATGCACAACCCAGGCTCTGCACCTTCATATCATAAAAATAGTAATAGTAACCTTTATAAGCAGTAGTATCGCCATTGGTTGCCGTAGCACCATTGCCGGTGATACTAAATATACTGCCAATTTTAAATGGATAACCCGTTACTCCGCCGTTACTGCGATATATAGTAGCCTGATCTGCAAAGTCAACAGAAATCTGGTAAACTCCGGCAGCCGGTAACGACAGGTTTAAATCATAAACCTGCCCCTGATCATTAGGATCGTCGGGTTGCGCACCGGCCAAAGGCGTTGTACGGGTTGCTACAGCATTTATAGAAGTGGTTGATACTATCTGACCATTGCTATTGGCTACGTTAAATGTTATTTTTCCCGAATTACCAATATAAAGGCGGGCACTCTTTATTAATAACGGCACCTTGGTGTTCACAGTTACGTAAGGCGTAAACTGGTTATAGCCACCGGCTGTGAATACGCTTTTGGTGGCAGGGCCAATTGTTCCTTCAAAATCATTAATGCCTGCATAATAGGTATTGTTAACCGGTGCCTGGGTTGTTATCGCTTCGCTCCCGGCAGCTATGGGTAAAACATCAGTTGCATTTTGATACCATAGCAAGGTACCATCACCAGTTCCAAATAATTCATACTGTTTGGTAGTAGCACAGTAGTAAGCACTCAGATCGCCAATAGTCGCCGGCGAATTGATCACCACATTGGCCGTTACCGAGTTGTTACTGCTAACCGGATCGCCGGCAAGTTTGCTGGTGGCCGTGATGGTGTATGATGCACCGGCAATTGCATTAAACTGCTGACTAAAGGTAAAGTTATCTTCGGCCAGCGCCGGCAATGAGGCCTTATAAGTTTCATTGTAAGTAGTGGTAACGTTATTGGCATCGGTAATGGTAACCGTTACCGGAATATTATTGATAGCCGCATTGCCAAAGTTTTTAAGCCTCACCGTAACCGGCGTACTTGCCGAGCAGGAACCGCTGCTACCCGGACTAACAATAGCAATAACACCCGCATCGATACTGGTTTGCAAAAATTGAACCCGGTAATCCTGGGTTTCACCTTTATCATAGTTGCCACAAGCTTTAATGGTTGATGCATCGCCGGTTTCAGTAAGCACCACCCGCATCAGGCTGTAAGCGCCGGCAACTACCGTTCCCGGCACGGTTATGTTGGTATTATAAGTACCTGTGCCATTAATAATACCTGTGGTTGCAGCCAGCTCGTTATCTTCAAAAACACCATTGGCATTCCAGTCAATAAACACCTTTGCAGCTTTATTAAAGTTGTTACCGCAAGTGCCAAGTGTAATACTCAGTGGATATGTTTTGGCCTGCTCCAGTTGCACGGTAAGATTGGTATAGTCCGAATAGCTTGTGCAGCCTGCAACCGGGGTATTGTTAATATTAGCCAGTTTAAAGTTATCAATCCGTGAATCGGCGCTTGACAGCGGGGCCGAAGCACAATAGGCAGTTCCTCCAACCCCGGTAACAATAAGTGAGTAGGCCTGCGAACCTGATGATAAAGTTCCTTTATGTGATACCGTGATAGTATAAGCCCTGCCGGGAACCGAATTAGGAATGTATACCTGCTCGATATTATCCCTGATATTATCGCCTTTAGTTGCAGCAAATCCCGGCTTATCCGGATCAAGCACCCAGGGCGTAAAAGTTGTTGTACCATCGCTTACCCTGATATCAAGGTCGTTCACTAATTTAGGGGTACGGCTATTAATCACGCCTTCGGCAGTTGCTGTGCCTTGCGGATCGGTCCACGATATGGTTGCTGACAGTAAGCGGTTGCCGGAAGCAATTACATTATAAGTTTGTGTTTGTCCCTGCGTTAGTGTTTTTTCGCTCACTATACTTTTGCCGCCATTATTGGTTATCGCTTGTGCAGCTTCGGTCATGTTAAGTAATCCCCAACCATAAATGTAATCGGGCCCAATATTACCCGCGTCAAAAGCGGTATGGCAAACCAGCCCCTTCAAGGTAGCCGATCTCATAAATGCTCCCCCGTTTTGTTTGGCATAATACTCCTGTAGCAAATAAAGGGAACCTGTAATATTAGGAGCAGCCATTGAGGTGCCCGACAAAGTAAGGTATGAAGTGGTATTGTCAACCCCTACTGAAAGCACATTTACACCATCACCTACAATATCGGGTTTAATACGGCCATCATCCGTTGGCCCCCAACTGCTAAAGGGCGCTATGGCTACATCACTCCGGTTTTTAGGCCCGTACAAAAGCGGATAAACCGCCCCTACCGTAATTATATTTTTGGCATTGCCACTTGTGCTGATAATATCATAGCCGTCGTTATTACTAATGCCAGCCGGGCGGGCGCCCTTGCTTACAAAAGTCTGATCAGTTTTACTTTTGTAGCCGTAGTAGGTTTCACCTACTGCCGGGCCGTTACTTGAACGTTCATTACCGGCCGACTCTACAATGAGATAATACGGGGCATTGTAAGCTATCTTATCCCAGTTGGCTGTTTTTGAATCGTAGAAACCGAAGTTATAATCCACCGTATCTCCGGGTAAACCATTCCATTCCCAGCGGCCGGCCGAATCATTATAGTCCCAGCCTGCTACAACACCGTACGAGTGATTTGAAAGCAACAGGTTAGCTGCCGCGGCACTCATTTCGGTTTCGTCGTCATTAAAATCGTAGGATTGTAATGTAGTTGCCCCAAAAGACATTCCTTTGGCAGGCGCATAAACACCTTTGGCAATCATGGTACCCGCCACATGCGATGAATGATCATTCACCGAAGCATTATTTTTAAGCGTGATGGTTTTTCCCGTAAACTCCTGATGGGCCTTATATACTGAGCCGCCGTCCCATATAGCCAGTTTATTAGCCAAAAAATCTGATGAGCCTGATAAATTTAGGCCAAGTGAACCGCCGGGTTGTAAGGTGTTTGTGCCGGTGGTAGCTGCTGCAGTTGTGTTATTATGAGTTATGAGGTATATGGGAAAGCCAAGTTTATTAACTCCCTGCAAGGCAACAAAGTTACCATTTCTTGATCTGCGTGTTAATGTCCAGCCATGGGTTTGCGCTAACGATACCGCTTTATCATATGATGCTTTAAATGCGATACCTGACTGGTTAGAGAGTTTGGTCAATTCGGCTTTCCCTTTTTCACTTATTAAAGGCTGCTGGGCCATAGCATCGCCAGCTGCAAAAAGCAGCAAAAAGCAAAAAGAAATAATTGTGTAAAGTTTAATCATTGGTTTGAAAGATAGGCAATTTTAAGAAAAATCAACCTTAACTAAAACAAAACAACCAATGCTTTACAACATTCGTGAACTTGACAATTAAAGAGTGAAAAAATCAGCTGTTACGACAGGTATTTACCTACAATCGGCATCCTGCGCCCCATGCCAAATGCTTTTGGCGATACCCTTAAAATCGGCGGAGTTTGGTAACGCTTATGCTCTGCCGAATTGGTGAGCTTGATTACCCGCCGAACAGTTGCCTCATCATACCCCATCCGGATGATCTCGGCCGATGAGCAGCGGTTTTCGATATACTCGGCCAGGATCTTGTCGAGCACATCATATTCGGGCAGCGAGTCGGTATCTTTTTGATCGGGCCTTAGCTCGGCCGATGGGGGTTTAACGATTGAGTTAATCGGGATGATTTCCTTGTCGCGATTAATATATCGCGCAAGCTCAAAAACCTGTGTTTTGTACACATCGCCAATAACCGAGATACCGCCGCACATATCACCGTATAAAGTGCCATATCCTACAGCGGCCTCACTCTTGTTGCTGGTATTAAGTAAAATGTAACCGAACTTATTGCACATTGCCATTAACAAAACAGCCCTGCTGCGCGACTGGATGTTCTCTTCGGCGATGTTGAACGGCAAGCCATCAAACTGCGGGTTTAATGCGGTTTCAAAGGCTTCGGTAATGCTTTTGATAGGTACAATCTCATGCTTACAACCAAGGTTATCAACCAAATCCTGCGCATCTTTTAATGAATGATCTGTTGAAAAACGTGATGGTAGCAATACAGCCATTACATTTTGAGGGCCAAGCGCTTCGGCAGCCAGGGCACATACTACAGCCGAATCGATGCCACCCGACAAGCCTAAAATTGCCTGCTTAAAGCCCGATTTATAAAAATAATCCCGGATCCCGAGGATTACCGCCTGATGAATCTGCTCGATGTCACCGGGGCGCTCCGCTTTTATGGTTGTAGGGTGATCAAAACTTAGCGTGTTATATTCATTTAATGTATAGTAAGCCATGCTTTCCTCAAAATAAGGCATCTCATCAATCAGCTTACCTGTATTATCAAACACCAGCGAACCGCCATCAAATATCAGCTCCGTTTGGGCACCAACATGGTTAACATACAATAAAGGCAGTTTATAACGGCTGGCATTATCGCTTAAAATCTCTATCCGCTCCTCATCGTGGTTGTAAGCAAATGGCGACGCCGCTATATTGATCATTACATGCGGGTTCTGATGGATAAGCGTATCCATCGGGCGGGTAACATACAGCGGGTTTTCAATGGTATTCCACAGATCCTCGCAAATAGTGAGCGCTATGCGTTTACCTTTAAACTCGATACAGTTAAACTCGGTTGAAGGCTCAAAGTATCGATACTCATCAAATACATCATAATTAGGCAACAGCGCTTTATTTACCACTGCTTTCACCTGGCCATTCTCAATAAAATAGGCAGAATTGCTGAGGTCTTTACCCTCTGTTTTATGATTAGGGGTTGGTAAGCCAATGATACAAGCTATGTCAATGCATACTTCCGCTATCTTTTTAGCGGCATCATCGCACAGTCCTATAAATTCATCAAACTCTAAAAAATCGCGCGAAGGATAGCCGCAAACACATAGCTCGGCAAATACAACAAGGTCGGCCCCGTTATTTTTTGCCTTAATGATATGATCGATGATTTTATTAGTGTTCGATTCAAAATTACCTACGTGATAGTTGAGCTGAGCTAACGCGATTTTCATAGTATACGTGTATTTAGTCTTAAGTCGAATGCCTTTAGGCTGAAGTCAAAAAATACGACTTGCAACTTAGGGATATTGACTTAACAATAGTAGCAACATTATGCAAATAAAATTACTTTTGCCTCAAAGGATAAAGATGAACCCTACCCGGTATATAGCAAAGCAAATTTACTTAATTTTTTCCATCGGCCTGATATTAAGCGCCTGTACGCGCAACAAAAAAATTGATGTGAGCAATATCAATGTTGATGTTAAAATTGAGCGGTTCGATCATGATTTTGACGCCATGCGCAATAAGCCAATGGCGCTGCAGGCTGCATACCTGCAAAAACAATATGGCAGCTTTTATTCCGATTTTATTGAACGCATTTTACAGGTTGGCAGTACAAAGGATACAGCTTATTTTAAAGCCTTGCACGAGGTGTTTGCAGGCAAAGCCTATAATGACCTGAAGCACGATGCGGACGCCGCCTTCCCCAATATGGATCAGCAGAATGCCAGCCTTACTGAAGCTTTTAAATACATTAAATATTACTACCCTCAAAAACGCCTGCCACAGGTATATGCCTACATTTCGGGCTTCCAGGCGCAAACCACCGTTGGCGATGGCTATTTCGGCGTGGGTATCGATCTTTTCCTGGGTGCCGATTCGCGCTTTTACCCTTCGCTTACCAATGCCTTTCCGCATTATTTATCCAAATGGTTCACGCCGGATAATATTACGCCGCGCGTGATTGAAGGCATTGCACGTGAGGACATGTTCCCGGAAAATGACAATGATAAAGCCCTGCTTAATAAAATGATCTATAACGGCAAAATCATGTACTTTATGGACAGGGTATTGCCCGACGTGGCCGATAGCACAAAGATCCGATATACTACCGAACAGTTAAAATGGTGCAATGAATTTGAAGGTAAGATCTGGGGATACTTTTTAGAACAAAACCTGCTGTACGAAACCGATTACCAGAAAATTCAGAAATACCTTACCGAAGCCCCTTTCACCCCCGGTCTTGGCGAAAAGAATGAATCGGCACCAAAGCTTGCTGTTTGGACAGGCTGGCAAATAGTAAGAAAATATATGGATAAGCACCCTGATGTTACGCTACCTCAACTGATGGCCGATAAGGATGCCCAAAAGCTCCTGAACGAATCGGGATATCACCCCAAATAGCACAAAAAAAGCGCCTTCAAAATGAAAGCGCTTTTTATATCATTTCCCTGTTAGGGGAGTTACTTCATGATGGAAAAAACGCATTTCAAAGCAATCAGGACACCTATGATCAGGATAATGTTTGAAATAGAAGTATACATGAAGCCCGAATTGGCATCGCCGGCAAAACGCAGGTAAACACCTACTATACCGATAATAATAGCTACAGTTAATAATTTGTAGTGACCTTCTGCGTTAGCATTTTCCATTGATTCCATGGTACCGATTTTTAATGTTTGCGCAAAAATAGAAATGTTTACCGAAAAAGCGACAAAGTTTTTATGATTTTATGCCGCCGGCAAACCATGCCGGGTGTTTGCGTTTGTAATACCGATACATCGCCCACAAACTTATGCCTAAAATTATAAATACCCACAGATTAGCCAGGCCCAGGATCAGTTCAACAAAAAGTTGCCAGCCATTATTGAATGCTATAGCCAGGCGGTTAACAAAAGGCAACTGATAGGCAGAAGGGTCATCATTAGCTATCATTTCCTGGTTGATAAAATTGCTTTGGTAAAAGCTAAGGGTAACAATGCTGTATTTTACGGCTTCATCTGTGCGCATATTGCCAATTTGCTGATCAACCATATCATCTTTTAGCAACATCACATTCACCGGATTTTTGATAACCACTTTACCTTTCTTTTGCTGATCTACCAGGTCCTGGCGGTTTCTTAATTTCAGTTTTTCTGACAGGTAGTCAAGCGTTCTGTCTTCAATATCCATTTTCCGGAGCGTAACATACATCCCCATGTGGGCAACTTCGGTCATAAAGCTTTCAAGCTTCTCTGAAGGAAGTTTAACCGCCATGTCGGCGTTAGTTCTAAGGGCCGACACTCGTTTAACCGAGTCATTACTCACGCGAATATCTTCCGATCGTTCTACATCGGCCTGCATTTGATGATGCATCACCATGCCGCCATCACGAACGGTGAGTACCGCTATAGCATCGCCTGTTTGTTGAACATTTTTTACCTTGAAACGCATGTCGGCAGTTTTTACCAATTTGGTTATCGGGATATCCACCTTTGATGTGTCGGTTATCTTAGCCACCGTATCTGCACTTGATGAAGAAGCCTTTTCATCGCGGATAGCTTCATAATTTGAGCCTTTACATGCGCCCAGCAGCAACACGCCCGCCAGCAACGCCAGGAATAATTTTGTTTTCATAACTGTTTAATTTTCTTTGGTATACATTGATACAAAAGAGTGGCAGGAGGTAACCCTGACCATTGATTTTTGTTATGAATATGATGATTTCGCCGATTGGTTTGGGGACATTTATCTGATGGCAGAAAGTACTGGTCGAAGTTTAGCGATAGCGTAACTTCGTCCTAAAATGGTTTAAGCTTTCAGCTTAAACGAATAATTGGTAATAAACCATCCCTATCTAAATAATAATCCTTGGCGCTACTATACAAATATTCAGGTGGATACTCTACAGCTCCAGATTCAACCGGATTATTATGTAAATAATCTAACCTTTGTATCAGCATCTGATGTGTCGATAATTCTATAGGATGATTACTTTGCTGCCAAAACTGGTATTGTTCATTATTTGCATTCCGTTTCCCTGCGCGTTCAAACATCCATAATAACCATTCGCGCCTGCTTTCCTGAATATTCTCAGCGATGGCTTTTAAAATTGTCTTGGATGTATGTCTTTTCAAATCACGTAAGATATCTGACAAGTTACCTTTTTCGGTGCTAATGATCAAATGCACGTGGCTCGACATGATGCACCAGCGTACAATTCCAACCCTTTATTTTCTATGCAATACTTAAGGCTGTCGACTATTATATCACAATAAATTCGGCGCACAAAAACGTCTATCCAGTTTACCGTGGCAAAGCTTACAAAATAAAGTTGATCGTGTTCGTAAAAAGTGTATTTGCGGCCCATGGATACGAATATAGATTTAGGTAACCTCCTCTGGTCGAAGTTTAGCGATAGCGTAACTTCGACCTAAAATGTGTTAAGCTTTCAGCTTAACTGTAATAAATAATCGCCCTTCCTAATCATCAATGTAAAATGATTCGTTGAACTGATCTGTATATACTTATTACTGTGCAAGCAGGATGTTTGCCTCATTTTAACACTAAGTCACGCTATCGCTAAACATTGATCAGTATTAATAAACTATATGCTGCGCAAGCAGAATGCTTGCATTGTTTTAGGACGAAGTTACGCTATCGCTAAACTTCGGCCAGCTTTAAGGTTCCACATCCACACCCAACAAAAAAGGCTCTCCTCCCGGAAAGCCTTTTCTTATATAAAAGTATTTTAAACTTAGTTGCCGCCTGAAAGGGCTGCCGCACCACTCACGATCTCGGTAAGCTCGGTAGTAATGGCTGCCTGACGCGCCTGGTTGTATGAAAGCTTTAATGATTTCAAAAGCTCACCGGCATTTTCGGTTGCTTTATCCATCGCTGTCATACGTGCACCGTGTTCAGATGCGTTTGAATCCAATACAGCGCGGTAAAGTTGGATCTTGATATTTTTAGGGATCAATTGCTCAACAATTTCCTGTTGTGATGGTTCAAGGATGTAATCAACGTTAGCTGCCTTTACTTCCTCTTTCTTCTCGGCCTTTGGCACCGGTAATAACTGTTCAGTGATCAGGTATTGTACTGCAGCGTTACGGAAGTGGTTATACACCAGCTCCACACGGTCGTAATCGCCGTTAACAAAACCCTGCATGATAGCTTCGGTAATTTTTGAAGCATTCTCGAAGTTAAGGTCCGAGTACAGGTCATTGTTGTTACCAATTACGTTGTACTTACGCCTTTGATAAAACTCCTGTGCTTTTTTTCCGATAGCAACGATAGATACGTTACCGGCAGCAAGCTGCTTAGGATATTTTTCGGCAATAAGGTTATTGGCAGTTTTAATAACATTAGTGTTGAAAGCACCGGCCAAACCACGGTTTGATGATACCACAACTACCAATACACGTACCGGCTCACGCTCCTGAAGGTACGGAGAAGTGTTATCCTCCAAACTTGCAGATAAGTTAGCCAGCAGGTCTTTCAACTTACTTGCGTAAGGACGTAGCTGAATAATAGCGTTGGTAGCACGTTTCAACTTAGCAGCCGAAACCATTTTCATAGCCTTGGTGATCTGCTGGGTTGATGATACAGATTTGATCCTGTTTCTTACTTCTTTTAAATTAGCCATTCGTTATTGAGATGTGAGATTTGAGATATGAGATTTGAGATAAGCTCACATCTGCACCTTCAATCTGTTTATCTAATTTATAATGACGTCAGATGTGGGAAAGAGAAAAGTCTCAAATCTCACATCTAACATCTCATATCTAAAATTAATACCTTGCTGACAGTTCTTTAGCTACTGTTTCCAGTACGCCGGTAAGCTGATCATCAAATTTACCTGCTTTAAGGGCAGCTAAAACTTCAGGGTGACGAGCTTCTAACTGATCGGTAAATTCGGTTTCGAACTCCCTTACTTTATTTACCGGTACATTACGCATTAAGTTTTTAGTACCCAGGTAAATGATAGCAACTTGTTTTTCTACAGTTACCGGAGAGTATTGACCTTGTTTAAGGATCTCTACGTTACGGATACCTTTGTCTAACACATTTTTGGTTGAAGCGTCAAGATCTGAACCGAATTTTGAGAAAGCCTCAAGCTCACGGAACTGAGCCTGGTCAAGTTTCAAAGTACCGGCAACTTTCTTCATTGATTTGATCTGCGCGTTACCACCTACACGTGATACAGAGATACCTACGTTGATAGCCGGACGAACACCTGCGTTGAACAAGTTCGACTCCAGGAAGATCTGACCGTCAGTGATCGAAATTACGTTGGTTGGGATGTATGCAGATACGTCACCAGCCTGCGTTTCAATGATAGGTAATGCAGTTAATGAACCACCACCTTTAACGATGCCTTTGATAGACTCAGGAAGATCGTTCATTTGCTGCGCGATAGAATCATTTGCGTTGATTTTAGCGGCACGCTCTAATAAACGGCTGTGCAGGTAAAATACGTCACCTGGGTAAGCCTCACGGCCCGGTGGACGACGTAACAACAATGAAACCTCACGGTAAGCAACCGCTTGTTTTGACAAATCATCATAGATGATCAAAGCCGGACGGCCTGTATCACGGAAGTACTCGCCGATGGCAGCACCTGCAAACGGAGCAAAGAACTGCATGGTAGCAGAATCTGAAGCGTTGGCAGCAACTACGATAGAGTAAGGCATTGCGCCATTCTCTTCAAGCGTACGAACGATGTTAGCAACAGTTGATGCTTTTTGTCCGCAAGCCACATATATACAGATTACAGGCTTACCTGCATCATAAAATTCTTTTTGGTTGATGATAGTATCGATACAAACCGCAGTTTTACCGGTTTGACGGTCACCGATAACCAACTCACGCTGGCCACGGCCGATAGGGATCATTGCGTCGATAGCTTTGATACCGGTTTGTAATGGCTCAGTTACCGGCTGACGATAGATTACGCCAGGAGCTTTACGCTCAAGCGGCATCTCGTAAGTTTGACCGTTGATTGGGCCTTTACCATCAATAGGTGCACCCAAAGTATCAACAACACGGCCAAGCATGCCTTCGCCTACGTTGATTGATGCAATCCTGTTGGTACGTTTAACGGTATCACCTTCTTTAATATCGTCAGACCTGCCTAACAATACCACACCCACGTTATCTTCTTCAAGGTTAAGTACGATGCCTTGCAATCCAGTGCCAAATTCAACCAACTCGCCCGACTGTACTTTAGTTAATCCATAAACTCGTGCGATACCGTCACCCACCTGGAGTACAGTACCCACTTCTTCTAATTCAGATTCTGACTTGAAGCCGGCCAACTGCTGACGCAAAATTGCTGATACTTCGTCTGGTCTTACCTCTACCATTGTTTAAAATTTATTTAGAGTTTTACTTTTAATACTTATTAATTATGCTTGAACAGCAAATTCCTTTTTCAATTTCTTCAGGCTTGCAGCAATGCTGGTATCAACCTGCCTGTCGCCAACGGTTAAAACAAAACCGCCTATCAGCGCCGGATCAACCTTAGCATCTAATACAACGGTACCGCCAATGCTCTGCTGTAACTCTGCAATCAGGATTGCTTTATTAGCTGCAGAAAGTTCCGTAGCCGATGTAACATTGGCTTTGGTGATGTGGTTTTTAACGTTGTACTGGTTAATGTACTCGCCGGCAGTAAAGTATAATACCTCGCCACGGCCTTTGTTAACCATCAGCTTAAAGAAAGCGAGTGTAGTTTTGTTAACCTTATTTAAAAATATCTCGTCAAGGATCTTAACCTTTTTTGAGTGAGATATAATAGGATTAGCCAATACTGCTACCAGTTCGGGGCTGCCCTTCAGGGTTTTTAAGAAAAGGTCCATATCGGCTTTGATCACAGGAACAATTCCTTGTTCCTGTGCAAGATCAATGATCGATTTGGCGTACCTGGTTGCTACCGTGATTTCTGACATTTCTTTTTTATTTCGGATTTCGAATTTTCGATTTCGGAATTTTTATTTTGAATTTCGGCTTTTAAACTGATCAGCGAATATACCCGGAATAAATCCGAGATCCCACATCCCAAATCCGAAATCTTATAACTTCACTTCTTTTAATAACTGGCTTACCAGTTCGTCTTGCTGCTGCTGATCTTCAAACTGCTTGCGAAGGATTTTCTCAGCAATCTCTAAAGATAAAGTAGCTACCTGGTTCTTAACATCGGCCAAAGCAATAGCTTTCTGGTTGTTAATTTCAACACGGGCAAGCTCAATCATACGTGCGCCTTCTTTGTGAGCAAGTTCTTTAGCATCAGATACGATTTGATCTTTGGCTTTACGGGCTTCAGATAATATCAGGTCGCGCTCGGCACGGGCTTGTTTAATCAATGATTCGTTTTCATTGGTTAAACGGCTCATTTCTTCTTTAGCGGCTTCAGCTTTCAATAAAGCATCTTCAATTGAACGTTCACGCTCGCCAATGGCGGCCATGATAGGTTTCCAGGCAAACTTAGCTAATATAAAAAACAGAAATGCGAAAGCTACTGTAGTCCAAACAACTAAGCCTAATTCCGGGGTAACTAATGGATTCATTTTATATTGATCTCTTTTTCTACTTTAATAAAACATTTTAATAAGAACCGCCCCGGCGCCAACCGCTCCGGCGGCGGTTCTTAATTTTCTTTGAGCTGATTAACGTAAGCCCAGGAATGATACTACCACACCGAACAGAGCAGCACCTTCGATAAGAGCTGCAGCAATGATCATGGCAGTTTGGATTTTTGAAGCAGCTTCCGGCTGACGTGATATACCTTCCATGGCTTTACCACCAACCTGACCGATACCGATACCAGCACCGATTACCGCTAAACCTGCACCTAATGCAGCAATACTTCCAATCATGATTTTAAATTTAAAATGTTAATATATGTTATAGTTATTTACTAATTAATGATGGTGCTCCTCAATGGCAGTACCAATAAACAGGGCGGTAAGCAGTGTAAAAATGAAAGCTTGCAGGCCTGCTACCAACAACTCAAGCACATCCATAAACACTACAAAAGGCACCGAAACCAGCGAAACGTAAGCGCTTTTGAAAACGAAGATCAGCGATATCAGGGCAAGCACAATGATGTGGCCTGCTGTAATGTTTGCGAACAAACGGATCATTAACGCGAATGGCTTTGAAAAGATACCCAGTAACTCCACAACCCACCATAACGGCCACAACCAAACCGGCACAGAGCTCGGCACAAAAATGTGCGCCCAATAGTGTTTGTTACCGTTAAGGTTAACTACCAATAAGGTAATTACTGATAACACCATGGTTACCGCGATATTACCGGTAAGGTTTGATCCACCGGGGAAGAACGGCACCAAGCCAATCAGGTTATTGATCAGGATGAAGAAGAACACGGTCAACAATAACGGCATAAAGCGCGCGTACTTGTAACCTATGTTTGGCAACGCGATGTCATCACGAACAAACAAAATAACTGGCTCGAGGAACGATTGTAAACCTTTCGGCGCTTTGCCTACACGTTTTTTATAAGTTGATGCGATGCTCAGGAAAATCAACAGTAAAATCACCATTGACAATAACATCGAAGCTACGTTTTTAGTAATTGACAGATCAAAAACTGTAGCAGTAGTGTCAATTGTTTTGTCTTCACCGGTTACTGCCTTTATTTTATCATGAATAAGGGCATATTTATGGTACTTACCTTCATGAATTTTTTCGCCTTCTTCAAATACCGAAGACATGAAAACTTCCAGGCCTTTATCAGTGTAAAGTATTACCGGAAGGGGCATAGCAAGTTTTCCACCCATGTGGAAATAATGTGAGTCCGAAATGTGCTCCATAATGGTTTCAGTCGGATCAAATTTGGCTTCTTCCTTTGTTTCGGTGGCGGGCTCAGCAGGATTTTTTTCTTGTAAAGCGAGTGCTTTTACGGATACAAACAGCGAAAAAACGCTTAAAACGATACCTAAGGTGATTTTTTTTGAGTTCAAAACAGGCCTAAAATCCATTAGCAGAGAGTTTTTTACTTTAATTTTTGGTTGCGCAAGGTACACAACAAACCGTAAATTTCAAAGGCTATGTTTAAGAAATAAACGTAAAAAAAATTGGCCAGGAAAATCCCGTTGTTTGGTTTCACCTTCATCAGGAAAAACAGGGCGAAAAACATTGCTGCTAAAATCTTAACTGTGGTAGCAGCAAGGAAGGTTTGGGTGTACAACGAGTAGTTGATCTTACCCACAAAATTCACCAGAAAAACGGTGATAAATGTAAGCATCGATATAAAAAAAAAGATGAGCCAAAAGCGCGGCACGAGCCAGTTGGCATGGCCGGTATAATTAACCAAAACCGGGGGGATTGCCGTGATAATTACAAACAGGATAAAGGATAGGATAACTCGCAGCAATTTTTTAGTTTTTTACAGATCGTATAACAAGGAATAATGCAATGAACACCCCGGCAAGTGAAAGCGCGGCGGTAACCCACTTTACCTCGTGCCCGGCACTTTCATCTATCTTGTAGCCGGCAAAGGCGCAAATACCGATAATCGCAATCATCTGAAATGCGATACCGGTAAACTTAGCGTAGTTATTAACCTGCTTACCAATCTCATCTTCTTTATTTTGTTCATTTTCGGGCATGCGCAAATTTATTAAACCTATTGCATAATCTTTAGTATTTTAGCAATGCTTTTTAAACTACCGTATTGCATTGAGGCGATTATCATCATCCTATAAACCAAACACCAGCATTTTTTTTCTGTTTGCAGTTATATTGATAGCGGCAGGTTGCTCGCTTGAAAAACAAAGCGGTTTTAACCGCACCATGCAAAACCTTACTGCCCACTACAATATATTATTTAATGCCAACGAAATCTTAAGGCTCAAGCAAGAAAGCTACGCCGCATCGTTTCCGGATGCTTACAGCGAAATTTTAAATGTATATCCTGATACAACCGTGCAAACAGGAACTCCTGACAAGGACCTGGAAGAAGCCGTTGTAAAAGCCAACAAGATCATCAGCATTAAAGAGCAAAGCCATTATTTAGGCGATGCCTACCTGGTGCTGGGTAAATCGCGCTATCTCGAAGCTAATTATTTTGATGCGGTTGAATATTTCAACTACGTAACCCGTTCATTTGGCAAACAAGTCAATCTAAAGCAGGAAGCTTTGGTGTGGAAAACCCGCGGGCTCATGTACCTGAACCAGCTGCCTTTAGCCAAACTGGTAATTGATTCGGCCGTGCAGGATATTAATCCTAAAAAAAATATTACGGCTGATGTTTATGCTACCAAACTGCAATATGATATTATAACCCAAAACTATGCCGAAGCCGAAGAGATGGCAAAACTGGCTATTAAGTATAGTTATATCAGCAACCTTAAACTCCGCTGGACATTTATTCTGGGCCAGCTTCAGGAGCTTAACCTAAAACCGGCCGATGCTTACGAAAGCTATACCCGCATAGTTAAAAGTAATGCAAGTTTTGAAATGGCCTTTAACGCCAACCTTAACCGCATCAGGATCCGAGATAATCAAAATGGTATTAAGGTTAATAAAATAGACCTGCTGCGTGCCCTGCTTAAAAACAGCGACAACACCGATTTTTTCGACCAGATCTATTACCAGATAGGCGAACAACAATTTAAAGCAGGAGAAATTGACAACGCACTCAAAAGCTATAAAAAATCGGTAAGGGTAAGCACTAAAAACCAGAATCAAAAGGGTCTCTCCTACCTCCGCATTGCCGATATCAATTTTAAAAACAAAGCCGACTATGTAAGCGCCCGGCTTTATTATGATAGCACGCTGAATAATCTGTCGATAAATTATCCCGGCTATCAGCTCATCCGCAAAAAGGCCGATAACCTGCAAATCCTTACCCGTCTGCTCGAAACCATATCACGCGAGGATACCTTGCAAATGCTTGCCGCTTTGGATGAGAAAGCCCGCGATGCCAAAATAGACGAAATGGTAGCCCGTAAAACACGTCAGCAGCAACAGGCCGCCCTGGAAGCGAGTGCCAGCGCTGCAGCCAATGCCAATAATGGTGCGATGCCAAATGCCTTCGACAGGAACAATAATTCGTCATCCTCTAACAAAAACAGCGGCAGTACTTTTTACTTTTACAATAATGGTGCCGTAAGCCAGGGTTATAATGACTTTAAGCGTTTATGGGGTAACCGAAAGCTTGAAGATAACTGGCGCCGTAGCAGGCGTTCAAATACAGGTATTCCTACAGCCAATACCGGCATTGGTGGTTCACAAGTTAATGATCCGGATGCACCGGTCGGCAGCGTTGCTTATAATAGTACTAACGTATCGGCGGGCACCTATCGACAGGACCTGGTTAAAAACCTGCCCCTTACCCCTGCTCTCCTGCAGCAATCAAATTTCAGAATCTATAACGCCTATTTTGAAATGGCCAACTTTTATCGCGACATATTGGAAGATAAAAAGGAAGCTATTGCCACTTATGAAACTTTGCTTACCCGTTTCCCTCAAAACAGCGATAAGCCTTCAATTTATTATAACCTGTACAGGCTTTATGCCGATGTCGACTCGGCAAAATCAAATGATTACAAAAACAGGCTATTGAAAGAATACCCCGAAAGCATTTTCGCCAAGGTTATCCTCGATCCTGATTATGCCCGTAAAATGGCCGATGTTGATGCCGAATTTAACGGATTTTACAACCAGGTATATGATCTGTACTCGCAAAAACAATATACCCAGGTGATCGAAAAGGCAAACGACCTGCTTAACAAATACCCCGACAACAGGTACGCAGCCCAACTATATTACCTCAAGACCATTGCCGCCGGGCACATGGAAAAGCTGCCGCCATTTCAGGCCGATCTGCAACTGATAGCCGCAAAATATCCGCAGGATAAACTCATTGCCCCACTGGTTAACCAGCATCTTGCTTATATCGATTCAAACAAAACCGAGATAGCCGCCCGCCCGGTTGTGTTGTTTAATGACGATCCTAACGAAATCCCGTTTACCCCGCCGGTAGCCTACCAAAAGCAAACAGAGTATCGCCCGCCATATACGCCATCGGCTCAAAACGTCACTCCCCAGGAGCGGTTGCCCGAGCGGGATACGCGTGTAATAGCCGGGGCCAAAACATCGGCACCACAAATTCAACAGGCTGCAATTCAACAACCAAAACAACTTGCCGTGGGGCAGATACCCTTGCCGCAGCATCAAATGCCGGATACTTCACGCGATATCGCCGCACAGCCTGTGCCAAAACAAATAGATACCATAGCTACGGCGCCGGCGGCTGCCATCAATAAAACGCCTGCGGTAAACTATATATTCGGCAAGCGCGATAGTACCAACTATTACTTTGTGATAAATGTTGCCAGTGGTACAACTAATCTGGCCTCAACGCGTTTTGGTGTAGGGCAGTTTAACCGTACCCGATATACACGCAGCGAAGTTATCCACCACGTAAAAACCGTTGGCGATAATAACCAGCTGATATATGTTGGCCGCTTTTACAGCCTTGCCGATGCCAAGGATTATGCCCGCACCATTGTACCCCTGCTACCCGATATTATGAAGGTACCGAGGGACAAATACAGCTTTTTTATCATTACCAAAGAAAATCTGGATAAATTAGCAACCCAAAGTATATTGGATAGTTATTTTGACTACTACCAGAAATTTTATTAAAAAATGAGAACCACTAATACAAGGTTTAACTCGAAAAATCAACTTCAGCCTGCCGATATCAGAAGATACAACTGGTACATATGGCGTACAGTGATAGCCCTTTTTGCTTTTGTGATTATCATGATAACGCTTACCATTTTTGATGTATTTGGGCAGCTGCCTTCGTTCCGCGATTTGGAAAACCCCAAAAGCAACCAGGCTACAGAGATCATCTCATCTGATAAGCAGGTTTTAGGTACTTACTATATTCAAAACAGGTCAAACGTTACTTACCGCGAATTGTCGCCCAACGTGATTAATGCTTTGGTTGCTACTGAAGATAAACGCTTTTATGACCACTCGGGCATCGACTTTGGCCGGAGTTTTACCATTTTCGCGCATTTGCTCATCGGGCAAAAACAGGGCGGCAGTACTATAACCCAGCAGTTGGCACTTAACCTTTTCTCCGAACGATCGGCCAATCCGTTTAAACGGATCATTCAAAAACTACAGGAATGGGTTACGGCTGTTAAGCTTGAACGTCATTATACCAAGGAAGAGATCCTGACCATGTACCTCAACACGGTTGATTTTGGCGCTTACAATACTTATGGCATTAAATCGGCAGCGCATACCTATTTTAATACCACGCCCGATAAATTAACACCCGATCAGGCCGCTTTGTTAATAGGCATGGTTAATGGGCCGGGCATTTATTCCCCTATCCGCCACCCGGATAATGCACTTAAAAGACGTAACCTGGTATTAAACCGTATGGTTGAGCAAAGTTTTCTGAGCGAAGGCCAGGCCGAAGAATATAAACGCAAACCCCTTGGCCTTGATTTTCACCAGAATAATCACTTTGACGGCCTTGCCCCTTACTTCCGTTCGGTACTGAAGAAAGAAGTTCAAAAGATCTTCAAAGAGCAGAACATTAACCACCCGGATGGCACTCCTTATGATCTTGACCGCGACGGTTTAAAAATATATACCACTATTGATGCCACCATGCAACAATATGCGGAGGATGCGCAGCGCGATTACATGAAGGACCTGCAGGCTCAATTCAATGATCACTGGCGCGGCCGTAACCTGTACAAAAGCATCCACAACTTTAAGTTTTTGCTTGATCAGGGTATGCAAAAATCCGACAGGTACAAGCAACTGAAACAACAGGAAAAATCTGACGAAGAAATTCAGGAAAACTTCCAGACCAAAACCATGCTTAACCTGTTTACCTGGCATGGCAATATCGATACCATGATGCGTCCTATCGACAGTATCATTTATAGTAAGATGTTATTGCGTAATGCGCTCATGAGTATGGACCCAACAACCGGCTATGTTAAAGCCTGGGTGGGCGGTACCAACTTTGAACACTTTAAGTATGACCAGGTGAAGAACGGCACACGCCAGGTAGGGTCAACAGCCAAACCGTTTACTTACGCCGTGGCTATTGATAATGGTTACTCTCCATGTATGAAAATCAATAACGTGCCTGATACCATCCGCGGTTATGGTGCGCCGTGGTGCCCGCGCTCCTCACCATCCGAAACATTACAGGGTTTCATTACTTTAAGGCAGGCTTTAGCACATTCGCAAAACTGGGTTACCGCCCACGTTATGGGCGAAGTTAAACCGGAGCCTGTTGTTGAGCTGATCAAAAAAATGGGCATCACAACTAATGTTCCGCCTTATCCTTCAATATGTTTGGGTACGTTTGATGCCTCAGTTTTTGAGATGACGGCTGCTTACTCGGCCTTCGCTAACCACGGTTTGTGGACAGAACCTACTTATATCTTACGCATCGAGGATAAAAATGGCAACGTATTGTATACGCATACTCCACGTGTGGTGCAAGCCATGAACCCGCAAACAGCTTATGTAATGACCTACATGCTTAAAGGTGTTATTGAAGATGGTACCGGCTCAAGGTTAGCCTACAAATACGGCTTGCGCAACCCGATCGGCGGCAAAACAGGAACAACCCAAAATAACTCCGACGGTTGGTTCATCGGCATAACCCCACAACTGGTTACCGGCTTGTGGACAGGTTGTGAAGATCGTGATATCGCCTTCCAGAGCACCCGCCTTGGGGAAGGAGCTAACAGCGCCCTGCCAATATTTGCCATGTACATGAAAAAGGTGTACGCTAACCAGGCATTGGGTATTAAAAAGAATGTTGATTTTGACGCCCCTGCAAACGGGGTTAGCATCATATTGGATTGCGGAGCCTATAACCAGCAGCAACAGGGAACTACTGATGTAGATAAGAAATTGGGATTTTGATAGTTCATTGGTTCACTTGTTCATTAGTTCATTGGTAAATAGTTCAATAGTATGAGTCATCACTCGCTCGAAGATTTAGAGGTATACAGATTGGCTGATAGTTTTAGTGATGAGATTTGGTTTATTGTAAGCTCATGGGACTATTTTACTAAGGACACTGTTGGAAAACAAATAGTCCGTTCAGCTGATTCTATCAGTGCAAATATCGCGGAAGGCTATGGAAGGTACCACTATAAAGAAAACCGCAATTTCTGTTACTTTAGCCGTGGTTCAATTTTGGAAACAAAAGGCTGGCTACAAAAGTCAAAGAAAAGAAATCTGATAACGGAGGAGCAATTCAACGATCTGTTTGAAAAGCTCCAGGTCATTCATCTCAAATTAAATGCGTACCTTAAATTCATTGGCAAGCGGGACGGAAATGACAAGGGAGAGTAATAAACGATAAACTGCATTTATTGGTAAAGCAGGGGACAATCACCAAGCAGACCAATGAACCAGTGAACTAATGAACTAATGAACCAATTCGATTATAGGGCAGCACTAAAAAATATCCCCCACAAACCCGGGGTATATCAATACTGGGATAGTGAGCAGGAGTTAATATATATTGGCAAAGCCAAGGACCTGCGCAACCGTGTTGGCTCGTACTTTAACCAGGATATCCATATTAATGCCAAAACAAGGGTACTGGTATCCAAAATCCGTGCTATAACTTTTACCATCGTTGACACTGAGGTTGATGCCTGGCTGCTGGAAAACAGCATGATCAAGAAGCATCAGCCGCGTTACAACGTAATGCTTAAGGATGATAAAACCTACCCATGGATCATCATTAAGAACGAAAACTACCCACGCATTTTCTGGACCCGCCGTATCATAAAAGATGGCTCCAAATACCTTGGCCCCTATGCATCGGTTAGTATGATGCATAATATTTTAGGGCTTATTAAAGAAACTTATCCATTACGTACCTGCAACCTGCAGCTCACCCGCGAAAACATAGACAAAGGTAAGTTTAAGGTTTGTTTGGAATACCAGTTGGGTAACTGCAAAGGCCCCTGCCAAAACTATCAAACCGAAGAAGACTATGATAATAGCATCGAGGAAATTAAAGATATCCTTAATGGCAAAATAGGTGCGGTTCTTCGTCGTTTAAAAAATGAAATGGAAGCTGCTGCCATGGAGATGAACTTTGAACTGGCCCACCGGCTTAAACGCAAGTTTGAACTGCTTGAAAATTATCAGAGCAAATCAACCGTTGTTAACTCATCTATTACCGATGTGGATGTGTTCAGCATTGCATCTGAAGAGAAACTCGCTTTTGTAAACTTCCTCAAGGTGATGAATGGCACTATCATCCAAACGCAAACCATCGAGCTAAAAAAACGGCTTGATGAAAGCGATGAGGAATTGCTCACGCTGGCCATATCCGAGTTCAGGAGCCGTTACAGTAGCGACAGCAAGGAAATCATTGTTCCGTTTGATATCGACCTTGAAGACCATCCTAACATCAAATTCACGGTACCTAAACTCGGCGAAAAACGTAAGCTGCTTGATCTTTCGCAAAAGAATGTACAGTTCTTCAAAAAAGAAAAGATTGACCAATACGAAAAGCTGAACCCAGAGATTCGTACCGAGCGCTTACTTACGCAGATGATGAAAGACCTGCGCATGAACCAACTGCCACGCCATATTGAATGTTTTGATAACTCTAACTTCCAGGGCAAATACCCGGTATCGGCCATTGTGGTATTTAAAGATGGAAAACCATCTAAAAAGGATTACCGCCACTTCAATGTTAAAACCGTTGAAGGCCCTAACGATTTTGCCACTATGGAAGAAGCCGTACATCGTCGTTACCGCCGCATGCTGGATGAAGGGACGGAGTTACCACAGCTTATCGTAATTGACGGCGGCAAGGGGCAGTTATCATCGGCTATGCACAGTCTCAAATTATTGGGTATAGATAAAAAAGTAACTGTAATAGGCATCGCCAAACGTTTGGAAGAACTTTACTATCCTAATGACCAATATCCGTTATATCTCGACAAAAAATCAGAAACGCTTAAAGTGATCCAGCACCTGCGCGATGAAGCCCACCGTTTTGGGATCACTTTCCACCGTAAAAAACGCGATAAAGGCACATTGGTGACCGAGCTTGAACTGATAGAAGGCATAGGCAAAACTACCGCCGAAAAGCTGCTTAAGTACTTTAAATCGGTAAAGAAGATCAGGGAAGCTAATGAAGAAACATTGCTTGAAGTAGTGAATCTTAAACAGGCTAAAGCAATATTAATGTATTTTGGTGGCGGAGCAGAGATTGAACAAGGCTAATATCTGAGATTTTCTAAAAAACAAAGGCCCGGTTCAATCAACCGGGCCTTCTTTATATATTGAGGTAGTAATTTTTATTACTGAGCTATATAAAATGATTTTTGATCGCCATCCTGGTAAACATGGATTGATTTTTTAACCACCTGGTTATTAGTGTAGATTTCCATAGTGTATTCACCATCTGCTAAACCGTTTAACACATAGCCTTTGCTCACATCAGTTTTGCTGGGCACAATGTCTTTCAATAAAAGCTCATTATCTTTATTGTAAACCTTTACAACTGACTTTCCGCTTTCAGTTTTGGCGAAGTTCACTTTCAAGCCGCGATCGTGGTCAAGGGCTTTAAAGCTTACAACTTCTTTGGCTTTGGGAGTAATGTCGGCATTACCTTCGTCGGCTTTGGCTACTGTGGTAGCAAATACACCTGCAGTTAATAATACAAATAAGGCTGATAATTTTATTGAGGTTTTCATGGCTTTAAGGTTTTAATGTTTTAAAATATGTTGTGTTGTTGTTTTCAATGATCAAATGAACAACATATATTTTGACTGCTAAAAAGAGTTATACCAGCTGTTGATATAAATAGACAAAGCCCCGAAAGGGCTCGGCAAACGCTAAAAAGGCACTATTTACCCCACTTTCGGGAGTTGGTCGGATTTTTTGGGGAGTTGGTCGAAAGCTTTAAGTTATTGGTCAGGCGGGAGGTGAGAATGGCCTATTAAATCCATCGCAACGTCGTGCCGAACTTGTTTCGGCAACCCACCCCACAAGTAGCAGATTTGCTTAGCATAGTTGATTAGCGAGAGTCATGTTGAAACAAGTTCAACATGACTCTATATTTTTACTTTTAAGCCCCATGATAAACTCCAAAAGCAAAAGGCTCATAAAACAAAAACAGGCGATGAAAATTCATCGCCTGTTTTGTAAAATCTTGTTTAATCTTTACCCTGTTAGTACTGCCAAAGGTTAAGCTCCCAATCTAAAAGGGATTTTTTAATCCTTTCCGATTCGTAAAGCTTATCAATGCCCTGGGCATAATCTTTTATACGCTCATCCTTGTCGTTACTTTCTTTTACGATATAGCTGGTAAAGATGCGTTTGATAAATACGTCGTCGAAGCTTAAACCTGTGGCATCACTGCTGCGGCTAACTACCTCTTTAGTTGCAAGTACCGGGCGTGCTTCAGGGAAATATATCCAAAAAGCTGGTTGATAGTCTACATCAAGTGTACCGGTTCCTTTGGGTTTGATCATTGGAGCAATACCGATAATGCGGGGCTCAAACACCGAGCGCTGCTTGTCAAAGATCCAATCTTCCTTGATACGGAACTTAAGTATGCTATCCGGATTAAATTCGCCAGCAACAAGTGTTGATGATATAACGTTATTGTCCTTATCGCGTTTTTCAACTACACTGCTGTCAGATGCTAAACGGCCGCGGGCCTGGGCACCTGTTAAAGGAGTGGTAAAACCATCGCCTCCCGGATCATCTTTTTTACCCGGAGTAGGGTCATAAGCTGTAAGCTCGCCCCTGGTAATGGCATCCAGCAACACGTCAATTAAACGACCTTTAGGTGAAGCCAGGTACTGGTTCATTTTTTCGCGTACATCAATTTCACGCCAAACACGTTTTGCAAACGCAACATCATTTTCGCGCAGGTTAGGGTAAGGTGTAACCTTGGCATTAATGATATTATTTTTCTTATAGTAACCATCAAGTGGCCTGTCAAAAGGTTTTGCGGCGATTTTACGTGCTGTATCAAGCGGCTGCTGGCTGGTTACGTTATCCGGTTGAACCTGTACAGGTTTCTGCGTTACTTGTCTGGCTGTGGTTGTTTTTTTTGCAGGCCTTTTTGTACGCTTTTTTTGCGCGTAGGCGCTTACGCATGCAAGGCACAGGATAACAACTAAAATTCTCTTTTTCATACGCGCTTAATTTGCGGATAATACAATCGGGTCAAGTGACCGTGGTGAATGGTCAGGGCCTACTGCAATGATATCTTTAAATATCACAGTAGTTCCTGGTGTAACCGTATTTAAAGCACTGTGCATAGCACTGGTTAACTCACCGCCCGAGCCTGATAAAATAATGGCATCCTGGCGTGGTTTTACAACCAGCATAGTAAAGTGCGTTACGTTAAATTTAGCATCAAAGTCAAAGTTATCAAGCTGGGCAAAAAGCCTGTCCTGCGCTTTGATATTGGCCGAGCTGGTGTTACCACCGCTTTTACCGGCAAATTGTGGCTTAGGGTCAGGGATCCTTTTAATACGGAACTCTGTTGAACCTAATACTGCTCCTTTTGCACCACTAACAGAAATAGTAGCCCTGCCTATGCTGCTTACTGTAGCCGTATAATGTCCAGCTGAACCGCTCAAAGAGCCGGCTCCGCTAAAATGCACGTTTAAGTCGCTTGCAGATACTCCCGGTGCAGATACAGAGATAGGGTTAGGGACACCTATATAAAGCACATTCATTTTATCAGGAGAAATAACCGCCGAGGGCCTTGCAACCGTATATTCCTGCTTAAAGGGATATGAATCATTTTTGCCGGTTGTATTATTTTTTACCGTGATAAAACCTTCCACGCTATGTTTTCCTTCACCGCTTGCGGTAATGGTATAATTACCTTTACCTTCTGTTACAGAAACCCTGCTACCATTAACAGTAATATCAGGGTTTGATTTTGAATCGTAAGCAGTTAAAAAGATCTGGGCAGTATAAGGTTGTCCGGCTATAACATAGCTGCTTGGAGCTACCACTACAGCACTAAATTTATCAAGTGTAACCTGTGCCTGATCAATTTTTCCTAATAACTTCTTAACAACTTCATTTTCGGCATTCTTATTATCAGCTTCTATTTTGGCTAAAGTAGTAAGCGCTGCACCTAACGGTATACCATCGCCAAAGTTAGCTTCCTGCCATGATTTTTTAACATCACCATGTGGCTTGGGTGCTATGGTATTCAGTGAAAACTGTACACCCGCGCTGTCTTTACCCAGGGCTTGAAGCAGTCTTTGACGGGTTTCGTCAATTTTAGCTTTCAGCTTTTCCCCATTTCTTTGGTTGATCATGATACGGGGCGAAATATCCAGATTATCCCGGGCGTTAACATCGTCAATCTCCGGGTTAATGCCGCCACCTTCTGCAATCAATTTGGCTTTTAACTGCTCAACGTAAGTATTTAGTTCTGCAGCTATAGCACTTGCCTGTTTAGCCTTATCATAAATAGGCTTAGCCCTTTCAGCTTGTTCTTTCAGTTTGGTAGCCTCAAAAGCGCTATATGTGGCCTGTAAACCAGTGTTAACGTTTTTGGTTGATGCATCCAAACTATTTGTAATATTCTTAAACGCGTCTAACAGGCTATCCGGTACGTTAAGGGCAATAAGGCCCAATAGTACCAGGTATAGTATACCTATCATTCGCTGTCTTGGGGTTTCCTTACCTCCGGCCATCTATTCTAATTCTTTTCTTGGTAATCAATCAATTAATTATAATTAAACACGTGGCTGGTTCATGGCAGTAAGCATGTTACCATAAATAGCGTTTAATGATGCCAGGTTTTTAGCCAAACGACCAACCTCTTCCTTAAACTGCCTTGAATCGTCCATTGATTCATTAAAGTTGTTCATGGTAAGCGCAAGGTTCTGATAAAATTTATTCATTGATTTTAAATGCGCGCTTGAATCTTGTAATTCCAGCTCGTACACAGCATTAAGTGCCGATAAGTTTTTAGCTAATTGGTTAACCTGATCATGATAAGCCTTTGAGTCGACATTTGAGTTAGCCATCTCATTTAAATTAGCCGATGCTTTTTCAAAAGAAACACTTAACTTTTCATAGCTTGCAGTTGCATCTTTAACCTTGCTTGTAAACGCAATAGTAGCTTCACCGGCATCGGTAACACGTGATATAGCTGCTACTTTATCACCAAATGAACGTAAACCATCGCCAAGGCTGCGCACCAGCTCGGGGCCGATTTTGGCATCTTCCATCATTTTATCCAAAGCAGCCGTTGTTGAAGGACCAGCATTAACGCCAGCGTTTCTAACAGTTGCTTTTGGAAGCTCGCCCTGAAAATCTTCGCTCAGCTCGGGGTATACGCGTACCCAATCAATTTCTTTGTCTTCTCTCTGAAAACCCAGTATAAAAAACAGTATAGCTTCAGTAATAAGCCCTCCTGCTATCCAGTAGGTGGCACCAGGCCAGTGCAAAATTTTAAACATTAACCCTATAATCACCACTGTAGCACCCCATGATACGATGTTACCTATTCCGTAAGGTTTTTTCTTTCCAGCCATAATAATAATTCAGAAGTAAACTTTGTTATTTTTTGATTTGATTGTTTGCTTGCTTTAACTAATTTGAATTAGCGTTTGTCTGTGATGTCGCGCCCTAAATAATGGGTTACACAACGGAAACCGATATATGATTTAGCGGTGTCCTGGTATTCGTAGGTCCGGGTTGAATTTTGAAGAAAATATCCTATATCTTTCCATGAACCACCGCGTACAACTTTACGTTTCAATATTTCGGGGTCGGTAGATTTAGCTTCGTAATTAAAGGTTGGTGCAAGGTCGTGCACAAATGTCGATGCCGATTCGTCAAAAGCAGATAATGTCCATTCGGCCACGTTACCTGCCATATTATATAAGCCGTAATCATTAGGGAAATATGAACGAACAGGAACCGTATATGCCCCGCCATCATCTGTATAATTACCACGACCGGGTTTAAAGTTTGCCAGCAAGCAACCTTTAGCATTTTTAATATAAGGGCCACCCCACGGATAATCGGTACCTATCCTGCCGCCACGTGCTGCATACTCAAACTCAGCTTCTGTTGGCAAGCTATATGGAGCGCGGTGAGGTAAGCGGCGTTTATCTTTATAAGCATCATTATAACGTGTACGCCATACGCTATAAGCCCTTGCCTGTCTCCATGTTACACCCACAACAGGGTAATTACGAAAAGCAGGATGTGAAAAATAGCTTTCAACCATTGGCTCGTTTGCAGCGTATGAAAAATCGCTTAACCAAACTAAGGTGTCAGGATATACAGGCACGGTATCGCGTACAATGAAATCAGAACGATGTTTTGATTTATCATTATGGTGATCTGCTGCATCGCGCAGGGTAAACAAAGCGTAATTATATTTTAGCAGGCGAACGTCAACCTCATTACGGTCAAATACACGATCATCACCCTGGTAATACATACCCTGCAATTTTTGGGCATTGCTTGCCTGGCCGTTCTTGCTGCTCCAGATAGGATTTTTCTTAACATAATCCCAGTTAATGAACTTTTTGCCACCATTGTTGTTGCCGGCTCCGGCTTTAGGCTGAATGAAATATTTATTATCGTTAATATAACTGCTAATTGCTATTGAATCGCGAACCCAGTTAACAAACATTTTATACTGACTGTTGCTGGTTTCGGTTTGATCCATAAAAAATGGCGAAACTGTAACCTGTTTGGTTTGCGCTATCTGGGCAAAAGTTACGTCCTGATCAGTTTGCCCCATAAGGAAGCTTCCACCCGGAATATAAACCATGCCGTAAGGAACTTCGGCCCTAAACGACCTTGCAGGAACCCCCACAACTTCACCCCGGTCGCCACCGCCGCGGCCACAACCACTTAATACACTACCTGCTAAAACTACTACTAAAAAGTATATCTGCTTCATTTTACAATTCAAAATCAGTTATATAACTATAACACAATGCGACGCCCGAATATATTACATTTTACTCAATGTAAGCTATAAAAAACGATATTTTGGCTTTATGAACCGATAAACTGTATACTTATCTTATCAATACAGCACAAAACGCCATATAATTAACAAACCGCTAACCAATTGTTAATATGACAATTAGTTAGCGGTTATACGGGTAAATACTATAAAAAGTTGCAGCCGGGTTAAATAAATTTATAATCTACTTATTCACAAGCTTTACATATTGCTCAATAGCCATGGTCATTGATGGCGCAACAGGGGTTGGAGCAGGTATATCCAAAATTAAACCAGCCTCAAGCACAGCCTTATGGGTAGTTGCCCCAAAGGCGGCAATGCGTGTATTATTTTGTTTAAAATCGGGAAAGTTTTTATACAGCGATTGTATACTTGACGGGCTAAAAAATGCTATAACATCGTAAAACACATCAGCCAAATCTGAAAGATCACTGCAAACAGTGCGGAAAAGCACAGCCGGGGTAAAGTTATACCCGTTCTCCAGCAAAAAGCGCTGGGTTTCTTCGGCAGCAACATCTGAGCACGGGTAAAGGAACTTTTCGGATGAGTGTTTCTTCAATACCTCTGCCAGGTCGGCAGCTGTTTGCTTGCCAAAAAAGATCTTGCGTTTGCGGTATTGAATATACTTTTGAAGATAAAGCGCAATGGTTTCCGAAAGACAAAAGTATTTCATTTCAACCGGCACTTCAAAACGCATTTCTTCGCATATGCGAAAAAAATGATCGGCCGAGTTACGACTGGTAAAGATCACCGCGCTAAAATCAGCCAGATTGATCTTCTCTTTTCTGAAATCCTTTGCAGGCACACCCTCAACATGAATAAATGATCTGAAATCAATTTTCAGGTTAAGCTTTTTAGCCAGCTCGGCGTAAGGATTTTTATCATTTTCGGGCTTAGGCAAAGTAACCAGTATGCTTTTAACCTTTTTCTTTCTATCTTCCAATTCAGTGCTTTTAATAACCTAAATTTTAATATTCAATGCCTTTATTAAAATCAAAACAGGGCAAATTTCGAGGGCACAAAGATACGTAAATAAATAAAACTTATGAAATCGAAAGGTAGAAATTATATTTACGCTGCTCCTGATATATTGCCATATAAAAATTACGATGATTATAACGAGTGTGGCTGTTAGTAATACCGGGATATATTGCGCCCCGAGCAGGCTGAAACAGATAACTACCGGTAAAAAAACAAACGATATGTTAAAATAGGTAAGATGCAGAATATTAAGATATTCGCTCACAAGCTTATTAATATCAAACACAAACCCTAAAAACCTGAGTATTAAAAACTTAAACGAGAACAATATAATAATCACAATGGTAAGGAAGGTAAACAGGCCGCTGCCTGCTATTTTATAATAAACGCCTTTGTACGCCGCCAGTTGATATAAAAACAAACCAAACGTAGCGCAAAACAGTAAAAATAAACCCAGGAAAGCCCAGGAGCTAACCGGACTCTCTTCTTTACCGGCTATTGAAAGCACGCGCTTGCTATAAAAAGAGGTAAATACATTACTTACATCTTTACTGAGGGCAAGATTAAGGATAGCTGTATATAGCAGCATGGCAATAATAATCACAATAACCCAGGGATCACGCGAGGGACGGTAGTGCCCTTCCATTACCCTGCTTTTTGACCTTGAATGAAGATCAAGAAAGCCATATCCATGATATAATTCGCGGGCAAAAACACTATCGGCGTATTCGGCGCGCATGGCAGCGTCGGGCACCCTGAGGTAACGCATAGCAACGGAATCGGCAATAAATTTATCCCTGTTTTGCATGGCGTTGGCCACCGAATCAAGTACCGAATTGCCGGGGCGAAAAGCACGTACAGGTGATTTTAAAGGTGTATCAGCCACCGTTGAATCCTGTTGCGCAAAAGCGGCAACGCCATTCAACAAAAAAAGCAGGCAACACCAAATAACCAAACGGATTCTCAAAGCTTAAAACAGGGCTTATTATTTTTTGCAAAAGTAGGGTAATTATCTGAACCAGAATTTTATCAATTAATATTTTTTTTGAATTTTATTTGAACGCTTAGTCCCTGCCCTCTATTAAAAAGTCGGATTCTTATAAAGAAAAGTCTAATTAATACAATCGGAGGAGAAATCGGCAAAATATATTTGTTGTTACATTAGCTGCGATAACTAACCTCCTAACGGATTAATGAGAAATTTAGGCTAAACCTAAAGATTATTAACAGCCTGATGGTCAAATAATCAGCGTGAGATCAAAACCAATAATTAAACAGTTAACCTAAATGCCGATCTGGAACATTTAAATTTTACATATAATAATTTAAATGCCAAAAAGTGTAAATTATGAAAATAAATATCCGGTTATTATTATTAATCCTGTGTTTATCCTACAAAGGATATGCCCTGCAAAACACCGTTATAGTTAGCAGCCCCAATCGGCAAATTAATGTCAGCATATTCATTTCAAAAGGCAAATTGTTATATAAAGCAGCAGTTAATAATGCAATGCTGATAGCCCCGTCTCGCCTGGGTTTAACTGTTGATGGTACCGACCTGGGTGTTGAAACCAAATTTGCCGGTGCCCCTTCAAATAAAAAGATAAAAGAAACTTATATCGTTAATGGGGCTCACAAATTGGCACATAATGAAGCCAACGAGATGATGATTCCGTTAATAACAGCCGGGAAGAAATTCAACTTGATAGTGCGCGCTTATAATGATGGTATAGCTGTACGCTACACATTACCTTATAATACCCAAAAAATCAATGCCGACTCAACCTCGTGGGCGTTTTCGGGAAAAGTAGAGCAGGTTGCCTGGTCGGATTATAGCGAAAGTTATGAAGGCTTAAGCCATGTAACCTCGTTGCCGTCTGTTCCTCAAAATACACCAATAATGGGTCCCTTAACTTTTAATGTAAACGGGCTTTTTGCATCTGTTTCCGAAGCAGATTGCGAAGACTTTTCAGACATGTCTTTTATACGCCATGAAAATTCCTTTAAAGCAAACTTCCCTTTTGCACCTAAGGGATGGGAAGTAAAACCGGACAGTAGTGCCGGACATGCTGTACTTAAAGGTATTTATGAAAAGCAAAAAGTATCTCCATGGAGAGCAACCATCATAGCCTCAAATTTAACTGAACTTGTAAACTCAGACCTGCTCATGAATCTGTGCCCGGCACCGCAAAAAGGCAGCGACTTTAGTTGGGTAATGCCAGGCCGTTGCTTATGGCAATGGTGGAGCGTTGGCGCCCCCAGGTTCGCCGACCAAAAAAGTTGGTATGATGCGGCGGCTAAATTAAAATGGGAATATTATTTAGTGGATGACGGGTGGAGAAATTGGAGTGAGCCAGGTAAAGATCAATGGCAGCTTTTGGGAGATGTAATATCATACGGAAAAAGTGTTGGTGTAAAATCAATTGTTTGGGTTGATTCTAAAGAAATGCGATCGGCGGCGGCGCGCTATGCGTATCTAAAGCGAATCAAAGATTTGGGTGCGACAGGTATTAAAATCGATTTTATCCCTTACCCAACGTCCTCCATTATGCAATGGTACATGGGTACCATGCAAGATTGCGCAGACCTTAAACTGATGCTCAATTTTCATGGAAGTGTAAAACCAACAGGATTAACAAGAACCTATCCCATGGATATTACAAGGGAAGCCGTTAGGGGTAACGAATATCACATGACCCGGTATAAAAGAGTAGCGCCGTTTGAACATGAGGTATCTTTACCATTTACACGTTTTACTGCCGGTGCTGCAGATTTTACCCCGGTGATACTAAATCCGGAGCAACTTACATCGCAAAAATTCACCTGGGCCCATGAATTTGCTCAATCCATTGTATATCTTTCTCCTATCACGCATTTCGCAGACGAATATAAATTTTACCTGGAGAGCCCAATGTTTGATTTATTTCAGAAGATACCTACAACCTGGGATGAGACAAAAGTTTTAAGCTGTACCCAAATGGGGGAAGTTGTTGCTTATGCACGCAGAAAAGGAAACACCTGGTGGGTTGGCGTAATGAATGGTGCCGATGCACGCGAAATAAAGGTTCCGTTAAACTTTCTGCAACACTCAACGAAAGGCACATTGATATATGATGGGGCAGATACCAACGCATCTGTCCATCGCGAAGAAAGATTACTCAATCCAACAGATACGATTACTCTGAAGCTATCGCCGGGAGGCGGCTTTGTAGCTATGTTGCAATAAACAAGGCGTTATATGGCATGTGGCGTGTGTAGAGCATAGCCGCATGCCAGGCCATGCTCTATGCACTTCCTTTGCACAAGAATACGGTATTGGCACAAAAGACATCATCAATTAAAAGTACATTACTCCGTAATACCCGCAGCAGCCCAGAACACAAGGTATCCGGCTTTATCTTTACTTACAGCAACTTTTTTAAGAACCCGCCCGGGATCAGGATGAATATTCAATACATCAATATTATGATGATCATTTTCGGTCATCTTATTTCCCGGCCCCCATTTGGCCAGGTTATGTACAGCATAGCTTAAATTGGGGTCACTTTCTGGGAGATCATTATAATAGTCGGGAAGGAGAAAATCCGTGATTTCGCTGCCGTCGGTATAAGTTAACCTGATATGCAGCTGCGAAGAACCTTCAGAACTGGTAAGGCTTAGATATAAACCCGAATATTTTTTATGAGGTACATCAAAACTAAAACTATCCGCCCCAGCTATATTGCGGGTTTGATTGCCTTCCTTTCCGTTTTTATAGTGAAGTAATATTGCGGGATGAGATGAATTAGCCGGGATCAATGGATTATCCGGCAAAGCATGCGCGTTTTTATCGCCATTAAGTTTTGCTGCAGCCGCCGTAAGGTAACCATCTCCTTTACCGCCACCATCAATACCGGTTACCCAGGTTTGCAACTTACCACCAGTAATTGTTGTTACAGGGCGGGCATTTAACAGTTTACTGATATTAATTTGGATAGCTTTGTTACGTACCTGACTACTGGCCACAGTGCTGGATAACAGGACGATAAAAAATACAGCGTGTTTAAAGTTCATTGTTCAGGATAATTGGTAACTAAAGATAGCAGAAAGCGTAAACCCTTATTGCACAAATACCGGCTTTAGCCAAAAAATAATTGCATTACCTTTGCCGCATGGCAGGCATCTACATACACATTCCCTTTTGCAAGCAGGCTTGCCATTATTGCGATTTTCATTTCAGCACATCATTAAAGTACAAGGATGAAATGCTGCATGCTTTGATTAAAGAAATCAAACTGCAAAAAAGCTATCTGAACGGCGAAACTATCGAAACCATTTACTTTGGCGGGGGTACTCCTTCTGTTTTAAACGGCGATGAAATCAGCATCATCATCAATACCATTACCGAACTGCACACCGTATCATCTACAGCCGAAATAACTTTGGAGGCCAATCCCGATGATCTAAAACCGGACAAACTCAAAGCACTAAGACAAACACCGGTAAATCGCTTCAGTATAGGGATCCAGTCGTTTTTTGATGAGGATTTGGTTTGGATGAACCGTGTGCACCGCGGGCAGGAAGCCGAAGCTTCAGTAAAGCGTGCCCAGGACGCCGGCTTTGAAAACATTACTGTCGACCTAATTTATGGCTACCCCATGCTCAGCGATAGCAAATGGAAACAAAACCTGGATAAGGTGTTTGAACTTAGCGTTCCGCATGTATCTACCTATTCCATGACCGTTGAACCGCAAACCGCGCTGGCGGCTTTCATCAACAAAAAAAAGCAGCCCCCCATGAACGAGCTCCAAAGTGCCGAACAATTTATGGTGCTAATGGATGCTATGCTGGCCCACGAGTTTGAACATTATGAGATATCCAATTTTTGCAAACCCGGTCAATACTCCCGTCACAACTCCAATTACTGGAAAGGTGTAAAATATTTAGGCATCGGCCCATCTGCGCATTCTTATAATGGCGATACCCGGCAGTGGAACATTGCCAATAACGCAAAATACATGCAGGCGCTTGAAACCGGGAAACTACCGGCAGAAACCGAGGAGCTCACTGAAGCTAACCGTCTGAATGAATATATCATGACTTCGCTACGCACTATCTGGGGCCTTGAGTTAATCAAACTGAACCAGATAGCCAAAGGCGCGTCCGATGAATTGCTCAAAGCTGCAGCCGAGTTTCTCGACAGGGAATGGATTATACAAAAAGATAATGTTATTTATCTTAGTGCAACAGGTAAGTTATACGCTGATCATATTGCGGCGGGCTTATTCTTTTAAACCAATTTGCCTGGTAACAGTCAATACATTGTTACAAAGCAAAATGATGTTTAAATCTGTTTAGCTTTACTAATCGTATCTTTAAATGATACTTATCCTGACTATTATAAATTATGAAAAAACTAATCATCGCTACTTTTGCATTATTGGCTTTTGCCATTGCTCCAAAAGCTTACGCTCAGAAAACAGTTGGCGGCGCAGTTATGTCTCCGGCTAAAAACATTGTGCAAAACGCATCGGGTTCAAAAGATCATACTACACTTGTAAATGCAGTGAAAGCAGCGGGGCTTGCACCAACGCTATCAGCAGCAGGACCTTATACAGTATTTGCGCCAACTAATGAAGCTTTTGCCAAATTACCGGCAGGCGCAGTTGATAACCTGATGAAACCAGCTAACAAAGCAGGCCTCATAAAAACTTTAACTTACCATGTAATACCCGGCAAGCTAAGTACTGCCGACTTGCTGACCAAAGTAAAAGAAGGTAAAGGCAGAACCGAATTAGGTACACTAAGCGGCGGCACCATAACGGTAATGTCGCAAGGGGCCAAATTATACCTTGTTGACGAAAAAGGAGGTAAATCATGGATCACCATTGCCGATGTTGCTCAAAGTAACGGCGTTATCCATGTGGTGAATGCGGTGCTGATGCCAAATTAAGTTTGGCAGTTGTAGTTGCAGTTAGCAAAAGAATTTTTGAAAAGAGTTGGCAGTTAATAACTATCAGCTCTTTTTGTTTTACTATACTACTTATAAAAACAGCTACTCGCTACTGAAAACCACTGTCATTAAAACTTCAAAATTGCCTCAAATTGTTTACATATTTTTTACAAAGAATTAATTTTGCTCGTTAATTAATTTGTAAAAATGAGTATAAAGCTTACACCTATTGACAGTGTAGACAATATAAGCAAAGAGGATTTTGTTAACAATTACTTAAATCCGCGCAAACCGCTTATAATCCGTAAAGCGACTGAAAGCTGGCCAGCCCTCCAAAAATGGACTTTCGAATATATTAAAGAAACCGTTGGCGATCAAACAGTTCCGCTGTATGATAGTTCAAAGGCCGATCCATCCAAAGCTATCAATGCATCTGCAACCGAAATGAAGTTTGGCGACTATATCGATCTCATTCAAAAACAACCTACCGACTTAAGGATCTTCCTTTTCGACCCCATAAAGCATGCTCCAAAACTGCTGGACGATTACCGTTCACCGTCAGATTTAATGGGCGGTTTCCTGGATAAATATCCCAACATGTTTTTCGGCGGTGCAGGCTCAGTAACATTTTTACACTACGATATCGACCTTGCCCATATATTCCACACGCATTTTAATGGCCGCAAACATGTAATGTTGTTTGACCAAAAATGGACAGAACGCCTGTATTGTATCCCGTTTGCAACCTACGCTCTTGAAGATTATGATATCGAAAACCCGGATTTTACCAAATTCCCTGCGCTTGATGGTGTTGAAGGGCAGGAGGCTATTTTAGAGCACGGCGACACCTTATTTATGCCTACCGGTTACTGGCACTGGATGAAATACCTTACGGGTTCATTCTCGATATCGCTTCGTGCCTGGGATAAATCATGGGCTATTAAAGCTAAAAGCCTGTATAACTTAACCATACAGCGCAAGTTTGACAACATAATGAAAGCCCGTTTCAAAAAGGAGTATATGGACTGGAAGGAGAACCTCGCTATAAAACGAGCTCATGATGCCCTTGCTACCGGCAGACCATAATATTGAGAATATGTTTATACTACTTTGGGGTTTATTTCGTTATTTTGAATGCTTATAAATAACTAAGGAACAATATTGTAACTTTAACTTAAAATTAGCATAACCCCCTAAAGTAATAAAACTATATATGTGCTTCATCCTTAACCCGATCGATACGGTTGAAAATATTTCTCCCGAAGACTTTAAGAAGAATTATTTAGACCCTCGTCGCCCGCTGGTTATCAAAGGGCTTACCAAAAGCTGGCCTGCCCGCGAAAAATGGACGCCCGAATATTTAAAACAGGTTGTTGGCAACAAAATAGTGCCGCTGTATGACAACTCAAAGGCCGATCCGTCGAAACCCATCAATTCATCGGCAACTGAAATGCCTTTTGATGAGTACATAGATCTCATTCGCAGCAAACCAACCGAATTAAGGATTTTTTTCTTCAACATCTTCAAACAGGCTCCGCAGCTTTTAGATGACATTGTATTACCTAAAGATTTGATGGGCGGTTTTTTAGAGAGTATGCCTGCCATGTTCTTCGGCGGTTCAAACTCGGTTACGTTTTTACATTATGATATTGATCTTCCGCATATTTTCCATACTCACTTTGGCGGTCGCAAACATGTGATCCTGTTTGAAAACAAATGGAAACGCCGCCTGTACTGTATCCCTAATGCTACCTATGCTTTGGAGGATTATGATGTGCTAAACCCCGATGTTAAAAAATTCCCGGCGCTTGACGGCGTGGAAGGCATTGAGGTATTTCTTGAACATGGCGATACCCTGTTTATGCCTACAGGCTACTGGCACTGGATGAAATATGTTGATGGTTCATACTCGCTAAGTCTTCGTGCCTGGGATGCAAGCATAAGCCGTAAAGCAGCAAGCTTGTATAACCTAGCCGTTAAAGGAGGTGTAGACAGCGCCCTGAAAATGGTATTCAAAGGTAAGTATGCTAAATACCGTGAAGGCCTGGCTGTTAAATGGGCTAATAGGGAGCTGGCAGCAGGAAAGCCTTTTTAAAGTCGGAAGTATTAAGTTTTTAGCATTAAGCCAATCATAAACAAAAAAAGGCTGTATCATAAATCAAATTGCCCACCCTTACTGTTGCGTTACCTATGAATTGAAGGTTAGCCGATAATATTTATTACAAAATGGGGGGTTTACACTTTTTTTGGCAAAAAAACACTCAATTAACTGATTGTTAGCTACATAAGTAAATGTTAACCCTAAATTGTGTTAACCCTGTTAACCCCCCTTTGTTAGTAGAGTCAATCCAACCCCAAATGATATTGCTTGAGCATCCGAATAAGAACAAAACAGGCTGATCATGATTTATGATACAGCCTGTTTTTGTTTATTAAGCCTGTTTTTTATAATATTCCTTAACAGCCTCAGGTAAAAGATGCGGGTATAAATTAGGCTCTTCCCTGATCCTTGCAGCCGCGACGGGCACAACTTTGCAGGGCTCATCGTAAATAACACTTTCGCAATCCAGAAAGCGGCCCATATAAGCGCCGTAAGCCTCGGATGCAAATATCACATCAATATGCGGTAAGTTCTTTTTTAGATAGCTGGCCCAAAGCCTCGACATGTTTTCTATCGAATCGCCGGCACCCGGTAACATCGCCTCATCATAGCTTAATAACACAGGTTTAACCTTATCATTATCCGCGTATGTTTTTTTGAGCCAGTCAAGCCGCACATCGCCTGCAATAGGCTCATCATCACTGGCACCAATGACTATTATAAGCTCATCACAGTGTTCAAGGGCATAACTTATCAAAGTCATGTGCCCAATATGCAGCGGCAAAAACTTTCCAATGATCAAACCTCTTTTCATGCAGCAGTATTAAATCAGCACCTCGTTTTTATTTAATCTCTTATCTCCAACCACTAATCTCATCACGAAGTATGGTCGCAAACTATCTTCCACTCGCCCTTAATCTTCCTGAACCACAACGTAAAATACCCTCCGGGAGCATCCTTTTCCCGGGTTAGCTTCCATCCGCCTAAAACAAAGGCGTTGGTTTTATCAAGTACCTTTATTTGTATAATATCAAAAGTGAGCTGCCCCATAGCAGCTTTATCAGGATATGTTTGCTTATAGTGTTCAAGTGTTGTTTGCCAGCCGTATGTAGGAGCTGTTTTCCCTACAAAAACCAGCGAATCTGATTTCCAGTAGGTTGTCATAAACTCCTCAATATTGCCCCGGTTCCAGGCCTCTTCCTGTGTGTGCATTACTTTCAGGATGGCTTGCCTGTCCTGCGCAAAACAATACACAGCTACGAGCATAAACACAAAACTCAGTAATAATTTTCTCATATAATAAAGATAGCCTTTTGTCTGAACCTGAATTTTAAGAATTGCCCGAATTAACAGAATTAAAAAGAAAAAATTCAATTAATTCTTCAATTCAATTAATTCCGGTTAAGACAATACAGTATATTTGGATTTCATCGACACTAAAAACAAATAACTATGGGAAATCAGGTATTGAGTTTTGGCGAAGTTTTATGGGATGCTTTTGGCGATGGAAAAAAAGCCGGCGGTGCGCCTATGAATGTGGCCAGGCATTTGGTACAACAAGGCGTAAAAACAACTTTTGCAAGCTCAGTTGGTATGGACAACTCCGGCGACGCATTAATAGGCTTTTTAAAAAGCAACGACCTGTATTCAGACCTGATCCAGCAGGACGATGAATTTCCAACCTGCGAGGTTACTGTACAACTTGATGAAACCAACACCGCCACTTATATTATTCCACAACCTGTTTCATGGGATAACATACAACCATCGACCGCACTCACCAAGGCAGCCCAGGCGGCCCGGGCCATTGTGTTTGGCAGTTTGGCTTGCCGTACTGTTACCACCCGCGAAACATTGTTAAACCTGCTTGATGAAACCCCGGCATTAAAGGTATTTGATGTAAACCTTCGTCCGCCGCATTATACATTATCAACTATTGAAACCCTGGTTGCCCGTGCCGATGTTGTGAAAATGAACGAGGAAGAGGCTAATTTGCTCATCGGTGGTAGCAGTGCTTCTCTGCGTGATCAAATTGGCGAGTTTCGTTCAAAATACCATAGTCAAACCATTTGCGTAACCCGCGGTGAGCATGGTGCACTGGTATGGCACGATCATGAATTTTATGACAGCCCCGGCTGCCCCGTAAAAGTAGCTGACACTGTAGGTGCCGGCGATGCCTTCCTGGCAACTTTTGTATCCGGTCTTCTTTCAGGCAAACCTATGCAGCAGGTGGTTGATAAAGCCTGTTCAGTAGGCTCATACGTAGCCAGCCAGCGCGGCGCAAACCCGGTTTATCCGCCTGAATTGCTGAATAGCTTGGCATATCTTTAATTTCGGATTTGGTTTAATACGCTGCTGCTGTTATTAAAAATAAATCCGAAATCGAACATCCGAAATCAAAAATCTAATTGTCATACTTACCTAACAATTTACTTTATCACTCTCATAGCAAAACTTTTCATAAAAATATTCCGTTCCTTTATGTACAGAAAGGACAAAATATGCGCGGTTTTGGATTTTCCAAATTTAAGCCCAACCAAATCCCTAAAGGCGGATTTGACGAATTATTGAAATTATTCCTCGAGTTGCTCAACTATACATCGGGCGATGCCGGCGAAGCTTTAGCCTGGCTTAACGAACTCGATAAACAATACAACCTCACCAACGATGATTATGGCATGGGCGATTTCATCGATGAGCTGAAGCAAAAAGGCTATCTTGATGAGGACAATCAGAACGGCGAGTTTAAGATCACCGCAAAAACGGAGCAAAGCATCAGGCAATCAGCCCTGGAAGAGATTTTTGGCAAACTAAAAAAATCAGGCAAAGGCAATCACCGCTCTCCGCAATCAGGCCAGGGGGATGAAAAAAATGCCGAACGCCGCGAATTTGAGTTTGGTGACAGTCTTGACCAGATAGATATGACCCAGTCTATCCATAACGCCCAGGTTAACCACGGCATCGGCGATTTTATGATGACCGAGCGCGACCTTGAAGTAGAGGAAATGGACTATAAAACCCTTACTTCAACCGTGCTCATGATCGATATTTCGCATTCCATGATCCTTTATGGCGAAGACAGGATCACCCCGGCCAAGAAAGTGGCCATGGCCCTCGCCGAGCTCATCCGTACAAAATACCCTAAGGATACATTGGATATAGTTGTTTTTGGTAACGATGCATGGCCTATCACCTTGCAGGACCTGCCTTATTTACAGGTAGGCCCGTACCATACCAATACCTACGCGGGTCTGGAACTGGCTACCGATCTGCTCCGCCGCCGTAAAACCCACAACAAACAAATTTTTATGATCACCGATGGCAAGCCAACCTGCTTAAAGGAAGGTACCAGGTATTATAAAAACAGTATTGGGTTGGACAGGAAAGTGGTTAACAAAACCCTTAACATGGCTGCTCAATGTAAACGGTTAAAAATACCTATCACCACATTTATGATAGCCAAAGACCCTTATTTGCAGCAGTTTGTTCGTAAATTCACAGAAACCAATGGAGGCAAAGCATTTTACAGCTCCCTGAACGGCCTTGGTGAATATATTTTTGAGGATTACATCAGGAACAGACGAAAGACTGTTCGTTAGCCCCCCAGCCCCCTAAAGGGGGAGTATTAAAACAAAATCAATCGGTGGAATCATAAAACATCGGTGAAATCATAACAAACGAATGAGTAAATTATTAGATATTAAAACCCTCGGCCAGTTAAAGCAAACGGGCTACAAGAGCCGTTCGGTTAAAGATGAATTACGTGCTAACCTTATTGAACAGCTTAAAAAACGCGAAGGTGGTTTTGAAGGCATCATAGGTTTTGAAGATACTGTTATTCCCGACCTGCAAACTGCTATCCTGTCGCGCCATAACATTTTATTGTTAGGCTTGCGTGGCCAGGCTAAAACCCGTATTGCCCGCCTGTTGGTTAACCTGCTTGACGAGTATATTCCATATATTGAAGGATCAGAATTGTTTGATGACCCTTACAACCCTATTTCGTGGTTTGGGCACAGTATCATTACTGAAAAAGGTGATGATACCCCTATCGGCTGGATCCACCGCTCTGAGCGTTATACCGAAAAACTGGCTACGCCTGATGTTACTGTTGCTGATTTAATTGGCGATGTTGACCCGATTAAGGCAGCTACTTTGAAATTGACTTACTCTGACGAGCGTGTGATCCACTTCGGATTAATTCCGCGTGCACACCGTGGTATATTTGTTATCAACGAGCTGCCCGACTTACAAGCCCGGATCCAGGTGTCGCTGTTCAACATCCTGCAGGAAAAAGATATCCAGATCCGTGGTTTTAAATTGCGTTTACCGCTGGATATCCAGTTTGTATTTACCGCTAACCCTGAAGATTATACCAACCGTGGTTCGATAGTTACACCGCTTAAAGACCGTATCGAAAGCCAGATCCTGACGCACTACCCGCGTTCTGTTGAAATTTCACGTAAGATCACCCAGCAGGAAGCATCGCTTACCGATGATCAGCGTATAGCTATTGAGGCTGATGGATTAGTGAAAAACCTGGTTGAGCAGATTGCTTTTGAAGCCCGCAATTCAGAATACATCGATAAAAAATCGGGCGTATCGGCACGTTTAACTATTTCGGCTTATGAAAATCTGATCAGCAATGCCGAGCGCAGGATGATCATCAACCACGAAAAAACAACCTTTGTACGTATCACCGACTTTTTAGGCGTAATCCCGGCCATTACCGGTAAAATTGAGCTGGTTTACGAGGGTGAGCTGGAAGGGCCGGGTAAAGTGGCCAACATCCTGATTGGCAAAGCGATCAAAAGCTTATTACTCTCATTTTTCCCTGACCCTGAAAAGGCCAAGAAAGCTAAAGCCCCTAATCCATATGCAGCCATCATTAACTGGTTTGGCGATGGCAACAATGTAGCTTTGGTTGATGATATGCCAATGCAGGAGTACAAAAAAGCCCTGGAAGAGGTTGCCGGTTTGAAAGACCTGGTTAAAAAGATCCACCCGCGTTTAAGCGAAAGTCAGCAATTGCTGCTGATGGAATTTGTACTTCACGGCCTGTCGGAGTTTTCACAACTGAACAAAGGTTTCCTTGATAATGGCTTCGCGTTTTCGGATATGTTTAATAGTTTATTTAACTTGCAGCCCGATGATGACGACCTGGATATTGACGACGACAGATACTAAATATACGGCGCTGGTATGATTTTTAAAGCGCTGAGTATTTTATTCTGGATCATAATTGAGCTGCTGACGGACCGGTATGTTTTACACGGAATCCGCGGCGCATTCCAAAAATGGCGACTGCTTCAATCAAAAGCATTCGCCATTTTTTATTGGACAACATCGGCCCTTACTGTAGCTGCGCTCTTAACAGGCGGCTATATTACCATAGCCGGTACTGGCGTACGTGCAGCCTGTTTATTGATTACGTTTATCCTGCTCATTTGCAAATTCACTTTTATACTGTTCATTTTTGCCGATGATATCAGACGAAAAATTACTTTAAAACGAAAGAAAACTGCAACTGCTCCTGCCACCGCCACCAATAAAGAAACTGCTGCTACCACCGATACCATCCCCCGTTCGGAGTTTCTGTTAAAGGCCGGATTACTTGCTGCTGCTGTTCCATTAGCCGCCATTAAAAGTGCCATGCCAAGAGCATCGTACGACTATCATGTACTTTATCAAACCATGTACCTGCCCAACCTGCCAAAGGCTTTTGATGGGTTAAGGATAGGGCAGATCTCAGATATTCATTCAGGTAGTTTCTATAACAAAAAAGCAGTGCTTGGCGGCGTTGAAATGCTGTTGAAGGAAAAAACTGATCTCATTTTTTTCACCGGCGATTTGGTTAACGGTGAGGCAAGCGAAATGAGCGATTACCAGGATATTTTCAGCAAGGTAAAAGCACCTCTTGGTGTTTTTTCTACGCTTGGTAACCATGATTATGGCGACTATGGCGATTGGGATTCTCCTGCAGCTAAAAAGAAAAACCATGACGATTTGATAGCCACTCACAAAAACATGGGCTGGGACCTGCTCAGGAACGAAAACCGCCGACTCAAAGTAAATGGAGAGGAAATAGGCATCTTAGGTATTGAAAACTGGAGCGAATACAGCCGCTTCCCTAAATATGGACGTATGGACCTGGCCGTTAAAAATACAGATGACCTACCGGTAAAGCTTCTGCTTTCGCATGATCCATCCCACTGGCGGGCCGAGGTATTACCTAAGTACCCGCAGATTGATGCCATGTTTGCGGGCCATACCCACGGCATGCAGTTTGGTGTACGTACCGAACATTTTCAGTATAGCCCTATTAGCTATGTTTATAAGGAGTGGGCAGGCCATTATCAGGAAAATATGCAACAATTATATGTTAATGTTGGCTTTGGCTTTGTTGGCTTAACCGGCAGGGTTGGAATATTGCCGGAGATTACGATATTTACATTAAAAGCAGGCCACGATCCGTCGCTACCGATTTCTTAAAAGATCCAGGCATATACTGCGCCCCATTACCGATGAAGAAATTACTACAGTCTGTATTAGATTTTCTGCTCTTCAGTAATATTTTCATGTCGCTTTGTGCTGTAGCACAAGCCTTGCTAACATTTCATTTAATAGGGTCAAAACCAGTATTCCCTGTATTGGGCTTGTTATTTACATCAACCCTGGGCATTTACAATTTCTGTATCCTCATCACCCGGCCGGCCAAGCCTCAAAGGTCACCCTATAAAAGGGTACGATGGTTTTTTGCACACTACAGGCTCATGGTAACGTTTACCATTGTCTCGCTGCTGTCGCTAATCCCACTATTCTTTATAATCACAACTGAATCAAAGATCCTTCTTATATTCCTTAGCATCCTTTCGTTTGGTTATGGTTTGCCCCTGTTTACCGTTGGCGATCATAAATTTGGCCTGCGAAATATCCCCGGTCTGAAGCCTTTTTTAATAACGCTGGTGTGGACAATGAGCTGCGTGTTGTTCCCGGTATTGGAGTCGATGCATAACCATCTCACCGATATCAGTATGCGCGATACTACCATTCTCATAGCCAAGCGCTTTTTATTTATAGGTGCACTAACAATACCCTTTGATATCCGCGATCTTTTTGATGACCGTAAAGTGGGCTTAAAAACCATCCCGGTAGTTTGGGGCGAAAAAAATGCTTATTTGTTTTGCCAGGTGCTGCTTGCCGGATATATTGTGCTGATGTTCCTGTTCAGGCAAAACGGCTTTAGTCTTGATTTTTTTGCACTCACACTTACCATGTTCCTTACGGGTTGGCTCATTTTTAAATCGGCCTGGGAAAAGAATGAGTATTACTACTTTTTTTATATGGATGGCGTGCTGATTTTACAGTATGTTATTGTAGTTACCTTCAATGCTCTTAAATACTTCCTTCATTAAAACATGGCTGCCAATTATAACAACTCGGCATGGTTTTATGATCGGCTTTCAAGATTGGTATATGGCCGGGCGTTAATAAACGCGCAGGTATATTTATTAGGCTTTATTCCACCCAAAAGTAAAATACTCATAGCTGGTGGCGGCACAGGCTGGATACTGGAAGAACTCGCCAAAATACATCCATCAGGCTTAGATATTACCTATGTCGAAATTTCGGCTAATATGACTGCCCTCTCGCAGAAAAGGCACACCGGTGAAAACACGGTTACCTTTGTTAACGATGCCGTTGAAAACGTAAGGCTTCTCGCAGGTTTTGATGTAGTAGTCACGCCCTTTTTGTTCGATAATTTTGTGGATGAAACGGTAGACAACGTTTTTTATCATTCGCACAACCTGCTCAAACCAAACGGGCTGTGGCTTAATGCTGATTTTCAATTAACCGGTCGCTGGTGGCAAAATGTAATGCTCCAAAGCATGTTTGTTTTTTTCAGGCTGCTTTGCGGTATAGAAGCCAGCAGGTTACCAGCCATTGAAAAGCGTTTTAGTACCGCCGGGTATAGCGTAATTGAGGATAAAACCTTTTTCGGAGATTTTATTGTGGCGAGGGTGTACAGGCGAATATCTTGAAAATGTCATTGCGAGGAGGACGACAAAGCAATCGCATGCTATACAAGGCGGTTGTACCTACGTGCGGTTGCCACGCTGCGCTCGCAATGACATGGTTTTAAAGGCCTGCAAACTGCCCGCTTAGAACTGCAAACTGAAACTACTGATTATAAACAAACTTATATCCTATCCCTCTTACGGTTTGTAAGTACTGCGGCGAATCGGCATTGGTTTCGATTTTTTTACGCAGACGTACTATGTGCATATCCAGGGTGCGGGTGTTTACATCGGCATTGTAACCCCAAACTTCCATCATCAGTTCTTCGCGGTTTATGACCTTGTTTTTGTTTTTGAGGAAGTAAAGGAGAATCCTGTTTTCGAGGATGGTCAACTCTATCTTACGACCATCGCGGATAAGCAGGTGCGTGTTAGGTAGATGCTCCATGTTGGCAAAACGATATGACTCAGGTTTTTCGCTGTTAAGCGAAAATTTGATCTTATTTTCGATCATAGCCACCAGCACATCCATATTGTAAGGCTTAGTGATATAATCAGAAACGCCGAAGTTGTAAGCTTCAATTTTGTCAACATCCTGGGCCTTGGCGGTCATCATAATGATGAGCTTATCAAACCCTTTTTCACGGATATTTGCGCAAACTTCCGAGCCTGGCTTGCCCGGCAACATCCAATCCAACAGTACAATATCGGGCTGATCGGCCAGGATCATGGCTTCAGCATCATTACCATTGCCGGCTTCCAGTACTTTGTAACCTTCTGATTGCAAACGCTCTGCAACCAGGAAACGCAGGTTCTCGTCATCTTCAACCAGCGCAATTTTAATTTCTTTGTTCATATCTTAATTTTCGTATGGAAGCGTAACTATAAATTCCGAACCTTCGTTAACCTTACTGTAAACAGTGATGTCACCGTTCATAAAATTAACCAGTTCTTTACAAAATGCCAAACCCAGGCCAACGCTCCCGTTTTGGTTGTATTGATTTTCTATCCTGTAAAACTTTTTAAAAACGTTATTTAATTCATTTTTTGGTATCCCTATCCCCTTATCAGCAAATGAAAACACAATATTGCGCCTTTCATGCGAAATGGTGATAAACAATTCTTTTTGCTGAGGGTGCGAATATTTATAGGCATTTTCAATAAGATTCTGGAAAACACTTCCTAATAATACCGGATCGGTGTAAAAAGTTTCAACCCCGTTTATTTTAAATTTAATTTTAAAGTCGGCATACTTAATTTTAAAGGTATCAATATACCGGCTAATAAAATTCTCTATATCAATCTCTTCCTCTTTTAAAGTAATGGATTTATTTTCAATCTGTGTAAAGGAAAGCAGTTTGTTCATGAGCTCGTTGAGCTTATCAGCTTCTTCATCCAATATTTTACCATAATGGCGGCGTTGCCTCTCGGTAAGTTCGCCATCGCCGCGTAAGTTGGAGCCTGCAATTTTAATTACGCTTACAGGTGTTTTAAACTCGTGGGTGAAGTTGTTAATAAAATCATACTGAAGCTTAAAAAGCTTCATATTAACATTAAGGTTGCGGTAAATAAGCCAGCCTATCAGCATTAAAAACAAGGTCATTAACAGCACAATGGCCCCAATGGGCATAAAACGACGGTTAATTTCGGCAGTTAAATACCCCTGTGCCGAACTGAAGAACAGCTTATAATCAGAAAAAGCTCCAGGGAACGACACCTCCGTAATCAGCTTATCACCCTCACTGTCGATAGGGTCATAAACAACGGGTGTTATCGAAACATTTTCATAAAGTTCGGGGTGCGTATTTTTTACCTTCATCAGGTATGGGTCGAGGTAAAAAGTCATCATATTTTGCTTGTATGAAGCTCCCTTGCTGTTACCCTGCATTTGCATATCACGATAAATGCGTACATCCTCGCGGCGCAAGATATTGGTATAACTGATCTTATCAGGCTTTACATCCCAAAAAGCCTTAAAAAGCTCATCCTGGCTTGATACCCGGGAGGTATCGGAAAAGGCAACATAATTACTCAGCTTAATGGCCATCTCCCTGAAATCATCCTCATTGGCAGTTCTCCGTTGTTCTGCTCCGTAAACCTTATTATTAACGTGCCAGTACTGGTAAACCGCTTTAGCCGCTATGCTCAAATTATTTTTGCGCACAGTCATGTTTGTTGTGCCGCCAATGAGGGCATCATAAAAAATAACCCGGCGTACAAAGCTATAATCATGAAAAACAGAGGCCGCGTATTTACCTGCCGATGCCGAGTCGAGGAAACCCTGGTATGAGGTAATCTCGGGAATTTTATTCTGAAAAAACTCGTTGTAAGGTTTAATGGTTTGCTCCAATACTTCTATCTTTTTTGAAGCAAACTCATTTTCAACGTATTTGGCGGTAAGGTTATAAGATATAAACAAGGCTACCACAAAAGTTATGGATATGAACACCAGGAAAATGGTGATCAAAGTAAAATTTTGCCGATAAGCGTTTTTCTGTACTGCCATGTCGGCTTATGGTTTAACGCGCATATTCTTTTCCAAAAACTTCTCTATTTCGGCATACATTTCCATACGGTTATGCTCGCTTCTGAAATATGCACGTTCATTGGGTTTTAAAAAGTATTTCACATCAACGTTGCGTTTGCGCAGCTCACGTACAAACTGGTTAAGCTCGCTGATATTGGCCCGCTGATCTTTAGCACCCTGGAATATAATTAAAGGTACCTTAATTTTATCGGTATGAAAAACAGGCGATATGGCCCTTAACTGGTCGGCATCTGTTTCGGGGTTGCCAACCATTTCGTAGGTCATTTTTAAATAGGGCTTAACAAACGGCGGTGCATCTTTGATATAGGTAAAAAAGTTGATGAGCCCGTATTGTACCACAGCACAACTGTATAGTTCAGGATGAAATGACACCCCGTAAAGTGCCGAAAAGCCGCCAAAACGACCGCCAAAAATGGCGATCTTTTTAGGGTTTGCAACTTTGGTATCAATAAGCCAGTGTACCCCATCGGTAATATCATCCTGAATTTTGCCGCCTACCTGTTTATACCCCGCACTGCGAAAAGCTTTGCCATAGCCTGTTGAGCCCCGGTAATTAACCTGGAACACGGCATAACCACGGTTGGCTAAAAACTGTACCTGATCGTCATACCCCCAGGTATCACGCCCCCATGGGCCATCATGGGGCATAACTACTACGGGGTAGTTTTCAGTTTTATCACCCCGGGGCAGGGTTAAATAACCATTTATCAGCAAGCCATCACGTGCATGGTACGATATAGGTTTCATGGCACATAACTCGGCCGGTACAAGGCTTGAGTTGATATCGCTTAGCTTGGTTAGCTTGCCGGTGTTTTTTTCAAAAAGATAATATGACCCGGGGGTGCGGTCGGTATAAGTATTGAGGATAAATTTATTCTCGGAGCTGTCGCGGTCAACTACCCTGATCTCATTACCTTTAAGCTGTTGCTGAATAGTTTGGTACATCTGCTCAACATCAGGCGCCAGAAAATGCTTGCGTGGTTTAGCCTCATCCCAGCCGGTAAATTCTATCCGGTGTTTATTTTTCGAATACTCAAAACTGGTAATATCCGCTTTATTGCAGCTAAAAATTATCCGCTCTTCCTTACCATCCTCTGCATTGATCTCAACCAGGGCCGTCTTGTCGCGGTTTACGTTTGATAGCGCGTAGAAATAATTTTTAACGCCCGTAAAAGCTATAGGCCTTACCGCATTCTTAAAATTATTTTCGATAATAGGCTTAAAAGGCTTATCCTCATCCGACCGAAATAAGATGGTTTCGTTAACCCCATCTGATGCCCTCTCCAACCTGATCCGGCCATCGGCATCTGCAAACCATTCAGTAATATTACCAGGGTTAAGCAGGTAAGTCCTCATTTCGCCGGTTTTTACGTTGAGGCGATAAACATCAAAATTGCCAGGATCACGCTCATTGGTTTTAATGGTGATAATATCTGGTTGCTGCCGGTTGCGGTTTACCAGGCCTATTCTCACATTACCGAGCGATAATATAATCCGGCTTTTATTGGTAGCCACATCAAAGGCATACATTTTAACCGAATCGGTAGCAATGAGGTCCTGCGAAAAAACAAGCTGGTTATTATATGTCCAGAAATAATCGCCCCTGATAGAGTAATCTTCAAATTGGGTAACCATCCGTTCCCTCCCATCGGCCAATGATTGTATAAAAATGTTTTGCTTATCCTTAAATGGCTTAAGGTATGATACATATTTACCATCGGGCGAAATACGGTAAAAACTCCTTTCGGGTGTTTTAAAAAAGTCAATAATAGGTATTTGCCTTATCTTATTCCTGCTGCAGGAAAAGAAAGCAATGATGCAACTCACAATAAGAAAAAATCTGACCCGGCCCAGCATAGTTACAAGTACCCTATTTTATTAATTGAGTCAAATTAGATAAATAAGTTCGATGTTATCAAGATGTCACTATAATTTTACCCTTATATGCCGTTATATAAATAATACAGACAAACCAGCTTAATCAATCCTATTAATTGATTATTTTTGAACAAATGAGGGCTTTATATACCGTTATTATTTTTGTTTTTTGCTTCGGCAGCAGTGTGTTGGCACAGGATAACGAACTGTTGCTGGCCAAGCAATACAATGCTAACGGCGAACCGCAAAAAGCACTCGAAATTTACCAAAAACTATACAAACAAAACAATGAGAATTACTATAGCGTGTATGTAAATACGCTGCTCAATCTTAAGAAATTTGACGAGGCCGAAAGCATCACTAAAAAACTGATCCGCCGCCATCCCGATGATCACCAGTATGCCATCATGATGGGCAATATCTATACGCAGGAAGGCAATATGAGCAAGGCTGATGCAATTTATGACGACCTGATCAAAAGCCTACCAGCCGATCAGGGGGAGATATCCGCACTGGCATCACAGTTTTACCAGAGCGCAAATATTGATTACGCTATCAAAATTTTTCAGCAGGGACGTAAGCTGCTTAAAAACGACAATGCATTTACTTATGAGCTCATTAACCTTTACCGTTTTAAACGCGACAAAGTATCCCTAACCGATGAATACCTGAACTTTTTGCCTCAAAACCCCAACTTCATCAATCAGGCTGAAAACGCATTTTCAAATGTATACGAGGGTGGCGCTGATTATGACATGCTCAAATCGGCGTTGCTGAGGCGTATTCAGAAAGATCCGCAGCAAACCATTTATGCCGATCTGCTTACCTGGCAATACCTTCAGCAAAAGGAATTTGACCTCGCCCTTAACCAGGCACTGGCCTTAAGCCGCAGGCAAAATGACGATGGCAACAGCATTTATGACCTGTGCCGAACCTTCATTGCCAATGAAGCTTATGACGAAGCTATCCGCGGGTACGAGTATATTATCAGCAAAGGGAAAACAACACCACTGTATATCCCTTCAAAAATTGAGCTCATTAATACTAAAAACCTCAAGGTAACCTCGGGCAAATACCTGCCGGAAGATTTGATGGGGCTTGAAAAAGATTACAACGACCTGCTTACCGAGTTTGGCCGCAACAGCAGTACCGCCTTTGCCATGCAAAAGCTGGCCAACCTGCAGGCCTTCAAACTGCACAAGTTAAAAGATGCTCAAAAACTATTGGAGGACGTTACCAAACTCAGCGATATTAAGCCCACCCTGCTGGCCGACTGTAAGCTTGATTTAGGCGATATTTACCTGCTCAATAACCAGCCATGGGAAGCAACACTCCTTTACAGCCAGGTTGAAAAAGATTTTCCGGCCACGGCCATAGGGCAGGATGCGGTATTTAGAAATGCAAAAATGGCTTATTACACCGGCGATTTTACCTGGGCGAAAGGGCAACTGGATGTACTGAAAGTTGCTACATCGCAACTGATAGCCAACGATGCACTTAACCTGCTGTTGCTGATACAGGATAACCTTGCTGCAGATAGTAGCGGGGCTGCACTCAAAATGTACGCCCGTGCCGATTTGCAGATCTTTGCTCAAAATCCCGAAAAAGCAGTAATGATATTGGACAGCATTGGCAAAAGGTTCCCGAATAATGCTTTAGATGATGATATCATGATGTCGAAATCGCGCATCCTGATACAGCAAAAGGATTACGCTGCTGCGGTGCCCCTCTTAAAGAAAATTGTTGAAGAGCACCCCGCAGACTTATGGGCCGACGATGCCGTATTTATGTTAGGCGATATTTACGAAAACAGACTTAACGATAAAACCACCGCCAAAACCTATTACCAGAAAATCATAACCGATTACCCCGGCAGCCTCTGGATCAACGAAGCCCGCAAACGCTTCAGACTGTTAAGAGGCGATAAAACGGATGCGTCCTGATCAGGTCATTAAGTCATTGGGTCATTAAGTCATTACTTAGCAAACGACATTGGTTTTACACCATACCAATGACTTAATGACCAAATGACTTAATGATCAATTGAAAATGATTATTTTTGAAAATGATTGTATACAACGACACCATAATAATTGATGAAACCATTCATGACGAATGGCTTAACTATATCAAAACCATTCATATCCCGGCCATCATGGCTACCGGGCATTTCAGCTCGTACCGGATCCTTACTGTTATCGATTCGCCTAATGAAGGGGTTACCTACTGCATTCAATACAATGCGGACAGCATTGAGCACTTTCAGCAGTTTTATATGAACCACCTGCATAAATTTCAGGCCACCCACCAGGAAAAATTCAACGAAAAGTTTGTGATGTTTAACACCCTGATGGAAGAGGTGGAATAAGTTAATTGTGCCAGGGGTGCAGGGCGTTAAGCTACATACTTCTGGCACACTACTATGGCATATAGAAAGAGGTTGTATACTGATCAGCCTCTTTTTGTTTTCAGATACTTGAGCGATATATAGTTTCGGTTGAATTAATTTTATTGCAAAAAGGGGGTTAACAGGGTTAACAGAATTTAGCGCTATTTTTTACTTAAACTATTTATAATAAGATAGTTAAGTGTTTTTTAGGCCAAAAAAGTGTTAACCCCCTTTTTGCAAATATTATTGGCTAAATTTCAATTCAAAAGCAACATAACACCAGGGGGAAGCTTCTAAAATAGTATTTCAATTAATATCACCATCCTACTTCGCAAACATTACCTTCATTGCCGTAACCTGTTTTATACAGCGTGCCGGCTTCTTTTCGTCCTGAACAATGATGCGGAACGGGCCATCTGCAGGGGCTAAGGGCTGTCCATCAACGCTATCCGCAAGGATAATAGCCCGGTCGGTAAAACTTTTTTCTAATTCAGCGAGCGCAAAAACTACCTGATAGCCATCACCGGCTTCTACTAAAAGATATTTAATCAGGTTTTTGCCGCGTAAATCAGCGCCCATAGTAACACCGGCTTTTGTCAATATCTCGGATACTATTACGCCCGAGTAGGTATGGTCTTTCCCGTCGTGATCTTTACGAATAACTGTTGTTTGTTTGTATTGCTGCAGGTCGGCACTGCCGATGATGAGCGGATTTGTCACCTCTCCGCTTACTTTTACTACTGCTTCTTTTGTTTGAGCACGGGTTCCAAAACCGGCTGTCAGTAACAGCAATATCAGGGTATATTTTTTCATGGGTATGACGTTTGATTTTTTGTTGATTAATGTAGATATGCAAAACGCTTATCTCAGATGGAAATTTCGTTATGTTTTAAAAAGCACAACGCAAAATGCAAAATAGATTCGATAAACCAATCTGCTATCGATGCTGATTTTTAATTCATTGACAACAAAAACCTAAAAACTTTTACTTTTTACTATTTTCTTCTAAAAACCGAAAGAACTTTTGTTGCAGATCTTTAAACTGGGATATAATCTCTTGCCCAAATGGCGTAAGTAAGGCTACCCCACCACCCTTTCCTCCCCTTTTTGAAACTACCAGTGGCTGTTTAAAACCATTGTTCATGTGGTTCACCAGATCCCAGGCCTGTTTATAAGACATTTTCATTTGCAGGGCGGCCTGCCTGATTGAACCGGAAGCATGAATCCGCTCAAGCAACTCCACCCGGCCATGACCGAGCACTTTGTCGTCACCTATTTCTATCCAGATGCGGCCGTTAAGTTTATATGAAGGAATGTCCATTAATTAAATTGATTATCAAATTTACCCGGTTATAGTAGCATAACCCATGTTATTCCCGTGCCTTTTTCTGAGCCCGAAGCATTTGCCCATAATCCATACGGCGCACCATAGCGTTCACTGTTTGTGCTATCCGGTTAGCACGGGTTATTTCAGTTTTAGCACTCTCTATCCATTTAATAAAATACCCGCGGTGGCTTTCGGCAAGACTATTGAAAAAATCGCCGCCCTCGGGTTCATATTCCAAACATTCCAGCAAATCGTCCGGAACAATGTATTTAAAATCGTTATCGGGTTCAAGGCGTACCCTGAGCATGGCCCCGCGATTCTTATGGATAGCTTTACAGATTTCTCTTCGCAAGGCCATAATAAAATTTCCTTCGCCCATGGGCATCAGTGCCATGCCCCGCACTTCAAACTCATCCAATTTGCCTTTTACGCGAAATGACTTTTTATTACCGGGCTTCATTTCCTGCGCCACATCAGCCGGAATCTCAATGTAGGTCCACCCGGTTTTTTCGCCCTGTTCGGCAAACTGTAATATAATGGTATTAAAATCAACCATAAGTATTATTTAACGGCATATTGTTATCATGATCTCTAAAAAATATGCGAAAATGTTAAATGTTTGTTAAATCGTCATATTTAGTTGTACAGGCTGTAACGTAATGCATAGTAGCGATGTCTTATGAGTATAAAAACAATTTAAAAGTTAAAAACCTAAAAAACAACAACAATATGAAAACCTTAAAATCAATCATGCTTGGCTTAGCCTTATTAGTAATAGGCACTGCAGCAAAAGCAACCAATAAAATAGAAGGCGATAATTTAACCAAAAACTACGCTATCAACACCTATATAGATGCCATGACCCGCGGCAAAATACAAGGCTTTAACGAAGTGGTAGACCAATCGGCTAAATTCAGCATGTTACGCGGTACTAAAGTATTAAGTTTTACCAAAACCGAAGTAGTTGACTTATTAAAAGCCAATAAAAATACCGAGCAGGATTGCATTACCAGCACTTCAATTGTTGAAAGCAATAATGACCTGGCCGTGGTGAAAGTTGATATGAAATACAGCACTTTTACCCGTAGCAACTATGTAACCGTTACCAACACAGGCAGCGGCTGGAAAATCACAAACGTGTACAGCGTTTTTAAATAAGTAAGTTTTAGTTTAGTGTTTAATATGTAAGTAGGTAAAGGCCCCGTTGGTGCGGGGCCTTTTTTATTTACTTTACCAATGGATCAAGCACCTTTTGCCATTTATCATAACCTTTGCTATTAAGGTGCAGGTAATCGTCATTGAACAAACTTGAATCGGGCTGGGTGGTACCTGGTTTGTAAATGGACGGAACCAGGTCAACATAATAGCTTTTTGGTTTTCCTTTCAGGTAATTTTTCACCAGCTCATTAGCAGTGTAAACCACATCGTAATATTTAGCGCGAACCGGGCTCGGCTTTATCGACATAAAATACACCTCGGCATTTGGTAATTTCTGATGGATCAGTTCCCATAGTTTTGCAAATGAAGCGGCAACAGCCTGGGCTGATTTACCTGCCGAAATATCATTTTCACCTGCATAAACAAAAATTTTGCGTGGCTTGTACGGGAACAGGATATAAGGCGTGTAATAATCAGCAACCTGCCATAGTTCGCACCCGCCTACTCCCCTCCTGATGATTGGCTTGCCCGCATAACGCTGCTCCAGATCAGTCCATTTACGGATTGATGAGCTGCCGATAAACAAAATACCGCCCGGCTTCGGGAAGCTCAGGCTATCCTGGTGTTTAAACGCCCTGATCTCATTATCAAACGGGAAGCCCTGTTGTGCCGAAACACCGGCGCTAAAGGCGAGGGCAATAAAGAATAAAAGAAATTTTAATTTCATTACGGGGTAGCTATGCGTTCTTCAAAAAATAAAAACGGCAATTGGTTTTCAATGCCTTTGATGATCCATACAGGGCCATCTTCTGCATGCAATATAATTTTTATTGATTGATTTTGCTGCTTTTCGCATTCAGCTAATACCTGCAAACATGATCCGCATGAAGTAATTGGCTTCACAATTGGAAAATCATCTGAATGAGCGGTTACCGCCATGGCCTCAATAGGGTCATCGGGATGGTTGGCGCCCCAGTTAAACAGTGCTACACGTTCGGCACATAAACCAGATGGGTAAGCTACATTTTCCTGGTTACTGCCATAGATAATTTTACCGCTCTGCAAACGAAGTGCTGCCCCAACACGGAATTTTGAATATGGAGAATGTGAGTTTTTTAATGCTTTCTGAGCTTCGAGACATAGTTGCCTGTCGGCTTTATGGAGATCGGCCAATGATTCGTATTCATCAAAGGCTATTTTAATTTCGTGACTTATCATATGTTATCAACCCTTGTTAAAAAAATCGGGGGGAAACAAGATAAGGAAATTTTTCAATAAGAACCCTGATTTTTAGGATTATTTGATTTCCATGATAAAAATTGCCTGATTAGAGTCTTCCTCAAATGCTATTAACCTAAATTTTTAAGATTATTTGATCGCCTGATATAAAATTGCCTGATTGAAGTATCCTCATATGCTAAGCAACTCAAGGAAATCCTCCAATCAGGCAAATCAAGGTTCATTAAACTGCTACAGGCAATTCTTCTTCAGCCTCGGCTTCTTTAGCTATTGTTGGGTTGATGGTTTCATCATCCTTTTCAACCCGCAGGTTGTTAACAATGTGCATTTGGCGGGTTGGGGTGTTTTTACCCATGAAATATTCCAGGAGCGCCTTTACATTGGCATCTCTTAATATTACCGGATCAAGGCGCATATCTTTACCAATAAACAAACCAAACTCTTCGGGTGAAATCTCACCCAAACCTTTAAATCGGGTGATCTCGGGTTTGTTACCCAGTTTAGCAATAGCGTTACGGCGTTCTTCATCGCTGTAACAATAAATTGTTTCCTTTTTATTGCGCACCCTGAATAATGGCGTTTGCAGGATTGAAACGTGACCGGCTTTCACCAGATCGGGGAAAAACTGCAAAAAGAAGGTCATCAGCAACAGGCGGATGTGCATACCGTCCACATCGGCATCTGTAGCTATCACAATATTATTGTAACGTAAAGCGTCAAGGCCGTCTTCGATATTTAAAGCGTGTTGCAGCAGGTTAAATTCCTCGTTTTCGTAAACTACTTTTTTGGTTAAGCCAAAGCAGTTAAGCGGTTTACCTTTTAAGCTGAACACGGCCTGGGTCATCACATCGCGCGATTTGGTGATTGACCCACTGGCCGAGTCACCTTCGGTGATGAACAGTGTGGTATCCTGTTTACGTTCGTGCGTATCGTCAAAATGTACTTTACAATCGCGCAATTTACGGTTATGAAGCGACGCTTTTTTTGCGCGCTCATTAGCCAGCTTTTTTATACCGGCAATATCCTTACGCTCCCGTTCCGATTGTAATATCCGCTTCAACAAACCATCGGCAGCCTCAGTATTTTTATGGAGATAATTATCAAGTTCCTTTTTAACAAAATCGTTGATAAAACCACGTACCGATGGGCCTTCCGGACCAACATTCTGTGAACCGAGCTTGGTTTTAGTTTGCGACTCAAATACCGGCTCCTGAACTTTTATAGCAATAGCGGCAACAATCGAAGCCCTGATATCCGATGCATCAAACTCCTTTTTATAAAATTCACGTACGGTTCTTACCACCGCTTCGCGAAAAGCTGCCTGGTGCGTACCACCTTGAGTGGTATTTTGCCCGTTAACGAACGAATAATATTCCTCACCGTATTGCTGGCCATGGGTCATCGCAATCTCAATATCTTCACCTTTAAGGTGGATGATGGGGTAGCGCAAAGTTTCAGCATCGGTATTACGGGTAAGTAAATCAAAAAGACCACGCTCCGAAAAATACTTTTGATTATTAAAGTTGATAGTCAAACCCGCGTTCAGGAACACGTAGTTCCAGATCATACTTTCAACAAACTCCGGGATGAACCGGTAATGCCTGAAAATGGTATCATCCGGCACAAAATTGATAGCAGTACCGTTACGCTGGGTGGTATCTTTTTCGCTCTCGTCGCGAATGAGCTCACCCTTGGCAAATTCGGCCAGTTTGGTACGGCCGTCACGGTATGATTGTACGGTGAAAGAGTTGGAAAGCGCGTTAACCGCCTTGGTACCCACACCATTTAAGCCTACCGATTTCTGGAAAGCCTTGCTATCGTATTTACCGCCTGTATTTATTTTAGATACGCAGTCGATCACTTTACCCAAAGGAATACCGCGACCATAATCACGTACGGATACTTTATGATCGCTCATATTCACTTCAATGGTACGACCCGATCCCATCACAAACTCATCTATTGAGTTATCCACAATCTCCTTAAGCAGTACATAAACACCATCGTCATAAGCAGAGCCATCGCCCAGTTTACCAATATACATACCGGGACGCAAACGGATGTGCTCCTTCCAATCGAGGGAGCGGATACTATCTTCACTATAATTAACTGGTTCTGCCATGTATATAAAGTAGAAAATTTAAAACAGCGCAAAATACGCCTAACTGCAAAAATAAAACTTCCGGTATAATTAACGGAGAGCAGATATCAACTTATTAACATCGGGAAATAAAAAAAAAGAAAAATGTCATTTCGATGGAGCACGTGATGGCTTGCGGGTGGCGCGAAAGAGAAATCTTATACGCCATATTACCAAACTTTTATGGTGTAGAAGATTTCTCCTCCTCCCAACGCGCTCCCCCTCCGGTTCGTTCGAAATGACACAGTAAAGTTTAGTTATCCCCCTTACGGCTTAAACTTCAAACAATTACTTGCCTTATCCACATTTTTAAAAAACTCAGGACCTTTATCGTTAGTAAAGCAAACAGCCATAATGGTACCGGTGTGGTTACGCTGCAGCGCGATAAGCAGGGCATATTTGTAATGCTTGGTAGCAGGTAAATCGAGCAGGTTTAACAGGTATGATTTGCCGGCATCTGCCCTATACCTGTTTAAAACATTAACCGGGATGCTCCGGATAAAATTATCCCTTTCGCCGGTAAAAGCAATAGCGTGAGCCCTGCTCATGTTGATATATATCGAGTCGGGATTTTCGGTTTCACGGTCAATATCATATTGTCCCTGCTCATAACTGGTATAATTCTGTTTCTGGGATTTTACCTGAAACCACACTTCAAAATCCTGCCCTGGTAGCTGCAATGCATAATCAAATGAAAAATCCTCGTCATTGGGAGCGGGAATCTCTTTAAAGCCCCTGGGTGGTGTATAAATTACATTGGCCTGGGCCAAAAGCTTGGTAAACTCTTTAAACTGATCGGTACCCGCTACTTTGGGCCTCGAATAGCCGGATTTAACTTTTGCAGATGTATGTTTCTTGTTATTTTGGGCATATAACGACCGCTGACTTATCTGAGCTATGCTTTTTGTGAAACACAGCAATGATAAAGCCATAAGTAATAAGGGCCGGTTTAACTTCAAAATAGTTTTCATTTTAGGGGTAGCTGCAGAAAAATTCTCCGGCTAAAGCACCATAGGTAAATATATAAACAAATTAATTAATCGGCACCCTGCCGTGCTCAAATTAACCGTGATTATTAACGGCAATATCGACTATTTATTTGCTGCACTGATAAGTTTTACGTACCCGATTTACAATTGTTACCCGCTAAATCCGCACAAACGTAACAATCTTGTTATAAATTCCAATCCCTCAGATATTAAAATATCCCCTGCGGCATCTGCACATCAACACATATTCCGTATCTTTACCAATCCAAAAGTTTTTATTGAATAATGAGTGAAGATCTGCATCAAAACGATACACCCAACCCTAATGAAGAAAAACTACACACTGTTACCTCACTCGATGGGTTATATGAAAACTGGTTTCTTGATTATGCATCATATGTAATTCTTGACCGGGCCGTTCCGCATATTAACGATGGTTTAAAACCGGTACAACGCCGCATCCTGCATTCGTTAAAGGAAATGGACGATGGGCGCTTTAATAAAGCAGCCAACGTAATCGGTAACACCATGAAATATCACCCGCATGGTGATGCTTCCATTGGCGATGCCATGGTACAGATAGGCCAAAAAAACCTGCTGATTGATTGCCAGGGTAACTGGGGCGATCCGGTAACCGGCGACTCGGCAGCGGCTCCCCGTTATATAGAGGCCCGCTTATCAAAATTTGCACTTGATGTTGTTTTTAATGCCGATACTACTATTTGGCAGGCCAGCTATGATGGCCGTAACAAAGAGCCTATCACCTTACCGGTAAAATTCCCGTTGCTGCTTGCACAGGGAGCCGAAGGCATTGCGGTAGGTTTGGCTACCAAAATATTACCTCATAATTTTATTGAGTTAATTGATGCTTCCATAGCCGTATTAAAAGGTGAGCGTCCAAATCTGCTGCCCGACTTCCCAACGGGAGGCATGGCCGATGCTTCATTATATAATGAAGGGCAACGTGGCGGCAAAGTGCGGGTAAGGGCTAAAATTGTAGAGCGTGATAAAAAAACGCTCGCCATTACCGAAATACCATTTACTACTACTACCGGCAGTTTGATTGATAGCGTGATCTCGGCCAACGACAAGGGCAAGATCAAGATCAAAAAAATTGAGGATAACACAGCTAAGGATGTAGAGATCATCATCCACTTAGCTCCGGGCATATCGCCCGATGTAACTATCGACGCGCTTTATGCTTTTACCGATTGCGAGGTATCCATATCACCCAACACCTGCGTGATACAGGATGACAAGCCACGCTTCATGAGCGTGAACGATATGCTTACCGAAAGCACCTTCTTCACCAAAGACCTGCTCAAACAGGAATTGGAGATCCGGCTGAAGGATTTGATGGAGAAGATTTTCTTCAGCTCCTTGCTTAAGATCTTTATCCAGGAAGGCATGTATAAAAATCCCGAGTACGAAAACTCGGGCAATTTTGAAGTGGTACTGGAAGTGTTGAACCGCTTATTTGAGCCGTTCTTCCCGCAGTTTTATCGCACCATACAGCCCGAAGATTATAAAAAGCTGATAGATAAACCTATGAGCAGCATCACCCGCTTTGACGTTAAAAAAGCGGATGAGCAGATGAAAGCCCTGGAAAATGAGATTAAACAGGTTAAGCACGACCTGAAACATCTCACTGAATATACCATTGCCTGGTTCCAGAAACTGAAAGACAAATACGGCAAAGACAGGGAGCGCAAAACCGAACTGCGCACCTTTGACAAGGTTGAAGCAGCACAGGTAGCGTTAGCTAATATCAAACTATATGTTAACAGGACCGATGGCTTTATCGGCTCAGGCCTGAAAAAAGACGACTCGGTTGAATATGTTGGCGATTGCTCAGACATTGACGAGATCATTGTTTTCAGGGGGGATGGACGCTGCATCATTACTAAAGTACAGGACAAGGTGTTTGTGGGGAAAGACATCATCCACGTGGCCGTGTTTAAAAAGAACGATGAGCGTACTGTCTACAATATGATATATAAAGATGGCGAAAGCGGCATCAGCTATATCAAACGCTTCTCGGTAGTAGGCGTTACCCGCGATAAAGAATATGACCTTACCAAGGGCACAAAAGGTTCAAAAGTATTATACTTTACCGCCAATCCTAACGGCGAAGCCGAGGTGGTAAACGTACAGCTTAAACCTCATTCCAAACTTAAAAAACTACAGTTCGATGAGGATTTTGCATCCATAGCTATCAAGGGCCGTGGCTCTATGGGTAATATCATTACCAAATACCCGGTTAAAAAGATCATCCTGAAAAGCAAAGGTGTGTCAACGCTTGCCGGACGTAAGATCTGGTACGATGAGATTTTAAAACGCTTAAATGCCGACAGCCGTGGCAAATACCTGGGCGAATTTGATGGTGACGACCGCATTCTTACCGTGCTCAGCAATGGCGTTTACGAATTAAGCAGCTTTGATCTTAACAATCACTTTGATGATAAGATGATCTTGATTGAGAAGTACGATCCGCAGGCGGTATTCTCGATGGTGCATATCGAAGGCAAATCCAAAAACTACCTTGTTAAGCGTTTCACTTTCGAAAACATAGCAGTTGGGAAGCAGGTAAGCCTGATCAGCGAAGAAGCCGGATCAAAAATGGTGCTTATAGGTCACACCGCTCCGGTAATCAGCATGACACATCTGAAAGGCAAGGATCAAACACCTGAAACCCTTGAGCTGAATTTAGCAGAGATTATCGATGTTAAAGGCATGAAAGCCATGGGCAACCGCCTGTCACAACATCCGGTAAAATCAGTTGAACTGATAAGCGATGGCATTGCCCGGGAAGCTGAAACTGCAGAAACCGACAATAACGAAGAGGATACACCTGCCTCAACAGAGGCAATTGAAGATGAGCCTGTAGTTTCTCAGGAAGATGAGCCGGCGGCATCAGCCGATCAATCTGAAGAATCGCCAAAGCCTCCTAAAAAGATTGATTTTGAGATCACCAATCCCGACGATATCGACATGGACGATCAGGGACAATTAGGGCTATTTTAACGCAAAGCCACCGGCAACAATAACCGGTGGCTTTTTTATTTGCCTGCAGATTTATTTCTGCTTATCCAATACTCAAACAATTAGCAAAAAAATCATTTTACAGCTATAAACACCCTTGTTTGCAGCTGCATTTTCGCTATTTTTGATTATTACTAAATCTTATAACATAAAAAACAGGCATGTACTTCGGCGACGGCAATTATTATTATCTTATATTGATATTAGAGGCATTTTGTATCATTCATAGCCTGCGGCGCGGTACCCAGCAAAAATGGCTCTGGATTCTTATAGTAATACCTTTATTCGGATGTTTGTATTATATCTACAGCGAAATCCTGTCTAATCGCGGCATCCGTGCACCCAAGATAAACGTTGAGGCTGTTATAAACCCCGGAGCGAAAATTAAACGTCTTGAAGATGAAGTTAGGTTTACCGATACTTTTGCCAATCGTGTTAAACTGGCAGATGCCTACCTGGAAGCCGGACTTACCGATAAAGCACTCGAAATATATCAAAACAGTCTCACCGGTGCCTTTGCCGAAAACGAGCATGTAATGGCACAACTCATTGTAGCCTACTTTGAAAAAGGAATGTACAACGAGGTTATTCCTATTGCTAAAAAACTTTATAAACTACCGCAGTTCGCCCGCTCAAAAGCGCACATCCTGTATGCCAAATCGCTTGAACTTACTTACCAGGAAGAACAGGCTGAGAACGAGTTTAAACTGATGAAGGGGCGTTATTCCTACTTTGAACCCCGTTACGAATACGGCATGTTCCTTACCCGTGCCGGCCGTGATGATGATGCATGGCAAATTTTCACCGATATGCTCAATGAGCAATCGCAGTTAAGCCCGGTTGAGCGTAAAAGCAATAAAGTATGGTTTGCCAGGGCTAAGGATGAATTGAAGAAATTATCGGCGGCGAGGAAGACGGCGTAATATCAAGAAAGCTATTACATTATTTGTTTTACTTATCAATAAATAAAATCCGATGTCATTTCGACGAACCGGCTGAGAAATGCGCGTAAGCCGTGAGGAGAAATCTTATACGCCCTGAATAAATCGGCCATTGTCGCTTTACAGAGCGTACAAGATTTCTCTTTCGCCCTGCCGCTCGCTCCTCCTCATGCTCTTTCGAAATGACATTTTTTAAAAGCATCATCCCTACCGTCATCCCTAAGTCATACTGACAACCTGACACCATCAGGTTAAAAAATTGTTAAGCCACAAAACACAAGTAACCTTTTGCTGACATTAAAACAGTTTATCCTGTCAATACTTGCCATAATACCCACTTGGCATAATTGATGTTGCGTATCGGGCTGAAAACTTAAATAAAAATAAACAGTTATAACTATGTCATTAAACATCAAACCTATCGGCGACAGGGTTGTAGTGGAAGCTGCAGCAGCCGAAGAGAAAACCGCTTCAGGTATCTTTATTCCTGATACCGCTAAAGAAAAGCCTCAGCGTGGAACTATAGTTGCTGTGGGACAGGGAAAAGTTGACGAACCTTTAACCGTAAAAGTTGGTGATCAGGTTTTATATGGTAAATATGCAGGTACTGAAATTACCTATGAAGGTAAAGAGTACTTAATTATGCGTGAATCAGACATCTACGCAGTTCTTTAAATCAATTATTGAATTAGCGATTTATTGAATTAGTGAATTTTCGGATCCATTACATTCAAAATCAGTGATTCAAAATCTACAAAAAATCAAAAGACATAATTATTGAGCGTGAAAACTAAATCACTAATTCACTAACTCAATAATTCAATAATTAAAAAAACATGGCAAAACAAGTTAAATACAATGTTGAAGCACGCGACGCCCTGAAACGCGGTGTTGATATCCTTGCTAACGCGGTAAAAGTAACCTTAGGCCCTAAAGGCCGTAACGTAATCATCGACAAAAAATTTGGTTCACCAGCCATTACTAAAGACGGTGTTACTGTTGCTAAAGAAATTGAATTAAAAGACGCCCTTGAAAACATGGGTGCTCAAATGGTTAAAGAAGTAGCTTCAAAAACTGCCGATATTGCAGGTGATGGTACTACTACTGCTACCGTTTTAGCTCAGGCTATCGTAACTGCAGGTATTAAAAACGTAGCTGCCGGTGCAAACCCAATGGATTTGAAACGCGGTATCGACAAAGCTGTTGCTGCCGTTGTTGAAAACCTGAAATCACAGTCACAAACTGTTGGTGAAGACAATAACAAAATCAAACAAGTTGCTGCTATCTCTGCAAATAACGACGAGGTTATCGGTTCGTTAATTGCTGAAGCAATGGAGAAAGTTGGTAAAGATGGTGTTATCACCGTTGAAGAAGCAAAAGGTACTGAAACTGAAGTTAAAACTGTAGAAGGTATGCAGTTTGACCGTGGTTACCTTTCTCCTTACTTCGTAACCAACGCTGATAAAATGGAAGCTGAATTGGAAAATCCTTTCATCCTGATCTACGACAAGAAGATCTCTTCAATGAAAGAATTACTTCCAATCCTTGAAAAGCAAGTACAAACCGGCAAACCATTATTGATCATTGCTGAAGATCTTGATGGCGAAGCTTTAGCTACTTTGGTAGTTAACAAAATCCGTGGTTCACTGAAAGTTGCTGCTGTTAAAGCTCCTGGTTTCGGCGACCGTCGTAAAGCTATGTTAGAGGATATCGCTATCCTTACAGGTGGTACTTTGATCTCTGAAGAAAGAGGTTACAAATTAGAGAACGCTGACCTTAGCTACTTAGGTACTGCTGAGAAAATCGTTATCGACAAAGACAATACTACTATCATCAATGGTTCAGGTTCTGCAGAAGAGATTAAAGGCCGCGTAAGCCAAATTAAATCACAGATCGAATCAACTACTTCTGATTACGACCGCGAAAAATTACAAGAGCGTTTAGCCAAATTATCTGGCGGTGTTGCTGTACTTTACGTAGGTGCTGCTACCGAAGTTGAAATGAAAGAGAAAAAAGACCGTGTTGACGACGCTTTACACGCTACACGTGCCGCTGTTGAAGAAGGTATCGTAGCTGGTGGTGGTGTTGCTTTCATCCGCGCGGTTGCTGCTTTGGCTGATCTTAAAGGTGATAACGAAGACGAAAACACTGGTATCCAGATCATCCGTCGCGCTATCGAAGAGCCTTTACGTCAGATCTGCGAAAACGCTGGTATCGAAGGTTCAATCATTGTGCAAAAAGTTAAAGAAGGCACTGCCGACTTTGGTTACAACGCACGTACTGATAAATACGAAAACCTGATTGCTGCCGGTGTTATCGATCCAACTAAAGTAAGCCGCGTAGCTTTAGAAAACGCTGCTTCAATTGCTTCAATGTTATTAACTACTGAAGTAGTATTAGCTGATGATCCTGAAGATGCTCCAGCTGGTGCTCCGCCAATGGGTGGCGGTATGGGTGGTATGATGTAACCCCCCAGCCCCCTAAAGGGGGTGTACGGAAATATATACTATTCAGAACCCTGTCTGTTTTTGCAGACAGGGTTTTGTGCTTTAAAAGAGGCTGTTATAGTCATGCTAAGGTAAATCAACCGTCATTAATCAATCATTTGATTAATTTTCACATTTAAAAGCTTCCTTAAAACATAAATTTGCATAACAAATCTGGTACAGCCCAAAACAGGCACAGGATTTGAACAATGCAGGTGATGAAACTTCTATCTCAAAAAACAAAACAAATACAAAGCACCCTGGTTGATTGGGTGCTATTCAAGGGCCCCGAGCTCTTCGTATCCCTATACAGTTAATAGATAATTATTAACTTTGCGCCCAGTTATGAAACTGGACGAATTTTACACCGAGTTCCACCATTGGCTTATTAACCGTGGCCCTAAATATGTAGGTGGAATAATCATATTTTTTATTGGTATTTGGTTTATTAAATGGCTGCGTAACCGTTTGCGCACCCGTATGGTAAGGCGTGGGATACACTCATCGCTGCAACCCTTCTTTTTGAGTCTTACCATCACAGCTATGTATGTGTTACTCGTGATATGGGTAATGAACATCATAGGCTGGGAAATGACCATTTTCACTACCATTATCGGTGCATTTTCGGTAGCAGCAGGTTTAGCCTTATCGGGTACCTTTCAAAACTTTGCAGGCGGTGTACTGATCCTGTTATTAAAACCTTTTGAACTTGAGGACAGCATTATAGCACAGGGACAGGATGGCCGGGTAGTATCCATACAAATGTTTTATACAGTGCTTATCACTGCCGATAACAAAACCGTAATTATACCTAACGGAAAGCTGTTTAACGAAGTTATTGTAAACGTAACCCGCGAAGGCAGGCGCCGCCTTGATTTTGAAATGCGCGTGGGCTATAACAACGATATGGAAAAGGTAAAGGCTGTCATGACCAACGTGGTTAATGCCAATAAAGATATCCTGCATGATCCGGCTGCACGTGTAGGTGTTATCAGCCTGGATAACGATTGTGTTAGGTTTACCATCAACGTTTGGGTTGATCCGGCTAATTTCCTTAACGCCAAAATAAACCTGCAGGAGCAAATGCTGAAAGAGCTTGCAGCAGGCGGTGTTAATTTCCCGAAACCAGGGTTTTAATATTAGAAGCAAGAAGTCAAGACTCAAGAAGACAAGAAATTACAGAAGCAGGAAGTCAAGATTCAGGAAGCAGGAAAAGCCCCAACAGAATTATCTTTTGGGGCTTTCTTGCTTATTCTTTTTCCTTTCTTGGTTCTTGATCTCCTGAATCTTGACTCTTAAAAAACTATATCTTCACCTTGCGCTCGTTTGCAACGAGCGATTAATATGGATTGGCGATTGTATCGCCAGTTGCGTTATAAACGCAAACCCAATTACGCACTCGTTGCAAACGAGCGCGAGTTTAAATAGAATTAAATTGATTTCTTTCTTGTTTCTCATATCCTGATTTTTCTTGACTCTTAAATTATATGGATTGGTGATAAGTTTGTCATTTCGATAGAGCAGGATAGGCGGTTCGTCGAAATGACATCTTCTTTTAATTCATCATAGTAATTAAAGGATGTGGGTACACCGTAGGTTGCAAACGAGCGCGAGTTTAAAAAGCCTTTCCTGCTTCCTGAATCTTGACTTCCTACTTCTATTACTTCTTGATTCTTGATCTCCTGGCTCTTGATTCTCAAACTAAATTTTCTGCTTTGCCTTTATCTCCAAATAACGGTTCACCGTATTGATAGTAAGATTTTGTGGTGCCGTTAATATCGACTGGATGCCGTAGCTGGCCAGTTCTTTTACCATCAGCTTTTTGTCATAGGCAAATTTTTCGGCAATAGTTTTTATGTAGATGCTTTCAACATCTTTGGCAGGCTGTTCGCTTAGGGTTTTTAATTCGGTATTTTCAAAAAAGACTACCAACAGCAGGTGAAATTTGGCTATCCGGCGTAAAAATGGCAACTGCCGCTGCAATGCCGGGAGACTTTCATAATTGGTAAAAAATACCACCAGGCTGCGTTGTTTTAATACCCTCCGTGTAGTGATATAAAGCGCCTCCATATTAGTTTCCAGGTAACGGGTTTTCTCTTTGTATAAAACCTCCATTATCTTATTAAGCTGCGCGTAATTCTTATCGGCAGGCACTACCGAACCTATTTTCTCACCCACGGTTATTAAGCCGGCTTTATCTTCTTTAAGCAGGGCTACGTTCGATAGTACAAGGCTTGCGTTAATGGCATAATCCAGCAAGCTCAACCCTTCAAAAGGCATCCGCATAGCCCGCGATTTATCGATGATACAGTAAACGTGCTGCGATTTTTCGTCGGTATAGGAGTTAACCATCAGGTCGCCCCGCCGTGCTGTGGCTTTCCAGTTGATGGTGCGATAGTCATCGCCGGGGACATAAGATTTTACCTGCTCAAACTCCATACTGTGGCCAATCCGCCTGATCTTTTTAATACCTATTTCAGTAAGCCGGTTTGATATGGCCATCAACTCATACTTGCGCATCTGCAAAAACGAGGGATAAACCGGCAAGGTTTCCGCTTGTTCAAAATTATAACGCTTGGATACCAGCCCCAGAGCCGATCGCACAAATACACGGATAAAACCAAATTCATACTCGCCCCGGCGTGTAGGCCTCAGCATGTAATTGATTTGCTTACGTTCGCCGGGCGTAAGCGTGGTGGTAAACCAAACATCACGTTTTTGAAACTGTTCGGGAATCTCGTCAATAATGCCAATATTAACGCTGAATCCATACCGGTTTTCAATGTAAATACTAAGCTCGTTCTCATCGCTGTTGCTTAACCGCTCGGGCGCAAGGCGTTTGGCAAATACACCGTCGCTTACACGGTAAAGCATAAACAGATCGGCAATTAACAATGCCAGCAAAGCATAAAAAGCTATATCGGGCACAATGCCCAGCCATGGGAAGAAAAACGAAAGTAAATACAATACCACGCAGGCAGCAACCGCACCGAATAAACGGTTAGTTAAAAACAAGTTGGTATAAAATAATCGGAATAGCTTTTTCACGCGCTTTACTATCGTGGCACTTCAATTTTTTGTATTACCTGGGTTATCACCTCATCTGGCGTTACCCCTTCCATCTCCTTATCAGGCGTCAGCATAATACGATGGCGCAGCACAGGCGGAGCAACGTAAATAATATCATCAGGCGTAACAAAGTCGCGCCCCCTGGTAGCAGCAAGTGCTTTGGCGCCATTAACAATGGCCAGCGATGCACGAGGTGAACCGCCCAACTGCAACGATTTGCTGTTACGCGTTTCGTGAATGATTTTAGCTGTAAACTCCAGTATTTTATCTTCTACATGCAAGGCCCTAACCTGCTGGCGTAAATCGTTAATATCGGCGGCGGCCAGCAAGGGCTGGATCTGGCTAAGCTGATCGGTAGTTTTTTGCTGATGCTGACGGGCTAGGATTGCAATTTCTTCTTCAAGGGTTGGATATTTCACCTCAATCTTAAACAAAAACCTGTCCAACTGGGCTTCGGGCAGGCGATAGGTTCCTTCCTGCTCAACCGGGTTCTGCGTTGCAAAAACGGTGAAAGGCTCATCCATTTTATAGCGATGCCCGTCGATGGTAAGCTGCCGCTCTTCCATTACCTCAAACAAGGCCGATTGTGTTTTTGCCGGAGCACGGTTAATCTCATCTATCAGGATAATATTACCGAATATCGGTCCTTGCTTAAACTCAAACTCGGTTGTTTTAGGATTGAAAACAGATGTTCCTAAAATGTCCGACGGCATCAGATCAGGCGTAAACTGAATCCGCGAATACCGGGCATCTATAGTTTTAGCGATAAGCTTTGCCGTAAGTGTTTTGGCAACGCCAGGGACGCCCTCAATAAGGATATGCCCATCGGCCAGGATGCCTGCAATAAGCAGGTCAATAGAATCATGCTGACCTACAATAATGGTTGCCAGCGTAGCTTTTATTTGCTCAACAGCAATTCTTAATTTGGATAGATCGGTACGTTGTTCAAAAAATTCGTTTTCCATATTTACCTGGATTGGATATAAAATTGTTCAATAAGTTGGTTGAGCCTGATCAGCTCCTGATCTGTTACAATGTCATGAGTACTGATGAAGATAAATGCACCGGATAGTTCGCGGGCAACATCCCCGGTTACTCCGGTACGGTTAACAAGCTCTTCCACAAACTCAGGGCCGGTCCGGTTAGCTTTAATCCGGTAGGTTTCACGTACAAACGCCCAGAAATACTGCATTTTCTTGCGTGCGATGTTAATGTTGTCCCTTCGCTCATAGTACACCTGTCCTACTACATTAACGAAATCAACTGTTGAGTTTTCGAGCGGTTTAATAATTGGGATAATCCGTTGCCGCCTTTTCACCTCATACAGCACAAATATCAGCAGGCTAAACAAAGCGAGATAGTAAGCAGCTTTTAACTGTGTGTTCCCGAAAAACACCCTCATCGGCGAGTCATCTTCGCCGGTGCCCTGGGTGTAATATTCGTCCCAAACTATTTCCGGCGTTTTCTTCACCATGGATAAAGCAGTCGAAGCCCATTCGGCCCCTTGCGGCTTCAGCAGACTGTAATTGGTGAACATGCCCGGGTTAGGCGTTAAATAAAGGTTACCCTTTCCCATTGGATATTTTAGCAAGTTGGCCTTATGGTCATCCGTTTCACCAATAACTACTGCATGCGCGGTATCAAACTTATCATAATAGCCTGCCGTTAAACCTTTATCAACAAAATAATTAACCTCGGGCGATAAAGCCGGATTTACAAAATGCATCAATGTGTGGCTGCTGCCGTTGATAGCAAGCTTATTGTCACTTTTTATTTTAAGCTCTTTTTCAAAATCGGCCCCTAAAAACCCGGCGGCAATAAAAACATCGTTACCGGCAGTTATATATTGCTTAAGCTGTTTAAAATCGGGCTTGGTAATATTGAGCGCCCCGGCTATGATAATGTATGATGACCCTTTGATGGAATCTTCGGTAATGGCATTGTAAATAGCCTGCCGTTTAGGTTTGATCACAGCACCTGAAAAAATATCCCGGGCGCGTTCATACAACACCCGCGTACCATACGGGATCTTATCGGTATTGCTGAATGTGGGCGTCCAGTTAACCTCTTGGGGCTTATTCATGTTTGCTACTACGTAAATGGCAAACAAAACCGTGGCTATTATAAAGTAAATCTTCAGGTCCTTCATAACAGCTGTTTTTTAAAGTTTTGAAACAACTGGTTAATATTACCAAAAGCAGCACCATCAATATTAAAACCACCGTACCATACATATTCAAACTGCCTGGTTAGCGATACAAAAGACTGCCGTACCGAAGGATTATTTAACTCATACACATATGCCGAATTGGTTTTTTCGGGCTGCCACTGGATAAGGCCATCATCGCTAAGTTGTTTCAAGCTCCGCAGGTATAGCAGGCGAACGGCCAGCCGGTAATTATGATTTGATATTGCCTTTTCAATCTCCTCGTCAAAATTAATTTCGTGGATATTCTCTGCAGATTCGGTATACGCCAAAGGTGTTTTGCGGGAATTACCCAATAACAGGTTGCCCATATCCATACCAAGCAATTTCATCACAAAAAAGATGAGCGCGCCAACGGCAACTATCAAAAAGAAGTATTTGAGGAAAGTCCCCAAACCGGGGTTTACACTTAAGCTGCCTAATAAACTGCGCCAAAACCAATTCCAAAACCTATCCCAAAGAGAGATCTCATTGCCTATGTTTTTGTCGTTATACTGATATTCCTTGTCGGCCCGGTATTTATCAAGCGCATTTTCATTAAAACGGCGCACATTAACTTTCGAGCTATCCATATGTACAACCGCAGGCTTCTTTTCAGAAACGCTATCCGTTTTTATGGGAATAACCTTTCCGCTAACCTGGGCCACCGCCGGATTAAGAGCAAAGCATAATAGTATTAATATGATTAGTATTGGCTTAGGCATGGCTCAATCAATATTGTTCGGCAGGCAGGTCATCGGCCTTATCAGTGTGCGTGCCAAACATTTCTATACGTTCCAGTATGCCTGTTCCGTCTTTTCTTTCCTCAAGATTAAAATAACATAGTGCAATAGCTATACTTGGAATAGTATAGGTAAGCATCAGGATGTTTTGAAGCATACTAAAAAATATCATGATTGGCCATGAAACATATTTCATTGACATAAAAGGACGCAATGAAGAAACCAGCGCCAGTGGCACTGAAGCAATTGAACCGCATACGCTCACAATAAGTGAGCAAACAAACATGATCCCAAACACTGTCCACCAATAATCTTTTATAAGCTTAAAGCTTTTGTTAAAAGAGTAATTGAAGCTGGCATTTTCCATAACCATTATAGGTAGTACCAGGTAAAAAATGTTCATCAGGTATATACCGGGTATAACGCAAAACAATAGCCCCAGGCAAGCTAAGATCAGCAATAAAAAAGCCGATCCTAAAGAGCGAAAAAAGTAATGTTTAAAATAATTCCAAACGTCTTGCGGGGTTGGCTTCTCACCCTTTTTTTCCAAATAAACGGCTACAAAACAAAGGGAGGTGAGATAAACAAAAAACTGGCTCAATACGGTTACAAGGCCATTTGCTATAACGCCCAAACCAACATTGAGACCGTTGCTGCTATAGTCGGAAACCTGATTTGAATCTACACTGCTATAGATAGAAATTTGTGAAAATGCGGTAGTAACCGTTCCCATCAGCACAAAAAAACCACAGATAACAAGCAGTGATGAAAAAAGCGGTTTGAAATTTTGTTTCAGAAAGGAGAAGGTATCATTTATTATTTCGCCGAAATCACGGATCCTCCTCAGTTCAATAATATATTTCATTTAATGATCGGTGTTAGTATAGCTTAGGTTTTTATTCAATTTGGCAGGATAAAGTATCACATACCATATCACAAACAGCAATGATGAGGCTAATATAATAATACTTAACCAAACAGGCATTTCGGTGTGGCGTGTTACAAAGCTTTCAAAAAAGGCAGCTAAAAGTATAATGGGGATAAGGCCTACCGTAATTTTCAAGCCCTCAAGCGCCCCCTTTTTTAATGATTGCATCCGGGTATACGTTTTAGGGAACAGCAAACTGTTACCAAGCACCAGCCCGGCACCACCTGCCACAATAAACGACGACATTTCGAGCGTACCATGAATCCAGATTACCAGTATCGATTGTATGCCCAGCCCCTTGCTAAAAAAATAGTATTGAAACGAGCCCAGCATTACACCGTTCATCAAACTTGCATACAATGAGCCTACCGAAAAAAATATACCCATTACAAAAAAGCGTAGCTCTACATACACATTGTTTATAGCTATCATTAAAAACATCAAGCCCGATGAGGTACTTTTATACACACCAAAGGGATCGCCTTTAGCAATGTTGTCATTGGTCATATTCACATAATCGTCGCCAAGGATAAGCCGTACAAAATGATTATCATATTTGGCCGAAAGAACCCCCATACAGGTAAAAACCACAAAAAAGATGAACGAATACAATAGCTGCCTGCGATGCTGAAAAAAGAGCATCGGCAATTCGTACCGCCAGAAGGTTGCGAACCGGTTGCTTTTCTCCTTTTGGTTTTTATAGATATCCTGGTGAAAAGTTGATGCAAGCCCGTTGAGGTACTTTGTTGTATTGGATTGCGGGAAGAAAGTTTTGGCGTAGGCCAGGTCATCTGTAATGGCTATAAATGCGGCGGCAAGCTCGTCCGGATCGGTTGGCTTGTTGGTTTCATAGGCCTTCCATTTTTCGGTATTTTGTTTGATAAACAGCGCCTCACGCATTTTAAAAGCAGGTTTTATTTTTTGTTAAAATACTCACAAATCTTTAATATGCAATCATATTTTACACTAACAAATTTATCTTTGTTAAGATGCAAACCATAACCGTACACACAACACAAAATATTGATATAGACTACGAGATAGCCGGCATTGGCGAACGTATAGTTGCCCGGATAATTGATTACGCTATTTTCATTTCCTTTTATTTCATCTTTATTTTTCTGATCATCGGCAAAATGCCGCAAAGTGCACTGATCATATGTGCGATTATCATGGCAACCATATTTGTGTTTTACGATTTGATTTGCGAAACGCTACTTAACGGCCAAAGCGTTGGCAAGCGGATCATGAAAATACGGGTGATCAGCCTCAACGGTAACCGCCCCCGTTTTGGCCAATACCTGTTAAGATGGTTGATGCGGATGGTTGATTTTGGCATTACCCTTAACCTGGGGGCACTGCTTTGTGCGTTGGTGACCGAAAATGGACAGCGCATAGGCGATCTGGTTGCCGGCACAGCTATGGTGAAAACCCATCCGCGTACGAAGATAGATAGCCTGACGTTCAGACCTGCCGACGACGGTTATGAACCTATTTTTAAAGAAGTGGCCGAATTGCACGATGATGATGTACGATTAATTGCCGATGTGATACACAATTACATGAAAACGCACAATGCTATAGTTGTTTACAACATGGCACTCAAATTAAAAGAACACTTGAAAATATCCACGCTGCCTCCGGATATGAACGACCTGCAGTTTTTACAGGCCATTATCAAAGATTACAGCCATGTAAGCGCCATGTCTGAGCCTTATCAATAAGCCACATGACCATAAAGATGCCACATCTTTATAAAATAGCTGATTAGTACGATACTGCCGTTGATCATAAATACGGTTTTCTTTATAACCGACTTTTCGTTATCGAGTTTAAAAATAACATCGGCTATGCCATAGATAAAAAACAGGATCAGCGGGATTGCTGCCGGATATAAAAGGAAGCTTTTTTGAAGATCGCCCCGGATGAGCGCTATAACCGAACGCTGGAAACCGCAGCCCGGGCAATCAATACCGGTAAGATATTTAAAAGGACAAGGTAATAAATGCCCCTGCAACCAGTGGATAAACCCTAACCGGCTGCAGGATGCATATATCATGATATTATTTAACCACATTAATAGTTTTGTGGAGGAGGATTTTGATTATTGAATGGATCACGGTAATCGTTCGGATTGAATGGCATATTGCCCTGTGCTTCTTTGGCTGATGGGCCTAAATAGGTAGCACTTCCGAATCCAAGAATCGGATAAAAAATAAACGGTAAGATAATCAAACCAATTGTAAAACCTTCACTTTTGCCAAAGCTTTTGCTTAATAGGTTAATCATCCAAATACCAAAAATTATATTGGCGCAGGGGATCAGAAGCATGATAATCCACCATATAGGTTTTCCGATTATCTCGAGTAATACAATGATGTTGTAAATTGGAATGATTGACGCCCAACCAGGTTTGCCTGCTTTGGTGTACACTTTCCAACTACCAATCACCACAATAACCCAGATTATAAGGCACGGGATGAAAAATGCACCAAAAATAGCACCAACCATGCCAGCAGACATGTCGGAAGAAGAAGTGTAAGAATCCATAGTTTTGTTTAGTGTTTAAGTTTTATGGTTTTTGTTTGTTTAAGTTCACTGCAAATTATAAATTATTTCTATCAAAACTATAAGGAGCAACGTATTTATTACTGCACATGTAATTATAATTTATCCTTAATTTTGGCTTGATGCAAAGAGAACAGATTTCGGTTTTTGACATGTTTAAGATAGGCATAGGCCCGTCAAGTTCACATACACTTGGCCCCTGGCGGGCTGCACAGCAGTTTGTGCACTCGCTTGAACAACAGGGGGTACTGCCAATAGTGCAACAGGTTAAGATATTATTATATGGCTCATTAGCCAAAACCGGCCATGGGCACGGTACGGATATAGCTATATTATTAGGCTTAAGCGGCGACGATCCGGTTACTTTTGAGGTTGACCAGGTAACACCCAAAATTGAACACATCAAAAGTTCGCATCAGTTAATATTAGGTGGTATATTACCAGTGAGCTTTTATGCTGAAGAGGACCTGATGTTCCTGTTCAATGAAAGTTTATCTTATCATCCAAATGCCGTAACATTTCAGGCTTTTTTAAATACCGGTAAGGCCATATCAGAAACCTATTATTCCATAGGTGGTGGCTTTGTGGTAAAGGAAGGAGATTCGGGCCAGTCTAAAGCCGAAGTAGATTTGCCATTTCCTATTGATACCGCTTCCGATCTGCTGCACTGGTGTATCAAAACCGGTCTCCGAATCTCCGAAGTGGTAGCCGAAAATGAGTTGGCCTGGCGCAGCGAGCAGGAAACACGCACGGGTGCATTAAATATTTTCAGGGCGTTAAAAGAGTGCATATACAGGGGTTGCCATACCACCGGTCAATTACCCGGCGGATTAAACGTGGCAAGGCGCGCCGCCAAATTAAATGCAAAACTCATCGGCAATAATCAATACAGCAATTATGACGAATGGGTAGCAGCCATCAGAAATACCGGCGACAGCTTTAAAAACACCTTAGATTGGGTAAGCTGTTTTGCGTTAGCCGTTAATGAGGAGAACGCCTCATTCGGCCGTGTGGTAACTGCGCCAACAAATGGTGCAGCGGGGGTTATTCCCGCAGTACTGCAATATTACATTGCTTTTTGCGATGGTAATACCGAGCAAAAGATCATCAACTTTTTGTTTACCGCCAGCGAGATCGGGAGTATCTTTAAAAAAGGCGCTACCATATCAGCCGCTATGGGCGGTTGCCAGGCCGAAATTGGCGTATCATCGGCCATGGCAGCAGCAGCATTAACCGAGTGTATGGGTGGCACCCAGCGCCAGGTACTCATGGCCGCCGAAATAGCCATGGAACATCACCTCGGCCTTACCTGCGATCCTATTGGCGGCCTGGTGCAGGTTCCCTGCATCGAGCGGAACACCATGGGGGCAATTAAGGCAATAACGGCCTCTCAACTGGCGTTACAAAGTAATCCCGAAAAAGCCAAGGTAAGCCTTGATGCCGTAGTGAAAACGATGTGGCAAACCGCGCTTGATATGAACTCGAAATACAAGGAAACAAGTGATGGCGGGCTGGCGATCAATATCCCGATCAGTTTGCCGGAGTGTTAATGGTTTACTTTTTAAACAGTCTCGAATCAAACTCAAAAAATTCAGCAGCTATAATTTTTACTGATTTAAAATCGGGATGCAAAGGATTTAACAGGTAATTAAAATCGCCGGCAACTGTTGCCGATGGAACCTGCAGTGCTAAATATTTATTGGCTTTTACAAAGCTATCACCAATTTGCTGCGTTGCTTTTATCAGCGGGTTACTGTTCCATTTTTCAGGTAACTTATCAATTTCCGACTTAAAGATCTCTGAATTATCAGGCAATTCAATGGTTGCCATAAAATAATCAGATGGGATAAACCCAAGCGGTGTATGTACTGCAACTTCAAGTACAGCTAATGCCCGTGACGAAGAGGTATAAACTACAGCTGTTCCTTTACTGTTCCAGCGACCGCCGTTTAGTTCGGCTCCCCTTCTGCTTAAGTCATTAATGTAAGCTTGTTTGCTTAAGCGATAAACAATCATGCAAGTATGCCGTGTTCAATCCGCCCCAGTTCATCGCGGATCATATTGATACCAAAGGCTGTATCTAAAAGTTCCTTAGGCCTTACTCCGCCCAGGGGAATGCTTTTATAATCCATCCAGGCGTAAAACTTATTTTCATCACCAAAAACTTCGATACCCTTTTTATAAAGTAACTCAATCATGATTATCTTTTCAGAATAGATAGGGTCAAAAGTTTTATTTTCCTTTTTATAACGTTGAATAGTCCGCTCGGAAAGATGAAGGTACGAAGCCCAGTCATCTATATTAAAATGAATATGATTTGATAATTTAGTAAGATAAGGAAACGAAATCCCTTCCCTTACCATGAAGGTTAAATTAACCTCGTCGTCATCAAGAAATTTATAAGGCTTCGGATCGCTCATGGCCCATATGCAAATTGACCATAAATTTACGACAATTGTCACAAACAAACAAATCGTATTTTCATTTATTTCTTTGCAAAAATAGCCCCTACATCTACTTTCAGCTTATCAACCCACATCCCATACATTTTACCCGATGGATGTAAACCATCACTCGCCAGTAAGGTAAGATCATTTGCAGCTAACTTAGATATACTGGTGATTTCGACGTAATTAACTTTTGCATTGCTGCTTATCTCACGGTTAATACCATTGAATTGATCTATCTCCGGCCCTATTACGGCATCATTACCATGCGCAAAGGGCGTAACGCCATAATCAGGGATAGACAGTACAAATACATGCTCCCTGATACCACCTGCAAATTTGATGGCCGTATTTAAAACCTGCTCAAACTTAATGCGATAATTTTCCTGGCTTAACCCGTCGTATTGATCGTTAACACCAATGAGCAAAGTCACCAGATCGTAAGTACTGCCTTTGATCTCACTTTTATCAATGGCATCAATCAGCTCGTCGGTTGTCCAGCCAGTGCGGGCTATAATGGTTGGGGAATTTACCTTAAAGCCCTGCAATTGATTGGCCAGCTGGTTGGGAAATGCCTGTTCCGGAGGTACGGACTGGCCTATGGTGTATGAATCGCCGAGGGCAAGATATGTTAAGGTATCCTGTATCACTGTAACTGGTTTTGACGGGGGATTATAATCAAGCGGCGCAGGGATATTTTTGCCTGCACAGGCTGATAACGTGAATGCTGTAAATAAACTTAAAATTATTCCTTTCATTATAACATCTCCATACCAAAAAGTACGGAAATATGATGCTTCAGGATTTCTTTAACTTCATTAATATCAACCGCGTGCCCAAGTTCCTGCTGTATGGAAGTAACAGCTTTATCATCGATACCACAAGGCACTATATTTTTAAAATAACTCAGATCGGTATTTACATTAAGCGCGAGACCGTGCATAGTTACCCAGCGGCTGCAACGTACACCCATAGCGCATATTTTACGGGCTTTTTCATTATCGGCATCAAACCAAACACCTGTATAGCCTTCATAACGCCCGGCCTTTAGCCCGAAATCGGCAAGGGTAAGGATTACCGCTTCCTCCAATGTACGGAGGTACAGGTGGATATCGGTAAAAAAATTATCAAGATCAAGTATCGGGTATGACACAATTTGACCAGGGCCATGGTAAGTAATATCTCCGCCCCTGTTTATAGGATAATAAACCGCATGCTTTTCTTTCAATCCCTCTTCATCTAATAATAAGTGCTCGGGCTTACCACTTTTACCAAGTGTGTACACGTGCGGATGCTCGCAAAACACCAGGTAGTTAAAGGTTTCGTCAGCTTCGATAGTGTCGTAGGCCACAGTAGTTCCGGCACTTTTAGCGGCTGCTTCATAGGCGGTTTCACGGTTACGATTATCTATTTTGGTTTTAACCGTTTCACCAAAAATAGTCTCCTGTTTATCCCAGGCCTGCTGGTAGTCGATCAGGCCCCAATCCTGGAAAAATACTTTCTTGTTTTTCATTACTCCCCCTTTACGTAGCCTATCATATAATCTTCATACTGAAGATAGCCAACAGTATAATCAATGGTGGCATCTTTTTTATTTAACTGCGCATTCACAACGCCATGGTGTTCAAACTGAAACGGCTCCAGAAAAATATTATCAGCAAAAGAAACCTCTTTTTGTCCATTGCATTTATACACAGCCTCTTTGGCGCACCAGCAAACATACAATTGTTCAATTTTTTGCGGACCAGTTATAAATTTCAGTTCCTCTTTACGCATAAACTTGTTGGCAATACGCTCAACTTTCTGCTTGATCTGCTCAATATCAATTCCAACCTTATGCGTTTTGCTGATCATTACAGCAGCATAATCAAACGAATGGCTTAATGAGATATGGTAAGGCAGGTTTACCAGGTAAGGTTTACCGTGCTCATCAACCTTACAGTCAATATATTCATCGGTATGGAGCATTTTACGCAGGAGTACGCGGGTGCCCAGCCAGTGCAAGTGGCGCTTGCCATTGCTCAGGCTCTCCACAAAATCCTTTTCCTGCTGGTTAAGTTGTAACTGGCTATACAGGTCTGTAGCCTCCTCCTCAATACGCCAGAGTGCAAACTCGGTATCATCATCAATACGCTGCCTGAATGCTATCGCCATAAAAGTAAAATTGCAAAATAGGTTGCAAACATATGTCAAAAAAAATTAAATAATATAAGCGCAGTCACATATTCATAATTAGCTGAAGCAATTAGGTTTAGCGGCTATTTCCGCGCTATCTGAACGTATTTTACAGGCCGATATTGTTCATAAAAGCCGGCAGCAATTGGGCTAATTTTCATAATTTAGCGCCAGCAATAACCTGCTCCGTATGATATTATCTGATAAGCGCATCCTCGAAGAAATTGAACAAGGCCATATCATTATTGAACCATTTAACCGCGAATACCTGGGTACCAACTCATACGATGTGCATTTGGGTAAATACCTGGCTACCTACCGCAACAGGGTTCTTGATGCTAAAGTTCACAACGAGATAGAAGGCTTTGAAATTCCGAAAGACGGCTTTGTGTTACAACCAAACACACTTTACCTGGGTGTAACTATGGAGTACACCGAAACCCATCGCCATGTGCCATTTTTAGAAGGAAAATCAAGCACCGGGCGTTTAGGTATTGATATCCATGCAACCGCAGGCAAGGGAGATGTTGGCTTTTGCAATACCTGGACACTTGAAATTTCATGCGCCCAGCCGGTACGCATTTATCCGGGAATGCCTATTGGCCAGCTTATTTATTTCGTAGTTGAAGGAGAGATTGAAACACTGTACAACAGCAAAACTAATGCTAAATACAACAACCCCACCACGCGCCCTGTTGAAAGTATGATGTGGAAGAACAAGTGGTAGTGATTTAAGTTTTAAGTCGAAAGCCTCAAGTCGGTAGTCTTAAGTACTAAGTATGGAAAAGAAAAGTCAGACTTTCGACTAAGAACTTCAGACTTAATACTTAGCACTTAATACTTAGTACTTTTTGCGTACCTTGGTAGTTCAAGATTTACCTTTCTATGAACTTCAAACGCCTATCCGTTGGGATCCTTATCACCCTTATTGTTGGTGCAACCTTAGCTTTTATAAAGCCGGACGATGAACTGGTAACCAGGATCATTGCACAGCTCGATAAATGGCGTACCGAGCATCCGCAGGAAAAAGTTTACCTGCACTTTGATAAACCCAACTATGCTATTGGCGAAGATATCTGGTTTAAAGCCTATGTTACCGTCGGCAGCGAGCATAAACTTTCTGCTTATAGCCAAACCCTCAACGTTGACCTTATTGATGATAAAGACTCGGTAAAGCGCAGCCTTAAACTCCCCCTGACAGCTGGCCTCGCGGCCGGCGATTTTGCACTGGCCGACAGTATGGAAGAAGGTAACTACCGTATCCGTGCTTACACCAACTGGATGCGCAATGAAGGTGAGGCTTATTTTTTTAATAAAACCATAACTGTAGTAAACGGCATAAGTAACAAAGTTTTCACCAAAACCGCCTATACCTACGATACCTCAAGCGGTAAACAGAAAGTTACTGCGGTAATTACTTATACCGATCTAAACGGTATAGCTTATACTAACAAGCCTGTAAATTATGAGGTTGAGATAAATGGCAAATCAATATCAAGGGGAAAAGGCATTACCGATGATAAAGGTAGCCTCACGGCAACTTTTATTACCAATCAGCCGGTTTCCATAACAACAGGGCATATCAATACGGAGCTTAAACTGGATGAAAAGCGTACCGTAGCCAAAGCTGTGCCTATCAAAACGCTATCCAATAAGGTTGATCTCCAGTTTTTTCCTGAAAGTGGGAACTTAATTAACGGCATTTTTGAAAAAGTAGCTTTTAAAGCTGTAGGAGCTGATGGTTTAGGCGTTGACGTTAAAGGGTTTATTGCTGATGATCAAAACAACCAGATTGCCCCCCTGGGTGCAAGTCATTTTGGCATGGGCACCATAAACTTTCAACCGGAAAGCGGCAGAACATATAAAGCGCATGTAACCTATGCCGACGGATCTGAAGGCATTTTCGATTTGCCCAAAGCGGTTGACAACGGCTACGTATTAAGCATTAACAGCATGCGCGACGATAAGGTATTTGTATCTATCGTTCCGGGTAAAAACTCCACTAACGGCACAGCTTCATTATCGGGCTTAACTTTGATAGCACAATCGGGCGGCGAACTTTGTTATGCCGGTAAAAGTAAGGACGGCGCAACATCCTTTTCGGCTGCTATCCCGAAAGATAAATTCCCTTCGGGCATAGTGCAGTTTACTTTATTTTCGGCAAGCGGCGAGCCTTTGAATGAGCGATTGATTTTTGTTCAAAACCCCGACCAGCTTAAGCTTGCCGTAACAACCGAAAAACAAAGCTACAAGCCACGCGAAAAAGTAACTATCAACCTCAACGCTAAAAACAGCGATGACAAACCAGTGGTGGGCAGTTTTTCAGCTTCTGTTATCGATGAATCAAAAGTTAGTACAGACGAGGCAAACGAAATTTCAATCTATTCAACCTTGCTGCTAACCTCCGATTTAAAAGGATATATCGAAAAACCTAATTACTACTTTACCAATGTAAGCAACGAAACCAAAGCCAACCTCGATGCGCTGATGCTTACCCAGGGCTATCACCGCTTTGAATGGAAACAATTACTGGCTGATAAATTTACACCGATAGTTTTCAAGCCCGAAAAATCATTGGAAGTAACCGGGCACCTCAAAACATTTGGAGGCAAACCGGTGCCTAACGGTAAGGTTACCCTGTTTTCAACATCAGGCGGTACTTTTATTATTGATACTGTGGCTGATGCCGATGGAAAATTCACTTTTAAAAATCTCGTTTTCAGGGATAGTATCAAGTTTGTGATCCAGGCGCGTACAGCCAAAGACCGCAAAAACCTGGATATCACACTCGACAATGTAAGCCCCCAACCTGTTGGCCCTAACAAAAATGCCCCCGACCTGCAAGTGAACATCAATGACGGGGCATCAGCTTATTTATTAAACAGTAAAAAGCTTTATGACGAGCAGGTAAAATATGGCATAGGCAATCATACCATAGTATTGAAAGAGGTAGTGATTAAAGAGAAACGGGAAAACCCTTTTAAAAATTCAGCAAATCTGAATGGTCCCGGTAATGCAGATCAAACACTTACCAGTAAAGACCTGATGTATGGCGGCGGAATGCTTTCGCAAGTATTACAGGGCAGACTTAATTTTGTAACATTCAGGAATGGCATCCCCTATTCAACCCGCAGCCCAAATATACCAATGCAAATCGTTTTGGACGGCACATATGTTGAACCTGATTTTTTAGATAATCTTACTCCAAGTGACGTTGCTACTGTTGAGGTATTAAGAACAATTGGTAACCTGGCCATCTATGGTTCCAGAGGTGGGGGTGGTGTTTTAGTAATTACAACTAAGCGCGGCGGCGAAACTGTTTACAACAAATATGCGCCGGGTATAGTTACTTATGCACCTAAGGGGTATTACAGAGCGAGAGAGTTTTATTCGCCTAAATATGATGATCCTAAAACCAATGCACAAATGGAGGACCTGCGTAGTACCATTTACTGGGCACCGGGTTTGTTAACTGATAAGGATGGCAATACATCAGTGAGTTTTTTCAATGCAGATGCCAAGGGCACTTACCGCGTAATAATTGAAGGTATTGATGCCGATGGTAAATTAGGCAGACAGGTTTATCGGTATAAGGTGGAGTAATATAGTGAATATATAAAGACATCTGTTTTTTGCATATATTAATTGCGAATACGACTCCATGTCCGATCATTACAATTTGACAGTAGGGGTGATTGCTTTCATGATTAATAAACGGTTATGAAAGGAATTAAATATATACTAAACCGTACAGATTATGTTAAAAACCTTTGCCTTTATTATTTTTCTTTTTCCTTTCGCATGCGTGGCCCAAGTAGCTGTTTCGGGGAAGGTACTGAACCAAGTCGATCATAAACCAATTGCCAATGCCAGCGTATTTATCAGCAATGGCTCCATTGGCGATAAAACAAATAATGATGGTGCCTTTACCTTAAAAAATCTTAAACCTGGTAAATATGATCTTGTAGTATCAATTATTGGCTATGAAACATACAGTCAACCGCTACTTGTGTCTGACGCCGATAGTAATTTACCGGATATTTTACTTGTGCAAAAAACCATGCAATTGCAGGAAGTGAAGGTGAAAGTAGCCAGCGATAAAAACAGGCCCTTGTATCTTGACTGGCTTAAACAAGAGTTTTTAGGTAATTCTGAAATTGCAAAACAGTGTAAAATAGTAAATCCGGAAATGCTGGATTTTGATTTTCAGCAAAACACGCTCAAAGCTTCCTCTGTCGATTTCCTGATTATCGAAAATATGGCTTTAGGTTATAAGGTAAAATATTTGCTAACTGATTTTAGCCTTAATAATCCCCGGGGAATAGAAAAAAGGCTCTCGTACAAAGGTTTTACTCTTTTTGAAGAGATGGAGGGTACACCGGCTCAGCAGGCATCGTGGCGCAAAGCACGGCAGGAAGTTTATGCAAACTCATCAATGCATTTTTTCAGAGCTGTTGCCGAGAACAGGATCACCGAGGAGGGGTTCAAAATACAGCAGCTCGCCGAATACCCCAATCCCGACAGGCCGGCAAACGAATTAATTGCAGCAAAAGTTAAGCACTTTGCAGAGGCAACCCCAAAAACAAGTGCCATACGCGATTCATTAAACTATTGGACTAAGAAATCGCAGCTCCCTAAAACCCAATTAACCATTAATGATTATCCACTTAGTATTAATGACGTGCTGAAAAATACAGGACAAAAAGGCCTGTATGCTATAAGTTGCGACAATGATGCTATTTTAGTAAACTACAATAAAACCCATCGCTTTGGCAAAGCCAAAATAACCGACTTGAGCGACCGCTACAACAACAATGTTTCATTAATTGAATTTAACAAGCTGTATGCTTTTTTTAATAATAGCGGCTGGATTACCAATATTGACGACATCATGTTGGCCGGTGTTTGGGCAAAAAAACGCGTTGCCGAATTACTGCCCGAAGATTATGAAGATGCAACACATATCAAAGTCGAAAAGGCCGATTCGACCTTAACTGGTATCATCACCAAAACCGAAAGCTTTTCATCAAACCATCTTACCGAAAAATCTTATTTGCATCTTGATAGGTTTAACTATTTGCCGGGCGATACCATTTGGTTTAAAGCTTATGTAGTAGCTGGAACTGCGCATGAGCTATCTTCATTAAGCGGAGTTTTACATGCTGAGCTGATTAATCAAAAAGATTCAGTGATCCGCAGACTTAACCTGCCGCTTGAAGACGGGCTTGCCACGGGCGACTTTATCTTATCGCGTTCATTAAGAACAGGAGTATATCGCATAAGGGCTTACACCAATTGGATGCGCAATGATAACAACCACGGATTTTATGAGCAGCAAATTCAGGTTGGCCCGCCGGCTATAAATTTTGCAACTGCACAACAAGGTACTGCTAAAAACCCGGACGTTCAGTTTTTCCCGGAAGGCGGTGAACTCATCAATGGCCTGCGTTCTAAAGTGGCCATTAAGGTGATCAACGTAAACGGTTCGGGTGAAAATGTGAAAGGATCGATAACAGATAATGACGGCAATGAAGTAGCAGAGTTTGAAACCCAGCACCTCGGAATGGGCGTATTTGCGCTTAGTCCGCAAATAAATAAAGTTTACAAAGCCAAAATAACAACGCAAAGTGGCGCAACCTTCACGGTTGATTTACCTAAAGCCCATGATGAAGGCTTTGTACTTACCGTTAATAACAGGAAAGCCGATAGCATCAGCGTAAAAATTAATGCCGCAGGCAATACCTTTGCCGCAAAACAGCATACAGGATATTATCTGATCGGTCAATCGGCCGGTATGGTTTATTATACCACCAGCTTTAAACTGGATAACCCGGCTTATATTGTTAATATCGATAAACAACGCTTTCCATCAGGTATTGTCCAGTTTACTTTATTTGCCCAAAATGCTGAGCCTCTTAACGAACGGCTAGCTTTTATCAGGGTAAGTGATACGCTTAAGCTAAATATTACCACGCCCGATAAGAAGTTTGCTACCCGGCAAAAAATGCAGCTTAATTTAGATGCTACAGACGACGCCGGTTCAAAAACACAGGGAAGTTTTTCGGTATCGGTGATAAACGAAACCAGGGCAGGCAGTAATGAAAACGCCGAAAGTACCATTTTAAGCAACCTGCTGTTAACCTCCGATTTGAAGGGTAATATCGAAATGCCTAATTATTATTTTAATAACGTTACCGATCAAACAGAGGCCGATCTTGACTTATTGATGCTTACACAGGGCTACCGTCACTTTGATTGGAAACAAATACTGGCTGATAAACCCGCTCCCCTTGCTTATGAAGCTGAAAAAGGCCTGGAATTAAACGGCACACTGAAAACTCCCGGAGGCAAGATACTGGCTAATGGAAAGGTTAATTTATACTCAAACAAGGAAGGTGTATTTGCAGATACTGTAACCGATGTTAATGGAAATTTCAAGTTCAGGAATTTTGAACTTTCCGATACCGCCAAAGTTGTAGTACAGGCCCGCAAGCAAAACGATGGTAAAAACGTAACCATCTTCATAAAACAACCGGATTATCCAAAGGTGGATAAGCTGGACTGGACTGGTAATACGAGCGCTGATATAGCCAATCTGTCTCCTGAGCAAAAAACAGCATTACAGGAAAAATACACAGCCTATGTTAAACAACAAAAAATTGATTCGTTAAATAAGACCAATCAACTCAAAGAAGTAGTAATCAAAGGAAAACGAAAAGTTCCGGGTGATATAGCTAATAAATTTGGAACAGCCGAACAAAAAGAATTAAATATGGCCAAAATAAGAGCTTTTCAATATACATCGTTAAATGATGCTATCTTTTGGACAGCTCCGGAAACACACATGTTTGCTACAGGAAGCGTATATCATAGCCAACAGGAGAAGGATTTGGACAGAGATCTTAACAGAATACCTAAAGAATCGATTATTATAGATGGCGCTATAAGGGATAGAGCTTTGCTAAATGCCTATTCACCACAGGAAATTGAAAGTGTAACTTTAGTATATCTTAACCCCAAGTCACCAGATCCGGTAATTGTAGTCCGTACCCGCAGGGCCGCAGGCACCGATACAACTACGTTAAAAGAGGTTAAAATACGATCGACTAAGTTGGCTAAAAAGCCCGATCTCAGTTTTTCATCAAATTTAAATGGCCCCGGCCATGCCGATGAAGTATTTATGGGTAGCAAACTCAATGGATGTTCAAGGCTTGCCGATTGCTTGAGAGGCCGGCTAATGGGCGTATCATTTGATAGCAATGGCAACCCTGTTAACACCAGGAACAATAAAGAAATGTCGGTGATAATTAATGGTAATATTTTAGCGGGAGATGCATTAAATAACCTGAACTCAAATGACATTTACAGTATTGAAGTTTTAAGGAGCGGTGGTACCATGGCTATTTACGGTTCAAACTTAGGGCTGGGAGGCGCATTGGTTATTACCACTAACCAGGGTACTACCGGCTTTGTCACCAGCGAATCGCCATCAGGAGTTATCACATACCCATACAAAGGTTTTTATAAGGCCCGCAGTTTTTATTCGCCCAAATATCAAAATACCAACATAGGTTCATCGTTCCCTGATTTGCGCACCACCATATATTGGGAGCCTAATTTGGTAACTGATAATGCCGGCAATGCCTCAATCGGCTATTTTAATGCTGATACTAAAGGAAATTATCGCATCACAATTGAAGGTATTAACGGCGCTGGTAAACTGGGCAGGAAAGTTTTCAGGTACAAGGTAGAATAGCGTTAAGTCGGAAGTCTATAGTCGGGAAGTCCGAAAGATTTAAGCGTATCTTAAACCTTTCGGACTTTATCGTTTGAAACAAACTTATTTCCCGCTCAAATAATACTTCTCCCAAAAATCGACGGATTTTGACATTTCGCCGGAACCACCGGCTGTCCCACGCCCCATACCGCCGCCCATGCCTCCGCGACCGCCTCTTCCACCACGGCCGCCACCCATGCCGCCTCCGCCGCCCATACCACCTCTTCCGCCGCGACCGCCTCCGCCGCCAAAGCCTCCGCCTTCACCCTCTCCTGCACCACCGCCACCTGCCGGGCGCTGAAAACCATTGATCTTAAAATTAAAAGCCCATTCGCTTTTAAAGGCATCATTGCCGGCATGGAAAAAACTTAACGGTATGGCCGCCTCATAAACCAGATCGCCATTGGTATCATAATTTATAGCAGTTTTTATACCATATGTATTTGATGTGGTAATCATATCACCCTCAATATCCTTAAAGCCAACAACTTTGATATAGCGCAACTTAGTAATACGTTCGCGCATTAATTCGTCGCGATCCGCCTGCGTAATTTCTCCGTCCCCATCCTTTGGTTTGGTAAATTCTGGTTTTTCATCTTGTGCAGCTAAAGGGAAAGTAAGGGTAAAGCTGTCTTTCTTTTTTCCTTTAGGATCAATAGTTAAGGTTATGCCTGCATTCAACACCTTCATTTTATCAAGCCGGTCGCTCACCCTAATAGCAGCATACAGGAAATCTTTATCATTGGCCAGCGCATAATTCAGCTTTTTTTCTTCGTTATAATAACGCAGGCTATCGCCCCATTCTTTCAGATCGCCATCAACATTAATATTAGCAGGAGGGCCCTGAAGGCTATTTTTAGTGCTTTGAGCGAACGAAGAATGATGAGTTACCAAGAGTTGCGCAGCTAATGCCAAAACAAAAGCCGGGTATGCTTTTTTCATGTGATTTTTTTTGGGGTTAAGTGTAACATGATTTTTAAGACCAAGGAACACGATTTTAACACTTTTATTATTGTTTTTGAGTAAATTTGTAGTTACGTATGCCAACCGAAGTACAGGAAGAAACATTTACACTCGAGGAGTTACTTGCAGGACTTAAAGAGCTTCATCGTTTAATATTATGGAACGATGATTTTAATACATTTGACCACGTGATCCACTGCATGATGAAATACCTGGATTACTCAGAACCACAAGCCGAAAAGATAGCATGGAAAGTACACAACGAAGGCAAATGCGCCGTACTTGAAGGCTCCTTTACCGAAATGGAGATCTACCGCAAGATCCTCCAGCAGGAAGGCTTAACTGTTTCAGTAGAATAAACAATAACAACAACCGACATGATAAAAAAACTCCTTTTACTTTTTTTAATAGTCGGTTGGGCAAGCCTCACCGCCTGCGGCCAGGGCAAAAACCTGAAACTGGTGTTCATTCGCCATGCCGAAAAGCCTGATGCGGGCGATAACCTTTCATGCGCCGGGTTCAACCGGGCGCTTAAATTACCCGAAGTTTTAAAAGCCAAATTTGGTCTTCCCGATCATATTTACGTGCCGGCAATGCACCAGGGCAAATCGACCCCGAGAGCCCGCATGTTCCAAACCATTTCGCCATTTGCAGTAAAATACAATCTGTCTATCAACAGTAATTTTGAGGAAGAAGATGATGACGGTGTGGCTAAAGAGCTCACCTCAAAAAAAGGCACCATCCTAATTGTGTGGGAACACAATCAAATTAAACCTTTACTGAAAGCATTAGGCATGAAAGTTAAAGACCTGCAATGGCCCGACGACGATTTTGACAGTATCTGGATTGTAACTTTCAAAAAAGGCAAACCATCATTAACAATGGACAAAGAAGGGATTATGCCGGCTGCGGGGTGTAGTTTTTAAGATATACACCATGTCATTGCGAGCGCAGCGTGGCAACCGCATGCTATACAGAGCGGACTTGCTTACGTGCGGTTGCCACGCTACGCTCGCAATGACATAGAGATTGTAAACACAAAACGCCCCGGAAAATCCGGGGCGTTTTGTGTTTTATATCAATAATGATTATTCACTAACCAGGTAATTCCAATTATGGGTATCAGGAGCGTTACCATATTTAATAGCATCAAGCGTATCAAATACCCTGTTTGAAAACTCACGTGTTTTCGGATCGCTCAGGAAGTATTCCTGCCCTTCATAACTGATTGAGGCCACAGGAGCAATAGTTGCGGCAGTGCCGGCACCAAAGGCATCGGTTAGTTTACCGTTTTTAGCACCTTCAACAATTTCAGCTACCGAAATCTTGCGTTCTTCAACAGCGATGCCCCATTCTTTAGCTAAAGCAATAACAGTATCCCGGGTTACGCCATCTAATATGGTATCTTTTGCTTCGGCAGTGATCAGTTTACCATCCAGCAGGAACATCGCGTTAGCAGCGCCCATTTCTTCAATAAACTTGTGTTCTTTAGCATCAGTCCAGATCAGTTGATCAAAACCTTCTTCAGTTGCTTTGCGGGCAGGCAGCATTGAGCTTCCGTAGTTACCGGCAGCTTTTGCGTAACCCATACCACCTTCGGCAGCACGGGTATAATGTGTTTCAATTTTAACACGTAATGGTTTTGAAAAGTACGGACCAACCGGGCCAACCAATACCATGTATTTATAAGTTGATGATGGAGTTACACCCAAATACGGATCGGTAGCAAACATAAACGGACGGATGTACAAAGCATGGTTTGGCTTTGAAGGCACCCAGTCGCGGTCAAGGTCAACCAGGGTAGCTATACTTTGCAAAAAGATCTCCTCGGGCAAAGTTGGCATACAAAGGCGCTCGGCCGATTTGTTGAAACGGATAGCATTTTTATCCGGACGGAAAACGGTGATTTTTCCATCGGCATGTTTATAGGCTTTCAGGCCTTCAAAAAACGCTTGTCCGTAATGAAGTGCTGAAATTGCAGGGCTTAGACCAATTTCGCCGTAGGGAATGACCGAGAGATTTTTCCATTCACCGTCCGCGTAATCGGCCACAAACATGTGGTCAGAAAAAGTTTTTCCAAAAGGTAAGTTGTCAAAGTCCGTTTGCTGCAAACGGGAAGCAGTTGTCCTGCTGATCTTGATGTCCAATGTCTCGGTCATGGCATTAAAAATTAATAAATTATAGAAAATGGCAAGTTAGGCATTTTTATGGCCTACGCCAAAAAATTAAGCATGTAAATGGTGATTATCACACATAAAAATATCATTTTGACAATACAATTGTGGTCGTAAGCGCTTCTACAAACTAATTAAATGTCATGCTGAACTTGTTTCAGCACCCCACTCGCTGAGCCGCCTGCCGAGCAAATCGCCTACCTGTCCGGTGAGATGCCGAAACAAGTTCGGCACGACTGCGAAAGAAGGTCCATGCACGGGTTAAATCCCGCTCAACACATCATCAACCCAGGCTTTGCCCCAGTTCTCCTTTTCCTCTTCGGTCCATACCCATGGATAAAAGATCCGCTTTTGAAAGCGTGGCGGCAGGTACTTTTGCCAGTTGGTGCCTCCTGTTGCCTTAATATCCTCAGGTTCGCGGTTAAGGTAACGTACCGCCGATTTATAATGTGACAGCGGCCAGTTTACATTTACATTAATATCCAGCTGACGTAATTCGGTACGCAGTTCAGGGCTCAATTCTGAAGATACTTCAAACTGTTTGGCCAGTGTATTAAAGTTATGCGAAACAGCTGCCTTGCCAAGCTCAATAAAAGTTTTTGAATACTTTTTTTCAAACTGCTTAAGCGTTAAGGTCTTTTTTCCTGTAGATAGTTCTGTTGCGCCAAATTTCCAGTACAGGTATTCAAATTGATCTTCAATAGTTGCATGCTGCAGTTCTTCGCGTTTATCTTTTGCTACCAGGTTTATAAAATCTGTAGCATAAATTTCGATCATGCGATATTGACCCGACTGAAATCCACTTGCCGGCAATAAAGACATCCTGAATTTCAGAAACTGTTCCTTCTCCATCCCATCAACCATAATTTCGAACGAGTGGGTCAAAGCACCAAAATACCGGTTGATCCTTTTTAACCTCGCCGTAAAAAATTCAGGGGTTAACGGGCTGGCTTCGGCAATTTGTTTGCATTCATGCAGGGCAAGCTTAAAATACAGCTCAGTGATCTGGTGATAGATGATAAAAATCTCCTCGTCGGGAAATGGGGTCTTAGGATTTTGTAAACTAAGCAGTGTATCCAGGTGGATATAATCCCAATAGGTTAAAAAATCGGCATAAAGCAAGCCATCAAGGTATGAGTTCATATCCTGGCCCATAGCTTCATACTTTTCCTGCAGGCGGTTTAAACGGTCTTCAATTTCGGAAGAGAAATGCATACCTCAAAGGTAATAAAATAGTAAACTGCTAAAACATATCCGTATTAGGTTGTTATATGGATACAAGCCTTATGATATTATTATGAAGATCAGGAAGATACTCATCGGCATTGATGAAAGCGAATTTTCACGCTATGCTGCGGCCTATGGCTTTGATATAGCCCATACCTATGGTGCCGAGGTTGGTTTGGTACATATAGTCGAACCTATCATCGTGCCCACCGATACCCAGAGTGGTTTAATGGGTGGAATACCTTTTGATACTAACCTGAACCTCCCGGGTTCAGAACTGGAGACATTACAAAGCAATCGATCAGCCACACTACTTGAACAGGCGGCAAAAGAATGGGGAGAAGGACTACAAATAGCTCAATTTACCCAATACGGCTCAACTGCCGAAGCCATCATTGAATGCAGCCAGGAATTCAATGCCGATCTGATAGTGATAGGTACTCATCGCCGCACCGGTATCGATAAGTTTTTTTTAGGCAATGTTGCTGAGCATGTGGTCAACAAATCGCTAATACCCGTGTTGGTTGTTCCTTATATTGAAACAAAGGATTAATATAAAAGCCTGAATTTGATGGTGTGTTCAATAGCCTTTAATTCATTCAATACTTCGGTATCATAGCCTGTATTAACGTCAGTAATTACGTAACCTATCTGCGGATTGGTAACCAAAAACTCACCTACAATGTTAATATTATGACGGGCAAATACATCGTTGATCTTAGCCAGGATGCCGGGCACGTTTTTATGAATGTGAATTAAACGGTGCGCATTATTAACACGTGGTGGCTGCAGATCGGGAAAGTTGCAACTGGTATGTGTTTTACCTTCGTTCATGAAAGCCATTACCCTTTTTGGCAAAAAGTCGGTACTGTGCGGATTATGCCTTGGATCGTCAAATATAATGATACCGTTTTCGGCAGCAGCATCGGCCAGTTTACGGTTACATTTTCCAAAAACGCCAATTACTTTTAACCTACCCGCGTTTTGAACCTGCTCGGCGCTTGGCTGATTCTCTTCGTCACAAAACAACACGCCGGCTTCTTCAAGGTATTTATCTTCAACACTTTCGCGATGACGCATGTTGTAGCCTTCTTTTTTCAGCTGATCCAGCGCATCTTCATCAACATTACCCACAACCAAACATTTAATGCGGTTTTTAGGATAAGAGATAGCTCGAGGCAGTTTATTCAGATAAAGGAACTCGTCAAAACTTGGGGTAATATGGTCGGCTTTTTCAGCTACCGATTTGCGTTCGATATTTTCGGTAAAGGCGAAGAACTTTTTGATCATGCCCGATTCCTTTAACTGGAAATCAGAATACCCGTCACCAATACCGTAGATGTCGCCTGGTAACTGAAGTTCTTTCAGCAGCTTAACTTTTCCACCTTCCTGCGAAAGTGGGTTTTCGCGGTCGTAACCTATGATATTGCCCTCTTCGTCAAACACGAAAGTATTGGCGTAGATGTTTTCTTTTTTGATGTGATATTCGGTTACTACCGGAGTAATAAACTCTTTGAACCCGCCAGACACGATCAAAACCTCGTCCTGGTGATTTTTAAAGAAGATAGTATTACGGGAAAAAGAAGTAGAAACCTTCTTTTTAAGATGGCTGATCAGTTGCTTTAAATGATCGCGGTTGGCGTTAAGTAATTTCACCCTGCGCTCCAAACTTTCGGTAAAGGAGAGCTTGCCCTCCATCGAGGCATTGGTTAAATCTTCAATTTGCTTGTAGATATCTTCGCGGTCCGGGCGGTTTTTGAGAGAGATCCGGGCCAGTTCGTCAAGGGCCTCAACCTGCGTAAAGGTACTATCGAAATCAATAATAAAGTACTGTTCCATCTTGGTGCAAAGGTGCAAAAAATTTGCTGAGGAAGTATAGAGAGATTGTAGTTTAAATTAAAATAACCTTTTTTTGGTAATTTTATTATTAATCGATATATTTGATAACGTTCAAACAGTTTTAAAGCAAAAACGATGAAAAAATCAATCACATTTAATAAACCGTAGCAATGCAGGTAATAATTGAAGATCACTTTCTGGGCGAAGTGGCCAATTACAATAAGGTAACCGGAAAATCACCGTTCCCTGACGAAGTGATTAAAGCTTTTAAAAAGCGATTATATCAAATCAGGCAGGCAAAAAATACTGCCGATTTACGGGCGATCAAAAGCCTTCACTTCGAAAAACTAAAAGGAAAGAAATATGAGGGGAAGTATTCAATACGATTGAATATATCTTACCGTTTGATATTTCGGATTGAAAACAACGAGATTACAAGATTGGAGATTATTTGTATTGAAGAGATCAACAATCACTACTCATAAAATGGGGCCAGGAGCCCATCATACTAATTATGAATAATCAGGTATTAGATCATAATGGTAACGAAATTGAAATAGAAGCATTTCATCCAGGCGAATTTTTGCAGGAAGAAATTGAAGAAAGGGCTATCCTCAAAAAGGATGTAGCTAAAGCCCTCCATATTTTGCCACACCATTTAAGCGAAATATTTGCAGGCAAAAGAAATATTTCTGCAAAGCTTGCTGTAAGGCTTGAAAAGCTATTAGGTATTAGTTCCCATTATTGGTTAGGCTTACAAATGGAATATGACCTGTTTGTTGCCAGAAAAGAAGAACTATCAGTATAATCGGGTTAACTACTTTAACGCCTCACATATCTCAGTAATCGTTTTACTGATAGGCTTAAATTCGATACCAATAGCCTTTTTAATCTTTGAGTTATCAAACTCCCGGGTTAAAGAGGCCGTTTGGGCCGATGTTTTATCTATAGCTGGAACGCCTCCGGTCACGGCCGCGCCAACAGCTGCTACACGCCAGGCCAGTTCCATCATCCATGACTTTGCATAAATAGCAGGTGGCTTAATACCAAAACCTTTTGCTATCTCGGTAACCATACCTTTATAGTCCCGGTTTTCGGCGCTGATGATATAACGCTCGGCAGTGATATCACTGTTCATTAAGCCCACCATACATTTGGCAACATCCTCAACATCAACAAAACCTATGGTGCCCGAGGTATAAAACTTAAGCCCCTTGCGCACAGTATTGAACAAAGCGCCGCTGCCTTCGGTACCGGCACTTGCACCTATAATAAGCGAAGGGTTAACAATAACGGCATCCAAACCTTCAGCAATGCCACGCCAAACTTCCATCTCGCTCTCCAATTTAGATATGGCATAACCATCATTTTCTGTCGATTGCTCCGGGTGATGGTTTTCTGTGATAAACTCACCGGGTTTTGCAGTTCCAACAGCTGCCACCGAGCTTACATGAACCATCCTTATGCCGCGCTCATTGCAAAGGTTAACCAGGTTAGCAGTCCCGGTAACATTGGTGTTGATCATCGGCTTTTTATCAGTCTGTTTCAATGAAACCCATGCGGCACAATGATAAACCTGAGTAACGCCATCAAGCGCATCCGTCAATGCAAAAATATCCATCATATCGGCATCAACCCAGTCGATGCTTTGCTGGTAAGGCAATAATAACTTAGGAATAACTGAATTTTCCCTTTTGGTACAACGGATCCGTTGGCTGTTAGTGGTTACCAAAAGTTTTGCCAGTTCGGCCCCAAGAAAACCAGTTGCGCCTGTTATTAAGATCATTATTTAGTGTGCAAATTTCAGATGTGCAAATGTGATTATAAATGTGCGGATTTCAAATGTGCGGATGTGCAAATGATTTTAAGGCATTTTAAATGACATTTTATTGTTTTGTTGAGGCGTTCATATTGCATATTGGAGATGCGAGCATCAAAAAATAATCTGCACATTTGCATATCTGCATATTTGCACATCTAAAATTTATGTCATTAGCTGATTTTTTTACGCCGATTGATCTTAAAAAGATAGCTCCTAAAAAGGGCTTCTATACCAGCCAGCTTGGCGATAAAATTGTGCATTATTCTGTCGATTTCCCTGATCTGGAAGAGAAAACGGACATCGCCATCATCGGCGTTATGGATGATCGTAATGCGGTTGGCAACTCTGGCTGCTCGCTGGGTCCCGACTATATCCGCGAAAAACTTTACCAGTTAAACGAAGGCGGCTATTCTGTAAAAATTGCCGATCTGGGCAATATCCGCGCCGGCGAAAAGGTAACCGACACCTATTTTGCTGTTAAAACGGTAGTAGCCGAACTGATCAAAAAAGACATTATCCCCGTTATTTTAGGCGGCGGACAAGATCTTACTTATGCCCAGTACCTGGGCTATGAAGAGCTTGAACAAAAGGTTGACCTGGTAGTGATCGATTCGCATTTTGACCTGGATGAAGACAATCACGATGGTAGTATCGAAACTACCTCCGGCTCCTATCTCAACAAAATATTCCTGCATGATCCTAATTACCTGTTCAACTTCAGCAACCTGGGCTATCAAACTTATTTTGTAAGCCAGGATAGTTTGCGGGTAATGGATAAGCTTTATTTTGATGTACACCGCTTAGGCGAACTGAGCGGTAACGTTGCTGTTACCGAGCCGGCCATCCGCAATGCCAGTATGGTAAGTTTTGATATCGGCGCCATCCGTGCTGCCGATGCAATGGGTAATGCCAACGCCACACCAAATGGTTTTTATGGAGAAGAAGCCTGCCAGCTTTGCCGTTATGCCGGTTTTAATGATAAGCTTACCTCAATAGGCTTTTACGAATTTAACCCTGCTTACGACAGTAACGGACAAACCGCCTGGCAGCTGGCGCAAATGATCTGGTATTTTATTGACGGCTTTTATAACCGTAAACGCGATTTTCCGCTTAACCCAAAATCGCAGTATCTTATCTATAAAACCAGTTTAACTCATGAAGACCAGGAAGTGATATTTGTAAAAAGCAAAAAATCCGACCGCTGGTGGATGCAGGTACCCTATCCTTCGGCAGGCTCACCTAATGAGCGTTTTCATTTAGTGCCCTGTAGTTACGCCGATTATAAAACAGCAACATCCGGCGAATTACCGGATCTTTGGTGGCGCACTTATCAAAAATTAAACTGATATTCACAATTTTAACTCATACTCCAACGTTAGCAGCGTAGAGTTTTTATATATTTTAATGAAGAAATTATTTTTTTATATAGCAGCAATGCTCCCGGTAACGGCACTTGCACAGTCTACAGATACTTTTGTTGTTAACGGTAAATTAGGTAATGTTACCACACCTGCCAAAGTATATTTATCATACCAGTTAGGGGCAAATAATGTTACCGATTCGGCTAACGTGGTTAACGGAGCATTTTCATTTACCGGTACTATTATCAACCCTGTTAACGCTACAATTGCTGTTAATTATAAAGGCTTACCGCTCGAAAAGTTTATCGACGGTAATTATAAATATGCTGATAATGGCAGCCTGATTTCAAAAACTGCCGACGATCTGGATTTTTTCCTGGAGAAAGGCACTATCACCATAACCAGTAAAGATTCTATCGATAAAGCACAGATCACCGGATCGCAACTTAATGCTGATAATGTAAAACTTCAGGCGCAGTTAAAAGCCATCAACCAAAAAGGCGAAAAACTGATGGCAGAAGCCAAAGCAGCAACGCCTGAACAACAAAAATCCACTGCATTCAGAAGCGCTATGCAGGCACGGTATAAAGCCCTGCAAACCGAGCAGAAAACAACTTTAAAAAGCTTCATTACGGCCAACCCTGATAGTTATTTAAGCTTACTTGCACTTACCTCGGTAAGCGGTCCGGCCCCCGATGTTAGCGAAGTTGAGCCATTATATAATTCGCTATCTCAAAATATCAGGGATACCGAAGCCGGTAAAATGATGAAGGCCCAGCTTGCGGCCTTGAAAGTAACCGCCATTGGTTCTGAAGCACCGGATTTTATACAAAACGATGTTAACGGCAATCCGGTAAAGCTGTCATCATTCAGGGGCAAATACGTGCTGCTTGATTTCTGGGCATCGTGGTGCGGCCCTTGCCGCCAGGAAAACCCTAACGTAGTGCGCAACTATGCAAGATTTAAAAACAAGAATTTTACCGTAGTTGGGGTATCTTTAGACAGGCCCGACGGCAAATCGGCATGGCTGGCTGCTATTAAAAGTGATGGCCTTGAGTGGACTCAGTTATCTGATCTTAAATTCTGGAACAACCAGGCTGCTGCCTTGTACTCAGTAACATCTATCCCTCAAAACTACCTGATCGATCCGCAGGGAAAAATCATAGCAAAGAACCTGCGTGGCGAGGATCTCGATGCTAAGCTGGAGCAATTGTTCGGAAAATATAATTAATTGGGTGATACAGCCTCAAGAGGCTATATTCATTACTATGTCAAATTCACCAATGCGTTAGCCGGTTATTTTATAGCCGGCTAATTTTATTATATTGCGATATGAACTTGACCTCAATTAAAAAAATAGCATTAACGGCAATCGCAAGCGCCCCTGCTTTAGCTTTTGCACAGGATTCCCAATATACCATCCAGGGTAAAATTGGCACCTATAACGCACCGGCAAAGGTGTATGTAGAATACCGTAAAGATGGCAAAACGGTTGTCGACTCGGCAGTATTGAACAGCGGAATCTTCAAATTTACCGGCAAAACAGGTACAACACCTGTAAGCGGTTACATCTTGTTTAACCCCAAAGGCACCGGCCTTCATAGCTCAGAAGATTATCGCTCAATTTACCTGGAACCGGGCACTATCAACGTAAGCGCAACTGATAAAATTGCCGATGCCAAAATAGAAGGCACCAAAACCAATAACGACAACGAAAAATATAACCTGGCCGAAAAACCGATCAACGACGCATACGAAGCGCTCTCGGCAAAACGTAAAACCGCTACGCCGGAGCAACTGGCCGAACTAAACGCCGAAGAAAAGAAGATCGATGATCAGGATGCGCAGGTAAACAAAAAGTTTATCCAGGAAAACCCCGATTCATATGTGAGCCTTAACGCATTGGAATCATATGCCTACAGTGCCGATTACGTAGATATTGCCCCATTGTTCAACAACTTTAGCCCTGCTATTAAAGCAACCGAAGGAGGTAAGAAATTTGCCGAGCGCTTGCCAAAATTAAAAGCAGTAGCCTTAGGTGCAATCGCCCCTGAATTTGCCGAAGCTGATACTGCCGGTAAAATGGTTAGCCTGACATCATTTCGTGGTAAATATGTCTTGATAGATTTCTGGGCTTCATGGTGCGGTCCTTGCCGTCGTGAAAACCCTAATGTAGTAAAAGCTTACAACGCCTATAAAGGAAAAAATTTCACCATTCTTGGTGTATCGCTCGACAGGCCGAACGCAAAAGATAAATGGCTGGCAGCTATCCACAAAGACGGCCTTACCTGGAACCATGTATCCGACCTTAAATTCTGGGACAGCAAAGCTGCTGATCTGTATGCCGTGCGCGGCATACCTCAAAACTTTTTGTTAGATCCTAACGGAAAGATCATTGGTAAAAACCTGAGAGGCGAAGATCTGCAAAACAAGCTTGCCGAGCTCTTTGGAAAGATCTAATCATATTATTTAACTCATTGTACATAAAAGCCCCGGTAACATCAACTCTGCCGGGGCTTTTACGTTTAATTTCCTCATGCGCATTCAGAAAGGGCGCCGGTAACCGGCGTCTCATCATGTCAATATATTTACAAACGCGCGAGATGCATTTTCGGCTGTAAACACCTATTTTTGAAGACGCCCCCTGAGCATCAACCTATGTTAAAACCGTTTACCCTCATAACTTTCGCACTGGCAGCAGCAATAACAACCCACGCCCAAAATAAAACCAAACCTAACAGAGACACCACCGAGCTAAAGCCGGTGATCATCAAAGGTTACCTGAGCGATCAGCCTGTAATAAGCGTACCGGCATCAGTAAGTGTACTTGGTGTGGCCCAGCTCAGGATCCAGCCCGATAATTCATTTGTAAACGCGTTAAATACTGTTCCGGGTGTACGTACCGAAGAACGCTCGCCGGGGAGTTACCGTTTGTCCATAAGAGGCAGTTTGTTACGCTCTCCTTTTGGCGTAAGGGACGTTAAGATCTATTTTGATGATATCCCGCTTACCGATGCCGGTGGCAACAGTTATTTAAATGCCATCGATATAGCTTCTATACAAAAAGTTGAAATATTAAAAGGCCCGGATGGCAGCTTATTTGGAGCGAACTCCGGCGGAGTGGTAATCCTCAGTCCGCTTAACCGGTATAACGACAGTACTTATATTTCAGCGGGGGTAAACGGCGGCTCATATGGCCTGTTTCATGAAAAGGCAGCTGTACAATTAAAAACTACCAATTACCTGCTCAACATCAACCAAAGTTTTCAAACCTATCATGGCTACCGGCAAAACAGCGATACGCATCGTAACTACCTGCAACTGGCCGATAGCTGGAACTACAGCGGCAAAAACACTTTGAAAGCATTGGGTATCTATTCTGATCTCGCGTATCAAACACCGGGAGGTTTAACACTTGCCCAATACAATACCGATCCGCGACTTGCCCGCCAGCCCACGCAAACTTTACCCGGTGCCATTCAACAACACATAGGCATCACTACCAAAATGTATCTGGGTGGCTTAACCAACGAATATCATTTTAATGATCATATCCGTAACGTATTGGCCGTTTTTGGCAACCATGTTGATTTTGCCAATCCATTCATCACCAATTATGAACAACGCAGTGAAAACACCTATGGCTTCCGCACTTATTTTGAATTAACCCGCGATCGAAAACCAAGCCTGGACTGGAAAGTTGACCTTGGTTTTGAATGGCAGCAAACCAACTCGCACATTGCCAATTACGGTAATAAAAAGGGGGTAAAAGATACCACCCAAACTATTGATGATATCCACACCAATCAGCATTTCGTGTTTTTGCGTTATGCTGCCGATGTATACAAACGCCTGCATGTTGAGGCTGCGGTAAGCTTAAACGACTATGGATATGATTTTAAAAACATATATCCGCTTAACCAAAACAATTTCACTAACCGCAGTTTTGGTGCACAATTGATGCCAAGGCTGGCCCTATCATACCAGATCATTAATGCACTGGCCTGGCGGGCAAGCGTGAGCCGCGGTTATTCAAGCCCTACCACTGCCGAAGTAAGGCCGACCGATAACATCGTAAACACAAGCCTGCAGGCCCAATATGGCTGGAACTACGAAACCGGCTTCCGCCTGCGCAACAGCGATGAAACTTTTATGCTTGATGCTTCGGTTTATTACTATCGTTTAAACAACGCTATAGTACGTCGCCTTAATGCCGATGAAACCGAACATTACATCAATGCCGGCGGTACTAATCAGCTTGGTACCGAAGCCTCGTTATACTATTGGATCATCCGGCCAAGCCGATATGGTTTTATCCGCGGATTACAATTCAATGAATCATTTACATACAGCCATTTCAGGTTCAGGGATTATGTTGTTACCAATGCAAATTATTCGGGTAACAGGCTAACCGGCGTACCTAAAAATGTATTTGTAAGCAGCGTACAGATCAGGTTTCCTGAAAGCCTGGCCTTGTTTGTTCAGCACACCTATACTTCGAAAATCCCGCTTAATGATGCCAGCACAGTATATGCACCAAAATATAATCTGCTTCAAGCAAGGGTCAGCTATCAACCAATCATAGGTCGCAAAACACGCTTTGAAATATTTGCTGCCGCAGATAACTTGCTGAACCAGAAATACAGCCTCGGGAATGATTTGAATGCGGTAGGTAATCGTTATTATAATGCCGCACCGTTGAGGAATTACTCGGTTGGGATGAATTTTATGTATTAGGTAGCTTATAGTTGATGGTTCATGGATCATAGTAAATAGAGTCCTGTATGCGCCATGCTTGTTTACGGCGGCCAGAGGCCGTGGGATAGTTGCCACTCGGCTGGAGCCGAGCGGCGGCATTTGATAATTAAAAAGCCCGGTATCTTGTTTCGCAAAATACCGGGCTTTTCAATCTGTAAACCTAAAACGGCAAACAGACTTAAGGGTTCAAATTGTTATTTCCACCCTCAGCCACGTTACTTCCCCTGCCTTTAGGATCAAAAGCGCGGAACTTGATAACGCCACCATTATAGTTAACCGGGCCTGTATAAATCTTACTGCCGGCATCAGGGTCTTTACCATTGGTTGTATAACGGATAGTTAAACCCGGAAACTCCACATTGCTCAGGTATTTACCATCCTGCAGGCTGATCCCCGGCTTTGGTACACGGTAATCATAACCACCATTGTAATAAGACAGACGGGGCAACTCACGTTTACCTAACACATTCAAAAAGTTTGACCAGGCCACCTGATATTCTTCTTTACTTTTTGCAGGGTCTTTTTCCGTAGCCCATGCTGGGTCCGCGGCCCAGGCACGTTCGGCCAGGCCAAGCAAACGTGGGAAGATCATATAATCCATCCGCTCAGGGCCCTTAACCGTCTCGGCCCATAATGCGCCTTGTAAGCCTACTATATTGCTTTTACCATAGTCGGTAAGGCGTTGCTTACCAATAAAAATATTCCTGTTTATCGGATTGCCTTGTTTATCAACATCAGCATTTTTAAAATAATCGTACGGGATAAACGAAAAGAATTTATCTATGCCCAAAAACGCGCCCCAATAATAACCCGGTTCATCAAATGATTTGTAATTGGCCATATCAAAATACAGATTGGTAACACAGGTTAATACAACCTTATAACCTCCATTGGCTAAGCGATAAGCTAAATCTTCCTGTCCGGCACCTAAAACATTGTTCCAAACATCAACCTGTAAGTGTTCTTTCATAAAATCTGGATTAGGCACATAAGCCGGCTGACCATCCAGCGTAGTTTTACGAAGCGCCATTTCTTCCCAGCCAGAAAGACGGATGCCTTTAGCTTTAAGAATATCATTAATACGACCGTAAAAATAATACCACAGATCATTAGTACTTTGTATTTCGGGATGAGTGGTCTTAAGCGCCACATAAGCCGGTGATTTTTCCCATACGTTAGCAGGCACTTCATCTCCGCCGAAATGAATTGTTGGCAGTGGTGCGCCGGCTTCTTTGTAAGTACTGATCAAATCGTTAACAACAGTCTCCACAAAGTTATAGGTTGACGGCAGCGATACATCGATCACATTATCATTCCAGTATTGTACAGAGCGATATTCAGATTTATCATTGGGATCATACAATAAGTATTTTTCAGCCTCGGCCTTTTTGCCTTCGGCCATCAGCCGGTCGTAGCGGGCATTCATCGCTTTAATAGCTCCGCGGGCATGTCCTGGCGTTTCAATTTCAGGAACAACGGTGATATGGCGATCATTAGCATATTTCAGGATTTCGATATATTCAGCTTTAGTAAAATAGCCTGTACCGAAAGGATTGTTAACATCCGGACCAGAACCATGTGATGGCGGCAGATGCTGTTTGCTATCCAGCGTATGGCCACGTTTTGAGCCAACAGAAGTAAGCTCAGGTAACGACGGGATCTCTATTCTCCATCCCTCGTCATCTGTTAAGTGTAAGTGCAGTGTATTCAACTTATACAGGCTCATCGCTTCGAGCAGTTTTAATACCTGCTGCTTTGACTGAAAGTTACGGGCAACATCAAGCATTACTGCCCGATAAGAAAAACGTGGCGCATCAGCAACCTCAACACAGGGTATTTGTACCGATGATGGCGTTTTAGCCAGGGCAGCAGCCGGGATCATGCTTTTAAATGACTGGATGCCATAATATATCCCCGTACTGGTTGATGCGCGGATAACAACAGCGCCCGGCTTTACACTTAATTCGTATGCTTCATCGCCTAAACCGGCTTTATATTCAAATGAGATTATATTAGCCGAAGCCTTGCCCGCTTCCTTTTTGCCGAAGATGGCAGTGATATAATTACTTAAAATCAAAGCCTCTTTGCTAAAGCGCAGATCGGCAGCCACAATATCTGTTTTACGCGAGAACGAAAAGCTCCCATTACCCGCGATATAGTTTACCGGCGTAGGAAAAACTTTCACCAATTGATCGGCCGGAATATCGGTAACAGTTTTATTCCTGTCGTAAACAATTTCAGGAGTTATCAAACCTTGATAAGTTGGTTTATATGGCGTAATATCATATGAACCAAAAGAATAGCCTTTTTCGGGAGCATTATCCCAAACCAGGTAAGGGCCTTCAGGCGCATCGGTAATGTTTACAACGGGATCATCGCAAACAAATTCAATGCGGGCGCTTCCCCCGGGTTTCAGGTCCTTAAAACCTGTAGTTGGCGTTATGCTGTACATATCGCCGTTCACCTGTTCAATTAAAGCATTATTGCTTACCGCTGCCTTTGTAAAACCACGACCAGAGTTAAAATAGATCTTCCATCCCCCTGCCGGTAAAGTTTCATGGCTTTTATTGGTAATTACCAGTGCGGTGAGTGCTTGATTCTTATTCTGATAGTTATTGTCCATCACCTGCCAGTTGAGGTGCAACTCGGTAATGTTCGGCTTCTGATCGTCGTTAAATTTAAAACCGCTGCAAACAAAAACCGCGGCGATAACCATCATCGTAAAAATTTTGTTCATAATTGATACTGTGCCTGGGAGAAAGCAGACAAGTAAATATATTACTTTTTAAATTATTTTAATAAGTATTTTAAGGAAGATTTAGTCCAAAGTACTAAGTCTTAAGTTAAATCCATGGTAGCTCATTTTCGACTTAAGACTCTAAACTTCCGACTTAGGGCTTACACCGAAAACTTAATCCATCCCTCGCCCTCATACCCAAAAATGAATTGCTTTGGGCGAATAATTTCGGCCAGGATCTCGATGGAATCAATAATGCGGGGACCGGGACGGTTAAAGTATTGGTTGCCGTCGGCGATATAAAACCTGTCGTTTTTTACAGCTTTGAGCGATGCAAAGCCTGGGCGGTCCAGCAATAAGTTAATCTCGCGCATAGTACGCTCAATGCCGAAGCCGCAAGGCATTACCACAATAATTTCAGGGTCTTGTTGAAGGATATCGTCCCAGGTTACATACGGCGAATGTTTTCCATCCTGCGCTAATACCGGCGTTCCGCCTGCAATGTTTACCAGGCCTGGAACCCAATTTCCTGATATCATTAAAGGCTCGAGCCATTCAATGCAAGCCACGGTGGGCTTGTTATCTATGAATTTCAGCTTGTGTTTAATGATGTCAACACGTTCCTGCAGGTTTTCAATTAAATCGGCTCCTGCTTGCGGTATATTTAGTGCGCCGGCAACATTGGCGATATCACTAAAAATATCATCGAGACTATTGGGTTGTAATGATATAATTTGTGCCTGTTTGTCAAGATAGTTTTCCAGTGCTTCTTCAACATCCTTTAATGATACGGCACAAACCTCGCACTGGGCCTGCGTTACCACTACATCTGGTGAAAGGGCTTTAATTTGCTCACGTTTTACAGTATAAACCGAAAGAGCATCGGCAAGAATCTCTTTTACCTTTACGTCGATATCTGCGCTGCTCATGCCGTCTGGAAAATTAGCTTCGGTGCATACCGGCAATTGTTTTACCGACTCAGGAAAATCGCACTCATGCGAGCGGCCCACCAGGTTTTTCTCTAATCCTAAAGCACAAATTATTTCGGTGGCGGCCGGCAGTAATGAAACTATTTTTTCAGTTGGCATGTTAACAAGTTAAAGTTTGCAAATGTAAGAATTATAGATGTGCAAATTCCAGATGTGCAGATGTGCAAATTATGATAAGATGTACAGATTTGAAATGTGCAGATTCCAGATGTGCGGATTGTTGAATTGAGATGAAAATCATTATACCTCAATTGAAATCATCTGCACACTTGCACATCTGAAATTTGCACATCTGCCCATTTGCCAACTTCAATTAACACCCTATCTTTGCTGCGATGATATTTTTGACTTTTTTCATCGGGCTTATAGCCAATTTCATAGGCTATATACCACCCGGCAACATAAACCTAACTTTAGTACAGATCACTATAAACCGTGGCATTAAAGAAGCGGTACGCTTTATAACTGCCTTTTCGGCCGTTGAATTTTTCTTTACTTATTTCATCATGCATGCCGCCCGCTGGCTTTCGGGACAGTTGAAACTGGGTACCATCATCGACTGGATCATGGTTGTTTTGTTTGGCGTAATGGGTTATATCACCTGGATCCATCGTAACGCCCCACCAAAAGCTAATTACTCGGAGCATGCCAGCATTAAATATGGTATTTTATTAGGATTCTTAAACCCTATGCAGGTACCCTTCTGGATGGTGACCGGCACCTACCTCATCACGCACGAGTGGATACTTGACGGACGGGTAGCACTGGTTATTTTTAGTTTAGGCTCGGCAGCAGGTGCATTTTTATGCCTGTTTATCTATGCCAAATTTGCCAAATACATCCAGGATAAATTTGCATTAAGCAACAAACTGATCAATACCAGCATAGCTATACTGTTTTTTGCATTTGCTGTGTATCATGTTGTAAAGCAGATCTATTTGTCGTTTTATAAGCATTAAAACCTTGATTTGCCCGATTTGAGGATTACCTGATACGATCGATACTAAATTCAAGGTAATCCTTAAATCACGAAAATCATGGTTCCTTTAAAATTCAAGACTTAAAACATCCACCTTATCCTGCGCCAGCTGCACTTTCAACTCATCAAGTGATGAAAACTTAACATCGCCGCGAATGTAGTGGTGAAATTCCATGCGGATAGTCTGATTGTAAATCTCCTCGTTAAAATCAAAGATATTTACTTCAATGTTACGGGTAAGCCCATTAACCGTTGGACGGCTGCCGATGTAAGCCATTCCCTTATATTTCTGATCTGCAATGATAACCGTTACTGCAAAAATGCCATCGCCCGGAATAAGCTTATATTTTTCTTCGACAACAATATTGGCCGTAGGATAGCCGATTTGACGACCGATCTGGTCTCCGCGTACAACCTTTCCGGTGATAAAGAATGGGTAACCTAAAAAGGTGTTCGCCAAATCGATATCGCCATTTAATAAAGCATTCCTAATTCGGGTTGAACTGATAGCAACTTCATTGATGTCCTGCTCCGGGATCTCCACTACATCAAAACCATATATCGGGCCAAGACGCTGCAAATCTTCAAAACCGCCTTGTCTGTCTTTACCGAATCGGTGGTCATAACCTATCACTATTTTCTTTGTACCGATTTTGTTTACCAGCACATCGCGGATATAGCTTTCGGCAGATTGATTAGAGAAATCCCTTGAAAAAGGGGTTATAATCAAATGATCGACACCAAGCTGTTCCATCAGTTCGGCCTTTTCGGCTATGGTGGTTATCAGTTTAAGACTTTCATCCTCAGGGTGCAGGATCATACGTGGGTGTGGGAAGAAGGTAAGGATCACCGTTTCACCACCTGTACTTTCGGCCAGTTCTTTTATGCCTGATATGATTTTACGGTGCCCTATGTGTACCCCATCAAATGTACCGATGGTGACTACTGCATTGTTTACCGCTATAAATTCGTCAATGTTATGATAAACCCTCATTAATTATATGAGTAAAACACAAAGTTAATTTTTAGTTGATGGGATTAACAACCGGAGTGTTTGCGCTTTGTAAATTTCCTTTACCGTGCCGTTTGCACATCTGATACTTTTAATTCCCTGATGGTGTTTACCAGTTCCATCACCTCCCAGGCATCTTCAATTTTGAAGTTTCCGCTGCGTGTACGCCTCAATTTTGACAGATATGCCCCATTATTCAAAGCAGCGCCAAAATCATTTACCAGCGAGCGGATGTAAGTTCCCTTGCTGCATACTACCCTGAAATCAATCTCGGGCAGTTCAATACGGGTTAATTCAAATTCCGATATGGTTACGTTACGTAGCTTTAGCTCTACATCTTCGCCGCGGCGTGCCTTTTCATATAAACGCTCACCATCAACTTTGATGGCCGAGTGCGCAGGAGGATACTGCTGGATGTCACCAATAAACTTTCCGCAGTTATTACGGAGCATTTCTTCGGTGAGTTGGCTGATATCGAAACTTTTGTCGGGCCCGGTTTCCATATCGTACGAAGGCGTAGTTGCGCCCAATACCATGGTACCTGTATATTCTTTTTCTTCGGCCTGGAAAGTATCTATCTGCTTGGTCATTTTACCGGTACAGATAATCAGCAAGCCTGTAGCCAGCGGATCAAGCGTGCCCGCATGACCAACCTTTAATTTAAGCGGTTTAAACGAATTGCGAAGTTTGCCAACCACATCAAAGCTTGTCCATTGATAAGGCTTGTTAACCAGTAAAAGCTGACCTTCAGCAAATTCCTCTATTTTGGTGTACGTATTCTTCAAATCTTCTATTTATCCGGGCCATGTTGCCCGATTTTCCGCAAAGGTACGATTTTCGCCTTGATTGACGCAGAATGGGGAATTGCAGCAAAAAACAAATCGGATATCCGCAAATATTTAAAACACTTGCAGATATCCGATCTAAAAGAAAATATCCTGTTAAATATTTTGTAACTGATGACCGCTCAGCATTAAGCCGATAATGATGGCACCAACAACAATACGGTACCAACCGAATATTTTAAAGCCTTTACGCTCCAAAAAGGTTATGAATGTTTTTATGGCAAGCATGGCAACAATAAATGCTATAACGTTGCCTATTGCCAGTAACTTGATTTCCTCACCGGTAAATATGTGACCTTCTTTATGAAAGTCATACAATTTTTTAGCGGTTGCAGCAAACATGGTAGGCACAGCCAAAAAGAATGAAAACTCGGCAGCTGCGGTACGGCTCAGCTTTTGGGTCATACCTCCAACAATGGTAGCGGCCGAACGTGAGGTACCAGGAATCATAGCCAAACATTGAAAAAAACCAATTTTTAGAGCAGTTAAATTGCTGATATCCTTCTCCTCTTTAACTACAGGCTTATTAAACCATTTATCAACAAACAATAAAATGATACCTCCCACAAAAAGGGTAATCCCTACTACATAAACGCTTTCAAGCAGGGCATCTATCTTTTTGCTGAACAATACACCAAATACTGCAGCCGGTATAAAGGCAATAAATAATTTCAGGTAAAAATTAACCGATTGTAAAAACCTTTTCCAATACAGGATCACTACCGATAAAATAGCGCCCAGTTGTATGGCAATAGTAAAGAGTTTAACAAAAGGATCGGCAGCTATGCCCATTACCGATGAGGCAATGATCATGTGCCCTGTCGACGAAACAGGCAAAAATTCAGTTATCCCTTCAATTATTGCAAGGATAATAACATGGATTAAATTCATTGGGATTTTAAGGGGTTGAGGTAGAGGTATATGTTATTTACAGCAGGCATGCTTTAATTAAGACAAACCTGCTGTAAAAATCAGCCTAATTATTAATTGGCCGAAGGTTTTTTAAGAATAGCGAAGAAACCTAAAGCAAAGCCACCTAAAACTACTATTGGGGCAATAACTATTTTGGTAGTACTATAAATATCAGTTGTGCCCGACATCAGTATAAAACCTAAAGCTACAACAGCTACGCTGATGATCAGGATACGGTAATTGCTTTTATCAAATATAAATTGTACCGGTTGTGCTGGCGCAGTAGCTTTTGCAGTACCCGCAGATGCCGGCGAAGCTGCGGCAGTTGTTTTTACAGAAGCAGCTGGTTTAAATTTTTGTGCCATATATCTTTTAATTACTGAATTATTGAGTTAGTGAATTAGTGATTTAAAGCTCAGATCAAGCCTTTCAGCTTTATCCTTTCGCCTTTAACCTACTTATCTGTACAGATCGTATATTTTTAAACGTAAAAACTTGTTAACTGCTAAAAAGGTGCTAAAGCCCGATATAAAAATCCCCAGGCCAACAACACCTAAAAATACAATACCAAACTCAGTGTAGTTTTGTAAAAACACCAGGTCGGGCACGTTATCATAAGCAACATATAAGGTACCTATAAGCAGGATAATGGCAATTAAACCGCCCAGTAAACCATGCCAGATACCGTATAATAAAAATGGTTTGCGGATAAACCCTTTGGTTGCCCCAACCAGCTGCATTGATTTGATCAGGAAACGCTGCGAGTAAATGGCCAGCCTGATAGTATTGTTAATCAACGCTACCGAAAGCACCACAAAAATACCGGCAAAGGTAAGAATGATCAAACTGATGGTAGTTACATTCTGATTCATCTGATCAACAAGTGATTGCTGATATTTAACCTCTTTTATCAACGGGTTTTTCAGCAGCTCGGCTTTAAACTTTTCAATATCCTTATTATTGGCATACTCGGCTTTCAGGTAAACATCAACAGATTGCGACAGCGGATTGTACCCTAAAAACTTTACAAAGTCTTCGCCAAGATCCTTTTGCAGGTTGCGGGCTGCAAGCTCTTTGCTTACGTATTGGGTTTGTTTCACCATTACGTTGCCATCCAGTTGCTTTTGAAGTTGCAGTACATCGCTTTCATGGGCAGCATCGTCAACAAAAATATTAAGCACGATGTTTTCTTTAACATAGCTCGAAATATTTTTAGCGTATACCAGTATTAAACCCAGCAACCCTACCATTAACAGCACCATGGCAATACCAAATACAGTTGAAATGTAGATGGTTTTTGTCTTTTTTGAGGATGCGCTTGCTTCAAATTCTTCCATTTACTTTTGTTAGATGTTAGATATCAGACATGAGGTTTGAGACCACTATCCCCCCTCAATTTAATATCATATTTCTGCGAAAATAAGAAACCCACCCTAAAGGTAAAAGTTTATTGCTTATAAATATGTTTAATAATGCCTTAGCTAAACAGATTTAACATTTATTAACAGCTGAACCGGATCAGAATTTACAGGATTTAAGAATTAACAGAATCTTATTCGCTTTTGGCGACTTGATTACACTGACGGATAATTCTGAAAATTTAAAAATTATGTAAATTCTGATTCAGACAAATTAACCACCAAATTCTGATCTAAATCTGGAATTAAACAAAGCATCATTGCCGTTGTTATTAAATCATGACAAAGCCAGCAAATCAGAAAGATAAACCTTCACCATCAGACACTCCTACCCATAGACCAAATGACAATGGGCATAAAAGTAAAGTACGTAAGGAAGATAAACAGTATCACGCCGATAACCCGCATGGCGGCGATATCGCCAAAAAGCATGAAAAGGAAGAGCAACCGGTGCATTCTGTTAAGAGTGTACCGAAGAAGTAAGTCGGAAGTCTTAAGTCCAGGATTCTAAGTCTGAATGCTTTTGACTTCTGGCTTAATACTTTCGGCTTCGAACTAAGACTTAACAATCCCCGCCGAATTAAACTGCAGATCGTACAGCTTCCGGTAGTGGCCGTTATCAATTTTAAGCAGCTCCTGGTGGGTACCCATTTCCATGATTTCGCCGTGGTCAAGTACAATGATCCTGTCGGCATTTTGAATGGTGGATAACCTATGCGCTATCACTATAGCCGTACGGCCTTCCATTAATTTATTGATAGCATTCTGGATCAGGATCTCCGTTTCGGTATCAACAGATGAAGTAGCTTCATCCAAAACCAAAATTGCAGGGTTATAAACCAAAGCCCGGATAAATGAGATCAGCTGCGATTGCCCAGCCGAAAGGGTGGAACCGCGTTCCATTACATTATAATCATATCCGCCGGGCAAGCGCTCAATAAAATCATGCGCGCCAACATCTTTGGCAGCAGCCACAATCTGTTCGCGGGTGATAGTTGGATTATTGAGGCTAATGTTATTGGCAATCGTATCGCTAAATAAAAACACATCCTGTATCACGGTAGCTATCTGCGAGCGCAGGTAGTTAACATCATAATCATGAATATCATGCCCATCTACTTTAACGCAGCCTTTACCTATTTCATAAAAGCGGTTCAGGATATTAATGGTTGATGATTTACCCGCCCCGGTTGCTCCAACCAAAGCCAGCGTTTCGCCGGGTTTGATGTGGAAGCTGATGTTTTTTAATACCCAGTTTTCATCGTTATAGGCAAACCATACTTTATCAAAGCTGATATCTCCTTGAAGCCTGCCGGTGGTAAGTGTGCCATTATTTTCAGCTACCTCGTCAGTATCCAGTACTTTAAAAATCCTGTCGGCCCCAACCATACCCATTTGCAGGGTATTAAATTTATCAGCCAGTTGACGAATAGGCCTAAAAAGCATATTGAGCAATACAATAAAACTGGTGATCAAACCAGGAGTAATGCCTTTACCTGACACGGTAATAGCAGCCATTTGACTGTCAGACAGCATCCGTTTACAACCATACCAAACCAACAGGCCCATGCAGATGGCAAACAAAATTTCTACCACCGGAAAAAATATCGAATAGTACCAGTTTGAGCGGATATTGGCATCACGGTATTTTTCATTCACGGCTTTAAACTTGCGCATCTCCTGGTCTTCGCGGGCAAAGATCTGGATTACACTGATGCCCGAAATATGTTCGGCCAAAAAGGTATTGAGCCTCGCCACTTGTGTACGCACCTCCTGAAACGATGATTTGATAGCCTCCTTAAACACATAAGTTGAAGCAAACAGGAAGGGCATCGGGATGAGGGTAATCAATGCCAGTTTCCAGTCCTGCCAAAGCATGTAGCCTATTACCGCAACCACCAATAGCATATCCCCCATGATGGAGATCAACCCTTCCGAAAAAATATCGGCAATAGTTTCCAGGTCGGATACCGTGCGGGTGATGAGCATACCAATGGGTGTACGGTCGAAATATTTTAATCTTAAACTGGTAATATGATTAAAAATGTCGATCCTCAGATCACGGATAACGTACTGACCAAGCGCGTTGGTTGAATAGGTTTGATAATACTGGGCAATGGTTTGAATGATAAGCTGGGCAATCATAAGCTCAACCATAAAAACCAGCCCGTTATAATCATCGTTCAAAATATTAACATCAAGCGTACGCTGAATCAGGATAGGCTGCAACAAAGCATTGGCAGCTATAAAAATGGTGAGGAAAGTAGCTACAACAAATGTTTTGTTATATGGCTTAACGTAGTGCATTACCCTACCGAGCAGCTTCCAGTCAAGGGCCTTTCCGGTTACGCCCCCCCCGCCCCCTAAAGGGGGTGCCGCTTGCTTAGTTGCTCCCCCGTTTGCTGAGGGGGGAATTTCCTGCTTATTATCTTTTTCGTCTTTAGCCACTATATCAAAGTTAAAGTATAATTATAAATCTTAAAATAACATTCTCCGCCATTGTTCCCCCTTTAGGGGGCTAGGGGGCTTAAGGGGTACGGATATTTAACCTCTGTCAAATACAGCCCGCAAGCAGGTACACTTGTGCCTGCGTTTGAACGGTTTTTACTTTCAATAATTTCGCGGATAGCTTCCGGCTTCAATTCTTCCCGGCCAATCATCATTAACGTACCAACAATAGCGCGAACCATGTTGCGCAAAAACCTGTCGGCCGTAATATGAAAAACAATACCATTATCAGTCTTTATCCATTCGGCACGGGTAATTTTGCAGTTATTGGTTTTTACCTGGGTATTTGATTTACTGAAACAGCTAAAATCAATATACTGCATCATGATAGCCGCCGCCTGGTTCATCAGGTCAATATTGGGCACATCACGCAATTGCCATGAATAGCCGTGTAAAAACGGATCTTTATTAAAATGGAGGTGATATTGATATGAACGCGCTGTGGCATCAAACCGGGCATGCGCGTCGGCATGAACGGGAATAACATTTTTTATAGCGATGTCATAAGGGAGCAGGGCGTTTAGGCCCCCCCGCCCCCTAAAGGGGGTGCTTTCCAGTACGCTTACCCCCCCTTCAGGGGGCAGGGGGGCATCAAAATGCGCAAAAAACTCTTTTGCGTGTACGCCTGTATCCGTGCGGCCACAGCCGGTTGTTTCTATTGGCTGGCGTAATATGGTGCTTAAGGCTTTATTTAGCAACTCCTGCACACTTACGGCATTTTGCTGCACCTGCCAGCCGTGATAGGCGGTGCCATTATAAGCCAGTTCAATAAAATAACGCTGATTGGTATTCACGACAACAAAGTTAATAATCTGACACCGATGACGGGTTCATAATTTGGTCATAGTATTTTAAGGCTGCAACAAATCGGCTACATTCTACAAGCAAAACAATTATATTTGCCCATATAATTATTAATATCATGCTTCAACGCATCCAAAGCATTTATCTTTTATTTGCCAGCCTTGTGCTGTTCGCCCTTTTCTTTTTTCCGCTTGCACACAACGTTTACATTAATGATAAAGCATCAAGCATTATGGTTACCGGTGTTTACCAGGATGTAAACGGGGCGCAGCAACACACTCAAACATTTGTTGCACTTACTGCCATAACAGCTATTGTTGCCCTTGTGCCGCTGGTTATCATCTTTCTGTATAAAAACCGCAAACAGCAAATAGCTTTTTGCTACAGCGCTATATTGGTGCTTATAGGCTACAGCTTTTGGATGGCACAAACTGTTAAAGCTGTGGCTGGCAGCATTACACTTGATACACATACTATGGGCATTGGCTTGTTCCTTACTTCATTAAGTATAGTATTCATCATTTTTGCCCAAAAAAGTATTAAAAAAGATGAAAAGCTGGTAAAATCGGCCGACAGGTTGAGATAAGCCACATTAACGTTAAGTCGAGCGTATTAAGCCGGAAGTCACAAGTCTGGCTTTTTTTCTTTTCTATACCTATAGCTTTAGGCTAAAGGCTAAGCTGTTCGTTGCTATCCGAGTGTAAAAAACAAATTAAAAAATCTGTAATTTCTACCTTCAATAAAGGATTCCTTTCAAAGAAACAGATCTTAAAAACTGGTAAAGAAGGCTGTCTATATTACGAAATCATTAATTAACTTGTTTTTTTTCAGTCAATTAGTGCGTTATTTATAATAAAATCATTAAAGTTCATTTTACCTCAATGCACCTATTGGAATTGTAAAACATTAATGCTATCTTTGCGCCCGATTTGACGATGTTGTCAAATTCGTTATTTAAATTCATGAACAACCCATTTATTGAACTGGGAATCCGTCATGATATTGTTAATGCCATCTCTGAGTTAGGATTTGAGAATCCTACACCAATCCAGGAGCAGTCAATCCCGGTATTGTTAACAGGCAGCAACGATTTTGTCGGATTAGCCCAAACCGGGACCGGAAAAACTGCTGCCTTTGGCCTACCATTGTTGGAACTGCTTGATTTCGAAGAAAATCATCCACAGGCACTTGTTTTATGCCCAACGCGCGAACTTTGTTTACAGATCGCGAACGACATTAAGAATTACGCCAAAAAAATGAACAACGTACACGTTGTTGCAGTTTATGGTGGTGCAAGCATTATGGATCAGTTACGCCAGATCAAACGCGGCGTGCAAATCGTAGTAGCTACACCTGGTCGTATGCTTGATATCATAAACCGTAAGGCTATCGACTTTTCGGCTGTGAAGTATGTAGTATTGGATGAGGCTGACGAAATGCTCAACATGGGCTTTCAGGAAGACATTGATAGTATCTTATCTACCACACCCGAAGACAAAAAAACCTGGCTATTCTCGGCCACCATGCCTGCCGAAGTTAGGCGGATCGCGAAAAAATACATGACCGATCCCTTCGAGCTTACCATGGGCGCAAAAAACACAGGTAATGCCAATATCGAGCATGAGTACTATATAGTACGTGCACGTGACAAGTATGCCGCATTTAAACGTATTGTTGACTTCAACCCTGATATTTTCGGTATCGTATTTTGCCGTACCAAAATTGAAACTCAGGAAATTGCTGAATCACTGATCAAAGACGGCTACAATGCCGATTCATTGCACGGTGACCTTTCACAGCAACAACGTGATAAAGTAATGAAACGCTACCGCGAACGCAGCCTGCAATTATTAATTGCTACTGATGTTGCAGCCCGTGGTATCGACGTTAACGACGTAACACACGTTATTAACTATTCATTACCTGATGAAATTGAAAACTACACCCACCGTAGCGGCCGTACAGCCCGTGCCGGTAAAACTGGTGTATCAATCTCTATCGTAAACGCTAAAGAATTAGGCAAAATTCGCCAGATTGAGCGTGTTATTGGTAAAAAGTTTGTAAAAGCCGAAATCCCTACAGGTTTTGACGTTTGCGAAAAACAATTGTTCTCTATCGTTCACAAAGTACACAATGTTACTGTAAACGAAGAGCAGATTGAGCAGTACCTGCCACGCATCTATGAAGAGTTTAAAGATTTCACCAAGGAAGATTTTATTAAACGTTTTGCTTCAATTGAGTTTAACCGTTTCCTTGATTATTATAAAAACGCTCCAGACCTGAACGCTAACGTAGAAGAAGGCCGTAACAGGTTTGAAGATCGTGGCGAACGTGGTAACGGCGTAAGAGGCAACTTCACCCGTTTATTTATAAACCTGGGTTCGGTTGACGAGTTTAACCGTGGCGATTTGTTAGGTTACATTTGTAACACTACCAAAATAAGCGGCCGTACCGTTGGCAAGATCGACGTTAAAGGTGTGTATTCATTCTTTGAAGTTCAGAACGAAGATGTTGATAAAGTGATGACCAGCTTCAAAGAAGCAGAATACAAAGGTCGCCCGGTAAGGATCGAGATTTCAGGCGAAGGCACCAGCGAGCGTCGTGAAGGCGGATATCGTGGTGGCGACCGCAGAGAAGGTGGATACCGTGGTGGTGACCGCCGTGAAGGTGGATACCGTGGTGGTGACCGCCGTGAAGGCGGATACCGCGGCAACGAGCGCCGCGAGCACAATGGTGGCTTCCGTGATTTTTCGGGCAAACCCCGCGAAGATCGTCCGGAACGCAGAAGGAGATTTTAATCACCCATCATAAAAAAACCACCATGTGCAAAGCATGTGGTGGTTTTCATGAGCTTCCTTTAGTAAGAAGCATTAGTTTTAGTTTAGTTTTGTTAACAAAGCCTTTTAACCGCTGCATACGGGAATAAAGGCTTTTGTTGTTTAACGGCTAAATTCAACAATATCCGAATCCGGGTAACAAAGCGTTAACTTAGTATCCGTAAGCTCTTTAATGCTGAACTTGGTGTAAGGCCTGCTACCCTGATATGAGGTGTAAATGGTATCATTTTTCACAAAATAATCCTCTTTGCTTGCCTGCCCGTCATCCATGATAAAATCTTTATCGGTTATTGACAGTTTGGTTGAACCATCTTTTGATTTCCAGTTACCTTCCAGCTTTTTGTTTGGCGCGGGGGCACTGGAACAAGCATAAATCATTAACGTGACTGCACATGCAGCAAACATCGGAACAAACTTTTTCATGACGGATCAGGTTAGAATGGCTTACGCCTTTGTTGAATTTGCTATTGAGCTGGTTTATCTATCAGCTCGGATTTTTTCAGGTAAACACGGTGCCCTTTTTTATTTACATAAAAATAATGCGAATATTTATCGATATAGATAGTTTCACCATTAGGGCCAGCTTTGCCGGCATATTTCTTATCAGCAACTGTAGCTGCGCCTTTGGCTGCAATTTCGGATGTTTTATGACCTATCTTTTTTGTGGCTTTACTGATCTTACCACCAAGGGTCGAATCTTTATGTGTTTGGGCAAAACCGGGAGTAACCATAAAGGTGCCGGCCGCAAACAAAGCTATTTTAAACAGATTTTTCATGAGTGACAATAATTAAGTTTCGTTTCCTAAAATTAACTCAATTTCTCGGCCAAATTTCTCATTTCTATCACAGGTGAGCGTTTTTGATATAAAATAGCATAAACGGCTTCGCAAATGGGGATACTTACACCATATTGCTTATTAACTTCATGTAGGCAATTTACTGCATAATATCCTTCGGCAACCATGTTCATCTCCAGTTGTGCCGATGTTACGGTATATCCCTTGCCTATCATATTACCAAAAGTACGGTTACGGCTAAACTGCGAATAAGCGGTAACCAACAGATCACCCAGGTAGGCCGACTCTTTAATATCCCTGTCAATAGGGTGTACAGCAGCCACAAAACGCTCCAGTTCGCGTATAGCATTTGATATCAGCACTGCCTGGAAGTTATCACCATAGCCTACACCATGGCAAATACCACTGGCAATGGCATACACGTTTTTTAATACAGCGCCGTATTCCGTACCGTAGATATCGTCAGAAATATTGGTTTTGATATACCTGGTATTAATCATGCCTGCAAACTGTGCCGCCAGTTCGGTATCGCCGGAGGCGATAGTGAGGTATGACAGTTTTTCAAGCGCTACTTCCTCGGCATGGCATGGACCGCTGATCACCATAAAATCATCAAACGATATATCGTATTTTTGATGAAGAAACTCGGCAATTATCAGGTTTTCGTCGGGTACTATCCCTTTTATGGCCGATACTATTTTCTTTCCTTTCAGGTCGGCAGCCGTTATATCTTTTAATGCTTGTTTTAAAAATGCCGCAGGTACATTAAGCAATACAATATCGGCAACTGCGATAAGTGGTTTCAGATCGGCAGAGATATTTTGTTCTGGAAGCTTGATCTCAACCGAGCTTAGATAATGCGGGTTGTGCGCAAACTTTTGCAGATGTTCCACAGCTTCGGCGTTACGCATCCACCAAAAAATCTCTTTTGGGGTGGTGTTGTCGATAAGCATTTTAATATTGGCCGTAGCCCAGCTTCCTCCGCCAACAACTGTGATCTTGTTTAATTTTTTATCCATCAATAAATAATAGAAAATCTATGTGCCAGGTTTTAATCGGCACAGCAAATTAATGAAATATTATGCAGATTGGCCACATGACTTTTAGATGCAGGAATTAAGATGAGAATTGATTAAATTTGTATAACAGCGATTTGAAACATGACGACAGTAACCGTAGATATTATAAACGAAAAGGCCATGAAGCTTTTGAAAGACATGGAACTTCTTCAGTTGATCCGGGTACATACCGAAACTAAGGAATACTCCAAAAATAAAAATTGGATTGCCAAATATAAGGGAGCAATGACTAAACAGCCGTTACCCGAAGTTGACGCCCAATTAAAAGAATTGAGAGACGGATGGGAATAACTTATCTTTGGGATAGTAATACAGCAATCTATTTCCTGCAAAAACAATTTCCTCCTGTAACAGAAAAGCTTATTGAGGGATTATTAACAGAAAGTCTTCCAACAATATCAGCAATTACCGAGATTGAATTACTTTGCTGGAAAACAACTTCTGATGCTGATCTCCAACTGCTGGCTGATTTCATTAACGACGTAACTATCTTCGAACTCGAAAAAGCAGTAAAGCTTAAGACTGCAGAAATCCGTAAAACAAATCGCATAAAACTTCCTGATGCAATAATTGCTGCTACAGCATTAGTTCATGAACTTACACTTGTAACAAGGAATATCAAAGATTTTGATCAAATCAGGGGGCTAAAAGTCATTAATCCTTGGGCCTGATATTGCGATAGAAGCCTCTTTCCCGTCACGGGGTACACTATCGCTAAACCCGCGGCAGTTATAACAAAAACGCCCGGCTTTCGCCGGGCGCTACAAAATTTAATTCCTCATCTGCAAATTTGAGATCTGCACATCAAAAATCAATTACTTAGTATTATCTGCATTAAATAATTTCGATTTATCTACTTTCTCAACAGCTTGCCCATCGCTAAGTGTTTTTGAGATAGCCGAATAAGGGGCTGATACTACTTCCTCACCTCCTTTAAGACCGGATAGGATCTGGATATAACTATCATTTTGAATACCCGTAGTTACCTGCACTTGTTTCAGTTTGCCCGCATTAAGTACAAATACATATTCTTTAGCTACCGGGCTGATCTGTGGCTTACTCTTATCATCATCAGCTTTCGGCGGACCATTATTTTCTTTCTTCTCTTCGCGGGTGGTTACCGACTGGATCGGTACCGACAACGCTTTGGCAGAATTGGTGCTGATATCAACAGTAGCAGTTAATCCCGGGCGGAAAGGAGACGGGTTATCGGCTGTTTTCTTTAACAGGGCGGCGTATGATTCAGCATTGATCCTCACCTTTACAGTGAAGTTAGTTACCTGATCAGCAGAGGTACCTACTACGTTTGCCGAGCTGCCTATTTCAGTTACCACACCGGTAAATTTCTTGCCTAAAAATGCATCTACTTCAATTTTTGATGAATCACCAAGAGAAATACGGTTGATATCATTCTCGTTCACATCAACATTAACATCCATTTTACTCAAATCAGATATGGTCATGATCTCGGTACCGGCAAACTGCTGGGTACCCAAAACACGCTCGCCTTTTTCGACAGATAGTTTTGAAACAACACCATCAACCGGCGAGTAAATGGTAGTTTTTGCCAAGTTATCCTGAGCTTCCTTAACAGATGCCTGAGACTGGGCTAAGCCGTATTGTGAACCTACAACATTCTGTTTGGCTGCCTCAAGAGAAGCTTTAGCGCCTTCATATGCAGCTTTAGCATTTTCAAATTCCGAAATAGTTAATACCTTTTTATCAAAAAGCTCTTTACTGCGTTTGTAAATACCAGCCTGATTAGCATAAGTAGCTTCGGCTTGTTTAAGCATTTGGCTTGAATTACCTACACTGGCTTTCTGGGTATTGTATGATGCGATAGCACGGTCATAACCTGACTTTAAAATGTCTGGTCTGATTTTACATAATAGCTGGCCTTTTTTAACCACATCCCCCTCTTTAATGGGCAGCTCAACCACCTCGCCCGATACTTCGGGGCTTATCTTAACCTCAACATGCGGTTTGATTTTTCCACTGGCCGATACTGTTTCATTTATTTCACGTGTTTCGGCCTTTTCGGTAGCTACCTGGGTTAGCGCAGGCTTACCTATTAAGCCCGCCGCCTTAGCAATGATCAGCAGGACAATCAGTACGCCAAGACCTATCAGAATATATTTAGTAGTTTTTCCCATGACGGTGAATTTGGATATTTTACGGTTAAGATTTTATTAAAGTGTTATAGGGTTGCCTAAATAATAGTCAATGACTTTGCTTCTGAAAATCACCTGGTATTGCGCCTCAATCATATCAAACTGCGATTTGTTGAGGTTAGTTAATGAGGTGTTATAATCAAGTGAGTTAACCAGACCAACAGTATAGCGTTGCTGTATAATATTAAACGCATCTTTATTGGCGTTGTAGGTTTGCGTTGCCGATGCATAACGCTTATCCGCCGCCTGCAAATCCCATACAGCCTGGTAAATGATCTTGCTCAGATTATTACGGGCCAGTTGCGCCGTTACTTCGGCATTTTGATTTTGCAGTTTGGCTTTCCGTACCGCCGTGCGCGACTGAAACCTGTTAAATATTGGAATCTGCAAACTTAAACCAACTGTTTGATTAAAATTATCTTTCAATTGCCTAAAAAAGGGATTGCTTTTAAAACCTACTTTATACCCATTGACTACAACCTGTTGTTGGGTATTTTGCACAAAACCAATAGTGTCAACTCTGCCTGTTGGCGTATAGCTGAAAGGGACGTTTTTTGCATCAGAAAAATTTGAACCGGCTGCGCCAAACAAAACTATAGATGGATAATAATTCCCCTGGGCTATTTTAACTCCCTGCGCAGCGGCTTTCTGGCGTTGCTCGGCCAGTAATACGTCCGGGTTTACTGCAAGGGCTGTTTTTACAACCTCTTGGGCGTCGTACACGGTTTTCACATTGTTAAGCTTGCTGATATCGGGGCGTTCAACCTTAATATCAGTTCCCGGATCCATCTCCATATATTGTTTCAGCGTTAGCAGCGATTGCTCCAGCTGATTTTCGGCATTGGTATAGTTCAGATCGTTGGTTGATAGCTGCGCTTTAGCTTGCGACAAATCTGCAAGGGTTTGATTTCCCACATCAAAATTTTTCTGCGCACGGTCTAAAGCTATTTTTGACACATTAATTTGTTGCTGCGCGGCAGTTACCAAATCCTGGTTAGTTAGTACAAGCAGGTAAGTGGTTACCACGTTTAATATCAAATCATTTTTTACCTTGGCTACGTTGGTTTTATCGGCGTCAAGTAAAATCTTGTTCTGGATAACCGTATTACGCAATTGCCCACCCTGAAATAAGGTCACCTGCGAACTGAAGTTGCCATTAACCGCCAGGATCCGCTGATTACCAAACTGGTTGGTTGAGGGGTCAATACTCCGACCAAAATTAAACGCGGCCTGCGGACTTACACCCAAATTAGGCAATTGATTGTACTTCGACTGTTTAAGATCTTCATTTGTGACAGCGGCCGTAAACTCGGCTTGTTTAATGGTAAGGTTGCGTTCGAGGGCAAGATCTACCGCTTTTTGCAAGCCTATTACTTCCTGCGCACCGGCATTAAAGCCGCATACCGAAAATATAATTGTGCAAATGAGCGTTGCTTTAACTGATAGTAATAATTTTAGTTTCATAAGGTTTTTCTATACAATGGTAAGCAACTGTTCATTACATTGCAGTGTTTATTTTTGTTAAATGTTGTTAATAGGGATAAAACACAAACTACCTCATCTGTATGTACCTGGTTAAAACTCCCTGGCTGCTAAAAAAGCTTTATCCCCAACTTACCTGGGAGATAAAATCAACTGACCGTTGCATTTATCTCACTTTTGACGACGGCCCTATACCAATTGTTACACCGGCTGTATTAAATATTTTAAAACAATACAATGCCAAAGCCACCTTTTTTTGTATTGGCGACAATGTACGCAAACACCCTGATATTTTTGAACAGGTAAAAGCCGAAGGCCATGCAATTGGCAATCATACTTTCAACCATCTTAAAGGCTGGAAAACCGACACGCAAACCTACCTTGATAATTTTTTAAAGGCTGATAAATTGCTGGATACACGCTTGTTTCGCCCTCCTTATGGCAGGATCAAAAGGGCCCAGATCCGCGCGCTGAAAACAGCAAAGCCCGATCTTAATATTTTTATGTGGGATGTGCTCAGCGGTGATTTTGACATGGCGCTTCAACCCGAAGATTGCTTAAAAGGAGTGCTTAAATATACCGAAGCAGGATCGATGGTGGTATTTCATGACAGCATCAAGGCTTTTAAGCGATTGGAATATGTACTGCCAAGGGTATTGGAGTTTTGGAGTAAGGAGGGGTTTAGTTTTACCCCCCTGGCCCCCTGAAGGGGGGATCAAGTGCTAAAATCAAAAAAGCCGTATGCTGCAGGCACACGGCTTTTTGATGCGGGGCGTTTTTCTCAGCTTATTTTTTCACAGAAGCATTTTCTGCTGCTTTGATAATTACAGCGGCAACAGCTTTAGGTTGCGATATGAAAACAACATGGCTTCCTTTTATTTCGGTTATTGTTGTATTTGAACGTTTGTACATAGCACGTTCTATATCAGGGTTGATACTTTTATCTTCAGTAGCAACTATGCCGTAAGCAGGTTTAGTTTTCCAGGCAGGATTAGTGATTGGCGTACCAAATCCCTTTGCATAAAAGGCACCTTGTGAAGCATACATGAAATCAGCTTCTTCTTTGCTGATATCGGCACAAAAGCCGGCATGGAATTTAGCTTTGTCATAATAAACAATGCCTTTATCATCTGGTGCTAAAACACCGTTTTCGGGAGCAGGAGGAGCAGTTTGTAACCACTGAACAGATGTTTCACCTTTATCCGGCTGCAGTGCTGCGATATAAACAAGGGCCGCTACCTTCGGATTGTTACCTGCTTCAGTAATTACTGTACCACCCCATGAATGGCCTACCAATATAGCTGGTCCGTCTTGTTTGTCAAGTGCAACTGTTACAGCTTTAACATCGTCTTCCAATGAAGATAATGGATTTTGCACCACAGTAACGTTGTATCCTTTTTTGGTAAGTTCGGTATATAAAGCTTTGTAGCCAGAGCCATCGGCAAATGCGCCGTGAACCAATACTACATTTTTAACGGCCTGGGCCTGTGCTGAAAAAGTAAAGCCTAAAATTGCGGCGAAGATTAACGCTAAACTGATTATGCCTGCTTTAATGCTGTTTTTTAATGTTGGAGTTTTCATATTGTTTTGTTTTTAAATGTTGTGTTTGATTTAACAATACAAAAGTGCCCCAAATGCGGCAGGCTGGAAATGTCGCCAGTTCCCGAAAGATTGTAATTTCTTCCCGGATGGTTTAAAGGAGTTGGGAAAGTCCTTCAATTCCCTCCCTTGGGAGGGGTGCGGCTGGTTTGCGCGGTGGCAGGGAGGGGTTTGTACGCCATGCTAATATGCCGGGCGATGCCCCCCCTCCCTACACCCTCCCAAGAATCACACATAATCCTGCTTTTAACATAATACCTTTGTTTCCTTTCACGCTGCCACCTGCTGAGTCTTCCCGCTCCTGAACTCAGCGGGCGATTGCTTGGTATGCCGTTTGAAAAAATTGCAGAAATAGGCCGGATCTTCAAAACCCAGTTCATAAGTAATCTGCTTAACCGACTTGGTAGTGTAGCTAAGCAGCCGCCTGGCTTCAACAATAATACGCGCCTGGATTACCTGCTGTGGTGTTTTGTCGTTATAAAGGGAGAAAATATTTGACAATGTTTTAGGCGATTTATTCATCAGGCCCGCATAAAAGTTGACTGAATGTTCGCTTTTGAAATTCATTTCAACCAGCAGGTTAAATTTCCGGAAGATGTCCAGCTTTTGATCCTGGTTGTTTTCTGCGGGGATATATTCAGTACGGGCCATCTGTGTCACCATGATGATCAGCCGCTTTAACAGCATGATCAGCATATCATTCTGAATATTATCTTTAATATGCAGTTCCTGGGTAAAAATATCAAGTAATACTTTAAGCTTTGATTGGTTGGGATCATCCAGAGGAATGAACAGCAAATCGCCCATGCCAAAAAGAAAGCCTACGCAGCTTACTTCAGTATCATGATCAATCAGGCAGTAAAACTCCCTGTTAAACTGCCAGGCGATGATGTCCGCAGATCTTTCGAAGGTAAATGTCTGATCGAACATGAGCGGCAGCAGCGTGTTGGAATTAAATGCATGATCCACGCCATCTATATTGATAATCTGGCTTGCGCCGGTATTCCAGGCAATAGTAAAGTACTTCTTTGCTTTATCACGGGTATAAAAAAAGCGGTCAAAATTTTCCTCTCCGCTGATCAGTAACAGATCGCCGCCGGTTTTATGATCGGAAACAATTAACTTCATTAATTTTTTTGGTGTTAAAGATAAGGCAGATTGATGAGGTTTTAAACAAAACATCCGCATACGGTTTAAGGCATGCGGATGCTTAAAGGGTAGATAGTTTATTTTTACACTTCAGAAGCTTTTTGGGCGGCTTCAATGATCACTTCGGCAACAGTTTCCGGGTGCGACATAAAGATTACGTGACTGCCTTTTACCTCTGTAACGATAGTGTTTGACCGTTTATACATAGCATGCTGAATATCCGGGTTGATACTTTTATCTTCCGTAGCTATTAAACCATAAGCAGGCTTGTGACGCCAGGCCGCATCAGTTATTGGTGCAACAAAGCCCTGGGCATAAAACGCGCCCTGTGAGGCATACATAAAAGCGGCTTCATCAGCGTCGATATCAGCGCAAAACCCTGCATGAAATTTATCTTTATCATAGTATACTATACCTTTTTCATCAGGAGGCAGCACACCGTTTTCGGGTGCAGGTGGGGCAGTTTGCAGCCACTGTAATGCCGACTCACCGTTATCCGGCTGAAATGCCGCGATGTAAACCAAAGCAGCTACATTTGGATGGTTCCCCGCCTCGGTAATAACAGCGCCACCCCATGAATGCCCGGCAAGAATAGCTGGCCCGCCGATCTTGTCCAGCACAACGTGTGTTGCTTTTACATCATCTTCCAGTGAACTTAGCGGGTTTTGTACAACCAATACATTATACCCTTTTTGAGTAAGGATTTGATAGAGGGCTTTAAAGCCTGAGCCGTCTGCGAATGCACCATGCACGAGCACGACATTTTTTAAGTTTCCCATAGTTAATCTGTTGTTTTATAACGATTTGACTTATCACAAAGCAACAAACTGTTTCAGCTTAAAACAATGTATGAATAGCGGAAACATATGTACAATTAGCGGTATTTTTTCCGGAAAGCCACCGGCGACATTTTTACCATACCGATAAACATCTTTGAAAAATAGGTATAATCGGCATAGCCCAGTTCAAAGGCGATAGCTTTAATAGTTTTATCGGTATAGATCAGCAGGCGTTTAGCCTCAACCATAATCATATACTGGATCCAATAACTAACCGTGTTACCCGAAATTTCTTTAACCGCCTCGTTAAGATAAGGCGTAGATATATGCAATGCCGCGGCGTATGATGACGGCTTTTTCAATTTTTTATATTCTGCAAAAATCAGCCTTTTAAAAGCTGTAGTGATCCTGACCGCGCTGGAATCTTTTCTTCCATGTGCTACTGTGCTATCGGTATATTCTCCGGCAAACATACCAGCTACCGCATCTATCAACCCGCGTTTAATATGCTCTTTACAGCTATTGATGCTTTTATCTTTTATCTCTGCAGCCAGCAACAAAATAGCAGCCTGTAATCTTTTAGCCTTTTCCGGATCTATTGAAACCGGTATTTGTGCAAAACAACCCTCATCAAGGATATACTTATAAGTTTGATTAAGCAAAAAGGCATCCACTGCAATAACATAGGCATCGGCATCGGTGTCAAAATGCTGCATTACTTGTCCCGGCAAAATGTAATAAACAGACTGGGCGGGTATCACCACCCCGCGCGAATCAACAATGAGTTTCAGGTTACCTTCATTTACCAATACAAAAAGATAATGCTCATTGCGGTGCGGGCTTTTAAGAAAATGGAGGTCACCCGCTTTTCTGTAATCAACCACTTGCAAACCAAGCTCAGTTACTTCGTCAAGTTTGATTGTAGGAATAAGTTCATTGCTCATTTTGTTAAATTTAATACAGTTATGCACTGTTGTTTAATTAATTACACAAAGTTGCTTATTCATCAGCGCAGTATATCTATGTATAATTCCCGGATGATTGTAATTATTTCCTGTTGGACGATACCAGTTCAAAATCCCTGCCTTACAAAATAACAGGGTTTTGAACTATTGCCGAATTATCTTTCCTTTGCACCCATGAGCAACGAACTCACCGACAAGGCATTTTGGGCCGGTTACTGGGAATCAAAAAAAGACCTGGCTTTTAATGTGCCGGCAAATTATACTTTTCATAAACTACTGAAAAACATTACAGAAGCTAACAAGCCGGCTTCAGCCATTGAATTGGGCGGTTTTCCGGGGTATTTTGCCATTTTTTTGAAAAAGTATTTCGGATTAAAAACTACGCTGTTTGATTTTTACGTACACCCTAAAGTTTTAAAGGAAGTACTGGATGCCAACCAGCTTAATGATCAGGATATCGCGGTTATTGAAGGTGATCTGTTCAAATATCAACCCGCAACCGAATACGACCTGGTACTTTCGTGCGGATTGATTGAGCATTTTAATGATACCAAAGGCATTATCGAAAAACACCTCTCCTTTCTTAAACCGGGCGGTACACTGTTCATTACCCTGCCAAATTTTACAGGTGTTAACGGCTGGGTACAGCGCAATTACGATCTTAATAATTACGAAAAGCACAACATCAATAGCATGAACCCGGCACTCCTGGCTAATTACTGCAAGGAACTGGAGCTAAAAAATGTTGAGGCATATTATTACGGCAAGTTTTCGGTTTGGCTGGAAGATAAGGCCAATAAACCGGCATTGGCTAAAGCCATCACCAAACTGGTTTGGGTGGCAGGTAAGGTTGTCACTAAAATTATCCCGTTTGAATCAAAACTGTTATCGCCTTATATCGTAGTTACAGCAACTAAATAAGGGGTTTTATCAACTCCCTTTTCGGAAACTATATTTTGCCAGTTTATGGTGTAAATATCCGCGTCTTTTCATCGCTTCCGAAAGCGTTTTGTCATCAGCAAAATCATCACGGAGTTTGGTTACACCAATTCTTTGCGAACCATAGATACCTGTATGCCCGCTGAAAAGGTAAGCGGTAAAACAAGCTACAGCAAATAACAGGGCATGCTCGCCGCCAAAAAGCTCTATCCCCATAAATGTGCAAGCCAGCGGTGTATTGGTTGCGCCTGCAAAAACGGCTATAAAGCCTAAAGCCGCAAACAGGCTTACAGGAGCATCGAGCAAGCCGGACAAAGTATTGCCCAAAGTAGCGCCGATATAAAACAGAGGCGTTACTTCGCCGCCTTTAAAACCGGTACCTAAGGTTATAGTAGTGTAGATGGTTTTCCAGAGCCAGCTCCAGGTATCGGCACCGCCGGCATGAAAGGCCGATGGAATGGTAACGGCACCCAGGTGTTCGGCATCTACCCCTAAACTTAAATAATCGGGTTTACCATTAATAAAAGTAAGCGCAATGATGATAAACCCTCCAATAAAGGGAATAAGCCAGGGGGTTTTAACATATTTAGTGAAAAACCTTTTAATGCCGTGCACCATTTTTGCGAACAGGTAGCTGGCCAATCCGAAAGCTATTGACGCTACTATTGTTTTCATGATCAGCAACAGATCGGTTGAGATATAACCCGAAAACCAGTGTGGTATAACAGGGATAATATCGATATGATAAGGCGTATGATGAACACCCCAGGCCGACACCGTAACATCACCAACTATGCCGGCGATGAGGCAGGGTAGCAGCGCATTATATTGTACCCGACCAATAGTTAGCACTTCCATAGCAAAAACAGCCCCTGTTAATGGCGTACCGAACACCGCCCCAAAACCTGCCGCTATACCTGCGGTAAGTAATGTTTGCGTATCGGCTTCATTGAGTTTAAGCCATTTGCCTATCATTTGGGCTAAGCTGCCCCCCATTTGCACAGCCGTACCCTCTCGCCCGGCCGAACCGCCAAACAGGTGCGTAATGATGGTAGTAATGAGTACCAGCGGGGCCATGCGTTTAGGAACCCCGCCGCCGGGATTATGAATTTCATCGATAATTAAATTATTTCCCTTCTCTGCCGAACCACCAAAAAGTTTATAGATGAAGTATATGGCTATACCTGCGAGCGGTAGCAAATACAACAACCAGTTATGAGTAAACCGAAAATGAATAGCCCAACTCAATAGCCAAAGAAATAAAGCCACCGCACTACCGATAACAGCGGCAATAGGAATGACGATGACCGTCCAACGAAGGGCGTTCTTCAGGATTGCGAAATGTTGTGAAGAGAAAAGTTGGTTTTGCATGCTGCTGATATTATTTACCCACAAAAAATTATCACAGGGCAAAACCCCGTGAGTTAATTATCTGTAGGCGCCATCAGCTTTTTTAGGGCGGTTAAGTAGGAAGACACCATTTCCTTTTGATGAGGCTAAGATAGCTTTCTTTTGTTAAAAATAAAATATGGAAAAATCGCTTTAAGTATAAGGAGGCACCTACGGAGCCAATACATGTGCTTCATTTTCTATAAACATGGTACACCTACGGAGTTTGAAACAGCATATTCACAAAACTCCGTAGGTGTACCATGTTTATAGCTTACGCAAGCGAGAAGACATCTGGCTCCGTAGGTGCCTCCTAATTAAAAGTTCCTCAAACAAAATAGCCTTACTTAGCACGCATGCATGAGTAAGGCTATTTTTCCAGGTCGGGTTGAACCAACCGGCTCAAGTTATTCTACTTAAGCAATGCTTAGTGTTTCCACATCCTTCAGAGCCAGAAGCATTAATTTACCCTGGTATTCCACCCAGATGTCGGCGAAACTGTTCTCATCGTACCCCATAAATTTTAATGGATGACCAATGTGCAGGTTTTTCCATTTTTTCCCGATGTACTTAAGGAGTTGTCCGCTTTTTAGTGTGTGCTTTGCCATAAGTTTTAACTTTTAGGAGTGAAAAACTAAATTAATTAACGAAACCGATAAAATTTAACTTTTTAAGAATATTTTTAGAATTGTATCAGGTTTATTACAACTGTTGGTTAAACAGCCTTAGCCTTACTTTGCTCAATTACCTCTAAATAAAAGTTCTCGTACTTGGGCAAAATGGTAGATAATTCGAACTCTTTGGCGTGCGCCAGCGCATTTTCTTTAAATTTAGCTAAACGTTCTTCATCTTCCAAAATAAATATTGCTTTTTCCGCCATGCCGTCCACATCGCCGGGCTCTTTCAAAAAGCCGGTTAATCCGTCAACGTTTAATTCGGGCAAACCACCCGCATTACTGCTGATTACCGGCACCTTACAAGCCATGGCTTCCAGCGCCGCCAAACCGAAACTTTCCGACTGCGATGGCATCAGGAACAGGTCCGATACCGAAAGGATCTCTTCAACAGCATCCTGCTTACCTAAAAAGCGCACATTATCGGTAACACCCAGATCACGGCAAAGCTGCTCACACATGGAACGCTCTGGCCCATCGCCCACCATTAGCAGTTTAGAGGGGATCTTTTTGATCACTTTGGCAAAGATCTTCACTACATCTTCGGTACGTTTTACCTTGCGGAAGTTAGAGGTATGCACCAATATCTTTTCGCCCGAAGGGGCAATGGCTTTCTTAAAGTGATCTTTCGGTTTAAGGCTGAACCTGGTAAGATCGATAAAGTTAGGGATCACCAGGATCTCCTTCTTAATATCAAAAAACTTATAGGTATCGTCTTTGAGGTTTTGCGATACTGCAGTTACGCCATCACTCTGATTGATGGAAAAAGTAACAACAGGTTTAAATGTGCGGTCTTTACCGACCAGCGTAATATCGGTACCGTGCAGCGTGGTTACTACCGGTATATATATGCCATAAGTCATTAATATCTGCTTGGCCATAAACGCAGCCGAAGCATGAGGGATAGCATAGTGTACATGCAATACATCCAATTGCTCATGGCGCACCACGTCAACCAGCCTGCTTGCCAGCGCCAGCTCATACGGCGGAAAATCAAACAGCGGATAGTTGGAAACCGAAACTTCGTGATAGAACAGATTTTCGGAAAAGAGGTCCAACCGGGCAGGCTGGTTATAGGTAACAAAATGTACCTGGTGACCGCGGTCGGCAAGGGCTTTACCAAGTTCAGTGGCAACAACCCCGCTTCCGCCAAAGGTTGGGTAACAAACAATTCCGATTTTCATTAATATGAATATGTTTTAATTGGTGCAAGTTTAACTGCAATTTACATCAAATGTGTTAAGGCTGTGTAAAATGATGGCCGGATGATAATTACCGCATATTTATTTTGCGGCCATAGTAAACCATACTTCAGGCTAAGCGTTTAAACATATATTAAACTTACAACAAACGTCTGATTATCAACATGAGCAGCAATATAAATTTAGCGATAAACGGCATACAACATATCGGCATCCCGGTAACCAATACTGAAGCATCACAACAATTTTACAGCCGGTTAGGCTTTAGCAATGTAATGCAGGCCCCCTTTACAGATAATGGTGGCACCGGCACCTGTGTTATGATGCAGCGCGGCAATATGATCATGGAACTTTACCAATTGCCGGAGGCTTCGTTAGCAGAGATCCGCTCGCGCTCAAACGGGCATGTCGACCACGTGGCTTTTGATGTAGATGACATAGACCTAACTTTTAAGACAATTAAAGAAGCCGGCTTTAATGTTCTTGAGCCGGAACCTGTGTTTTTGCAATTCTGGAAAAAAGGCTGCAAATATTTCAACATCACTGGGCCGGATGGTGAGCGGCTGGAGTTTAACCAGATATTGTGATTTGGGATTTCGGATGTTCGATTTCGGATTTAGATAGGCTGACAAGGAAAAGTTAAAGATGGGGTCATGCTGAGCCCGTCGAAGCATGGTGGGCTGGGCCTCTGCGTGCGTTCTTCGACAGGCTCAGGATGACGGCCCCTTTACACCTAAACATCACTTTTACCTTTAGAATCTATGAATTTTTCAAACACAGCATGATAAAAGTTTAAAACGCCCTGAATAACGGCCTGCTGATCAACGGCGAAAACGACCATGGGACAGAACTTAATATAACCAGCAGTGCAATAGTTAGCCAGATAGCTATAGTTTTAAACTTTTCCTGATCAGTTGTTTTCCGTTTAGCTTTTGCCGAAGCTATGGTGATCAGCGTTATGCCGATGAGCATCATGGTGACATGCTCCATGCCAAAAAACCGGATCTGCCGCTCGTGCACCGCTTCTTTAAAATGGCTGATGAAGTAATTTGCTATTGGACTTATAAAGTACAACCACAACCCAACAACTAATTGGATATGTGCCACGGTAGCAGCAATAGTGCGCACCCGTTCATCCAGTTTTGAAAAAGTTTTATTGCCGAGCCACCCGACATAGGCACGATAAAGAGCAAAAAGTAAACTGGCCAAAACAAACCAGCGAATAAGGGAGTGTAGTGCTAAAATAAAGGCGTACATATATTATATTATGACGAGCGGCAAAGGAAAAGATTTTATTTGAAATAAAATTATTTTGATGCCAGCCCTCTTATGTAAACAGTACCAGGCTTATCGTTAGGGTTCGGTTTATAAACAAACCCTTTACGGGCTTCAGGCGCCAGCATCCATATGTTGATTGTTACGTCAGTTGTAGCACCCTTATTCTTTTTCCAGGTTAAGTTTATTTCGTTAATATCCTGTGCAGAAATGAGCATGCTTTCATCATCAACAAAATAGCCATCTATAGCAAACCTGGCTTTGCCATCTATATTAAACCTCTTTTTTATATCATTAAAGGTGTTTGTTTCAATCTTCACATCTTTTTTAAGTGTGATGGATATTACACCAAACCTGCTTAAATTGGCCAGATTGGCTGGCGAATCCCTATCTTTCAAAACCGTTAAGGAAGCAATATCGTTAGGGTTTATATGACCAAGCCCGGTAATGATATTGGAGTTAACAATAATTAATGGTTGCTTTTCCTTCGCATCGGGCAAATGGCGGTATAACGAGTCCGATGCATTGCTTTTGACAGCCTTTGCACTATCAGCTTGTGCCATTACACTAAATGCACTAAAAACCGCAACTAATACTGTAATAAGTTTCTTCATGGTTTATAATTTATGGATAAGATGTAAGTACCATGCAATTTCCATAAATTAAATCGCTTTTTTTTAAGAAAACCTACCTGCTTGCCGAAACCTGATTAGTGAGCTTTACAAAATCATCAACGCTCAATCTTTCCGCACGGAGATCAAGTATCGGCTCACTGGCCATTTTTTCTTTGTTGATGAGTGACGAAATAGCGTTGCGTAAAGTTTTACGGCGTTGGTTAAAACCTGCTTTTACTATCTGCCAAAACAGTTTTTCATCGCAATCAAGGGTTTGTTTATCATTGCGGGTAAGCCTGATCACTGCCGATAGTACTTTTGGCGGAGGGTTAAATACACCGGCTTTTACCGTAAACAGGTATTCAACTTTATAGTAGGCCTGCAAAAACACACTGAGGATACCGTATTCTTTGCTGCCCGGTTTTGCGGCACAGCGTTCGGCAACTTCTTTCTGGAACATGCCAACTACCTCAACCACCTGCTGGCGGTTATCAAGCACTTTAAACAGGATCTGCGATGAGATATTATAAGGAAAGTTACCGATGATGGCGAAGCTTTCAGGAAAAATGCTCTGAAAATCAAGCTCCAGAAAATCGGCATTGATCAACCGTGTGCCTAACTGCGGATATTTCTTTTTCAGGAAATCGTACGATTCGGTGTCGATATCGATAAGCGATGTTTCGTACTCAGTTTTTTGCAGCAGGAAATCAGACAGTACACCCATCCCCGGCCCTACCTCAAGCACATGACCGAAACGCCCTTCGGGCCTCAGACTGTCAACTATCTTTGCTGCTATGTTTTTATCAGTAAGAAAATGTTGCCCTAAATGTTTTTTTGCCCTTACCAATGTCATTATTAATCAAATATTTGAGCAAATTAAATCATATTTGTGCTTTTATCAGGAACTGTAAGCTTAAAATCTTTTATTTGCATGTGTAAAGATAGGTTAAAGGTAAAAGGTTTGCCTTAACTACTAAGCTCTTATAAACCATTACAGGTTAAAGGCGAGTGGTAAAAGGCAAAAGGTTTGGTTAAGCTTTTATAAACCATTAATAATCATCACTGTTAAATCAACTGAAATCATTGCTTAAAAATCAGTGAAATCATAATTTAATCGGTGAAATCCACATAAAAAAATGAGCGATAAATTAAAAATTGGGATCAGCATTGGCGATGTAAACGGCATCGGTTTAGAGATAATTATTAAAACTTTGGCCGACAGCAAAATTTATGAGTATTGTACGCCTATTGTTTACGGGCATACCAAGGTGGCTTCTTTTCACCGTCGTGCAACCCATGTAAATGAGCTTAATTTTTTAGTGATCAATGATCCGTCGCAAACGCATTTCCGCAAGCCCAATATGATCAATTGCTGGGAAGAGGATGTAAAAATTGAGTTGGGCCAGGTTACCGAAGCAGGCGGCAAATATGCCTTCAAATCATTAGAGCGCGCAGTATACGACCTGAAAGAAGGTTACATAGATGCCCTCGTAACAGCTCCTATCAATAAGGATAACATCCAGAACGATAAATTTCATTTTCCGGGCCATACCGAATATTTGCAGCAATATGATGGCGCCGCCGAATCGCTGATGTTTTTAGTAAGCGACACTTTGCGCGTTGGCGTGGTTACCGGCCACATCCCGGTATCGAAAATTGCCGAAAGCATCACTGCCGAAAAAATATTGGCTAAGCTGAAGTTGATGAATCACAGCCTGCAAAATGATTTCTGGGTACGCAAACCCAAAATTGCTGTATTGGGACTAAATCCCCATGCGGGCGATAACGGCCTTATTGGCAGTGAAGAAAAAGATATCATTATACCTGCCATTGAAGAAGCCCGCTCAAATAATATCCTGGCGTTTGGCCCGTACTCTGCCGATGGCTTTTTTGCCAATGGCACCTACCTTCAGTTTGACGCTGTGTTGGCCATGTATCATGATCAGGGCCTCATCCCTTTTAAACAGATTGCTTTTGAATCGGGCGTTAACTTTACCGCCGGCTTAAACTTTGTGCGCACCTCACCCGATCATGGTACCGCGTATGATATCGCTGGTAAAAACCAGGCCTCTGAGATCTCGTTCCGCGAAGCTTTGTTTACTGCCATTCACATTGTAAAAAATCGCCGCGAAGGGCTCGAACTTAATGAAAATCCGTTATTATTTAGCAAGTTGAGCCGCGATAGGGATTAAAAAACGTTCTGTAATAGTAATGTTTCAATTTAATTGCCGTTAAATTAAAACATTTACCCCGCTACGCGCATTTACATGACTGAATGAGTAATTTTCTGAGTCGTATACGTTCAATTGATGCTTTCCGTGCTGTAACAATGTTTTTGATGATATTTGTGAATGACCTGGATGGCATTCCGAATACCCCAAACTGGCTAAAACACGCGGGCTCAAATGTGGATGCACTGGGTTTGGCCGATACCATTTTTCCGGCATTTTTATTTATCGTTGGGCTTTCAATACCCTTTGCTTTTCAAAACAGGTTAAAGCAGGGTGATAACTTCAAGCTGCTATCACGCATAGTAAGCCGCTCGTTTGCGCTCATTTTTATTGGCTTCTTCCATGCTAATATGGAAACTTATAATGAGGCTACTACGCTGTTGCCCAAGCCTGTTTGGGAAAGCCTGGTAACTTTCAGCTTTTTCTTTATTTTTTTAGATTACAGCAAAGACACACCACCCACAAGGCGCTATTTATTGCAGGGTTTCGGGGTTTTATTACTTGCGGGTATGGCTGCCCTTTATCGCACCAGCGACCCGGGACACACCTGGCTGCATTTTACCTGGTGGGGCATTTTAGGCTTAATAGGCTGGTCGTACATGTTATGCGCCCTTATCTACTATTACTCCGACGGGCATTTGTGGGTGCAGCTGGCAGCATGGATGTTTTTCATGTTCTTTAACCTGGATGTGCATTTCGGTTTTCTTGATTTTATCGACAGGCTGCAGGGCTATATCTGGATAGCGGGCAACGGCGCTATGCAGTCATTCACCATGGCAGGGGTATTTATATCGGTACTGTACATGCGCCTTAAAGCTAATAACGAAATGAAGATGCTCTGGGTAGCCATGATCCTGATTGCTATCATCCTTTTTAACCTCGGCTTCATAGTACGTTATTTTAGTGGTGGTATTTCTAAAGAACGCGATACACCATCATGGGTGCTCATTTGTACCGGGATAAGCCTGGTGGTATACGCCTTTTTCATTTTCCTGGTTGATGTTAAAAACAAATACAACTGGTTTAAGGTAATAGAGCCAGCCGGCACCAACACCTTTACCTGCTATATAGTACCTTTCCTGTTTTACCCTATATATGAAATGAGCAGGATAGGCTATCCCGAATACCTGAGCCAGGGTATCGGGGGCTTAATCAAATGTATTGTTTTTGCCTTTGTAATGGTATGGCTTACGGGGTTGCTGGATAAGATCAATATCAGGATAAAAATATAAGCAGATTATTTGGTTTGATAAGTCCGAACAAGATCACCTGTGCTGGGTTCTACAATTACTGCTGTATCGCACCAATTAAATAAAACCAATTCGTTTTGATCATTGATTAATGCCCCGACAAAAGGGCAATCTTTGCCCTTATAATATAGCGGCACATCCTTAATCTGCCACAAAAAATTGCCTACCCTGTCAAATGCAAAAACATTACGACGGTCATAAACTCCGTTTGGAATTTTCAATATAACAACTAAAATATTATCGACTTCAAAAATAGCGTCGACAGGATATTCAAAATCGACGATATTATCCTCGGTAAACGTTATTTGATTGCCATTTTTGGAATAAGCCATTGTTAATTTTTTAATTAAATGGGCAGAGTTAGGTTTTTTTCGATTTAAAATGTAAAATATATGTATTAAAAATCAAACCAATACCACGGTTAATTGCATTTAACACATTAGTGTTTATATTTGCGTTCGCAAAAAAACATCATTTTACTATAATGAGAGAAATACAATTCAGAGAAGCGCTAAGAGAGGCCATGGTCGAAGAAATGCGCAGCGACGAGAATATATACCTGATGGGTGAAGAGGTTGCCGAATATAACGGTGCGTACAAAGTAAGCCAGGGAATGCTGGACGAATTTGGCGAAAAACGCGTTATAGATACGCCTATCTCTGAATTGGGCTTTGCCGGTATCGGCATCGGCTCGGCAATGAATGGCTTACGCCCTATCATTGAGTTCATGACTTTCAACTTTTCACTCGTAGCTATCGACCAGATCATCAATGGCGCTGCCAAAATGATGTCAATGAGCGGTGGCCAGTTTTCGGTGCCAATTGTTTTCCGCGGCCCAACCGGTAACGCAGGTATGCTTAGCTCACAGCACAGCCAGTGCTTTGAAAACTGGTATGCCAACTGCCCGGGCTTAAAAGTGGTTGTACCGTCAAACCCTTACGATGCTAAAGGCTTGTTAAAATCAGCTATCCTTGATCCGGATCCGGTTATTTTCATGGAATCTGAATTAATGTATGGCGATAAAGGTGAAGTACCTGAAGAAACCTATTACATCCCACTGGGTAAAGCAAAGGTAGTAAAAGAAGGTTCTGACGTTACTTTAGTTGGCTTTGGCAAAATCATGAAAGTGGTTATCGCTGCCGCTGCTGAACTTGAAAAAGAAGGCATCCATGCCGAAGTGATCGACTTGCGTACCGTACGTCCTATCGATTATGCTACAGTTATCGAATCTGTAAAGAAAACAAACCGTTTGGTAATCATCGAAGAAAGCTGGCCTTTAGGTTCAATTGCTACCGAGGTTGCTTTCAAAGTTCAAAAAGATGCTTTCGATTACCTTGACGCTCCTATACAGCGTATCATGGGTGGCGACGTTCCGCTTCCTTATGCTCCAACTTTGATCCAGGAGTACCTGCCAAACCCTGAAAGGGTGATCAAAGCGGTTAAAGAAGTAATGTACGTTACCAAGTAATCGTTTTATAAATAAAATATCAAAAGGGCCCGGTGTGAAAATATCGGGCTCTTTATTTTTATCACCCTCAACCTAACTTTTTAAGTTCCTTATCATTATGAAGTACTTCTTTGCTTGTATTTTCTTAATAACAGGCCTTTTTGCATACGGGCAAAAAGCAAAAATAATCCCGCTGGATGATGTTGAGATCGGCAATGTTTTGAAAGAAAATCAAGCTATTATTTACGGAAGTTTTATTCAGCGCCTCAGCTTTTGGCAAACCGGTTACCAGCAAAATATCAGGATCAGAAACCTGGAAACCAACGAAATATTTTCATTTGTGGTGAAGCCCCCACTCAGGTCAAGAAAAGAGAACCAATTTTGTTTCTTTATAAAACCCGGTACTTATGAGGTGGTAAACTTCTATTATTCAAAAAGCAAATGGTATGGCACAGAATATAATATGAGACCGGTTTTCAGAGGGATTGATTTTGAGGTCAACGTTAAAAATAAAATAGACAGTGGCCTCATCAAGCTGGAAGATCTGCATCGTATTGTTTTTAAAGTAGCTAACAACACGCTTACCTATCTTGGACAATGGCACTTTGAATCCGGTGCGCCATCATTCACCGATGAAAAGGCAACACTTGATAAGAAGCTAAAGGAAGATTACGTTCTTCTTGAATTTGAAAAGGCTGTCACCGTACTGCCCGAGTAAAATTTTACACCCGTATCAAAATCTTTTTTTGTAAAAAATACCTACTTTTAAAAATTAACATTTGTAAACATGCGTTACACCTATTTTAAAGCATTTAAACCGTTATTTTTTATAGTATCGGCCCTGATACTGATTAGTGATACTGCTTCCGCACAAACCCAGCCAGCCGCCGTACCGGCCACTGCCGCACCGGCTGCAGTTGCCGGTGTGCAAACCCATATTGATAAGTTTTTTAAGGAATACGATAAGCAAGGTACGGCCCGGGCGGTGATTGATATTTTTAAAACCAATAAGCTGATGGATTCAACCAGGCTTACAGGGCTTATTGTTAAAATAGACTCCATGAGAAGCGTAATCGGCAAATACCTTGGCAAAGACCTTATCATGCAGCGTAAAGCCTCAAACAGCCTGGTATTATACAGCTACCTGCTTAAACATGAAGGCCAGCCGGCACGAATGACCTTTATGTTTTACAAACCGAAAAACGAATGGGAAATTTACCGTTTATATTTCGACATAGACGTTGACGGTGAACTTGCCGAGTCATCAAAGGTGACGGGAAAACCTTAAGAAAAGGTGAAAGGCGAAAGGATAAAGGTGAAAGGCTTATCTTGTATTGCCGATGAAGCAACCTTTTGCCTTTCGCCTTTAACCTTTTACCTCAAAATTAATCCACCAAGATATTTTCTCCAAACTTTTGGGAAACCGTGGTATCCTCGCGGTCTTCGATTTTTATCACCAGCGAATTATCGTAGGGTATTTTTTCAATCAGTTGGATTTTTGTGCCGATGCCGATGTTCAGCTTTTGCAGATATTGCAAAAAAGAGCTGCTGGTATCACGCACTGCGGCAACCTGGCTTTGAGAGCCGGGCTTAAGTTCAGACAAGCTTACGGAATATGATTTGGGCACTTTGCCGTTGGCTTTCGGAATAGGGTCGCCATGAGGGTCATACTCGGGGAAGCCCAGGAATTTATCAAGCCTGTCGGCGAGGCTGGCATCATTAATATGTTCCAGCTCTTCGGCAATATCATGGATCTCATCCCAATGATAGCCTAACTTCTCCAGCAAAAAAACCTCCCACAAGCGATGGCGGCGTACAATTAATATGGCATCCTTTAAGCCCTGCGTGGTTAGCCTCACACCTTTCTTTTTATCATATTCAATCAACTGCTTTTCGGTAAGCTTACGGATCATATCCACTACCGACGCCGGATTGTTATTAAGCGACTCTGCAATGGCAGTAGGCGTAATTTTAAAATCCTTCCCCTGCGATGCAAGGCGATAAATAGCTTTTAAATAGTTTTCTTCCGAAAGCGTGTACATCAGTAAAGAGGTTGATAAAATACAAACATAAGCAAAAGGAGGACGCTTATTATATGTTGAACGTTACTAATTAGCTGTATGTACCCGTAAAAACAAGAACGGCCTCCTTATCTGGAAGCCGCTCATGTTTTAGAAAATGTCTTTATTAATGGTGCCCGTGACCACCGCCATGTCCATGTTCGCCACCGCCGTGGCCATGTTCGCCACCACCATGCCAACCTCCCCTGTTTGGGTTGCCACCGTGCCAGCCATTATCGCCACGCCATCCACGGTCGCCCCCGCGCCAGTGATTAGCATATCTTACATCACGGCTGTTACGAATAATAACCTGGTCATGACGACCACGATAGCCATAATAGTGATCCCTGTAATAAGTATTACGGATCCATGGGTTGCGGTCGTTTATTACAACCTTGTAACCATTGTACACATTGTAATTGCGATATCTTACAGGTAAATACCTGCGGTGTACCCATACATTGTTTTCAAAATAAACGTAATTGTGTGCCGGTACATCGTAATAAGCATCAATGTCGGGCATGTAATAATAATTTACATAATCATACCCTACCGGGCCCCAATCTGGCTGACTGCCTATATTAATACCCAATCCAATACTCACTTGTGCCGAAGCCATCTTTGCAGTGAAACAGCTTAATAATATTGCAGCCGATAAAATAATCTTTTTCATGACGTGTGTAATAAGTTATGTAGGTATGACTATGGTTAACGCCCATGGTTTAACCTGTTTTAATACCTGTTGCGCTATTTATTCAAAATAGATGCCATTGTAATCACCTCCTTAGTGTAACGAACTAAAACTAAGTTATTACAATTCAGCCGCTACAGCTTGTTATTGTATTAATTAAACGCCATGTATTTTAAATTAAAAAACCTGTGTTTTACTATTAAAAATTAAAATTTACAGCGTGGATAAAGGTTAAATGCGGATACTCAATTGCGACAACACGCTGCTACGAATTGTATATAAAAATATACAATAATAACAATCTACAAAAAAAGCTACCCTTTTCGGGGTAGCTTTAAATATTAATAGTTAAAACTAAATTATTGTTTAGGTGGGGCAGGCTGATCGGCAGGTGCTTTGCCTATCAGATCCATAAACTGATCCAATTTTGGTGTAATGATGATCTGTGTACGCCTGTTTTGTGCTTTACCACTCGGAGTTGAGTTATCAGCAATAGGATTGTACTCGCCACGGCCACCGGCAGTTAAACGCTTAGGATCAACCTGGTAAGTGGTTTGCAGCGCCTGTACTACTGATGATGCACGTAAAGCACTTAAATCCCAGTTATTACGGATATTTTTCTGTGAGATAGGTACGTTATCAGTATTACCTTCAATCAACACATCGTAATTGCTATAATCCATAATGATCTTAGCTATTTTGCTCAAGGTAGCGCCAGCTTTGTCTGATATCTCGTAGCTGCCAGATTTGTACAGCATGTTATCAGATAATGAAATGTAAACAACCCCTTTTAACACTTTTACGTCAACATCCTGGGTTTCCTGCGGAGTTAACGAACGGGTAAGGTTGTTGGTTAACACCATATTAAGCGAATCGCTTTTGTTTTTAGCATTAACCAGTTGCTGGATATAACGGTTAGAAGCGTTGATTTCATCAACCAGTTTTGAAATGTTAACATTGCCCTGGCTGCTTGAATTTAAACATTTATTCAATGCATCCTGTAAAGCAGTTACATTGTTTTTTTGCTGCTCAATTTGTTCTTCAAGGCTTTTGTTGCGGCTATTAGCTACCGCAAGGGCTTGCTCGCTGGTTTGATATTTAATGCTCAAATCCTTGGTACTGTTTTGCAGTTGCGTGTAATTAGCATCCAGTTCTTTGTACTTCTTGCTGCTTACACAGCTTTGGCCTAATACTGCTACTACAAGCAGCGCCAAAACGGATATTCGATATTTCATAAGTGTAATTTGATTTAAATCGTTTAACAATAAATCGGTTAACTAAGTAACGAATATAATGTTTGTTTATAGCTAAACCTAAGTAAACAAACTATAAAAGTTAACTCAAACGTGACATAAATCGGCAAGTTTTGTGCCGAAGGACTGGAATGCCGCTCATAGCGGAAATGGCAAGGATTTCCATCAAAAAAGGACTGTCCTTTTTGGGGGACAGTCCTTCATAAAAACAATCAAAAATTACAACAATATAAAAACTTAATCACGGTGGCCACGGCCATGATCGTGATCGTCGTGACCGTGGCCACGTTTATCATGTTTAACTACATCAACCCTGCGTACGGTTTTGCGTTCAACATAATGGTTACGATACTTTTCATCATGGCTATCGCGAATCACAACCTGATCATGGCGGCCTTTATATGAAGCATATTTACGTTTGTAAACATCGTTTCTAACCCATGGGTTACGTTCATTAACTACCACTTTATAGCTGCGGTATACATCATAGTTGCCAAAACGCGGAGGTAACATGGCACCATGAACCCAAACATTGTTATCAAAATAAACATACTGGTGAGCATTGATATCATAATAAGAATCAATATCGGGCAGGTAGTAATAATCTACGTGATCATAACCTACCGGGCCCCAGGCCGGCTGGCTGCCAATGTTAATATTTAAACTTATTTGAGCGCTGGCTATTTTTACAGTTAAACTGCTTACTAAAATAGCAGCTGTTAAAATTATCTTTTTCATGTTGTGTTATTGTTTTGTTTGTAAGTATGACAATAACCGTGCATAAAAGTTTAACCCGTTACATGTTGCAACGGGTAACTAATTGGTTACAATATTTTAACTGATTTAAAACCTACTGATAATCAAACTATTCGTCATCATTATCTTTATCGGCAGCCTTTTTTCCGGCCATGGCAAGTACAGGCTTGCCAATAACTTTATAGCTGCCCTCACCCTTAAGAATAGATGCCAGCTGGGCTTTATCCTGCATGGTTTTTACGGCCTGAGCAAGTTCCTTGTCGTACTTAAAATTGGTTTCGTAGCGGCCTTTTTCGTAGTAATAGCGTGAAGCAATCTCATTTTCAAGCACTTGCCTTATCTCGTCTTTGTGCTGGATAAGATCATTCTTTTTGCTGGCAATCAATTTTGTTTTCAAACCCTCATATTCGGTCTGAATATCGTTGAACTGCTTATCCCTGGTGGCTTCAAGTTTTAAGGTGGTTAGTAATTTTTCCGACGCGGTGGTATAGTTGTAATTTTTATCGGCCAGGTATTTTATAAAGTCGTTGTAATCACCATCAGATAGCGTAAACGACCGAGCATCAGCAATTTTGGAATGCTTGTCGCGATAAACAGTTGCATAATCAAATATTAATAGCTTGCCTACCAGTGCCTGGGTAACGTTGGCAAATTTTTCCTGTTTAATAAACAGATCAGGATAAATGCCGCTGCCATCATAAACAGAGCGGCCGTTTTTTGTTTTAAATTCGTGGATAAGTGAATCAGCCACTTTTACCACGCTGCCATCATCTTTACGGTGAGTGTAATCCAGTGCCTGGATGCAGCGGCCCGATGGTACATAATACTTGGCGATGGTAATTTTTACCAGGCTATTGTATGGTAAATTAAACGTTTGCTGTACCAACCCTTTGCCATAGCTGCGCTGCCCGATAATAACCGCACGGTCGAGGTCCTGCAATGAGCCGGCAACAATTTCACTTGCCGATGCTGAATGGCTGTTAACCAGCACAACCAAGGGCAAATCAGGTTCGAGGGGCGAGCTAATAGTGCTGTAGGTAAAATTCTTTTCCTTTATTTTTCCTTTTTGCGATACGATTTCTACATCTTTTGGCACAAAAAGGTTTACAATTTTAACGGCCTCCTGTAATATACCGCCGCCATTTGATCGCAGGTCGAGAATAATACCGTTAGGGTTTTTCTTTTTCAGCTCGGTAAGCGCAGTAGTAACTTCGGCGGCTGAATTTTCGAGGAATTTATCCAGCTTAATATAGCCCATGTTACCATTAACCATCCCATAATAAGATACATTGGGTTGCTTGATCTCGTCGCGGATCAGGTTTTTCTCAAACGGCTGTGGTGTGTTATCTCGTTTAATGAAGAGTTTTATGGCAGCCCCCTTTGAGCCTTTAAGCAACTGGCTTACCTGGTCATTATCTTTACCGTTCAGGTCAACATCATTGATCTTCAGTAGCTGATCGCCGGGATGAACATCTCCTTTTTGGGCAGGAAAACCCGCAAAAACTTCGGATACAAATACCTTGCTGTTGCGCACAAAGATGCTGGCGCCAATGCCCCCATACTGGGTACTTACGTAATGGAGCTTATAGTCTTCTATTTCTGATTCGGGTACAAACTCGGTATAAGGATCAAGGCCATCGAGCATGGCGTCAACACCGGTTTTAACCAATTTGGCCGAGTTGATATCGTCGACATAATTGATGTTAACTTCCTTGTACACCGAAGCGAACACATCAAGATTTTTCGAGATCTGGAACAGGTCGTCATTAAAACCTACTATACCTGCGGCCAATAATGCAATACCTGCAAATAAGCCGGCTTTTTTGTATCCTTTTTTGAACACTAACCCCTGTTTCATCATTTATCCTCGAAAAAAATAAAAATACAAAAAAGCTTGCCAGTTTGTATAACCGCAGTGTCTATTTTACAGTCGGTTAGTATCAATATTAACCAGCGCCTTTTTTAAGGTGAAAACCACATATGCACGGTCGCGGTTAACAAGGTCCATTAGTTTGGTAATCAGGCTTTCTTCCTGTCCTTCGCTGTATTTCAACTGCTCGTCTGTAAGATGGTTGTATTTACGTTGAATTTTAATTTTTACGCGTTCCCAGTCCTTGTTTGTAATACTGATTTCAGCCATGTTCAATTTATTTTCAGCAAAAATATAAAAAATACCAAGTTGCTACTGTTTAAATGTTTGGCTCATGTATTGATAATGTACAATACGGCCCAAATATGAGCCTGGTTATAAACCAAAATAAATTAATAGCGTAAAGCCGTATACAATTTTAAGGATAACGTGCGTTTATGGCTTTACATTTAACATTGAAAATCATGAAAAAGTATCTATTAAGTGCGGTATTACTGATTGCTGTAAGCATCAGCGCCAAAGCACAGTTTTCTTTAGGTGTAAAAGGAGGTGTCAATTTTTCAAAAATTGGCTCCGATAATTTTAACGACAAAAACCTGACAGGTTACCAGGCAGGTTTGTTTGCCCGTGTAGGTAACAGCGTTTATTTACAGCCAGAGCTTTACCTGAGCGGTACGGGCGGTAAGTTTGAATCAAATGATAACAATACCGCTTTTAGTGGTAAGGTACGGTTCACCAACTTAAATGTGCCATTATTGATTGGTAAATCATTTGGCGAAAAAGATTTGAACTTCCGTATTATGGCAGGGCCTATTTATACCTACACCCTTGATCAAAGCACAAGTCTTGGCAATAATATCAGTAATGCCGCGAATGACTTTAATAAGAGCAATCTTGGCTTCCAGGCAGGTGCCGGTGTTGATATCGGCTCTATTACTGCCGATTTAAGGTACGAAGGTGGTTTAACCAAGGTAAGTGACAGCTTTGCTAAGCGTCAAAACCTTTGGGCACTGAGTGTGGGCTTTAAGATTTTTTAAGCTTGAAGTTCGTGGGGACACGAACTTGGGGAAGTAAAACGGCCCGGCAGGTTAACCTGCCGGGCCGTTGTTTTATAATATCAACCCGCCTTTAAAAAATGTCATTGCGAGCGATAGCGTGGCAATCGCATGCTTTACAGGGCCGCTTAGCCTTCGTGCGGTTGCTTCGTCGTTCCTCCTCGCAATGACATATTTAGGGCTACTTCGCGCTAAAAACCACCGATGTTACCCCGGCTGTCATGGCAGCTTTACTTGCCGGTTTGTACACAAAGAACAGCTTATGTATTTTGCCATCCGTTACCGGTGTAAGCACCAGGTGAACAACACCGCCCTTGGCATCTTTGGCCGGTACCGGCATGCTGCCTTTACCCGCAAGGGCACCAGTTTCTGAATCAAGCCTCAACTCAAAATTAAGCGGAGCAGTTGGTGGCGCCTGCCAGAAATTGGTCAGGTTGATTGAACGCACACCTGAAAGGTCGATATTATCCAGTTCAAACCAGCCTTCACCCGGAGGATAGATCATCAGGTTCATACCATTGTATTTAAAGGCGGTAAACCCGTTGAATTTTTCGGTGCCTTTAAACTGGTAGGTACTGCTGTTTAAAGATACAATGGCGCTACCGGTCAACTTCTTAATATCATTGCCGCCATCATCAGTATATTTAGCCGATAGTACCAGCGCCGCCGACTGTTGTTTCTCAGGTGGAGCAGGCAAAATAATACCTGACGAAGCCAGCGATGGTTTTTGATTACTATTGTCAAGCGAAAGCACCCAGTTAATGATCTGATCAAGGTCGCCTTGTTTAATGTTTGGATGGGCAGACATTGCGGTTTCGCCCCAAACACCTGCGCCGCCTTTGATTACCTTTTGGGTAAGCTTAGTCATAGCATTAGGGTCTTTTTTGTATTTCGCGGCAACTTGCACAAATGACGGGCCTATTGATTTACCGTCTTCCCTATGGCAGCTTTTACAATCCATAGTTAACATGAGTGTTTTACCGCGATTTTCAGGTTCGCCCTGCTCGTGCTGCGCTGCTGATTGCGCTTTGTCAAAACCTTCAATATAATCGAGTGCTACATAAATACGTTTCGGATCAACTGCTTTAGTATCCGGTCCGTCGGTTACGTTAACTGCATATTTGAACGGCACGCCCGGCAGATAGAATGATTTATTGCCTCCGGTAATATTGATACTAACCGTTGGCTGCTCGTTGCCTGCATAAACGCTAACCGGCGCGCTTTTACTTGCTGCACCTTTATCGTCTTTTGCTTCAACAGTAATTTTATAATCGCCAACTGTTGTATAAGTATAGCTAAGTGATGGAGTAGTTGTTTCTTTAGTTACGCCATTACCCAGGTTCCATGTGTAAGAAATATTATCTTTTTCCGGGTCGGTGGCTTTAGCAGTAAGCTTAACGGTGAACGGCAATACGCCCGATGTTTTATCAGCTTTGAAAGATGAAATTTCGGGAGGACGGTTTCCGGCGATATAGTCAATGCGGAACAGGCCTGCATCCGGGTTATGTGAAAACCAGCCGCTGCCATATTCCAAACCATAAAGCCTGCCATCCGGGCCAACCTCCATATCAATCATGGAGTTTACTTTCAATTTAGGGAAGAAAGGCTCCATTTTATCAAAATCACCTTCAGGAGTTAGGCTAACAGCTTTTATCCAGCCGCGCATCCAGTCGTACGCCAAAAACTTACCGTTATAATAATCAGGCAGGCGGGTTTCTGCCGGGAACATATCAGTATAATAAACAGGACCAGCCATAGCGTTACGACCACCTGTACCAACCTGCGGAAAATCGGCCGATGGACCATAAGGGTACCAGATAAATGCCGGTTGTGCCGGTGGCAGATCTGTTAAGCCGGTATTATTGCGTGAGTTATTAACCGGGTGCTTAGGGTCAAACGCCGGGCCCGATTTGCCTGTGGCATAATCATAAAGATGGTACGGCTTGTTATCGCCTACAAAATATGGCCAGCCAAAGTTACCCGCTTTTTTAGCCTGGTTAACTTCATCATAACCCATTGGGCCACGATTGTCAAGGCTATCATTATGCGCATCCGGGCCTACTTCGCCCCAATATAGGTAGCCGTTTTTCTGATCAACCGAGATCCGGTAAGGGTTCCTGTCGCCCATTACATAAATTTCGGGGCGGGTTTTTGGTGTGCCTTTCGGAAACAGGTTACCTTCGGGTATTTCATACGTGCCATCATCCTTAAGATTAATGCGCATAATTTTACCGCGAAGATCATTGGTATTGCCGGCCGAGCGGCGGGCATCATACTGCAAATGACCTGGTCGGTCATCCAACGGAGCATAACCACTGCTTACATATTTTTGTCCTTTTTCATCAAACGGAGTTGAGTTATCACCGGCCGAGAAGAACAGGGTTTTATCCGGCCCCGGACCAAAGGCTATCGAGCCACCTGTATGGCAGCAGATATCACGCTGAGCTTTCACCTCCAAAATAACTTTTTCGGTTTTTTTATCCAGCGTATCATTTTTAAAGGTAAACCTTGAGAGACGGTTTACTGAACTATCGGCAGGACTATAGTATATATAGATCCAGTTGTTTTTTTCAAACTCCGGGTCTTTAGCCAGGCCAAGCATGCCCTCTTCGGCATTTACGTTAGGCACGTGGGCTTTCCAGTACACATCAAAAAAGCCAACCTGTTTTACTTTTTGAGTATCGTGCTTGTACAGCATGATCTCGCCACGGCGCTGAATTACCATAATGTCTAAGTTTGGCAAAATGGTCATCTCTGTCGGCTCAAAAAACTCGCCAGTTGAAAGTTGTGTTTTCTTGAAACGGTCTTCATCTGGCGGCAACTGGGTTTTGGCTCTGTCATAATTTAGTTCTTTGTTACCGCCTATGGCATATTTAATACCCGCAAGCAGCATTTTCAGGTAGCCGGCTTCTTTGTAACTTTCGTCGGTATGGCCCATTGCGGTATAAAACGCACGGCCACCGTCAAAATCATGATACCAGGTAGCCGGGTGCAGCCCCATACGCTTACCACCTTTATAAGTACTTTCATCAAGCGTGATCAGCACGTGAACATCTTCGGCCAGCGGTTTGCGAAAACTGTAAAACTCGTCAGTACGTTTCCATACTTTAGGCAGGTCTTTAGTAGCATCGTTATTGGCATCAACTATATTATAGGTACCCGGCTGTACATTAGGGTTTTTATCATGAATACCCGGGTGATCATAAAACCAGGCGCCAACTAAGCGACCGTACCAGCCCCAGTCATATTCGGTATCAGCCGCCGCGTGGATACCCACAAAACCGCCTCCGGCTTGTATATAACGTTCAAAAGCAGCTTCCTGCCTGTAATCAAGCACATCAGCAGTGGTACTTAAAAAAATAACAGTTGAGTATTTTTTCAAAGTATCTTCATTAAACATGGCCGAATTTTTTGTGGTATCCACATCAAAACCATTCTCTTCGCCGAGTTTTTTAATGGCTGCTATACCGGCATCGATGGATGCATGGTGAAAGCCCATGGTTTTTGAAAAGATAAGCACCCGCGGTTTATTGGGGCGTGTTTTGTTACAGGATAAGTAAATGCAGCTAAATGCCACAAGCACCATCAGGACGATTTTTTTCATATCGACTTGTTGTGGGTTTTGGGTTAATTGGTTTTAAATGTTGGTATATTCAGGGTTTGTGCCGCAATCTACTCAATCGATTGCAATAAATTGTTGCCTACCAAATTTATAACTAAATCTTTACGAAACAAGACGCAATGTGTAAAAATGACACATTATTATTGCTGTAGTTTTGACAGTTTTGAACAACTCTGTGTACAGTGAAGATTATTTCCTCTTCCGGTTTTCGAGCATATCAGCAATACTTATCACAGAGCAATCTGTAATAAGGGCCGAAATTATATCAAGGGGAATTTCGCCGGAGCTCGTGAAGTTGATGCAGCCTTTTTGAAATTTAGCATCGGGTAATAACGCGGCATACCTGGCATGGAGCACCGGGTTCATATAAATAGGCATACAATGCAACGACATGTAAGCTTTCACCGCCGACAGTCCATATTTCATATAACCTCTTTCTTTATAAAGGATCATTTGTTTGCCCATCATACTTTCGACACCTGGTACAATCGACCCATCATTGCCGGTAATTACATGATGAAGACTTGTTAAAAGCTCCTGTCTTTCTTCAGCTTGTTCAAGGATATAGTTGGATGGTGTCATGAGGTTTTGGCCTGGTATGCTAATTTACACTATTTTCCGATTGCTACGCCCAACACAAAAACCTATAAAAACAGCAAAGCCCCTGATGGGCAGGGGCCTTTACTAACCAATTATAAACCTAAATTATGAGAAGAGCTGTAGGAGAAGGAGTCGAACCTTCACGGAGTGGTTATTTTTATTACTAAAAGTTTCCCAAGATCTCCGCCACCGCGACAAGGAGGTGTGTCTGCCAAAAATTTCACCATCCTACAGTGTTGTAAGTCTTAAGTCGTTAGTCTGAAGTTCCAAGTCTTTTGACTTAAGACTTCTGACTTTGTACTTAAACTTGCTGTTGGGGAAGGATTCGAACCTTCACAGAGTGGTTAGCCCTTACGGGTTTTCCATAATCTCCGCCACCGGGACAAGGAGGTGTGTCTGCCAAAAATTTCACCACCCAACATTGTTTTTCTTTTAAAGAACAGGTAAGCATTTCCCTTTTGCTTGATACAAATTTAATAGGACTATCTATTTCTTGCAAATATTTCAACAAAAATATTTTATTTTTAATCGAATTTTAATTAAACTTGTATTTCAATATAGATATTCAAATTTATGTCCCACAGAAAAGCTCAAAATTTAGAAATTGATAATCTTGATATCCAGATTTTATCAATATTAATGAAAAATGCTACTACTCCGTACACCGAGATAGCTAAAGAGTTGATTGTTTCTGGCGGAACCATACACGTGCGGATGAAAAAGTTAGAGGAGATGGGTGTAATAAAAGGTGCCAGCCTTGAGGTAGATCCGCAAAAATTAGGATATGACATCACTGCATTCCTGGGTATTTACCTCGAAAAAGGATCACAGTATAATGAAGCGGTGAAGCAGTTAAAAACAATTAAAGAAATTGTTGAACTGCATTACACTACAGGCGAATGGAGCATTTTTGCTAAAATTGTATGTCATGACACGACTCACCTGCGCGAAGTTTTAAACGAGCAGATCCAGGGTGTAAGGGGCATTCAACGTACCGAAACCTTTATCTCGCTTGAAGAAAGTATCAGGAGGCAAATAACGCTGGAATAAATTTTTACTCAAAATTATTGACACGCCCAGCCTGGTTTTTACCGGGCTATGGGTGTTTGTTTTTTATAAAAATTAGCTTACAGAACCATTCATACCCCCCAGGGTCTCTCGCAGATTTAAGTTAACCCACAAAATTGCTTTGTCATTTAACCAGTAAGGCGTTTTGTTTTGCGCCCTCTGGGGCAAAGGCTATTTCTATATATTTTTATGCTACAAACCTTTTGCACCTCTGGTGCACCTGTGCTTGGCAATTAATACCTGTTCATTAAATTGCAAAAATCCCCCAGAGGGGGAAAAGGTTTGTAGAAAATAACATAACACCCTTTCCCGAACCCCAGAGGGGTTCAACTTATGCACATTACCCAATTTCACAATCGATTTTGTGGGTTAACTTAAATCTGCGAGAGGACCGTGAGGTTCACCGCGTCCTAAACATCTACCAAGATATTCTGAATAGCGAATCTGCTTGATGCAAACATCAGGGTCCTCTGCGAGAGACCCTGATGGAACGATAATATATTGAATATGGCTGACGTGCCAAGCGGCCTCAGAGAGGCCACGTGTTTATAGACAAAATTTAAAGAGATATTGGACTCCAGCGGAGTCTCGTAATCGTAAACTTGCTTCCCAGCCCTTAGGAACATTTAGATTTTGTGGGTTAACTTAAACCCTGAAGGGACGTAACTAGCCTCAATACAACTTCTTCCGCCTGCCGTTTTTGTTCATTTAACCTTTTTTATCATTTAAGTGTTAAAAAATGTCAAAATCAGTTAATTACATTAATTAAAAGGCCATTTTCATCTCAATTTCATAAAGCGCCGCTACTTTAGTTTTTGTAAAGGATTGATGTAGCGTAATTGATCTAACCCTCGTAAGGTACATTACAATACATTTTGTGTTCATTTTTAGATACTTAAAACTAATTTTATGCTGGCTATAAAAACTTTAACCGATAATTTAATAGTCTACAAACGTAATGCGCGTTTAATGGGCGATAAATTTGAGATTAGTGTAGTGGGTAATAACCCGCTACTGGCCGATGAGCAAATTGACATTGCCATTGATGAAATTAACAGGGTTGAAAAACTGCTTTCGGCATTTAGCGATGATAGCAGCATCAACCAGATAAACCGCAACGCCGGCATTGCCCCGGTAAAAGCCGACGGTGAAACTTTCAGGCTTATTGACAGGGCCTTGCAAATAGCTGAGCTTACCTACGGTGCTTTTGATATTACCTACCTGGCGGATAGCGTAGCTAACGAAAATGACGTTGAAGCCGCTTCAGTAAAAACTACAAAACGTACGCTATCACTTGCCAGCTATAAAAACATTGTACTTGACGCTGTTAAACAAACTGTGTTTCTGAAAGAAAAAGGAATGCGCATAGGCTTTGGCGCCAACGGCAAAGGGTATGCTGCCGACAGGGCAAAATATGTATTGCAACTGAACGGTGTAAGCAGTGGCGTGATCAATTTTGGCGGCGACCTGCTTGCGTGGGGCCTGCAGCCAAACCTGCAACCATGGACTGTTGCCGATGCCGACAGCACCCAGCAAAACCAACCATTTGCCGATTTGGAAATCAGCAATCTTGCTTTTGCAACTTCAGTTAACGCCGAAAAGTATGCAAGCATCAGCAATAAAAAATTCACTAACGTATTTAACCCTAAAAAAGGGTTCCCGGTTAGCGGCATTACAAGTGCAAGCATCCTGAGCCCTACCGCTGAATTTGCCGACGCTTTGGCTACACCAATACTAACCATAGGTGTAAATGCCGGCTTATACATGATCAACCAGCTTAACCAGGTTGCCTGTGTTATCATCGACGATCAAAACAGGGTTTATCCATCAAAAGATATAGTTCTTTAGTTTTCAGCAATTAAAGTTCATTCATAAACCTTTCATCATAATTGTGATCTGTTATTATTCATTTGCATCGGCATTTTTACAAGTGCCCCTGCAAATGAATTGTTATTATTGTACCTTTCTCATTTTGGTGTAAACATTTAAAATAACCGTTATTTGAGCCTTATTTTTACTTTTTCCTCTTCTAAATGATAAAGTGGTTTGCGTATATTGTCCTGTTATTGATATTTGCAACACGTATATCATCTGCCAATGCCCTTACAAAAAACATTGATGCACATGCTTATACCGGTAACAAAATGCCGGCTATCTTGTGGCATACTTCATTAGCGGCCGACACTATCAAAACCAAAAAGCAACAAGAGGACGAAAAGAAAAAGATCAAAGAAATAGCCAAAGCAAAACGGCAGGCCAAACCAGCTACTGTTGATGACGATGCTGTACCGCCTAAGCCCAAGCCAAAAAGGCAACGACGCCCCGAAGGCATGGAGCGCCCGCCCGAAATACCAAGGAGAAATGGTAATTAAACAGGTTAAACAGTTAAATATATTGATGAAATACCTTTGCTTACTTCTTTTTATGGCTACAGCCAGTACCGCCTTTGCCGGAGATACTGATCTGCGCCTTTTTGCCGGTAAGCATTCTTTAGTTGCCGACTCTGATACCATTATCCGTAAACGGTCTGTTTCGGCAGGGGTAAGCTATGGCAGCGATGTGCTGTTTTTTGGCCGTACCGGCCCGATAAAATATCCTTTTGTTACTGCCGATCTGATCTATAATACCAAATCGGGCATTTTTTTATATGGCTCGGCATTTAAGGTTTTGGGCTATGCGCCAGTTGATGAGGTGGATTTAGGCGGAGGATATTTTTATAAGTTTTCAAAAGCTTTTTCAGGCTCTGCAAGTTATACACGATTCTTTTTTGCCAGGGATGCCGCGCAGGTTATTAAATCGGCCTCATCAAATGATATCAACTTCAAAAACTCGTATGATTGGAAATACCTAAAAACAAGTGCCGTGCTTGATTATCTTTTTGGTAAATCAAATGATATTTTTTTAACAATAAGTAACTCTAAGTATTGGGAAAGCAGCTGGAGTATTTTTGACGATCAGGATTTCCTTTCCTTTAACCCGTCTTTTAATTTCATCCTGGGTACACAAAACTTTGTTCAGCGCTATTCGCTTGATCATCATTTCAGAGACGAGGCTGCCAATATATCTATTGAGTACGATCCGCGTTATGCAAGCCGTAACCGCCGGTTCAATATGTTGAACTATAGCTTCAAAATTCCGGTGGCTTACAACCGGCCGCATTATACGTTTGAATTTTCATACAAATATTCAATTCCGGTTAACGTAGAGGGGGTACTGCTTAACCGCCGTGAATCATTTTATAACTTAACTTTTTATTACGTTTTTTATTAGCCATAATACATGAATGTTTTAATAATAGAAGACGAAACAGCCCTTGCCCACGAACTGGAGATTTTTCTTTCAAACTATAACTACATCTGCGAGGTATGTTTTGATGGCACTTCGGCATCCGAAAAGATCGCTACCAACCTGTACGATTTTATATTGATCGACCTCGGTTTGCCCGATTATGATGGTCTTGACCTGCTCCGCGAATCAAAAAAAACCAACTCGGAAGCAGCCTGCATCATATTAACTGCCCGTGCCGAAATCAACGACCGCATTAAAGGCCTTGACCTTGGTGCCGACGATTATCTGCCTAAGCCCTTCTCGCTGCTTGAGCTACAAAGCCGTATGCAGGCCATCATCAGGCGTAAATTCGGGGTTAAAAACAATATTGTTGAACTGGGTGGTTTCCTGATTGACCTTACAGCACGTACTATATCTTACTACAACAGCGTTGTTAATACCATCACCAAAAAGGAGTTCGACCTGATAGCCTATCTCATTTTGCATAAAAACCGTACGCTTACCCGTATGCAGCTTAGCGAACATATCTGGGGCAGCGTGGTGAATAACGACTACGATAGCAATTACATCGACGCGCATATAAAAAACATCCGCAAAAAATTAAATGCTTATGCCCCGCCCGATTGGCTGGAAACGGTACGAGGTTTGGGCTATAAAATAAAGATCAACGCCTGAGTATTTGAAATTAGGAACAAAACTTACGCTTTTTAACGCCATCTCCAAGCTGGTTATCGTGATACTGTTTGTATTGCTTGTTCCTGTATTGATCAAAAACATCAGTCGCAATTACGTTGACAGCAAACTCATCAAACAAAAAAACAAGCTGCTGCAAATTGTAAAAAGCAAAGGCATTGAAACCTATATCGAAAATGGCGAAGCCTATGGCAGTTACCTGCCGCTGAAGGACGAGTACATCAGTTTGGATGAAGTTGATCCGGACTATTTCCTGGATACCATAAAAAGAGGCAAGCGCCTTTTTAGTGAGGGCGATACCTTAGAGTATCGCATACTAAGCCACACCTTTAAAGTTAAAAACAAAAATTACCTGCTTGAGATAGGCAAAAGCGTGGACACCCTGGACGAAACCAGCGTGCCGCTGCAAAATATAGCCTTCCAGGTATTGCTGGGGATGATCCTGCTTACCGTACTGGCCGACCAGGTATATTCAACCTATGTACTTAAACCACTAAGGCTTATTATCAAAACCAAGCTTGTAGGCCAAAAGTTCCCTAACTTTCATACCTACCGGCAGGTTCGTACTACCACGTCCGACTTTCAGCACCTGGATATCAGTATCCACAACATGATCGAAACCATTGCCGATAAGTTTCATAAAGAGCGCGAATTTATCTCCAACGCTTCACATGAGCTGATGACGCCTATCTCGATCCTCCAGTCAAAAATTGAGAATATGTTTGAAGAGGAGGATATTAATGATGAGCTGAAAGGCAGGTTACTGGAGATGCAAAAGATCCTGAACCGGTTAAAAAGCATCACCAAAACATTACTGCTTATTTCGCAGATAGAGAATGAACAGTTTTTAAAAGAAGACAAAGTTTCGGTATCAGAGCTTTTGCAGGATGTTTATGACGAAATCTCTATCCGTTTACAGGATAAAAACATAGATTATGATATGTTGGTGCCTGATAACTGGCATTTTGTCAATATCAATAAATTTTTACTTTTTAACCTGTTTTTTAACCTTATTAACAATGCCATTAAATACAATAATGAAGGTGGGAGTATTAATGTAACAGGTGTGGCTGTACATAGTAAATTTGTGATCAGCATAACCGATACAGGCATAGGTATTGCCGAAGATGCCATACCGCTGATCTTTAACCGATTCAAAAAATTCAGACAGTCATTACAGCAGGATAGTTTTGGGCTGGGCCTGCCCATCGTAAAATCAATTGCAGGCTTTCACGATATTGAAATTGACGTAGTTTCTGAAAAAGATAAGGGAAGCACCTTTAAACTTATCATCCCTTCAACGCTAATTGTTGTTTCCTAAAACAGCAAAAAAGCATGCCATGTTGTACTGTATCTAAAATTTTACGCCGCTTTGTACTAAAAACCGGGCAGTGCAAAAAAACCTCCAATCCAATATTCTTTACTTCATCGACATTAACTTTACTTATCATTAAAAAAATGTTGCAATGATTGATGGATAATGTCCTTTCAAGGAATGTGATTATTAAAACTGCCATCCCCTCATTTTGGCACCTGCTTTGTAAAACATACGGTATAACATAATTATACAAGTACAATGAGAACGCTAAAATTAAAAGTAGCCACCCTTGGCATAGCATTAGCTACCGCAGGCATATTAGGCTCAGGATGTAATTCACTTACAAAAACACAAAAAGGTGCTGCTATTGGTGCAGGTGCCGGGGGTACAGTAGGTGCATTTATTGGTAAGGCCGCAGGTAATACTGCTTTAGGCGCTATCATAGGCGGTGCCGTTGGCGGTACTGCAGGCGCTTTTATTGGCCGCAATATGGACAGACAAGCTGCTGAAATTAAACAAACAGTACCAGGCGCTACCGTAACCCGCGAGGGCGAAGGTATTTTGGTAAAGTTTGATTCGGGTATTTTATTTGATACCAATAAATCAGATTTGAAACCGGCGGCACAAACCAATTTGCAAAATCTGGCTGCTTCATTGCAGAAAAATCCCGAAACCAATATTACCATCATTGGCCATACTGATAACACCGGCTCTGATAGCTATAACCAAACACTTTCGGTACAAAGAGCTGATGCGGTAAAATCATACCTGGCTGCAGGTAACGTAGCAACATCACGTATGACAGTAACCGGTAAAGGCGAAAGTGAGCCGATTGCTGATAACACTACTGCCGATGGCCGCGCGCAAAACCGCAGGGTTGAGATTACTATTGTTGCAAACGAAAAAATGAAAGAGCAGGCTAAGCAATCTGCCCAATAACCAAACGAATAATAAGATCAGTTAATAGTTTAATGAGGAAGTCCCCGGCGCAAGGCCGGGGCTTTTTTGTATGTGCCAAAATCACTATTTGCACATTTGTTAAACTATGGATCACCCAAACTGGTAAAAACATTTTGTAATCAACAAGTTAATCACCTACTTTTGTAATATGGTAAAAAGATCAGGAGCAATATTACTCACTATGCTGTACACAGTTACAGTGCTGGGCTTTGCTCTTAATTTCCATATCTGCGGTGACTATGTAGCATCGGTAAAAATTGATGCCCCGGCTGTTAACTGTAAAATGGACAAGCAGGGTGGCAAAATGAAATGCTGCAAGGACAAGCAAGTTGAAGTAAAAGTGAAGGATGCCCACCAGGGTGAAGCTACTTCATTTTTGGCAAAAATATTTGGTTTTGAACTGCCAAGCTGGTCGTTTGATAGCCTTTTTCCTGCTTTGCCATCTTCTTCATCCGACAAATTTTATGACCGCGGCCCGCCAGATCCGCCTGCGCAAGGCATCGCTACATTTATCCGCAACTGTATCTTCCGTATTTGATCTGTTAATTGCTAACCCGATAAACCTTATCTTCAGTTTATTATCTAACAGTTAATTATACGATCAACATGAAATCTTTAAAAATATTCATCATCATATTTTCGCTTTCTGTAACCGCAGCCAAAGCTCAATTTACTAAAGCCGAACTACAGGTAAGCGGTCTTACCTGCGCCCTTTGCGCCAAATCAACAGAGAAAGCCTTACGTACGCTACCTTTTGTTGGCGAAATTAAAACCGATCTTATCCGTAATACATACCTCATTACCTTTAAAAATGATGTGCCTGTAAATTTCGAGCAGATCAGCAAAAAGGTTCAGGGCTCTGGGTTTTCAGTTAACAGCTTAAAAGCCACTTTTAACTTTGCCAATACCAAGGTTGCCGAAAATACTTTCAATTATGGAGGGGATACCTATCATCTGCTTAACGCTGCCGATAAATCATTTACCGGCGATGTCAACTTTACTGTAGTTGATAATGGTTTTGCACCCAAATCGGTATCTAAAAAATACCTTGGTCAGGTTACCGACGCCACTCCTGCAAGCGGTCGTGTTTATCATTTAGCAATATAAGTTCTTCATTTAACATCAATTTTTATGAAGAAGATCATATTGGCTATTTGCCTTATGGCAATGCCTTGCCCATTATTTGCACAGGAACTGTATGTAAATACAGAGCCTGCCAGCAATATGGCAACCGGCTCGTTAGGCATCCGTCTTGAAAACCAGGGGTACTTCAAACCATCGTATAAAAACCGTAGTACTATTGAAGCAATGTATGGCGTTAATCGTCACCTGATGGTTCATGGCTCGGTTTACATGTCTGATTATTACAGCAACAACCAGCATTTTGAAGGGGGAAGCGTGTATGCCAAATACCGTTTTCTATCTATTGATACCGTTCAGCAACATTTCAGGGGCGCATTTTTTGCCAAGCTGTCAAGCATCAGCAACCCAATAGTTAACCGGGAGATCACTTTAGAAGGTGATAACAGCGGAGTTCAGGGAGGCGTGGTTTTCACTCAATTGCTGCATAAGCTGGCATTGTCTGGTTCGGCAAGCTATTTGCGGGCTTTTAATAACAGCGGAGATTATGAAGTGCCGGTAGATAGGGTGCGCAATGCCGCTGCCTATACCCTATCAGGCGGATATTTACTGTTGCCGCGCAATTATCGCGACTACAAGCAGGTAAACTTAAACTTGTATTGTGAACTGCTGGGCAAAACAAATCCGGGGCATGGCGAAAGTTATTTGGATGTTGCCCCTGCCCTGCAATTGATTTTTAACAGTACCTGTCGGTTGGATTTCTCGTACCGTACGCCTATCTATAATGATATGCAGCGGAACACCAAAAACATGTACCTCATCAGGCTGGAGTACAACTTTTTTAATCTGTAACCCTACTCTGCTATGAAATCATATTTTTTGTTCATCATATCTGTGATATAGGGTAGGGCTTTTGCCCAACATCATTTATGACAGCACACAATTTGGAGTTGAAGTGTATGTGTATTTAAGGATAAGCCCGGTTCTGATGAAAATGTAATAATTTACACTAATTTTTTCGAATTAGGACGAATTACACGAATTGGAAATAATGGATAACTGCACAATAATTGCAATAACGTTCTTTTGAGATATCAAATACAAAGAGGCCCGGTTTGCTACGCAAACCGGGCCTCTTCCTTTTATTCGTGTAATTCGTCCTAATTCAAAAAAATTAGTATCGATAATTATTTAAGGGTAATACCTGTTTTACCCATAGTACCGCCATCAGCATAAAGCATAATAGTATAAGTACCTTTTTGGAATGGCAGGGTTGGGTTGATCCAGTCGATAGTGTATTGTGAACCATCGTCTTTAAAATCAATTGATGTTTTGTAGGTGTATTGCAGATCCTGGCCGTCGGCGCTGAAAGTACCTGAATCAGGTGCGGTGATGAGGTTACCTGTTGGGTCAATCACACGCACATAAATATCATGCATGGCTTTTGTAGCCAAAGTATTGCTGGCCACGGTGAAGTTGATTTTTAGCTTTTTAGCCGGATTTGCACGGGTAACATCAACTTCTTTTCCGCTTCCTCTTATTTTATAGGCTACCACATCTGATGTCGCCAGCTTAAGTGCCTGGGCTACCTTAACCTTAGCCCCAAGGTCTTCGTTTTGTTTGGAGAGCGTATCCACCTTTTTGGCAACCGTTGCCAGGTTGGTTTTCAAAGTATCCCGTTCATTGGTAAGGTTGGTGTTTTGTTTCTTCAACTCATCAATATCGGCAGTGTACTTGGTTACAAAGTAGCGGAGTTGTTTTACATCTTCCTGTACTTTGGCAAGTTCCTGCGCGGTAAGTTTACCTTTAGCCAGTTTGGCCCTTAAAATTTTGATGGTCGACTTTAACGAGTCGTTTTTTGCGGTTAGTGCCGCGGTCATTTTGGCTTTGCCTGCAGTGACCTGTTCAACCTGCGATTCAAGACTGTCAAGCTCGGTTTGCAGTCTTGTTTGCTCATCATGCTGGTAAACTATTTTTTTATCAGAGTTGTTTTTTTGCAGGTACAGGTACACATCGGTACCCAATAAAGCAAGCACTACTACAATAAGAAAATAAATGACGTTTGAGTTTTTCTTAGGTTGTTGTTGCCCAGATTGGTTTTCCATAGCAATTAAATGTTAAGTTTTAGCATAGTTAAGCAAGTGGTATAACAAAAGCTTAGCTATAGTGTTTGTTTTTGGCGAAATATCAACTGTTAATTAATGTAATTCGCTATCCTGCAAGCATATACAGGCTGTTTATTTTTAATGGTTAACATATTGAACGTTAAAACACTAAAAATATGATTAAAAAAATTTATTACATCAATTGTGTTAGGCGTGGGGCTAAAATAAATACAAAATGTTTAAAACACAATAAGGCTTCAATTTTTATACTTCATAATAAACCTGCTACGTTATGAGTTTATATCTTTGCAGCTTTCTAACTTAATATTATTTAATGCATATATACCAACGGTTTGTACTTCCTCTGATCATAATTCTGTTTACAAGTTTAACAGTTAATGCGCAGCCGGCTGAGCTTGTTCCGGCGCCGGTTGATGTAAAAATGCAGCCCAAACGCGAATTCAGAGGGGTATGGATAGCTACCGTAGTTAATATCGACTGGCCAACCAATTCCAAATCGCCATCCGAAAAACAAAAACAGGAACTGATTGATATACTGAACTCGCACCAGGAAACAGGTATTAATGCAGTTATGTTGCAGGTAAGGCCTGCTGCCGATGCATTTTATGCCAAAAGCCGGGAACCATGGTCAAAATATTTAACAGGCAAGCAAGGACAAGCCCCAAGCCCCAATTATGATCCGCTTGAGTTTGCTATCACCGAAGCACATAAACGCGGAATGGAGCTGCATGCCTGGTTCAATCCCTACCGTGCTACGTTTGACGGCAACTTTGCAGCGCTTAGTCCACAACATATTACCAAGATAAAACCAGAGTGGTTTTTTACTTATGGCGGGATAAAAACCTTTAATCCCGGCCTGCCCGAGGTACGGGATTATATTGTACAAGTGATACTGGATGTGGTGGATAACTATGATATCGATGGCGTACACATGGACGATTATTTTTATCCGTACCCTATTGCCGGCCAAAAAATCAACGACGAAGAAACGTTTAAAAAATATGGCGAAGGCTACGACAATATCAAAGACTGGCGTCGTCACAATGTGGATTTGCTGATACATATGATTGCCGATAGCGTTCATGCGCATGATCCTAATATCAAATTCGGCATTAGTCCGTTTGGCATCTGGGCCAATAAGGCACAAAACGATGAGGGCTCAGAAACCAACGGTGGCTCTTCCTATTATGAAAACTATGCCGATACCCGCAAGTGGGTAAAGGAAGGCTGGATAGATTATATTAACCCGCAGCTTTACTGGCAGATAGGCAACCGCGCCGCCGATTTTCAGAAACTCTTAAGCTGGTGGAGCGATAACACGTATGGCAGGCACCTGTACGTAGGCCAGGCAGCTTATCGTATTAACGAACGCAAGGTTCAGGCTTTCAGAAACCCGGCACAGTTGCCGCAACAAATAGAACTTATCCGCGATAACCCCCGGGTACAGGGTAGTGTTTATTTTAGTTCTAACTCACTTACCAGCAATCCGCTTGGCTTTACCGATTCGCTGCGTGATAATTATTACCAATACCCGGCCCTGCCACCGGTAATGCTTTGGCGCGATTCGATACCGCCTAATGCTCCACAACAGGTTACGGCCAAAGTTGCAGGAAGAAGTGTAGCGGTAAGATGGCTTACGCCAACTTTAGCTAAAGACGAAGAGCCTATTTACGGCTATGTGATCTACCGTTTTAATGATGGCGAAAAGATAAATATCGACAATCCTAAAAATATCCTTAAGATCAAATATGATCCAACACTCGGGTATGATGATAATACCGTCGTAAAAGGCAAAACCTATTTTTATGTGGTCACGGCACTGGATAGGATGAAAAATGAAAGCGAACGATCACCTACGATTGCGGTTACGGTGCCGTAAGGTATCTAATAAGATCCGTTGTCATTTCGAAACGAGGAACGAGTGAGAAATCTTATACATCATGCTTTGCGATCATGCTAACCGCCCAACCAGGCGCATAAGATTTCTCTTTCGCCCCAATGCTTTGCCCCTTCCTGCTCAGTCGAAATGACACAATGTTTAAATCTTCTCTATCAAACCCTTTTCTTTCAATTTATCCAGGTAGATATCAATCTCCAAATCGCCCATACCAAAAATGCTTTCAGATTTCCAGAAGGCATGGTAAATTTCGATTTTGGTTTTTGCGCCGCTCTTGTAGATATCCAATAGTTTTTGCTCAATATAAGTTAATCCATCTGCATTGTTTTGCATCCGTTTCAGGTGCGCTTTTAATGCCGGTTTAAGCAGCGGAACACCACCCCAAAAAGTGTTTTCATTGAGCCATTTTTCTAATCCCGCCAGATCATTATTTACGTACAATCTCCAGGCATCAAAGGCCAAGCCAAGCTCCCACTCGTTCAGCCGTTCGCGGGCGTCGTACAGCTCTTCAAATTGCTCGCCGGTCAACTCTCCTAATCCTTTCTTATTATCAAACTGAACACAATCTGCCAAACAAATGAGGTAAATAGCCGGGGCCGACATATCGGTTTTTAGCGATAACATCTCCAATACTCCCAACAGGTTTACCTGGCAATGCAAGTCGAACTCAAACCACAGATTAATCTCTTTGTACTGGCTGTTCAATTTACCGAGCTCGTCCAACACTTTATGCTGGTAATCGCCCTCCGGCGCGTTAAATGTCTTTTCGATCCAGTCACGGCGGGCACTCCAAAAACTGCCCGAAAGGATATTTTCCTGAAGCGGCCCCTCAGAAAAAACTTCCCGCCAAACCATAACATCACCATCAAGCCCGGTTTGATCAAAACCATCTAACGCAGCATCGCCATTTAATATGTGTAGGATAGAGTTCATAAAAGCTAAGTTATAAATAATTAGCCCCCCACCCCGCTAAAGGCGGAGTTTTTTGATTTGCTTAAGTTGCTATGACAGTTGTTATAAATACCTTGACCTTTCTTAACAAACAAGCCCCGCCGGAGAGGCAGGGCTGTCACATAATTAACTATTTATAATTGATTAAAAAATCCATATTTATTAAGAGCACCCCATAGAGTTGCCGCAATTTAAACATTTGTAGCAGGTGCCGGAACGTACGGTGGTATGCCCGCAAACGTTGCAACTTGGCGCATCGCTTTGTACGCCCATACTAACGTCGAAAGATAAGCCTTTTCTTTGACCATTTGAAGAATTATCTGAAGATACCTGATTATGGGTAGATGGCTGGTAAACATTAGTTTCATCAGTATTAAAATCCTCATCGCCCATTTGCGGGTTGCCCAACACACCGTTCTTGTCGGTAATAACGTGTACAAGATCGGTACGGTCCTGGTATTCGTAACCCAACATCCTGAAAATGTAATCGATAATAGAAGTAGCGCTCTTAATGTTCGGGTGACCGATTACCATACCTGCCGGCTCAAAGCGGGTAAAAGTAAATTTCTCTACATACTCTTCAAGCGGCACGCCATATTGCAAACCTACCGAAACGGCTATAGCAAAACAGTTCATGAGTGAGCGGAAAGTAGCTCCCTCTTTGTGCATATCCACAAAAATTTCGCCCAGGGTGCCGTCCTCATATTCGCCGGTACGTACAAATACATTTTGGCCACCAATATTGGCTTTTTGCGTAAAACCACGACGTTTATATGGCAGATTTTTCTTTTCAACCACACGTGATAGCTGGCGCATGAAAGCGGTGTCCTTTGATTTTTCCATGATGGCCATGGCGGCTTCAATAACCTGCTCAGGGGTTAAGTCTGCCAGTTTTACATTGGCAGCTTCACCTAATACTTCTTCAACAGTGTCCAGTTTATCATCGGCTTCTTCTTTAACATCCGATTTGGTTGAAAGCGGTTGCGACAGTTTACAGCCATCGCGGTAAAGCGCGTTGGCCTTTAAGCCCAACTGCCATGAAAGCTCATAGCAATCTTTAATCTCCTCAACCTTGGCCTCGTTTGGCAAGTTGATGGTTTTTGATATAGCGCCCGAAAGGAAGGGTTGTGCGGCGGCCATCATTTTGATATGACCATGAGCGTGGATATAGCGCTCGCCCTGGGCTCCGCATTTATTAGCGCAATCAAAAATAGGATAATGTTGCTGTTTAAGATACGGCGCGCCTTCAATGGTCATGGTACCGCAGATATATTCGTTAGCTTCGGCAATCTGTTTTTTATTAAAACCGATTGCTTTCAATAAATTAAAATCTGGCGCATTGTATTGCTCGGCATTCATGCCAAGGCGTTTCAGACAATCTTCGCCCAATGTCCAGATGTTGAACGCAAAACTTATTTCAAATGCTGATACCATTGCCTTGTCCAGTTTTTCCAACTCATCGTCGGTAAAACCCTTAGCTTTAAGCGTATCAATGTTGATATGTGGTGCGCCTTCTAAAGTCGCAGCGCCTTTGGCGTAATTTACAATAGCTATAACTTCATGTTCCCGGTAACCTAAATTACGCAGAGCCTCGGGTACGGCCTGGTTAATGATCTTGAAATAACCTCCGCCAGACAGCTTCTTGAATTTCACTAAAGCAAAATCAGGTTCGATGCCAGTGGTGTCGCAATCCATTACCAGACCAATTGTTCCGGTTGGAGCTATAACGGTAGTTTGGGCATTCCGGTAACCATATTTTTCACCCATTTCAACGGCTCTATCCCAGGCATTGCAGGCTGCCGAAAGCAAATAATCAGGACAGATCTTTTGGTCGATACCCGGGGGGGCAATTTCCAGGCCCTCATAATTTTCGGTAGAGTTATAGGCCGCGTAGCGATGGTTGCGCATTACCCGCATCATGTGTGCTTTGTTATCATTATAACGGCTGAAAGTACCCAGTTCGCGAGCCATTTCGGCCGAGGTGGCGTAGGCTGTACCAGTCATGATAGCAGTAATCGCTCCGCCAATAGCGCGGGCCTCGTCACTGTCATAAGGAATACCGTTTACCATCAGTGCCGAACCAAGGTTGGCATAACCCAAACCAAGTGTACGGTAATCATATGATAATTGAGCAACTTCTTTTGAAGGGAACTGTGCCATCAATACCGAAATCTCCAGTACAACAGTCCATATGCGGCAGGCGTGCTCAAAACCTTTTACATCAAACACCCGGGTTTGCGGATCAAAGAAATGAGCCAAGTTTATGGATGCCAGGTTACAGGCTGTATTATCCAAAAACATATACTCTGAACATGGATTGGATGCATTGATCCTGCCGCCTTCGGGGCAGGTATGCCACTCGTTAATGGTACTATCAAACTGAACACCGGGATCGGCACAGGCCCAGGCTGCAAATGAAATATCATCCCATAGCTTTTGCGCAGATATGGATTTAACTGCCTTGCCACTCATCCTACTGGTCAGGTTCCAGCTTGAACCTGTTTTAAGTGCATTGAAGAAACTATTGGGAATACGTACCGAATTATTGGAGTTTTGGCCTGATACTGTACGATAGGCTTCGCCCTCATAATCCGAAGAATAACCGGCAGCTATCAGAGCTGCTACCTTTTTTTCCTCTTCCACTTTCCAGTTAACAAAGCTTTCAATTTCGGGGTGATCAAGATCAAGGCAAACCATTTTGGCCGCCCGCCGGGTTGTACCACCCGATTTGATGGCACCGGCTGCCCTGTCGCCAATTTTCAGGAACGACATCAGCCCCGACGAATAACCACCTCCCGATAGTTTTTCATTATCGCCCCGGATCTTAGAGAAGTTTGTACCCACACCCGATCCATATTTAAAAATGCGCGCCTCACGTACCCATAGGTCCATAATACCACCCTCATTCACCAGGTCATCATCAACAGAAAGGATAAAGCAGGCATGGGGCTGCGGGCGCTCGTAGGCCGAGGTTGATTTGCTAAGCTGTTCTGTTACCGGATCCACAAAATAATGCCCCTGCGGCTTGCCTGTGATACCGTATGAAGTATGCAAACCGGTATTAAACCATTGCGGCGAATTTGGTGCTGCCAATTGCCCCACTATGGTGTAAACAATTTCGTCATAAAATATATCGGCGTCTTTTGGTGTAGCGAAGTAACCGTAACGCATGCCCCAATCTTTCCAGCAATTGGCCATACGGTGGGCAACCTGTTTAATGCTTTTTTCCGATCCGGTTGTGCCATCGGGCTGTGGCACCCCTGCCTTACGGAAATATTTTTGAGCCAGGATATCGGTAGCCACCTGCGACCAGCCAGCCGGCACTTCAACATCGTTCATTTCAAATACAGCATCGCCAGATGGGTTGCGGATAACCGACGATCTTTTTTCATATTTAAACAGGTCGTAAACGCTGGTACCTTCTTTGCTAAAATAGCGTTCTGTTTTGAGTCCCTTTCCACCGCCTGCTGCGGGCGATTTACTGGTAATGTTTTTAGCCATAGCCTTGCGTAAATTATGATAAAATTAACTGAGTAGATGCAACACTAAAAAGGTTCAGGGGTTTTAACTCAAATCTATTAGTATGCTGAATAGCATAATAGCCGGAGTTTTCCACAGGATTGACAGCAATTGCGCAGGATGAGGATTACGTGAATTAAACAGCTTGATTTTTAGATTTTTACAATGTTAATAATTATAAATTTCATATTTTTTCAGGAGGGGAAGTGTTAGTTATGTAAAGGCTTTACAATAATAGGCCCCCAGCTGGCGCAAGTCTTGTGTGGTCGCCCGTGTGGGGATGACTTGTGCCTTTAGGAGCCCTTGTAAACGTATAACAGGATTTAGCAAGAAAAGCACAAGTCCCCCCAGCTGGCGCAAGTCTTGTGTGATCGCCCGTGTGGGGATGACTTGTGCCTTTAGGGCCCTTGTAAACGTATAATAGGATTTAGCAAGGAAAGCACAAGTCAGCCACGCTCATCGTCCCAAACACAAGACTTGCGCTAAAAATGTAAACATATAATAGGACAAGACACAAACAAAAAGCCTCCGGATTGCTCCGGAGGCTGGGTTAATTGTTATATTAAGATCAGTCAACAATTACATCTCTAAAAAATGGTCGAATGTATCGCTGCGGATACCCAACCTTAAGGTTTCAAGCGGTATAATATCCGTTGGAGCGATATTGCCCAGGCTCACATTCGCCCCTATCAATTTAATAAACCAAACCTGCTGCGCTTTTTGAGGCGCTTCCCAAATAATAGATTCTTCTGGTATCTGGGTCAGGATCTCATCAACCAACCCCTGGCGAACCTCGCCCGAATCACGATAGATCCCCACGTTACCGCTTTCGCGCGCCTCAGCAATAACTTTCCATGAACCAGCCTGAATTTCGGCACTCATGAGTTTGATCCATTTATATGGTGCGAAAATCTTTTGTACATCTTTTGAGCCTACTTCAGATATTACAGTTACCTGCTTAGCCAGTTCGCTGATGTATTTGCATTTTACATCATGCTCAATAGTGATTGATCCGTCAGATACTTCGCAATGTTCCAGCTGATATTTATCCAGTAAGCGACGGTAATCATCAAACTGGTTCCGTACAATAAAGGCTTCAAATAGCGTTCCGCCAAAATAAACCGGGATTCCGGCTTCACGGTATAGCTTTAGCTTTTCCTCGAGGTTAGGCGTAACATATGATGTAGCCCATCCCAGCTTTACAATATCAGTATATGTGCCTCCCACCTCAATAAAATCTTCCACTTGTCGCAAACTAAGCCCTTTATCCATAACCATAGTAATGCCTTTATCACGTGGTTTAGCTGTACGGTCGGGAAGATGATTGATAGTGTAGTTCATTGTAAGTATTTGTTATAGCCTATAACTAAAAGTTCTAACGAGACAAAGGTCGCAACAAATATGCAGATGTGCAAATTTCAAATGTTAAATGATCTTAAAATTGATGTGCGAATTTGCAGATTTCAGATGTGCAGATTGAAGATTACAAAAGCATATTTAGTAACATAAAACAAAAAAAGCAGATGAACCTGATTTAATCATCAAGCCATCTGCTTTTTCATTTGCATATCTGCACATCTAAAATCTGTACATCTACTTGGTATACCTGTTAATGATATCCACAATCACCTTATTCTTTTGCAATTGCGGCAGGTAATCGAACAGGATATAATGTTTTTCCGGGTCGGCAGCCAAGGCATATTCGAGGTTGTTAAGGGCTTCGTTGTATTCGCCTTTTGCAAACAGGTAGGCCACCATACGATAGTATAGTTCAGCCGCTTCGGGATTGTTTTTGATGGCCTGGGCAATAATTTCAATAGCTTCATTAAGCTTTTGCTGCTCGTAAAGTATCGATGAATAATCAAGCCATGCATCAATATCCAGCGGATTCAGTTCCACTACTTTTTCGTAAGCCTTTTCTGCTTCGTCTAAATGGCCAAGCTTATACTCGGCATCGGCTATGGCAAACCAGTAATCGGCATTGGCTATATCCAGGTCGAGCGCTTTTTTGTAAAAGTGGAGAGCTTCAAAATAACGTTCTTCAAAATCAAGGGTAACACCAATCCCAAACCAGGCATCGGCCAGTTTCGGATCCATCTTAACCGATTTTTTGTAGAAGGCGCGCGCGTCGTCCATCTGTTCCAGCTTTTCATAGCATTCACCAATGGCGCAATACGTATCGGCATTAGGTTGCTCATACTCAAAGGTGTGGCGGTATACTTCTATAGCTTCAGCATATTTTTCAAGGTTAACCAGTGCATTGCCTTTGTTGAAATAGGCCGATGCAAAGCTATCCTTAATTAATATAGCGTAATCATAAGCGTCGATAGCTTTTTCGAACAGGCTTAGCTTGGTATAGGCATTGCCTAAATTATACCATGCCGCGTAGCTGTATGGCTCGTTATCAATATATTGCTGATAAAATTGCACGCTTTCCTGCTGGTTGTCCATTACGTCGTAGCAAAAAGCCAGTTCGTAAAGGGCATCCTGGTTTTCCATATTTTGCTTAAGACAGAGCTTAAGATAAGTTATGGCAGTATCATAATCGCCCATGTTTTGGTAAACGTAGGCAATGTGCAACAGGATCTCATCGGTTTCTTCGGCAAGGTCAAGGGCCTTTTCGTAGTTCTCCAACGCTTCGGAATAACGCTCCAGGCTTTCGTACAGGTTACCACGGATGATATAAATATCCGCGTCAGATGCTTCAAGCATAGCAGCTTTATCCAGTGCGGCAAAAGCCTCCGGAACTTTGTTGCTTACCACAAGCAGTTGGGCCTGTTTGATCAGGAAAATTGCCGCAAAAGGGTGCTGGCTCCGCGCGTACTCTGCTACCTGTAATGCCCTGGCCGGATCATTTTTTTCGATGTAGTAGTCGATAATGTTCTCAAACGCCTGGGCATCAAAAAAGTACAAGTCCTGATTTCTGATCATTTCCTCGTACCGTTCTACCGAGAATTTTGGGTCTTCGGTAAAACCAAATTCAAATTCTTCTTCCATTCAATTTTGTTTGCAGAACATCCGCTTTAGGTTGACAAATTGCCTTGTAAAGACTTATTGAGACTCAAATTACAACAAGTAAGCAACCAAAATGCAATTTAGTTTTCAACATTCAAACATTGTTAACAACTGTTCAATACAAAGCATTGATAATTAATGACAATGAATACAACAGGCAACGGATGAGTGATACTGAAAAATTGCCTTAAAGATTTCTACCTTTGGCAAAAGTAACAATTATGGAACCTAATATTTCAGATATCCTAAAACGTTTACATATAAACGATATTAATGATGCCTTTAGTACAGGCGGCAACTGGGGCAGCAACGCCGGTGCCGCAGTAAAAGATATAACCTCGCCGGTCGACGGTAAAAAGATAGCTTCGGTACGTATGGCAACCGAAGCCGATTATAACCAGGTTGTTGAACAAGCTGCCAAAGCATTTAAAACCTGGCGTAAAACCCCCGCCCCTAAACGCGGCGAAATAGTACGCCAGATTGGAGAAGCTTTACGCGCTGCCAAGCAAGATCTGGGAACTTTGGTATCATACGAAATGGGCAAAAGCCTGCAGGAAGGTTTGGGCGAAGTACAGGAAATGATAGATATTGCTGATTTTGCCGTTGGCTTAAGTCGTCAGTTGTATGGTTTAACCATGCACAGCGAAAGGCCGGAGCATCGCATGTATGAGCAATATCACCCGCTGGGCATAGTTGGTATCATTTCAGCCTTTAACTTCCCTGTGGCAGTTTGGAGCTGGAACTCGTTACTGGCATGGGTTTGCGGAGATGTTTGTATCTGGAAACCATCCGAAAAAACGCCTTTAACCGCTATTGCCTGCCAGCATATAGCGCAGGAAGTTTTTAAAAAGAATAATATTGAAGAAGGTGTGTCATGCCTGGTAATTGGCGAACGTAATATTGGCGAATTGATGGCTGCCGATACACGGGTTCCGTTAGTATCAGCCACCGGCTCAACCCGCATGGGCAAGGCGGTGAGCGCGGCGGTTGGTGCAAGGCTGGGCAAAAGTTTGTTAGAGCTTGGCGGTAACAATGCCATCATCATCAGCGAAAATGCTGATCTGGACATGTCGCTCATCGGCGCGGTGTTTGGCGCAGTGGGTACAGCCGGGCAGCGTTGCACCAGTACCCGCAGGCTCATTATTCACGAAAGTGTTTACGAAGCCTTTAAGCAAAAACTGGTTAATGCGTACAAGCAGATCAGGATTGGAAACCCATTGGATGAGCACAACCACATGGGCCCGCTGATTGATACCGATGCTGTTGCCCTTTATCTTGATTCTATCGGGAAATGCAAGGCCGAAGGGGGCAATTTTGTGGTTGAGGGCGGCAAGTTGGAAGGTGCGGGCTATGAATCCGGCTGTTATGTAAAACCATGTATTGCCGAGGTCGAAAATCACTTTAAAATAGTGCAACATGAAACTTTCGCACCTATCCTTTACCTCATCAAATACAGTACTATTGATGAAGCCATTGAACTGCAAAACAGCGTTCCGCAGGGTTTATCATCGGCCATCATGACCAATAATTTGCGCGAGGCAGAACAATTTTTATCGTACGCTGGTTCTGATTGCGGAATTGCCAATGTTAACATCGGTACATCGGGTGCGGAGATAGGCGGCGCATTCGGCGGTGAAAAAGAAACCGGCGGCGGCAGGGAGTCAGGCTCTGACGCATGGAAAGTTTATATGAGGCGGCAAACCAATACTATAAACTATTCAAAAACGTTGCCATTAGCCCAGGGGATAAAGTTTGATCTGTAATTTCTGAACCGGGATTTTGGGGATTTTTAGGATTGATGGGATTTGCTAGTCCCATTTTATAAGTAGTACAAGAAAAAATCCTGTCCTCCCCGTAATCCGCCCAAATCCAGGTTTAGACAATGCGTTAGGGATAGTAGCGGATACCGGCCACGAGCTTAAGGCCTGCAGGCGTATGAGCGAATAGCCCGGCCGGAGGCAACGCCCAAATAGTTGGGTCAATCATAATAGCTCCCGACAAGAGAAAATACATAAAATAAAGGAAACTTATATCTTAAGAAGCCGTTAAAAAAAGATTTAATCAAATAGTTAAAAAGGAATCAAACATATAAGGTACAAAAAGTAATCTCAAAATATGCACATCTGCTTTGTGAATTGGGGATTGCTTCGTACCTCGCAATGACGCTTTTATAACAAGCTTCTAAAGAATTCTATATATCATATTATACACTGTTCATGTTCAAATTTTGTAAGTACGTAGGCGCAACCACTTTATCAGCAGCACTATTAGTTAATTTACCGGCATCGGCACAGCAGGCGCCGGTTGCCGACCCCGCCCCGCCAAAAGCCTGGCACCTGCTCGATTTAAAAGAGAGCGGCTTTTACGGTATCAGCTTAAAGCAGGCTTACATGTTTGTGCAAGGCAAAAAAAGTAAGCCGGTTGTAGTTGCTACTATTGACAGCGGTGCCGATACCTCGCAAACGGACCTGAAAACAGTGTTGTGGGTAAATAAAAAAGAAATTCCCGGGAACGGCATTGATGATGACCATAACGGTTATATTGATGATATCCATGGCTGGAACTTTTTAGGCGGCCCCGGCGGTAAGGCCGACTTTACCGAAACCACAGAGGAAGTGCGTGAATATAACAAACTAAAAGGCAAGTATGCTTCAGCCACCGATTCTACAGCGACTGATAAAAAAGAATACGCTTACTGGCTGCGCGTAAAAACAGTTTATGATTCAACAGTAAACAAAGCTAATACCGAAATTGGCCAGCTTTCGCCGGTCATGAATGCGCTGATGGTTACCAGCGGATATATAAAACGCGGTCTCAACCTACCTGCCAACGGCACGTTTACTCAAGCCGATCTTATTAAAGTTAAGGCCACTAACGATACCTTAAGTCAAAGTAAATATGTTTGGGAGTCGGTATTTTCACAGGAAGGCGCGGGTTCTACCAACGCCAAGATCATTAAAGATTTGAGCGAATACCTGGCAAAACTTAACAATGATATCTCACCTGATCTTACTTCGCGTAAACGAATTGTAGGTGATGATCCGGATACGATGGATGGCAAACCTTATGGCAATAATCTTGTAAAATTTGCGGATGCCGCGCACGGAACAGGGGTAGCCGGGCTGATCGGTGCTGTGCGTAATAACAACTATGGCATTAACGGCGTGGCCGATAATGTTAAGCTAATGATCATTAAAGCCGTACCTAATGGCGATGAATATGATAAAGATGTAGCCAACGCAATTCGTTACGCGGTTGATAATGGCGCCAGGGTGGTTAATATGAGCTTCGGCAAAAAGATCTCGCCGCACAAGGAGTGGGTTGACGCGGCCTTTAAATATGCTGCATCAAAAAATGTTTTATTGGTGATGGCTGCCGGTAATGACAACCAGGATATGGATACCCAACCCGAATTTCCGAATGATACTTTTTTAGATGGCTCATCAACCGATGCAGACAATGTGATCAGCGTAGGTGCTTCCGGCCCTAAACTGGGGCAAAACCTTGCCGGCGATTTTTCAAATTATGGTAAAAAAAGTGTGGATATTTTTGCACCGGGGGTTAAAGTAACTTCTATCACTACGGATGCCGAAGTTGACACCGAAGACGGCACCAGCTTTTCATCGCCGATAACGGCAGGCATAGCCGCTCTGATCTTAGAATATTATCCAACCCTGAGCGCTAAACAGGTAAAAGAAGCCATTTTAGGTTCGGCTACACCACTTACGGGCACCATGGTATTAAAACCGGGCAGCAAAACCGAAAAGGTTGATTTTACAACACTTTCAAAAACAGGCGGTATAGTAAATGCATACAAAGCTTTGCAACTGGCTTCAAAAATGAAGGGCGAAAGCTTAGCAAACTGATTTTTAGCAACATAACAGTGATTTTTATTTTATCCAAAAATCACTGTTATACAACCTTTTACCTTTCGCCCTTTGCCTTTCACCTTTCCAAAAGGGCAAAATAAAAAAACACTTTCCAGTTATGGTATTTTTCCCTACATTTGCGGGCTAATTGTTGCTCATTGAAATCGCTTAAGAAATATTCGATTCCCTTTACGGGGCTTAAACTGGGGAAACACCTGTTTGAGTATGACATACAGGATGATTTTTTTGACGAGTTTGAATATTCACTCGTTAAAAAAGCAACCCTGCACTGTGAAATTGAACTGGATAAGCAGGAAACTATGCTCATCCTTAATTTTAAGATAGATGGTACAATTGAAACCACCTGCGACAGGTGCCTGCAGGTATTACCAATACAAGTTGACATTACCGAGCAGCAGATAGCTAAATTTAGCGATGAGCCGGTTGATGAGGATGAAGAAATTATAACACTTGGCAAAAATGATCATGAGATCGATGTTGCCGGGTTGATATACGAATACATTAATGTTGCAGTGCCGTTTATATCAATTTGCGGCGAGGGTAATACCTCAACCTGCGATAAAGAAATGCTTGATAAACTAAACAGTTTATCGGCAAATGGTGAACAAAGTGAGCAAACAGACCCACGGTGGGATGCGCTCAAAAACATGAATAAATAATTAATTTAGGATATTATGCCACATCCAAAGCGGAAATTTTCAAAATCAAGGAGAGATAAACGCAGAACCCATTACAAAGCGGAAGCTCCAACTTTAACTACCTGCCAAACTACAGGCGCTGTGCATTTGCCGCACCGTGCATATACTGTTGATGGTAACGTTTACTACAACGGTAAAGTTCTTATTGAGAAAGCAGCAGTAGCATAAGTTTAATTTTCTGAAAATGAAGATTGGCTTAGATATTATGGGCGGTGATTACGCTCCCAAAGCAGCTGTTTTAGGAGCTATCGAAGCTTATAAAACTTTATCTGCCGACCAGAAACTGGTACTTATTGGCGATAAGGAAGTTACAGTAAGTATTCTTCAGGAAAATGGTGTAAGCCCTGATAACTTCGAGTTTGTACATACAACCGAGGTTATTGGCATGGGCGAGCACCCTACCAAAGCTATTGTTCAGAAACCTGATTCGAGCATATCAGTTGGTTTTCAACTGCTTAAAGCTGGCGAAATTCAGGCTTTCTCATCGGCTGGCAATACCGGCGCTATGCTTGTTGGCGCCATGTTCAGCGTAAAAACTATTCCGGGTGTTGTACGCCCGGCTATGACTACTATTGTACCCAAACTTAAAGGAGGTTTGGGTATTTTGTTGGATGTAGGTGCTAATGCCGATTGCAAACCCGATGTGCTTGTTCAGTTCGGTGTGCTCGGCAGCTTATTTGCCCAGACAGTTTATGATATCAACAACCCACGGGTTGCCCTTATGAACATTGGCGAAGAAGAGGAAAAGGGTAACATCCTTAGCCAGGCTACCTACCCATTAATGAAAGCAACAACGTTGTTTAACTTTGTTGGCAATGTTGAAGGACGCGACCTTTTCAGCGAAAGCGCCGACGTGTACGTATGCGACGGTTTTACCGGCAATATAATATTAAAGCTGGCCGAATCGTTTTACGTTATAACAAGGAAGAAACAGCTGAAGGACGAGTTTTTTGACAGGTTTAATTATGAACAATACGGAGGTAGCCCGATTTTGGGTGTAAATGCCCCCGTTGTTGTTGGTCACGGCATCTCGAGCCCCGAGGCAATAAAAAACATGGTCCTTTTATCACGGAACATGGTAGAGAGTAACCTCGTTGATAAAATAAAACAAGCATTCCAGTAATTTTATAAAAGATGAGTAAAGTTCATGCCGCTATTACCGCTGTACATGGTTACGTCCCCGACTATGTATTAACCAACCAGGAGCTGGAAACAATGGTTGATACAAATGACGAGTGGATAACCAGCCGTACAGGTATCAAAGAGCGACGAATATTAAAAGGCGAAGGCCTTGCTACATCTGATATGGCGGTTCATGCCGTTACCGGGTTACTAAAAAAACGCGGTATCAGTGCCGATGAGATCGACCTTATCATCTTTTGCACTACCACCCCCGATATGATCTTCCCGGCTGCGGCCAACATTTTAGGCGCCAAAATTGGCGCTAAAAATGCATGGGGATTTGATTTACAGGCAGCCTGTTCAGGTTTCCTGTACGGCTTAACATCAGGCGCCCAATTTATTGAAAGCGGTAAACACAAAAAAGTATTGGTAGTAGGCGGCGATAAAATGTCGGCTATTGTTAATTACGAAGACCGTGCTACCTGTATCATTTTTGGCGATGGCTGCGGTGCCGTGTTGCTTGAACCAAATGAAGAAGGTAACGGTGTTATCGATTCGATCTTGAAAAGTGACGGTGCAGGTGCGCAGTATTTAAACCTTAAAGCCGGCGGTTCATTGAAACCGGCAAGCCACGAAACTGTTGATGCCAAAGAACATTATGCTTACCAGGAAGGGCAGGCAGTGTTTAAATTTGCGGTAACCAACATGGCTGATGTTGCCCATGAAGTTATGGAGCGCAACAACCTTAAGGGCGATGATATTGCCTGGTTGGTACCACACCAGGCCAACAAGCGCATTATCGATGCCACAGCAAACCGCACCGGTATCAGCCCCGAAAAGGTAATCATCAATATCGAGCGTTACGGCAATACCACCAACGGCACTATCCCCTTATGTTTATGGGAATGGGAAAGCAAATTTAAAAAAGGTGATAACCTTATTTTAGCAGCTTTTGGCGGTGGCTTTACCTGGGGCTCGGTATATTTAAAATGGGCTTATTGATGTGCAGATTTCAGATGTGCGGATGTGCAAATTTTATAAAAAGCACATTTGGTATATCAAAAAATTAAAACATCCGTAAAAAGCGCCTGTTATCTGCTTATGAACAATGTAAATGACAGGCTATTTATAGTAATCCGTTCACTAATTAATCAACATAATAATCTGCATATCTGCGTATTTGCATATCTGCACATTTGAGTATAACTTAGATATAAACTTTGTCCAAAACCAATTAATCCTTCAACATGGATATTAAACAAATTCAGGACCTTATTCGCTTTGTTTCCAAATCGGGCGTGAACGAAGTATCAATCGAGCAAAAAGATTTTAAGATCACAATAAAAACCAACGAGGTACAGCCTACAGTGGTCCATGCTACAATCCCAGCTGTTACACAGCCAGTTACCCATGCATTGCCAACTGCACCCGCTCCTGCCCCAGTTGAACCTGCTGCACCGGCCGCTCCTGATACATCGAAATACATTACCGTTAAATCGCCTATGATCGGTACTTTTTACCGCTCTTCAAGCCCGGATAAACCTATGTTTGTTAACGTTGGCGACGAGATAAAACCAGGTACTGTGGTATGTATCATCGAGGCTATGAAATTGTTCAATGAAATTGAATCTGAAGTTTCGGGCCGTGTAGTAAAAATCCTTGTTGATAATGCCTCACCTGTAGAGTACGATCAACCACTGTTTTTAGTAGAACCAGTTTAATAATTTGAAAATTGCTTGATTTGAAGATTTGAAAATGGTCAGGTCTTCAAATCAATCAATCATTTTTGAAGATACCATTTTCAAATTGACACATTTTCAAATTTTCAAATTATAATCATGTTTAAAAAAATATTAATAGCTAACCGCGGCGAAATCGCCCTTCGTATTATCCGTACCTGTAAGGAAATGGGTATTAAAACGGTTGCTGTATATTCAACTGCCGATCGCGACAGCCTTCACGTTCGTTTTGCCGACGAAGCTGTTTGTATCGGTCCGCCACCAAGCCGCGATTCATATTTAAATATCCCCAACATCATTTCAGCTGCCGAGTTAACCAACGCCGATGCGATCCATCCCGGCTATGGCTTCCTGTCTGAAAATGCTAAGTTCTCGGCTATTTGTGCTGAGTATGGTATCAAATTTATCGGTGCAACTGCCGAACAGATCAACCAGATGGGTGATAAAGCTTCGGCTAAGGATACCATGAAAAAAGCGGGCGTGCCTATTGTGCCAGGTTCTGACGGTTTGCTTACCGATGTTAAATCAGGTATCGCTATCGCCAACAAAATTGGCTACCCTGTTATATTGAAAGCTACCGCCGGCGGCGGTGGCCGTGGTATGCGTATTGTTTGGAAAGACGAAGAGTTTGAGAACGCCTGGGATTCGGCCCGTGCCGAGTCAGGTGCAGCTTTCGGTAACGATGGCTTATACCTTGAAAAATATGTTCAGGATCCTCGTCACATCGAAATTCAGGTTGTAGGCGATCAGTTTGGTAAAGTATGTCACCTTTCTGAGCGCGACTGCTCTATTCAGCGCCGTCACCAGAAACTGGTTGAAGAGTCACCTTCTCCTTTCATGACCGAAAAACTGCGTAAAAAAATGGGTGAAGCAGCTATTAAAGGTGCTAAAGCCGTTTCATATGAAGGTGCGGGTACAGTAGAGTTTTTGGTTGACAAAGACCGTAACTTCTACTTTATGGAGATGAATACCCGGATCCAGGTTGAACACCCGGTTACCGAAGAGGTAATTAACTTTGACCTGATCAAAGAGCAAATTAAGGTTGCTGCAGGCATCCCTATCTCAGGTAAAAACTACGAGCCAACAATGCACGCCATTGAGTGCCGTATCAACGCCGAAGATCCGTTTAACGGTTTCCGTCCGTCACCAGGTAAGATAACCAACTTCCACTCACCAGGTGGCCATGGCGTACGTATCGATACGCACGTATATACAGGTTATGTAATTCCGCCAAACTACGATTCGATGATTGCTAAAGTTATTTGCGTGGCCCAAACCCGCGATGAAGCTTTAAGTACTATGGAACGTGCATTGAGCGAATTTGTGATAGAAGGCGTTAAAACAACCATTCCATTCCACTTAAAATTATTGAAGGATCCAAACTTCCGCGCTGGTAACTTTACCACCAAGTTTATGGATACATTTGAGATATAATTCAAACTATCTTCATAAAACACTACGTACTTAGCAAGATAGCGTTTATACAGCGGTATATATTACAATGAGCGAGAACAAGATCATCAAGGCCATAAAGGATAAAGGAAAAACGTTAGAGGCAGAAATGTCCTTCTTTGATCACCTCGAGGCCCTAAGATGGCACCTCGTAAGAGCTTCAGTAGCCATTGTAGTATTTACCGCTGTTGTTTTTTATTACTACGACTGGATCTTTGATACCATTATCATGGGCCCCAGCAAGTCAACCTTCTGGACCTATCGTATGCTTTGCAAAATTGGCGCAGCTTTACACCGCGACGGTTTTTGCATTGATAAAGTAAATATCAAATTAATTAACACCGAAATGGCGGGGCAGTTTACCCTCCAAATCAACTCTGCGCTGATTATTGGCATTACACTCGGCGTTCCTTACCTGATATGGGAGATCTGGCGTTTTATTAAGCCCGCCCTGCATGATGCCGAACGCAAAGCTGCTACCGGCTTTGTATTTTATGCCTGTGTGCTTTTCTTTTTAGGTATCACGTTCGGTTACTTCGTGATTACGCCTATGTCAATCAATTTCCTTTCAAGCTATACCGTTAGTGCCGCTATTGAAAACTTATTTGATATTGACTCTTATATTTCATCTGTAGCTACCCTTACCCTTGCTACCGGTGTGGTTTTTCAACTGCCTATACTGGTTTATATACTGGCGAACCTGGGCGTTATGACACCTAAGTTTATGAAGGAAACCCGCCGCTATGCAATTGTGGTAATCCTGATCATAGCGGCTGTAGTTACCCCTACGCCCGATATGCTTACCATGACGGTTGTTAGTATCCCGTTGTTTGTGCTATATGAGGTTAGTATAGTTGTAGCAGGCCTTGTTGAAAAACGCAGGATCAAAAAGGAACAGGAATTGGATAAAGCATAATTGTCGTTTTCGCCTTTTGACAACTTGCTTTATTGTACGTTAAAGCAAAAAAAGTGAGATTTTCATATTTTCAATTGGATTAATCCCCTTTTTTGGTAAATACACACTGGCTGGTTTATAACAAATTATTTACCTTTAGAAAGTAGTAAAACGTTATACTTTTGTTAAATGAAGCAGGGACTAAAAATCGCTATCGGTTCGGATCACGCCGGGTATGAATACAAACAAATTTTAACGGAGGCTTTATCATCAGTCGAAGTAAAAGACTTCGGCACTTATTCATCCGAATCGGTTGATTATCCTGATTTTGCGCATCCGGTTGCCGAAGCCGTTGAAAGCGGCGAATGCGACCTCGGAATCCTGATCTGCGGTGCAGCCAATGGTGTGGCCATAACAGCCAACAAACACCAAAACATTCGTGCAGCTATTTGCTGGAAAGAAGAAATTGCGGTACTGGCCCGCAGCCACAACAACGCCAACATTGTTTGCGTACCTGCTCGCTTTGTCACCCCCGAAGAAGCGAAGGCAATTGTAACTACATTTTTAACTACTGAATTTGAAGGCGGCAGGCATGCTAATCGTGTTGAGAAGATAGCCTGTGTTTAAGCCGGAGATTGGAGGTTAGAGATCAGAGATTAGTCGGATTTGTTCCGGCTGATGGCTATGATCTATTAACTATGATCCATTAACTAACATCGAACTATTAACTAAAAGAATGAATAAATTACCATTATTGCTTATCGCGCTGGCCTCGGCAACTACGGCTTGTGCCCAGCAAAACGCTACGGCAATGAAATATGCCGGGCTGATTACTGCTGAAGACGCGAAAAAGCACCTGAGCATACTGGCTTCGGATGCCTTTGAAGGCCGCGAAACAGGTAAGCCAGGTGCCGAAAAAGCCGCTAACTATATAGCCGGCGAGTTTAAAAAATTGGGGCTTCAGGCTCCTGTTAACGGTTCATACTTTTTTGACGTACCCCTTACCGAAAATGCTTTGAAAGTAACGGCTTTCACCGTTAACGGCAAATCATTTGAGTATGGTACCGATTTTTATTTAGGTGGTTCATTTCCGGATAAAAGCACATCTGTAAATGATATCGTTTTTGTTGGCTACGGTACCGATGCCGAAATTGGCAACGCCGATTTAACCGGTAAAATTGTACTTTGGATCAACGAAGACAAGCCCGAAGCAGGTACGACACCAAATACCAGCTACCGCATGAGCAATGCGCGTATGAAAGTTGTTAAAAACCTGCAAAGCAAAAATCCGGCAATTATATTGGCTGCTAACCCGGGTATTGCAGCCGCACTGGCCCGTTTTGGCAAAAGTGTAACCAGTCCGCGGTTAACTATTAAGGATGACGCAGCAAAACCGGCAAATACCAATGCACCTGTATTTAACATCACTGCAACATTGGCCGATGCACTGGTAAAGCCAACAGGAAAAACCTATGCCGATCTTAAGTCAGCTTCGGCAGCAGCGGTTACCCCGGCAACAGCTATTAAAAACAATGTGGTTATCAACTACGCTACTACAAAAAGTGATGTAAAAGCAGTTGACGTATTAGGCTACATGCCCGGTACTGATTTAAAAGATGAAGTACTGGTATTTTCGGCACACTATGACCACATCGGTTTAAACCCAGATGAAAAAGCTAAGGATAAAGTAAACAATGGCGCCGATGATGATGGCTCGGGGACTACCGGCATTCTTGAAATTGCCCGCGCTTTTTCTAAAGCTAAAAAAGACGGTCATGGCCCGCGTCGCAGTATCCTGTTTTTAGGTAACGTTGGCGAAGAAAAAGGTTTGTTAGGCTCTGAGTATTATTCAGATCATCCTGTATTTCCATTGGCTAATACCATTACCGATTTAAATATTGACATGATTGGTCGTGTAGGTGAAGAGTATATTGGCAAACCCGATTCTGCAAACTATGTATACCCAATCGGTTCGGCTATGCTGAGCAAAGAGCTTCATGAAATTGGTGAAAATGCCAACAATACTTACACCAAATTAAAACTTGATTATAAGTATGATGATCCAAATGATCCTAACAGGTTTTACTATCGCAGCGATCACTACAATTTCGCAAAGCACGGCGTACCAATTATCTTCTACTTTAACGGTGTGCACGCCGATTATCACCAGCCAGGCGACGAGGTAAGCAAAATCAACTTCCCATTACTGGCCAAACGTGCTCAACTGGTATTTTATACCGGCTGGGAACTTGCCAATCGCGATAAACGCCCCGTAGTGGATGCAGTTGCTGGAGAAGGGAAATAGTGAATGCTCGATTAGGAGAATGGTTCCCCTACTAAAAATAAAACACAAAAAGGTGCACAATGTGCGCCTTTTTGTGTTTTATAAATCCTGACTACCGCAGGTTTAGCGCAGCGTAACCCGTGGGATGTATGTGTTAAGTTTTCAACTTAACCACAGAAGTGGAAAGCTTAACTACTGAAGCTGAAAGCTTCAACTATTTAACACCACGGGTTACGCTGCGCTAAACCCGCGGCAGCGAGAAAACTTCTAAAACCTTCTCATATCTTATCTGTTCAAAAACAACCACTCACCTAATCAACTTAATCAACCATTCACCAACTTTAAAAACAAAATCCTACTTTCGCATATATGGGAGCAACCGCTGAAGAGTTTTTGGTAAAATCGGAAGAGAAGGCATTTGATGCCGATCATCGCCGTATTATCAATTTCAATATTGACCGGTACAATACAGCGGTTTCGCGTGGCCTGTCGCGCGTTATTAACTTAGATAATGCCAAGAAAAAAGGCCACGTACTTAAGTGGAAAGTGATGGAGAACCTCGACAAATTCCTTCCGGAGTTTGAGGCCAACTTTCAGAAACGCGGCGGTAAAGTGATCTGGGCTAATGATGTGGAAGAAGCCCAGCGCGAGATTCTTAACATCATCAAAAAGGCCAACGCTAAAACCGTGGTCAAATCCAAATCGATGGTTACCGAAGAGATTCATTTGAATGAGTTTTTGGAGAGCAACCAAATCGAATCGCTGGAAACAGATCTTGGCGAATATATAGTGCAGCTATTAGGTCAAAAGCCTTACCATATTATTACGCCTGCCATGCACCTCAGTAAAGAGGATATCGCGAAGCTTTTCCACGAAAAGTTTGGTACCCCCATTGACGCTACGCCCGAACAAATTACCCTGAAAGCACGCGAGCTGCTTCGCAAAAAATATGTACAGGCCGATGTAGGTATCACCGGCGCCAATTTCCTGCTGGCCGATACCGGCAGCATTGCCATCAGCGAAAATGAGGGCAACGCACGCCTTTGTACCACGTTTCCTAAAATCCACATCGCCATCGTTGGTATTGAAAAGATTATTCCTTCCATTACTGATCTGGATTTGTTTTGGCCGATGCTCTCGACACATGGCACAGGTCAAAATCTTACTGTTTATAACAGCATACTGAGCGGCCCGCGCCAGTCAAACGAAACCGACGGCCCCGACGAAATGTACGTGGTGCTTTTGGATAATGGCCGTACAAATCTCCTGGCAAAAAAAGATCAGCGCCAGGGGCTTTACTGCATCCGTTGCGGGGCTTGCCTTAATGGTTGCCCTATTTATAAAAACATTGGCGGCCATACTTATGCCACTACCTACAGCGGCCCTATCGGTTCTATTATCACTCCGCACACACGCGGAATGGAAGATTTCAAGCACCTGAGTTATGCATCAAGCCTGTGCGGCAAATGCACCGAAGTTTGCCCGGTTAAGATCGATATTCACAAAATGTTGCTCCTTAACCGCCGCGACGCTGTGAAAGAAAACCTGGTTACCAACAAAGAGCGCTGGGGCTGGGCCATCTGGAAAAAGGGAATGCTTAAACGTAAGCTCACCGACTTTTTTGGCGGCGGCATGAAAAACTTCCTCCTTAAAACTTTCTTTAAACGTACCTGGGGGCATTTACGCGAGATGCCTAAAGTGGCTGATAAATCATTCAGCAAACAATGGCAGGAGATGAATAACACACCTGAAGAATAGCAATCCATGCGCAAAATAATTTTAAACCTTGCAGTGAGCCTCGATGGCTTCATTGAAGGCCCTAACGGCGAATACGACTGGTGCCTTGCTGATCAGGACTATGGCATGACCGAGTTTTTGGGCAGTAGCGATGCCATTTTCATTGGCCGTAAAAGCTACGACTTGCTGATGGGTACTGACCCGGAAATGTTCGGCGCATTGAAAATGTATGTTTTTTCGGATACCCTTCAGGCGTCGCAAAACCCGAATACCGAAATCATCAAAAGCGCTGATTTTAAATCAAGTGTTGAAGCCATCAGGAATCAACCGGGCAGCAATATTTGGCTGTTTGGCGGAGCAAGCCTGCTTTCGGCGTTTATTGATGAAGGTTTTATTACCGAACTTCTCCTATCGGTGCATCCCATTATTTTAGGTAGCGGTAAACCACTATTCACCGGCTCCAAAGATAGGATTGAACTTATATTATTAGGCAGCGAACAATTTTCAAGCGGGCTGGTACAGCTCCGGTATGCCATTAAACCTAAATTTGATTTAGGGATGCTGGAGGGAATGTAACAGACTTTAGGCTCTTAAAAAATGTGTCATTTCGATAGAGCAAGGGGACGGACTGGAAGATGGGGCGATAGAGAAATCTTATACGCCATACTTAGCTCGAATTGCAAGATGTATAAGATTTCTCCTCGTTCCTCGTTCGAAATGACAAATTTTACTGGGAAAAGGTCTATCCCACCTGAATTACTACATAGTCTTTTTGCATCCGCTTTACCTGTTCGGCCATGCGTTTAATGAACAGGTAATTTGCTGTGCCGCCAATAACTGCACCAATCACCGGCACCAAACGTTCGGCAGTTCGGGTACCCAGTATCATCAACATCCGTTCGGCAATACCTTCCATCATGCTTTTGGTAATGGCTACCCCGGCTTCCACTCTTACTGATGTTGCTACTAATGACATGAAATCGTCGAATCCGTTATCATAGGTGCCCCGGTAATAATACATGATCCCCATGGTAGCTCTAAACTGCTGGGTTATGAGATTAATAAAATCAAATGGGATTCCAGCTACCAATGTAAACATGCCGCCACTACCAGCCATAGCGCCCGAACCTGCAGCAAGGCATGCGCACTGGTTAATGAAACCTTCGAGGCCAAGTTTATCAACACCATTTTTTATTTTAAGTTGGTCGATGCCTTCAAATATTTTCCTGAACCCGGTGTGGGCAAGGCTTTCGGTATGCATCCGGATATCGGTACGTATTTTATTGAGTTTGATGAGTTTCATTGTTTACTGATTAATTGCAGGTAACGATCCTGCGTATATCAGTAACAACAGATGCCAACACCTGTTTTGTCAACAACCCGAAATAGACATAATAATTTAAAAGATTGATGACATCAAACAAACCTTCATGTCCTGTTTCCTGACTCTTAAAGCCTTGCCCCACGTACTCACTTCCATTTAAAGCTTTTGATCATTACAGCCATGTCCTGTTTGATAAAGCTAAGCACAGGCTGGATCGAATCAAGCCGGGGTTCGCTGTTAAAATACAGCGCCCCGCGGATATAATTTTGTGTGCTATCTGTCAAGAAAAACTGAGCTGATGAAGCAGCGTTCCCGTCTATGGTATAATAAATGCCATAAACCTTTTTATCGGCATAGTGGATAATGCCCTCATCAATTGATGTGGCTTTTACGGTATGTTTAAAGGCAAACGTACGCGCGTCTTCAACCAGTTGATTAAACTCCTTTTTGGAGGTGATGGGCTGATAACTTAAATGCAGCGTAGCGTTAAACTGCGGAAATTGCATATTAACCCAGCAGGGCTTGGCATCACGCTTTTTATCCGGTTCGATATAGGCATATTTAGGGTAGGTAAAAGTGTAAGGACAACCTGTAACATAATCCTGGTATTCCTTTTTAGGGAATACTATGCGATAAAATCCGCGCGGCTTAGGGGCATAATCATGATCGCCACCACACGCCGCCAGGAATAGCAATGCCGCTACCAATAGGGTTAAATACTTCATGGGTGTTTCTCTTTTGAATTCCAGATCTCCCATGACTTTTCTGCCTGCAAAACCAGCATTTCGTAACCATTTTTGGTAATAGCGCCACGTTCCCGGCCTTGCTTTAAAAACAGGGTTTCTTCGGGATTGTATATCAAATCATATAAAATATGCTCTTCACCTATAAAATCATAGGGTATAGGCGGGCATTCATCAACATTGGGATGAGTGCCTAAAGGCGTTGTATTGATGATAAGTTTATGTTGCATGATATGGTGCGGCTGAAGGTCCTTAAACAATATATTATCTGCATGATGTGTGGGCTTGCGGGTAACAACTTTATAAGCAATACCTAAATTTTCCAGCACACATTTTACGGCTTTTGCAGCACCACCATCGCCCAAAACCAGGGCATCGTCATTACCATCACCAATTAAAGGCTTTAATGATTCCTCAAATCCGTAGATATCGGTATTGTACCCTTCCAGCCTGAAATCATGGTCTTTAATGCCAATTTCGCCCGAAAATGCGGCTTCAATAGGGCTTTCGGCAGTTACCCTGATACAGTTTACGGCACCGGCTTTACGGGCATCATGCTCTATCCAATCTAAAAAAGGTAATACATTTATTTTATGCGGAATAGTTACGTTGAGACCGCAAATATCGGGATGTTCATCGAGCAGGTCCTGCAGGTCCTTAATATGTTCAATGGGGTAAAGATCATAGCGCGAATCTGTAATGCCTTCGGCTTCGAATTTTTCGGTAAAAAACTTTTTTGAGAATGAATGAGAAAGCGGAAAACCGATTAGTCCGTAATGTTTCATGGTCAATTTTATAACAATACCAGCTGCTAAAGTAATCAATTATAGCATTAAGCCGGCCATGTAACTTTTAATGACGTAATATTAACAACAAAACAAGCAATTTTGATTACCCGATTTAAAAGGGCACACAGCAAACATTCCGGATAATTTTATTTAGAACGAAATTTATTTCAAAACGTGGGATTTTCAACACCAATAAAAAATTTCGGGATATTTTTTAATGTAAATGGCGGTTTTGTAAAGGTAAATGGCAGTTTTATTATGTTGCTTTTGGGCAGCTTTGTTAGATATAATCCCCCTAAGATAAATGACAGTGATTTTTAATGAGGATAAGCTCCGAATTCATAACAATCCAACTGATACAATACCAACTATCGGCAAAGCACCCGCCGCAATATGCCCGAGATGCAAAAACAAATTTTGCGACCGGATAAAAAGAGGTGCGCTGGTTAAGCTTTTGCTTCCCAGGCTTCAGGTAAAACGCTACCACTGCAACAAATGTTTAAATCGCTTTTATAAACGCGGGTAAACTTTATTGAAGAAACATCTACCTTTTATTTTTTAGGATAGCAAGAGAAGTCGGACTTTCAACCTAAACCTGAGTTGTGCCAGATTTTAATTGTGCTTTGCCGGCTTACTTTCAGGTAGCCGGCATTGTTTTTATAAAGGGATTAATTAATTGTTACTTCCTTAAGATATAAATAGACATTATCAGTGGATAACTTAAAAACAAATTCATCCCAGAAAATTTCATTATCCATGGTGCATGATGAATCAAGGTAGCCTTCCTGGTTCCAACTGGAAATTTGCTTCAAGTCGTCAATGATCAGGTCGCCGTAAGCAAATGAAAAATCGCATTCTACCGGATTGTTAAAAAAAGTCCATTTATAAAACCTCCGTGATTGGTTCTCAAGTAAAAAATATTGTAACCTCCACTTATCTTGTCTGTTTTTGATATGAGCACAAAATAATGTGTTTTTTTTATGCTGAGGGAAAATCATTGAGTAACCATACCTGAGCTGCGCAGCTTCCCGATAATTTTCAGGATCCGATATTTTTAATTTACTAAAAAAGGGTTCTAAAAACTCTTCATTAATATACCGGACATAGGCCATGTTTACGCGTTCCTTCTTTTGCTGTTTAATTATTGACACCATCCATGGTTGGTCTTTAAACTCAATAGAAGTTGGTAATAGCTCTGCTTTTTCATATCCTGCTAATTGATACACTTTTTCAGGATAAAATAGGGTGTCTTTCCAAATATTACCTGTAATAATACCTCTCTCTTTATACATTTTCAATTCAGGCTCGGTCAACTGATCTCCATAAAAGGCAAGACTGGGCACAATAAACCATTCGCCTTCAAAGCATATCCCGATAAATGATATTGAAAAATACTTGTAGATACCTTCATCAATGCATTCATTCACGGTTTTGCTTTGCCACGAGTTTAAATCAACCATCTTTTTAGTTTTTTCATAATCGTGATGACTTGATGAATAACCGCTTAGCTGTTCATGATGCCACTCATAAATTTCATAGTCAACATACGAAAGCTTTACCCAGGTTAGTGCATAAAGCTTATCTCCATCCTGATTAAAAACACCTCCATAATATCCATCTAACAAATTTTCATGAAACCTGCGTTCAAGAATAGTTTTTAGCTCCTGGTTGTAAGGTAAAGACATAGCTGTTTATCAATTACTTTTTGAATATATGATTTTGATCAAAACATTCCCACAATAAAAAAGCCCGCCAGTTATCCCGGCGAGCCTTCTTCATTAAAAGTAAGATCTTAAATGGCCTTATTCAATAACACTTAATTTAAGCGTATTGGTTTTACCCTGCTTAATAATAGGAGTAGAAGCAGTGTTAATAACGATATCACCCGCTTTAATCAGGCTTTCGGCTTTCAGTATATCATTAACATCGGCAATGGTTTGATCGGTACTTTCCAGCTGATCATAGTAAAACGCCCTAACACCCCATACAAGGCTAAGCGCATTTAACAATTGCTTGTTTGACGTAAAGATATATGTACTGGCTTTAGGCCTGTGGCTTGATATTTCAAATGCAGTATAACCTGACGTAGTCATTGAAACAATACCTACCGCATTGCTTTGTTCGGCGATGTGTACTGCCGACTCGCAAAGTGCATCGCTCAGGAAATACGGAGAAGCCGGGTCTTTAACTACCGCTTCTTTAGGGGCGTTAAAAGGATATCCAAACTCTTCAACATTGCGTACAATTTTAGCCATTGTTTCAATAACAATAACCGGAAACTCACCAACAGATGTTTCACCGCTTAACATCACCGCATCAGCACCGTCAAGTACCGAGTTGGCAACGTCATTTACCTCTGCACGGGTTGGGCGCGGTGTAGTGATCATTGACTCCAGCATCTGAGTAGCTACAATAACCGGTTTTGAAGCAGCGCGACACTTACGGGCAATCATTTTTTGCAGCAATGGTACTTCTTCAAGTGGCATTTCAACCCCAAGGTCGCCACGTGCAACCATTACACCATCAGTTGCAGCAACAATGGCATCAATATTTTCAATTGCTTCAGGCTTTTCAACTTTGGCAATTACTTTAGCTGCCGAGCCGTTCCGTGCAATGATGCGTTTCAGGTCAATAATATCCTCACCGGTACGAACAAAAGAAAGACCAATCCATTCAACATCCTGTTTAAGGGCGAATTCAAGGTTGATCAAATCTTCCTCAGTTAAGCTTGGGATAGATACTTTAGTATTTGGCAGGTTAACACCTTTACGTGATGTTAAGATACCACCGTGAACAACTTCACATATAACCGTATCAACTTTGTTGGTTTCTATAACCCTTAATTGCAATTTACCGTCATCAAGCAAAATAATTTCATTTGCCTGTACATCCTGAGGGAAAGTATCATAAGTAATATAGATCTGCTCGTCGTTACCAATGCACTCGTGCGTGGTAATTTTGATGTGCGTTCCGTTAACTAAATGAATACCGCCATCCTTTACAAGGCCAATACGGATTTTAGGGCCCTGTAAATCGGCCAGGATACCTACGTTGGTTTTGTATTGCTCGTTAATTTCGCGGATAAGATCGATCACTACCTTATGATCTTCGGGTTTACCGTGCGAAAAATTAAGACGGCAAACGTTAACACCTGCCTTGATCATCGCTAATAAAACGTCCTTTTTAGCTGATGCCGGCCCCATGGTGGCAACAATTTTTGTGCGATTATAGTATAGTTCCATATTATTCGGGTTAAAACTGGAGGGTATTTAATGATTGTAAAACCAACATCTATTTTAAATTCGGCGCTAAAATAAAAGATTTTCCCGTGATTTTATTTTTTTTGGGTCAATCTTTACTGCTGCCACTATCTCAGGAATTTTATTGAGCGAAGAGATGATTGTATCAAGCTCATTATCATCTATATAGTTGCGGATCATTAAAAAATAGTCGGCACTTTTTATTTCGGGCACCAGGTAACCGTCTGAGCCTTTATTGCCTATAAAGAAGAAGTCTGTTTCGGTGGTTTCCCAACTGTAGCGGTATAATGAAAACAAAACAGGCTCGGCCCCGGGGTAGATATCCACTTCCAGGTCATCGTTTTTTACGAAATTAAAATTCAGATACTTGTTGATTAGAAAACAAACCCGGTAATCCTTAAGTGAGCTTGTTACCGCAATGAGCACAAAATCAAAATCGATCTCAAACTTTAAAAATTTCCTGTTCAAAATCATTACTTTTACGCCGTCAAAATTACTAATACAAACCGTTTCAATAAAATTTTGTTTAGAGATTTATATTGTAAAAGTTTTAGATTTGTTTATTGACAGAATTTATTTTTCTTTGCACTGAATTTTTATTAATCATTAAACTATAAAGACTATGTCTGATATCGCTTCAAGAGTAAAAGCTATTATCGTAGAAAAACTGGGTGTTGACGAAAGTGAAGTTACGCCAGAAGCGAGTTTCACCAATGATCTTGGTGCCGACTCGTTAGACACCGTGGAATTAATCATGGAGTTTGAAAAAGAATTTAACGTGGCTATTCCTGACGATCAGGCAGAAACTATTGGTACTGTTGGCCAGGCAGTTGCTTACCTTGAAAAAAACGTTAAATAAGAACTCCCTAACTGGATTAAATGGAGTTTAAAAGAGTTGTAGTAACCGGGCTTGGAGCACTTACTCCTATTGGCAACACTGTTTCAGATTACTGGAACGGACTGATCAATGGAGTAAGTGGCGCTGCCTTGATTAAAAGTTTTGATACCGAAAAATTCAAAACTAAGTTTGCGTGCGAAGTAAAAGGCTTTGACGCGGATGGTTTTTTGGGCCGTAAAGACGCCCGCAAATTAGATCCTTTTGTACAATACGCTTTATTCTCAACAGAAGAAGCTGTAAAAGACGCGGGATTAGATTTCTCGAAACTGGATACCAGCCGCATTGGCGTTATCTGGGGTTCGGGTATTGGCGGTTTAAAAACTTTCCTTGATGAGGTAATGACCTTTGCCAAAGGCGATGGTTCTCCGCGTTTTAACCCGTTCTTCATCCCTAAAATGATTGCCGATATAGCTCCTGGCCATATCTCAATTAAATATGGTTTGCGCGGGCCTAACTTCACTACCGTTTCAGCGTGTGCCTCATCAAATAACTCACTGATTGATTCATTTAACTATATCCGTTTGGGTAAAGCTAACATGTTTATCAGCGGTGGTTCTGAGGCAATCATTAACGAAGCCGGTATTGGTGGTTTTAACGCTATGCATGCATTATCAACCCGCAATGATGATCCGGCAACGGCATCACGTCCGTTTGATCTGGACAGGGATGGTTTTGTGGCCGGCGAAGGTGCAGGTACCATTATTTTAGAGGAATTAGAGCACGCTAAAGCCCGTGGCGCTAAAATATACGCCGAAATGATAGGCGGCGGCATGAGTGCCGATGCTTATCACATGACCGCACCTCACCCCGATGGTTTAGGCGCTGCTTTTGTAATGCGCGCTGCCCTTGAAGATGCAAACTTGAAACCTGCCGATATTGATTATGTGAACGTTCACGGCACATCAACCCCAATTGGTGATCCGCAGGAAATTAAAGCAATACAGGATGTGTTTGGCGATGATATTTACCGTATCAACATCAGCTCAACCAAATCAATGACAGGTCACCTGCTTGGTGCTGCCGGCGCGGTTGAAGCTATTGCATCGATACTGGCATTGAAACATGGTATCATCCCTCCAACCATTAATCACTTTACTGATGATCCGGCATTTGATCCTAAGATCAATTTCACCTTTAATACCGCTCAAAAACGCGATATTAACATAGTTCAAAGTAACGGGTTTGGTTTTGGCGGCCACAATGCTTCTGTAATATTTAAAAAGTACGAAGATTAATTGTGGTAATTTGATGCCTATCAATCGGTTCTACAAACTATATATATCCCCTAACCGGAAATATGTTAAAATATTAAAGAATTTGCTCGGCTTCGTGCCGGGCAATTTGTCTTTATACCGCATGGCTTTTCGCCATAAATCGGTAGCACAAAACATTAAGAAGGGGGTGAAGAACAGTAACGAGCGCCTGGAGTTTTTGGGCGATGCCGTATTGGGCAGCGTTGTTGCTGAAGTACTTTTTAAATTATACCCTTATGAAGATGAGGGATTTTTAACCGAGTTACGCTCAAAAATAGTGAGCCGCGTTAACCTCAATGCGCTGGGTAAAAAATTGGGCTTTGACAAACTTATTGAGTATGATAACCGGATGCTTAATTCAAGCAGGCAGGGGTCATTACTTGGCGATGCGTTTGAAGCCCTGATTGGTGCGGTTTATTTGGATAAAGGATACGATTTTACCAAAAACTTCCTGATCAACCATATCATAAAGCCTCATATCGACATCCACAAGCTTGAGCAAACCGAAACTAACTTCAAAAGCAAGCTTATTGAATGGTGCCAGCGCCATGGCCGCGATATTATTTTTGAACTGGTAACCAACCAGGATGGCGAAAGCACCAAACTTTTCACTGTGCAAGCCAATGTTGATGGTGAAGTAATGGGCTCAGGTAAAGAATTCAGCAAAAAGAACGCCGAAAAGCTTGCCGCAGAAAAAGCGTGTGAAGCTTTAGGTATTTAAAATGCCTTTTGTTTAAAGCGGTAATTTCTTTTCCTTTTTAAGCTCTACAGGCCCCTCGCCAAGTTTTACAGTTGAATCCGGAACGATAAATGTTGGACTGTTTAGGCGCTCAAGCTTATCTTTTTCGCTGCTGTTTTTGTAGTACTCATATGCCCGTATGGTATGCTTAATCAGGTCATAATCTGTCCAGGCTTTGATATCCTTATATGTAGGTGTATAATAGTTCATGAACTTACGGGCGAGGCTATCTGTAGCCAGGCCAGTGTATTGTTTCACAAACGGAATATTATAATGTTTATGAATCTCTGCCTGTTCAAGTTCGCTTTGGGCGTTTTGTGCAAAACGACGCGCTCTGTTAGGGGTTGTACCCAAAAGCTCATAAAGACCGGTTACAGGATTGCTTAAAAAAGATAATGCCGGCGGCCTTCCGTTGTAAGTAGAACCTTGTTTCTTGTAATCTTTCAAAACCTCGTTTATCTCCTGCCTTTTGGTTTGGCCAACAACTTTTACTTCATCAAGCTTAATAATGGGTTGCATATAAACCGGCATATCGCTGTTATTAAGTACCACAACCTTTTGAGGAGTATAATCATCCCTGGTAAAAAGCAGGGTATCGCCAACACGGGTTTTTATGCTAAACCAGCCGACATCATCGCTAAGTATTAGCGTTTTTGTGTTGAGATCTTTAACGAAAACCTGCCCTACGCGCTCGTTGGTTACCTTTTTAGAGATAACACCCTTTACCGTAAACTCCTGGGCCGAAACATGAACGGTTACAAGGCATAGAACGCCTGTTACAAGCAGGTATAAATAGTTGCGCATCAGTGATAATTGAACGTAAATATAGGAACTGTATTTTATTTGAAATGTGAAAAAGTGTTAAAGGGCTTTGTTTCAGTGGTTGGAGATTAGAGATTGGAGGTTAGTTTTTCTTTTTTTTGAGTGGTGAATTCTCTCAATTTTCGCAATTGCATTTATTTCAAATCCGAAATCGAACATTCGAAATCCGACCTAACCCAACCTCTAATCTCCGATCTCTAACCTCTAACTAAATTTGCTATCTTTGCGCATGATAAAATCCATGACAGGGTATGGAATTGCCAGTTTTGATTCGGGCAATACAAAATATACCGTAGAGGTTAAATCCCTGAACAGCAAATTTTTAGAATTATCGCTTCGTTTGCCGAAGATTTTTGCCGAAAAAGAGTTTCAGCTACGTAACGACTGCAGCAAGCTCATTGAACGCGGTAAAGTTAATCTATCTATTAACACCGAGCAGGTAAGTCAATCGGTAAAAGCAGCGGGGATCGATAAAGATCTGCTTAAACATTACTATAATCAGCTTAAGTCAGTAAGTGAAGAGCTTGGCGAGCCAACCGGCAACCTGCTTCAGCTGGCATTGGGCTTACCCGAAGTTGTTAAATACGAAGAAGATACCATATCCGAAGATGAGTGGAAAGCCGTTGAAAAAACTTTTCAGCAGGCAATGGCCGCTTTTCAGGATTTCAGGGCGCAGGAAGGCATTGTTATTGAACAGGAAATTAAAGGCCGTATCAATACCATATTAAAAAACCTGGAACTTGTTGAACTGGAAGATCCCAAACGTGTTCCGTTGATCCGCGAGCGCCTCGATGCATTTTTAGCCGAAGCTGCAAGCCGTGAAGCTATCGACCAAAACCGTTTTGAACAGGAGTTGATCTATTATATCGATAAGCTTGATATTACCGAAGAAAAGGTAAGACTTAAAGCTCATTGCGAATATTTTATTGAAACCCTTAAAAATGCCGATGCCAATGGTAAAAAGCTGGGTTTTATTTCGCAGGAGATTGGTCGCGAGATCAACACATTGGGTTCAAAAGCCAATGATGCCAACATCCAGAAACTGGTAGTAGGCATGAAAGAAGAGCTTGAAAAAATTAAAGAACAACTGTTAAACGTATTGTAAAGTTCATAGATAATGGTTCATAGTTCATGGCCCCCATTTACTATAGCCAGCTATGAACCATGAACTATAAACTATGAGCCAAAACGGTAAACTCATCATATTTTCGGCGCCGTCGGGTGCTGGTAAAACAACAATTGTACATCATTTGCTGGGGAAAATCCCTGAGCTTGAATTTTCCATTTCGGCCACCACGCGCGAACGCCGCGGTGATGAGGTGCATGAAAAAGATTATTATTTTATAAGCAAGGAAGAGTTTCTGCACCGTATTGCCAAAAAACAATTTGTTGAATTTGAGGAGGTTTACACCGGTACTTTTTATGGTACGCTTCGTACCGAAATTGAGCGCATCTGGGCAAAAGGCAAAACCGTAATATTTGATATTGACGTTGAAGGAGGTCTGCACCTTAAACGCAAATACGGCTCGCAGGCACTGGCCATATTTGTACAGCCACCATCACTTGAGATTTTGATTGAAAGATTAACCGGCAGAGGTACCGATAGCGAAGAAAAACTAAAAGAACGCTTTGCTAAAGCAGAAAAAGAGCTCAAATACGCCCCACAATTTGATATTATACTGAAAAATTACGATCTTGAAACGGCCTGCAATGAGGCAGAGGAATTAGTGAGCACGTTTATTGGCCCCCCGGCCCCCTGAAGGGGGAGTACAAAAATCCCATTTTGTACACCGGGACATTTTAATCTACAAAAACTTTTAATTCCCCCTTTAGGGGGTTAGGGGGCACCGCATGAAAATAGGCTTACTGTTTGGTTCGTTTAATCCTATACATATAGGGCATTTGATTATTGCTAACTACATGGCAAACCATACCTCACTTGATAAGGTGTGGCTGGTGGTATCGCCCCAAAATCCTTTTAAAAAGTATGGCGATCTGATCAATACTTATGACAGGTTGGAGATGGCCCGGTTAGCTACAGATAACGCAACCAATATAACCGTGAGTGATGTGGAATTAAAACTCCCTCAACCATCATATACCATTGATACCCTTGCCCATTTGAAGGAAAAGTATCCTGAACATGAGTTTGCCCTGATTATGGGGTCCGATAATCTCGGTACCCTGCATAAATGGAAAAATTATAAGCTTATCCTGCGCGATTACCGTATTTATGTATACCCGCGCCCTGGCTATGAAAATGCAGAGCTGGCCGATCATCCATCAGTTACCATCACCATGACGCCGCTTATGGAGCTATCTGCAACATTTATCCGCAAATCCATCGCCGAAAAAAAGAACGTACAGTACTTTGTACCGGATCCTGTATTGAAGTTTATTGAGAATAAGAGTTTATATAGGTAGTTAGCGCACCTAATCAATAAAATATCCCCTGCGCCCGTGTCCTCACGGGCGCTTTTTTTATTACATGCAAGTTGACCGTAAAGACACGGCCAACGGGGAAGAATTTGTAAAGGCAGTTACAAAAAACGTCATTGCGAGTAACCATCAGGGAAATCCTGAAAAAAATCGTAATGACGTGCAAGATATTTTTTAGAGATGGTGCGCTGGACTGCGTTAGGGATGGGAGCGGATACCGGCTTGTGGCTAAGGCCTTGTGCAGTATGAGCGTACAGCCCGGGCCGCAGGCAACGCCCATATTATAAAACTCACTTAAAAAAAACATATTTAATAATCAACAACTTACAATCACGTCACTATAAGGTACGAAGCAATCGCGAACAATACAGGGCGGATCTGTTAATTGGGGATTGCTTCGTACCTTACAATGACGTGTGTATAAGAATATTCTCGCAGACGCTTTTTTGTGTACAAGTTGACCGTGAGGACACGGGCAACGGGGAATATTTGTTATATCTTATCCAATAAAGTGGTATAAAAACACAACGTCGCCGCTAAAGGCTGGTTTACGCTGATCTTTTATTTCCATTTCGATGCTCATAGTAGCTTTGATCACACCGCGAAGATTAAGCAAACCAGCCAGCTTTACTTTTAACCGCACTTCATTATCAACCAATACCGGCTGGGCGAAACGCAGGTTTTCGATACCATAATTGATTTCCATTTTCAGGTTTTCGATCTTAACAATCTCTTTCCACAAATGAGGGATCAGTGACAGCGTAAGGTAGCCGTGTGCTATGGTTGATTTAAAAGGACTTTCTGTTTTGGCCCTTTCAGGGTCGGTATGGATCCATTGGTGATCGAGGGTGGCATCGGCAAATTTGTTGATCTGCTCCTGCGTAATGGTGTGCCATGACGAAACACCAAGATTGTTGCCTACCTGTTGTTCAAACTCCTGAAAATTACTGATTACAATCATATTGGTTTATTAATAGTTAGGGTCTTTTTTAAGCCGCAAAGGTATTAAATTATAGCGCTTATTCACCCAGCAAAGCCTTTAAGCTTTCGAGGGTATCGGCCTCTTCTTTGGGTTTATCATGCCGCCACCGCAATATCCTCGGGAAACGTAAGGCAATGCCCGATTTATGCCGGGTTGATTTATTGATCCCCTCAAAACCTATCTCAAACACCAGCTCGGGCTTTACGGTGCGTACCGGGCCAAATTTTTCGATAGTGTTACGCTTGATGAAATAATCAACCTTGTTGATCTCTGCATCGGTAAGGCCAGAATAAGCCTTAGCAAAAGGCACCAGTTTATCACCATCCCAAACAGCGAAGGTATAATCGGTATAAAGATCGGCCCGGCGACCGTGACCTTTCTGGGCGTAGATCATTACGGCATCAACCGATAGTGGGTCTATCTTCCATTTCCACCAATCGCCTCGCTTACGGCCAACCTGATAAGCAGCACTTTTACGTTTAAGCATAATACCCTCGGCTATCATGGCGCGCGATTGCTCCCTGATATGGCCAAGCTGCTCCCAGGTTTCAAACTGAATGAGTGATGAAATGCGGAATACTTCTGGGTATTGCGTTTCTGACTGCAACTGTTCTAAAACCTCCCGCCTTTCTGCCTGGGTTTTATAGCGGATGTCTTCGCCATTATATTCAAGACAGTCATAGGCGATAACGGCAACAGGGCTTTCCTCCAAAATCCTTTTACTTAGATTTTTGCGGCCAATACGGGTTTGCAGCACATTAAAAGGCAGAGGTTGTCCATTTTGGAAACTGAGGATCTCGCCATCAATCACCGTACCATCGGGCAGGGCATTCAGGAAAGGGTGTAACTCGGGAAATTTTTCGGTAGCCAGATCTTCTCCCCTGCTCCAGATAAATATTTCGCCATTACGCTTTATCATCTGCGCACGGATGCCGTCCCACTTCCATTCGGCCTGCCAGTCCGCTGCATCACCCAGGGCAATGCCTACTTCTGCCGGTGTTTTTTGTTTCTCGGATGTTTCCTGGATAGGATAAGCTAAAAAGAATGGGTAAGGCCTGGAAATATTGGCTTCGGCATCCTGTTCCTCCATCAACTGTGAAAACTGGTAAGTTTCGGGCAGCCAGCTTCCCATAACACGGTGGGTTAGTACTGCAGGTTCCAGTCCGGAGATATCCGCCAGCGCTTTGATCACCAGGTTTTGCGATACCCCAACCCTGAAACTACCGGTGAGCAACTTATTAAATACAAAGCGCTCCTGGCTATCCAGCATGGCCCATGAATCTATCAGCCATTCTTTTTTTTGCTCTTCGGTTTTATCGTTGAGGGCGTTAATCTCGGCGATCCATTCGGTAAGGGTTTTGCTGCTGCTTGTATTGCTTTGAGGCATTAATAACGCCATGGTTTCGGCCAGGTCACCTACTACGTGATAGCTTTCCTCAAACAGCCAGGCAGGGATGTGTGATGCTTCGATAGCCCAGTTACGTACCAGGGTAGAATTGATCTGACGCTTTGGTCGCCGCCCGGTAAAGAGGGCGAGCATGTGCATCTTATCGGTATCCGGTACGGTATTAAAATAGTCTTTTAATACTTTAACCTTTTCGTTGGTTTTGTTGGTTTCATCAAGCGAGAGAAAGAGTTGGGCGAAAGCTCTCATAACACCCCTCCTAAATCCTCCCCGAGGGGGAGGACTTTCTTTTCTGGTTCTCCGGTGTTGGAAGCCTCCCCTTCGGGGAGGTTGGAGGGGTCTTCTTCTCCTCCGTACAATGTATGCACCTCCCTGGCGTTAAATCCAATCTCATTTAAATATCTGGAAAACGTGGCGGTATATCCATGCGTAAGGTAAACGCACTCGCAGCCCGTAGCATCAATAGCGCTGATGAGACCGTCCCAATCGGCATGATCAGACAGCACAAAACCCCTGTCGGCAGCACGACGGCGTTTAGCTCCACGGATAGCCATCCACCCCGAGCAATAACCAAAACTATAAGGCTGGAATTTCCGCATCCATGGTGTACCTACCGATGATGGCGGCGCGATGATAATGCCCTTCCTGACATCATCCTTTGAGCTCTCTGATGTAATCCGTTCTGTTGGGTTTAACAGCACACCATTGCGGCGCAAAGCTTCGTTGGTGTTTTCGATAACACCGTGGGTATAAACCTTGCCATTAAACAGATCGAGGTTTTGCAAGATCCGCTGGGCCTTACCTAAGGAGTAACCTACAATTACTGTTGCCAGTCCGTGTTCGAGGTTATTACGCCACCAGCTATTGATCTCATTAAAGGTTTGTACCTGCGGCTTCCATTGATACACCGGCATCCCAAAAGTACATTCAGAAATAAAATGGTGGCATTTAACCGGTTCGAAAGGTGTGGATATGCCGTCGTTTTCTACCTTGTAATCACCGGATACCACCCAAACCTCACCTTTATATTCAACACGAATTTGTGCTGAGCCTATCACATGGCCTGCGGGGAAGAGAGATACAGTAACACCATTTTTCAGAACCGTTTCACCATACTCAACTGTTTGCAGGTTGATTTCGCCCAGGCGATATAGTAATACCTCGCGTGAGAGATGATGTGCTAAATAATATTTATGCCCCCAATAAGCATGATCGGCATGCGCATGGGTTATCACAGCGTCGTCAACCGGCTTCCAGGGATCGATATAAAATTTGCCTTGCGCACAGTAAATCCCTCTATCAGTAAATTCAAGCAGCGGTTTTTTAGCCATGATGTATAAACTACTGATAAGCAAATTGGTTTGGGTCCCTGCCCCTAAAGGGGGAGTTTTAAAAACTCAAAAAGATGTCATTTCGAATGAGCAGCGGGTCGGAAACGAACATCCGGGCGAAAGAGAAATCTTATACACCCTGCCAGCGGCTATGCATGGCGTATAAGATTTCTCCTCTCGCTGCCGCACTACCCTGGCATGTTCGTCGAAATGACATTTCTTTTATTTTGAGGGTTATTTAAACCACAACCTCGCCTGCTTTTCATCAACCTGCAATCCTACCTCCCGCCCGAGCACCAGGCTATTATTATCCGGGATATGCCCCGCCGGGAAATCAAAACATACCGGGTAGCTATATCCTTGTACAATATCCATCACTATTTGCGATACTGTTTGCCCAAAGGGTATATCGTTATCTTTGATATCGGTAAAACCGCCTACCACCAGACCTGCGAGTTTTTTTAATTTGCCGGCCCTGTCCAACATCCGCAGCATCCTGTCTACTGAATAAAGGTATTCACCAACGTCTTCTATAAATAGAATTTTCCCCGCATAGTCCAAATCAGATACTGAACCTGCAGAGGCTACCAATAACGACAAATTGCCGCCTACTATGATCCCCTTAGCTTCACCTGGCTTATTGGCATCGTGAGTTATAAATTCATAGCTTAATTCCTCGCCAAATAACGCCCGCCTTAAAGTATCTATCGAATGTCTGGAGGCGTCGGGAATGTTAACCGGCATTTGCCCGTGAATGGTTTGCGCCCCGTAATTAGTAAAAAGATGGGTATGCAATAGGGTTATATCGCTAAAGCCTATAAGCCATTTGGGATTTTGTGCAAAGCGACCGAAATCAACCTTGTCAATCATCCTCATGGTTCCGTAGCCGCCACGAGCGGCAATGATGGCCTTGATGCTATCATCATCAATAAAGCGTTGCATATCGGCTGCCCTGAAATCATCGTCACCGGCAAACTGATGAAATGAAGCATCTACGGTGTCGCCCAACACCACTTCCAGGCCCCAGCTTTGCAGCAGTTCCACGGCATCGGTCATTGGGTTGGGGAGTTTCTTTGCGGGGCAGGTGATGGCTATTTTGTCACCTTTTTTGAGGTATGGGGGTTGAAGTCCGGAAGTCCGAAAGTCGGAAAGTCCGGAAGTAGCTCCATTATTTGGATTATCCATGGTTCAATATTATCAAAACTTTTAGATTCATCTTTCGGACTTCCCGACTTTCGGACTTTTCCGACTTAAAAAATTTATCTTTGCACACTATTTACCAAGGCGATATTTAATGTCACAACTCAACAAATATAAACGATTCACCATTACATCGGCCCTGCCTTATGCCAACGGCCCCTTACATATTGGTCACCTTGCCGGTGCATACCTGCCGGCTGATATTTTTGTGCGGTATTTAAGGCTAAAGAAGAAAGATGTAGTGTATATATGCGGCTCGGATGAGCATGGCGCTGCCATTACTATCAAAGCCAAAAAAGAAGATACTACCCCGCAAGCTATCATAGATAAATATCACAAACAGATAAAAAAGAGTTTTGAAGAGTTTGGGATTGCTTTTGATATTTATCACCGTACCTCGTCGCCCATTCATCATGAGCTAAGCCAGGAGTTTTTCCTGAACCTTTATGAGAAAGACGAGTTTGTTGAGAAATTCTCCGATCAGTATTTTGACGAGGATTATCAGCAGTTTTTGGCCGACCGCTATATCATCGGTACCTGCCCTAACTGCGGCAATGAAAATGCCTACGGCGACCAATGCGAACGCTGTGGCACCTCGCTTAGCCCGACCGACCTGATCAACCCGATATCAACCCTGAGCGGCAAAACGCCTGTCCTTAAATCAACCAAGCACTGGTACCTGCCTTTGGACAAATACCAACCATGGCTGGAGCAGTGGATAGATGCCAAAGAAGGCAGCTGGAAAGTTAACGTTTTTGGCCAGTGTAAATCATGGCTTAAATCGGGCCTGCAGCCACGCTCCATGACCCGCGACCTTGACTGGGGTATCGATGTACCTCTGGCCGAGGCCAAAGGCAAAAAGCTTTATGTGTGGATGGATGCCCCTATCGGCTATATTTCTGCCACCAAGCAATGGGCCATTGACAATAATAAAGACTGGAAATTATACTGGAAAAAACAAGCCGACGAGCAGGATGATGCTTGTCTGCTGCATTTTATCGGCAAGGATAACATCGTTTTCCACTGTATTATTTTCCCATCTATACTGCATGCGCATGGCGAATATATTTTGCCTCAAAACGTACCGGCAAACGAGTTTTTGAATTTAGAAGGTGATAAACTTTCTACCTCACGTAACCATGCCGTTTGGCTGCATGAATACCTGGAAGAATTTCCGGGTAAACAGGACGAGTTACGCTATGTGCTAACATCAATACTGCCTGAAACCAGCGACAGCGAGTTTACCTGGAAAGATTACCAGGCCCGTGTAAATAATGAACTGGTAGCAATCCTCGGAAACTTCGTGAACCGGGTAATGATACTGATGCACAAGTTTTACGGCGGTAAAATTGAGGCTGACACCGACAGGATTGAATTTACCGACGAGAGCCTAAGCACCGGCGTTGGCGAATATTACGATGAGATAGAGAAGAACCTTGAAGCTTACCGCTACCGTCAGGCTTTGCAGGCTGTAATGGATATGGCCCGCTTAGGTAACCGCTATCTTACCGAAAAAGAGCCATGGAAAACCATTAAAGCAGATCCTGCCGCTGCTAAAGAAGCGCTGCACAACTGTTTGGTGCTGATTGGTCACTTGGCTACTGCCGCGCAGGCGTTTTTACCGGCTACAGCTAAAAAGATCATTACCATGCTTAACCTGCCTAATGAGCCAATAGCTTACGACCAGGAAATGTATTTCAACAACGGTCACCAGTTAAACCCGGCTGCTTTGTTGTTTGAAAAGGTAGAGGATGATGTAATAGAAGCCCAGCTAAAAAAACTGTCGGATAAAAAAGCCGCTGCCGCTCCGCCAAAATCGGCCAATGTGCTGCCCGCAAAGGAAAACGTTAATTACGAAACCTTTGCTACCATGGATATCCGTACGGGTACCATTTTAGCTGCCGAAAAGGTTGCCAAAACCAAAAAGCTGCTAAAACTGACCATTGACACAGGAATTGACGAGCGCACCGTAGTATCGGGCATTGCCGAATATTATGAACCGGAAAACATCATCGGCCAAAAAGTGAGCATCCTGGTAAACCTGGAGCCAAGGGAAATTAAAGGTATCGTATCGCAAGGCATGATCCTGATGGCCGAAAACAGTGAAGGCAAGCTAAGCTTTGTTGCCCCAACCGAAGATTTCCACAACGGCGCAGTAATTAGGTAGATGTGCAAATTTCAAATGTGCAGATGTGCAAATGAAGCCTGTTTTAAATTTTGAATTTTAAGGTGTGATTTTTCAATGAAAAATTGCACCTTTGCAAACTAAATAAAAGATCGGCCTTTTTTCGAGGCTGATTTTTAAACGGTCCCGTAGTTCAACGGATAGAATAGGAGTTTCCTAAACTCTAGATATGAGTTCGATTCTCGTCGGGACCACATTTTACGACAAAAGCCTTTAGACGGAAGTCTGAAGGCTTTTTCTATTTTTTTACTTTTTCAAAATCATATTCTGTTAGTATTTCATCTAAATAAAGCCCTTTAAATTTTTCAGCTTTCAGTTTCTTCCCGGTTTCTATATCGACAATTTCTATTGCAGATTTAGCGTAGCCTCTGCCAAACTCAATGTCGGTCCTGTAAAACCCTTTGTCTAACGGTGACTTATTAACTAAACATACGGGATGAGCGCCGATTACCTCGTTATATTCATTGCACACAGAATTATATTCGTAATAATCTATTTCCCTTCTTTTTATATCCACAGAAACAACATTGAATATTTCCATATAAAATCGGTCATTATAATTGGCAAGGTCATAAAAGGAAATACCTTGGTAGTTATTATCAATACAAAACTCTTTAAACCTAGCGGAAACGATTACATAAGAGTCATAGGTTACCGAAATATCAGCCCTTCTGTTTTTTAGCTTGAAGTTGGGGTTCAAATGGAGATATCTATTTTTGACGTGGTCAAGACAGCCACAAATGTCAACGCCCCACATATTAGAATTCATGTAAGATTTGCTGTCATAAATACCAAGGGAATATCCAATTAAAGCCATATCTAAATATCAACAAAATTTATCGGTGTATAAGGTTTAGGTAACCAAATTATCTTCCAAATTCGCCTCACAATGCAAATCAGCCATAAAAGAGTTCGGGTTTTGTAGTCTAAAGACCCACATTTTAAGACAAAAGCCTTTAGACTTCCGTCTAAAGGCTTTTGTCGTTATTGGAACTTTACAGTAGTTCGGTGATAACATCGAATACAAGCAAAAATAATTATGAGAAGCTTTGGATGAAAATTCAAAAGCTTTCATAATTCTTGTTGAATAAATTAACTTTAGTTTCATGAAACCGATTCCTATAATTGGCTTATTGACATTTGCTTTGTTGTTTTTTAACGTGGCCAATAATACTCCTTTTAAAACAAGCTTCACCGAAAAAGAGATACTTACTCAATTGGATCTTGCCTTTAAAGGCATTCCGAGCGAATATTACCCGGTTGGGAAGAAAGATGATATTAAATACAATTTCTTTTTTGACCTTGAACATGGCTATTTTTCAACAGCGGGTAATCATATCCACCTTTATGCGGATGCAAGCCGTTGGGCAATTGTTTTTGAAAAAAGTGGTTACGCAAACCGCGGCGGTGATGCCGAGATCGAGTTGAATTATATAGGAAACTGCATTAATTATCCTATAGATAAATACCCTGAGCGGAATTATATCACTAATGTAAGCAGTATAATATTAATTACAGGAGAGGAATACGAGCGAATACAAAACAAGAGTGGGTCAGAAATGGAACAGTTCGAGTTAGTTGACCCAAACGCTAACTATGTTATTGTGAGAGGTCATAAGATTAAGATTGAACACAGCGATAAAAATTACACTCATTTTGGAATTAAGCCAAGAGGCTTCGATAACCCCAAGCGCCTAATAAGTTTTAAGGGATTAGTACGATACCTCAGCGAAACTCAACCCTCAATTGTGAATGCAACCAATGACGATATCAAAGCACATTTGCCGGGCGACCTGCCTGAAATATCGGTTATAGATAAGTTCCATTTTGAGAGTGTTTATCAAAAACACATTTTGCCAAGTAACCAGGAAACGTATCAGTTGATTGCAAAAGTGCTTGTAACCGGAAATCCCGCTTTTTGGAAACCGAAAAACAAACCAAACAACCATTGGTCAAACTGGGAGTCGGGGAATTTATAACGGCTCACTAACATTGCTTTTAAAACTTCCGCTAAAGTGCTCAAATTTACTATTGATTGACTCAAAACAATATCATAAAAGAAAAGCCTGCAAATAATTGCAGGCTTTTCTTTCAGAGCAAATCACACTAATTTCTACCCCTGCTCAATCTGCTTCAAGCTATCCATCTTTTTATAAGCCAAAAACCCTTTGATATCCTCAAAATGCTCGCGGACGCGTTTATTGCCAAACTCGAATACTTTTTGTACCAGTCCATCCAGGAAATCACGGTCGTGGGATACCAGGATCAGCGTTCCGTCAAAATCTCTTAGGGCATCTTTGATAATATCTTTGGTCCTCATGTCCAAATGGTTGGTTGGCTCATCCAGGATCAATACGTTTACAGGTTCCAGCAGCAGTTTAATCATGGCTAAACGCGTTTTCTCACCGCCCGAAAGTACCTTTACCTTTTTGGTGGTATCATCGCCGCTGAACATAAACGCACCCAAAAGATCTTTGATCTTTACAGTGCCATCACTTAATGGGATTTGGTCGATGGTATCAAACACCGTTAAATTCTCGTCTAATAAGGCCGCCTGGTTTTGGGCAAAGTACCCGATCTTGGCATTATGACCAACTTTTAAAGATCCTTCAAAATCAATCTCGCCCATGATGGCTTTGATCATGGTTGATTTACCTTCACCGTTTTTACCAACAAAAGCCACTTTCTCGCCTCGTTCAATCACCATGGCTGCATTCTTAAATACAACATGATCACCGTAGGTTTTTGTGAGGTCTTCAACCATTACCGGGTATTGGCCCGAACGTGGCGACGGTGGAAACTTCAATCGCAATGCCGAAGTATCCACCTCGTCGATCTCGATAACCTCGAGCTTTTCGAGCATTTTTACACGAGACTGTACCTGTAAAGTTTTAGAGTATGTACCTCTGAACCTATCAATAAATTCTTGGTTATCGGCAATAAAACGCTGCTGTTCTTCGTAGGCTTTGAGTTGATGTACCCTGCGCTCGGCACGTAACTGGAGATAGTGGGTGTATTTGGCCCTGTAATCATAGATCCGGCCCATGGTAACCTCAATGGTACGGTTGGTGATGTTATCAACAAAAGTACGGTCGTGAGAGATAACCATAACTGCCTTTGCCGAGTTCACCAGGAAATCTTCCAGCCATTGTATACTCTCAATATCCATGTGGTTGGTAGGCTCATCCAGCAAGATCAAATCCGGTTTTTTCAACAAAATTTTAGCCAGCTCGATACGCATGCGCCAGCCGCCCGAAAATTCGGAAGTTTGACGGGTAAAGTCTTTGCGTTCGAAACCTAAGCCCTTCAGCACCTTTTCAACCTCTGCATCATAATTCACCTCTTCCTGCGAATAAACTTTTTCGCTCAGCTCCGATACCCGTTCAATCAGTTTCATGTAGTCGTCACTGTCGTAATCGGTGCGGATGTTGAGTTGCTCATTCACTTCATCCAGCTCCTTCTGCATTTGATTGGCTTCGTCAAAAGCTTTCATCGTTTCTTCAAAAACGGTAACATTGTCCTGGGTGAGCAAATGTTGCGGCAAATACGCTATCACCGCGTCCTTAGGGCCGGTTACATTGCCGGTAGTGGGCTTAGCAGCGCCGGCGATGATTTTGAGGATGGTTGACTTGCCTGCGCCATTCTTGCCCATCAGGGCTATTTTATCATTCTCGTTTATAGAGAAGGTTACATCGCTAAATAAGGTGGTTCCGCCAAAAGAAACGGAAATGTTATTGACATTAATCACTGTATGGATATATTGAATTTTGCGCAAAGATAAGTGAAAGACACAGAATTACGGCAGAAGGATATAAACACTTGAATGCTCTCAAACGAAACCTTTTTGCGGCATGGAATCGCTTAGTTTTGGCGCTATCCGGTTATTTTTTTAGTTTTACTCCGTAAAGTTTTAATATGACAGAGCTATCTCCTTGCCCAATATGCAAATCTACCTTCACGTATGAAATGAACGGCCTACTGGCCTGCCCGGAATGCGGCCATGAGTGGACGCCTGAAGAAGAAGACAATAGCTCAGGCGATCAATTTGTTGTGAAAGATAGCAACGGCAATATTTTGCAAAACGGCGATGCGGTGGTGATCATAAAAAACCTTCCGGTAAAAGGTTCGCCCCAGGGCATTAAGGCCGGAACTAAAGTCAAAAACATTCGCCTGGTAGACAGTGACCATAATATAGACTGCAAGATAGATGGATTTGGTGCAATGGCGCTTAAATCTGAGTTCGTAAAAAAAGCATAAACACCTATCGCTTTTGCATGTGGTGAAACTTCAACTTTCAAGCTTTATTTGCCGAGTCCCGGTGTCATAAACTGACATTCTGCGAACGCTATCCCATGTATTAATTGCTAATTTTACAGCACATAAAAAATTCGCAAATGTCTATATCCACCGAAAACGAGAGAATTGGTATGCAGGAAGCCAGTGATGCTGTAGCCATTACGCTTAAGAAGATGCGGGAGTATGCCAAACCAGGAATCTCCACCAAAGAACTTGACGACTACGGCGGCGAATTACTGGCACAGTTAGGCGCACATTCTGCACCTTTGCTAACCTACAATTTTCCTGGGTTTACTTGTATCAGCGTTAATGAAGAAGCTGCCCATGGCATCCCGTCGGCCGATAAAATCCTTAAAGAGGGCGACCTGGTAAACATCGATGTATCGGCAGAGCTAAATGGCTTTTGGGCCGATAACGGTGGTTCTTTTGTATTAGGGCAGGATATTCACGGCCATGGCAAACTGGTAGAAGCGTCAAAAGAGATCTTAAAAAAAGCGATCAGCAATATTAAAGGCGGTGTCAGGATTTCGGAGATTGGCAGGTTAATCGAAACCGAAGCTAAAAAAGCCGGCTATACCGTTATAAAAAACCTCACCGGCCATGGTGTTGGCCGCAGCCTGCATGAAGAGCCGCATGAAATTGCCAATTTCTGCGACAGGTATAACACTGCCCGTTTTAAAAAGAACTCGGTGGTAGCTATAGAGACATTCATCTCAACACGATCAACAATTGCCGAAACACAAGCCGACGGCTGGACGCTGCTCGGTAATAAAGGTGGCTTTGTGGCACAACACGAGCATACCATTATGGTAACAGGTGGCCAACCGGTGATATTCACTGCACAGAATGGTATTTGGGATTAACCCTGCCTACGATCTCTGATTCTGCATTTCAAATCTTCTTTAAAAGCGTTCATATTAAGAGCCATACCGTCTACCCATTACATAATAAATAAAGAATGTTCCCGTCAGCAGGTAAGCTTCGGGTGAAAGCGGGCAGAACAATGCCGGCCATGAGCGCATGAAGGGGCATAGCAAGTTTTTGCAGAAGCATTGGGAAAGCGCGAGCGTAGCGGGGCAAAATAATTGCAGCCCGTGGTTCTGACCGCTTTGCAGGGCAAAGGCCTGTGCGCAAAGAAGCCTATCTGCTGACTTGACTTTTTGGATACTTTTGTGTCAAGACAAAAGTATCTGGCCCCGCGCGGCCAAAAGCGCGACGATGTAAATCTATAGAACAAAGCCTTTTGCCTTCCTGCAGGGGATTGCTTTGTACCCCACAATGACGAGGCGGAGATGTCACTGTACCTTCAGAATCTAACGGATTTAAACACTCAGCATGAACGCCTTTTATTTATTATCTTTTTAAGATATCAAACTGTCATGTCCCCATTTCTAAAAACCGATCGTCATTAGCGTAAACAATACTATTAAAACATGAAAAGTGCATTACACATTATTTCAAGTGCGCGTGGCGGGCAGTCATACAGCAAGGGGCTTAGCACTGCCATCATTAATAAGCTTATCGATAAAAATGAAGTTAACGAGGTAGTAGAAAGGGATTTAACCAAATTACCTCCGCCGTTTTTGGATGAAGCATTGATCTGGGAGTTTTACAAATTTCCGGAGATGATTGACGAAAAAGGAGAGCAATTGCTTAACTACGCCAAAGCCATTTTTAATGAGATGAACCAGGCTGATATCATTGTCATAAGTACACCAATGCATAACTTCGGGATCTCTTCGCTTTTAAAAGCCTGGCTCGATCAGCTGGTGCGGGTGGGCGTGAGCTATAAGTTTAACGCGGATGGCACAAAAACCGGATGCCTCAATAACAAAAAGGTATATTTGGCTATAGCTTCCGGCGGCAGACTGGCATACTGGCCCCAGGAGTATGAGTTCATTGAATCATACATAAAAGCAGTATTTAGCGCCTATACAGGGATTACCGACATTTGTACATACAGGGTTGAAGGCACTGCTGAACAAAACTTCAAAGTCGATTACGAAGACATTATACAAAATCTTTAGTTTCAGATATGAAAGAGTTCATGTTAATTTTCAGGCTCAAAAATATTGATGACTTTAAACCTACGCCAGAGCAGGTGCAGGAACGTTTGAACTGGCTGGCCGGTATCGCTGCACAAAATAAACTGGTTGACCAGGGCAATTCGCTCTTACCGTTCTCGGGAACCGCAGCAACAGTACAGGATGGTGGCGTGGTAACCGATGGGCCATATACCGAGATTAAGGAATTTATAGTAGGCTATGTCATTATAAGGGCTGAAACAATTAATGAATCGGTGGAAATGGTTAAAGACTGTCCGGTCTTTAAACTTGGCGGCAATGTAGAAATAAGGGAGGTTTTAAAACGTTAGCGATATTGAGGGCAAAGCAATTAAATAACATAACTTTATTGGGTGATCTTTACAGGCAGGAATACCTGAAGATGATTGCCATGCTATGCCATCATTTTGGATTGGAGCACATTGAAATTGCCGAAGATATTATTGGCGAAACTTTTCTTAAAGCATCTGAAAACTGGGCTATTACCGTCGTGCCGGAAAACCCGGCCGCCTGGCTTTACACTGTTGCCAAAAACAAAGCGAAAGATCATTTAAAGCGCGTTACACTTTTTGACACGAAGATTGTTGCCAACATTAAACACAACATAACGGAAGCCGAACCTGATGTTGAATTTGAGGACGAGCATATTGGCGATAGTCAGTTAACAATGGTCTTTGCTGTTTGTGATCCGGCCAATTCTACAGAAAGTCAGATCTGTCTGGCGCTCCAGATCCTTTGCGGTTTTACGGTAGAGGAAATAGCCAATGCTTTTCTGACCGGGGTGGAGACCATAAAAAAACGCTTGCACCGGGCAAGGACCGCCCTTCGCAATAATCCTTTTCAGATCAGGGCGTTGAGCGAGCCCCATATTATGTTTCGCTTGGATACAGTTCTTAAAACCTTGTACCTATTATTCAATGAAGGGTATTTTTCAAAAACCAATGATCAACTCATCAGGAATGAGCTATGTGCAGAGGCGATAAGACTGGCACTCGTCCTTACAGAAAACCCCATAACTGATACGGCACAAACCAAAGCGCTGCTGGCACTGATGTGTTACCAAAGCTCGCGGATTGAAGCACGTACCAATAATAATGGCGAAGTTGTTATTTATGACGATCAGGATCAAAACCGATGGAATAAAGACCTCATTGAAAAAGGCAATTACTATCTTGTAAATGCCTGCCAGGGTAACCAGGTATCAAAATATCACCTTGAGGCGGGTATCGCCTACTGGCATACAAACCCTGCAGCTCTCAACAAGTGGCAGCATATTTTACAACTTTATAATCAGCTTATCTTAATAGCATATTCGCCTGTAATTGCATTAAACAGGGCATTTGCCATTGCCATGGTATACGGAAATGAAAAAGCCATACTGGAGACAGAGAAGCTAAAACTGGCAACCAACGATCATTATCACAAATTATTGGGATACCTGTATGAAACGGTAGACCTTGATAAAGCAATCGAACACTATTCTCTTGCCTTACAATACATCAAAACGAAAGCAGTAAAAAATGATTTGATTAAAAAAATAGAACAGTTAAAGCGCTAAGCATAGATACAGGAAAACAAGCTTTTTAAAACTAACAATCTAAAAATAAGGCAAATAATATTACCCCCAACTATAAAAACTCTTTATTCTTAAATAAAATCGCTGTACTTTTAAGTAACTATATTTTACCCGCCCGGGTAGAATTTGCCGAAAGGCATTACCAATTTTTTAAACCGATAATTACTAAAAAAATGGAACAGCAACCTAACCAACCATCGCCAGAAAACATCATGAAAATTGGCACAGGATTTTGGGCTTCAAAAATTCTGTTAACCGCCGTGAGTTTCCAGTTATTTACCAAACTTGCCGAAAAGGGTACGATGAGTGCAAAAGATGTTAAGGACATCCTAAAACTTAATTGCACCGACAGAAATGTCTTTGATTTTTTAGATGCTTTAACTGTATTTGGCTTTTTAAAGCGTGAAGGAATCCTTGATACAGCAATTTACTCAAATACCAATGATACCGATACATTTTTAGATAAAAATAAGCCATCATATATCGGTGGCATCCTTGAAATGATGAACAACCGCCTGTATACATTTTGGGGGAACCTGGGTGAAGGGCTGCTTACCGGGCTTCCGCAAAACGAAGCAAAGAGAAGTGAGGACTTTTTTGGCTTAATATATTCAGACCCTGAAAAATTAAAGGAGTTTACCAATGCCATGAGCGGCATCCAGATGGGTAATTTTATGGCCTTCGCTCAAAAGTTTGATTTCACAAAGTATAAAACGTTAATTGATGTAGGGGGCTCGGCCGGGTTGCTTTCTATAATGGTAGCCAAGCATAATCCACACATGCGTTGCACCAGTTTTGACTTGCCACCGGTTGAACCTATTGCAAACGCTACCATACGACAATTCGGGTTATCCGATCGGGTAAAAACGGCAAACGGCGACTTTTTCACCATGCCAATACCCAGCGCCGATATTGTTGTAATGGGCAATATCCTGCATGATTGGAACGAAGAAAACAAAATAGCCTTAATGAAAAAAGCTTATGACGCCCTCCCCGCGGGAGGAGCATTCGTTGCTATCGAAGGGATTATAGATGATGAAAGAAAACAAAATGTTTTTGGCATGATGATGAGCTTAAATATGCTTATTGAAACAGGGACTGGCTTTGATTACACGTTTGCCGACTTTAACAGGTGGGCTGATATTGCAGGGTTTCAATCAACCGCAATTATTCCGTTAACAGGGCCGTCAAGTGCGGCAATTGCTTACAAATAAACAAAGGTAGCACTAATAGGGATAAAGCTGGAGTCCCCGCTATATCTTTTTTCTTTCATCCTTCAATGATGGCGGTTCATGAAGCTCAACCTCCCAATAATCAAAAGGAGGTTCCACAATGAATGAAGGGTCGCAGTACGCCCGAAGATAGTCTGTCGCTCTTTTTTCTGCATATTTAGCATTCAGAACTTTTCCGGCATCATCCAGTTCAATTACATTGGCATAAATGGCAAACACCTGTTCTATAGCACTTGGTTCATTGCCATACAATGAGAGATAATCAATTCCCTCAAGTGTATTCTGAGTTCCGCTTGCCATGAAGTAGGCAAATGTTCTTAATGCCCCACTGAAAGAGTTACTTAATTTCATGCGATAAATCTATCACGTTTTTAATAAATGGGAGCAATAATAAAATCTTCACGTCAATTCTTTACCTTGCTTAACCTTATTCTAAATCTTGCAGCTAAAGATTCGAGGTCACGTTTTTCAATATCATCGGGCTTATGAAATTGAGATAAAATGAGGGCTCTGGAAAGTTGAATGGTGCCGTTGGTGGTTTTTACAAAAACGTTATCTCCACGTTCCGAATGATTTTTATAATTTCCAATTTGAGGATCAATGCCCGCAAGGCGCATTAATAATTCAACTATAGCATAAAGTGGTAATGTGTTTTGCGACATACATTAGCTTGTGTTGTTTAATACTAAGTTAAGCATATTTTAACAAATAATAAATATTACAATCAAACACGTTATTATTTAACATAATTTTCATAATGTCATTGTATGCTTTAAATGATATTTCATTCCCTGTAATCAGCAAAGTAGAAGATATTACCATTGTTATCAACAACTGCAAATTGACGCAATCCCCAGGGCATCATCCGCAAAGCACCGTTCGGATGGATTAAGTCTGATTGTTGATACTCATTATAAAGCTGCTCTATATCGGTTACATAAATATAGCAGCCCATGTTGCGGCAGGTTTCCGGTTCATTACAGGGAAATAAATGCACATTAATGCCATCACGGCTAAATACCAGGTAACCATTATGGCTATCACAAAAGGTAAAGCCTAATTTTTCGGTGTAGAAAGCTAGTGTTTTAGCTTCATCAAGCGAGGCTAATATTGGTGTGGAACGTTTAAACATTACTGTAAGGCTTGATTAACGCAATCCTAATTTACAACTATCAGCCGATATCAACCTATCTGTGCAATAACCTAACGGACTTTTGTTATTTTAATATTTTGTAAAAAAATATCCCATCGCTAAAGCCGGAATTGAAATCCCCTGCAGGCTCCTGCACATTCTTTATAAATCATAAATTTACTGCCATGAAAAAATTAACCTTTTTAACCTTATTTGCCCTGCTCAGCAAATTTGGTTTAGCACAAAACTTAAATACTATGCAATGGTACAGTAAACCTCAAAAATCATCAATAGAAGGCAGTACGCTGCACATGACTGTTGACCCGGCAACCGATTACTGGCGGGTAACGCATTACGGCTTCATTAGGGATAACGGTCCTTTTTATTTTACCGAACAGGAAGGCGATTTTGAGGCAAGCGTAAAAATTACCGGAGCCTATAAAGAATTGTTTCATCAGGCAGGTTTAATGGTGAGGATAGATAACAAAAACTGGATTAAAACCGGCATTGAATATGTTGACGGCGTTCAAAACGTAAGCGCTGTGGTTACCCGCGAAGTTTCGGACTGGTCGGTAGTGCCAAGGCATGACAGCCCAAAATCTGTTTGGCTGAAGCTGTTACGCAAAGGCGACTTCGTGGAGATCAAATACTCGTTCGATGGCGAAAAATATGATATGCTTCGCCTGGCCTATTTTCCGCCAACTGTAAAAGCGATGATAGGTATGGTAGCAGCGGCGCCAGGCAAACAAAGTTTTGATGTAAAGTTTGAAGATTTTAAAGTGGAGAAAGTGACGAAGTAGTTTGTAAAGGGATTGAAGCATAGTAAAGCCTTTGAACGGGAGTTTGAAGGCTTTTTTGCTATCGTTTAAATAATTCTCTCGCTTTTTTTAGTATACTTTTTTGGCTACAATGTTGTTCGATCCGTTCTTGCGCATATGTTGCACCAAGTTCTTTTGCCTTTTGCCAATCCTCGCATGCTCCTTTGCTGTTTTTTAAATTTAATTTAGAATTCCCTCTATTAAAGTAAGCCATTTCATTACCTGGCTCTAATGCTATAACCTGGGTATAATCAGCAATTGCTTCTGAATATTCGCCAGCGTTGTCTTTATTTACACCTCTGTTTAAAATGGCATCTGTAAAGTCGGGGGCCAACTCAATCGCTTTATCGTAATCGCGCCTTGCGGTTTTCCAGGTATGCAATTGATCTTTTACTGTAGCCCTTGAATACCATGAATTAGGATCATTCGGATTTATTCTTATAGCGGTGGAGAAATGAATTATAGCCATTCCAAGATTTCCCTTATTATAGCATTCCATGGCACGTTCAAAATAATAGTCATCGTCTTTGGTCTCTATATCTGGAAATGTCTGATTGCAGGCGTCGCCCATCGCCCCATAACCATCAAGTTTACAATCAAACTCGTAGCCCTTGCAATATAGGCCAAGTCCCCAATACATCAGGTTGTTTTCATCAACCGGAAATTCTGTTGCATCGCCGGTTAGTTCCCAGTGGTCATCTCTTCTAACCGGTACGTTTATTTTATATTCGTAATTGTTTGACAAAAAGGCTCCCAACGCTATCAGCTTTTCTTTTGCATCTGAAATAAATACAAAATCATAAGTGGCCAGTGAATAATCGGCCATACCGCTCTCTTTTCGTCGTTCGTAAACACTTACAGCAGATGCCATTTCTTTGCCAAATTTGCTGTTAAAGTCGATCCAGGTAAAAAATCGGTTTCCCATTTGTAGCGTAGATTTAAGATCTTACGATATTACCAATATTTAGAAATAACTACAACTCAACAATAAGATAGTGTATATAATTTCACGTATAGCTCGCTATTATTATATCTAACACCTTTTTACTACCTTTGCCCCGGTAACCAACCTCTCCCTTTATGTGATAAATAATTTCTTTCAGGACAAATGACACAGTGCCGTTGCTGCAACGCCCCTGTAATTATTCACCTTTTTCAAGAAAGAAATTATGCTTATTCTTCACGATATTACCTATATACAGCCTAACCGTGATCTTTTATTTGCCGGTATTGATCTCGTAGTTAACAAACATGATAAAATTGCCCTAATAGGCAATAACGGCACCGGAAAATCGACCCTGCTTAAAATCCTGGCCGGAAATCTAAAGCCAGCCGGCGGTGTGGTTAAAACTGATTCGCGGCCATACTTTGTTCCACAGATCTTTGGGCAGTATAACGAATTTACCGTTGCCGAAGCCCTGCAAATAGCCGATAAGCTAAACGCCCTGCAACAGATCCTCGACGGTAATGTAACCGACGAGAACATGACCATACTCAATGATGACTGGGCCATTGAAGAGCGCTGCACCGAAGCGTTTATTCACTGGCAGCTTACCGACATCGATCTGGCACAAAAAATGGGCTCGCTTAGTGGTGGTCAAAAAACAAAGGTATTTTTGGCAGGTATAGCCATTCATCGCCCTGATATAGTTTTACTTGACGAACCAAGCAATCACCTGGATGTCGTCGGGCGCAAACTGCTTTATAACTATATCCAAACAACAAATAATACTTTGTTGGTAGTTAGTCACGACCGTACCCTGCTTAACCTGCTCAATACGGTTTGTGAACTCAGCAAACGCGGCATAACCGTTTACGGCGGCAACTATGATTTTTATGCCCAACAAAAGGATATTGAAAGCGAGGCACTGAATCAAGATGTAAAAAGTAAGGAAAAAGCACTTCGTAAGGCCAAAGAAACAGAACGGGAATCTATGGAGCGGCAGCAAAAACTGGACGCGCGCGGCAAAAAGAAGCAGGAAAAAGCCGGCGTGCCCACCATCATGATGAAAACCCTGAAAAACAGCGCCGAAAAAAGCACCTCAAAAATGCAAGGTGTACACGCCGAAAAAACCGGGGCTATTGCACAGGAACTAAGCCAGCTGCGCAGCCAACTGCCTGATATCGATAAAATGAAGATGGACTTTGATAACTCCGCTCTTCATAAAGGTAAAGTGTTAATAACCGCCAGGGAGCTGAATTTTGGATATGATGGGCAATCACTTTGGAACCCGCCGCTTAGCTTTCAAATAGTTAGTGGCGAAAGATTAGTGATCAGGGGGGCAAACGGCTCTGGCAAAACTACGCTCATAAAGATGTTGCTTAGTCAACTGGAACCCCAATCTGGGGTGATTGAACGTGCAAAAGTTAAAGCCATTTATATCGATCAGGATTACTCACTAATCAATAATAAGCTCAGCGTTTACCAACAAGCAGAAGAATTTAACTCCGGTGCATTGCAAGAGCATGATATCAAAATTCGCCTTAACAGGTTCCTGTTTACCTGCGAGGATTGGGATAAACCGTGCAGCGCACTTAGTGGCGGCGAAAAAATGAGGCTGATGCTTTGCTCATTAACCATCGGCAACCAGGCACCTGATATGATCATCCTGGATGAACCTACTAATAACCTCGATATTCAAAATATTGAAATATTAACAGCTGCGATTAATGATTATCGCGGTACGCTGATCGTAGTATCGCATGATGAGTATTTTTTAAAGCAGGTTAATGTAGAGCGGGAAATTTTGATAGGGTAAAAAATAAAAATGTCATTTCGAAACGAGGAACGAGTGAGAAATCTTATACGTCGCGCTGATCGTGTCTGATCAACATGGTATATAAGATTTCTCCTCGCCCTATCTCACACCCCTACACACTGTTCGTTCGAAATGACATTTTTTATTAAAAATTGGAGCTATTTCTAATTAATCACCGCTCCATCTTTTACCTCATCACTTGCGTTTTTAAGAATAGTGTCATTGGCTTTCAGGTTACCGAATACCTCTGTCGAATCATGTCTTGTAAGCCCTTCCTTGATATCTGTTAAAACGGCTTTGCCATTTTTAACTGCAATCACATATTCCCGCTCGGTAGAACGGATAATGGCGTTATTGGGAACCAATAATGATTTTGCACCCGACAGCATCGGGATCTTTACTTCGGCATACATGCCCGGCTTCAATATTCCATTTTGGTTTTGCACATCTATTTCAATAGCTTCGGAACGCATGCTCCCTAAGGCATTGGCCGAGCGACTGATCTTTGCTGTTTGTTCCTGTCCCGGCATAGCGTTAAACGTAAATTTTACCTGTTGTTTCAGGTCAACTTTATCTACGAAATCTTCGGGGATATAAACCTCTAAACGCAGTTTGCGGGTATCCTGCAAAATAAGCATAGGCAAATCTGTACCTTTACCCGGAGCCACCAAAGCTCCCGGAGATACGTTACGCTGAATGATCATACCATCAAACGGCGCGCGGATGTTCAGGTAATCCTGCATGGTGCGTACAGATGCCACGATTGAGCTTTCTGAACGGGCCATAGCATCATCAGCCTTCATTTTTGACAAGGCGTTATCCAGCTCAAGCGGAGATACTGAGCCCGGCTCTTTCGCGGCTTCTTTTAAGCGCTGATATTTTTCCTTACTGGCAACTGCATTTTCCCTGGCCTGCATATATCGCGAATCCGCAGCCTGCAGTTGCGATTCCATTTCGGGAGCCTCTAAAGTGACTAACAACTGCCCTTTTTTTACCAGCGTACCGCGGTCAACAAAAACGGTTTTCACAAACCCGTTTACTTTAGGGAACAAGTTTACTTCGTTATAAGGTTTTAACTGTCCCGGTAGGCGGGCTTCGCTCGACAGTGCTTTTTCTGACACTTTACCGGTTTCATACTCGGTTGCTTTTGGGGTGGATTTTTTGTTTTCTGTAAGGTCCACCGGTTTTTGATTGCCTGCACATGCGGCCATCAGGCTGATACTGCTTAGCAGTACGATATATTTTAGTTTCATGATATTAGCTGTTGGAAGTTTCAAGTTGTTGCGGTTGGTTAACGTTTACATCCTTTAACAGGGATGGGGAATCATAAGTAGTTTTTTGCTGAACCCAGGCAAATACCTGCGGCAGTATAAACAGCGCGGCCAAAGTTGAGGCAAACAAGCCACCTATCACCGCGCGACCCAACGGCGCGGTTTGTTCCCCGGCTTCACCCATACCCGACGCCATCGGGATCATACCGGCCATCATGGCCAAACTGGTCATAAGGATTGGCCGCAACCTGATAGAGGCACTAGTAATGGCCGCCCTTGTGGAGTCTTTATAATCCAGCCTCAATGTTTCGGCATTGGTTACGATCAGAATGGCGTTTGCCACCGATACTCCTGTGGACATGATCATACCCATATAACTTTGCAGGTTAAGTGTTGAACCTGTAAGCAGCAATGCCGTTAACGAACCTAATATTACCGCGGGCACGGTAGATAACACCGTAAGGGATAATTTGAACGACTGGTAATTGGCAGCCAGCAGTAAAAAGATCACCAAAATGGCAAACATCAAACCGTTTTGTAAGCTATCAAGCGTTTCAGTCAATAAGCTCGACATCCCTTTAACTTCCGCAATCAACCCTTTAGGAGGCGCACCAACCGATTTAATTACTTTTTGTACCGCGGCGGTAGCTGTACCCAAATCTTTTTTATAAATATTAGCACTCACAGTTAAAAAGCGGCGCGGGCCGGTTCGGTCGTATTCGCCGGGAACGTAGTTAACCTTGAAACTGGCGATATCGCCAAGCACCGGTGTGCTTTGGCCCTTTACCAGCGGAATCTCCTTCAGCTCATCCATGGTATTCATCACATACTCCGGAATTTGTACCTGCACCTGGTAGGTATAGGCCGATTTATCATCCAACCAAAGGTTTTTCTCGGTGAAACGGCTTGATGAGGTACTGGCCGTAACCGAACGGGCTACATCTTTAATATCCAGGCCTAACTGGGCTGCCTTCAACCTGTCGAGCGTTATGGCCACTACCGGGAATTTTAAAGGCTGAGTGATTTGCACATCCCGCAGGTAATCTATCTTTTTAAGACCGGCTAACACTTTATTGGCATAGCCCTCTATCTGTGCCATATCTTTACCTGCTACCCTTATTTCAATAGGAGTAGAAGCTCCCTGGCTCATGATCTTCTCGGTCATGTCGATAGGTTCAAAAGTGATGCGCAAATCAGGTAAGCGCGATGCTATATTTTTACGTAACGCATCTTTAAGCTCATCCATGTTGATATGGTAATCTTCATCAAGGTTAACCTGCAATACGGCCTCGTGCGTACCGGTATTAAACACATAAAGATTACTGGTACCGTAGCTGCTGGGCACAATGCCCACATAGCCTGACGTAATTGCCACATGATGATTAACCGTACTGTCGATGATCTGCAATACCTGTTTTAGTCCATCTTCCGTACGCTCAAGCCTTGTCCCATCCGGCTCTTTGATCCTGATCTGGAACTGCCCGTTGTTAAGTTTCGGCATCATATCCTTACCAATGGTAACAAAGCAAATACCGGCAAGCGCCAGCACCACAACAAGGTAAACAGGTACAATTATCCGTTTATTTGGCATCCATTTTTTGAGGATGTTCATGAAGCGCATTTTTATCCGTTCAAACAGATCGTTCTTTTCCGGATGTTTTTGTTCCTGCTGCAGATGATGGTTTACCTGTCCTTCCTCCGGCCTGTCCATAGCTTCGCCAGCATGCGCGTGCAGTTTGCCATGCTCGTAATGCTGATATGTTTCGGCCTTGATAAGCCAGTTCGACATGATGGGCACCAGCGTTTGCGCTATAATGTACGATACTATCATGGTTAAACCGATAGACAACGATAGCGGCAAGAACATGGCCTTAGGTACGCCGTTCATCATAAATGATGGCGCAAACACGGCCAGGATACAAAGCAGGATCAGCAACAGCGGAAAGGAAATTTCCTGGCAGGCATCAAAAATTGCCTGTGCTTTACTTTTACCCATCTCCAGGTGTTGGTGAATGTTCTCTATGGTCACCGTGGCCTGATCCACGAGGATGCCGATGGCAAGCGCCAGTCCGCTCAGGGTCATGATATTGATAGTTTGACCGAATAAGCCAAGCAACAGTACGCCCAATAAAATAGATACCGGGATGGTGATCACTACGATCAAGCTGCTTCGCCAGTCGCGCAAAAACAGTAACACCATTAAGCCTGTGAGCAGCGCTCCTAATCCACCCTCTGTTAACAAGCTTTTTACCGCGTTTATCACAAATATAGATTGGTCAAACTCGTACGAGATCTTAACATCATCAGGCAAAAGGCCCTGAATTTCCGGGATCTTCTTTTTCAGGGCCTGCACCACGCTCCAGGTACTGGCATCGGCAGTTTTTACCACCGGCAGATAAACGGAGCGCTTGCCATTGATCAGGGCATAGTCAACCGTAACGTCGGTAGCATCGGCGACACGGGCAACATCTTTTACTAAAATGGGCACACCGTTTTTAGTTACCACAGGGATATTACCAAACTCGTCGGTTTGGTTAATGAGTGTGTTGACCGTAGTTACAAACATGGTATTACCCAACCTCAGGTTGCCCGAAGGCGACATTACGTTAAACTTAGCTAACGCGCCCACCACTTCGTCGGGAGTTAGCCCGTAACTTCTAAGTTTGTTTGGATCAACGTTTAAGGTGATCGACCTGGCGTTTGAACCAAACGGCGGCGGGGCCGATAGACCCGGAACTGTTGCAAACATTGGCCTTACCTTGGTGGCCGCCATATCGTAAATATCCTTCAGACTGCGATTAGGAGCCGATAGCACCAACTGCCCTACGGGTAACGACGAGGCATCAAACCTTATCACCTGCGGCGGCAATGCTCCCGGAGGGAAAAAGCTCATTACACGGCTTACCTGTAAGGCTACCTGGGCCTGTGCTTCGGCCATATCTGTGCTTTCGTAAAAACTGAGCTTCACCATGGTTAGGCCCTGAATGTTTTTACTGGTGATGCTCTTGATCCCGTTCACATACAGAAACTGATCCTGCAAGCGGGTTGAAAAGAAGCCCTCCATTTGCTGGGGCGACATGCCCCCGTACGATTCAATTACATAAATGGTGGGCAGGTTTAATTTGGGAAAAATATCTATTGGTATATTGATAGCACTAAGCACCGCGAAAATGAGCAGGCTTAAAGTAACCACCACCGTTGTGATGGGCCTTTTAAGTGCGGATGTGACCATTGACATAGCTAAATTATTTTAAAAGGTTTAATACAGAACTTACCTGGTTTTCGGTAATGGCTTTCTGGAACAGTGCGTTCGAGTAAGCATATTTAGCCTGTACATAATCGGTTTCGGCGCGGTAAAGGATGTTTAGCGCGGCATTGAGTTCTATGATATCGGTTAAGCCGTTTTTATACAACGACAGCTTTTGGCGATAGCCATCAGTCGCGGCTTTAAGCTGATGAGGGATCTCCAGCAAGCGTTCGTGCGCAGTTTGCAGTTCCACATTTGATTGATTGGCGCTTACTGCCAGCAATTGCTTTTGCTCTTCCAGCTTTTTCCGGGTATAATCGTTATTGGCGCGTTGCGTGCGCAATTTTAGCTGACGGCGGCGGATATCAAACAGGTTATAGGAAACACCTATGCCTACCAGGTAATTGTTCCTGTCGAAACCCCAGCCACTACTTAAGCTATTAAAATGATCGTTAGCATCAACACTTGAGCCCCTGCCCCAAACTGCACCCTCGAGCATTATTTTAGGATTGTAACTTTTACTAACAAGTTTTTCCCGTTGCAGGCTATTTTGATACACTGATTTATAGTAGTTGATCAGCGGATGATTAGCGGTGTCAACTTCGGTTGGCAGCAGGTTGTTTTCGGAACTGATCAGCTCCTGCTCAAGAGTGGTATCAGGTACAATAGTTTGATAAGGCAAGCCACTAATAGCCGACAATTGCAACTGAACCTGTTTTAACTGGTTATTGAGCTCAATATAATTTAAGCGGGCTTTAGATAGCTCAGCTTCTGCTATACTGGTATCAACCCCGGCACGTACCCCGCTTTTAGCAAGCGATTGCACCGAGCGCCGGATCTCTTTGTTACGGTTGATATTGCGGGCCTGGATAGACAGGAAATTTTCCAGTTTCAACAACAGCAGGTAGCTGCCAATGGTATATGCCTGTAGCTGGTACTTTGAATCAGCAAACTGGTTCTGTTGCACCTGGATATCAGAGTTGGCCACTTTATTTTGAGCGCCATAAGCTCCGAAGTTATAGATCTCCCAGTCGAGCGCGGCTACTCCTACATTAGCGGATACTGTGGTAGTGTTGCTTTCAGGGCGCACACCTCTTGAGTTTGACGGGATAATACCAAAGCCAAAATACGGACCGGCGACGTTGTTGTTGGTGCCATAGTCGGCCTGGTAATTTAATTTAAGGTTGGGCAGCCAGCTGCTGCGGGTTTCGGTAGCTATGGCTTTTTTTATGGCTATCGCCGCCGAATCGGTTAGCAGGGTTGGGGCGTTTTGGTTTACGCTATTGAGCAACGTTTTTAAGCTAACCGGGGTACTATTTTGCTGCTGCGCATATGTACAGGCTGTTATGAGCAGACTGATCAACAGGCAGCAGAACTCTTTTGAAATTCGCATGTTTTGATTTTCCGAAATATGCTTACCGGTAAATATCACCGCTGTTGATCATGAATGCAGATCAATGGCAGCAGAAAACCATACCGGTAAACGATGGATAATTATTTGAAAATGATCGATGACGTAGCTAAAGGCGGAGGGCCTTCAATCATTCAGATCAAATGCGAAAAGTGCAAAGGGAAAGAAAGGTATATTGATATCGAGGTATAAGTCCGAAGTTCCGGATCAATTGCTTTGGATTGAATTTCCAAAGCTGCAATGCAAAAAACAGCAGTATAAAACTGCTTACAACAGCACTGATCAAATCGGTAACCGATTTCTTTTCTTCAAGGGTTGATTTATCAGGCCTTTGAACATAGCTTGATTCATTGAAGCTACTGCGTACAGTTTCGATTTTTCGTTTAAAAACTGAATTAAACGCTGTTGAATGTGTGCTTCTTAACTGCGTTAAGCGGGGGAGGAAAAAAACGTGGCTGCTTGCAATGAGCAAATAGAAAATCATTACTGACATTACCAGCAATGATTTTGAAGCCTCATGTTTCCTCTTTTTCAATATAATTAACTTGTGCTGTACAAAAATGAAAAAAAATGTCAATTTGTTTTGCAAAAGTATTGTTGCAATTATCAACTTAACGATGGGCCATACTAACTCATTTTAAGCGTTCGAACGCACTGTAGCTTTATTAGTCATTGTCGTATGCCATTTCGAAAGCTTATTCATCAGCTCATCGAGCTTTACAGGTTTGCTGAGATAGTCATCCATACCGGCCTGCAAACAATCCTGCTCATCACCGGTCATAGCGTTAGCGGTTAGTGCTATAATAACCGGCTGCTTAATATCTTCCTTCCGGATTACCCGGGTGGCTTCAAGCCCATCCATAACCGGCATCTGCATATCCATCAAAATAAGTCCATAATCATTTTGATAAAGTGCTTCTATTGCCTCAAGTCCATTTTTGACAATGCCCGGCTTATAGCCCATTTTACTTAAAATGTGCTTAATAACATGCTGGTTAATCTCATTGTCTTCGGCAATTAAAATATTAAAGGGATACTTATCACTAAAGTCGACCGAAAGTTTGGTTTTAACCTGTTTGTCATCATTTTGGCCCGAACTGCTTTTAAGCGCCATGAAAACCTGCTTGCCAAGCACCTGTTGCTTTATTGGCTTACTCATGATAGAAGTGAAAAGCGCCCGCCTGTCTTTGATAAAATCTTCGCCAACTGAGCTTAATAGTATAATGGGCAGGTGACTGTACTCATCTTTTATAATTTTTGCCAGCATAGCACCGTCCATCACGGGCATATGCATATCGGTAATAACCAGGTCGATATCTTTGTTCTTTTGCAATATCACCAATGCTTCAGCACCAGATTCGGCCGTTACTGCTTTAAGGTTCCAGCTATCAAACTGCCGCTCAAGGATAGACAGGTTAGTATGGTTATCATCAACCACTAATATTTTTTTGCCGTGTAATTCTACAAGATCAAAGCTTGCCGGCTGCTGATTTGATACATCTCCGGGATAAGCATTTATCGTAAAAGTAAATTTTGCACCTACACCGGGTAAACTTTGAACGCCTATGGTACCGCCCATTAGTGTAACCAACTTTTGGCAAATTGCTAAGCCTAAGCCTGTACCGCCATACTTGCGGGTGGTAGATGAATCAACCTGTGAAAATGCGCGAAACAGGCGGTGCAGTTTATCTTTCGGAATCCCAATACCGGTATCCCAAACATCAAACTGCAATTTCAGCAAACCATCGGGCTGCTTTTCAAGGCAACCCACATGAATGCCAACTTCGCCTCTTTCGGTAAACTTAATGGCATTATTTACCAGGTTTATCAGCACCTGCTTAAGTCGTAACGGGTCACCGATAATGCAGGGTGACACCTCTTCATCTATCTCGTAAACCAAATCAAGCCCTATTTGCCCTGCTTTAACAGCAAACATATCCATTACATCTTCAATGCTTTGCCGCAGGCTAAAATCTTCCTGTTCAAGATCGAGGCTGCCTGCTTCTATTTTCGAAAAATCAAGAATATTGTTGATCACATGGATCAGTGTTTCGCCGCAGTTGATAATGGTTTCCGTAAACATCCGCTGCTCATCATTAAGCTCGGTTTCATTTAGCAGCGCCGACATACCGATAACCCCGTTCATAGGTGTACGGATTTCGTGGCTCATGGTGGCCAGGAATATACTTTTTTCCTGGTTAGCCTGATCAGCCGCCAGGCGGGCTTTTTGAAGTTCCTGGTTTGAGTAATGAAGCTCCTGATTTGCTGCCGCTAAAACTTCCTCGTTATATTTGCGCTCAAGCGATAACTGGGCTTCGCGCTGCAAATCGGCCATTTGCAGGGTTTGCACAATTCTTAATTCATTGTATTTGCGCAGCTGGTATGCCCAAAGGCCGCATATGAACATAATAACCCCGGTAAGCAATATGTGGATTACAAACGTTTGAAGGTCAAAATAATTAAGCTGAGTAAAAAATATGTTCCCAAACCCTATGTCCTGCAGGTAACTAAAAGTAGCATGATGTATAATAACTACTATAAGCAGGGGTATTTGCAGCCTCCAGTTTTGGTAGGTGATAAGCAGGGCACTTGAAATAAATGCGAAAAAGTGCATTTCAAACATCCCGTGCATTTGGTAAATATACTGGGCCATGAAAATGCCTAACACGGCAGCCAGCACATACTGATATAAAGAAGATTTGGGCAAGGCTATTTTTGCAGTATAATAAGCCAACAGACAAAGGCCGCCAACACCAAAAGCTATGAGCCAGGTATCATAAAAAAAAGCCAGTGCCAGGCCAACGGCAAAATGCAGGGGCAGGAAATAATCCATCAACCGGTCTGACCGGTCCTTGATCTCAGTTTGAAAATTGATGTTATGAGCTATAGCTGCTGTCACTACTTAAAACTTAGGGGTATGTTAATTATGACAATCGGGCAAGCGACAGCCATATGAAATTAAGGCCAATTTATTAAACGTAAGGCGGGTATTACTATTAAGTAAACCGTTAATTGCAATTTTGGCAAAACTTGTCTTCTCATCGGTACAGTAGCGGCTTATATTATAATTGCCACGATAGTACAGCCTGCTCGCTGTATCAATAAGGGCAACTTGTGGTGTTGAGTAAACCCCGCAGGCCTCGGCAACCGACGGGTCAAATATTACCGGAATCTTCATCCCGAATTTATCCTGGATCTCGCTTTCGGTAAAATGTTTATTGCTCATGATCACAATGGCAAAATTTACCCGGCTGCGATATTGCTCAACAATAGCTTTAAATTGTTTCACATTAAAACGTGAGCAGGGGCAATTCGGGTTAAAAAAATGAAGAAACAGCGGCTTGCTATGGTCTTTATAATGTTTTGGATTGATGGATACTACAACACCTTGTTTTACCGGCTTATAGTTTTCCGGCACAGGCGTGGGTAGTTGGTATTGCAGCTCATTATACCAAAACAGGGCGCCTACAATAGCGAAAAGTATAACAAGCCAACCAATAACTAACGTTTTCCTCATTGTGCCAAAAGGGCGTGCATCTCATAAAAGGAGATTAGAAAAATGCACAGAACCACTTGTAAAAATACTATTTTTTTCGTGTATAAAAAACACTTTTTCAGCACTTTAAACATGCAGATTTTAAATTTACCTGTATTAGTAAGCCGCGCGCTTAACCTTTAATTAAGCTCAAGTATAATGCTATTTCCTTTTACTTAACAGCTTGCTTTCTTCTTTCTGTAAGATATCGGCGTAATGGGATATCATACACTTTCATAACAAGGTAGGCCAATGCAATAAGCACAATTAAACCGGGGATAATGATATATGCCAGGTGTGCTGCATCGGGTTTATTTGCTGCATAATAACTGCCAAACATCCACATCACAAAGTAATGTGTCATGTATAAGGGATAGGAGATATTGCCCGAAAAAACGCATAGTTTACGAAAGCTATTATTAAGAACAGTGCCCGCCCCTAATGCAACCAGCAACGGGAAATAAATAATAACTACAAAAGGTTCGCTAAGCCAGTTCCAGGATGAGAATGGCATCAGGAAAGCCAGCATTAATAAAATTGAAAGACCAATAAAACCAAGCTTATTTTTTATGATAAGATTATAACGGTAAATCAGCAAACCGGCGGTAAAAGAATAGGCTATCCGCACACCTCCATCCCAAAAAGTATCGCCGCTCCAGCCGCCCATCAAATTACCCGAACGGCCGGCTACATAGCAAATGCCCACTGCCGAAATCACTGCAAGCACTATCAGATAGCGCCGGTGAAGGCGACAGAGCACAAACGCATAAACAATATTGGCTGCATATTCCCAAAACAATGACCATGCGGGTGCATTAAAACCAAACAGGTTAAAATATCGCTCGGTCATGGTTGCGTTGGGGATCATGAATATCGAGCTAAGAAACAACAGTAATATACTACCTGCGCTACGGGCGATAGGCTGAGCGTTAAACGGATCAAATATAAACCCCAGCAAGCCCAATACCGAGCCAAAAACAACAAGCGGATGCAGCCTGATCAACCTCGATTTAAAAAACTCTTTGATGCCCATTTTACCTATCCTGTCATCATAAGCGTAGCCAATTACAAAGCCAGAAAGGCAAAAGAAAAAATCAACAGCCAGGAAACCGTGACCTATAAAATCCTTACTGTAATCGGAGTAAGCTATCTCCATAAAATGGAAGGTAACAACAGCTATAGCTGCTACGCCCCGCAGGCCGTCAAGAATTTCAAAATGTTGCTTGGTTTTAAGGATTCCGGGATTCAGTTTTTCCATATTAAGTTATCCAGGTTGGGTGCAGGAACCTGGTTTGCTAAGTAAACAAAAATGTGCCGACTAAAGAGCCTGCATTTTCAATTAGGTTTTTAACAGCCAAACTGGGTAAGGTGATGATCAAGATGTTTATAAAACATATTATTCCACTCGGTATGTGTTAACGGGCCAAATGAATGCGACTCGCGCCCATCAAAAGCGCTTTCACCTAATTGCTGCGTTTTACGGATATAATTGATCAACCGCTCTTTTTCGGTTGTAAAATCCCGCTCATCCGTTATAATGAAAGCAGGCGCAGTTGGATTGTTGCGCTTATAAGGAACTTCGCTTGCTACTTTGTTTTTAACCAGCATTTTAAGGATCAGCTTCATGAAGGCGTTGGGCTTGGGGTGTTTATCTTCATAAACCATTTCGTATGTTACACAGCAGTGAGCCAGCATTTGAGCAACGTTCATTTTACCCCATTGTGGTGAAGTTTGCGGAGTTAGTTTGTTGATGCGGCTGATCACATCATCAGCTATCTGCACTGTAAAAATATTGGGTAAGACCATGAGGGAAAGATAGGTACAAATTGGTGATCAATTTCTTAACACCATGTTAAATTTGTTTTTTTAGTAGCTTGCAACAATAAAATGGACACAATACCTTCTGATGTCAGAAACCAGCCTTATCAAACAAAAATTTCAAAGCGCCATACGCCGGGGCACCGGTGAAACACATTTGCTGATCCAAAGCCATCCTGGTATAGATTTTTCGGAGGAGATTATTAAAGCTTGCGTTAAGAATTTCGCGTACGACGGGCAATGTGAACACAGCAGGGAAGAGTATCTTGTTGAATTAATCAACCATTCAGGTAAAAAAGACAAAATAAAAAAGGCTGTGCTGAAAGCCCTTTTAAAACCTCAAAAAGATACCTGGACATTGACACAGCTTTTTGGCCTAACTAAAATATTTGCCCAGGAGGGTGATGCCGAAGCCAAACGGGCTATTTATGATGGCTTCGTTCATAATCCTATTTGGAGATCGGACTGGGCTGGTACATACCAGATCATGGAACTTGATGGACTGGAAGGCCTCAAATTTATTGCAGAAGAATTTGGCAAACGCCTTGAAAAAGATCCGGAAGATTGGCAGGACGATGACCTCATTAAAAGCTTTCAAAAAGAAAATCCAGAAATTGATGTCTGGACACAATTGGATATTGCTGCTGAGCAAAACCGCTTTATCAGGATATATACTGATGATGTACGGCGGAATATAGGCCAGCGCAATGAACAGGTTAAACCCACTCTCATTTATAAAAATATAGTTAAAGAAGCCCTGTTGCGGCAAAGCAGGACTTGGTTTCTTAATAGAAAACTAAAACGCGCCGAACTCGAATTAATAGCACAGCAACTTTTAATTGAACGAAATAAAAGTAACATCGAAAAATTACTGCGGGTTTTCACAAAGCATAAGTTTCCGCTTGATAAAGAGCTCCTTTTTAATCTGGCCCTTAAAGACACCGCAAGGAACATGAGAATTGTGATATTGGCTATTCAAGCGCTTGGTCTTTTCAAAGGTAAAAATATCAGGCAGCTTGCTTTGGAACAAATCGCTGTTAGCAAGCGCCCTGCATTTTTTGCTAAAATTCTAATAGAAAATTATAAAAAAGGTGATCAAAAACTGCTGACCACTCTCGTGAAAAAAGCCAGTACTGGCGATGAGTTAGAAGGTTTGGTAATTGACATTACCAATATTTATTACGCCAATAAAACACCAGAATGCCGGGAACCATTGGAGGCTCTTTATGATAAAAACACCTGCGGCTTGTGCCGGAAACGTGTTGTTGAAATATTAAAAGAAAATGATGTGCTGAGTGAGCGAATAAAAAATGAGATCAGATTTGATTGTAATAAAGATACAAGGAAGCTGTATGAGCAGTTTATTTGAGCCAGCAATGGGAAAGGCTGGTTGGCCCCTGCGAACTTATTTTTACCCGGAGTATTGAAGGACGCAGATTATTGTTAAAAGCAAGGATAAAATCATTATCAGCACAGTTTCAGAAAAAGCCCGAAAGGATAAATAAGTGGCAATAAGAACTTTGAGTTATGGCTTTATTAATCTCCGATAAAAATAAATCGTCATAAACACAATAAAAAATCCCTCTTTAAAAATTTGGATAATAAAACTTAAATCACTTATCTTCGTTAATTACCAAATAGCAAGACTATGTAAGCAAAGGGCTTATATAGTCTTGTTTGCTTTTATAAGCGTTGCGTCCTTTCTTAAAACAGGGAAGGGCGGTTTTTTTTGGTTTACAGACAGGAATAAATATTAATTAATTTTTGCGTTATGGCAGAGGTATCATACTATACCAAAGATGGTTTAGAGAAATTAAAAGAAGAACTACAAAGATTAAAAACAACCGGCCGTGCCGATATATCAAGAGCAATCGCTGAAGCACGTGACAAAGGCGATCTTTCGGAAAATGCCGAATACGATGCTGCTAAAGAAGCCCAGGGTTTACATGAGGCTAAAATAGCTCAGTTACAGGAAACATTGGCAAATGCCCGCCTGCTTGATGAATCAAAAATAGATACATCAAAAGTGCTGGCACTATCTGTTGTTAAGATCAAGAACCTTAAAAACGGTGCTACCATGAGTTATCAGCTGGTATCAGAAAGTGAAGCCGATCTGAAAACCGGCAAAATCTCTGTAGCATCGCCGATAGCTAAAGGCCTGCTTGGTAAAAAAGTTGGCGAAAAAACCGAGATCACCGTACCTGCAGGCAAAATTGAATTTGAGATCCTGGAAATAAGCAGGTAATTGGTTAAGTGGTTAGGTGAATGGTTAAGAGGTTATAACCAATCGTTCAACTAATCAATTATCTAAACAAATCCAACCACTCACCCAATCAACACAATCAACCACTCACTACCAATGACCATCTTTTCAAAAATAGTTGCAGGCGAAATCCCGGCTTATAAAGTGGCCGAGAACGATAATTTTTTGGCCTTTTTAGATATTTTTCCGCTTACGGAAGGCCATGTGCTGGTGATCCCCAAAAAGGAGGTTGATTATCTTTTTGATCTGGATGATGATACTTATACAGGCTTGCAGCTATTCGCCAAAAAAGTAGCTGTTGCCTTAAAAGAAGCTGTTCCGTGCCCCAGGGTTGGTGTGGCCGTAATGGGACTTGATGTTCCTCATGCACATATCCACCTTATCCCGATGAATGAAATGAGCAGCATTAACTTTTCGGCCCCAAAACAAAAGTTCACACCCGAGCAATTTAATGCTACTGCCGAAAAGATAAGACAGGCTATTGGCTAATCAGAGAAAGAGCTTTTTACATTATAACATTACAAAAGCCGCATCAAAATATAACGATGCGGCTTTTTTTTACCTGATTGATACTCAGGTAAATTAACCCGCCATAAAATTTAACTACTTTTAATGATTACATGGTTGGCGATTGCTGGTAAATATCCCAGTACTGATCCTTTGTATTTGTTTTCTTGGCGAGGATGATCTTTGAATTGACACTACCCTTTTTGTCGGATGGGGTAAGGTACAGGTCGGTACCTTTTAGTTTAATCAGGAAAGTATCTTTATCTATCGGCTCAAACTCGTATTGCTGATTAGCATTATCTGCATTAAGCGGTTGCTCTTCCAGTGCTACTCCGGCATTGGCTTCGGTTACCGGTTGAAAGGTTTTACTGGTGAAAAGATTCTTCAGTTTATAAGTGCTGCCTTCCACATGTTGAAAATCCCAGGTCATGCATTTCCAGTTTTCGGGGTAATAGGCTACCAGCGGGGTACCATTGGCCGATTGTGCGTCTTTAACCCGTAACAGCATACCGGTTTGCTCATTTCTAATAGCATAAGTCCCTTTAATTTGCTGGGCCGAAACGACAAGACCAGGCAACAGGAAACATAACAAAAAGACAAATCTTTTCATAGGTATATCGGTTTAAACAAATTTAGATACAAAGCATAAACAGCTGTTATACAAATCAGTTCAGTTTTTCGTCAATACGTATCAAAGGAGCCAAATTATGTGTAAGGTTTTAGCGATAAAACCGACTAACCCGGCAGATCCCAATTTCGTCACCATCGTTATGTTTTTTAAAACATAACGTTATTTTTACACTTCACTTTAATGGTCGCAACCTAAAAAACCACATGAACAAAAAACTACTTTTAACTTTATCAGTATTAAGCACGTGTTTAGCAGCGAACGCGCAAGACACACTCAGGAAAGTCCCTGCCGATACAACTACCATTAAAAAGAAGCAACTGCAGGAAGTAGTTGTCTCCGCATCCCGCATCAGCGAGAGTATTTTACGCTCGCCGGTAAGTATCGAGAAGATCAGGGCATCAGCATTCAAACTTTCGGCAGCGCCGTCGTTTTTTGATGCCCTTGAAAATGTAAAAGGCGTGCAGCTTATTACCCCCAGCCTTGGCTTCAGGATCATTAACACCCGCGGTTTTGCCAATACCACCAATGTGCGCTTTACCCAATTGGTTGATGGGATTGATAACCAGGCACCGCATTTAGGTGCCCCTATAGGCAATGCGCTCGGGCCGAGCGATCTTGATATTGAAAGCGTGGAGATCATACCCGGCACTGCGTCTGCGCTTTACGGCCTGAACGCGATAAACGGACTTGCGAATTTTATCACCAAAGATCCTTTTACTTCGCCCGGTATTACCATTCAACAAAAAACGGGTATCAACCACGTAGGCGATAAAGAAACGGGGGTAAAAAGCTTTTCAGAAACCAGTTTCAGGATAGCGCAGGTGCTTTCGCCGAAATTCGCATTTAAATTGAATGGTACTTATACCACTGGTTACGATTGGATAGCCGACAACACCACCGATCAAAATGCTGCGGCCAACACCAAACTCGGTATTCCCGGCGGGCCGCAGAACCCTGCCTATGATCCTATTAATGGCTATGGCAATGAATCATCCGACAGGAAAACCATCACCCTCGGCGGCAAACAGTATTCGGTTGCCCGCACTGGATATGCCGAAAAAGACCTTACCAGCTACGGGCTGCACAATGTGAAGCTGGATGCAGCGCTGGCTTATAAATTCAATGCTAACACACAACTTACCTATACCTTCTGTTTTGGCGATCTGGATAATATTTATCAGCGGGCCAACCGTTTCAGGCTTAAGGGCTATACCTTGCAGCAGCACGCGCTGGAGTTAAAGAATGATATTTTCCAGGTGCGTACCTACCTTACTATCGAAAATACCGGCAAATCATACAACCTGCGTTCTGCCGGCGAAAACATAGACCGCAACTTTAAAAGTGACAACGACTGGTATGCCGATTTTACCAAAGGTTTTAATAATGCCACCTCCGCAGGGGCCAATGTGCAGCAAGCCCTGAACCAGGCCCGCCAGTTTGCCGATGCGGGTCGATATCAGCCCGGAACGCCCGCCTTTAATGCCACCCTTAACAAACTTGCCGATATTAATAATTGGGACGTAGGTTCGGCCCTACGCGTTAAAGACGATCTGTTTCATATAGAAGGACAGGCAGATATTTCAAAAGCCATTTCAAAAGATTTTATCAAACAAACCGGGCTGGATCTGCTTGCCGGGTTTGACCATCGTACTTATATCATTCATCCCGATGGCAATTACTTCATTAACTATGTGCCCGGCAAGGAGTTCAGTAATTTAGATTACAGCAAAACGGGCGGTTTTATACAAGCCTCAAAAGAGCTTTGGGACAATAAACTTAAACTATCGGCCACCCTGCGCGGCGACAGGAATGATTACTTTGACCTGAAGCTTAACCCTCGTTTTACATTGGTATTTTCGCCGGTTGTTGAGCATAACATCCGGGTATCATTTCAAAGCGGCTACCGGTTTCCGAGTATTTTCGAAGCTTTTTCTAACGTAAACAGCGGCGGGGTTAAACGCATTGGAGGTTTACGTGTGGTATCAAACGGCATTTTTGAAAATTCGTATCTGCGTACTTCAATTGATGCTTTCCAAACTGCCGTTAAAAATAATTTTAACCAGGGGATTTCAACAAACGCAGCTATCGAAAAAGAAAAAGGATTATTAAAAAAGAACCCTTATACCTATTTGCAGCCTGAGCATATTAACTCATTTGAAGCCGGTTATAAGGCATTATTTTTTGATGGGAAGCTGAGTGCCGATGCTGACTTTTACTACAACAAATATGATCACTTTATTGCCCAGGTAGAGATCAATGTACCCAATACCCAAAAAGCCGATTCGATCCCTTACTATCTGAATGATAAAACTAAGCAGGCCCGCTACCGGGTATGGACCAATTCGCAAAGTAAGGTTACCAATATTGGTGGTAGCATTGGGCTTACCTATCACTTGCCAGCCAACCTGCAATTATCGGGCAATGCCTCGTATGCTAAGTTACAGCGCACAACCAATGAGGACGCGCTTGAAGATGGCTTCAACACACCGCAATGGATCACTAATTGCTCTTTCGGCGGTAATAGGGTGGCAGGCAATTTAGGGTTTAATGTAACCTATAAGTGGCAAAGTGGCTATTACTGGCAATCGTTTTTAGTAAATGGCAACGTAGACCACTATGGAATCATTGATGCGCAGGTTAACTATGATTTCCTGAAAACCAAATTGAATGTAAAACTGGGCGCCAGCAACCTCACCAATAAATATTATAATTCGTTTTTAGGAGGCCCGTCGATTGGTGGCTTTTATTATACTACGCTTACTTATACTATTAAGTAATTGTTTTTTTTTCATTTCAGACTTACGAAATTTTGAAAGCTTCGTAAGTCTTTAAAAGTATAATTCTGGCCTGTTTTCAAGTACTTGAACTGCAAGTCTGTCTCATTTTGGCGCTGAAGTTGGAAACTTCAGCTATGTTTAACCACGGGTTACGCTATCGCTAAACCCGCGGCAGAATTATTTTATCCCCTCATCACATTCACCCTGTCCCCTTTCCAATCCGGGAAAAGTATGTGATCATTATTTATCGCGAGGTGCTTATCGGCAACAGCGCTGAACACGCTTCTGAAATCGGTAGTTACGGCAAGGTCGCGGCCATCTTCAAGGTTTTCGATAGCTAATGGCTTTACATCGCCATAAACTAAACCACCGTTTACATCATTGCCTAAAATAAAGTTGCAGGAGGCGCGGCCATGATCCGTACCGCCGGTTCCGTTTTGATGAACGGTACGGCCAAATTCGGTCATAGTCATTACGGTAACATCATCCTGATAAGTTCCGAGGTCTGTCCACAGCGCCATCATGCTATTGCTTAAGTCGGCAACGTTACGGGCAAAGATGCCATTCTCAGTGCCCTGGTTAAAGTGGGTGTCCCAGCTGTTTGATTCGGCAAAGGCTACCTCAAGGCCAACATCCATTTTAATGAGCTGGGCTATTTGTTTTAACGAATTGCCCAATGCCGAATTAGGGTAAACAGCACCGTTTGCAGGCGTATAATTTTTAATGTCGGTTTTCTGAAGCATCTTCATGGCTTCAAAGCTTTCCTTCCCGGTTTGTTTCAGCAGGCCGGATGCCGTTTGATCATAGAGGTCTTCAAAGCTTTTGGCCGCCATGTTGGCTCCTGTAGGATTACCACGCATCTGGATAGCAAAATCCTGCAGGTTACTGATGGCTACCGAAGGGTTATCGCCATAAAAAGAACGCGGCATGGCCGAGGTCATGCTCACAGCAGTAAAAGGCGTAAGCGCATCATGGCCAAGTAATCCCACAGCACGGTTAAGCCAACCGCTTGAAGTGCCTTTATTGAACGGTGTGCCCGATTCCATGTAATCCTGGGCATCAAAATGCGATCGGGTATTATTGGGTGAACCAATACCATGCACTATCCCTAATCTTTTTTCACGAAACGTAGGTTCAAAGGCTTTCATGGCAGGATGCAGACCAAAACGGCCATCCAGATCAATCAGCGGATTACCTGCACCACTTTTTGCTGCCGACATAAACAGGTTTGGCCGGGCGGCTTTCAAATAGTCATCTGTAAAAGGGGTAACCGCCATGAGGCCATCCATAGCACCGCGCTGGAAAATGCAAACCAGCGTTTTTTTCTTTTTATAGGGCGATAAGATCTTTTCGCTTGCAGCAGCCTCGGCCAAAAAGCCGGGAATGCCTCCCAGCAAACCTACGCCTAAAAGGGCCAGTCCGCCCGATTTTAAAAATCCTCTTCTTGATACCATTTTTAAATCCTCCTGCTGTTACCGCCTCTGATATTCGGGCGAACCAATAATTACTCCAACCACCTGTGCCAGCATTGAATTATTGCCAGTTGTGGCTTGCATCGCTATAAAATTATTTTTTCGCTTGCCTTTCAAGCCTGGTTGTTGAGCCATCATTTCGTCATTAGCGGGCGCCATAGTTGCAGCAGGAGTTTTGGCGCTGGCTTCGTCAACCTTTTCCATGAGCTTAGGATCATTAAGCATGGGGGTAAGCCGTTTGATGGTTTCATCAAGAGGGCGTCCCGGCAATATCAATTTGGTATATGTAGTAAGTGCAGCCTCGGCGCTTTCGGGTTCGTGATGATTATTGAGTGCCGCCAGATCAACCTTTACTCCGGGAATCCTGCCCGATGCCAGCGCCAAACCAAAATTCATCCGGTTAAGCAGCGCGCCGGTATTGATCCAGTACTGGCCCTTATCAGGAAAGCCTGTGGGAGCCTGGTAGTAATAGATCTTTTCGCCCATTTTGTTGATCCAGTTAAACAACTGGTAAGGCTGATTAACGTCGGCATGCAAAGCACGCACCGAACCTATGGCCAGTTCAAAAGGCGATTTCGTTTTTTCTCTCACGGCCATCGCGCTCCAAAACTCCGGCGCATCAACCATGGTGATCAATACCTGTTTAATATCGCCATCTTTATTCATAAAGGCGCGCGCCATTTTATCAATAAGCGATTGCGGTGGATTATCGCTCACAAAACGGGTAGCTAATTTCTTTGAGATAAACTTTGCGGTAGCTTGCTGATGGGCCAGCATGGTAAGCAGTTGCACTCCTTCATCATAACCGCCGCCGGCTGCAAAATGATGGCCTAAGACTACTTTTTCACCACTATCATGCCTGTTGGGATTAAATAAAAAATCGCCTTCATGAACAAAACCACGGCTTTGCAATTTATCATCACCAATGCGGTTCATTAACTTTTGACCGGCATTGCCATAAGCCCCCATAGGGTAAACAGACCAACCAGTAAGTACTCTTGCTGCCTGGGTTACATCCTGCTGGGTATAACCACCATCTACCCCAAGGGTATGCAGTTCCATTACCTCACGGGCGTAATTTTCATTAAGCCCCTGGGCTTTTTTTGCCTTTAGTTTGGGGATATTAGCCACACGGCTTGTATCCGCATTTTGCATTTGTAACATTAAACGCCTGCGAGGGGTCTGGTCGCCTTGCTGCATGTTATCGTTATTGCCCGAACTGCTGAAATTATCCAGGTAATACAGCATAGCCGGAGATTTGGCAGTGGCCAGTAATAGGTCATTAAATTTCCCCAAAGCATTAGGACGGATCACATCACGCTCATAAGCCGGAATAAACTGAGAGCAATCATTTTTAACAACGGACACGTTGAAATGGTTAAACCAAAAGCTGGTCATCACCTCTTGTAACTGGTTATTGCTATAAGCAGCTCTTAATATTTTTTGATTGATAAACTGGCGAAGCAATTCCTGCTCAGGTTTTAAACCGTTTTGCTGCATATAATTTTGCAACTGATCGCGATAAGCCTTTCTATCAGTTTTTACCGAATCTTTATTAACAACGCCGTCTTTTACGGCCATACGTAAAACCTGGCCCCCTTTGGGATATTGCGCTACAACTTGGGTATTAGTTAATTTCAAAGCATCATATTTATCCAGAAGCTGATTTAGGGAATCATCCGGCATTTGGGCATCCAATTGAGCGGCGAACCATTTTTCCGGGCCAATTTTAACTACTTCTTCTACTTCACCGGGTGTTGCGCCGTATGTAAAACGGCTTAGTAAATGAGCCGCAGCCTGTTCGGGGATTAAGCCGGCTTTTTTATAAGGAAATTTTAAATCGGGATTTACAGGGTAGCCCGGCAAAAAGGCAGTAAGTACGGTAAAAACACTCAACAACAAAACAAAGCCACACCAGTACTTAACAGCCTTTTTCATAGTGTCCGGGTTATTAATTAAAAGATTTAACTTATATGCTACTATACGACCATAAAAAGGCCGTTTGGTTTAATTTAATTGTAAAACAAACTTAAATATTTAGCTATTTAAACTAAAACCCATCTATATTGTCAATAGCTTTAATTATCCAAAAAAATAACGAACCATGAAAAAAATACTGATGATGCTGGCCCTGGCCGGCGGGCTGAGCTTTACTGCAAGCGCACAACAGAAAGTTGAAAAAACACCTGCTCAAAAAGCCGGCAATAAAACCGAACATCTGCAAAAACATCTGAAACTCACTGCCGACCAAACCAAAAAAGTAAATGCGGTTTTACTGGCCCAGGCTACAAGCATTGATAGCCTGAAAAAATTAAAACAAGATAAAAAAACAAGTCACCTGGCCGATCAGAAGATCAAAAAACAGGCAACTGAAAAACTCGACAAGATATTTACACCGGAGCAGAAAAAGGCTTACGCTGAAATGAAAGCCGAAAAGAAGGCTAAAAAAGATGCAGTGAAAAAAGGAACAGAATAATCTGAATTTACTTGAAATACAAGGGTGCATCATATAAATGAGCAACCCGGAGCGTAAATGAAAAGGTTCTCCGCCTACTCAATTAAATAAAAGAGGCTGTCACACTGGTGGTGTGAGACAGCCTCTTCTTTTGGTTACTAAACTTTGTAGGGAATAACTATTGTTGTTGTTGAATGTATCCTATTATACCCTCGTAAACATATCCGCTGTTACCGCCGGCATTGCCCAATTCATTAAAGTTGGTGGTATAAAAATGCGCACCGCCTTTAACTGGAGCGTAACGGTAAATAGGTATTGTTCCTGTTATTTGGGTACTGCTAAGGTATCCCGGGATACCTTCAAGAACAGTTGAACCCGAACCATTTCCCAACTCATTAAAATTGGTAGTGAAGAAATGTTGAACACCTGCTAATAAGTACCTGTATAACGGTTTTGTCCCGGGCATTGATGAATCTGTATATATTAAACCCATCTGCGATTCTATGCGCCAGTCTGAATTTCCGGCCAATTCTTGCGGTTTTTCGGTTAATATACGGTCGCCATTCCTGGTATTAAAACACCTGTACAAAGGAGTTGTTCCATAAATCAATGTAATGACATTATGACTTGCCAAATACTGTGTAATATAATCTGCTACCGCTTGCTTTTTCGCAGCGTCATCAATCAAATCTGAAAGCTGGATGAGGGTACCAGGTGCATTGCTTATTTGTATAAAAGCAGCATTGTCACGAGTGCAAGTGCTTTGCCATGGAGCAATATCTACTTTAGGAGCGCTATTATCCAGGCTTAGCTGACCAAATACTCCTTTAGTTCCATCGCCGCCCACGGTGCTGTAATACATTGTCTGGTCATAATTTGAATTTACAGACGAATCCGCATAAGTTACGTCTGATTTAAATCCAAATGTGCGGAACATACCGTGCACGTCTAAACCCGCTTTTACAGATAGTCCCCTATTGGAGCTTGAGGTTTGTGAGCGATAAAAAACATTTAGCTTGGCACCTAAAATAATATCCGTTAAAACATGGGTACCATATTTGGTCACCAGCTGCTGGGCCGACATGGAGGCAACGTCTGACTTAAATACAGAAGTTAAGTAGGTGCTTTTAATCAGATCAATCGGCGCATTAAATTTTAACCTTTTTTGCTTTATGATAAGCGAAGCGCTTGCATACGAATATTTTGATGAAATTTTACTTGTTTCATGAAAGTTTACCGTAAGTGTTGCGCTCCAAAACTTACTTGCTCCTGCCGGGGTTAGTGTTGAAGTAGTATTTACTGTTAGGCTATGCAAATAATCCGAAGCGTTCCCACCAGCGGCGTATTCGGCATACTGGCTAACATTATTATCCGGTACATATCGGCCGGGTTCATTTTGTACCAGTTTGTCCATGTCGATCACAGGGTAGGTTGCAGAATTTGAGCTGGCATACTCTCCGGTTATATCATAACCAAAACCAAGCAGGTCATACTTATTATCTACGCCAGAATGCGTAGTTAATTTTGATGATTGTACATTATCTGCTCCAGGCGCACGGACAAGATCTTTTGTACAACTTGAAAAAATGGATGTAAATAAAATAACTGCTCCCGCAGCTAAAAACTTGGGGTTTAGGCTTTTTACCATGATTTATTAATAAGATTTAGTTCACAAAAATACTATTAATAAATTAATAAATACATCTTTTAGGTTAAATATATGTTAAAAAAATGCTTATTGGATAAATTATTTAGTTATATAAACTTTAAATAACTGATTATAAATAACATAAAATAGCAGATTTATGGGCAACTTTTTTTTTGTTTACAGGCTTTTCTTGCTTTGTTTAAAATATCCTAAATTTAATGTAAATCGGTTACCATAACATGGCTTCAAACCTGCTGGCAAAAAATAAGCACACCATACTATACGGGCTGTGCCTTGCCGTATTGCTTTTTTTGCTAAAATGGCTGGAATTAAAGTTTGTAATAGTTAATAACGCTTATGAGGTGTACATGGGTGCTATAGCCGTGCTTTTTACCGCACTCGGTATCTGGCTTGCACTTAAACTTACCAAACCTAAAACTGTAGTGATAGAAAAACAGGTGTATGTAAATAGCGGACCTGAATTTACCATTAACCAACGCGAAGTAGAAAAACTGGGCCTCAGTAAACGCGAGCTGGATGTTTTGCAATTGATGGCCGAAGGACTAAGCAACCAGGAAATCTCGGAGCGGTTGTTTGTATCGTTAAATACCATCAAAACGCATTCCGCAAAGGTATTTGAAAAAATGGAGGTAAAGCGCCGTACTCAAGCTGTTGAAATGGGGAAACGATTGTCCATCATCCCCTAAAAAGGATCATACTTTAGTACTGAAATTAGCCGGTATTTTCAAAATCACCCTAAAGTATGAGCCCAAAAAGTTTCTGACAAGCCAAATTTGTTCTATCAAAACATAAAACGATATAAAAAAGAATGTACTTGTTTTTGGATCAATCTCCGGTTTGATCATTGCCGCAACCGGAGGCATTTCGGGTGCCCTGTGTTATAATAATCCCAACTTTCAGGGCAACATGTGGGTGGGCTATGGCTCCATGTTACTGGCCTTCTCACTAATATTTGTAGCCATCAAAAATTACCGCGATAAATACAATGGAGGCGTAATCAGTTTCGGCAAAGCCTTTATGATTGGTCTTTATATTGTGCTGATCACCTCAACTGTTTATGTAATTATATGGCTTATCGAACTCTACAATTTCTTTCCTGACTTCATGACCAAATACGTTGCCCATGTTTTAAAGGAAGCCAAAGCCCATGGCGCAACAGATGCCGAACTTAAACAGCAGTAAGCAAGCATGGCCGGGTATGTTAATATGTATAAAAGCCCGTTTGGTGTTATAGTGCTTACTTATATGGAGATCTTGCCTGTTGGTTTGGTAATTGCGCTGATAGCGGCATTAATCCTGAAACGCAAAAATGCCAGCCCGCAATTGGCTACTAATTAAAAGCAGCTATGCCAAGAAGCGTAAAAGCCGCATTTTGCACTTCGTTATAGGAGGCACGAAGCAATCGCGAACTTTACAGAGTAGCATGATGGGCTGCTTTGCTAATGGGGGATTATTAATAATTATAATTTGATTTTTATAGGTATTAATGAGCTCCCTACGGTCGGTTGTCTTCGTACCTTATAATGACGTTGCCGTAAGTTGTTGATTATTAAGTGCTTTTTTGATTTGTTTTATAATATGGGCGTTGCCTGCGGCCGGGCTATCCGCTGCAAGTCCTCGCCTTTCCTGCCCGCAAACCCAACCCGCGCTGTGGGCTTTACGCTTCTATCCCTAACGCGGCCCTCGCGCAAAATCCCTAAAACATAGTTTAAACGTCATCAATTTTTTTTTCTGGTTCTTTAATGGTTACTCGCAATGACGCTTTATTATTAGCTAAGATATTAAGCATTATTCCTAAATTGGCTCAATGATATTTGATTTCAGGCTGAAGGTTTTTTATACGGTTGCACAGCGTTTGAGCTTTACCAAAGCGGCATCCGAATTATTTATTACCCAACCCGCCGTTACCAAACATATCAAAGAACTGGAGCAGCAGCTTAGCATACAGTTGTTTAAACGTAATGGCAATAACATAGCCCTCACCCCAGCCGGTAAAATTCTAGAGAAATATGCCGAAAAGATCTTCCAAACTTATACCGAGCTTGAAACCGAACTGGCTCAGCTTAACAACTTAGAAGCCGGCACACTACATATAGGGGCCAGTACTACGGTGGCACAGACCATTTTGCCCAAGCTGCTGGCTATGTTCAAAAAAACATACCCTAAGGTTACCTTCAATTTTATCCAGGCCAATACAGATCAGATCTCGCAGCTGGTTCTTGCCGAAAAAATAGACATCGCTATTGTTGAAGGTGCAGCCCATTCGCCGCAATTATCTTATACTGATTTCATTAAGGATGAAATTGTATTGGTAACCAGCGCTAACAATAAGTTATCCAAAAAGGCCGAGATCACCCCCAAACAATTACCCTCCATTCCACTGGTTTTAAGGGAAGCCGGGTCGGGTACGCTGGATGTTATTTTCAATGCTTTGGCAGCGGTGCAGATCAACCCTAAAGATCTTAATATTGAGATTCAACTGGAGAGCAGCATCGCCATCAAACAATACCTTTTATACTCAGAAACTGCCACTTTCCTCTCCATACAATCGGTAGTGAGTGAATTAAAATATAACGAGCTCAGCATTATTGATGTTAAAGGTTTGGAGATTTTCCGCACTTTTCAATTTATCCAGCTGCACGGAAAACATAGCAAGCTGATTGAACTTTTTAAACGTTTTTGCCTCGCCAATTATAACTTAAAGTAATCTTATATTACTTTATATCATTTGATTACCAACGAGTTTAACGCCAAATTTGATTGCTGAACATAAGGCAATCACACATGGAACATATTACTACCGATATCTGTATTATAGGCGCCGGGCCTGTTGGTTTATTTGCTGTTTTTGAAGCCGGGCTGCTTAAAATGCGCTGCCATCTTATTGACGTACTGCCGCAGGTTGGTGGTCAGCTTTCTGAGATCTACCCGCATAAACCGATATATGATATCCCCGGCTATCCCGATGTTACTGCACAGCAATTGGTAGATAACCTGATGTTGCAAATAGCGCCGTTTCACCCAACTTTCAGTTTAGGCGAACGGGTTGAAAACCTGCAGCGCAATGAAGATGGTTCCTATAATATCATCACCAACGATGGTACCGTTGTGCATTGCCAGGTGGTAGTAATTGCCGGCGGACTTGGCTGCTTTGAGCCCCGCAAGCCTGAAATTGACCGCCTTACAGATTTTGAAGGTAAAGGCGTAGCCTATATGGTGAAAAACCCCGAGCATTTCCGCGATAAAAAAGTGGTATTGGCGGGCGGGGGTGACTCCGCGTTAGACTGGGCAGTTTTCCTGAGCAATGTAGCCGAACGCGTTACACTTGTTCACCGTGGCGATACTTTCCGCGGAGCGCCTGACAGTGCCGAAAAAGTATTTGAACTGGCCAGGGAAGGTAAAATTGATCTGATCTTGAAATCAAACGTTGTTGCCTTAACCGGTGATGACCGCCTGCGCGAGATCACCTTGCTCGACCGCGACCAGCAGGTTAGCCATATTGAAGCAGATCACCTCATTCCGTTATTTGGCCTTAGTCCTAAACTTGGCCCTATTGCGGATTGGGGCTTAAACATAGACAGATCAGCCATCGCCGTAAATACAACTGATTACAGCACCAATATCGAGCGAATCTATGCCATTGGGGATATCAACATCTACCCGGGCAAGCTTAAGCTGATATTGTGCGGCTTTCACGAGGGGGCGTTGATGGCGCAGAGTGCCTTCAAATATGTTTACCCTGAGCAAAAACTAAGTTTTAAATATACCACCGTTTACGGTGTAAGCGCTTTTTAGCCATGATAAATTTAACCATAATTGACCGCGACGGCGGCAGCAGGCCAGTCGAGATTCCGGAAGGCATAAACCTGAGCCTGATGGAAGTATTAAAGGCATCTGAATATGACATCCTGGCCACCTGCGGCGGCATGGCGCTTTGTGCCACTTGCCATGTACAAGTAATAGAAGGCCCTGCAGCATATTTTACCGCTACAGATACCGAACTGGATGTATTAGATACCCTACCCTATGCCCCACCTGCAAGTCGTCTGGCCTGCCAAATCAGGATTACTGAGGATATGGATGGAATGGTGTTTAAGCTGGTGGGCGAGGAATAAAGTCGGAAGTTTTAAGCCCTAAGTCTTAAGTCGGATTAAAAATTCTTGTGTTTTGTGTGCGAGCCCTGTTGCCGGCTTACTATTTTTCTTTCCGGCAGCGGGGTTTTGTTGCCTTGGTACTCGTCATTACGAGTAACCATCAGGGTACCTGAAAAAAATCATAATGACGTATAAAACATATTTCAGCGATGGTGTGCGGGGGCGGCGTTAGCGATAGTAGCGGATACCGGCCTTGTGGCTAATGCCTTGTGTAGTATGAGCGGATAGCACGGGCCGCAGGCAACGCCCATATCCATAAAGCCGATCAAAAAACATGCTTAATAATCAATAACTTACAAACACGTCATTATAAGATACGAAGCAATCCCCTTGCAAATTCCCTGTACAATTCGCGATTGCTTCGTGCCTTATAATGACGTGATGGAGATGTCTCTCACTTCTCCGTCAGCACCGTAAACTTAAAATCAAGCGGCTCAAACAGACGAATCAGTTCATCAATAAAAGTTTGTCCCCATTTCACATACATCAGGCCAAAGTTTTCAGAACGCTCCTGCAGGCTATCTTTCGGGAACAGCTCGGCTTTAACAGCGGTCAGCTGTTCTAAACGCACACTATAGTTTCTTTTTTCGGCACGGATGAGTTTCTTTTCCAGGTTATCCATAGCCTTTTTGAGGCGGGCTTGTACAGCCGCAGCCGATGGAGAAAGCGTAGGATCTATCTTGTAGGCACGCAGCTTTATTTTTTCGAACAGGCTTTCCATCTCGCGCCATTCTTCAGCAATGCTCAGGTTATGATCGCTGTGCTTTTTGATCCAGTAGGTTTGCAGCGCATCGCTTTGTTTAAATAAAGCCAAGGCATCTAAATCCATGCGGGATATTTTGGCAGCCTGCTCCTTTTTGATCACCAATGCCGAGTTGCGGAGAATCAGGATCGGGAAATCAATTTTATAATGATCAAAGTTAGATTTCAATTCCAGCCAGTAAACCACTTCTGCGCCGCCACCGATGTAGGCGATATTGGGTAAAATACATTCCTGGTACAATGGGCGCATCACCACGTTAGGGCTAAAGCGCTCGGGGTATTCGGCTATCTCCTTTTTAAGTTCAGCTTCGGTAAACTTAATTTCAGTATTAAGGACGTTGTAGCTGTCATTCTCAAAAACTATCCTTTCGCGCAGTTGATCTTTCAGGTAAAAGAAATTGATTTCCCTCGGATTAACCTGGATATGCACACCAAGTTCATGCAGCTTTTGATTGGTTTCACTAATGTTTTTAAAACTATGCTGACCGATGATATCCTGCTCAATAATTGGCGCGAACTCTTTTTTAAATTCATGGTCATCAGCATCAATAATAACGAGGCCGTATTGGCCGAAAAGTGAATTAACAAGGTACCTTGTAGCATCGGCAAGCTTATCAAATTTGGTGTAGGCCGTTTCAACAATTTCGGCAAGATCGGTCGCGTGGCCTTCCATGCCTAAAACGCCTTTGTATTGGTTAAGTGCCTGACGCATACTCACCGGGTCTATACGACCGGTAGCTCCCGAAGCCTCGTACCACCAATGCACTTTTTTACCGCCAATGTTGGTGTAATTGATCTCGGCAAAATCATGGTCTTCGCTGGCCATCCAGTAAACAGGCACAAAGTTTTTATCGGGATGAGCGGCTTTTAATTGCTGCGCGAGTTTTATGGCGGTGGCAATTTTATAAAGGAAATATAAAGGCCCGGCAAAGATATTGAGCTGATGCCCGGTTGTAATGGTATAAGTATTATCCTGCTTTAACAGCTCCAGGTTTTGGGCTGTGAGCGCGGTTGAATAAGTGCATAATTTACCGGGCTCTTTACCTAAACATTCGTACTGCTTAGTTAAAACACGTACCAAAACTTCACGATCTGCAACAACCTTTTTATTTTTCAAAAATTCGGCAAAACCGGCCATATCAGGGCGGTAACCATAAAAAGGTTGTAGTTCGGGTTTATTGTCGATGTATTCGGCAACTGTGTTTGAAAAAAAACCGGTGTCTTTATAACTTATACAGGATGCGTCCATTTCGTTGATTCATGTTTTGGATGCTCGGTTTCAGATTTGCCCTAAAACAAAACATCAGCAAATAAAATTAAATGCTGATGTCGAAATTAGATTATAAATCGCAAATCGCTTTACAGCAGACTGCAAATTACTATTATTTTACAATTTGTCCATAAAGGTCAAAGTCCTCGGCGCTGTCTATCTTCACGTTAACAAAGCTGCCAACGGTAGCGTAGTCAATACTTGCGTCAATCAAAACTTCGTTATCAACCTCAGGCGAATCAAATTCGGTACGGCCAACAAAGTAACCGCCATCCTTTTTGTCAATCAGCACTTTATAGGTATTGCCGATCTTTTCCTGGTTTTTATCGAAAGAGATACCCTGCTGAATTTCCATAATGGCATCAGCACGTTCTTGTTTAACTTCTTCAGGTACGTCATCAACCAAACTATGGGCGTGGGTTTTTTCCTCGTGCGAGTAAGTGAAACAACCCAGACGGTCAAACTTGGTATCTTCAACCCATTGCGCCATCTCTTCAAAGTCCTGCTGGGTTTCGCCCGGGTAACCGGTGATCAGCGTAGTACGCATGGCAATGCCCGGAACGCGGTCGCGGATCTCATTAACGATATCAATGGTTTTTTGCTTGGTGATACCACGGCGCATTGATTTCAGCATATGATCGGTAATGTGCTGCAATGGCATATCCAGGTACTTGCAGATGTTTTCGCGCTCATTCATCACATCCAGGATTTCCATCGGGAAACCTGAAGGATAAGCGTATTGCAACCTGATCCATTCAATACCATTCACATCAGATAAACGGCGAAGTAATTCATCCAGGTTACGTTTACCGTACAGGTCAAGACCATAATAGGTCAAATCCTGTGCAATCAGGATCAATTCTTTTGTACCGTTTTTAGCAAGCTTCTTTGCATCCTCAACCAATTGTTCAATCGGCGAACTCAGGTGCTTGCCACGCATCAGCGGAATAGCGCAAAACGAGCAGGGGCGGTTACAGCCTTCTGCTATTTTAAAATAAGCAAAATGTGATGGTGTTGTTAATAAACGCTCACCAATCAATTCATGCTTATAATTAGCCCCTACGGTAGCCAATAAGTTTTGCAGATCGTTGGTACCGAAATAGGCATCAACGTTGGTGATCTCAGCTTCAAGTTCGGGCTTGTAGCGCTCGCTCAGGCAGCCGGTAACAATCACCTTACCTACCTTGCCCTGTTCCTTAAGCTCGCTGTATTGCAGAATAGTATCTATTGATTCCTGCTTGGCATTATCAATAAAGCCACAGGTATTAATTACAATAATATCATTTTTGCCTACCTTATCGGCCTCATGCACCACATCAAACTGGTTGCCCTTCAACTGGCCCATCAATATTTCCGAATCGTAAATATTTTTTGAACAGCCTAACGTAACCACGTTTACACGGGGTTTGGCCTGTTTAACAGATGGACGGGAAATTTCTTTTGTCTTCATTATATATTTTTTGATTTCAGTGATTTTTTTGATTTCACTGATCTCGTTTACACAGACATCCTTTTAATTGAACAACTTACGTTACTGAAATTAATCAATAAGCCTGTTTTAATTTTACTTGCCTTTAAATATGATAGGAGCTGTTTTTGGAAAATTACTGGTAAAAAAGGACCTATTACCGCTTTTATTTCAACAATAACTTTGCCTTCGATAAAAAAATCACATCTAAATTCCCCAACACACTTTTCCTTAAAATATAATTCGAATTTCTTTTCTGTTTCGAAGGCTAAACCTTCCAATTGTAACTGATGTTGTAAAGCTTTTGAATACACTTTCTCAATAAACCCCGGTCCCAAATGTTTATGAACTTCAAAGCAACAGCCTATTATCTTTTCTGTTAACGAATCGTTTTCATAATTTGCCATAAGTAATCGGTGAAATCAAAAAAATCACTGAAATCAAACTTTAAATAAACTATCCACAAATGCCTGCCTGTCAAATAACTGCAGATGATCCATGCCTTCGCCTACACCTATATATTTCACCGGGATCTTGAACTGATCTGATATACCAATCACCACGCCCCCTTTTGCCGTACCGTCAAGCTTGGTAAGCGCCAGGGCGTTTACGTTAGTGGCCTCGGTAAATTGCTTGCATTGCTCAATGGCGTTTTGCCCGGTTGAGGCATCCAGCACCAGCAAAATCTCGTGCGGAGCTCCGGGAATCACCTTTTGCATCACGTTCTTGATTTTGGTTAACTCGTTCATCAAACCAACTTTATTATGCAAACGGCCGGCAGTATCTATAATAGCTACATCATCGCCGTTGGCCACTGCCGAGCGCAGCGTATCGTAAGCAACCGAAGCCGGATCTGATCCCATGGCCTGGGCAACAACTTTTACGCCAACACGCTCACCCCAAAGCTTGATCTGATCGACTGCGGCAGCACGGAAGGTATCGGCAGCACCTAAAACTACCTGGTTGCCGGCCTGTTTTAATTTGTGAGCCAGCTTGCCTATGGTAGTGGTTTTACCCACACCATTAACACCAACAACCATGATTACATATGGCTTATGATCGCCATATTCAAAATTACGAAAATCGTTGCTGTTGTTTTCGGCAAGCAACTGCTGAATCTCATCTTTCAACAGGGAGTTCAGCTCATTGGTGCTTACGTATTTGTCGCGGGCAACGCGGGCCTGGATCCTGTCGATGATCTTGAGGGTGGTACTTACACCAACATCGGAGGTAACCAATACTTCTTCCAAATCATCAAGCACATCATCATCAACGGTTGATTTACCGGCGATGGCTTTAGTGATCTTTGAAAAAAAGTTATCCTTGGTTTTTTCCAAACCGGTGTCAAGCGCCTGCTGGTCCTGCTGCGTATTTTCCTTTTTCTTAAAAAAATCAAATAATCCCATATTACGATGTGCGGATTTTAGATTACAGATGTGCAGATTATCAATATGCAAATATGCGGATTTCAGATGTGCAGATTGATTTTTTTCATCTGCATATCTGCACATTTAAAATCTGCACATCAAACAAAAAAAGCCCTCTCGTAAAAACAAGACGGCTTCAATATTTTAATCAAAGAGTGATTATATAGTTTTACCAGCAATTGCATCCTTAACTAAATCGTTAGGGACAATTTGGGTTTTGAATGAATAAGCACCAGTTTTAGGTGATTTATTCATGGTGATCACTTTTGAATATTCTTTGCCTTTACCTGCTACTTTCAGGGTTGCAACTACTTTCTTTGCCATTTCTTGTTAATTTTTTGAATTAGTGAATGATTTAATTAGCAAGTTAATTGTTGTTAGCATGTTAACCTAATCAACCAATCAACTTCATCAACCAATTATTTTATCTCTTTGTGAACAGTTACCTTACGTAAAACCGGGTTGAATTTTTTCAACTCTAATCTTTCGGTAGTATTTTTCTTGTTCTTAGTGGTGATATAGCGAGACATGCCTGGCATACCGCTTGTTTTGTGTTCGGTGCACTCTAAAATCACCTGAACCCTGTTGCCTTTTTTTGCCATTTTATTTTTATGTTGTACGTGTCACCTCACGGCTTACGTAATTTTTCAATTTTATTATACTGCTAAACTTGCAGGCCAACTACTAAATGTAGCCTTTTTTAACAAATTTATTAATGCAGGCGGTAATACCGTTTTTGCTGATAGTTTTCACAGCAGAAGTAGATACCTTTAAGGTAATCCATTTATCTTCTTCAGGAATATAAAACTTTTTAAGTTTCAAGTTAGGATGAAACCTGCGTTTTGTTTTAACGTTTGAGTTTGAAACGTTGTTACCTACGATAGATCCTTTTCCTGTTAGATCACAAATTCTTGACATGACAAATATTTTTAATTATCAACCCTTTATCCAAAAAGAGTTTGCAAATATCAGACTTTTAAATCAAATATTCAACAGTGATTTAAAAAATTTTCAAAAAAGATTTTCGACGATGCCAGACACCTATCTAATTAGTTAATAACAGGTTATTTTTTCTTGTATTTGCTATTGTCTGAACTCGAATTTATGGAATTTCGTGAATTGACAGAATGCTAAACAAATTCCATAAATTCTTTAATTCGTTTAATTCGAGTTCAGACAATAGCCATCGCACGCTATGGGTTTTCCACTTCTATCCCTAACGCTGCCACCGCATCAACCCAATAACAATACCAAAATATAGAGCCGTTATTCGTCCAATCGCTACTTCTTAAAAAAATTTAAAAAGTAGCGATTTTAGTTTACACATCGCACATAAATTATTAAATTACGCCCACCATTTAAACCCGTATGAAAGCGTTATAAGCTATACATAAACAAACAATTTAAGCACATAACAGCTCCATCAACCAAACACCAAACAACCAATGAAAATTACATCGTTTGAAGAGTACAAAAAAGTTTACCAGCAAAGCGTTGAGCAGCCCGAACAATTCTGGGCCGGCATTGCCGATAATTTTTTATGGAAAAAAAAGTGGGACACCATACTCGACTGGAACTTTAAAGAACCAAAGATTAAATGGTTTCAGGGCGCACAACTCAATATTACCGAGAATTGCCTCGACCGCCATCTGGAAACTCTTGGCGATAAACCAGCTATCATTTGGGAACCAAACGACCCGGAAGAAGACCACCGTATATTAACGTACCGTCAGCTTCACGATAAAGTTTGCCAGTTTGCCAATGTGCTAAAAAACAATGGTGCTAAAAAAGGAGATCGCGTTTGTATCTATATGCCGATGATTCCTGAGCTGGCCATTGCTGTTTTGGCCTGCGCCCGTATCGGTGCTATTCACTCGGTAGTGTTTGGTGGTTTTTCGGCGCAATCAATTGCCGACAGGATCAACGACGCTGAATGTAATATCGTGATCACCTGCGACGGCGGTAAACGTGGTAATAAAGAAGTACCGCTTAAAACTGTAATTGATGATGCTTTGGTTCAATGCCGTTCGGTTAAAAAAGTAATTGTACTTACCCGCAGCCGTACGCCGGTATCCATGATCAAAGGCCGCGATGTTTGGTGGGAAGACGAGATCAAAAAAGTGGAAACGCAAGGTAACCCAAGCTGTCCTGCCGAGGTTATGGATGCCGAGGATATGCTGTTTATCCTGTACACATCGGGCTCAACCGGTAAACCTAAAGGCGTAGTGCATACCTGTGGTGGTTACATGGTTTATGCCGGCTATACCTTTGCCAACGTATTCCAGTACAACCAGGGCGAGGTTTATTTTTGTACTGCTGATATCGGCTGGATCACCGGCCACTCCTATATAGTATATGGCCCGCTTTCTCAAGGAGCTACTACATTGATGTTTGAAGGTATCCCAACCTACCCTGATTGCGGTCGTTTTTGGGAGATTGTTGATAAGTTTAAAGTAAACATATTATATACTGCGCCAACCGCCATCCGCTCGTTAATGAGCTTCGGGTTGGATAATGTGAATAACAAGGATCTGAGCTCGCTTAAAAAATTAGGCTCGGTAGGCGAACCTATCAATGAAGAGGCATGGCATTGGTTTGACGATAACATCGGTAAAAACCGCTGCCCAATTGTTGATACCTGGTGGCAAACCGAAAACGGCGGTATCATGATCTCGCCAATTGCAGGCATTACCCCAACAAAACCTGGTTATGCTACCTTACCCCTGCCAGGCGTACAGCCTGTTTTGGTTGATGAAAACGGCAAAGTAATTGAAGGCAACGGCGTAAGCGGCAACCTTTGTATCAAATTCCCGTGGCCGGGTATGCTGCGCACCACTTATGGCGATCATGAGCGCTGCCGCACCACTTATTTTGCCACTTACGAAAATATGTATTTTACCGGCGACGGTTGCCTGCGCGATGAGGATGGTTATTACCGCATTACCGGCAGGGTAGATGATGTATTAAACGTATCCGGCCACCGTATCGGCACTGCCGAAGTGGAGAACGCCATCAACATGCACAGCAGTGTTGTTGAATCGGCAGTGGTTGGTTATCCGCATGATATTAAAGGGCAGGGTGTTTACGCCTATGTGGTTAGTCCGGATAAACATGGCGATGAAGAGATCACCCGCAAGGATATCATCATGACAGTATCACGTATTATAGGCCCGATTGCCAAACCGGATAAAATCCAGTTTGTAACAGGTTTGCCAAAAACACGTTCGGGCAAGATCATGCGCCGTATTTTGCGCAAGATAGCTGAAGGCGATACTTCAAACCTGGGAGACACCAGCACTTTGCTCGATCCATCAGTTGTGGACGAGATTAAAGCAGGAGCATTATAATAAAACTAATTCGCGTTCTTTCTGAATGCGGCCCAAACATAAAACGGGATGCCGGCAAGAAGCAGTAAGAAGCCATAATATACTGCTTCTTGCCCAGCTCCCGCAATGGCCCAAAGCGCGTAGCCAAAAGCCATTACAGCCAACGCCACAGCTCCGGCCCAGCCGCCTGCCTGTGGCGTTTTCCGCACCCGGATAACGAGATAAGCCGCCGCGGATAACAAATAAGGGATCAAGACACTCAACAACGAGAGCAGCAGCAGGAATTTAAACTGAGCCACCAAACCTTTGGTATAATTCATGGTCATGAATAGTGATACCATTACACTGCTGATGATGATACCCATATAAGGCACACCTTTTTTATTGGTGCGGCTGAATATGGGCGGGAAAAGTTTGTCTTTTGAAATAGCGTAAGGTACCTGCCCCTGTAGCAACGTCCATCCATTAAGCGAACCGAAAGCTGCGATAGCAATACCCGCACTTACCCAGTAACGGGCACTGTCGCCGTAGATGATCACCGCCGTATCAGCATAAGGCGTAAGTGATTTTTGCAATTGCGCCGCCGGGATAATACCGATAACACTTACACTGCCCAGTATATAAACAAACGTAGTAATAAGCAGCCCCAGCATAGTTGCCCTGGCTACCGTTTTTTCGGGGTTAGCCACACTGCCCGCTGGCACGGTAGCGCTTTCAATGCCAATAAAGGCAAACATAGTCATGGTGGCTGTCGCCTGTAAAGCGCTTACTATACTACTACCGCTTGCGTTAAAAGGTGTAAAATTGGCCATCTTAATAAAAAACAGGCCACCTACAGCCACAAGTAACAATGGTAACACTTTTAAAATAGTAGTAACCAGTTGCAGTTTACCGCCTGCAACAATGCCCAGCGTATTGATATAAGCCAATAACCATATCGAACATAAACCGGTGATTACAGCAATGATACTGCTACTGCCCAGCACCGGAAAAAAAGTGCTCAAAGCACTTACAAACGATATGGTGATAGCCGCATTGGCACAAGCTACTGCGAGGTAATATCCCCAGGCCACTAAAAAACCGATGAAATCGCCCAGTCCATCGCGCGTATAGGCGTATGGTCCGCCGGTAGCATGAGGCAACAATTTGCTCAGGTTACTGAAAACCCGGGCTAAAAAGAATGACCCTATTGCCGAAAACACCCATCCCAATAAACCAATGCTCCCGAATGAAGCCATAGCCGCCGGCATCAGGAAAATACCAGCACCAATCATATTGCCAATCACAAGCGAGGTGCTGGTCCACAGGCCTAATTTGTTTTTCTCGGGAATGATTTCGGGCATAGATTTTTGTTTTGCTGAAAAGATAGGATTTTTCCGGAGAAATATAACGAAGCCTCCTCCACTTCAATTTTATGTACTATAGCTAACTTTTCGATAAAAAATAAGATATTATCTAAACATTTACCTGCAAAATTGCTTTTATAGCAGGTTATTGCTTTTTAAAAAGCGGTTCTGCATTTGCATACCTTGTTCGCCTCAAAAATGAAAAACAAAAAAACTGTGACCGGCGTGATGCTGGTACTATGCGCGCTGTTTATTATCAGTTTTAAAAACGCAGGTAAAAGAATCATGCCGCCGGTTAAGGACACTACTAATGGCGGCTTGTTCCTGCCCGGCAAATTTAAAGCTGTAGTAGTGGTTGATAGCCTGCAAGGCAGGGCAAGACATATTGCAGTGAACACCAATGGGGATGTGTATGTAAAACTCCGCTTCCCTGATTCGATAGGCGGCAATGTTGCCCTACGCGACACCAATGGCGATGGCCGGGCTGATATCATCAAAAAATTTGCCAATTATGAGGATAAAGGCCCTTATGGCACGGGGATGAGAGTGCATAAAGGCTACCTGTATTTTAGCTCCGAGGCAAACGTTTATCGTACCAAACTAAATCCTAAATCGCTTGTGCCCGATGGTCCGCTCGAATTGATTTTGCATGATGCTACCGCTCCTCATGAACATGATGCCAAGCCTTTGGCTTTTGACAATGCAGGGCATATGTATGTGGCTTTCGGCGCCCCCTCAAACGCCTGCCAGGAACAAAACAGGGTCCCCGGTTCAAAGGGGATCAAGGGTTGTCCATTGTTAAAGGAATACGGCGGCATCTGGCAGTTTGACGAGGCTAAACCCAACCAGGTACAGGCCGATGGCATCCGTTATGCTACCGGCATGCGCAGTGTTGTTGCTATGGAGTGGAACACGGCCGATAATTGCCTGTATGTGGTGGCCCACGGCCGCGACGACCTGCGCCTGCAGTTCCCTAAAATATTCAGCGCCTGGCAAAGTGCAGTACTGCCTGCCGAAGAGTTCATTAAAGTAAAAAAAGGCACAGATGCAGGCTGGCCTTACTACTATTATGACCCTATTAAGAAGAAAAAACTATTGAACCCCGAATACGGCGGTAATGGCATAAAAGCAGGAAACGGCGCTAAATATGCTCAACCAATTATGGCTTTCCCGGCTCACTGGGCTCCTAATGATCTGTTCTTTTACACTGGCGATCAGTTTCCGGCAAGATATAAAAACGGAGCTTTTATTGCCTTTCACGGTTCAACCAATAGGTCGCCCTATCCACAGGCTGGTTTTTTTGTGTGCTTTGTGCCGTTTAAGAACGGAAAGCCAGCTGGCCAGTGGGAAATCTTTGCCGACGGCTTTACTGGTAAAAGCACGGTAGTAAGTGTAAGCGATGCTGTTTACCGGCCTATGGGGCTGGCTATGGGGCCCGATGGTTCATTGTACATCAGCGAAACAGAAGAAGGAAAGATCTGGAAAATCTCCTACACCGGGAATAAAGCAGGGTTCGGCAAGGCCGATCTTGCCAAAATGGAATTGCGCAAAAAACTCCCTGCCTTCCGGCTGCCCGATGTTCTAAAGAGCGACCTCCAAACCGGCATGCTAAAAGGCGGCGCTAAAATTTATAATACTTACTGCACCAATTGCCATCAAAAAAATGGCCGTGGCGATGGTAATATGATCCCTCCGCTCAGCGGCTCGGAATGGGTTACCGGTGGCAAGTATATGGAAAAAGAACTGGCCATAAGGGTACTGCTTAACGGTCTTGATGGGCCAATCAAGGTAAAAAACAGGCCTTACAACAGCGCCATGCCCAAGCATAACTTTTTAAATGATGCCGATATTGCGGCAGTGCTGACTTACATCCGCAATAATTTCGGCAATAACAGCAGCCTGGTTACGGCGGCTGAAGTTAAAAAGATAAGGGCGGAGAAATAACATCTCCAGAAAAATCACCAACCCCGCACATTTTTGCAACAATTAAAAACTTACTTTAGAGTTTTTGTACCATATATAACTATTACTGAAAGTATTGATGATTAACAATTTTCCGCTTAAAAAGCTTGTGCTGGTAGCCGGGCTTTGCTTACCTGTGTTCGCTTATGCGCAGGAAGCGCCAAAAACTAAACCTAACTGGCAAAATCTCGATCTTAAAACCGATTCCGTGTTCGGCATCAGTACCGAAAAAGCATATAACGAACTGCTAAAAGACAAAAAACACGTTACCGTGCTGGTAGCTGTAATTGACGGTGGCGTTGATGTTGATCATGAGGACCTTAAAAAGGTGATCTGGAACAACCCGAAAGAAATCGCCGGAAATAAAAAGGACGATGACAAAAACGGTTATGCCGATGATGTTCATGGATGGAATTTTATAGGCTCGGCTAAAGGTGATGTTCATTATGATAACCTTGAACTTACACGTCTCGTACGTATTAACAATGCTCGTTTCGCCAAAACAGACAGCACCAAACTTACTGGTAAGGACCTTACAGATTTTAAAGCATATGGCGCTATGAAAGCCGATATGGACAAGCAAGTTGCCAAAGCCCAGCAAACATATACCGTCATCAATAAATTCAACACCCTGCTTGATGGCGTGCTTGCAAAATTGGGGAGCCAAAATCCAAGCCTTGAGGACATCAAAAAATTTGAGCCCAAAGACAACGGCGAAGCTTATGTTAAGCGAGTACTGGAAAGTGCCCTGCCCGAGTTTAAGAATATGGCTGATTTCAGGGAGAAAGAAGTAAATGGCGGCTTAACCCATTTCAAAGAGCAGTTGGATTATCATCTTAACCTTAATTTTAATTCAAGGGATACCGTTGGCGATAACTACAACAATGTCAACGAACATTTTTACGGCAATAATGACGTAACCGGCCCGGATGCGGATCATGGTACGCACGTTGCCGGGATCATAGGTGCGGTAAGGGATAACAATTTGGGTATTATGGGCGTGGCCAATGACGTAGCTATTATGTCGGTGCGCACAGTACCCACCGGCGACGAACGTGATAAAGATGTAGCCAATGCCATTCGCTATGCTGCTGCAAACGGAGCTAAGGTAATCAACATGAGCTTTGGCAAAAGCTATTCATACAACAAAAAAGCGGTTGATGAAGCTGTAAAATTTGCATTAAGTAAGGATGTGTTGCTGGTGCATGCTGCCGGTAATGACAACAACAATACCGAAGTTGAGCTGAACGTGCCTAACAGGACTTACGAAGATAAAAGCGGTGTGGCAGGTGCATGGATTGAGGTAGGCGCATCTGGCCCTAAAGACGATGAAACACTGAAAGCATCTTTCTCCAACTATGGTAAAACCAGTGTTGATGTATTTGCACCGGGCGTGGCTATCAATTCAACCACACCAAAATCAACCTATGGCGAGCACGATGGCACCAGTATGGCGGCACCGGTGGTAACCGGCCTGGCAGCGCTGATCCGTTCATATTATCCTAAACTGACAGCTGTGCAGGTTAAAGAGATCATTATGAAATCGGTAGTGAAAATATCACATAATGTAGAAATCAAAGACGGTGAGACTAAAAAAGAAGTTCCATTTAGCGATCTTTGTGTAACCGGCGGTGTGGTTAATGCTTATAACGCGCTTCAGCTGGCTGCCACTTATTAAGATCAACCATTTATGAAGAATATCATCCTCCGGATACCGGTATGCACATTTTTACTGGGTATGTTTTTAGGCTTTAACGCCTGCGCACAAACAGTTGTAACCAAAGTATCAGGCGGATGGATAAAAGGTATTGAGGAAGGGCCGACATTGGTGTTTAAAGGTATTCCGTATGCCAAACCACCGGTTGGCCCTTTACGCTTTATGCCACCACAGCCAACGACATCGTGGAAAGACACTCTCTCCTGCATGAAGTTTGGCAGTCCCGCATCACAGGGCGGCGGCGCTGGCGGACTTAAAGGCAGTGAAGATTGCCTTTCGTTAAATGTTTATACCCCTACAACCGCCAGGGATGCCAAACTTCCGGTACTGGTATGGGTGCACGGGGGTTCGCTTACAGGAGGCTCGGGTATGGGGATGAACGGGCACGCCTTCGCCGACGATGACAGTGTTGTTACCGTTACCATTAATTACCGACTTGGTGTTTTTGGCTTTATGTATTTGGGGGATGTAAGTAAAGCCTACCAATCTTCGGGTAATAATGGTTTGCTTGATCTGATCATGGCGCTGAAATGGATCAGGCAAAACATTGCTGCCATGGGCGGCGATGCATCAAATGTTACCGTAATGGGCGAGTCGGCAGGGGCCAAACTAACCAGTGCCCTGTTGGCAACGCCACAATCTAAAGGCTATTTTAAACAGCAAATTTTAGAAAGCGGTGCAGTACAGTGCATCAGGGATTCTGTTACGGCCAAAGGCATCAGGCGACGCCTAATGACCGAACTGGGCGTTACCAAACCAGCCGAACTGCTCAACATCTCTGCCGAGAAACTTATAGCAGCACAGGCAAAGATCAGCAACGGCGCACAGGGCACCAACTATTTCGGCCCCGTAATAGATGGTTCTGTTATTTCAGAGGATCCTTATCAATACATTCGTAAAAACAGGAATGATAAAGTACGTTTCCTGATCGGCACCAATAAATTTGAAAGCAAAATGTTTATGGGTTTTGATAAGCGCCTTAATCATCCCGATAGTACAGTACTGTACGGATGGTTTGGTGATAACTACCGTTATGTTCTATCAAACTTTGAAAGTGAAGCTAAAAATGGCAATGCCGATAGTGCGGCCATAAAAGTACTTACACAATACATGTACCAAATGCACAGTTACCGGCTGGCCAACACTTTGGTGCAGGCAGGCAACCACGTTTGGATGTACCGGTTCGACTACAAACGCGACGGTACCGGCGCTACCCACGCCGATGAATTAGGCTATGTTTGGCTTCTGCCTCATCAAAATAATTTTAATGATACCGAGCTGAAGCTCGCCAGCCAAATACACCAAACCTGGGTTAATTTTATAAAGGGTAAGGCCCCCGGCCTGATAAATGACAAACCATGGCCGCATTTTGTAGCCGGCGAAAACAATATCATGATTTTTGATAGCATATCAGGTCCGGTGCAGCTTAGTAAAATTTACAACGACAAGGCCAGCCCTTCTTCTTGTTTTATTTTGAAGTAGATTTTCTATCCGACTAAACATTATTCAAGCCCTCCCGATAATTGACAGTAGTTTAATTGGTAAAACTTTATTTGTTTTCAAAACCCGGTTGCAAATATTACCGTATACATCATAAAATTATTGAGAAAAATATAGCCTAATTAAAATCCGGTTAATATATTAATAATGCTTATACGAGATACTTAAAGCGTTTCGTAAATATTTTTGAGATAATTTAAGTATTATTACTGTTACTTAATGACACCCCTACGTTAAATGGCCGATCCAAAATTCGCGGCTTATTGCCGTCACATTGCACAATTTCTGGCGTGTTTACTGCTTTTTATTTCAGGGGCTCCGTTTAGCTTATCTGCCCAGATCTCCGACTCCCGGTTCAGGCATATCAGCAACGAACAAGGGCTTTCAAATAGCACAGTAAATTGCATCTTTCAGGATAGCCGCGGTTTTATGTGGTTCGGCACACGCGATGGCTTAAACCGGTATGACGGCTCAAAAGTGCTCATCTATCAAAACAATCCTGCAGATAAGGCTACCATAAGCGATAATTTTATCAATTGTATTTACGAAGATGCAGCTCATAAACTTTGGATCGGCACCAATTATAACCTGAATAGCTTTGATCCGGTTACTAATAAATTTTCGGCCTGGGGTTTTAAAAACACAACCATTACCGCAGTGACAGCGCAGGATGATACCCATTTATGGGTAGGTACACAAGGTAACGGATTAAGTCTGCTCGATATCAAAACGGGTAAGACTGTACATTACGGGCATAATAAGCAAAACGGGACAGGTGTCAGCTGCGACACCATAAACACACTTTACAAAGACAACAAGGGTACTTTATGGGTAGGCACACGCCATGGTCTTTGTGTATTTGATGCCGCTAAACACGCGTTTAAACCATTTACAATTAACGGGCCTGTTGCCGGCTGCGATATTACATCCATTACGGCCGATAAAGCCAACAACATCTGGATTGGTACTAACGGACAGGGCGTAGCGACATTTGACACACAGGGTAAACATTTCAGATTGTTTGCGCATGATGATATGGATAACGGCAGCTTGTCGGGTAACCTGGTATTACAGGTGCTTTGTGACAGTAATGGAAATATCTGGATTGGCACTATTAACCAGGGCATGAACTTGTTTAATGCCCAAAGCAATAAATTTGTCAGGTATTTTCCGCGGCCCGAAAACGCAGGCAGCCTTTCAAACACCACCGTCTCGGCAATTTATGAGGATATACAACATGACCTTTGGATAGGCACACACCGCGGCGGGGTTAATTTGTATGTAGCCGAAACCGATAAATTTAAGCTCTACAGGCAAGGCATCAATGAAACCACCTTAAGCTATAATGATGTCAAGGCTTTTTTTGAGGATAGCAGGGGCAACATCTGGATAGGTACCGATGGCGGCGGCCTTAACCTGTTTAACCGTAAAACCGATCAGTTTCGTCAGTATAAATTTAATCCTTATGATGGTTCAAGTATCTCCACTAACGCCATACAGGATATTGCCGAAGATGCGCAAGGCAACATTTGGGTAGGCACCTGGGGGGGTGGCATCAACCTCATGAACCCGGTAACCGGAAAGTTTACCCGTTTTAAAGCTAATGCCGCCGACCATAATGCGGTAAGCTCGGATTTTATGCAGCGAATGTTGCTGGATAGCCGCGGCAACTTTTGGGTGGCTTCGTACTTCGGCGGCCTTAATTTGCTGGATACCAAAACGCACAAATTTACCCGCATACTGAAAGACCCGGATGGCAAAACCTCGTTTGAAGGGAACAACGTTGTTTCGGTGGGCGAAGATAAAGATGGCAATATTTGGTTTGGTACTGATGATGGCGGCCTTAACTGTTATAACTTAAACACCCGTCGTTTTTCGCATTATTTTGATCATGAAAAAAAGAAAACCGATTCGAGGGTAATTTTTACCGATAGCAAAGGCCGGGTTTGGATTGGGATGGCCGGTTTATATCTGTTTGATAAGGCCAATAACAAATTCAACCTGTTTACGGCTAAAGGCAATTTAAGCACCGACTACATCAAGGGAATTACCGAAGATGAAAAACACAATCTTTGGATTTCCACATCCACAGGGATCAATCGCTTAAACCCTGAAACAGGCGACAATAAGCAATTTAACACTTATGATGGCTTACAAGGCACCGAGTTTGAAGCCAATGCCTACCTTAAAACCCGCGATGGTGAGATGTATTTTGGCGGCATTAAAGGCTTCAACAGGTTTTATCCCGAAAAAATAAAAGCCAACACATTTATCCCCCCCGTCTACTTAACCGATTTTCAATTGTATAATAAATCGATAGTACCGGGAAAACAGGACTCTTTGCTGAAAAACGATATAAGCTTTACAAGAAAAATAACGCTTAATTACAATCAATCATCCATCGCCTTTAATTTCATCGCGCTTAATTATATCGTAAGCCGTAACAATCTTTACCGGTATAAGCTGGATGGACAGGATAAAGACTGGATCAATGCCGGTATGGAGCGGCGGGCAGCTTATACCAATCTCGATCCGGGAACTTATACCTTTCATGTAAAGGCATCCAATAACGATGGGGTTTGGAATAACATTGGCGCATCGGTCATTATTGTAGTCACCCCGCCGTTTTGGGTACGATGGTGGTTCAGGCTGCTGGTATTACTGTTTATTATAACAGCTGCCTACAGCTTTTACGCCTACCGTATCAATGCAATCCAAAAACAGAAAGCGCATCTTGAAAAGCTTGTGCAGGAACGTACCCGCGAGGTTGTGCAAAAAGCCGGTGAGCTGCAGGTAAAATCAACTGAATTGCAGGAAGCTTACGAAGAATTGCAAGCCCAGTCGGAAGAGTTAAAGGCACAATCGGAAGAGCTGCAGGTTCAGTCCGAACATCTGCATGTGCTTAATAATAAATTGGTGCTGCAAACAGAGCAGGAACAACAGGCAAGGGAAGAAGCGGAAAAAGCCAACCAGGCCAAGAGTATTTTCCTGGCAACAATGAGCCACGAAATCCGCACGCCAATGAACGGCGTTATAGGTATGGCCTCGCTGCTTGCCGAAACAAAGCTTGATTATGAACAACGGGAATATACCGATACCATTATCAGTTGTGGTGAAGGTTTACTGAGCGTAATAAACGATATTCTTGATTTTTCGAAGATTGAATCGGGTAAAATGGAGGTGGAGCATGAAGACTTCGATCTGCGCCATACCGTTGAAGAAGTAATGGATATTTTTGCACAAAGGGCTGCCCAGCAAAAAATAGATCTCATTTATCAAATCGACGAAGATGTTCCGCTGTACATTGTAGGTGATAGCCTCCGTATAAAACAGGTATTGATCAACCTTATCAATAACGCCATCAAGTTCACCTCCAAAGGAGAGATCTTTGTTAAAGTATTTTTAAAGGAGCAGATTGGTGAAGAGGCAGAAATTGGGCTTAGTGTAAAAGATACCGGCATCGGAATCCCGGAAGAAAAGATCTCGCGCCTGTTCAAAGCATTTTCGCAAGTTGATTCATCAACCACCCGTAAATATGGCGGTACGGGGCTTGGACTTGCCATTTGTCAACGATTGGTGAATTTAATGGGCGGCGATATTTCAGCAACAAGCAAATACGGCGAAGGCTCGGTGTTCAGTTTTTCTATCAAAACCATTAAAAGTAAAAACCCGGTACGTACACCGCTGGTTTGCGACCTGGCCGCATTAGCCGGATTACGGGTGCTCATAGTTGATGATAACGACACTAACTTATTTATACTCCGAACCCAGCTTGAAAATTGGAAGCTGGAGCCGGTAACAGCCTCATCAGGAGCCGGGGCCTTAGCTATACTTCAACAGGACGATAGCTTTAAATTACTGATAACCGATATGGAAATGCCTGAAATGGACGGTGTTGGCCTGGCAAACCAGGTTAAGATTAAATACCCAAAACTGCCAATTGTGATGCTAAGCTCCATTGGTGATGAAACCAAAAGTAAATTTCCGGGATTATTTTCATCTATATTGGTTAAACCTGTTAAGCAGCATCATTTGTGCATGAGCATCCAAAAAGCATTTAACCAGGACCACACAGCTACGACCGAAATTGCAGCCAAAAGCGTACTATCTGCCGATTTTGCCAAAGATCATCCGCTTCGGATCCTGGTGGCCGAGGATAACCCGATAAACCAAAAGCTGATTGAGCGCGTATTAAACAAGCTGGGCTACCAGCCTGATATGGCGACCAATGGTGTTTTTGTACTGGAAAAACTCGGCGAAAAAGACTACGATATTATTTTGATGGATATCCAGATGCCCGAAATGGATGGACTGGAAGCCACTGCCCAGATTCGCAATCAAGGTGGTTATCAACCCTACATAGTAGCCATGACAGCCAATGCTATGCAGGAAGATCGTGACATTTGTATGCAGGCTGGCATGGACGATTATCTGTCAAAACCCATGCGCCTGGAAGATTTAGTAACAATACTGGAAAAGGTACAGGTTTTAGGATAACCAGCCTCCGAGTCGACTCACCCGATCTGCACTTCGCTGGACTACCCTCTCTCCGGCTTCGCCGCAAAGAGGGTAAAAACAAAACGATAAAAGAGGCTGTATCATAAATCAAATGATGCAGTCTTGGTGTTGTGTTACCTACGAATTGAAATTTTAGCCGATAATATTTATACAAAATTTATGCAAAAAAGGGGGTTAACACATTTTTCGCATAAAATACATTTAACTATTTAATTATCAATTACATAGTTAAATATTAACCCTAAATTCTGTTAACCCTGTTAACCCCCTTTTTGTTGGTAGAATCAATCCAACCCAAAACTATATATCTTAAGTACCTGCAAAAAAAAGAGGCTGATCATGATTTATGATACAGCCTCGGGGCGCAATGTCATTAAGTTAAGAGTTTTAGAGGCTGCACCAGAGGTGCAAAAGGTTTGTAGAAATAGAAATGAATTGGATTTTTTGTGTGCCAAAGGTACACAACTCCGCTGTTCCGTACCTCTGGCACGGTTATTTTCGGTATATTATGTGCTACAAACCTGTTCCCCCTCTGGGGGATTTTCTTAACTTAATGACATTGCCCGGGGCGACAAGCAAAACGACGTCGGGTTAAGTTGACGAAGTTTTATTCCTACTCAAGCAGCTCGCATAGATAGCCATGTTTTTTAAGAATAGCTACAACCCGCCGATGGGAAATATCTGTGCCTTCAACCCTGAGAATTTTATCACAGTCTTCAAGATCGAAATTTACACGGCTATTAATGATTTGCTTTTGAAGCAAGGCGACCAATATTGAGGCATCTGCCGGATTCTCAACATTGGTTTTGAAAACCTCGACCATCGGATTAATGATTGTTTCCATTGCTGTGCTTGATTTGATGTTAAAAAGCGTAACCTAAAAGTGATAACTAATTCCCGATTCAACAGTAAGGCCTGTCTTTTTCAATTCGGCAAGTGGAACACGTTTGTTCAGGTCATTAAATGGTGCCCAGTTAACCTTTTGGTCTTTATTATAAAGGTCAAGCTTCTGCACAAAATTGTAACCACCACTTATTTGTACCGAAAAGTTTTTAGCCAGCTGATAATTATAAAAAAGCGTGTTTTTATATTGCTGCACCTGTAAATAATTGGATCCCGTTTTCTTTGATAAGCGGTATGAGCCTCCGCCAATACCAAAGTCGCTGCTGAAACCAATAATGCTTTTATCGCTTAGCTGGTATTTCAATTTTTCGGAAACCGGCAATGTACCGCTTAGACTTAATCTTTCGCTGATCTGCCATTCTATCCCGATAACAGGGAGCAGTATCGTACCGAAGAACTGACGCGAATAACCCGCCCCAACGGCATAGGAAAAGTTTTTTGATGTGCGGATCTTCAGCATGGCAAAACCAGAATACAACATATCATCGCCCGATACATCTTTCAAGTCTGACGACAAGGTGGGTATTGCAGATATTAGCAAGGCATACTTTTGAGAAAAGGACTTTTGGAATGTTATTGGCACTGAAACCGAGTAAAACTCGGTGCCGCCAAACGTTTTTCCCATACCGGACAAGGTAAGGCTGCTATAGCTAACGCCTGCAAGGAGGAAATCAAGTTTTCCATCTTTGAAATTGTTGATTAGCGGAATGTTTATAGAAGCATTTGACTGCTGTATACTCATATTTTTATGATTAACGGTAAATGGTGAATAGGAATACCCGGCATCAAAAGATCCGATTTTGGGCTTAAATACGGTATCGGTATTAGCTGCCTGATTTTGTTGGGCGTTGGCAGTAAAATTAAATGATATTAAAAGGATGACCAGATAAATTAAAGATGTTGCTTTCATTGCAATTGTGTGTTGTTAGAAGATTATTTCAATTTGCCCCTTAAACACGGCTGAAGCAACTTACCCCTATTACTGCCAAATATATTTTTCGGCAGGATGCACACCGAACCGCATAATCAAATTTTTTGAACGAAATAGAAAAATCCATTCGAGAATTATCCCGTACCTTTACCCATTATTGAAGATGATAGAAAAAGCAGTTAAAGTACCCGACGAATTGGTTTGTGCCCCTTATCACCATAGGGATATTAAGCTAAATGGCCTATCCATAGTGGAGTCATGCACCGTTACGCATCGGAGCCGTGGCTCCATGTTCCTGGAAGATCATATGCTGCTTGTTGTATTGGAAGGCACCAACACCATCACCCATGGCAACATGGACTATGTTGTTTCTAAAAATGAGATGGTGTTACTCAAAAAAGCGATCCAGATCAATTATGATAAGGTAGGCAATCCCGAAAAGGGCGCTACCTATAACAGCCTGATGTTTTTCCTGAAAGATGAATTTTTGCGCGATTTTGTTAAAATGGCCAAAATTGAATCGGTAGAAACAGTTGAGCCGGCAAAGGTAGCCGTGAAACCTGTTAAGGAACGCCTGCGTAAATTTTTTGAATCGGTAGTGCCCTACTTTGAAGAGCCCGAAAGTATTGATGGTTCATTGATGCGGCTTAAAATGCTGGAGCTGCTTTATGACCTCGTGCACGTGGATAAGAACATGCTTCAGCAATTGCTACAGCTTAAACAGCAGGTTCATGGCGATATCCGCAATGTAGTGATGGACAACTATGCCTCACCTGTTTCTATTTCCGAACTGGCGTATCTTTCAGGCCGCAGCCTTTCCAGTTTCAAGCGCGATTTCTTTGCCATTTACCAGGTTACCCCCGCACAGTGGATCCGTGAAAAACGATTGGCTAAAGCTAAGGAGATGCTTACGGCAGATATGGCAGTAACGGATGTTTGCTATTCACTTGGTTTCGAAAACCTTGCTCATTTTTCGCGTCTTTATAAAGCTTATCATGGTTGTTCGCCATCAGCCCACCGGCCAACTGTACAAATGCAGTAAAGAGATTTGGACAGAATAGTCAAATAACTTGAACTTTATAAAATAACGCCTTCTTGTTATAGTCCGCATCTTTGTATCATAAAACATTTTGATATGATACAAACAAAAGCATACGCTGCACAAACCAAAGAAACTGATCTTGCACCATGGACATTTGAGCGCCGCGAGGTTGGCCCTCATGATGTACAGTTCGATATTTTATTTTGCGGTGTTTGTCACTCCGATCTGCATCAGATCAAAGACGAGTGGGGCGGCTCTATATTCCCAATGGTTCCTGGTCATGAAATAGTTGGCCGTGTGGTAAAAGTTGGCGATCACGTAAAAAAATTCAAAGTTGGCGATCTGGCCGGTACCGGCTGCCTGGTTGATTCATGCCGCGTTTGTGACAACTGTAAAGATGGTTTAGAGCAATATTGCACTAATGGTCACTCTCAAACTTACAACGGTTACGAACAGGACCACAAAACCCCTACTTACGGTGGTTACTCAAATACTATCGTGGTTCATGAAGATTTTGTTCTCCGTATTTCAGATAAGCTTGATTTGGCTTCAGTAGCACCTTTACTGTGTGCTGGTATTACCACTTATTCGCCGTTGCGCCACTGGAACATTGGCAAAGGTCATAAAATAGCTGTTGTTGGTCTTGGCGGTTTGGGGCACATGGGCGTTAAATTTGGTGTTGCCTTTGGTGCCGAAGTAACGGTATTAAGTACTTCAGCTAAAAAAGAAGAAGATGCCAAAAAATTAGGCGCTCATCACTTTGTAGTAACTTCAGATCCGGAGCAAATGAAAGCTGTAGCCGGCACTTTCGATTTCATCCTTGATACAGTATCTGCCGAGCATGATCTGAACGTATACCTCGGTTTATTGAAAACCAATGGCACACATGTCTGTGTAGGCGTACCTACCAAACCTGCTGAAATTGCAGCGTTCAGCATTATCGGCGGTCGCAAAAGCCTTGCCGGTTCAATGATCGGTGGCTTGCCTGAAACCCAGGAAATGCTTGATTTCTGCGCCGAACATAACATCGTTTCAGACATCGAACTGATTGACATGAAAGATATCCATACAGCTTATGACCGCATGCTGAAAGGCGATGTACGTTACCGCTTTGTGATAGATATGGCAACATTGTAATCAACAAAATAAAGTCTCCAAAAAAGGCGATGGCATTGAGTCATTGCCTTTTTGTTTTGTAGGGTATCATGTGATTTGTTATTGAAAAAGAATTTAAATCCCGATATTGACATTAAATACAACATCATGTGGACAAAAGACAACAATAAGAAATTACAGAGTGCCGGGGCCACAGGCGCTTATGCATTAGGCGCAAGGGCGATAGGGGCCGGTGTAACAGGGGCCTTTGCATTGGGATGCGTTGCAATTGGATCAATTGCTATAGGCGCGTTTTATCTTGGGCGTTTATCTGTAAAAAAGGCCTCAATTGATCAAATGCGTATCGGCAAGCTTACCGTCGACAATTTGGAAATTATAGATGGAAAGATCAACGCTAAGGGGTATTCTGATAAAAAGAAATCTAAATAAAAACCCACGAAAACTTACGGTTTCCACTTGCTGTATAGGTAAGCAGCCTACCTCCAGTAATCCACCCTTAATTTTCCTGCGTTAAATGAGCTTTGGAATTTCTGTTTAACCTGAACAGTACCAGCATTACCACAACTGATAGCAGGATAAACACCAAATAGCTATAACTCAGGTTACGCTCATCCTTAGCCGGGATAGCGGCAACAACCACATAAGTAAGCAACGAAAGTATCACATACACCATACCGCCGGTAAGCCCGCCAGACATGGCCGCATTTTTTGGGAACCGGCCTAAACAATAAGTGAAGTAGTTATTATACGTAAATCCCGCTCCTACGTGTATTATAAAAGCAAATAACACCATTACATAAACATTGCTCACAAAGTTTACGCTGATGATCATCAATGTAACCACTAATAGCTGTAGCAAGATATTAACGAACAGCTTACTAAAAAATGGACGGCTGATCAGAGCCCGGCCGATAAAGCCCCCTACCATCCAGGCCAGGCCTAAAATAAGCGAACAATAGCCTGCAACTACCGGCGTAAAATTAAAGTGGTGCTCAACAATAAAAGGCCCTGTCATGTTGTACATGATCACCATTGAATAAGCGAAACACAGCATCAGAATGCCCAGGCTAAACGTAGTGGTCTTGATCATTTCTGCATATAAACCGGCTATTTTCTTCAAATGAAATTCTGTGCGGTGACGAATAGTTTCGCCGCTATAAAACACTTCAAGCACAGCTATAACCGAAGCCAATGCTGCCAGGAAATAAAAGTTAGACTGCCAGCCGAACGTAGTTTGAAAATAACCACCCAAAAAGGGTGCAACAATTGGCCCGGCCGACCAAATAATGGTAAACATACTGAGATAATGTTTTAGCCGCTCACCTTCGTAAACATCCACAAAATAAGCGCGCTTAGCCACTACTATCATGGCTACTGCAATGCCGTGGATGATCCGCATGGCATAAATAACATAAATATTATGTGTAACGGCAATAACCAAACTGGCCAAAATAAAAACCACCAGTGCGCCAAGGCTAAACTTATACCGGCCGTATGAATCTAAGATGCTTCCCAAAAACAATTGTGATACACCATAGCTGATCAAAAATAGTGTCAAGGTTAATTGAACCTGGATGCTGCTGATATGCATATCAGCACCCATGCTGGGCAATGAGGGAATATATATGTCGGTTGCAAAACCCGAAAGCGGCAACAAAGCAAAAGCTAATACTGTTGAAACAGCACGATTTTTAAGTTGCGGCGTTGTTATGGCGGTTGTAGTAAGCATTTGCCACAAAATTAACAATACCTAAAATGGGGATTGTTGGCTGGAAGTAATAAAGAGCATGCCAGGGTATCAATCTCAAGGCAACAAAAAAATTAATTATTAATCGTGAATCCGCTGATTTGCCTTAAATTATTTCAAATCGAGCATATAGCAAATTCCTGCGAGTTAAAAAGTTGTATATTATAAATTAAATTATGTTTAACTTTATAATACACAGCCTTTTATCGCCATGCCTGCAGAAGCCAATAAAGCTGTATCGCCTTTGAGTTGGGTTATTATAACCGGATTAGGCTTTGTGCTGTTTGTGGCGGCTGCGGTAATATTGATGATCTTTAGTACTAAAGCGGCAAGTTTGAGTCCCCAGCTTTATTTTTTTCTGTTGATTTTTGCGGCCTTAATTGCATCGGGGTTTTTATTTGGGGCATTAAAAGCCCATGCAAAATATAGCGGCCAATTACATAATGGCACTTTAGCACTTGGCGGACCGGCTGTGATCTTTTGCCTGATCATCTATTTTGGCCTGAAGCTTAAGCCCGAAGCCGATTCATTTGATGCGAAATTCATTGTGTTTGGCGATGAAAGTAAAAATGAATTGGTAAATGGCGGATTACTTAAGGTACTGTTCAACAAACCCGACTCGGCAAGGATCGAAAACGGCGTAGTAACTTTTAACGAACAGCCCGTAACCTTATTAGGAAAAAGTATTACTGTTACTCCCACCGTTGCTGGTTATTATCAGAAGAGCGAGCAAATAACCATCCCTGTTGACGGGCGTACGCCTGTTGAACTGCATCTTAAAAAAAAGCCAGATTCATTGATTGTAAGCGGCTTGGTTGTAGATATGCAAGGGCAGCCAGTGCCCGATGTATTGATTGTACTGGCCGACGGGCTTTATAAAACCAATGCCGATCAATTAGGTAATTTCAGCTTAACCCTGCCAATAAAAGATGGAACTGAGCTCCCTGTAAGGATTTACGCCGGAAAAAAGCTGCGTTTTAACAGCACCCAGATTTTTTCGTCGAAAGTACCGCTTACCCTTCAACTGAATAAGTTATGAAAGGGATAATTTGCATCATTGGTTTATGCACAGTCGTATTTAGCGCTTACGGACAAACTATTGTTTTTAAAGGGGAGTTGTTAAGCAATAATGCTTTGGTTAAAAATTATACCATAACTATCGACGGCAACCCGGCAACAACAAACGAATCCGGCGTATTTACCGCAGCCATTAACAGCAATACCACGCAGGTAGAGATTAAAACTTCCGACAAAAGCTATATCGTTTTATACCCACTTGGCGGGAGGGTGCTTATTCCTAAAAATCCGTCGCTGCTAACGCAGATAGTGTTGGAAAGCTTTCAATCAAGCGGGCAGATCAAGAGTTACATGGCCTCATTGTCACAATTAAAGGACGCCGCTAAAAAGGGACAATCTGACACGAAGGCATTACAGAGTAAAATTGATTCTATAGCTGCTAATCTTAAAAAGTTGGGTTATTCGAACGATGATTTGAGAGCTGCACGGGAAAAACAGGATGGTATAGATGTGTTTTATCCTGAAATCAGCGGGGCTTTGCAAAACTATATCCTGCAGGCACAAACTTTAATGATCGCTTTTAAATTTATAGGTGTTTATGCTTTTGTAAATGTTAATGCGCTTTCCCAATATGCACAAACCCAAAATGGTTTTAACCAGGCATTTGAAAAATTATATGTCAACTATCCCACCTACTCAAAAAAGATAGCCGATTACTGGGACGATCCTTCGCTTCCCAAAACGTTTGAGGGGATAGCTGATACGCTCATTTATGGTATCGGCAAAAATAAGATAGTCCCTTTAAACGACCTCAAAAACCAGATCAACCAATATTTTCAAAATCAAATACCTGAAAAAGATAAAGAAAACCTAAAAAAACAGATACAATCACAAATAGAAACACAGGTTCCACCCATTAGTGATCAGCTTATTGGCATGGAACAACGTGTAAAACAATTCCTGAGCCTGTTAAAAAATTAATAATCATTAATAACTAAAGCATTTAATCATGAAAAAGTTAAATCCCCCTCTCTATGTTATTTTGATCGTTATTATAGCTTTTGGTACCACAACCTGTGGTAAAAGTAGTGATGGTGGCGGTGGCGGCGGTGGTGGCGGCGTCATTGTTCTTTTGGGCGATCTGATAGGTTTTTGGCAAACCAGTACCGATTCATTTACGTTTGGCAATCAGGATGGCAAGCTTAGCGGCTCCGGTACTGTTGGAGGTAAAACCGGTGATGTCACCAATAGTAAAATCGATAAGTACCAGTTTTCTTTTGACCTTTTGTTTAACGACAATAGCACAAAAAGTTATACCGGTACCATAGATGAATCAAAGAAGGTTATAAAGTTAACCACAGGAGGAACAACGACCGCTTTTAATAAGCAATAGCAAATTGAGCCTCTGTTAGCCAATGACTATAGGTGTTCAGAATACAAAAAATCATGTCATTGCGAGGAGGAACGACGAAGCAATCGCATACTATACAGGGCAGCTATGCTTCCTTGCGGTTGCCGCGCTTTGCTCGCAATGACATGGTTTCTTTTTCAAACAACTTTCATCTAAAAAAATAACTTAGATGCAATAAAGCAGCAAACTTTGTCCCCGCCGTAAATGCTATGCCATCAACAGGGGCCTGGTTTTTTAAGCGGGTTATTGTTTCAAATTGAGTTTCTTTCCAGCGTACATTGAAGAGATTGTTTATAGTTAAGCCTATCTCATATTTGGGCCTGGTATAATTCAACACCAGGTCATTAATAAAATACCCTTGAGCAGTCAGACTATAATCGGCATTTGCAGGGCGGTCGCCAAGATACCGGTACCGCAGGCTTCCGTTAAAGCCATTTTTTAAAATATAGGTTACACCGCCTGTGCTGCTCCAAACCGGAGCTAAAGGAATATAATTTGCCCCGGCCGGGTCGTCGAGCGAACGCCCATGTGCGTAATTCAGATCAGCATCAAAATATAATGACTTGAGCGGTTGGTAACGCGCAGACAAGTCAAAACCAATGCGACAGGTCCTGCCACTAAAATCTACCGAGCCCCCATCGCCGGCGTACACATATTCTTTTTGCAGGTAACTATACCATAAGGCTGCGTTGAACAGCAGGTTTTTGGCTGGTTTAAATACTGTACCCAGGTCTGCACCGTATGCTGCAGGCAGAGTTTGCAAACCGCCCTCCGCTACCACTACCCGCGTGTCGTTGGAATGGAAGCCTTTTCCTGTTAATAAATAAAGCTGGGTTTTATCATTAAGCTGATAGTAAAAATTTAGTTTGGGGCTCACAATATTATTGGTGGCGGTATAAATACCAATACCATGAAGTGTACTGTCGGTAGCCAGTTTATTATTATAACGGTAATAGAACTGATCAAACCTTAATCCTGCACTCATAGTGAACTTTGAGTTGAACTGAAATATCTCATTCAAATAAACTCCCGCACCCAGTTCAGTAATATCACCTGATTTGATAGGATTAATAACTGTGGAGTTATTGACAGTGTGCGACAACTCCGAGCCCTTTGTTATATCCAGCCTGACGTTGATCCCCATTTCTGTTGTGAGTTTTGCATTTCCAATAAACCCCTCGTGTTTGTAACTACCGTTATAACCGTACAAATTGCGTGCTTCCCGCTGACGAATTTCATCGCCATTAACGGTATCCGCCAGGTAAAAGGTAAAATTGGTGTGCAGGTCAAATTTATAACGCGAATAATAGAGCTGGTTTTTAAGGATATCATGATTAGACAATTGAGTTAAAAGCTGTGCGTTTACATTGATACGCGACGCGATCCCCCCTTCGTTGGGATCAAGCGCACCGTAAAACCCTACCAAACCATCGCTCACTGCACTTTCCGGAATCTGGCCCGACGCTTTCCAAGAACTTGATAAGGCAGAAGCACTTACCGTTAGCCAATTGTTAGTATTTAACCGGCCATGATATTTGGTGAAAAAATTGAAGCGTTTAAAATGCTGCGGGTTATCGAAATAACCGTCGCTATACCTGTATTCTGAAGCTGCATACCAGGATTGGTTATTGGCTTTTGCTTTATTGCCGAGCAAGTTGACCATGCCAAACACACGGTAAGTATCAAACTGCCCACCTTCTATTTTAATTTGGTTAGTATTTATCGCATTGGCAGTGTTAAAATTTACATATCCGGTAACGGCCAGGTCTCCTTTCTCCGCATTATACATCCCTTTTTGGTAATCTGTGCTTTCAATAGTTTCGGGGATGATGAAATGACTATCGGCATACCCTTGTCCGTGTGCCTGCGATACCATATTGATGGGCATACCGTCAACACTCATGTTGATATCGGTGCCGTGGTCATTGTCAAATCCCCGCAAAAAGATCTGCTCGGCTTTACCACCGCCCTGGTGCTGACCAATAAACAAGCCCGGAACCGTGCGCAGTACTTCCTGCGAATTGGACACACCGCGTAATTTTATATCCGTTTCGCTGATAGTTTTATTGGGATTGAGGTTGTTTGCCGTGATCACCACATCTGTCAACAAAGTTTGCTTTGGGCTCAGGCTTATCAGCGGAATAAAGCTATCCCGGGTAAGTTCAATTACTTTTTTTTGATAGCCTACAGCTGTGATAGTAAGGGATAGTACTTTCGGCTCTACATTTCTGTAGGAGAAATGCCCGGTTTCGCCGGTAATAGTTGTTTTATTTATTGGGTTTAAAACAATGGTAACACCATTAATTGGGGCATGGGAAACGCTATCGATAACCGTTCCCGAGATAGCCCTTTCCTGTGCATATAATCTCGCGGTGCTCAATAAAAGTGTGCATAATACCAATAGTCTAAATTTCATATTATCAGCCACATAACTTCTGTACTTATTTCTGTATGATTGTGATAAATGCACAAGAGTTTCTTTAACCCGATGTAAACCTAACGGCAACCTTTAATTTAAGAAACCGGGCATAGATGAATGACCCGTTTTTAGTGACGAAAAGAGTATTGATACTTCAAATCGATATCTTTTATGCTGATGTTCCTTTTAGATGAGATTTAGCCTTCAGGTAATTGTATTGGCATTTCATCTATACATTTAGCCCTGTCACCGATGGTTTGTTTTTCTGTACAAAGCGTTTGTGTTACTTTATAGCATGCCTCGCATTAAAACTATTTCGATCATTCTGCATATTGCAGGCTGGATAACGCTCATGGCCATTCCGCTGGTCTTTCTGAATAGCGGCAGTGGATTTAGCGATATCATCATCCTTTTGCATAACACCGATTACTGGTTGTTCGGGCTTACTTTTATGGTTGTTTTTTACAGCAATATTTTTTTTGTTAAATGGCTGCTACTCAATAAAAAATGTGTTGCATATGGTTTTGCTGCATTTTTTTTGCTGTTTGGCGTATTTTGTATCCGGCCTTTTGACAGATTGCTTCATATCAGCGAGCATGAAAACATTGGTCGCCCGGTAATCGCATATCACTCTCATAACGAAAAACGTCCACCCGGGCAGAGCCCCGGGCGGTCCTCATACCGGGACAGGCCTTTAAGCAGGTCGCCGTTTAAACAGCCCCTGGATATTACAAGCTTTTTTATCTTCTTTACGCTTTTAGCCTTTAGTGCCGCTTCCAAAATCATCAGGAAATGGCTAATTACCGAGCAAAGGGCCTCCCGGGCAGAGGCAGACAAGGCAACCGCCGAGCTCTCTTTTTTGAAAGCACAGATCAACCCGCACTTTTTGTTCAATACAATGAACAATATTTATACGCTTGTTTTAACAAGAGATGACCATGCAGCCGACAGCGTGTTGCGACTCTCAAAAATTATGCGTTATATTACAGAAGATATAGCTGGGAATTTTGCCCCACTGCAACGCGAAATTGATTGTATTACCAGTTATATCGAATTACAGCGTTTACGCACAGGTAACCTTACCATTGTTGACTTTGAAGTAGATGGAGACATTGACCAAAAGCAAATAGCGCCGCTGTTATTAATGACCTTTATTGAAAACATTTTCAAATACGGCGTTAGTAAACACGAAGCATCGACTATCAGTATTAAATTGAATATCAGCGAAGAAAGCTTGGTTTTTTATTGTAAAAACAAGATTTTTAGCTCAAATAGCAAATACGGGGGCACCGGGATAGGCATTAAGAACACCCGTCGCCGTTTAGAGCATTTATATAACGGCAAATATTTATTAGATATCAGCGATAATAACCAGGAGTATATTGTTCAACTAACTTTACAAAATTAGTCATGACTTTAAAATGTATAGCTATTGATGACGAGCCTTTGGCATTACGGCTCATAGACGAGTATGTATCACGCTTTCCCGACTTGCAGCTTATAAGAACATTTGAAGACGCAGTTTCAGCTGCCGAATTCTTGAAAAGCAAACCGGTCGACCTGATTTTTTCAGATATCAATATGCCCGATATTACTGGTATCGACCTGGCAAAATCGTTAACGATAAAGCCAATGATCATTTTCACCACTTCCTACCGGAACTATGCTTATGAAGGTTTTGAGTTGGAAGCTATAGATTTTATTGAAAAACCAATTGAATTTGAACGCTTTACCCGTGCGGTAGAAAAAGCGCTTATGATCCATCAATATAAAAACGCCGCGAAAGGTAAACCGAACGAGATAGATGAAAGCCTGTATGTACAGTCGGAATACAAGGTTATAAAGATCGCTTTGAGCGCCATCAGGTATATTGAAAGCATGGAAAACTATATCCGGATCCATTTAACCAATGATAAACCGGTTCTTACATTAATCCCCTTAAAAGAAGTGTTAAAAAAGCTGCCTGCTGCCAAATTTCAGCGGATTCACCGCAGCTATATTGTTCCGGTACATAAAATAAAATCTTTACAAAAACGTAAGGTGCAATTAGCAGGCATTGAGCTGCCCGTGAGCGACGCCTATTATGAAATTATCCGCGGCTTAGTTACCTGGGGGGTATAATCATCGCCACTGTACCTACCTCTGTTAATCATAGCAAAGAGGCCGTTGTTATTGTATAACGCGGGCCTCTTTGCTGTGCACTAAGTTATAAATTGTTTATTTCCGGAGATAGCCGGCTACAGCAATATCGGTAATTAACCCGGAAGCTTTAGGTTGCCAATTTAAAGCAGCACGTGTTTTTTCGCTGGATGCACGACAATTCATTGCGGCAAAGTGCAGAAACCAGCCAAAATGTGCCGCCGCCTCATCACCGGTTTTGCTAAGCACCGGCAAATTCAAGCCCTTGCCAATTGTTTCCGCAATGTCCCGAAATGCAATGCCTTGCTCATCTACCGCATGAATCACGCTGAGTTCCGGTTGTTTCTCTACGATCAGACGATATAACGCCGCGGTATCTGAACGGTGAACAGCAGGCCAGCGATTGTTGCCCTCGCCTATATAAGCCGATTCACCTTTTTCCTTCGCCATATTGATAACTATTGGCACAAAGCCATTATCGCCTTCGCCATGTACAATAGGCAGGCGCACTATATAAACTTTCACGCCCGTTGCGGCTACAACTGCAGCAGCCTCTTCGGAGGCTGCACGTGCTATAACATCTGATGTGGCGGGCACCATATCATCTTCGGTCACCAGGCGACCATAATTTAACAGGCCAACGCCGGATGTAATAACCAACGGCCTATTTGTCCCCGTCAGTGCAGCACCTAAGGCTTCAACTACTTTTCGGTCGGCTTCGCAATTAGCTTTATACTGCGAAAAATCGTGGTTAAAGGCCGTGTGAATAACGGCATCACAAGCGGCAGCGCCTTTTTGAATAAACTTCAGGTCATTTACATCGCCGTGGTATACTTCGGCACTTGTTGATGCTAATTGTTCGGCTCCCTTATCTGAGCGGACAAGGCCGAGTACTTCATGGCCAGCCCCTAAAAGTTCTTTTACTACTGCTGAGCCTACAAATCCCGAGGCTCCGGTTACAAATACACGCATAAGTCAATGATTTTATTTGATACAAAACTCTCCAATAAAATCCTGCCAAAGATGGTCACATGACCATAATTACAATTAACGCTGAAGCTGCGCGTGCCTGATGCGGGTAAGGGTTTTTATGGAGATGCCCACATAGGCGGCTATCATGCGCAGGGGCAAACGGGCAAGGTAGTTTGGAAAGGTTTGAACAAAATCTTCATACTTTTCTTCGGGTGTGGCGCTTAATGAAAGCAGGATCCGCTTACGGCTGTAATGCGTGTTGCGGGCTATGAGGTCTTCGGCAAACTTTTTCAATTGCGGCACTTCTGCCAGCAACATATCGAAATCCTTTTTTTGCCAGCTGAGTACACGGCTGGGCTCTACTGCACCAATACTTACTTGCGAAGGTATCTGCCTATCGTAACTTTCAACATCCAGCGTCCAGCTGTTTTCGGGCGAAAATTGCAGGATATGCTGATTACCGCCGGCAGAGATATTGAAAGTATGTAACAATCCGCTCATCACAAAAACTTTATGCCTGCATATTTCGCCTGCACTGAAAAGAAGTTCGTTACGGCGCAGGTTTCGCGGCACGGCCATGTCACTGATCCGGCGGATCGTTTCTTCAGCCATGTCACTACCTTTTCGCAGGTATGTTTCAAATTCCGGATGCATTACTCAAAAATAATAAACATTTCAGTAGCAAGCCTTCAGATATTATTGTGATAAACGATTATGACAAAACACAAACGGCTATCCTTTGCGGGATAGCCGTTTGCTTTAATACAGTAATTGATAAAAGATTATTCTTTAATAAAAGCTAAAAGATCCTTGTTGATGGTTGCTGCCTCAGTAGTAGGCATGCCATGCGGGAAACCCGGATAGGAGATCAATTTGCCGTTTTTCAGGTGTTTGATAGATTTTAGCGCTGAGTTTGCAAACGGAACAATCTGGTCGTCTTCGCCATGCAAAATAAGTACAGGAATATCTACACTTTTAAGGTCTTCTGTAAAATCTGTTTCCGAAAAAGCTTTAACGCAATCATAATGTGCTTTAATGCCGCCCATCATGCCCTGGCGCCACCAGTTGTCCCTGATACCTTGCGAAACTTTAGCACCTTCACGATTATAGCCGTAAAACGGAATAGTCAGATCCTGGTAAAATTGATTCCTTTGAGTTGCGGTGCTCTCACGGATGCCATCAAATACAGCAATCGGCACACCATCAGGGTTGCTTTCACTTTGTACCATCACAGGCGGAACCGCGCTGATCAACACTGCTTTTGCTATACGACCTTTTCCATATTTGGCAGCGTAGTGGATAACCTCGCCGCCACCTGTAGAGTGCCCGATGTGAACAGCATCTTTCAGGTCAAGCGCCTCAACAAGCTCGGCAACATCAGCTGCATAAGTATCCATTTCGTTGCCGGTTGCAGTTTGGCTTGATCTGCCATGCCCGCGGCGATCGTGTGCTATAACGCGGAAACCTTGTTCAAGGAAAAAGAACATCTGGGCATCCCAGTCATCTGCAGACAGGGGCCAGCCATGATGAAAAACCAATGGTTGTCCGGTTCCCCAGTCCTTGTAATAAATTTCGGTTCCGTCTTTTACTGTAATTTTACTCATTTTGTTTTTCAGTTATGGTGATTAATAAAACGCTGAAGATGTAGGGCTGCTAAGCAAAACATTGTCGATGAATGCCTTATGTTCTGGGGCTGATTTCTTACCCTAACCAAAGCTTATCGACAGCCTAAAAGTAATAAATTAAAGGCAGGAGGCGCCCCGACGTCCTTCAAAAATTACCCTCATACGATAAATCATCACGTTTTTTTGACAGCTCCATTTGAAAGCCCGCAGGCAACTGCTTTTATAATCACCGATACAAAAATCAGGGATTAGTGATCCACCAGGTATTGCCAAACGGATCTTTTACACCGGCACTCCGGCCATAAGATTGATCGGCAGGGGGCATAATACTTTCCGCTCCATTATCAAGGGCTTTTTGGTAGGTATCGTCGCAGCTTTCCACATAAACAAATATACCGGCATTTTGCTGCGCATAGGAGTCTGTACAATCGGCAAACATGATGGTACCGCCATTGATGTTAACCTCAGCATGCATAATAATATGCTCATCGCGCATGGTTTTGAACTGTTCCGTTGCGCCAAAAACCTTTTGAGTAAATTCGATGAATTTAGCGCCGTTTTTAACAACGAGGTAAGGCATTACAGCCTGATAATTTTCGGGAATGTTTATTGTTGCCATAGCTTTTTGATATTTTATTCAAAATTAGCCGCCTCACAACTCTCAAAATTGTAAAAACCGGACATTATGCATCCCGGTATTCAGTTCCCTCGGCCTTGCCCGAAAAATAAAAGCCCGGATGATAACCCGTAAATTCCTTTACATCATGAATAAAGTGCGACTGATCATAATATCCGCATTCCATAGCTATCTGAGTCAGGGTTTTATTGGTATTGTACTGCCTCAATGCGTCCTGCAGGCGCACCAACCGCATGTAGGTTTTGGGACTAAACCCTGCGTCCTCCTTAAACTTACGGTCAAACTGCCTTGAAGACAGGTTATAAGCATCGGCCAGTTGACTAACTGTTCTGTACTGTTTATTGTGGATCACATCCCTGATAGCTATCGCCATCCTATCATCTTTTAACACATTTTCACGTAAGCGGGCAATTAAAAAAGCCGACAGGATCTCCGCCCGTTTATAATTGTCGGCGGCCAACATAATTTGCTCTTCCAATTCCCGGCCCGGCCGGTTTAAGAAAGTATTAAAATCAAACGCAAGGTTGCTGGTTTGACTACTGGGGATATTAAAAATATAAGGAACGGCAAAAGGATAGATATAGGCACCAAAAATGCCAAAGCTTTCGGTTGTAATAAAACGCCGGTATTGCGTGGTTTGAAACTGGATACCTGATGGACCCGCATCTTGATTACCCTTATCTGTTAGCTCATTAAATGCAGAGCGATAGTGAAACACCATTTCAGTACACCCATCGGCAACAGAACGATAAATATATGATGGCTCATCAGCGCCCAGCTCATGCTCAAGCACCCAGTAAAATCTTACATAAGGTTTCAATTCGGCCGGCGGCTGGATGGTGAAATAGCGCATCTTCTGATTTGGGAGTTCGGATGTTCGATTTCGGAATTAGATAAAGTTACCACTTTATTGTTTAAAAGGCACAACGCCCTTTGTTCTTTTCCAGCTCTTCGTACGTGCGCCAGGAAACTTATAAAATAAAGATGCCGCAAACATATAAGCTTGCGGCATTAAAAAATCAAAATCCGAAATAGAACATTCGAATTTCGATATCCCCTTACAATCCTTTAGCTATCGCCTCATAAACCACATCCTGAATCCTTGGCCTGATGTTAAGGCTTCCTAATTTACTGCCTACAGAGGGATTTACCCTGTTTGACAGGAATATATAAACCAGATTATATTTCGGATCGACCCAGATACAGGTGCCGGTAAAACCTGTATGCCCATAAGTTTGATCAGATGCCAATTTTGAGGGATAGTGCCTGTCGGCTATCGGGTCCCAACGGTCAAATCCCAAACCACGGCGGCTTACCGGCGATTGTTTGGAAGTAAACAGATCAACTACTTCCGGCTTAAAATACTGGGTACCGCCATAACTGCCTTTGTTTAAAACCATTTGGTACAATATGGCCACATCATTAGCACTGGCAAATAAACCGGCGTGCCCGGCAACCCCACCTAAAAGTGCCGATGTTGGATCATGCACATAACCATCCAATAACGACATACGGTATTCCTTATCATTCTCGGTTGGTATTATCCTGTCGGGCGTAAAACGGTATAAGGGCAAAAAACCTGCAGTTTGCATCCCCAGCGGTGTATAAAAATGTTGCTGCACATAGATATTGAGCGGTACGGCAGTAATATTTTCAACCACCTCCTGCATAAATAACATGCTGACATCACTGTATACGTACTGCCCACGCGTTTTCAGGGGCGAACTTAGCATCTCAGGGAACATTACATCTTTATAATAGTCCTTACGCAGATAATAATGGTCTGATACTTTTGTAGGATAAGCAGCTGATGAATCGGTACTGTGGTCAGTCGGTTTCACCTTTTCAAACGATTGGATATCCGGAATTAAACCAGCCTGATGCAGCAACACTTCGCGGATTTGGATATCATTCTTATTGCTTTTGCGTGCCAGCGGAATGTAATCGCCAAGGGTTTTCTCAAGGCTTAACTTGCCCTGATCGGTAAGCTGCATAGCCTCCATAGTAGTTGCCGATACCTTAGTCATTGAGGCCAGGTCAAAAATATCGGTAAGCTTATCGGGTATTGCATTATCATAAGTGTGATAGCCATAAGCTTTATTAAATATCACTTTGCCATCTTTAGCAACCAATACCACGCAGCCCGGCGTAGCGTGTTCCCGGATAGCTTCCTGTGCTATATTGTCGATACCCTGCAAATTGGCAGCGTTGATGCCAGCCTCTTCCGGAACAGTATATTGAAGGCGGGTTCTATCTGTGATAAACCCCATCCCGGTTTTATAAACTGGGCTGTAGTTTTTTGTTAATTTTTGAGAAATAGCTATCCCCCCAAATATAGCTTCGGCACTATACATGGCCGATACCTGGGATACCCGCTCCGTCCAGATCACCGGGGCATTAACCACGTCAAGCTTACCTAACACTGAACCATTACCAAAAGCTGCGACAATAACATTCTTGTTTTTTTGGTTAGAGCTGATAAAGTCGATCAAATCAGGGTTACTCAGATCAGCATCGTTTACCTGCACTATGATGGTATTATAAAACTTCAGATCGGAAGTAAGGTTTGCCAGCGTTTTATTGCCCGAATAGGTGTTGCCATCAAACGGGTCTACTTTGTTATATTTATTTAACAGGCTATCAAAAACAGTAGCATATTGATTGCTGAAATGCACACTGGCAATTTTCAATTCCTCCAGCTTTTGCAGTGGCACCAGGTACGAGGCATTATTAAGTAATACAGTTGAGTTACCAACCAATCTTTCTTCGGCAATGAAGGCCTGCCCTGTTAATGGCGGGTTTTGAGCACAAGCGGTATTAAATAATGCAAACCCTAATAGTACTAAAGGAACACGGCCCCATTTATTTTTTATCATATACTTTAACTCCGTTTATATAGGTTTTTGTCACTTTGACTGTTGAGATCTCGCTGCCCTTTACTTTCATGATATCCTTATCCAATATCACAAAATCGGCAAACTTACCAGGTTCAATGCTGCCTTTTTCCTTTTCTTCAAAGTTGGCTTTGGCAGCCCAGATGGTCATACCTTTTAATGCGTCGATCCTGCTCAAAGCATTTTCGGGCTGGAAGCCACCTTCGGGGAAACCTTTCAGATCTTTACGCTCAACCGCTGCATAAAACGTATAAAGCGGGTTAATATTCTCAACCGGGAAATCGGTACCAAGCGGCAGCCATCCATTTTGCTTCAGCAATTGTTTATAAGCATAAGCCGTTTTAAGCCTTTCACTGCCAAGCCTTTTGCCTGCCCAGTACATATCTGATGTTGCATGGGTGGGCTGTACCGATGGGATAACGCTGTAAGCTCCAAATTGATCAATGTCTTGAGGTGATACTATTTGCGAGTGCTCAATACGCCATCTCAAATCGTTTTTACCTTTCAGGTTAGCAGCATAAATTTTAAGCATCACCCGCACTGCCGAATCGCCGATGGCATGGGTGCACATCTGAAAACCATGAGCTGCGATCTTTGGTGCTATTTCTTCAAAATGTTTTTGACTGCTCAGCAAAAAGCCATTCCATTTGGCCGAGTCGGCATAAGGTTTTAACAAACATGCTCCTCTTGACCCAAGCGCTCCATCAGCATAAACCTTAAAAGCCCTTACATTTAAACCAGGTGTTTTAATGATGCCATGTTTAAAAAGATAGTCATAGTTTTCCTGTCTGTCGGCCAGCATCACATACAGGCGCATTTTCAGGTCGCCTTTATGTTGCAGCTCATTAATTGTATTTATCATGGTGTAAGGCAATCCGCAATCATCAATTGTAGTTAACCCCACAGTAAAACAATTTTTCTGTGCCGAAAGGAGGGCTGTATCTACCATAGCTGCTGTAGGCTCCGGAATTTTGCGGGTAACTATACCCACTGCGTTATCAACCAGTATCCCGGTAAGCTTTCCGTTACTGGTTTCAATTTCGCCTCCATTAATAGTTTGCCCGGGCTTAACGCCGGCAATATTAAGTGCCGCCTGGTTGGCTATGGCGGCGTGGCCGTCAACACGGCTAAGTATCACCGGCCGTACCGGGAACAGCGAATCCAGCTTTGCCTTATCAGGGAAATGTTTATTAGTCCAGTCGTTCTGATCCCAGCCATTACCGATGATCCAGCCATCAGTATTACGCTCGGCGTAAGTTTTTACCGAGTCGATAATTTCGGGCCAGCTATGGGTGCCTACCAGGTTTACCTGCTGCAGGCCCATACCATACTCATAAAAATGAGCGTGGGCATCAATAAAGCCAGGGTAAACAGCCGCACCGTTTGCATCAAGCACTTCGCGGGCATTGTACTTTTGTTCAAGGGAATCGGCATTGCCTACTGCAAGGATCTTTCCACCACTTACTACAAATGCATTTGCTGTTGTAAAATTACTATCTACGGTGTAAACAACCGCGTTTTTCACCAGCATATCGGCATTGTATTCCTTTTGTTTGCAGGCTGCTGCCAGTAATAGCAGCGCGGGCAATAGTCTCTTCATAAAGTGATTGTATGATTATTGTAATTGTATTAAGTCACAAAAGTATATACAACTATCAAATCATAAAGTTATGCCATCAAATATTTAATTTAGCATCGAAATAGAAATTGAAGGGAATTTTTTTTAGATGTCAGACATTATTCAGCTTTTACCGGATGCCGTTGCCAACCAGATTGCCGCAGGCGAAGTAGTGCAGCGACCGGCTTCTGCAGTAAAAGAATTGGTTGAAAACGCTATTGATGCAGGTGCAGATAAAATCCAGCTTATTATTAAAGATGCCGGCAAATCACTGATCCAGGTTATTGATAATGGGTGTGGCATGAGCCTTACCGATGCACGCATGTGTTTTGAGCGCCATGCAACTTCAAAAATACGTAAGGCCGATGACCTGTTTGCCATTCGTACCATGGGTTTCAGGGGAGAGGCTATGGCATCTATCGCCGCTATTGCCCAGGTTGAGCTTAAAACCCGCCGCCATGAGGATGAGCTGGGTAGCTGTATAACCATCGAAGGTTCGGAAGTGATAAGCCAGGAACCATGCGCGGCTAATACCGGCACTTCTATCTCCGTAAAAAATCTGTTTTATAACACTCCAGCCCGCCGAAACTTTTTAAAAAGTAACCCGGTAGAGATGCGTCATATTATTGACGAGTTTCAACGTGTGGCATTAGCAAACCCTCAGATATTTTTCACCCTTCATCATGACAGCCAGGAGGTTTATCACCTACCGGGGACTACGCTTAAACAGCGCATTGTACACCTGTTTGGCAATAATTATAACCAGCGGCTTGTTCCGGTTGAAGAAGAGACAACCATCATTAAGCTGCGCGGTTTTGTGGGCAAGCCCGAGTTTGCGCGTAAAACCCGTGGCGAACAGTTCTTTTTTGTAAACAACCGCTTCATCCGCGATTCATATCTTAACCATGCAGTAACTACGGCGTTTGAAGAATTGCTACCGGATGATTGCTTCCCGTTTTATGTACTGTTTATTGATATTGATCCTTCAAAGATCGACATCAACGTGCATCCTACTAAAACAGAGATCAAATACCAGGACGAGAAGGCTATTTACGCCATTATCCGTTCGGCGGTAAAACGATCATTAGGCCGGTATAACATTACGCCAAGTTTAGATTTTGACCAGGAAAACAGCATTGAACACCTCATCACCCCCAAGCCATTTGAAGAGATCATAGCGCCTACCATTTCCTTTAATCCGGATTTTAATCCCTTTGCCAACAAGGAAGAAAAGCCCAGGCAGGAACATCCTTTTTTAAGGGATAGTGGTGGATATAAAAAAGACCCGATACCGCAAAACTGGGATACGCTGTATGAGATCAGCAAAAAAGAAACCCTTTTTCAACATGAGATCCACGAGGAAAAAACCATAGCGATTGATGAACAGGATGTAAGCAAACCAAGTGAGCGCCAACTGTTCCAGATCCATAACCGGTTTATCCTGTCGCCGATAAAATCGGGCTTTATGCTTATTAGCCAGCAGGCTGCGCATGAGCGTATTTTGTACGAACGCTTTTTGCTTCAGCTGCAAAATCATTCGGGGGTAAGCCAGCAAAGTTTATTTCCGCAATCGGTAACACTAAATGGTTCTGATTTTGAGTTATTGAGAGAACTTTTACCTGACATCCGCGCATTAGGATTTGACATCCGCGAGTTTGGGAAAAATACAGTAGTTGTTGAGGGAATCCCGGCCGAACTAAATAACGTAGGTGAACATGAACTGTTAGAACATTTGCTGGAAGGTTTTAAAAACAATCTGGCAATCCTTAAATTAGATAAACGTGATAACCTTGCCCGTTCACTGGCCCGTAACGGCGCTATTAAAACAGGAACAAAATTATCAGTAGAGGAAATGAACCAGCTTATCGACCAGCTTTTTGCCTGTCAATCACCTAACCAGGCATTGAACGGTAAGCCCGTAATCAGTACCTTTACTATGAACGAATTAATGGAACGATTTGAAAAATAGCCTTGGGCTAAATTATATATGAACGGATACAATCAATCACCTTTTGCCAACCTTACACCTGTTGTTAAAAACCTGCTGATTATAAATATTATATGTTTTTTGCCATTTGTACTATTCGGCCAATTTTATGATGCTAAAATAGTACCGCTGTTAGGCGGTTTTTATTTTAATTCGCCTTACTTTAAGCTGTGGCAGCTTATCACCTACATGTTCTTGCATGGTGGTTGGAGCCATATTTTCTTCAATATGTTTGCCCTGTTTTCTTTTGGCCCTATCGTAGAATATGCCATCGGCTCAAAACGTTTCTTTAACCTGTATTTTTTATGCGGGATAGGAGCAATCCTTTTTCAGATAGCGGTGCAGGCCATAGAAGTGCATGGCATAACCGGCAGTTTTACCATTGATCATCCTGCATTGCAATCATCTTATTTAGAATATGGTGCAAATGCGCAGAAACTTTTTGATATTTATGGTACACCTATCGTTGGTGCATCAGGTGCGATATTTGGTTTGTTGATAGCTTTTGGCATGTTATTCCCAAATCTTGAACTGATGATATTGTTTATACCCGTACCTGTTAAGGCAAAATACATTATTCCCGTATATGTGGTGGTGGAATTATTTTTAGGGGTGAAACAATTTTCCGGTGATTCGGTAGCGCACTTTGCACACCTCGGCGGAGCGCTTATCGGGTTTTTATTAGTTAAAATTTGGCGATTACAACGGCCAAACAATTTTTATTAATAACAGTAGTTATCTTTGTAATACAGCTTTATTATGAGCACTCTTTGGCAAAATATCCACTACAAAATGCTGCGCTCCGGCAATAGGCTGAACTTGCTTATCGGCATCAATGTGATTGTTTTTCTGGTAATAAATATTTCGGCAATAGTTGAACAACTGTTAACGCATTTCGGAGGTAGCATCATTTTACTTTACGCCGATAAGTATCTGAATATGCCGGCATACCTGCCCGATTTGCTTAAGCGCTTCTGGACGCCCTTAACCTATATGTTCATGCATGCGGGTGTACTCCATATCCTGTTCAATATGCTTTGGCTTTACTGGATGGGGCAGATCTTTGAGGAGTACCTTGGCAATAAGCGCACTATAGGTTTATATTTAATGGGCGGTATTGCCGGTGCGTTACTATACTTGCTGGCCCTCAATTTGCTTCCTGCATTTACCAGCGCTAATGCGGCGCAGAGCAGCACCATTGTTGGCGCATCGGCCAGCGTAATGGCCATTGTTGTGGCAACTGCTACATTACTGCCCGATTATACAATATCATTAATTTTATTTGGGCCTGTAAAATTAAAATGGTTGGTATTTGTAATCCTTGTTATTGACTTTTTGGGCATAGTTGGCGCAAACGCCGGCGGCGAAATTGCCCACATAGGTGGTGCTTTAATGGGATTTGTGTATATCAAACAGCTGCAAAAGGGACACGATTGGGTTGGCGGTATAGCCAAACTATTTAAATCAAAACCTAAACTGAAAGTTGTTTCAAATAATATGGGTAAAAATGCCTCAGATTATCCACGCCAGGAAGAGATTGACCGCATTTTAGATAAAATATCGCAATCTGGATATAACAGTTTAAGCAAGCAGGAACGGGAAATTTTATCGCGCGCAAGCAAACAGGACTAAATGATTAAAAAAAAGCAAAGTATCTTCAGCAGGGTTTTATTATGGATAAACCTGTTTTTCTGTTTTGCTTTATTGATAGGTTATTTAGCTCCTTCCATTGATCCCCGCAAGTATTGGATATTTGCTTTCTTCGGTCTCGCCTATCCTCCAATACTACTGCTCAATGTAATTATGATGTTGTACTGGCTGCTGCGTAAACGCTGGCAGTTTCTGCTCTCGTTGGTCAGCATTTTACTTGGCTGGGGAGTACTTAATAACAATATCGGTTTCAGGTTTAAATCAAGCTTTTCATTACCTCCCGGGCTCAATGTAGTGCACGTAATGACCTATAATGTGCATAATTTCAAGCATTTTGGGTTCAGCAATGATATCTCGACCAAACATGAGATTCTGTCGCTCATTGACAACGAGCAGCCGGATGTAATAGGCTTCCAGGAGTTTTACACACGCAACAAAGGCCAGTACGAAACACGGGATTCCCTTTGTAAGATTTTAGGTAGCAATAACTTTTATTTTGAGCCTTTCAGCTTTAACAGTCTCGAAGCTATTGGAATGGCTATCTTTTCTAAATACCCCATTATATCAAAGGGAATGATCCGTTTGGCGGCTGACAGAACATCAGGTAATCAGTGTTTATATGCCGATATTAAAAAGGGCGATAAAATTTTCAGGTATTACAATGTACACCTGCAATCTATCAATTTTGATCCGGATGACTATAAATATATCGACAGCGTATCCAAAAAAGGCAAAACAGATATCAAATCAACCAAACGCCTCGGGAGCAAACTGAAAACTGCATTTATGAAAAGGGCCGAGCAGGTTTTTAAAGTAAAAGAGCATGCAGCCCAATGTCCGTACCCATATATTATAGCCGGCGATTTTAATGATACGCCATCATCATTCGCGGTTAACCAAATGGCCAAAGGCTTAAACAATTCATTCCGCGAAAAAGGCTCGGGCTTAGGGCGTACCTATAACGGCGATTTCCCTAATTACCAGATAGATTATATCATGAGCAGCAAGCAATTTTCGGTTTTCAACTACAAGGTAATCGAAAAAAAACTGTCTGATCATTATCCATTACGCAGCGACCTCATATTGAACTAATAAACCATTGCCGTTCCTTTGTAAAAATAAAGCCGAAAGCGGCTGGGCCGTAGCTTGAAATTGAAAAAATCGTAAGTTTGCGCTCATGCAACAAAATTTGTTTGTTTACAACACTTTAACACGTAAAAAAGAATTATTTAAGCCCATTAACGCGCCGCATGTTGGCATGTATGTTTGCGGGCCTACAGTTTATAGCGATGTTCACTTAGGCAACTGCCGTACTTATATATCTTTCGACCTTATATTCAGGTACCTTACAGCCATTGGCTACAAGGTGCGCTACGTGCGCAACGTTACCGATGCCGGCCACCTTGAGGGAGATGCGGGCGACGAGGGCGAAGACAAAATTGCAAAAAAGGCCAAGCTTGCACAGCTTGAGCCAATGGAGATAGTCCAAAAATACACTGTTGGTTTCAGGGATGTAATGAAAGTATTAAACAACCTGCCGCCAAGTATAGAACCTACTGCAACCGGGCATATCATTGAGCAGATAGAAATGGTGAAAGCCATTCTTGAAAAAGGCTATGCCTATGAGGTTGATGGTTCCATTTACTTTGATGTTGAAAAATATAACAAAAGCCAGGACTATGGCATATTAAGTGGCCGTAACCTTGAAGATCTTTTAAATAATACCCGTACACTTGGCGGTCAGCAGGAAAAGCATGGCAAACTTGATTTTGCCCTGTGGATAAAAGCAAAGCCCGAGCACCTGATGAAATGGCCTTCGCCATGGGGCGTGGGCTTCCCGGGCTGGCACCTGGAATGCTCGGCTATGAGCCAGAAGTATCTTGGCAGCCACTTTGATATTCACGGTGGCGGGCTTGATCTTGTGCCAACGCACCATACCAACGAAATTGCTCAAAACGTGGCCTGCTGCGGCACTAACCCGGCAAATTACTGGGTGCATACCAATATGCTTACAGTAAACGGGCAAAAAATGTCAAAATCATTGGGCAACAGCTTTCTTCCGCATGAACTGTTCAGCGGCGAAAATTCTATACTGAACAAAGGCTACAGCCCTATGACGGTAAGGTTCTTCATGCTGCAGGCTCATTACCGCAGCACGCTTGACTTTGGCAACGAAGCCATGGAAGCGTCTGAAAAAGGTTTTAAACGCCTCATGAACGCCTTTGCACTACTTAACGACGGATTAAAAGCCTCTGCTACTACCGAAGTTGAAATTGCACCGTTAATGGAACGCTGCTACGCGGCTATGAACGATGATTTTAACAGCCCTGTTTTAATTGCCGAGTTATTTGAAGCCTCACGCATTATTAATTCAGTATATGATGGCAAAATGAAAATTGATGCTGCTAACCTTGAGCAGTTAACTGCATTGATGAATTTATTTGTGGTTGATGTACTGGGCCTGCAAAATGAACAGGCTGCCAATGATGATTTACCCAAAGTATTAAACTTTATTGTAGATCTGCGCAGCGAAGCAAAATCCAATAAAGATTATGCTACCTCAGATAAGATACGCGACGGTTTATCGCAGATAGGTTTCCAGTTAAAAGACAGTAAGGAAGGCACTACCTGGAGCAAAGCCTGATAACAGTTACCATATTTTAAAGCGAGTTGTAATAGCTGAATAATTTAGCTAATGCAACATCGCTTTTAAAATCAACCTTATTGGCTTTAATATATTCCTGCATTTTATCGGCTTTATCATTTAACGCTGGCAGGATAGTTTTTTGCGATGGTTTGATTTTCGCAATTTTGTTATCGCTGAATAAATAATAACTGTTTGCGGTTATAAAGGTTTTTGTAGCTACCTGCGAGGCAAAGCCGGTAGACTCAAGTATTTTCTTTTTATAGTAGCGCAGCAGCTTTACTTTCCCATCTCCCACCACCTGGTAAAAAGTTTTTGTTGTTTGATCATCTACTGCCGGAAAACCGCTGCTAAATGTAATATCCGTTTGGTCGCTTCCTTCCAGCACAACACCTTTTATTGAAAAACTCTTTACCTGATCAACAAATGCCTGAACCGATGAATCCTGCGGGCTTTTAAATAGTAGTTCATCACCATAAACATTGTAATTTAGTATTGCATTGGCTGTTTTACCGTTAGCGAAATCAACGGTACCCTTCATCCAATTATCGGTAAGCAGCGGATTTCCCTGTATTTCACTGTTGGTTTTAAGATAATAAGGCCGACCGGTGTAATCGGATAAATATTGAGCCTTCGCCTGTATACATAGCAGTAAAAATCCAACTACGCAGAAAAGGTTAAATTTTTTCATGAAAGCAATTTATATTGGTTTAAACAAAAACAGATGCGATTGGTTATGAAGATAATTAATTTTTATTCACTCAGCATAAAGTAAATTCAAATATTTGCGCCTATTTCAGATGATCAAACTCGCTCGCTGCAATTATTCGCCCAGATCTTCGTTTCAGCATAAAGCAAAAAATAATTCTATTGTTAAATTATGTTACTTGCTTAATGCATTTTGACTATTGCGTTTTCCACTTAAAATTTATTACTAAATTGCTCCCTAAAACCCGAATATAAATATGAAGAAAATAATATTAGCTGCTACATTTATTGGTTACAGTGTTTTTGCTCTTGCGCAGGACGCTGTTAATGTAAACAAGGTAGTTAGTGTTGAACAAGCTTTTGATAAGTTAGTTGAACGTAAAGGAATAAAAGAGGGCTTCCTGGCAGTTGCCGATCCCGACGGCATTATTTTTAAGCCCGATGCTGTTAAAATTGTTGACTTTTATAGCAAAATAGATAAACAGGCTGGCAAGCTTAGCTGGGAACCTAAATTTGCGCGTATCTCGGCCAATGGCGACCTGGCATTCACCGCCGGCCCGTACGTATATCAAAATGGCAAAACCGATGATGATAAAGTGTATGGCGATTATGTATCTATCTGGCGTACCAATACCGATGGTAAGCTAAAGCTCCTTATCGACCTTGGTATCCAACACCCCGAAGCCGAAGAAGAAGCCGTTACCGATTTTAAAGAGCCGGATCCGGCGCAGCGTTCAGGCCCAAGCAAAGACCCTTTCGGTGCTAAAAATGTTATTATAGGCACCGACAAAACTTTTAATCATGGCTTAACCTTATCGGCTATGGCCAGCTATAAAGAGTTTTTAAGCCCCGAAGGCCGTTACTATTTCCCGGGCTTTCCGCCAATGACAGGAACCGACGTAGTAATGAAGTTTATTAACAATGAAGCTATAAGCATTACTGCCGAAACAACCGATGGTGGCCGCGCTGCAAGTAACGATCTTGCTTATACCTATGGTCATGCCCGTATTACCAAAGGCAATGTTGTTGGTAACTACAACTATGTAAGGGTTTGGGAAATTGACAAAGCTAAAAGGTGGAATATCCTGCTTGAAATTTTCTCGCCGATTGAGAATGAATAATAATTGTCTGAATCAGAATTTTCAGAATTAGAGAATTTTCAAAATTTTATAATAAACAAAGAGGCCTTGCAAAATTTGCAAGGCCTCTTTGTTATTCTGTTAATCTAAAAATTCTGTAAATTCTGATTCAGACAACTAAAACAACTGCTCGATAATATCAGCTGCAGATAAGCCTTCGGCTTCGGCGTGGTAGCTGCGTACTATACGATGGCTCAAGATAGGTTTAGCCACGGCCTGTACATCTTCAATATCCGGCGAATATTTGCCGCTAAGTACGGCGTGGCATTTGGCACCTAATACCAAAAACTGCGATGCCCTTGGGCCTGCCCCCCAGCTTAACAAACGGTTTATTTGAGGCGTGGCAAACTCACTGTTAGGGCGGGTTTTTGATACCAGCTTAACCGCGTATTCCATCACATTATCAGTAACGGGGATATTACGTACCAATTGCTGAAAATAAATGATCTGCTGGGCATTCAATATTTTATTAACCTCGGTTTTATTAGTGCTCGTGGTATTCTTAACTACTTGTAGCTCCTCTTTAAAAGAAGGATAGCTTAGTGCGACATTAAACATGAACCTATCCAATTGGGCTTCGGGCAACGGGTAGGTGCCTTCCTGCTCAATTGGGTTCTGGGTGGCCAGCACAAAAAATGGCTGGGCAAGTTTATGGGTAATACCGGCTGCCGTAACCGCTTTTTCCTGCATGGCTTCAAGCAGGGCGGCCTGTGTTTTTGGCGGTGTACGGTTTATTTCATCGGCCAGGATAATGTTTGAAAAAACAGGGCCTGGAATAAATTTAAAGTTACGGTCTTCACCTAATATTTCTGAACCGATGATGTCTGACGGCATCAGGTCGGGCGTAAACTGGATTCTTTTAAAATCAAGGTCGAGCACCTGCGATACCGTTTGCACCAGCAACGTTTTGGCAAGACCGGGCACACCAACCAATAAACAATGTCCGTTACTGAAAATAGAGATCAGCACAAATTTGATCACTTCATCCTGGCCTACAATTACTTTACCTATTTCGGCACGAATTTGCTGGTAGGCCCGCTTTAAAGCGTCTGCAGCTTCAACATCAGAACGGTGTTGCATAAAATTATTTAGATGATGATTTGATTTTGGTTTCGGGGATTACCAGTGTAGGATTGGTGTTTACCCATTTCTTCAGCACATCATATTGCTGATACTCCTTATCAATTTTGATGAAAGTTTCCTTGCGGCGTTTTTCAAACCACTGTGATACAGTTTTGTTTACCTTATCATTATAGGCATATTCCTTAAGTTTAGGGAAATCCTGCTCTAAATTAGCTTTATGGGCATTGGTTGCCGATTTAAGCAACAAGATCTTATAGCTTTTTTTGCCATCGGCGCCGGTAAACAAATCAGGCTTTGAAATGCTGCCAACTTTCATGGTATCTGTAATAAGCGCTACTTTAGGGTCAAGTTTATCGGTAGGGATAAATGTTGAACGGCTTTGTACATCTTCTGCATTCAGCATCATACCGCCATTGTATTTGGTATCTTTATCATCTGAATAGTATGCCGCCGCGCTTGAAAAATCAATAGCCATATTTTTATCTTTTACAAGCAGATTATAAATACTATCAGCCTTGGCTTTGGCCCTGTCTAAACTGGCCTGCGTAACTATCGGTGTAACCAGGATATGCCTTACATGCACCTGCTCACCGCGGCGTTCAATTACCTGTAAAAAGTGGAAACCAAAATCGGTTTCAAACACTGGTGAAATCTCGCCAGCCTTTAGCTTAAAGGCATTAGCTGTAAACTCCTTCACAAAAGTGGTACGGTCAGCAAAACCAAGGTCACCACCCTCTGGTGCCGAGCCCGGGTCCTGCGAGTAAAGCCTTGCCAGTGTACCAAAGTCTTCACCTTTTTTTACACGTTGCCTTAACTCTTCGGCTTTAGCTTTATAAAGATCTTTTTCTTCTTTGGTTAACTTAGGCTGAAAAACAATTTCACCAACCTCAACTTCTTTGTTAAATGAAGGCAAGCTGTCTTTAGGGATTCCGTCGTAATATTTTTTAACATCCTGAGGTGTAACGTTCAGTTTTTCGGTAATGTGCTGCTGCATTTTCTGAGCAACCATTTGCTCTTTCAGGTCGGGCCTGATCTCATCTTTGTACTGAATAACCGAGCGGCCTAAAAATGCTTCCAGTTTTTCCTGCCCGCCGGCACGCTGAGTCATTTCACGCATACGGCGGTCAACATTAGCATCAACGTCTTCTTCCTTTACCTCAATACTGTCAATAGCAGCCTGTTGGGCCAGTAGTTTTTGAGTTAACAATGTTTGTAAAATACGGGCCTTAACCGATGGATCGGGCTGATTACCCTGCACCAGGAAATTGGCATATGACAATTCAATATCTGATAGCAATATAGGGCTGCTCCCAACTACTGCTGCAATTTTATCAAGCGTTTTACCGGGTGTGGGTGCAATAACCGAATCGGCTTTAACCAGTTTCTTTGCCGCCGTGTCTGATGCTACCTGTGCCTTTGCAAATGTTATTGTTAAAATAAAACTAAGTACTAATACTCCTAACTTTCTCATGTAACGCTGTTATGCTAAATAAAACGGGATAGTTAACCCGTTAAAAACTACGAATTTCGGTAAAATTTATTAATTATAGCCGAACAAAATTCTCTATAAAATCAGCAGGCTATAATTGTGCTAATATGCCTATAAAGCTTGAGATCGTTTAACTACTTTTGGTTAAAATTTGTTAAAGTGAAAGTTGAGAACCCGGCCGCGTTTCGTTTTTTGTTAGAGGATGAACTTTACCTGCTTAATGCAGATAAAATGTTGTATGATAAAATTGCCGAACCTGAACCTCCCATAGCACAATCACCATCCGCGGTTATTGAAAATACAAAACCCGAACCAGCAACAGCCAGCCCTTCTTTAGCCCCTGAACCTCAACCTGTAATACAAACGCCGGTTGCTGAGTTTAAGTATAAAGGCCAAAACCTAAAGAACTTCCTGGTACTTACACATTATAAAACCGACGAGTTTATAAATGCCGGGCATTTAACAGCACTTGAAAGCATCCTTAAACGTAAGGAGCTTGGCCCGGATGATGTAGCTATATTTAACCTGGCTAATTACAGTGAAACTAAATTTAGCCAGCTGAAGCCATTTTTTAAGCCAACCAAAGTGCTTGTTTTGGGAGGAGACGCACTTCCGCAGGACATCAAAGTGCTTAAACCAAATAAACCGGTAACCTCAAACGGGATCACCGTACTCTACAGTTACTCGTTTGATGAGATGATGAGCAACGTGGAGTATAAAAAAACCTTTTGGGAACTGGTAAAAACATTATAAAGCAAACTCATCATTAAATTACTATGCAGCAATTAGTTTTCGCAACCAATAACCGTCATAAACTTGATGAGGTTTCGGCTAAACTCAATGGGGCTATTCAGCTTTTAACCCTGCACGATATTGGCTGTTTTGATGATATTGAGGAAACAGGCACTACGTTTAAAGCCAATGCCTCTATCAAAAGCCATCACGTTTATGCTGAGTATAAGCTCAACTGCTTCGGCGATGACAGCGGACTGGAAATAGATGCCTTGGATGGGGAACCTGGCGTATACTCGGCCAGGTATGCCGGTGCACATGGCAATCACGCAGCTAACATCAATAAAGTACTTGAAAATTTAAAAGGCGAAACAAACCGCAAAGCCCGCTTCCGCACGGTAATCTCTTTAATCTGGAACGGCGAAGAACACTTTTTTGAAGGTACGGTTGAAGGCACAATCCGGCAAGAGGTGAGTGGTACTGGCGGCTTCGGCTATGATCCAATTTTTGAACCTGAAGGTTATGATATAACTTTTGCCGAAATGAGCATGGCCGAAAAAAATGCTATCAGTCACCGCGCAAAAGCAATGGAACAACTGATCGCATTTTTAAACGAAGCAGGAAAATAAGCAGGGTATCAATTACCGATTAACTTATACTTAAAAGCTCTGTTTTACAGGACTTTCGTTTTTAAATTGCTTTTTATTTTTGTCAGATAAAACGTTTCACCGAATATTAGTCAATATTTAAAAAAATAATGCAACCTTACCTGCATCTATCCCGTAAAATATAGCTATAAGGAGTAACCTATGAACATTATCAAGCAGATCGGTAAAATTTTATCGGCAAGGGACACCAATCCTAAGTTTATTAATAGCCTTAAAAAAGTGCGGGAGGCAGATCTAATTGCCGAATCAATAAACAAAAGGTTAAACGAATTAGAAAAACGTACCCGCCAGCAGGCAGTAAATTTATAATTATGCATTTTGGCAGGATTTATGCTATTTATGCATAAAATATACTGTCATGAAAAAGTTAATTCAAACCTCAATCGCAATCTTTTCGCTTGTTTTGGTCATTTCGGCCTGTTCAACAACTAAAAACACTACTACTACCTCCAATGTATCGCGCGGTAAATTTGTTGGCACCTGGACCTGCAATAATGTAAGTTATGATGGCCTTGTACAAAATGCAGTACAAAGCGTATTTGACCAGGCCCCGCCCGAAGCCTTTGTAGGCAGTACCTGGAAACTCACCAACAGCGGTAATGGTATCTACACGTTAACCAACGGAACATCTCAAACCATATTCTGGTCGGTTTATAATGGCGGTACAACCGGTACTCAATTTCAGTTTAAAAAACTTTACGAAGGTGATAAAGCCAAAAACGTAGCCGAAGGTTACCGCCTGGATATTGCGAACAATGACGGATCAGCAATGACCTTGAAATCGCCGGTTACCGTAGGTAACAGCACCGGATATATTGTTTATTCGTTCACTAAAAACCCATAATTTTAGGTTAAAGGTCAAAGGCGAAAGGTTAAAGGTGCCTTTCTATCTGATATAAAAACAAAAGGCTAAGTTTAAGAAATCTTAAACTTAGCCTTTTTCAATTTATGCTAAAGGCAAAAACCTTTCGCCTTTTACCTTTATCCTTTCACCTTACTACTATCCTTTCACCTTATTCCGCTGGTGCAAATTTCAAACAAACAGGGTTGCCGATATCAACTTTTATACCTGTTTGGTTAAGTTTTCCGGTGTTTTGATCTATCCTGAAAACCCACATATTATCACTGTTTTGGTTTGCCACGATCAGGAAGTTACCTGTTGGGTCGATAGCAAAATCGCGCGGATTTTTACCAAAAGTTGATTGGCGTGCCACAAAGGTAAGCAGGCCTGTCTCCTGATTTACCGAGTAGATATTGATCTCGTTGGTTTCTAAACGGTTTGAAGCGTAAAGAAAACGGCCGTCGGGCGACAGGTGGATAGCTGCACCAGCGGTTTGTCCGCTAAAGCCATCAGGCAGCATCGTGATAGATTGTTTTTGTTTCAACTTACCATTATTGTAATCAAACGCAATTACGTTCGATCCCATTTCAGTTACCAGGTAAACAGTCTTTTTATCGGCCGAAAACTCCAGGTGCCTCGGGCCTTCGCCAGGGGTAACACTAACAAATGCCGGAGTTGCAGGTTCAATGCGGGGATCTTTTGACGGGCGGTAGCGGTAAATATTTATCTTATCTGTACCCAGGTCATTATACAACACATATTTTTCGTCGGGCGTAAAAACTGCCATATGCGCATGGGCCGATTCCTGCCGTTCCTTGTTTACACTATGCCCTCCATCGTGCTCGGTTTGCATCCCGTTTGCTATCGATCCATCTTTATTTAAAGGCATCACTGCAACGTTACCGCTTGAGTAGTTGGCGATAATCAGGTTTTTTTGCGCTTTATCAACCGAGATGTGGCATGGATCGGCACCCAGTGTTGATTGCTTGTTGATAAAAGTCATTTTGCCTGTTTTTGGCTCAAACGAAAACGCGCTTACTTCGCCTTTTGGCAACTCATTAACGGCATAAATAAATTTATTGTTGGCACTTAATGTTAAATACGACGGATTATTAACACCATCAATTTCACTAAGGTAGGCCAGCTTGCCGGTTTCGGCGTAAAAACGGTACACTACAATGCCCTTGCTTTTGCCGGTGGTGTAAGTGCCTACTACAAGATCGAAAGTTTTAGGCCCTGTTTTTTTATTTTGGGCGAATATTAGCGCCGGTGAAAGCATAGCTATGATCAAAAGGAATTTCTTCATGGTTGATAAATGATGGTTATTGCTGTGCAAGATAGTAAAATAGACAAAAAAAATGCCCCGCTGTTTAGCGGAGCATCTTATTATTTCATCAGGTGTTTTAACTGGATCACCTCTTTTTCATCAAGGTAACGCCAGCGGCCACGCGGAAGGTCTTTTTTGGTAAGGTTGGCATAAACCACCCTGTCCAGCTTTACTACTTCATAACCAAGGTGCTCAAACATACGGCGCACAATACGGTTTTTGCCGCTGTGGATCTGGATGCCGATCTCGCGTTTTGAACCTCCGGTAACGTATGATACCGAATCAGGTTTAATAACACCATCTTCCAGCTCAAGGCCGAAAGTTAACTTATTCAAATCGCCCTGGCTTAAACTTTTGCTTAGTTCAACCTGGTATAGTTTGGTGATGCTGTTACGTGGGTGCGAAAGCTTGTCAGCTAAATCGCCATCGTTAGTCATCAATAACAAACCTGTAGTGTTACGGTCAAGGCGGCCAACCGGATAAATACGCTCGCGGGTAGCTTTTTCAACCAGGTGCATTACTGTACGGCGCTCCTGCGGATCATCAGTTGTTGTGATGTAATCTTTTGGTTTATTTAATAATACATAAACCATTTTTTCGCGTTTAAGCGTTTCGCCGTTATATTTAATGGTGTCTTTAAGCGGGTTCACTTTTGTGCCCAGCTCAGTTACCACTTCGCCATTTACTGATACTACACCTGCAGTGATCAATTCATCGGCCTTACGACGTGAACAGATGCCCGCGTTTGATATATATCGGTTTAAACGGATCAGTCCGTCATCCTCTGTTTTGCTTGCCGCTTTTTTACGGCCACGCATGGTTTTAGGAGCATCCTGTTCAGCAGCCCTTTCATGTGGTCTGTGTGGTGGTCTTTCGCCAAATGGTGATTTTTCCTTAAAACCACCTTCACGTTTTTTGAAGCCGCCTTCGGTTCCTCTTGGTACAAACTTACGTTCGCCGCCTGCATCGCCGCCAAAGCTTCTCTTAGGTTTACCTTCAAAGCCTGCTGACGAACGTGTACGCGGAGATGAGTAAGGTTTCTTTTCGCCTTGTGCATCGCTGCCAAAGCTTCTTTTTGGCCTTTCATCATCGCTGGTTGGCCTGCCGCTGTAAGGTTTGCGTGGGGCACTACCAAATGATTTCCTTTCGCCGGTACTGTCTCCGCTAAAGTTTCTTTTCGGCCTGTCGTCGCCACCACTTGTTGGCCTGCCACTATATGGCCTTGACTTGGCGCCTGATCTTTTATCGGTAGATGATGAACTATCCCTAAAATTGCTTTTGGGCTTATCGTCACTGAACCTGTTGCTTTGGAATGTTTTTTCCGGCCTGGAAAATATTTTTTTCTCTCCGTTTGGAGTAGCTTTACCTTTTGGGGTTGATGCTGATTTTTTTGGTCTGTCGTCGGATCTTGAACTCCTTGATGACGACTTTCCGGGTTTGTCGTCGCGACTACCTGCTGGTCTCTTAAATACCATAATTTTTTGTTTAGCGCTTTCGCAGCGTGAGGGTCAAAGTTACGCTTTTTTGCCAATTTTCATCTAAAAAGATCAAAAAAATATCCTCTTGCAAAATCGCCGTTTAAACGCTTTTAAACGCTGTTTTTGAACCGAAAACCGCATCTAAAAAAATCAGCAAAATCCTAAGTATTTGATTATGTGATTCGTATGACATACCTTTGCAGCACATTCTACCAAATGTATGGTTAAATGATAGGACAAGAAATGATTAAAAAACACTTACTTACGTGCTCCGTAACGCTGGTGCTGGTTCTCATTTCCGGACTTAATATTTTCGGTAAAATTGTTACAGAAAAAGCTGCAAAAGCGGCGCCTTTAAGCCACCGAACCTCAGATTTTATTTTTCTTAAAAGCACAAAGGCAGGTGCTTACAACTTTGCCAATGAAGCTTTACCAGTTAATGACGCAAGGGTTACCCGTAAACTTAACAAATCGCTCAGGCAGCATGACTTTAAAAGCGTGCAAAGCAACGTATTGCACCGCAAAGCCGAGTTATGGTTTCCGATTATCGAGCCCATTTTAAAGTTTTATGGTATTCCTGAAGATTTTAAGTACATCCCATTGGTTGAATCGGGCCTTAAATCGGGCACATCACCAAAGGGCGCGTCGGGTTTTTGGCAATTTATGCCGGGTACAGCACGTACCTACGGGCTTAGAGTAGGCCATGGTGTTGATGAGCGAAAAAACCTTCGCAAATCAACCATTGCAGCCTGCAAGTATATCAAAGAACTATACGATGAATTTAACAGCTGGACACTGGCGGCTGCCGCCTACAATAATGGCTCGATCAAATTAGCTCGAGCTATTAACAAGCAAAATGAAGATAACTACTTCCGCATGAAGCTGAACCGCGAAACCGGTTCATACGTTTATAAGCTTATTGCCATGAAAGCGGTTATTGAACAGCCAAAGCAGCACGGGTATGATAATTATTTTTATATCCCGCCTGCATCACAGTTGCTGGCAATTAATTAACAGCAGGTAATCATACTGTAAATTAATTAAAAGATTACATTACGGAGCACTTTGAGGCCGGTTATCCACAGTGGATAACCGGCCTTTTTTGCTTATATTTGTAGCAAAACATTGATGGTTTAAGCCAAAAATCTTAGGAAAGCAGCATTTTGTAAAAAACTGGTAACTATAATAATTAGCTTCAAACAATGTCAATAAATCCATATTAATAAAGTATGAGTACAAAACCTCTTGTTGACCTGGGCGAGCAAAGTGAAGTTGAAGTTTATGGTGCCCGGGTGCATAACCTGAAAAATATAGATGTTTCGTTTCCGCGCAACCAGCTGGTAGTAATTACAGGATTGAGCGGCAGCGGCAAATCATCCCTTGCATTTGATACTATTTACGCCGAAGGCCAGCGCCGTTATATGGAAACATTTTCGGCCTACTCGCGCCAGTTTATGGGTGGCATGGAACGACCGGACGTGGATAAGGTATCCGGATTGAGCCCGGTTATTGCCATTGAGCAAAAAACTACCAGCAAAAATCCACGCTCGACCGTAGGTACCATTACCGAGATCTACGATTTTATGCGATTGCTGTTCGCCCGGGCGGGTGATGCCTATTCTTACACCACCGGTGAAAAGATGGAACGCATGAGCGAAGATCAGATCTTGAAAACCATCAGCGAAAAATTTGACGGGCAGCCGGTTAATATCCTGGCCCCGGTGGTTAAGGCCCGTAAAGGCCACTACCGCGAATTATTTGAATCTATCCGCAAGCAGGGCTTCTTAAAGGTTTGGGTTGATGGCGCCATAGCCGATGTTGAACCCAAAATGCAGGTGGACCGTTACAAAATTCACGATATTGATATCGTGGTTGACCGCCTGGTGGTAAGCGAAAAAGATAGCAAACGCCTATACACCTCTGTTCAGCAGGCTTTAAAAATTGCCAAGGGCATCATCCGTATTGCCGATAAGGACAATAATGTATCCTATTATAGTAAATACCTGATGGACCCGGTTTCGGGTATCTCGTATGATGAGCCGCAGCCAAATACCTTTTCGTTCAACTCTCCTTACGGGGCCTGCGAAAAGTGTAACGGGCTGGGCTATATTTTTGAGGTTGATGAAGCTTCGGTAATCCCTAACCCAAAACTCAGCATCATGAATGGCGGTTTAGCGCCTATTGGCGAATACCGCGAAACATGGATCTTCCAGGTGTTGAAATCCCTGGCGAAAAAATATGAGTTTTCGTTGTCAACTCCTATCGAAAAACTGAACCGTGATCAGCTGGACATGATCCTGAACGGCGCACCAGAAACATTAAGCGTTGCCGTTGAATATAATAAATGGAACGTTCAAAGCTACCAGATCACGTTTGAAGGGATCATCCGTATGCTGGAAGAACAGCAGGAACGCCGAAACGACGAAGGTGTGGATGATATGGAGAACTATCGCGTACTCCGTACCTGCCCGGTTTGCGAAGGCGCGAGGCTTAAAAAAGAGTCGTTGCATTTTAAAGTAGATGGTAAAAATATATTTGAACTGGCTTGCATGGATATCAACCATCTGCAGGAATGGTTTGATGGACTGGAAGACCGCCTTAACGAACGTCAGAATGTAATAGCCAAAGAGATCCTGAAAGAGATCCGCGCACGGATCGTGTTTTTGCTTGATGTTGGTCTGAGCTATTTAACGCTCGACCGTACAGCCAAAACCCTTTCGGGCGGCGAAGCACAGCGCATCAGGCTGGCTACGCAAATTGGTTCGCAACTGATGAATGTGATGTACATTCTGGATGAGCCAAGCATCGGTCTGCACCAGCGGGATAACGAACGCTTGATCAACGCACTTAAAAACCTGCGCGATTTGGGTAACACCGTACTGGTTGTTGAACACGATAAGGATATGATACTGGAAGCCGACCATGTAATTGACATGGGCCCGGCAGCAGGTGTACATGGCGGCCAGGTTGTTGCCGAAGGTACTCCAGCCCAGTTAATGGAAAAGCATACGCTTACCACATCATATATTAATGGCGAACGTGAAATTGCGGTACCTAAAAAACGCCGCGAAGGCAATGGCAAAACCCTGAGCCTGAAAAAAGCAACCGGCCACAACCTTAAAAAAGTATCGGTTGATTTTCCGTTAGGTAAGCTGATAGGCATAACCGGTGTATCGGGCAGTGGTAAATCAAGCCTGATCACCGAAACATTATATCCCATTCTCAACCATCATTTTTTTAGGGCGAAGAAACAACCGTTGCCTTATGAAAAAATCGAAGGTCTGGAGCATATTGATAAAGTAATTGAGATAGATCAAACGCCTATCGGTCGTACGCCGCGCTCAAATCCCGCTACTTATACCGGGGTGTTTTCAGATATCCGCAATTTGTTTGTGGCATTGCCCGAGTCAAGGATCAGGGGGTATAAACCCGGTCGTTTCTCGTTCAATGTAAAAGGCGGCCGTTGCGAAACTTGCCAGGGCGCAGGTATGAAGGTAATTGAAATGAACTTTTTACCCGATGTGCAGGTTCCATGCGAAGAATGTGGCGGCAGACGCTACAACCGCGAAACACTGGAAGTACGTTACCGTGGCAAATCCATCAGCGATGTGCTGGATATGAGCATTGAAGATGCTACGCCATTTTTTGAGCACATTCCGTCTATCTACCGTAAAGTAAAAACGCTGAACGATGTAGGTTTAGGTTATATTACTTTAGGGCAGGCTTCAACCACCTTATCAGGCGGTGAAGCACAGCGTGTTAAACTGGCTACCGAATTATCTAAAAAAGACACCGGCAACACTTTTTATATATTGGATGAGCCAACCACCGGTTTGCATTTTGAAGATATCAATGTGCTGTTAGGCGTACTTAACCAATTGGTTGATAAAGGCAACACTGTTTTGGTAATTGAACACAACCTTGATGTTATTAAGGTGGTCGATCACGTAATCGACCTTGGCCCTGAGGGTGGCTCTGGCGGCGGTAATATCCTGTTCTCCGGTACTCCCGAAGGTTTGTGTAAAGTGAAGAACAGCTTTACCGGCAAGTTTTTAAAAAAGGAAATGGGGTTGTAATAGCTATCCAAAACTTACGAAGTTTTAAAAACTTCGTAAGTTTGAAATATCACGAAACCACAATCATGAGCTATTTAGAAAAAATACAACAGATTGACAGTCTCCAGGCTGCCATACAGGCTCATGGCCCTATTCCGCAGGAACTTCTTAAGAAAATCAATTATAAATTACGCCTTGAATGGAACTATACTTCCAACAGCATGGAGGGTAACAGCCTTACCAAACGCGAAACGCGTACAGTAATGGTCGGTGTAATTAATGTGCAGGACAAACCTCTTAAAGACGTAATAGAGATCCGCAATCATGATAAAGTGATCAGTATGATCATGAAAATGGGGAAAGGTGAACTTAATGTTTCAGAAAGCAGGGTAAAGGAAATACATAAGAATATTATGTATGAAGAAGACCCTGAAAAGCTAAAATATGTTGACCAATGGAAAAACGTAGATAACTACATGATCAACTTTGAAGGCGAACGTTACGATTTTGTTCCGCATACTGAAGTTAGCGAAAGGATGCACCAGTTGGTCAATTGGCTTAATGCGGAAAAAGAAAAATTAGAGCGATCAAAACTCGATGCGATACATCCAATTGTTCTGGCGCTTAGATTTCATATCGATTATCTTACCATTCATCCGTTTTACGATGGCAACGGTCGTACAGCCCGGATCCTTTCCAATTTGATATTAATATCCTATGGTTTTCCTCCTTTTTATATTAATGATCATGAAAAGCAAAATTACTATAGATACCTCACGGATATTCAAAGCAATGGCGGTGAGCCAGATCTGTTTTATGAGTTTATGGCGGGGTTGATATTGCGATCGTTACAGATTACTTCTGATGCTATTGATGGTAAGGAAACTGGTGAAGATTAATCAAGACAATCAACAATATTTAACAGCATATACCTAATCGGATATGCTGTTTTTGTTTTATATCTTTAGTAGATGGAAGCAATAACGATTAAACATTTTAAAAAGAATATAAAATCGTATTTTGATAAGGTCTGTGCAGATCGCACGCCGCTTGTGGTTACGGATATCTTGCACGGTGATATTGTAATCTTATCGAAGGCTGAATATGACAGCATGGAAAACACTTTTTATATTCTTAAAAGCCCGGGAAATGCTGCCAGGCTACTACAAGGCACTGAGGAATATAAACAAAGCAAGTAAGTTCCAAATCTCCATTCCATTCCTTAGCTTTATCTTTTAATCAAAACCCTCATGAAAAAAATATTACTCATGCTATTTATAGCAGGTGCATTTACGGCCTGCAATCAGCCTAAATCAACCGATACCGGCAGCAGCAGTATCCCGGCCAATAAGGACCTGGCCAAAGTTTTTGAAGATTATTTCCAGGACGGCTTAAAGCTTTACCCACTTAATGCCACTTACATTGGCGACAGGCGCTACAACGACCTTCTCCCCAATGATGGCTCGGCTGAGTTTTTGAAAAAGGCGTATGATTATAACTCGGTTTATCTGTCAAAAGTGAAAAACTTTGAAAGGGCGGAACTAAATACAGACGATCAGCTATCTTATGATATTTTCACTTACGAAGTACAACTGGCACTTGATAACTTTAAATATCATTTTGAGTACATGCCTTTCAACCAGTTTTATGCCTTGCCAATTACCATGGGTCAATTGGGCTCGGGGTCTGGCGCACAGCCTTTTAAAACCGTTGTTGATTATAACGATTGGCTGAAACGCTTATCAGCTTTCCAGATTTGGGCAGATACTGCTATCTCCAATTTTAACAAAGGCATCAAAGCGGGCGTGGTATTGCCAAAATCACTGGTTGTTAAAATGATTCCCGAAATGCAGGACCTGGTATCAAAGAATGTAGAAAAAAGCCTCTTCTACGGACCAGTTACCAACATGCCGAAAGACTTTTCAGAAGCCGATAAAAAACAACTGACCGAAGCCTATAAAAAAGCTATCACTGATATAGTTAACCCAACATACCAAAAGCTGGCCGATTACCTGAAAAACCAATACCTGCCTCATGCACGTGCTACCTCAGGATTTTCATCACTGCCGGATGGTGCCGCTAAATATACTTACTTAGTAAAACAGCAAACCACCACCGATAAAACTCCTGAAGAAATTTACCAGTTAGGCTTGAAAGAAGTTGCCCGCATTCGCGGATTAATGGATAGCATTAAAACCAGTGTAGGCTTTAAAGGCGACCTGAAGGCGTTTTTTGAATACATGAAAAACGACCCGAAGTTTACGCCTTACAAAACACCTAAAGATGTGCTTGATGCATTTGAAAATATCCACAAACGCATGGAGCCCAACCTGAAGAAAATGTTTAACCATGTGCCTAAAACGCCGTTCGAGATCAGGCAAACAGAAGCTTTTCGTGCGGCATCGGCCAGTGCGGAGTATAACCAGGGCTCGGCAGATGGTACCCGTCCGGGGATATTTTATGTGCCGATATTAGATGCTACCAAGTTCAATACTACATCGGGCATGGAGTCGTTGTTTTTGCATGAAGCTATTACTGGTCACCATTACCAGATTTCATTAACGCAGGAAAATACATCATTGCCGAAATTCCGCCGGTTTGATGGCGGTGAAACTGCTTACGTAGAAGGTTGGGCGCTGTATTGCGAATCATTAGGTAAAGAACTGGGCTTATACACCGATCCATACCAGCACATGGGTGCCTTAGGCGATGAAATTCACCGCGCCATCCGTTTGGTAGTTGATGTTGCCATCCACACCAAAGGTATGACCCGCGAGCAGGCTATTAAGTATATGATGGATAACGAAGCCATTAGCGAACAGGGGGCAACCGCCGAAATTGAACGCTATATGGCTATCCCAGGTCAGGCGTTGAGCTATAAAATAGGTGCGCTTAAAATCCGTGAACTGCGGACCAAGTATGAAAAACAATTAGGCAGCAAATTCAATATTGCCGAATTCCATAATCAGGTATTAAAAGACGGCGCAATGCCAATGGCTGTTTTTGAGGCTAAAATGGACGCCTGGGCTGCGAAGCGGTAGTATTTGATAATATTAAATTTAGTATAGAAGCCGGGGATGAATAAACCTCATTTCAAACTATCAACGGTAATAGCCATCTTGATGCCCTTGTTGATTTTTCTTGCCGTTTTACGATCTGAGTATTTTGATATTTATTTGTTATCGTTGAATGGGAGAGTTAGTAACATTAGAATTGATATAAAAGAATCAATGTATATTACTGTAACTGGAGAAGAACACATACTTTACCATGATTGGCCGAAGTTTCAGAGGAATGTTAAAGCTGGAGATTCAGTATATAAACAGCCGAAGAGTTATGATATTCTTCTTGTAAAGAAGAATGGGATGAAATTTCTCTGTCCACGTGAAGATAAATAGGTGCCTTTAAAGACTTACGAAGTTTTAAAAACTTCGTAAGTCTTAGTCGCTTTGTCATACTCCCTTCAGGCCTTGGCCTTTATTTAGAATGATAATGGGCTATGCCATCTTAACATTCATTGAGGATGAGCTATTTTAACTGCCTTGAGCGGCGTACTTAGTAATTAACGCGGCCGTTTTAGCTGATGCTCCGGGCTGTCCCATCCTCACATCAAGCTCATCATAATTATCAAGCATTGTTTGGCGGTAGCTGGTGTTGTCGATCAGCAGATTTAACTCTTCAGCAATTTTGTTGGCAGTACACTCTTCCTGTATCAGCTCTTTAACTACTGCTTTGTCCATAATCAGGTTTACCAGCGAAATAAATTTGAGTTTCACCAGCATGCGGGCTATAGCAATAGTTAATTTTCCCCCTTTGTAAACTACTACCTGCGGTACATTAAATAAGGCGGTTTCAAGCGTTGCTGTGCCTGAAGCTACAATAGCGGCCTGCGCATGATTTAGCAGATCGTAAGTTGCGTTGAATACAACAGGGATCTTTGCGCCATTTAAATAAGGAGTATAGTAATCGGCCTGAAAAGCCGGAGCCCCGGCAATCACAAACTGATATTCTGGAAAATTAGCCGATGCTTCAATCATATCAGGCAGTAACCTGCTAATTTCCTGTTTACGGCTGCCGGGCAGTAACGCAATAATTTTTTTGCCGGTAAGATTATTTTTCTGAAGAAAGCTTGGATCTGCTTTAAACGCCGAAACGGCATCAAGCAGCGGATTACCTACATAATCAACATCCATTCCCCATTCTTTGTAAAATGCAACCTCAAATGGCAGGATACAAAACAGATGGTCAACAATGCGTTTGATCTTAAGCACCCGCTTTTGATTCCATGCCCAAACCTTTGGCGATATATAATAGCAAACCAAAAAGCCTTGCGTCTTAGCGTACTCCGCTATTTTAAGGTTAAAGCCCGGAAAATCTATCAGGATCAATACGTCAGGTTGGTAGGCCGAAATATCCTGCTTGCATGATTTCATGTTTTTAAGAATGGTTTGCAGGTTAGCTACCACTTCCACAAAGCCCATAAAGGCCATATCGGCATAATGCTTTACCAGTGTGCCGCCCTCGGCCTGCATCAGGTCGCCACCAAAAAACCTGAAATCAGCCTGATGGTCGAGCGCTTTCAGGGCTTTCATCAAATTAGCTCCGTGCAAATCGCCCGAGGCCTCGCCGGCTACCAGGTAGTATTTCATTATAAGGATTGCAGTTTAAAAATGAAAATGGCCAGCATAAACAAAAGTGAGATCATGGCAATACCGTTCCCCGTTTTCTCGGCGCCTTTACCATAAAAGTAACGGATGATAAACAGGTTGATGGCAAAAGCGACAAAATAGGGAATGCCCGGCTTGTGCATGAAAACAAACTTGTTTTTAAGCAAAAATCCAAAAACAAACAGGCTGATACCCGGCAGTATAGCACCAATAAGCAAGCCTGCAGATATGTCATTCTTCTTTAACATAGTTACACGTTAAATTTCCAGTTGTTTAAGTATGGGATAACGTGATGGGCAGTCATATCAAACTGCACTGGTACAACCGAAGCATAACCTTGTTCCAAAGCCCAAACATCCGTATCCTCACCACCATCATTTAGCTGAAACACACCGGTAAGCCAATAATATGGCCTTTTGTGCGGATCAACACGTTCGTCAAATTCTTCGGCCCATTTGGCAGCTGCCTGCCTGCAAATTTTAATACCTTTAATATGTTTTGTATTAGGGAAGTTTACGTTCAACAAACTGGCCTGAGGTAAACCATTGGCCAAAACCTGCAAGGCAAGTTCTTTTACAAACTTAATGCAAGGCTCAAAATCGGCCTGCAAGGTATAGTCATCCAAAGAAAAGCCTATTGATGGAATACCTTCGATAGCACCCTCAACCGCTGCCGACATGGTGCCTGAATACAGCACATTGATAGAGTTATTTAAACCATGATTGATGCCGGATACACAAAGATCGGGCTTTTGTCCTTTGAAAATCTTGTTAACAGCCAGCTTCACACAATCAACCGGGGTACCCGAACAGCGGTACATTTCAATACCTTCATAAATATCAACCGGGTCAAGTCGTAAAGGTTTGCCAATGGTAATGGCATGTCCCATGCCCGATTGCGGGCTATCCGGCGCAACTACTACAACGCGGCCAATTTCGGCCATGGCATCCATCAGGGCTTTAATTCCCGGCGCGGTAATGCCATCGTCATTTACAACAAGTATGGTTGGTTTGGTAACTTTCATTAGGCAAAGTTAACAATCCTCAACAATGTAGCTGGGGATAATAGTTTCGACGGAATTAATAATCGTTGGAATGAAGTTGTTTTTGATTAAATTTAGATATGCTAACAGCAGCTAAGAAAATTACCCTTGATGAATATATGAGTATGCCCATTGGAGCACCTTATCAATATATCAATGGTTATCTTGTTGATTGGCCTTCAAGAACAGTTGACCATCAAATCGCGCTTGGAAATTTAGTCCAAATGATTATGAATTGCGAAGATCGATTGCAAAACAAGGGGATTTATTTAATGGGGCCAATAGAGGTTGTATTAGATGATCAAAATTCATTTCAACCCGACTTTGTTTACATTTCAAAGGAGCGGGGTGATATCATAAAGGACTATATTTATCGCGCTCCTGACCTGGTTGTTGAAATTTTATGGGAGAAAAATGCCTACTATGATCTTCGACCTAAAAAAGACGCCTACGAAAAATATGGTGTTAAAGAATATATAATCATTGATCCTATTCAACAAAACGTTGATTTATATATTCTTAAAAATGGAGTTTTTATACTGGAACAAAAAGCACAGTTAACCGAGATCCTTAAATCCGCGTTATTGCCTGGCTTTGATATTGAGGTGTCCAAGCTATTTCAATAAAAAAAAGCCCCGTGTTCCTGGAGCCTTTTCAAATTTTTATAAGCTATTGATCCACTTCACCAGCTCGTCCCGGGTTTTGCCCGTTTTTTGTTGAAGTTTGCCAAGTGTTTCATCGTCTTTACCTTCCTGCCAGGTAAGGTCATCGTCGGTAAGGTCGCCATAGGCTTGTTTGATTTTTCCCTTCAGCTCGTTCCATCCGCCTTTTATTTCTAATTTATCCATAATGTTTTTTATTTAGATGTATCAGGATAACCGATGCGAGGCAAGGATGGTTTGCAGAATGTGGATTTATATCGAAGCTAAAAGTTCTTTAAAACCTTAGCCCTAAGCCGGCATCGTCATTCAATATATATTTCCCATCACTAAATCCAGGCATTTGGTAAGGATTATTGCTTACTAAAAAAGGGCCGTCAAGGTCCACCCAATCAGCCTGTGGCGCAAGGGCCAAACCTGCAAGGGCAGCGCAGCTGGTTTCGGTCATACAACCTATCATGATCTTCAGGTCGAGTTCGCGGGCTTTATCAACCATCCGTTTGGCTTCATGCAAACCGGCCGATTTCATCAGTTTGATATTGATCCCGGTATAAACACCCTTGGCCTTTTCTACATCTTCAAATCGCTGAACAGCTTCATCGCCTATAATAGGAATAGGGCTGCGCTCGGTAAGCCAGGCATTGCTATCGGGGTCGGTTTTGAGCATGGGCTGCTCTATCAATTGTACGCCTTGTTCATGCAGCCAGTAAGTCATGTCCAGGCTTTGCTGCAGATCAGTCCAGCCCTGGTTAGCATCTACATAAAGCGGCACATCAGTAACCGAGCGGATAGTATTAATCAACTCTTTATCTGTATCGCGGCCAAGTTTAACCTTAATCACCTTAAACCCTTCGGCCTCTTTTACTTTTTTAACAATCATTTCGGGCGTATCAATGCCTATGGTGAAACTGGTAACAGGCATCAGGGCGGGGTTGCTGCCAAGTAATTGCCAGCAGGGTTGTTGTTTTAGTTTGCCATCAAGATCATGCAATGCAATATCAATGGCTGCTTTAACAGCCGGATTGCCGGGAGTAATGCTATCAAGGTAATTGATGATCGCCTCAAAATCAAAAGGGTGGTTAAACTGGCCAATATCTACCTTGCTCAAAAATTCGGTGGCGCTTTGATGGCTTTCGCCCATATAAGGCACCATGGAGGCTTCTCCATACCCTGTTTTGCCTTCGTGGCTGATCTGCACCAGCATAACCGGGGTAGAAGTCCTTGAGAATTTGGCTATCGTAAAAGCATGCTTCAGCTGAAGCTCGTAAGGTTGATATGTCAGTTCCATGTTAAAAACCAAAGCTAAAATTTTAGTATGAAAATCGTGCTTATCTTTGTGGCCATGCCGGCACAAATTTATTCACCATTCACCAATTTCAATTTCAGCAACAATAAATGTTTCCTTACAGGGCAAAACCTTAATTCGCCTGAGGAGCAGATCCAGGTGTTTCCGCAATGGCTCATGAGCCGTTATGAATTGGAAGACAAGCCTTTTAAGCTGCTCGACGAAAGTATGGCAACCTACAAAGACCTGAAACTGCCCTGCACAGCCGAAGTTAACGAACGCTATCTTGAACCGCTCGAAAACACAATTGCTGCTGCTTTTGATACCGGTTATGACGCTGTAAAGGCGCTTGATGAAGATCAGCTGTTCCTATGGGCAGGTAAATTGTTGTACGGCATCATTTTCAACGAGATCCAGGCAGGCATTAAACTACAGCACTCACAGGGCGAAGAGTTTAATATATCTCAATCTATCATCCATAAGTTCAACAATCTGCACATGATGCTGCAAAGCCTCAATTTGCCTGTTGAGTTTGATGGCTTTAAACCTTACAGCCTCGTATTGTTTAAGGTAGATAATGCTGAAAACGTTTTCGGCTATCGCGATGAAATCAATACGCTTACCTTTTCATTAAGGATAAAAGATTTTGGCCTGATACTATGCCTGCAGGATAACGGCGCCAATGCCCGCTACCATAAAGAAGCTTTGGATAAAATTGCAGATCATACACTGCATCCTATCCAGTTTGAAGAGTTAAACGCCAGGTTCTTTTACTCGGCATATTTGTTTAACCGCCTGCCGGAGTACGATATTTTCAATATTGGCGATACCATTTCATTAGAGGCCCTGCCCCTGCGTGGCACCAGCAGCAAACCATTGTTTGACGACTGGATGAACAAAACTTACGGACAGGTACTGGAAAACTTCTGGAAAAATTGGGGGTTCCTGCTGTTAGAGATCATCAGGAACCCCGAAAAACCTATGAGCTTTTTATTTAATGCCGATGGGGAATTTATTAATGGCCAAGATTTGAAACTGCCATTGTAATCTGCTGCCAAAAATCGGGTAAAATTTCATGATGAAATATAATGGTGATCATTAAGCCGCTCAGCGCACCATAAAAGTGTGCATCGTGATTGATCTGATCGCGTGAGTATTTCGAGGCGTAATGACAATATACAAGATATAACACACCAAATATTACAGCGGGGATAGGAATTGGTATTGGTAATATTACCATCCGGGCCAGTGGGTTATATAATATGGCACTAAAAATAACCGCACTTACTGCCCCTGAAGCTCCAAGACTGTAATAACTGTAATGATCTTTGTGTTTGAGCACAGTAGGCATATCGCTTAAAATTAAGCTCACAGTATACAATATGGCAAATTGAACGTGCCCTAACAGCGGTTCAAGTCCAAAAGCAAAAAAGTAAAACGACAGCATATTGAAAAACAAATGCATCCAATCGCGGTGAATAAGCCCGCTGGTGATAATAGTGTGGATATCCTTACCGCGCGAAACGGTATAAGGATGCAGCATCATGCGCCCGTAAAGGTTATTGTTTGAAAAAGCTAAAAGCGAAGTAATAATTGTTATTGCGAAAATAGCACAGGCCACCGGGGCCGTTTGTAAGTATTCCATTTATTTAAGGTCGAGTTTGGTATTAGTTAAAAGTCTGCCTACCGGGTAGCGCATAAAAGTTTTTTCAAAGTAAGGCGAATTGCGATAAACAAAGAATAATTGCGCACCGGCATTATTGGCCAGTTGTGGGTCTTTTGCTTTGGCATCGTCCAGCTTTTGTTTGATCGATGGATCTTTTTTTAGCAGATCGGCAGCTATATCCTCAAAAACATAATCCGAAAAATACTCCTTTTCGCCCAGTACCGAATCAAAAAAGTTCCAGGCAAAAAACGAGTCGACACCCTGCGGTTCCAGCGTTTCCATGATATAACGGTTTATTGGCTGATTAGTATACACCACATAATCCCCGGTATAAAATTTAACCGGCATATCCACCGGGTTAAGCTTTACGCCGGTATGCAGATAATGCCCCTCAAATGGTCGCGCAGGTGTTTTCAAATCGGCTATATAATACATTTGTAGATTAAGCGTGGTGTCATGTGCCAGCTGTTTCATCTGCACGCCGTTTAGCTTAAACAAATCAATTACCTTGCCCCAGGCCTGCGGAATTACATAAGCCGCCGGTTTATCGGCAGTGGCTGTAACCTTATAAGTATTAAAATATTTGATGGTTTTGGTGTAAGGTTTATCGCGATCATAATACAGCCTTGGCAATCCGCTCACTCCGCTGGTTTTATGGCCAGCCTCGTAGCCTTTAAAGGTAATGGTATCAACCTTGTCCATATCAACCGCCCAGCTTAATGCAAAAGTTTTTTGATTGGTTACCTGCTCATCGGCTTTGCGTTTCAGTTCACCAATTAGCTTGGCATCGCGTTGATTAATTTCAATAAGATGCTGCATAAAATCATAGGTAGCATACACACGCTTATCAAAAGGTTTAAGCATGTGCGTTTCGGTGATATAGCTGATGATGTTATGCTGGGCTGTAAAACCGGTAGCAAAGCGCGGGGTTTCCAAAAAACTCACAATGCCCGAATCAGGTAAACCCTCTTCACCCGCGCCGTAAGGGATCATTTCATAGCCACTCTTTTTCATTTTGCTGTACAAGTACGGGGTAAGCGTTTTAGTGGTATAATCGGCCAGGATAGGGTTTTGTTTCTCCTTTTGCGTTTCAATCAATGTCATTACGTATTGATAGTCGGCGCCATCACTGGTGTGATTATCTAAGAAGATTTCGGGCTTCCAGGTGGTCAGTATCTGTGTAAAGGCTAATACATTGCGGCTATCGGCCTTTATAAAATCGCGGTTTAAATCAAGATTACGATAGTTACCCCTAAAACCGTAGGCCAATGGGCCATTCTGGCTTACACGGCTCACACCGCGGTTAAGGTTACCGTCTATATTATATAGTGCGATAAGGCAGATCACTACATCTTTTGGGAGTGTATTATTTTTCAGCATATCACGCACCAGCATCATACTGGCGTCAATGCCTTCCGGCTCGCCGGGATGGATACCGTTATTGATTAGTAACACCCGTTTGTTTTGCTTTTTTATAACTGCCGGATCAAATACCTTATCTTTTGAAAGTACAACAAGTGTTAAGGGTTTACCTACATCAGTGGTGCCATAATTGATAAGCTTCATTTGCTCCGGGTACAGCTTATTTAACTTTTGATAGTAATCAATTACCTGGGCATAGGTAGCAGTATAATTTTTATCCTTACTTAACTCAAACGGGGTGAGCTGAGCTTTGGCAGATAAGGTAATAAAACAGGCAATTAAAGCGACGAAAACTATCTTCATGAGTAAATACGTTGCTCAAATATAGTTTAAGAATGCCAATTAGGCGTGCAGGTACACAATAATATTACTGATCGGGAATAGTGCCCCAGCCATCAAACTCACAATCAAATTTATAACCAAGATTACACATCTGACTAATCCATGCTGCAACAACAGCATCTTTCATTTTTATTTTGGTTGTCCATCCGGTGACAATGAATAATTTTTTATCCCCTTCAGAAACGCCGTATTTTACCTGGTAGTTTAAATTGGATAATTCCAGCGCAAATGCCTCCGCTTTTTGATAAGTATTGGTATAAAAGAAAAACTCAAGCATCAGTTCCCTGTCCTCGTCAACATTTAACTCCCTGAGCTTTTCCATAAGTACCGGCAGCATATTAAGCTGCGTCGTCGATTTTTCTTCGAACGCTTCTGTCGATACAAATTGTCCGTTGTCCTTTTTTCCGAAAAAGCTGAATAATCCCATGAGGATATATGTTTTACTTATAATGCAGCTATCTCAGCCTGCACTTTCTTTGGCAAACTTTTAACTACTTCATTATAGGAATGGTCTATCATTTCGCAGAGTTGTTTGCGTGTGAGGGAGCCATTCATTTGCACCGTATTCCACATTTTTTTATTCATATGGTAGCCGGGCTGTACTTCAGGGTGACGTTCACGAAGTTCAACAGCCCATTCGGGGTCGCATTTAACATTGAACCTCTCGCCGGTTTGCAAACCAGTTAATAAAAAGATCTTTTCAGCGATTTTAAAAACCAGGGTATCTTCTCCAAAAGGGAAACCCTCGGTAGCGCCCGGCTTTTGCAGGCAATAGTCACGCAACTCTTCTATGTTCACCGTCTGAAATTTCTGACAAGTTTGGTGTATGATACAGTATTGCCAAAGTTATACTTAAAGCCAAGGGTAAACATGGCAAACTGATCAGGAGCGTTATTTTTAAACTTCTGCGGATTGTCATTATATCCATCCAGTCCCTCACCAAAAGCATAACTATGCTGATAACCGAGCGTTATGGTATAACCTACCTGGTCATAATCATCATATATTTTAAATTCATAACCAAAGCGTAAAGGCACCATAAGGTTAACGCTTTTATCTTTCCCGGGGAAAACATAGGTATTGGGGCCGTTATACAGATAAAGATTGGTACGTTGAATGTCCTTCATCTTGTTGAATATTGCGCCAATTCCGGCACCACCATAAAAATTTTTAATAACATTTAAAAAACCACTGTTATCATAATCAATTATTTCGCCCAACTGCAGGTCGGCATGGAGTACCAGGGCTTTATAATTGTTTTTTGAATAGCGGCCAAACTGATCTTTATCCGGCGTACGCCCACCACCTTCAAGTGTACCAAACTGAAATTCAAGGCTCATAGGTACATAAGGGCTGTAATTATAGGTTAAATTCAGGCTTCCCCCCGGATGCCAAACCTGCTTGTTAAGATCATCAAACCCCCGGCCATAGCTTGCGCCAAAACCAGCACCCCATTCATAATAGTTAAAACCACTTTGCGCTTTCGCCATAACCGAGGCAAAAACCAAAACAAAAAGCAGAAAATGTTTTTTCAATGTATAATTTTAATCAATATTTACAATTGGTGATGGTGTTAGCCGCCTCCTAAATTTTTACTAATATAAAAGCTTTATATGAATTTTAGCTCATTCATTAAGTTCACTGTAGCCGAGCGTTTTTTGCGCTATGTTACCATTGATACACAATCGGATCCCACTTCTGTTTCATTTCCATCAACAGAAAAGCAAAAAGATCTTGGCCGGATGCTGGTTGATGAGTTGTTGGCCATAGGGCTAACCGATGCGCATTTGGATGAGTATGGATATGTTTACGCAACTATACCCTCCAATACTGACAAGCAAGTTCCTGTTATCTGCTTTTGTTCGCACATGGATACTGCGCCAGATTGCAGCGGCAAAGATGTGAAACCCATTGTTCATAAAAACTACCGGGGGCAGGATTTAATATTGCCGGATGACGATACCCAGGTAATCCGCATGGCAGAATATGAAGACCTGAAAAATCAAATTGGCAACGATGTAATAACTGCCAGCGGCACAACACTGCTTGGCGCTGATAATAAAGCCGGTGTAGCCGAAATTATGGATGCCTGCTACCAGCTCATGAACCACCCCGAAATTAAACATGGTGATATCCGTATTTTATTTACTCCCGATGAAGAGGTTGGTCATGGCGTTGATCACGTGGACATCGCCAAGCTTGGCGCGTTTGCCGCTTATACTATGGATGGAGAGAGTGCGGGCAATATGGAGAATGAAACTTTTTCGGCCGATGGTGCAAGGCTTACCATTAATGGCGTAAGCTCACACCCGGGATTTGCAAAAGGCAAAATGGAAAGCGCCATTAAAATTGCCGGCCAAATTATTGCCGCCCTGCCCGATGAGCTTTCGCCGGAGCATACCGAGGGCATGCAAGGCTTTGTGCACCCGGTAGGTATGGAGGGCCACGTTGAAACCGCTACTATCGACTTTATAATCCGCGATTTTGATGAAGCCAAACTTGCAGATCATGTGGAGGTTATCCATAAAACAGCAACCGAAGTGCTAAAGAAATTCCCGGGTTCAACGTTTGATATTGCCGTGAGCCAGCAATACCGCAATATGAAAGGCATACTTGACCAGCACCCGCAAATTGTTGATTATGCCATGGAGGCCATAAACCGCACCGGTTTAACTGCCAAATTATGCAGCATTCGCGGCGGCACTGACGGTTCAAGGCTTTCGTTTATGGGGTTACCCTGCCCCAACATTTTTGCCGGGGAACATGCTTTCCACAGCAGGCATGAATGGGTATCGGTACAGGACATGCAAAAGGCAGTTGAAACCATTTTACACTTGTGCATGATCTGGGAGGAAAAAAGTTAGTATGAAGTCTTAAGTTCTAAGTCGAAAGTGTGTTTTTGACATCGGGCTTAAGACTAACTGCTTTAACAAAATCGTAATTATTAACACGCAGCTAAATTTAAAAATGTACACGATACGTACCGCTACCATAAATGATGTAGAAACTATCCGCAATATTGCTGATAAAACCTGGTGGGTAACCTACAGCCCTATACTCGAGCGCGAACAGATAGCCTTTATGCTGGGCGAAATTTATTCGACAGAAAAAATAACCAAGCAGGTTAAAGAAAATCAGCAAACTTTCCTCCTGTTGGAAGAAGAAGGTAGACCGGTAGCATTTGCCGCCTATTCCCCCCGCGAAGAAGATTCTGAGATCTACAAACTGCATAAACTTTATTGCCTGCCCGAAACCCAGGGCAAAGGCTACGGTAAGGTATTAATTAACGAGGTAGCAAAAAAAACCAAAGATGCCGGCAAGCAAACGCTTGAACTAAATGTGAACAGGTATAATAATGCCAAGTCATTTTACGAAAAGATGGGATTTGCAGTAGCTTATGAAGAAGATATAGCTATTGGTAAATACTGGATGAATGATTATGTGATGCGGAAAGAACTGTAGTTGATTGCTATTTAGCGGGTAGGGTTTTCAAAAGTTCTTTAGCGGGTACCACTTTGAAACTGCCATCAATTTCGCCAATGATAAGACTTTTACCTTTTTCGGCAGAAGTTTCAACTAATTTTCTTATGGCTATATTCATGCCTTTCAACACTTTGGCTTCCAATTCATTTATATCCATGTTGATATTTATTTTAGTTCTCATTTGCCTGGCTTAAAATTATTTCCCAAACATCGGGTTTAGCTATAGAAGGCTTTGAATTTTCTATGCCTCTTGCTACAAGCTCCGGACCTGTATCCATGTTTTTTATCACCAACCATGTTAACCAGCGGTATATACAAAGATATTAAATTTCTTATTCTCCTGTAGTACCTACGCTCAATCACATCTATAGGAATGTTATGCCCGCCTTCATTCACACGTGTAGCTACCCTTTGCATCGCTATTTGTGGCGAACTTAGCCAAAAGAACAATAAAGTAACTTCGTATCCTTTTTGCCGGGCTTTTTTAACAAAGGAAACATAACTCCGGGTTGAAAGCGTAGTTTCGAAAGCAAAATCAACTTCCCGACTTAGCAATTCGTCAATTCGCTGTAACATGATTCGGCCTGCTTCAAGTGCAACGCTTTCCGGGTTAAAGGAAGAAAGCCCAGCTGCAATATTATCAGCATTTACAAACTCATTGCAGTTAAGCAATTCGGGCAAAACCGTGTAGCTTGCAGTAGTTTTACCGGCACCGTTGCAACCTGCTATGATGTATAAATTGGGCATTTGTTTTAAAATAGTTTCAATTAATCCTCCTTAAATATAGCATACATATGCTTATCCATCACCTCACCATTTTTAATGATCGATCTCCTCAACACGGCCTCCTTTAAATAACCAGCCTTTTCAAGTAGCCGCATAGATGCTGTGTTTTTATCATACACCCCGGCTTCAATACGTATCAGCGGAAAGTACTCAAATGCATAAGTGGTTACCAGTTTTACAGCCGCAGTCACAATACCTTTACCCCAGTATTGCTCACCAAGCCAGTAGCCTATCTCTGCAGTGATGCGGCTTTCATCATTAAACGGTTCAATACCGATACCGCCGCAGGCTTCGCCGTTAATCACTATGGCAAAACTTGTTAATGGTTGCTGATCTTTTACCAGATTCACCCAAAACAAAGCATCATCCAGTGTATACGGATGCGGGAACCTATCGCGCAAAAAAGCTGCTACTTTTGCATTGTCTGCGTGGTGTTGAAGCGATATTTCATCTCCCTGTTGCCATGCCCTCAATAAAAATCCGTTGCCCTGTAGTTCCATTTGTAACAATAAAATGCTTAAAAATAGCAATCATTGGCTAAACTGCTAAATTGCATGCTTTATTGAGATATGAAGAAACTTTTAAGCTTATTGTTCCTGATGCCGGTAGCAGGTGCTTTTGCACAAAAGCTGGACAGCCTTACCATCGAAAAAATTATGCGCGACCCGAAATGGATTGGGGTATCCCCCTCCAATGTTCGCTGGGCTAACGATAGTAAAAAGATCTACTTTAAATGGGATGATGATGCTTCGGGTGATGCGCGTTTATATGCTGTTAACCCGGCTGATAACAGGGTGCAAAAGGTTAGCATTGCCGAACAGCGTGATCTGGCACCGGGCGGCGAATGGAATAAAAAGCATACTCAAAAGGTATTCAGTAAAAATGGCGACTTGTTTTTATACGATGTAAAAAGCAATAAAACCACCCGCTTAACCAATACCGTAGGGCAGGAAGACAGCCCTGCTTTTAACGGTGATGAAACAAAGATTATCTATAAAGAAGATAACAATCTCTTTGCCCTAAACCTGAATGGCGGTAGCCTGGTGCAGCTTACTAACTTTGTGCGTGCAACAAGTGATAAAAAAAACAAGGATAAACCTAACGAGCAGGAGCAGTGGCTCAAAAAACAACAGCTTGAACTGTTTGATATCATCAAAAAAGAAGCGAAAGATGATAAAAAAGACTCAACAGAAACAGCATTACTCAAACCTGATAAATTAAAAGAAATTGCCTTTGGCGAAAAAAGGCTGAGCGCCGTGCAGATCAGCCCCGATGGCCGTTTTATAACTTACAACCTTACCAAACGTGCCGAAGGAGTTCAGAATGCTATCGTACCAAATTATGTTACCGCATCAGGCTTTACCGAGGATATTCCTAACCGCTCAAAGGTTGGCCGGCCTTCATCAACTTCAGAGACTTTTATTTACGATAAGCGCCGCGAGGCCGTTTACCCGGTTATTACATCAGAGATTCCCGGTATTAAAGATCTGCCCGATTATTTAAAAGATTACCCCGAAGAATTAAAAGCCCGCCAAAAGGAAAATGCCGACAGGCCGGTAAATATCGACGGTGTTTTATGGAACCAAAACGGCAGCAATGCGGTGGTTATTATCTCGGCACAGGATAATAAAGATTGCTGGATCATGCGCCTCGACCCGGTAACCGGGAAACTCAACCAGCTTGATCGTCAGCGCGATGAAGCCTGGATAGGCGGGCCGGGTATTGATGATCCCGGAAATGCCGGTTTTATTGACGACACCCATTTTTATTACCAAAGCGAAGCCAGTGGCTACTCACATATTTATGTGGTTGATGTAACCAGCGGTGCAAAAAAACAGCTTACCAACGGCAAATGGGAAGTGCAAACCTTACAGCTAAGCAACGATAAAAAAACATTTTACTTTACTGCCAATATAGATCATCCGGGCATAACCCATTTTTACAGGATCCCGGTTGGCGGAGGAACCCCGGTTAAAATTACCGGTATGAAAGGGGGCAACGAGGTAACGCTTTCTCCGGATGAAAAATGGCTGGCCATCAGGTATTCTTATTCCAACCGCCCCTGGGAGTTATATATCCAGGCTAATAAGCCGGGGGCAAAAGCAATCAAGCTAACCAACTCGGTTTCGGCCGAGTACCTGTCGTACCCATGGCGCGACCCGGAGATCATCTCCTTTAAAAACCGCTATGGTACCGATGTTTATGCACGCCTGTATCAGCCAAAAAAATCCGATCCTGCAAAACCGGCCGTAGTTTTTGTACACGGTGCAGGCTACCTGCAAAACGTTACCTATTCATGGAGTTATTATTTCCGTGAGTTTATGTTCAATAACATGCTGGCCGATAATGGATATACCGTACTGGATATCGATTATACCGCAAGCGCAGGCTATGGCAGGGATTTTCGGACCGGCATTTATCGCCACATGGGCGGCAAGGACTTAACAGACCAGGTTGACGGTGTAAAACTACTGGTTGAAAAATATGGTGTAAATCCGAAGCATGTAGGCTTGTATGGTGGGTCATACGGCGGCTTTATTACCCTGATGGGTATGTTTACCGAGCCTGATGTTTTTGCAGCAGGCGGCGCTATCCGCTCCGTTACCGATTGGGCCCACTATAACCATGAGTATACATCGAACATATTGAATGAGCCTTTTACCGACGAGCTTTCATACCGCAAAAGCTCGCCTATTTACTTTGCTAATGGTTTAAAAGGTAACCTGCTGATGTTACATGGCATGATAGACCAAAATGTAAACTACCAGGATATCATTCGCCTTACCCAAAAACTAATAGAATTACACAAAGAAAACTGGGAACTGGCTTCATACCCTGTAGAAGATCACGGCTTTGAACAACCCAGCAGCTGGACCGATGAGTATAAACGGATTTATAAGTTATTTGAAGGGACTTTGAAGAAATAATTGTTATCATGAAAAAACTACCAATTTTACTCGGGTTGTTTCTTTTTGCATGTTCAACGCAGCCGATACAACAAGCAAAATTGGTCACGATGCCGGCACTGTACCCTGCGAAAAACTACTCAAGCAAACTTTATGACGAACCTTTCTTTAATGAAGAACATTTTAAGTATGTATTAAACAAGCAAAAGGGAGATTCTTTAAAACGTATTTATACATCAGAAACGACAATTACTGACGGTAAAGCCAAACAGTTTTTCAGAAGCGGTGATGTGACCCTCAACAAAGACACGTTGATTTTTATATTGACTGACACTCCTTTCTCAAATGGTCGTTACGAGTTGAGATTTGTTAAATCACCAGGCGTATTTAATGCTAAATACTATCAAACTTTTTCAATTACTGATAGCTCATACAAAAAACCTGTTTTTGAGGTAATAAACAAAAATTTGATCCTTGATAAAGGCACTTACGCAAAGGGCGACCTGCTGAAAGGTAAGTTTTCATTTCAGATAGCGGTATCACATACGTGGGAAAGCAAATATGTCGATACTATATCTGTGTACGGATTTGTAAAAGCAATTGTAAAGTAGCCTTATCTTGCGTTCATCTATAAACAAGCACAAGACTATAATAAATCTAAAATTCATCATAAATTTTTAATTATAATGCAGTTTATAAGATGAGCATTTACAACAAACTGATCAAAGAGCATTATATATCAAATTGGGGAAGCAATTTTGAAGAGAGGATATGGACAAAGGGACCTATCAAAGAATTTGATAATAAACTTACAATTTTAGAATTTAAACCAACAGGCAAGAGGAAAATGTGGACTTATGCAACATGCGGGATGTCGGCATTTACCCATGAAAAGCCTGTTGAATTACATTTGTTCTCCGCTGCTCAGGATAACTCGATATTAGAGTTGTTGACAAGCGTGGTTTACTACCACAATATATATCAAAATTTAAATTTGGGAGATACAATTAATTTCGGCAGGGCCTGGCAGGGAGATTCTGAATGTAGTTACGGCTTCATTTCTTTGCCTTATCTTGATGGACCTGATCTCGAACGGTTTTATCCGGATAATAGCGATAGAGCAATTTTTTGTTATTGGCTTATCCCTATAACACTACAGGAGCGAAATTATAAAATACAAAATGGCTTGGAAGAATTAGAAGAGAAGTTGGAGGGAAGCCAATTTAATTATCTTGATAGTAATAGACGGAGCGTCGTATAATAAAACGTCTAAACTTGCGCGGGCTACAAACAACCGCAAAGACTTACGAAGTTTCAAAAACGTCGTAAGTCTGCAAGCATTAACATTGGGTTACTTAGTCCCTTTGCCTTTTTTATTTTGTGAGGCGTCCTGGGTGTCCTTAACCTGTTTCAAAAGCCTGAGCTTCATAAAAATTACAATTACACCAACAATGATGGCGCCCGCCATTACAGGGTAATTGTGGGTTGTAAGCATCTTATAGGCAACAATAAAGCACAAGGCTACACCCATGGTGTAAAGCACATTGAGCACTAATTTAAAGCCCATTAGTATACGTTTAATTCAGGGTCAATTTCGGCCTGCCACGCAAGGATACCGCCCCTTAAGTTCGACAGGTTGGTAAAGCCAAGCTGCTCCAGCTGCATAATTGCGGCTGCGCTACGTTTACCGCTGCGGCACATTACTACTACTGGTTTATCTTTACTTATCTTTTCTGATTCTATCACTACGCCGCCGAGCGGTATAAGTTGTCCGCCAAGGTTTGAAGTTTCGTATTCAAAATCTTCCCTAACGTCAATCAGTTGAAAGTCTTCGCCTTTGTCAATTTTTTCTTTTAGTTCCTGTACGGTTATCTCGTTCATGTTAAATGTAATTATAATCCAAAGGTAGTTTTTTTCTTAATCAAATATTTAGGCTTGTTATTTGTAACAATCAAAGTGTATGAGCGTTTCATATATGTTTACACAATAATTACTTAATGAAAAAAGTTACACGCTTTTTCTGGTTCTGTTCAGGAGCACATATCGATACCTTAAAAAAGTACCCTATCGAGCATAATAAGTATGTTGGTATTGGGGCAACTATATTTTTCACCGCTTTGTTTGCGGCTTTATCCGGCGGCTATGCCATGTACTTTGTTTTTAATGGTGATGGTTTTGCTGTAGGCTTTGCTATACTATTTGGTTTGCTTTGGGGAACGGCCATTTTTAATATGGACCGTTACATTGTATCCAGTATTAACAAAGAAGGTACAACCAATCAGCAGATTTTGCAGGCATCGCCGCGTATTTTGCTGGCCATTATGATTGGTATCGTAATATCGCGTCCGCTTGAGCTCAAGATCTTTGATAAAGAAATTCGCCAGAAACTAAAAACAGCCTATTTAAAAGGGCAACGCAGTAAGATTGATACCCTCGAAAAAACCTACATGCAGAAATATGCCATGGAGTTGGGTAAAAATACCGATCTAAAAAAGGAAAAGGATTCGCTTGAACGGGATATTAACCGCTCACGCTACCAGCTTAACCAGGAAGTTTTTGGCGATAAAACCAACCAAACATCGGGCATCACCGGTTACGGAACTTACGCCAAACAAAAACAATCTGTACTGGAAGAAAAAGAAGCCCGCCTCAAAACTGTTACTGATAATTTAGGGCAGATGGACCAGTACCTGAGCGCTCGTAAGGATTATGAGGGCCTAAACAGTACACGCCTCTTTACCGAACATCAACTGGATAGCCTGGCCAGCATTGCAGGTTTCTCTGACCGTAACTGGGCATTGGGCCAACTCACTTACACGGAAAACGGGAAGCGCGACCTGGATACCTACCTAGCTATCTCATTTATTGGGTACCTTTTTATTTTGTTTGAATGCTTGCCGGTGTTTGTAAAGCTGATGTCGCCCAAGGGACCTTATGATACAGCCATAGCCAAAACCGCTGAAGCCAATATTCATCTGGCCGAACGGGACAAGGAACGGGATATGGCAGTTACGGATAATATTTATGACCATAACCTGGATACGGATATCCAGCGGCGAAAAAAGATCATTACCTCACAATCTGATTATGATTTTGAGCGGCATAGCTATGAGTAAATTATGAATGCGGAGACACATAATTGTGTCTCCCGATCTACAAAGCGTCTCTGTATAGTTCAGAGACGCAATTATGCGTCTCTACGTTATTTTTTGCAATTCCCGGCCTAATCCCTCATCTTGCACAACATATCATCAACCTATGTTTGAGCAATTTTCCCATTCAAACTTTCATCTCATCTGCGATAAGCTTGCTGCTAATGACCCTGATCTTGCCCTGATCATTCAAAATCATGGCTATCCGCCCTTATGGTCGCGGCCCAACAGTTTTGAAACATTAGTGCATATTATTTTGGAGCAGCAGGTATCGCTGGCATCTGCATTATCGGCCTTAAATAAATTAAGGGAACGGGTGCAGCAAATTACCCCAACCCGGGTGCTGCTCCTTACCGATGAGGAATTTCGCGCATGCTATGTAAGCCGGCAAAAAACTATCTACATAAAATACCTTGCCGAAGCCATTGTAAACGGACAAATTAACCTTGCCGAAATGGAACAAATGCCTGATGACATTATCCGCGCCAAACTAACCGCCCTTAAAGGCATCGGCAACTGGACAACAGATGTGTACCTCATGTTTGTGCTGCAACACGCCGACGTTTTCCCTATAGGAGATCTTGCGGCTGTTAACGCGCTAAAAAGGGTAAAAAACTTGCCAAAAGATACATCAAGAGAAGAATTGTTATTGGTAACCGAACAATGGAAACCTTACCGCACCGTTGCATCAATGTTGTTATGGCATTATTACCTGTCGTCGCCACGGCCTCCGAGGACCTAGTAAGCCAACAAGCTCTCCATACTCTCCTGCAGTCTTGCCTTTGCCAAAAACTGATCTTCCAATGCTTTGCTCATCGGGATAGCGGTATCCAAACTGCCGCAGCGCATTACCGGGGCGTCAAGGTATTTAAAACAATGCTCGGCAATGTGGGCGGCAATTTCGGCGCCGAAGCCGTTGGTTAGGGTATCTTCATGTAAAATCAGCACCCGACCGTTTTTTTTAACGCTGGCTTCAACAGCTTCCTGGTCCCAGGGTTGAAGGCTGCGCAGGTCGATGATCTCTATGGATTGATCGGGATGCTTGTCCGCATATTCCAAAGCCCAGTGCACGCCAAGACCAAATGTTATGATAGTGGCTTTATCGCCTTGTTTAATTACATTGGCTTTGCCAATCTCAATCATTACATCATTATCGGGTACATCTGCATTGATGCTGCGGTACAGGTATTTATGTTCAAAATAAATTACGGGGTTAGGATCATCAATGGCGGCAAGCAACAGCGCTTTGGCATCTGCCGGGAAGGCAGGATAAACAACTTTCAAACCGGGCGTTTTGGTAAACCAGGCTTCATTACTTTGTGAGTGGAATGGCCCTGCTCCGGTTCCGGCACCTGCGGGCATCCGGATCACCACGTCAACGCCCTGTGCCCAGCGGTAATGCGTTTTGGCCAGGTTATTAATGATTTGATTAAAGCCGCACGTGACAAAATCAGCAAACTGCATTTCAACTACCGCCTTGTAGCCGTTAAGGGCAAGCCCCATCCCTGCGCCAACAATTGCAGATTCGCAAATAGGCGTATTACGAACGCGGGCTTTGCCAAACTCTTCCACAAAGCCCTGTGTAATTTTAAAAGCTCCGCCGTATTCGGCAATGTCCTGCCCCATGATCACCAGGTTGGGATGTTTGCGCATGGCTTGTTTAAGGCCATCGCTAATGGCATCTATATAGCGCTTATTAGTAACAGGCGAAGCGTTTGGCTGTACAAGCGGGAAACTGTAAGGCTTATACATATCCTGTACCTCAGTGGCTACATCAGGTATAATATCAGCTTCGGAGTAAACCTTTTCAATTTCGGTTTCAATCAATGCCGCAAACTCCTTACGGATCACAGGGATCATGTCCTTTAGCAAAACCCCTTCGGCAAGCAGGTATTTTTCAAAATTTGCTACCGGATCTTTCCCCGCCCACCACTCAAACAAGTTATTGGGCACGTATTTAGTGCCCGATGCTTCTTCGTGGCCGCGCATCCTGAAAGTCATACATTCCAGCAAAACAGGGCGCGGGTTTTCACGAATAGCTTTATTAAGCGTAGTTATGGTGTTATAAACTTCAAGCAGGTTATTGCCGTCAATACGGCGGCCTTCAATACCGTAGCCTATGGCCTTATCAACCAGTTCGCGGCAGTTATACTGCTCATTTGTTGGAGTAGAAAGAGCGTAGCCATTGTTTTCGATCAGGAATATTACCGGCAGCTTCCAAACCGAGGCTATATTGAGTGCCTCGTGAAAATCACCTTCACTGGTAGCACCTTCGCCGGTAAAAACAAGTGTTGATTTCTTTTTGCCCGATAATACATCGGCTAAGGCAATACCGTCGGCCAGTGCAAGCTGCGGCCCCAGGTGCGATATCATACCGATGATCTTATATTCCTGGGTGCCGAAATGAAAAGAGCGGTCGCGCCCTTTGGTAAAGCCCGAAGGTTTGCCCTGCCATTGCGCCATTAAGCGCGAAAGCGGAATGTTTCTTGAAGTAAAAACGCCGAGGTTGCGGTGCATGGGCAAAATATACTCGTCGGTATTCATGGCCAGGGTGCTGCCAACAGCTATGGCTTCCTGGCCAATACCCGAAAACCATTTGCCAATGCGCCCCTGCCTTAGCAGGATCAGCATCTTCTCTTCAACCATGCGCGGGAACAGCAATTTTTTGTAAAATGCCAGCAAAGTATCATTATCGAGGTTTTTCCTGTCAAAAATCATAACGTAAAACTACTGAAGTTTTTAAAACTTTGTATGTTTGATGATACTATCAAAAAACTATGAAGCGCACCTCTGTTTTCATCATTATACTACTGCTCATGATCGGCTTCGCGGCCAGTTCGCAGGATTTTTTCTTATTGCCACATAATTTTTACGTTCATAAAGGCGATAAGCTTAACCTGCATTTACTGAGCGGGAACGAGTTTAAACCTGAAAATGAATTTAAATATGCCACGGCTAAGGCAACCAAGTTTATGCTTTACGAAGGCTCAAAAAAAACAGATCTTTCAAAAATCACTAACCAGGCCGATAGCAGTCTGCTTACTTATGAGCTGCAAAACTCGGGCCTTGCCCTTTTTGAGTTGGTTAGGAATGATGAAACGGAATCGGAAAGGAATAAATTTATCAGGGCGCTTGAAAGCGAAGGGCTTGATAAAATGGCCGAAGAAGCAAGGGCCAGCAGTCAGCAGTATTTTGTTGAAAGGTACCACCAGTCAACAAAAACGCTTATTTCTGTTGATAAGGCCAATGGTAAGGATTTCGATAAACCCCTGGGCGAAGATTACGAAATTGTGATCCAGCAAAACCCTTATAAAGCCGCCTATGGCGATGATGTAACAGCACAGGTGCTTTTTAGGGGTAAACCAATGAAAGACGCTGTTGTAATTCAGTATGTACGTACGATTAACGGCACTATAATTCCGCAAAAATTGTTAAGTGATAGTAACGGTTTGGTGTTTTTTAAACTAAGCCGCGAAGGAGTTTATATGATCAGCTCAACCCATGTTGAGCCATCGCAGGATAAAAAGGCCGATTATGAAAACTGGACTACCACGTTCACTTTTGCCTTCAGTAATACGGATGACGTACCTAATTCATACCGGGAGTTTGGCTTTGGGAACAAACATTAATGAGTAGCAGTTTTAAGTAGCAGCGGCAGTTATTTAACGGAGGGAATGAGTTTTACTCCTGTTGTATAACTGCCGCTGTGCTTCATGTTCCATCAGGGTCTCTCGCAGATTTAAGTTTACCCACAAAATTGTTTTGTCGTTTAATCAGCAAGTGTTTTGTTTTGCCCCTCTGAGGCAAAGGGTATTTCTATCATTTTTTATGCTACAAACCTTTTGCACCTCTGGTGCAGCTATCCTAAGACACCTTTGATTAACACCTAATTATGTTATAAAGCCATGCCGGCCCCAGCGGGGCCACGTGTTTATAGCCTAAAAAAGCAGATTTATGGCTCCGTAGGTGCCCCCTATTGAAATTTCAGATTGGTGATTTTGTGGGTTAACTTAAACTCGCAGAGGACCCTGAGGTTCGCCGCGCTCAAAACATCTAATAGATATTTTGAACAGCGATCTGCATGACGTATACATCAGGGTCCTCTGCGAGAGACCCTGATGGGACGGTGAAGAATATTTTTTATATGTCATCACAATTTTTTTCTGGATTTCCCTGATGGTTACACGCAATGACATAACTGCCGCTGTGCTTTTAAAACTCCACGTGTGCTCTTAGTGAAAACACGTTTACAGGCCCCCTGTCTTTATTATAGGCAGGGTTCAGTAAAAACTGGTATCCTGGTGTAAGCCAGAATTTCTTTTGATAAGCGTTTATTTTATAATCAAGCTCGGCAATAAATTCTGTGCCGTAGTTAAGCTTGCCATCGCCAATGATAAAACCATAACCTCCGGCAGCAAGATAATCGCGATGGGCATTTGAGATACCGTTAGCCACAAAAGCCAGGCCTAATTCGTCATCGCCACGGTTCCATGAACTGCCCTTAAGCACACCGCCAAAGCTTAGCGAGCGGTCAATTTCGGTAAAATACCAGGTTTCGGTTTTGCCGTTATTGTAACTCACTTTGGCAAACACACCAAAATCTTTGGTTAAATACTGATCTGCACTGATACCAAAGCCATATTTGTGCCTGCCCCAGGTCTGGGTAGTATCAACATTAGGAGCCGTTGGGCTAAGCGCCAGTGCCTGACGGTAGTCGCCCATTTTACCATTATTCCTGAAACCGAGGACCCTGAAAGTACCTTTTTGACCATTTAGGGTATAGCGTTTTTCGTACTCTAAAGTTTGGGTATTGGCCTTGCCTATTTTCTGGTCCCAGATGGCGCCGTTGGCAGTAGTGGTCGACATAGTGAAGGCGAAACGTAATGTCCAGTTTGGCTGTCCCAATTCGGTATGTACGCCCAAAACATAACCGCGGGTATTAGCCGGATAATCCCATGCCCCGTTATCCATCAAGCTCCAGTTCATGAATTGTGTGCGCGGATCGTGACTAAATTCATTGCCGTCATAAAAGTCGGCCATGCCAAATTTACCCACAGTAACCGAAAAATAGCGTTTGCTTTTTAACCCGGCTAACTGGTTGGCATCATCGCTTATGGTATCTTTATCCTTACCCCATTCAAAGTTTTGGGTAAAATATAACCGGGCGATATAGATCTTAGGCTCGGCACCACCTACACGAAAAGTTTCGCCATTGGGAAAGCCTGCTGCTCCCAAAGTTTTGCTCAGGCCGGCTCCACCCGAAAGCTCAGGGTTAAAATATGCTTCAGCACCTTTCCAAAGCCTTGCACCGCCAAAAAGTGTGGTGGTAATAGAGCTTTGCGTTTCCTCGCCGGTAAGCAAGCTGTTATCGCCGGTATAATCAGCATGGAATGATGGTTTGTACTGGGTAATTACCGTTTGCTGGAAATGGAAGTTGAACCGTTGACGTTTAACTGTATCCTGCCCAAAAGTAACGGCAGCAATAAACACGGGTATTATAGTAAATATAAGTTTCTTCATGGGGTATCAAAATTTGGCGCAAAAGTAAGCTTTCGCGTTAACTATGAACCACATTCTTGAAAAAACTGTTTCAAATAATCTTCCATAAAAGCATGTCTTTGCGCTGCAATCGCTTTTCCGGCGGGCGTATTCATCTTATCCTTAAGCAATAGCAGCTTTTCGTAAAAATGATTAATAGTTGGGGCGGTTGTATTTTTATATTCTTCTTTGGTCATGCTAAGGTTTGGCTTAATTTCGGGATTATACAGTTCACGGCCCTTAAAGCCACCATAGGTAAAAGCGCGGGCAATGCCGATGGCGCCAATTGCGTCAAGCCTGTCTGCATCCTGCACTACCGCTAACTCCGGCGAATGAAATGACTTTTGATCAAAGCTGGCCTTGAACGACATGTGCCTGATGATTTGCTGTACATGTTCAATTACAGCAACATCAACATTCATGCTTTGCAGATAGTTACCGGCCGTGCGCGGGCCAATCTCTTCATCGCCGTTGTGAAATTTACTATCGGCAATATCATGCAGCAAAGCAGCAAGTTCAACTACAAGCTGATCAGTTTTTTCTGTTTGGTTGATGAGTTTTGCGTTGGTCCAAACGCGGTGAATGTGCCACCAGTCGTGGCCGCCTTCGGCATTTCTGAGGGTATCGCGTACAAAATCAACAGTAGCGGCAATAAGTTTATCGTGTTCCATCTCCGGCAAAGATACTAAGCAAAAGACGGAACATTAAAATTGTGCATAAAACGTTAAGCCGCAACTGTTTTTTCGGTATTTATAAGTTCAGAAACTTCAATTTCTAAAATAGAAGCAATCTGAAACAGCCTTTCGACGGTTATTTTTGTATAACCTAACTCTATTTTGCTGTAGGCATTTTGCGATATACCTAACTTGGCCGCAAGGTATTCCTGGGTATAATTTAATCCTTCCCTGGTATGCCTGATGTTAGCGGCGATGGCCTTGATCTTAAAATTTAGCATATCTTTCATCCAATTATATTTTAATTCAATTATAACTAACGAGAATAATTGAAGCCCGGATTTCAGATTTTGTAAAAAAATCCAACTCGCCCGCCAGGATACAGGAGATTTTTTTAGGTTTTAATTAAAAGTAAATGCCACCAATGGCCCTATAAGCATGATTACGAAAAAAGTTACGCTTTGGTTTTAACTAAAACTATATTTTTTTCAAAAAAGATTTTTTCAAAAAAAAGCGACAGGCCCTAAGATCTGTCGCTTCCAAATATGTTTTATTAATAAACTATTCGCTTAAATCGTAACTAACCGTAACCGAAGGCAATAAAGTAGCCGTTTCAAGCGGTACCTGGTTGTAAGATATGATAGGCCTGCGTTTGCTGTAGTAATCAAATGCGGCCTTCATGGTTGCATTACTGGTATTTGCCGGCGCATTAAAGTTGATAGAAAATGGCAAAATAAAATCATGCAGTTTTTCATGATCAGGAATGATCCATTTATGGTTTGATTTTTTTAGCGCCTCAATGATAGGCACTACCAGTATAGCATCATCGGCATAGTAAACTATGATCTTTTTAATGGTGCCTTTATCATCTGCAGTAAATTTAAACACAGCTGTGCCTGTAGCTTTCTTTTTAATGATCTCGGGCGATACAACGAGGCTGTCTTTAAAAAAGCGGTTCATAATAGGACTACCGCCCTGAAATGGAAATGCTAATTGTGTTTGTGCCTTAACTAATACCGATGATAAAATAAGTGTTATAAATAACAGGATCTTTTTCATTTAATTTTCTTCTTTCGGTTCGCGTTTGCTGCCCTGGTACAGTTCATACTCAAACAGGCGGCAATCAAGCTTACCATTATAAAATTCAATTTTGCGGGCAGCCTTTAAGCCTATTTTCTTGGCTAAATCGGGATTGCCCGTAAAAACGTAACCATTATACCCGAGGCATTTCTTTTTCAGGAAATCGCCCATACGTTTATAGGTGATCTCCAATTTGGTGTGCACACCCAAACGCTCGCCGTATTCAGGGTTAAACATCACTACACCTGTTGCTTCAGGCACCTCGGTATCTTCAAAGTCACAAACGGCAAAATCGATTAAATGTTCTACGCCGGCAGTTTTTGCATTTTTGCGGGCAATGTCAACAGCATCTTCAGAAATATCTGTAGCGATGATTTTAAAGCCGGTTTCTTTTTTGGCTTTATCTTTTAATGCACGGCGCTCTGCAAAAAATACGGTTTCATCATAACCAAGTACGTGCATAAAGCCGTAGTTCATCCTGAACAAGCCAGGATGTTTATCGGTAGCCAGCAAGGCGGCTTCAATAGCCAGGGTGCCCGAACCGCACATGGGGTTAATGAAAGTACTTTTCATATCCCATTTGGTAGCCATAATGGTTGATGCCGCTAATGCCTCAAGCATAGGTGCTTTGCCCGGTATTTTACGGTAACTGTGTTTTGCCAGGGTTTCGCCGGATGTGTCCAGGAAAATTTCGGCACGGTCATCCTGCCAGTAAAGGTGCACCAGCGCTTTATTAACCTCGGGGCCAGAGTCGGGCCTGATGCCTTTGATAGATTTGATCCTGTCAACAATGGCGTCCTTTACCTTTACATTGGCAAACAAAGGGGTAAGGATGTGCTCGTTATTTACGTTTGATGATACCGAAAAATAGCCGGTAAAATCGATCAGCTTTTCCCATTCAATGGTTACCAGCTCATCGTAAAGCTCTTTCGGGTCGCGGGCGGTGAAGGTTTTTAACGAATACAGGATCTGGCTTGCGCAGCGCAAATTCAAATTAAGCGGAATGGTATCTGTAACGGTACCTTTTAGTTCGACCCCTGTGGGGAAAACACGCACCGGCTCAAAGCCTAAAGCTTCAACTTCCCGTTGCAGGTAAGTTGAAAGCCTTTTGTTACATGTAATTATGATTTTACTTTCGGTGTGGAAAACTTGCATATTAATTCGGCAAAATTAAGAATTAAAAAGCCCCTATTTTAATTTCTTACTATTAACTTTACATTTTTAAATTATTTGAAGATTAATTATGGAAGTTAAAGGTAAGGTACATGAAGTATCGGCTACCCAGCAAGTAACCGATTCACTTAAAAAACGCGAACTTATACTTGAATATATTGAGAACCCTCAATACCCTGAATATTTAAAGTTTGAGGCTATACAGGATCGTTGCAATTTGCTTGATAATGTAAAGATTGGGGACGATGTAGAGGTTTCTTTTAACCTTAAAGGTCGCCCATGGACGGATAAAATGGGTAAAAAAACCTATTTTAACTCATTGCAGTTATGGAGAATTACTCCTCTTGCAGCTGCTAACAATGCATCAGCTGCTCCGCAATATGCAGCACCATCAGCTGATATCAGCTCATCAGCCGATGATGACGATCTGCCATTCTAAGAACAGAAAAGCATAAGTAATAAAATATTTCAAAAGGCCCTTTATCAGGGCCTTTTGTTGTTTACAAGATTTCATATTACTATATTGATGTAGATCTGTAATAACACCAATCAAATAGGTTATCATATAGCAGCTATCAAAGAACGAGCAAAATAATATGGCAACAACTCAAATTCAAACGCAATCATTGCTCACCTGTCCTTTTTGCGGATATCAAAAGGAAGAAACTATGCCTACTAATGCCTGCCAGTACTTTTATGTATGTGAAGGCTGCCAAACCATGCTAAAGCCGCTTGCAGGGGATTGTTGCGTGTATTGCAGTTATGGAACAGTAAAATGTCCGCCGGTACAGGCTGGCACTTCCTGCTGCCGATAACCTGGCCATACTAAAGTCGTAGAAAACAACACTTTAATGTTAGTTACATTTGTTAAATTTTGTTAAATACAATTTTTGTGTGCGGATTTAGGATAATTTTGTTTGTTTAATAAATGAAGAAAAGGAGCATAGGTTTAATTATTGGCTTAATGAGCTTTGCGCTGTTGGGCGTAATGGCTATGCAATTTTATTTTCTGAGGCAATCATACCAGATGCAATCCGATTCATTCGATCGCCAGGTGAGGGAAGCCATGAATAATGTGGTAGATAAAGTTACACGCCAGGACGCAAACAATTTTTTGAAAACCAAAACCCAGCAAGCAGCCATCAGTACTGATAATGAAGAGCCGGGCATCAGCACAATAAAGGTAACTGGGTTACCCAAAGAAAAAAGGCATTCTACTGCCCGCGAAAAACGGATTGCATTACTGCGCGACAGCCTGCAGCGCATGATTGAGCGTAAAAAAATGGATGATGAGCTTAACGGCTTGTTACAAACCGAGGGTACTGTTGATTTTAAGGTACGTGTTGAAGAATATACTGATGAGTTTGGTGTGGTACACGAACAGCTTACGCCCGAGATTGTACATACCCGCATCACCCGCAGGTTAAGCCGGCCCAAAAAGCTTCATAAATATGATACACTGAGATATGTTTATGTCGACCCTCAGTTCGGCAAGCAAATGATTTCAGTACCACGGATCAATCCGCTTTGGGTGCAGGAGCAAAACCGTAGGCAAAAGGAGCGTCAGGTTCAACAGATCAAAAAAATGCTTGAGACTGATTCGCTTGAAAAAGTGAACAGTGTGGGGACCAAGCCTACAGTTATTGAAAACCTGGCCGAAGAATATCGTAAATCGGGCGAGCCGTTGAATAAGCGAATCAACCCTTTCTGGATAGATTCATTACTCCGTTTTGAGCTTCATAATAAGGGTATTTTTTTACCCTTCAGCTATGAGGTTACAACAGCCAACAGTGATTCACTGATATTTTCAAACGCCAGCGATAGCCAGGGCGAAAAGCTGCCTGTGTTTACCGCAGCAAATACTTACCAAACCCCCATTTTTACTAAAGAAGTGATCAATGATCCGGGCAAGATCAGGCTTTCGTTTCCGCAAAAAAACTCACTGATTTTGAGGAATATGACAGCTACCATGGCCACAACCGGCGGCCTTACCATGGTGTTGATCCTTTGCTTTGGGTATACCATATTTTCGATATTAAGGCAAAAAAAGATCTCAGAAATGAAGATCGATTTCATTAACAACATGACCCACGAGTTTAAAACCCCGGTGTCAACTATTATGATAGCCAGCGAAGCTTTAAGGGATAATGAAATTGCAGAAGACAAAAGCCGGGTAGCCCGTTTAGCCAACATCATATTTGAAGAAAATGCGCGCCTGGGCAGCCATATCGAAAGGGTGTTGAACATTGCCCGTATTGAACGCAATGATTTTAAGCTGGAGAAGAAGCCGGTTGATGTGAACGAAATGGTGAGTATAGTGCTTGATAGTATGGCGCTAAAACTGCAAAAATGCGATGCCAAAACCACACTGCACCTCGATGCCGAAAACGCCTATATCATTGCCGATGAGCTGCATTTTTCAAACGTGTTGTATAACCTGATTGATAATGCTATTAAGTACAGCAACGAAGCACCCGATATAACTATCAGCACATTTATTAAAAATGGACAGGTTGTTATTAAAGTAGCTGATAAAGGTATAGGTATGAGCCGCGATCAGCAGTCAAAAATATTTGAGCAGTTTTATAGGATTCCTACAGGGAACCTGCATAACGTTAAAGGTTTTGGCCTGGGCTTAAGCTATGTTAATACGATAGTTAAACGCCTTAATGGTACCATAAGCGTAAAATCAGAAAAGGAAAAAGGCTCGGAGTTTGAGCTGAAATTTGCGGTAGCGTAATTCTTAAGTCGGAAAGTCCGGGAGCCCGGGAAGTCCGAAAGTGGGAAGCAGCGAAATACAATAACTAAAATAATCTTACGGACTTACGGACTTTTCCGACTTCCCGACTAATAAATATGAAGAAAATACTACTGGTTGAGGACGATGCCAATTTAGGTTTGTTACTGCAGGATTACCTTCAATTGAAAGGTAAGTTTGATGTTGTTTTATGTAAGGATGGTGAAGAAGGCTTGCGCGCTTTTACCAAACAAACTTACGACCTGCTGATACTGGATGTGATGATGCCTAAAAAAGATGGTTTTACACTTGGCAAGGACATTCGTAAGATCAATACCCAGGTACCTATTATTTTTGCCACTGCCAAGGGTATGATAGAGGACAAAACCCAGGCATTTAATTTAGGTGGCGATGATTATATAACAAAACCCTTCCGTATTGAAGAGTTACTGTTGCGTATTAATGCCTTATTAAAACGTACGGATAACCCGGGCAAAAAAGAAGAGGAAAAACAAACCTCCTTCAAAATTGGGAAATATACCTTTGATTACACTACGCAGATGATTATGACTGCAGATAATCAGCAAAAACTATCAACCAAGGAGGCTGAACTGCTGCGTTTACTGTGTGTGCATAAAAACGAGGTACTTACCCGCGAGGAAGCGCTGTTGAATATCTGGCATGATGATAATTATTTTAACGGCCGCAGTATGGATGTATTTTTGAGTAAGATCCGCAAATATCTGAAAGACGACGCTAACGTAGAGATCATCAACGTACATGGGCGCGGGTATAAGCTGTTGATTAACTAATTACCCGATACGTAATCATCCTTCTCCTGACATATCCTCACCAAAATGGATGATGTTACCGTTATTGTCTAAAATACTAAACTCTTTTGTTTTCCAGGGCCGTATTTGCAAATCAGCATTGGGATGCACTATGCCCAGCGGCTTATATTCAGCATATAGCTTATCAACCTCCATTACAAAAATATAACAGCCAGTGTTTTGAGCAATTTCCGGATTGCTGCAAGGCCACAAATGAATAAACAGGTTATCGCGGTGCATAATGAGGTAGCCGTCCCAGCTTGCATTAAAAGTAAAGCCCAGCTTTTCGGTATAAAACTTAACGGTTTCTTCTTCATTTAATGAAGCTAAAACTGGTATTGCGGTTTTCAGCATAAAAGAGCTTATATTTTATAAAATTACAAAGATCATTTGCTCCTGTATATCTTTTTGGGTAATTATCCAGGAGTTGAATTCAATTGCTTAATAGGTAATTATTGGCTTTTGTGCCATGCTTGTTTTAACTCATGCGTAATAAATATAAAACAAACGCAGCATTATTTTAATGTAACATGATTAATACACATGTATCGATGTATAAAAGGGATCGCATTTGGTAATTAACTCGAAGTCACGTAATTTCCATTTTTAGAAAAACCTAAATGGTAAAAAAATTACTCCTGGCCTTAGTTATCACCTGGGGCATAATAGCAAACGATAATGTTTCTGCGCAAACGGGCATCGATAGCACCGGTTTAAGCTTCGCAGTTGCTAAATACAATACTGCCATAGGTCAGCAATCGCACTTGTATAACGGACCGGAATATGAATTTTATGATCCGCTAATAAAAGGCAACGCCTATGTTTTTGACAACAAGGTATTTACCCCAGGTTCGGTTAGGTACGGCGCTGCTGTTTACAGCGATGTCCCAATGTTATATGATCTTAATAAGGATTTAGTAGTAGTACTGCTGTATAACCACTTTACCAAATTTTCATTACTAAGTGAGCGGGTACATGAATTTTGGCTGCTTAACCATCATTTTATCCGCATCAATACTGATTCGACAGGCAAAGCTGCACTTGCTACCGGTTTTTATGATCAATTATATCCGGGGCGAAAAATCGGGATTATAGTTAAAAGGGCCAAGAGCATCCAAACCAGCACCGGCAGTAATACAGTGGAATCTTATTTTAGTGAAACAAAAGGCTACTATGTTAAAAAAGGGGGAAACTATTTTAGTTTCAGTGGGAAAAGCGGGCTGTTAGATATTTTTAAGGATAAGAAAAAGGAGCTGCGGCAATATATAAAGGCAAATAACATTGACTTCCGCGAAAACTTTGAACAGGCTATAGTTAATGTGGCTACTTATTACGATCAATTAACTAATTAATGTATCGCGCTATGTTGTTAATGCATGGCGAAGGTGATATTGCATTGAATGTATACGGCAGGAAAATAAAATAACCGGATGAAAAAAATTTACTTTCTAAGTTTTTGCTTTTTGATTTTAATTAAACTGTGCCACGCCCAGCAGGGGCGGGGAAAATCAATCAGCGTAAACTTTCAGCAAGCTACTATTGAACAGTTTGTAACAGAACTGGAAGCCAAATCAGGCTTTCATTTTTTTTACGACCCAATGCAGTTTGACAGTTTGAAGGTAACCCTGCAAGTAACGGATAAACCTATTGAAGCTATATTGGGCCAGGCCTTCAAAAACACCGGTTTTAGTTTTGCCATCACCAAACAGCAGCAGGTATTTTTAACCAAAGGGCGCGAAATACAAACCGGGCTGGCAATTGGTTATTTTGGTATCACAGCTGCCAATGCAACCGCAGCCAATATGAGTGTTTCGCCTGCCAATGCCGATCCTGATAAAGATAAGAAGATCCCTGAAGCAACTACCGAAAATAAGCTGTATGAAATAGGCCTTAAAACCAATACCATTGAGGCGGGCACGGCAACACTTTCCGGTTACGTAAAGGAAGCTAAATCCGGCGAATCAATAACCGGGGCCAGCATTTATGTCACCAATACAAAAACAGGGGTAGCTACCGATCAGTTTGGTTATTTCACCATCAAATTACCAAAAGGCAGGCAGGTTTTAAGTGTAAGGGGTATCGGCATGCGCGATACCCGCAGACAGATCATCCTTTACTCGGACGGTAAGATCATTATTGAGATGCAGGAGCAGGTAACCAGCCTTAAAGAAGTAAAGATCTCTGCCGAAAAAGTGGCAAACGTACGCAATGTGCAGTTGGGTGTAAACAGGCTTGATATTAAGAGTATCAAACAGGTACCTACCGTATTTGGCGAGGCCGATATATTAAGGGTGGTGCTTACCCTGCCCGGCGTTCAGTCGGTAGGTGAAGCTACAACGGGCTTTAACGTTCGCGGTGGCTCGGCCGATCAGAACCTCATCCTGATGAATGATGCCACTATTTATAACCCATCACATTTCTTCGGCTTCTTTTCATCATTTAATCCCGATATAGTTAAGGATATCGAACTTTACAAAAGCAGTATCCCGGAAAGATTTGGCGGGCGTTTATCGTCGGTATTGGATGTAACTAATCGCGAGGGAAATAAGAAGAAATTTACCGGTTCGGCAGGTATTGGTTTAATCACCAGCAGACTTAATGTTGAAGGCCCTATCATCAAGAATAAAACCTCGTTTTCATTCGGCGGCCGTACCACTTACTCCGACTGGCTCCTTAAACTCCTGCCCGATGCCTATAAGCATAGTTCGGCCTCGTTTTATGATCTCAATCTTGACATAAGCCACCAGATAGATGATAAAAATAACCTGTATTTAACCAGTTATATAAGCAAGGATAAATTCAGGCTCAATAGTGATACTGCCTACAGTTACAGCAACAGGAACATCAACCTTAAATGGAAGCATAATTTTAACAATAAACTATTCAGCGTTATCACCGCCGGTATAGACAGGTACCAGTATGATGTTTCAAGTGCCGACAACCCGGTGAATGCTTACAAGCTCAATTTTGACATCAACCAAAGCAATTTCAAAACAGATTTTACTTATTATCTTAATCGTAAAAACACTGTCGACTTTGGTTTAAGCTCCATTTATTATAAACTCCATCCGGGCAGTTTTCAGCCGCTTGGCAATCAATCATTGGTAGCCCCCGATGTTGTAGCCACGCAGCAGGCGCTTGAAAGCGCCCTGTACCTTGGCGATAAGTTTGATGTAACCGATAACCTGTCGATAAGCGGCGGTGTTAGGTATTCTATCTACAATTTCCTGGGGCCGCAAACGGTTTATAACTATGCGCCTAACCTACCTAAAACAAGCGCCAACCTATTGGATAGCACCAATTATTCGAGCGGAAAATTTATTAAAACTTATTCGGGGCCCGAGATCAGGCTTTCGGCAAGATATCAATTAGGCGATAACCTATCCATAAAAGGAGGTTATAATACATTAAGGCAGTATATCCACCTGTTATCAAACACAACAGCCATATCCCCTACCGATGTTTGGCAACTGAGCGATCCTAATATCAAACCCCAATATGGCGACCAGGTATCGTTAGGCCTTTACCATAATTTTAAATCAAATACCATTGAAACATCGGTTGAGGTATATTACAAGCGGTTAAGGGATTACCTCGATTATAAGAGCGGGGCGAACCTGGTTTTAAACCATCATATTGAAACCGATGTGATAGGTACGCAAGGCAAGGCATACGGTGTTGAGTTTTTGGTAAAAAAAGCAACAGGTAAAGCCAACGGATGGATCAGCTATACTTATTCGCGGACATTTTTAAGGCAAAATGATCCTAATGCCGGTGATTTGATTAATGGAGGTGCTTATTATCCTGCAAATTTTGACAAGCCGCATGATTTTAATTTTATTGGCAACTACAGGTTTTCCCACCGGTTTAGCGTTTCTTTAAACCTCACTTACAGTACAGGCCGGCCCATTACGTTACCTATTGCCAAGTATGAATATGGTGGCTCTGAACGGGTGTTTTATTCGGACAGGAACCAGTACCGCATCCCGGATTACTTCAGATCGGATTTTTCAATGAACATTGAAGGAAACCATAAGGTACATCAGTTAACACATAACTCATTTACAATAGGGGTATACAACTTAACCGGAAGGCAAAACGCATATTCGACATTCTTTACAGAGCAGGGCGGGGCCATTAACGGCTACAAGCTATCCATATTTGCTAAACCTATTCCGTTTATTAATTATAATATCAGGTTTTAATCGAAAGAGATGAAAGGAAAACGATATATATTGATTTTATTGTTGCTGGCAGGCATTTACAGTACCTGCAAAAAGCCATATAATCCTAAAATTGTGGATTCGCCCAATCACTACCTGGTTGTTGAGGGAGTGATCAATAACGGTAACGACTCAACCATTATAAAATTAAGCAGAACGGTTAATATCTCAGGCAATGTAAACACGAGCGGAGTTGATAACTGCACGGTATCTGTTGAGGCCGAGGGGGGAACAGCATATTCGCTTACACCGCAGGGAAACGGGGCTTATGTTACGCCGGGGCTTAACCTGGATGCATCAAAAAAGTACCGGGTGCATATTATTACCAACGATAGTAAAGAATATGCATCAGATTATGTCGAGGTAAAAAAAACACAGCCTATTGATAGCATTGGATTTTACATTAAAAATGGTGATGCGCAGGTTTACGTAAACACACACGATGCTACAAATAGTTCCCGTTATTATCGCTGGAACTTTGAAGAAACATGGAAGTTTCATTCAAAGTATCAGTCGTCATATATGGTTGACCCGGTAAAAAAAGAAGTTGTTGCAAGGCCATTCAGCGAGAGTAGTTATTATTGTTTCGCCGGAGATAAGTCGACTACTATCGTAATAGGTTCATCGGCTAAGCTAACGCAGGATGTAATATTTCAGCAACCGTTAACAACTATAGCTTCAACATCCGAAAAAGTTGAAATGCGTTATTCCATTTTACTAAAACAGTATGCCTTAACAAAAGAGGCCTACCAGTTTTGGGAAAATATGAAGAAAAACACAGAGCAATTAGGGAGTATATTTGATGCCCAGCCATCGCAGTTAACCGGAAATATTCATAACCTTAAAGACCCGGCCGAGCCCGTTATTGGCTATATCAGTGTAACTAATATTCAATCAAAAAGGGTATTTATAGATAATGCAGATCTTCCTCGCGGTTGGGTACCGAAATACCCTTATGATTGCGGCCCGCCGGATACTGCATTGTTTTTTAATCCGAAAACGCATCAAAACGATGTGCTAAGCATGATCATTAACGGTAGCGGGATTCCTATAACTGATGTTTCGCAGCAAAATAGTACAATTGGCTATACCTATTCATCAATTGAATGTACCGATTGCAGGATCAGGGGACGGGTACAAACCCCTACTTTTTGGATAGAGAGATAATAAAATCATGAATGATGCCATGAAAATAAATCAATAAGGTTTGGTTATGAAAGAAATTAAAAAACTTGCTATTGTTCCACTGCTTTCAGGCATGTTACTATTATCATTGAACGGGGTGGCACAAACTATAAACCAAATCTCCGAGAGCTTTAATAAATACAGCCAGGCTACTGTACAGGAAAAGATTTTTGTACATACCGATAAAAGCGCTTATATCACCGGCGAAATTTTATGGTTTAAGATATATAATATTGATGCTGCTTATCACAAGCCATTGGGCCTTAGTAAAGTTGCATATATTGATGTGTTGGACGATAAGCAAAATGCTGTTGTACAGACTAAAATAGAAATAAAAAATGGCTTTGGGAATGGTTCGGTTTATGTACCGATATCGGCAAGTAATGGTACTTATAAGTTAAGGGCATATACCAACTGGATGAAAAATTTCAGCCCTGATTATTATTTCGAAAAAAGTATAACCATTATTAATCCTTTAAAATCTCCCGGAGCCACAGTTAAAGCACAACCATTGGATTACGATGTTCAGTTTTTCCCGGAAGGGGGAAACCTGGTTGCGGGCATCAGCAGTAAAGTTGCTTTTAAAGTTACCGCGTCGGATGGTAAAGGGCTAAGCGAATACAGGGGCTTTATCGTCGACCAGAAAAATGATACAGTAGCGAGGTTTAGTCCCTTGAAGTTTGGCATTGGCAGCTTTTTATTTACCCCGATAGCCGGAAATGTTTATAAAGCTATTATAAGGTCAGGTAATAATACTGCCGTTATTAAGGAGCTGCCGGCCGTTAATAACGAGGGCTATGTAATGACGGTGAAAGATGCAGGCAGCACGCAGATAGAGGTTATAGTAAAAGGCATAGGTGTTGAAACCGGCGAGCTATATCTTTTTGCACAAACAAGGCAGTTGATTAAAGCAGGTATTTCGGCACCATTTAATAACGGAACGGCAACCTTCATGCTTGATAAAGCTAAACTGGGCGAAGGTGTATCTAACATAACAATTTTCAATAGCGCAAAGCAACCGGTATGTGAAAGATTATATTTTAAGCGACCAAAGCAAAAAATCAGCATTGATGCCGCAGCCGATCAGCCTTTATATGCGCAACGTAAAAAAGTAAATGTGAGCATTGCAGCTAAAGATCTGTCAGGCCAGGTAAAACCCGCCAACTTGTCAATGTCCGTTTATAAGCTTGATTCGTTGCAAAGTACAGATGGCGGCGAAATATTCAGTTACCTGTGGTTAAGATCGGATTTGCGGGGAAATATTGAATCGCCGGATTATTATTTCAAAAATACAGGTGAAGAGGTGGATGCTGCCCTTGATAATCTCATGCTATCACAAGGCTGGCGAAGGTTTCAATGGAATAATGTGCTTGCTAACAAGCCGGCAGCATTTAATTTTTTGCCGGAGTATGACGGCCACCTGATTACCGGCAAACTCACCAATACACAAACAGGTAGCGTTGCCAAAGATATTGTGGCTTATTTAAGTGTTCCGGGAAAACGGGTACAGTTGTATGCGGCAAAAAGCGATTCGGCAGGGAGGTTAATTTTTAATACAAGGCAACTTTATGGCCCGGGCGAGATAGTAGTTCAAACCAATTCGGAACGGGATTCAATTTATCACATTGATATTTTAAGCCCATTTTCTGAACAGTACTCAAAATACCCGGCATCAAAACTTAGCCTTACCAGGGGCATGCAACGTGCCATTGAAGAGGGGAGCCTTGGCACACAGGTTCAAAACATTTATTGGGCTAATAAGATCAAGCAATTTTATGAGCCGCAGGTTGATAGTTCAGGCTTTTTTACAACACCCTATAAAACATATCTTTTGGATAATTATACCCGCTTTACCACCATGGAAGAAGTGTTGCGGGAGTATGTAAGGGAAGTATGGGTAAACAGGTCACAAAAGCGCTATCATATTAAGGTACTTAATGGCAATGGTTTTTTAGATAGCGATCCCTTGGTCATGCTTGATGATGTGCCGGTGTTTAATATCGATAAGGTGATGGCTATCGATCCCTTAAAAGTTCGTAAGCTCGAAGATGTTCCCTACCGGTACTATTGGGGGCCATCGGTTTATGAAGGGATCTTAAGCTTCACAACCTATAAAGGCGATCTTGGTGGTGTTGAGATAGATCCACGGGCTGTGGTGCTTGATTACGAAGGCCTGCAACTGCAACGCGAGTTTTATTCGCCGGTATATGACACGGAGCAAGCGGCTAAAAGCAGGATCCCGGATTTCAGAAATTTGCTTTATTGGGCGCCTGAAATCGGCACCCCGGCCCAGGGCAAAGGTGAGCTGTCGTTCTATACATCTGACCAAACAGGGAAATATATAGGTGTTGTACAGGGAATTACAGCAGAAGGCGATGCCGCAAGTCAATATTTTGGCTTTGAAGTGAAGTAAGTGTTTTAAAACTTCCATGAGCCGCGCCTTATATTCTCTTAATTTCAAACTGATTATCAGTACATTGGAGCTAATCAAGAAAGGCAAACAAATCAAAAAAGCCATTAATCACCCCATTAATGAACTTTTTTAAAAAACAATTTGCGTAGAATAAAATGGTTTGTATATTTGCACACCCAAACGGAGGAGTGGTAGTTCAGCTGGTTAGAATACATGCCTGTCACGCATGGGGTCGCGGGTTCGAGTCCCGTCCATTCCGCTAAGAGACCCGTCCGGTCCGCGAAAAGCCTCACTTAGTGAGGCTTTTTTAGTTTAAATCCGCTTGTAGCGCGGAAATTCTAAAAAATCATTTCACAAGTTTTATCAATCATTTACAAGCTGAAAGGTCACCTATTCGGTTACCATAGTTTTTTACTCAACTTTAGGTAACCTTTTTGATGAAAACTACTGTCAGCAAGGGTTTTGTCGGAACGATCAACTAATCGTTCATCAAAACAGTGAATTATGAAAGTAAATGAAGAAATGGCTTTATTGCCGATGTTTAAAAAAGCAAAGATGACCTCAGACGGCCTGGGACCAATCGTAATCCGAATCACTATTGAAGGCGTCCGTCGTGAAATCTCTCTTGGTCGCAAAACTTCCCAAAAAATGTGGAACCAAAAAGCGGGTTGCGTAAAAGGGGCGTCACAAGATGCGTTACTGCACAATCAAGCTATTGAAATCAAAAAAATCGCATTAAGAAAACTTTACGACCAATTGAAGGGAGAAAATGATTTTGTCTCCGCTGAAATGGTAAAGCAAGCCCACGATAAGAAACCAGAAAAGTCTAAAGGCTTAATGGAGGTTGTTAACTTGGCAGTTGATAAAATAGCTAAAAAGGTAGAAAAGAAACTCAGAGCAGAAGCAACGCTAACCAAATGGAAAACCACCAGAGATCATGCAACTGGATTTTTAAAAAATAAATTTCAAACCGACGACATTCCATTAAATAAGCTTAATGCCGCATTTGCGGAGGACTTTGTTGACTATTTAATGGTTGAATTGGGTATTAGTCAAAACGTCGCTCATTGGTATTTAAAAAAGATCAGAGGGGTTGTTACAAATGCTGTAGATAATGGCTGGGTAAGACATAATCCGTTAAATACCTACGTATGCAGCTATATTGATCCCGAAAGGGACATTTTGGATGAAGCAGAACTTCTTACTTTATTAAACAAGAAAATGCCTAATGAACGACTGGAAAGTGTAAAAGACGCCTATCTGTTTATGTGTTTTACTGGCTTTGCTTACAAAGACACAAGCAAATTAACCCCGGACAATATTGTTACTCATTTTGATGGCGACCAGTGGGTTGTAAAAAACCGACAGAAAGTGACAACTACCATCTGTAAAGAGAATGTTCCTTTGCTCCCACAGGCGCTGGAGATAATTACGAAGTATAAAGAAGATAAATACTGTAAAGCAAAAAACGTCCTGTTACCAATTAACAGCAATCAAAAGTATAATGCCTATTTGAAGGAAATTGCAACTATCTGTGACATAAAGAAAGAACTTACAACCCACACCGCTCGCCATACTTTTGCAACTACTGTTACGCTTGCAAACGGTGTGCCTTTAGAAACGGTAAGTGCGATGCTTGGGCATAAATTACTAAAGACTACGCAGATTTACGCCAAAATTGTTGCTTCAAAGGTAAGCGCCGACATGAAAGACCTAAAAGAAAGGTTAATAGTAAAAATGCCAACTGTAATGCTTAAAAATCCAGGAGAAGCAGCATAAAAATCAATTATCACTTTCAATTAGTTTTTTAGATTGTTACGTTTGTTTTTCATCAGGCAACCAGCCTGACTTGTGATAAAATTTAGGTTAAAGTCCTGAAACAGCGAATGTTTCAGGACTTTGTTTATATAGTCTTGATTACATAAAATTGCGATAATCGTAGGTTTTTCCCTCGAAGCGATTAAGCAACCAACCTATTCTTGCAATTTCATTAGAGGACTGTATAGTAGCAGGCAATTTTGAATAAAGGTCAAAACTATTCCAATTCATTTTAGTCAAACCTAAAATTTCATTAGCAATGGTGCTGATGTTGCTATTGCCGTAGTGCTTCGTAACCTTTAACGGAATGGGAATATTTTTACCCCCTAAATAATAGCTTCGATTAGCAGATTTCACGGATGGCACTATCCCATGTGTCCAAAGTAACGCACTGGTGGAATTTAATAAAAAGCATGTGCCTCGTGACAAAGGAAAATTTGCAGACTGCATTATTCCATTATAGGTACTAAGTGAAATAAATCTTGCATCTTCTTCGAAATTAATCTCAATTAAATCTACCTGCTGGACCCCTGATTTTTTGAGGCTATCGACAATGCCTTTTATTTCATCTCTTCTAAAATGAGTGCGTTTATGAACTACCACCCGCTTGGGTATTTCCCCCATTGTATTGAAAAAGAGTTCGCGGATTAAAGCGCCAAACTTATATGCCTCTTGATAAGAAAGGTATGGATTGTTTTTTCGATCAAAATAGCAATCTTCCACCTTCGACAAACGATACTTTAGTCCTTGCCCGTAGGAGTTATAAATATGGCTACAGCCTAGTACAACCTTATTCTTACCAGCTTGCCGGTTGATGCTATATCCGATTCCAACAAAAGCAGTGTTTGCTTCAAGGCCATTTAAAACCCAGGGGGTACGTTGGGCTTTCACATAGAATGACAAGGAGAGCCACCAATTAACCTGGCATAACAAGGTGTCTGCCAATGTGCTTTCCTGAATGAATTGAGTGCCAATTTGCTTTTGAGCCGCGTATGCCTTGATATAATCATGCAGATCAAATTTCTCATGTTCTTCATCAAGATCTGTGATAATGTTCCAATCGGTTGGGATGAAAATTACTAAGACAAGCTTCTTATTTATTGAAGCGAGATAATCTATAGACTTTTTGATCTTACCAGCGAACTCCATTGCCGATTTCATCAAATCCGAAAATGGTGTTGTAATAACGGAATCTTGCCAAAATTCGCTATTCTTATCAGGTATATTGAGGGGCACGCCATATGCTCCAAAAAAACCAGGATAGTCCAGTAGATAATCCGGATTAAACGCTTCTGCGGATTGCGATCTGTTCAATCTTGATAAAAAGCTATATAGAGCGTCGCTATGTGTATTTGGACAAATAATGCCAAGATTGATCTCTGAATCAAAAACGTTTCCGTTGAGGGAATAGTCATAGGGTCTGCCATCTATCAGTCCTTTCATTGGATGAAAGTTATTTGCAATATTGCCTGTGCCTTTATCTGTAAATTCCAATGAAGGTTCTTTATATTGGATTCCCGAATGCAGGATCAGCCGATTATCGAAAGTGTTGGGAAGTTGAAGCGGATAGCCTCCCATAGCTTTTGCAATACTAACATGCATTGTATTTGAACTGATGGAGAAGTCAAAACCAGTGCCCGATTGCAATGGGTATTCAAATTTTAATCTACTCCAACTGGAAAAAATACTTGTTTTCCACCTGTCAATTTGTTCATTATATTTTACATTGGGCTTACCAGATAATAAGGTTTCATGGTAACCTTTGCCTACTTCAAATCGAACGCTTTTAGGGATTTCAGCATCCGACTTTAAATAAAACGTTGGCTTTAAACATAAATACCCAAAAGGCTTTGCACGATTTACGTTATTATCAAAAAAAAGGCTTACTTCAACGGCGTCATATAGTTCCAACTGCATTCCACCTTTAGACAATAATCTTTTTGTTGTTGGCAGATAGATCTTTTTACGATCATCTGTAGCAAGGCCGGTCAATTCGCAAAGGGACTTGACAATAGCTGTTAAAAACAAATTTTTTAACGACCCCCCGTCACGAATTTCTTTAAATGTAATTGGCGTCCGCTTTATTTCACCCTGCAATATATCGCCAAACGCTTCCCTAATGTGTGACTGAGTACCTAGGGCATAGACCATTTTTTTAATCGGCACCGCCACTATAGGCTTACCCTCGGTTCTGGGCCTTATTTCCTGCCACACATCCGCATTGCTGAATGATGCCTCAAATTGAAACACTTCTGTTGGACAGGTGATTGGAAACAAGTTGCTTTTTAGTAGTACGTGCGGGGTCTTCGACTCCATTGAAAAAGATGCAACCACAGCATTTTCATCTTCCGCATTTTCGAGCATTTGTTTCATGTTATTGGAAAATGTATCATTTCCTATAAAGCATGTCTTTGAAATATCAATCAGAGAGGTATCAAACCCTTCAGTTGGTATGAAGAACCCTTTTCTGTTGTAGGCTGATAAATGCATTAGCAGTTCTCCAACTTCATCTGCCATATTATATCCAAATCCACACCAAAAAAGCATCCCACCTCCCGGTTTTGAGTATGCTTTTTTCAGAGCATCCATTAAAGATTTGTCCCGACCGCTATAACCCATAACAATTAGATGTTTGTCATATAAATGCTGTTCCAGTGCCTGAACAAATGTGTCGTGCTGATTATCGAGTTCTTCGCCCGTATTTTTAAGTGGGCCATATTTGTAGTCACCGTGCAGGGCAATTGTCAGAAGTTCTTGGTTGCTGGAGACTCGATGGATTCTATCTGCGCTGTCCAGGGTAATTGCAATTGGCGTTATACCGGTTTGGTGTGCAGCCTTTTCGACCAAACCATCAAAGTTGGTTGTAAATACAGATCTAACCATACCAAATTTGGCCATAAGGCAAAGCAGTTTGTAGCCTAAAGCTGGTTCGATTCCACGGCATTTATTTTCAAAATACTTTCTTCTAATATCATCAATCGGGAAGGCTTTCTGGGCATAAAACGAATACTCTTCTGGTGCACCTTCTGCTGGAAAAACTCCTTCATTGTCCAGCCACTTTTGAATACTCCTTTGCACAGTTTCAGATTTATATTCATTGTACTGCGCAGAAAGGTTTGGATTTTTCGTAATAAAAATATTCCGCTTCCATTCCCATATGCAATCAGATGCAGGCTGAACGCCAGAGCTTATAGATGCACCAGCGCCTAATAAAAAACAATGATCTGTATCGGTATTCTCGCGTAAGGTTCTTAGAAATGCGTCGTAAGGCAGGTCGAAATTCATAAACTATATAATTCTCAAATAAAAACTAACCCCTTAATATTAGGACGGAGGTATAGGTTCAATCAGTAAATAAAAAATATAAATATAATTATTTTCTGCGACCGTACTCGGTTACCGGTGTGAAAGAACGTTTCTGTTTGATACCAAATTCGCCTTCATCAAAACTGATGTGGGATGAAAACGACAGAAATAAGCACAAATAAAAAGAAAGAGTTGTTGCAGCAACTGGTCACGCTCGACGACCTTGATATTTTTAAGCATGAATTACTGGCAGATATTAAAAGCCTTCTAAAAGAATATGCTGGTAAACCTTCCAAACGCTGGTTAAAAACTGAAGAAGTCAAAAAGCTACTCGGAGCTTCGACTGGCACCCTGACAGCGTTACGCATTAAAGGGACATTACCCTACAGCCGTATCGGAGGAATCATTTACTATGATTCCGAAGATGTAGAAAAGATGTTCGATTCCCGTAAAATTCAAAATAATAAGGTATGAGCAGGAACGCATCCATCAGCGGCCACGGCATGAGCGTGCCGCCCATCCTTCCGCACGTGTTGATCTACTTTGACCAAAAAGGTATGTCGGCAAAAGAAGCAGAAGCTTTCTACCATTATCAGAATGCACACGGCTGGAAAACAGACAGCGGCACACCTATAAAAAACTGGAAGGTGGTTGCAGCAAACTGGATATGGGATATTCAACGCACAAGGTTTGTAACCATTCAGCTCAAAGTCAGCCGGAATTTGCTCAAATGAGAAACAGGACGCAAAAGCTGACCGAGCAGGTATACTATCAAGCGCAGACTTCCTTCCGGACAATGGAGAAACTGGCTGAGGAAGCAGTGCAGCTCAAAGACCTCAAAATGCTGTTTGGGAAATATGTACCGCAAAATAACCTGGTGCATTTTCCCTCGCAGCGAGGTGTAGGTAAGTCCTGGCTTTGTATGCAAATTTGTATGGCAGTGGCCGGTGAATGGGATTGCTTTTTAGGTGAGCCGATCACCCTGCATGGCAATACCCTCTACATAAATCACGAGCTTAGTCCAAACACCATGCGCAGGCGCAGCCGGAAGTTATACGCCGGTTTACCACAATCACTGAAAGACCAATACCATTGTTTTGTTTATACCTCACGAGCTGGGCTAACTACCGAGCTGGCAGCGATTATCCAGTATATCGAAAAGTATAAACCGGTGCTTATCGTGATCGATAATTTACGCATGGCCTTTACCGATGTGGACGTAAACAACAATCGCGAAAGTACCCGGATCATGAACATGCTGCTGGCACTTTGCGATACTTCCAGTGCCGCCCTGATAATTACCGATCATTTCAGAAAACATACAGGCGGCCAATTGTCGGGCAGCGATTTGCAGAGTGGCTCCGGTATTAAAACCGATTTGTCTGACGCAGATTTTTTCATGCGTCGCAGTTGCCAGGACAAGAGCCTGCGCATTCTTAAACGGGACAAGTCCCGGCACTTCGAGGAAGATCCGAGAGCGAAACTGATCCGTCTCAATCCTGAAACATTATGGTTTGAGTTGGTGGCAGAGGACGTAAATGAAGCCGAGCATATCGGACTGAATGGACTCAAAGAAAAGGACGAGCAAAAAGATATGGCACAAACGCTACGTGACCAGGGTAAGAGCATCCAGGACATTGCCACCATTTTAGGTAAGGGCAAAGCAACGATACACCGATGGTTAAAAATAGACGGAGAATGAACAGCAATAATTCAGTCAAAGACCGGTTCAGCGTTCCATCGTTCCGTTTTTTGGAACGATGGAACGAATGGAGTTCTTAAGCGATTGAAGGAAAGAATATTACCTCAATCATTACAGTGACATGGAATGAACGGAACGAAAAATGGAACGAGGCCAACCATTGACCAATGAAAGCATATCCGGCAAGTGAATTTTTGGCAGATTAATTCTTAAATACAATCAAAGCATGAACATGAAATCGGTCCGAAGGCGGGCCTTAATAACTGTTGGTTCCCCTTGCTTCGCCGGGGAAAGCAAGATGTACACTTGTCGGACAAGTGGCGATTTTTTGCCCCCTTTCGCTCCGGAGTCGCAGGGGTTTTCAGACCATTTTGAACTATGAATAATTGACAGATGGAGAGTGTTCAGAGAAGTAGAAAACTGACGGTCCGGCTTACCCCGGACGAGTTCAAGACGATAGACGGCCAGTTTAAAAAATCGACCGCAAAGATCATGAGTGATTATATCCGCAGCATTTTATTGACTGGAAAGATCACCTTGTATTATCGTAATCAGTCTCTCGATCAGCTCATCGAAGAACTGAAATTATTACGCCGTGAGCTTGCGGCTATCGGAAATAATTTCAACCAGGTAGTAAAAAAGATCAACTCAGTAAAGGAGGCAGCCGAGCTTAATTTCTGGTTGGACATGGCCGCACTGCTTCAAAAACAGTTGCTGGAAAAGACCGCAAGCATCAACGATAAAATCGCTCAAATCTCAGACAAATGGTTGCAAGGTTCGTAAGCGGAAAAGAGATCGACAAGGCTGTTCGCTACAACGAGCAGAAGGTAGCAGCCGCTAAAGCTGAACTGATCGGCGCCTTTGATTTTACCAAAGATGCTGATCGTTTAACCATGTCGGACAAGATTGGTCAGCTTCAATATTTAGCAAAACAAAATTGTCGGACACGCAGAAACGCAATCCATATCAGCCTGAATTTTGATAAAGCAGACCAACTGGACAAAGAGAAACTATTAGAGATCGCACAGACGTACATGGACAAGATCGGCTTTACCGGACAGCCCTGTCTGATCTACCAGCATCACGATGCTGCGCATACGCACATACATTTGGTCACGACGAACATCCGTGACGGGGCCAGGCGGATCAACATCAATAATATCGGTCGCAATCAGTCAGAAACAGCCCGGAAGGAGATCGAAGAATTATTTGGCCTGGTTAAGGCGCAAGGTAAAAAGCAGGAACGTGACCTGCTGCTAAAACCGGTACAGGCAGAGAAAGTGATCTACGGTAAATCCGAAACCAAAGCTGCAGTCTCTAATACAGTTCGCGAGATCGTTAGTACCTATAAATTCACCTCGCTTGCTGAATTAAACGCTGTCTTACGGCTGTCTAATATCGAGGCCGACCGTGGCACACTCGGCTCGCAAATGCATCAAAAAAACGGGCTACGGTATTTCGTGCTCAACGAGCAAGGGCAAAGAGTTGGTGTACCCATTAAAGCCAGCAGTATTTATGGCCGCCCCACTATGGCCAACCTTCAAAAGCGCTTTGCTGCCAATGAGCAAAAACGGAAGGGCTACCAGCAAAGATTACAAGCTGCGCTAGATAAAGCGTTGCAGCCTACTGGCGGCCTGACACAGAAAGCTTTTACCAGCCAATTAAAAAAAGCGGGGGTTGATGTTGTGTGGCGACGAAATGAAGAAGGCCGCCTCTACGGCATTACTTACGTGGATCATGCTACCCGAAGCGTATTTAACGGCAGCGATCTTGGTAAAGCTTATAGTGCCAATACAATAAATGAATTCCTGGTTAAGCAACCGGAAAATGACTACGACAGAAACAGTGATCCAAAGGATGATCGTCTGCCTTATATCGTCCGTGACCTTCCGGGCAACCTCATTAGTACCCTACTGGAACAACCCGATGTCTCCGACCAGATGGATTACCACCTACGCATTACTAAAAAGAAAAAAAAGAAACGCCCCAATTTTTAACCAGCTAATTACAGATCATGAGCCATACAGGAGAGAATTTAGAAGGGCTGCGAAAGATCATTGACCTTACCCGCAAGATGAGTATAGCATCACTGCTATTGCACATATATATTTATTGCTACGCGGCTTTCCGGCTATGGCGACTGACGCATCCGGTTGGTGACAAGATACTTGGTAACATTGCGGCCGTAAGCCCGCTTAACAATATTTGGCTGTCAAAACTGGCTGCGCTGGCGCTATTGCTTATCTCCCTGATCGGCGCAAAAGGCAAAAAAGACGAGCAATTGAAATGGCCGGCACCGGTCCGGTCGGTGATTATCGGCCTGGTGCTTTATTTTCTAAGCAGCTTCCTTTTAAATATTAACGCTTCGACTGAAGTTATAGCAGTGTTGTATATGAGCCTGACAGCACTTGGCTACCTGATGGTATTGAGTGGTGGCACCATGCTATCGCGTATCCTACAACTGAAATTTAAAGGTGACATTTTTAATAAGCTCAATGAGACATTTCCCCAGGAAGAACGCCTGCTTGAAAACGAGTATTCAGTCAACCTGCCGGCACGGTACAATCTGAAGGGCAAAATCCGCAAATCATGGATAAATATCATTAATCCTTTCCGGGCATTGCTGGTAGTGGGGACTCCCGGCGCGGGTAAATCCTATTTTGTAATACGTCATGTCATAACCCAGCACATCCGCAAAGGCTTTACCAGTTTTATTTACGATTTTAAATTCGATGATCTCTCCGTTATCGCTTACAATACTTTCTTAAAATACAAACATCTTTACCCTGTAGAACCGAAATTCTATGTGATCAATTTTGATGACCTGTCACTGAGCCACCGATGTAACCCGCTCTACCCGGATAGTATGACCGATATAACCGATGCAACGGAATCCAGCCGTACTATAATGCTCGGTTTAAACCGCGAGTGGATCCGCAAGCAAGGCGAATTTTTTATAGAGAGTAGTATCAATTTTGTAACAGCCGTAATTTGGTTTCTGAAGAAATATCAAAAGGGTAAATACTGTACCCTGCCGCATGTAATCGAATTGATGCAAACGGAATACGACGAGTTATTTCCGGTACTTAGAACGGAGCCGGAGATTGAAGTACTTATCAACCCTTTTGTTTCTGCTTATGTTAATGAGGCGATGGAGCAATTGGAAGGCCAGATCGCCAGCGCGAAGATCAGTATGGCGCGGTTGGCCTCACCGCAGCTTTACTATGTACTTTCCGGAAACGATTTTAGCCTTGACCTGAATAATCCGAAAGAGCCGAAAATTATTTGCGTGGGTAACAATCCGCAAAAGCAGCAGGTGTATGGAGCTGTTTTGTCACTATACATTTCCAGGATGATCAAGCTGGTCAATCGTAAACAACAGCAGAAAAGCAGCCTGATTTTCGACGAATTTCCCACGATTTACTTTAATGCGATTGACAGCCTTATTGCTACTGCCAGAAGCAATAAGGTATCTACTACGCTTGGCGTGCAGGATTTTTCACAGCTACGCAAGGACTACGGCCGGGAGCAGGCCGAGGTTATCTCTAACATTGTGGGTAATGTCATCAGCGGTCAGGTAGTTGGTGATACAGCCAAAACCTTATCAGATCGATTTGGTAAGATCATGCAGGAACGTGAGAGCCTTTCCATTAATAGCCAGGATACTTCTGTCAGCCGGTCTACACAGTTGGACGCTGCTATTCCAGCATCCCGTATTTCATCACTTTCTTCAGGCGAGTTTGTCGGCGCCGTAGCTGATGATCCAGACCAGAAAATCGAATTAAAAACATTCCACTGTGAGATTATTAATGACCACGATGCATTAAGAAAAGAAACTGCTGAATACCAAGCCATCCCTAAGATCAGGAATTGTCCGCAAGTGGAAATCGATGCAAACTACCTTCAAATCAAAAAGGAAGTGGCAGCTATTGTCGCTACTGAAATGGAACGCATTTACGATTCTCCGTCACTGGCACATCTGCTGGTTAAGAAAAATAATAATTAGTAACTGTATTTATTCATCTATAAATCCATCTTAAAAATGAAAAAGCAATGTTTAATGTTTATGCAACTCTGTTCATGTTTGCCTTTTCCTGTAAAAAGTACAACAGTGACCAACCCGCTTCCCAAACAAAGGTCTTGCCACAACTCGCGATTACCTATTATGATCGCTGGTTGTTTAATATATAATTAATGAGAGAAGATAACGCCTCGCAGTAAATTGCAATCTCTATTAAAAATATCAACAACCAGTTATTGCGATGAATACGCTATCAGAGAACCTGGACACACCCCAATGGCATTTCAAATCAAGCGATACATTTTACGTTCAAATGCGGAACGGTTGCAATGTGCGTATTATGGTGGAAAGGGATCATTTGGAATTTTATGGAATCGACAGTGACGAACTTTACATCACTTCAAAATCATTCAATTGCGTTAGATTACATTTTAAATTACCTGCACCACAAAAGCTTTGGGAAGCGGACGAAGTGAGCATAATATTTAATGATGAACCCAGGAAGCATAAAATGTGTAAAGTGTTGGAAATAAAATTGAAGAACGGAGGTATTTGTAATTTAAATATCGAACACGACTACATTAAAATCTTCGCGAATAATTACCGGCGCTTCTTCGTAGAGCCAGCTTATTGTAATGTAATAAAGGCAGTCGTTTATAATGATTAATGCCACCTGGTAAATTCATTTTGCCTGACTATGTGCTTTACATTACCTTTTCATTTCTTTAACTTTAGCCTAATGTTTTTTGAAAGTTAGGCGTGTATGTGCTAACCCCATCGGCTGAAAAGGAACTGCTTGCCCGTTTGCGGCAGGGTGATAGCAAAGCTTTTGACCAGATTTACCATCATTACAGCCTGAAAATTTACGCCAATATCCTGCGCATGGTTAAAGATGCTGACGACGCGCAGGAACTCCTGCAGGATGTGTTTCTTAAAGTATGGCAGAAACGGCACAATATTGATCCCGAGCAGTCATTCAAATCGTACCTGTTTCGTATTAGCCGGAATTTAGTTTACAATTTCTTCAGAGATGTATCCATAGAGAGGAAGGTCATGGATTACCTGGCCAGCATCGGTACGGAGTTGCATACCGATTTAGAAGACGATCTGATGTTCAAAGAGCAAAAACAATTGCTCGAACAGGCCATAAACCAGTTGCCACCGCAACGCAGGCAAGTATATACATTGTGTAAGATCGAAGGGCACTCTTATGCCGAAGTGAGCAGGATGCTTGGCATATCCACATCTACGATCAGCGACCATATAGTTAAAGCGACCCGTTTTATAAAAGAACATCACCGCTTAACCGATGGTGCTGCGCTCCTTGCAGTTTGCATGCTATTTAACAATATCTGAAATTAATTTTCTTCCCGAACAGAGGATACCTGCCTGCCGCGTGTATTAATATCATGCGTTTGACCCCGGCGGTTTCACGGTAATTACCTACCTGAAGCTGTCGGAATAACTTTAGTTAATAGTTTAAAGCAGCAGCGCGAGGCTGCTGCTTTTTTAATGTAATTTTTCTCCTGATGACAAGCAATATTTCTTTTTAATGGCAGTCCCCATTTATGTACGACGAGTACTACGCCGTCATAATAACTACGGCTTTACCGCATTGAGCGGCGTGTGAAATGAATTTTTTAAGTGCAAGGAAATGAGTGTATAAATAATCACATGATTCTTTGCCATAGTCCCAAATATCCGGGTAAATAGCTAAAGCTGTCATTGCAGGCGGATCAAAATTCTTTTTAAGGTCGGATACTTTTGCATCGGAAAGAAACATGTTTACTTTCCTTATTTCGTCAGGCATTAATACCTCACAGATTATGTTTGTGTCCCCATCAGCCAGTTGAATGGTCTTGCCTATTAATAAGTGTTGATTGGGATTTTGAACATCCGTACTGCCGGATAGCAGGAATTTAATTCCGGGTAAACTTTTATCGAGATCAAGCATTTGATCTTTTGGAGCCTGCTCGTCCAGGTAAAAACTCGGGTAAAAATCCTCCACGTGTAGATCGGATAATTCAGCAGGATTTAACTGAAACAGTTTAGTGTATAGTCCCATAATACAAAGTAACAAAGCAAATGTTACAAACGCGCCATTAAACCTGGAAAATGAGTTGCCACTAAAAAAAATTCACATTTATCAATAAAAATTAAAAACGAGCAGAGTAACCATTTCTTAAAAGTGTATTAACAATAAAAACACTTTGGAAAACAGGGACGACATCAGAAAACAATTTATCCGCTACCTGGCCGGAGAAAGCAGCCCGGAAGAAGCGGAGCAACTACTGCGTTACATTCACTCAGGACAGGATAGGGAATTTATTGAACTCCTGATCGGCGAGCATCTTGATCATCCGGTCGCACAACAGTTGGCAAATGATACTGACACGCAAAACCGCTTGCAACAGACGCATGAGCGCCTCAGAGAATTAATTAGGCCAATAGAGGAGCCGAAGGTCGTTCGTCTACAATGGATACGCATTGTTGCTGTCGCTGCCTCTATCACATTACTACTTACTGGCGGATGGCTATTTCGGGATAATATCCGCAACTGGATAGACCCGGTAAAAATGGCGCAGCTCACAACATTAAAAGGCGAACACAAACAGATCACCCTTTCGGATGGGACGCAGATCTGGTTAAGTCCTGCCAGTAGTCTTGAGTACCCGCACACTTTCAATCGTGACACCCGTGAAATTCGGTTAAGTGGCAGTGCTTTCTTTGAAGTTGCCAAAGACAGCAAACACCCCTTTAGCGTTCATACCGGAAAGATCACCACGCAGGTTTTAGGCACCAGTTTCCAGGTCGATGCTTATAATGACCAGCCGGAGATTGCCGTGACCCTGCTTACCGGCAAAGTGTTACTTGCCTCTGGCAGTGATACTACTCACCTGCAACCGAAACAACGCGGCAAAGTGAATAAGAATACAGGCAAAATTCAGAAAACGGACTATCCCGAAGCAGACGAATATCTGGCACGGCGTGATGGCGTCTTCGATTATCAGGGTGAACCGGCGGTGGTTGTCATTACCGACATACAACGGGAATTCAATATAAGCATCGATATAGTGGGGGCGGTAAGGCACCGTGGCTTCTACGGCAGTATTTCGCTAAAGGACGGTGCACTTGTGGCTGTGCAGAAACTATGTGCCACAATAGGCGCAACCTACGAGCGACAGGATGATCATTTTACAATTCATATGACAGGCAGATAATTTTTTTAGAGCGATTAAAAGAAAGGATAAGCATGGGATAGACCGATATAAAACAACAAATCCTCCCTGCCTGGGCAGGAAGGAATGATTTAAAGTGAAAAATATGTGCAGTTGCACCAACAGGCCTTCGAAAACCAGGTGTACTGCTTCTATTAACCCTAAACATTTTAAAGTTATGAAAAAAAATGAACCGCATAGGTTCTATAAGCTACTGGTATGCGCTATGAGGATACAGTTGTTTATCATTGTTTTGATCTGCAGCGCTACGATGCTGGCGCTGGCAGATGCCCGTGCGCAGGACCCGCTACGCAAGACCATCACTATTGAGCTGAAAGACGCGCCCTTGAAAGAGGCGCTTGATAAGGTCGCTAAAGAAGCCGGTGTAAAATTTCTCTACAGCGATGATGTCGCTAAAAGCACCACTAAGATCAACGCCTCTGCCCATGAGATTACCGTGGGTAAATGGCTGGCTGACATACTACAAAACATCCCCTATTCCTACCGAATCGTCGGTGACGCACTTCTTGTCCGTTATGATGAGGCAAAATTTAAAGCCCTTCAATTAAAACAGCGCCGGAAAGCTGCGCTACCGGTAAAAGGGCGAATCGTTGACAGCAAGGGCGAACCCTTACCCGGTGCCACCGTCCGGGTGAAAGGAACAGAAACACTCGCTATAACGGATAAGGATGGACTCTTCCAATTACAGGGAGCAAGCACGGATGACATTTTAATTATTTCTTTTGTTGGTTACAAAAGTAAAGAGATTAAAGTAGCTGACATTAATGCCAACGGAAGTGTTGTTCTTGAGGAAGACGCTGCCGCCCTGAAGGAGGTTGTTGTGTCAACGGGATACCAGGAAGTACCATTGGAACGGGCTACCGGCTCATTTTCCAAAGTAGACAATGCCTTATATAACCGGGAGGTTTCTACGGATGTTATCAGCCGTCTAAAGGCGATTGCGCCCACCTTACTATTTGACGAACGCAACGGTACGACCAAGTTGAGCATCAGGGGACGCAGCACCATTTTTGCCAATGATCAGCCGCTTATCGTCGTTGACAATTTCCCTTACGATGGAGATATAATCAACATCAACCCCAATGACGTAGAGAGTATATCCATACTTAAGGACGCAGCGGCCGCATCAATATGGGGTGTTCGCGCTGGAAATGGCGTTATCGTAATAACAACAAAAAGGGGACGGAAGAACCAGGCACCGCAATTAGAATTAAATGCCAATGTAACGGTAGGTAATAAACCTGACCAGTTCTATAAACCGCAAATGAATTCCGCCGATTTTATTGATGTTGAAAAATTCCTTTTTTCCAAAGGTTTTTATGATGCATCAATTGCGAATAAAAGAACATTCCCGGTACTAACGCCTGTGGTGGAATTACTGGCAAAGTCGCGTGCAGGCGATTTAACTTCAGAAGCGGCAAATGAACAAATCAACGCACTAAAAGGTTATGACGTGCGAAATGATATTGACAAATACCTTTATCGAAAGAGTATCAACCAGCAATATGCACTGAATTTAAAGGGAGGGGCGGAAAAATACACGTACTATTTTTCGGCAGGCTACGACAAAAATCTAAACAACGCTGTCGCCAGTGGTTTTGATCGCCTTGTATTAAATAGTCAACAAACTTTTGTCCCTTTAAAAAACCTCGAACTGACCACAGGGTTAGTCTATACACAAAGCAATGTGCAGGCAAATTCTGCGGTCAATCTGTCTATGGGTGCGAAAAATATTTACCCCTATGCACAACTGGCAGATGCTAATGGAAACCCACTAAGAGTTGCCCGCGATTTTAATGCTGACTTTATTAACTCTGCCCAGTCAAAAGGATTACTGGATTGGAGTTACAAACCGCTACAGGAGGTAAAAGATAATAGTGATAAAACGACCCAGTCGGACATGCGTTTTTCCGGTATTGCAAAATATACTTTCATAAAAGGACTAAGTGCTTCGCTGAATTATCAGTACGAACGGCAAAATACCAATAACACTTTACTACAGGGCGAAAATGCATATTACACCCGCAACCTGATCAATAGCCTAAGTTCCCTGAATGGTGATGGAACAGTCAATCGAATTGTCCCTGTTGGTGGGATATTAACAAATGGAGCGACCTTGCTTACTTCTCAGAATGGAAGAGGGCAATTAAATTTTGACAATAACTGGAATAAAAGCAGGATAACCGCTATCGCCGGTGCAGAGGTCAGACAGGCAAAACTAACATCCAATCAGGGAAAGTTGTACGGTTATGACGCCGAACTTGGCTTGGGACAGCCAGTAAACTATACGGATTACTTTCGCACAAATCCATCAGGGTTTTATTCCAATATTCCGGGTATTACTTCAGTTAGCACCATACTGGATCGCTTCCGTTCTTATTTTGCTAACGGTGCATACACATATGACGACCGGTATACGTTGTCAGTCAGCGGTCGCATAGACCAGTCGAATTTATTTGGTGTAAAAGCGAACCAGCGTTCCGTTCCTTTGTGGTCATCAGGAGTTAAATGGGATATTGATAAGGAATCTTTTTACAAGGTATCATGGCTCCCGACGTTGAGCCTTAGAGCATCTTATGGCTATAACGGAAACTATGATAATACGGTGACTGCCTTTACAACGGCATACTTATCGTACAACGTTTATACGCAACAAACAGCCGCCGCTATTCAGAGTCCCCCTAACGAAAATCTCAGGTGGGAAAAAAGCGGGATTCTTAATATTGGCGTTGATTTCGCCAGTCAAAATAACCGGCTCACCGGCAGCATTGAATATTATCATAAAAAAGGAACAGACCTGATCGGCAACGGTCCACTTGATCCTACAACTGGTTTTACTCAGTTTAAAGGAAATGTAGCCGGTATGAGCGGTAAAGGGTTAGACCTGATAGTAAATACCAAAAACATTACCGGCAAATTCGGTTGGCAAAGCACCATAATTACCAGTATCGTAAACGATAAGATTACAGATTACAAACTGGTAAACACTATTGCAAGCGCCTATCTGGTCGACGCCAGTATAACCTCGAATACCTACGGTTATTCACCGGTTGTAGGACGTCCTTTATTTGGCATATACGCCTACAAATGGGCTGGTCTTGACCCACAGACAGGCGATCCTATGGGTTATTTGAATGGCAAACCGAGTAAAGATTACGGAACATTGAATAATATCGCTGCCGATAGCCTGCAATATATAGGACGGGCAACACCTTCGCTTTATGGTGCTTTCCGGAACACATTTAGTTACGCGGGCATCTCCCTTTCTTTTAATATCAGTTACCGGTATGGTTATTACTTCCGGCGTTCGTCAATCTACTATACTGATTTATTCAATAGGAATGTATCTCACAGCGATTTTGAAAAAAGATGGCAAAAACCAGGCGACGAAATAAGTACAAATGTCCCCTCAATGGTGTATCCGGCAAATAGTAATAGAGATTATTTCTATAACAAATCCACAATCCTGATTGACAAAGGTGATAATATCCGGCTTCAGGATATCAGCCTTGCTTATGACCTGTCGCCACTGAAATTAAGGAAGCTTCGGTTAAACCATTTGCAGGTCTATGCCTACATGAATAATGTCGGGCTGTTGTGGACGGCCAACAAAGATCATATTGATCCCGACTATCCAAACATGACATTACCAAGAACGATAGCAGTTGGCATCAGGGCTGGTTTTTAATTTAATTACTTAAAAAGATGAAACAAAAAATACAAATACTGACCTTTCTCTTTTTGATACTGCTTGCGGCATCATGCAAGAAAGACTGGCTGGATCAAAAGCGCGACAGCTCCCTGATTGTGCCCAAAAGTTTAAAGGACATGCGATTGTTGCTGAACAACAATTATCCTTATGGCGTAAACGACATTGGCCTTGCAGAGCAGGCCGCTGATAATTTTACTATAGCAGACAACTACTATTCTTCACTTTATTCACAAGAACAGTTTGCCTATATCTGGAGTGATCAAACATTTTCAGGAATCTCTTACGTGCGGGAATGGGAGGAGGCCTACCAGGAAGTATTATTAGCAAATGTAATTTTGGACGGTCTAAATAAAATCACGCAAGACAGCAACAACCAGACTGAATATAACGACATCAAAGGTGGTGCATTATTTCTCAGGTCAAGAGCTTTTTATAGCCTGGCCCAGATGTTTGCGCCAGCTTATGACTCCAAAACGGCATCAGCAGATTTAGGCATCCCGCTTCGGTTAAACCCGGATATAAACGAAAAATCTTTCAGAGCAACAGTGCAGCAAACCTATGACCGAATTACCGGCGATCTTAAAGAAGCGGCTTCGTTATTAAAAATCGTTCCGGCATACAAAACTGATTCTTCTCGTCCGGCAGCCTATGGGTTATTGGCCCGCTGTTATTTAAGTATGGGTATGTACGATCAAGCCTTTCTATACGCCGATCTTTCCCTAAAGGATTACAGCAAACTTTTAGATTACAATAGCCTGGACGCCACAGCGGATTACCCTATCTCGTTATTCAATGACGAAGTGGTATTTGATGCATCAATTAACGCTTATGCTTCTTTCGCTGTGCCGGTTTGCAGTATTGCTACCGATTTGATTAATTCTTATGATGGAAATGATTTACGCAAACAGGTATTCTACGTTCAGAATACGGATGGAACTTTTTCTTTCAAAGGAAATTATTCAGGTTCAGATGTACTATTTGGCGGCATATCCACCGATGAACAATACCTGATCCGTTCTGAATGTGCTGCCAGGTCCGGGAATGTTGCGGCAGCGATGACGGATTTAAACATTCTTTTAAAGACACGATTCAAGGTCGGGACATTTACGTCATTGGTTGCGGATAATCAGGCAGCCGCATTGACATTAATCCTTAAGGAAAGAAGGAAGGAATTGCTGATGCGTGGAATTCGCTGGTCGGATCTTCGCAGATTAAATAAAGAACCGGCATTTGCAACGACGCTGAAAAAGACAGTAAACGGTCAGACCTATAGTTTATCGCCGAATGATAAGCACTACACTTTCCTGATTCCCGATTATATCATTAAAGCATCGGGTCTACAACAAAATGCACGTTAAACGTAAAGCACATGAAAAAGATCACTATTTTGATACCAGTCCTGTTGCTGGTAAAAACATTGATTGCAGCACAATCTATACAAGCACAATCCAAAACTAAAGATGATGAGATAAAGGTTGATATCCATTTTTCAAATGGCTTTGCCTATGATGAACTGGAAACGTATGTCTGGGACACCTGGAACCTGGAAGGATACCAGCGATCTTTCAAGAGCAAAGTTACAGGGAATCGTTATCACATTAAATTAAAGGCCAATAAGCCCGTTTATTTAGGCTTTGAAGCGGATACTAATAGCCTTTTCCACTCGCTAAAAGCTTATTCAGCAAGACATGGTTTTATTGCGGAGCCAGGCGACGAGCTTCATATGGAAATAGGTAAACATTTGGATATGGGTATACTCAATATTCGCTTTATCGGAAAAGGCGCGGGCAAATATAGATGCATGCAGGAACTTATCAGGCAGGTAAATGGTAAAAGCAAAACAAGAAAATGGGCGTTCTGGCTCGATACAGAACAGTTGTTTGCACGGGCAGATTCTGACCGGGTAACAGTTGCGCAAGTGATGGGCAAATACAAAAATCAGCTTTCTTCATTGGCCTTTAAAGTAATAGAGTTAGCATATCTCCAGGGAATATATTCCAGTGCCATTGATAAGCTTGGAGATAGTTCAGACAGGAAGCTGCTAAATAAGTATGCCGATAAAATCTCTGCGCTTAAAGCCAAGTTCACTAAAATTGAAGCCGGTTACGATAAAAGTAATTTGACATTCTTATATCGGTTGGCTGTGCTTGAGCAAATGATTAATCAACCAGATGCACCTGGATTGGGCTACTATCGTACCCATTTTAAAGATGCTTACCTGCTACTAAAAAGATCCTACGCAGATTCGCCGGCCTTAAACGAAATATTGTTAGCCACAAATATTTTCGATACTGTTGCTGCCTCTGGTATCAGCAATGACGCTAAAGCCTGTATGGCCGATCTTTTATCGTTTGCAAACAAATCAGGCGTTTTATATAAACAGATACTGGCTATACAGCAGCAATACCAAACAAATTTTGAATCAGGCAGTGATGCTTATGACTTTGCCCTCCCGGACACCAGCGGAAAAACAGTTAGACTGGCAGATTTCAGAGGCAAATTAATTATTATGGATTTCTTCTTTTATGGCTGCGGCGGTTGTATAACAACAGCACCGGTGTTGGATAGCCTGGAAAAATTATACGGCGATAAAGAGATAGTATTTATAGCTATATCGGTGGACGGTACAAAAAAACTTTGGCAAAAGGGCATAGGCATCTATAGTAGTAAAAATGCGGTACAATTATACACAAATGGGCTTGCTGCGAATCACCCGCTCATTAAATATTACCGTGTCGGTTCTTACCCTACGATTGTGATAATAGATAAAGAGGGGAAACTTATATCCGCTCATGCACCCGATCCCCGATCAGCGGTTGGGTGGAAAGAATTCACTTCAGTTTTGGAGCGATCACTATAGCAAACAATCAGTTTATATCCTCAAAAGTTTAAAAGAAGTACCGGCACGCCGGTACTTCTCAAATGGCGAATTACATGCCTACGGGTGAATAGCGCCTTGGGTAGGTTGGCCGACGGGCGAAATGGGATTGTTGTGGCTGTCAACATTGTACTGTTGTGCACAGTTGTCATTTCCCGCCTGGCACGAAGGGAGGCCGGGCAATGCGGTTCCGGTGGGCTGGCCGGCAGCGTCCAGGTAGAACCATTTTGTAGCGTCCAGTTGAGAAGCGAAAGCTCCTCCAACACCCAATACAAGGGCTGTAGTAATAAGGGTCATTTTGATCTTTTTCATAATTATTGGTTTTAAATGGTTAAAAAATGGCAGGGTTTGATAGAGGGAAAGTACCGGCGTTGTGTTCAGGAGCCGGAGAAGCCTGCGTTTATGTTGCAACAGTAAACAAGCGTTTAGATTAGTAGGATAATTCGGGGCTTGACGAAGTTCTTTGATAAGCAGGTATGCGGGTTAGCAAAAGACCAATGATGGCAAGTGCAACCATGATGATGTTAAACACCAGGTGCTGTGTCCAGTTCATGCGTTCCAATAATCCACCGCATGTACAGGGCACCTGTTTGGCAACACCAAGCACCAATGCGACAAACACAGTGAATCCGGACATAAGTATGAGTGAGCTGATAATGCCGGGTCTTTTGTCGGTAGCAAATGCCAACCATAGCGCGGTCGCAATCTCCCAGCATGGCACCAGCCAGGCAACGGTTCCTGCAAAGTCACTGATAAATGGATCACGACTGAGCTTAGTCTCGAAGTTCTGGTAATCCAACAGCTTCGTTAGCCCGGCATAAAGGAATAAAATGATGAAACATGAAATGATAATCCAAAGCAAAATTATTCTTGATCGTGGCGTAGCGTTGCCCGATACGGTAGTCGTATTCATAGCTCACAATTTGAAATTGTTAAAGGGTTTTTTAACGGTGTTTCGTTTCTGGGAAAAGCGGTAATTTATAGTTCCTTCCTATCTGTCAAATGTCCCGTAGCTGTAAGGAGAAAGTCTGGATATTTCGACATTATTTGATCCGCTTTTTAGGGTTCACTACTAAGCTAAGCCCCAAAACAATGCTGGAGAAATCTATTATGTGAACATGCGTATTGCCGATGTGAACGCAAAAATGCTGGAAGAATTTGGTGAGAAGAGCAATGGTGAGGGAGAGCAAACAGACCTTTAGCCAGTTTTCTTAGACTGGCCAAAGGCATCTCATAGACTACTTTAATCCTGTCGGGCAGGTGCAAGTCGGAAATAAAGAGGTTGTAGTTGTGGTAGTGTTAGTCGTCGTGTCACCTTTTGACCGACCAGCTTTTAGATTGTAGTTAAATCGGAATACAGTTTTTCTGCCTGTAGTAATCGGAATTGATGTATTCATAATAATTGATTTTAGCAGATGTTGAACAGAAATCATAATGAACTTAAGCCTTTGGTTGCTGTAGTCAGCAGCCAAAGGCAATAAGTACCCGGTTTACTTTAATCCCGTCGGGCAAGTGCACGTGGGAATAATTGAAGTAAGCGTAGTTGTTGTGTTGGTAGTGTCATCTTTTGATTGACCAGTTTTTAGATTGCTTGTAAATCGGAATACGGTTTTTCTACCTGTAGCAGTGGAAGTTAGTGTGCTCATAGTAATTGATTTGAATTAAGATTTTAAACTGTATCCAAGATAAAGGCTTTAAAATATGCTTTAAAATATTTTATATGAAATGCCTCATGACGGTTATGAAATTACAATAGAAACTGAATTTATATGGAGTCATTGGATCCTACATTCTTAAGGCGTTATATCATATTGGCGATTTGCGTGATCATTATTCAGGAACAGGCAATGATATATGCGCAAACACACAAAATTTACTTTCTTATAGCAGCAGCATATTATGCGGTCGACATACCATTCTTTTTTATTGTTTCAAACTGTGCTATACCATTTGGCGTTACGAGACCTTTTATTTTGTTGAGAATGCCCGTTGCTATTATTTTGACATTCGGAGGGTATATTCTGGCACAAAATTTTGTTGATTTCTTCATAGCCTGGTTAACCACTCAACACTATGAATTTATATTTTCATATAAAAAATCACTGTACAGAGGTGTTTATCTCCTGACGCCCGCAGTTGGTTACTTTCTCACTAAGGAGGGAATTAAGAAGGCAAGGGCGGCCAAAAGCATAGAAATTCAAAACCTGCAATTGGAAACCGCGTATCTCCGCTCCAAGATCAAGCCACACCTGATTTTCAATACGCTCAACTATATATACGGGTTGGTTGAAGAAGCCTCGGAAGAAGTGACAAACATTCGTTTACGAAAGGCACTTAAAAGCACAAAGCTTTTTTCTAAGGTTTTACGCTATGCATTGAATAACGAAACCGAAAAAGTTTCATTGGCGCAGGAACTGGAACATGTTTACCATTATATCGGTTTGAACCGTGAAAGGCTGGGCAAACAGTTGTGCTTTGAATTGGCGCTCGATGTTGATAGCCGGGTCGATGACCTGCAAATTCCACCGCTTATACTGATCACCTTTGTAGAGAACATCTTCATGCATGGTGACCTTTACAACCCGGAACAGCCATGCAGGCTCTCCATTAACTGCAAAGGGCAGCAACTATCCTTCCATACCTGGAACCTTAAAAAATCAGCGGTAAAGCTTGAACGCACCGGCGTTGGCATGGCTTATATCAGGAACCAGCTTTCAAGACAATACGCTGGCCGGTACACCCTGTCAATAAATGAGACAGACAATTATTATGAACTGCTTTTCACCATTGAATTATGAAACTCAAATGTTATGTGGTAGATGATGAACAGACAAGTGTTGAGAACATCTGCCGCTATATAAAAAGCACTGAAGGACTCGAATTGATCGGCTATGATACCGATGAAAAAAAAGCGATGGAAAAGCTGTTGCAAAAAGAGATCGTGCCGGACATCCTTTTCCTGGATATTATGATGCCCCACATAAATGGGATCGAATTCGCCAGCAAGCTTGATCCTAAAACGGCAATTGTTTTCATCAGCGGGCACGAGACATTCGCCCTGCCAGCTTTTAAGTATGGCGCAGCATACCTGCTGAAGCCGTTAAACCGGGAGGATTTCATGGAAGCAATAAAGAAAGTCCGGCAGATATTCGAGGGCATAAATCCGCAGTTACAAATCAGGGAAAATTTACTACTGATCAAGGATGGCAGGAAAGGGAGTTACATCCATATCAAGCTTCCTGATTTACTATTTATCGAAAGCGAATCAAACTATATGAAGTTCATGATGTCCGACGGCTCAAAGCACCTGGCGTATACATCGCTCACTGCGTTGGAAAAAAGGCTTTCAGGCCTTGGGTTCTGGCGCGTGCATAAAAAATTCATCATCAACTTGCAGTTTATGGTGGCAATTGCCAACGGCAGCATCCAGATAAAGGACCGGTATTTTATACCAATAGGGCAAAAATATCGTGACGGTTTTATTGATGAAGTAGAGAAGAACCTGCCGGAATAGCCTCGGCATGTTCTTTAACGGCATTTCTCCGACCGGCTGATTTGATATCTTTTTGTAAAAAATAATAGATAATCATTTCATGTGTGCGCTGCGCCATTGGGAACATACGGTTGATATGCATGTGAAAAAGTGAATTGAAGATACCCGGCCTTTCCGCGACCGGATATTGATACAGCGTATCGGCAAACGAAGAACTCAGGGCATTAAAATTTTGCCAGGCTTCATTGTCAAGCGCCGGTGCCTGGATACTGCCATATTTTGTCCAGGCCACATTTAATAATTTGAAGCGGCCGGGGTCAAGACTATGCTCCGTATTAAAAGCATGAGCAGTTTCATCTATCGTCTTTAAAAAAACGCCCTGTGTAAAAATATCCTTTTCCTGTACTGCTTTTACCAAAGTAATACACAAGAAGTACTTTTCTTCATCGCTCAACTGGTGTCTTAAAACACTGAGCACAAACCGGCTGTCCAGGTGAAAATGCACCTCTACAAAAAATATATTGGCTACCCCGTACCGCTCCGTTTCCCGGCGATAGAGCCGGATGGATAAGTCGGAGACCACGCCCACCTGTATCTTTTCCTTCAGCAGAGATGTAAATGCTGCCATGATCTGTTGCGATGCTTCGGCCTTACGTAACCTGAAGCGCAGACGGATATGGTTTCCCTGGTCCGTATAGCGTATAAAAAACCACCGCATGATCTGGTCCCTGTGGGTTTCCAAAAATTCCTGAATATCGCCGGTAAGCAGTTCATCGGTGCGTGCAGGATGGCAGAATATCTCGAAATACAACCATTCATCACCGGGAGGAATGATCTTTTCGATGCCCGTATCCTGTTGTTGCAAGGCGGTGGATGGAGCCGGCCTATATGTCGTTTGTCCGTGATGCAGGGTTACCAGCAACTGTGATACATAGGGACGGGTATTTGTATCCTCAATGACGGATCTTTTGGGGATAATGGTTTCCTCAAGGTAGAGCGACTTTTGTTTCTGCAGCAGATGAAATAATTCAATAATATCCACCTCCCGGCTGGTATCAATGCATAAGGTCTGATCGGTTGATCCTACTCTTACAAATCCGGAAATTCCCCTTTGCTCAAGATGATCAACGAGTAAAGCTGCGGTGCCTGTTTTACCATTGGGCAGCACATCCTCCAGCCGGATAAGCCATGTTGCCGGTGAAAGAATAATATTCCTATACTGCAGCCGGGGATAATAATTAAGGTTGGCAATACGGTCACGTAATCGCAGGTACAGGTTTTTATGGATACTCTGGTGCTGCAGATCGCAGAACAAACGAAATACCGGCAAGTCGCTTAACAGGTAATTATAGGCAGATGCCAGGCGCGGAACCATACGTCTATTATGCTTTTGGGAGCGAATGATCAGCTCTCCACCTTGCACCGATAACAGAAGATCATTTAATAGCACCGGATCTGCAGAGGTGTCGTAATTGAGGATGCTGACCTGTAAATCGTAGATCGGTCTGCGCCGGTTTACATTGTCCACAACACCGCCAACGGTATAGGCAACGTCAAAGAATAATACGCCGGGGTTAGCCTGTTGTTCTATGGCAGCTATTTTCCTGCAATGCGCCAATACATTATCGCTGCTCAAAGTAAATCTTCCGAGGAGTGAATTGGCTGTACAGCCGCCCAGGTGCTCCAACAGAATCATGCCATCTGCCACCGTGCATAATACCGGCAGGCTGTTGGGCAGCGGCTCATTTTTTATCCCTGCGGGTATTTCCAGTTTTTCAAAATCAATAACTGTTGGTTTATCCGTGATCAGCCGAGGCAGCAATACCCGGAGCGTCGAGTTGGTTATATCTTCAGAACTGTCGTCAGCTTTTTTAATAAGCTGGTTGATAAGTTCGCTGGTTAGCACCGACTGGTCCATGCCACCATAACCTATGCCCAGTTCCGGGTCCAGTGCCACCATCACAGGGACTTCCTGGGCGCCGAACTTTTTAATAAACCGCTGAATAAACTGATCTAATTCGGGAGACTTATAGGAGGGCAGCATTTGATGCAGTTTTTCTATTAACCCCGGCAGATGCTTAAACAAATGCGGATCTACGCCGCCTTGTATTAAGGGCCGCTGCGCGATAATATATTCCTGTCCTGCCGGGGAAAAGTTGACCCGCTGAAAATAATCCTGTCCGATTATGTTCGGTTGCATTTGTGATATTAAAAGCTGGTCTGCCAGCATTGTCTCCAGTACATGCAAAAACGTTGGCCGGTCAGCGGATTCGTTAATCATCTCAAATAGCGAGGAAATGGTCTGTGGGTGCGCACATGCCTCCAGTATTCTTACCCTGAGCTTATCTTTTGGTATGTCGGCCAATTCGTATCCATCGTCAAAGCGACCGATGTATCGAATGTCGGATTCCGTGAAATAGTAAGTGCTGTTGGCAAAAACTAAAGCGTCTGCTTTTACAAGATCGGCAAAGCTGATGGTCAACTGGCCGGTACAGGTCCAGTCAGCAAATCGTTGCAAATGCTGGTAGTTAGCAATAACTGCAGGTGTTGAATCGTATTTGCCCAGTTCAATAATCCCCGTTCCCGCAAACCCGCCATAGGGAGTTGCGCGATAGCGCGACCGGTTAAAATATTTCCATATCGTATGCCGGATATTTTCCGGCAATGTTGCCAGATCACCGGGCTTTATATGTTCGACCAGGCTATAAAAAACTTTTGAGGAAATCTCGATGGATTTTTTTAACTCCGGCCAACATTCTTCCAGGGTAGCATCATAACTGAACACTGGTACGCGGTATAACAGGGTGGGATCTATCAGCATCTTCATACATCTATGAAAATGCAAAACGGAAAATGAACCGGCAAAATTATTATATGAAACGTTGTTTTCGGGCTATGAAACTATAGTATAGTGATCCGTGCATAAATATGACATTATCATAAGGTCTCCTTAAATGCCAAATGCGCGTCCACAGTTCCGGTGATTCGACCAAGAATGAAGTAGAATATTTTTTTCAAAGCATTTAAATAAGTCGTTTTCCTGTTGATCGTTTTCGGTAGTTCGCCGTATACGTCCCTGATTATTTCAATCAGCGCCGGTTTAATTTCAATATCGAGATTATGCGCCAGTTTATTCCTGGCCTGGTTAATTTTAATTATGATTTTTATCAGGTCGGAATCCATCCCCTTTTTTGTAATACCAGCGAATAATACCAGTTTTTTGTAAAAGCTTAAATCAAGTGCTTTTACTGTTTTGTCATCATATTCAGCACTGAGCCGGTTAAGAATCAGCTCCTCGATCAACAGATGTCCCTTCAAAAGCAAAAGTTCGTCGTTGTCTATTTTTTCAAAAACGGCGGTAATTCTATCAATAAATTTCATAGTGATAAAGTTGCAATTTATTCCGCTACCTTTTCAAGCTTATGGCGACCGGCTCTTTATCCTCAGCTCTTTGGACAACTCCCTCGCCATAGCAGCAGGTTAATCGTAATTTGTCTATCGGTAAATTTCATCACTATCATCCATTCGTTCAATTAATTTTTCACGCATTTTGTCAAGGAAACTGGTTCGTGTCTTGCGTATTCTTATTTCCTGGAATGTCCGATAGTAATTGCCGAGATCGATTTCAAACAATTGCTCAAAAAAACTTGCCACCTGTTTCACATCAGCTTTGGTATTGCTTTTCCTGTTATAAAATACGCCCATGCTTTGTAAGCCATATAACAACTCAATGAGTGCTACTTTAGTTTCTGACCAACCAAGCCCTGTTTCGTCTATCCAAACCAGCTCGTTTTTAGTTGTCAGCTTTTTTAATTCGGCATTTAGATAATCTGCAAGTTGCTCATTGGCGAGCAGCATAGACATTTTATAATCGTGGCTAGTGCAAAATGACGGATCGCAATCAAAATATGCGGTGTCGAATCCTATAGCGATATCATGCTTATTACGCACGAAATACAGTTGATCAAGGTAAGTAGCCCCGGAACGTACATACTTATAAAATTCCCTATTATCATGGGAGAACTGCGTAATTGTATCCAGGCGATTCCTGAGATACTTACGCAAAACTTTTTCAGAGCCGGTCGGTCGGTGCGTCTCTATATGGAAGACCTGGATATAAAAGATTAGTTTACTATAAAATTTAGGCTTTAGTTCCTTAAAGAAATAAACCTCTTCTTCGATATTTATAAACCTGTACGTCGAGATGTAATTTTTTAAATTAAGTAGTGCAAGTTCAATGATCGTGTATGCACTTTTTGCCGTCGATAAAATATCCTCTGATGATAATTCAATTTGCTCTATCTGCTGATTAAGTTCAGCAAGCATCCTTAATACGATTTCCATAGTGTGTTAAAAAAATTAATTATTGCTTAAGCCAAATTTATCCCGACGTGTAATGCGCACGAAATTTTCACGTCCCGGAAATAAACGAGGTAGTGAAAAAATGCGTTGAATTACGCAAAAGCAGGGATGAGTTACGTTGATTTGCCGTTTACAGACGGTCAAGAAGCTTTCGGAAAGGTTTAGGAAGACAATAGGGGCTAGGAAAATGGCTCTCTCTGGTATATCGTATTAAATATGCAGGACGCGAATGTATGAATTTTGCGTAAAAAAATAACCGAAGGTTGTCTCCGGTTATCAATGTGCCTGTGCTGGATTGAACTTATTGAGGTCCTATGTCGATGTCGAGTTCGCCGGAAACGGTCACGCCGTTTGTATTGCATACCGCAGTAAGATTATCCCTGTGCCGCACAAATTTACTGGCCCCGGAAGGCACTGCTGTCATTGTAAAGTTTATTGGCAGCCGGTTATTAACTGCATTGCTTAATGATCTTCCAAACGTGGTCGCGAACTTGTTATCAAGTTTTGTAAGATACGTTTGCTGATCACTGTTAAGAGAAAAATTGTCGCTCATCCATTGCCGGAAATTGGTGGCTATTAAATTGGATTGCGTTGTCAGGTCAGTATCGGACATTCTATATAGTTCAGCGATTTTTTGCTGTACGCCATCAGTTGTAAACGGTTGTTTTGCCATAGTGTTCGAGTTGTTTTAATCAATGGTTAAAACATTTCGTTCAATAGCTTGTTTTATTTAGTTATGAATTTCTTCAAGAAAGAACCGTTAAAGTTCAATCATAGCTTAAACAAATAAATGCCGATTCCACCATACCCTGTAAAGCCTTATAACGACCTGCTATTCCGTATAGTGATTTCTGTAATTGCAGCTCATTTTATTATTTCATTTGGCATAGATGAAACATTCTTTCAATTATTATTGCTCGCGGACTATTATGAATCGTTAGCCGGCAGCGCAATAATCGCCTTCCTGCTGATCAGCCTGGTAAGAGGCGTTTCCACCCGGCTGGACAGGGACTATGATTGGCGGGAAAAACCACTGGTAAGGGCTTTGCTTCAAATACTATTCGGCGTCGTAATTATATCGGTCGCTGCCTTCCTGCTGGCAACTATCTACTTCCTGTTAAATGGTATTAATATTTTAAAGACCGTATATCTCAAATACGATTTCCCCGTGATCGTAATTTTCATTTTTCTACTCAATATTTATTACCTCTGCTTTTATCTTATCAGGCAATTATCTTCTCCTGTCGGGGAACAGGCAACAGCGGCGGGAGCCAGCTTTGTTACGGTTTTTATTGTGAATAAGGGGACAGAAAATCTACCGGTTACAGTCGGCGACGTGGCTATAATCTATCATGAGGGCAAATACAATTTCATCAAACTGTTTGATGCTGTAAGTTACCTGATCTCACAGAGCCTTGACCAGGTGGAAAAGCAACTTGATCCCGAACAGTTTTTTCGTGTCAGCCGTACTATGATTATCAGCCGGAGGGCGTGTAAGTCATTTATTATATTGGATTATGGCAGGCTTGAAGTTGTTACCGATCCGGTAATGAAAGAGCCGGTAATTGTCAGCCAGAAAAGATCGCCGGTATTCAAAAAATGGCTGGAACTTAAAACAGCTAAATCGGTTTCATAGCTGTTATTCACCCAACCGATTATCAAGCCAGCGCTAATTTAACAGGTCTTCCCTGCTACCTGTTTCCCGTAAATTTTTTTAAAAAAAATCACACCGTACTCGGTTTGTGGTGTGAAAACACCCCTTTTTTACTCGTGATGTTTGCTCAGCAATAGTGCTAAAAAACAAAACGATTAGTTATGCTGAGTAAAATTTCTTGGGGCCAATTCGCCCTCGCAGTGGTGGTTGTTCTGCTGCTCTATTACCTGGTGATTGGTATTTCTCTGTACCGGGATAAAATCAGGGAACTACTACAAAAACGACCTGCACAGCCCCGCGCAACTGATAGGGAAACACAACCAAAGCCGAAACAAGCGGAAATAGACATTCCTTCAGACCTGGTACTGATTGAGCGCATGATCAATGAAGTCCGCTATGAGATACTTCCTAAAGCCGGTGAGCACGCAACCAAAGACAAGCTCCTTATTGTTTTTAAAAACTACCTGTCCGGCTTCAGCGGGCAAAATCTTCCGACACCATTTAAAACAGGCATTAATCAATTGATCGCAAAAGAAGCGGCCAGTCAGTGCGATGTCTTTATTGACCCTGCAGAAATAGCCGAACTCTGGTAATCCCTTTTCCCTAAAAAACCAATGAACATGAAAAAACTGAATATACAAAGCCATCGTCAACGGCTGAAAGCAAAATATATCTTACTGGCTGCGATCCTGGTCTTTTACGATATGTTATGCAATCCCTGCCCCTCTTTCGCGCAGAATGGCAATGCCGGTATTACTTCGGCAACGTCCCAGGTCAAAGGCTATTTCTCCGATGGCACCCAACTGATGTATGCCATTGGCGCAATAGTCGGTTTAATCGGTGCCGTCAAAGTATTTAATAAATGGAATAGTGGAGATCCGGATACGGGTAAAGTTGCCGCCGCGTGGTTTGGCAGTTGCGTATTCCTTGTAATCGTCGCCACGGTGCTTAAAGCCTTCTTTGGAGTTTAAAGGATGAATTATGAAAGAGCAGGAAGGACCAAGATTATTGCCGACGATAAAAATACACGATACGGAGTTTTACGTCGATATACGATGTGATGAATTTCGTGAGGTAGATGCACCCTGGAACCGAATATCATTCAATGAAATCAGGGAGGACACCGATGGTAAAACAACCGGAATATTATTCGATACCAGGGAGAAGAATGTTTACAATGAATTAGTAGACCCGGAAAAGATACCCGCGCATGTAAAACTGGTAATCATTCCTTCTTTGATCGATCTCGATCCCATAGGAATGGCCAGGAAATATGGGCTTCCCGACAATACGTTTATCGAAAATAGCTTTCCGGCATTCCGGCAGCGCCATAAGCAGAAGTCAATACAAGGATTACAGCGTAAACAAAAAAGAAAGGGCAAGGGATTATGACGGCTCCGGTGATCGTGCAAAGCAGCCGAAAGGTTTTTGGTTGCCTGTTGTACCTGCTAAGGCTCTTATTCTGCTGCTGGCTCCTGCTGTTAGTGGTAGTGTCCGTAGGTATAACCTACCTGGTCGCCGGTCCACTCATTGGGTTAAAGATCCTTTTTACACGAAAAATCTGAAGTCATGCAGGAAAGATTATTACAAAGATTAAACGATTATATCCGGCTCGATCATCCTGATTTATTGATCAGGCTGGCAAAAGAACACAAGTTATCCGGCTGGCTGATCGATAAGGTGAAAACAGTTGAACTACTTATTGAACAACTGATAGCAGAAGGAAAGTCGCTTCAGATCATCGAAGAACGTTGCCTCGAAATACTGACTATGGATTTGCGGCCATCGCGGTTTGCCTATATCAGTGAGTTGCTGGAAGAAGATTTTGAATGGGATTATTACCAGATGCGGGAAGCGGGAACAACTATGTACGAGGTGATCGGTATGATCGATAAATGCAGGCCGATTTTTGATGAATTAGGTTTTTGCGAAGCCAATAAAAACAACCCCGCCATTCGGCGTGCAGTCATGGCTGTATTGCAACATCACCTGCAGCCGGAATAGCCCATTTTTCACAGGATTTAAAAAGAAATTTTATGTCGCTAATAAGTAACCGGCTGTTACCGCAAATAAAAGTAGGAGGAATTGATTTCTATGTTGATGTCATTTCCGGTAATCTGATCGAGAAAGCAGATATAAGCAACCGGATTTACGTATTGGATATGCTGACACTTGAAGATCATCACGAATTTTTGTTTGACAGGCAAAAGAAAAATATCGTTGAAGGGAATGGGATTGCGGGTGCTTACGAAGATCACCAGGAATATGTTTGGATCAGGCGCATGGAGGCACTTGACCCTGAAGGGATGAAGGTACTGCAGGAAATGGGTATGGCACCTAAATTACCGGAAAACCTACCCGTAGTATATATCGGTGATACCGCTTTCTATTGGTTGGAAGAGCAAAGTGCTTTCTGCCAGGCTGACAATCATTGGAACCGGATCTATAAGAATGATATCACGGTCATCGAAGGCGAAAAAGGTTTTTATTACGACAGCATTTTAGCACAGGTCCCGTTCCCCCATGAATTAGATGCATATAAAGGCGATTTACCGGATCACATTTATTTCAAGCCAGTCAGGCCACTGTTTGAGATCATCAAACTGTTAGAAAAAGGAACATTAAAAAAACGCCAATCAATCACGAACGATTCTTCTACACGGCAGAAAAAAAATAAAGGAAGGAGGATGAGGTGATGGCAAACAGCGTGTATTCTATAAATAAAGGCATTAATAAGCCAATAGAATTTCAGGGGTTGAAAGCTCAATACATAGCCTATTTGGCTGTCGGGCTGGTTGCTTTGCTCCTGCTGTTCCTGGTGATGTATCTCGTCGGGCTTAACCTCTATATCTGCGTAGTGCTGGTGTTCGGTTTGGGCACCGTATTAATTATGGCCGTGTTCCAGCTCAATCGCAAGTACGGCCGTTATGGGTTGATGAAAAAACGCGCTAAAGGCGGTATGCCGGTCTATCTCCGTTTTCACTCCCGCAAATTATTTACCCGATTAAAAACAGATCAATGATTATAGCTGATAAAATCTTTCCTATTTATAAAGTTGAACATGGTGCGCTGCTATCGGCCTACGGCGATATTACCATTGCCTATGAAGCATCCCTGCCGGAGATATTTACCTTGTCGGATGCAGATTATGAAACCTATCACCAAAGCTGGATCAGGGCAGTAAGGCTATTTGGCAGGCAAACGATTGTTCATAAAAAGGATATTTACCGTCGGTCACTGTACCAACCAGAACCCGGACCGAAAGGATTCCTTGCAGATGCAGCCAACCGTCATTTTTCGGGCAGGCCGTACCTGGACCATTGCTGCTATATCCTGATCACCAAGAAAGCAGAGGACCGGAAAGCAGCCAGCAGCGCCTTTTCAGGATTGTTGCGAAAAACGATCGTGCCTAAACAAACCATTGACCCGGACCTATTCCCGGAATTTATGGATAAAGCAGGCCAGTTTGGCCGTGTCCTGTCCGATAGTGGCTTTATTAAGCTACGCCGGCTATGGGACGATGAACTGGCGGGAACCAAAAACAAGCCCGGCTTGCTGGAACAATACATTTTCCAGCTTGGTGCAGAGGAACGTCCGATGATCAAGGATGTACATCTTAAAGACGGTTTGCAGGTCGGTGATCGCTACGGACAGATATTTACCTTAGCCGACGCGGAGGATTTACCCGCACTTTGCGGCAGCCGTATCGATTATGATAAATTCAGCACCGATCAGACACGGTTTCCCATCGGATTTGCAACGCAGCTTAATTTACTGCTGGATTGCGATCATGAATACAACCAATATTTATTTATTGAAGACCCGCAAAAAACACTGAAGCTGCTGGAGGCAAAGAAACGCCGCCTGCAATCCCTGTCCGCTTACAGCCGTGAGAACGCGATTGGCCGTGATGCTACCAATGATTTCCTGAATGAAGCCATTAGCCAGGGACGTTTGCCGGTTAAGGCACATTTCAATGTGGTTACCTGGACAAACGACAATGCTCAATCGCAGGATATTAAAAATTTAGTGGGTTCTGCAATGGCCCGCATCGATGCGGTAGCCAAGCAGGAGACGGACGGAGCAGCGCAAATTTGGTGGGCCGGTATACCCGGCAACGCCGCTGATTTCCCGCTCAATGACACTTTCGACACTTTTTTGGAGCAGGCGACCTGCTTTCTTAATCTCGAAACAAATTACCGCAGCGATGCGCCACAGACCGGTTTCCGGTTCTGTGACCGGCTAAGTGGAAAGCCGGTCTATGTTGACCTTTATGATGCGGTGCGCCATGCAGGTATTACCTCAAACATGGGGACGTTAGTGGCTGGAACATCCGGCGGTGGCAAAAGTGTTACCGTCAATCATCTTTTGGAAACATTTCACGCGCAGGGGGCGCATTGTGTTATCGTAGATATTGGCGGCAGTTATAAAGGATTATGTGAGCTTGTCAAAGGTTATTATTTCACTTATGAAGAAGACAACCCCATCCGTTTTAACCCATTTTACTTACCGGACGGGCAAATCCTGGATACGGAGAAAAAGGAAAGCCTGAAAGCGCTGCTGGTTGCACTGTGGAAACAGGAACATGAGGCGTTTAACCGCACCGAGTATGTGGCTTTGTCCAATGCCCTTCAGGGCTATTATCTATACCTAGTCGAAAACCCTTCGGTGATGCCGTGTTTCAATAGCTTTTACGAATACCTCGAAAGTCACTATACCGAGATATTGAAAGAGCAGCGCGTTAAAGACCGCGATTTCGACATTGATAATTTCCTGTATGTTCTACGCCCCTATTACTCGGGAGGTGAATTTGATTACCTGCTGAATGCGACGGAGAATCTTGACCTGTTGAACCAGCCTTTCGTTGTTATAGAATTGGATAATTTGAAAGACCACCCGGTTTTATTTCAGTGCGTTACACTCATTCTAATGGAAAACTTCCTTTCCAAGATGCGTAAGTTGAAAGGAATCCGTAAGGTGTTGTGTATCGATGAAGCCTGGAAGGCGATAGCAAAATCCGGCATGGCCGAGTTCTTGAAATATGCCTTTAAGACAATCAGAAAATTTGACGGTGTACCCATTGTTATTACACAGGAGCTGGATGACTTGGTGAGTTCCCCGATCATAAAAGATGCTATTATCAACAATGCAGACATTAAGATCCTGATGGACATGCGCAAGTTCATCCACAAATTCGATAAGCTCCAGGATACGCTCGGCCTGTCTGAAAAGGCCAAAGCCATCCTGTTGTCCGTCAACAAGGATACCCGGGAAATCTGCATCGACATTGGCGGGCAGATCACCAAAGTTTACCGCAACGAACTATGTACAGAGGAACTGCTTGCCTTTACCACGGAAGGCAAAGAACGGGTCAGGGTACAGGAATATGCCGCCAGGCATGGCGGTATCGAAAAAGCGATCACCATACTCGCAGAGGAAATACGAACCAAAAACAAAATGTATGAAAAATTATAAAAAAATCACAGTTCCCTTGCTGGCAGCGGTTTTATGCCTGACGTATCCGGCACAAACTCAGGCACAGATTCCTATCATTAACATTATAACTACAGCGATCAAAAAGGTAATTGTAGCTATTGACATCAAGGTGCAGCAATTACAAAATAAGACCATACGGCTACAGCAGGCGGAACAACGATTGGAAAACAGCAAGACCATGACCAGCCTGAAAGATATCAACGGGTGGCTCGGTAAAGAGAAAGACTTATTCAATAAATATTACAATGAATTGCAGCAGGTACGAAAAGTAATAGCTGGTTATAGTGAAATAAAACAGATCATAAGCCAGCAGGCCCGGCTGGTCGATGAGTATCACAAAGCATGGACGCTGTTTCGGCAGGATAAGAATTTTTCTGCCAGTGAGATCAGCTATATGACATCCGTGTATGGCGGTATGCTTGACCAAAGCGCACAGCATATCACGGAACTTACCGCTACCGTCACCTCATTTTCTTCCCAAATGAATGACGGAGAACGTTTAGAAAGGATAAAAAAAATTGCCGCATCCATGCAGCAGAGCCTCAATGACCTGAGAAGCTTTAATACATCTGCAGTTCGCCTGTCCATGCAGCGGGGAACCGAAAAAGGGAATCTGCTGGAAGTAAAAAAACTTTATGGTATTACCCAATAATATACGGCTATGAAAAACTTATGCATCATTCTTATACTATTACAATTGCCATGCTGCCTGATAGCGCAGCAACAGGCAAAGAAACGCGGAATTATTATAGAGCAGATTGCCGGTTTAGCAGTTTATGGAAAAGCGCTCAAAAAAGGATATGATATTACAACCGCCGGACTGAATACAGCTCACTCGATGAAGAACGGCACCTTCAGCCTGCACACCGGTTATATCGACTCCTTGAGCACCGTCAGTAAGCAGGTGCGCAGTAATCCAAAGATTACATCCATCAGGGAATTGCAACAGCGTATCATAACCGTTTTCGCTGATGAAATCAATTGGCAGCAGGCCCAGGGCATAATGACGAACATGGATGTCAACTACCTGAAAAAAGTTCGTGATAATCTACTCAATGACTGCCGCGATAATCTCGATGAATTACAGCAAGTAACCGGCAATGGACAATTGAAGATGACCGATGCACAGCGACTGGAACGCATCGACAAATTATATACCGACATGCAGGATAAATATGCCTTTGCCTGTGCTTATACTGCTAAAACCCACAAGCTGACCCAGGTACGCAAACGGGATAAACAAGAGCGCGAACGACTAAAAAAATTGTATGGCATCCAATAAAATTATCGTCCCATGAAACAAATTCAAAAATTACTGTGCCTTGTTATCCTCGGCATTGTTATAGATACCGCCACTGTCCGCGCCCAATCCATATCTGATAATATCCAGATGTTGGTACTGGATTATGAAAAGCTTGCAGGGCTTAAAAGAGTACTGCAAAATATGTACAATGGCTACAAGATAGTCAGTAAAGGCTATAATAGTGTAAAGGCGGTTTCGCAGGGCAATTACAGCTTACAACAAGGCTTCATCGACGGGCTGATGCTGGTCAGCCCTACCGTTCGCAAGTATCCGAAGGTCGCCCGTATCATCGAAGACCAGGCCACCATCATCAGCGAGTATAAAAATGCGCTGTCGGCATTCCGGGCGAACGGAAGGTTTACCACAGCGGAATTAAATTACATGTCATCGGTCTTTTCCAATCTTTTCGACGGGTGTATACAAAACCTGCAGGCGCTTACGATGGTCACGACGGATAATAGTGTACGTATGAACGATCATGACCGGCTACAGCTAATTGATGGCCTTTACACGGATACACAGGAACAGCTCGGCTTTCTGCGCAGTTTCAATAACAAAGCCAGGTCGCTGGCCATCCAGCGCTCAGGCAGGGAAGTACAGCAACAACAGCTTAAACAGCTTTACCAGATCAATTAAGTAATAATCAACCGACATATGAAAAAACAAAGTTTAAGGATAGCCATAACGGCTATTCCGGCCATGCTCTTGCCCTGTTTAAGCCATGCACAGGGGATACAAAGCGACATGCATAGCCTGCAGGGTGTACTTAATCAAATGTATGACCAGATGCTGCCACTCTGCAGCCGGATGATAGACGTAGGACGCGCCATCGCCGGGTTTGCAGCGCTATGGTATATCGCCGTCCGCGTATGGCGGCATATCGCAGCAGCGGAGCCGGTCGATTTTTATCCCCTCTTACGACCGTTCGTAATCGGTTTCTGTATCATGATTTTTCCGGCAGTGCTGGCAATGATCAATGGAGTTTTGCAACCGACAGTAGCCGCAACAGCCGCTATGATCGGCGATTCCAACCAGGCCATGCGAACCATGCTGGATACCGGGGAACCGGTGGATGATGAACTGCAGGGTGCCTCCGCTACAGGAACCGACCCGGATAAATGGTATAAATATGCCCATCCCGACGGCAGTACCGGCAATAATAGCGCCGCCGCTAATCCCATTGCAGACCAGTCATGGGGATGGAGTGTTAAAAGCTGGATCAAAAAAGCGATTGCCGAAATACTCAACCTGGGCTACGAAGCAGCGGCATTGGTGATTGATACCATCCGCACGTTTAAGCTGATCGTATTGGCGTTACTCGGTCCATTCTGTTTTGCCCTCGGCGTTTTTGATGGTTTCCAGCATACGATTAAGCAATGGCTTGCAAGGTATATCAATGTGTATATGTGGCTACCGGTAGCAAACATCTTTGGAGCCATTATAGCGAAGATACAGGCGAATATGGTGCAGCTCGAAGTAACGGGCGGTGCTGCCAATCCGCATTTCGGGGGAACAAATACCATTTATCTCATCTTCCTGCTGATCGCCATTGTCGGGTATTTCTGTGTTCCCTCCATCGCCGGGTATATCGTCAACGTTGGCGGCCATGCCCTGCTATCAAAATCAAGTGCAACCGCTTCGATGGTCACTTCAGCGGCTACCAGCTTCGCGATGCAGCAAGTCATGGCAAATCAGCAACAAAAGCACATGGAGCAATTTTTCAAGCAATCAACCGGCGGAGCCGCAGGCGGTTCGTCTGGTGATTCGGGCAATTCTTTCCAGCAGCAAAAATTAAATGGCAAATCCTGATAAAATCAATACACCATGTTTCAACAAATGAAAAATATTGACACGGCATTCCGGCAGATCAAATGGTTTTGTTACCTGCTGATCATAGCCTGCGTTGTGATTTCCTGCTATGCCGTTTACAAAAGCTACCAATCCGAAAATGACTTTAGGCAACACATCTACATACTCGCCAACGGCAAAGCGCTGGAAGCATTTTCCGCTGACCGTAACGAAAACATACCTGTAGAGGCGCGGGACCATATTGCCAGTTTTCATCATAATTTTTTCACGCTCGACCCCGACGAAAAAGTTATACAGGCCAATATCACCAAAGCCCTGTACCTGGCCGACAACAGTGCAGCTAAAGTGTATAGCGACCTCAAGGAGCAGGGGTATTTTACCAATATCATATCCGGCAATATCAGTCAGCAGGTATCGGTTGACAGCATAGCCTTAGACATGAATGTTTACCCTTACCGGTTTCGCTTTTATGGTACTGAAAAACTGATACGTACTACCTCCATTGTTACCCGGAGCCTGATCACTGAAGGGCAGTTGCGCAATGTCAGCCGCAGCGACAATAACCCCCACGGCTTCCTGATAGAGAAATGGAGCACCATCGAAAATAAAGACCTCAATATTCAAAACAGGGAATGATGAAAAAACAAAACAAATCTATTCAAAGGCCTGCCACCACGGTGTTTAACCTGTGGTTATCGGGTATAGGCCATCGTATCGCCAACCGGCTGAATGCATACACGGCAAGGTGGCCTCCCGCTCTGTGGACAACCGTACTCGTGCTGTTCTGCATCGTAGTGGGTACCTGCTGCCTGATGGTAGCATTCAGCATTTGGCATTAACCATTTAATAAAAAACTTCATTATGAATCAAATACAAAAATTACCAAAGCTTACGGCAAAGCAAAAAACGATGTTGCTGGTCCTTCCGGTAGTAGTGCTTCCCTTTATCATATTCCTGTTCTGGTCGCTCGGCGGCGGTAAGGGAAATGAACAGGTGAGCATCCCGTTAAAAGCCGGACTGAATACGCAATTACCTGACGCCAATTTAAAAAACGACAGCACCGAAAACAAGCTAAGTTTTTACGCCCAGGCCGAAAAGGATTCTGCGCGGTTAAAGGAACAACTAAGGGAAGACCCCTATCGTCACAATAGCAGCGCCGTAGATTCGGCAGCAGGGCAGACACTGATGGATATTACCCAGCCTTCGGCCGGTACCGGGTACAGCCTGGCACCGAATGGCAACAGAACGGGTGATCTTAATTCAAAAGAGGCGATGATCACCCGCCAACTGGCGGCACTGAACCAGGAGATCAGCCGGACCGAGCAATCACAAAACACACCGCCTGACGCGTTAGATGCGAATCCGCAGGCGCAGGGGTTTCCGCCACAAGGACAATCCGGCAGCACGACCGACGACCCGGAATTAAAACAATTGAGTGGTATGCTCGATCAGATTATGGATATACAAAATCCAGGCCGGGCCGCACAGAAATTAAAAGAACAATCGCTTAAAGGCAGAGGACAAGTATTTGCCATGACCGCGCAACCCGCCAATGATGCCGCGAGTACCGTAATGGGTAATACCACATCACAGACCGGAAATCATTTTTATGATCTGAGTAATGAAACCGGTGTAGACGATACCTTGCGCCCTTCGGTCCCTGCAACCGTTTATCAGACACAGACACTTACTTCCGGGACAACCATTCGCCTGCGATTGAGTGCAGATATTTTCATCAATGGAGCACAGATACCCCAGGGAACTTTTGTCAACGGCATTTGCGAAGTAGAAGGCGACCGGCTGAACATTATTATCAAAACTATTCGCTATAAAAATGTCCTGCTACCAGTAGCTATGTCGGTTTATGACATGGACGGGATTGAAGGCATCAATGTTCCCGGTGCCATTACACGGGATGCAGCCAAACAGGGGGCCGACCAAATGATGCAGAACCTCGATTTCTATTCCATGAATTCGTCCGTAGGCGCCCAGGCAACCAGCGCCGGATTACAAGCCGTCAAAGGGCTTTTCAGCAGGAAAGTAAAACTGGTAAAAGTTACAGTACGTGCGGGCTACCCGGTGCTGCTTATGGATCATAATAAAGATGACAAGTAAATAATCAATAACGCCAAATCGAAAATCAAATGAAAAAACTACTGATGGCTATTTTAGCCCTGATAACGACCATTGCCGTACATGCCCAGACTTTGCAGGAACTCGGTTCGGCAGCGCTCATAACGCCTTATCGTTTGGAGATCACCGACCAAAAAACTACCGTGATCCTGTTTCCCTCCGCCATACAAAGCGTAGACAGAGGTACAGCATTCGTGCTTGCGGAAAAAGTAAAAGGTTCGGAAAACGTACTGAAGGTGAAAGCACAAAATAAATTCCTTCCCGAATCAAACCTGAGTGTTGTTACAACCGACGGGCAACTGTATAGCTTTACTGTTACCTATTCCGTTAAGCCCGCCTACCAGGCTATAGACCTGAAACGACAGCAACTCGGCAAAAAACCTGACGTAGTGTTAACCACGGCTACTGTCAACGAAAGCTACCTGCAGCAGCAAGCCACACAGGTGTTCTCAGCCCGCACTTTTATGGATAATATCGACCGCCATCACCGCATGTCTGTGGAATTGCAAGGCATTTACGGTTCAGGCGACCTGTTGTTTTTCCGCTTCTCTTTAGCCAATCAGTCGAAAATTGGCTACAGGACTGGTATTACCCGGTTTTTTATTTCCGATAAAAAACGATCCAAAAGAACAGCGATACAGGAAGCTGACCTTTCGCCGGTTTATATAAGCCCGGATGCCGCCAATGAATTACCTGGCCATCGTGAACGCCAATTTGTAGTTGCGTTCAATCGCTTCACCATTGCCGACAATAAACGCTTTACGATTCAACTGACGGAAAAAGATGGCGACCGGAACCTGAATCTTTCCATCAGCGGTAAAGATCTACTTAAAGCGGTAACTATAGCAAAATAGTCATGAACATAGAAATATCAGACATTGAAAGTCTTGCTTCACGGTTAGCCGATGAATTGAGTAAAGGTGAAAACCGGGTGATACTCATGCAAATAAAATTGCTCTTTTAGACGATCAGCTTCAAATGGCCCCGCCTGATAAAATCGCTTATAAAATCTATCCGTCACCCCATTTTGATGGCGGTCAATTTATCAATATTCAAAAACAAAAAAAACATGGAAAATCAAATCACAGAAAACCAAACAGAAGCACCATCTGGTTTGGAAAAACTACTTGATAATGTAAAGTATACAGGCTTTGGAACTGAATTGCATCAGGCGATCACGGAAAAAGTAGAAGATAAAATACCGGAATTTACGGTAAATCGTACCATCGATGACGCCATCTATGAGCTGCATTTTAAAAAGGCTGAGGATAAAGATGTCCCATACTTTAATAAGTACACTATTACTTTGCTGCCAAATGACCAGCAGCTAAATGAGATCAGCCAGACCTTTTACCACAACCAGGGAATAACAGCCAAAGAAGGCTATAACCTGCTGAAAGGCGGTTCGGTATACAAGAGTTTCAATGTTTACGAACGGATAGAAGACGGCGAAAATGTCAAATACAAATGGACACCGGAAACCTACAAAGCCTGGGCTAAGCTGGATTTTGACAAACAAGATAAAAATGGAAATTACGAGCTGGTAAAATATGGTAGCGGTTATGGCTTCAATCTCACTGAAAAATTAAAGGAAATGAACCTTGTCGAGCTAAATAATCCAGATAAGTTTGCATCCCTGACCCGGACGCTGGAAAAAGGCAATATGGCCAATGCGACTTTGATAACCGACGACGGCAATCGTAAGCAAGTATTGCTCCGGGCCGATGCACGATTCAAGGATGTTATTACCTATGATCACAACGGCAAACGTTTATTCAAGCAGAATAAGCAAAAGCAAGATAAACCTGGCGAACAAAAAATCGATAGTACGGCAAAAATGAACGAGGAAAAGATTGCTGCTAAAAACTACAGGAAGAATAAAGGCCCCAAAAGATAAAGTTCAATATGATAAACGCCTGTCAAAACGGGCGTTTATTATTTTTAGGCATTTCAATGTTTCGTAGGACGAGACATGATGTAAATAAAGCCCCCTGACACTCGCTGCTTGGGGGCTTCAACCTAAACCTTATCACAATTAGGCAGTGATTGCCTAAGAATAAACAAACATAACAATTTTGAAATCAGATTAAATAGAATTACTCCGATCTCATTGCATTTACTTTAACTCACTACAGTTTTTAAAAATCTCGTCATTTAACGATTGTTCGAGTGTACGGTAAGGGGGTGGTACGGCATCGGTCATTGCAAACTTGAATTTTTGATCTCCGGTCTTATTCATATGAAATCGCCTTTCTTTCCCTTCGTGCTTTACGTAAACCTGGAATAATTCGAGTTTCCAAACATTCATAGGCTCAAATCGAAATTCAATATCATTTCCTTCTACTGGAACGATAGTTTTTAAAACGCTGGATCATGCGACAAAAATAATATCTGCCGCCCAAGTTTATAGTGGGATTAGTATTTTCTCCATAACATAACAAACGTTTATAAAATAGGCGGGTAGTGTCTCAGTTTGAGCATTAGTTATTCTCAATACTATTTTTTAATTATTTTGTCATTTCTAAAATTCAAGGGAAAATCAATGAACACTTTTTTGTGGGTCTTACAGGCTATTTTAGCAGTCTTTTTTATTATGCCTGGTGTTGGTAAAATTAGCGGTAGTAGAGAAAAACACATTGCTGACGGACATATTAAACCAGAGGGGAATTTGCTTCCTATTCGTATCCTCGGCGTGCTGGAGCTGTTGGGATGCGTGGGCATCATTGTGCCCTGGCTTACAGGGATTGCACCAATACTTACACCTGTTACAGCAGTTGGTTATTCCCTGATAATGATAGCGGCGATCATTAACCACACGATAAAGAAGGAATATAAAATGTTACCTATGCTAATTACGCTTCTAATAATGGCTTCGTTAGTGGCGTATTATAGGTTTGTTTCTATAAACAGATAAAAATTCAAACTGAGACACTACCCAAAATTCCATTCACTAAAAATTATTTATTTTAAAAATCACACTCAGATAAATAAATCTGCCGATAGTGCTATATGACTGCCTTTCGGCATAGGTATCATTTATTGTTTGCAAATAGCTATTTGTCTGTTTCAAAATATTAAAAATTCCAATCCGCGATTCGAGGCTTTTTGACCTTAAAAACTTGTATGCCAAATATGCGTTCCATGTAGTCGAAACTTGTGCAGCCGCAAATGTTCTAATTGCAGTAGAATTTAAAATCAGCCTGGCAGAAGGTTTAAAGTTGATTTTTCCAGTTATATTTCCCGATAGAAAATTGTCGCGCCGTTGGCTATTTACAGTATTATAATAATTATAGCTTGAAATCGTAAAGTCGAATTTCTTATTGAAATTACTTGCTAGATTTATACCCATGCTGTAAACGTTTGCTTTGGCTCGACTGATTATATCATTTATCATGCTTGGTATAGTTCTGTAACTATAGCCCATGTTTATTGTCACAAAGCATTTGATAAATTCCAGAGGACTGCCATAACTGACACTGCCACTTGCATAAAAATAGTTGTTTAAATTAATCGGTTGCATCAGCATTCCATCCTTACTAAGCAAAATGTTATTTGCTAAAAGACTATCCCTTGGGGGACTGAACTGAGCATTAGCTATGTAGTTAGCAGTATAGCTAATATTTCCATATAAGGAAATATTCTGCCCTTTTTTTGCATTTATATGTGTAATCTTAAAGGTTAATGAGGGATTAAAAGCCTGCTTTAAGAGCATGTTCCCGGTATAGATCAGAATAGGGTTTGTATTGTTAATCACCGGCTGCAATTGGGAAATTGTTGGTGTTGTTGTTATAGTATGTAATTCTAACCGGAGAGTGGTAACTTTTGAAAAGTTTTGATTAACTAATATTTGCGGCAACAATGCATTGTAAAGCTTGTTTATTGAATTGCTGTAAGGAAATGTTTGCGATGCTAAAATCTCCAGGAGTTGATAATCGAATCCGACATTGTAATAATTCTTGCCTTTACCGGAAATGCTATAAAGTATACTTAGTTTATTGATCTGAATGGGTGAATTTAAATTACTTGAAAGAGCGGTGTCTACAAGGCTATAGGTAAGTTCCGGCTGTTTGAGATCGAATACCTCTCTACGTGAATCGTTGCTTTGATAAGAGTAACTATAGCTGATTTGAAGGCGATTGCTTTTGAAAGGCTCCGTATAATTTAAACCTACACTTGCTTTTGTACCTCGGGTTGCCATTTTGTTTTGCCGGTTTGTGTAAATGCTATCCGAGCTAAAAAGATTAGTTGCTATTTGCTCTGAATGGTTTGAACTTTCATTGTACGCTGCGCCAACACTCAAAGAAATGGTCCTTCCTTTTTTAGAAAATCGGTGCCTGAACGCTAAATCTGTATTTAGATAGTTGCTTGCCCCTTTAGAAGAGTTCAAAGCATTGGAATTTGCGTTTATAAAATTGTTTTGTTGCCCAATTCCAACAAAAGACGAAAGTAAATGATCGCCACTTGTTCGACCAGAAAATGCCCCTATGAGGGAATTTGTACTATCAGGATTATATTCAATTCTTAGGTTAGCATTGATGCTTGTGTTCGTGCTGATGGAATTGTCCGTCTCCCTGTAAACTTTATTGCTGTCGGATGGATAATAAAAAAAACGTTGCAGTTCACTGCTTCTCTCATTGTTTAGACTATTGTAGCTAAACCCTCCGTCAATTTTTATATTTTTTCTTCTGCTGTTACTGAAACTTAAATCGATACCATTGCTCTTTACTCTTCCGGTATTATTTGCTGGTGGATTGATATTGTCTTCGTTGCATGATGCGTTTTGACTGGTATTATTTGTAAAACCTGTAAGAATAAATGACTGGTGTATGTTTAATGCTGTTGCATTTATTCCTGCATTGTAATTGTCGCTTGTTCCAGCGGATGCGAATGCCTTGCCTATTGTGCCTTTCTCCTTTTTTGTAATAAGATTTATGGTTTTTGCACCATTACCATCATTTACCCCTGTAAATACAGCCTGGTCCGTCTGACGCTCGAAGTACTGCGCTTTATTAAGTATTGATGCCGGAAGGTTTTTTAATAAGCTCAGTGGGTCTGCGATTGAAGTTCTCTCACCATTTACCATTATCGCGGTTACCTGTTCCCCATTTATTTTAAGCGTCCCATTTTCAATTGTTACTCCGGGATATTTGGTGAGTAATTCTTCAGTTGTTGCATCTTCTCCTACTTTAATTGCTGACGCATTAAATGTCAAGGTATCACCTGCTATCTCCACAGGCAGTGCCTTCGATGTTACAATCAGTGTGTCCAGATAAGTTTCCTTTCTTCCAAGCTTTACTATTTTTTCAATTGCTATGTCAGAAATCTCTATTTCATCTTCATAAGGATAGTACCCAATATGAGAAACTATTATTTTATATTTACCCGCGACGTCTGGCAGATGACAAATTCCTTTCTCATCCGTCAAATCTTTTTGTTCATTATTGAAAGTTCCTTTTTTAAAAAAAATAACACCTGCGCTTGACACAGGGGTTAAATCTGTTTTATCAATTACATGGATAGTATGCTGACTTTTAGCATTAAAGCTAATAACAAAGCATAGAAACAAGGCGATCGCAAAACGCATATCCTTATCCTTTTATTTTGCCTTTAGTCAGTTCAATGGTTTCACCATAATTAAAATAACGTACTTCCAAACCATGCTTAATTATAAGCTGTGGAGAAGGAGAACTATATATTTCGGGGTATTCATTTTCTTTCATATAGTGAAATAGTACGTCCTGTCCGCAAACAATTAATTTTTTATATCTTGATGCAAGCGGGAGTAGCTTTAATAAGTCATAATTGGTTATTGCAACGATTTTAACAGGATAATTTTTAAAACTATCTACTGATAGAAAATCGCAAACATCACTGAAACATTTTGCACAGTTTTTCTCCGTTACAAGAATGTAAACTTCGTTGCTCGAATCGGAAACCTTATATTGTTCATCCTCCTTTGTCGCTAAATTCTTAATAAAAGGGACATAAGATTTTTGCGCCCAAAGGAGTGTTGAGTTAAAACATACTATAATTAAGGTAACTATTGCAACTGGTATTCTGATAAATGCCATTTGTAATTATTTTTTAAAGCATCCTTATACATTACCTTTTTTAGTGTATCCAACGGGGCGCTTCTGTAAAGCATGTAATTATTCGTGGAAAAAGTGTATACTTTGTTGTTGTAGAAATATGGGCTTACTTGTGAATCAAAAATTACATCCACACTGAAAAAATCCTCGAATTTCGTAACAGGATCATTTTTTGAGCATAGCCATTTTTCTTTAAAGTCAATGACCTTATTTGTATTGACATTATAGAAATATAAGTCACGATACTTGAAATTATAATTCGCTTTACAAACAGTAATTATAAAAATTGAATCCGTATAAGGAATAATTTTTTCAATATAGTCATGGCTTGATCTCGCAGTATTCATTATCTCATTTAGAAATTCGCGTGAGTCTACATATGTATGAAGCAGCGCATCATTTTTTCTAAATGAATCTTCCCCTATTTTATAATATAGATGATGCCGAAAGTTCCAATCCGAATAAATTGTCGAATCTATTTTTTTCTGCCATTGTGCATTGGCTGAATAGTTACTGAAATGCACGGGTACAGAGGTCCTTTTAACCAGTGCTAACTGCAAGTCATATACAAATAACTCTCCGGTAAGAGGTGCTAAATAAAATATATTTTTCTTATTCGCAAAAACGAGGCTTGTTAGCATTGGCCCTAACCCAACGCCTGGCACCTGATAGCGTTGGCTTTTTACAATTTTATTTTGGTTAAGGTTAAAAATGTGCAGTTGTAAGCCAGAAAAGCCATCCAGCGGATGGTAATTATATAATCTGCTTAAAAGAACTGTGCTATCATTTATCAACACTCCATGAGAAAAATTAAATGTATCCGAGGAGTATTGTTTGAAATCTTTCGCTAACCTATCATAAATAAGCAGCCTGTGTAATCCCACAATAACATCCCACTTCTTTGCTGTGCATATGTCCCAAAACTGGAAGTTTGCTGTGCTAAATCCAATGGTATCCGTTCTTAAAATCGAAAATGTTTTTAAATCAAGCTCTTTTATTACAAACTCTGCTGCATTTTCGTTCGTAAGCTTTTCGTAAATCCTTACTTTGTCTTTGAAGCCCTTAAATGCGAAAGGTTCATCTGATAATCTCGATATGGGAATTATGTCTGGGTCTGTGTATACCTTACCTGTCCATTTATATTGGGCGTTAGATATAATTGAGAAGAATAGAAAGATGATAGCTGCTGATAGTTTGAGCATATATATGAAAGGTTAGATTTGGGATAGAATGCTACACACATTCTATCCCATATTAAAAGCTATTTGGCATCAGAGAAAATGGAGAATGTAAGATTATTTACATCTATGCCGTCCCAGGTGTAAGTACCGTCGCTAAAATCTGCAGAGCCTTGTAATACTCCGTTTGCAATCTGATCGGTAACTGTCTGCTGAATATTGCTGAAGTTAGCATCAACCACTTTTGGCAAAGTACCATCGCTAAATTTACAAACTTTGGAACCGGGGTTGGTGCAAAATAGCACATAATCATCGTCGTTTGGACGCCTTTCGTCAATCTCGTTACAAGTACCATTTCTATTCGTATTATCCTGATGGCTGGTATAGCATTTTGAAGCTTTACTTTCAGTAGTTGCACACACAGCAAAAATTGATAACGCTATTATTACTTTTTTCATAACTTGATTTGGTTTTAAAGTTTAGATTTTGAAAAATTACTTCGTGTTAGAGTTGGATTGTGTATGAGAAATTGTTAAGCTCTACTGCATCCCAATCAACGCGCGCTCCATCTACCACGATGCTTCCAGTAAGGTTTCCTTTCATGATCTGACCGGTAACAGCCTGGTCAACATCATCTAATTGCGTTTTACCCCACGGGTCCGTGTCCCATTTACAAGCCTTATCTCCGGGGTTCATGCAGCTCATTTGATGCGTATCATTTTCTGTAGAATGCGACCAGCCCACATCCTTGTAACCCCCAGTCGAACTTGGGTCACATTTGTTAATCACGATTGTTTTAGCATTGCCGGTAGCAAGAATACCCACTATTGCAAAAGCTGTCAGGATTACTTTTTTCATTTAGCGAAAAGTTGTTAGAATAATAAAAGAGAATTTCATAGTTTAATTAAGACCGCGTTAGATGGAGGAACAGTTTAAGTCTGCGTTATAAGAAATTTAGGTTATTGCAGAAAAAGATGTTGTTATTTTTCAAGCAATAGCTTTCAAATTTTCGAATAAAGGATTCAGGAAGTTTTGGCGATATGGTAAAGGTTTTAGATGCAAAGTAAAAAGCGGTTTTTAGATTTACAAAAAAATGATTAGCATATATAAATCATTTTAAATTAGTTTTTAACCCGCCATTTCAACCGTTTTTTAACGGTTTTTTGATCGGGCAAGGGATGGTTATATTTTAAATATTAATTATTTAAAATATGCCGAGAATTTGTACGATGGACTTAACAGAACGAGGGCTTACGGTGAACTATAGCTTATTAAATCAATTAGCTTTTGAATTGAGGTGCCTTTTAGCCAGAAGCCATTTGCACCTGCCTTCTTGACTTCTTCTGTACTGTGGGAGATAGATGATGCCGAGCAGGCGATTATCGTCATATCCGGCCAGCGTCTGCGAATTTCAGGGATAACTTCCATGCCCCCCATTTCCGACATGAACATATCCACAATGCAGGCAACAGGGCGCTTATCCAGTTTTTTTAATGATTTTAATAATTGCCGGCCATCAGCTACGGCGATTATAATCTCAAAATTGGCACGCCTTAGTGCATTACAGATGCCATCCCGCAGTTCATCGTGGTCATCTGCATAGGCGATCGTACCTAAGCAAGAAGTTGCAGTTTTCATTTGTTTGCTTTTATCAAAAGCGTCGGGCTTAAACAACATGAAACAGTTCGGCCTCGCCGCAGGCTTCATGTTACCGCTCCGGAAGCCCTTCCACAGGCCTGTACGCAAGCAACACTAACGCCCACGGCGAGGCCGCGGACGTTTAGCTGTTGACTTGGCTGCGTACACATCAATAGTGGAAGTATTGTCCGAAGCAGCTTCGTTCTATAGCTAAACGCTAATTTTATCGTCAAATGTTCTCCTTTGAGTTGAAGAACATATTTAACTGCAATGTTACATAGCCTAAAAGTAAAAAACCACCGTTAAAAAACGGGATTTTTCTATGATGATTCAAAACGTCAGGTGTCGTACTCGTTTTTCAATCTGCCTTAACTCCGAAATCCATTTATAGATATAAATCCTTAATGTCATCAAATTTGTAACCGGGCGTGAAGATGTAAAAGGATTCTATGTCACCATTTCCAGTCATGTCCACTTCCAGTTCGTCAAAATTGCCGTCTTCTCCGAAACTATCCGGGAAGGCTTCTATTTGCGTGTCCAGGCACTGGCGGTAAAAGTCTTCTTCATTCTTAAAACGGCTGCGCAGTGCAAGCGCCAGCACCGGGATCAGGGTAACATCTGAAATAGCAACCGCATTAGCTACAAGGCCACCTGGTTCCGCACGTAGTTTAGCGATTAATGCTTCAAAATCTTTCCATGAATTATCCATCGATTGTTTATGTCTCGCTTCCGATTCAAAATTGTCCTGCTGGTTTTTCCAATACTTTTTCCAGGAACTGTAAATATCAATGATTAGGTCGTCTTCTGTAATGTCATCGTGTTTATCAAACAGTATTTCCCAAATCTCGAAAGGTAGTTCGGTATAGACCATGCTCAGGTCATCCTTGAAGAAGTCTTTCAGGTCGCTGATCAGGTCGTCATAATGGCAGATACGATAGGTTTCGCCCTCATAATATGCATGCGCCCCATCTCCCTGGATAATCTGGAAATCTTTTGCGCTATGGCCCACAAATTGCAGGAATGCTTTCCGGTAATGATCGATAGTATGTTCAGGAACGATAGCCATATAAACTCCAATTTCGGTAATCACTATAATTAAATGTGGTAATAAAGTTATTGATTTTGACCTGGCGAATATCCTTTAGGTTAATTAATACCTGTCCCTGATATTTTTTCCTTTTGGCCATTCCCTTACGGGCCGGGCTATTCGCTGCAAGTCCTCTCCGCCACCGCGGATGCGGGCTTTACGCTGCTATCCCTAATGGATTTTCCTTTTTATTGCTTCGGTGTTTACATTTTTAAAATCCTTAAAAGGGCTGGCAGCTTAATGGATTAGATAAAATGATCCTTCTCGACCATATACCTTTTTCAATGCCGTCTTCATGGCTTCCACACACTTTATTCAAAGAGCCAGTATGCTATTGTCCCGTATCAAGAGCAAAGGTATGAACGTGTTTTTAACGGAGGCACAAGGTCATGCAAGTTTGAAAAGAAATCTCCACCCGTTGGGTAGTATTTCTTCCCAAAACCTTGCGCCTCCTAAACACTAACCTTTTTTGCTCGTGAACGAAACATAGCATACTCCGGCTCTTTAGACGAATAAAAAAAATGTCAGCCATGAAGAACTACAGCATTGAAAACGGTAAAAGGGAACGAAACAGCACCTCCTCTCATTACCGAATAAATCACAAAAAATCAATTCAGAACTAATCACTCCCAAAAACAGGAATTATGCAACAGATCACAGGAAGATTAACCGCAGATGCAACAGTTAAACAACTGGAAGGCGGCAGGCAGGTGGTAAGTTTTAATATCGCAGACAACCAGAGTTACCGACCAAAAGACGGCGGTGACAAAGTAGAAATCCCCACATTTTTTAGCTGTTCGTATTGGGTGAGTACCCGCGTGGCTAATGTACTGCGCAAAGGGGCAGTGGTACAGCTTAACGGCAGGGTAAGCGCAAGGGCGTACAGTACCAACACCGGAGAACTGGCAACCGCGTTGAATTTCCATACCAGTCGCATTGAGGTTTTGAGTTACGCAAAAGAAACCAATGCAGCCGCAAAAGAAACAGGTGGCAACAAGAAGGTTAAAGGCGGGAAAGCCAAAGCCGGAGAGGATAAAGAAGACCTCCCATTCTAATCTATTTCACTTCATTTTTTAACATCAAAATTTTATCAAAATGGCACATAATATTCATCATAATAGCAAGACAGGAAAAGACAGCTTTTTTAGCGTAAAGGAAAAAGCATGGCATGGCCTCGGCCAAATTGTACAGGAGTACCCAACCAGCGAGGAAGCTATGCGCTTTGCAGGGCTGGACTATACCGTAGAAAAACGCCCCCTGTTTACCTATGATACAGAAAACCACAATGGCGACCCCGAAAACGAATTGTTGATACCGGAAATAGAAGTCCCCAATCATTTTGCAACAGTGCGGACTGATACCGATGCGATTTTAGGCGTTGTGGGCAAGGATTACCATGTTGTACAAAACAGCGAAGCCTTCAGCTTTTTTGATTCTATTGTTGGCGGGGGGGATGGTATTCTATACGAAACAGCCGGTGCGTTGGGCAACGGTGAGCGCATCTTTATTACGGCAAAAATGCCGGATTACATCCGCGTAGGCAATGACGATGTAATCGAGAAATATTTATTTCTGACCACCAGCCATGATGGCAGCGGCAGTATTATGGCAGCTTTTACCCCTATTCGCATAGTCTGCAATAACACACTCAATATCGCGCTAAAAAACAATTCAAACATGGTGAAAATCCGGCACACCCTGAGCGCAGGCGACAGGCTGCGTGAGGCGCATAAAATTATGGGCATGGTCAACACACTATCCCCCATGCTGCAGGACATATATAACCATTGGGCAACAGTTCGCATTACCGACAGCCAGGTACAGCAGTTAATCAGGCAGGCGATGTGTCCAAATAAAGAGGTGTACAATATGCTGGCACATGGACAATTTGACGATACCTCAACCGCCTTTAAAAATATGTGCAATGATGCCTTTGAATATGCAATGAGTAGCGATACGCAGCAGCTTATAACAACCAAAGGCACCGTATTTGGCGCATTCAACGCGGTAACCGGCTATTTCCAGAATGTACGCAATTACGCAGATGATACCGCAAAAATGGATAACCTGATTTTTGGCGGCACCGCGCAACGGAAATCACAAATGGCCTTTGACCTGTGTAATTCATTTGCCACAGATGGTGCAGCCTGCCTGCTTATGAATTAGCACCCATGCGGGGGCGCAGCCGCAATAACAAGGTGCGCAATTTTTAAATCTTCAAATAGCTACAACCTTAATGACCAATGCAAGCCGTATGGAAAAGACAACCATCTATTACGAGATCAGTATAAATCTGACGCTAAAAAATAAAAAAGGCAAAATCCGTAAAGGGTACTATGAAACCGGATTGGGCAATACCTACGAATCTGCTTTATGGTATGTGTATTTCACGCTCAAAAAAAGAGGCTATCAGATTTTGGAGGTAAAAAGTGCCGTAGTCAAGGGGGTTGCATTTGCTTACAACAGTGCCGGCGACTCTGTAAAAGTCAACCTCGCAGACTGTATGCCTGCGATACCGGACGATCTGAATAAAGAAGTTCAAAACTTACCTAAAAAGAAATCATTATGAAACCGATCAATCAATTAACCAATGTAGAAATGGGAAGGTACATACACCAACTATTCCCCGAAGAAATGCCGCAGTTTATCGATTATGCAAAAAGCGTAAGTGAATTTGTGCAACAGGACGCAAAAAACAAAAAATGGGAAAACGACTTTTTGCCGCCGCAATTGTGGATGGATATAGCAAAGCATACCGAACAGGTAATACTCAAATATGGAGTGCAGTTGCATAAAAACAGTAGGCTTTTCAGCGATCAGTTATTCGATGGTTTCAATGCCATTTTTATAATGCATTGCCTCCGGCTATATACTACTACCCAACAATTAGCTAACCGAAAATTCAGTCTCGCGGTAGATCTGTTCTTCAATCCTTAATTAAAACAATTCAAAAATTATGGGCACCTACATGACCGTAGTCCTTAAAGGGGACTACCGGAACGATAAGTTCATCGACAAACTGAACGAAGACCTTTTTAAATTCTTCGGCTCAAACAATGACACCAAGTTCAATCCGTGGCATTTCCTACAGGAAGAAGCCGATTATATGAATACCGATCCCGAAGGGCTAATACAGTTAAAGGATTGGAAACGGCCTATATCGAAAGAAGCATTAGAGGCGAATTTCTTTTGGCTTAAACATGGTGAATTTTCATTTAAGCTATCGGGCGGCGGCAGCGATTCGGACGAAGCAAGGGACGCAGTAGCCGTTTGCAAATGGATTAGAAAGACCCGCAGCCAGTTTATTGACGAGAAAGCCTCTTTCAATTACAGTATGGGTACGGTGCAATCCTATCTCAACTATGTGTTTGAGGACGCAGGTTATGACCTGAAAAAATTATGGCAGCTACCCATTTACGAATTCTAAACAGGCTGCTATTAAATCAACTATTCAATACACAACTAAAATTCAAAAGATCATGACAACTATAGCAAAAAAAACAAAGACAGTGTCTCAAACAAAGAGCGCAGATACTAAGAAGAATCGCACCAATGGAACTGGCGGTAAAAAGAAAGAAACTATTATTGTTACGGCGCCAGCCACCCCTGTACAACCCGTGTCGCAAATTGTCAAAAGGGGGGACATTGATTTCAGCCCCTTACAGTATCGCAAATATTATTCGGAAAAAGCGCTACTGGAATTTGCCGAAGATTTAAAACAACATGGCATCCTTCATGCTTTAACCGTTCGACAAACGATTGAGGGGCGTTACGAATTGGTTGCAGGTGAGCGCAGGCTAAGAGGCGCAGAAATTGCAGGTTTGGAGGACATCCCCGTTGTTGTGCGGGAACTGACCGATATAGAAGTGCGGGAGATACAACTGTCCGAGAACATGCATCGGGAGAACCCGCATCCGATGAACGAGGCGCAGCAGATTGGCGAAATGCAATTGGCTTACAAATCTGTGGACGAAGTGGCCGGACGGTTGGGCAAATCAAAGCAGTTTGTTTATAGTCGTATCAAGCTGCTGTCCCTGATCGAGCCGCTTCGTGAAATGTTTATCGCAGACGCTATACGTTTACAGGAAGCATTGGAGATCGCGGTATTGTCTGACGAATCGCAACAACAGTTCTATAATCAAAATTGTCAGGAATGGCGCGAGGATGCGGATTTTGAATTGAGCGATTTGAAATGGACATTGAACAGGTATAAAGCGAACCTCAAAAATGCGCCGTTTAATACCGAGGACGAAACCCTGTTACCCAATATGGGTGCTTGTACTAACTGCCCGTTTAATTCGGCCAGCCTAAGCGAATTGTTCCCCGACCTGGCTAAAGCGGCTACTTGTGATAACAAACAATGTTACCAAAACAAATGCGGAGCGCATCAAAAACGCCTGATAGTGCAGGCTTTTGAATCCGATCCGCAGGCCTTAATTTTCGATTTTCAGCCCACAGAAGATGTTACGGCTATTCTGGAAACAATACCGGCCGCGCTGGAACTGCCGCAGTTCTTCCGGCATCAGGTACACACTTATACCATTCCGCAGGAACCCATACCGGATTATTTTAGGCAATGGAATGAACCGCAAAATAATTTAGCAGACGAGGATAATTTTGATGATGATGAATACGGAGACGAGGAATTTGAGGATGGTGACGAGCAGACAAATGAGCCGTCAGTAACATCAGAGGTTCGGGAGCCTGTTTTTGATGAAGAGGCTTATCAGGAAGCATTAGAAGAATATCGGTTAAAAAAGGATGATTTTGATAACCAGCTTGCCAATGGTAACATGCAAAGAGGGGTTTATTTCAGCAGGAATGGTATAACTATTATATTCTTTATGGAAAATACCGCCGACAGCTTCAAAAACATCGAGCCTTCCCGCGAAGCAGTAACCGCTAAAGCTGTCAAAGAAGCAGAGAAACAAGGCAATATCACTGTTGCGCTTTACGATGGAGAAATTGAGCGTTTACGTACAAGAGAGAAACGCGCCAAAGAGATCGATAGTGAAAAATTCCAACTGGATCTACACAAGCTGTATATAGATTTTAATAAAGAGGAAAGTAATGCAATTCCCACAGATGCAGATCAGGCGGCAGCCAAGCTAATCATCTTTAATTCTTTGGGATGGAGCGGCCAGCGGGATTTTGCGGGGGCATTGGGTATTACCCACCTGACCCATACCGAAGAATACCGGACGGCTTTATACGAGGCTTTGCAGAACCTGAGTGATACCGATTACCGTTATCTGATAAGAATAGCATTAGGCCGCACAAACGATGTCAAACACCCCAATACAGCAGATGCTTATTTTCTACTCAAAGTTTCGGAAGAAGCAGGGGTTAATGTGGCCGCATTGAAAAAAACGTATGCGGAAAAGACCGCTATTCGGGAAAGTAAGATGGAAACCAAAATCTTTGAAGTTGAAAGAAAGAAGGAAATTTTGACCAAGAAAGATGAAGTGTTAATTTAACTAATAGTAAGCAAGCCCCCCACATTGCGGGGGCTTCTTTCTTTTCCCGAACACAAAAGAAAGAAGCAAAGAAAACTACGGCGAGGATTGTAATAACGATCATTTTGTAATTTTGCAAAGATCACACCGCCCTGATTAATGGAGTTAAATTTTAATAGCCATGAAAATCATTTTGTATATAATAGGATTGGTGCTGATAGCTCTCTCTGTTTATGGCCGCTACTGGCGTGGCAGGCGCATTTTTGAACGCCGCAATATTGCCGGAATACAGGAGTTTAAAAGCTACAATGATTCACTGAAGAAGACTTATTTTGAAAACCTGATGCATTTCCTCGGGGTCTTCTCGTTAGTGTTAGGTATCATTGTTTTGCTGTTTGCCTACTTTGGATATGATGACTTCCTGCAATGGATGCAAACGCATCAGCACTAATAACTCAATTCTACTGTATAATCTTCAATAGGTATATGCTGATTTCAGTCGAACCGGTCGTCTTTTTTGACTTGGATGCGATCATATGCTTCACTAAGATATAGCAGGTCGTAATTAGTTATTTTGTACTCATCCAGGTGCATCTCAAAACTAAATTTTTTCTGTTGCTCTATTTTATCTGTATCTCTTACTTTGATTAGTATTTCAGTTAAAGTAATTTTATTGTTCTTTATTATCTGAACTATGGTGTCCCAAGTATGGAGATCAATAAAGAACAGGTTTTCGATTGGCAAAAGCGCAATTTGTTCGGCTGTTTTTAATTTCTGTGTTTCCTCTTTCAAAAATTGATTCCATACATCTCCTGAGTTGCCGATATAAAGCCTTTTATAAGTCACAATAATTCCAAATGCTTCTTCTTTTAGTTGCAACGTCTCCACTACATCCAGCATTTGACTTGTGTACGCTTTGACAATATTTTTGCGGAATTCATTGGCAAGGTTATCATCGGTTGGATTAATACCGATGATCGGTTTTAGTTCTATTGCTTTCGCTTCCACAAGTATGTTGCCGTCGATGATAAAGTCCACTACTTTTTGATCCTTGCCTAATATCGATTTAAGATCATTCTCGGTCTTAAATGATGCGTTTATTTCTTTTAACCCCAGGTTCATATATTTTTCCATTCGGCCACCAAATTCAGTGGAAAAATGTTCGTCCCTATTTTTCATAAAATCATAGATGAAGTAATTCGCTGTGGGGGTCAGTATGTCTTTGTGAGGAATTACGATTTTACCGTCAAAAGCAAAGAACGGATACCTGGTGAAAAATGATGTGTCAAATATCTGCAGGTCATAGTTTCGTACCATTCTTTTATCTTCTTCAAATATCTCTTTGGCATTATCCTGCGAAACAGTAAGTAGTTTTCGGAAATCCTTCGCTATAGTCGCACCATACAGATCGACGATAATATTAGTTACGTCTTCATAGAGTTGGCTATCAAATTTCATTTTCGTCAGGTGGTCCTGTGTGATAACCAGCCAGTAAATAAAAAGGATTTCGAGGAATACACTCAAATCGAGGTTGGTCAACTGCTTAAAGCTTTTCGCTATGTCGTATTTATGCTTCAGATCATAGAATAGGATAAGCTGGCTTGCGAAAGAGTGCCTCCAGGCATTTTGCTGATATTGCAATTGCTGCACGGAAAGTATGGTAAGCATTTTATTGATCTTGCCGCCATTCGTCTTCAGGTTAAATGTCCGGTGTGACATTTCCAGGTCACTTAATGAGTTCAAAAGTTTATGTACGTCATTCTTGTTTGCGTTTTTGGATGGATAAGACTCACCGGCAAATTCAAGTGTCCATTTTAATAGGGTTAGCGAGTGCCAAAATGCCTGCGGTCTTTCAGAGGTTTCCTGCTCTTTTAATATTTGAAGTAGGTGCGTAGTTAATGAATGATAACTGAATGTCCTGATTTTATTGCGGATAGGTTTAAAGTCCATAACCAAAAATGGGGATTCTTCCCCTTTTTCTATCTCTATATTTGATAAAAAACTAGACTAAAATCTTCGTCGGTCTGAAATATCATGACGATTATAAAATACAAGGAAGTCATTAATTGAAATTAAATTGCTACCAACTATACCAACTAATAATTCGGTGGCATTTCCTGGGCTTTAAGTCCCTCGCCAAGTAATGTCCTCTGCGACTTTTAAATACATAAGATATTTTATACATTAGCAATTAACTTTTATCACATGACGAAGATTATCGAAGCTCTGACTGCAAAATCGAAACTAAAGCGAAAGATACGGCAGCATTTAAAAAAGTTGGGCTTCGCAAAAACACCAGATGGAAATTTGGTACTTCCTTCCTTTGATAAGCAAATGATTAGGAATTTGCATTCTGCCCAGCGTCGCGAACGCATTCAATTTAATAAAACCTTTATTGATGGAAATTTTTCAAAGTTGATAAAATATTTTGCCAATGGTGATGAGGTTAAACCTGAAGCAATAACACCAGTATTAAAAAGAGTTTGTGGCAATGGATGGGAGGCGAAATTATTTCGACTTGCATCTCTGACATGGTCTGTACCAGTTTCTAACGGCTTTGGTCGCCGACTTCGTTACCTCGTTTTAGATCAACACAATGGAAAACTTATTGGCCTTATAGCAATTGGTGATCCTGTTTTTAATCTCTCTGTTAGAGACAATTTTATCGGTTGGAATTCGAATGATAGAAGTCAACGTCTAGTTAATATAATGGATGCCTATGTTTTGGGCGCTATTCCGCCTTACAACATGCTATTGGGCGGGAAGTTGATCGCTAGTTTGCTTAGAACTAGAGAATTATATGATGATTTTAAAAAAGAATACGGAAGTTCAAGGGGTATCATTTCTGGTGAAGAAAAAGCGGCTCGGTTATTAGCTGTTACGACTTCTTCTTCAATGGGAAAGTCAGCGGTATACAATAGGATCAAACTTGATGGCCAAAAATATCTCACGTCTATAGGATACACAAAAGGATGGGGTCATTTTCATATCCCCGAAAATATCTTTTCAGATATGCGAGAATATTTAAGAGCCATAGATCATCCTTACGCTGATTTACACCAATTTGGTGATGGACCAAACTGGAGGCTAAGGACAGCAAGAGCGGCACTTGATGCGTTAGGGTTCCGAGAAGATTTACTGAAACATGGCATTGGTCGTGAAGTTTTTGTATGTCCCCTTGCTGAAAATGCGATAGACATCCTAAAAACTGGAAAGGGAAAGCCAAATTTAAAATCGCTATTATCGGTCCGAGAAGTCGCTGAGTTAGGCTTACAGCGTTGGATAATACCTCGATCCATCACAAGGCCGGAATATTTGCTTTGGAAAGCGGTCGACATAAAAACGCTTATACTTAATCCTGAACAATTTCAGAAAAGCCAGTCAAATGACATTGATCTAAATGTTGTTAGAACAGCTTAATATATCTAATGCAGCTACAATATCTTTGGCTGAATGGCAACGATTGCTTGTTGCCCATTTTACTTTTCTTGCGAAAAGTCGAAAGGAAAAAAATAGATCAGTCTTTGCACTTGAGCATGGTCTACGACCCTCACAGGTAAAAATAATCACTACTCGTTTAATTGATGACCATCGCCTAAATGCAATTAATAAATCCTATTGGCTTTTATGGGTTGTTTACTCTACCGAATTGGGATATGAATATGTTGGGGATGAATATTGGCAAAGCTTTGAAGAAAAATTACGTTACTGGGATTCATCTCACAGAGAAAGTATTCGTTGGGCCTTTAAAGAATTTCAAAAGCAATTCAATGGGATTACGCCTTGTGGTACGTGGGCTAATAATTTCTCCATAATATCTTGGCCAATTACTAACGCGATCCTGCCTGAAGATTTACAATACCAGTTTGCAAAGCTCTTGTTTCTCTGTAGGTATACCCTTAAGAACGTATCCCATCAAAACGCAAGTTATATAGGAAAATTACTTGGAAAGTTTGCTTATGAATTCAGTTCATCAAGATTCCTTAATTTTTTGCAGAACGAAGAGCTAGTTGGGCGCATTGCGTTGGCATTGTTAGCTCACAATAATGATGTTCAATCAGAAGATTTTATTTACAACATCACGCTTAAAAGAATCATTGCGGACATTGAAAAAAAACAGAACGCCCGGGATCTCATGCATGGAGCCCGACGAGAAATCAAGCCGAGGATATTAGGTGCAGCTAATCACGATAAAAGCAAAAATAATGTCGAAGGTGTAAATCGCTCGATCAACACTACAAGAAATCCATCTATAAAACCAAAATTAGCTTTACAACGTGTGTCTGAAAACAAATGGGCAGTCACTATAGAGATTCCGCGTCTTGCCGATATCATTGACACACCTTTGATTATTGAATTACTTAAAAAATCTAGGGTAAAAATTGCCGGGGTAAATAGCAATTGGTTACCTGCAGACATTTTATTAGGGGCATCGCTAAAGCGAAAACTTTCAGAATGGCCGCTAGAAAAGCCCTTACTATATTTTGAAGACAAAGAATCCTCGCTATTTGATCTTACTAACAATATCAGTATTTCAAATGCTCCTTGGTTATTCCAGCTTGGTACAGATGGTCAGGTTGTAGAGGTTGTAAATAAAAATATCGAAGTGGCGCACGAGTATCTAATCCTTACATACAATGACCAGTGGCCAGAAAGCAAATTATTATTCGACTCTAACATAGACTGCAAAGGGATCTACGCCAGGCATATTAAAATCCCAGAAATGCTTGCCGAAGCGGACGAGAAGTTACTAATTAGTTTAGGGCTTAACATACAAAAGAGTATACGGATTTGGCCAGCTGGCTTGCCTGCATATTTTTGGGATGGTAATGGGTCAGGTGAATGGCTTGCAACTGAAAGCCCATGTTTGGGAATAGTGGTAGATTATGATTTTGAAAAACTAAAAGTCAGCTTGGGCCAGGCTAACACTTACTTTCCTGGCAAAACATCTGGGAATCCAACCTTTATACGGCTAAATCCACTGCCGGTTGGCTCGCATACTTTGAAAATAAACCTATACTCGGCCGGTTCTATAAAAGAAAACGTTGAATGTTATGTAAATCTTGAAATAAGGAATCCCGAAACTTGGGTTCGGGGCACAACCATGCATAATGGGCTTGCTTTTCAAATTGATCCTTATAGCGATGATTTAGATGAACTTCTTGGAGGTAAAATTCAGGTAAAAGTATTTGGCCCTCAAAACAGATCGATAATCCTTAACCTGGATTTTTTTATGGGTAAGGAAATCGTAAAAACGATTTCTTCAAAGCCAATACCTTTTCCCTTTAATCAAGGTGAGTTAAAAAAAGTATGTGAGCAGGCTATTAAGGATGATGCGGTAATCTATTCACAAAAACTGCGATTGAGGATATATTGCGAAGATCTGGGACATAAAGACTTAATATTTACAAGGAAAATACCACCTCTTCGTTGGTTTTTTAAATCTGTTGACCGATCACCCTGTTTGAAACTTGTAGATGAAACTGATAGCGATCAATCGCTCAAGGTTTTATTTTTTGACTTAAGTGAACCAGAGATTGAAAAAGACATATCAACAGAAACATTTTCACAACTTGTAAGTTTAAAATCGAGATGCGGATTGTTTCTTGCCAGACGAGGCGAGCATCAAACCAGTATCGTAATAAGTCATACCGACAGAGTGCACGGTTTTGACGCCCTATCAATCGCACCGAAATTAAATGAAAATCGTGATCTGCATATTCCCGGCTATCTTTCCTTCATAAAAACGTGGATTACTGCTCGTTCATCTGGGATCTTATCCCAAATCCATCAGGAAAAGGTTGTTGAAGCATCTACAATCAAGCTATTCTCTCATTTATGTGGTACTCGCTGGGCTAATGGAGAAAAGGAGTTCATTGACGGGAGCAACATTATTAGGTCTATCGAGAACCTGGCGCGTATTGTTGAAAACCCAACCATCCAAAACACAATTAAAAATAAGCTATTAGATATGCAGTACAGGGAGGTCGATATATCTGAAATTAGTTTCTGGTTAAATAGATTGTTTAAACGTTATAACATCTGTGCTTCAGATCCTTTAATTTCTTTCGCAATGGATTTCGCATCGAGACCTTTGTCGTTTGCAGGAAACTATGATCAAAAGTTTTCTTCAATGATTAATCACTTGATCGCAAATAAAAGTATTCTTCGTAGTTGCCGGTTGGTGGTGCTCTCAACAGCAAAATATATTGATCCTAACAGAAATTATCCTCTTCTATTACCATCAGGCTGGCAATGATAAACGAAATAACAAAAGACGAAGTATTGACATTGGCAGAGGAGTCGCTGCATTTGCCTAAATCAGGAAGTGTGGATGAAACTTTGGTCGCAAATTGTCTGCGCCGAATTGCAAGCTACAAGTGTCCGTGTTCCATAAATGCACTAATTAGTGAGGGACAACGGTCGCTTAAATTTCTTTCCGATAATGATAGTATATATCAGCAAGAGATCGAGCGGATTATAAATCTACTTATTGTGGGCGGAGATTTCCTGGAATTAACAGATGTAGTGACGCCGGAATCTAATGTAAAAGGTACGTGGATATTTGTAGCTCCCCCGTCGTTCGTAATACGGCCTAATGGAACTATCTTCCTTTTTGGGATAGGTCCCGATGGTGATATACCCATTTCATCACTTCTTGATCGAGTAAATTATGACGGTTGTAAGCGTTTCCTGATATCATTGGAAATGGAGAATCTCCCGGATAAATTAACTGATTATGGTTTATCGCAAATAAGCGAATCATCATGGCTGAAGCTGCCTCGTAAATCAACAGCACAACAATGTATTGAAGAGTTCGATAATTTACTAGCATCTGCCTCTTTAAGTGAACACATTCCAGAGGTAATGGTACTTGATAGGGGCAAATGGATTTCAGCAACTGCGCAGAACGGCAAATTCATTGCAAGAAGACCTCAGTGGTATGGTCCTAAATCTTGGTGCTATGCAGAAGTTGAAAACGGCAGAGTGAGAAAGTTTATTGATTTTCCATTGCGATATAATGGCATTCCGCAGAGACAATGCGACGTCGCTTGGTTACTACAATTAGCTATTGACGAAAATATTAATAAACCCCAGGAATTTACAATGCAAGTTGACGGGTTAAACTCAATTTTTAGCTTTTATTCTCCTATTCCACTTTGGGCTGAACGAAGATTGTTAGCCATGGGCCAAGCGACGAAACAAAAAAACTGTTTATTTTCATATATAATTCCCAATACCGAGGCACTTGCGGAAGAGGCATTTTTGTGTGAGTACTTATGGCTCAAGAGAAAAGACATAACACTATGACAGCATCAGTTACAAAAAACATTACAGAATTGCATGCAGCGCTATCTGATTATATAGAGGCGACTTATCACATAAGCCATCCCTCTCTCGTTGTGCAGAGGAAGGCTCTTTTGAATGCAGTCGGTATTATTCACCAAAAGCCCTATATTGAGTCAACGCCCAAATACTTAAGTGGTAGAAAATTTGCTGAAATACCTGGCCTTCCTAAAGAAGTTATCGAGCTTTTTGAGGCACTTGCAAATAGTTCTAACGGCCATGACAGGATAATATTTGACCCACCTTATAAACATCAATGGGAGTCAGTAGAAGGAATTCTGGTTAAACAAAAAAATCTGATGATAATGACCGGAACCGGCTCGGGTAAAACCGAATCGTTTCTTCTGCCCATTATTGGCAAGTTAGCTGCGGAAGCTTCCATAACTACAGAAAGTTTTAAAAATAATGGCGTTCGTGCACTGATCCTTTATCCAATGAATGCTTTGGTCAATGATCAGTTAGGTAGGGTTCGCAATTTGTTTCAGGATAGTCGATTGAAATCTTTCTTTAAATCGAAAGCAGGTAGAATACCAACCTTCGCTCGATATACAAGTAGAACACCATATCCAGGTGTGCGAGATGCGAAGAAAGATCAGAAGCGTTTAAAGTCATTTGAAGAATTCTATATATCAATTGAGCAAGCTACAACTGATGAAAATTCTGAAACCAGACAGAAAGCAATAAAGCTTATGGTTGAATTGAAGAAAAAAGGCAAATGGCCAGCAAAGCCGAGTATTTCGGAGTGGTATGGGACACGAAACACACACTGGCAAAATTCATCGGGTGATTATTTACGAGCTATTACCTTACCGGAGGATTCAGAATTAATTACAAGACAAGAAATCCAAAGATCTGCGCCGGATTTATTAATTACAAACTATTCAATGCTTGAGTATATGCTCATGCGTCCAATAGAACAAACAATTTTTGAACAGACATCAAAATGGCTTGCAGAAAATAAAAATGAAAAGTTCCTTATTGTAATTGATGAAGCGCATTTGTACCGAGGGGCTGCTGGTGCAGAAGTTGGGCTTCTGCTTCGACGATTACGAACAAGGCTAGGTATTACAGAAGATCGGTTCCAGGTAATATGTGCGACAGCAAGTTTTCAGGACCATGATTACGCGTTGCGTTTCGCAAGTGAATTATCCGGTAATGCTAAAGAGAGTTTTATTCCAATTACCGGCAGTTATAACTATCAAAAAGTTGATCTCTATGATGCTGAATGGGAGGCAAAACGCTTATCAGGAATCGATCTGGAACGATTTTATGAAGGGATTGAGGCCGAACGGATGAAGTTTATAGAAAACTTTATAAGAGATCAAGGTGTCAACCCACTTGAAAGCGTCGAAGCTTCTCTTTATGAGGCTTTAAAAAATTACGCCCCGTTAGCAAAGCTAGTCAACTTGACAATGGGACAAGCGATACCAATAGATAATCTTGGCGTAGAAATTTTCCCCAATGTAGATACCAAAATTTCTGATCGTGCAGTCGCAATTTTACTTGCTTTGGGAAGTTTAGCAAAGCAAACCAAAAGTGAGGCTGGTTTGCTGCCATGCCGCGTACATACTTTCTTCAGGGGGTTACCAGGTCTTTGGGCTTGTATCGATCCAAATTGTATCGAAATCGAGGATGAAAATAGATCACTCGTTTGTGGGAAAATTTATAGCCAGCCAAGGTCGCGATGCGATTGCGGCGCACGTGTTTTCGAACTTTTTACCTGCAGAAATTGTGGCACTGCGCATATACGAGCATATACTGATAATATTGAGAATCCAAGTGCCCTTTGGTCAGAGCCTGGAAACAATATTCGATTAATCGGATCCAATGTTATAGACTTATTCCCTTTAGACCTGCTTCTTGAAACGCCAGTACATGCAAACAAAACAGAACCTGCCTTTCTTGACATTAAAACAGGGAGATTAAATCCTAACGATCTTGGTGATTCTTTCCGCCGCGTTTATATAAGAAGAGAGAGGCAAGTTTCGGAAGAACAGGATGATGAAAACGAGATAGGAGGTGAGGGAGAAGTTGAAGAGACCTTAGGCATGTTCGTCACATGCTCTGTATGTGCCAAAAGCGGCGGTTCAAGAGAAAGCGCAGTACAGGATCATCAAACAAAGGGCGATCAGCCATTCCTGGCGCTTCTTTCAAGGCAAATTCAAATTCAGCCTCCCAATTCTGCAGAAGCAACACGTTTTGCACCTCTCCGAGGTAGGAAGGTGCTTATCTTTTCAGATTCTCGTCAGGTAGCTGCAAAGCTTGCTCCCAACCTACAAATGTATTCTTTGAGAGATTCTGTGAGACCGCTTATGGTTTGGGGATTCAGAGCAATGGCTAACAATCCACTAATTGCAGAAAGCCTTTGCCTTGATGATGCTTATTTGGCTGTCCTCATTGGCGCAAATAAGTTTAAATTACGCCTTAGACCAGAATTATCAAGTAGCCATAATTTTTTTTCTATTGAACAACGCGTTCGCAATGAAATAGAAAACGGGGTGTTAGATAATGAGATGAAGTTTTTTCAGTTCTACGTTAAATACCGCACAGAAGAACCGCCAGAGTCATTATTAAAGGAAATAGTAGGGGCAATTTATGACCGATTTACAGGCTTGGAACCTCTCGCGCTTGCGACAATCTGCATAAAAAAAGAGTTTACAGATAAGATAGTCTCGCTTCCTTCAATAGAGCCAATAGCAACAACTAATGAAACTAAACTTGCTTTAGCGAACTTCTGGATTCGTTGCTGGCAAAGCTCAGGCTACTGGATAAAGGGTATGCCTCCTAATTGGTGGAAACCAGCCGAAGGCCGACATAGGCAAGGAGTGCGGCCTCACAAAGGCAACTTTAAAGCGGTGGATCAACTTATTGGTCAGACAGGGAAAAGAATATTTAATACGCACTGGTTACCCGAACTGAAAAACCTAGCTGATGACCTCGATGGAGTTTTTAGAATGTCAGGAAAAAATTTGTCTTTGGACTTTGGCAATAACTGGGTTCGTTGCAGCACATGTTCTTCGGTTCACAGGCCGATCACGAGTGTTAATAGGTGCTTAGATTGCCACAGCTTAGCCATCGAGACACTCAATCCTGATGAAAATGCAGTATTCGTAGCTAGAAAAGGGTATTATCGTTCACCCGTCAAAGGAGTTTTTTCGGACCCTCCCACTGTTCCTATGGCACTTGTTTCTGCCGAGCACACGGCTCAATTAAATTCTCCTCAAAGTGAAGATGTATTCTCTAAAGGAGAGGAAAATGAATTACTTTTTCAAGATATTAATGTTGAGTGGCCCCTTGGAACGAATAATGCCTGCGCTATTGACATTCTCTCAAGTACCACCACAATGGAAGTTGGTATTGACATCGGCGCATTGTCTGGAGTTGCACTTAGAAACATGCCTCCCGGTCGCGCCAACTACCAACAGCGTTCAGGCCGCGCGGGAAGACGTGGTAATTCCATTGCGACAGTTGTTGCTTATGGTAGTGTTGACAGTCACGATGAGCATTATTTTTCGCATCCACAAGAGATGATTTCTGGCAAAGTCGTTGATCCCATTATCACATTAAATAACATAGATATCGCAAAACGACATGTTCGAGCATTCTTGCTGCAAAAGTATCATCAACAAAGACTTCCGATATTTCTTCCATCCCATCACAAGGCAAATTTGTTCTCCGTATTGGGTACAGTAAAAGACTTCATATTAGATACTACGACAATAAATAGGAATAACTTTTTAGCCTGGCTCAATAAGGAAACGGCTAATCTAAAAGATCAGATTGGTTCATGGATTCCAAATGAATTAAGCAATCAAGATAAGGAGGATATTCTCTCAAACTTTGTACAGGATGTTATCGAAGCGATTGATGAAAGTATTGATTATGCACTTGTACGAAGTCAGTTAGTACCAGAGTCTTCGAGCGAAACTAATGAAGAGGAAGATATTGAAGCAAACGAACAAGCCGATCTTGGTAAAATGAATTTAAGTGATGGCCTGCTTGATAGGCTGCTATATCGCGGGAAACTACCCCGATATGCTTTTCCTACAGACGTGGCTACATTCTACATTTTTGATCAAAACAATTCTACTCAATACAAAACGGCTTTTAAATTTGTGCCGTCACAAGGCCTTCCGATTGCATTATCTCAATACGCGCCTGGAAAACAGGTTTGGGTTTCCAACAAATGTTATACTTCAGGCGCAATTTACTCTCCGATTCCTGGTGAACTCGCTGAGGCTTGGAAAAAGCGAAAGTTGTACTATGAATGCGTCAATTGCGGATTCGCAAAAACCGAAGCTTATGATTCTGAAAGGCGTCATCAAGTTTCTAACTGTGATGCTTGTGGGGAGGAACTTAACCAGCCATTTGTATGGTTACGTCCTCCCGGCTTTGCTCATCCGGTCGATGTTGCAGAAGAAACATCACCCGATGGTATGCCCGAAGTTAGTTATGCTACAAGGGCTAAACTATATATGCCTTTTCCCGATCCTAATAAATGGAAAGTAATAAACAATCGGGTTGCCGGATTAAGTGTCCGAACTCATCTTCTAATTTCAAATACAGGTCCAAGTCGAGAAGCATATCAATATTGTGTCCGTTGTGGTCGAATAGAATCCGAAGCTACTTTTACTGGTACCCTAAATGGCGAACATCCAAAGCCCTTTCCTGACGAGAACCCTACCTGTCAAGGTGGATTACGATCGACAATTGTGTTGGGTACAGATTTTATAACGGACGTATGTCTTTTATCAATTGACCTGGCGCCTACAATTAGGCTATCTCCTGGTTCTTATACTACAAATGTTGCTTTGCGAACAGTCTGTGAGGCACTGTCCAAAGCCGCTTCACAGATGCTGGAAATTGAAGCTACTGATATTATGGCGGAATACAGGCCTGCACTCACATCAAACATCAGCGGCAGGATTGGGGATGTTGTGGAAATCTTTCTTTATGATACGCTTCCAGGAGGGGCGGGCTTTGCATCACAATTAGTAGATCGTGGAGCAGAACTGTTTGCACGTGCCTTGAATATTATGGAATCATGCCAGGAAAACTGTGACTTGTCCTGCTACAGATGTTTACGGTCATTTAAGAATAAGTTTGAACACCGAATGCTGGATCGTCATGTGGGCATTGATCTCATAAAGTTTATATTAACAGGATCTTTACCGGCGCTCGATGACCGACGAATACAGCGTGCAACTGCTGACTTATTTGAAGATTTACAACGTAATAACTTGGGGGATATAGTTTTAACGACCAAGTTACCTGGATCCGAAAATGACAACATGGATATGATTTTTGCCGTGAATGAGGAGGAGAAAGAATTTGTGATTAGCGTCTCAAATCCTTTAATTCCGACGGTGCCTTTAAGCGTAACTGTGCAGGCATTAATAAATGAAAATAGTGGAATTACTGTTTTACCAATCGATGAATATCTGGTAAGAAACAATTTACCTTCTGCCACACAATGGGTGTTGCAAAAAATTCGCAATGTTGATGTTTGAATCTGACCGAAGCGGTCGTTATTTTTAAAATGATCTTAATATGTTTGTGCAATCAGGGCACTTAAATTATTATGCAAACTTCAAAGTGAATTTTTATAACTGAACAAAAACGGTGATGTTTTGTATTCCGACAGTATTAAATCTAATTACGCCCCCTATATTCATATTTTCTGCTTCTAAGACCTAACCAATATTTATAAAGTTGGGCAAAATAAAAGATGTTTTCATGTGGCGTTACATTTTCATGAATTATGCCATTTGAAATTAAAATAGATTTCAAATCATCAATATTTTGACTTTCAAGTTGCTCCTTATATTCATTAAGAATTGCCTGAAGCAACTCATGTAATTCGGTTTTGGTCAAGAATATTTGTTTAAAATTGTCTCCCTTCTCTCTTAGGTAAATAAAAATAAATTCCAAGTCTTGATTAAAATCCTCTCTAACAAGATCATTAAAGTGCTGGATGACTGCATTTTCCCTGTTTTCTCTTGACGCGTAATATTGATACTTAATAATGGGAGGAATTTGAGTCGATTGGTCCTGTAATGCTTCATCAATCGAACCATCAATAAGGTTAATAAAGGGTCTTAAGCTAATTGACTGCTGATCTGCATTTGTTAAATTAAAATAGAACCAGTCAAATGTTTTACCAAGAAAACCACCTGAATAACTTTTAACCTCCTTTCCAAAAAATGTGGACATAAATGGGTCAATTTCATTTCTCAGGAGATTCAATTGGTTATTGTTTTTTTGTAGAAATTTAGGCGTGTTTTTAAAAAAACGTTCTTCAAACTTGCCACTCAGTTCCATTATTTGAAAGAGTGCCTCGTAAGAGTGTTTATTCGAAAAAATCAATTTAAAAAAGTAGGCATAAACTTCTTCTCGCGACCACTCAATTTTAATAATATTGTTTTCAAGCCTGGTAGTATTTGTCCCAATAAGTCGATTATATAAGTCCGTTCTAATGAATATTTTCGCCGTAATATTTTTGAACCTATTAAGGCTATCCCACCAATAATCAATCAGTGGCGAAACTGTCTCACGCCAAAAGATCGGCTTAATCAAATTGTCGAGTTGGTCATAAAGGACAACAAGAAAACTGCTTTTTTTATTTAAGAACTCATCCAATACCAGGAGTTCCTTTTCAATAATCGCTAATTTATTTTCATCATTAATCAATGAGTCAAAGCGTTGTTTGGTTTCGATTGGGCTTTCAAAAGGCTTTATATAAGAAGCTAATTGAGAATCTGACAAATAATTCAACCGATGTTTGGCGTCCAGAAAAATGGAATGCCAAGTATAAACTAACCAGAAGTTTTTAAAGTAGTGATTCTTGTCTTCAATTTTTGATAATTGAATTTGATCGAAATCAAATGATTTCGGTTCTGCTTTCCCCTTTAGGGAAATAATATCAATAAATCGAAAATCCTTATTAGGATCTTCCTTCGCTCGCCTCAATAATTCTCGTTTAACTGATTGGAGCTTGGGGTCTCTTAGCGCTTTATAGAGATAAGTTTTTCCGGTCCCTTTAAATCCCTGAATGAGAAACTTATTCTTGTCAAACAATTTACTCATTTGGTCCCTATAGAAAAAAGTATTAGGATTTACGTCGGCATCTTCTGCAAATAATACAGGATTATCGTTTTCATTTCGCAGAGTCGCTTTAAGGTTCTTTAAAATTAAATTTTTTAATTGACCCATCCTTCGAGGATCTTTAATTTGGGGGATGGTAAAAATCTTTGCTACTGACTTAGATTCATTAAAAGCTCTGAAAATGGCATTAAAATCATTAAAAGATTTATTTCTGATTAAGCCTATGTGATTGCTAAAATCGGTACTCTTTGAAGTTTCATTATTAATGCCTAGCTTTTCAAGAGTATGGTTTCTGCTTAATTTATAAAATGAAGGTAATTTCGTCTCATCGGAAGGACCAATATTTTTATATTTATTTTCTTGGAGAAATTGTACATATTGACCGATTTCTGATACAAATGCATTATGAAACATTTCACTGCTGTTGGGATTAGCGGGCAAAATAGAATTTACGAGTACTAATTCGGTATCATTATTATTTTGGTTGTTTAGTTCATAGAACTTATCTAACAGAAAGCGCAATCCTGGTTTTGTTTGTTCATTACTTCCAAAAAAACCAACTATGAGATTTGATAAAATAAGAGCCGTAATTGCAAATACGTCATTAAAACCTGTTCTGGAATCAATGAGTATAATATCCGGATTAACTTCATCGCGAACTTTCTCAAATAACACCTTAAAACCTTCTATAAGTGCTCCCTCTGCAAGATCAATTCTTGAAAGGCCTTCGAGGTATTGATCTCTATGAGTTGTATAGTTATCTGATCCTTGAATTGTACTATCACTTAAATTGCCTGCTGGAATTACAGAAATTTTTTTCGCCCATGATTGAAAATGTGATGGGGATATTAAGTAATCCTTAATGTTTATCTCTTTTTTGAATGCATGGTCAACCAAAAATTCAACAATCCCATTTTTCTCACCCGATTTTAATATTTCATTGTGTGAAAAGTCAAAGAAGTTTAAATATCCCGGTGCTTCCAGATCACAATCAATAATGCAAACTTTTTTATTGTAATTGATCGCTAAATCCAAAGCATAAGAAGTTAACGTTGTCGTTCTTCCCATCCCTCCCTTGTAAGAGTAGAATGTCACAATTGGAATAGGGAATTTGCGATTCACCTCGTAAAATGAATTTGGCTTTTTATCGAGCAATGAATTGAATCTATATTTGAGTCCAAAGTCAATTGGTTGGGATGCTTTAAACGATTCAGACAAATAGCTATATTGTTGTATTTCGGCATTAGAAAAACGTTTAAAGTTTACATAGTAATCCTTGTATTTCGTTTCTAATTCAGAAATTAAGGATTGGGATGTCGTGATTATATAGACATCTATTTCCAGGTTCAACCTTATAAAAATCCGATAATCCTCAAGTTGGACTTCTTTCTTGGATTGTAGCTCTTTATTTAATTTGTCGGCTACCTCTAATATCTTTATCATCCTACAATTTTCATTAAACCGTTATACAAAATATCTGTTAACTCCACGAATTTTTTAACATTCGCAAAGGTCAATTCAACGCCGGAATATCTTTCGGTCGGCAAATGATATCTGACTTCAACATTCCAACTAAAAAATAGCTTTTTAGCATCATTATCAACTGGCGCGGTTCTGTCTATTAGGGGTAATCCACAGGAAGAAAATTCCCGTTTCAAAATATCTATATTTCTATGAAACTCATGTTGCGAAGCCCAATATTGATAGGTTCCTCCGTTCCGTCTTGGTACATGAGGGAAAAACGTAAAATCGCATCTGCCGCTAAAGGTATGATCTAATTCCTGTACGGATGGTTTTGTCCATCTGTAATGTTTGAAAATGGAATAATTAATAATAGATTCAAGCGTGTAACCAGACAGGTAAAAGACATTATGCAGCGTTGCCTGCGTATTATTTGGTTGTAGGATATCCGCGCTTGTATTGCCTACTGTATGTAAGAGGTGTATAGCGTGTAATATCGATTTGCAGGTTGAAAGATGCTTAATAGAGGATTCTTGGTAATTTTTGAAATCCATTATTATTAAAGTGATTAGGTTGCCAAAGGCAAGGTAGTAAAATATTTACTATTCTATCACTTTAATAAGTATGAGTAAGCATTTGGTTATCAATAGCTGTTTAGATGTTTTTTATCGCTTATTAAGCGATTTTTATTTAGACAAGTTAATGCCCCTGAGATGGTGGCTTAAGTATTTGTAACATTTTGTACGTTTTTGTATTTTTGAATAATAAAAGTTCTTTCAAAATCTTTCAAACAGAGATGTTTATCAAGGTTACCAAAAAGGTTACCATTCGACATATCTGATTGTAAAAATCTATAAGTGAGATATTTTCTAGCGAATGTACAGACCCGTCCATTCCGCTAAAAATGATTAAAAGCCTGTAAGTCGTTGACTTACAGGCTTTTTCGTTTCCGATGGGCGGGACTCGAACCTAACTCTCAAATTCTACCAAATACACTTAAATAAGCACATTTTAGACCGAAATAACATTTGGTCACATCGTTGGACCGGATTGAAAAGGTTACCAAAAAGGTTACCATTTTATTGTGCTAATTTAAGGCATTGAACTACAGTACGGTATGAATTGCTTTCTCGGACCCTTTGGTACTTACGCAGACACACTAACCCCAATAATATATTCTCTAACGGATTGGGCTTGAATCACCGGGGAAAGATTACAGACCAGTCGTATCTAATACCTTAAAAGACGTACACGTTTTATATGCGTTTATCATTTTCATGTCAGATGAAAAATTAATTTTGTTTTGTTGAACACTGTTCAATAATTTTGTAGTGTTTAAAAATATAATCAAGCCAAACATGAAAAAAGTATTGATCACGGGTGCAAGCGGCGGCATAGGGCTGGAAACAGCCAGGCAACTTGCGGCGAAAGGTTATCAGTTAACGCTGGTAGCCCGTAGCGAGGAAAAATTAAGCAAGGCAGTAAAAGATCTGGGTGGCACCGGCCATACCATTTTGGTTGCCGACCTGACGAACAAAGACGACCTGCAAAAACTGGTAGACCATCTAAAAACAGAGAAATACGATGTCCTGATCAATAATGCAGGTGCGGGTATTTACGGAAAATTTATTGAGATCCCATTGGATGAGCAACTGGCAACCATGCAGCTTAATATAAATGCCCTGGTAACCCTGTCTTATACATTTTTACAAAATGCAAAACAAGGAGATGCTTTGGTAAATATAGGTTCCATGCTTGCCCATTCTTCCCTTCCAGGCGGTTCAGTTTATGCAGCTACCAAAAGTTTTGTCGCCAATTTCTCGGAATCACTGTGGTATGAGTTTAAGAAAAAAGGCGTTTTTGTGATGGGTTTTAACCCCGGTGCTGCAGCCTCAGGCTTTCATGCAAACGCAGGCGGACATACCAGCGATTTTCCAAAATTTGTCATGTCTTCTGTTGAGGATGTCGCCAGAGAACTGGTTAAAGCGCTGGAAAATAGGCGGAAACCAAGAGTTGTACAGGGTTGGAAAAATAGGTTCATGCTGTTTGGATTCAAATTATTGAGCCGAAAATCCGCTATAAACATTATGGGACAAATTAGCCCCGGCATGAAAAACTAAACGCTGTATCCTGGGGCGAATTTTCGCCACCCGGCCAGCACTATTATATTTGTATCTTATTATTAATTGAAAATGGGCATAGCAGAAAGAAAACTAAGAGAAAAAGAGGAAATGCATCAGCGTATCCTGAACGGAGCGCGCAAGATATTCCTCGAAAAAGGCTATGAACAAACCAGCATGCGCAACATTGCGAACGAAATCAACTATAGTCCGGGCTCGCTCTATTTTTATTTTAAAGACAAAAGCGAAATTTTCCATGAACTACATAAGGAAGGTTTCCGTCTTTTACTCACTCAATTCAAAGTATTGGAGAAAGTAGCTGAACCCTTTGAGCGTTTAAAGGCAATGGGCCGCATCTTCATCCAATTTGCACAGGAAAACAAGGATTATTATAACCTGATGTTCCTGGTAGAAGAACCGGCAAAAACAGGTGACGATGAAGGTGGCTTTGAGATCGCGCAGGAAGCGATCGATCGCTTGGCTTCCGTGATCAAAGACTGCCAGAAAGTGGGACGATTCAAAGATTTAGATACGCAAGATCTAACCTTTATGATCCTTTCCGCAATGCATGGCATTTGTGCCCTCTTCTGCAAGGATCGCACAAAAAGTTTTGTGGGTAAAACAAATGAAGAATTAATGCAAAGCGGCTACGAGTGCTTTGTTGCGCTGCTTGAAAAAAGTTAGCCCTTTTTTTTGACCATATATTGAACAGTGTTTGAATTTAAAACAGCGATTAAAAATGAAAATTAAAAGCAAAAAAAAATATGGTTTTGTCCTGTTGGCGGCGGCCTTGCTGGCCTCCCCATCAGCAAAAGCCCAGAGCAAGCTGGATGACTATATCCGGGACGGACTTGCATCCAATCAGAGCATCAGACAACAAAATTTTGTGCTCGAAAAAAATGTATACGCGCTTAAGGAAGCGAAAAGCATGTTTGGGCCGGATGTAACTTTTTCAACCACCTATACCAAAGCCGATGGTGGACGAACGATCGATTTTCCGACAGGTGATCTGTTTAACGGAGTTTATTCCACGCTGAACCAATTGACCGGCAGCAATGCCTTTCCGCAGCTACAAAACCAGCACATCCTGCTCAACCCCGATAATTTTTATGATGCGAAGTTTCGTACGACGCTTCCCATTTTAAATGCAGAGTTGATCTATAATAAGCGGATCAAAGCGCAGCAGGTAGATCTGCAAAAAACCGAAGTATTGCTTTACAAACGCGAACTGGTCAAAGAGATCAAAACGGCCTATTACAATTACTCAAAAGCCGTTTATGCTACCGGGATCTATGAGTCCTCGCTCCGGCTGGTTGAAGAAGGTCAAAGGATCAATACCAAACTGTTTGATAACAGCAAGGTAAACCGGACCGTTGTGCTCAGAAGCCAGAACGAAGTTTCCAGGATCAATGCAGCACTTGTTGGCGCAAGGAAAACCGCAGAATCAGCACGCTACTATTTTAACTTCCTTATCAATCGCCCGTTAACGGATAGCATCCTTTTAGATGATATTACCGCACTACCCTCAAGCGACCAATTATTGGGAAACAGCATTAGCGGCAGGGAGGAATTATCCAAACTTAAGATCGCTAAAGACATTAACAGTAACCTGAACGGGTTGGCAAAATCATACATCATCCCTAAGCTGGGCACTTTTATTGATCTGGGCTCGCAGGCTTTCGACTGGAAGTTTAACAGCCAGAGCCGTTATTATCTGTTGGGCGTTTCCTTGGAATGGAATCTGTTTTCCTCTGGCAAAAATAGTTACCGGGTAAAACAAACGATTGCTGACCGGGAGGCCCTGGCATCACAGACCGACTATGTACAGCAGCAACTCCTTACCGAGCTTAAAGTCCGGCAAGCGGGTATGCAAACCGCAATTGCGCAATATGAGGCGGCACAGTCCCAACTGAAGACCAGCCAGACCTACTATAATGATATGGTGAAGTTATACAAACAGGGAATGGCTATTTACATCGAACTGCTGGACGCACAGAACCAGTGGATAGATGCGCAGCTTAACGCCAACATCGCCCTTTACGACACCTGGATAGCCTATACGGCCATCGAACGAGCTAACGCCAGTTTTACAATTCAACAATAAAAACATACAACAATGAAAAAACTTCAATTACTCAGCATAATAATGGCAGCCATATTCCTGCTGACTTCCTGCAAACAAAAACACCAGGAACAAAATACAATGGGTGAACCGGATATCATCCCCGTTAAAACAGCACCAGTTTCCGTATTAGGAGTTCCCGACCACATTAGCGCAACCGGCCTCGTGAGCACCGAAGATGAAGCTAAATATGCCTTCAAGATAGGCGGTGTGATCAGTCGAATCTTCGTACAGGAGGGGCAGTTCTTTAAAAAAGGCCAATTGCTGGCTACGCTCAATTCAACCGAGATTTCAGCCGGCCTGGCGCAATCAAGCCTGGGTGTGGAAAAGGCGCAACGAGATTATAGCCGTGCAGTGAACCTTTACAAAGACAGCGTATATACTCTGGAACAATTGCAAAACACCAAAACCGCATTGGACGTTGCGCAAAAAGCCCGGGAAGCGGTAGCATTTAATGATCGTTACTCAAAAATATACGCCGCATCCGATGGCTTTGTGAGCAAGAAGATCGCCAACGAGGGCGAAGTAATAGGTGAAGGCATGCCGGTGCTGCTCATCAATTCCACCGAACAGCATAACAGTTATTCACTAAAAGTCGGGGTGACCGACCGGGAATGGGCCATCATTAAACCGGGACAAACGGCCAAAGTTACACTTGATGGGTACGCAGGCCAACAATTTGATGCCGTGGTATTTCGCAAGTCGCAGGTCGCGGATCGTGAACTGGGCTCGTTCCAGGTAGAGTTGAAGTTGAAATTAAATGGCCTAAAGCCGGCGGTTGGCATGTTTGGCAAGGCGGAAATAGCCACCCACCAGGATGAAAGTGTGATGGTGATTCCCTACAGTTCATTGGTTGAAGCCGACGGCAATAAAGGCTTTGTATTTACCACCGTTAGCGCTACCCGTGTAAAAAGAGTACCGGTTACCATCCTGAAGTTTGATAATGACAATGTATACCTGAAGGATAAGCTGGAAGGTATAGACCAGATCGTGGTTTCCAACAGTGCCTACCTCAACGAACAGTCTATTATTAAAATCATCAAGTAAAGGCTACAGTCATGAAAATCACAAATTTCGCAGTTAAGAACTACCAGTTCACTTTGATCATATTCCTTTTGGTGGCAGTTGTAGGCTTGCTCACACTGTTTACCATGCCCCGTTCGGAAGATCCGACCAACCATCCGCCGCAATACATTATCACGGTGATTTACCCTGGAACCAGTCCAAAGGATATGGAAGAGCAGGTGGTAAAACCCATCGAAAACAAGATCTATGGCCTTGAAAACATTGAAAAGATCCTGACAACGGTAGAGGACGGTGTAGCAGTTATCCAGCCTAAGTTTAAATATGGCGTAGACGTGGACAACAAATACCAGGAAATCTCCACGGAGATCAATGCGTTAAAGAACAGTGAACTTCCTAAAGATATCTATCTGATCAAAACAGAAAAAGTATCCTCATCAGATGTAAAAATTTTGCAAGTTGCGCTCGTGTCAGATAATGCTTCCGGTAAATTGCTGCGGGATAAAGCAGACATCCTGAAAACACAATTAGAAAAGATCACCAATTTAAAAGAGGTGAAGTATTTCGGTATGCCCGAACAGGAGATCCGGATCGATATGCAGCTCAAGAAACTGGCGCAATTGAAAATACCGCTTAATGTGGTCATCGGCAGTTTGCAAAGTGAAGCTGCGGATATCCCTGGGGGAAGTATCAATCTGGACAGCAAGATCTTTAATGTTAAAACCAGCGGCAAGTTCAAGAGTGTTGATGATGTGGCCAATACGGTTATCTATAATGCGAACGGCAAGATTATTTATCTGAAAGATGTGGCCGACGTTAGTTATAAGGACGGTGCGATTGACCATATCACCCGTTTGAACGGGCACCGTTGCGTACTGGTTACGGCGGCAATGAAAGGCAACGTGAATATTGCCAGCGTTCAGAAAGAGTTTTTACCGGTACTGGACGAATTTGGCAAAAGCCTGCCGGAAAATATCCGCATGGTCAAAAACTTCGATCAGGCCGATATGGTATCCAGGCGTTTGGGCCACCTTGGCTTCGACTTTGGTTTAGCCATCGTTCTGGTCGTCATCACCCTGCTGCCATTGGGGTTCCGGGCATCGCTGATCGTGATGATCTCCATTCCACTTTCTTTGGGCCTGGGCCTTATTGCCATGAATTTTTTAGGGTATTCTTTAAATCAACTGAGTATTGTTGGGCTTGTCGTAGCATTAGGGCTGCTGGTAGACGACAGTATTGTGGTGGTGGAGAATATTGAGCGCTGGCTCAGGGAAGGCCACTCCCGTATGGATGCTATCCTGAAAGGGACAAAACAGATCGGTGTGGCGGTCGTAGGCTGTACTGCTACCCTGGTTATCGCGTTTCTACCACTTGCCTTTTTACCTGATGCAGCTGGTGAATTTATCCGCAGTCTGCCCGTGGCTGTCATGACCAGTGTTTTGGCATCCATGATCGTAGCTTTAACACTCGTCCCTTTTTTGGGCAGCCGGATGTTAAAAACACATACCCATGGCGGGGGTAATTTCTTTTTAAAGCATCTGCAAAGGTTTTTGACCCGCTCTTACGCCCGGGTGATGCCGTTTGCCTTGAAATGGCCTAAAGCAACTATCGGGATATCATTGGCGCTAAGCGGACTTGCCTTTTTCCTGTTCACACAAACCGGGTTCAAGCTTTTCCCAACTTCGGAAAAACCGATGTTCCTGATCAATATCAAATTACCCCTGCAGGCCGATATTCCCGAAAGCGACCGGGTGACCAGGCTTGTAGAAGGTGAACTAAAGAAACATAAAGAGATTGTTTATTATACATCTAATGTAGGCAAAGGAAACCCCCAGATCTATTACAACGTGCATCAGCAGGATGTAAAGCCTGATTTTGCCCAGGTATTCGTTCAACTGGATGAGGAGGCCAGCCCGGATAAAAAGACCGAACTGATCAAGCAACTGAGAAAGAAGTTCAATGACTTTCCCTATGCCAGGATCGAAGTGAAAGACTTTGAACAGGGAACGCCGATCGAAGCGAATATTGTAGTCAGGGTATTTGGAGAAAACCAGGATACCTTACGGTCCCTTTCTTTTAAAGTCGAAGAAATCCTGAAAAAGCATCCCGGTACATTTTATGTCAACAATGAGCTGAATGTCTATAAATCGGATGTTAAAATAAAGATCGATAAAGAGAAAGCCCGCACCTTAGGTGTGCTTACCAGCGATGTGGACAAAGTGGTCAGGATGGCAGTGGCCGGATTAACCGTTGGCGACTATATTGATGACCGGGGCGATTCGCGCAACGTTGTCATCACACTTCCAAGAAACAAGTTCTCAAACCTTGATGCTTTGAAAAACTTGTATGTAAACAACATACAGGGCACCCCGGTGCTGGTTGATCAGATCGCTACCATTTCGTTTGAAACATCCCCTACGGCCATCAATCATTTTAACAAATCGCGATTTGCAAAGGTGACTTCCCTGACCAAAGAGCATGTTTTGGCCAATGATGTCCTGAAAGAGGTGGTGCCCGAACTGAATAAATTGAAAATGCCGCCAGGCTACTATTATAAATTATCGGGAGAAGCAGAATCGGAAGGTGATGCTTTGGGCGGTAACTTTCTGTCTGTGATCATCCTGAGCACATTTCTTTTTGTCGGCGTACTGTTGTTACAATTTAAAACATTTAAAGGGATCATTATCGTGCTGTCGATTATACCTTTAGGCATACTTGGTGGCGTGGTAATGTTACTGATGACAGGCAACCCAATGTCAATGGTATCCATTATTGGTTTTATAGGTCTGTCAGGCATACAGGTTAAAAATTCACTTTTGCTGGTTGATTTTACCAATCAGCTACGTCTGGAAGGACACAGCATTGATGAGGCCATCAATTTGGCTGGCGAAACCCGTTTTCTTCCGGTGGTATTGACTTCGATCACCGCCATTTGCGGCTTACTTCCGATTGCGCTGAACCCGAATCCACTTATTGCACCATTGGCTATTGTATTAATTGGAGGACTGATCAGTTCTACCATACTTTCGAGGATCGTAACGCCGGTGATGTATAAATTGATTCCGCCACATTTGGAAAGCGACACACATCCAAAAACAATTGACTGAAACGAAAAAAATATCAGGACGAGAACTGATAAAACAAGGCACTTGTTTTATCAGTTTTAGCTTTACCTTTTCCATTAACAGCATTTTTAAATTTTAATAAAATGACAGATAACAAAAACTTTGACGTAATCATAATTGGCGGAAGCTATGCAGGACTTTCGGCAGCAATGACTTTGGGACGGGCATTAAGAAATGTTTTAATCATTGACAGCGGTTTGCCATGTAACCGGCAAACACCTCATTCACATAACTTCATTACGCAAGACGGTGAAAAACCAGGCGTTATTGCCGAAAAAGCAAAAGGGCAGGTGTTGAAATACGACACGGTAAAATTCTTAACTGACCTTGCCGTTAATGGAACAAAAACTGATAAAGGCTTTGAGATTTCAACTCAATCAGGAAAAATATTTTCAGCTAAAAAATTAGTTTTTGCAACAGGACTAAAAGATACAATGCTAAACATTAAGGGATTTTCTGAATGTTGGGGAATTACGGTACTTCATTGCCCCTATTGCCACGGATATGAAGTAAAGAATCAAAAAACAGGGATTTTGGCAAATGGATATGCTGCGTTTCATTTGGCTCGACTCATTCGCAACTGGGCAAAGGATTTAACCATATTTACCAATGGGAAATCGGAATTGACACAAGAGCAAACCGATGAAATCAAAAGACACAATATTTCAATAGTTGAAAGGGAAATTACCTCATTGAAACACAAAGACGGAATAGTTGAAGAAATAATTTTTTCAGACAATTCAACTTTTCAATTAAAAGCTATCTATTCAAGACCGCCATTTGAACAACATTGTAAAATCCCCGAATTATTGGGCTGTGAATTGACAGAACAGGGACTTATCAAAGTAGATACATTTCAGAAAACAACAGTAGATAATATATTCGCTTGTGGAGACAGTACCAATCCACTTCGTTCTGTACCATATGCTGTATCAACAGGGAGTAATACAGGAGTATTTTTAAATAACGCTATGATAGAGGAAGATTTTTTAAAATGACTATAAAAGGTGCATATAACATGCGGTTTGCGTTATGGCTGCTGATCCAATACAGCATCAGCAGGAGTTTGTGAAAAGCGGTTTAGAATTTCTCACACGATAAAAAGTGAATATAAAATAACAAACATGCGATCTTCGTTTCGCTAATCATCAAATCATTGTCTTTGGTATTCTTAGAGCGATTTTGTAAATTTGAAATAGAAATAGTTCTTTCAAAATCTTTCAAACACAGATGTTTATCAAGGTTTCCAAAAAGGTTACCATTCAACATATCTGATTGTAAAAATCTATAAGTGAGATGTTTTCTGCGAAATGTACAGACCCGTCCATTCCGCTTTAAACGCAAAAAAGCCTTACTGAAAAGTAAGGCTTTTTTGCGTTTAAAGCTTTTTTATTTTACAATTTGCATAAATTAAAAAGGTTTGTATATTTGCAACCCCAAACAGAGGAGTGGTAGTTCAGCTGGTTAGAATACATGCCTGTCACGCATGGGGTCGCGGGTTCGAGTCCCGTCCATTCCGCTAAAAGAGCCTTAAAAATGCTCAAAAACGCTTAGATTTCTGGTCTAAGCGTTTTTTTTTTGCTCAAAAAATCGCATACTACCTCAGCATTTATGACCCATCCGGTGACCTATTCGGCGACTGGTTCAAACCTCCTAATTTAGTCACCAAATCAATGATTAACTAATTGATAGTCAAACAATTATAATCATAAATTTTGGACTCAAAACACCTCAATTTATATCAAATTTTTGGCTTCAGAAGTGATCTGAAAATTGGAAAATATCAAAAGGGCTCAAACGCACGGAAGCGTTTGCTCCGAGGGTTCCGGTTCCGGCAAAAAATGCTGTTTTTGCAGTATTTATGTCCAATTCGGTGACCTATTTAACAACCTTAAAAAAGGTCACCGAATAAGAGGTTAATTGATTGATTTTAAAGCACTTGATATTAAAAAAGAAGGTCAAGGAAAGCGAGTTTCCAAGCCATCACAGTTAAACAAGTATTTTAAAATTCATTCAAATGAAAAATGTACAGAAATTCTCGGTCCTGATCTGGGCCGACAAACGGAAAACAGATTCACAGGAAATGGTTCCCCTTTATGCACGGATCACCTATTTAGGCAAACGTTCGGAAATTTCACTTGGCAGAAAAGTCGACCCCCAAAAGTGGGATGCAGAAAGCGGGTATTTAAAAGGGAGCGGCCAGGATGCTAAAGATGTCAATGCCACCATTTCCGAAGCGATCTACGGTATACGCAGGGCTTTCGAAGATCTAAAGAGGCTCGAAGATTTTATAACTGCCGAAAAGATCAAACGCAAGTATACCGGAGAAGAAGAAAAGCGCCGGATGCTCCTGGAGGTTTTTGATGAGCACAATAATGATCTTGAAAAGTTAGTAGACAAGGATTTCGTAAAGGCCACTTTGTGCCATACCTTTTCCTTAACACTAAAAAAACTGTGCTGGTCTGTTTGTTGGTTATAAAAAAGATTGTATGCCATTTTCTTGATTTTTAAAGGTTAATAAATCTGTTCCTTTGGGTGGGGTCAGGCTGATTTGGTCAGCATATTGATTTGTTCGGTGCGGAATTTCAGGCTTGCCATCGGCTCACCGTCACGGCTTACCCAGGGCTCGGCGGTCATAAAACCCGATAACTGAACGACCATGCCTTTGGTTAGATAGGGTGCGATGCCCTCGCCCCGCCAGTAGGTGCAATTCACGAACGCGGTTTCCTCTTTACGTTCGCCCTTTGATTGGAATGTGCGGTTAACCGCAACCCCCTAAACCCTGTTACTTTTTTGTCCTCGCTTACTGCTCTCACGATAGCGTCTGCTACCAGTCTTCCTGTGATTTCCATCGCTTAAAAAAATTATTTGTTAAAAAATCTGTTATCCAATGGCCATTTCGGCGGAACCCTCATTTGGCCTTTGATAGAGGCAAAAAACTTGCGCGGGGGGTGAGCGGGGCAAGGCTGCCGCAAAAAATACGACCCGGAGCGCAGCGGAGGTGTGGAGATTTTTTAAGCGGCATTCGCATGGCCTTGCCCGCTGAAGAGGGGTAAATTTGCCTCAAGCAAAGGCTAAATGAAAAGGAATTAAAACTTGTAATAGTCCGGGAACGGCAATGGAGAAACGCTTTGGGGTATCTGCGCAATTGATCTGAACCGGCTGAAAGGAAACTGCCCTTCCGGCTACCGTTGCCGGACGAGGCACCCGGAGGGCCCGGTATTCCTTCCAGCCGGGTATTTCGTCAGGGGCGCACCTGTGCAAATCAAAAAAGGATCAATGAGGAATGCAGGCAGGCGCAGTTTTTTGGGCAGAATAGCATGAAGTGTGGTCAGCCAGCACAACCGGAATAATGCGTTAAATTACGATCCGACCTTAACGGCAAGCCTCATGCAGCAAAGCTAAAAGACAATTAAAGTATTCGGGATTACTCCCTTTGAATTTTTTAGCGAAGGTTTTGACTAATCAAAAATACTTGCCGTCCGACTCGGATAAACTCGGATAAAACCCGCTGTCTTTTGAGGCAAATTTGTGATGGCTGGTAGTTGGTATTTATGACAACCACCAAGTTGAAATTTAAAAGCTAAAGCTATGGCAGCAGAAATTATCACCAAAGAGGACTTGCAGGAATTCGGCAAAAATCTCCTTAATCAGATTAAAGGACTATTGGGGCAAAGCATTGAGGAGCCTAAGAAATGGCTAAAGTCTTACCAGGTAAAGAACCTGTTAAAAATATCGGATAACACTTTGCAAACATTAAGGGATAACGGTACGATCCCATTTACCAAGATCGGCGGAATCCTGTATTATAGCTATGAAGATATCAGCAAGGTTTTAAGCGGGGAGGTAAAAAGTAAGTGAATTAAGGTTGGGAGGGGATCGGAAGCGGCCTGAACAACAAAGCCACTAAAACGGTATGCCGCGGGAATGGATCGGTGCCTGCCCGGACAACACGAAAAAGCTTAACCGTACCACGTTCAGCAGGCAACGCAACCGGGAACTGCTGCCTTGAAAGCGGCTGCGGGGTGCTGTGTCCAAAAGCAGAACACCTGAAAAAATGACTTTACCTGTTTTCCGATAGCATATTCACCGATCTCGACAGCTTTACCCCAAGACAACCATTTGTTTATTATTTAATATTGTAATGCATTCTTTATAACTATTAAACAATAACACGATGGGAGATACTTTCCAGCTATGCCCAAAAAAGGGCGGACCTGGTGAGTAATCCTCCGTATTAATAAAAGAAACCATGGAAAATTTAACAGAATCCTCAGAAAACCCCAAAGTGGTCATTCGTGATCAGGCCTTTGAGGTTACGTGTCCTTAATTTTTCATCTTTGTTTTTAACATCTTTCCGGGAAGTAGTTCCATCCGATTCGTACATCGTTTTACCCCAGATCAGCTTGCCAAAATACTTGCCGTTTGCTTTATAAACATCAATTTTACCCGTCTTATCTTCGCTCAGCCATACGCCTAAAATCTTATGGGCTTCGGGTGTTTGTGCAAAAGTTTTTGTTACTATAAAAAGGCATAGCACTAATATTATTCTTATCTTTTTCATCATTATGGGGGGGGAGGCATTGTGTTGAACAAGCAACAACTTTATTTAATTTTAACAACAACTTTTCCTTTAGCTCTTCCGCTTTCAACATAGGCCATCGCTTCTTTGATCGATTCAAACGGAAAAACTTTGTCCACAACCGGTATTATAGTACCAGAATTTATAAGAGAAGTAATCTCTTTTAACTGCGCTCCATTTGCCTTCATAAATAGAAATGAAAAGCCCACTTTAAGTTGTTTTGCTTTTTTTCTTACTCCAGAGCTCAGCAAGCGCATAATTAATTTTACGAACCAGGGGGCTCCGATTTCTTCCGCAAAGTCCGGATCAGGTGGACCAGAGATTGAGATGAGTTTTCCATCAGGCTTTAATATGCGCAGCGACTTCTCGAGTGTCTTTCCGTCCTGGCTATTCAAAACCAGGTCGTAGTCGTGAAGCGCTTTCTCAAAGTCATCTTTCTTGTAATCGATAATCACATCTGCGCCGAGGCTTTTTACTAACTCAATGTTGGCTGCACTTGTAGTGGTAGCTACGGTAGCACCCAAATGTTTCGCCAGTTGAATAGCAAAAGTACCTACGCCACCGGAGCCTGCCTGGATGAATACTTTTTCACCTTTCTTTAGGTTACCTTTTTCAATCAGTGCCTGCCAGGCAGTCAGGCCCACCAAGGGGATGGATGCGGCTTCTTCCATGCTCAATTTCTTTGGCTTAAGTGCAATATCGGCTTCTTTAATGGCAATGAACTCGGCAAATGTGCCAATGTGATGATCCGCTGGCCGGGCGTAAACCTCGTCTCCAACTTTAAATTGTTGAACACGTGCTCCAACTTTGGTTACAACACCTGCCACATCATGACCTAAAACAAACGGTGTCTTATACGGCAAAATGAGTTTGAACTCCCCGTTTCTGATTTTGGAATCCAGCAGGTTGATTGCAGTGGCATGTACTTCTATCAATACTTCATCCTGTTGTGGTACAGGAACGGGTATTTGCCCAATGCGCCCGCCATCCTTGCTTTTAGACTTGTCTATAATGAATGCTTTCATTTTTTTATGGTTATAATGGTTTTACGAGGCTATTACTTTGTAACTTTTCTTCGGATTAACCAGACTAAAAGCCACTTTTGGAAAAAGCCGGTTGACGATGTACAATGCTTTTGTATCTCCTACACGAATGGTAAACTGATCCTTCTTGAGACCTGCGATAAGCGCTTTTACCAAACTTTCTGTAGTCATTTTTTTGCCGTCTCTATCAGTCGTCATTTCTGTAGCCACCACAGGGGGCAAAAGCTCAAATACCTTCAGATTACTGTTTAAAATTTGCAGGTGCTTTCTCAATGCTTCTGTATAAAACCGCAATGCTACCTTAGAAGCTGAGTAAGTGGCTTCCAGTAATGACGGAACATAACTGAGTATGGAAGTTGTGTTGATGATCGCGCTTTCTTTTCTTGATTTCAGCATATCAATGAAAAGGTTGTTAAGGCGGATCACCCCCAGGTAATTGACGTTCATTTCGTAAGCCGCGTCCTCAAAATGCTGATCGTTTGCTGTACCGAGGTTGATCGGGTCAGTTAATACCCCTGCGTTATTATATAAAATATCTATACCGCCCAATAGCTGTACCTGGTTAAAAAGCTTTTGCGCATCACCCGCGTCTGATACATCACTTCTGATAGCTGTAATTGCCGGATACAACTTCTTTGCTTCATCTAATTTCCCCTGGTTCCTGCCGGTGATGATCACTTTTCCACCATTGGCTAAAAATTGTTTTGCTGCTTCCAGCCCGATACCTGATGCACCACCTGTGATCAATACCGTTTTTCCTTTTAATTGCATGATTTTAATTTCTTATTGTTAATTCTATTTTGAAGCGTTAATCGATTTCAGAATGGATTTCTCGAAAAACTTATAGGCGAAATATTGAAGCAGGAGTACGATTGATGATCCTTTTCCGACAGGGTAACCAAACGTTGGATTTTTTTCCTTCACTGCCCGCAATAAAGTATCGATAACCGGCGTGGGCTCGGGTGCCTTATCAAAGGCCGTTTTGGTATACGCGATGACCTTCTGCCGGAACTGATCATAGTCCGCGATCGTTCCTTTCGCTATAGTTGCACTTTCGCCGATATTGGTTTTGAAGCTGATCGGCTCAACCATAACCACTTTGATGTTAAATTGGTTCAATTCAAACCGAAGTGCCTTAAAATAACCTTCAAGGGCATGTTTGGAAGCCGAGTAGTAGGAAGTATTTGGAAGACTCACTAAACCCAGCAAGGAACCAAGCGTAATTATTTTTCCATGTTTTTGCCTCCTGAAATAGGGCAGCAACTCGTTAGTTATTTTGATCGTTCCCCAAAAGTTGGTCTCAAACTGCTGTTTGCCTAACTCAATGGGGGTTTCCTCGGCAAGTCCGTTTACTAAGAAACCCGCGTTATTGATCAGCACATCTAAAGTTTTGATCTCACTGAACAGCTGTTTGCCAAAAGATGCTATGGAATGGTCATCATTCAGATCCAATAGCAGTAGCTTAAATGGTAATTTTGCCTGGTGTTTTTCCGGATCCCGGCTTGTGCCGATTACCTGGTAGCCATTTTCGTGTAGCTTGCTGGCGACAAGCAGCCCGATACCCGATGAGGCACCTGTGACCAAAACTGTTTGTTTCACTTTTCTGTTTTTTTAATATTTTATAAACTATTCTTGTTCGGCCATGACCGGATAATCAGTATAACCTTTTTCTCCCGGCGTGTAGAAAGTCGAAGGATCGGCCTGGCTGAGCGGCGCGTCTGCTTTAAAACGTTCAACAAGATCAGGGTTGGCAATAAAGGGAACCCCGAATGATACCAGGTCGGCATCACCGTCGTTCAATACCTGGCTGGCTGTGGCCTTGTTAAATCCGCGGTTAATGATTATCGTGCCATCATAAAGCGGGCGGTAACGTTTGGCAACTTCCTCAATAGCCCAAGGATTGCCCGACACATCGGTAAAAGGCTCGGTCAGGTGGAGGTAAGCCAGGTCGTATTCATTCAATTTAGCAACGATGTAATCATGCACCGCCACAGTTTCCTCGTCAAGCATCATACCCTGGATACCGTGAAGAGAAGGGTTTAATCTTACCCCTACCTTCCTCATATCGATTACCGTATACAGTTCATCCAGGACGTCGAATAATATGCGCGCACGGTTCTTGATGGCGCCGCCGTACTGATCCTGGCGTTTATTGGAATAAAGATTGAAAAACTGGTGCAGCAGGTAGCCATTGGCTGCATGCAGTTCAACACCGTCGAAACCTGCCTCCACCGCGTTTGCGGCAGCCTGTTTAAAATCATTAATGGTCTTTTTGATTTGCCCCAGTGTCATCTCCCTGGCATCTACCGTGTCTTTAAAACCTTCAGGTGTGAATGCCTTGGCCAGCGGATTTAATGCTGATGGTGCCAACGGAAGCTCACCGTCAAGCAGGTCAGGGTGCGATAATCGTCCTACGTGCCATAATTGGGCGAAAATTTTCCCACCTTGCTGATGCACTGCATCTGTAACCAGTTTCCAACCTTCAACTTGCGCTGCTGTATAGATTCCAGGCACATTAAGGTACCCTACGGCGTCACGGCTGACATAAGTTCCCTCGGTGATGATCAAACCGGCCGAAGCGCGCTGCTGATAATAGCGTGCTGTGAGTTCTGTAGCCACATTGCCCGGGTTAGCCGAACGGCTGCGGGTCATTGGTGCCATTACGATGCGGTTGCTCAGTGCAAGGCCATTTAAATTATATGGCTCGAAAATAATTTGGTCATTCATTGTTTTAATTTTAAATAGTTTCAGGAAGCAGGTCTGCTACCCCGGCTCATTGTTGTTTAATTATTATTTTATACTTTTTAGTATATTTTATTTCGTTTTGATTGTTTGTAATCTTTACTAAATAATGCCAGCGGTAGCGGGCTGAGTACGCTGTCGCAAAATAGTTCTCGTGTTTACAAAAAATACTTTTTAGTATATTTTATAGCGAAAAAAATCATATCGCATAACTTTCTAATTCCGCTTTCAGGCTCCTAAGCAAACCGGCCATCGGCTTTGCTGTATTCATCGCCCTGCACATCACAACAGCACCTTCAACGGCAGACACCGCTTTGAACGCATAGATAGCCGGATCAAGTTTTTCAGAAAATTCACCCTCGGCAATGCCTTGATTTAAAATACTAACAAATAACTCCTGTCCATGCCGGATGACTCCTGCTATCTTTTCTTTAATGGCTGGAAAGTTATCATCGGATTCAACCGCAATATTAAATACAGGACACCCACCTTTAAGGTAAGTATTTAAAGGATCTTTGTAAAAATCGAGAAAGGCAAATACTTTAGCTTTCGCTGTTTTACCCTTGCTGATAGTTAACAACATCTTCTCGCCGTTAGTATTCAGCATGTGGTCAACAACCTGCAGGGCCAGGTCTTCCTTGCCTTCAAAATGACCGTAAAGGCATCCCTTAGTCAATTTTGTGGCAGCGAGCACGTCGTCTATATTAGCACCGGATATTCCTTTCTGGTTAAAGATAGGGGCTGCTGTTTCCAGGATGAATTTTTTTGTTCTTTCCGCCTTAGTAAGCATGTTCATAAATTTTCAATACAAAAATATACTAAAAAGTTTAATTAAAAAGACTTTTTAGTATATTGTATTCTTTATGATATGAAGGTGACAATCATCGTGATCCTGAAAATTAATTGAAATGGCGCTATCGGACATAGCCTGCTTAACAATAGGTTATGAAGAGATCCGTTTGCTTTTACTTATTATAATTTGCGAGAAGACGTCGTCCGTTACTGGTAATTATACCGTTTATAAATAGTTGGAGTGCTTCAAATATGTCAGCCGGAGTCTTTACGTTATTAAACAAATAAAAGTCTGTTACCGATACGTAGATGCTTGCTGTGCCCGGAACATCCAGGCCCCGTCGGTACAACCCCTTTGCTACACCATCTGATAAATTTGATTCGATAACTGCCTTCAGGTGATTGTTTTTAAACTCATGGAACGCTTTCATGGCCCTCGGGTACCTTTTCAACATCATGTCGTTAAAAAGGTACCGTAAGGCGATCAAATGTTTAAAAAGCCCTTGCTGAAGAACCAACTCCTGTACCGGGTCATCCGCGGCATCGATATTTGAACTGATGATGCTTTTAGATTGACCGATCAGCTGGTCAACAACGGCTTCGACAAGGATTCCCTTATTGGAAAAACATTGGTAAACGGTTTTCTTTGACATACCGGCAGCTTTCGCCAGTTCATCCATGGTTACACTGATGATGCCGTGATTGATAAAAAGCTGAATTGCAATACCAATCAGGCGTTTTCTTTTATCTTCCATTCCGGTTGCTTTAGTTGTTACTTCCAACGCTTCAGGGATGCTATTTTTCAAGGCAGCCTCAGGGCTGATTTTCGGTTTTCGCAGTAACATACTTATATACCGCTGACCTTACATAAAAATCAGCAAATGCCGTAGCAACGGTACTTGAGGCTTGCTGGTAAGCAGTCTGGGCATCCAGCACCTCCGAAATGGTGGCCAAACCGGCTTTGTAATTATCCTGGTTAACTTTCAGATTTTCGGTAGCCTGCTCCAGGTTGTCTTTGGCATAGCTGATCTGCGTAAGCTGGTCCTGCATATCATACCAATAGCGTATAATGCCCACTCTCAGCTGGTTTTGGCCGTCGCGGAAATCGTTTTGGGCTATTTGCTCATTGATCCTTTGCTTCTGCATCTTTTGCTTACCCCGGCCCCATAAACCGCTGGAGATGGGAATACTCAGGGTAACAAAGCTGGCGGGTGCAAAATTGCTCCCGATGCCGCTGTTGATCGATCCCGTCTGTGATGCACTTAAACCAACTGCCAGGCTCGGCAGGTTGTCGGCACCTGCTAACCGGGTCTGCAGCTTTTCACCTGCTATACGTTTGGTTAATAACTGGTAATTGGCATTACGGTCCAGGTTGGTATCGGGCTGCAGGGCAGGCAATACCGGGGTGCTGTTTTTATTCAGTGTGTCCTGCATCACCATGAGTGAATCAAAGGCGATACCGGTATACATGGAAAAATCCAACAGGGCCACCCGGCGGCCGTTCTGCAGCTTGCTTTTGTTAACCAGCAACTGGCTAAGCTGAACTTTTACTTTGAGCAGATCGTTCCGGGCAATCAACCCGGATGCCAGCATGTCTTTCTGCGTTTTCAGTACTGCGTTAAGCAATGCTTCATTGACCAGTATGGTTTTCTGCTGCTCCTGTATGTTTACCAGGTTCCAGTATTTCTGTTCGGTAAGCAGTATGACAGAATCTGCTGATTGTTTTTTCCTGATCTGGCTGACTTGTAGCTGCAATGCCGCTAACTGGTTGCCCGTTTTAATTTTACCGCCGGCATACAGGGACTCCGTACCGGTTACGCCAAACAGGTAAAAATTATTGATGCCTTTTTCTAATAATGGCGGGGCTGCAGATACGAAATCTTTAAACCCGAATAAACCCACCCCGGTTGCGCTGACCGATGGGAGGTAATCAGACTTAGCTGCCGCTACATCTGTTTTTGCTGAACTTATCCGCAGCTCACCATTCTTTAAAGCGTAACTGTAGGCAATGGCAGCCTGCTTGCTTTCCTGCAAGGATATAATATGCTGCTGGGCTCCGGCCTGCAGACATGTAAAAGTGAATATTGATAATAGGAATGTTTTCATGATCATGTACTTATGCGGTTACAGGTTCCGGTGTGGTGCTTACCGGCTTGTTTTGATCCTCTTTGCGGAAGAACAGCCAGTAAAGCGTTGGCAATACGAACAGGGTCAGCAGCATGGAAACCAGCAAACCGAAGCAGATCACTGTACCAAGCGGTCCCCAAAGCGAAGACCTGCTGGCTACCATTGGTATTACCCCGACAGCTGCGGCAGATGAGGTTAAGAAAATTGGCCGCATCCGGCGTTCTGCGGATAGCTTAGCGGCTTCGAATACAGATTTCCCTTCGTGTATCCGCAATTCTTCGGCAAAGTCTATCAGGATGATGCCGTTACGGACCACAATTCCGCAAAGGGCAAGCAAGCCGAGAAATGAAGTAAATCCAAAGGGATATCCTGCAACCAGCAGGCCGAATGACGCGCCGAGTATACTTAAAGGCATCGTGGTTATGCTTAAAAGCGCATGTTTAAGATGCTTAAAATGCCAAAGCAGGATCAGGAATATCAGTACGATACTTACACCCAAAGCAATGCCCATGGGCCCCTGATTTTCGCCCTGCAGCTCAAATTCCCCTCCGTAACGGATCTCGACACCCTGCGGCAGCTTAATTTTTTCTATAGCCGGTTGAATATCCATTAAAACGCTATTGGCTACCGCATCCTGGGTTACGTCCATCCGGACAGTCAGTGTGCGTACGCTGTTCCGGCGGGTGATTTGCCCATCTTCCCACTCTTGGTTTACATCGGCTACCTGCCTTAATGGTATAACCGATTTTGTCTGAGGGGAAACTATATTGAGGTCCCGCAAATCTGAAAGGTTGCTCCTGGCAGCTTTTGGGGATTTGATCTTTACATCCACTGCATACGTATTTTCCCAAACCTGGGTAGCCGTGATGCCTTCCGAATGCATTGATACCGCATTGGCAATATCGCTTTTGCTCAGCCCGAGGCGCGCAACGTCGGCTGTTTTTACATCAACCTGGAGGGTTGGCTGCATTTCATTGTAGTCTGTCCTGGCCCAGATTACCTGCTTATGCGTTTTGCCAATGGCCAAAACCTGCCCTGCAACCTGTTTTAAGGCCGAAATGTCGTTCCCGCTGATCCTGACCTCAATCGGTGCAAGCGCATTGATCATATTCAGCTGCTTCATCCGAACATACGCCGACGGAAACAGGTTACTGTACTTGTGCTGGTAATCTACAATGACCTCGGCCGTAGCATCCTCAGATGCTGTTTTGACTAAAATCTGGGCATAATTCTTGGCCGGAAGATTAGGGGCATATACCGAGTGAAAACGCGGAGAACTGCTGCCAATGAAACTGGTATACGTGACGATACGTTTGTCCCGCTTTAGTATCCGCTCCATGCCCTTGACAACGCTGTCTGTCTGCGACAGGTTATACCCGGAAGGCAGATAGATCTCCATTGCGAACTGGTTACGTTCCACTTTAGGGAACAGCTGCTGGGGCAATACCCCCATAATGGCAATCCCAATGACCACCGCCAGGATGCCAAAAAACACGGTCAGCTTGTAGTGTTTCATGGAGTTACCGATATGGTTGTTGAAGAAATCCTGCAGCCGGTCCAGAAATGATCTTTTTTCATCATTCTTACCATGTAATAAACCTTTTTTAATAAAGAGGGTATTGAAAAATGGCACCAGCAACATGGATATAATCAATGATAAGGTGAGCGCGATCATGATCGTTACCGGGAAAAGCCGGATGAAATCTTTGGATACGCCGGTCATGAAAAAAGCCAGCGGTACAAAAGTGGCTGAGATGGCCAGTGTAGCGGTGAATACAGAAGGGAATAATTCCTGCGCGCTGCTTTTTGCAGCATCCCAAACGGACATGCCATGATCCAGTTTTTCCACATGGTTATCGATCACCACAATCGGGTCATCTACAACAATCCCCAATACCACAATTAAAGCCGCGAGCGTTACTGTGTCGAGCTCTATACCAACCATATACATAATGGCCAGCGTTGCAGCTATGGTAATAGGAATGGTGGCTGCGGCAACAGCTGCAACCCTAAAGGGCAACAACAGCAATGCAACGCATACCACGCCGATAAGCGCGAAGGCAAACTCTTTCATAAAGTGGCTGATCGAATCATCCACAACCTGGGGTTGATCTGCCAGCTTAACCAATTGGATATCCGGTGGCAAATGCTTGCTTACTTTGTCGATGCGCTCCTCCAGTTCTTTCCCAAACTGCACAATGTTTTTACCAGTGATCATCTCCAGCGATATCACAATGGATTTGGTGCCGTTGGATGTGACATAACTGTCGGGCTCATCGTATTCACGTTTCAGTGTAGCCACATCGCGCAGGCGCACCGAGTTCCCGTTGGCATCCTGCCTGATGATCTGCTCTGCAAGTTCTGCTTCTGTTTTATAGAAAGTACTCAGATGGATCGGCTGGTCAACTACTTCGCCATCTTCCTTCCCTGTGGAATTTATAGCGCCTTCGTTTTGCAGTATCTGCATAATATTGTTCACGGATACGCCTTTTTGCAGCAGCTTATTGTTGTCCACGTAAACTGTGATCTGCTCATTCAGGTTCCCGGTATGCGAGATCTTGGCGACATCCTGCACTTGCCTGAGCTCCGCCTCGATATCTTCAACATTACGGAGCAACTCCTTATACGGCCTGGTTTTCGATTCAACGGCCATCAGCATGGCTGATGTATTTCCAAACTCACTGTCGATATAAAAACCTTTCACCTCTTTGGGTAACTGGCTCTGCAAAATGAGCATACCGTTTTTGATCTTATTCCAGAATGCCTTGGTTTGGATAGCATTTAAATTGTCAGCGACCTCAACAAACACATACATCACCCCATCGCGTGAATAGGAATAGGTTTTTTTCTTATTTACTTCATTATTGCTGAATAAGTATTCCTCAACTTTTTTGGTCAGTTGCTCTTCTACCTGTTTTGACGAAGCGCCGGGGTATTGCCCAACGATCAGGCCCTGCCTGATGGTAAAATCAGGGAATTCGTTTCGGGGCATATTGAAAAGAGCCGCGATACCGAGGATAAAAAATATAGCAGACAGGGCAAGCGGAAATACATGGTATTCCATAGCCCATTCAATTAAATTACCTTTCTTTTTCATGATCTGCTGTTATTTATTGACGATGACAGGGGTTTGGTCGGCAAGTTTCTGATAACCGGAGGTGATCACCTGCTCGTTTCCGGCAAGTCCGGACCGGATGGCTATGCCGTTACTGTAAAGCTGGCCGGTAGTTACGTTTTTCCGCTCTGCCTTATGCGCCGCGTTCATTACATAGAGAAAGCAGGCTCCTTTTTCATCCACCTGGACGGATTGCACAGGAACAATAACTTCTTTAACATCATTAGAGGAGGCGACAGCACCGGCAGTTTTGTTAAATACCACTTTACAAAGCATGCCCGGCCTTAACTTCATATCATTATTGGCCAGCGATATTTTAAGGTTATAATTGGCACTGCCGCTAAGCGCTAAAACGCCCACTTCGGATACCTTGCCCTGCAAGGGCTGATTGCCCAATGCATCGATTTTTACCGTAGCCGGGGTTCCTGCTTTATAATGATTGATTTCACTTTCGGGCACAGCAACCAGGACTTTCACCGACCGGGTATCCAGCAGCTGCAAAACCGGCTGGCCAGGACTGGCAACAGCCCCTGCTTCGGCTTTCTTTTCGCCAATATACCCGCTTACCGGTGCATAAAGATGGGTGTGGGTTATATTCTGGTAAGTTGCGCGGGCTGTAGAGGTTGCCTGCTCATAATTTGACTTGGCTTCCAGCATTTTTATTTCGGCAATGCTACCTTTTTTAAACACATCGTTAATGCGTTTATAGTTTTCTTCGGCAAGTTTAGCCTGCGCCAGCTGTGCGTTATACTGGTTGCGGTATACCGTTTCATCTATAACACCTACCAGCTGTCCTTTTTTTACATAATCGCCAGTTAATACCGGGAAAGACAGGATAGTTCCGGAAACCTGGAAGCTTAAATCAATTGTCTTTTCAGCTTCAAGCGTGCCATCGTAAACGATCCGGTCATTGTTTGACACCGATTCCGCACTCAAATTAAATACGTTTACCGCTAAAGTGTCCGGGCCATTCTTTTGTTCTTTTTTGCCTGAGCAGCCGGAAATCCAGATAGCGGCCATTATCGCCCCTGCAAGTGTAAGTTTGGTTTTCATATAGTTAAATTGAACATTATTTGTTTTTTTGTCGATTACTATTCCACAGATTTATTAATCTCAAAGAGCATAGCATAAAGCTTTAAAAGCTAAAATTACGCTTAGTATGTAAGCTTCATTCTCGCTCAGTTATTTTTCGACAATTATACATATTTTGTTTTTGTGATTTTTTAATAATTCTGTCATATTATTATATTTTGTATAATCCGGCATTTATTAATAAAAAAGCCATCAACAAAATTTGTATTTTTGTCGAATCATGAAAGCAGATCAAAACGACAGCATAAGGGAGGAAATTATCGCGGCAGCCGATACGGTATTTGAGCGCTACGGCTTTGTAAGGGTGTCAATGCAGGATATATCAAATGAATGCAAAAAAGGCAGAAGTACACTTTATCATTATTTTAAGAATAAAACAGAGGTACTTGACGCTTTATGCCACAAAATATTTTCCCAATGCCTGGAGGAAAGCAAAGCCACGATAAGCAAACGACGTTCTTTTTCAGCCAATATAGAATCATTTAACGAAATAAAGATCAAACGCCTGCGTGAAGTCGTTTTAAAATACAAGCTGGTTATAGAAGACATGAGGCAGGATCCTTCGCTGTTGATCATGCAGTCCCGCATTATGTCTGAAGAGGAGATTCTGGTGGTGAAACTCATGATCAAATGGGCATTGGAAAACAAAGAAATAGCGGAACTAAATGAGGAAGACAGCCAATTTTTGGCGGAAACCTTACAAAGTGTTTTCAAGTGCTTTGATCAGGAAATTATCCTTTTCGGAAAGTTTCCACAATTTGAAAGCAAAATAACCTGGCTGGCGCAAATATTACATAAGGGCCTGATGTAATTGGTTTGATTTTAGCTTAGGAGATATGAATCCGTTGACATGCAATTGTATATGAGTAACCTGTATACCATCAATAAGGTAATCAACGAGGTTAACGAATCAGCAGGCGGGTCGGCTGAACAAAAGGCGGTGTTGTCGGCTGAAGCGCAGGCAACTCGGGCCAGGAAACGTCATCTGTCTTGGGTTCTGTAAAAATTGCATGAATATCTTTACCGGCTTCAGCGGGGAAAATCATGTTAAGTATTTTGAAGTCTAAATGCAATACAACATTGAAATTTTCCGATGTTAGTGGTTTATAGATCCCAGGATTCGTTGAAAGTAAAAACGTTATCATTACGACTGGAAAGTAGCTGAGATCGGTTTTAGCCCGGGATTCGATGATCCAACGCACCTTAATTACTTTTTCAGAAAGCAAACCAATAGCACGCCAGTGAGTTTCAGAAATTGAAATAAATCTCCATAAACTCCTGATTGATCCGATAAAGTCTGCCTGTTTAAGGTTCTATGAGAAATGAACGAGATATAAGGTTCCCTATAATGAGAGATTGGGGCGTGTTTAATATAAAATTTAAAATCCGTTCGCCACTTTGAGTTACATGAGAAGCATACTGTCCAGCTCGGAATGTGAAGGGCGTGCAGTGAGCGCTTGTCAATTAAACAACCGTTGCTTTTTATTCCAAATTTCCAGGTATAGTGCCTTTTTTTCGGGGCTCAGGAATGATGCTTCAATCATCTTACCAACCTCCTTATTACCGGAGGAAAATTTGTTATAGGTATTCCGAACGGCGGTTTCAGGTATATTCATACTTCTTGCCAACACATCAAAATCAGATAATCCAATTCTTTTCTTTTTGCCGTTTATTGTCAGGGCCAATTCTTCATCGTCCTGTGGATTAACAAGATTTACATTTAAAAGGTCATAGGCAGGGCTTAGGCTTATTCCTTCGTCCGTATATAGCACAGAAAAGTTCTTCAGATGCATATCATTGTTGCCTGTCAAAAAAGAAAATAATACCAGTTCAAAATAAGTCAGTGCATCAAAACCAGTTTGAGTACAGTATTTCAGGATAAGTTTACCGATCTTTTCATAAGAGCCCCTGTATTTGTTTTCTGTTAAAAATTCAGAAAGCTGGCAGAAATCTTCCATGTGAACTTTATGGCCTTTTACCCGGTCAAATCGTTTGGCAAGATAAACCAAACTACCGTCTGACGCCTCCATTAAAGTATGATCACAAGTTGGCATTTTAAATAGCCTTGCCAAATGCATCGTCAGATCTTCTGATTGCGGCATTTCCTGAAAATCAGGATGCTGCGGTTTAAGTATGTATTCTCCCCAAAGTCCTACTATCGTCAAACGGTTCTGCTCCTTTGCCTTTTCCAGGGTAACAGAAAGCTTTGGCTGAACTCCGGTCACAGATATCCTCTCGTTGATGGTCTGTTCGGCCAACGTTTTCAAAAGTTTATTATTCAATTCCAGCTCAGGTACTTTAGCCGTACCAAAAAATCGCCTTGAACATTTTTCATGATAAGACGATGTACCTGCATCCTGATAACAAAACCAACAATTTGCCATAGCTTAATCTATTTCGGGAATAACCGTTACAGCTCCGATTGCATCCCTGCATGTTAATAGTAATAATTCAAACCGGTCATTGCTTTTGACCTTCCAGTGTTTTGTTGCCAGATCCAGTAGCCAACCTTCCGGTATTAAGCCATCGAAAAAAGCAAACAATACTTTACTTTCATATTTCTGGGTTGACAATGGCAGCGTTAAGCTTACCGGTTTTGCGTTTTTATTCTCTAAGTAATTCGCCTGGTAAGTAAATTCGTAACCATCATCAGTTTCCGCAAGTACACCAGCCAGCGTGTCCTGAAAATACACCAAACCTTTCTTACTCATCATTTTTTACTTTTAATACCACTCCGAGTTCTGCGCCAAATAACATCAACACCTGATTCACTTTATCCATCCGCAATGTTGGTTTTCCCTGTTCCATCTCACGAACGACCCTAAGTCCGACCCCCGCTTTGGATGCCAGGTCTTCCTGTGTGAGATTTAGTGATTTCCTTTTTTTCTTCAAATACTCTGACAACATATTTATACCCTTTCGGGTACAAATATAAATAAAGTTTATTAACTATACCCTATCGGGATTATATCCTCTGTTAATATCATAATTATACCCTATCGGGACTATATAGTAAAATTATGCTTGTTTTATACCCTATCGGGATTAGTGGTTAGTTTAAAAAAAATCCCATACTGGTGCTCTCAGTACCAGTATGGGACACTCTTTTACCATTCAGATTTTCAAATAACGGGGCCTGATGAATCACCACTTTCGTTATTGATGACGAATCCATGATTAGGAACCTAGAAAATGGGGCAAAGAATTAGTATTCTCAGTCAGAAGCAACAAGCTAACACAGTCTACTACCTAATATTTGCTCTATTTACGAACCTCGGTGTTCTTAATTGAAAAGCGATTGTGGGCTATTGGTCCAAAAGCAGAACACCTGAAAAAATGACTTTACTTGTTTTCCGATAGCATATTCACCGATCTCGACAGCTTTACCCCAAGACAACCATTTGTTTATTATTTAATATTGTAATGCATTCTTTATAACTATTAAACAATAACACGATGGGAGATATTTTCCAGCTATGCCCAAAAAAGGGCGGACCTGGCGGATAATCCTCCGCATCAATAAAAGAAACCATGGAAAATTTAACAGAATCCTCAGAAAACCCCAAAGTGGTCATTCGTGATCTTACCGAACTCTTACATTTAGTTTACGATGGTAAGGAAGGCTACCAGCATGCAGCCGAAACAACCAAAACGCCGGCACTGCACATGCTTTTCCTGAAGTTGGCGCATGAAAGAGAAGCTTATGCCAATGAGTTAAAAGAACACATTGCCTTTCATGGCGGAAAAGCCCATGATCAGGAAGGGGGTGTATTGGGCGGGTTGCACCGTACCTGGATCACGATCAAGGATGCTTTAACGGGCAAAAGTGACGCTGATCTATTGGCAGCCATCGTAACAGGTGAGCAGGCTGCTATTGCTAAATTTGACGAATGTATCGCTGATCATAAGGATCACGCGGATCATTTGAAGTTGCTTGTCCGGCAAAGAGATGGGATATGGGCCGCTTTAGGTGAAATTGAAGTTTTGAAAGACAAGTATTGATAGCGCTCTGTTATTTAAGGTAAGCTTAAACGCAGGTATGACAGCCGGCGTTTTTTTGTTCGGGGCAGTTAATTCCTAAAATGATGCGCTATATGCTCCTCATCAATTGCCAGTGCCCATCATTTATTAGCCATCGAAACCAGCCGCAAAACCCTTATTTTGCATAGGTGAAAGCATTAAAACGTTTTGTTAAGTTACTGTGGGATTTTATCTGGCACATTGTGGTGGTGCTGCTATTGCTGTTGTTTGGCTTTCATTTATGGTTCATCCGTCACTCTGAAAGCGCGATCGATGAGCTGATCACGTGGAGTTCGAAGGGAAAAGTGAAGTGCACGCTTCACCGGGTAAGTATCAATTATCTCAGCAATGACCTTGATGTAAAGGATATCGTTTTTTTTAATACGGACTCTGTCCAACAGGCAACCTCCTATCGTTTCAGCACACAGGATTTTCACCTGAAGATCCACTCCAAATGGGACCTGCTGTTTCATAAACGGCTGGTGATCGACGCGGTTACCTTTAATGCGCCCGATATTACCGTCACCAGGAAGGCGAATGTTCAACAAACGGTGTCCGGCCCCAGAATCGCGCTGACCCGGGAGATCGGGAACCTGTACCGGACGATCCTCCGCTCGCTCAGGGTCCTGAATCTCCGGTTATTTGAGATCAAAGACGGACGGCTGCAGCTTAATGATGCCGGGGCAAATGCCAGCCAGCCGCTAAAGATCAGCCACATCAACTTTACGATCAACGAGCTGCAAATAGACTCCGCCAGCTTAAAGAACAAATCGCGGTTCGTTTTTTCGGAACAGGTGCGGCTGCGCATCACCGACCAGCACATTGCTTTGCCCGGTAACCACGGCAGCGTTGGTTTCAAGGAACTGCTGATCAATACCAGGGACAAGTTCATCCGGATCACTTCCCCGGATATCCAAATACTGCCTTCGAAAGGTGGCAGGAACAGGCTCGCATTTTTTGCCAATAAGATCGGCGTAACAGGCCTTGATTTTAATGCACTCTACCAGCGGCAGTTCATCAAGGCCGATTCCGTTTTCCTTGACGGGCTGACGAGCAATTACGATATTTTTGGCGATACCCCCAAAAAACAAACCGGGCTGAAGGTCGCCCCGCTGAACGGCCTGCTGACTAAGTCGCCGCTTAGTTTTAATATCAGCCATATCGTGATGTCCAAAGGCAATGCCGCCATTCACCTTCATCTTGCGGGGAAAGTAACATCATTTAGTACCCGGAATGACGACATCAGTATTTCCGGGTTTCATTTAAATGATTCCACTCAAAAGGGACTGACCATTAAAGGCTTTAATTATACCGTTCGCAATTACGTCGGCTACACGCCGGATAGCCTGCTCCGGTTTGGTTTCGACAGCCTGCAATTTGTGGATAGTAAGATCGTGCTTTACAACCTGGCCGCTGCGACCGACCGCCGCGCCGGCACCGGCCTGCAACAAACTTACACGGTCCCCCGGTTTGAAATAACCGGGATGGATTGGCTTTCGTTTATTTTCCGAAACAAATTCAAGGCAAGGTCAGCGGCCTTATATAACCCGGTGATACGCCTGATCAAAAACGATGGGGGCATTAGTGATCCTGATAGGGGTAAGACTGACGGCAGGTCGATTTACCAAAATTTATCGCTGTTGCATAAGGTACTGTCGCTGGATCAGCTGCGGATCGTGCATGGAGATCTCGCTTATCAAAATGCCGGTAAATTTCAGTTGCATGTTAAAAATTTAGGCCTGGACGTCCACGCGGGCCAATTGGAAAAAGCCGGATCACCGGATCAATTGATGAGGTCGCTGAATAGCCTGTCTTTTGAAAATGTGGCTGCTACCGTTGACGGCACCGGCATGAACGTGGACCAAGGGGCATGGAACGGCAGGGAAAAGCAATTTTCCTTCAGCAAGCTGCGGATGGCTGCGGACAGCGGGCATACAAGGGTCGCCCTCAGCGGCGTTTTACTGAATGCCGTTTCTTTTGAAAGCGACCGGCTTAAGATCAACGGCATTTCCTGGAAAGATGGGAACCTGCAGGTCAACGCAGGCCATGAATCCCGGGCAAATGACAGCAGCAGGAAAAGCCCGCCCGGGGTGTGGGTAGATCATATTTCCGGAAAGAACACCCGGCTGAGTTTTGCCAATAAAACCCTGAATGCGGAGGCCTATATCCAAACGATCTCCGGGCAGCACTTTCGGAAAGAGCCCGGCAAGCCGCTGGAACTGGAAAATCTGCTGATCGGGGGCAGCGATCTGCTGCTTAACTCCGGCGCAGGCCAGCTGAAATGCACCAATTTTTTTCTCCGGGACGGGGAAAACTCGATGCTCAAAAATGTCAGCATTCAACAGCAGCGACCCGGCGATAGCCTGCTCGTCCGTATTCCCGAACTCAGCTTCAAACCATTTATCAAACGGTCCCTGGAATCTCAAAAGATAACGATCGGTAAGATCAGTGTCAACCGGCCAGAGATCATCTACTCTTCGAAAAGTGTAAGCCGTCAAAGCGGTGAAAAATCGCCATCGGTCACTTTTCCCGGACTCCTGCTGACCGGGATCGGGATAAACGATGCTTCAGTGCGGCTGCGTCAAAATTCTTCCGTCATAAAGATCGCGGACCTGTCCTTAAAGATCAATAGGATAGCTACCCGGGCGGACGATGCTGTTTCCGTTGACCAGGTACAGATAAATACCAGGGGCCTGCTGGTTATGCCGGATAACAAGCAGGCGATAAAAGCCGCCGGTGCATTATCGGCCGGGTTTCATTCTATTTTATTTCACCCGGTTACTAAGGCCTGGGAAATACAGCTGGATAAATTCCTGACGGATAGTATGTCCTATCTTAATACCCATGCTGGCCACGGTACGGTTTCCTTATCGGCGGATCATTTACATGTTTCGGGGGTCAGGGCGACCAGCGATGACCTGAAACATTGGCTGCCCTGGCTGGCCGATCATTCCCGGGCAACGATCAGCCTGGGAGCCCTGCGCTGGCAAACCGTGGGTAACAACCTTACCGCAAGGGACATCACGTTCAGTCAAAATGAAAGACACGCCAGCATAGGTTCACTTAGCCTCGACCCGCGAAAAAACAGGGAGGAGTTTTATAAACAACTGATTTACCGGAAGGACTATATCCGCCTGGGCTCAGGGGCGATCACTTTAGACGGTCTCGGAACGACCGGCGGTCAGCTGCATATAGCGGACATGGACATCAAAAACCCGGTTCTGAGCATTTTTAGCAATAAGTTAAAAAAGCCGGGGAGCGAAAGCGAGCAGCCGCTGCCGATAGCGGCTTTGGGCAGCATACCGATGCCCTTGCAGGTGGAAAAATTACAGGTGGAAAATGCAAAGATCGGTTATACGGAATTGAACGAGGTTTCACGGGATACCGGACAAGTTTACTTCACGGCCATCAATGCACTGATCAGCAACGTGGCCACGCGGTGGGATGCGGCTACTGACAGCCTGCGGGTCGCTGTTAAAGCTAATTTCCTGGACCAGATGCCCCTGAACTTAAACATGGCCCAATCCTATCACGATGATAAGGGCGGGCTTGCCCTGCATATGCAGTTGGGGCGCGGCAAAGCGGCCTTATTGAACGGGTTTCTGGCACCACTGGTTTCGATGCAGGCAAGATCAGGCTATGTGGATACGATGTATATGAGCGCTGCGGGCAATGAATACCTGACCAGCGGAAGAATGCACCTGAATTTTCATGGCCTGCGGGCGAACATCCTGGACTCGGGTAATGTGAAACATCAGAAATTCAGCACCAAACTGGTCACCTTTTTGTTCAATACATTCGCCTTAAAAAGCCACAATCAGAACAAAGGCGCTGATTTCTATTTTGTCCGGGACCGCGACGGCTCTACCATTGATTACTTTTTGCAAATGGTCGTTGAAGGCGCGGCGGGCAGCACAGTCCCCCTGACCAGGCACATTTACCGCAAGGAATATAAAAAGGCACTGGAAGCGATGGCGCTTTCTGCAAAGAAACTCCATTGATAGTCACAACGCGGCTAGTTGCAATTGGCGAAGCGGGTAAAGCTAAATGTTTTTCAGGGACCAAATTGCCGCCGGCTGATCTTCAGCGGCAAATACAAAGCTCCCGGCAACCAGGACATTGGCGCCGGCCGCTATTAATTTTGCGGCATTTTGGGGAGAAACGCCGCCATCAACTTCGATCAGGAGCCCGGGGTTGCTTTTGTCGCTTAGGCTCTTCAGTTCGCTGATCTTCCGGTAGGTTTGTTCAATAAATTGCTGACCGCCAAAGCCGGGGTTTACCGACATGACCAGTACGATAGCCACATCGGCAATGATATCCGCTAACAGCGCGACCGGCGTATGCGGATTAATGGCCACGCCGGCAAGGCAGCCCAGCTCTTTTATCGCGTGAATAGTTCGATGCAAGTGCGTACAGGCCTCGTAATGGACAAGGATGTGGTCAGCTCCTGCAGCTTTAAACCGCTGCAGGTAACGATCAGGATCAACGATCATTAAATGCAGGTTTAGCGGTTTCCGGGCATGTTTTTTTATCGCCCCGATCACCGGAAAGCCGAGCGAGATATTAGGCACGAACAGGCCGTCCATTACATCCACATGGATCCAGTCGGCGGCACTGTTGTTGAGCATCTCTATTTGGCGTTGCAGGTTGCCAAAATCGGCTCCGAGTATAGAGGGGGCGATTAAATGAGTCATGGCAATAGTCGCTGAGCCTGTACAATTTGGTGAACCCAAACCTCTTACCAGCCTATTTCTGATCCATTTTTTCAAGTATGGCCAAAATCTTATCCAGTTTATCTACGTCGATCTTATTAAGACGTATTTGCAGATCCTCGATGTCTTTTTTTGCCTCCACGTTGGTTTTGAAATCCTCGTCAGCCTTAACGCGGTCGCGGTCACTCTGGCGATTCTGCGCCATCATGATGATCGGTGCGGCATAGGCCGCCTGGGTCGAGAAAAGCAGGTTCAGTAAAATATAGGGGTAAGGATCCCAATGATAAATAATAGCAACAACGTTAAGCGTCATCCATAGGGCGACAATGATGGTCTGAATGATGATGAACCGCCATGAGCCCATGCCCGTTGCCACGGAATCGGCCAAACGTTCGCCGAAGGTCATGGAGTCATTGTGCTTTTGAAACCAATTTTTTGTAGTGAGTGCCATTGTAAAGTAAGATTAAAGGGTTTAAATTGTAATGAATGAACTAAATATTTTAATTAAGCGGAACGTAATAAATGTTACCCCGAAAACGGGCCTTTAACGCTCCATCCGGTCAGGGCTTGGCGGTATTGTTAATCCCGTGGATAACCCCATCCGGCTTTTCTGCCTGTTTGCTTTAAATATTCAACTACCTGGCTTACGGTGTTCGCCCCTGCCAAGTTCTTCGGCCACGTTAACCAGGCCGGCAATGCTATAATAAATATATGGATCAATATTGAAAATAACATGCGATCTGCCTCCCATTTCAAATGATCTCTATTGGCCGCCATGATCATTTATCGTCACAAGAACCTCCTTAATAACAGATGAGGTGACCCTGTTAAATTTCTTCGCGTCGCAGTCTTCATGGCTTATATTGATTAAGATTTATGATAAAATTTCAGAATAACGGTAATAATTAATACCACTACTATAAACAGTGAGAACACATTTCCGAAAAAGCTACCCAGGCTGTTTGATTTTCCGTTTTTGGCCATGAACGGCCGGATCGTCATTAAGAATAACAGGCAAAAGGTGAATGTCAGAATTAAGGTAGTGATGCTTAACATAGTTTTTATGATTACAAGCCGGTAAACAGCAAAGCTTTTCCTTCTTTAAATTGCACCTCCATCTCTTATCTCCATGCCTTATATTGATTGATCAGACCGTTTGTGGACTGATCATGGCTTTTGACCTCGCCGGCAGCCTTTAGCTCGGGAAGTATTTTCCCGGCCAACTGCTTACCGAGCTCAACGCCCCATTGATCAAAACTGTAAATATTCCAGATGATGCCCTGCACAAATATCTTATGTTCATAGATGGCGATCAGCGATCCTAATGACCTGGGCGTTATTTTCTTCAGGAGGAAGGAGTTCGTCGGCCTATTCCCGTCGAATTGCCTGAACAGCGCTATTTTTTCAATTTGCTCACCGGTAAAGCCTGCCTTTATCATTTCATTAACCACTTCAATGGTCGTTTTCCCGTTCATCAAAGCCTCCGTCTGCGCAAAGAAATTGGAAAGCAGCATTTCGTGGTGTTCTCCAATCGGGTTATGAGATTCGGCCGGTGCTATAAAATCGCAGGGTACAAGCTTCGTACCCTGGTGGATCAACTGGTAGAAAGCATGCTGGCCATTGGTTCCCGGCTCCCCCCATACTATGGGCCCTGTGGAATAGTCAACCGGCTCTCCATCACGGCTGACATGTTTGCCGTTGCTCTCCATGTCGCCTTGCTGAAAATAAGCGGCGAAACGATGGAGATATTGGTCATAAGGCAGGATCGCGATGGTTTGGGCATCAAAAAAATTATTGTACCAGATGCCGATCAGGGCAAGGATTACGGGTATATTTTCTTCAAAGTCGGCATATCTGAAATATTCGTCAATCTCGTGCGCGCCGCTCAGCAGCTCAATAAAATTATCATAGCCGATGCTCAGAACGATAGGGAGGCCGATCGCGCTCCATAACGAATAACGCCCGTCTACCCAATCCCAGAACTCAAACATATTTTTCGTATCGATCCCAAATTTCGCCACGCCGGCAGCGTTGGTCGACAATGCCGCAAAATGGCTGGCGACGTCGGTGTCTGTTGCCCCGCTTTTCAGAAACCATGCACGCGCGCTGTGGGCGTTGCTCATGGTTTCCTGCGTCGTGAAGGTTTTGGACGCGATCAGAAACAGCGTTGTTTCCGGGTCAAGTTCCTTTAGCGTTTCGACCAGGTGCGTTCCGTCTACGTTAGAAACGAAGTGCATGGACAGGTGATTTTTATAGGGCCTGAGGGCTTCGGTGACCATAACTGGTCCCAGGTCCGAGCCACCGATACCAATGTTAACGACATCCGTGATAGCCTTACCGGTAAAGCCTTTCCAGCTCCCTGAAATGATCGCTTCACTAAAGCCCTTCATTTGTTCAAGCACGCGGTTGACCTCGGGCATGACGTCCTTCCCATCCACGTAGATCGGCGTGTTGCTGCGGTTGCGTAAAGCGATATGCAGCACCGGCCTGTTTTCCGTCAGGTTTATTTTCTCGCCGGTGAACATCTCCCGGATCGCGGTGTCCAGGGAGCAATCCCGCGCGAGCTGTACCAGGAGCGTCAGGGTTTCATCATTAATGCGGTTCTTCGAGAAATCCAGTAAGATGTCGTGGAAGACCAGGGAATATTTCTGAAAGCGATCCCGGTCTGCGGCAAAGAGCTCCCTGATGTGCTTTTTTGAAATATTGTTATAATGTCTGACCAGCTTTTCATAAGCCGGGGTTTTCGTAAAATCCGTATTGGGTAGCATATTTTTTTTATTGATATCTTTTGTCTGATTTCCGATCCGAAGGATTAACCGTTAAAAATGTCACTATATCAGGCGATGGTCGCGTTCTTCTTCCAATACCCATCGGGTATGGAAAGCACCTGTTTTTCCGATCAGTTCATAAGTATGAGCGCCGAACAGGTCGCGTTGCGCCTGGATCAGATTGGCAGGCATCCGCTGGCTTCTGAAGGCATCAAAATAACTTAGCGACGCCGCATAGGCGGGTGTGGCAATGCCGGCGGTGACTGTTGCGGACACCACTTTCCTTGCACCCGTTTCCGCCTGAGCGATCAGGTGTTGTATATGTTTGTCGAGTAACAGATGCGGTAGGCCTGGTTCTGCCCGGTAGGCCTTGACGATATCGTTTAAGAATGCTGACCTGATGATGCATCCGCCGCGCCAGATCCGGGCGATTTCGCCCAGGTCAAGCTGATAGCCGTAGACATCGGAAGCTTTGTCCAGTAAATGCATGCCTTGCGCATAGGTAATGATCATACAGGCGTAGAAAGATTCCTCCAGTGCAGCCAGGAATCCGTCCCGGTCCACATCAAGCCTGGCCGGTTCATCATAAGATTCAGCGGCCTGCTTCCGTAAATTTTTATATTTGGAAAGATCGCGCATAGCTACGGCCATATCGATCGTCGGAACGGGTACTTCGAGGTCCATGGCCACCTGCGAGGTCCATTTTCCGGTCCCTTTTCCCTTGGCTTCATCTTTAATTTCATCTAAAAGATAATGTTGCTGTCCGCTTTGCTTATAGGTGAAGATGTACGTGGTGACCTCCAGTAAAAATGACCGTAGCCTGCCGGAGTTCCACTTGCCGAAGAGCGCGGCGATGGCTTCATTATCCATTTTTAAGCCTTTTTTCAGTATTTCAAAGGTTTCAGCGATCAGCTGCATCAGGCCATATTCAATACCATTATGTACCATCTTGACAAAATGGCCCGAAGCACCGGGGCCGATGTAGGCCACACAGGGCGTGCGGTCAACTTTTGCGGCAATGGCCGTTAGTACGGGTTTGATCACATCAAATGCCTCTGTATCGCCGCCGGGCATCAGGCTCGGGCCCCTGCGGGCTCCCTCTTCACCGCCGGAGATGCCCATACCTATAAAATGAAAGCCTTTCGCCGACAGTTCTTTTGAGCGGCGTTCGGTATCTTTAAAATAAGAATTGCCGGCATCGATCAGGATATCCCCTTTTTCCATCAGGAAAGCCAATTCCGCGATCACATTGTCTACAATTTTGCCGGCGGGAACCAGCATGATGATAGCCCGCGTTTTTTTTAAACTGGCTACAAATGCCGTGATATCATTAAAACCTTTGAGATGGGTGTGCTTACCTTCCTGATCCAATAATCCACACTTAGCGGGATCTGTGTCATAGCCGGCGGCATGGATGCCGTGGTCGCCCATATTGAGGAGCAGGTTCATTCCCATGGCCCCCAGGCCGATCAATCCAAAATCGTATTTTTCGTCTTTTTTATTTGTTTTGCTCATATATCATAGATTAGGCCATGTGAGGAAACAGGCTAAATAACCTCTAAAAGAGCCTTCGCCCTTCGGATAACGTTCTCCACGGTGAACCCGTATTCCCTGTAAAGATCGGCGGCCGGAGCAGACTGGCCGTAGGTCGACATCGCCAATACGTCACCCTCATCGGTCACATATTCGCGCCAGCCAAGCGGCGAACCCATTTCGACCGCCAGGCGTTTTCTAACCGCCTTCGGCAATACCTGTTCGCGGTAAGCGCTGTCCTGCTTACCGAATAACTCCCAGGAGGGCATGCTTATCACCCTCGCGGCAATGCCTTCCCTTTCCAACCGGACCTGTGCCTCCAGGATCAGCGCGACCTCGGAGCCGGAAGCCATCAGGATAATATCCGGGAAAGCCTGCGCTTCGGAAAGTATATAGGCTCCTTTTTCAAGACCATCCGCATGGCCATATTTGGCCTGGTCGATGACCGGAATATTCTGGCGGGTCAGTATCAGTGCGACCGGGCCGTCGTTACGCCGCAAAGCGACACGCCAGGCCTGGGCTGTTTCGTTGGCATCTGCCGGCCTGATCACGACCAGGTTGGGAATGGAACGCAAGGAGATCAGCTGTTCCACAGGTTGGTGCGTAGTGCCATCCTCGCCCAGGCCGATACTGTCGTGGGTAAATACATATACAGGCCGTATCTCCATAATGGCCGCCAGCCGGATCGGGGGCCGCATGTACTCGGAAAAGATCAGGAAGGTCGCGCCGTAAGGTATCAACCCCCGGGTCAGCGCCATGCCGTTGAGCGCGCTTCCCATCGCATGTTCGCGGATGCCGAAATGAAAGTTACGGCCCTCCCGGTGTTCTGCATTAAAGGAATAGTAATTCTTTAAGATCGTATCGGTGGATGGAGAAAGATCAGCAGCGCCGCCAACAAGGGCGGGTAAGCGCTCCGCGATGGCATTGAGCACCTGGCCGGAAGCGGCACGGGTGGCCATCCCTTTTTCGTCCGGCTCGAATACCGGCAGGCAGGCCTCCCATCCTTTAGGCAAGCCGCCACTGCTGAAAAGCTCATATTCCGCAGCTAACCCGGGAAAATCTTCTTTATAGGATTTAAAAAGATCATTCCATTGCTTTTCCTGCCCCATGCCCTTTGTACCGGCATCACGATAATATTTCAATACCTCCTGGGGTACGACAAAGGATTGCTCCGTGTCAAAGCCGAAGAACTGCTTGACAAGTTTTAATTCACCGGTGCCCAGCGGCGAGCCGTGTGCTGCAGCGGTATTGACCTTATTGGGGCTGCCATAGCCGATTTGGGTACGCAGTCTGATCAGGGAAGGCCGGCTGGTTTCCCCGATCGCGGTCCGTATTGCTTCGGCGATCGCCGGCAGGTCATTGCCGTCGGCTACGGTTTGTACGTGCCAGTTATAGGCTTCAAACCTTTTACCAACATCTTCAGTAAAGGCAAGATCGGTATCCCCTTCAATAGTAATATGATTGTCGTCATAAATGCAGATCATATTGCCCAATTCCAGCTGACCTGCAAGGGAGGCGGCTTCCGACGTCACCCCCTCCATCATATCACCGTCCCCGCAGATACAGAATATTCTGTAATTAAATAGCTCAAATCCCGGCTTATTGTAGCGCGCAGCCAGGTGCTTTTGACCAATCGCAAAGCCAACGCTATTGGCAAAACCCTGGCCCAATGGCCCCGTGGTGACCTCAATTCCCGGTGTCAGCCCATATTCTGGGTGTCCAGGGGTCTTACTGTTCAACTGACGGAACGCTTTGAGGTCATCGAGGGTGAGGTCATAGCCCGTCAAATAAAGCATGGCGTACTGGAGAATGCAGGCGTGCCCGTTGGACAGGATAAAACGGTCCCGGTTCGCCCACTGGGGGTTAAAGGGATCGTAATTCATGAACGATGTCCACAGGACATGGGCGACCGGGGCGAGTGCCATGGCCGTACCCGGGTGGCCGGAATTTGCTTGCTGCACGGCATCGGCTGCCAGGACCCTTACGGTATCGATCGCCAGCGTTTGAATCAGTTGACTATTTACTTTCATCTTTCTTTATGATCATATATCATATTCAGTTGATTAAAGCCTGCCGGATTAACCGGTGGCCCATTGGTCTTTTGTTTCCTGACCGTTTATTGATGGTCAGTCTTTTTTCAGGGATACTACGACCAGGTAAATGGCAATAAAAACGCCGGCCAATGACAGGATACAGGTAACCCATTGGATACGGTGACGGGCAGCCGTATCTATCCTGTAACCCCCATAGGCAAATGCGCCGATAATAACGAGCATCTGGATACCAAGTCCGCTGTATTTCGCATAGCCATAACCCGGCGATTCTTCAGGCCGGGTTTGATATTGATTATCCGTTTTATCACCTGTGCCTGTAGTTTTTTTATTATGGTTATTTTTTCTCATAAGTGCCGTGTATGCATACCGGTAATGGTATCCAGACCCATTTAAATGTCAGGTAAGCAGGCTATATTAACCTTCGCTCATACTCCCCTTTCCTGTATTACCAATATAGGTCCTAAGAAATTTGTACCCCCAGTTAATAGCTATCGCAAACCGTGAGAATAGTATCGAATACTATTTATTGCTTCATTTAAAGCATCAATGGTTTGCGTTATCAATTAAATTTGAATGGAAAGTACCCGTCGCAAATAATAGAAGGGATGCGGGCATCGGCTATGGCATCATGAAGTACAGGCGACAATAAAAAGATAAATCAATGGCGACAACAAGCACCTATCTGACATTTGACGGCCTCTGCGAAGAAGCATTTGCGGTTTACAAAGCTACATTTGGCGGTGAATTTACGCAGCTGTCCCGGTTCAATACGATCCCGCCCAGTGAAGGGTATGTGGTATCGCAGAGCGATCAGCATAAAATTCTGCACATCGCATTGCCGATCGGGAATACGGTGCTCATGGGATGCGATGCGGGGGATGAATATGGTGATTCGCTGGTACAAGGAAATAATTTTGCAGTGTCTGTTTCGACAAACAGCAAGGCGGAGGCGCAAACTATTTTTGATAAACTTTCGCAGTACGGGCAGGTATCGCAGCCGCTTGCGGATACCTTTTGGGGCGCTTATTTTGGAGCTGTTATTGATCAGTTCGGTATCAATTGGAGGATCAGTTTCGATGAAAAAGCTGCGGCGAAAGGGGCACACTGATCCGTCCTTCCCTTTTCTGATTATATATTTTTCTTGTCTATATTTATCCTATCAAACAGTTCCGGGGATTTTCCGTGGGCCTGATTTATTTTCATCATTCATCTAATCGCACCTAATGACACCAGATTCACAGAATGTAACGGACTATACCAATAATAACACCATTTTCCTGGTGTGGAACTTCAAAGATGATATGCAGGTCAAAGATCAGTTCAACCGGCTTTGTAAGCTGGTCATTAATTTGAATAACTCCGCCAATGTCCGCTTCCCGGTATCACGGGCCAGTTGCGTACTCGGGATCGGGCATGATGCCTGGCTGCGACTCGGCCTGCCCAAGCCCCTGCCTAAAGAACTGGTCAGTTTTGCCCCGGTTACCGGCTCAAAGCATACCGCGGTAGCGACCCGCGGGGACCTGCATTTGCATATCAGAGCTGACAATGCGAGTATCTGCTATGATATGGCGGCGGCGATCTCGGAGATCCTGGTGCCGGTGGCGGACTGTGCTGAAGAGGTACATGGTTTCCGGTATTGGGACAGCCGGTCTATTTTAGGTTTTGTTGACGGGACGGAAAACCCGCATGGCCTGGACCGCGAGTTCTTCGCCATTGTGGGCGATGACGATCCGGCTTACAAGGGCGGCAGTTATCTTTTCGTGCAGAAATACATGCACAACCTGAGTGCCTGGAAAGGGTTGTCCACAGAGGACCAGGAAAAGGTAATCGGAAGATCAAAGGAAAACGACATTGAAATGGCCGATGATGTGAAGCCATCCAATTCACATAGCGCACTGGCCAACGTTGGCGACGATTTCAAAATTGTCCGGGATAACATGCCCTTCGGAAACATGTCTACCAACGATATGGGCACCTATTTTATCGCTTATGCGAGCACCTTTTCCACGGTACAGAAAATGCTGAACAGTATGTTCATCGGGATCCCGGAAGGGAACTATGACCGGATCCTCGATTTCAGTACGGCAAAAACCGGGACGATGTTTTTTGTACCGCCATTTAACATGCTGGACGATTTCTCGTCCTGACCTGCGGCGGGGCTTAGTCGATGACCGCCCCTTCCTTCATTTTTGTATCGGGCAGGTTTTCACCGATCATTTCCAGTAAGGTGGATTCGATCACGCGGCACATGGCATTCAGGGCCAGATCATTGGGTTCTTTTCCAAATGGCTGTTCGATCTCATCGGCAATAGCTTCAAAAGCAACGAATGTGTAAGCTATGAAAACGACAAGAAAAGGCGTAAGCCATTGCAGGCTGTCTACCAAACCGAAGGGCAATAAAAAACAATATAAATAGATCGTGCGGTGCAGTAATACACGGTAGGAATAGGGCATGGGAGTCGACTGGATCCGTTCGCAGCCGCCTACGATATCTGACAATTTATCAAAATTCTGATCGAAGCGGGATTGCTGGATAGAATCGATTTTTTTTTCCTGACGCGCTTGCTGTACCCATTGCGCCATCAACTTCATGATCAGGATGGGTTTAAACCGGGCATTTTTTACCAATTCAAACTGCGCTTCATTTAAGCGTTTCTGCAGGTCTCCGGACGGGTTGGTATGCCTTAACTGATGCTTTAAAGCATAGGTAAAAGCGACAAGCATCAGCACGAATGGCTTAGCACTTTCCGGCTCATCCGCTTTTTCAGGCAATGTCAGCACCTGACGGGCCAGTGAGCGGGTGTCGTTGAGCAATGCCCCCCAAAGTTTGCGTCCTTCCCAAAAACGGTCGTAACTGACGTTATTGCGAAATCCCAGAAAAAGCGCCAGCACAAAACCAAACAAGGTTAACGGCGTCGGATTCAAAGGAACCTTAAATGAAAAGATAATACCGTGCAGATAAACGATAATGAGCGATAACAGAAAGAGCAGGGACAGTCGCGGCAATATCCTGGGTAGTACAGAGCCATGCCACACAAACAGCATCTTAAACCAATGTTCTTTTTTTCTGATGATCATGTATTATCTATCTATAAATATCGGGGACAAAGTTAACTTACTTTTGTATATCGTATGAGCCGGCCGGCAAATGACCGGGGGCTTTATTTGTTATACCCGGGGTTGGGTTAACCAGTACAGTACCTTGGCCACCAATTCATCAAGACCGAAAGGTTTTGATAAGACATCGTCCACCATAAGCAATCGAAGAAGCTTTTCGGGCTGGTATTCGGTAGTCGTTACGATAATGGGACAAAGTTCGGTCAGCGGATCGTCCTTAAGCCTGCGGCAAACTTCAGGATGCTCTTTAACGATCCGGTAATCGAGAAAGATCAGGTCAGCCCTCGGCCTTTCGAAGTCCGGCAGGGATGAGCCAATACTTTCTGTAACCACATCGTAGCCCAGGTCTTCCAGTATAGACTGCATTAAAGCAGAAACGGCGGTATCAATTTCTAATATGTATATGATCTCTGTCATGGATGTTGGCCTGAATTTATAGCGCTACTAAGTCTATCCTTTACATGCCGGGTATCTTGATACCCGCATCTTTTACGGCTTGCAACAGCATGCCCTGGATCAAAAGCTTATTCTCGTAAAAATCCGGGGCGCTGGTCCAGATACTAATGCTTAAGGCGTACCCGTCGGGCAGCAATTCGCCTACGCCGATGCGTACCGCGGGCGATTTAAGACATTGATCGCATTTTTCCAGGGTTTGGCTGATGACCCGGGTCAGGTCGCCGGCATTGATATTATTCGGCACCTGGTAACTGATATCGAGGCGCCGAGTGAGCTGACGGCTCATATTGGTGATCACCTGATTGGAAAGCTGGCTGTTCGGGACGATCACGACCAGGTTATCGAACGTGGTCAGGATCGTATAAAAGAGCTGAATCGAGGTCACCGTGCCCTCGATGCCTTTTGTGTTGATCTGGTCGTCTACCGCAAAAGGTTTCAACAATAAGATCAGTATGCCGCTGGCAAAGTTTTGTAAAGTACCGGACAGGGCCAAACCGACCGCCACGCCGAATGTTCCGAGCAATGTGGCAAACAAGGTTGTTTGGATGCCCATGACCTCCATTACCCCAACAATAAGCATGATCCTTAAAGCGACGCCAAGCATGCTCATCAGGAAAGGTTTGAGTGTGGGGTCAATCTCTTTGGCGTGCATTTTCCGGAGCAGCTGATTCAGCAGGACCCTGATCAGCCAGAGGCCGCCAAGCAGCATGAGCATGCCGATGATAAAACGTGGGACATAGCTGATCAGCCAGCCATAAGTATGTTCGTAAAATCGTTGGAGATCCAGGTTGGTTTTCATGTAATCTTAATAAATAAAATAGCTGAGGCAGGATATGGGACACAGGATAGGTATACCTTCAGGGGTAATACAGGAGATCTATCCTGAAATAAAGGTCTCGTTGATCCGGCCGCCTTCTTCCAGAAGGGTTTGGAAAACATACAAGGGGGATGTCCCGATGTCGCCAAAAATAATACCTAACGCGATCAGCATGCCGCCAGCGGACAGCTTTTTTATATTGGCATCCATAACGACAGATCCGAATAGGTTAGGTCAATTGCTTTCAGCATTGTGATCGTGTTTAGTAATAAATAAAGCCAGTCAACGGGCTTAGGCCGAATGAACAAATGAATAAACCTTTCACGGCCGGCTGATTCAGACAGGCATCAATTCATTTCTCCGTTCGGTTTGTTGAATTTTCTCGACCCGTTCAAAAATCTCCGGAACATGCTTCCTGATCTTGATCCTTACATATTTTGAAGCCGGCATATTGCTTTCGCCGACTACATTATTTATCGATACCAGCACATTGGTTTCCGGAAAATAAGTAACCGTATTGCGTTCGGGTATCGGGTAGGCCACAATAATGAAAAGTGGCGCGATCCGCTCAATACCCTCATCGTAATTGAACAGGTCAACTTTTTCGCCGTTCACAAATCCGCCGTCATCAATATCTTTTTGGTTCATGAAAATAACGCGCCGTTCATTTTTGATCCCGCGATAACGGTCCTCCAGGCCATAGATCGTCGTATTGAACTGATCGTGCGTACGCGTGGTCGCCATCAGGTATTCATCATTGGCAAGTGTATTGTCCGGAACGGTTGTCAATGTAAACGGAGCGCGGTCTCCATATTGGGCAGTAACAAAATTGCCGTCACGGGCAGCATTGGGCAGATAAAACCCGTTGCGTTCGCGAACCCTTATATTGTAGTTCTCAAAGCCCGGTATGCATTTTTCGATAGCATCCCTGACCGCATCATAGCTATCCGCATACCGCTGCCAGTCAACTACCGATCTGGAGCCCAGTGTCGCCATCGCCATCCGGCAAGCGATCTGTGTTTCATTGATCAGGTCAGCTGATATGGGCTTTAGTATCCCTTTAGAGGACTGGACGATGCCCATGGAGCTTTCGGTGCTGATGAACTGCGCCTCGCCGTTCACGATGTCCAGGTCGCTTCGGGAATAGGTGGGCAATATCAAAGCCTCCTGACCGTGTACCAGGTGTGTCCGGTTTAATTTCGTTGAAACACATACGCTCAGACGAAGTTTTCTTATCGCATCCGCGGTATATGTAGTGTCCGGCGTTGCGGATAGAAAATTGCCGCCCATACAGAACAACACTTTTAACTTGTCCGCATGCATAGCTTTGATGGCCTTGACCACATCGTAGCCGTGTTCCCGCGGAGGTTCAAAGCCATAGAAATCCCGCAGTCGGTCCAGCTGTTCATTAGTCGGCTTTTCATTGATCAACATGGTGCGATTCCCCTGAACATTGCTATGGCCCCGCACAGGGCATACCCCTGCTCCGGGCTTGCCGATACTGCCTTTAAGCAGCAGCAGGTTAACGATCTCCTTGATCATATCTACCCCGTTGGGCTGTTGGGTAAGCCCCATGCCCCAGCAAAAGATAATGCGTTTTTTAAAGGCCAGCATTTGCGCAGCCTGGTAAATTGAGGCGGGCGATAAACCGGATTCTTCGGCAAGTTTATCCAGTTCATAGGCCTCAAACTGTTTTATAAAATCTTCGTAACCTACGGTTTTGCTATTGATGAACTCGTGGTCAAAAACCTCGCCGGGGGATTTTCTTTCAAAATCCAGCAATAAAAGTTCCAGGGCTTTTAAAAGCGCCATATCCCCGTTTATTTTCACAGGCAGGTAAAGATCAGCGAGCTCAACGCCGTGCCCGATCACGCCATTGAGTTGTTGCGGATTACGAAACCCCATGAGCCCTGCCTCCGGCAAAGGGTTGATGGCAATGATCTTAGCGCCATTTTGTTTGCCCTTCTCCAACGCGCTCATCATCCGGGGGGCATTGGTGCCTGGGTTATGGCCGATGATCACGATCACATCCGTATCATAAAAATCATCCAGCTTTACAGTGCCTTTGCCGATACCGATGGTCGGCAACAACGCTGTTCCGGATGTTTCATGGCACATATTGGAGCAATCCGGCATATTATTGGTCCCGAACTCCCTGGCAAAAAGCTGGTACACGAATGATGCCTCATTACTTGTTCGCCCGGAGGTATAGAAAGCGGCCTCATCCGGGGATTCCAGGCGATTCAGGTGGTCTGCTATTTTTTTAAAAGCATCATCCCAACTGATCGGCTGATAATGTGTCCCGTTTTGCGGCATATACATAGGTTCGGCCAGCCTTCCCATACGGCCGATCTCGAAATCCGTTAGTTTAGCGAGATCGTAGACCGAATTCTTTTTAAAGAATTTGGCCGTTACCTTTTTGGTGGTCGCCTCTTCCGCCAGTGCTTTGGCCCCATTTTCACAGTATTCACCCACTGGTGACCGTTCATCGTCAGGATCGGGCCAGGCACAGCTCGGGCAGTCAAAACCGCCGCGTTGATTCATAGAGAATAAAGCCCGGGTGCCCCTGACCGGAACACCTTCTTCAAACAGGTCACTGAAAGCCGCCATGACCGCCGGTATGCCAGCAGCCCATTTTTTTACCGGTGACACTTTTAGATCCAACAGTTTGTAGGGCGGCTCTGCCGACGGTTCTTTTTTTGTCTTTTTCATGGCCTGCGTATTTGATTATTGGGTAAGTAAGGGGTTGGGGAAATTATCGCTTTGATCTTCTTCCACGTTATCCAGACAGGTAAAATCTTTTTCGACCAACAGGCTTACCGGGCCGATACTGTCGTCAAAGCCAACCCTGGAAGTAGTTGCCAGGTCTTCGATCATTGTCCTGGGCATACTCAGCAAGATCCGGTCACCGGTATAATCGGCTGCCAGGCTATCATTGATGGTCACTTCAATACCATACGTTAATGTTTTCCCGGCAAATTCCGTCTGTTCCTGGAGGAAACCTTCCTGGTTCAGCCGGGTTACGTCCGATTGTGTCAGCCGGTAGCGGAGTGAGTTGCCTTTTATTCTAATTTTCATAAGATGTCGGTATTAAGATCCGTTCGCTTGAGCTATAAATATTGAACCTGTCTTCTCTTAAAAAGCCTAAAAGCGTCATATCGAATTCCGTGGCCAGTTCGACCGCAAGGGACGATGGAGCACCAATGGCGGCCACAATGGAGATCCCGGCCATTGCTGCCTTTTGGATCAATTCAAAACTCTCCCTGCCGCTTAGCAATAAAATATGCTGGTCCAAAGGCAGCATGTCGCAAGCCAGCGCATTGCCGATCAATTTATCGAGCGCGTTGTGCCGCCCGACATCTTCCCGCAGCAAGAGCAGTTCGCCGGCCAGTGAAAACAAACCGGAGGCATGAATGCCGCCAGTAGCAGCGAACCCGCTCTGTGCAGCTTTTAATTTCCGGGGTAACTCGTAGAGTACCGGTGTAGGCAGTCTCAGTTCAGGTTTGGCCCAGCCACTGAACGGGCTAACCGTCCTTATCGATTGGATAGACCCTTTTCCGCAGACACCGCAGCTGGACGTGGTATAAAAATTCCTTTCCGATTGCATCAGCTGAGGGCTGAAGGCCTCCGTCAGTTCTACGTGAACAATGTTCTCTTTTTGGGAGGAACAGGCCATATCAACATGATAAACATTAGCTACATCGTGATAAGAGGAAATGATGCCTTCCGTAAACAGGAACCCCAGTGCCAATTCCAGATCGTTGCCGGGAGTACGCATGGTTACCGAGATATTTTTTTGCATTCTATCTGCTCCTGGTCCATAGCCTATCCCTATTTCGAGCGGTTCCTCTATCGAAAGGGTATCCAGCGAGGGTGACCCGATAAAGCCATTCACTTTCCGGATAGGCTTGTGTTTTGTTCCAACTAATGGCAGATCGGTCATAATTAATTTTGATTATTAGAATGATAATAAAATAAATCAATCGGCAATTGCTTATCCTAATCAGGCGAAAATGATAATTAATATAAAAATAGTCGTTTTAGTTCAAATGCACGCCTTTATTGATCTGGACATTAATTTAAAAATTATAAGTATTCTTCCGGTTATATCTGTTATATGACGAGGCGCTCTTACGCCCCGTCATATATAAATCAATAAAAAGATGTACAAACCGGTATCAAATGCAGACCTGTGACGATCCGTATGTTCCCTTCGATCAATTGACCTCTTCGAACTGTACATCCGTTGCGTCGTCATCCCCGCCGGCCGGTTGTCCGCCTGTTTCCGGGCCAGCGCCTGTATTATCAGCGGTTTTGTACATCTCTTCGCTGGCGGCGCTCCAGGCCGCGTTCAGATCTGCCACAGCGCGGTCGATGCCGGCGATATCCTGTTGCTCATGCGCCTGTCTTAAAGCGGACAATGCGCCATTAATCGCCTCCTTATTGGTGCCGGAGATTTTATCACCGAACTCTTTCAATTGTTTCTCGGTCTGGAATACGAGACTGTCGGCATGATTAAGTTTTTCTATCTTCTCCTTGGCCGCTTTATCAGCCGCCTCATTTGCTTTGGCGCTTTCCCGCATTTTTTCAACCTCCTCCTTGCTCAGTCCGCTGCCTGCCTCAATACGTATTTTTTGTTCTTTATTCGTGCCTTTGTCTTTAGCGCTGACATTTAATATACCATTCGCATCAATATCAAAGGTCACCTCGACCTGAGGTACGCCCCTTGGTGCCGGGGGTATCCCGTCCAGGTTAAAGATACCCAGGCTTTTATTGTCTTTTGCCAGGGCGCGGTCCCCCTGTAAAACATGCACCTGAACACCCGGCTGGTTATCACTCGCGGTGGAGAATATTTCTGATTTCTTTGCCGGAATGGTCGTGTTTGCCGGGATAAGCGCAGTCATCACGCCGCCCATGGTTTCGATCCCCAAGGAAAGCGGGGTAACGTCGAGTAAAACAACATCCTTCACATCCCCGGTCAGGACAGCGCCCTGAATAGCCGCTCCCAGAGCAACAACTTCATCCGGGTTAACACTCTTATTGGGCTTCCTGCCAAAGAACTTTTCAACGATCTCCTGTACTTTCGGGATTCGCGTACTGCCTCCGACAAGGATCACCTCCTCTATATCCGCAGGTTTCAATTTGGCATCTTTCAGGGCTGCCTCACAGGGTTTCAAACAACGGGTAAAAAGTTTATCAGACAGTTTCTCGAACGTCGCACGGGTTAGTTTTTTAACCAGGTGCTTCGGAACCCCGTCAACAGAGGTGACATAGGGCAGGTTGATCTCCGTTTCCGTGGCCGATGACAGTTCCACTTTTGCTTTTTCAGCGGCTTCCTTTAAGCGTTGTAAAGCCATCGGGTCTTTACGCAGGTCTATGTTCTCTTCCTTTTTAAATTCATCAGCCAGCCAGTCCATGATCACTTTATCAAAATCGTCACCACCTAAATGGGTATCGCCATTCGTGGATTTTACTTCGAAAACGCCATCGCCTAACTCCAGAACCGAAATATCGAAGGTTCCGCCTCCAAGGTCAAATACGGCAACCCTATGGCTCCGGTCTCCTTTATCAAGCCCATAAGCCAACGCTGCTGCGGTCGGCTCATTGACGATACGCCGAACGGTTAAACCGGCAATTTCCCCGGCCTCCTTTGTCGCCTGGCGCTGTGCATCATTAAAATAGGCCGGTACGGTGATTACCGCTTCTGTTACTTCCTGCCCAAGATAATCTTCCGCGTTCTTTTTCATTTTCTGCAGGATAATAGCAGAGATTTCCTGCGGCGTATATAAGCGGCCGTCAATATCGACGCGTATCGTATCATTATCACCACGCACAACCTTATAGCTGCAGTGCTTGATCTCTTCGGTCACTTCATCAAAACGCCGCCCCATAAAGCGTTTGATGGACATGATCGTGTTCTGCGGATTGGTGATCGCCTGCCTTTTGGCGGGATCACCCACCTTACGTTCCCCATTCTTTAAAAATGCGACAACGGAAGGGGTCGTGCGGCGTCCTTCGTCATTGGCGATCACCACCGGTTCGCTGCCTTCCATTACTGCTACGCAACTATTGGTGGTTCCCAGGTCAATTCCAATAATTTTTCCCATAATATTTAAGTGATTAGTTGAACAATTAATTAAAATTCTTTTACTGCTTTGATTTTTAGGCAATTACCGTGCAAACGGAATGAAATGTACAAATTGCAGACCCAATGACCCCGGTGTTGTTTGACGAACCTTTCTAAGCCTTTTTAATTAGCCCTGAAATGCCCGCCGGCAAACGGTGAAACCCATACAGGTAATTCACCCAACTCGGATATTGCAATAATAATTAATAAAAAAAAGCCGCCTTTTGATAATGGTGTCGAAAAGAGTGAATTTGATATCGCAAATCATTCATTAGGCGACGGGCCCGGTTACTTTACATTCGTCATTTGCTACCTTCGGCATGCCGTTGGGCAAGCAAAAGCACATTTGGAACAGCTGAGCGCTATGGTTGTCAGATGATATCCATTATTAATGCAAAAGCATCGTTGATTATATGTCAGGCTTAAAGAAAAATACAGGTCAGGTTAACACTATTGCTGTTAAATCAGGCTATTAAGTCTACTTTTCCATTAGATGATCGTTTGCTGAAATTGCGGGAGAAAGACAGGTGTCAAAGGATAAGGCATTGCCAACTATAAATAAACCACACTAATAAATAAGGCTATTTTTTTGAAGCATGGAATATGTCGATTACTATAAGATCTTAGGACTGGATAAAACGGCGTCAGCTGACGATATCAAAAAGGCCTATCGAAAGCAGGCACGCAAGCACCATCCGGATCTGAATCCGAATGATCCGGAAGCCGTGAAGCTCTTCCAGCAGATCAATGAGGCGAATGAGGTCCTGGGTGATCCTGAAAAAAGGAAGAAATATGACCAGTACGGGGCTGACTGGAAACATGGGGAGCAATTTGAAGAAGCACGCCGCCAGCAACAGTCGCAGGGGCGTTCCAGGGGAAATCCTTTCGGGCAGGGACAGGGTAGTGAGTATTATTCTTTCGACGGCGATGATCATGATTATTCCGATTTTTTTGCCTCCATGTTCGGTAACCGTGGCGGCGGGGGCGGAGGTCGCCAGACCCGCTTTAAGGGGCAGGACTACCGCGCATCGGTTCAGCTGAACTTGTCAGATATTTTCAAAACCCATAAACAAACCTTTACTATTAACGACAAGAATATCCGTGTGACCGTCCCTGCGGGCATTGAGGATGGACAGGAAATAAAGATCGCCGGTTACGGCGCACCGGGTCAGCATGGCGGTCCGAACGGCGACCTGTATATCACTTTCAGCATTCACAACAATACCGGGTTTACCCGGAAAGGCAATGATCTGTATGCCGACCAGCCGCTGGATCTTTTTACGGCAGTATTAGGCGGCGAGGAAATGATCGATACCGTGAGTGGAAAAGTCAAACTAAAAGTGGCACCAGAAACCCAAAATGGCACCAAGGTCCGTTTGAAAGGTAAGGGTGTTCCCGTTTATAAAAAGGAAGGTGTTTATGGTGACCTTTATGTTACGTATCAGGTACAAGTCCCTAAAAACCTTTCTGAAAAGGAAAAAGAATTGTTTCATAAACTGGCCGAGGAGCGTCAAAAGAAGTAATTATGGCTACGCATAAAAAAATATCAGTTGACCAATTTTGTGTTTATTATCAGGTTGAGACAACATTTGTGTATTCGTTGAGAGAGCACGGTTTAATAGAGCTGATGCGTTCAGATCAGGGTGATATGATCGGCTTTGAGCAGCTTGCCGATCTTGAAAAATATATCCGTCTCCATTACGAGCTGGAGATCAATATGGAGGGTCTGGAGGCGATAACGCACTTGTTGAAAAGGGTTCAGCAGCTGCAGTACGAGCTGCGACGGCTGCAACAGGGCAATGCCCAGCAGTAAGCGAAAGGTATAGGAATATTTGTAATTTGCCGGTTTGTTATTCCTGTTCCGGGCAGTCAGGCCGTCATGAATGGTATGCGGAGCGACAGCGGCAGGTTTTAAAATAATTATTGTTTAATTTAGCTACAGTTCTAATTCAAAACTGGTGTTCGGGCAACCATGATGCCGTATGGTATCCGTTACCCCTGGTGATTATCTTATTTTAATGAGGAAAAAAATCAAAAGCTATCTTCCGGCGATCAAAGATGCGGGGTTTGAAAGGAAAGATTATGTTATTTACCACGAATTTGAAAGCGGGACAAACGTTGAATTCCCCAAAGATGATTCATTCGTATTGCTTTTGTTTGAGAGTGGCAGCGGTATTCACCGTATTGACAATACGGATCACGAGATAAAACCCAGGCAGGTCCAAATGGTTTCGCCCGGGCAGGTTCATCATTGGGAGTTCGGCCCGGAAATTAAAGGAAAAGAGCTCATTATCAACAGGGCGCTAACGGAAACTTTTTCCTCAAAACTGCAATTTTCCTTTACTCAATTTATTCAGCATGCCGTATTAAACCTTGATCCAAAAACATTCAAGCAATTAAACAACGAGTTCTTATCCATTAAGACAGAATTAGGCTCAACTTCCGTATTTACGGAGCTGATCAATGCCAGATGCAGGTTAATTACGCTGATGATCACCTTATGGGCAAAAGATAAATTTGGGGATGTGGTCACTTACCAGTCCAATCCTTTATCTTTTAAGTTCCACTCTTTGGTGGAACACCATTACAGGACACAGAAATCCGTTTCCTTTTATGCCAATCACCTTTGTATTACGCCCAATTATCTGGGAATTATCTGCAGAAAGCAATTCCACATGTCGGCACTGGAAATGATCCAGGAGAGAGTTTTGCTGGAGGCGAAAAGATTATTACACAGTTCGGCAATGTCTATCAAAGAGATTGCATTTCATCTGGGGTTCAAAAACCTGGTCTATTTCTCCTATTTCTTTAAAACTAAAACGACGCTGACACCAAGTGAATACCGGGCGCTGATGCAAAATTGCTAAGCCTGAATCCTGTTGTACTGCCATTTTTTCATTTCTCCGAGCCTAAGGTTTAGCATTTCACGGCATTGTGCTCAACCGGGGCTTGTCCATCTTTCCGGGGTTTATATTATTGATTAAATCAATTATGGTTTTACGACGGACGGTGCAGTAAACTTTGTAATCGTTCATCAGTAAGAATGATTTATGGCAGAGTTTTCACCATTTTCGATAGTTTTTGACTGAATCTGCTCATTGATATTAGCTAATATTGTGTTGCACTGTATATCTATTGGAGCTTTTGCCGGAACACTATTGGATCTATTGCGGTTTGCTAACAAATTTCAACGAAGAACTATTTTTTTATTGCTGATTACTATCATCTTGTTATCTACTGCTTCAACGGATATATACGGCCTTCCTATTGTCTCCAGGGTGGGTAAAGTTCAATTCGGACTTTCTCACCGGGGCAATGGATGTCATTTTTCCTCCTCATTTTCCAACATTGTTTTGGCGTTTGCTGCCACAACACCACCCTGCCCTGCACGGTTAAAGAATCGCTGAAAGAAATGATCCAGGGACTGCATCATATAACAACCGTCGCGGGAAGTGCGCAAGGCAACCTGGACTTTTATACCGGGGTATTGGGCCTGGACCTGGTTAAACGGACCGTTCATTTTAATAACCCCAATGTTTATCATCTTTATTATGGTAATCAAACAGGTTCGCCCGGTTCATTGCTGAGTTTCTTCCTGCTGCCGGCAGTACTTCGCGGGCGGCGCGGCGCGCGGCAGGTCAATGAAGTAGGTCTTGCTGTTCCACAGGATAGTCTGGGCAACTGGTTAGACCGCCTGGAAACCTATCGGATATCCCATCACCCGGTAGCGGAAAAGTTTGGCGAACCTTATCTTACGCTATATGATCCGGATGGGTTAAAACTGGAACTGACCGCTGTCAGCACTTCGGCTGTGCCGGATAACGAAACCCGGCCTGAAATCAATGGCCTGCACCAGGTTACCATTGCAACGAACCACCTTCAGGCGACAGCAGATACGTTGACGGATATCTTAGGCTACCAGCTGCTTGGACAAGAGGGCGACCGTTACCGGTTTATTACGCCCGGTTCGTCTGGCGCCAATATCATCGACCTCCTGGATGCACAGGACGAAGCAGCCGGCCAAAAAGGGCGCGGCGTAGTTCATCACATTGTCTTTCAGGTGGGGAACAACGAAGCACTATTGGCTTACCACCAGACAATCTCAGCTTTGGGATGGGAGGTCGGCGCAAAATTTGACCGTCCTTATTTCAATTCGTTCTATTTCCGGGAACCTGGTGGTATGTTGTTTGGCATCGCTACGGATCAGCCCGGCTTTACGGTCGATGAACCACTGGAAAGGTTAGGTAAGAAATTGCTGCTGCCGCCGGAGTTTGAGGACCGGCGGTTTGCTATACAGCAGCATTTGCCACAGTTAAATGTTCATCGCGGTGGCAGCTCATGGTTTTTCAGCAAGGATTTTCCCGCTGACTGCCTAAAGCAAGATAACTGGTAGTTTAATAATAACAATAATTAACAGATACATTAAACACTAACAAACAAAAAAATGGCTATTGTTAAAGAATTCAAGGAATTTGCCATGCGTGGCAACGTTGTCGATCTGGCGGTCGGTGTCATTATCGGCGCGGCTTTTGGTAAGATCGTGACCTCATTGGTCAATGATATCCTGATGCCGCCCATTGGTTACTTTACCGGCGGCATCGATTTCAAGGACCTGAAATATGTGCTCAAACCGGCAGCGGGAAAGACACCGGAAACGGCCATCAATTACGGCATGTTCATCAATAATGTCATCGATTTTTTAATTGTTGCCTTCTGTATTTTTATTATTGTTAAAGGCATCATGGCGCTTAAGAAGAAAGAAGTGGCTGCTCCTGCCCCGGCGCCGGTTCCAAGCAAAGAAGAAACTTTGCTTACCGAGATCAGGGATATATTGTCAAAGAGATAAGACGCTGTGGCCAACAGCAGTGTGTTCAGCAAAGTGAAGCAAGATGGATCGGGCGGGAAAAGAAACTGATTTTGGGCTGGTAGACCACGCAGCTTTATCAAGCTGATTTTCAGAAGTGTATTAAGTAATTATCGATATTGTTGTCACGGATTTCAATACACTTAGCTTAAACGCCTGCACCGATTATTAGCTACTATTGTATAGTCACTGACAATGCCGGCGTTAACAAGCCTCGACCATTGCATAATTTAATATGATCCGCTAATTTTTAATAACATGAAAAATTTTAATGATTATAATACGGAAAAGATGAAAGAGCTTAAGGAACAGATGGCCATCGCTGAAGCTGAAGCAGACCAATATTTTAGCGGGAATGATGCCGCGGGCATACGGTTGAGCAAGGCGCTGGAACAAATGGAAACCACTGCGCAGCTACTGCGTAATGAAATAAGCAACAAAAAGAACGCCCGGTAATGCACTTGCTTTTTTCACCTGCTTTGTTATTTTTATGAAATAAAGAGGAGGCAATTTATTGTTTCAGGGGAGATGGACATTTCAAAAGGGATAGCATCATGAGCATTATACGGCAAACCAGCGGCATCATCCGCAACACATTTATCAACGGGATCATTTTTTTAATTCCGCTTGTTGCGCTTAGCTGGGTTTTCAGCGGGGCAATAAGCGGAATTTTGACGTTTGTCGGTAATGCGCAAAATAATCCATGGGTAAAAGCGCATGGGGGCTTGCTCCTGTTGCTTCCGGTCGTCCTCCTCGTCCTGATCGCCTTTGTTTTTGCATTAGGTATCCTTGTTCATATTACCTTATTAAGCCGCGCAAAAAACTGGCTTGAACATCAGGTACTGGATATGATGCCTGGCTACGATTTCCTCAAATCAATGATGGAGGAAAAACTGCATGTTAAGCAAAATGACGGTGTGCCTGTCCTGGTCCAATGGCAGGACTCGCAGCAATTGGGCATCCTGGTCGATGAAAAGGGAGGCCGGAATGTTGTTTTTTTTCCCAACAGCAGCATACTTGGGGGTGGGGCGATCCATATTGTAGACACAACGCAAGTCACCCGGACAACCTTATCGCTTACTGACCTGGATAATGTTCTGATCCGGTCCGGGGGTGGGTTATTGGGGCAACTTGATATTAAAGATGCGGGGAATGCGGTTTGATGAATGATCCGGTAAAACCACCCGCTGCATACTGCCGGAAATACCGGGAGAGGTTCCGCTACGAACTACCCGCTGGCTGGTTGTTGCAGAAGATCTTCTTTTTTCTACCCGTCAGGCGTTATTTCTGCGTGAGCTGCCTCAAGACCCGGTACCGGATAGTCAGGTAGCGCTTATTAAATGCGGGCTCCTTGCTTTTTGAAAGATTCGCTGCCCCGTACATTATCTACGTCGGACTGATGCCGAAGAAGAATTTGACCGTTCCATGTCTTACCATCTTTCTAAATTTCTGCTCCTCCGGCTGCCGGTCTTTTCCACTGCATTTTACCGGCAGGGCATCAGATCGGTCCTGTCAAACCCGCTTTTTCAGGCCGGGCTTTTTTTGGCAAGCCCGACCTTTTACAACCGGCTGCGCGGGGTTAAATTCAACACAGAAAAACTAAGCGATAAGGAGCTGAACACCTTAAAAAAGTATGTCAACCGCAGTTGCTTCAGGCCGACTCCTTTTGGGCTGTTCTCCTCTTTCTCTTTATGTGACCGGGAAGAAAACGGGCAGATAATAATGGCCGAAGAGGATCCGTTCGGCGCCTATATCGCACCTGACCAGTTATTTTCGCAACAAGCTGGCGAATATCTGCTGCGTGTTTCAAAGAACCGGTTACGATTCGAAGGAAACGCCACCATTTACCGGGTTCACAAAGATTACCGTTTTATCAGGAACATGGATGCGGCGGGACGAAGGACTTATCATCTTCAGTCGACCGACTATTCGCTGATCCTAAAAAACCTGCTTCATTTTTGACCGGAAATAACCGAATTGCTGAACAGGTAATTTTTATGGATGCCTTTATCCCCTACCCAGAAATAATTGCCATTGGCAACGATGTTATCGTGAAAGGTAAAAGGCAGGTCTGCATCAGCTCCATATCCCAGCCATATGGCTGCTTCGTAAGCGCCGTAAATAATAGAGTGCGTAATGAAAAAATCCTTTACATTGAGGAATTATAAGACGGCATTCTTGCAGTTGTAAAATATACAGTGATCAATATGGATACCTTCGCCCTGGGCAAAGATGCCTCCTTGGATGGGCGCCGAATTTTTTTCTCCGATAAAATAGCACTGTGAGATTTCCAGATCTTTTAAAGCATTATTCCTTCGCTCAATAGCATAAAAGTATACCGATACCGGGTTGGGGTTCCCTAAGAACTTTAATCCTTTCAGCGCCACATGATTTCGTTCCACCTGAAAGGCGACGCTTGCATGCGAAAGCTTCCCAAACCTGTTGGAATCTACTATTACCTGGATGACTGGCATTTTAGTAGGTGTCCAATCCGGATCATCCGGCATCACCAACGCCCCGATGGTGAATTTACCTGAAACAGCCTGCGTATTGGATTCAATTTTCAATGACTGCGTGACTACGTATAAACCGGGAGCAAGCTTAATATCAATGTTGCTATTTCCGGTAAAATCTTTTGCGAGGCTTACCGCTTTATTCAGGCTCGCCAGCGGCTCAGTTGATGTGCCTTTTGCCTGGTCATTTCCTTTCAAAGGGTCTACGTAAAGGGATTGTGCCTTCGCGGAACAGACTAAAAAAAGGAATAGTATCGCGAAGAAATAGTTGTACACTATTTTTTTTGCAATGGGTCTGAAATAAGCTACATACATTGGATGACTTTTTTAGGGAAATATCGGGTTAATTTTTGTGCATTTTTTTCTTGAATGTATTTGAATATACTTGAATACCTGCAATCCGCGTGTTAGTCTTATACTTTTTCGGCTTTTAATGATGTTCTTAAAGGATAAAGGTAAAAGGCTGTTATTGCCAGCCCCATGACGACCAGGTAGCAAATTAAAATGATTTGTTCGTTACTTTCTTCAAATCCCTTACTGACTGAAACCTGCCAAATCCCCGGTATGTTTTTAAGTCCGAAACACCATTGCCCAAAATTCCAGGCGGCATGAAGTCCAATAGGCAGCGCTATGCCTTTGGTGCGCAAGGCTGCCAGGCCAAATAGTACGGAGCCTGCACCGGAACCAAAAAAGGCCTGCTGCCAGGTAAAGCCTCCAGCCGAGTGTTCCAGCGCAAAAATGAAGGCAATAATGATCTGCGCTTTCCAGGGGCCGATCTTATAGGACAGGCTGCGAAGGGCATAACCGCGAAATGCAATTTCTTCCCTTGTCGCCAATACCAAATAGAGCAGGAAAGATAAAGCGACCGCGTAAAATGACGGGGTTGCACGTATCAAACTGATATGCCCAAAAATCAGTACTAAAGCCAAATGCAGCCCGGCAATAAGCAGACCGATTAAAAAGCCGGTAACCAGTTTGCCTAAAGTTGCCTTTCCCGGAATCAAGCCAAGTTGCCTGAGAGATACAACCCTGGCAGCAGGAGCCGGAACTCCAGGCATGGGAAGCCATTACCCGGATTCGCATCCACGAAAATGAACTGGAATTTACCAGCAGCCGCGATGTAACTGCCACTCTTGTTCGCTTTCTGGTTGGAAAAGGCTAAGATGTGATCGGTGTCAATCAAAAAAATTATGGACTCGACGATATTTACCAGAAATATTTTGAATCAAATAGTACTAAAAATACAAGCTATGAAAAGTCAATCTCTTGATCCGGGGCCTTTTGGTGTTATGATTCATAAGGAAATAGCGGATCATATACGCAGCTGGCGCTTCAGCATATTGATTGCGCTTATTGTGCTTACTTTTATCGCCGCGATGTACGTATCGCTGGCGAATATCAAATCAGCAATAGGAAATACAAAAGATCCTGATCACCTTTTTTTATACCTGAAATTGTTAACGACAACGGACAATTCCATCCCGCCATTTCATGTGTTCCTGAGTTTTCTGGCACCGTTGCTGGGCATCAGTTTAGGGTTTGACGCGGTTAATTCCGAGCAGAACAGCGGTACCTTAACCCGCCTGATGGCGCAGCCCATCTACCGGGATAATTTGCTGCTGGCCAAATTTGTGAGCGCATTGGTTATTGTTAGCGGTTTATTTTTTGCATTGGCTTTGCTGATGATAGGAGGAGGGTTAGTACTGACTGGCGTGCGTATGGAGCCGCAGGAATTGCTTCGCATACTGGGGTTTATTGTGATCACTATTGCTTATGTGGCTTTCTGGTTGAGCTTATCTATCATGCTTTCCATCTTATTTAAGCAAGCCGCAACTTCCGCGCTTACGGCAATCGGCGTTTGGTTATTCTTCACGATATTTTACCAGATCGTTATTAACCTTATTGTCAAGTCCTTTTTACCTGATCCGGCTTATCTTACCCAAGCCGAGATCATTAGTTATAACGATCTTATCTTGAATCTGCAACGTATCGCTCCGAACCAGCTTTACTCAGATGCAGTTACCACTTTACTGATGCCTTCCGTTCGCAGCCTTGGTCCGGTAACCATGGAGCAAATGGCGGGCGCTATACCGGCTCCGCTGCCGTTTAAGGAAAGTGTCATGATCGTATGGCCGCAAGTAAGCGGTTTAATGGCATCAACGGTAGGCTGTTTTGCATTTGCTTATTACTTTTTTATGCGGCGTGAGATACGCAGCTGATGAGAGATCAAATGGTGTAAGAAGTATGGGCAAGTAAACCCTGTTTGATTTGACCCTGACTAGCCTGTTTGGAATGAGTATTTTGAATCCAGTGTTGGCTTTCGCCGAACAGTCCTGTCTGTTTTTATTGATACTTAGCAGGAACGGAACAGGTAACGCCACGGAACGGGCCGCACATAAAGAAAAAAATGATCGCCAGCCGCAGCCTGATGAGCGATTTAAGCAAAGGCCGGTCAGTGTTTGATTTTTGCAATACCTGCGCGAACTCAATACCGAGGTCAGTAACGGTGCCTGTCAGGTGGGTAGCGGACTAAAGAACCGAAAACCATGGAAACCAATGCGTTTTGAAGGCCCATCGCAAAAAGCAGGCTGCCTGCAAACATTTTCTTAGCCAACAGACTGCCATGATAACGGTAACCAGGCAAGGCCAGCAGTAGCAAAACAATTATAAATAAACCGACAATGCTTTTTCAAAATTAATTCTTTAAGTTTGACTTATTAGAAAATGTTCTTTCCAAAAATCGCTAAAATAGAATCAGTGTTATAGGGTAACATTGAGGGTAACAAAGGCGATAATAGATTTTATAATTACTTCACAATAAGGAATATAGTAGCGCATGGGTAAGCCAAAACCGGTCCCGTCCATTCCGCTAAAGCCTTACTGAAAAGTAAGGCTTTTTTGCGTTCAAAGCTTTTTTTAGCCCCCTCCCGGATCAAGCAGAAATTTTATGAGGAATAAAATAAATTTGCTTTGTAAAGAGAGGCAATCAACGGACCTGCCCGGAAAACTGAGGACAATTAGAAAAGGGCGCAAAAAATTGTTTTGCAGATACAAAACAAATACCCATCAACAGCCTATAACGCAAGCTTTAAAACGAGGGAATAACGCATAAAAAAAGCACTTACAAAGTGCAAGCGCTTTTTTAAGTGGAGAATATCGGAGTCGAACCGATGACCTCTTGCATGCCATGCAAGCGCTCTAGCCAGCTGAGCTAATCCCCCATTGGTGGGCTGCAAATATAGTATAAGTTGTACACATCTAAAATATAATTTATTTTTTTTAATCGCCTATATTTAACACATGCTTAATCATTTGTTTTTACAGAAAAAATTCGCTCAACAAGCCAGTAAACAACAATGCTTATTATTTCCCATGTAACAAAAGGCAGACATAAAAACTGCCGTCTATCTTATTTTGCTGCCTATATTTGATTCCATACTTGTACAGTTAACAGTTAATCATCATGCCAATAAACAATAAATCTATTTTAATGGTCGCCTTATGCATCGGCATTTTCACGGGACAGGTTAAAGCACAATCGCTGCCTCCTGTTGAAACCCAACAGCCCAATAGCGATTACAAATCTGCTTTTAAAGGACAAACGCGTATAAGCGGCACGCAAACAAAAACCAGGTTAAACGTTACTGTGATTAATCACCAATTAAAATCACCGTGGGCATTGCGTTGCCTGCCGGATGGTCGTTTTCTGATCACTGAAAAAGGCGGTGCCATGAAGATATTAAAAGCCGATGGCAATTTGGATAAAGATATTACTGGCCTGCCTGCAGTTGCCGTTGGTGGCCAGGGCGGTTTGCTGGATGTTAATTTCGATTCGTCGTTTACTAAAAATCGCACCTTGTTCTGGACTTATTCTGAGCAGGCTGATGGCGGTTTCCAGCTTGCAGTAGCCAAGGGGAAATTATCTGCCGATGATAGCAAGCTTGAAAACGTACAGGTAATTTATCGTGCTAAGCCAGCATATAACGGACATTTACAGTTTGGGTCGCGTGTGGTGTTTGACAAACAAGACAACCTATTTGTAAGTACAGGTGAACATGGCGCCGAAGATATCCGCATGAAAGCACAGGACCTTGGGGCCGCAGTAGGCAAGGTTATTCATATTACCCGCGATGGCAAACCTGTTCCCGGCGGACCATTTGCCGGCAAAAGTGGCGTACTCCCCGAAATTTACGCTTATGGCTTACGCAACCCCGAAGGCATGACCACCAATCCCGTAACCGGTGAGTTATGGGAAGCCGAATTTGGTCCGCGGGGTGGCGATGAGATCAATATCATCCGTGCGGGTAAAAATTATGGCTGGCCGGTAGTTACCTATGGTATTGAATATAGTGGCCAGAAAGTTGGTGATGGCATCCAGCAAAAAGATGGCGTTACCCAGCCGGTTTATTATTGGGATCCGAGCATTTCGCCATGCGGCATTACTTTTTATACAGGCAACCTGATCTCCGAATGGAAAAACAATTTGTTTGTTGGCGCGCTCGGCGGCTCACACATCGCCCGCCTGGTGATCAAAAACAATAAAGTAATAGCCGAAGAGCGCTTGCTTAAAGATAAAAACGAACGCTGGCGCTCGCTTGTTACCGGAAAAGATGGTGCTTTATATGGCGTTACAGACAATGGCAACTTGTACCGCATAGGCAAATGATTTTTGTGGTCTGTTGTTTTTAACTGAAATAGCAGACCACCATCTTCTCTTCAACAATTGCCCACACACTAAAATCCATAGAATATCATCTTGTTTTGAAAAGCACGCTTAACTGCAAACAACAACTTAACCAAGTAAAATAAAGTTCCTGTTTTTTACCGGATACTTCAGACTCCGAAGGTAAACGAAAAGCTTGTAAAAAAGTAAAGCCCCTGTTGGGCAGGGGCCTTTACTAACCAATTATAAACCTAAATTATGAGAAGACTACTTTATGTGTGTGTGCTATCTTTAACACGGTGTAAAAGTAACACTAAGTTTTGATATTCGAAAAATATTTTTTGTAATTTTTTTGTAAGTTTTATTAATTACTTCGCTTTCCGATATCTTATTGTCAAAAATAAGAATAAATCATTAAAAATCTACTAATTTTTTCAAAATCATTTATTAATATCAACAACGTCTGTTTTTATAAACAAAAATTTACTGTTTTTTATTTTAAAGTTTACAAAAACTTAATTTTATATAATTTTTAAGTTAAAACCAAGGCTTAAAGAGACAATAAAGTCAAAAAACAAGATCAAAATCAATTTATTTCACATTTTTCGGCTTATTTTAAATTAAAAACAGCAAAACCAAGCCAATTTCATCGACCAAAACCATTCTTTTTAATATTTAAAGAACAAAGTTTTGCTAAATCAATTTATGTCCTAAACGCAATCGCGTTATAAAAATTACTTTACGAAAGCTTTTTTTTAAAGATGCTTTAACACTTTTGCAACAAATTTATGCTGCCTTTTAAAATATGACGTCTGCACATACCCAAAAACAACATCCGCACCTTACACCATTAACCTTATGGATCATGACCATAGCTACAGGTTTGGTGGTAGCTAACATATATTATAACCAACCATTGCTGGCCGATATGGCACACACATTTGGAGTAAGCGACAAAAAAGCGCAACAAATATCGCTTTTTACGCAAATAGGCTATGCTACAGGCTTATTATTTATAGTGCCGCTTGCCGATATGCTTAAGCGTAAGCGACTTATTTTAATAGATTTTGTGCTCATGATCATATCTTTAGTTGCCAGCGCAATGGCCCCTTCAGTTACTATACTCATGATAGCGGGCTTTTTGGTGGGCGTATCATCGATAATACCCCAATTACTGATTCCCATGGCAGCGCACCTGGCCAAACCGCATGAGCGCGGCAAAAAAATTGGCTTTGTGATGAGCGGTTTATTAATAGGAATTTTGCTGTCACGCACATTAAGTGGTTTTATAGGCGAACATTTTGGCTGGCGAAGCATGTATTATATAGCTGCCGGGCTAATGTTGCTCATCTGGCTTATGATATTTTTGTTTTTGCCCGAAATTGAGCCCGATTATAAAGGCAACTACGGAAAATTGATGAAATCGCTGATCCACCTTGTAAAAACTCAGCCTAAATTGAGACTTGCGGCTTTCAGAGGGGCTTTATGCTTTGCCGGCTTCAGCGCGTTTTGGACAACGCTGGTATTCCTGTTAAAACAGCCACAATTTAATGAAGGCAGTGCAGCAGCCGGTATGTTTGGCCTGGTTGGCGCTTTTGGTGCTGTGGCTGTTGGTTTTATGGGCAGGTTGAGTGATAAAATGGATGCGTATAAATTATCTATTTATACGCTTTTGCTTATACTGATTTCCTTTATTGTATTCTATTTTTCAAGCCACAGTATAATCGGGCTTATCGTCGGGATCATTCTGCTGGATATGGGTGTCCAGGCTACACATATATCTAACCAGTCTATCATCTTCGCGTTGATCCCCGAAGCCCGTAACCGCATCAATACAGTATACATGGTGTCTTATTTTATAGGCGGGGCTCTGGGCACATTCTTCGCCAGCGTGGTTTGGAAAACTTACGAATGGAATGGGGTATGCGCCATTGGTGCGGCCTTGTCCGTAATAGTAATTGCGGTGCATCTGCTATACTACAAAAAAGCGTCCGCTACTGCTACTGATGTTCGGTAACGCATACCTGTTTATTGTCTTCGAATAGCTGAACTAATCAAATCAGGTAAAAAAAAGCAAAAAGTTTTTATAAAAATCAGCACTGAATGTCAACCATTTACATCTAAATGTAAAATAAATCTGAGGCTGCAACGACTTTTTTTGCCCTGATTTGAAAGTTTGGCATTGATTTGGAGAAGTACTAATCAAACGCAGCTGTTATGGAAGCAAAAAACAAAGCGGTTAAGCCTGAAGAAGAGAAAGAATGGGAAAACCCGGTAGAACCGACCAAAACTTCAGACCCGCGCGATGAGGAACAAATGCTGAGGCAATATAAAGAAGCTAAACGCCGCCACGATAACCTCAGCGAGAACGAAGACGACAAAAAGAAAGACTAAAACGAAGACATTAAAATATTAACAACATTCAAAAACCTACAACATGAAAACGCAAAAACAAACATCAACTACTAAACTGATAGCAAGCTTTGATAATACGCTTAAAAACATCATCATGAGCGATCTGAAAGCCATTAAAACAAAAGCCCCATACTTAACACCGGCTGCTTAAACTAATCACATAAAACTACATCACCTACAACTCCATCTACCTATGAAAGCATACAAACCAACACCAGCAATAACTAAACTACTTGCCCGCTTTGACGCCGAATTACTGGAGCTGTTACGCGAGGATTTGAAAAACTACAGAGCTAAAACCCAATTCATGAGCAACAACAAGCAGGTAGCAGCACAGCAAACGCTGTCTGCCGCTTGATCAACATATATCTATATCTACCTATCGAGTACTAACATCACCTATGAAAACGTGGAGCCCTGCAAAAACAGGGCTCTATTTTTTTATAATAACCCGGACAAATTTAATTACATGTTAAGTTTACATAATATTAAATAACAATATGTTAACATCTTAGTCACTTAAAGGAAATGCCTGAAACGGTTATTTGAAGTAAAGCAGCGGGCGGAACATATTCGCCCGTCATTAACAAAGTTTTATGCATTTTTCAATCCCCGCGGTTATTCTCCCCTTCCTTGGCCAGGTGGATCTGAGTGGTTCCCTGCTCATCGTTTTTCTTCTTTGTATACTGGCAGTAATTGGTTTTGAATTTGTAAATGGCTTTCATGATACAGCCAATGCGGTAGCTACAGTTATTTATACTAAAGCCCTGCGGCCGGTTTATGCTATTCCATGGTCGGGTTTTTTTAATTTTTTAGGTGTTTGCCTTGGCGGGGTTACCGTAGCTATGGGCATTTTAAAGTTGGTACCTTTAGATACGCTGATGACTTTGCCCGTGAGTGTTGGAGCCTGTCTGGTACTTGCTGTGCTATTGGCATCTATCGTATGGAACCTGGGCACCTGGTACCTGGGTATCCCCTGCTCAAGCTCACATACCATGATAGGCGCGATGATAGGCGGTGGACTTGCGTTTACCTTCTACTATAATGGCCCCGGCGTAAACTGGAGTAAGGCAGGTGAAATTGGCTCATCGCTGATACTTTCGCCAATAATTGGTTTCGGCGCAGCGGCATTGCTGATGCTTTTTTTAAAACATGTTACCAAATCACATGCCTTGTTTCATATCCCCAGCGGGGAAAACGACCGGCCTCCGATACACATCCGCCTTTTATTGGTTACCACTTGTACACTGGTAAGTTTTTTTCATGGCAGCAATGACGGGCAAAAAGGTGTAGGTTTATTTATGCTGATATTGATAGCATTTTTGCCCGCGCGTTTTGCGGTGAACCATGCTGTTCCTAATGGCAAAGTTTTATCGGCATTGAACCAAACAGAGCAGGTTATTAATCACGAACTTGCAAACAACACCGAAAAAAAACCTGTTTTAACTGAGCTGGCTGTAGCTATTAATCAAACCAAAGCTTCGCTGGCCGAAAAAAATGAAAAAGAAGTAGCAAAAACTTACCGTTACCGTAAACAGGTTGAAGGGATTATTAAAGATATAAGGGCTGTAATTAAAGATCCCCGTGTAAATCTTGAGACCAAAGACAAGGAAGTGCTTAGTACCGCAGCTAATGAGCTTGAGCATGTGACGGATTTTGCGCCGGTATGGGTTATTGCTATTATATCACTTTCGCTTGGTGTGGGTACCATGGTTGGTTGGAAAAGAATTGTAGTCACTATTGGAGAAAAAATAGGCAATGAGCACTTGAACTATGCACAGGGTGCTACGTCGGAAATAGTGGCAGCATCAACCATTGGTTTGAGTACCGGCTTCGGCCTTCCGGTTAGTACTACACATGTATTATCAAGCGGGATAGCCGGGGCAATGGTCGCATCCGGAGGGAAAGGAAATTTAAATAACGGCACGCTTAAAAATATCGCTTTAGCCTGGATACTTACCTTACCGGTTGCGATAATTTTAGCTTTTTTATTATTCATGCTTTTTCATTTGTTTATATAATAGGGTAAAATGAAACAAATACTGGTAGCCACCGACTTTTCAAAATGCGCTGCAAACGCCATGGCTTATGCCATGGAACTGGCAACTATATTAGGCCGCGAAGTTTGTGCCATACACGCTATACACCCAACCGAAGGGATCAATAATAGTACTTACAACGCCATTTTCATTGAAGATTACTACAATAACAAGCGCGAGGCGTTAAAAGAATGGGTAAGCACTTATACTAATGATGACAAGTATAAAAATGTTAAGGTTACCACGCTTTGCGATGTAGGCTTTTTAAAAGCAGTAATAACCCGCTATGTTGATAAGCACGAGGTTGAGTTACTGGTGATGGGTATTATGGGCGCTACCGGCATTAGCGGTATTGTTGGTAGCAATGCCAGCATGGTGGTAACCAAAATAAAGATCCCGACACTGATCATACCGCTGGAAAGTAAGTTCGAAAACGTGCCGATGATCACCCTTGCCACCGATTTTGAAACCCGGCTTTCGGCAGTTGATGTGAATGCACTCAACGAAATGATCAAGGCCTTTGGTTCGGCCAAAATGCAGGTGCTTTATGTAGCCGAAAAAACCGATGCAGAACAGGTGCAGATTTGGGAAGCCCGTTTACGCGACCTGATTAAACATACCGATCTGGAATTTAATTATATCCAGGGCAGCAGCGCATTAAACGGCATCATGAACTTTATCCAATCGCACGAAACAGATATGCTTTGCCTTGTGAAACATCATCACAATATCGTGTACCGTTTGTTTACCCGTAGTACAGTGAACCAGGTGATGAACAAATCGGTAAAAGCAATATTGATCTTACACGAGTAATCACTAAATACCAACCATTATGGACCAGGTAAATTATCCCATAGTAATCATCGTAGTTATTGCGGTTATTATATTATTGATATGGATTATCAGGCGCAACCGGAAAGATGAAAAGCAACTGGAAAAAGATATTATCCAATCCGAACTAAAACCGGAACAAAACGACGATAAAGAAATAAAACCCTGAATTTACTCAGCAGACAATAAGTACTATCAACTCGCTGAAATATTGCGGGTATTGCAGCATCACGATTTCGTTCGTATAGGGGACTGCATTTATCTTAACTGAATACCGCCAGCACCCCAAAATAGATCAGCATACAACCCGAGCTTATAAAATTCATGCGCATGGCATTTTTAAAGTTGGCATTGGCTGTTGACTGCCCCACTTTATAAAACCAATAATTAAAAAAGAAAAATATAGGCGCTGCACATACCAAAAAGAAATAAAAGTTTAGCATCATGCCCGCCAGGTGCCAGTACCAGTAGGAAAGTGCTATCCCCGAAGCAAACAATACACTTGAAAATATAAAGGAGCCTTTGTAGCCTAAAATAATGCTGAGTGTTTTATCTCCGCGCCTGCTATCTTCTTCATGCTGATATACCTGGGTTAATGGATATGAAGCACCGATAAGGCACGAACTGATAGCGCCCGGAATAATTAGGCCCAAATCCCAATGGCCAAACAGGCTTGTGCCGGTAAGGGCTGTATAGGTGGTGTAATAAATGAAACATCCCTGGAAAATAAACACCGTTAAAAAGCTGATGATGGGATATTTTTTTAAGCGGGTAGCAGGATGGCTGTACAGCTTTGACATAATGCCATAAATAAGCACCGCAACAGCAAATTCCCAGCTAATGATAAAGCCGAGTAAAAACGCTATCACCTCCAGCAAAATAGAAAAATAGTACAGACTGATATCTACTTCCGGAGGTTTAGCTAACAGCGCAATACTGCCTTCGTCCTTATCAAAATAACTATTGTATCCGTTACTGGCCGGGAAAGCAAGAAAATGCCAGATGAAAAACACAAGTACCGCTGTTGAAGTTTTCACACCATCGGCCTGGCTAAAGGCAAACAGGTATACCGGCAGCAAAAAAACAGAAAACACAAACCGCAAATGCGCCAATGCCGACCGGGTAGGAATAAGTTGCTTAAATTTCATTGCTTGTTTTTAATACTACATTAATTACTGCCAAAGGCACCGCCAGGTTGCCCGGTTATCGTTATAAACATACAACCTTAAGTACAAAATTCCTTCAGTATAAATTATTATGTTTGAAACAACGTTAATGTAACATGAACAAGAGAATTTTTATAACTGCACTTTTAATTTTAGCAGCCATTGCGGGCTTCGCGCAAACAGTAACCAAATCAGATGTTAGCTTTAAGATCAAAAATCTGGGCTTTAATGTAGGCGGCACCTTTGGCGGTTTGCAGGCCGATATTAAGTTTAAACCCAATGATTTGGCAGGTAGCTCTATTGAAGCATCGGTTGCTTCAAATACCGTAAACAGCGATAATGAAAGCCGCGATAACCACCTTAAAAGTGAGGATTATTTTGATGTAGCCAAATATCCGAAGATCACCATGAAGTCAGTTTCATTTAAACGTAAAAGCGGGAGCAACTATACCGGCAATTTTAACGTAACTATTAGAGATAAAACAAAGTTGATCGAAATACCTTTTACCTACGTAGAAACAGGTAACACGGCGCAGCTGAAAGGAAGCTTCATGATATTGCGGACAGATTTTGGCATAGGCGGCAAAAACCTGATTCTTTCAAATGAAGCCAACGTTTCGGTTGAGGCAGAGATCAGCAAGTAAAACGGCTTAACTATTTTTAATGGAGAGTTGCATCAGTGCTATCGGGATAGCAAATCCCGTCAATCGTATTGCCCAGCAGGATATTTACCATTTCATGGCTAACGCCTTTGGCCTGGATGCAACTAATGCAGCGAGGTTAAAGGGAATTTATGACCATTCGGGAATTGACTACCGTTATTCGGTGATCCCCGATTTTGGTTACCGTGACCCTGCCGATTTTACCTTCTTTGAGCAATCTGGTGGGCTTGAACCTTTTCCTGATACCCAAAAACGTTTAAAACTTTACGAAAAAGAGGCCATCGCCATCGCCGTAAACGCTGCAAAAAACTGCCTTCAAAATTTCGAAAGTGATATTACCGGTAACATAACCCACCTCGTAACTATAAGCTGCACGGGCATGCACGCACCGGGTATTGATATTGAGCTGGTGGACAGGCTGCAACTAAACCGCGATACCGAACGCACCTGCATTAATTTCATGGGCTGTTATGGTGCTATAAACGGGCTCAAAGCTGCCGACTATATCTGCCGTGCGGATGCCAGTGCCAAAGTGCTTGTGGTAAGCGTGGAACTTTGCACTTTGCATTTCCAAAAAGTAAATACACTGGATAACTGGGTTGCCAACTCGTTGTTTTCGGATGGAGCAGCAGCTGTACTGGTCGAAAATGCTGCTAATCGTTTAGGCAGCGGCAATTACCTTTCGCTCAAAAATTTCTATTCAGAATTTGTTGCTGAAGCCCGCAATGAGATGGGTTGGTATGTGGGCAATACCGGTTTTGAAATGAAGCTTACCTCCAAAGTATCCAAACAAATCAAAAAACATATCAAAGCACTTACCGAACGTTTTTTGCAAAAGGCCAAAACCCATATGGATGCTATTACTGCTTATGCCGTTCATCCCGGCGGGCGTACCATTTTAGAGGCGGTTGAAGACGCTTTGGAACTACCCGAAGAAAGCAATGCCTTTGCCTACCAGGTTTTGCAGGAGTATGGCAACATGTCGTCTGCCACTATTTTGTTTGTGCTGGATAAAATGCTGAAGGCAGGCAATTTGGTTGATCAAAAGATCCTGAGCTTTGCTTTCGGTCCGGGATTAACGGTTGAGGGAATGATACTTGAAATGCATTAAGCCGTTATGAACGATGTAATTGTAATTGGCGGAGGCCTGGCCGGATTGTTTAACGCCATTTTGCTAAACCGCGCCGGGTTGAAGGTTACAGTCATCGAAAAAAAGACCTATCCCATGCACCGCGTTTGCGGCGAATATATTTCTAACGAGGTAATCCCTTTTTTATCTTCATTGGATATCGATCTTGATGAGCTCAACGTTGCCCGCATTAACCGGCTCGAGGTAACAGCAGCATCCGGAACTAAACTTTCGCAAAAGCTTGATCTGGGAGGTTTTGGCCTGAGCAGATTTACCTTTGATAATTTTCTTTATCAGAAAGCCCTTGCCGAAGGGGTAAATGTTTTAGTCGGCACCCGGGTAGAGGATATCCGTTTTACTGATAATCAGTTTGAAGTACTAACTCCCGGCGAAACATTGACCGCTCCGCTTGCTATTGGCTCATTCGGCAAACGCTCCAATCTCGATCAGAAACTTAAGCGGCCATTTTTTTATAAACGAAGCCCTTACCTGGCGGTAAAATTTCATTTGCAAATGGATTTCCCGGAGGACCTGATCCAGCTTAACAACTATAAAGACGGCTATTGCGGCGTAAGCAAAACCGATGGCGACAGGTATTGCATGTGCTATATGGCTCACCGCGATGATCTGCGCAAATATGGTTCACTGCAAGCTTTAGAAGAAAACGTGATCCGCAGAAATCCATACCTGGATGAGATTTTTCGTAGCGCCAAATTTTTACTGGATAAGCCTGAAGTGATCAACGAAATCTCCTTTGAGAAAAAAGCCCCGGTTGATAACCATATCTTCATGAGCGGCGACACTGCCGGGATGATAGCTCCTCTTTGTGGCAACGGAATGACTATGGCTATCCATTCGGCCAAAATTCTTTCAGAAAAAATTATCTCTCATTACAACCCGGGCAGCTTTAATCCTGATAAGCGCGCCGACCTCGAGCAAGACTATACCCAAAGCTGGAACAAACAGTTTGCTCAAAGGCTTTGGATTGGCCGGCAATTACAGCGTTTATTTGGCAACGATAATATGACGGCCTTTACTTTAAATACGCTAAGCCATCTGCCTTCGGTAGCCCAATACCTGATAAGTAAAACTCACGGCCAACCATTTGCGTAGCTTAAGCGTATTGTATTATAGCGTCTGTTAATAAATTTCACCCAAAGTTGATAAATGGCTTTAACAATCAATTCGCCAGCTTTCGGCTTTGTGCATTCTGCTTTTAGCTTCGATATTATATGCCCGATTTAAGTTACCGTACCGATACCCTGGAGATCATGGATGATTTTGATCTTCCATCTGCCGATATAAATCCGGTGCTTGAAGGACTGGGGAAGATGAACGCGTTGTTTGGTGGCCATAAAAGCATCATCAAACTATTAAATCAACTCCCGGTAAGCAACGGCTATACCGTAAGCGATTGGGGTTGCGGCGGAGGCGATACTTTGATTGCCATTGCCCAATGGGCTAAAAGCAGGCAAATTGATCTTAACTTAAATGGAGTGGATGCCGCTCCGGCAGCAGTTAAGTACGCCCGGCAACAAGCCACAAATTATGCCGATATAAGCTTTACGCAGGCAGACGTTATTGACCAGGCACACCTTATCAAACCAGCCGATATCATCATCTGCAGCTTATTCACCCATCATTTTGATGATGAGCGTTGGGTAGCACTTATTCAAAATATGCACGCATCGGCACAAAAAGGAATTATCATTACCGACCTGCACCGGCACTGGCTTTTATACCATGCCATAGTGTTAATAACCCATGTTTTTACCCGCAATGATATGGCCCGTAACGATGGCCCCCTTTCGGTTAAGCGAGGCTTTAAAAGGCACGAATTGTTAGTTTTATTAAAAAAAGCACAAATTGATAACTTTAAATTAACATGGCGCTGGCCATTCAGATGGGAGTTAATCATCTATAAATCGTAGCTTTACGCTATGAATTTGCGTGTATTGGTTTTAACAACCTCGCTTGGCGTGGCTATTACGCTATCAGCCGTTAACTTTTATTTTCAGCATAAATGGTACGATGTAATGGTTACCTTCACGGTAGCCCTTGGTGTAAGTTACTTCGTTTTTTACTACCTCATCGAAAAGTACATTTACTCCCGTATCAAGTTAATTTATAAACTCATTCACAACCTGAAATTAGGCCGCGACCTTAGGGATGCCCTTGGCGAGCACGTAAGCGCTAATCCCATTGCCGATGTGGAGCAGGAGGTAAAAGAATGGGCCAAACAAAAAAAAACCGAAATAGACGAGCTTCGCAAACAGGAAAAATTCCGCCGCGATTTCTTATCCAATATTTCGCACGAGTTTAAAACCCCGCTTTTTGCTATACAGGGTTACATAGAGGCCTTGCAGGATGATGATTTTGACGACAAGGAAATGGCCCGCCAGTTTCTGGAAAAAGCTTCAAAAAATGTCGACCGCCTGAGTTACCTGATCAAAGATCTTGATGAAATTTCCAAACTTGAATCGGGCGAGATGCCTATCAATTACACCAAATTCAAAATCAACGACCTCGTAAAAGAGGTTTTTGAATCACTGGAGATCAAAGGCAAGCAATACCACATTAAACTTATATTTAAACAAAAATACGATGAACCTATTGTAGTAAATGCCGACAGGGAAAAGATCAGACAGGTGCTGGTAAACCTGATAGATAACTCGTTTAAATACGGCAAAGAAGAAGGCAGTACTTCGGTAAGCCTTTTTGTGCTGCATGATCAGGTTTTGGTTGAAGTTACGGACGATGGCATCGGTATTGAGGAGAAATTTCTGCCACGCTTATTTGAACGCTTTTTCCGTACAGACAGCAGCCGTTCAAGGCAGATTGGAGGCTCGGGTTTGGGGCTTGCTATTGTTAAGCATATTATTGAGGCTCATCAGCAAACTATTAATGTGCGCAGTACTGAAGGACTTGGGTCAACTTTCGGTTTTACGCTTGCAAGAGCTAAACAAACCATTCCATTCCCGAATTTACCTACACTAAAAAGTTAACATTAATTTAACATACTAACCGTACCTTTACAGCAATTTTAAATCATTATGTCGCTTAACAGTATATTTCAGTATTTTGTACCAAAGGATAAAAAAATATTTTTCCCGCTGTTTGAACAAGCCGCAGCCAACGTTGTAGCCATGGCAACAATATTGGTTGAAGCAGTTAACTCCAACAACGCCCAAACCCGTGAGGATTTATACAAGCAGATTGACAAACTGGAAAACAAAGGCGACGAATATACTCACCAGATTTACCTGGAACTTGGTAAAAACTTTATCACTCCGTTCGATAGGGAAGACATCCACGCCCTGGCCACAGCTATTGATGACGTAGCCGACTATATTCAGGGCGCTGCCAACCGCATGAGCCTGTACAGGATAGATGATTTAAATGAGCACATCCGTAAACTATCAGACCTGATATTACAAGCCAGCATCGATCTGGAAAAAGCCGTAAAGGAGCTGAAAGACCTTAGAAACGTACGTAATATAGCCGATTCATGCATCAGGATAAACAGTGTTGAAAACCAGGCCGACTATGTTTTTGACCGCGCTGTAGCTGATTTGTTCCTTTATGAAAAAGATGCCATCCGCCTTATCAAATACAAAGAAATATTAGCTGCCCTTGAAACCGCCACAGATATGTGCGAAGATGCAGCTAACGTTATGGAGTCAATCTTAGTTAAAAACGCTTAAGTAAAATCTTATCCCCAGCTAAATGGTTACTTCCCTACTTGTAGTTATTGTTGTACTCGCCCTGTTGTTTGACTACACCAATGGCTTTCATGATGCCGCAAACTCCATAGCTACCATCGTATCTACCAAAGTATTAACACCGTTTCAGGCTGTGTTAATGGCTGCGGTATTTAACTTTGCCGCTTACTTTTTTATTAAAGACCATAAAGTAGCCAATACTGTATCAAAAATTGTATTGGAGCACTATGTTACCCTGCACGTGATTTTGGCCGGTTTAGTAGCCGCCATTACCTGGAACCTGTTCACATGGTGGTTCGGGATCCCGTCCAGCTCATCACATACCCTCATAGGTGGTTTTGCCGGTGCGGGTATGACCAATGCGCTTTATATGGGCGCCAATGCCCTGCAAGCTGTCGAAATGCAATATGTACTTAAGATCATTGCGTATATCGTATTAGCACCTTTTATCGGTTTGATCATTGCATATATCGTAACCATATTAATATTACACCTGTGTAAAGCTGCAAGACCAGCCACTGCCGAGCGTTGGTTTAAGCGTATGCAGTTAGTATCATCTGCAGCACTGAGTTTTGCCCACGGTGGTAACGATGCACAGAAAGTAATGGGGATTCTATATGTAAGCCTTATCGCTTCAAAGGTGATCAAGCCGGGTTCAGTAATGCCTGAGTGGATTCCGCTGGCTTGCTACTCGGCTATTGCAGCAGGTACGATGTCTGGTGGTTGGAAAATTGTTAAAACCATGGGCTCAAAAATAACCAAGGTAACCCCGCTTGAAGGTGTAAGTGCCGAAACAGCCGGAGCCATCACCCTGTTTATTACCGAGCGCTTCGGGATCCCGGTTTCAACAACACATACCATTACCGGTTCAATTATTGGTGTAGGTTTAACTAAGCGTGTATCGGCAGTACGTTGGGGTGTTACCATTAACCTGGTTTGGGCCTGGATCATCACCATACCTATTTCGGCCCTGATAGCCGCCGGTGTATTTGCATTGTTACATTTCTTTGCATAAACAAACAGGCAGTAATTTTGTTAGCTTTACTTAAATATGAAAACAAGACTACTTATTATTCCCGCTTTAATAGCTTTCATTACATTAAGCAGCTGTGATACATTGAACCAGGTAGCTAACGCCACCGTTCAAAACCAGGGAACACCATCATCACTTGAAATTGGCAACGGTTTAAAGCAAGCCCTTGAAATAGGAACAGGAAAAAGCTCTGATCAACTATCGGCAGTTAACGGTTTTTTTGGCAATGCGGCCATCAAAATCCTTTTCCCGCCCGAAGCTCAAAAAGCTGAAAAAACTTTACGCAGCCTTGGCTTAAACAGCCTTTGCGATAATGTGATCCTTTCGCTTAACCGTGCGGCCGAAGATGCTGCAAAGCAGGCAAAACCTATTTTTGTTGATGCTATAAAGCAAATGACCCTGCAAGACGTTACCAACATTTTATTTGGTAATCAGGATGCAGCGACACAATATTTTAAACGTACAACTACTGCAAAATTAAGCCTGCAATTCAAACCCGTTATCCAGGGAAGCCTAAACAAGGTAAATGCTACCAAGTATTATACCGACGCTGCGCAGGCTTACAATAAGGTTCCGTTTGTATCAAAGCTTAACCCCGATATCAGCGATTATGTAACTCAAAAAGCCATCGACGGTTTATTTGTAGAGATAGCGAAAGAAGAGCTTAACATCCGTCAAAACCTTGGCGCACGTACAACACCATTATTGCAAAAAGTATTTGCTTTTGCTGATAAGAAGAAAACTACCGGACAATAAAACCAGAAATCAAGACATAAAAAATGGCAGTGTTAATTTAACTAACACTGCCATTTTTATTTATAGCGATTTTTATTTCTGCTTTTGGAACTTAACCTTTACAGTAACAACTTCGGGTTTGTTGTTGGAACTGCCAACCCATGAAGGGCCATTTTTAATCAATTCAATAGCCTTTTGATCAGCTGTTTCATTCAGCCCTTTTTTGATATTGAACTCGTCGGTTATACCACTCGGAAATACGGTAAATGTTACGGTAACTGTACCCGTTGTATTATCAGGCAATACGGCATTGGTTTGCAGGTATTTTTTCAGACTGCCCCAGCCCAACTGCGGGTGTGCCGCCGTGACGCTTACCTCACCATTGTCATCATCTCTTTTAGATGTAGTTACTACCACTTCACTCAGCGCCCTTGAATCAGGCTTAAGCGCTACTTTAACACTATCACCCCGTGTGGCATTAACCTGCCTTGGTTCATAGCCTATATAAACCACATCAAGCGTGGCTTTATCAGCCGGCGAGCTGAGCGCAAATTTGCCGTTTACATCAGTTACCGTGCTGCGATTAGTGCCTTTTATCCTGATAGCTGCACCAATTAAAGGAGAACCATCATCCCTTGAAATAATGGTACCGGCGATATACAAAGATTCAGCCGCGGCTTTACTGCTAAGCCCGGGTGCTGGTGAAGATGTAACACCATCAACCTTTCCCGGTAATTTATATTGCATCGGAGCTTTTGCTTTTGCCACGGTTGTATTAGCCCTTAGCAATATTGACTCCGAACCCGTAGTATCTTTTTTGGTGGGCGATGCTGTATAGCCAAACACAATCCGTTCACTTAGCCCCACTGCCGGAGCTTCTTTTAATATATCTTTATCTTTAGCAGCAGGTTCCGCAGGGGCTATCTGCATAGTGTTGCCGACAGACGGAACAACATTGTTTGATGCTGTCTTATTATCGGCAGCCGAGATATCCTGCTGATAAAGCGCGTTAGCCGAAGGCTTTCCCTTTCTTGTTTTTTTATTTACAGCGATTAAAGGCGCTTGTACTGTTCCAACGGGATTTGCATTAGCTTTTTTAACGGTATCCCCGGTTTTTATTGTATCTGTAGCAGCTATTAACGGCGGAGTAGAATTTCTGTTTTCTGTGATGTTATTGCTTTGCAATTCGGTTTTGGCCGATCTGTTAAGATAAAGCCCTCCCAAGCTTAATGCAATTAAAACCGAAGCAGCAATGGGCCAAACGGTCCATGGAATAACCCGGTCTTTCTTTTCTTCGGTACGCTGTTGCAGCCTGGCTGTCAAATCAGCAAGGTTTAACTGTTGACTTGTCCCCATGTTTTCATATCCTTCCAATGCATCCATCAAAAAAGGGTCGTTTAGTGCCTCCATCTCCAGTTTGTGCATAGCACGGGCATCAAGCTCTCCGCTGAGATACTTCTGTATTTGCAATATATTTGCCTTGTTACTATGCACTGTTCCGTTCGAGGCAAATTTTCAAATTCCTTTTACCGTTCTGGATATAACTCTTCACCTCATTTAAAGTATACCCGGTTATATCGGCAATTTCTTTATAACACTTCTCTTTTAAATAAAACAGGTCGATGCTCTGCTTTTGTCCGCTTGTAAGCCCCGCTATACAGCTTTCTAAAGCTTTCAATGCCTCTTCCCTGTTATTATCATCAGGATGCAAAAACGGGGTAAATTCCATAACCTCATCTAAATTAACCAACTCCATCTTTTTACCGCTCCGCAACTGCATCAAACAATAATTGCGCCCAAGTACATAAACCCAATTCCTGAACTGGTTAATTTCATGCTTTTTAACCTTATCAACCAGTTCCTCAAAAATGCCCATTACCGCATCTTTAGCCAGTTCCTCATCTTTCAGATATTTAAGGCAAACGCCATAAACAAGGGGCATATACCGTTCATATAAGTTGCCCAAAACAGTTAGGTTACCGCTTGCGCGATAATCACTAAGTAGTTCCTCGTCTGTTGATTTCCCTGGTTTTTGGGGCTTTATAAATAGGTTCATTAAACATACAAAATTAATTTATTAAAACGGTTTATGGAAATTAACTGACTGCAGATAGCTCTATTTAAGCGAAATAGACTGATAACAAAGTATTTTTCACATAGATTATGCCAAAATAACGCGATCAAACTATACAACGAACAGGAATAAACATCGGAAAAAAGGGCTAAAAAATAAAAGAGCGATACCATAAAGCATCGCTCTTTTACAAATACAGTTACCGGTGATTATCTTACCGGTTGTGGCTTTGGCAGTTCTTTGCGCGGGATCATTTCGGCACGTTGTGAAGTATGATAAACGAACGAAGCTACAATCGTCGCGGCTTGTTTTAGGTCGTCCTCTATAAGGCGATCGTAAGTATCCTGGTTACTATGGTGGGTACGCGTGCCATAGTCTATTGCATCCTGGATAAACTGAAAGCCAGGAATACCCACAGCATCAAACGACAGATGGTCGGTACCGCCTGTGTTACGGATGGTAAGTGTAGTAGCGCCAAGATCTTTAAATGGCTCAAGCCATGCTTTGAAAATAGGGGCTGCCGCCGAATCACCCTGTAAATAAACCCCACGGATTTTGCCTGTACCATTATCTAAGTTGTAATAAGCCGAAAGCTTGGCCTGTTCAGGTTTCAACTCCATGGTCTTGGGATCACCAAAGTGGTTGGCAACATAACCGCGCGAACCAAATAAGCCCTGTTCTTCCGAACTCCATAAAGCAATGCGGATAGTACGTTTGGGCTTGAAGTTGATGGCTTTTAAAATACGCATGGCTTCCAGCATTACCGCGCTCCCTGCCGCGTTATCGGTAGCGCCGGTAGCGGCGTGCCATGAGTCAAGATGACCACCAATCATTACTACCTGGTCTTTCAGTTTTTTATCTGTACCAGGGATTTCGGCAACTACGTCATAACCCTGCAGGTCATCTGTAATAAATTGTGTTTTAATATCAGCTTCCAACTGTACCGGCTGACCACCTTTAATCAGGCGTACAATACGCTGATAATCTTCGCTGCTGGTCTCCAGTTCGGGAGCTACTGCTTTGGCAGTATCAGCATATGATGCACCGTTGGTGGTAAACACCGTACCGTCGGTACCACGGGCCTGGCTTAAAACTAAGCCTGCTTTTTCATCAACCAGGAACTGGCTAAGTGCTGCCCTGAAAGCACGCAATTTGCGAAAAGTGGCCATCTGGGCGGCATCTGCAGCATTCCGGCGCGGGCCCTCTGGGGTAGCCTTTGCATTGGCCATTTCGGCAAGCTCTTCATCCGTATATCGGGCAGCATCAACTTTCCAGGTACGCTCTGTCGGGGCTTTGGTATCAAATATCACAATTTTGCCGGCCAGTTTGCCTTTGTACTGCTCAAGCTCGGCCGCCGAATCAGCTTTGAGCAGCATTACCTCCCCTTTGATTAGACCGTTTGTACCCGGCGTCCAGGCTTTGGGGATGGCGATAATAGCATGATAGTAGGGAACGGTGATGGCAGCATAGTTTTTTTGAACTTCCCAGCCTTTGCCAAATTTACCCCAGGCTTCCAGTTTTGCATTGGCCATTCCCCAGGTTTTGAGCTGATTAACCGCCCAATTCTGAGCGCGTTTTAAGCCGGGGGAATTTGCAAGTCTCGGCCCCGAAACATCAGTAAGGTAAAAGGCCGTTTCCATTACTTTTGAATGGTTAAGTCCTTCTTCCCTTATTTTTTGAACCATTGCTGCATCAACAGGTTCCTGTGCAAATGCGGGTACTGCAATACCCGCCGTGATTAAATACGAAAAGAGTAGTTTTAATTTCATATACAATAAATTATAAGATCAGTTAAAACAAACCTATTTATTATAAATTAAAATTGAGAATATATTGTGTTAACAAAGTTGTTACACGAGGTTGAATTACTAAGGCCTCCAGCGGGAGTTACATAGCATATGGTAATGCCGGATATTGTCTTTGCAATTGTACACCCCGGTCAATGTTATTCGCCTGTTGATGTTCAACTTTTAAAGTGTGAACACTTGATATTTTTTCTTAAAAATTTGACATTGATAATCAAGCTGTTACAATTTGCCAAAATCTCAAACAAACCACCATGAACAACTTGTTACTGATAATCAATTGGTTGCAAAATTTTAATTTAAAAAGTTGAACACACTGTTCTTAAAAGTTGAACACTGACAAAATATTGACAGTAACTTGTTGATGTTACGTCATTGTTAAACTTAGATCAGTTCGTGCGTTTAGTCGCTGTAAATGCAAACACTTTTCACGCATACAAGACTGGAATACAAACAACTAATCATAAAAAAACAGTTTGACGTTATCAACGCCTGATCTCACTACAGATCACAAATTGAATACTGTGACAAACTACAACCACGAGGCATGTCCATTGTGAAGAACGTGGCCTTTTTTGGTTAACCGAAAGTCCGGATTTGTTGCATAAAATAATCTGACTTTAATCTAAAGTTAAAAGACAGTAAGGATTTTTGAGGAAACAGAAACCTTATGAAAAAAATCCTATCAATACTCCTGGTGGTACTCATCATGGCAGCATCTTGTAAGAAAGATAACAAATCGGGAAGTGCAAAAAACACTGCACTGACAGACCCCGAACTTATTGCGAAATCAAAAGCATGGTACGAAGCGACTGCTTCGACAAACTCCTTGACAAATACCCTAGCCACTCAAAGTATTTCCCCAACGACTGCTAACGGCGCCCCTGGTAATCCAGACTGGTCTAATGCTTTGGTAAAGAGGAACAAAAACGGTATTGATCTCGTGAGTGTACCATTCACGACCGGCTCAGGAACGTCGCTTCACTTAAATGCGATCCATGGCAGGCGACAAATGCTGTTGTATGGAGTTAATGGCGCGGTCAAAGAAGGATATTGGATAGAACGTGACAGTGACTACAATGCAGACAAAAAATCATTTACGGGCAACGTACTTACGTATGACCTCAATAATAAATTCATTTCGGGCGAAAAATACGTTTCCGGCGTGCTGACGTCAATCATACAATTAGATCCGCAAAACGGCGAATCTACAAATGCTTTATTAGTATCAGGAAAAAGGATAGCTCAAAATACAACACAGTCACCTTCAACGACCGGTAGCCCCAACCGATTTTACAAAACCATGGGAGGCGGAATGATCTGCATTGATTGGTATGTACGAGGCTGTGTGCCTGCAACGAACACTTGTAGTGAATGGCGTTGGGACGGCCAGACCTGTACCGAAATCCCTTCGCCTGGTGCCGGCCCTGGAACACTACCTTCGAGCGGAGGTTCAGGTGGAACAGGTGGTGGCGGCGGAGGTGGTGGTGGTGGTCACACGACCCCTCCTGGCACTGGCGGCGGTGGCGGTGCGATTAGCGCTGATCCATACACAGAGGGCGGAAGCGTTGGATATGCCCCAGAGACTTATAACGAAACGATACCCGATGTCGCGCCCGTACCTTCTGACTTTTACACGTGTCCTACTAACTTTGCTTTTGTATCCGTCACGACACATGATTTATGGCAGGAATCTGTAGTAACGGATGTTTATTGTCATATAGTATATGACGCAGAGCTTCCTGAATTGAGCAGGGCGATAACAGTTGAAATTCCCGAACTTCACTTTGGTTTGCCCTATATTAATGTCGAAGGAATGCTCGTCTATTCAGCCGCTGATGCAGCAAACATCTCTGCTGATGCACTTAACGAAGGGGAGTATGAAATGCGCCGCGCTTTTTATGCCAATCGTAATTTAACCAAAGAAAAATTGTCTCAAATATGGGTCAACCAAGCGAAACAGGCAATGCTGGAATTATCCAAAGGAAGAGGACGAGTAGGCAAAACCGGCTCACTTAACGCAATCAAAGCGACCCCTGCTCGGATCCCGTATAAGCCTTGTGTGTAATTGTGTTAAAAAAACATTAGTCAAACTAACGCAGATCTCAATTTTAGTTACCTTTAGTTTGATGAAAGTTAAAGCACAAGATTTACGAGAATATTTTAATGACCCGGAAAACAATAATCTCACCTCTTACCTTAATCATTGTAAGAAAATGGGGTACACGGTGTATCAAAAGGAGGGGCTGGTTATATATGGTTTTGGCTTTATTGACGAAGGTGTCCCCGCGGATGTGTATTTTTTGCCGGGTAAACCGAAAGAGGGACAGCCATTCTCCGAATTTATTAATGAGGTGCTTTCCAATAGTGAAAGCACCCTTTATGACATGATTTTTGCACCATTGCGGATGAGAAACCCCAATCTGGGTACTGTTATACAATCCATGAAGTACGACAATGTCAGCTTTGGCCCCCAGTATAAATATAAATCGGCACGCATAAGTTTTTGCAAAATCACCTTTAACTTGTTCTACGGCAATACGACCCGAGCATATCCCGCTAAGCCTGACATATCTGAATTGCCGATTGTATACAATGGACAAATTTTTCCTGTTAGGTTTCGACAACTGCCGGATGAGTGGGGAAGGCCGGTATACTTTGAAGAGCAACAATTTCCTGATAAGCATTAGCGCTCGAATCAATATTTGTGCGTTAATTTAATTGGCCGTATGATAAACCAAACCATCGCTAGTATTAAAAAGATCAAGTTAGAACAGGCTAAGCTGAAAGCTTAACCCATTTTAGGACGAAGCTAAGCTGTCGCTAAACTTCAACCCGCTAACTTCTCTCCCCAACAAAAAAGGGCTTATCTGTAACAGATAAGCCCTTTGATATTTTAAAGCCGGTATGGATTACAGCTTGCGTTTAACTTCTACGTTTTCGTAAGCTTCAACAATATCGCCTACTTCAATGTTGTTAAAGTTGTTGATGTTCAAACCGCACTCGTAACCTGCGCTTACTTCTTTCACGTCGTCTTTAAAGCGTTTCAGTGAAGCCAGTTCGCCGGTGTAGATCACCACGCCATCGCGGATGATGCGGATTTTGCTGTTACGGTTAATTTTACCATCCAGCACCATACAACCTGCAATAGTACCCACTTTGCTGATCTTGAAGGTTTCGCGGATCTCAACGTTAGCCACAATCTTCTCTTCAAAGGTTGGTGCAAGCATACCTTCCATCGCCGCTTTGATCTCGTTGATCGCGTCGTAGATGATCGAGTACAGCCTGATATCTATCTGCTCAGCTTCGGCCAGTTTACGGGCACCACCTGAAGGGCGCACCTGGAAACCGATGATGATCGCATCAGATGCCGATGCCAGCAATACGTCTGATTCGGAGATCTGACCTACTGCTTTCGATATAATGTTCACCTGGATCTGCTCGGTTGACAGTTTCAGTAATGAATCTGACAAGGCCTCGATAGAACCATCCACGTCGCCTTTAACGATGATGTTAAGCTCCTTGAAGTTACCAACTGCCAAACGACGGCCGATCTCATCAAGGGTGATATGTTTCTGTGTACGTAAACCCTGCTCACGCTGTAATTGCAAGCGTTTGTTGGCAATTTCACGTGCTTCAACTTCGCTTTCAAGCGCGTTGAACTTATCACCCGCTGTTGGCGCGCCCTGCATACCCAATACCTGTACCGGTGTTGATGGTCCCGCTGAGTCAACACGCTGACCACGCTCATTGGTTAACGCTTTTACACGACCGCTATAGCAACCTGCCAATATCGGATCGCCCACTTTTAAGCGACCTGCCTGTACCAGGATGGTGGTAACAATACCACGGCCTTTATCTAAAGCAGCCTCAATAACAGTACCTACGGCACGTTTTTTAGGATTAGCTTTCAGTTCGAGCAATTCGGCTTCAAGCAATACTTTTTCCAATAACAGGTCAACATTTAAGCCAGTTTTGGCCGAAATTTCCTGCGACTGGTATTTACCGCCCCACTCTTCAACCAAAATATTCATAGCCGAAAGTTGCTCCCTTACCTTATCAGCATTGGCACCCGGTTTATCAATTTTGTTGAAAGCGAAGATGATTGGTGCGCCTGCAGCCTGCGCGTGGTTTATGGCCTCGCGGGTTTGCGGCATCACGCTGTCATCGGCAGCTATCACTATAATTACAATATCTGTAACCTGTGCCCCCCTTGCACGCATCGCGGTAAACGCTTCGTGACCCGGTGTATCCAGGAAGGTGATCTTACCTTTATTATCAGGTAATGTTACTTCGTAAGCACCAATGTGCTGGGTTATACCACCCGCTTCACCACCAATCACGTTGGTTTTACGTATAAAGTCGAGCAATGAAGTTTTACCGTGGTCAACGTGGCCCATGATGGTTACGATTGGTGCTCGTGGTACCAGATCGGCCGGATCATCAGGCTGGTCAAGGTTGGCTTCCTCATCCTGCGGTTTCACAAATTCAACCTGGTAGCCAAACTCATCGGCCACAATTGAAAGTGTTTCGGCATCAAGCCTTTGGTTGATGGAAACGAACATGCCAAGGCTCATACATGTTGAAATGATCTGGGTTACAGATACATCCATCATGCTTGCCAGCTCGTTTGCTGTTACGAACTCGGTAACCTTCAATACTTTTGACTGAAGTTCCTGTTCCATTGCCAGTTCTTCGGCACTTGCAGCAACGTCATCACGTTTTTGACGACGGAATTTAGCACGCTGTGCAAACTTGCCCGACTTACCTGCGCCGCTTAAGCGTGCAAGTGTAGCCTTGATCTGGTCTTGTATATCCTTTTCTGAAGGTTCTTCCTTCGGTGTGGTATGCTGTGGAGGATTGTTACGATTGTTCCTGAAATCAGGACGATTACCGCCACCTCCGTGGTGACCTCCGCCCCCCTGGTTAGGGCCGCTGTTTCCTGGTGCACCGTGTGTACGGTTCCTGAAATCAGGGCGATTAGGGTTAATGGTGCCACCACCACTAGGCTGCTGGCCTTGCGGATGGTTACCACCACCGCCTTGCTGCTGACCATGCGGATGGTTACCGCCGCCACCTTGCTGCGGGTTGCCCTGGTTATCTTTACGCTTACGTTTGCGTTTATGATCGGCCGCGTTATTATTTGAATTTGATGATGAAGCCACCGGGTTACGCTTTGGCGCATTAACCGGCAACTGGATCTTACCAATAATGTTTGGCCCTGTTAAACGCTCGGCTTTAGCACGGATCACATCCGGTTCCTGGCTTTCATCAGCCGCTGGTGCTGCCGGTGTTTCAGGAGCTGCCGGAGGTGTTGCAACCGGTGCTTTTTCAGCAACAGGAGCTACAGGTGCTTTCGGCTCTTCTACCTTAGGTGCCTCTACAACCGGCGGAGCAACAGGTGCTGCAGGTTTCGGCGCTTCAGCCTTCGGAGGTTCCGGAGCAACAGGTGTTACCGGTTTTGGCGCTTCAACTTTTGGCTCGGCAGGTGCCGGGGCCGGTGTTGGCGCAGGGGCCTGTGCAACAGGCTCTGGCTGCTTAACAACTTCCACTGGTTTTTCCACAGGCTTCTCTGCCTGAGGTTGTGGCTTAGCATTCAGGTTATTAAGGTCAATTTTTCCAACTACCTTAACCCCAGGTAATACGTCATTGCGCTCATCAGAACGTGCAGGGGCTTGTGCTGCCGGAGCAGGCTCGGCCGGTTTGGGTTTCTCAACCTGCGGCTGTGCAAAATGCCCTGTATTCTTGATCAGTATCTCTTCGTTCTCAAAATCGCGCGAACGGCGGTTCTCAACCGGCTTTTCAGGAAACTGTGCAGCAGGCTCTTCTTTCCTTATCTTTCCGATACTGATCTGCTTAGCTTCCTCCTTAATACTTTTGTCAACAGCAAACTCCTTTAACAGGGCATTGTACATGTCGTTATCCAGCTTGGCCATAGGATGCTTGTCAACCTTGTATCCTTTGGTAGCTAAAAAATCGACAAGGGTACCCATGCCAATGTTCAGTTCTTTTACTGCTTTAATTAATTTTATGGATTTGTCTTCTGACATTTAATATTACTTTCTCTGCTTATTTAAGTGCAAAAATACGATTTTAATTTTGCTTATTACGCTTATTCAAACTCCGCATTCAATATTGATAACACTTCTTTTACTGTTTCTTCCTCTAAATCGGTACGTTTTACCAATTCTCCAACGGTTAAGGCCAGTACTGATTTTGCTGTATCTAAACCAATACGTTTAAATTCATCAATGATCCAGCCTTCAATCTCGTCAGAAAATTCTTCAATATCCACATCCTCGTCATGCTCATCAGCCTCACGGTAAACATCAATTTCGTAGCCTGTTAATTTTCCTGCCAGCTTAATATTGTGCCCGCCACGACCGATAGCTAATGATACCTGGTCGGGTTTCAAATACACGGCAGCTGTTTTTTTCTCATCATCTAACTTAATAGAGGTGATTTTTGCAGGCGATAATGCACGCTGGATATATAACTGAACGTTGTTGGTAAAGTTAATAACGTCGATATTTTCATTTTTTAACTCACGTACAATACCGTGGATACGTGAACCCTTCATACCTACGCAGGCACCTACCGGATCGATACGATCGTCGTATGATTCAACCGCAACTTTAGCGCGTTCGCCTGGTTCACGTACAATTTTCTTGATGGTAATTAAGCCATCAAAAATCTCAGGAACCTCAAGTTCAAACAAACGCTGTAAAAACTCAGGCGCTGTACGCGAAATGATGATCTTAGGGTTGCTGTTCAGCATATCTACCTTTGATACAACAGCTTTAACACTGTCGCCTTTCTTAAAGTAGTCGGCCGGAATCTGCTCTGTTTTTGGCAGCAACAGCTCATTGCCTTCGTCATCAAGTACCAAAGTTTCTTTTTTCCAAACCTGGTAAACCTCGCCTGTAACAATTTCACCTACGCGGTCTTTATATTTTTTGAAGATCTCGTCTTTCTCTAATTCCAGGATCTTTGAAACCAGCGTTTGGCGGGCGGCTAAGATAGCACGGCGACCAAAGCTTTCTAAAGTGATCTGTTCAATATAGTCATCACCAACCTCAAGGTCGGCGTCATACAAATGAGCTTCGGCAAGTTCAATTTCCAGGTCGTCGTCTTCGCTAAAGCCATCTTCCATAACTTTACGGGTACGCCAGATCTCTAAGTCACCGTTGTCGGTGTTCACAATTACGTCGCAATTTTCGTCCGTACCATACTTTTTCCTGATCATGCTTCTGAAAACGTCTTCCAGTACGCTCATCATGGTAGGGCGGTCAATGTTCTTGAAATCTTTAAATTCCTGAAAAGAATCAATTAAATTAATATTGCTCATTTTTTACTTAAATGATATTAAAACCTTTGTTTCTGTTATTTGATCAATCGGGATAACGCTTTCAATAACCTGCGCCTTTTTCCCTTTTTCTTTTACTTTTTCTTCGATGGTGATAGCATCTTCGGTAAGGCCCGTCAATGTACCTTCGCGCTTGGCGCCATCTTTCATTTTAATGCCCAGGTTACGCCCAACATTTTTGGCATATTGCCTCGGCGACGACAGCGGAAAATCAATACCCGGCGATGAAACCTCCAGGTTGTAAGCGGTTTCGATCACGTTTTCCTCTTCCAGATGGAAGCCTACATGTCTGCTTACCTGCACACATTCATCAATACCGATACCATTATCGCCATCAAGCAGTATAATAAGCTTCCCGTTCGAGTGCATTTTGATATCCACTATAAACAGGTTTGGCTTATCCGCTATTTTCTCTTCTACCAGTTCTTTTACCCTTTTTTCAATATTCATTACCCACCGGTGTTTTTGACAGAATAATTTTGATTGATAAAATAAAAGAGGGGACTAATTGCCCCCTCTTTTATTAACGGTTGCAAATATAATCAAAAATATTAAATTTTCAAGCATCCGGATAGTTTATTGCTTAAAAATCAAATCTGTATAGTGTAGCGTTCCGGGTTTGCTATGGCTTTTTATCAAATTGGTAAGCGTACCACCTGCACCAAAATCATAATAACGAAAAAAATAGGTTTGCTGTGTGCTGAAAGCCGTATCAGGTGTAAAAATAACTACATTATCTTTAGCTACATAGCGTCCCGGCTGTACAGGCTGCAGGTTTTTCAAAGTGGTATCGGCAGGCATACGGTAAACAGCCATGAGGGATTGCCATGCCGTTGCCGATGAGTCGCGGCTGATTTCATTAATAATAGCCGGATCAAAGCCTGTTATCTGCAATGCTTTTCCGTTATTAACAGGACTAATAGTTACTACTGCTTTGGTTGATGTTTCGGTACAACCGAAAAAAAATAATAGCAGAAGCAATAGAGGAAAAAGTTTTTTCATTTGGCAAGATAGGTTTATTGTAATAAAAAGCGGATATTTCTGTTCACAATACAAAACCTGTCACAATTGAAACTGAGACCTTTATTCCTGATCATATCGATATTTTTTTGCTGTTTTAAAGTTAATGCCGGGGCACCCCGGATAGACCTTAACCGCGTTAAAGCCAAGGCCCAACAAAGCCTTACATTTTGCCGGCAACGGGGGTACAACACCCGGTATTGCATTTTAATTGACATGTCGTTGCCTTCGGGGATTAGGCGTTTTATGGTATGGGATTTTAAGAAGAACGATACACTGATGAGTGGACTGGTAAGCCATGGCTGTGGCCGTAACCCATGGAATGGCGTATGGTCAAAAGATAAACCATCATTTAGTAATATGGATGGCAGTCATTGTACCGCCCTGGGCAAATACGAAATAGATGGCCGGGCCTGGAGCGCCTGGGGAATTCATGTAAAATATTACTTAAACGGATTGGAGGGCAGCAATAATAATGCACTGGCAAGGCAAATTGTTTTCCACTCCTGGGAACGGGTTGCCGAAAATGAAGTTTTCCCCAATGGCACGCCCGAAGGCTGGGGTTGCCCTGCTATCTCCAATAACACCATGAAGGCCGTGGATGCTTTGTTGAAGAAGCAGAAGAAACATGTATTATTATGGATCTATCAATAAGCATCGCCTGCTTAATCTCCCTAAAAAACATTCTTTCATAACAAGCTTGCAACATTCAAAAAAAGCTTAACTTCATTGCATGTTTATAGCAGTATTAGGAGTTATTGTACTCATTGTGGGTATAGTGCTCAAACGTTCGCCCGAACCGGCCGGCCGCTTTAATGGCGTAGTAACCGCTGTGGGTATTGCCATGGTGGTACTTGGCTTGCTCCTCAACATATTTAAAGTTATTGAACCGGGCAAAGTAGGGGTTCAAACCCTGTTTGGCAAGGTACAGGACCAGGTACTTGAAAGCGGTTTACATATCATAAACCCGGTTGTGGAGATCACTACCTTTGATGTTCAAACCCAAACCTATACCATGAGCGCGGTTAACAACGAAGGCCAAAAGGAAGGTGATGATGCTATCCGCGTGCTTTCATCAGATGGATTGGAGGTTACCATCGATCTTTCCGTACTATACAAAGTAAAGCCCGACAAAGCCCCTTACATTATGCAGAACATTGGCGAAAACTATGTAGATAAGATCGTTCGCCCGGTTTCGCGCACCGCAATTAGGGATAATGCTGTTGCCTATGCTGCTGTCGACCTGTATTCAACCAAGCGGCAGGAGTTCCAGGATAAAATAAACCGTTATATTACAGCCAGCTTTGAAAAACGCGGGCTGGAACTGCAGCAGATCCTGGTGCGCAACATCACCCTGCCGGCCTCAGTACGGGCCAGTATCGAATCAAAGATCAATGCCGAGCAGGACGCCCAGAAAATGGAGTTCGTATTGCAAAAGGAACGCCAGGAAGCTGAACGTAAACGAGTGGAAGCACAAGGTATTGCCGATTACCAGCGAATCCTTTCAACCGGGTTATCAGACAAGCAACTGCAATATGAGGCTATAAAAGCACAAAAAGAAATAGCGCTTTCGCCCAATGCCAAGGTTATAATTATTGGCGGCAAAGGAGGCAACCCTATCATGATAAATGACAAATAGAGCGTAATTAGTATTAATCCGCTTTGTATGCTTTCAAAACTGTCCTTTCCTTACCTTCTGCGGGCCAAAGGGTAATTTTGTAATGATCGGTGCCTTCGTCCTCATCGGGGTTCACGTTCTTTACAGCATACGAATAAATGCGTACCCGATATCTTGCCGGGGTAACGATGGCTTTCAGGATAATTTTGGTATCCGGAAAATTCAGGATCTCCATAATGCCGGAGCTTAGTTTTACACTACCCTCAACAACGTGGTCGTATTTGCTGAAATCATTTTCAGCATCGGCAGTGTTAAGCACATTAAGTTCGGCCCGTACGTGACCATAACTGGCAATCTTAATACCAATGATATCTTCAGTAGTACCTAAGCGCGCATTTTGGGCATCGCTGTTCCAAAAGGTAGTATCGCCGGTGGTACCGGTAAATGCCGAATCGCACAGGTAAAATTGATTATGGGTAGTAAAAAAATCAAGATTGTATTTACCCGAGGGGCGCATGGAGAAAGCAAAGACCGCAGGCAATACCAAAAGAAATACAAGTAAGACTGAGCGTTGTTTTTTTTGCCTTTTCATTGATAAGGCAAGTTACAAAAAAGATAAAAGCAATGCCTTTCAAGCAATATAATTCTCCCAGAAACCAAAAACGCATCACCTGCATCTCCCATCATACATATTTAACCTGCATAGCGGGAGACGCATGTGATGCGTCTCTACAAAAAGCCCTCCCCAATGGGGAGGGTTGGGTGGGGTTATTTCTCGTTACTCATTGAATAAGGCACATCGGCATCTTTGGTGCCGCGGTCTTTATTCGGGGTAGCCTGCATATCAAAATCAAGCACTGCTCCATTTAATAAACCTTTGTGGCTTAACCAGTTGTTGGTATATGGCTTACCGTCAACAGTAAGTGTATTTACATACCTGTTTTCGTTGCTGTTTTTTGGCGCGTTTATAGTGATGGTTTTGCCATTCTCTAAGTTAACAATCACCTTTTTGAATAACGGGGCACCTAATACATACTGATCGCTGGCCGGGGTAACCGGGTAAAAGCCCATAGCCGAGAAGATATACCACGCAGAAGTTTGGCCGTTATCCTCGTCGCCGCAATAACCATCAGGTGTTGCCCTGTAAAGCCTGTTCATAGCTTCGCGAACCCAGTATTGGGTTTTCCATGGCTGGTTTGCATGATTGTATAAGTAAATCATGTGCTGGATAGGCTGGTTACCATGCGCGTACTGGCCCATACCTGCAATCTGCATTTCGCGGATCTCGTGGATCACGCCACCATAATAACTGTCATCAAATACTGGCGGCATTTCAAACACCGAATCCAATTTAGCTGCAAATTGCTGCTTGCCGCCCATCAGGTTTATTAAGCCCTGGATATCATGGAAAACGCCCCAGCTGTAATGCCAGCTGTTCCCTTCTGTAAAGGCATCGCCCCATTTAAACGGATTGAAAGGAGTTTCAAAAGTACCATCCTGGTTTTTACCGCGCATCAGTTTAGTTTGCGGATCAAAAATATTACGGTAGTTCTGGCTGCGTTTTTTGTAGATCTCGATTTCCTTTTTAGGCTTGCCAAGAGCTTTACCTAACTGGTAAATGGCAAAATCGTCATAAGCATACTCGAGCGTACGGGCAGCGTTTTCGTTGATCTTAACATTATAAGGTACATAACCCAAAGTGTTATAATACTGCACACCACGGCGACCGGTTGCATTAGGGCCTTCGTTGTTAGCGCCGTGTTTAAGGGCCTGGTATAATGTTTCGATATCGTAACCACGCATACCTTTCAGATAAGTTTCGGCTACTACCGATGCAGAGTTATTACCGATCATACAATCAGCATAACCCGGGCTCGACCATTCGGGCAGCCAGCCGCCTTCTCTGTAATCATTGATGAGGCCTTCCTGCATTTCCTTGTTGATAGATGGATAAACCAAATTCAGGAAAGGGTACAGCGCCCTGAAGGTATCCCAGAAGCCGGTACCGGCAAACAGGTAGCCTGGTGCAACTTTGCCGTTGAAAGGACTGTAGTGCACATTTTGCCCGCTGGCATCAACCTCATACATTTTGTTGGGGAAGAAAAGCATGCGGTAAAGGCTGCTGTAAAAGGTGCGGGTTTGGTCGATAGTACCACCTTCAACATCTAAACGGCTCAGGGTTTTGTTCCAGGTATCTTTTGCTTTTTGACAAGTTGCTGCAAAATCGTCATTACCGAGCTCCCGTTTCAGGTTAAGTTCGGCCTGCTCAATGCTGATGAATGAAGAAGCTACTTTAAGATGGACCTTTTCGCCTTTGGCGGTTTTCAGGGTGATCACTGCACCGGCATGGTTGCCGGTATATTCCAGTTGGCCATCATCTTTTTTCCAATCATGCCATGCCGAAGCCAGCGCGAATGGTTTATCTACATAAATAACAAAATAGTTTTTGAAGTTGGCAGGTACCGCGCCGCTGTTTTTGGTGCTATAACCAACTATCTTTTGCTCGCCGGGGATGATCTTCACATATGAACCTTTATCAAAAGCATCAATTATGATGTGCGAACTGTCGCTTTTAGGGAAAGTGAACTGGAAGCTTGCAGCGCGTTCGGTTGGTGTAATTTCGGTTGTTACATCATAATCGGCCAGGTAAACGCTGTAATAGTACGGCTTAGATACTTCCGCTTTGTGCGAGAACCAGCTGGCGCGATCTTTTTCGTCCAGTTTTAACGCGCCGGTTTCCGGAAAAACGGAGAACATCCCATAATCATTCATCCATGGCGATGGCTGGTGGGTTTGTTTAAAACCGAGGATCTTATCGGCATCATAGGTATATTGCCAACCATCGCCCATTTTACCGGTTTGCGGTGTCCAGAAGTTCATACCCCATGGCAATGCTACAGCCGGATAGGTATTACCATTGGAGAGCGATGGCTTTGATTGCGTACCCATGAGCGGGTTGATCAGATCGACAGGTGACGACACCTTTTCTTGTGCCGAAAGTGCTGCCGGTAAAAAGGCAAACGCCAGGAGGAGTAACTTTTTCATTTATTATTTGGGTGCTTTATTTTCAAATCGATACAACACAGGTGTTCGGAGGAAATAAAAAGTACGGGACTGTGCGATTCCCTCCTCTGGGAGGGTGTAGGGAGGGGTTCAACGCCATGCATATTTGCTTAGCGAGACGTACAAACCCCTCCCTGCCACTTCACATCCTAACGCACCCCTCCCGAGGGAGGGAATTATTTTTTTTCTTCAGAACAACTATTTATCAAAACGAGGACAATTTTTTTGAGCGAATTACGCAATCTCTTTTCAAAAAAACTTCCGCACATGAAATTTCATGTACGGAAGCATAAACCAACTTTCTCTCAAAAAAGTATCTTTTACCATTTAATACTCACCTTGATACCATCGGGGCTGTTGGCAAAGCCCAGGTATAAGGTTTTTGATGCTTTATCCCATGAGGATTTTACATCAGTAATGGTTTTTCCTTCGCTATCGGTAACTACTGTTTCCTTGGGTTGTGCGGGTAACAGGATCCGGGCGCTGTTTAATGTTTTTATAGGACTTTTGGCCACAAATGTGTAACTGTTTTCCGTTACTGCTTCGTCATAAACCCTTGAGGCAGAAGCCAGCACTTTTGGCTGTTTTTTATCCGCAACACGCTTTACAACGTATAACAAAGCCTGCTCATTAGGATTGATCGTTTTTTCGGCGAGTACAGGTAATTGCGGATCGAACAGATCGATAACCGGGCCTTTAACTGTATATGGCTTGCTATCGGCATTTTCATCCATTACCGAAACAATATCATACGGACCGCGCTCCAGGTACATACTATTTTTAAATTTCAACTTACCGCCATCAGCATCTTTTTCATAAGCTTGTTTTACAGTTTTGATGAAGTTTTCATCATTATCAGGTTGCATCACATACTCTTTAGGATTTTGCCTTAAAACGTAAACCGCACCTTTACCAACAGCAAAACGCTGATCACCTCCGGTTGGGTTTATACTCAGCAGTTTAAACAAGTGCTCAGATGGCGCTTTAAAGTTATTGCCTTTGGTATCCCACCATTCCATTACTGATTGATACGGATCATCATCACGACCTGCATAGATCAGCACGCCACCGTTTTTAACCCACTCGGCTAAATGCTCATGAACCTCGGCCGATACCGGTTTCATGTTAGAGTAACTCATCACCAAAACTTTGATATCCTTAAGCGAAGCAGGGTAGCCCAGGTTTTCCATGTGCACGGTTTGTACCGGCACGCCGCGTTTTACCAAAGGCAGGGTTTGTCCGTAAAAATTGGAAAACTGCGGATCTTCAAAGCCGTTATGCGTAGGGAAACGCTGGAACATCAGTGTATTGCTCATCAACACACCAATGCCGTTTACGCCCGATACTTTGTTTGATGAAACAGGCATATCATTAAGCGCATTCACCATGATCTGCATCTGGGTAGAGTAAAATTGCGGGATCAGTATTTTTTCATTGGTACCTAATACCGGGTAAGGATGGGTGTAGATCCTTTCGGGCCATGGCATTACCTCGTAGTCGGCAACCATTGGGTATAATAACTTGGCAGTGAAAGTAGCCTGGTAATTGCGTTTGTAATCGCTCCAATCATGCACACGGTCTTCAATCGGGTCGGTCAGGAAAAATACTTTGCGACCGGTTGGGGCCGTCATAGATACTACCGAACCATATTCAAGGAAGGCGTTTTCAAACACACGCTCTTTTTCTTTACCATTAAAGTAAGTCGGCTCGCGTGAGGTACCTGTCCATACCTGGGCAATGTAGCCGTCGATACCCGGCAATGAAGCCAGGCTTGCCTCCGGACTAACAATTTGCCATGACGAATAGTTTACCAGCGAGTGCGTAGCGATGAACACCTTAATGTTCATGCCCTTGCTTTTACCGTATTCTTTGGCGTATGATGATACCTGTTTTATGGTTTCGTAATACAGGTTGTATTTTAACTTGTTGGATAGGTAAGTATTTTCAGGGGATGCATCCTGCGGTTTCCAGGGGAAGCCGTAATATTTTTGCCATTGGTTTTTAAAGCCGGCGCTGTAACCCGCGCGGGCCCAAAACTCTGGTTCTTCTAAAAAAATGTTGGTGATACCTACATCTATCACCCGTTTAACCACAGCGGTTTTCATGTATTCGATAAACGAATCATCAGGCACCACGTAAGGCATATCCTTGCCATGGAAAATTGTATCGCCCCTTTGTGTTACCTGCCCTACACCAAGGTGGTTTTTACCATCCCATTTGCCCAAAAAGTAATCCTTGTAATCGCCCCAGGCAATACCGGTCATGAAATTCACATCATAACCACGGTCGCGCCATGATTTAACGCGTTGTTCAAAGGTCATGTTTGGATGGTCATTGGTGCCATAAACAATGGCAATGTCTGATCGTACATCAATTTCGGGCCTCCAGGGACTGCTGGTTTGAAAAGCAGTTTTCTCTTTCAGGGATACCGGTTTCGGGTTAGGGTCCTGCGCATAAGCGCCGGCAGCAAAGACAAGTCCGCAACAAAAAAGTAGCGTATTCTTCATAGTTATATTTTATTAAAACTGTGTTTGGGAAGAACCACTCCCAGGCCCCTCCCTCACACAGGTATTCATATTGTTTTACGGAACCTTTACCTCTTTAACGTCGGTATAGTTGTAATAATTAAGGCCATAAGAAACCCTTGCACCTACACGTACAAAATAGCTCCTTTTTCCGGGCAGCTTGCCGCCAAGTGTAGTAAGGCTAACCGTTTGACCGATTGTCGCGTTGGCCGCATCGCCGCTAAGTTTAGGCGTATAACGGTTATCGTAATTATTATTGCCTACGTAGTTGTTTGAATTGATAAATACCGCAACGTCGCTCACGTTTTGCTGAAAATTAGGATCGGCAGTTCCGCGGGTAACTTTAAAGCTGGTGGTAATGGTGCCATCTGCATTTAAAACAGGATCGCCTGCCCATTCTATCCTTAAAAATGGTTCAACCGAAAAGTTTACGGTGGTTACATCCTTAACATCAACAGTCTGGCTTTTATCAACAATGGTTTTGCCGTTATTATCAACCTGCACCAATGGCACAAAAGCCCCCTCGGCCGAAATTACATTTTTGCCTGCAAACAGTTTGGTATTTTGATAGGTACCATCCTGAAATGAGGATATATAAAAGGGCGTTGGGTTATCGCTCCAGCTTATTTCCAATAATTTGATCCGGGTGCCCGAGCCCTGTTCTGTTTGCAGGCTTTTACCTGTACCGGCATCTGTTACTGTACCTTTTAAAGTAACATTGGGAGCGGCATAATTATCAACCTTTTTGCATGAGCTGCCTGCGGCAACCAATGCACTTAATGCTATGCTATAAAATAGTTTTTTCATCTCTCTCTTTAAATTAATAACCCGGATTTTGAATTAAATTCTGGCTTTTCTGGATCTCGCCCTGTGGTATTTGTTCATAGTACCAGCGTACATCAAAAGTGTATCTTGAGTTACGCTCATCTAAACGGGCATCAAAGAAATACTTGTTGTCATTAGCCGAATAGAAAGGCATCAGCGTACGGTAAATGGTACTGTTCTGTTCCTTATCGGCAACCCTCCAGCGGCGCATATCCCAATACTGTTTGTTTTCGAAGCCAAGCTCCTTTTTACGCTCTTTACGTACTACGTCGATAGTTAAATTGGCCGTACCGGTCAGCAAGTCGGCACCGGCACGCTCGCGGATCTGGTTGATCTGGGTAAAGGCATCCTGCAGATAGCTTTTATCTGACTGGCCAAGCGCGTTTAACTCAACAGCAGCTTCGGCACGGTTAAGCAAAACTTCGGCATAGCGCAGCTCTATCCAGGTTTGATCGGCACGGTTTTCCAATACTTCGGATGTTGGTTTGTCCGGTACAATGTATTTACGGATAGAGAAACCAGAAACCGAGCATGTACCATCACCGGTAAAATAACCACTTAAACCGGCAGGGTTCATGGTTGTACCGTTTGGCAATTTATACGGGGTTTGGCTCGCGTTAGCCGATTGTACAATGTTATCTGTTGGATAATGGGCAGTTGAGCCTGCAGGCAACAGCGGACTAATACCACCTGCCGAAGGGCCGGTATAAATACCTCTGCGGATTTCGATGCTTACACCTTTCATCACATCGCCAGGCAAAACTACAGTTGCCCTTAACCTTGGCTCTGCATTGGTAAACAAGTCCATAGTGTTGGTATACAGGTCATACTTGCCGCCTGTCGTGGTTTTGATAGTACCATCAGCATTTTTAGGGATACCATCAAACAGCTCCACAAAATCTAACGTAGGGTTAACTTCTGAGGAGTAACCATTAGCACCCATTAACTGGCGTGGCACATTATAAGCATCATAACCATGTACTGATTCGGGGTAGTGATACTGGCGAACAAATATGTTTTCGGGGCTCGATGCATCAAAAAACATGTTCACGTAGTTTAGGTATTGCGCGTTTTTATCGCCTGCGGCCCATGCCTTTTTGTATAAGCTATATTTACCATCAAGTAATGCCGCTGCATCATAAGCCGCTTTAAAGTAAGTAACCGCTTTTGCCGCGGGGATACCGCAAAGCCTGTTTCCACTGCCATCAACCAACGAGATCTGGTTATATTTAGCTACTGTACCCGCATAAAGCATCGCCCTTGATTTGAAACCGGCAGCCGCATATTTACTGGCCCTGCCTGCCTGGTTTGTTTCAGGCAAATTGGTGTAAGCATAATCCAGGTCGGTGCCTATAAAATCATAGATCTTTTCTTCAGACGAACGGGGGATCTTTAGCTCCTCGATACTTTGCTCCGGATAGTTAAGCACTTTATCAACAAGTGGCACACCACCGTAACGTTTAACCAGCGCAAAATAAGTAGCAGCACGCACAAACCTCGCCTCACCCAACCAGTTATTTACCTGATCGTTGGTAAAGTTACTTGCGTATTTTGGCAGGGTTTCGGCAAAATAGTTGGCATCCCTGATAACCCTGTAGCAATCGCCCCAGGTTGAAAGGCCTGTGTTTTCCTGCATTGATCCATTCTGGTCGCGGCTCAGGGCCTCGCCGGTTGTGGCGCTTGTAGGGCTGATGATCCAGAACATATTTAAACCTCTTTCGGGCGAGTACCTGAAATCTTCAATAGGTAATTCGCTGTACAACCGGGACATGTAGGCCTGGATTCCCGCGGCTGTCGCAAAAACGTCATCGTCTTTAACGATGCTTGGGGGCAGGGTGTCCAGCTTTTTACATGCCGTTGTCCAGCAAAGTAAAAAAGCCAATATCGTATATGTGTATTTTTTCATGATCTGTAATGGATTATAGTTTAACATTTACACCGATTGAATAAATTTTATCTAAGGGGTATAAATAGCCGTAGTTGGCTGATGGGTGCTCAGGGTCAAGATATTTCAAACCGGTAATGGTTAAAATGTTGTACCCGTTCACAAAGATCCTCGCACCTTTAATACCTACCTTTTTAGCTGCTGCGGCAGGGATACTGTAACCAATCTCGGCAGATTTTAACCTCACATAAGCTGCGCTGTGGATATTTGACAACGAGTTAGTGTTGGCTGTTGTACCCGTAAGGGCAAATGTACCCGGGGTCCATACGGTGTTAGGATCATAAGGATCGGCCTTAGGATCAGTTGGGTGATACCTGTCCATGAACATTGACAGGGCACTGCCACCACCCCATAGCGGGATGTTCAATTGTTCGATGTAGGATACGTTGATACCAGCAGCTCCCTGCCATACCGTATTGATATCAAAACCTTTGTATGAACCGCCCAGTGTTAAACCAAATGTAGTTGAAGGGGTGCTGTAGTTATTGTTGCTTACGTTTTGTGCTATCGGGTGCACGTCCTGATCATTGATCACACCGTCGCCGTTCCAGTCCTGTAAAATATAATCACCAACTACCGCGTTGCGCGATACAAACTGCGGGCTGTTCAGGATCTGCTGATAGTTTTGGAACTGGCCGTTGGCACCGTAACCCCAGAAGATGTTGTTATAACGGTTATCGTTATTATTATGCCAGTTAAGCTGTGAGTTACCATAAGCTGAGTGTACTTTGCTGATCCATTGCGTGCGGGTATAACCGAATGTACCTTTAACAAAGTAGTTAAAGCTGCCGATGTGATAACGGTGGTTTATTTCAATATCAAAACCCTGAGCACGGTCGCTGTTAAGATTTTCCTGTGGTAAACCTGCACCTACTACACCCGGAAGGTTATCGGCACGGGTATCAAGTAAGCCGCTCCTGTCGCGCCTGAAAGCATCAACAGTTAAGCCTAACAAACCATTCCATGCCTGCAAATCGATACCGGCATTGTAGGTTTTTGCAACATACCAGAAAATGTAAGGATTAGCTATACCACGGCTTTGTGCGCCATTAACAAAAGTACCGTCAAATACCGAGCCCGGAGGCAACCTGTTGTTGTCGCCATCAGCAGGATAATTATAACCGGTAAGATATTGATAAGCGTCAAGACCGGCATCATCACCCAGTTTGGCGTATGATAAACGGATCTTCAGGTCATCAATAAACGAAAGGGCTTTAGCATTTTTCCAGAACCCTTCCTGTGATACCCTCCAGCCTGCAGATGCACCCGGGAAAAAGCCCCAACGCTTGAGCGGTGAGTTTCTTGAACTGGCATCATCCCTGAAGCTAAATTCAACCAGGTATTTCGATTTATAATCATAGTTAACACGACCAACAAATGATTTGGTTACAAAATCATAAGGCCATCCGCCATCAACCGTAGCAGTTTGATTTAACGCGTTACCCGCCGATAGCTGATCAACAGGCAATGATAGTTGACGCTGCGCGTTAAAGTTATCCCCTTTTTGTTCACTCTCTTCATAAAGTGCCAACGCCGTAACGTTGTGCCCACCTTTAAATTGTTTTGCGTAGTTTAATGAAAGCTGCATTAAGCTGGTTGGTTTTTCATAAAACTGACGGGTAACTGAGCCCGGGGTTTGGTTGGCTATAGGCGCGTAGGTATTGCTGTTAGCATCATAGTTATATTGGTTGTACGACCGCTGATATATCTTGTTACTTGAAAAATAGTAATCATAGTTATACAAGCCTTTAGCACTTAAGCCCGGTACAAAAGGGACATTGTACGTTGCAGATACCGAAGACTGTAACCATTTATTGGCAATTTGTTTATAACCATCAACATTGGCATCGGCCATTGCAACAGGATTTGAACCATCAACCTCGCCGTTGTTCAAATAAGCAGGGTTGTTGTTGGCATAGATACTTTGCGTAGGAACCTGCCTCCAAAATGAGCGGATGATCCACCAGGCATCCTGGTAAGGTTGATTTTTTTGCTCAAGGGTACCGCTCAGGTTAACATCAATAGTAAGGTTTTTATTGATCTTGGTGGTAAGGTTTGAGCGCAGGTTATATTTCTTGTAGTTCAGGTCGCCGCTTTTGAAAAAACCATCCTGATCGGTGATACCCATACTCACAAAATAGCTGCTATTATCGGTACCGCCTGTAGCATTCAGGTTATGCTGTTGCTGAGGGGCACTGTTAGCAAAAACAGGGCTATACCAGTCGGTACTGGTTTTTGTACCGTTTTTATAAGCGGCAAAATCGGCATCGGTATATTTAACCTGTCCGCCGTTAACGTTGTGCAGCAGTTGCTCATTAACAAGGGTCATGAAATCAACAGCACCAACAGGTTTTGGCATGTACGATGGGATTTGCCAGCCATAGGTACCTGAATAATTAAGGTCGACTGTACCTTTTTTGCCTTTCTTAGTAGTTACGATAACTACACCATTTGCTGCACGCACACCATAAATAGCGGCCGATGCATCTTTCAGTACCGAAACACTTTCGATATCGTTAGGATCAAGGCGGGAAATGTTATCACGCGGAATCCCGTCAATAACAACCAGTGGGTTACCAAAACCACGGATATCAAAAGCATTGCTGAATGAACCCGGCTCAGATGTGTTTTGGGTGATCCGGACACCGGCTACTTTACCGGCAAGCATGTTCAGCACGTTCTCGTTTTTGGTAGTCACGATCTCGCTGTTAGTAACTGATGCCACAGATCCGGTTACCGTGGCTTTACGCTGGGTACCGTAACCAACCACAACCACCTCGTTCATGTTAGTGGCATTGGGTTGCATTTTAATGTTAATGTTTTTTTGGCTACCTACGCTTACTTCCTGTGCAACGTAGCCCAGGAAACTAAATACCAGTGTTTGGCTTGGCTCGGCATTAATATTGAACTGGCCGTTAACATTAGTAGTTGTACCATTGGGCGTACCTTTCAGCTTAACGCTTACGCCAGGCAGGGGCTGCCCATGCTCGTCATTTACTACACCGGTTATTTTGCTTCCCTGAGCAAAAGCCGAAGTACACATGGCTAAAAATAAAAGGGCGGTTATGCAGCATTGAAGCATCCCTTTAATTTTAGCACGATAACGGATGCGATGGCATCCATCATAATTGGTAAAATTTTCGTACATAAATAATTGGTTAATGGGTTTATAACATCTTGCCGTGGGGAAAGCAAAACCATTAAACGAGGATGGTTAGGCCCGCTTAATGCATATCATGTTTTCCATTTGGCGGGACAATGATATAGCGGGTGGTATTAAAACGAGGGTTAAAAAAGGGGTTAATTGGGCTAAAATTTTATTAACCGTACAAAAATTAACCGCTTTTTTAAGCGGAGGAGGGCAAACTAATGAAATACTACCGCAGGTTTAGCGATAGGGGAAGCAATGGGCGCTATGAATAAAACTATGTCATTGCGAGCGTAGCGTGGTAATCGCACGGAAGCGCAGCCGCCCTGTATAGCATGCGATTCCCACGTCGCGCCCGCGCTCATCCCAGTCTCGCTCCTTGCAATGACATGATTTTTTTCTTCTCTGCTGCCGCGGGTTTAGCGATAGCGTAACCCGTGGTTGATATGCGGTAAGCTTTCAGCTTATATCATTAAATGCGGTTCAGCTGAAAGCTGAAATCATGGTTACCACGGGTTGAAAACCAGCGGTAGCATTAAATGCCAAAGGCCTGTCTTGCGATGCAAAACAGGCCTTCGGCTATAGTTCCCCCTTCAGGGGGTTAGGGGGCTAAAACACCCTGCAAAGCAAACCTTTCAAATACTCACCTTCGGGGAAGGAAGCACGTACCGGATGGTCTTCGGGCTGGTGGAACTGGTAGATAAATTGCACTTGTTTACCGGCATCAAGCGCAGCCCAGGCAATTACCTGTTTAAAGGTTTCCATATCCATAGCACCCGAGCAGGAGTAAGTAGCCAGTAAACCGCCTTCATTAAGTAACAGCATCCCTAAACGGTTCAAATCTTTATAAGCACGCGAGGCACGGGTTAATGCCGAACGCGACGGGGCATATTTAGGAGGATCGAGCACAATAACATCAAACTTTTCGCCCTCATCTCTGAATTTACGCAACTGCACATTCACGTCCGACTTAATGGCTGTATGCTTTGTTGCATCCAGTTTATTCAGCCTGATGTTTTCGGCCAGCGTTTCAATAGCCAATGCAGAGCTATCCACACTGGTTACCGATGCAGCACCTTCTTTAAGGCTATTGAGGGTAAAACCGCCGGTATAACAAAAGCAATCCAGTACTTTCTTATTTTTCGTATGCACGGCCAAAACGTGGCGATTATCCCGCTGATCGCAATAGAAGCCCGATTTTTGGCCTTCGGTGATATTGATCCCGTATACAACGTTGTTCTCCAAAACTTCAACCAGTTCAGGCGGCGGGCTGCCAGCAAGCACTTTGTTCTCTGCTTCGGCCAAGCCCTCGTGAGCGCGGGAGGCATTATCGCTTTTATCTGAAATACTTTCGGGGTTAAGCAGCTTTTTGAGCTCATCAATAATAACAGGCATTACATTTTGAATCCCCGAGGTAAGTACCTGTACCGCTAAATGGCCTGCGTACTTATCAACAATAAGTCCCGGCAAATAATCAGATTCGCTGAAGATAAGGCGGCAGGTGTTTGTTCCGTTAGCCAATATGCTATCCCTGCTTTTAACTGCTGTTGATACTTTTTCGCGAAACCAGGCTTCGTTTACCTGAACATCCTTGTTCCACTCCAGTAAACGCAAAGTAACCCTCGATTGATCGTTATAAAATCCATAGGCCATAAATTCGCCCTGCGTATTCACTAAGCGAACCACATCGCCATTGGCAGGTTTGCCTTTTACTTTTTCAATCGCCCCTGAAAATACCCAGGGATGCCTTTGCAGTACGGCTTTTTCTTTACCCTTCTTTAATATAACGTCAATCATGGGTGCAAAGGTAATAAAGCGCTGGTAATTTTGGCCTTGTGGAAACGTTCCATCCATTTGTCGCGTATTTATGATGAGGCTTCTAAACCTTGAAAATATTTTTACGTCATACACAATAATATCCGCATTAAAACATTTGGTATCTTAGATTCGAAAACTATAATCATGAAAAAAACTTACGTACTCCTGTTCAGTATGCTGATAGCGTGCTGTTGTTTCAGCTCAAAATCATACGCCCAGATCCCCCGCATACCTGAGGCCAGCTCAACACAAACCATTATCCAGGACTTCGGATTAGGAAAAGTAACCATCACTTATTCCCGCCCAAACGTGAAAGACCGCAAAATATTCGGCGGCATCATCCCTTACGGCGAAGTTTGGCGCACCGGTGCTAACGCTGCAACCACCATCACCTTTACCGAAAAAGTTATTATTGAAGGTAACCCTGTGCCCGCAGGTACTTACTCCCTGTTTAGCATACCAACCAAAAACGAGTGGACCATCATTCTTAACAAAGTTGTAAAACAATGGGGAGCTTACAGCTATAAGCAAGACCAGGATTTTTTGCGTTTTAATATAAAGCCAATCCGCGTAAGCGAAAAACGCGAAACGTTTACGATGGCCTTTGTCAACTCAACTACCAAATCAACCGACCTTGTTTTGGTTTGGGACAAAACCGCGGCCTATATCCACATGGAAACCGACGATGACGCCAAGATCACAGCCAATATTGATGAACTGATGAAAGGCGACCGCAAGCCATACTACTTCAATGCTATACAGTATTATTACGAAAACCATAAGGATGTTGATAAAGCATTAGGCTGGGTTTACGAAGCCGAAAAAATTGAGCCTAAAGGCCCATGGTACAAGCTCTGGGAATCGCGCCTGTTGTTACGTAAAGGCGATAAAGCCGGAGCTATAGCTGCTGCCGAGGCCGGTATAGCCTTAGCCAACGCTGATAAAGATGAAGAATACGCACGATTGAACCAGGAAGCACTGGATCAGGCTAAGCAATAACCCCTCCCAACCCTCCCCTTTGGGGAGGGCTCTAAATAAAAAGGCCCGTTTCCTGATGAGAAACGGGCCTTTTTATTTGGATCTGTTTTAATTAACCTCAGCAGGGAAAGACTTAGCAGGTGCCATTACGCTGATAATCCAGGCTATAACGATAAGCAAAAGAGCACCAATAGCATTAAGCCACAAGTAGGCTATTACATTATAATATCCCATAAGACAGATCAATGCTTCAGTTATAATAGCGGCTATAAACACAGCAGTACCCTTGATTTTTTTCAGGTAAAAAGCTACTATAAATACCCCAAGGATGGTTCCGTAAATATAAGAACCCAGTTGATTTACCGCTTCCAGCAGGTTACCAATGCGCCCTGCGTATAATGCCATCCCGATACAAACCACTCCCCAAAATACCGTTGCCAGGCGCGATGCGTTTAAATAATTTTTATCTGTGGCGTTGGGATTAACAATTCGTTTATAAATATCAACCACACTTGTTGAGGCCAGCGAGTTCAAAGCACTTGCTGTTGAACCCATGGATGCCAGGAAAATAATGGCCATCAGCAAGCCGATCAATCCTTTGGGCAGATACTGAGTTACGAAAGTAAGGAACACATAATTAGTATCGTTATCATCGGCCTTGGGATTATTCATTTTCATCAGCTCAATGGCGTTTTGCCTGATGGTGTGAGCCTGGTTATCAACAACCTTTAACTGACCCTGCGCGTGATTAATACGGTCTTGGTTTTTACTGTCGATGGCTTTTATCAGTTCATTTGCTTTGATCTTTTTTTGCTCAAAAGCCCGGGTATACTGCTGGTCGAGAGCATTAAATTGTGCTGCGTAATTACTGTTTTTGATCTGCTTTACCTCGTACTGGTTAAAAAACATTGGAGGCCGGTTAAACTGGTAAAATGCAAATACAAGTATACCGATCAATAGGATCAGGAACTGCATCGGGATCTTGATCAAGCCATTCATGATCAATCCCAAACGACTTTGCCCTACCGAGCTGCCTGTTAAATACCGCCCAACCTGACTTTGATCGGTACCAAAATAAGAGAGTTGCAGGAAGAAGCCTCCTATTAATCCGCTCCAAACGGTATAACGGTTGTTGGGGTCAAACTTCCAGTCTATTACATTCATGCGCCCCATTTTACCGGCCATTTTAAGCGAGCTCATGAAACTCACATTATCTGGCAGCAGGTAAACCACCAGCACTCCGGCCAAAAACATTCCCATAAAAATAATGCTCATTTGCATTAACTGGGTGTATGATACAGCCTTGCTTCCGCCATAAACCGTGTAAATAATTACCAGGCCGCCTATAAAAAGTGTAGTATAAACGGTGTTGATATTCAATATAGTTGAAAGGATGATAGAAGGCGCGTAAATAGTGATGCCGGTAGATAAGCCCCGCTGTACCAAAAAGAGGAATGATGTAAGCGCGCGGGTTTTCAGATCAAAGCGCTGTTCCAGGAATTCGTAAGCAGTATAAACTTTAAGGCGGTGAAAAATAGGAACAAACGTAATGCAAAGCACAATCATGGCCAGGGGCAGCCCGAAGTAAAACTGCACAAAACGCATCCCATCTGAATAGGCCTGGCCTGGTGCCGAAAGGAAAGTAATAGCACTTGCCTGGGTGGCCATCACCGATAAGCCCACGTGGTACCACGGCAATGAACGGCTGCCCATCAAAAACTGGTCGATATTTTTATTGCTACCGCTTTTCCATATGCCATACAGCACTATAGAAAATATGGTAAGGCCTAAAACAATCCAGTCGGTTAAACTCATTCAAAGAATTTGGTAATGAGCCAGAATACTAAAACTAAAAAAACCAGCCATGCGGCAACAATGCCGTAAAACTGGTTCCAATTTTTTATAAATGAAGGGAGGTCAGGATCAGGCCTCTTCATTACGGCCACGAACTAACACGGCGATAAATGCAGCAGCAGTTAATAAACCCAAAACACCACCTACAAAAATCCAGGTAAAGCCTTTTTCAATAATACCGCCTATAAACAGGCCTGTAACTAATCCTACCAGGTAGTATATGTAATCAAAGTTCTCTTTTTCTTCTTTGTGGTGTCCCATGATGTTATGTATATGATTGCGACAAAAATAGGTGATTAATTGAATTTTACCAAAGTTTGTTTTGTAAAAGGATTGTATGATTTTAAAGCGCATGAAACCTCGGGGTCCTCTGCGAGAGCTCCTGAGAGAACAGAGACTTTCACAGATTTAAGTTAGCCCATAAAAATAACCCTATGTCATTGCTGTAAGCACAGCGTGGCAATCGCATGCTATACAGGGCTAATATGCTACCGGGCAATTGCTTCATTGTTACTCCTTACAATAACAAAACGTAAGTCATTGATTATTAATTGTTTTTCCCAAAAGGCATTATAAATATGGGCGTTGCCTGCGGCCCGTGCTATCCGCTCATACTGCACAGGCATTAGCCACAAGGCCGGTATCCGCTACTATCACTAACGCGGCCCCCGCGCACCATCGCTAAAATATATTTTATACCTCATCACGCTCTTTTTAGGATTTTCCGGATGGTTACCCGCAATAGAATCCAGACTTACGAAGTTTTAAAAACTTCGTAAGTCTTCTGCTTTTACCATTTATCTAACAAGAAACTCCCCTTTTATGGAGCCGGGGCTCTTACCAAATCTTCACCCTTTTATCCGGGTCGATCCACATTCTATCTCCTTTTTTAATATGGAAAGCTTTGTAAAACTCGGGCACATCGCTAAACGGGCCATTCACCCTTAAAAAGCCGGGGGCGTGTACATCCGTCAGGATCTGGTTGGCTAATGACTCGTCCCGTTGCTGGCCGAGCCAGCCAAGGGCATAACCTAAAAAGAAGCGTTGCATTGGTGTAAGTCCATCAATCAGCTTGCCTTCTTTATATTGTTTGGTCTTTTTAAAAGCATCAATGCCCAGTACAATTCCGCCCAAATCGGCTATGTTTTCGCCCAGAGATGCTTTGCCGTTTACGTGCAGGCTATCTAATACTACGTAGCTGCTAAACTGATCGGCCAGCATATTGGCCCGTTTAGTGAACTTTGCCGAATCGGTTGGTGTCCACCATGCCCTGAGATTGCCTTTGGCATCAAACTGGCGGCCTTCATCATCAAAGCCATGGGTAATTTCATGACCAATGGTTGATGCTGCTACATAGCCATAAGCTACGGCATCATCTACCTCGCTATCTTTTACACCCGGAATACTGAACTGTGCTGCCGGCAACGTGATCTCATTATTTGAAGGGCTGTAGCTGGCATTATAAGTTTGCGGTGTCATACCCCATTCAGTATGGTCAACCGGCTTTCCCAGTTTATTGATATTAAATAGGTAAGCCCAGTGCCTGGCTTGCATTACGTTGCCTGCGTATGATTCGCGGCTGATCTTCATGCTCGAAAAATCCTTCCATTTATCAGGATAGCCAACTTTGGGATGAATGGCATTCAATTTAGCCAAAGCTTTCTGCTTGGTTTCCGGGCTCATCCAATCCAGTTTGGCAATATGTTCGCGGTATGCCTGGCGTATGGCCTCAACCATATCGGTATACCGTTGCTTGGCTTCGGCAGGGAAATATTCCTTCACAAAAAGCTGTCCCAGTAACTCACCCATTAAGCCATTTTCAGTATCCAATACCCTTTTCCAACGTGGGAGTTGCTCTTTGCGGCCCGATATTACCTTGCCGCTAAACCGGAAACTTTCTGCATCCGCAGCAGCGTTAAGATAAGGCGCGTATGATGAAATCAGTTTCCAGCGCAGGTAAGCTTTCCAGTCATCAACAGAAAATGTGCTAAGCGCGGTATTCACCGCCCTATAATACTCCGGCTGACCAACAATCACCGTATCAATAGCCTGTTTATATTCCAGCTTGCTGAACATTACGGGCCAGTTAATATTAGGTGTAAGCTTGCCCAGCTGGGCCATGGTCATTTTGTTATAGTTGCGATACGGATCACGCAGGTTTTCGAGCTTGCGGCTGCTATCGGCCAAAAACTTTTCAATTTTAAACACACTTGCAGCCCCTTGCGTCGCTTTTTGCTCATCCCATCCTGAGAGCTTCAACATGGCCGGCAGGTGGTTGTTCATGTAATCCGTTCGTACTTTGGTGGTACGGGCATCTGTTTTAAAATAATAATCACGGTTAGGCAGTCCTAAACCCGATTGGCTCAGCTGCACGATGGTTTTAACACTGTTTTTGGCATCCTGCCGTACACCGCTGCCTATGATATTGCGGCTACCGGTGGTAGTCAGTACAGCGGCGGCATTTAAAATCCCTGCTATATCGGTAGCCTGATCAATAGCATCCAGTTGTGATTTTATAGGGTTGATACCTTGTTTTTCGATATTGATACTATCCAGTCCGGTGTAATAAAAATCGCCTATTTTTTGGGTGGATGTGCCTTTTGGGGTATTGGCTTTCAGGGCATCCTCGGTGATCTTTTTCAACCTGTCGCGCAGTTCTTCAGATACTACGTTGCCTATGCCCCAGCTTGAGTATGCTGCCGGTATCGGGTTGCGTTTAAGCCAGCCTCCGTTGGCATATTTGAAAAAATCATCGCCCGGTTTTACAGACTGGTCAAGGTTATCATAAACTGGGTCGGCAGGTTTATTGGTAGTTTTTGTTTGGTAGGCGCTCAGGGCAAATAAAGCCAAAGCAGCTCCGCCAAAGAGGGTTCCTTTGTAAAGCTTGGTCATGTCAACGGGTTTTGAACAAATTTAATAAAAACAAAGGCGTTGTCTGAACCGGAATTTTATGGAATTAGGAGAATTTTTGGAATTTTCCTGGCATTCTGCCAACTCCTTCAATTCCATAAAATTCCGGTTCAGACAATTACTGATATTACTCCCCCTTTAGGGGGCTGGGGGGCTTACCATATCTTCACCCTCTTATCCGGATCAATCCACATTTTATCGCCTTTTTTAATGTGGAATGCCTCATAAAACTCAGGCACATCGGTAAACGGCCCGTTAACCCGCATAAAACCAGGGGCATGTTCATTGGTAAGGATCTGGCTTGAAAGCGATTCCTTCCTGTCCTGTGTAAGCCAGCCTAAGGAGTAGCCTAAAAAGTAGCGCTGTAATGGCGTTAAACCGTTAATCAGTTTACCTTCTTTATATTGTTGGGTTTTCTTGAATGCATCGAGGCCTATTACAATCCCGCCCAGATCGGCTATATTTTCACCCTGGGTGGCTTTGCCGTTTACATGCAAGCCGTAAATACTATAACCATTAAACTGATCGATAAGCATTTTGGCGCGCTGACTAAATTTTACCGAATCCTGCGGTTTCCACCAGGCTTTCAGGTTTCCGGCAGCATCAAACTGGCGGCCCTGGTCGTCAAAACCATGGGTCATTTCATGGCCTATGGTTGATGCAGCAGCATAGCCGTAAATAACGGCATCATCAATATTTTCGTCCTTGTAACCAGGAATAGTGAAAATTCCCGCAGGTAACACAATTTCGTTATTTGATGGGTTATAGTAAGCATTGTAGGTTTGCGGGGTAATATCCCACTCGGTACGGTCGACAGGTTTGCCAAGCTTAGCCGCGCTGAAATTATGCCACCACTCGTTTGCCCGCAATACATTAAGTGCATAAGGGCCACGATTGATCTCTAATGTCGAAAAATCCTTCCATTTATCCGGGTAACCAACTTTAGGATTTACTTTTGATAATTTGTAGTAAGCCTTCTCCTTGGTTTCGGGGCTCATCCAATCCAGCTTTTCAATATGCTCTTTAAAGCTGGTGCGCATTTCTTCAACCAGCTTTACATAGCGCTCCTTTGTTTTTTCGGGGAAATACTCTTTTACAAAGATCTGTCCCAATACCTCGCCCATCAGGCCATTTTCGGTATCGAGCACGCGTTTCCAGCGTGGGAGCTGGGCGGTACTGCCCTCAATCACTTTTTCATAAAAACGGAAGACCTCCTGGTCAAAAGGCTTGCTCAGGTACGAGCCAAAAGCAGTCATCAGGTTATTACGCAGGTAATTTTTCCAATCATCTATCGAATAAATTTTCAGCGCCTTATTCAGCGCCCTGTAATACTCCGGCTGACCAACAATCACGGTATCTGAGTTTTTGTAGTCCATCTTTTCAAAGGTGGGTTTCCAGTCGATATCCGGGGCCAGCTTGCTCAGCGCGACAAGCGTCATTTTGTTATAGTTATGGTACGGGTCGCGCAGATCTTCCAGTTTACGGCTGCTATCGGCCAGGAAAGTTTCGAGCGAATAAGTTTTTTTAGCGGCGGCGGTAGCTTTATCAGCAGTTAAGCCCGCCAGTTTAAACATGGTAGGCAGATATTTATTTTGATAATTGGTACGGATAGCCACACTATGCTCATCCTTATTAAAATAATAATCGCGGTTAGGCATACCTATGCCCGATTGATATAAACCCAAAATCATTTTTGAGCTATTTTTAGCGTCCTGACCAACATAAGCGCCAATAGGTTGCGTTACGCCTATCCTTTGCAGGTGTGCAAATTCTTCAACCAGGCTTTTAATATCAGTTATCCGGTCTATTTTGTCCAGCTCATCTTTCAGTGGTGAAAGGCCTTGCTTTTCGATGTTAACAGTATCCATCCCGCTGAAGTAGAAATCGCCTATTTTTTGGGTGTTGCTTCCTTTCGGAGCATTGGCCTTTAAAGCATCTTCGTTGATCCTCTTCATCCTGTCGCGCAGTTCTTCCTGCACCACATTGCCAATTCCCCAGGAGGCATAGGCCGCCGGGATTGGGTTTTTACGCAGCCAGGTGCCGTTAGCATATTTAAAGAAATCGTCGCCGGGTTTTACGGTAGTGTCCATGTTATGGATCACGGGGTCGCCTGCCTCGTAGGCTTTGGTTTTGTCATCATGGCTGCAGGCGCTAAGCAAAATGCCAAATGTTACGGTGATTAGGGATAAGGAACGGATTTGTTTGTTCATTTTTTAGGTGTGTGTATGAATTAAAATACAACGACTGTATGGTATAATAGAATTTAGGACAGCGTTTTTTTCTAAATATGATAATTTAATATATCTCCTGGAAGAAACCTGATAAAGAAACGTCAAAATAATAACAAATTTTACGAAGTGTTTCCAACCTGATATCAATAATACCTGATTCGAGCCGGGCAATATTTATGCGTGTTTCGTTAAAAAATCGCTCCTGGGTAACCCGGTTTTGCTTACGCAAAGTTTTTATCTGTAAAGCAACTTTTCGTTTAAACGCGTCATTCGCATTGTTAAGACATTCAAAATCAGTTAAAAACATGGGTGATTCAGCTTATTAAATAGTTTATGTTTTTTTGAAAGCTAAAAATAAAATAACATCAATAAATTTTATATGCAGATATTATTCTTTTATAAAAATTGACAACTAACGTTTAAACATGAAATATTAATGCCACAATTTTATAATTATGGCAAAGGATTTGTATAGAAATATTCGCCCTGTATCATCTGTGAAAAAAAAGAAATTTAGTAACATCTACCTGTGAAAAATTAAAATTGAATTCTCAGACGCCCAAGTTGAGATTTTTTGTTCTTTGTTTTGGGTTTAATCAATAGTTTAAATTAATTAGGGGAAAGGGAGCTTCAAAAAAAGCTCTCTTTTTTTGTTTATAAAATTTACTATGCATGCATAGTAAATTTTATATATTTATGCTTTATTTATACCCATGTATTTTGAACTGACCGAAGAACAAAAAATGATTCGCCAGGCTGCGCGCGATTTTGCGCAGGCAGAATTGAAACCTGGTGTTATAGAACGCGACGAGCTGCAAAAATTTCCAGCCGAACAAATCAAGAAACTTGGTGAACTGGGTTTCCTGGGCATGATGGTATCCCCCGTTTACGGTGGCTCAGGCATGGATGCCATTTCATACGTACTGGTAATGGAGGAGCTTTCAAAAATTGATGCTTCTGCCTCGGTAGTTGTATCGGTAAATAATTCGCTGGTATGCTACGGGCTTGAAAAATATGGCAGTGAGGCGCAAAAGCAAAAATATTTGATGCCGTTGGCCAAAGGCGAATGTATAGGCGCTTTCTGCCTTTCTGAACCGGAAGCTGGTTCTGATGCCACGTCACAAAGCACCACAGCTATTGATATGGGCGATCATTACCTGCTCAATGGCACCAAAAACTGGATCACCAACGGCGGTACCGCATCCACCTATATTGTAATTGCCCAAACTGATGCCGCCAAAAAGCACCATGGTATTAACGCCTTTATTGTTGAAAAAGGAATGCCTGGCTTTACTGTAGGCCCCAAAGAAAATAAGATGGGCATACGCGGCTCGGATACCCATTCGCTGATGTTTACTGATGTTAAAGTACCCAAAGAAAACCGCATTGGCGAAGATGGCTTTGGATTTAAGTTTGCCATGAGCGTATTGGATGGTGGCCGCATAGGTATTGCCTCGCAGGCTTTGGGTATAGCATCCGGTGCTTATGAACTGGCTAAACAATACGCTAAAGACCGCAAAACTTTTGGCAAGCCACTGGCCGACCACCAGGCCATACAGTTTAAGCTGGCAGATATGGCTACCGAAATTGAAGCGGCCCGTTTAATGTGCCTTAAAGCAGCCTGGCTTAAAGACCATGGAAAACCCTATGCCCATGCATCATCAATGGCCAAATTATATGCATCTGAAGTGGCCATGCGTACTGCTACCGAGGCAGTACAAATTCATGGCGGGTACGGCTACGTGAAAGAATATCATGTTGAACGCCTGATGCGGGACGCCAAAATAACGCAGATCTATGAGGGAACATCTGAAATTCAAAGAATTGTCATTTCGCGCGGATTGTTGAAATAACGGCGTTGTTTTTATACATTTGAAAGTATATAGATTAAGTAGACTATTATATTTAAGTATGACTTTCAAAAATATCGCAGCCGGTATTTGCGGATTACTATTTCTGCAAACCGGCTTTGCTCAAACTAAACTCAAAACCGGCGAATGGCGTGGTGCGCTTAAAACTAAATCAGGCACCGAAATCCCTTTCAATTTCGAGGTTAACAACACCGGCGGTAAACAACAGCTAGCTATCATTAATGGCGCCGAGCACTTTAAAGTAACAGATATTGCCACCAAAGGCGATTCGGTTTTTATTCATATGCCTTTGTTTAATTCCGAGTTTAAATTGAAACTTAACGGTGACAGTCTTAACGGCAACTGGGTAAGGCACCTCGCGGATAATGATCTTTTAGTTCCGTTTAGTGCTACACCTAATACATCATGGCGCTTTTTCAAAAACCCCGAAAAACCGGCATTTAATATCGGCGGGCGCTGGTCGGCAGTTTTTGGCGAAGGGGAAGGGCGTGATACAACGATTGGCGAATTTAAGCAGGACGGGGACAAGCTTACCGGAACCTTCTTAACTACTACCGGCGATTACCGCTATTTAGAAGGTTCTGTAAGTGGTAATAAACTTTACCTGTCCACTTTTGACGGAGGCCATGCCTATACTTTTACAGCTACTATCAGCGACGATAAAACGATTACCGACGGTAAATTTTTCGCCGGATATTCATCAATGCAATCATGGTCGGCTGTAAGGGATGAAAATGCAAAATTACCTGATGCATATTCACTTACTTCGTTAAAACCGGGTTACAAAAAATTAGCTTTCAGCTTTAAAGATCTTGATGGCAAAACCGTTTCGCTTGATGATGCAAGGTTCAAAGATAAGGTAGTTATTGTGCAGATCCTCGGCTCATGGTGTCCTAACTGCATGGATGAAACCGCATACATGGTAAACTATTATAAAAAATACCATAATAAAGGAGTCGAAGTAATTGGCCTGGCTTATGAGCGTACTACCGATTTCGAAAAATCGAAAAAAGCGCTGCAGCAAGTAAAAGACAGGTTTAAAGTAACCTATCCACTATTGATAACCGGCTACACCAGCGATAAAAAGCAAACAGCACAAAGTCTGCCTATGTTATCAAAAGTGGTTGGTTTCCCTACCACCATCATCATTGATAAAAGTGGTGATGTACAAAAGATCCACACAGGTTTCAGCGGCCCGGGTACCGGCGAGCATTATACCGAGTTTATCAGTGAGTTTGAGAAGTTGACGGATGATTTGCTGGCAGCCCCCCCTGCCCCCTAAAGGGGGAGCTTTTGATTTGCAGGGTTTCTATTCCCTTTATAACAAAAAACGCATTGCCTTCGGCAATGCGTTTTTTGTTTACGCGTAAAAAGAGGGGCTTGAAGGCAAGCTCCCCCTTTAGGGGGCGGGGGGGGCGATTTGTACCCCAAAATACGCTTCCAACTTATTCAAAGTTGATGAGCTTGTGGCAATATCTTTAATGATCACACCTTTTTCCATCAACAATATACGGTCGCACACATCGGTGATGTGGTTAAGGTCATGGCTGGATACTATGGTGGTTACGCCTTTGTTCTTGTTCAGATCTTTAAGCAGGTTTTTAAGCCTGAACTGGGTGCTGGGGTCGATATTGGCAAAAGGCTCGTCCAGCATCAATAATTGAGGCTCCTGTAACAAACACGCTGCTACACCAACTTTGCACTGGTTCCCTTTTGAAAGATCACGGATGTATTTACCTTTTTTGAGGATCTCGCCATTAAAGAAATCCGTCAGGCCGACCAGCACTTCATCCACATGCGCTCGGTTGAGGCTGTGCAATCCTCCTATGAAATAAAAATACTCTTCGGGGGTGAGATAATCTATCAGGAAACCTTCGTCGAGATAAGCTGCGGTATAATCCTTCCATTTTTCATGACCGGCCACCACTTCGCCATTAGATAAGATCTCGCCGCTTTCGGCACGGATCAGGTCGAGCACCATGCGGAACAGCGTGGTTTTGCCCGCACCGTTATTACCTACCAGGCCAACGCTTTCGCCTTTGTTTATTTGCAGTGTGGGTACATCTACAACGGTAATGCCGTTATAAACCTTTTTTAAATTTCTTACTTCAATCATTGTTTATTTATTTCTGAAGCCTTCGGCAACGGTATAACGTTTTTGCATAAAATCTTCCTCCAGTTTTTTAACCCAAAAGTCGCGGGTTAAAACAAATAAGATCCCTGTACAGGCCAGCATAGCCAGGCCAATATTGGCGTGTTTAAACAGGGAAAAGGGAAGATAAATAACATATGGTGTAATCATCAGCGGGAACGAGATCAGCATCTGCGTAGCGCCAACACCTTCCCAGTTAAATGAAGCCCCTTTTGACAGATTGATGCTTTTGGCATTACGATTAGCAAAAAACAGCACTATGGTTGTGTTGACACCGATATTCCACAGGTACATTACAAAATGCACTAATACTATACGCCAGCCAAAATAGGCGTAAGGCGTGGTTAATATAAAAGCCACGGTTGATACCATGGTGAATAGCAGATATTTTGCTTTTAAAAAATCACGAAAATTAATTTTGCTCACCAAAATGCCATCGAAATGGGCTGCCTGCCAGCTGTACATGAACTGGCCGTAATTGATAATGAAGATGCCCGTCATGAACATGCCTACAAAAATATACCAGGTTTCGCCGTAATGATTGTTGGTATAAAATATAAGCCCGTAAAACATGAAGAACAATCCCATAACCAATGCAGAGCGTGGTCGTTTATTGCGAAAGATCAGCTTGAGCTCATTAGCCACCAGATCGCCAACTTTACCAAACCTGCTTAACAGCGGAAACTCCGTACTGCTTTTATACGCTGATGCCTTGCGTGAGCTTAGCTCCTCCAGGTAAAGGTTTTGTTTTAGGTAAGCAAAGTTGACGTAATACATTCCTATGGCAAGCGCAACAGGCAATAGTACCAACACCGGTTTACCGAGCAAATGACCAAAGTATAAATACGAGATATTGCGTACTGAATACAGGTGAAAACGGAAATCGCCAGTGATAATAAGAGCCAGCACAGCTACAAATACCAGGAAAACCCAGCCATTTAAATTAGCCTTGCGTTTAATAAACAGCGCCAGGTAATTATTAAAAAGCATGAAGCCTAAAATAGCCAGTATAAAAGCAATTGCCGGCAAGGCTCCCGAATCGGTCAGGATTACTTTTAAAACAAAGGGCACAAAAAGTATAACAGGCCAAAGATTAAAAACAGAAAGCATGGCGGTAAAGGCCAGATATGATACTACGGTATTGCGCTTGATACGTAAATGAAGATAGGGTTGTACCCTCAATGTGGGCAATTCCTGCAATTGCATGCGCATAATAAGATCAAACAAAAAATACAGCAGGATAATGCCGCAAAAAGAGATCACGACATCATCATGAGAAAAGGCTTCGGCCAGGATCTTATCTAAAAATAATCCCGCAAACAAAATGCATGCAAACAGATAAAGGATGAGCAAAGCCATTACCACGCGGATAGCAATACTTTTACCTGTATTTTTTGATCGCCAAAAAGCTTTGAGTTCGTGCCCGAGGAAGGTAGTGATCATAGATATAGACAGTTAAGGGTTAAGGTATAGGTTAGTATAAGATATACCTTTGAAAGCGAAGCTTAAATTAGTATTTATACCTGTCGCCCCAAAGTTTTCTTAACTTTTCTTTTGATTCATTTTCACGCGCATTGTTACCGGGATCATAAATTTTTGTTCCGCGGATGGCATCGGGTAAAAAATCGAGGTCGGTAAAGTTGCCCTCGTAGCTATGGGCATATTTATAATCTTTACCGTAGCCTATGTTTTTCATGAACTTGGTTGGCGCATTACGCAAATGCAGCGGCACCGGCAAATCGCCGGTTTGGCGCACCAATGCAATGGCCGCTCCGATAGCCGTAGTAGCCGAGTTACTTTTGGGCGATGTTGCCAGGTAAATAGCCGTTTGCGATAATATCAACTGTGATTCGGGCATACCTATTTTGTTAACGGCCTCAAAACAGCTTTGCGCAAGCAGCAATGCGTTAGGATTGGCATTACCGATATCTTCGGATGCGAGGATCAGCATCCGCCGGGCGATAAACAAAGGGTCTTCGCCACCTACAATCATTCTTGCCAGCCAGTAAACCGCGCCGTTGGGATCAGAGCCCCGCATAGATTTGATAAAAGCCGAGATAATGTCATAATGCTGCTCGCCGGTTTTATCATACAGGGCCATGTTTTGCTGTACATGTTCCAGTACAACATCATCCGTCAATACAATTTTTTTTGAGTCGAACGCATTCACCAGTAATTCAAAAATATTAAGCAGCTTACGGGCATCGCCTCCCGAAAGACGTAATAAGGCCTCATAATCTTTTATGGTGATGTTTTTATCCTTTAAAACCACATCCTCTTTCATCGCTTTGTTCAGCAGGTTGATGAGATCAGTTTCGGAAAGCGGCTGTAGAATATAAACCTGGCATCGCGATAGTAAAGCCGAAATCACCTCAAATGATGGGTTTTCGGTAGTAGCGCCTATCAGTGTAACAATGCCCCGCTCCACGGCCCCTAACAATGAATCCTGCTGTGATTTGGAAAAACGGTGGATCTCGTCAATAAACAATATCGGCAGTACTTCGCCCTGTTGTTTTAACAGCGATGCTTTTTCTATCACCTCCCGTACATCCTTTACACCCGAATTGATGGCGCTCAAAGCAAAAAACGGGCGAAATAATGATTGCGAAATAATATAAGCCAAGGTGGTTTTACCTACCCCCGGCGGCCCCCAGAATATCATTGATGGTAGCGAACCTGATTCAATTGCTTTACGCAGTACCGCTCCCGGCCCAACAAGATGTTTTTGCCCAACATAATCATCAAGCGATTTGGGCCGCATACGTTCGGCTAATGGTGGGAGGTGTCCTGAAAGGCAATTGAAGAAACATGGCTCTAAAAATTGGTAAATAATGTCCCTTGGACAGTTTTCATGCATGCCCAACCCTCTTGAGAGGGCATGGAAAGTCAGCAGTGACAGAGACAACAGCAGTGGGACTCAGTGACCTGCCCCTCTTCCTCTGGGGAAAGTCCCCAACTACCCACCGTTCCTCAGTAAGGGCTGTGGTCTATCTCAATCTTCCTTATGAACAGTTATGGTCCCCATAAGGGCCTCTGCCTGACTCAGCTGGCTCTAACAGCCCCAGCAACCAGTCATTCTTGCCCCTGTGACAGGCAGCTAAAAGCAACAGAATTCTCACCCTCGCTCAGCTCTTGAATGGTGACTGTCAAATCTGTGTAATAACAGACAGCACTGATGCAGATATCATTTCAATCACAGTCCGTGGTCTCAGTGACTCCTCATTCTCTTATCTCATGTGTGGCTTTGACCACCCTGGTGCTGTAACTCTAACCCTGATCCAGCTAAACATAGTCTGGCCGCGCAGGCGATCGCGGTGCAGCGCCAGCGGTCAGGCCAGACCTGCCAACCTTCCAGCCGGTCGCGGTTTGCCGTAATCGAGGTATCGTCGGCGCTCGCGCAAAGGACATCACGAGAGAACAGCCCATCGCCGTTTTGTCGTGCACGCCAGACGTTGAGGTGCGCGATCGCTGTCCCCATCGCCGGATCTTCCGGTGAGTTTTCAGTTGCCAGCCTGACCGCGCCATATCAAATTTCTGTCCAGCATGTCCATCAGCCAGACCTAATCAGCCTTCACCAGCAGTTTTTGAATCCTGCATACAATCAGAGAGACGGTCGGTTGATATGCCCAATGCCACGACCATGATCTTTCTGCGATATCAGCAATACCCTGATCGGTATTTAACTGACCATCTTTGCCGGCGATCACATAAACAGTTGAGCCGTCGTCTTTGGTATATGGCTGATAGTAAACACCATTTAACTCGTAGTACTGTTCGCCATTGATCATGATTGACTCTGCACCTGATGGCAAGGTTTTGATTTCGGCACCAATTGGAGGCTCAACAACGGTATACTGATCGTTATATTGGCGGTAGTACAAACCATCGCTATAGTAATACTGATAATCGCCCCACCAGAAAGGATAGTAGCCATAAGGCAAGAAACCAATGCTAAAACCTAAACGAGGGTAATAGAACGAATTATAATAGTTACGATATGGATAATAGTAATGGCTGCCAAAGTAACCACCACGACCACCGTAAGGATAGGTACCAGGATAAACCCTGCGGCCACCGTAAGCGTATGATCCGCCCCTGTAATAAGTACCACGGCCACCGTTATAAGCGCGTCTGTCGACAGTTGTATAACCACCGCGGCTGCCGCTATAAACACGTGCAGTGCTGCCATAGCTACGTTGCGGTGCAATAGCCGAACCATTTGGTCTTATACCACCATAGCTGCGTTGTTGTGGAGTGCCGTAGCTGCTGCGCGAATCGGTACCGTAGCTACGTTGTGGTGCTGCTATTGCGGTACGGGTACTGCCGTTAAACGAAGTTGACGGGCGTGAAAAACTACCACCTGAAGAACGGGAAAAACTACCGCCTCCGCCACCACCGCCTGACGATCTTGAACCGCCTCCGCCGCCACCACCACCGCCGCCGCGGGATCCACCGCCACCACGTTGTGCATCAGCATTAAATGCCAGGGATAAGCTCAACAAGCCCCCTAATGCAATTGTTAATAGATTTTTATATGTCCTTTTCATGATGAAAGATTTTTAACTGATCAGCATGGTATTTTTGCTGATATAAATATATAGACTATTAAATGTTTAAACGGTTTAACACGTTTTAAATTATTTTTACTCAAAAAGCGAACCAATACTATCTAATACGTACCGGTTACTGCTTTCGCTACTCCAAATCCTCGGCAATGAACAAAAAAGATTGCTCAAAATGCAGCGTAAAAAAGCCATCGTGCGTGGTTTTGTACCTGTTATTGCCCATGGCTTCAAGCCCGCTTAATTGTAAGCCTGATGGATGTGAAAGCAATTCAATGAACTCGCCTGCCGGTTTCCATTTGCTGAACCCCGGGTTAACCGGATAGACTTTTTGTTGCGCCTGGAAAATCACCAGGTTTATTTTATCGGCATAGAACAAAAAATCTTTCAGATCCAGCGTATCCGTAATCACATTAACCGATGGGTAATTATGCGTTACCAGGTATTTTAAAGCTGTGCCTGCAGCATTATTATCCTTGTCCAAGGGCATCAGTTTTACATCCGACTGCAAATCACCTGCATCACCATCACCTATTATCCAGTCGACCTTTATACCTGAGGCATCCAGTTTTTCGGCCGTATCCGTTGTACAAATCACTGTTGGGCTCCATTCCAGCAGTTGTCCAAGCATCTCCTCATCAAAAGTATCCATACTTAAAACCAGTAAAGCAGGCTCCTGTTTTTCGCGAACTATATGATGTGATGACATTGCTAATGTAGATGGAACAGATGAATATTAAATGAAAATATAAAGATGGGGTTTTTATGGTTGATATGAAGTGGTAACGGTCTTTTATGACAGGGAAATCGCTTTTAAAATCAACAACCGACACGGGGCTCCCATGGAGCCGATTTGCAATTGATCATTCCTGCTATAAACACGATACTCCTAACGGAGTTATAAAATCAGCAGTTAATACCCCAGAGGGGTGACGTGTTTATAGAAAATATTATATCGATTTTAAGGCTCCATAGGTGCCTCGTATTTAAAAAGCCATTCTCCGTCAGTTATAACGACAGAATAGCATTAACGGTCACCTTTTTATTGATTAAGTATTAACAGTAAGCAAACCTGATCATGAAAAGAAAAATTTTATTACTCGCTCCTGTGATGCTTACCGGCTGCATCGTGGATCATTTCGATAGGCATTTGTCTGTGGTTAACAAGTCGCCTGTTCGTATTGCTGTAGAGGCAGTTAACGACACTACCAAACGGACAGCAAATAACATCGCGTATTATCAATCGCATGCAATAGCGCCAAATGACACCTCTTTTATAACAAGAGCAGGCAAAAATGCATGGCTTGAATATATTAATGAAGGGAAGGCCAAAACTTTATATGTTTATTTTTTTGATCTCGATACCTTAAACAAATATGATAAAGGCGGTGCCGATATGAGTTATTTGCTCGGGAACAAAAAATACCTGAAGCGGTTTGATTATTCGCTTGATGAATTAACGAAGAGCAATTGGGAGATAAACTACAAATAGGCTCCGTTATCAATACATCTTCCTGTAAAACTCCTTAACCTTCGCAGCCGGATCGGCAGCCATATTGATGGCTGATGATACCGCGATGCCATCGATACCCGTTTGAAGCAGGGGCTCTACATCATCTATTTGAATGCCGCCAACAGCTATCACGGGGATCCCGATGATCAGCTTCTTCAGTTGACGGTATCCGCTAAACCCAAGCGGATTGTGCTTAGCAGGCTCCACTATATTAGTGGCTGCAAACGGCCCGTAGGCGTAATAATCAACCACCCCGGCACTTTGCAGCTTTAACAACTCATCCGTATCCGCAGCAGATACGCCGAGAGTTTTATCAGGGCCAATAGCCCTACGGATTGTTGGCAGATCGGCATCTGCATCGTCAATATGCACGCCCTGCGCGTCAACACGGTCAATCAGCTCATAATGATTGGCAATAATGAGTGTTGCACCCCATTCATCACAAATTTCGGCTATCTCGTTTATTTCATCAATCAGCTCATCTTCGGGTTTGGTAAGGCAACGGTATTGCACCCAGTTTGCCCCTGCACCACAAGCCATCTGTACTTGTTGTACGTGGCTAAAACCGGGTAGGTCATGTGTGAGATAATGAAATTTAGAAATGTATTTTTTCATTTTTAAATCCGAAAATTTGGCTGAAATATAAAGTCCGAAAAACTACAAAGAATCTTTCGGACTTTATCAATCTCCGGCCACCCGGCAGGCAATTATTGTTTCAACATTATTTTAAAACTTCACTGATAGTTTTACCTACACAGCCATTAGGTGCCTGGATATGTAATAAGGATGCTATGGTAGCCGAAATATCCGTCATGTGTGTTTGGCGGGTAAGGCTGCCATGTTTGATACCCCAACCCATAAACACCAATGGAATATGCGAATCGTAAGGGTTCCAGGTACCATGAGTGGTACCGGTTGGGCCACGGTCGTTTGTACCATGACCGGTATACCATGCCGGTTTCAGGATGATCTGGATGGCCCCGCTATGCTCTGCATTATAGCCGTTAATGATCATGCTGCGCAAGTCATCAGGAATATTAGCTTCCTGTACTTTTTGCAGATCAATTACATAAGCAATACCCGATTGTTTTTTCAGGTATGCGATACAATCCAGTTTTACAGCATCTTCGCTAACGCCGGCTTTTGCAAGTGCTGCGTTATTGAAGTTAACCTGGTAATTATCCATACTGATGATCAGGTTATCTACCTTGTATTTATCGCTGATCATGGTGTTCATTTCTTTTGCAGCTTTGCCATCGTCCCAAACACCGGCAGGGATATTATGATCTTTCAGGAAATTGGGGTTATGCGCAGCACCATGATCGGCACTCAGGAAAACCGAATAGTTGCCTTTACCCACGGTTGCATCCAAATAATTGAAAAACGCGGCCAGGTCCTGGTCAAGCCTTAAGTAAGTATCTTCAGCCTCAACCGAGTTAGGGCCAAACTGGTGACCAACATAATCTGTTGATGAAAGGCTCACGGCTAAAAAGTCGGTTACGGTATTTTTACCCAGTTTTTCGCCTTCAACAGCAGCTTTTGCCAAATCAAGCGTCATGGTGTTGCCGAAAGGAGTAGAGCGGATCATGCCGATACGGCCTTTGTAAAGTTCAGAAGTTTTAACCGGCAGCGTTGGAGTTGCGGCACCCGCAAATTTGCCTTCATAACGGTCGCTGTTATCAGGAGCGCTTTGTATATAAGTATCAACGGGATATAGTGGGTTCCAGTCCTGTTTCAGGTATTTTTCGGCAATTTTTTGATCGTTAAAAGTTTTAACCCAGGCAGGCAGATTATTCATATAATAAGTACTGGTGATCCAGTTACCGCTGGCATCATCAAACCAGTAAGCAGCATTGGCCGAGTGACCTGCAGGCAGGATACCGCCACGGTCTTTCAGGGCAATCCCAATAACTTTTGAGCGGAAGTTGGTTGCCAGTCTCAACTCGTCAGTAACTGTGCTAACCAGCAAGTTGCGCGGCGACATTTGTCCGGCTTTTGAAGTGCTACCAACAGCTACTACGGTGCTGTCATCTGTGCAATACATGGATTTACCTGTGGCCTGGATAATAAAATCATTACCCACGATGCCATGGATAGCAGGGATGGAACCGGTATAGATACAAGTATGACCTGCTGCCGTTACAGTAGGAATATAGTCGATATTGGTGTTTTCGCAGGTGAAGCCTTCATTAAGCATGCGTTTAAAACCTCCGGCCTGGTAACGGTCATAATAACGGTAAAGGTAATCCCAGCGCATTTGATCAACCACCAAACCCACAACCAGCTTTGGGCGGGGAATTGATGCAGATACCGGGGCAGTTGTTGTAGTTTTCTTTTTTTGTGCCGATACCGAAACGGTAGCGAAAGAGAGGGAAATAAGCAGCAGATGTTTAAACTTCATCGCGAAAAAAGATTTTTGATTTCGCCAAATATCAACAAAGCATTTAAAATGCAATATGATGTTTTTGTTAATTATAGAGGATTGTTACAAAAGCGTTTGTTGTTTAAAGCGAGGCCTGTTCAGGAAATCTTTGTAAGTTTAGCAAACCAATCATTAAACCTAAAGTAAATGAAACGCATTCTTTTATTGTCGCTTTTGCTGCTGGCCTGCTCTGTCATCGCTCAAAATAAAAACCTTGATATTGTTGTTACCGATGCGGGGAAAGTATCAGGATTCACCAACCAGGGTGGCGATGTTCATATTTATAAAGGCATCCCCTTTGCTGCGCCCCCGGTTGGAGATTTGCGCTGGAAAGAACCTCAGCCGGTAAAATCCTGGGAAGGCGTAAAAAAATGCACCGAATTTGCAGCAAGCCCAATGCAGGGCAAGCCGGATGCTTTTGGGGTTTACACGCGCGAATTCCTGATCCCGTATGAGCCCATCAGCGAAGATTGCCTTTACCTGAACGTATGGACCGGCGCTAAAACATCGTCAGAAAAGCGGCCTGTACTGGTTTACATTTATGGTGGTGGTTTTGTAAGCGGTGGCGCTGGCGTGCCTATTTATGACGGAGAGGCCATTGCTAAAAAGGGGATCATATTTGTGGTCATTAACTATCGTGTAGGGATCTTCGGTTTCTTTGCCCACCCGGAGTTAACAAAGGAATCGTCGCATAACGCTTCCGGAAATTATGGTTTGATGGATCAGTTGGCTGCATTGAAATGGGTAAAACAGAATATAGCAGCCTTTGGCGGCGACCCGGATAAGGTTACCATAGCGGGGCAGTCGGCCGGGTCAATGAGTGTAAATTGTTTGGTGGCGTCGCCATTAGGGAAAGGGTTGTTTAACAGCGCGATTGCCGAAAGCGGGGCCAGTTTTATCAGTCCGCGGGGATATGGCGGCTTAAAAGAGGCTGAGGAGAATGGCTTAAAAACAGCAACTGCATTAGGTGCAAATTCCATTGCCGAACTACGGAATAAGCCGGCTGCCGAATTGGTTGGCAAAGGCCAAAGTCGCCCGGTTATTGATGGTTATGTTTTACCCGAAAGCATTGCTGATATTTTTAATGAGCATAAACAAAACGACGTGCCGGTACTTACCGGCTGGAATGAAGATGATGCCTTTGTTGGCCCGCCTAAAACAGCCGAAGATTATAAAAAGATGATCAGCACCCAATACGGTGCCGATGCTGATGAGTTGCTAAAGCTATATCCGGCAGGGGCAGACCAGGAAGCTGCCACATCTCAAACCAGGATGAACCGCGATCAGATCTTTGGGATCCAGAACTATACCTGGGCCAACGTGCAGAGCGAGAAAGGAAAGTCAAAAATTTACGTTTACCGCTTTACCCGCCGTCTGCCGGCAACTGCCGATTTTGTTAAATATGGCGCTTTCCATACCGGCGAAGTTGCTTATGCCTATGATAACCTCAAATTCCTGAACCGCCCATGGGAGCCTGTTGATCAGCAGCTGGCCAATACCATGAGCACTTACTGGGCCAATTTTGTTAAAACCGGGAGTCCGAATGGCAAAGGCTTACCAGCCTGGCCGGCTTATACAACAAGCGATAATAAAATAATGATCCTGGGCGAAAAGCCCGGCGCTAAAACTTTACCGGATAAAGCCGCTTTGGATTTTATGGTGAAGCGGGCCAGTGGGAAGTAATATAAGATTAATTTGTTTGAACTTTAAGAGTAAACGCGTTTAAACCCATTAGTAACAGGAGGCATCTACGGAGCCAATACTATTCGATTTTTGTCTATAAACATGGTACTCCTACGGAGTTTAGTATACTGTAAATACATAGCAGGATTATTTATGATTTTCCAAAATGCAACCTGCATTACAACCTGCCCATGACCTAGTTAAAAAGGGGAATGCGGAGTGTATCCCCCACCTAAAAATTACTGCAATTGTAAGTTAACTTATTAATGCCTAATTTGTTGATTTGCAAATCACAAATGAAAAAACATCTTTTAAACTTATGCCTTTCCTTAATCATAACTACTGCTTACGGTCAGCATAAGGCAGTTGATAAGGTGCTTGATTCCTGTATTAAAAAAAGAAACTTTAACGGTGTCGTTTTAATAGCCAAAAACGGCAAGCCCGATTATTTAAAATATACAGGCTTAGCCAACAGGCATTATAATATTAGCTTCTCCCCCAAAACAAGGTTCCAGATCTTTTCTGTTACAAAAACATTTACGGCGGTGCTCATTATGCAGCTATATGAGCAGGGCAGGATCAACCTTGATTCAACCATATCGGCTTACTATGCCGAGTATCAAGGAGAAGCAGCGCATAAAGTAACCATTCGCAATCTGCTTACTTATAGTAGTGGCAGGTATTTGAAAGAAATGGACCCTAAATTTATTCCTGAAGCCTATGACCAGAATTTATGGCCTGTAGATACCTTCATTAACAGGTATTGCTCCGAAAAACTGATTGATACTCCCGGCACAAAATTTAACTACAGCAATGGCGACTTTATTTTATTGGGCAGGATCATCGAAAAAATTTACAAACAGCCATTTGAAGTTGTTTTGAAAGAAAAGATCCTGGCCCCGCTTAACATGGATAATACCAATTACCTGCACCACGAGGATATTGTTCCTAACCTTGATGAAGGTTATTACAACAAAGCAGGCAGTGTTGATTCTTTAATTATGCCTACCTATCACTATATCGATAATCATTTCTCGGCAGGGGCCATGTATTCAACACCGCAGGACCTGCTCACTTTTGATCAGGCCATATTTAACCATACACTATTGAAAAAGGCTACTGTAGATTTGATGCTGACATCCTATCCCAAACTTGGCGATGTTGCATTTGGCTTTTGGGTATACCCGCGGAAAATAGGGAAGTCGAATACCATTTTTGCCGAGCGACAGGGCGGAGGCTACGGAAACGAATCAAACTGGGTGCATTTAATAGATAAAGGGATAACTCTTATCCTGCTGTCAAATACAGAAACAGCAGATTTGAATAAGATGAGGTTAGATGTTCTGGATGCTTATTTAAATTATAAATAAAGCTTATTTATTGATCCTGAAAATTTGATAGTTGTACATGATCCTTTCCAGGTGATAATTGCTTTTGACCAGATTGCTTACAAAGGCACGCAAATCGGCATCAACCAGGTTTTGATATTCGGGAAACATAGGGATCAGGATCATGGCCGGTTTATTTTTTTGCAGATCCTGGTAAAATCGGGCTTTGGCTATCGGCGTTTGAGTAATATTAAAATAAATGGTAGGTGATAATCTTTCCGAATAAACCTGTACCTGGGTACCAAAGCTGTGCACCAACACCAAATCTGTGCTATTAGTATGGGCTTTGATCCATTTCCCTAATGCTTTACGGTCTCCTTCGGGCGGATTTACATATGGAGCTTTACCATAAATTATTGGAGATTCGGCACTACCTAACAAAACTTTCAGGTTAGCTATCGGCACAGCCATCGACGGAAAAAAAATAATACCAATCCCTAAAGCTACTAAACCAGCGGGCAGCTTGTATTTTTCAATAAGATATGTGGCAGCTATGGCATTGATAAGTGCCAGGGAGGGCAACAGATCTTTTAAATGCACTGCATCATAGATCCCTATCATATTAATGGCAGTAAATGCCAGCACGCACCATAAAATCGGGAGATCTATTTTTCTTTTAATAAAAACATAAAGCAATACTAATGGGTAGAACAGCACAAGCGGCGAGTAAAGAAACCTGTGGCAAAAGTTGTCAAATTTAAAGGCCGCTGTATGGTCAGTCGCACTGCCTTTGCCAAAGTTATCTAACAATCCGTTTATCAATAACTGATGGAGATCAATGCCAGCCAAAGCGCAGCTGATTATCAAAACTAACAAGCCTGATACCACACCAAGGCAAAATATCAGGATATCAGTAAAACGTTTCCGGAACAGTGCATGAATCAAAATCGCGAGTATAACAAAGGCAGCCGAAAGCCTGAAATCGACTGCTATACCGGCCAACAGACCACTGATTAAAAAAGCTTGCTTGTTTGAGGCATTGATGTACAGGTACACCGCAACCGTCATAAACATTACTTCGTAGGTTTCGGTAAATGCCACATATTGGCTTCCGGTGGCATGCCATAGTAACGACAGGCCATAAAACAGCAACACTAACAATCCCGCTGTGTTGCCCGCAAGCTTTTGGGCTATTTTGTAAAGATAATAGATGCCGATAGCCTGGCATAGTGTTGCCAGCACCCTGGGGAACCAATAATTTACGCCAAAAAGGACATCGGACAGGCCAAAAATGGCAAAAATAAAAGGCGATTTATTGTCGGCCCCGCCGGTATAGGGAACAAGTCCATGCCTGAACCAATTACGCCCGATATAATGCCAGATAGATTCATCGAACGATAAAACAAACCCATTACTGAGCAGGGTAACTATCAACTGTAAGGCAGTAAGGAGAACGAGAACGGTAAGCGGCTTGATCTGATACCTGGTTCCTGTGCTTTTTAAAGTGATATACATTTGATTTAAATTTCAGCACGTTGAACCGGGTTACAGCATCATCTTTAATTTTAGCCAAATTATGAATATATCCCCATAATTACATTAACAACTGTGATACAGTTACTTTCCGGCTAAACTTACAAAGTTTTTGAAACTTCGTAAGTTTTACTTGTGATAAACTATTTCATTAAAAGATATAGTTTATTCCGCCTTCAAAGGTGGAGACTTTTACAGATGTTAAGTTTGCTGTGAAATCTATTTTTGTAGGGACATGATACGCAAATGAAATTTCGAATTTATTATTGATCACAAAACCTGTCCTTGCCATGGGCGCAAACCAAACGGTATTGTTTGAAGGGAAATCTGCGGCTGCAGTATTGTTATAGCCGGCAACCGTAGAGCTGGTTTGTGTTTTAGTATATGTGATACCGGTATACCTTGAAAAATTTATTGCAAGACCGGCTCCCGCGTAATATTTAAATTTATCGCTATTATAAAAATTGCAAATAAACTGCGGCCTTAACGAAAGCGTAATTTGGTTAAATGATTCGTTATCAACGGTAGTTGAGCTATAGGTTGTGCCGATATTATCGATACTGGCTTTGGCAAATAATAAAGTTAATTCGGTGCGGAAAATGAGTTTACCTGTATTAGGATTAAACGGAGCATCAATACCAAATGTAAATTCGGGTAAAACATAAGATTTGGCTCCGCCGGTTGTAGCTGGTAGTAATGGGCCGGCACCGTTTATTTTAGTGGCGTTAACACCAGCGCCAACAAACATCCGGTAAGCCGGCTTTTTATCTCCCGATTTTTCGGGTTTATTAGCATCTTCATTGTTTAGCAGGTTGGTAACCTTTAATAATTCACCTTCATTATAGTTAAGTACTACTATTTTGTTAATCAAATCATCGGCGTTGCTGCCTTTGTATTTATGCGCAAGATCAATAAGCTGGGCATAATAAATATTCTTCTTTTTTATTGACTGCGAATCTTTATCAAAATAGGGCTGGTACTTAAGTTCCTGTGGCTGGCCTGCTTTATTGTCCTGAATAAAATATCTTGTTTTGATATCATCGTTATATTGCAATAGCGAAACGTTATCGCCTTTTTGCAATAGCTTTAAAAATACAGTGGCAGTATAGCTTGAGGTATCAATGTTATCAGACATGTTTCGAATATCTGTTTTTACTTTACTGATGGCTACTGTAGCTGTTTGATATGACTCAAATCCGGATACTTCGAAATAACTGATGTCTTGCGGCTTGTATGTTTCTACTTTGTCCGTTAGCGTTTTTTTAAAGCTAACATTGGTTGGATTTGAATTCCATTCCCTGTAATTGATAAAACCGTTTACGGTTTCGCCATTGTTGGTGATAACATAGCCCTGTTTGTAATTGCTTTGGGCAGAGACGAAAGATGGGAGCAGAAAAATTACAAGTACAAGTGTGTAAAATAGCTTCATGAAATAATGTGATCGGTATAAGTTTATCGAGGGCCCTAAAATACATTAATTATTATTGATTTTAAGGCCCAACGTAAACTTCACCGCAGTTAAATAGCGTACTGATGATTACAGGGGTAATTTGATAACCTTAACCGCATTGCCCCGCTCAAGTGATTGGTGCTCCAGCCACTGACTTTGTTGCTGATCTGTTAATCTACCATTTTGCAGCGCGGTTATCCTTTCCTGAAGCCTGATTAAACATAGCTTCTTATTTTGTAATTGTGAGCGACTATCCATTACGGTAACCTGTATGCCGGTAGGCTTGTGTACACCGCGCACTGCTGTTTCAACCTTATTTACATTTTGCCCGCCCGGCCCTGATGACCTGATGGTTTCAAATACCACATCGGCTGGATCAAAACGCGTTTGCTCCGGAACATCAAATACCTCAACACCTACAAACCAGTTTTTACGCTTATGTGCCGGTCGGTAGGGGCTTTGTGCCGTCCACTGTATAGTTCCCTGCCAATCTCTCAACAGGTTTTCCAATTGATCACCGTCTGCCATTAAAGTAGATGACAGGAGTGTGCCGCCTTTGTCGCCCGGCTTATCTTCGGTTACGGAGATCGCTATATTTTGTGCCTTTGCCTGTTTCAGGATCATGTCCCTAACCTTAACAACAACGCGGCAGCACTCGGCAGGACCTTTGCCTGCCGTAATTTGTATGATCTTTTTCATTATTCTTTATCCATTTTTACTATACGCGGGTAAAACTTACCGTGTACTTCAATTAATTGCTGCTGGGCCGCCATCACGGTTTCGATGTTTTTATAGGCGGATGGATTTTCTTCCAAACTTCCGCCAATCAGGGTTACCCCGGCATCGGTCAGCATTTTTTTTACCGCCGAAGCTGTTGTATTCTCCCTGGCGTCCTTACGGCTCATGGCTCTGCCGGCGCCGTGCGATGCAGATTGTAAAGCATCATTATTCCCTTTGCCCATTACCAAATAAGCGGGTGTGGCCATGCTGCCGGGGATAATTCCCAATTCTCCGGAATGTGCCGGCGTAGCACCTTTACGATGGATGACGACTTCGGTTCCATCTGCCAACACTTCTTTCCAGGCAAAATTGTGATGGTTTTCTACTTTAGCCAACGATTTTAAACCCAGTGCCTTTAGCAAATTGGTGTGAATGCGATCATGGCAAGCCTTTGCATAATCGCCTGCGAGGGTCATGCTAAGCCAATACTCTTGCCCGGCCTCGGTATCAAGATCAAGCCAGGCCAATGGTTGAACTTCACGCGGAAGCTTACAGGTACCCATAGCAATTTGTGTGTAATACCGTGCGATATTTGCCCCCAGTCCCCTGCTGCCCGAATGCGACAGCAAAGCAAGATATTGTTGAGGTGGCAGATTAAGCCCATTATCCGCGTAAAGTTCTATCAGCCCAAACTCCACAAAATGATTGCCGCTGCCCGATGAGCCCAGTTGCTTTACGGCTTTGCCATGCAGTTTTTTAAGCAGTTGTGTTTGATTAAACACCGGGCTATCCAATACCTCGTGATATTGTGATTTACTTAACCCGCCATCAGCTCCAAAATGAGTGTGATCATTTATAGCCTGCTTCATCTGGTAGTTGTAACGTTTCAGGAAACGCTCATCAGCATCAATAATGGATAAAGCCATCCTGCAGCCGATATCCATACCAACGCCGTAAGGGATCACCGCATTTTTAACAGCAAGTACCCCGCCAATGGGCAGGCCATAACCACTGTGCGCATCAGGCATCAGTGCACCCTGCAAACTAACCGGGAGTTTTAGGGCAAGCTCCATCTGCTTTATTGCGGATAACTCAATATATTCTTCGCCATAAATATTTAATGGTGCATGTTGATCTTTTAACCCGTAAGATGCAGTTACAGCTTCATTTTTATTGTTAATGAATGTTTCGGCTATTTTGCCGGTTATATCATTGTTTAAATAAGCACCGGGTTGTTGCCTGATCTTACTTAACAGATCAATTACCTCAGCTTTGCTGTAATGCTTAAAGTGCCTGCCTGTTATATTCACTGCCAGGCTGCGCTGTTTATTATCAGCGTAACCTATTTGTGTTAATTCTTTTATTTTTAAATTGCCCATAAGGATATATCGTTTAATAGTCGAGGTAAGCCTCTTTTGAGGTGTACTTCGGTTTGTTTTTAAATTCGTTAATGTATTTAGGGTGTTCATAGAAATCCCAATCCCATCGGTTATTGGTTTTATCCGTTAGCCTGAGAATGCGGGGCAAATGACCGTTCCAGTCTATAAATTCATTGATTTTACCAAGCTGTTGTTCAAGCTCTTCGTCAATTTGCTTTACAGTGTAGATAATGTGTGGCTTGACCACCAATACAAATCGCCATTGTTCGGTAAAAACATATGTAGGCTTCCAGCATTGACACCGTGCATCCCATATTTCTTTTAAATAAAAACAGCGTTTTTCAGCATCAGAAAGGTTAAGTTTTGAACCGTGAAACTCGTTGGGCTCGATCTCCTTTAGCTTCTGCTCTTTCTCTGAATAAGTGTACCTGCATTTGCGGCGCTTTTTCTTTTTAAAGGATTTATCGTGGTGCCACCATTTCACGTTTATTTTATTGAGTAAGTTTTGATAAAATTCGGCTTTATCATTGCGTGCAATGTCGCTGCGTAAAATAAAATAGCGTACGTAACCCCTTTGGTAGGGTTTTTCCAAAGGGATAGGTGGTAACTGGCGAATCTGATTGTTCAGTTCTTGTCGTTGTTTGCTTAAGGTGATCAGCTTTTTATCAAAAGCCTCTTTAACCAATCGCTTTTTTCTCCGTGCCGATTTTAGACGGTACGGCAAATCATGTATGTCCATCGGACTTTACGTGTTTAGTTCATTAAAATCTGTTATGATTTTCAAAAAATTCGCCCCCGGGTTAGGGATCTACCCATTTTGAAAAGCGCAAGCCAAACCTTCAACACATAAAAAATCCGCAGACAAACAAAACCTATCGCCGGTTAAAACAAACCGATCAAATCGTTTAAATAAAACAAAAGAATTGCTGTCTCTACCTGTTAAAGGTGATGCACTAATGGGATATGGATGAGATACTCTGTAGCATAGTCCTTAAAATATTAAAGGGTTAACAATTAAGGAATTGCTGCAAAGATGCAAATATTTTTTGATTAAGGAATAAGCGGATAAATAAAAAGCGTCATTGCGAGTATCCATCAGGGGAAACCTGAAAAAAAACGTAATGACGCCTGGTTACCAGATTTTGAATAACGGAAAATCAGACTTACGAAGTTTTAAAAACTTCGTAAGTCTTGCGGTGGTTTTAACTTTACAATATAAACTTCGTGCTCAGGAAATTGGAATCGTTATCATTCACAATTTCGTTGATGATGTTTTTATTGGTTTCGGTCATTTTGGTGGTAACCAATGAGCGGATAGAGAACGATCTCAAAGCATCATGTACCGAAAGGGTTCCTTCAGCACTGTCCTTACGGCCGGTGAATGGGAATACATCTGGTCCGCGCTGACACTGGCTGTTGATGTTTACGCGGCTCACCAGGTTCACAAAGGGATCTATCAGCGATGAAATTTCTTTGGCATCATTACTGAAAATACTTACCTGCATACCATGCGGCGAGTCAATCTGGTAAGTGATCGGTTCCTCAATATCCTCAAACGGGATTACCGGGATCACCGGGCCAAACTGCTCTTCGCGGTACAGCTTCATGTTTTCATTAACCGGGTAAACGATAGCCGGGAAAAAGAACGAAGCAGATGTCTCGCCGCCGTTTTCGTTAATGATTTTGGCACCATTGGCTAAGGCATCGTTTACAATATCTGTTAAATACGCCGGCTTGTGCGGCTCGGGCAATGGAGTAAGTTTTACATCCTTTTCCCATGGCAGGCCGAATTTAAGTTTGGCAACGGCTTCGCTCAATAGTTTTAAAAACTCATCGGCAACGGCTTTGTGCACAAATATTACTTTAATGGCAGTACAGCGCTGTCCGTTAAATGACAGTGAACCCAAAATACACTCGCTTACCGCCTGCTGCAGATCGGCATGTTTGGTTACGATGGCTGCATTCTTGGCATCCAAACTTAAAACAGCCCTTAAACGGTTAATTTTAGGGTGACGCTTTTTAAGATCGTTTGCCACCTTACTTGAGCCAATGAAGGCCAGCACATTCACCTTACCCGATGCCATCAGCCCCGGGGTCACTACGGCACCGCGACCGTAAATAGTATTCACCACTCCTTTAGGAAACGATTCCTGGAAGGCTTTTAATAGTGGGTAATGCAGCAGTGTACCATGTTTAGGTGGTTTAAATAAAATGGTGTTCCCCATGATCAGCGCTGGGATCAGGGTAGTAAAAGTTTCGTTAAGCGGGTAGTTGAACGGCCCCATGCAAAGTACCACACCCAACGGCGAGCGGCGGATCTGGGCTACCAGTCCTTCGGCCATTTCAAAGCGGGACGACTGGCGGTCAATATCCTTCAGGGCATCAATAGTAGCATTTATGTACTCAATGGTACGGTCAAATTCTTTAGCCGAATCGGCGTATGATTTACCGATCTCCCACATCAGCAGCTTTACCACCAGCGTACGTTGCTCGCTCATTTTATAAATGAAGCGCTCCATACATTTAATGCGGTCGGCAATACTCATGGTTGGCCATTCGCCACGACCGTTATCATAGGCTTCAAGGGCGGCGTCCAAAGCTTCAAAAGCTTCCTTTTCAGTACAAACAGGGTAAGTACCAATCAGCTTGCGGGTAAAAGCGCCATCCTGGCCCCAAAAACCAACCGGCGAGTAAACTTCACTTACTTCGCCGTTCCAGGGTTTCATTTCGCCACCGCTCAGGTATTCGCGCTGGTGTACTTCCTCAATCTGAAAATCGGGGGGAATATTATTTTCATCAACAAAAATTGAACTGAGCTGGGTTTTAAAACTCATATTTTTTCAAGGGTTTGATTTGCCCTAAGATAAAAAAAGCCTGCTTTAACAAGCAAGCTTTTATGCGTTAATAAATTGTTTACTGATTTATTGCGACGTAATGACGCTTATTGAAAACCTATTTGAAAAAAAGTGTCCTTAAACATTAAACAATCCGTTACGTTCCTGTTCCTGGTAATCCTGCACCGTTTCAATGGCATTATCAACCACATCGCTAAGGGCGGTAATGAATGTTCCGGGGCGGGCAAGGCTCATGGCGTGTTTAATAGCATCAACTTCTTTAGGTACAACTTCAACCTGTTTGTCAGGATCAACTGATTCAATTCCCTCTTTGAGTAAACCAATGATATTTTCGGCGGTACGGCCACGCAGGTGTTTCTCCTGGCGTAGGATAATGTAATCAAACATTTCGGCCGATAGTTTTCCTAACTCGCGGATGTCATCATCACGCCTGTCGCCGGTACCGGCTATGATACCAATTTTAAGCGGCGAATCGATATGCCTTAAAAACTCCTTGATGCCGGTATAACCATCAGGGTTATGGGCAAAATCAATCATGAAACGGAAATCTTTAAACTCGAAAATATTCATACGGCCAGGCGTTTGTGATGCCGATGGAATGAATGTTTCAAGCGAGATCTTGATATCTTCCGTTTTAAATCCCCATAAAAAAGTAGCCAGCGTTGCAGCCAGCACGTTCTCGATCATGAACGGCACAGTACCGCCAAACGTAAGCGGGATCAGGATGGTACGCTGAACGCGGATCTTCCAGTCGCCTTTTAAAATGGTGATGAAGCCGTTTTCGCAAATGGCGGCGATGCCACCTTTTTTGCAATGCGATTTAATGATGGGGTTATTTTCATTCCTGCTGAAATAGGCAATATTACATTCGGCCTTTTTGCCGATGCGTACGCAATATTCATTATCGGCATTTAAAACGCCCCAACCATCTTTTTTAACCGAGTTAAGCACCACGCTTTTCACGCGCGAAAGATCCTCAAGTGTGTGGATATCCGATAAGCCAAGGTGGTCTTCCTGGATATTGGTAATCACGCCTATATCACAAAAGCCAAACCCAAGGCCCGAACGCAGGATCCCGCCACGCGCAGTTTCCAGCACCGCGAAATCAACAGTGGGGTCTTTCAATATAAACTCCGAGCTTACCGGGCCTGTGGTATCGCCCTTCAGCATCATATTGTTTTGAACGTAAATCCCATCCGATGTAGTAAAACCCACCCGGTGACCGTTATTTTTAACAATATGCGCAATAAGGCGTGTGGTGGTAGTTTTTCCGTTGGTCCCCGTAATAGCGATGATAGGGATGCGGGCCGATTTACCGGCCGGATAAAGCATATCAATCACATGACCGGCTACGTTGCGTGGCAAGCCTTCGCTCGGTGCTATGTGCATCCTGAAGCCAGGTGCTGCGTTAACTTCCAGTATCACACCACCGGTATCGGTTAGCGGCTCGGTAAGGTTTTGCGCCATAATGTCGATACCGCAAATATCCAGGCCGATGATTTTGGAGATGCGCTCGCAAATAAAGATGTTTTGCGGGTGCACATGGTCGGTAACATCAACAGATGTACCGCCGGTGCTCAGGTTAGCGGTCGATTTTACATAAACCACTTCATCCTTTTCCGGAACAGTTTCAAGCGTGTAGCCCTTTTTTGCCAGCAGATCGAGGGTATCTCGGTCGACAGTTATTTCTGTCAGCACATTTTCGTGCCCATAGCCACGGCGGGGATCGGTATTTTCAAGGTCGATCAATTCCTGTATGTTCAGTTTGCCATCCCCGGTAACATGTGCCGGTTTGCGGAGTGCTGCGGCCACCATTTTATTATCAATCACCAGTACCCTGAAGTCGAAACCGGTAACATAGCGCTCCACAATTACCTTGCGCGAAATTTTGGCGGCGTGCTCATAGGCCTCAATGGCTTCTTCTTCGGTTTTTATGTTGATAGAGATACCGCGGCCATGGTTGCCGTCAAGTGGTTTAAACACCAGCGGGAACCCCACCTTGCGGATAGCATCAGGCACAGCCGATGCAGATGATATGGTTATACCTTTTGCAACCGGGATGGCCTGCTCCTGTAAAAGTCGTTTGGTTTCTTCCTTGTTGCTGGCAATATCAACGGCAATGCTGCTGGTTTTTTCGGTCATGGTGGCGCGGAAACGCACCTGGTTTTTACCATAGCCCAACTGTACCAACGATTGATTGTTGAGCCTAATCCATGGGATATCCCTTGCAATAGCTTCTTCCACAATTGATCCGGTACTTGGCCCCAAGCGGGTATTTTCCCTTATCTCCCGCATTTGCTGAATATCAGCATCCAGGTTGTAATCTTCGCCTTTGATGAGTGCTTCGGCAATGCGCACGGCCGATTCGGCAGCGAAAACGCCAACTTTTTCTTCCAAATAAGCAAATACTACATTGTATACACCTTTGGTTTTGGTTTCGCGGGTACGGCCGAAGCCGGTATCCATACCGGCCAAGGTTTGGATTTCCAGGGCTATGTGCTCAATAACGTGGCCCATCCATGTGCCTGCAATAACCCGCTGAAAAAATCCGCCGGGCACACCGGGCGAGCAACGGTGACTGTATAGCGATGGAAGCAGCTTTTCAAGCCGTTCATAAAAGCCCTCTATTTCGTTAGTTGGGCGATGCTCCATCTCCTGCAGGTCAAGCCGCATTTGTATTAATTTTTTGCGCCTGATGCTCCAAATGTTGGGCCCGCGTAGTACCTGGATATTTTCGATCTTCATGTATGTAGAATGCTATTTTTTGTCAGTCTGATTTTCTCCTTAAAACTATAAAACATAACACGGGAATAAAATTTTTGATGTTAAAAAGCCATTATTTATTATTAGTTCCTGTGTTTCTGCTGGTTTTTATCGTAATTTGTATATAGTTGTATTAAGATAGTGTGAAATAATCATGATTGTCCCGAAAGGTAAGCTAATAATTATAGGCGGTGCGGTTGATATGGGGAGTAATGTTACCCTCCAGGAGCATATTCTGCAGCCCGATTATATCAAGTTTTTTGAACAAGGCATATTAAGGCGCATAATTAACGAATCTGCTAAGCACGAAGGCTCACAAATTGAGGTAATTACTACGGCCTCACAGATCCCTGAGCTTGTAGGTGCAGAATATATCAAGGCTTTCGGCCAGCTTAACGTTACCAATGTTAACGTACTGCACATCAAGAGCCGCGAAGATGCGGGCAATAAAGTTTATCTCGACCGGATCCGTAAGGCCGATGTGGTGATGTTTAGCGGTGGCGACCAGCTTAGGCTAACGGCCATTTTTGGCGGTACCGAATTTTTGCAGGTCCTGAAACAACGCTACCAAAAAGAAAATTTTGTAATAGCCGGAACTTCGGCAGGTGCTGCGGCAGCTTCAACACACATGATCTACCGCGGGCAAAGTAACGAAGCCCTGGTTAAAGGCGAGGTGCAAATAACCGCCGGACTGGGCTTTATTGACTCGGTTATAGTTGATACCCACTTTGTACAGCGCGGCCGTATTGGCAGGTTAATGTATGCAGTGGCAACCAACCCGGGCATTTTGGGGATAGGATTAGGCGAAGATACAGGCCTGCTCATTACCGAGGGCTATATGATGGAAGCGATAGGCTCGGGCCTGATTATTTTGGTTGACGGACGCAACATCGTATCAACTAATATTTATGATGTGGAACTTGGTTCGCCAATCTCTATCGAAAATTTAAGGGTACACGTCATGTCGATATTTGATAAGTACGATTTGGTGCAGCACCGTTTAATCATAAAAAAGAGTATGAAGGTTGAAGAAGGCGTTTTTATAAATGCGCCAGGCAGCAAACTTCTACAATAATTTAAACTGCATATAGTTCTTATAAATACCCTGGCCTTATTTATGCAGGTACATCTACTTAATTTATAATTATGAAAATAATTATTCATGGCGGTTTTTTTAGCGAATCGCTTACCAACCAGGAAGTAAAGCTGGCCAAACAGGAAGCCCTGAATGGCATAGTACAGTTAGGATATAACCACCTGCAACATCATACCGCGGCAGAAACTGTAGTATATACTGTACGGCTGCTTGAAGATTGCGAGCTTTTTAATGCCGGTACCGGATCGCAAATTCAGAGCGATGGTAAAATCCGCCTCAGCGCATCGCTCATGGATGGCAAAACCCAGCGCTTTTCGGGCGTTATCAACATTGAAGATGTTAAAAACCCTATCTGCGTAGCCGAAAAACTTCAGGCCTATGATGATCGTGTTTTAAGCGGCAAGGGAGCGTGCGATTTCGCTATAGAAAACGGCCACAAATACTACAATCCTGAAATTCCGCAGCGCCGTCATGAGTACGAGCAAAAACTAAGCGATTCTATCAGGCTCGGCACCGTAGGCTGCGTTGCGCTTGATGTACATGGCAATCTGGCTGCTGCTACCAGTACCGGGGGCAAGGGCTTTGAAATTCCTGGCCGTGTTAGTGATTCGGCCACTACAGCTGGCAATTACGCTAACAGCTTTGCCGGCGTTTCATGTACCGGCGTAGGCGAAGATATTGTAAGCGGCTCGGTAGCTGTTAAAATTGTTACACGCGTAACCGATGGCATGACCCTCATGGCCGCTACCGAAAAAACCCTTGACGAAATGAAGCCTTACGATGGCTTTGCAGGTGTTATAGGCATTACTACCGACGGGCAGATCTATCACTCAGATACACATCCATACATGGTTTGGGCCCTGCACGATGGCGATATTGAAGTTTTTAACTAAAACCTAAATTTATTTTTTCCGTAGAAAGGTACAAATTCAATATTTGTAAAATAACAGTGGCATTTAAGCGTTTATGTGTTTGCTGCCTTTTATAGGTATTGTTTTCCCGTTAACAAATAATTACATTTGTTAAGCTGATTAATTTAAAATTACACAGTTTAAACCCAGGAAAAAAGATTAGATGAGATATTTCCTACTTATTATTTTATGCTCTGTTGGGTTCAATGCATCAGCGCAATGGTATTACAAACCGTTCAATAAGCGCACCAGGTCTCCGCAAATGGCATATGCGCAAAATCATTCCATTAAAAGGTTGCCGCCCCCTACAGTAGCTAAAGTAAAAATCCCGCCAACTATTATTGAGCATACACCTTATGTAATGGCAATGATCGAGGAATCGGTGATGAGAACCGCTCAGCATAATATGCGTTTCCATGTATACAATGCTGCAAGCTATAACTTTAGCGACCTGGCGCAGATGTACATCAAGCAAAACCGCCTGGCCGAAGCCAAATGGTTCCTGCTACAGAGTATTACCATATCGCGCCAGCAAAATGATGACAGGCACACCATTGCCAACCTGCTTGACCTGGCAGCTGTAAAAGCCGATTACGGCGATTATGCACAGGCAAAACAGGATTTAGCCGAAGCCCGCCAATTAGCTATTTCACGCGGTTTAACATATGACCTGGCTACAGTAGAGAAGAAAACGCGCTATTTACAGGACAACAAATTTAAAACGCCACACAGCGAAACCCGCTTTGCAGAAACTGCAGATGCCGGTACAATTACCAAACCGGTTAATAAATAGTATTTTTTTGTAACAAAAGCGTAAAATGGTGCAGCTCGCATACTATTAGTAAAACATAATCGTATTATTGTTCTTAGTAATTAAGAGACAGCATTTTGACTGTCTCTTTTTTATTTTACATTAGCAAATTAATAATAGGCACAAGTATTGATGTTTTACACCAACCCCGATTTAACTACAGTAAAAGATATGTTTAAGAAAGTATATTTGTTATTGGTGCTGGGCGCAGCCCTCGCCTGTAAAGCATCGCCATCCAAACCTGTTAAAGTAGCAGGTTCAAATGATTTACAGCCCGATGAACAGCAAAGCGTTGTTTGTAAGCAGGTAGCATCATTAATTTCCAACTATAACTATAAAAAAGTCCCGCTGAACGATTCGGTATCAGCTATAATTTTTGATCGTTATATCAAATCACTTGACGAAAACCACAGCTATTTTTTAGCTTCAGATATCAAGGATTTTGAAAAATATAAAACCGTACTTGATGATGATATTAAAGCGGGCAACCTGACCGATGCTTTTTACATCTTCAACGTTTTTCAAAAAAGGTATATCGAGCACGTAAAATATTCAATTGAACAGATCAGCAAAAACTTCGATTTTAACAAAACCGAAACCTTTGTTTATGATCGTGACAAACTGCCATGGATTGCTTCGCAAAGCGATATGGATGCTATGTGGACCAAGCGTGTTAAGTATGACCTGCTAAACCTGAAACTGGCCAATGCAGATATGGCCAAAAACAAGGAGACACTTAAAAAACGTTATGAAAACCTGTTGACCCAAACCAACAAGCTATCGAATCAGGACGTTTTCCAATACTTTATGGATGCCTTTACCGAGGCTATCGATCCGCATACCAACTACTTTAATCCGTCAAACGCTGCCAATTTCAACATTGAAATGTCGCGCCAGGTTGAAGGGATAGGTGCTTCACTCCAGGTAGAAAACGAGTATGTAACTATCAAAACTATCGTAGCAGGCGGCCCGGCCGATAAAAGCCACCAGATAAGTGTTGATGACCGTATTGTTGCCGTGGCACAAGGCAAAACCGGCGAGTTTCAGAACGTGGTAGGCTGGCGCGTGGATAATGCCATCGCCATCATCCGTGGTACTAAAGGCACCACCGTTAGGCTTGAAATATTGCCTGCAGGGGTAAATGCGTCTGCTAAACCAAAAGTGGTTGAAATGGTTCGCGAAAAGATCATCCTGAAAGATCAATCGGCCAAAAAAGAGATCCGCACTTACAACAGCAATGGTAAAACAGTTAGGATAGGTGTGATATCTATCCCGGCATTCTACATTGACTTTAACGATTATAAAGCAGGTAACCCTAACTACAAAAGCACCACCCATGATGTTAAGGCGATTCTTGACTCGTTAAAGAAAGAAAATGTGGATGGCCTGGTGATCGACCTGCGTGAAAACGGCGGCGGTTCACTGATGGAAGCCATTGAGCTTACCGGCCTGTTCATTAAAACCGGACCGGTAGTACAGGTACGCGATACCAAAGACCAGGTTGAGATTGATAAAGACGAAGATCCGGATATCACTTACAGCGGCCCGATGGCTGTATTGGTTGATCGTTTCAGTGCTTCAGCTTCTGAGATTTTCTCAGGTGCAATTCAGGATTATGGTCGCGGGTTGATATTGGGAACCCAAACTTATGGTAAAGGTTCGGTACAAAGCGCCATCGACCTTGACAGGGTAATCGGTTCTTCTCTCCGTGATAAAATTGCTGGCGTAGTTGGCGGTGGTAAAAAAACAACGTCTACCGGTAGTCAAAGCACTTATGGCCAGCTTAACCTTACCATAGCTAAATTCTATCGCATCAGCGGTAATTCAACTCAGCATAAAGGCGTAACACCTGATATTTCATTCCCTTCGGTTATTCCATTGGATAAATATGGTGAAGATACTGAGCCATCAGCAATGCCTTTTGACATCATTGCCAAAACAGATTATACCAAAACAGGCGATTTCACCGGCGTATTGCCGCAGCTTAAAAAGCTGCATGACCAACGTATGGCCGGCAGCGACAGCTATAAATACCTGCTTGAAGATATCGCCGATTTCAAAAAACACGATGCTGATGACAGCGTATCACTGAAAGAGTCTGACTTGAAAAAACAGCGCGACGATGATGAAGCAAAAGCATTTGAACGCAACAACCTGCGCCGCGTAGCATTAGGTTTACCAGCCCTTAAAAAAGGACAAACCAAACCTAAAAACGAAGACCTTGACTTCGTAAAACGCGAAGCCGGCCAAATCATGACCGACTATATCAGTCTTGATAACAAGTTTACAAGTGTTGGCTCACAGCCGGCTAACTAAGTAGGTTTTAGATAACATTCAACGCCCGGTATTGAAAGATGCCGGGCATTTTTATTTATACACGAATATTTTACAGGCTGAGAAGAATTTTATCGAATTTCACGAATGGGTGTTAGAAGTCACTACAATTGTTCGAAAGATAAAAATATCTCTTAAAAACGTATGTCATTGCGAGCGCAGCGTGGCAACCTCGTAGCAAATGCCTGTCGAACAAGCTTGTCGTTTATGCATACCGACGAGATTGCCACGTCGCGCCATGCGTAGCCCCGCACAAGCTCCTTATAATGACGCGACTGTAAGTTATTAATTATTAGGATTGTTTTTTTGATCGGTTTTATAACATGGGCGTTGCCTGCGGCCCGGGCTGTACGCTCATACTACGCGGGCCTTAGCCACAGGCCGGTATCCGCCCCCATCCCTAACGCAACCCAGCGCACTATCTCTAAAACATATTTTTTTACGTCATTACGGTTTTTTCCAGGGCTCCCTGGTGGATAATGCACCATTTTCAACTGGTTTGCATCTTCCGGACACTTATAATAACAACACCGACCATGAGCTGAATTTGCATACTTAGATATCTTACATTGAAAATAAAATTCGTGTAATTCGATTTAATTCGAGGGATTAGTGTCATATTCTTAAAAATCACTTCCTTGTTATAAAACCCTGTCGGCTAATACCCTTGCATTTTGTAAATTTGGCCTCTTACAAAAAATAGATACTACGTTGAAGAATAATATCCTTATTGTTGATGATGTGCATGCCATATTTATGGAGCAGGCCGAAGCTAAAGGTTACACCTGCGATTACCGTCCGCTGATTAAGCTCGACGAAGCTATGCAGATCATAGGCGACTATGCCGGCCTGGTGATCCGCTCAAAATTCAGGGTGGATAAAGCCGTACTTGACGCAGCCACCAACCTGCAGTTTATAGCCCGCGCCGGCGCGGGTATGGATAATATTGATGAAGATTATGCTGCTCAAAAAGGAATAAACCTCATTAATGCTCCCGAAGGTAATTCAGATGCCGTGGGTGAACACGCTATCGGCTTGCTGTTGTCATTAATGAATAATTTAAATCGTGGCGATGCTGAAATACGCGACGGCAAATGGCAGCGTGAGGCTAACCGGGGTTACGAGCTTAAAGGCAAAACAGTAGGTATTATAGGCTATGGTCATATGGGCAGCAGTTTTGCCCGTAAACTATCCGGTTTCCAGGTAAATGTTATTGCTTATGATAAGTATAAAACGGGTTTCAGCGATAAATATGCCCGCGAAGTAAGTATGGAAGAAATTGTAAAACACAGCGATGTTCTTAGTCTCCATATCCCGCTAACTACCGAAACCAACGGACTGGTTGACGATGAGTACCTGTTCCACTTCAAAAAGCCTATATTTTTCCTGAACACATCCCGTGGCAAAACCGCAAAGGTGAGTGCCGTGCTTAACGCAATCCGCGAAGGCAAGATATTGGGTGCTGGTTTAGATGTATTGGAGGTTGAAAAGTTCCCTGCCCTTGCCGAGCAGCCGTGGTTTGAAGAGTTAAGACAAAGCGGTAAAGTGCTCTTAAGCCCACACGTTGCCGGCTGGACATTTGATTCGTATCGGAAGATCAGCGAGGTTATGGCTGAGAAGCTGGTTGATTTGAAAGTTTGAACCTTGATTTATAGGATTTGAGGATTGCCATAAATTATGCACTTGTCTGAACTCGAATTAAACGAATTTTAAGAATTTATCAAATTTACATAGCATTCTGTTAATTCTTTAATTCCAAAAATTCGAGTTCAGACAAATATCAGCCAGACAAAAAATCTTTCAACCCATTGTTAACAATCTTTTTTTGAATTGTAAGCCTATTCCCCCAACTTCGCAGTCCGAATTTTGATTATGAGTATTCATTATAAAATAATAGCTGCAGAGCTTTCTGTAGCCGAAAAACAGGTTACCGCTACGGTAGGCCTGCTTGATGAAGGAGCCACAGTTCCATTCATTTCCCGTTACCGTAAAGAGCTTACCGGCAGTTTGGATGAGGTGCAGGTAGCCGCCATCCGCGATCGTGTACAACAACTACGCGAGTTAGATAAACGCCGGGAGGCTATCCTGAAATCGCTTACAGACCTGGGCAAGTTAACGCCCGAACTGGAAAAGCAGATCAACGAAGCCGAAACCATGGTTACTTTGGAAGATATTTATCTTCCTTATCGTCCTAAGCGCAAAACCCGCGCTACAGCGGCCCGCGAAAAAGGCCTTCAGCCACTGGCCGACGTTTTATTGGAACAAAACAATATCGACCCGGAACTGATCGCAGCCGAATACATCAGCGATGAAAAAGGCGTTGCCAGTGTTGAGGAAGCCCTGGCCGGTGCAAGGGATATCATCGCCGAAACCGTTGCAGAGAATGCCGAAGTGCGCACCAAAATCCGTGAGCTTTTTGTAGAGAAAGGCACTTTCGCATCGCGCGTAGTTGAAGGTAAAGAAGAAGCAGGCATTAAATACAAAGACTACTTTGAATGGACAGAGCCCGTTAAGACGGCCCCATCTCACCGTATACTGGCTATGCGTCGTGGTGAAAAAGAGGAGATCCTGTGGCTTGATCTGAAGCCTGAAGAAGACGATGCATTAGAGATCTTAGAAAATTCGGTTATCAAAGCCAACAACCGGGCTTCAGGGCAGGTTCGTTTGGCGGTAACTGATGGCTACAAACGCTTGCTGAAACCATCGATGGAAACAGAAGTACGCCTGCTTACCAAAAAGAAAGCCGACGAAGAAGCTATCCGTGTGTTTGCTGAAAACGCCCGTCAATTGCTACTTGCTGCTCCGCTTGGTCAGAAAAGAACAATGGCCCTCGATCCCGGCTTCCGTACAGGCTGTAAACTGGTTTGTTTGGATGAACAAGGCAAACTCCTTGAAAACACTACCATTTACCCGCATACAGGGGCAGGACAGGCGCGTGAAGCCGAAAAAACGGTACAGCACCTGTTCCAGAAATATAATATCGAAGCTATCGCTATTGGTAATGGTACCGCAGGCCGCGAAACGGAGGTTTTTGTGCGCAACCTGAATCTATCAGGCGCAACCATTGTAATGGTTAATGAAAGCGGTGCTTCCATCTACTCGGCATCGGAAGTAGCAAGGGAAGAATTTCCTGACTATGATGTTACCGTTAGGGGAGCCGTATCTATCGGCCGCCGGTTGATGGACCCACTGGCCGAATTGGTAAAAATCGACCCAAAATCAATTGGGGTAGGTCAGTACCAGCATGACGTTGATCAGAATAAGCTTCAGACGTCCTTAGATGACACTGTGATCAGCGCAGTGAACGCGGTAGGTGTTGAGCTTAACACAGCCTCAAAACAGATCCTGGCTTATGTATCAGGCCTTGGCCCGCAGCTGGCACAAAACATTGTTGAGTACCGTAACCAAAACGGAGCCTTTAAACGCCGTGAGCAGTTGAAAAAAGTTCCGCGTTTGGGCGATAAGGCATTTGAGCAGGCAGCAGGCTTCCTTCGGATCCACAATGCAGAGAACCCGCTTGATACCAGCGCCGTTCACCCGGAGCGTTATGGTTTACTGGAACAGATGGCGACTGACATGAAATGTACTGTAAAGGATTTGATGGGCAACCCAACCCTGCGCAAAAGCATTCCGCTGCAAAAATATGTTTCGGAAACAGTTGGCTTACCAACTTTGAACGATATCATGGCCGAGCTTGCCAAACCGGGCCGCGACCCGCGTGAGCAATTTGAGGCATTCAGCTTTACCGATGGAATCAATGCCATTGGCGATCTGAAAGTGGGCATGAAACTACCGGGTATCGTCACCAACATCACTGCTTTCGGCGCTTTTGTTGATATCGGTGTTCACCAGGATGGCCTTGTTCACCTGAGCCAGATCACTAACCGTTACATTAAAGATCCTAACGAGGTATTGAAGGTACACCAAAAGGTTGAGGTAACAGTTACGGAGGTAGATGTGAACCGTAAGCGTATTGCCCTATCCATGAAGGAGAACGACAAAAGCGCACCGGATCAACGCAGGAACGACGACCGCCGTCCGCAGGGTAATAACAAACCGAACTTTAATAAAAGAGCCGAAAAAGAGCATGAAACCGATATGGCTTTGAAACTGGCTGCTTTGAAGGAGAAGTTTAAGTTGTAATTAACCCCTCTAAATCTCCCCTAAAGGGGAGACTTAAAAACTTCTAAAGCCCTCTCCTCTGGAGAGGGTTGGGTGAGGTTAAACAAAAAGGGTCCCCAACCTTCCGGCTGGGGACCCTTTTTTATATCATTTAACGGATACTTACGCTACTGTACCCTCTTTCAGCTTCTCAGCATTCTCAGCAAACTGAAGCGACTCAAGAATCTCCTGTAAATCACCATTAAGAACGCCTGGCAGGTTGTAAATGGTCAAGCCAATACGGTGCTCAGTTAAACGTCCTTGCGGATAGTTGTAAGTACGTACCTTGGCCGACCTGTCGCCGGTTGATACCATGGTTTTACGTTTTTTAGAGGTTTCTTCCAGGTGTTTCTGCAACTCCATCTCGTACACCCTCGAACGTAATACCTGTAAAGCCTTATCGTAGTTTTTTAATTGCGATTTCTGATCCTGGCACTGGGCAACAATACCAGTAGGAAGGTGGGTTAACCTTACCGCAGAATACGTAGTATTTACCGACTGACCGCCCGGCCCTGAAGCACAGAACAGATCCTTACGGATATCACTTACGTTTAGCTCGATATCAAACTCATCAACCTCGGGTAATACTACTACAGATGCTGCTGAGGTATGAACACGGCCTTGCGTTTCGGTATCAGGTACACGTTGTACACGGTGTACGCCCGATTCATATTTAAGCGTTCCATAAGCGTCTTCGGCGTTTACGTTAAATACAATCTCTTTATAGCCGCCACTGGTACCTTCGGTATAGTCAACCAGCTCGGTACGCCAGCCGCGTTTTTCGCAGTACCGCATGTACATGCGGTAAAGGTCGCCGGCAAAAAGGGCAGCCTCGTCACCACCTGTACCACCACGAATCTCGACGATCGCATTTTTAGAATCCTCAGGATCTTTAGGGATGAGCATCAAACGGATCTCCTCCTCTTTTACTTCCTGCTGGGCAAGTAGTTCGTCAAGTTCCATTTTAGCCATCTCGCGAAACTCCTCGTCTTTTTCGGTGGCCAGGATTTCTTTATTGGTATCGATATTGCTCATAATGTTGCGGTAGATATAATACTCATCAACAATTTTGGCAAGGTCTTTATATTCTTTGTTTAACTGGGCAAAACGCTTCATGTCCTGCATGGCGTCAGGACTGCTCAGCTCACCTTCAACATTTTTCCAGCGCTCGTATATCAGCTCTAATTTATCTAACATATTTTATAAATAATGATGCAGCTAAAACTGTTTGATATTGAACCGGCTTATGAAAGATTTAACGTTTCGGGAGCGGCTTACAGGCTTACTGCAAAAAAGTGCACAAAAGTACGCAATTTACTGCATATTTTAATTCAGCGGATTGTAAGTTGTTTTTACTGGTTCATAGATGATGGTTCATGGATCGCTGCGGCCTATGGTTAATGGATCATAGCAAGCCCCAAAACAGTTAACTCGGTCAAACCATAGCTTCTAAACTACAGGCACCATGAACCATGATCTATTAACCATGAACTATAAAAAATATTCCACCTTCAACTCCTTACCGTCAAAAACGGCATAAGAAAACTGAGTGATCCATTCGCCAAGGTTAATGTACCTGCTTTGCGGGTTTAGCTGAATGTCAAGCGGAATGTGGCGGTGGCCAAAAACAAGATAATCGTAAAAATTGGTCTCCAATTCTTCGCGGCAAAAATTTACCAGCCATTCCTGCTCGCCCGGTTTGGGGTTCTCTTTTTTTGCATTGGTATCGCGACTGTGGCGGCTCCATTTATTGGCAATCCCCACACCAAGATTGGGATGGATGCGGGCAAACAGCCACTGGCAAAACCTGCTCCTGAAAAACCCCTTTAAAAACTTGTAAAAGTTATCGCCGGGGCCAAGTCCATCACCGTGGTGAATAAAGAATTTCTTGCCGCCGCGCTCAATTTTTAATTCATTGGTAATGATGGTTGCACCAAACTCATTTACAAAGTAATCAAACATCCACATATCGTGGTTACCTTTAAACATGTAAAGCTTTATGCCTGCATCGGCAAGTTCGGCAAGTTTGCCCAAAAAACGGATATAACCTTTAGGCACTACGGTTTTGTATTCGAACCAAAAGTCAAAAACATCGCCTACCAAGAAAAGCTCGGCAGCATCATGTTTAATACTATCGAGCCAGCGCACTATCTTATCTTCGCGTTGGCGGCTTGAGGCGTAAGTCCCTGTACCTAAATGAAAATCAGAAGCAAAATAGAGTTTGTCGCGAACCGGCATATCCGGCAAAAATACGTTTTAACAGCCAAACAGAAAAGATAAAGATTGTTACACAATAAGCACCAAACAACACCGTATCTTAGTGGTTATTCACGAATACATTAAACATTAAAATTATGGCAATCCCCGAAAACCCAAATCTTGATGATGCCCAGGAAGACAAAGATCCCGGCAACGAATTTGAACAGAACGAAGGCCAGGATACCGGCAACGAAATAATTGATAACAGCGAACCGGATGTAGCCGGATTGAATGCAGCCACCCGGGCCTCAGAATCATCATTTACTTTAAATTTTGAAGATGGCTATGCCCCCGCACCGGATAAAAAGGATAACGACCAGCAATCACCCAAACACTGATATATTAAACAATGAAAAAACTATTACTGCCGGCATTGATCCTCGTCATTTTTGCAGGTAAGGCATCGGCACAGTCAAAAGGCTTTATCATGGCCGATTTCAAGGCCAATATAGGCAAAACGGGTACTTTGTGCGATACCGTTTACTCATACAAAGCAGTAAGCGACACACTTACATTGTTAAACATTGGTGCTGCCTATCCAAGGCAAAAATATACCATAGCCGTAAAGGGCAGCGCAATAAAGCTTGACCTATCTACCATAAAAGGAAAACACGTATGCGCAACCGGTACATTTGAACTTTTCAAAGGTCAGCCTGAAATTGTGGCCGACAAGCCGGAACAGATCACGGTTAACTGATCAATCTAAATGACTATAAAACAAAAAGAGAGCAGATCAATGATCTGCTCTCTTTTTGTTTTATTATGATAATAATATCAGCTTTTGGCTTAAAACGCCTTATACAAACCAAATACAATTTGGCCTTCGGTAATTGGCTGCTTGGTAACTAAGCGGCCTACATTAAGCGTACGCCCGGTTGTTGTTACATCATATCCGGGAGATTTAACATAGTTGCCTTTAAGCGATAATCCCCAGCCTGCACCCATATCAAACCTGATTGCTGCACTGCCGCCGTATGCAAAAGCATAGCCTTTAGCGCTTTGTTGAGTAATGCTGCCGGTTTGCGCATCAACACCGGTAACACTAATGGTTAACAATGGTGATGTCTGGCTTTTTAAAGCACCTGCAGATGCCCTTAGGTCAAATGATAAGCTGCGCCATACAAAGGTATATTGTGGGCCTACTAACAGGTTAAAGCTGCGGTAACGTTTATCAGCAGTTACAGTTCCCTGATCGGCTTTAAAATCGGTTGTATATCCTTGAGACAATATCAAGTCATCATCATAGGAGAAATTACTTTGATCCTGGTACGAAAAGGTATAGCCGATGCCAAAATTCCTGTGCAGGTAATACGCTCCGTCCAATTGGAAAGTAACCCCTTTGTTTGCAAAGCCCGATTTGTTGTTACTGTAGTCTGCTTTTGCAAAATCGCCCAGCGCATAGGAAATACCCATACTTAAACCTACATAAGGTTTAAGTTTTACTTTGGTTTCATCATCTTTATCGTTGGTATCCTGAGCTTTTGAGGTAAATGACAGCAACATTAAAAGGCCTGCTGTAAAAAAAGTAAGGGTTTGTTTCATGTTTGTTATTATGTAACTGTATTACCGTAAGTTGCCACTGCATCCTTAGCTGCAAAGCAAACGTGTAAAAAAACGCATTATTATTGATACTTATATGATAACAAGCCTCCTCTTTAGGGCCAAAATCACATCGATTATCATCTGCAAAAATCAAAGGGGTTAGCTTTTAATTACTTGCCCTCATTTTACAGCAGTTTTTTCACGCCGCTAATATAGCCTGCAACGGGCAATTAAACAGCAGCCGGCCGCAAAATTAACAACTTTTAACCTTTTGAACCGTTATTGCCTTGCGGCAATGTACCCTGAATAGTTATCTTTAGTTGCCTGTAATTTAAACTATCATGACAAAAACGTTCTGTTTATTAGCATTAGCTGTTTTATTTTGCAGCTATACACGTGCACAAATGACTATAAAAACACTTCCATATCCCAAAGCAAAAAAAGTTGATGTTATTGACACCTATTTTGGCACCCAGGTGCCCGATCCATACCGCTGGCTTGAGAATGATCATGCCGCGGATACCAAAGCCTGGGTACAGGACGAAAATAAAGTAACGTTCAACTATCTCGACCAAATCCCTTACCGCGCCGAAATCCATAAACGCCTGGAGTTTTTATGGAACTATGAAAAGTACAGCGCTCCCTTTAAAGAAGGCAAATACATCTATTTTTATAAAAATGATGGATTACAAAGTCAGAATGTACTATATCGCCAGCTGGGAGATAACGGTGTACCTGAAGTTTTCCTTGATCCGAATAAATTTTCTGCCGATGGTACTACCTCCTTACAGGGAATCGAGTTCAGCAAAAACGGTGAGCTGGCAGCCTACCAGATTTCCGAAGGTGGCTCGGACTGGCGCAAGGTCATCATCATTAACACCGAAGATAAAACTGTTGTCGGCGATACTTTAAAAGACGTAAAATTCAGCGGGCTGGCTTGGCATGGTACCGACGGCTTTTACTACAGCAGCTATGACAAGCCAACCGAAGGCAGTCAGCTTTCAGGTATGACACAGTTTCATAAGCTGTATTATCACAAACTGGGCACGCCTCAAAGTACCGATAAGCTGATATTTGGCGGCGATAAAACCCCTCGACGATATATCGGCGCTTACCTTACCGAAGACGAACGTTTTCTGATAATCACTGCCGCTACCTCAACAACAGGCAATGAGCTTTATATCCAGGATTTAAGCAAACCCGGCAGCCAGATCATTAACGTTGTAAATAACTTTGACAACCAGCACAGTGTTTTGGATAACGTTGGCAGCAAGCTTTACATCCTAACCAATATTTACTCGCCCAATTTTAAAATTGTTACTGTTGATGCTGCCGAACCGGGCATTACCCATTGGAAAAACCTGATCCCCGAAACCAAAAATGTATTAAGCGCCACTACAGGCGGAGGTAAAATTTTTGCCGAATACCTGCAGGACGCTACATCCCTGATACAGCAATACAATATGGATGGCAAACTCGAACGGACTATTCAACTGCCTTCAATTGGTTCGGCTTCGGGCTTTGGTACAAAGAAGGAGGAAAAGGTAACTTATTACACTTTTACCAATTACATATATCCGCCTACTATTTTTAAGCTGGATATTGCAACCGGCACTTCCACGGTCTATAAAAAGTCGGGGGCAAAGTTTGATCCTGAGCAATATGAATCAAAGCAGGTGTTTTATACCTCAAAGGATAAAACTAAGATCCCGATGATCATCACCTATAAAAAAGGGACGGTACTTAACGGACAAAATCCAACCTTGCTGTATGCCTACGGTGGTTTCGGCGTTAGCCTAACCCCGGCTTTCAGCACATCAAATATTATATTGCTTGAGCATGGCGGCATTTACGCTGTACCTAACCTGCGCGGCGGCGGTGAATATGGTGAAACCTGGCACCGCAAAGGCATCAAACTAAAAAAACAGAATGTATTTGATGATTTTATTGCAGCGGCCGAGTATCTTATCAAAAACAAATATACTTCCAAAGATTACCTTGCCGTTTCGGGCGGTTCAAATGGCGGCCTGCTCATTGGCGCTATGTTAACCCAACGCCCCGACCTTTTTAAAGTAGCCTTCCCTGCCGTGGGGGTAATGGATATGCTGAGGTATAACAAATTTACTGCCGGGGCCGGCTGGAGCTATGATTATGGCACGGCCGAAGACTCGGAACAAATGTTCAAATACCTTTATAATTATTCGCCGTATCATGCCCTTAAACCGGGCATTTACCCAGCAACCATGGTTACCACGGCTGATCATGACGACCGTGTAGTACCTGCCCATTCCTTCAAGTTTGCCGCACGCCTGCAGGAATACCAGCAGGGTGCAGCGCCAACACTTATCCGTATTGAAACCAATGCCGGCCACGGAGCGGGACAAAGCACCGCCCAGCTCATCAATGGCCAGGTTGATAAATGGGCTTTCATGTTCTGGAATATGGGCGTTAAATGGCAGTAATGCGATTTGCCATTTGCACAGGATCATTTATGGCTAAATAGCTTAAAATTGAAACATTGTGGATATATTTAATCAACTAAATCAATCACCCATGACCCGTTTCAAAATTCTTCAGTATTTAAGCATCCATGTATTCCTGCTTTTGGCAATAAGCACATTTGCGCAAAAGCCCCGCGCCCGCGATATCGGTATCCCTTTTGAAGGCACACCCGGCAAGTACAATGCCATTACCGATGTGCAGGGCGTTGAAGTTGGTTATAGTACAATTATATCAGGATCGGGTAAAAATATAATTGGCAAAGGCCCTGTGCGTACCGGCGTTACAGCTATTTTCCCCAATGGCAAGGTTAACCACCATCCTGTTTTTGCAAATTGGTATACCTTGAATGGCAACGGTGAAATGACAGGCACCACCTGGTTAACAGAATCGGGCTTTTTAGAAACCCCTGTCATGATCACCAATACCAATAGTGTAGGCGTAGTACGCGATGCTGTATTAAAATGGTTTGTAAATACAAACTGGTACGGCAACGAAGAATATTGGTATACCTATCCTGTAGTGGCCGAAACTTATGATGGCGGACTTAATGATATCTACGGTTTCCAGGTTAAGGAGAGCAACGCGTTTGATGCGCTGAACAATGCTGCTTCCGGTACTATAAAAGAGGGAAATGTAGGCGGTGGCACCGGGATGATGTGCCTTGGATTTAAAGGAGGTACCGGTACAGCATCAAGAGTTTTAACTATAAATGATAAAACCTATACTTTGGGGGTATTGGTACAATCAAACTTTGGCAGGAAGAAGAACCTTACCATTGCAGGTGCACCGGTTGGCCGGGAATTAAAAGACACGCTGAATTATGAATTTAAAGCCCCACCGCAATCAAAACACCAGGAAGGCGATGGCAGTATCATTGTAATATTGGCTACAGATGCACCTTTACTGCCACATCAGTTGAAGCGGCTCGCCGAGCGGGTTGCTTTAGGCGTAGGGAAAGTAGGCGGCCGGGGAGAAAACGGTTCCGGTGATATTTTCCTTGCATTTTCAACGGCTAATCCGGATGCTTTTAGCCGAACAGGCAGCACCCGGGTTGAAATGCTGGCAAATGATCAGCTTAACCCGCTGTATGAGGCTACAGTACAATCTGTTGAAGAAGCTATCATTAATGCCATGGTTGCTGCCGATACCATGGAAGGCATTAATGGCAACAAAGCTTATGCCCTGCCACACGACGCTGTAATGCGTGTGCTAAAAAAGTACAACATTGTAAAATGATCTTATAAACCACATGAAAAAACAGTTCATACTCATTGTTATTCTATTTTCCATTAACCAGGTCTTTGCACAGCATAAAAAAAGCAATCTAAACGTCGTGTTTATCGGTAATAGTATAACCCAGGGTGTCCAACTGACCGATGCAGCTACCGAAGCCCCGCCCGCAACAGCTGTAGCTTATCTGCAGAAACAAAAAAACCTGGATACGGTAAGTTTCAGCAACCAGGGCCATAGCGGCTATACTACGCTCGATTTTTTGCCCGGCACCGGCACTTTTGCCAAAGTTGAAGATGCCGCCAACGCTTTTACCAATAAGGACGCATTGCTGATATTTTCGATAAAACTTGGCACAAATGACAGTGCCATACATGGGCCGCACGGCGCACCCGTATCGCCCGAAGATTATCAAAAAAATTTGAAGACCATAGTTGATAAATTATTGGCAGATTTCCCGAAAGCGGTTATCATTTTCCAGCATCCGCTATGGTATAGCCCTAATACCTATAATGGTGCAAAATACTTACAGGAAGGCTTAAACAGGTTACAAAGCTATGTACCGATGATAGATGGGCTTGTAAAATCATATGCTACATCAAACCCCAAACAGGTATTTGTGGGCGATACCAAAGCCTTCGCTTATTTTGAGAAAAATCATTTAACTGACCTCATCCCTGAGAATGGTAAACAGGGCACGTTTTACCTTCATCCCAATAAAAAAGGGGCTGAAGCTTTAGGTAAGTTTTGGGGAATGGCTATTAATAAGGTTGTAAGGCGAAATTTTAAATGAGGATTGCCTATCGCTGGGAATGTTGGCTTAAAAACCATGTCATTGCGAGGAGGAACGACGAAGCAATCTCGTGGCTATGCAGATCAGACACGCATTGGCAACGAGATTGCCACGCTACGCTCGCAATGACATAGTTTTTGTTTGTTTTTCTATGCAAATTTCATCTTCTCAACAATTGTCGTTCCCGTTGCGCACGCGCTCAAGAGGGATTTTTTTAAAATCTCTTGTTAAGGAAATCGCTTAAGTTAACGGCTAAGAATTGCTCAATTCATTTCGTTAACCGCCAATAAAAAGTGCTGAAATTGGAATAGGATTGTTTTGTTCATTCCGTTCAGTTTTCTTAATCATTAGCATAAAAATATGTGCTATGCTTAATTTTATGCTAATGAAATACTTGCTGCTCTACATCCCTTTAATCCTGTTTATAATATCATACGGCTATAGCCGCAGATATTACCGCTTCATTGATAATGGTCGTGTGTCTGAAATTATCCAGGCAAACCAAAGGTCAAAACAGTTCATGAATATGGCTGTATTTTCGTTTGTGGCGCTTTTAATAGTTCTAAAACTGCTTTAAGTTTCATTAACGTAAAATCACTACATAGCCCGAAAGCACGATGTTATTCATCTTGGTATTTACTATATAGTAGTAAGTACCGGATGGCAGTGCTTTGCCCTGGTAAGTACCATCCCAGGGCTTAGGATATCCTACAGAGTGAAATAAAGCTTGTCCGTAACGGTTATAAACATCAACAGTACTGTTTTCATACGCTACAAGGCCTTTAATTTCCCAGTTATCATTTATCCCGTCGCCATTAGGAGTAAAAGTGTTACTTACATTTATCACCGGCGAAACCTTGACCGCAACCTGGCTATAGTTAACACAGCCGTTTGATTTATCGGTGATTTTCAGTTGATACGTTATATCCTGATCGCCGGTTACTACAGGGTTTTTCACTGTAGTATTATCCAGTCCCGTAGCCGGGCTCCATTCATATGTTACGTTTTCGCTGCCTACCACCGGGTTTAAAGTGATGGTATGATCTTTTAAAACATACCTTGTATCACCAGCAGCATCTGCCTGCACTGTTGGTGGCGGAACAAAATTGATGGTGATATCATCAGTAGGTGTATGACAATCATCGGCCTGGGTAGCTCTCAGCGTTAATTTAACAGAGCCTTTGGCAATATCAACAGGATCGGGCTGAAAGGTTGGATTGGGCACAATATCCGAAGGAATAAATTTACCTAAGCCCGATGCTGAAGTCCACTTAACGGTGGCGCCTGAAAGCGGCTGACCATTTAGCGGTACCATAGGGTTTTGGTTACAAACATTATCAATGCTTGGCGGCCCGGCATCGGCACCGGGGCTTGGAGCAAAGGTGAATGTAACATCTTTGTGTACCGCTGCGCAACCATCCGGGCTCGTTGATGTAAGAGTTAAAGTAACAGAACCGGCATTCTTATCTGCAGCTGATGGAAAATATTTACCTGTCGGATCATCTTGTTTAGAGAAAGTGCCGCTGCCACTGGTACTCCAGATACCGGTTCTATATACACTCTCCACATCGCCGGCAAGTTGTATAAATGGATCATTAACACATACATTATGCGAAGGGCCGGCAACGACAATTGGAAGCGGATTAACCTTAACGTCTACGTGACTTGGTTCGCCCGGGCAGTTATTAATTATCAAAACTAAATTGTAAGGACCAGCGTTAGCTGCAGTAGCATTAGGAATAACAGGGTTTGGATCTTCCGATCTGAAATTATTAGGCCCTGTCCACAAATATTTTGCATTAGCAACAATCTGGGTTTGCAGTAAAATTTCATTGCCTTCGCAAACAGGGCTGTTGGTCTGCGCATTGGCTGGCGCTGTTTGGGGCTGTACAACTATAGTGTATTTAACAGGGGTGCCGGGACAACCAAATGCAACAGGTGTTATGGTATAAGGAACCTGAATTTGATTTGTTGTGGTGTTAACCAATGCTTCGTTGATAGGGTTTGCCGTTTGATCGGTAACAGCGGCATTGCTTATACCGGGTACAACCGGCCGGCTCCATAAATAAGTGGCTGTAGATATATTGGATTCCAAAATAATCCCCAGCGGTGTGTTATTACATTTCGGATCCGAAGGCGGTGGATTGGTAAGAACCGCTCCCGGATTAACCCTTACCGTAACCGGATATGGTGCCGCCGTACAACTGCTGGTTTTATAGTTAAAAACATATGTAACGTCAATTGGCGCAGTGGTTGTATTGTAAAGCACTTCTTTTATGGTAGGTGCCGCCTGCCCGGTTACAGCAGCGTTACTGATACCATCAACCGCCGCGCGGCTCCAGGTTAAGCTTGCTACCGGACTACTAAATTGAACCTGGTAATTGGTACTTGTACCATTACAAACTGCGGGCGGGGCAGGACTTGTAACAGTTGGTAGTGCATTTACCATCACAGTGTAATTGAATACGGGTCCGGGGCAACCGTTTAAGTACGGTGTTATATTATAAGTTACATTAACAGCAGTGCCGTTGGGATCGTTATTGATCAGTGTTTCAGTAATAGAGCTTGTTGTTTGACCGGCCACCGCAGGGTTACTGATCCCGGGCACAGCCTTGCGGTCCCATGAAAAAGTTGCACCGGGCTGATCGGCAGTTATTGTATAATTTAATGCTGTGCCACTACATACCGGATCGCTTGCGGAGCTGCTTGTTATCTGCGGGGCAGGGGTAACTATTACATCTACTTTAGTGCGTTCGCTGATACAGTTATTAACCTTAGTTTCTACATAATAAGTCCTGTTGATAGTTAGCGGAGTTGTGGAAAAAGTATTATTTTGGCTTACCGGAGTGCCCCCAACAGGAACGTTATACCAGGTATAAGTACCAGTTGAACCACTTGCTGTAAGTATTGCAGACTGCCCTTCACAAACCGTTACCTTGTTATCTGTACCAACCACGGGTGCTGCGGGCGGGGCCACTGCCTGCACCAATACAGGTGTACGTTGGCTGGTAATACCGCCTACAGTTGTTGCAACATAATAGGTAATATCATTCAATATTGGTGGAGTTATAAACACAGGGCCGGTTTTAATGGCTGTACCGCCTGTAGCATCACTATACCAGCGATATGTACCACCTGGTGCTGATGCCTGGAGTGTGGCTGTGTTGCCTGTGCAAACAGCTTTACCGGGAGCAGTTGGCGCCGCCGGGGCCGGGTTTATAGTAATAGTAACAGTACTTGAATTTGCGCTGCAAGGGCCGGCAGGATCATTGGAAGTTAAAGTTAGTGTTACTACTTTCTCTCCTGCTGCAGGAGTGTAAACAGCATTCTTCTTTGTTGGGTCAGAGAATGTACCAGCACCGCCGGTCCATTTTACGGATGTAGCTCCTCCTCCAAACTCTCCGGCTAATTGTACCGGATCACCCTGCTTTACGGGTTGATTTGGCCCGGCATACACTAAAACTTTATCGTAAATAGTTATAGAGCCCGTGGCAATACTTTGTGCACAGCCGCTGCTCGCGGCTATGGTATTGGTTATGGCATAAGTTCCAGGCAAACTATTAACCGGGTCGATCTCGCCCGTACTGCTGTTTTTAAATTTCAGTTTACCTGATGGCTCGGTGAAAATGCCGGCGCTGGCCCCTGCCGGAAATATAGGCAGTGCACTTTTTAAATCATTACAGATCGGGGTATTATATGAAAAACTGGCGTCGGGTGTTGTTACTATGGATATACTTTGACTGGCTGCACCTGCACATGTACCGCCATAAGTAAAAATTACAGTATATTTTCCCAATGCGCTTGCCGCCACATTGATTTCGCCGGTAGTATTGCTTACAAAAACAAGCCCTGAAGGCGACGAAGTAAAAGTGCCGCCTGCCGGATTATAAATAACGGGCGAAACATTGCTTCCTGATGTACATATCGTGCCCGACGGATACCGGAACTGAGGATCAATAATTGGTGTTATCGATACCGTAAAAGCAGTACGCGAACTAATACAAGAACCATTAACCGCCTCGGCGTAAAAAGTGGTTTGAGCAAACAAAGGATCGGTGGTATAAGTGTTGCCTGTGTGCACCGGCGTACCGCCGGTGGCATCGGTATACCATTGAATAGTTCCGCCCGAAGCCGAAACACTTAAAGTCGCTGATTGGCCCGGGCATACCGTTGCTGTACCATTAACAGATGGTGCAGCAGGTAATGGAGTAATTTGCACGGTTACTGCAACACGCGGACTGTTACAACCATTGGCTATGCTTTGCACATAATAGTTTGTATTTGCTGTTAGCTCAGGTGTTACATAGGTGTTGCCGGTTATCAGAAGATTACCGCCTGTAGGTTGGTCATACCATTCATAATCATCGGGTGAGCCGGTTGCTGTGAGGGTGGCCGAAGTGCCGGAACATGTTGTTGTTCCCGGAGCTGTAGGGGCTGGGATAGCGTCAAGTACCGTTACTGTAATTGCCGACCTGTCACTTACACATGAGCCCACTGTAGTTTGAACATAATAAGTAGTAGTAGCTGTTAAAGCCGGTGTTGTAAAAGTATCTCCGGAAAACAGGGCAGTGCCGCCGGTAGCTGTGGTAAACCATTGAAAAGTTCCGCCTTGCGTTGATGTTGCAGTTAACGGCGTTGATGACCCATTACAAACTACCGGACCGTCGGGCACAACCGGTGCATCCGGTGCAGGGGTAACAGCAACTGTTACCGGGGTACGGTCAGTTGTACAGCTGCCGGTAGTATGCTCAACATAATAGGTTGTGTTACTTGTTAAAACCGGGGTCGAAAAAGTATTGCCTGTGGCTACTGCAGTGCCACCGGTTGCTGATGTATACCAATTATAGGTACCAGTGGGCGATGGATCGGCAGTTAAAGTAATACTTGTACCATAACAGGTGGCAGGCGATTGCGAAGGTGGCGCTGCCGGTATTGGCGTTACAGATACGGGTACTGGTATACGGTTGCTTGTACAATCGCCCACTCGTGTTTGCACGTAATAGGTCACCGGCGATGTAAGTACAGGGGTAGTATAATCCGGACTTGAAATTAGCGGAGTACCTCCCGATGGCACGTCATACCATTCAACTACTCCTGAGGCATCGGCATGCAAGTTTATTGACGACCCTGAACAAACGCTGTTATTGGCCGGATTTACTACCGGAACGGCAGGAGGCGCGTTTATCCTGGCAACTACAGGTATGGCTGCACTGGAACAACCGTTAGTTACCGTAAAAAGATAATAAGTTGTATTTGCAAATAAAGCGGGAGTAGTAAACGTAGCGTCAATACTTAAAGGCGTTCCGGTTCCTGAAGCATCGGCATACCATGCATAACTATTTGCGCCGGATGCCTTTAAAGTTGCCGGCGATCCGTAACATACTGGATCTGACTGTACACCCGGCCCTCCGGTTACATAAACAATAACCGAGCTTCTGGTACTGGTACAGCTACCTACAGTTGTTTCTACATAAAAAAGCGTAGCCTGAGTAATGGCAGGTGTTACATACGGATTACCTGTAAACAGGAAATTGCCGTTGGCATCATACCATTGGTAAGTTCCGCCCGGCGCTGTTGCTGTTAATGTTGCCGATGTATTGGGACAAACAGCCTGGTTACCAACAGTAGGCGGATTAGGAGAAGCCACGGCAGTTACCACAAAATTGGTAGCTTTTGGCTGGCAGCCGGGGGTTTTATCACTTACTGTTACAGTATATGTTCCGGCTTTATTTACATCAATGGATGAGGTATTTTCACCGGTACTCCAAACATAGGTAAACGGGCCGGTACCGCCGCTTACATTTGCAGTTAAGGTTACGCTTTTTCCCGAACATATCGTATTAGCGGGCGAGGATATAGTTACATTTAATGTACAAGTTTGACTGTACCCGGCAAAGGAAGTGAGGATCAGCAGAAATAGTACAAGTAACGGCTTATTAATGTTCTTCATAAGTCTCTTTATACTCAATAAATGTGGCTGCAAGCGGCTCATGTTAACGACTCCCCTTATTGAGCACAGTTTTTTAAGATTGGCAGATAGTTGTCCTGTTTTATACCAACCTGGCAATGATGTGTGCCCTTATACGTAAAATACTAAAAAAATGTTCCAAAAAACATGAACAAAATGAACATTGAAACCCTAATGAAAGTATTTATTTTACTGGTTAAAAAAAATGCCCGGCTAAGAAATAACCGGACATCAAAATAAGTCTTAATGGTGTATTTTATACAATTAGCTAAACGGCCAGGCACACCTTCCGCAGCCGGCAGCATTATGCAGTACGCGGAGAGTAATCGTTCCGGCTTATAACAAAGCCACAAAATCGCGCATGGCCTGTCCCGGATCCTGCTGTTTCATAAAGGTTTCGCCAATAAGGAAACCATTGAAACCTTCCAATTTAAGATGGCGGATGGTTTCGGGATCGCTGATGGCGCTTTCCGAGATCTTCATAAACTCGGCGGGGATGTGTTTGGCTAATTTGTATGAGGTTTCTACCGATACAGTAAAATCGGCCAGGTTGCGGTTATTTACGCCAATAGCATCCAGATTAGGGTTGATACTCCGTTCCAGCTCTTCTTGGTTATGTACCTCAAGCAATACATTCAAGCCTATACTTTTGGCAAGTTTGGCCAGGGTATCAATTTCGGCAGGAGTAAGTATGGCGGCTATCAACAGAATAATATCGGCACCTAATGATTTAGCTTCTATCACCTGGTACTCATCAATCATAAAATCCTTGCGCAAAACAGGGATGCTATTCACCGAACGGGCTTTCACCAGGTCGGCTTTGCGGCCCATGAAAAAATTGCGGTCGGTCAAAACAGAAAGTGCCGAGGCTCCGGCTGCAGCATAATCGGTAGTAACGGCACTAACCCTCACTTTGTCATTAATAATACCTTTTGATGGCGATTTACGTTTAAACTCAGCTATAATACCGGTACGTGTCGGGTCAAGTAAAAACTCTTTAAATGAATAAGTATCGCGGTGAAAATGTTCCGACTCTTCAAGTACAGTGTACGATGTACGTTTTTTTGCCGAAGCAACCTCTCTTTTTTTATTGGCAACTATTTTATCAAGTATGGTCATAAGATCGAAGTACTAATATTTTACGTCATTGCGAGGAACGAAGAATCTCGTAGCTGCAACTGTACAATATGCTTTTCATGCTACGAGATTGCCACGCTATCGCCTATAATGACACAACCGTAAGTTGTTGATTATTAAGTATATTTTTAAGTCTGTTTTGTAATATGGGCGTTGCCTGCGGCCCGGGCTATCCGCTGCAAGTCCTCGCCTTTCCTGCTCGCAAACCCAACCCGCGCTGTGGGCGTTACGCTTCTATCCTTAACGCGGCCCCCGCGCAACACCCCTAAAACATAGCATACACATCATAACATTTTTTTTCAGGATTTTCCTGATAATTCCTCGCAATGACATATATAGATTTATTTCTTTAACAATCAAGGCGAACAAAGTTATCATTATTCCTTAAAACTAAGCCTTTAGCCAGTTTTGCATCATTTCTTTACCATAATCGGTTAGGATAGACTCAGGGTGAAACTGTACCCCCCTTACATCGTATTGTTTATGTTTAAGCGCCATGATGGAGTTATCGGCTTCATCAATAGCAGTAACCTGTAATGAATCGGGCAGATCATTACCACTTACCACCCATGAGTGATAACGGCCAACTTTAAAACTTTCGGGTAGTCCAACAAAAAGCTCCTCTTCGCCATCGGTAACTTTTATAGGCGTTGCTATACCATGCATCGGCTGATTGAGGTTGTACAAACTGCCGCCGAATGCTTCGGCAATGGCCTGCTGACCAAGACATACGCCAAATATGCTCTTAGTAGGTGCATACTTTTCTATCACATCCAGCAGCAAACCAGCTTCTGAGGGTATGCCCGGCCCCGGCGAAAGGATGATTTTATCAAAAGCCTCCACATCCTCAATGGCAAACTGGTCGTTCCTCCAAACCTCACACTCCAGGCCAAGCTCGTTAACCAAGTGCACCAGGTTATAGGTAAAGGAATCGTAATTATCTATAATCAGGATTCGCCCCCCCCGCCCCCTAAAGGGGGTGCCTTGATTAGTATTTGTGTTTTCGTTCATTGTATTTATATCTTAAAACTATCTGTATATCTATATAACTTCTTTGTCCACCATTATTCCCCCTTTAGGGGGTTAGGGGGCGTCGCCTACAACTCCTCCGCCAACTCAAAGGCCCTTCTTAGAGCCGAGATCTTGGTATCAACCTCCCGCAATTCGCTTTCGGGTATTGAACCGGCTACTATACCCGCACCGGCCTGGTAATGCAACGTATTGTTTTTACTTAAAAACGAACGGATCATAATGGCATGATTAAAGTCGCCGTTAAAACCCAGGAAACCAATCGCGCCGCTGTAAAAGCTTCGTTTGATGTTCTCATTTTCGTCGATGATCTCCATGGCCCGGTATTTGGGAGCGCCACTTAATGTGCCCGCCGGATAAGTATCGGCCACAACTTTAAATGCCGATGCCCCAGGTTTAAGCTTACCGCTTACATGCGATACGAGGTGAATCAGATGCGAATAATATTGTACCTCTTTAAATGCTTTAACTGTCACATTTTCGCAATGGCGGCTCAGGTCATTACGGGCCAGATCAACCAGCATTACGTGTTCTGCCGATTCCTTGGGGTCATTCTCCAGGTTACGGGCCAATTCGGCATCTTTCTCGTCGTCACCGCTGCGTTTAAATGTTCCGGCTATCGGGAAAATATTGGCTACATTATTTTTTATGGTGATCTGAGCCTCTGGTGATGAGCCGAATATCCGGAAATCGCCGAAATCAAAATAAAACAGGTATGGCGATGGATTAATAGAACGCAGGGCCCGGTAAACGTTAAACTCATCGCCCAGGAAGGTACGCGAAAAAGCTCTTGAAGGCACTATCTGGAAAACGTCGCCACGGTAAATGTGCTGCTTCATTTTCTCCACTATAGCAATGAACTCATCACCGGTGAGGTTTGATTTTTCATCGCCATTGCTTTTGAAACTGTATTCGGGAAAGTTTTTGTTTTTGATGAGGTATTCCAGCTTTTCGATGCCGCCGTTGGTTGGAGCGCCTTCGGGCTGGTTGTGGAAGATGTAGAGTTCGTTCTTAAAGTGGTCGATAGCGATGATGTACCTGTAAATGTGATACTGCATCACCGGTATTTTACGGTCGGTATTATCGCTTTGCTTTAGTTTAATGGTTTCATAATGTTCAACCGCTTCATGGGTAAAATAGCCAAACAAACCATTGGTGATCATTTTCAGCGGCAACGAATCCGTTTCAAAACTGCCTATGAAACTATTGATCTGTTCTATCAGCTCAAATGTGCCGGGCTCAAGCGTTTCGTGACTGCCATCGGGGTACTGCTTTTTCAGCACGCCGTTGTTCAGCACTATGCCGCTTAAGGGCTCACAGCAAATGTAGCTGGTACTGTTTTCGCGGCTGTGATAGTCAGAGCTTTCCAGCAGCAGCGAGTTGGGAAATACATCGCGCAGGCGAAGGTAAATGCTAACCGGCGTGGTGGTATCCGCCAGTAGCTTTTTATAAGTGGTAGTAATTTTAAATGTGCTCATGTTTATTTTCAAAATATCTTAAAACAAAAAACCCGGCGAATTGGGGTCGCCGGGTTTCCTATTTAGGTTCACAATTGATTAGGTTGTCTCTGATCAAAAAGCGCAAGCCGGCTGCCAATTTAATTGGTGCCACCAGCTGTTTTTATGTGTGTTTTTAATCATCGCGGTCACAAATTTATAAAGAAATTTGAATTGTCAAATTTTTTGTGAAATTATTTATTTGCTAAATCCTATTAGCTACGTAGAATTACTGTGGAATAAGCATTATACCTACCGAAATAAGTACAATCCCTATCAAATAAAAGATAGCGATGGCTTTATGCTTAGCCTCGGGCAGTGTAGCTTTCTTTGATTTGCTATGCCCGATAGTGATAAGCGCGATGGCAATGAGCATAATCACCCAGTGCTCTACAGTCCAATAACGGGTGATAGGATTTGTCATAGTGTCCTTACTAAACTGCACCATCGGGCTAATGAAAAACAGGATGATGCCCAGTAAAAATTGAGTATGCACCGAGATCATGGCAAACAGGTTAAGTTTGCGGTTTCCCTCGCCGTAAGGTCTTTTACCCAGCCAACCCATAAACGCGCGTACAAGGGCCAGCAATACCAGTACTATAACAATGTACCTGAAACCGGAATGGAATTCCTTAAAAAAGCTATAAAGTGTCATACATCAAAATTTTGCCGTGAATATACGCATATAGGTCATTGAAGTCATTAGGTCATTGTGTCATTTTTTGCAGATATGTGTTTGTTTTGATCTAATAATGTCATTGCGAGCGCAGCGTGGCAACCGCACGGAAGCATAGTCGCCCTGCATAGCATGCGATTGCCGCGTCGCCCCATCGCACAGGCCCACCGCGCTCCTCGCAATGACAAGGCTTTTATTCTCAGCACAAAACAAAAAAAGCGATGAGCCTAAACCCATCGCTTTTCAAAATCCGAAATCGAAAATCCGATATCCGAAATTATATCAGCAGCCTTACCGGCTCTTCTAATAATTGTTTTAATGTTTGCAGGAAGGCAGCAGCTGTAGCACCATCAACCACGCGATGGTCGGCGCTCAGGGTTACCTTCATGATGTTGCCAGGTACTACCGCACCATTTTTAACAACCGGAACAGCCTGGATGCCGCTTACAGCAAGGATACAAGCGTTAGGTGTGTTAATGATAGCAGTAAACTCATCAACGCCAAACATACCAAGGTTTGAAATGGTGAAAGTTGAACCTTCCATTTCGTTTGGCTGCAGTTTTTTAGCTTTTGCTTTACCGGCAAACTCTTTCACTTCAACCGAAATGTGGCTTAATGATTTACCATCGGCAAATTTGATAACCGGAACCAATAAACCTTCGTCAACAGCAACAGCAACGCCAACGTGAACGTGCTCGTTAGTGCGGATCTTATCACCCAGGAATGATGAGTTGATAGCAGGGTGTTGCCTTAAGGCAACGGCACAAGCTTTAACAACAAAATCATTAAATGAAATTTTAACCGGGGCAATCTCATTCATACGGGTACGGGCAACAATAGCCTGATCCATATCAATGGTCATGGTTACATAGAAATGCGGAGCAGTGAACAAGCTTTCGCTTAAGCGGCGGCTGATAGCTTTACGCATTTGAGTAACCGGTCTTTCGCTAAATTTCTCTTCGCCGGTAAAGGTTGGCAATACGATAGGTGCTTTTGCGGCAGGTGCAGATGCAGCAGCAGGTGCGGCCTCAGCGGCAGGAGCAGCAGCCGGCTTAGCAGATGGTGTATATTCTTCAATATCCTTTTTGATGATACGGCCGCCTTCAGCGCTACCTTTTACATCATTAAGGTTGATGCCTTTATCTTTAGCTATTTTACGTGCAAGCGGAGATGCTTTTACGCGACTGTCATCAGATGAGCTTTCAGTTGCAGTAGCAGAAGCAGTTGCTTCAGCAGCTTCAGTTTTAGTTTCAGCAGCAGGTGCAGCTTCAGCGGCAGGGGCCGAACCACCATCCTGTAATAATGGAGTGATGTCGGTACCTTCTTTACCTACTATAGCAATGATATCATTTACTTTAGCAGCTTCGCCTTCTTTAACACCTATATATAATAAAGTACCGGCTTCATAACCTACAACCTCCATGGTAGCCTTATCGGTTGCCACATCGGCCAATGAATCATCTGCTTTTACTTTATCGCCAACTTTAAAGTTCCATTTTTCAATGGTGCCCTCGGTCATGGTGTCACTCAATAACGGCATGCGGATAACCACAGCCGGGATGCTTGACAAATCAACCTTTGGAGCGGTTGGTGCCGGAGTAGCGGCTGGTGCTTTATCAGCAGCAGGAGCAGGTTCTTCGGCCGGTTTAGCAGCAGCGCCGCTGCCAGCCTGATCAAGTAAAGATTTGTAATCTTCGCCTTCTTTACCTAAAATGGCAATAACAGCGTCAACCGGAGCAGCAGCACCTTCCTGTATACCGATATACAGCAATGTACCATCCTGGTACGATTCAAAATCCATGGTAGCTTTATCAGTTTCAATCTCGGCCAATACATCGCCAGATTTAACCTTATCGCCAACTTTTTTATGCCATTTAGCCAATACCCCTTCGGTCATGGTATCGCTCATCTTAGGCATTTTTACTACTTCGGCCATATACTATTTATATGTGTTTAATTTTTAGTAATTTTTTATTGTCCGAAAGTCTGGTGTCCACAGTCCGAAAGTTTTTGATTATTAACTTTGGGCTTAACACTCCCGACTTAAAACTTAGTCCCTGATGTAAGGATAATCTTCCTGAACATATACATCGGTATACAATTCGGAAGCATCAGGCCATGGTGACTCTTCAGCAAATTGTACTGCTTCATCAACAATAGCTTTGATCTTAACATCCATTTCATCAAACCATGCTTCATCAGCATATTTTTCGGCAAGGATAGTTTGTTTAACGGCTTCAATAGGGTCTTTTGCTTTGTAGCTTTCCAACTCCTCTTTAGTACGATACTTTTGCGGATCGGACATAGAGTGACCTTTGAAACGGTAAGTACGCATTTCAAGGAAGGTTGGGCCTTCACCTGCACGTGCACGCTGAACAGCTTCGTCCATTGCTACGTGAACCGCAGCTGGATCCATGCCATCAACCGGTGACGAAGGGATACCATAAGGCAAACCTAATTTATAAATATCAGTTTGTGCGGTAGTACGCTCAACAGAAGTACCCATAGCGTAACCATTGTTTTCGCAAACAAAAATTACAGGTAACTTCCAAAGCGCAGCCATATTAAAGGTTTCAGTAAGCGCACCCTGGCGTACGGCGCCATCGCCCATGTAAGCAATGTTTACAAACTCAGTACCTTTATATTTCTCGGCAAAAGCGATACCGGCACCCAGTGGCACCTGACCGCCCACAATACCGTGGCCACCATAAAAATTCTTTTCCTTATCAAACATGTGCATAGAACCACCTTTGCCTTTTGAGCATCCGGTAGCTTTACCATACATCTCGGCCATAATGGCTTTTGGAGTTACACCTTTAGCAAGCGCGTGAGCATGGTCGCGATATGCGGTGATCAAACTGTCTTCAGGTTTAATTACAGACATAGCTCCGGCTAAAACAGCCTCCTGCCCAATATACAGATGGCAAAAGCCCCTGATTTTTTGTTGTCCGTATAACTGTCCTGTTTTTTCTTCGAACCTGCGCATCAATAGCATCTGTTCGTACCACATCAGGTAGGTGTCCTTGTTTATTTCGATTGAACTCATGTATTAAACAACCTTTTTGGAGTAAAGCGCAAATCTAATTATATCCTGCAAAATATCGAAACCTCAAGCAAATTGTTGCAAAATTTTATTTGGTGGCCTTAAAGCGTGTCTGTCACCGCTAAACCAGGGTTTTACAGGTTTGGCACAGCTAATCCGGCTAAAATAAAACTTAAAAAAACACACCTATGGGCAATAAATTATCGTTTTACGAAGTTTTAGATAATGTGTTTTTATCTAAATGCCCCAAAAAGCGCTTAAATAATTACAACCAAATTACATTGGTTATCGTACAAGAGCCTGTTTATTAAAAGGATGTGCAATAAAAAGCGCTTTTTTATATTTTTTGAAAAATAAGGAGCATTTATTTGCAATTTTAAAAAATATAAATAGTTTTGTAGAGCACGATAGACATAGTGTCTGATTTAATAAACAATTTGTTGCCCTAACTCAACAAACAAACTGATTAAATGAAGAAATTTGCCCTGGCTATTGCCTTACTTTTCAGCGTCGTAGCTTCACAAGCTCAAACAAAAAGTGCCCCGAGCACCAGTGATGACAACAAAGACGACCAGGAAAGTTTAGGTAAAGCATACTTTTCCCAAATTATGGGAGTTGCTTTATCTGCTACCTCAAACATGAAACTCTTTCACTTTGTATATGATTGGATTGGTACCCCTTACCACTTTGGCGGAAGCTCAAGAAGAGGTATCGACTGTTCGGCCTTTACAAAAGAATTATACAGCGAAGTTTTTAACCTTGATATCAAACGTAACTCACGTGATATTTTCAGCATGGTTAACCCTGTTGCTAAAGATGAGTTGAAAGAAGGCGACTTGGTTTTCTTTAAGATCCACAGCCGCAGCATTTCGCACGTTGGTATTTACTTAGGCAATAATAAATTTGCTCACGCCTCATCAAGAGGTGTAGCTATCAGCAGCCTTGACGATGCTTACTACAGCCGTTTCTTTTATAAAGGAGGCAGGTTGTTAGCTTCATTTAAAGATGAATTTAAAGGTTCGGCATCCACGGGTAACAACGATATGGGCGACGACGTAGACGAAAGCAAGAACTAAACGATTTTGAAATAAATAAACTAATTTAGTCCCCTCATCCTCAATGAGGGGATTTTTTTTATAATGAGATTTTTATTGCTTACAGCAGCCGGCCTGGCGCTGTTTTTACAGGCGTGTAACCATCCGCCAAATAAAAAACAAATACTGGCCCCTGCTCCTAAACCTAAACCCGATACCGCAACAACAGCTACCGCCGCTGTTCAGCGTGATTCATCCATATCCATAGCCGCCGTTGGCGATATGATGCTAGGAACATCCTACCCCAATAATTACACCCTACCTCCCGATAGCGCCAAAAACAGTTTTGCTGTTATTGCCGGCGAATTGAGAAATGCCGATGTAACTTTTGGGAACCTTGAAGGGAGCTTACTTGATGGCGGAAATCCCGCCCACTATAAACTGCATCAACGAAGCAAAGCTTATTTATTCAGAATGCCTACTGCCTATGCCGGTGTTTTTAAAGATGCAGGTTTTAATTTATTAAGCCTGGCCAATAACCATATTGGCGACTTTGGCGATACCGGCCGCATGAGCACTACACATGTATTGGATAGCATAGGTATTAATTATGGCGGCTTGCTTAGCCACCCCTCCACAGTATTTGAACGCAATGGCATTAAATACGGCTTTTGCGCCTTTGCCCCCAATGCCAACACCTTACCAATCCTTGATCTTAAAAACGCCTCCCGTATTATCAGCGAATTGAAACAACGCTGCGACATCCTTATTGTGTCATTTCACGGCGGCGGCGAGGGGGTAGCTTATGAACATGTGCCCTTTGCTATGGAATCATTCATCAGCGAAAAGCGCGGTGATGTGAATGCCTTTGCACATAATGCCATTGATGCAGGTGCCGATATCATATTGGGGAACGGCCCGCACGTAAGCAGGGCTATGGAAGTTTATAAGAACAGGTTGATCGCTTATAGTCTCGGTAATTTTTGTACTTATAAATCTGTGAGCGTGGCTGGCGTTTGCGGCCTGGCCCCCTTGCTAAAAGTAAAACTGAACAAAAAGGGAGAGTTTTTGAATGGACGCATTATATCACTAAGGCAAGCGCATGATAAGGGCTTGGAGCTTGATACGCTTAACAGGGCCGCCATCCGGATCAGGCAACTTACGGAAGCCGATTTCCCCAATGCCGGGTTACTGATATCCGATACAGGTGAGATCTGCCTTAATCCTGTTATTCAGAGTGAGAATCTGTAAATAGGAAAGAGGTGCAGGAATTGAACGCTGTTTTGTCTCACCTCGACATCACCTTAGCCGTTACTAAATGAAAAAAAAGCGTGGGCTTGTGCGATTCCCCTCTTTGCGGCGCAGCCGGAGAGAGGGTGGTCCAGCGTAGCGCAGACCGGGTGAGTAAGCTATGCGATTTGCAAAGCACGCTAACCTATTTAAGCCGCTTCATCTTTAGTATTCCGCACCAGGCTTATCCCTGTTGAAAAGAAGATGAGTGAAATGATCCCTATTACTACCATGGTAGTTACTTGTGCACTATGGTTAATGATAGCTATACCGGTGTAAATGAGACCGACCATACCAAGCACGCTCAGTATGGTTCCGAATGTTCGTTTTAAGTTCATGACGGGTGTGATGTTTTTTATGAGCATTTTTTAAAAAACAAATAACACACCAATAATTAATGCTACTTTTATTTTAAACATAATAAACCAAACCATGCCCGAATCATTTGGATCATTGTTAACAATCGTCATTTTCGTTGTTATCCTTATTACCATTTTCACTTCGTTTGTGTCTGTAAAACAGGGCACAATAGTAGTTATAACCGTGTTTGGCAAATACCGCCGCATCCTTACACCGGGATTAAATTTCAAGATCCCTTTTATCGAAAACATCTATTCAAAGATCTCCATCCAAAACCGCTCTGTGGAGCTGGAGTTCCAGGCAGTAACTTACGATCAGGCCAATGTTTACTTCAAAGCTATGCTACTGTACTCGGTACTGGATCAACAGGAGGAAACTATCAAGAACGTAGCTTTTAAATTTGTTGATGAACGCAACCTGATGCAGGCCCTTATTCGCACCGTTGAAGGCTCGATCCGCGCTTTTGTAGCAACCAAACGCCAAAGCGAGGTACTGATATTACGCCGTGATATTGTTGAACACGTAAAAGAGCAACTGGATGTGATACTGGAAGGCTGGGGCTACCATCTTCAGGATCTGCAATTGAACGATATCACGTTTGATGATGTGATCATGAAATCAATGAGCCAGGTAGTAGCTTCCAACAACTTAAAGGCTGCCGCCGAAAACGAAGGCCAGGCCCTGCTCATCACCAAAACCAAAGCTGCCGAGGCAGAGGGTAACGCCATCAAAATTTCGGCACAGGCAGAACGCGAAGCGGCACAATTACGCGGACAGGGTATAGCGCTGTTCCGTGAGGAAGTTGCCCGTGGTATGACCGTAGCCGCCAAAGAAATGGCCGAAGCAAACATGGATACCTCGGTGATATTATTCACCATGTGGACAGAATCCATCAAGCACTTCTCCGAAAACTCGAAAGGGAATGTTATTTTCCTTGATGGCTCAACCGATCAGATGCAACATACGTTAAAAGAAATGATGGCCTTAAACCTTTTACATACCGACAACGTCAAAAAGTAAAAGTTTAAAACCGCCATTTTTTTAAATGAAAAGAAATATAGTGAAGGGGATAGGCCTTACAGCCATGTGTTTTTTAGGGATGATCACGCCGGCTTCGGCGCAATCATTTCATCAGCTTACCGCCAATGATTTTTGGGGAACGCCGCGGGCTAATGCCGGCGGCGTTGTAGCTTATACCAATTGCACCATCGATTACCGCTACCAGGCCCGGCGTGAGGGCGGAGGATACCGGCTTAATTTCAACATCAGGCTTATCCTCAACAACAGCAAGTCTTGGTTAGACAGAAGTCGGGTTAGTACCCCACAGCAAATGACCGAGATATTAAAGCATGAACAGGGTCACTACACTATCGCCTTTTTAGAGCAGCAGGAATTGTTACGCATAGTAAGCCGCACCCGTTTCAGCAATAATTATAACTACGAGGCTATGGCCATCTTCAACCGCATAGATGCCAAATACAAACAGCTTAATACTGATTATGATGAGGATACAGCCCACATGACTGATCGTAAACAACAACATAGCTGGGATCTGTACTTTCAGCAAAAGCTTAAATTTTTGCCGGAGGATACGGAGAGTTAGTTTCTCCTTTGCATATTCAAGCGTCCTTCGCTTGAATAATAGGGCAGGTAAGCGTGGACGCTTACCTGCACAAGCCTCAACTTAAACCTGCTAACCTAATCTTGCGCTCGTTTGCAACGAGCGCTTAATATGGTTGGGCGATTGTATCGCCTGTGCGTTATAAACGCAAACCCAGTTATGCACTCGTTAAAAACGAGCGAGTTAAGAAGAATCGGAATATAGGCGCAAACGCTTAACCTGCTATCAACACTTTGCAGCAACCCTGCAACCCGCCTATATTTGCGTTCACCGGCATGACTGAGCAATCACCCATTATCCACCGTAAAATTATCCATATTGATATGGATGCATTTTATGCGTCGGTTGAGCAGCGGGATTTTCCCGAATATCGGGGCAAACCATTGGTTGTTGGTGGTTTGCCTGAAGGGCGTGGAGGGGTGGTAGCTACCGCCAGTTATGAGGCCCGGAAGTTTGGGGTCCGGTCGGCAATGTCATCGAAAAAGGCCTTGCAGCTGTGTCCGCATGCTTTGTTTGTACGGCCCAGGTTTAATGTTTACCGCGAAGTATCGCAGCATATCCGGGAAATTTTTAGCCGATATACGGATTTGATCGAACCGCTTTCCTTAGATGAAGCTTACCTTGATGTAACTAACGACAAGAAAGGTATTGGCTCGGCCATTGATATTGCCAAGCTCATAAAACAGGCCATTAAGGACGAATTGCAGCTTACCGCATCAGCGGGAGTATCTATCAATAAATTTGTAGCCAAAATAGCATCCGATATCAACAAGCCCGATGGTCTTAAATTTATTGGTCCGTCAAGCATCGAGAATTTTATGGAGCAGCTGCCTGTCGAAAAGTTTTTTGGCGTGGGCAAGGTGACCGCTCAAAAAATGAAGCAAATGGGTCTGCATACCGGGGCTGATTTGAAAAAGCTTGAAGAGAGTGAACTTACCCGTCACTTCGGTAAAGTGGGGAGGTTTTACTACCAGATAGTGCGCGGCATTGATAACCGCGAAGTGCAACCCCATCGCGAAACCAAATCCCTGGGCGCTGAAGATACTTTTGCTTACGATTTGACTACGCTGGAAGAGATGGAAGCCGAGCTTGATAAGATAGCTGTCACCGTACACAATCGGCTGCTTAAATATGAATTGAAAGGCCGCACCATCACGCTCAAAGTAAAATACCACGATTTTAAGCAGATCACCCGCAACCAATCATTCCCAACCCCGATAAACGACCTGGAGACCATCAGCAATACGGCCAAACAACTCATGGCGGTTACAGGAGTTGATGACGTGAGAGTGCGTTTGCTCGGTATTTCACTTTCAAATTTTGGGGAGATAACAATTAAGCAACGGGATGACAAAGAGCTTGGGCCGGGGGATCAGTTGGAATTGGAGTTGTAAGTCATTTCCCCGGGCCGTGTCCCCACGGCTCTTAAATTTATGTTCGACTTGCGCTCGTTTTTAACGAGTGCTTAATGAGGTTTGGCGTTTGTAACGTAAGCCCATGTTAAGCACTCATCGCAGATGAGCGCAAGAGAGTATACAGGGCGGATTTGCTTCCATGCGATTGCCACGCTGCGCTCGCAATGACATTTCTAACACTAATTCACCATCCGCCCCGCAATATCCACCGAGCGGGCAAAAGGATTAAAAAACTTGTTAGCCAGTACGGCAAACTCCCGGCGGGTTACGGGGCGTTTCAGATCAAAAGGAGATGCAAACTTATATTGCTCTTTCCAGGCTTTCTGCATAGCGATTTCCAGCGTGTGCGGATCGGTTAAAGTAGTTTCACTGATAAATGACAACAGGTTACCAACAGTAAACACCGGGCCTGGTTTTTCTTTATTGAACCATAAAAAACCGCGGGTATAAGTTTCTTCCAGGGTTGGCCTTATTTCGGCAGTGGTCACTAATGAATCAGGTTGGAATAGCAACCGGGCAGTATTGCCCTCTATTTTTTGAACTCCTTTTAATAAGCCTGAAGCGCCTATTTGCTGGATCGCTCTGAAAAATGGATCAGATTGTTTAACATCAGCAAAGGGCATTATCCAGGCTTTAAAATCGAGCAGCTCACCCTGTATTATCCGCACATTTAAGTTTTGCGTAGTGGTTTTAAAAAATGCGCAGAATGCTGCTGTAGCACCGGCACCCTGACCAATAGACATTTGTACCGACGGGTACATGGTGCTGGCATTTACCAAATGCGTTACCGACATGGTTTTTTCCGTTACCAGTAAATTATCCAGGTCTTTCAATACTATAGCCCCTAACGGTACGCCATACGCCGGGAAAGGGGGGTAATTAACTTTGGGAGCATCTGCATCGGTGTAGTGCTGCCCCGGCGAGGCATCGCCAATGGCAATTGCCGTGCGGTAAAGTTTCGATTCGCGGTTGTACGGTTTGTACACATCATCCAGCATCATCCTTACCAATCCCTTTGTCGCACGACCGCCTTCTCGCACGTAGGGGATATAAGGTAAATGATCGGGCGTGGTAAAATCTTCGTCTAACCCCAGGTTTTTATAACCCAGTTCGGTTTGTAAATAGTATATCAAACCTAAAGTATGCAAACGGGCCTTAGCATAAAAAGCTTCCCGGTTTTCGGGCTTTAAATTATCTGCGGTAACGGGGAACTGGTTCCCGCATTCGGCCCATTTAATCATGTATTTATCGTTGGGCAGCCTGCCATCATCAAGCATCTTTTTGATGTTCTTCCCTTTAAGGCAGGCGTACGCTGCGGCATCATACCTCTCGGGTTTGGGAATAGTTTTATCGGCCGAAGTGCCAAAGTCTTTCAAAATGGCAATCCAGGTAAGATCCTGTAGTTGTGGCGATTCATTATCAGGCGCCAGAGCCTCGGCAGTTTGTTTTTTACTCTCAAAGCCATAAATGTAGGTTTCGCCTGCTTTGGCAGCTACATCGCCGGTTTCGGTGGCGTCAATTACAACTTTTGCTTTTACGGTCGTGGTTTTTCCGTCGATGGAGATACTTACATCCCAGCCGGTACCGTCTTTTTTAATGCCCAAAAATGGGGTGTTTAATTTTACGGTGAGGTTTTTTACCGTGTCTGTTATTTTTTTGAGGATAGCTGCACCAGTATAGGGTTCAAATCGTAATGCTGCGTTGTAGGCAGTATCGTAACCGGGTGTTTTACTGTAAAAATCCCGTACCCTGCGCCTGAATTCGCCCCAGATGCCTGTTGGTAAATTGCTGTTGCCGTCAATAACGCACATCCCGCCCGATGTCATGCTACCGCCCAGCCATGGCCCCTGCTCAACCAGCATGGTTTTTAATTTGCTTCGCGCGCCTTGTATGGCGGCCGCTGTTCCGCTTGCGCCTCCGCCTATCACTAATATGTCGGTTTTAATGGTTTGTGCGAAGGAGAGCGTACAGTTAAAAACAAAAAGTACGGCCAGTAACTTTTTTATCATCAGTTAAATTAACAATCTACAGAACGCTAAAATAGGTCAAAAGCTTGTGGTAGTATAAAATAATACCTAATTTAAATTTTTTTAACAGTTATGATGACAGATGAACAAATGAAATACCCTATCGGGAAGTTTGCGCCCCCGGCTTCGTACACTGCCGAAGATATGCGCGGCTGGATAGAAGATATCGCCACCCTGCCGGGGAAGCTACGCCATGCAATTGCCGGCCTTAACTACCAGGAGCTTGATACCCCTTACCGTACCGGCGGCTGGACTCTGCGCCAGGTGATCCACCATTTGGCCGATAGCCATATGAACTCCATCACCCGCTTTAAGCTTGCCCTTACCGAAAACAATCCAACCATAAAGCCATATGAAGAGGCTGATTGGGCGTTGCTGCCCGATTACCGCTTGCCGGTTGAGCCGTCATTAAAAATGCTGGAAGGCATCCATCAACATTTTGTTGCCCTGTTTGAAAGTTTCACCGAAAACGAATGGGCGCGCACGTTTGTACACCCGGCTTCGGGCGAAACGATATCGCTGAAAAAAGGCCTCGCTACGTATGCCTGGCACAGCAATCATCATTTGGCGCATGTAACTGAAACAGTAAAAAGGATGGTGAAGGTTTAATTTGAGGTGAAAGGATAAAGGTTTGTCCTCGGATATTGAATTGTATACAGCTTCATCGCGCGTTTATGTTCCCTCAGGGTCTCTCGCAGAGGACCCTGAGGTTCATCGCGCGTTTTAAATATCTGTCAAGCAAATTTGAACAGCGAATCTGCATGGCGTATACATCAGGGTCCTCTGCGAGAGACCCTGATGGGACATTGATGACATATTCTTTAAATAACCGAGAATCCATGCCCAACCTCCTTTTCATTTGCAGTAAAAACCAGTGGCGCAGCCCGACAGCCGAGGCTTTATTCAGGAACCATCCTTTGCACAAAGCTTCATCGGCGGGTACCAGTGATAAAGCACGGATAAGGGTAAATCAAAAAATGATCGACCGGGCTGATGTAATCTTCGTGATGGAGCAGAAGCATAAGGAACTACTGAGGCAGCGTTTCAGCATAGATGGCAAACAACTGATTGTGCTTGATATTGAAGACATCTACCAATTCAATGATCCCGAACTGGTAGCTATTTTAAAGAATGAGTTGAGTAAATATCTCTAAGTAAACACGCCTTTACGACTCAAACGTAAGCAGGGAATGTTGCCCGGCAGTATGAAGATCCCGCCAAACCTGGTTGATCTCGGTATCAGGATTTGCAGCTGATAATCCGCAATAAGTATAAAGCTTATCCACGCTGTCTCTTGACACTTTGGCCAATTTACGGCTCATAATACTAACTTCATTCAGACCATTATCGCCGGCCGACTCAAAGTTATCCCATGAATAATCTAAAGCCTTGTAAAAAGCGGTGCGGATTTCATTTACCAGTATAGTTTGTTCGACCAATAGTTGTTGGATATATTTTTTTTGAGGCTCGGTTAACCGGGGATTTTTCATCCTTTCATCAAACGCCGGTCCGCAAAGGTCAAGGAAATGAACAGCTAAGCCCGAAAGGTTGGCCGCCAGTGTTGCTTCGGCTAATTGCAGAAACGGATAACGATATAAAGGTTCATTAACAACCGTATATTGGGGATCTATCTTAAAGCAACGGTTTTTATCAACGTATAAGTCTTTTACCTCATAGGCATCGCTGCCGGTAGCCATCATGCCTACGTATTTCCAGGCCGGAAAAACGCGCACATCTTTTTTATCGAAAACGAAAGGTAAAACCAGCGGCTCGCCACCATCATTTACAACCGTTTCATCACCGTTTTTGATGATGCAATTTGCGGTGATGTGGGTTGCATGATGCGCCCCGCTGGCATATTTCCAGGTACCGTTAATAATGTAGCCATCACCGTTGATGGTAGCCGAACCTGTTGATGTACCGCTGCCTGCCAGGCACAATCGCGGATTGGCCATGATCTCTGTTGCCAAACCGGCATCCAGAAAACCACCAAACCAGCCTGCGCCACTGCACAAGGTTACCACCCAACCCAGACTACCATTGGCCCAGGCCAGGCTTTCCTCCAGCCGAACCATTTGCGGTAAGGCCAACTGTAAGCCAGAATATGCCTGCGGTACTAAAAATTTAAACCAGCCCTGCTCATAAATAAGCGCCAACTGATCGGGTTGTAACTTACCCGCCTGCTCAGCTGCCGGGGCTGCTTTACGGATGATATCAACCCATTCGGGTTTTAAGTTTTGTGATGGATGCATTGTAAATTCCTGTTTTAAGTAGATAGCCTAACCGCTAATCTCCAACCACTAATCTCTCTGCCTCCACTTGTTTCTTCCACTCAAAATATCCCCATATCGCTACAATAAACAGAAAAATGGTGAGCATGGCAAACATGGGCAGCTTTTTGTAAAACAGCAACGGCACGGCAAAAAAGTTGGAAATGTTCAGAAAAATCCAGTTCTCCATTTTACGGCGGGCCAGCAGCCACATGCCTGCCCAGGCAGTTGATGATACCAACGCATCCCAGCCGGGCACGTTAGATGGCGTGAAATATTTAGCAGGCAGGTTTTTGATCATGAAATAAAATACCACCCACCCAACAATGCTAATCGCCAAACTTATAATCCATTCGTTTTTGGTGGAGTAGGTGATCTTTACCGGAGGCTCATTACGTTTTTTTATCCAATAGATCCAGCCATAAACGCTCATGACAATATAGTACCCGTTCAATACCGATTCGGCATACAGGTGAACATCCATCAGCAGGTATATGGATATGGCCGTACCCAGGATCCCTGCCGGGTATAGCCATATATTATTTATACGGGCGAGCAGCACTTCGGTAACACCCAGCGCAACAGCAAGCCATTGCGGCCAGGTGGTTTCCTTTATTTGTTCAATGAATAGCTCTATCCAATGATTCATATCTGCTCAATTAAAATCCTAAGCTTAACGAAGCCATAAAGTTTCGCGGAGCCTGCGGGAAGTAATAGTTATAGTTAATTACATGGCCGCCTTCTATATCCGGATAGGTAGCGCCGTTGTTTTCGTACTTCTCGCTAAAGATATTATTAACCTGCAGGCCAACAGTTATGTTTTTAACCGAGCGTACGCTGAAGCTGTACCTCAACCTTACATCGTTCACAAAAAAGCTGTTTAGCTGGCGGTTAGCAGCATAAGGATTTGCAGCGTTATCAGGAGCAATGCCAAAACCTTCAGGATTACGGTTCATGGTATTATCCAGGTACTGTTTGCCAACATATTTGCTGATAAACGCTATTTCGCCTCCTTTTATCGGGCTGTAACTGATCACGCTTGAACCTGTAAGTGACGGTGAATAAGCGATATCTGTTTTCGCAAATGTTTCCTCGACAAGGGCTCCATTATCGTAGTTTGAGAAAAACTGCTGATAGTTTTTGATCTTGTTGGTGCTTAGGGTTGCGGTAACGCCCCAGTTTAATTGCGGGGTGATTTTCACTTTTCCGCTAAACTCCAGGCCAGCGCGGTAACTGTCTTTTACATTGGTACGCACGGGGCTGCCTACGTCATTCAGCGAACCGGTTAATACCAGTTGGTTTTTATACAACATATAAAAGCCATTTAACTCTCCGCTGAAAACAGAAGAGCCAAAACGATAGCCGGCTTCAAAATCTTTCAGGTTTTCAGCTTTCGGTCGGTTTTGCGGAGGCGACTGAACGTAGTCGTCACGATTGGGTTCATGGTTGCCTACCGCGAAGGATGCGTATACATTGCTATGTTCGTTAAACTGATAAGTAACACCCGCTTTGGGGTTAAAGAAATTTAACTGCGCAGTTTGCTGGGCATTGTTGAGGTTTTTATCTATACCATAAAATGAGTAGTTGATATGACGGTATTGCATATCAGCATACAGCAAAAATTTGTCGACATGCCATTCGGCCCGGCCAAAAATATTGAAATCCCTCTTTTTGGCATCGTCACGATAGTATTGATAATTAGGGCCAACGCCTATACTTTCCTCGGCAGAGATGATATTACCATAATGCGCGCCTTTATATTCATTGTATGCGCCGCCCAAATTAAAATTAAGTTTGGTAGTAGGCTGATATTTTAAGGCATAAGTAACACCATAAAAGTCGTTATTAAGCCATTGGCGGCGTACCAGGTTAGTGGTTTTAATGGTATCGGTGCCATAAATAACCGGCGTTAAACCATAATTGCTTACTGCGTCATCTTTCTTATACTCCTCGTAATAGCCTTCGCCATGAGTATAGTGCAAGGCACCGCTGAATGATAACTTGTCTGAAAACTTTTTGTCATACAGTAACTGGTAATGGTTTTGCAGGTAATCATCAACCTCGTCTTTATAAAACGCGTTGTTGCCCATGTAGCCCAGCTCATTATACGTGCGGTTATCGGGGCGGGTATCATCACCTATCACATAATCAGCCACGCCGTTCCAGGCCTGGTAAGTGCGCTCGTGGCCCGAGAACACATTAAGCCTTAATGTGCTGTTATCGCCATAATAAGCGCCGCTCACAAAAAATGATTTTAAACGGGCAGATGCACGGGCGATATATCCGTCGGATCGGATACGTGACAGGCGGCCATCAATGCTAAACCTGCCGCCAAGCAAACCGGTACCTACACTTACTGTATTTTTTAATGAACCGTATGAACCTGCCGAATTATCAAGCTGGGCATAGGCTGTATCACGGCGGGTGGCCGTTTGCACGTTAATACTACCACCAAAAGCACCTGCGCCATTGGTTGAAGTACCCACACCACGTTGAATTTGCAGGTTATTGATAGAAGAAGCAAAATCGGGCAGATCAACAAAGAATGCCCCCTGGCTTTCAGCATCATTTAATGGGATGCCGTTAACCGTTACGTTAATACGCGACGCGTCTGAACCCCTGATCCGAATACCCGTATAGCCAATACCTGTACCCGCATCAGAACTAACCACAACTGATGGCGTTTGATTAAGCAGGTAAGGCAGATCCTGCCCAAAATTGTTTTTCTCCAGATCTTTTTTGCTGAGATTGGTAAACGCGGTTGGCGCGTTTTTACCTGCACGGGTTGCAATTACGGTTACTTCATCGGTAGTAAAAGTTCCAGCCCCCAAAGAAAAATTGAGAACTGCGTTTATACTGAGTACCGTATTTTTTACCAGCGGCTGATAGCCGATATAGCTGGCCTTAAGGGTATAATTGCTTTTTTTAAGATCATTAAAGCTATACTTACCGGCAGCATCGGTAACCGTGCTTAGCTTCGGGTTTAAAATAGTAACAGTTGCGCCGGGCAGTGCTTCGCCGGATTGGTTGGTCACTTTCCCCGAAATGGAAAGCTGGGCTGATGCCATAACAGGCAGCAGCAGGGCCATTGCGGCCACAAATAAATTTTTCAAAATGTGTAAAACAAAAACTTGAGTTAAACCATCTGCATGCCAGGGAGAAGCAGCAGTACACTTAACTTATTTACCTTTATCCCTACGCCGGCATTATCCGGATCAGGTGTGGCCGCCCCCCGCCCCCTGAAGGGGGAGTAAATAGTTTCTAAAGTTTTGCTTCAGATTTATTACTCCCCCTTTAGGGGGCTGGGGGGTGACCTGGGTATGATCTCAGCCCGTCTTTCAGTTTGGTAAAACAACCTGCAGTTTGTTTTGCAACCAAAGCAAGGCACCCCTTGAGAATTGTATTGGAGCAAAGATAGGATTCTAAGTCCGAAAGTCAATAGTCAGCAAGTCCGAAAGTGTTTTTGGGCGGTGTAAGGAGGCCAAAAGCGAGTAAATCTGTATACATGGCGGGCAAAATGCGGCAACTTTCGGACTTTTCCGACTTTCGGACTTTCGGACTTACAACTAAAACCCTACTTTAGCAAACTTTTATAAAACATTGCTATGCTTAGAACTCATACCTGCGGCGAATTAAATATCAGCCATTTAGGCCAAACCGTTACATTATGCGGTTGGGTACAAAAATCGCGCGATTTGGGCGGTACTACTTTTATCGACGTGCGCGACCGTTATGGTTTAACCCAATTGATATTTAACACAGATACAGATGCTACGCTGCGCGAAAAAAGCCGTGAACTTGGTCGCGAGTTTGTGATCAAAGTTACCGGTAATGTAATTGAACGTGCCAGCAAAAACACAAAGATCCCTACCGGCGAAATTGAAATCGTTGTTACTGATATCGAAGTGCTTAACGCTGCCAAACTGCCCCCGTTCCTGATTGAGGACGAAACAGACGGCGGTGAGGAATTACGTGCTAAATACCGTTACCTTGATCTTCGCCGTAACCCTATCCGCAATAACCTGGTACTTCGCCACAAAATGGCGCAGGAAGTACGTAAATATTTAGATAAACTTGATTTTATCGAGGTTGAAACCCCGGTGCTGATCAAATCGACCCCGGAAGGTGCACGCGACTTTGTGGTGCCAAGCCGTATGAACGCGGGCGAATTCTACGCCCTGCCGCAATCGCCTCAAACTTTTAAACAATTGCTGATGGTGAGCGGTTTCGACCGTTATTTCCAGATCGTAAAATGTTTCAGGGATGAGGATCTGCGTGCCGACCGTCAGCCTGAGTTTACCCAAATTGACTGCGAGCTTTCATTTGTGAGCCAGGAAGACATCCTGAATATATTTGAAGGCCTTACCCACCACCTATTCAAAACTGTAAAAGGTATTGACCTGGGCGAGGTTCCACGCATGCTGTATTCGGATGCAATGCGCTTATACGGATCGGATAAACCGGATGTTCGTTTCGGGATGGAGTTTGTTGAGCTGAACGACATTGTTAAAGGCAAAGGCTTCAGCATCTTCGATAATGCCGAACTGGTTGTTGGTATCAATGCCAAAGGCTGTGCAAGCTATACCCGCAAACAGGTTGATGAACTGACCGAATGGTTAAAACGCCCTCAAATTGGTGTAACCGGTATGATCTATTGCCGCTACAACGAAGACGGCACCCTGAAATCATCGGTTGATAAATTTTACAACGAGGACGAGCTAACCAATTGGGCAGCCGCATTTGGCGCTGAAAAAGGCGACTTAATGCTGATCCTGGCTGGTGGTGCCGATAAGGTACGCAAACAACTGAACGAATTACGTTTGGAAATGGGTAGCCGTTTAGGCCTGCGCGATAAAAATACTTTTGCACCACTGTGGGTGGTTGACTTCCCACTATTGGAGTGGGACGAAGAAAGCGGCCGTTACCATGCCATGCACCATCCGTTCACTTCTCCAAAACCAGAGGATATCGCCCTGTTAGATACCGAACCGGGAGCGGTACGTGCCAATGCTTACGATTTGGTGATCAATGGTACTGAAATAGGCGGTGGTTCTATCAGGATCCATGATCGTAGCCTGCAATCACTGATGTTCAAGCATCTTGGTTTCTCGCCGGAAGAAGCACAAAAACAATTCGGCTTCCTGATGGATGCTTTTGAATATGGAGCACCTCCGCACGGCGGTATCGCTTTTGGTTTCGATCGTTTGGCGTCGATATTCGCAGGATTAGATTCTATCCGCGATGTGATCGCATTCCCTAAAAACAACTCGGGCCGCGATGTGATGATCGATTCACCATCAACCATTGCCGAGGCGCAAATGACCGAGCTGAAAATCAAAACAACGGTTTAATTAACCCAGGCATATACTGAGCCCCCTTTACCGCAAAGGGGGCTTTTATTTGGATATCCATCATGAAAAAATACCTTTTATTGCTAAGCGCGGTTATCATTACGCTGATGATGTCATGCGATAACACTGCGAAATTAAATCAGGCTAAACAGGCGCGTACGGACGATTCTTTGATCCGTATTTATCTGAAAGCCAATCCACAGATCAAGGCTCAAAAAGATCCTTCAGGAATTTATTACCAGATCTTGTCTGAAGGTAAGGGTGCTCATCCGAAAGATAACTCACTGGTTACTGTAAATTATACCGCGGCATTATTGAATGATATGGTGGTTGACAAAGGCAATGGTTATTCGAGCCCGCTTGACCACCTGATTAAAGGCTGGCAAATAGGTATCCCGCTGGTGAAAGAGGGAGGTTCTATATTACTTATTGTGCCTTCACGCCTGGCCTATGGCGCTAATAGTCCTGGCCGTATCCCCGAAAACTCGGTACTGGTATTCTCCGTCGATTTAACAGAATTTAACTAATTCTGCTAAAATAAGTTCAATTATTGTAGCGTTCTGTAGCTTTTGCCCGTCAAAATAATTAAACAGAACTGTTAATTAAATGAAGAAATTTCTATTATTCGTATTCGCCCCATTGGTGATCTTCGCCTCATGCTCAAAAGACAAATTCGACGCCGCAAAACAGGCAGCCTCAGACGACGCCGCCATTAAAGCTTACATTGGTACAGATACCGCCTATCACGCCACAAGTGATAATTCAGGTGTTTATTACAAAATAGTAACCCAGGGAACCGGTGCCAGGCCAGCCGCAACTTCAACAGTTAAAGTAACATACACCGGCAAACTATTGAATGGAACCACATTTGATTCTGGTACTATTAACCAAAGCCTGCAGGGGCTTATTCCTGGTTGGCAATCTGGCCTGCCATATGTTAAAACAGGCGGCCGCATTATTTTGGTAATTCCCTCGCGAGAAGGGTACGGCAATACTGCAGCTGGCTCAATTCCTAAAAATTCGGTTTTGGTATTTACGATTGATCTGCTTAGTTTTAGTTGATTTACCAATCACTAAAACCCAAAATGAGAAAAACCCTGTTGCTGCTATTGTTTGCGCCGCTATTGATCCTGTCTGCATGTTTTAAAGATAAATCGGCCGATCCGCAGCAAAATGTCCTGAACGAGGATGGCAACATCAAAATTTATCTTGCAGCACACCCCGAAATCAGCGCTACAAAAGATACTTCAGGGCTTTATTACCAGGTTATCGCGCCAGGAACTGGTACTCATGCCGGCCCCAATGCAACAGTAACCATCGACTATTCGGGACAGTTGCTGAGCGGTGTAAGTATAAACGGACAAACCGATTACAGCAATAAGCTCAATGTTTTGTTAACCGGATGGCAGATAGGGATACCAATGATTGCCGCAGGCGGAGAAATCCTGCTTATTGCACCTTCCCGACTTGCATATGGTGTTTATGGCACCAGCCAGATCCCGCCTAACTCGATAGTGATTTTTGATATCAAACTTAAAAAAATAGAGCAGTAACAAAATAAACATAAAGGCTGTCCATAAAGATGGCCTTTATTATTTAAGACAATCGCAAAAACAACCTTTTGCCTTTAACCTTTATCCTTTCGCCTCTATCAACTATCTTTGCATTGTGAGCGAGAAAACCATTTTAAAACTGCAGTTGCCTACCGATCCGCTTTGGGTTAAAAACGTGGTAGAGAGCAATATCGAAGAGATTTTGACCGACCATGCTTTTTGCGAACAAAAGGCCGCCAGTAATGCTATAACTTTGATTGTTCAAAACCCCAACCTGAGCGAGCTGGTGCAGGAGATGGCCCTACTGGTACAGGAAGAAATGGACCATTTTAAACGCGTACATGATATTATACTGGAGCGTGGTTATATTCTTGGCCGTGAGCGCAAGGATAATTATGTGAACGAACTCCGGAAATTTATCATCATTGGCGGTGGCCGCGAAGCCCAGCTGATTGACAGGCTACTGTTTTCGGCCATGATAGAGGCCCGGAGTTGTGAGCGCTTCAAGGTACTGTCTGAAAATATCAATGACGACCAGCTGGCTACTTTTTACCACGAACTGATGATCAGTGAAGCCACTCATTATTCCATGTTCATTCGCCTGGCAAAAAAATATGCCGAGGAAATTGATGTTGAGGCCCGCTGGAAACAGTTCCTGGAATATGAGGCCCAGGTAATTCAAAATTACGGTAAGGGTGAAACTATCCATGGGTAAGTTTTGAACCGCAAGTACTATGCCTTAAGTCTGTAGTTCTAAGTCAGAAGTTGTTAGCTTTTTTAACTTTCTGTCTTTAACGTCCCATCAGGGTCCTCTGCGAGTTTAAGTTTACCCACAAAATTGCTTGTCGCTTAACGGTAAGCCGTCGTGTTTTGCCCCTCCGGGGCAAAGGATATGTTAATTTTTAAGCTACAAACTGTCTCGTCCTAAAAAAAGTTTACAGGTTTTAAGATAATCCTGTTATGTATTTACAGGTTTGATAATGTCCTGAGATACGTTTACAATGTTACTATTTTTATGATAATAGTTCTTCCATAATTTTTCAGTTGGCAGACCGAGGCTATGTACACTCTCAGGTGTTAGTAGTCCAATGCTAAAGTGAGGCCGGTGTTGATTGTAAAGATTGATAGCCCGATCAAGTAGTTCCTTCGCCTGATCCTTATTATCAGCAACCTCATGTTTAAGATATTCTTCTTTTAATATGCCGTTCATCCGTTCGGCAACTGCGTTCTCAAGAGGATCGCCATTCTCGGTCATACTGATTTGAATAGCATTGTCCTGTAATAACTTTACATAACTATCACTGCAATATTGAACACCGCGATCTGAATGATGTATCAGCGAATAAGGTAAGCCTGCAGGTTTTCCTTTAATTGCCATTTCCAACGCTTTTATTGTTTCCACCGTCTCCAGGGAGTCTGCCAAATGATAGCCAACAACTTTATGAGAATAGGCATCCGTTATTAAACTGATATACAAATGCTCATCGCTTGCTTTCCAATAGGTGATATCACTCACCCATAATTGATTAGGCCTTACCACCTTTAGCCCCCGGATGATATTCGGCCATCTATTGAATCTGTGCCTTGACCAGGTGGTTACATGCCGCTTGCGTCGCTTTTTTACCAGTAACCCATTGGCAGCTAATAGATCGAAAAAGGCATCTCGTCCAATTTTGATCTGATGATCAAGCAGAAATGGATGGATCTTTTCATAAAGCTTTCGTCCCCCCATCACCCGATGGTCTTTGCGAAGACTTATAACCTCCTGCAAAACAAGCGCCGATTCTATTCCCGAGGCTTCCTCCCGCCAAAAGTGCTGATAGTAGGCCTGACGGGTAATACCAAGTAACCGACATAAACGTACAAGGCCGACCCTTGTATACATGTCTCTCATCTCATGGATTACCTGGTATCCGACTTTTTTCGAATAGGAATATTCAATTCTTTTTCGGCGATCTCGATCATGCGCCGATAGGCTTCACTGCGAAGTTGTTCATCTTCCAGCAGGCGTTCGAGTTCCTTAATTCGCTGGTCTTGCGACAAGAAATCTGATGACTGATCTTTATTTACTTTTTTAACGGGCAAGGATGCTGGGGTTATTAAGGGCAAATATCTGGCTTTTTCAGGAATTTTTGTATAGCCTAATTGCCGCATCCAACGTGCAATGCTGCCACTGCTTTTAATATCATGTTTCTTTAACAAGGCTCTGTAACCGATTTCTCCTGATAAATATTCTTTGATAACTGAATGCTTAAATGAATCTGGGCAATGTCGATGTTCTTTAATAATGATCTTTTCCACTGTGTTTACTTTAATGTAAACCCATTTCCGGACAAGACAAACCTTTTGCACCTCTGGTGCACCTGTCCTACCAATAAAAATCCCCCAGAGGGGGAATAGGTTTGTAGAAATAACGTCCCTCCCCTTACCCGAACCCCAGAGGGGTTCAACTCGCGCTGATTAATCAATCGGCAATAATCATTTTGTGGGTTAACTTAAACTCTCAGAGGACCCTGAGGGGACATGACTTTCCAACTTTCGGACTTTTACTTAAAACTTTCTAACATAATGCGTTATTTTACATCATGTCGCGTTTCAAAGTATTTTCGGTTGTTATACACATTGCCGGCTGGCTGCTGTTCATGGCTTTCCCGCTGGTTTTTTTAAATAGCCGGTCACTATACAATACTTCTGTTACTTCTTTTCTGGAAAAGCCGGCCTACTGGATATTTTGCATCACTTATATCGCCCTTTTTTACAGTAACGCTTACCTGTTCATTCCGCAGTTCTTTTTAAAAAAGAAGTATTTGATCTACACTATTATCTGCCTTATTTTATTAGGATGCGTTTATATGCTCCGCCCCTTTGACATGTTGCTGCGGAGTACCGAGAACTGGCGAATGCGCAGCGGGATGATGATGCCAGGGCCTCCGCCTTTTGATGGTCCCCGCTTTGGCCACCATAGGTTTGATGCCCTTTCTCCGGATACACAGGGCGGCTTTGAACGGTCGCCATATTTCCGTCCCGATTCATTAGGGCAAAGAAACGGCTTCAGGCATTTACGCAGATTCAGGAAGCCATTTGACAGTACCAGCCTGTTCATTTTTTTGATGATCATGGCCCTGAGTACCGCTATCAAAACCGTTCAGCAGTGGCAGCTTACCGAACAACGTGCAGCCCGGGCCGAGGCCGATAAAACCAATGCCGAGCTCTCTTTCCTGAAAGCACAGATCAATCCGCACTTCCTGTTCAACACGTTAAATAATATTTATACGCTTGCTGCTATCAAAGATGATAATGCGGCAGATAGTATCATGAAGCTCTCGAACATTATGCGCTATGTTACCGACGATGTTGCCGAAGACTTTGTACCACTGCAAAGCGAAATTGATTGTATCAGCGATTATATTGAACTGCAACGCCTTCGCATAGGCAAAAATACCGCAGTTAATTTTGAGGTTAACGGGAATATCGGCATAAGAAAAATAGCTCCCCTGGTAATGATGACCTTTATCGAAAATGTTTTTAAATATGGCGTGAGCAAACATGAACCATCGGCTATAGATATCAGGATCAATATCCATGAGCTTGATATTTCCTTTTATTGCAAAAACCGGATCTTTGGTTTACAGAAAAGCGATTACCAGCGCACAGGCATCGGCATAAAAAACACCAGGCAACGGCTGGAGCATTTATATCCCGGCAAACATTTGTTAAGCATAAGCAGTCTCAATAATGAATATATTGTTCAACTTACTTTACAAGCTTAAATTATGGTGCTTAAATGTATAGCTATTGATGATGAACCGCTTGCCCTAAGGCTCATAAGTGATTATGTATCGCGTTTCCCTGCGTTGCAAATGGTTAATACGTTTGAAGATGCCATTACCGGAGCCGAGTTTTTAAAAAACACTCCAATAGACCTACTTTTTGTTGATATCAACATGCCCGATATCACGGGGATAGATCTTGTGCGCTCGCTCCAGGTAAAACCCATGGTGATATTCACAACCGCTTATAAAAACTTTGCGTTTGAGGGCTTTGAACTGGAAGCGTTGGATTATATCTTAAAACCGATAGATCTTAAGCGCTTTACCAAAGCTGTTGAAAAAGCTATTGATTACCATAAATACAGGAACAAACCCGCTACCGAAGAGACTGACGAAAGCCTGTACGTGTACTCCGAATATCGTATGGTTAAGATAGACTTGAGCTCTATTGAGTATATTGAAAGTATGGAGGATTATATCAAGATCCATATCACCAACGATAAAACAATCCTCACACTAATGCCGATGAAAAAGGTATTGGAAAAACTGCCTTCAACAAAGTTTCAGCGCATCCACCGCAGCTATATTGTACCTGTTAACAAGATCAGGTCTATTCAAAACCGTAAAGTACAGCTTACCGACGTAGAATTGCCGGTAAGTGAAACTTATAACGATTTTGCCCGCAACTGGGCCAAATTAAAATAGAAAGTCCCCCGGTGGTTTGCTGTTGTCGAAAACTCACTGCTTCCATTACATTCACCTATACAAAACTATTATTCATCGACACATTATTGATACAAACCTTGTGTCCCTGCATATTTATGTCATAAACCAATTATAACCCCATAAATGGTTTATATAATACCCCTTTTCATAATAGTTGCGATAGTAGCGTCTGTATGTTAGTAGTACATGCAGGCGCTTTTTTAAAACAGTATTCCGTTGGAAGCAAAAAAGTTACTCCCCCTAATCAGCTTTTTTCTCATTGTATTAGCCCGTAAAACAAATGCGCAAAGTTTGGGTGACCCGGTAGTCAGCATTACTTTCGGCTCGGGAACATCTACACATTCCGGGGCATTGCCAGCCGATTCGGGTTCGACGAGTTATACCTACAGCAGCAACGATTTTCCGAGCGATGGTTCCTATACCATTGAAAATACAACCGCAGGCGCAGGCAATGTTTGGTGGTCGGCTACAGATCATACCGGCAATACCGGCGGCTATATGATGGTGGTAAATGCCAGCGTATCCAAAACCGATTATTTTTATAAACGTACTATTACGGGTTTATGTTCCAATACAACCTACCAGTTTTCGGCCTGGGTAGTGAATTTGTTGAGGAGCAATGATATAAGCCCGCCCAATATCACTTTCGCTATCGAAAAAACGGATGGCACAACCATTCAAAGTTTTAATACCGGTACTATTGCCCGCACCAGCGGTACTTATAAATGGGTACAGGAATCATTTAATTTTACATTACCTGCAGGCGTTGGCGATGTGGTAATCAAGATGATCAACAACAGCGCCGGCGGTGCCCCTGCGAATGACCTTGCAATTGATGATATTGTTTTCAGGCCTTACGGCCCGGTTATAGCGGCAAGCTTCAGCAGTTCAAGCTCGACATTAACAGCCTCGGCTTGTTCGGATGTTCCGCAAACATATACACTTAATACCACTATCCCCAGTGGCTACACGGTTTTGTGGCAATACAAAAACGGCAACGGTGCCTGGACAGATCTCGCCGGAGCAGGCAGCACCAGTTCAAGTTACCAGATTACCTCACCAACGGTGGCTGGCACTTATTATTACCGGGCCGTAACAGCACAGGCAGGTAACATCAATTCGGCACTCTGCCGGTCGGCTTCAAATGTACTTACACTTACGGTTGGTACACCGCCTTCATCAACGGCAACTGCCAATACGCCTGTTTGCGCCGGCACAACTTTAACGCTAAGTGCATCAACCGGGGTAAGCTATCAATGGACAGGCCCAAACGGATTTACATCGGCCATTCAAAACCCAACAATCAGCAATGTAACCGCAGCAGCGGCAGGTACATATTCCGTTAGGATTAAATCGTCCTCTAACTGCGAGGTGGTAGTACCATTGCAGGTTGTGGTAAATGCCCTGCCTGTTGCGGCAGTTGACGCCGTTGAACCCATTTGTGAGGGCAATTCGGCAACATTAAATGCCAGCGGAGGCTCAACCTATTCATGGTCGCCTACAACGGGCCTCTCAGATGCTAATATTGCCAATCCCGTTGCCAGTCCAACAGACACTACGCTTTATACGGTTACAGTAAGCAACGGCACCTGTACCTCAACAGCTAATGTACAAGTGAATGTGCTTAAAAAGCCTGTTGCTAACGCAGGTCCCGACAAGCATATTACCCAGGGCCAGTCAACTACGCTTAATGGCAGCACTAAAGGCACAAACGTAAGTTACTACTGGACCCCGACCGATTATCTGAGCAGCAGCCTTGAACTTAAACCAACCGCTTCACCAATGGAAGATATCACCTATACCCTGCATGTGGTATCAAACTCGGGTTGCGGCGATGAAGCTACTGATGAGGTGTTTGTGCGTGTTTATAAAAAAGTAGTTATCCCCAACACTTTTACGCCCAATGGTGATGGTGTTAACGATACCTGGGCCATTGAAGCGCTTGATACCTACCCAACTTCAATCACCCAGGTATTTAACCGCTATGGCGCGCTGGTATTTAAAAGCACCGGCTACCCCCAGGCCTGGGACGGCAAATATGGCGGCCGGGTTATTCCATCGGGTACGTATTACTATGTGATAGATTTAAAAAATGGGAACGTGATGAGCGGCTGGGTGATGGTGGCGAGGTGAGTTTTGGGGTTCATGGTTACTGGATCATAGTTCATAGCAAAACAGCGAAGAAAATAAGGGAGCCACAATTGCCATGAACCATCATCTATGAACCACTAACTACCCCCACCACATTCAGCAGATAATTATCCATCATATCAATATCCACCACATCATTCAAAAAGCCGATGTGCATATCCGGGCGGATGATGAGCGCTTTCTTTTGATTTTCTTTAATTTCGAAAACATCAAAAATGTGCTGGTTTTTGGCCGATGGGGGCAAGTAAAAGAAGTTAAGATTGGCCCCATAGTTTTGAGTGATCCATTTGGCTACGGTGAACAGGTCAAGCTCCTTGAGTTTGCCTAAGCAGATGAGCGTGAAGCCCGGTTTGCTGCACCATTCGTGCAGGTCAGTTTCCTGTTGCCGCTTTTCATCAAAAACTTTGAGATAGGGCAGCCTGTCGCCCGCTTTGATTAAGGTGGCGTGGCTCAGGTTAAGGTTTATCGGGCTATGGCGATAAGCTATACCGGTTTGTGATACCCGTTTAAAAAAAGCTTCGCGCAAATTGGGCTTGCTCCACACCCATTTTAAAGCAATGGGCAGCAAATACTTCTTCAGTAAATTAATGAACCAGTTGCGCGAAAGTATCATTTTAAAGATCCGGTCGGTAGTATTGAGCAGGTCTTTGGCTACAGGCATCCGTTCCTGGGCGTAACTGTCCAACACCGATGCTTTAAGCTGATCATTAACCACACCTGCCAGTTTCCAGGCCAGGTTATAGGCGTCCTGCAATCCGGTGTTCATGCCCTGCCCGCCAACCGGCGAGTGGATATGCGCGGCATCGCCAACTAAAAAACAGCGCTGCTCCCTGAATTTATCGGCCATGCGATGGTGCAGGCGATAGGTGGTGAACCAGTTGGTGTGTTCAACAATGATCTGTTGTTTGGTAACGTCCCGCAAGTGCGGCAATACCTCTTCAATCTGCAGTTCGTCTTTTTTATCAAATTCATCGGGCAGGTTACCTACAACGCGGTAGCTCCGCTCATCGGGCATAGGAAAAAAACCCGCAAAACCTTTTTTTGAAAGGAACAGGTTAACCTTGTCTCCGAAATCGGCATCTATTTTAATATCTGCCAAATAAAACTGGTGCTGGTAAGTATCGCCATTAAAAGGAATATTCAGTTGCTTACGCACAGTGCTATGTGCGCCATCTGCTCCAATCAGCCAATTGCAGGTGATGATTTGTTTATCATCGCCGCTTTGCAGCTGAAGGGTTACTTTACTGCTATCCTGGCTTAGTGACAGCAGCGAAGTATTCCAGTATACAGGGCAGCAATTCAGCGTAATAAAATCAAGCAATAACCGCTCGTTTTTACTTTGCGGGTACATCTGGATAAAGGGGAAAGCCGTTTGCGTTTCGCCAACATTTGCCAGCGAAAGGCTGGCTACTTCGATGCCCTCCTGGTTAAATTGTACACCACCACCGCGTTTGCCATCGTTGAGCACTTTATCGATGACTCCCATTTGCCTATAGATTTCCATAGACCGGGCCTGCACCGCCAATGCCTTTGAGTGTGAGGTTGGCCCCTGCTTGCTATCAATAATTACCGGCTGCACGCCATATCGTAAAAGCTGGGCAGCCATCATCAAACCTGATGGACCGGCACCTACTATTACAACGGGGCTATGCTGCTGGCTTATGGTCATTTATTACCGTGATAGAGTAAGAATATGGCAGGACGTTTATGCAGAGCAGGTACTTTCTTTTGCCATTCGGCTATGGTCTTGGTCTGTACAAGTTCCGTAGCGGAGGTAAGGTCGCAAGCAATACAAAGCTTGGTTTTAGGGTTTCCTGTTTTCAGGATCTCCTCCAGCATTGGGTTATTGCGGAAGGGGGTTTCGATAAACATTTGGGTTTGATCAAGCTTTACGGCAGTATTTTCCAGTTCCTTGATCTTTTTAGCGCGAAGTGCTTTATCGATAGGCAGGTAGCCATGAAACGCAAAACTTTGACCGCTAAAGCCAGATGCCATCAGCGCCAGCAAAATAGAACTTGGACCAACCAGGGGCACCACCTTAATACCCATGCGATGAGCCTTATCAACAATTTCGGCACCGGGATCGGCAACGCCGGGACAGCCGGCTTCGCTCATCAAACCAACATCATTACCGGCCTGCAGGCCCTTAAAAAAATCGGCCTTGCCCATATCGCGGTTATGCTTACCGTAATCGTGGATCACCAGTTCGCTTTGCGGAGTTTTTAAACCGGCTTCTTTTAAAAAGCGGCGGGCGGTTTTTTCATTTTCCACAATGTACTCTTTGATACTGTTGATAGTATCAACCAGGTAGGGTGTAAATGATTTTGCGGCCGCGTCATCGGCCAGCGGTACGGGAATTAAATAAAGGGTTCCATAGGGCATATTGCAAAGTTGGTGTTTTTTGTTTAATTTAAGCTATCAAAAGGAGGCTGAAAAATGAGGCAATTAGGTGTAAACTGGTTTATTGAAGGCCATATTGACTTTGAATACAAAAAATATATCCTGTTAAGCTACCTGCAGGAAATTAACAGCCACTTTGACAACAGCCGGTTATACCCCAACCTGGCCGACCTTATTTTTCACTATAACAACCTCATCGATTTTAAAAAGAATAAAACGCTGCTACAACGGGCTTTCCCGCAACGCTTAACCCAGGCTGATATCGAAGCAGTAAAACTTACCTATCAAAAGATCATTACAGATGATCAAAGGATGCTGGAGATAGAGCAGATCATTACCTATGCCCTCGGCAAAATGGACCCGGCTATAAAAACCGGCAGGGACATTTATGACTTTGTTGAAAGCCATGTTAATATTGATCCGGTTGGCATTATCCCTTTAATGCCTTATCATGGCTATTTTTCTTTACGAAACGGAAAAGAAAGTACCAACCGGATCTATGAATACCAGATCACTATTTTTGAGGATAAGAACGATAAATATCGCGGCATTAATGTAGCTTTTGTTGATACTTATGAGCAAAGTATCAGTAATACACCCGAAAGCATAAAGCTGAACCTTATTAACCGTAATAAGTTTTTACCCAACCCTGCAGTTTACTATGTACATAGTGATATCACCTTCCCGCTGGAGCAAACGCTGCTGCCCGTAGCTAAAAGGAGTTTGGTTAAATTTATCTCAAATGCGGCATAGTTACGCATGTTGTTTCTATTTAGTGCTTACGCCGATTCTTTGTACAATACCATTCCTGCGTGATAGTATACACCATCTCTGAAATCGCCTTCGGCTGTAAAGCCGGTATCGTCAAGATATTCAACGTGATTGCCTAATACACTGTAATAGCCTGTGTAGGCATTTTGTTTATCGCCGCGGGCTTCGGTATAACGGCCGTTGGGCAAAAATTCGTGACGGATCAACCCATCGCGGGTAACCCATACACCTATATAATAGTGTGCGTTTATTGTTGTATTGCTGTTGAAAGTGTTAAATCTTTCCATGCTTCTAATTCGTTTTGAACGAAGGCAAGCTTTTTCTCAACCAGGCCGTAAGCATCTTCGCCTAAAAATAAATTTAGCGGCGGGTTGGCTTCGTTAGTTATGCTGATCATAGCCGCGGCTGCCTTTTCTGGGTCGCCGACTTGTTGCTTGTCCATGTCGTTTTGGTGAAAATTTACTGTATCGCGAACGTTTTGATAGTCGGCTATCTGGTTTTGAGGTACCGCCAATGAGCCGGCCGACAGGAAATTAGTCCTGAAATAACCCGGTTGTACGATGGTAACCTTTATGCCAAACGGCGCAACTTCGGCCGATAGGGTTTCGGAGAAGCCGTTAACAGCAAACTTGGTAGCGCAATAAATGCCGCCACCTGCAAATGCACCGGTAAAGCCGCCTATCGATGATATATTTAAAATATGCCCCGATTTCTGGGCGCGCAAATAAGGTAACGCTTTTCGGATCACATTCAACGATCCGAATACGTTGATCTCAAAGTTATCACGGGCCTCACGGTCGGTCAGTTCTTCGATGCCGCCTAATAAGCCATAACCGGCATTATTAACAACAACATCAATTTTTCCGAAGGCTTTCACTGCAAGCTCTACGGCTTCCTGTACGCTGTCTTCGTTGGTTAAGTTAACGGCAAGCGGCAAAAACTGCCCGTTATGCGCATCAACCGCTTTATTCAGATCGCTTAAATTGCGCGATGTAGCGGCTACCTTGTAGCCCTCGCTTAATAGTTTTTTTACCAGGGCAAGTCCCAGGCCTTTTGAGGCGCCTGTTACAAACCACACTTTGTTGTTTTCCATAGTTTTATTTTGATAGATTTTGATTTTATTGATTTGTTACTGCTTTACCGGTAATATTTGATTTTCGCTTATTTTGAAGAGTTAAATCTCCGGCAATTGATATTATCGCGTTTGCCCAAGCGGCCTTACCACAACCTCGTTAACGGAGATATTGTCCGGCTGACTTATAGCATAAATAACTGCGTTGGCAATAGCCTCTTCATCAAGCTTAGGCATATTGGCAAGGTTGCCATACAAACTTTTAATCTTAGGGCTGGTAATATCATGCCCTAACTCCGACTTTGTAGCGCCGGGGTAAATAGTAGTCACCTTGATAGTTTGGGCAACCTCCTCGCGCAGGGTTTCCATAATGGCCTTAACCGCGAATTTGGTACCACTGTAAACGCCTATACCCGGCGATGTTTTTAAACCACCAACAGATGATGTTGAAACAATATGCCCTTCGCCGCGCCCGAGCATATGGGGCAGTACAGCATTAATGCCATACAATACACCTTTAATGTTAATGTCAATCATTTTATCCCACTCATCAACAAGCCCTTCTTCAAAAAAGGAAATAGGCATGATGCCGGCGTTATTCCACATTACGTCAACATGGCCAAATTTGGTTATGGCCCGCTGAATAAGATTGTCCAGATCGGCACGTTTGGTAACATCGGTTACTACATAGATGGCATTCCCGCCAATTTCTTCAACCAGGGCTTTCAGCTGATCTTCGCGGCGGGCTGCCAGAACCACTTTTGCGCCAAGCTGAGCCAGTTTGCGCGCTGCCGATGCACCGATGCCACTGCTGGCACCGGTTATCACAATCACTTTATCTTTGATACTTTGCATTTTTATTGTTTTTATACAGGTAGATATAGGGTAACAGAATAAAATTTAGAAATCGGTTGAGCAGGTTACATCCTGCCATTGCCTGATTTCCTGGTGTAAAGTATCAAGCTTAGCCAAGGCACGATTGTATGCATCACCACCTAACAGCAAGTATAACGGCGGGTTCTCCTCGTATACCGCGTTGATAATCGCGGTAGCGGCTTTTTCCGGGTCGCCGGCTTGTTTGCCATCCATTTTGAGATATTTGTTATGAATGGCGCGTACCTCTGTATAATCATCAATCTGATTGCCGGTAATGGAAAGCGAGCCCGCGGTAAGGAAACTGGTGCGGAATGCACCCGGTGCAACCACGGTTACCTTAACACCAAATTCTTTAACATCCGCAGCAAGCACTTCAGAAATGCCAATTACTGCATATTTAGATCCGGCATAAATAGCCCAGCCTGTATTTGCTGTAATACCTGCTATAGATGAAATGTTGATGATATGACCCGAGCGCTGTTTGCGCAGGTAAGGCATTACCGCACGGATTACGTTCAATGTACCGAATACGTTTACATCAAATGCCATGCGGGTTTCGGCATCACTAAGTTCCTCAATAGCACCGCCTATGCCGTAACCGGCATTATTGATCACCACATCTATGCGGCCAAAAACTTCATGAGTATGCTGTAAGGCAAGCGATACACTGCTTTCATTTGCCAGATCGACCTGGAGGGGTAAAAAATTATTGCTTGTTGTATTAACCGCTGTGGTTAACTCCTGTAAATTTCTGGAAGTAGCGGCAACAAGCTGTCCTGCATCCAGTAGTTGTTTTACCAGGCTCAGGCCAAAACCTTTTGAAGCTCCGGTAATAAACCATACTTTGTTGTTGTCCATAAAAATTGTCTGCTTTGTTTATTAAGATAGACAAAGTTACATTGGCAACAAAGGGGAGACATTACATTAATCAAACCAAAGGTTACAAAATTCAAACATTTCGGAACGAACTTGGTGTTTGCCGGGTTTGTTTTTTGAAAAAGTTATTGAAATGAGTAGGCTCTTCAAAGCCCAGGCAGTAGCCAATTTCAGAAATATTCCAGTCGGTATGCCTTAATAATGATTTGGCTTCGCTCAGCAGCCTGTCGGCAATATGGTCAGTAGTGGTTTTGCCGGTAGTTTCGCGGATGGCCCTGTTGAGGTGATTTACATGTACTGAAAGCCGCTGCGCAAAATCATTGGCAGAGCGCAGTGAAAACCGTTGCGACGGTGTTTCAATAGGAAACTGACGCTCCAGCAACTCGGTAAACACCGATGTTATCCGCGATTTAGCGTCAACGTGCTTATAAACATTTTCAGATGGCTCTGTTTTAAGCGCATAATAAATTAATTCGGTAACATAATTGCGCAGTAAATCATATTTAAAAGCATATTCGGTATTGATCTCGGTCAGCATTTTCTGAAAAAGAGCAGTTACATAGGCATCCTGCTCATCATTTAAGGCATACACAGGCTTGGCGTTAAGACCAAATACCGGAAACTCACTTAAGCCGGCACGGAACTTTTCCAGGAAAAACTCTTCGGTAAATATGCAGAAGAAACCGGTGCGGTCATCAGACATATGTTCAAATGTGTAAGGCACCATAGCGCTGAAAAACATCAGCGTTGTGCCCGAAAGCTTAATGCTTTTATCGGCATAGTGAATGATATTGTCGCCGCGCATCATACTGATCTTATAAAAGGTACGGCGACTATAAATTACCTGCTTCGCATTAGGGCCAATGCAATCCTCAATCCGGAATACATTAAAGTGCCCTATGTTTTGCTGTAGGTTATTGGGTAGCCAGTTAACCTTCTTTTGATAAAAATCCTCAAGTGTTTCTGCTTTCGACATAATTCAAAGTTACAAAAATCAAACCGGGGTGTCAAGTAGGGGTATTGCAGCGAGGTAATTGTAAAAAGCTTGCTGTAAAAAATAAAAGCCTCCCAACCTTGCGTCGGGAGACTTTCAACCTAAACCTTATCACAATTAAACCGGTAAGTTTACCAGTTCGTTGTTGTTATTACAATCACTGTGCCAAAACCCGAAACTTTTTAAATTTTTTGTTAATGTATCCTTGTTGATACATTAACAATAGGTTAAAAGGGAATTTACTTTACAAAAAGTGTGTAGATAAGTGTCAAAAAGACACTGTGACATTATTTGGCATTACAGAAAAGTGAACACTTTATGCCTCTTTTGCAGCTTTTTTTCTACGCAGGTAACTATCGGTTAAAAATAGCGCCAAAATTACATCAAACACGAAAAAACTTTTCATTAAAGGACTATTGAAAATACTGCTTGCTGAAGGCAGTTTTAAATTTGAAGGTAGCTTAACATCCAAGCCACTGAACAAGTTGCCCGAAATCCGGACATTTGAAAGTATAATTACAAGCAATGCCAATATGCTCAGCACAAAAAATGCTGCAATGCCCAATATTATTTTTTTATTGATGGTCGACTTTAATGGCGTCAACTGCTCGGCCCTGATGGCTTCCATTACATTATAACTAAAGGCCATTGATGGCTCATCAAGCTCCATATTGGCAAACTCCTGGCTTAACACAAGCAACTCGGTATACTTTTGCTTGTATACCTCGTCTGTTTCAATCAGCCGGGCAATGGCTTCCTGCTCTGCCGGAGTACAGGTACCATCAATATAGTTCCAAAGTTGTTCTTCGATGGTGTTCATATCAGTTCTTTCACCTCGTGTTTTAAATTGCGCTCCAGCTTTTCTTTCAAACGCTGGCGCGCTCTAAATAGTTTAACCTTAACGGTATTTGTTTCAATACCCATTGTTTGGGCAATTTCTTCTAATGATTGCTCCCCCTTATAAAACAGGGTAATAATAGTTGCATCATCGGGTAGCAATTGCTCAATAGCCTGGTTCAGGTAATACGACCGCGATTTATTTTCTACATTATTGGTATCATATGCCGATTCATGGCTTTCAACCTGTACAAATGTTCCCTCATCATCAATCGAATCGGTATCTACCCGTTTCTTTCTTAAAAATGTCATGGCTGTAGTATAAACTATACTATAAAGCCATGTACTAAATTTCGATTGCCCCTGAAACGATGCCAGCGAGCGGTAGGCTTTCACAAAACAATCCTGAGCAATCTCTTCAGCATCTTCGCGGCCTTTGGCAAAGCGCATAGCCAGCGTAAAAACAAAACGCTGGTGCCGCTTAACCAAATCTGCATAGGCAAATTGGTTACCCGCCAGGGTTTGCTCAATAAGTTCGATATCTGAAAGCTTGCTTTGCATTATATAACCTCTGTGACTACGCCTTAACAGATCGGGTTACACCTATATGTAAATATAATTTATTTTGATGGGAATGGTGTCGTGGTATGGCATTGCTTTTATGGCACAAAGGCACAAGCCGTCCATGCCCATACCAGCCACACAAGACTTGCGCCAGACGAGGGAACGCCATAGTCTGAACTCGAATTAAACGAATTTTCAGAATTTATAGAATTTACTTGGCATTCTGTTAATTCTTTAATTCAAAAAAATTCGAGTTCAGACAAACTTGCTAATCTCTAATCACCAACCACTAATCTCTATCATGGCGTTGCCTGCGGCCGGGCTTTACGCTCATACGCCTGCAGGCATTACGCTCCCGGCCGGTATCCGCTTCAATCCCTAACGCAAATTTGGGTTCAGTTAAAGTTTTGTTGTCCAAACTCAAACTCCCAAATACACACCCTTTATTCGTAACATAGGCCCAAACATTCAATCCTATAATTTTGTATTTTTACATTTAATATAAGGGAGTACTGCACGTTGATGGATGATAACAGGTTAAATATTTTAAATGAGTCTAACAGGATGCTCAGCAAGCTTCAGCTGCTGTCGGTGTTTTTTGAAGAGGACCTCATTTACAAGCTCTACCTGCGTACCCAGGTTATCCATAAACTTTTTGATTCCAATCCCGAGATCGATATCAACAAACTGGAGCTTTTTCACGTACAATTTACCGCCAGCCTGGTAGATCTGCTCCGGAAGATCAAAAAAAACAACGAGAACAATGTGAGCCTTGTGCTTGATGAGATCCAGCTTACCAAAGAGATGATTGATCAAATGGATGACAATGCACTCACCGAACAGGATTTTAAAATTGACAAACAACGTCAAGCCTTGAAAGTAAACCTTTCATTGCGGAAACTTTACCAGGTACTTTCAGATAATTCAAACGATTACCCTTTCTCTAAAAACATCAATGCTTTTAGTCTGCGGTATGGGTCCGACTTCTTTTATAATATAACGCCAGAGCTTTATAACGAACTGGTGCAGTATAATTATAACGATACCTATCATAATACTAACGCTATTATTCAGCGCAAACTGATGGGTGTGTTATTGAAACGCGAATTCCGCACCGAGTTTTACTGCGGCTTAAAGGCCGGAAACCTCATACTGGAAGTGTATAAATTTATGGATGAAGACAGATACTTTTTATTTTCGCCTGCCAATAATTTATTCCTATTTTGCGACGTAACAAAGCTTTCGGGCATAGAGAGTAATAGCAATCTGTCTAAAAAAGAAAAACTGGCGCATGAGCTGCAGGATAAAATTGATAAACTGCAAAGCGATGTGGTAACGATGAAATCATATATGCCACCCGAAATAAAATCCCTGTTAGCCGAAAACTATAAAAAAATAGCCGACATCAACTTTTTACAAAGCCTGAGCGATGTTGATGTGCAAGCCAACATTTTAAAAGCAATGCTTAATACCGATATCATATAATTTATGGAGTTTTTACACTATGTGCTTGGCCCCGACCTGAAGGCCGGCGTCCTTATTATTTTAAACCTGATTGTTATTGAGAGCCTGCTCTCTGTTGATAATGCTGCCGTACTGGCTACCATGGTGCTCGACCTGCCGCCGCACCAGCGTAAAAAAGCCTTGCGTTACGGCATCATCGGCGCATACGTTTTACGTGGTGTTTGTTTGTTTTTAGCAGCCTGGCTGGTATCTGTTTGGTGGTTAAAACCACTTGGCGGTTTATACCTCATTTATTTATGCTTCAACTATTTTAAAGGTAAATTCTCAGCCGGCGATGGTGATGGAGAAGAGGAATCTGTTGATAAAAACAAAAACTGGCTTTACCGTTCAACTGTAGGTTTGATAGGTAATTTATGGGCAACCATCGCCTTAGTTGAGCTGATGGACCTTGCCTTCTCTATCGACAACGTTTTTGCGGCAGTGGCTTTTACCGATCATAAAATGCTGATCTATATCGGCGTGTTCATTGGCATCCTGGCTATGCGTTTTGTGGCGCAGGCTTTTGTAAGGCTGATGGAAAAATTCACCTTCCTGGAAACTGTGGCTTTTATTGTGATCGGCGTGCTGGGGATTAAACTGTCCTCATCATTATATGTTCACTTTTTCCCCGAAGCCGGATTTTCAAAACTGATGGAGGGCGAAAGCGCTGATATTTTCACTTCAGTATTTACCGTGGCTATATTTATTATCCCGGTACTTACATCACTGCTGTTCAACTTCCCTAAAAGACATACCATTGAGCCCGAAGTTGCCGAAGCAGCAGAGGATGTGCTGGATAAGCAGTAGTGTTCAGTTGGCAGTTTTGAGTTGGCAGTGTGCAGTAAGTGAATGGAAAGTTTAAAAAAAAAACGGGCTCGCGCGATTCCCTCCCCCGGGAGGGTGTAGGAAGGGATTTCTTGCACCATGCATGATTTTGCACGGTGCATAAACCCCTCCCTGCCACAACACAGACAGCCGCACCCCTCCCGAGGGAGGGAATGAAAATATTACTTAACGATATAAATTAAATGTTCTTAAATAAAACAATAGCGTCCATCTTCGGCATCGGCTTTTTAAAAGGCGGGGGCACCTATGCAGCCATTGTTACCTGCGGCTTTATCTGGCTGCTGTGGCAAAGCCCGGCGCTGCAAAACCCGTGGTACCTGTTTGTTATTACCATATTTATTACCGCGCTCGGCGTATTTGTAGGTAACAAAGTTGAACCTGATTGGGGCGAAGACAGTTCGCGTGTAGTAATTGATGAAGTTGCCGGAATGCTGATAGCCATGCTTTTTATTCCCGCTAACATATATTTCCTTTTAGCCGGGTTGGTACTGTTTCGCTTTTTTGATATTGTGAAACCGCTTGGTGTTCGCAAAATGGAAGATCTGGGCGGCGGTTTAGGTGTGATGATGGACGATGTGCTGGCTGGCGTTTATTCCAACATCCTGCTTTGGGTAGGGTATTTTGTTTGGATGAAGTTTGGAGCGCATTAATTCATAGAGCCTGCCGGGACGGGCACAAGTGAGCATCGCCACATCCCGCCACACAACACTTGCGCCATAGAAGGCGTGCCAGAGGTACACAACTGCGGCGTTCCGTACCTCTGGCACGGTAATGTCGTATATGTTCATTGCTACAAACCTGTTCCCCCTCTGGGGGATTTTTGTTTAAGCCTTATAAATATCACTTCCTTTCCTGTAACAACCTCCCCCTGCCACCGTCTTATTTTTGTGTAGACAATTTTTACAATATCACCCCAATAAAACATCTACCTTAGATTAAATGTTTAATTGCCGGTTTGTCACCGGCCAGTACCTGCAATGCCGCGCAAAACCCAAAAGGCAATACAGGTTTCACCAAAAAAATAACACATACTAAAATGGCTATTAACTTACAAAAAGGGCAGAAAATAGATATCGGCCTTTCAAAAATGACAGTTGGTTTGGGCTGGAACCCAAACGAAGGTACAGGTTATGATTTCGATCTTGACGTATCGGCCATCATGATCGATGCTAACAGACTGGTACCGCAGGATGAGTTTTTTGTGTTCTATAATAATGTCGACTCGCCCGAGCAATCGGTGCACCACACCGGCGATGATCCTACCGGCGGCAATAGTGACGGCGGCGATGACGAGTCAATCACTGTTGACCTCACCAAAGTGGATGCCCGCATCCAGGAGATCCTTTTTGTGGTTACCATCCACGAGGCGCAGGCCCGCCGCCAGAATTTTGGACAGGTACGAGACTCATACATTCGTATATTAGATAACCAAACAGGCGCCGAAGTTTGCAAATATGAACTGGGCGAAGATTTTTCTATCGAAACGGCTATTGAGTTTGGCAGGTTGTACAAACGCGGTGGTGCATGGAAATTTGAAGCATCGGGCGTAGGTTATAAAGAGGACCTCGCTTTCTTTTTAAGTAAATATTTCAAAGGGCAAATAATCAAATAAGGCAATGGCTATAAATTTGGTAAAAGGTCAAACAATTGACCTGCGTAAAAATGATAAAGGCGAAAGTTTCGACCTGTCATCAGTAACTATTGGTTTAGGCTGGGATGTACGTAAAAGCAACGGCGGCTTTTTAGGCAAGCTGTTTGGCGGCGGCGAAGAGGCTGAATATGACCTTGATGCGATAGCATTTTTATTAGACAAAAACGGCAAAGTAGCCAATCGTGGTTATGCCAAGCAAACTGCCAATGGCCGTACCATTAATATGTTTGAGGGCGATGTGATCTACTTTAATTCTATGCGTCATCCATCAGGTCACATTTGGTTAACCGGCGATAACCGTACCGGTGCGGGAGAAGGCGACGATGAGCAGATCATCGTAAAACTTGATTCGCTCGACCCTAAGTATGACCGCATCCTGTTCCTGGTAGCCATTTACCAGGGGCGTAAAAACAACCAGCACTTTGGTATGGTGGAAAACGCTTTTATCCGCGCGGTTGATAGTCATGGTAAAGAGATTGCTAAGTTTAGTCTCTCCGGCGATTCGACATACAACGGCATGTGCTCTATGACCTTTGCCGAAGTATACCGTAAGGACGGCACCTGGAAGTTTCGTGCCATCGGCGATCCGCATTCAACTGATAGCCTTTCGGAGTTGCTGAGGAACTATTAATATAAAACCATGTCATTGCGAGGAGGAACGACGAAGCAATCGCATGCTATACAGGGCGAATATGCTTCCGTGCGATTGCCACGCTATCGCTCGCAATGACATGGTGGTTATTTACCATCTACCTAAAAAACAATGTACCAGCACTATTCATTTGATCTTTGGCTTACGCTGATCAAATCAAATCCATACTTTAAGATAGAGCGCACCAAGATCTTTCACCGGGATTTTAATCCGGCGGGTAAAAGTATTGATGAGGTGGCACGGGCCTTCCGGCAGGTTGACCTGATGTGCAACGCAGTAAATGAGCGTACCGGCAAAAATATTGATGCTGATGAAATGTACCTGATGGTGATCAGCACAATTAATGATAACCAATACCCGCTTGCTGATGTTGACACCGATAAGCTTTATGCAGATATGGAAAAACTGCTGTTCTATTACCTGCCGGTGGTTTACTCGCCTGTAACAATTGATACGCTGCAGCATCTAAAACAGAAAGGCGATTGCTCATTGAGTATTTTAAGTAATACAGGTTTTATAAAGGGAGAAACGCTCCGCAAGGTGATGGTTAAGTTAGGGCTGGCAGACTTTTTTAACTTCCAGATATATTCGGATGAGGAAGGAATGTCAAAACCCAACCGGGGGTTGTTCAACCTGATGGTGCAAAAAGTTAAAGATTGTAACGAACCGAAGCAGATAGGCCTCACAGAAATTATACATATAGGCGACAACCCGGCAGCAGATATAACAGGGGCTAATGACGCAGGTCTCAATAGCTTGCTCATCAATTCAAACAACTTATCCATTTTAACCTTATTAAGTTCATGAAAGCTACCTACTCGTTACATCACATCAACAGCGCAACTCATTTTGGTTTCGATGCCGATGATTACAGTCGCTTTAAGTTTGGCGATGGTGAACTATCCAGCTATTTTGGTACCGACCTGGCCGATGGTTTTATTGCAACGCATTTAAGTAAACAGCCGATAAAGCAACAAATAGTAGTGATCTCGAGCCCGTACTCGTTTATCCCTACGGCTACTTTTGCTATGAAAAATCATTTTGTTTGCAGGCTTAACCGCTGGCTGGCTAATCACGGTTACCCGGTGGTACAGGAAACAAAGGTACATCGTACCATAACCTATAAAGAAGATTATGGCGAACTGGATGCGGCACAAAGGATCAATTTAATTGGTAACGATTCGTTTCATATTGATAAGGATTTCCTTACGGGCAAAACATTGCTGTTTTTGGATGACATCAAAATAACCGGCAGCCACGAGCGTATGATCATGAAAATGGTTGATGAGTACGGCTTACAGAACGATATTTATATGCTGTACTTTGCCGAACTGGTGAACAAAAACATCCACCCCAATATTGAGAATTATCTCAATTACCATCACGTCAAAAACATCTATCATTTAGATGATATCATTAAAGGCGATGATTTTTGCATCAATACCCGCATAGTAAAATATATTTTAAATTACGATCACGAAAGTTTTTGCATTTTTATACAGGATCAAGGCAGCAATTTCATAAACTTGTTGTACGATATGGCTTTAGGGAATGGTTATCATACCATTGAAGCCTATGCGCCTAACTTAAACTTTATTAAACAAAACCTATTAATAAACAATAATAAACTAATTCAGCATGGCAATTAACTTGCAAAAAGGCCAAAGGGAAACCATTGGTGCCCCTAAATTTACCATAGGCCTTGGTTGGGATACAAACAGCTCATCAACAGGCTCGGCCTTTGACCTGGATGCCTCGGTGTTCATCATGGGCGATAACAAAAAAATACTGACCGACGAATTTTTCGTTTTTTACAATAATTCAAAATCTCCGGATGGTGCGGTTGAGCATACCGGCGATAACCTGACCGGTGCCGGCGATGGCGATGATGAGCAGATCATTGTCGACCTGTCAAAGATCGATCCGCGTGCTACCGAGATCTGTATTGTGGTAACGATTCATGAGGCCGAGAGCCGCCGCCAGAATTTCGGGCAGGTGCGCAACTCTTTCGTTCGCATTTTTGATTCGGCTACCAATGTCGATATTTTGAAATATGAGCTGGAAGAAGATTTTTCGATAGAAACCGCCGTTGAGTTTGGCCGTATCTACAAAAAAGACAATAACTGGAAATTTGAAGCTGTAGGCGCAGGCATGAAGGGTGGCCTGCAGGATTATTTAAACAAATACAACTAAAAATATGGCTATCAATCTTCAAAAGGGGCAAAGGATCAGCCTTGAAAAAAGTAACGGCAGCAAATTACAAAATGTATGCGTTGGAATAAATTGGGGTGCCATTGAAAAGAAAGGCCTGTTTGGCTTTGGTACCACCAAAGAAGCTGTTGACCTTGATGCCAGCTGTATTTTGTATAACGACAGCAAACAGCTGATAGATGTGATCTACTTTGGCAACCTGCGCTCAAAAGATCATTCTGTAAGGCACAGCGGCGACGACCTTACCGGTGACATGGCCGGTAACGATGGCCTGGACAATGAAGTCATCACTGTTGACTTTGGTACGCTGAGCCCAACTGTAAACTACGTGGCCTTTGTATTGAACAGCTTCCGCGGCCAGGATTTTGGTACTATCCCATTTGCGTCTATCCGCATTTATGAAGGTACGCCAACCCGCGTTAACGAGATCTTCGCTACTTATGACATTGCGCACAGCAAAGATTTTGCAGGCCACGTATCCATGGTTATGGGCGTATTTTACAAAAAGAACGGCGAGTGGAAATTTAATGCCATTGGCGAGCCAACCCGCGACCGCAAGCTGGAAGAAACGGTGAAAACTGTAACTGCAACCTATTTATAAAAGTTAAAAAGTCATTGGTCTTGAGTATTAAGCCTGATGGCTTTTAACATGAACTAATTAAGTACTGCTAAATCATTAATAATAAGATTATGGAAAGTGCACCAAACAATGATGAACTAAATCTGAATATACCACCGCTGATCACTCCAACCAACCTGGATCTTCCGGCAGCAGCTTCACCGGCCAGCAATGTGCCTATGAAGGTAGATAAGCAGGGCAATGTAAACCTTGATGCTATACCAAGCCAGGATTTGCAAAAGTATAGTGACATGGGTAAGGATATCAATCCGGCCGATGTTAACTCGATACTGAACTACGGCGTTGAGGTACAAAACTCAATGGAGAAATACAGCAACAACTTTCTTACCTCGGTACGTACCTATAACTCGGGCGAGGTAGGCGGACTGATTAACGAGTTGCTTACCGAGCTTAACTATATTGACGTTGACGAGCTTAACCAAAACGCGTTCACCTCGTTCATATCACATATCCCCTTCATGAAAAAGCTGGTAGTTGATACCAAAAAGCTTTTCCAGAAGTATGATACCGTGGTTAACAACATTGATAAGATCACCAATAAGATCAAGGCCGGTCGTGTTAACTCTTTGAAGGATAATAGCTCACTGCAAACCATGTTTGACAGCAACGTTACCTACATTAAGCAAATGGAAGACCTGATCATCGCCGGGCAGCTCAAATACAATGAACTTAACGAAAAGCTGGCAGTGATGGACGGTAACCCCACAGGTTACCAGGATTATGAAATTGCCGATCTGCGCGATTTTGTGAACCGTTTGGATAAACGCCTGGCCGATCTAAAGGTAGTTCGTTTTATCATGCTGCAATCGCTGGCGCAGATCCGTGTGGTACAAAATAACAATACCACTATTGCCGAAAAGGCGCAGTCTATTGTATCAACTACGATCCCGGTTTGGAAAAACCAGCTTACCATAGCTGTAGCCTTGAACCGCCAGAAAGAGAATGTGGAGATGCAGAAAAAGATCTCGGATACGACCAACACCATTTTGCAAAAGAACGCCGAAATGCTGAAACAAAACAGTATTGACGTAGCCCGCGAAAATGAAAAAACGGTAGTGTCATTAGATACGCTGAAAAAGACAACCTCATCGCTTATTGAAACCCTTACCGAGGTAAAACGCATTCACGACGAAGGCACAGCCAACCGCCGTACCCTGAATACCGAACTCCAAAACCTGGAAACAGAGTTGAAAAAGACGGTAACGAGTGTGAGTTAACCCCACCCAAACCCTCCCCAAGGGGAGGGCTTTATTATGTTTTTTTGTCATGCTGAACGCAGTGAAGCATCTTTTTCGCCCGGTATTTTCGCTTTGCATATCCGCTAACATGCGGAAGAAAATCCTTCGCTATCGCTCAGAATGACAAATAAAAATCACCCAACCACAATCGGCCTCTTCCCATACCTGTTTATAACCTCGGCCAAAATCAAATTAGGCACCCAGCTTAAAAATGCAATGATGAGGTAGTTATTATGAAAATTTACGCCGTTACCCAAAACGGTAAACAGCCAGATATAAAAGCGTAAAGTAACCGCGCCGAAGGCGAGGGCATAGCTCCGGTTCATCATTTTGATATGCTCATCAATACGCCCCTTTTTTACCAGCAGAAAAGCAGCCATTGTAAAAGCTACCCACAATGTATTCTGTAATAAAAAAGATATGAATACGCCCGTACCCCGGTTTATAAAAAGCGTCATAATATATGCGCCCGGTGCGGCGAAAAACAATACGCCAAATACATATAATTTCCCTAATGACCGGTGCAGCGCTTTGTTATTGTACACCTTTTTTGAAAACTGAAAGAATCCGGCAAGCAGGATCATGCTGCTGCCTATAATATGGCAATAAAAAGCGGGCAGGTACCAGCCGGTTTTAACAGCGGCTTCCTTAATATGCAAAAAGTAGGAATCATGATTAAAATCCCAGTACTGAACAAACGTACCGGCACACAATATCAACACCCAGAAAAAGGCAAAATATCTTAATATGCGGGCGGTGATGCTCATTTTGCAGCAAGTACATTGGGCTTTATTGCCGGCAGGCCTTTTAACTTTTGATCAATCCACTGAATGTTATACTTATCAATCTCAGTAAGCGAATCCTGAACGCTGACGTTTTCTGATTTATAATGTCCGTAAAATTGTTGTTCGAACATCTCTGTCCAGCGTTTGTCTTTAAACTTGTAGTTATAGTCGGCATAGATTTCGTTTTTCATATATCGCAGCACTTCTGGTGAAATTGCACCGCTGCTTGTCATTTCATATCGACCATCGACCATCTTATAGCAAACGTAACAGCCATCAATAAAATGATTATCCATTTTACGGAATTTAGTAAATGCAAAAACCCTTTTTGTGTTCATCGTTTCCTCCACCTTGCCGTTTTGGATTTTTAACAGGTGAAATACCGGCAGCTCATTTAGATACGTGTTGTTATATAATTCAATACTACCAACAGATGTTACTTTAACCTCCAATAACGAATCACTGAGCGCATTGATGTTAAACTCATTGCAACGACCGCTGAATTCGCCGCCACCTTCTTCTGTATTAATATCGGTATTGATCCGGTAACCATACAGTTTATTATTCTTGTTATCAATAAGCACCATGTTGTTGCTGTCATAAAATTCCGAACGGCCACCTATAAAATAATCGCGGATAGAGTAATAAGCACTTTGGATCCAGTTATTGCTGCTTGCCACCGTTTCGTTTACGGGCAGTGCCCTCGCTTTTACAATGTACTGGCTGCTCGACTCTTCAAAATAAACATGGTTTCGCAACGGGTTTTTAAATTGTTTAATTCCTGAAATTAAATGCAGATCATCAAGATATGAAGGAGGGATGTAAATAGCGCCGTGTTGCTCTTTTGAATTAAACTCGGTAATGCCACCCGCCGGACTTTGATTTAAGGTGAATGAAGCCGGTTGCTTAAGTTTACCGAAAATATCCTTCACCCTGATATCTGCCTTTTCCGAAACGGAGTAATCGCCTTTCAGCCAGAAATAGTCATCACCTTTCCTGACGGCAGCAATGTTTTCGGCATCGCTCAGAGGGAATATTTGGTCATATTCAACAGGTAACACCATTTTACCGTTAAGGTCATAAAAGCCATGTTTGTGATCTTTTTCTACTTCAACAAGGTTTGAAAAGGTTCCGCCAATAGTATATACAAGATCATATTCAGCCGGGATGATCTCCTTATAGTCAGGACCTACCAATCCCATTTTATAAGTTTTTGCAGTATCTTTTTCCTCTTGAAATTGATCACCAAAATCCCATTTGCCCTTTACCACATAAAAATAAGTTTGATCTTTAACGTGGCTAAACCAAATCACACTATCATATTTGGTCTTTAAGTTATTAGCATCGGCAAAAGCCTTTAAAGTTGCCGCACTGTAAATCTCTTTATCACTGTAGTTCTTTTGCCAGGCACTGCTTTTATAAGCGATATAATCAGTCATGAAGATGGTGCCGTCAACCTGGTAAATTTTGTATTTATTATTCTCATCTTTTTGAATGGTGAATGTTAAGCTGCTCACCTTGCTGCTAAGATGATCACCACTGAATGTTACAGGCACGGTAGCTAAAGCGAGCGTGGAATTGGTAAACGTAATGGTGCTTTGGTCAACGTTCAACTCCAGCTTAAACGATGTTTCAGGATCTTCAGCTTTGTTGATCAGCGCTGTGATTAGCCGGTTAACAGGCTCACTGTTTTGTTTACCCGAAAAATATGCGAGCAATGAGTCGCGGTTACCTTTAACTATTTGTTGATTGAAATTTTTTAAGAACTGTGTTATATCGCCCTGTTTTGGAGATGAAGCGATCTTTACTTTGAACAAAAAGTATCCGCCAACGGCTAAAATGACTACAGAAACTGCAATAATGAGGATAGGTTTGGTTTTCATACAACCAAGGTAACGTATTTTTTGAAATAGCAAAAAATGCGCTAAAACCCTTATAAATAACGCTATAAATATTACATATATCACACAATAAATTATATAGTTAAAATCTATATTGCATCAATTATAAGTATTCGGGAGGCGGTTTAAAATTTCTATATTTGCATAAACATTAAAAGAAATATCAAAATATGTTAACCATAGGACAAAAATTCCCCGAATTTTCTAAAACAGCAGTAGTAAGCCTTGAAAAAGGTAAAGAGTTTGAAACCCTTACTTCTGAGTATTTAACCAACGATGATAACGTTTGGACTGTAATGTTCTGGTGGCCAAAAGACTTCACTTTTGTTTGCCCTACTGAAATTGCCGAATTCAACAAAAACTTTGGCGAATTCCGCGACCGTGAAACCCGTTTGATCGGTGCTTCTACTGATTCTGAATTTGTTCACGCTGCCTGGAGAAGAGATCATGATGATCTGCGCGATTTGAAATTCCCTATGCTTGCTGATACTTCAAAATCATTGGCTGAAGATTTAGGTATTTTAGAACCAACTGAAAAAATTGCTTACCGTGCTACTTTCATCGTTGATCCACAAGGCATCATCCGTTGGGTATCAGTTAACGACCTGAGTGTAGGCCGTAACGTGAAAGAAGTATTACGTGTACTTGATGGTTTACAAACTGACGAGCTTTGCCCTTGCAACTGGGAAAAAGGCCAGGAAACTTTAACTGTATAATCATACAACAGATAATTGTCCCCGTACTGGATTTCGGTGCGGGGATTTTTTACACCCTTTTTTAAGTGTTTTATATGTAGAGACGCATAATTGCGTCTCCCGTAGGACAAGCCGCCAGCAATATTCGCCTCCGTAATTTGCATGCCGGAGGCGCAATTATGCGTCTCTACAGGAAAATAAAAAATAACCCCGAAAAAAAATGAACGAAAGTACCGAAGTGATCCAGGAGATACTTGAAAGTATCGGATTAGATAAAAGCTACCGCACCGCGAGCCTTACCCTTTTAGAAACAGGCGAATCACGTTACCTGCGCGATCTGAAGCTGAACTTTACCAGCACCCTTACATCAGCACACTTAACCAACAAAGAATGCGCCCTGTTGGGTTTAGCTACTGCGGCTAACAACAATAACGTACCACTTACCAATTTCTTTACCAAATACGCTAAAGAAAACGAAGCTACTGATGCCGAAATTGGCGAAGCTGTTGGTTGTGCCTCATTACTGGCGTCAAATAACATATTTTACCGTTTCAGGCATTTTACCCAAAAGGAAAAATACACCCAGATCCCTGCCCGCATCCGCATGCAGTTAATGATGAAACCTGTAACCGGTAAAGAATTTTTTGAACTGGCCAGTTTAGCTGTATCGGCAATTAACGGCTGTGAAATGTGCGTGAATGCACACGAGGATTCGCTTATAAAATTAGGCACTACCGAAGAACGTATTTTTGATGCCGTACGTATAGCATCATTAGTTACAGCTACCGGTAAAGTTATATTTTAACAAGCTTAGCATACTTTAATAATGAAAAAGGCATGAAACTATAAAATTTCATGCCTTTTTCATAAATAGTATTTTATTGCCCAATAAAATTTGCGTTTTTTAATTAAAATCCAGTAAATTTATACCTTAAGATTAAACAAACCCTGATCGCAATATTTAAATATGTTGTTTATGCAGGGCGAGTAACTTAAATTTTAATTGTTAATTTTTTTTGGGGAAAGCCGTTCCGGTAATAGTGGAACGGCTTTTATCATTTTAGTGCGAATCGGCAACAGCTTTGAGCTTTTTAAACGGCTGCAAATAAAGCAGCGGAATCGAAAACAACATCACCAGGCCCGAAATCCAATAAGCATCGTCATAAGTTAGCAACAGCGTTTGCCTTGTAACCATACCTTCTATGGCCTGATAAGCCATGTGGGTAGCATCAATCATCGACTTACCTTTAGCCATGAAGCCTTGCGTAAGCATATGCAAGCGATCATTAAAAGGGTTATTATATGGATTGATGTTTACCAGCAGATTGTTACGGTGTACGCCCTGGCGGATGTGGATAATGGTAGTCAGCGTAGCAATACCAAACGAACCTCCTAACTGGCGCATCATATTGTTCAAACCAGATCCCTGACCTAATTCCGGGCCTTTCAAATCGGCCATAGCCAGTGTAGTAAGCGGCACGAACAATAAAGCCATACCCACACCGCGGATCAATAGCGGTACTAATACGTCTTTTTCGCCTGTAGCCAGCGTTGAACCGCTAAGCATGTGTGTAAATACGTAAAACAAAAACATGCCCGCTGTAGCCATAAATTGGGCCGGTATGCCTTTATTGAGCATCTTACCTATAAACGGCATCATCACAATAGTACACAAACCACCCGGGAACAATAATTCACCTGTTTGCTGGGCATTAAAACCAAGCAGGTTTTGACAAAACACAGGGAACACGAACACCGAGCCGTACAAGCCAAACCCGAGTATAAACGACGTGAACATCCCCACGGCAAAACTTCGGTGCCGCAAAATGCTGAAATTTACTATCGGGTGCTCCGTACTCATTTCGCGCCAGATAAACAATATAGTTCCCAATACAGCCGATATGGTTAACACCAGGATATATGGCTTAGCAAACCAGTCTTCGCTTTCGCCTTTTTCAAGTACGGTTTGCAAGCTACCTACTGCAATAGCCAGCAGGATGATACCCCACCAGTCAACCGGCTTTCCTTTAGCATCCTTAGGTGTTTCCCGCACAAACGTGTATGTACAAAATGCTGCCAGCGCTCCTACCGGGATGTTTACATAAAAGATCCACGGCCATGAGTAATTTTCAACTATCCAGCCACCAATGGTTGGGCCTACAGTTGGGCCTACAACCGCTCCCAAACCAAACAATGCAGTTGCTGTACCTATCTGCTCACGTGGCCAGGTTTCAAGCAATATAGCCTGCGCAGTCGAAATCAAACCACCACCGGCAATACCCTGAATAATCCTGAATAGTACCAGCTCATCCATGCTGTGCGCGTTACCACATAAAAATGATACAATGGTAAACACGATGATAGATGCCATGAAATAATTTTTACGCCCAAAACGGCCGCCCAGCCAACCCGACATGGGCAATATGATTACGTTTGCTACCGCATACCCGGTAACTACCCAGGCCACATCCTCAAGGGTTGCACCAAGGTTACCCTGTATGTGAGGCAACGCTACGTTAACGATGGTGGTATCAATCAGCTCCAGTAACGAAGCTGTGATCACCGTAATGGTGATGATCCACTTTTTAAAGCCAGTTTCAGCCATAATATTATTCTTTAATTACTGATACGTTTACGCTCATACCCGGGCGTAATTTTGCAAGCTCTTCTTTAGTGCCGTTAATTTTAATTTTTACTGGCACACGTTGTACAACTTTTACGAAGTTACCTGTAGCATTATCCGGAGGAAGCAGGGAGAATTTAGCACCTGTAGCAGGCGAAAAATTGTAAACCTGGCCTTCCAGTTTCATGTCAGGATAAGCGTCAACTTCAATTTCAACTTTTAAACCGTTTTTGATGTTGGTAAGCTGAGTTTCTTTATAGTTGGCTGTAATGTAAAGGCTGTTGTCATTCACAATTGAGAACAAAGTTTGACCAGCCTGAACCAGCTGACCTAACTGTACATTCTTTTTAGATGCCAAACCACTTGCAGGTGATTTTACCAGGGTATAGCTCAACTGCAGTTTAGCGTAATCAATATCAACCTGCCTTTGTGATACACCAGTGTGGGTAACAGCTAACTGGCTGCGGGTAGTACCAATTTGCTCAACAGCGGCTTTGTACTGATCCTGTGATGCTTTATAATTTGCTTTAGCAACATCAAGGTCGGCTTTAGCCTGGTCAAATTGTTGTTGGGTTACTGATCCGTCTTTTACCAGGTTGGCATAACGGTCGTAATCTTTTTGTACTTTTTCTAAGTGAGCAGCATTTGATGCAACCTGAGCTTTAGCGCCTGCAGAATTTGCTTCGTTAGCAAAGATCTGTGACTGGTTTACATTGATACCAGCACTTGCGCCAACCTGTGCAGCCTGAGCCTGCTCTAATTTTACTTTATAGTCGCGGTCATCAATTTTAACCAGCGGCTGACCAACGTTTACATGGGTGTTTTCTTCAAAATAAATTGAATCAACATATCCGCCAACGCGGGCAACTACAGGGCTGATATCGCCGTCGACCTGCGCGTCATCAGTATCAATGTGTTTACTGAAGTAGATATATTCTTTTATACCGAAAATGATACCACCAATAAGTACAATGCCTAATATGATGGGGATAACTTTATTTTTCTTTTTCGGTTGTTCCGGTGTTTCTTGTTCCTTTGCCATTTTATTTAAAGGTTTGGTATTGTTATTTGTTGATTTTTCCTGTTGATTTTAATAAAGTATAATAAGCCAGACCAGCATCGGCTTTAGCCAATTCTAAGTTGATCTGTGCCTGGTAAAGCAATGTTTCGGCATCGGCCCTGTCTGTTGCTGATGCTATATTGCTTTTGTATTTTGATTCGAGGATCTTGTTATTTTCACCAGCCTGCTCAATAGATGTTTGCAAAAGTTTGATCTTTTCCAATGCCTGGGTATAATTCTGATAGCTTTGGTTTACCTCGTCTTTAATCCTGTCGGTAGTTATATTTTTGTTGATCTCAACCTGTTGCTCTTCCAGTTTAGCCTCTTTTACTTTGTTCTTGTTGGTCCACATTGAGCTGAAATTCCATGAAGCGGTTAAACCTACCGATATCGGTGTAATAAAATTACCGCTTTTAGGGATTGGGTTGGCGCTCACGTCAACGTAGTAAGCAGCGGCCGATGCACCTACCGTAGGCAGCTCGTTAGCTTTAATGCTTTTAGTATTGATTGCTGCAACACGGCTTCGCAACGCAAACTGTTTAAACTCTGGACGGGCAGCCATCGCGGTATCAAGATATGATGCCAATGGTGCAACCTGCCTGTCGGCCTCGGTAATCTGGTCGATGTTTAGCTGAGTGCCTTCGGGTAAACCTAACAATACGTTAAGGTTGTAGTTAATGATACGGCGGTTAGTTTCCAGGTCGACACCGTTAACTTCGATGTTTGAGCGTTGTAACTGGAAACGAAGCACATCATTTTTAGTTACCAAACCCTGATCAAAAAAGCGCTGGGCCTGTTTAATCTGGCCATCAACGGTGCTTAAGTTTTGGGCTACTACCTTTTTGCTTTGCAGTACTTTATAAAGGTTGTAGTACGAGTTGATGATATCGTAAACCACCTCATCTTTATCGTTATCTACATCCAAACGGGCAACCTGGGTAAGCAGATCGGTTGATTGACGGGCGTATTTCAATTTATTACCGCCAAATATGGTTTGGTTTAAGCTCAGGATACCTAAATACGCATCGGCGTGTGATGGCAGATTAATGCTTTCCGAACCGAGGGCCAGCCTGTTGGCAGGGATCTGGGCACGGTTATAGCCGTAGCTTACTTTACCGGTTGGCAGGGCCTGGTCTTTAGCCTGGTTGTATTGTGAGATAGCCTGTTCAACCTTCGAGTTTGAAAGCTTTAGGGTTTTACTGTTTTCGAGGCCAAGTTTAATGGCCTCATCAAGCGTGATTGTCCTGTCTTGTGCACTTGCGGCAAAAGGCAGGCTCAAAACTATGAGGGCGATACTGCCGCGCAAAACGGGCCGTAAAACCTGCTTTAATAGTTTAAGGTGATTGGTTTTGTTATTTGGAGTTGTCATGTTCTTTAACTAAATAAGCTTTTAAAAGTCTTTTCATGTATGTTTTAACACGTGGTTTCAGTTCATTTTCCATAAACTTTTCATCACGAATATCATGTCCCAGTATTAATGATGATAGCTGCGGCATGTTAACTATATAATTTTTTGTACCAAAAAGTGTTGCTATTACCAGTGGGATATCGGCGTCTGCATGGAACAGGCCATTATTTACACCTTCTTCCATAATCCTTTTTACCTCATACACATTTACCATCAGTATTTCGATGATCTTATCGGTAAGGTCGCCACGTTTGTTCATGGACACTTCCCTGTTAATGAGTTTTTGAAAGCAGTTGTTGGCGATGATGCGTTCAACGTAATTGTCAATACATTTATCCAGTTTATTCCAGGCGTTCATGCTGCCGTCGCTGCTAATATTTTGCAGCAGCGTACGGAACGAATTGATCTTGCGTTCAAAAACTGCCAGGAAAAGTCCTTCTTTTGATCCAAAATAGTAATTGAGCATAGCCATGTTTACACCGGCTTCGCCCGATATGGTACGGGTGGAGGCTCCGTCATAACCCAGGTCCGCGAACACCTTTTCGGCCACGTCGAGGATATGTTCTTTTTTATCTACTTTATCTTTTTCCATTGTTTTAACGGCACAAAATTAATCAAACGATTGATTAAGCGTATCGAATTGAGGCAGAAAAAGTTAATCGGTTGATTAAGATTACCATCGAATGACAGATTTGTTTGACACCCGTTAAGAAAATTGTAAATATTAAAAGTTGTTGTTGAAACATTTAATATGAATCATTAAAAACCTTAACAGATTGATGGCCACCGTAATCGTTTTGTTATATTGTTGATACAGGAAATACAGAATATCTATCTTTCAATATATTTGTTGCTATGAAGCGTATCCACCTCATTGTAGTACTCCTGTTTACAACCGCATTTTCAAAAGCCCAAACCAATCCGCCTACCGATCTTGGCACTATTCAGCAAAATTTAAAAAAGCTTGATGTGCTTGGCAGTGTGTTATATGTAGCAGCTCATCCCGATGATGAAAATACCCGCCTGCTGGCTTATCTGGCACAGGAAAAACATTATCGCACCGGCTACCTGTCGCTCACCCGCGGCGATGGCGGGCAAAACCTGATAGGCAATGAGCAGAGCGAGCTGCTTGGTTTAATCCGCACGCAGGAACTGCTGGCAGCCCGCAGAGTTGATGGGGCCGAACAGTTTTTTACCCGCGCCAATGATTTTGGGTTTTCAAAGGGGCCGGAAGAAACCCTGAAAATCTGGGATAAGGAAAAAGTACTTGGAGATGTAGTGTGGGTGATCCGCAAATTCAGGCCTGATGTAATCATTTGCCGTTTCCCAACAACCGGCGAGGGCGGGCATGGCCACCATACCTCATCGGCCATATTAGCTCAGGAAGCTTTTACTGCAGCAGCCGATCCGAGCCGTTATCCCGAACAGTTAAAATATGTAAAGCCATGGCAGGCCAAACGCCTCCTGTGGAACACCTTTAGTTTTGGCAGTGTTAATACTACAGCTCCCGATCAGTTTAAAATTGATGTAGGAGTTTACAATCCTATCCTGGGCAAAAGCTATGGCGAAATAGCCGCCGAAAGCCGCAGCAACCATAAAACCCAGGGCTTTGGTTCGGCCAAACAACGCGGCGAATCATACGAGTTTTTTAAAACCATTTTGGGCGATGCCCCTCAAAACGATTTGATGGAGGGTGTTAATACCACCTGGAAACGGGTTAAAGACGGCGATGCTATCTCAGCTCTGATCAGTGTGATCAGCCGGAATTTCATCAGTGAAGCTCCCGAAAAATCGTTGCCGGCATTGGTGCAATTACTCATGAAAGTGGAGAAGGTGCCAGACACATATTGGCGCGAACAGAAAACCAAAGAGCTAAACAACCTGATTGCGGCATGTGCCGGTTTGTGGTTTGAAGCTTATGCAACAGAACCCACCTATGCAGTAGGTGACCAAATGAAATTGCGGGCACAGGTAATCAACCGTTTTAATTATAGGGTTAAAATAAATAGCATTGATGCCAACGATAGCTCTTTGGCACTGCAAAGCAAGGAGATCCCATTTAATCAATTACAAACTTTTGAAACCACTGCCGCTGCATCTATGTTAACGCAGCCTTACTGGCTGGCGGCACCTCACCCGATAGGTGTTTATACATTGTCTGATAACACACTTGCCGGCAACCCCGAAAATCCAGATCTGCCAAAAGTTACTTTCCAGTTTATTATTGAAGGTAAACCGATCGATATCGACCGCCGAATTATCTACAAGTATGCAGACCCGGTTAGGGGCGAAGTTTATCAGCCCATTGAAATAACCCCGCCTGTAACAGCAAACATTGATAACCAGGATTATATTTTCAGCACGCAACAGGCACAAACGGTAATGATAAATCTGAAAAGTTTTACCAAGGCAAGCGGCACCATCAGCCTTAAACCTATTGCCGGCTGGAAAATAAGCCCCGAAAAGATAGATTTTACCGATAAGGATAAAAACGACGAATGGTCGGTAGCTTTTACGGTTACACCAACCGATAACAAAACAAAAGTATCTGAACTGGAAGCAGTAGTTAACGCCAATGGAAAGCCATTTTCACTCAGCCTTCGCCGTATCAGGTATGATCACGTACCGGCTATTACCTTATTTCCGCCCGCGCAAACCAAGCTTGTTTACCTCGATCTTAAACATAACGGCAGAAAAATAGGCTACATTGCCGGTGCCGGCGACCAAATGCCCGAGGCTTTGCGCCAGGTGGGCTATGATGTTCACTTGCTAAGCGAAAACGAGGTGATGAACGGCGATCTTTCAGGCTATGATGCCATAGTAACCGGGGTACGTGCTTACAACGTGAACGAGCGCCTTGCTTACCAACAGGCAAAACTAATGACTTATGTAAAGAATGGCGGGAACCTGGTAGTTCAATACAATAACAACAATGGTATTGTTGTAAAACAGATAGGCCCGTATCCTTTCACGGTAGTGAACAGGAGGGTTACCGATGAAAACGCCGAGGTAACTGTTTTAGATCCTCAAAACCCGGTATTAAACTATCCCAACAAAATAACCAATGATGATTTCAGCGGCTGGATCCAGGAGCGTGGGTTGTATTTTGTAAGCAACATCGATCCGCAGTATAAAACCATTCTGCAAATGCACGATAAAGGAGAAGAGCCCCTTAACGGCTCATTAATTGTTGGCGATTATGGCAAAGGCCGGTTTATATATACTTCTCTCGCCTTTTTCAGGGAATTACCTGCCGGCGTACCGGGAGCTTACAGGTTGTTTATTAACTTATTGAGCAAGCAGAAGTAAAAGACAAACAGGGACCTGCCTGGCGAAGCCATAAGGTTCCTCTACGAGAGAGTTTAAGTTTACCCACAAAATTCACCAACCTACAATTTTAATAGGAGGCACCTACGGAGCCAAAAAATGTGTTCTTTTTGCACTATAAACACGTGGCCCCGATGGGGCCGGTGATATTTATAACATAATGAATATGACCGGCCCCAAGCGGCCTCAGAGAGGCCACGTGTTTATAGACAAAATTTAAAGAGATATTGGACTCCAGCGGAGTCTCGTAATCGTAAACTTGCTTTCCAGCCAGTACTTATGCATATTTAGATTTTGTGGGTTAACTTAAATCTACGAGAGACCCTGAGGGGACGTTAAATAACATCCGCATCACGTCATGCCGAACTTGTTTTAGCACCCCACAAGACAATTAGCCGATTTGCTCAGCGTGATTGCTTAGCAAGTGAGGTGTTGAAACAAGTTCAACATGACCACGATTTTTATGTCATAAGTAGGAACAAAACAGTTCTCAACTTATAACATCGCTTTGTGCCATCTTTTCCGTTTATTCTCCCACAACTATCCGGCAAAAAACACTTAATGTTATCAAAACCGTGTCAATTTCAGCCCGTTAACAATTTTTTAATATAAAACTCTTTCAATTACAGTAAATTCTATTTACGTTTGAATTTTTTCTTGATGTAGCTTCAAATAATTTTTTACCCTGAAGCACATGTTACGCGTCGACAGTTCCAAACCATGCCAAATTATTTATGCCATTGCCAGGCATGACTACCTGTCGTATGTTATTGAGCCTCACATTGTTCAACTTAACCCTAACGGTGAATTTTCATTAACCCACCAGCGTTTATTTTCCAATACCGCCAAAGAATTTTGCGAGTTTCTGGACGATACCGATATCCGGCTCATCAAACTGCTGGAGGAAATGGAGCAGGGCAACGTGATCAAAAGGTATTATAAAAAACCAATCCGCCCATTTGAGTTTTTCTCCAAGATCTTCAACGAGCAGATGTTTGATATGATCCGCCCCAAACTGGAGAAACGTATTGCCGAAGCATTATCATTGCTTTGCGGCAAGCAGGTATACCAAATGAGCAAGGAAGGGTACCCCGGCGAGCGCAAACTTCAACTGGCTACCGAGGCCGCATCGGTATTATTTCACTTCAGGCGCAATGAGGAAGAGATCAGGTATTTCCCTACCATCAAATACCAGGGCATGCGCATTGAGTTCATGTTTAAAAATGCTGAGATCATTTGCAACCACCCGGCCTGGATGCTGCTTGACGATACCCTTTATTATTTTGACAAGGAGATTGAGGGTAAAAAACTACAGCCATTCCTGAACAAGCGTTTCATTGCTATCCCTAAATCGTCGGAGCAATCATACTTTGAAAAATTTGTGGCCCCGCTCATCGAAAAGCATAACGTTTATGCCGAAGGATTTACCATCAATACCGAAAAATATGATGCCCGCCCGGTACTTAAACCTATTTATATTGAAGGGGGCACTTCGCAGCTGCAACTTTCCTTTAAGTATGCAGGCTATGTATTTCCTTATGGCGATGGCAGGCATATCTCTGTAAGGATGGAGAAAACGGGTGATGATTACCTGTTCCATCGCATAAAACGCTCAACTACCTGGGAAAAAGGCAAAATGCACCAGTTAGAACAAATGGGCCTTAAGGTGGCTTCATCACTATTTCAAAACCTTGAGGTTGCCGGTCGCGATGACGATGCCGATCATTCTTTCTCGGTTTTTGAATGGCTTAACCAGCATCACGACCAACTTATTGAGCAGGGCTTTGAATTGGAGCAGCCGGAAGGGCAAAAGCGCTACGTTTTTGGCAGCAGTAAAATTGAACTGGTAGTAACCGAAAATAACGATTGGTTTGATATTAACGCCATGGTGAGCTTCGGGCCGTACCGCATCCCTTTTATCCAGCTTAAAAATCATATTCTCAATCACAAAAAGGAGTTTACCCTGCCATCAGGCGAAATTGCGGTAATTCCCGAACAGTGGTTTTCACAATACGGTAACCTGCTGCATTTTACCGAGGGCAGCAACGACCTTAAACTGCGACGCCATCATATAGGCCTGGTTACCGATCTGGCCGAAGGCGAAATGGCCAGTGTTACCATGACCCGAAAACTGCAAAAGCTTACCAATTTTGACGAGCTGGAGGATGCACCGATGCCTGTTAATTTTGAAGGTCATTTGAGGCCGTACCAAAAAGCGGGCTATAACTGGTTCCATTTTTTAAAGCAATATCATTTTGGCGGCTGTCTTGCCGATGATATGGGCCTGGGTAAAACCATTCAGACTTTATCATTGCTGCAAAAACACAAGGAAGATATTGAAAACGCAGGTGGCAAAGCCACTTCGCTGGTGATCATGCCAACCTCGCTGATATATAACTGGCTTAATGAGGCGCGCAAATTTGCGCCGCAATTAAGGCTAATGGTGCATACCGGTACCATGCGTTACCGCAGCGCCGATGTATTTGCCAATTACGATGTTGTGATCACCACTTATGGTATCAGTCGCATTGACATTGAAATGTTTAAAGGTTTCTTTTTTGATTACGTGATCCTTGATGAAAGCCAGAACATCAAAAATCCGTCGTCAAAATCATATCAGGCCGTTAAGCAGCTTAAATCGCGCTTTAAGCTGATCCTGAGCGGCACGCCGGTTGAAAACTCGGTTAACGACCTTTGGACGCAGATGTCGTTCATCAACCCGGGTTTGCTGGGCGCGCAACAATTTTTCCAAAACGAATTTGTAACGCCGATAGAAAAGAAAAAAGACGAAGACAAGGCACGCAAGCTACAAGCCCTCATTAAGCCTTTTGTTTTGCGTCGCACCAAGGAGCAGGTAGCAACAGAGCTTCCGCCTAAAACGGAAAACCTTTTCTACTCGCAGATGACCGAAGAACAATCATCGGTTTATGAAGAGATCAAATCTGAATACCGCAATGAACTGTTGAAAAGCCTGGAAGACGGTACTTTTGCTAAAACACAGATCCAGGTTTTACAGGGCCTCATCAAGCTAAGGCAAATTGCCAATCACCCTATCATGATTGATAAAGATTACGAAGGCGATAGCGGCAAGTTTGAGGATGTGGTTCATACGTTGAATAACGTACTTGATGGTGGTCATAAGGTGCTGATATTTTCACAGTTTGTAAAACAGCTCAGTATTTACCGCGATCATTTTGATCGGGTGGGTATTCCATACGTATATCTTGATGGGGCTACCCAAAACCGCGGCGATGTGGTGAAGCAGTTTCAGGAGGATGAGAAAACACGTGTATTCCTCATCTCGATAAAAGCCGGCGGCGTAGGGCTAAACCTTACTGAAGCCGACTATGTGTTTATCCTCGATCCATGGTGGAACCCTGCCGTTGAACAACAGGCCATTGACCGTACGCACCGCATCGGTCAAACCAAAAACGTATTCATCTATAAATTCATCACCAAAGATTCGGTTGAAGAAAAGATCCTGGCCCTGCAGCAACGTAAGCTGAGCCTGTCACGTGCATTGATTACTACCGAAGAGAGCTTTATCAAATCGCTTACAGCGGAGGATATTAAGGAGATATTGGGGTAAGCCCCTCCCAAACCCTCCCCTAAAGGGAGAGGGCTTTAAAAGAAAAAGCGACGAGTAATGCTACACTCATCGCTTTTTTTATTTCTAACAACATCCAATTTTTAAAGTCTCACCCTTTAGGGGGAGATTTAGAGGGGGCTTACTTCAGCTTACCCAGCGCCGCTTTTACCCTCGGTATCAAAGCTTCTATCTCGCTAAGCGGGGTTGCACCTACTGATGCACGGAACCAGTTCACGTCATCGCCCGTACCGAAGGCCGAAAACGGAACAAAAGCAGCCCCGGCCTCTTTAATCAAATAAAAATTAATATCTGCCGAATCTTTCAGCACTTGGCCATCGGGAGTGGTTTTCCCGCTGTAATCTATCTTCAGGGTAAGGTAGATAGCACCCATAGGTTCAATCGAATCTACATTTAAACCGCTGGCTTTCATCTCCTGGAAACCTTCATGCAGGGCAGTAAGGCTTGCCTGGATCTTTCCCTTTAAGTCATCAAGATAACTGTTTACATCAGCTTCATCAGTTAAAAATTTGGCCATAGCCATCTGTTCAGGCTTTGGCGACCAGGCACCCATGTGGCCTACAATGGCTTTCATGTTCTCGATAACCAATTCAGGGCCGAAACCCCAGCCTACACGTACACCGGTTGCAGCAAAGCATTTTGAACCACCATCAACAAAAATGGTGTAATCTTTTAATTCAGGGCGAAGCGTTACCGGATCGTAATGTTTATGCTCGCCAAAAGTTAATTGCGAGTAGATTTGATCGTATAATAAATACAATGGTTTCTCACCTGCCGCACGGCTCTTGTTTTCGGCTATTACAAGGTCGCAGATCTCTTCCAGATTTTTTTTGCTGAACATAGTACCGGTAGGATTTAAAGGCGAACACAGCGCCAGTAAAGCCGCTCCTTTTAAATGCGGTCGGATATCATCTGCCGTAGGCATAAAGTTATTTTCGGGAGCTGTAGGAATGATCACCGCATCAGCATTCAGCAAATCGCTGTAATGGTTATTGTTCCATGATGGTGCAGGGAAAACCACTTTCTCGCCAGGGTTAACTACTGCTAAAAATATAGAATAGATGAGCGGGCGCGAACCTCCTGAAATCAGGATCTGGTTGGGTGCATACTCAAGCCCCAAGCTTCTTTTTAAGAACCCGCTTACACTCTGGCGCAGATCAAGCATACCATCGGCAGCAGGATAGTTGGTTTGATTATGATTATAAGCATCAATGATCTTATCCTTTAAAGGAGCAGGGATAGGATAAATATTAGAGTCAAAATCGCCGATGGTAAGGTTGGCGATATTCTGGCCTTGTCGTTTTAATTCGTTGATCTCGCCCGCAATCTTGATGATCTCCGAGCCATGTAAATTTTGAGCTAATAAGGAAACACTCATGGATTTATGTATTTATGAGCGGCAAAGATACGGGAAAAGGTTAAAGGAGGAAAGGTCAAAGGCGAAAGGTTGAGAAGAGGGCGAAAGCTGAAAGGATGCAAGGCAGGGGAAAGGATAAAGGCAAAAGGTGAAAGGTTTATTTTAGGTATTGCAAAAAGCTGTATGCTTATAAAAGAAAACCGTTCGCCTTTGACCTTTCACCTAAAAGAAAAAAGGTCAAAAGCAAAAAAGAAAACCTTTTGCCTTTGACCTTTCGCCTTTAACCTAATCGCTGCGCGATTAAAGATAAGCTTTACGCAGTTTAATGATCCGCATCCAGTGCATGAGCTTCATGACAGGGTAAACCGGGTCTATCTCAAACCATTTAGCTCCAAAGTTAGCTTTATTAGGATGTTTGTGATGATTGTTTTGAAACAGTTCGCCAAGCATCAGGAAATCAAATGGTGTAGTGTTCTTTGATTTATCGCCGTTATCAAAATTTTGATAACCGTATTTATGGCCGCACCAGTTAACAATAGCACCGTGAATAGGGCCCATTAAAAAGTGAATAGGGATTAGCAGGTACATCCACCATGCCGTAGCAAACTCTACATAAAACAAAACATACAAAACACCGAAAGAGATACGCGACACAATTGATGAACCTATAAAGTCAACAAAGCGCCATTCGGGAATATTCCCCTTAAAACGCTCTTCCGGTTCCTTCAGCTTCCTTACATGCAGGCTATAGCTTTTAGCCGTATATACCATCATCTGGAAAACATCCTTAAAAAAGTGAGGCGAATGCGGGTCTTTTTCAGTATCGCTATATGCATGATGTTCACGGTGCATAATGGCGTAAGCCCTTGGGTTCAGGAACGATGATCCCTGGCAAATGTACGTAAGCAGGTAAAAAGTCCCTTCATAAAACTTATTGGTTGTGAACATTTTGTGAGATGCGTACCTGTGCAGGAAGAACGTTTGAAAAAATAGCGACAGAAACCAGTGCGCTATGAAGAATATGATAATAACCATTGAATTGTAGAAAATAGACTTATTTATAATCTTTCCAAAGATACAATTTAAAGCCTTATAAAGTTTTTAATATGTGAATAATGATAGTGGCAGCCATAAAAAATGCCGTTCCTGGTATAGAAACGGCATTTAATTAAAAAAGTTATTTTACCGGAATTATAATAGTTCAAACTGTTGGGCCAACAATCGGTACGATTCCAGCCGGTCTTCAAAATTTTCGGTAATAGTAACAGCCATAATTTCATCTACTTCATAATCATTGGCAAGCCAGCTTAATTTGAGCTTTAGCTCGGTAGGTGAGCCGGCAATTACGCGGTAACGGTTATAGCGAATGCGCTCCTGCTCGGCCGGTGTATATTCCGCATCCTTCACATCATCGTAACTTAGCGGAACTATAGGCCCGCCTTTTTCAAACTGTAAAAAGCGATGGTCCATCACGGCCTGGTGCTGCCTTACTTTTTCTTCGTCCTCCGAACAGAAGATAAACACCGCTACATTGGCCTGTGGCTGTTGCAGATCGTCAGATGGCTGAAATCGGTCCCGGTACATCTTAACACTTTCGGGCCCACCATTAGGGTTAATGAAATGAGCAAATGAAAAGCCCATACCAAAATGTGCCGCAAATAAACCACTTTGCCCGCTTGAGCTTAGCAGCCACATGTTGGGCACTGTTTTCACTTGAGGAATAGCCCTGATGCGCGCCTGTATGGTTCCCGGCTCGTAGGTATCATGAAAGTAGTTTTGCAGATCGGCCAGTTGTTCAACAAAGTCTTGCTCCTTAAACTGGTTTGAGGGGTTAAGCGCGGCCGCGGTGATCCTGTCGGTACCCGGAGCACGGCCCATGCCCAAATCGATCCGGCCGGGGAACAGCGCCTCAAGCATCCTGAAATTTTCGGCAACTTTAAGGGTGCTGTGGTTGGGCATCATTATGCCTCCCGACCCCATGCGCATATTTTTAGTTTCACCTGCCAGGTGGGCCAGCAGTACCTCAGGCGTTGAGCCTGCTATAATACCCATATTATGATGCTCCGAAATCCAGAAGCGGGTATAGCCCAGGGTATCGGTATATTTTGCCAGCTGTATGGTTTCTTGTATGGCCTGCTCGGCAGTAGCGCCTTTTCTTATCGGCGACTGGTCGAGCACGCTCAATTTGATCTTATTTGTGCTCATATATATTCTGAACACAAAAATAAGCATCGGGTTGCAGGCGGGCTTTACATCCCGGCTTTTATGGCATTGCGATTACTATTTTGAAAGCTTAAAGCTGAACGCCAAAAGTGGAAAGCTAAAGCTAACATACTAACTTCACTTTTGGCTTATATGTATTTAATAGACCTAAAGGTGCGGCATTTGTGCGTGTTTATAAGCCATTACGCGGCACCCAGGCCTGGCTTTTGATGAGCCATTTACCACTCACTATTCTTAACACAAATGAAAAAGCGCCCTGTTCTTCAAAATGTTCGCCGTTTACAAGGCCGGTATACTCAACAGGGGCTATAAGGTAAACTATCTCTTCGGTTTGCTGAAAAGTTTTGATGCGCTGCAGATCGACCTTGAAATCCCTAATTTTAAAATCTTTAACGGCCTTTTGTACCGAATTTATCCATTGCACACCGGCCAGTTGCCCATTCCATGAAAAGGGAGGTTGTTCATCGGCCACAACGGCATTGGGTGCATACAGTTCGGAAACTGCCTCTATATTAAAGGTGCCCGAAGCTTTTATTACTGTTTCTATAACCTGACGCACCTCGGGTTTTAATTTGGCTACAGTATCGGCAGGCAGCACTCTTTTTGCCGAAGTTGCCATAACAGATAAACTGCTCATAAACATGCACAGGCATAAAAGGGGTAATAAATGCTTTTTCATGATCTTAACAATTTTGCACTTTATGCTTAAGGCCGTTCAATATACGAATAAGCTTGTGTAAAAATACTTTTTGATTGTTATTGTTTAAGAAGATCAAACGCTGGGCCTATTTTGTTTTGGCATTCATATAGTCAATGGTCAAGTTGCATAAAGCTTTCACTCCTAAACTAAACCCACTTTCATCGATATAAAAATCGGGCGTATGGTGCGATGGCGCTTTTAGCGGATCGCCACCTTTTGGCATGCCGCCCAAAAATACAAACAAACCCGGTACCTTCTCCTGGTAAAAACTAAAGTCTTCAGCACCGGTTACAGGCGGCCGCAACAGCACATTGGCTGCACCGGCAGTTTGCTGAAGGCTTGGCAGCATTTTTTGCGTAAGTTCAGGATCGTTATAAGTTACGGGATAGTGGTTGCTGTAAGGAATTTTTACCGTAGCTGTTGCCCCTTGTGCTTCGGCTGTTTTGGTGGCAATTTCTGTAACACGCGTAATCAGTAGTTTTTCGTCGGCAGGGGTAAAGGAGCGAAGTGTGCCGAGCATTTCAACCGATTCGGGGATGATGTTTGAACGGTTTCCTCCTTTTATGGCGCCAACGGTAACTACCGCCGGGTTTTCGGTTACATTGATATTGCGACTAACTATGGTTTGCAGAGCATTGATGATCTGTGCGGATGTGACAATCGGGTCAACGCTCGACCAGGGATAGGCCCCGTGTGCCGATCTGCCTTTTACAATGATCTGCATGTCATTAACCCCGGCCATTGTGCCGCCTGGCCTGTAAGTGATTTTCCCAACCTCAGTTTGCGAGTTGATGTGCAGCCCAAAAACCACGTCGACTTTAGGATTTTCCAGCACCCCTTCTTTAACCATTTCCTCGGCTCCGCCTTTTTGTCCGGGCTCAACACCTTCTTCGGCGGGCTGAAAAATGAATTTCACGGTGCCGTGCAAATCTGCCTTTATTGACGAAAGCACTTGTGCAACGGCCATCAGTATAGCCATGTGCGAATCATGCCCGCAGGCATGCATCACGCCAACTTCCTGCCCATTATAGGTGGTTTTTACTTTGGATGCAAAGGGCACTGGTGTACGCTCGATAACAGGCAAACCATCCATATCTGCACGCAGCGCTACCACCGGGCCGGGATGCCCGCCCTTCAATGTCCCCACCACACCTGTTGTAGCTATGCCAGTTGTTACCTCAATACCTAATGATTGTAAATGCTTAGCAATAATAGCTGAAGTGCGCACCTCATGGTTACCTAATTCGGGATGTTCATGAAAATCGCGGCGCCAGGTTGTTACCTGATCCTGCAGGGCATCGGCTTTTGAACTTACTTGTGAGCGTAAAGCGTTTTTTTGCGCCATAGTCTGTAGCGTACATATACATAATGATAAAATAAGGCTTGCTTTCATACGGGTTGTTTGGAGAAAGTAATATAAGCACAATAGTTTAAATATGGGAGATGCTGAAAGCCATTACCAGGAGAGATTACTTTTAACCAGAACATAGACTGAAAAACAATAAATGAAAAATTTTCACACTAATTTTTACGTATTAATCGAATTACACGAATTGAATCAATTTAAGATTCGATTAATTGCCGGTAGGTTGCAAGCGTTGACTTATTCAGATAGTTAAGCGATATATAGTTTTGGGTTGGATTGACTTTACTAACGAGGGGGGTTAACAGGGTTAACAGAATTTCGGGTTAACATTTGCCTAGATTTCTGATAATCAATAAATTAAGTGATTTTTATGCAAAAAAAGTGTTAACCCCCCTTTTTGTATAAATATTATATGCCAAAGCTATAATGCAAGGTCAAGTGTCTTTCGCTTGAACTACTATCAAAGTAGACGTCCGCGCTTACGTTCATAACGTAATACGGGAGCGTGGACGCTCCATTAGAACAAACGATCAAGCGCAGACGCTTAATCGTGCGCATACTTTCGATTACTTACTTACGTTGATCAATTACAAGTCCCTCTAATTCAAAAATGCCCTTAATCTATCCCGTTCTACTCCGACATTTTTATTACCTTAAGCCCCTCACATCACAAAATATCTGCAATGGCACTTTTAGGCAATTTAGGCAATTACAAAAACTTCGGACTGCTGATCATCCGTATCGGGCTTGGTATGATGTTTATTTATCACGGCTACCCTAAACTTATGGGCGGCACCGAAAACTGGAAAGACATTGGCGAATCAATGAAATATGTTGGCATTCATTTCTGGCCGGTGGCTTGGGGCTTATTAGCTGCGGTAACCGAATTTTTCGGCGGCTTTCTGCTCATCATCGGGCTGGCATTCAGGCCGGCTTGCATCTTAATTTTTATCACCCTTGTAGTTGCGGCGCTAATGCACCTGCGTACAGGCGGCGGGCTCGGCGATGCCGCTCATGCCATTGAAGATGCCATTGTGTTTGCCGGCTTAATATTTATTGGCCCTGGGAAATATAGCATAGATAAAAAATAACACATCAATTTAACATTAAGGCAACCCTTTTCAATACTATCAATTAAAATATTTATAAAATACCGTTAAAACACCTATTGGCACGAAACATATTGATTTGTGATATTTATAAAAAATATATCACAAATCAATATGAAAAAACAATTATTATGGGGCATGCTGCTGTTAATGGCGGGTTTTAGCTCATGCCAAAAGGATGCTTTTAAACCTGTAAATCAAACATCGGTAGGTAGTAAAGACAAATTAAGGGTTGCCGCAACTAACCCGGGAACCTATAACGAGCTAACATTATTGGCCCGCCAACCAGGAGAAAATTTTGACACTTATGTTGGAAACTGGGGCGGTGTAAGCATTAAAATGCAGGCCACTCCTACCTGGAATCATGATCAATATCCCAACCTGGTAAATGGCGTACCTTGCTCAGGCGGAGGATACACCGTAGGCGATCAAAATCAAATAGCAACTTCCACAGCAGGCGGACAAGACTTTTTTATCGTCGGTGTCGCAACTGCAACGTTTACTGCCAGACAACTATTTAACAGCGATGTAACTACCTATATTGCTGCCTTGGATTCTTATATTCAATCACATACACCCAGCTCTGTGATACCTCAGGCGTCAAGTTACATCAAAACTACATATAGCGATGGCAATCCAGACCCACATTTTGTTCAGGTATCGGGGAAATTAATCAGGATTACAACCGGCTCTCATTTTGCTTTTGCATCAATTGATTATCCAACCCCATCACCAATACCACCAGCATCTGCAGGTAAGCTATTAGGGGGAATTTATGATCCCAATAATTCATCAGTAATATATGAAGTTTATGGATCATCTGGTTATGTAACTTCAGGTAGCCCAAATGTCAAATCGGTATCCGGTACTTACACCCAAACAAGCAATCCTAATATCAATATAGTCACTGTAACTATCACACGTCTCGACGGCAGCTCATTTCAACTTAATCAATACACAACTATAGACGTAGAATAATATAAATACAATAGTCTCAGTGCAACTAATAGGTTATAGAAGCAAAATCTTGTAGCATATTATGATTTATTAAAGCCCGGCTCGATTACCGGGCTTTATTTTTTTACTGATTCAAATAATCCCCTAACGCTTTCAGGTAATTATCGTCTATATCCCCCTCATTATCTGAGAAAAATTTCTTTACCTTGTCAGCGTCTGCCGGAAAAGCAGCTTTTATAGCTTTGCTTTTTAGCTCTACCTTTTGTGGTTGTGCCCCGGCTTTTACTATATAATAAACAGCTTCATCTTTATATTCATCGTAGTTGTTGCCGCTTGATGTAATACCATTGGTTGAAAAACTGGCTTTTATAAACGTGGTACCAAGGTCTTTATAAATTTTGTATTTACTGCCCGACGATAAAACCTGCACATACTTTTTAGGGTTGATGGCCGGCACATCTTCAAAAACATAGGGTTGTGCATTTTCATCAAACAGCGTAAAACCCTTTATTTCTTCTTTTACAACAATCATGGCCGTTTTTTTAGTACGGGTAAATATTAAATTTCCGGCTACCTTGTCGTAATTAAAAAGGTATACATCACTTTGCTTGAGCGAATCTTTCGGAGTTATTCCAAAGCCGTGAACCCAGTCGTTAAATAAAAACCGGCTGCCATGCAAACCTTCCTGCCCGGTACCAATCCTGTTGATAGATACGTTATGATCTACAATGTTATCGTCCATCTTAAAAAAGTTAACATTGCTTGTTTCGGCAGGGGCATTATTGCTTACCGAATCGCCGGTCATGACAACTTTAATATTTGTTTGGCTATTGAGGTTAACTTTTACCTCGTTATGAAAATTGGCTGTTATAATCAATTTTGAAGCAGGATCGGCCTGAAGGCTGAATGTGCCATTAGGATCTGAATAGGTTGCATAAGGATGCTGGGAATCGCTTACAAAGGCAAATGGAACTGGTTTGCCTTTTGAATCCGTTACTGTACCGTTAACAGCAATAGTTTGTGCAAAGCTTAATTTACTAATTGTGATAAGGGTGAAAAAAAGTATCTTTTTCATGTATTTCAATATAAGGTTTATGTAAGGCCGAAAAGTTAAAGAATTTGATAGAGAAAGCCTTGATTTTATTGTAACATATTTATCGCCTTTACCGTTTTTATGCTAAGATATATCACGATAGAGGTATTATAAAACTCACAAAAAAGCCCAAAAAAAGCCGACCTTCATATTGAAGATCGGCTTTTCTATAGCTTCAAAAAAAGATTGTGTGCCTACTTATTAGCTACCTTTTTGATTTATAAGTAAAGGTTTCATCAAAAGTCGTACGGTCAGCTCCGCCTTGAGTCATGATGTATTTAACTTTAAATACCGACCCAACGGTACCCGGAGTACCAGTTGTAAAGGCGTTTACACCAGTAGGATCAAGTCTCGCACCTCTTATGCGGCTTGGAGACGGATTTCCATATAAATTTGTTACTCCTGTTATCTTATTAGTCGCAGGATCAAATGTAAAGATTGGCGCGAACTCTCCATACGAACTTGGAGCTCCAGCGTTAAGAATTTTATGAAGGAAACTACCTGCGTCCTCATCAAAATACCCATTTGAGACAGCTCCTTGAGTAACCAAACCAACTTTATAAGGATAAGCACCAGAAAATGCCGGACTCGTATTATCACTTAAAGTACCGGTAACCGTATATATGCCATCGTACTTATTTTTAACCTGAACGTTGAAAATAACAGTTTTATAATTACTTATCTGCTGGCCGCCACCATCGGTAATAGTTATAGGTAAAGCATAATCTTTACTTGGATCTATTAGATTAGTTTTGAAATTAATAACCAAATTAGCTGAGTTCTGATTGGCAGGAATGACAACCGATAATGTTGAAGTGTAATCTTCAGCTGGTAACAATTCGTAACTTGTTTCATTATCCGTATTATACTTGGTCAATGCAGCCTGATCAACTGATAATTTCACTGTTAAGTTTGAAGACAATGTATGTGGAGCAGCCAAATTCACCATCAAATTTAATGGTATTGGCGTTGATGAAATATCAAACGCTACTGGCTGAAACAATCCACCGCTGCCCCCGACATTCGCCGCAGATGGCAACTCCACAAGCGGCTTAGCACCCGCAAAGTCAACGTAATGCTTGTCATCTTTAAGGCATGAGCTAAAAGCCGTCATGGTAACCAACGCGGCTAAAGCTAATTTTATATATAATCTCGTTTTCATTTCTTTTCGTTTTAAATGTTATTTAGCCCAAAATATTTTAGAGGTAAATACCGATATAGTGCCTTCGCCGGCTACGTTTGCCGCGTTTGTTTGATATTCAACCGAAGGATAAGGGATGCGTGTTACCTGATTAGGTGGATTAGCACCAGGATAAACTGAAAGCGGGATATCATTAGGGTAACCCGTACGGCGAAACTCGTTGAATGCCTCAAACGCACCGTAAATAGCAAGCGCCTTCCATTTTTCGGTAATAATAGCTTGTTCCTGTTGCGCATCGGTGCCGGCAGCCGGATATGGATTGGCAGCAATATAGGTGTTTGCCTGCGCTGTGGTTAAGCCAAGATCAGCATATGATGCAGAGATCCCTGCATTATATAAATTAGCCGCACTTAAACCGCCGGTTGTAATATAACCGCTTTTAACACCTTCGGCCTGTAAAAATAAACCTTCAGAAGCCGACATGATCACAGCATCCATAGTTGCTGATTTCAATAAGCCGCTACCAACTTTACTTGGAGCTACGGCAGGAGGTTGAGTTACTCCCAATGCTGTTGCACTGATTGCTCCGTTAGTAGTGGTGTAAACTGCAAAACCACGAACATCACTATTAGAGGTAAGCACTGTAGCACCGTAGCTATTAGCCTGGTATTGGTTTTTGTTGGCTTGCGCGCCGCCGTTTTGGGTAGTACCATAGTTTCTCCAAAGCGGGCTTTGCTGACCGCCGGTAGCATCGCTGTTCAAATAGCCAGGGTTTACAGTAGCCGGGGTAGTAGCATCAATATAACCGATGCTTTGAGTTGCCGCAACAGCCGCCTTAAGTGCACTTGTTTTTGATGTTATATTACTTTGGCGTAATGCAATACGTAATTTAAGGGTATTGGCAAATTTTAACCATTTGGTCATATCACCTTTGTACATGATATCTTCCGTACCTGGAGCTGCAGGAGGTACAGCAGCTTTTTGAGCAGTCTGGATCGCTGCAATAGCCGCATCTACACGTTTTAACAGATCATCATATATATCCGAGCCTTTGTCATATTTAGGGTTCAGGTTTTGAGTTCCCTGTAAAGCCTGGGTATATGGTACATTGTTATAGTTATCAACCAAAGCCTCATAATCAAATGCTATCATAATTTCAGCAATAGATTGATAGTAAGGATTGGTAGTTGAGGCCTTCATTGCGTTATAGTTTGCAATGTTCAGATACAGTGGTGTCCAGTAATCATAACTGGCTGATGTTATCTGATATGAAAGCAAGGCGATATTCGGTTGATAGCTTGTGCTCCAGCTCAGGTAACCCATCCAGCAGGCGTAATTAACGTAAGTGCCGAGTCCGCCCGGGCCAACGTTATTGGTGATATCCGCTGTTATTTTTAAAGCACCGGTTAAAGCCAGCTTAGGCGTTGTTGTTACCGGTTGGTTGGGGTTGGTCGACAACTCCAGGTAGTCCTTTTTGCAACCGCTTCCCGCTAAAGCAAGCGTCGCAAATATGATAGATAAATACTTTTTCATTGTTAAATTAATTAAAATGTCAGTGTTAAGTTAGCACCATAAATACGGCTTGCCGGCATTTGCTGGGTGCTGTTAACGCCAATATCACCGTTAGTAGCACTGTTAGCAAACTCTGGGTCAACCCAGTTATTGGTTTTAGGCCTCCACATAAACAAGTTACGACCAATTAAAGCAAAGTTGGCACGTTTGATAAAGCCTGACTTTTTGATCCATTTTGAAAGATCGAATGATAAGTTAGCTTCACGCAATTTCCAGAATGCACCGCTGGTTACATAGGTAGATCCTGACTGATAGAATGCACCATTATCCCAGAAACCTAAAGCTCCGTCCTGAACACTTACAGTAGTGTTTGGCGTATAAACCGGGTTAGCAGCGGTTCCTGTGTTGATAACAGAGTTCGGGAAAATAAAACGCTGACGGTCTGAAGATACAGAGAACTGAGATACACCGGCAGCAGTTGCTGATTGCAAGCTTTGGCTGAAGATCACGTTACCAGAACGGTACTCTTCAGTTACAGACAAAGTGATGAATTTGTAGCTTACAGTTTGAGTTAAACCTAACACGTATTTAGGAGTAGTTTGACCTGCATTAACCAGGTTAGGGTTAGCTGATGGATAACCAGTAACAGGATCAACAATAGCACGGCCTTGCGGATCGCGGTTGATATCAGTAACATACAATACGCTATATGGCTGGCCAACAACTGCGCGGGTGTTAGCAATGGTGTAACCACCTAATGAAAGCTGTTTGGTTTCGCCGAATAACGATAACACTTTTGAATTTTGGATAGCAAAGTTACCGCCTAATGTAACACCAACACCTGTTTGTGTTTTTTGTAATGGAGTTACATCTAACTTAAACTCGTAACCGGTATTTTGTGTTTCACCAATGTTAAGTACGGTGCTTGTGTAACCGGTGGTTGGAGATACCGAAATTGGCAAAGTTTGATTTTTGGTATGTGTATTGTAATAAGTTGCATTTAAATTGATGCGGCCATCAAGGAAACCTAAATCAGCACCAACCTCAACCTCAGAAGTTAACTCTGGTTTCAGGTTTTTGTTGTTAAGGGTTGGGCTTTGGCTTAATGCACCTGTATTACCGTATGGGAAACCAGATGTTGAAGTGAAGGTATTCAATAAGCTATATGGGCCTACGTTCACATCACCTACACGGCTGTAACCGCCCCTTAATTTACCGTAGCTGATGATCTTGTTGTTTTTTAAAGCATCAAAAGCTGAGGTAAATACGAATGAACCTTTTACTGATGGATACCAGATAGAACGGTTAGCACCTGAAAGCCTTGAATCATGGTCGTTACGTAAAGTACCCTCGATGAACGCAAAATCTTTCCAGCCTAATGACAAGTCACCAAAATAAGCCACCTGGCGAATTTTGAATGTACCCTGTGTTGCACTTGGAACACCTAACAAATAGCTAACGTTATAAAAATTGTTTACCAATAAGTTATTGGTTCCGTTCTGAACGTAATCAGCATATTCCTGCCAAATTGAGTTACCAAGCAAGAAGTTTGCTTTTAACTGATCATTGAAAAATGATTTGTGGAAGTTGGCCAAGAGATCTTGTTGTAAACGATTGTAGCCTTGCGGACCTGCAAAGTTATTGTTGGTTGGGATGCTACCGTCACCAAATACTTTTACATTGCTTACAGTACCCGGATTAATTAACGCACCATAGCTTGAGCCAACAGTACTGCCACCGTTTGTAGGGTCGCTCAGTGCATAAGGTGTGTAGTCAATTTCGGCACGCCTGTTTTGTTCCTGGTAAGTACCACCGTTGTAGCTTAAACGATAAGTACCGTCAAACCATTTTGTTGGGGTAATAATGCCGTTAAAGCTACCATTAAACACATCCGTACGTTTGGTAAGTCTTGAGTTATTGATACTCCAGTATGGGTTAATACCATAAGAGTTAAAGTAAGTGCTTGGATCAGCAAATGGTTTAGTTGGGTCTTTATAGTTCTGTAGCGGAACCCAGCTTGGTGTATTAAATATGGTACTTAAGATATCGCCATAATTACCATAAGTATCGGTATTGCCTTGTGAAAAGCTCGCTGTTGCATCAACTTTAAAAATACCGGCAGTTTTGGTACCGGAGATCCGGAACTGCGTTTTGTTGTATTTGTCTTTTGGAACGATACCTGTCTGATCTAAACGGAAAGCGGTAAAGTTAAATGAGTTTGCCGCGTCACCTGATGAATATGAGATGTTGTTTTGATCGCTGTGACCGGTATTGAAGAAACGACGGGCATAGCTTTGACCTTTAGGTGATTGGTATGGGAATGACTGAATAGTGCCATCCTCCAGCGGGATACCTAACATTTGCATGTGACCATCATAAGCAGGGCCATATGATTGGTTTTCGTAAGGAACGGTAGTTGTGATAAAACCGGTTACTGCATCCTGGTAGGGAGCACCTTCACCACCGTAACCACCAAACTTGTTTTGTAAAGCAGGCATGTATGCAACTGACTCTAATAAGTAAGTATTTGAATAGTTAATGGTTGGCTGACCGCTGCTGCTGCCGCGTTTAGTAGTAATAACCAATGCACCGTTTGATGCCTCAGAGCCGTAAAGGGCCGCCGCACCTGCACCGTTCAGTACGTTAACGCTTTCAATGTCGTCCGGGTTAATGGTAGTAACCTCGTTTGGAGATACCGGTGTACCGTTTAATACAACCAACGCGTAGTTGTTACCGATAATGTGACGGTTACCACGCAGGGTGAAACGGGTATCGGGGTTAAGACCGTTGTTCACAGTACTAACAACCAAACCGGCAACCTTAGCTGTTAAACCGTTGGTAAAGTTGGTAGGGCGGGTTTCGGTAAGTTGCTTATTTGAAATGTTTGTGGCTGCATAACCAAGCTCTTTTGCCTGGCGCTTAACACCCAACGCACCTGTTACCTGAACCTCACCAAGACTTTTTGCTGATGACTCCAGCACTACATTCAAAATAGTTTTGCTACCGCTGGGAACTTCCTGCGAAGCCATACCAATAAAAGAGAAAACGAGTGTTGAATTTGCCGGAACGCTGAGAGAATATTTACCGGCTGCGTTGGTTTGGGTACCCTGTGTGGTCCCTTTGATTTTTACTGTTACTCCCGGAATGGGTAGGCCGTCGTCTTTGGCCGTAACCGTACCAGTAACTGTACGGTTTTGTGCGAATACTTGCGTCATAGACAACACAAGTAAGCACAAACTTACGAGTAGAAGTTTTTTCATTTCGTTAATAATAAGATCAGTTAATAGTTAATTAATCATAAAAGTAATGTTACGTTATCAAAAAGTCAAGTAATTTCTTTGAAAACGTCATTTTTTTTTCAAAAAACTAAGATTCAGCTAAAACAATAATAATTATAGTACTATGTATTGCATAATACAATCTAAAACATATATCTTTGTATTATGATCGTCGAAAACACCCAAACCCAAATGAGGAAAGGCATACTGGAGTATTGCATTCTCTCCATCATAGCTAAGGGCGAAACATATGCATCAGACATAATTGCTGAACTTAAGAAAGCCCAACTGCTTGTAGTTGAGGGTACTCTGTATCCTCTTTTAACCCGTTTAAAAAATAATGGCCTGCTCACCTACAACTGGGTCGAGTCAATTTCCGGGCCGCCCCGAAAGTACTATGTGCTCTCGGACGAAGGCCGCGCCGTACTTGAACAATTAGACAAAACCTGGCAGGAACTGGTATTTGCTGTTCAAACAGCTATCGGGGACAGAAAATAGAAAAACCTACTAACTCACCATAATCATGAACAAAACAATTATCATAAATATAAACGGCATGGTTTTTCATATTGAAGAAGATGCCTACGAAGTATTGAAGAATTATATGACGGATGTAAAGCGTCATTTTTCTACTTCGGCCGATAGCCTGGAGATCACCACCGACATTGAAAACCGCATTGCCGAAATGTTTAACGAAATCCTTGCCCGTGACGCCAAACAAGTTATTGTGGAAGCAGACGTTAAGGAAGTTACCGAGCAGATGGGCAGCGTGCAGGATTTTGAAACTGCCGAAACCGATGCCAAATCTGCCGGTGGAAATCCGTTTGAGTACAACACCGAACGCCGCAGGCTTTTCCGCGATCCGGATGATCACCTCATCAGTGGTGTATGTGCCGGTATTGCCAATTATTTTGACGTTAACCCGGCCTGGGTAAGGCTGGCCTTTGTTATCTCAACGTTTTTTGCTGCCATGGGCCTTGTTATATATGTAATACTTTGGATGGTTGTCCCGAAAGCTATCACCCGTGCCGACCGCATGGCCATGAAGGGCGAAAAGCAGGATCTGAAAGGTTTTAAAAAGAACTTTGAAGAAGAGTTGAGCACCGTACGCGAAAACCTTCAAAACTTTAAACATGAAGCCAAACCTTTCATTTACCAGGTGCGCGACCTGATCAGCGATATTTTTGAACATCTTGGAGCCTTTTTAAGAGGTACCGGTAGTTTACTTGGTAAACTATTGGCCGCGGCCGTTTTATTGGCCTGCCTCGGCATGACTATAGCGCTCATCGTTTCGCTTATCGCTTTGTTTGCGGCAGGTAATATGGGCATCTATCACCTGTTTCCGTTCAACATAACTAATCACCAGGCCAACGGCATTTTTATGGTGAGCGGTTTCCTGGTGTTATCTATACCGTTATTGGCCATTATTTTATCAACTATAGGCTTTCTGTTTAAAAAAGCTTCATTTAACCGCTCAATTGGTACTACCTTGTTATGTATCTGGTTAGCCTCGCTGGGCGCAGTTTCATACTATGGCGTAAAAACAGCAGCAAGCTTCCGCGAGGGTGGTAAGTTTACGCAAACGGTTAAACTTAAGCCAACTGCAAACAATACTTATTATTTGCAACTAAATGATACCAAGTATTTAAGCAACGAAGACAGTACCCGCCTTAAAATAAACGAGCGCTTTAAAGGCATGATCATTTTAGATGATGATTTTAATGGCGATGACATGCCAAACCGCAACGTTAACATCGATATTGAAAAAAGCGACGTGCCACAACCTGTGCTTATCGAAACCTTCAGCGCCCGCGGCAGCAACCTTGAGGAAGCTTTGATCAACGCTCGCAGTGCCTCTTATCGTTTTGAGCAAAAAGATTCGGTATTAAATTTCGACCGTCACCTGGAAATGCCTCAAGGCTTTTTATGGCGCGGGCAGGAACTACACCTTACGCTTAAGGTTCCTCTTAACGCTAAAATTGTTATTGATCAAAAACTCGACCGCAACATTAACTTTAATATCTATGAGTGCAAAAGCGACGGCGACGGCATCACCACTGCCACCTATATCATGACGGCAAACGGGCTGGAATGTAAAGTTGACCCGGTAAAGGCGGCCAAATTGAAAGCCGATAGTTTAAAAGCGCTCAGACAGGAACAAGATACCTTACAGGCAAGCCCCGATACCGCAAAAGCACAATAAAAGCACCGTCCTATGAAAAGCATTTTTAAATATATAAGCCTGCTAATTTTTAGCGGGCTTATTATTCCTTTTTATTTTATGTTGCAAGCGGGAGACAAATCACTTTTAAACAACAGGATAAGCAATGGGGAGGCAAACATTCCCTGCCAAAATGAAATGCCAATTACTTTCCGGATTATTAAGGATATCGCAAAAAATTTAATGCCCGCATTAAAAAGTGAAAATAATCTGTAACCTATACCCCTGTTTTTGCATCTTAATGTAAAAAGCAACACAATTACCACTTCCGGACAATCCGGCAATATAAATTTAGTAAAGTCAAAAAATGGCCTAAAAGCCAGGTGGGATTGTTTTGCCAAAAATTTAAATCAAAAACATGAACACTATGAAAACAATCGCCTATATCTCTTAATTACTAAAACCTTAAAACCGGAAAAACCACACCGGAAACTAAAGAAAACTTATTTACAAATTTTAAAAAAGGATTAATCCTTTACTGGCATTGTATTGCCCTTACTTTTTAACCGAACTAAAAATGAAAACTATCATACACAACATATTTTGTACATTGCTGCTTGTTGCTATCAGCTGCGGTGTATCCTTCGCCCAGCAGGCACCGCCTGCCGCCAAGGTATCCGGAGCCTTACTTAACGAGCAGGGCAAACCCCTTGATTATGCAACCGTAAGTCTATTACGTGCATCCGATTCAACAGTAGTTAAGGGAGCATTAAGTAACGATGCCGGGGTTTATGTTTTTACCAATATAAAAGCAGGTAACTATATCATCAAAGCCTCGGTTGTTGGTTATCAAAAAGCAGTAAGTAAAAGCTTCGCTGTTCCGGCAAATGCGTCGCAGGTTACAGCTCCGGCATTAAACCTGCACACAGGCAATACTGAATTAAAGGCCGTTACCATCACTGCAACCAAACCCCTTATTGAACGTAAGATAGACCGCACCGTCATGAACGTTGAAAACAGCGTACTGGCAGCCGGCAATACCGCTATGGAAATTTTAGAGCGTGCCCCGGGCGTTACTGTTGACAAGGATGACAATATCAGTCTGAAAGGCAAACAGGGTGTAACCGTAATGATTAACGATAAGCTAACTTATCTTACACCTGCGCAACTGGCCACGTTGTTACGCTCAACAGATGGCGGTACCATTAAATCCATCGAGATCATTACCAATCCATCGGCAAAATATGATGCGGCCGGTAACTCGGGCATTATCAACATTAAATTAAAAAAGAATACACAATCGGGCACTAACGGCAGCCTTACTGTTGGCGGCGCTAAAAGCAAATACTGGCGCGATAACAGCAGCCTAAACCTTAATCATAAAGACGGCGGATTGAATGTGTTTACTTCATTAAGCAGGGGCGATAACAAACGCGGCCATACTATTGGCATTGACCGGATTATTACGGATACACTGGGCAACAAAACTTATTTCAACCAAAACTCCGACATGCCAAGCACCTATCATTACAACAACTACCGTTTAGGTGCCGATTACGATCTTACCGCTAAACACACTATTGGCTTTGTGGTAAGCGGTTATTCAAACAGTGAAAAAGACCTGAATGATAACCGTACTATTATAGGCAAGCAATTTGGCGTGGCCGATTCATCACTGCATACCACTTCTGATATCAGGCAAACCTATAAAAACTTTGCCCTTAACCTTAACGACAGGCTTAAGCTTGATACCAGCGGGCAGGAACTGAGCATTGATTTGGATTATTCTAAATTCAAAAACAACTCAAACGCCATGTACAATACAGATTATTTCTTACCGGATGGCAGTGTACAGCATGCGCCACAAATGCTGCGTAACCAAACCCCGTCAACCATCAGCATATACACAGGTAAAGCCGATTACACCAAACCGCTTACCAAGACCATTAAACTGGAAGCCGGTGTAAAGTTTAGCAGTGTTAAAACCGACAACGATCTGCAGGCACAGATTTACGACAACGGGGCTTACCGAAATGACACCACCCGTACCAACCGTTTTATTTACGACGAAAAAATTAATGCCGGGTATTTAAACCTGAACAAACAATTCAAAAAGTTTTCGGTACAGATTGGCTTACGTGCCGAACAAACCCGGTCGACAGGTAACCTGATTGGCAGCACACCAGTTAAGAGGAGCTATCTTAACTGGTTCCCAAGCGCGTTCATTAACCAAACCATCAACGATAAAAACGAGATCAGTTTTTCATACAGCCGCCGTATCGATCGCCCGGGATATGACGATTTAAACCCATTTGTTTATTATCTTGACCCTTATACCTATTCACAAGGTAACGCATTCCTGAACCCGCAATACACTCAAAACTTTGAGTTTAACTATACCTATAATAAAACCATCAACGTAAGCCTAGGCTACAGTCATACTACCGACGCTATCACCGAGTTGATATTAACCGAAGGCAAACGCTCGTTCGAAACACACCAGAACCTGCAAACCCAAACCGGTTACAATATCAACATCAACACACCATTTACCATTACTAAATGGTGGGAAGGTAATGTTAACGCCACTGCGTTTTACCTGGGCTTTAAATCAGATACCCTTGCCGGACAAAAATTTAACGACGGACAATGGGCTTTCCAGGGCCGTACAACACAAACATTCAAATTTGCAGGTTACCGTTTCGAGGTAATGGGCGATTATCAATCGGCATTAACTTATGGTATTTATAAAATCAGGCCGCGCTATTCGGTAGATATGGGCATCAGCAAATCATTCATGAATAAAAAATTCAACGTTAAAGCTTCATGTGATGATATCTTCAACATCCGCCGTAATGACTTAAGCAGCCAGGTGGTAAACAATAACTTTGTCATTAAACAAAAGAATGATACCCGCGTAATGCGCCTCACGTTTACCTACAACTTTGGTAACAACGCCATCAAAATGCGCGAACACCGCTCAGGCGCCGATGATGAAAAAGGCAGGGTGAAGGGGAATAATTAACCCCCCTGCCCCCTAAAGGGGGAGCAGCTACATCGCTTTTATAATTAAAAGGCCTGTTTCTCAAAATGGAAACAGGCTTTTTGTATTTATTAAGACCATGCTAATCAAAAACTCCCCCTTTAGGGGGCTGGGGGGCGAGGCTATTACTGTCCCACCATAAACACGGCATTGCTAAATAGCAGTTTACCATTCTCCCAGAAACTGCGGAACAGCGGGTCATCAACCATATAAACAACCGAGCCACGGCCCATAGGCTGCACGCCAAGCAGCAAACCGTTATTGATCTTCTTTTTTGATTCCTGGCCAACAAAGCCTGATACATAGCCATCCTTTTTAATGGTACCTACATTCCAGCCATCATCGCCCGAAAAAAGATCATAGATATCATCATTCAGCTTAAGTGAATAGTAATAATCCGGCAAACCGAAACCAAGCGGGTGGGTATTATCAAGGTTCAGTTTATAAATAGCGCCAGGAATTGATTCGCTAAGTGCTAACCGGTCACGATCTCCATATAATTTAACGGTTTTATCCTTGTCCTTTTCTTTGTCCTTGTCTTCTTTTTTCTCTTCCTTATGCTTAATCAGGAAACCCTTTTTATCAACCAGTAATGACACGGCGTTATCCACTGCTATCAGCTTACCCCCATCACGGATCCAGTTCTGTAATTTATCCGAAGGAAAATCTTCATAGCGGCCATCCGGACAAATCACCACATCAAACTCGCCCAGTTTTGTGCGACTTAAGTCCTGATACCTGATTAAAGTAACCGGGTATCCGATTTGTGCTTCAAACAAATGCCAAACCTCGCCCATGGCTTCCGAGTTAACGCCATCGCCGGCAATCAAAGCTATTTTAGGTTGATGGATATATCTTACCGCGTCCGAACCTATATCTGACCCCTTATCCACAAACCCGGTTGAAATGGGGGTGATCTCCTGGTTAAGTGACGCGGCAGTTTGCGTAACTACCTGGTCAAAGTCAGCCAGATCGTTGCCTGCGCGGGTAACAATTATTGAGCCTGCTGTAAATTGCTTGCCACCGGCTTCAAACGGCTTTTCGGCATAGCGAACTTTGATCTTCTTTTTAAGCAAAGCAGCCAAAAATTTCACATCATTAACCGATTGCCATGCCGATACATAAGCATAGGCATGCGTATTTACCAGTGGCTTCGGTTCGGCCACACTCCATTCTGCGCTGACGGGCTTAAAAGACTCCTTTAAGCCATAAGCTTTTAAACCATAGGCATACGGAAGCGACCATGCCGTAATATCGTATGTATTTGAATCGGGTATAAATGTTTTTGGTTCCAAAAGCACATGCAGCAATACTGCTTTGGGCTGGTAGGCATTAATTACCAGGTCATTTGTACCAACATTATATTGTTCTGTTTTTTGGGTCACATAATTAAAGCCGGTAACCGCCTTATTGGCTAAACCAAAACCATACTGGATACCATTGCGGCTCAGCATCTTTGCCACTGCGTTAACTTTGTTGTTATTATCATTTTTGATAACATAAGTTTTGTATTCGCCCGGCGGATTGGCCCGGCTGTTGTCAAAAAACTTTTTGTACTCGTCCAAAAGCTTTTGGGTATTTAATGCAGCTATTTCAAGTGTACTTAAACTTGTTGAATGGTGATGGGCCACGCGTTGCACCAACGTAAGGGTATCGCCGCTGCGGGTAACCACAGCCAAACCGGCACTAATGCCACCCTGCTCGTAAGTCATGCCGATAGAGCCATTATATAAAGGATAGGTATCACCATATGAAGGATACAGCAGGTCGAACTCATATTTGGTAAAATACATCCAGCCGTTTTGGTCAAAATATTTGGCGTTGTTTTTACCAATGGTGATCTGGAACTGGCGTTGCCATGGTGTAATATCCTTATGATATGGTTCAGCAGCTGGGGCAAAGTAATAAGGTGCATTATAACCCTGCTCATGATAATCAACATGAACCTGCGGCAGCCATTGGTTGTATAAACCCACACGTGCCTGGGTTTCTTTTTGCTGCTGCCACGCCCAATCGCGGTTAAGGTCAAAGTAAAAATGGTTTACCCTCCCACCCGGCCATGGTTCAATGTGCTCGCGCGATGTTGGGCTGGGATCTGGCGCTGCACCAACTACCGAATTATAAAAATTCACATAGCGATCGCGTCCATCGGGATTTAAACAGGGGTCGATAACAACCACCATGTTTTTGAGCCAGGCCTTGGTGGCGATGTTCGCCGGATCAACCAGATCAAACAAAGTCCACATTGAAGCTTCACTTGATGCAGGCTCATTACCATGCACGTTGTAGCTTAACCAGGTAACAACCGGCATGGCAGTGCTGCCGCCACCGCTTTCAATTCCGGCCAGCTTAAGGTTATTATGACGGATCTCTTCCAGCCTGCCAATATTTTCATCAGATGCTATGAACATCGCAAGTAAAGGCCTGCCCTCATTAGTAGTACCAAACTGCTGCAGCTTTACATTTTTTGAGGCCGAAGCTACATATCTAAAATATTCAACAATACGATAATGCGGCGTAAAATGCTCTCCCAGCTTATACCCCAGAAACTCCTGCGGCGACTGAATTTTTTGTGCAAAAGCCGGGCAAAAAAAGCCTATAAATACAAGTAGAAGTAAATATCTTTTTATCATATAATATATAATAATGTGTAGGAGAAAAGAGATAAGCTAATATGCATAAAAATATTGGCAGATTAGTGGATGTGCAAATTTCAGATGTGCAGATTATTTTGATGTGCAAATTCCGGATGTGCAGATATGCAAATGATTTGAAAATGCTTTGTTGTTATTTACAGCGATGCAAAGTATTTTAAAATTTGCACATCAGCATATCTGCACATTTATAATCTGCACATTTAGAATCCATCATTTGCATATCTGCACATTCGCACATCTGAAATTTAAATGAATTCTGCACATTTGCATATCTGCACATTTGAAATTTATCATGACACCTATCCAGGCCCTGCAAAAATATTTTGGTTATAGTGCCTTCAGGCACGATCAGGAAGCTATTATTCAAAATATACTAAAGGGGCAGGATGTTATGGCGCTGATGCCTACTGGTGGTGGTAAATCATTGTGCTATCAACTGCCTGCTGTATTACTTGATGGGCTTACCATAGTCATATCTCCGCTTATCGCCTTGATGAAAGACCAGGTAGATAGCCTGAACGTTAACGGCATCCCGGCGGCTTTTCTTAATTCGTCACTAAACCCTGAAGAAACAAGGGTTTTAGTGAACAGATTGAGGAACAACGAGATCAAACTGCTTTACCTTGCCCCCGAACGCCTGTTCAGTGCCGAGAGCAAGGATAACAAAGAGAATAAGCTCATCCCCTTTCTGAAAACGCTGAAAATAGCCCAGATAGCCATTGATGAAGCACATTGTATCTCGTCATGGGGGCATGATTTCAGGCCTGAGTATTTAATGCTTGCCGGGCTTAAGGAAGAATTTCCGGCGGTACCGGTTATAGCGCTTACAGCTACGGCCGATAAACTCACGCAAAAAGATATTCTGGAGAAATTAAATCTTCATTCGCCGGCAATATTTGTATCCTCATTTAACAGGGCAAATATCACTTACCGGGTAACCCCTAAAAAGAATAGCTTTAAACAGCTCATTGCCTTTTTGAATGAGCATAAAGATGAGTCGGGCATTATTTATTGCCTCTCCCGTAAATCAACCGAAGCTTTGGCCGAGGATTTAAAGGATGAGGGCTTTGCTGCCGAAGCTTATCATGCTGGTTTAAGCAACGAGGTTAAAGCCCGCAATCAGGAAGCCTTTTTACGCGATGACCTGAAGATCATTGTGGCAACCATCGCTTTCGGCATGGGTATCAATAAATCAAACGTGCGCTATGTGGTGCATGTTGATCTGCCTAAAAACATTGAAGGCTATTACCAGGAAACCGGCAGGGCAGGGCGTGATGGCTTACCATCCGAAGCATTGCTGCTTTACTCGCCCGGTGACGCGATGAAATTACAGGGCTTTGCCAAAGTTGAGGGTAACGAACAACAAAGCCGTATCATGCTCAACAAGCTCAATGATATGGTGAAGTATTGCCAGCTATTGTCCTGCCGCAGGCAATACCTGATGAAATATTTCGATGAGCAATTTCCGGCCAAATGCGGTTCATGCGATGTTTGCCTTACCGAGTATAAACGCTTTGACGGTACATTGATTGCTCAAAAGGCGTTATCGGCAGTAGCCCGGTTAAATGAACGCTTCGGGGCAAACTATGTGATCGATTTTTTACGGGGATCAAAAAGCGACAAGATCCGCGAAGAACATAAACAGCTTAAAACCTATGGTATTGGCGCAGATATTAGCAAGGCCGACTGGCAACATCATATCCGCGAACTGGTAACCATGGGATACCTGCAAACCGCCGGGGACGAGTACCCGGTTTTAAAGCTTACGGCGCAAAGTGCAGATGTTTTAAAAGGTGGCCAAAAGGTTGAGTTTATTGAAATAGAGAAGGTAGAGGAAGTTCATCATGAAGAAAGCCTGCCGCATGAGGTTCCATTATTCAACCGGCTAAGGGAGGTTAGGCGTGGCATTGCCGAGAGTGAAAATGTACCGGCTTATGTTATTGTATCCGATGCCACACTACAGGAAATGGCTACCTACCTGCCACAAAGTTTGGATGAACTACGATTAATATCAGGTTTTGGCGATGTTAAACTGGCACGCTATGGCCGGGAGCTGCTACAGCCGGTTAAGGAGTATTGCGCAGAGAAAGGCCTCGGTTCAAAAATTAAACAGAAATCGCCTAAACGCGAGCGCAAGGCTAAACCCGCAAAGTCAACATCATCGCCTCGCGGTAAGGATACAAAGGCCGAAACATTTGAGCTATACCGCTCCGGGAAAACGGTTGCCGAAATAGCGGCTGAACGTGGGTTTACTGCAGCTACCATAGAAACACACCTGAGCTATTATGTGCAAAATGGAGATCTGGATATCACGGAAATAGTTCCGCAGAAAAAGATCGCTGTTATTGCCGATGCCGTTGAAAGTTATGGAGCTGAAAGGCTATCGCCCCTGAAAGAAATCTTAGGCGATGATTACAGCTATGGTGAAATCAAAGCTGTAATTGGCTGGATGAATAAGGGGGAATAATTTTTGCTAAGTTTGATGAGAAAACTTGCGCTCGTTTGCAACGAGCGCTTAAAATGGGTTTGCGTTTAAAACGCAGGCCTTGCGATACAATCGCCGAACCACGTTAAGCACTCATTGCAAACGAGCGCAAGATAATAATGACATATTTTGAATTGTATTTGTTCAACACACATGACTACCACAACCCAACTCTACGATATATACCTCAAACATCCCGTAATAAGCACCGATACCAGGAAAATAGCACCCGGCAGCCTGTTCTTCGCGCTCAAGGGCGAAAAGTTTGATGCAAATACATTCGCTCAAAAAGCAGTTGAGGCCGGTGCGGCTTATGCCGTAATTGATAACCCCGAATATCAGCTGAGCGAGCAATATCTATTGGTTGAGGATGTTTTAACTACTTTACAGGATCTGGCCCGCCACCATCGCCGCCAGCTTGGCATCCCGGTTATTGGGCTTACCGGCACCAATGGCAAAACCACCACCAAGGAGCTGATCAATGCCGTGCTTTCACAGCATTTCAAAACCCAGGCCACCCAGGGTAACTTAAATAACCATATTGGCGTGCCGCTTACTATACTAACCATTGATGCCGGCCATGAAGTGGCCGTGATTGAAATGGGCGCCAACCATCAAAAAGAGATTGAGCTGCTGTGCAGCATCGCTCAGCCATCGCATGGCTTAATTACCAATGTTGGTAAAGCACACCTGGAAGGTTTTGGCGGAGTTGAAGGCGTAAAGAAGGGTAAAGGGGAGCTGTATGATTTCTTCGCCCCCCAGCCCCCTAAAGGGGGAGCAGGTAATGCAGGCGGTGTTGTTTTTATAAATAGCGACGATACTGTTTTAATGGAGATGGCTGATGCTCGCCATTTACCTCATGTAGAATATTATGGTACTGATGCTATTGATAACCTAATCAACGGTGAACTGTTAGAGAACTCTCCGTTACTTACTTTGGAGTGGACCAACAATAAAACAGGCGACAGCTATAAAGTTAAAACCCAGCTAACCGGCACTTATAATTTGCCTAATATTTTAGTGGCGATATGTATTGGTACTTACCTCGGCTTATCGGCCAATGAAATTAATGCCGGTATAGAAGGCTATCAACCTAAAAACAACCGCTCGCAAATTGTGCAAACGGCTACCAATACCCTCATTTGCGATTACTACAATGCCAACCCGAGCAGCATGTTTGTTGCCATTGAAAACGTGGGCAAAATTGATGCAAAAAGAAAAGTGCTTATTTTGGGGGATATGTTTGAAATGGGCCCGGAAGCGGCAGTTGAACACGCGGCAGTAATTAAAAAGGCAATGGATACAGCTGTTAATGAACGGATTTTTATCGGCAAGGATTTTTTGGCTGCGTCCCAGTCCGTAGACCATAGACCGTGGACCATGGACAAGTTTTATGAAACCGCCGAAGATGCTATTGCAGCTTTGAAAGCACAGCCTATTACCAATTCAACTATCCTGATCAAAGGATCAAGAGGGATGGCTTTGGAGCGGCTGGTGGAACTATTTTAGGAATTAGGTATCAAAAAAATCCACTTGCAGATTTGAAACTCTGGCGGACTCTGATGGGTAAGTGACAAAACAGTTGAAGACTTACGAAGTTTTGAAAACTTCGTAAGTCTGGACTCTACAATTTGTCAGGAGGGAGAAACATTTAAGCTACTCCCTCCTCAAACTATCAACCGGATTAGCCAGTGCGGCTTTAATCGATTGAAAACTGATGGTAATAAAGGCTATCAATATGGCAATAACTGCAGATAACAGGAAAGTTGTCCAGCTAATACCCACTCTGTAGGCGAAAGCATCAAGCCAGTGGCTCATAGCCAGCCATGCTATCGGAAAAGCTACTACAATAGCTATCAACACAAGCTTGATAAAATCTTTAGCCAACAGGGTAACCACGCTGCCTACTGTTGCGCCTAAAACTTTGCGCACGCCTATTTCGCGGGTGCGCACCTGGGCGGTAAAGGCCGCCAAACCAAGCAGGCCAAGGCAGGAGATAAAAATTGCAATCCCTGCAAAATAGTTAAACAAAGTTCCTTCACGCTGTTCGCCCTGGTAAAGGTTATTGAATTCTTCGTCCAGGAAGTTATAAGAAAAAGGAAACTCGCCGTTGTATTGTTTAAACTGGCTACCCACTGCGGCTATAGCTGCGGCAGCATTATTGGTGCTGGTTTTTATATACATGGTTTGATAAACAGCAGGGCGATAAAAGAAAATAGCAGGCGCAATTTTCTCGCGCAGGCTGGCAAAATGAAAGTCTTTAATTACGCCGATGATGGTTCCGTTTGTTTTTTGGAAACGGAAATGCTTGCCGATAGGGTTTTTCATCCCGATTTCCTTTACGGCTGCTTCGTTAAGTATAAAATGAGTGGAATCTGCTACAGCACCGGTAAAGCTGCCGCCTTGCTGCATTTTGAGTTTAAAAAACCGGATAAAGTCTTTATCTATCCCCATAGGGTGAAGGATAAATGTTTGGCCTGGCGCCTTGCCATCCCATGAATTATCCCCCGATATCATGCCGCTACTAATGATACTGCTCGTTGCATGGGTTACGGCCTCTATACCGGGTTCCTTCAAAAGCTCGGTCTTTACGGCATCATAATGCCTTGAGGCATCGCGCAGCCAAACACCAAAAACGCGGCTTTTATCGTACCCTAAATTTTTCGACTGGATGTACTTGAGTTGCCGGGTAATAACCAAAGTACTCACAATAAGCACTACCGAAAAGGTAAACTGCACTACCACCAGTATTTTACGGAAAAGCACATCGCCAATACCGTTTGATATTTTGCCTTTAAGTGCCTTCAACGGTTCGAAAGATGAAAGCAACAATGCCGGGTAAATACTGGATAATAGCAGGGTAGCGGTTATTGTTCCTGCGATAACCAGCCAGATGTGGAAGTCGGAAAGATTAAACACCAGCTGCTTGCCTGCAATTGTATTAAATACCGGCATCACATTATAAATTACCAGCACCGCCAAAACCGACGAAAGCATGAACAACAAGGCCGTTTCGATGACAAACTGCATAAACAATTGTGTTTTTGCTGCGCCGATAATCTTTCGCATGCTGATCTCCTTGGCCCGCAGCATGGCCCGCGCTGTTGAAAGATTAACATAGTTAATACAGGCAATAACCAGTATTACTAAAGCTATAATAATAAAGATGCGTACAGTGCTGATACCGCGGTCGGTGCCGTCGGCATTGTAAAGATGCATTTTACTGATGGGCAGCACGAGATAGTCAGCATCGGTATCCTCGGGCTTCCGTTTCAGGTGAATGCTATTCAAATCGGCCGATAGCTGTTTTAATGATGTGCCGGGCCTTAGCTGCAAATAGGTTTCATAAGCATAATTACTAAAATCATGGTTCACATCAACTTTAAAGACCTTAACATGATAGCTCATGGGCATGATCATGTCATAATGAATACTTGAGTTAAGTGGAAAATCATTAATAACACCCGATACCGTAAAGTTCTCTTTATTATCGGCAACAATAACTTTTCCAATGGCATCCGCACTCCCGAAATATTTCTTTGCTGTACTTTTTGTGATCACAACCGAATTATCGCTTACAAAAGGCTTTGCCTTATTACCCTCAATCAGCGGAAAATCAAATACGGTAAACAGCGATGGATCGGCAAAACCAACCGCCTGCTCACTGAAAACTTTATCCTGGTATTTATACAATGAAAAAAGCCAGTTATCGGTAAGGCGCACCTGGTTTTGCACAGCGGGCAGCTCCTGTTTAGCCAAAGGGCCCATCGGCGCAACGGTAACCTGCCAGATCTGTTTTGATGCGCCGGTACCACCAAAAAGTTCTACCCGATAAATATTGGACGCGTTTTTATGAAAACTGTCAAAGCTAAACTCGTCCTGCACCCAAAGCAAGATGAGGATTCCGATGGCAAGGCCCACAGTTAACCCAGCAATATTGATCACCGAATAAAATTTATTACGAATGAGATTACGCCAGGCCGTTTTGATATAGTTCTTCAGCATAAAAATCCATTTTATCTGTTTGTACGGCAGATAAAACAATGCCAATATATTAAACGCCTATTTATCAACAACTTAAACAAACAACACAATCTACTACCGTTCGGATACGGACAGGCAGGTGTTCACTTATGTAACGGCTTAATTAAGAGCAGGGATGCTATCAGCCTTCAAAAACAGGGGTTATCATATTGTGGTTCACGAGGATCCGCATCAGCATATCTACCGAAAAATCGCGGGTTATATCGATACTTATAAAGTCTGTTTCGCCATTTTTTACCTCGCAGGCATCGCGGTCAAAATACAGCACCAACCCGCGCATGCTGCCCGAAATAATAACAATACGCTCGTTATTAATAAGCTTAAAGCTATTGCGCGTGCGCTTAAAAAAGCTGCAAAGATTTTTAATATGCCTATAGGTAAGTAATGAAATGATCATGCTGTCAGCTTTTAATAATGGTGGCCAGTCGCTGTCTTATAATGATTTCTTTAACACCGGCAGGCAGCAAACTGTTTAATAAAACAAGCATCCGGTTTATCATACCGGGGATGATCTCTTTTTTTCCTTTCAGCAAACCATCCACCGCTATACGTGCTACGTGCCCGGGCTCCATAATGGTTGCCTTTGATATACCTTTGAGCTTATTATTCATCACCAGCAGTTCGGGCTTGGTATTAATACCTCCAGGACTAAGCAGGCTGATCTTTACGTTTGAACCATGCAGTTCCAGCTGCAAGCATTTGGTAAAATACCTGATGAATGATTTGGTTGCACCATAAACCTGCTTTTTAGGCACCACAAACAAACCGCCCAAACTGCCTACATTTAATATATATGAAGTAGCCGAGGTATCGGTCTGGGCCAGAAACAAGCGTGTAAGCAGTACAGGTGTAATCACGTTTAGTTCAATTTGCTTTTTATAGAAACCGATGTTGAGATCTTCAAACCACGACCAGTTGCCCAGGCCTGCGTTATTGATAAGCAGATGCGCCGTGATTTGCTCATCACTAAGGTAATTAAAAATTGCCGGGTAACTTTCGGCAAGTGTTAAATCAATTTCCAGATAATTTACTTTAACCTCAAAGTTTTTGCGGATAAAGGATGCCAGCTCGGGCAAACCCGATGAAGGCAGCGATACCAATACCAGGTTTATTTGCCGCGATGCCAGTTCAATGGCAAACGATTTGCCCAATCCTTCGCTGGCGCCGGTTATGATGGCGGTTTGGTTTATCATGATTCAGGCTTGTATCAGGTAATTAATTGTTTTGTGCATTCCTTCGGTAAAAGGGGTTATCCGGTAACCCAGTTGCGTTATGGCTTTATTACTGCTGTATTTCTGATCGTACTTTAAGCGCTCGGCAAATTCAGGCAAAAAGAAAGGACGCAAGCCCGTAAGTTGTGTTTTCAACTTTTCAATATGACTATAAAATTCAATCGCTTTTAAAGGCAGGTGAACGAGGCGATGCTGTTTACCTGACACCTCATGTATCACATTGAAAAAAGTATTAAAGCTGATATCTTCTCCACCTAAAATATAGCGCTCGCCACTCCGGCCCTTTTCCATGGCAGCTATATGTCCGTTAACAACATCATTTAAAAAAGCATAGTTAGCTACCTGCTCGCCGCTACCTGGAATAAAACGCCATTTGCCCCGCAAATAGGCCGAAACCATTTTGCCCACTGTATTACTCTCGGTAACAGGCCCTTCGCCATATACGCGCGATGGGTTTACGGTAACTATCTGCATTCCCTGCTTTGCAAAGTTTTGCACCTCAAGTTCGGCCAGGTATTTGGTACGCTCATATGCGATGGGAAAGCCCGCTATGCGTGGATCGCTCTCGCTCATGGGATGCTTCACCGTTGGGCCCCATACCCCGCAGGTTGATGTGTAGACAATTTTTTGCACACCAGCGTTAGCGGCAACTTCAAGCACATTACGGGTGCCTACAACATTGGTTTCATGGTAATCATCAGGATTGCGGCACCACATTTTGGCCATAGCTGCTGTGTGATAAACCTGATGGCAATCCTGTATTGCTCTGCCCAGGCTTTGCCGATACAGGATATTCCCTGTAACCGGTTCAATATTTTTATGCTTTATTAGATAGGGATGATCGATATTGCGGCATAAGGCTTTAACATCGTAGCCCTGCATAGCCAAATCCAGGCTTAGCTGCCTGCCAATAAAACCTGTTGCGCCGGTTACTAAAACTTTCATACAGGTATTACAACCGGATACAGGTTTACCCCTATGTAAGGGAAAGAATTTTTAAATCATTTTTTAACCTATAGTTTTAATGCGGTAAATATTTAAATTTGACTCATAGCAATAACAAAGCCTTTACCAAACATGAGTTCACCACAAGACCCCTATAATACTTTTGCCGGTTTTTCGCCCGAGGAGTTGGGCTTTTTACAACATGCAACACCCGATTTAACCGAAAATCAAAAGAAATATTTCTACATGGTTTACAGCAACAAGCGCAAAAACTCACAGGATATATTATTATTTACCCTGCTTGGTTTTGTTGGCTTTGCAGGGATTCAGCGTTTTGTATTGGGCCAGATAGGTATGGGCATCCTTTACTTTTTTACAGGAGGACTTTGCGTTATAGGTACTATTGTAGATTTGATCAACAATAAGTCGATAACTTTGGAGTATAATAAGAACATGGCTTATGAAAGCTACCAGATGGCTAAAATGAGCAGCTAACTAACGCCATTATTTATTGTTATACTTGATTAATGAAATTATCAGCCCTGACTGCATACCTCGAAAGCCTTGCGCCACTCAACTACCAGGAAGATTATGATAATTCTGGCTTGATAGTTGGTAACCCCGACCAGGAAGTGAGCCAGGCGCTTGTTTCGCTTGACTGTACCGAAGCTGTGGTTGACGAAGCTATCGCTACCGGTTGCCAGGTGATCATATCTCACCACCCTATAGTTTTCAAGGGATTGAAAAAATTCAACGGCAAAACTTATGTAGAGCGTGTGGTTGAAAAAGCTATCCGTAAAGGGATCGCGATATATGCCATTCATACCAACCTGGATAGTATCATGACAGGCGTTAACGCCCGTATTTGCGAAACTTTGGGTTTAAAGAACACCCGCATACTACTGCCCAAACATAACCTGATTAAAAAATTGGTTACCTATGTTCCGTTGAGCCATGCCGATGCCGTACGCGACGCATTGTTTAATGCAGGTGCCGGCAACATTGGCAATTATAGCGAAGTGAGTTTTAATACCGAAGGTACCGGCACCTTTAAGGGCAATGAAGCTGCTAATCCTTACGTTGGCGAAGTCGGTAAACGCCACAAGGAAAACGAGGTGCGTATTGAAACCGTTTATCCGGCCAACCTGGAAAGCAAAATTCTGATGGCACTGATCCTGGCCCATCCCTATGAGGAAGTTGCCTATGATCTTTATAATTTAACCAACCAGCATCAGCAGGTTGGCTCGGGTATGATAGGTGAGCTGGAAATACCAATCAACGAGGAAAGTTTCCTGTTTCATGTAAAGGATAAGATGCGCACGCATGTGATACGGCATACTAAATTATTGGGTAAACACGTTAAAAAAGTGGCGGTTTGCGGTGGTTCGGGAGGCTTTTTGCTGAAGCATGCCATAGCTGCCGGAGCTGATGTTTTTATCACTGCCGATTACAAGTATCACGAGTTTTTTGATGCCGAAGGAAAGATAGTTATTGCAGATATCGGACACTTTGAAAGTGAACAATTTACGCAGCAATTATTGTATGAAATAATTAGAAAAAAATTCCCTATCTTTGCCGTCCGTTTAACAGAAGTAAATACAAACCCCGTCAAATATTTTATTTAATGGAACAAACCGTAGAACAAAAGCTTAAAGCTTTATACGAGCTACAAACTATCCACACCAAGATTGACAGGATCCGCCAGGTAAGGGGCGAATTGCCAATGGAAGTTGCCGACCTTGAGGACGACGTTGCAGGCCTTGAAACCCGCATCCAAAAGATCAAAGGTGAACTTGACGATGTGGAAGATGACATAGTTACCCGTAAAAACCTGATCAAAGAAGCTCAGGCAAACATCAAAAAATACGAAGGCCAGCTAAACGAGGTTAAAAACAACCGCGAATATGACGCAATCTCAAAAGAAATTGAGATTCAGGGCTTAGATATACAGGTGAGCGAAAAGAAGATCCGTGAGTACGGCTTCGAGATCACCAACAAAACCCAGGTTTACGAAAAAGCCCTTGCCGATTTGGAAGCCCGTCAGAGCGACCTTGACGCAAAGAAAGAAGAATTAGGCACCATTACTGCCGAAACTGAAAAAGAAGAAACTGAGTTGAATGCCCAGGCTGCAAAAGCTATGGACAACATCGAAGAGCGTTTATTAACTGCTTACACCCGTTTACGTCAAAATGCTAAAAACGGCCTTGCAGTTGTAACCATCCAACGTGATTCATGCTCTGGTTGCTTTAACCAAATCCCGCCTCAGCGCCAGTCAGACATCCGTCAGCGTAAAAAGATCATCGTTTGCGAACATTGCGGACGGATCCTTGTTGACGAGCAAATGGCCTTGGAAGCTGAAGAAGCATAAGCAACCATTTATAAAGTTAAATATATCAAAGGCACCCAATGGGTGCCTTTTTTGTTTCAATCATTTATATATTGGCTTTGTCAAAATCAATCAATGCCAAACCTAACGCAAGCGGCTTCAAAAATCAACTTTATCATTGGTCTTCTTTGTCTATTAGTACCGGTATCCTTTAAAGCATTCGGTCAAAATAATAATGGCAAAATCAACTGGACGGCTTATAAGCTAAATTGTTTGCCTGATTGTGAAACAGAAAGTACTATTCTGCTTTCACAAAACACAAAAGGAGAAATTTATAATCCGCTCAACTTGCTTATTCTAAAAGCCAGTGAATGGATATTATCTGACCCAAAGCCAGACCTAAGCTCCGAAACTGCCTTAAAAAAACTATTTACCGCCCAGGTCGATCGGTCTAATGACAGTATTTCTACACCAACGGAACAGATTGAAACTGCCATTTTATTTTCAAACTCAAGGATACTAAGTTATAAGGTTAGGTTAGACTACCATGGAAGAGATTTGCTTTCACCTTATATCGAATATCTGAACATCGACCTTAAAAAAAACAGGCTCATTGAAGCTAACTATATATTTGATGCCGGTAAACGAACAAAATTCAATGCCTTCCTGAATGCTTACGAAAATAAACATAAACGGGAAATACTTAAAAACTATAAAGCAATACTATCTGAACGAATTGCCGATCAGCTCTCCGACGATCAGAAAATATTAACTAAACCTAACTATACCCTTAATAAGGTACACCTTCAAAAGCCGGATACTGTTAAAATCATTAATTTACAATCAAAGGGTATTGTATTTGAGGTTAAGCTTGCGGATAAGAATTTTACAAGATCCAAAAAGGGTAATGAATACGCTTCATTCGTATTTATTCCCTACTATTGTTAAAACCATATTTTAATTCCCAATCACCCCTTTTTAAAACTATGATTAACTTATGCAAGTAAAGTAATGACCATTCATAAAAAGATGAAGTTCAAGAAGAACCGGATTACTTATTTCATTCTCATTATAATTGCCATAGTCCTGGGGCTATTATCAAGGCATTTTGCCGCTATTCCTTTATTTATCGGCGATATTTTATGGGCTACCATGGTTTACTTTATCATGCGGTTTCTTTTTATCAACAAGTCTGTTAAATTCAATGTGATAGTAGCTTTGATATTTTGCTTTGCGATAGAGTTTAGCCAGCTTTATAAAGCGCCCTGGATAAATGACCTGCGACACACCTTGTTTGGCAGGTTAGTGTTGGGTGAAGGTTTTTTGTGGAGTGATTTGTTGTGTTATGCGATTGGGGTAGGAATGGGGACTGGGATTGATGTCTATTTCTTAAGTAAATTACATAAAGTAGAAATCAACTAAAATCTCTTTTCCATTCATTTCTAAGTTTGGCTTGAATAGCCATTGCGCTCTCGTTTAAGGAAATCACGCCGTTGTATTTTTTTGCATCGAAACCAGTAACCGGAGCTTCTTTATAAACTTTTTTCTCAATAGCCCTTATCTCTTTTCTTGGCGCTCCATTTTTTAATATTAATACCATTGCTATACACTTTTATCAAGTTTACAAAAAATCCATTTCGTTAAAGAATCTCAAAACAAACTCGTCTGCTTCCCCTTCTTCGGTACAAACAAACTATAGTCATATTCCGGCATCTGCCTGTCGGCCATAAAGCGTTTACAGGCCATTTTAAACATTTGATGGATGGATTCGGCTATTTTGCCATCACCGCTCATCCGGCGGCCGTAATCGCTGTCATTTAAGTTGCCGTCATGCGTTGAACGGATCATATTCAATACTTTTTCGGCCCGGTCGGGGAAGGCTTTGTAAATCCAGTCGCTAAAAATTTCGGCAATGCTCCCATTGAGGCGCACCATGGTGAAACCTGCCGCCAAAGCGCCACGGTCAGCCGCGGCACGGATGATGTTGGGTACTTCGTTACTGTTTAAACCGGGAATAATAGGAGCAGCCATTACGCGCACAGGAATCCCTCTTTCAGATAGCTTCTGCACCACCGCCAGCCTGCCTGTCGCTGTTACTGTACGGGGTTCCAGTTTTTGACGCAATTGCTCATTAAGAGAGGTGATGGATACATTGACATGCACAAGGTTCAGCTTGGCCATATCAGCAAGCAGATCGATATCCCGCAGGATCACGTTATTTTTGGTAATGATACTTACCGGGTTTCTATATTTCCAAAAAACTTCCAACAGCTTCTGCGTTATCCCCAGTTTACGTTCAACAGGCTGATAGCAATCGGTGTTACCCGACAGCATAATGCAAACCGGCTTATAATTTTTTTTGTTGAAATATTGCTCAAGCAATTCCGGCGCGTTGGGTTTAATGATGATCTTGCGTTCAAAGTCAAGCCCGGCGCTAAAGCCGTAATACTCATGACTGTTTCGGGCATAACAATATATGCAACCATGCTCACAACCCTGGTAAGGGTTTATGGAGTACATATGGCTCAGATCGGGACTATTGGATTCGCTTACTATTTTTTTGGGTGTTTCTTCAAAAAGCTGTGTGTTGGAATTTTCAAGCAAAGGCTCGTCAATTCCCTCGATATGATCAAGTACATACTTGTTTTTCAGAAACTTATTGTGGGTATTTACCTGCGCCCCTCGTCCCTTAAAAAAATCCGGATTTTCCTCATGTGACATTGAACAAATTTGCTAAATTTATTAGCAAATTACAATTCAATCAATTTATTTTTTATGCTGTATAAAACCAACCCTACGCGGCTTTTGATCTGAAGTTTCTCAAAAAGCTGATCACGGTAACTATCAACGGTACGCACGCTGATATTCATGGTGTCGGCAATTTCTTTATAGGTGAGCTCGGTACCGGTAAGGCGCAGAAACTCAATCTCGCGCGGGTTAAGCTTAATATTCTCTAATTTGCTGTTGAAATTGGTGATCAGGTGGCGGGTTACAAATTCGGGATAATAAAGCTCCCCCTGCGAAACCTTCAAAAGGGCCTCTTCAACTTCGTAAGGTTCAGAATCCTTGAGCAGGTAGCCTTTAACCCCCATTTTCACCATGAGCAGCACCTTTTCGGCGTCTTCAAACATGGATAATATAATAACCCTGACACCGGGATGTTTAGCCCTGAGCACTTGCGCTGCTTCAACGCCATCCATAACCGGCATGCTGATATCCAGCAGTATAATATCAGGAACCATGCCCTTATTAATGGAATCAATTAGTTCCTGCCCGTTTGCGGCCTCAAATAGTATATTGTATCTTTTAAAATTGGTGACAAGAGCGGCCATACCACTCCTGAAGAGCTTATGATCATCAACTAAGGCTATTTGAATGGGTTCCTTTAGCATAAATTTGTTGTACCAGGGGATTGAACGACAATTTTATCTGGCAACCCTTACCAGGCGAGCTGGTAATAATTACGTCTGCGCCTACTAAAGCTGCCCTGTTTTCAATGTTCCGCAATCCCGAACCGCCCTTATTATCAACCTTTTCGGTATTGAAACCAGCACCATCATCTTCGATGAGCAAATTAAACATTTGTGCAGTATAATACAAACCGATTTTAAGGTTAGCTGCTTTAGCGTATTTTAAAGTATTATTTACAGCCTCCTGGAAAATGCGGAATATTACCAGCTCGCGCTGTTCGCCCAAACTGTACACATCTCCCTCAACCTCAAAAGCAACATTAATAATACCGCTCCGGGTTAAACGATCGGTTTCTGTTTCAAGCGTTTTTATAAGCCCCTGCGAACTGATATGCTCAAAACTCATACTTTTTGAAAGGTTTCTTAAATCATTAATGGTTTGCGAAACCAGCTCGCGGTTTTCGTTTACGCGCGCCTTTTTTTCCTCATCGAGACTATTGTTCAGTAAGCCCAGATTTAATTTTACAAATGACAAAACCTGCGTAATGTTATCATGAATTTCGCGGCTGATATCATTAAGTGTTTGCTCCTGGATCTCTATCTGGGTTTTTAGCATTTCCTGCTTAAATGAGGCTTTAAGGTTTTCGCGCTCAAGCAGGTTTTTGTTCTGCTTTTTTTGATATATCAGCATAAAGCTAATTATAAATACGCCCAGCAACAGCATAAGTGCCGAGCCTGCTATTATAACGAGGATAACCTGTTCTTCCTGAAAGAGCATATAAAGGCTATTGAAAATAAAAAATTCAATGCAAAAGTTGTTAGGTTAAGCAGTGTGGCCGTTATCAAATAAAAATGATAATTGTTCCGATACACCATATAACTAAAACATGAGTAAAAAAACGTAGTGGATAAGTAATAAAAAAATATACCCGTTAATGCCAGGAAAGGGGGGTGGGTTATCAGCTCGATGTACTCGTCGCTATCATTGTTCAGGAGACGATAGTAATAATTACAGATCATCCATATCAAGAACAGATTTTGTATAACAGTAGCTGCGGTTGCCCTTTTCCATATCCCGCCTTGTACAAATAATATATCCAGTATTGATAGCAAAATAACTAAGCCGGCACCTATATAAACCTTCTTTCGTTTTTCAATGCGCTCGTCAAACCCCTGAATAAACCATGTAAAAAAGGCAAACAACAGTATGTCTTCAATATTATTGCACCACGCGTTTGAATGATAAATGTTTAGCCAGCCAAAAATGTTCACAAAATCATAAACAAGCAAAAAGCTCAATAAGGGCAATAATCTTTTAAAGTTCTTATCAAGCCCTTTATATGTAAAAAGGCAGCATACAAAAGCCACCACATCCATTACATAGTAAAAATTCTCCAGCATGAATGCTAAAATAACATATATACTTTAGCATTCATGAAACTGGTTGATTTATTCTATCCCTGGCACATAGGCGGACATTCTCTTCCGCTGCTTAAAGCGGCCAGCCCGTTTACCGACAGGTTTGCAACCTGGTCACTTTGTATTGCATCAATATGTTCATCTTTACCCGCGCCGGCGACAGTGCCAACTATAGCAACCGACGTTTGGTGCGGTGCATTGCTATGATCGGCATCATGAACTCCGAAATGCAACCTTACACCAGTGGCTTCAGGCGGTAAATTATTAACAAAATCCTTCAGCTTATCAATCGAAATCCATGTCGATTCCGTATCGTTAACCTCATGATGTTTGTCAATAACTGCTTTACGGGTTTCCTTATACCGGGCTACCATTTCCCTGGCTGTTTTTAAGTCAATAGGTTCCATATAATTTAGGGTGTCTTTAAATCAGGCCTAATCTAACTAATTATACTAAAACAACCTATCCGTTATTTCACCGTATTATATCCCGTTTAAACACCCAAAAATCAACTATTAACCCACAACACAATCAGTTATATTATATGTTAAAAAACCATGCGTAAGTTTCTGCAGCAACTGTTAACAAAACCCGTGGCCCGCCTTGCCGATAGATTATCTTCGAGGCCGGATAAGAAAAGGGTAAACAGATCATTGAACCGCTTATTCAAAAACCTGCTCACAGCTTCGGGCAAAAAAGGCCTTGTAATACCCTTTGATACAGAAAAAGATAAATTTGTTATCCTCTCCGATCAGCATAAAGGCGCCCGGGACGATATGGACATCTTTGCCCTTGCAGAGAGAAACTACCTTACAGCGCTTGATTACTATCACCAACAACAGTTTTTCTACATTAACCTCGGCGATAGCGAGGAGCTTTGGGAAAACCTGTTCATCACCATAAAAAAGTACAACAAAGCCACATTTGAAAGCGAAAAGCGATTCATTCAACGCAAGGCCTTCATAAAAATTTTCGGCAATCATGACCTGTACTGGGATAATGATCCCTTAGCAGCTGCAGGTTTAAAGCAGATTTATGACGAAGCAATCAAGATTTATGAAGGGGCCGTTTTACAAACTCAAATTAATGGCAAACTTTTAAATATATTCATGACGCACGGCCACCAGGGCGATTTGCAAAGCGATGGCAATTGGTTCAGTAAATGGTTTGTATCCAATATTTGGGCGCCTTTCCAGGCTTATCTTAAAATCAATCCTAATACCCCGGCAAATAATGATCTGCTCAAAACAGATCACAACCGCATTATGTACGAATGGAGCCAAAGGCAAAAAAACACACTGCTTATAACCGGGCACACCCATCAGCCGGTATTCAGGTCGCTAACCCATCTCGAAAGGCTCTATAACGATATTGCCAAAGCAAGAAAGTCAGGAGACGATAAACTGGCCGATGAACTAAACAAACAAATTGTAAACAGGCAGATAAAAGGTGATATTGTTCCCGATTTCAGCACATGCGATCCAAGCTATTTCAACAGCGGTTGTTGTTGCTATGATGACGGCGATATAACAGGCATTGAAATTGCCGATGGTCAAATCCGTTTAATTAAATGGGAATACAACGCACAAAATCAAAGCGAAAGGATAATACTGGAGGAGTGCAGGTTAGAGGAATTGTTTTAAGACCGAGGTAAAAGGCGAAAGGTAAAAGGCAACAGGCTAACCTCAATCGGAGAAATCAAAAAATCAATCAGTGTAATCCCCAAAAGAAAAAACCAACGAAATCAAAAAATCAGCGGTCAGCCTTCCAGCATAAAAACAAAAAGCTCTTTAGGGCCGTGTGCACCTAAAACCAGTGTCTTTTCAATATCGGCAGTGCGGCTTGGTCCGGTTACAGTGCTGATCATGGACGGTAGCTGATTACCATATTTAGCTTTAATAAGCTTAAAACCATCTTTCAGGTCCATAACCATTTGGGATGTATAGGCGAGTACAATATGAACCGAAGGGTAAATACTTAACCTTCTGCCCGCCATGTTACCGTTAGAGAGTAAGATACTGCCATTCCGGGCAATCAAAGCCTCGCAAAGGGTAAAACCTACTTCGGCCTGTTCAAAGTCTTTATCGGTTTCGTAGTGGGGGTATTCAAACTGGTTTAATATGTCCTGTAGTTTAGGCTCCCAGCAGTATATTTTGTGCCATTTACGTTCTTCGGCAAGGGTAAGCAGGTTTTCAATAAACTGTAGTTCATCCTCACAAAAAACAAACTGGCCGGCTACATTGGTAAACTGCTCGGCAAATATCACCTCCGGCATTTCATCCGTAGCTGGGTAAAGGGGCAGGTCTTCCAGTTGAGGGTATGGGTTATCCCTTTTCTCCAAAAGCGCTTTCCTGATTTTTTTAAGCAGTTTTTCTTTTGATGTAGTGATATCCCTCATGGTTAAAAAAGAAAAGCCACCAGCTTTGCCGGTGGCTTTGTATTATAATTAAAAAATTAAAGTTTCGGATCTTCGCTGTCTATTCTTGAAAGTTCAGGATTAGTCAGCGTGTCAGGAATAGCGTTGTTATCCACATCGGGGTTTAACGCAGCTTCTCCGTTTACAAACTTATCATAAGTTGTACGTTCATCAAACGGACGTTTACCCAATATCTCTTCCAGGTCGCTCTGGAACAACACTTCTTTTTCCAATAGTTTTTGAGCTATCTTTTCAAGGCCATCGCGCTTAGCGTTCAGCAGGTCTTTGGTTTTTTGATAAACCACATCAACCAGTTTGCGCACTTCAGCGTCAATCATTTCGGCTGTAGTATCTGAGTATGGTTTGTTAAACTGGTATTCGCCTTGCGGATCGTAGAATGATACATTACCAACGCTATCATTCATACCATAAATTTTGGTCATGGCATAAGCAAGTTTGGTAATACGCTCCAGATCGCTCAGTGCACCGGTCGAGATTTTACCGAAAACGATATCTTCAGCAACACGGCCACCCATTGATACGCTCATTTCATCAAGCAATTGCTCGGTAGTGTATAAAAACTGCTCTTTTGGCAGATATTGCGCATACCCTAAGGCTGCAACACCACGGGGAACAATAGATACCTTAACCAAAGGATCGGCATGTTCCAGGAACCAGCCTGCAATAGCGTGACCAGCTTCGTGGTAAGCAACAATGCGTTTCTCTTCAGGAGAGATGATCTTGTTCTTTTTCTCTAAACCACCTATAACACGGTCAATAGCATCCTGAAAATCGGTCATATCAACCGACTCCTTATTTTTACGGGCAGCGATCAGCGCGGCCTCGTTACAAACGTTAGCAATTTCGGCACCGGCAAAACCAGGAGTTTGGGCTGATAATTTTTTGGCATCAACACCATCAGATAATTTAATTGGTTTCAGGTGAACTTTAAAGATCTGCTCACGACCGATCAAATCCGGTTTATCGATAGATACCTGCCTGTCGAAACGTCCCGGACGCAACAATGCTGAATCCAGTACATCCGGACGGTTAGTGGCAGCTAATATGATGATACCCGAATCGGTACCAAAACCATCCATCTCAACCAATAACTGGTTCAGGGTGTTTTCGCGCTCATCGTTACCACCTACAATATTGTTTTTACCACGGGCACGACCGATAGCATCAATCTCGTCAATAAAGATGATACACGGTGCTTTATCTTTTGCCTGGCGGAACAAGTCACGTACACGTGATGCACCCACACCTACAAACATCTCCACAAAGTCCGAACCCGAAAGTGAGAAGAAAGGCACCTGCGCTTCACCTGCCACAGCTTTAGCAAGCAAGGTTTTACCTGTACCCGGTGAACCTACCAACAGCGCACCTTTAGGGATTTTACCACCCAGGTTGGTATATTTCTTAGGATTTTTAAGGAAATCCACGATTTCCATTACCTCCTGTTTAGCCTCTTCCAAACCGGCAACATCATTAAAGGTAACGGTTACCTGGGCTTCTTTGTCAAACAAGGTAGCTTTTGATTTACCGATGTTAAAGATCTGGCCGCCCGGACCACCGCCCGAACCACCGCTCATCCTGCGCATGATAAAGATCCACACACCGGCAAACAATATCACCATGATAACACCCTGTACCAACCAGTTTGATAACAGGCTTTCATGGCCCTGCTCAAATTGCAGTGATACTTTTTGGTCATCCGGTACATCTTTCTGGGCATCAGCGATTGACTTTTTCAGGCTCTCGTAAGAAGCATCGGTAAAAGTAAACTGCGGGCCGCTGTTAGGATTTGTATTGAAAAAGCTTTTTTCTTTTGAGATGTTGTTAGCAAAATACGGTTTTGACAAACTTTGCTGTTTAATATAAACATCGGCCATTACCAGGTCACCGCTTTTGTAAGCCACAATTTTCTGAACATCATTGGTGCGCAGCATGTTGGCTTCAAACTCCTGGAAAGTAACCGGTTTGCCCGATCCGCCGTTCAACAAGGCCGGGATCAATAAAAAGGCCAGGATAACAATACCATATAACCACATGATATTGAACTTGGGCGGTTTTGGTGAGGGCTTCTTGTTCACAATTTTACGGATAGGTCTTGGATTTTCTGATTTAGAATCTTTAATATCTTTCATTTCTTTTAACGAGCTCAAACTTACAATCTATAATTTAAATTTTACGCGGTAACAGTAAGACTATGCGTTGAGCCTTTTTGTGACGGATGTTTATGCACTTTTATAATATTTAATATCTGCATCGCCCCACAAATCTTCCACACCATAAAACTCACGTTTATCGGTCCTGAACACATGGATCACAACATCCACGTAATCAAGCAATATCCACTCGCCATGCTCAATTCCCTCTTTGCGCCAGGGTTCGGCTTGGGTGGCTTTGAAAATTTCATCCTCAATGCTATTTGCTATAGCTTTTACCTGTGTCGACGAATCAGCATGACAGATCACGAAATAATCTGCTACTGAACTGAATATATTACGGAGGTCTAACCTAATAATATCATTGCCTTTTTTTTCCTGGATACCATGTATTGCCAGCTCTGAAATATAGGCAGATTCACTTAACACTTTGCTTTTTACCATCAAAAAGAATTAGTTTTGAACGTTTTTGAGTATAAAATTATTACACTTTGCAAAATAACATATTTTCAGGATTATTTGTTGGTCAAAATTTGGTAACAATTAAACAAGTTGACTCAACAAATAGTTTTCTTAAAAATCTACTGTCAAATTCCAAGCCAGTACCCGAAGGTACGGTCATTATGGCAGAAGAGCAATACGCCGGCCGGGGCCAACAGCAAAACACCTGGCACAGCGAACCCGGAAAAAACCTTACTTTCAGCGTTCTGTTAAAACCGCATTTTTTGCCTGTAAATGCCCAGTTTGATCTTAACCTCGCGGCGAGCTTAGGCGTATATGATGCCCTGCAACCTATTTTAGGTGATCAGCTAAAAATAAAATGGCCTAACGATATTTATTACGGCGACAGAAAACTTGGCGGCATGCTCATTGAAAATACCATACAGAGCGGGCAGCTCAAAGACTCGGTTATTGGCATAGGATTGAACATAAATCAGGAAAACTTTCCGCCTGGTGCCTCAAATGCCACTTCTGTCAAACAAATCTTACAAAAGGATTATGATTTAACAGTGTTATTATCGGAAATTTGCAAGCACCTTGAAGTATACTACCTCAAACTGAAGGCCGGCCAAATTGACTTTGTAAGGAATACTTACTTAAGCCGACTATACTGGTTAAACGAGGTTAAAAGTTTTGAGTCAAATGAAAAGGTTTTTAATGGCATCATAAAAAACGTACTGCCAAACGGCTTGCTGGTTATTGAAGATACCAACGGGCAACAACTGGAGTTTAACCTTAAGGAATTGAAATTTTTAAATAAATAATAAAAAAAGCAAATGAAGAAACTATTGGTATTGGTAACCGCGCTTATCATCAGCGTTGGCGCTTACGCCCAGATCGAATCGCCGGTGAGGTGGTCATACGCGGCAAAAAAGGTAAATGATAAAGAAGCTGTGGTATTTTTAAAAGCAACCATACAAAACGGCTGGCACATTTATTCACAAACCGTAAAAGACGGAGGCCCAATAAAAACTTCATTTGATTTTACCCCATCAAAATTATATGCAGCCGTTGGCAAAACTACCGAGCCTACACCGGTAACCAAATACGAAAAAGCATTCAGCATGAATGTAAGCTATTTTGAAAAGGAAGTTGTTTTCAGCCAAAAAATCAGTTTAAAATCGCCCAAAGCAACAGCAGTTACAGGCAAACTAACCTACATGACCTGTAACGATATGAAATGCCTGCCACCGGAAGATGTTGATTTCACTATCCCTTTAGGTAAATAATTCAGCACACCTTAACAGTAGTCATGAAATTATTCAATAAAGGTGCTTACCTGCGCGCCGGACTTATCACATTAATTACCCTGATTGTCCTTAACATAGCCGGAACAAACCCGGTTTATGCTATACAAAAAAAAGCAGCCGACACTACAGTGTCAACTGCCGATGTTACTTTTACAGATATCCCTACCGCAGCTGACAGCATAGCCATCAGGAAAAAGCAAGCCGATTCGGTAAAAAAGGCAGAAGCGGCCAAGGTTACTAAAACAAGTGCCAGTGCTTCAAAAACAGCAGAAAAGCCAAAATCACTTTGGCAGATCTTTATTGAAGGTTTATTAGGCGGCTTCACCGCGGTAATTTTGCCTTGTATTTATCCATTGCTGCCTTTAACTGTAAGCTTTTTTACCAAAAAAAGTGGCAGCAAAAGCAAGGCTGTTATGCAATCGCTTATCTACGGTGTATCAATCATCGTAATTTATGTTACGTTAGGCTTGTTGATCTCTATCATTTTTGGATCAGATGCGCTTAATGAACTGGCCACAAACGGCATATTTAATATTTTCTTCTTTTTACTGCTCATTGTGTTTGGTATCTCGTTCCTGGGAGCATTTGAAATTGTGCTGCCAAGCAAACTGGCCAATAAGCTTGATGAAAATTCGGATAAAGGCGGCCTGGCAGGTATATTCTTCATGGCAGCAACCCTCGTTGTTGTTTCTTTCTCCTGCACAGGGCCTATTATAGGTACATTGCTGGTTGATGCGGCCTCAAAAGGCGACCGCCTTGGCCCGGCAATGGGCATGTTTGGCTTTTCGCTGGCTTTAGCTTTACCTTTTACCATATTCGCGCTATTTCCTTCGGCACTTAAAACCCTGCCAAAATCAGGCGGATGGCTTAACAGTGTTAAAGTTGTATTGGGTTTCCTGGAGCTTGCATTTGCATTGAAATTTTTATCAAATGTAGATTTGGCTTACCACTGGAACTGGTTTGACCGTGAAATATTTTTATCGCTGTGGATAGCCATTGGTTTGATGATTGGCCTTTACCTGATCGGTAAGATCAAGTTTTCGCACGATAGCGATGTTAAATACTTAACCATCCCACGTACTTTCCTGGCTATAATTGTATTTGCGTTTGTTATTTACATGATTCCTGGTTTATGGGGAGCGCCTTTAAAATCAATTAGCGCGTTTTTACCTCCAGAGGCTACGCAGGATTTTAACCTTTCTAACATTCCGGACGGTTCTGGATCAGCAGCGGCAAGCTCATCGGCAGCTATACCAGCAAGCATCGGTGAACGTAAATATGCTGCCAACTATACCCGTATAAAAACCAAAGGCCTGGATGCATGGTATGATTATGATCAGGCTTTACAGGTTTCAAAGGCTCTTCATAAACCAATACTCATTGACTTTACAGGTTTTAATTGCGTTAACTGCCGTAAAATGGAAGCCAACGTATGGTCGGATCCGCAGGTGTTTAGCCGCATTAAAAATGATTTTGTGCTGCTACAGCTTGTTGTTGACGACAAAGCAGAATTACCTGTAAACGAACAGTTTGTATCAGATTACAGCGGTAAAAAGATCACTACACTTGGCGGCAAATGGAGTAACCTGGAAGCCCAGCGCTTTAACTCAAATTCGCAGCCATTGTATGTAATGCTTGATGGCGATGGCAATTTGCTTAAAGATGCTTCGGGTGCCGAGATACCAACATCGCCTGCAAATTATGACATAGCCAGCTACCTTAAATTTTTGGATAGTGGCTTAGCTGCTTACAAAAAATAGGGATCGGGTTCAAAAAATAAGTGTAAATTCGCGCAAAATTCAAACTCCGTGCTTTATTGGTTAGGTGCGGCGTTTGAATAACGAACAATATTTACAACCCTAATTAGTTATGAATAGGTTAGCCTGTTTATAACCAAAACAAAAAAATGACTCAGATCAAAAATATCGGCGTTTTTACTTCTGGTGGTGATGCACCCGGAATGAACGCTGCCATAAGGGCGGTAGTACGTGCCGCAATGTATTACGGAATTGAAGTCACGGGGATTCGCCGTGGTTACGACGGCATGGGTAAAGGCGAATTTGTTCCCATGAACCGTAAATCCGTTTCAAATATTATACAGCGTGGCGGTACTATACTTAAAACAGCAAGGTGCGATAATTTCAGAACACCCGAAGGCCGTAAAAATGCTTATGAACAACTGGTAAAAAACAAAGTTGATGCATTGGTGGCCATTGGCGGCGACGGTACATTTACCGGAGCTAAGGTTTTTGGCAGCGAATATGACATCCCGGTGGTAGGTTTACCAGGCACAATTGATAACGACCTTGTTGGTACCGATTTTACTATTGGTTATGATACAGCAATTAACACTGTTGTTGACGCTGTAGACAAGATCAGGGATACTGCCGAATCACACGACCGTTTATTCATTGTTGAAGTAATGGGCCGCGACTCGGGCCTGATCGCTTTACGTACCGGTATTGCTACCGGTGCCGAAGCTATCCTGATCCCCGAAAGCAAAACCGGGCTCGAAGGATTGTTTAACCGTCTTGAGTTTGGCCGTAAAGACAAAACATCACGTATTGTCATTGTTGCCGAAGGCGATGATACCGCAGGCGGGGCATTTGAAGTTGGCCGTTTGGTACAGGAAAAATTCCCTAATTATGATACCCGCATCTCCATTTTGGGCCACATCCAACGCGGTGGTGCACCAAGCTGTATGGACAGGGTACTGGCAAGCCGCGTTGGCGCTGCTGCCGTTGAAGCTTTGAGAGATGGGCACCGCAACGAAATGATAGGCCTCATCAACGGCGAAATAGCTTATACGCCTTTTGAGCATGCCATCAAGCATCACCAGGGCATTGATCCTAACATGATTAAGCTGGTTGAAATGCTTTCTATGTAATTTCGGCTAAAACGATAAATGAAAACAGCCCGGACTTCAACATCCGGGCTGTTTTATTTGACAATAGTACTGTCAACAACAAGCCTTATGGCAGTATCAATTTCGGCGCTTACGGTAAACAGGTGCGCTATGATCTCTTTATTTTCGGGGTTATAAAAATCTTCATGGTCCATCAGACCGATAAGCCCAAGCATGCTTGCTACGGGCCGGCGCAGCTCATGCGAGCTTAAAGAAGCTATGTTTCTTAAACGATCGTTCTGGCTAACAAGCTCTTTTTGTATTTTGAGCCGCTCGGTAATATTATGACCAAAACATCCTGCGCCTATTATATCGCCGGCCGCAGTATAAATAGGATTAAAACTAACTTCATAGTACAAACGCTGCCCACTTACAGGGTCTATACTTTCACTGATAATATCATACCGTTCCCCACTTAAAGCGCGGTTGTAATAAACAGTCCAGTCATCAATTATTTGCTTGCTAAATCCTTCATGTTTATAAGAGTATTGCCCCTTGCACGGCTTTACACCTGTTAAGTAAGTCACCTGCTCCACATAGGCCTGGTTCATGTACAAGTAACGTAACTTCTTATCAACCGACCAGATATGGTCATGGGTATTGTTGATCAATGCTTCAAGACTATCCTTCATTTGCAAAACCTCTTCCTGTATTTGCATTTGGGGTGTAATGTCCCGGCCTATGCCCTGTATTTCAACCACCGCACCGCTATCATCGGTCATAGATACAAATTCCCATTCGGTATCATATAAGCTTCCGTCTTTAGCCGGCTTTTTATGAACAAGCCTGATAATCTTACCCGGATTAGTAATACAATTTATAAAAGCCTCTTCGCACAGATATGCATCCTGCGGTATAGTTGTTTTTGAAAAATGATGACCTATGATATCAGCCTCATCATATCCGAAGGCGCTAAAAAAAAGGCGGTTAGCAAAGCTAAATTTGCCATTGATATCTATCCTTACCAGGAAGTTGGTTGACGAATCAATAAGGGAATGAAGGAACTGCTCGCTCAGCCCGGGCTTGATAAAAGGGATCGGGGTGCGAACGCCTTCCAGGGCAGAAGTAATATTACTCAATATAACTTTATGGCCTGTAAGCGCATCGGTAGCAAGTGTCCGTTTTTCGGTTAGCTGCTTTTGGCCGGCCTGCAGGTGATAAGTTATCTGGATCGACTCGTTCATGGCAAGCCTATCGGTAAGCTGCTTTATACCGTCAAATATTTCAGGGTTTACCAGCCCGGTCAAAAAATCAAGATTTTGATGGAGGTGACCGGCACCTACCCCAAAAAGGCCGTAAAAGCTTTCGCTTACAAACAGGTATTTCTGTTCGTCGGTATCAAAAACGATGGTGCAATTTCCGTCTGCAGCCGGGTTGGGGTTAAACATGTAAACAAATCGTGAATACTTAAAGATATAGCTATTTAGATGATAAACAAATAACTACAATAACTTTGCAGCAACTTCTTTCCAGGTATTTACACGCTCATAATCGGTAAGCAGCATATTATGCGGCGAGGTATAAAGTATTTTACGGCCGTTAAATGTGGCGAAATTTTTAATCCGGTCGTCAATCATGATATCTACATCCAAAATCTTGTGCCCGCAAAAGATAATGTTTGTCCAGGAGATGAAAGGAAAATGCTCTTTAAGCCATTCCTGCTTATCTTCCAGCGAATATTTAAATTCCATAGCAGCCGATGCTATATACACATCATATTTTTCATGAAGGGCTTTCACCACTTCCTGCGCATCGGGCATCACGGGGATATCTCTGAAAAAGCCACGTTCGTTGATGTAAACCCTCAGGGTTTCGCTTAGATGCGGTGGCAGGATCTCCCTGAATTCCTTGCCTTCCATATTGCCCAGGCTTATTTCTTCGCCATGCCTTTCTTTATACATAGTGATGAATTTGCCAATGGTATCGGCAATAACTTCATCCATATCAATAGCTATCCGTGTTTTCCTGTTGATGCTCATGGCAGGTAAATTGCAATTTTTTTAAACTACTGCAATGTTAAGTTTTAAAAAACGACAATCGATCAGCAAAAACAGTCATCCACTTAAAAGGTAAATAATTAATTATCAACCATTTTTATTTATGATAAAAATTAATACCTTTGCATCCCCGCAGAAAGAACTCCGGGGATAATGTTGAATACATAAAAATTTACAATGGCAACTAAGATCAGACTACAAAGACACGGTAAAAAAGGTAAACCTTTTTATTACATCGTGGTAGCAGACTCACGCGCTCCACGTGATGGGCGCTTCATTGAGCGTTTAGGTTCATACAACCCAAACACAAACCCAGCAACTATTGACATCAATTTCGACAAAACTTTAGATTGGGTTAACAACGGTGCCCAGCCTACTGATACTTGTCGTGCTATCCTTTCATACAAAGGTGTGCTGTACAAAAAACACTTACAAGGTGGTGTTAAAAAAGGTGCTTTAACCGAAGAGCAACTGGAAACTAAATTTGCTGAATGGCTTGACCAAAAAGAAGGCAAAATCACCGGTAAAAAAACCAGCCTTAATGTTGCTAAAGACGAAGCCCGCAAAGCTGCTTTAGCTGCTGAAGCTAAAAAGAGCGAAGAAAAAGCTGCTGCTATTGCTGCTAAAAACGCTCCTGTTGCCGAAGAAGAAGCTCCTGCAGAAGATGCAGCAACTGAAGAAGCTGAAAGCGCAGAATAATTTATTGATTAAGCGTACAGAACGCAAGAAGTATTATATCTTGAATCCTTACGTTTGATTTCTTAAATCCGGATAATGGCGAGGCAAACAGCTTCGCCATTATTGTTTAACCATATTTTAAATGAAAACTGAAGATCATTTCAGGATTGGCAGCGTACTAAAAACCAAAGGCTTAAAAGGTGAGCTGCAGATATATGTTGATTTTGATGGCATCGAAAACATTAAATTCGATGCTGTATTTATTGATATCGCGGGTAAGCTGATCCCTTACTTCGTATCATCAATAAAATACCTCCAAAAAAACAACGCCTACCTTAACCTGGAAGACGTTGATACCATCGAAAAAGCAGCAGTGCTGGCTAAACGTGATATCTATCTGCCAAACAAGCTAAAACCAAAGAAAAAGAAAAGCGAGTTTACCCTGAACGATGTGGAAGGTTTTATTGCCATAGATGAAACCCACGGCGAACTGGGTGAAATAATAGCCGTACAAGAGTATCCTCAGCAGTTGATAGCTACGGTGCAATACAAAAACAAAGAGGTGCTTTTTCCTTTAAATATTGAAATAATTAAAGGCATCGATGTAGAAGGTGGAGAGATTTATATTGATCTGCCGGAAGGATTGCTGGATATTTATCTGGAAGGTTAGTTGTTTTAGATACAAGAATTTAGAATAAAGAAACAAGATTTTTGAATCCAATGCCCGTGTCCCCACGGGCATTTTTTATTGGATAGATTTCAAAAAAATATTTTGTCAAATATATTTGACATTTGTAAAGTTTATTTTACTTTTGGTAAATCAAACTTTACAATCATGAAACCACGTTTTTTATTTAGTCATAAAAGCCGCCTTGTTGGGTACCTATGCTTGTTGGCCTACATTCCCTTAATGGTTTTAAAAAAGATACTACATAATGGCTATAATAATCAAAGCCCGGCAATGAGGATAGCCGATAATTCGGGTTTGCTAAACAGTGAGCATATTCTTTTAGCGATAGCTTTCATTTTAGTAATATCAGGTTTGCTCTTTATAGCATTTTCAAAAGAAAAAATCGAAGACGAACAAATAAGTCAATTACGATTAGATTCATTACAATGGGCTGTTTATTTCAACTATTTACTTATAATCATTAGTGTGGCTTTTTTAAGCAACATCGATTTTATAAAAGTGGTAATGATTAATATATGGACACCCCTGGTTTTCTTCATTATCCGTTTTAAGTGGGTTATATACCGGCTTAACCGTTCCTTGAAATCAGAAATCATATAAAGAAATGAAATCACGTTTTCTATTCCCGCATTGGTTCAGGTATTTGGGGCTTGCACTGTTCCTGATCCATATCCCCATTGTGCTATTTAAAAAAGAAATGGGCTTTAGCATGCACGACGAACCTGTAAGCGATAATCTGTTTAACAGCCATCACATCTTTTTCATGACCACAACATTGCTGATGGCTATAGGCCTGTTTTTTATCGCCTTCGCCAAAGAGCGCATTGAAGACGAACAGATCTTCAAACTCCGGCTCGACTCGCTGCAGTGGGCTATTTATGTAAATTATATACTTTTGGTGGTGAGTTTAATATTAAGTAAAGACACCGAACATATTTTGTTTTTAAATTTATTGGTGCCGCTTGTGTTTTTCATCGTGCGTTTCAGGTGGAAGATTTTCCAAAACAACCGCCTCATCAATAAGGAAGAGGGGCAGGCATGAAAAATAACATCAGGGTTGAACGCGCTATCAAGAACATTACCCAGGCCGAACTGGCAGAGCTTATCGGGGTATCGCGGCAAACCATCAATACCATCGAAAGTAACAGGTATGTGCCGTCTACCGTGCTGGCTTTAAAAATAGCCCGCGTATTTGGCAAACCTGTTGAAGATGTTTTTTCTTTAGACGACGAGGATTAACCAAACCAATATAGCCATGGCAACAAAACCAACTTTCGCGCCGCAGTTAGCCATTCCGCATGGTGTAACTGATATCAGCTTTTACATTAGAGCCTTGGGTGCGGTCGAGCTAAGGCGCTTTAGTAATGACGATGGCAGCATCCATGTATCGGAACTTTCGATAGATGGTACTATTTTCCACCTGCATGAGGAAACGGAACGAACGGCCGTACTTTGTCCGGATACCGTAAAGGCGACCAGCGTTACCATCGGTCTTTTTGTTGATGATGTGCATGCGGTGATGGAACAGGCAAGGCAAGCCGGCGCCAAAATAGCATCCGAAGTAACAGACTGGGACTATGGCTACCGCCAGGGTGATTTTGTTGATCCTTTCGGGCATAGATGGATGATTGAGAAGGCAATATAGATACAGCACTTTTATAAATATGTCATTGCGAGCGCAGCGTGGCAACCGCACGGAAGCATAGCCGCCCTGTATAGCATGCGATTGCTTCGTCGTACCTCCTCGCAATGACATAATTTTTCAATATTTTTCTTATAGCACAACTTTAACCACTTCACTCCATGGCAAAGCAACCAACCTACGGCAACGGCAAAATATGCTATATCGAGATCCCGGCCAACGACATCAGCGTATCATCAAAGTTTTTTGAAAGTGTTTTCGGCTGGCAAATTCGCACCAATAATGAAGGCTTTGCCTCATTTGATGATGGCGTGGGCGAGGTAAGCGGTATGTGGGTAACCGGTCGCGAGCCTATGGGCAAAGCCGGATTACTGATCTCCATTATGGTTGATGATGCAGCAGCAACGCTTAAACTCATTGAAGCCAGCGGCGGTATCATAACCCAGCCTATAGGTAAAGATTTCCCGGAGATCACGGCACATTTCACCGACCCGGCGGGCAATTTATGGGGGATCTATCAGCATAGAGGATGAACTAAGAATCAAGAAAGCAAGATGCAGGAGTCAAGACGATTTCTGAGAGAGGACATTTTTCAGTAATCTTGCATCCTGATTCTTTTATCCTGAGTCTGAAGAAAGTATGCGTTTCGATATCATCTCTGTTTTGCCCGGTTTGCTTGAAAGTCCTTTTGCACATTCTATTTTACAGCGTGCGCAAAAAAAAGGAATCTCTGAAATTGTTGTCCACAACCTGAGGGATTATGCTACCAACAAGCAAAAAAGCGTAGATGATTACCCTTACGGCGGAGGCAGCGGCATGGTGATGACCATTCCACCGTTTGCAGCTTGTATCGAAAAACTAAAATCGGAACGTGATTATGATGATATCATTTTCATGTCGCCCGATGGTGAAACGCTGAACCAGCGCATCGCCAACCAGCTTTCTATCAAAAAAAATATCATTATTCTTTGCGGTCATTATAAAGGCATCGATCAGCGCATCAGGGACATTTATGTTACCCGCGAGATCTCGATAGGTGATTATGTACTTTCGGGCGGAGAACTACCTGCAGCCGTACTGGTCGACGCTGTAGTAAGGCTCATCCCCGGTGTATTGAGCGATGAAACATCGGCCCTGTCTGATTCTTTCCAGGACGATCTGCTGGATGCCCCGGTTTATACCCGTCCAGCCGACTGGAACGGCCACAAAGTCCCCGACATCCTTTTAGGAGGTAATACTCCAGAAATTGAAAAATGGCGCCACGAACAGGCATTGGAGCGCACAAAGACACGCAGGCCTGATCTTTTGGATAGGGGTGAGATTTAAATGTAGAGACGCATCACATGCGTCTGCCTGCTTGATTAGCGAAGACGCATGTGATGCGTCTCTACAAACCCTCAACCAATTTCCTTAAATTAGATTGCAACCAATTAATGCATACTGCATTATAGTAGCGTTGCAGCTATGAACCCTAACCACACCGAAGCCCAGCTTATTGAACAATGCCGAACCAACCCGGCTGCCTTTGGGCAGGTGTTTGACCGTTGGTATAAACCTGTGTTTGCTTATATCATACGCCGCTGCGGGGATTATGATCTGGCCAGGGATATAGCCGCCGAAACTTTTCTGAAAGCTTTTTTGAGGATAGGCTCGTTTAAATGGAAGGGTATAAGTATTTCATCGTGGCTTTACCGTATTGCTACTAACGAGCTTAACCAATATTACCGCAGCAACAAGTATAAACCCGAATCGTTACAGCAACTGCTGGAAAACCCGCAGATGGAAAAACTGCTGCATGACCACGCCGGCAATGAGCGCGAAATGATGGAGCGGGAACTAAAAGCCTATGACGATTATAATCGCATCCGCCAAAACCTGCTTAAACTGGATATCAAATACCAGGAGGTAATTTCATTACGCTACTTTGAACAAAAAACCAATACCGAGATCAGCGAGATCCTTGATAAAAATGAAGGCACCATAAAATCATTGCTTTCGCGCGGATTAGAGAAATTAAGAAACATGCTTTAAGCAGTGCAACCAAAATCAATTAATGCATTATAAGGGTAATTAACATGAAAGATCAGGACGAATTTTTAAAGCAAATGGAAAATCTAAAAGTACCCGATGTAAACCCATCCCAACATCAGGATGTGGTAAAAATGGCTATTATGAACGCCGGTCGTTCGGCCGCCCTGGGGCTATGGCTGGTGATAGTGCCATGCTATTTCCTGCTATGTGTATTTATGTATTATCATTTCCACGTTAATGCAAACTGGTTCAGTGCCATGTTCGGTACAATAGTGCGGTTAGAAAAAATGCCATACATTGATTATATCGGCCCACTGGTATTGTTTATCCTACCCATCGTTTGCATAATTATCAATCTGCTTTCCATTATCCATGTACAGGTTAGGCAAATTGATCCCGAAAGGCGCAAAGTAAAAGAGCTCAATATCAGTATCCGGTTAAAACTATGGAACATTTTATTGATCCTTATCAGCCTTGCCATTGTGCTTGTGTTCATCAATTTCGCCATGACAGAAAACATATCCATCAAAAACTAATCATCATGAAACTAAACTGGTTTACCCGCAAAGGGATCATTTACCTGCCTGCATCCATCATTGGTTGGATCATATTGACCATTGCACTTGGCTATGCCGTTTTTACATTTATTGATATCGATAAACGCTCCCATTCGGTAAGCGATACGCTCATCAATTTTGTATTTAACCTGCTTTTGATTGGATTGGTGTATACCTTAATTGCTTATTTCACGGAGAAAAAGCCGGAGCCTGTGAGCATTGAAAAATGAGGAGCAACCTCAATCTTAGGCAAGACTTACGAGGTTTTAAAAACTTCGTAAGTCTATTAATAGTCTGCATAAACCACAACCTGTTGTTAATAAAAAAACTAAATGTGGAAATTTTTAAATTTGACTTTCATTTATTGAAAATAATCCCTATACTTGCAATCCGATTTTTACGGGCTAAAAATCGCATTAAGAGCTTAAAATCATGGATTTAGTAAAATTTGTTGAAGAGCAATCAGTAGAAAAAAAGCAGCTTCCATCCTTCAAAGCTGGTGATACTGTAAGTGTTCACTATAAAATCAGAGAAGGAAATAAAGAACGCGTTCAGGTTTACCAGGGTGTGGTAATTCAGCGTAACAGCGTTGGTGTTAGCGAAACTTTTACTGTGCGTAAAGTATCAAATGGCATTGGCGTTGAGCGTATCTTCCCTGTTAACTCTCCAAACATCGACAAGATCGAAGTTAACAGTGTTGGTAAAGTTCGTCGTTCAAAACTATACTACCTGCGCGCCCTTACTGGTAAAGCAGCTCGTATCAAATCAAAACGCGTTTAATTTACCCAACCGCTTAGCGGTATATAAAAAATTAAAAGGCCTTTCTGAAAGAAATTTCGGTAAGGCCTTTTGCTATATGATGGTTTTTAAGCCGATATCATAGTAATTGATTGATTTTTAGACAAAAACCTTTAGTTACAAAAGCCCAGACTTACGAAGTTTTGAAATTTCGTAAGTCTTTAAGTCAAAACTGCCGCCGGTTTATAACACTCTTAGCGCAAGTCTTGAGCGGAGGGATGTGCGATTGGCGACTTGTGCTTTCCGAGTCTTGACAGGCAAGCCCAAGTTCCCCCCTCAGCTATCCCGCCCACAAAACTTGAGCTAAGGAAAAATAGGTTATTTAAAGCCGAAAGCTTCAACAATGCAGGATCACGGGTTACGCTATCGCCGAACCTGCGACAGAGGGTGCTATCCAGGCACAAAAAAAGCAGATGAATTCCCCATCTGCTTTTTCTTAATCAAAACGAACGTTAATTATTCGCTATCTGCTTCTTTAGCTGCGTCCTCGTCAACTTTTTTAGCTTTTGATGCAGATACCTTTTTAGCAGGTTTCTCTTCAGCACCCTCTTCTAAAGCCGGGTTTTCAACCTCTTCGGGCCTGTCAACAACAAGCGATGGAGCAGGTGTAATGCTATTCATTGTTGGTGTTTCTTCTACCAAAACGGAAGGTTCAACAGGGGCCGCAGGTGGCTCCGGAACAACAATTGCATCAGGTTTTGAAGCTTCTTTTAAAGGCTCAGCGTCAACCAGCTCAGCTAAAACGGTGCGACCGCCTTTTACCACATCGCCAATATTTACGAGGATCTTGGTACCCAAGGGCAGGAAAACATCCACCCTCGATCCAAACTTAATAAAGCCAAACTGCTGGCCCTGATCAACAATATCACCCTCTTTTACATACCATACAATACGGCGGGCCAATGCACCGGCTATCTGCCTGAACAATACCGTTACACCTTTGCTATTTTCAATAGCGATGGTAGTGCGCTCATTCTCTGTCGATGATTTAGGGTGCCAGGCCACCAGGTATTTACCTTTGTGATATTTAAAATAGCTAACCACGCCCGCAATTGGGTTGCGGTTTACGTGCACATTAACCGGCGACATGAAAACCGACAGCTGAATGCGTTTATCTTTTAAAAACTCTGTTTCTTCAGTTTCTTCAATCACTACAACCTTGCCATCAGCTGGGCACAGGATGGTATTTTCGGCGGTTTCAATATCGAAGAACGGACTGCGAAAAAATTGCAGGATGATCAAAAATAAAGCACCCGAAAAAATATAAACTATCCATTTTAGGGTATGCGCAGTTGGCATGTAAAACTGGATCAGCGCATTTAAAACAAAAATGAACAGGATAGTAATAGCGAGTGAGGTATAGCCTTCTTTATGTATGGTCATTATTTATAGGTTTTAATACAAAACTACTAATTTGAAATTAAGTACAGGTATGCATATACAATTGGCGCGGCCATCAGCAAGCCGTCAAACCTATCGAGCAGGCCGCCGTGACCCGGTAATATGCCTCCTGAGTCTTTTACGTTCAGGCTGCGCTTGAACATGGATTCGACCAGATCGCCCATGGTGCCAAAGTTTGAAATGATAAGCGACATGATGATCCAATCGAAACAGTTATACTCTGTATAAAAGCGGCTCAAAATATATGCCGCAAAAGCGCAGATGAGGATGCCTCCGATAAAGCCTTCCCATGATTTTTTGGGCGAATGCCTTTCGAACAGTTTATTACGGCCAAACTTGCTGCCCACCAGGTAAGCCCCGGTATCGTTGCTCCACAGCATAATCAAAAAGCCAAGCGGTACATGAAAGTTAAAAACGCCATCTCCCCGGGTAAAAGCCATAGCATGAAAAAACATGAATGGCACAACAGCCATCAATAGACCTAAATAGGTAAAACCGATATTGGTAAAAGGAGCGGCAGACTTTTTATACAACTCGCCTATCGGGATAAAGCTAAGCAGTATGGGCAGCAGTATAATGTATTTATATGCCGGAAAATAGCAGTTGGCCGCGAAAAAGAAAAACATAATTACGCAGGCAAGCGCCCCGGTAAAACGCTCGGGCTGCATACCACCTTGCCTAACCAGTTTGTAAAACTCAAGCAGGCAAAACAAGCTCAATAACAGGTAAAAAACACTAAATACATATGGACCTAACAAATTAGACCCAATCATTACGATAATAAAAAATAAGCCAGTGATGGCGCGTTGTTTCATATGTTAATTTGATTGAGGATCATGATCTCAATAGCCTTGCTAAAATCCTCCTGGTGAATATAAACCTCTACTTCGCCAAAGTTGCGGTGCGATGAATCCTGTTTATTCAGCAAAACGGTATCAATATGATTCCCGGTAAGCATTTGCTTAACAATTTCTGATTGGTAAAAATTAGTTGAAGTAAAAATTTTGACCCAGTTTTTTTCCATTTAACTCAACAGCGGGCTTTTTCCTTTAGCAGTATTTCTGTACATAAAAAGCAAAATTAAAATAATTATCAGGCTTAAAGCATAGCTCTGGTAATTAAATACGTGCTGATCATTAGGATCAAGGGTGATGCGCTTCTGCGAATACAGGTACAGGATCACAACCTGGGTGGCATTATTTAAAAAATGCGCCCAAACGCTTGTCCAGATACTGCCGCTCCACATTACAAAATAGCCAAAAAATACGCCCAATGCCACACGCGGCAAAAAGGTAAAAAACTCCATATGGAAAGCACTGAACAATATAGCGGTGATCCAAATAGCGGCGTGCGGATTTCCTGTCCACCTAATCATGATAGTTTGCAGGCATCCCCTGAATAAAAATTCTTCGGCAATAGCAGTTAATAAGCCAACAACCAAAACAGCAAAAAGCATGTCCGATATTGTTTTCATCTGCAGCATGGCTTCCGTGGCCTTTTGGGCTTGTGCCTCCATGGCACGTAATGCATCTTCCAGGCTTTTTAAGGGGGCCGGCAAAACCAGCTTCTGGTTAACATTTACCAGCACTTCCATAACCGGTGATGAACAGATCATGATAGATAGAATCAGCAATAACAGCACCGGTGGAAATTTGGGAGTAACCTTCAAATAATCTACAGGCTCCTTTACTATAAAGCGCGCGAAAATTACAGGGGCAAGATATAACGGCAAGGTGGTGCTAATGATCTGCAATGTCCATAAAGCGGCACCAACCTGCGGATTTCGTGTGTTAAAAGTAAACGTATCGGTAAGCGTTTGTGACCCAAATATCAGCCCGATAATTCCGGCAGCTATTAAACTGCACACAATCAGCATCCCTATAGTTAGTGCTATTAATATAATAAACTGTAAAAACGGTGTTATTTGACTTCCCTGTGGCTGAGGTACTTGAGATGGGGCTTTTATCATTCGATGTAAAATTCGTATTTTTGCAGGCTAAAGATAAGGATGTCTGTACAAATAGGAAATATTGATTTAGGTGAGTTCCCGCTGTTGCTGGCGCCGATGGAGGATGTGAGCGATCCACCCTTTCGTTATGTATGCAAGCAAAACGGCGCGGATATGATGTATACAGAGTTCATCTCAAGCGAGGGGCTGATCCGCGACGCGGCAAAAAGCAGGCAGAAGCTTGATATTTTTGAATACGAGCGGCCTATCGGCATCCAGATCTTCGGCAGTGACATCGATCACATGCGCGAAGCTACCGAAATAGCTACGCTGGCAGGCCCTGACCTGATGGATATCAACTATGGCTGCCCGGTAAAACAGGTGGCCTGCCGTGGTGCCGGTGCAAGCTTGTTGCAGGATATCGATAAAATGGTAGCGATGACCAAGGCGGTTGTTGATGCAACACATTTACCGGTAACTGTAAAAACCCGCCTTGGCTGGGACGATAACACCAAAAATGTTTACGAAGTTGCCGAACGCCTGCAGGACGTTGGTATCAAGGCGCTTACCATACATGGCCGTACCCGCGCACAGATGTATAAAGGCGTGGCCGACTGGGCATTGATCCGCGATATCAAGAAAAATCCGCGTATAAAAATCCCCATTTTCGGGAATGGAGACATCGATTCGCCAGAGAAGGCGGCCGCATGGCGCATGGAATATGAGGTTGATGGCATGATGATCGGTCGTGCAGCTATTGGTTACCCCTGGATTTTTCGCGAAATAAAGCACTATTTTAAAACCGGCGAATACCTCGATAAGCCAACAATTGCCGAACGCGTTGCGGCCTGCCGCGCCCATTTATACAAATCAATTGAGTGGAAAGGCCCTAAAACAGGCATTTTCGAAATGCGCAGGCATTACTCTAACTACTTTAAAGGGATAGATCATTTCAAGGAGTTCAGAATGCGTTTTGTTACTGCCCCTGACCTTGAAGCAGTTGACCAGATCCTGGCCGAGATCGAAGAAAAATATGCTGTTGAAATGGCTTAATATTTGCTCCCTTTCTATATATTTGAAATAAACGATACTTGTCACATGGTTACCACTATAACTGAGGGTGTTAAGGTTTCCATCGAAACCATATATCAGCCGGAGTATTCAAACCCGGCAAACGATCATTTTATGTTTGCTTATAAGGTAAGCATCGAAAACATGACCAACTACGCCATCAGGTTGATGAGCCGCCATTGGTACATCTTTGATTCAAACGGCGCAAAACGAGAAGTGGAAGGCGAAGGAGTAGTAGGCTTGCAACCCGTTATTGAACCGGGCCACACGCATGAGTACGTATCGGGCTGCAACCTCAAAACAGATATGGGCAACATGAAGGGCGAATATCATATGATCCGTCTGTTGGATAATGCCAACTTCAATGTACAGATCCCGGAATTTTATTTGATAGCACCGTACAGGTTGAATTAATCGCCCCCCGGCCTCCTAAAGGGGGAGTTAGGAAAGAAATTTATAGAACAAAGCCGAATGACTTTTCATTCGGCTTTTGCTTTTATATTATACATCATTATTCCCCCTTTAGGGGGTTAGGGGGCGTCACCGCCTTTCCCTGTGCGGCCTTTCTTCGCGTGGGGCTGAAGCTTGTCTGCGAGGCGCTCTGTTAAAATGCTGCCCGGAGGGTCTTGCACCACCATTATTTACAGCTGCTATATTTGCCCTCCTGGCAGGAGCGTGGCTGTTAGCAGAATTATCAGCAGATGGAGCTGCATTAGCGTTATGAGCCTGGCCATCCCCGGCATTTGCTCTTGATGATGGTTGCGCCCTGTTTCCTTCCGGTGTAAAACGGTTTCCGTTAACCTTGTTCATGGCTGCGGTAGTAGGGTGTCCGTTATTATTTTTTGCAAACTGACTTTGGTCTTTTACCGCAACCTGCCGGTGGGTAATTTGATCAGCGGTAGGCTGTATGTGATTTTCCTTTTCGGCAGCCCGCTCCTGTGGCTGCGGTTTTGCGGTTACACCACCCGGCCCGTTGAAACTGTTATTATTAACAGTAACGTTGTTGTTGATAACAGTTTTATTGACATAGGTATTATGCACAACCGCGTTATTAACGTTTACAACGGCCGTGTTATACTGAAATGAATTACCGGCCCAGCGACCGCCCACATAGCCGGTTCCAACGTAACCGTAGCCGTAGTTTACACCGCCATAAAACCCAATATGATGCCCCCAATATCCTTCATGATAAACATAAACGGCGCCGTCATAACCCCAGTAGCCTGGCGTCCACAAATAACCAGCTGCCGGCGGGCTTACCCATACGCCCGGCACCCAATAATATCCGCCATCCTGATCGTATGCCCAATAACCCGGCGTCCATAAATATCCGTCGACAGGACAGGGTGGCTGTGTATAAGTTGGCAATACAGGCGGTGCTATATTCACAGAGATCCCCACACTAATTTGTGCATAAGTTTTAACTGATGCTACCGACACTATCAAAAGCACCATCAATACGCTTGTTATCTTTTTCATAATCAATGATTTTAACCAAACCTACCTGCATAACATGAACATTACATTAAGTTTTGGCCGGTTAAATGAACGGATCATGAAGTTCGCCCCCTGCCCCCCTAAAGGGGGAGAATAAGCCTCATTTTAAAAACATAAAGGCCTGTTTCCGGATGGAACAGGCCTTTATAATTACAACAATCATTCCCCCTTCAGGGGGTTAGGGGGTTAATTCCTCTTGTTATTAAACAAAAACGAAGCATAATAAACCAATGTAGCTAAAGCACTCAGCGCGGCAACCACATAGGTCATGGCGGCCCACCAAAGGGCATCTTTAGCCATTTCATGTTCCTGCCCGGTTTGCACCACAGCGTAATTGTTATCCAGCCAGGCTAATGCGCGGCGACTGGCATCAAACTCAACCGGCAGGGTTATAAAGCTAAAAAATGTAACCAGCGCTAAAGCTGCCACACCAACCGCTAAAACATAAGGACTGCCTGAAAAGAACAGCAGCATAATGCCGATAAACAAAGTCCATTGGGTAATGGTTGATGCCACGTTAATAGCGGGCACCATTGCCGAGCGGAAACTTAACCAGCCATAAGCTTCGGCATGCTGCACAGCGTGGCCGCATTCGTGCGCGGCAACTGCGGCGGCAGCAATGCTCCGACTGTAAAACACATCGGTGCTCAGGTTAACTGTTTTTGTTTCGGGATTATAATGGTCGGTAAGCTGTCCTTCAACGCAAATTACCTGTACATCAAATATACCATGGGCGCGCAGCATTTTCACGGCTACTTCCTGGCCCGATAAGCCAGACATTAAGCCAATTTCAGAATACTGCTTAAATTTACTCCTGAACCGCCATTGTACAATAAAGCTTACCAGGGCAACAATAATCATCAGGAACCAGGCCGAGTTTGGCGCTATGTATCCCATAATTAGTGAAATGTGATTCATATGATTGTTAAAAATATTTTTTAAATTAAGTAGTTTAAAACACTGTAAACGTTACAGTACCTGTTCAAAAATTATTCCGCTTTATTTAAACAATTCCCTTTTTGCAACCCGATTATTTACTTTTGACAGTAATGGAGCCATCATTTTCATATTGGGAACGCACGGCATTTACTGATAATGCCGATGTTATTATCATAGGCAGCGGTATTGTGGGTTTAAGTGCAGCGCTTCACTTAAAAAAACGGCAGCCAACATTAAAAGTTTTGGTGCTGGAGCGGGGGTTTTTACCATCGGGCGCCAGTACTAAAAACGCTGGTTTCGCGTGTTTTGGTACAGTTTCGGAGCAAATTGAGGTAATAAATCACTCGTCCGAAACTGAAGCCATGCGTTTAGTGGCTTATAAGTGGAAAGGCCTGCAACGTCTGAGGGAAAACTTAGGGGATAATAACATAGATTATCATCAACACGGCGGTCACGAACTGTTTATGGACCATGAGGAAAGCCACGCACACGATTGTATTGATCAGATAGATCATCTAAATAAATTATTACAACAAGCTATAGGCGAACCTGACATTTATTCAGTAGCTGATGAAAAAATTGCAGCATTTGGCTTCAATAAAGTGAAGCATATCATATACAATCCGTTCGAAGGGCAAATCCACACCGGTAAAATGATGCGTGCGTTATTATATAAAGTATATGAACTGGGTGTATTGGTGCTTAACAATTGCAGCATTTCGGCTATTGAGCAGGAAGATAACGCTATCAGGTTAAACACATCGCAAGGAGTGTTTAAAGCCGGCAAAGTGGTTTTAGCTACCAATGCATTTGCAAGCCAGCTATATCCCGAGCTGGATGTAGTACCCGGCCGCGGACAGGTAATGGTGACCAAACCTGTTGCCGGGTTGAAGTTGAAGGGCACTTACCATTTTAATCAGGGGTATTACTATTTCCGCAATATTGATAACCGGGTATTGTTTGGCGGCGGCCGCAACCTCAATTACAAAGCCGAAGAAACCTGGGATTTCGGACATACCGACGAGGTTAAAGAGCAATTGATGACTTATTTGAATGAAGTTATCCTTCCCGGACAAAATGTAGAGATTGATTACTGGTGGAGCGGCATCATGGGTTTTGGACAGGAGATCAGCCCGATAGTGAAACAGGTACAGCCCGGCATTTTCTGTGCCGTTAGGTGCAATGGCATGGGCGTGGCTATGGGGAGTTTGGTGGGAGAGGAAGTGGCGGAGTTGATGTTGGGTTCATAAAACTCCACTTTTAGTAGAAAAGCACAAGTCAGCCGTACACATGCCTCCGCACAAGACTTGCGCCAGTAGCTGTAAACGCATAACAGGATTTATCATTTAACCTGTAAACTTTTTTTAGGACAAGACATTTTTGCGACAGTGCGCGGGGCCGCGTTAGGGATTGAAGTGTAAAGCCCACAGCGTGAGTAGGGATTGCGGGCAGGAAAGGCGAGGACTTGCAACGGAAAGCCCGGCCCGTTAGCTAACGGGAACGCCCATATTATAAAACCGATCGAAAAACACTCTTAATAATCAATAGCTTATAATCACGTCATTATAAGATTTATCTTCTCCACCCGGCAATACACTTCTTAGTACACACCGCACAAAATTTTGTTACTTTTGTCCATATTGCTATACTAATTTATGAGCGAAGAAAGATCACTGAACTTTATAGAGGAAATTGTTGAAGAAGATTTGGCTGCCGGTAAAAACGACAACCGTGTACTTACCCGTTTCCCGCCCGAACCTAATGGTTACCTGCATATTGGCCACGCCAAGTCAATCTGCCTTAACTTTGGTTTGGCAAAAAAATATAATGGCCTTACCAACCTCCGTTTTGACGATACCAATCCCGTTAAAGAGGATGTTGAATATGTTGACAGCATTAAAGAAGATGTAAAATGGCTTGGCTTTGATTGGGCCAACGAGCTTTACGCTTCCGATTACTTCGACCAGCTATATGCATTTGCTGTTGAACTGATTAAAAATAACCTGGCGTATGTTGATGACAGCACCGCCGAAGAAATTGCCGCACAAAAAGGTACACCTACAGAACCAGGTACGCCTAACCAATACCGTAGCCGTTCGGTAGAAGAAAACCTGCAGCTATTTGCCGATATGAAGGACGGTAAATATCCTGACGGTGCCAAAGTACTGCGTGCTAAGCTCGATCTGGCATCGCCAAACATGCACCTGCGCGACCCACTGATGTACCGTATTAAACACGCGCATCACCACCGCACAGGCGATAAATGGTGCATTTACCCGATGTATGATTTCGCCCACGGACAATCGGATGCTATTGAAGAGATCACACATTCTATCTGTACGCTGGAGTTTGTACCTCACCGTCCGTTGTACGACTGGTTTATTGAGAAATTAGATATCTTCCCATCAAAACAATATGAGTTTGCCCGCTTAAACCTCAACTATACGGTGATGAGCAAGCGCAAGCTGCTGCAGCTGGTTACAGAAGGTCATGTTGATGGCTGGGACGATCCGCGCATGCCTACTATCAGTGGTTTACGCCGTCGTGGTTATACTCCGGCTTCTATCCGCGAGTTTTGTGAACGCATCGGTGTAGCCAAACGCGAAAACATGATAGATGTTGGCCTGCTGGAGTTTTGTATCCGCGAGGACCTGAACAAAACTGCATGGCGCCGTATGGCCGTGCTTGATCCGGTTAAGCTGATCCTGGATAACTATCCTGAAGGCCAAACTGAAGTGATGCACGGCGAAAACAACCCCGAAGTTGAAGGTGGTGACGGTGGCAGGGACATTCCTTTCGGTCGTGAGTTGTGGATAGAGCGTGAAGACTTTATGGAGGTTGCGCCTAAAAAATTCTTTCGTTTAGGTATCGGGCTGATGGTTCGCTTAAAAAATGCATATATCATCAAAGGCGAAAGCATTGTTAAAGATGCTGATGGCAACATCACCGAAATTCATTGCAGCTATCTGCCCGAATCAAAATCAGGCAATGACACCAGCGGCATCAACGTAAAAGGCACCATCCACTGGGTGAGTGTTGAACACGCTAAAACTGCCGAGGTAAGATTGTACGACCGTTTATTCCAGGTAGAAGACCCGTCAAACGAAGATGGCGACTTTAAGGATTATATTAACCCAAACAGCCTGCAGGTATTGTCTACCGTATACATCGAACCAGATTTGGTTAATGCTGAATTAGGCAAACCGGTTCAGTTTATGCGCAAAGGCTATTTTACTTTAGATAAAAACTCAACCCAAGATAAACTGGTGTTTAACCGCACCGTAACGTTGAAGGACGGCTGGGGTAAAAAGTAGCCCTGCGCCCCCGAGCCCCTAAAAGGGGAAGTTTGAAAATTTTAAAGCAGGTTGAGCCCTTGGCTCAACCTGCTTTTTTTAATTCCCTCCCTCGGGAGGGGTGCGGTTGGGTTGCGTTGCGGCAGGGAGGAGTTTATACGCTTTTTCAAACGAATAGGCTGTCGATGAACCCCCTCCCTATACCCTCCCCAAGGAGGGAACCGCACAAGCCCTTGCTTTTTTATCTTTTATAGTAAGCTTCCTGCATTAGGCGTTTAGCTTCCATATAGATCTATTCCCCTTTAAATTCGGCCTTCCGTTTCTCCATAAACGCGGCAACGCCCTCTTTAAAATCTTTTGTACCGAAGCATTTGCCAAACTCGGCAACTTCGGTTTCATAACCGTTAACACCATCGGTATAAGCAGCATTGATACTGCGAATGGCCGCGGCAAGCGCCAACGGGGCACGGGTTAAAATCTTGTTCAGGATCTCTTCGGCTTTCGACAATAGCTCTTCAGGGTTAACTACGTGGGTAACCAGTCCATATTGCAGAGCATCTCCCGCTGTAATCATATCTGCAGTCAGAATCATCTCCATTGCTTTGCCTTTACCAACCAATTGCGTAAGACGCTGCGTGCCACCATAACCGGGTATCAGCCCTAAAGTAACTTCGGGCAAACCCATTTTGGCATTATCAGATGCTATGCGAATATGGCAGGCCATAGCCAGTTCAAGTCCCCCACCTAAAGCGAAACCATTTACAGCAGCTATTACCGGTTTACCGCCATTGGCTATCAAATCAAAAACTTCGGTATGGCCAGTACGTGAAAGCTGCGTGCCGCCATCGGCATCAAGTGCAGCAAACTCGCTGATATCGGCCCCCGCAACAAAGGCTTTTGGCCCGGCTCCTGTAATGATAACACCGCCCACCTCCGGGTTTTGAAAAGCTTCGGCAATGGCTGTGTGTAGCTCGGCAAGTGTATCTTTATTAAGGGCGTTCAGCTTGCTTTCGCGGTTAATTGTAATTTGTTGAATCCGTCCCTTATTTGTTATCAGCAGGTTTTGAAATTCCATGGGGATTAAAAATTGCGGTGTTCATGTACCCAATCGGTTATATATTTCACGATATCCTGTGTGCTGGTACCGGGAGGGAAAAGTTCACCAACGCCAAGTTTTTGCAGCTCAAGCATATCTTCATGCGGAATAATACCACCACCTGTCACCAAAACATCATCCATTTCTTTTTCTTTAATGAGATTGATGATGCGGGGAAATACCGTCATATGCGCACCCGAAAGTATGGAGATGCCAATTGCGTCCACATCTTCCTGCAGGGCAGTATTAACCACCATTTCGGGGGTTTGCCGCAAGCCGGTATAAATAACTTCCATACCTGCATCGCGCAGCGAAGTAGCAATAATACGCGCGCCGCGGTCATGCCCATCGAGCCCTACTTTGGCAACTAAAACACGGATTGGTCGGTTAAAGGTATTACTCATGAATAACCTATTGGTTTCCGTAAATGTAGTAAGAAAATTATGGAAGTTGTTTTATGTTTCTTAGAGGCTGTTTAAATTTACCTGTTTTAAAATGTAGAGACGCATCATATGCGTCTCCCGCATGCAAATTCCTGAACTTAATGATTTACAAAGCGGCGTGCGCTATGGGATTGATAGGTTGCACCAGAGGTGCAAAAGTTTGTAGAAATGAAAGGTTTGTTTGTCTTAGTGTGCCAGAGGTACACAACTCCGATGTTCCGTACCTCTGGCACGGTGATTTTCGGTATATGATATTGCTACAAACCTGTTCCCCCTCTGGGGGATTTTCTTAATGACATTGGCCGGTATCCGCTACTATCACTAACGCCCCAACATACACCGCCGCTAAAATATGTTTTATACACCATCACTTTTTTCAGGATTTTCCTGATGGGTACTCCCTAAGGCGCAAAGTATTATTATTTAATAGCCGGCAAATTCTTCACCGCTTCCAATAACGCCGCCTCCGAAGCTGCATTAACATTCACCAGGTAAAACAACTTAGCCCCTTTTGCTGCCGCCCATCGCCATTCAAACTCGTTGACGGATTTTATGCTGCCGTTATCAAACCACCATGCCGCATAGATCTTATCCTTCGCTTTGGTAAGTACAGCCCAATAAACCTCACGACCGGCAACAACCTCTTTTTTTATTTTATTGAAAACATAGCCGCTTCCCTGCCAGCAAATCATAGGATCGTGCTCGGGGCAATAAAACGGGGATGGTTTAACATAAACCAATGCGCCGTCTTTTTCAAACTTGATCACCCCGCTTTCCAGCACAGCTTTTTTATAGCCGGTTAATGATATGTTGCTTACGTTTTTGTCATTCAGGTCATCCATCGATTTGATGTTGAAGGTTACTACAACCAGCATGGCTGCCAATACAAAGTGTATCAGCGGAAAGCGCAATTCATCAGGCGCCAGCCTGATTGTTTTATAAAAGCGGGGATCGATGTATGGTTTTTCGGTCCGTTTTAATACGAAAGAAGAGAACCACAACAAAGGCAATACCACATAAACAAGCAGGCAGATGATACCGGCAAGGTCATGCATCATAGTACCCGCCGGTATTTTAAAAAACACCAGCAGCAGGATGCGGCAAAGGTTGCACAAAATGTTTAACGCAAAAGTAAACATCAACAAAAACAAGATCCACATCAGGTGCAGTTGCTTTGCCGCTTGCCGCTGGTAATAAGCTATCATGAACAGGCAGATCATGAACGAGGCAGCCAACATATGCAGACCGGCACATGCCTGATCCACAGAAAATTCGGAGCCTTTAAACTGAATGACGTTGCCAGCTGCACTGGCGGCGACTCCCATAATTGAAAGGAGAGAGGCCGCTACCCCACTAAGCCAGATCCTTAAGGGAAAGCTAAACATGTTGCTGATATGTTGAAACGTGGGGGATATAAGCAGCAACAGCAGAAACAACACAAGGCTTACTTTTCCTTTCAGGTTCTCAAAAAACAACAGTGCCGAAAACAGCAGCGCCAGGAACAAATTTGTTTTAACAGGCAAACAAACACCTATTGTTGCAAAAATAAGGGCAGGGGCCAGGTACCGTAAAGAAAAGCTGCCACGTTTTACTTTGCAGATATAAGGCACAAGTGCCAGGCCAAGCAGCATATTAGCATCCCACTTAAAATAAATGATACATAGCCTTGCTGTAATGCCAATGTATATTAACCAGCAACTGTTGATGATTAACCTGCTGCCGGTTAATTTAAATGGCACATATTCCTGCAAATTATAGCTCCGGCTGAACATGTTTGTTCTTGTATACTAAGAAGTTTATAACTGCTATTACAACCAGGATCAGCAACCACTCGCCGGGTTCGGGCACTGCTCCTGATGATTTTGCGGAAGCATTTTGAAGACTGTTCTTATTTTCATCAATCCCGAAGCGTTCATAATCTTTTTGAGTTTCCAATACAATAAGACTCGAAACCGGCGAGGCTATAAAAGCCTCATTAGCCTCTTCGATAATATCGGGCTGCACATAGGTTTTATCAAAATAATGCGGACCAACCTTTTTCATAATGTCGTTATAGGCAAACAGCCGTAACAGGTGGTCGGGCGCATTTCCGGCTTTTAAGGTATCGGCAGTTTGCTCAATAACCAAACCCGATTGGGCAAGCACCACATGGGTTGAATCTTCCTGCGAGCGGGTAAATTCATGTTTGGCGAGCCTGCTTTGCAGCGTTGCTACATCACCTTCATTATAAGTAAACACCCGCATTTCCTTCAGCGCCTTTAAATAGGGCGTTAGGTTTGTACCGATATTATATAACTGCAATGGCTTAGCATCGGGCAGATAACTGGTTAGTGCTCTTCCAAACTCCGATTCGTCAAGATCGTGCAGGTTAGGGGAGGTTTCGGCACATTTGGTAATAAGCAATGAATTTTCCGGGTTTTTGATCTCATTAACCGGGAACATACTGAAATTGAGTTTGCTCATCCTGTTTAAAACATTTCCGCGGTTTTCTTCAGTCAGAGTTTCCAGCTTGCCGTCGTAATAGTAAACCTTTTTGGTTTTGATAGCCGGCCAAAGCTCGTCAAGTTCATCTGCTGCCCAACTGGCATTCAGATCAAGATATATAACCTCCGGATTAAAGCTTTCTGTTTGCGGCTGATAGTCTTTTAGCTTATAACCTTTACCGGCAAATGTAAAGGCTGTATTTGTGAGCGGCGGGGCTTTAAATGTGATCTGTTCATCTGGCTGATAAGGTCGGTCGGCAGTATAAACTCCGTTAGTTATTTCGTCAAAGCCTGACAGGTTAAGTCCTTCGGGCTTTTGGGAAAAGGACACCTGGATTGCTTCGGTAACACCTTCAGGCGACGGGCCATCGAAATAACTGCCTTCATAGGTAAGCATATCGCCCTGTTTGCGCAGCGGGCTTGTAATCCCCACTCTAAACTTCCGGTTTTCTTCGGGTGTGCAGGGAAAAATTCGTGCCGTTACGGTATTGCCCTCCTGCCAGTGGATCACCGATGGATCATGTTGTTCAACACCTACAATTTCATGATAGGCAGAATCGGCTTTAGCTTTGGTGGTTAGCCTTGACTTTTGTTCTTTACCATCTATCCACAATGATAACGAGCTAACAACCGAACCCTCCGGAACATGGAATGTGTAAATAGCTTCCTGTTTGCCAAGCCAGGCCCTTACTCCCCGGTTTTCAGTGTTATGCACGGTCAGTGTTTTTTCGGTATAAGCTAAGCGGTATTCCGGGAAAATCTTCACATTGGTGATCTCATTGGCTGTTTTTAGCTTATCGCCGCTCCAAAGCCGTTCCTGTGCCTGGTGGCGTGAATCGTACATCGCTTCCAGTATTTTTATCCGTTCCTTTTCGTCAAGGTTTAAATCGCCGCCAAACAGGCTTGCTATCACTATAAAAGGATCATGTTGCATGGGCTCATCAAATGAGGCTTTATTCCAGTCGCCCCAGAACCAGCTGTCGGTCAGGTTGGCCGTTTTGTACACGATGCCAGCTTTGATGATCCGTTGTGCTATGGCGTTTTTAGGAATATTTTGGCTGATCACCACCCAGGTTGGCAGTTTGCCTTCGGATAGTGTATTGTGATTGATAGCAAGATTAACCTGGTTATTGATGCTTTTCCATTGCCATATAAAAATGCTGCATGCTACCACAGGTAACAATAAACCGGCCCACAATGCCATTTTTAATGACTTGCTGCCCCTTACCGCTTTTCTGATAGTAAGAAACGTAGCTATGGCCAAACCCATCGGCACAAAAACATGTAATGACAAACCCAGCGCAATGGCGGCAAAAATGCCGATGAGGTACATGGAGGTAAGGTATACGCTGTAGTAAATAAAAAGCAGGAAAGCTATACCCAGGAAAAATATTAAAACGTGTTTCATTCTTAAACTGAGCTCATTTATAAACACGGAGGTTATAATGGAGATAGTGGAGATACAGATAACAACCGACAACCAGGTAACCGATGTATTGAAAACAGGGATGCTCAGGTTAAGTGCAAAGGCGCTGATAAACCAGAGTACCAGGAGCAGTATCCAATAATGCAGGCGTTTAAACCCTTTAAATATCACCACAAAGAAAAACACAACGGAGGCCAGGTAATTAAAGCAAAAGGCGCCGAAAGCAACCCCCTCAGTAAGTTCAAAAAGGCCGGACCCTTCTACAAAGAAGAGACCGGCAGATATAGTGATTAGGATTAGGCCAAGTTTAAGAACACTATCTTCAAATAAAATTGCTTTAAGATTTTTCATGTTTTATAAATTAAAAGTACTTTGCATTTCAAAGTTTATAGGTAAAAAAATTTATAGCTTTTGTTGCTTGATCAAATTTTCGAGCGCGAGAAGGTGCAGCCTGAAAGCGGAGCGTCCTTTTTCGGATGCCAGGTAACGTGTATTGGGTTTGCGCCCAATGAAAGTTTTTTCCACCAGGATATATTCTTCCTTTTCCAATGCTTTCAGGTGCGATGCCAGGTTACCATCGGTAAGGTTAAGCAGTTCTTTAAGCGAGTTAAAGTCGTAGCTTTCATTGGCAACCAATACGCTCATGATTTGCAGGCGAATGCGGTTTTCAAAGGCTTTATCAAACTGATCTAATGATATCTTCACTTATCGTATCTAAAATGCATTACCGTACCATAAATAATGTGGAGTAAGCCAAAACCAATACTCCAAAAAATTAAGCCGTAGCCCGGCATTACAGCACACAGCAAACCTAATAAAATCTCCAATATCCCCAAGCTCCTAATGCCCGAATATGTATAATGGCTGCCGGCAACTAATGACATGCCGTAAAATATCATTGTAGTGGGGGCCACAACGCCATAATAACCACGGTAAACCAATATCAGGGTAAACAAACCACCGCTTACCAGCGGGATTGCCATATTAATAAGCAGGCGTTTACTGCCGGCATTCCAAACTGATTGCCCGGTTCTTTTGGCTTTGCGTACCGACAGCCAGATCCCTGTGCCAATTGACAGTACAAGGACTGCAACTGCCACGACAAATAATTTAACAATCAGCAATTCTTCATTGTAAGTATGGCGCTCCCTAAGTGTAGCATACTCGCCCTGTAGTAAGTTATATCCTATCCCCGCGCCAATGAATGCATAAATCCCCGCCATTACGCCCGAAAGGCCGCTAAGCGAAATAAATTTGGCCGAACGCTCCATCAGGTTGCGGATGGAACTTAACTCTGCATGAATGTCTTTGTCTTCCATTAAAAGTACTTTGTTGTTCAAAGTTAAATATAAGATTTGATTTTGCAAGAGGGAGAGGAAGTTTTTTTAGTAAGCAATTAATAGTTTACTACCTTTTACCCATTAAACCTTTATGTCATTTCAAACGAACCAGCGGAGATTTGTGGTTTGGGGGAGGAGAAATCTTATACCCGCAGTAAAGCCTCATGCAAGGTTTAGAGCATAGCGTATAAGATTTCTCTTTCGCCCCAATGCTCAACCGTGCCCTTGCTCCATCGAAATGACAAATTCGTTTTAAAGCACTCCCCAGTCCCTACATGCAAAAGCAGGTTGCCTAAATTTAATTTTCAGTATTTATTGAAAGTTTTAAATATATTGTATATTTGTTTCAGAAAACACTGAAAGTTATGAAAACACTTAAGAACCACATGATCCTGTTTGATGCCGAGTGTCCCATGTGCCGTGTTTATACCCGCGCTTTTGTAAAAACCGGGATGCTTGACCATAATGGCCGTTCTTCATACCAGGAAGAAACACATGCCGGTACATGCCCTGTTTATGACAGGCAACGGGCCGTTAATGAAATAGCGCTGATCAACCTGGAAAGCGGGGAGGTTACTTACGGCGTTAAAAGCCTGTTCAAGATCATTGCGAATACCTGGCCGGTATTTGCTCCTTTGTTTGCCTTTAAGCCTTTTGTATGGCTTATGAGCAAAGCTTATGCCTTTATATCATACAACAGGCGGGTTATTATCCCCGCTGCCGAAACCGGCTTTGAGTATCAGCCTACATTTAAACTCCATTACCGTTTACTGTATTTACTGTTTACCTGGTTTTGTACCGGCTTTATCCTTACCGCTTATGCACATCTGCTTTTGGGAGTGGTTCCTTTAGGTAACCCTTACCGCGAATACCTAATCTGCGGCGGGCAGATCCTTTTCCAGGGAGCAGCGATATGCAGCTTTGACCGCCGTAACCTTTGGACCTACCTCGGCAATATGATGACCATCTCTTTCGCCGGTAGTTTGTTACTGTTGATAGGTTTGGTTGTGAGCCACTTTTTTCAATTCGGTGCCGCGGTTTATACTTTATATTTTATGGCTGTTGCCGGGGTGATGTTCCTCGAACACATTCGGCGTACCAAACTATTAGGGCTGGGCTGGGTGCTCACCGTTACCTGGGTAACCTACCGCATAGTTTTATTGTTGCTTATTTTAAACCTTAACTGATCATGAAACCCTATAAAAAAATTGTACTGGCCGGTGGTAACGGTTACCTCGGTACAGTGCTGGCCAATTATTATCGCGACCTTGCAGATGAAGTGATCATCCTTGCCCGCAAACAAAAACCGGTAGATGGCAACGTGCACACCGCTGTTTGGGACGGCGAAACCGAAGCCGGCTGGACAGTACACCTTGCGGGCGCCGATATGCTGATAAACCTGTGCGGTAAAAATGTGAACTGCCGTTACACCGAAAAAAATAAAAGGGGGATCATCCGTTCAAGGGTAGTACCTACCGAACTATTGGGCAAGGTGATCAATAAAATGGTTAACCCGCCAAAAGTTTGGATCAACGTAACCTCTGCCACCATTTATCGCCACGCCGAAGACCATCCGCAGGATGAGGAAACCGGCGAAATAGGCTATGGCTTTTCTATCGATGTTTGCCAGATCTGGGAAAGCACTTTCTTTAAAACCGATACGCCCCATACCCGTAAAATTGCCCTGCGCATGGGCATTGTGTTAGGCCGGAGCGACAGCGTTTTTCCGCGGTTGCTTAACCTGGTCAAGTTTGGCCTCGGCGGTAAACAGGGCGATGGCCGGCAATATATGGCCTGGGTGCACGAGCATGACGTAGCCCGCACTACACAATGGCTACTTGATCATCCTGAATTGAGCGGTGTATTTAACTGTACTGCCCCGGAAGGCGCGAAAAACACCGATATGATGCATGCCATCCGCAAGGCCTACGGCGCTCCTTTTGGCTTACCCGCCCCGCAATGGTTGCTTGAAGTTGGCGCTATAGTAATCGGCACCGAGACCGAGCTGATATTAAAAAGCCGCTGGGTGATGCCGAAGCGACTATTAGATAGCGGGTTTAAGTTTCAGTATGAAAAAGCTGAGTATGCGGTGCATGATATTTTGAGTATAAGAAATTAAGCGCTTCAAACACATCAAATGTCGTTGAAGAACCATTTGAAGACCATTGAGCTGGTGAAAACTTACGAGGTTTCCAAAACTTCGTAAGTCCGGCTCTGCTACTTGCCTTGGGTAGGATGATTATACCCGTACGATCATTTTGCCTTCGTTTTTACCCTCGAATAAACCAATAAAAGCTTCAGGAAGCCTGTCAAAACCGTCCATAATTGTTTCGGCGTATTGTAATTGACCCGCCGCTATCCATTGTTGCAATCTTCCGATACCTTCGGCAAAACGGGCTTTATAATCCGCAATAAGAAAACCCTGTACCAACAGTTTTTTGTATACCACCAGGGGAAGCAATGGCATTCCGGTCCCAGAGGCTGTATCATTGTAATTAGCTATGGAACCACAAACTACTACACGCCCATAATCATTCATCCGGTTAATCACTGCGTCTGAAATAGCTCCGCCTACATTATCAAAATAGATATCTATACCATCGGGACATAGGCTGGATACCGCGGCCCCAGTGTCGGGAGTGGTTTTGTAGTCAATTCCAGCGTCGAAGCCCAGCTGCGATTTCATCCAATCAACTTTTTCGTTACTTCCGGCAATGCCGATTACCCGGCAGCCCATTAATTTACCTATTTGCCCGGCAATGCTGCCCACGGCTCCGGCAGCGCCGGAAACCACCAGTGTTTCGCAGGGTTTGGGTTTGCCGATATCGGTTAGCGCAAAGTAGGCCGAAAGCCCTGTAGAACCCAGGACGCTGAGATAGCTGCTCAAAGGAAGGCCGCTGTCATCTAATCGTGTCAGCCCTTCGCCATTGTGGATCAGGTAATCGCGCCATTCCAGGAAACCGAGCACTTTATCCCCTGGTTTAAAGTCCGCAGCAGCTGAGGCCACAACCTCCGCCACCGCGCGTGAATACATGATGTCACCGGCAACAAGCGGCGGCTTGTGCCCTCCTGCCATTTTAGCCCGGAGATAAGGATCAACAGAAATGTACAATGTTTTGAGCAACAATTCGCCAGCTTTAATAGCGGGCAACTCTTCAAACCCTAAATTGAAGTTAGCCTCCTGCGGTATTCCTACCGGCAGGGAAGCCAGCCTGATTAGTTTACTTTTCATTAGATGCCATATTTTCCGGTGAGCGCTTTTAGTTCGATGCTTTTGGCGAATAGCGGCGTTTCCTCGTGGTTGTGCAGGTCTGAAGCCGCCTGGCGGCTGGCAGCGGCTTGTGCTAATGTAACGCCATGTTCTTTAATAAAAGCTAAAAATTCGGGGGTGGCAGTGGCATGAATTTCGTTGGTATATTCGCAGGTAGCTGCATCAATCGGAGTGGCTTTGAGCTCCCAAAGTACCTGCACGGTACTACGGCCGCTTTTACCAAATACATCAGACACAGAGAGCATGCGGCAATAATCCGGGCGATATTCTGTCGCTACATAATGCTGTATTACCATCGCATCGCCTATCATTTCCACGTTGATAGACATTGGCTGGCCATCATAAGTACGGGTCAAACCGGCCGCAATATGATTAACCGAGCATTTTTGATATTCTGCATCGGGCAGGTTGAAGAGCCAGTCGGCAATATTTACTTTTTCGATGGGAGCATTGATAGTGGCTTTAACTACAGAGTGGGATAAAGCGTTTTCGGGAGTTTGTTGAATTTCCATGATCTTGTTGTTTTAATTTGTTAAATCAAAGTTCAGGGATAAAACTTAATCGTCTAAACTCATTTTTTAGATATAGTTCATTGATAAAAGCGATTATAAAAAATCAATTGTTATCTTAGATCATGGAACTTCGCCAACTGAAATATTTTATAAAAGCTGCTGAATTGCAAAACTTTACAGATGCGGCATCGGCTGTGTTTATTACCCAGAGCACACTATCACAACAAATTAAACAGCTGGAAGATGAATTACAGTTACCGTTGTTTGATCGGGTGGCCAAGCGCGTACGCCTTACTGAAGCTGGTAAGTCCTTTTTGCCATATGCGCAAAAAACAGTAAGGGATGCCGAAGAAGGGCGCGATATGCTTAAAGACCTGATGAACCTGCAAAGTGGCACCGTTACCGTTGGCACTACATACGGGCTTACTAATTTGCTAACCAAAGCAATATTGGATTTCAGTGCCCAATACCCCAATATCAAATTGCAGATCGGTTTTGGTACAACGCAGGACATGCTCGGTCAGTTAGAGCAGGGTAAACTGGATATGATGCTCTCTTTTATACCAGAGCAACAATCGGCTACTATCCAAGCGGAAAGGATCTTTTCATCTTTTCTCGCACTTATCGTTCATTCAGATCACCCGCTGGTCCAAAAGAAACAGATAAATCTCAGGCAGCTTAGCGAAATTCCTTTGTTATTGCCTTCAGCCGGTTATAGTATCCGCAATTACCTTGATAGCGTGTTGCAAAAACACCAGGTAACACCCAACGTTAAAATGGAAGTTAATGACATCCATATGCTCCTGCAACTGGTTGACACGGGTAGGTGGGCCACTGTGCTTATGGGTTCTTCTGCCTTTAATCATCCCAGTCTCAAAGCTATCAAGATCACCGGTGCAGGTATGATCCGGGAAGCAACAATTGCCTGGCCCAGAAACGCCTACCGCAAACGTTCGGCATTAGCGCTTGCGCAAGGTATTGCAAGTCATGCAACGGATTATCATGTGGATGATTTGTAGATGCTACGTAAAATACCGTATATGCCTGTCATAACAAACTACAGCAAATACTCAATATTTCCGGATTGCGGCGACCACAGAAACAGGAGTTAAGGGCAAAATTTGATTAAACAGGAGTACTAAGGTCCAACCATATATAATTGCTATATTGAACATAATGAAGTTCCATTTGCCGCGGGCCATTGCCTTTATATTTTTCTTTACATTGACCGGTAAACTAAAGGCGCAGGTAAAACCCAATTATTACACGGATTACCACGTTCACCTGCAAGATTCAGCCACAGTGCAATTGGGATACCGCATGATGAAGGCTTTCCACCTGAAGGCTACCAGGATGGATTCGCTTTGCTTTGACGCTGACACCATTATTAAGCGACTTGACAGGGCAAAGTTTTATTCGGCCTGGATCATATCAAATGCCTACTGGTTTGGTTCGCCGGCAACACCCGTGGAGAACGAATACGAAGAAGTAAAAAAGCAAAACAACTGGATAGTCGTGCAAGCGGAACGATATCCCGATAGGTTAAAAGCCTTTATGAGCGTTAATCCGTTAAAGCCGTATGCCATAGGCGAGATTGAACGCTGCGCTGGCTCCAAACGTTTTACCGGCCTCAAGCTTCATTTTGCTAATAGCAAGATTAACCTTTTTGATAAAGCCCAGGTTAAGCAATTGCAGAACGTATTTGCTGTTGCTAATAAATACCACCTGCTTTTGCTCGTTCATTTCCGCGATGGCCAAAAGTGGGATGGTGCAGCAAATACCGAAATTTTATTAAAACAAATACTGCCTTTTGCAGGAAACACCAAGATGGTTATCGCTCACATGGCAGGTTGGGGCGGCTACGACCGGCAAACTGATAAAGCGTTGTCGCTAATTGCAGCTTATCTGCATTCCGGCAAAACGCCTCATTTATACCTCGATGTCAGCGCCGTTTTCCCGCTCGGTTCAGATAAAGATCCCGTCAAACCTATCAAAGGCAGGGTAGCCTGGGCCCCGTTGACCGCCCTCAAAAAACAGATCGAAAAGATTGGTACAGATCATATCGTATTTGGAACAGACTGGCCGTTAACAGATATCGACACGTATATTAAGATATTGAATGAAAGTTTAGGTAAACAAACTACTCAACAGATATTGAATACGCGGGTTCTTACCAAGTAAATGTTTAAAACCTTGCTGTTTTTTTGAGCAACAAACTCAAAAGTCATTGCGAGGAACAGCAAGGGAATGAGCGATGGGGTGACGCGGCAATCCCGTAGCCAATGCAGAGCAGCTTTGCATATCCGATAGAATAGCTACGAGATTGCCACGCTGCGCAATGACATGGTTTTATTTTAATAGCGTTTCTCCGCCTTCTAAACATCTACCGGGATGTTCAACGTGGCGTATACATCAGGGTCCTCTTCGAGAGACCCTGATGGGACGTGAATGACATGGTTTTTAATTACAATTTCATTTTTCCCCTTCCTTCTTCTTCACCTCCTTAGTCATCTTCAAAGTCAAAAATAATAGCAACCCTAATGAAACAATAATTGCAACCCAAATCAGCACTGTATAATCTTTCCCGGCCGGTTTGGCAGTTACGGCATAGTCTGTGCTTTTAATAACAGCTTCATGTTTTATAACCGGCGTATTCTCCCTGATGCTATCAGCAAAAAACTTAAGGTCATACTCAGGAGCTTGCGCCAGGGAATCTCCAACCAGGAACTGGTAGCTTTGCTTAGCCTCCAAATAGCTGATCAGGTATTCATCAGATTGATATGCTTTGATCTCTCCGATGCTCAGCGGCTGGTTATCGCCATTGCTTATCTCTATCAGCAAGTGATTGGTTTTAGCAGCTACCAGCAGATCGGGGGTTTTATCCGATGACAGCTCGGCTTCGCTCAGCAATTCTTTGCCGTTGTTCACAAACTGGTAAACCGCAACACCACGTTTATAATACCTCGGCGCACTAATGTTGAGGTGCAGTTTGTTTACCTGGTAATTATCATTCAGCTTTACATCAATGTAGGTGGTTTTATTACTGTCGGCACGGATAACATTAACAGGTGTAATGTCTGTATAGCCCTGGGCCGCTGATGCATACTCGGTATAAATGCCGGCTTGTAAAAACTTAACCGGGCTCTTATTTTTATCGTTTACCTGGATTTTTAAATAACGATAGTTACTTGCGGGGAAGGATAAGGATTGCAGGTAAGTGCCCTCACTGTTTTGTACTGCTTCCTGTAGCGGGATATCTTCCTGGATGGCAAACCACTGGCTCTGGTCATCGCTGCCCAGCAGGTTTACCTTGCGTTTTACAGCAGTATTTTGCAACCTGATCCAAAGGCGGTCGAGCACCAGTCCGGTTTTATTTTCGATAATGAAAACAGTACTGGTATCGGTTTTAGGGGTATTAGTTATCTCCGGGAAAACAACAAAGCTTTTCTGGCTTTTTTGCGGGAGACTGCCGGCCTGGATGTAAGGCACAAAATTACCTTTCGCATCTGCAATGCGGATATCCGACAGATTGGGCTTGGCTTTTGCCACCAAACCGGGCTGTAAGCCAATACGGTAAAAGCCGGTGCTGTCAATCTGTTGCAGCGCGGCTTTATATTTAAAGTTTTTTTGCGCCGATGCCGGTAATATTGCCCCGCAAAGCAGCAGTATAAAAAGTGTTAACCTATTCATTTTTCTTAGCTTCATCATCGGTAATGGATTTTTTTGCTGTTCGCTGGTACATGAATGCCACAATAAGAAGCAGTACCCCCAAACAAAAGAAAGCAGCTATTTTACCCCAAACCGGGATGTTTTTAATATCGAACAAAAATAGTTTTAATAAGGTAAGCGAGAACAAGGTTAAAGAGGCAACCCGCATCACCCGCAGCTTATACTTCATACCCAGCCACATCAGCGCAAATGAAAGCAGTCCCCACAATACAGGCAATCCTGTTTTTATATACACGGTTTCTATTTGATCGATAGGATTTGCTTTACTGTAGAATAACAGGTTGCTCATCAGGCTTACCTCAAAGCTTAAAAATAAAACAACACCGGCGCTCAATAACCAGGTGAACACTTTCTTCAGGCCTTCGTCCATGTTTTGCTGACACAGGCGGATCACCCTGTAAAATAGCAAGCCCGTAAATATCGCACCAATCCAATGTGCCATAAAATGACTGGTTGATGGTTTGCCGCCTTCGAGCATTAAATGCTGCAATGAATAGTATTGCGGTGTAAGTACCAGGTAAACAATTACGCAGATGAGCAGAATAGTAAGCTTCACGCCACCGGCAAAATTGATGACTTCTATTTTAGAGGATATCGTGTAATAGATAAATACAAATACCGGAGTGTAAACCATTACGTATAAAATGTTAAGCCCGGTATCGGGGTAATGGTTCAGGAATTGGTGGTTGATCTCCAGCAGGCCACTTAAAAACAAGAGTACAAGTGCTGCTACCCCAAAAAGCTGCTCGGTGAAAACTTCGGTATGCACTTGTTTAGTAACGTCTCTTTTAACCAATACCGAAAGTAAAAATGAACTGGTGGCAGCAAATACCGTAGTGATGAATCCTTTATTAGCTATTACAGTAAGGCTTTGGCTATAATTGCCATAGGTTTGATACAAGTCCATAATAAGGCTTAACAACATGGCTATCCATAAAAAAACGGACGTGTATTTCATGAGCTGGATACCCGAACGCAGGTACAACCAGTAGAGCAACACCGTTTCTGAAGCCCAGAAAATAGTAATGTTATTGCCATGCAACTGAATAGGTGCAGCCAGCGAAATAAAGGTTAACGTAATGCCTATCAGCAGGTACAGGATATTGGTATCCACCTTTCGGTTGCGGAACAGGATGAATGACAGCACCAAGTTCACTACAGCCAAACTCACACAAAACAAACCGCGGTACTGCTCATCGTGCATCATGGTTAACAGGTACAGGCCGGCAGCAAAATACAGCCCGGTATTGATAAGCAGGATGCTGAAATCGGACGCGATGAATTTTTTGTTCTCCCTTACGTTGTTCGCTATGTTGATAGCAAAGTAAAGCGCGTAAAAAATGCTGGCGTAAATGAAACCGAAATGATAGGTAGCCGGAGTAAGCGTATACAGCACCGTCGAAAAAACAATTACCGTAAATCCAAACGACACAATATTAAGCACGCGCCATGCCTTGTAATAAGCAATAATGAGCAGGCCGGTATTTAATATCAGCAGGTAAATAAACAGACCATTATAGTTGGCGCTGCCGTTGCTTACCATAAAGGGACTGGCAAAGCCGCCAACCAGGGCAATTACCGCCAGCTCCTGCTTATCATATAATAAGGAGAGCACTACGGCAAAAATGGTGATCACAATTAAAATGATGAATGCTGTTGTTTGGTTAAACAGGTGAAACTGCTGAAAAGCCAGCGTTATGGTAAAATAAAACACAGCCAGGCCACCACCTACCAATACCGAGCTAAACGCCTTATAACTGTTACGGAGCGCATGCGCAACACCAATTAAAATACCTCCGCAAACTATACCAATGCCTACGCGGCCTACCAATCCTATCCAATCGTTATCAATAGCGTATTTCACAAAGAAGCCAATAGCCAGTACCAGTATGGCTATACCTATTTTATTGATCAAGTTTTCGCCAATGAATTTTTCGAGATCCGGGTGGCGCTCAAAGAATGATAGTTTGGGTTCAACCGGCCTTGCCGGCTCAAAATCGCGTGTTTTTATAGGGCGATTGATAATTGACCGGCTATCTTCAATAACTTCGGGCTGCCTTTCAATTTTCGGAGGTGTAACAGGTTGTGGTTTTATTTCAGCCTCAACAGGTGGTTGCGGTTCTTCAACAGGTGGTTCAGCAATGACAGGTATAGCCGGCGTTACAGGTGGAATCGGGGTGATAACCGGTGTTGGGCTTTCGGTCTTTTTAATATCTTCGGTAGCAGGGGGCCGGGTTATTTTCAGTTGTTCAATAATACCTCTTAGTTCGAATATTCTAAATTCCAGTTCCTTGATCTTATTGTTTAAACTGCCCTTGTGGTTCAGCATCATAATAATGATAACCACTAATAAAAAGACGGCTAATACATCCATAGTTTTAGGTTTGTAAAAAATAAAGATAACGGAATTATAAGATAATCCACTATCGGGCCTGTTTTGGGTCGCTTTTAAACAGGAGGCGCCTATGGATCCCATACATATACGTCTTGCTTGCTATAAACATGCTACTCCTACGGAGTTATAGTCGTATGCTTTTTAAACTCCGTAGGAGTAGCATGTTTGTAGAAATTAAAATCAAAGAGAATTGGCTCCGTTAGGTGCCCCCTATTACAACAGCTTTTAAAACCGATATCCTTGCTCTTAACCATTAAGCATATTGCATATAAATTAGTGTTGCTTTAATTGTAATTTAGCTGTGAAGCCAATTACCTACAAACCGCACTATTCATGAAAGCATTTTTCAAGCACAGCCTTATTGCCGTTTTTCTTTTTATTTCAGCATCCGCTTATGCACAAACCATTAATCCGGGGCTCTTAAAATACCAATGGAAAGCCTTCTGGATCACAGCTCCTAATGAGTCGCTAAAAGACTACGGGGTTTATTATTTCAGGAAAAGTGTTGACCTGGCCGCAAAACCGGCTTCCTTTGTTGTTCATGTATCAGCCGATAACCGCTATAAACTTTATGTTAATCAAACGCTGGTTTCATTAGGTCCGGCACGTGGCGATACTTATTACTGGAATTACGAAACGGTTGATCTTGCACCATACCTTCAGGCAGGCAAAAACCTCATTGCAGCTGTGGTTTGGAATGATGGTGATTACCGGCCCGAAGCGCAGATCTCATTACAAACCGGTTTCATTATGCAGGGTGATACCCCTGCCGAAGAGATCATCAACACCAATAAAACCTGGAAATGCATCCGGGATAAATCATTTTTACCTATTACAGGTATCGGCTGGCATCCTTATTATGTTGCAGGTCCGGGCGAAAGGGTAGATCTGAATCAATCCATAAAAGATTGGAATACCGCCGGACTTGACGACGGTAGCTGGAAAAACGCCATCCGCATTGATAATGGAAACCCGAAAGGTGTAACCAATGCTTTTGGATGGATGCTGGTACCATCGTCAATCCCTGCCATGGAAATGACCAATCAAAGGATCCCGGTTTTACGAAAGGCCGATGGTGTAACAATCCCAACCTCGTTCCCTGCGAATAAAACTGCGATCTCTATTCCAGCCAATACATCGGCCACTTTACTGCTCGATCAAACGTATTTAACCAATGCATTTTTAACTCTGAATTTTAGCAAGGGTAAAAATGCAGGTATCGGCATCAGTTATACCGAATCATTATTTAAAACCTTGACCGGCCCCGAAGGCACGGTCAAAGGAAACCGGAATGATGTGGACGGGAAAATCTTTGTTGGCAGGCGTGATAGTATTGTTTCTGATGGTGCTACGGGTAATTCATTTACCACTTTAACCTGGCGCACTTTCAGGTATGTCGAGGTAAAAATAACCACCAAAGATGAACCATTGGTTATTGATGATATTTACGGAACGTTTACCGGCTATCCCTTTAAACTGAATGCCAAACTGGAAACGCCCAATCCCGAAATGCAGCAAATGCTGGATATAGGCTGGCGAACCGCCCGCCTTTGCGCCGGTGAAACCTATACCGATTGCCCGTATTACGAACAGTTGCAATATGTTGGAGATACCCGCATCCAGGCACTGGTATCCTTTTATAATAGTGGTGACGACCGCCTTGTGCGCAATGCCATCAACCAGATGGACCATTCGCGGTTAGCCGAGGGGATTACACTGAGCCGCCACCCTTCGTTCTCACCGCAAATCATTTCTACCTTTTCGTTATGGTATATAGGCATGCTGCACGATTACTGGATGTACCGGCCCGACAGCTCATTTATAAAAAATAAGCTGTCCGGCATGCGCGATGTGCTTAACTTTTTCAGCAAATACCAACAGGCTGATGGCTCATTGAAAGATACCCCTTACTGGACGTTTGTTGACTGGGTGAGCGATAAAGGCTGGGATTTTGGCCAGGCACCAAAAAGCGCCAAAGGCACATCGGCCATATTAGATATGCAGTTAATGTGGGCCTATCAGCAGGCTGCCGAAATGGAAGGAAAAATGGGGATGCCGGTATTTGCGGCAATGTATAAAGCCAAAGCGGCACAGTTAAAAACCGCCATCCAAAACAAATACTGGGATGCGGGCAAAAAGCTTTACGCCGATACCGAGGATAAGCAACTATTCTCCCAGCATACCAATTCTATAGCGGTACTTGCTGGTATGGTAAACAACGCAACAGCTCATGATATCAGCTTAAAGCTATTGAATGATAGTACGCTTACCAAATGCACCATCTACTTTAAATATTACCTGCATCAGGCTATGGTAAAAGGAGGATTGGGCGATGACTATTTAAACTGGCTCAATATATGGCGTGATAATATCAAAATGGGCTTAACCACCTGGGCCGAGATCTCCGACCTTGACCATAACCGTTCTGACTGTCATGCCTGGGGCGCAAGTCCTAATATTGAGTTTTACCGTACTGTTTTAGGAGTTGATAGTTATGCACCCGGCTTCAGCAAAATAAAAATTGAACCGCATTTGGGGCAGATCAAAAACATTAGCGGCGAAGTGCCGCATCCAAACGGAAAAATTTTCGCTAAATATCTGTTCAACAAGGGAAAATGGAACATCAGCATAACCTTACCAGGCAACACATCGGGCATTTTTGTATGGAAAGGGAAAACTTTTACGCTAAAAACAGGTAATAACAGTTTAATCATCTGAAAAAACTGACAGGGTTATTAACATTTTACCTTAATTACATTGTTTTTGCCACGCATAAGTAAAATACTTTTTAAAATTAAATTGGTAAATAAAAGCAACGCTAACTTTACCTTTGTTGCTCATAGAGGGATAAATTGATTTTATCGCATTATTTAACAATTTGATATTATTAAAATGTGATATTTATGCGCTGGGGACTAAGGGTTTCACCAAATTGCTAACCAGCTAAATAAATTACGCTAAATGAAAAAAACACCATCCCAGCTAAGGGTTCTCTCAATCGATATCGGTGGTTCACACATTAAAGCCACTATCCTGAATAAAAAAGGGGATTTAAAAATGGAGTACGATAAAATACCTACTCCTGCTCCTGCAAATCCCGAAAACGTTATAAAAGCTATCAACACCCTTGTTAAGGATTTTCCGGCATTTGATAAAATATCGGTTGGCTTTCCGGGTTATGTAAAAAACGGGGTTGTTAAAACCGCGCCAAACCTGGGTACCGATTTTTGGGCCGATGTTGACTTAAGCAAAAAACTTGAAAAAGCATTGGGCAAACCAGCACAGGTGGTAAACGATGCCGATATGCAGGGGCTTGGCGTAGTTGCCGGCAAAGGCCTTGAAATGGTAGTAACCCTGGGTACCGGTTTCGGTACCGCTTTGTTAATGGACGGTCATTTATTGCCGCATTTTGAATTATCCCATCTGCCCATAAAAGAGGGTATTGATTATGATGACTACATAGGAGACAGGGCTTTAGATAAAGAAGGCAAAGAGAAATGGAACAAGCGCATGAAGAAGGTTTTCAAAATACTGAAAACCGTATTTAACTATGATACTTTATATATTGGCGGCGGCAATTCAGACAAGCTTGACTTTAAGCTTGATAAAAACATGAAAATAGTTACCAATGCCGATGGTATAAAAGGAGGAGCAAGACTTTGGCGCGATGAAGAAGAAAGCAAAACCAAACGCAAACTTGCAACACCTACCGAGTAAACAGAAAACTAACACTAACTACAATACCTGATAACAAAATGGAAAACCAAAAAGACATAGAAAAATTGGCGATAGATACCGTACGGGTATTAGCCGCCGATGCCGTGCAAAAAGCAAATTCAGGCCACCCGGGTACAGCAATGGCGCTGGCACCAATGGGCCACGTTTTATGGACCAAGTTTTTGAACTATAACCCTAAAAACCCTGATTGGGCAAACCGCGATAGGTTTATCCTTTCGGCTGGTCACGCTTGTATTTTACAATATAACTTTTTGTATTTAATGGGCTATGATCTTTCATTAGATGATATTAAACAGTTCCGTCAGCTGAACAGCAAAACCGCCGGTCACCCGGAATATGGTTTGGCTCCCGGCATAGAGGTCACTACCGGTCCGCTGGGACAGGGTTTTGCCAATGCTGTGGGTTTCGCTATCGCGCAAAAACATTTGGCTGCACGCTACAACAAGCCAGGTTTTGAGCTGTTCAACTACAATATTTATACCATCTGCAGCGATGGCGATTTGATGGAAGGCGTAACTTCAGAAGCAGCTTCGCTGGCTGGTCACCTGCAATTAGGTAACCTCATCTATTTATATGATGATAACCACATCTCCATTGAAGGCAGCACCGATATCGCTTTCAATGAAGATGTAAGCGCCCGTTTCCGTGCATACGGCTGGCATGTTCAGGACCTTACCGATGTTAATGATACTCACGCGCTTGAACTGGCTTTGATCAACGCTAAGGCAGAAACTCAAAAACCATCATTTATCCGCGTTCGTTCGCTGATTGCTTATGGCAGCCCTAACAAATCAGGTACTGCAGGTTCACACGGTTCACCGCTTGGCGCCGACGAAATTAAACTGGTAAAACAATTTTTCGGCTTTGATCCTGATAAATCATTTAACGTACCTGACGAGGTGTTGGATTACTACCATACCAAAGGTGCCCGTGGTGCTGCAGTTGAAGAAAAATGGAACAAGTTATTTGCCGACTATAAAGCAAAGTTCCCCGAATTAGCTGCCGAATATGAAGCTGCCGCTAAAGGCGAACTTCCTGCCGGATGGAAAGAAAAATTGCCTGTATTTAAAGGCTCTGATCCTAAAATGGCAACCCGCCAGGCGTCAGGCAAAGTGTTGAACGCTATCGCCCCGGCATTGCCAAACCTGATTGGCGGTGCGGCCGATCTTGCCCCATCAACAGAAACCAACCTGAAAGAGTACGATTCATTTACATCAGAAAACCGTGCAGGCCGCAACTTCCACTTCGGTATCCGCGAGCATGCTATGGGTTCGGCATTGAATGGTATGGCTTTAACCAAAGGCTTGCTGCCTTTCGGTGCTACCTTCCTGATGTTCTCTGAATATATGCGCCCGCCAATCCGCCTGGCCGCCATCATGAAAATAAACCCGATTTTTGTTTATACACATGACAGTATCGGTTTAGGCGAGGATGGTACTACCCACCAGCCCGTTGAGCAACTGGCTTCTTTACGTTCGATACCAAACTTAACCGTGATCCGCCCGGCAGATGCTAACGAAAGTGCACATGCATGGCGTGTTGCTATCGAGAAAAAAGGCGGCCCAACCGTATTGATCTTCACCCGTCAGGGCTTACCTATCCTTGACCAGGATAAATACGGTAAAGCCGAAAACCTGGAGAAAGGTGCTTATATCCTTTCTGAAGGCAGCAAAGGACCAGATCTGATCCTTATCGCAACAGGCTCAGAAGTTGCGCTGATCATGCAAGCTCAGGAAAAATTAGAAGCAGAAGGTATTTCAACCCGCGTGGTAAGTATGCCATCATGGGAGCTGTTTGAAAAACAGGACGCGGCTTACAAAGAGTCGGTATTCCCTAAAGCAAGCAGAAAACGTTTGGCCGTTGAAATGGCATCGCCAATGGGCTGGCATAAATACACCACCGACGAAGGCGACATGCTGGGCATGACCACCTTTGGTGAATCAGCCCCTGCCGAAGACCTGTACAAACACTTCGGCTTTACTGTAGATAACGTAGTTAAAAAAGCAAAAGCTCTGTTATAGATTTGAGATATTAGATGTGAGATTTGAGATTGGGAAAAGCTTCGATGCTGATCCTCTATCTTAATCTCACGTCTCAAATCTCATATCTCACATCTAAATAAAAATGAACTGGAACAGCAACCTGATAATTAACCTGGAGTGGGCCGATAAGATCATCAACATCGAAGGCAAACAAAAGGTAGCTGCCGAAATTGCAGCAAAAGTGAAGGATGGCGATATTATAGGTGTTGGCTCAGGCTCAACATCATACCTGGCCCTGGTGGCTATTGCCCAAAGGGTAAAAGATGAAAAACTAAATGTAAAGGCTATCCCTACTTCGGTTGAGCTTTCTATGTTTTGCGCCAAGCTGGGTTTGCCTGTAACAACGCTTTATGAATATAAACCCGACTGGCTGTTTGACGGTGCCGATGAGGTTGACCCCGACAAAAGCCTGATCAAAGGGCGGGGAGGGGCCATGTTCAAAGAAAAGTTACTCATCAGCTCAAGCGCGGTTAGCTATATCATAGTTGATGAGTCGAAGATGGTTGATAAGTTAGGTTCCAAATTTCCGGTGCCTATTGAGGTTTTCCCGCAAGCACTGCCTTATGTGGAAAAAGAACTAAAAAGCCTGGGAGCTACCGAATTAACCATCCGTCCGGCAAAAGGTAAAGACGGCCCGATAATTTCAGAAAACGGCAACCTGGTACTGGATGCCAAGTTTGCTGAGATCGGTAAAAGTTTTGAGAAGGATATTAAATCGATAACAGGTGTAATTGAGAGCGGGCTTTTTATCGGCTTTGATGTGAACATTATCATGGCCTCGAATAATTAAGTCTTAAGTCAGGAGTCGCAAGTCCGAAGTCGGGAAAGAATAAGACTTTCGACTTAAGACTTAGAACTTCCGACTTAGCAATAGTATGTTAACAAACTATGATATAAATCTTACAATTACTGGCATTGTTATTAAGAACTTTACATAACAGACCGATTTGGTAGCAATTTTTACTACCTTCATCGCGCTTTTAACAAAATAATTAACAAACACAAAAACAAACCCTATTATGGCAACTAATAACGTAGCGCAGATACATGGTTTTGGTCAGAGTATCTGGCTTGATTTTATTGACCGTGAGATCATTTCATCAGGAAAACTTAAAGAATTAATTGACGTTGACGGCGTACGCGGCGTTACTTCAAACCCTGCAATTTTTGAAAAGGCTATCAGCAGCAGTTCTGATTATGATGCTGATATCGCTGCACTTAAATCTGAAAGCGACAACGAAAAGCTGTTTTTTGAAATAGCTGTTAAAGATATCCAGGCCGCTGCCGACCTGTTTAAAGGTGTTTACGAAGAATCAAACAAAGTTGATGGTTACGTAAGCCTTGAAGTTTCTCCGTTTTTGGCTTTAGATACCGAAGGTACTGCTAAACAAGCCGAAGAACTTTGGAAAAAAGTTGACCGCGAAAACGTAATGATCAAAATCCCTGGCACTAAACCAGGTTTGGCAGCTATTCAACAATCAATTGCAAAAGGTATCAACATTAACGTTACCCTGCTGTTTGGTTTAGAACGTTACGAAGAAGTAACCGAAGCTTACATCGCAGGTTTGGAAGAGCATTTAGCTGCAGGTCATAAAATTGCCCACATTTCATCAGTAGCCAGCTTCTTCCTGAGCCGTATTGATGTTGTTGTGGATCCGATTATCGAAGCAAAAGGCGAAAAAGAGCTGTATGGTGAGGTCGCAATCGCATCAGCTAAAAAAGCTTACGAAATTTACAAAAGGGTATTCAGTGGCGAAAGATGGCAAAAACTTGCCGACCAGGGCGCACAACCACAGCGTTTGCTATGGGCAAGTACCGGCAGCAAAAACCCTGCATTTAAAGATACCAAATATGTTGAGGCATTAATTGGCCCGGATACTGTTGATACCGTTCCGTTGGAAACTGTTGACGCTTTCCGTGATCACGGTATTGCTGCAAACACTTTAGAAACCGGTTTAGATAAAGCTACCGAGATCTTAGCTAAACTACCGTCTTTAGGTATTGACCTTGCTGCTGTAACCCAGCAATTAGAGGATGAAGGTATCGAGAAATTCAACAAGCCGTTTGAAAAGCTGTTGAACGCTATCGAAGCACAAAAAAACAAGTAATCAAGTTCGTAGTCTTAAGTCGAAAGTCGTGAGTTCGTAGTCGGAATATTTTTTTTGACTTCGAACTTAAGACTAAAGACTTCCGGCTAAAAAATACTACATCTATGGAAGTTGCTGATCTGAAGATCCTTTTTTTTGACGTGGGCGGCATTTTGCTGTCGAACGGATGGGGACACGAAGCCCGCGAAGAAGCGGCTAAAAGGTTTAACCTCGACTATGATGAGGTTAACGCCCTGCACAATTTTATTTTCAACGTATATGAAATTGGCAGCATCACGCTTGATGAATATCTTGATACGGTGATATTTAACCACCCGAGAGATTTTGTACGCGAAGATTTTAAGGATTTTATCTATTCTACCTCTGTTGAATTGCCAATGCTGCAATTCCTTAAAGAGTGGAAAAAAGATTGCGGCTTCCGTATTATATCAGTGAACAACGAGGGTAAGGAACTGAACGATTACCGGGTACGCAAGTTTAAGCTGCATGAATGTTTTGATGCCTTTGTATCATCATGCGAAGTAAAAATGCGCAAACCCGATCCGGGTATCTGGCAGTTAGCCATGGGCATAGCCCAGGCATCGCCGCAGCAATGCGTTTATTTCGACGATAGGAAAATGTTTGTTGATACCGCGCAAAAACTGGGTATCCGTTCGTTTCAGCATACCAGCCTTGAAAGCACTAAGAAAATTTTAGAAACTCTTAAAAAAGAAAACCTCAAAAAATGAGCGCAACAGAAAACAAATACGCTTTTGGCATGATAGGCCTGGGTGTTATGGGTCGCAGCCTGCTGCTGAACATGGCCGATCATGGCTTCGCGGTTGCCGGACACGATAAAGATACCGGTAAAGTAGATTCATTGAACCAGGAAGCTGGTGACAGGGAAGCCAAAGGCTTTTCAGATGTTAAGGAATTTATTCAAAGCTTAACCACGCCAAGGGCCATCATGATGCTGGTGCCGGCCGGTAAAATTGTTGATGCTGTAATTGAGGAATTAACTCCGTTATTGGAAAAAGGCGATATCCTGATTGATGGCGGTAACTCGCACTTTACTGATACCAACCGTCGTGTTGAAGAACTGGAAGCTAAAGGCCTGCATTTCTTTGGCATGGGTGTATCAGGTGGTGAAGAGGGAGCCCGTCGTGGCCCGAGCATGATGCCGGGTGGCGATAAGGATGCTTACGCTGTAATGAAACCTATTTTTGAAGCTATTGCCGCTAAAGTTAACGGCGAGCCTTGTGTTACTTACATTGGCCCTGGCGCATCAGGTCACTTTGTTAAAATGGTACACAACGGCATCGAGTACGGTATCATGCAGGTAATTGCCGAAACTTATGAGATCCTGAAAAAAGGCTTAAAGTTAGGTAATGACGAAATAGGCGATTTGTTCACAAAATGGAACGAAGGCCGTTTACAGTCATTCCTGTTAGATATCACCAAAGATATTTTCAAATACAAAGCTCCGGGTACCGATCATTTATTGTTAGATGATATTAAAGACGAAGCTAAGGCTAAAGGTACCGGTAAATGGACCTCGCAGGTGGCTATGGATTTGGTAACCCCAATCCCAACCATCGATACATCGGTATCAATGCGCGATCTGTCAAAATACAAATCGCTGCGCGAAAAAGCTTCAACGCTTTATAATGATCCTATCGACCTGAAAGGCGATAAAGAAGAGTTATTGGTTGCTTTAGAGCAGGCTTTCTATTTCACCAGCATCGTTACTTACGCTCAGGGTATGCACCTGCTTACCAAAGCATCTGAAGAGTATAAATATGACCTTCATTTAGGCGAAATTGCCAAGATCTGGAGAGGCGGCTGTATCATCCGTTCAGAGTTTTTGAATGATATTTACAATGCTTACAGCAAAGATCAGCAATTACCTCACCTGTTGCTTGACAGCGATATCCAGGCATTGGTTGCCGGTACTTTACCGGGCATCAGGAAAGTATTATCGGCTACTATTGCTGCCGGTGTTGCTGCTCCGGGTTATGCTTCGGCATTAAGCTATTTCGATGCTTTCCGCAGCGAAAGGATGCCTTCAAACTTAACCCAGGCTCAACGCGACTATTTTGGCGCGCATACTTACGAGCTTATTGGCAAAGAAGGTACTTTCCATACACAATGGGCTCCTGCAAACGATTAATTAACGCTATTAATTAAAACACAACAATGAGCACAACAGCTAAATCAGCCCCTACCATATTTATCATTTTTGGTGGAACGGGAGATTTAAACTCCCGGAAAATTGCGCCGGCCCTGTATAATCTATATTTAGATGGATGGATGCCAAAACAATTTTCCATTATAGGTACCGGTCGTACCAAGCTTACTGACGAGCAATTCAGAGAAAACCTGTATAAGGATATCAACCAGTTTTCGCGCAGCGGTAAAACGGATGATAAACAATGGGCCGAATTTGTAAAAAACGTTTATTACCAGGTATCTGACGCTACCGATTTTGAAACATACAAAGAGTTTGGCAAACGCATTGAAAAACACAACGCCGAATGGAAAACCAAGGCCAATGTGTTATTTTACCTTGCGGTAGCGCCTAATTTCTTCCCGATCATTGCATCAAACATATCAAAAGCTAAACTGGCCGACGATAAAAAACGTGTAAGGATCATCATCGAGAAACCGTTTGGTCATGATCTGGAAACAGCAAAAGACCTGAATGCTTTGTTAAAAAGCATTTTCGACGAGTGCCAAATCTACCGCATTGACCACTACCTGGGTAAGGAAACTGTTCAAAACATCATGGCATTCCGGTTTGCCAACTCCATTATGGAGCCGCTATGGAACCGTAACCATATTGAACACGTACAGATTTCAGTTACCGAGCAGTTAGGCGTTGAAGAGCGCGGCGATTACTACGACGGCTCGGGCGCGATGCGCGATATGATCCAGAATCACCTGCTGCAATTGCTTTGCCACATTGCCATGGAACCACCAATCAGCTTTAGTGCCGATGAAGTGCGTGACCGTAAAGTTGATGTGCTGAAAGCCATGCGCAAGTTTACTGCCGAGGATGTTCGTAATTCGACTGTTAGGGGCCAATACGGCAGCGGATGGATGAAAGGCAAAGAAGTACCGGGATATCGCGAAGAACCAAAAGTTAATCCGGAATCAAATACCGAAACTTTTGCCGCCATCAAGTTTTTCATTGATAACTGGCGCTGGCAGGGTGTTCCTTTTTACCTGCGTACAGGCAAAAGGCTGCACCAGTCGTCATCGGTTATCACCATCCAGTTTAAGGATGTTCCACACCAGATCTTCCCTGCCGAAGCCACCGAAAGCTGGCAGCAAAACAGGTTGATCATCAGCATTCAGCCAGAGATGAGCATCCGTTTGCAGGTTCAGGCTAAACGCCCGGGTATTGATATGGTGTTAAACGCCGTTGATATGGTGTTTGACTATAAAGGTACTTATACCAACCAGGCTCCTGAGGCTTATGAAACACTGATATTGGATACGATGATGGGCGATCAAACCCTGTTTATGCGCGGCGACCAGGTAGAAGCTGCATGGGAACTGGTAATGCCTATCCTGAACACATGGCAAAGCAAAAAGAGCCTGAATTTCCCTAATTATTCGGCCGATTCATGGGGCCCTGAAGCTGCTGAGGCTTTAATTGCCCGCGATGGCTATAATTGGTTTACTTTACCTGTAAACGGTAAAAAATAAAAAGCTGATGACACTGAATATCTATAACACAGAAGGCGAAGTACTAACCGGACTGGCAGATCATTTTGTTACCCTGGCTACCGAAGCTATTAACAAAAACGGCAAGTTCAGTGTTGCGCTTTCGGGCGGCAGTTCGCCTAAAAAGTTGTATGAGCTGCTGGCTTCAACAACTTATGCCGACCAAGTAAACTGGGAAAAGGTTTTCTTCTTTTTTGGCGATGAGCGCAACGTGCCTCATGACCATAAGGACAGCAACTACCTGATGGCTAAAAAAGCGTTATTTGAGCCCCTGCTGATAAGCCCGGCACAGATTTTCCCGGTTGAAACATCATTTGGCCCGGCCGAAGCCGCCGCCAAATACTGGGAAGTGATCTCGGCGTTTTTTGATGATGGCGAAGCAAGCTTTGACCTGGTATTATTAGGCTTAGGTGATAACTCGCATACAGCGTCATTATTCCCTTATACACCGGTGCTGCATGATCGTGTGCCCGGCGTAAAAGAGGTATGGCTGGAAGATCAGCAGGTATGGCGTATTACCCTCAATGCACCGCTTATTAATGACGCTGCACAAATCGCGTTTTTAGTTTACGGCGCAGGTAAAGCCGAGGCTGTAAAACACATACTGGAGGATGACGAGGATATTGAATTGTATCCTGCACAGCTTATTGATTCCATCTCCGGCGAAGTAGAATGGTTCCTTGATGAACCGGCTGCTGCCGCATTGGAAACTAAAGAATAGTATACGCTATTATTTGACAATAAAAGGGCCTAAGCGTTTGCTTAGGCCCTTTTTGTTTCGTGTATGCGCAAACTATCGCTCTTTAACCAAAATGCCCTGTAAGCCTCTAAATCAAGAGCAATTGAACCAGCTTTAGCAAATTCAGGTGTGCTCCTGCCCGAGTTACTAAACTTGCGCTCGTCTGCACTACCGGTGTACCCATAAATTTTGAATAAAAATGTCATTTCGATTGAGCGGGCAGGCCTAAGCATAGGAGCGAAAGAGAAATCTTATACGCCCGGCATAGCAGCTTTACATGATTTAGAGCAGGATGCATAAGATTTCTCCTCTCCACATCCGCACATTCCCCCAACCGGTTCGTCGAAATGACATCTTCTTTTAATTCATCATAATAATTAAAAGATATGGGTACACGGTATGGTTGCAAACGAATGCAAGAAATGACCTGGTTGAATGATAACCGCATCTTAACACAAACACACCGTTTAATCATCCATCTCAACTCCATGTTTAAAAGGCTTTTCGCCATTTTCTGCAATTTCACGCAGAATTCATCATTTTTGGGCTCAAAAAGCCATGTTAAGACAATGTTAATTTTGACAGAAAAACAGCAATTACAAGCCCATTTTACACTGCCCTGACCAAATTACCAATAGGGTCAAAAAATAAATTACTATCAATCAATCGATTAAATACTCATGACTTTTGGATGAAAAATCGCATCTGATTTCTGTTGTTAATTTGCTGTGTGTTTAAAACAACATATATAAAAAACACAACAATAGTTATGAAAAATTTATTCAAAGTTTCAGCATTAGCCCTTGCATTCGCAGGCTTAGCATTTGGTGCAAAAGCACAAACATCTACACCTACTACCCCTTCTACAACATCAACTACAACCAAAAGTGGCATCCGTTATAGCATAGGCGTTGAAGCTGGTTTACCTGTTGGCAATTTCAAAGACAACTACAAATGGAATTTAGGCGGTTCGGTACAGGCAGACATTCCGGTTGTTTCAAACCAGTTATTCGTTACTGTTAACGCAGGTTACAATAATGTATTCGGTAAAAAAGATATCGGTGGTGTACAAGGCCTTGATGTACCCAACTTTCAATTGATCCCGGTTAAAGCAGGTTTGAAATACTTTCCTATCAGCAACTTCTATGTACAAGGTGAAGCAGGTGCAGCATTTTTGTTAAACAAATCTGACGTTGGTGCCAATAAATCAACTGCATTTGTTTATGCTCCACAAATTGGTGTTCAGTTCCCTGTAAGTGCAAGCAGCTTTATTGATGCAGGTATCCGCTATGAAGCAACTACCAAATATGCAACAGGTGTTGATCAAAGCAAAGTGAACTTTATAGGTTTACGTGTAGCGTACGGCTTTTAATATATGGCCCTACAAATACCTTAACAATAAAAAAAGGGGAGCTCATTCGGGCTCCCCTTTTTTTATTGTTTTTTTAGTTGATATGAACCCTTATAATTAAATAAATCGTATAAATTAGCACATTGTTTGTATTTTGACACTTAATAAGACATTTACCGCCAACAATAATTGCTGAATATGAAGAGGATCCTCATCATTGATGATGAAGTTAATGTTGCGTTATTGCTATCGAAGTTTTTAACGCGAAATGGGTTTGACGTTAGTACTGCATCAAGTGGTATGGGGGGTATGGAGGCGTTGAAAAACGGTGAATATCAACTTGTACTTTGCGATTTCAGGCTCGAAGATACCGACGGGCGCGAAATGCTTCGTAACATTAAAATCCAGTATCCTAAAACGGGGGTTATTATCATCACCGGCTATTCAGACATTAAGATGGCTGTTGAGCTTATTAAGATGGGGGCTTACGATTATATCACCAAGCCACTATATCCCGACGAAATATTAAATACTATTAATAAGGCCTTTGAAACCCACTATGCCCTGGTTGAGGTTGATGATGAAGCACAGGCAGCTATTGTACCCGAAAAAACAAAGACCAATACGGTTAAAAAAACTGTTTTTGCTGCTGAGTTTGTTACCGGCACCAGTCGCGCATCAAAAGAGCTTGCGCGCCAGATTGAACTGGTAGCGCCAACCAATTACAGCGTTATTATTTTAGGCGAAAGCGGAACCGGTAAAGAATCGGTTGCAAAAAGCATCCACCTCAATAGTCCGCGCCATAACCAGCCATTTATAGCTATGGACTGCGGTTCGTTAACCAAAGAGCTTGCGGCAAGCGAGTTTTTTGGTCACGAAAAAGGTTCATTTACCGGCGCTTTATATACCAAAATTGGCCACTTTGAAATGGCTAACGGTGGTACTTTATTTTTAGATGAGGTAGGCAACCTTTCGTACGAGATCCAGGCAGCATTGCTTCGCACGGTACAGGAACGTAAGGTTAAAAGAATAGGCAGCACCAAAGAGATTGAGCTTGATGTGCGCATTATAATTGCCACCAACGAAAACCTGCAGGAGGGCATCCAAAAGGGCCGTTTCCGCGAGGATCTTTATCACCGCTTTAACGAGTTCAGCATTTACATGCCGCCATTGCGTGAGCGCGGGCACGACATCATTTTACTGGCAGAGCACTTTTTAAAAATAGCCAATCAGGAACTCGGGCGTAGCGTGGAATCGTTTTCGCAGGAGGTTGTGGACTGCTTTATGAATTACCGCTGGCAGGGCAACATCCGTGAGCTTAAAAACGTGATCCGCCGTGCTGCACTTTTGGCCGAAGGTAATGAGATCACCCTTAAGGCATTGCCGCTTGAAATGTCGACCTATAAATTATCGTACGAGGCACCAAATCATTACCCACAGCATCAACATCAGCACCATCAACCCGCGCCGCACGCGGCAGAGGTGCCGGAGGTTAAAGAGCCCCGTCACGATCTTAAAAACGCCGCTCTGGAGGCCGAATATGAGACGATTATACGGGTATTAAGGGAAGTTAACTTCAATAAAACCAAGGCTGCCGAAATCCTGAATATCGACCGCAAAACCCTCTATAATAAAATGAAGGCCATTAACCTTAAGTAACATGGGGGCCGATGAAGAGAAAAACGATGCCGAAGCCCTGCGTAAATTAAGGCACGATATAAAAAACCAACTATCAAACATTCACCTGGCGCTTGAACAGTTACGGTACGAAATACCCAACCCATCATCAGATTGTTTGTTTTATATGGATACAATAGAAATAAGTTCAACCCGGATCAATAAACTGCTTAACGATACCAATTAAAAGGCGTTGCAATTAATACCTGAAACGCTAAAACTTTTTGGCGTTTTTTTGTTTTAAGCAAGTATTAATCAACAGCCTACATGTCAGTATTCAATTACAAACAACGCAATAATATCATCCTGGTAAGCATCATTATACTGGGATGCTTTTTGCTTTATGCACTCAGCGGTTTGTTTAGCTCAATCCTTGGCGCAGTAGTGCTATTCACTATTTTCAGGCCCCTGTTTGTAAACCTGGTCGAAAAACGCAACTGGAACAAAACACTGGTAGCGCTGCTCATTATTTTCAGCTCGCTTATCGTCATCGTTATCCCTTTCTTAACGCTGAGCATCATGATAGTGGGTAAAATATCCAGCATCAACTTAAAAGATCTGCCTATCGACCAATGGACATCAAAAATTGATGCTTTTGCGGCCTCCAACCTCAATCAACCGCACTTTGCCGAAGATACGCTGCAAAAGCTGGGCACTTTTGGTACAGGCTTGTTTCCGTCCATACTAAGCAGTGCTGCCAATATTATTATTACCCTGCTGGTATTGTACTTCCTGTTATATTTTATGCTTACGCAAATGCGTGAGTTTGAGGCAGGCCTTTTAAAGTATGCCCCTTTCCGTGAGCAGCATGCATTAAAATTTGCTAATGCCCTACGCGATTCTACCTATTCCAACGTTTTAGGACAAGGGATCATAGCAGCCACGCAGGGATTTTTGCTTGCGCTCGGCTTTTATGCACTAAGCATCCCGGATGCCGTGTTTTGGGGGGTAATAGGAGCTTTTATATCTTTTTTACCCGTTGTTGGGGCGCCAACCTTGTGTATCCCGGCAAGTATTATATTATTTGCACAGGGACACAACTGGCAGGGAGTAGCAATACTTGTGTACGGCCTGCTGGTTATTGGCAATATTGATAACGTGTTACGCATGATCATTAACAAACGCATAGCTAATACGCACCCTATAATTTCTATAATTGGTGTATTTATAGGCTTACCTTTGTTTGGCATCCTGGGTTTAGTATTTGGGCCTGTGCTGTTATCATACTTCCTGCTGCTGCTGGAGATCTATGAAACAAACCGCATGGCAGCCGACAGGCTTGAGCGGATAAACAGTGTATAAATTATACCGTACAGCCCTGAACAGTTTTGTGAACACAGGGTAAAATTTACTTGCCGAATAAAAGTTAATTTATACTTAAATAAAAATAAATGCGCCAAATACACATATTTGGCAGGATATTTACGAGTAACTAATCAAATGTTCAACTTTAAATTATATTACAATGAATGATAACTCAAAAGTAGTTGTTGCATTGCTTGCCGGTTTAGCAGCAGGGGCAGCGTTAGGAATTTTATTTGCACCAGATAAAGGCAATGAAACCCGCGATAGGCTTACTGAGTCGTTAAAAAACCTTGGCGAATCAATAAAAGATACTGCAGCAGCCGAAATTGACAACCTGGTTGGTTTAAAAGACAAAGTTGTTGAAAACATCAAAACCAAGATCAAAGGCGCCGAAGAAGAGTACCAGGACGATCTTGAACACGCATAAGTATTTATAACATTCACCATCCCGGCAGCAGCTGCCGGGATATATAACCTTACCCTATGGAAGAGAAAAAAGAAACTCAACCGCCATTACCACCCATTATTGACCAGTTAAAAGAGTACGCCGAAACAAGGTTTAAGCTTTTAAAATATGAAGCAATTGAAGGCGGAACATCCATATTAGCCAGCGTCATTGCCGATGTGGTAGTTGTGATCAGCATGGTATTGGCCTTTCTTTTTGCAAGTGTTACCTTAGGTTTTTTTCTTGCTGATGTTTTCCATTCATACTGGGAAGGGTTCGGATGCGTTGCCGTGCTTTACTTTTTGATAGCCATGTTTATCAAGATATTTAAACGCCACCTGGAAAGGCCGCTTATCAACATCTTTATCCAAAAAATATTTAAACGATAACCCATGGATCTTCATATCACAAACGTCAGCGACCTTCAGGCCGAAATATTCAGGCTAAAAACGCTCGAAAAACAGCAGGCAATAGCGTTAAAGGCCAGGGTTAACAGTCCATCGGCCTTATTTTCAACCGCACTTACCCTGTTCCCGCGTTCAAATGATACTGATGGCATAAAGAATACCAGTTTCTTTCATCCTGATATCCTTAACCTGATATCAAGATTTGTAATTCCGCTTACGCTGAACAAAACGCTTTTCAAACATTCAAACTTTTTGGTTAAAACATTGGTTGGCCTTGTTTCCCAAAAGGCATCAAACTATGTTAATGAAGATACTGTTGGTGGTATTTGGGATAAAGCCAAGGCGCTTTTCGCCAAATTCACTAAAAAGAAAGATGATGCCGCATACAAACCTGCTCCATATGTTAAGCCGGTGGGTGGGGCAGTAGTATAAACCCTTATTTTTCCTATCCAGACAGGCCATTCATTGGCAGTTAGGTTTTAATTCGTGAAATTGGTGGTTATTAGATATTTTTGCGCTTTATTTTTTAAATTAAAGTGGGAAAAGATAAGTTAAGACGCTTTGCCGAGGTTGAAACCTTTAGTAACGTACTGCAGTTAGATGCAGGCAAACCTTTTAAAGGCCAGTGGAGCCCTGAGTTTTTCAAAAATGATAATCCTGTAGTGCTTGAGCTGGCCTGCGGTAAAGGTGAATATACCGTGAACCTTGCGCGCATGTTCCCCAACAAAAACTTTATTGGTATCGACTATAAGGGCAACCGCATCTGGCGCGGTGCCAAAACCGCTATTGAAGATGGCGTACCTAACGTAGCTTTCTTACGCATCCAGATTGAAAACCTGCTCGACTATTTTGCCCCCGGTGAGGTTGACGAAATCTGGATCACTTTTCCTGATCCGCAACCACAGCTTAGCCGCGAAAAAAAGAGGCTTACTTCACCCCGTTTTTTAGATAAATACATCATCACTTTAAAGCCAGGCGGCTGTGTTAACCTCAAAACAGATAACGATGGCTTACACGCCTATACCGCCGAAAAAATTGATGAATTAAAGTTAAACCTTCACGCCAAAACCGAAGACCTTTACAATTCGGAACACGCAGATGAAGTACTTTCTATCAAAACTTACTACGAGAAAAAATATTTAAAGGATAACAAAAACATTAACTACCTTAAGTTTTCATTTCCAGAAAACGCCTGATGGAGGATATTAATTTTTTTGAAAAAGTATACCAGGTAGCCCGCCTCATTCCACCGGGCCGGGTAACCTCATACGGGGCTATTGCGGCCTATCTTGGTACTAAAGGCTCATCGCGCATGGTAGGCTGGGCCATGCAGGCAGCCGGGAATGTAAAACCACCTGTGCCGGCACACAGGGTGGTAAACCGCCAGGGCTTGCTAACGGCAAAAGCTCATTTCGGCGGCAACCGCATGGCCGAAATGCTTGAAAGCGAAGGTGTAAAAGTAGTTGACGACCAGATTCAGGATTTCAAGTCGCATTTCTGGGATCCGATGATTGAGCTGGCGTTGTGATAAATGCGCCACAGCTCGGCTCCAGCCCACAAGCATTGGGATGACGAAAGTTGTTTGGAAAATTAACAAAAACCATGTCATTGCGAGCGTAACGCGGCAACCGCACGGAAGCATAGCCGCCCTGTAGAGCATGCGATTGCTTCGTCGTTCCTCCTCGCAATGACATAGACTTTTTACATCGTCTGCATTACGATAAAACTACTCCGTAAACTGCAACAATTCCATCCTGTTCCCAAACGGATCGATAAACGAAAAGCGTATACGCCCCGGAATAACAGGCTCTTCCCAAAACTCGACGCCGAAACTTTCTAAATGACGGCGGGCTTCGGCAATATCGGCAACTTCAAAAGCAGTATGCCGCGATGTACGTGGCAAAGCACCCTCCGTGCTTAAATGCAATTGAATATCAGCTATCCGGAACCAGTAACCTTTTGAATTAAAGGCTGGCCGTTCTATCCGTTGCAAGCCCACAACGTCAGTATAAAAAATCCTTGCTTCCTCCAGCCGTTCCAGCGGAACACAAACCTGGATATGGTCGGCGCGTTTAAAGTTGATCATAGAGCCCCTCTAAATCTCCCCTAAGGGGAAACTTTTAATAACACCTTTAATTAAATTACTAATCTTTATGAACCTTGGTTATTCATGCTCAGCAAAAGTAAGCACATAACCATTATTATCCTTTATCGAAAATTCGGTTGCCCCGTAGAAGGTAGTTTCCAGGCCTTTTAATACCGTCACCTTGTCCTTTATTTCTTCAAAAAAAGCACGGATATCTTTAAGGTTGATGTATAACAGCAATGAACCGCCATCGGTGCGGTGTATTTCGGACAGGTCATCAGCTAAGCTGCTAAAGGTCTGAAACATCATGGTAACGCTGCCATTGGTCATCATGGCCCAAACCAATTCCGGTCCGGTTTCGGGTACACTCATGGTTACTTTAAAACCAAGCAGTTCATAAAAGTTAATGGTTGCTATAATGTCATTCACAAAAATATTGGGCGATAAACTTTCCATAATTGCCGCGTAAAAGAATTTTGGTTAACGGCTATAAAAATAACGATCCATTCTTTTAAATACTAAATATTTTAGCTTAATTAGCTTAAATTTTTATTAACAAACTCAACATCCCGTGGGAAAACTTGTAGAAGAATTTGATGCCTATCGCTCTAAAATGAACGACAGGATCATGGAAACCGCCAATACCAACATCAAACGTTTTTTTGCGCTCGATACAACCAGTTATGCTGAAGGCACGCTTGATGTAAAAACCAAAGAAATGCTTGGCCTGGTTGCCAGCATGGTTTTACGCTGCGACGATTGTATCAAATATCACCTGGGCAAATGCCATGAAGCCGGCGTTAACCATGATGAAATGAACGAGATTTTTATGATAGCCAATTTGGTGGGCGGCTCGATTGTTATTCCGCATTATCGTAGAGCGGTAGAATATTGGGATGAGCTTAATGACGTGAAATAAGTACACAACAACGTCGTTATAAGGAGTGAAGCAAATCCCTGGTTAGCATTATAGGGTTCGCTCCTTGTAATACCGTTGTTTAATCCTTTACTTAACCTTTTCACGCCATGTACAGACCTAAATTCCGCAGAAAGCATTTTGACGTAGACATGTTTCCGATGTTCAATTTATTATTGATCGTGTTATCATTTCTCATGCTGAGTGGTCGCCCCGCAATACGCTATCCTATTTTGATCAATTTGCCAACAGGATCTAATTTTAATACTGCCGACCCTGATAGCTACATCACTATCACCACTATACTTATCGGGCAAAAAAAGTTGATGCTAAAGCTTGATGCTCCCGATATACGCGAAGCAGCACTCAAACAAATAGGAGACAAATACAACACCGGTTTCACACCAACTGAGATAAATAAATTTGGCGAAACGGATGTGATCGGAACGCCATTGGCGCAAATCAAAAAATATATTTCGGGTTACTATAACGCTACAGACTATTACAATCAACCGGGATTAAGACTCGATGAATTAGCCGAATGGATAAAAGAATCGCGCAAAGCTACATTCGAAAAACATAACAGTTCAACACGTATTTTTATTATGGCCAATGGAGAAACCCCATATCCCGTGATCAAAGATGTAATAGACATGTTAGCTCAACAAAAGATCACCAAATTTTCAATCATTTATTCCTACCTAAGACAAATATAATGAGCAATCCAACCAACAATCCAACCCGCTGTTCATGGGCCGGTACCGACGAACTATACATCAAATATCACGACGAAGAATGGGGCAAAGAGGTTCATGACGATCACACCTTCTTTGAGTTCATGATTCTTGAATCGGCACAAGCCGGGCTTAGCTGGATCACTATTTTACGCCGTCGCGAAGGCTACCGAAAGGCATTCGCCAATTTTGATGTTCAGAAGGTTGCTTCATTTGATGAGGAAGATGTTGAACGCCTGATGCAAGACGAAAGCATCATCCGCAACCGCCTTAAAATAAAAACATCTATCAGCAATGCTCAGTTGTTTATCGGCATTCAAAAAGAGTTCGGATCGTTTGATAAATACCTGTACAGTTTTATGCCGGATGGGAAAGCGATCATGAACCATTCCAACTCAACGCCTGCCACCAGTCCCGAGTCGGACGCGATAGCCAAAGACATGAAAAAACGTGGCTTTAAGTTTTTTGGCACTACCATTTGCTACGCCTTTATGCAGGCTACCGGTATGGTTAATGATCATATTCCTAACTGTAGCTTCAAATAATTTTATTGGGGGGATTACACAGATTATAAAATGATTACACCGATTTTTTCGATAGCTGAATATTGATTGGATTTGATTTTAGAGATAGGAATAATAACTATTCGTCAACATTAATTGTATTTTTGAAACGAGAAAATCGCATCGATTACTTGATTTCATTAGCTTAATATTGGGTAATTGATTTATAATCACCCTTTTTTTAATCAGTGTAATCATAAATCAATCGGTGTAATCCCAAAAAATAAAATCAGTGTAATCACCTAATCAATCGGTGTAATCATAGACTATGAAAAAACTATTTCTTTTGGATGGCATGGCCCTTATTTACCGGGCGCATTTTGCTTTAAGTAAAACACCCCGCTTTACATCAAATGGGTTAAACACCTCGGCAATGATGGGATTTACCAACACCTTGCTGGATGTTTTGAAAAAAGAAGCCCCCACCCACATGGCCGTGGTTTTTGATACCGAAGCACCAACCGAACGACATACCGATTTTGAAGGCTACAAAGCACACCGCGAAGCCATGCCCGAAGATCTGGCAAAGGCCTTGCCTTACGTTATAAAAATCATATTAGGTTTTAACATTCCCGTTATTACATCAGATGGTTATGAGGCCGACGATATCATCGGTACCCTCGCCAAAAAAGCCGAGCAAAAAGGTTATACCGTTTACTGCATGACGCCCGATAAGGATTTTGGTCAGCTGGTATCAGATAATATTTTCATTTACAAACCGGCCCGTATGGGTAACGAGATGGAAATACAGGGTGTTAAAGAGATATTGGCAAAATGGGAAATTGAGCGTGTTGACCAGGTGATTGATATTTTAGGCTTGTGGGGCGATGCTGTTGACGGCATCCCGGGCATTCCGGGCATTGGCGAAAAAACGGCCAAAACACTCATTAAGCAATATGGCTCGATGGAAAACATTTTTGAGCACAGCCATGAGCTTAAAGGAAAACAGCGCGAAAATATAGAACAGTTTAAAGAGCAGGGCCTGATGTCCAAAAAACTGGCTACAATATTATTAAATGTCCCGGTTGAATTAGATGAAGAAGGTCTTGAAGTATGCGCTCCAAGCAAAGAATTACTGGAGCCGCTTTTTGCCGAATTAGAGTTCCGTACTTTAGGCAGGCGTGTGTTTGGCGACGATTTCAGTATAACCGAGTTGAAGCCAGCCGGTACCCAGATCGATCTTTTTGGCAACCCAACGGCCACCGGTCGTACCACGATGGCGGTTGATGTAGAAGATATTCGCGAGGAGCTCACCCTTGCCGCCAAAAACATCAACAATACACCGCATGAGTATCATCTGGCAGACACCGCTGAAAAACGTGCCGATCTGATAAAAACATTAGCCCAACAGCAAACATTTTGCTTCGATACCGAAACCACCGGCACCGATCCAAATTATTGCGAACTGGTAGGTTTGTCATTTTCAGTTAAACCGGGCGAAGGCTGGTATGTACCCGTTCCTGCTGATCAGGTTGCTGCACAAAGTATAGTTACCGAGTTTAAGGAGATCCTCGAAAACGAGAACATTGGCAAAATAGGGCAGAACATCAAGTTTGATATCCTGATGCTGAAATGGTATAACATTGAAGTAAAAGGCACCCTGTTTGATACCATGCTGGCCCACTATATCATCGATCCGGATACCCGTCATAATATGGATATCCTGTCGGAAAATTACCTGGGCTACAAACCTGTTTCTATCACCGAGCTTATTGGTGCCAAAGGCAAAAACCAGGGCAACATGCGCGATGTAGAATTTGAAAAAATCAAAGAATACGCTGCTGAGGATGCCGATATCACCCTTCAGCTTAAAAATGTTTTTGAACCTAAACTAAAAGAAGTTGAAGGCGAAAAACTGGTGAACGAGATAGAACACCCACTTATCTACGTACTGGCCGATATGGAGTACGAGGGTGTAAAAATAGATCACGATACCCTGCGCGATTTCAGCAAAACACTGGAAACGGACATTGCCCAGTATGAAAAAACGGTTTATGAAAAAGCAGGTGTAAAATTCAACATTGCCTCACCAAAGCAATTAGGCGAAGTGTTGTTTGAGAAACTGATGCTCGACCCTAAAGCCAAGAAAACAAAAACAGGCCAGTATCAAACAGGCGAGGACGTGTTGCTTTCATTAGCTGCAAAGAGCGATATTGTTCGCGATATTCTCGATTTCCGCCAATTACAAAAATTAAAATCAACATACGTAGATGCGCTGCCGCAGATGGTAAACCCTAAAACCGGGCGCGTACACACTTCATACAACCAGGCTGTTGCTGCAACAGGCCGGTTAAGCAGCGTTAACCCTAACCTACAAAACATCCCTATCCGTACCGAACGAGGCCGCGAGGTAAGGAAAGCTTTTATCCCAAGGGACAACAATCATACCATCGTATCTGCCGATTATTCGCAGATCGAGCTGCGCATCATTGCCGAGATCAGCAAGGACCCTAACATGATGCAGGCCTTTATTAATAACCACGACATCCATACGGCAACAGCTGCCAACGTTTACGGCATCGGGTTGGATGAAGTAACCAGCGATCAGCGCCGTAACGCCAAGGCAGTTAACTTCGGTATTATTTACGGGCAATCGGCCTTTGGTTTATCGCAAAGCCTGGGCATCCCGCGTAAGGAAGCTGCCGAAATTATTGAACAATACTTTATCCAGTTTGCCGGTATTAAACAATACATGAGCGATACCATGAACTTTGCCCGCGAAAACGGTTATGTGTGCACGCTGATGGGCCGTCGCCGCTACTTGCGCGATATCAATTCGGCCAATGCAACCGTTCGTGGTTTTGCTGAGCGAAATGCAATAAACGCACCTATACAGGGTTCGGCTGCTGATATGATCAAAATAGCCATGATCAATATCCACCGCGAACTGAAGGCCCAAAAGCTGGATACCCGCATGACCATGCAGGTACATGACGAGTTGGTGTTTGACGTACCACATCATGAGGTAGAGATCGTAAAACCGATCATCATGCACAACATGAAAAACGCCATCAAAACTGAGGTGCCTATCATGGTGGAGATTGGCACAGGTTTAAACTGGCTGGAGGCGCATTAAGCCTCTTGCCCCCTGATGGTGAGTCTTGTAGTCCTTACAAATACTCTTGCGCTCGTTTGTAACGAGCGCTTAATATGGGTTTGCGTTTAAACGCAAACTGGCGATACAATCGCTAAACCACGTTAAGCACTCGTTACAAACGAGCGCAAGTTAAAAATAAACAAAAACCATGTCATTGCGAGCGAAGCGCGGCAATCTCGTAGCCAATGCCTATCCGATACTGCATAGTATGCGATTGCGGCACTTCGCAATGACATATCGTATAGTTTGTGATGCATTTTGCAATTATAACGCTATTCTTTCCCTTTCATAATACACTAACCTATACTTACCCTGCCCCCTTTTCCCTACCATTTTTACAACTATAACATCTTAACGATAATAAAATTTCAGTGCTTTTTATCTAAATTTTCCAAAACTATATTAATTCTCATAGGTTTCTCTTTTGGTAATCTTTGCTTAAATTGAGCCAATAAAACCTGAATGAAAATATACCATTTGAGTGCCGAGTGCTATCCCGTTGCTAAAGTTGGCGGGCTTGCCGATGTTGTTGGCGCATTGCCTAAGTACCAGAATCTTGCAGGTTTGCAGGCCGCTGTTGTCATGCCTTTTTACGACCGTAAGTTTACCCAGGAAAACGACTTTGAAATTGTTTTTGCTGCGGCAACCCTGCTTGGCAACCGCCGCCTTTTCTTCGAGATATTAAAAGAGAAAACAAATAAACTTGGTTTTGAGCTTTATTTAGTGAAGATCCCCGGCCTGCTCGACAGGGAAAACATTTATAGTTACCCTGATGAACGCGACCAGTTCATGGCCTTTCAGCTGGCATTTTTAGATTGGATCAGCTATTCACAGCAAACGCCCGATCTGATCCATTGTCATGACCACCATGCCGGTTTAGTCCCATTCCTGCTTTATCATTCAAAACTATATACAAGACTGGCTAATACACCAACCATATTTACCATACACAATGGTCAGTACCACGGCGCCTTTGGCTGGGACAGGCTATCATTGCTGCCCGAAATTGACCTCACCAAAACAGGCTTGCTTGACTGGGCAGGAGGTATCAATCCACTGGCTGCTGCAGTTAAATGCAGCTGGCGTTATACAACGGTTTCGCCAACTTATCTGGAGGAGCTCACTTACAACTCCAACGGCTTGGAATACCTGTTTTACATTGAACGGGCAAAGGGCTACGGTATCATGAACGGTATCGACACGGAGGTTTGGAATCCGCAAACCGACCCGATGATCCCGAACAAGTTTTCGGTTAAAACATTGGCAAAAGGCAAAAAAGCTAATAAAGAGGCTATCTGCAAACGCTTTGAGCTTGACCCCGAAAAACCGTTGTTCACCTTTATCGGTCGCCTGGTTGTCGAAAAAGGGGCCGACCTCTTGCCTGCCGCCATTGAGCGCAGTCTGCTCGAAAACGAAGGTGAAGTAAACTTTGTAATATTAGGTGCAGGCGATAAAGAAAACGAGCTGACCCTGCTTCAGCTTAAAAATAAATATCCGGAGCATTGCAATGTATTTATTGGCTACGATGAATCATTGGCGCACCTGATCTACGCCGGGGCCGATTTTCTGTTGATGCCATCACGCGTGGAACCTTGCGGCCTAAACCAGCTGTATGCACTACGTTACGGCACCATGCCTATTGTACGCAGCACCGGTGGTTTACGGGATTCTGTTATTGACTTTGGCGATGAAGGAGGCTACGGTATCCGCTTTATACAAGCCAGTGTGCAGGATATCTGCCACTCGGTATTTAGAGCCAAACAACTTTATCAGGATACCGCAAAAATGCAGCAGCTCCGCAAGCAAATGATGGCACTTGATTTTTCATGGGCACGCTCAACACAACAATACACTGAACTATACGAAAGCTTAAAACTAACTTTATGACATCCAAAGTAATCTCCATTGTGCTCGGTGGCGGCCAGGGCAGCCGTTTATCACCGCTTACCGCAACGCGGTCAAAGCCGGCAGTTCCAATTGCGGGTAAATATCGTTTGGTGGATATTCCCATTTCAAACTGTCTGCACTCGGGCATTACGCGTATTTATGTGCTAACGCAGTTTAACTCGGCCTCGTTAAACAAGCACATCAAAAACACATACCATTTCAGCAGCTTTAGTGATGCTTTTGTTGACATCCTTGCAGCAGAGCAAACACCATCAAGCGTGGCCTGGTTTCAGGGTACGGCCGATGCGGTTAGGCAAAGCTTACACCATTTGGCAGTGCATGAGTTTGAGTATGTACTGATCCTCTCGGGCGATCAGTTGTACCAGATGGATTTTGAAGATATGATCAACCATCATATCGAAACCAATGCCGAAATTTCCATAGCAACCATCCCGGTTGATGCGGCTGATGTTCCGGGTTTTGGGATCCTGAAAACAGATGAGAACAACATGATCACCTCGTTCGTCGAAAAGCCAAAAAGCAATTTCGAAAGCTGGGCGTCAGAAGTTAGTCCGGAGATGCAGGCAGCGGGTCGCGTATACCTGGCATCAATGGGTATCTACATCTTTAACCGGAAGTTGCTGTATGAGTTGCTTGAAGGCAACGAGCGTACCGATTTTGGTAAAGAGATCATCCCACAATCAATTGAAGGCCATCGTGTAGCCAGCTATCAATACGAAGGTTATTGGACAGATATCGGTACTATCCCTTCGTTTTTTGAAGCTAACCTTGGGTTAACCGACAATATCCCGAAGTTTAACCTGTTTGATAAAAACCCGATCTATACCCGTGCACGTATGCTGCCGCCGTCAAAAATATCAGGCACGCTGATGGAGAAATCTATTGTTGCGGACGGCTGTATCATCAACGCCAAGCAGATCACACATTCCATAATCGGGATCCGTACCCGTATTGGTGTAAATACCATTATTGAAAACTGCTATGTAATGGGCAGCGACAATTATCAAACCCTTGAGGAGATTGCCGAATCGAAAGTAAGCGGTTCCCCAATTATGGGCATCGGTGATAATTGCCACATCTTAAATGCCATCATTGATAAAAATACTTATATAGGTGATAACGTAACCATCAACTGCGGCGAAAAGCTTGAAGACGGTGATTATGGCACCCATACCGTTCAGGATGGCATTGTTGTGGTTAAGAAACGCGCCATAATACCAAGCGGCACAGTTATTTAATTAAAAAATAAAAAAAAACAAACCATAGTTAATTTGTTATAGATAATACTAACCATCTAAAACATAATCAACTATGAAAAAGGCACTATGTATGATCGCTTTAGCAGCGATCTCTTTCAGCAGCGTTTTCGCTCATGGCACATTAGTTCGCCCATCAAAAGGCATTATGCAAACTGATACTACCAAGAAGAAAACCAAGCCTAAAAAAATGAAAAAAGATACCATCATGAAAAAAGACACCATGAAGATGAAGAAGAAATAAGTCTTTTTTCTGAAACCGGGAGTTGATTTCGGTGGTATTAAACGCAAACAGCCCAAGCGAATGCTTGGGCTGTTTGCGTTATCCAAATCGTCATGCTGAACTTGTTTCAGCACCCCACATGCTAAGTTTACGCCTTGCAAATGCGCTCCTGTCAATGGGTTCCCGAAACAAGTTCGGGATGACGTAAAGGTTTTACAACTCTATAGTCTCTCCAATAGCAGGCAACTTCAAATTCAATCCGGCTTTAATAAACTTCTCAGCTACTTCATCCTTATCAATTTCAATAACCGGAAATGAATCATAGTGAACACCGATAATGTTTTTACAGTTGATGAATGCAGCTGCTTTAATGGCATCATCAGCCCCCATGGTGTAGTTATCTCCGATAGGCAGGAATGCCCAATCGAGGTTATCATCTTCCAGCAACTTCATATCATAAGTAAGTGCAGTATCACCGGCAAAGTAAACCGCTTTTCCTTCAGCGTAAATAACGAAGCCGGCAGGGTTACCACCTGGCGAACCATCAGGCAAAGTGCTTGAATGTACAGCATTCACCATTTTAACCCGGCCAAAATCAAAGTTAAAGCCGCCGCCAATATTCATTCCGTGTACATTTTCAATACCTTTGGTACCAAGCCATCCGGCAATTTCGGCAATGCAAATTACTTTAGCACCGCTGCTCTTAGCAATTTCCAACAGATCGGCCACATGGTCGCCATGGCCATGCGATACCAGGATATAATCGGGTTTTAAGCTGTGAATGTCAATATCCTTTGCCAACGGGTTAGGGCTTATAAACGGATCGAAAAGTAATTTTTTTCCGCCAGTTACAATCTCAAGTGCCGATTGGCCATAATAAGTAGTTTTCATAGAATGTTATTTTATGATCTGATCAAAAGTAAAACACTTATACCAGCGATTTGATTTAGTGGCAGAAAAGTTACAAATAGATGTTTGAACAAATTGTTGGGAGGGGGGGGATGGAGCAGAATCTCAGAGTTCCGGTTTAGATTGCGACATTTAGCCTTTCATAAAAAAATGTCATTTCGAACCCTTGGCGGGGAGACCAAATGTAGGTCAAGGGTGAGAAATCTTATACGCCCTGCATGACAAACTATGCAAGTTGGCTTTTTATGACGTATAAGGTTTCTCTTTCGCCCCAATGCGCAACCCGCCCAAGTTCTATCGAAATGACACTTTTTGTGGTAGGAAATATATTTTACTTACCAAACATATTACCAAGCCCGCCCAAGCCGCCAAACATACTTTGGGTCATGGCGGCCATTTCGCTCTGGTTAATGTTTTCGGCTTGTTCAATCGCTTTATTTATAGCTACTACAAGCAGTTCTTCCAGTTCCTCTTTATCGGCATCAGCTAAAAAATCAGGATCAATTACTACCGACTGGACTACTTTATTGGCGTTAGCATTAACAACAATTTTGCCGCCCTCGGCCGAACCTGATACACTGATAGCATCAAGACGTTTTTTCATTTCGCCAGCCTTTTGCTGGGCTTCCATTAATTTATCAAACATGATTTTTTGATTTCAAATTTCAGATGTGCAAATATGCAGATCAGATTTCAAATTATAGATGTGCAAATATGCAGATGCCTTTTAGATCACCGTTTTAGTTAACTACAATTTTCATTCCATCTATTTTAATCTGCACATTTGAAATTTGCACATCTGCACATCAAAAAGTTAATCATCACTGGTATCACCATTTCCGTTATACGCACTTTTACGTACAACCGGCATGCCAACTGTGTTAAACAGGTCATCGAGTTTAAGCAGACTACCATTGGCCAGGTTGGTGAGCAATACCACAGTAATATCATTCTTCATATCGCGCAGGTAAATATGCCTGAAACCATGCCACCAGCCGGTGTGATAGATCACTTCCTGCCCGGGCGCGGTAAATGTGCGCCAGCCATAGCCATAACTAAAGTGCCCGTGAACCATCGGGTTGCGCGGCACATAGGCCGAATCAAGCGTGGCCGGCTTCAGCAACAATCCGGCGCGTAAGGCACGGTCAAATAAGAATAAGTCGCCAACGGTGCTGTAAATACCCTTATCGCCCACGGGGCCGTCCAAAAAGTTCTGCACTACCGAATAGCGCCACTGGCCGCGGTCGTGCCCAACAACATCAACAGGAATTTTATCATATACCGCTTTTGAATAAACATGGGTATGCGCCATACTGGCTGGCTTAAACACATTTTCCTGCATAAACTGGGCATAGCTCATTCCGCTCACTTTTTCAATGATGGAACCCAACACCATAAAGTTGGAGTTATTATACAGGAAGCGCTTATTCGGTTCATTGAAACGTGTCGGCTTATTATCGGCAATCATTTTCATGGCCTCGGCATTGGTAAGGCCTTTGCGCTGGTTAAGGTGATTTTTGCGATAGATATCGTCGATGAAATATACATAATTCATCATCCCCGAACGGTGAGTGAGCAGCAAGCGAATGGTTACGCCATCGTACGGAAAATCAGGAAAAAACTTTTTAACATCATCATCAAGCTTGAGTTTGCCTCGCTCCATCAGCTGCAAAATAGCAGTTGAGGTCATGGTTTTGGTAACCGATGCCAATTCAAACTGCGAGCCTATCTTCAGGCTGTCGCGGTGCAGGTAATCGGCCCAGCCAATGGCTTTTTCGTAAACTATCTTACCTTTTTTTGCCACCAGTACATTGCCGTTAAAGCCACGGGTGCGGTGCAGCTCCTGCATTACGGCATCTATCTTTTTATCGGCGTTTTTAGGATTATAGGCAAGCAGCGTTGCGGTATCAAGCGGCTTCGCCGCAATCTGCGACTGCGATTGGTCTTTATTTTTATTTTTGGATGAACAGGCTAACAGTAACAGGGGGGCAGTAAACACTACCAGGCTTTTGTACACTAATCTCATAAAGCAATTTATCTCACACTAAACGAATGCGAAAATTAGAAATTATACATCAGGTATTAATTAAAGTTTTAAAATTTTCTGTTAGTTAGCACTCTTTAGTATGTTTAAGTATGATTTTGTTGAAAAAAGGCTTGCTCATTGTAGCTTTAGTGCTAACTACGGGACTGGCACACGCTCAAAATGTTGATGTTAGCAGCACTATAAAAGAAGGTATCAGGCTTAACAGTGAAAAAAATTATGCTGCGGCTATTGAAAAATACAAAGAGGCACTGGCTGCCGAGCCCGATAACACACAGGCCAGCTACCAGCTGGCTTTCAGCCTCAATGCTTCGGGCAAGGGAACTGAAGCGATACCCTATCTTAACAAAGTAATTAAAGCAGGCGGCGATCTTACCGGGCCGGCTTATGAACTCATGGGCAGTATTTATGATACCGCACATCAGCCGCAACAAGCTATTGATGCTTATAAAGAAGGCATCAAATTAAAGCCCGATTATCAGCCATTGTATTTTAATCTGGGGATAGCTTATTTCCGTGCACAAAAATATGCAGAGGCTGAGCTGGCGGCCATTGAAGCCATTAAGCTTGATCCGAAACATGCCAACAGCCAGCGGCTTTATGGCCTGGTAACCTTCCACCAAAACAAGAGGGTGCCGGCATTGATGGGCCTGTGCAGCTTCCTGCTGCTCGACCCGGAAGGCCCTCGTGCCGACGAAGCTTACACCAACCTGCAAAGCCTGCTGAAAGGTGGCGATCTGAAAGCGGCTAAAGCAGACCCCGAAACTCTGCTGCTCAATAAAACTTTAGGTACCGCTGTCGCTGCATCAGGCGGTCAGCTGGAAATACAATTGAAAACTATTTTTGCTGCTGTTGGCAAACTTGGCGAAAAAGCAGGCAAGCAATCCTTCTTTTGGAATTATTATGCAGCTTTCTTTTATAAGCTGGCCCAAACACCGCATTTTTCAACCGCGGTTAAAATGATTGGTTTAAGTGCGGATAAAACCGGAGGTGCTGCCTGGCTACAAAGCAATGCAGATAAGCGCCAAGCACTGGATGAGTGGATAGCATCTGCAGAAAGGAAATTTTAACTTCGTTGATGTGCAAATATGCAGATTACAGATGTGCAGATGAATGATCATCTCAGCTTGAAAAGCAATCAGTAAGCTAAAAAACTAATTTGCATATCTGCACATCTGAAATCTGCACATCAATAAATTTATTTGCACATCTGAAATTTGCACATTGAAACATATTTACACTATTTTTGGGCACACAAAATTTAACGACATGAATTTTCCGGCTGAATTAAAATACACCAAAGATCACGAGTGGATTAAGGTTGAAGGCAATGTAGCTACCGTAGGCATCACCGAATTTGCTCAAAGCGAGCTGGGCGATATTGTTTATGTTGATGTTACTTCATTAGGTAAAGAAGTTGCTAAAGACGAAGTTTTTGGCACTGTTGAAGCAGTTAAAACTGTATCTGACCTGTTTATGCCTGTTACTGGCACTGTAACTGAAGTTAACCCGGCCTTAAACAGCGAACCTGAGTTGGTTAACACTGATCCATATGGCGAAGGCTGGATGGTAAAGATCACCGTAGCCAATGCTGCTGATGTTGACTCGCTTTTATCTGCCGACGATTACAAAACGGTTATCGGCGTATAAATGAAGCTGTTTTTAAAATATCACGGGCCCGCTATTTTGTGGGCCTTATTTGTTTTAGTGATTTGCTCCATACACCTTGATGATGTTGATAAATCGCCCCTGTTTTTTGAAGGCTTTGATAAGTTAACCCATTGCGGTTTGTTTTTTACGCTGATTGTGCTGGTTTCTTTTGGCGTTATCAGGCAACAAAAACCCCGGCGGCTTACGTATACAGGCATGTTTATCATATGGGCTGCCAGCATAGTTTTTGGTGGACTGATTGAAATACTACAGATATTTGTTTTCACCTGGCGAACCGGCGACTGGAACGATCTTTTTTGCGATGTGCTTGGGGCTTGTATGGGTGTTTTTAGTGTTATGCTGACTATTGAGGCGATTGGAAAAAATGAAAAAGAATAAACTGGTTATTTTATTGGGTGCGCTACTATTAACCCTGGCCTCGTCATGCGGCATTTTCCATAAAGGCTGCGGCTGCCCGCATTTTGGAAAAATCAAATCTGCAGGGGCAAATGTGCAAATGATGAGTTAGGTGTGCAGATTTCAAATGTGCAGATGATGATAGATGTGCGGATTCCAAATGTGCAGATGTGCAAATGATGGTTTAGCGCGTAAGATTATTTCAGGCAAAGCACAATTTACTAATCAATTTGTGGGTGTTCAACTTTTTAAAGTGTAAACACTTGCAATTTTTTCCAAAATAAACACCATTGATAATCAACTTATTAAGTTTTACAACTATCGGCATTTTATCAAACATGAACAAAACATTATTGATAATCAAAGACTTGCATTTTTCAGAAATTAAAAGTTGAACACCCGTTTTTTAAAAAATTGAACACTGACAGAATCGTGTCAGTAAAAAGCAGGAAAAGCAAAATCAATGGCATCAAAAAATCATCTGCACGTTTGAAATCTGTACATCCGGAATCCCTCATATTTGCCTCTAAACTTCACACTAAAGTCATTTGCACATCTGCACATTTAAAATCTGCATAACATCGCACATCTTATTTGGATTTAATATAAATAAGCTTACATTTGCTACGTTTTATATATAAATGATGAAGCTATCACAACTGGAAGTAGGCGAAATAGGTATCGTAAAGGAATTTACCGACCTTGAAATGTCGGTAAAACTGATGGAGATGGGTTGTTTACCCGGCGAAGAGGTCCGCATTTCTCGTATCGCACCCCTCGGCGATCCTATTGCTATCAGCGTATCCGGCTACCAGCTTAGCTTACGCAGGTTTGAAGCATCTACCATCATTTTGCAGTAGTTTGTAAGCATTGAAAACCAATATAAGAGTTGCACTTGTAGGAAATCCAAATACCGGTAAATCAACTCTCTTTAATATATTAACCGGGCTAAATCAAAAAATCGGAAACTTTCCGGGGGTTACTGTTGATAAAAAAACAGGCTTTTGTGCCCTGCCCGATGGCCGCACGGCCGAAATAATTGACCTTCCGGGCACTTATAGCATCTACCCAAAAAGTAAAGACGAATCTATTGTATTTTCGGTACTGGCCGATAAATCAAAAGGCATGGTGCCTGATCTGGTTGTGGTGATTCTTGATGCATCCAACTTAAAACGCAACCTGCTGCTCTACACCCAAATTGCCGACCTAAAGATCCCCGTGGTGGTTGCGCTCAACATGATAGATGTGTCGGAAAAAGCGGGTATCAAAATCAATATCGATCTCTTCGCCAAAAAGCTGGGCGTGCCGGTGATGCCTATCTCCGCCAGGAAAAATACGGGTATTGATAAGCTTAAAAGCACCATTGCCTTTGCCAACAGCATACCGCTGCAGCAGGATACCATTGATATTGAAAGCATAGCCCCGGGCATCATAGCCCGGATAAAAGAGGAAATGCAGGTTGAAAATCCGTATGTGGCCCTGCAACTCGCCCATCAGCACGAAACGCTCAGTTATCTTTCATCAACCGAAAGCGACCGTATTGAGCAGTTAGAACAGGAATATTCCTTCCATTCGCAAAAAGTACAGGCTACAGAAACTGTTGCCCGCTATAACTTTATCAACGATCTCCTTTACGATACCGTTACCAAGCCCGAAATGGCACATGACGAAACCGTAAGCAACAAGATAGATAAGATCCTTACCCACAAAGTATTTGGCTTCGTAATCTTCTTCGCTATTTTATTGTTCATATTCCAGGCCATTTTTTCATGGTCGGCATACCCGATGTCGCTCATCGAAGACCTGTTTATCTGGCTGCAGGCTGGCGCTGCTAAAGTATTGCCTGCCGGTCCGCTGAGTAGTTTGATCATTGATGGTGTACTCGCCGGCCTGAGCGGGGTGTTGGTATTTATACCTCAGATAGCTATTCTTTTTGCGCTCATCTCCATCCTGGAAGATACAGGCTACATGTCGCGCGTTACATTTATGATGGATAAGGTGATGCGTAAAGTAGGGCTCAACGGTAAATCGGTAGTGCCGCTTATAGGCGGTTTTGCATGCGCAGTGCCGTCTATCATGAGTACCCGCACTATCGAAAACTGGAAAGACAGGATGATCACCATTATGGTAACACCACTGGTAGCCTGCTCGGCCCGTTTACCCGTTTATACTTTATTGATTGCATTGGTTGTTCCTAACCGAAACGTGTGGTGGGTCTTTAACTTGCAAGGCCTCGCGCTTACGGCCATGTATGTGCTTAGCATTTTTTCGGCCATTATTGTGGCATTTGTGATGAAGTTTATCCTCAAAGCCCGCGAACGTGGTTACTTTATCATGGAGCTACCCGTTTACCGAATGCCAAGGTGGAAGAACGTGATCTTTACCATGTATGACCGTTCAAAAACCTTCGTGCTGCAGGCCGGCAAGGTAATCATCGCGGTATCGGTAATATTATGGGTATTGAAATCATACGGTCCGGGCGACAGGTTTGCACAAATAGATAAACAATACGCCCAGCCGCAATACACCAAAACCATGACACCGGATAGCCTGACCAAAGTTATCGCTTCCGAAAAATTGGAAAACTCTTATGCCGGCGTATTCGGCCATGTTATTGAGCCCGTTATTAAACCGCTTGGCTTCGACTGGAAGATAGGCATAGCGCTCATCAGTTCATTTGCTGCCCGCGAAGTATTTGTGGGCACCATGGCCACCATTTACAGCGTGGAGGGCGATGCCGACAAGCTGCAATCGGTACAGGAAAAAATGCATGAAGCTAAAAATCCAGAAACCGGCCAGCCGGTGTTTACCCTTGCGGTGGCTTTCTCGCTCATGATGTTTTATGCCTTCGCCATGCAATGCGCCAGTACAGTAGCGGTTGTTTACCGCGAAACCAAAGACTGGCGATGGCCTGCTGCCCAGTTTGCTTATATGACTATGCTGGCGTATACGGCATCATTTATTGTATATCACTGGCTGAAGTAGCTTTTGGTTCATGGATCATAGTTGATGGTTCATGGTAAAAGCTTTTTGGTATCCCCACTTAATTTTTTGCTTAAGTCATAGAACAATAACAAAAAAGCTATGAACCATGATCTATGAACTATGCGCCACAAAAACCTTATATTTGTATTGAGGTAAAAATTGGATAAAGTAAAAGTTTTAGAGAAATATTTACCGGCAGAAGCAGCCCCGCTTATTGCCCGGTGGATCGACTACTTCAAATGCGAATTGAAAATTTCGCGCAACCGCAACAGCAAATTTGGAGATTATCGTTCGCCCTACGGCGGCAAAGGCCACCGGATCTCGGTTAATTATGATCTTAACCCCTATGCTTTTTTGGTAACCACAGTACATGAGTTTGCGCACCTGCATACCTGGAACGAGCATAAACAAAAAGCCAAACCCCACGGCACAGAGTGGAAAAACAATTTCAAAAAAATGATGCAGCCATTTTTTGAAAAAGAAATTTTTCCGGATGATGTTAAAAAGGCTATCGTAAACTATCTGGATAATCCGGCAGCCTCAAGCTGCTCTGATCTGAACTTATACCGCTCATTACGCAAGTATGATCCGCCAAAAGCATCGGAAGCAATTTTGACGGTGGAAAAGATCCCCCTTAAGGCATTATTCAAGCTGAAGGATGGCCGGGTATTCCGCAAGGATGAAAAACTGCGTAAGCGGTTTAAATGTACCGAGGTGGCAACCCGGAGGATCTACCTGTTTAGTCCGGTGGCCGAGGTGGAATTGATTGAGGGCGCTACGGCAGCGTAGTTAGCTTTATTGGAGCATAAACAAAAAACGTCATTGCGAGGAACGAAGCAATCGCGAACTATACAGGGCGGGCATGCTTATAGGGGATTGCCGCGCTACGCTTATAATGACGTGATTGTATGTTATTGATTATTAAGCGTGTTTTTTATCAGTTTTGTGAATATGGGCGTTGCCTGCAGCCCGTGCTATCTGCTCATACTGCACAGGCATTAGCCACATGGCCGGTATCCGCTACTATCACTAACGCGGCCCCCGCACAGTATCGCTGGAATATATTTTTTACGTCATCACGATTTTTTCAGGATTTCCCTGATGGTTCCTCGCAATGACGCTCGTTTAATCTTCAATTCTCGATCCCCAACACCCAATCAATTTATTCCGTACTTTTACCGCATGGCAAAAGTTATATCATTTGTAAATAACCCTTACCAGGAAAATACCTATATTTTGTACGATGAAACCGGCGAATGCGTGATCATTGACCCGGGTATGTATACCGCGCCCGAGCAAAACACGGTTGTTAGCTTTATCAAAAACAATAACCTGAAGCCTGTTATGCTGCTTAACACTCATTGCCATATCGATCATGTGCTGGGCAATAAATTTGTGTTTGATCAATACGGCCTTAAGCCCCGTTTCCACATAGGTGAGTCGGAAGTATTGGCTGCAGTTGTAGCCTACGCGCCATCTATGGGTTTCCGTTACGATGTATCGCCGATGCCCGATGAATTTTTGCCCGAAACAGGTACCATCCATTTTGGCAACACCACCCTGCATTTGATCTTTGCGCCGGGACATTCGCCTGCACATTTGTGTTTTTATGATAAAGAGGCAAAAATCCTGATAGGGGGAGATGTACTGTTCAGAAATAGTATCGGTCGTACGGATTTACCGGGTGGTAACTTTACCCAGCTGATCGATAATATCGAAACCAAACTGTTTACCCTGCCCGATGATGTTACCGTTTATCCCGGCCACGGCCCCGAAACAACCATCGGTTACGAAAAACAAAACAATCCGTTTTTAACTTAGTTAAAGCCTTAGCAACGTTTTATCAAAGCATAAATAAAACCTGAACGCATAACCCCCAACACAATTGAACACGTCCATTTACATAGCAAAGCGTTACCTGTTTTCGGGTAAAAAAATGCATGCTATCAATATCATTTCGGGCATTTCTATGCTGGGGGTGCTTATTGGCAGCGCGGCTTTACTAATCATATTGTCGGTGTTCAATGGCTTTGAAAAGGTTATCCTGTCGTTATACAGCAATTTTACGCCCGAAATAAAGATAGAAGCCAAACTGGGCAAAACTTTTAATCCCAACACACCTTACTTTGCTTCCCTGCATAAAGATGCCCGTGTGTTTTCTTTTACCGAGGTACTTCAGGAAAAAGCCCTAATCAAATATGGCGACAATCCCTTTTTAGGCACGGTAATGGGTGTGAGCGATGATTTTTTGAAAAACAGCCAGCTTGATAGTACTATAGCCATAGGCTCGTTCACGCTTAAAAGCGGCGATCAAAATTTTGCGGTGATTGGCTCTACAATACAACGCACTTTGGGCATTAACGTACATGATCAGCTTTCGCCAATACAGGTTTTTTCGCCGCGGCGCGATGCGGAAAACTCGGCCAACCCCTTAAACGAATTTGTTGTTCGTAGTATCAATCCGTCGGGGGTGTTTGCCATACAGCAGGAGTTTGATGATATAACTGTAACCCCAATTGAGTTTGCCCGCGATCTGCTTGATCAGCCGGTGAATGTATCTTCGCTTCAGCTCAATTTTAAACGCGGCACCAATCTCGATGCCGCACAAAAAGATATTCAGGATAAAATAGGGAAAGATTTTACCGTAAAAAACCGCAAGGAACAAAACAGTGAGCTGTATAAAACGCTCAATTACGAAAGTTGGGCGGTTTATATGATCCTTACCTTTGTGCTTATTATTGCAATATTTAATATCATTGGCTCGTTAACCATGCTGGTTATCGACAAACGTAAGGATATAGCCATTTTAAGCGGATTGGGTGCCAACAAAAACATGATTCAGGGGATCTTCTTTTTTGAGGGAATGATGATCACTGCCGTTGGCTGTATTATCGGTATGGTGCTCGGCACCATTTTTTGCCTGCTGCAGCAACATTACGGCTGGATAAAAATGGGGGCTAAAATGACGGTACTGGATGCTTACCCTATCGATCTTAAATTTAAGGATTTTGGCCTGGTGCTGTTAACTGTTGGAGGTATTTCGGTAATTGCGGCCGGCATCAGTGCCCGTTTAAGTATTAAAGGATTGGATGAAATCAAACAGGATTTGTAAATTTGTTAAATGGGTATGAGGTATATCAGAGTTTTTATTTTGCTGCTTGTTGTTACTGCTGTTTACGCATGTAATAATGATACCCATAAAAAGGATGAGGTGACGCTTTACAAAGGCTTGTATAGTGCGGGCCCCGAAATAAAATCATTTAAAGATTGCGATAGCGGCCAGGAGTTTTGGGCGGTAGATAGTTCGGCCCAGCTTGAGTTGCAGTACTCGCAGCTCAACTTCGAAAAACCTTACGAGCCCGTTTATGTAGAGGTTGAAGGCATCAAATCAAAATCGGGCAAGGCGGGGATGGGGTCGGAATATGACAGCACCCTTGTTGTAAAAAAAGTAGTAAAAATAACCAAAGAGATCCCGCAGGACGTATGTAATTAACACCCTGCCGTGATTGTTAATAAAAGCCTAAAACAATAACTTAGGCTTTTGCATTAAGCATTAAATACTCATCTGCCTTATCGGCGTTAACTAATAACCAATGGAATCAAAACGTCAGCAAAAATTTGCCGGAGTAATACAGGAAGACCTTGCAGCCATTTTTCAGCGCGAGGGCATGAATTATTTACCTAATACCCTGGTAACCATAACCAAGGTACGCGTAACACCCGATTTGGCCATAGCCCGTATATTTTTAAGCTTTTTAGGCAATCCTAACGTGCAAACCGCTTTGCATACCATCAAATCGCACGCTTCAGAGATCAGGTATAAATTGGGCGCGCGCATTAAAGACCAGGTAAGGATCATCCCGCAACTGGAGTTTTTTGTTGACGATACCAGCGAATACGTTGAACGCATGGACAAGATCTTCGATAAGATCAGCAAAGAAGAGCGCCAACCGGATACCGAAGAAAACTAACAGCTTTTTAATGGACCGGCACACGCTGATTGCTGATTACATCAACAATCACCCTGAAGCCATTGGCAAAGTGGTTGATTTTGATGCAGATCATGACCGCCTTTATCATTTTGACCTTACTGCCGCCAACAAAGAGCTGACGGCAGAGGTTATTAACAAACCCTGGCTGTTTAGTCAGCTGGTTAGCGATAAACTGCATGATAATAATTGCCGTTACGGTATTGGCGGCTATATGGAGCACCGCACCATCTATGCCTTCAGCAGCCATTTTGATACTGATGACGAGCCCCGCCGCTTACACCTGGGTGTTGATATCTGGAGCGATGCCGGAACGCCTGTATACGCTCCGCTCGATGGCATTGTACACAGCTTCCAGGATAACAACAACATTGGCGACTACGGCCCGACGATTGTTTTACAGCATGACCTTGATGGGCTACCCCTTTACAGCCTGTACGGGCATTTAAGCCGTAAAAGCCTGGAGGGCTTATCAGCCGGCATGCCGGTTTCTAAGAACCAGCAAATAGCAACTTTTGGCAATGCCGATGAAAACGGCCAATGGCCGCCGCACCTGCATTTCCAGCTGATGTTTGATATGGAAGGCAGGCAAGGCGACTATCCCGGCGTAAGTAAGTTTTCTGAAAAAGAAACCTGGCAAAAGAATATCCCCGATCCGGGATTGATATTGAAATTTCCGGATGCGGTGAATTAGTTGCTCTAAGCCGTTATTGGACAATTTTATAATTCCCTCCCTTGGGAGGGGTGAGGTGGGGATGTGCATTGGCAGGGAGGGGTTTATGCGTCATTAAAGCAGATAAGTCTGCAGGCGAAACCCCTCCCTACACCCTCCCAGGGGAGGGAATCGCACAATCCCACACTTTTAATTTCTTCCGAACGCCTATAGGATGTCCCCCAATAAAATTCCCAAACATAATCCCCAATTTATTATCGATATTTATACTATGCTTAAAGCGTTGTACATCCATATCGCATTGATAATTATCACGACAGGACATTCATTTGCCCAGCAGCCTGCATTTAAAGGTGGCACACAAGCGTTAAATGATTTCCTGAAGGCTAAGATCATCTATCCTGAATACTCGCGGCAAAACTGTATTTCGGGCATCATCAATGTTTCGTTTATGATAGCTAAAGATGGCACTGTACACGATGCCAAAGTGCAGGATGGCCCTGGCATTGACCTTGACGACGAGGCGTTGCGGGTTATTAAACTTACCTCGGGCCAATGGACGGTCCCGGCAGGGTATAACCTTAAAACCAACATTGTTCAGCCTATCCGCTTTGATCCTGATCCGGCGCGTTGCGGCCCTGCCAATATCCGCGATATGCAAAGCGCCATAGCCAGTTACAAAGCCCAGCAGGAACTGGAGAATGCAGTTACCAACTATTACAGCAACAAATACCAAGGCAAGGCTGATACCACCAAAGAGGCCATCATCATCAACCTCAAAAAACAACTTGGCTATGATGACGATTTTATAAACGATGTACTAAGCCAGGCCAGTGAAAAATTTAAGCAGGGCGATAAAGAAGGCGCCTGCCGCGATTGGACTTTTATCCGCAACATAGGTAGTGATAAAGCCGATAATTTTATCAGGAAATATTGTGCCCCCTAACCCCCTAAAGGGGGAATAATTTAACTCGTTTGCAATGAACGCGAGTTTTTTAAGCATGGGTTGTGCGATTCCCCTCTTGAGAGGGGCGGAGGGGTGTGTTCTGCTTCAATCCAATCGCATAACACACCCCTGCTACCGCTCTTTCCCACCGCGCGCCCTCTTGAGAGCAGGGCTGTTGCGTTCTTAATCAATGTGCTTTAAAAATCGCACGGTAGGGCGTCCACGCTCGCGTAACAACATCAAAAAGGTAAGCGTGGACGCTTACCGGAGCCATAATTCAAGCGAAAGACGCTTGAACTTGCGACTAAACATTAGAATGCAACAGCCCTGCTCTCAAGAGGGGAATTTAGCGCCTTTTAACCTTGCGCTCGTTTGCAACGAGCGCTTAATATGGATTGGCGATTGCATCGCCTTTGCGTTACAAACGCAAACCCAGGTTACATGCTCCTTGCAAACGAGCGCGAGTCAAAAATGCAATTTCTTTGCGTCTTAACACCTTTGCGAGACACTCACAACCCATAAATTCCTTACCTTGCCACAGTTATGAAAACCGAACCTGAACTTCGCAAAAAAATAAAAACCTGGGTAATTGTATTTATCATAGGGCTGGTATTAAGTGGTGTAACCGCATTTCCTATTGAAACCGAATTGGCCTGGCTTGCCGACCACACGTCTGTATTTCCGGGCTTTATGCAGGACTGGATAACCAATGTTTATCACGCCGTAAAAATTACCAATCAAAACTATCCTTACCTGGCCTACGGAACCGACTGGCTGGCTTTCGGTCACCTGGTTATCGCAATGGCATTTGTTGGCCCGCTGAAAGACCCGGTTAAAAACATTTGGATAATTGAGTTTGGTATGATTGCTTGTGTAATGGTATTTCCGCTGGCCTTTATAGCTGGGCCCATCCGCGGCATCCCTGTTTATTGGAGACTTATTGATTGCTGCTTCGGCATTTTCGGGATCATGCCGCTATATATCGTTTACCGGGATATCAAAAAGCTGGAAAAGATAGCTGCTTAACCCTAATGTTCAAGCCCTTTTAGTTTTCTTTGCGCGTTCCGTTTCAACCATATTGGTATTAGGTTGCTGCTTTTCGGTTGCCTTTTCTTTATTAAGATTATACTTATTGAGAATATACTCTGCAATTAAACGTCCCAGCTTTTGCTTTCCCAAGGTTGAAAGGTGGCCGGAATTACGGTACAATATTTTATGCTTTTGGTAATCGTCACACACAAGGTTAAAAGGTACTACAATAGCCGAATCTTTCAGACGTGTATCTTTCAGCATTTCATTGGCCTGTTTACGGTATTCATCAAGGCTATGGGTGCTGCCATTATCAATAAGCAATGACGCAAGTTCATTACGCATCTTTTTTAAAATACCAAGGCTGTCGGTCTCTTCTTTAAAACCAAACTCAGGCATGGTCACAAAAACGGGCTCGATATGGCTTCGGGCCAGATCGCTGATGATGAGCGAACAATAGTAAGCGTAAAACTTAGCCCCCATCGCGCCCTCGGCATCGCTGGTACCGGCCAAAATAATACAGTAATCCAGGTTATGGTGTAATATATTGTAACTGGAATAAGGCTGATCCAGGTTGGCGTATAAATTATCGTAGATCTGTTTGGTTTTTGCTTCGGGCTGACCGAACGACGTAACCTCGGCCCTGATGCCATGTTTCAAAAACTCATTTTTAATAATCGTATCAATGGTCATACCCATAGCCCAGCTATCCCCAATAATACCAATTCTCAGAACTTCATCCTTATATCTTTTTTCTGGCACAAGGATATGCCGCTCTTTTAGTGCATAACGCTGATGAAAATAAAAACCCAAACCAGTTGCACCTATCAAAATCAATAGCAGTGCAAGCTTTAATTTTAATTTAAGTTTCATATAGATTTCGGTTTGGTTGGGTTTTTTGCCTGTTAGTTACCAAAAGTAAAGCAAACCGACATGCCCGTTAGAGCTTTTACGAATATTCCAACTAAAGGTTAAGTTTTTTTGAACATCCGCTGCGCTATTTTTTTTGAGGATTTTGTGCGCAGAATCATCATGAAGAAAAGCGCCGAAGTCAGCATGTTAAAACATTTGTACAAAATGTATGAACATATCATTTTTCATGCTATATTGCCCCCGCTAAATCAATTTGGAGCACAAATATGTATTTGCAAATTGTAATGTAAATTATCTAACTTTAATCTCTGTTTAACCAATTATAAACCCATGTTACGGAAGTTGTATTATGTGTGGCTCACTATAGCCGTCTGCATGATGTACACATTGTATTCCTGCCATTCATCCGGCGGGAATACCAATGAGCAAATGCCCGATACTATTAGTTACAACTTTAATATCCGGCCTATACTTTCAGACAAATGTTTTAAATGTCATGGCCCCGATGCCTCCCATCGCGAAGCAGACTTACGACTGGATATTGCCGAAAGCGCCTATAAAGCCTTAAAGGATAATCCATCGTCACATGCCCTTGTTCCCGGCGAACCGATGCAATCTGAGGTTTATCGACGCATCTCCACTAAAGATACTACCGAGCAGATGCCACCTGCGTCATCCAATCTGAAAAGGTTATCGCCTTATGAGGTTGAGCTCATTCACAAATGGATAAAACAGGGGGCCAAATATGAGAAGCACTGGGCTTTTGTTGCCCCGCGCAATTACCCGGTTCCGCAGGTTAAAAACACGGCATGGCCTAAAAACGCTATCGATAATTTTGTGCTGCAAAAAATGGAGCAGGCAAACCTGGAGCCAAATCCTGAAGCCGATAAAGAACGCCTGTTAAAACGCATTTCGCTCGATTTGACCGGACTGCCGCCATCCATAGCATTAATGGACGAGTTTTCGGCCGATAAAAGCGCCAACGCCTACGAAAAAATGGTAGATAAGCTGATGGCAACCCCTCAATACGGCGAAAAAATGGCGCTGCACTGGCTGGATGTTGCCCGCTATGCAGATTCGCACGGTTATCAGGATGATAACTACCGCACGCAGTGGCCATGGCGCGACTGGGTAATCCATGCCTATAATGAAAACTTGCCTTACGATAAATTCATCACCTGGCAATTAGCCGGCGACCAGCTACCCAATGCCACTAAAGAGCAACTGCTTGCAACCGGCTTTAATCGCAATCATAAAATAACCGAAGAAGGCGGTGTAATTGACGAGGAATACCGCGTAAGCTATGTAACCGACCGTACCAATACCTTCGGCAAGGCCATGTTGGGTGTCACATTGGAATGTGCCCATTGCCATGATCATAAATACGATCCTTTTTCGCAGAAGGAATACTACCAGGTTTATGCCTTTTTTAACAATGTGAAGGAAGTAGGGCTTCAATCAACCGTTGGCGGGCCCGAAACCTATGCCAAAAACCCTATGATGCAGATCAGCAATGAGGATGTTAAAAAGATTTTAACGTTTGTAAACAAGCGCGATACCGACAAGCTCATCGTATCCATCATGACCGATAGTGACAAGGTGCGGCCTACTTATATCCTAAAACGCGGCAATTATGATGCTCATGGCGATGAAGTGCAGGCCGGTACGCCAAAATCGATATTACCATTCACTAATAACTATCCTAAAAATCGTTTAGGTTTGGCCGAATGGCTGTTCAACAAAAACAACCCGCTCACCGCGCGCGTATTTGTAAACCAGATGTGGCAGGAGTTTTTTGGCAAGGGCATCGTAAAAAGCTCCGGCGATTTCGGTATGCAGGGCGATCTGCCATCGCACCCCGAACTGCTGGATTGGCTTGCCGTCGATTTTCGTGATCATGGTTGGAACATTAAACGGCTGGTGAAGCAGATAGTAATGACCGCTACGTACAGACAATCTGCCGCAGTAACACCCGAAAAACTAAAAGAAGATCCTGATAATACCTTATTAGCCCGCGGGCCGCGCGGACGTTTACCTGCAGAGTTTGTACGTGACCTGGTACTGGCCAGCAGCGGATTGCTTAACCCAACCATCGGCGGTCCAAGTGTTAACCCTTACCAGCCGCCGGGCCTTTGGGAAAATGCGACATCAGGACGAGGTATTTTAGCCAATTATAAACAGGTGCACGGCCCTAATTTATACCGCAGGGGCATGTATACACTGATCAAACGCACGGTTCCACCGGCATCACTAGGCATTTTTGACGCCAGCAACCGTGACCAGTGCGAGGTAAAACGCCTGCGCACCAATACGCCATTGCAGGCCTTAGTAATGCTCAACGACCCGACCGTATTGGAAAGTGCAAGGGTTTTGGCAGCAAAACTATTACAGGATAAAAGCACATCGACAGAAAAGATCACCAAAGCATTCCGGCTGATCCTGTGCCGGCATCCGCAGCAAAAAGAACTGGCTATTTTAACTTCATACTATGCTGATGAGTTAAAAAGCATGAAAAAGGCCGATGCCGAAAAACTGCTAACTGTAGGTGAATACCCGGTACCCACCAATTTGGATAAAGTAACACTGGCAGCCATGATGAAAGTGGTTGATACCATGTATAATTTGGAAGAAGCAATAACAAAAACCTGAGCACATGGAAAAAGATTTTTTAGAAAACAGGCTTAACATCAACCGGCGCAGGTTTCTTTCAAGGCTCAGCTTGGGCATTGGCAGCGTAGCGTTGGGTTCACTGCTCATTCCCGATCTTTTTAGTGGCAAGGGCGATGAGGCCGAGGCGGATTTTATTCCCGGCATACCTAACTTTGCGCCTAAAGCCAAACGGGTGATCTACCTGTTTCAGGATGGGGCACCCTCACAACTGGAATCGTTTGATTACAAACCCAAGCTGCGTGAAATGATGGGGCAGGAGCTGCCGGCATCTGTCCGCGGCAACCAGATCCTTACCGGTATGACGGCCAAGCAGGCTTCGTTTCCGCTGGTGGGTTCGTTTTATGATTTTAAGCAATATGGCGAGTCGCGCGCCTGGATCAGCGACATGTTCCCGCACATTGGCAAAATAGCCGATGATATCTGCATTATTAAATCGCTCAACACCGATGCCATTAACCACGATCCCGCACTTACCTTTTTTCAAACCGGGGCACAGCAGGGCAACCGCCCAAGCATGGGTTCGTGGGTAAGCTATGGCCTCGGAAGCGAGAACAAGAACCTGCCTGCCTTTACCGTATTGCTCTCTAAAGGTAAAGGAAACGGACAGGGTGTTTATTCCAAACTATGGAGCAATGGTTTCCTGGATTCCATTCACCAGGGTGTACAGTTCAGCAGCGGAGAAGACCCGATCCTGTACTTAAATGATCCCGAAGGCCTGAACCGCCACGAGCGCCGCAAGATGCTGGATAAACTCGCCGAGCTCAATGACATGAACTATAAAGAGTTCGGCGACCCGGAAATAAACACCAAAGTGCAGCAGTATGAAATGGCTTACCGCATGCAAACCGCCGTACCCGAAATTATGGACGTAAGCAAAGAGTCGGACGATATTGTGAAAATGTACGGGCCGGAGTGCCTTATTCCCGGTACGTATGCGGCTAATTGTTTACTGGCCCGAAAGCTTTCGGAAAACGGGGTACGTTTTGTACAGCTCTATCACCAGGGCTGGGACCAGCACAGCAACCTGCCCCAGGAAATGGCCGGCCAGGCCAAAGATGTCGACCAGGCATCGGCAGCATTGGTTACCGACCTCAAACAACGCGGCCTGCTGGATGAAACGCTGGTGATCTGGGGTGGGGAGTTCGGTCGCACCAATTACAGCCAGGGTAAATTGGAAAAAGCCAATTACGGCCGCGATCATCATCCGCGCTGTTTCAGTATCTGGATGGCCGGCGGCGGCATCAAACCCGGCATAGTTTACGGCGAAACCGATGAATTTGGCTATAACATTGTAAAAGATCCGGTACATGTGCATGATTTTCATGCAACCATTTTAAATCAATTAGGCATCGACCATAAAAAACTAACTTATAAAAGTCAGGGCCGCAGGTACAGGTTAACGGATGTTGCCGGCAATGTGGTGAAGGGGATAATAGCGTAAGCCCCACCCAAACCCTCCCCTAAAGGGAGAGGGCTTAAAAAAATAAAACTCTCGTCATTGCGAGGAACCACCAGGGACATCCCGGAAGAGATCATAATGACGTGTATATACAGCGGCTTGCGTGGGGGGCCGCGTTAGGGATAGCAGCGGAAAGCCCACAGCGCGCGTAGGACTGTGTGCAGGCAAAGCGAGGACTTGCAGCGGATAGCCCGGGCCGCAGGCAACGCACAAATTATTAAATTAATGAAAAGCATATTTGACAATCAATAACTTACAATCAAGTCATTATTAAGACACGAAGCAGCCCCCAAGAGAAAGAGCGGCTAAATAGATCCGCCCTGTAAAGTTCGCGGTCGCTTCGTGCCTCGCAATGACGGGATGGACAAGGAATCAAAAAAAATCCGTGTAATCGGTGTAATCACTCAGCAATCGGTGTAATCAAAATAAATAATATCAGCGAAATCAACGCAATCATAAAAATCAACGGTATGGAAAGAAGAGAATTTATCAAGCACACTTCAGTTTTATCAGCAGGCTTTTTCATAGCCAAAGACATGTTAGCGAAAGATAACGGGCCAATTTACGGCCATGGTAATATGCGCTATCGCATGGATAAAAACTGGAGCAAGGCCGATTCGCAGAAAAACCCGGTGAACGATTGCCACGAAATGGTACAGGATTCAAAAGGCCGGATTTTGCTGCTTACTAACGAAACCAAAAACAATGTGCTTATCTATAATAAATCGGGCAAGCTGCTAAGCACCTGGGGACATGAATTCCCTGGCGCACATGGCCTAACCCTGTTTAATGAAAACGGTACAGAAGTATTGTTCATAACCGATACTGTAAAACACCAGGTGTACAAAACCACATTAGATGGCCGCATTTTAATGACCATTGATGTGCCGCTGGAAACCGGCGTTTACAAAAAAGCTGAAGAGTTTGTCCCTACCGAAACTACCATCGACAGCAATGGCGATATTTTTATTGCTGATGGCTACGGTGCGCAATATGTTACTCATTATGATAAGGATGGCAAACTGAAAGGTTTCTTCGGCGGCAAGGGCGAGGGCGACGAACATCTGGATAATGCCCATGGCATCGTGATCGACAGAAGATACGACACACCTAACTTACTGGTTACCGACCGTACCCGCAACTGTTTCAAACGCTTCAGCATGGATGGCAAATTGCAGGAGGTGATCAAGCTGCCCGGCGCATGTGTTTGCCGCCCGGTAATAAAAGGCGATCATTTGTATGCCGCCGTACTTCGCTCTCCAGATTTAAGCAAAGAAAACACCGGCTTCACCACCATATTGGATAAGAACAATAAAGTAGTATCAAACCTCGGTGGCACCGAGCCTGTATACACCGATGGCGTACTGCAACCTATGGCCCAGGCCGAAAAGATTTTCCTGAACCCGCATGATGTGTGTGTGGATAACGATGAGAATTTGTACGTAGCGCAATGGGCATCGGGCAAAGTATATCCTTATAAATTCACAAGGGTTTAATTAATAACTCACAGCCCGGCGTATATGAAAAGCAGCCACAAAGGTTTTGCGGAAGGGACATTATTTGCCCTTAATATTTTTATTGTAGTGCTGTTGATAGCTGGCAACAGCCTGGTTGTGCCCCGCTGGCTGCAGCCTGTTGGCCGTATGCACCCGCTCATCCTGCATTTCCCCATCGTGATACTGATGCTGGCCATGGTGATGGAATTTTTTCGTTACCGGGAGGAATTTGTTAACGAAAAGCTGTATCAAACTTTCACAAGCTACCTGCTGCTGCTGGGTGCTTTGCTCTCGTCAATAACGGTGATTATGGGCTTGTTCCTGTCGAGGGAACCAGGTTATGAAGGCGATACTTTACAATGGCACAAATGGTTTGGCGTAAGCGTGGCCTTTACTGGCTACGGCGTATATCTCATCCGTCATACCTCAAAGTATACCGTAAGGCTGGCTAAAGCAGGAGCTGTGATAACCGTTTTCTGTTTGATTGTAGCCGGGCATCTGGGCGGCAACCTCACCCATGGGCAGGATTTTGTTTTAGGCCCGGTGATGGATCAAAGCAAAAATGCTGTGCCCATAGACCAGGCGCTGGTCTATAATGATGTGATCCGGCCTATATTTGAGGTAAAATGCCAGAGCTGTCACAATGCCGATAAAATGAAGGGAGGCCTCATGCTTACTGATTCGGCAGCAATAATGAAAGGCGGCAAAAACGGCAAGCTATTCGTAGCCGGTGACCCGGCCATGAGCCTGTTGCTGCAACGCGTACACTTGCCCGAAACCGAAAAGAAGCACATGCCCCCAACCGGTAAAACCCAACTTACCGATGATGAAAAAATGCTGCTTTACCTGTGGATAAAAAGCAAAGCCGGTTTCAACAAAAAAGTGACAGACCTGCCTGCCAACGATTCATTACGGATGATAGCCGCCACCCATCTAAAACCAGCAGAAAGTGCGGAAGAGGTTTATGATTTTTCGGCTGCTAATGAAAAGGATATCCAAAAGCTAAATAATAATTACCGTGCGGTGTATCCGCTGGCTAATGAGTCGCCGGCGCTCGCGGTTAATATCTACAATAAAAGCACCTATAATGTTAAGGTACTTGACGAATTAAGCGCTATCAGGAAACAAGTCGTTTCATTGGATCTGAACAAGATGCCTGTAAAGGATGCCGACCTAAAAACCATTGCCAAATTTGAAAACCTGCGCAGGCTAAACCTCAACTTCAGCGATGTTACCGGGAAAGGATTAAAAGAATTAGCAGGTTTAAAATATCTTAAAAGTATTTCGCTGGCGGGGGTCAAACTAACTACAGCGGATGTAAAGCAACTCATTGCCATAAAAAGTATTAATGAACTTGCGGTATGGGACAGTGGACTGAACCCTGCCGATCTTCAATCGCTTCAAAAACAAAATCCTAAGCTAAGTCTGTTAACCGGCTTTAAAGATGATGGTAAAGTAATGAAGCTTACCAGTCCGCAGTTAAAGAACACTTCGGTTATATTTAATCAGAGCTATGCCTTGCAACTTAGCAATCCTATCAAAGGGGCTGATATCCGATATACCACCGATGGTTCGGCCCCCGACAGCATTAAAGCAACTTCGTTTAAACCGGGTATTGTATTTACCCAAAGTACTGTGATTAAAGCAAGGGCATTTAAAGCCGGCTGGCTGGGCAGCGATACCGTACAGTTTAATGTTTACAAATGCGCCTACACGCCCGACAGCATCAGCTTTATTACATATCCGGATAATAAATACAAAGGCGACGGTGCAAAAACAATCATCGATAAAGAATTAGGTGGCGGCAATTTCGGTAACGGCAAATGGATCGCATCACAAAAAGATCTGTCGGTTATCATGTGGTTCAATAAACCAATTGATCTGCATTCGGTTAGCCTTAATGTGATGCGCAATATAGGCTCGCAAATCTTTTTACCCGCCGGGGTTGAGATTTGGGGAGGGGCTGATCAAAATCATCTGAAGCTGCTGAGCACCGTCAAAACAGGCACACCAAACCAGGCCGATCCGTTTGCACTGATGCCGCTGGAATGTAAGTTAAGATCTGCACAACAGGTGTCCTGTATAAAATTGGTTGCCCAGCCGCTTAAAAGTGTCCCGGCATGGCATCCGGCCAAAGGCAAACCGGGTTGGGTGTTTTTGGATGAGGTGTTTTTGAATTAAGTGATTACTGGTTGAAGTTTAGCGATAGCTTTCTTCTTTTATGTCATTGCGAGGCACGAAGCAATCGCACGGAAGCATGGCGGTCCTGTATAGCATGCTATTGCCACGTCGCCCCTTGGCTTATTCCCAGTCCCGCTCCTCGCAATGACATGGTTTTATAAAATCGCAACTTACACTTATTGAAACATCTTGCGCTCATCTGTGATGAGTGCTTAACATGGGCTTACGTTTGTAACGTTAGCGCCGGGAAATGGCGTTACAAACGCCAAACCATGTTAAGCACTCGTTAAAAACGAGCGCAAGTCAAGCGGCTATGCAGTTCTCTCTGTACTATTCGCGGTTGCTTCGTTCCTCGCAATGACGCGTAAGGGGGGACGTTAACCACTACTCTAAAAAAACATATACGTCACGTGCTTCAACACCTGGCGTAGTTTTTCAAGGGCGATGCCCATCTGGCGCTCCACGGTTTTGGGGGAGATATTTAACTGCACGGCAATTTCGCGATATTTCATATCGCTGAAACGGCTTAGTACAAAAATCTCGCGGCATTTTTCCGGGAGGGTGGCAATGGCTACTTCTATCTGCAGGGCAAGTTCCTTTTCTTCAAGACCATTTTCAAGCGTATTACGCAGCTCATCAAACAGGTTGTTCTTTTCGAGATAATTAACGTAAAGGTTTTCTATTTTCTGGCGCTTGAGGTAATTGAGGCTCCGGTTCTGCACCATTTTAAAAAGATAGGAACTTACCGACGCACAAAAGTTAACTTCATGCCCGCGCTCCCACAGGTGGGTAAACACATCAGCTGTAATTTCTTCGGCAATGGTTAAATCATTTACAAATCGGTTGGAAAACAAAGTTAAACGGGTATAGTATAGCCTGAACAGGGTTTCGAACGCTTTCGCATCACCCTGTATAAATGAGGTTATAGGTAGTTTGTTTTCCTGGATCATTAATCCTGCCTTTAATTAATCCGAATACTTTTTAAAAAACTTTAACAAGTTACAAAATTTTTAGCTCCGTATCAAATTTAATATGGAAATAATAAAAAGCTAACCCCAAACATTCTGTAAAAAAAAGGTTACGCGTAATATGAAGGGAGCATTTCAAAGAAAAGCCGAATAAATCGCACCGTTAAAACAATCACTTAAGCTGCAATAAAACCTGGAAAAGAATATAAAGCTGTTACTTTTTGAATAAAAGGCCACCCTTAAAAACCATATATACAGACGTAAGGTTACCAATATCCTCGAGGGGGTTTTTGTTCAGTACCAAAAGGTCGGCTGCTTTACCGGGCAATATAGTCCCCTTTGTGCTGTCGATGTGCAATGCCTTTGCGCCATTTAATGTAGCTGATATAATGGCATCTATCGGGGTGAAACCGGCATCGCTTACCAGTAATTTTATTTCATTCTGCACAAATTCCTCCTGGTCATCATCGGTACCGGCACATATCTCCACTCCGGCTTTATAAGCATTGGCTGTTATTCGTTTTCCTATTTCATAATTGTACCGCATGGCAGTGTCTGTTTCAGCCCATTTTTTATAGGTAAGCAACGTTGCATCCAGCATAGTGCCATTCTGTTTCATCAGGTTAAACAAATCGGTCATCTGAGGTACAGCATCATCCCAAAATTCCTCGGTGTGTCGTTGTTTTTTCCACAGGTCCGGAATTTTATCAAATTTTTCATGTATCAGTAAGGGCGCATGCGAAATTGAGCCTATGCCTGCCTTCACCAGATCGGAGGGTTTGGCCATCTGCAGCCAGGCATGCCCCCATACAATCATTCCCTGCCTGGTTGCTTCACTTATGATCTTAGCAGCCAGTCCCGGAGATAAATCAGCGTACAATTTTATTCCGGCGGCACCGGTGCCTTTTGCTGCGGCAACGGCCAAAGGCATATTTGTACTATCTGTAACAGCCAGCATATAAGGCATTTTACCGGCAATAGCCCCTTTGGTAGAGGTTCCCGTCCTCGGGTCGCTAAAAAAAGTTGGCCCGGCCATCAATGCAGAATAATATATATAAGGCGACACAATATCCCCGGTAAGTGCATCACGCGATAAGCCGGCAAGCGTGCGTGCATCGCCGGCCATATCTCTTACGGTTGTAATACCACTATACAACATCTGCTGCAGCACACTGAGTGTATGCGCCCGGTTATCGGTTCCTGACGGATCTGTAGCAAAGTGTACATGGGTATCAATCAAACCAGGGAGCAGGTATTTTCCCTTTAACGAAAGGATGTGATAAGAAGCCGGAATAGGCTGGGTTCCGTCCTTAAAAACTTCCCGGATAACAGTGCTGTCGATAATTACCGTTTGCCCAGCGAGGGACATCCGGTGATTGGCATCAATAATTGTAAGCCCGGTCAAAGCCACACGAGCAAGCGAAACCTGCGCATGTGAAAAATTACAAAGCAGCAGGGAAGGAACAAATAAAAGGAGCAGCCGGATCCATCTCATAACCATAAAGATAATTAATGGAATATAACGGAGCGCGATAATTTACGGTAAATATAAAATTGAAAAATATTTCACACGGCTTTGAGGGTATCCGTTTTTTCGATTGTCTTAACGATAATATTACAAATGGATAACGAAGAAGTAAAACTACTGTTGGTAAAATATATAACAGGCGAAGCTACCGCACAGGAGCTTGAGCAGGTTAAACAGTGGATAAGTGCGCACCCCGAAAACGAGCAGTATTTTGCACAATTGTATGAAACCTGGCATAATATGCTTTACCTGCAGCCAGCGGTTGTAAATAAAGAGAATGCCTATAATAAGCTTTCGGCTGAGATAGAGCCAAAACAACCGTTACGCTATGCAAGGCTGATCACCTGGGGCAAAGCGGCTGCCGCTATTGCTTTGCTGGCGGCAGTTACTGTTACCTTATATAACAGGTACTCAAAAAATGTAGAAAGTGTAAGGCAGATTGCCGCTAACCCCGGTGCCATTAAAAAAATTGTTTTGAGCGATGGTACGCAAGTTTGGCTTAACGCGGGAAGCAAGCTTAATTATACCGCCGATTTTGGCAAAACAACCCGCACCGTTTACCTGGAAGGCGAAGCCTTTTTTGATATCGCCCCCGGCAAAAAGGAGGTCCCTTTTATTGTTAATACAAAAAACTATACTATCAGGGATATCGGCACAAAGTTTAACCTGAAAGCATATGCTTCCGACCCGTTCTTTGAAACTACTGTGGTAAAAGGGGAGGTATCGGTTGAAGGGAATGTAGATAACAATGCGCATGAAATGAGCCGTATTTATGTAAAGCCACGGCAGGTGCTCCGGATCTACTACCATCCCAAAAAAGAAAACTATAGCTACACCACACCCGACCCTAAAAGCCTGAACGAGATCCAGGTATCGGAGATCGACTCGGCCAAGCTCGACCGTTATGACGGCTGGAAAGAAAACCTGCTGGTATTTGATGGCACTACCCTCAGTGAAATAGCAAAAGTATTGCAGCGCAGATATAACGTAATCATCATAATTACCGACAACGAGATTGGTAACATCCGTTATTCAGGAAGCTTCAAAAATGTATCTGATATTGAGAAGGTGCTGGCAATTATAAAAGGGAATACCCCCATAAGTTACCTTAAAAACGGAAATGTAATCAACATAACTAAAACCAACAATAATGAATCATCTAACTAAAACAAAAAGGAAACTATGATTAAAAACTAACATTCTCTTTTACATAAAAAACCCGGATGTGCTACCAACACGCCCGGGCTAAAGCAATCAAAGCTAATACCCTACGCTTGGGGAAGCATCGTATTAACTGATTAACAAACAAATTTATGATTAATTTTTACAGAAAGTCCGCTCTGGCCGCCGGCCCGTGGCAAAAAACGATCAAAATTATGAAGCTGGTAACCGTTCTGCTCTTAACGGGCATTATGCAAATACACGCTGCCGCTTATTCACAAAACGTTTACAACTTTAGTGTAAACAATATTTCTGTTAAGCAAATGTTTAAGCAAATTGAAAAAAGCAGTAAATACACTGTTTTTTACAGGCTTGACCAGGTTGACGTTGACAAGAAAATAAATGTGGACGTGCAGGACGCGCCTATTGAAACCGTAATGCAGAAGGTGCTGCAAAAACAGCCTTTAACCTTCCAGGTGGTTGATGATATCATCATTATAAAACCCGCAGATGAAAAACCAATTGTTACTTTAACCGTAACGGGGGTGGTTAAAGATGTTAGCGGTCAGCCCTTACCAGGGGTAAGCGTAAAGCTGAGGGGCAGTAATTTAGGCACAGTTACCGACATCAACGGTAAATATACCCTCACTATGCCCGACGGCAAAGGGACGCTTGAATTCGGCTTTTTAGGTTTTACCGCACAAGCCGTGCCGGTAAACGGACAAACAACCATCAACGTAACCTTGCTTGAAGAGTCAAAAGCGCTGAACGAGGTTGTTGTGGTTGGTTATACCACCCAAAAAAAGAAGGACCTTACCGGCGCTGTTGCTGTAGTTAACGTTAAAGATCTTAACAAACAGGCTTCGTCGTCCGTAAACTCGCAATTGCAAGGCCAGGCATCGGGCGTTACCGTTACCGGATCGGGCCAGCCCGGCGAAGAGCCACAGGTACACATCAGGGGTTTTAATACTTTCGGGAATAATACTCCCCTATACGTAGTTGACGGCGTGGAAACATATGATGTAAGCACGCTGAACCCTAACGATGTTGAGACCTTCCAGGTGTTAAAGGATGCGAGTTCGGCATCAATATATGGTGCAAGGGCTGCAAACGGCGTTATCATCATCACTACAAAAAGGGGTAAAGGCAAGGTAAACATCCAATACGACGCCTACTACGGTACGCAAAGACCCAAAGGCGGCAATGTCTGGAATACCATAACGCCGCAACAAATGGCCGATCTGAAACTTACCGCCAAGAAAAATTCGGGCGATAACAGTATTAAAGATGCCTTGTACAACCCAACCGGTACAGGCTCGACTTTTACACTGCCCGATTACATTACCCCGGCAGGTGCTAAAGAAGGCGACCCATCTGTCGATCCATCAAAATACTATGTAAACCCCAATTATACCTCAGCGACAGACCTTGGCAATTTTTACAGGATAACAAGGGCCAACAAAGCCGGTACCGACTGGTATCATGAGTTGTTTAAATCGGCCCCGATGAACAGCCACAATATATCATTGAGCGGCAGTACCGATAACGCCAGCTATTTATTCTCGTTAAATTATTTTAACCAGCAAGGTACACTAATTGATACTTATCTTAAACGATACACGCTTCGCTCAAACACCACCTACAATGTAACTAAACACATCAGAGTGGGCGAAAACCTGGCTTATTCTATAACCAGGCAGCCCCAGGTAAATGATGGAACATCACATTCGCAGGTTAGCACCAATGACCCGGATGGCGTTATTGCACATGCCCTGCGCGAGCAACCAATCATTCCGGTTTACGACATTAAAGGTAACTATGCAGGCAGTTACGGTACGGGCCTCGGTGATGCCAATAACCCGGTTGCCATACAGGAGCGTACAAAAAACAACCAGTCAACAAGCTATCGTTTGCTTGGTAACGTATTTGCCGAAGCCGACATTATTCCCGGCCTTACTTTACGCACCAGCTTTGGCGGCGATATCATTAACAGCAACAACCATTCGTTTTCGTTCCCTACATATGAAAACGTTGAAAACTCTTCAACAAATACTTATAGCGAAGGATCGGACAACAGCTATACTTATAACTGGACCAACACCCTTAGCTATCAAAAAGCATTTGGCAAACACAATGTTAACATAGTGGTAGGTACAGAGGCGGTTGAAGATCATGACCGGTATGTAGGTGGCAGCATCCAGGGATTTTACACTTTTGATCCCAATTATGTAAACCTGTCTACCGGTACCACCAATAAAAACACCTACAGCGGAAAATCTAACAACTCGTTATTTTCGGAGTTTGCCCGTTTAGATTATACTTATAACGACCGCTACCTGTTTAACGCCACTATCCGTCGCGATGGTTCATCAAAATTCCCGGTTGACCAACGTTACGGTTATTTCCCTGCATTCAGCGCAGGCTGGCGTATCTCGCAGGAAAACTTCATGAAAAATATCACCTGGCTTACCGACCTGAAGCTAAGAGGCGGCTGGGGCATTATGGGTAACCAGATCAATATGGGCAGTAAAGACGCTTACGTTACGTTCAGCAATGATATTGGCCAGTCGTATTATCCTATCGATGGTTCACTTAACCTAACACCTGGCTTCTACCAGGATCAAACTGCCAACCCTCATGCGCTTTGGGAAAAGGATATTAACTCCAACTTTGGCTTTGATGCAACCTTATTTGGCGGCAAAATAGCCGTAACTGCCGATTACTATCGCAAAGACATTAAGGACCTGTTATTTAACGCTACCCAGTTAGGTACTGCAGGTAACGGTGCTTTCCCGGCGCAAAACGTTGGTAAAATGAAAACCGATGGTCTTGACCTTTCTGTTACCGGCAACTTCAGGGCCAGCAGCGACCTGAGCTTTAATGCAACCGGTACTTTAACCACTTATAATAACAAAGTATTAAAAGTATCTGATGACAGGGATTACTTCCCCGGCTCAGCAACAAGCAGGTTTGATAACCCGATCACCCGCAGCCAGGTAGGTCATTCTTTAGGCGAGTTTTATGGCTACCAGATCGTAGGTTTCTGGAACTCACAAGCCGAAATTGATGCAGCCGACAAAGCTGTACAAACCCGCACCGGCGACCCGAATGCTTACTACCAATCGGATGTAAAGGTTGGCCGTTTCAGGTATAAAGACGTGAACGGTGATGGTGTCATTACCGATGCCGACCGTACTTTTATCGGCAATCCAAACCCGAAAGTTACTGCCGGTTTAAACCTGGGTGTAAACTATAAAAACTTTGATGCCAGCGTATTCCTTTACGGCTCATTCGGCAATAAACTATGGAACAGCGTTAAATACTGGCGGGATTTCTATGCTTCATTCGGTACAGCAAAAAGCTATACCGCGCTTAATGATTCATGGACGCCAACTCATCAAAATGCGAAGGCCCCTATCCAGGAACTTGACGCATCAACCAGCAGCGGCGCTACACCAAACTCATATTTTGTTGAAAACGGCACCTATGTACGTATGCGTAACGCGCAGGTTGGCTACACTTTTAACCTTGCAGGCCTTAAAAAGGCAGGGATCCAAAAGTTAAGGATCTATGTATCGGCAACCAACCTGTTTACATTAACTGGTTACAGCGGTGTTGATCCCGAACTAAGCGGCAACACCAAAGATTTTGGTATTGACGAGGGTAGCTACGCCAGCCCCCGCACCTTCATATTCGGAGTTAATTTTTCATTATAACAGCAATATTTAAACGGATTACAATGAAAGCTAAAAAACTTATTTCCATAGCGCTTTTAAGCATCCTATCGCTTGGCGCATGTAAAAAATCATATCTCGATAAGCCTATTAACGGCGCCCTCGAACCTCAATTTCTCGAAACAGAATCAGGAGCTAATGAACTGCTTGTAGGTGCTTATGCAGTGTTGGATGGCCAGCAGGGCGGCGACGCCTCGGTAGGCGGCGGCGGCGCATGGGAAGCCTCGCCGGATAACTGGGTATACGGCGGTGTAGTAGGCGGTGATGCATCTAAGGGCAGTATCGCCGGCGATCAGCAACCGATAGAACCGATGATGAAATACAACGCCGATGCCAGCAATGGCTTTTTTGACAGTAAATGGCGGGCCGATTATGAGGGTGTATCGCGCACAAACAACACCATCAAAATAACCAATAAGGTTACTTCCATATCAGCCTCAAACAAAACCAATATACTGGCACAGGCCCGGTTTTTAAGGGCGCATTATTACTTCGATCTAAAAAAGATGTTCAATAATGTACCTTATCTGGATGAAACAACTACCGATGTCAATCAGCCTAACAATACGGATATCTGGCCAAAAATTGAGGCCGATTTTAAATATGCTTACGACAATCTGCCTAATACCCAACCCGAAGTTGGCCGTGCCAATAAATGGGCCGCAGGTGCATACTTGGGTAAAACTTACCTGTACGAGCATAAATATGCTGAAGCAAAGGTTGTATTTGATGCCGTTATTGCGCAGGGTGTAACTTCAGATGGTAAAAAGTACGCCCTTAACGCTAAATTCAACGACAATTTCAGAACGGCTACCAATAACAGCGCCGAATCTGTTTTCGCGGTACAGGCGGCAGCCAATACAGACCCCAACGGCCCTTCACAGGCAAATAACGGCGATATGCTTAACTTTCCGTATGGCAATAGCAGTCCGTTTAGTTGCTGCGGCTTTTACCAGCCCTCAATTGACCTCGTAAATCATTTCCGCACCAATCCAACTACGGGCTTACCATATCTTGACGATTATAACAGCCATGCTATAAAAACAGATATGGGCCTGGCATCGGCAGACGATTATACTCCGGATGCAGGTACTATTGATCCACGCCTTGACTGGACTGCCGGTCGCCGCGGGATCCCTTATCTTGACTGGGGCTTACACCCCGGAGCCGACTGGATCCGCGATCAGCAGTATGGTGGCCCTTATTCGCCTATCAAAAATGTTTATGGCCAGGCCGAACAGGATGTAAACGGCGATAACACCTCATGGGCCCCGGGTTCAGGCATCAATTACAACATTATTCGTTATGCCGATGTACTGTTAATGGCCGCTGAGGTTGAAGCACAGGTTGGGAGCCTGGATAAAGCCGAAAGTTATGTAAACATGGTGCGTAACCGCGCAGCTAATCCCGAAGGTTTTGTACATAAATACAAAGACAATGATGACCCAACGGCTGGGTTCACCACTCAGGCTGCTGCTAACTACAAAGTGAGCCCATATCCCGGCGGTGCATTTGCCAGCAAGGATTTTGCGCTTAAAGCCATCTATTTTGAGCGTAAAATTGAGCTCGCAATGGAAGGGCACCGCTTTTTTGACCTTGTACGCTGGGGCATTGCCGATACCGAGCTTAATGCTTACATAGCATATCAAAGTACGTTAACCAATGATGTAAAAGGCGGTAAATTCATTAAAGGGAAAAGCGAATATTTCCCGATACCGCTGGTAGAGATTGACCTAAGCGCCAAAGGCGGCACACCGCAATTGAAACAAAATCCGGGTTATCATTAATTAAAATCCACCTTAATAAACTTACCGGGATTGTACAATTCCCGGTAAGTTTATATCTTGCCCTATCCCCCTGCCTTTTTGTAAAGCTGATTATAAACATTTTTAAACCCATTTATGGACAAATCATCATCGCGGTTTTTATCGCTGGATGTATTTCGTGGCATGACTTTATGCTTCATGATCATTGTAAATACGCCGGGCAGCGGAGCAGCCCCATTTTCACCGCTTGAGCATGCTGCATGGCATGGCTTCACCCCAACCGATCTTGTATTCCCTTCCTTTTTGTTTGCCGTAGGCAATGCTATGAGCTTTTCAATGAAACGCTACCAGGAGATGGGCAACGCGGCCGTACTTAGCAAAATTTTCAGGCGTACGCTGCTTATATTTTTAATAGGTTACCTTATGTACTGGTTCCCTTTCTTTTCAACCAACGGCGGATTTCACTTAAAGCCTATTACACATACCCGCATTATGGGGGTTTTGCAGCGTATTGCCCTGTGCTATTGCTTTGCTTCGCTGATGATCCATTTCCTGTCCAAACAAACGGTTTTTATTTTGTCAGGCTTATTTTTAGTGATGTACTGGATCATCCTGCTGGTGTACGGCAATCCTGCCGATCCGCTGAGCATGACCGGTAATGCGGGCATTTATCTTGATAAGTTTTTGTTTGGTGTCGATCACCTGTATCACGGCGAAGGTATCCCGTTCGAACCCGAAGGTGTATTAAGCACGTTACCTGCTATTGTTAATGTGGTAGTGGGTTATTACGCAGGTAAGTTCATTCAGCAAAAAGGAAAGGGATACGATACCACTACCAAACTACTGTTAACCGGCTGCCTGTTCATCTTTTTGGCCCTGTGCTGGAACATGGTTTTCCCGATCAATAAAAAGCTGTGGACAAGCTCTTTTGTGCTGGTTACCACCGGGCTCGATCTGGTGATCCTGTCGGCATTAATCTATACGCTGGAGATCAATAACTGGAACAAGGGCAACTGGGCTCGTTTTTTCACCACCATGGGTAAAAATCCGCTGCCAATTTACGTGCTTTCCGAAATATTGCTGATCCCGGTAAGCATGATCATTATAGGCGGCGCAAATGCTGTAGACTGGATAAATACGGCTTTTTACCAGGCCATAGCGCCCGGGCCAATAGGCTCGTTGCTTTTTGCCATCAGCTTTATGCTGATCTGTTGGCTGGTGGCTTACATCCTTGACAAGCGGAATATTTATATCAGGGTGTAATTTGGAATGTCGGACTTCGAATATTCGATTTCGGATTTAGGTTTTCTTTATCGCCCGGCGGCTGATGTTTTGTCTGAACCCGAATTTATAGAATTAAGTAATTACCAGAATGCTCAGCAAATTCAAAAAATTCCAATAATTCCTTAAAATTCGAGTTCAGACAAAAAAACCATGGTTCAGAAAACACTTCTTAATATTATTTAAAAAGTTTAATTTGCGTACATCCAATTAAATAACAATTCTTTATGAAGAGATTATCCTTATTGCTTTGCGGCTGTATGGCACACCTGCTTTCTGCAGCCCAAACAAGCAAACCGGCACTCGCGCTTATCCCGCAGCCGGTAAAAGTTACCCAAACAACAGGCGAGTTTGTGCTGCCCAAAACAGTCGTTGTTGAGGCCGGTTCATCTGCCGATGTGGCAAATGTAACTGCCTACCTTAAACGAAAACTATCTACATCCACAGGAGCATTCATTACTGTAAAAAGTACCGCCCCCACAGCACCCATCAGGCTAATCTTAAATAAAACTGCTGATACAGTGCTCAAAACCGAGGGATATAAATTATCTGTAACGCCTAAAAAAGTAGTGATCCGTGCCAATGATGCTGCCGGGCTATTTTATGGTGTACAAACGTTTTTCCAGCTGCTGCCTAAAGAGGTTGAGGGTTGGGAAATAGCCAAAGGTGTAAAGTGGACTGCACCCGCAGTTGAAATTACCGACTATCCAAGGTTTGCCTGGAGAGGATTGATGTTTGATGTAGCCCGTCACTTTTTTACCAAAGCCGAGGTTAAGCAATACATCGACGCTATGGTTAAGTACAAATTCAACCTGCTGCATTTACACCTTACCGATGATGAAGGTTGGCGCGTGGAGATCAAAAGCCTGCCAAGGTTAACCGAAGTAGGAGCTCACAATGTTAAAAAAGTTGGTCAGTTTGGAACATTCACCCCGCCAACAGCTGATGAACCACGCACCTACGGCGGTTTTTACACCCAGGAAGATATCAAAGAGCTGGTACAATACGCGAAAGACCGGTTTGTTGATATCCTGCCCGAAATTGATGTTCCCGGCCATAGTCTTGCCGCAGTAGTTGCCTATCCAGAGCTTTCATGCACTCCCGGTGCCGATAAATACGTGGTAAACTCCGGCGAGCCTTTTATGGACTGGAGCGGCCCGCATAACCGCGCTATTGTTGACAACACCCTTTGCCCGGCCAACGAGAACGTTTATACTTTTATGGATAAAGTAGTTACTGAAATCGCCCAGCTGTTCCCCTTCGGTTATATCCATTTAGGGGGTGACGAGTGCGCCAAAAATTTCTGGGAACAAAGCGATGCCATAAAAGCATTAATGGCTAAAGAAAACCTGAAGACCATGAGCGAAGTACAGGCTTATTTTGAAAAGCGCCTTGAAAAGATCGTTGAATCAAAAGGCAAAAAATTCATGGGCTGGGATGAGATCATTGAAGGCGGCCTGGGGCCCAATGCAGCTGTTATGAGCTGGCGCGGTATCCAGGGTGGCATTACCGCTGCCAAAGCCGGCCACGAAGTGGTAATGAGCCCAACTACGTTCGCGTATCTTGATTATATGCAAAGCGACCGTGTAAACGAAACCAAAATCTACGCCACACTTCGTTTAAACAAAACCTATTCATGGGAGCCTGTACCCGATAGCGTTGATGCACGCCTCATTAAAGGCGGACAGGCCAACTTGTGGACAGAGCAGGTGTACAACATCCGCCAGGCCGAATATATGACCTGGCCACGCGGAATGGCTATTGCCGAGGATGTATGGTCGCCAAAAGGCACTAAAAACTGGGATGGTTTTTTCAGCAGGGTAGAGAAACACTTCCCACGCTTTGATGAAGCTGAAACCAAGATAGCCCCAAGCGCTTATGATCCGTCATTTGACGCTACCTTGAATGCCGACAGCACGTTAAAAATCACGCTGACTAACGAGGTTAACGGACTGGATACTTATTACAGTTTTGACAACTCGTTCCCCGACAGGTTTTATCCTAAATATACAACACCGATAGATGCTCCTAAGGATGCAACTACGCTCCGGGTGATCACCTATCGCGGTAAAAAGCCAATAGGCCGTATGGTTACCATGCCATTGGCTGAGCTGAAAAGCAGGATTAAGAAGTAATGATTACATTAAAGACGAAAGCCCTTCGGAATTTAATCCGAAGGGCTTTTTGTTTTACTACCCCTATGTCATTGCGAGCGATAGCGCGGCAATCTCGTAACTATACAGGGCCGCTATGCACCGTGGCGATGCAAAGCTACGAGATTGCCACGTCGCCCAATTGCACAGCCCCCGCTGCTCCTCGCAATGACATAAAGTGCATTTTTTACTTCAGCTCCGGGAATTTAGCGGCTTCAAAAATGCTTTTTTTCTTGCGCTCGTTTGCAACGAGCGCTTAAACTGGGATAGCGTTTGTAACGCGATACCGGCGATGAAATCGCCAAACCATATTAAGCGCTCGTTGCAAACGAGCGCAAGTTCGGTTACAAACGGGCACAGGTATTTTCGCTTCGGCGGCCAGAGGCCGCTTGATAGCTGCCACTCGGCGGGAGCCGAGCGGTGGCTTTTTATCTTATCTTACTTTAATTTTACTTCAGCTCCGGGAATTTAGCGGCTTCAAAAATACTTTTCTCGGTTGCTGCTTTTTCAACGTCCTGCCATTTGCGCGGCGCATCTATTGAAAGGATCATGCCCTTGTCTTTTCCTATCTGTACATCATCTTCAATACGTACACCAATGTTCCACCATTTTTTATCACATGGACTACCCGCTGGGATATAAATTCCCGGCTCAACAGTGATCACCCAATTCTCTTCCAAATTACCGCGACCGCCTTTGTCATGCACATCAAGCCCTAAATGGTGCGAGCAACCATGCGGATAGTACTTACGCACTTCCGAAGCATTTTTAATAATACCCAGTTTGATCAACCCCGCTGCTAAAACTTCCGCCGATTTCTGCTCGAGGCTTGCATACGGAACGCCTGCTTTGCATAACTTAAAAATCTCTTCCTGGGCATCATACACCAATTGGTAAATAGCCTTTTGCTCTTCGGTAAATTTGCCATTGGCTGGTACGGTACGGGTAACATCGGCAGAGTAGCCATGATACTCGGCACCAACATCCATCAGCAGCAATTGGTTGCTAAGTTTTGTAGCCGAATTTTCTTCATAGTGCAGGATACAGCCATTTGCCCCGGCACCTACAATTGGCGGGTAACCCTCGTCTTCTGCTCCATATCTTTTGTGCACATAGGTCATGATCCCTTCCACCTCGCGCTCGCTCATAGTTGGTTTTACCGATTTCATTACTTCCAGATGGGCGAGGCTTGATATTTCAACAGCTTTTTTCAATACAGCTATTTCTTCCGGAGTTTTTATACCGCGAAGTTTGGAAGTAAATTCAGCATATCCGGTGTTACCGCCGTAAGTTGCGGCAATCTTTGCCTTAACATCGGCAAGTGTTGCAGAATCGGGCTTGGCCAACAATTGTTGTATAAGCGGATTATTCTTGTGATCATCATCTGCAAACTTATCTTTAAAATAAGTCATGAAACGGTCCAAATTTTGAGGGGTAACCATTCTTGCTATCAAATTAAGGTCACTCATAACCTGCCTGTTTGTTTCCGTTATGCCAGCCTTACTTTTAAAAGCAGCTATCAGCTTCTTTAACTCGCCTGTCGAGCCATCGCCCGTAACGTCCTCTGGCAGCGCGTCATAATATACATTGGCAAACTTTTTAAAATCAACAGGGAATTTCGCAAAATCCTCACTGTTATAAGCCCGCTTAAAGCCCAGCCGCGATTTAGCACCTTCAACGCCCAAACGCCTGCCTGTCCACTGCTCGCGACCGGCATCGCGGTGGCGTACAAACAGCACCTCATTATAGCTACTGTCGCCATCGGCCTGCAGATCTTTAAATACTAACAATACTGAGTTGGGTTCTTTATATCCCGAAAAATAATACAGGTCGGGGTTAGGATGATAAACGTAGTTAACGTCATTCGAAAACACCTGCTCGGGGTACGAGAAGATCACCGTTACCGAATTGGCGGGCATCAGCTCACGCAGCGCCTGGCGTCTTCCGGCGTGAAATTCTTTGCTTAAATAATCGGTAGGTAAGTTTTCGGCGGCTTGCCCGAAACAGCGGTTGCTGCCAATAAGGGCAAGTAAAACTACTAATGCCCGAAAAAATGATCGCGTCATAATGATAAAGGAATAATGTCAGTCAAAAAAACGGTTTAAGATACTAAATATCAGGGATTATCAACTTCACCCTTTTAGGGGGAAAGATTGATTTGCAAATGATGAAATTTCAGATGTGCAAATTAAAGGGCATATTACCTCAATGCCTCAAATGGTTAAGGAAACTTACGAAGTTTTAAAAACTTCGTAAGTTTTGCAACGTGCTATGTTCTCCGCAAGCTCCCCTTTCAGAGGCCAGGGGGCTATTTAATCTTCCTTGCCGTTACACCTTCATTGGTGATCTTAACCGGCAGGATCTTGCCATCCTTATCAAAATACATTTTATCAATGCAGGTAACACGATGATTGCCATCTGTTTCGGTTAACGGGCGGCGGTGATAAACTATATACCATTCATCTTTACCCGGCACCTGGATCACCGAATGGTGACCTGCACCTGTAGCTATGCTGGCATCCTGCTTTAATATGGTTCCGATACGGTTAAACGGACCGAAAGGCGAATCGCCAATAGCGTAAGCAACGCGGTAATCCGGACCAGTCCAACCGCCTTCGCTCCACATAAAGTAGTATTTGCCTTTGCGTTTAAACATCACAGGGCCTTCAACATAATCTTTTGGGGTGATCAGTTTATAGGTTTCACCATTATCAAATGGTTCAACGCCTGTAAAATCGTTTTTTAGTTTTACAATGTTACACTGGCCCCAGCCACCATAGATCATGTAGTACTGGCCATTATCGTCTTTAAAAACAAACTGGTCGATAGGTTGCGCTTTATTGATGATCTGCCCGATGAGTGGTTTACCCAAAAGGTCTTTGAACGGACCTTCGGGTTTATCGCCAACAGCAACGCCAATGCCACCAATTTCGTTATTGTTCTGGATATCATTAGCGCCAAAAAAGATATAATATTTCCCATCCTTCTCGGTCACCGCAGGTGCCCACATAGCGCGCTTTGCCCATTTTACAGCAGCGGTATCTATGATATGCGGATACTTTGTCCAGTTAACCAGGTCGGGCGATGAAAAGGCATCCATAAACACCTGGTCGTTATATTTAGCCGAGTAGGTAGGGTACACCCAGTATTGCTTGTTAAAGATCTTAGCCTCCGGATCGGCATACCAACCTTCAACAATAGGGTTACCTGATGTTTTTTTCTCCTGTGCTAATGCTTTGTCTGCAGATATGATAATTGCTGCACCAAACGTTGCCAGCAAAACCAATTTTTTAGGAATGATCATTGGGAAATAGATTTTGGGTCTAAGATATCAAAATAGATAAAACGTTTTAGTAACGATGCACTAATTTATTCGAATTGAAGCGAATTACACGAATTTAAGATTATCGGGATTAAACAGAGAGAACTCTTATCAAATTCATTGCCGTTGACTAAAGTCAAAGGGATGCGATTGCAAACTCCCAGGCTTTAGCCAAATTCCGCTCGAACAGTTTGGGCTAAAGCCTGGGAGTTCGTTTCTTTTTTAACCGTTGACTAAAGTCAACGGCAATGAAATAATGCTTGTAGATCCTGAGCTTCTATTAACCTATTTAATTCGTGTAATTCGTGTAAATTGTGTTCAACTTAAAAGTATTCGTGAAAATTTTTTAATTACCGGTGTTCTGTTGTTTCGGTTTCTTTTTTCCCCAGCGGCGGTTAGGTTTCCTTTTGGCGTCACCTTGCGCAGGTTCAGGCTTAAGGGGTTGTATTGAGGCTAACTCATCAGGCAGCGCCATTAGCTTGATAGGCTTTTCTATCAGTTTTTCAATGTTTTTTAACTTTCGCTCATCGCGGTGGTTTACGAAGGTAATAGCAGTACCGGTGGTAGCAGCGCGGGCCGTACGACCGATACGGTGAATATAATCTTCCGGGTCGCCGGGAACATCGTAATTGATCACGAGGTCGATACCTTCCACATCAATACCACGCGAAAGCGCATCGGTACCAATGATAACCGGAAGTAATTTGTTTTTGAACTTAAGCAGGATCTCCTCACGTTCCTTCTGCTCCAGATCGGAGTGGAACGACATGGCGTTGATCTTGATCGCCTTCAATTCTTTGTACAATGCTTTAACAATTTCTTTGCGCGAAGCAAAGATGATAATACTTGTAAACGCCGAATCTTTGAGGATGTGCTGCACCAGCGGCGTTTTTTGCTGATCGTGCACCCGGTAAACCTGCTGATCGATACCCACAGCCGGCTGCGAAATGGCTATGTTAATTTGCTCGGGATCTTTCAAAATAGCTTTCGCCAATGATCGGATACGGCCCGGCATGGTGGCCGAAAAAAGCAGCGTTTGCCGTTCTTTAGGCAGGTAGCTGATGATCTTCATGATATCATCCGAAAAACCCATGTCCAGCATACGGTCGGCCTCATCAAGTACCAGGTGGGTAAGATGATTGAGCTTCAGCACACCCGATGTAAGGTGGGCGATAAGCCTGCCCGGAGTAGCCACAATGATGTTTACATTATTTTGGATGCCGCGGCGCTGCTGTTCATAAACCACACCATCGCCGCCACCAAAAACGGCAATAGAGCTGATGCCTGTAAAATAAGCAAGGCCTTCAACCTGCTGATCTATTTGCTGGGCAAGCTCGCGGGTTGGGGCAAGTATAAGGGCACTGGTATGGTGTTTATTTGTTTTACTGATGCTGTTTAAAACAGGCAGCAGGTAGGCGCCGGTTTTACCGGTACCGGTTTGAGCGCATGCAATCAGGTCGCGCCCCTCCATAATGGTTGGGATAGCCATGGCCTGTATGGGCGTAGGGTTCAGGAAACCCATACTCTCTACACCTTCAAATAATTGCTCGTTAAAATTAAAATCCTGGAAAGTCACTATATCTTATAAGTAAATTATGCAAGGTATAAAAAATTTAACGGGAAATGAGGGTTTTAGCATAATTGAGCTACCGTTAAGGATCAGAATAATTACATCGGTTCACTATCATGTAAATACAGGAGGCTCCTCCGGAGCCAAAAGGTTTGTTTCATTTTCTATAAACATGGTACTCCTACGGAGTTCTATGCATGCGTGCCTTTTAAATTCTATAGGAGTACCATGTTTATAGTTAAAAAACAAGACAGATATCAAGGCTACGGAGGTGCCTCCTATTGCATTTCAAGGCACGTATCCTGCAAAATTTGCCTATAGCAACTCTATAATGACACTCATCTTACCTTCACAATCAATTCAAAAATTTATTTTTGAAAACCTATGAATATTATCACCCAAACACCCCGCCTGCTGATCCGCGAATTTACGGCCGAAGACGAAGTACTTTCAACTGTGATTGATGCAGATGACCGTCTTACCCAGTATGTAAAGAAACGCACTCCACAGGAGAGTAAACAGGTTTTTAAGGATACCTTGAAAGAATACCAAAATGGATCGGGCCTGGGCAGATGGGGCGTCTTTAATATCGCCGATAACGATTTTATAGGCGTTTGCGCACTAAAACCAAGTGATTATGACAAGAGCCGAATTGAGTTGGGCTACCGCCTGCACCTCAAATACTGGGGGCAAGGCGTTGCAACCGAATTGGCAGAGGCATTAGTTAGCTATGGATTAAATAAAATTGGCCTGAAAGAAATTTGTGCCGTTACCCATCCGCAAAACGCGGCATCACAAAGGGTACTGATCAAAGCCGGGTTTGCAAGGGAAGGGATTGTGTTTTGGTATGGTGAAGATGTGCCGTTTTTTAGGGTGGAAACCCCTCCCAAACCCTCCCCGGAAGGGAGGGCTTAAAAATATTTATTAAAAGTCTCCCCAACCGGGGGAGATTTAGAGGGGGTGTAACCCTTTAATAATATCCTTACAACCGTTTTCAATCAATTCAAAAACCGGTTCAAATTGGTTGTCATCATAGTACGGATCGGGCACAACTTTATCGCCCAAAAGAAGTTTTACTTTGGCGGCTTGTTCTTCGTTGCGGGCCATATCAAGCACATCGCTCAAATTATTGCGGTCCATTACAAAGATGTGGTCAAAATCGTCAAAGTCGCTTCGTTTAAACTGGCGGCAAACCTGTTTGCTGATATCAATTCCATGGTTGCGTGCGGCGCGGATCGAACGCCTGTCGGGAGCTTCGCCTATATGCCATCTACCCGTACCTGCCGAATCAACATCCCAGCCCAGACCATTTTCATCTGCCAGGTGCTGCATGATCCCTTCGGCCAGTGGCGAACGGCAGATATTGCCGAGGCATACCATTAGTATTTTCATTTTGTTGGAGGTAAAAGGAGAAAGGTTAAAGGCGAAAGGTTAAAGCAGAGAGGCAACCTTTCAGCTTTAACCTTTCGCCTTAAAAAAATCAGCCAAAAATCTGATTCAAAACACCGGCCAAACGAACGCCGGCTTTTACCATTTGGTCGTTTAGTAAACCAATGTATTTAAAGTTGTATTTGTAGCTCAGGTTTTCACCGGGTTTAACATCTACATACAGTTTTTCGGCAAGCTGGTTGCTTTCATACAACCACTGGCTTATCGGGGCTTTTTGCAGCCTGGTGCGCTGGGCAGCTGTAGTATGGTTAATCATGGTTGCATACTCGGTATAACTTAACTGCTGAAAATCAATTAACTGGCTATCCCAAACCGAGTGCAGGTTGCTGTCTTTTCCAAACCACTGCACTTTTACATCGTTACCACCTTTATCACTGGTGTGGCCGGTGTGCAGCGGCTGGTGTACATCCTCAACAATATGGATCAGCATGCGCAGATAAAGCAGCTTGTTGGCTTTTGTTGTAGCTGGCTTTTTAAGCTCCGCAATCAAAAAGTTCATTTTAGTGTAGGCGTCAACGGCTGTATCCGCTTTTAAGTAGCCTTGTAGTTCGGGATAAGTATAGGCTTTATCCAGATCGATAAAATGCCAGTTATACAGGTAACCATAAGCCGGGTCGGATTTAATGAAATCGGCCCAGTTACTGGTAATTGCTATTGATTCATTGCCTAAAATGGCTTCTATGGCTTTACGGGCTTTAGGTGTAAGGTAGCTATCGGCAACCTGGCCACAAATACGGTGACCGTTAGTGCCCCAGGCCATACTTTGCAGTGGGATATAAAATATAGCCACCAGCAGTAAAAGTTTCTTTAAAATTTGTGTTTTCATTACAATGGTTTTGGAATACAGCTTGTTCTTTTTATCAAGTGCACGTTAATAGGTATTACGTTTGATGTGCTTATAAACCTGATGAGCGAATCGCCGGTGCGGTGAACCTTAAAGTATTCTTCATAATCGCCAAACCTGAAACAACCCTGCTCGTTTTTATATGAGCCATCGGCATTACAAAACTGGCCTTTAATATGCAGCGTATCCTGCCTTTGCGAGTACGTTCCGCGCACATATTCGGCCCAATGTCCTTTACTCATGCAAGTATCGGCACCATAATTTACCTTGCTAACGGTACTAATCTTCAAAAGAAATGAATCACAGCTGAATTTAATGTCGTATAGCGAATATGTTACCAGGCTTTTTTGAGCGGGTACCGAGTCCTGCCGCCACTCACCCTGTAGCTTGCTATCTCCCGGCTCCTGCATGTCGGGGTTCCTGCTACAAGAAGCTACGATTAGGCAAAAGGCGATCCCTGTTAGGTGAAAGGCGAAAGGTAAAAGGCGAAAGGCTTTCTTTGAGCGGAAAGCGGGAAGCGGAAGGCTTAAAGCGAAAAGCCGAAAGCTGAAGGAAAAAAAGAGAAAGCTATAGCGTTTTTGCATAAGCGAAAATTAAAAAGCCCCTCTCTTTTGGAGAGGGGTTGGGGTGAGGTGGCTCTTATTTTAAGCTGCCTATCATATTTTCCGGGCGTACCCACTCGTCAAACTGCTCGTTGGTTAGTAAGCCTAAGCCAATAGCTGCTTCGCGTAATGAACTCCCGTTTTTAAGTGCTGTTTTAGCAATTTTTGCTGCGTTTTCGTAACCGATGTGCGGGTTAAGTGCAGTTACCAGCATTAACGAGTTTTCAAGGTGTTTTTTGATGCCTTCGTAGTTCGGCTCAATACCTATAGCGCAATGGTCATTGAATGATACACAAGCATCGCCAATTAACCTTGCCGATTGAAGAAAGTTAGCAGCCATAACCGGTTTAAATACGTTCAGTTCGTAATGGCCGTTTGAACCACCGATAGAGATAGCCACATCATTACCCATAACTTGTGCAGCTACCATAGTAACGGCCTCATTTTGGGTTGGGTTAACTTTACCTGGCATAATTGATGAACCAGGCTCGTTATCCGGAATATGGATTTCGCCAATACCCGAACGCGGACCAGAAGCCAGCATCCTGATATCGTTAGCAATTTTCATTAATGAAACTGCAATTTGTTTCAATGCGCCATGGCTTTCCACAATAGCATCATGAGCTGCAAGTGCTTCAAATTTATTCTCGGCAGTGATGAACGGCAAACCGGTGAATTGGGCGATGTACTCAGCAACTTTTACGTCATAACCTTTAGGGGTGTTGATACCTGTACCTACGGCAGTACCACCAAGGGCAAGTTCTGAAAGGTGATCAAGCGTGTTACGCAGTGCTTTTAAACCATGGTTTAACTGAGAAACATAACCTGAAAACTCCTGGCCTAAGGTAAGCGGGGTTGCATCCATCAAATGGGTACGACCAATTTTAACTACCGATTTAAAGGCTTCTGATTTAGCCTGTAAAGTATCACGAAGTTTTTCAACACCCGGAATAGTCACGTCGATCAGCATTTTGTATGCCGCAATATGCATGGCAGTAGGGTAAGTATCATTTGATGATTGTGATTTGTTTACGTCATCATTCGGGTGGATAAAGGTTTTGCCTTCGCCCAGTTTATTGCCTTGTAATACGTGCGCGCGGTTGGCAACCACTTCGTTCACGTTCATGTTTGATTGCGTGCCCGAACCTGTTTGCCAGATCACCAGCGGAAACTCTGAAGCCAGCTGGCCGGCAAGGATCTCATCGCAAACCTGTGCTATCAGATCGCGTTTTTCTGCTGATAATACACCTAAATCGGTATTAGTAAAAGCTGCAGCCTTCTTCAGGTAAGCGAAAGCGTCGATAATTTCCTTTGGCATTGACGCCTCCGGACCAATTTTAAAATTATTGCGTGAGCGTTCGGTTTGCGCTCCCCAGTATTTGTCGGCAGGTACCTGTACCTCGCCCATGGTATCGTGTTCGGTTCTGAAACTCATGGTATTAAATTTTGCAGGGGCAAAGTTATGTTTTTATATGATGCGGGGGAACGCAGGGTGTAAACTTTTTGATGGGGAATTAGATTGTTCTGAATAGCGATTTATCTCTATTGTTCTCGCCGTTGTTGGTGTTGTCACCAACAACGGCAGAGACCTTTTTATTCGTATGTCTCCATACTACCACTTCACATCTTCTATTTTGACAACTTTATAATCAATCCCCAACCGTTTTGCATTTTGTTCAACAGTTTGGTCAAAGCCGGCTTGTTTACGGCGCTCATTCACCGTAGCGGCTTCTTTAATAGGCCAAATGTAATAACCAATGTTTTGACCGTTGCGCAATGGCTTTGATGTAGCCTGCGAGCCATAGATCTGTTCCTTGCCATCATACATCAGCTGCCTGTCGAGCATCATGGCGTACAGCCTGAAGGGCAGCTCCTTATTTTCGGCCGCGGTTTTAATTGCAGGAAGATATTTATCAATTTTGGGAGAATGCTGCACCACCGACCAGGCAGCCTCGTTGGTTGGTTCACCAACGAGCGATTTGCCGGGGTAACCATATTTTGCAAATATGTTTTCAATGAAAATCAAATTACTTGAGTCCGCCCGGGTTTGCAATTTCCAGTAATAGCCCGTTGCTTGTTCCGGCTTAACAGGCAAGGTCTTTAGTACCGAATCCTTTTTGTTCGGGTCCATCAGATAAGTTAATATTTCGCGGTATTTTTGATCAAGCGCTAATACGCTGTCAAGCTGCTTCTTTAAAACAGGATCAAACTTTTGCTGTGCAGAGGCGTTGCCTGCCGCTATTATTAACAAAGCGACGATCAGGTTCTTCATGATAAATAAGGTTTAGGCAAATAAACGCAAAAACCTGTGTTACAAGTATAAACTATCTGCCTTTTCAAACAATTTCCTGTTGCATTCGGTAGCCCTTAACGAATAATTAAACCTCGATAGTGCATACAACAGCGGCAATTTGGCCGGCGCTATTTCGTTTTGTCGCAGATCGGTAAGCCAGTTGGCACCATCAAACTCGGTGCGGTATTTTTTTTCGAGACGTTCGTAGATTTTATAGGCATCATCATGATCAAGCCACTCGGGTTTGATATAAAGGCCGGTAAGGTCGCCCATTTTTTTGCGTTCTTCAGCTTCTGCGGTATCGGCGCTGCCAAAAACAAAGTAAAAATAAAGCCACAGCAACAAACCTGCTCCGCCTATTACAGAAGCAGTTGAATCGCGTTCAATAAAAAATAATATAAAGGCTATAAAAGCAATAATAAGCGAAAACATGCGTGCATAACCCGCAATAATGCTTTGATAATTCAGCGGGATATTAAACCCGTTGCGGCTTCGCCAGGCGGCACGGGTTACCAGCATGGAGCTGGTAGGAAACAGCGGAATGCCAATAACCACAAATTTGGTCTCTATCCACTGCCCGTTAACCTCATGCACCTTGCCCAAAAACAATGATCCTATTAACATATCAGGTATAATTTAGTCGTATTATTATAATACACAACTTATAAAAGTCCTTTTAAACAAATGTTAAATATTTATTAAAATGTGAATAAGTGTATTTAATATTTTCGGCACCCGAAGGCAATCAAAAGGGCGGGAAAGAATTAATACCTATTAAGCTTGCTCCCGGCACAGACCATTAAATTTTACAAATAAGAAAATCAAACTTAATTAACTATAAAATGTTAACTGTAAAACAAATACATAAAACACTACTATGAAAAAGTTAAGTTTAATTGCAATGATGGCCCTGGCGGCATTATCATTCCAGGCCTGTAACGGCGGCGCTAAAAGCGGAGCCACCGATAGTTCGGCAGCTGTAAAAGATACTGCCGACAGCGCCAACAAAGTAAAAGACACCACCACTACAGGTGCAACAGGCATTGCTGTTACTGCCGATGATGCCAAATTTGCCACAGGCGCAGCCAACGCCGGCTTAGCCGAAGTTGCTATCGGTCAACTGGCCAGCGAAAAAGCTACCAATGCCAAAGTGAAAGACTTTGCCAAAATGATGGTTACCGACCATACCAAAGCCAATGATGAGCTGATGGCGCTTGCTAAAACTAAAAACATCAGCTTACCAACCGAACCGGATGCCGATCATCAGAAAAAGAAAACCGAACTGGCAGCAAAATCAGGGGCCGACTTTGATAAAGCTTATGTTGACGCCATGGTTGACGGCCATAAAAAAGTAGCTTCGATGTTTGAAGATGCTTCAAAAAATTGCAAGGACGCTGATCTTAAAGCGTGGGCAGCCAAAACATTGCCCACAATTCAACACCACTTAGCCGAAATTGAGGCTATCCAAAAGGGCATGAAATAATCAACTATTGATTACTTCAGAAAGAAAAAGGGAGATGTAACAATCTCCCTTTTTCTTTTATATAACTTGTGTGGGTGTAGCTAAAACGATACTTTTAACACAGCAAAATCTACTTTAATATGTCGAAACCAATAGTAACCGGCCTCATGGCCTACGGAATGTCGGGCAGGATTTTTCATGCCCCGTTTTTAACTACCAATCCGGGCTTTACCTTTAAAGCAGTGGTTGAACGCCATGAAAAAAAAGCCGGTAAAAAATATCCTGATGTTATTAGCTACGATACCATCGATGAGCTGCTTAACGACAATGAAATAGAGTTAATCATCGTTAACACGCCCAACAACACCCATTTTGATTATGCTGTACAAGCCCTTAATGCCGGCAAGCACGTGTTGATAGAAAAGCCCGCAGCTGTAACTTCTCATGAGGTAAAAGCTCTGTACGATTTGGGCAAAAAGCTTGATTTGAAAGTGATGATCTACCAAAACCGCCGTTATGACAGTGGCTTCCTTTCGGTAAAGGAAGTAATTGAAAGCGGCAGGTTAGGGGAACTGATCGAGGTTCACTTCAGGCTCGACAGGTACCGCATGGCTATCGGCGTTAAAAAATTCAAGGAAACAGCCGGTGTTCCTGGTGGCGGCCTTACTTATGATCTTGGGGCGCATTTGGTTGATAATGCCATCAGCATCTTCGGCAGGCCGTTGAGCTATGAAAAAACTACCGCTGCATTCAGACCAGATTCGCAGGTTGATGATTATTTCAATATCCACCTTAAATACCCTAACCAGTTGAATGTTTACCTAACCTCGGGATTACTCATTGCCGAACACACCTACGGCTTTGTGGTACATGGCACATTAGGCAGCTTTGTTAAAATGCGTACCGACGTACAGGAAGCACAGCTTGATGCCGATATGATGCCCACCGATGAAGGTTTTGGCATTGAACCCGAAGGCAGCGACGGCAAACTGGTGCTGATGGGAGCCGACGGGCAAAAAACTGTAGAGTGGATACCGTCACCCAAAGGTAATTATAACGGGATATTTGAGGCCGTATATCATACGGTACGTGAAAATGCGTTATTCCCCGTAACTGAAGAGCATGTTGCCTGGCAAATTGAATTGCTTGAAAGCTAAAAATGTTGTAACTATGCTTATTAAACGCTAATTAAAATAATGAAGAAACTGTATTTACTGCTTTGTCTGATTATTGCCGCCGGGTGCAGCCAGGCACAAACGCCACCTGCTAATTCCGGTTTGCCGCCATATCACATCCTCACTACAGACAGTGTTTACGTTACTCCTGCCAACCTGAAAAAAAACAAGCCGGTAATGGTGATCTATTTTTCGCCTGATTGCAGCCATTGCCAGCACCTGATGTACGATCTGAAACCCGAGCTGCCCAAGTTAAAAGATGTGCAGATTGTGATGATCACCTTTATGCCTATGCTTAAAGGCATCCAAACTTTTCAGCGCGATTTTGACCTGGCCAAATACCATAACATCACCATTGGTACCGAGGGTTATACCTACGTTGTGCAAAAGTTTTACAGCGTACAAACCACCCCATACATAGCCATTTATGATAAGTATGGTAAATTATTCCAGTCGTACCCAAAAGTGCCCAAAATTCCGGTGCTGATGGAAACGCTAAAAAAGGTATAAAGTATTTTAGTGCTGATATAAATCCGGTTAAACTTCACAAAGTTTAACCAGATTTATCGTTTAACGTCCCATCGGAGTTCCTCAGACATTTAAGTTTTGCCCCTCTGGGGCAAAGGAACATTACCGAAAATATAAACTACAAACCTTTTGCACCTCTGGTGCAGCTGTCCTCAAGCACATCTCAGTTAATACTGTTTATTAAAATTGTAAAAATCCCCCAGAGGGGGAAAAGGTTTGTAGAAAATAATGTCCCACCCCTTATCCGAACCACAGAGGGGTTCAACTTACTTAAACCCGCAGAGGCCGGTGAGAAAATCATAAAGCAATCAACATAATCAAAACCAATGAGGGGTACTGATTACGATTTGTAATAGTTACCTTTGCGGCCAATATTTAAGTTGACGATGAAGAATACCGCATTAACCGATATCCACGTAAAAACCGGCGCTAAAATGGTTCCATTTGCCGGTTACAACATGCCCGTTCAATACGCAGGAATCAACGCCGAGCACGAAACCGTGCGCAAAGCTGTTGGCGTTTTTGACGTGAGCCACATGGGCGAATTCATTTTAAAAGGCGAGAACGCGCTTGATTTAATTCAGCGTATAACCAGCAACGATGCCTCAAAATTATACGATGGCAAGGTGCAGTACTCATGCCTGCCAAATGAAAATGGCGGCATTGTTGATGATCTGCTGGTTTACCGTATCGACGAAAAGACCTATATGCTGGTGGTTAATGCCTCAAACATTGAAAAAGACTGGGACTGGATCTCCAAATACAACACCAACGGCGTAGATATGAAAAATATCTCCGACCGTACTTCACTGCTGGCTATCCAGGGCCCCAAAGCTGCTGAAGCTTTGCAAAGCCTTACCGAGGTGGATTTGGTATCGATGGAATACTACACCTTTAAAAAAGGAACGTTTGCCGGCGTTGATAACGTGGTGATATCTGCTACAGGTTACACCGGAGCCGGCGGGTTTGAAATCTATTTTGAAAACCAATACGCGGAGCAGATCTGGGATGCCATATTCAAAGCAGGCGAACCCTTCGGCATTAAGCCAATTGGTTTAGGCGCGCGTGATACTTTACGTTTGGAAATGGGTTTCTGCCTTTACGGCAATGATATCGATGATAACACCTCGCCTCTTGAAGCCGGCCTGGGCTGGGTAACCAAATTCAATAAAGAGTTTACCAATGCCGAAGCCCTGCAAGCCCAAAAACAAGCTGGTGTAAGCCGCAAGCTGGTAGGCTTTGAAATGATTGACCGCGGCATTCCGCGCCATGACTATGTTATTGTTGATGTGGATGGCAATACCATTGGCAAAGTAACTTCAGGCACACAATCGCCATCGTTACAAAAAGCTATTGGTATGGGTTATGTAGATACCGCTTTCGCCAAAGAAGGCACCGAAATCTATATCAGCATCAGGGATAATAAAATCAAGGCACAGATTGTAAAACCGCCGTTTTATAAAGCCCCCTAACCCCCTGAAGGGGGAACTACCTGTAAAGCTTTAAATAAACTACACAACAAATGTCCGAAACTACAACTACCCAAACTCCCCCTTCAGGGGGCCGGGGGGCACACGTTTGCCTAACCCCTGCATTACTGCCGCTTTTTAATGTGGAAGATTATATTGTAGTGGTTATTGATATTTTCAGGGCAACATCATCTATATGTTATGGTATTGAAAACGGTGCTGAGGCTATTATACCGGTATCACAAGTTGAGGAGTGTGCCGCGTATAGAGAGAAAGGGCTGGATTACCTTCTTGCCGCCGAACGCGACGGATCGGTAGTGGAGGGTTTTGATTTTGGCAATTCGCCATTTTCTTACACAAAAGAAAAAGTAGCGGGCAAAACCGTAGTATTAACCACTACAAACGGCACACACGCTCTGCATTTATCGCGCAGCGCTAAAAAAATTGTAATTGGTTCGTTCCTGAACCTTACCGCACTAAGCAACTGGCTTAACACGCAAAATGAAAATATTCTGCTGGTTTGTGCCGGATGGAAAAACAATTTCAACCTGGAAGATACCCTGTTTGCAGGAGCTGTGGTTGACCAGTTAAAAGACAAAGGATTTGTATTGGATGATGCCGCTATAGCCGCCAATGATCTTTTCCAGGTTGGTAAAAGCGATATCAATACTTACCTCAAAAAAACATCACACGGCGAACGCCTGAAGAAATTAGGTATCGAAAAAGATATTGAATTTTGCTTACAGATTGACCTGACTACCGCTATTCCGATTCTGGAAGGGGAGAAGTTGGTGAAATTGGTGGTGTAAAATAAGTTATGTCATTGCGAGCGCAGCGTGGCAATCTCGTCGCCATGCATATTCGATGTGCATAGCTACGGGATTGCTTCGTCGTTCCTCCTCGCAATGACATATTTATATATCAGGCGGTAAACTCTACCAAAGCCTTTTCAATCCTGCTGATGGTTTCTTCTTTACCAAGCAGCGCAACAATATCAAATACATGCGGGCCAAACTTACCACCAACCAGCATAATGCGGAATGGTAGCATCACATCACCAACTTTTAAACCTTTTTCTTCGGCAAGGGCTTTAAATTTAGCTTCCAGGCCATGCGCTTCAATAGCAGCCTCATTATTTAGCAAAGCGATGAATGCATGATAAAACTCCGTTTTGGTATCATTCCATTTAGGCTTTACCGCGTTAAGGTCATACTCTTTAGGCTGTTCAAAAAAGAAGCCTGCCTGCTGGTAAAAATCTGGCAACAGCACGCAACGGTCTTTGATCAAACCAATAACTTTAGCCAAATAATCGTCATCGTTAACAGTAACGCCCTTATCAGCAAATACTTTTATAACATCCGGCTTCAGACTTTCGGCTTCAGACTTCTTAATCCACTCGGCATTGAACCATTTGGCTTTTTCAAAATCAAACTTAGCGCCTGATTTACTAACACGCTCTATCGAGAATTTTTCAATCAGTTCATCCAGGGTAAAAATCTCCTGCTCGGTACCATCGTTCCACCCTAAAGTAGCCAACAGGTTCAAAAATGCCTCTGGTAAAAAACCAAGCTCACGGAAACCCTGTGTTAATTCGCCCGATTTTGCATCGAACCAATTCATAGCATAAACCGGGAAACCCAAACGGGCACCATCGCGCTTACTCAGCTTACCATGGCCATCCGGTTTCAATATCAACGGCAAGTGTGCCCATTGTGGCATATCGGCTTTCCAGCCCAGGTATTCCCAAAGCAGTAAATGCACAGGGGCCGATGGCAGCCACTCTTCTCCGCGGAAAGCGTGGGTAATTTTCATCAGGTAATCATCAACTACCACAGCCAAATGGTACGTAGGCATACCATCAGCCTTTAACAATACCTTATCATCAACCTGGCTGGTTTCAAAGCTCACATACCCGCGGATCATGTCGTTAAAAGTAACGGTTTCACCTTCGGGCATTTTGATACGGATAACGTGCGGCGTACCGGCAGCAAGCAATGCGTCAACCTCATGCTGTGGCAACGAAAGCGAGTTTCTTAATGTATGGCGATAAGCTAATCCGTATTGAAAATTAGGGATCTCTTTACGATTTTTATCTAATTCTTCGGCAGTATCAAAGGCATAATAAGCATGGCCTTCCATCACCAGGCGTTCGGCATACTCACGATAAAGCGGTTTACGTTCGCTTTGGCGATAAGGGGCATAATGCCCTCCTGCAACCGGGCTTTCATCAGGGTGAAGGCCGCACCATTTCAGGCAATCTAAAATATATTCTTCGGCACCTTCCACATAACGGGTTTGATCGGTATCCTCAATTCGCAAAACAAAATCGCCGCCATGTTTTTTGGCGTATAAATAGTTGAACAACACGGTGCGCACGCCACCAAGGTGTAAACCACCGGTAGGGCTTGGCGCAAAACGGACTCTTACTTTTTTATCGGTCATGATGGGGCAAAGATAGGTTTTAAGTCGGAAAGTCCGGAAGTCCGCTGTCCGAAAGTCGAAAGGACGGTACAGGTCGAAAAGCCTGTAATCTGAAAGTTTGACCACGTACAAATTCGAACTTTTCAACTTACGGACTTGCGGACTCTCCGACTTACGGACTTCCTCCCCAACAAAAATTATATTTTACAAAGCAATTTTACGTTATTTGGACTGTGCCTAGCATGAACCCATATCAACAGAAAAAACGTTGGAAATATTTACTCCTTGCATTTGCCGTGGTAATTGCAATTGGCTCATTACTTTATACCCGTTACCTGGTAAAAAACATTGAGCGTTCGGAACGTACCCGCGCCCAGGTTTGGGCCATAAGTATGCGCCAGATCCTTGCCTCAGATGATAATGATTTTTTAAACTACGTAATAGCTGTGCGCGATAGCCTCACCGTGCCCGCTATTGTAACTGATGGGAAAGGTGAAATAGTTTTACAGCGTGGCTTAGACACAACAAAAACCTTCATTAAGCTGGAAGCAGAAAGCAACAAAAAGAAAAAATACGATCCAGTTTATTTTAAAGAAGAGCTTGAATATATGAAGGGGCAGCATGCTCCTATTAAACTCCAGGTTTTGGGCGAAGAAAATTTTGTTTATTATAAAGACTCACCGCTGCTTACACAATTGCGCTTATTCCCTTATATCCAACTTACCGTAATTGCTATATTTTTATTGATGGCCTATACCGCCTTCAGCTCGTCCCGAAAATCGGAGCAGGACCAGGTTTGGGTTGGTTTAGCTAAAGAAACAGCACATCAGCTGGGCACGCCTATATCGTCGCTCATTGCCTGGATTGAGCTAATGAAAGAGAAGTTTAATGCCGAAGACGATGTGCTGATTGCCGAAATGGAAAACGATGTAAAGCGCCTGGAAATAGTAGCCGATCGTTTTTCGAAAATCGGCTCCAAATCCGTGTTGGAAGAACATGGCGTGTATGCCGTAGTGAAGGATTTTGTTGATTACTTTAAAGTCCGTGTAAGCAAAAACATCAGTTTTGAGCTTACCGGCAACCCTCATCTAAAGGCCGGCCTTAACATTCCGCTGTTTGATTGGGTGATAGAGAACATATTAAAAAATGCTGTTAATGCCATTGAGGGCAAAGGCAGTATTAAAGTTGAAATCAGCGGCAACAAGGTAAAAAACCAAATTTTTATCGATATTACCGATACCGGCAAAGGCATCCCCCGCTCTAAATTTGATACTGTCTTTCAACCCGGTTATACTACGCGCAAGCGGGGCTGGGGGCTGGGCCTGTCGCTCACCAAACGTATTGTGGAAAATTACCACAACGGGCAGATCTTTGTAAAAGACTCGGAAATAGGCAAGGGAACAACATTCAGGATAATACTAAAAAACACGCGCAATGATAACAAAACCAAAACCAGGTGATTATTCGCCGTTTGCTGCGGGATATGTAGGGCTTGTTGGCGACAATGATGTAATTAACATGCTTGAACAGCAAATGAATATCAGCTACCAGCTGCTCAGCAATTTAACCGACGAAGAAGCTTTGCACGCCTATGCCCCCGGTAAATGGACAGTTAAGCAGGCTTTGGGACACATGATTGATACCGAACGTACTTTTGCTTACCGGGCGCTCGTATTTTCGCGCAACCACATTGAGCTACCCGGTTTTGACCAGGATGTTTACGTTAACAATACCGATTTTAACAGTCAAAATATAAAAGATCTGGCCGAAGAGTTCAGGGCTTTACGCCAGGGCAATCTTTATATGGTTAAAGCTTTCAGCGATGAGCAATTAGCCCGTACTGGCATAGCCAGCAGCCATTTGTTTACTGTAGCGGCATTTGTATTTATGCTCGCCGGGCATGAGCGCCATCATTTAAACTTATTTAAAGAGCGGTATGGTATAGGGTAAGCCTGCCGCTTATTTTAACCGATTAGCCTCCTGCAGATTATCGGATGCAAAAGGTCAAATCAAACAGAATATCATACACCAAAACAATCTCTCCGACATACCCGGCTTTTTGTACAACCGGCTTGGCTGCAAAAAAAGCCCCGCCAAAATGCCGGAGCTTTAAATGATATTGAATAAATCGCTTATAATTTTTCGATATGCTGATCTTCCTTATCCAGCACTTCCCTTTTTTCGATGCGGTATGATAAAAACAAACCCGCTCCTCCAAAAATAGCGATCAATGCTACGTACAAAAAGAAAACATCGTCGTCAAAACTATTGAATATGCCACGATTTAAAACATAGGCTAAAAACAACCCGATACCTGAACCAATGAGCAGCAAGCCCCATTTTAAATTTTGGTAAGGAGCCGATTGTGGTTTGTAACTCCTTGGATCCATGTTTCTTTCGATCATAGCTAATTTCTCCCGTTTGTTTAAGTAAACGATCCCGAAGATCATTGCGAATAAGCTGAGGGGTATTATAATTCCTGCTAATACACCCAATTCACCTGCGCCCATAATATTTGTTTTTTTAATTAAGTTAATATTGTTTTTTCTCTCTCTGTAATACGCCGTTGCGGTGTATTTGTAAGCTATGACCACATGTTTTTTAAACAGGTTACACCCTGATTGAAAAAATATTTTCACACCCCCTTTAGGGGGCCGGGGGGCTTGTGTACCTTTGCCTTAATGATAAGTGCGGCTACTCCATTTAACCTGCTGGGGCAGGATCTTTTATTATTACCACAAAAAGCCATTTACTGGCAGCAACAAAAGGCGCTGATAGTTGCCGATGTGCATTTGGGTAAGGTTGGGCATTTCCGTAAAGCGGGGATAGCCATACCTCGCGATATGGAACAAAGCGACCTGGCTGTACTTTCTGATCTTATTTATGAACATAAGCCAGAGAAAGTAATTTTTTTAGGCGATCTGTTCCATAGCGATATGAATAACGACTGGGATTGGTTCATCCTTTGGCGTAGCCAGTTCCCAGCATTGCAGGTCATCCTCGTCCGCGGCAACCATGATGTAATCGATGATAAACATTATCACAACCTAAATATCGAGTTGCATGACGATTTATTGATAGGCCCATTTCTGATGATGCACCATCCGCTTGCTGATGATAAACCGGCGGTAGGCTATGTTTTTTGCGGGCACATCCACCCCGGCGTAAATCTGAGCGGCAGAGGGCGGCAAAGCATCACGCTGCCATGCTTTGCTTTCGGAAGCCGGCAGGTTATACTGCCGTCGTTTGGTAAATTTACGGGCCGGGTTGCTATCCGCAGCCTTCAAAACGACAGGATCTTTGCTGTATTGAAAGATAAAGTAGTTGCTATCGCCTGATTTTTCATACTGCACCAACCTTTATTACAGCGCATTAACTGTCATAGCAGTGTATTTACACCTTAACAGCCAGCCCATTGCTTTAGATTGATTCTAAATAGATTTTTGATCTTCAATAAGCCAAAACCTCTTCTATGTTTTGTTATTTAATAAATACTTTTGCCTAACAAATCCAATTCATAATGAGCGAATTCAAACAAACCTTAAACTCGTCGCTGGGCAAAAAGCTGATCATGGCTTTAACAGGCTTGTTTCTGTGTACCTTTTTAATTGTACACGTAGGCGGCAACCTGCTGTTGTTTAAACACGATGACGGTTTCAGTTTTAACGTGTATGCCAACTTCCTTACGCATTTTCCGCCTATCGAAGTAATTGCATACCTGTTGTACCTTTCCATTTTAGTGCATGCACTATACGGTTTGATCCTGACTGTCAAAAACCGTAAAGCCCGTCCTGTACGTTATGCAGTAGCGGCAAAATCTGATGCCTCATGGTCATCAAAAAACATGGGCCTTTTAGGTTCAATCATGTTCCTGTTCATCGTTATCCACATGGGCGATTTCTGGTTCCGTTACCACAACGACCAAACCATGGGCTTTAAAGAGTACCGTACCGATCTGGCTACCGGTGTTACCACTGCTGCCGAATACAAACCGGTTAACGCTGATTTCAGCCACTCTGTATCAACCGAAAACAATGTAGAGGTTGTAAGGGTAAAAGACCTGCATGCACGCGTTGTTTATAGCTTCAGCAACCTTATTTACGTTATATTTTACGTAATAGCCATGGGCGCTGTAGCATTTCACTTGCTGCATGGTTTCCAGAGCGCATTTCGTACGCTGGGCTGGGTACACCGCAAATACACCCCGGTAGTTTACTTTATTGGCACATGGCTGTTTGCGGTTATTATTCCGCTGCTTTTTGCCGCCATGCCGGTTTATTATTACTATTTATCAACCCAGGGAGCTCACTAAGTTAGCTGGCCAAAAGCCACAAACATAAACATATAGAAGAGATGACATTAGATGCTAAAATTCCTCAAGGCCCATTAGCCGAAAAATGGAGCAAGCATAAATTTGATCTGAAGCTGGTTAACCCCGCCAACAAGCGTAAATACGATATCATTATTGTAGGTACCGGTTTGGCAGGCGCTTCGGCAGCTGCCACCTTAGGTGAGCTGGGTTACAACGTCAAGGCATTTTGTTTCCAGGACAGCCCACGCCGTGCGCACTCTATTGCTGCACAGGGTGGTATCAATGCTGCTAAAAACTACCAAAACGATGGCGACAGCGTTTTCCGTTTATTTTACGATACCATTAAAGGTGGTGACTACCGCGCACGCGAAGCCAACGTTCACCGTTTGGCCGAAGTTTCGGTAAACATCATTGACCAGTGCGTGGCACAGGGTGTACCTTTTGCCCGCGAATACGGCGGCTTGCTGGATAACCGTTCATTCGGTGGTTCGCAGGTATCGCGTACCTTCTACGCGAGGGGCCAAACAGGACAGCAGCTTTTATTAGGCGCTTACTCTGCCCTTAACCGCCAGATCCATGCCGGTAAAGTAAAAATGTATACCCGCCACGAAATGCTTGACGTGGTAACTATCGATGGCCATGCCAAAGGTATTGTTACCCGTAACATGCTTACCGGCGCGATTGATACCCATGCTGGTCACGCCGTATTATTGTGTACAGGCGGTTACAGCAACGTGTTCTACCTGTCAACAAACGCTATCGGATCTAACGTAACGGCAGCCTGGAGGGCACACAAACGCGGTGCTTTCTTCGGTAACCCTTGCTATACTCAAATTCACCCAACCTGTATCCCGGTAACCGGCGATCACCAGTCTAAGCTTACGCTGATGTCTGAGTCGCTGCGTAACGACGGTAGGGTATGGGCACCAAAAACGGTTGAAATTGCCGAGCAATTGCGCAAAGGCACTTTGAAAGCCGACCAGGTTAAAGAGGACGATCGCGATTATTTCCTTGAGCGTAAATACCCGGCTTTCGGTAACCTTGTTCCGCGCGACGTGGCTTCACGTAACGCTAAGGAAATGGTTGAAGAAGGCAGAGGTGTAGGCGGTTCGGGCTTCGCTGTATTCCTTGACTTTGCCGATGCTATCAAACGCCTGGGCGAAGAAACAGTTAAAGCCAAATACGGTAACCTGTTTGATATGTATATCCAGATTACCGACGAGAACCCGTATAAACAGCCAATGCGTATTTACCCTGCGGTACACTATACCATGGGAGGCCTTTGGGTTGATTATAACCTGAGCACTACCATCCCCGGTTTATATGCCTTGGGCGAGTGTAACTTCTCAGACCACGGCGCTAACCGCCTTGGTGCTTCAGCGTTGATGCAGGGTTTATCTGACGGTTACTTTGTAATCCCTTATACCCTTGGTGACTATCTTGCTAAAACCGGCCCTAAAAAGGTTGATACAAGCCACCCTGCTTTTGAGCAAACCAAACAGGATGTAATTGCACACGTAAATAAATTACTGGCCCTTAAAGGCAACAAAACCACTAACGAGTATCACCGCGAACTTGGCCACATTATGTGGGAGTACTGCGGTATGGCCCGTACAGAAGAAGGCCTGAAAAAAGCCAAAGGTTTGATCCAGGCTTTGAAAGCCGATTTCTGGAAAAATGCTATCGTAACCGGCGAAAACGAAGAAGTAAACGCTTCGTTAGAAAGAGCTGGTCGCGTGGCCGATTTCATTGAACTTGGCGAGCTGATGATCGACGATGCTTTAATGCGCAAAGAATCATGTGGTGGCCACTTCAGGGTTGAGTCACAAACTGCCGATGGTGAAGCACTGCGCGATGACGAAAACTTTGCATTTGTTGCTGCCTGGGAGTTTAAAGGTGAAAATCAGCCGGAGGAATTGCATAAGGAACAGCTGACATTTGAAGCAGTTCATTTATCACAACGTAATTACGCATAGTGAATGGTTAATTAGATGAGTGGTTGATTAAGTTAACAACCATTCACCTAATCAATCGCTCTCTCAATCAACAAAAAATAACGATAACTCAAATCTAAAACAAAGATGAGTAACGGAAATATGAACCTGACGCTTAAAGTATGGCGTCAAAAAAATGCTCAAACCCCGGGTAAATTTGTAAGCTACAAAGCTGAGAACATTTCGCCTGATATGTCGTTCCTTGAAATGCTCGACGTGGTAAATGAAAGCCTGACCCACAAAGGCGATGAGCCAATAAACTTTGACCACGACTGCCGCGAAGGTATTTGCGGTATGTGTTCATTATATATCAATGGTCACCCACACGGACCAAAACGCGGTATCACTACCTGCCAGCTGCACATGCGTACCTTCCACGATGGTGAAACCATCACTATCGAACCATGGCGCGCGCAAGCATTCCCAATTGTTAAAGACTTAGCGGTTGACCGCTCCGCTTTCGACAGGATCCAGCAGGCTGGTGGCTATGTTTCGGTGAATACCGGTGGTGTACCTGATGGCAACGCTATCCCAATTCCTAAGGTTATTGCCGATGAAGCTTTCAACTCGGCTACCTGTATTGGTTGCGGAGCCTGTGTTGCAGCTTGTAAAAATGCTTCGGCTATGCTGTTCGTATCTGCTAAGATCACTCAGCTTGGCTTATTGCCACAAGGTCAGCCAGAGCGTTACCGTCGTGTGCAATCAATGGTTGCCCAGATGGACGAAGAAGGTTTCGGTAACTGTACCAACACCGGTGCCTGCGAAGCTGAATGCCCTAAAGAAATTAAGCTTACCAACATTGCCCGCATGAACAATGATTATTTCAGCGCGAAACTGTTCAGGGAAGAAGAAGTACACGAACAAAATCACTAATTGAATTGTTTAGGATATAGCAAACGGCCCGGTTTTCACCGGGCCGTTTTTGTTTATAAACCATCTCAAACGGATAAGCTGGTTGATGTTTTTGTTTCTACCCATGACATAATTCACAAAAAAACTGTCATCCTGAGGTACGAAGGGATCTTCTTCAACAAGCATGGCCGCTATACACGGGCGAAGAAGATGCTTCGTACCTACCCATGACATAATAAATGAAGGATGTTCCCGTCAGCAGGTAAGCTTCGGATGAAATCGGGCAGAACGATGGTGGCCTTGAGCGCAGGAAAGGGCATAGCAAGTTTTTGCAGAAGCGTTGGGAATGCAGATGCGGAGCGGGGCAAAATAATTGCAGCCGTGGTTCTGTCCGATTTGCAGGGCAAAGGCCTGTGCGCAAAGAAGCCTATCTGCTGACTTGATTTTTTGGGTACTTTTGTATCAAGACAAAAGTACCTGGCCCGCGCGGCCAGGAGCGCAACGATGTAAGTCCATAGAACAAAGATCGTTACCTGCCTGTTGGGGATTGCTTCGTGCCTCCCAATGACGTGATGAAGATGTCATTTTACCTTCAGAATCCACCGGATTTAACACTCAGCATGACAAATGGCGAATGGCATTTTTCCCTTCAAACTCCCCGGACTTAAACACTGCATAACATGATTCGGGCAGCTTCAGGCTACATCAACCACCAGTTTACCAACCGATTTACCGTTCTCAATAATGTCATGTGCTTCGTTAGCTGTGGCCAATGTAAAACGTCTTTCATCAACCAACGGAACAAGCATACCTGCTTCTGCAAGTTTAGTTGCTTCCTCCATAATTTCGCCATGATGTTTGCGCCCTCTGCCACTGATCATCGGCATCAAAGTAAACACCCCTGAATACGTTGCACCACGAAATGACAAGGGAGCCAGCTTATGTTCGCCCCAACCCAAACAGCTTACCACATGCCCGGTGTAATAGCGGGCGGCAACAAATGAGGCATCTAACGTAGCACCACCCAAAGTATCATAAACAATATCAAATCCCTCACCATTGGTATATTTGTTCACATATTCTTCAACAGTTGTGGCGCGGTAATCAATAAAAGTGGCTCCTATACTTTCAATATATTGCTGTTGTGCAGCACTGCCGGTAGCATAAACATCGGCTCCAAATGCCCTGGCTATTTGAACTGCTAAATGACCAACGCCGCCTGCACCGCCATGAACCAGTACTTTTTGACCTTCATGCACATTTGCCCTATCCACAAGGCCTTCCCAGGCAGTAATGAAATTAAGGGGCATAGAGGCCGATTGGCGCATACTTAAATTTGAAGGCTTAACAGCAAGCAAATCCGCGTCAAAAGCGGCATATTGCGCGTAAGTACCTTGCAAGCCACCAATGCCGCCTGCAAGTCCATATACTTCGTCGCCTACCTTAAAACGGGTAACACCAGGACCAACAGCTTCAATGATACCGGCGAAATCCATCCCTAAAATAGCTGGTAACGGCTGTTGGGCATGCCCGCCTTTTCCGGTGCGGATCTTGTTATCCAATACGCTCACACCACTTGCTATAATGCGTACCAGTACCTGACCTTCTGCAGCGAGCGGACGTTCTATTTCGGTTATGGTAAAAGGGGCATTTGCTTCGGTGGCAATTAACGCCTGCATAGTCGGTTTATTTTGATTTTCCATTTTAGTAATTCTGAGTTGTTTTATTTATAGTGCAAAATTATACAACACATAAACCACCTGCCTTGTACAAACCCTCGTAATAATTGTACATTTACACTATGGTTAAAGATAATTTATACCAGCCGTTCGAGATCGTATTACGCGAGCCCCTTAATGCCTGCCCCCGCAGCGAACATTCGCACAGCTTCTTTGAGTTTATTTATATTGTAAGCGGCACCGGGAAGCAATGCATCAACAAAAGCAAATTCAACTATAAGCCCGGGCACTTATTTCTGCTTACGCCCGATGATTCCCATTATTTTGAGATAGCAACCTCAACGCAGTTCCTCTTCATCCGTTTTAATATGGCTTACATCAAGGATTACAAACTGCCCGGCGATGCAGCTAAACACCTCGAGTTTATCCTCAAAAATGCTGCCCAGGCCCCCGGCTGTGTATTAAAGCACCACGAAGACAGTGCCGTTGTAAAACCTATTATGCAAGCCATTATCAATGAGCAAAATAAAAACAGCCTTTACAGCAAAGAGCTTTTGCAACAATACATCAACACCATTATTGTAATGGTAGCCCGCAATATTGCCATGAGCATGCCCGATGAGGTTGATGAAAATACAGAGGAAAAAACACTTGATATTTTGCAATACGTCCAGGCCAATATCTACTTCCCCGAAAAGTTAAGAGCAGAGGTCATTGCAGATAAAATGGGGATTTCAGAAACCTACATAGGCCGCTATTTTAAAAAACACACCGGCGAAACCCTGCAGCAGTATATTATCAACTATAAACTTAAGCTCATCGAAAACCGATTGCTGCACAGCAATATGCGCATGGTTGAAATTGCCAATGAACTTGGCTTTAATGATGAAAGCCACCTCAACCGTATTTTTAAAAAGTACAGACGTATGAACCCTTCAGATTTCAGGAAAGCGGCGAATACAATTTAGAGTTAATACTTGCAGAACAGCGCCTTATCATTTGTACTTTCAAATCAATAAAACACAGTTTTTAATTATACAAATCAGTACAAATTGAAAATTTGATTAAAATATCTTCAAAAATTTCAAAATAATTTGCTTTTTTATCAAAAACACTTCATAAATTACAATTTCTAAAGATAACTGATTATCAATTTTTAAACTATTGTAATTTTTCATGGAAGAATCAGCTTATTTTGACAAATACAACCCAATAAATAACGTTTGGGATGAAATGTATGGCTTAGATGCTAATGTTCGGGAACATTACCGCAAAGTAATTGACTACATTTCGAAAGAATCGGCCGACGACCTGAATAAAAAGGAGGAGCTTGCCAAACGCCTGTTCATGAGCCAGGGCATTACCTTTACTGTTTATAACAGCGGCGAAGGCATTGAAAAGATCTTTCCTTTTGATATTATTCCACGCATTATCACTGCCGATGAGTGGGCTTTTGTTGAGCGGGGCATCAAACAGCGCCTTAATGCACTTAATCTTTTCCTGAAGGATATTTACCACAACCAGTTTATTGTAAAGGATGGCATAGTACCTATTGATATCATTTATTCGTGCCCACATTTTTTGCGCGAAATGTACCAGCTCCAGGTACCATATGATATTTATGTGCACATTTCGGGCATCGACCTCATCCGCGATGAAGATGGCACTTTTTACGTACTGGAAGATAACCTGCGCACCCCGTCTGGCGTAAGTTACATGCTCGAGAACAGGGAGATCACCAAACGGCTATTTCCTGATCTGCTGCCGCAATGCAGCGTGCGTAGTGTTACCGAGTATCCATCTATATTATATAAAAACCTTTTGGCGCTTTCGCCAAGGCAAATTCATAACCCAACTATTGTTTTACTTACGCCGGGCATTTATAATTCGGCTTATTTTGAACATACCACGCTGGCCCGCTTAATGGGGGTAGAGCTGGTTGAAGGGCGCGACCTGGTGGTGAACAATCATAAAGTTTACATGAAAACCACTACCGGCCTGCAGCAGGTGGATGTGATCTATCGCCGGGTGGACGATGAGTTTTTAGATCCGCTGGTATTTAATCCGGCAAGCATGCTGGGCGTGGCAGGTTTGATGGGCGCATACCGCAAAGGCAATGTAGCCATTGTAAACGCTACAGGCACCGGTGTTGCCGATGATAAGGCAGTATACGCCTATGTGCCTGACATGATTCGCTACTACCTGAACGAAGAGCCAATACTCAAAAACGTACCAACTCATCAGCTGGGCAATCCGGACGAGCGTGAAATGGTGTTTAAAAACCTCAATAAAATGGTGGTTAAAAAAACCAACGGCAGCGGTGGCTACGGTATGTTGATGGGGCACGCGGCAAGCGAACAGGAAATAGATGAATATAAAAAGGAAATACTGAAAGATCCGCGTAACTTCATTGCACAGCCAACTATCAGTCTTTCGGCGGCACCGTGCTATATGCAGGGTGAGTTAAAGCCGCGCAGGGTTGACTTAAGGCCTTACGCACTTTATGGCCCCGATGGCATTGAAATTGTACCGGGCGGTCTAACGCGAGTGGCCTTAAAAGAAGGATCATTGGTGGTGAACAGTTCGCAGGGTGGCGGTAGTAAGGATACGTGGGTGTTAAGCCCCCCGGCCCCCTAAAGGGGGAGGAAAAGAAGCAGAATAAAGAAGTTAGGACAAAATATAAATAACAAAACACCAGAGGATTTCGTCTCTGGATAATCATTCCCCCTTTTGGGGGTTAGGGGGCATTATGTTAAGCAGGGTTGCAGCAAGTTTTTATTGGTTAAGCCGTTACATTGAACGCAGCGACGGCATGCTGCGGATGTTAAAAATTAATTATGCCTCATCGCAGGATACAGTGCAGGAATTTACCTGGGAGCCGGTAATGCGGATTTTTGCCGGGCTCAACGCAGGTGAGGCCGAAAAGCTGGACAATGACAGCCGGTCGGTTTTAAAGTATATGGTTACCGGGAAAAGCAATCCAAACTCTATACTCAACATCATTACCCTGGCGCGTGAAAACGCGCGTGGCGTACAGGAACACATCACCAAGGATCTTTGGCAATGCCTGAATGAATATTACCATACTGTAAAAGACCCACGACTGGAACGTGCGCTGCACCGTGAAGACCCGATAGGGGTACTGGACGTGCTGATAAAACAGGTAATGCTTTATTACGGTACTGTGGAGATCACCATGGAGCGCGGCGAAGGCCGTGCATTTATGAATATTGGCAAGTATCTTGAAAGGGCTATCCAGTCGGTTGATATTTTGGATACTAAGTTTAGTTCGATAAGTGACAACCCCGACCTGCTTACTGATACTACGTACTGGAAACACCTTTTGCTTTCATTGGGCGGATATGAGCTGTATTTAAAAACCTATCGCGAAGGCTTTGAGGCCGAAAACGTACTGGAACAGGTTGTGCTTAATAACGATTTTCCACGGTCGGTTATCTATTCGGTAAATAATATCCAACGCTATTTCGACAGGTTGAAGAACGACAGCAATGCCGACGACTACCGGGAAATGTCGTTCCAGATAGGCAGGTTGCAAAGCCGTATCAAATACAGTTCGGTAAAAAGCATTAAGCAGGAGGGGTTACACCTGTTCCTCACCCAAATCAGGAGTGAGCTGTACGGGATTGGTAATTCACTTAATCAGCACTATTTTGCTAATTCATAAACTTAATTTGAAAACCGCTTAATTTGAAAATTTGCCGATTTGAAAATTTGAAGATGTTCGGCCTAATTCATTTTCAAATCTTCAAATCGCCACATTATCAAATTATTCAATTAACCAATTAAATAGATTTTGTTTTGAAGTTTTGAAAACCTCTTTTCTCATTTTCAAATTTTCAAATCCTCAAATTAAAAAATTAAAACAATGCCTGAATTTAAGATCCAACATATTACAAAATATACCTATGAGGGCCCTGTGCGCGACAGCGCCAACCAAATCATCTTGTTCCCGATAAAAGACGACTACCAGGAAGTAATTAAGCAGGAACTCAACATAACCGGAAACCCGGTAGTTGATACGCACACCGACTATTACGGCAATGAAGTTGGCAGTTTCACGTACAGTAATCAGCACAATATGCTGGTCATCAACTCAAAACTGGTTGTTACTACCCGCCAGCGCCCCTTGCCGGTAAATGATATTTTTCCGGAGCAGCAATGGGAAGATCTTAAGCGCCTTCAGTACATGGTGCCATATATTGATTTTTTAAAACAGGAATATTTTGAGGGGCTGCCCGAACTGCAGGAAGTAGTTGAACAGGAGCGACGTAAAGACGAAACGCCTTTCCAGGTGGCGCTTCGTTTTTGCGGCTGGGTATACAAAAACTTTGAGTACATCAAAGGGGTTACTACGGTTGAAACAACACTTGATGAAGTATGGAAGCTCAGGGCCGGTGTTTGCCAGGATTTTGCCCATATTTTGATGGTCATGCTTCGTCAGCTTAAAATACCATCGCGCTATGTAAGCGGTTACATTTGCACCCACAGCAGTGCTATGCGCGGCGAAGGTGCTACCCATGCCTGGGCCGAAGTATATGTACCCGATTACGGATGGCTCGGTATCGACCCTACCAACAACTGCGTTGCCAACGAAACCCATGTACGCCTGGCAGTAGGCCGCAATTTTTCCGACTGCTCGCCGGTTAAGGGCGTTTATAAAGGCGCTTATGGCCACAAACTGGAAGTATCCGTAGTAGTTGATGACGCCGATGCCATCGTTTTTGAGGACAAAGCCCACGAAACACCTGCTATACATGCGGTAACCGAATTTTCAAAAAACAGTTATCAGCGTTATATGGAGATTATTCAGCAGCAGCAACAACAGCAGCAGTAGGGAAGTTGGCAGTGGCAGTTTTCAGTTGGCAGAAAAAAAGAATAGAGAAGATATGTCATTGCGAGCGTAGCGCGGCAATCTCGTAGCCAATGCATAGACCAATAACCTTTTTGTGATTACAAGAGCAAACGGGCAGGAAAAGTTGTTGGTGACAACACCAACAACGGCATTAGTTTAAAACAGGGCGTATAAGATTTCTCCTCACTCTCCCTCACTTCCCCACCCGGTTCGTCGAAATGACAACGCTGGGCTGCAAATCAAGGTTCCACGCTTTGATAAAAAGCAACCAGGTTTGGCGCTATTACATGCACATCGTGCTGCTCTTCAATCAGGCGACGGGCGTTGAGGCCAATGTTCCGGCAAAATTCCTCGTCGGTAATGCAACGCTCAATAGCATCATAAAACTCTTGCCGGTTATTGGCAATAAGAATATTGGCTCCATTGGTAAAGTTGATCCCCTCGGCACCCAGTGAGGTGGAGATGATACACTTTTCCATAGCCATGCCCTCAACTATCTTAACCCGCATACCTCCACTCGAAAGCAAAGGCACTACCATGATAGCCTTACTGTTTACAAACTCCGAAGCATCATCAACCTCGCCCTGGATAAAGATCTTTCCCATGGCTTCATAATCATCAAAACTATCGGGGATATTATGCCCGGCGACATAAAATTTTACGCGGAGATCGCCCTCTGTAAGGTCTTTATAAAAGTTTTCAATAAACCACTCAATACCCTCCCGGTTGGGCATCCAATCTAACGAACCTAAAAAAAACAGGCTCGGAAACTCCGTTTTATTGTAGTCGGGTTTATAATCGGGCAGGGAGATCCCCACCGGAAAAATATCAACCGGAATGGTAACGCCGTATGATAACAGTGTTTTTTTATCCTCGTTGGTAAACACGGCAATACCATCAAATTTATTGAGCTGCTGCAGTTCATAATCCTTAACCCTGCGGGCCAGCAAATGCAGGTACCATTTCTTAAACAGATCGCTTTTTTGTTGCGCTAACCTCATCCATACCTGGTGTTCAATATTGTGCGACCGGTAAATTAACCGGGCCTGGGTATGCTTGCGCATGGCGGCCAGGTATGGTGTTACAAACAAGCCTTCAAACTGAATAACATCATATGTAGTTTGGCGCAGTTCGCGTAGCAGAAGTTTTTCAAATTCGGCATCATAATAACGGTCAACATCGTTCGCCTTTTTGTTGAACAAGTTAGTGATAGCGTCCAGCACGGATACGTTGATGTTGATATCGTAGGATGTGTACTGAATTTTCTGCAACAATTCATCTTCTGTTGTTTGTACACTGCCATTATATCTTTTACCATTCAAAGCCACCAGTGCAACCTCGTGCCCAAGCGCAATTAAACCTTTAATGGTATTGCAAACCACAATGGCGTAACCGCCATTTTGCGGAAATGGTACACGATGTGTTAAAATTAGGATCTTCAAACGGTGGAATGGGTTTTTAACAAAAATACCATCCTGAACGTGGTATTCAAAACTTCATTAAAAAATACTTAACTGCGGATCGGTAACCCTGAAGGTACGGCGATGATAGGGCGTAAAACCTATCTTCATTACTGTTTCGCGATGCTTGGTAGTAGGATAACCCTTGTTGGTATGCCAGTCATATTCCGGGTGTTCGGCAGCTATTTGCATCATATAATCGTCGCGGTAAGTTTTAGCCAATATGGATGCCGCCGCAATGCTGAAATATTTTCCATCACCCTTAATAATACACTCGTGTGGGATGTTCCTGTATTTTTTGAAGCGATTACCGTCGATGATTAAAAACTGGGGCTCAAGATGTAGTTTTTCAATAGCCCTGTGCATTGCCAGGAATGATGCATTGAGGATATTGATCTCATCTATTTCCAGGTTATCAACAGATGCAACGGCATAGGCAATGGCTTTCTCTTCAATTTCGGCACGAAGCTGATACCTTATTTCCTCGGTAACCTGCTTTGAATCATTCAGCAGGTGATGGTCAAAATCGGGAGATAAAATAACTGCGGCTGCAAAAACCGGCCCGGCAAGGCAACCTCGCCCGGCTTCATCGCATCCTGCCTCTAAAAATTCGTACTGGTACCTGGCTGATAGCATCCGGCAAATATAATAAGTGTTGTAAACGTGTTAGTGAAGTAATTAGTATGATTAGTTTTTCAACAACGAAGATTACGCAGCTTTTACGCTAAAAAATCTTTAGCGTAAGCAAGGTGATATCATCGATCGGCTTGCTTTTATGCACATTACTCAGGTAATCCATCAAAGCCTGATTAAAATTATCGGGCGATAGCTCGCCATGCGCCAGCACAAAATCAAGCAATTTATCCTCATTCCATACCTTTGAACTTGGCGACTCAAAATCCATAAGCCCATCGGTATAGTTAAAGATCAGGCTGCCGGGTTCAACGTCAACTTCGCCCTCGTTTAAAAAAGGCAGGTCTTCAAAAACACCGATCATCGTAGTGCCCAATTTAAGCGGAATAGCCCCGCCTTCCGAATAAAGGATGGTTGGATTGTGGCCCGCATTGATATAATTAAGCCGTCGCTTTTTTTGATTGTAGCGCGCAAGAAAAAGGGTAATAAACCGCTCGCCCTTGGTATTGCTGAGCACAATTTTATTTAATCTGTCAACAATGTTGGTCAAATCACCATCAACCGCTGCCCAGGCATGCAAACTGGCCTGAAAGTTGGCCATCAGCAATGCTGCCGAAATTCCCTTGCCCGATACATCGGCAATGCACCATAAAAACTCATGATCATTTAGGCGGATGAAATCAAAATAATCGCCGCCGATGTTTTGGTGCGGAAGATATTTAGCACCGATCTCCACACTATCATCTTTATGCTCCCGCATGGGGATCAGCATATTTTGCACTTCTACAGCAAGCTCCATCTCGCGCTGAAAACGTTCGGACTGCAGCCGCTCGCGGAAAAGTTTCTTGTTTTCAAGCGCCACAATAATCACATTCATCAGCGTTTGGATGAAGTTGAGATCATTGTTAAGCATCTCGCCCGAGGTATTAAAATCGCCGATGAGGGCGTAAGCGAGGGCTTTACTTTTATGATATACCGGGATAAAGTAATTGTATTTTTTGAGGACTGGGTCGCGGTGCCCGGCGATGGCTGTAGGGGCTTTAACCTTACTCAGTTTTTTACAGGCACGGGCTAACACCACGGACGATTCGATATCGCCGCCATATTTGGCTATACAGGCAAATTTATTATCCTTCTCAATCAAAAAACGCAGTTTGCCTACCTGCAAATAGTTTTGCAGAATAACTTCCAGCATTTGAATGAGGATAGGAGTAGCGGTGTTTTTGTTTATCGCCCGCGTAATTTCCAATAAAGAATTTAATTCCGACTGCCGTTTGAGCAAAAGCCTGATCAATTCGTCTTCGCCGGAACCGTCGTCTATATTCAGCATATTGATATAAGTCCGCTGACTAAAATAGAAGAAATAATTTTTAAATACGAGTACTTTGTGATTTTATATCGAAGGCATCGCGCAAGCCAACAGTAACCAGGTTAAAAGCATAAACCAGCAGCATGATGGCCACACCCGGAATGATAGCCAAAAAAGCTGAATCCATAACAATATACCCATAATGCTCCTTGATCATGCCGCCCCATGTTGGCATAGGCGGCTGTGCGCCAAAGCCTAAAAAACTAAGCCCGGCCTCTAAAAGTATAGCCGATGCAAAATTTGATGATGCCAATACCAGCACAGGCCCGGTGATATTGGGCAAAATATGTTTGGCAATAATGCGCTTATTACTAAAGCCTAAAGCCCTTGCCGCTTCAATGTACTCTACCTGTTTAAGTCCCATTACCTGCCCGCGCACCAGGCGCGCAACCTCCACCCACATGGATAGGCCAACAGCTATAAATATTTGCCATAACCCCTTACCCAATGCAAACGATATGGCAATCACCAGCAGCAGCGCAGGCAGCGCCCATAAGATATTCATCAGCCAGCTTAAGGATGCATCTACCCAGCCTCCGAAGTATCCGGCTACAGCCCCAACGGTTACCCCAAGCAGCATACTGATAATAACCGACATCAGGCCCACGGCAAGTGAAATTCGGGTGCCCAGCAGCAGGCGGCTCAACATATCCCGCCCATAGCCATCGGTACCCAGCCAAAAAGTTTTAAAGCTGATATTTTCTTTCCTGATCCTGGCGTCGAAACTGTGATAAAGAGCTGCTGAAGCAGTCGCTACAGTTGTTTGGCCGTTATCGTTAAAAATAACCTTGCTATGTTTATAAACAGGCTTTTGCCCCGTTACCACTTCAAAAATATTGAATGCTTTTTTTTCGGGTTTATCTTCATCGCCAATGTAACCGTTAACATAAATGGAATCTTTAACAAAATGATAACCGGTTATAGGGATCTCTTTATAAAATGACTGCTGGCCGTACAACATCCTGGCAAATACATTTACAGTATCAACGGGCTCTGCTTTCCGGAGTTTTAATATCATGTAGGTTGATCCCGGCTTTTTTATACTGAGCTGGATGATCATATTATTGGCCAATGGTGTGTCATCGGGCATAATAAGATAGCCCATGATGGCAACAAATAACGTAAGCAGGATAAACGCCAGCCCGGATACGGCTATTTTATTACGCTTAAAAACACGCCAGGTGCGTTTTGCTGGTGTAATTTCGGCCAATGTGTTAACAGTTCATGTGTGTTGGCTAAATATCGTTTAAATAGACGCAATTAGCAATAATGATGGGTTTCTTTACAAACGCATTATGAAGCCGAAAGCTTAAGGCTCAAAGCAGAAAGCTATTTTAGGGGCTAAAAGCAAAATGCTTAAAGCTATTTTAGGAGCTTAAGGCTCAAAGCACATAACCTTTTACAAGTCTGGAGCAGATTTCCTATACCTACGTTTGGTAGCTTTATGCTTTCAGCCTTCGGCTTTTAGCTTAATTTTAGCTTACTTAACTATCCTGCCTTTCCAGGCGTATTTTTTATTTTTTCCTAAAAAGCCGATAACAACGAAATAAAGAATGTTAAGCGGCAGAACAAAGCTTACATACAATAACAGTTCGCGCCGTTTTAAGAAGTTCATGATCGGTGTCATGTACAACAAGTCTATCGCATATTTAATGCCGATGGTAAGCAAAAACAGCTTCAGGAAATAGATATCAAAAATCCCTAACACCGCTGTAAACAGCAACATAAAATTGCACAGCCAGACACTAAGCGCAAAAGCAACCATTTTTTTGTTTTTGTACTTGGTTGATTTTGATGCCCAACGACGCCTCTGTTGCATAAACTCCTTTAAGTTTGGTTTTGCGTGAGTATATACAATCGCTTCGCGCCGTTTTAAAAAGCCAATCCGGCCGGGATAGCGCTCTGCTACTTTATGCAATAGAAGTTCGTCATCGCCCGAGGCCAGGTCGTCTATGCCGGCAAAACCGCCTACTTCGTAAAATACATCTTTACGATAGGCAAAATTTGCCCCGTTGCATGTTGCAGCAAACCCATGTCCTAAAAAAGAGCCTCCCATGCAAATAAGCGACGAAAAATCGAGTGTTTGCATCCGCTCAAATACCGATTGCTCCTGGAAATATGTTACCGGCGAAGAGATCATCACCAGGTTATTCTGCTCATAGAAACCAACAATAGTACGCAGCCATTGATTGCCCATACGGCAATCTGCATCTGTGGCTACCATTAAATCGCCTGTTGAAAGCTTGATGGCCTCTGCAATTGCCTTCTTTTTATAGGAGTTAAGCGTTTCGCCAAGTTTGAGCTGAAGCAATTTAACTCCTTGTGGCGCATAGCTGCTGATAATGGCAGCAGTATTATCTGTTGAGTGATCATCAACAATAATAACCTCCGTCAGGTGTTTGGGATAATCCTGAGCTAAAATATCTTCGATAGTTAAATGAATTTTTTCTTCTTCATTACGGGCCGCTATAAGCACAGTAACTTTGGTATGTACCGAATTAGCAACAACTGGCCCCATCGTGACCTTTGCCCAGCCTATGCGCAGATAGATCAGCAATACCACATAAAGCCCAATAGAAAATAACGAAATAATACTAATCAGCGCGGTCAAAGAATTTGAGTTTTAAAACGAACAACGATCCTAAAATAGCAGGAATAAATAAATTAATGAGCCATATTGATGATACACCGGCTATTACGGCAATATTTTGATCTGTTACATAAACAAACAGGTGCGAAGCTGTAAAACCACGCACCCCGATATCAAACAAATCAAGCGATGGTATGGCAGATGATACCAGGAAAAACAACGTTAGCATCATCATCATTGGTGCAATATTCATATTGGGCACCAGCATCTGAAAAACCAGGAAATACTGGAATGAAAACGTGAGGTAACGCGCAATACTGAAACCCATGATCTTGATAAGCTCATGCGTACGATAACGCCCCATCACCTCAAAAAAACGATGGTATTTTTTGATAAACGGAACCTTATCGAGCAAAGTAACTGCCCAATTGATGTTAAAATAAAATATTAGTTGTATAGCTACTATTATTGCACAAACCGCAGTTACGCCCCAGGCCAGCGCCAAATTGGTATGAATATAATTAGCAACAAACCATATCATGGCTATTACCCCCAAAACATTAGTTACCGAGCCCTGGCTAAACGAGCCTACCCCCATGGCAAAAATGCCCGGAACACGTTTGCGCGGCGGCAAAAACATTACACGGCCGCCATATTCGCCCAGCCGGTTAGGGGTGGTTACTGCCCAGGTAAGCCCGCAAAAAACAGCCTCAACTGCCTCCCACAAACTAATATTAATAAGGGTTTTGGTCACGTACCGCCACTTAAGTGCTTCCAGGAACCAATTCAAAAACATCAATAAAACAACCAGCCCCATCACAATAACAACATGGATAGTACTTATTTGCGATGCGAAATGCTCAAACTGCTTTAGGTCGTTATTCTTTTTATTGAACTGCCGGTAAATAAACCACCCTGCAACAATTAATATACCGGCCTTAAGTAGATACGAAACAACCTTTTTTGCAGAACGTGTCAAGTAGATAAATTTTATGCAATGTTACAAAAAAATGGGGCATGCTAAAGCTTGCCCCATACAACACTGCACAGTTAGTTTTGTTTACTTCAATCGTGCTTTTAAAAAAAACAGCGTATTTGCATAAGCATCTTTAGTGGCATCGCTGTTATAAATAGGATTGCTTGGATTTGCAAAACCATGGTCGGCATCATATTGATGCAGGTAAACCTTTTTTCCGGCGGCTTTCATGTCGGCATCGAATTTGGCTACCACTTTTGGATTAATCCACTGGTCTTTGTTGGCAAAGTTTCCCAGTACGTCGGAGTTTAGCGTTTTTAGCTTGTTAACATCCTGCTCGGGCATACCATAATACATTACACAAGCCACGGCTTTTTTGCCGGCAAGCAAACTGGTTTGCAGGCTCCAGCCACCGCCAAAGCACCAGCCAATTGTGGCGATATGGGCATTAGCACCGGCGTAAGCTATGGCGCCATTTACAATAGCACGCGCCCTGTCGTCATTTACACCCTGCATAAATTTGCCTGCATCTTCGCGCGTGGTTGCTACCTTACCATCATACAGGTCAAGATCAATGATATTTACATTGCCCAGGTCATTATACAGCTTTTCCGATTCTTTTTTTACATAATCATTGAGGCCCCACCATTCGTGTATCACCAATAAATAATTGTTGGTTGGCTTTTTTGCTTTCATAAAAAACGCCGATGCCTGTTTCCCATCGGGTGTTTTGTAGGTAATGGCCTCACCGATGCTGCTTTGAAAATGCATTGGCAGCGGATTTTTGTGCGACATTTTAAATTGGGGGTTTGACGCCAGCATGGCAAATTGCTGCGTTGCTGAAGGGTTGCTGCAGCAAACTACTTTGCGCTGTGCAAAAGTCATAGTAGCTAAACCGATAAATAGCGTTACCAGGAGCAGTTTTTTCATGGGTTAAAATTTTACGTTAATAAAAGCTGATGTGTAATTTAAAACAATACGTTGGCAATGTGGTTTTAGTTGTTAGGCTTATGTAATTAACCTGCATAAATTTATGATAATGTAATATATAATTACCTAAAATTTAATGCAACGTGTTTATGATCCATACAACCTTATGGATTAAAAACACGTATATAATAATTACCAATATATAATATAATATGCCTGCCCCACCAATTCCTGATAACGAAATGGAAAGGCTTTTAAGCCTGTCAGAATTTGATTTGGATTACGCCGAACATAAAGATAGTTTCAAAGACCTCGCCAAACTGGCGGCCAAGGTTACCGGAACTGAAATATCGCTGGTTAATCTTATCGATTCTTATACGCAATGGAGCATCAGTGGCTACGGGCTGCAGATTGAACAAATGCCCCGTGAAGATTCGGTTTGCCAGTATACCATTATAAACGGCGAATATTTTGAAGTAGGGGACCTGCAAAACGACGAGCGTTTCAAGGATAAATTTTATGTAACCGACGAGCCGAAGCTGAGGTATTATTATGGCATTCCGCTTAAAACAAGCGACGACCATAACATCGGCGCTTTATGTGTGCTGGATAAAAACGTTAAGGAACTTACGCCCGAAAAGGTTGAGCTTTTAAAGATCATTGCCGATGAAATAGTAAGTCGCTTAAAAGACTTGAAGGTAATCGGCAAGCTTAAAAGTAAGCTTTCTGAGGCCAACGAAACTCAAAAGAAGGTAGCCCACGATATCCGCGGACCATTAAGTGGCATTATTGGCCTCGCCCAGCTTATTAGCGAACAAGGCGAAGCAAACCAGATTGAAGAGGTGCTTGAATTTATCAACCTGATCCATAAAAGTGGTCGATCAATACTGGAGCTCGCAGATGAGATTCTGAGTGCCGATAAAAAAGATTACAAACCGGTATCTAATGGTGCGGAATTTAATTTACTGGTTTTTAAAGACAAAATAGAACGCCTGTTCATCCCGCAGGCCCGTAATAAAAATATCCTGCTTACCGTAAAAACATCATCCCAGTCGGAACGGATCCCGTTTGCCCGAAATAAGCTATTACAAATAACCGGCAACCTGATTTCAAATGCCATAAAATTTACACCCAGGGGTGGTCACGTTGAAGTTGACCTGAGCCTGGAAGTAAATGACCATATCAGCACATTGCAAATCCAGGTAAAAGATAATGGAGTTGGCATTGATGAAAACGGCATAAACAAGATACTGAATGGTAGTTCCACATCATCAAGCGGCACAACAGGTGAAGCCGGTTTTGGCTTTGGACTGGCTTTAGTAAAACATCTTGTTGAAACCCTTAAAGGGACAATAAATATCTATTCAAAACCGGCAGAAGGAAGCGTGTTTGAGGTAAGGCTACCGCAAAAAGTGCAATAATGAAAGTCTATCTGACAAGGAAATTTTAGGAAATAGAAGTTTGCGTAAGGCAATATATCCTTAAATAAAAAGTTTCCGGAAAGGTAGATTTACAGATGCTATACATAAAGTAAAATACCGGCCTAAAGAACCCGGTATTTTACTTTAGATTATATTTTTACCAGCTTTTGCCGCCGCCGCCACGGTTATCTCTTGAGTAGCCGCCACCGCCGCCGCGGTTACCGCCACCATAACCGCCACCACCACGGTTGCCACCGCCGTAACCACCGCCACTGCTTCTGCGATCGCCGCCTGGTTTTTTCTCTTCTGCCTGGCTTACTGCAATTGATCTTCCTTTAACTTCAGAACCGTTTAGGCCGCTTATAGCTTGTTGTGCTGCCTCATCATCTGCCATTTCAATGAATCCGAACCCTTTACTTCTTCCTGATTCCCTGTCAATAATAATTTTTACGGAGTTAACTTCACCATAAGCTTCGAAAAGCTGCTTTAAATCGGCTTCCCCTAAAGAAAAAGGAAGACTTCCTACGAATATGTTCATTAATATTTAGTTTTTAATGGGCATGCTTTGTTAATTACCCACGTTTTGTTAACATCAAATATAGTAATAGATATTTGATGATTACTGCATGTTTATGTGAATGAGTGCTTTTATTTTAAAAAAAATATTTTTTTTGACGATTTTGGGAAGATAAATGAAAAAAGCCAATCCATTAATACAAAGGCCAATTGCTTTTGTTTTAAAAATATGGTGTTTTTGTAAAATAAATATATAAAGAAAGCACCGCCCTTATTTTTTTAATATTAACGTAACAAAAATTTATTTTCCGGAGATAAATCAGCAGTAAAAACCTAAACTACCGATTCAATTTTGTACCGTTTCCCATTAAGCGCAAACTCTTCTCCTGCTTTTTTGCCACCAAGCAGATTTCCCACAGGCGATGCCGGCGATACGGCGAAATACGTTTTGCCATCAAGTACTAAAGTACCAGCACTTATGGCCAGGTAAAAATTACCATTATTGGTAACTATTACACTTCCCGATTCGGCATGTATCGAGGTGCCTGATATATTAATGCGGTTTAAGGTCACCAATAGCTTATTGGCTTCGTTTAATTGCGCCATATTACGGTTGGTTTCCTGCTGCATCATTTCGCGCCCGGTTTCATATTTATCGCCCGCGCTGCTTTTGGTATCATCGGTTGAGGCCTTTTGTGCATCGGCTATGGCAAGCTCTGCGGCTTCCATAATTTTACGCACGTGATTAACACATAATTGATGTAATTCTTTCTTCAGATCGCTCATTCAGGGTATAAAACAAAAAACTAAAATAGGAGGAAAGATCAACATTTGTTGCGAAGAAAACGACTGATAAAAATAAAAGCCCCCTTGCACTCGCTGCTTGGGGGCTTTAAACCTAAACCTTATCACTATTTGCAGGCGTTAACCTACAAAGTAGATAAACGTTACTAATAGTGATAATGGTATGTTCGACTAATCAAAACTGACAAAATAATGATATTCGCACATTATAAGCCAACGGTTAGTTTATATTAACCGCCTTACTTACAGCTTACCGGCAAAAAACTTAAGGGTTGATAAAATATGCTTTGCCCAATATGACCACTCGTGCCCGCCGGGGTTCTCTTCATAAACATGCGGGACCTTCTCATTTTCCAGTTTTTTATGTAAATCGCGGTTGTAGTTGATGAGCAGGTCATTAGTACCGCAGTCAAAACGAACAGGCGGCAACTGATCCCTGTATTTTTTAAAGGTGGCAAATACGTCTTCATCGGCCACAATATCCTGGGCATATGTTTTCAGGGGCTCGCCGGCAAAAAGTTTGATTTGCGGCAGGCTTGTTATTGATGAAAGCCCGGCAATAGCTTTAAACTTATGCCCATATTTTGCACCAATCCGCAAAGCGCCGAAGCCCCCCATAGATAAGCCCGCTATAAACAACGGTGAATTTTGTTTTGCACCCGGGATATTCTCCATTACAGCAGTAGGTACATCCTCGGCTATCCATTGCTCAAAATTAAAGCCGCTGTGCGGTAAATAGCCTGAGCCATCGCCCCAAAGCCCGTCAGACGGCATGGCTAATATCATTCTCGGCAATTCGCCTTTTTCAATGAGTGCATTGGTTTTTAAATGAACGCCCGCGCTCATGGCCCAGCTCCAGGCACTACCGTATACACCGTGCAACAATATTACAATAGGCAAAACCTCATTTTTATGAGCGCCAGGCGGTACATATAAACAGATATCGCCACGACCTTTAAGATTGGGCGTTTTTACCGTTATAAACCGCAGCTGGTTACTTTCATATTGAGGATTGGAGATTTCTGTAGTTTTAAATGGCATGAGCTTGTTCAGTCGAACACGATAACACCTTTTGCGTTTTTGCCTTTCAGCATATCGTCAAAAGCCTTATCAAGTTCGTTTATAGGGTATGTACGTGTAATCATTTCTTCAAGTAGTATGTGCCCGCTGGTGTAGTGTTGTACTATATCAGGAAAGTCGATTTGTGGGCGGCACTTACCATAAAGCGGGTTAATGTAAATTTTGTCCCACTCAAAAAGGCGCATATCAATGGTGATATCCTGCTCAATACCGCTTACCTGCACCGCTGTGCCTGCATTGCGCACCATCGCTAACGGGGCAGCGCCTAATTCGGGTATAGCAGTACATTCAAAAGCATAATCGGCACCGCGGCCTCCGGTAAGCTCTTTTACTTCTTCGGCCGCTTTAAGCAGACCTGTATCATCTTTCGCAGCCAAAATAGTGTGGGTTGCGCCAAACTTAACAGCCATTTCAAGGCGGATGGGATTAATATCAATGGCAATGATCATGCCTGCGCCTGCAACTTTTGCACCCTGTATCACATTAAGGCCTACGCCGCCGGTACCCAATACCACTGCCAATGACCCGGCTTTTAGTTTAGCTGCATTTACAACAGATCCATAGCCCGTCATTACCCCGCAGCTAACAATACTTGCCGCCGGGAACGACATGATATCAGAAGGATTTTTCACCACTGCTGACTCTTTTACCAGTGTATACCCGGCAATAGTGCCAATATTGAAAGACCTTAAAACTGGTTCGCCATTATACGTTGTCCCATCAAGATCAGCATGGCCCGGGGTGTAGCCGTTACCTCCCGCTGCAACCGGCGAGGCTACTTCACACAAATGCTGATTACCCTCAAGGCACTGAAAGCATTTGCCGCAGTGCATGGCCCAATTCAGGATCACTTTATCACCAGGTGATACACTGCTAACATTTTTCCCAACCGAAACTACAACGCCTGCACCTTCATGGCCTATAATTAGTTGTTTCCCCCAGTTCAGGGAATCGTGATCTGTATGGCAAAGCCCTGCCGCCTTTATTTTAACCAGCACTTCATCATCCTTCGGCTCATGTACCACTATATCCTGTACAGAAAAACCTCCTTTACCATCGGCAATTGCTGCCTTGCACGTTATTGCCATAATTGAGGTTTTTTCATCGGTTGTTAAACTTTATAGGTGTTATCAAGCTACACTTTGGCAGGGCCGAAATATGTTTAACCTATATAACAAAAGTATAGTAACACATGGTTTTAAAACTTTAGCAAATTGTCCAAAAAGTGGCTTATTTTATCCCGGACATTGTTTTTTGGTGATTTTCCCATGCGTTTAATCTTCGAAAGGATAAAATATACCATTTTTTCACACTTACAGTTATTGTTAGTTATCAACACTTTACGTTACTTTAATCACCAGTTACAACTATTATGAAAGCAAACAAGCTAATTATTCTGATGTGCATATCGTTTGGATTAATTTTCGCCAGGGTTAATGCAAAGCCGAATACGCAGGCTAACAACGAAATTATCTACCATATATTTCAGCGAAGCTTTTATGACAGTAATGGTGATTATCATGGCGACCTGAACGGCATCCGCCAAAAGCTTGATTATTTGCAGGAACTGGGGGTAACCTCTATTTTGGTTACCCCCCTTTATGAATCTGCTTTTTATCATAATTACTTTGCCATTGATTTTGAAAAGATCGACCCAAAATACGGCTCTCTTGCCGACTATCTTAAACTGATCAAAGAACTCCACCGCCGGGGCATGAAGTTTTATATGGACATGGAAACCCAATATGTTACAGAGGATTCCCGCTGGTGGAAAGAAGCTTTCGGCAATCCCCAATCGCCGTACAGCGATTATATTTTATGGGATGATAAGGACAACAAAAAACCATCAACCATAGTATATAACCTCACAAGCCTTACCGGTTACGACAGCGTAACCCGAAAAATTACTACCGCAAACCTTAACAGCGAAGCATCAAAAGCATACAACCTCAAACTGTTCAGTTACTGGGTAGATCCTAACGGCGATGGTAAATTTGACGATGGGGTAGATGGTTTCCGGCTTGACCATATGATGGACGATTTGGATAACAAAGGCAGGCTCCCGCACTTATTCGATACTTTCTGGAACCCCTTGCTCACTAGACTAAGGGCCATCAACCCTAAAATTAAAATAGTGGCCGAACAAGCCAATTGGTTTAGCCTCGGCACCGAATACCTGGAACATGGCGGCGTTGACCGGGTATTTGGGTTGCGGCTTTGCTTTGCTATCCGGTCGTTTGATAAAAAACTACTGTTGGCCAATGCCGATTCTACCCTGGCTATGCTGCCTCCCGGTAAGCAGCAGGTGGTTTTTATTGAAAACCATGATGTGCCCCGTTTTAGCTATGCCGTTAAAGGCGATTTGGCGAAACTAAAAGTTGGCTGTGCTTTTAACCTGCTAATGGGCGGCATCCCCTCTATTTACTACGGCCAGGAGTTGGGCATGACCGGCACCACTGCCAATTTTGGTGCTACGGATGCTAACGAAATCCCCGGCAGGGAAGCTTTTGAATGGTACAAAAGCGATACAGGCAAAGGCATGGCCTTATGGTATAAACAAACCGGCCCATGGAAAGACCGCTTTAATAACGATAAACCAAACGACGGCATTTCCCTGGAAGAAGAAAAACAGGATCCCAATTCGTTATGGAATTACTACAAACAGATAATCGCTATCCGCAGGGCAAACCCGGCATTTGTTGATGGCCGTTATAAAACTATCAGCAATGATAATGATCATGTTTTTACATTTATGAGAAAAGATGCCGGGCAAATGATACTTGTAGCGATAAATCTGGCAGACAAAGAAACGAGGGTAACTATCGATGTTAATGGAAAGCCCGTTAATATTATTGGAGATGCAAAACCAGAGATAAAAGGAGAGAAGCTGGCGGTTAATTTGCCTGCGTTTGGGATAGGGGCGTGGGAGCTTCACCCCCTCTAAATCTCCCCCGGTAGGGGAGACTTTAAAATGTTTTAAAAGTTGCTCTAAAACTTGCGCTCGTTTGTAACGAGCGCAAGATCAAAAAACCCTCCCTTTCGGGGAGGGTTTGGGAGGGGCTTACATCGAAGCCGAAGCTTTCACATTCTCCATTCCGTAATGCTTCAGGATATCATCAGGTACACCAGTCCATTTACCGGGTTGGTTACCTGCATAGCCGATATCTTTTACGCCGATTTCGCTGGTAAAAAAGCCTGATGCAGTAAGATCCCGCATGCGGTTGAAGAAGGCTACACCCTGGGCCATTTCTGGTTTGGCTTTGTTGGGGTAGGCAATCATATCTATCAACTGGATCTGCTGATCTTTGGTGCAATCGGTAAATGGCTTACCAAATCGGTTAAGACATTGTAGATCGAGCCAGCGCAAACCACCGCGCATCGGGGTTTGATGATCTGGCATATCTTTTACAATAAACTCAATGAAATCAGGAACCTTGGCGTCAGATGCACTGCCCGATTTATCATCCTTAGGGATAATAATATCTGCCAGCACGGTGATGGTTGCCATCTCCGCAGTGGTGAAAAACTTATCAGCGTGCAATTTCTTGTCACGCTCAACCTCAAACGGCTGGCGGCCAACTTCGTCGCCGGCTGCTGCGGTGGTTGTTTCTTCTGCGCCTTTTTTAGTATCGGTTTTACAGGCCTCCAGTAATAATCCTGCTGAAAGTGTACCCAAGCCCAGGGCTTTGAGGGAGTCACGTCTGTTCATAAAATTGTTATGTTAGCTTGTTAAACGTTTAATTTTTTTCTTTCCTGAATAATGTATTCTGCGGTACGCATTGATAACGCAAGGATTGTCCATGTTGCGTTTTTATCGCCTTGCTGCACAAATGGAGCGGCGTCAACCACAAACAGGTTTTTACAATCATGCGCCTGGCACCATTTATTTAAGGCCGATTTTTTAGGATCGTTACCCATACGGATAGTACCAACTTCGTGGATGATCTTACCCGGGGCTTCCAAACCGTAATTGGTTTCAGGACCTTGCGGACCGCCATAAATTGCGCCACCCATGTTATGCATAATTTCCTGAAAGGTTTCCTGCATGTGCTTAGCCTGTTTAATTTCTTCAGGAGCCCATTTGTAGTGGAAACGCAACACCGGGATACCATATTTATCAACCACGTTTGGATCTATTTCGCAATAGTTATCATAACGGGCAATGGCAGTACCACGGCCGGCCATACCAAACTGGGTACCATAAAAACGACGGTAGTCATCTTTTAACGAAGCACCGTAACCGCCTGCTTCTTTCATTTTACCGTCGCGGCCAGGCACAACACCATTCATATTTTGGATACCACCGCTAAAGCCGTATGATGGCATGTGTAAACCACCACCGTATTCGATATGATAACCGCGTGGGAAATCCAGTTTTTTATTATCTAACCACCATGGCGAGTAGATGTGCACACTACCAACACCGTCTTCGTTGTAACGTTTACGGTCCATCAGTTGCGGAAGGAACCCGCCGGCACTTGAACCGGTAGAGTCGTGCAGATAACGACCAACAACACCGCTGCTGTTAGCCAAACCACCCGGATGCTGGGCTGATTTTGAGTTAAGCAGGATCCTGGCCGATTCGCCCGCACTTGCACCAAGGATAACCGTTTTGGCGTTAACCTGGTACTCCTGTAAATCCTCTTTATTAATATACGATACGCCAACGGCTAAACCTTCGGCATTGGTAATTACCTCACGCACCATGGCGTTAGTAATTACTTTTAAGTTACCTGTTTTAATAGCCGGGATCACCAAACATGATGATGCAGAGAAGTCGCCGTAAACTTTACAGCTGCGACCGCACTGTCCGCAGAAGAAACAGGCGCCACGATCTTTATTGCCCGGTAAAGCTTCTGTTAATACCGAACCACGGCCCGGAATAATTTTAACGCCTGCTTTTTGAGCACCTTGTACAATGTACAACTCGTTAAGTCTTGGTTTTGGCGGAGGCAGGAAGATACCATCCGGTTCATTCTCCAAACCTTCTTTGGTACCGTAAACACCAATCATGCGGTCAACCTTGTCATAGTATGGTTTTACGTCATCATAGGTGATTGGCCAATCGTCGGTAAGGCCATCTTTGGCCTGAAAATCGCGCGGGCCCATCCTTAACGAGATCCTGCCCCAGTGATTGGTACGGCCACCCAGCATTCGCGAGCGGAACCAGAAAAACTCGGTTTTATCTTTGGTGGTGTAAGGCTCGCCATCAATTTCCCAGCCGCCAAAGGCAGCATCAAAATCGCCGAACGGACGGGTTGTACCCGCACCACGGCGTGGCGACTCCCACGGCCATTTCAATTGTTGTGAATCTTTAGCAGGGTCAAAATAAGCACCGGCTTCAAGCATTAATACTTTTATACCGGCATTGGCCAAAACGTAACCGGCCATACCCCCGCCGGCACCCGAACCAACAATCACCACATCATAGGTGGCTGATGATTTTTTAATTTGCAGATCGCTCATATTATATCAAAGTATCCTTCTTTCTTATAGGGAGAGGAAATTACACATGCCAGGAGCATGTTAAAACACAATTTAAGTTATGGTAAAGATATGAACAGGGTGCTATATAAGCACCCTGTTCATGAAAAATATTAAAGCTCTTTCAATTTGATATTGCGGTAGCTAACCAGGTGACCATGATCCTGCAGTGCGATATGGCCTTTAGGATAAGAGGCAAAACCTTTCCAGTTTTTAAACTTGCTATCAGCCAATAACTTGTTCCATTCGTCGCTACCAATTTTTACATCAACGATTTGGGTACCATTAAGCCAGAAAGTGATCTGACCATCTTTTTTGCGCAATTTCACTTTGTTCCATTCGCCGGCCGGTTTGCATACATCTTTTGAAGGGGCAATCATATCATATAATGAGCCGGCAAGGTGGTTGGCTTTTTTGTTGTCACTTGCGTCTTTATTATCAAGCACCTGCATTTCCATGCCAGTTAGGTAAGTTGCGTCAAATTGAGGATCTTCATGCACGCCAAAAATAATACCGCTGTTACCTTCTTTGCTGATGTTCCACTCTAAGGTAAGTTCGTAGTTTTCGTATTCGCCGTCGGTAACCAAATCGCCATGACCTTCGGCTGCTTTCGGATCGAGTTGTAAAGCACCGTCAACAACTTTCCAGCCCACAACATCTTTTTTTAAGTAGGTGTGCCAGCCGTTGGTGGTTTTCCCGTCGAACAGTTTGGTTTGAGCCGATACCGACAGGCAAAAGGCAGGGATGGCCATAAGGCCAAGCATGATTTTTTTCATAAGTTATAATTGTTTTTAATAGTATCAGAACCGCCATTTAAATAGCGTTGGTTGGTTGTGGCGGCTCCTGTTGGTTTCATTGTTTTGCTTTGTACAAGGTATGTGACTTAAATAATGTAAAACTGTTTAAGTGCCATGTTTTGATAAAACGTTTTAATTGCAAAAAAAGTGAACATTTTTTTAGGTTGGGCTAAATATATTGGCTTTTTTTCAATGCTAAAACGATTATCGCAAAAATAAAGTATAAGCCTGCGAAAACAGAGGTAAAAGCTTGGTTACAATGGACAATTTACGGTAGATGGATAACAGCGCCGGGGCATCCGATTGTAACAAATGGGGTGTCCCATTTTTTTGATTCCCCATAAAAAAGCGAAAAACCGCCTGCTGTAATTTTCTTTTTAAAGCCGTAATGTTCCATTTTTTGAGAATGAAACAGCGGAACACCTTTTTCATGAAACGCCCTGATAATCAAGCACCTAAAAAACGCAACAAGCACATATAAACAATTGATTATCAAGAGATAAAACCTGAAAGAGTAATTAAAAAGCGTTTCATATGCGGAGACGGAGACGGTGAATATTTCAGCTATTTTTATAGATTTTTTTTAATTTTTTCATATTAACGGAATGAATCATGCCCGGTACTGACAAAATCCCGCCACCATAATTTCGGATTGAAATCTGTTGTTTTGCCCAAAGGGCAAAATGAGCCCCGCGTTTAATAAACATCATCAGCTAAGTCACGGGCACCAGACCTGCGGGTCAACGCTGCATATCCGCTTGGTCGATATTTGCAAATCGAGGTAAGAAATTTTCACACGAATTATTTTGCCGACTTGCCACAATTAATTGAATTACACGAACTTCAAATTTATGTAATTTAAAAATTAGTGTAATTCGATTAATTTGAAAAAATTTGTGTAAAAATTTCTTATTCGTTCGCGCCGCAGCAACAGCCAGCAAACGTTCATAATTTCCGGCTAATGTCACAAGATGCCGATTACCGATACATTTACTTAATGCTGACATATGCCCGATTGCAAAAAAGCTTATAATAAGTAATATTGCGCCGTTATAATTAACCGTACGTTAACACATATGGTTAACTATAATTAACTGCAACCCAGACATTATCGGTAAAATAATACTTACTACATTGATCAATTTTTATTTTATAGAACCGGCTTTTAAAGAGTCGGCTTCAACACCCCGTTTCAGATTCGCGTTTGCATTAAAAGCAATTTGTGCCCTGTTTATTTTTATTGCTGCTGATAATTTAAAGGCGACTGCCGGCAGTCGTAATACCACCCCGGCGGATACACTGGCTGATAGCGCATTGATGAAAAAGCGCCTGATTAACCAGGCTTTCGATCATATTTATGAGCAAAACCTGCGTGTATCAGAAGGAGGGAACGACTACTTTAACAAAGTAAAAACCCAGCTTACCGCCGATCTGGCGCCTAACTTTATTTTGTTCAGCACTCCAAAATCACGTTTCTTTTTCGTGTTTACCGCAAGGGTGAAGATCCGTCTGCTGGCCTCTCAAGGTGCACCTGTGAAATCGCCAAGCTTTATGCCGGGTGGTACGTTGTACTTCAGGGTCAACGAGGATACATACAATCCCAAATTCTTTTCGTTCGGTTACTCGCACCACTCAAACGGGGTACGCGGGCCATCACTTAATCCCGATGGCAGCTTTAACCGTGATAGCGGCAAGTTCACCACCAACTTTTATACTTTAACTTACTACAGCGGTAAACGCTTTGATAAAAAAGACCTGATCATTAACCGTTATGATAATCTGGGATTAGAAGTTCATGCCGGTTTGTTTAATCTTGGCTTGTCCGAAGGTTTGAAAGACCATTACGGCTTTATCCGCATTAACGGCAGCCGCATGTATAACTTTGCCAAAGCCATTGAAGATCCAACCGATAAAAGCAAAAAGATCTATCAAAACTGGCAGCGTATCCGGTTCGACTTTACTTACATTGCTGATAAGTATGATAATTACTCAAGCTTTGATTTTAAGAAACGTTTAAACGTGAGCCTGAAATATTATTACCAGTTTCCGTTTATGCCCGATGCTGCCCTCATGATTGGCGGAGGCTATCGCGGACAGGATGATTACAACCAGTTTTTTGAAGACAGCTATGGTTATGTTACCATTGGTTTTGCCAGCAGCTTGAGCTTTCATACGCATGGGCGATAAGCTTAATGTCATTGCGAGCGTAGCGCGGCAATCGCATACCGTATAGAGCGGCCGTGCTTCCGTGCGATTGCTTTGTGCCTCGCAATGACATGATGGAGAAAAAAGAAAAGCGGTTTCGCATGCGAAACCGCTTTTCTTTTTTAATCGCTGCCGCAAGCCTGTGGCTTGTGGCTCGCATGCTAAGTAACACGCAAAGACGTTCCTCCAACACGCATAACCCTCTTTTTTGTACATTTGCCGCATGGCATCCATTAAACCATCAGTACCCAAAGGCACCCGCGATTTTTCACCGGCCGAAATGGTGAAGCGCAATTATATTTTCGATACCATTAAATCTGTTTTCCGCAAATATGGCTATCAGCAGATAGAAACACCATCTATGGAAAACTTGTCTACATTAATGGGAAAATATGGAGATGAGGGAGATAAATTAATCTTTAAAATATTAAACAGTGGACCGATAAACGTCTATTTGGAAAAAGTTAATTCTCAAATAAAAAAACTCTATGAAATTGGCATTACTGAATCAAATGTAGTTGACGGAAAACCGCAACCTAATTTCACCGATGATAATAAAGAAGCTTTAGGAACATTCATCTGGGATAAGCGATTTGAAGAATTTTATAAAAATGACAAAGAGTTAGTTCCATTATTGACTGAAAAAGCCCTCCGCTACGATCTGACCGTGCCCTTCGCACGTTACGTAGTGCAACACCAAAACGAGATTACCTTTCCTTTTAAACGATTCCAGGTGCAGCCGGTTTGGCGAGCAGATAAGCCACAGCGTGGCCGCTACCGCGAGTTTTACCAATGTGACGCTGACGTTGTTGGCTCAAACTCATTATTGAACGAAGCCGAGTTTATCATGATCTACGACGAGGCTTTAACCAAGCTTGGCCTAAAAGATTTCAGCATAAAGATCAATAATAGAAAAATACTATCTGGAATAGCACAAGTTATAGACAAAGCTGATAACATCATTGATTTGACTGTAGCCATCGACAAGCTGGACAAAATAGGCCTTGATGGCGTGATCAAAGAACTGCTTGAAAAAGGCTTTACGGATGCCGATATCGACAAACTAAAACCTGTCATCCTGCTTGAGGGCAATAACACCGAAAAACTGGCAAGCCTTCGCGAAGCACTGGCGCAATCAGAGATCGGCCTTAAAGGATGCGATGAAATAGAAACCGTTTTCGGCTATATAGAACGTTGTCCGCTGCAAACTGCCAAGTTGGAACTGGATATTACGCTTGCCCGTGGATTGAACTACTACACCGGCGCAATCTTCGAAGTAAAAACCAACGAAGTAAATATGGGCAGCATCGGTGGCGGCGGACGTTACGACGACCTCACCGGCATGTTTGGCTTAAAAGGTCTTACCGGTGCAGGAATCTCCTTTGGGGCCGACAGGATCTATGACGTACTGGAAGAACTAAACCTTTTCCCGGCCGGCAGCAATCAAACCACGCAGGTGCTTATATGCAATTTCGATAAAGAAGGCGAGTTTTATAGTCTACCTCTATTACAGGCGCTTCGCCGCAACAATATCAACACCGAACTTTACCCGGCAGGCGCTAAAATCAAAAAGCAGATGGAATACGCCAACAACAAAAACATCCCTTATGTAGTGGTTGTGGGTGGCGATGAAATGCAAACGGGGCTACTAAGCTTTAAAGACATGACAAGCGGCCTACAGGAGAAACTGACTGCAGATGAGATTGTGGCCAAACTGAACCAGGATTTGGGGGGATTAGCGGATTAACCGGGAGTTTTTCCGCCCACTTCTCTGCCCCGTCATTGAGAGTAACCACCGGGACAATCCCGAAAAAAATCATAACGGCGTTTAAAATATATTTTAAGGTAGTGTGCAGGGGCCGCGTTAGGGATTGCAGTGGAAAACCCACAGCCCGCCCCGGCCTTCGCGCGCATAGGCCCGGGCGAGGATTTGCAGCGGAAAGCCCGGCCCGTTAGCTAACGGGAACGCCCATATTCATACTTAATTTAAAAAAAGCTTAATAATCAACAGCTTACATTTACGTCATTATAAGACACGAAGACAACCGATTTGAGGGAGCTCTTTAATACCAATAAAAAAACAAATTATACGTATTGATAATCCCTAACTGTACAGAGAACCCTGCATAGCCATTCTGCAAATAGGGGATTGCCTGGAATGCGTAGCAGCGGGGAAGGATTTATACACTATTTAAGCGGATAAGCCTGTCGATAAAACCCCTCCCGGGGGAGGGAATCGCGCAATTCGGCCCTCGTTCTCCTCTTCCCAACACTTGTGATTTGCAAACGCATAATTATCGCGGCCGGGCTATTGTGTCGATCTTCGCATTTTAAACGCAAACTGCTGTTAAACACTTGTTGCAAACGAGCGCGGGAAGAATACTTCTAAAATGTCGCAATTATAACGGTATAATGTCGTGATCACGCCTTCTTCTGCAGCCGCCGGGCCTGTAACTTTGGAATATCAATTTATCCTAAAACAGATCGGCATGAGAAAGTTAAAATTACAAATGAACCTTGCACTCAACAATAAATGGGACAGTGGAATGTCTGATTTTAGTATCGACAATCTTAAGAGTGTGGACTGCATTTTACATGGACGGAAAACAGCGGAAGGCTTTATTCCCTATTGGACAGAAATTGCAAACAACCCCAATAATGCCGAGTATAAGCTTGGAAAGCGTTTTGCGGATATTCCAAATGCTGTTTTTTCAAACACTCTCAAAGTAAGCCCATGGGACAATACAACAATTATAAGTGGCGACATCAAGGCAGCAATAGAAACTTTGAAAAAGGAAAATGGTAAAGACATCCTTGTTTATGGAGGAGATTCGTTTGTATCATCCTTAATTCAACATGACCTGGTTGATGAGTTTTATTTGCTTGTAAACCCTGTTGAGCTTGGTAACGGACAACGAACGTTTAACCCTTTAAAAAACGACTTAGCGTTAAACCTGGTGAGTTGTAAACCATTTGCCAGCGGTGCGGTTTTGCTTCATTATACAAGAGTGCAAGAAGAAGTAGTATAAAAAAGGGCTGCCTCAACTTATGAGACAGCCCCTTCTCTGTTTATAAATAAAACCCTTACTCCCCCTTCAGGGGGCCGGGGGGCTAACCTTTTACACGCTCAACGTAAGCGCCGGTAGCTGTATCAACTTTAACTTTATCGCCAATGTTGATGAATAATGGTACGCGGATCTCTGCGCCGGTTTCAACCGTAGCATTTTTCAATGCTCCGCTTGAAGTATCACCTTTTACAGCCGGTTCGGTATAGGTGATTTCCAACTCGGCAGAGCCAGGGATAGAACCCATGATAGGCTCGTCGCTTTCAAAGGCAACAATTACGTTCATGCCTTCTTTCAGGAATTTAACTGCAGGGCCAAATAATGCTTTTGGTACGTTATGCTGATCGTATGTGGTGTTGTCCATTACTACTAATGAATCACCTTCGTCATACAGGTATTGATAATCGTTAGTTTCAACGCGGGCTATGTCAACCTCTTCATCTGTACGGAAACGGTATTCAACCAGTTTACCTGATTTAACGTTGCGCATACGGGCCTGGTAAAACGCGCGTAAGTTGCCCGGGGTACGGTGTAAAAACTCTTCAACCTGAACTAATTCGCCGTTGAAGCGAAGTACATTTCCATTTTTAACATCTGATGCCTTAGCCATAAAATAATATTGAGGCGCAAACTTAGGAATTTGATTTGAGATTTGAGACGTTAGATTTGAGATTTTCTGGCCATAGCGACTGTTTAAAGAACTATGTATAAAACAGATATGAGATTTGAGACGTTAGATTTGAGATTTTTTTATCGGGATCACTGAAATAAGTATGCGATTTGTTCAGTCTCAAATCTCATATCTAACATCTCAAATCTAAACCTTATAATCTACAATACTCAACCGATGATTGCAAAAACCATACTCATGCTCCTGGTTAGAGCATACAATGGTAAGGCGGCCTTCGGCGAATTGTTGTACGAGGCTTAAGTACCAGTCAACGCCCTGGGCATCCAGGTTGGAGGTGGGCTCGTCCAGCATAAGCATAGGGGTATCGGCGCAAAAAGCAAGCGCAAGCTTAAGGCGCTGCTTCATTCCCGATGAAAAGTATTTAATAAGCTTATTGGCGCTTTTGGGTAGATTAAGCAGTGCAATAACCTGTTCTTTATCTATGCCCGGCTTAAAGCTTTTGAATTTAAAATGAAAATCGATCATTTCGCTCATAGTAAACTCTTCTATCAGCTCAAGATAGGGGGCAGCAAGGCTTAAGTAGGTAAAAACGGTTTCAATTTCAACAGGTTTGCCTTCATTGGCAAATTCAATTTTGCCAACAGAAGGTGAAAGGCTGCCATTTAAAACCTGTAATAAAGTTGATTTCCCGGAACCGTTGGGGCCAAGTATGGCGTATGATTCACCGGAAGAAAAGATATAATCCACCCCTTTAAAAATCCAGTCGCGGTTAAAGCGGCGGCCGATGTTTTGGAGGGTGATGATCATAGGGAGCTTATGGTTGATGGTTCATAGTTCATAGCCGAAGAACCTGTTTATAGTTTATGGCTGTATGCTGTTTTGGAATTATAGTTCATGGTGATAGATCAAGCCAACAAGCATCCGGCTATGAACCATGAACTATAACCCATCAACCATTTAGGTATTCCCAAAACCTTTCATGATACCTCGTTGCGAGTTTTGCAGGAAGTTGATGATCTCATCGCGTTCCACGCTTGGGGTAAACTCGGCCTCGATGATGTCGAGCGCTTTGGTTACGTTATATTTTTTCAGGAATATGATCCGATAGATCTCCTGGATTTCGGCTATGGTAGTGGCCGAAAAGCCCCTGCGGCGTAAGCCTACGGAGTTGATGCCAACATATGACAATGGCTCACGACCCGCTTTGGTATACGGAGGCACGTCTTTACGCACCAATGAACCACCCGAGATCATACTATGCGCACCAATCTCAACAAACTGGTGTACGGCAGATGAACCGCCGATAAAAGCATAATCATAAACCGTAATGTGACCGGCCAGCTGCACCGCATTGGCAACAATAACGTTATCGCCAATAACACAATCGTGTGCTACGTGTACATAAGCCATCAGCAGGCAGTTGCTGCCTATGGTGGTTGTGTTTTTATCAAGCGCAGTACCACGGTTAAGGGTAACACACTCACGTATGGTAGTGTTATCGCCTATGGTTACGGTGCTTTGCTCGCCTTTGTACTTTAAATCCTGCGGCGGGGCAGATACTACCGCGCCGGGAAAAATACGGCAGTTTTTACCTATCCTGGCGCCGTCCATAATTACGGAGTTGGAGCCGATCCAGGTACCTTCGCCAATTTCAACATCCTTGTGGATGGTAACGAAGGGTTCAATCACCACATTATCGGCAATTTTGGCCTGTGGGTGGATGTATGCTAATGGCTGGATCATGCTTCTGTTTCTTTTACTTTAACAATTTGAGCCATCAGTTCGGCCTCAACAACAACGCGGTCTCCTACCATACCCACGCCTTTCATGGTAGCTATACCACGACGGATAGGGGCTGTAAGATCGCATATATAAATAATGGTATCACCAGGTACTACTTTGCTTTTAAAGCGGGCGTTCTCAATTTTCAGGAACAGCGTAAGGTAATTTTGCGGATCGGGTACGGTATTTAATACCAGGATCCCGCCGGTTTGCACCATACCTTCAATTTGCAATACGCCTGGGAAAATTGGCGCGCCCGGGAAGTGGCCTTTAAAAAACTCCTCGTTAATAGTTACGTTTTTGCAGCCTACCACATGGTTTTTATTCAATTCAAGGATCTTGTCAATCATCAGGAACGGCTGGCGGTGTGGCAGCATATTCATGATATCAACCGTGTCAAAAAGCGGTTTGGCATTCAGGTCGTAAGTTTTTACCTGCTTACGGCTTTTTTCTTTTTTGATAAGCGCTTTGATCTTTTTAGCAAAAGCAACGTTAGCTGCGTGTCCCGGCCTTGCAGCCATGATATGACCTTTAAGCGGAACCCCAACCAGTGCCAAATCGCCAATCATATCCAGCAATTTGTGACGTGCCGGCTCATTTTGGTGGCGAAGTTCAATATTATTTAAAATACCTTGTGGCGCAACATTGATATCCTTTCGGTTAAACAGCTTGGCAAGGTGGTTAAGTTCTTCCTGGTCAACGTCTTTATCAACAACAACAATGGCATTGTTTAAATCACCCCCTTTAATAAGGTCATGCTTCAACAGCATTTCAAGCTCATGCAAAAAGCAGAAGGTACGGCATGAAGCAATTTCCTTTTTAAACTCGCTGATAGTTGAAATACTGGCATGCTGGCTTCCCAATACCTGCGAGTTATAATCAACCATACAGGTAAAACGGTAGTCATCTAAAGGCATGGCAACCATTTCTACTTTGCGATCGGGTTCAGAGTAGTGAATGTTATAAGGGATATGATAATATTCGCGGTCTGCGTCCTGCTCAAGAAAACCTGTTTCGGTTATTACGTCAACAAACTGGATCGAACTGCCGTCCATAATGGGCGTTTCGGGGCCATCAAGGTCAATCAGCACGTTATCAATTTCAAGGCCAACCAGGGCTGCCAATACGTGTTCAACAGTATTTACTGTAGCACCGTTTTGACTGATAGATGTTCCGCGCGAAGTATCGCTTACATTATCAACATCGGCATCAATAATTGGCTCACCGGGAATATCAACCCTCCTGAATTTATATCCGTGGTTTTCAGGGGCAGGATTAAAGGTCATTGTAACGCTTTGTCCGGTGTGCAAGCCTGTTCCTGATACCGAAACCGGCGCTTTAATAGTTCTTTGTTTAACGTTCATATTTAAATTTACCGGCTAAGGCTATTCGCTTGCCTTGCCTTTACGTAGTTCTTCAATCAATTTTTCAAGCTCGTACACCTTGCGGTCAAGCTCCGGCAGCTTTCGCAGCTTAGCGTGGGCACGAAGGTAATCTTTATATGGCATATATGGAGAGCCTCCCCATGCCTTACCCTCTTCTGTAACAGAGCCGTTTATTCCTGTCTGGGCCGAAAACTGCGATCCGTTGGCGATATTGAGGTGCCCGGCAAAACCAACCTGGCCACCAATTACAACCCTTTCGCCAATTTTGGTACTGCCCGATATACCCGATTGTGCTGCAATTACAGTATGCGCGCCAATCTCTACATTATGAGCTATTTGGATCAGGTTATCAATCTTTACTCCTTTACGTACTATGGTCGACCCCATGGTTGCCCTGTCAATAGTAGTATTTGAACCCACTTCAACGTCATCCTCCAATATTACATTACCAATCTGTGCAATTTTGGTATAAGTGCCATCGGGGTTAGGGGCAAAGCCAAAGCCGTCGCTGCCTATTACCGCGCCCGAGTGTACTATCACATTGTTCCCGATAACGCAATCAAAATAAACCGTAGCACCGGCAAACAAGGTTACATTGTTTCCAAGGGTTACATTGTCTCCCACATTAACATTAGGGTAGATTTTACAATTATCGCCGATAGTTACATTTTGGCCTATATAAGCAAACGCGCCGATATAAGCCCCTGCACCAATCTGCGCCGTTGGATGGATAAAGCTTGGCTGCTCAATCCCCTTTTTATCAAGCCTGAATGTGTTATATTTTTCGAGCAGCACGGTAAATGCACTATAAGCATTCGCCACCCTGATCAGTGTAGCTTTTACCGGAGCAGTTAGTTGCTGATCATTATTTACAATAACAATTGAGGCATTGGTGGTATACAAAAACTGCTCATACTTAGGGTTGGCCAAAAAAGAAAGACTGCCGGCTCCCGCTTCTTCTATCTTGGCAAGCTGGCTAACCGTAGCTGCAGCATCGCCCTCAACAGTTCCGTTAAGCAGTAGACTTATATCATGTGCGGTAAATTGCATCGGGCAAATTTAAATGTTAAAATTGAAGCAACAAATTATTAATGAGTTATGAACACACGTTAAAAAGTTTTGACTGTCATAGTGTTTCATTTTTCACCATTTCTTCATTTGTCGCAGGTGTATATCTGGTTTTGTTTTACTATTTGTTAAAACCATTTTTATGTAGAGACGCATCACATGCGTCTTCCACAAGATAAGCCGACTTTTCAAGGTGCTTAGCTTTCTTAATTTGCATGTGGCAGACGCATGTGATGCGTCTCTACGTCAACAGTGGTTAACCTTAAACGGCTTCCTAATTCAACAACTCCTTATTATAACACAATATGTGTTTCTTTACCGTTTTAGCCAAAGCCATTAGGTTTGAGTTATCGCTGGCAGCAGCAATATCCTTTACCTGTCCGTTCTTCATCAAGATACAAATATTGCCATCGTTCTGATTATAAGCATTGTTGCGGATGGAAGTGGTAAATACAAAATATGCCGCAGCATCTTCATAAGTTATCCCATATTTCTGCATTGCTTTTTGGCGGAGCTGTTCAACAAAAACCTCATCCGGGCATTCGTTGGTAATATCAACCCTGAATAAGTTGCGCTGCACCAGGTTTTTGCAAAGGTGCGAAAGCACCTGGTCGGGATGATAGGCCCAGACTTTTACCGAGGCCATAATATCGGTATCATCCAGGCAGGCAAAAGTTTCCAGGTGATGGTCTTCATTCATGAACGCGTCACGGCTGATCCGTCTTTTCAAGAAATGCAGCAGGGCTGGGGTCGCAAATAATTCTTCGCCCTGTGATATCAGTTCGCGGCCACGTCTGAAGATCTTGGTCAAAACTTCCTCGCCGGCTATTACTGTTTTATGCAGATAAACCTGCCAGTACATAAGGCGGCGGGCTATTAAAAATTTCTCTATCGAGTAAATGCCCTTTTCATCAACAACCACATGATCATCTTTAACATTAAGCATTTTAATGATCCGCTCGGAGCTGATCACCCCTTCAGATACACCTGTGAAGAAACTGTCGCGGTTAAGATAATCCAACCTGTCCATATCCAGCTGACTGGATACCAACTGGTGCAGGAACTTCCGCGGGTAAGTATCATTAAAAATATCAATGGCCATGGTAAGCTTACCCTCAAACCGGGCATTAAGCTTATTCATCAGCATTGAAGAAATATCTTCATGGGCAATGCCATCAATAATTGTATTTTCGAGGGCATGTGAAAAAGGGCCGTGGCCAATATCATGTAATAATATAGCAATGGTAACCGCTTCTTCTTCTTCGGCTGAGATCTGGTGGCCTTTGCTTCGCAATGTTTCGAGCGCTGTATCCATCAGATACATGGAACCCAAAGCATGATGAAAACGGGTATGCAATGCGCCGGGATATACCAGGTGCGTCATGCCCAACTGCTTGATATAGCGTAACCGTTGAAAGTATGGGTGGGATATAAGGTCAAATATCAGTTCGGTTGGGATACTGATAAAACCGTAAACCGGGTCGTTTATTATTTTCTTTTTATTCAATGCTGCTTATGTAAGTGCAAAAATGTAAAACAAAGGTAAAATAAGCGCGTCAGGTTTGTTAAATTTTGTTAATACCTTTACTGTGTAACAACAAAAGCATCTATTTGGGGTTTACTGTCATAATCAGAACTTGTCTGAATCAGAATTTACAGGATTTTAGGATTTACAGAATGTCGGGTAAAAAAACCGATATTTGAATTAACATTTAACCTTATACTGAATCATTCTGAAAATTTTCAAATCCTGAAAATTCTGATTCAGAAATTTAATATACATACCATGCAAGACACCACCATTTTATGGGCCGATGACGAAATTGACCTGCTAAGACCACATATACTTTTCCTGGGCGAAAAGGGCTACAAAGTAACCACCGTTACCAATGGCTACGACGCTGTCGACTCTTTTAAGAGCAATTATTTCGACCTGGTTTTTCTTGACGAAAACATGCCCGGCCTTACAGGTCTGGAAACCCTTCAACAGATCAAGAACATCAATAATGATGTTCCTATTGTACTGATCACCAAAAATGAGGAAGAGTACCTGATGGAAGATGCCATCGGATCGAAGATAGACGACTACCTGATAAAGCCGGTGCACCCTAAGCAGATATTGCTTACCATCAAGAAACTGACCGAGAACAAACGCCTCGTTACCGAAAAAACCACCATGGCTTACCAGATGGATTTCCGTACCCTGGGCATGACGCTTAACGAAAACCTAAGCCACCAGGAATGGGTTGATGTTTACAAAAAACTGATCTATTGGGAGCTTGAGCTCGAAAAGCTGGAAGATGCCGGGATGCACGAGATCCTGACGCTGCAAAAGGCAGAAGCCAACATGCAGTTTTGCAAATTTGTGGAACGCAACTATCTGAACTGGATCAAGAACCCTGATCTGGCGCCTACCTCATCTCCGCAATTATTTAAAAAGAAGGTGTTCCCTAAGCTGGATGGCAAAGGCCCGCTGTTTTTTATTTTGATAGATAACCTCCGTTATGATCAGTTTAAGATCATTAACCCTATTATCTCCGAATATTTCAGATTGGAGGAAGAGGATACTTATTACAGTATCCTGCCAACAGCTACGCAATATGCGCGTAATTCCATTTTTTCGGGACTGATGCCTCTGGACATGGAAAAACGCTATCCATCAATGTGGCAAAACGATGAAGATGAAGGTGGCAAAAACTTGTACGAAGCCGACTTTTTAGCCGATCACCTGAAACGGGTGCTGCGCAAAGATTGCAAACACTCGTACCATAAAATCCTGAATATTGACGAAGGCCGGGCACTGAATGAGTCGGTGAATAACCTCATGAACAACGAGCTTAACGTGGTGGTGTACAACTTTGTTGATATGCTGTCGCACGCCCGTACAGATATGCAGATGATCCGCGAGCTGGCAAGTGACGATGCCGCTTACCGCTCATTAACTCTGTCGTGGTTTGAACACTCGCCGCTGTATGACCTGTTGAAATACCTGGCTCAAAAACAAGTAAGAGTGGTGATTACTACCGATCATGGCACCATCCGCGTAAAAAATCCAAGCAAAATTGTGGGCGACAGGAATACAAACACCAACCTGCGCTATAAACAAGGCAAAAACCTTAACTATAATGCCAAGGAGGTTTTCCATATCCGCAACCCGCATGATGCCATGCTGCCGAGGCTGCACATCAGCTCAAGCTTTGTTTTTGCGAAGGAAGACAGCTATTTCGTGTACCCGAACAATTACAACCATTTTGTGAACTTTTATAATGAAACCTTCCAGCACGGAGGGATCTCGTTAGAGGAAATGATTGTTCCGGTGGTTACGTACGGGCCAAAGTAAATCCCTTTAATGTTTCTTTTAAAGTCTCCCCTTCAGGGGAGATTTAGAGGGGTTAAAACTCCAGCTCCAGCAATACCGGGCAATGATCGGAGTGCTTAGCTTCGGGCAGTATCGCTGCCCTACGGATCTTATCTTCCAATGGGGTGCTGGCCATAGCATAATCAATACGCCAGCCTAAGTTTTTACCGCGGGCTCCGGCACGGAAACTCCACCAGGTGTAATTATGCGGCTCTTTATTTACGTGGCGGAAGGTATCTATAAAGCCGCCCTCAATAAAATTCTCCATCCATTCGCGTTCCTCCGGCAAAAAGCCTGATGAATTGGCGTTTGATTTGGGGTTGTGGATATCAATAGGGCGGTGGCAAATGTTGTAATCACCACAAACCACCAGGTTTGGGTGTTCTACTTTTAGCAGTGTAAGATATTTACCAAACTCATCCAGAAAACGATACTTGAAAACCTGGCGCTCATCGCCGCTTGAGCCCGACGGAAAATAAACACTCATCACCGATACCTCATCAAAATCAACGCGGATGCAGCGGCCTTCACGATCAAAGTCGGGAATACCGCAGCCGTACTCAATATGTTTGGGCAAAATTTTGGTAAAAATGGCGGTACCGCTATAGCCTTTCTTTTCGGCCGGGAACCAGTAGTGCTGATAGCCCATCTGGTCAACCAAACCAAGATCGGTGAGTACATCAGGCGTTGCTTTAATTTCCTGCAAACAAACAACATCAGCATCAGTAGCCTGCAGCCAGGCCAGCCATCCTTTGTTTATTGCCGAACGGATACCGTTAACGTTATATGTAAGTATTTTCATGCCCCCTAACCCCCTAAAGGGGGAATTTCTTTTATAGTTTAAACTGCAATATTAATAATATCTATAATAAACCCTTCGCCACTCCATTATCCGCTTAAGCTCCCCCTTCAGGGGGCCGGGGGGAAAAGAATCTTATCCAACTGCCTGCATTCCTTTTTGCTCAGCAACTCAACGGTCATAGGCACATCGGCATTTGGGCGATCATTGGCATCTTTTTTAACAGCAGCAATCCTATCAACCATATCGATACCCGAAACTACCTCGCCAAAAACGGTATAGTTTTGATCAAGGTGCGGAGAACCACCAACTGATTTATACCAATCGCGCTGCCATGCCGGGATTTTGCGGCCTTTAAGGCGGGTGTTTTCCAGCGTATCCAGTTTGCCATCGGTAAAGCGCTTGCCTTCTACAATATAAAACTGGCAGCCGCTTGATTCTTTTTTGGGATTATCATCACGGGCTGCAGCAAGTACCCCACGTTTATGAAACAGGCTGTCACGAAATTCGGCCGGGATGGTGTAGCCCACATCGCCATTGCCCAGCTCGGCTCCTGGTTTAGCTTTTACCGGATCTTTTGAATCAGGGTCGCCACCCTGGATCATAAAATTCTGGATCACCCGGTGAAACAGCGTACCATTATAAAATCCTTTTTTGGTAAGCTTGATAAAGTTATCCCGGTGCAAGGGAGTTTCATTATACAGGCGAAGGATACAATCGCCATAAACCGTATGGATGCGCACGTACTGGTTTTTAGGCGGGCCGGCAAAGGCAGCACTAAGGGTTAATAAAAGAATGCTTAGGGTAAAAAGTTTCCTCATAGACCGTTGATTATTTTGATTTCGCTGATTGCGTTGATTTTTTTATTGATTGATGAAGATAGCAAATACTAAACTATTCAACTCAATAAACCACTCACTATTCTACCCCATCCATCTCCTCAAAGTAATTAACAATGAGCGATTTCATCATCATTTCCTGTTCAAGCAGGGTATAGTTAGGGATCACTTTTATACGTTTCCAATGTGGCCAGCCGTCCTGGTCAAGGCCTTCGAGCTCGTAAAAACCCATCATACTCATTAAGCGGCAGGTGGCAATATGCATCAGCTCTTCCTTTTGGCGCTTACTGAATTTCCGCGGACCTTGCCCCAACTCCTGCACACCAATCAAAAAAAGCATCACTTTTATATCGGGCTTCTCGTTGTCAAACTCCTCAGCTATCCGCTGCTGCAGCACTTCCCATTTTTTATTGATCTCGGCAGGTGTCATAGGGTGCAAAGATAGGTTCATTGGTTCATTAGTTCACTGTTCATTGGTCAAAAGTTTGATAACCCTATTTTAACAGCGCTATACGGGGGAAGGACAAATAAACTAATGAACCAGTGAACTAATGAACGATCGCATTATTGTTACAATGTTGCATTAATATTCACGTTTTAATACTTACTTTTGCTGTATTCCGTTATATGGAATGTTGACTGTGAAAAAAAACCGCCTACATATTGTATTTGCATGGCTGCTGCTTGTTTGCTTTGTGGCCGGGCAGTATATGGTTTATTCGCACCAGCATACACTTATTAAAGGGATCACCAAACACAGCCACCTGGCCCAGGGGCGGCAAACCGTCAAAGAAAAATGTTTGCTGTGCGATGCCATGCATCACACCGATGCTGTAGTTGTTAGCAATAACACATTTTTAATACCCCTCGTAACATCCGATCATGTTTTTAAAGCCGGCGACTACGATTTTATAAGCATTGCGCTTATCCTTTCTGCCGGAAGGGCGCCGCCGGTTATGGCATAACTCCGCTTTATCTTTTCCTTAAAAACAACGCCGTTGTCATTAACGGTATCTATCGATTTTTTTAAATTTTCATCATGAAATTAAAGCTTATAAGCTTCATTATATTATTAGTATTTGCTCAATCCATAGCATTTGCCAAAAGCACTGTTATCACCATAAACAATAACACCGACGATGCCATTGGCAGCCTTTCGGGCACTATTACTGATAAGGCCGATGGCAAACCGATCATTGGCGCAACAGTAAATATTCCGGATTTACGTAAAGGGGCAATTACCGATGTAAACGGCAAATACAGTTTTGGCAGTGTACCTAAAGGAGTTTTCCTGGTGCAGGTAACATATATAGGTTATTTAACCGTTAACCAAAGGGTCGACTTTTCAAAAACAAGCGTGCTGGATGTTAAAATGCAAACCTCATCGCTCGAAGCCGGCGAGGTTGTGATTACCGGTGTGAGCAAAGCCACCGAAATAAAACGCAGCCCCGTACCGATGGTTGCAGTAGGCAAGGCCTATTTGGAGCAGCGCGCAGCATCGGGTAACATCATCGACCAGATAGCTACATTGCCCGGCGTAAGTGCGGTTACTACCGGCCCTAACGTATCAAAACCCTTTATTCACGGCCTCGGCTACAACAGGGTGATCACGCTGCAGGATGGTATCCGCCAGGAAGGCCAGCAATGGGGAGATGAGCACGGTATCGAAGTGGATCAAAACTCTATCGACAGGGTGGAGGTGATCAAAGGCCCGGCAAGTTTAACCTATGGTTCGGATGCTATTGGCGGTGTTGTAAACCTGATCACACCGGCACCGGTACCCGAAGGCAAAATCCTCGGATCGGTACAAGGATTGTATGGTACTAACCAGGGATTATATAACGGCTCATTCCGGTTGCAGGGTAATCAGAATGGCCTTATCTGGGGTACAGTGATCTCGGCTAAGGGCAGTAAAGATTATCAAAACGAGCATGACGGTCGCGTTTATGCCACCAACTACCGCGAAAAAGATGCCCGTGTAATGGTGGGCCTTAACAAATCATGGGGTTATTCATATCTGCATGCCTCGCTGTTTGACGATGAACAAGCCATTCCCGACGGCAGCCGTGATTCACTTACCCGAAAGTTTACCCGTCAAATTACCGAAGATGATGCCTTCAGACCAATTGTTCCGCAGTCTGTTTTAAACTCGTACAGCATCCCGACGCTGCACCAGCATGTACAGCTTTACCGTATCTACAACAACAGTAACTTCATTTTAGGCAACGGGAACCTGGCAGTTAACCTTGGGTACCAATATAGCCACCGTCGCGAATATACCCACCCCGAGGCCGGCGATATTGCCGGGCTTAACCTGCACCTTACTACTTATACTTATGATGTTAAATATAACTTTAACATCGGCAATGAGTATGAAACCACCTTTGGCGTTAACGGACAGTACCAAAACAATACCATTGGCGATGCCACCGATTTCCCGATACCGGCTTATCACCAGTTTGATATCGGCCCGTTCTTTGTTATTAAAAAGAGCTTCGGCAAGCTTGACCTTTCGGCTGGTGCAAGGTATGATACCCGCTCGTTCAGCAACAGCGCAGCCTATGTTGATACCCTCGGCCGGAATGGGTTTCCGCAGTTATATACCGGCAGCAATCCCGAAACCGCAGCAAACGTTACTAAACAATTCGATTCGTTTAACAAAAGGTTCAGTGGTTTTTCTGGTAGCTTTGGGGCAACCTATAATGTATCAGACGCGTTCCTGATCAAGGGTAATATCTCACGCGGGTTCAGGGCACCAAGTATTGCCGAAATCTCGGCCAACGGACCGGATCCGGGTTCACAGATCTACCACATCGGCGACAAAAACTTCAAACCTGAGTTTAGCTTGCAAGAAGATATCGGCACATTCCTTACGCTGCCCAATATTTCGGCCAGTGTTGAGGTGTTTAACAACAACCTGTCGAACTACATTTACCAGCAACAGGTGTTAGCTTCAGACGGTAGTCCGGTTTATACACAAGGCTACACTACGTTTACTTATGTACAAAGCAAGGCACGCATTTATGGCGGCGAGGTTAATGTGGACCTGCACCCCATATCATGGCTGCATTTTGAAAACGCACTAAGCCTAACTTACGGCGAAAACAAAGGCAACGGCGGCCCGGTTGCCGACAGCTTAAAATATCTGCCATTTATCCCGCCATTGCACACACATTCAGAGTTACGCGGTACATTTAACGGTGGCTTCGGCAAAGTTAAAAGCATTTATGCCTTTGTTGGCTTTGACCATTACAGCGCACAAGACCGCTTTTTCGCGGCATACGGAACAGAAACCTACACAGCAGGCTACAACCTGTTAAGCGCGGGCTTTGGCGGCAATATTGTTAACAAAGCCGGCCAGCCGGTTATTAAGCTTTTTGTTGAAGGCACCAACCTTGCCAATGTTAATTATCAATCAAACATGAGCAGGCTTAAGTATTTTGATAACCCTAATGTACCCGAAGGTGTACAGCGAGGGATCTTCAACATGGGCCGCAACATCAGCTTTAAAGTGGTGGTTCCCTTTGGATTTAACAGCAATAAAAAATCCTGATCTGAGTTAAACTATTAAATGAAAGTCCTGCCGTTTGGCGGGACTTTTTTTGTTTAGATGATTTTCCGGCTTATACACTATTTCTCGCAAAGGCGCGAAGGCGCAAAGTTTTTTCTTAGCGTCTTCGCGCCTTTGCGAGCTTATTACTGCTGGCTATGTAATCGTCACCATCAGGTCAAACTCCTCCTTTAGGAACCAAGTGACAAACATTTAATCCCAACTCCTGTATCTTCTACATGCGTAAAATACTAATCTTTCTTCTCCTGATATCCGCAGCCCTTGCAGCACGCGCCCAGTCCGATCCCCTTTCCATCACGCTCGAAAATGTAAAATACCCATACCCGGTAAACTTTATGCCAGTAAAAATAGAAGGGCAGGACATCCGCATGGCCTATATGGATGTAAAACCTGCCGCCCCCAATGGCAAAACTATCGTGCTTTTCCATGGGAAAAACTTTGGCGGATATTATTGGAAAGATGTAATGAAGCTATTAACCGATAAAGGCTACCGGCTAATCGTCCCCGATCAAATAGGGTTTGGTAAATCGTCAAAAGCATTTATTCATTATAGTTTTCATCAGCTGGCGAGATTTAACAAAAACCTGCTGGATAGTTTGGGGATACAAAAAATTACGCTGATGGGGCATTCTATGGGTGGGATGCTGGCTACCCGTTTTACATTAATGTACCCCGACAAGGTTGAAAAACTACTGCTTGAAGACCCCATCGGCTTGGAAGATTACCGCACCTTTGTGCCTTATAACAGTGCAGAAGATGACTACAAAGCCGAGCTGAAAACCAGTTACGAAAGCGTCAAGAAATATTACCAAACATCGTATTTCACTTCATGGAAACCCGAATACGATTATTTGGTAAACATTGGCGCAGGGGTAAGTAAAAGCGCTGATTTTCCGCGCTATGCTAAAGTTGCGGCACTCACCTTTGAAATGATCTATGAGCAGCCGGTTTGCTATGAGTTCGGGCTCATTAAAGCGCCTACGGTACTGTTCATCGGTAAAGAGGATAAAACCATTGTGGGCAAGGCCTTGCTTAGCGACGAAGAAAAAGCCAAACACGGTCAGTATAAGGTCTTAGGACCCGAAACCGCCAAAAAGATCCCGGGTTGCAAGCTCATTGAGTTTGACAATTGCGGGCATATCCCGCATATTGAAGCTAAAGAAGCCTTTTTTAAAGCGTTGACAGCTAATTTATAATTTAGGGATTTTGAGTATTTTTGAATGTAAAACATATGCCATTGCAAGTAACCATCAGGAAAGTCGCGAAAAAACGAGATGACGTTTAAAATATATTTAATGATGGTGCGCGGGGCCGCGTTAGGGATTGCAGTGAAAAGCCCACAGCGCGGGCTGGATTGCGGGCAGAAAAGGCGAGGACTTGTAACGGAAAGCCCGGGCCGTTAGCTAACGGGAACGCCCATATTTATAAAACGATCGAAAAATATATTTTAATAATCAATAACGTACAATTACGTCATTATAAACGAAGAGAGGCCGCCGCACGGAAGCATATCCGTCCTGTAAAGTATGCGATTGCCGCGCTACGCTCGCAATGACATTGGTATAGAATAACATCATTACACTGTGCAACTATCTGTAAATTCACTATCCCAGTTACCGCAGGCTGCCGAAGCCATATTGGCCAGCTCGGCGGGAAATAAAATTTTTCTTTTTTATGGCGAAATGGGGGCAGGGAAAACCACCCTTATTAAAGCACTATGTGAGGCTTTGGGTGTAACCGAACCGGCTACCAGTCCAACGTTTTCCATCGTGAACGAATACATCGGCCACAAAAACAGGATCTATCATTTCGACTTCTATCGCCTCAAAAACCAAACGGAAGCTTTGGATATGGGCTACGAGGAATATTTTTACAGCGATGCCTACTGCTTTATCGAGTGGCCCGAAAAGATTCCCGACCTGCTACCTGACCACTACGCCAATATCCGGATCCAGGTTTTGGACAGCAATTCGCGAAGCATCAGCATCGAAAATATTTAGTTTTATCATCCGTCGTTTTTTATTATCTTCAACAGCCTTTAAAACAATACATCATGAGTTCAGGGATATACAGCGGGTTTTCGGATATTGCCAAACAAGCAATGATGCAACCCCAGGAGTCGTTGCTGGAGGTAAAAAGTAAAAAGAACAAGCTGTACATCGGCATTCCAAAAGAAGTTTCCTTCCAGGAAAACCGTGTGCCTTTAACCCCACTGTCGGTGGCCTTACTGGTTAATAACGGCCACGACGTATTGCTGGAAAGCCATGCGGGGCAGGCCGCCAATTTTTCGGACAAGGATTATAGCGAACAGGGCGCGCAGATAGTGTATGATACCAAAAAGGTATATGAAGCTGATATCATCATCAAAATAGCGCCGCCTACTCCTCACGAAATTGAGATGATGAAACCAGGGCAGATCCTGATCTCTACCCTGCAAATGGCTACCCTCAAGGCCGAAAGTATCCACGCCCTGATGGTTAAAAAAATCACCGCACTAAGCTTTGAGCATCTGCGCGATGAGGGCAATATACTTACCGTGGTAAGGGCCATGAGCGAAATTGTGGGCGCAACATCCATACTCATAGCCGCCGAATATTTAAGCAATGTTTTTGAAGGCAAAGGCCTGATGCTGGGTGGCATAACCGGTGTTCCGCCTACCGAAATTGTGATCCTTGGTGCAGGTACGGTAGGGGAGTACGCCGCCCGGACAGCCATATCCCTGGGTGCCGAAGTTAAGGTATTTGATCCTTCGATATACAAGCTTCGCCGCCTGCAAAACAATATAGGCAACCGTGTTTTCACTTCGGTGGTGCAGCCCATTGTTTTGGAAAAAGCCATTACTACATGTGATGTGGCCATAGGCGCGCTTCGTGCCGAAGACGGCCGCAGCCCCTGCATTATCTCTGAAGCTACTGTTAGCCGCATGAAACGCGATTCGGTGATCATTGATGTAAGTATTGATCAGGGCGGTTGTTTTGAAACATCCGAAGTTACCAACCACACGCACCCTGTTTTCCGTAAGCATGATGTTATTCATTACTGTGTACCAAACATTGCATCGCGTGTAGCCCGCACCGCTACTTATGCACTCACCAATATTTTTGCGCCAATACTGCTTGATATCGGCGATATGGGCGGCATTAAAAACCTCATATGGCAAAAATCGGGCGTGCGTAACGCGGTTTATATTTATCAGGGACAGCTTACCAACAAACACATTGGCGAACGCTTCTCCATCCCCTGCAAAGACCTCGATCTGCTTATCGTATCGCACAGGTAATATGGCCCGGAAGTTTTTATTGCTGTTGATATTTATTGCCGCAACATTTCGCGTTAGTGCCCAGCATTATAAATACATCGACAGTACAAAAATTTGCGGTATTGCCCGCTATAAACTACAGGTTAAGGCTAACCCCGATAAACAACTGGTTGAAATAAAAAAATACATTCCAGAGATTGCCTTAGACCTGCGGTATGCCACTACCAACAATTTTATGCATCGCCGTATGTATACAACGGCCAAAGCTTATGCAAGGCTTCCGGTAGTGAAGGCCTTACAGCAGGTTGAGGCCGAATTAAAAATGCAGGGCCTTGGTCTTAAAATTTACGATGCTTACCGTCCGTATTCGGTTACTGTTAACTTTTATGAAATGGCGCCCGATACCAATTTTGTTGCCGACCCGCGCAAAGGATCAAAACATAACCGGGGCTGTGCCATTGATCTTTCTGTTATTAACCTTAAAACCGGCAAAGAACTGGATATGCCAACCGGCTTTGACAGCTTTAGCCGCAAGGCCGGCGCAAACTATATTGATTTACCGCAGCAGCAAATTGACAACCGGGAGCTCCTGAAAAATGTGATGGCCAAATACGGCTTCAGGGTGATATCAACAGAATGGTGGCACTATGACTTTACCGGCTGGGAAAAGTATGAGCTGTTGGATATTCCGGTTCAGGGGCTGTAACCCTTTTGATACTCCATTAAAATTTACAACTTTTATTACAGGCTGCTTACAAAAGGCATCAATATTGCATAATCATCCACAAACAGATGTCAACCTTTAATCTACACGCATGAAGTTTTTTAGCAAAGAATATTTTAAACAACTATGGAAGGTACTCCTGGCATCCTTCACTGGCTTTTCAAAAGATAATGGCTTAAAATTAAGTGCTTCCCTTGCTTATTATACTGTTTTTTCAATCGCTCCCTTATTAATCATCGTAATATCAGTAGCCGGTCTTGTCTTTGGACAGGATGCGGCAACCGACCGCCTTTACCCAGAAATTGTTCGCTACGTTGGCAAAGGACCGGCAGCCCAAATCCAGGATGCTTTAAAACACCTTGCATTGTCCGGAAAATCGGGCATTGCCGTTGTTATTGGTGTGGTAACGCTATTATTGGGAGCAAGCAGTATTTTTATCGAGATCCAGGACTCGCTCAACATGATCTGGCGGGTTAAGGCTAAGCCGAAAAGTGGCTGGGTGCAGCTGTTAAAAAATCGCTTCGTATCATTTTCGCTCATCATAAGCCTTGGTTTTTTATTATTGGCGACGCTCATTATCAATATCGTTATAACCGCTGTTCAGGACCAGATCCAGCGCTTTTTCCCCCAGATAGACGCGGTAACCAAATTCCTTGTTAAAGGCATAAACCTCGGTATTACCCTGGTGGTGATCACTACTTTATTCGGTATCATATTCAAGTTTTTGCCCGATGTTAAGATCAAATGGAAAGATGTGCGCAGTGGTGCGGTATTTACGGCTATCCTGTTTATGATTGGCCAGTACGCTATCAGCCTTTATATTCAATATACAGCACAGGGTTCGGCTTATGGCGCTGCGGGCTCTATCATTGTGATTTTAGTCTGGATTTATTACACATCGGCTATTTTATACATTGGTGCAGAGTTTACCCAGGTATTTGCCGAAGCCAGCGGCAGCCACATCGAACCGGCCGATTATGCCGTTCACATCCAGCAAACCGAGATTGAACACAGGGTAAAAATTCTTCCCGCACAAAACCCACAACTTGAAGGAAATTTGAAAAAAGAAGAGGACAAGGGGAAAGGATAAAGACCTTTTACCGGGCAGGCATCTTTGGCGCCATCTTTAGCGCAAGTCTTGAGCAGAGAAATGTGGGGGCGGAGACTTGTGCTTTATCGAGCCGGCACAAGTGACCAGGCCCGCAACCAATCACACAACACTTGCGCCAAAGTTATAAAGGGACATGGAAACGTAAAACCATGTCATTGCGAGCGTAGCGTGGCAACCGCACGGAGGCATAGCTGCCCTGTATAGCATGCGATTGCTTCGTCGTCCCTCCTCGCAATGACATAGATCTAATATCTATTTTAAAACTCTTCATGTATATACGTCATGATCCTCACCATCTCATCCCTTATTTCGCGGGTTGAGCGGGTGAAATTGTTGTTCATGAATGCAAAAGCCAGGCGTTTACCCTTGCGGGTAACAATGTACCCGCTTTGATTATGGTTGTTGCTCAACGACCCGGTTTTAGCCCATACAAATGGCTGCCCGTTATCGGTTTTATAGGCGCTTTTAATTGTACCTGCCACGCCACCTATTGGCATCATGCTATGCAGCAGGTTTTCATCTTTCACTTCATCCCGAATTTTGATCAGCAGGGCCACCAGATCCCGGGGCGTAAACAAATTATAGCGCGATAAGCCCGAACCATCTACCCATTGCGGCGCATCGGGCAAATCACTCAAAAAATGTGCTTTTGAATAGTTGATCACCGAATCCGTGCTGAGTGTGTTAAATTTCATCGATGAACATACCAGCAGTAATTGTTCGGCAATAAAATTATCACTTGGTTGCAGCATCCGCCGGTAAACCGAATCGGCATTGGCGTTGTAAATAATTTTGGCATCAGCGGCCATAGGCTCCTGCAATAATGATACGGGCTTTTTCAGCGTATCCTGCAACAGGGCCATGGTCAATTGCAAGCTTGTTTTCCAGGGAATTTCCTGCTTGTAATTTTTAGGGATCTCTCCGGCAGGATATACAAAATTATTGCTGATAAAATCGCGTTTTACCTTAAACGCCGCCGGATGGTAATTGACATCGACATTCAGAAAACGCTTTAAATAATTGGGCTTCACCTGCATGTTACCGTCGTTATCGGCATATAGTTGGGCTACATTATCTTCAATGGGCAGGGCGGTTATTTCGGCCTGATAATAATCATTGTAATCGTCCCAACCCCAGCCTGCGCCAAAAAACTCACCGGTATAATTTCCGGGCGAATAAAAAAGCTGTTTGCTGCTTCTCTTCAAAAAGTTAAGGCCATTTATCCCTTTCAAATCACTGTGCAGAAAGGAGGGGTCGCCTGTGCCCCAAAAAATCAGCGAGTCGCCGCGGGTTTTATACCGCAATGCCGGGATCGAATCGCCCAACATTTTCAAACAGGTATAAAAAGTAAAAAGCTTGGTATTGGATGCAGGGGTAAAGTATTTATCGGCATTTAGCTCAAATATCATTTTATGCTCATCCAGGTCATAAAGGGCAAAACCGGTAAAGTGGTCATTAACAATCTGCGAATGTTTAAACAGCTTTTTAACCTTCCTTTTTTTTATTGAACGGGCATAAATAATATCATGAAACAAGGATAAAACACAAACAATTAACAGAAATGAAATTGTTGACTTTCGCATAATAAAATAATTATTTAACAAATAAATCTCGTAAATTTAATATACCAACTATAACCACTTTGTTACACAAGCTATATTATAATTTACGCCATCCGGGAGCATTGTGGCTGGCATTTGTGTTAACATTTTGCTTTACAACCACAGCCCGGGCCCAGTACTTTGATCTTGATGTACATAAAAAAAAGGTGAATATTCCGTTCAAGCTGGAGCGAAACCTGATGATCATTCAACTCAAGATCAACCATAAAGGGCCCTTTAATTTTATATTGGATACCGGCGTAGGGCTCATGATCATAACCGATCCTAAATTAGTTGATTCCATCAGCATTCCTAATAAGCGTACATTAAAAATCCCCGGCCTTGGCGAAGGCGACGATTCTGAAGCCTATGTAACTTCAACCTTAGATATTGCCATACCCGGATTAGTTAGCTATGATGTTGCTGCCGCCATTTTAAAAAAAGATGTCTTTAACCTTTCGGGGTATGCAGGCATGCCAATTCACGGCTTGTTGGGATACGAATTTTTTAACAACCTGGCCGTAAAGATCAGTTTCCAGGACAGCGTAGTTACCGTATGTCGCCCCAAAGACCTTAAACCTTTCAGAAAAGCCAATAAAATCCCGATGTCTGTTGAGGACAGGAAAGCATACGTTTATGCTAAAGCGTTTATGCCAGGCATTGCACCTATAAAAACCAAACTGGTTGTTGACCTTGGAGCCGGGCATCCGGTATCAATTGAGCATTATATCGAAACTTATGGCCTTCCGCAAAAGTTTATTGCTTCGGCCAATCTTGGCATCGGCTTAAACGGACCTATAAACGGCTTTATAAGCAGAATGGATGAATTTGATTTAGGTAAATTCAGGATGAAGAAGGTATTGGCCTCCTTTCCCGATGACAGGAACAATCAAACCAATTTGATGGTGAAGCGGGATGGAAACCTGGGTGTTGGTATATTAAAGCGGTTTACTGTTATCCTGGACTACCCCGACAGCGCCATGTACTTAAAACCAGGTTCAACCTATAATGATCCTTTTGAACATGACATGAGCGGCCTTGAATATTATGCCGCCGGCGATCACCTGGAAAGGATCGTGATCAGCAGGGTAGAGCCAGGTTCCGCAGCCGATGAGGTTGGCCTGGAACGTGACGACGAGATCATATCCATAAACTTTAAACCGGTTTCAAGAATGAGCCTTCAGGATATCGACGAACTTTTTAAATCAAGGGATGACCGGAGCCTGCTGCTTGAAGTATATCACGATAAGCGTGTTGATAATGTTGTGCTGACATTAAAACGACGCATATAATTAATAATATCTGTTATTTATTGCTGATAAACCGCTTTATCACTAAAAAAAGACCTGTTTTTTATATAAGTTTACGGTTAAAACTATTGTAATAAATGAAAAAACATTCGCTGCCGGGTATTTATTTGCGCGGCTCAGTACTGGCACTTGCTGTTTTGGCTGGCTCATGTGCCACAAAAAAGCAAACCGCAAACCAAAGCCTTACCTTAAAAACAACCACTACCGCTAACGGCACCGTTGCGACAGCAACAACCGGGGCTCCCAAAAAAGAGGGCATTAAAAAGTTCAGTGATCTTATCCCGGCCAAAACCAAGGCTGATAGCGGCCTTTTCAACACTTATAAAGTTGATGGCAAATATTACTACGAAATACCCGATTCATTAATTAACCGTGAAATGCTGGTGGTTACCCGTTTTGTAAAAACACCGGGCGGGCTAAAAACCTTTGGGCAGCAATATGGCGGCGAAGAAATTAACGACCAGGTTTGGAAATGGGAAAAACATGACAAGCAGGTATTTATCCGCGTGCCAAGCTATTCGTTACGTGCCGATAGCACCAGCGACATGTACCAATCGGTTAAAAACTCAAACCTCGATGCTATACTGGCCTCTTTTGAGATAAAGGCCTTTAATAAAGATACCACCGGTGTTTTAATTGATGTTACTGATTTTTATAACGGAGATATTGCAGCCATCGGTTTATCTGACGATATTAAAAAGGCATATAAAACCATGGGGGTTGATAATTCGCGTTCATATATCGATACCATTAAAAGCTTTCCGATAAATATTGAGGCACACACGCTAAAAACCTATCGTGCCGGCGAGTCACCTACCGATAACAGTATTGCTGCCGTTACATTTGAGTTAAACACCTCAATGCTACTGCTGCCTAAAACGCCGATGAAAGCAAGGATCATGGATCCGCGCGTGGGCTTTTTTGGCCAGCGCCAAACAGATTATGGCACCAATGCTCAAAAAGCCTTAGTTACAGCCTACATCCACCGCTGGAGGTTAGAACCTAAAGACCCTATTGCTTACGCAAAAGGCGAACTGGTTGAACCTAAAAAGCAAATTGTATTTTACATAGACCCGGCTACGCCTAAAAAATGGGTGCCATACTTAATACAGGGTGTAAACGACTGGCAAAAAGCCTTTGAAACCGCTGGCTTTAAAAATGCCATCACCGCTAAGGAAGCGCCAACAGCCAAACAAGATCCTCAATTCAGCACTGAAGATGCACGGTACAGCGTAATCAGGTATTTCGCATCGGATGTTGAAAACGCCTACGGCCCTCACATTGCTGATCCGCGCAGCGGCGAGATCCTGGAAAGCCATGTTGGCTGGTACCACAACGTAATGCAGCTACTGCGCGACTGGTACCTGATCCAAACTGCAGCCGTAAACCCTAACGCCCGCCATGCACAGTTTACCGACGATCAAATGGGCGAACTCATCCGCTTTGTGTCATCGCATGAGGTTGGCCATACCTTAGGTTTGCCACATAACTTCGGCTCAAGCTACGCTTACCCGGTTGATTCACTGCGTTCAAAAACATTTACCGATAAACATGGTACCGCACCATCTATCATGGATTATGCCCGTTTTAATTACATAGCGCAGCCCGGAGATGGTGTTACACACCTGTACCCGCAAATAGGAGAGTATGACGACTGGTCGATTAAATGGGGGTATACCTGGTTCGCCGGCAATAAAACTCCAGAGCAGGAAAAAGAGATCTTAGCTGTATGGACCAACAAAAACGCCGGTAATCCAATTTACTATTTCGGCCGCCAGGGCACATCTATTGATCCTCGCTTGCAAAATGAGGACCTGGGCGATAATGCCATGAAGGCGAGTGCTTATGGCATTGCCAACCTGAAACGCATTTTACCGAACCTTGAAAAATGGTCATATAAAAAGAACGAGGATTATAGCGACCTTAATGAACTATATAACGAGGTTTTAGGTCAGTATTACCGTTACATGGGCCATGTAACCACCAACATTGGCGGCATGAACGAAAACTTTAAAACTTATGATCAAAAAGGCCCGGTTTATGATTTTGTGAGCAAAGAACGTCAGCGCGAAGCGGCCGTATTTTTAAACCAACAACTATACACTACGCCATTATGGCTTATTAATAAAGCCGAATTGGCAAAGTTTGATAATGGTGTTATCATAAACCGTATTAAAGCCATGCAGGTATCATTGTTAGGCAACGAATTAACAGCCTCAAGGCTTGCGCGTATGTATGACAACGAAGCCAAAAACGGCGCTAATGCATATACCGTTGCCCAATTATTAACCGATCTGCATACAGGAATATTTGGCACAAGCAAACCCGATAGTTACCAGCGCAACCTTCAAAGAGGATATATCGAAAACCTGAAAGGTTTGTTAAATACAGATGCAAGCTTTTCGTTTCCGGGTGTATCAAGTGCACAGCTGGCAAGCTGGGGCTTTACACCCATCAACATTGTGTTGTCAGATATCAGACCGATGGTACGTGCCGAGTTAAAGAAAATTGATGCCGGTTTGCCCAAAGGCGGCGATGCCATGACAGCAGCACATTACGCCGATCTTCACCTTAGGATAAAAGAAGCCCTTAACCCAACAAGGCCAATTGTAAACGTTGGCGGAGGAATGGGCAGAGGCATTAACGATAGCAAACCAGCTATACTGAATGAAAAAACAGGAAGTATGAACTGCTGGCCACGAACCACTGTTGAAAACTAATTTGATGTAACAGTCAAAAATTATTCTTGAAATCCTGCCTTATTTTAGGGCGGGATTTTTTATTTCGTGGCCATATTAAAAACCCCGCCAAATTGTCTTAATACAACAAAGTATTGATTACAGAAAGTAGCCGGCTATTACTTAAGCTGGCTTATATTGTCAAAAAAAGCAACCTGCAAATCAAGCAGCGACTTTACATTTATCTTTTCGCCGTAGGCATCAAAACATAAAAACTTGGTTAACTCGGGCCTGTTTTTCTTTGATTTTTCGAAGAAATTAAAGGTTTCAAAAAAATAATGATTGGTTGTAATATGGCTTTTGCTGTTTGTTTGCGATGTGTTAAGCCTGAATCCGATCGCGTCGATCCAGTCGTGCACTTTAGCATGCAGCGAGTTTTTAATATTGTTCATAGGTTAATGTTTGGTTAAGTATTACGAAAATCCATGCCACAATGTTACTATCGTATAAAATCATTTTAAACAATAGTTTATTTCTTGTGTGGATTATTTAAACGAATTGTTATCATTATTGGTATCTGATGCAACAATTATTGAAACTAATTATCCACATATCCGTAATAAACCGAGAAAACCCAAAACGTAGCTCATTTAGCACAATTCTTAACTTATAAATTGACTGACTGATCTTTATAACAATCACGAGGCCGGATTTTTCCGGCCTTTTTCATTTAACAATTTGTAACAATAATATGATTGATACGCCTTTGCTGCCCTTATGTGTAACAATAATATATTGATTAGGCTTTATGTATATTTTAAGTTGAACATTTGTAGTTTATATTACGTCTATATACCCAAATACAACAATCGTACGCTGAAAAAACATTTATGAAACCCCTACTTCTTATCTTGAGTTTTATTCTTTTATCTGCCTTTGGTTCTTACGCCCAAACGGGGCGGGAAGTAAAGGGAACTGTTGTCGATTCCACAAAGCTTTCGTTGCCCGGAAGTAGTGTGAAACTGGTTTCAAACAGCGGCGACAGTACCATCGCCATTGCCGATGCTACCGGTAAGTTTTCGTTCCCGGTGGTGAAAGGCAGCAAACTAACTATCACCATTTCGTCAATCGGTTTTACGGCAATAAAAAAACATTATTCGCTTGATGCCGGCACACAGCCTGTTGACCTTGGCCCCATTGTTTTAAAGGCCGAAACCAATATGCTTAACCAGGTTACTATTGTTGGTGTTAACCCGGTAATATTAAAAGAAGACACTACCGAATATAAGGTAAGTGCATATCCCGTACGTGAAAACGCCCCTGTTGAAGACGTATTAAAAAAACTGCCCGGCGTTGATGTGGATAAAGATGGCAACGTAACGGCACAGGGCAAATCGGTTACCAAAGTAAGGGTTAACGGAAAAGACTTTTTTGGCGGCGATGTTAAAACAGCTACGAAAAATCTACCCGCTGATGTAGTAGAAAGCATCCAGGTAATTGATGATTACGGTGATCAGGCCAACCTTACCGGCATCAAAACCGGTGAGCCCGACAAGATCCTGAACATCACCATTCGTAAAGATAAGAACCACGGCTACTTTGGCCAGGCCACAGCTGGTGATGGTGAAGACTTTTTACCAAAAGACCAGGGCATAGCCAACGCCAACCGATACATTGGCGATTTGAAGTTTTTCAACTTCAACAATGAGCAGCAGATAGCCGTGTTGGGTACTATAAACAATACCAACGTAAATACATTTACTTATGGCAGCGCTACATCCGGCGGTGGAGGTGGTGGTGGCTTTGGCGGCGGAGGTGGCGGCAGGGGCAACGCATTGCGCGGTTCCAGCAGCTCAACTACCAGCGCAAACGGTATCACCAATGCGCATGCCATCGGTGCCAACTTCCGCGATCAGTGGGGTAAAACCTTATCTGTTTATGGCAGCTACAGCTATACCGATAATACTACCAACACACTTAGCTCATCTATCCAAACCAACAACGTTCAAACGCCAAGTATCAGTACTCAAAAAAGCGATCAAACCGATAACCCGATCAATCATCGCTTTAACTTTAACCTGGAGTGGAAACCCGATACAATCAACTATTTAAAGGTTGTACCAAACTTTACCTACTCAAGTACCAATACCAATGCAAATGAGTCGGTATCGTCAACTATTGGTGGCATAACAAATTCATCGTATACTTCATTGTCCCACAGCGACGGCACAACGCCAAGCTATGGTATCAATGCCTTGTATAATCACCGTTTTAACGGGCATGGCCGCAACTTAAGCATTAACATCAGCGCCAATACATCAAAAACGTCACAGTTTGATAATCCAACATATGATTATGCCGACGGCGCGCCACACCAGGCACCGGCAAATCAGCAAACCAATACAGACAGCCGTGTAACCAGTTTTGGTACAAACGTATCATACATTGAGCCTATAAGCAAGCGGGGGTACCTGGAATTAAATTATGCTTTTAACCGTTCAAACACCACGAGCGATAAGGAAACCGATACGCTTAGTACGGGCAATACCTATGATCATTACGACAGGTTGAGCAACAACTATAAATATAATTTCACCACAAACCGGGTTGGCTTAAACTATCGCTTTATCGAAAAAAAATACAACCTTACCCTGGGTGTTGGCGTACAGCCGGCTACCTTAAACGGACTGAACCTTAAAAATGATTCGGCTACCCACGTAACCACCTTCAACGTAATACCAACTGCTCGTTTCAGCTATAATTTCTCAAGAGGAAAGGCCTTAAACTTTTTATATAACGGATCAAGCAACCAGCCTTCATTCACCCAGCTGCAGCCGGTTATTGATTTTACAAACGCGCTTTACCCGGTTCAGGGTAACCCTAACCTGAAACCTGAGTTTGCCAACAATTTTTCGTTGAGATATAATAATTTCAGTTTCCAAACCGGCGATATTTTCTTTACTAACTTCAATTTTACTGCAACACAAAATAAAATAGTACAAAACACTATTTCTTATCCCCGTGCATTTAGCAAAGCCGTATTAGCTGCAAATCCGTCATTAAAAAGCTTTGAGGGTACAAACCTCACCAACTATTTAAATGCCGGCGGCTATTATACCGGCGGTGCCAATGTAGTATATGCTAAACCTTGGGCCCAGCGTAAATTTACCTTGCAATTTAATGGCGCTTTAACGTATACCAATGGCGTTGCATTCTCTAATACTATCGACAGTAATAATGTTGCAGCATCGGCTGCGCCTTTAAAAAACATTGCTAAAAACCTCAACTTTACCCCGGGCTTAAAATTCAGGGTAAATATTGTTGATATCATTGATGCAGAGGCCAGCAGCAGCTATGGTATCAACAAAACTACCAACTCTATTCACAGCACGCTTATTGACGGCAGTTCAAACTTCCGTACATTGAATTTAGGCCTGGCCGGTAAAAACTATTTCTGGAAAGACTGGACATTAAGCTACGACTTTACCCGCACGGTAAACTATGGTTATGACGCAAGCCTTGGTATCAAAAACCCCAACATTCTGAATACTTATGTTGAACGCCGGTTCCTGAAAGATCACCGGGCAACCATCCGCCTTGCAGCATACGATTTATTTAACCAAAACACCGGTTATACCTCGGTTGTAAACGGTAACATCACCACGCAATCTACCGTTAACAGATTGGGACGTTATTACCTGTTAACATTTACGCTTCGGTTACAAAAATTTGCAGGGAAGGCGCCAACACAAGAGCCCGGCCAGCGCAGGTTTAACCGTGACGGCGGTGGCCCGGGCGGACCAGGCGGAGGCCCCGGAGGCGGTGGACCAGGCGGTCCCGGTTCTTTTTAATTAAGAAACTCATTCAACCAATAAAAGAAAGCCCCCGTTGCAAGATGCAACGGGGGCTTTCTTTATTCCCTCTTTTTACTTAGTGCTTAACTTGTTAAACTTGATGCTATAAGTAACAAGGAAATACCGCTTCAATGTATTGTTTTGTACATCGCTTACCGAATTGTTGTTGATGTAGCGGTACACGCTCACATTTTGATTAAAGATGTCATAAACAGAAAACTTGAGCTCGCCGCGGTCTTTTTTAAGCATTTGCAGGGCAAGGGATGAACTCACCACATTAACACCCTTTTTAAAGCCGGCGGCCACCTGGCTATTGTAATTAAAGTCCTGCTTTGTTTCCCAGATTATCTTTTTGGGAAACCTTACCACCAGGCTGTTACTGATATTATAGGTGCCAACTTTTACGTTCCTGAAATCATCATAATTGTATTTGGTGTTCGACTGATTAAAACCAACACCGGTGTTCAGGTCAATTACATCTTTCCAATTAACGTTAATATTTTCATGTACCCCATATGAAACCGTGTTTTGCCAGCCTTCTACATTGTTCAGCAGGTTAAGGTTTTGATAATAGTTGCCGTAAAAGTTGGTTGATGAGCCCAACTGCCAGTCTTTCATCTTTTTGAACCGTTTAAAAACCCCTAACGAAAAATTATAGCTTGGCCTTCCGTCGCGGTTAACGGTAGTGTTAGTCTGCGCCCCGTCCGATCGGATGGTTTGCTGTGCAACAGCCATATTTTTTTGCGACGAAATATTGCCGTAGGAGTAAATACCCAGCTGGCTGTCGTTGAAATATTTAAAAAAGTTGATATAATATGTATTGCTTATACCGGGCACCAGGTTGGGATTACCCGTATAACTGTATAGCGGGCTGTAAATAATAGTAATGGGTTGCAGGCTTGATATGTTAGGCTGGTTAACCCTCCGCTCATAGCTAAGTGATACACCATAAGCCTCAACACGAACAGTTGGCAACAGGAAGAAATAATTTTGAGCAAGCCTGCTGGTCACGAAATTGTTGTCGATCTGTTGCCATTGGGTATTAAGCCCCGCTATGATCTGTGTTTTTTTGTTAAGCTGATAAGTGATACCCGGTTTGATGTTTTCTGTCCATTGGTCTCGCTTAAGATCGGAGCTTTGATTGCTGATCAGCGAATCGAGGCCGGTTTTACGGTCGTAAGTAAAAACCTGGTCGCTGGTTTTATTGTAGATGCCCGATGTGGTCACATCAACGATCAGTTTCTTCGTCACCGGAAACCTGTAACTGAAATCAAGATTACCCGAAGCATTTTTTGATGTGCGGACAGACAGGCGGTGCAGACTGTCGGATAAATCGGGGCGCTGATAATTAACCACATCATTGTTGTTAAAGTTGCTATTATGATTGGGGCTAATGCTCAGGTTATGCGAGATGGTGAACGACTCCTTGCTTTTGTTCTTGGATCGTTTATGGAAATAAAAGCTTTGATTAAATTGTGTTGAATGGCCGCTACCGAAGGAACTGGATACCGACTGGTTAACCGGCATATCAAAATTGTTTGATGTGCTGCCACTTGATGCCGAGGTGTTACTATTTGAATTATAATTTAATGATGGGTTATAACGCAGGTTCTGGATTGTATCCGGTTTCCACTCCACAAGACCGCTTACTGTATGGGTATAACTATTAGAATACCTGTTGTTTGACGACCGGGTAAGCAGGGTAGTATCCTTCAAAAACTGCTGCTGAAAATTGGCCGATTCATTCACGTTATTACGCTGGGTATAAAAGTACTGCAGGTTAAGCTTTAACTTTTCGCCATAGTTTTGGTTAATGTTAAATCCTCCCGAGGTGATCTTTTCGATACCGCCGCCCCAGTTTCGGCCGCCGTTAAAAGAGGTGTTTCCCCCGCTTCGGTCAAAACCACCTTCCGAGTTAAGTTCTTCGCGCGAAAAAGCCGTATGGTTAAGGTTGTTGCTTAAGCCAATAACACTCACCTGCAGTGTATCCCGAAACATGTTGAACAAACCGCCGGCCTCATATCTGTCGCGTGAGCCCACACCTCCGAATACTTTACCAAAAATGCTTTTCTTAATGGCTTTTTTTAGTTTGATGTTGATGATCTTTTGTACCTGTGTTTCGCTCACGAGGTGATCGGGGTCGTTTTCGCGGTCATCGTAAACCTGAACCTGCGCAACAATGGCCGCATCCAGGTTTTTGGTGGCGATTTTGGGATCAGAGCCAAAAAACTGTTTACCGTCTATCAGTAATTTGCTTACCTGCTTGCCGTTAACGGTGATGGTGCCGTCGCCGTCTACCTGCACTCCGGGGAGCTTTTTAAGTAATTCTTCAACAGCAGCATTGGGCCGGGTTTTGAAAGCAGCCGCATCAAACTCAATGGTGTCCTTTTTCATTTTGATGGGCACCCGCTCGGCACGCACTACAACCTCTTCAAGCATTTTACTGTTAAGGGCAATATTCCCCAGGTCAATTACTTCGCCTTTCTTAAAATCAAAGCGACGGATATAACTTTTGTAACCCGCATAGGAAACAACCAGGCGTACCTGTTTATCGGGTGGAAGACGTTGTAATTCAAATTCGCCCGTTTTTTTACTGAGCGTATAGGCAATGAGTGATGTATCTTTCAGATCGACAGCAGCAATTGTACTCAATTCGAGGGGTTGCCGGCTTATCGAATCAATTACTTTGCCCTTAATATTTACACGGTTTTGGGCAAAGGATACAGAAAAAAGGCATAGTAATATTAATGAAAGAAAAATTGTTTTCATCCAGGTTTAGGTGCAGGCGGTATAAGGTTAGCTAAATTGTGTAATAGGTGGTGATGTAGGGCCGTGGTAAGTTTTGAAATTAAATCATGTGGTAGCTATAGGGTTTAGATGTTAGTGTAATTGTTAGTTGTTTTGATGATAAGCGCGTGTTAGACAAATATCAACAGTAAAGGTTTAAAGCATAAATAAGCGCCCCTCTACTTAACCACTACACTATAACCCCGCACGGCAGTATTATATGCTATAATTTGCTCCTATAACACATAACCTGTATAAATATTGCCCTATATGCTTTAAAAAGGGCCATATTTGGGCATTGTAACATTTGTTTTACCAAAGCAGACCGTATTTCCAGATCAAATCTGCGAATGAATGGGGATAAAAAATTTTACACGAGTTGATTTTCAAATCGACATCAATGAAAAATTCGTACAATTCGATTAATTAGGAAAAGTTTGTATGAAAATTTCTTACCTATCCCTCTCCAATGCTTAAACCCATTTTATAAAGCTATTTCCCTGATGTTCCCGGGTTGCTTCGAAAATGAAATTGTTCATTTCGTTTTATTGCATTTATTACAATATCGGTAGTCAACCAAATAAATGAATATAAATACGATAAAAATCACGCATAACCGCAATAAAATTTTGCCAATCTCGTTTTTAAACTAATATTGCGCAAGCAATATTAGTTTACGCCGAATTAATTACCTAAAACCATAACATTATGAAAGCAGCAGAAACCTACAAATCCATCTATGTAACGTTTTACCGGTGGAATGTTAAAAACTTTGGTCACGGCGGATTGCCAAAAGCAAACGCCCTTTTTGGAGCAAGCTTTTTGATGATCATTTTACTTGCCGTTTTAGTAAGTGTTGTACAGTTATTTTTAAACTCAGATTGGTTTGAGTTAAGTCCGATTTCCGGCCTGATGATATTGCTTGGAGCAACCGGGGCATTTGTGCTTAACTATTTTGTATTGCTCAACAGCCGTTACTTCAAAAAAGTTAATGCGGCGTTCGCCCGTATCAGCAAACATAACCCCAATACCTGGTCAATAATGCTGATGGTTTGCGTAATTGTTTCCTGCACCATGTTACTGGTGGTTTGCGAAGCCGGGGCATTTTTAAGATAAGATTAAACTACGTGATTATAAGAAAGCCCGCCGGTACCGGCGGTTTTTTTGTTTTATGGTGTCGCTTTATCACCTCATTAAAATTCTATATCTTTCGCTTCAAATAAACTTTTATCACAGTGTTGGTTAAAACTTTCGGAAGCGCGGTTTATGGGATACAAGCTATTACCATAACAGTTGAGGTGAATATTGCATCGGGCACCAAGTATTTTATTGTAGGCCTGCCCGATGTGGCCGTAAAAGAAAGCTATTTCAGGATAGAATCGGCGCTAAAAAACTGCGGCTTCAGGATGCCCCGCCAGCAGGTAGTAGTTAATATGGCCCCGGCCGATATCAAAAAGGAGGGCTCATCTTATGATCTTACCATCGCCACGGGCGTACTGGCGGCATCCGGCCAGATAGAACCCGAAACTCTCGATAAGTTTATCATCATGGGCGAACTTTCGCTCGATGGAAGCCTACAGCCCATAAAAGGAGCTTTGCCTATTGCCATACAAGCCCGTAAAGATGGCTTTAAAGGTTTCATCCTGCCCAAACAAAACGCCCGCGAAGCAGCCATTGTAAATGATCTTGAAGTTTACGGCGTTGAAAGTATTAAAGATGTTGTCGGGTTTTTTAATGGCACATCCGTTCTTAAGCCCGAATTAGTAAACACCCGCGAAGAGTTTTACGATAGCCTATGCAATTACGATAGCGATTTCAGCGAGGTAAAAGGGCAGGAAAACATTAAGCGGGCTTTGGAGATAGCCGCAGCAGGCGGCCATAATGTAATACTGATCGGTCCCCCGGGGGCTGGCAAAACCATGTTGGCCAGGAGACTGCCATCCATTTTACCGCCCTTAAGCTTATATGAATCTTTGGAGACAACCAAGATCCATTCGGTAGCAGGCAAGCTTGCCGCTGCAGATGCGCTGGTAACTATTCGCCCATTCAGGAGCCCTCACCATACCATCAGCGATGTGGCTTTGGTAGGAGGAGGGAGCAACCCGGCTCCCGGCGAAATCTCTTTAGCGCATAACGGCGTTTTATTTTTAGACGAACTGCCTGAATTTAAGCGCAGCGCATTGGAAGTGATGCGCCAGCCGCTGGAAGAGCGCCGTGTTACCATATCACGTGCCAAATTTACGGTTGATTACCCAAGCAGCTTTATGCTGGTGGCCAGCATGAACCCCTGCCCATGCGGTTACTATAACCATCCCGAAAAAGAATGTATCTGCCCGCCGGGTATGGTACAAAAATACCTGAGCAAAATATCCGGGCCATTGCTTGACAGGATTGACCTGCACGTGGAGGTAACACCCGTTAACTTCAGCGAATTATCGTCAGACCGCGCGGCCGAAAAAAGCGAGTTGATCCGCGATAGGGTTATCAAAGCCAGAGAAATCCAGGTAGAGCGTTTCGGCAACCGTCCCGATCTGCACGCCAATGCCCAGATGAGCCCGCAAATGGTCCGCGACCTGTGTAAGATCAACGTAGCCGGCCAAACCCTGCTTAAAAAAGCCATGGAAAAACTTGGCCTATCGGCAAGGGCGTACGACCGCATCCTCAAGGTATCCCGTACCATTGCCGATCTTGCCGGAAGTGAGGAGATTAAACTGGAACATTTAGCGGAGGCTATTCATTTCAGGAGTTTGGATAGAGAAGGCTGGGCGGGGTAATCCGTTTGAGGCAAAGTCTCTCGGCATAATGGACCGAAATCAGAGACTTCGATCAGCATGGTTGGGTGGTTGCGTCGGTGTTAGTAATATGATTGGTCAATAAAATAAAGAATATGAAAAAGTTTTTTTTCATAGGGGTTTTTATCTTACTATTATTTGTAACGGCGATTTATTATTATAATAATTTAGTTCGGAAAAACCACAGCATAGAATTCAACGGGAAAGTGGAAAAAGTTATTTACAGTATTAAAGGCGAACCAACTGTTTCGATCAATGGTAAGACATTTGACCTTCCAGTGAATCTTTGGGATTTCAGTCACAAAATCGAAAAAGGAGATTCGTTGATAAAATCTAAAGATTCCATGGTTATTAAATTAATAAAATATAAGACTGGACAAGTAATTTTTTTTAAATGATTTGTGTTTTAAACCTTACGAGTCTTGCTTGGGGACGAAATTTAGGATTAATATATGTTGTCTTGCGCTCCGGCACAAGTATGAAAACCTGGCGCGTTGTACCTTTAGCCTATATCCCGCACTATTGCCGGTCTTTCCGGGAGTGAAGAGATTAAACTGGAACATTGGGCGGAGGCTGTTCATTTCAGGAGTTTGGACAGAGACGGTTGGCGGAATAATTTGTTTGAGGCCAAACCTTTCGACAGTATCTAACATCTCTCCCCCATTTAATAATTACATTATGATAACCAAACCTTTATTACTTATCACTATCGCAGCTTTAACAATCTTTTCAAGCTCCTGCAAAATGTATTACATCCCCGTTGATAGCTTCAGACAGCAGATGCCAAGTATAGAGACCGTAAACCTAAAACAGGTTACTACTAAAGATCCATGGGGACATAGAGAAACTTACAGCACCTATCCAATCGACTCGATAAAATGTTTTGATAAAGATGGGAAAGGTTATAAGTTAAAGAACAGCCCTTCTATAGAAATCCGATTCACATACGACGATAATAAGCGAACTACTTTTTACTTCGATCGTATTTGGGTAGTAAAAGATTCCGTTACAGGCATCCGGTCGCATTTTCTGATTATGAAAAAAAGTATATCATTAAATACAGTAAAACTGATTGAAGTGCAGGATGGGCACAAAAAATACCGGTATGTTAATTAAAACCTCAGTTCTTTTTTAAAAACCAAAGGAATAAAATATGTGTGCCCGCCTTATCTGATTTAATGACCGGATCATGCGAACAATGGATTTGAATTTAATTTTGATATTTCTTTGCAAATAGAGCCAATCAGAAAAAATACTTTTCAATAGTGAGGATTGCCGCACTTAACGAATCATTACCCGCGGAAGGATTTGCCATAATGGCCGATAACATTGCCCTGTATGAAAACAACACACAAATCTACGGCACGCATTTAAGGCTCAATAACGGTCAATATGAAGCATATGCCATAGCCGACGAATCTGGTGTCGATACCCGTCGCAACCAAATTGGCTTATGCAACTTAGCTGTTTACCTGCAAAACTTTAAGCCCTACAACCAACTATATTATTATATTAAATAGTTTGGTTGAGTCCCTTAAAAGAAGCAGGGCCCCCGGCTGCTACCAATAGGAAATTTGTTAACCCTGCCATACTGATGATCGCAGTGTGTATGGTCGCGGTACATTTTTTGGTGTTGTGGCTGGCAGTTTACCACTAATGGTTGGGTAGTTTCAGTCTTATCAGGCTGACAAACTATCGTAGCTTGTTTTTTCATAACGAATCCCCCTGTTTAGATTATACTGATAATTGGTATAATAAATTTAACTATAAAAACACTTATTTACAATAGCTTTTATCAGAAAAATAATATTAACAGTTGGCTGCTTTAACTTAAGTCATTTATTGAACAAAGAATTTTAAAATCCCCTCTTGAGAGAGGGCGCGGAGGAATGAGTGGTAGCAGGGGTGTGTTTCTGCTACAGGCTTATCAAAGCAGAAACACACCCCTGCTACCCCTCTCAAGAGGTGAATCGCACATCCCTGGCTTTTTAATCTTACTGGAATTAAATAAAAACAGCCGGAGTATTATAATACCCCTGGCTGCTTAATAAGTGTCGCGTAATTATATTTTATTTACCCTTCCAAAATTGCAGGTAATGCAAGTTATACCCACCGTTGTTGGCCAGCACTTTTATCTTATTAGCACCAGCTTTTAAAACAATGTTTTTAACAGCGATAACCTGCCATTTTTTTAACCCTCCGGTATTGGGAACAGACACTTCTTTTGCCTGGGTTGTATTGTTAACCAAAACAGATAGTTTGGCATCGTCGGTAGCAGAAGCCACTTTTAGGCTTATAGAATATACCCCCGGGGTTTTAACCTGTATAGTATACTGTGTCCATTCACTGGTTTCAATATGGTCAACATAATAGCTGTTGTATTGGGTAGAGTCCTTACTGATATCAACGCCGTCGTTACGGTAAACATGCCCCTTGTTGCCTACACCGGGTTTGCCCGAAGTATGATAGTCGGCGGTGTCGGTATCAAAATAAGCGTAACCGTTGCGGCCCAGATCATAGTCAACAGCATTGATCGCTGTTCCGTTACCGATTTTATTGGCTTTAAATGGCCTGGTAACCGCTGTGTGCGGCTGCCTGAAAATAGCGTCGATCACATCATGGTGAATAATGGTATTTTCCAGTTTGGCATAGGTAGCCAGCTCCAGGGTGCCGCTATATGTATTGCTCTCATTAGGCTTATGCCTGCCAGTGTTGAGGTACCTGGCTACATCATCATAATTTAAATTTGAACGGATCTCCATCGGGTTGTTATTGCCCAGTTTTTTCAATGGCCATAACGACCAGCCAATATTGTTTTTCTCTAACAAACCAATAGCTTCGGTTAGCCAGGTATTTGAGTTTTCGCCGGTTTCGCCAAGCCATACAGGTATATTATACTGGTCGCGGGTTTTTACGATATGCTCAACAGATTTTTGATCATTAAAATTCCAGTATTTATGGAAGCTGAGCACCATATTTTTATCCCATTGGGGCAAAATGCCGTTATAGTTATTTCCCCAGCCGTTCCCTTCAATAATGATGATGTGCTTTTTATCTACCTCACGGATGGCTGCAGTAATATCAACCATGAGCTTTCTTAACGGCCCATTTGTTTTTTCCTTTAGGCCATTCTTATCATTTTGCGGATCATCAAAGCCCCAGTTTGGCTCGTTGATGATATCATAAGCGCCAATATTGGGCTCATTTTTATAACGCTCGGCCAGTTTTCGCCAAAGGGCGATGGTTTTTTGTTTATTGGCTTCGCTGTCCCATAGCGATGGCTTATCCGGGTCGCGGTCGGAGATATTAAGATCATTGCCTTGTCCACCGGGAGTGGCATGCAGGTCAAGGATCAGGTACATGTGGTTGGCTTTACACCAGGCCAGCAGATCGTCGGTCATTTTAAACCCCTTATCCAGCCAGGTATTTTGTCCTGCTACCGGTTCTTTATCAACCGGCAGGGTGTACAGGTTATAATGCATCGGCAGGCGGATGGAGTTAAATCCCCAGCGCTTCATCGAGTCCACATCTATTTTGCGGGTATTGTTGGCCAGCCAGGTATCGTAAAACTCTTTGGTTTCGGCTGGTCCCATTAATTCTTCCAGGCGCTCGCGGATGCGGTACTGGCGGCTGTCTTTATTAATGTGCAGCATGTAGCCTTCCTGCAGCATCCATCCGCCTAAACCCATACCGCGCAGCAATACATTCTGCCCTTTTTCATCAACTATTTTTTTGCCGTCGGCTTTTAAAAAGCCTGTTTGCGCATTGCCTTGCAGTGAGCAGAACAGGGCAGGGGCGGCGGCAAGCAATACCTTAATCCCTGTGTTTAACTTTATATTTTTTATTAACGATGTTAACATGTTGTTGTGCATTTAATTTTTTTGAAACAGTTCGTACTACCAGATATATGTTCCTACCGAACCTTTGTCGAGCTTAACAGCCAATATTTTTCCCTGGTATTTAATATTGAATTCCTGCGCATTATCGCCGGTATTGGCAACGATCAGTACTTTTTTGCCATCGGGGGTTTTGAAAGCTACATTAGGCAAAGTATCAGAACTGTTTGATGCGATACGAACCGAACCGGGGCGTACAAATTTGGAAGCATGGGCAACCGAATAGTAAGCCACATTTTTCTTAACCTCATTTTTATCAATGGTAACTGCACCCTGGCACATCGGGCAGCCGCCTCTGTCTGTATATGGTTTATATTCCAGGTCGGCGGCAAGGTTCCATTCCAGCACGTTGCGGCTCCAGTTGCGGGTAGCACCAATGATGAGTCTTTTAACCGGCCATGCAATATTGATGGTGCTTTGGTTCTCGGGCTCAACGGTCATCTGCTCGGTGAAGTAAATGTTTTTATCAGGATGCGCATTGTGTACATCAGTCAGGGCCGAAATATCGCCGCCGTACAGGTGGAAACCAGACCCGTCAACATATTTGCGGGCGGCAGGGTCGTTTAATATAGAGATAGGATAGTCGGGCCTGTCGGCATTATGGTCATAAACAATAATTTTTGTTTTGATTCCTGCGGCCTTAAACGCAGGGCCCAGGTTATTTTTGATAAAGTCTGCTTCATCCGGCGCAACCATCAGCAAGCTGGGGTTATTACCCGGGTGCAATGGCTCGTTCTGAATAGTGATGGCATCAATATTAATTCCGTTAGCTTTCATACCCTGGATATATTTAACCAGGTACTTAGCATAAACCGGGTAACAATCGGGTTTTAAACGGCCGCCGCGGGTATCGTTATTGGTTTTCATCCATGCCGGCGGCGACCATGGTGAGCCCAGGATCTTAATAGCCGGGTTGATAGCCAATATCTGCTTCATTACCGGGATCACATCAGTTTTATCCGCGCCAAGGTCAAAATGCTTCAGCGTTGGGTCGGTTTGGCCATTGGGCATATCATCATAAGAGAATACTTTCTCATTAAGATCCGATGCGCCAATGCTCAGCCTTAAATAGCTGATGCCTATATCGTTCCCGGTAACGGCAAAGAGATTTTTAAGTAAGGCTGCACGGCTACCGGCACTCATGCGGATGATATGCATAGCACTTCCTCCGGTTAGTGCAAATCCAAATCCATCTATCGGCTGGTAATGCTGCTTATCATCAACCGTAATGGTAGTGCCGCCGGCTTCTCCGGTTTTAAATGTAAGCGACTCCTTTTGCTGTTCAAAAAGTACCGACCTATCGGCCTTTGTAAGCCATAAGCTTGCCTTTGTTGTTTGGGCGTTTATTGTTGCCGCCGAACCAAGCAACAAGGCACCTAATAAAATAGATTTAATTTGCGTGTTCATGAAACAGAGATTACAGGTATAGTGTTGGTGTAACAGGAATTAATAAGGCTGTTTGAAATTGGATGGGTAAAAATATTACTGTTTTTATTAAAACGTCGTAATTAATCGGTTACAAATTCGATAATCAGGTTTTGTAGTAGTTAAGAAGTGGCTTTTTATGCAAATTTGTTGTAAGATGATGGTTTGAAACCTGTTTAAACACGCTAAATTTAATTAGCAATTTAAAACATTTGGTTTTATGAAAAGATGTTTATAAATTCACGTACAACTATCTCATGAGTACTTCACATAAAAAGATTGTCATATTTGATGACGACGAGGACATCCTGTCTATTTGCAGTTATATTTTGGAAGAACAGGGATGGGAAGTACATACTTTCAGCGATTGCAATAACATTGTTGAAAAGGTGTCGGGCATTTTGCCCGATGTTATTATGATGGATAACTGGATCCCGGATTCGGGCGGGATAATAGCCACACAAACACTCAAAAAAACAGATCTCCTCAAAGAAATCCCGGTTATCTATTTTTCGGCTAATAGCGACATTCAGATCCTGGCCAGCCATGCCGGCGCCCAAACATATTTAGCCAAACCTTTTGATCTCGAAGACCTGGAAAAAGTGATCAATCGGGTGATTGCGGCGTAGACTGGAGAGAGCCTTAATTCGAAAGAAAAAAGCGTGGGGCTGTGCGATTCCCCTCTCGAGAGGCTTCTGTTTACACATCTTTTAACTAAAAGAAAATGTCATTTCGATTGAGCAGGGATTGGCTGAGTGGGTGGAGCGAAAGAGAAATCTTATACGCCTTGTAGAGCCGGATGGATGGTTTAGAGTATGATGTATACGATTTCTCCTCACCCAGCCGCGCAACCTCCGCTGGTTCGTTCGAAATGACAGTTGTTTTCGGAATGGAGCTCCTATTATTTCTTCTCAAACGATGCCAGCAGGTTCACATTCGGGTCTATCTTAACATCGGCCGGCTTGGCTTTTACTTTAAACTTTGCTGTCGTCGATTTTTCTTTCACCGGCACTGTCAGCAATTGCCCGTCAACAGAAACCTCTAACGAGAGGTTATAAACATATTCCTGGCTCTGAGTCACATTTATAGCGATGGTGCTGTCTTTTTCGTCATATTTCCAGCTAACAGCCAGGTTGGGGTGCCCGGCTGTGCGCAGCCATTGCGTAAAAAACTGTTTCAGGTCTTTACCGCTGGCTTGTTCCATTTCCCTTCTTAAATCATCGGTATTGGCATTACCTCCCTGATATTTGGAATAATAGTTTCTTATGCCCTTCCAAAAAATATCATCGCCCAGTTTACGTCTTAGCATATGCAATACCCAGCCTCCTTTTTGGTAGCTATTGGCGTTGAGCAATTGCATATACTGGGTTTTAACAGCAGTATCAACAACAGGGGTCAATCGCTTTTTTTCAAATTCCAGTACCTTATTTCTATCGTCCTTCAAACGGATTTTTAATGTATCGGCACCATATTTATTTTCGAGGTAAAGGTTGGTCATATAGGTAGCAAATCCTTCACTTAACCAAAGGTGACCGAAACTCTTTTCACTGGCGCCGTCGCCAAACCATTGGTGGGCAATTTCATGGGCCATCAACTCTTCTATATCCGGGCTTTTAACCGATTCTTCAAAGTAAAATATGGCACTGGCATTTTCCATACCACCAAAAATGGTTTTGGATTGCACGTTTGCCAGCTTTTCATAGCTGTAAGGGCCAACATTTTTTATAAAGTAGGGGAGGATCTCTTTTGCCACTGCATAGCTTTTAAACCCGGCTTCCTTACTTTCCGGAAAAACATAGGTGAAAAGCGGGATGCCGTTAACATCGCCAGGGCGATCAACAGCAAACTCGGCAACGCCAATAACCATCACTTTTGTCGGGAGGGCAACTGTTTCAACCCAATGGGTTAGCTTCATTTTTCCGTCGAGTTGCTTTTCTTCCGTTTGCAGACCGTTCGATACCACCTGGTAATGATCGGGCGCGGTTACAATAAAATCAACCGGGGCTTTATCGGCTATATTGTCAACGCAGGGTAGCCAGTTGTGAGCCCGGTTAGGCCAGTTATCTCCAAAAAAAGTCCGGTGACCAAACGCATTGGTGGATATGATCAAGCCATCGGCCGGTATGCCGCTGTAGCTTATGGTGTAATCGCGGGTATTTCCTTTGTACGCGCGGGTATTGATCTTTAATTGTTCATCATCTTGTGTAAACTTTACCGGCTTTCCATTTTCAGTTACTGCAGATACCAGCATACCCTTGCCATGTGCATTCTTTTTTACCAGGTCGAGGTTAAAACCTTCTGTACCATTCAAAAACTTTACCGAAACCGTGGCTTTTCCTTCTATATTATTATCAGTATCATTCAGTTTAATATCAAACGTATAATGTTTAACATCAATCGGCGCCCCGGGAACCTGGGCAAATGCCGGTATAGCAAAAAAAATTGGTAACGATAAAATAACTAAAAAGATCCTGCGCATATGCTTCCTTCAATTTGTAATGAACACAACAAAGCTAACAAAAACAGGCTTTTATATCTATCGCAGGAGCATATAGCTTATCACATTTTTTAACATTGCTAAAACGTTACATTAACGCCTGTTGTAAATAAAAAGTAAAGGCCGTTCATTTTAGTTCCGGATACATAATCAACCTGGTTAAACGGCTTGATCAGGTAGGGAGTAAACAGGATCTGCCACTTGTTGATAGCGTAAGTTAAAGGCAGCGACCCGCTAAAGGCAAGCAGCTTATATTGCCGTACTTCGCGCTGGTTTTGCTGTGTTACGGTTTGGGTAATAATAGTTTGTTTTGGCTGATTAGGAAACAATATATTGATAGGCGTTTGTTTCTCCGGAACTTCTACCGAGCGGGTTACCTGCGATTCGGTATAATATGTTTGGTAAAATGATTGGGTACCGGCATACAGCGTGGCAGTAGGTGTAATTTTTAGGCCGCCTTTTTTATCCACACCTGTTTTCAGGGCAAAAATATCCTTTGATAATTCGGCCGTATTAACAATGTCATTGCTGTTGTTTTTATTAAATCTATAGCTAACCCCTCCTGTAAATTTTACAATATCATCGGGATTGGCATACAACTGCGCGTCGAGCGTGGCGTTGAAAGAGGAAAGTATTATAGGGCTGCTTTTAGTTATAAAATATTTAGTAGCCGATACATTGCCGCCATAATAGCGTTTTGCATCAAAGGTAAAAACATAGCCGGGAGTAACACTAAGCCCCTCGGTGCCCGATTTTGAACCATTAAGATCAAAATAACCGATAGCGCTTACAAAAAGCCCCTGTTTACCTACTAATGTAACCGAAGGAAGGAGGACAGGAACACTGCTCTCATCGCGCCGGCCTGCATAAGTAAGGTTTGACAGGTACTGCAGCCCTGCGTTTACAAACAACTCCTTGTTTTTAGCTGAAGTATCTGCTTTTTGCTGGGCATAAACTGTCGGGCCGGCCAAAACCAGCAGCAGGATAAGTTTAAGCTTTTTCATGATTAATGCTAATTAAAATAGTGCGGATAATCAAAAAGGCCGGTACCGGCCTTTTTGATTTGATATATGTTAAATGCTGTTATTGCTTAGCTATGCTCAATTTTGATGTGCTACGGCCCGAGGTTTTTACAGAGACCCTTTTTTTGCCTGCTTTTACAGTTGTGCCTGAAGTACTGCTACCCGCTGTAGAAGCGTTTATCTTTTTAGCGCTAACCGCAGCATTACCGGTGCTGTTTAGGTTGCCGGAAGAGGTTACACTTACCTTTTTGCTCATAGCATTTACGCCATTACCGGCGGCAACCGCTGTTTTATTCGCAGTTGTTGTAGCACCCGCTCTTAATGCGGCTGCATTGCTACTTACTTTTTCGGAGGTATTGGCGACAATACCTTCGGTTGTGGTTAATGCCTTTTCACCTGCTGCTGCAGCTCCGGCGGTATTTAGGCTACCTGCAGCAGCAGAGGTATTGCTGGTAACACCCGCCTGTGCCGCTGTTGTACCTGCTGCAGCATTTACGGTTGAAGCTGTACTACCGCTAACGTTGGCGGCCTGGCTTGCAGCTACACCTGTTACAGCCTGGTTGGTAGTTGCTTGTCCCTGGGCAGCGGTACGTGCTGCAACATTCTGGGCCTGGGCAGCAGCCTGATTGGTTACGGCAGATGTTGTGTTCACTGCCTTTTGCGCTATAGATGCAGCATTTACGGTAGGTGTAGCTACCCGGGTAGCTATTTTGGTAGCGGTAGTTGCACCGATATTAACCTGTGCCGAACTAACTTTAAATGCAAACAATGCTGCGGTAAATAAAACTGGCTTAATTAAATTTTTCATGGTCAAATATTTAGTTACTCATTGTGTTTGGAGTTGCTTTTATGCAATAGCCAAACTGTCGTATACACTAAATCAAAGGAAATGCCATTGCCCTGCAAATGACATTTTGATGACCAATAGAGCTTCGGGGTGTGAAAATATGCGTAAATGTGTATAATAATTTATACAACTGTTCATTTTGTTCATCGCCCTTTTAAACAAAAACGCCCCTTGTATTTTTTACAAGGAGCGTTTCAAAACACTTATCTAATAGTTTTTTACATCTTCGGCATCCTGCGCATCATGTTTGCCATCGCTGCCGGATTGCTCATTTGCTTCATTACCTTTTTCATATCGTCGAACTGTTTCATGAGGCGGTTAACTTCCTGCAAATCGGTACCCGATCCTTTGGCGATACGGTTACGGCGGCTTTGGTTGATGGTTTCAGGGTTAGCTTTCTCAAACGGGGTCATGGACTGGATAATAGCTTCAATAGCTTTGAAAGCATTATCATCAACCTCAACATCCTTCATCATTTTGCCTACACCCGGTATCATACCCATCAGATCTTTCATGTTACCCATTTTCTTGATCTGCTGAATCTGGCTGTAAAAATCGTTAAAGTCAAACTTATTTTTGCGGATCTTCTTCTGTAGCTCGGCAGCTTCTTTCTCGTCAAACTGCTGTTGTGCACGTTCAACCAACGATACCACGTCGCCCATGCCCAGGATCCTTGATGCCATACGATCGGGGTGGAAAACGTCAAGTGCTTCCATCTTTTCGCCGGTACCAATAAATTTGATAGGCTTGTTAACAACCGATTTAATTGATAACGCTGCACCACCGCGGGTATCACCATCCAGCTTGGTTAATACCACGCCGGTAAAGTCCAAACGGTCATTGAACACTTTAGCGGTATTCACAGCATCCTGACCGGTCATGGAGTCGACCACAAACAGAATCTCATGCGGTTTTACGGCGTCTTTTACCTGCTCAATTTCCACCATCATAGCTTCGTCAATAGCTAAACGGCCGGCAGTATCGATAATCACCACATTATTTCCGTTTTGCTTGGCCTGGGCTATACCTTCACGGGCGATAGCTACCGGGTCTTTCGAGTCGCGGTTGGCATAAACAGGGATGCCTATCTGCTGGCCTAATACCTCCAGCTGATCAATAGCCGCAGGGCGGTAAATATCGTCAGCAACCAGTAAAGGCTTTTTGTTACGTTGTGTTTTTAAGTAATTGGCCAGCTTACCGGTAAAGGTTGTTTTACCCGCACCGTTCAAACCTGCAATTAATATAATGGTAGGGGTAGCCGGAAAATTCAAATCGGCAGTAGTACCACCCATCAACGTGGTAAGCTCATCATTCATGAGCTTGGTAAGCAGCTGGCCTGGCGAAATAGATGTTAATACATTATTACCAAGTGCTTTTTGCCTTACATCATCGGTAAATGCTTTGGCGGTTTTATAGTTAACGTCGGCGTCAAGAAGGGCCTTGCGGATCTCCTTCATGGTTTCGGCCACGTTTATTTCAGTAATTGTTCCCTGACCCTTCAGGACCTTGAACGCCCTGTCGAGTTTATCCGAAAGATTTTCAAACATTATAAAAAACTTTAATCTTTTTTATGAGGATACAAAGGTATGATTTTGAACTATATTAACTCAATTACTTAGTAGATTAACTTCTACTCATTCTGAGTTATATAAACAAAACAGGCCTCATATTTATGAAGCCTGCCGATATTATAAAATATTTTTAAATCCGTTACGGGAACCGGTACAGCATGCCCAACCCAATCCCCTCATAACCCTGCGCGCTATCGGATGTATGTTTATCATATAACAACGTTCCGTTTACCGTTGCGCTAATTAACCTGTTTACTTTAGCTGTAAGCGTTAAGTCAACACGGTGGGTAATAAATTTTGGTGATTGAGCATAGGGGATAAACAACGCATAGCGGGTATTTAAATGAACGTTTTTTGCAATATCCTTATCAAACAAGGCGACCACCTGGAACGCAAGGTCATTTTTTACCGTCTTTAAGGTATCTACACCATAATTATCCGGTTGTTTTTTATGAATGTCATGATCAAGCACAAAAGTTTGCCTTGCAGTACCGGTACCCAAACGCAAATCGAACCAGGGTTTTGGCTTATACTCAAAACCGACCGATTCAGTGAGATAACCCGGCGACATAAAGTTTGAAATATATTGCTGATCGAACTTTCCATTGCCCAGATCAACATAATTAAAGCCTTTATCAAATTGCGACTCAAAGGTTAACGCACCGAAAAAGTACCAGCTTTTTGATAATTGAGAAGCTACTTTGTTATCAAAATAGATACGGTCTTGCGTTTTACGCTTGCCCTGGCCTTTATTTTTTGATACCCCATAAGTAAGGTTAAGCTCGGATACATAGCTGAACGGAGCTTTGTTATATTCGGTATGATATATAAAGTTTGAGCCTAATGCCACTGCACTTACACCACCGGCCGCATAATTGTTGCTAAACGCCGACTGGCTAAAGTTTAAGCCAAATGTGATTACTTTTTTCCAGTAATTTACTTTGTAATCGAGCATGGTAACCGGCACCATTTCGCGCTGGATCTGTATGGGGCGAACCCGGGTGGGGATGGCGTTTTTGCGGGAATTGATCCGGTATTTATTGAGTACTGCAGTATCTATTTTAACAGTATCTTTTTTCAGGGTATCGGTTTGTGCTTTTACTGATAAAACACACGTGACTGATAATGCGAGTATTAGTAATCCCGGTTTTGTTTTTAACATAGTAAACAAATTAAAGCAAAAATCTCCTTTTTCACCTACAATAAACAAAAATGTTGCCCCAGGGTTTAATCAGGCTAACAAGTTTTGCGCAAAAATATTGGAATTTCAGGATATTAAAATGAAGCTTACATTAAGGTTTGTGAACCTTATTCGCGGCCAAGGTCCTTCTTGCTGTCTTCGGGCGTAACAAGCGGGGTAAGGGAATAAGGGCGTTTCTTATACTTTAAAAAACGGTTGAGGTTGGTTTTAATGGAGGCTATAAACTCATAGTCGCTGGCGGTTTTTACCAGGTAATAGCCCGGGCGGTACCGCAGCATGAAATCGGTAAGCTGCTGATCTTTTAAATTGGTTATGGCGCCCACATAAGTTCGGTTAAAACGATAGTCAATAACACTTTGCTGATAGTCTTTCTCGATAGTTTCGCGCAGGTGAGCGGCATTTCTTCCGCTTCGGCTTAACGCATTGTAAATAGCATCAATACTTAAACCCGCACCTCCCGGCCCAAAGCTGAGCAGATCTTTGCTATTAAGCGGGCCAAAGATTTTGGTATAATCGTTTTTGGTTGCAGCAAGCCGCTTTTGCGGGTTAAGCAGGGTATCACGCACAATAACTTCTTTAAGCTGTATGGCTGTGCGTTTCATATAAACAGCCAACGATTCACCGCCTTGTATTTTCAATGTATCAGGGTGATGATCGGATTTTGTAAAAACAAGCACATCGCCGGGTTGGGCTTCAATTTTAAATTCGCCCTTAAAGGTGTTGTAAATGGATTTGCCGGTGGTAATATTTTGTACGTTCACTTTGGCAATGCGGTCCTTGCTGTCTTTATCAAACACAACGCCGTCAACCGTTTTTTGCTGGGCAAAAACTTTAATTGCAGGCAGGGCAGTACATATTAAAAGCGTCCAAAATTTCATTGAGGATGCAAAAATACGTACTGCGCAACGGGAGATCATACAATTTAACAACAATTAACTTTTTGAATGTAGAGTCAAGATGTCAGGAATCAAGATACAAGACAAATTCGAAGATAGTGGATCTCCTTACGTCTTGGTTCTTAATTCTTGCCGTCCTGATTCTATCCCTCACTTTACAACAACAAGCTTCTGGCCAATTTTAATGCCATTATCACTCATACTATTTAACGCTTTCAGGTCGTCGACAGTTATTCCAAAACGTTTAGATATGTTGTATAGTGTATCTCCCTGTTTTACGGTGTAGATCTTATCGTCGGGCGGGGTTTTGGAAAGGGTATCTTGTGCGGGTTTATTGATGTTGTTATTGATCTGGGCCAATACGCGGTCTTCCCGTTTAATTTTAGCTATTTCGCCTTCAGGACGGTCATATTGGGCGAGGTTGTATTTTTCGATGATATTGATCAGCAATTGCGGGTAATTGGGGTTGGTGGCATAACCGGCCTTCTTTAAGCCATAAGCCCAGCCTTTATAATCATCTTTATCCAGCTCGAAAAGTTTGGCGTAGTTTTTACGTTTTAAAAAATTGGAGTGATCGCGGAAAGAGTCCTCAGGGTTGTCATAAACGCGAAAGCAATCATTCACGTTGTCATCGTCCTTATAATAGCTCTTACCGGTCCAATCACTGGTACATTTTATGCCGAAGTGGTTATTGGCGTATTTAGCCAGATCGCTGCTGCCTGCACCGGATTCAAACAGGCCCTGACCAAGGGTAATACTGGCCGGAATACCATACTGGTTCATTTCCTGAATGGCTATTGCCTTAAAGCGTTCAATATATTCTAAAGAAGTGTATGATTTGTAATTGGCAACAGCATCTTTATTCGCTTTTTGGATGCTATTGTTATTTCGCCTTGCATCACGATTGGATACCGTCGAAGTTTTTTTACGGGCAGAGCATGAGCTAAAGCAGGCTACGGCAATAAACAAGTATATAATTTTTCGCATTATGCTTAAATCTTATGGAGTGGCGTATAAATAGCGGCCAAATTAAGATTTATAAACGTAATTATTGTTGTTTAGTTGTCGCGTCGGCCAGTTGTGTTTGGGTTGCCGGGTTTTCATCCAGATCGTTCAGATTATACCTATTGATGATTCCCAAAACCTGTGATGCCCATTTGCGGCTACCGGCATAACCGGCACGCTGAATGCCTTTTGCCCAGCCTTTGTAATCATAATGGGTAAGTGCGTCGGCCAGGTGACTGAACTGTTTACGCTCGGTCATGATGCGGGCAAAATCCTGGAACGAATCAAAAACCGAATCGTAACGTTTGTATGAAGTACGAACCTTTTTGTTGTGTTTGGTATAAACTACAGTGTTATACCCTTTTACCCCAAACTGATTATTAAGGTTTTGTGCTATTGTACTGTTGCCGCAGCCCGACTCGTGCATGGCCACGCCTAAAACGATGCTTGCCGGGATGCCGGTTTCGTGCATGATGCGAATGGCATCATCTTTAAATTTATCAATGTAAGATAGTGAGGTATTTTTCTGTGCTGAAGCAGCTAATGTTGAGATCAACAGTGTTGTAATCAGTAAGATTTTCTTCATAATTTATTTTTTTCTGATAACCAGCAGCCCGTCGCGTACTGGCAGGATCAATTTTTCTATCCTGCTATCAACAGCTATCTGGTCATTTAGTTTGCGAATTCCTTGTGTATCGGCATCTTTTTCGGGGCCATACACCTTTCCTTTCCACAAAACATTGTCAATTATTATTAATCCTCCGGATCTGACTTTGTCAAAAACTAATTCAAAGTAAGTATAATTATTCTTTTTATCCGCATCTATAAACACCAAATCGAAAACATCTTCCTGTAAATCAGCAATAATAGCCTCTGCCGGCCCAAAATGCAGCTTTATTTTGTTTTCAACATCTGTTAGTTTAAGGTGTGAATTGATGATCTCCTCCATTTCGCGGTTAACTTCAATGGTATGGAGGATGCCGTCTTCGGCCAAACCTTCGGCCAGGCAAATAGCCGAGTAGCCTGTGTAGGTACCTATCTCCAGGATGCGCTTAGGCTGCACCATTTTACTTAAAAAACTAAGCAACCTACCCTGGTAATGCCCCGATAACATGTTAGGTTTTAACACCTTGATATGCGTTTCGCGGTTGAGCTTTTTAAGCACTTCCGGCTCCGGGTCGCAATGGTCATCTAAGTAAGCCAATAAGGCATTAGGGAGAATATCCATCCTACAAAACTACGAATTTTATTTTTAATGGAAATTCAGAGCTCTTTTGAAGGTGCCATTACTCCAGCTTCTTCCCTTTACTCAAACCTTTTATACTATTCTCGGCGGGTAAATCCTCAGGCATTGTTCCACCCAATTCTTTTATGGTTTGTCTTACCTTCTTGCCAACCTCATAATGAGTTTTATTTGCTTTATCTTTTCCTTTTATCTGCTCTCTTTTTAACTTTTCTTCTGTTTGAGTGGCACGAAAAAGGTTTGCTGCCAATTCTGTACTTCCCATGTGATCTAATATGTTTTGACTCTTTTTTAAATTCTTCTTAGCATGAATCTCTTTAGCGCCTAATCCATCATATAACCCCATATATCCGTGATTCTGAAAAACAGCATATTCCCGCGGCTGTATCACACCGGCATCTCGCGCTGCATCCGCAAGATGCTTGTTATGCTCTGCCATCTCTCTTCTTAAATACAATCGCTTTTCTTCTTCACTTTTTAATTGTTCAAACCTTTGTTCAAGGATTTCCTGTTTCCTTGTTTGAACAGCAAAATAGGTTTGACCTTGAGCGACAACTTCTTTGGCAGGATCAGCATTTTGAATGATCAAATAGCATGCGTACCTCGAAAGATGTAAATCGCCTATATCCCGTTTAGCACCTTTAGGCAAATCTATCGTTTTCTCCACTCGGGGAAAATGATCATCTGGCTCCTGTCCGGCATTTTTACACGCTTCCTTTGCCTTAGCAATTACGTTTAAAAATTTATCCCACTTAATATAATCCAGTATTTTAAAAAGCTCCCTTCCACTCCAATATTCCTGCCCAATACTATTTAAGTGTTTAATTTCTTCAAAAACGCTTTTATTTTCCATAAATTAAAAATACACTTTATTTTAAAAATACTAAAAAAAATAGCAATTTATTCAGATATTCCTTTCCATCCAACTCTGCAATAATATCACTGCCGATATCGTATCCACCAGCTCTTTATTTTGCCGGTTCTTTTTGTTCATGCCGCTTTGAGCAATGGTTGCCGACGCCATTTTGGAGGTAAACCGTTCATCAATCATTTCGATGGGCATTTCCGGGAAAGTTTTCTTTAACAGGTTCACAAAGCCTTTTACATGAATAGCCGATTGAGAGGGTGTATTGTCCATCTGCTTTGGTTCTCCTACAATAAAGCGCTCCACCTGTTCTGTTTGGAGGTATTTTTTTAGAAACTCAATGATATTATTGGGGTGGATGTTGTCAAGCCCGGTCGCGATGATCTGCAGGGGGTCGGTAACTGCTATGCCTATGCGTTTAGTACCGTAGTCGAATGCCATTATTCTCATTTGGTAAAGATATGAGATGTGAGATATGAGATGTGAGATTTTTTGAAGATGATGGCTGTCTCCATCAAATAAATCTGCTCCGCCATGCCATTCCAGTCTCAAATCTTACATCTCATATCTCACATCTAAAATCTAATTACTATTTTGCACCAAATGCAGTTTAAAGAAATAGTAGGACAGGAAGCAACTAAACAACGATTACTTAACACGGTGAGCGAGAACCGGGTAAGTCATGCGCAATTATTTTTAGGCCCCGAAGGTTCGGGCAGCCTGGCGCTTGCTGTTGCTTATGCGCAATACCTTTCCTGCGAAGACAGGCAGCCTGGCGACTCATGCGGGGTATGTGCATCATGCCGCAAATACCAGAAATTGATGCACCCCGATCTGCATTTTTCATATCCGTTCTTCGCAAAACATAAAGATGATACTGCGCTTACTTTTATTGAGCAATGGCGCGGGGCTTTAACTATCAATCCATATTTAAGCCTTGATATTTGGCGCGGATACCTGGATGCCGAAAACAAGCAGGCCAACATCAACATTGCCGAATGCCACCAGATCATCAAAAAATTAAGCTTTAAACCTTTTGAATCGGAATACAAGATCCTGATCTTATGGTTACCCGAATACCTGGATAAGGAAGGGAACGCACTCCTTAAAATTATTGAAGAGCCGCAGCCCAATACATTATTTTTATTAGTAGCCCAAAACCAGGATCAGATCCTGAATACCATATTATCGCGTACGCAACTGGTTAAAATACCAGCATTAGAGTATGATGAAATTAAAGAACATTTAATAAGTAACCACCATCAAACCGAAGAAGCGGCTGCCGAAATGGCCTATCTCAGCAACGGCAACATGACCGAAGCGCTGGCCATGCTACAGCAGGATAACAAAAGCTATCACGAGCTGTTTGTACAATGGCTGCGCTATTGCTTTGGCAATAAAGGCATTGAGGTTATGGCTTTTGTGGAGCAGTTTGCTAAAATGGGCCGCGAAAACCAGAAAAACTTTTTGCGTTACGGCACCAGCTTTATCCGCGAATGCTGTTTACTGCTTGCCGGGGCCGGTAGCCTGGTACATTTGCCGGCAAAAGAACTGGATACAGCTCAAAAAATGAGCAATGTGCTGAGTATAGGCAAATCGCAAATGATTATTGATGAGCTGGAAAAGGCGCATTATCATGTGGAGCGCAATGCTAATCCCAAAATCTTATTTTTAGATGTATCTTTACAAATTATTAAAATACTAATTAATAAAAATGTCCCTGCGGGGAATCAATATATGCCAAGTTAATTATGGGATGTGGAAGTTGCTCAACAGGTGGCGGATGTTCGCCTGCGGGCTGCAAAAGTAACGGCAGTTGCCTTACTAATGGTTGCAGCAAATTAGATGTTTACGATTGGCTTGCCCACATGGACATGCCGACTAACTATAAGCCTTTCCAGGTTATTGAAGTTAAGTTTAAAGGCTCGCGCAAGGAGTTTTATTTAAACAACGATAATATTTACCTCGAAGCCGGCGAGCTGGTGGCTGTTGAGGCTACTACCGGAGGGTATGATATAGGCCATGTTTCGCTTACCGGCGAACTGGTGCGTATGCAAATGGTTAAACGCCACGTAAAGGAAGCCGACGTAGTAAAAAAGATCTACCGCAAAGCTACCGTTGCCGATGTTGATAAATGGAAAGCTGCCAAAGATATGGAATGGGAAACCATGCACAAATCGCGCAAGTTAGCCCTTGATCTTAACCTGAGCATGAAGCTGAGCGACGTAGATTACCAGGGCGATAAAACCAAGGCAACCTTTTATTACACAGCCGAAGGCCGCGTTGATTTCAGGGAACTGATCAAGAAAATGGCCGAAACCTTCCGCATCCGTATCGAGATGAGGCAGATAGGTATGAGGCAGGAAGCAAGCCGTTTAGGCGGCATAGGTTCATGCGGCAGGGAGCTGTGCTGCTCAACCTGGCTTACTGATTTTAAAACTGTATCTACTTCGGCTGCACGTTATCAAAACCTTTCGTTAAATACCCTGAAACTGGCAGGCCAGTGCGGTAAGCTAAAGTGCTGCCTTAACTATGAGCTGGATACTTACATGGATGCATTGAAATACATCCCTGATAATGTAAACGTACTTAAAACCCAAAAAGGTGACGCCCGCCTGCAAAAAACCGACATCTTTAAAAAAATGATGTGGTTTAGTTATCCCGGCGAAGAATCATGGGTTCCGCTACCTATAAAAAAGGTTAAAGAAATCCAGCAGCAAAATAAGGATGGCGTGATCCCTGAAGACCTGGGCGAAATTGTTGAGGTTGAAACAACACCGGCAAAGGTGCTTGATTACGAAAACGTAGTAGGCCAGGATAGCCTTACCCGCCTTGACGAGCGCCGCAACAACAATAAAAAGAAGAACAAAAACCGCAATAAAAACCAGAAACCCGGAGGCCAGGCACAAGCCGATGGCAAACCTGCTAATCAGCAGCCGCCGCGTCCGCAGCAGCCTCAGCAGGGATCAGGTAATACGCAGGAAAAACCGGCTCAGCAACAACGTACTGAAGGAAACCGCCCGCAACAACATAACAAGCCACAGGGAAACAGGCCTCCTCAACAAAACAAACCACAGGGCGAAGCGAAGCCACAAGGCGAAGCTAAACCACAAAGGGAACCAAGGCCCCTGGGTGAGCCAAAACAACAGCAAGGCGAGGGAAAACCGCAGGGAGAAGGCAGCGGTAATAATAACAGGCGCCGCAGGCCAAACCGCCCAAACCGAAATAATAATAATAACAACAATCAACAGGCAAAACCTGAATGAAACGGGCTTTAAATATCATTTACCCGGCAGCATTGTTATTGATAACGATGCTTGCCGGTTCATGTACCGACCCTAACAGCATTATTGATACCAATACCGAAATTGCCGATCATAACTGGTCGTACGTTAACCGTGCCAATTTTGATGTTAAAATTAATGATGAAAAAGTTGCCTATAACCAATATCTCAATTTACGGGTTACCGGCAATTATAAATACTCCAACATTTTTGTACTGGTTAACCAGATCTCACCCGATAAAAAAGCACATACTACACGTTTTGAAGTAAAACTGGCCAACCCCGATGGCGAGTGGCTGGGCAAAGGATCAGGTAACCTGTATAGCTACCAGGTGCTTTTGCGTAAAGATTACCATTTCCCGGCAAAAGGTGTTTACCGTTTTCAGATAGAACAAAACATGCGCGATAATCCGCTGCATGAAATCAGCGATGTGGGGTTAAGGGTGGAGAAAGCGCAATAATTTAGGCAACTTGGAGTAATGAGCCAGGCCTAATAATTTCCCTGCCAATATTCTGCGCAACCATTTTATCACTATAAGGCACCTATCGTTTCTCATTTTTGAGCACGAAGCAAGCAGCACGCTTATCGATATTCCGTAATCAGCGACTTTATAATCTGTTTTATTTGCAAATCTACTTAGCGCACAATTTCACTTTTAGCATATCGATAACCACATCCCAAAATAAAATATTATTTTAGGATGTTTATTTCCTTATCACAAATGAAAAAACTGCTTTTCGTTATGCTTTTTGCACCATTATTTGCAGGAGCTCAAACAAACACTGATAGTTTAAAATACATCAGCAGCATTAAATATTATACAAAAGCCCTTGCTCAGGAGCCAAATAATGCCGACTACTATCATAAACGTGGGGCTGCCTACTTAAACCTTGATAATTTTAAAGATGCGCTTGACGATCTGAACAAAAGCATTTCTATGGATGTAAAAACCGAAGAAACTTTTTTTGATCGTGGCCGTACTTATTATGCCCTTAAAAACTATGACAAAGCCATTATTGATTATACTAAAGCCATAGCTTTAAAGAAAGGAAATACAGACGCATTTTATAATAGAGGATTGGCTAAACGGCAAAAGGAAGATTATAAGGGTGCGTTGCTCGATTACAATCAAGCAATACTGTTGAGCCCCAAAGACCCTGACGCATTTATTGAGCGAGGGATTTGCAAAAAACATCTTGAAGATTACAAAGGCGCAATAGCCGATTACACCAGGGCTATAGTGCTTGATCCAAAATTAACCGACCCTTACTACAACAGAGCATTGGCTAAAAGTGCCTTAAAGGACTATAAAAGCGCAATTACTGATCTTGACTTTGTGATATCAAAAGAGCCAGACCGTTCAGACGCTTACTTCACAAGAGGGAATGCAAGGCGGAAACTTGGTTTAGATAAAGATGCTATCGCTGATTATTCTGTTTATATTAATCTCGAGCCTAATGATGTTGATGGTTATAACAACCGGAGTTTATCCAAACTAAATATTGAAGACTATTATGGAGCCAAAGAAGATGCTACCAAAGCAATCTCTATTGATAGCACATTTTCTGCTCCATATTATAACCGAGGATTAGCTGAAGACGGATTAAACGATCTTAACTCTTCAATCGATGACTATACAAAATACGTTGCTTTAGAACCTAAAGATACCGATGGTTATTTAAAACGAGGGAACGCCAAATTTGATCTCAAAGATTATAAAAGCGCAATAATAGATTATAATATAACGATAAAGCTCGACCCTCAATATTCAAACGCGTTTTATAACCGTGCGCTATGCAAAAGAAATCTTGATGATTATAGCGGAGCTGTTGCTGACTATAACCAGGTTATATTACTGGATCCCAAAAATGAGGATGCCTATAACAACCGCGGGTTTGCCAAACATTTGCTGAACGATAACAATGGAGCCTGCGCCGATTTTAATAAGGCGGCCTCACTTGGCAGCAAACTTGCACCTGATAATATAAAAAAGTATTGCAAATAGCCTTTAATTGACTTAAAAGATACCACCCATGAAAAAATTGATTTTTCTGCTTTTAATTACTACCGGAATAGCGCTTACTTCCTGTCACGGCTCTGATAAAAAAACCACCCGCCAAAACGATACCAGCGCCGCCAAAGGCAGCGGTGGCCCTGCCGATTCAACTAAAACTGCAACACCCGGAAACAGCGCATCAACCCCTAATTCATCGGATACTACTCCGCTTGGTGCCGATACAGATTCGGCTGTGCACCCGGTTCATTAATTTTATTAGCATTTGTTATTTTTAATACTTTAATTTGCTAATATTATTATCAATAAATGACTGGTATTATATTAGTAATTGTATCCCTGATCATCCTGCTGATCGCTGTTTTTTTATTCCTGAAAAAACCAAAAGCGGTTGAGTTAATCTCGGCCGAAGAATTGAGCAAACTCCGGTATGAGCACGATCAGCTTAAAATTTCATTGGCCAAAGCCGAAGAAAAAGCAAACGGCTTAATAGCTGAAAAAGAAAGCATTACCAACTTTTTAAAAGAGGAAAAGAACCGTCTTATTGACGAACTTTTATACGAGCGTACCCAGCTGGCGCAAGCTAATCAATCCTTAGAAAGTGCCCGTGCTTACTATAAATCGCAACAGGAAAAACTGCAGGAACAAAAAGCAGAGATAGAACATGTCCGCACGCAATTTCAGCGCGAATTTGAAAATGTGGCCGAAAAACTGCTTAAAGAAAAATCGAAGGAATTTACCGATATCAACCGTAGTAATTTGGATGTTATCCTTAATCCGCTAAAGGAAAACCTGAAGGCATTTGAAGATAAAGTTGAGAAAGTTTATAACATGGAAGCGGCTGAGCGAAATACCCTGAAAGGCGTGATCACCCAGCTGATGGACCTCAATAAACAGATCAGTGACGAGGCTCAAAATCTAACCAAAGCGCTCAAAGGCGATAATAAAAAACAAGGCAACTGGGGCGAGATGATTTTGGAGCGGATACTGGAGCGCTCAGGTCTGGTTAAAGACCAGGAATACCGCATCCAGGCCGCGATGCAGGCTACAGACGGTACAAGATATCAACCCGATGTAATCATCGACCTGCCTGATGATAAGCACCTGATCATCGATTCCAAAGTATCACTGATAGCGTACGAAAAACTGGTTAATGCCGATACCGAAGACGACCGAAAACTATTTGCCAAAGCCCATGTGGAGTCTATTCGCGGGCATGTTGCCGGCTTATCAGCCAAAAAATATCACGATTTATATAAGATCAACTCTCCTGATTTTGTGTTGCTTTTTGTGCCGATAGAATCTTCTTTCAGTATAGCAGTACAGCTTGATAATGAGTTATTTAATTACGCCTGGGACAGGAAAGTGGTGATTGTTAGTCCGTCGACATTACTGGCCACGCTGCGTACCATCGCCAGCATGTGGAAACAGGAACGCCAAAACCGTAATGTATTAGAAATTGCCCGTTTAAGCGGCGATATGTATGATAAGTTTGTTGGCTTTTTAGGAGATATGGATAGCATTGGCAAAAATATTAATCAAACACAATCGGCCTATAATAATGCTATCAATAAACTATCGGAGGGTAGGGGCAATCTTACTATTACCGCCGAAAAGATCAAAAAATTAGGTGCAAAGGCGGATAAGCAGATAGATCAGAAGTATATTGGGGATGAATTAAGTAGTTAAAAAATCATGTCATTGCGAGGAGCCGTAGGGGTAGTGTCATCGGGCGACGCGGCAATCTCGTCGCCATGCAGGGAGGGCGGATTTGCATTATGAATAGCATAACGACGAGATTGCCACGCTATCGCTCGCAATGACATATGGCTTAGCACAAATCAATCCTTCTTCCGCTCAAACCACCAATCTGCCTGTTTGGTGAACATCAGCGCCCATCCCCATAGCTCAACAATGATCTCGGCGAGGGTTAAAATGATGAGATAAACTGGTACTTCATGTTCCTTTTTAATATTAGAATCAAGATGCAAAATTCCAAAGCTATATAATAGCGATGATCCAAGGAAAAATACATTCAGCAGTATTAAAACGGAAAGTATGATCCTCGCCCATTTCTTTCCTTCGCCGGTAACAAAAATCAAAAAGCCGACAGCGACGAAAACAAACAATATTCCCGAAAAATTTAACCCATCCAAATATTCATTAAATATTTGAATTAATAAGCCCAGGTAAAGCAATAAAATTCCCTTTACAAAAATCTGTGGTGGTTTACCATCGGGGTGGTTGTTGAGGTAAAATTTATCAAATGCTCCCTGTAACATTATTCAGCTTTCTTAAATGCATTCCAGCCCTGGGCTTTCAATTCATGTACAGTACCGCTTTTGGTGATCAGGTTACAACCAGCCGATGGTTCGGTTATATAGCCGATGATACTGATATCCATTTTAAACTTGATCTTATCATAATCTGCCTGTTTCACAGTGAACAATAATTCGTAATCTTCACCACCGCTTAAGGCGCAAATAGTAGGGTCGAGGTTGAATTCGCGGGCTGTTTCAAAAGTCATCGGATCAAGCGGAATTTTTTCCTCGTAGAGGTTGCAACCTTTGTTGCTTTGCTTACAGATGTGTAAAAGCTCTGAAGCTAAACCATCTGATACATCGATCATCGCGGTTGGTTTTACCTCGATACTTTTCAGCAGTTCAACCACATCACGACGAGCTTCCGGTTTCAACTGGCGCTCAACAATGTAATCTTTTCCTTCCAGATCAGGCTGAATATTAGGATTTTCCATGTAGATCAGCTTTTCGCGCTCCAGTAATTGCAAACCGGTGTAAGCACCACCCAAATCGCCGGATACACAAATCAAATCACCTTCTTCGGCACCGTTACGATACACAATATCAGCTTCATCGGCGTAGCCAATTGAAGTTACGCTGATTACCAATCCCTGCTTTGATGAAGTAGTATCACCACCGATCAAATCCACATTATATTTTTCACAGGCGATATAAATCCCCTGGTAAAGTTCCTCAATGGCCTCCAACGGAAATTTGCTCGACATCCCGATAGAAACCGTAACCTGTGATGCTATACCGTTCATAGCGTAAATATCACTCAGGTTTACCTGTATCGCTTTGTAACCCAAGTGCTTAAGTGGCGTATACGCCAAATCAAAATGGATTCCTTCCAACAACATATCGGTACTTACCAGTACCTTTTTGCCCGCAAAATCAAGCACGGCGGCATCATCGCCAACACCCTTGTTTGAGCTTTCGTTGGTGAGCTTGATATTTTTCGTAAGATGACCGATAAGGCCAAATTCGCCAAGCTCCTCTAAATTGGTTCTATCCTGATTTTCAAACATAATAAGCCACTATAAATTGTTCCGCCTGCCGGCGGAAAAACTTTTAAATTTTTAGTTCCGTACATTCTGGGCCGGAACCCGGTTTTACATATTCCGCCGAAGGCGGGAAAATTTTTTTGCGATTTTTAGCCTACTATCAGCCAAAATCATTCGATTACCCGAAAGTGGGCCACAAATATATCAACGCCTATCCCTCTTTGCAGCTTGCCTGCACCTTCTACTTTTTAACAACAATGTGGATAACCCTATTTTTGGGGCCGCAATCTGTATATAATATATCCGCTTAAAGCGGAAAATTTTTTTGCGATTTTTGGCCTTTAAACTGTCAAGAAGGCGCTTTTATATAAAAAATTCCTTCAGTTTAATGCCTCCGGGTTTTCCACAATCACCCGGTTTATAAGTTTTACCCAAAGGCCATCTCACCAACAAAAATTCAGTGAAATCAACCTAATCGGTGAAATCCCAAAAACTACAATCCCAGCTGTGCCGAAATCTCAAGCATGCGTTCAATCGGTTTTACCGCTTTTTCAATGATATGCTCAGGTACGGTTACCTCTGGCGTTTCGTTTTTAAGGCACAGATACAACTTTTCCAGTGTGTTACGCTTCATGTGCGGGCAATCGTTACATGCACAGTTGTTATTTGGCGGCGCCGGAATAAAAATTTTATCCGGGTTCTCCTTTTGCATCTGGTGTAAAATACCCGATTCGGTCGCTACAATAAATTCTTTATCCTGACGGCTGCCTGCATATTTCAAAATACCGGTTGTTGAACCAACGTAATCGGCCATTTCTAATATAACATCCTCACATTCAGGGTGTGCCAGCAGTTTTGCACCCGGATGACGTTCTTTCAGTTTAGTGATCTTTTCTCTCGAAAATATCTCATGAACCATACAGGCACCATTCCACAATACCAGGTCGCGCCCGGTTTTCTTGGCTACGTACGCGCCAAGGTTTTTATCAGGTCCGAAAATGATCTTTTGATCTTTCGGTAAACTCTCCACAATCTGCACAGCATTGCTTGATGTACAAACAATGTCGGTTAAAGCTTTCAGTTCGGCCGTACAGTTTACATAAGTGATCACCAGGTGATCTGGATAGTTTTCCTTAAACTTTTTAAACAAGTGAGGCGGACAACTATCTGCTAATGAACAGCCTGCCTTCATGTCCGGCAGTAAAACCTTCTTTGTTGGCGACAAGATCTTGGCCGTTTCTGCCATGAAATGCACGCCTGCAAAAACAATGATGTCGGCATCCGTTTTGGCGGCTTGTTGGGATAATCCCAAACTATCGCCAATGTAATCGGCAATATCCTGGATATCGCCGTCCTGGTAATAGTGCGCCAGGATCACCGCATTTTTTTGCTTTTTTAATTTTTCAATTTCCGCGAAAAGATCAAGCGTCGGATCAATTTCTTCATCCACGTATCCTTTCAGATTTATTTCTTCGAAGGTATTCATTTCCACAATTCAATTAATAACAACTAATTTTTAATTAAAAAAGAACTATTGTTTGTTAGGGTGTTGGTAATGTGCAAAAGTCGGAGTAATTTTTGTTTTAAAAGTTAGTTTTCACAATTTATTAACACTTATAAACATTTTTCCACCAAAAAGTATGCTGATTTTTAGATATCTGTGACAATCAATTTTTATTTGAAAAAGTTTTATGTTAATATTTTCAGGGTTGACAAAATGTTAGCTTTATGACTGTAGTGTCGTAAAAGTCGCTCAAAAAATATTGATATTCGACCTGAGAAAGGGAGTTATACACACTGTAAACTATTTTTCACTTTTTGTTTACATAAAATTAACAGGTTATACAGCTGTTATTAACATTAGTACTACTTTTACACACATTCATCTAAAATATGACCCGAAATGTTGATTTCCTTGTAGTGGGTTCAGGGATAGCCGGATTAAGTTTTGCGCTCAAAGCTGCGAAGCATGGTAAGGTTCTGATAGTTACCAAATCGAACGAAGACGAATCCAACACCAAATATGCCCAGGGAGGCGTTGCGGTGGTTGTGGATAAAAAAGAAGATTCTTTTGAAAAACATATCCAGGATACTTTAATTAGTGGTGACGGCCTTTGCGACCGTGAAGTTGTTGAAGCTGTTGTTAAAGAGGGCCCAGCCCGGATCAATGAGATAATTGATTATGGTACCAATTTCGACAAGACCAATGAAGGTGTTTATGACCTGGCTAAAGAGGGTGGGCACTCTGAATTTCGTGTATTGCATTATAAAGATGTAACTGGCTGGGAGATAGAGCGTTCGCTTTTGGAGGAAATTCATAAAAACCCTAATATTGAGATACTTACGCATTATTTTGCTGTTGATTTAATTACGCAGCACCATTTGGGTGAGCTGGTAGGTAAATCAAGTACAGATATTACCTGCTTCGGCATCTATGCCTTTAATACCGAAACAAAGATTGTTGAAAAGATCCTATCTAAAGTTACGGTAATGGCTGCCGGTGGTGCCGGGCATATCTATGCAGTTACCACTAACCCGACTATTGCTACCGGTGATGGCATTGCTATGGTATATCGTGCAAAAGGTAAAGTAAGAAACATGGAGTTCATGCAATTTCATCCAACAGCTTTATATAATCCGGGCGAATATCCTTCATTTTTAATATCAGAGGCTGTACGTGGTTTTGGTGGCGTGTTGAAACGTACCAACGGTGAAGAGTTTATGCACGAGTATGATGAGCGTAAATCTTTGGCACCACGTGATATTACTGCAAGGGCTATTGATGCCGAGATCAAGAAATCGGGAGAGGACTTTGTTTATTTAGACGTAAGGCACCGCAGCAAGAAAGATATCCTGAACCATTTCCCTAATATTTATGCCAAATGTTTGGAAATTGGGATCGATATGACCAAGGATATGATCCCTGTTGCACCGGCCTGTCATTATATGTGTGGTGGTATCCTGGTTGATCATGTTGGTCAGTCGTCAATATTAAGGTTATATGCCTGCGGCGAATGTTCATCAACAGGCCTGCATGGTGCTAATCGCTTAGCCTCAAATTCGTTATTGGAAGCTTTGGTTTTTGCACACAGGATCTATGAAGATGCGGTAAAGAGCTTTGAAAATAATGTGATCCCGGATAATATACCTGATTGGGATGAGAAGGGCGTACAACTGTCAAACGAAGATATCCTGGTTACTCACAACGTTCGCGAAATGCAGAAGCTAATGAACGACTATGTGGGCATTGTTCGTTCAGATTTCAGGCTGGACAGGGCTTTACGCAGGTTGAAGTTATTGTATGAAGAAACCGAAGATTTCTACAAAAAAACAAAGCTATCTGTTAAACTATGCGAGCTGCGTAACCTGATCCAGGTTTCGTTTATTGTAGTAAAGTCGGCTATGTTACGTAAAGAGAGCAGGGGATTGCATTATACTACTGATTATCCGGAGCATGCTGATAAGGTGCAGGATACGGTGTTTTAGTAAATAACCATTAAAAATATGTCATTGCGAGCGTAGCGTGGCAATCGCACGGTAGCATAGCCATCCTGTATAGCATGCGGTTGCCACGCTACGCTCGCAATGACATGTTAAGAAAATTTTTGTGATGAGCGAAAAACGGGATTCGAACCCGCGGCCTTCAGTTTGGGAAACTGACGCTCTACCGACTGAGCTATTTTCGCTTATAATGTATCCAAACATAAAGAAAATTATTTAAATCGCTAATTCACTAAATCAATAATTCGCTAACTAATTAAGCCATGCCTGTAATTCTGCCTGTAAAAGATAAAAGCCCGGTTTGGGGTAAAGATTGTTTTATTGCCGAAAACTGCACTATAGTAGGGGATGTGGTGATGGGCGATAATTGTTCGGTATGGTTTAACGCTGTGATCCGTGGGGATGTGCATTATATTAAAATAGGTAATAATACCAATATCCAGGATGGCGCGGTGATACATGCTACTTATTTAAAAGCACCAACCAACATAGGTAACAGTGTTTCTATAGGGCATAATGCGCTTGTACACGGCTGTACTTTGCATGACCATACTTTGGTAGGGATGGGCGCCATTGTGATGGATCACGCTGTTGTAAATGAGTTTGTGATCATTGCTGCAGGTGCCGTGGTATTGGAAAATACCATCTGCGAATCAGGGTATTTATATGCCGGTATTCCTGCCAAAAAAATAAAGCCCCTTACTGATGAGCAAAGGGCTATGTTGAAGCAACTGCCTCAAAATTATATCATGTATTCGGGCTGGTTTAAGGAGTAACTTTTTCTTTCGGAATAGTGACCGGTTCTTCTGCTTCCCAGTTTGGCCTCAGGGTAATAAGTTTTTCATTTAACCAGATATTTTCGGGCTGTCTTTTTAGCCGCACATTACCGCTGTCCCACTTGCCGTTTTTATTTTCATCATAAATGATCCTTATATAATATTTGGCAGCCAGGATCCCTTTATATACCAGCGAAGTGTTTTTGGTAATCGGATCACTTTGAATTAATTTCTTGTCTTCGCCTAAAAGCTCAACTACATATGCTTTGGCTGTGTCAGGTACGGTTAACTTTACTGTGAGCTGGCTATAATTATCCAGCTTATTGATCTGGAATTTTTTAGTTAGGCGTTTATTCTTATCACCATAAATATCGGTTAAAGCACCGTCGTTCAGTATCAATTCATATTTACTTGTTTCCCGCCATCGGTATTTTAAATTAAGCAGCTTGTAATTGCCTGTGTCTTTTTGGATGGTATAATCGCTTGTAGCTACCGAATCTTCATTTAAAGTGATTAGCGATTGGTCGAAATTTTCGACAGGGATACTTGCCGTGATCACCAAATTGCTGCCCGGTTTTAATTTGCTATCGTTACCAATGTTATAGCTTGTTGTTAAAACGCGCGTAAAGCTTTCGTTTTTACGCTTAAGCTGATATATGGTATCAATAGGCTTACCCTTGTCAAATATGGCTACACGCAGGGAATCAAAGTTCATATTGCGTAGGTAAACGGAAGCTGTATCCTTGGTACGCGAAAATGAGACTTGCTTTTTACTATCAGCATCAGTAGGGTAGAGTACTTTGATAGCCGGTTGCGTTAGCCCTTTATTGAATACAAGCAATAGCTTGCCGTCGGTGTCAAAACGTTTTTCGGATACCCTGAATTTTTCGGGATCTTGCTTAAACAAGTTTAACTGGATGTTAGATGTATCCGCTCTAAGATGGATAGGCTTTTTTAAGAAAGCGATCAATTCATCATCGCGGTTAAAAATTTTATCAGGACTTGCTTCTTTTAGCGCATAGATACGATAGTCATCTTCGCGCAAATTATTCAAAGCAAAATTTCCTGACGAGTCTGTAAGCGCAAAGATCGACGGCTTCTTTTTCCCGAACAGTGTGTCTTGCTTTACAGGAAAAATGAAAACCAATACATCTTTTTCTTTTTCCTGGGTGAGGGTATTGGTTACCGTGCCGGTAATGCTTAACGAGTCGATATGGTTACCGGTAGAAAAAACGTAAGTAAAATTTTTAAGGATGTTACTTTCGTTTACGTCCTGTATTGCTTTACCAAAGTTGATAACGTATGTAGTATTTTTTTGAAGCGTGTCCTTAAATTCAATTTTTAATTTTCTTTTGTTTGATGAGTACTCGGGTTGCTTCTCCATGGCCGGGCTCATGCTGATCTCCTGGTAAGCGTTGGTGAGTTTGATAAACTCGTCAAATTCCAGGTCGATTTGTTTGGCGGCAAAATTCCTGGTTTTATTTCCCGGGATTGCTTTCACCAATTTTGGCGGAGTTTGGTCGCGCGGCCCTCCCTGGGGTGGTTGTTGGGCTGCGCAGCCAAAAATGAATAAAACGATAAAAATCAGTAGTGAATTTTTGTAAAAAATTGCCGGTTTTGTATTTAACATGATTTTTAGGCGATATAAGCGATTTTTATGTTTTTACAACAAGTACTATTAAAAATTGAAAATAATTGATTTAAAAGGATATTTTATAAATACTTAATTATCAGTAATTTATGAATTATCTTGACACGTGAACCATTAAAACAGAGATATCCGATGGTGAAACACCCGAAATTCGTGAGGCCTGGCCCAAAGTACGCGGTTTTATACGCATCAGTTTTTCGCGGGCCTCTTTTGATAACGACACCAAAGTGTGGTAATCAAAATTTGGATTGATCTCACGGTCTTCCATTTTTTTCATTCGGTCAACGATCTCCATCTCCTTGATGAAATAACTCTCATATTTGATTTTTATTTCAGCCTGCTCAATAGTTTCTTTATCATAGGCAGATAGTAACTCGGCTAAAGGAGCGTCTGCTTTTTTAAGATCATCAAAAGTAACCTGTGGCCTGCTCAATAAATTAAAGAGCTTGTTGCTTTGGGTAAGCGCGCTTGTACCTAATTCTTCTAACAGGCTGTTTACCGTAGATGGATCGATAGATTTACTTTTGGTATAAGCTACTATATCATCTGAGTTTTTTACTTTCTGATTTACTTTTTCCAAACGCTCATCGCTAATCAATCCCAGCTCATGCCCCAGAGGAGAGAGCCTGATATCGGCATTGTCCTGGCGTAATAACAGGCGATGCTCTGCCCTTGAAGTGAACATGCGGTAAGGTTCTTCCGTGCCTTTAGTAACCAGGTCATCTATCAAAACACCAATATATGATTCTGATCTTTTAAGGATCAGCTCATGCTTATCGTTAATTTTTTGGTGCGCATTGATACCTGCTATGAAGCCTTGTGATGCCGCTTCTTCATAACCTGTAGTACCATTGATCTGCCCGGCGAAGTACAGGTTACTGATCTGTTTAGTCTCTAACGTTAAACCCAATTGTGTAGGAGGGAAGAAATCGTACTCGATGGCGTAACCTGGCCTGAACATTTTGGCGTTCTCAAATCCGGGTATTTTGGTGAGTGCTTTGTATTGTACATCCTCGGGCAGGGAGGTAGAGAAACCATTTACATAGATCTCCACAGTATTCAATCCTTCGGGTTCAACGAAAATTTGATGACGGTCGCGCTCAGCGAAGCGGTTGATCTTATCTTCAATTGAAGGGCAGTAACGCGGACCTAAACCTTTAATTCTGCCCGTAAACATGGGCGATTTTTCGAAGCCTTCTTTTAGTGTTTCATGTACATCAGTATTGGTATAGGTGATCCAACAGCAGCGTTGTTCTTCTATAAAAGGTACATCGGTAAAGGAGAATTTTCCTCTAACCGGGTCGCCCCATTGCTCTTCCATCAGGCTATAATTAAGACTGCGGCCATCTACACGGGGTGGGGTACCAGTCTTCATGCGGCCTGCTTCAAATCCTAATTCAACTAATTGCTCGGTTAATCCTGTAGCTGCTTTCTCTCCTGTACGACCTCCGCCAAACCTTTTTTCGCCTATATGGATCACTCCATTTAAGAAAGTACCGTTGGTTAATACCACTGCATCTGTTTCAATTTCGATACCTATAGAAGTACGCACACCTGCAATAGTATTGTTTTTTACTATTAAAGAAGTAACAGTATCCTGCCAAAAATCAACATTAGGAGTTGCTTCTAATGCTAAACGCCACTCTTCGGCAAACCTCATGCGGTCGCTTTGAGCTCGTGGGCTCCACATAGCGGGGCCTTTTGACTGGTTAAGCATCCTGAACTGGATAGATGTTTTATCAGTTATAATGCCCGAATATCCACCCAAAGCATCTATCTCCCGCACTATTTGTCCCTTGGCAACGCCGCCCATTGCAGGGTTACAGCTCATCTGTGCAATGGTGCCCATATTCATGGTTATCAGTAAAACTGACGAACCTAAGTTAGCAGCGGCAGCAGCAGCTTCACAGCCTGCGTGCCCGGCACCTACTACTATTACATTATATTTCTTAAACATTTTATCCTCCTTGTTCCACTTTTAGTTAGTCTTGAGTTGTAAGTTTTAAGCCTAAAGTTGACTTATTAGTGTTTTAGTTCAAGATTTGTTCCACGTGGAACGTTTGTTTTTAAAGTCTTGAGTCGTCAGTTCTGAGTTGTTAGATTTATTATATTTTTGAACTGCGACTTTAAACTTCTGACCTTGAAAGAACGTTCCACGTGGAACGTTCTTTCATATTACGTATATAAATTTTGAATGAAGACTTTATACTTTCGACTTAGTTCTTCAGACTTAAAACACAAAATTAACTCAATTAAGCAGATGTTCCACGTGGAACTCTGAATAATGATATTAAAGCTACAAATCCCCAAACGCCTTCTAATACCACAAAAGGGTAGAAGCTTACCATATAGGATGCATAACAACAAGTACCTGCACCAATTAAGTTCATTAAGCTGTATATCTTATTTTGTGCTGATAATTTACCCGTTAAATTCAATAAAAAGGCTATCAAAAGAATGATTACACCTGTTGATGCTATAATATCTGAAGTTTTCATTATCCTTCGTTTAACTCGGTTAATTCCATCCAACGGGTACTTTTGTCGTCCAGTTGTTTGTTTAAAACCTCTATTTGCTTTAATATTTCATCAAGCTTTTTAGGGTCAATTCCTGAAGCGTTTAGTTGTTCGTTTTTGTCCTTAATGTTTGCTTCAATGGTATTGATTTCGCCCTCTATGTTTTCCAATTCCTTTGCTTCTTTAAAACTTAACTTGCTTTTTTTTGCTGTAGGGGCTTGTGCCTGAACTACGGGAGCGGGTTTCTTAGCTTGTTGTTTGGCTTCCTCTAACTCTAAGCGGTATGATGAATAATTGCCGTTAAAGATCCTTACATGACCTTTTTCTTCCATGATGAAAAGCTGATCAGTAAGTTTATCCAGCAAATACCTGTCGTGCGATACCATCATCAATACACCGCCGTAATTGGTTAAAAACTCTTCCAGTACGTTTAAGGTATCTATATCTAAATCGTTGGTGGGCTCATCCAGTATCAGGAAGTTGGGGTTCTTCATAAGGATGCTCATTAATTGCAGGCGTTTCTTTTCACCACCACTTAGCTTTGATATAAAGCCGTACTGTTTGGCAGGAGGGAAAAGGAATAAGGTAAGCAAAGCAGAAGCCGAAATGGTTTTACCATCGGCCATGGTAATGAACTCTGCAACGTTCTTTACAATATCAATAACACGTTCGTCATCCTTAAAAGTGATCCCTGCCTGGTGAAAATAGCCTATTACAGTTGTTTCTCCTTTAACTACACTTCCTTTATCTGGCTGTAAAGCGCCTGTGATGATATTTAGCAGGGTTGATTTGCCACTACCGTTACGGCCGGCTAAGCCAATCCTATCGCCTTTTTTAAATATATAACTGAAGTTATTGATGTAGGTATTACCATTAAAGGATTTGTACAGGTTATCCATCTCCATGATCTTGTTGCCCTGACGCGCTGTTTTAACGCTCAATTCAACCTTATCACGGATGCCGCCGTTCTTGGTTTTCTCTTCCAGATCATAATAGGCATCAATACGTGCTTTTGACTTGGTGCCACGGGCCTGGGGTTGACGGCGCATCCATTCCAGCTCTTTCCTTAACAGGTTTGAGTTTTTCTGAAACGCTGCCTCGTCGGCTGCTTCACGTTCTGCTTTCTTTTCAAGATAGTAACCGTAGCTGCCATTATAAGGCTGGATCTTGCCACGGTCAATTTCTAATATCTCGTTGCACACGTTATCCAGGAAATACCTGTCGTGCGTAACCATCAAAATGGTTTTGTTGCCTTCGGTCAATAATTTCTCCAACCATTCAATAGTATCAATATCCAGGTGGTTGGTGGGCTCATCCAGTATATAAACTTCAGGATCTTCAATAAGCAGTTTAGCTAAGGCTAAACGTTTCTTTTGCCCGCCCGATAGAGTAGTTATGTGCTGATTGAGGTGATGAATATCTAATCGACCTAAAATGGTTTTGATTTTGTATTCGTATTCCCAGGCATCAACCTCGCTCATTTCTTCCATTACCTTTTCAATGGCCTTGGTGTTTTCAGGATCGTTCTCCATCAGTTCCTCGTACCTGCGGATTAGCTGTTGCTGCACATCATCGGCATGGAAAATATAATCGCTGATGGTAACCGCGTTTTTAAAGTTAGGATCCTGCTCAAGGTAACCCATGTTAAGGTCACGGGCCTGAACTACTTTGCCTTCGGTTGGTTTTATAGTACCACCTAATATTTTTAGAAGGGTAGATTTGCCGGCACCATTAACGCCTACAAGCGCAACCTTACGGCCACGGTTAATACCAATGGTTACATTTTTAAATAACCAGTTGTCATGAAATTGATGGCCAAGGTTCTCGGCAGAAAGATAAGTACTCACGATAGTTGTTTTATTTTATCCGACTCGTATATAAATACACCGGTCGCGTTTTTTATTGATTGTTTATACATGGCCATGGCAACGGTTGAGGCCTCAATGCTTTGGTATTTTTTCCATCCTCCAAAAAGCAATGGATTAATAATTTTCATTAAGCCGTTTACAAACTTTTCCATTGGTCTGCTTTCCTGCCTGTCGCCCACTAAAAAGGATGGCCTGTAAATATGAATAGCGGGTATACCCGTTGCCGTTATATCGGCTTCTGTTTCTCCTTTAGTTTTGGTATAGAAATTAACGCCATTGATATCAGCTCCAATTGAGGATACCAAATGATATTGTTCAAACCCGTTTTGCTTGGCCAATTGTGCCAGTAATAACGGATAATCATGATCAATCTTGCGATAAACGGTCAAATCAGGCGTTTTCTTTTTAGTTGATCCTAAACAGGAGAACAGGGCATGGCCAGTCAGCTCATTTTTGTATGTTTCGGGCTGATCAAAGTCAATAACAAGCTGTGTTAATTTTTTATGCTGAAGTGGTATTTTTTTTCTGACCAGGATCAATACTTCATCATAATAGGCTTGTTCTAATAAAATTTGCAGGAGGTGACTGCCAATAAGTCCGCTTGAGCCTGCAATCACAGCTTTTTTTGCCATTACTTATTGATTTTCCGCAAAAATACGCATAATTAAATTGTGGAATAAATATTGTGTGTTTAAACATATAAATCAAAATAAGATGAAAACAATATTTTATCCCGAAGCAGAACGCGGACATAATGATATAGGCTGGTTAAAAGCAAATTTCTCGTTCAGCTTTGCTTCACATTACAATCCCGAAAAAATGAACTTTGGTGCGTTGCGCGTATTGAATGATGATATCATAGCTGCAGGCCGTGGTTTTGGCAGTCACCCTCATGATAATATGGAAATTATCACCATCCCTTTAAAAGGAGGGTTGGAGCATAAAGATAGTATGGGCAATACAGGTGTAATAAATGCGGGGGAGGTGCAGGTGATGTCGGCCGGTACGGGTATATACCATTCAGAATATAATGCGTCGCATAAAGAGGCTGCCAATACATTGCAGATCTGGCTTTATCCTAAAGAAAGGAATATCCAGCCGCGTTACGATCAGATGAATTTTAAAGACCGTTTTAAATTGAACGAGCTAACCACACTGATCTCCCCTCAAAAAAGTGAAGACACACTTTGGATCAACCAGGATGCGACGTTTTCGATGGGCGAATTTGAAGCAGGGCAAACTATCAACTATGATATTAAAACCCAGGGCAATGGTGCTTATGTGTTTGTGCTGGATGGAGTGGTTAAAATAAACAGCCAGGTTTTAAACAAAAAAGATGCGCTGGGCGTTTATGATACAAGTTCACTTACAATTATAACCGAAGAGCCATCCCGTTTCCTGATCATTGATGTACCGATGTCATAATCAGTATTTAGCCTGAATCCACAAAGTGAATATTATTGAAAGTTCAAAAACAATTGAGCATTGCTTTGTTGTTGTTTACTATTATTTAAGATTCACTGATGGAAGCACAGCAGGAACTAAGCGGATGGCGAAAATGGATGGAAGGCATAGGCGACTATGTGGTATTCTTCACACGCTTTTTCCGTAACATATTTACCGGTGGCTTTGAATGGTCGGAGTTTGTGAGGCAGTGCTACGAAATAGGTTACCGGTCCATGATGCTGGTGGGTATAACCTCCTTTATCATGGGCATGGTGCTTATTTTGCAGCTCAGGCCTTCGCTCATCTCTCTTGGCGCCGAAAGCATGCTGCCTAAAACACTTGCAGTATCACTCATCCGTGAGATAGGGCCGGTGATCACTGCTATCATCTGTGCCGGTAAAATAGCCTCAAGCATAGGTGCCGAGCTGGGCAGTATGAAAGTGACCGAGCAAATTGATGCTATGGAAGTATCGGGCGCCAACCCCGTTCAATACCTGGTGGTAACACGCGTATTGGCTACCAGTTTCATGATCCCGTTATTAGCCATTATAGGTGATGCAATTGGTCTATTCGGCGGCTTCCTGGCACTCAATTTTACCGATAGCATCAGTTTTTCTCTTTACTTCAATAAATGTATAGCCTCGCTTGATTTTACTGACCTGCTGCCCGCTGTTGTTAAAACGGTGCTTTTTGGGTTTGCAGTTGGTTTTGTAGGATGTTATAAAGGTTACCATTCGGATAAAGGAACTGAAAGTGTAGGCATAGCGGCTAACTCGGCTGTGGTAACTGCTTCCCTCTGGATCTTCATTATTGATGTGATAGCTGTTCAGATAACCAGTTTGTTATTTTATAAATAAGATGAAAAAAGCAAACGAAGATATCGAACCAAAAAAGGAAGCTCCAGTCCAAAAGGAAGAAGTGGTGATACATGCTAAAGGCATTAAAAAATCCTTCGGAAAGAAGAAGGTGCTTAAAAATATCACTTTCGACCTGAAGAAAGGCGAGAACATTGTTGTGCTGGGTAAATCAGGTCAGGGGAAATCAGTAACCATTCAATGTGTGGTAGGTATGCTTCAACCTGATAGCGGCGAGTTAAAGGTTTTTGGCCAGGATATAACAACGATGAATGATGATGAACTGAAGCAGCTGCGAATAAAGATAGGATTCCTTTTTCAGGGTGGGGCACTTTATGATTCCATGACGGTGAGGGATAACCTGGAGTTTCCGCTTACGAGGGTGTTAAAACTGAAAGATCAGAAGGAGATTGATAAAAAGGTTGAAGGCGTGCTGGATGCTGTTGGTTTATTAGATGCGATAGATAAAATGCCCTCCGATCTTTCGGGAGGGATGCGGAAGCGGGTAGGCCTGGCCCGTACACTGATCGTTAACCCCGAAATTATGCTGTATGATGAGCCTACCACCGGGCTTGACCCCATTACCTCCTGCGAGATCAGTGAGCTCATCAATCGCCTGCAACGAAAGTATGAAATATCATCCGTCATCATTACCCACGATATGGAGTGTGCCCGTATTACTGCCGACAGAATCCTGGTAATGGACGAGGGTGAATATATAGCCGAAGGCTCATACAAAGAGCTTGAAAAATCGGACAATGAAATGGTCAGATCTTTTTTTAACGAACCCGCATGAAAACCACATCAGCTCAAAAAATAAGAATAGGCATGTTTACCTTTTTAGGGTTGGCAGTGCTGTTGGTTGCTATATTTTTAATAGGGAATCAAAAGAGTCTCTTTAATTCTACCTTTCATGTTTATGGACGTTTTAAGAATGTGAGCGGCCTGCAGGTGGGTAATAACGTGCGATTTGCAGGCATTAATGTGGGAGTAGTACAATCTATCAATATCGTAACCGATAGTTCAGTACGGGTTGATCTTACACTGAATAAGAGCGTTAAAAAGTTTATCAAGAAAGACTCAAAACTAAGCATAGGCAGCGACGGACTGATGGGGGATAAGCTGGTAGTGATAGCACCCGGTGGTATTGTAAGCCACGAAGAGATTGAAGACGGCGGAAAGTTAGGTTCGATAAACCCGGTTGATGTAGACAGGATCATCAACAAGCTTACCCGGGTAGCTGATAATGCTGAATCACTAACCGAAAACCTGACCGGCATAGTTGCCAAGATAAATAAAGGGCAGGGCAGCATTGGCCGCCTGTTGAACAGCGACAAAATGGCCCGCGACCTGGAAGGTACCGTTAAACAAGCCCAAACTACAATTAAAACAGTTCATAGTACAACCAACACCCTTAATGAAGACTTAACCGCTGCCCAGCATAACTTTTTGTTGAGAGGTTTCTTTAATAAGAAAAAGAAGCGCGAGCAGCAAAGACAGGACAGTATTAAAAAAGTCCAGGAAAAGATTCAGGAGGATAAAGAAAAGGCAGCCAAAGAAGCTGAAAAGCAAAAGGAGAAAGCAGCTAAGGAAGCAGCCGATAAGCAGAAGGGGAATAATTAAAAACATTTGTCATTTCGACAAACAAGCGCAGGCATCGTGAGGTGGCTGTGAGGAGAAATCTTGTACGCCATGCAAAGCGATCATTGCATGGCGTACAAGATTTCTCTTTCGCCCCGACTCAGAATCTCTCCCTGCTCTATCGAAATTTCATTATTATTTTATTGATAATCAAATAATTATGTAAATGTGCCACGTGGAACAATTATAAAATCAAAGTTATCCCACCAAACACTCTAAACCCATCCCTGAATGCACCATTCATCTGGGTTTTATCAACTTCGCCACTATTAAGATAAAGCTCATCTGTACCATTACCGGTTTGCCAATGCAGGTATCCACCGCCGGCTTGGATTGCTATATGATTGGTAATAACGTAAACCGCTGTCCCATTGGCATTTAAACCATACCCGTTGGCGTGGTGACGATAGCTTACCGGGTGTTGAAACGTGGTGATCAGGTTCCAGTTACCATTGGCATTATAGCTTACCTGGTTGTAGGTGATATCAGCATTAAACTTTAGCTTTTCAATGAGTTTTATCGATGCTATGGCCTTGATAAATACACCTGTCCATTTAGTTTGGTAGCTGCTGTTTAAACCCGGAAAACGATTGTCGCTATCATACAGAGATAACGATTGCCTGTTATCACCGTATCCTGTATAAGGCGTAAGCTTAAGCCAACTATTATTAATTAACTGATAGCCTGCACCTATTGCCCAGCCTTGCATATGTCCTTTACCAGCATCAAATGTTTCATTATAGGTATTACCGATACGATTATCAGTGCTATAGTCCGAATCATTTACGGTGCCCGAGGTTATGAATTGCCGGGTATAATCTGAATAAATTTTAAATCGTTGATATACATTATATTGTAAAGAAGCAGCAATGCTTTGTCCGGCAAGCTTTGTCCATTTCAGCTCCGAAAAAATATTGGGGTTTTGACCATTACTGTTACCAGCTATCGACCAGTGAAAATTTTCGCGCTGATAGCCATCGGTGATATCAAACTGAAGTTTGTTTCCGCCTGATTGTGCGAGTAAAGAATTGGCGTTCAACATCAGCCATAAAAGACAAAAGCCGGTAAATTTTTTCATTAACAGGTTTATAAAAAAGGAAGCCTGCCCGCTAATTAAACGGGCAGGCTAAATATATCATTTTAAATTATTGATTTACACCGAAAGCTTCCCATCCGGATGCCGTTGCCCGGTTACAGGTCATGGGTTGTGTGCCATTTTCGCTGGAAATAAATTTGCCGTTATTACCCCTGAAGGTAACTTTACCATCGGTAGTAGGCACCCAGTCAAATTTTTCCCAATCGCCTACAGTAGTGCGGTTACAGGTAATAGCTTGAGTACCGTTTTCGCTTGATACGTATTTACCCATAGCCTGAAGCGCTACCTTGCCGCCTCCGGCATCAACTACAGTAAATTGTTCCCATGCCGATGCCGTAGCTCGGTTACAATTCATGGCCTGTGTGCCGTTTTCGCTGCTAACGTATTGGTTATTAAATCCTTTTAAAGTGATAGTTTGACCAATAGGAGGATTTGTACTGCTACCCGATAAGTCATAAACCCTTACGTAATCAACCACCATGTTGCAGGGTAATGCACTATCATTGATGGTATTACCCGGCAAATCGCCGCCGATAGCCAGGTTAAGGATAATAAAAAACGGATTATGGAACGCACCGGTATTGTTGATATTATTGGCAATATTGCCGGTTACATACAGGGTATTATCTACATACCAGCGGATTGAGTTGGCATCCCACTCAACAGCATAGGTATGGAATCCTGTTGGCGTAGTGGTTGTGCTGCCTCCATATTGTACGTGGCCGCCATTGTTGTACCAGTGCATGGTGCCCAAAATGGTGTTGGAGGTGTTTACCTGCTCCATAATATCAATTTCGCCGCATTGTGGCCAGCCTACTGTGCCTATGTTTGCACCCAGCATCCAAAATGCGGGCCAGGTACCCTGCACACCGGGAAGTTTGATACTTGCCTCGATACGACCGGATGTTGGCTGATATTTACCTGCCGTAGTTAATTTAGCTGATGTATATGGCTGCCCGCCAACGGATTCCTTTTTAGCTGTAATGGTAAGAAAACCACCAGACACAGTTGCATTTGCCGATTGATAGTATTCTTTTTCATTATTAACTCCGGGATTGCCGTTATCAATGTTCCAGTTGGCGGTGTTAACGCTTGTGCCGTTAAATTCATCGCTCCAAAGCAGTGTACCTGCCCTTGGTGTGGTGGTTGAGCTGCCGGTTGTTTCATCGGTTGTTTTAATGGCGGGTGCCGGTCTGTTCAAGTCCTTGCTGCAGGATGAAATTAAAAGCATAAATGCCGATGCAGTTGCGGCGCTCTTCGCAAAGTTTAAAAGTTGTTTCATAATGATGATATTGGTGAATAATTAATTGGTTTCGTAAGTAATTACTGGTTTACACCAAAAGCTTCCCAGCCCGATGCTGTTGCACGGGTGCAGGTCATGGCCTGGGTTCCGTTTTCGCTTGAGATAAATTTGCCGTTATTGCCCCTGAGGGTAACTTTTCCGTCGGTAGTGGGGATCCAGTCAAATTTTTCCCAATCGCCATAGGTTGTGCGGTTACAGGTAATGGCTTGTGTACCGTTTTCGGAGGATACATATTTACCCATAGATTGCAACGCTATTTTGCCTGCGCCTGCATCAACAACCAAAAACTGCTCCCATGCAGATGCAGTAGGACGGTTGCAATTCATAGCCTGGGTGCCATTTTCGCTGCTTACGTATTGATTATTAAAGCCTTTAAGTGTGATAGTTGAACCGATAGGTGCCCCTGATCCCGAACCGTTTGATTGTGTACCAGTCCATTTAAAGGTTGCTACAGCACCCGCGGCTAAAGTATAAGTAAACGATTCGGCTCCCCATTTTACTTTAAAGCTGGTGCTTGATGAGCCATTGTTAAGAGCGATAAGCACCTTGCTGCCATCGGAGTTTTTAAAAGCTACATTTTGGATACTGCCCGATAGGTTGGATGAAATGCGGACTGCGCCCGGTCTTACAAATTTTGAAGCGTGACCGATAATGTAATAGCCCACATTGCGGGTAATAGATGTACCACTAACAGTGATACCACCTAAACAGGTACTGCAACCGCCCGGTGTGTGTGGATTATTATTAGGATCGGAAGCCAGGTTCCATTCAAGCACGTTGCGACTCCAGTTGCGGGTAGCGCCAATAATGAGGGTGTTTACGTGCCATGACAGATCGCCGCCAAAGTTGCTTGGCGCACCAACCCATTGCTCGGTAAAATAAACGTTTTTGTTAGGATAGGCATTATGTACATCGGTTAAAGAACTGATATTACCTGCATACAGGTGAAATGCCGAACCATCAACATAGGGATTGGCGCCGCCATCAGCCAACACTGTTTCAGGGTAATCAATCCTGTCGGTATTATGGTCATAGGCAATGATTTTGGTTTGGAAGCTTGCGGCCCTGATCTGCGGACCGAGGTTATTTTTGATAAAATTGGCTTCTTCGGCGGGTTGCATTACCATACTTGGGTTGTTGTATGGGTTAAGTGGTTCATTTTGAGGGGTGATGGCATCAATAGTAATACCTTGCGCCTGCATAGCCTGTAGATATTTTACAAAGTACCGGGCATAGGCGTCATAATAGCCTGCTGCTGTATTGAGGCTGCCGCCGGTGTATCCGTTATTGCCGGTTGTATTCACCTTCATCCAGGTAGGGGCAGTCCAGGGCGTGGCGATAATTTTGATGGATGGGTTTATGGCGATGATTTTTTTCAGGATTGGCAGCAGGTCCTGGTTTTCGGCGCTGATGCTGAAGTTGTTCATATTAAAGTCGCCGGCGGTTTGGTTATAAGTAAAATCGCTGGCACTAAGGTCGGATGCACCAATGCTGATGCGGATATAGCTGATTCCGATTTGCCCGTTGGCCGTACCAAAAAGCTCGTTAAGTACATTGGCCTGATTACTGCCAAGACCATTCAACAACCCGGCACTACCGCCGGTTAAAGTAAAACCAAAACCGTCGATACCCTGGTAAGTTTGGTTTTCGTCAACAGTAATGGTTGTGGCATTGGTGCCTGCATCGGCTGCGAAATTGAAGCTGGTTTGTGCCTGCAAAAGATTTGACTGATCGGCAGTGGTGAGCCAGGCATTAACTACTTCGTTGGCTGCACGGGCTACGGTTCCGCTTGTTTTTTGATCGGGAGCTCCAGGAGTGTTTACATTCTTTTTACAGGAGTAAAAAGCAGCGGCAATAAGCAGGGTGAGGGCTGCAAACCGCCTTAATTTGTAATTGATTTTCATTTAGTTATTATTTAGTTGATTGATTTGATATTCAAAAAACATCACATAAGCCGCTATACAACAGCTAAATATGTATAATGATATTTAACTGCCGCTTAAGAATATCAAAGCATTGTTTTGGGGCGAATGCACCTGTATAATGCTGTTTTCCATAAAGCAGAGCTATGTGTAGCTTAAAATTGGCTGTAGCAAATCTACAGGAATTTAAACGGATTGATCAAGTAAAATGTTCATAAATAATTGATTTATAGTGTATTATGTGTGTTTTAATACGCTTGCATCACATTGTTTAAAACAGCAAAAATTACTTTAAATAGCCTGTGCAACGTTTTTGTTGCAATGAATTTTTTTTTGTGATACGCTTACTTCGCAATTGCTTTTAAAGAAAAAATGAGTAGGTATAGCTTTGAGCTATAAATAAATAAGACGAGAGGGAATAAAAAATATAGGTATAATTAAGTGAGAAGGGCTGTCATCCTGAAGAATGAAGGATCTTCTTCTTTTACTGGCGCAAGTCTTGTGTGATGAGTAGCGCCCGGGGGGACTTGTGACTTTCTACAGATATAGTTTTTTCCGGACAGTAAAGTCACAAGTCATCCACCCACCAGCAGCCGCACAAGACTTGCGCCATTTGGTGCAACACTTGCGTCATTTAGGAGTGGAAAAAATTCGTGAAATTCGCTAAATTATAAGCCTGCTCAGGCATTCGTGCTGTTATCAATCACCAGCTTACTCCAGCCTTTATCACCTGCGTTTTTGATCTCTTTTTTGCGCTGTTCCATTACTTTTTTAATGCGCGAGCTGTAGGCCCAGCAGGTACTTTGGCGAATGGAAAGAATTTCGGAGAGTTTATGTGACGAGATCTTGCCTTTGGTTGAGTACATCAGGAAGATCATATAGAAAGCTTTATTAATAGGGATGCGGGTATTTTGCAGTATGGTATAGGCTATCACCGATTCTTCATAACCGCATTTTGAGCACCGGCGACTGTAGGGGAGATGTCCGCTACCGTAGTGGGTGTTGCTGCACTTACGGCAGGCATAGCCATGTTCCCATTTCAGGTCGGACAGGAATTTGAAGCAGGTTTCCCGGTCGGGATAAATACGGCTAAACTCTTCAAAATCAACCTCGGTGAGCATTACCCTGTCGTGGGTAACCTTTTCAATATCGTTATGCAGTATGATGTTATCTTTTTCGAGCAGGACATTCATGCGCGAAATCTCTTCGGCCTGTTGTTGCAGCAATTCATTAACTGATTTAAGTTCTTCGTTTTGCTCGGCTATCATCGATGATTTTTCAACCAGTTCACGGGTACGTTCCTGTACCTGGGCTTCGAGGCTGCGGTTCAGGGTATCTTTCAGCTCCTCGTTTTGCTTCATCTGCGTTATGATGTTTTGCTGGGCGATATCCTTTTCCTTTTTCAGGATCCGCACTTTATCGCCAATAGCAAAAGAGATAAAAAGCATTTCCATAATAAAACAAACGCTGAGGCTGTAATAATCAAACTCGGTAACGGGCAACCACCAGATGTTTAACGCTATACAGGTTTTAATAATAAAGCCTGTGAGCAGGAAGGTATACCCGATAACAAAAAACCTTGCCGGTTTATAACCCTTGATCAAAACATAGCAGCCGGCGTAAAATGAAATACTTAACGGCAAAAATTCGATGATCTTGTAGTTAAACCAGGCCATATTAACAGCGATACAGGCCAGGAAATAGATACACCTGAAAACGATAACTCCTTTGATCACCTTGTTTAAACGAGGGGCATTAACTTTTAAATTGAGCAGGCTTTGAGCAAACAGGATAGCGAAAATGCTGGCCGAGAACAGGGCGATTCCATAGGCATAATTGTTCCAGCCGGGATTATTTGGCCAGATGTACTGGTAGGCAATGCCGTCGGCACACATTTCGTACAGGCCGATACTTAGGTTATAAACGATATAATACAGATATTGGACCTGGCGCATGGCTATAAACATCATAAAATTGTACAGGCCAAAAACCAGGATCATGCCGTAAAAAATGCCAAAGAAGAAATATTCATCGAGCGCGTAACCAATAAAGCGGCTTACGGTACGCAATACCATGATCACATTTACTGAGTGCCCCGAGCGGATGCGGATATAATAAACATCATCAGGCCCAACGTTACTGTTGATATTGACGCTAAAATTTTTGTGTTTGTAAAAACGGGCGGCAAAAGGGTGGCTGCTGCCCAGGGATGTTGCCCTGTAGGTATCTTTAACAGGCGAATAAACGGTAATACTATCGATAGTTTGATCAAAAAATTCCAGGATCCAGTTATTATTGGAGGCATGGGTCTTGCCAATTTTGATACGGTACCAATAGGCGGAGTTGTTATGGTGGGTAACGGGAGTTGGCTCGGGGTTAAATGCAAATTTGCCGGCTAAATAAGCGGCATGAATACCATCGAGGCCAAGTTTACCCGTTGTATCTTCAAAATAAACAATCTGTTTGTATTCAAAAATATGCTGGTTTACATTGTCGTTTATTTGTACCGTAGTTTGGGCCTTTATGCTTGTTGAAAAGCACAAGCAAAACACAACAATACCGATAAAAAATCTCAGTAACGGTTTAAACATAGGCGCAGCAAAATGAATGTTTTTCGCACCTGTAATGTTGGATTCACTACAGGCGCGAATGAAATGGTTGTTTGGTTAGCGTCAGGCCGGATACAATTATAATATTTTTATTTTTCTAATCCTATTAAAAGTATGTTATACAGTTATTTAAAATGTTAATTTTTAGCTATATGTTGCTAAAATACGGGTATTACCATACATAAGTAGCCACCGAGCCGTTGGCTAAAGTGCTCGAGGCTGTTTTTCCATCTATCTTAAAGTTAAAGGTTTGCTGGCCTCCGCTTGAATTTAGCACGATTAAAACCATACTGCCATCGGTATTTTTAAAAGCAACGTTTGGTAATCCGGCTACACTATCAGATGATATCCTTACAGCACCAGGCCTCACAAATTTTGAGGCATGCGCAATAATATAGTAAGACACATTTTTTGTAACGGCGGATGATGAAGTAACAGTTAGCGCACCGCGACAGGTGGTACAGCCGCCATCCGTATGCGGGCCGTATTCTGTATCAGTGGCGAGGTTCCATTCCAGTACATTGCGGCACCAGTTGCGGGTTGCGCCAACAATCAGGTTGCTTACATGCCATGACAAATCGCCGCCAAAGCCGCCATTTGATGGGGTGTATTGTTCGGTGAAATAAAGGTTTTTGCTTGGGAAGGCATCATGCAGCGGGCTAAGCGCATTGATATCGCCATTATACAGGTGGAAAGCCGATCCATCAACAAAAGGGTTTGCCGCAGCATCACTGAAAATATCTACCGGGTAACTGGTGTTATCGGCATTATGATCATAAACGATGATTTTAGTAGTAATACCGGCTGCTTTGAATTGCGGGCCAAGGTTGTTTTTGACAAAATTTGCTTGTTCATTTGATGGCATATACATAGCCGGATTATTGTAAGCGTTTAATGGCTCATTTTGCGGGGTTATGGCATCAATGGTAATGCCTTCGGCTTTCATAGCCTGGATGTATTTTACAAAATAGCGGGCATAGGCATCATAATAAGCGGTATTCAAACTGCCGCCTTTAAATCCATTGTTTCCAAGTGTGTTAACCTTCATCCAGGTAGGGGCTGTCCAGGGGCTGCCTAATATTTTAATGTTTGGATTAATAGCAAGAATCTTCTTCAATACAGGAATGAGATCGGCCTTTTCGGCATCGATAGAAAAGTTTTTCAGATCCACGTCTGTTAAACCGGGGGTAACTTCATCATAAGTGTAATCTGTAGCGCTCATATCAGATGCGCCGATACTGATGCGGAGATAACTTACACCGATATGGGTATCATCGGTGGAGAAAAGATCTTTTAATACTTCGTCCTGCTTTTGGGCTGTTAATTTATTAAGCACCATAGCGCTGCCTCCGGTGAGGCAGTAACCAAAACCATCAATGGTTTGGTAGGTAGTGGCTGCGTTGATATTAATGGTTGAGCCGCTCCCCGCCGTTGTACCAAAATTGATAGTTACATTTTGTTTAGCGAAAGCGGTAGCCTGATCGGCAGTGGTGAGCCACATGGCAACATCGCTTTTAGCTGGTGTTACCACCGGCGGCATAACAACTGGAGATGTTTGTGTTGGCGTTACGGTTGATTTTTTACCGCAGGCTTCACCGCTAAAAATACCGATTGTAATAAATGAGGCTAACAGAACGCTTGTAAAATTATTTTTCATCAGAGGGACATTTAAAACCGGTTTACATAAAATTGAGCGGCTTTACTTTATTAAAAATTGGTTTATTTGACTGCTTAACATGACTAATATATGAACCGCTAATGGCTATAACAAGCGTATATTTGTGGTGCAGAGGTATTAAATAGCCAGTTTTAAGAAATTATGATACGCTTTAATACCAAACGAAACGATTGCCTGTAAAGCAAAAAACTATAAAACCAATGCGAATCGAACATTATAATACCAAGCCAAAAAAAATTATATTTTTTTTATTAGTACTGCTGTTTGCAGCGCGTTTAACAGCAAATGCACAAAATATCCGGGTTGCGGCTGCGGCCAACCTGCAGCCTGTAATGGAGGTTTTGCAAAAAGAATTTAAGCAAAAAACGGGTATTACTATAGATGCTGTAATAGGATCATCAGGTAAGCTGGTGGCGCAGATCAGCAACGGAGCTCCGTTTGATGTGTTTTTATCTGCAGATATGAGCTTTCCGGAGACCTTATTTAAAAATGGTTTCGCAAAAGAAAAACCGGTGGTATATGCCTCTGGTAGCCTCATCATCTGCAGTACGCAAAACATTGGTTTTGAAAACTGGGAGAGGTTGTTGCTTTCGGCCAGGATAAAAAAGATCGCGGTGGCTAATCCTGCTATTGCTCCTTATGGTAAAGCCGCTGAGCAATCGCTTCAGGATAAAGGGATTTTAGATGATGCCAAACCCAAGATAGTTTATGGCGAGAGCATATCGCAAGTAAATACTTATATCACCACAGGTGTAGCCGATGTTGGTTTCACCACGCAATCGCTGGTGAAGGAACTTGGTAATAAAACACCATTATATTACAAAATCATCGACCCAAAAACCTATGAGCCGATACAGCAAGGTATCGTGATTCTGAAGCATGGAGCTGATAATTCATCGGCAGATAAATTTTATCGATACATTTTAAGTCCTGCCGCCAAAAGTATTTTCAAGACCTATGGCTACCGGGTACAATAATTTGTATTTTTATTGATGGACTTATCGCCCATATGGCTTACGTTAAAATTAGCTGGTATTACCACGCTGTTGTTGCTGCTTATCGGGCTGCCATTTGCATGGTGGCTTTCAAAAGGCAGGTCCTTTATTAAAATCATTATTGAAGCAATTATTACCATGCCTTTGGTGCTGCCGCCATCGGTGCTGGGCTTTTATTTGTTGCTGGCTTTTAGTCCGCAGCATGGCTTGGGAAAGTGGCTGCATGATACCTTTGACGTGCAATTGGTTTTTTCGTTTCCGGGCCTGATCCTGGCTTCGGTAATTTATAGCATGCCTTTTATGGTGGGGCCGGTAAAATCTGCCCTGCAGCAGTTACCGGCATCATTGGCCGAGGCATCTTACACATTGGGTAAAACCGAATGGCAAACTTTTAGATATGTGCTGTTGCCCAATATTAAACCGTCACTATTAACCGCTGCGGTATTAACGTTTGCCCACACGCTTGGCGAGTTTGGCGTTGTGCTGATGATAGGAGGGAATATCCCGGGAGTTACAAGAGTAGCATCCATTGCGGTATATGATTCGGTTGAGAAGATGGATTACGCATCGGCTAATAATTATTCGCTAATTCTATTTTCCATTACGTTTATCTTGGTGATATCTGTTTTTATATTCAAGAAATACCAGGCGAAAGGTCCCTTAGCATGATCAGCGTAGATATCGAAATAATGCTAAAGGCCTATCACGACAGGCCGTCGCTCAAAATAAACAGGCTGTTTAATACGGGTAGCATCACTAAAATCTTAGGGCCATCCGGTTCGGGAAAAACCACCTTGCTGAAAATAATAGCCGGCCTGGGCTCTCCTGAAAGCGGAAAGATCGTAGCTGATGGTGTTACCTGGTTTGACGTTGGGCAAAAGATCAATATCTCTCCCCAAAAAAGAAATGTTGGCTTCGTGTTCCAAAGCTATGCCCTGTTCCCGAACATGACAGTACAGCAGCATCTGGAGTATGCCACAACTGATGCGGACTGGATAAAGCAATTACTAAAACTTGGGCAACTGGATAAGTTTATTAATCATAAGCCCGATCAGCTTTCAGGAGGGCAACAACAGCGCCTGGCAATATTAAGGGCGCTGGCCATTAAGCCAAAGCTGCTTTTGATGGACGAGCCATTTTCGGCACTGGATAGTAAAATGAAAACTACATTGATTGCCGAACTTAAGCTTTTACTTAAGCAATTAGGGATTACTACCATTATAGTAAGCCATAATTTGAAGGAGCTGGAGATGTTTGAAGGGGAGGTGATGGATTTTGAGGAGTTGATTTAAGCATTTTATAAATACCCCGTCTCCCCCCTGGCTCCGGCTAAACACAAACTAAATATATTTCTACTTGCGCTCGTTAAAAACGAGTGCTTAATGTAGTTTGGCGTTTGTAACGCCATTTACGCGGCGCTTACGTTATAAACGTAAGCCCATGTTAAGCACTCATCACAGATGAGCGCAAGGTGTAATGATTCAATCATGTGGATGTTACCAAGAATGAAAAGTAAAAGCCATGTCATTGAGAAGGAACGACGGAGCAATCGCATGATATATTGGGCGAATATGCTTCCATGCGATCGTAACCCTTCACTGACCAACGGATTTAAATTACTCAGGGTGACAGGCCCTCTTTGCGGCAACAAAAAATCTTAATTATTTACTATTGCTCTTATCCCCGTCAGATATCGACTTGATGAGGCTGCCCCACGCAAGCGGGTTTAACAGCGGATTTGGGGTAAGGGAGTGCGAGTTCAGGATAGTGGTATGCATGTTTTGTGCATTGGCCGATTGTATTTCCTGGGCATCGCGGGGTAAGGTGTTGTAAAGGGCAGATAGGGTGGCTTTGCTGATGTTTTTGCGGGCTATTTCCAGATCATCATCAGCAAGTTTTATAGCCAGGAAATCTTTTTTAAACTCATCGGTAGTTGCCCACGGAAATACGTGGAACGTGGGCAGGTTAATGATCTGCGCTTTCAGAGACACCTGGGTAGTATAGCTTTCGTTTGGCAGGTTTGACGGGATAACCACGGTAACCGGCGCATAGCCTACGCAGGTAAAACGAAGCGTATCGCGTTCATGTACTACAAATGAAAAATAACCTTTATAGTTGGATACGTTAACGATATTATGTGCCGTAGTATTGGTAATGGTTACGTACGGAATAGTGATCTTGATGCTATCCGCATTATGTGTGATGCCTGTAAACTGCACAACGGGGCGATCTTTGCTTTGCGCAAAAGCACCCAGTGATACAAACATAAACAACAGGCCAACTAAATATTTCATAAAACCATTAACTACTTAACTCAACATATATTACGCTGCCAAAGTCAAAATAGTTTTTAAACTTCATCAAAAGTAAGTCATATCCCCAAATTGATCCGGGGATTTAACATTACTTAACAATTACCTTAAATTTTCGGGAAGCACGGCATTAGGGTCATCAATGTCCGTTAGGTTAATGGCCTCAATGGCGGTAACTTCGGGCACAGCTTTTTTAATAGCCTGCTCAATACCGGCTTTAAGGGTCATGATGCTCATTGGGCATGATCCGCATGAACCCAGCAGCTTTAATTTAACCACATTTTCAGGAGTTATCTCCTCAACAGAAACATTCCCCCCATCAGCCTCCAAATACGGACGGATAGTATCTAAAGCTGCTTCAACCTGATTTAATAAACTCATTTTTATTAATTTATAACGTTATGTAAAGTTATTAATTATTTACAACATTTTCTGCACTTAGTGCTTTGGCATTTGATATGGCCACCTGTTGTGCAACACGCTCGGCCATTTGAACAAAAGCTGTAGTCATTGGGCCGTCTTCTTCAAGTACGGTAGGCTTGCCGGCATCGCCTGAATCACTGATACCTTTAATCAATGGGATTTCGCCTAAAAAGGGAACTTCCAATATCTCCGCCAGTTTGTGGCCTCCGCCTTTACCAAAAATGTAATATTTATTTTCGGGCAGTTCGGCAGGTGTAAAGTACGACATGTTTTCAACCACACCCAATATCGGCACATTGATGGCAGGCATCATAAACATACCAATGCCTTTTTTAGCATCGGCAAGCGCCACATTTTGTGGTGTAGTAACAATTACAGCACCGGTTACCGGGAAACTTTGTGTTACCGTAATGTGGATATCGCCCGTACCCGGCGGCAGGTCGATCACCAGGTAATCCAGATCACCCCAGTCGGCATCATTGAATAATTGTTTTACTGCGGTTGATACCATCGGTCCGCGCCATGGCACAGGCTGGTTAGGATCGGTAAAGAAACCTATCGACAGCAATTTGATGCCATATTTCTCAATCGGCTCAATGCGGGTTTTGCCGTCAACCTGGCTGGCCATAGGGCGAGCACCTTCCAAACCAAACATGATTGGTACCGACGGGCCGTAAATATCGGCATCTATCAATCCCACCTTAGCACCTGATTTTGCAAGACCTAAAGCAAGGTTGGCCGCAACGGTTGATTTACCAACGCCACCTTTGCCCGATGCCACTGCTATGATATTTTTAACACCCGGTACGCCGGTGTTTTTTTGAGTGGTAACCCGCGAGGTCATGTTGATATTGATAACAGCATCCTTGCTTACAAAATGCAGGATAGCGTTGCGGCAGGCATTCTCGATCATCGCTTTTAACGGGCATGCCGGGGTAGTTAGGATTACCGAGAAGCTAACGTTGTTGCCATCAATATGAATATCCTGGATCATGTTAAGTGTAACCAGGTCTTTTTTTAAGTCCGGTTCTTCAACATTACCCAATGCTTGTAATACTTGTTCTTTAGTAATTGTCATAATATGAGGCAAATTTATGAAAACGGGGCGTTGATTGAGTTTATCAGGAAACAATTTGCAAAAACAACCGTTTGCAGGGGATAAGATTTAGTTTAGTTTTGGATAAAATTAACAAATGAAGCGCCTTAATCCTAAATATATACGCATAGCCGCATACATTCTCGTTCCCTTAATTCTTATTCTGCTTATCGGCGGATATGTTGCCTACTCAAAACGTGGCGCCCTGCTCGAAAAAGCCATCGACAAAGCTAAATTAAAAGCGAAGAGAGATTATAATTTAGATGTAAAAATAGGATCGGCCCGGTTTACCGGACTTAGTACGGTTTCTTTTTCCGACATCAGCATTGTGCCTGACGGGCGCGACAGTTTGCTAAGTATCAAAAACTTTGTAGTAAGTGTACGCATTATGCCCTTGTTGCTTGGCGAGGTAAAACTATCAGATGTTGTACTACAGGATGGTTTTATTAGCCTCGTTGACAAAAACGGGGTTAAAAATTTCGACTTCCTGTTTAAGAAGAAAAAGGATTCGACAGCAACCAACAACAAAGCCGATTTAAGCAATATTGCCCATAACCTGATCAATGAGGTACTTTACAAAATCCCCGATAATTTATCGCTCAATAATTTTAATATCAGTTTTAAAAATGACAGTGCACAGCTAAAGCTTTTAGCCCAGACCGCGCAGATCAAAGACGGACAATTGACTTCGACAATAAAGGTTAACGATGGTGAAGCTACCTGGCATTTTGCCGGCAAAATGCACCCCTCGGATAAAGACATCGATGTAATGCTTTATGCCGATAATCACCAAAAGGTTGAGCTGCCGATCATTGAAAAGAAATTTAACCTGAAGCTTAATTTCGATACGCTGCAAACTAAATTAACTAAGGAGGATCATAGCAGCGGTGAAACTTCAATTTCGGGCTCGTGGTCGGTTAAGAATTTACTGATCCGTCACCCGGGCATCTCTTCTTCCGACATTGTGTTCCCGGAAGCTGCCATTGATGCGGATGTTAAAGTAGGTTCCAATTATGTATCTATTGACAGTACTTCGCTTATCCATATAAAAAAACTAACCGCACATCCTTATATCAAATACACGCTAAACCCGGTTAAAATTTATGAACTGAAACTGAATACCGGGTGGCTTAATGCAACTGATATTTTTGATTCGTTCCCAACCGGGATGTTTGACGCGCTCGACGGTATCCAGGTTGCCGGAAAGCTGAACTATCATATGAATTTTTATATGGATTCGTCAAAACCCGATGACCTGATATTTGATTCGGGCATGGATAGGGACAATTTCCGGATCCTTAAATTTGGACGTACCGATTTAAGTAAGCTTAACAGTCCGTTTATATATACGCCTTATGAAAAAGGCAAACCAATGGCGCCTCACCTGATAGGCCCCGAAAACCCGGAGTTTACCCCACTGCAGCAGATCTCGCCTAATTTAAGGAATGCAGTTATGACTGCCGAAGACCCGTCTTTTTACACCAATCATGGTTTTGTGATGGAAGCCATCCGCAAATCGATAGCTACCGATTTTAAAACTAAAAAGTATAAACGAGGGGGCAGCGGAATCTCACAACAACTGGTGAAAAACGCTTACCTGAGCAGGGAAAAAACTTTATCGCGTAAAATAGAAGAGATCCTGATAGTATGGCTTATTGAAAATAACCGCATCATGACCAAAGACCGGATGCTGGAGGTTTATTTCAACATTATTGAATGGGGCCGTAATATTTACGGTATATCGGAAGCCGCGCACTATTATTTCGGCAAAGCGCCATCTGAACTTAGTCTCGGCGAAAGTATTTACCTGGCCAGCATTGTGCCTTATCCTAAAGGGGGCTTGTACGCGTTTCAGCCGGATGGTACCTTACGACCGGGTTTGCACGGCTATTTTAACCTGATAGGTAAACTGATGGCCATGAAAGGATATACTGCCCGTGATACCAATGCTTACGGCTTTTACGAGGTACGTTTAAGAGAAAGCCTGCGCCGCCAGATTGCGCCTGTTGATACCGCTACTGCGGATAGCCTCATGAAACAGGGCGGTGCAGACGATGACAGTATTTTGCCTGTAGTTGAAGAGCCGGTAAAACGACCAAATTTCTTCCAGCGCCTTTTTGGTAAAAAGGACACCACCGAACAAAAAGCCGAAGAAAAGCAGAAACAAAAAGAGCAAACGTTAAAGGAACAAATCAAAGCCCAGATAGAAGCGCTTAAAGCCGAGTATAAATTGAAGATTGACGCAGTAGACACCACCGGCGGCCGAACGCGAAAAGAAGTAAGGCAGGAAAAACGTCGATTAAGGAACGAAGAAGACGAAAAGGAAAAGGAGTTGAAGGATAAGATGCCGTAAAAGTTCTTTTCAGGGAGGTGAAAACGGACATTCTGCTTAGCAGAATGTCCGTTTTGTATTTATACCCACTACCGCGAGTTTAGCGCAGCGTAATTCGTGGTTAGCATCTTGTAAGCTTTCGGCTTACTTAGGTTCGGCTGAAAGCTGAAACCATGGTTGAAAAACCCGCGGCAGCTAAATACAATTAGTGCAAACCCGGCTTGTACTATGATAAATTTAAAATGAAAATTCGTGTAATTTGATCAAATTGTAAGCAAAATAAAGGGGGGTATTTATCTCTTGACATTTGTGTGTTTAAACTTATATGTTTAAACATGTATATTTGTTTCAATAATTGAGATAATCATGTCATTAGTAGAAAAATTACAATGGAGATCGGCCATTAAGAAATTCGATCCCACTAAAAAAATAAGTGCAGAACAATTAGAAGCATTAAAAACAGCTATCCAGTTAGCACCATCATCATTAGGCTTGCAATCATATAAAGTGATTGTTGTACAGGATGCCGAAACCAAACAAAAATTACGTGCTGTAGGGTATGACCAGGCGCAGATCACCGATTCATCGGCTTTGTTTGTATTTGCCTCATTAACTAATCTTGACGAGGATTTCGGTAAGAAATTCATCGACCTTGTTGCTTCAACCCGTAGTATTGCCCGCGAAAGCCTTATCGGTTACGAGCAAATGGTATTAGGTACATTGGCCAGTCGTACAGATGCACAAAAAGTTGAATGGTCGCACAAACAGGCCTATATTGCTTTAGGTGTTTTATTAGCCGAAGCTGCTGAGATTGGTGTTGATGCTACCCCGATGGAAGGTTTTGACGCTTCGAAATTTGACGAGATCCTTGGCCTTAAAGAAAAAGGATTAACTACCACTGTAATTGCCGCGGTAGGTTTCCGTGCCGAAGACGATGCTTATAGCAAAATGCTGAAAGTACGCCGCCCGCAAAGCGAGCTTTTTATTGAAGCGTAAATTTTTATAGTTCATGGGTGATGGTTCATAGTTCATAGCCATCTTGCAAAAACAGGTGATGGAATTATTTCTATCGCCTGTTTCTTTTTTATGTATCTGCTGTCTTGCTATGAACCATCAACCATGAACTATGAACCAGCCGAAGACTTCCGGATAAACAACTTCGATTTTAAAACATGTTCCTTTTTTGAGGTATTGCCATTATTTTCAAGCACATCAAACAATAATGTCGCCGCCTTTACACCCATTTCATAAGCCGGCTGTGTTATGGTTGAAAGGGGAGGAGACAGTAAAGGGGCTACTCTCAGGCTTGAAAAGCTGATCACTTTCAAGTCGTTAGGGATAGAAATACCAAGATCATTGCAAACATAATAGGTAGCAAACGCTAAACGCTCAACTGAGCTGAAAATGCCGTCTGGCCTGATTTCCTGTAAGGCTTTTTTCAGGATCTTATAGTTTATTTTTTCATCGTTGCTACAGTCGATAACGAGGTTATCATCAAACGCTATCTTATGTTTAGCCAGGGCGTCCATATAACCCTGCATCCTCACTTTACCTATCGAAATACTTTTATTAACCACCAGGTAGGCTACCTTTTTGCAGCCTGTTTTAATGAGATGTTCGGTTGCAGCAAAGCTGCTGTCATAGTCGTTAGTGGTTACCTTGGCGGCTTCGATATCTTCGTAAACACGGTCGAAAAATACAACAGGCACATGCTTTTTCTCCAATTGGCGAAGATAGTTGTGATCGTTGGCTTCGCCGGATACCGACATGATGATGCCATCGGCCTTGCCATTGTTAAGGTAGTTTACAAACGAAACTTCCTTTTCAAAAACGTCATCGGTACGGTAAAGCAAAATATAGAAACCTTTTTTACGGGCAACCTCTTCAATGCCATTTATGGCCTGCGAAAAAAAATCGTTGGCTATTTCAGGAACGATAACGGCCAGTGTATTGGTTTTTTTATCGCGCAGATTGCTTGCATAATGATTGGGCAAATAGTTATGCTGCTTGGCGTAGGCCAGGATCCGCTCTTTAGTATCTTTATTAATATCAGTATTTCCGTTAAAAGCCCTCGATATAGTTGATGTGGATATATTAAGTTCCTTTGCCAGTTTCTTGATATTGATATTGTCCATTTTTGCCCGCTAAATCTATTTACTATGTGCCAAATGTAATAAAACAGATCAATTGTGTTTAATAATCAGGAGCATAATTGTTAAAATATCATTACAAAAGATAGCCGTGCTGGCACACACTTTCGGCAGGGGGCGTAAATGCTTAACTCTAAGTTAATCAATGGCATGCACTTTGTATAATCCACGGTATAGTTCCCGTGGCATGATTTATGGCAAAGCGAATTTTGATAGTTGACGATAACGAGTTGATGATAGAAGTAATGACCTATATTTTGCTCGGCAACGGTTACGAAGTAGCTGCATCAACCCATGTGCATGAAATTTTCAATGTTATAAAAGCATGCCACCCGGATTTGGTGATCCTGGATATTGCCGATAAAAGTATGGATGGCCACGAGCTGTGCCGGCTAATTAAATTGAACCGGGCCACCAAAAGTCTGCGTGTAATTTTGTGTTCGGAAAATGAAGAAGTGGGGCATCACAATTCACAAAAAGGAGCCCCGGACGACGTTTTGCATAAGCCGTTTGGGATGAACAGCCTGATCCGCAAGGTTGAACTACAGCTGGCTGCATAACTAAATTTTAAAATAATCAATTGTAAATTAATTAGTTATGTTAAAAAATAGTAATGCTTTCAACCTGCTGTTGCTTTTGTAATATGGGATATGTATGTTTACCGAAGAGAAGATAAAGATGGGATTGCCACTAAGAATAACTTTTAATGATACCGACCACGTGTATCAAATTAACACCTCGCCAATTACCCCAACCACCAGCGAACTTGAGATCCTGTTAAATGGCGAGAAGATAATCCTCCAAAAAGATGCCCGCCGTGTATGGGTGCAAAAAGGCGAAGGCCCGGTAATTGACCCGGAGTTTGCACAGGCTTTGGGCAGATCGGTTGCTTTGCGGTTCAGGATGTAAGAGCGAATAATAAAATGTCATTTCGACGAACGGGCGAAGGAATATAGTGGTGTGAGGAGAAATCTTATACACCCGGCAAATTGCCTGTATGATTTACCAAGCCGCGCGTATAAGATTTCTCTTTCACCCCCGATGCTCATGATCTTCCCAGCTCTATCGGAATAACATAGCTATTTTGAGCGCCTGTTACATCAATCCCAGCATCACAACCCCCATCAAAATCATCAGGCTGTCCTCAATAATGGTAACGGTACTCATGGGCAGGTTAAACACCGCGCCAAGGCAAGCACAACGGATTTTCCTTTTGTTGAAAACGCTTTGCAGTACACCAATCAGGCTTATAGTCATTACTATAACCATGATAGCATTAACGGTTACCGGGGCTATGTTTAGCGCAAAAGCGAGACCTAAGCCCAACTCAATAAAAACATAAGCGTAACCCCATCCGCGCCAGCGTTTGGCCACAATATCGTACATGCTGTAGCTGTCGGCAAAACCGGCAATATCCAACAGTTTAAAAAAAGAAAACATCAGGAAAAAACCGCCCATGAAAATACGCATCATGGTCATGATGTTAAAAGAACTGCTGTAACCTGCAATTAATGAAGCAGCCAGCAAGTAACCGAATATAAGCAGGATGGGTTTATAAGTTTGCAGCCAGGTACGGATTTCAGTATCATCGGTCATGCTCATAACGGGATGATGAGCTTCCGCTTCGCTGAGCTGATATTTAGGGTAAGCTGCAAGGGCTTGCTGAAGATCGGCCGTTGATACATGTTTTTTCATGGTAATATCAGCAGAACCTTCTGCCAATGAAATATCAACTTTTTCAACGTTAGGAACTTGTTGTAATAAGCTTTGAACTTTAGTGAGACAACCGGTGCAGGTCATGCCGGTGATGTTATATGTATGTGTCATGATAATTTGTAATTGTTGATACAAAATTACCGTGAGCAGGTAGGGGAGCCGTTATAGTATTATGGATATGATTTATAAGATTTACAGTTTAGCACGAATGCTCAGCAAGGCGGCCACGATTTGATCAAATTACACGAATAAAAGCGGAGGAAAATTTGTGTAATTCGTTTCAATTCGACTAAAATTAGTGCTTTAATTATATATCTTCCAAATTCCTGCGCTTACTTCCCTGCAATGCCTTAAAGGCCGATGGCGTCATCCCGGTTACCTGTTTAAACTGGCTGGATAGATGAGCAACGCTGCTGTAACCTAACCGAAAAGCAATCTCCGAAAGGCTAAGCTCATTATAGATCAGCAGCTCCTTTACTTTTTCAATTCGTTGCGCAATGTGGTATTTTTCAATTGTTGAGCCTTCTACGGCCGAAAACAGGGTGCTTAAATAGCCGTAATCATAATTAAGTTTTGATGTAAGCAGGGCAGAAAGCTTTAATGGCGATTGTACTTCAGAATAATGAACATGCTCAATGATGAGGGTTTTGATCTGTTCGATGAGGCGACTTTTTTGATCATCAATGAGTTCGAAGCCAAGATTATTCAGCGAACTTTCCAATTGCTTAAGCTGTGACGGGGTAGGGGCCTCTTTAACTTCCACCTCACCAAGGTCTACCATAACAGGTTGCAAACCCGCTTTTTCAAGTTCGCTTTTCACCACCATTTTGCAGCGGCTGCAAACCATATTTTTTATATACAGCTTCATGGCTGCAAAACTACTATTTTACAGCCTCATCCACCAATTGCTTCAACTCCTTGTAGCGTTGTTGCCTGCCATCGTTTTTAATATAAAAAGTCATCAAAAAGGCGGCATATCTTTTATCCTTATCTATCCACGGAAAACTTCCAAATAGCCCCGGACTGCTTACCGTATGTGCATCAAATACCCATTCGCCATAACCGTAACCCAATCCACCGGCCTCGGCAGGGGAGTAGGCTATCTTTACATCGGGCGTGAGCCGGTTTACCTGCATCTCGGCTATACTGTTTTCGCTCAGGATGCGTTTGCCATTAAAAGTACCCCGGCTCATGATCATGATCAAAAAGGTCAGGTAATCTTCGGATGTACTGTAGGCTCCGCCAGCTGGTAGAGCCACTTTAGCGTTGCCGAAATCGGTGTGCTGCATGTTGAGTGGGCGGGCAATGCGCTCGGCAAAAAGGGTTTCAAAACTTTTGCCGCTAATTTTTTCGATGATCGCTCCGGCAATTTGCAGGCCGGCATTGCTGTAATGAAAAACTTTTCCGGGTGTCCCTTCCATTGGCATGGCGGCAATATCAGCTATAGCGTCGTCCATTGAGTTTTCCTGGCGCATATCTTCCAGGCTTTCTTTTAATGGCGGGGTTTTGATACCGGTTTGATGCGACAGGCATTGGCCAATGGTTATCCCTCCCTTGCCATGTTGTGAAAGCACGGGGAGGTATTTACCAACGGTATCTGTAAGTTTTAACTTTCCCTCGTCAACAAAGGTCATTACCAAAGCTGCGCTGAGCCATTTGCTGCAACTGGCAATGGCCACCCGTGATGTAGAGGTATAATCATCCAGATCGGCCTTTTTGCCTTGTTTGCGGGCAACCATGCGGCTAACAAACTTTTGCCTCATATTCATATCATTAACGGCATGATTGTAAACAAGCTTGCCGTTTTGATAAACAACAAGCACCACCCGGCCGCCCATTTCTGAAGCATGATCGTTTAACCAGTTATCAACCTTGCTGAAGTTATATTGCGCATTGGCTTTGATGGTACAAAGCAGTAATAGGCATAGGATAAAGGGTAGTTTGGCTTTCATATTTAAATGATTTATGAGCTTGTTTGACAGCTAAGCTAATTTAAAGTTTATTCGGATATGCTGTTTTAGGCAGGTTGGCACAAAAACGGCTTGTTTTGTAGTTTCAACTTCCTTTTTTACGCGTTTAACGATTGTTTTCCCCCGCCCACCTAATAGCGATGCTGATTATTGTGCATTGTACTTTTCTTTGTATTACAAAACCGAAAGGCCATGAAAACCAAAAAGAAACCTTTATATCAACGAAAAGCATTCATCATTATCCTGATCTTATTTGCAGGCTTTGTGAGCATTCAGTTTGTACGCCCCGATGTAGCTAATCCTCCCGTAACGGGCGACTTTCAGGCTCCGGCTGATGTTAAGGCCATTATTCAACGTGCCTGTTATGATTGCCACTCTAACAACACCAATTTACGCTGGTACGATAAGATAGTCCCTGTTTACTGGGGCGTTGCATCGCATATCAAGGATGGCCGGGCCGATCTTAATTTTTCGGAATGGAACAAGCTTGCCACGGCTGATCAAAAAGGAAAACTCTGGGAATCGATCAACCAGATCATAGCGGGCGCCATGCCTTTACCTGGCTATACGGCTGTTCATACAGAAGCAAAAATATCAGCGGCGGATCTTGCTGTATTAAAAAACTATCTCGCAGGGATGGTGCACAGCAAACCTGCCGATACCGCTGCTATCAACGCTGCAGATAAACAATATCAACACTGGCAAAAAATCGAAGCAGCAATCACCAAACTGCCAACAGCAGCGAATGGGATCTCTTACATTCCAGATTATAAAAACTGGCAGCCTATCAGTACTACCGAACGTTTTGATAATAACACCCTTCGTGTAATTTTTGGTAACGACATTGCAGTTAAAGCCATTAAAGAAAACAAAATCCACCCATGGCCAAACGGCGCCATATTTGCCAAGGTAGCCTGGGCGCAACTACAGGATAAGGACGGCACTACCCACACCGGTGAGTTTAAACAGGTAGAATACATGATAAAAGATGATAAAAAATATGCGTCTACCTACGGATGGGGCTGGGCGAGGTTTAAAACGCCCAAAATGGTTCCTTATGGCGGGGCCAATGTATTATTCACCAAAGAGTGTATGAGTTGCCACAAACCCATGGCTGCCGAAGATTTTGTATTCACCCTACCAATTAAACACTAAACCCATGAAAGCATTATATAGTTTACTAACAGCATGCACATTAATGTTGGCGGCCTGTTCTGATAATAAACAGGTTGAATTGTACAACACCAGGGCGGCGCTACCAGCTTCGCCGAAGTATAACCTTGATGGCCTTAAAGTGATCACTTCCTTTGTAAATAAAACCAGGGGAACGGCTTCAACACTTTATGGTAATGAGTTTGCGCTAAAAGCAGCGATTGAAGGCAATAAGATAATTGCGGCCAATGAAGTTTTTATACTGGTAACCTGGAAACAGCAGGATGATGACCATTGGTTCGGCGCGAAGATCCCTTCGGATGTTGAATCGGTGGAAGTGATTAAAACCGCTTCATCGGGCAATAATGTCGTTATTAATTATGAGCAACTAAATGGTAAATCCCTCGACTTAAAAACGGATACTGTGGGCCAAACTGAAAGGATTAAATATATCCTTGGGCAAAAACCTTCAGTTCTGCCGTAGTTAATGAAAAGGGATTATTAACTTGAAAAAAGCATAGGGCTGTGGGATTCCCCTTCTTGAAATCTATCGTATGAACACATCTTTTTTAATGTTATCATTAATAAAAAAAATGTCATTTCGACGAGCCAAGGGTAGGGTTTGTGCGCCAGAGGTGAGGAGAAATCTTCTACGCCCTGCTTTTACAGGCATAGTTTTAGAACCAGATGTAGAAGATTTCTCTTTCGCTCCACCACCCGATCCGCTGCTGCTCTATCGAGATCACATTTCTTTAAAGAGGTGTCCACACGAGAGCTCCCAATAGGGTACTTAAGAAAAGCTCCTCAATCAGCGTTAAGCTTCTGCTTTTAAGCAATATCTATTTCAGTCCGGTCCCCGTCTTTTGGAGGAGCTTCAAGCGCTTTCACCGGTTCCAATCCTGAAGCATATCCAAACAGGCGGCGTTCTTTAATTATTGTAGCTACCTCGGCAGGTACAAACTCTTCCCAGCCGTTGGCTCCCAGTTTTATCAGCTCCAGCACATTATCAGTTTCAACGTTGAGGTTGTTTTCGTTATAATGCCTGATATCTTCTATTTTATTGTTGGCTATCAGATAGCGGTACAAATCTATCAGGTGAGGCGGCAGGTAAAAGCGCAGGCAATTCCAGATCACGCCATCGCGCAGGGTAGGATATATAAACAGCTTTACCTTACGGCTAAACAACGTGGCGAATGATTCCAAAATACCACCCGGCAAATCTTTATAATGTTCTTCGGAGAAGATATATTCAAGGTTAGGGAAACCAAGCACCACACCCATTTTAAGCTTGGTGATCTTTGACAGATAAGCCACCAGCTTATAATATTCGTGGAAGTTGGAGATCATTACCGTTTGCCCTAAGGAGCCAAGGATATCTACACGATCAAGGAAATCCTTTTCGTCGATATCTGCATTGATATCGGCGTTACGTTCCTTAAGCGCCTGGAGCGTAAGTTCGGTAACAACAACAACATTTTCCTTGTCAACATCTGATTCCTGGAGAAACTGCTTAACCCCCGTGTTTAACATGTCCATATGAACATTGATAACCGGGCGGAAACGGCCGCGCACCATTACAATGTGTTTTTTGTATAATACTTCAGATGGTTGCAGGTTTTTACCGTCGGGCCCGAACAATGCAGCATCCGAAAAACCATATTTTACCAGGTGAAGACTCATCAGGCGGTTATCAACCTTGGTGAAGTTGGGGCCCTCAAAGCGGATCATATCAATCTGGATCCTATCGCGCGAAAGGTTATCCATCAGCGACAGCAGGAATACCGGGGGGATCTCGTTGTAATAGAAACAGGCATACATCAGGTTTACACCCAATATACCTACGGCCTGCTGCTGTAGGTTATTATCATTATCCAGCAGTTTAACGTGGATGATCACATCGTTGTATTGCCCGTTCGGTTCCAGCTGAAAGCGTACGCCCATCCAGCCGTGGCCTTCGTTGGTTTTGTTATAATTAAGGGCCGATACAGTATCCGCGAAAGCAAAAAAGGTGGATGTGTCGCCACGCTGCGCACCAAGGCGCTCAATGATGAGGCCGTATTCATGACTCAACATGGCCATCAACCGGGGCTCGCTCACATAACGGCGGCTTTGTTGTACCCCGTAAATAGCATCTGAAAAAAGCATGTCATAGGCCGACATGGTTTTGGCTATAGTGCCGGATGATGCACCGGCTTTAAAAAAATTTGCTGCTACGTCCTGTCCGGCTCCAATTTCGGCAAATGAGCCATAAATTTCGGGGTTAAGATTAATGGCCAGCGCTTTTTGCTTGGTCCCAATATCTTTATTGTGAATGGCATTCATACCCATAAATTATTATAGTTGACTGTTACCAGTAGTATAATCTAAGAAAGCCTAAAATTACACTTTTTTAAGCGAAGGCGTGTTAAGATTATATCATAAAATGTCGTTGAAATATGTTTTGTAAGTGTGCTGCTTTTTCCGGAAAGTGGTATTTACCGAAAAAAATTTTCGTAGCAAGTGATAATAAGCCATTTACCAACAGCAGGAAATAAAAACATATATTTGAAATTATGTGCGACATGAGGGGAGATAGTTAAACCGTGCTTATAAATTTATGGAGATGATATCAAGCTGTCCGAGTGAATATCTTTTGAAAGTTCTGTTTGGGAAATGGAAACCATGTATATTTCGTTATGCATCTTTTGGGCCGGTGCGTTTTAACCAGTTGATCAGGGTTTTGCCGGGGTCCTCAAGGCAGGCAATAGCATCGGCATTACGGGAGTTGGAAGAAAGTGGTATTCTGAAAAAAGAAGTTATCAGGATTAAACCGCTTCATATAGAATATAGCCTTACTGAAAAAGGTGCATCTTTTATTCCCGTTTTCAAATGCCTTGAAGAAATGAAATTGATCCCCCCGGCAATAACGATGGATAAGCATCTTGTTAGCTGATAGATATAAAGTAGCGCAAATCAATAAAAAATGCGCTCCGGATCTCATCCCGGAACGCATCGTAACATCACATCAGGAAATTACATCAACTAAATCCCGGATCTTGTTATAAACCGCGGGCTCTTAAAACCGGCAAACTGTTTTAATGGGGAAGCCGTATATATCTGCAAATAAACAGTCAATTCATTACCCGGTCAATTAGTCAAATATTTATGACCGGAGTTTTTTGCTGTTTTCTAAAATACCCCAAAAAAGAGAAGCGTAGCTGTGTTGCTCAAAACAGCACCTCTCTTGCCCGTAAGTTATTCACGGAAGCGCCGGCCTGGAGAAAAAGAGCTTCAATAATAATGCTGATTTCGTGTCTTTGGATAAAATGTTGCAGGTCATAAAAAATTGACTTATTGCAGGTTAAAAGAATCGACTATTACTTTGTATTAAAGCAGTTCGAACGCTTAATCATTTTATTTTCTATTAAACAGGAATCATGAAATATTATAAAAATGTAATTATTATGCTGGGTTTTTCTTTTAATGTCCTGGCGGGGGCAGCACAAAATTCGCCTGCGCTCACCTATGCCGAACGGTTAGGCTGGAGCAAAACCGACAAGGTTGTTGTTTTTCATGTCGATGATGCCGGCATGTCATATGATTCAAATGATGGTGCTATAAAGGCATTGAATGGTGATGTGGCCACCTCCGTTAGCGTAATGATGCCCTGCCCCTGGGTACCGGCCATGGTTAAATATTTAAGGGAGCATTCCGGTACAGATGCGGGATTGCATTTGACACATACTTCCGAATGGGATGGTTATCGCTGGGTGCCATTAACGGGCTGCAAACAGTCGCCCGGGTTATGTGATCAGGAGGGCGCGATGTGGAATAATGTAAGCGACGTGCAGCGTCATGCTTCGGCAGACCAGGTGGAGGCAGAGATTTGGGCACAGTTGGAGCGGGCGCGGAAAATGGGCTTTAATCCTACCCACCTTGATACGCATATGGGTACTTTATGGTCTTCTCCCGAATATCTGGACCGCTATATTAAAGTTGGTATCGCTGCACATATCCCTGTTTTATTTGCTGCCGGTCATGGCTCTTTACTTTTGAAGCAATTACAGGAGAGGCCACTTTCCGGGTTAAAAAAATTGGGTGATAAAAAAGAAGATCAGCAGGAAGTAGATGCATCTGTGTTAAAAGGAATTCAGCAAACAGGCGAAAGAATCTGGAATGCAGGTCTGGCGGTGGCAGATGATCTTTATATATCAAGCTACGATTGGGTTTTTCCTAAAGATAAAGAAGCAACCGATGAAAACTTAAGACAATTTAAAACAGAGCGGTATAAAGCTTTGCTACAGGAGGCTAAGCCAGGTATCACAGTCATCCTGATCCATTGCACGGCACCAACAGAGGCATTTAGCCATATTACAGATTCGGGCAATACCCGTAAGGCCGATTTACTTGCGATGACAGATCCTGCATTAATGCAGTTTATACGCCAACAAGGCATCGTTTTGACAACCTGGCGCGAATTACAGGCCAGAAGGGATAAACTAACAGCGCCTGATTTTAAACATAACTAAAAACGCATAAAATGAAAACATATAACATCTGCATGCTTTTGTTTCCGGAGCTTACCATACTTGATTTTGCCGGACCGTATGAAGTATTTTCAAGAGCGGCATGTTTTAATATCCGGATAGTATCGGAAAATACCAATCCGATTCAAACCGAAGGAGGCGCATATTTGAAGGCCGATTATACATTTGATAATTGCCCGCCCTCAGATATCCTTTTTGTACCCGGAGGAAAGGGGATCACCCCGATATTGACAAATGAAAAATATCTCGCTTTTCTTAAAATGCAGGCGGAAACGGCGCAATACATTACAGCTGTTTGTACCGGATCACTAATATTGGCCGCAGCGGGATTGCTACAGGGCTACAAAGCCACTACCCACTGGCGATCTCTCGAATTATTGAGAATACTCAATGTTGAAGCGGTAGATGAACGCGTTGTTACCGACAGGAACCGGATAACCGGGGGAGGTATTACAGCCGGCATAGATTTTGGATTGACATTAACTGCCTTGCTGGGTGGTGAGGATATGGCTAAAACAATACAGTTATTACTTGAATATGCGCCTCTGCCGCCATTCAATGCAGGTTCGCCCAAAGTAGCCGAGCCGCGTATTGTACAGCAGGCCATGGACCTAACCCAACAGGCATTTGATGTAAGGCTGAAATTGCTTGGCGGAATAGTTGAGCAACGTTAACCGGGGGAATAGCCAAAGGATAATATTACGGAAGCCGTTGGCTAATAATATTATACGATTAAGGGTCAGCAGGAAAGCCGTCGGATTTTACCCGATGGCTTTCTTGTTAATGTAGGGGAGATATTGCGATGTTCAAAAGCAAATGGCGCAATTTTTCTGAACTATATGGTAAACCGCATAAAATCAGATCTATCTACAGTTAATGAAGCAGGATAATTGCTTTAAAAAAAGATTTAAAAACACTTGCGTAGTTAAATGGCTACATTTATATTTGTAGTCAAATAGCTACACGATGAATTTACGACGAGATGTATTTCAAGCCATAGCCGACCCAACCCGGCGGGCTATCCTTTTGCTTGTGGCTACACAAGCCATGACAGCCGGTGTAATAGCATCAAACTTTGACACTGCCAGGCCTACAGTTTCTAAACACCTGCAAATACTTACCGAGTGCGAATTGCTTAAACAGGAGCAAAACGGCAGGGAGATCTATTATCATATCAACGCAGAAAAAATGAAAGACGTTGCCGACTTTATCGAACCATTCCGCGCTATGTGGGAAGACAGGTTCAACAAATTAGAAGACATCATGAAAAATTATAAAGGCAAATAACATGGAAAAGAAAACAAAAATTGATGCCGAAAACGGCAAACAGGACTTAACCATAACACGGGTGTTTGACCTGCCGGTCGAACTGCTTTTTAAAGCCTACACAGAACCCGAAATTGTGGAGCAATGGATGGGGACAAAAGTGTTAAAGCTTGAAAATAAGAAGCATGGCAGCTGGCAGTTTGAAACCCAAGACCCGCACGGCAACGTGGTTTTCAAAGCCAACGGAACAATTCATGAGTTTATTCCCGGCCAAAAGATCACCCGCACGTTTGAAATGGATAATGCGCCTTTTGATGTTCAGCTGGAATTTTTGGAATTTGAGAAGCTTACCGACGATACCTGCAGGCTCAATATGCACGTGGTGTACAGAGCGCCCGAGCTCAGGGATCAGATGTTGAAGCTGCCTTTTGAATACGGTATAAACATGGCGCACAACCGCCTGCAGGAAGTATTAAACAAATTGAAATAATAGCCTGTTATGAAAAGAAATAAAATTATTTACTGGATTGCTACCCTTTGGCTTGCACTGGGGATGATATCAACCGGAGTTGTACAGTTAATGAAAATGAAATCAGGGGCCGGCGGTGCCGACAGTATTGCTCATTTAGGCTATCCTGCGTATTTTCTGACTATATTGGGGATCTGGAAAGTTTTGGGTGTTATTGCAGTATTGATGCCTAAGTTTCCGGTAGTTAAGGAATGGGCATATGCAGGCTTTTTCTTTGCTATGTCGGGGGCGATATTTTCGCATCTTGCAGCAGGTAATGCGGTGAACGAGATCTTTCCCGCTTTGCTTTTACTGGTACTAACAGTAATTTCGTGGTATTTCAGACCGGCAGATAGAAAGATGAGCCCGGTTAACCAATAATAAACAACATGAACCCAAAGGTTGATTTTTATTTTAACGAAGCCGAAAAGTGGCAGGAAGAAATAGAGCAATTGAGATTGATTGCACTTGATTGCGGATTGACCGAAGAACTAAAATGGGGCTGCCCGTGTTACACATACCGGGAAAACAACATTGTTTTGATACATGTGTTTAAGGAGTACTGCGCATTTTTGTTTTTTAAGGGCGCGCTGTTAAGCGATACGCATAAAATACTGATCCAGCAATCGGAGAATGTGCAGGCGGCCCGGCAGATCAGGTTTACCAACGTTGAAGAGGTAACCGACCAAAGAAATATCCTGAAAGCCTACATTTTTGAAGCTATTGAGGTGGAAAAAGCGGGTTTAAAGGTAATCCTGAAAAAAACGGAAGATTTTGCCGTGGCCGACGAGTTTCAAAGTAAATTAGACTCGATCCCGGCCCTCAGAGCCGCATTTGAGGCCCTAACGCCGGGACGCCAAAAAGCCTATCTGCTGCATTTTTCACAACCCAAACAATCATCAACCCGAGAGGCGAGGGTTGAAAAGTGGATGCCACAGATTTTAAATGGTAAAGGATTGAATGATTAATTAAACATTCCCCAAAAGCGTGGTCTGCGCGATTCCCCTCTTGAGAGGGGCGTAGGGTGTGTTTATCCCGAAGGTAATGAACGCCGAAGAAACACACCCCAGCAATCACACTATCTCACGCGCCCCCTCTCAAGAGGGGAATTAAATAAACCACAAAACGATAACAATGAAACTATCACCAGAACAGCAGAAAGAACTTACAGATATATTAAAAAACCGCTTTGAGAAAAACATGAACCGTCATAAGGATATCGAATGGGTGAATGTACAGGCAAAGCTGGAGGCCGGCGCGGAAAAACTATGGTCGCTCAACGAAATGGAAATAACCGGCGGCGAACCCGATGTTGTCGCTTATGATAAAAACACCGGCGAATACGTTTTTTATGATTGTGTTGCCGAAAGCCCTAGGGGGCGGCGAAGTGTTTGTTATGACCATGAAGCCCTGGAGGCCCGGAAAGAATATAAACCGGCAAACAGCGCAGTTGAAATGGCGAAGGATATGGGGATTGAGCTTTTGAATGAAGAACAATACCGCGAACTGCATAAGCTGGGAAAGTTTGATACCAAAACATCAAGCTGGATAAAAACACCTGCCGGCATCAGGAAACTTGGAGGGGCTATTTTTGCCGATTACCGCTATGAAACTATCTTCATTTACCATAACGGAGCCGAATCATACTATGCTGCCCGGGGCTTCAGAGGAGCGTTAAGGGTTTAGGCTTTTGCATCCTCGCTTTAATACGGATTTATGGTATGGAGCATCAGGAATAACTATGCATTTGGATTCAGTTTTTCGTTAATGTTCGCACTCCGGGTGCTGGCAAATTTTGAGGATATGAAAGCTCGGAGGAATTTTGTGAGGTAACATTCGCCGGATGGGAAAAATTGTCGCCAGGGAATTAGTTCTTAGCCGACTCTTTTTCCCAGAATTTTTAATCCTCTTTCCTCTCCATCCAGCACAGCTATATCAGGTAGGTTTCCCCATTCTTCAAACCCAAAGCTTTTGAATAATTTTAGGCTGGGATCATTGTGTGCGAAAATAAAGCCGATGAGGGTTTTTATTTGAAGCGTTGGGGCAGTAGCTATACTGTATTCAAGCATTTTTTTTCCGAGCCCCTTGCCCCGGTGGTTGGCATCAATATAAATACTGATCTCAACAGTGGCATTGTAGGCCGGTCGGCCGTAGAAGGATTGGAAGCTAACCCAGCCAACAACATTATTATCGTTCTCCTCTGCTATCCATAATGGCCTCGTGTGGTTATGTTCATCAAACCACTTCTTCCTGCTCTCAACAGAAACGGGTTCGGTATCGGCCGTTGACATCCGTGATGCAACGGTTGAATTATATATTTCAACTATTTTATCTAAATCAGCTTCAGCTGCATCTCTAAAGTTTATCGGCTCCATATAGTTTAAAACTTCTTTTATTCAAAGGTAGAGGGATGTTATATGTTAAAAAATGCTGATTTGTTATCTATTGATGCGGGCGTTGCATTAATGAGGCAACCTATGGTCAGTATTATCACTGCACCATTATTTAACCTGATATTTAATATAAACAAAAAGCCTTCAGATTGTTCATCTAAAGGCTCTCTGTTCAAGTCGGGATGGCGGGATTCGAACCCACGACCTCCAGCACCCCATGCTGGCGCGATACCGGGCTACGCTACATCCCGAATTAATGTATGGCCGGATTGCAAATATAATTGTTGTTGGTATAATTCAAAATCCGGAGGTCAAAAAGCAATAGATTGGATCTTAATAAAAAAAATAAAGCACAAGGTTACTTTTTTATTAACGGCGGGGTATAAGTAAGTGTGAATGTACCGAAGAGTTTTACAGGAGCCCCATGCTCATTATATTGAACCCGTCCTGCTGATTTTATCTCCTTGGGCCGGCCGCCATCTAAAGGGTTAATAAGATAGGTCATTGAAAAATCTGCACCAGTTTTAAATGATTTTTCAACCGCATCAATAACAGCCTGGCGGTAGCGGGAATCAACCACCTTAATAGCTTCATCAAAAACGGGCTTCGAGTTTGCAGGAAAGCCGCGAAGCCGCAAACCATATTCTGAAAACGTAACTTCCCGGCTATTAAAATCCAGCGACCAGTCCCACAGCGTATGGTCATATGCAACGGTTAATTCAAGGCTATCCAATATTTCTGATAACTGGTCATTGAGCCTGTCCGATTTCATGTACGAAAGCTCCAGCTCTTCGCCTATTGCCAGGAGTTCATTTCTAAGAGTCGCTATTTCAATATTTAAATCTGCGGTTGTTTTGAGCCCGGTATTATTTGAAGCCGACAGAATGGACTCGTTTTCATCTGACGGTCCTGTAATTGACTGTACCTTATAAGTTTTCTTTCGCCGGGTTAAAAAAATGTTGATATATATTAGCCCCGATATGGTGGTGTAAAATGCAATATTTTGCCAGGTGCTGCCTACACTAAAATAGTTCAATATGGGGGTATTGAGTTGGATTTGTAGTATCATGATAGGGCAGCGGTTAAATTAATGCAAGATAATAATTAACTATACGTTCAACAACCCGTAAAAACACCCATTTTATGTTAGTTTACGGGGCTAAAATTAATCGATGGTTAAGTTAATGCAGGGTTGAATGAACGGATTGTAATAGTTATTTATAGGCCGGTTGTTGATAGGTATTAATAAAGGCCTGGCTTTTTCTCAATTATTTCAAGGCATAAATTTCCGTACACGGAGGTATAATTTTTATATAAAAAATCAGTTTATATCTTACTTGTAAGCCTTAAATTGTTTAATATCAGTGAGTGCAGAATTTTGTTTCCCGTGCTGCAAATGGTGTTTTAAAATATCAGCATGATTATAGTGCTATATTAAGAAGCTATTCTGCACGTTACAGAAATGCCCTATTGTTATTTTATTGACAGCTATGTATCTTGTTGACGTCCTTAATAAATTATGAACAGGTCATTTACATATAGCTTAAAAGTATGGTTGCTGATGGTGATCATAGCGCCATTACTGCATCTGGTGTTATCCTGGTTTATTATTGAGAATCCTGAAATAAGCCTTATTGATGAAATAAAAAAGGACTATATCATTTTTGCAGATATGATCCTGCTGGTTACTATTCCTTTCGCTTTTGTATTTTGGATAACGGTGTATTCGTTATCAAAGAAAAAAGAGTCGTTTTATATTAAACAGTTTTTAACTACAGCTATACTTATAGTTACTATGCTTCCTTTTTTTGAACTGCTTTTCGAAAAAAAGGTTTCGGCGGTAACTTCAATTGCGGTGATTATATTCCCATATTCAATTACCGCAATAGCAGGGATCTGGCTGCATAAACTGGAGCCGGCCGGGGTAGAAGAAGAGGAAACCGTTGAAGAACCCGAATAGCATAGATAGCCCTTGATTTTTTCCGGTAACGTTGTTAAAAGTTGTGCATTATCCAAATAATGCGCCGCAATCACTTTTATTTGTCATAAACAATTAACATTTTATTATTATTGCTTTAATTTTTAACTTAAACCAATACGTAATTATATATAATACATAGCTTTTGCGTTTAATGAGCATGTATATTTAATGTTTTTTACCCCTATATGGCCTCGACAGAAAATTATGAACTTTTGCTTGGCAAAATCAATACTTTCACCCGGAAGTATTATTTCAATAATTTTCTGCGTGGATTAATATTTTTAGGTGCCGGTCTTTTCAGTGCTTATGTAGTTATTACCCTGAGCGAATATTTTGGCAATTTCAGTATCCTGTTGCGCACTATTCTTTTTTACTTTTTTATCCTGCTCAATACTGTGCTGGTTTGCTGGCTGGTTTTACCATCATTGCTGGCCTGGCTTAAACTGGGTAAAACATTAACGCATGATGAGGCGGCCGAAATTATAGGCCGGCATTTTAACGATGTTCACGACAAGCTGCTTAATACACTGCAGCTTAAAAAGCTTGCTTCCGAAGACGAAAATCACCGTGCGTTGATTGAAGCCAGTATCGATCAAAAAATAGAGGCGCTTAAACCGGTAAGTTTTCCATCGGCCATCAACCTTAAAGAGAACACCAAATATTTAAAATGGGCGCTTGGTCCGCTGGGGGTGATTATCATTATTGCATTGGCTGCGCCATCAGTACTAACCGAAAGCACAAAAAGACTGATCAGGCATAACGAGTATTTTGTGCCCGCCGCTCCGTTCAAATTTATTGTGTTAAATAATACGCTTTCGGTTGTTCAGGGAAACGATTTAAAACTCGACCTAAAGCTGGAAGGGGATAAGCTTCCTGCCGATGTTTATGTTGAAACAGGCGAAAACACTTTTAAATTGGATAAAGACAACATCAGCCGTTTTCATTATCAGTTTAGCAATCTGCAGCAAAATACGCGTTTTAAATTTTCGGGCAACGGGTTTAGCTCGGCGGTTTACGAAATTAAAGTGAACCAGAAGCCGGCGCTGTTGCATTTTGATGTTGAACTGAATTATCCGGGCTATCTCCATAAAAAAAATGAAAGATTGCTAAACGCTGGTGATTTGACAATACCTGCCGGTACAACAGTAAGCTGGCAATTGCATACCCAATATGCCAGTGCACTTATGTTTGATATGAATGGGCAAAGCCATCCGGCTGCGCAAAGCAGCGCTGATTTGTTTGAACATCGCGAACGGGTATTGAAAAATTCGGTCTATAAGCTTTTGCCGATTAATGCACTGGTGAACCAAAGTGATTCGGCCATATACCGCATCAACGTTGTTACTGACGAAGCGCCGTCTATCTCTGTTGATGAAAAGCCCGATTCGGTAAGCATGAAAGCGTTTTATTTTAATGGTAAGATCCAGGACGACCATGGTTTTTCATCACTAACGTTTCATTATACAATCGAAGCTGCAGGCAACAACAAGGAAAGAGAATTTACCAAAAAAGTTAATGCCGACCTGGCCCAAACCCAAACCGATTTCTTTTACTACTGGAACCTGAAGGAAATGGGTATCAACCCCGGTGATCATGTAAGCTACTTTTTTGAGGTTGCAGATAACGACGAAGTGACCGGATATAAAACAGCACGTACAGCAAAACGTACACTAAATGTTCCTGACAACAAGGAGATTAACCAGCAGTTAAATGCCGGAACAAAAGCTATAAAAGAAAAAATGCAATCTGCCATTAAGCTGGCCGGGCAGGTTGAACGGGATGCACAAAAGCTAAATCAAACCCTGCTCAACAAAAATACACTGTCGTTTGATGAGAAAAAGCAGGTGGAAGACCTGATGCAAAAACGGAAAGACCTGGAAGATTTGGTAAAAGATATCCAGGCAGATAACAAAAAGAACTTATACAACCGCCAGGAAAATCAGCAGCAAACAGAAGAGATATTGGCTAAGCAAAAACAGATAGAAGACCTGTTTAATAATGTGCTCGATCAAAAAACAAAGGAGCTGCTTCAAAACCTGCAGCAATTGTTAAATGAGCAACAAAAGGACGCTACCCGCGATGAATTAGCCAAAATGCAGATGGATAATAAATCGCTTAAGAAAGAGCTGGACAGGGTGTTGGAATTGTATAAAAAGCTGGAGTTTGAACAAAAGCTCAATCAAAACCTTGATCAGCTGAATAAACTGGCCGATGAGCAGCAGAAATTATCCGAACAAACCAAACAACCCAGTGCCGACCAAAAGAACCTGCTGCAACAACAGGATAAACTGAAACAGGATTTTCAGGATGTAAAAAAGGGCTTTGATGAGTTGCAAAAAACCAACGATCAGGCCGAACGTAAGTCCGACTATCAAAACCCTGAGAAGGAAACAAAAGATATCGAACAGCAGATGGATCAAAGCTCCGGCGATCTGCAAAAAAAGGATAATTCAAAGGCTTCAAAATCGCAGCAGCAGGCGGCAAAACAAATGAAAGAGCTTGCTGCCAAAATGCAGAAGGACAGTGACGAAGGCGAATCGAAAGAGAATGCTGTTGATGCGCAGCAACTGAGGGAATTGTTAAAGAGCCTGGTTAACAGTTCATTTAACCAGGAAAAACTGATGCAAACGCTTAAAAATACCAATCCTACAGATCCATCATATGTTACGCTGTCGCAAAGTCAAAAGGATATTAAAGACAACCTGAAAACGGCTGAAGACAGCCTGTATGCCATCAGCAGGAGGGTGCCTCAAATCCAGTCGACAGTGAATAAGGAGATTACGAGTATCAATGAGCATATTGACCAAGCGCTCGAGTTTTTGGGCGACAGGCGAACGCTTGAAGCCAATCGCAACCAGCAATACGCCATGACATCCATGAACAACCTGGCCCTGATGCTAAGCGAAGCGCTTGAGCAAATGCAAAAAATGATGAATAAGGGTGGTAAAGGGGGCAAGGGCAAACAACAGTCGATATCGCAACTGGCAAAAATGCAGCAGCAGCTTAATCAAAACATGCAAAAAGCTCGTGAGCAAATGCAGCAACAGGGCAACCAGGGCAAAGGACAGCAGGGGAATAGCGGCAATATGAGCGAGCAGTTTGCTAAAATGGCACGTCAGCAGCAGATGATCCGTCAGGCTTTGCAACAAATTGACAGGGACGAAAACAAGGACGGAACCGGTGGATTGGGCAATTTGGATAAAATTTCGAAAGAAATGGAACAAACCGAACGTGATCTCGTAAACAGGAAGATCACAGATGATGCGCTAAAAAGGCAGCAGCAAATACAAACCCGGTTATTAGAAGCCGAAAAGGCTGAGCAGCAACGAGATCAGGATCAGCAAAGAGAGAGCAATGCGGGGAAGGATTTGCCACCGGGATATATAAAGGCACTGCAGGGATACCAACAACAAAAAGCAAAGCAGACGGAGCAGATCAGAACGGTATCTCCGGCACTTAATTTGTATTATAAACAAAAAATAAAATCTTACTTTGATCAACTTAATGCCAAATAATATGGAAGAGGCAAATGTTCAAACCAGCGAGCTATACACGTTGCAGCTGCCGTCAAAACCGGAGAGCATAACGTTGCTTGAGCAGCTGATAGAAGAAATTGCTGACAAATATCATGTTGAGGAAGATACCTTCGCCAACATGATGACCTGCCTTAATGAAGCGGTTATCAATGCCATCATGCATGGTAACAAACAGGACGAAACAAAAAAAGTGATTGTTAATGCCGAAGTGGAACCGAAGCGTATCATCTGGACTGTTACAGATGAAGGCCCGGGATTTGACTATAATAACCTTGCCGATCCTACAGCCCCCGAAAACCTGGAGAACCTGACCGGCCGTGGCGTGTTTATCATTAAACACCTTGCCGATCAGTGCATCTTTAACGCCTCGGGTAATGAAATTGAACTTCACTTTAAGATCTGATGCCCGCTATTAACTTTTTTGAAGAAGACACTACTTTTAAACCGAAACAAAAAGCACAATTAAGACAGTGGATAAAGGAGACGGTGATTGCCGAGGGCTTTAAACTGAAAGAACTTAATTATATTTTTTGCTCAGATGCATACCTGCTGCAAATAAACCGGCAATATCTTGATCATGATACGTATACCGATATCGTAACTTTTGATAACTCGGAAGTTGAGGGAGACATTGTTGGCGATATTTTTATTTCGATAGACCGCATCCGCGAAAACGGGGACAAATTTAAAACCGGCGAAACCAACGAATTGCACCGTGTTATCATTCACGGCGCATTGCACCTGTTGGGTTACACGGATAAAAGTGTTGTTACAAAACAAAAAATGACACAAAAAGAAGATGAGTACTTAGCTAAAAGAAATTTTTAGCCTTACTTTTATAGTGGATTATTAAAAATCAATTGTAAAAACCATGAAAACACTGGCACTCATCATCGCCCTGTTATTTGCCACCGCACCATCATCAGTATATGATTTTAAACTGAAAACTATTGATGGCAAAGATTTTAGCCTGGCTAAATACAAAGGCAAAAAAGTATTGATTGTAAACACCGCCTCAAAATGCGGCTTTACCAAGCAGTACGCCGATCTGGAAAAACTATCTGAACAGTACAAAGGCAAATTGGTAGTAGTAGGCTTCCCTGCCAATAACTTTGGCGGCCAGGAGCCGGGCACTAACCAGGACATTAAAACTTTCTGTAAAGAGAATTTCAACGTAACATTCCCGATGAGCGGTAAGGTAAGCGTTTTAGGTTTGGATATTGATCCGTTGTTCCAATACTTAACAACCGCTCCAAACCCTGATTTTACCGGCGACATTAAATGGAACTTTGAAAAATTCCTGATAGATGAAAACGGTAAACTGATCCACCGTTTCAGGTCACAAACAACGCCATTATCTGGAGATATTACCAAGTATCTGAACTAATAGTTTTGGTTATCTAAGAAGTACAGGCCCCGGCAACAGCCGGGGCTTTTTTGTTAAAAATGTCCTTGCGGGGAACATCCAGGGAGAAACCTGAAAAAAATGTTATGACGCGTAAACTATGTTTTAAGGCTGTTGCGAAGGGGCTGCGTTAGGGATAGAAGCGTAAAGCCCACAGCGCGGGTTGGGTCTACGGGCAGGAAAGGCGAGGACTTGCAGCGGATAGCCCGGGCCGCAGGCAACGCCCACATCATAATAGATGCTCCGAAAATGTATTTAATAATCAATCACTTATAGTTTTGCCATTATAATGAACGAAGCAGTCACATGCTATACAGAGTGGTTTTGTTTCCGTGCAGTTGCCACACTTCGCTCGAAGACATAAATTTTTCGACAAGACTGATTTTTTGCGTCAAACAACACAATGCGTTGCTGAAATGGAACTTTTCCCTATCTTTGGCTTATCAACAAATGGTAACAGCAAACATTAAATATGGCACCGCAGGGACTTTGAAATCCCTTATTCGCAATATCCTTGCGTCGGAGCCTTTTTTTAATGATCCGCCACCAGTTCCTTTTTGCTAACAGATTATCGATAATTCTATCGGGTCTGAATTTCCAACATTATTTTCAAAACAATTTATTCAATGCGGGCAATTGCAGGTATTGTTATGCTTTGCCCAACCTATTCTTAATTTAGCAAAAAATGAAAAAAACATTTGTTCTATTACATATAGCTGTAATACTGGCTGGTTTTACCGGAGTATTCGGGAAACTTATTTCTTTAAATGAATACCTGCTTACCTGTTACCGTACCCTGTTTTCTTTTTTATTCCTGGTGATTATTGTTTGGATCAAAAGGCCGCAATTTAAATATTCATGGAGTAACATAACGGAAATGGGTAAGGCCGGATTATTGATAGCCTTTCACTGGGTGTTCTTTTATGCCAGCATCAAATATTCAAATGTCTCCGTGGGCGTAGTTTGTTATTGCCTTACCAGTTTTTTTACTGCGTTTTTGGCCCCGTTGATAAACAGGAAGCCATTTAATATAACCGAGTTGTTGTTAAGCACACTCACGTTGGCTGGTATTGGTTTAATCTTCCATTTCGATACCTCATTCCGTACGGGCATTGTGCTTGGGGTTATATCGTCTTTCCTGGCGTCGCTGTATACGATCTTTAACGAACGCCTGGTTAAAAAGTACGACGCAACTGCTATGAACCTTTACCAAATGCTGGCCGGAACTATTGCGTTGGTAATAGCATCACCGCTATATCTTCATTTCTTTCCTTCAAAAGCGATACTACCAGGCACATTAGATATCATTTATTTGCTGCTTTTATCGCTTTTTTGCACGGTTGGGCTTTATGTTATGGTAGCCGAGGTTTTAAAAAAGATGTCTGCCTTCACAGTTAATTTGACATTTAACCTGGAACCTGTTTATAGTATTTTACTGGCGATGATTTTATTCAACGAATCCCGGCAACTCAATGTATCGTTTTATGCAGGCCTGTTGATCATTATAATCTCGGTGGTTTTACAGGCCGGATTAAGCCGACGGAAAAGAGTAGGGGCAGATTTGTGATGGAACTCGGAACCCTCCAGACTTACGAAGTTTTTAAAACTTCGTAAGTCTTTAACAACGTTTATTTTTACCCTCGCTCAGACACTCTCGCCGCTGCTTGTGCCGGTAAATCCATATTGCCATCCTGCTTAATGAGGTTAAGTTTATGTTTGGCAATGATCCATTTGTCATTGCTTTCGATAAGTTCGGTATCGTAGGTGCCTTCAACAGTCCAAAGCTCATCGCCAATAAAATGATCGGCTTTGCCATAATAATGAACAAGCGCGGCTGATCCGTTTTGCATTACATAAAAATCGGCCAGTTGGTGATGCGTTTCGTCGAAACCGGGCAGGAAGCCGCGCCACGCTGTAATAATGTCTTCAGACGTTACAGTACTTGCCGGATTGCCGGTCATGGAACTATAGTCAAGCTCTACATTTTCGGCAAGGGCATTTTTAACTTTGCCCCAGTCGCGCTCGTCGGCCCCGGCAAATAAGGCTGTTATGGTTTCAATTATTTGATCTTTCATGGTTTTGCATAGGTTAAATTCACTCAAATATCAATTATCCGGCTCATTTTACATATTAACAACAATCTTTTATATAAACTTGTACTGTTAATGGTTGTTTTCCCAAAACAGCCTCACCATAAAACATGAGTCAGGATTTTTACCAACATATATTTGCTAAACAGCAAAAGCTGGAGGCTGTACCTTCAAACAGGGAAATTACGGCCTGGGCATTAAAAGTTATTCATTTGCTGTACCCCGAACAAACCGGGCAGCAATATGCCTCGGTTGAGGAACTGAAGGATGAGTTTTTAAGGCTTGAGAACGAATTGTGCGAAATTATGCACGCCACCAAAGCCTGCAGTAACTGCGATACCTCAAAGCTGGCTAAAAAGTTTTTTGAAGGCCTTCCCGAGTTGTTCCGGGTTCTGAATACCGATATCCAGGCCATTTTTAATGGCGATCCGGCCGCGCGTAGCGAGTTTGAGGTGATCCGTACCTATCCGGGCTTTTACGCCATTTCGCTTTACCGGCTGGCGCATAGTCTTTATGTTGATGATATTCCGCTGTTACCAAGGATCCTTACAGAATATGCACATTCTAAAACGGGGATAGATATCCATCCTGCTGCCCAGATAGACGAGTATTTCTATATAGATCATGGTACCGGTATTGTTATTGGCGAAAGCTGCAAAATAGGCAAGCATGTAAAGCTGTATCAGGGCGTTACTCTGGGGGCCTTAAGTGTAGACAAAAGCATGGCCAACACCAAACGGCACCCTACAGTGCAGGATAATGTAGTAATATACTCCGGCGCTACTATTTTAGGGGGCGAAACCGTTATAGGTCACAACAGTGTGGTAGGGGGGAACGTTTGGCTCACCAAAAGCCTGCCACCGAATTCAAGGGTTTATCATACACCGAATCACAGGGTACTGAAAAGATTGAGCATTAAATTGTTCGGCCACAAGAAATAAAACATTTACCTAATAAAAATATATAATGGCTGCATTGATAGACCTGATAGGCAATACGCCTATGGTAGAAATTAAAAAGCTGAACCCTAATCCTAAAGTGCGCATCTTCGCCAAGCTGGAGGGCAATAACCCCGGTGGCAGCGTAAAAGACCGTGCGTCGCTTAATATGATCAGGAGTGCCATTGAGCGTGGCGATATCAAGCCGGGCACTAAATTGATTGAAGCAACCAGCGGTAATACAGGCATCGCACTGGCCATGATAGCCCGCCTGTTTGACCTGGAGATAGAATTGGTAATGCCATCTAACTCCACCCGCGAGCGTACGCTTACCATGGAGGCCTTCGGGGCCAAAGTTACCCTGCTGGAAGGGATAGAACTTTGCCGCGACTATGCCGAAGAAAAAGCAGCCACAGGCGAATATTTTCTGTTGAACCAGTTTGCCAACCCGGATAACTACATGGCGCACGTGAAAACCACAGGCCCAGAAATCTGGCGCGATACTGAGGGAAAGATCACACACTTCGTAAGCGCGATGGGTACAACAGGTACCATTATGGGATGTTCAAGGTATTTGAAAGAGCAAAATGCCAATGTGCAGATCGTAGGCTGCCAGCCGGTTGAAGGTTCTTCAATTCCGGGTATCCGCAGGTGGCCTGAGGAGTACCTGCCCAAGATCTTCGATGCGAAGCGGGTAGATAGGGTAATGGATATTTCGCAGGAAGAAGCTACTCAAATGGCCCGCCAGATGGCTAAGGTAGAAGGCGTATTTGCAGGCATGAGCAGCGGAGGAGCGTTATCTGCGGCAATAAAACTGGCTCAGGAGCTTGGTGAAGGCGTGATCGTGTTTATCTGCTGCGACAGGGGAGACAGGTATTTGAGTAGTGAGTTGTTTGGTTGATAACGTATGGAGCCTACAGAAGATCTCAGTAATTATAAATACGGCGTATTTTACTACAATAAAAACGACAGGCGAATCATCGTACCCAAAAGGATCAAATACCTCGGCTGGACATTAAATTTTGCCCGGCCGGTTAGCTATTTTATTATGGGCGTATTAATAACGCTGATAGTTGTAGCCTGGATGGTTGCGCCGGATAAATAGGTTTGGGCACCGATATATCTTAAATTCATGTCATTGCGAGGAACGAAGCAATCTCTTAGCTATACAGAGCGGATTTGCGTGCGTGCGATTGCTTCGTTCCTCGCAATGACATAAATTTATATTCAGAGGCCGTGTCCCCACAACCGATCTGTAAAGTTTTTACAAAATCTCCAATCCCTTCAACTCCACTTCTAAAGCATCTGATGAGGTGAAGTGAATACATTTGATCCCCATTTTTTCGGCTGCTAAGATATTGCGATAGTTATCGTCAATAAACAATGCTTCGCCGGCTTTTACATTGTAGCGATCAAGCAGGATCTGATAAAAGGCTGGGGTTGGTTTCCGCATTTTTTCGGTGCCAGATACTACAATACCATCAAACCAGTTTAAAAAATCAAAGCGTTCCTGCGCCATCGGAAAAGTTTCGGCCGACCAATTGGTCAATGCGTAGATTTTGTATTTGCCGCTTTCCTTTAGCTGTTTGAAAATCTCTACGGTGCCGTGAAAAGGCTCGCCCAACATTTCTATCCAACGCGAATAGAAAGCGCGGATATTGGCTTCATGTTCGGGAAATTGAGCGACAAGCAAATCGGTACCTTCCTGTAGGGATCTGCCGGCATCCTGTTCCTCGTTCCAATCGGGAGTACAGATATTGGCCAAAAAATCTATTATTTCCTGTTCGTTGGTAAACAGGGTACGGTACATATAATGTGGGTTCCAGTCAATTAAAACGGCACCCAAATCGAATATTATGGTGTTGATCATTTCTTTTTTGCGTGGGTTTCGTGAACCTCGGCTTTGGTAACCACCGAATCTTTCAGGAAAACAACAAGCGTTTGGGTATAAATTAAAGTTCCCTTATTGTATTGCCTGTCGAGATCATACACCATGCTATCCTTGCTGCTTAATTGTGGGCGGTGGAGCAGATGGATCACCTTTTGATATTTAAGGCCATTAAGTTGCTTACTGGCGATAAGATCTTCAACCATGCCGGGACGGTAGGCAAAGGTAATGCCGTCTCCATCATCCCATTTATCACGATCAAACTTTTGTTTGCGGCTGCAGGCCGTGAGGCAAACTGCCAGGAGGCAGGTAAATATCAGGGTTTTGTTAAGCATTTTTGTTTCGGTATTGAATCAGGTGCCGGCGGTGTTTACCCAACCATGTCATTGCGAGCGGTAGCGTGGCAATCGCATGCTGTACAGAGCAGATCTGCATAGTTACGAGATTGCTTCGTACCTCGCAATGACATGTTGGTGGCGGCTTTCTTTTGAAAGCTTTTTCCAGCAGCTAAAAATACTGAAATTAATCAACCCCTAAAAGGTAGCCTTTAAAATCAGCAAAATCTTTACCGATGGCTATTGCCAGTTTGGTTTTTGACTCCAATTCTTTTACCTGTTCCGGCACATCAATTTTAGCGGCTACTTCTTCGCCGAAAACATCCGGGAACTTACACGGATGTGCCGTTGAAAGGAATACGCCCGCAGTATCAACAGCGGCATGGTCCTGCTTGTAGTCGGTTAATGCCTGCCATGCGATAGCGGTATGCGGGCAAACCACGTAACCATAGCTGTCAAATACCCAGTTGATGGCTTTTACGGTTTCTTCGTCGTCATATTTAAAGCCAACAACCAGTTCCTTAAGCGCTTCTGTATCGTTTTTAAACAGATCGGCAATACGTACCCAGTTGCTTGGGTTGCCAACGTCCATCGCGTTTGAAAGTGTTGCTACCGACGGCTTGGGCTGATAAACACCGGTTTTTAAAAACGCAGGCACGGTATCATTAACATTAGTTGCAGCAATGAATTTTTCGACAGGTAAGCCCATTTTCCAGGCTAACAAACCTGCTCCGATATTGCCAAAGTTGCCGCTTGGTACCGAGAACACTGCTTTTTTAATGCCTTGTCTTAACAACTGCGCATAAGCATTGAAGTAGTAAAAAGTTTGCGGAACTAAGCGTGCTATATTAATTGAGTTAGCTGATGTAAGGCGGAATTTCTCGTTTAGCTCGTTATCAACAAAGGCTTGCTTTACCAAAGCCTGGCAATCGTCAAAAGTGCCGTCTACCTCAAGGGCGCGAATGTTTTGACCATTGGTGGTTAATTGTTGTTCCTGCACACCGCTCACCTTGCCTTTTGGATAAAGGATGGTTACGCGGGTATTAGGTACGCCCAAAAAGCCGAGGGCCACTGCGCCGCCTGTATCGCCGCTGGTTGCTACCAATACGTCCAGCTGTTTTTCGCCGGGTTCAAGGAAATAGCTCATGACGCGGCTCATAAAACGGGCGCCAAAATCTTTAAATGCCAGCGATGGGCCATGGAAAAGTTCAAGAACGTAAACATTATCTTCCAGCTTTACGATGGGGGCCGGGAAGTTAATGGCATCATCGATCAGTGCTTTCAGATCAGCTTCCGGAATAGAATCGCCAAGCAGGTTTTGGGCTACTTTAAAAGCGATTTCGGGCAGGGTATATTTATCAAGGTTATTGATAAAATCATCATCCAAACGTGGGATGCTGTAAGGCATGTATAGGCCTTTGTCCTGAGGCATGCTATTAAAAACCGCGTCTTTGAAAGATACTTCAGATAGGGTATTATTGGTACTGTAGAGTTTCATTTTTTGATTTCGGAATTCGGATGTTCGATTTCGGATTTGTTTGCATTATGTCATTGCGAGCGTAGCGCGGCAATCGCGAACTGTACAGGGCGGACCTGCTTATCGGGGGTTGCTTCGTACCTCGCAATGACATGGCTTTTTATGGTTTTGACTTAAAACTTGCGACTTTGAGCTTAAGACTTTGGCACTTATCCCAAAACCTTCGGCCCCGCGTCATTGATGGTTGATACGTAACTGTTCGAGCCGATCTTTAAGTCGGTTAAATGCTGCTGTAGTTTTTGGGTGATGACACGGGCCGTTGCTTCATCTTTAGTAAAAGCAAAAACCGATGGGCCTGAGCCTGAGATACCAAAGCTTACTGCGCCAAGTTCCATCGCCATTTCGCGCATTTTATAAAAATCGGGGATCAGCATAGAGCGTACCGGTTCAACCAGTACATCTTTCATACTGCGGCCAATCAGGTCGATATCCTGCATAAATAAACCACTCACTAAGCCTGCAATATTGCCCCATTGGGTTACGGCATCCTTCATCTGGATGTTTTTGCGGATGATCTGGCGGGCTTCGCGCGTAGGTACATCCACATCCGGGAATACGATAGCGCACCACAGGTTTTTAGGATGCGGCAGCCTTACCACATCAAGCGGCTCATAACTGCGGATGAGCACAAAACCGCCAAACAGGGCAGGGGCTACGTTATCCGCATGACCATGACCGCAAGCCATTTCCTCTCCTTTCATAGCAAAGGGAAGCAGTTTTATCGGGTCGGCATCGTCGCCTAATAAGGTTTTAATAGCAAACAAACCTGCTACGGTACTGGCCGAGCTTGAGCCCAAACCGCTGCCAATAGGCATTTTTTTGTGCAGCTCGATATCCAAACCAATATCGGTACGGCCAACGCTTTGTAAATAATGCTGTACGCTCACACTTACGGTGTTTTTTGCAGGATCAAGCGGCAGGCGACCGTCATCGCCGGTAATTTTGCTAAGGGTGATGCCTGGTTTGCCGGTAACACGCATAATTACCTCGTCGCCTGGTTCATCAACCGCAAAGCCCAGCACATCAAAACCGCAAACCACATTGGCTACGGTTGCCGGGGCAAAAACGCGGATGCTACCCCCCCCGCCCCCTGAAGGGGGTGCTACCTGGGGGGCGGCTTTTATTTCTTCTAAATTATTTTCCATGTTTAAAATATCAAACTATTCCTCCCCCTTCAGGGGGCCGGGGGGTTAATTCGCGCCCACGTTTATTAAATCAGCAAATACGCCGGCGGCAGTTACTTCGGCACCTGCGCCTGGGCCCTTTACAACCAGTGGGCGCTCGCGGTACCTGTCGGTAGTAAAGGATATAATGTTATCACTGCCCGACAGCATGTAGAACGGATGGTTTTCATCAACCATTTGCAGGGTGATGCTTACCTTGCCATCTTCCAGTTTGCCGATGTAACGCAAAACCTTACCGTCTTTTTCGGCGGCATCTTTTAGCCTGGCAAAATGAGCATCTTCAGTTTTTAGTGTCGCATAAAAATCCTCAACAGTTTTAGCTTCAAGGCTCGCTTTAGGCAGTACGCTTTCTATTTCAACGTCGGCTTCTTCCATCGCATACCCGGCGTCGCGGGCAAGGATGAGCATTTTACGCATAAAGTCCTTACCGCTCAGGTCATCACGAGGATCGGGTTCGGTATAGCCTTTTTCCTGGGCTTCTTTAACCACATCGTGGAAATTGGCATCGCCTTTAAAGTTATTAAAGATGAACGATATAGTACCCGAAAGTATTGCCTCGATACGCTGTACCCTGTCGCCGCTGTTCATCAGGTTTTTAAGGGTATTGATAATTGGCAGACCGGCGCCAACGTTGGTTTCATAAAAGAAATCAACACCATGGGCACGGGCGGTATCTTTAAAGGTACGGTATTGTTTGTAGCTACCCGAATTACCTATTTTATTGCAGGTGATGACCGAGATATTGGCTTTAAAAATCTCTTCGTAAAAACCGATAGGAACAGGGCTTGCAGTATTGTCAATAAACACACAGTTTGGCAGGTTCATTTCTTTCATCCGGTTGATGAACGATTGCAGATCGGCCTCGTAAGGTGATGCTTGCAGGTCATTCTGCCAGGTATCTAAAGAGATGCCATCACTGTTAAAAGTCATTTTGCGGGTATTGCTGATCCCGGCTATTTTAACCTGTATGCCATTGTTATCTTTTAAGTAGTCGCTATGGGCATTCAATTGATTAAATAACGTTTTGCCGATATTGCCGGTACCCAGGCAAAATGCATGCAGGGTTTTGGTAAGCTGTACAAAGAAGGCATCATGAACGGCATTTAATGCTTTTGACAGGTCATTAGCCGAGATGATCACCGAGATATTATATTCTGATGACCCCTGCGCTATAGCCCTCACATTAACACCGTTACGGCCCAGCGCATGGAACAGTTTGCCAGACATGCCCGGTGTTTGTTTCATATTTTCGCCAACGATGGCCAGGATAGCAAGTTTTTTTTCGATAACCAGGTGCTCCAGTTTTTTGGCGGCAAGTTCAAGTTCAAATTCCTGCTCAATAACTTGTTTGGCCCTTTCGGTATCCTGGGGCTGCACCGCAAAAGTGATGCTATGCTCAGATGACGACTGGGTAATCAGGATCACGTTGATCTGCTCGCGGGCAAGCAAGGAGAATAAACGGCCGCTAAAGCCCGATTTGCCCACCATGCCGCTGCCCTCTAAGTTGAGGATGCTGATATTGTTGATAGATGAAATACCTTTGATTGGCAGGGTAGAGGCCTTGCAGTCGTGACGGATCACGGTGCCTGCAAACTCAGGCTCAAAAGTATTTTTGATAACGATAGGGATCTTCTTTAAAAACGCAGGGATCATGGTTGGCGGATAGATCACCTTGGCGCCAAAGTACGAAAGCTCCATGGCTTCGGTATAGGTAAGCTCGGTTAAAGAGAACGCTTTTTTCACCATACGCGGATCGGCGGTCATCATACCGTTAACATCTGTCCAGATCTGGATTTCCTGCGTGTTTAATGCTGCACCGAAAATGGCAGCCGTATAATCAGAACCTCCGCGGCCCAATGTTGTAGTTTGTCCGGCGTCATTTGAGGCGATAAAGCCGGTAACGATCAGGGTTTTACCTTTGTTTTCGGTATACAGGCCTTGTACCAATCTTTCGGTAAGCTCGGTATTTACTTTGGCGTTGCCGAAAGCGCTATCGGTTTTGATCACATCGGCGGCATCAACAAATAGCACATCTCCAAAATGCTGGGCTGCAACTTTGCTCACCATCAGGGTTGAGCAGCGCTCGCCGAAAGCCAGTACCTGGTCGCGGGTTTTCGGGGTAAGTTCGCGAAGGGTAAGTACGCCCTGCAGCAATTCTTCCAGCTGGTTGAAGTGAATTTTTAAACGGGTAAGCGCCGGGTTTTGGTTTTGTACATCCAACAGGGCCTTTACCGTATCGAAATGGCGTTTCTCCAATTCGGCCAAACCGGCGGTAAACTCTTTGCCATTTGCCGCGTCTTCGGCCATAGCCGAAAGCAGGTTGGTTACACCGCCCATGGCTGATAATACCACCACGGGTTTTTCATCATTTTTTACTTCATCCTTCAGGATGCTTAACAGGGTTTGGATGCTGCTTACAGATCCAACGGAAGTACCTCCGAATTTTAAAACTTTCATTTATGGGTTAGTAATCGTTCTATAACAAAAAAACCCTCCTCTTTGCGGAGGAAGGTTTTTCTTTTGGCTTTCATTTTATGTTTTTACACCATACGATTATCTTCCTCCGAGGTTTATGCCGGTGGTAATAATAATTGTAGTAATGGTGTTGTTAATTGTCATATATAATGTCTGTAAAGTAAGTAGATTATTTTCTGATTTGCAAGGAATATTTAACAAATTATGATTTTCGCAATAATTGTCAGGTAGTTGGGTGAGTAAATGATGGATTTGATAATGAGGGCGGTAAGTAAAAGGTTTTATCAGCAATTGCATCTTATTGAAGATTGAGACATGGTATCAATAAACTGTTTTGAGACTTACGAAGTTTCAAAAACTTCGTAAGTCTGGATTCTAATTAAAAAGACTAAACGAGCGTCATTGCGAGTAACCATCAGGGAAACCCTGAAAAAATGCGTAATGACGTAAAAAATATATTCCGCGATGCTGTGCGGGAGCCGCGTTAGTGATAGTAGCGGATACCGGCCATGTGGCTAATGCCTGTGCAGTATGAGCGGATAGCACGAGCCGCAGGCAACGTCCATATTCACAAAACCGATCAAAAAAACATGCTTAATAATCAATAACTTACAATCACGTCATTATAAGGGACGAAGTAATCCCTAATAGGCAGAGTTGCTACACAGGTTCGCCCTGTAAAGTCGGGGATTGCTTCGTACCTCGCAATGGCGGTAGTATAAGAGTCTGATCCCAGAATCCGCAATAAATTTAATTTGCTACTTTTGAAGCTTGACAATATGCAGGGACTAATAACAAAATCAACAGGAAGCTGGTATCAGGTACAAACCCCCGATGGGCAAAAGATAGATTGCCGTATCAAGGGCAAGTTTCGTATTAAGGGTATCACTACAACCAATCCTATTGCTGTTGGCGATATAGTTGATTTTGAAATGGAGCCCGACCGCGAAGATGGTGTGATCACCAATTTGCATCAACGCAAAAACTACATCATTCGTAAGGCCATTAACCTGAGCAAGCAAGCGCAGATCATTGCCGCCAATCTTGATCAGGCTATTTTGGTGGTTACGCTGGCCTCTCCGCGTACCTCACTTGGCTTTATCGACCGCTTTTTGGTTACTGCCGAAGCATACGATATCCCAGCAAGGTTGGTATTCAATAAACTCGATCTTTTCAGTGATGAAGGCCTGGAAGTATTGGCCGATTATAAAGCTATTTATGAAGATATCGGCTATCCGTGTTTTGAAGTTTCGGCCATTGAGGGAACCAATATCAGCCAGGTACAGGACCTGCTGAAAGATAAGGTTACCTTGTTTTCTGGTCACTCGGGGGTGGGTAAATCAAGCCTGATCAATGCGCTGCTGCCAGAGCTTGAGCTACGCACACACATGATATCCGATTGGAGCGACAAAGGGATGCACACGACCACTTTTGCCGAAATGTTTGAACTGCCACAGGGCGGTTTTATCATCGATACTCCCGGCATCCGCGAATTGGGTGTTATCGACATAGAAAAACAGGAGCTCAGTCATTTCTTCCCTGAAATGCGTGAGCGGATGCACGACTGCCGTTTTAATAATTGCCGTCATATCAACGAACCCGGCTGCGCTGTGCTTGAAGCTTTGGAAGAGGGAGAGATAACCCTATCCCGCTACGAAAGCTACCTGAGCATTTATAACGGGAACGATACGAGAGCTTAGGAGAGAGAAGCAAGACCGTTAGAATCAGGAGACAAGAAGAATACAACTCTTGTCATTTCGATGGAGCGTGTAGAGGAAAAGCATCGGGGCGAAAGAGAAATCTTATACACCATGTAAGCCGCTCTGTATAGTTCGCTCAGCATGATGCATAAGATTTCTCCCGATGGTCGAAATGACAAATTTGTATTGATACTCTTACTTCTTTGCCGCTTCCTTTACCAGCACATCAACAATCGCCTGCTTATTAGGCAGGTACTTATTGCACAAAAACAAGCCTCCTTTGCCGGTATCCGGGTTAAAGAATAAATAAGTCCCAACACCCGGGTCATCTCCGTCATGGCCAATAGTGCCGTTGGTGTATAAATTCCAAAAAATGCCTTTGTTGCGGTATGTTAAATTGATGTTTTTGGGCGGATGCTCTTTGCTGAACTGTGTGGTAAACATTGCCTGGTATGATGCCTCGGTAAGCAGCTTTTTATCATGCATGGCTATCGCCATCAGATATTTGCTCAGGTCTTCGGGCGAAGTTTTGAGGCCGCCATCGGGATAAGTAACCAAGTCATATAACGGGAAGCGGTTCTTTTGATCAAGATATAATATTGCGTGATTTTTTAAATCCATATCAGGTATATGCCAGCCTGAATGATCCATTTTTAAAGGTTTCAGGATATACTTCTTAGTGAATTGGGTATATGACAGGCCCGATTTAATTTCGATGAGATAAGCCACCAGTGCCGAGCCAATGTTACAGTATGAAGATGTGCCCCCGGCCGGGCCTTCACCAAAACTGGCTTTGCTGTAATACTTTCCCTGCGGCGATAAATAATTATAAAAAAACTGAACTAAAGAAGTGTCTCTTAGCTTGTCTCCAAAGCCAATCTGGTTCAGGGTGCTTACCGAAATACTATCGTACGCCCTTAGTTTGGGATAAAAATGATAGCTGTAATGATAAATCTCCGGATTGTCGACAATGCCTGACGTGTGATTAGTTAACTCCCTGATAGTTATTTTTCCGTTTGGATCGTTAGGGTTAGTTACCCTAAAAGGCAGTACATCGTTAATATCAGTTTCCAGCGTAAAATACTTTAGTTCGATGGCTTTCATTAGCGCTACAGCAATAAACGTTTTACTCACCGAGCCGATATTCTGAACGGTATTGGCCGAATAGGGGGTTTGATTAGCAACATCAGCGTAACCAAAGCCATGGGAATAGGTTATTTTGTTGGCATCGGTCATGATCACATACATACCGGGCAGGCTGTCTTGCGTAAATGCCTGTTGCAATTTGATGGTTAAAGAATCTGGTTGGGTTTGTGCCTGGATACCGTTAGTGATAAAGGCAAAGATTAGCACACAAAGAAGTGTTTTCAAGGTTTTGTAGGTTTTCATATACCTATATTACAACAAACAGCATATAAACCCCTATTGGTAATGAAAATTATTTTACGAGCTGATAAGATAGATGCAGGCAGATGATGTTTTAATAAAAAAGGCCTTGTGAATAACACAAGGCCTCGATATTTATTCGCCTAAAGCGGTCTTGAAATCCTCAAGCAAATCGTCAAGGTCCTCAATACCAATCGATAAACGGATCATACTTTCGGGGATGCCCATTTCGGCACGGCGCTCGGCTCCAAGCTCAAAGAAAATAGTTTGCGCAACCGGGATAGCCAGCGTGCGGGTATCGCCAAGGTTGCTTGATTTAACAACCAGTTTCAGCTTGTTTAAAAACTTTAGGCAATCAATACTTTCGTCAAGCTCAATGCTCATTAAACCGCCATAGCGTGAAAATAGCTCACCAGCTAAAGCATGCTGCGGGTGCGATTCAACGCCGGGATAAAATACTTTTTTAACTTTCGGGTGCTTATCGAAATATTGGGCTAATGCTAAAGCATTACTGCATGCACGGTCAAGGCGAAGGGCCAGTGTTTCGGCACCTACAGAGATCGTATGTGCAGCTTCAGGCGATAAAGTGCCGCCGGCATCACGTAATCCTTTCTTGCGGATCTGGGTCATGCCCAAATTTTCGGGTTTTACAACTGCCTTAAAGCCGGGGAAAATGTTTGGATAGTTTGCCCAATCGAACAAGCCGGTGTTAGTTACCGCGCCACCAAGGGCGTTACCGTGGCCGCCAATATATTTGGTAAGCGAGTTGATCACCAAACTGGCTTTAACGTTGATTGGATTAAACAAATATGGTGAGGTCATGGTATTATCAACCACATACATAATACCTTTTTCTTCGCACAGGTCGCCAATGTTTTTAAGGTCGGCTACTTGTGTGGCCGGGTTGGCAATAGTTTCAACAAACACCATGCGGGTGTTTTCTTTTACTGCCGCGCGTACGTTATCAACCGAGGTAGCATCAACAAAATCAATGCTGATACCCATATCAATAAAAGTTTGGAAAATACTGCGGCTGTTACCAAACAGGAACGAACTGGCCACAATATGATCAGTACCTTTAATAAGCGCCATTACCGTTGCCGAAATAGCGGCCATACCCGTTGAAAAAGCAATGCTTGATACCCCATGTTCCATTTGGGTTACCTTTTGCTCTAACGCGGTAATGGTAGGGTTACCCTGGCGCGAATAAGCATAACCGCTTTTTTTATTCTGGAAAATATCAACCAAATCCTGCACATCCTCATGTCCGTAGGTTACCGAGGTGTGGATGGGTTTATGCAACGAACCATGCTCGGGTTTGCCAAGACGGTCGGCATGTAATATGGTGGTAGTGAAGCCTTTTTTGGTACTCATTTTTTTATCCTATTAATTAGATATACATAATAGCGGTTGCGAACTTAATTAATTACACCCTAATTACACGAATGGAATTGACACTAATTGTACGAATGATATCGAATTGACACGAATGCTTTTATGATGACTTGAATTTGACCGAATTACACGAATTACTTTATACAAGGTAGATGATTAGCGAAATTCGCCTAAATTGTGGCCGATATAAAAGAAATTCGTGTAAAAATATATGAGGGCTGTACTACAACGCGTTACTCAGGCAAGCTGTACTGTTGACGGAAAGATCACAGGTGAAATAGGTGCCGGGTTTTTGGTTTTATTGGGAATTGAAGACGCCGACACTACAGAAGACCAGCAATGGCTGGCCAATAAGATAGTTGGGATGCGAGTTTTCGGAGATGAAAATGGCCTGATGAATAAAGCCCTTGCAGATATTGACGGAGATATACTGCTGATCTCCCAGTTTACGCTTTTCGCACAGACCAAAAAGGGAAACCGTCCATCGTTTTTGAGGGCTGCCAAACCGGATAAGGCTATCCCGATGTATGAGCAAATGGTACAAACGCTTGAAACATTGACAGGCAAAAAGATAGCAACCGGTATTTTTGGTGCAGACATGAAGATTAGCTTATTAAATGACGGCCCGGTAACTATTATTATGGATACAAAGGATAGGGATAGTCATTGAGGATGAGTCGGGTAATGTAAATAACATGGAAAAGAAATTTTCACACGAATTTATTCGAATTAACTAATTACACGAATTGTTTTAAATCAGAATCAATACATTCGGTTGAACTAAAAATTTAAACCTTATCAACGTATGGCTATCTTATTTAAAGAGGAATCGTTTAAAATAATTGGAGCTTGTTATGAAGTTCATACAGTTTTGGGGCATGGATTCATCAAGCAGTTTATAAAGATGCCCTTGAAATAGAATTTACCAGGCTCGGTATTCCAATTTACGCGTGAAAAACCTTATACAATAATCTATAAAGAACAGGAATTAAAGCACTACTTTTTTGCCGATTTTGTAGTTTATGATAACCAGCGGAAATATCAAAGAGTAATTATTTAAGCGATACAGCCTGAATTAGTGTAATTCGAATAATTGTGTATAATGTGCAAATAATTCGTGTAGAAATTTTTAATTCGCTCTTCTCATTCGTGATAAAATCTATTTATTACCCAATCCCTCTTCAATCCTCGCCTGTAAATCAGCTTTAAAAGTATCATCCAATTTCAACTCATTGTTCAGCGAATCACGAAAAAGCTGCTGTACCATATCATTAATAGCACGGCTTTGTTTATTGTATAGTACGCACATACCGCAACCAGCCAGGTGAATCCGTAGTTCAATTTCCTCGCGGAAACTTAATCTCCTGATCTGCTTTTTTTCGATCAGGAAAGTAGCCTGTTTGCAGTTATATATTATCTTATTTAAGTAGCTCATTTTAATTTAATTCCAGTTTTTTTGAAGACATGCCCTCAGGTTAACTTTTGCCCGGTGAATGATTACCCAAAAGTTAGCCTGGGTAACATGCAGCTCGGTGCAGATATTTTCGGTAGCGGCATCATCAATATGTTTCATGGTAAAAACCGCATTCCACAGGGCCGGAAGTTTTTGCAGGCACATTTGTAAAATACTGTTCAATTCTTTTTTTAATAAAGGATCCTGCTCATCCATTCCGGTGATGGGCTGAGGGGCGTACTCCGCTTTCCAGTGACCGTTATCTTCCTCAAAAAATTCATCCTGTTCCTGCGCCGCTTTATTGGCCGAAGCTATGGCAAGTCCCGACGACTTTTTGCGATATACATCAATAATTTTATTTTTAAGGATAGCGGTAAGCCACGTTCGTTCGGTGCTTTTGCCTTCAAACCTGTTAACCTTTTCAAGAGCTGCCAAAAAGGTTTCCTGCACAAGGTCTTTAGCTAAATCCTCGTCATTGATCCGCACAATGGCATACATGTACAGGTAATCGGCATAGGCGGCAACCCATTTATGAGGGTTTAATACATTAGTTTCGGTTATCATGGAATGCAATATGCTTATACATTTGTCAGGTTAGTCGGGCGCAGACATTAATCCTTACAAAAATAATCTCAAAACGGTGTTTATTCCTTACCAGTGCTTCCGGTTAATAACTAAGTTACGTTACTTGAATTGATAATGAGCTTATTATACCGATATTTATATCAGCCAAAAAAATAAAATTTGTTGTAAGGTTATCCCCATAAACCCGACAAAGCAGTAAAAACGTATATCATTTAATCTGAATAAAATGAGAAAGATCAAAGTGTTAGCGCTTGTGTCGATTATAATAGGCGCGGCAATTATTTCAACGGCTTTTACTAATTGTAAAAATACAGCAAAAGGGAATAGCAAAACATCCGCGAGGGAGGGCGAAGGTTTTGCCTTGGTAGAACTGTTCACTTCCGAAGGCTGTTCGAGTTGTCCGCCGGCTGATGACCTGGTAGCCAAAGTTCAAAAAGAAATAGGAGATAAGCCTGTTTACATTTTGGCTTACCATGTTGATTACTGGAACCGTCTTGGTTGGAAAGACGTTTTCAGCAGTGCTGATTATTCAAAACGGCAGAATGAATATGCCCGGTGGCTCAATCTGTCGCAGGTTTATACACCTCAGATTGTGGTTAACGGCAAAACGGAGTTTGTGGGTTCGCAGGAGGGGAGTTTGCGCAATGCCATCAAAAATGGTTTACAGGATGGCAGTAGCGTTAATTTAAACCTGGACGTTGCCCGCAATGCTAATAATACAGCTACTATACAATATAAAATTGAAGGTAATACGGGGAGCAGCAATAATGTTGTATTACTGGCGCTGGTGCAAAAGCAAGCCATAATAAAAGTTGAACATGGTGAAAACGGTGGCCGCACACTGGCACATGCTCAAATTGTACGTAATCTGCAAACCCTGCCTTTAAGTAAAAAAGCCGGCAGCGCAACCCTTGCTTTGCCCGCAGGGTTTAATGCACAGGGCTGGGAGGTAATAGGTTTTGTGCAAAACACCGGCAATGGCGCGATTTTAGGCGCGTCAAAAGCCCAGTTTAAAGTAACGGCAGCTGTTGATAGGCGAGATACCTCAGGCAAATTGTAGTTAAAAACAGTTGTGTCAAAAAAACATATACTATTAGATGAAAGTAATTAAAGAGAAACACCCCCTGTTAATGCGCTGGACGCATTGGGTAAACTTTCCCATCCTCACCATTATGATCTGGAGCGGGTTGCTCATTTATTGGGCCAACGATACCTATACGTTCACCATTTTCGGTGTTACTTTTATCCGGTTTTTTCCGCAGGGCTTTTATGACGCACTGCATATTCCCCGGCGACTGGCCGAGGGCATGGCTTTCCACTTTTTGTTTATGTGGTTTTTTGCGCTTAATGGTTTTTTATATGTGTCATACACCATTATATCGGGCCAGTGGCGGGAGCTCGTGCCCAATCGGCACTCTTTTAAAGAGGCCTGGCAGGTAGTTTTGCACGATCTGCATATCCGTAAAATGGCGCCCCCTCAAAACAAATACAACGCGGCCCAGCGCATTGCTTATACAGCAATTATTGTAATGGGCTTTGGCTCGCTGATAACAGGGCTTGCTATTTATAAGCCGGTACAGTTTAACTACCTGGCCTGGATTTGCGGCGGGTACCACCTGGCCCGCATCTGGCATTTTGTGCTCACTATTGGCTATGTGCTGTTTTTCCTGGTTCATGTTGTTCAGGTAGTACTTGCCGGGTGGAATAATTTCCGGTCGGTTATTTCGGGTTTTGAGGTAATAGATGAAAAGCCACTGCCCGCCATTCAAATTCAAAGCGATGAAACTAACGAAAAAGCTGAATAAGGTTTTCAGCAAAAATAAAGGCCCCAAAAAGGAGCTTACTGTTGAACAAAAGATCAGCCGCCGAAATTTTATCTCTTTCGGCAGCTTCCTGGTATTGGGCGGTGCCGCATATGGCGGCTGGCGCTGGCTTTATACTTCGCCAAATGAGGTGCCGGGTATAACGGGAGAGGCCCACAAACCATTGCGTGCCGTGCTTAACGCCAATGAAAAGGTGGTGCGCCAGTTATACAGCAATAAAAACCTGGTAAAAACCTACCCAAAGGAAATGGCGGCGAAGGTAGTGCGCCACAATAGTGATATAGGTTCGGAGGGGTTAATTGACGTAGACGCCTGGAAACTGTCGGTCAAAAAGCAGAGTGGCGAGATGTTGCACATCGGTATCGACGAAATAAAGAAACTTCCTAAAACAGAGATCATTTATGACTTTAAGTGCGTAGAGGGCTGGGATCAGATCTCGCATTGGGGTGGCGTAAAATTCAGCGATTTTATAGCTCATTTTAAACTTGATGCTGAAACCCAACTGGAGTATGTTGGCATGGAAACCCCCGACAAAGAATATTATGTAGGGGTTGATATGCCGAGCGCTATGCACCCGCAAACCCTGCTGGCCTATGAGGTAAACGAAAAACCGTTGCCGCCAAAGCATGGCGCTCCTTTAAGGCTTATCATTCCGGTAAAATATGGTATCAAAAACCTGAAGCGGATTGGTAGTATCTCCTTCAGTAACAGCCGCCCCCGCGATTACTGGGCCGAACAGGGATATGATTATTACGCAGGGTTGTAAAGTGTAAAGAACCGTTAAATCGCCGTTGTATATTGATGTAATATTTGCATATTGCATTAAATGCCGGCCAATAAACTACCACTTTCCAAACAGCTTGCTTATGCCTGCGGAATGATAGGGTGGAGCATCATGACCAATATTATTATTGTGATGCTTCCTTATTTTTACCTGCCACCAAACAATGCCGGACTTACGCCGCTGGTTCCTCAACTGTTACTTTTTGGCATCTTCAACATCATGTCTGTAATCACAGCTTCGGGGCGTTTGGTGGATGCCTTTTTCGACCCTTTTATAGCTTCATTAAGTGATAAAAGCGAAAACCGGCGCGGGAGGCGCATCCCTTTTATGCAGTGGGCTGTTTTACCTGCTGTTTTATTTTGCGGTTTAACCTTTTGCCCTATGTTAAAGGTTGAAAGTATTCATAATGCTTACTGGCTTACCTTTACGCTCATTTGCTTTTTTATGGGCGCTACGGCCTATATTATCCCCTATAACGCGCTGCTACCCGAGCTTACCCGTACAGGGCGCGAACGTGTTAAGCTGTCATCATTACAGCAGGTTGGCTTTGTGATAGGCATCATCTTATCAGCCATGGTCAATAACTTTGCCGACTGGGTTGAGCGTTTCGCCGGCATAAGCAACCGCGAAACCGCCGTGCAATACACTATTTGGGGGCTTGCCGTATTTGCAGGGCTGGTAATGCTGATCCCAGTATTTACGATTGACGAAAAACGCTATTCAAACGGTCACCCATCTCACCTATCGTTATTCCCGGCTATTCAAAAAACCTTTCAGAACCGCAATTTCAAATATTACCTGATTTCCGATTTTTCGTTCTACATGGCATTAAGCATCATATCAAGCGGCTTACTGTTTTTTTTAAAATCGCTTTTAAATCTGCCCGAATCAATGGGAGGAGAGCTTATGGCTGCCATGGTACTGGTGTCGCTGTTGTTTTACCCGCTGGTTAATTACCTGTCGCAGGCAATTGGTAAAAAGCCTGTTGTGCTTTTTTCGTTTGGGTTATTGAGTTTGGTTTTTGTTGCGATATTTTTCCTTGGTAAACTTCCGCTAACACCGCAGGCGCAAATCTATACGCTGGTTATCAGCGCGTCGTTTCCGCTGGCTTCATTGGGAATATTGCCAAATGCCATACTTGCCGAAATAGCGCAGAGCGATGCTAAACGCACGGGTGAAAATCGGGAAGGGATGTTTTTTGCCGTTAAATACCTTTTTGTAAAGCTTGGCCAAACATTGGGTATCGCACTGTTTGCCTTTTTAACTATCTATGGCAAAGATCCGGGTAACGATTACGGCCTGCGCCTGAATGGTATTTGTGGTTGTGTACTGTGTTTGCTGGCTATTGTTTTCTTTAGCAGGTTCAGGGAGCGGCGGAATGGCTTCAAAAGAAAAACCGCAAGTCATTGAGTTTGTTCTTGACTTTCAGAATGTATGTAAATCTCATCGGATAGATAATACACCTGTTCCTTTGATGCGGCTGTTTGCCGGTTTTGCTTCGGCGGCACAGGCAAAAAGGAAAGATGCCAGTAATATAACTATGAGGTATTTGATTATGGCCGGACTCATTTTTACTTAACGTTAAATACTATAAGTGATTATACTTATTAAAGCAAAAGGCCTGCCATTTATTTTAAATGCAGGCCTTTTAAATATCATTGTAAAAGTAATATTACACCAAATTCTTTTTGATATAGCTGATACTTTGGCTAATACTATCGAAAGGATCGCCGGGGCAAACATCCTGTTCAACAAAGAAATATTTTAAGCCTGATTTTTTGGCCTGGGTAAAGATCTTTTTAAAGTCGATAGTACCGTTACCAACCTCAGTGAATTTCTTTTCAGGGGTTTTGTCCATATCCTTAACATGCCATAGCGGGAAACGGCCCGGATGCTTGTCAATCAGCGCGATAGGGTCCTGGTTGGCTTTAGTTACCCAATAAAGGTCCATTTCCATTTTTACCATATCCTTATCCGTATTTTCCAGGAGAATCTCGTATGGATATTTGCCGTTTTCCTGTATAAATTCAAAGTCGTGATTGTGATAGCAAAGCTGGATACCCGCACCTTTACAGGTTTCGCCGGCTATATCAAGCATGTTTGCTACGTTTTTATAATGGTCGAGATCGCCACGCTCTGATTGTGAAAGATAGGCACATACCATGTATTGTACACCAGCCTCAGCAGCATCATCAACAGCTTTTTTCCAATCGTTCATGATGGTGCCTTTTTGATGTTCGCCATTTACCAGCTCTTCGCCTAAGCGGTAATGTGCGCTTGGCATAATGAGGCCGTTTTGCTTTAAAACATTGGCAAAATCGCCCGGGCGCATGCCATAAAATAATTCGGTGCCGGTATAAGTTGCACCTTCAACAGAGGTGAAGCCCGCTTTGGCAACTTTTGCCAATGCAGCAACAGGGTCGGCGGCCATGGCGTCACGTACGGTATATAATTGCAAGCCGATGTATTTTTTATCGTAGGCAAACAAATTAGGAGCTGCCAGCAAGCCTGCTGAAAGTAGCGCCGAAGTTTTTAGGAATGAGCGTCTGGTAATCATTGGTTTATGTTTTATTGATTGGTTGTGTAAATATAACGCATTAAAAATGCCAAAACAAAGACCGAAGTTACGTTGATTGGTTTAATGCAGCGGTATAGTATTGCAATTTTTACAACGAAGGCCAACCTGGGTGCAAAAAGAAAAAGCCACATTTCAGTGGCCTTTCATAACGGTGTAAAATGTTATCTTCCTTTTTTTACGTTGGGGAACTTCATTTTATAATCCACATCAACCATGCCTTTTGAAATATCGTTAAGCTTTTTTTCGATAAGGCGCTTGCGCAGCGGGCTTAGCTTATCGGTAAACAGCTTGCCTTCAATATGGTCATATTCATGCTGGATAACGCGGGCGGCCATGCCCTTAAACGTTTCTTCATGGTGCTTCCAGTCGGCATCATAATATGACATGCGTACAACCGGCTTGCGGTATACATCTTCGCGGATATCGGGTATGCTCAGGCAGCCTTCGTTAAAGCCCCACTCTTCCCCGGTTTCTTCCAATATGGTAGCATTAATAAATGCTTTTTTGAAATCCTTCAGTTCCGGTTCGTCATCATCAAAAGGTGTAGCATCAACCACAAATAAACGCATGGACATACCCACCTGCGGCGCGGCCAAACCAACACCACGGGCGGCATACATGGTTTCAAACATGTTTTCAACCAGTTCTTTTATATGCGGATACTCGTCGGGCTCAATGGCTGTTGCTTTCTTTCTTAAAACAGGATCACCGTAGGCAATGATAGGATACTTCATCTTGCAAAAATAAAGGATTATTGTTTAGGCTCAAACAGCAAAGTGATCAAGCCGTTATTATCAAAAATTTCATTACTGATCTCCAATAACTGCTCGGCGCTCACTTTGTTAATTTTTTCAAAAATCTCTTCGAGGGTGTCAATACGATTAAAATCAACCATGCTTTTAGCCATGGCAATAATGAGGCTCATGCGGTTTTCTTCGGCAAGGGCTATTTGCCCAATAAATTTTTGTTGTGCCTGGTGTAACTGCAAACTACCGAGCTTTTGCTCCCTCAGTTTTTTTAATTCTTTATGAACCAGTTTTGATGCTTTGTTCGCTTTTTCGGTATCGGTACCAAAATAGATGGAGAAGATGCCGGTATCTGTTAACGGTGTATAATTTGATTCGACGGTGTATGCTATACCATGTTTTTCCCTGATCTCGAGGTTAAGCCGGCTGCTCATGCCAACACCACCTAACAGGTTATTTAGTAATAATAACCCCCATTTATGGTCATGCCCCGACGGGTATGCCTGGGTACCGATAATGCAATGTGTTTGCGAAATAGGTTTGTTAACAAGGTGAATACCGCCGGGGCTCAATGTTGGTTTTACCCGGTTTTTTTTAAGCTGATTGAGAGGGATATGCCCGAAGTATTTTTCGGACATGGCAACCAGCTTTTTGAAATCATAATTGCCATGTACGGCAAAAATCATCTCGGTTGTGTTGTAATTGGATGCTATAAAGCTGCGGATGTCGTCGCCATTAAGCCTGCCAACGGTTTCTGGCGTGCCTAAAATGTTTTGGCCCATTGGGTGCCCTTTAAACAGCAGTTCCTCAAAGTCATCCTGTATGGCTTCTTCCGGCTGATCGAGATAGGAGGCTATTTCATCTAAAATAACCCCGCGTTCCTTTTCCTGCTCATCATCCGGGAATGTGGAGTGAAATAAGATATCCTCAAAAAGGTCCATGGTGCGGTCGAGGTGCTGATTAAGCAGCGATGCATGGATGCAGGTATATTCTTTGGTAGTATAAGCGTTCAAATCAGCGCCCACAAGCTCAAGCCTGTTGAGGATCTGGTTGGTGTTGCGGCGCTCGGTTTCTTTAAACAGCAGGTGCTCGATAAAATGCGCCAAGCCTTCCTGTCCCGGAATTTCATCACGCGAACCCGCGTTTACAATAAAGCAGCAATGTGTAATTGCCGATGGCCAGTGCTTGTAAAGTATACGAATGCCATTAGGCAAAGTATAAAGTTGATAGTCAATCATTCGGCTGCAAAGATAAGGTTATATGTCACAATTATTTTTCATGTTATTGTAAGTGATTTATAGTATTTTAGGCGCTTAAACCCAATTGCATCTACTGTTAAATGATATTTATATGCATTGGAAAACATTTAAAAGCCTGACCCCGAATGAAAAAACAAATTGCCGACCTTGGATTTGAAGTGTTGATAACCGCCCAACAGATTGAAGAACGTGTAAAAGCCATTGGCACGCAGATAAGTGAAGATTTTAAAGACACCGTTCCGGTTTTAGTTGGCGTACTCAACGGCAGCTTTCTTTTTATAGCCGACCTGATTAAACAGGTATCAATTCCCTGTGAGATAAACTTCACCAAATTGGCCTCATATTATGGCGGTACCACCAGTACACTAAAGATACGCGAGGATATCGATTTAACGGTTGATATAAAAGGACGTGATGTACTTATTATTGAAGATATCGTTGATACAGGCAATACAGCCCATTATTTAATTGAAAAATTGAAACTAAGAGAACCTGCATCATTGAAATTATGTTCGTTATTATTAAAGCCCGCTGCTCTGCAAAAAAAGATAGATGAGCTTAAATATGTGGGTTTTGAAATTGAAAACGAGTTTGTAGTTGGTTATGGCCTTGATTACAAAGAAATGGGCAGGAACCTGCCTGATATTTACAAAAAAGTAGAATAACATAGGTCATTTTTTGACGGCCGATACGTTGCCGTGGGGACACGGCAACGGGGATTAAATAACATAACACACAATAAGAGCTACCCGGTTTCGGGTAGCTCTTATTGTGTAACAGCGAATCTGATAGCAATTCCCGACAAGCTACAAATCCATCCCCGGTTGTCGTGTCCCCACGACAACATGCCAGATAAACTATATTCTCCAGGCTGTTATCGTTTCTCCAAATTCTTATTAAGTTTATTTAATGGAATTTAATGAAATCTATTTTTATACTGCCACAATTAACAACTGGATCCCGCTGCTTCGGGCTGATAAATTTAAACACATTGTTTTAAACAGCCTGATCTACCTGGTTAAACAGAAAAAAATAGAAATCTATGGTTTTGTAATTATGCCTAATCACATTCACCTGATTTGGTCGGGATCAAAAATGAATGGCAAGGAGAAGCCTTTTGCCAGCTTTATGAAGTTTACCGGGCATCAGTTTTTAGACGAATTGCGGGAGACAGATGAGCAGCTACTGGCAAAGTTCAAAACAGATTTGAAAAACCGGAATTTCCTGTTTTGGCAAACCAATTCATTGCCGATAAAAGTGTTCGACCGAAAAATGTTAGAACAAAAGTTGGATTACATTCACCTCAACCCCTTACAGGCGCATTGGAATTTGACCGATGATCCCAATAATTATTATTTTTCGTCGTGTTCGTTTTATGAGCAGGAGGATAAAAAGTTTGATTGGCTAACGCATTATATGGATGCGATGGGAGCACATTCCTTTACATGTGTGTTGCCCTGGGGAGATGGCAACCGTTTTTTACTCCCTGTTGGCGTGTCCTCACGCCAACTCTTCAACCAATGTCCTCACGCCAACCCTCTTCACTAATGTATAAAGCAATGTTGCCGAGAGGACACGGCAACGGGGTAATAAAATACTATCGTCCCGGTTGGTGTGTCTCTAAGGCAACATTTACATCAAATTTACCCTATCCCCGCCACCTCGCTAAGCATCCTTACCGCTTCGTCAACACTATCAATGCCCTCAATACCTAACCGAAGCGTGTTTTTAACCTCTTTCAGATTTGTGCGCCTTGGGTTGGCCTGTACAAAACTCAGTACATTCCTGAAAGCCTCCGTTTCAAAATAGCTTGATTGTTGATTGGTAATAAAATAGCCTCTCAAAACATTTTTCTTGAGCGAGATTTTTTCAAAGCCAATTGCCTTGCCCAGCCATTGCAGGCGCAGGGTGTTGAGCAGCCCATCAACCTGTGCTGGTACAGGGCCGAAACGGTCATGCAGTTTTTGTTGAAATGCCTGCAGTTCCACCTCGTTTTCCAGTTTGGAAAGTTCTGTATACAGATTATATCGCTCGGAAAGATTGGTTACATACTCATCGGGGATGAGGATCTCCAGGTCGGTATCAATTTGAGTAAAGGAAATGTAAGGACGCGGCTTATCCTCGGGGAATACACCTTTAAACTCATCTTCCTTAAGTTCCTGTATGGCTTCGTCAAGGATCTTGTGGTACATTTCAAAGCCTATTTCGGCAATGAAACCACTTTGTTCGGCACCAAGTAGGTTGCCGCTGCCACGAATGTCCAAATCGCGCATGGCTACATTGAAGCCGCTGCCCAGGTCGCTGAATTCTTCAATGGCGCTAAGGCGTTTGCGGGCTTCGCTAGTTAATGTTGATAACGGCGGACTTAACAAATAGCAATATGCCTTTTTATTGCTTCGCCCCACGCGACCTCGCATCTGGTGCAAATCGCTCAACCCGAACATGTGAGCATAGTTGATGATGATGGTATTGGCGTTAGGAATATCCAAACCAGCCTCGATAATGGTTGTAGCTACCAGTACATCATACTCGTGGTTAACAAACTTCAGCATTACGTCTTCCAGGTCGTCGCCCTCCAGTTGGCCGTGAGCAATGCCTATCCGGGCTTTGGGCACCAATTTGCGGATCATGCCGCCCAATTGCGGTAAGTCGGCTACCCGGTTATGGATAAAGAAGATCTGTCCGCCGCGGTCTATTTCAAACTCAACAGCCTCTTTGATCAGTTTATCATTAAACACATGCAGTTCGGTAACAACAGGCTGGCGGTTTGGCGGCGGTGTTGATATAATGGATAAGTCACGTGCTCCCATTAACGAAAAGTGCAGCGTACGCGGAATCGGGGTAGCCGTTAAAGTAAGAGTATCCACGTTGGCGCGCATTTGCTTTAGCTTTTCTTTGGTTGATACGCCAAACTTCTGCTCTTCGTCAATGATCATCAGCCCAAGGTCTTTAAACTTCACATCCTTGCTCACCAGGCGGTGAGTGCCTATGATGATATCTACCTTGCCTTCCTTTAGCTTTTCCAGTGTATCCTTGATCTGCCTGGTTGATTTAAAACGGTTAACGTAATCAATATTGGCAGGGAAACCTTTTAGCCTGTCGGTAAAGGTTTTATAGTGTTGTGCAGCCAGAATAGTTGTAGGTACCAATATCGCTACCTGCTTGCTATCAGCAACAGCTTTAAATGCTGCGCGGACTGCTACCTCCGTTTTACCGAAACCTACATCGCCGCAAATAAGGCGGTCCATAGGGTGGGGCGATTCCATGTCCTTTTTGAAGTCGGCCGTGGCTTTTTCCTGATCGGGGGTATCCTCATACAGGAATGACGCCTCCAGTTCGGTTTGGAGGTAACTATCGGGCGAAAAGGCATTGCCGTGCTGGGCTTTACGGAGGGCGTAAAGCTTAATCAGATCGCGGGCTATGTCCTTAACTTTTTTTTTTGTTGTTTTTTTGAGGCGTTCCCAGGTATCGGTACCCAGCTTATTCATTTTAGGTACAGAACCTTCTTTGCCGCTGAATTTGGAGATGCGGTTAAGCGAGTTGATGTTCACATACAACAGGTCATTATCGGCATAAATCAACCTGATCATTTCCTGTTGTTTGCCATTTACATCAACCTTTTCCAGCCCGGCGTATTTACCTATGCCATGGTCTATGTGGGTAACATAATCACCGGGTTTAAGGTCGCGGAGCTCTTTAAGGGTGATGGCCTGCGAACGCTGGTAGCCCTTGCGGGTTTTGTATTTATAGTAACGGTCAAAGATCTGGTGATCAGTATAGCAGGCGATTTTCTGTTCCTGGTCAATAAATCCTTCACGTACGGAGATACTTATGGGCGTAAATTTTACCGTTTTATCCAGATCATCTAAAATGGCATATAAGCGCTCAACCTGTTTGGCCGAATCGGTCAAGATAAAATTCTCGATCTTATCGGCCTCGTTATTTTTAAAGTTGTGAATGAGCAGCGTAAAATCTTTATTGAACGATGGCTGCGGCCGCATATCAAAGTTGACAACGGTTGCATCATGATAAAAAAACTGCTTGCCAAACTCCACCACCGGGAAATCATGCAGTTGATCGGCGATCAGTTTTTCGTCGGTAAAGCCAAATTTAGGATCAATCCAATCGGGGTTTTGCGCTTTTTCATCGGCAGAAAGAGCCTTCCACAGGTTCACGGCTTTTTTATAGCCGGTTTGGATGATATCCAGCGTAAACTGAACATCTTTGATCCACACCTGTGTGCCTTGTTCCACATACTCGAGCAGGGAGATATTGTTTTCGGTTAAAAATTTGGATTGTACATTGGGTACAATGGTAATGCTTTTAACATGCTCGACAGAGAGCTGGCTCTCGATCTCAAACGTACGGATCGATTCAATAAAATCGCCGAAGAACTCAACACGGTAAGGCAACACATGCGAAAATGAGAAGATATCTACAATGCCGCCACGAATAGAGAACTGCCCGGGTTCGTACACGAAATCAACCCGTTCAAAATCGTACTCTATCAAAAACTCGTTGATAAAATCGATACTGAGTTTATTTCCGACAGCTATTTCGAGGGTGTTTTTTTCAAGCGAAGAGCGGTCAATTACCTTTTCGGCCAAGGCCTCAGGGTAGGTAACAATGAGCTGACCGTATTCTGTACTGTGGTTAAGCTCATTCAATACCTCGGCTCGGGCAAGCACATTGCTGCTATCGGGCTGGGTAAATTCAAATGGCTTTCGGTATGATGAGGGGAACAGCAGAGCTTCTTTGCCGGTAAGGTTTTCCAGGTCGGCCTGGAAATAGCCGGCTTCTTCACGGTCGGGCAGTACAAACACCATGTGTTTATGCTGCAAAAAATACAATGCTACCGCCATGGCCGAATCGCTTGATCCCACCAAACCTCGCAGCTGTACTCTTGGATTTTTTGAGGCGTTAAGTGCAGTAGCTAACGCTTTTATCCTGTCATCAGCCTTATATCTGTCTAATATATCGCGGATATTCAAATCGCGGCAAAGATAAACAAAAAGAAAAGCCAAATTAAAAAAGCATTATGGTAAAAATTAATGCAAACAATATGAGGGCTTATTTACTTTTTAATGATAAATTTATGTATGTAAAACATGCATACCGATTTATAAACTCAACCTTAATTATTTAATTATGAAGAATGCAGCGTTATCAGGGGGAATCATCGGCATCTTAAGTATTATCTGGATATTTGCCATGCCGCGGTTTGGTGTTATGCCGCAAAAAGATGTGGTTGCCCCGGCCGAATACTTTTCGTTTATAATACCGGCTATAGGTCTTTTCTTCGGTATCATGAGCTATCGAAAAAATGACTGTAACGGCCAAATGGGTTTTTTAGAAGCCCTTTTTCAAAGCTTTAAGATATTAATTGTAGGCGGTATCATAGCCGTTTTTGGTTCAATACTTTATATCAGCTACGTATCGTCAGCGGGCGATAACATAAAGGATTTTTCTGAACGGATTTTTGGTGCATTGATAGTTGGGGTACTGCTCGCCTTCGCGGTATCATTGTTATTTACCAATAAAGCAAACAAACTTGATTAAACGTTATTTTTCAAAATATTTTGAGCTCTTGTTCTGGACAGCCGCGATGCTTTCATTGGCGATGACCTCGCCGACAGAAGCATCGCATTTTACCCTGTGCCCACTTAAGTTGATGGGCATTGGCTGGTGCCCCGGCTGCGGTCTGGGCCATAGCATTATTTATCTTTTCCATGGTGATATCAGCAATTCATTTCGTGCCCACTGGCTTGGCATCCCGGCCGTAGCAGTGATCTTTAACCGCATTTTTGTGCTTACCAAAGCAAGGCTGATGGAGAGGAGTCAGTTTAAAAGCCTCACCTGATTTTTATTGTGTGCGTGTGTGTTGTTAACGCGGGCACGCCGGCTTAAGTGCTATAGGATTCGCTAATAACATTTATTTGGTATCAAATCGACATTACTATAGTTTTGAGCACCGCAACAGCTTATGCCTAAACTTCATTTGGTTTACAATTATATTGATGACTATTCTGATCTAACTATCCCTTTTATTGTAGGCTTGGTTTTAGCTTTGTTTGTATTTGCTACATTATCCTACTATTTTAAAAAGGAAAATTTAATTACGCGTCTTTTTGAATTAGTTTGGGGAGATAAGGCATGGAATAACACATTGTTTGGCTCTTTTTTTATTGGGGGGATATTTTTTTTGATTGGAGGCCTGATTATCCCTAACTTTTTAAACCTGCGAAAAGTTTATACCAGCCATCAACTTACATTTATAGCGGGAAAAGTAACTGATTTTGGCCCTATGCCTTATGGTGGGCATGCCCCCGAGTATTTTAAAGTTAAGAATGTGCCGTTTCAATTTTCCAATTACGAAACAGGTATAGGAGGTTACCACAATGCAGCCGCATATGGTGGCGTTTTTAAAGAAGGCCTTTACGTTAAAATAGGGTATTATCCTACATCCGATCGTAATCTTATTCTTTGGCTTGAAACTGAATAATAAAGCTTAAGGTTTTTGACCTTTCGTATATGGGCGTTGCCTTCGGCCGGGCTATGCGCTTCAAGTCCTCGCTTTGCCAGTCCTCAATCCCAACTCACGCTGCGGGCTTTCCGCTACTATCCCTAACGCTGTCTGTAGCACTATAGTTCGGGAAAACTATGCTGCCGGTAAAATATCCCCATTGTTTTTCACCGCCAAAACATATCATTTTACCGACTACTTATCTCCGCTAACCTATCTTCTGTAGGCGTTTTATGGCTGCTGCTGTACCTTTATATCATAAAACAATCGCAAACTTTAAAACTTACTGAGATGAACGCTTATCAAAATCCATATATGTCTTTCGACGGTATCACTCCCGAAGAATATACATTTCTGCAACAGGCTACTGCCTCATTAACAGAAGATCAGGCACGCACTTTTATGTCATTTTATGCCAGCAAAAGGCGCAATCCGCAGGATATTATGTTCGCAACGCTTGCAGGCTTTCTTGGTGTATCAGGCGTACAGCGTTTCATGACCGACCAGATTGGTATGGGTATCCTGTATTTTTTCACAGCCGGTTTTTGTTTCATCGGTACCATTGTCGACCTCATCAACTACAAAACCATCGCCAACGATTACAACAGGCAAATGGCCTACGAAAGCTTTAACATAGCTAAAATGAGCAACTAAATCCCTTTAAGGGTATAGTTTCACTATATATCAATAAAAAATCCACCTTCTGTTACGGGGTGGATTTTTTATGCCTCACCCAAACCCTCTCCTAAAGGAGAGACTTTAAGAAAGATCATTCTTAAAGTCCCCCCCTTTAGGGGAGATTTAGAGGGGCTTCTACTTCATCGATTTATCCCTAATCGCTTTAAATTCCGAACCGTTTTTCCAGCCGGGGAATGTGGTTTCGTTGCTTAGCTTAGTGCCAACTTCGTAAAGGATATTGGCTATCTGTGCCATACCGGTTGCATCCATGGTGTCGGTATAATTATCGGCTTGCTGGTGATAGCGGTTATCTCCGTAATCTTTTTGTTTGGCTTCGCCATAGCTACCATCATGTATCACGCTGACGCTGCCATTATTAATATCAAGCGCAGGTATACCCACTTTGGCAAAATTAAAATGATCAGAGCGGTAGTAGCTGCCCGCGCCGAGGTGCCTGTCGCCAACAGTGCTAAGGCCTTGTGTTTTAACAAGCTCGTCAACGTAATCTTCCAGATCGTTCTGGCCTTTTCCTGTTACAGCTATGTCTTTAGTTTCGCCATAGTCGCCAAGCGCATCCATATTAAGGTCGGCAACGGTTTTATTAACCGGGTAAATGGGGTGGGTGGCATAATACTCTGAACCCAGCAAGCCCTGTTCTTCGGCAGTAACAGCTAAAAATACGATAGAGCGTTTGGGTTTTTCCTTAGCCTTGCTGAATGCATTGGCTACACTGATGATAGCGGCAACGCCATCGGCATTATCAACCGCCCCGTTGTAAATACTATCGCCTTTGGCATCAGGCTTGCCTATACCAAGATGGTCCCAATGGGCGGTATATAGCACATATTCATTAGGCTGCGAGCTGCCTTTAAGCGTACCGACAACATTATGAGATGTTGAATATTTTAACTGGTTATTGATGGTTAAAGTAACCGACTGTTTAAGCGGAATGGCCTTGAAATCTTTTTTGCGGGCCAATGCACGGAAATCGCCGGTTATGCCTGCTTCTGCCAGCAGTTTTTTGCCCATATCTTCGGTTATCCAGCCTTCAACCTTGCAGCGATTCATATGCTTGTCTTTTTGCTGCAGGTAAAGTTTAGCGCCTGTATTGCTGTTTGATACTACTTCCCAGCCGTAGCTTGCCGGTTCCTTTTGGTGGATAATGAGAACACCTGCAGCACCCTGGCGCGCAGCTTCTTCGTATTTGTAGGTCCACCGGCCGTAGTAGGTCATGGTATCACCTTTAAAAAATGTAGGATCGCCGTTTTTAAAGCCCGGGTCGTTAACCAGTACAACAACGGTTTTGCCTTTTACATCAAGACCTGCATAGTCGTTCCAATGATATTCGGGAGCAACAACACCATACCCGGCAAAAACCAGCGGGGAGTTTTTAAGCGTTACCGAATCAACTTCGCGGCGGCTGAAAGTTACAAAATCAGTAGTTGCGTGAAGGCTGAGCGGAGTTTTGCCTCCTGTTATCTCCATTACCGGAGAAGGTGTGCTGGTGATTTGCACCATAGGCACATCCTGAAAATAGCTGCCATTGTTACCCGGTTCCAATCCGGCCAGTTTAAATTGCTCCGAGATGTATTTGATGGCTTTGTCTTCGCCTGCGGTGAAAGGCTTGCGGCCCATCATCGAATCATTGGCCAGTGCCGAGATGTATTTTTTTATTTCGGTAGCGGTTATGGCCTTTTCGGCGGGCACGTTTTTATTGTTCTGGCAGCCTGCAAAAATGGCGAGGCCCCCAATGAGCATCAGGTATCGGTGTTTGATTTTCATATTGATGTGAATTTGACAAAGGATCGAATTTACGTAAATCCCGGTCAATTATCCAATCACCAAAATGTTGAAGAAATTTAAGCCACGAATTTTTTTAAATTAACCGAATTACACGAATTTTTCTTTCTGCGTTACGATTTGTGAAATCCGAACTAATTGTATTAGACAGCCAATATAATTCGTGTATAATCATTGCTTCAGGTCCGGCCTGCTCAGCTTAATAATTTGCCATGCCACCTCAGCACTTGATAAGGCCACCAATGCAAAAATAGCCGCCGAGAGGGCTTTAGGTGTTGAGCTTAATGCCCCGCCAAGTGCAACAGCGTAAACAATAAATGGCAGCAATAAAACCAGGCACAGCCCTGTAACACTAAGCGGAATGCGGAATGGCCGCTCTTTCAGCGGTTCTTTGATCCGGAGTTTTACAAGGGCAATGTATTCTAAAGAAAGCCCGGCGCCATAAACGGTTACATCAATAATGAGCAGGTCTGCAAAAGTCCACAGTACCATAAAACTTACTACTATGGAGCAGATAATGATGGAAACGAAGGGTGTTTTGAAACGAGGGTGCAGTTTGTTGAGTCCTTTAGGCAGTAAGTTATCTTCAGACATTACCTGCGGAACGCGTGATACCGATAACAATACAGCGGTATAAATTCCCAGAGTGCTGGCCATACCGCCAGCCGCAACTACTATGCCCAGCCAGTGCCCTCCAATCAGTACGCCTAACGCCGGGAAGCCGCTATCGGTTAGGGTATCATGGTTAATGCCCGATTGCTGGGCTACCCAAATAGCAAAAAAGTAGATTACCATTACCAGTGCGAAAGCTGTAAAAATAGAAATAAGATAGGAGCGTACTGGCTTTTCAACCTCCTCTGCATAGGTGGTTACGTTATCCCAGCCCAGACAGTTCCACATTACGGTATATAAAGCCATGCCGAATGATGGAAAACTAAGTCCTTTTAATGATGATGTGGGGATGTGCATCGCTCCACTGTGGTGATAAATGCCTAATCCGATCAATAATATAATAGGGGCAAGTACAGCGGCACTTAAAAACAGCGAAACCTTGCCTACGGGCATAATGCCCAAAATGTTTAGCCCGGCAGATGCCCAGATGATCACCAAACAAACCGGGATCTGAAAGTTTAACAGCTCGGGGAAAAAGAAACCGGCATATTGTACAAAAAGTACGGGGTAAATAGCCAGGTCAACAAAGGTATAAAGCCAGGTCCACCAGCCTTCAATAAAACCCCAGTGCAGGCCCAGAGCATATTTTACCCATTTATAATAGCCGCCGGTTATAGGCATCATGCTGTTAAGCTCAAGCACAGTAAAGATGGCCGGAACATCCCACATTAAAGGGGTAATAAGCAGGATGATCAACGCCCCATGATCGCCGGCGTAACTCAATAATGGTTCAAGGCCGTAGGGACCTCCGGATACCGTAAAGAAAATAACAGCGACAAGCTGTATGGGGCGTATTTTTTTTAATGAGGCTGCAGAGGGCATAAGCTATAAAAATATAACTTATGCGTTAATATTTTAATTTTTTGTTGATGTCCTTAGGTCGTGCTGAACTTGTTTCAGCATCCCATGCGCTAAGTAACACGCATACTAAGCAATCAGCAGCTTGTCCTGTGGGGGACTTAACAAAAAAGGCCAGCTTTGCAGCCGGCCTTCGTGGATCATTCATAATGTCCTCGTAAAGAATAAACATTGATGGTTTCATCAACCACATCATAGATAATGCGGTGTTCGGAGTTTATTCGTCTCGACCACTTTCCTGTTAATTTATATTTGAGGGGCTCCGGTTTTCCTATTCCTTCAAAAGGATGGGCTTTCATATCATTAAATATCTGCGAGATCTTTTTTTGAATAGCCTTATTGCCGGATTTTTTCCAGTATTCAAAGTCCCTTATCGCTTTTTCGTATAAGTCTATTTCCATAGGTCGTCGGTGTTTACCCTAACGCCTTTTTTGCCTGCTTTTCTTGCCGCTTCGCCTGCTAATACCTGTTCAACAAATTCGGCATTGTATGAGCCTTTATCATGTTTCTCAAAATTGATTTTGAGCGCTTTTAAAAAAGCTTTTATTGCTGCTGACTGTTCTTTGTTTTCAGGATGTACAATGAATGTTTCCATATACAAATTTAATCAATAATATTTAATTGGCATTAACAAAGAAGGCGCCGTGATGGGCGCCTCTTCTCAGTAAAAAACAATTTTTAAATCCTTAACCACTTTTTCCTTACAATCAATTGCTGCTCGCTCGGGCTGTCAACAGTTACAATATTATATTTAACACGGTTACTCTTCAACAAGGTAACCGGGAGGATAATGGCTTGTCCATCCCGGGTTACGGTAACTTCGATTTTATCGCCGGGATTTTTACCATTAATCATAGTTGCAGCATCGGTAACCGGTGTGCCGTCAATCGCGGTGATCTCGTCGTTTACGTTAATGCCATCGATATAAGCAGCGGTGCCACGTTGTACGCCGGTCACAATGATTTTTTTATTGGCTGTTGTTGCGGTGATGACACCTAAGGCGGCGTCATTTTTATCGGCCAGCTCGTCAACTACCTTATAACCGGCATAACCCAAGTATTTATTATAGTTTATAGGGGCAAGGCCGTTGATGTAACTGGCATAAAAATCATCCAGTTTTTTACCTGCGAATTTTTCAAAGGCAGCTTTAAATTCAGCATCGGTATAACCACGTTTTTTGATCTTGTAATACTGAGTGTACATGTACTTCATGGCATCATCTAACGAGTATTTGCCCTTGCTATCGTTGATGATCTCCAAATCAAGCATCATACCGATGATAGCACCTTTATTGTAGTATGAAATAGTGGTATTGTTTGAGTTTTCGTTAGGGCGGTAAGCTTTGATCCAGGCGTCGAAGCTTGATTCGGCAACGGTTTGTACATCTTTACCGGGCAGGTTTTCAAGGATATTGAACTCGCCTTCCAGGGTATCAAAGTAGTTGCCTACAGGGAATAGCTGCGTGCGGCGAACAATGATGCCCTGATAATACTCTGTAAAGCCCTCGGCTATCCACAGGTTGGTAGTGTAGTTTTCGTTATCATAATCAAACGGGCCTAACACAATTGGGCGTAAGCGTTTTACATTCCACAAATGGAAATGCTCATGTGCTACAAGGCCTAAAAAGCTTTGATAGCCTTTGTCATTAGCGTAGTTATCGCGTGATGCTCCTAAAACGGTGGAGCTCAGGTGTTCCAGGCCACCACCGTTACGCTGACGGTTGTGTACTATAAATACATAATGCTTGTTGGGGTTTTCGCCAAAAACGGCGACTTCCTGGTCTACAATTTTATGGATGTCTGATTTCAATCTTTCCTTATCATAATTACCGCCGCCGTACATGCAAATTTCATAATGAACGCCGGATGCATCAAAGCCAAAAACATCCTGGTTGCCTACTTCGATAGGGGAATCGAACAGGATATCAAAATTGGGGGATAAACGGGTGAAGGGATCATTGTTAACCATATCCAGGCTTGTTGACACCTTATCCCAGCCTTTGTATGGTTTGATGTGGATGGTTGCAGGTGAGTGCAGCATACTGGCCGGGTAAATGAAAATGCCGGTGGTTGAAAGGAAAGCATGTGATGCATCGATAAAGCTGGTACGCACCGAAAGTTCAAATGCGTAAACCCTGTATTTTACAGTTACAGATGAAATTCCTTTTGTAACAATTTGCCAGGTATTCTTATTGATTTTGGGTGCTGCAATTGGCTTGCCGTTGGTTTCGGCATTTAGTGATTCAATGTTTTTTGCGAACTCGCGTACCAGGTATGAGCCGGGCGTCCATACCGGCATTTTAAGTTCGAGTGTGTTTTGTTGAAGGCCGGTAATGTGCATTTCAATGTCAGCATAATGGGCCTGGGCTTCCGGAAACGAAACATTGTAGCTGATTTGAGCGTTGGCGGCCGCTTTGCTGATGGTAGTACTCATAATAAAAATCGTTAGAAAAAATAACGTGCGTAGGTTGGTCAGTTTCATGGTCGCAATTTATAAAAATTATATAATCAGTTATGAATGTGGCATTACTGCACCCCAAACACCGTTGTAAAATGGTTGATACATGCAACTATTGTTAATATTATGCTATTAGTTTTACATCGATTTTTAAGTCGATGGAACTGATTGAACCTATTTCGCGCAAGCTGATCCGCTTAGGTAAACTGTACGTGGATGTACTGGTTAAACATACCACTCACCTGGATGTTACCCGGTACCATTACATACTTTCGCTCATTTACGTTCATGACGGTCAACTTACCCAAAATGCTTTGGCGCACCTGCTGGGCAAGGATAAATCGGCCATGGTGAATATCATCAACCTGCTTACCGAAAAAGGTTTTGTTTACCGCGAAAACAACCCGAACGACAGGCGGCAGCAACTGCTACGGGTTACCGATAAGGCAAAACTGGCCGTGCCACAGATCATCGAAACATTTGAAAATATCAACGCAGATAGTACCGAAGGCATATCCGAAGCCGATATGCAGGTATTTGAAAGCGTACTTAGCCGCATGCATAAAAATTTAAAACCATTAATATCACCCGAAACAACCCTACAAGCTAAGCCACACACGGATTAAACAAAGTATGAAAACGAAATATATTATTTACACGGCGCTGGCCCTGCTGGTTGCCTATTTAGTTTACAATAAATTTTTTAGCGAGGGGGCAAAGAAATCGGCCGCGGCTATGGCTTCGGGTAAGGGTGATAAGAAAAAAGGCGGTCCGGTAGGCGTTAACGTAATGATAGTTAAAGATACCGCCGTAAATAACATTATTGATATTACCGGTACCATTGATGCAAACGAAAAAGTGAGCCTGATAAGTCAGACAGCAGGTAACATTACCGGCATATATTTCAACGAAGGCACTAAGGTAACAAAGGGGCAACTGCTGGTTAAAGTTTATAACCAGGATTTGGAAGCATCCCTGCAGCAAAACCAGTACCAGGTGGCATTGGCAAAACAACAGGAGAGCCGTAACCGCCAGCTGCTTCAAAAAGAGGCCATAAGCCAGGAAGAATATGATACCTCGTTAACTTCCTTAAACTCTTTGAAGGCTGCCGCCGATGTGATCAAGGCGCAGATTGCCCGTACCGAAATCCGTGCGCCATTTTCAGGCACTATCGGTTTAAGGAATGTGAGCCCCGGCAGTTATTTGTCGCCATCATCGCCTATTGCTGACCTGGTTAATATCGATCCGGCTAAGGTGACTTTTGCTGTGCCTGAAAGGTACCTTTCCATACTTGGCCCGGGAAGCAGGATCAGGTTCAAGACCGAAAGCTCGATGGAAAATTTTACAGGCACGGTATATGCCATTGATCCTTCCATTGATGCAAGCTCACGTACCATCACCGTGCGTGCTAAGGCGCCAAATCCTAAAGGCATCCTTACCGCGGGTAGTTTTGCCAAAATCAATTTAACACTTGATCAGATCCCTAAAACTATCCTGTTGCCAACAGAAGCTGTTATCCCCGATTTGAAAAGCAGCCTGGTTTGGATCTACCACAATGGCATAGCGGTATCAAAACCGGTAAAAACAGATCTGCGAACAGATACCAAGATCCAGGTTATTGAAGGGTTACAGCCCGGGGATAGTGTTGTTGTATCGGGCCTGATCCAAATGCGGCCGAAAGTGCCTTTGAAAATTTTAAAAGTTATTAAATAAACCAATATGAGTTTATCCTCAGTAAGTATTAAGCGGCCGGTATTGGCAACAGTAATGTCTGTGGTTATTGTTGTGTTTGGTATTATCGGCTATAAATTTTTAGGGGTGAGGGATTTCCCTTCGGTAGATCCGCCCATCATTTCGGTATCCACCAGTTACTCTGGTGCCAATGCCGATGTAATTGAATCGCAGATCACGGAGCCGCTTGAAAAATCCATTAATGGAGTACCTGGCATTCGTAACATCTCGTCAACCAGTTCGGTTGGGCAAAGCAATATCACTGTTGAGTTTGACCTTGATGCCGACCTGGAAACTGCCGCTAACGACGTGCGCGATAAAGTAAGCCAGGCCCAGCGCCAGCTGCCGCAGGATATTAACGCACCGCCGGTAGTAACCAAGGCCGATGCCAGCGCTGATCAGATCATTACCCTTACCGTAAGCAGTAATACCCGAAACATCAACCAACTGGATGATTACGCGGAGAATGTTTTGCTGGAAGGTCTGCAAACCATCCCCGGGGTAAGTACCATCAACGTACAGGGACAGCGCCAGTATGCTATGCGCCTGTGGATTGATCCTAACAAACTTTCGGCCCTTGGTGTTACGGCAACCGATATTGGTGCAGCTTTGGCTAAAGAAAACGTGGAGCTGCCTGCCGGTAAAATTGAAGGTAACAATACCGAGGTTACCATCAGGGCCTTAGGTAAACTGGCAACCGAGAAAGATTTTAACAACCTCATTATCCGTGCCGATAGCAGCAGGGTGATCAGGCTGAGCGATATAGGCTATGCGGTATTGGGTTCGGCGAATGAAGAAACCATCTTTAAAGAATCTGGTGTGCCGATGGTTGGTTTGGCTTTAGTGCCGCAACCGGGCGCTAACTATGTACAAATAGCCAAAGATTTTTACGCCCGTTTAGAGCAGATTAAAAAGGATCTTCCTCCGGATATTTCGGTAAAAGTGGCTTTGGATAATACCCGGTTCATTAACCAATCAATATCCGAAGTACAGGAAACACTCATTGTGGCCTTTGTGCTGGTGGTAATTATCATCTACCTTTTCTTCCGCGATTGGTTGATCGCTTTCCGTCCGCTCATAGATATCCCGGTATCACTGATCGGCGCGTTCTTTATCATGTACATTTTCGGTTTCTCCATCAATATATTAACCCTTTTGGGGATAGTATTGGCAACGGGCCTGGTGGTGGACGACGGTATTGTGGTAACGGAAAATATCTATAAAAAGGTAGAGGCCGGTATGGCAATCCGCAAGGCGGCTTTTGAAGGTTCGGCCGAGATCTTTTTCGCAGTTGTATCTACATCGGTTACGCTTGCAGCGGTGTTTTTACCTATTGTGTTTTTACAGGGCTTTACCGGCCGCTTGTTCCGCGAGTTTGCGGTAGTGGTGGCCGGGGCGGTGTTGATATCGGCATTCGTATCCCTGTCGTTAACACCGATGCTTAACGTGAAACTGATCCGTAAAAATCAAAAGAAATCAAAGTTCTACGAAAGAACGGAACCATTCTTTGTAAACATGATCAACTCATATTCTGAGTCGCTGGTTAAGTTTATGAAGCGCAAATGGGTGTCATTTGCCATTCTTGCTGCTTCAATCATTATCATTGGGGTACTGATAAAAGTTATCCCATCCGAGCTTGCCCCACTTGACGACCGCAGTCTGCTGCGTTATAGTGTAACCGGTTCGGAAGGTGCAACCTATGAGTACATGACCAAATACATGGACAAGGTATCTAACCTGGTTGAGGATTCAATTCCCGAATCAAACGTTAACCTTGAAATTGTTTCGCCATCATTTGGTGGCGGCGGCGCCTCAAATACCGGCTTCGGTAGGGTAGGGCTTGTTAACCCCGATGAACGGAAACGGACCCAGCAGGAACTTGCCGACTGGCTCAACGCTAAACTGAGGAAGATGCCCGATGCCCGCGCTATTGTGGTGCAGGAACAAACCATCAGCGGTGGTGGCTCGGGTTCCAAAACATCATTGCCGGTGCAGTACGTTATTCAGAACCAGGATTTTGAAAAGATCCGCAAGGTACTGCCAACGTTTTTTGCCGAGGTGTCCAAAAGCCCTGTTTTCCAGGGAACAGACGTTAACCTGAAATTTACCAAGCCCGAGCTGCGCGTAGTGACCGACCGTGAGCGCGCCCGCGATTTAGGTGTTTCAGTTGATGATATTGCTCAAACGCTGCAATTGTATTATAGTGCCGGCCGTTTGGATTATTTCCTGATCAATGGCAAACAATACCAGGTGATAGCTCAGGTTGACCGTGCCCATCGAGATCAGCCGCTTGATCTAAAATCAATTTATGTGCGAAGCTCAAAAGGTACATTAGTGCAGCTGGATAACGTAGTTAAAACAACCGAGGGAGCAACACCTCCGGCCATTTATCACTTCAACCGTTATAAATCGGCAACACTATCGGCTGGTTTGGCTCCGGGTTACACCGTTGGTGATGGTATCAAAGAAATGGACAGGATCTCCAAAAGCCTGCTTGATGATACTTTCAGTACTGCGTTAAGTGGTCCGTCACGTGATTATGCCGAAGGTTCATCGAACATCCTTTTTGCTTTTGGTTTTGCACTGTTATTGATCTACCTGGTACTGGCCGCCCAGTTTGAAAGCTTTATGGATCCATTTATCGTGATGCTTACTGTGCCGTTGGCTATTTCGGGTGCATTTTTATCACTGTGGCTGTTTAACCAAACGCTCAATATTTTCAGCGAGATCGGGATCATCACCCTTGTGGGCCTGGTAACCAAGAACGGGATCCTGATTGTGGAGTTTGCCAACCAGCGGATGGAGCAGGGGGTAGCCAAATACGAGGCTGTTGTTGAAGCTGCAACTGCGCGTTTACGCCCGATATTAATGACGAGTTTAGCCGTAGTGCTTGGTGCCGTGCCTATTGCGTTTGCCCTTGGCGCCGGTGCAAAAAGCCGTGTATCATTAGGTATAGTGATTATGGGCGGGATGTTGTTCTCTTTGGTTTTAACACTTTACATCATCCCGATGATGTACCTGCTGCTGGCCGCTAAAACCCGTAAAGACCATGACCGTGATCCCGAGGATATGGCCGCCGAAGCCGAAATGGCCGAAGCCGCACGTCATCCGCATCACCATGAACCTAAACTGATCGAAAACCTGTAATATAATATGATGATCAAGAAAATAACCTGCCTGGTTTTTGGTTTTGCAATGGTATCAACCATAGCCTTAGCCCAGCAGGACGCACCATTACTGACTTTAAAAGATGCGGTGGAAATAGCGCTGAAGAATAACTATAACATCAAGTTGTCGCAAAACAACTCAACAATAGCATCAAATAATGTAACATTGGGCAACGCGGGCGTTTTGCCGCAATTAACCGGAAATTTTTCGGATAATAACAGCCGCCAGTCAACCAAGCAGACACTTAGTACCGGTAAGGATAATAACATTAATGCACATAATTCAAACAATAGTTATGGCGTAAATCTTAACTGGACAATTTTTGATGGCTTCAATATGTTTGCCACTTATGACCAGTTGAAACAGCTTGATAAGCTTGGCGTTTTACGCTTACAGGATACTGTACAGCGCACAGTAGCCAACGTGGTTAATACTTATTATGATCTGATCAGTCAAAATGAACAGATCAAAGCGCTTAAGGGGGCCATAGGTATCTCACATACTCAACTGCGTATTGCTACAGATAAGTTTAATGTAGGCCGGGCATCAAGGCTTGATGTGCTTAATGCCCAGGTAAATCTCAATACCGATACCGGCAACCTGGTTATCCAGTATCAGCTGTTCAAATCAACCAAAATACAGCTTAACCAGTTGCTTATCCGCGATTTGCAAACAGACTTTTCGGTGGCAGATACCATTGTGGTTGACGATAAACTCATCCTGGCTGATGTGCTTAACAATGCGCAGCTACAAAACCCCGGCATACTATCGGCACAAATTAATCAGCGTTTGGCCGAGATCAACCTGAAACAGGTTCGCTCCACACGCTATCCGCAGGTGGGCTTAACATCAGGCTATGTATTCACCAACAGTAAAACGCCGGCAGGCTTTACGGTATCACAAAACGTGCACGGGTTTAATTACGGGCTTACGGCATCTATCAATATTTTTGACGGCTTTAATCAAAACAGGCGCGAAAAAAATGCAAAGATCCAGATTGACAATGCAGGTATCGCTGCCAAGCAAACCAAACTGAATATTGAAAGCCAGATTAACAGTTTGTTTGTAGCATATTTGTCTGGACTTGATTTGGTTAAGCTCGAAGAAGCCAACGTAAACCTTAACAAAAAGAACCTGGATATTACACTTGATAAATATAAGTTAGGCAATATTACTCCGCTCGAAGTTAGGGAGGCACAGCGTAACTATCTTGATGCACAATCAAAGTTTTTTGCTGCACAATACCAAAGCAAACAGGCCGAAATCATGTTAAAACAGATCACCAATAGCATTAACATCCAATAAAAAATATTTTAATAATAAGTTTAAAAACTTATTTTTGAAACATGACCGCCCCTTTTAAAACCTGCTTGCTTATTGATGATAACTACATTGATAACTTTATAACACGCCGGGTTTTAGAGAGCAGCAACTTTGCCGAAAATATCATTGTGCGTCAATCGCCAATGGAGGCTATTGAATCATTAAAAAACGGATCGGTAAACCCCGATGTTATTTTTTTGGATATCAGGATGCCTTTGATGAGCGGTTTTGAGTTTCTGCATGAATATGACGGTTTAGAAATTGCTAAAAAAGGAATAAAAATATATATGTTATCATCATCGCTTGACCCTACAGATATGAAGCAATCAAGCGATAATAAACATATAACCCAGTTTATTCATAAGCCACTTACTGTTAAAGCGCTCGAAGAAATTTGTCAATGATCTTAGTTGCAGATAGCGGATCATCAAAAACTGATTGGCTGCTGACCGTTTCAGACCAGGAAACCCGCTCGTTTCTTACCGCGGGGTTAAACCCTTATTTTTTAACCGAAAAGGAGATAGCCCGCATTGTGCTGGAGCAGGCCCCGGAAATGGTGGCGCTTGCTGCCGAGATTTCTGAAATTTACTTTTTTGGCGCCGGCTGCAGCAGTCCCGACAGGCACGAGATAGTATCCAATGCCCTGAGCACACATTTCGGCAAAGCTTATATCAGTGTTGACAGCGATTTGCTTGGGTGTGCTTATGCAACCTGTGGTCATGAAAAAGGTATTTGCTGTGTACTGGGAACCGGGAGTAATATCTCTTTTTTTGATGGCGAAGACATTTATGACGGCCAGCACGGTCTTGGTTTTGTTTTGGGCGATGAAGGCGCCGGCACCTGGTTTGGCAAAAAGCTGGTTACCGACTTTTTATATGGCAATATGCCACACGATATCAATCAGAAATTTGATAAGGCCTACCACCTTAACAAGGAGATCGTAATCAAAAACGTATATCAAAAGCCTAATGCCAATACTTACCTGGCATCATTTAGTAAGTTTGTAAGTGAAATTAAAACTACCGAATACGGCCATTCCATGCTGGTTGATGGTTTGGTTGAATTTATTGAAACAAATATCAAATCATACCCCGAGTATCATAAGTATAAATGTCACTTTGTTGGCTCCATAGCTTATTCGTTTTCTGAAGAGCTTGTATCGCTGTGCCACCTGCACGGCGTAAAAACTGGCAAGATCATTAAACATCCTATAAACGACCTGATGGCCTTTATCCTGAAAAGGAACGAAATGGCGACGGAAGAGTAGGGGGGGACAATAAGGAAAACCGATTGTCATTTCGACGAACAAGCAAGGGCTGTGCCGGGCTGAGGAGAAATCTTATACTCAATGCCTAAGTCGGACTAGCGATAATGCGTGGCGTACAAGATTTCTCTTTCGCCCCAACGCTTCATGCTCCACCGGCTCTATCGAAATGTCATTATTCCTTATCTTACACACGGCTATTACCTGGCGTATTAATTCTTATTTGTCATCCCAGCCTAATAAAAAATAATTTAGGAACGATTGTTCCAAATTGCACATACATTTGCGGAACGATTATTCCAAAATTAAATTAATCTTCCATAAAATGAAAAAATTAGAGAACAAAGTAGCAGTTGTAACAGGGGCATCAAAAGGTATCGGTGCAGGCATAGCTAAAAGCCTGGCCTCAGCAGGAGCGGCAGTAGTTGTAAACTATGCGTCGGATAAAACAGGCGCCGATAAAGTTGTGGCTGAGATTGCCGCAAATGGTGGCAAAGCTATCGCTGTACAAGGCAGCGTAGCGGTAAAAGCAGATGTTGATCGGCTTTTTGCTGAAACCAAAGAAGCTTTTGGTGGTGTTGACGTTTTGGTAAACAATGCAGGTGTATATCAATTTACGCCGATAGAGGCCGTTACAGAAGAAGAATTTCACCGTCAGTTTAATACCAACGTACTTGGTTTGTTGCTTGCTACTCAGGGAGCGGTAAATAACTTTGGTGATAATGGCGGTAGCATAATCAACATAAGCTCAACTGTAACCCGCATTACCCCACCACAAAGCGCTATTTATACCGGCACTAAAGGCGCGGTTGATTCTATCACACAGGTATTATCAAAAGAGCTTGGCCCTAAAAAAATCCGTGTAAACGCAATTAACCCGGGCATGGTTGAAACCGAAGGTACGCACACAGCAGGGTTTATCGGCAGCGATTTCCAGGTTGAGATTGAAAAAACTACACCGTTGGGCCGCATCGGTCAGCCGGATGATATTGCACCTGTTGCCGTATTCCTGGCATCTGATGAGTCACGCTGGTTAACCGGCGAAATTATTCTTGCAAGCGGCGGTGTAAGGTAAATTACGCTGCTTAGGGCTATTTAGGGGCGCTAACGAGAATACAGATTAACAATTAACTAAAAATGAATAGCTTTGCCCACAAAACGGGTAAAGCTTTTCTGTTATGGCACGAAGTAAAGATTTTGATGAAGCCGAGGTGTTGAGCAAGGCCGTTTGCATTTTTTGGCATAAGGGCTACAATGGCACGTCTATGCAGGATTTGGTTGACGGTTTAGGTATAAGCCGCTCGAGCTTGTATGATACCTTTGGCGATAAACACGCTTTATACATTAAAGCTTTGGATAGCTATCAAAAGGCCGGGGGAAGCCAGATGTGTGATATTATCAATAATACAGCATCGGCCAAAGAGGCGATAAAGAAACTTTTGGAGCTTACTATGAGCACGCTGCTAAATGATGAGCAACGCAAAGGTTGTTTTATGGTAAATGCAGAAATTGAACTGGCATCGCTTGATGCTGAAGTTAAGAATGTGATCTGCCGGAATGAGCAGCAGTTTGAAAACGCGGTTCTTAGTGCTATAAAAAAGGGACAGGAGAGTGGTGAGATCCGTAACACCCAGGATTCCCTTGCATTGGCCCGGTTCATAATGAATGCGGTAAGGGGCATGCAGGTATCTGCCAAAGCAACTGCCGACAAGGCTTTTTTTGATGATATCATCAAAACCACCCTATCAATACTTGATTAACGGTTTATGTGTTAAACTTTTAAGCCGTTAAGGTTTGTTTCTTTCTCAACCTCATTCCTAATAAAAATAATATGCCAACGCCAGCTAACGCACTGCCTGCTTGCGGGATATAATCGCCGTGTTTGACGTAGAAAGTAAGCTCGCTGTTAAGGTTAATATCCTGTTTGATGGCGGTTTTAACCCACCAGTCGGTGTGTTTAACCACATCGCCGCGTTGATTGATGAAGCCGGAAATACCGGTGTTGGCCGATTGACAAACCCAGCGGCGCGTTTCAATAGCGCGAAGTTTGGCGTAATCCAAATGCTGGTCTTTACCCGAGGTGTTTTCCCACCAGCCATCGTTGGTGATAATGGCGATAAACTGGGCTCCTTTTTTAACCGAGCGGGCAATATACCCTCCCCATATCGATTCATAGCAAATAACAGGATCAACCCCGATGCCGCTTTGGGAATAAAGCACTTTTGCATCCTTTTCGGGGGCATAATTGCCTGTGGCGCCACCTAAATGCTCAAATACGGGTTTTAAGAATGAAAGCGCATCTCCAAAAGGCAATGACTCTGCCCCGGGCACTAAACGCGATTTGTGGTAGGCTTGGATGCGGTCGCCATTTTCAATGTTGAGGGCTGTACTGTAAAAATCTGCAAACTGGTCGCCCCCCCATGGCGAAGGAACCGCTGTTGGTGTAGCGCGGTTGTTATACAGCCTGTATGTTTCAGCTCCGGTAACCAGGTTGCCGTTCGGGTACTTGCGTAAAAAGAACTGGGCTTGTTTAATAAAGTCGTTTTGGCCTATCTGATCTTCGTTAATATAAACAGGCGCTGGAATAGCCGTTTCGGGCCAGATAAAAAATTCGGTGTTGGGCTGTGCCACCTGTCTTGAAAGATGGATCAGGATATCAATTTGCAAGGCCGGAGGGATGGTACCGTCCTTTTCATATGGGTCGATATTGGGTTGTGCAATAACAATATTTGATGGGTTTACTTCTTCAACGTAATTGCTGTAAACCGATAGTGAGTAACCGAGAGGCGCTGCTATCGCTATCAGCAAAGCTGCGGATAAAGCCATCCGTGTGTTTTTTGTTTGAGCTTCGCGAAAGCCAATGTAAATTAAAAAAACGAGGATATTTACAGCCCAGATCCATACAGTACCACCGTACACGCCGGTGTACTCATACCATTGCACCCACTGATGTGCTACGGCAAAGCCGTTACCAAGGGTCATCCACGGAAAGTAAAGATCCCAGCTTTGGTGCAGGTATTCGTATCCTATCCAAAAGCAAACCAGGCCAATGAGCGCTATCCAGCGGGGAGCAACCAATCTTAGTCTGTAATATAGCCAGAAAGCTGTTGCCATCAACAGTGGCCCAAGCGAATAGGGGATAAGCGTAATGGGAATAGCTACAACCTCGCCAACTATTTTAAGCGCATTGTAAACCCAGTAAACAGACAGTGAGTTCCAGATAAAAAATCCGATGAAAGTTACATTAAATACCCGTCTGCCTTTTTTAGGCCTGGCATCATTAATGATGTTTTCAATGGCCAGCAGCATAGGCACAAAGCCTATAAAAAGTAAAAATGTAGTATAAGGGGTAGGCGGCCAGGCTATCCATAAAAGTAAGCCCGATAGTATGGCTAATGGTAGTTTTTTTTTCATGTAGATGACAATGTATTATTCAGTTGTCGCTGTATTTATTCAGAACCGTCATTACGAGGTTATTTAGTTTATTTACTTATATTAACAATGCCATTGCGAGCGCAGCGTGGCAATCGCACGGAAGTACAGCCGTTCTGTATAGTATGTGATTGCTTCGTACCTTATAATGACGTGATCGTAAGTTGTTGATTATTAAATATATTTTAAAATCGATTTTATAACATGGGCGTTGCCTACGGCCCGGGCTTTCCGTTACAAGTCCTCGCTTTTCCTGCCCTCACTCCCTACACACGCTGTGGGCTTTACACTGCAATCCCTAACGCGGCCCCCGCACGGAAGCACAGCCGCTCTGTATAGCATGCGATTGCTTCGTTCCTCGCAATGACATACAGGAGAGCAGTTGCTTTATTCCTCCTCATCCCTGTCATACTTTCCCTTTGCCGGCTTAGCCGCAGCCCCTGCAACACACATTACAAACTCGCCTTTCATGGGGTGTGTTTCAAAGTACTGTTTTACTTCAAGCACAGTACCCCGCACGGTTTCTTCAAACATTTTGGTAAGTTCGCGCGATACGGAGATTTGCCTGTCGGCCCCGAAATAAGTTGCCATTTCATCCAGTGTTTTTAACAAACGGTGGGGCGACTCATATAGTATGATGGTGCGTTCTTCTTCGGCCAAAAACTTGTACCTGGTTTGGCGGCCTTTTTTCAGCGGTAAAAATCCCTCGAAACAAAACTTATCGGTAGGGAAGCCCGAGTTAACCAGTGCCGGTACAAAGGCGGTAGCGCCCGGCAGGCATTCCACGGCGATATTAAACTTTAATGCTTCACGTACCAGGAAAAAACCCGGATCGGAAATTGCCGGTGTACCCGCGTCTGAAATAAGCGCGATGTTTTTCCCCTGCAGCAAAAACTTAATGATCTCGTTGCTTGATTGATGCTCGTTATGCTGATGGTGCGCGAATACTTTTTGATGGATCTCGAAGTGTTTGAGCATCGGAGCGGAGGTGCGGGTATCTTCAGCCAGTATCAGATCCACTTCCTTTAGCACGCGGATAGCCCTGAAGGTCATATCTTCCAGATTGCCTATCGGGGTGGGGACTAAGTATAGTTTGCCTATGGGATTGTTCATGGTTCATAGATCATAGTTCATGGATATTGGTTGATGGTTTTTAAATTTCATAAATCAGCTATGAACTATGAACCATAAACAATGAACTAATTATATCTTTGCCTAAAAAATAAAATAATGCTGCAAGTTAGTTATATCCGTGATAACCGGGAACAGGTTTTGGAACGTTTGGCTGTAAAAAATTTTAAACAGCCCCAACTGGTTGATGAAATAATTGAACTGGACGATAAACGTCGCTCCACTCAAACCAGTATGGATAATGTTTCGGCCGAGGCCAATGCAGCTGCAAAACAGATAGGTGAGCTGATGCGCGCCGGAAAAAAAGAAGAGGCTGAAGGGCTTAAAGGCAAGACTGGTGCCTGGAAAGAGGAGATCAAGAAATTGGGAGACCTGCTTGCCATTACCGAAGAAGAATTATACCAAAAACTGGTGTTGTTGCCAAACCTGCCACATAGTTCAGTACCCCAAGGCTTAACTCCTGAAGACAATGAAGTAGTATTGGAGAATGGCAAAAAACCAGAGTTGCCGGCTGATGCTTTGCCGCACTGGGAGCTTGCTGCAAAATACAACCTGATTGATTTTGAACTGGGCGTTAAAATAACCGGAGCCGGTTTCCCTGTATACAAAAATAAAGGTGCCAAACTGCAACGTGCTTTGATCAATTACTTTATTGACGAAGCCGAAAAAGCAGGCTACAGCGAAGTAAGCGTGCCTTTAATGGTAAACGAAGCATCAGGCTTCGGTACTTCACAATTGCCGGATAAAGAAGGGCAGATGTATCACGTAGGTATCGATAACCTGTACCTGATCCCTACTGCCGAAGTGCCTATTACCAACCTGTACCGCGAGGTGATATTAAAAGAAGACCAGTTACCTGTACGTAACTGCGGCCATACACCATGTTTCCGTCGTGAGGCTGGATCATATGGCGCACACGTTCGTGGTTTGAACCGCCTGCACCAGTTTGATAAGGTGGAGATTGTAACTATAGCTCATCCCGATAAATCATACGAAATTTTGGAGTTGATGAGTAGCCATGTGCAAGGCTTGTTACAAAAATTAGGCTTGCCATACCGCGTATTGCGCCTTTGCGGTGGTGATATGGGTTTTGGATCTGCCTTAACCTACGATATGGAAACCTGGAGCGCAGCACAACAACGCTGGCTGGAAGTTTCATCAGTATCAAACTTTGAAACTTTTCAGAGTAACAGGCTTAAACTACGTTTCCGCAATGCCGATGGTAAAACACAATTAGCGCATACGTTAAACGGCAGTGCACTGGCCCTGCCGCGTATAGTTGCTACTTTATTGGAGAATAACCAAACCGAAAAAGGTATTAAAGTGCCGGAGGTACTTGTGCCGTATACTAAGTTTGAGTGGATTGATTAGTAGTCCCCCAGCCCCTAAAGGGGAGTTTTGAAAAGATAAAGGCCCGGTAGGTTCACCCTGCCGGGCCTTTATCTTTTTTCCCTGCGCTCGTTTTCAACGAGTGCTTAACATGGGTTAGCGTTTGTAACGCGACTGGCGATGCAATCGCCAAACCGGATTAAGCGCTCATTACAAATGAGCGCAAGTTGTACACCGGTGGTGATATGTACATCGGTATCTTAATATCAAAGCCAAACCACTTTCTGAAAACTTTCATGTTCGCGGCCGATGATATCACGGTATAGATCAGGCTTCCTGGCCTGGACGTAACGATAGCCCCCTGCTTTTTCCAATTTATCGGGTGTTAGTTCGGCCAAAACAATTTCGTTATTCAATGATCGGCATTCGCTCATAATATCGCCGTAAGGATCAATGATCATGGAACATCCGTTTTTTAGCTGGTCATCATCCATGCCTATTGGGTTGGAGAATATGGCATAAACCGCGTTATCATAGGCCCGCGCTGGCAACCATTTCATCAGCCATTGCCTGCCCTTAAGGCTGTCAAACTCCTGGCGAAGCAGATGAGCGTTTGCTTCTTTATTTTTCCATAATTCCGGGTCAACAAAACCGGCACCTGGTCGGGTTGACGGTGTACACATGGTAACGTGCGGCATAAAAATTACCTGTGCCCCAAGCAAGGTAGTTGCGCGTACATTTTCAATTACATTATTATCATAACAAATAAGGATCCCGCATTTCCATCCATAAAAATCAAATACGGTATATGCGGTGCCCGGTAAAAGATGCGTATTGATAAAAGGATGTAATTTGCGATGTTTGGCAATGAGCCCGGTTTTATCAACGCATACATAGGCTTTAAACAGATTGTCATCTTTGTCCTTTTCAAACAGGCCGGCCAGTATGGCAATGTTATATTTTCGGGCATATTCGGTTAATGTGGTGATGCTCGGTCCGCCGGGAATTTCTTCGGCGAGATCAAGCATCTGTGCTTTGTTAAGTTTCCTGGCAAATGTGTAGCCTGTTATAGAACATTCATGAAAAGCAATTGCTTTGGCTCCTTGCGCCGCCGCATCCGCCGTCATTTGCTCAATAACCGATAAATTGTAGGCTTTATCGCCACTTTTATTTTCAAATTGTGCCGTGGCGATTGTTAGGTTTTCCATATGCTGATCATTTTTTTTCATTTCAAAATTATCCGAAGTATAGCGGATTGCATTGTAAAAAACCGACAAATGCAATTTTAAACCAACGGCATAAAGTTAATTGCCAGTAGATTATGATTGGCTTTGTATTGCAGGGGAGTAACGCCGGTATGTTTCCGGAAAAAGTGATTAAGATGCGCCTGGTCATAGTATCCGCAGGCATAGCTCAATGAACTTAGCTCTTTTATTGAAGATAGTTTTTGTAGTTGCTTGAGATAGGTTTGAAATTTTACTGCGTCGATAAACTTTTTGGGAGAGATGCCAACTTCCTCGTTGAACTTACGCTCAAGCTGCCGTTCGGTTACAGGTATCTTGGTCAGCAGGGTTTGAACGTTGATAATGCCTTTATTTGCATGAATGATGCTTATAGCCTGATCTGTAATGCCAGCATATTTGACTTTGGAAGCGGTCTTTCTTAATAAAAACTGTTCGGCAATTGCGGCTGCAGCAGGAAGGTTGGCAGCGTTTGCGATCCTGTCTTCAAGATCGAGAGCTTCCTGTCCGAAAAGATCTTTTAACGGTACGGTGTTGTCATTTAGCTCATAGGCATGCAGGCCAAGCAGGGGTAGAAATGCATTGGGTTGTAAAACTATAATCAGCATAGCCAGTTCACCCGCCGAAATAATATCACTATAATGAGTTATTTGCCCATAAACAAAACTGCCTGGCTGCTTGCTGGCAAAGGTGTGTAGCTGGTTGTATTGGAGTAGGGGAGCTTTTAAATGAAATACCATCCCAGGGTTTCCGTCAGAAAACAGACGGTAATTCATGACAGCATGCTGTTTATGCGCTATAATTAAATAATGCTTAACAATACCCGAAAGCAAAGGATGTGGGGCTATTTGCATGGTGATGTGACAAACCCTATAAAGATAATTATTCCCTCTTGTAAATAATTATCCAGTTATGGAGCTGTTCGATACTCCCCCTTTAGGACCCTTTAGGGGGCGGGGGGCTAATATTTTCTATAAACGTTATAAAGTATATTTAAATCCAACTGCGTCATTACCGGTGTTTCATCAGTTTGTACAAAGTGACGTTTAAAAGCAACGATGGCCACAGGCAGGTTGCTGATATCATAGCCGATGAGCTTAAGTGCAGTGGCATAATCAAAATTATCGGGCGGAAGCTCAAGCAACTCTTCTCTCCAAAAACCAAAGCCTTTTTGAGCTAATAGTTTCCATGGAAATAATGGTCCCGGGTCTGGTTTGCGTAGCGGTGCTATATCCTGGTGCCCGATAAAATTGGCCTGCGGGATATTGTAAGTTTTCTTTAACTGAGCCAATAAAGCCAGCAGGCTTTTTATTTGTACATCATTAAAAGGTTCGTGCCCGTTATTGTCAATCTCAATGCCAATGGAACAGCTGTTCATATCAGTGATACTTCCCCATTTGCTGATGCCTGCATGCCAGGCCCGCAGGTAATCATTGAGCATATGATAAACCTTACCGTCTTTACTTACTACGTAATGTGCGCTTACCTGGGGTTTTACTAAGGTGAAAGTGTTGAGGGTTTGTTTAACCGAATCCTGTGCAGTATAATGAATGATTACATAGTTAGGTTTGCGCAGGTTAAAATTTACGGTACCTATCCACTCTGATGGAATAGCCTCACCTACACTGTCAACCAGCATAGCCGGTTGTTCGCGACTGATGACTTCAACTAATGAGTCGGTTTGGGTATGATACACTTTATTGGTGGTAGCGTAGGGTTGTACTTTAGGTGAGCATGCGCTAATGGCGGCTATAGCTGCAATAAACAATGAAATGTATATATTTTTCAAACCTTGATTCTCCTGATTTAAGGATTTATCCTGACAACTAAACAAGTATACAAAAAACCTTGATCCATTTGATTTAAAGACTTTCTGATTTTATCAGGTAATCCGCAAATCAAGCGAATCAAGGTTCAGATAGTTTATCTCTTTTGAGATAGCCTATGATTTTATTTTCAGCGGTTTTATATAGCTGTCGACCGCCTGATTAAGCCTAATAAAAGCGCGATAATGGCTATTACCAGCAAGATATGGATCAGGCCGCCTACCGATGTGAAAAATACGCCAATTGCCCATCCTATAATAAGGATCACTGCAATGATATACAGGAGTGAGTTCATAATACTTTGTTTTAATTAATGATTTTCATAGATATTAGTATAATAGCCTTATTGCTTTAAAAGTTTTAAGAAATTACTTTTTTGCGGATAAAAGCACTCATTTACAGCGCCTGTAATGTATCTTTAGCAACATACATCATAAACCGATGAAATACTTTTTACTGTTTATCTGCCTGCTTCCGGCAGGGTTTGTTATTGGCCAGTCGAAACTACCCGTGACCAAAGCGACATCAAAAAAAGTAGCCATTAACGATGGCGGATTTCTGGATAAGAATGCCTGGTCGCTTTCGCCAAAAATGCGACCTGATGTTTATACTGCCGACAGGACACGGGCAACTAAATGGGTTACTTTTTATACAGATATAGATTCCATAAGGGTAAAGGTTAAACCTGGTACCCGATATAATTTCGTCATCCTGCTTAACGGAAAGGATTCGTGCTATACACAAATAGCGAGCGCTATTCCACCGGTAAATAAACAGAATGGGGGCGTTACCAAAAACGATACTATTCCGTTTAAGCTTACGGCCTATAGCGCCATAGCGGTAAAAGCTGTAATGAATGATACCGATACGTTAAACCTGCATTTTGATCTGAGTTCGTTTGATTTTCATTTAACTAAGGATGCTATACTAAAGAAGACTAAGCTATTGCCCAATCACGCCGATGTGCTGGCGGGTAAAGCAAAGCCGAATTTTAATGAAATGAGCAAAGTGCTAAAACTGCAAATGGGAACGGCTGTTTGGCACAATCAGGAAATTTTACCCACAAACATAACCTCGACGGGAATGGATGGCCGGTTTGGCTGGAACCTGTTTGAAGGTAAGTTGGTAGAGGTTGATTATGATAACAATCGTATCATCATCCATAACACAAAGCCAAAGGGGTTGAAAAACTATGAGCGCTCGAAGATTGGGTTTATGCGGTCGTTTCCTTATGCTATCGGAATGTTTGAAATAGGCAGGAAAAAATACACCGGCAATTTTTCGATGGATACCGGGTCCGATCAATCAGCAATACTGGACAGTGCCTGGGCAGCTAAAAATGATTTCCCGACTAATTTAAAAGTTATCAAGTCATCCACCATCAGCGACCCTCGTGGGGTAAAGTATGATATGAAAATAGTAGAAGCTCCGCTGTTCAGGCTTAACGGCTTCCCGGTTACCAATGTGTCAACGCTTATTTTGAGCAATAAAAATCCCCTTGGTTTTGAAATTAACTATCTGGGTAATGGTTTGTTAAAGAGGTTCAATATGATAATCGATTTTAAGAATGATTATCTTTATTTGAAACCGAATAAATTATCGACCTGAACTTGATTTAGCTCCCAGCAGGCACCGCCCAGCTTTGCTGGTCCAAAACCGGGTTCACATCCATATTGTCATATTGGATATTAAGCTTTTGCTGGCCGCTTGTTGTTGCCTCATGATAGGGAATGGTGATACCCTGTACCGGCCGAAGATCTGACAACATCGAGAACAGTGTTTTGTCGCCCACCTTATAGCCGTAAGCCATCAACTGGTTTTGATCATTTATAGCAAATATATATTCGTTACCATTTAACTTGCATTGAACGGTGTACATGTTATTGGCGGGGATTTTTTGCGTATTGATGATCTGCATTTGATCAAGCAATGATTTACGTAAACCGAGAACCCCGGTGTAAAGGGCTGTTTTTACCTCGGCTACGCTACTGGCCGGCAGATCGGACTTGTTACCGCTGCTCCACTGCCATCCGGTATTGCCTTCAGTTTGCTGCACCGAAACAGGTTTGCCGTTTTTCCATATTTCAACACGCACCTTGCTGTTGGGTATATCAATCAGCTCAACAACTTTTAACCCCGAAACAGAGCCTGTTAATCGTGCTGTTTTCAATGCATTCAGTTTATCGCCACCATGAGTGGCATTAGCTTTTAAAAGCAGTGTTTTTCCATCCGGGGCAGCGGCATTATTGGCAGCAGTGTTTTCCGAAGTCTTTTTAGCCCCTGTTAATGACTTTGTGTTGTTGGCAGTAGCATTGTCATTATTGTCTACAAAAAATACCCGTCCGTCAACCACAGCCATACGGGTTTTACCACCCATATCGCAAAAAAAGCTGTGCAGTTCGGTATGGCCATCAGTATAGGTAAGCGTAAGCACCCCTTTGTTTATTTTATAGGTACCGCTGCCGTCCTTACTGCTCGAACTGCCGCCGCCAACATTTTCGCCGGCTACAACGGAGCCCGAATAACGTGAATTGCTAAAGTGACCCTTTTCGTCGAAATTTAATCCCTGTGTGCTTAAAGCACCTACGTAAGTTGTGCCATAGGCTGCGCCTCCACCGCCCATAGCGCTGATAAATGAATAATAGCCCGCAGGTATAATATTCCCCTGAAGCTTAAACAACTCATGTGCATAATTAGAAAGGCTTCCGTATTTGGTTATGGCATAAACAGACGAGCTTTTGGTGTATTTAAGGGTTACCTGTCCTTTGCTTATAGTGTAATGGCCACTCACGTTGGTTTGCCAGTCGGTACGGTTAAGCACATCATTGAAAGTGCCATCGGGCCTGAACAATATAGCAATGTCTGTTCTGTTCATGCCGCCGCCAAATATGGGGCTTGGCGAAAATTCGCATCCTGCATAAACGCCATCTAATTTGTCCTGGGCAAAAACAGAAGCGCAAAAGCAGACTAAAAAGGCAAATAGTACCAGTTTGAATTGTTTCATAGGGCGTCGGTTTTTGACGATAAACCATATTCTCTGGTTATTGTTTGTGGAAAGATTTTAATTAATAGGAGAGTATACAAGTCATTTCGACAAGGAACAAGGGGAAATCTTATACATCCAGCCATCTATATAGCATGCTGATTTGCGAGGTGTATAAGATTTCTCTTTCGCCCCGGCGCACACGCCCCGCCCGGCTCTGTCGAAATGACAATTTGGATGAAAAGGTTTTTTTACAAAAACGGCCGCAAGGAATAAATCCCCTGCGACCGCTCTTAAAAAAACTAATAAACGGTTTAAGCTTTTTCTGCTTTTGATGCCTGGTTAATGCCGGCCTCGGCAATTTGAGTGAGCAGGCTATCGCATGTTTTTTCTTCCTGTAAGGTTGAATCAAGCAGTTCGGCTGCATGATCATACCCCAATACACTGGCCAAAGTGCGGAGCGTACCGTAAGATGCAATTTCATAGTGCTCAATTTTTTGAGCTGCTGAAATAATCCCTGCATCGCGGGTAATGCTGCCTTTTTCTGTTTCGGATACAATTTCTTCGCCTTCCTTGATCAATCCGGCCATTGCTTCACATTTTACTGCTACGGCCTTTTGACCGATAGATGCGAAAGCATCTTCCAAACGGATGACCTGGCGTTCAGTTTCGGCCAGGTGGTTTTCAATAGCAGAACGTAATTCATCAGATGTTGCTGCTTTAGCCATTTTGGGTAATGCTTTGGTAAGATGTTTTTCGGCCCAATAAATGTCTTTTAATTCATCAATAAATAACTCGTTCAAGGCCGATTCCTGCACATTGGCAGTTTGCTCGGGTGATTTTACTTTTGTAGTTGCCATGGTAGATATTTTAATGTTTTTGCGAGGAAATATCTACAAACACAAAGCCGAATTTTATTATTTAAACAATTAAATTAATTATTATGATAATTTTAAGCATATCCAAGACTGGATTTTTCGTCTCAGCATGAAACTTGCCGGCAAGCGCCTGCAATCAAAAGTTCTAAAAAGCATACAACATGCCCGATTTTAAGGAATTAAGTAAGCCGACATAATACTTCCAACTCCCGGCTTCGGACTTCATCAAGCTCCTTTCTTTGTTTTTAAACTTGCCATCAGTTGATCGTATAGATCATCACCGCCGGTTTTACGCGGTTTAAGCTTTTTAACCTTGGCGCGTTTGCCTTTTGATTTGGCTTCGATGATTTTGAGCAGTTCATCATTATACTCATCCTTAAATTTGGATACGTCGAAATCTTCGGCGTATTGGTTTATCAGGGTGAGCCCCATATCCAGTTCTTTTTTACTTACATCAATCTTATCGGGCAGATTAAGGTCATCCGTATTGCGGATCTCCTGTGCAAAACGGATACGGGTAACCACCAGTACATTTTTAAGCGGATGAACTATACAAAGGCTTTCGGTACTGCGCAAAACGAAACGCGCCAGTCCTGCTTTTTTTGATTGTGTCAATGCCTGGATAAGCAGGGCATAGGCTTTATTGTTTTTGGTATCGGGCTCGGTGTAGTATGATGTTTCATAAAACATAGGGTTTACATCGGCTATATCAACAAAGCTTTCTATTTCAATTACTTTGCTTTTTTCGGGTGCGGCATCTTCAAAATCCTGCTCATCCATAATCACATAATCCTCATCCAGCTTGTAGCCTTTTACTATTTTGTCGTACGGTACCTCCTTATGGGTATTTTCATTCACCCGCTGATAGCGGATGCGCGCGTGATCGCGACTGTCCAGCATATCAAAGTCGAGCGAACTGGTTTGCACCGCCGAATACAATTTAACAGGAATGCTCACCAACCCAAAACCTATCGAACCTTTCCATATCGATCTCATAGCCAAATAACTTAATGTGTTGTAATATAACCATTAAAGGTTGAATGGGTTTGAGCGAGTGTTTATTAGGTTTCTGTGGAGAGGGGAATTGAAATTTCACTCCAGGCAAAACCACTCCTTTTTATTTACAAGTATACCAGTGGCTTAGTAAATAATTGTAGCCTTACTGTTACATATTAAACTAAATACACGTTACCTTAGTCATAACATCAAATAAAATACACATGAAAAAGCTATTTATCCTTGCCGCACTATTAGCAACTACTGTTGGAGCATTTGCCCAAAACGTTGACCTTAGGCGTAAAATTGAAGTTACCGGTATTGCCGAACAGGACGTTACCCCTGATATTATAAATGTAACCATATCACTTCAGGAATACATGGACGGCAAAAAGCACATCGCCATCAATGACCTGGAAGATCAGTTGGAAAAAGCCGTGAAAGATGCCGGCATTCCATCGTCAGATTTTACAGTGAATAATGTATCGGCCTGGAACAACACTTACCAAAAGAAAAAAGCACCCGACTTTTTGGCCAGCAAACAATACGGCTTACGTGTGCGCGATTTGAACAAGTTTAACCAGATCATGTCGAAGATTGATCCCAAAGGCATCCAATCAACCAATATTGAAAGCTACGACTATTCAAAAATGGCCGATCTGAAACGAGATCTTAAAATCAAAGCCCTACTTGCCGCACGCGATAAAGCAACTTACCTGTTAGCTGCCCTTGGCGAAAAACTGGGTGGTGCAATTAACATTACCGAAAGTGATAACAGCAGCTTCCCGCAGCCACGCGTTTATGCCAATGCTATGATGTTCAAAGCATCGGCCGACAGCAATGTTGCAGAATCAGATATCAGCTTCAAAACTATTAAGCTGAGCTTCCAGATCCAGGCGGTGTTTGAGATAGTGAAGTAGTATCGCCCCCCGGCCCCCTGAAGGGGGAGTTTAAAAAATCTGAAGCCTCTGTGAAAACAAACAGGGGCTTTTTTTATTATCTCTAAAATAAACACCCCCTTTAGGGGGTTGGGGGGCAAATATGCAATGGTTTGGCAGACGCGAAAGTGATAACGTTAACGATGAACGGGGCGGAGGCGGTGGCAGGTTAGCCATAGGTGGAGGATTGCTTGGCTTGATAGCCGCTGCAATTTATTTTTTTACCGGGGTCGATCCTTCGGCCCTGCTTAACCAGGTGGCAACCAATAGGCCAAGGCAGGAGCAAACGGCCAACAACGGCCCCGAGGATGCGGGCAAGCATTTTGTACGCGTAGTTTTAGCTGATACCGAAGATATCTGGACAAAGCTATTTGATGATATGGGTAAGACCTACGAAAAGCCGCAGTTAACTATATTTAATGGTTATGTACAATCAGCCTGTGGTACGGCAAGCTCGGCAAGTGGTCCGTTTTATTGCCCGGGCGATTCGCAGGTATATATAGATCTTTCTTTTTACGACGAATTGAAAAACCGTTTTGGAGCCTCCGGCGATTTTGCACAGGCTTACGTAATAGCGCATGAAGTTGGTCATCACGTGCAAAATCTGTTAGGTGTTTCGCAAAAAATGGACGCGGCACGGTCTCGTTTAAGTGAAAAAGCATACAACAAACTTTCAGTAAAGCTGGAATTACAGGCTGATTTTTACGCGGGTGTTTGGGCGCACTACGAAAAAAGCATGAAAAACGTGCTTGATAAAGGAGATATTGAAGAAGCCCTGAACGCGGCCAATGCCATCGGTGATGACCGTCTCCAAAAGCAGGCCCAAGGACATGTTGAGCCGGACAGCTTTACCCATGGCACCAGCGCCCAGCGCATGTACTGGTTTAAAAAAGGCTATGAAACCGGTGATATTAACCAGGGAGATACTTTTGGTAATGGGGATTTGGATTGATTAGTTCATTGGGTAGCTTGGGCTTACGAGGAGAGGGGTAGAAAAGAACTTTATTAGTAATTAACTTACATCGTCGCCCTCTTGGCCCGGCCAAGAGGGCGACGATGTAAGTTACAAATCCCCAAAAGCTTTTAATTGCAACCTAAACACCTCAAAATAAATTAACCCCAAAGCTCCATCCAACCCAACCACTCCAGTTTCGGTTATCATGAATAAATGAATGATGCAGATCCCGCACATAGGCGTAGCCATTAACAGGTGTACGCTGATCGGAATATAGAAAATTTAATGACGGGCCTGCGAAAATGGAAAATTTGCGACTAACCTTATAAGTAAAATCAAGATTGAATTTATTAAGCTGATTGGTTTTTAACCAGGTACCCTGGTACAGGTAACTTGAGCCGATTTCGGTGTTGATAGCCAAATGTCTGCCTAAACCAAACTCGCGCCCAAAACCTAAACCAAACGAATATAATTTGCTATTTCCATCAACCCGCATGCCGCCCTGCCAAATGGTATACAGGTTATGGTTACCGTTTTTAAAGGCGAGGTTGATATTCTGTGTTTCGTTGGTGGAGATAGCCAGCTTATGATACCCACTGTTGATGATATTCAGTAACCCAATGCTGAAGCCCGACGAAGTATCGGCAATGTTTACCAATGCCAGCTGCACCCCGGTTAGGTGTTTGGCGTAATTAAACAAGCCCGCTACCTGCAGGCCACCAAATTTTTGTTGTGCAATGTTGCCAATACCTCCAATCTGAAATGCGTCAGAATTTTTACCGGCGATATTGCCTATGGCTCCTAACTGAATACCCCTAACCGATCCACGGGTATGATTATATAGTGCTGACAATTGTAGGCCATTCATATTTTGTTTTACGCTGTTATGCAGCAACGCCAGTTGAATGCCCCGCACGTTGCCCAGTACATTATTATACAAGCCACCAAGCTGAATACCGTTTACGGACCCGCCGACAACGTTGAAGATCCCCGCTATTTGCACCGCGCCAACATCGCCTTTATCTAAATTGAAAATAATGCCCATTTCAAAACCGTCGACACCGGCATTGTACCCGCCGACTGCATTGAGGGAAACTACATTCACTACCTGTCCGCTGAAATTGCCATGGGTGCTAACGCCGGGTATGGCCGAAGCCTGGAAGGGAGCTTGTGCAATCAATCCGCCGAGATTGGCTGCCTGGATCTGTTGTTTGGTAGATAGGAATAATCTGCCCAGGGAAGTATTCTCAACGCCAGAATAATCATCACTAAGGATATAACCCAGCAGGCTCTTTTTCTTCAGTGTAGTATCTGTACTTCTTACGTTAACATCAGCCAGGAAGGTAACGGTGGTGTCTTTATAAAATTCCCTGCTTATGGTTAAGGTGATCGGTTGACCTTGATTGCGAATCGTCATATCAAAATGACCGTCTTTATCTGTCAATACTGATTGTAGTTGCTCATGCGAGTATACGCTGGCATTCGGCAGTTTGTGGCCGGTTTGCTCGTCGGTAACCGTGCCGCTGATGGCATAACTATCGCCCTCCGTAGCAGCCTTATCGGTAACTATGGTGAGTTGGAGGGGGGCATATCTCAGGATAATAAAATTCTTGGTTTCGCGATACTCAAAACGGTAGCTGAGCATATGGTCGAGCACTTCCTTTATTGTCCAGTTATCAGCGTTAACGGTGACCAGGCTATCAGTTTTTACGATGTTGCTATTGTATGAAAAATAGAAGTTACCCTTTTGCTCGATGGTTTTAAGCACAGTACCCAGGCGCATTTCGGTTACATGTACAGAAATATTTTTGGACAGAATAGAATCGGCATGAGCTGTGAAGGCCGTGAGGAGGAGCAGGGCGAGGGTATAGTTTAGGTAACGATGTAGTTTATATAACATAAAATATTCTTAATATTAATAAACTATGTCATTGCGAGGAGGGACGACGAAGCAACCGCATGCTATACAGGGCGGTTATGCTTCCGTGCGGTTGCCACGCTATCGCTCGCAATGACATGCTTTTATAGTAATTAGTATAGCTACTTCCTTACTTCAACACAATCCCCTTTTTCCCCCGCTCCACTTTAATCTTAAACGTTTCGGAAATCACCAGCAATATCTCATCTAACGACTGATCTTTAAACACCGTAGTAATAGGCAGGTTAGTAATGGCCTTGTTGCCGATAACAATATGCGCCCCATAAATCTCGTTCAGCGAACCCACCAGCTCATGCAGCGGGGTTTCATCGCAAACCAGTTCATGGGTGGCATAATAGTTATACAAACGCCCTTTAATGTTCTCTTTCGCTTGCAAGCCATCCTTGCCCGTAACCAGGACTTTCTCGCCGGGGTTAAGGTTCACGTTTTTGTTTTTCTCGCTTACGTTAACAATGCCCGTTTCAACAATTACCTGCGTTTTACCGTCGCGGCTCTTTACATTGAATGACGTGCCAACCACCCTAACCGTTACACCATTCACCTTAATAATAAACGGTTGGGTTTTATTGGGCGTTACTTTAAAAAACGCTTCGCCCAGCATAGTGACTGGCCGGATTTTGCCGGTAAACTTTTCTGGGTAAATAAGCGTGCTATGACTGTTCAACGTAACTACCGAACCATCGGGCAAGGTTTGCGTACGGGTTTTGGCTTCGCTGTTTATCTTAACAAAAGCAATGTTTCTATTATCATAATAATGACTGATGGTTAGCCAGGCTACGGTACAAATCAATAGCAACGATGCCGCTATGCCAACCCACCAGCTGGTTTTCATTTTGCGAACCGGCGCGGGTTGGGTAGCTGTTGGAGCTGTATTATTCAGTCTTTTTTGCAGGCGAAGATAGGCCGCATCTTCATCGAGTGTTTTGGTAGAGGCGATGCGCTGGCTCTCATCCCAGATCAGTTTAAAATTATCATATTCCTGCCTGTTAGCAGGGGAGGCGGCAATCCAATTTTGTATAGCTTCCACCTCGGCGGGCGTAGCTTCGTCAACCAGGTATTTCACCAGCAAATCATCATCTATAGGCATACCGGTATAGCTCATACAAACCAATTCATAAATAACAATAAAATAATGGGTAAAAATTCGGCCAGTTTTTGGCGCATTACCCGCAGCGCCTTGCCCATCTGGTTTTCGATGGTTTTGATAGATAAACCCATCTGATCGGCAATTTGCTGGTATTTAAGTTGCTCAAACCTGCTCAGCTGAAAAATGATGCGGCACTGCTCGGGCAGTTCGCTCAGGGCTTTTTCGATATGCTTTTGCAGCTCGGCGGTGAGCAGTTTTTTTGAGGCCGAATCGTCGTTGCCTACCTGCTCCATTTCATCAGCATAATAAACGCCGAAATTGGCGCGTACCTTCTGGTGTTTTAAGTAGTTCAAACTTTCGTTATGTACAGACCGGTACAGATAGGCCTTGATACTGCCGTCGGTTTTAAGCTGATCGCGTTTTTCCCAAATGCGGCAAAATACATTTTGTACTACCTCTTCGGCCATTTCATCATCCTTTAAAAAAGTGTAGGCATAGGCGTGCAGACTTTTAAAGTGATCTTTAAAAAGCCGCTCAAAAGCCTTCTGGCTTCCCTGTTTAATTAAACCGATGGCCGTGCTATCGCTATATTCCACTTTTAAGGTGTAGATGTTAGCGCTAAAGATAGCTTGTTTGGCCGTTAAATTCATAGAGCCCAAATGTTAAAAATCAATCAGGCCAATTGGATCTGGATGGTGTACAACGAATGGTGGATATCAACTTTGCTGCACACGCCATTGGTATAGCTGTAAAAATTATAGTTGCCATCGGGCAGATCGATACGGTATACATGCGGGCTCACCTGTTTAACCTGCAGAAACTGCTGAAAATTATCTGAGTACACCTGCGCCTGGTTTTCGGGTTCGCGGCAGTACAGCAGCATCAGGTTGGCGGCAATTTGTTTTTGATCAACTGTTTTACCGCATTTGCCTTCGGCTATGGTTTGATAGCCGGAGGCGACGGCCCTGGTTTGGCGATTACATTTTTCAGAGCCGTTAACATGCCGGCATACCTGCGAACTGATGAGCTTGCCATTGTTAAAAGTGCTCTCCTCCTGGATATCAACCTTCACGCTGAAAATGAAGCGCATTTTTACTTCGGAGATCATTTTAAGGTACAGCTCATCGCCCTGGCGTTTTTGGTACAGGTTCATGTGGCCAACCACCTTGCCGCTGTGCAGCACATTGTACTTAACCGTTTGCTCCTGCGCCACGGCACCGGCAGCAAGGCACAATAAAGCAACCACCATTGCCGCCCACCTGAGCGGACCGAAGATATTTAATGTTGGGAAAGTTTTGTTTTGGAGGGCAGGCCGGATATATTTTTTAAATAACCAAATTATTAAAGCGGGTATCATGGGTAATTATTTTAAAGTGACTGAATAAAGCTTTTAACGCGTTTACTTTATTACAACACTGTAAACTTTTACCCCTATGCCTTTGCATTATTTTGCTTAATTAATTAAATACTACTATATCTATCTGTATTATATAGATTACAAACATAGTAAAAAAAATCGGGTGTCCCAATTTTTTGATTCCCCACGAAAAATTGAAAATCTTCGCCGGGATGTTTTATTGAAAAACGGCAATGTTCCAAAAACTAAGAGTGAAACGCGGAACGGGTTGAAACACCATTTGTGTTGATTATCAATGTTTTAGTAAATGATGTGAAACGTGATTAATACGCAGTGAATCAGTTGATTAACCTTTTTTAGCTAAAATTTGAGCGTTCCGGCCGAGGTTTGGAGAATGGTTAATTTTTCATTGATTTTTTGATGTTTTTTGCAGAAAAATGCATTTAGGCGATGTGGGGTTGTTATGGCACTGACAAAATAGCGCCACCAATTGGGCGCGATTTAAGCGTTATTTTTTATAATAACCAATTTGCCGATATCGGCAAATTGGTTGACTACTATGAAGGATTCACAACTGTTTGAAGAATATTTATAAACAAGGCTATATCTGCCCCCTCATCGGCTAGCTCATCGGTATACTCCACACTTTCAAATTCGTGGAAGGTATGATCAAGCTCATTGTCCCAGGTGCTGAAGTGCAGATCAGGTACCTGCCAATCATTGGCATAAAAATATTCACCACCCATTAGTTTGGCTTGTATTAGATTCTGTACTGTAGAAAGTGTGATGTTTTCAGGATTATTGAAGATGATCGATTTTAAATTTTTGTAATTAGCCCCATCACGGTATAGGTAATTGAATTTAATATTCGTTTTCATATACAAGTATAATTAAAAACAGCAAAATGACACTTATAGTCCGTTGACTTATAGTCGACATATGAGCAATTTGGCTTCATGAGCATTAAGGCGCATGTTGGGCAAAGAATTAGAGAATTGAGATTGAAAATTGGAATTTCCCAAGAAGCTTTAGCTAACAGGGCTGAGATAGATAGAACGTATGTTACTGATGTTGAAAATGGAAGAAGAAATATATCCATCGAAAATTTAGAAAAGCTTGTTAATGCCTTAAATGTTGACTTCAAGGATTTTTTTAATTCCCCTTACTTCAACAAATAATGAGTGCGTTCTACCTAAATTCAATCCAGAATTTTATTCATGAAAGTAATAAGTCGATAATTGGTTCTCTAACAAGAGAGTCAGGATTAGCTGGATTTCATGAACTAAAGCACAGCCAAACGCTTTCCTGGGATGAAGAAATTGATGTTTTAAAAAATGCATTAAAGCAATTAACCAATCGCGACAAAAGCGCAAGGGATTTTGGCATATTATTAGAATATCCTATTGCCCGCAGAGAAAAAAGAATCGATGTGGTGATTGTTGGTAACAATATTCTTATTGTTATTGAATTTAAGGTTGGTAAAGCAGAATATCTGAGTGCAGATAAAGATCAGCTATTAGATTATTGTTTAGATCTTCGTGACTTTCATTTTCAATCAAGAAATAAAACAATAATTCCTATTTTATTAGCAACGACAGCCACTTCTTTTGTAAATCAACCCCTTGTTAGTCGGGATTGGGTTCAAGATGTACTTTTCGCTAACGAAAATAATCTAACTAATATCCTTATCGAGATATTTAAGAAATATGATAGCCCCAAGAAACAGTTAGATTTTACAATCTGGAATAATAGTGACTATTCCCCAACGCCTACTATTATAGAAGCTGCTCAAAGATTATATGCAGGAAAATCGGTAGCAGAAATATCAAGATCGCATGCTGGAAAAAAGAACCTAACAAAAACTTCAAATGCTGTAGTTGAAGCCATAAAGATAGCTAAGTCCAAGGGGGAAAAAATCGTTTGTTTTATTACTGGAGTTCCTGGTGCTGGTAAAACTTTGGCTGGGTTAAATATTGCGCATGACAAAGAATTTCAGCAAAACGAGAAATCCTTAGCCACTTTTTTGTCTGGAAATGGCCCTCTTATTAAGGTCTTAAGAGAGGCATTATCTCGTGATGCTCACAAAAAGATTAAGAAATCAGACATTGCTTCAAAGAAAAAAGAAACGGATAGAATTATTGCATTTATTGAAAACGTACACCGATTTTTAGATCACTATTTTTTTGAGAAAGATCGAATTCCCAATAATAAAATAGTAATTTTTGATGAAGCTCAAAGAGCATGGAATGCGGAACACTCCATGAGGAAATTTCAACGGCCATTTTCTGAGCCGGAAATGATGTTTGAAATAATGGACAGGCATAAGGATTGGGCTGTGATCGTAGCGCTTGTTGGCGGAGGCCAAGAGATCAACACTGGTGAAGCTGGTTTACCAGAATGGGGTAGAATTCTTCAAGCAAAGTTTCCATCTTGGAAAATATACATATCTCCGCAATTAAAGGCTGGTGATCATAGCACAGGAAACCTTACTCTGTTTGAACATACTCCAAACAATTTGAAAATTATTGAAGATGAGGATTTACATCTTTCTGTATCTATAAGGTCTTATAAAGCAGAAGAACTATCTCGTTGGGTAAGTTTGATTTTAACAAATCAATCCGCTGAAGCAAAAAGGGTCTTCAATGATCAATTACTTAATTATAAAGTTGTCATAACGAGGGATTTGGAGAAGGCCAAACAATGGCTTAAAACAAATTGCAAAGGTACAAGAAGAATGGGCTTAGTCGCCAGCTCTGGGGCAAGAAGATTAAGACCCTTGGGTTTGGATGTTAAAATGCCTCTTGAAGAAGAGCAATGGTTTTTAAATGGGAAAGACGATGTTAGATCATCTTATTATTTAGAAATTCCCGCTACAGAGTTTGGTATTCAAGGCTTAGAGCTTGATTGGGTTGGAGTTTGCTGGGATTTGGATTTAAGGAGAAAGGGTAAGATGTGGAGTTATAATGCTTTTAAAGGTACCAAATGGCAAAGCGTGGATAAGTTTGAAAATCAGAAGTTTTTAACCAATAAGTATAGAGTTTTACTGACTCGAGCGAGGGAAGGAATGGTCATTTTTGTTCCAAGGGGAGAAGGAAATGATTTGACGAGGCCAATAAATCAATATAATGCAATTGCCGATTATTTAATTTCATGTGGCGTTGTGGAAATATAATGTCAACTCTCCGCATACCACCGAACAATCGCCACATCCGCCTCCGCCCAATCCAAAGCTAATAATTCATTTTTAGACAGCCATTTAAAATCAAGATGCTCTTTAAGTATGATCTCGCCATTGGTGATCCTGCAAACAAAAGGAATCAGCTGTATGGTAACATTAGGATAATGATGCGTATTGGCGGGCAGGGGCTTCAAAATTTCAATAGCCACATGAAGCTCCTCCTTAATCTCGCGGATGAGGCAGGCTTCGGCAGTTTCGCCGGGTTCAATTTTACCGCCGGGGAACTCCCATTTTAAGGGCAGGCTCATGGTCGCGCTTCGCTGGGCAGCAAAAACAAGTCCGTCGGTATCAACAATTATGGCGCAGGTTACTTTGATCACGTTTCTAAGATAGGGGTTTAGGGCAAGAAACAATACAGCAAGAGTCAAGAAACAAGACAGAAAGAGCCAGGGGGAAAGACAGTAAGAGTTAAGAAATGAGAATAATAAAAATGATGTCATTGCGAGCGCAGCGTGGCAATCGCACGGAAGCAAAGCCGCTCTGTATAGCATGCGATTGCCTCGTCGCGCCCTGGCACAGTCCCTGTGCTGCTCCTCGCAATGACATGATTTTTATTGATAATTTCCCAAATAAAAGCGCGCCGGCCCGACAAAAAAGCGGGCCAGGGGGTATGGCCTCCCGATGGGCATCGGGACAGGTCGTGGGCTGAAGCATTTTTTTGTCTTGATGTTTGGTTACTTTGCATCTAAGGTAAAGTAAAGCCCTCCGCCCGACCAAGAGGGCGACGATGTAAGTTATAAAACAACAAAGGTTTAAAAGAACTAACTTTAACCTGTTAAAAACGCATCAAACCATGAAAGCAATAATTTTAAAAAGCTCTGGCGGGGTTGAAAACCTTGTACCTGCCGAAATACCTGTGCCAACCATCGCTGCCGATGAAGTGCTGGTAAAGCTAAAAGCCATCAGCATAAATCCTGTCGACGTTAAAACCCGTTCGGGAAAAGGCGTATGGGGGCGTATTAAGGATGAGTCGCCGGTTATTTTAGGATGGGATATTTCGGGCGAAGTCACCGAAGCTGGTGCCGACGTTACCGGCTTTAAACCCGGTGATGAGGTTTTCGCCATGATCGATTTCCCTAAAACAGGTAAAGCCTACGCCGAATATGTTAAGGCCAAAGCCGATGAGCTTGCATTGAAGCCGGCGGGTATCAGTCATGAGGAAGCAGCAGCAGCTACACTTGCCGCGCTCACTTCATGGCAGGCTTTCCATACCCATGCACAAATTAAACCCGGCGACCGTGTGCTGATCCACGCTGCATCGGGCGGGGTTGGCCATTATGGCGTACAGATAGCTAAGCATTTGGGTGCTTATGTTATTGCCACGTCATCGGCCGCTAACCGCGATTTTGTGTTAGGTCTGGGTGCCGATGAGCATATCGACTATAAAGCCCAACCCTTTGAAAATGCAACCCACGATATTGATTTTGTACTTGATACCATCGGCGGAGAATATATCGATCGTTCGCTGCAGGTGATGAAAAAAGGCGGCACTATTGTAAGCATCGTATCGGGCATGAACGAAGCGGTTACCCCTAAAGCTACAGCGATGGGCATCAATGGTCACAATATCCTGGTTAAGCCAAGCGCCGAAAACATGACAACTATTGCCGGTTTGCTGCAAAAAGGCATCATCAAATCGCATGTATCTAAAGTGTTTCCGTTTGGGCAAATGGCCGATGCGCATTTGCAACTGGAAAGCGGGAGGACGGTTGGTAAAGTAGTGCTGACGTTTTAAAGCGGTTTTTTAATGTCATTGGGGAGCGCAGCAGAGGATGCGCAACGGGGGCGACGTGACAATCCCGTCGCCTTGCAATCCGAAATGGATATCCACTCTGTATTGTTACGGGGACTGCTGCGCTACCGCTTAATAACCTTAGTTGTATTTAACCAACATTGGCCCGCTCATTCGCCGCGGGTTGGCTGTTACTTTTGTCTTGACACAAAAGTAACCAAAAAGTCAAGTCAGCAGGGAGGCTTCTTTGCCGCACAGGCCTTTGCTCACTTGTCCTTTCCTGGCCTTTGCCCTGCAAACCGGGCAGAACCACGGGCTGCAATTATTTTGCCCCGCTTCGCACGCTCTTGGCCCCGCTTCTGCAAAAACTTGCTATGCCCCTGCGACCGCACCACCCACCATTGTTCTGCCCGCTTTCACCCGAAGCTTACCTGCTGACGGGTTTTGGGGAAAGATACAAGACCGTTAGATTCAAGAGACAAGATAAGAGCCATTAATATCAAAACCATGTCATTGAGCGCAGCAACCGCACGTAAGCATGACCGCTCTGTATAGCATGCGATTGCCGCGTCGCGTCCCGGTTCATCTCCCATGCTGCTCCTCAATGACATGGTTTTTGTGATGGCTTAATGAAATCAGAGCATCTTATAATTCCCAAAACAAAAGCGCGTCGGCCCGACAAAAAAGCGGGCCAGGGAGTATGGCCTGCGGGTTGAAGCATTTTTTTGTCTTGATGTTTGGTTACTTTGCATCTAAGGTAAAGTAACTGGCCTCCGCCCGGCCAAGAGGGCGACGATGTAGGTTATAAAACAACAAAAGCCCATTATAAGCCCAAAAAGAAAGCCCCGATCTAAAAAGATCAGGGCTTCCAATATAAAATCACTTAAAAAAAGCTTATTGAGCCGGGAACGCGCTGCTGAAGTGCGAACCATCAGGGTAAATACCGGCAATGATAATGTTGCCTTGTATCGGTTTTACAATTGCCCTGTCAATATCATCAATACTGCTGATAGCTATTTTATTGATGCTGGTGATCACTACGCCTTCCGGAATTTCGGCAGCATCAAATAAACCGCCTTCACGTACCTGGGTTACCAGTACGCCTGCATTAACATGCAGCTTGGCTTTTTCGGCAGGGGTTAAAGCGTGGAAACTTGCACCCAATTTGTTAAACAATTCTTCTGCAGATTTAGAGGATGCTGTACGGTTTGAAGATGGTGCCGCATCGCCTTTTAGTGTTACCGCGAAATCTTTGTCCTTGCCATCACGCAATACGGTGATATTGATCTTATCACCGGGTTGTAAACGGCCTACACGCTCCTGCAAATCTGATGATTCATAAACCGGCTGGCCTTCAACCTTAACAATGATATCGCCTTTGCGTAAACCTGCCTGTTCGGCGCCACCACCCGGTACAAGGTCGTTAACGTACAGGCCGTTGGTGGTTGCTACATCAAGTTTCTGGGCTACATCAGGGTTAAGCTCAGTGAAAGTAACACCAACAAAACCACGTTTTACAGTACCGAATTTTTTGATATCGTTCAATACTTTTTTAGCCAGGTTAACCGGAATAGCGAAGCCATAACCTTCATATGAACCGGTGTGTGAAGCGATAGCGGCATTGATACCGATCAGTTCGCCGCGGGTGTTAACCAATGCACCACCGCTGTTACCAGGGTTAATGGCCGCATCTGTTTGAATGAACGACTCAATAGCCTTGTTCAGCTTAGGGCCTGATTGATTACGGGTACGCCCGAATGGATTCTCATCCTGGTTGTCTTCACTGCCAATGATACCGATGTTACGGCCTTTGGCGCTGATGATACCCGCTGTAACGGTTGATGTTAAGTTAAAAGGGTTACCTACGGCTAAAACCCATTCACCAACTTTAGCGTCATCGCTGTTGCCTAATTTAACAATGGGCAGGTTGGTAGCGCTCACTTTAATCAGGGCCAGGTCGGTACTTGGATCGGTACCGATAACTTTGGCACTGTAAGTGCGGTGGTCGTTTGTGGCAACGGTAATTTTATCGGCCTTTTCAACCACGTGGTTGTTGGTTACGATATAACCATCAGGCGAAATGATTACACCTGAACCTGATGCCATTTGCGGGCCCTGCGGGCGCACACGCTGACCAAACATATCACCAAACATCTGCTCCAGCTGGTCCTGGCCGCCACCACTTGCTTTGCTGCTATACGTGGTGCGGATATAAACCACTGCCGGGGTAGCTACGGCTGCTGCCTGGGTAAAATCCAGATCTCCGGTTGATGATACCGGGACCGAAGGGTTACTTGTAAAATATACTTTTTGTTTGTCCTCAAAGCTCATGTTGTCTGAGTACTTGTTTTCGATAACCTTGTACGTACCTAAGGCTATCGCACCCCCAACAAAAGCGGTTAATAGTGTTAAACCTATCTTTTTCATTTATTATTTGCCTTTCTTATTATTAAGTTTACTTATTTTACAGATCAAATTTAATACCATATAGACGAGATAATCAATGATAAGTTATCCCGTTTTTTGTTAAAATTTGTTAAATAGGTCAACGTTGGCGTTTTTGATTGTTAGCATGAATTTTGCTAATACTAAAAGGCCGACATTAAATAGCATTATACAGTGAATTTACATTTTTATAAGTACCAGGGCGCCGGAAATGATTTTATTTTGATTGATAACCGCGACAATAGCGTTGATCATCATAATCCTAAGCTGATTTCGGGCCTGTGCGATCGTCGTTTCGGTATTGGGGGCGATGGCCTTATGCTGCTGCAAAACAAAGAAGGGTACGATTTTGAGATGGTTTATTACAATGCCGATGGCCAGCCGAGCAGTATGTGCGGTAATGGCGGGCGTTGTATTGTGGCTTTTGCCAAATTTTTGGGTGTCATTGAATCCGAAACGGAATTTTTGGCGGTTGATGGCCCGCATTATGCCAAAATTTCAGACGAAGGTAATTGGGTAAGCCTGCAAATGATAGATGTAAATGATGTTAGCAAAGATGCCGAAGCCTATGTGCTTAATACCGGCTCGCCGCACTACGTAAAATTGGTTGACGGCCTTGAGCAGCGCAACGTTTACCAGGAAGGCCATGCTATCCGTAATAATGCTACTTACCGGAAAAATGGTATCAATGTGAATTTTGTTGAACCCATGGAAGAAGGCTATTTTGTACGCACCTTTGAACGCGGGGTGGAGGATGAAACCTTTGCCTGCGGTACGGGAGTAACGGCTGTTGCCCTGGCTATGGCGCAACACAACGAGCAAACCGGGCATATAACCACCCCTATAAAAGTATTAGGCGGAAACCTCAACATCCGTTTTGATTACGATGGCAAAGCTTTTACCGACATCTTTTTAGAAGGGCCGGCAGTAAAGGTTTTTGAAGGAGAGGTGGTGATTTAAGTAAGAGTATTATTACTTCCCGTCATTGCGAGGCACGAAGCAATCGCGAACTTTACCGGGCGGACCTGCTAATAGGGGATTATTAATAATTATAATTTGATTTTTATAGGTATTAATGAGCTCCCTACGGTCGGTTGTCTTCGTACCTTATAATGACGTGATCGTAAGTTGTTGATTATTGGGCGTGTTTTTTTTGATCTGTTTTATAATATGGGCGTTGCCTGCGGCCGGGCTATCCGCTGCAAGTCCTCGCCTTTCCTGCCCGCAAACCCAACCCGCGCTGTGGGCTTTACGCTTCTATCCCTAACGCGGCCCGCGCAACAGTCCTAAAACATCATGTACATATCATAAAGTAAGTCCCATCAGGATACGGTTATCAAATTTTGGATCTTACTCCCCCTTCAGGGGGCCGGGGGGCCTAATGAACTGGTTTCAACAAACTAAAAAACGTTCCATCCATTATAACATTACCAATGGCGTCGAATACACTTTTTCGCGTGGCTTCTACCTTCATATCTTCCGCATAAAAAATATGGTCAACGCCTAATGTTTTCAGCAATGGATCAATCTTGGAGTGCCATTTATTTTTATAGCAGCAAATCTTAATGCTTTTGTATGCAGGGTTTGAGCTTAAGCGCCGAAGGATCTTTTCTATATCTTGAACAAGATAATCGTAATCGAGAATTAATAAATTGGGTTTGATATCGTGTATTGCCGGAAATATGGCCGCGGTGAGTGAAATATGCTTGAAGACCTTGTTATTAGGCAATACTTCAAGGCCAACTACATGAGGGGCAACCAACAGTACAACTTTAGACCGTACACGGATCATGATCAATTAATTAGGATGCTTAAAATTAGGAGTTAAATTTCTACTTGTCAAGCACTTATTAAATTATTTAATAAAATCCCTGATCTTTTAATCAAATCTTCATCTGTTAGTTCCTTTTACCAGTTAGATTTTTATAATTTTAATATTAATTTAACCTTGCAGGTAGTTTTTTATGCTTTTGCATCTGTTTTTCACCCCTTTTTTAAGCAGTTAATGAGGACGCCACACATCATTTCAATTTTTCGTTGTTTTTATGCCGTTCCGCATCCCGGATACTCTTCTTTTGCATATTTTTTTCCAGGGCTTCGGTCAGGTCGATACCTGTTTGATTGGCCAAACAAATCAGCACAAAAAGTACGTCGGCCATTTCATCAGCAAGGTTAACCTCTGTATCCGATTTTTTGAAGGATTGTTCGCCGTATTGCCTGGCCATAATACGCGCTACTTCACCAACCTCTTCCATTAAAATGGCCGTATTGGTGAGTTCATTAAAATACCTGATACCCATTGTTTTTATCCAGTTATCTACAAGCTGCTGTGCCTCGCTGATCTTCATAAAATTATTTTTTTTTTGCAGGAATTGAATGCGCACGAATTTCACGATTTTTTTCGGATTGGCACTAAGGGAATGGCATTGGAGACAAGGAAATCGCGTTAAAATAATCAGTCTCTTTTGCCAGGGCTGACGCTTAATAATTTTTACCACGAATGCATTGCAATACTTCCGCAATTAATCGAATTATACGAATTGAATCAATTTAAAATTCGTGTAGAAATTTTTCATTTATAGTTTGCTGTTAAAAGCGGTTCTCTCTGGTGCCAAAAATAAAATGAAAATACTTTGTAAGGTTTCACATTTCGCCCCGACTAAGGGGTAAAATATTAACTAAAAGAACCAAACATGAAAACCAGATCAATCATTTCAGGCGCCCTTATCGCCATTTTTACTATCGCCGGCCTTACTGTTAATGTACAGGCGAAAACATTGGGTCCTTTACATAATACTGTTGCCCTTAGCGATACCGGTAAAATGAAAAAGGATAAAATGAGTAAAGACAAAATGAGCCATGATAAAATGGCTTCAGACAAAATGGGCTCTGATAAGATGAGCAAAGACAAAATGTCAAAAGACAAGATGGGTGCAGACAAGATGAGCCACGATAAAATGTCTAAAGGCAAAATGGGTAAAGGTAAAATGGGCAAGGATACTACAGGCAAAATGTAAGTGTTGTTTTTGATCGTTTTGAGGGAGCTGCAAAGCTCCCTTTTTTGTTTTAGTGGATCCGGCCTTTTTCATCCTGGTTACCGGTATCTTGTTTTTCTGCTTTGTTCTGGCTATTGCCAAAGCGGTAACTGATCCCCAGTAAAACGTACCGGTTGATCTGGAAGTTGGTGTATTTTTGCCTTACGCCGTTAACAATTGTAGTAACTGCCGATGCGCTGCTCCTGAAAACATCGTTCATCACAAATGATACATCTACTTTCTTTTTAAAAATGGACGCTTTAAGGCCAAGATCAAGTTTGTAATAAGCATCACTTCGGCCAATATGATCAATCTCCGGAAACTGGTACCAGAAATTCACCGCGCCTGAAAATGATTTATCAGCATTAAAATAGATGTTATTGTTGGTTGCGATATAAGCACCGAACCCGCTGATACCTTTTACAGCATCAAGGGCAGATTTAGCATCGGTATGGTAAAAGGTGAACTGGTTGTTATTATCAAGCCAGCTTAGTAATTGCGTTGAATAATTTTCAGAAATGCCCGCCCTGTAGGTTTTGATAAAATTGAGCGGTGTGGTATAAACCAGGTTGGTATCCGGCCGGGCAATGGTTATATTGTTAAAACCGTTGTTGGTAACATTTAAAAATATGGCCGAAGTAAGCCTGTTTTTGTAGGTATGCGACAGCTCAAAGTTGGTATTGTATTCGGGCTGAAGATAGGGATTACCCTCCCCATAGCTGTAGGCTGTGAACAGGCTTTTGAACGGATTAAGGTTCCAAAAGGTAGGCCGGTTTACCCGCCTGCCAAAGTTTAACGATAAACTATGATCTACTGCAGCCTGATAACTTACCGTTGCCGATGGGAATAGCCTGGTGTAATTATTTACAGTAGTTTGATTTAGTGTGTGCGAAAAGCCTTTGGTTTCGGTGCGTTCAACCCGCAAGCCGGCCTGGTATTTCCATTTGCCGTCCTCACGATTGATACTGCCATAAACAGATTGGGTGTTTTCGGTGTAGGTAAATTCATTGCTCAGGTTTGGGTCATACTTTAGCGAGTCATTGGCCGTCTTGTTATAATAAAAAGCATTGCTGTAATTGTTGATAAAGCTTAGCTTACCGCCAAAAGCAAAACGGGCGTATTTGGTAGGGACTATAGCATCGGCTTTAAAAGTATAAATATTAATATCCTGCTTATTGGTGTCATGATACCGGTTGCGGCTGGTACCATTCAGTGAGCCGTCGGCGAGGTAAGTATTGCTCTCAAAATCTGATCTATCCGTTCGGTAATAATTAAAATAGTCGGCATTAAGCACCAGTTTCGCACCGGAGGTATCCAGGCTGATGGTGCTGTGCAGGTTAACCGCATTGCTGATAGCGACAGGATGATAAGTGGCGTAGGTTTTTAATGTTGAATCGATAGCCCCGGTAGTATTGTTAATGATCGGGTTATTCACATGGTCAGATCCATCATAAGTGTTTTTACCGCCCTGATAATTTACGCCTGCAGTAACTTTAGGACTAAGCCGGTAATCGGCACCGGCAATGAAGTTTAAATTATGGTAACGATAGTTTCCGGTATCTGTTTGCAGCCAGGTTTGCTTGGGGTAATAGATCTCCGTTTCAAAGCCTTCCAATTCATGGTCATGATCTATGTTTACGCTGGCATAGGCCGATAGTTTATTTGAATTATAGTTGATATCTCCGCTTGCGTTTAGCCACCAGTAATTGCTGGTGCCGTAAACCGAGGCCGGGTTATGCAGCCATTGTTTATCATTAATTTGTACACTGCCCGAATAGCCTTGCTTTTTGCTGTGTTTTAAGGTGATGTTGATAATACCTGCATTTCCTTCTGCATCGTACGCTGCACCGGGGTTTTTAATAAGCTCAATAGTGCCAACCTGGCTTGCGGATAATGACCGCAGATAACGGAGCAGATCGGTACCTGCCAGTTGAACCAATCTTTCATTCACCATTACCTTGATACTGCCTTTGCCAACAATACTAAGGTCATTATCACCGACTTTCACGCCGGGCACCCTGCCAATAACCGTAAGCGCATCGGCCCCGGCTGATGTTGCACTTGTGGATACGTTATAAACCAGTTTATCGCTTTTATTTTCAACAGAAGCTTTACTCGCGGTTACTTTTACCTCATTTAGCTGTGTGGTGTTATCCGTGAGTATGATGGCAAGATCGGTATCCCGTTGGAGGTTTATTTTTAGTTCGGTTTTTGGGTAACCGGTGTATGTGACAGTTAAGAGATAATAGCCTTTATCTACATCGGTAAAACCAAACATACCCGTCGAGTCGGTTTGTACTGCCCTTGTTTGTTCAGAGTTTTGCTGCTGTAAATTGACAACAGCAAAGGCTGCCGGCGCTTTTAAATTGTTAGTTATTTTACCGGTAACGTTTACTTGTGCAAACAGGCTGCTATAAATTAAACTGAAAAACAGAACGCTGTAAATATGTTTCAAACCGGGAGCAGGTTGGGGTTTATAATATTTGTAAAATAAATAAAAAACCGCCGCTAATTGTTTAGCGACGGTTCTATTTTAATTTCGGATGTTGCTCCGGAGGCTGGCCTGGTATTAGATTTCGCTCTTTACGTGTTCCAATCCCCCGTTTTCGGTAACGTAATATTCGGAGCGCGAATGGGCGCCCGCGTCAGTGTTACTGCCTTTCTTTTTGCCTTTTCGCGGACCCGACACCGCCAGTATAATGGCTGCCAGGAAGAGGGTTATCTCTATCAAACTCACTAACATGGGGAGATGTATTTATATTCTTCATGATGTTGATTGATTGGGTGATTGTTTTTTGTTCAATTTAGTTTGATTGTAAAATAAGAAAATAAAACCTGATATTATTAACCCAGGTGAAAATTGGTGTGGTTTTTTGTGCCGATATTTGAATTGATTACGCTTTGTTAACAGTATGGAATCAAAACAGGAAGTATTGAACGATTTGCTTGGCAAGTTTGCCGACCTCTCGGCCAACGATGTCAACGTTAGTCTGCCTTACTGGCGAACCCGCAAAATAGCCAAAAGCGATTTCTTTAACATGCAAAACATTGTATGTACCGATCTTGCGCTGATCACCAGGGGGCTGTTCCGCATCTACTACGTACATCCCGAAACACAGGAAGAAAAGAATATCTACTTTTTCTCCGAGCGACAGTTCCTGGTGTCGTTCCGAAGTTTTATAAATCAGTATCCCTGTGCATATTTTATCCAGGCCATGGAAGATGCCGAGATCATATCTATCAATTACACCGATCTTCAGTACCTGTATGGCACGCCAACCGGCTGGCAGCGTTTTGGCCGCCTTATTGCCGAGCTGTTTTTTAACCAGTCGCAAGCCCGTACCGAGGAGTTTTTGTTCAATACGGCAGAAGAACGTTATTTAAAAATGATAACCCAGCACCCCAATATTGTAAGCCGTATCCCGGCTTATCATATTTCATCTTACCTGGGCATCAAAAACCCGTCGCTCACCCGCATCAAAAAGCGGCTATCGCAGCAAAAGCCCTAAAAACGAAACTCTGCTGACAAATGCCCATCGCTGTTTTCACCTAAGTGAAAATTGCCGGCTTGTTTTGTGCGCAACTTTGCTTCATCAAACAAAACGAAATAAAAATTTAAAGTCATGTCAGCAAATAAAACATTAATCATAGAAACTTCAGCCGCGGCTAATACCGCCGCTGCATTGCGCAAACTATATTTTATAAGAGTAGCATTTTCGGTTACCTGGGTAGTATTGGTATCCTTATTAGCTAAAACTTCATTTACGGCAGCTACCATTCTGCTTGTGATCTATCCATTGTGGGATGTTGTTGGCACTTTCCTCGATATCCGCGCTAACCAGGGCAACGGTACATCTGTAACACCTCAATATGTAAACGTTGCTATTAGTGTTATTACAACCCTGGCGGTAGCTTTTGCTATAACTAAAGGGGTGCCCGCAGCATTGATTGTATTTGGTGCCTGGGCGTTATTAACCGGACTGATCCAACTGATATTGGGTTTAAAAAGGCGGAAAGAATTTGGCGGCCAATGGCCAATGATCCTGAGTGGCGGGCAGTCAATGCTTGCAGGTGTATCATTTATAGCCATGGCACATTCGCCTAATATGGGTGTTGTGAATTTGGCAGGATATTCGGCCTTTGGCGCTTTCTATTATTTATTAGCGGCTATAAGGCTGGGAAAAAGCGCGAAGGCGGTTGTGCAGAATTAAAATATTAGATAAAGGATTGAGTGGGATTGGTGAGCCTTTGGTTATATTAAACCAGGGGCTTTTTTGTAATAATATTTAAAGCTCGCTCCACCATTTTTTGACAATGATTTCTTCCGCTAGAGGTTCAATGATTTGGTCTTTATTATGCAAACTATAGCCTCTCAGATTTGAATGTGATATGGGCCACTTATCACTTAAAATATAATCAATGAGATCAATGGCGTTTTCAATATCATTATCCAAATCAGTCTCGTCATATGTAGTTATGTGAACATGCCAATCAGAAAGCTTTTTTGTGTCTTCAAAACCAATGGTAATTTCAATATCCTGGGTTGTAATATATAACTCCAGTTCACCTGTATTGCTTTTATATTCTATATCAACAATATCACCTAACTTTTGGACGTAATGATCCGCAAATTGTGGAAACCTTTCGAGTAGTTTTTTCACCACCTTCTCAGTAAACTGTTTTTGCTCTATCATAAATTAAACACCCCCTTAAACTTCAAAAACACAGCCCCGTTATTCACCAGTTGTGCATCCGCTTTAACCTGCCCATCAACCTCACTCATCTTGATCTCCAACCCAACCTGCCCATGTTGATTAGGATCAATGAACGATAGAAACTTGATATTATCGGCCTTAACAAATCTTAGCTTCTTACTTAAATAGCTTTCCAAAACCTCTTTGATCATTTGCATCATGCACACGCCCGGTACGATAGGCTTGCCCGGAAAATGCCCTTTGAAAATATCATGTGCCGGGTTAAGGGTAATGGTGGTTTTAAGCAAACTGCCATCAATTTCAGGGGGGCTGAAAGTAAAAAAGGTATCTTTGAGCATTATCGTTTAAGGCGTTTGAGGCCAATATTAAATTTAAAGTTTTTATGACTGATGCCTATGGTATCGGGAATGCCATCGTGAAAATTATGCATAATAGCCTGCACCACAGGTTTTCTATCGGAGGAGCGCTCCATGCGGATCAGCTCTGTTCCTGCCTTGTTGGTAATATAGTAATTGGCACCTTTTTCCTGCGGAAAAACATAATACAGGAAGCTATCATCCTGGCGCATATAGCCCGTTTCCGGGTTTTGCCTGCGCATCATCACCAGTTCAAAATCTTTTTGCAGGGTGATGATCACCGGGCGCTTATCCATTTGCTTAATGATGTAATATACCTTAAAGCCACCGTCGGGTTTAAACTCAAAATCAAAGAATTTGAAGCCCATCTCATTGCTGAACACCATACGCACGCTTTTATCGGGCAGGGTTTTGATCAGCAGCAGACCGCTTAAATGATGGCCGCCAATTACGTCAACCTCGGTTTTATAAAGTACATTGGTAAAATCCGGCGCGAATTTTTTGATCTCGCGTACGTTACCTTCGGCCGGTTTCAGGCTTTTGTAAACCGAAGAGCAGCCGGCCAGGATGAACAGGCAGCTACTTAATAGCAAAAAGCGCGTCCGGGATATTGGCATTGATCTCTTTATTAGTAAAATGCAAAATGGTACTATCGCCAGATCCTTCCAGCATTTCAATGGTGTTTACGGAATAATCTTTCTTATCTACGGTGATCTCAATGGTTTTAAAAAAATCGCTCAGCTGCTTGTTAACCGGGGAGAGAGAAACGAGGTACGTGCCCTTGTTTTCATAAACGGCCGACTTAAAATCGCCGCTATTAAGGGCTGTTCCCTGGATGCAGTCCACTACAATTTTGTTGATCTGCTTAAATACTTTGTTGGAACGGGTGGATACCTTGTTTTCCTTTTGCCCGTCTTTAATATATACATTATCCTTGTTCAGGATCATGAGGTAGCTAAAGGGTTGGGTATATTCCATTCGCAGCATATTTGGATTGCGGTACCAGAATTTTCCTTTCGAGGTGATTTTTTCTGATAGCATGCTCAGGTTTTTATCCTGTGTGAAATCACTTTTAATGCTGTTTGTTTTTGCAGCAACTTCGGCAAATCGTTGTTTGAATTTGGCAAGATCGGATAGCTGGGTGTAGCCGGAGTGCTGGGCATGGGCAGTGATGGTGAAACCAAGGAAGGCAACGAGAATACAAATCACTTTGATCGAATTAGAATGAGCGCAAGCCGGCGCGATTCCTTCCCTGGGGAAGGGGGAGGTAGGGGTTAAACGCCGATGAAACCTCTCCCTACACCCTCCCGGGGGAGGGAATCGCACAGCCCCTGCTTTAGCTTTTAATATTTTATTTTCAATCAATCTACGCATAAGCCTGTAAATTTAGCATTTTATCCAGCCGTACTATTTCGTATCCCTGTACTTTAGCTTGTTCAATAAACAAGGGTAAAACCGAAATTGTTGCTGCTCCTGTATCATGAAACAGGAAAACAGCGCCGGGGTTTAAGCGGCGTGTTATCTTATTTAATAGTTTTTTGGGGTCGCTGATAACCGTATCCATCGAGCGAACGCTCCAGCCGATAGGTACCATCCTGCTTTTTAAAATGGCTTTTTTGAGGTTAGGATTAATCACCCCATAAGGCGGCCTGAATAACAACGGACTTAAATTGATAGTCTGCCTTACCAACTGGTTGGCCTGAAGCATATCATCCAGCATTTTGGCCGGTGGAAACAGATCGAACCAGAAATGGTGCGAAAAGCTATGGTTACCGATAATGTGCCCGTGCTGGTGGATTTGTTTCAGGATGGTTTCATTCCCGGCAATTCTGTTCCCGATACAAAAGAAGGCTGCATGGGCATTATGCAGCTTTAAAATATCGAGGATTTGAGGTGTAGCAGCGGCATCGGGCCCATCGTCGAAAGTAATAGCAATAACTTTTTTACTTGTTTTTAGCGAGCACATTACCCGCATAAAAAAGTTGGAGCCGATGTAATAGCATCCGTAAAATAATATCAGCGAATAAATAAATACCAGTACAAGGTAGCTCCACCATGCCCCCCCTTCAGTAATATGCTGCCAGATTATTAACCCCAGAAGCCCGGCAAAAAGGATATTGGTGTTCCTGAAGTTTAACATGCCGAAAGCAGGATTAGTGAGTGGTGGATATTTTGGTAGTGATTGTAGATCAATATCTTTTTTAACGAAGTTTGGTCGGCCTCCGGTACAAATGAACAAACACCGTTTTTGATTTCATGGGCGGCCAGCCACATTGCAAATGCAGATGAGGTTGGGTATTCGCCGCAAAGGGCTTTATAATTGATGACAGGTGCATCGGCAAGGTCATACCTCAGTAATTGCTCATAAACTGCGTCATTTTTTAAATCACCGTTATTACCGGTTATAACCAGATCAATCTCATGGATGTTGGTGTTCTGGCTTTGCAAAAAAATGCTGATCTGTTGTTTTATTTCAGCCGTGTTGCGTGGTTTATAAAAGCTGGATACACCCTCAATTTTAGCCCAATCATTACCCGAAACTTCCCGGCTTAGCAAGAAAAAAGCGGATCCTTCTCCTGCCATTGTGCCCCTGCCGGGGGTATTAAGCAGTTCAAAGTTTGATACCGGCTGACTGCGATATAAACCCATGCGCTTTAAAATAGTATGGCTGTTAACGGTGATTTCATCAATTCCGCCTACGAGTACATTGCTTGCTTCGCCCTCATACAAAAGCATCATAGCATCAAGCAGGGCGTTTTCAAACGAAGCGCCACCGTTCACGAATGTATTGTTGTATTGATGGCATTGAAGCAACAGCGCTATCTGCGCACTGATAGTGTTATGGGTGGATTGGATAAACGGGGTAGGGGAAAGCGCTTCCTCGTTTTGCTGCACCATTTTACTCAGAAAAGTGTTGGTATCCTCTAAGCAGCCGTAAGTGGTTCCGGTAATGATGGCATCCGGTGCATTGATCCCAGCCTGGTAAAGGCAATCCATCCCTGTCGCTACTCCCATTTTAATGATGCGGCTCATGCGGCGGATGAGTTTGGGATCAATCAGAGTTTTATACTCCGGTTCGATACACGTTAGCTGTTCGCCGGTGTATTCGGCCAGCTCCGAAAGATATGGCTGATTACCGAATGTGTTTTGAGGCGATATGTTGCTTGCTGCTTTGATGTACATCGCCTATAGTTTTGAAAATATCAATGATGAACAATTGCCGCCAAACCCGAACGAGTTGGATAACACATGTTTGATTTCCGGCCGTGTCGAAAAGCGGATTTCAGGCGTAAATGGAAAACCTTCCATCTGCTTTTCAAATCTCAGATTGGGATATAACAAACCACGCTGTACAGCCAATGCCGAAAATACGGCTTCAATGCCACCACTTGCCCCAAGGGTATGCCCGGTAAAAGCTTTGGTAGAACTCATTTTGGGAGAGTGCCCGGCAAATAACTTGCCGATGGCAGATCCCTCCGAACTATCATTGTTTTGTGTGCCTGTACCGTGTAGATTTATATAACCGATATCGGCAGGCTGCAAACCACTTTTTTTAAGCGCCCCCTCCATTGCCAGTAACGATCCTGTTCCTTCGGGAGATGATGCCGTTTGATGATAGGCGTCGTTGGTATTGCGGTAACCGCTTAACGAGCAATACAGCTCTTTTTTAAGCGCAAAAGCTATCCGTTTAGAAACCAATACCACATAACCGGCCCCTTCGCCAAGGTTAAGGCCGCGGCGGTTGGCATCAAAGGGCTGGCAGGGTTGTTTATCCAGTATCATGAGGGTATTAAAGCCGTTCAGCGTAAAGCGGGTTAGGGCATCGGTACCTCCGGCTATTACCACATCCAGCATATTGTTTTTGATAAGCCTTGCTCCATACATGATAGCGTTGGCCGATGATGAACAGGCCGTGCTGATGGTGCCGACATAATGCCGGATCCCTAACTGATCTGCAACGAAATTGGTGATGGCGCCACACTCGTGGTTAACCACGTTGCGCAATCTGCCTTTGGTATTGTCGCTTAAAAAATCCCTGAAAAAATTTTCGGTTTTATCCATGCCGCCAACGGTATTGGCCGAGATAAAGCCTGTTCTTAAACCTGCAAGATTGGTAATTCCGGTATCTGTTAAAGCCTCCCGCGCCGCAATTAAACTCAGCATAGCTGTGCGACTGATACCTCGTTTAAATCCCGACAGCCCGGCAAGCTCATCATTGCTTAACTTAACCTCGCCAACCGGAAATTCATCCCGGTGTTCAGTATCCAAGTATTGGATAGGGGCGATGCCCGTTTTTTCCTGTTCAAGCGACAGCCGGTTTTGGGCCACAGTGTTACCTATGGCCGAAATTACCCCCAGACCGGCTATAAAAACAGGTTGATCCATTGTTAAACGTTCGGGGTTTTACTGCTTTCAATAAATTCGGCAATGGTGCGTACCGAGCGGAAGATCTTCGGGCCATCTTCTGCATTGGAGAGTTTTACTTTGTATTTCTGCTGTAACAGCACAATCAGCTCCAGTGCGTCTATGGAATCCAAACCCAAACCATCACCAAAAAGCGGCTGATCATCACCGATATCCTCCGGCTTCAGATCCTGTAAGTTCAACTGCTCAATGATCTGCTCTTTCAGATCGGCCATTAATTTATCCATATCGTAAGTTTTATAATCACCCCCTCTAAATCTCCCCCGATGGGGGGAGACTTTAAAAAAAGTCTTTTTAAACGCTCTCCCTTCCGGGGAGGGTTTGAGTAGGGCTGTAAATTTTATTAATATTTTCTGTTGTGAAGGATATTACGCCTTCTTTTTCTATTAAAAACAAAACAGCTTTATAGCCTGTTGCCGTCATTTCCACCCAGCCGCAAATGCAGGCTTGTAATTGTCCTGTCTCCAATAAAATGGAAACATAGTTGTTGATGAAATCGGCATTAAAACGGTCAAAAATATAAAAAGCGTTTTCGCCTTTAAAATGATGACGGATGCAGATCTCGCCAATACCAATATTGGGCAGCGTGTACACAAACAACGCCGGACTTGCTATGTCCTGCACCGACTCATAATACCGCTTATCGGCATCAAGGCTCGAACCCGCGTTGGTTAATACCACGCCGATGTCGGTCGGTTGATATTTTGTCTTATCAAAATCTTTCAGCAAAACCTCGGCGGCCAGCCAGCCCAGTTTTGCCAGGTTATCCATTTTATAAAACTTAGGATATTTTACCCCAAGATGCTGGTAAACCGACAGCAAAAAACCGGGAATATCATTCTCCGTACCCTCAAACAGCACCTCGTTATTATAACGAACAATGTTGTTGCTGATGCTGCAATGAGCTGATATGTAATATTGATGGTTCAATTGTATAAAATCAAGCTTTTAGCTTTAAGCATTCCGCTTTTAGCTCTTATCCGCCGCAACCATATCCCTTAAAGTAATAGTCCTGGCCAGTTTATGTAATGCTGTTTCGTGGTTTTTAACGTAGGGGTTATCCAGGTCCCAAACGTAGCCTGCCAATACCGAGCAGATCTGGCTTTTTACAAGCGGATCCTGGTTATCGGCAAAAAATATGGTATCCAAAACACCCTCATACCATGAGGTAACATATGAGCGGAAGGTGTTTACACCCTGCATCATGTGTTGCATATATTCTTTATCCCAGTCCACGGTTTCGCCGTTCAATTTGCGGATCACCAGTTTGGCAGCAGTTTGGCTCGATACCGTAGCCAGCGTTACGCCCGATGAAAATATAGGGTCAAGGAACTCCGTAACGTTGCCCGTAAGCACAAAGCCATCGCCATAAAACTTATCTGTAGTGGCCGACCATGACTCAAGCACCCTTGGCGCAAAAGCAAACTCGACACCTTCAAAACGTTCAGCAAAATATGGCTGCGACGCGATCAGTCCGCGCAAAATTTCTTCGTCGGTTCCCTCGTATTGTTTAAAAAAATCAGGGTTGCCCACAAAGCCCAAGGAGGTAATGCCATTGGCAAAAGGAATGATCCAGATCCAAACGCCGGGCTGATGCACAACAATGGTTATGCGGTTGGGCTCATCGGCCATAGAGCGTTTTTTATCAACAGTATGTACAAAAAGCGCCTTACGCGGAACTTGTGTTGATGGCCTGTCGAGATTAAACAATTTGGGGATCACCCGGCCGTAGCCACTGCCATCGATGATAAAACGGGCAGCAATTTCGGTTTGCTTACCGTCTTTATCTTCCACTGTAGTTACCGAGTTTTGACCGTTGAAAACGATGTTGGTAACCGTGGTTTCGTAATGTACTGGGACACCCATCTGCTCAACGGTATCGGCCAATGTTTTATCAAAATCGGCACGGGGAACCTGCCAGGTCCAGTTCCAGCCGGGAGTAAACTGATCAGCAAATTGATAGTCGCAGATCTTGCCATCTTTCACAAACTTGGCGCCCGCTTTTTGCTGAAAGCCTTTTTCGCTTACGGCATCCACAAAGCCGGCTTCGGTTAAGGCTTCCATGCAGCGCGGCAACAGGCTTTCGCCAATTACAAAGCGGGGGAAAAGCTGTTTCTCTACAATTTTTACCTTAAAGCCGGCATGGTGTACAATGGATGCGGCTACCGTTCCTGCCGGGCCGGCACCTATTACCAATACATCTACCTGTTCTGTGTTCATGTTATGAAATATCCTGTTGTGGTTTGGTTAAATTGATTTGCGTTTTTTTATTATCTCTACACATTCAAGGCCTATTTTATTGTTAATATCTTTTGGGACAGGAAGGAGCATTGAATCGGGGTACATTTTTTTCAATCTGTCGATCATGCAATCACATAATTTTTCGCCGTAGCCGGGTGCCATGCTTTGAAACACAGTGACGTAACTATCTCGGAAGGTTTTTTCTAATGCAGGACTCCATTTTCTGTAATAGGGAACTAATTTCGTGACATTACCCTCGTTTCTTTCTTTTATGGCGTATTCACCGCCCAGCTTTGCACCTAAATTGTGCAAACTATCTTTTGATACAGAGTTTAACCCGTTGGGTATTTCCTCTTTGAATCGCTTGGTTAAAAATGTAACAAATTTAGCTCGCTTTATCGAATCTGGTATTGTTGGTTTTAACGTGGAATTGAGGTTATTATAAAGCTCTTGCTCATTTTTTTTTGTCCATGCGTTAGGCTTTTGTTTCTGCTCGCATGCCCATATCAATGAACAGAAAACAAATAATATCAGTGTTTTTTTCATTGTTGTGATTTGGTTAAAATAATCGCCGCGTTGCATCCTCCAAAGCCCGATGCTAGTTTGAGACAACTATTTAGCGGTTTTGATATCAATTGGCTGCAGACATTCACCGGGTTTGCATCGCCCTGTTTGCTAAAGCCTTTTGTTGGAATGATCATGTTTTGCTTCAGCGATTGCGCTGAAATAACGGTTTCAATCAATCCGGAAGCGCCTAACGTATGACCGTAAAAGCCTTTGAGACTGTTCAGTGGAACATCCTGCAAACCCGCCAGCGTTACAGCTTTTGCTTCCATTTCGTCGTTATAAACGGTAGCCGTACCATGAGCCGATATAAAGTCGATATCCCCGGCTTGCAATCCGGCGCTTTTTAGTGCTTTATCAATGGCAAAGTAAAGTTCTTCGCCGGTGCGTGATGGCCCTGAGATGTGATTTGCGTCGTTGCTTATAGCACCCGAAGCCAATTCAATAGTTTCTCCGTCAGGTTTTTCTGCCGATAGAATAACAGTAGCTGCACCCTCACCTAAGTTGATGCCGTCGCGGTTGGCATCAAATGGCTTACACAGGCCAGGACTAACAGCCTGGAAAGATTGAAAGCCCGAAAGCACAAATTTTGAAATAACATCAGCCCCAGCAACAACTGCATGATCATACTGGCCGGATTGGATGAGCCGCATCCCGGTGATCATGGCTACCAAGCCGGAAATGCAAGCGTGAGAAACAAGTATAGGCTCGTTTACAAAGCCAAAATGTCGGGCAATTTTTTTGGCTGAAGTATGCAGGGCTATGCGCGCATCTAATTCCTGGCTTGGGTCTTCAGTTTCCAACAGGCTGATATTACCTTTAGTGGTGGAAATGATCAGAACAGTTTTTTTGTCGGATATTTTTTTATCGACTCCATACAAGGTTTCGGTCAACGAAGCAATGACGAGATGTTCGAATTTTGTCCAGCACTTATCAGTTTGAAAATATCCCTTTTCAAATAACGATGCGAAAAAACGCTCGTCAGACAGGGCTTTGTCATTGTGTTGCCTCACGCCCGTAACGTTGTTAACCAGGTGCTCAAAGTTTTGCGCAGTTGTAGCGCCCAGGGGCGAGGTAATATTATCAGCAACAAGGTAAACCTTCTTCATAACGGCGTTCTGTTATATCAAACCTTGTTGTTGTTTCCAATCCAGAAAAAAATCCGGGTTGGTAAGTTGGAGTTCAAAATTATCACGGCGTACAAACACCTGTACTGTTGAGCCTTTAACAATGAGCTCGCCGGTTTGGGCATTAAGCAGCCGGTACGTAAAATTGATCTTGGCCGATTCGGTAGGGGTGTAGGTGGTTTCGATGATCACCTTATCCTCATATCTTAAAAAACGTTTATAATCACAGTTTACATTAACTATCGGAACAACATAGCCCGCGTTATACACGTCCATATAACCCAGGCCATATTGCTTGCCAAATGCCTCACGGCCATCCTCAAAATAACGGATGTAGTTGCCATGCCAAACCACGCCCAGCATATCTACATCGCTGAATTTAACTTCAATTTCAATAGTATTTATTAGCGACTGCTGCAAAACGCTGTTGGCTTAATATTTTTTGAAAAGATCGAAATCCGAACCAAAATCTTTCAGGATCACGTACCATGGGTGGGCCCAGTAGTTTTTAAATCCAAAACCGAAACTTTTGCCGGTACGGAAAACGGTATATAATACAGTTTTATCGTTCATGTTAACGAAAGTTACCCAGGCTCCGGCTTCTTTACGGCCTTTGTCCATCCCTTCAACAATCAGCAACATGCCGATGCCTTTGTTACCCATGAAATCGTAGTTTTTAACCAGTGCGTCAATATCTTTTTCAGTGAGCACCTTAAAATCGTTAGGGTTAGTATCGAAGAAATTTTTGGTAAGCGCGTTGTTTACTTTTTCGGTAACATTCATGGCAAAATGAACGCTATCGCGGTGAACTGCTTTGGCCGGGTTGTATTTTTTAGGTTCAATGATAAAGAAATTAGCCCAGGCCGGAATGTATTTGCCAACAAATTCGGCATTAATTACCTCGCCTCTGTAAGCAGCTTCCGAACCAATGAATTTCATTTGCGAAAAATCCATACCTAACCAGGTTATCGGTGTTTTTTTGTCGAATACTTCTGCCTTGGTTTGGGCTGTTGCCGGTTTTAAACAAGCGGCTAATAAAAGTATCAGTAAACTCAGTTTAATTGTGGTTTTTTTCATGGTTGATATTATTGTTGGGGTTGAATAAATATTTTCATTTCGCATTGGGCCAACGTATTGCCCATGCAGGTAACTCTTCCTTTGATGATGGTAACATCGAAAACCTGGTTTTCCATTTTTACTTCGGTTTCAATAGTGTCGCCAACTTTTGGCAAGGCAAATACTTTCAGGTTTTTTACGGCGCCGATAAAACCGGGCAGTACAGGTTTACCCAACTGATGGGCAGCATATCCGGCACCCGCCGCGGCTGTTTGAGCAATGTTCTCCACCAGTCCGGCCTCGCTTAGCTCGCCATCGCTTACCAAAACATTACCGGCTTGTATCAACAATGTAGTTAACGTGGTACCATCAGATGAAGATACCAGTGTGTCAATCATTACAAACGGCGCGCGCTGGGGTATTAATGCTAAAACATCCTGTGTAGGTAAGGTCATTGCCAAAAATTATAATAGTTGTACCACTGCTCGGGATACGTTTTTACCTTGTTTTCAAAGCTGCTAATAAAATCGCTGATCACCTGCTCCATGCCTATGCCCCTGCCTTGATCCGAATAATCTTTTACCGGGCTGGCAAAAAAATGATAGTGCAGCGCACTTTCTTTCAGGGCGTAAACAAATGTTACCGGCACTTTAAATTTTTCGGCCATTACGAATGGCCCTGCCGGGAATTTCGCATCCTCACCTAAAAACTTCCTTGTTATGGTTTTATTGCCCTCGATATACCTGTCGGCATGCATACAAACCAGCTCATTGTTCTGGAAAGCTGCGTTGATTTGAAAGATATGCGACAGGTCATTTTTAATGACAATGATATTTATTTTCCGCTCGCCGGTTACCGAATCCATGTATTTTTTGATCTGCTTGTCCTCGCCATCAAACATCACAATATTGATGCGGGTGTTGATATGATCAAGCAGTTCGCCTGCTATTTCCCAGCTGCCTATGTGCGAGCTCAGCAATAAGCCGCCTTTGTTCATGGCTGCAATCTGCCTCAGGTTATCTATCCCATCAAAATTAAAGGTGAATTTGTTGGGAATGCCCGACATGATCACAACCTTATCAATAATACTTTGCCCAAACAGGTAGTAATTGCGGTACAGCTTAACTATTGATTTTATCTTACCGAAGCCAAGTCGCTTATGGAAATAGTAATATGTGCCTTTTGATGTTTGCCACGAAAACAGGAAATAGTAAAGCGCCACAAACCTCAGCATAAAATAGGCCGGCCTTACACCGGCTGTTTTTAATACGCTAACAAAAATGCGATAGCCAAGGGTAGTGCCTTTTGATTTTCCCTGCCAGGCGGGCATTAGGCAAGCTCCTTAGGTTGTACGCGCGATAGTACGTAGTCGTAAAAATCCTGGAAGGTAACAATACCCGTAAAATCCTCTGGCTTTACTTTGAACCCAAAGTTGCTTTCAATCACTACAACAAGGTCAATATAATCAAGGCTATCCAGATCAAGGGTTTCTTTCAGATTTGCTGTGGGCACCATTTTATCTGCATCAACCTCAAATTCTTCGGCAAGGAAGCTGTTGATTCTTTCAATGATCTCTTCAATTTGCATAACGGCTTAGTTTAAATATATTTTTTAATAATCAGGGACGAATTGGTGCCGCCAAACCCAAACGAGTTTGACAGAAATGTATCTATATTTTTCCCGACGGTTTCGGTAGCGATGTTAAGCTTCGCCGAATCTTCATCGGGGTTTTCAAAATTAATGTTTGGTGCCACGAACGAGTTTTGCATCATCAGCATTGAATAAACGATCTCGCTTGCGCCTGCCATCCAGCATTCATGGCCGGTCATGGATTTTGTTGAGCTTACCAGAGGCTTATAATTGCCAAAAACCTCGTCAATAGCTTTAGCCTCGCTGGCATCACCGGCAGGGGTAGAGGTAGCGTGGGCGTTGATATAATCAATTTCGGATGCTTGTATCCCCGCATCTTTAAGCGCCATATTAAGTGAACGCACCGGGCCTTCAACCGTAGGGTTTGAGATATGCCCTCCGTTTGAAGAAAAGCCGTAACCAACAACCTCGCCCAAAATAGTCGCGCCTCTTTTCAGCGCCGAATCCAAACTTTCCAGGATCACGGTAGCTGCACCGCCGCTTGGCACCAATCCATCACGGTCACGATCAAAGGGGCGGGAGGCTTTAGCCGGATCCGCTTCGTGTACCGAAAATGCAGAAAGCGCATCGAAACTGCCCATCGAATAATGGCTTAGTTCCTGTGCGCCGCCGCAAATGATGCAATCCTGCATACCGCTTTTAATCAGGTGATAACCCATGCCTATCGAATGCGAACCACTGGCGCATGCCGCGCTGATGGTGAAGTTAACACCACGAAGCTTAAATATGGTAGCCAGGTTCATGGTAACGGTAGAGTTCATGGTTTGAAAAACCGCCCCTGAGCCAATGAGCATAGTGTCTTTTTTTTCGCGGATGATATCAGTGGTTTCGATAACAGCTTTGGCGGTGCTATCGTTGCCGTATAGGATACCCACGTCGGTCTTGGCGATGTAGTCAGCATCGATACCTGCTTGTTGCAATGCCTCTACTGTTGCTATGTAAGCGTATTCGCCTTGCTCGGGCAGCATAATGCGAGCCCGGCGATCAAGCGTACCTTTAAGGTTGGGCTTTTCAACCGTGCCTGTTAAGCCCGAACGGTAACCAAAATCTTTACGGATAGCATCATATACAATGCCCGACCTGCCGGTGTAAAGGGACTCCTTAACTTCATCAAGATTTTTCCCAATACACGAATAGATCCCCATCCCTGTTATCACAACCCTATTCATATTTGAGCAAAAACTGATAGTACATAGTCAACAAAATATGATAAAAATACAAAAAAATAGAACTTAATCTGTTTTTGTATGTATAGCGCTTGTTTAATATTTCAAATTTCGGCCTTTAAAATACCTGTATCTTAATAGCTTATAATTAAGTTAATATTAAGAGTTAATTACCTTGTGTTTGTTACCTGCAAATAAAATTCGCCGCCGCTCGGCTCCAGCCGAGTGGTAATTATTTCCAGGCCTCCGGCCTTCTTATCTTCTTGCGCACGTTTCAACGTGTGCTTAATATGTTTTAGCGATTGTATCGCCTGTATCGCGTTTTAAACGCTATCCCAGTTTAAGCGCTCGTTGCAAACGAGCGCAAGGTTTGGAATTTCTTTTTTCTTCGGAGGCCAGAGGCCGCTTGATAGTTGTCACTCGGCTGGAGCCGAGCGGCGGCGATTGGGTTAGGAATACAGGCCCCCATTTATCGAAAGCACCTCTGCTGTAATATAAGCCGCTTCCGGAGAGGCCAGAAAGCCTACAGCATGGGCAACTTCTTCCGGAGTGCCGAACCTTTTTAGAGGTACCATCGCTTTCAATTCCTTCTCATCAAGACCGGCAGTCATGTCTGTTGCTATGAATCCCGGAGCCACAGCATTTACTGTAATTCCCCTGCGACCAACCTCCTGGGCTAAAGCCTTGGTAGCACCAATAACCCCGGCTTTGGCCGCCGAGTAATTTACCTGCCCCGGCAAGCCTTTCAATCCCGAAAGCGAAACCACGTTAACAATGCGGCCGTATTTTTTCACCAGCATACTGTTAAGCACCAAACGGGTAACGTAAAAGAACCCGCTCAAGCTGGTGTTCAGCACGCCATCCCATTGTTGGTCGGTCATCCACATCATCAGGCCATCGTCTTTAACGCCGGCATTGTTTATCAAAACTTCAATGTACTTTTCGGCATTGGTTTCTATCCAGTTACCTAATTTTTGCTGGATATCATTTTTATCGGCTACATTAAATTGCAACAGTTCACCGTCGCCTCCGTTGGTTTTGATCTGAGCGAGGGTGTTCTCTGCTTCGTCGATATTGCCTTTGTAATTAATAAGTACATAATAACCCATATCGGCCATTTTGTAGCAAATGGCCCTGCCAATTCCTCTTGAGCCGCCGGTTACTAATGCACATTTCATATGATATTTTTGGTATTAAAAGGTTTAACAATTCAGGAAATAAGTTCGGCCGTTTCAAAATAGGCTTTCACTTGCTGCAGGTCCTGGTACTTGGGTTTATCGTCAATAAATGTAGGGAATATCGCCCTTAAGTCGGCATAAACTTTGTTGGTTGGGGTAGATAACTTGTTTGCACAATCAAGATAATCGACCGCCTGCAGCAGGGTCATGGCCTGGATAGCCAGCACCTCAAAGCTGTTATCGATCACTTTTTTGGTTAACAATGCCGCGTTGCAGCCCATGCTTACAATGTCTTGATTATCATTATTGTTCGGGATGCTGTGTACGTACATCGGGTACGAAAGGGTTTGATTTTCAGCAACTGTCGAGGTAGCTGTAAACTGCATTCCCTGCATCCCGAAGTTAAAACCAAGCACTCCCAGGTTTAAAAACGGCGGAAATTTTTGGTTCAGCTTATCATTCAGCAGATAATTCAGTTGCCTTTCGGATAGCATGGATAACCGGGTAACAGCTATCTTCAGTTTATCCATCTCCAGTGAAACATAATCGCCGTGAAAATTGCCACCGTGAAAGATGTTATGATTTTCGTGATCGATAACCGGGTTGTCGTTTACCGAGTTAAGCTCGTCTACAACTACATGCTCGGCCCGGGCGATGGTATCATACACCGGACCTAAGATCTGCGTAACACAGCGGAGCGAATAATATTCCTGCACCTTATCCTCAAATACTTCCTGATCGATGTTTTCGGGATTGTATAAATGCTCGGAGCGGCTGCGGGTCATTTGACTATCCTTCAGGATTTCTCTTAGCTGTGCTGCAACAGCATTTTGCCCTGTATGGTGTTTTACCTTATTCAGCTCGTGCGAGTAATGATCATCAAAAGCACCTACCACCTCGTTGATCATGGCAGATAGCATCACTGACCAGCCCAATAGCTTTTTAGCGCGGATGATATTCAGCAAACCAATCCCTGTCATAGCCGAGGTACCATTGATGATGGCCAGGCCTTCACGGATCTGGATTTGCAGTGGCTTGATGTTCAGCTGTTCAAAAACTGAAGCTGTTGATTGTACTTCGTTATTATAAATTACTTCGCCTTCGCCAATGAGTACAAGCGCCAGATGGGCTAATTGTACCAGATCACCGCTGGCGCCTACGCCGCCGTGTTCAAATATGCAGGGATAAACGTTTTTGTTAATAAGTTCGGCAAGGAGGTTTACCAGTTCGGGATGTACACCAGAGTGCGCCTGCATAAAGCTGTTGAGCCGGGCAAGCATTAAGGCTTTTACCAGTTGGGGCTGCATCAAATTACCGCCACCTGAGGCATGGCTGCGGATGAGGTTGTACTGTAATTGCAACCGGTTTTCATCGCTCACCTTATATTGCGCCATCGGGCCGAAGCCGGTATTGATACCATAAATTAACTTATTGGATGAAAAACTGCCAAGAAAATTAAAGCTGGCTTCTACCTTTTCGAGCGCCTGTTCATCAGGAACAACGGTAGTGTTTTTAAAAATTACCTGGTAAAAATCATCCAGCGTAAGGGTTTTTCCCCCAACCGGTAGTATGGGCACAGTAGTTTTATTTAATAAGGTTTCCACAAATCAGGGCGAAAATAAGGTAAATGTTCGGATTTGAAAATAACACAGCCGCTGCTCGCCTCCGGACGAGCGGCAATTATTAAACGGCCTCCGGCCGGCGGGTATTGTGAAGCCTATTAAAAGCTATTTGTTATTTATAATTGAAAAAAATAATAGTTTTGATAACACCGCTTATTACTTAATGAAAGCAGCTAAAACTCCCAAACCATTTATTCGATACGAAACCCTCAAAGCTTGGGAGGTTGTTATTGTTGTGATTTATGCGCTGATAACGGTAGTCATTGCGATGTCTCGATTGGTTTTAAATTTATCATTTAGAAGAGACGCAATCATTTTTTATGCTGCAGTGCCTCAGTTGTGTTTCTTGTTTTTTCTTTATGTGTCACTGAGAAACTTTAGATTTTACCTGATTTGGTTATGTTTCGGAGTTATGCATTTTATACTTTTTTTATGTTTTAAAGGCCCGTCTGAATTTCAAATGATTGGAAATCCATCAGGATTACTTGCCAATACGCTTCCATTATTATTTCTTTTTCAAGCGTTAAGATATTATAGTGTTAATATACTACACCGGGAGTTTGTTTCTCCCGCCAAAGGCGAGGATGGCGATTTGATTGAAAACAAAAAGCCAACAGGGACTGACTATTTAATTTCTGTAATTTATTTCGGAACATGGTTTGCGCTTACTATGTTATCGGCAAGTCATAGTTAAATAAATTGCGTATATGCATATTGGGTGTGCTTCTGTATGGCTGCCACGCTATCAATCTTGATGAAGTAATACTTTACATCCACATAAAAATTTAACGTTTAATTTAACCCGAAACAATAACTTTGTAAAGCATTAAACGTAAACCCACCCCTTGGCGCAAGTCTTGTGTGCAGGATGGTGCGGGCGGACTTGTGAATCGGCAAGCCCAAGTTACCCCATGCTCGTTTGCCATCCCGCAAAACTTGAGCTAAGGAAGCGTACCCGCCGTGTATAGCACGCGATTGCCACGTCGCGTCCGGCACGCTAAGCCGGTTGGCTCCTCGCAATGACATGATTTATAACTTCCACACAAAAATTTAACGTTTAATTTAACCTGAAACAATAACTTTGTAAAGCATTAAACGTAAACCCATAAACCCCATTGATAAAAACCTGGACTGAAGCCGGTACGTGCGATTGATTATATGACGGATAACTTACAAATGATACAGGCAAAGTTTAAACAATTACAGGTATGCGTTATTATACCCACTTATAATAACGAGGGCACGCTGGCTGCTATTATTACAGATGTTTTAGCTTATACCGACCAGGTTATTGTGGTAAACGACGGCTCAACCGACAGCACACAGGCTATTATTCAATCATTCCCGCAAATAAAATCAGTAAGCTACACACAAAATGTGGGCAAAGGCTGGGCCTTACGCAAAGCTTTTGATTATGCTATCGAACAGGAGTACCAATACGCCATCAGCATCGATTCGGACGGTCAGCATTTTGCAACAGACCTGCCTGCTTTTATTGAAAAGTTGGAACAGGAACCGGATTCACTGATCATTGGTTCGCGTAATATGGAGCAATCATCTGTGCCGGGCAAAAGCAGTTTTGGGCACAAATTTTCTAATTTTTGGTTTTGGGTGGAAACAGGTATTAAATGTCCGGATACACAATCGGGCTACCGCTTGTATCCCATTCATCTGCTCAAAAACACTAAATACGTTACCCGTAAATACGAGTTTGAAATAGAGGTGATCGTTCGTGCGGCATGGAAAGGTATTAAGATTGATTGGGTACCGGTTACGGTTTATTATGCCCCGAAAGAAACCCGGGTATCGCATTTTCGCCCTTTTCAGGATTTTTCGCGCATCAGTGTGCTTAACACCATATTGGTGATTATAACTTTCGCCTACATCAAGCCCCGCGATTTTTTCAGGACGCTTTTTGATAAAAAAAAAGCGAAGCAGATGCTCAAAAACCTGTTCTTTAACCCTGAACACTCGCCACAGCTTAAAGCTAAATCTGTAGCCTTTGGTGTTTTTATGGGGATTGTGCCCATTTGGGGTTTCCAGTTGCTGGTGGCTATTTCGCTGGCATTCTTGTTTAGGCTCAATAAGGCCATAGTGGTTACGGCGGCGCATATCAGCGTAGCGCCCATGATCCCGGTGATCATTTTTTTGAGTTACAAAACCGGCAGCCTCTGGATGGGCGGCAAGGATGTGGATATTCCCCTGGATAAAATTTCACTCAAATCCATTGGCGAGCATTTGGAACAATATCTTTACGGCAGCATTTCGCTGGCAATTTTTGCAGGTATTATAGCAGGATTGCTCACTTTTGCGTTATTGAAGCTGTTTAAGCGGAGGCCTGTCCCCGCGCTGTAATTCATGGAAAAAATCCTGGTAGGCATCTATAATTATTTCAATGCCCGCAAGCCACTGTTTTATACCGTGTTTGCGTTAAGCTTTGTGCTTATAGGTTTTTTTGCTTCGCGGATAAGGTTTGAGGAGGATATCTCCAAGGTACTTCCCAAAGATAAGAAGATCGAAAAACTTAACTACATTTTCCAGAACTCCAAATTTGTGGATAAGCTGGTGGTGATGGTATCGCTCAAAGATTCCACGCAGCAGCAGCCCGATAGCCTGATAGCTTTTGCCGATAATTTTACCGAAACAGTTCAGCAAAAATTACCTGGATATATTAGTAAGATCAATGCGAAGATTGATGACGGCCTGGTGTTGGAACTGTTTGGCACTATTAATAAAAGCCTGCCCATTTACCTGAACGAGCGTGATTACCTGAATATCGATACACTTATCCGCCCGGATCAGGTAAAAGAAACCCTTGCCCGCAATTTGCGCACGCTAACCTCGCCCGCCGGGCTTGCGCTGAAAAGCATGATCAGCAGTGACCCGGTTGGCATCTCATACCTCGGTCTCAAAAAATTACAACAGCTGCAATACGACGAAAATTTTGAACTGTACGATAGCTATGTGATGACCAAAGATCATAAGAACCTGCTGTTGTTTATCACGCCAAAATATTCGCCCAATAACACCGGCGAGAACGCTGTAATGCTTAAAGGCATTGATCAGGTTATTGATAGTCTGCAGGCTAAAAATTTCAAGATCATCAATTGCAGTTACTTTGGTACCACAGCGGTATCAGTTGGCAACGCCCTGCAATTGCGCCGGGATTCGATGTTTACGCAGGGGATTACGGTAGTGTTCCTGATTGTTTTCCTGGGATTTTATTTCAGGAAAAAGCGAGCGCCGGTTGTGATCCTGGTGCCGGTTTTGTTTGGTGCATTGTTTTCGTTGGCCGTAGTTTATTTTGTGAAAGGCAGCATTTCTGTTATTGCCCTGGGCACAGGCTCGGTGGTACTGGGCATCGCGGTTAATTATTCGCTGCATGTGTTTAATCATTACCGCCATACCCGTAGTATTGAACAGGTGATCCGCGATCTGGCTATGCCGCTTACCGTGGGGAGTTTTACAACCATTGGTGGTTTCCTTTGCCTGGAGTTTGTGAAGTCGGAAATGTTGAAAGACCTTGGTCTGTTTGCTGCCTTTAGTTTAATCGGCGCTTCGTTTTGCTCTCTGGTGTTCCTGCCGCATTTTATTGCCTCTAAAAAAGAACAGGATCAGCATACAGCCCAGCTATCGTGGATTGATAAATTATCAGCCTATAACCCTGAGTATAATAAATTCATTATTTCGGCTATTGTTATTCTCACTGTGGTATTTAGCTATACCGCCCGGAACGTGAGTTTTGAAACGGATATGAACCGCATGAATTTCATGACCGACAAGCTCAAAGCATCCGAAGCTAAACTGAACGCAATTAACAAATATGCGCTTCAATCGGTTTATTTTCTTGCCGAAGGCAAAACGCTTGATGATGCGCTTCGGACTAACGAAAAATTATCGGCTCAGATTGACTCGCTAAAGGGAAAAAATATCGTTAAAAAATACTCGGGAGTATCATCGCTCATCATTTCCGACTCGCTGCAAAAAGCCCGCATAGCCCGGTGGAATAACTACTGGACACCTGCAAAAAAACAGCAGTTGATGGCTGTTTTGCTTAAAGAAGGCGAAGCCCAGGGCTTCAAGCCCTCTGCGTTTGATCATTTTCAGGAGCTCATCAACAAAAACTTTAAACCGGTTGGGCAGGATGAAATGGCAGGCATCCGTAAAAGTTTGCTGGACGATTACATTACCGAGCGACCGGGCCGGGCGGGTGTTATTACACTGGTAAAAATAGCCCAGGGGGATAAAGCCAAATTGTATAGCCTTTTCGAAAATTCGGCAAATGTTACCGTTGTTGATAAGCAATACCTAACTAATCGTTTTGTAGGTATCATCAATAATGATTTTACGAGTATCGCGGTGATGTCGTCGCTATTAGTATTTTCGGTATTGCTGCTTACTTACGGGCGTATCGAACTTACGTTGGTTTCTTTTATCCCGATGTTTATTTCCTGGATCTGGATTTTGGGGTTGATGGGTTTGCTTGGTATCCAGTTCAATATCGTAAACATCATTATATCAGCCCTGATATTTGGTTTGGGCGATGACTATAGCCTGTTTATTATGGATGGGCTGCTGCAGGAATATAAAACCGGCAAGAAAAACCTGTCGTCGTACAAATCATCTATATTCTTGTCGGCCATTACCACGGTGGTAGGTTTGGGTGTGCTGATATTTGCTAAACACCCGGCATTGCGTTCCATCGCCTTGATCTCCATTATCGGGATAGTTTGCGTGGTGGTAATGGCCCAAATCCTGATCCCGTTTTTATTTAACCTGCTGATCAGGAACAGGGTGCGAAAGAAGCAATTCCCGTGGACGTTGAGTGGCTTTGTGATCTCGGTATTTGCTTTTACATATTTTGTGAGCGGTTGCCTGCTCTCAAGCCTGATCGGTTTGGTTTTGATCAAGCTTAACCCGTTTAAGGGTGAGCGGAGTAAATATGTTTACCATGCTATCCTGTCTAAGTTTTGTTGGTCGATGATGTACATTATGCCCAACCTGCGTAAGCGTGTGGTGGATAAAGATAAGTTTGAAAAACCAGCCGTGGTGATCAGTAACCACCAATCGTTTTTGGATATCCTGGTGCTGATCATGCAGCATCCAAAGCTCATTTTGTTTACCAATCACTGGGTATGGAACTCGCCGGTATTCGGGGCTGTGGTGCGCATGGCCGGGTACTTCCCGGTGGCCGAGGGTGTGGAGCAGAATATTGATGAACTGGCCGAAAAAGTAAAGCAGGGTTATTCGATGGTCATCTTCCCTGAAGGTAGCCGATCTCCCGACGGTAAAATGAAACGCTTTCATAAAGGAGCATTCTTTTTGACAGAGCAATTAGGGATGGATATTGTGCCGATTATGCTGCACGGCACAGGCTATAACATGACCAAAGGCGATTTTCTGCTAAAAAATGGTACAGTAACTATAAAATATCTGCCTCGGATTACGCCCAACGATGCAGCATTTGGTACAGGCTATGCCGAACGCACCAAAAACATCAGCCGGTATTTTAAAGAAGAATACCAAAAGCTAAGTGTCGAAATTGAGCAGCCTGCTTACTTTAAAGAGCAGCTGTTTTATAACTACCTGTACAAAGGCCCGGTACTGGAATGGTACATGCGCATTAAGCTGCGGCTCGAAAAAAATTACCAGGTATTTCACGATCTGCTGCCCAAACAAGGTAAAATGCTTGATTTGGGTTGTGGCTATGGCTTTATGCCTTACATGCTGCATTTTGCAGCGCCGGGGCGTGAGTTTACCGGGGTTGATTATGATGAGGAAAAGATAGAAGTAGCCAACAATTGCTTCAGTAAAACGGCTGAGATCAATTTTGTTTATGCCGATGCGCTTGCCTTTGAAATGCAGCAATATGATGCCATCATCATAGCCGATATGCTGCACTATTTGCAACCTGAAGAGCAAAAGCAGTTGATAGAGAAATGTATCGCTAATTTAAACCCTGCTGGTATACTCATTATCCGCGACGGCGATGCCGATCTGCAGCAAAGGCAAAAAGGTACAGCTTTAACCGAGCTTTTCTCCACCCGTTTGCTGGGCTTTAATAAAACGGGCAAAAAAGGCCTGTCGTTCATTTCGGGTAAAGTACTCCGGGAATTGGCCGCCGAGCAGGGTATGTCATGTACTCAAATTGATGATAGCCGGTATACCTCAAATATTATTTTTGTGATCAGAAAAGAAGGGAAGCAGGACTAAATGGACGATAAGTTTGATGTATTGATCATTGGCAGCGGTATGGGCGGTTTGGTTTGCGCCGATATGCTTGGTCGCGAAGGTTACCGGGTTTGTGTTGTTGAAAAGAACAAGCAGCTTGGCGGTTCGCTGCAAACCTACGTGCGCGATAGGGTGATCTTTGATTCGGGGGTACATTATTTGGGCGGGCTCGACAAAGGGCAGAATTTATACCAAATTTTTAAATACATCGATATTATTGATAACCTGAAACTTGAAAAGCAAAGTCCGGACGCCTTTGATAAGATCATGATCGATAACGACCCGGTGGAGTATCCGCAGGCGCAGGGCTATGAAAATTTCATCAAACAATTACTGGTTTATTTTCCGGATGAAGAGCCTGCCTTGCGTGCTTATTGCGACAAGCTGAAAGAGGTTTGCGATAAATTCCCGTTGTATAATTTGCGCTCGTCGGATGATTTTTATGAAAAGGCCGATGTGCTGGAGGTGGATACCGAAGCCTTCCTGGCATCTATCACCAGTAATAAAAAATTGCAGCAGGTACTAGCCGGCAATAACTCATTATACGCAGGGCAAGCCGATAAAACACCGTTGTATGTGCATGCGCTGATCCTCAATAGTTATATTGAAAGCTCATGGAAATGTGTTGACGGCGGTTCGCAGATTGCCAAACTGATAGCCCGCAATATCCGCGAAAGGGGAGGCGTTATCATCCGTAATAAAGCCGTGAAAAAACTGGTGGAGCAGGATGGAAAAATATCATACGTTGAACTGCAACATGGCGAAAAGCTGTATGCCGGTCATTTTATATCCAACATTCACCCGGTAAAAACGCTGGAAATGACGGATTCATCCATGATAAAAAACGTATACCGCAACAGGTTGAAAAGCCTGGAAAACTCGGTGTCGTCATTCACCATCAATATTGTATTTAAAAAAGATTCTTTTAAATATTTCAGCCATAACGTTTACAGTTTTAAAGACGGGCAGGTATGGCACATGGCCGACTACACGCAGGAAAACTGGCCGCTGGGCTATGCCGTGTTCATGACACCCTCGTCAAAAAATAAAGAATATGCCGATGGTATGACCATACTGGCCTATATGCGTTATGAAGAGGTGAAGCCCTGGGAGAATACTTTCAATACCGTATCTGATGAAGCTTATCGCGGAGAAACGTATGAGCAATTTAAAAAGCGTAAAGCCGAAGTTTTACTGGATGACGTGGAACTGAAATTTCCGGGTTTAAGGGACAAAATCTACTCATACTATACCGCTACGCCACTCTCATACCGCGATTATATTGGTAATGATGATGGCTCGCTTTACGGCATAGCCAAAGATTATAAACATCCGCTTAAAACCTTTATTTCGCCGCGCACCAAATTACCCAACTTGTACTTTACCGGGCAAAACCTTAATTTACATGGCATCTTAGGTGCTGCTATGAGCGGGATAGTAACCTGTTGCGCCTTGCTGGGCAATGATGAACTGATAGATAAAATAAGAAATGCGTAACAGGAAATTTAGCTGGAAAAAGTTCGGGAAGAGATTACTGTACACTGGTCTTGTTTTTGTAGGGTTGCTGCTGATTGGCTTTATTTACCTGTATTGCGTAGCTATTGATTATCCCCCCAAACCTGCCGATCTGACCAGTTTGCAATTGCAGCGCAAAGAGCTTTCACCGGGTTTTTATACCATCAATAATAACTGGTTCAGAAAAAGCAAGAGTGGTTTATTTGAGATGTATGTGGAGGGTAAGCCTTTTGAACGTGGGGTGATTAACGGTAAGCTGAGCAAAGAACTGGTGGTAAACCAGGAGGTTTATTTTACAGATCAGATCAACAAGATCATTCCTTCAAAATCCTACCTGTCCTTCCTTAAATATTTTATAGCCTGGTTTAACCGCGATCTGGCGAAAAACGTAAGTGAAGAATATAAAGAGGAGATCTACGGTATCTCTAAATCAGCTTCGGATAAATACCAGTTTATAGGCTCCAATTATCAGCGGATCCTGAATTACCATGCCGCGCACGATATCGGTCATGCTTTACAGAGCATGGCGTTGGTTGGCTGTACTTCGTTCGGTACCTGGAATGACCGTTCGGCCGACGGTACCATGATTGTTGGCCGCAACTTTGATTTTTATGTGGGCGATAATTTTGCGCACGACAAAATAGTGGCGTTCTTTAATCCGTCTGAAGGGCATAAATTTATGACTATAACCTGGGGTGGATTTGTAGGCGCGGTATCGGGCATGAATGAAAAAGGCCTGAGCGTTACCATCAACGCCGATAAAACCAATATCCCATCGGGCTCGGCTACTCCGGTATCTTTAGTGGCCCGCGAGATTTTGCAATACGCCCAAAACATTAACGAGGCCATCGCGATAGCTAAAAAGCGCAAAATGTTTGTGTCGGAGTCATTCCTGGTAGCCTCAGCCGAGGATAATAAAGCCGTAGTGATCGAAAAAACACCTGATACGCTGGATGTATATGATCCGCATCAAAACTATATTATATGCGCCAATCATTTTCAAAGCAAGGGGTTGGCACACTCTAAAGAAAACCTGGTGCAACTGAGCAACAGCGCATCGCCGTATCGATATCAGCGCTTAATGGAACTGCTGAATGCCGAAAGAAAAAACACTGTTCAAAAAACGGTGGATATACTCCGTAACCGCCAGGGCTTGCATGGCGAAGATATTGGTATGGGGAATGAAAAAACGCTGAACCAATTAATCGCCCATCACTCGGTAGTGTTTGAGCCTCAAAAGCTGCTGGTTTGGGTATCAACTTCGCCATGGCAGTTGGGGCAATTTGTGGCTTACGATTTGAAAAAGATCTTTGCCATGAAAGGCATGCAAACTGATCATGAAATTATAGATAGCACGCTAACTATTAAACCCGATACGTTTTTGAATACAAAGGCTTATCATGATTTTATAACTTTCCGCACACTGAAACAAAAAGCTTTTGATGGGGGCGAGATCAATCCGGATAGCGTAGTAGCAAGCAATCCGCAGTTTTACCATGCTTACGTAATAGCCGGAGATTACTCGTTTAAACACCGCGATTATAAAAAAGCCCTCGGTTACTACAAAACTGCTTTAACTAAAGTGATTGCCACTGTAAATGAGGAAAATTATATTAAAAAACAGGTTGAAAAATGTACTAAAAAGCTAAGTCCATGACAGTTTACGGGGTAGGTATTGATATGATAGAAGTAGAGCGCGTGCAAAGCAGCATCGCCAAAGAGCAAGGCTTCCGCGAGCTCGTTTTTTCGGCAAATGAGATTACTTATTGCGAAAGTAAAGCCAACAAGTATCAGCACTATGCCGCCCGTTTTGCCGCCAAGGAAGCTTTTTTTAAGGCGCTGGGTACCGGTTGGCTAAAGGATACCGCCTTTAACGAAATTGAAGTCACTAATGATGAAAGCGGCAAACCTATTTTGGAGCCCATTGGCGAAAGCGCCGTAGTGATCAACCGCAACGGCCCGCTGAAAATTTCTGTATCATTAACCCATTTAAAAACAATGGCATCTGCCGTGGTAATTATTGAAAAGTGATAGTATCTCCGCCTAAATCATTAGCATACCAACCCAGACGCGAGGTTGTTAACATACAGGAACAAAAATTGCAGGAGTTACTGACCTATCTCAGCCGCAATTCGCCGTTTTATAAAGACCTTTTTGCTAAACATCATATCGATATTAGCCAAATCAGAACGCTTGATGGCCTGCGGTTGATCCCAACCACCACCAAAGAAGACCTTCAAAAACGTAATGACGATTTTTTATGTGTGGATAGGGGCAGGGTCATTGAATATAGTTCAACCTCGGGTACCTTAGGCAGCCCGGTAACCATAGCCCTTACTGAGGGTGATCTGGAACGATTGGCATTCAACGAATATAATTCTTTTACCTGTGCCGATGGTTCGCCTGCCGATTTGTACCAACTGATGCTTACGCTCGACAGGCAGTTTATGGCGGGAATGGCTTATTATTCGGGCATTCGCAAGATAGGGGCGGGTATTATCAGGCTGGGACCGGGTGTGCCGTCGCTACAGTGGGAAACCATTTTAAGGCTGAAACCTACGGCCATTGTAGCGGTGCCATCGTTCATTTTAAAGCTGATCCACTTTGCGCAGGAGCATAATATTGATATCAATGCCTCATCGGTTAAAAAAGCGGTTTGTATTGGCGAAAATATCCGCAATACCGATTTCAGCCTGAATATCCTCGGCCAAAAAATAACCGAAGCCTGGAATATCAAGTTGTATTCCACCTATGCCTCTACCGAAATGCAAACCGCTTTTACCGAGTGCGGCGAGGGCAGGGGCGGGCATCACCAACCCGAATTATTGATAGTAGAAGTATTGGATGAGCATAACAACCCCGTTGCTCCAGGCGAATCGGGCGAGGTGACCATTACTACGCTTGGTGTTGAAGGGATGCCGCTGCTGAGGTATAAGACCGGAGATATCTGTCATTATTTTGATGAGCCCTGCGCTTGCGGACGCACCAGTATCCGGCTGTCATCCATAGTAGGGCGTAAAAAACAGATGATCAAATTTAAAGGCACTACCCTATACCCACCAGCATTGTTCGATTTGCTGAATGGAATGGAGGAGATCAAAGATTTTGTAGCCGAAGTGTACTCGAACGAAATTGGCATGGATGAAGTGCTGCTGCACCTGCTGCCTGTGAGCTATACCGATGAATGCGACCGGAAGATCCGCGCCAATTTACAGGCCCGGCTGAGGGTGAGCCCGCATATCACCTACCTTAAAGCCGATGAAATGCAGAAATTACAATTCCCTGAAGCTGTACGTAAGCCGGTTAAATTTATCGACAGGAGAAAGTAAATGATTATGTGCTAAATTTGCGGCATGCATAATGCCGATATCCTGGGCCGGTTAACGCAGCAGCTCGAACTGCCGTTTAGTAACCCGGTACTTATCTTCTCGCTGATATTGCTGATCATTTTGCTTGCCCCCATCATTATGGGTAAGTTTAAAATTCCCGGTATAGTGGGTTTCATTATGGCGGGGATAGCCGTGGGGCCGCATGGATTAAACCTGCTTCGTAAAAGCTCGGCGGTTGAACTGTTCTCTACCATCGGCCTGCTGTATATCATGTTCATAGCCGGTATCGAACTTGACCTAAATGAGTTTAAGCAAAAAAAGCACAAGAGCCTGGTGTTTGGCCTTTTTACTTTCTGCATCCCAATCCTGATAGGTTTTCCGGTTTGTTATTATGTATTGGGTTATTCGTTAATAACCTCGGCCCTTACAGCCAGTATGTTCGCTACACATACGCTGGTGGCTTATCCCATTGTAAGCAAATACGGTATAGCTAAAAATGAGGCTGTAGCCATAAGCGTAGGCGGCACCATACTCACCGACACCGCGGTGTTAATATTGCTGCCTGTAATTATGGGTGCTAAGGATGGCGGACTTGGTTTCAGTTTTTGGCTGCAACTGATGATATCGCTTTCCTTATTTGCGTTCATTATGTTTGCGCTGATACCTCCCTTGGCAGGCTGGTTTTTTAACCGCTATCGCGATAGCAAAACGCTGCCCTATGTGTTTGTGCTTTTTATCGTGTTCCTGTCGGCTTTTCTTTCACAGCTGGCCGGGGTTGAGCCAATCATTGGTGCCTTTGTGGCCGGGCTGGCCCTGAATAAATCGGTGCAGCAATCGCAGGTATTAATGGCACGGATCGAGTTTGTAGGCAACGCTATTTTTATACCATTCTTTTTGATCAGCGTAGGCATGCTGGTTGACCTGCGTGTACTTGGCCGAGGTCCGCAGGCTGCCATAGTAGCAGTTAGCCTTACACTTGGCGCTTTGCTTGGTAAATGGCTGGCGGCGCTATCTACCCAAAAAATATTTAAATATTCGTCAACGCAGCGTACACTGATATTCGGATTAAGCAGTGCGCACGCCGCGGCAACGCTGGCAATTATTTTGGTTGGTTATAAGGCACAAATTATTGACGACAATATCCTGAACGGTACCATCATTCTGATATTGGTTACCTGTGTAGTGGCTTCATTGGCTACCGAACGGGCAGGTAAGAAAATAGTTAAGCAGGATGATGAACAAGGAGTTTTAACAGAGGAACAAACTATCGGCTAATGCCGGTTATGATATGAGAAGACGGTTACACAGGCACATTCGCACGGCAAAATACATAGTTTATAAAGAAACCCTTGTTGATTTCAGAGAGCATTTCTGGACTTTCATTAGCTCCTTTGCCGGTATAGCACTTATTGGGTTACTAAACAGCAAATACTTTACGGCCACGGATAATCTTTTTCTGATTGGCTCATTCGGAGCATCTTCGGTATTGATATATGGTGTTATTAACAGTCCGCTGGCACAGCCACGTAACCTGATCGGCGGCCATGTGCTGTGTGCACTGGTTGGTGTTACTATTCATAAACTGGTTCCTCATGAAATATGGTTGGCGGCGGCACTGTCGGTATCTATATCGATAGTATTGATGCAGATTACCAAAACCCTGCACCCGCCGGGTGGCGCTACAGCATTGATAGCCAATATAGGCTCTGAAAAGATCAAGGCGCTGGGGTATATGTATGTATTTAGCCCGGTATTTTCAGGTGCGATGATCCTGTTGCTGGTGGCGCTGCTGTTTAATAACATGACTAAGCACAGGCATTATCCCAATAATAAAAAATGGCTGCAGGTTTGGAGAAGATATCAGCGGTAGGTGTTGCTGTTTTGTTTATTTACTGTCGCCTCTCGCTATTGTTTGTGATATCATCAGCATTGGCAGAGCCGATATTTGCCTGCTAACGCCCTGATTTCCTTATGGCGCTGTAAGGTTTGGGAATATCTTAATTACAATTGAAAAGAAAACCAAAATGACGATTATATAGGTGATTAACCTATCTGTACGTTTTGTCTTTAGCTGAAAAGCAGTTAAAAAAGAGATAATGGAATTAAATATTGTCATGGCGATAACTGCTACAAGAAAAGAATGTAGCCTGTTTTCGTCAAAAGTTAGCTGCCTGATCGCCTGATACACCGATTCTATTATAAACCAAACTCCGATGCTGTAAAATATAAGTCTGGAAATCGTTAGGTCCGGGTTTATATGCAAGACCTCTTTTTCGAAAAAAATGATGGTTGTTATATGTATGAAAGTGAAAATTAGTCCCCTGATTTTAATAGGGGTATAAGGGATAAACTCAGGGACAAAGCTAGTTTCATTTATGATATAAAATGCAAGCAACAGCCAAACGAGTGTTATTGCGAAGTATTTGAAGGCGGTTTTGGTAATAAGGTTCATTACTATCAAAGATACTAAAAATGGAAGGGTTCCTTTGACAATAGTAAATTCTGCTTTCGCCATTGTTGTCTCCAACAACGGTTCCGTAGTTTTATCCCGCCTGCTGTTCCTCTTCAGTAAATTTCAACAACACGGCTTCATTTTTTATGCGGATGCTTTTGCCGGATATTTCGATGATCTGCTCGTCGATAAAATCATTTATGGTGCGGAACAGTGATTCATAGGCTGCCCCGGTAAATGAGGCCAGGTCCTGCCGGGTAAGTTCAATATTTATAAAACCTTCTTCGTTAAGTCCGAATTTGTTTCTGAGCGAAATGAAAGCCTGCGCTACACGGCCTTTAACCGGCATGTGGGCCAGGTTGCGCATGCGTTTTTCTGACTCCTGCAGTTCGTTGGCAAAGAAGCGCATTAGTTTAATAACAAAGTTATTGTTAACCTGCAGGGTGCTTTCAAAAAATGGCATTTCGATATAACAAATTATACCCGCCTCGATAGCCGTGGCCGAAACCGGGTAAAACTCGGTACTGCCTAAACCAAGGTGACCAACAATATCCCCCTCACGGGCAAAACGGAGGATAAGCTCTTTTTCCTTATCCCACTTTTTATGAACTTTTACGGTGCCCGAATAAACAAAGTAAATGCCGGTAACGGGATCGCCTTCCTTAAAGATCTGCTGCCCTTTTTTTACAACGATATTTTTCCTGGCGGCGCTGATGGCCGGGATCCAGTCGGGCAAACAGTGAGTGCATAAAAAGCAGGTCCCCAAATCGCATTTATCTTTGTTTTTCGCCATTTATTGATTTGTATTTAAGCGGGTACTTTTATAAAACGTGCTAATTTATTAAAAGCGGCGGCCTTTTGGCTGCTCCCAGGTAGCCATGTTGAAAATAACTCCGAGGCTTAACAGTACTGCACCTCCAAAAACAGGCCATGGAAATGACCGGATGCCATTAATGTTAATGCTCCAGGGGTGAGAGTCGAACGGGTTAACTGTATTCAGGTTCCTGAACAATAATAATCCGGCAATGATGCTTACGGCACCTAAAACAGAAAGGATGATACTGGTGATTTTCATGACTATTGTTTGTGCAATGATTTTTATTAAAAATTAAGCAAATGTTGAATAAAAATATTGCATGTGCAATATAAAATTGAAAATAAAATTTATTTATGCTGCTTTAAGTATTACCTTTGCAATAAAAATAGTACAGTCCCCTAAAAATGGAGCGGGACTAATCAAAACATGGAAACAAAACAGAACGCCATCCCGGTTTCGCCCTCCTTAAATGATCTTTACAATTTTAAATCCGGCTTAAAAGGTACCCGGCAAATGAAAACAAGGCTGATCTTTATATCGGCAGTTTGTATCCTCATTGCATGCCTCATCAGCGTAATTGCCAAAGGACTTATCTATCTTATAAACATCGTTACCAATATTTCATTTTACGGAACGCTGGATGCCAGCTTCCATAGCCCGGCCAACAACCATTTGGGTTTATGGGTTATTGTGATACCGGCAATAGGCGGTATTATGGTGGGCTTTATGGCTTTGTATGGTTCAAAGGCTATCAGGGGGCATGGCATACCCGAGGCTATGGAGCAGATACTGGTAAATAAGAGCAAAATAAAGCCGATTATAACATTTTTGAAGCCGGTATCATCAGCAATAGCCATAGGTACCGGTGGCCCTTTTGGTGCCGAAGGGCCAATTATTGCAACCGGCGGCGCACTTGGTTCAACTTTTGGACAGTTATTCAAAATATCGCCCAATGAACGTAAAATCATTTTGGCGGCAGGAGCAACGGCCGGTATGTCGGCCATATTTGGTACACCTATAGCCGCAGTGTTTTTGGCTATTGAATTGCTGCTGTTCGAGTTTTCGCCAAAGGCAATATTACCTGTGGCGTTGGCTTGTATTACAGGAGCGGCGGGGCACCATTTATTGTTTGAATCCGGCCCGGTATTCCCAATGCCTGATGTAGACACACCCTCAAATACTGCACTGGCTGTTTACAGTATTATTGGTTTAGCCATCGGATTTATATCATTGGGACTAACCAAAATTGTTTATCTGATTGAAGATTATTTTGAAAAGCTGCCTATCCACTGGATGTGGTGGCCTGCAATTGGCGGTTTAGCCGTAGGCCTTATAGGTTATTTTGCTCCGCATACCCTTGGGGTAGGGTATGATAATATCATTACTATCCTATCGGGTACATTGTCGGTGATGTTAATTGTGCGTTTGTGTTTTTTCAAATTCCTTTCGTGGGCTATTGCGCTGGGCAGCGGCACATCTGGTGGTACGCTGGCTCCTTTGTTAACCATTGGCGGTGCGGCCGGTGCGGCTTTTGGTGCGTTAATACAGTTAACATTTCCTGATGCCGGTGTAAGTGTTCCGATAGCTGCACTTATTGGTATGGCGGCCATGTTTGCCGGCGCTTCAAGGGCTTATTTAACCAGCATCACCTTTGCCCTGGAAGCCACCATGCAGTCGCATGCCTTGCTGCCCCTGCTTGGTGCCTGTACAGCATCATACCTGGTATCATTTTTCCTGATGGAGAATACCATCATGACCGAAAAGATTGCCCGTCGTGGCGTGTACACACCGGATTCGTACGAGCCTGATCTGTTGCAGGTATTAACTGTGGCTGATGTTAACAATGAAGTAGGTATAACATTAAACAGCAAGAGCACTATAGCCGAAACAAGAGCCCTGCTTGGTGGAAATGGCACTATTCAAAACTTTTTTATTGTTACTAATAATGATGGCTCATACGCGGGTATGGTTAACAGGGCTGATATTTATAATCACAGTACATCTGCAGAGCTCGCTATTGGTAATATCACCCGGGCAAGTAAACAAGCTGTAAAGGGCAATGATCCGTTGAAACGTGTGATGGAGATCATGGCCGAAGAGTCGGTAGAAGTGTTGCCTGTTATCGACGCCGGAAATGCCATCGGCGGAAAGATCTCCTATAAAGAGATCTTAAATACCTATTACCGGCATGTTGAGGAAAACAGGCAGGTGAACACCCAAATCTCGCTTAAGCGGCGCAGGCTTAAAATGGCTGTACGCAATGGCAATAAGGCTAAATTTTAAGAAAGTAATACGTAATTAGGTATAAACCCCGTGTAATGCTGCATGGGGTTTTTGTTTTCGGAAACCTGCGTTAATGAAAATAAATATTCGGAAGTTGGATTATTGTTTATTTATTGTATAGCTTTGGTTTATAAACCATTGCGACTTGCTTAGCGTCGTTTACCGTTCCCCATCTATCAAATTTCACCTGTTTGATTTAACGTTGCTGTTGAAAGTAATATTTAACTATTAAATCATGTTTTATGAAAAAATTTGTTATTGAACGGGAGTTACCGGGGGCCGGTAACTTGTCGCCCGAAGAATTACAGGCAATTTCACAGGCATCGTGTTCGGTTGTGAATGAATTGGGTAAGCCCTATCACTGGATCCAGTCGTTTGTTACTGCCGATAAGATTTACTGCATCCACATTGCCGAAAGCGAAGATGTTGTGCGCGAGCATGCTTTGAAAGGTGGCTTCCCGGTAACCAGCATTGCCGAAGTTAAAGCCATTATTGATCCCACTACCAGCACCATGACTGTATAAAATCAAACAGGCCCGGGTTTTGAAGCCGGGCCTGTTTGATTCGTGTATAAATGCATGACTTACTTACCTACCGAAGCTGAGGCTGTTGTTTTAAACAGCGGATTTTCTTTGAAATAAGTGCCTCCGTTAAAGCTGATCACATAATCTGAGCTAAAATGGGTACTCTTTTTATAATAATCGGTACTGATGATTTGCGCGCCTGATTTTTGCGCTGCTTCAAAAGAACTCATGTCGTTGGCACGGGCTTCCTGGGTATCCGAATCGGCGCGGGTACGGATGATGTAACCTTTCTTAACCAGTTTCTGAATTGCTGCCAGATCCTTTTTAGCATCGTTCATGATGTGGATGGCTGCTTCAGGTGTGCCGGGTTGTGCATCGGCAAATAATACGCGGCCTTTCAACGATGGATGCCCCGCGATATAGGCAGCCCTTTTTTCACCTTTCTCATCAAGAATAAAGATGAACTTACCTTTAGCTGCTTTCAAAGTTGGCCAGTTGTTACGCAGTACCGCTGCCTCAAGGGTTTTGTATGTACCGCGTACATCATCTGGTGTAATTAAATATTGTTTGCCAAGGTTATCCAATATCGCTTTATCCAGATCGGCAAAGGTTTTAGCTGTAAATTTTTCCGGAACAGTGAATCCTGGTTTATCCGAAGCCTCATCTTTGGCGTTCATGGTAATGTATATGGGGTTATGATCCGGGTGTTCATCACTCCATTTCTTCAGCTCCTGCAGGCAAAGCTTAAAAGTGGCGCAATTGCTGCGGAAATCAATATCCTCTATGTGGAATACTTTAAAGCCCGGCTCCTTCATTACACCCTGAGTATCAAAAGCCGGCTGACCCGGTACCCAATCCAGCCCTTTAGGATGGGCATATTTGCCACCTTTGGTATCGGCATAAACGTCAATTTCCAAAGCGTTTAAGCCTAAATTAAGCTGGTCGGTGAGACTGATGTGCTCATAATCAATCTTACTCATGCCAACCGAATCGCGCTGTTGCAAAAAACGGAACAGCTTTGGGTTGATGGCCTGTTTATAGCTATTGTGCGAGCCTATTACCTGAAAATGGTTCATTTTCTGGTCGCCGGGATTGCTCAATAATGCTGATGCTGAAAGAACAATGCCAGCAATTAATCCGCCTGTAAGTTTCATTTGGTAAATATATTATTGGTTTAATAAACAAAGCGCAAAAGGCCCGCCTTTTGCGCTTTGTAAAAAAGTTATTGATTAATAACCCGGGTTTTGTTTCAGGTTAGGGTTGGTTTTTAATTCGGTAGACGGAATTGGATATAACCTGCGGGTTGGATCGGTGTTCATTTTCAGATCATCGGTTTTGCCGCCCATTACCGGTAGCGGGTATTCCTTCTCGAATAAACCATAACGGATCAGGTCATTACGGCGCCATGCTTCCCATGAAAGCTCACGTGCGCGCTCATCCAGCAAAGCATCCAAATCAATTGATGTGGCAAGCTCCGCGTGCGCACGGGTACGTAGCTTATTTACTAATGTAAGTGGAGTTTGCGCGTCGCCGTTTATAGTGGTTGGTGCTGCGCCGCGTAAAATAGCTTCGGCTTTCATCAGGTAAATATCGGCTAAACGGAATACCGGAACGTCGTTACTGTTTAAGCGGGTTGCCTGGATGATGTTAACATCAGGATAATATTTGATGGAACGTACACCTTCAGACTGCGAAGTAGTCACATCATTACCCAAGTCCATCGGTTTTAAACCGGTGAGTGTTAAGGTTGGGATAATGTTAATTTGCTTGGTAGCATTCGGGGCCGGATAGTAAACCGGCTGGTTAGTGAAACCACCATTGCCATCAGGGTAATATTGCGGACCGGCCAGCCAGGTTTTGGTACGGTCGTCGCCCGGGATGTTAAAGCGGTTATAAAACTCAGGCGTAGTGCTCATGGCAATACTTAAACCAACGTTAAAGCCGTACGCCTGGGCCAGGTAATAGAAGAAGCCGAAACGGGTAAACTGGTTGCCCGGGATTTGCTGGTCATAAGGAACTGCGAAAATGGTTTCATTAACCTGCGGACCGTTGGTTGGCAAAAATATGTCGCGGTATTTTGCATCCAGGAAGTAGTTGGTATTGGATTGCACGCTATCGCACATGGCAACGGTTTCCTGGTAACGGGTGGTGCCGGTGTATACACCCGAGTTTAGGTACATTTTTGCAAGCAGGGCAAACACCATTCCTTTTGTCGGGCGGCCGTATTGGCCTACGTTAGTTGCGGCATTGCTGCTTTTGGCAGGTAATAACGGTAAAACACTTTTAAGTTCGCTTTCAATAAACTCATACACTTTAGCGCGTGGCTGATTGGTAGGTTGCGTAGTCACCGGGAAGTCGGTGATGATAGGAACGTTGCCATACAGGTCCATCATGAAGTAAAGGTATAAGGCGCGCATTGCTTTAACCTCAGCAATTGACGACGCTTTTTTCGCCGCTGTTGACGAGGACGCATTGATAACAGTAATAATACGGTTACAGGTATTGATACCACCGAAACCCCATTGCCATACCCCGATAACGTTCGGGTGGTCAAAGGTCCAGGTGTGGTAGTGTAACTGGCGGTATTGACCTCCGTCGTCAAAGTTACCGTCGCGGGCAGGTAGGATAGCCTCATCTGTCGACATATCCTGCATACGCCAGTAAGGCACTGCGTAGCTTGACGAAAGGTTTGAATAAATAGTACCCAACAATGCAGTATAGTCAGCATCGGTAGTTGGGAAGTTGGATTTTACGTATTGTGATTCAACAGGTACATCTAATTTTGTACATGAATATGTGCCAATCATGGTAGCGAAAGCGGCACATGCTAAAAATATCTTTTTCATCTTTTGTCTTTCTGGGTTTATTAGAATTGTGCAGTTATACCTAAGCTGAACGTGCGTGTTTTAGGATAGAAATCGCGATTATCGATACCCGGGGTTAAGCCGCCTATGTTAACTTCGGGATCAACACCACGGTATTTAGTGATGATGAAAATGTTATTGCCCGAAGCATAGAAACGTAAGCTCTTGATAGCCTGGATATGCGGTTTAATGGTGTAACCTAAAGTAGCGTTATCCAAACGCAGGTATGAGCCGCTTTCAAGGAAACGGTCAGAGATCAGGTAGGCGTTGATATCCTTAAATGATTCGCCTAAGGTAAACCTCGGGATGTTCTGCAGTTTTGAATCGGCAGGGTTGTTCAATGCAGCGAGGGTTGCATTCAGGATCTTGTTGCCATAAACACCACGCACCAGGAAGTTTAAGTCGAAGCCTTTATAGAAGAAACTGTTGCTCCATCCGTAAACCAACTTAGGCTGGGCATCATATTTAATAAACTGATCGGTAGTAAGCGGTTGTGTAGCAGTAGTTGAGCCATCGGCTTTTTGATAGGTACTTACGCCGTTAGCGTTTTTACCAAGATAATGCCACAGGTCAAACGTTCCGATGGCATAGCCAGGCTGTATGATCTGGCTGTAGTTTCCCGATTGGCCTTTACCGCCTAACTGGGCAGTTTGAATAAAGTTAAGGCCGAACTGGCTGTTTGATAAGCTTTGAACAACGTTTTTGTTATGCGAAACGTTGAAAGAGGTGCGCCAGGTAAAAGCCTGTGATTTTACAGGTACGGCATTTAAAACAACCTCGATACCGCTGTTTTTGATTTTACCTACGTTAGCAGTGTAAAACGGATAGAAGTAAAGTGTGGTTGATACCGGGTAGGTATAGATCAGGTCGGATGTTTTCTTGATATAATAATCTACCGAACCGGTTAAACGGTTGTTGAACAAACCGAAATCCAAACCGATGTTGGTGGTAGCAGTACTTTCCCATTTCAGATCGGGGTTGTCGTTACGCACCGGGCCAATAGGGTTAACAATGTTACCATTGCTCAAAAATTTACCACCACCCGGAGGCACACCGTAAATCAATCTTGCAGTAAAGGCATCGAAACCTAAGCTGTTACCGGATACACCATAACCGGCCCTTAATTTCAAATCGCTGATAACAGGAACCGATTTTATGAAATCTTCGTTGGTGATCTTCCATCCTGCAGAAACTGCCGGGAAGTAACCATGGCGCTGGTTAACACCAAATGCCGATGATCCGTCTTCCCTTAATGAAGCCTGTAAAAGATATTTATTTGAAAACTCGTACTGGCCACGGGCATAGAACGATACAAACCTCAACGTAGAAATATAGTTAGGGTTGAACACAATTTGTGAAAGCTGCGTTGGATTTGATAATGCCAGATAGTTGTATGTTAAGGCATCATTTGAAAATCCTTGTGTTTGCACACCAAAGCCGTCATTGTTACGGTCTTGCTGATAAGAGTAACCACCTAATAATTTTAGCGAGTGTTTACCAAACACACGGTCATAGTTAAAATAAGCCTCTAAAACGTTGCTGGTATTGGTATAAGCACTACGTACAGCTACACCTCCTGCATTTACATAAATACCCGATTGGCTGGTAGAGTAGGTGTTAACATTGTTCTGCTCCTTTTGGGTCGATCCGGATACGGTAAATTTTAAACCGTTTAAGATGTCAACCGAAGCAAAACCATTGATCAGTGTTTTGTTATTCTCTGTTCTTGTAAAGTTATTATTTATTAACGATAAAGGGTTCAAAGGACCGCTGCCTGTACGGGTATAGTTTTCTTTATAAGTACCATCGGCATTATAAGGGCTAACCGTTGGCAGATAAAATAAAATACCCGATAGAACCTGGCTTTGGAAAATATCGTTGTTTTTGGTAGCACTGTTAGTAAGGGTGATACCCAGTTTTAAACGATCGTTAAAAAAGCGTTGGTTAATATAGCCTTTGTAAATAGTGCGCTCAAGGCTGGTATTTCTGAGGATACCATTGTTTTTCATGTAGTTTACGCTCGCGCCATACTCCGAATTTGTACCTGCGCCACCATATGAAAGGTTATGGTTTTGTGAATAACCTGTTCTTTCGGCCAGCTTTTGCCAGTTGGTATTTGAGCCGTCATCATCTGCGGTGCTCAATTTAGGTACTCCATTGTCGGTTAAATATTTACGAAGCTCATCGCCGGTAAGTACGTCGATGTTTTTTGATACGTTTTCAACTGCTCCGTAAGCACTGTAAGTTAAGCGGGTTTGGCCGGCTTTAGCCCTGCGTGTAGTAACGATGATTACACCGTTGGCCGCACGTGAACCGTAGATAGCTGTAGAAGACGCGTCTTTTAATACGTCGATACTTTCGATATCGGCGGGGGCCAAAAGGTCGATAGAAGCGCCCGGTACACCGTCAATTACATAAAACGGTTGCTGTGCAGCACCTTCACGCAATGTTGATGGCCCCCTTAATATAGTGGCTGGTTGCTTGTTAGGGTCACCGCTTTTGGTGATGTTTAAACCGGCCACCTTACCTTGTAATAATTCGGCAGGAGTAGTTAGTACGCCGGCGTTAAAATCTTCGGCTTTAACTGAAGTGATAGCGCCTGTTACGTCCTTACGGCTTGCGGTACCGTAACCGATAACCACAACATCTTTAAGTTGTTTGGTGTCGGTAACCATGGTAACGTTAACCACTTTTTTGTCGCCGATGGTTACTTCTTTCGGCAAAGAACCTAAAAAAGTAAATTTGATCACGTCGTCCGGTCCGCTTACCATAACCTGGTAAATACCGTTAGCTGATGTTGAAGTTGCTTTACCTGTACTTTTAACCGTTACTACTACCCCGGGTAACGGTAAGTTGGTTTCGTCGGTAACGGTACCCCTGATGGTACGTTGCTGTGCAAAAGCCATTGATGAGGCTACAAGCATCAGCATAAAAAGACAAATCGTTTTACCCGATCTGTGCCATAATCTAAGAATAGATCTGTAGTTTTTTTCCATAGTTTTTAATTAATGATAACCCCTTTTTAATAGCGGCCTAAGTTGAGCATAGGCGGGCAATAAATTGCTGCAAAGCAACGGTTGTTTTATTATCAGGAAATAAATAAGGAGTTAACTTATCTATTAATTAAAATTGGTATTGCTTTTTTAAAACAAGCTACTTTAAGCTGATTTTCAGTTGTTTGCTTGCCATAAACAAATTGGCACTGTTAATAAAGGGTTAAGGGGCTATAAATTTTAGTGTTTTGTAAAAAGCTTGTTGTTAGGCAATAGAAGAAAATGCAAAGCAAATTTTTATGCTTTTTACAATCAATGGAAAGGGGATGAATATATTTTGAACAATTTACCGTAAGGCCAGCGAAATCATGGTATAATGTTCATTGGTTTGGATAGTGAACATGAATTCATTGTTTTGGTAAATTTTGCTTCCGTGTTTTGTATAAATTATATCTATGAAGTCATGATTTTCAAGATAATCCTGGAATGAGTGATCATGCAATGCCGGGCACATATACAATACTTGTTCCATCCTGATAGCGAGGGCTGTTTTTCGTTTTTTATTCTCCCATCTGTTTTTATCCTGATCGAATGCCCAGCCGCTGTTGATCTTATTGAGTTCGGTAGTGTAAACGCCTGGACCTGCTTTGATGAGCCGCATCATATCCGCCGGAGTTATCTCTCTTTCGGCTGTGTTTAATTTCGGACGATGCCAGTAATATAAAACCCCTAAGATTAGGATAACTGCGATGGTTAACAAAGCAGGCCACCAATAATTTCGACGCTTATCGGGCTCAATAAATTCAGGATATTCATCCGGATGCAATTCATGTTTAATTATAGCAATAGTACGCTTTGCTTCGGTACGTGTAACCCCTTCTCCAACCAACAAAGCCTCAATTTCATGGTCGGTATTGCCGTCGGCAATCATCCATTTTATTTGGTCGGTAATTTGTTGCTTGTCCATTGGTAGTGGTGATGGGATTAGGTTTAGTTTTGAAACTCAAGATACATATTTTTATAAAGACAACACAGAGGAAATAAAAGCAGGAATGGTATCACTTTAAAACACGAGGCACCTACAGAGCCCGAGCATTTTGATTTTGCCTGTCTACAAACACGATACTCCTACGGAGTTTGAAAAAGAATTTAGGCTTTATTACTCCGGAGGAGTATCGTGTTTGTAGAAAATTGTTCTAAAGCAACTATAGGCTCCGTAGGAGCCTCGTGTCTATCATTGGTTTAAATAGGAGTTCCCCAGATAAAAGTAGCCATCATTGTTCAAAAGGCACAGTTTATAATTATCATTGTGCTTCTTTAATTTCAGCTCATCATTTGGCAAAACCAATGAAACGTATCCTCCCCGTAATTGTACTTTCCCAGTTTTTTTGTACTTCGTTATGGTTTGCGGGCAACGCGGTTATGGGCGACATTGCTAAACAATTGCAGCTTGAACCATCTTATCTGGCTTACCTGACAAGTGCAGTTCAACTTGGTTTTATTACCGGAACCCTTGTTTTTGCTATCCTGAGTATTGCCGACAGATTTTCGCCGGCACGTGTGTTTTTTATTTGTGCACTTATTGCCGCTTTTATCAACGGGTTGGCGTGCTTACCGGGTACGGACGCCACTACCATACTGATATTAAGATATTCCACAGGTTTTTTCCTCGCAGGGATCTACCCGGTAGGCATGAAAATAGCCTCCGATCATTATCCGCAGGGATTAGGAAAAGCGTTGGGTTTTTTGGTTGGCGCTTTGGTGTTAGGCACATCATTTCCGCATCTGCTTAAAAGTTTAATGTCGGCATTGCCCTGGCGTTACGTTATATTGTCAACTTCGGTATTAGCTGCTTTGGGCGGATGCGCCATGGTATTGCTTGTGCCCGATGGCGCAGGGAGAAAACAGGGATCAGCGCTGAATCCGGCGGCGTTTGTTAAAAGTTTCGGTAACAAACAATTCAGGGCAGCGGCTTTTGGTTACTTCGGGCACATGTGGGAACTTTATGCCTTTTGGGCTTTTGTGCCGGTTATATTAAGCGCCTATAATACCCGGTATACTGAAGCTAATTTAAATGTGCCATTATTATCCTTCCTTATCATTGGCGTTGGGGCACTGGCCTGTGCGGGTAGCGGCACCCTGTCTCAATATAAGGGGGTGAAAAATGTGGCAGTGTCAGCATTGGCAATTTCATGTATCTGCTGTTTAGTATCGCCGCTGTTTTTGTTTGCCGGTTCGGCGTGGATGTTAATTGCGTTTTTATTGGTTTGGAGTATTGCTGTTATTGCCGATTCGCCATTGTTTTCAACCCTGGTTGCACAAAATGCCGATCAGCAATTAAAAGGTACTGCGCTCACTATCGTTAATTGCATTGGCTTTGCCATTACCATTGTAAGTATTCAACTCATCACCGCTTTACGGACAGTTGAAAACTCCAGGTACGTTTATATGATGCTGGCGATAGGGCCGGTATTGGGATTGGTGGCTCTGGCCGGAAAAAGAACTAAATGAACAAAGAGTTTTCAAGTTCCATCTTGAGATTATCGTGTGGACACATCTTTTTAATCTTATCATTGATAGAAAAAAATGTCATTTCGACGAGCCAAAGGTGGGATTTGTGTGCCAGAGGTGAGGAGAAATCTTCTACGCCCAGTCCATCGCAGCTCTATCTATGACATTTCTTTAAAGATGTGTCCACACGATAATCTCGAGAGGGAATCGCACTGTTCCCTCACTTTTTTAAGTTAACTGTGATGTTAATTCCCTGGATAGAAACCTTAACCGAAAACAAAAAGCTCGGGTTACGTAACCCGAGCTTTTATGCCGTACAGAGGCCAAAATGGTTTTACCTGAATTTAATATTAACGCTTCCGCCAGATGCTTCAGCTTTAACCGGAATACCGCCGCCATTGTATTTGCCGTTAACCCGTTCCTTTTCCCACTGCCCGTTAAATTTGGCAACCGATGATGGTGATACGCCTTCACCACGCAGGTCGAGGTCATAGCCCTGGTTCTGCGGAAGTTCGATATCAACATTGCCTGCGCTTGATTCCAGTTTAAGGTATTTGCCAACTTTAAGCATTTGGGCGTATAAGCCACCGCCGCTGGTTTCTGCACTAACACTGCCTGCCATGCGTTTAAGATCGATGCTGCCGCCTGATGTACTGGTAATGAGCTCGCCGCTGATGTTATTGCCATTAACCCCGCCGCCGCTGGTTTCGGCATTGATAGTGCCTTTTAGATTTTCTAAAGTGATGCCGCCACCGCTGGTTTCAAGCCTGATCTTGCCATTGCAGTTTTTTGCTTCGATACCGCCGCCACTGGTTTCAAGCGAGATATCATCGCCCGAATTGGAAACATGAATGCCGCCGCCCGAAGTATTGCCGCGGATAGTGCCATAAAGCCTGTCAATTTGCAAGCCTCCTCCGCTGGTGCTGAACTTTTCGTTGCCTTTTAAGTTATCAAGAGCAATACCGCCGCCGCTGGTTTCCAGGTCGGTTGAGCATTGTTGCGGTACATAAATGCGGAACGAAATGCTTAGCGAGCTTCTCCAGTTAAAAAAACTCTGGCGTTTACTTTTGGCAACGGCCTTAACTTCATGCCCGCTAACAGATATATCGAGCGTGTAATCTTTATCAAGGCGTTTTTTGATCTCTTCTTTTGAGAGTTCACTACCGTTATTGCCTTTAATGTAAACTTCAATCCGAGGGGCCTGTCCGGCTTGCCCGCTAACCACAATACCTCCGGCCGAAGTACGTACTACAGCGCTGGTAATGGCATCGTTGGCTAAGGATTTAGTAAGGTATAATGAACGGCTGTCGCCATCTTGCGCTGCCGCCACAGCGGTTTGCCCGGCAAGCAGAAGAAGTAAAATATAATTTTTCATAAATGGGGTTTTAATCGTGATACAACTATGACCACTCTTTACCCCTATACGTTACAGGTGTTTTAATTTTTATTTAGATAGTTCTTCAACCCAGCAAGTCCCACAAATTACCAAAGGGATCTTTAAAAACGGCAACCGTGCCGTATGGTTCAACCCGGGATTCACGTACGAAATGGATATTCTTATCTTGCATTGCATGGTAGTCGCGCCAAAAATCGTCGGTTCTTAAAAAAAGAAACACGCGGCCACCTGTTTGTTGTCCTATCCTGCTTTGTTGTTCTTCGCCCACAGCCTTTGCCAGCAATAAACAGCACTCTGATGCACCTTTCGGCCTTACCAAAACCCATCTTTTATTTTCCTTGATCCATGTGTCTTCTACCAGGTCGAAATTCAATTTTTCTGTATAGAATTGAATTGCTTCGTCATAGTCATTAACCACCAATGTAATGTGTGTTATAAATTGCTTCATAAGCAGAAAAATAAGATGAATACATCAACAGTTAAGGCCGCCATTTAAACGACATATTGTCGATGGCGCGCATGGTACATAAAATGCCATTTAAATGGTCGTGCTCATGCTGCATCAGTTCGGAGAGGGCATCGGTCATTGCCCATTGTTGCTGCTGCCAGTTTTCGTCCAGATAATTTACCGTTATGGTTTTATGTCTTTTAACTTTTACCAGCAGGTTAGGAAAGCTCATGCAATCGTCCCAAAGCTCAAAAAGTTCGTCGCTGGCATCCTGTATTTCAGGATTAATAAAAACTACCGGCTTATCAATATTCATATAAACAAGCCGCTTCATGATACCCAACTGCGGAGCTGCTATTGCCCGGCCAAAGTTGTATTTCTGCCTTATTTCCTGCATTACATTGTGCATGTCGGCAATCCAGCCGCTTAGCAGTGGCAGCTCATACTGTAACACTGGATCGCAAACCTGGTACAGGCGTTCATCGCCAAGCAGCAAAATATCGGTCAGTTTTTTCATGCTATGGTAAAAGTAACTTTTTTATCTCCCGGATGGTTGCATTAGCCCGTATTTGAGTTAATTTTATACTCGCCAATTGAACCTGCTATTTTCTTGAATTGCGAAACTAAAATACGCGGAAACCGTATAAACGAGAAAGTTAAATGTTGACTTCCTTATCCAGATAAAGTTTTTTGTAGTTATTTTATTATATCATGCAGCCGAAAGAGATTTTAAAAGAACACGTAAGTAAAACCATTACATTAACCGACGATCAGTTCGATTATTTCTTTTCGCATTTTACCTACAAAAAATTTAAAAAAGGGCAAACTATAATAGGCGAAGGCGATAAAGTAGACTGTGAGTATTTTGTACTTTCGGGCTATTTGAAATCGTTTTTTATCAATGATGACATGAAAATGTTCATCCTGCAGTTTGCCATGCCTACCTGGTGGGCTTCGGATTACAATGCGCTTTATAGCGGCGACCGCGCCACAGTTAATGTTGATTGTATTACAGATGCCGAAGTACTTTGCCTCACCAGCCAGGACCGTGAAAAACTTTGCAAAGAAATTCATGAAGGCGAACACTTCTTTCGCTGGCGTACCAATAAAGGCTATGTGGCTACACAAAAAAGGCTGCTATCATTCATGAATAACGATGCCAAACATCGTTATGAAGAGTTATTGGCGCAATATCCAACACTGTATAATATAGTTCCAAAACAGTTAATCGCCTCGTATTTAGGTGTTTCAAGGGAGACATTGAGCCGCTTATACCATTCTTAAAATGTGACGTACATCACATAAACAGGACGGTGTTTCGATTGTGATGTAGGTCACACAGTTTCCGGGCGGTTAGTACGCAACTTTGTATTGTCATTAAAGACATAACAAAATGGAAACTCAAAAATTTGAAATCATCAGCGCAAAAAGTAATATCGACTGGATTGGTCGTAAAGTTACAGGCGCACACAATGGTACCATTGCTATAAAAGAAGGTTCTTTAACTTTTGCAGATGGGCAGCTAACAGGCGGTAAATTCGCTATCGACACCACATCTATTAAAATACTTGACATAACTGACCCGGCTACCAATGCCCAGTTTGCAGGTCACCTCGCTTCTGACGACTTTTTTAATTCTGAAAACTATCCCGAAGCCCAATTTGTGGTTACCGCTATCAACAAAGTGGGCAACGATACTTATGGTATCACCGGAGATCTGACTATAAAAGGAATTTCTCATTCTGTAAGTTTTGACGCACAGGTTACTACCGCCGCTGATACCGTTAGCGCAACCGGTAAAGTTGTGGTTGACCGTACTAAATACGGCATGAGGTTCCGTTCAGGAAACTTTTTTAAAGACTTGGGCGATACCCTGATCTACAACGATTTTGACCTTAATGTAAACATAACCGCAAAAGCTGTTTAACAAACAGCTTTTGCTTAAAAACCAAAGCCATGCCATACGTAAAAATTGAACTGACCCGCGAAGGTGTTACCCGCGAGCAGAAACAAACCCTGATAAAGGGCGTAACCGATTTGATTGTCAATACCCTGAACAAAGATCCGCATTTAACCCACGTGGTGATTAGTGAAGTTGAGCTGGACGATTGGGGATATGCAGGCGAACAGGTATCAGTACTAAGAGAAAAAGGCATCACTGCCGATAAGAAGTAAAACAATGAAAAAACAAACAATAATCGTTACCGGGGCATCATCCGGTATCGGTAAAGAAATAGCCCGTCATTTTTTAGAAATGGGCGATAACGTAGTAATCAATTCAACAACTGCCGATAAACTGGAAGCTGTTTACCAGGAACTTGGGGCTGGCGAAAACCTGGCCATGGTTGCAGGTAGTGTAAGTGATAAAGCAACAGGCGAAAAGCTGGCCCAAACAGCTGTTGATAAATTTGGCGGCGTTGATGTATTGATCAATAATGCCGGGATTTTCGAAACAAGGCCGTTCCTTGAGGTTGATGAGGCATACCTCGATCGTTTTTTAGATACCAACCTTAAGGGTACTTACTTTACTACCCAGGCCGTAATCCCTCAAATGATTAAACAGCATGATGGCGTAGTGATCAATATAGGCACACCCTTGGTTAACCATGCGCTTAGCGGGGTTCCTATCACCGCACAAATGGCTTCAAAAGGAGCGGTACATGCACTTACTATACAACTGGCCGGCGAGTTTGGTAAAGATAACATCAGGGTAAATACCATTGCACCGGGTACTATCCGTACGCCAATGCACGGCGACAATGCCGATCAAACTGCAGGCTTACACTTGCTAAACCGTGTTGGTGAAGTTGAAGATATTGCACAAATGGCTTACTCTGTTGCCAAAAGCAATTTTATTACCGGCGCCATCATCAATGTTGACGGTGGCACCGCTGCAGGCCGTAACTTAAATTAAAATGAAAACCCTTTTATTAACAGCTTTTATGCTCTGCACATTGCAGGGCATAAAGGCACAAAGCAAAAGCAAAATGGAAACTAACAATCAAGACAAAGCAGCCATTGAACAGGCGCTTGAAACTTACTACTTCAAAGGGATTTATGAAGGTGATGTGGATTTGTTAAAACAGGTGATGAATACAGGCACCCTGCTTTTTGGCGACGTGAAAGGGCAACCCTATGCAAAAACATTAGATGTTTATCTGGACGGTGTAAAAAACAGGCAAAGTCCTAAAGATTCGGGTAAACCATTTGAAGGGAAGATTATTTTTGTTAAAACAGTAAACTCAATTGCCGTTGCCGAAGTAACGGTGAAAATGTATGATTTTAACTACTATGAGTTTTTATCGTTTCATAAAATTGACGGTAAGTGGCTCATCGTAAATAAAATGATCAGCGATACAAGCAAATAATAATAAAATCATGTGGTATAACACAAAAGCAACAGAGATACTGGGCATAGATTATCCGATTATGCAGGGGCCTTTTGGCGGCAATCTATCGTCGGCCGAATTGGTGGCCGCGGTATCAAATGCCGGCGGTTTGGGTGGTTATGGGGCGTATACCCTCAGCGCGCCTGAAATTGTTGAGGTTGATAAACAGATCAGGGCGGCAACCAACAAGCCGTATAATATCAACCTATGGGTTTCGGAAACCGATGCGCCCAACGGCGAAGCTACTGATGAACAGTATGAACATGCATCGCAACTATTTAAGCCATATTTTGATGAGGCCGGAATCCCGGTACCACCAAAACCGGCGCCTTTTAAGCTGCGGTTTGAAAATCAGTTACAGGCCATTCTTGACCTTCGCCCAAAAGTTTTCAGTTTTATGTTTGGTACATTATCCGCCGACATCATGGAGCAATGTCGCAGGTTAGGCATTGTCACCGTTGGTGCGGCTACTACACTGGATGAGGCCATTGCTTTAGAAGCTACCGGCGTAAATATGATCATCGCATCGGGCTTTGAAGCCGGTGGCCACAGGCCATCGTTCCTTGCCCCGGCAGAAGCATCAACTACCGGCACTTTTGTATTGCTGCAGCTGATCAAAGACAAAATTAAAACTCCGGTTATTGCTGCAGGCGGCATTGCCAGTGGCAGGGGAGTAGCAGCAGCCTTAATGCTGGGCGCTGATGCAGCGCAAATAGGCACTGCATTTTTAGCCTGTGACGAATCGGGCGCGCTCCCAATCCACAGGCAAATGCTTTTTTCGGATGCGGCTAAGTATACCACCTTATCCCGCGCGTTTACCGGCAGGCTTGGCCGTGGTATTACCAGCCGGGTAGCCAAAGATCTGATTGGCAAAGAAGCGGGTTTTTTACCCTTCCCATTACAAACAACCTTTATGGCCCCATTAAGAAAAGCCGCGCTTGAACAGCAAAAATGGGATATGATTTTATTCTGGGGTGGGCAGATAGCGCCGATATTGAAACATAAAAAGGCTGCCGACCTGATGCAATCCATAATTGAAGATACTACCAAAATCATGAACCCATGAAAAATGAAGTTAATGTAACCTACCTGGGCGGCCCGACCGTTATTTTAGAGATCGGCGGTTTAAGGCTTATGACCGACCCAACACTTGACCCGGCCGGTGAGCAATTCATGATCAATGATAAGCCCGCTTACCATAAAACCGAAGGCCCGGCTACTACGGAAATTGGTAAAATAGATGTGGTTTTGCTAAGCCATGACCAGCATGGCGATAACCTCGATAATGCAGGGCGGGAGTTGCTGAAACAGGTTGATAAAACATTAACAACTAAAATAGGAGCCGAAAGATTAGGCGGCAACACCATAGGCCTTTCACCCTGGGAAAGTATCCAGTTAAATGATGAAGTAGTGGTAACCGGTACACCTGCAAGGCATGGCCCTGCAGGCAGCGAAAAACTTACCGGCGATGTAACCGGCTTTATTGTAACTGTGGAAGGGCTTCAAATTTATTTTACCGGCGATACTGTGTTTTATGACGGGGTGAAAGAGGTTGCAGAAAAGTTTAAACCGCAATATGTATTCATATTTGCCGGTGCAGCCAAACCCCGTGGTCCGTTTAATGTAACTATGGGCACTAATGATGCTATTGATACGGCTTTTGCCTTCCCCGATGCTACGATTATACCGGTGCATTTTGAGGGCTGGTCGCATTATACCGAAACAGGCGAGATGCTACAACAATCATTTGATGCGCTGGGGATTGGCGGACAGCTTAAGATCCTTAAACCAGGCGTAAAAACAAGTTTATAAGTAATACCAGTATGGGTTTGCAGGCTGCTGAAATGCAGGCCGGATGACTCATGCTTAAAAAAATCAAACCATGAACTCAGCAAAAGTATGGTATGTAACCGGGGCCTCCCAGGGATTGGGACTTACCCTTGTAAAAAAGCTATTAGAAAAAGGCTATCGCGTAGTTGCAACGTCACGTAACGCGCAATCCCTGAAACAAGCAGTAGGGATCATTGATACAGACAGGTTTTTGCCTTTGGCTGTTGATTTGAGCAACCCGGATTGTATAGAAGAATCCATCCGTGAAACACTCAACGCTTTTGGACAAATTGATGTATTGGTTAACAACGCCGGTTATGGTATGGCCGGTACGATTGAAGAAACCGAACGGCAAAAGATCCATGATATTTTCAGTGTTAACGTGTTGGCCACGATTGATGTAACCAAGGCTGTGCTGCCTGTTATGCGTAGTCAAGGTTCTGGATATATTATCAATATAGGTTCGGTAGCGGGTTTTGTTGGCGCACCGGGCTGGTCGGTTTATTCGGCTACTAAGGCCGCCATTGCCGCATTTTCGGAAGTGCTGGCACTTGATCTTAAAGAGTTTGGTATCAAAGTAACGGTGGTTGAACCATCAGGTTTCCGTACGGGATTTCTTACTGCGGGCTCATTGGCTTTTACCGAAAGCCATATTGGAGGGTATCATGCAGTTAAAAATGCCCAGCAGCGTTACCTCGCCGCCGATGGCAAACAACCCGGCGATCCTGAAAAGGCATCGGAGATCATGATCGGCCTTACAGAAATGACAGAACCACCGCTCCATCTTTATTTGGGAGAGGATGCCTATAAACGGGCTTCTGAAAAGCTTGGCATAATGGCTGCCGAGCTGGAACAATGGAAGCCGGTTACTATATCTGCCGATTTTAAATCGTGATTTGGGTAGCGGCCTATGCGGGTTTCACCAGTTCAAGCCCGTGACCTTTCATGATGGTTAGGATCTTTTGCATATCCGGTGGACCACCAGGATTGATCACCGCTGCAATTTCGCGGAAATATGCCGGGCCTATAGATGCCGGAGAAAGCGTGCAGAGTGCCCTTGCTGTTTTATCGTGCAGGTTGTTGAAACCATGAATAGTTCCCCTTTTTATAAAGCAATGATCGCCCGGTTGTAGCTCCCGCATTTCTGTGCCTATCAATTGTGTAAGCGTCCCTTCCAATATATACAGCGTTTCGTCTACATCAACATGAAAATGAGGCGCCGGTACTTTCGCTCCGGGCGGAACTACGAGCTCAAATTGTACAAGCGTGCCATCTGTATCATCGCCATCAAACAAAAAATTGATCTCAAGAGAACCTAAGCTGATGCGTTCTTTAAAGTGAGCAAACATGTGTGGTTGGGTTTATGGTTGGTGTATTATTAAAAGTATTCATTTTCCGGTACAATTCCAATAAGTATTAAGCTACAAGATCTCTACATACCCATCCGTGCCGTTTACCCTGATCCGTTGCCCATCCCTGATCAGGTTTACAGCGTTTTCCACCCCGACAATGGCCGGCAAGCCATATTCACGTGCTATAACTGCGCCGTGGGTCATCAGTCCGCCGACTTCGGTTACCAGTCCTTTTATAGATACAAATAATGGTGTCCAGCTGGGGTCGGTAAATCTTGTGATTAAAATATCTTCATCTCCCAGGTCTGCATCTTCCATGTTTAGGATCACGCGCGCCCGGCCCTCAATGATTCCGGCAGATACGGGCAGACCTATGATAGCGTCTGCGGGACGAGCCTCCCGTTGATACCTGCCCACGATAATTTCGCCGTCGGAAGTGATAACACGAGGCGGGTTTAGTTTTTCATGTAATTTATGCTCATCTTTTCGTCGGTTGATAATCTGGTAATCCAGCTCACCTGTGCGTACTACTTCGCGCAGCTCATCAAATTGGAGATAATAGATATCCTCTTTTTCATGGATCAGGCCGGCATGTACCAGCTTTTCGGCTTCCTTTAGCAGTGCCTGTTTATAAACAAAGCTGCGGCTAACAATGCCATATTTAGGATATTCACGATACCCGGCAAAATTGCGGAGCAGGCCTATCTTTTGTTTCGTTTCTCCGGCCTTTGGTTCTCCATCGGGTAATTGCTTCAATTTATCCAGCAGTTCCTGTTCTTTTTTCAAAGCTTCCTGCAATCCATTCTCAAATTTTCGGGCAGCTTCACCGGGGGCAAAATTTTTGATATTATTGAGAAGCATTGGAACCAGGATCATTGGTTTTTCGCTCCAGCGTGTTTTAGTAATATCTATTTCGCCGGCGCAGCGCATCCCGTATTTGTTAAGATAAGTAACGATAGCGTCGCGGGTTTCCTCGCCGCCGGTAAATTTTACCAGTTCATTCAAAAAGGTATCATCTTTTGTGTGTTGCAGATAATCAATTACTTCAGGATACGGACGGATCACATCCGCAACATTCAGCAATTCCAGTCCCATTTCTGAAGTGATATTGTTTGATACAGACTGGGAAACTATATCTGCTGCATTCTTTTCACCCAGCCACTCGCTCATTTTTTCATTGATCCATGATGATGCGCTGATTGCAGCCATGATCATAGCCAGGCTTTGCGGGGTAAATAAACCTCTCCTTAGTCCCTGGAGATCTTCGATAATAAAATCAAACAGATCAGTTCCTGATTTTGTCAGGATATTTTGTTTCAACACTTCTACTGATGCCAGGCTTTGCTTAATCAGGTTAGCTGCAATTTCCGGGTCGTTTTCTATGGGTGCCGGGGGAGCTAAGGCAGGGTTAACCGGTGCGTTTTTACCGGGAGCAGGTTGTGTATTTGGCACCAATTTTATGAAATCGCCACGGTCTATGATGCTCATAATTGCATCTTTTATAAGTGGGTCATGTTGCGCCATCGCATTCAGCAAAGCTTCCCTGCCGGCGGCAGAAGCCAGGCTGTCTGCAACGTCAACAAATAACCTTCCGCCCGCTTTATACATCGGCCGTACAGATGTTAGCTGCCATAAAGATAGTCCTAATGGTTTCATGGCATCGGTCATCATTTGCTGATGGCCTACAGATATGTAAACGTGGTTTTCATGATCATTGGCTTCGGGAACCGGGTATAAAGTAGTGATGGGCCTGCTTTGAACAATATAAAATGCATCGCCGGCCAAACACCATTCAATATCCTGCGGATTACCGAAATGTTTTTCAAGCCTTCTGCCAATGTGCTCAAGCTGTAAAATCTGCTCGTCTGTGAGTACCGGCCTGATTTGCACCTCTGGCTCAAGCTGCTGGTGTTTTGTGCCGCCATCTTTTGATGCATAAATGGCCATCTTTTTGGCAGGAATTTTCTTGTCGATGATCTCTCCCGTGTGTACTTTATAATTATCAGCATTCACCAAACCCGAAACCATGGCCTCGCCAAGCCCGAAACCTGCATCGATAGATACGGTTTTTCTGTTACCGGTAACCGGATCGGCAGTAAACAAAATCCCCGCTGCCTGTGGGAAAACCATTTTTTGGACAACAACAGCTAAGTAAACCTTACGATGGTCGAAACCGTTTTGAATGCGATAGGTCACCGCCCTGTCGGTAAACAATGATGCCCAGCATTTGCTGATATGCTTCAGAATTTCGTTTTTACCGATAATATTCAGATAGGTATCCTGCTGGCCTGCAAACGAAGCTGTCGGAAGGTCTTCGGCCGTAGCGCTGGATCGTACCGCAAAGGCCTGGTTGTTATCAAACTTTGTAATATGGTTTGTAATCTCATCGACTATATCTTCAGTAATAGAAGCATTTTCGATAGCCGCACGGATTTTTGCGCTTATCCGGCTGATACTTTCTCTTTCTTCTGTCTTTAAACTCATTAGTTCATCCAGTAAACCGTTAAGCTCAATGTTATTTTCGGTTACTTCTTTAAAGGCTTCGGTAGTAATGCAAAAACCTTCGGGCACTTGTATTCCCTCGATGCGCGAGAGCTCTCCCAGGTTGGCACCTTTGCCTCCCACGGTCATGAGCTTTGAACGGTTAATGTCTTCAAAGCTGAGAACGTAAGTGTGTGATTTTGTGACTGTGTTGAATTTGTTTTCGGCGGTCATACTGATGGTTTTGGAGAGATTGATAACCAAAAGTATAAGGTAAAAATGATCAAAAAGCTGTTTTTAAAGTATATTTTTTTAAGCGCAATAATGACAGAAACAGGGCGTTATCCTTACAAACAAAGAGAAATAAATGTCTGCTTTATTGCAGGGTTTGGGCGCCGGTTTATTGACCGGCTTTTTGTTTGGGATAAAGCGAAGGATTGTGCAATTTTCTCGTCGAAAACAACCATGTGTATACGCCTTTAAAAAAGAAAATGTCATTTCGATAGAGCAGGAGTGGGCTGCGTGGTGGCGCGAAAGAGAAATCTTCTACATCAGGCTTCACAACTATACTTGTAAAAGTAGGGTGTAGAAGATTTCTCCTCACCTCCGGCGCACAAATCCCTACCCTTGGTTCGTCGAAATGACATTTTTTCTATTAATGATAAAATTACATTTCATCAGGATCTCTCGTAGAAGACCTGACTTCACCAGACAGTTGCACTGATGAGGCAGGAATATCCCTTCAAATATGAAACATCACTTTTAGCAGTATAATTCTTCCCGGTAGGGTATACGAGCTTGCGGTCAATGTATTGGCCGGTAGGTAAAGCGTATTGTAAGTTTTTACATTGAGGAAATTGGCGGCGCTTAGCTCCAGGTCGGTTTTCCATTGCTCTACCCTGAGTTTTGCCGAAGCATCTGCAAAAAAGTATTTCAGATCGGGGTTGCCCTGCTGGCGGGTGAAGTAATGTTCGCCCGATAACTTGAACTGCAGATCGGTTACAGGGTTATAATTTACCGAAGCTTGTTGAAGTAACTGGTTAATGTGATAGGCCGAGGCCTCTGCCACCGAATGGCTGTGTGTTTGTGTAAATATAGCTTTATAGCTAAAGTTTACCTGGTCGTTTACTTTGGTATCAACGCCTGCATTAAGGGTGGTAGAAATGGTATTGAAAGGCAGCAGTGCACTATTCTGGATCTGTACCGATTTATTGCTTTGCCATTGAATCCCTCCGCTAAAAGTTGTTTTTAATGCAAAGGAATATTTGCTGACTGTGCCGTTCGCCGTCCACGAATCGGTACTGTTTTGGTATGGCAGCACTACGCGTTGCTGCAGATTGTTGGTGATTACCCCTGATGCGATGTTATTGGAAGCGATATGGTTATAAAGTACGTTTACACTGGCGAAAAATAGTGTTAGCGCCTTACGATAATTGAATCCCAAGGCTGCCATCTGATTTTGCCTTTCGGTAAGACCGGCATTGTTGGCATAAAGCGTGCGGTAATCTTTCAGGATATAGCCCCGGTACATATCCTCAATAGTACCTGTTTCGTTGCGGTAGCTGTAAAGGAAATTCAGATAGTTTTCGAGCCCGGTTTGATATTTCACCTTTAGTTGAGGATTAAAATATAACCGGGTTAGGCTTTTGCGCAACGAATACAGGCTATCTGAATAATTGATCTGCTGCAGGCTCAGCGGCAGCGTTAGGTTCACTTTCAGGATATCGCCTGGCAGATCGTAGGCGGCTTCGGTATAGATTTTTTTTCGTGTCCAGTTTAAATGGTTTATCGAACTGTCCGATTGGAGGTTAACTGAGTTATTATTTTGAATGGTGCTCAAATCAGATGTTAAATTTTGTGATTGAACACTGAACCCTGTCCTGAAGCTTTGTGTGATAAGGCTTGACGGTATCTTGAAAGAGAGATAGTTATTGGTGTACCATGCCGGTACATTTACATTTTGCGTCAACAGGGCATAGGGTATGCCGTTGTTAAATATCCCATTATTAAAGTCCGGCCCAATAGTTCTGCTCTCTGGTTCGGTCGAGTGGCTGATATAAGAATAGGCCTGGATGATATTATTGGATCTTAAAGATTTGATCAAATTAAATTCATTTGAAAAGTTCAGCGCGTTGTCCCTGAAAACCTGGTTCACCATACTGCCATTGGCGTTCAGGTCTGAATAATTGGTCGACCGGTTGTTATCCATCAGCAGCACATTATTCAGGTAATATTTGTCCTGGTTAACATTCAGCGTAAATTGAGTATGCAGTATGTCCGGGCGAAAGCGGTTATGTTGTGTTTCGTTATAGCGTACCGTGTCGCCGGGTAAATAAACGGTGGTGCGCTGGCTGTAATCCTGCCGGCGGGTATCGTGCAAATAATAGGCATTGATCTTCATTTGCACATTCTTTTTAAAGTTGACCAGGTTATTGAGATTGAGGATGCCGGCCTTGTTGAACAGGTACCGGTTGCGTGACAAAGCCGGATCATTAACCGAACCAAGCGACAGTACCGTGGCAGGCACGTCATTGTCTATTCGCTGGATATAATCAGCATAATTGTGCGATACCAGGTCCTCCTGCAAGTCGTTACCCGTGTTGTTGGCCTTGAGGTAGTTGATAGCCTTATATTTATCCTTAAACATCATGGCATTTAAATCCACATCATAATTTCCAGGCAAGCCGGCACCGATGCTTTCCTGGCCTACCATCTGTAATTTAGCACCTTTTTTAAAGCTGAGGTTGAGCGCTACATCATCGCTCATCACTTTATTTTGAAGTACCTTAACCGGCTGGTGGTTTTGGAGCACCTGCACCTGGTCAACCACGCCCTGCGGAATGGTGCTGGCAGCAATATTATATTTATCATCCAGCAAGTTATCCCCGCCGATGTACAGGTTAGTGATAGGTTTATTGTTATAGCTGATCCTGCCATCGGAGGCAATCGTTATGCCTGGCAGCTTTTTAATTACATCGCCAATAACCCTGTCCTGCACACTGCTGAAATCGGATACTTTATAGCTTAAGGTATCGCCGTTGGTCCGGAGTACCGGCCGGCTGCTTTTTACCACCACTGCCTGCAACTGGTTAATAGAAACGGATAACACAAAATCAACCAGGGCCTGCACATCAATGATATTTTTGCTTTGGGTTTTATAACCCACACAGCGAACTTCAACCATCAAATTGCTTACAGGTGTATTGGCCGGAAGGATTAAAGCATAAGCACCTTTGGCATCAGTTATGGCATAGTTTATAATGCCGTTGGTAGTTATATCCTTCAGGTTAAGGGTGGCGTAAGGAACAGCCCTGCCGGCACTGTCCTTTACACTACCCCTAATACTTTGACCAAAGCAGGCGGCCGAAAACAGCAACGCTATAAGCGATAACCATAGCTGTGTTATAATCCTGCTCATTTCTTTTCAGGCAATTCTATCGGGTTGTTGATCACTGGCTGCGGGCCTATCCTGATATCGATTTTAGGGGCTGGTCTGCCCTGGCTCGCCGCCTGTGCTGCTGCCATTGACTGTGCAAAGGCATTAGGGTCTTTACGCATCGCCTCCTGCAATTTGGCAAATTCCTTTTCGGTGGTTTTGATGGCGTTGACAGGAGGTTGGATGATGTTAGGATCACCGGGCTGATCGTCCATGCCTATCATAACCATTCGCCCCTGGTTGCCCTGGGGCTGGCTGGCAACCTGTGCATCTTTTTGGGTGGAGATTACTGCTTTTTCAACCCCGTCAAACTTAAAAACAACTTCCTTTTTGGTATCATATGCTTCCACAATTACGCCCGGTAGCCCATTGAGTTTCCAGGGACCTATATGCAGCGGCAAATCGGGGCAAAACCATGCTGTATAATCTCTGCCTTTAAAATGAGTAATGGCTTTTTGGCAATGTAAACCACCAAGGGTTGCAGTATCGCGGCTTATTTTCCATTCGACCGATGGCAGCACATCTGTTATAAGATAGTTGTTGAACAGCAACGGTTCTTTGCGGAAGAATTTTTTTCCGTTCGGATATTGGTAGTACTCCACACCCGAGCCGGACGACCGTCTTTGGATATTAACATGCCCGTCGGGAGAGTTGGCCATCTGCTCCTGAACTTGCTTTTTGAACAGCGCATCCTGCAACTGTTTATCATAACTTTTGTAAGCGCCCGCATTTTTACCTACAATCAAAACCATGTTTTCGGTGTAGGGGTGCTCCCGGTTAGTAGTGTCCCTGATATGGGAAAACTTGTAGTGTACCAACACCTGCGCGGTGTCGGGTTTTTGTGCCGATGCAGAGAACACCGAGGTTAATAGTGCGGTGCATATTAGCAATTGCTTTTTCATAATTTGGATATTTTTAAGCAATTGTACGTTGACGTTTCAAGGCGCTAAAAACATTGGTACCAACACCTTTTTCAGATGCTTGTAAAAAGGATATTTGTTATTTGGACCTCCGTCAAAAACAAATTGGCTGCGGTATCAACCCCGGATTTCAAAAAATGCCGGTTTAGCTGCCAAATCATTATATTGACATCAATAATTTATGAGTAACCGGGGCTTAATATACCTTTGACGAATGCGCCGTATCAAAGCCAAACATATCATTGAGATACTGATCCACCTGGCATTCTGGATAGGGGTGTATTATACCCTGACCTCGTTAACAGGCTCAAATGTGAGGGTGCGCATAACTCAAAACGGAAAGGTGATGGAAAAGAGCCAGATCGATACCGTTTTTCCGTATTCGCGTATTACACTTGCTTTTTTGGCCCTGCTGTTTTACGGCAATATATTTTGGATCTTTAAAAAAGTGCTCCGTTATAAAAACGTAGTTGCGGGCATAGCTATGGCGGCGGGCTGGTTTTTACTGGTTTTCATGGCCAATTACATTTTCGTTGTATCTAAATTAAACAATAACCTTCCTGCCGTGCCTCCGCTTCCCGGTTTCGCTGCAGGCGGGGGCGGCAATATTCATCTTATAGATGGCCGTAATGTAATTTTCGGGATGGGGAACTGGATGCATATGCAGCTCACCATGTTGCTTATTTTCTTAACCGCAGCGGGTCTTTCCATAGCCTATTTCTTTTTGAAGGAGTGGGCTCGGAACGAACTGGTACGCAATCAGCTGGAAGCATATCAGCTGAATACCGAGATCAAATTCCTGAAATCGCAAATTAACCCGCATTTTCTGTTTAATACACTCAATAACCTGTTTTCGATGGCTCAGGAAAAAGGGAATGACGAACTTGCCGATGGCATCTCCAAACTTTCTGGCATGATGCGCTACATGATCTATGACAGTAATGCTGATGGCGTACCGCTAAATAAGGAGATAGCATACCTGGAAGATTGCATCTCCCTGAATAAACTGCGCTATGCAGATGATGAAGTAAAAGTGATATTTGATTATCCGGCGCAAACCGGGAACGCCGTTGTTGCGCCAATGCTGTTTATCCCATTTGTTGAAAATGCTTTTAAACATGGCGTTTCTATTGGCCAAACCTCCGGGATAGATATTGCTATCACCCTGTCAGATCATAAGTTGAGTTTCTCCTGCATCAATACAAAATATGGCACTATTAAAAAGATGGAGGATGAAAAGAGCGGTATCGGGCTCGAAAATGTGAAGCGGCGGCTCGATCTGCTATATCCGGACAAACACAGCCTGCAGATAAGTGAGGACGGAGGGAAATATATTGTTAAACTCGAACTTGACCTGGTATGATAACCTGTATTGCCATTGATGATGAGCCAAAGGCGCTTGAAGTAATAGAACGTTATTGCCATAAAACAAGCCTGGTTGATCTAAAGGCTACATTTCGCGAACCGGTGAAGGCGATTGAATTCCTGAACCGGGAAAAGGTGGATCTGATCTTCCTCGATATCAATATGCCCGATATCAGCGGAATGCAATTGGTGCAAACGCTGTCGCCAAGGCCGCTGATCATTTTTACGACAGCCTATAGTCATTATGCTGTTGAAAGTTATGACCTGAATGCGCTCGACTACCTCTTAAAGCCCATTACGTTTGAGCGTTTTCTTGCGGCAATCAACAAGGCGGCGGGGGGTGTGTCTTCAAAAAACGGTGTAAGTAAAGAGGATGAGCCTACCGTTTTTATCAAAAGCGGTCCGCAAACCTATCAGGTTAAGGTGAGCGAGATCTTGTACCTGGAAAAAGACGGTAACTATATCACCGTTCACCTTAAAGACAGAAACCTCCTGGTGCGCGAAAACATGGGAGATATTTTTGACCTTGTGCCGGCAGGGGATTTTTTAAGGGTGCATAAATCGTACGTGGTAGCTATCAAACATATTACCATGATTGAAGTGCACCAGCTTATTATTAATGGCGAAAAGATCCCGATAGGCAGTACCTACCGGGATCTTTTGCGTAACCGACTGGGATTGAAATAGCGGTATCAATTTCTGCTATCGCGTAAAATTGTATTGGTCATCTGTTACGTGTTCCAGCCAATCCACCACTTTGCCATTAAGGTTTTCCTGTATGGCTATATGGCTCATGCCATTGGCAGCCGAAGCACCATGCCAGTGCTTTTCGTTAGGTTCAAACCAAACCACATCTCCAGGGCGCACTTCCTGAACAGGGCCGCCTTCGCGCTGTACCCAACCAAGTCCCGAAACAATGATAAGGGTTTGTCCCAAGGGGTGAGTATGCCAGGCTGTTCTTGCGCCCGGCTCAAAAGTTACGGTAGCAGATACTCCCCGGCGGGCCTCATTGGCATCAAATAGCGGGTCAATCCGTACTGCGCCGGTGAACCAGTCTGCCGGCCCTTTGGCAGAAGGTTTAGTGCCTAATCTTGTAATTTCCATTCTTTTTTATCGTTTTTAAAACCCTGTTTTAACAGGGATACCTTAATTAAGGTTTTTTGTAAAGAAATCAACCAGTTTGTCAAAAGGGATTAAATCTGTTTTGTCGTACAAATCTACATGCCCGGCATTCGGAACAATATACAACTCTTTTGGTTCGGCTGCACGTTGATATGCGTCCTCGCTAAACTCTCTCGAATGAGCATGATCACCCGTAATGAAAAGCATCGGTCGCGGTGAAATGGTTTCGATATCATTGAACGGATAAAAGTTCATGAATTTAACATTGCTGGTTAATGTTGGGTGTGTAGTAAGTTCGGGTGAGCTTCCCTTAGGCGTGTATTCTCCACGCGGCGTGCGGTAAAATCCGTAAAACTCGCGTTGTATAGGGTCAGTATGCTCATCGAGCTTGTGTACTGTGCCGCCGGTGTATTTGATTTCACCGCCATTGAACTCGGTATAGCGTTGTTCGGCTGCTGCAGAAATAATGTTTTTGCGCTGGTCGATGGTTAATGAATGATGGAGCGCATTCCGGTTCGCCGCGCCCATATCGTACATGCTTACGGTTGCTATTGCTTTCATGCGCGGGTCAATTTTGGCTGCGCTGATCACAAAACTGCCACTACCGCAAACACCAATTACGCCTATCCTGTTCCTGTCTGCAAAAGTACTGCTGCCAAGAAAGTCAACCGCCGCACTGAAATCTTCGGCATAAATATCGGGCGAAACAGCATTGCGTGGTTGGCCCTCACTTTGGCCCCAGAACGATAGGTCGATGGCTAAAGTAATGAAACCCCTGTCGGCCATATTGGATGCATACACATCGGCACTTTGTTCTTTTACTGCACCCATGGGATGGCCTACAATGATAGCCGGGTGCTTTTTATTCCGGTCTAAACTTTTGGGGATAAAAAGATGCCCTGCAAGGTTCATCCGGTATTGGTTTTTGAAAGTAACAGCATACATGGTAACCTTATCGCTTACCTTAAAAGTTGTATACCCCTTGGGCGATATTTCTTCCATTTTTTCTGTCTTCTGTAATTTGTCTGATTGAGCGTAGGCCTGTCCTGACAGCATCAGCAACGCAGCCGCTACAATTGTTAAATTTTTCATATGGGATGTAATTTTCTTATTAAAAAATGGTCCTGATTACCTTTGCCGGAACCCCACCGACAACTGTGTTGTCCGCAACGTCCTTGCTGACTACAGCACCTGCAGCAACAACGGCATTTTCGCCAATGATTACACCGGGTAAAATGGTTGCCCCCGCACCAATCCAGGCATTTCGTTTAATCAAAATGGGTTTGCATAACATCCCGCGGCGGTCTGTAGGGTCAAGCGGGTGATTCTCGGTAATAAGGTTTACTTTAGGGCCTATAAGCACATGGTCTTCCAGGGTAATACCGCCCATGTCCAGGAAAGAGCAGGCATGATTAATGAATACATGTTTGCCTATATTGATAAAGCGGCCCAAATTGGTGTGGAATGGCGCAAATATGGTGGTACTGTTGTCAATTTGGCTTCCGATAATTTCGCTGAGCTTCTCTCGTACCTCGTCCACACTGGTTGCAGCATTGAGCGCCGGAGATAAAGACAGCGTGCGGTTTACCACCTCGTTTACCTTCATAAATTCCGGGTCATCCAGCCCGACAAGTTCTCCGGCTTTCAGTCTTTCGAAGATATCTTTCATAGTGCAAAAGTAGGGCGGCCTTACCTTTGCTGTTTATGAGTATCAAACCAATAGTTAAGGATTTCAAACTTCCTGGGCACGCAGGGACGAAGGGGTAGTACCTGTCATGCGTTTGAAATAGTTGTTAAAATAGCTCGGGTACTCAAAACCAAGTGCGTAGGCTATTTCAGCGATGTTCCAGTCGGTGTGTTGTAACAGGGCTTTGGCTTCGCTGATGACGCGCTCGGCAATGTGGGCTGTTGTTGGTTTTCCCGTAACCTCTTTAACCGCGCGGTTTAAATAGTTGATATGCAATGCCATGTTTTGTGCATAGTCCTGTGCCGATTTCAATTGCAGAGGGGTATCCGGACTTTCAATCGGGAATTGCCGCTCCAGCAGTTCAAAGAAAACAGCAGTGATGCGGGAGGCTGCATTTTTATGCTGGTCAAAGTTTTCTGATGGCTGCAATTTCATGGCTTCATGCAGGATCAGGTTAATATAATTACGGATGAGGTCGTCTTTGTAAGCATAGCCGCTTTGCTGCTCCTCAATCATTTTCTGAAAAATAGTATTCAAAAATGTCCGTTGTTGTTCGGTTATGGTAAGAATAGGGGTGCCGCCTATTTTGAAGAATGGTGATTGCTGCAGGATATCCGAACGCTCAGATATGTTAAGAAATTCCTCCGAAAACAGGCAGGCGTAGCCTACGTAAGTGGTTGATAAAGTTTCCCAGGAATAGGGGATGTGCGGATTGCCGAAAAACAATACTGTGCCTTCTGCCTCAAAGCTGCGGTCGGCGTAATGAATGAGACTTTTGCCTGTGGTAAGGCAGATCTTGTAAAAATCCTTCCGGCTGTAAAAACGTGTTGCCTGTCCGTCTTCTTCAATTTGGAAAACATTAAAGCCTTTTAACCTGAGCTCACTGTTAAAAGCAGATAACGAACGCGCCTGGCTGTTTTTCATATTGTAAAGTTAAGAAAATCAAAACAACATCGTACAATAAAGCCCGACTGATACTGGCGCAGCCGGGCTTCTGTTAGCATATTCAGCAGTGGAGGATGTATCGCAACGATACATAATTCCTACTCACTTCTCAGGCTTTTTACCGGGTTTGCTTTTGCTGCCTTTATGGCCTGGAAACTTATTGTTGCAAGCGCGATAATGGTTGCTGCAATGCCGCCTATGGCAAATAACCACCAGCTGATATTTATGCGGTAAACATAAGCTTGCAGCCATTGGTGCATGTAATACCAGGCAATAGGCGTGGCTATAGCAAAAGCAATAACGATAAGTATGATGAACTCTTTTGAAAACAGGTAAACTATACTGCCCGAGGTAGCACCAAGTACCTTACGGATCCCTACTTCCTTTATCCGCTGTACTGCCATGAATGAGGCTAAGCCATATAACCCAAGGCAACTCAGGAATATGGCAATTGCAGCAAAGATTTTATACAATTGGGCTAACTGATTTTCCTGTTTGTAAAAACCGGCGATTTTATCATCAAGAAACTGATATTCATAAACAAAATCAGGAAATGTTTTCTCAAATATTTGTTTAACAGATTGCATCGTCGAAAAAACATTCGTTGTTTTAAGCTTTATGCCTGCCTGATTATACATGGTGATGTTTGTTGCTATAAGTAAGGGCGCAAGGCTGTGCCGGAAAGACCGGTCATTAAAATCTTCTAACACGCCAACAACCGGGCACTTTATTACACCATCCCATATGCTGATTTCTTTGTTCAATATATCTTCCGGCCTTTTAAGCCCTAAACTTTTTACCAGGGATTTGTTTACCAAAAACTCCCTGGTAAAAGGGGAGGGTTGAAGGTTTCGGCCGGCTATCAGTTTTAGCTTGTAAGCGGGTACGTAGCCCTCGTCGGCAAATTTGGTAATGGCTTTGAAATCTGTTTCTTTTGTTGCGTGGTCAAACCTGACTGCGCTCCAGGTATCGTTTCCATTTTCCATCGGGGTATTTGAACTGTAACACACCGCTTGCACTCCGTTTACGGATAATAACTGGTTTCTCAAATAATTCAGCCGGCTCATTCTAAGGCTATCTACCCGAAATGGAATATTGACAATAGTTTCTTTATCAAAACCTAAAGGCTGATCCATAAAATAATTCATTTGCTTTACAATGATAAGCGTTCCGATGATCAATGCCTGCGCAATGATAAATTGAAACACCACCAATCCCCTTCTTAATGAAATTCCACTTGCAGGGTCTGTTGTAAGTTTGCTTTTTAAAGCATTAACAGGATTGAAACGCGATAACACAATGGAAGGATAAAACCCGGCGAGTGCAGTTACAGCAACAGTTACAATTAGCAGGAAAAGGATAATGGCCGGATTGCTGAATATGTTGAATGAAAGCGACAGTTCTAAAAGCTTGCTTACATAGGGCAACGCGAGAAAGGTGATTACTATAGCAAATATCAAAGCGCTTGCAACTATCAAAAATGTTTCGGCGATGAACTGGAGCTGCAACTGAGATTTACTACTCCCCAAAACTTTCCTAACGCCAACTTCCTTAGCCCGGTTAACAGCCTGCGCGGTAGAGAGGTTAATAAAGTTTACACAGGCAATTAACAATATGAAGGCGGCTATCAGCCATAATACGTTAAGCAGATCATGACTGATTGTTTTATTGCTGTAATTGCCAACCTGGGTATCATAATGTACGGCGTTTAATGCCTGAATAATGTGACTGTCCTTGTTGTCGGATGATTCTACCTTTTGTGAATATGTTCTTAGCTGCCGGTTAAAATTATCGGCAGTAAGGCTTTCAGGCAACAAAATATAACAGCCAAAATCAGCTACCGTTCTGTTCCAATCGGTAGATTTTGATAAATAATCGCCGGTAAATCCAGTGCCGAAACTAACAACAACTTTTAGCTGAAAGTCGGAGTTGGGAGGAATGGTTGCCAGGATGCCCGAAACCCTTAGTACATCTGTACCATGCTCAAACATAAAGCCGCCCATTTGCAGTTTGATGGTTTTGCCCATGGCCGTTCTCCAATCGCCAAAATACTTTTCAGCAACCTCTTTGGTAAGCAACACATTGTCCGGGTCTTTTAATGATGCATACGAGCCCGCCAGAAGCGGAAAATTGAATATTTTAAAAAATGACGGATTGGTATAAAACAGTCCCCTTTGCTCCTTAAACATTTTGGTAACTGCGCCATTATTATCGGGTATAATCAGCTGATCATTTTGGCTTGCAAAAATTGGTGCTACCTGTTCTATTTGAGGGAAAGCCGTTTTTAATCCTAAGGGCAGTGGAAAAGGGATATCCTTGCCATAGGTAATATTCCCTGTTTCTGCGTGATGATATTCGGTTAATACACGATAAGCACGATCCTTATTGGGGTGGAAATTATCAAAGCTTGTTTGAAATTGTATAATGATAAAGATCACCATACAAACAGCAATACCCACAGCCAGGCCGGTGACATTAATGGCGGCATAGCTTTTATTGCGTGTTAAATTGCGCCATGCTATTTTGAAATAATTCTTGAACATAAAATTGCGGTTTAATTTCTCACGAAACCTCGTAGGGGCGGTTCCGTGGTTCGAAATTACCGGCGCAAGTTGATGATGACTGCCCAACTTATAAGATGGGAAACCTTTTTTTAGGTCATTTTTATATTCCAGCGGGCTTTTTCCGGTTACCTGTTTAAAAATGCGGTTAAAGGAACTTTGGGAGTTGAATCCGGATTCATATGCAATCCCTAAAAGGGTAATATGGTTGTTTGCAGGGTCATGCATTTTTCGCGCGGCGGCTTGTACCCGGTATTCATTAATGAAATCACTGAAGCTTTTTTTGAGCACTGTGTTGAGGATCCGAGATAATTCATGGGTGTGCAGGTTAAGCTTTGCAGCGAGGGAGCTTAAGGTTAATTCAGGGTCCTGGTAGTAGTGGTTTTCTTTAACAGTCCTTTTCAGCCAGATCCCTTTTTGTCTCAGTTCTGCCGGTAGTGATGGTTTTAAAATTGGCAAGGTATCTGCCTGTGCACTAACTTCCGGTCTTAAAAAAGCCCTTGCTGCAATCCAGGTAAGCATCGACATTAACAGCAGGTACAAAGGATAATAAGCCTGCGGGTTTAATTTATAATTGTAATAAAAATAATCTGCGGCTGTAAAAGGGATCCATAACAGCCATAATAGCCCAAAACCTGTTATTAAGTTTCGAAGCCACCGCATTTCGTGCCGGTACCGGTCTCCTCCGTTAAATTTTAATTGCCGGTAAAAGTTTTCGATCAACGTATGGCATCGGTATAAGTAAACAGCCACCGAAATAAATGCTAATAACTGTAATAAAGGGTTTAATTGCTGGTAGATCGGCGTATTGTAAGTAGCAGCACCAGTTTTTATGCTTTCCTGAATTTCTATGATCCAGGCGCCTAACTCCAATAACAGGGGGGCGAAATGAAGCAGGTCCCTGCTATGAAATTTATATTCAGGTCGCGTTGTTTTAAGTACATAAAGGTAAATAAGCGGACCAAGAGCCAGCGAAAATTGCATTGGTAACCGGCTCCAAAAAACAGCATAATTTGCCAGCTGAATATCAATGGCCAGTAACCTTGCTATCCACAAAACTGCTATTGCTAATGCCATTGCTAAAAATCGGTTTGCAGCTCTGTTTACTTTCCTGGTGAACCATAAAAGCAGGATAAATGTGAAACCAACGAACAGCGTTCCAAAAAACGCAGCATCATAAAGGGTGATATGAAATGTGTACGGTTTCAAGCAATAGGTTAATAACTTATCCAAATTAATAAAATACTAATGGATAATATCTTAACGACTAAATTAAGATAGATGGTATGTTGAACTGAACCATAGAGAGATTGGTTTGAAATAACGCTGCCCGTAGATTTGATGGGCTCTCTTAAGAACACAGGCGTAGCTAAACCGGAATCTTTTTAGCTATCCCGAAAGCGGACAGCCATATGTTCGGATGTATCACAGCGTAGGGAAGTAAAAATATGTAATTTTTTATATATCAATAGATTATAAATTTGGAATAGGGATTGAGTCATCTAAGTAAATTGAAAACTTATACGTTCCATATCAACGCTTACGATCTTGCCTTTTTGGGAGTCATCTTCCTTGGAGTTGGCCTCGCTATGCTTTTATGGAGTACCTCAAAAGTAAACAGGGCTGCAAACCGGTTTTTGGCCCTGGCGCTGTTGGTTGTGGTTATATATATGGTCCGAATGCTGGCCATTGATATTCATCTCACAACCCACATCCCCGATTGGAGCCGGTTGCCAATGCAATTTTCACTGGCTATCGGTCCGCTCATCTACTTTTATGTTCTTAAAACAACTCAGCCTGATTATAAATTCCGGTTAAAGGATTTGCTGCATTTCATCCCACTTTTATTCGAACTGGGCGTTCAGCTTCTGTGGATCAAAGAGAGTATTGAAACCGGCAAGCCCACCTACGAAACACAGGCTTTTCAGCAGTTTGGCCTTGCGTTACAAGTTCTGGCACTTATCTCGGTTATAATTTACCTCTATGCAGCACACCGGCTGATAGAGAAATTTTACCGGCGCCTGAAATTTAATAATGGTGACAGGTACCGGCACGAAATGAGGTGGCTGCAACATCAGCTTATCGGTTTAGGCATTTTGTGGATCTGCTGGATTATCGTTGTCGGGATAGATTATACGTATTATCATCATCGGTTGGGTATCCATGCCTATTATCCTCTATATCTTTTTTTAGCGATACAACTCATCCGGATGGCGGTCATCGTTTTTTCAAAACAGGAGGTTGGTTTACTTCCGGCCGCACAGCCTGCTTTTAAACCGGCACTGCCGCCAGAATCAAAGCAGAAGGGTGCTTGGTTAAAAAAAATAGTGAGGGAAAATCTCTATTACCTGGATCCCGAGCTTAATTTGCGTTCGCTGGCCGAAAAGCTTGACCTGCACCCCAATGAATTATCGCGGATAATTAATACGGTGCTCAAAAAAAGCTTTAATGATTTTATTAATGAATACCGCGTTGCAGAGGTAGCCCAAAAAATGCAGGACCCGGCTTATGCTCATTTAACCCTGCTCGGCATTGCATTTGAATCGGGCTTTAATTCAAAAACTACCTTTAACCGTACTTTTAAACAAATGACCGGTAAAAGCCCGGCAGAATATAAACTTGAACTAAAAAAAGAGCGACCATATTATAAGATGGAACGCCCGCCCCGTTTTGCGACGGTAATTTCGTACCAGGAAGCGGCTCCAAAATGGACCGTTAAGAAACCAAATCGCAAAGCAATGTTCAAAAATTACTTCAAAATCGCCTGGCGCAACCTCATGCGCAACAGGAGCTATGCAACTATCAATATCGCCGGTTTGGCAATTGGCATAGCTGCCTGTCTGCTCATATTTCTGGTTATTCAGTTTGAAACAAGTTTCGATAGCTTTCATGCCAATAAAGACCGCATCTATCGTATCGTAACGGTAAATAGTGGTCCCGATGGTACGCATGCCGGCTCAGGAACTCCGTTGCCGCTGGCAGAGGGATTAAAACTTGACTTTCCGCAAATAAAGCAGGTAGCTAACGTTATGCTGAACGATGGCTCGCACTATGCTGTACATACAGGTAATGATGGCGGTACGGTGAAGAAGTTTAAGGAAGATCTGGCTTATTATGCAGATCCCGGCTTTTTTCAGATTTTTAATATCAAATGGCTGGCCGGCGATAAAAATACTGCTTTATCGGAGCCTAAAACTATTGCATTATCCCGTGACGAAGCCGATAAATTTTTTGGTGATTGGCATACTGCCATGGGGAAAACAGTGCGTTACGAAAACAGGCGCGATCTTAAAGTGACCGGTATATTTGAGGATGCCCCGGTCAATACTGATTTTCCGATGAAACTGGCTGTCTCCTGGGTTACGCTTATTGAAAAAGACGGAGATCTTAGCGGCAATGCCCAGGATTGGATAAGTACCTTCGGCGACAGAAACTGTTATATTGTTTTGCCTCCCGGCATGGACGAAAAACAGCTTAACACCGGGCTTGCATCGCTTGCCAAAAAACGTATCCCCGCGCCTTACAATAAAAATGAGATCTTTCAATTACAGGCCCTGAAAGATATGCATTATAACACCGAAGTTGGCTTGTACAGCAAGCACCCGTTTAGTAAGCAGTTGATTAATGTTATTAGTTTAATCGGCTTGTTCCTGCTGATCATTGCCTGCGTTAACTTTATCAACCTCGCTACTGCCCAGGCCGTAAACCGTTCAAAAGAGGTGGGTATACGTAAAGTGTTAGGGAGTAACCGGTACCAGCTGGTGCTGCAATTCATCACCGAAACGTTGATCATTACTTTATTTGCCGTTGTACTGGCTTCAATAATTGCACTCATAGCTTTGCCAATGTTGAATAACCTGCTTGAAGTACAATTAAGCGGAGGTTTCCTGGCAAACCCAATGGTAATCTTGTTTTTGGCAGGAGTGGTTATTGGGGTTACTTTTCTGGCCGGATTTTATCCTGCACTGGTATTATCCGGATTTAACCCGATAGAGGCGTTGAGAAACAAGATCAACGCCGGACGCGCGAGCGGAATTTCCTTACGACGGGTGTTGGTGGTAGCACAATTCTGTATAGCGCAATTCCTGGTGATAGGCACCCTTGTATTAATTTACCAGATGAATTATTTTAAAAATAAGTCGTTGGGGTTTAATAAAGATGCTGTAATTACCGTTCCTTTTCCGGGCGACAGCATCAGCCGGGCAAGGGTAAGTGCTTTAAAAGATCAGCTTTTGCAGCAGCCGGGAATTAAGGATGTAAGTGCCAGTTTATACGCTCCATCTGATAACAGCGGATGGTTCAGCGATTTTAAATTTAACAATTCGGCCAAACAGGTTGATTTTGGCGCCTGCCTGAAATGGGCCGATGCAGACTATTTTAGGTTGTATGGCATCCAGTTTGTAGCCGGTGGCCCGTACAAAAAAACTGATACAATAGCCGGTTATGTTGTTAATGAAACCTTGATCCATAAACTTGGTATTACCAACCCCAAGGAAGCCATAGGCAAAAATATCATGTTATGGAATAACAACAGTTTGAAGGCCCGGATTACCGGTGTAGTAAAGGATTATAATGTTAGCTCATTGCGTGGTGCTATCCCGCCGGTGTTGATGGGAGCATGGAAGTCACAATATTCGAAGTTGAATATCAAGATCCAGCCTCAAAATGTAAGGCAAACCCTTGAGAATGTTGAAGCTTTATGGAACAAAACGTTCCCGGAGGGGGTATATGAATATCAGTTTCTCGACAAAACCATTGCTGGTTTTTATAAAAGCGAAGGCGAACTATCTGCTCTCTTCAAAATATTTGCAGGTATAGCCATATTCATTTCATGCCTTGGTTTATATGGATTGGTATCGTTTATGGCTTTACAACGCACTAAAGAAGTAGGCATACGTAAAACGTTAGGCGCATCTGTTGGACATATTATGTATTTGTTTTCAAAAGAATTTACGGTGCTTATTGTCATTGCATTTGCCATATCGGCTCCAATAGGTTACTACTTCATGCATAAATGGCTGCAGGATTTTACCTACAGGATCAGCATTGGCCCTGATATATTTATGATGGCAATATTAACCTCGGTGATCATTGCATGGACAAGCGTGGGGTATAAGGCCATAAGAGCAGCACTGGCCAACCCTGTGAAAAGTTTAAGGAGCGAGTAAGCCTACGTTTATAGGTTAATGTCCCATCAGGGTCTCTCGTAGAATTAAGTTTACCCACAAAATCAAAAGTCGTGTTAAGCAATGGTTGGAAAGCAAGTTTACGATTACGAGACTCCGCTGGAGTCCAATATCTCTTTAAAATTTTGTCTATAAACACGTGGCCTCTCTGAGGCCGCTTGGCACGTCAGCGATGTTCATTATGTTATAAATATTACCGGCCCCATCGGGGCCACGTGTTTATAGTGCTAAACGGGGCGTTTTTCTGGCTCCGTAGGTGCCTCGTGTTGAAATTCAGGTTGGTGAATTTGTGGGTAAACGTCAACTCGTAGAGAATCCTGATGTATACGATGTCTTTGAATATTCTGGTAGATGTTTGGAGCGCGGTGGGGCCTCAGGGTACTCTGCAAAAGACCCATAAGGTAACATAATCATCCCTATAAAAACTCAACTACCAATTGTTCCCATTCCTCTTCCAAAGAAATGTCCGGCCGGGTTTGCCTTGCTTTACTGTACCAGTAATCGGCATTCCAGATGTCACCTTCTTTGCGGTGCAGGTAGGCATGTACCCAGGCCGATGCCTGATCATCCAGGTGATCAACCTGTGCATGGGCTTGATGCCAGTCGCCTTTGCCATCATACCAAAGGCTTTTTAACTGAGCGGTGAGCCCGCTAACAGGTTGTTCTGAGTTTAATGACGCTTTAAATTCGGCTAAAGTTTTCATCGGGCATTAATTTTTTCAAAAATAAGCCTTAAACGTGATTTATGCATGAGATTGACGGCAATAATAGGTGTTGTAAATACAGGTAGTAGCAAGAAAAATATACGACCTTATAGCGCTTAGCGGAGTTTTCAAAATCTTTTTAGGAGAGATTGAGGTTTTTGAATTTAATATCGCGGTTTTCTAAAACCAGTAGAACAAAAACTTTTTTCTTTGCAAAAGAGCCTGCAGCTTAACTATCAAAAATTATCACACAAAATGAAGCAAAAAGAATTAACAGAATTATCAAACGAAGAATTAGTACAGGAAGCAAAAAAAATCAAATCCGGCAAAATTTTCGATGCTGCGATCTTTGGTTTTTTGATTGGGGTTGCTGTTTATAGTACCGTAAGAAATGGGTTTGGTTTATTAACTTTTCTTCCCCTGGTTTATATACCAATTGCAGCTAAAAATAAGGCCAGAAATAAAGCGTTGGAAGAGCTGTTAAAAGAAAGGAATCTAAAATAGAAGATGGCGGAAACAGTCGAAGTTAAAAGAAGATATTTATAGGATATGTTTCCAAAGTAAAAAGCTGCTTTGCGAAGGCAAAGCAGCTTGATAGTCCGTAAAGAAAACTTCCCGAAACTGATTTATAAATAGAATATCAGGATTTCAGCGGCCCAATGTGCCGGTAAGTGTTGATAAGTAAACCGGTAGGAGTGCTCTTTGTATCAACAAAAGCAAGTTCCCGGGCGCCAATGCTGTCGGCCAACAGGCGTTTGCCATGGCCAAGCAAAACAGGATAAGTGATAAGTACAACCTCGTCGGCCAGTCCCTGGTCAAGCAGCAGGGATGTCAGGGTAGAACTTCCCACGACGATCAGGTCGGGGCCATCGGTTGATTGGAGATTACGAATTGCCTCCGCGATGTTCCCGCCTAAGCCTTTTACCGGCCCCCACTCTAGGCTGTCGGGCTTGTTGGTTACTATGTATTTTGTGGCAGCATTGATAGCATTCGCCATGGGGAAGTCTCCGGCAGTAGGCCAAAAACCGCTAAATATATCGTAAGTATTACGGGCCAGCAGCAGGTCGAAATTTGATCCGTATGCTTCTAAAAGCGCCGCCGCCCCTGCAGGGCTCCGGTATGGCGTTGTCCATGCGCCATAGGTGTAGTCTCCATCATGTTCTATCACGCCATCCAGCGAAATATGTTCAAAAATTCTGATTTTTCTCATTTGTTTATAATTGGTTTATAGATAGCTCTGTTATTTATGTTCTCTGGTTGAAAATGCAATCCCCCAAAATCTCAAACTCCTTATTTGCAAAACTCGCGGTTTGCTATTGTAAAAAGCCATTCAGCAGATCCAATATGGTTTTTGTTTGCTGCATTAAGCCAACGTGGCTCTGCGCAGGCACAATGGCTAAATGCGATTTTGGCATGGGGGCCAAATCTGCAGCTACGCCGCCTCCCAGTAGTTGGTATGTTTTTGCCAGCTCCACTTTGTCCAGGCCGTCATTATCGCCCGAGATAAGCAATACCGGTGAAGTGATTTTGGCAATATTGGCATCACCAATGTCAAAGGGTACGCCGGCAAAAGCAATCATCTGTTCCACAAACTTTATCCATTTTGTTTTGTCGGGTGCTACTGCATCGTATCCCGTATGTAAGGGAGTGTTGTTAAAAAACTCAGGCTTAAATCCTTTAAACCCGCTGTTTACAACAGGAAGCCAGCCACTGCTTTTATAGGTAGAAGAAATGATCACTAATTTTTTTACCCGTTTAGGGCTTTTTACGGCTAATTGATAAGCTATGGAACCGCCCATACTGTATCCGGCAACATCAGCACTGTCAATTTTTAAAAAATCCATTACCCCATCCACGTCACTTGCCAGGGTAGCAATATCTAATTTTCGGTCTGAATACGGCGAGTGCCCATGTCCCTGCATTTCAAGGGCAATTACTTTTCTTGTTTTTGATAGTTCGGGTATTAGTTGCGCCCAGTTCATCTCAATGGTATAAAAAGCACCGTGCAGTAAAACGATAGGCTTACCCTCGCCATATACTTCGTAATAAACTTTTATGCCATTAACGGGGGCGTAACCACTGGCGGCAGGTTTAAGCTGTTGCCCGTTGCACTGAAGTATTGTAAAAAAAAGCATCGCGATTATTAATGTTGGCGGCAGGATATCAGATCCTTTAAATACTCTTTTCATAGAATGTTAGTTTAATTGTTTCGATTTGATTGACAATACAAATGTCGGTGGTATTTAAGGATTTTGCGCTGTGCAAAAGCGACCACTTGAGGGGTGGATCGCGACAAAAATATTGCCGTTATATAGAAAAAGGGTGAGAGGTGTTTGAACGGAGTTCCACGTAGGTGCATTGCGTTTTGCGTTTCAAAATCAATCTCAACAAAAATTGCTTTACGCTTGCGAGGTTACTTTATTAGTAGCAGGGAATTGATCTCTGTTTGAAGATTCGAATTGCCTGTCCTAACACAAAACTCCCGTCAACAGCCCCCAAAAAAAAATCTCAAATAAATTTGCGCAACTCAAAAGTTGCATATATATTTACGCAACTCAAAAGTTGCGCGTTTTAAAATGAAACAAGATATATTTCAAGCCATAGCCGATCCGACACGCCGGGCGATTTTAACTTTAATTGCTATTAAGGCTTTGACGCCGAACGCGATGGCCGAAAAATTTGATATGAGCCGTCAGGCAGTATCTAAACATATTAAAGTATTACACGAATGCGAATTGATTAAACCCCAACACTCGGGCAGGGAAATTTATTATCACTTTAACGCAAAAAAAATGCAGGAGCTTGACAACTGGTTAGCCCAATTCAGGCAAAGCTGGGAAACTCAATTTAATCAGCTCGATAAAGTATTATCAACAATTAAACAACAGAAAATATGAACAACGATTTGCTATTTGATTTTACCGTTGATAAAGCTGCGCAAACGGTATTTATAACCCGCGAATTTGACGCGGGGCTTGACCTGGTATGGGATGCTTTTACCAAACAGGAAATACTTGACCAATGGGCTGCACCCGCGCCGATGCGCTCCAAAACCAAATACATGAATTTTGAAGTTGGGGGACGGCGATTTTACGCCATGATAAGCCCCGACGGACAAGAGCGCTGGCTATTGCAGAAATATACTTCCATTACGCCCAAAACCAATTTTAAACTATATAACTCATTTGCCGATAAAGACGAAAACCCCGAATTGCCCGGCTCTGAATGGGATTATAATTTCGGCGAACAAGATGGCATAACAACAGTGAATATTTCCATTTATAACGAATCGCTTGAACGAATGGAACGCTTAACCGATGGTTTCACTAAAGGAATGATGTTGATGTTGAAAAACCTGGACGATCTGTTTGTAACCTTATCGCAAAAATCATAAGGAGAATAAACGATTGTTAATAACCGAAGAGATAAACAAAAAAACATAACAATTTAAAACTAAAATTATGAGAGCAATTAATCCCTGGATCAACTTCAATGGCAATGCCCAGGAAGCATTCAATTTTTACAAATCAGTTTTTGGCGGAGAGTTCACCAAGATCATTCGCTTCAAAGACCTGGCAGGTCCTGAGTTTCAGGTAGCAGAAAGTGAAGAAAACAAAATAATGTACATTGGTTTACCCCTCGGCAAAAACAATGTATTGATAGCCAATGATGTCCCTGATTTTATAGGGAAGGTAAACGAAAACGAAAACAGGTCTAAAATATACGCCAGCGCTGAAAGCCGTGAGGAAGCCGACAAGATTTTTAACGGGTTATCAGCAGGCGGAGAGGTTGAAGGACCGATCGGCGACAGTCCCTGGGGTACATACGCCGGTATGTTCAGAGACAAATATGGCATTGAATGGATTGTGGAGTTTGACCCCCAATTATAACGGGTAAATTAAAAGAGAAAAAAAATATGCTGTTGGTAGCACACATGCCGCGTGTTTCAAAATCAAGCAAAAGGCCGATTAACGAGATGTTTAATCGGCCTTTTTGTTTTGTTGTCTGGCGCGAGTATGCGGTGCAAAGGCCAGAGTGTGTGGGGACTCGTAACTTATCAAATTAAGAAGTCACGAGTACGCTGCCCTGCATCCCAGCGCTGCATCGCGCCAGAGGAGAGATCGACTCTCCGGGATTAGTGCCGATGCCGTTGGCAAAGCGGGTTTTGAATGAATAGGCTGTTATTTGCTTTCAGCGGTAAGGATTGCAGCCAGCTTGTCCGGCATAGAAATGAATGGTGTATGGCTGCTTTGTAAGGTATATACTTTAGCCACCTTACCTGTTTTTACCATATATTGTTGTGCGGGGTAACTGATTGCATGGTCATTAACCGTATGGATATATACTTTTTTAATGCTGCCGAAATTCTTTTCAGTCAGGTGGACTGGTGTAGCAAGCGGTGCCAACGGTTCAGGTTTAATGTTAGCGGCAATATATTCCTGAACTTGCTTAGGCGCATCAGCGGCGAAGATATCGGCTACTGCATCTTTTGCGATGATTGCTGCTCCATGTTCCTGATCGATAGTAAGTGATTTGCCAATGTGAGACGCAGGGTCTTGTTTTGCCAGTGATAAAAGGCTGTCACCATCATGCGGCAACGCTGCTGCAAGGAAGATCAGTTCTTTAATCTGTGCCGGAACTTCTTCAGCAACCTGACTGATCACCAGTCCGGCAAAGCTGTGTCCTACCAAAACTACATTACTGCGGGCGCCGATAGCTGCTTTTACCTGGTCAACATAAGTTTGAAAAGTGATACCTGCAAATGAGGTGGTATCTTTTCCGTGGCCTGCAAGGTTAACATTGATCACCTCTTCGCCCTGGGCCTTTAACAAAGGAGTCACCGCATCCCAGGAAGACGCGTCTGACCAGGCTCCGTGAACAAGTACAATAGTTTTAGAATTGTTGTTGGTTGTTTTTTGGGCTTGAGCTGTAAAACCTAATACGCTTATTGCCATCATTAATATTGCTGTTTTCATGTTTTTAAATGCCTAATTGTTTAGGACATGACAAACATCGGGCTATGCCTCAGCAATAAGTTTAACCCAGGTTAAAATCGAAAATCCTCTGAAAAAAAATTTCAGAGGGTTTTGGTAATTCAGAACCTGATGGCCGGCTAATGAGTTTTACCGGCCAACCATTCTTTTACGAATCCGGCTTAGTGATGGTCCCTGGATGCCCAGGTAAGAGGCGATATGATAAAGAGGTACCGCGTTAAAAATATTCGGATGTTTTTCCATCATTTCCCGGTAACGGTCTTCCGGCGTTTTAAACAGAAATCCTTCTGTATTAACCATAACCTCATGAAAGGCCGTTTCGGCGACAATCCTTCCAAATCGTTCCCATTGGTGTGATTGCCCATAAAGTTCGTTCAGGTGATCGACGTGTATGTATAATATAAGCGAATCAACCATCGCTTCAGTATAATAATCGCAGGCTGTCTGGGCTAAAAAGCTTTTATAGGATGCTACAAATTGGTGGTCAGTAAAAAACAGCATATTCTTTTCTTCCCCCGTATTGTTATTTACCCGGTAGATCCTAAACACACCGTTGATAATGAACCCAAGGTGCTTACAAACATTTTTGTATTCGTTATAAAACTCACCTTTTTTATACTGTTTTAATTTCCAGTAAGGCAATGATAAGTCAAATGCTTCCGGTTTCATACCGGCAGATCCTAAAATCGTTCGTAGTAATTCTATCTCTGTTCTATTCTCTGACATATGGTAAAAATATCAATTTTAATAACATTATATACGATAACGGTGTAATGGCCAATAGACATCATTATTACTGATCAATGGTTGTATAGGTTGCTTTATAGGATAGCTTGTTTTGACAGCTTTAAACTGTTTTTCGATTTTAACCTGGGTTAAACTTATCCAGGGCGCATAATCGGATGTTTGTCATGTCCTAAACAATTAGGCATCTCAAATCATGAAAAAACTTATAATAACCTTACTTTCTGTAGCTATAGCTACTATTATGTTTTCATCTTGTTCAAAAAGGAATGATGAAGTAAAACCCGTTGCTAAAAATTATGTACTGGTACATGGCGCATGGCAGGCGCCCTATGTATGGGACGCGGTAAAAGCCAAACTGATCAGTGAAGGGAACAATGTAACGGTTGTAGAACTTCCGGGCCACGGCAGTGATAATACAGTGCCATCAACAATAACTTTAAATCTTTACAGGGATAAAGTGATCAATGCTGTATCAAAAATGAATGGCAAGGTTATCCTTGTTGGGCATAGTCTGGGAGGAATGATCATTTCTTCTGTTGCAGAACAAATACCTACAAAGATCGAAAAACTGGTTTATCTTGCGGCTTACTTACCTGCTTCCGGACAATCATTGTTTAAGCTCGCAAACACAGATCCGGGGTCACAGCTTGGTATACCAGGAAATCTGATTATCGCCGGTCCTATTGCAGATGTGAAACAGGATCAGATTGTAAATATATTTATCCAGGATGGTTCTCCTCAGGTTCAAAACCTTGTGTTGCAGAATTACAGGTCAGAACCCGCAATACCATTGACAGATACCGTAAAATTGACATCTGCTAATTTTGGCTCTGTTGAGAAGGTTTATATTAAAACATTACAAGATCATGTGGTTTCTCCAGGCCTGCAAAACAGGATGATCGCATCCAGTAACGTAAAAACAGTATATCAGTTAAACACCAGCCACTCCGCATTCTTAGCAAAACCGGATTCAGTGGCAATTCTGTTGACTAAAATAGGACATTAATATAGGTGGATATTAAATAACCTAATTGGTCCAGAATGAAATGGCCATTACTTAAAAATAAGGTGATCAACAGTTATCATTTTGTTAATGACTACTAAACGAAACGCGCTGCGAAGCGCGTTTTGTGTTTGTAGCCCGTAGGGGAATCGAACCCCTGTTTGAAGAATGAAAATCTCCTGTCCTAACCCCTAGACGAACGGGCCATTTTTATTTTGTTTCCCATGGCTGGGATCGTATTGTAGCTTAACCGGGTGATTGTTAATGATCCGAACAGTTAAGATATTAAAAAACCCCAGATCTTTCGACTTGAGGTTTTGTGTCCTGGTAGCCCGTAGGGGAATCGAACCCCTGTTTGAAGAATGAAAATCTCCTGTCCTAACCCCTAGACGAACGGGCCATCTTTTTAAGATGATTTTCCCTTGATTTGGGATTGCAAAGATAGGTATTAGGTAATAAAATCAAAATGTTTTTTCAAAAAAAACAAATCGCATCATAAAAGCGTCTGTTTTTCAATGAAATAAATTAAAATTGACCGCATAGACTTGCAATCTTTGCCGGGTTAGGGCTATCTTTATTCCATAAATCAATCATCTTTTTATGAAAGCTATCTGGAATAACCAGGTCATTGCCGAAAGCAATGACACTATTGTTGTTGAAAATAATCATTATTTCCCTAAAGAAAGTGTTAAGACCAAGTATCTTAAGCCTTCCGATGTGCATACCACCTGCCCATGGAAAGGCCTGGCATCATATTATTCGCTTGAAGTTGACGGAAAAGAAAACCAGGATGCGGCCTGGTATTATCCCGAGCCTAAGGATGCCGCAAAAAACATTACCAATTATGTGGCGTTTTGGAAAGGTGTAAAAATTACCGAATAAAAAACTATGAAAACTTACGATGCCATCGTTATAGGTGCCGGTCAGGCCGGCGGTCCCTTAGCTAAACGATTAGCTAAAGCCGGAAAAAAGACTGTTTTAATTGAGAAACGATTTTACGGCGGCACCTGCGTTAATGATGGCTGTACGCCCACCAAAACCATGGTTGCTTCGGCAAAGGCGGCTTATATGGCTGGTAAAAGCCATGAGCTGGGCGTGCCTGTAAAAAAGTTTTCGGTTGATCTGGCAGCCATCAAAAAACGCAAGGACGAAATTGTACTACGCTCGCGTAATGGTGGACTAAAAGCCGCCGAAAAGACACAAAACCTGGATGTAATATTCGGTGAGGCAGTTTTTGCCGGTGAAAAAACGGTGGAGGTTAGGCTCAACAGCGGCAAAAAGCAAACGATTACAGCCGATCTTATCTTTTTAAACCCCGGTGCATTGCCTTTGGTCCCCGAGATTGAGGGATTGAATGAGATAAAATATCTCAACTCAACTACCATACTTGATTTGGAAGAGGTACCGGAACACCTGCTTGTACTTGGCGGTAATTATATCGGTCTGGAGTTTGGACAGATGTTCCGGCGCTTTGGCAGCAAGGTTACTATCCTGGAAAAATCAGACAGGATAGTATCACATGAGGATCAGGATATTTCTGAAGAAATGCAGAAGATCCTCGAAATGGAATCTATCACGATTCACAATAACACGCAGGCCATTAAGTTTAAACAAAAAGCGGGCGGCAAAATAACGGTAACCATATCCCGGAAAGGGGAGGAGCGGAAAATTAAATGCACCCATGTGTTGGTAGCCATTGGCCGCAAACCGCAAACGGAGGCGCTGAACCTGCCCGCTGCCGGGATCGAAACTGATGAGCATGGAAACATTAAGGTAAATGATACGCTGGAAACCACTGCTGCCGGCGTTTATGCGCTTGGCGATGCAAAAGGTGGTCCGGCTTTTACACATATATCCTATAACGATTATACCATTGTTTATCGTAACCTTTTTGAAGGTACAAGCTATAGTATAAAAGACCGCCCGGTGCCTTATTGTATGTTCACCGACCCGCAATTAGGCAGGATTGGGATTGATGAAACCAGTGCAAAAAAACGGGGCATCAAATATAAAGTGGCAAAAATACCCATGGCACATGTGGCACGTGCTATTGAAACCGGCGATACAAGGGGCTTTATGAAAGCCATTGTTGACCCGGACACAAAAGCGATCTTAGGCGCAACCGTGCTCGGCCCGGAGGGCGGCGAGATCATGACTGTGCTGCAAATGGCCATGGAGGGTGGCATTACGTACGACAGGATCCGCTATTGTGTTTTTGCCCATCCCCTGTATTCCGAATCGCTTAATAACCTTTTCATGACCCTTGGGGATTAAAACCGGCGCGCATGATTAAAGTTGACAATGTAAGCAAACATTTTGGCGGGGTTAAAGCGGTTGATGGCGTATCATTTGAGGTACAGGATCAGGAGAATCTTATTCTTTTAGGCACCAGCGGCTGCGGTAAAACCACCACGCTGAAAATGATCAACCGGCTTATTGAGCCAACAAGTGGCGCTATTTATATCGACGGCAAAAATATTATGGAGCAAGAGCCAGAAATTCTGCGCCGTGGAATAGGTTATGTGCTGCAAAACAATGGGCTGTTTCCGCACTATACCGTTGCTCAAAATATAGCAGTTGTTCCTAACCTGTTAAAATGGGACAAGCAAAAAACAGAAAAACGCACGGCCGAACTGATGGAGAAACTTCACCTGGATGCTTCCTATTTAAACGTTTATCCTAAAGAATTAAGCGGCGGCCAGCAGCAGCGTATCGGCCTGGCAAGGGCATTAGTGTCTGATCCGCCGGTATTGCTGATGGATGAGCCTTTTGGCGCGCTGGACAATGTTACCCGCTCAAAAATCCATGCTGAGTTTAAAGCGCTTGATGAGTTGAAACGTAAAACCATCATCATGGTAACGCACGATGTGCAGGAAGCTTTTGAACTGGCCGACAGGATTTGCCTAATGGATAAGGGGAAAATTGTGCAGTCGGGCACACCGGCCCAGTTACTATTTGATCCTGTTAATGATTTTGTAAAGGATTTCCTGAAACATCAGCGCCTGCAACTGGAATTTAAGGCCATTAAACTGATTGACCTCTGGGAGTTGTTACCTGAGTTGAACAAAGAAGCAAAAGCCTCGTCATTTGATGCCGGTATTAACCTGTGGGAGGCTCTGGAGAGTTTTAAATTTAACAATGGTGAAACTATCAACATCAGCAAAGATCAGAATGAGATTAAGACTGTAAATTTTGAGCAACTGATGTCGGCCTTTTATCAATATAAAAATCACCAGGCACATGAATGAGCAGCAGCAAAACTTGTGGCAGTTTATGCAACAGCAGGCCGGCAAATTGCAGGAGCAAACCCTGCAGCATATCGGGCTTACTTTTATTTCGCTGTGTATTGCCGTGTTGATTGGTTTGCCGCTGGGAATCCTTATCGTTCGCAGAAAGCAACTTTCCGGTATTGTTTTAGGTGTTGCCGGGGTGCTGCAAACTATCCCGAGCATCGCACTGCTTGGTTTTATGATCCCACTATTAGGCATTGGCCCAAAACCGGCTATCGTCGCCCTGTTGCTATATGCGTTATTACCCATTATCCGCAATACATACACGGGTATTTTAGGAGTTGATGCGGCTGTTAAGGAAGCGGCTTTGGCCATGGGCATGAGTAAATGGCAAATCTTGTTTAAGGTAGAGTTGCTTCTGGCCATGCCTGTAATATTTGCCGGCATCCGCACGGCTACGGTAATTAACGTTGGGGTGGCAACACTGGCTTCGCTCATTGCGGCTGGAGGTTTGGGCGAGTTTATTTTTGGCGGGATTTCGCTTAATAACACCAATATGATTTTGGCAGGTGCAATCCCCTCTGCGCTGCTGGCTGTCATCTTCGATCTGTTGTTATCGATGGTGCAAAAGATCAGCTTTAAAAAGTTAAAGAGGGTTGTTTATGTATTTCCAATACTGCTGATAGTTTTATGCCTGTTTTACATCGTTCCCGCAAAATCAGAGGGGAAGCTTATAGCCGGTTTTACGCCCGAGTTTATGGGCAGGCAGGATGGCGATTTGGGCCTCCGGAGTAAATATGGCTTAAAGATCCACACTATCGTCATCAGCGATGCGGTGATGTACAAAGCTGCATTTGAAAAGCACCTGGATGTCATTAGCGGATACTCAACCGATGGCAGGTTAAAAGCTTATAATTTGGTTGTGCTGGATGATGATAAACATATTTTTCCGCCATATTATGCGGCGCCTATTGTGCGCGATGAAGTCCTTAAAAAATTTCCTGACCTTGAGCAGACATTAAACTTGCTCGCCGGCAAAATAAATGATTCAGTGATGACGGTTTTAAATTACCGTACCGACTATCTTCACCAAAGCCCCGAGCGTGTTGCAAAAGATTTTTTGGTTGCCAATAAATTGTGGCGACCAGAGAAGGGTGGGAGTGATGGCGTTGTGCGGATAGGTTCAAAGATATTTGGTGAGCAATACATCCTGGCCAATATGTACAGCATGCTGATAAAGGGATATACCGATCATGAGGTATCGACAAAAACAGGCCTTGGCGGCACTAAAATTTGCTTTGATGCGCTAACCAATAACCAGATAGATTTTTACCCCGAGTATACGGGTACAGGTTTGCTGGCCATTTTACAGGCATCGCCAAAAATAGTTAATGAGGTAACAATAAACAGGGATAGTACATACAATTACGTACAGCGACAGTTTGAAAGTAAGTATCAGATAAAATGGCTTAAACCCATTGGTTTTAACAACGCGTATGCTTTAATGATGAGGCAGCAGCAGGCCAGGCAATTGGGTATTAAAACAATTTCAAACTTAAAGCAGTTCTTGGATAGGAAGTAACATCAATGGATTTAATAGCCCGGTACAAAGAGGTACGTCAGCGTACAGAAAAAATTTGCTTTTATCTTCAAACGGAAGACTATGTAGTGCAGCCCGTGGTGGATGTTAGTCCGCCCAAATGGCACATTGGTCATGTTACCTGGTTTTTTGAAACTTTTATTCTTAAGCCTTACTTCATGGGCTACCAGGAATATAATCCTGATTATAATTACGTTTTTAACAGCTACTATGAAACTGTTGGCACACGCGTTATCCGTACCGACAGGGGTAACCTGAGCCGCCCTACAGTTGTTGAAATTTACAGCTACCGTAAGTATGTTGATGAAGCCATGGAAGGCTTTTTGAGTGGCGGAGTAAGTAACGATGTTAAAGAACTGCTTATCCTGGGCTTTAACCACGAAGAGCAGCACCAGGAGCTGTTAATGACCGATATTAAATTCATATTGGGGCATAATCCGCTGTTTCCTGCTTATAATAAAAACTATGCTGCTCCGCATATTGATGAAGGGGGAAATGATGTTTTTATTAACATAGATGAGGGTATTTATGAAATAGGTTTTAACGGCGATGGTTTTTGTTTTGACAATGAGCTTAACCGTCATAAAGTGTACCTTAACGCTTACCAGATAAGCCCTAAGCTGGTGACCAATGCCCAATACCTGGAATTTATAATCAGTGGCGGTTATCATGATTTCCGTCACTGGCATGCCGAAGGCTGGGATTGGGTAAAAACCAATAAAGTTGAAGCCCCTTTGTATTGGCACCTGATAGATAATGAATGGCATAATTATACCTATCATGGTTTGGAAGCCCTGCATTTAAAAGGTCCGGTTACGCATATCAGCTATTTCGAAGCCTATGCCTATGCATCATGGAAGGGATTAAGACTGCCTACCGAATTTGAGTGGGAAGCTGCATCCTCAAAATTTAACTGGGGCCGCCGCTGGGAATGGACGGAAAGTTCATACCTGCCTTACCCCGGTTTTGCCAAAGCGCCGGGTGCTATAGGCGAATACAATGGCAAGTTTATGGTTAACCAAAAAGTTTTGCGTGGTGCGTCGGAAGTTACGCCCCCCGGTCATAGCCGTGCAACATACCGCAATTTTTTTCAGACAAATTTACGATGGCAATTTACTGGCATAAGACTTGTGAAGTAAATTGACACAAAAACCACCACCATCACTTATGAACCAGGTATTTACACCAACAGCCGTTAATTGTACCATAAGCGCCGAAAACATGCAGTTTTATGCTGATGTTATAGCAGGATTGCAAGCGGAGCCCAAGCATCTTAACTCCAAATATTTTTATGATGTAAATGGCGATAAGTTATTCCAGGAGCTCATGAACTGCCCTGAATATTATCCCACCAATTGCGAGCTGGAGATCTTTTCAGAAAAAACTGCCGAGATCTGCGATGCACTGATTGCTGATGGTGATGCTTTTGACCTGATAGAGCTCGGAGCGGGTGATGCTATGAAATCTACTTATCTGCTTAAATATCTGCTGGATAAAAAGGCCGATTTTACTTACCTGCCTATAGATATCTCTGATAATGTTATCTCGTACCTCAATATAACTTTGCCTGTAACCTTGCCCGGTTTAAAGATCACCGGACTTAACGGCGAGTATTTTGAAATGCTGAATAAGGCCGCTGCTATTTCACCAAGGCGCAAAGTTGTGTTGTTTTTGGGCTCGAACATTGGCAATATGCCGCTTGATGAAGCTATTGAATTTTGCCGCGAATTAAGGAACAACCTATCAGAAGGAGACATGGTACTGATTGGGATAGACCTGAAAAAAGATCCGCGCGTTATCCTTGCGGCGTACAATGACAAAGATGGTATTACCCGCGAGTTTAACCTCAACTTGCTTCGCCGCATTAACCGTGAATTACATGCTGATTTTGATATAGCTCAGTTTGAACACTATCCAACGTATGACCCTGAAACCGGAGCCTGCAAAAGTTACCTCATCAGCTTGCAGGATCAACAGGTTATGATAGGAAGCGAAAAAATAGATTTCAAAAAGGATGAATATATCTACATGGAAATCTCTCAAAAATTCACCCTCATGCAAACCGATCAGATAGCTATAAATACAGGCTTTCAGCCCGTGGGCCAATTTTTTGATACCAAAAAATGGTTTATTGACGCGGTTTGGGTGGCAGCGTAAACCTCACCCAACCCTCTCCAAAGGAGAGGGCTTTTAAAAATTACTTTAAAGTCTCCCCTTTGGGGGGAGATTTAGAGGGGGTTACAGCACTTTCGGGTTCAACTCCGAATCTATCAGCCCGCCAATAGGTTTACTCATCAGCCATTTATGATGATCATTTCGTTGCCAGTCATTTTTGTAAGGGGTGACACGGGCGCCATCGGCCACGTAAATGATGGTCATCACCTCACGCATTTTATCCGAATTGTTGCCCGGCGCATTGTGGATGGTAAAGCCCCGGTGCCAGGTTGCATCGCCGGCTTTCATGGTTTTGGCGCGGGTTATTTCAAATCCTTTCTCTTTAACATAATCATCAAACGCTGATTCTGATTCGTCAGAAATTTCGGTGTTAAATACGGCACCGTCAACATATGAGCCAGATGCAAAGGTTAACATGCCCATATTAACATCTATATCAACCAATGGCATCCATAAGGTTACCGTATTATTGGTATCGATAGGCCAGTAGTATTGATCCTGGTGCCATGGGGTGGGGCCGCCGCCGGGTTCTTTAAACAGGGCCTGGTCATGATAAATGCGTACGTTTTCAACCCCCATCAGGTCGGCAGCAATTTTGGCGAGGCGTTTGGCCATTACAAAGGTTTTAACATCCTCGTCAACCTGCCAAAGGTTCATGATTTGCAAAAACGCTTTACCATAGGTGTCACGTTCTTCCAGTTTGCGCTTTTCGGTATTGTACCTGTCAGCGGCGCCAACAATTACAGGGCGGTAAGCAGCAATCTCATCTTTTGTAAGCACTTCGTGTACAAGGGTATGGCCTTTTTCACGAAATTCATTAATATTGTGGTTGGATAGTTTTATAAAATTATCAAGTGACGGTAAGTGAGCGATCTGTGTATTCATAGCTTTTAGGTTTATTTTTCAAAGTAAGATTAACTTTAGTTGAAAAAAAATGAAATGAATGGTACATTTATGGGTGATTTTATCCGTAATTTGAGTTATAATTTTATTTACGTTAAAATATGCAATGATAAAAGCGTCGTACGAAGTTCTTCAGCCCACAAATACGCAATCATTTCTTGTGCGGAAATTTGATAAGCTGGCATTTGATGCCCCTTACCATTTTCACGAAGAATATGAGCTGACGTGTATCATCAGTGGCAATGGCAAGCGCTATGTTGGCAGCCATATGGAGGATTTTGTGTCTGGTGATTTGGTTTTGCTTGGGCCTAACCTGCCTCACTGCTGGAAATTGGAGCCCAATGAAACAGTGCTTCGCGAGGCAAGTGCCGTAGTGATCCAGTTTAATGACGCTTTTTTGGGCGAGGAGTTTTTTAACAAATTTGAGCTCCAGTTAATCAAGAGGCTTTTTCAGCAAAGCGGTTGCGGTGTATCGTTTTATGGTGAAACCTGTGCTGAAGTTAAAAAATTGCTGCTTAGCCTGGTTGAGGAGAAAAGCAATTTCAGGATGCTGATAGGCTTACTGGAAGTTTTGCACCGCATGGCTTCGTCAGAAGAGTATGTACTGCTTGATCAGAACCGCATTATAGGCGAGCGTTCAAATACTGAGCGCGAAAGGATTAATCCGGTATTTGCTTACCTGGTTGAAAATTTCAGAAAACACGTATCGTTAGATAAGGCGGCCAGTATAGCCAACATGACCCCCAATGCATTTTGCAAATACTTTAAAAAAGTTACCCGCAAAACATTCATGGAAACCATAATTGAGTACCGCCTTAATTATGCCATACAGCAACTGGTGCAAACGGATAAACCTATTTCAGAAATTTCATTTGAGAGCGGCTTTGGTGATGTATCGCACTTTTATAAAATGTTTAAAGCCAAAATGAACCTGAGCCCGCTTAACTACCGCAAAAGGTTTATGCGCAACCTGGCAGGCGATAAAAAGCTATCAGCGTAGTTGGGAGTCAGAAGTCGTAAGTCAAAAGTCCTGAGTTATGGTTGCTTTTTCCGATTCTTACTTAATACTTAGAACTAAAGACTTGAGACTAACATCACGTTACATTGATAATGCCGCGTTTAATGGCGTAAATAACTAATCCCACTAAATTCTTCGATCCGGTTTTTTCAAAAAGCCTTGCGCGGTAGCCCTCAACAGTGCGAACGCTCAGGAAAATTTTATCGGCTATTTCCTGGTTGGAGCATTCCTGGCAAACCAGCTTGAGCACTTCAATTTCGCGCTCGTTAAGGTCGGTTTTGTTATTGGGGATGCTATCTGTCTGATCATTGCCTACCAGTTGTTTGATGAGCGTTATGGACAGGTGTTCGTTAAAATAAAAACCCTTATTGTAAACGGTAGATACGGCCTCGATGATCTCTTCCGGTTCGGCATTTTTAAGCAGGTAGCCCGATGCTCCTGCCTTCATCATATCCACAATATATTTGTCTTCGTTGAACATGGATAACGCCAGGATCTTAATGTCTTTAAAATGCTGATGAACATGGGTGGCTGTTTGGATGCCATCCATTTCGGGCATTTTAATATCCATCAAAATAACGTCAGGGGTTTTGTCGGTTAATAAGCCTATCAGTTCTTTTCCGTTCGAGGCTTCGAGTACCAGCTCAAAATCCCCGCAATCTTCAAGGGTAGCTTTTAAACCATTTCTGAAAATCTTATGGTCGTCTACTATACCTAATTTAATTGGGCCCATAGGTTGTTAACAAAATTCAAATAATCAATAAATATAGACTATTGGTTTTAACTATGCTACTTTTAATTTAATGATTGTGATAGCTCCGCTTAGTGGCTTGCTATATGTATTTATTTCACCGTTAATGAGTTGCACCCGGCTCTGTAAATTTTTAAGGCCGAAACCCTGCTTAACATCGCCCATATTAAAACCCTTGCCGTTATCTTTAAATTCCATGACAAGGTAGCCGGAATCTAAAGCCATATTGAGGTTAATAATGGTGGCTTCCGAGTGTTTTATGGCGTTGCCAAATAGTTCCTGCGCTATGCGGTACATGGCCAGTTCAATTTCATTGGGGAAACGTTTATCGGCAAAATTTTTAGAGAACTTAACCTTAATGTGCGTATTGTTTTCAACTTTGGTACATAGTGCTTCAATAGCCACCAGTAAGCCATAATCGGTAAGGATAGGGGGCAAAACGTTTTGTATGATGTTCCTGATCTCCTGGATACATTCATCGGCCAGTTTGCGGGTGTCCATCAGCAGGGGCTGGGTTACTTCGTTTACGCAGTTTTTATCCAATCGGTGCAGGTTGAGTTTGATAGCCGAAAGCACCTGGCCAACACTATCATGCAGGTCTTCGGCCAGGCGACGGCGTTCACTTTCCTGGGTTTCAAAAACGGCATTCATCAAATCGGTTTGCCGGGCATCGTGCAGGGCACGTAACTCTGCCTGGTTTTTAAGCATCCTTCGTTGGTATACAATTACAAAGAAGAATAAAAAAATAATCAATACAACCACCACAAGTGTCCCGATGATCAGAACTGGGATAAGGCCGTTTTCGGATACTTGTAAGATTGGGTTGTTATACATGGTTATTATATATACAAACCTAAATTTATGACGTTTTTTGTGGTTTGCATAGTAAACCTGTCGAATATAATATATTAGCTATAATATTCGTAACACTATGGATTATGTAATAATTATGTTGTTCGGTTTTTGGAATACGATCCAGGAGCATAAATAGAAAAATATTAACCGCTGAATAAAACAATATTCCTGTGTTTATCCAAAATAACCCCAGTTTTTCAATGTGTATAAATTCTTGAGGGTTAAGTAATTGGTAGAAATAGCAAAGAGACAAGGTTATAAGAAGGACACCAAGGGAGGTGTTTGAAACCGACGGATATTGATCTAAATTGTGATTATAAACAATCATTATAATTGCAACTATACATGCCAGTATAATTGTTATATTCTTTAAAATAATTTTTTCAAACAGCTTGTAGTATATAATAGTATAAAAGATCAGGCTTATTACAATGTATATATGGATTATATACATATCATTTTTTGTTCCAATTTCTTGCGCAACCCATAATGTTACATCAACCACAAACGAGAATGCGAATAATGCAAAAATTATCTTCAATAAATTGTTAAGGTTCCTGAATTTCAGTAACGCCGCGGCAATAGGGAAAATACCCGATATAACCGAGAGGATTTCTAACTGTCGCGTATAATTGATAGACATTTTGGAATATTTGATTATGCTGTTTGGCCTGTGAGTCTGTTTTGCGGACATCCAGATGAGCCGGGGCATGGCATCGATTGCTCCCCAAGTATATTAGAAGTAGTCGCAGACATCAACGCAAAGGTTTGTACGCCTTCAGCTGATTTGGCTTTGGGAGCATTATCTTCAGGTAACTGATCTTCGCCTGTTTCCAAAACCCCGGTTATAATAAAATGCTGCTGCCCGCCAACGTTGGCAATTACAGATAATAAAAAATTGCTTATCGCTATCCAGAATTTTTGCCAGCTGTTGAGCCTTTGATCATTAGCATAGTAAATGCGTATCCCCATACAATCGGGCTGATTAAGTATGGTATTTAATATTTCGCGGCCAAAAAATTGTGATATATTATCTTTAGGGTTACGTTGCCTGTGGTTTTCTGTCCATTGTGCAGCTAAATCAAGTTCAATTGGTGCCCCTTCGTGGCCGGTGATGGGTGATAATGGTCTTTTTTCTTGTGTTTCCATAAAAAATAATAGCGTGTTGGGATTTAGTTTGTATAAAACTAATATTAATAAGCATCTCTTTCAATTATATCCCCGGTCATATAAGCTACAATAGATTTTTGATCTGATTTTATGTTATTGATTATTAAGAAATTACAAATAGATTGCGTTTTAATACCCACGTATTATGCGTACTTTTACGTATCAGAAACTGTAATCTTACGTGGCTGTAAACAAGTGCTTTTTGTGATTTTCCTCTCTAAAATATAGTGTTTTAAATAGCAAAAGTTTTTTATTAAATTATAAATATTATTTATTAAATTGCTTTAAGTAGTGTTAATATAACTATTCCCGTTTTGCGAAATGTTAGAGTGAGTTAGTTAAACATGAAACAAGATCACACAGGCCTTTACTGAACCATTAACAAACCAAAATTTATGAGCCTGCGCCTTTCCCTCTGATCAGGAAGGCGCTTTTTTATACAAAAACGTCCCCTAAAGCGTAATTCTACGCCTCGTTCATGTTGATGATACGTTTTTATATCGCGTACCACTACAGGCTATAATAGCGTAGTGGCAACGTTGATTGCGTAACGGTTTTGCCCAAACTTTGATCCAGCAAATAAGCCGTACATCTGCTTGCTTGCGGTGGAGTATGCTGAAAATCCAGTTTAAAGAGTAAGCCGGTACAAATACTAATCAAAAACTTATGAACTACATTATTAAAGGGAACCTTCGCGGTTTGTTATGTTCGGACTGCGAACTGCCTGTTGCGGGCACATCGGTAAAAGTTTATCGCCCTTCTGATCTGCAAAACGAAACCCGGCTTGCGGTGGCCGATCCCAAGCAAACCTTTCACCAGGTAAATGATGATGAACTAAAGGCAAAGGAACGGCTGTTCATTACCCAGGCCGATGTGCAGGAGAACGGCGATTTCACCATCGAAATTGACGGAGGAAAATCCGGTTACGAGGGTGGTAGTATTGATGTGGATTGGTATTGCGGCAATGTCCCTTTCAAAATTCCATTGCCTAAAAAAGGCCCGGCATTGCAGTTTCATATCACTACGCTGCAACCCCTGTATAAAAGCAGCCAGGAAAATGCTCAATATGCAAGATTTGATTATAAAATAGATTCCAAATGGTTTTGCCGCATCCTTACCCTGTTAGATATCTGGGTAGTTTGCGGTTATGTAAACGATTGTGAAACCCAAAAGCCAATCCCCGGCGTTAAGGTTTTTGCCTACGATGTCGACCTGCTGCAAGACGACTATTTGGGCAACGCCTATACCGATAACAACGGAAAATTCACTATTGTATATCCCGGCGACAATTTCAGGAAAACCTTATTACCTTGGCTTAATGTGGAATGGCCCGCCGGTCCTGATTATTATTTCAGGGTTGAAAGCTCATCAGGCACCGTACTCCTGGCCGAAGACCGTACCCGCGGTCGCCAGAACGACAGGCATAATGCCAACAACTGTTTCTGCGTAAAGCTTTGCATTAAAGGAGGCGGCATCATTACCAGTGATACGCCATGGTTTACTTCAGTTGGGAATTTTAGTATTACATCTGATATTGATGCAGGCGGCAAAACCCTCATGAGCAAATTTGGAGCGGGTGGCATCGGCTACGGTTTCTTCGGTTCGGTGAAGCTGGGAGGCTACGCCACCAAAAAGGTGCCCACCGCGCCTGCCAGCCCGCTTTATTACCGCTTTTTGTTCTCGACCGATAATGTGAACTTCAGCCCGGTAACTACTGCCCAAATGGAAGCTACGGCCTTAAAGGTTGCCACCCGGCAAATTACCTGGAACGGCACTACCGCATTTCAGGATGTAGTGATCGATATCAACCAACCGGCCTCTGTGCCAGATAGTATTCCGGCCGATAACTACCCTAATCCAATCCCCGATCATGTGCTGCATCCTGACGCTAACGGCTGGGTACGGGTTGATCAGCCTGCGCTTGATAATGGCTTTTATGGTTCGCTGTTTTATTTAAACACTACTACCATTATTGGCGGCGGTGACGCCAGTGCTGGGTTAACGCCTGGTTTAGCTGTGCCCGTTGCAGATCAGAAAAACGGAAGAATGTTATACATACAATTTCAAACCACTGATGATCCCGCCAATCCAGCTTCGCCAAACCTTAACACACAATCACTCATCGGTAAGATCTACGTGAATAACTGGAACGAGGTGAGCCTGCTGAAACTGGAAGAGCTTTTTGCCGGAGGCGGCAGCGGCTGTACTCCGGTAAGCGGCGCAGCACATGCCGATTACACGGTAGATCATGAGCTGATTGCCAGCTGGTCGCTGGGTGTTTGGTCGAACGCTACAGGTACCGTAAGTGGCTTACCCAGCGGAACAACTCCGCGCGGTGACGCCCAAAAGTTTAACCTGGCCGCACCGGCCCCATTTGTTTTAACTCCTCCTTTCAGCGCATGGCCTTCATGTGCATATAGCCTAACCCTGACAACCTATCGCAAATTAACCACAGGCGAAAGTAATGACTGGGCAAAAACGAACCAGGTTATCTTTTGTAAGTAACCTGCATGTGGACGGGGAAGAGGGTGCCGTTGCATGTCGGCGCCCTCTCATTTTAACCGTTAAAATAATCTCAGGATGTATGAAGCCTCGTAAAGAATAAAGATGATCACCAGGGCGGCGTGGAACTTCCGGTTTTCTACTTTGATAGCTATCATACACAATATGAAATGGCTGATATTGCGGATAGGATATTCGATATTGTAATGGTGCACATAAGTTGGCCCCTTTATTTCGGTATCAATAATATCAAGCAGGTAGCTCGTTCCCAAAATACCGAAGATCCACTTTCGGCGTGAGTAAAAATAATCTTTATAGCCTTGATAGTCTTTTAAATCATCGGGATAAAGCAATGCGCAAACACTGTAATAAGTTACAATGTATATGATAATGAAAAAGTACTCGGTAAAAAGCCAGTGCTTTATTTCATGCAGGCTGATCTCCCACCACCAAAAGTGCAGTAGTAATATAAACACGTAAAGTGTCCACAGGTTATGTACCCAATAAGGTTTATCCCGGCCGGGGTGCTGAATTTGTTTGGCCGCTCCTTTAAGCAGGTGGGTAATGCTAAGGCCCAGCGTAATGCTGATAACAGCCTTGATGTGACTGAAGGTATCCATAGGCAGGTGTTGGATTGATAACTAAAAGTAAATATTTTAATTTATTAATCACAACTAAGCCAGCGGTTTAGGCCTTAAAAACCATGTCATTGCGAGGAGCGGGAGGGGTTGCGCGGAAGAAGCGACGCGGCAATCGCATGCTATACAGGGCGGCTCTGTATAGTATGCGGTTGCCACGCTATCGCTCGCGATGACATTTTTATTCTTGTCCCTAAAATATCGCCTCAGCAATACGTTTAGTTGGCCCGGCATTGCTCATGGTATAAAAATGCAGTACCGGCGCACCAAAAGCAATTAATTCTTTACACTGGTTGATCATCCATTCAATACCTACCTCTTTCACATCCTTTTCGGTGGCGCAGGCATGGATGGCGTCGCTCAAATCTTCGGGGATATCAATATGGAAAGTTTTTGATAGCGTAACCAGTTGCTTTGATGTAGTGATCGGTTTTAACCCTGGAATAATAGGTACATTAATGCCATTAGCCCGGCAGCCATTTACAAACTCCTTGTACTTATCTATATCAAAAAACATTTGGGTTACAATGAATTGAGCACCCATCTCTACCTTCTGTTTCAGGTATTTGAAATCGGTTTTAAGGTTAGGTGCTTCAAAGTGTTTTTCAGGGTAACCGGCAACGCCAATGCAGAAATTGGTTTTTACCGTATTGCCATGATCTTCGTGCAGGTAAATGCCGTTATTGAGGTTTACAACCTGTTGCAGCAGCTCGGTAGCATAGCAATGGCCGTTAGGTGTAGGTACAAACGATGAATCGCCGAGTCGGGCATCACCACGTAATACCAGCACGTTTTCGATACCTAAAAACTCCAGCTCAATAAGGGCATTCTCGGTTTCATCTTTAGTGAAACCGCCGCAAAGCAAGTGGGGTACAGTATCCACCTTGTACTTGTTCATAATTGCCGCGCAGATGGCAATTGTGCCCGGGCGTTTGCGGTACGAAAGTTTTTCGAGCAAACCGGTTGGGTGCTGCTTATAAATAAAATCCTCGCGCAGGGTAGTAACATCAATGAATGGAGGTTTAAACTCCATCAGCGGATCAATAGCATTATAAATGCCCTGGATACTCTGCCCCTTCAAAGGTGGGATCAGTTCAAAAGAAAAAAGTGTTTTGCCGTTGGCGTTTGCTATATGTTCAGGTATTTTCATTTGCCCCCTAACCCCCTAAAGGGGGAATTTTTTATTTGAATTTTATAATATACTTTTTAATTCCCCTCTTGAGAGGGGGCGCGGTGGAAATTTGTTTTGGCAGGGGTGTGTTATGCGTTGTTTATTATCGCTTTTTTAACACACCCCTCCGCCCCTCTCAAGAGGGGAATCGCACGCTTCCTGCGCTTTTTGCCTCGCGCCGCCGCTCGGCTCCCCCCGTGCGGCGGCTTTTTTTATTTTGTGTATTTTATGTAATTAAAATTTCACTCTTACTCCCCCTTTAGGGGGCCGGGGGGCTAATAATTAATATTCGGCCCCAGCCATCTTTCTACATCTTCCAGTGGCATTTGTTTCCTCACGGCATAATCCTCCACCTGATCCTTGCTGATCTTTCCTAAACCGAAATACCTTGCCTGCGGATGTGCGAAGTAGAAACCGCTTACCGATGCAGCCGGCAACATAGCCAGGCTTTCGGTTAGGTGCATGTTTGCATTGTCTTCGGCTTTAAGCAACTCAAATAAGGTGGTTTTTTCGGTGTGATCCGGGCAGGCGGGATAGCCCGGTGCCGGACGGATACCTTGATACTCTTCCTTGATCAGCTCAACGTTGCTTAATTGCTCGCCTTTGGCATATCCCCAATAATCTTTACGTACAAGCTCGTGCATTTTTTCGGCAAAAGCTTCGGCAAGGCGATCGGCAAGGGCTTTGGCCATGATGCTGTTATAGTCGTCATGGTCGGCTTCAAACTCAGCAACCAATTCATCACAACCTAAACCGGTTGTAACCGCAAAGCCGCCGAAATAATCAGGCACACCGCTTTCTTTTGGAGCGATGAAATCCGACAATGCATAGTACGGATCGTTCTTCACCTTTTCGGCCTGCTGGCGTAAAGTATGTATCCGATTTAAAACAGTTGTACGGCTTTCGTCAGTATATAACTCAATATCATCGCCTACGGCATTGGCCGGCCAGAAGCCTATCACACCTTTCGCGGTAAATAACTTATTGTCGATAATCCGTTTCATTAGTACCTGCGCATCGTCAAACAGCTTTTTTGCTTCGACTCCTACATACTTGTCCTCAAAGATCTTCGGATAGCTACCTCGTAACTCCCAGGTATGGAAAAATGGTGTCCAGTCGATATAAGGAAGCAGTTCCTCCAATGGGAAATTCTCAAACACTTTAGTGCCGGTAAATGCCGGTTTCGGTGCCACATCACCATCAAGGCTGATCTGGAATTTACCCGCACGCGCCTCTTCGATAGTTACAAAGCGTTTATCTGATTTTTTGTTGGCATGTGCTTCACGGGCTTTGGCATATTCATCCTTAATACCCTGGATGTAGCTGTCCCGATTTTCCTTGCTCATGAGGTTACTGCATACAGTAACACTGCGGGATGCGTCAAGCACATGAATGGCAGCGCCTGAATATTGCGGGGCAATTTTTACCGCAGCGTGGATGCGTGAAGTAGTAGCACCGCCAACAATAAGCGGGATGGTAAACCCTTCGCGCTCCATTTCTTTGGCAAAATGTACCATCTCATCAAGCGACGGGGTGATCAATCCGCTTAAGCCTATGATATCGACGTTTTGTTTTTTAGCTTCCTCGATAATGCGTTGGGCAGGTACCATCACCCCAAGGTCGATCACCTCGAAGTTATTACAGGCTAATACTACGCCAACTATGTTTTTGCCGATATCATGCACGTCGCCTTTTACGGTGGCCATTAAAACTTTACCGGCATTGGCGCGCTGATCTGCATTAACATTATTCTTTTTCTCTTCCTCAATGAAAGGCAGCAGGTAGGCCACCGCCTTTTTCATTACTCGGGCCGATTTTACAACCTGTGGCAAAAACATCTTGCCTGCACCAAACAGGTCGCCTACTACATTCATGCCATCCATCAGCGGACCTTCAATTACTTCAAGGGGCCTTGCATAGGCCTGGCGCGCTTCTTCCACATCATCGTCAAGATATTCAACAATACCTTTTACCAGGGAGTGGGAGAGGCGCTCCTGAACGGTGCCTTTGCGCCATTCTTCGTCGCGTACTACCTCTTTGCCTTTGCTTTTGATGGTATCTGCAAATTCAACCAGGCGCTCGGTAGCATCCGGACGGCGGTTAAGGAGTACATCTTCTACCAGTTCCAGCAGATTTTTTGGGATCTCCTCGTAAACTTCCAGCATCCCAGCGTTTACGATCCCCATATCCATACCCGCTTTAATAGCGTGGTAAAGGAATGCCGAGTGCATAGCCTCACGCACGGTATTGTTACCCCTGAATGAGAAGGAGATATTACTTACGCCGCCGCTCACTTTGGCGTGCGGCAGGTTTTGTTTGATCCAGCGGGTGGCTTCAATAAAATCAACCGCATAATTGTTATGTTCTTCCAAGCCGGTGGCTACGGTAAGGATGTTCGGGTCGAAAATGATGTCTTGCGGCGGGAAGCCTACTTCGTTCACCAAAATATCGTATGATCGTTTACAGATCTCGATCCGGCGTTCGTATGAATCGGCCTGGCCTGTTTCGTCAAAGGCCATTACTACGGTAGCGGCACCATAGCTTAAAATTTTGCGGGCATGCTCTTTAAATTTATCCTCGCCCTCTTTCAGGGAGATGGAATTTACGATGCCCTTGCCTTGCACACATTTCAAACCAGCCTCAATCACTGTCCATTTAGACGAGTCGATCATGATAGGGAGCTTGGCAATATCAGGCTCAGAAGCAACAAGGTTCAGGAACTTGGTCATTACCGCTTCAGAGTCGATCATGCCCTCGTCCATGTTGATATCGATAACCTGGGCGCCGCCTTCAACCTGTTGTAAGGCAACAGACAGGGCAGCCTCATAATCCTCGGCCAAAATCAGTTTAGAAAACTTAGGCGAACCGGTAATGTTGGTACGCTCGCCCACGTTCACGAAAATACTTTCGGGTTTTATGGTAACCGACTCTAAACCACTCAGGCGCATATCCGGCTCAATTTGTGGGATAGGGCGTGGCGGAAACGCGGCAGCTTTGTTGGCAATACATTTAATGTGTTCGGGTGTAGTGCCACAGCATCCACCTACAATATTTACCAGCCCGGCTTTGATGAAATCATCAACCTGGTGAGCAGTTTCGTGCGGTGTTTCGTCGTACTGGCCAAACTCGTTTGGTAAACCAGCGTTTGGATAAGCAGAGATATATACACCTGCTTTTTCAGAAAGCTCGGCAAGGTGCGGACGCATTTCCCTTGCACCTAAAGCGCAGTTTAAACCTACCGAAAGCAGGTTGGCATGGCTTATCGAGTTCCAGAAAGCTTCAACCGTTTGTCCTGAAAGGGTACGACCAGATGCATCGGTAATAGTACCAGAGATCATAATACCGCCCGAATCTCTGAAAGCAGGGAAATCTTTACCGGCAGCTTTGCATTCCTGCTCATAACGTTTTATGGCGAACAGGGCGGCCTTAGCATTTAGTGTATCAAATATGGTTTCAACCAATAACAGGTGCGAACCACCGTCAACCAAACCACGTACCTGGTCATAGTAAGCCTCGGCCAGGTCATCAAACGTAACAGCGCGGTATCCGGGGTCGTTAACATCAGGCGATAATGAAGCAGTACGGTTTGTTGGCCCGATGGCGCCTGCAACAAAACGCGGTTTTTCGGGATTGCGTTGGGTATACTCGTCGGCTACCTCGCGGGCAATGCGTGCACCTTCGTAGCTTAGTTCGTAAGCCAGTTCTTCCAGGTGATAATCGGCAAGTGAAATCACCTGCGTACTGAACGTATTAGTTTCAATAATATCGGCACCGGCGTCTAAATATTCAGCATGAATGGCCTTGATAATATCGGGGCGCGTAATATTGAGCAGGTCGTTATTGCCCTGCAGGTCACTATGATGATCGCGAAAACGCTCGCCACGAAAATCCTTCTCCGTGAGCTGATACCTTTGAATCATGGTACCCATTGCTCCGTCAATCACCAGGATGCGTTTCTGTAATTCTTTTCTAATGTCCATTGTTTGATTTCACCGATTTTTATTTGATGATTTCACCGATTAATTTGATTTTAAGGAATGGTTTGATCTATCGACGTCTTGAGCAAATAGTCTGTCAGGACGAATCAAATCAGTGTAATCAAAACAATCATTGCAATCACAAATAAATAAAAAGCTTATCTCGAAAAGTCGGGTGTTGATATGACTTTCGCTTATCTGTCCGGGCGCATAATTGCTGCCTGGTAGAATGTAGCACCTTGTGAAGCACAGGTTGCTAAGACATCGCAGGGTCTAATCCCTCCGTCTTTCTCCATAAGCACCGCAAAGTTGCGCAATAAAGTTGTCATTTGCAAGTGTATAACACAGCCCTAATCTCATCGTTAAGCCACATTGTTAAACAAAAAAAGCTGCCTTTTGCGGAGGCAGCTTTTTGATTGAGTTTCTTTGTTGAAATTATCTTCTTCTGCCGAATAAACGGAGGATCATGAAAAACAGGTTGATCAGGGTGATGTACAGCGTTAACGCACCCATCAGAGCAAGTTTTTTCGAACTGGCATCGCCATATTCAATGCCTGCACCAATGCGTTTAAGCATTTGCATATAGTAGGCAGTTAAACCAGTAAATACAGCTATACCTATGTAGCTGATAATGTAGCTCATTTGTTCGCTGTGCATAAAGAAATTAGCCAATGAAGCTACAAATATACCGATGAACAGAATGTACATGATTGAGCCAAACTTGGTTAAATCCATTTGGGTAGTATAACCTGCTACGGCCATGATACCGAAAGTTACCGATGCGGTAATGAAAACACCTAATATTGATGCAGATGTATAGATCAAAAATATCAGGCTTAAGCTGATACCGATGAGGGTTGCATAAGCCACAAAAAGCAATACCAGTACCGGGTAAGAGATACGGTTATAGCCAAATTGCATTACTAATGAAAATGCCAAAGGCGAAAATAAGGCGAAATAGCCAAAGCCTGTAAGACCACCGGTTGGGGCAACAATCAGGCTGATAAGTCCCATGTTTAAAACCAAAAATACTGTTATTGCCGAAACGCCAAGCGCCACGAACATCCAGCTAAATACGCCGGCCATAAACCTGCGTGAAGAAACTTCTGATTGATCTCTAACTTCGATAACATTATCGTAGTTGTATTTAGATTCTTTAAATTCCATTTTGTGTTAAAAATTATAGTACGAATTTATGAATAAAAAGTGAATGTAGAGTGAAGAAAGGGGAGGAAAGAAGCAAGACTGCAAGAGTCAAGAATCAGGAAGGAGGAAAGAGTCTGGAATGTTAGAGTCGAGGATCAAGAAAGTTTTCTTAACCGCCTTGCCTTTTGGCTCCTGAACCCTTGATTCTATTTTTTCTTGACTCTTGATTTCTTGTCTTAATTCAACCTTCTCATCAACTGCTCTTCTACCTTTTTGAAAACCTGTACAGGTTTCAACGCTCGCCAGCCAAGGTTATCCAGCTCGCCGCCGAAGTTGATGTAATAGTCGATGTTGTTGCTTTTAAACTCCTCTATTACATGCTCGCGGAAGTTGATACCGGCTATCCAGCCATCTTCTACATCCTGGAACCACTCTTCGTAATAACAGTCATCGCTTGAGTGAAAGTTGAGTACATTTTCACCTATCAGGATAAAATGGCTGATGCCATTATCTATCATCAAATCGAGCAGTTCACGCTTTAGCAGCATGATGTCGTTATTGATGGCATCGTTCCATTCGCCTATAAGCTCAATAATGGTATAGCCTTTATCATAATCGGCAAAAAGCACTTTAAGATAAAGCGTATTGGAGCCGAACGAGTCCCATTGCGGGTGCAGCAGGTAATTGTATACCTGCTTGTCAAATTCAAACTCGCTGTATTCTGTAGCATAAAAAGGCGAAAACTCATCTTCAGATGCTACGTAGTCATCTCTCCAGCGGTAATATGGTTCAATATCGTGCATTGTGTTAATTCCAAATTTGTCTGAACCCGAATTTTTGAATTGAGGGATTTATCGAATGCCGCTTTGCATTTTCAAATCTTCAAATCAACACATCTTCAAATTCAGTTTATTTTTTAAAATAATGATCAACGGCGCTTCGTACGCTGCCGTATTGCTTCAATAACCAGGCTGCTTCTTCTTCGCTTAGCCCGGTTGCGTCCATTACCATGTGGGTGCCCCTGTTCACCAGTTTGTGGTTGCTTAATTGCATATCAACCATTCTGTTTCCTTTTACGCGGCCAAGCTGGATCATTACGCTTGTGCTCAACATATTTAAAACTAATTTTTGCGCGGTGCCGGCCTTCATGCGGGTTGAGCCGGTTAAAAACTCGGGCCCTGTTACCACCTCAACCGGGTATTTTGCTACGGCTGCTACCGGGCTGCCGCTGTTACAAACAATGCAGCCGGTAACTATATTGTGTTCATTGGCTGTTTTGAGGCCACCAATTACATAAGGTGTAGTACCAGAGGCAGCTATGCCAACCACCACGTCTTTTTCATTTATGTCAAATGCCTGCAGATCAATCCAGGCCTGTACTGCATCATCTTCGGCAAATTCAACCGCTTTGCGGATAGCGCCATCACCTCCGGCTATTAGCCCAACAACCATGTCAAACGGAACGCCGAATGTTGGCGGACATTCTGAAGCATCAACCACACCTAACCTACCGCTGGTGCCGGCACCTATATAAAACAAACGGCCGCCATTTCTCATCCTTTCGGTAGTGATGGTTGCCAATGCTTCTATCTGCGGCAACGCCTTTTCCACTGCCAGGGGAACGGTTTTATCCTCGTTGTTAATGTTTTCTAAAATTTCCCTTACGGTCTGTTTTTCGAGGTTTTTATAGTGCGACTCCCTTTCGGTGGTGGTTTCCATAGCCTATTTTTAAATAATTTATAACAAAATTCGGTAAAAATCATCAAATGCAAGGGCGCAGGTAAAAATTATTGGCCCTGCAATTGTTAACTTTGTGTTATAAGTTATGAAGAGGACCGCGGGTGTAATTTTCCGGACAATGATCCTGCTATTTTTGGGGATAATGATAGGCTTACTGCTTAACAGGGATTTTGCGACCCATAATCTTGGTCTTTCATTTACGGCCAATAGTAAAATAGCCAAAGTACTGCAACTGGTTGACCGCAACTATGTTGATAGTGTTAATATCGATAGTATTGAAGGCGTATCGGTTAACAACCTGCTTCAAAATCTCGATCCGCATTCGCTTTATTTACCCAAACAACAGGCACAATCCATCAACGAACGCTTAGATGGTGGCTTCAATGGCATCGGGATTGAATATCAGTTACTGCGTGATACCCTGATCATTACACAGGTTTACGCCGGCGGTCCGGCCGAAAAGGCAGGCTTATTGGTGGGCAGTAAAGTGATTAATGTTGATGATCAAAAGTTTTCGGGCAGTAAGCTGACAGCTTCCCGTATAAATGGTGTTTTCAGGGGCGAAAAGGATGCCGAAATAAAATTGGCCGTTGTACCTCCACTGGGTAAAGATTTAAAAATACTTACTGTTAAGCGAGGCCATGTCGACTTAAGCAGTGTTGACGCAGCATATATGGCCGATGCCACAACAGGTTATATCAAGATCAGCAAATTTTCGGCAACAACTGATGTTGATTTCAGGAAAGCCTTAACCGTTTTGAAAACAGATGGTATGGATAAACTACTGCTTGATTTGAGAGGCAACGGCGGCGGCTACCTTAACGCTGCAACCTCACTGGCCGATGAGTTTTTAACCGAAGGGAAGCTGATAGTGTATACCAAAGGCATTCACGAACCCCGTACGGATTATTTTGCAACCGATTCTGGCATGTTTCAGAAAGGGAAGGTTACCATACTTATTGACGAATATTCGGCCTCGGCAAGTGAAATTTTAGCGGGTGCCCTGCAGGATTTGGATCGGGCTACTATTGTTGGTCGCCGGTCGTTTGGAAAAGGCCTGGTACAACAGCAGTTTGCATTTGATGATGGTTCGGCAGTAAACTTAACAGTGGCAAGATACTATACTCCGTCTGGTCGTTCTATCCAGAAATCATATAGGAACGGGGTAGACAGCTATCGAAATGAACTGGCCCAACGTATGCAAAAAGGCGAACTTTTTTCAGAACAAAGCAACCTGAACGATAGCGTTTTTAAAGGGACACCATCGTATCATACCTCAAGCGGGCGCAAAGTTTTTAGCGGTGGCGGTATCATGCCTGATGTGTTTGTTCCTGCTGATACCAGCAAGTTCACACCGCTTATTCAGGATTTGAGCCAGCAGCAATTGTTTACCGCATACGTTATTGATCGCCAGCAGCAATTGCTGAAAAAATATCCTACAGAAGCTGAGTTTTTAAAACAATACGCCGTTAGTAATGATGACGTTGATAAATTTATCCTATACGCTTCGCAAACCATTAAAGAAATGGACTCCAACGAGATAAGGAATTCCAGGGAGCCCATTAAAACTATTCTTAAAGCCCAGGCGGCCCGCTTTAAATGGGGTGATAATGCCTACTTTAAAGTGATCAATGCTGATGATGTAGCCTTTAAAAAAGGGTTGGAGCAATAAGAGCCTTGATTTCCCCGATTTAAGGGTTACCTGATTTTACTTCCTGTTTGATTTACTTTATTTAACGTTAATAACCCGTTAAAATAGAATAGCAGCTTCCTGTCACTATCTTGGATGTAGGCTACCGGGTACTCGTTGTATTTAGCAAAGGTCACTTTCCATGCTTTGATAAAATTGGGATGATCAGGTGTATCGTGGTTTAGGTCAAAGTATCCAAATTCAGCATTAAGACAAGATGATTCATTAACATTGTTATCTACTGTATAACCATCTTTTTTAAAAGCATCAATAAAAACTTTGCGTATTTGTGGCAACGTTGCAGCGGCTTTTGTATTGAGGTTAAGTGTGCCATAGCGCCGGCCTATGGAGGTTTCAAAAATTTCGTTCCTGAAGTGATAACTTATTCCTGAATTAAAAATGGGCAAGCCATTGCTTTCTTCGTAAGCCATTACGTGCTGGTAAATATTGGTGCTTATACTATCATTTAAAATAACCCGGTATATGACCAGACCATTAGTTGGGATGTTGTTTTTTTGCAGGAGTTTAATGGCTGTTGCCAGTTCGACTTTATTGCTGTCGCTATAATCGCGTTTAATGCGACTGATACAACCATTGTCCTCTCCATCGCCGGATGAAAGTTGGCCTTTTTTACATGCAGCAAAAGCCACCAGTACTATGAGTACTAAACAATAAAACTTTTTCATGAAGTGTAAAGTATTGAGGTTTAGTAATATTACGGAGCAAAGGAGAGAAACGTAACAACGACCTTGATTTTTAGGATTCAAGGATTGCCTGATTGTTGAGAAGACTTACGAAGTTTTTAAAAACTTCGTAAGTCTGGGAATATCATAAGTCTGGATTTTATAAGGATAAATCTCAAGGTAATCCTTGAATCCTAAAAATCAAGGTTTAGATTATTTCTGCCTGAACCAAACCTGTATTGGAGCACCCGAAAAATCAAAGTTTTCGCGGAGCTTATTCTCAATAAAGCGGTAGTAGGGCTCTTTAACGTATTGCGGTAAATTGCAGAAAAACGCAAACATGGGCGAAGTACCTGCAATTTGAGTGATATATTTGATTTTAACGTATTTGCCTTTTATTGCCGGAGGCGGATAGTTTTCGATAATAGGTAACATTACCTCGTTCAGTTTTGAAGTTGGTATTTTGCGCGCACGGTTCTGGTAAACCTGGTTAGCTACATCAATTACTTTTAATACTCTTTGCTTTTCGGTAACCGAGGTAAATACAATAGGCACATCGGTAAAAGGGGCTATCTTATCGCGGATCTGCTCTTCAAATACCTTGATGGTTTTGCTGTTCTTTTCAATCAAATCCCATTTGTTTACTACGATCACCACACCTTTTTTATTCTTTTCGGCCAGGTGGAAGATATTGATATCCTGCGATTCAAAACCTTCAACAGCATCAATCATCAGGATGATCACGTCTGCTTCTTCCAAAGCCTTAATGGTACGCATTACCGAATAAAACTCGATGTTTTCTTTAACCTTGGTTTTTTTGCGTAGCCCTGCGGTATCTATCAGCATAAAATCATGACCGTATTGGTTATAGTGAATATGGATAGAATCGCGGGTGGTGCCGGCAATAGGGGTAACAATGTTACGGTCTTTACCTATAAGGGCATTGATAATAGACGACTTACCTACGTTAGGCCGGCCAACAATAGCATATTTAGGGCGGGTGTTTTCTTCCAGCTCTTCATCTTCAAAGTGTTTTACCACTTCGTCAAGCAGCTCGCCGGTACCGGAGCCAGTCATTGACGAAATGCTGTAAATTTCGCCAAGGCCAAAGCTGTAAAATACCATGGCGTCGGCAACCTGGTTATTGTTGTCCAGTTTGTTTACCACTACAAAAACAGGCTTTTTGCTTTTACGCAGGCGATTGGCAATCTCGTCGTCAAGGTCGGTAATGCCGGTAGTAACATCAACAACAAATAAAATAACCGAAGCTTCTTCGATGGCGATATCAACCTGCTCGCGGATGGCTGTTTCAAAAACATCATCAGAGTTGGCTACGTAGCCTCCGGTATCAATAACCGTAAAATTATGGTTAAGCCATTCGGCAACACCGTAATGCCTGTCGCGCGTGACACCGCTAAAGTCATCAACGATAGCCTTGCGGCTTTCGGTTAAGCGGTTATATAATGTTGATTTGCCTACGTTGGGCCTGCCCACTATGGCTACTATGTTACTCATTGTGTTATATTAAGAGTCAGGATGCCAGGAATCAAGATTCAAGAATTATGCAAATCTATCTAACTTAACAACTGCTTCTACGAAATTTTTAATTTTTATTAATGATAGATCAAGATGTCGGATTATCCTGCATCCTGATTCTAAAAGTCTTGATTTTGTTCCCCCTATTCGTACCCGAATTGTTTCAGATAATTTTTCTTGGTACGCCAGTCGGGGATCACTTTTACAAACATCTCCAGGAAAATTTTACGCTGAAAAAAATCTTCCATAGCACGACGGGCGTAGGTGCCGGTAATCTTAAGCATTTCGCCGCCTTTGCCAATAATAATGTTTTTCTGCGATTCGCGCTCAACAATGATCTCGGCGCTGATGCGGTAAAGTTTTTCACCCTCGATAAATGCTGTTACAATAACCTCGGTGCTATAAGGGATTTCTTTTTTATATTGTTTAAACACCTGCTCGCGGATCATTTCTGAGGCAAAGAAACGGTCATTACGATCTGTCAGAGCGTCTTTTTCGTAATAAGCAGGATGTTCGGGTAAGTTTTCGATCACGAAATCCATAATGGCTTTGATGTTATGCCCATGTAATGCAGATATCGCGAAAATGGCTTTCGGATTTAGTTTTTCCCTCCAAAATTCAACTTTCTTTTTTACGGTTTCCTCATCGCTTTGATCAATTTTGTTGATCAGGATAGCAAGCGGGGCCGATGAACGTTCCAGTTTTTTAAGAACGTCTGCCTCATCGTATTCTTCATAAATATCGGTAACCAGCAAAATAAGGTCGGCATCAACAATAGAGCCATCAACCTGGTGCATCATACTTTCATGCAGGGCATAGTGTGGCTTGATAACACCCGGAGTGTCCGAAAACACGATCTGGTAGTTTTCATCATTCACAATACCCAAAATACGGTGACGGGTGGTTTGCGCTTTAGGGGTAATGATGGACATTTTTTCGCCCACCAGCGCGTTCATAAGGGTTGATTTCCCTGCGTTGGGTTTACCTATTATACTTACAAAACCTGCCTGATGAGCCATAGAAAAATAATTAAAAATATATTTGGACTGCAAAGAAACGAATTATATCTTTGCAGTCCAATTAAAACAGAGTGCAAATTTGCATTTGATTAATTGGAAGGACCTTTCCGGGGTTATGGCCGGATCTCAAATATATAGCACAATACAGTGCGGGATGGAGCAGTTGGTAGCTCGTCGGGCTCATAACCCGAAGGTCGTAGGTTCGAGTCCTGCTCCCGCTACGAAGAATGAAAAGCCTCAAGTTGGAAAATTTGAGGCTTTTTTGTTTGCGGAAGATTTCATAGATTAGAGTAACCAAAAAAACCTAAATCTATGGCTAAGCCGCCACAGGAAGGAAAATTATTGTATCATTTGACATCCTTATATAATGTCGAGAGTATATTTCGAAAAGGATTAATAGCAAGGAATGATTTAAATGGTTTTGACGATGTTGCTGAACCCGAGATAATAGACCACCGAGAGGTGATGGATCTAAATGGGTTTGTGCCATTTCATTTTTTTGCTGGAACGCCCTTTGACGGCGCGGTTCAAAATGCTTATAGTGATAAAGATTTTGTGTTTATAACGATATGTAGAACTTTTGCTGAAAAAAATAAGTTTAGAATATTAACGCAGCATCCACTGTCGTTAGTTGATTGTTCGACATTACCATATGATCAAGGATTTAATTCGATACAGTGGGAAATAATGAATCAAAGGAATTACAATGATCGTATCTGTAAAGAGATTTGTATGGCTGAATGCCTATCTCCGATTACAGTAAAGCCGTCTGATTTTTTCTGTGTATTTACTCCTAATGATAGGGTTAATAAAGAAGTTGAAAAATTACGAAATTCAATTTTAGGAAGAGGGGCATTTTTGGTTAACATTAACGAGGCATTTTTTATAAAATGATCAATTACACAGTAGGAAACATACTTGAGTCGCAATCCGACGCAATAGTCAACACTGTTAACTGTGAAGGCTACATGGGTAAAGGTATAGCCTATCAATTTAAGATAAAGTATCCTAACAATAATAGGCGTTATGAGGAAGCATGCAAATCAGGAAAATTCAAAATAGGAACAATTTTGACATTTACTGAAAATGAAAAATTGATAATCAACTTTCCCACTAAAGCAGAATGGCGAAAGAAGTCCGAATATTCCTACATATCAAAGGGTCTTGAAACGTTAGTCACAATGTTACCAAAACTAAACGTTAGATCGATAGCATTTCCACCCTTGGGGTGTGGTAATGGAGGGTTAGAGTGGGCCAAAGTAAAGGCTCTTATTACTGAAGCGGTAGAGCCATTTGAGAGTTATTTCGATTTTACTTTATACGAGCCCTCAAATAACATTAGTTCAGTTACAAATTCAAAAAGAATTCCTAAACTGAATGCATCCCATGTAATTTTGATGCATCTAAAATTGGGCTTAAGAAAATTTAATAAGACAAGGCTTCAAAAGGCAGCCTTTTTTATCAATATATTTAGTGGAGAACAATATTTCAAGTTTAATGCTTATAACTATGGGCCATACACTCACTCAATAGATATATTAAGCAGAGATATTAAAGAATATCAACAGTATTTTAATTTTACAACAGAACAAGCATTACAAGCTGCTGAAAATACTTTAGTGAGCCATTCATTAATAGACAAACTTGAGCGATTTGGAGAGCCAATTCTCAAATCGCTATCACTATCAAATAATATCGATTCCGACAGGGAATTAGAACTTATATCAACCATTCTTTTTATTTTGGCTGAAAAAAAAGCTGTAAAGATGGAGAGCTTTCAAACGGAGTTTTTAATCTGGTCTGAAGAAAAGGCATCAAAGTTTTCGAAATCAGATATCGAAAATGGTGTTGACTTATTGAAGCGCAAAGGGATTATTGCTGACTCGTTGCTTGGCTTTGAGTTGAATAAACATTCACTACAAATTTAATCAAACGTGGTTGGTCGAACCTGCTCGGCTGTGAAAGCTTTAAATCGAAAAATTTGAGGCATTCTGCTTTCCTTGCCAATTTGCACATTCCCTCAAATTTAATATGTTTGAGGCTATGAATCAGCAACCTTCCGCAGTGAACCCGGTTAGCCGGATCCTCACTGCAAGCCTCATCGGAACAACCATCGAATTTTTTGACTTTTATATTTATGCCACCGCCGCGGTGCTGGTATTCCCTAAATTATTTTTCCCCGCTGCCGATCCAACATCGGCTACACTTGAATCATTGGCAACCTTTGCACTGGCCTTTCTTGCACGACCAATAGGAGCTGCTATATTTGGGCACTTTGGCGACCGTAAAGGGCGTAAAGCTACGCTCGTTGCGGCCTTATTAACCATGGGGCCATCAACCGTTGCTATCGGGCTTTTGCCGGGCTATGCTTCCATAGGCATTGCAGCGCCAATATTGCTTGCCCTGTTTCGTTTTGGGCAAGGGCTGGGGCTTGGTGGCGAGTGGGGTGGTGCTGTACTACTGGCAACAGAAAATGCCCCTGCACATAAAAAAGCCTGGTATGGCATGTTTCCGCAGTTGGGAGCACCTATCGGGTTCCTGCTATCGAGCGGCACGTTTTTTATCCTCAGCAAAACCATGAGTGAAGATAACTTTATAACCTATGGCTGGCGCATCCCGTTTATTGCAAGTGCATTACTGGTTTGGGTTGGGCTTTTTGTGAGGTTGAAAATATCCGAAACTCCTGAATTTATGAAGATGGTTAGTAAAGAAGAGCGCTCAAAAGTGCCGTTTGCAGATGTTTTTGTAAAACATACTGCAGCCATTACCTTAGGCACGCTGGCAACTGTTACCACTTTCCTGCTGTTTTATTTGATGACGGTGTTTACACTAAGCTGGGGTACTACAGCGCTGCATTATACTAAAAGCTCGTTCCTAATCATACAGATGATATCGATGCTGGCATTTGGTCTGGGTATTCCGCTATCGGCAATCCTGGCTGATAAATATGGACGCAACAACATGTTAATTGTTGCAACGTTATGCATCGTGGCATTTGGTCTTGTTTTCGCACCGCTATTTACTACGGGCAGTTTAGGTATAACAGCAATCTTTTTGTCGATAGGAATGTTTTTGATGGGGCTTACCTACGGGCCGATAGGTACGGCGCTTGCCGGTATCTTTCCGCCGGCAGTACGTTATACCGGCGCTTCGCTGGCCTTTACCCTGGCCGGTATTTTAGGTGCTTCGCTTACGCCATACATGGCAACCATGCTGGCGCATAATTATGGACTCGCCTATGTGGGCTACTACTTAACAGCCGCTTCAATAGTTACGTTGTTAGCTTTAATTGGAGCTAAAAAACTGATGAAACAGCAAGTTGAATAGGTAGAGAGCATGCTGATACTTTAAATCTTATTAAAGAAAAGTACTTTGGAAAAGCCTCAAATCGGAAGACTTGGGGCTTTCTCATTTATCGTTTTGTTTTGCCTTTCAAATGCTTTAAATTTCATTAACTAATTAAAGCAAACGCAAACAAGCTTAACTATAACCGGTCATGAAAAAAACTACCCTTATCCTGCTGCTCATTGCTGCTTCATTTGGCTCCGGGTTCGCCTTTAAGGCTGCCCTGACTGCATCAATCCACCAACCTGCCGAATTAAAAAGGGTAACCGGCATTGGTGGTATCTTTTTTAAATGTAAAGAACCTGCTAAGGTCAGGGCCTGGTATAAGGAGCACCTGGGTTTACAGACAAATCAGTACGGTGCTGTGTTTGAATGGAGGCAAGGTGCCGATACGCTAAAAAAGGGATTTACCCAATGGAGCCCTTTTAACGAAAAAACCAAATACTTTGCACCTTCTGATAAGGATTTTATGGTTAACTATCGTGTTGCAGATTTGACGGCACTCGTAACGCAGCTCAAAAAAGAAGGCGTAGCTATAGTTGATACGATAGAAACCGTTGACTATGGCAAATTTGTTCATATCATGGATATTGAGGGCAACAAAATTGAGTTATGGGAACCCAACGATATCGCGTATGAAAAATTAGGTATAAAAATGGGCGCGCAGACCACCAAATAACGTATAGCCAAGCTGATTGAAGATCACAAGCAGTTGTCGCCCCAATCTCTATTTAAGCAATTCGGGATAATGGCGTGCTATCAGGTCCTTGTCATCATTGTTGAGTGCGCTCAATAATACCGGGGTATCCTGTGGTCTTACTCCTTTTTGATTGATGCGGTTCATGAGGCTCCAGTCTTTTACCGGTTTATCGGGCGATGGATCGGCAGGCTCCTGGGCGGGGAGGTCATAGCGTGTAAAATCCACCACCATTTCCGGGCCATTTTTGTGCCAGTTTCGTAAGGTAGCCAGGCGAAATTCCCTGTTCATGTACCATTTGATCTCTTCATTGCCCCATGAATTACCTATGCCAAGCCCTTTTTCTTCAAAACGGTAATTCCATTGGCTATTATCAGGATAATGACCGCGCCAGGCCTCGCCATACTCGCCAAAAGTGACGAATTTAACATCCGGCCATCGTTTTACGGTATCGCCTGTCCATTTCTCCAATGCCCGGTACGCGAGAGTATCATCCCAGTTTTTTCGTTCGGCTATTTTAACCAAAGCAGCTTCCCAGATGTTGGGGATCCAGCCAAAACCGTTCAGTTCAAAGCCCCGGTCAAAATGGATAGCTTGTGTATGCATCACCGAATAATGACCTATATCCAAACCCCAATCGCCATAGGTTTCAATAGGACCCACACCACGGCGGCTTGCTGCCCCGTTAAAAGGCGTTGTGCCCCACACATTCCCGCTTGGAGTGCGCACAAAAAATCCACACTCCATCCATCAAGGTTCACGCAGTCAATAAAGTCGCTTTTGCCCTGGGCTGGTTTGCAAAAATGTTGTTTTGATGGATAAAAGGGATAGGAGGGTGAGCCGTCGGCCCCGCCACCATCTGTTTCATGCTGGCTCCAGATTACAGCATGTGCTACATGAATGTTTTCCTTTTCGGCTAAATAGGCCAGGTTATCGGCCGATAAAAATCCTCCCATAACAGCTTTAGGCCGGTAGCCATTACCAACCATGGCGGTTATGCGCTGCAAGGCCTCGGTCATTTCCTGGTTTACCCTTTTGCGCGGGAGATACATGGCCGGAAAATATCCCGGGAAATAAGAAACCTCGTCGCCATATTTGAGCTGGCAGTCGGCCGCGTATTTGCGGATATCAACATAATTAGGGCGCTTATCTTCAAGCGCATTTAAGGTAAAGCCCCAGGTTAGTTTGCCTCCCGGCACGTTTTTCGCAAAAATTTCCCTTAAGCGCTGTACCACTTCTAACGTATGGGCAAAGCCTTCGTCCCTGTTAATCAGTTTTACATCCCGCGATACTTCCCACGGCGAAGTACGGATCATGATGCAAAAGGTAACAAAGCGATTGCCCATCAGTTGCAAAGGCTTGTTAACCGAAAAAAGATCCAGCGCAGTGGCTTTGCCGATTAAAGGATTTGCTAATACGGCGGCACCGCCCAGTAAGGAGTTTTTACAAAAAGCCCGTCTTTCCATTAGGTTTACATTTTGCCCAAATGTAAAAACAAGTTTGTTTCTTTTCCGGCAGCGGGGGCATAAAAACTACTCAATTACGTTGGCCTCAAGAACCATTGTTTTTCGATCAAATTTCAATTCGGAGATAAGCGTGGCTGCAAAAATGAGGCTTCCGCCTAAAAACAATCGCCAGGTAAGCTGCTCATGTAAAATGAAACATGCCGCAATTGCGCCAAACACAGGTTCAAAGAGGTAAATGATGGCTACCCTTTCGGCACTCAGGTAACGCTGAGAGATGTTGGAAATGGTGTACATGTAAGCGGTAGAAAAAAGCGAGCAATAAACAACGCCCATCCAAAATTCATTGTTTTGCGGCAGCCAGTTTGTGCTGGTATTATCGCCTAAGGCTAAACAAAAGGTAATTACTGCACACGCAGCAAACATCGGAACAACGGTGTGTGCAATGTGCTGCACTTTGGATAGTTTTTCTACCTTGATCAGATAAACAGCAAAGGCTACCGCTCCGGCAATAGTATACAAATCGCCAAGGCTAACCGAAAAATTAGCATTGATAGAAATAATTGATAAGCCTGCCAAAGCAATCACTGCTGCCAGCCAAATTTTTGCAGGGGCAACTGTGTTATAAAAAATTGCTTTTAACAAGGGAATGATAATCACACAAGTGCCTGCAACAAATGAGCATTGTGAAGCCGAGCTATGTTTGATGCCCAGGGTTTGCAAATAAATTCCGAGCGTAAGGGGTACGGCCAAACTTATGCCTGTTTTAACACCATCCCGGTTTATCTGCCTTAAATGTTTTGAGAAAATGACCGACAAAACTACTGCCGCGGCCAAAAAACGATAACATAAAAAGATGAGCGGGGAGTTATGCCCGATAGCCAGTTTTGTTATTGAAAATGATATGCCCCAAAAGGCTGTGCCTAATATCAGTAATACAAGGAAAATGTTCTTTTTCTCCATCTCAGTCGTTTATTAAATCTTTTTTCATCATGATATCTATCTGCCTGTCTGTGCCTAATATAAATACATGCTGGTCAAATTCTACGAAGCCGTTTTTCTTGTAGAAACTGATTGCCCTGAAATTCTTTTCCCATACACCAAGCCATATGTACGTGGCACCAGCTTTCCGGGCTATCTGAACGGCTTTTTCGTATAGCAGCTTTCCGATGTTTTTTCCAAGAAATGCCTGAGATACGTAGATCCGCTCAATTTCAAGCGCATCATTGTCTTTAACATCTGTTTGTGCCTGCCCTGTGTTCAGCTTCAGGTAGCCGATAACCTCGTCGTTATGTATAGCAAAATAGAATTGCGATAATTTATTGTTCAGTTCATTGCTCAGCTTATTTAGTGACAGGCACTCATTGAGATATTGCGCCATGTCTTCGGGCGTGTTAACTGCCGAAAAAGTTTCGGAAAAGGTTTGTATGCTTATATTTTGAAGTTGAGCTACATCGTTAGGTGTTGCATCAACAATCTTTACGTTATCCATATACAAATTTATCCATCTGTTAAATGCAGTAAAATGCTATTTTATCATCCATTAATGCATATATTGCATTAATGGATTTGCAGCAGATCAAATACTTTTTAGCCCTGGCGAAAGAGCTTCATTTTTGGAATACGGCCGGAAAAATGAACATTACGCAATCGGCCCTCAGCAGGCACATTCAATCATTAGAGAGCGAATTGGGGCTGCTGCTATTTGAGCGGAATAAGCGTAATGTGAAGCTCACCCCTGCAGGTAAGTTTTTGAAGGAGAAATGGGAGATGGAGTTGAGCGAGCTTGAATTTATTCATCAGTTTGCCCGGCAGATCCATTTAGGCGAAAGCGGTACGATAAGAATCGCCCATCCCGATTCCATATCAGGTTCGTTAATGCCGGATATGATTGCCCGTATTTCCAGCGCATTTCCAAAACTCCAGGTTGAGCTGGTACAGCTTCGTTATGAAAACCAACAGGAGTTTTTAAGGAATTATAAGATCGATCTTTCTGTTACAAGGGACGTTAATACCGCCCAGGGAATTAAATCAGAAAAAATTTACAGCGATTATTTGGCAATCGTAGTTCCTGAGGATCACATTTTCCATACTATCGAAGACCTGTCTAAAGAAACCCTTTCCCAACAAAAATTTATACTGCCGATAAGGGATGAGGGAAGCAGTTACAGCGATATCATTCAGCAGATGTTCAGGTCGTTCGATATTGTTCCGGACGACTACGTATATTCCGAATTTGGATCGACCATTATTGCATTAGTTAAGAAAGGGCTGGGGATAGCGATATTGCCGGATTCATACATGTATCATGAAAGCCCGGGGATCCGGTTTATCAGGCTCCCTTTCAAAACCGACCTATACATCAACTGGCGGGCAGATGATCATAACCCCGTACTTTCAAATGTGTTAAAACTGGTGCTGCAGTGAGGCGTACTGTAGATGAAGGTGGACTCATTCTTTGATATCGCTACAAAATCCCTCACTTAGGCTACAAATAGAAAATATTACCTCTCGACCTTTGGTGTATTCAACGTTTAAAATTATGAAACATCAAAATGAAAATCGGGATTATAAAACATGGTTTATCACAGGTGCATCCCGCGGTTTCGGGCGTGTTTGGGCCGATGCAGCGCTTAAACGCGGCGACAAAGTTGCAGTCACTGCACGCAGGCTGGGAAGCATTGCTGATTTCAAAGAGAAATACAGTGAAAACGTGTTAACCCTGGAGCTTGACGTAACCAACCCCGACCAGGTAAAAGCAGCAGTGGAGCAGGCCCATGCATATTTCGGCAGGCTTGATATTGTGCTCAATAATGCGGGCTATTCATTAGTTGGCACCATTGAGGAAGCTAATGCCGACGATGTGCGGGCGATGTATGATACCAATATATTCGGTACGCTCTCCGTTATTCAGGCTGCTTTGCCTTTACTGCGTGCGCAGGGAGGAGGCCATATATTAGGCATATCGAGTGGCCTTGGCCAGGTAACTTTACCGGTGATAGGTTATTATTGTTCATCAAAATGGGCCTTCGAGGCAATTCACGAAAGTTTGGCCAAAGAAGTAGAACCTTTCGGTATTAAAGTGACCATTATAGAGCCCGGTGCCTACGCTACAGAATTTGGAAGCCAGGAGTCGTTGAAGTTTGCTGCCGGTATGGACATTTACACCGATTTCAAGGCACGGTTTTTTGAGCGGTTAAAAACCTCGGAACGGGGAGATCCTGAAGCAACACCCGATGCCATCTTCAAAATTGTAGATTCCGAACATCCGCCACTAAGGCTCTTCCTTGGAAGCCATAACTTACCCTGGATACGTGCCGCTTATGCAGAGCGCTTAGCAACCTGGGAAGAATGGGAGCCTGTTTCAAATGCCGCTCAGGGCAAATCAAAGTAAATGATCACAATTATGTAAAACACCAATGATAGCTGATATTTGTATATAATACCGGCTATCATTGCATTAAGTTTTTGAGATGAAAAAGGAAGAACAGGGGCCCCTTAAATTTAATTCTTTATCAGATGTGCACCGGGCCTTTGGCTTGCCCAAGCCGTTGCATCCATTAATCAGTTTAATTAGCGGTACGGATAACCAGGTTATACCACGGAGACCGCACGGCTCGCATGTGCTTAGTTTTTATAAAATTTCGTACCGGCCAAAGCTTAGTCCGCGAATAAAGTATGGGCAGGATTATTACGATTTTGATGAAGGGGGGTTGCTGTTTGCGTCGCCCAACCAGGTTATCGGCGGCGATAATGATCATAGCGAGGGAGAATGCGCCCTTTATACGCTGCTGATCCATCCGGATTTTTTATGGAATTATCCTTTGGCAAAAAAAATCAAGCAGTATGGCTTTTTCTCATATTCGACTAATGAGGCATTGCACTTATCGGACAAAGAAAAATCAACCATCATTTCCCTTTTTAAAATTATCGAAGATGAATTAAATGGCAGGATAGATGATTTTAGCCAGGATGTCATCATTTCCCAAATTGATTTGTTGCTTAACTACGCGAATCGTTTTTACAAGCGCCAGTTTATCACACGCAAAGCCGTAAACAGCGACCTGCTGCAAAAGCTGGAAGATATTTTAGACCAATATTTTGCCGGTGAAAATTCAATAAGCGAGGGAATCCCAACAGTTCAATACCTGTCGAAGCAGTTGAATATGTCTCCGGGTTATCTGAGTGATATGCTGCGCTCCCTTACGGGGCAAAATGCACAGCAGCATATTCACCATAATCTTATCGAAAAAGCTAAAGAAAAGCTCTCCACCACGGCCTTATCTGTAAGCGAAGTGGCTTACGCATTAGGGTTTGAACACCCGCAATCGTTCAGTAAGTTGTTTAAAACAAAAACTCACCTTTCGCCGCTTGAATTCAGGCGATCTTTTAACTAAATACTTTGAAGATTGGCCTGGTTGCTGACCTGCACAGGAGTTTAATTTGGCGGTCGCGTGCACGGTGGCCGCCAGGTTTAGCAGCTAAACAACAAATAGCTTACCTTAAAATCGTCACATCTCCGCTGCGTATCTGGCTACCGTCTTTTAAATCGATGACATAAAAATAAACCCCGGCAGGCAGGGCGTTACCGTTAAATGTGCCATCCCAAGGTTTAGGATAGCCCTTGCTATAAAAAACAATGCTGCCGTTTCGGTTATAAACAGTTACGGAGCTGTTTATATAATCATTTAAATATTTGATGCTCCATAAGTCGTTGACCCCGTCGCCGTTGGGCGTGAAGGTGTTGGGGATTTTAATATTGGGGATTACCTTCACTGTTACTTCGCCTTCGGCATTACATCCATCAACTGATGTTACAGTAAGTTTATATTTTGTAGTAACCTCCGGGCTTGCCACCGGAAATGCTGATGACGAATTACTAAGGCCTACCGAAGGTGCCCACGTATAGGTTGCTATATCGCCGGTTATCTCCGGGGATAGTGTTATGCTGTTGCCCGACAGAATTTCTTCGTTTGATTTGAGCATTATTGCAGGTATCGGATTCACGTTCATATGCAGATCGATTCCGAGATTGGGGATGCCGCAGCCGTTGCCGGTAGTAACAGCGCAGTTTACTATGTCGCCATCTTTTAAGTTGCTTGTGGTAAATTTAAAAGAGTTGGGGCCGGTAGCAACGCCGTTCACCAGCCATTGAAACGATGTACCGGGATCGCCATTTATTACGTTGGCTGTAAAGGTGACCGGATTGCCCGCGCAAATTTTTAATGAAGGCGTAAATACTGATACCGACCTGCCTGGCGGAGCGGCCGAATATTTAGCGGTTGCCATGAACGATGCGGCTGCTATGCCCCCTGTTTTGTCAATTGCGGTTAAGGTTACCTGTACGGGAACATTATTGTAGATGGGGGAGTTGGGAGCAGGTGTTTGTGTAACTTTGATTTGGCTGTCGGGACAGTTATCTGTTACCAAAGCTTTTACAGCATAATTAGCCAGGTTGGCACAATCTTGCAAAGTAACATCGTTATATGCAGATGTAAATGCAGGTGTACTTTGAACGTTGACAGGTATAACAGCAGCAGTTTGCCGACAGGTGCTTGACCCTATATTTCCGGTAAGCTGATTGGCACCACCGCCGCCTATAGTTGAAACAACTGCGCCAAGGGTAACTTTCCTGATGGTATTGTTTATTTGGTCGACAACATAAAGGTTTCCGCACAGGTCCATATCTATCGCACCCACCTGGCCAAACAGGGCCTGGGATCCGGCCCCATCTATATCGCCTATATCGGCATGACCGGCAAATGTTTTGGCTTTTCCATATTTGTCGAATATTTTTATCATACCGCCATCGCCTATAAATAAGTTGCCCGAGCGATCAAACTTCAGCGCGGTTGGACCTACAAAAAAAGCATTGGCCGGATCGGAAATATCGTTTTCACCCACTTTACCCGGATTAAAATAAGTGGATACTGTACCGTCAGGTGCTATTCTTTTGATCTTAACTTTATCGCCCAGTTTCAACTCCACAATGCCAACATAAACGTACCCCGCATCGTCGGCTGCTATACTATAAATAAAGTGGAAACGGGCTAAGTTGCCCGGGCCATCAAGGTCGCCATCTGTTGTTCCTGCTATCTGTTGTACTGTGCCGGCGGTTGTGATTTTGTAAACCGCGTTACCTGTATTACTTACAACGTACAAGTTTTGCTGTTTATCAATTGTTATTGCTCCGGGGTTGGGTATTAATCCAATATCTGTTACTATGCCATCGGGGCTTAGCTTTTTTACCTTATTGGCGTCAATATCCGAAAAATAGATGTTACCGGTATTGTCGCAAACCATGCCGCCAGGTGGTATACGCCCCACAGTGCCTGCAGTCCCTCTAAAGATGTCACCGCCTGTACCAGGGGGGCCTCCAGCAAAAATGCTCACCGTACCATCCGGCGCTATTTTTCGAATCATGAGCGTAGTTGCCCCTCCGAAATATAAATTGCCTGCCGGATCAAAGCAAAGAGCTGTCAGATCGGTTATCCGGATAGCATCGGGATGGGACGGCGTGGCTGCACCATTGGTTGCCGAGGCTATAGTAACTATTTGCGGACCGACAGTACTGCAATCAAACGTTTGTGGCGTGAACCTGAATTTGGTAGTAGAATCAGTGGTATTAACAACGGTTGCAATATCTGTAACATAAGCGGGGTGATCTCCTGATGAACTAATTACATAATTGCCACCGGCGTCAAGCTTTAATGTAATGGGTTGGCTTTTGGGAACAATTACAGGTGATTGGGCAAAAAGAGATACACACATGCCAAAGCATAGTATCATAAATAGGCATCCGATTTTTTTACAACAGGTCAATTTGCTGTTTAGGTTAACTGGTTTTGGTTCAGGTAAATATAAGTAAAAACGGGTTGGGATTAATAGAAGATGCCTATAACTAACGCGATAATGTATTTAAACAGGTGCCATCTTTTTTACAATTTGATTACTATCCGTGGAATTTTTTGCCTATCATTACAACATGCATTTTGTAATTGGTTCCAAACTCCTCCTTGTAGCTTGTTTATCACTTATGAAGCCGGCGAAGCCTGCCGTACTTCACGCAGCAAAAAAACATAAGGCAAACAGAACGATAAAATCACACAGCCATGCAAGGTTAAGGCATCATTATGCCGAGGTTGAAGTCAATTATGAAACAGGGGAGACTACGCCCGACGAGCTGGTTGAATTTGCCCAAACCCTTAAAGGTATCAGGTACAGGTATGGATCAAGCAACCCGGAAAGGGGTTTTGATTGCTCGGGCTTTGTCAATTATGTATTTACCCATTTCAATATTTCTATCCCCCGCAGTTCATCTGATTTTGCGCCGGTTAAGGGTATTGATATTAAAGATGCCAAATTTGGCGATCTGATATTATTTACCGGAACCCGCAGCCATAATTACCACAGCGCCGGCCATATAGGTATAGTAATATCACAACCAGGTGAGCCATTGGTATTTATCCACTCTACATCGGGCGATGAAAATGGCGTTACTGAAACTGCCATGAACGAACGTTATCAGCGCAGGTATATCAAAACTATCCGCGTGTTTAAAGAAGAGCCGCAAGCACTGGAAGAGGATGATACAGTTCCGGATGCCGTGGAAGATGCCCGTTAATGTCTTGTTGTAAAGACATATAATTGCGTCTATAGTTTTGCAAGGTTATAAAACAGGCAAGTCTACTCTGTATATTTTGAGACGCATGTGATGCGTCTCTACATTTCGCCTTCTCTTTAATAACTCCTCTTTACCAATCTCTGGTCGATAAACAGGTATCCTACAAATCCTGCAATTAATGTTAACAAGATCCATTTAAAGCTGACTACAGCATTTAAAAACATATCGCCACTTTCGGGACTCATCACCGTAAGCAGGCCATAGGCCAGTGCTAAGCCCACAGCAAAAATCCCCAGCGCCAGCAGGTTAAATTGCAGATTGCTTTTGCGGTTGGCCTGTTCCTGTAACTTGCGACGAACGTTTGCCGCGAAGCTCATGGGTAAGCCTTCTGCTGGTTCAGTGCTAAGTGCGGAGAACAGGTTTTGATAAACAAGCAAATCGTCCTTATCTTCTTCCGAAAGTGTTTTGCTATCCGGAACCAAGCCATTGTTCAACAGCTCCTGTAATTCGTCATCATCCAGCTCTTTCATATATTTTCTTTCTTAAGGTCTTTTTCAATTTTTTCTTTCAATAATTTACGCGCCCTGAAAAGATAACTTTTTACCGTTCCCTCAGGTATGCCGGTGATCTCCTCAATCTCAGCACATGAAAACTCATTAAGGTGGTACAGCGTCAATACTGTTTTGTATTGATGCGGCATTTGGTCAATAAGGAGGTTAACATAGGCAGCAGTATTCTTCTTTATCAGTTCCTGTTCCGGTGTTTCGTCTGTAAAATGATAATTATCAATATTTTCAGGATATTCGGAAGGGGAATTGTTCTTGTGCTTTTTTAAATAGTTTACAGCGGTTAAATAGGCAATACGGGCTATCCAGGTTGATAGTTTTGACTGAAACTCAAACCGGTGCAGGCTTTGGTGTACCTTAATGAAAACGTCCTGGCAAATATCTTCTTTGCTTTGCTGGTCTTTCACCAGGCGGTTTATCACAAAGAAAACCAGCTTTTCATACTGCTTTACCAGCAGTTCAAAAGCCCGGAGATCTTTATTTAATATCCTGGATACAACCTCGTGTTCATTAAACATATTACAGTAGTCAATATATAAGGTTTGGCGGTTGCAAAAAAGAAATAAAAAATATTTTAAAATAATTGCAACCGGACTGTCGCGAGCATTGACTACTGTAGCAAATACTTAAACAAATAATATCATGAAACAGTTAATGCCATTCATCGTCATCATAGTATTCTTTATACTGATCGCCATATTCATACTTGCCCTTTACAACTACATGCTGAAAAAACGCATCATTAAAGCGGGCCCGCTGGATGAGAACAGTGTTAAATTTCTGGCCGAGTTAAATTCAGGCAACGAAGCTTTAAAATGGGGACTTATCCTGCTTTGCGCCGGCATTGGTTTTATAGTAATACAATTTATCCCTTACAGCGCCGAAGATTCGCCTGTTCCTTACGGGGTTGAAATGATCTTTATTGCTGCGGGCTTTCTGCTCTATTATCTGCTGCTTCGCCGCCGTAAGGACTAAATAATCAGTTTAATCTATTTTACTAAGCGGGTGGTTTAGCTGCCCGCACACCCAGTTTTTAAGAGAGAAATTGCTCTCATGGAATCCCTTTGCCTAAAAAATCTAACACCCTTACACATATGAAAACTAAACAAACAATAATACGCTTCATCATGATGATAGCCGTATTTATCGCACATAACCTAAACACATATGCTCAAAACGCAATACAAGTAAAAGGCATTGTTGCTGATTCGGTAAGTAAAGCACCGCTGCCGTTGATAACTGTGCGTTTAAAAAATGCTGCCAATGAAACCGTAATGGTAGCCGCTACCAAAGAAGATGGCTCATTCAGCTTTACCGCTGTGCAACCAGCCGGCTATACGCTCCTGATCAATGCTATCGGCTACAGCGCAAAAAACATAACTCTTGATCTTACCCATCAGCAAAAAACAATGGAGCTTAAACCGGTTTTTTTAAGCGATGTAATGACCAATTTGAAAGAAGTTACCATCACCGCCGAAAAGCCGATCATCAGGCAAAAAGCAGACAGGATCATTTACGACCTGAAAGCTGACCCCGAAAGTAAAGGAAACAATGTTTTAAGTATGATGAGGAAGATTCCTTACCTGTCATTAGATGGGAATGATAACTTGTTGCTCAAAGGCAATTCGAGCTTTAGGGTGTTTATTAACGGGAAGCCATCAAATAGTTTAGAAAATAACCTGAAGGCTGCTTTGAAAAGTATTCCGGCTTCAACTATCGAGCGGATAGAAGTGATCACCAATCCGCCGTCAAAGTATGATGCTGAGGGTTTGGCTGGCATCATCAATATCATCACCAATAAAAAGATCAATGATGGTATCAACGGTTCCGTAAACATCAACGAAAGTTTGCCTACTGGCGGTCCTGGTGTTGGCGGGTCATTTACCGCTAAAAAAGGAAAGTTTGGGGTTTCGGCTTTTGGCGGTGGCAGCATCAATAATTCGCCACAAACTTATAATAATAACAAACGTGTTGATACTGCCGGTACAGTACTGGCGCAAAACGGTTCCCAGCGCTCAAATAATAAAACTGCTTATTTCGGAAGTGAATTGAGCCTGCAGATAGATACCCTGAATTTATTAACAGCCCAGTTTAACTATAATGGCAGCCGCGGAAATGATTATGCCGCACAGAATTCCCTGTTAAACGGTGACAACCGCCTTGAGCAATATAGTTTTCAAAACAATAGCAAGGCTACCGGCCACGGTATTGATGCAGGTATCAATTACGAATTAGGTTTTAAAGGGGTTAAAAACAGGTTGCTTACATTTTCATACATGTACAGCAACAACACAAATAATAAAAATGGCAATGTGGAATTTTTTGACCGCGTAAGTTTTACTACGCCCAATTTTCAGCAAATAGACAAGCAAAAATTTAAAGAACATACTGCCCAGGTTGATTTTGTTACACCGGTGAACAAAGTAACTGTTGAAGCCGGTTTGAAAGCGATATTCAGGAATAACAGCAGCGATTTTAGCTACAACACATTTAATTATAGCACCGGTTTATATGAGTATGACGCGGCACAGTCAAACATTTTTACCAATACGCAAAATGTGTTTAGTGTCTACAATTCATATCAAATTGCTTTAAACAGCTGGAATATCAATGCCGGTGTCCGGGTTGAAGAAACCGTGATCCGTGCCAATTTTAAGAACACTGCATCTTTAGCTGATCAGAATTATCTTAATGTGGTTCCTTCTATCGCGGTGAGTAAAAGGTTTAAAGACGAAAGCAGCATCAACTTCGGGTTTTCACAAAGGATCAGAAGACCGGGTATCAACAGGCTTAACCCTTTTGTCGACACTTCAAACCCCAATATTGAAGTTACAGGTAACCCAAACCTAAGGCCTGTTTTGTTGAATGATATCCAGTTTGGTTATAGCAGCAATAAAAAACTATCGGTAAATATCGGGCTCGATTACTCATTTATGAATAACCTTGATGTACAGGTAGTAAATTTTAACCAGGGTAGCCAAATTACACAAGTAACTTATGCCAACACCGGTAAAGCGCAAAGTGCGGGTGTAAATTTTAACCTGAGCTACCCGGTAACCTCTATATACAATGCCAGCCTGAATGGTAACGCGATGTACCTATGGCTACAAGGCCAGGCCGACGGAAAAGCGGTAAACAACGACCTGCTGATGTATGGCGTTACCCTGTCAAATGTGGTACGTCTTGCTCATGGTTGGGCCCTGAATGCCGATTTGGGTGTTAACAGTCGTAATCCCACAGGCTTACAAGGTTATACCAACGGCTTTTTTTACAGCGCCTTTAACTTCAATAAGGATATTGTAAAAAATAAGTTTAGTATCTCAGGTGGTATCAAGAATCCATTTACCAAATACCGCAATAGCATAAGCAAAACTTTTGGCCCGCAGTTTAATCAAACTTACCAAAGCATGAATTATTACAGATCATTCAGCATTAGCCTTAACTATAACTTTGGTGGATTGAGGGACAGGATCAATAAAAACAGGACAGGAATTGAGAATAATGATGTGGCTAATTGAGAGCGTGTCAAGACTAACATCTAAGAGTCATCATCGTGAGTAGCCGTCAGGGCAATCCTGAAAAAAAACCATGATGACGTATGAAATATACTTTGGCAGTGGTGCGAGGGGCAGCGTTAGATTGCAGTGAAAAGCCCACAGCGCGTGCCGGGCTTGCGGGCGGGAAAAGCGAGGACTTGTAACGGAAGCCCGGGCCGCAGGCAACGCCCATATTTACAATATTGATTTTTTAAATATTACATAGTAGTCAAGTTATTGATTATTAAGTGTGTTTAGGAGGCAATTTTATGATAAGGGCGTTGCCTGCGGCCTGGCTGTATGCTCATACTGCACCGGCCTTATCCGTTGGCTAACGGACGGTATCCGCTCCCATCCCTAACGCGGCCCGCACACCATCCCTGAAATGTATTTTACACGTCATCGCGTTTTTTTTCTGGATCCACTTGATGGTACCTCGCAATGATGTGGTGTGTAAAACCCGATAATTTTATCTATGGCAGCAGCTTAACATCCTCCAGCTCATGTTCCAGTTTCCATTTTTCAACAATGGGTTGCTCCAGCTGTATCTGGCGATACTCGTCGGGAGCCATGATAGGTACGCCATAAACTATGGGGTAGTTGCGCTGGCAAGCAGAGCAGCTGAGGATTCCTTCTATAATGTTTTGTGCTGTGTCTTTTACTAATACCTGCAGGTTGAGGTCGCTTTTATCAAAGGGGCAGCATAGTTTTTCAATTGTTTTGAGTTGCATGTTGAGTAGTGTTTGTGCTTAACGCGTTTTTAAATTCTTTAACTTTTTCTTCAGGATCGTCGGCGCTCAAAATGCCGGATATCACAGCTATACCATCAAAAGGGGTTAGTTTTTTGAGCTCGCTGATGTTTTGAGGAGTGATACCTCCGGCCACAAAAATGGGCATACGGGTAAGTTCGCAGGCCCGTCTCACGGTGGCCGGCATAACAATATCACAGCTGCCCGCCGACGATGATGGGAACATGGAACAGAAAGAAACATAATCTAACTGATGATCCTTGGCCCAAACTACCGTGTCAAGATTGCCTGTACAGGTTATTCCGGTTAGGAACGGTCGGTTTACTGCGTTCCGGATAACAGATAATGAAGTTGGCACCTCATCGAAATGGACCCCATCCAAAGCCGGGATATCACGTAACAATGTCCAGTCGGCATTGATAAGCAAGGGTACGGAATATGGTTTGCAAATAGCCGCAATCTTTTCAATCAACGCTGTTTTATCCGCACCGGGCTGCCAGTTGTTCCAAATTTGTACTACCTGGATCCCTCCCAATAGGGCTGATTGTAGTTTAGCCAGCAATATTTTTTCATCAATAGCGGGATTTAGCACAAGGTAAATGCCGCCGGTAATTTTATAGGTGTTTTCCATTATTTCCATCCGTTTTTATAAGCGCTAAAAAAAGCCTCCCAATAAGGGTCCTTACTAAAGTAGGGCATGTCTTTTTCTTCGCCGTTTTCAATTAGTTTATACCCGCGTGCCTTGTTGGTAAACTCACCAACAATGGTAGCCGGTATCTCATTTGCTTTTAAATGATGAAGCGTATTTTGTGCCCATTGCTTTTTTACTGCTATGATCATGGCCCCGGCGCCTATGCAATAACGTGGATCGATGTTGAACAAAGAACAAATACCGCCTGCTACATTATCAACGGGAAGCAGGTCGTTATCTATCAGTACTCCATTGCCCGATGCAACAGCCATTTCATAAATAGCACCCAATACGCCACCCTCGGTTACATCATGCATGGCTGTTACACTGAGGGAACGGTTATCTATCCCGGCAGCAGTTAGTCCGTCTTTTAAGGATGATGTTTGGTAAAACATTTCACAGCCACGGTGATAAACTTCGGTACCCAGTTTGTTTTTTACTGTTTGGGGAAAACTCATAGCCAGTATTGCTGCCGATGACATGGCACATTGTTTGGTAACGATGATCGCGTTCCCATCCTCGGCATTTTTACTAAGGAGGATTTCATTCAATGGGGCGGTAAGCAACATAGTGCCACCACCGGCAATGGTTGAGTTTTGGCCTTCAATACTCCCGGTATGCCCGCCGGTTATGGCTACACCGATATCGTTGCAATAGCGATGAATATGGTCCCAGTAGGTAGTAAAATCGGCCTGGCTTAAACCCGGCGGCAGGTTAAGCACCATCTGGGCATACTGAGGCGCAAATCCCGTTGTGGCCATGTCATTGGCCATTAAGTGTACCGATAGCCATGCCGACTCTTGCAAGCCTAAAGAAGGGATAAGCGATAAAGGATCGCTGGTGAGTGCCAGGCCCAAACCACCGGGCATACTGATCACCGATACATCGACACCAAATGCCGGGCCGCCAATAACCTCGCTGCGCGGGTGACCGCAACGTGGCAGGATGATCTGTTCAAAACCATCGCCTGTTATTTTTCCGGATAAAGACATGGCTCCTTAATCAAGAAGTTTAACATAGAGACCGAAAAAGTCGCCCGCGGGCACGCTCCATTGCTGTACCGGGAACCATTCAGGCAAACCTGTGCACGTCCACTCAATGGTGTATTGGCGGCCTTGCAATGCCTCATCTATTTTTTTGATCAGCATAGCAGGGGTATAAAAAGTAGCCGTTACATAAAAAGGATTTTTACCGAACATTTGCTGTACCCGGCGGCGCAGCACCTTGGGTGAATTACGGTTCATCATACCAAAGGCGATGCCATGTTTACCCACCCGCGCTGCTTCACGGATCACCTGTACCGGATCGCGGTAATACTCAAACGTGGTGATGAAGGCAACAGCATCAAAAGTATGGTCCTTAAAAGGCATAAAGTGGGAATCGGCGTTTACCAGGTCGCCTTTAAACAGGTGTACTGCCTGGCCCAGCATAAAGGGGGAAAGGTCGCCACCGGTAGCGTCAATACCTATTTCATGCCACCAGCGGGTAAAGCGGGTTGTGCCGCAGCCAAACTCAAGCAGTTCTTTTACGCGGGTATCTGTACCCACCAATTGTGCCATTACCTTTTTTTGCCATACTTCGGCGCGTTTATAGCGGCCTTCATACCATTGCTCGTAAGTATCGGTGTGTTCGCGGTTAAAAAACCATTCTTTGCGGCCCTGCCAGTTGGCAAGGCTTTTGGTCATGAGGCCAAAGTTGTTTCCGGATTCCATGTGTTTTTTCATTAAATAAAAAAGCCTTGTTTCAAGCCCGGCAATACCGGTACAGAAACAAGGCCTGTGTATGAAAAAACAGCAAACGCCGAAAATCAAACTGAAAAGCCAGTGCATCCCTACGCCGGTATTATCCGTGTCAGGTTTTGCGGGTATTATCTCAGCCTTAACCATAGTGGTTAAAGCACCCCGTGCTATATGAAACGAAGGTAGTTTATTTAAGCTGAAAACAAAAAACCTAATTTGATAAACGTTTACTGTTTTACGTCAGCGATACCATTTGGCAACATTGCCTTGGCCACCAAAGCCATATCCAAAGCCTCGCGAATCAGTTTGATCCTGCCGTTTTCGGCAACCACGCGGCCCATGTAAGTTTGTGGATAATCCCGGCCTGTTGAGTTTACGACGGCATTCACATCGTACTCGCCAAATGCCTGATCCGGGGTGTCGATATGGATCCGGATGTTTTGAAAATTGAAGTTGCCGAACGTTTTTGGCAGGTTTTTAAGGAAATTGTAAATCACCTCTCTGCCTTTCCATTGCCAGGGTAAACCCAGGCTTGCCAGGTAAGGGAGTTCAAAAACGGCGTCATCTGCAAATAGTTCGATGGCTATATCTGGGTTGTTAACATTTTCAAGATATGCGAGCAATAATTGTTTAGCGGTTTTCATTTTTTGAGATTTTATGATCCTGTCCGTTCATCGGGCGGGGCATTACAAAAGTGCAAAACCGGGCAAAGTTGTGCATTGACATATCGTAATAAAGAAATTGATATTTATCAATGAAATTAAAGGGTTAGCTGAGAGTATGTTAAGTAATTGTTAATGACCTAAACGATTTTGTGACATACAGATGTGATAACTTATTGTACATTTGTACTATCAAAACAGTGCGGGATGGAGCAGTTGGTAGCTCGTCGGGCTCATAACCCGAAGGTCATAGGTTCGAGTCCTGTTCCCGCTACCGAAAGCCGCTTTACGAAAGTAGAGCGGCTTTTTTATTTGGCTAATTTCAGGTATGCTCTAAGCATAACCACTCGAAATTACTTTTGTCTATCTTACATGCAGTTCAAAACCGAACAGCCAGATGTTCGGTTTTATAACAACCTTCAGCATGTTGTAGTGTTAATGTTCAATGTATCAGTATATTAGATCTTTGGAATAATGATTGAGTTATTTGACCTGCTTGAATCCATATACATTCCATATTAACCTTTATGACCTAATCTTCCTGGGAGCAATATTTATCGGGTTGACTTTTATCCTGTTGCTTTGGTTTACCCCAAAAATCACCAGGGCGGCAAACAAGTTCCTGGCCCTGGCAATAGCTGTCATCGTTTTATGGATAGCCCGGATATTGGGCACCGACGTTGGGCTGGAAACTTACATTCAATATTGGAGTTTACTGCCGCTGCAATTTTCGATGGCGCTCGGACCCCTTATTTTTTTCTATGTGCTCAAAATAACCCAGCCTGATTATAAATTTAGTTTTAAAGATTTGCTCCATTTCAGCCCTTTATTGCCGGAGCTCGGCGCACACGTATGGGAGGTTAGGGACAGCGTGAGGACTGGTACAGTTATTTATCGCACACATGCCTTTCAACAACTGAACCCTGCATTACAATTGCCGGCGTTTATTTCAGTAGGTGTATACCTTTACATATCTCACAAACTGATAGAACGCTTTTACCGGCGTATGAAATTTAAAGGGGGCGACAGATATAGGTACGAGTTAAGGTGGCTGCATAACTTACTTACCGGTTTCGGCCTGCTATGGCTATTGTGGATCCTCTTTACTGTAATAGATTTTTTTTATTATCATGGCCAGGCGGGCAGCCATGCTTATTATCCTGTATACCTCCTTTTAGCGGCAATGACAATATGGATGGCATCCGTGGCCTTTTCAAGGCCGGAGGTGAACATGTCACCTAATCCGCCTTTGTTTTTAAAGCTACCGCCACCGGCGGAGCTAAAGCACAAAGGTATCTGGCTAAAGAAGATCATCAAAACCAATCACCATTACGAAGACCCGGAGTTAAGTTTAACCACCCTTGCTGAAAAGCTTGAACTAACTACCCATGAATTATCCCGGATCATCAATACTGTGCTCAAAAAAAGCTTTAATGATTTCATTAATGAATATCGTGTTGCAGACGTAATCAGGAAAATGCAGGATCCCGCTTACGATCATATAACCCTGTTGGGTATTGCATTTGAATCAGGTTTTAATTCCAAAACTACTTTTCATCGCATCTTCAAACAAATGACCGGGAAAAGCCCCGCGGAATATAAGAATGAACAGAAAAAAGAAATCCCATCTTATAAATTGGAACTCAATCCCCGTATTGCGCCGGTAATTTCGTACAAGGAAACCACGCCGAACTGGTTGGGTATGAAATTAAACCGCAATTATATGTTTAGCAATTATTTTAAAACTGCCTGGCGCCACATCGCACGCCATAAAATCTATACGGGTATTAATGTTATGGGGCTTGCACTGGGCATTTGCGGATGCCTGGTCATTTACCTGGTGGCAAACTTCGAATTAAGTTTTGATACTTTTCATCCCGATAAAGAGCGGATCTATTGCGTTGACGTAAGCATTGAGGGTAATCCAGACCCAGATCATGCTCACTGGAATTCGGTGCCCGCGCCAATGCCTGATGCCATGCGGAATGAAATGTCGGGATTTGAGAAAGTAGCAGCTTTTCAGCATTATAATCCAAAAGTGAAGATAAGGAATGGGGACAAGGTTATTAAGGCATTCGATAGGACAGAGGGGATAATTGCCGAAACGGATTATTTTGACATATTGCCCTACACCTGGTTAAGCGGCAGCAAAAAAACATCGTTGACTAATCCAATGACTGTAGTACTCACGCGAAGCCGAGCAATGACCTATTTCGGAAATTTGCAGCCAGACGAGATGATAGGCAAAACGATCACTTATGATGATTCGCTTACGGTAACGGTTACCGGTATCCTGCAAGACTGGAATAAAAATTCCGATTTCAATTTTTCCGACTTTATTTCATTCAGTACCATTAACAGTAGTCTGTTAAAAAGACAGATCCCATTAGATAATTGGTTTATGCTAAATCATGGCAGCCAGGAATTGGTGAAATTGCCTGCAGGCGTTAATCCGGCACAAATAGATGCCCAATTTCCTTCATTCATAAAAAAACATCTTGACCCCGATCCGCACACTAAGTTACGCGCACAGCTTCGGCCATTTACTGGTGCCCACTTTCATAAAGAGTATGGTGGTGAGGGAATGAAGGCTGATCTAAGAATACTGTACGTCCTATCGGCAGTGGCTATATTCATATTGTTAATTGCAGCTGTCAATTTTATCAATTTATCTACTGCACAGTCTATACAGAGGACCAAAGAAATTGGCATACGAAAAGTGCTTGGCAGCGGAAAACGTACCATTCTATTCCAATGCCTGATTGAAACATTCACTTTGACTTTGCTGGCCGTAATCATAGCTGTTATTGCGATACGGCCGGTATTGAATTTATTTGCTGCATATATCCCGCCGGGCGTAGAATTTGATTTCATGGAATATACCACATGGATATTTCTTATTGGTATTGCAATTTTTACTACGTTACTGGCGGGGTTTTATCCGGCAAGGCAACTATCCATATTTAAGCCTGTGTCGAGCCTTAAAGGCGAATTAAGCGAAAAAATGGGCAATAAAGGCTATTTGCGCAAAAGCCTGATCGTGTTCCAGTTTACTATATCGCTTATCTTCATTATCGGAACCATCGTAACCAGCAAACAGATTAGTTATATGCAAAACCAGGAACTGGGCTTCAAAACAAGTAATATTATTACTTTGAGAAGCCTCTGGAACGATCATACGGGGAAAATGCAGGTGCTTGCCGAAAATTTGAAACGACTGCCCGGGGTAGGCCAGGTTATTACAGAAGCATTTCCGCCAATGGGGTTCGCACACATGGGCAACAGTATACAATTGCATGGGAGTAACGAAAAGCCTGTCGAAGCTTCCATCCATTCAGGCAATGAGCGTTTTGTACCGTTTTATAATATGAAAATGATTGCCGGCCGTAATCTGCTTCATAGCGATAGCGTAAGGGAATACCTGGTAAATGAAACTGCTGTAAAAGCGCTGGGCTTCAACAGCCCGAAACAGGCTATCGGCAAGCTTTTGTTATTTGGAGGTCAAAACAAAGCTTATCCAATAGCCGGTGTAGTAGCTGATTTTTACGAGAATTCGTTCCATCAGCAAATTATGCCGGTAGTTATCGCTAATGACCCCAAAGTTCAAATGGGCATAGCGCTAAAGTTAACTTCTGCCGAATATCAAAAAGGCGACATATCTCACCTAATAAACGGAATAGCGAAGGAATGGAAAAAGATTTATCCTGAAGAGCCGTTTGATTATTCTTTCCTGGGCGATTCCATCTCCCGGTTATACGAAAGCGATCAGCAAACACAATGGCTTATGAAAACAGCAACACTCATAACCATCTTTATTTCATGTATGGGTTTGTTCGGCCTGGCGATGTTTACTACTGAGCGGAGAACCAAAGAAATCAGTATCAGGAAAGTGATGGGGGCAAGTGTAACTAATATATTAACCATGCTTAGTAAAGAAGTAGTGATACTGATTGCTATTTCGTTGCTGATTTCATCGCCTGTCGCCTGGTTCTTTATGCACGGCTGGTTGCAGAATTTTGCCTATCACACCAACCTCAGCTTTTGGGTGTTTATTATGGCTGGTGCCGGAGCCATGTTAATAGCACTGGTAGCTATTAGTTTCCGAACGATCAGATCAGCTACAGCAAATCCTGTAAAGGGGTTAAGGAATGAGTAAATGGCGATGGCCGAATGTTTTAAATTATTGTCAATATCAAATGGTTCTGTATCAGTCCTGTTCCCGCTACCTCTTAATACAAACGCCTCAAACCGGAAGATTTGAGGCGTTTGCACTCGTTCGAAAAAAATGGTAAACTTCAGGCAGTTAGGCAATGGTTTGATGAAGCTGCGACTATGATGGCTATAGTGAAAATACTATCGGGTATCAGAAACGATGGCATACAAACTTTAAATTTTAGCTAACATACCTTTTGCGAATAAAGGTAATATTTCAATATTTGTGTAATCTGTTAAAATAGAGTGCTTTATCATTAAATAAACCTGTTATGAAATTAAGATTGATTTTGTCGTTTGTGCTTTTTACCACTTGTTTTACTGCGTTTGGTCAGGAAAAGAAGAGTGAAGTTACTGTTGAAAAAGGCTTAATTAAAATATCCGTCATGTATCCTTATGCCGAGGGTAAAACCTTTAATATGGAATATTATGAAACGAAGCACATGCCGATGGTGGCTGGGTTTTTAGGATCAAATTTGGTTAAATATACCATTGAAAAAGGGATTGCCAGTGGTATCCTAACCAACCACTGCCTTTTATGGCTATCGGTACCTTTTATGTGAAAAGCCTGAGCGACTATCAAGCTGCCATTGCACCGCATAGAGATGCTATTCGTGCGGATTTTGCAAATTACACTAATGTTAGTCCTGTTATTTTGGTAAGTGAGGTGGTGAAATAAGCATAATATTTTTTCGCTGGTTGAACCAATTCTTAGATGTAACGGGTACCTGCGAATCAACCATTAAGTGGTACTATATTTTAGCCTGAGTAACAGGGATTGTAAATAGAAATGCAAACTTTGTAAATAAAATTTAAATAGCATGCGGAACAGCCGAAAGATCTTCTCCGGGAAAGGCAAATACTCGTTTGGATTGATGCTATTCTTGTTTGCCGTTGCAATTTGCACGGCTTTTGGTATGACCGGCAATGACGATTTTAATATCGCCAGAAGGGAAGTTTTGCTCCGCAGGATCGGGCATGAACTACTTTTACAGTCGGGCGATAGTACATCAAGGGTACTTCCGGTAGAAAAGATAGCAGAAAATGAATATCGGATCAGCTTCGAGAAAAATCTCACTTTTCAAACGGATTACCTGGTGAACACTACCCGCCGGCTGTTAGCTCAGGACCCATTGGCACGTGATTATATCGTTAATGTTCTGAACTGCAGCAACACAAGCATAACTTACGGATTTGCTATCTCCAAAAATAAAAGAAACGATATTGTACCATGTAAAGGAAGGGTGCAACCCACAGCATGTTACATGATCGACGTTAAATTTGAACCAACGCATATGAATGGGGCAAAGAGTGTATATCTTCTGAGCGGCCTGCCATTTTTAGCATTTGTTGGTTTTCTCTTTTTCAGATCTGTTAAGCCACAAAGAGCCTCAAATAAAAGTCTGAGTGTGCAAATATTCACTTTCGGTTCGGTTTCATTTTGTCCACAGGAACGGCAGCTGACCATAAATAAGGAGACCATAGATCTTACCGGTACAGAAACGCGTCTGCTGCTTATTTTCGCATTATCTCCAAATCAGGTTATAGAGCGAAGCCGGTTGCAAAAAGAGATATGGGAAGATGAGGGTGTTATTGTGGGGCGAAGCCTGGATATGTTCATATCAAAACTCAGAAAAAAGCTGGAATTAGATCCTAATAGCAATATTGTTGTTATACGCGGCAAAGGATATAAACTGGAAGTGAGTGCTTAGAGGCTGTTTAAAAACGGTAGTTTGAATGTAGAGACGCATAATTGCGTCTATCGCTTGCAATTTATGGCAACAGAGACGCTTTTGAAATCGGCTTGTCCTCAGGGAGACGCAATTATGCGTCTTTACAAAAATATTTCCTCTCATTTTTAAACAGCTTCTTAATAAAAAGGATAGGTTTAGCAACCGAAAAATATCTTTGTTTGGATTGCTTTGATTTGCCGAAGTACCACTTCCTGATAAAAGGTCGTTAGAATGCAATAGTCCTGTTCTTGAAAGGGGTATCAACTAATGATAATTCAAAACCGAACAACTGCTGTGCGGTTTTGTTACAAAAAACATTTGCTGGGTTCTTTGTAATGAATTGATAATTAGCTTATTGTTTAATTGGAACGATGGTTGACTTCAGGTATGTGAATGACCGGCTATCAACTCCATATCAACGCACTCCACGTGCTCTTCCTGGGCGCTATATTTATAGGGCTGGTTTTCAGTCTATATTGGTGGTTTTCCCCAAGAAACGGCAGAGAAGCCAACCGTTTTCTTAGCCTTATTCTGGCCACCATGACATTGTGGTTGGTCAAAACCATATGCATAGACACGCAATTAGGAAAGTATTTTCCGCAATGGAGCTGGGTGCCACTTCAGTTTTTACTGGCTATCGGCCCGCTGGTGTTTTTTTATGTTCGGGGCATTACTCAACCGGGAAAAAAGTTTAAGGTGAAGGAGTTGTGGCACTTCAGCCCTTTATTATTGGAGCAAGGCATACATTTGCTGACGGTGATTCAAAGCAGATTCACCGGGGTCGCTACGTATAGTACCGTGGCCTATAAACAATGGCATCCTATATTATTATTAATGGGCCTTATTTCGGTTGTGGTTTATTTGTACCGGTGCAGGACCCTGGTTCAATATCCTGTTCAACGAGATGTTAACAAACTATCCGGGAAGCAATTGTTGCGTGTAAACTCCTCATCAACAGAAAAGCTGATACAGCGAGGCTATTGGCTGCGACATCAAATGAAGGTTAAGCGCTTTTATCTGGATGAGGAGTTAAGCTTAAATTCGTTGGCCAAAGAGCTCGGGATCTCTATTCACGAATTGTCGAAGATCATCAATACAGGTCTGCGAAAAAACTTTAATGACTTTGTAAATGAATTCCGGATCCAGGATGTAACCCGGAAAATGAGAGACCCGGAGTACGACCGGATAACACTTTTAGGTATAGCATATGATTGCGGCTTTAACTCCAAAACCACTTTTAACCGCGCGTTTAAACAAGTTACCGGCAAAAGCCCGGCTGAATACAAGAGCGAGCTGAAAAAAAAGCGACCAAATCATGATTTGAACCTTCTTTCATCTCCTACTGCGATAATTTCGGGTCACAAAACCATTCCCGGATGGTCTCGTAAGAAATTAAATCGCAATCATATGTTTCGTAATTATTTAAAAATAGCATGGCGCAATATGCTGTATAACAAAGTTTATAGCACGCTGAATATTGTTGGACTGGCCGCCGGCATGGCAGTGGCGCTCCTCATTGGCTTATGGGTGACCAATCAATATTCTTATGATCGTTTCCTGCCCGGGTATGCCCGGTCGTACCAGGTAGAAATGAACCTTACCTCGCAGCATAATGGCACTTCCACCCAAACATCCATAGCCCTGCCACTGGTTGAAGTGTTGCGGAAAGAGATCCCCGGGGTGCAGTATGTTGCTGAAGCCGACAATATTGGTCGGATGAACCATGACTTGTTAGTGGGCGATAAAAAACTATACCTGGGCGGAGGAGCCGCCGGGCCGGATTTCTTTAAAATATTTCAATATCCATTTGTTAAGGGCGATGCTAATTCGGCATTGAAAGATATTTATGCTATTGTGCTGACGGAATCGACAGCCAAAGCGCTATTTGGCAGTGTTGACCCGATGGGGAAAATGGTGCGTTTTGATAATGAGCACGATATGAAAGTTACCGGTGTTATTAAGAATATACCGGCAAACGCTACGCTGCAATTTAGCTACCTGACGCCTTTTGCTTATTCTGAAACAACCCAGGGCTGGATCAGGGATGGGCGAACCAAATGGACCTATAATTCATTCTCTGCTTATGTTGCGCTGCAACCGGGTGTTAACTATGCCCAAATTGCGCCTAAGATCAGGGATATTGTTGATAAAAGGAGCCAGGAGATGCGATCGTTAAAGCCTGAGGTTTTTATGCACCCTTTAGCTGACTGGCATCTATACAACGATTTCAAGAACGGAAAAGTGGCCGGCGGATTTGTGGATTATGTACGTTTGTTTGGTATTATCGGCGTGCTGGTATTGGCTATAGCCTGTATCAATTTCATGAACCTCTCAACAGCGCGATCTGAAAAGCGGGCAAAAGAAGTTGGCGTTCGCAAAGCAATAGGCTCCGGGCGTATTGACCTGGTTTACCAGTTTTTGCTCGAGTCTGTTTTAATTACTTCTATGTCGTTTTTGCTGTGCTTGCTTTTTGTTCAGCTGGCTTTGCCCTCGTTCAATGCCTTAACAGGTTCTTACATCCGCATCCCATACAGCAACATCGTTTTTTGGGGCGTCATGATTGCGTTTGTGCTGTTAACCGGAATGGCGGCGGGCAGCAGGCCGGCATTTTACTTATCCTCATTCAACCCGGTAAAGGTACTTAAGGGGGGTATTCAAATTGGCAAAGCCGCAACATTACCACGCAAAATATTGGTGGTTATTCAATTTACCTGCTCGATAGCATTGATTATCAGTACGGTGATTGTTTACCAGCAAATACAATTTGTAAAGGACCGCCCAACAGGCTATAATGCCGACAGGCTTGTGATGACCGATATGAACGGCGACCTGCCCCAACATTATGAGGCCTTAAGAAATGAATTGTTATCGTCGGGATTGGTGGAAAGCGTTGCTTCATCCACATCCCCGGCAACACAGGTATCCAGTCACTTTTCATTGGAAAAATGGCCGGGTAAAAATGCCGGGGAGGAAGAAGTGAACATAGGTGCAATATGGGTGTCGGACGAATATTTTAAAACCATGGGCATGACCTTTGCCGAGGGGCACAATTTCGCCGGTGACTGGAAAAGCGACTCATTGAATGTAATCGTAAATGAAGCTACGGTAAGGCGAATCGGTCTTAAAAATCCCATCAACCAACTCATAAAAGTTAATTTTGGCAACACGCCGGTTAAAATCATTGGTGTGGTGAAAGATGCCCTGATGGAATCGCCCTATACGCCTGTGGCCCCTGCCGTTTTTGGTCATAATCCTTACGGGTTTGTCATTACCTATCGCCTGCCTAAAAACGCTAATACACATACTACGATAGAAAAAATCGGTGAGGTGTTTCAAAAATATAATCCTGCGTTTCCTTATCAATATAAGTTTATAGATGATGAGTATGAGAGCAAATTTAACCTGGAGGTACTTTTGGGCAAGCTTGCAGGTGTATTTGCAGCCCTGGCTATATTTATATCATGCCTGGGCCTATTGGGCCTTGCAGCTTACGTTGCCGAGCAGCGCACAAAGGAGATTGGGATCCGCAAAGTTTTGGGGGCATCAATTGTGCAGGTGTGGATGTTATTATCGCGCGATTTTGTGGTGCTGGTTTTGATCAGTTGCCTCATTGCTTCACCGCTTGCGCTCTATTTCCTGGAGCACTGGCTCGAAAAATATGCTTATCGCGTGAGTATCGGTCCGTCGGCATTTATAGCGTCGGGGATCGCAGCGATTGTGATCACCCTGTTGACTATCAGTTTCCAGGCCATTAAAGCGGCACTAGCAAACCCCGTGCGCAGCTTACGCTCAGAGTGATTTGTACACTTTGCAAACAGGCTCCGCACACTTAACCTGTAATCTGAGTTTTAGTTGAAATATAAATTGATTGCCTTCAGGGGTAAGGTACGGGACTCATTTTTACTCAAGAAAAGGCCTCAAGCTGAAAGCATGAGGCCTTTTCTTGAGTAGTTTAAATAGGGCTGTAGCACCAATTTTGATTCGGCTCCTATTCATCTGCCGTTATAAACAACGAACAGTACCACCATCTACGCGTATAACTGATCCGGTAATATAATCTGCATAGCTGCTGCACAGGTAAGCTACGGCGCCTGCTATCTCCTCTGGCTGGCCGTATCTGCCGATATCATTGGGTACCAATGCTTCTACAGATTTCTTTTCTATCTCATCCCATGTTTCTCCCCAGCCGTGAGAGGGGGCGAGCTTAGTTACCAATTCCTGCACCGATGGGATCAATATAGCACCCGGAGCAACAACATTTGAAGTAATTCCGGTTCCCTTTAACTGGCGGGCCAATGAAACCGCCAGATTATGGCGTGCAGCTAGGGTGGCACTGTAGTCTGGTAAACTTGCAGTAGGCTGAATAGCAAGGCCCCCGCCAATCGTAATTACACGCCCCCATTTCAAGGTTTTCATTCCCGGTACCAAATGTCTGATCATTCTAACGCCGGAAAGCACATTTGTTTCATAAGTGTTTTTCCATACATCCGCAGTAGCTTCCTTCCAGGTGGTGTGTGCATAACCGCCGGCATTGTTAATTAAAATATCAACCGGGCCATGTGCAAGAACCTGGTCTGCCACGGCTTGTGCACCTTCCTCTGTTGATAAATCTCCTAATGCAATTTCAGCAATTCCGCCGGTTACAATAATTTCGTTGGCAACAGCGCGGGTCCGTTCTTCACTTCGGCCATGCACAATCACCTTTGCGCCTTCAGCAGCTAATAATTTAACGATTGCTTTACCTAAGCCCGATGACGATCCTGTCACCAGGGCCCTTTTGTTTTCTAAATTTAATTTCATAATAATTTGTTTTTGACTGAGTACTCACTCATTTTTTCGGTAAATTTTTTACACTACTGCAAGCATTCTCCACATACCTTTAAAGGCTTCATCTATTAAGGCTTTTGTTTCGGATGGGGGATAATTCCCTTCGGATAAAAATTGAAACATGCCGATCATTTGGCTCATGGCAAGCTCGGCAATCATTTCGAAAGGCAACGGCCGGAAAACTTTATTATCCAGTGCTTCCTGGTAAATAGCACGATGCAGGCTTTTTTCTTTAACTATAGATTCAGTTGAGGCTTTTTTTAAATGTGTTGAATACTGAAACTGTTGGGTGAAGTAAAACTCTTTTCGATTGTCGAGCGACCATTGAACTGAGTAAAAGAAAATATCTCTTAATCTTTCTTTGATAGTGCCCTCGCCTCTGACATTTTTTACCAGGAAATCGCGGAATTCGTTTTTAACGTATTCATACAGCGCAGCAATGAGATCATCTTTGGTTTTGTAATACGTGAAAATTGTTCCGTGTGCAGTACCTGCCTCTGCTGCAATTTTGCTTGTTGGCGTTCCATGAAAGCCATACTCCACAAAAAGGCGGAGAGATGCCTGTAAAATAGCTTCGTTCTTTTCAGATATGTTTGAGTGAGCAATCACTCAGTAAAGGTAGTTATAATTTTAAACGGAGCAACCAGCCGCGGGCTTCTGTTTTCCTTATGACATACTAACGACAAATATTGAAAAGCAAAATGAAATCATAACCGGTCTTTTTAAAGCGGCCAACTTTCGCATATCCCTCAAATGTTATAAGCAGGCAGAAGAAGGTAAGGAAATTGTAACTTTCAGATTGCGTTTTTATTATGTCAGAACATATTTTAGTTCTGGTTACGTTTGTATTAGCGTTGATACTGCCAAACTAAACAACTATAGTTATGAGACTTATTCAGATAGGCGGCTTAGCCATGTTTATAATAGGAGTGTTCTTAATTACAATGTACACCGGAAATCGCCGCATACATGCGGTTACAACTAATAAAATATTTCCGGCTGCCGGTACTGCTATGATTATTGGTGCAATAGTTATAATGCGAAGAAAATAGTTTTTATTAGTGCAAAACCGGCGTTTACCGCCTGCAAATAATGGGAAGTAATAAAATACCGCTAATACTCAATTATCGGGGCGAAAACCACCGGGTACAAATCACTCATGGGCAATACCATAGTTTGATGTCGCTCATAGCAGATCACCTGGCAATCCCCGGCTTTGGATTATGTTGCGGAATGGGGAGCTGCGGTACTTGTGTGGTACAAATAGCCTCGCCATATTCACCGGCCAAAAGGAGTGTTATGGCATGTGCTATGCAGGTGAACGACGAATTAGCCAATACGGTAATTTTAATACCTGATAAAATTTATTAGGAAAGCACCCTGCTACTTTCCTGCTGTATAATTTTACCAAAAGTGCTATCTTTAATCTCACCCAGAACCCGAATGAGCACAATTTTAAAAAACCGGATAACATCTATCGATTTTCTCCGCGGAGCTATCATGATCATCATGGCCCTTGACCATGTAAGGGATTATTTATACTCGGGATCATTTTTTTATGACCCGCTTGATCTTACAAAAACAAGTGCCATATTATTTTTCACCAGGTGGATCACTCATTTTTGTGCCCCGATATTTATGCTGCTTGCCGGAACATCAGCCAGCCTCATCGGTCAAAAAAAATCTAAAAAGGACTTATCCATATTCCTGGTGAAGCGTGGATTGTGGCTCATATTTTTGGAGATGTTCGTGGTTAACTTTGGTTGGAACTTTAATATCACGTTCCCCATGTTTTTCTTTATTACCATTTGGGCGCTGGGCCTAAGCATGATCATACTGGCAGTATTAATTCACCTGCCTAAAAAATTAATCTTTGGCATTAGTGTTGTCATCATATTAGGGCATAATCTTTTGGATGGCGTCCATGTGCCGGGTAGCACCTTGCCGGCTTTCGGCTGGTCACTGCTTCATGAACAACAGTTTTTTATGTGGCACAAAGAAGTATTACTGGTAGGCTACCCGATTGTACCGTTAATGGCTGTTATGTCTTTAGGTTATTGTTTGGGCGGATGGTATACAGCAGGTTACGATGTTGGTAAAAGACAAAGAAATTTATTGATAGCAGGAACATGTTGCCTGGCTTTGTTCATCGTATTACGTTATACCAACCTGTATGGCGATCCGGTGAAATGGAGCGTACAGAAAAACGCATTATTTACCCTGCTTTCGTTTATTAAGGTGAACAAATATCCGCCATCGCTTTTATACCTGTTATTGACATTGGGATCTGCATTTCTGTTTCTTTCCTTTACCGAAAAAACGAAGGGAAAGGTTGTAGATGTGGTTTCGGTATATGGCAGGGTACCTATGTTTTATTACCTGATCCACATTTATATCATACACCTGATTGCAATAACTGCATCGCTGTTGACACCGGGGCAAAACTGGAAATTATGGTTCCTGACAAAACCAATCTGGTTCACTACCGATTTGAAAGGTTATGGTTTTTCATTGCCGGTCGCATACCTTGTTTGGATTGGCATCGTAGTTGGCCTATATCCTTTATGTAAGCGTTATGATGCGTACAAACAAGCCAATAAAGGAAAGTGGTGGTTGAGTTATCTATAAAAATCAAGATATGAAAGCTGTAAATCTGACCTCAAAGGTATCAGGACAAAATAATCCATCAGCCCGGATGAAACCCTTGGGCAGTTGTTTATTGTCAGTTTTATTAATTTTTATGTTATCAGTATCCAAACCTGAAAATGCCGCTGCGCAAGATAAAAACCAGGTGGTCCGTATAGCCAAACTGGTAATAGATTCTGCACAATTAGCAAATTACATGGCTGCATTAAAAGAGCATGCCGAAACTGCTGTACGCGTTGAACCGGGGGTATTAACTTTATATGCAGTAGCCGAAAAGAATAATCCAACCCATATCACAGTTTTTGAGATTTATGCAGATGCTGCTGCATACCAGGCCCATTTGCAAACGCCTCACTTTAAAAAATATAAAAGCACCACAAAAGATATGGTTAAATCGCTTGAGCTTGTGGAAACTGCTCCAATTGTACTTGCCGCTAAGCCGCAATTGTAATGGTGTGCACCGCTATCTGAGTATTATGCGTTAAGGCTCATGTTCCTTTTTCCGGAACGTCAAATGATAATTATTTCATGTCCCGACGCCGGTTAAATACACATGTTTTCTCTACACCTGCTTTTGCCGATAACCGGCGAAAACCTCGGATGTGTTTAACTACCCGCTTATGGCCTCACCTAATGAGGCTATAGCATCAATCAAATGGAAGTCCCCTGGTGTTTTGTTACCTTTAAATTGAAATTTAGCCTATAATATTATGCAAAAAGGGGGGTTAACACTTTTTTGGCATAAAAAAACACTCAATCGTCTGATTATTAATTATATATGTAAATATAAGCGCTGAATTCTGTTAACCCCTGTTAACCCCCCTTTTTGTCAGTAGAGTTAGCCCAAAACTATATCGCTTAAGTATTTGAATAAGTCGAAAAAATCCCGTATTACGGTTTATAATACAGCCTCCTTTAAGAAAAAAAGTGTTCATTCTCCTTTGGAGAGGACTTGGGGTGGCTTAGTTTCCGTGCGAAATCGCAATTGCTGTTTTAAAAGCGATTTCCCTGTGTTTGGTTTTGACTTGCCAATAAATTAAAGCATATTTATAGCCATGGTACTGTGCTTTGTTTGGAACGCACACTACCAAATCCGAATTAACCAATTTATCATACTTGTTTTTTCCTGCTAATGAGTAAAAGCACTACGTACCTTGAAACAAAAGGGCATTATCAAATTCTTGACGGCTTGCGCGGTGTGGCATCGCTGTTTGTAGTGGCATTTCATATTTTTGAGACCTATTCCGGCGATCGTTTTCATCAAATTATTAATCACGGCTACCTGGCGGTCGATTTCTTTTTTGTGCTCTCAGGCTTTGTAGTAGCTTACGCCTATGACGACCGTTGGGACAAAATGACCCAGTGGGATTTTTATAAACGACGTCTCATTCGCCTGCAGCCTATGGTTATTGCCGGGTCAATTATTGGCGCCCTGTTTTTCTATTCACAAAGTGGTACAGCGTTTCCGCTTATTCATGATACGCCGGTTTGGAAAATGCTGCTGATAATGTTGGTTGGCTGTACGCTGATCCCGATACTACCCTCAATGGATATCCGCGGCTGGCAGGAAATGCACCCGCTCAACGGCCCGGCCTGGTCGTTGTTTTTTGAATATATCGCTAATATTCTTTACGCGCTCGTGATCCGCAGATTCTCTAAAACGCTGCTGGCAATATTGGTGTTTGCATCAGCCTGTTTGCTCATCCACTACACAGTGATGGGGCCGCAGGGCGATGTAATTGGCGGATGGTCGGTTGATAAAACACAACTCTACATAGGCTTCACCCGTTTGCTTTACCCATTTTTTGCCGGTATGCTGCTTTGCCGCATGGGCAAGCTGGTACATGTTAAAGGTGCATTTACGGTTTGCAGTGTTTTGATCATTGCTGTTTTATGCGTGCCAAGGATAGGAGGGCCGGAACATTTATGGATGAATGGTTTATACGAATCGTTTTGCATCATTATCGTTTTTCCGTTAATTGTTGCTATAGGCGCCGGCGGAACTTTAAAAAGTAAAAGCTCAATCAGGGTTTGCAAGTTTATTGGCGATCTGTCGTACCCGCTTTATATTACCCACTATCCACTCATTTATTTTCACATAGCCTGGGTAACAAATAATAAAATACCTATGGCACAAGGGCTACTTGGTGGTTTGGGTATTTTTGTAGCGAGCATTGCTATTGCTTATGCTTGCCTTAAGCTATATGATGAACCTGTTAGGGAGTGGTTAAAGAATCGTTTTCTGTTGAAAAGAGGATAACTTATTGGAGGGTATCAACTCTCCACAACATGGCTATATTCACTCTGCCCTCTTTGCACAATTGCAAAGGGGGATTTTTTTGTTTTCATAACGGCTCTTTGCAGAAAAAACGGAGAGAGGGGCGGCGCAACGCATACCCAGCGAATCAGTTAAGTATCTAATATTATATACTTTTAATTAATGCTTTTTGTAATATTAATAAATAAGTCTTGAAAATGTCGTTTATAAACCTCATCTTTAGATGATTGTAAGCCTTTGAAAAAGACCATTGCTTTAATATTACTTAATATTTACCTGCTTAACATTGGTGGGCAACTGGCTTTACATCAATATTTGGTTTATAAATCAGATAAATTTTTTAATGAACAGATTCAAAAAGGGCTATATAATGTAAATGACCTTACTGAGGTTACTATCCCTGTTAATTTGCCCTCTATTCATGACTGGAGTGTTTTTGAAAACATATCCGGGCATATTACATTTGGCAACTCTACCTACAATTACGTAAAAATGCGAATGACAAGGAATGCCCTTCACCTGATGTGCATCCCTAACTATGAAACCACCCGCTTTGCCGATAGCAATGTGCTTGATGCAAAAGGAATCAGAGATATCCCTGTTCCGCAAAAAGAACATGTTCCTTTTGGTAAAATGGTTTTACAGGATAACGTAAGCCTTTCATTTGCGCAATTTGAATTTTATTGCCCTGTAACACCTTTGCCTGAAAAAATTGCACAACCCGTGCCGTTTTTAATAAACGCTCACCGGGAGATTCCTGAACAACCGCCTAAAGCATCTTGCTGATTCTTTCTGTTTAACTCATTTACAGGCCGGCATTTGTTTAATGTTTCCTGTTGGGTTCTGCTGTCTTAAATTTATTTATACAAGTTAATCCGCATCTATTCTATCGCGGATGATTTGCTTTGGCATTTTATCCGCGCAGCAAATGAACATTTTTATGATAAAGAAAAAAATTACCGCGGCGCTTATGCTGCTGTGCGGTTTCACCATAATTGCATCCTGCCAAAGCTCATCTAATGAAGAGATGGTGCAGGTATTAAAACAGATCAATATAAAAAACAATACCATTTCCAATCCTTTCAATCCGGAGATGAAGCTGGCTTACTGCGATTCGTTGCTTAAAATCAAACGGCTTGCCAAAAGTCCTGAGGTTTTATTTTCAAAGGCGTCGCTTTTACTAAAGGCCGGACAAGAGCAGCAATCAGTTAATATTTATAAATACCTGATGGATAATATCGACTTTATGTCGACCGACGAAACGCTGCCCGAACAGGCCATAGCTTATATGCGTTTGGGCGAGCGCAGCAATTGTATGCTTAACCATACGGGTTCATCATGCATCTTCCCTATTAAGGATGATGGCGTGCACAAGATCCAAACCGGATCAAGAAAAGCAATTGAAGTTTATAAAACATTGCTGAAACTTCATCCCGATGATTATGAATCGCGTTGGCTGATCAATATCGCCTATATGACACTTGGAGAGTATCCGCAAAAAGTGCCCCAAAATGTTTTGATCCCTAACCTTAATGTTGATTCGGATACTGCATACCAGGTTAAGCCCTTTGTTGACGTGGCTGCCAACCTGGGCCTCAACATTAACGGCCGGGCAGGCGGCGTCATTGTTGATGATTTTAACAACGATGGCTACCTTGATATCATGACATCGGGCTGGGACCTGAGCGACCCCATGCATTATTTTCAAAATAACCAGGACGGCACATTTAGCGACCGTACCGAGGCTGCCGGTTTAAAAGGCATTAACGGTGGGCTTAACATTCAGCAAACTGATTATAACAACGATGGTAAGCTGGATATTTTTGTATTGCGCGGCGCATGGTTAGCCCGTGGTTTCGGTAATCAGCCAAGTTCGTTATTACGCAATAACGGCGACGGTACGTTTACTGATGTTACTTCCATAAGCGGGTTATTTATGCTGCATCCAACGCAAACAGCAACCTGGGCGGATTTTAACAACGACGGTTGGCTGGATGTGTTTGTTGGTAACGAAAATACAGAGTCAAGGTACTATGCCGATGAATCAACATGCCAGTTGTACATCAATAACCGTAACGGTACATTCTCCAATATCACTACCGCTGCCCATTGTGGTATTAAGGCATTTGTTAAAGGTGTAACATCTGCCGATTATGATAACGATGGTTTTACCGACATCTTTATCTCAACCATGGATGGGCGTAAATACCTGCTTAAAAACAAGGGTAAAACCGCAGCCGGTGTAGATTTTGAGGATGTTACTGCACAATCGGGCCTCGATCAGATCAAACAGCGCACCTTTACTACCTGGTTTTATGATTATAACAACGATGGCTGGCCCGATTTGATGGTTGCCAACTATCACTTTGAGCGTACTTTAGGATACTATAGTGCCGCCGCTGCTTTGGGTAAACCTGTAGCAGAGGCCGGCAATATCTATTTGTATAAAAACAATCATAATGGCACATTCACCAATGTAACCAAAGAAGCCGGCCTGGATAAGGTGGTTTACAGTATGGGGGCAAATTTTGGTGATATTGATAATGATGGCTATCCCGATATGTATTTTGGTACAGGAAACCCTGATTTTAAATCGTTGGTGCCCAACAAGTTTTTCAGAAACATCGGCGGGAAAAGATTTGCCGATATCACTTCATCCTCACGTATGGGAAATTTGCAAAAAGGGCACGGCATTGCATTTGCCGATTTGAGGAATAACGGCCAACAGGACATTTTTGCCGAAATGGGCGGCGCCTATATCGGCGATTCGTATACCAGCTCATTATATATGAACCCCGGTGTAAGTAATAACAACTGGATCAGCTTGAAATTGAACGGTACAAAAGCCAATAATGCGGCCATAGGAAGCCATATCAAGCTTACTTTTATGGAAAATGGTGTTAAGCGCTCTGTTTATAAGGATGTTAACTCGGGCGGAAGTTTTGGGTCATCACCTTTGCGACAGGAGATAGGTATTGGCCATGCAAAAGTGATTGATGAAATTGAGATCAAATGGGCTGGCAGTGGGGCGGTACAATACTTTAAAAATGTTGCCCCAAACCAGTTTCTAAACATCACTGAAGGTAATCCGCAATACAAAACCACCCAGCTAACAAAATTAATTTTCAGGAGCAAAAGCATGTCTGAATGTATGCCTATGCAAATGGCCGCTAAAACAAATTGAGTTAAGCGTTTGTAATAGAAAATATTGACTCGTTTTATACCAAAATGGTTACATTTATATCAATTAAAATTTAATCTTAAACCATGAGAAAGTTCTTATTACTATGCTGTATGTTTATAGGATTGGCTGCAGCAAGCAACGCACAAACTAAACCAGGTGCCAAACCTGTTGAAAAATCAAAAGAGCTGCAAAAACAATTAAAGCTTAATGATAAACAAACCGAAAAAATAGCGGCAATATACCAGGAATCATCTGAGAAATTTGAAAAGATCAAAGCGGCAGACAAAGGCGACAACACTAAAATGCTGGTTGATATTAAACCTTTACGTGCAGCTACCATTTCAAAAATTAAAGCTGTTTTAACTAAAGAACAAACAGCAAAATATGATAAGCTTTTAAAAGGTACAAAAGCAGCAGGCGGCAGCGGCTGGGGCGACGGCTGGAGTGCTACCAATGGGCAATAAGCTGTTTTTTCAATAACAAAAAAGCGGGGCGCTTTTTCTTGATCAGAAAAGCGCCCCGCTTTTTTTAACAACCTTTTGAGCCAAATTTATTGCAGAGTAATTTCCAGGGAGGATAGTTATTTCTTATGTTTTTTAAAATGCCTCATTCAAGCCCAAAAAGAACCCTTTAGAGCCATATCTGCCAAAGGCATAATCAAGACATAGATTGGTGCGGGTAGCTTTGTTAAACAATACACGCAAACCGCCGCCGTAACCCGGCTGCCATACCTGGAATATTTTAGTGCCCGATTCGTCATTGGTTGTTTGCAGGTTGGCAAAAGCCACACCGCTTATAAATTTGTTCCTGAGTATGGGGAAACGGTATTCAACTTCCGAGTAATTGTATTGCGTGCCTTTAAAGTATTGAACAACATAGCCACGGCCGCTTCTAAAACCTGGATCTTTGCCGGTTCCGGGCAGCTCAAGATAGGGGATATTACCGCTAATGAGGTATGAGCCCCAATTCCAAAAGGCTATAACATGTTCGGGGTTAGTTTCCGACAGGCTGAAATACTTTCTGAAATCGGTAGTGAACTGTACCGCGTTTTTTGAGCTGCCCATCCAGCTTTGGTTGATGCGGAAGCCGGCATCCGCATAAATTCCACGGTAAGCCCGGTTCTGATTATCACGCGTAGTGTATTGCAGGTTAAAAAGTAAACCATTGGCAGCGTAATGATCTCGGGCAAAGCCGTGTCGGTCGCTGTAAATATTGTAAGGCGTAAGATCGGTTGTTGATTTGGTGTCCTCAATTTTTCGCCTGATATCAAAAGATGCACCTGCACCTAAAAACAATCCTTTATCTATCTCTTTGTATACCTTCTCCCGGATATTATAATATTGCGAATGCAAGGCCCTTCCTTTACGCTCGGGATTGGCCAGCACCTGGTCGGCTTGGCTGCCGCTTGATGCCTGGCCAATTCCCAAACCATAATCGGGCGAAACTGTTTTGGCTGCAACCAAATTGCCCTGAAAATTCCATTTATTACCCGGTGTGTATACGTTGTGGTTGATATAAAAATAAATGATACCCTTGGTAGTAATTGATGCCGATGTAGCCGCTACCGAAAGCAATGTATTTGGATCGTTCCCTAACTTTTTGCCTGCTACAGCTTTGATCCCAATTTGTGAGCCGATGGTTGGGTTAGATGCTATATTGGGTATAACCGTTATACCCGATGACTTTTTATTGGGAGGGGAAGCGGGCCTGCCGGGATGTAGTATATTACGTACCAGGTCGCCGAAGTCATATTGTTTATATAAAGTATCGGTGGGTTTGGCGGGTTGTACTACTTTTTCTTTAATGCGGAGCGAGTCGGCCCTTACCGAATCGGCAGGAACCTGTACCTGGCCGGAGGCATGTGCCGATATGCTTGTAAATAGTATGAATAAAACCGTTTTTAAAAGCAGGGAAATTTTATGTGGTGGTTTGTGATGCACGCTAACGGGTATAAATATTTAAAATTCAATTTATTGACTATGTAATTGTGATGGGTGTTAGCTCAATTTAAACCCAGAAATGTGCATAATGTTTGAAACCTAAATTTCGGAAGGTGTTGAGCCGGTGCCTTTGGTTAGGTTATTTGATGTTTCCCTTAAATATTGCTACCTTAATATGGTCTTGTTATAAACCACAGAAAGCCAGTTCTGTCCCGCTAAATTTTTAATCGATTATGATCATGAACGTACCTTACATTCGTTTTATGGCTCTTGCTATTTTTATGCTTGATGCTATTGCAGGATTTGCTCAGAATAATCCCGGCGCAACGGATACCATCAACCGCAGATGGTGGAAAGAAGCTATAGTTTACCAGGTTTATCCCCGCAGTTTTAAAGATAATGACGGAGACGGTATTGGCGATTTAAAAGGGATCATCTCAAAGCTTGATTATATTAAAAGTTTGGGTGTAGATGTTGTTTGGCTAAACCCTATTTACAGTTCGCCCAATGATGATAACGGGTACGATGTAAGTGATTACCGAAATATCATGAAGGATTTTGGAACCATGGATGATTTTGACGCGTTGCTGAAGGGGATGCATTCCCGTGGTATAAAACTGGTGATGGACCTGGTAGTAAACCACAGCAGCGACGAGCACGAATGGTTTAAAAAAAGCCGGGGCTCGCGCACAAATCCTTATCGTGAATATTATCACTGGTGGAATGCCGAAAAAGGGAAACCTCCTTATCGCTATAGTTTATTTGATGTAAACCATGATGCCTGGCGGTACGATTCGCTTACCAACGCCTATTACCTGCACTATTTTTCGCGTAAGCAGCCCGATCTTAACTGGGAAAACCCAAAACTCAGGAATGAAGTATATGGCATTATGAAGTTTTGGGCCGATAAAGGGATTGATGGTTTCAGGCTCGATGCTTTTCAATTTGCTGCAAAGGATACTACGTTCCCCGCTTTTCCGAAAGGGTTTGAAAAAAACTTTACCCAATATTACGGTGTGCAAGGCAATTTGCACGGTTACCTGCAGGAAATGAACAGGGAAGTGCTGAGCAAATACAACGTAATGAGTGTGGCCGAAGGCGCAGGAAATACTTTTGAAGACGGCCATAATTTGGTTGATGCCGAAAGGAATGAATTGAACATGGCTTACGCTTTTGAAGGCGTAGATATTGCCAAGCCCGAAGGCTACAGCATAATGCATTTAAAACAGGTATTTACCAAATGGGACAGTGCTTTTGCGGCAAAAGGCTGGTTGTCGATATTCCTGGCCAATCATGACCAGGCCCGGTTGGTGAGCAGGTTCGGAAATGATAATCCCGAGTTTAGAGCCCTATCATCGAAAATGCTGACCACCTTTTTAATGACTATGCGCGGCACGCCTTACTACTATAACGGCGACGAGTTGGGCATGACAAACGCAGGTTTCACCACAATAGATGATTACCGCGATGTACAAACACTGAATGAATACCAGCGACAAAAAAATATCGGCGCCGATTTACCTGCATATTTAAAACGCATAGCCTTTGAGAGCCGGGATAATGGTCGTACCCCATTTCAGTGGAACAGTAATGCTAATGGAGGCTTCACTACCGGTACTCCCTGGATAAAGGTAAACCCCAACTACAAAAATATTAATGCTGCGGCCCAGGAAAAGGATGCCAATAGTACATTAAATTATTTTAGGCGGATAGTAAAACTGCGCAAAGATAACCTGGTGCTGGTATATGGAAAGTATACTTTGCTTGATGCGCAAAATCCTGATACCTATGCTTACACCAGGGAATTGAACGGCAGGAAACTTCTTGTACTTTTGAATTTTACCGCCAAACAAGCTTCGGCACAAACCGGTATAGATTTAAGCAACGCTACCGTTTTAATAGGCAATTATCAAAAGCCATCAAAAAATGGCACACTGATGCCTTATGAGGCGGTTGTTTATCAGCTGAATCAGTAGCCCTTTACTTATTCAGCTCAAGCTTGGCAAAAAAATCATTAAACATGAGGTTAATATCCAACCTGCGATAAATCCGGATATTGCGCCCATGCGCATTATAATCATATCCACCCTGTGTATTAATGAGCGGGCAAGGTTTTAACACATACTCGCTCGATGAAGGATCAGCCTCAAAGGATGATTGCAAGGCTGTAAGCAGCACCAGTGGGCTATCGCCTAAAATATAAGTTTCACCAATATTAAAATGATATTGCTGCAGGCGGCCCATCAGGGTTTCGAGTATACCGGCCAGGTATTTGCCGGCTTCGCCCTGTGGTTTTATTTTAAGCTGTAATTCCGAGTATGGCAATATAGCCTGGCGGTACCCATCCCTCGGGATTTGCCAAAGCTTTAATTGCGAACGGTTAAACACTGCCCTTGCGGCATTGATATCGATATTAAGATTATACTCAGGGCTGCTGTAGTTTGGCGGGGGCAGGGCAAGATCGCTGTATTCCGGACCGCCAATCCATACCACCGTTAATTTATCCGCAATTTTGGGTTCGGTTAATACCGCCGAAGCTAATTCGGTAAGCCCGGCACCGCAAAGGATATAAAGGGGGAGGGAGGTGTCTGTACGTGAGGCCTCTTTAATGATGAGGTCGACAGCTTTACTTTTTACCGGAGTGCTGTCGTTTACCATGGCGGTATTAGAACCTGCTATTACCGGGAATTGGTCTTTGATCTTTAAAACAGCCAATAGATCAGCAGCTTTTTTTGCCGCGTTCTCTGCCTGGGTTTTAGATCTGTCGAAACCGTCATTAGCATTCAGGTGCGAGCCAATGACGCCCCTAACTTCAACTGATGGAGATAGCACCAAATGGGCAAGTGCAAACAAACCATCCGGGTCGCCGCTAAAATCATTATCCATGATCACCCTGATGCGGGGCGAAATGAGTTTATTGTTGGTAGATTGTCCTTTTGAAACAATTGGGAAAACGAATAACAGGAGCAGGAATGGTAAAAACTTGCTGTTGGTCATGGCTTACAGGTCAATTGGTTATAGCGTACAATATAAGCGTTTTGCCTTGAAACAAATAGGTATTTACCCCGCAATACTTTCAAAAGCAGCGAGATATTTATCAATGTAAAATTGCTTACTTGCTGTTTTGTATTGCATGATAAAGCGGGGATGTTCCAGCGCTATGATCTCGTCAAAGAAATAATACTCGTCATTCAGCTTGCGCAGAAATGTTTCATTTTTACCGGTGCCAAAGCAGAAACATTTATCGGTGTTAACCCCAAGCGCAATCTGCTTACGGATGTTTTCGATCATAAACTGATAAACGGCTTTGGTTAACTCCTTGCTGTCGTAGTAATTGTAATTCTTTTCCTTGCCGTTGGCATCAATACTGGTAAAGCCCAACGGGCAGGGTGAGTTGATATAGATCTGCTTGTAAAAAGGTTCCGGGCCGCCAAAGGCATTGATCACCTCGTAAACAAATACAGATGATGGCTCATGCGACATTTTGCCTTCGTAGCTGATATGACATTCGGAGATCAGCCGTTTAGGGTCAGTAAAAGGTATTCCGGTTAAGCCTCCGCCAAACCTGCCCGGATTAATGCCCAAAATGATATGCCGTTGCTGGTTATCGTTGTAATATTTATGATAAAACTCATCAACAATACGCATAGTTTGCGGATGCTCCTTAAATGGGTTCATGATGCGGATGCCTTCGGGTAAAGGTTCGCCGGTGTAGGTTAGCTGCTCATTGAAATGGATAACCCTGTCTGCAAGTGTCATAAGTCAAATTTAGCATTTATAAATTCTGGAGACCAATCGCTTTTTACCAAATGGTAAGTGGAACGATTTTTTTGCGCGGGAACTTTGTGGTGTCTAAAAAAAGAATAAACATCATGAACAATCAAATTGAAAGTAAATCGTCATTAAAGGGCAAGCGGGTAATTATATTGGGTGGCAGCACAGGTATAGGCTTTGCGACAGCAAAAGCTGCCGCTGCCGAAGGTGCTAAAGTTGTCATAGTTTCGGGTAATCAAAGTAAGATCAATAACGCATTAAGTCAATTGCCTGAAGATGCCGAAGGCTACCCAGTGGATCTATCGCACGAAGAAAATATAAAATTATTTTTTGAACAGACCGGTAAGTTCGACCACCTGGTTTATACTGCTGCCGAAAATCTTAATCTTTATAATATCGACCAAACAGATATTGAGGCTGCACGTAAGTTCTTTAACCTGCGTTACTGGGGGGCTTATGCTGCTGTTAAATATGGCACACCGTTCATTAATGATGGCGGCTCGGTAAACCTAACCGGCGGCACAGCGGGAACAAGACCAGCCGCGGGCTGGTCTATAGCCAGCAGTATTTGCGGTGCTATGGAAGGTTTGGTAAGGGCCCTGGCTGTTGAATTGGCTCCGATACGTGTGAACGCCGTAATACCCGGCGTAATTGACACCAACTTGTGGGATAGCATGCCTGCCGAAGACAAAGAAGGACTTTACAATTGGGCAAAAGATACCTTACTGCTCGGCCGTGTTGGCCATGCCGATGATGTTGCCCTTGCTTTTGTGTACCTGATGAAGCAAAGCTTTGGCACCGGAATAAATTTAGTTGTTGATGGAGGTACGTTGCTGGCATAATGGTTTATCGGAAGCATTGGAAGCCTCGAGAGCAGAGAAAAGTGCGACGCCGCTCTTGAGACTGTCGTGTGTGTACACATCTTTAAAAAATTGTCATTTCGATAGAGCGGCGCCGGGTTAAGTGATGGAGCGAAAGAGAAATCTTCTACATCAGGCTCTACAACTATACCTGTAAAAGCAGGGCGTAGAAGATTTCTCCTCACCTCTGGCGCACAAACCCCACCCTTGGCTCGTCGAAATGACATTTTTTCTATTAATCATAAGATTAAAAAGATGTGTACACACACGACAGTCTCAAGAGGGGAATCAATATTGTGCCCGTTTAAGGTGATTGACTATTTGCTGCGCTCCCCATCTTTTGTATCTTGGCGCGTTCATCAACTATAAAAACAATTGACAAGCTCCCCGATACATTTTAATAAAACCCGCATAGCACCAACACCAAGCGGGTTTTTGCATGTGGGCAATATCTTGTCGTTTTCAATTACCGCGGCATTGGCCCGAAAACATGGCGCTAAAATTTTATTAAGGATTGATGACCTCGACCGAGCAAGGGTTAACCGCGAATATCTGACCGATATTTTCGATACACTTCGTTTTTTAGAAATCCCATGGGATGAAGGCCCGCAGAATGCGCATGATTTTCAAACTGGATTTTCACAAATTCACCGGATGCACCTTTACAATGAAACCCTTGAGCAATTAGCCGCCGACGGTTTTGTTTTCGCCTGCACCTGTTCGCGGAAGCAACTCAGTGAAATTGGAACCTGCACCTGTTTAGCTAAGCAAATTCCGTTAAGCACTCCGGAAGCAAGCTGGAGATTACGTACCGATAATGCGGTTTCCTTACAGATAAAAACTTATAATGGTACAACCATCCAAACACAACTGCCTGCCGAAATGGAAAATTTTGTTGTGCGTAAGAAAGACGGTTTCCCGGCCTATCAGCTCACCTCGGTTATCGATGATTTGCTTTATGGGGTTGATCTGATAGTAAGAGGGGAGGACTTATGGGCATCAACACTGGCGCAAATTCAATTGGCAAATGTGTTGGGTAAGCAAGCTTTTAATGATATCGTATTTTATCATCATCCTTTGTTGCTTGAAGCAGACGGCAAAAAGCTATCCAAATCGGCAGGCTCAACATCCATCAGATATTTAAGACATGAGGGCAAAAATGCAGAAGATGTATTTATGCTTATCTCAAATCTGTTTTCACTTCCCGAAAAGGCTATTAATTGGCAGCAGCTTGCCGCATTGATCCTTGGCGAATCTCTATAGCTTATTAACACTTCTTTATAAAATACCTATTTAATGTGAATCCGCTTTAATCGGAAGGTGTCAATTTGTATGCTTTAATGTGATGAAAATGTTAAGTCATTTACAATAAATTAAAACACTTGTTGCTTTTACTTTACCATGACATAACTGCCTGTACATATCGGAGCGGTAAATTTGTAGCAACAAATACAAATTACGATGCAAGCAGCATTTTGCCACAAGCACCTGAAATTTCTGTTTTTTGTTATCCTTACCTTCAGAGCTATTACCTGCCAGGCTCAAAATAACCCCCTCTCCAAAGGTTTCGCCCATAATGATTACTGGCATAACCGGCCTCTGTATGATGCTTTGGATAACGGCTTCCAAAACGTAGAGGCTGATATTTACCTGCGCGATGACGAATTGCTGGTTGCACATATGCTGCCCGCTTTTCAAAAAAGACGAACCCTGGAGCAGCTTTATTTAAAGCCACTGTTTAACTGTTACGAAGGCAAAAACAGGGAGGTGGTGTACCCGCTTTCTCCTGTTACCCTGATGATAGATATTAAATCAGACGCTGAAAAGACTTATGCAAAACTGGCGGAAGTGTTAAAGCGTTACGCACCAATGCTTTCGAGTTATAATAACGGCGAAATAACAGAAGGAAGTGTAACCATTGTTATAACCGGCAATAAGCCTTATAAAATGCTTCAGGCGCAAAAACAGCGGTATGCCTTTATTGATGAAGACCTGATGCAAGTGCATACCGATACGCTTTCAAACACTGTTTATAAAACTGCCAGCTGCAAATATTCGCGCCTGATTAGCTGGACAGGTAAAGGCCCTATGCCTGAAGATCAGAAACAACTGCTGCGTGATTATGTAGCCGCTGCACATCACCATAAAAAACGCGTGCGCCTGTGGGCTTCTCCTGAAAACAAAGAAGTATGGAAAGCCCTGCTTGAATGCGAGGTTGACCTGATCAATACCGATAAATTAGCCGAATTAAGGGAGTTCCTGATGACGGGGCCGGAGCCTGTAAGATATGCGAAGGTGAATACAAAATAAATAACAGCTAATCAGTCAATAAGATGAAAAAGATCAGAGTAGCATTTTTTGCAGAGATACTTATTGAAGATTTTGACGGTGCTGTACGCACCATGTATCAGCTCATTAAACGGATTGACCGTAATATTTTTGAATTTCTGTTTGTTTACGGAGCCGGACCGGATAGCATAGCGGGTTTTGAATCGTTAAAAGTACCGGCTTTAACATTACCTATAAATACAGGTTATACCATGGCTATTCCTGCTTTGGTAACCAGCGAATTAACGGAAGAAGTAAATAATTTTTCGCCCGATATTGTACACATCGCTACACCATCGCTTTTAGGCAATTTTGCGTTAAAATATGCTACTCAGCATGGTTTGCCTGTTATGAGCATTTATCACACGCATTTTATCTCCTATATCGATTATTACCTGAAACATACCCCCTTCCTGATCAATAAGGTTAAGCAAATTATGGCTGAGAACCATAGGGCTTTCTATAACCAATGTGACCAGGTATACGTACCTTCAATTACGATGAGGGATGAGCTGATTGACATGGGAGTTGATACTTATCGTATGAGGCTTTGGCAAAGAGGAATGGATGCCGGTGTGTTTTCACCAGCACATAAAAAAAGTCTGCGATCGGTAACGGGAAATGATAATCCAACTATTTTATTTGCGAGCCGCCTGGTTTGGGAAAAAAATCTGGAGACCCTGTTTGAGATTTATGCAATAATGCAGGATCGGCACCCCAAAGTTAACTTCATAATTGCCGGCGACGGCGTTGCGCGCAAGGCCTGTGAAGCAAAGATGCCCAACGCGGTTTTTACAGGTAAGGTAGATCATAAAATGCTTTCGGTTTTATACGCATCATCAACCATCTTCCTGTTCCCATCGGTATCTGAGGCTTACGGTAATGTAGTACTTGAGGCCATGGCATCGGGGTTACCGTGTGTTATTGCAGATGGCGGCGGTTCAAAAGATTTTATAGAGCAGGGCATCAACGGGTTTAAATGCGAACCTTATGATGCGGACTGCTATGTTGAAAAGATAGAGTTACTGCTTAAGAGCAATAGCCTGCGGGAACAGTTTATTGAAGAGGGGCTTCAATACAGCGGCCGCTTAAGCTGGGAGCGCCTGGCATCGGTATATTTTGATGACCTGGCCGAAATGGCGGGTGCGGATGTATTAAGCATCAGATAAATTCCAGAAAATTACTAAAGTGATTTCCCTGTCACAAAACAGATAACTTCTTGTACTCAAAATCCTATTTCTTACATTTGCCGTTTATTTTAATAATAAGGGCTGATTATCAAATCATAATAGGGAAATTTCATGTACGATATTTGTTGTGTAGGGCATATTACGTTAGATAAAGTAGTGACACCGCAGGCGGTGAAACACATGGCTGGCGGTACTTCTTTTTATTTTTCAAACGCCATTCGTAATATGGATGTGAGTTATACACTGGTTACTTCGCTTGCTTTGAGCGAAATGCCGGTGGTTGAAAAGCTCCGCGGCAAAGGCATCGAGGTACATGCAACAACAGGCGGCGAAACGGTTTACTTTGAAAATATTTACTCTGTTAACCAGGATCACCGCACTCAGCGCGTGCTCCAAAAAGCCGATCCTTTCACAATTGAACAACTTGATGAGATCCGGTCCCGGGTATACCATTTAGGTCCCTTACTGGCCGATGATATTTCGGTAGAATTTATAAAGGACCTCGCTCAACGCGGCAAACTCTCTCTTGACGCGCAGGGCTACCTGCGTAAAGTGGAAGATAAAAACGTGGTGGCTATCGACTGGCCCGAAAAGCGCGAAGCCTTGCAACACATCCACATCCTGAAAGTGAACGAGCACGAAATGGAAGTACTCACCGGGATCACAGATATCCATGAAGGTGCCAAAGTTTTGAACGAATGGGGTGTTAACGAAGTGGTGGTCACTTTGGGCAGTATGGGCTCTGTTATTTATACCGATGGTGTTTACTATCAGATTCCGGCGTATAAACCGATTGAAGTAGTTGATGCTACCGGTTGTGGCGATACCTATATGGCAGGGTATTTATACCAACGCGCCAAAGGCAAAGGTTTCCAGGAAGCAGGTGAATTTGCAGCTGCCATGGCCAGTTTTAAAATAGAATCGTCAGGCCCTTTTACCGGGACGGAAGAGGATGTGCTGGAGCTGCTGGCAAAACACAGCTTAAGGCCAAAAGCTTAAAGCCAAAAGCGAATACACAAATACTGGTTCAAGTTTAGCGATAGCGTAATTTGGACCTACAATAGGTTAAGCTTTCAGCTTAACTGGACTATGGTACTATAGATAATCTACGGAAGCAGGATGCTTCCATTATTTTAGGACGAAGTTACGCTATCGCTAAGCTTCGACCAGTGAAGTGGCCAGTAAAGGAAGTGAATAACTAAAATGAAAATTGTCATTTCGAAAGAGCATAGATGGCCTGTGAAATGCTGCGAAAGAGAAATCTTATACGCCCTGTTTTAACGCTTTCATTGCCGCTAAGCAAGATGTATAAGATTTCTCCTCACGGCCATTACACAAGGCTCTCCCGCTGTTCGTCGAAATGACATGCGGTGAATAATGGAGAGAGAAAAAAGCTTTAAGCTCAAAAAAACTTTCGCCTTTTACCTTTATCCTTTCACCTCGCCTCAAAAACTATATTTCCTTAGCATCCGAAGCATTGATCCAGCCTTCGTTGCCGCTGGCCAGTCTGATCTTCATCCAGTCGTTGTTATTTTCCAGTATCTCAACCTTGGTGCCGTCATGGATCAGGAACAGGTTTTTGGCATTGGGCGTTGGTGCGCTTTTTACATTGACAGATGTGCTGAAGATGATGGCGCCGTGATGGGCATCAAAATATTGATCCTGACGGCTTGCGACAAACATGCTTGCAAAACCGAAAAGCAAGATCACTAAAGCCGAATAAAACGCCCATTTTTTTATGCTTACCGAATTAGTGAACCTGTACACTGTCAGCAATGCACATCCCGCTATAAAGAACAGGATTGTCATCACCGCCAAAGTTGTTAATGAAAAGCGAAGGATAAACGAGTGCCACCATTTGGTGATGAAAAATTCGGTACCGGCCTCTACCTTATCTGTTGTTTTTTGATTGGCAAACTGGATATTGAAATTGATATCCTCATCGCCCGGCGAAAGCTTGTGCGCCTTTTCATAATATAACAGCGCAGATGGTACATCCTCATTTTTAAAATAAGCATTGCCCAGATTATAGTAAACCAATGCCGACTGGTGCCCGTCGTCCACAATTTTTTGGTATGTGGTTATGGCTTCCTTGTACTGGCCTTTGGCGTACTGGTCATTTCCTTTTTTTAACAGGATGTTAGCTTCATCGTTAGCTAATGCATATATCGGCATAACGATGATGAGCAGTAAGTATATAATGCGCTTCATCATGTTATATTTTATTTTCAATGTTATTGATCATGTTCTGGGCCTTATCAAACACCTGCTGCTCGGTAATACCCGATACAGGGGCATAGCGTGCCATTTCGCAAAGGTCAAGCGTGTCAAGCATCTCATTAATGAGACTTTCATCAAGCGAGCGGGCTTTTAGTTCCAAAGCTATCTTTTCACGATTAAGATCTGAGTAAGGGATATTAAGCTTATCACTTAAATAGCCATATAAACCACGGAACAGGTTTTCGTAAAAGGCTTTCTTATCGTTTAATTGTTGTTTGGCACTGGCCAGGTGTTTGGCTGCTATTTTACCAGCCTTACGGCTTTTTAAACCTACTACGTCGGCATTGTTTTTATCGCGCCATTTACCATAAACCAAAGCGCCTAAGAAACCTGCCGGACCGAAGATCAGCAGGAAATAATACAGCCCCGATCCGTAAAAATCGCTGCCTACCTCGTTTAATTCGGTGCCCGTTTTTATGTAGCGGATATCATTGCTCAGCACTTTGACATCCTGTTTGCCCGCGTTTGAAAAAGCGGTAACATTACTGCCATCGCCGGTGCCTTTAGCTACTTTGACATGGAATGCCGGGGTGCTTAATGAAACGTACCTGCCTGTAGCGGGGTTAAAGTATGCGAATTTAACCGGGTCGATAGTAAAATCGCCCTGATGCCTTGGGATCAGCAGATAGGTGTATTTCCTGTTGCCCGATGAACCGCTGGCATTTATGGTAATGGTGTCGGTGATTTTAGGCTCATATTTTTCAAAATCGGCCGGGAAAGTTGGCGTTATCGGTTTCAACAACTTCAGGTTGCCTGTGCCGCTTACCTTTATGGTGTAATTAATGGCATCATTAGCTTTAACATCATTTTTATCAAGTGAAGCTTCGATATTAAATTTACCCACAGCGCCGGTAAACTCGGCAGGTTTGCCTGCCAATGGCAATGGTTTTACGTGGATGACAACGGGCGTACTTTTAACCTTGTACTTCACATCCTCGTATCCGCCAAAAAAGGCATCGAAGGGATCGCCTGAAGATGAAGCGGCCTGTTGCCTCACTATAAAGTTCATGATGGATGGCTCAATAGTGATATTGCCTTCATGCTCTGGGAACAAGACGGTCTGTTTAATATCGGTTACGTTGTACCTTACACCATTTAAAATTTCGGTGCGCCATTGGGCGTTTGGATTGGTGCTTTTGATCTCCTGGCTGTAAAAGCCGTTGAGGTCCGGGATTTTTTCTGGTTCGCCGTTGGCGATGTTGACCCGGGTATAAAGGCGCAGGTTCATCATGATCTGCTGGCCCATGTAGGCGGTTGTTTTATCAACCTCGGCACGTAAAAATAATGATTTGGAGATATCGCTTACACGTCCTTTTTGAATGTTGCGGCTATCGGGACCATTGCTGCTTTGTTGCTGCGCCTGCTGACTGGCCTGCCCGCCCTGGCCTTTTACTACTTTAATTTTTATTGGGGCAGTGCTGTAAGGCCGCCCTCCGGCTACAATAGTAGCGGGGCCAATGGTTATTTCACCTTCTTTTGTTGGTACCAAATCATACCCGTAAGCTATGCTTGCCGAAGTAACCCCATTGATCATGGATATGCTGTTGGATACATTGGGGCCGCCAACTACCTGGAAGCCGCCAAAAGCAGGCGGCGCAAAACGTTCGCCGTTGGCGTTGATGGAGAAGGTAACCTCAAGAACCTCGCCTGTGCCTATCGTAGTTTTATTTACCGATGCCGTAAACTTTACCTGAGCAAAAACCAGGCTTGAGCAACACAGCAACAGCGTTAATATGGAAAGTTTAATTTTCATTAGTATCTACAAAACAACAAAGATTTACCAATCTTTTGAAATAGGCACCTTAGCACCTTTTAATTTTTTATTCTTCAGTTTATCCTGGGTTTGCTTTTCATCATTGTTAAGGGCATCAAGCATACGCTGGGCATCATCTTTTGACAGCTGGTTAGGCTGCTGTCCCTGCTGATCTTTCTTGTCCTGGTTTTGTTTATCCTGATCTTTCTTGTCCTGGTCCTGCTTATTTTTATCCTGGTCCTTCTTATCCTTATCGTTTTTGTCTTTATCCTTATTGTCCTTATTCTTATCCTTGTTTTTGTCCTTGTCCTTATTATTGTTGTTGCCGCCCCCGCCTTTATTCTTATTCTGCTGGTTTTTCAGCATTTTTTGGGCATAGGCAAGGTTATACCGGGTTTCCTCATCTTTAGGGTTATTAACCAGCGCTTTTTTATAAGCATCAATACTTTCCTGGTACTTTTTTTGGGTTAAAAAGGAGTTGCCGATGTTGTGATAAGCCCCTGCTTTTACATTTTTATCGATCGACGCAGTTGCCAGTTTGTTGAATTGCGCGGCTGCATCATCATATTTTTTCTGCTTAAACATGGCGTCGCCAAGGTTAAAATTACCCTCAAGGGTTTTGGCTTTTTTGCTCATGGCCTGACGGTATGCCGCTTCGGCTTCTTTATACTTTTTTTGCTGATAGAGTTCGTCACCCTGTCTCAGGTATTTTCTTTCCTGCTGGGCAAAAAGAAATGAAGCCTGCAGCACTAATAAAATGGCTATGATATATTGCTTCATGTGTTTTTTACTTCAAATAATTTGATCTTGCTCAGGCGCATGTTTTTACGGATGGAGATAAAGAACTCGGCCAGTAACAGCACAAATGCAATGCCCAGGAAAAACTGGAACCTGTCTTCAAAATCCTTAAACTGTTTGGTGTCGGTCATTTTGCGTTGCACTTTGGCTATCTGGTCCATCACAATGTTAAGCCCGCTGTTAGCGTTGTTTGCACGCACGTAAACACCGCTTCCTGCAGCAGCAATCTCCTTGCCCATGGTTTCATCCAGCTTACTAACTACGGGGTGCCCGGTACTGTCATTATGAAAACCAACTTGTTTGCCACCCTGGTAAATTGGAACCGGAGCCCCTTCTTCCGAACCCACACCAACCACATTCACGGTAACATTTCTGGCTAAAGCGGCCTTGGCTGCCTCTACGGCATCATCCTCATGGTTTTCACCATCGGTAATAATAATCATGGATTTACCCGTACCGTTCTTAAAATCAAACGACTGCATCCCCAGGTTAATTGCCGCGCCAATGGCGGTTCCCTGTGTTGGCACCATTTCGGTGTTAATGGTATTGAGGAACAGTTTCGCTGCTGCATAATCGGTAGTTACAGGGAGCTGTACATAGGCCTGCCCCGCAAATACCACGATGCCGATACGGTCATCATGCAGTTTATCAATTAATTGTGATAATGCACGTTTGGCATTTTCCAGCCGGTTGGGGGCTAAATCCTGAGCCAGCATACTGTTTGAAACGTCGAGCAGGATCATCAGGTCGGCACCTTTGCGTTTTACCTCTTCGGTTTTGGAGCCCAACTGCGGATCGGCAATGCCAATAATAACAAGGGCATAGGCTAACATGAAAAAGATAAACTTGATCCAGGGACGTGAAAAGGATACCTGTGGCATCAGCTGCATCACCACCTCCTTGTTACCCAACGAGGCAATTGCCTTACGTTTCCACCAGTTTACCCTCAAAAAAATAAAGAGCAGCAGCGGAATGGCAAGCAATCCCCATAAAAATTCTGTATTTGCAAAACGTAGCATGCTGTTATGTTATAGCCCCCTTAAGCAGGGTGTGTCTTGTTAAAAATTCCAACGATAAAAGCGCCAGTGCAATAATGGCGAACGGCAAAAAGCGCTCGGTTTTTTTGCGGTACTGGGTAACATCAATCTTGGCTTTTTCCAGTTTGTCAATCTGTTCGTAAATATCCCTCAACGCGCTGTTGTTGGTAGCCCTGAAGTACCGGCCGCCGGTAATAGTAGCAATTTTGTTCAGCGTACCTTCGTCAATATCAACCTTCATTCGCTGGTATTGTACGCCCATTGGGGTTTGAAACGGGTAGGGGGCATAACCGTTGGTACCTATACCTACCGTATAAACCCTTACACCAAACTGCCTGGCAATTTCGGCGGCGGTAACCGGGGGAATAGAGCCCGAGTTGTTTGAACCATCTGTAAGCAGGATCACTACTTTACTTTTGGCTTCGCTGTCTTTTAGGCGGTTTACTGCTGTTGCCAAACCCATACCAATAGCGGTTCCGTCTTCAATCATCCCGTTTTTTATATCGGCATAAAGGTTTACCAATACTGAGTGATCGATAGTGAGCGGGCATTGTGTAAAGCTTTCGCCGCTGAAAACTACCAGGCCGATCCTGTCGTTCGGGCGGTTCTGAATAAAATCGATGGCGATATTTTTGCCCGCCTCAAGCCTGTTGGGCTTAAAATCTTCGGCAAGCATGCTGCCTGAAATATCCGAAGCAATAACGATATCAATACCTTCGGTGGTAGTATCCTGCCAGCTTAGTGACGATTGCGGCCTTGCCAGTGCTATGATCAATGCCGCCATTGCCAATGAGCGCAATATGATGCTCAAATGCCTGAAACGGGGCAGCATGCTTTTGGTGATCATGGCAAAGCCCCTTACGGTAGGCATGGCCAGGTTACCCTGCAGTTGCTTTTGCTTCCAGATGTACCAGCCCACCATAAGCGGAATGCTGATCAGCAGCCAGAAAAAGCCCGGATGTGCAAATTCTATTCCTTTAAACCAGATCATCTTGCCTCATCTCCCTTCACATTTACACCGGCTGGTTTGGCATGGGGCTGCGTATCTTTAATAAAAGTAACGGCGTTTTCCATGCTCTTTTCATTTTCATTGGCCGCAGGTTTTTCCTTGGCAAATTTCACCATGTCCGATAGCACAAGCAATTGCCTTAACAGGTTCCTGTCTTCGCTGGCTATGTCCATATGCCTTAAGCTGGCAAAAATTTCTTCGGATGTTTGTTCGAGGGCTTGTATAGTGTACCTTTTTTCGAGGTACTCGCGCACCACATCGCTCAGCTCAATATAATATTGCTTAACCTGGTCGTGCTGCCAAAGCTGTTTGTTTTTGATCTCATCAAGCTTTTGAAGAGCCTGGATGTGCAGCGGAATATCGGGCTTAACCTCTTCAACCACAACTTCTTTTTTCGGCCGTCTGAGCAGATAAAATACTGCGCCGCCGCCAACAATCAGGCCAGCCAGTATGCCTAAAGTTAGCTTCCAGTTGTCACGCAGCCAATCCCAAAACGTATAGTTAATGGCAAGCGGCTGCTTAATATCATAAAAGGCCTTAGTTGTGTCAACCGCGACCGTTCTTACATCAAGGTTCAATGTATCGGTTGGTAAGTCACCTACCGGCGATTTAAATACATATGATGGGATTACATAAGTACCGCTATCGAAAGCAGTAATGGTATAATGCCGGGTTATGGTTTTGATGGATTTATCGCCCGGGTCAAAAGCAGTATCGGCCTTAAATTTAACGAGCTGAATTTTGCCTATACTGTCGGCCAGTTTAGGAAACCCGATGCTATCCTTAGCGTGAAAACGGATGCTTAAATTGAGCTGTGTTTGCTCGCCTATGAGGATAGATTTTTTATCCAGCGAGGCCTTAGCTCCAAAGTTTTGCGCCCTGCCTGTTTGGTAAAAGCCTGCAAGCAATACCAACATAGCCAGGGTATATTTGATGTACCTGTTCATATATTTTACCGCCGGCCTTCCCGCTTTTTAAATAATGTCATTAATGGTTTAACGTATGATTCATGTGTGCCAATGGTAGTATAATCAACCCCCGAGCGTTTAAAAGTATCCTGCAGGGCGGCGTTGCGTTTCACGGCATCCCATTTAAAAGCGTCGCGAACGGCCTTATCACCAGTATTTACCCACATAATTTGCCCGCTTTCTTCGTCCTTAACAGGGATGAGGCCCAGGTTCGGGAACTCTTCTTCGTGTTTGTCGTAGAGTTTTAAGGCAATGATATCATGCTTTTTATTGGCGATCTTAAGCTCGTTTTCAAACTCGGGTGTAATAAAATCAGAGATCACAAAGGCTGTACATTTCTTTTTGATAACGCTTGTGAAATATTTCAGCGCTTCGGCCACGTTGGTGCCCTTGTTTTCGGGCTGGAAAGCGATCAATTCACGGATGATCATCAGGATATGGCTGCGGCCTTTTTTAGGCGGGATAAATTTCTCGATCTTATCGCTGAAAAATATAATACCTACCTTATCATTGTTCTGTATGGCCGAAAATGCCAGTACAGCGCAAAGCTCTGTTGCCAGGTCCTGCTTTTGCTGGTTCTGCGTGCCGAAGTTTTCCGATCCGCTCACGTCCATGAGCACCATTACAGTAAGCTCACGCTCTTCTTCAAATACTTTTACGTAAGGTGCGTTGAAGCGGGCCGTTACGTTCCAATCGATAGTACGGATCTCGTCGCCAACCTGGTATTCGCGAACCTCGCTAAAGGCCATACCCCGGCCTTTGAAAGCAGAATGATACTCGCCCGAAAATAAGTGGTTACTTAAGCCACGGGTTTTGATCTCTATCTTCCTTACCTTTTTTAGCAGATCCTTGGTGTCTTTAGCCATGTACCCCTCCTAAATCCTCCCCGAGGGGGGAGGACTTTAAAAGCCTTTTAATTAACAATTTTACATTTTTATCTCCCTCTCCTTTGGAGAGGGCAGGGGGTGAGGTTTACGGTACCTCAACCGCGTTCAGGATGGCTGTAATGATATCCTCGCTGGTGATGTTTTCTGCTTCGGCTTCGTAGCTTAAGCCAACGCGATGCCTTAGTACGTCATGACAAACAGCACGCACATCCTCAGGGATCACATAGCCGCGGCGCTTAATAAAGGCATATGCTTTTGCTGCCAGTGCCAAACTGATACTTGCCCTTGGCGATGCACCAAAGGTGATCAGCGTTTTGTATTTGGCAAGCTTAAACTGATCAGGGAAACGGGTAGCGAAAACAATATCGATGATGTATTGCTCGATCTTTTCGTCCATATAAACCTCGCGTACTATTTTGCGGGCTTTGATGATTTCTTCGGGCTTGATAATGGCGTTTGGCTTATTCATGCCTGATGGCGAAATATTGGCGCGCATGATCTTTTTCTCATCCTCCTTATTAGGATACTTGATCACCACTTTCAGCATAAAACGATCTACCTGTGCTTCGGGCAGGGGATAAGTACCTTCCTGCTCAATTGGATTTTGGGTTGCCAATACCAGGAATGGATCGGGCAGTTTGTAGGTGGTATCGCCAATAGTTACCTGGCGCTCCTGCATGGCCTCAAGCAATGCACTTTGCACTTTTGCAGGCGCACGGTTAATCTCATCGGCCAAAACGAAGTTTGAGAAGATTGGACCTTTGCGCACAATAAACTCTTCTTTCTTTTGGTTGTAGATCATGGTACCAAGCACGTCGGCAGGGAGCAAATCCGGTGTAAACTGGATCCGGCTAAAATCGGCCTGGATAGCTCTTGACAGCGTATTGATGGCCAGCGTTTTTGCCAGGCCCGGTACGCCCTCCAGTAAAATGTGACCATTGGCCAATAAGCCGATCAGCAAGCGTTCAACCATGTAACGCTGACCTACGATCACTTTATCCATCTCCATGATCAGCAGATCGATAAATGCGCTTTCTCTTTGTATCATTTCATTCAGCGCCCTGATATCGGTTGAATACGATGTCGGAGCCGTCGAAGTGACATTTCCTGTATAGCTATTTTGTTCTTCCATTAAATTTTTTCGTTTCGGTAGGCAAACTTAAACACCCGCCCAATTTTTCGCCAACTAAAATCTATGCTTAAATGTTAAAAAGTGTTAAATCGTGATATATCGTGGCCGATATATCTGTTTAGCACTCACAATGTTTGGTGGTAATTGTTAAATCCGGCCCTGTTAAATCCCCAATATACACTATTTAGTTGCTTTTGTACATATAACGTGTTAAAAGGCATTTTATTGAATGGTGGGTTGTATGGGCTTTCGAACTCGCGCTCGTTTGCAACGAGTGCGTAAACTGGGTTTGCGTTTATAACGCAACAGGCGATACAATCGCCAAACCATATTAAGCACTCGTTGCAAACGAGCGCAAGAATAAGATTTCCTGTAAAAACAAATAAAAACCATGTCATTGCGAGCGATAGCGTGGCAATCGCATGCTATACGGAGCCGCCATGCAAAGTTCGCGATTGCTTCGTCGCCCCTAATGCGCGCGAGGCCTTACTTCGCTTCTCGCAATGACATTTATTTGATTACGAACGCTTAACAAACAAAAAAAGCCGCTCATCGCGGCTTTTCATATATAAATCTATAATAATTCTATTCTTCAACCATTTCGCTGTTGGGGCTGGCTACTTCGGGTTTTTCATGTTTGAAATAGCGTTTCTGGTACAGGAGTATCATAATTACGCCTACGCAGATAGAGGCATCGGCCAGGTTAAACACCGGCCTGAAAAACTCGAACGACTCACCTGCCCAAAACGGGAACCATGATGGATAGGTGCCGCGTAGCAACGGAAAGTAAAACATATCAACCACACGGCCATGAAATATCGGGGCATATTTATACATCAAACCATAAAAGGTTGAATCAATGATATTGCCCATAGCACCGGCTAAAATGAGCGCTACGTTCATGATGAGCCCGCGGTGGTATTTATGTTTAATTAAATAAATAAGGGTGTAAATTATACCGCAAACCGCAACTATGCGGAACAGCGTTAATGCCAGTTTACCCGCATCGCCGCCCCATTCCATGCCAAATGCCATGCCGTTGTTTTCGGTATAATGCAACATACCCCGGCTCCCCAGGAAACGAATTTCTTCGCCCATTTGCATATGCGCACGAACCCAGGTTTTAATGATCTGGTCGGCAAGGATGATAAAGGCAGCAGTTAAAAAAGGTTTGGTATAAGCAGCCTTCATTTATTGCTTTAATTTAGCTTCCATTGAGAGGGTAGTGTGCGGAACAGCACGTAAACGCTCTTTCGGGATCAGCTTGCCTGTTTCGCGGCAAACACCGTAAGTTTTATTTTCAATACGTACAAGGGCAGCCTCAAGTTGCTCAATAAACTTTTTTTGACGGGCCGCCAATTGGTTTATCTGCTCTTTTTCAAGCGTGGCCGAACCGTCTTCTAATGTTTTGTAAGTACCGGCGGTATCATCGGTGCCGTTGGCATTAGGCGAACTTAATGACGTAGCCAATGAACTTAATTCTTCGCGGGCTATGCGCATTTTATCCAGGATAATCCCTTTAAATTCCTGCAGGTCAGCTTCAGAATATCTGGTTTTTTCTTGTTCTTGTTTCATTATACTTTACTAATAGCAATCAATATTTCTTGTTCATCAATTGTAACAGGTTCTCCCCCGGTCAGGTTCTCCACAAACACGATGCTGTCGGCCAGGATTTCGGCGCAAATATAGGATAGATTGTTTTCCACGGCCTCTTTGATCACCGGGGTGCTGCTTGTCTGCACGTTTATCCTGTCAGTTACTTCAAATCCTTTGGTCTTACGTATATTCTGCACACGGTTGATAAACTCGCGCGAGATACCTTCCTGTTTCAATTCGTTGGTTATGGTAACATCTAAAGCCACGGTTAGTTTTCCCAAATTTGCCACCTGCCATCCGGGAACATCTTCGGCTATGATCTCTACGTCGGTAGCTAATACTTCGTATTTGCCATCAAGAACCTGGATCTTGCCATTAGTTTCTAACGTAGCAATATCATCCTGGGTGAAGTTTGTGATGGCTTCGGCTACAACTTTCATATCCTTACCTACCTTTTGGCCTAAGGCCTTAAAGTTTGGCTTTATTTTCTTTTTAATGAAACCTGCGGTATCGGTAATATACTCAATATCTTTAATGTTGGTTTCAGACAAAATGAGGTCTTTAACCTGCTCAACGTGTAATTTAAAGCTTTTATCCAGTATTGGCAATAAAATTTTGCTCAATGGCTGGCGCACGTTGATATTCACCTTTTTACGAAGCGACAATGTTAATGACGAAACATCCTGTGCAAGTTGCATGCGCTCTTCCAGCTCAGCATCAACCAATGCGCTGTTGTACTCAGGGAAGTAAGCTAAATGTACCGATTCAAACTCTTCCTTGCCGGTAACAGCATTCAGGTCGCAATATAACCTATCGGCAAAGAACGGCGCAATGGGCGACATCAATTTGCTGATAGCTATTAAGCAGGTATACAAGGTTTGATAAGCCGAAAGTTTATCCTCCGAGTCATCTGATTTCCAGAAACGGCGGCGGCTTAAACGGATAAACCAGTTGCTGAAATGTATATCCACAAACTCCTGGATAGCACGGGCGGCCTTGGTTGGCTCAAAATCGGCATAGTAGCCGTCAACCTCTTTGCTTAAGGTGTTTAACAGGGATATGATCCAGCGGTCAATTTCAGGGCGTTTGCTGTTCTCTATCTCCGGTTCGCTGTAAGTGAACTTATCAATATTAGCGTACAGGGTAAAGAACGAGTAGGTGTTGTACAATGTACCGAAAAACTTACGCCTAACTTCATCAATGCCCTCTTCATTAAATTTAAGGTTATCCCATGGCGATGCATTGCTGATCATGTACCAGCGGGCGGCATCGGCACCGTATTTTTCGATGGTCTCGAACGGATCAACAGCGTTGCCTAAACGTTTAGACATTTTATTGCCATTTTTATCCAGCACCAGGCCGTTTGATACCACATTTTTAAAGGCGATACCTTTGTTGCCCACCTGTTCATTGACGGCTTTAACCTCATCACTTGCTTCGCTCAGCATTACGGCTATCGCATGCAGGGTAAAGAACCAGCCACGGGTTTGGTCAACACCTTCGGCAATGAAATCTGCCGGGTAAGCGTTTTTGAATTCTTCCTGACCTTCAAATGGGAAGTGCCATTGTGCATAAGGCATAGCGCCCGAATCAAACCAAACGTCGATCAGATCGGGCTCGCGGAACATTTTGTTGCCGGTTGATGATACTAAAACAACATCATCAACGTAAGGGCGGTGCATGTCTTCCAACTCAAAGCCTTCAGGCATGAAACCTGCTTTGATTGATTTCGAGATCTCTGTATTTAATTCAGCAATCGAACCAATACAGATCTCTTCGGTACCATTTTCCTCGCGCCAGATAGGTAGCGGGGTACCCCAGTAGCGAGAACGCGAAAGGTTCCAGTCAACCAAATTTTCAAGCCAGTTACCAAAACGACCGGTACCAGTTGATTCCGGTTTCCAGTTAATGGTTTTGTTCAGTTCTACCATTTTATCCTTAACCGCGGTGGTGCGGATAAACCAGCTATCGAGCGGATAATATAATATCGGCTCGTCGCTGCGCCATGAGTGCGGGTAGCTGTGCTCGTATTTCTTAACGTCGAACGCGCGGTTCTCAGTTTTTAATTTGATAGAGATGAGTACGTCGGTTGGTTTAAAACCTTCTTCGGCACGCTCGGCATCAGTATAATATTCTTCTTTAACGTAACGGCCCGCATAATCGGTAACTTCGTCAACAAAACGGCCCTGTTTGTTCACCAGTGGAACATCCTTGCCGGTTTCGTCTTTTACCATTACTGATGGTACGTTATTTTCCTTACAGGCCCTGAAGTCGTCCGCGCCAAAAACAGAAGCAGTGTGTACGATGCCCGTACCATCTTCGGTAGTAACAAAGTCGGCCGGGATCACGCGGAAAGCGTTTTGCTCCAAATCCTCATTGGTTACATAAGGCATCAGTTGTTCGTAATGGATGCCCACCAGCTCACTGCCTTTTACTTCGGCCTCAATTTTCCATGGGATGATCTTGTCGCCGCCTTTGTAGTCGGTAAAAGAGGCGTTCTCACCCTCGGCTTTAAAGTATTTTTTAACCAGGTCTTTAGCCAGCACTACACAAACCGGCAGGTAGGTGTATGGGTTAAAGGTGCTGATCTTAACGTAGGTAATATCTTCGCCAACGGCAAGGGCACAGTTTGATGGTAAAGTCCAAGGAGTAGTTGTCCAGGCCAGGATAAACACCTCGGTATCTACGCCATTAAACAAAAACTCCGAATCGGCATCGTGTTTAACTTTAAACTGGGCTACTATGGTAGTATCCTTCACCATTTTGTAGGTGCCCGGCTGGTTAAGCTCGTGTGAGCTTAAACCGGTACCTGATTTTGGCGAGTATGGCTGTACGGTATAACCTTTGTACAGCATGTCTTTTTTATGCAGCTGCTTCAGGATCCACCAGAGGCTTTCAATGTATTCGTTTTTATAAGTGATGTACGGATCATTCAGGTCAACCCAGTAACCCATTTTTTCGGTTAGGTCGTTCCAAACGTCGGTGTAGCGCATTACCTCCTTACGGCAGGCATCGTTATAATCTTTAACGCTTATTTTTTTGCCGATGTCATCTTTAGTGATGCCCAAAGCTTTTTCAACAGCAAGCTCAATTGGCAAGCCATGGGTGTCCCAGCCGCCTTTGCGTTTTACCTGGTAGCCTTTAAGGGTTTTGTAGCGACAAAAAATATCTTTAATAGAGCGCGCCATTACGTGGTGAATACCGGGCATACCGTTAGCGCTCGGCGGCCCTTCATAAAAAGTATAAGGGTTACCCGCCGGACGGCTGGTAATGCTTTTCTCGAAAATATTTTTCTGTTTCCAGAAGTCCAGTATCTCTTTGCCTGTTTGCGATAAGTTTAACTGCTTATATTCCTTGTACATCTATTATTTCACCTCGTTTTTAAGAGGTTGCAAAAATACAGAAATTAAAAATGATTTTTTTAATTTACGCCGATGAAAAATAAAGCAAAACGCTCTGTTTATCTTTTGTTGATAGGTATTATCCTGTTTTCGGCAGGGATGGCCATTCCCAGTGGCCCGGCCGATAATTGGGACGATTACGCACGTGGTGCAGGAGCAGGGTTGTTTATTGCCGGCTTCATTGGTCTGGTCACCTGGCTTATTGATGTGGTGAAGGAAAATAAGTAAGTCGTAAGTTCGGAGTTCTAAGTCTCAAGTCGTTAGTTTTAAGTTCAAAGTCGGTTATATTGTTAAAAACACAACTTAGATTTACAGTTGTGTTTTTAGTCGTTAAGTTTATGGTATACAGCATGTAATGTTGATAAATAAGACTTAAGACTAAAAACTTCAGACTTAGCACTTTTTTATGCTTGTTTAAACACTAAAACTTTAGTTGATACGTTATTGATAAGATTAAAAAATAAAAGCCTCCTTGCACTCGCTGCTTGGAGGCTTTAAACCTAAACCTTATCACAAATCAAGGTGGTAACCTTGTATTGAAATAGCTGCAAATCTAATACATGGATTGTTAAAATCAAAAAAAAACCGACGAATCTGGTGAATGAATCGACGGATTAGTAAAAATTATCATTTTTCGTTCAAATTTTTCTAAAAAAGCAAGTCTACGGGTTACCTTCAATCCGATTTATTTCAGAAAAGGAGTTGGGTAGGCGTAAATGCACTCAAAATCTAAAGAAGTATCAGCAGGTATTCGCGGGTTATTTTACCCCCGACAATTGGGAGCTTATTTGAGAAAACAGAGGACGCTTCAGCGCATTATCACTCATACACAGATCCCGGAGCGCCGTAAGTTTTTCAATGCCGGGATGTTCAGCTTCATTACACAGGCTGATAAGATCATCAAGCAGGCAGCCATAGGCTCTTACTTCAAGCAGCTCAAGCTTCTTAGCGGTTTCTATATCTGAAAGATCATAAAAGCAGGCTGCTCCAAAATCGCTGAACAGCGTGTTAGCTTCATCATCAACCAAAATGTTGTGGGCGTAAAGGTCACTGTGCATAATGCCTTTGTTGTGCAGGTGTTCTGCTACGGAGGCAATGGTTCCTGCAATTTTTAATACATGTGCCGGTGTAAGGCCCATGCCGGGTTTAAAAACATCGCGCGTGCAGCTAACGAAGCTGGGGGGCAGACCGAGGTTGTAAAAGCTTTCGGGTATGAGTTTCATTACCAGCCCTTCTTTATTTTCGGGATGATTGGTGATCTGGCCTATCAACTCTACTAATCCGTCATGGTTGCCAGCGGTAATACAAGCGTTCATTTCATCTTCGGGCAGGCCATCGCTGGTAACCGCGCCTTTAAATATTTTGACAGCAACTTCACTGGTTTTACCAGCATGTCGCCAGGTAGCTTTGGAGATGATGCCCGATGCACCTTCGCCAAGCATTTCGCTGATTTCCAGCTGGCGACTGTCGATTGGTGTAAACGGTTGTACTGTTGGTTTATAGCTGAAAGGATTGCCCGAAAAGGCCAGCCATGATAGCTTGGGCAGAGATAAAAGCCATTCAGGAAATTCATTTAACTGATTTGCGGAGATCCGGAGTAGTTCTAAATTACGACACTTGGTAAGCGACGCCGGTAACTCCTTTAATTTATTACCTGCAAGCATTAGCTTCTGCATTCTGCTGCAATTGCCTGTTTCGGCAGGTAACTCAGTAATCCTGTTGTTGGTAAGGATAAGCCAACGGAGATTTGAATTAATTGATGCCGATGGTACTGTTTCTATCCGGTTTGATTTAAAGCCAACGATATCGAGTAGGGGGCAGTCGGACAATACCTCCGGTAAAACAGTAAATTGATTTTCTGAACAAAAAAAGATCTTCAGTTTTTGGAGCCGGCCAAAATCAGGGGGTAATGAGTTCAGGTTATTGAATGACAGATCAAGGTACTCCAGCGTATCTGCCAGTTCAAAAATTTCAACAGGGAAATGGGAAAGGTTGTCTGATAGTTTGAGCGATATAGCTCCTTTTAATTCTCCGTTTTGTAACTGCTTTAATGTTTGCATAGGTTGCAGACAAAGGAACAAAAAAGGCTAAACATTTATGTTATTTCTTGTGATACTAAGGAGGGTTTCGGGTTAAGGGTCCCGATATAAGTAACAAATAAGATAGATTTTAGAGGTGCGTTAACAGTAAATACTTTTCCCTTTAATTCGCCGTTTGTTGCGGAAACCCCTATATGTTTATGCATAAGAAAGTGCAGTTAGCACATATTCGCTATAATACCAATAGTAATGGTCAAACCCAATGCTGGCGCCTTGTGCTCGATGGCGAAGAGATCCTGGTAGAATCTGTTCAGATCGAAGCGCCGGTATTCACCTCGCGGGATTGGATCGAACTCATCGGTCAGTTTAAGCATCATATTTCAGTAAAAGATTGCGATGTTATTATAAGCGAAGCAGGCGCAGCCCTCATTACCCGATCAGAAAATCTGATTTACATTTAATAGCGGATTGGGATGTTATTTAAGAGGTCTTGCATTTCTTAATCTACGTCATCTTTTTGTTTTTTTATTTCCCCCATTTTTGACGTATCAGTAATTTAAACATCGTCATCATGGAACACGCTATTACACTAACTCAAAAATTATCTGTAAAATCTTATATAGGTTCGTTACGGTTGCTTATCGCCAGTGTAGCCATCGTTTTAATCAATTTTACAAACGGGTGGGCACAAACGCAGGCTTCGGCATTGCCCGCCGCCGGAACATCAGCCATATTGGGGCAAATAGATGGGATGACGATAACAACGGCTGTTCAGGCGCCGTCTAACCAGCAAACGCCCTTACAGGTTATTTGCGTTTTTGAATACACCGATGGAGATATATTTAACTCGCCGCCCGCATTGCCGCGTAACCTTAACGGATTGGTACATATAGATGACGCGCTGAAGGGAATGCTTACCGAATTACGAAAAAGCGGCAGGTTTGAAGGCCATGCATTGGAAACCATATTGATTACACCACCCGCCGGCAGCATGCCTGCCGAAAAGCTGCTGATCATTGGGCTTGGCGACCGTAAAGCATTTAACTCCGAGCTGATGACCAGTGTTGGCCGTGTAGAAATGCGTGAAGCTCTGCGCTTAGGCGTAAGCAGCTACTCGCATGCCAGCGATTTAAAAGATGCCGGTATTGATTCGCCTACGGGTATTGTAGCAGTGAATGTTGTTAAAGGGGCTGTAAATGCTTATGAAACTGAGCAGTTTTTGAAAAATCATTCGCTGAGCTCGTTTCAACCTATAACCAAAATAACGCTGCTTGCAGGTCCTGCTTATTTTCAAATTACAGGAGATGCGGTTAAAGCTTTTGTTGGTACTTCAAAAGGCAATTAACCGCTTCTGTACGATCAGTTTGTTATTTAACTTTTACTTTACTTAGGTTGTTTAATTTTGGCGGATGCAACAATTTGATACTCCTCCTGCTGATCATGAACTGTTGGAAATGCTTAGAGACGATAACATCAGTGCTTTTGATGTATTGTTCAACCGCTATTGGAAGTCCCTTTTTATGGCTGCGCAGGTAAGATTAGGTGATTACGAGGCCGCGAAAGACATTGTGCAAAACCTGTTGATAGATGTTTGGCAAAAGCGAAATGAACTACAAATAAACACCTCTCTTGAGCAGTTTTTGTTTGGTGCGGTTAAACGCAAAGTATTAAATCATTTTCGGTCGGAGGGCATCAGGCAAAATGCTATGGAGCATGCACTGTCACGGATGAACGATATCATCTATAAGGAAGAAAACCTATCCTCATATTTTAACCTCGAAAAAATTGTGAGCGAAGAAGTAGAAGAGATGCCGGCTAATATGAAGCGTGCTTTCCTGCTGCGGAGCGATAGCTATTCGGTAAAGGAAATTGCCGAAAATCTTAACCTTGCCGAGCAAACCGTATCAAATAATATTACCGAAGCGCTAAAGCGTTTAAAGCGCCGCCTTAAAGTTGAATATCCTGATCGTTATATTAACTGTTTTATTTGCCTCGTGATCTTGTTTACACAAAGTTAACGAAAAATTGATGTAAAATAGAAGTAGTAAAAGCGGCTTTGTGCAACATCCCAATAAAAAGCACAAAACTGGATGGACTCGTCGGAGCTTAAAAAATTAATTGACCGCTACGTTAAAAATAAAGCTACCGAACAGGAGCGAAAATTGGTTGATGGATGGTATCAATCATATGATGATATCGATGAACCCTTGCCCCTCGCTAAAGAACAGCAGTTAAAAAGCGAAATTTACAACTACGCCAAAGCGCATGTAAATAACAATCCTCCCAAAATACGAAGACTTAATTTTATCAGGTATGCCGCCGCCGCTGCAATCATTGTGCTGGTTACAGCAGGGTTGCTTCTGCGCCGAGAAATAGCGCAGCAGCAGGAACAGCAGAAGCCGACCTATGCTATCTTTAAAACAGGTATAGGGCAGGTAAAAAAATTGGAACTACCTGATGGTTCAACTGTTTGGCTCAACGCCATGTCACGCGTCCGTATCATTGAGGGCTTTGAAAAAAAGGCAACCCGCAGTGTTTATTTAGATGAGGGTGAAGCTTATTTCGAAGTAAAGCATGATGCCGCCTATCCCTTCCTGGTAGTAACAGGCAGTATAACCACAAAGGTGCTGGGTACATCATTCAATGTAAAAGCCTATAAACAGCTAAACTATGTAGCTGTAACCCTTCGCACCGGTCATGTGGAAGTAAGTGATAAGCAGGGGAAAAAAGCTGTATTGATCCCTAATCAAAGGGCAGTTTATTCATTGCAGGAACATAGCTATAAACTAAGCAGCTACAATGGCGAAAAAAGCAAAGGTTGGGTAGAGGGACGATCGGCGCTCAGCAATGCCTCTTTCCGGGAATTGGCCCTAACCGTCAATAACATTTACGGGGTAAAACTCACCAGCAAAAACAAGCAAACAGATACCTACAAATACAATATCATCATCAGCCGGTCGCGCACGGTTGATGAAACCATGAGGCTAATATGTTCAATCCATAAAAACAGTTGCAGGAGGCAAAATAATGATGTAACCCTATATTAATAAAAAAAGCCGGTCTGTAGCAGATCCGGCCATAGTTCGCAAAGCTAATAGATTGAGCCCTATTTGCTTATGCCCTTAGTTTCTCCGTTAAAAATCCACTAAGAACTCAAAAGTATGAAAAAAAACTTACGTTGCTTAAGTAAAGCCATGCGTATCACTTTTCTGATTTACACCATTATTATTGCGGGCGCAGGTGTATTGATAGCCGCCCCAAGCACAGGACAGGTTTTTGAGAAGCGCGTTAGCGTTTCCCTTTCAAAAGAAACACTGTTAACCTCAATTAAAAAAATTGAAAATGCCGGGAATATTGAATTTGCCTACGACCCCAAACTGCTTGGTTTGGCCGACGTGCAGGTGAAAAGCCAAACCTTTAATAACGAGCGTTTAGCCGATGTATTGAAAAGGCTTTTGGCTAATACCGATATCGGTTTTAAGGAAGAGGTATCGGGTACAGTTACCTTATATAAAAAAGATCAGCCAAGGCCGGCCTTAGGTAAAATTGCCGGGAAAATCATTGATGAAAAAGGCGCGCCTTTAACCGGGGCTACCGTTATGTTGCTTGAAGCCAGCAAAGGCGTACAGGCCGATATCAACGGCGAATTTACCATCAGTGCCGACGAAGGAAATTACACCTTAATGGTAAGCTTTATTTCGTTTGAGTCGAAGCGTGTAACGGGCGTAAAAATAAAACAGGGCGAGGTTACACAACTTAATCCCATAACACTTGTTGCACAATCGGGTACGTTGAACGAAGTATTGGTTGTTGGTTACGGCACACAGAAAAAGCAAAACCTTACCGGTGCCGTTGAGCAGGTTACCTCAAAGGTATTTGAAAATCGTTCACTGCCAAACTTAACCCAGGGCTTACAGGGCGTAATCCCTAACCTGAACCTGGTGCCGCTTGATGGTAAGCCTATCCAGTCGCCCACCTACAATGTAAGGGGTACTACTTCGATCGGGCAGGGCGGAAACGCGCTGGTTTTAGTTGACGGTGTGGAAGGCGATCCAAGCAGGATTAACCCGAATGATGTGGCCTCAGTATCGGTATTGAAAGATGCGGCTTCGGCCTCTATATATGGTGCAAGGGGTGCATTTGGCGTGATCCTCATCACCACTAAAAATCCATCCAAAGAAAAAACCAGCGTTACCTATTCATTTAACCACTCGGTTAAAAGCCCAACTGCTGTGCCTAAGTTTGTTACTGATGGCTACACCTTCGCCAAGATGTTTAACGATGCATGGAGTGCCTGGAATGATTATTCACAAACACCACAAAACATCAACAAAACAGTTAAGTTTTCTCCGGCATATCTTGAGGAATTAAGAAAACATTCTCTTGATCCTTCTTTGCCTTCAACCATAGTTAACAGCGCCGGCGAATATGAATATTATGGCAATACCGATTGGTACAAGCTGTTATACAAAGATCATAACGAAGCCCGTGAGCATAATCTTGCTATTTCAGGTAACAGTGGCAAAGCCGACTTCCTGATCACCGGGCGTTATTATTCGCAGGATGGTTTGTTCCGCTATAATTCTGATGATTATAGCATGTACAACCTGAGGGCTAAAGGTTCATTGCAGGTTTACCCATGGTTAAGCCTTTATAATAATGCCGATTACTCAAATATGAAATACCACAACCCGCTGAACGTGGGTGAGGGGGGAAGTATCTGGAGAAACCTGCAGGACGAAGGCCATACCATGGTACCCTTATTTAATCCCGATGGTACGCTTACTTACTCGGCCGCATATTCCGTGGGGGACTTTTACTACGGCAAAAATGGTATCAACTTCGATAACCGGGTATTCAGAAATACAACCGGCTTTGTAGCCCAGTTTTTTGATAATACATTCCGTGTTAAAGGCGATTTCACTTTTCAAAACACCGATAACGGTCAAAACCGTAAACGAGTGCCCGTTCCTTACAGCCGCAAACCAGGGGTAATTGAATATGTTGGTACTGCTTATAACGATCTTGAAGTTTACAGCCAGAGTACGCAATATATAGCTACAAATACTTACGGCGAGTTTGAACCTAAATTAAATGGTGGCCACTACTTTAAAGCATTAGCAGGGTTCAACTTTGAGCAATCAACCAAAAAAACGCTTGATGTAACACGTAACGGTTTAATTTTTGAAGATGCTACTGATATTAACCTGGCATTGGGTCAGGCAATCAGCACTTCAGGTGGTTGGGACCAGTGGGATATTGTGGGCGGTTTCTATCGTTTAAATTACTCGTTTAAAGACAGGTATCTAATTGAAGCGGATGGTCGTTATGATGGTTCGTCAAAATTCCCTGCCGATCAGCGTTATGCTTTCTTTCCTTCAGTTTCTGCAGGTTGGAAAATCTCCAACGAGCCATTCTGGAAAGTATCGAAAGAGCTGATCACCAACTTAAAAGTAAGGGCTTCTTACGGTTCATTGGGTAACGGCAGCATCGGCTCATATGCATTCCAGGAAAAATTCAATATTTCTAAATCGGGCAGGATCCTGAATGGGGTATTGCCTCAAAAAACCAGTCAGCCGGGCGTATTGCCTGATGGTTTAACCTGGGAAACTTCAAACACACAAAACCTTGGTTTAGACTTGGGCATGCTATCTAACCGTTTAACCATTTCGGGCGATGCCTACATCCGCAAAACAACAAACATGTTTACTGTGGGTATGACGCTTCCCGCTGTTTTTGGTACCGATGTGCCTAAAGGTAACTACGCCGACCTGAAAACAAAAGGCTGGGAAGTAACCGTAGCCTGGCGCGATAAATTTAACGCCGGTACCAAGCCGTTTAACTATGGTTTAAGATTAACACTGGCCGATTACACTTCTAAAATTACCAAATACAACAACCCCGATAAACGTTTAAGCGATTATTATGCAGGCCAAACAATAGGCGAGATCTGGGGATTTGAAACAGCTGGTTATTTTACTTCTGCACAGGATATTGCCAACTCGCCTAAGCAAACGCTTATCAAGGCTTCTACTACAGGGCAACTTTTGCCGGGCGATATCAAATTTAAAGACCTTAACGGCGATGGCGTAATTGACTACGGCGACCAAACCGTAAACAAACCCGGCGACAAGCGCATCATCGGTAATGCTACCCCAAGGTATACTTACGGTATTGGTGTTGATGCCGACTGGAACAACTTCTTTTTCTCGGCATTTTTTCAGGGTGTTGCCAAACGCGACTGGTACCCGGGCTCAGAAGCAAGTGTTTTCTGGGGACAATACAACAGGCCTTACAACAAAGTGCCACAATCGCAATTGGGTAAAATCTGGTCGGAGGATAATCCTGACGCTTACTTCCCAAGGTACCGCGGCTATTCGGCACAAAACGGATCGGGCGAGTTAACCCAGGCGCAAACCAAATATTTGCAAAATGCTGCTTACCTGCGTATGAAAAATGTACAGGTAGGTTATAACCTGCCATTGCGTTTGATCCAGAAGATCAAACTAAACAATCTTCGCGTGTTCCTTTCGGGCGAGAACCTGTTGACATGGTCGCCGCTTTATAAAATTACCAAGGATATCGACCCCGAAAGTATCAACGGATCAGACAGGGTACTTACCGATGGTAACAGCGGTAACGGTAATAACTACCCGATATTAAAGAGCGTAACCCTGGGCTTAACCGCAACATTTTAATCAATCGCAGTACGAAAATTTAAAAAACATTAAATATGTTTCACATAAAAGCAACACACATTAAGTTAGCCATAGCAATGCTTTTTGCAAGCTTGATTACAGTTAGCTGTAAGAAATTAGACCAGGTACCCAAAGACACCGCTACCAACAGCGCTGTTTTTGGAAGCATAAACGGCCTGCAGCTTTATGCCAACTCGTTTTATGATATCCTGCCAACCGCGGGCGATGCTGTACGCGGTGATGCCATGGCTGATTACGCGGCAAGGACATCGGTTCCGGATTTTTTAAGACCGGGTGCCTATGGCCCAAGGCAAAGCAGCGGCTGGACCTGGACCGGCCTGCGCAACATCAACTACTTTATCGAAAATTGTAATAACCCGAGTATTTCGCTTGATCAGCGCCAGCATTTTATTGGCCTTGCACGCTTTTTCAGGGCCTGGTTTTACTTTGATAAGCTTAAGCGTTTTGGCGACGTGCCATGGTATGGCAAAACAATGAAGGTTGATGATCCTGCGTTATATAACGGCAGGGATAAAAGGACCCTTGTTGTTGATTCGATACTTGCCGACCTTGATTATGCAGGCCTGCACATTAATACTACCGACAACACCCGCAGCCTTATCACTAAATACACTGCTTATGCATTTAAATCAAGGGTTTGCTTGTTTGAAGGTACATTCAGGAAATACCATGATGAGTACGGTTTGCAGTCGTCAGTTAATGGCCTGCTTACCCAGGCTGCAGATGCTGCGCAAAAAGTGATGAGCGAAGGCGGTTTTAGTCTTAATACTGCAGGTGGAACAGATAAAGCTTACAGGCAGTTGTTTACCAGCCAGGCGCCGGTAGCATCGGAAGTGATCCTTGCAGCAATTTCTGATCCTGCACTGGGTATCTTCAATGATTCCAACTGGTACTGGACTAGCGCCACTTACGGCGACAGGTTAAGCTTTATCCGCACATTTGTAAATACTTATTTGAATATCGATGGCACGCCGTTTACCGATAAGTCCGGTTATAAAACAATGCCTTTTGCGCAGGAGGTAAAAGGCCGTGACATGCGTTTGCAACAAACCATCCGTATGGGCAACTACACCCGCTTAAACGGCGCTACTCAGCAAGCAGCACCGCCGGTGTTTTCATATACCTATACAGGTTATCAGCCCATCAAATTAACCCAGGATGATGCCTCAATGGATGGCGGATCGCGCAATACCAACTCAATACCGCTTATGCGCTATGCAGAGGTGTTGTTAAACTATGCCGAAGCAAAAGCCGAGTTGGGTACCTTTACTGATGCCGACTGGAACCTGACCATTGGTTCTTTACGCCGCAGGGCAGGCATAACAGGTAACACTGCTACCAAGCCCGTTGTTGCGGATAAATACCTGCAAACAAATTACTTTCCGGCTATCTCTGATCCTGCTTTGTTGGAAATAAGGCGCGAGCGCGGCATTGAACTTGCCTTTGAAGGTTTCAGGTTCAATGACATAGTAAGGTGGAAACGCGGCGAGTTGATGGACCAAACCTGGAACGGCTTTTATGTACCGGCCCTGGATGTGCCGCTTGATTTAAATGAAGATGGCAAGCCTGATGTATGTTTTTACACTACATTGCCGGCAAACCAGGTGGCAGGTGTAACCTATGTGAGCGTTGCCGCTACATTAACCGGAGGTACTGCAAACCCGCAAAGGCTTAACAGTGATAATGAGCTTACCTGGCTAACAACGGTTCAGCGTAAATGGGATAATAAATTTTACCTGTACCCAATCCCTGAAACCGATAGGCTTCAGAACCCTAAATTAGGTCAAAACCCGGGCTGGGAACAATAATTATAACAGATATATATCATGAAAATAAAACAATATTTATTTGCGGCATTATTTGCTTTGGTATGCATGCAGGGTCGTGCACAGCATTTAATTGCCGGAACTTTCAATTTGCGTTTCGATAACCCAAGGGATACCGGTAATTTATGGATTAACCGCGCACCTGTTGCCGCAGCACTGATCCGCTTTCACCAATTTGATATTTTTGGTACGCAGGAAGGTTTGAAAAATCAGCTGGATGATTTGAATAATGCCCTGCCCGAGTATGAGCGTTATGGCTTAGGTAGGGATGATGGAAAAGATGCGGGTGAGCATTCGGCTATCTTCTTTAAAAAGAGCCGCTTTGTGTTGCTAAAAAAAGGCGATTTCTGGCTGTCTGAAACGCCTGATAAGCCGGGTTTGGGCTGGGATGCAACCTGCTGTAACCGCATCTGCTCATGGGTATACCTGCAGGATAAGGAAAGCAAAAAGAAATTCTATTTCTTTAACGCGCACTTTGATCACCAGGGAAAAATTGCCCGCGAAGAAAGTGGTAAACTGATCCTGAAAAAGATCAAAGAAATTGCAGGCAACGAAAAAGCCATATTTACCGGCGACCTGAACGGCGACCATAACAGTGCCTGGTACCAGCGACTGGCGACCTCAAATTATTTAGTTGATACTTATAACCAGGCAGCTCAACCTTATGAGTTTAACGCCTCTTTTAACTCATTTGGAAGGGCTTTAAAATCAAACGGCGTAATCGATCATATTTTCACCACCGGTAAAGTGGATGTTAAAAGGTGGGGCATTTTAAGCGATAGCTATCACGGTAAATTTCCGTCAGATCATTTCCCGGTATTGGCGGAAGTGAATTTATAGGATAATAATTTTTTATTGTTTGAGGGGCTGCCGGAGGCAGCCCCTTTTTTTGTGTTTTGAGTTTTAGCGCAGCCTTGCGACATTAAAAACAAAAAAGCCTAACATTTCTGTTAGGCTTTTTCCGTGGGAACTACTGGGTTCGAACCAGTGACCCTCTGCTTGTAAGGCAGATGCTCTGAACCAGCTGAGCTAAGCTCCCATTGTGTTTGATTTTACCATTATGTTTGGTAAAACCGAGCGGCGAAGTTAAATTACTTAGCCATATAATGCAAATACTTTTGCGAAGTATTTTGCGTGTAATGCAAGTATAAAAAGCCCAACATTGCTGTCAGGCTTTTTTGTGGGAGCTACTGGGTTCGAACCAGTGACCCTCTGCTTGTAAGGCAGATGCTCTGAACCAGCTGAGCTAAGCTCCCTTGCTTTTGGGACTGCAAATATAGGAGTTGACGTTTGTTTGTCAAAATAAAATTTCAAAAACTTTTATGTGGCTGATTTTTAATAAATAAGAACGTTACTGCTACTTCACATCCCGGTATTGGGCTCGTGGGCGAGGGTCTTCGGGGAGGATTTCCATCTTCGGGAAATCAATATAATTAGCATACCACTGTATGGCACTTACTAAATCAAGCGCATCTTCGGCTGCAACATTGACGGTTTCAAAAGCATAGAGCTTATGACCGGCATAGCCATAAAGCTGGATTTCGTTATCATCCGCACTAAATTGCTCTTCGTCAAGGCAATAAACTTTTACTTTAAGACGTGTATCCCTGGAGTGGATCACATCCCTGCAGGGGTTTTGAGGATCGGTTGCCAGTAAATATACATTATAGTCCATAGTTAGGCTAACAAAGTTTAATTGGGATGGTTTCTATGATTAAGTATTTAATGAATGAAATTGTTTGAATTTTATACGTATTTCTCAAGATGTGGAAATCGCACCCTTGTTTGGGGAAAGTTTCTACAGTTTAACGTTTAGGTAATATTAAAAACCTGTTTTTTAAGCAAATAAGTGCTAAATTATCAATTGGCATTTCGTTTGAATAAATGTTATTACCCTTCTCAAAGGGTTGTTTTTCATAGGTAGATGTAGGGTCGAAATACTGCGAGAGTGTTTCGACCTTTTTTATTGGCCTGGATTGGATGTAAGAAACGGTTTGAAATAAATATTACTAAATAGAAAGTTTTATTGTCTATTGCAAACACTTACCCCGTGATAAGTATCATATGCAATTAACATAAGCTCGCAAAGCCGCAAAGAAAAACCTTTGCGCCTTTGCGAGAAATCAAATACGTTATCGGGTTACTTCAACCTTCAATGTTAATTACTGATGCTGCCAATTACTTCGCAACTCATCCAGTTTAACCTTTGGGAAAATTATACCACCATTCCCGGTATGTATTTACACACTTTACTGCCATAAAGCATTTAAAAATCGCTCTATGGTGTTTTATGGCTTTTTTTTCATTTGGCATTCTGTTTGAATTAAAGTTAATGTCCTTACTAAAAAGGACTGTTTTTCATAGGTAGATGTAGGGCCGGATCAACTGCGAGGGTTGTCCGGCCTTTTTTATTTGCTTTATGATGTTATCTGAGAATTAAAATAAATACTGCCAAATTAACCATTGGGAAATTAATTCCCGGTTCCGGGTGTCATTTCTACACATTGAGCCCCACTTAGGCTTTAAAAAGCTGCCAATTAGGCAATTAAAGCTATTTTTTGAGATTGGCACCCCGTTTGAATATAACTTATTACCCTTCTCAAAGGGTTGTTTTTCATAGGTAGATGTAGGGCCGGAATAACTGCGAGAGTTGTCCGGCCTTTTTTATTTAATGGAAATTCAAATTCATTTTATTCCATTGCTTTTTAATTAAGAATATTTTATTCATTAGTTGCTTATAATCCCCGGTTTTGGGATTGCTTTCCACAGTAATTGCGTACAATTACCTCAAAAAGCTTATTTATAGCGACGTGGAGCACTTTTGTGATTTGGCACCTGGTTTGGATAAGTATTAATACCCTTCTCATAGGGTTGTTTTCATAGGTAGATGTAGGGCCGAAAAACTGCGAGAGTTTTTCGGCCTTTTTTTATTGCCCTTCCTTTTTGGGAATTTTTTATTGCGTATAGAGCCCTGGGTTTTACTGAAAGTTAATTACTCTAATTAAGAGTGTATTAATGTCAACTAATTGCAATCCGCCATGTTGTTACAGGCGTATATCCATCTACAGAACGACTAATTATAACATCAAAAAAATCGAACTTTATGAAAACATCTGAACAAGAAAGCATAGGCGGGGCAAACATGGCCAGGAGGTCATTTTTACGCTATGCGGGGTTAGGCGTGGCATCAGCCGGCCTTTTAGCTACAGCAGCATGCCACAAAGATCATAAGGTAGTAGTTGGCGGGGGCATTGACATCGGTGCCAAAGGCGATCTTGCTATCCTGAACTACGCTTACGCACTTGAGCAACTGGAAGCAGCTTTTTATATCCAGGTAATTACTACCCCATATTCGGGCATGACATCTGATGAAAAAGCGCTTTTCACTAGTATCCGCGATCACGAGGTTCTTCACCGCGAGTTTTTCAAAGCTGCTTTAGGCGGTAACGCAATCCCGGCGCTTACTGTTGATTTCAGTACTATCGACTTCACTAAAAAGTCTGCCGTACTTGGTGCAGCTAAAGCATTTGAAGATACCGGCGTTAAAGCCTATGACGGAGCGGGTTATCTGATCAAGGACGCAGGCTATTTAACTATTGCCGGTAAAATTGTGTCAGTTGAAGCAAGGCATGCAGCGTTAATCAGTAATATGCTGGTTGCTGGCTCATTTGCTGCCGATGACCAGGTTGACGGCAACGGTTTAAATAAAACAGCCACTATTGCCGAGGTATTACCCATTGCAAATACCTACCTGAAAACTAAAGTGAGTGCCTCCAATTACAGTTACACAGCTTAATTCCCCATCGCCATGAATTTATTTAATATAATAGACGAAATAGAAAAATTTGATCCGGAACTGAACGACAGGCTTAACCCGCGTCGCGCAGCCATCAAAAACATAACCAGCTTCGGTTCAAAAGTAGCTCTGGCTGCGGTGCCGTTTGCTATGGGCACTATGCTCAAAAGGGCATATGGCGCAGCTGCAGCCCCAACGGTGGTTGAGGTTTTGAATTACGCCTTAACGCTTGAGTATCTCGAATCATCATTTTATAATACAGGGGCTGCCTCTGCAGGTTTGATCCCTGCGGCAGGTGCTTCTTATATCAACACAGTAAAAGACGACGAAAACCAGCATGTAGCGTTCCTGAAAACAGCTATTACCGCATCGGGCGGAACTCCGGTTACTTCGCCTAAGTTTGATTTTACTGCCGGCGGCGGTACCGGTAACGGGCCGTTTAAAGGCTTGTTCAGCAATTATAACTTGTTTTTGAAAGTGGCATTGGCTTTTGAAGATACGGGTGTACGCGCCTACAAAGGCCAGGCGCCTAACTTGCTGGGCAATAAAGATATTTTGACTGCTGCTTTATCTATCCACGCGGTTGAAGCCCGCCATGCTTCAGCTATTCGCCAGTTATTGGGAGTTTCTCCATGGATCACCAGTACAGCTACTTTAGGTAATGATACCGGTGTGTCGCTTGTAAACGGTAATTATGATGGAGAACAAAATGTTACGCAGGGGGGTGTTAATGTTACCACATTGCCAAGCATTTCCGGTTCTACCACTTCGGTTGCTATTGCTACCGCTGCTTTTGATGAACCTTTGTCTATGGACCAGGTGTTAGCTTTATTAGTAGGTACGTTTATCTACACCTGAATAAAGTTGTTAATTGAGTTAAAAAAAGACCGGTTGCTTATAGCGCCGGTCTTTATTTTATAGCGAAAATTGAATTATTTATTTAATGCCTGCTGGCCAAATTTAATTAAGTCGTTTGCCCTGATGTAGCCCACAGTACCTGAAACAGGTTTGCCTTTACTGGTAAATATGATCATGGTGGGGTAGGCCTGCAGTCCCCACTGGGCGGCAAGGGCGGGTCCTTGTCCTTTTTCCATATCAATGGCTACATTCACAAAGTTATCGTTATAAAAGTCGGCTACCTTATTGTTTTTAAATGTAGTAGCCTTAAGCATTTTGCAGGGGCCGCACCAGCTGGCGTAGGCATCCACAAAAATATATTTGTTTTGGCGGGCAGCCTGTTTTAAGGCCTCGGTCCAGGAGTTTTCAATAAAATTGATCTGGGTTGATGATTTACCCGCGTTTTCCTGGGCCTTAACTGAGGAACTAAGGAAGAGAATGAGCGCAATAATAAAATAATTGATATGCAGGAGTTTCTTCATTACTAATAGTAGCGGTTATAATAAAACAGCACGTATATAATGCTTTATACGTGCTGTTTATTGTAGCGGTTATAAATTTATTTTACCGGTTTGCAGGTCGCCTTTCGTGTTGCTGGCGCTGCTGTTGTTCCTGCTGTTGTTGTCTTTGAGCTTGTTGTTGCTGGCGCTGCTGTTCCTGCTGCTGGCGTTGGGCTTGCATTTGTTGCTGGCGCTGCTGTTCCTGCTGCTGGCGTTGGGCTTGCATTTGTTGCTGGCGCTGCTGTTCCTGCTGCTGACGTTGGGCCTGCATTTGTTGCTGGCGCTGCTGTTCCTGCTGCTGACGTTGGGCCTGCATTTGTTGCTGGCGCTGCTGTTCCTGTTGTTGCCTTTGAGCCTGTTGTTGTTGCTGGCGTTGCTGCAATTGCTGTTCTCTTTGAGCCTGCTGTTGTTGCTGGCGTTGCTGCGACTGCTGCTCTCTTTGAGTTTGCTGTTGTTGCTGGCGTTGTTGCAACTGCTGCTCTCTTTGAGTTTGCTGTTGTTGCTGGCGTTGTTGTGCCTGTTGCTGCCTTTGTGCCTGCTGGTCAGCTTGGCTTTGTGGGCGCTGTTGTTGCTCTCCTCTGGCTTTTTGTTCCTGCTGGTGTTGTTGCAGTTGCTGTTGACGCTGTGCCTGCTGTTGTTGCTGGCGCTGAGTTTGATCGTTCTGTTTTCGATCTAACTGTTGCTGCCTTTGAGCCTGTTGCTGTTGCAAACGTTGCTGTGCCTGCTGCTCGCGCTGCGCCTGATTGTCCCCCGGCCTTGCATTTGGCTGGTTTGGGCGTGCTCCGTTTTCTGAGTTAGGGCGGCCTGCCGGATTCGGATGGTTAACCTGTACTACTTTATTATCAGGCCTTTCGTTGCGGGCAATTTCACGCAAACGGGCCGCATTATTGGGATTGATAGCTGCGTTACCACCACGCCTGTTGGCAATGCCATCATTAGGGTTTTGCTGCCTGTAAGCCGCTGCGTTTACTACCCTCGCCGGCCTGGCGTCAGGCGCTTTCCTTACTTCGGGGCGATAAATGTTTACAGCGTTGTTAACTATCCTGCCGCCGCCGTTAGGCCGGTTAACATTAGTAATATTATAAACACGCACGTTACGGTTGTTGGTAACCTGCCTTATTTCGTTAATTCTTGGGCCGGCTATATAGGTACGGTTATTATTAACATAAGTATTGTTAATAATTGTTGTTTGATGAATAATGTTAACTACTCGTGTTTGCGGCACATAATAATTATAGATATTGGGCCTGGTGATATATGCCTGTGGTGCGCAAACCCAGTAATTATCGGGTACATTGTAACTATTACCCAAAGAGATATTGATGCTGATGCCTGGCTGTAAAGGTGCCCAGCCATAATAACCACCGCCGTGCCTCCAGCTTACCCATGCTGGTGCCCATTCATGACCGGGGATCCATTCCCAGCCGTAATAATCATCATAACGCCACCTGCCATAGTGGAAAGGTGCCCAGCCCCATTCATAATCAGATACCCAGGTATTACCATAATCGGTTACTACCCAGTGACCGCGGGTGGCATAGGGTCTAAAATCGTCGCCGGCATCGGGTACCCAAACGTTTCCATATTGTGGGTCGCTAACCCAGGTGCCGTACGGGTCAAGCTCGTCATAAAACTCCTGGTCGGATACGTAGCCTCCTTCCTGGGCTTTACTCATGTTTGGTGCGGCAAGCATTATTAAAAATGCTATTAAGCTGATACCGCATATTTTATTGATGAATTTCATAATAATTGATGTTTAAAAACAACCTGTCGGGTTGCTGTTGCTAAATATATGACAGGCAGAAGTATAAAACGTTTAAAGCAAAAATTGTTTTAAGGCTTAATACAAACTAAACCGGTGTAATTATGGGGATAAAATTTTATTGCTATCTTGTGTTCCTCGCTTAAAAATTAAATAATTTTGCTACCTGTTTTATAAACTACAATTATGAGCACAATAACCATTCCACGTCTGGATCTGAATACCTATATAAGCGGCACGGCCGAAGAGCGCAAACAATTTTCGAACGATATTGGTAAAGCTTTTAATGAAACCGGCTTTGTGACTATCACCAATCATGGTTTAAGTAAAGAACTGATTGATAAACTTTACGAGCAGGTGAAAGCGCTGTTTGCCGAGCCGGATGCGGTAAAACAGCAATATGAAATCCCCGGTTTAGCAGGCCAGCGTGGGTACACGGGCAAAGGCAAAGAAACTGCGAAAGGTTTTAAAACTCCTGATTTGAAAGAATTTTGGCAAATAGGTCAAACCGTGACAGATGATGACGTGCTGAAAGCACAGTATCCGGATAACGTAATTGTTAATGAGCTACCCGAATTTAACCCAACCACTATTGAGGTTTATAAAAAGCTGGAAGCTGCCGGCAAACACTTGCTTCGTGCAATTGCCGTTTATCTCGAGCTACCCGAAAACTATTTTGATGATAAGGTGCACAACGGTAATTCGATACTCCGCACCCTGCATTATTTCCCTATAACTGACCCTGATTCGGTACCTGATGACGCTGTACGTGCCGGTGCCCACGAAGATATCAACCTGATTACTTTATTAATAGGTGCCAGTGCCGATGGCCTCGAACTGTTAACCCGCGATAATACCTGGTTTCCGGTTAAAGCTTATGGCGAAGACCTGGTAGTTAATGTTGGCGACATGCTGCAGCGTTTAACGAATAATAAACTAAAATCAACCACGCATCGCGTTGTGAACCCGCCTCGCGAGTTGATGAAGTTTTCCCGTTTTTCTGTGCCGTTTTTCCTTCATCCCAAATCGGGCATGGATTTGACCAGTCTTGATTCGTGTATTGACGAACAACATCCTAAACTATACACTGATATCACTGCCGGTGAGTATTTGGATGAACGCTTGAGAGAGATTGGTTTGAAGATGTAAATCTTTAAAAAGCATCTAATAAAAGCGTCATTGCGAGGAACGAAGCAATCCCAAGCTATACAGAGTGGCTCTGCTAATCGGGGATTGCTTCGTTCCTCGCAATGACGTCGTAGCATAACAAAGCCCTTTCCAAACGGAAAGGGCTTTCACATTTAAATATAGGTAGATGATATAACTTTACTTTGCCAGCACTGCCTTGCCATCAACGCTTTCACCAACTGCCTGCCTTCTTTTATACAATACAAACAATGCGGTAGCTAATACGCCAATGATTCCCTCAATACAAACAGCCCTGCGTGGACCGAGCTCGTTGGCTAACCAGCCAGCCATCAAGCTGCCAACCGGGATCATGCCCTGGTAAGCCATAACGTAATAGCTGATAGCCCTGGCCCTCATGGCCGGTATGGCGTGGGTTTGGATATAAGTGTTAATGGCTGATGTTTGCGCCATCATACCAACCCCGGTAAATACCATGAATACCAAGGCAAACGGTAGTTTTCCTGCATAAGCCACCATCAGCACACTTGTACCGAAGATGAGGCTTGCTATCGACATGATCTTTACCAGGTTCTTATTACTCTTTAAGTTTGCCAGGTACACCGCACTGATCACCGAACCTAAACCAGCTGCGCTCTCAAACCAGCTGAAAGTTTTAGCATCGCCATTAAAAAGGTCTTTAGCGAAGATGGGCATTAACGTATTAAAAGGAATAACGAACAGACTGCTTGCAGTGAGCATCAGGATCATGCTGCTCAGGTCGCTGTCACCTGATACATATCTGAAGCCTTCCTGTAATTCTGTCCAGATGCTTTTTTCTGAACGTACCGGTACAATGGTATTCAGCTTCATCATAAATAAACAGGTGAGTACCGGGATATAGCTCAGAAAATTGCCGAAGAAACAAACATCCTCACCGAAAGCGCTCAATACGATACCGGCAATGGCCGGGCCCGCAATACGAGCCAGATTGGTCATGGTTGAGTTTAGGGCAATGGCATTAGGCAAATCGGCCTTGTCGTCAACCATATCCACCATTAACGATTGGCGGCAGGTAACATCAAAGGCGTTTACAATACCCTGCAGCAGGCTTAAACCAACAATAGCTGGTATATTATAAATTTTGAAAAAGATCATGAAAGCAAATACCCCGGCCTGCAGCATGGATACCACTTGTGTAATAACCAAAATGCGGTAACGGTTATGCCTGTCAACAATACTGCCGGCATAAGGAGCTAATATCAATGATGGGATCAGGCTCACAAAACTTACTATTCCCAGTAAAAGCGCCGAACCTGTAAGACGGTAAACCAACCAGCTTACTGCTGTTTTTTGCATCCATGTGCCAATGAGGGAGATTGACTGACCGTAAAAAAACAGCTTAAAATTACGGTACTTTAAAGAGCGAAACACATTCATTTGTTCAATTCATAACAAAAGCAAATTCAGGGGAGTACTTAATGCAAGACTATTGAATTGTTTTATGCTGCAAATATCGCCCATATCAATATATTTGTAAAATAGATTGTTTTAATAGGATTGATAGATAAAAACGATTGATTGTGGAATTGCGTCAACTGCAGTATTTTGTTAAAGCTGCCGAAACCATGAACTTTACTGAGGCAGCAGCAGCTGTGTTTATAACACAAAGCACGTTATCACAGCAAATCAAACAACTTGAAGAGGAGCTGGGTATGCTGCTGTTCGACAGGATAGGCAAGCATGTACGTATCACCGAGGCCGGGCATATATTTTTAACCCATGCCCGCAAAATCCTTAACGATGTACAGCGGAGCAGGCAAGCCATCAGCGAGTTGCAGAACGCTACAATCGGAGAACTGAACCTTGGCGTTTCATACGCTTTTACTTCTTTGTTGTTACCGGCACTGGCGCCGTTCAGTACCAAATATCCCGGTATCAAGATCTTTATCACTTATGGCAGCCCCGAGGAACTGGAAAAAAAACTACGGCTGGCTGAGCTGGATATGATCCTTGCTTTCCATAATGAAAGCGATGACGAAGACCTGGAAATGCAGGAATTATTTAGCTCGAGCGTGGTCATGGTGGTTTCTAAAAACAATCCATTGGCCCAACTCAAAAAGGTAAGCCCGGAAGAGCTTGCCAAACTTGATCTCATCCTGCCGGGAAAAGGGTTCAGTTCGCGCGATTTTATTAATGAGCTGTTTAACCGTAAAAAAATAATCCCCAATATTAAAATTGAGCTCAATGATGTGCATTCATTGCTGGCCCTGGTTGAGAATGGTCATTGGGCAACTGTTTTGAATGAAAAAGCCATCATAGGTTGGAATAAAGTTACTGGCATTCCTATCGAATCAAAAGATATCAAACGGCAATCATATATCCTATGGCAAAAAGGTGTTTACCGAAAACGTGCAGCTATTTTATTTATTGAGGAGTTGATGAAGGTGATGGAGAGTGAATAAATCATATCTCAAACTTTTTGTCATTTCGATGGAGCGTGTAGAGGAAAAGCATTGGGGCGAAAGAGAAATCTTATACGCCATGTAAGTTCGTCGTTGGAGTTCGCGGGCAGGGCGTATAAGATTTCTCCTCACGCTACTACTCTTTTCCTGCGCTTGTTCGTCGAAATGACAGGCGCATAATATAAGCTGCCCCCCGCGGTCGCGTCCTCACGACCAACGCGAATTACTTTTTCATCTCTTCCCTTATCGCTCTTAAAAATTCATTAGGGTGCTTGGAGCCGATGATATAAAGCAGGCCATCGCGATCGGTAAGGTGAATGGCTTCATTGCCCGATGTGAAAAAGCGGATGGTGCCTTTGGTGTGCAGGTTATAAACCGGGTTATTGAACATGTAGCGGCTGTAAGTACCCTTTTCGGCTTTAATAATGCTGTTCAAATCTATTTTTACCAGTTTGGTTGTCCACAACCCGTCGAGCATAACACTTTTGTTTTCTACACGGGTACGGAAATGCAGCAGGAAGCCCAGAATAATTGAAATAATGATGATGGAAAAGCCCACTACAACCAGCAAATCGCCGTTGCGTTCGCGTTCGTCGGTAAAAAAGTAGGCTGCAAAACAAAACATGGCTAAAACCAGGCGTATGGTTAGCGGTATAAATTCCCGGCCAAGGTATTGTTTTTCGGTAAAAACGGATTTATCGCTCATGTTAGTTTAAACAGTTCGAAGATAGTAACTTTTTTAGTGTTATCACTCACTTTATACCTTTCGTCGGGGCGATAGCCGCCAATCCACATAATTTCACCGTTGCCATTTACAAGGATTGGGATTTCTTCCTTTTGGTGCAGCGGCACTTTCTGGTTAATGAAAAAATCGCTCAACTTCTTTTTGCCCTTCATCCCCAAAGGAAAAAAATGGTCGCCCTCATACCATGTACGCATTTTTAGCGGATAAACCAGTTTATCGGCATCAATGGATACTGCCAGCGGATTATCTTTTATAATCAGCGGGCTATCATCGTGTAGCAGGTTAAGCTTATAAACGCCAAAATTTGCTTCATGGTCTGTAGCGTTGATAATAACTTCGGCAGGCGGCCCTATAGTTTTGGGTTTAAGGATGATGTTATCCCTGTCAAGCAATAAGGTATGTGTTCCTGATTCAAATACCCTGCCGGAGTGTTTATCAAGCGAAGCAATGAGATCGTCAATGGTGGCTTCATTAAAACCATACTCATCCAGCAATTTAAAAAGAAGCAGCCTTTTGGGGTTAAGCTTCTTTACGTTGTTAATTGGAAAATAGGCAATATCATCATGTATTTGCGGCAGTGTTTGCCTCAATTCATCAAGCCTGATCTCCAGTAATTGTTCAAGATCACGAAAATGGAGCAGGTTATTTTCAAAAGTTTTTTCGAGTGATGGGTTGAGTTCCTTCAGCTTAGGCACAACTTCCAGCCTGATCTTATTGCGGGCATATTTGGCCGAAGCATTGGAGCTGTCCTCTACAAAATTTAAACCTTCGGCAGTAACAACGGTCTGTATCTCATCCCGTGTCAAAAACAATAGCGGGCGCACCAACTTGCCATTTTTGGGCAAAATGCCGTGCAAGCCGGCAATTCCGGTACCGCGTGTAAGGTTTAACAATATTGTTTCGATAGTATCGTTTTGGTGGTGAGCAAGCGCAACAACCTCATAACCTGATTGCTGACTGATAGTGTCAAACCACTGATAACGCAAATCGCGGGCTGCCATTTGTATGGATATCTTGTTGTCTGCAGCGTATTGCTCTGTATTAAAGTTAACAGTATGAAAAGGTACATTGAGGGTTGTTGCCAGATCATGGCAAAAGGCCTGGTCGCGCAGGGCTTCATCACCGCGCAGCTGAAAGTTACAATGGGCAATGCCAAAATCATAGCCTGCAGCATTAAGCAGGTGTACCATCAAAACCGAATCGATGCCGCCGCTTACAGCTGCCAGTATTTTGGTAACAGGCGTAAATAAGCTGTTTTGCTCAATAAAATTAACAAACTGATTAACTGGCAGCATTCATCAAAATTATTAATTTAATAACCCCAACAAAAAACTAATTTTGCCATTGTGAGGAAATACGTTTTATGCTTTTTGTTTTTGGCGATGGCAACTGCAGCTATGGCTCAAAAAAAATCAATTGTAAACCTGATACAATCTGAACGAAGCACCGGCACAAAGGTTAACGGCAGGCAGCTGATCAAGGTATATAAAGGTGTGTTTAAGCAGGATTATTCCCTCCTCCGGTCGGATAGTGCTTACTTTTACCCCAACGAAAACGCTTTTGATGCTTTTGGCAACGTAAACATAAACCAGGGCGATACGCTGAATATATTTTCGGATAAGCTCAATTATAACGGGAATACCAAAACGGCCATCCTTACCGATAATGTTAAAATGGTTGACCGCGATGCTACGTTAACCACCAACTACCTTACGTATAATACGGCCAGCCGCATAGGTACCTATACAGGTGGCGGAAAGCTGGTGAATAAGGACAACGTGCTTACCAGTAAAAACGGTTATTACTTTGCTTTCAGTCGCGATTCATATTTCAGGTACGATGTGGTACTTACTACGCCCGATGCATTGATAAAAAACGATACCCTTAAGTATAACACGGGCACACGTATTGCCTATTTTTTCGGTCCAACCAATATTTACGGTACTAAAGACAAGGATACTCTGTATACCGAGAACGGTTTATATAACACTGTTACCGAACAGGCGTATTTTGGTAAGAAAAACTCATACAGGCAAGGCACTAAATCATTAAAAGGCGATAGCCTTTTTTATGATAAGCTGAAAGGCTATGGCCGTGCGGTAAAGAATATCACCTTTGAAGACAGGGAACAAAAGGTAACTATAAAAGGCGACCTGGGTACTTATTTCAGGGCCGAGGAAAAAACCGTTGTTACCGAAAATGCTTACGTGGTATTGATCTCCGAGCAAAAAGATACCAGTAAAACGGATACCTCGGTTAAGCAATTACCTGTTGCAAATAAGAATGCCAAAGCGTCCGCTAAAAATATAACCGATCTTACCAAAATAGCCGGTGCCATAAAGCCCGACAGCAGCCACAAGGCCCCGGCCAATACCATGCCCATTAAGCAGCCTTTTGCTATAGGTAAAAAAGATAGTGCCAATGTTGATATGGCAACTAAGCTGGTGCAGGGCGCTTTACAAAATAGTAAAGATGCCAATGCTGACGCATTGATAAAAGCAGCAACGCAGGCTGAAAAAGGGAATGAAAAGCTGATTGATTCGGCGCTGAAGGCTGCAGCTCCGGCATTAAAAAATAATAAAGACAAGGCTGGCATTAAAAACATAGGGAACCTGGCCGGAGTGGCTGATGCTATTAAGCCGGGCATTGCCAAAGTAAAAGGCAAGCTTGTACCTGTTAAAGCGGTAGTGGCGCCAAAAGATACGAGCCACATCAAACGCGATTCGATATACATGACTGCCGATACCATTGAAACGCAGATCATGACTTATAAAGACCAAAAGATTTACCAGGAACGCCAGCGGACCTTACGCGATACTACACTAAAGCAACGCAAACTGGCGGCTGATAAAAAGTCGTCGAAGTTCCTTACTGCTTATTATATAAAGGTACCTAAAGACACCAGTTACTTTCACCGCGACTTTTTTGGAAAGCCTAAGCCTGTAAATGATTCATTGCAGCGCAAAAAGGATGCACTTGCGGCTATTAAAAAAGCAAAGCAGGATAGCATAGCCCGTGAACAGATGCAGCGCGACCCGGTTTTTAAACAATACCCGGTTAATTTGAAGGATACGGCACGCGTGCGGATGCTTATCGGCCATCACCATGTTAAGATTTTTAAATCTGATCTGCAGGCTAAATCCGATTCGGTATTTTATAGTAACAGCGATTCAACCATGCGCATGTATGTGAACCCTATTATCTGGACACAGGGTTCGCAGTTGAGCGGCGATACCGTATACATGCAAATGCGACATAAAAAGCTGGATAATATTGAGCTGTTCCCCTCTGCATTTATCGTGAATATTGAAAAAGATGATTCAACGCATTTTAACCAGGTGTCGGGTAAAAAAATGCGGGGATATTTTAAAGATGATAAGCTTGACCAGATGTATACATTTGGTAATGCCGAAACAATTTATTTTCAGCGCGACAGCGGTAAAGTTTCGGGCATGCAGCGATCATTGAGTAGCAGGATCCGTACAGTTTTTAAAAAGAACCAGGCTACGGATATCTACTTTTTAACCAAGCCCGAAAACCGGTATATCCCTATTGAAAAGGTTAAAGAAGATGATAAGATATTAAAAGGCTTTTTATGGAAACCTAAAGAGCGCCCTGCATCAAAAGAAGACATCATTAAAAAGCGTAGTAAAAAATTACCTGCGACTAAATCTCCGACAAAAAATGCTCCTGCTAAACCCGGAACTGCCAAGCCGGGGGCGAGCCTCAAAACGGATAGCCTTAAGGGCCCCGGAATAAAAAACATGCAGGATAGTACTCTAAAAGTTGATACTGGAAAGAATAATGCGATAAAATTAAAAAAGGATACGATAATCAGAAATTTCGCACCAAAACGGACCGGAAATGAGCAAAAAAAGGACAGTATTGTTAACAAAACGCCATCTGTTAAGAAAAACTGATCCAAAATGAAAAAAAAGTAACATTTTTTATCAAAAAAATTAGTCTACTAATTCTATAGTGCTTATATTTGACTAATTGTTATTATCGATCTAACCAATTAGTTCTTTATGATAAATAATGAGGTCAGTCAACTTAAATTTAAAAAAGAGACAGCCGGCGGGCTATCTCTTTTTTTCTGCCTCGTTTTAAAGCATGTTTAAACAACTGTTTTATTTGTTTATAAAGGAAACATCATTTATCGTGGCGTGTTATCTCAATAAACACTAACGCCATGATCGATCAAAAAGACACCACTCCGGCCGCAAAAGACGGGAAATACGAATTCCTGATCAATTACTCAGAGCGTGAGCTTACCTGCCGTGTTGAAAAAGAACAAAACAAGCTGCATGTTTTTATCGATAACAACATCAACGCCGAGCTGGAATTGCAGCCCGATGGCAGTCTTACCCAGGTCAGCGGCAATGCCCTGCCCGAATCAACCATCGAGTTTATAAAAAAACATGTGTTGGAACAGTAGGAGATAAAACTGTTGCTTTGAACTTGAAGGAGGTATTTTATAAAGCTCTCGTTGAACACCTGTAGCATATTTGAAACCGCTTATGTCAGCAGGTAAGCTTCGGGCGAAAGCGGTCAGAACGTGGTGGGCATGTGTGGCTGTAGGGGCATAGCAAGTTTTTGCAGAAGCGGGGGCCTGTGAAGACAGGGCAAAATAATTGCAGCCTGTGGTTCTGCCCGGTTTGCAGGGCAAAGGCCTTGCGCGCAAAGAAGCCTATCTGCTGACTTGATTTTTGGTTCTTTTTATCAAGAAAAAGAACAAAGCCAGCCCGCGGCGATTGAGCGGGCCAATGTTATTAGAGGATCTCAACCGCTGTTACTTGCCTTTACAACATCTTTCAAAAGTTTTCAATTTTTAAATATTATTCGCTAATCTTGAACGGTATTCTGAACCAGGTAAATCCTGTGCGCTGCTCCAATTATCGGCGCTTTATTATATATACATTTTATGAACAAAACTAAAGTAGCCATACTGGGTGCCGGTTTTATTACCGATATCCACATGGAATCATACCATCGCTTTATCCCCGAAGCCGATGTTGTGGCCTGTTACGCCCGTAACCCTGAAAAAGCCAAAGCCTTTGCCGAAAAATATCACATAGCCCAATGGTTTGATGATATTGACAAACTGCTTGCCGAATCAGGTTGCGAAGTAGTAGATATCTGCCTGCCCAATTACCTGCACGCCGAAGCTACCATCAAGGCGGCTAAAGCAGGGAAACATGTAATCATCGAAAAACCGCTTGCTATTACGCTTGAAGAGGCCGATGAAATGATTGCCGTATGCAAGGCCAATAATGTAAAGCTGATGTATGCCGAAGAGCTTTGCTTCGCGCCAAAATATGAACGGGCACGGCACCTGGTAAAGGAAGGCGCTGTTGGCGAGATCTATATGCTGAAACAGGGTGAAAAACATTCGGGACCTCATTCGGACTGGTTTTATGATATCAATTTTTCGGGTGGCGGTGTGATCATGGATATGGGCTGTCATGCGTTAGGCTGGTTTAGGTGGATGCTTGATAATGCCCAACCTAAAAGTGTTTACGCCAGCATGAGCACGGTACTGCATAAAGGCCGCACCAAAGGCGAAGATAATTCGGTAATTATTGTGGAGTTTGAAAACGGTGTAACCGCTGTGGCCGAAAACAGCTGGGCAAAACATGGCGGTATGGATGATCGCTGCGAGATCCATGGCCTTGGCGGTGTTATTTATGCCGATCTGTTTATGGGCAATGCGGCAGTAACCTACAGCAGGGATGGATACGGCTATGCCATGGAAAAATCAGATACTACGCAAGGCTGGAGCTTCACCATATTTGAGGAAGCCTTTAACCAGGGCTATCCGCACGAGTTAAAACATTTTATTGATTGTGTACAAAATAACAAAACTCCGTTGGTAACCGGCGAAGATGGCAGGGCTGTGCTTGAACTTATCTACGCGGTCTACGCATCTGCAGGAGCGGGTAAAAAAATTGAGCTGCCGTTTTCGGCAAAGATTGATAAACCGGTAAATCTTTGGCTCAATAACAAATAGAAAATGAAACTACATATATATCCCGATTATAATACCATGTCGAAATCTGCAGCCGATTTGGTAGTTACCCTGGTTAATCAAAAGCCCGATGCGCTGATCTGTTTCCCTTCCGGCGATTCGCCAACCGGCATGTTCAGCTACCTTGTTCAATACGCCAACCGCCGCCTGGTTGATTTTAGCCAAACCAACTTTGTGGGACTTGATGAATGGGTTGGCCTCGACCGCACTAATGACGGCAGTTGTACTTACTTCCTTGAAAAGCATTTTTTTAAACCGCTTAATATTTCGCCCGCTAAGATGAAGTTTTTTAATGCCGTGGCCGATGATCTGGATGCCGAATGCCAGGCTATGAATAAACATATTGATAAGCTTGGCGGGTTAGATATGATGGTGGTTGGCGTTGGGCTTAACGGTCACATCGGCCTTAATGAGCCTGGCGCCGATTTTCATTCTTACGCGCATCATTCGCCTTTAGCTCCAATTACTATAGAAGTTGCTCAAAAGTATTTTACTACCGATACTGTTTTAACCGAAGGCATTACCCTTGGCTTGCGTCATCTGGCCGAAGCCGCGGTACCGGTACTTATAGCCAGCGGAAGTAAAAAGGCACCCATTATTGCCGAAGCATTGCAGGGATGTGTTACTAATGATGTGCCTGCTTCTATATTTAAAACGCTGCAGAATGCGCAGGTGTTTATGGACGACGCCGCGGCAGCGCAACTGAGCTTAGCAGTATAAGAACTGTTATGATGATCTTAAAGCTTAAGGCAAAAGCCGAAAGCTAAAATTTAAAGCTTTGAGCCTTCTGCTTTGCGCTTTCAGCTTTTCAGGACTGAATGCTTTATGCTTTTGGCTTTGCGCTTTCAGCTTTATACAAAACCTATTGACAATTAAATAGTTTATTAACCATAACCAATTGTAGCCATGCCTGACGAGCCAAAAAGTACTGAAAATCAGTTTACCTATGATGCCATAGTTATAGGCTCGGGTATTAGCGGGGGCTGGGCAGCGAAGGAGCTTTGCGAACAAGGTTTAAAAACGCTTGTACTTGAACGCGGCCGGGACGTGCAGCATATCAAGGATTACCCCACAGCAACCATGGATCCCTGGGAGTTTAAACACCGGGGGGAGATGACGAAGGCTTTTTTGAAAGAAAACCCATTGATTAGTCGTGCTGCGGGTTATGGCGAGGATGATGCCCATTTCTTTGTAAAAGATAAAGATCATCCCTACATACAGGAAAAACCTTTCGACTGGATCCGCGGTTACCAGGTTGGCGGTAAGTCGCTTACATGGGGCAGGGCTTGTCAACGCTGGAGCAAATATGAGTTTGAAAACCCGGCACGTTTTGGTTATGGCATTGAGTGGCCTATTGGTTATGATGACGTGGCGCCATGGTATTCGCATGTAGAAAAGTTTATAGGCGTTTGCGGTAACAAGGACGGTATTGAAGCAATGCCTGATGGTGAGTTTTTACCGCCCTTTGATATGAACGCGGTGCAGGAACATATCAGCAAAAAGATAAAAGAAAACTATCCCGACAGGCACCTGGTACATGCCCGCTGGGCGCATATCACCGAGCCTAAGCAGATCCATATAGATCAGGGCAGGGTTAAATGCATGGCGCGCAACCTGTGTATGCGCGGTTGTCCCTTTGGTGGCTATTTCAGTTCGGTTAGCTCAACGTTGCCCTGGGCCAAGAAAACGGGGAATCTAACTATACGGCCTTTTTCGGTAGTTCATTCTGTTATTTATGACGAAAAACTTGGTAAAGCTACCGGGGTAAAAGTTATTGATACCAATACTAAAGAGGAGTTTGTATACAAAGCCCGCATCATTTTCATGAATGCTTCGGCATTGAATACCAATCTGATCTTGCTTAATTCTAAATCAAACCGGTTCCCGAACGGGCTCGGCAATGATAATGGTTTGCTGGGCAAATACATCGCTTTTCAAAACTACAGGGCATCGGTAACGGCCGATATGGATGGCTTTTTAGACCGCTATTATTTTGGCCGAAACCCGACCGAGTTGATCCTGGCCAATTATCGCAACCTGCACCAACAGGAAACTGATTATAAAGGCGGCTTCACCACTTTTATGGGCGCTTACCGTAACCGGGGGCCAAAAGAAACAGCCGAAGGCGAATTAGGCGGCGCTTACAAAGATTCGCTTACGGAGCCGGGCGGCTGGAGCGCGTATATGTACCTGCAGGGCGAAACAATACCCAAGGCCAGCAATCATGTGCGTTTAAGTCCGGATAAAAAAGATCAATGGGGTATTCCGCTGCTGATCACATCTGTTGAGTATGATGATAACGATGAACGCATGATCAAAGATTTTTTAACCCAGACTGCCGATATGTTTGAAAAAGCCGGATGCTCCAATATTCAAAAGCACGAGAACAAACAGGCACCGGGACTGGATATACATGAAATGGGAGGGGTAAGAATGGGCAAAGATCCCAAAACATCGCTGCTGAACCAGTGGAACCAGCTGCATTTATGTAAAAATGTGTTTGTTACAGATGGTGCTTGTATGACAACTACCGGAAACCAAAGCCCCTCAATTTTGTATATGGCTTTAACTGCCCGTGCTGCTACTTATGCGGTGGGTGAATTTAAAAAGGGAAATATTTAAAACTTACTAATTAAACATAGCACCAATGAACAAGTTATTTTTAATAGCAATAACAGCCGTCGCCATAAGCGGCTGCCATTCATCCACCCCCAAAAACTATAATAACGACAGTACCGTAGTTGCCGATACCAACAAAAAAACGGCAGGCCCAACTTCGGCGTTTGAGCCATTGTTTGATGGTAAAACTACTGATGGCTGGCATGCATACGGTAAACCGGCACCGGGTTTAGCCTGGAAAGCAGAAGATGGGGTGCTGCACCTCGACGCCTCGCAAAAAGGCGACTGGCAAACTAAAAATGGCGGTGATATGGTAAGCAACGAGGAGTATGAAAACTTTGATCTGAAGCTGGAATGGAAGATCTCCAAGGCTGGGAACAGCGGCATTCTGTTCCTTGTTAAGGAAGATACCTCCAAATACAAATACAGCTATTTTACCGGTCCCGAATGCCAGGTTGTCGATAACAAAGAAAACGAAGACGGCAAACTCATCAAACACCGTGCAGGTGATCTGTATGACCTGATCTCCATATCAAAAGAAGTAGTTAAACCTGCCGGAGAATGGAACCAGGTAGAGATTGTTTGCAATAACAGCAAACTTGATTTTACTATCAACGGCGAGCATGTATTGTCAACTACCCTCTGGGACGATAACTGGAAAAAACTGGTAGCGGGCAGTAAATTTAAAGAATGGCCCGATTTCGGCACGTTTAAATCAGGGCACATCGTGTTGCAAGACCATGGTGCTGATGTTTGGTACAGGAATATTGAGATCAAGAAGTTGTAAGGTCTGCATCTCCAATAGAACCCAGACTTACGAAGTTTTCAAAACTTCGTAAGTCTTCCACGATTTTTAATTTCTTGCTTCCTGGCTCTGACATCTTGCGTCTTACCTATCTCAGCGCCGGCACATTTATATAACTATCATTAAACCATTTTATTTGCAGCGGTTCCTGAGCATCGCGGATAGTTTCATCGCTCACGTTTTTTCCTGTCCCGTAGTTGATCTGTTCAAAAGGGCTTTTGTTGATATTGAGCAGGATCACGATGCGACTGCCTTTGCTGAATTGCCTGCTGGTGATGTATGAGTTGGTAAACGGGATAGTTTCCATTTGCCCCGGCTTTAACAACCTGCGTTTCTCCGGGTTTGTTGTATAACTCGCCCTGCCCATAAAGTAGGTGAGGTAAAAATATTTGCCGTCGGGCATTTCCTCAAACATCACCACATGGTAATCCATGTCTTTTTTATTGATGATGGTTTTTAATACGCCCGAAAACGCACCGCTGACAGTAAGCGGCTGGGCGAGCGGATCACTTTTAAAAACAAGGCTGCTGCCGGTGTTCAATGTATCATAAATAAGCTGGTTTAAAAAGTAATAACTGCTGATGCTATCCCGGTTGGCGAAATTGACCCTTTGCGATGCGAAAGCTTTTTTTAATGGTTTAGCAGGATTTAAACGCGAATTATCAAGATAAAACTTTAGGGTATCATTGCTCATTTGGTTGAGCGAGGGTACATGCTTCCATTCGTTGCTACCCATAACTTCAAAGTTGAATTTATCCTTCAGGAAGGCAGGCTTAGGCTTGTGTTTAAAAATATAATCAAACCATTGGTAAATAATTTCGTGAATGTTGATCCTGGCTGCATCATCAATGCGGTAGCCGTTAAAAATGGAATCAGGGTGCCCCTGTGAACCGAAATGCCCATATGGCCCGATGATTACGTAATGATTGGCTTTAGGATTGTATTTCAGATGCTGGCGGTAATAATACATGCCGCCAATTTGCCCGCCATCGTAATAGCCGGTGGTTGTTAAAATGGGTATATTGATATTTGCAAAGTCCTTTTTGTATGGGATCATATGCCGCCAGTATTGATCATAGGTAGGGTGCGCCACCCAATGCCCGAACATATGATTAACTCCTCTTCCAGTAAGGCTGTCGAGCGTGTGATATGCTAATCCCGCGTTGTACCATTTCCAATACAACTGGTTCCATTGCGGACTGTTGTAATCTTTTTCGTCCAGGAATTTATTGTTGCTGGTGTAGTATGTCCACGAAAATACGAAGCTCATTTGCACGTTATTGGTCATGGGTACATCAAGGCCCGGCGCTACGGCAGCTGAAGGCACAATGGTTTTAAGTGCGGGATGAAGCTTTTTTGTAGCCGCCCATTGTGTAAAGCCGTTGTAACTTCCACCATACATGCCCACCCGGCCATCGCTCCAGGGTTGTTTGCTAATCCAGTCGATCACCGCATATGCATCGCGGCCATCGGTTTCATAAGCCAGCGGCTCACCTGGGCTGTTCCATTTGCCGCGGGTATAGGCCATTACACCAACATAGCCCCGGTCGGCAGCTTCCTTGGTTTTTAGTGAATCTGTAGGGCGGGCGTAAATAGTGAACTGGAAAATAGCAGGTAGTTTTTCCGTTACCTCTTTTTTACGCGTTGTCATCACGGTTATGAATGCACCATCGCGGGTTTTTAGCAGAACACTATCCCTAAGGTAAGATGCTGTAGCTTTTTTGTTTTGTGCCGATGCTATGCTCCCGAAAATAAGGCATAGCAAGAGCAGGGAGAATAATTTTCTCATTATTTTAGGTGGTTAATATGTGTTTATGACTTTTAGATATGAAAGATTTCTTTCAATATTTTAAGGTTCCCCTCTTGAGAGGGGGCGCTGGGGTAAGAGCGACGGGAGGGGTGTGTTTATGCGTTTGACTTACCAAAGTAGAAACACACCCCTCCACCCCTCTCAAGAGGGGAATCGCACTTTCCCGAGCTTCTTTTATTTAATATTTATCCATGCTCTATTTACTTATCTGCTGCCCATTGCCTGAATTTCACCGATTGCCTTTCGGAAACCTCCAGTTGGGCACCTGTACTGATTGCTATTTTTAAACGGCCATCAACAGTTGTTATAGTTTGTATGTACTGCCTGTTGATGATCTGCGCCCGGTTGATCCTGAAAAATATGCTGCCGTTCAATTTTTCCTCCAACTGGTTAAGTGAACTTTTCAGGAACACATTTTTATCACCAAAAAAGATCCGGGCATAGTTATCCATCGATTCAATTAGGTGCACCGAGCTCCATTGAATAAAATGGTATTGCTGGCGGTCTTTCACAAAGATCTGGCCCGCGGGATCTGCCTTACTCAATCGTTGCCTGGCATGTGCTACGGCTTTTTCAAATCTTTCTTCACGAATTGGCTTTACGAGATAATCAAGCGCACTTACCTCGAAAGCTTTAACGGCATACTGGTCATAGGCCGTGGTAAATACCACCGGCGGGACCTGATCTAAGGATTCCAGTAAATCAAAGCCTGATTTTTCGGGCATCTGGATATCCAAAAAAAGGAGATCAGGTATTTGATCATTTATTATTTTCAGGGCATCATCGGCGTTGGCGGCTTCTCCCATAATTTCAAAATCAGGGTAACCTGCAAGTAGTCGCTTTATTTCACTCCTGGCAGCGCGTTCATCATCAATAATCAAAATCCTTATCTTTTTCATGAAACGGGAATTTTAATGGTTGCTGTTACTATGCCATTGGTTTCGCTGACAGCAAAGCGGGCGAATTCTTTGTACTGTAATTGCAAACGCTCGGTTAGGTTTTTAATACCCAACCCGCCGCTTTCTTCAAGAAGGTTTAACCTGCCGGGATTACTTACGGATATGATCAGATTGTCTTGTTCGTTAATAAGTTGCACTTCAATAAGTCCACCTTGTTTTTGCTGGCCGATGCCATGCTTTATGGCGTTTTCAACAAGCGTTTGGATACTTAGGCGTGGGATAAGCATGGCATTCAATTCATCGCTCGCTCCGATATGATATTGCAACCGCTCTTCAAGCCTGAGTTTTTCCAGTTCGAGGTAATCCTTAACCAGTTCAAGCTCTTCTTTTATGCTGATCATTTGTTTGTCGCCACTGTAAAGAGAGCTCCGCAGCAGATCGGCCAGCAGGTCGATTGCCCGCCTTGCCGATTTAGGATTATCAATAACCAAAGCTTTGATATTATTTAAAGAGTTGAACAAAAAATGCGGATTAAGTTGAGCGGACAGGTTATTAAGCTGAGCGTCTCGGGTGACGATCGCCAGTCGTGCGTTTTCTTTGGCTATATTAATTTCGCGTTTTGCGTAGTGGTATAGATGATAAGCCAGCAGCCAGATCGACATCAATCGTACCCCGGCCACAAAAATGCTATCGCGGTAGAAATCAAAGAAATCACTGAACGCTTCCGAGAACCCCGGTTTAAACCACACCCTGAAAAGGTAAACCTTTGAAATGGTTACAAACAGGTAAACCACCCCTAATAAAAGAACAGTAGGTATCAATCGAGGCAATAGTTTATTAAGTCCGAGGCTTTGCCAGCCTTGTTTTAGGGCGAAGCAACGGTAAAGGTGTGTAATGAGGATATAAACGGCAACATCAGTAGTGAATTGAAGAATACCCAACAACCAGTTAAAGCCCGGCTGATTAAAGCCCGTATACCCCCAATAAAGCGCCGCAACCGACCAGCCAATGAGCTGGCATTTCCAATAAAGTGATATAGTTACCTGTTGTTTCAATTTGCTTGCTGTCCGAATTATTACCAAAGCAACAAAAACTATTATACAGTTAAAAGATAAAGTACATGAGTGCAGGTATTTAGGGGATAAACGCAGGCGTGGGAGAATCAAGACTTTTAGACATAAGAGCCTGGATTGCTATAGCCAGTAAAAGCTTTGGCAGATCTATAAACTTTAATCGGGTTACTTCTTAGGCGCTTTGGGCTTTTTTTCGCGCTTATTGTCAGATATCATTTTTACAATGGTTTTACCATGGCTTAGTTGCATAGCATCTTTAACTTTTGCCAGCGAATTTTGCCAGGCCTCATCAACCAGTTTCTTTACTTCCTGCTGCGGAAATGTTTCAATATCGTTCACCAGCAAATAACGGTACTGCTTACCTTGGCCAATAAGGAGTTTCTGCGGATCGGAAAGTTCTGAGCCCCAGTAAAAGCCAAAATGGGTATTGTAGTTACCCCCACGGTACAGGGCAAAGGAGCAAAATATGTGGCTCATTTTTTCGGTAGGCGACCAGCCCACGGCCAAAGCATTGTAATTGTCATAAATGAGCTCGTTGGCCTGAGGGTACAGATCCCATATAAAATCGCGCAGCCATAAGGCACGCTCCCTCACTTCGGAAGGAAACATTCTCAAAAAGAAAAGCAAATCGGCAACTTCTTCTTTGGGCATATTATAAATATACAACCTTTTTATTTGTAAGTAATAATAAGCTTTATATAACAGTAAGTTAAAGAGGGCGTTATTGATCTGTTTTCCTTTTTTAAATATTCATAGGCTTCGGCTTTAAGCTTCGTCAATATCCGGGCCTTTGATCTTGTCGCGGTCAACGCCGCCTTCAAGCGATAGTAAAAATGCAGGTAGTAGTGTCAGATTGCTTATCATCGCTACCAATAAGGTAATAGATAACAGTACACCCAGGGCAACAGTGCCGCCAAATTTTGATATAGCGAAAATGCCGAAACCAAAAAACAAAACAGTGGCAATGAAGATCATGCTCACCCCGGTTTCACGAATGGTGTCTGAAACTATTTGCGATATGCCATTTTTGCTGTGGCGCAACTCGTGGCGGTAACGGGTAATGAAGTAAATAGTTTGGTCGGACGAGATCCCCATCGCTATACTGAAAATCAATATGGTTGATGGTTTAAGCGGAATGCCGAAAAAGCCCATAATGCCTGCGGTTATAACCAGAGGGATTATATTTGGTACCAACGATATGGCAATCATTTTTATGCCCCTGAAAAGAATCCACATTACGCCTGCAATAAGCACAATAGCCCAGGCCAGGCTTTCATACAGGTTTTTCAACAGGTAATTGGTGCCCTTTATAAATATAATGCTCGAGCCGGTAAGTTCAACATGAAATTTCTTCGGGTTAAAAATAGAATCAATACGTGGCTGTAATTCGGCCAGTACGGTATTCATTTCTTTTGAACCTGCATCAACCATTTCGAAGGTAACACGGGTCACGCGGTGGGTACTGTCGAGATAGGTTTTCAGTAAGCCGCTTGTGCCTTTGCCCGAATTGCCTGCATAGTTGAGGATAAAGTTTTGCTCTAATCCGTCGGGCAGGCGGTAATACTCCGGGCTGCCGCCATAAAACGCCTGTGTGCTGAATTTCAAAACCTGGATCAATGATACCGAGCGGCTGAATTGCGGATAGGAAGAAATTAGTTTTTCCAGTTTCTCTACCTTGCGGATAGTGGCCAAATTCATTACCCCGTTTTTGCGTTTGGTATCGATACTAACTTCCAAAGGAAGTACCCCGTTAAAATTCGATTCGAAAAATTTAAGATCATGCAGGGTGTTGTTGCTTTGGGGCAGATCGTCAACCACATATCCATTGATATTAATCCGCACCATACCAACAATGGCGATAATAACCAATATTGCGGTAGTTAAATAAATGGCTTTACGTTTGGTATGCACCAATTTATCTAAAGTGGCCAGCAGACCATCCATCAACTTGCTGTCTTTAATACCGGTTTGGCTTGCCTTTGGTGCCGGCAGAAAACTGAAAATGATGGGGACTAATATAAGGCTCAGCGCGAAAGTCCCCATGATCCCGATTGAAGCTATCAAGCCAAACTGGGTAAGTAACTCACTGTTGGTAAAGCATAATACGCCAAAGCCTATGGCCGTGGTAACATTGGCTATAAAGGTGGTGATCCCGGCACGCTCCACGGCAACCTCCAAAGCGGCCATTTTATTACCGCTGATGCCATACTCATGAAAATATTTATTGAGGATGAATACACAGTTGGGGATCCCGATCACCACAATAAGCGGAGGGATGATGCCGGTTAAAAGTGTCATCTCATAATGCATCATTTGCAACACGCCAAGACTGAATATTACACCCAATATCACGATCAGCACCGGGAAAATAACCGGAAATACCGAGCGAAAAAACAGCAAAAGGATAAGCGCAGTAATAACCACCGAAAGGCTCAGAAATAACGAAAACTCGTGGGCTACCAGGTCGCCAACCACGGTACGGATAAGCGGTAAGCCAGAATAGTGTACTTTGATATTATGCTTGTTTTCAAACGCCTGCCCAAGCTGATCTATCTTTTTAATAATAGGTACGCGGAAAGGTGTGTTGATGATCTTATCATCAAAAGTGATGGCCATCAGGGTGCTTTGGCCATCGTTACTTACAATTAGTCCTTTATAAAAAGGCATGGATGTAAGCTGTTGCTTTACACTATCAACAGCAGCTTTGGTTTGCAGCGGGCCGTTAACCAAAGGTTTGAGCACAAATTTATGCTGAAGGGTATCTTTTTGCAGATTATAGATATTGGCAGCCGAGATTACGGCCTTAATTCCTTTTATTTTCTTTAGTTGCTCGCCAATCTGGTACCAATCGTTAAAAACATCTTTATCAAAAATATTGGGCGACTTAATACCGATAACCATCGATGAGGCATCCTGCCCAAAGGTTTTCTTAAATTCTGCATAGCGGATAAATGCCGAATCGGTAACCGGAAGTACCTTGCCTCCATTGAAGGTTATTTTTACCTTCGAAGCTTCATAACCCATAAAAGCGCTTAGCGCCAAAACGCAAATAAAAATTATCAGCCTGTTTTTAAGAATTGCAGAAGCTATATGTTTCCAGAACATTATTAACGATATAAGAGAGGCGCAAAACTACGAAAATTGCGCTATCTGCCTATTAATGATAGTGATAATGTGACAAAGAATTAACGGGTAATGCGTTACATTTTGGTTAACAGATTTGTATACCGTATTAGTGTTCAATTTTTTTAGGTGTGAACACTTGCGCTTGTTTTTGAAATGAACATTACTGATAATCAGCAAGTTGTGTTTTGTTGAATTGGGTGTTTTTGATGATTTGAACAGATTGTTGTTGATAGTCAGTTATTTATGTTTTTTGGAACAAAAAAGTTGAACACCCATTTTTTTAAAAGTTGAACACTTATGTTGACAACACCAACAACGAGGTAAGCCCGAATATAACACCTATCCATACTTGTGCGTAAACTTTGTATTTTTGAACATGAAAAGGTTGATGCGCAGTTTTGGTTTTGCGTTTAAGGGTTTAGGATATGCGGCTCAAACTCAGCCCAATTTCAGGTTCCATTTGGTGGCGGGTTCAATTGCCCTGATCCTTGGCTTCCTTTTTCAGCTCTCAACCGCCGAATGGCTTTGGCTTATGGCCAGCATCGCTATTGTGCTCATCGCCGAACTGCTCAATACTTCAATTGAAACATTAACCGACCTCGTTTCGCCTACATATAATGAAAAAGCGGGTCATGTAAAAGATGTGGCTGCCGGTGCCGTTGTTGTGGCTGCGCTATTTGCGCTGATAACAGGGATCATTATCTTTTTACCGAAGATCATTTTAGCGTTAGAAAGATATGCTGCATAAAACCCGTGGCATCATATTCCGCGCTACCGATTATGGCGAAAGCAGCGTGATCGTCCAGATCTTTACCGAAAAGTTTGGACTACAATCATACATTATCAATGGTGCTAAAAAGCCAAAAGCTAAGATTAGCAGGAACATGCTGCAGCCCCTGCACCTGCTTGATCTGGTGGTTTATCATAAAAATACCGGTAGTGTACAGCGCATCTCCGAACTAAAAAATGCACCGGTATTGCTTGATATTCCTTATGATGTTATAAAAAGTTGCATAGCTATATTTTTAAACGAGGTGTTGTATAAAGCGATAAAGCAGCAATCGCCTGATGAAAACCTGTTCGATTTTATTTTCAGCGCTATTGAGTGGCTCGATCATCAAACCGAAAGCGTGGCTAACTTTCACCTGGTATTTTTAACCCGCCTAACCCGCTATCTCGGTTTTTACCCCGATCGCTACATGGCCGGTGAAGCCGATTATTTCGACATAAAAAACGGGCACTTTACTCGATACAAACCCGAAAGTGTTTCATACCTGTCGCCCCCGCACACCCAAAACTTCGGATTAGTGTTGCAAACCGGCTTTGAAGATATGCAGTTGCTTAAGCTGAGCAATGATGAACGCCGATACCTGGTACAAAAGCTTTTGGAATATTATGCCATGCATATAGAAGGTTTCGGCAACATCAAATCGGCCGATGTGCTGGAAGAGGTGTTGGCGTAGCGTAATTTTATTGTAATGCTTTTGCGTTAGCGATAGTAGCGGATACCGGCCGTGAGCGCAATGCCTGCAGGCGTATGAGCGGATAGCGCGGGCCGGAGGTAACGCCCTGAACAAGATTAAAAGATGTCATTACTTCGTGGCTCACACAACCGTCGCGAGTATGCAGCGCCGGGCAAAGCGTGGCGTACTCGTAACTTTTTAGCCAATTTGGAATTTGCAGAAAAGTCACGAGTACCCCAAAGCACTCAGCCTCTCCCTGCATACCCGAGCCAGAATATAGTTTTCTAACCCATAGCTTTATTGCCCCCCTCCATCCATATTCTTTATCCTTTCATAGATAAAACTTGCTATTGTAAAACTTAATTTTTACTATTGTGTAATAATGACACAAAGAGTGTGATTTCACAACGGTCATTATAGCCAATCAGCCCCTTTAACCTATTTATTTTTTAAACATGAGAATGAGCTACAAATTACACGTTGCTTTAGCGGGTGTTTTATTTGCTGGTGGCATCCACCAGGCAGTACAGGCCCAAAGCAAAAGCCCCGCACCACAATTAAGCGCAACAAACGTAAAGCAGATTGTTGCTGCCATGACACTCGAAGAAAAATCGAAGCTTGTTGTGGGAATGGGTTTTAAGATGCCGGGAGTGCCCCCTCCTTCAAAGGACAAAAAGAACGAGCCAATTGATATCGGCGGTTTTAAATTGCCGCCTTCTGATCCGGATGCTTATAATATTCCCGAAAAAGTGCCCGGAGCTGCCGGTCGCACCCATGCTATTGCCCGTTTAGGCATTCCGTCAATTACGGTGTCTGATGGTCCGGCTGGGTTGAGGATAGAACCTATCCGCAATGGTGATAAATCAAAAACATATTACGCTACGGCTTTCCCGGTGGCTACTTTATTGGCCTCAACCTGGGATACACAACTTGTAAACAAGGTAGGTGTTGCCTTTGGTAACGAGGTGCGCGAATACGGCGTGGATATTTTGCTTGCACCGGGCCTGAACATTCACCGTAACCCGCTTGGCGGACGTAATTTTGAATATTATTCTGAAGATCCGTTGGTTGCCGGCAGCATGACCGCTGCCATTGTTAACGGTATAGAATCGAATGGAGTAGGCACTTCCATTAAACACTATGCGGCCAATAACCAGGAAACTAATCGTAACTCCATCAATACCATTGTAAGCGAGCGTGCTATGCGGGAAATATACCTGCGTGGTTTTGAATTAGCGGTAAAAAAAGCGCAGCCATGGACGGTGATGTCGTCATATAATAAACTGAACGGCACTTTTACATCCGAAAGGAGAGACCTGCTTACTACCATTCTTAAAAAAGAATGGGGCTTTAAGGGTTTTGTCATGACCGATTGGTTTGGCGGCAAAGATGCCGTAGCCCAAATGAAAGCCGGCAACGACCTGCTGATGCCGGGTAACCCAACACAATCCGATGATATAGTGGCTGCGGTAAAAAGCGGTAAGCTTAGCGCACAACAGCTTGATGCCAATGTGGAGCGCATTCTGAATGTGATAGTTCAATCGCCTACCTTTAAAAAATATAAATACTCGGATGCACCGGACCTGGTGGCTCATGCCGCTGTGGCCCGTGAAGCTGCGGCCCAGGGTATGGTACTTCTAAAAAATGACGATCATGCACTGCCGTTTGGCGCGGGTAAAAGGATAGCTGTTTTCGGTAATACTTCATATGATATTATTGCAGGAGGTACCGGAAGTGGTGACGTGAATAAGGCATACACTATTTCATTAATGCAGGGCCTTGCTAATGCCAACTTTAAGCTGCAGGAAACGCTTTCAAATAATTACAAAGCATATCTTACAGATATGAAGGCCAAACAGCCAAAACCTAAAAACTTCTTCGATCATCCGGCACCTATCCCCGAAATGGACGTAAACGCCATCGTAGCAGAGGAAGCAAATGGTGCTGATGAAGCGCTGATCACGATAGGCCGTAACGCAGGTGAAGGCGCCGACCGCAAACTGGAAAGCGATTATTATTTGAACGATGCTGAAAAAGGATTGATCAGCGGTGTTGCCAACGCTTTTCATGCAAAAGGCAAAAAGGTAATTGTTGTACTTAACGTAGGTGGTGTCGTTGATGTTACCGCCTGGCGCGATAAGGTTGACGGGATCTTATTAGCCTGGCAGCCTGGACTGGAAGCCGGTAATGCCATTGCCGATGTGCTGAGCGGAAAAGTAAACCCATCAGGTAAGCTGGCAACCACTTTCCCAGCCGATTATAAAGATGTGCCGTCAGCTAATAATTTCCCGGGCACACCTGAAGGAAAACCTACCCAGGTTATTTATGAGGAAGGTATTTATGTGGGCTATCGTTATTATGATGCCGCTAAAGTTACCCCGGCTTATGAGTTTGGTTATGGCCTGTCATACACCAGTTTTAAATTCAGTGATCTGAAACTGAGCTCAAAGGTTTTCAAAAACATGATTACGGCTACCGTAACAGTTAAAAATACCGGCGATATAGCGGGTAAAGAAGTGGTGCAGTTATACTTAGCCGCTCCTAAAAAGGATCTGGACAAACCGGAGGATGAGCTGAAAGCTTTCGGCAAAACCAAACTGTTGGCTCCGGGCCAATCACAAACGTTAACATTTACCATTAAAGCGGCAGATCTGGCTTCGTTTTATACCGACAGGCAGGCCTGGATAGCTGATGAGGGAAGCTATAAAGTGAAAATAGGTTCATCATCACGCAAAATTGAAGAAACCGCATCTTTCAGCCTTGCAAAGGATATCACTGTTGAAAAAGTAAACAAGGCATTGGTGCCCGAGCAAACTATAAACGAACTAAAACTAAAGTAAAACCAACCCCGGCCTCTGCAATATTTTTTGCAGGGGCTTTTTTCTTTAACCAGAATCATGAATGATCATGGCCAAACCAATTAAACTGATAACCCTGCTGGCCCTGCTGCCTGCAACTGCTGCAATAGCGCAAAACAAGTGGACAGAAAGAAAAGCGGGCGATATTGCTTTTGTTAACAATACCGGCGGACAAAACTTAGGTTACTCCACCACATCCGGCGTAAAAATATTAACTGTTGATGGACTTGCTTTTAAAGACCTGAACAGGAACGGCAAGCTTGATAAATATGAAGATTGGCGCCTGCCGGTTGATGAACGCGCTAAAGACCTCGCCTCAAAAATGAGCGTTGAGCAAATAGCAGGGTTGATGCTTTACAGCCGTCACCAGCCTATCCCGGCGGCAGCGGGTGGTCCATTCGCGGGGACTTATAATAACAAGGTTTTTGCCGAAAGTGGTGCTAAAGCTTCTGATCTTTCCGATCAGCAAAAACAATTTTTAGCTAAGGATAATGTAAGGCATGTACTGGTAACGTCGGTGCAAAGCCCGGAAATAGCCGCACAATGGAATAACAATGCCCAGGCTTTTGTGGAAGGACTGGGTTTGGGTATTCCCAACAATAACAGTTCTGATCCGCGGCATGGTACCGTGGCTACCGCCGAATATAATGCCGGTGCAGGAGGGGCTATTTCTATGTGGCCGGGATCGCTCGGATTGGCCGCGACTTTTGATCCTGAAGTGGTAAAAAACTTCGGCCATATAGCTGCACAGGAATACAGGGCCTTGGGTATTTCAACGGCGCTTTCGCCGCAGGTTGATATCGCTACGGATCCGCGCTGGGCGCGTGTAAGCGGTACTTTTGGCGAGGACCCGCAATTAGCTGCCGATATGGCCCGCGCCTATATTGATGGATTCCAGACTTCAGAAGCTGAAAAGGAAATAAAGAATGGCTGGGGTTACAACAGTGTAAATGCTATGGTGAAGCACTGGCCAGGCGGTGGTGCCGGAGAGGGTGGGCGTGATGCGCATTATGCTTATGGCAAATACGCCGTTTATCCGGGTAATAATTTTAAACAACACCTGATCCCTTTTACCGAGGGTGCATTTAAGCTGCAAGGTAAAACCGGTATGGCCGCGGCGGTGATGCCTTATTATACCATTTCCTATAACCAGGATACCAAAAACCACGAAAACGTAGCCAATAACTATAACTCCTATATCATTAACGACCTGCTTCGCAAAAAATATAAATATGATGGCGTGGTATGTACCGATTGGCTGGTTACCGGCGATGAAACCACGGTTGATTTGTTCCTTTCGGGCAAATCATGGGGTGTTGAAGGGCTTTCTATTGCACAGCGTCATTACAAAGTGCTGATGGCCGGTGTTGACCAGTTTGGAGGTAATAACGAGGTAGCACCGGTTACTGAGGCCTACCAGATTGGCGTAAAAGAGCATGGTGAAGCATTTATGCGGGCAAGATTTGAGCAGTCGGCAGTGAGGTTGCTGCGCAATATTTTCAGGACTGGCTTGTTCGAAAACCCTTACCTGGAACCTGAAGTTTCCAAACAAGTTGTGGGTAAGCCTGAGTTTATGGATGCCGGTTACCAGGCGCAGCTTAAATCGATAGTGATGCTTAAAAACAAGGCTAATATTTTGCCTTTGCAAAGCGGCAAAACGGTGTATGTGCCAAAGAAATTTACACCAGCAGGCAGAAACTTTTTAGGGATGGAAACACCCGAAAAGCTGGAATATCCTGTAAATATGGAAACGGTTAAAAAATATTTTAAAGTGACCGACAATCCTGATGAGGCCGATTATGCATTAGTATTTATTGCCAGCCCCAACAGCGGCGGCGGTTACAACAGCGCCGACGCTAAAAACGGCGGAACAGGTTATGTGCCGGTTAACCTGCAATATGGTGCGTACACGGCTACCGACGCCCGTGCTACCAGTATAGCAGGCGGCGATCCGCTGGAGAAATTTACTAACAGGACATACAAGGGTAAGTCGAGCACTGCTATTAATGTTACCGATCTGGCTATGGTTACCGATACTTACGCAAAAATGAAAGGCAAGCCGGTTATTGTATCGGTTAATATGAGCAACCCGATGGTATTTTCGGAATTTGAAAAGGATGCCAATGCCATCATTGTTGATTTTGGCGTACAGGGCCAGGCCTCGCTTGATATCATGACCGGTAAAGCCGAACCATCGGCATTATTGCCGTTACAGATGCCTGTTGATATGAAAGCCGTTGAAGCTCAATTTGAAGATGTACCGCATGATATGAAATGCTATGTTGATGAACAGGGTAATAAATATGATTTTGGTTTCGGCTTAAACTGGAAGGGTATAATTAAAGACGGGCGCGTGGATAAGTATGTGAAGAGTGTGGTGAAGCCGTAAGCAGGTTGTTTAAAAAAATATTTTTAACGTAGAGACGCATATTTGCGTTTCATCGCTACCGCAAGCGTCCTCGCTTGTGGGCATCATGTTGAGTTATGCAAGCGGTTTGCTCATTAAACGCGGGCCACAAGCGAGGACGCTTGCGGTAGCAGCAGGATTAACATGCAGTATTTTGATGTAGAGGCGCATAATTGCGTCTCCCGTAGGACATGCCGTATGATGATCTATCGTAGCTTGCAAGCGGGAGACGCAATTATGCGTCTCTACGTTGACGGGCAATTTTATTTCACAACCCGTTTGGCATTATCCTTTACAAAAGTATCCCAGCCGGAGTAAGATTTTTTAGAACCTGCCTTGCTTGACCCCGAACCAGTTGGAATCCGTTGAAATGAATGACAAACGGCAACCGCTAAACCATCGGTAGCATCCAAAAAATCGGGAGTTTCTTTGAATTTTAACAGGCTTTGCAGCATGGCTGCAACCTGTTCTTTGGTAGCGCTGCCGTTACCGGTTATGGATTGTTTGATTTTACGGGGAGCATATTCGGTGATCTCTACATTACGCGATAATGCTGCGGCTATCGCCATGCCCTGTGCACGACCCAATTTAAGCATCACCTGTATATTTTTACCATAAAAGGGAGCCTCGATAGCCAGGCAATCGGGGTGGTAGTTATCGATGAGGGCAACCGTTTTTTCGAAGATGCGCTGCAGCTTAAGCATATGATCGTCGGTGGTAGGCATTTTTACTACCCCCATAGCCAGCAGCTCAATTTTAGGACCGGTTTCCTTAAGCAGGCCGTAACCCATAACCGCTGTTCCCGGGTCGATGCCTAAAATGATTCTCTCCTTTAAATTTACCGCCTGCTGCATAGGCTCAAAGGTAATTAATCAAACTAAATTATTTAGCAAAACATCCATGTATTCTTCCCGGGATATCATCCTGGCTCCCATCGATTCGAGGTGGTCAGTATGTACCTGACAGTCGACAAGCTTATAAAGCCCGGTATTGCACAGATAAATGAGCGCGGTTTTTGAGGCATTGCTAACCCGGCTAAACATACTTTCGCCGCAAAAAACGCCACCAACGTGTACGCCGTAAAGGCCGCCGACCAGCTTATCATCCAGCCATACCTCAACAGAGTGTGCATAACCTTCCTGGTGCAGGCGGTTATAGGCAGCTATCATATCAGGCACTATCCAGGTGCCGTCCTGTCCCTCACGCGGAGCGGTTGAACAGGCTGTTATAACCTCATTAAAACAGGTATCAACCGTAACCCTCAATTTGTCCGACCGTAACACTTGCCGCATGGATTTGGATACTTTTAACTCGTCGGGATATAATACAAAACGCTCATGGGGCGAATACCACAGGATCGGGGTATCATCACTATACCAGGGGAAAATGCCGTTTCGATAGGCCAGCAACAAGCGCTCGGTGCTCAGGTCGCCGCCAACAGCCAAAAGCCCGTCTGGTTCGGCCAGATCGGGCTTTGGAAATATTAAATGTTCGTCGAGCCTGAATATCATCAGGCGCAAATTTATGCTTTACGGCGGATCACCAGCTTTTTATTTTGGGCTTTGGCTATAGCATCCATATAAACCTGCATCTCGGTGTATTTGGCAGCAGGGATTACATGATTGGTTAAGTTAAACTTGGCGGTGCTGATGATCTGGTTTTTGGCAGCATCGTAAGTATATTTAACATCATAAGTGCCATAACTGAATTCTAAGCTTTGATTTGTTGGCAAGGTTTCAACTTCAAAACCCGCCGGCAGGTCTATAGTTGTTACGCATGTTTTTGAAACCGGCGAATTGAAATAATATGTGTTTTTACGTTTTTGCTCAGCAGGTAAAGTAAGGTCCCAAAGCATAAAACCAAGCGGACGATAGAATAGTTTGTTACCTGTGTTTACATCGCAAAACTTATCATAATCCATAGCAATACTTACATGTTTAATTCCGTTGTTATCATCCGCCGGTATGTAATCAAAAGCGGCTGGTTGTTTTATATCAAACTGCTTAAGAAGGTACTCCTTTTGATCTTCCTCTTTATAATACGGTAGCCTGTCAACAAAAATGCTGCGGTACTCGCCGGTGCTTGCAAATTTAATATTCACCTTGGCGCCGCCTTCGGCATCAAGCACCACGTGTACCTGGCTATCGAGTACATTATCTTCCTTGGTGCTGCGAGGGGTATTTACCAGCTTCCCCCCGTCATCAGTTATTAATAAGGCGTTGCGGTTTTCGGTAAAGGGGCCAAGTTTGCCAAATTGCGCGGTTGTACTGGTACACTCAAGCCAGGTGGTATCATTTTTAAAAGGAACGCACAAAATGGCATGATTAAATGAGTTTGCCGGGAAATTATAGTCGGCAGGTTCTGCATTATAACCTGCCCTTATGATGGCATAGTTTGATGGAATATCTACAGCTTTAAGCAAGGCGCGCATGTAATTTGATAAAGCCTTACAATCGCCATATTTTTTCTCGTCCACAAATGATGCGGCAAACGGCTTATATCCGCCAATGCCAAGCTGGATACTTACATAGCGGGTGTTTTTTTGCATGTAATTGTAAAGGAACCGGGCTTTTTCTTTATCGGTTTTAATAGTATCGGTCATTTTTTTGATTTGCACCACACGTTCGGGGCTGAGGGTGCAAACGTCGTCATTTAATGATTTTATCCATTTACCAAAAGCTTGCCAACTGGTAAAATCGCCGGAGTAACCGTAGCAGTCAAAGCTATTGGCGGCAAAGGTTACCCGGGGCATAAAGTTCCAAGCCAATACCCGCTCTTCTTTTTTTATGGCTTTAAGGTTTTGCACCTGCCACGTGTAGGTTTGCAAGTTATTTGTATCGGTTTTTAAAGGTTTGATACTGGTGTTGCTGTTTTTATAGCGAAAGCCCATTGATGGGTTTACCATAACTTTGTATATTTTATTTTGTACAGATTGTTCCATCCCATCCTGCAGGTACCAGCTGCCAAGGCTTATGAAGCTGTTCTCGGTTTCTTCATATTTGATCTCTACGGTTGTTGGGTAGGTAGCAATCGCATGTCTTACAGCCAGGAAACGTTCGTTGGTAACCATGGTTTCATCATTTGCTGCCGAACCATCATACATATCGCTTTTATGGTAACGTTTTATTTGCTGGCCCGCGGCGTTGTATATGTTCATCTCGATGTCCGAGTAGTTATCATATTTTTTATTGTAGCCCATTTGCAAAATTGCCTCATCATCGGCCTTTTCATTTAAAATGGTGATTATACTGTGATGAACAGTTATCATTTTGCCGGGGCCTTTTACGGTAACCTCATCTTTCGAATATCTAACCACCGAGTTAGCATCTTCTTTTAGCGAATCGGGGATGGTTGAGGCAATGTAAAAGTCTTTCGGGATTTTTTTGTCCTGCCCGTAGCTATGTAAAACAAACAGGAACAGGACTATCGTAACAAGCGGTAACCTGTTAAAATATCGGTTATTTATTATATTGATCATGACTTTTTAAGTACTATCGATTCGTTGAGCATCTCGTACATTTTTTTGTAAAACTCAAAAAACTCAGCGTAGTCTTCTTTAAAGAAAATTGATTTCTGGTGGTCAACATTAAGGCGCACCATAACCTGCCCGTCCTGCTCGATAACCATACGTTTAAAGCTTACCGATTTATCGGGCATTACCATGCTTACGCTTTTAGGCAGGGCATCAACCTTGTAGCCTGCCGGTAGTTTAAAAATGCCGGTGATATTAAAATTGTCGCGATAACCGAAATCAATATCAGTGGTACGACTCATGTTCAGGAACGGGTTTTTATCAAGGTTGGTAAACAGGTTAGCGTTAAAATAAATATAATTTTCGTCCGAACCGGCGAGGTCGAGGTTGAAGTTTACGTTTTGCCTTAAAGGCACAGAGTCTATATCTATATCCTCTACTTTTAGTGAGGATATAGTTAAATTGTTGTTACCGCCGCGCAACTCATCAATATATTTTTTTTCACCGTCTGTTTTGTAGTTTTTAATTGCGTTGATCCTGTTGTAGGCAAAGCTGCTTATGTCGGCGGCCCCTGTCATTTTACCGGTGGGTTTAATTTCGGCATTTATAAGTACTACCTGCCTCACGGGTTCAACATGCTGTAAAAAGGTCATGTCGTAAACTTTATCGTCCTTGTTGAGCAGTAAGCCAAACGAGTTTAAAAAGTTAGAAGGTGTTTGGTTGTACATGTTGTATTTGTTTGAGGCATCGAGCGCGTAGTATTTAGCGCTGTCTACCGGTATGTAAGCTATGGTGCTGTTAAACTGGTATGAGTTTGGATATGCTGGGTTTACACGCCCGTGTTTGCGGGTGCTTACCATCATAGGATAAACGTTTATACCCGTTTTTTTCAACAAATGGTAAAGTATAAGATTGATTTCGGTAGCATTACCTACTTTTTTCTCCCATGCTTTAACTGTGCCATCTATTGTGTAATTACCATAGTTTTCGTTCCATTTCATAGTATTTTTAACTTCGTTAAAAATATAGGCTATTTTTTCGTCGTTGGTTTTGAAAGTTTTGGCTTTGGCCGCAATCGTTTCTTCGCCGGTAAGTTTGCGGTTTAGCTGGGTGCCAAAATCGTCCCATTCCAGCACCTTTTCGCCAACCTTGGTCCAGGTATCCTCATAGCTATGGGTGAATGTTAAGCGTACACTTAATAACTGAAAAAGAATACGCTCCATGTTATCGTTAAGCGCCCCCATATATGGTTCTTCTTTAACCGATGGTATATTCATTAATGCCTGTATGTGAGTGTTGGAACCAGAAGTTTTATCAACAACAAATGGATAATGCAGGTTTTGCAGATTTTTATAGGTTAAAATATCCGGTATATTGGTGCTTAGCTCACTATATCGGGTTGGTATGGTGCTTTGAAAGTACCAGTCAGGAAAGTTGCCAATGTTAGTGGATGTTAAACGATATTTGAATTCAATAATACTTCCTGGCTTTACGTTTGGAAATGAGAATACTATTGCCGAACGAAATTTATCTACCTCTTCTGAAAAAATTTGTTTCTTTTCGACTTTCACCGGTACAATAGTGCCGTTTTCAAGATTAATAGTTTGTGCTTCAACGCCGGTAACAAATTGTGATCTATTATAGCTCAGATATTCGATACGTACGTTGGCCGCATCTTTTCCGCGGTCATTAAATACTTTAATTCGTTTGTGCCGTTCAAATATGATCTGGTATTGGGTGTCAAAGTATACATCGCCCTTATCAAAAAGTATCTCGGCATTTGCATCTGGTTCAAAGTCACATTTTGTCATTTCCATGTCGGCTTTGTCAACTTTGCCAAAGGCCTTGGTGGTTGGGATAGCAGGAGCTTGTGCTTGTGCAGCAGTTGCAAAGGCTCCTATTGCGATAAGGGTTAATAACTTATTCATTTAAATTAATTGTAAGGGTTTAACTATACTATGATGGTTTGAATGTAGGTCAATAGAGCATTAATCCTTAATGCTTGTTGAATGTTCGAGGTGTTTTGCCCGTTAGATTATCTTTATTTACTCAGGACATTCGGGTTGCAGAATTATACGTAATCGTTCCGGTGCCGATAAGTTCAAGTTGTAAAATGAAAAAAATTGAAGTTGTGTTTCGGCTTCTGAGGCTTTAGCCGGTAACCTGAATAGCGCTGATTTAAACAGCATTAAGGGCCTGTTCATCGTGATGAGGTTTAATCAAACCAAAAATAACAATTGCCGGGATATTTAAAAGCGAAATTTTTTAGCCATTTTATCTATTTACTAAAAATGTAATCTATGTCACTAATTAGCCGGTACCATGTTATTTTGACATTAAAATTTCATTTCATACTGCTGTTTACGTACATTTATTTAATTGGCACTTTGATTGATATACTGTAATTAATGAAGCAAAAATTTTATGATACTGCTGTGAAGCAGGAAAAAGCTGTACTTGTTGGTGTAATAACTCCAAATGAAACCGACGAAATAGAGAAGGAGCACCTTGAAGAGCTGGAGTTTCTGGCAAGCACTGCTGGTGCATTAACAGTTACCCATTTCACTCAAAAACTACAGCGCCCGGACAGGGCAACTTTTGTTGGCTCCGGTAAACTGGAAGACATTAAAGCATACGTTAAGGAAGAAGAAATTGATATAGTTATTTTTGACGATGGCCTGTCGCCCTCGCAACTGCGTAATATTGAGAATGAACTACAGGTAAAGATCCTTGATCGGAATAACCTTATCCTGGATATTTTTGCGAGTCGTGCCCAAACAGCCCAGGCCAAAACCCAGGTTGAATTGGCCCAATTGCAATACCTGCTGCCCCGCCTTACGCGCCTCTGGACCCACTTAGAACGTCAGAAAGGTGGAATCGGGATGCGTGGCCCGGGTGAGTCGCAAATTGAAACAGACCGCCGTTTGATTCTGAATAAAATATCGTTATTAAAGGAAAAGCTGAGGCAGATAGATAAACAGAATGAAACCCAGCGTAAAAACCGCCATCAACTGGTGCGTACGGCACTGGTGGGTTATACCAACGTGGGTAAATCAACTATCATGAACATGATAGCCAAATCGGAGGTGTTTGCGGAGAATAAGCTGTTTGCTACACTGGATACCACGGTAAGGAAAGTTGTGATAGAAAACCTGCCCTTCCTGATGTCGGACACGGTAGGGTTTATCCGTAAGCTGCCTCACCATCTGGTTGAGTGTTTTAAGTCAACATTGGATGAAACCCGTGAGGCTGATATCCTGATCCATGTGGTGGATATCTCACATCCCAATTTTGAAGATCAGATCCGTACCGTTAACGAAACCCTGAAAGACATCGGTGCTATTGATAAACGCATTATTACGGTATTTAACAAGATAGATGCCTTTAAACCCGAAGAACACTTGCTACCACAGCAAGAAGAACCATTAACGCTGGAAGATTTTAAACAAAGCTGGATGGCTAAAAATAATGCTCCTGCTATATTTATCTCGGCAACTAAAAAAGAAAATGTGGAAGAGTTTAGGGCATTGTTGTATAAAGAAGTGAAAGCTATACATACTGAACGGTATCCGTATGATGCTTTATTGTATTGATAATTGATGGGATAAAATAAGAAAAGGACGCATTTTTGAAGTGTGTCCTTTTTGTTTTTTATAGCAGATCAAATTCTGCTGTCATCTTAATCAGTCAAAAATATCCTATATTTTATCTCCGGTATAATACCTTTTTCTAAAGCAGTATCAAACATCAGGTTAATAGCTTTACGACCTTCTTCGCCCAACTCAACTGAGTACTGGTTTACATAAAGCTCAATGTGCTTGTACATCACCTCCTCGCTCATTTCCTGGGCGTGCTGTTTAATAAACTCTAAGCCCGATTTTGGATTGGCAAAAGCAAACTCAACCGATTTGCGTAACACCCGGTTTATTTTATGCTGAACATCCTGTGGTAAATTGCGGTTAGCTACAATGCCGCCAAGAGGTATAGCGCAGCCGGTACGTTTTTCCCAATAGTCACCAAGATCGATTAATTTGGCCAGCCCCCTGTCCTGATAAGTAAACCTGTTTTCGTGGATGATCAATCCAAAATCAATGGTTCCGTTTAGCACAGAGTTTTCTATTTCAGAAAAAACAATTTCTGTTTTATCATTGGCGTCCGGAAAAGCAAGACTTAGTAAGAAATTGGCGGTTGTATATTTTCCTGGAATCCCAATTTTGGATTTTGAAACAATGGGGACCAGATCAACTTTTTCGCTGGTGCCGGATTCTCCCTTGAATACTTCCTTATCCCCATCATTTATAAAACGAGTTATCGGTGGATTAAAAATGAGCATGGGGCCTACACCAAACCCTAATGCACTCCCCGAATCAAGCAGTACATATTTATCAGTGACGTAAGCAAAAGCATGGTAGCTTAACTTGGTAATATCAAGCTCGCCGCGGAAAGCCTTTTGGTTAAGCGTTTCCACGTCATCATAAAATACTTCAAACTCCAGGCCTTCGGTATCAATTTTATGGTGGATGAGGGCGTCAAAAATAAAAGTATCGTTAGGGCAGGGCGAAAATCCGAGCGTTAGTTTCATGTTATTTATTAAATTTTATAGGAGTCAGATATTCGGGATTGATTTTATTAGGTTCGTCGGCAATATCAACGATTTCTTCTTTGATAAGTCGCTCTAATTCTTCAATGATGGTTTTATCGAGACGTTCAGGAACCTTGCCCCGATATAGGTTTGCCATTTCAATCAGAAAATCATGGGTAGTTATTTTGCCTGTTGCATGCAAAAAAATCTGTTGCGGCCAAGGATCAAAAGTAATCAGCCTTGGCGATTTATTATCCATAGCTACAATTCCAACCTCATCGTTTAAATAATAAAAGGGCATTTTGCGAAAAAAATACTTGTCTTTTAAATCGTGATTTAAAAAGTAGGTAGAGGGTGTGTAAACAGATTTGCTTTTCGAAAAAAAATCAAATAAGCCCATGGTGAATTTTAACTATTAATGATCTGGCTCACCAGGTCGATGGCAAATGTATTCAGATTTTTAATGGCCAGCCCAATGTTCCAGGCCTCCCGGTTACGTTTCTCCACATAATTTGACACTGCCCTGATTTGCATGCCCGGTATGTTCATCTGCCGACAGGCGTAAAAGAAGGCCGCGCCTTCCATACTTTCCAGTTGCGGATTTAACCGTTGCTGTATTTTTTGGATAGCTGGTTCATGGCCATGGACCGTATTAACAGTAATAGCTTTTGCTTTTTTCAGAAAGAAGTTAGGATAAACCTGGTCAAGTGATGTTGTTGGGGTAAAAACGCTTTCGCCGAAACCGAGAGTATTGATAGGGATAAAATCCTCATCATCCTGTGCTCCAAGTTCGGCAAAGGTATCTTCGGTAATTTCCAATACATCTCCTAAATTAAAATTACGGTCGAAACTGCCTGCAATGCCAAGGTTAATCGCCAGGTCGTAAGTATGATTGCTGAGTTGCCGGGCCATGCCAAAGGCTGTTGGCACCATGCCTGCACCGGTTATAAGAATATCAACTTTGCTGCCAAAGGCATTGGCCAATGGCTCAACTTCAAATTTGGTAGCTGCAACAATGAGTATAAGCATATTGCATTATTTTGACGGCTAATATAAAACAACTCACCTGTTTTTGTTTTGTATATTTGCACCCACTTTTGTTATGATGATACATATAACGCGCAAGGAACATTTTAATGCCGCTCACCGGATGTACCGTGAGGAATGGAGCGCTGAAAAAAACTTTGAGGTGTTTGGCAAATGCGCAAACCCCAACTGGCATGGTCACAATTACAACCTGTTTGTAACTGTAAAGGGCGAAGTCACGCACGCTACCGGTTATCTTATCGACTTAAAAGAGCTGAAGATAATTATCAATGAGTATGTTATTGAAAAGCTTGACCATAAAAACATTAATAAAGATGTTGATTTTATGGCAGGTAAAATGGCGTCGACCGAATTGCTCTGCATTGAGATCTTTAACCAGTTAAAAGGACCTATTGAAGCTTACGAGGGTGTATTTTTGCACTCGGTAAAGCTGTACGAAACCGAAAATAATTCTGCCGAGTATTTTGGCGATTAATTTTATAAAATGAGCGATTCACAATTTAGCCAGGATACCGACGATGACGATTTCGGCGGATACATCAAAATAGATCGTTACAACCAGGAGCGGATTGATAGTTTAAAGGGGAACTATCACAACGTATTAAAGCAAATAGGCGAAGATGCCGAACGCGAAGGTTTATTGAAAACTCCCGAGCGTGTGGCCAAAGCGATGCTTTACCTAACCCACGGTTACGAGCTTAATGCCGAAGAGATCCTGAACTCGGCCAAGTTTAAGGAAGATTACAGCCAGATGGTGGTGGTGAAAGACATTGAAGTATATTCCATGTGCGAGCACCACATGCTGCCCTTCTTTGGCAAAGCACACGTGGCCTACATCCCGAACGGGCACGTGGTAGGTTTGAGCAAGATCCCTCGTGTGGTTGATGTATTTGCCCGCCGGTTACAGGTACAGGAACGTTTAACCAACGAAATTCGCGATTGCATTCAGCAAACCCTGAACCCGATAGGCGTTGGCGTGGTAATTGAATGCCGTCACTTGTGTATGAGCATGCGTGGCGTACAAAAACAAAATTCGGTAACCACAACATCGGCCTTTACCGGTGAGTTCCTGAAAGAGAAAACCAGGACTGAGTTTTTGAATTTGATAAGTTCGAAATTAAGTTAAGAGCCCCCCGGCCCCCTAAAGGGGGAGTAAGGAGCTAATGATTATATTTATAAACCACTAAAACAATATTCCCCCTTTAGGGGGTTAGGGGGCAAAATGAAAGCATATATTTTCCCGGGCCAGGGTGCCCAGTTTGTAGGTATGGGCAAGGACCTGTACGACCAGTCAGAAAAAGCGCGTGAGCTGTTTGAAAAGGCTAACGAAATTTTAGGTTTCCGCATTACCGATGTAATGTTTGAAGGGACTGCCGAAGATTTAGTGCAAACTAACGTTACCCAGCCTGCTATCTATTTACACTCAACTATTTTGGCTACAGTTTTGGGCGATGACTTTCAACCGGAAATGGTTGCAGGCCATTCATTAGGCGAATTTTCGGCCTTGGTTGCCGCAGGTGCTTTATCATTTGAGGATGGTTTACGTTTAGTAGCCGCACGTGCTAATGCCATGCAGAAAGCCTGTGAAATACAGCCATCAACCATGGCAGCTATTTTAGGACTGGATGATTTTACTGTAGAAGATATTTGTGAGCGTATAAGTGAAGTAGTTGTTCCTGCTAATTACAATTGCCCGGGACAACTGGTAATATCAGGCTCAATTGCCGGTATTGATGAGGCTTGTATTAAGATGACCGAAGCCGGAGCTAAACGAGCTTTAAAACTTAAAGTAGGTGGCGCATTCCACTCTCCGTTGATGGAAGCGGCAAGGGTTGAACTGGAAGCCGCTATTGTGGCTACCGAAATCAAATCGCCGGTATGCCCTATCTATCAAAATATAGATGCCAAACCATATACCGATCCTGAGTTGATCAAGAAAAACCTGATAGCCCAGTTAACCGGCGCCGTTAGATGGACCCAAACCGTAATGCATATGCTTGAAGACGGTGCTACCTCATTTACCGAAGTAGGGCCGGGTAACGTGCTGCAGGGGCTTGTTAAAAAGGTTGATAAAACCGTGATAACAGCAAGCGCTTCATTACCGCAATAATTTTTAAAAGCCACATACAACATGTGGCTTTTATTTTTGTTATAGGCTTGTATTAATCAAAAAATCCATAGTATAGCAATATCTTGACTACATCCGGAAAAATACGCCTATTGCTTGCCCTTTTAGGGCTTAGTTTGCTGCTTACGGCCATTATTGTACAAAAAACGTACACGCCGGTGAACAGTCTTGTGCAGTCTGCCCGGGTGCTTGAAAATAATCTCCATAACAAGGAAACTTTTATAAATAAGCAACTTAACGGCACGGGGCGTTTTAATAAGATGATGAACCTGCGCAATAATGAGCAGGATGCTATTAATGCTATTGAAGATTTTACCACCCAAAACGGTATCTGGTTTATAACCCTAACCAACAACAAATTAAGCTTTTGGAGCGGAATAAAAGTGTTGCCCGATAGTACAAATACCATTAAGGAGGGCTACTCATTTATTCAGCAACCTAATGGGTATTATGAAACGTTCCGGAAAAGTGAGGGGGATTTTTCCGTTATCTTCTTTATACCGGTAAAAATCAATTATGCCTTCCAGAACAAATACCTCCAAAACAAATTTGCTAAAGATCTGCTGGACGATGATAACATCGATATAGCTGATTTTACGGATATTAACGTTTACGAAGTTCATAGCAGTGATAATGATTACCTGTTTTCGGTAAAGCTTAAAAATAATGGTGCCAATAATGATTTTGTTTACTATGAACTTTCATTTTGGATCCTGACGGCCCTTACGCTTTGTATCCTGATGCATAATATCTGCAATTATGTAGCAGCAAAAGGGTATGTAGTGCTATCCATCATTTTCCTGGCTTTGTACATTGTATTGTTCAGGTTTGTTAACCTGCATTATAACCTGCCCGATTTTACATATAAGCTCAGTATTTTCAATCCCATATTTTATGGCTCAAGTTTGGTTTATCCTTCGCTGGGCGATTTTTGCATCAATATCCTGGTTATTTTTTGGTTTATAACCTTTGTGTACAGGCAACGGCGCCGGTTTTTAAATAATGTGCAAAGTAAAACAACAGGCTACACTATAGTTGTCGTCTCTGTTTTAACTCTTATAGTGGTTTCAACTTCATTATTAAGTTTGTTTTATGGGCTGGTTATTAACTCAAAAATCAATTTTGATGTAAATAATGTACTCAGTTTAACCGGGTTCAGCTTGCTGGGAGTGCTGATGCTGTGCTTTAGCTTTTTGATATTTTACCTGCTTAATGAAATTGTTTTAACCATATGCCTGAAGCTTAATGTTCCCCGCACCCACCAGTTGTTCCTGTTTTTGTTTGGAATTGCCATAACCACAGTTGTATTTACCTATTACCACGAATTTACACTGTTTTATCTGTTATGGGCGTTGCTGGTATTGATAAGGGCCTATAACTTCATATACTATAAAGAGCAACTTTTTGCCACCTCGTTTTTAGGGATTGTATTTGTTTGCGCCCTGATAGCAGCTATTAAGCTTAATCATTTTGAAGATTTAAAAGAGCATGAAACCAGGAAAGCGCTGGTACAAAAACTGGAGATTCCGGATGATGCTACTGCCGATTACATTTTTAAGAAGGTAGAAAACCAAATCATAACTGATACTGCCATAGTACGCTATTTTACCAACGGTCTGCACAATGGCGATTACCTTAAAACCCGTTTTCAAAAGCTTTATTTTGATGGGTACTTGTCAAAGTACGAGTTTAAGGTTCATGAATTTGATGCTAATGAAGAACCTACATCGGCCGATAAAAATTATTCGCTGAGTGTATTTAAAGATCTGGTACTATACAGTTCGTTTAAGGTATCCGACTATTTTTACCGCGAAAATGAATCGTTTGGCTATCAGAATTACTTTGCAATATTGCCGGTAAATACCAGTAATAAGCAATTGGGCACCATTGTAATTGAGCTCAAATCCAAGCCGCTTCAAGTATCCGGTACTTTTCCCGAACTGCTTATTGATGGTAACATAAGCCCCGAAGATGATTTTAAAGATTACTCATATGCTTTTTACAGCGATAATAAGCTGCTGAGCCAGCGCGGTACTTACGTTTATTCGCTTGATAACAGTGAATTTAAAGGAGAGCTAAAAAAATACACTGAAAAAACCACCAAAAACCACAGCTCCGCCTGGTACGAAAGCTTTACAACATACAATCACCTGGTATATAAGCCCAGCGAAAGGAACCTGATTGTTGTTAGCCGGGAGGAAAACTCACTTTATTATGCTGTTACCTCGCTTACCTTCTTTTTAGTTGTAATACTGATATTCAGTGCGGTTATTATCACTTTAAAATGGTCATGGGCCCGCATCAAGATTTTTAATATCGCCGAAGATGGGCTAAAGATAAACTTCAGGATAAATTTTGACAAGGTGTTGTACAAAACCCGCATCCAGATCTCGATGATACTGGCCGTGGTAGTTACCTTGGTGCTTGTTGGTTTTATTACCTTTTTATCCATCAGTAACCAGTACCACACCCAGCAGGAAAAAATGATCAGGGATAAAATAACCCGTATCGCATCGGCATTTGAAAACGGTCTTTTTACCCAATACGTTGAGCATATTAATGAAGAGAGCCAGGTTCATTTTAATGAGCTTGCTAATACTTACGCAACCGACCTTACCGTGTTTGATACCAATGGCGTTCCTCTGTTAACCACGCAGCCCAAAATTTATGAAAACGGCCTGGTAGCTAAACGGATGAACGCCCGTGCATTTATCTTTTTGAGTAAACTGCAAAAAACCGAATTTGTAAACGACGAAAAAATAGGCGAGTTGAGTTATAAAGCTGCCTATGCCCCAATAACACTTACATCATCAAACAAAACCGTAGCCTATATCCAACTGCCTTACTTTAGTAATGAAACGGATTACCGTGAGCGCATAAGCTCGTTACTTAACGTAATGATAAATGTTTACGCTATAGTATTCATTGCCATAGGCTTGTTTGCTATCATTATAGCCCGGCAGATAACTGCGCCGTTAAACTTTATACAGCAAAGTCTCAGCAAAACCATCTACGGTAAAAAGAACGAGCATATTAAATGGTCGCGCGATGATGAGATCGGGGCATTGGTTAAAGAGTATAATAAAATGATATCGGCGTTGGAGAACAGTGCGCAGCGCCTGGCGCAATCTGAACGTGAAAGCGCCTGGCGCGAAATGGCCAAGCAGGTTGCTCATGAAATTAAAAATCCGCTAACGCCTTTAAAACTGGGCTTGCAACTGCTTGATAAGTCGTGGAAAGATAAAGACCCTAGGTTTGATCAGAAGTTTGAACGTTTCAGCAAATCATTTGTTGAGCAGATTGAAAGCCTGTCGTCAATAGCTTCAGAGTTTTCGGCATTTGCCAAAATGCCCGATACCCGCATTGAGCAGCTCAATATTTTTGATGTGCTGAACCAGGCGGTTACCATTTTCAAGCAAATGGATAACGTGCAGATTACTTACCAGCAGCCCGAAAGCACTTTTACTATCAATGCCGATCGCGATCAGTTGTTGCGCTGTTTTAACAACCTGTTAAAAAATGCTATTGAAGCTACCCCTCCTGATAGGAAATGTATCATAGATATTAATTTCCTGGTAACCAGCAAAAACATACTGCTCACTATTAAAGATAATGGGAACGGGATCCCCGAAGACATGCGCGAAAAGATCTTTGAGCCAAACTTTACCACCAAAAGTTCCGGAACAGGTTTAGGTTTGGCATTCATCAAAAACTCCATCGAAAATGCCAATGGCAAAATATGGTTTGAAACAACAATGGGCATAGGCACCACATTTTATTTGAGCTTACCGGCTGCTTAAAGGCAAATAATAAGATGTTTGTTTCGATTTCATTTGGCCACCGGGGAAAAACCGTCGGAGGGCTGCTGTGTAACCATAAGTTTTAAATAAAAGATATTATTTCGATAGAGCATGGGCAGGGCTAAGCATTGGAGCGAAAGAGAAATCTTATACGCCCTGTTAAGTCGCTTTACATAGTTTAGAGCCGGATGTATTAGATTTCTCCTCACCATCCGCACGTTCCCCAGCAGGTTCATTGAAATGATATCTTCTTTTAATTCATCATAATAATTAAAAGATGTGGGTACACGGTAGGCCGGGAGGGGGTATGATCGTAACTACTTATTGATCACTTTAAACCGTTGTTTTTCAGCTACAGCCATTAAGGGCCTGAAACCGGGCTCGGAAGTGCCTTCCTGGTTATAAAGCCAAAAAGGGTCTTCATTAAACCTCTTCCAGTCGGCTTCCATGGTTACTTTAAGTTGTGTATCGGCGGTAGTCCATGTTTCCGTTGGCTCTGTTGCCGGTTGCTTAATGTCCTGCAATTTCACCCGCTGTTGTTTTGCATAAAGGTGTTTCAATAAATTATAGCAGGTTGTAAACTGGCCGGTTGCCACAACGGCTGCTTTGCTATTGTCTTTACGCTGATATTTATCGAACCAGAGGGTAGTGGCCATCATCCTGGCTTTTTCTGCAATACCGATCAGCGCAGCCGAAGGTGGGGCCCCTTTATCAAGTTGCTGTTCGGCGGCTTCATCATCCGGATTGGTTGTTTTCTGCTGTATAACAGGAATTACGATTGCGGCTTTTTGCTTTACCATGCTCAGGTCATAGATAGCGTTGCTGACAACCAGGTAATGCGTTGCCGGATCGGCATAAAGCTGGCTATAATAATGCGCCCTGATCTGTTTGAGGTAAATATCAGAGGTGATCATCAACACTGATTTTAAGCGGGCAGTAAGCATCTGGATAAGGGCACTCAGGCGGAGTTTTAAAAAATATTCCGCATAACTTAGCAGCATCAGGCTCCAGGTCGATCGTTCGCGGTTGGCACTTATACGGGTTATCAGGAGTTTGACCTGAATGGCAAGCCAGCTTACCAGTGCCAGTAATGATGGAATAAAAAGCAGGTACATCCACCGGTGCCAGCCTGCAAAGAGGGATATCAGGATCATTATAGGAAACAGGAGGCCCAGGATAAACAGCGACCAGGTAATACCGTTAATCGTGGCTTTGCCGGGGATGCTCTTTTTTTCCAGTGGAAGGGTATAGCTGTCAATCAAGTAGCTCGTTACATCGGTGATCAGCAACAGATCAAACGGAGGACGGGATTTTTCCTTGCGGCGCTGGTTGGCAAGCAGGATGCTGTCGATGGCCTGGTTATCGGCAATACCACCGTCCATCAGGCCGAAACGCTTGGGATTGTCTTTGAAATCGTCGTCCTCAAAAATATCGTCTGGTTTTTCATCGGTAGTAAAAGGATTGTTCTTGAAGTTTATTGCCTCATTTAGCTCTTCTGGTTTGAGGCCGACATGGGTAAAATCTTCCGGGAAGATCAGCGGCTCAAAACCACCGGGAAAACAAGAGGAGCTTGCCAGGATATCCGACAGCTTTAAACGCCAGGCCGCATCCAGATCATTGAAATAAATATAGCCGTTACCAACCTTCCCGTTATTAAGGGTCGGGTGCTGGGATTGAAAGCGAAAACTTAACCCGTTGGCAAATTCGGTAGAATTTACGCAGATCTCTTCAAGATGTGTTTTACCCAGGTGATCAGTATACAACTTAAAATATTGATCGGAATAAAGTAATTCGTCATAGGCCATGGAAAAGGCATTGATCAGGTTCCGGCTTTTATCTGGTCGGGTTTGCCAGGCAGCGTCATGATTAAGGATCTCAAAGGCCCTTTTAATTACTTTTTCGCCGTCGATAGCATTTAACAGCCGGTGATAGATGGTTGAAAAAGAATCGCCCCGGCATACTCCTGCACTGTAGGCAATATTGGTAATACTGCCGCCAGATGTTGAACTCATGAACGTTACGTTTTGTAACAGGGTGCTATTATCATACCCGGTATTGTTCAGATAAGATAAAGCACCAAGAGAAAATGCCGCTGCCCGGTACCCTCCGCCAGACATGGCCAATGCAATATTTTTCATAAAATGGGTTTAGGTATTCATTGTGTTAATTTATTGAAAATTAGTATATTAATATATAAAAATAAATTATTTATTTTTTTGTGTTATGCCGGATATGATCGCGCCGAAATTTTCTGAGTGCAGTACTTATTTAATAGATGTAATACTACTCAACCCTGTTAACACGGGGTTGAGTAGTATTACTGTCTCTGCCGGTGTCCGGGTTTTATCGGAGATAGGCTAATGTGCCAAAGCCCAGCTGATCATAGCCGCCACTTGTAGTGCCATAGTTGCCGCCGCCGCCTTCGGGACGCATGCTGGCAGCATAAGCGGCAATATTGGGAGAGCTTAGTCCGCGTAATTGTACATAATGTGCGTAGAGCAGCTCCCAGCTTGGCCGGCGGTCGCCGCGGCCCGACGCTGAGATAACCGTTTGCGATTGTGCTGTACAGTTGGTGCCATTGCCCCAGTTATAAGTAGTAAATGGAACCGTATTGTTCAGATTGTATGAGGCTACGTACTCACACATACCCTGAATGCGGGGACGTACATCATTCCAGGGGTTGTAAGCAAAAAGGTCCTGTCCCTGGTTAAAAGCCATTTGACAAATAGCTCCATAAAGAGATACATCCAAACAACTGTGGCCCTGATCGCGGCCGCTTTCCTGGCATTGGGCAATACCGCCCTGGTCTGTATAAGCAAATGGTGCTACATGACCGTAAGCGCCATTGCCGGCCCCGCTTTTGAAATAGGCAATTGCTTCATTAAACTTAGCGGTGTCATCACATAATACACCAATAGCAAGTATGCTGGCCATATTGCAGGCATCCCAGTTAGCCCAGTAATTGGTAATGCAGGCACCGTTATGATTGGTAAGAAAATCATGATTTACCGGGTAAAACACGTTCAGCATCATATTCTTGAATTGGGTAAAATCGGCAGCTGCCCATCCGCTGTACGAACGCATAATTTCGGCTGCGTTTGCAAATTCATAGCCATAAATACCGGCTGCAAGAAAACGATCTGCCGAACCCTGAATGGAGGTTAGGGTGGAGGACCATGCATTCATGATCTGGACAGCTTTATCTGCGTTAGCCGTAGTACCGGCTATTTTCCAGCGCAGTGCATTTTGATAAGCAGCAGCGATATCATTATAAAGTTTTGAATAGTTTTCCGGCGATCCGCTGCCCCGGTAAACAATTGCCACAGGCCCTTTCATGGCATAGGTTGACGAAGAATGTGAATTGGCCACAAGTGTGTCCCAGCCTGATTTTTGCGGTTGCGTGTTTGAATTGACCTTACTGATCATCCTGGTGAAATCCGCAGCGTTGTGCAGCAGTCCCGGATGTGCAAAAGTGGTAGCCTGGGTAGCGAGGCGTGCCGTGCCCGCATTTGGTGAGCTAACCTGCAATTGTGACTGATTAATGTTGGTAGCACCCTTCCTGCATGAAAATAACGCGCATGGAAGCATAGCCAGTACGGCTACGTAAAGTTTTGTTTTCATTTTAAGTAAATTATAGGTTTATAAATACTGACAGAGACAGTACAACCTATAGACAATGTTGAAACTTATTGATACTCTGTTTACTATATATTTTAGGTGTCAAATCATTTGCAGTTACAGCCGCTTGTTACATAGTTAGAAAATACACTATCGCAAAAGTTTTAATCACAAATGATTTTTAATTTTTGATTAAAACATGCATTTTTAGCCTTGAGAACGATTTAGCCATTTTGCTTTTGATTTACATTTAATGGCCGGTTGACATCTCACAAATTTCGCTCTTACCAGAAACCTAAAGATCATACCTGTAACACATGAATAAGATTAAACTGTTGAGCATCGGCTTAATTGCCCTTGCCGGTAACGTACTTGCCCAGGAAAAGGCCGTACCTACGCCGCATTGGCGACCTGCATACCATTTTACGCCACCGGCAAACTGGACTAACGATCCAAACGGCTTGGTATTTTTAAATGGGGAGTTTAATTTATATTATCAGCATAATCCATTTGAAAATAAATGGGGGCACATGAGCTGGGGGCATGCCACAAGTAAAGACCTTATTGCCTGGAAACATCTTCCTGTTGCCATTCCTGAGGTTATTACAAAAGATACCACTACCTGGATCTATTCGGGCTCTGTTGTATTGGATAAAAGCAATACCAGCGGGTTCGGCATCAATGGCAAACCGCCGCTGGTAGCCATTTTTACAGCCGATCAGCCTAAGCAGAAAAAGGAATCGCAGTTTATTGCATACAGCAACGATGGCGGCTTAAGCTATAAGCAATATCTGCACAACCCGGTTATTGATCTTAATATGCATGACTTTCGTGATCCTAACGTTTTCTGGTATCAGCCAACGCAGCAATGGATCATGACTGTATCGATGGTTGACGATCATATGGTTCGGTTTTACGGCTCAAAGAACTTAAAGGACTGGAATAAACTGAGCGACTTTGGCCCGGCAGGCTTTACAAAAAATGGCTGGGAATGCCCTTCGTTGTTGCCCCTTGTAGTTGACGGTAATCCTGCAAATATCAAATGGGTACTTTTTGTTTCTTCAGGGGGCGAGCATGGCCCGCTGATCCAATACTTTGTTGGTGATTTTGATGGTACTACATTCAAAAGTGTTAACGAAAGTAATAAAGTATTAAAAGTTGACTATGGTGATGCTTTTTATGCTGCGATAGCCTGGCGGGATGCCCCGGAAAATAAAAAGATACTTTTAGGGTGGCTGCAAAATGGCCGCCAGGAAACCTACCCATGGAAAGGGCAAATGTCTGTTCCGCATGATCTTTCGCTAAAAACTACAAACGATGGCTTGGTTCTTAATCAATTGCCTTCTGTATTTGTAACCGGGGCGCTGCATAAGTATGCTACAGGAAAGGTTATTGAGAAAAAGAATATCGATATAAACGGTATCGGGTTAAAATTACCGGGAGATGGAAATGCTTATTGGATTGATGCGGAGTTTGACACCAGGAATGCCAAGAAGGTAGGTTTTAATGTTGCCGCAAAAGCCGGGACGGATAAAAAAGTAACAGTAGGTTATGATGCAGAAAAGCAACAGCTTTACGTCGACTGCACGGGTTCAGAAAAAAATAATAAGTCACCGGAAAATTTGATACAAACGGCTCCCATGAAAGCGGTAAACGGCATTGTTAAAATTAAGGTATTACTTGACAGGTCATCATTGGAAGTGTTTGGTAACGATGGTGAAAAAGTGATCTCAACCATGATCTATCCTGATAAAGACGCTACTGGTTTAGCTTTGTTTTCGGAGGGTGCAGCTGTATCGAAAAGTTTAAAGATGTGGAATTTGAATATAGGAAATTAAACGGGAAAGGGGGGTAAGAAGGCCATTGCAGGATTATCTTATTGTTTAAGCGTTGCCAGTATACCTGCTGCATTCTTATTTTTAGGATCGATCTCCAGTGCCTTTGTATAGTTTTCTGCAGCGCGAACCCTGTCGCCTTTTTTGAAATAACATTCGCCGATTAGTTCATAGCCATATGAAATATCCGCAGCTTTGCCATTTAAACCAACAGCAACCGTGAATACTTTAACCGCGTCATCCAATTTATTCCGTCGCTGCAAATATTTACCGGTGCTGATCAGGTCAGGAATCTCTGAGGAAAAATCATATTTATCCGGATGGTTGGCTTTCAGGTCCCGGTATAAAGCAAGCCCCTGATCAGGATCAGCGAGTACCTTAGTCCTTATTTCAAGGTAAAGTGATTTTTTCGGCACTATAACAGGTTCGCCTTTCAGGGCTGCTAATATAGCGAACTTAATCCCGTAAACTTTCATCGGCTGATTGTTGGTGTGGCTCAATATCCTCATGGTAACTCTATTTATATGAAACTCGCGTGCCGCTGATTGGCAACACGCGAGTTTAACTTAATTGACTTTCTCAAACTGTTGTCCGTATGTATCGACACCGTCCCGTAGTACCGTGTCCCTGCTAAAGCAGATGAGGTCGGCAACCGACCCTCCGAATCGTTTGGGATTGTCCTTGTTCACTGTCAAATACCCGAGGCATTTCCCGTTTTTATCAACCACTCGCGGCGGATATTTCGCCTTTGGGTTATAGGGCGAATAATTGCTTTTCACGGAGCCGTACAGCCCCCGCTCGTTCCAGATCGACTTCGGGTTGTGCGAGGAACCGTAGTCGGAAAACGGGCTCCATATGGAGTTCGGCGTTTGGCTGTCGCACTCCATGCAACCCAAGAATTGGTCATAGTGTTTGCCTCCGTAAATTTTCGCCTGTGCCTTTGCGACGCCAGCAGTCGCAACGGTCAAACATAGTATTGCTATCAGTTTTTTCATAGTTGTCTCGTGTTTATGGCGTGCACTTCGTTCCCACCGAATTGCCCGTGCGGACGTCCTTTTCGGAATCGTTGAAATACTTGTTGCTCGTGTCGTTCAAGAATATGCCCCCTCTCGCAAGCCCTGTAGCCCTGTCAGCGGGAAAGCTCGGATTATATGCTAAGATAGCGTCTCTGAGCTCTTGGGTGAAATAATCCGCCATCGTTCTGTGCTTGGGGTCGATTGGCGCCATAGTCGTGCCGTCGTCGAAATAATAGTCGTTTTGCTTGGTGATGTTGGGCGAATAATTGGGTCTCGCCACCACGTGTATTGCGGGATATCTTGTCGCAAATGCAGGAGCACCCAGCCTGTTCATCTCAACATCCAAATACGCATGGATTGCTTCGTGATAGAGCGTCACCAATCGGTATTCGTTCGACGCATTCGCCAACACAGCAGGGTTGATATACACGTTCGATATCCCGTTTTCATACTGCGTATACCCATCCTCCTTGGGATTTGCCGCGAAATACGCGGCGTCACCGATGCGGAACGTTATGTTTTTGCCTGTCGGCGAAGCAAACGCCTGATAAATGAGCCGTGCCACCGCCGTTGGAAGGTTAGGCAATGACGCAATTAATCGTCCCGTGCAGGGATATTTGGCTCCTAAACTATCGATGATGTCGGGGGTGGGAAATGATATTGTTGTGCCAGTCACTACGGTCGCACATGGCACATTGCCATCTGGCGGTGGAAAGCCGCCTCCTGGGTCAACTGGTGTCGCTGGTGGCTGATAGGTGTTCGTTTGCACCCCGTTTACGCTAACCGTTTTGCCAATGCTCTCAACAGATCCGCCTTTAGGAGCGCACGGATCGTCCTTGGGAGCGGGCGGAGTACCGGGGCTGCCTGTTCCTCCGCCGCCGCCATCACCGCCGGGACTCCCTGAACCGCCGTTGTTATCCGGGCCTCCCCCCATGCCGCCCGAGTACGTGGTGACGCAGTAGCTGTCAAGCACGACCGTTCCCGTGGTCTGCCCGTTGTACGAAGAGGTTTGCGTCCACGTGTAGCAGGTGGTGGTCTCAATCAGATTGGTCTTTACGGCGTTAATCTGTTCTTTGCCTGAAGCAGTGGACGCAGACGACGCACTGTCAGGAGATAGGTGCCCGCTGATTGCGCCGTTCTTATATGTCCACGCATTCACGAACTTTCCCTTGGGAGTGGAATAGAGCACCACACCGGTGAAGTTGCTGTCGCGCTTGTTGTATTTATTTTTATCAAGCTTGGTCAGGTCGCCTTTGAGGTATGCTGGGTCGCCGATGATGGTCATAATGTACGCATGATAGACGCCGAGCGACTTGATTAACAGGAATGAGCTTTTGCTGTTGGCCGCCTTGTATTCCGTCCCGGTGGTCTGTTCTTTCAGGCCAATGTTCAGTTTCCCCGAAATAGCCGCATCCACAGGCAGCTCCACCACATCGTCCTCGTAGCGGGTATAGGTCGCTCCGTTGTTCCAATCAGGCTTTATGCCCTGGCTCCAATCCTGACCGACGGAGGCCGTTTGTGTCGCAAGCTTGGCGTTCGCGGGATACGCCTTTTCATACCAGCTCTTGGCATCCGCAACAGCGGGTATGGAGACGGCAGGCTGTGTGGTTGAATGATTGTCTTTTTTGCAGCTGCCGACGAGTATGGCAGCAAGCGCGACAGGTACGCATAGAAGGAGTAGCTTTTTTAAAGCTGGTTTAGGTTTTTTCATAAGTAGATGCGTTTATTATTTAGCTAATATAATAAATAAACACTATTATATTTTTCTTACATAAATATATCGAAATAGACAGCCGTACTTCGAAAATAAGAAACGGAGAACACGGGGCTTAGAACAGCGACGTGTTCTTAATAGAGATAAACAAAAAGCCGATTTTTCAGTCGGCTTTTTGTTTATCGGAATACGCAATACTACTTTTGTGATTCAAACGGTCTTTATGGTTGCTTTTTATTAACTGTCCATTCAGCCATCTGGAAATCACGGCTGCCATTATTAACCTTGATGCTTAGCCTGTAAAACTTGTAAGCCACATTATTATTAAAGTGGTACAGGATCCGCTGAAAGCGGTTGGCGAAAACTTCGTTGTTTTTGCTGTGCAGGTTTATCCAGCGTATGCCATCCTCGGAGCCCTGAAGGATCCATCCTTTCGGATCACGATCGGGCGAGTCATTTGCCGATGTCATGGTATATGCTCCTGCAACAGCGGGCGTTTTAAGCTCATATTTCATCACCAGGTCGCCGGAGAACCCCGATTGGAAAAATTTGGTATTCGGGTCGCCGTCAACCACTTTTAGTGAGCCCTCATTTGCATTTGGGCCGCCGCCATTATCACGTGATACGGTAAATGTACCGCCTATGGTAGCAAAATAGCTTTCACCAACTTTGGTGCGGTCAAAGTTTGGATCGGCAACGTTCAATATTATTTCGCGGGCAGCCGAATATCCCTGCGAATTTCTGGCTGTTAACGTTACATGATACAAACCATCAAAGGCATACCTGTGCTTAGGTGCTTTTTCGGCCGATGTGCTATCGTCGCCAAACTGCCATAGGATATCTTTGTAATTAATGGATGTACTGGTGAACTGATAACTCAAAAAATCAACACTATCTGTTCGTGCTACTGTAAAACCTGCAATGGGTTTGGGCTCATCCGGTTCGGGTTGCGGTGCAGGTTTATCTTTTTTACACCCGGCAAACAACAGGACTACTGTTGAGAATACCGATATAATATGCAAAATCTTTTTCATGTCCTTGTTTTCATTAATCTGTTAGTAGCTTAAGGGGCCGGAAATAGCTGGCTTTGCGGTATTATCCTTCTTCCATTGATACCGGCAGATGGTACCTCAAAAGTTAACCGGGCGCGCTGACCGCCTACATTCTCACGATGATCAGCTTCTATTTTATAGCGTTTTCCGCGCTCCAGGAATATTTTGGCTGTACGGCTGTCCTTATCCCACTCGGTGGTGAAATCATTGATAATGGCCTTGCCGTCTATATATAATCTTGATCCGTCGTCCCATTCATTTTGCCAGAACACGTACTCGCCGCGAACTGGCGCAAGGAACTCACCGGTCCACCTGGTGGAGAAATTATCATGGCTTATGGTCGGTATAGCAGCTTGCCAAACCCCATCGTTAGGCCAATCAATAGTGGGTTCTATTTGTACAAGATCAGGTTTCCTGCCATCAAAATCGAGCAGCTGATTATTGGAGAAATATTCTGCTTTTAAACCAGTTCCATTGCCGGTTATGTACGAGTTATTATCAAGATTAACCTCGGGTTGTACCAATACGATCAGTTTGCTGTTTGTTGGATGCAGGATGTGTTTTGACGGATTGACCAAACTTACTACAAAGCCAAAGCGTTTATTGGCAGCAATGTTTGCATCAAAAACCGGCCAGCCTATTGATAAACGAATAACCGCGGTACTGGCATTGGAGTTTACCCTGATCATGGTATCGATAGAAAACTGATCGGCGTTAAGCGCGATGGTGTTATCAGGCAGCACTTTTTTGCTTACCAGATCGGTTATCGTATCCATGTTCAATTTTACACTAACATTGAACGCTCCTGCCGGTACACCTGCCAGGTTTACAGTTAGCGGAATGGTGATACCTGCAGGCGATGTTGTATAGTTTTTTTGATAATCAACATCCATAATACCTCCGCCATTTAAAAGCGACACGTAATGGATATCGCTTTCTTTAATAAGCTTTTTGGTATCAAGCACCACCAGGATATTTGATTGTGATCCTTTGATCTGGTTGCCCTTGCCCGGATCGGTAAGTTTAAAGGCAAAGGCTACATTTTTGCCATAATTAGCTTCTATGGCTGATAACCTGATACTTGCAACTGATGTCGCGGTATCTGCCCCAAATGATACGTTGATAACACCGGGGTAATCAATTGCCCCGGCAGGCAGTACGACTGTATTTTTAAGGGTACCATTTGCTATCAATTGGGTTACGGTATCATTGTTAAACGTTATACCCACCTGAAATGCTTTAGTTGCCGGGCCTGATAAGGATATTTTAAATGGCACTTTAACTATTTCGTTACCGGTACTTACATCTCCTATATTGGCTCCCGCGCCGGAAATATTCCTGTCGGTATTTTGAATTGGTTTCAGATCGTCAAGAGCGTTGTTTTTGCAGGCGGCCGCTACCAGGATCATTAATCCGATAAGCAGAACATATCTGTATTTTTTCATCATCAAATAATTTAGTTTGTAATGGTTAACATCTATTGATCAAGCCAAACGCGGCCGTCAAGCCCCCAGGCCTGCCTATTAGGTATCCTGAACCAGTTTATGATCTGTGCCGGGATATCAGCCGTTTGCGGAACAAACTGGGCAAGCGCTCCTGCAGGCGGCGGACAGATCAGGTCATTAAAATCTTCCCACTGGTAATTGCCTTTTAATTTAAAGTCGCGGGCCTGCGGGCCTACGTCCCTGATCCTGTCGCCCTGGCCGTCTGTGCCCGGCCAGTAAGCCGCTAAGAAGGTGTAGTAAGGGTGGCCTTCGCTGATAGATGTTTCGCAGGCATAATTTCCTATCACAGCATCGGGCACATCAACCTTGAAAAATCTGATATCTGTTACATACACATCTGGCGTACCATGCCCGTTACCATTTAAATAACCCAGTTTTAGCTTGCTATTGTTGCTGAGACTCCCGGAGGCAGTTATTTCCAACTCATTATTAAAAACCCCGTCGGTGTAGGTTCTGATATATCGTTTGCCTGCCCGTATCTCACATTTAACAGAAAGGTTTTGCCATCTGCCTTTTTGAAGGTCGCCGCCGCGGCATTGATGATAATCATTATCCTTTGTGCCCCTGTATTCAAAATACCAGTAAGCATCTTCGAGGTAAATTACCCAGCCAACTCCGGGATGACCTGCTGACCATTCCGGTCTTTTACCCAGGATACTTGGCCAAAAGAATTTATCCTCATTTTTCTTAACCTTTAGCTCAATGGTGAACTTAGTAGTGTCATCGATGTTAAAAATATCAGCGGTATCAATTTCGGCCCTTATACCAGTGTCTTTCAGACGCACCGTACGTCCCAAGTACCTGTTGCCGGTAAATGGTTTGCCTATTACCCTTTGTTTATATTTTGGATTGTAATAAATAGTAAATGTATTGGCGGCAGTATTGCTGAAAACGGTATTATCATTTTCATTAGCCGGGATATTAAATTTACCACCGCCGCTTGATGCAATCACCACCAGCCAGTCTTCATTGGCGTAGTTTTTCCTTTTTTTCAGGGCATTGACAATCTCGCCTACGTAGCCGTCAAACTTTTCAATGGAGGCTTTATACTGCGACGAAGAATTATCAAATCCATATTTGGCACCGGCTTCTTTGATATCATTAAAATGGCCAACTATCAATTGGGCCGTATCTGTATTCAGGTCATTAACTACAGCGGTTTTAATTTGCTCGTCTGTATCATATAACTCGCTCACAGCAGCACCCTGCGTTAACTTGTTTTTGAAAATAACTGATGAAGCAAATGAAACGATTTTGGCATTTGGTTTTTCTTCTTTTATCCTTTCAAAAAATACCGGGTAAGTTGCCAGGTTGTTCCCGGTAAAATCATCCGATAAGATCTTGTGTTTTTCTTTCTTCACACCGGTTAGCATATTGGCCCAGTTGCTTACATCACGGGTCGAATCCGGATCGCTCAAAGCAACCCAGCTGTAAATTGAATTGGGCAGTAAAGCTTTAATATTAGGCACATTAGCGCTATTGACCGATGAACCTCTTGCCCCGTCAATAATCAGGTACAAAACCTTACGTTCGCCGGATGTTGCTTTGGCTGTATCGGTATAATTTTTATCGGGCAGCGTGCGCACAAAATCCTTATTACATGATATTGTAGCAACAGCTAATGCACAGATAATTGAAAAGATGACCTGTTGGTATTTTTTCCTGTTCTGCATTTCTTTATAGATTATAGGGTCTCTTAAAAATTTATTCAATGGTTACGCGAATGATATTGCTGACCTGAATGTTATCAAAACGGTCAAAGCCGCCAATCAGCAATAAAGCCCGTTTGCCATCTGTCGATTTAGTTTCGATAATGTCAGACAGGGTACCTGAGAATGGCCCGGTGGTATTGTAACTCCCGGCAAGTTCGCCTTTGGCATTTAGTACCATGAAACCATTGCGGGTAACATTATCATATTTTTTAAAGCTGCCGCTAACCACTACCAGTCCGTCATTAAGCTGGCGGGCAAAGCCAGGGTAGCCTCCTTCAAATGTCTTAGCTACAAAAGTTTGATCAAGACTACCATCCAGGTTAACCAGCGCTATGCTAATGGCCGTTTTGCCATTATATGTTCTGAAGATCCCTGTTATCAGATACTTTTTGGTTACCGGGTTGTATGTTAAGGACGAGATACTGTTATCGGTACCCGTACCTGTTTTAAAGGAGTCGTCAATAGTTCCATCGGCACTTAAGCGAACCAGGCGACCCGCGGCTTTGGAGTCAAAGGTGGTAAAGCTTCCAAAAAGCACCAGTTTTTCCAGCAGGTCAGCATCGGTATGCATGTAGGAGTCAACGGGGCCATTTGCCGAGGGCAGGCCTTTATTGGTTGCTATGTTGAAACGATACGTTTTATCCAGTGAGCCATCCAGGTTAAAACGAGCCACCTGCCTGATCTCCGTACTATCAAGAATCACCGTATCACGGCTAAAATCATGATTATGTTCAGTATAAACCCTGCGTACATAGTATCTGAAACTTCCGGTTGCCAGTATTTTGTTCTGATGCTTATATACTTTACTTATATAGTCATTAGTGCCACCATTAAACCGTGGAAAGTATTTGGTTGTATCTGTTTGTGAGGGGCGCCTGTAGGTTTTCACGCCAATGGTATCAATACTGCCATCAACATTTAAAGTGGTGATGTTGCTGATGTTTTCTGTACGCTGATTGTAACCGCTGAAGCCACCCGCAATAACGTATTTTCCACCAAGTTCAATAACCCTTGATAATGATCCGTTTGCTGCTTTGCCTGTCCGGAAAGTGCGGTCAAACTCGCCATCGGCAGATGTTCTTACTATGCGGTTAAGTGGCGTGATGATACCCTTGTTATCATAGTTGGTAAACCAGCCCAGTACCAGGTTCCGGCCATCGGCAAGGGGATACACCTGGTTTACAAAGTTATTTGCTCCGGCTGTAGCCCTAAAGGAGGGATCGATATTAATTAAGCCCGACACTTTAAAAAGCGGTCCGAGTACTAATTGGTCATCAATGGCAATTGAGGTAATACCTGTACTCCCGAATGGGGGCACCTTAACTTTAATGGTTGATTCTGTTACTTCAATGACCTGACCGGGTTCGCCGTTAAACATGAACTTTATTTTATCTTTATAAGGGACCAAGCCTGTGGCTTTAAACGTTACCTCAGTACCTACCGCTCCGTTTGCCGGTGCAGGTATCGCGTCGCGGCTTAAGGTGACGCCCAATGGTGGGTTTCCATCCCCATAGGGATCAGAATAAATTGTTTTATCCTTCTTGCAAGCTTCTATTGTAAGTAAAAGCAGGATAAACGTGATGATATGGTTAATTCTTCTCATATTTCAATTCGTTACTATTGAAAGAATATTGTTAATAATGTTTTACTCGGAAGGGTGAAGACCTGCAAAGTATATTTCCTGGTAAAAGTCATCCTGGCTGAACCCAAAATAGGCTTCGTTATACTGCAGGGTATGCACTATACCATTCTTGGGTTTAATATCTGAAGAGGAGATTTTATTACGGAAAACCGCGTTTTGCGCATTATTAATGTCATAGATGTAACTAATTTGCAGTGTACGCGGGCCAATATATTTGATGTTATTGGCGTCGCCATATATTACGCCAATGTTTACTACGTCGCCACTATAGGAATAATAAAGTGCTCCCGGATATTGATTTTGCAGGTCATTATCTATTTGCGGATAATCTTTAAGGCGGTTGACGCCCTTGAACATATATCGTTGCAGGTATTTTTTCCATATGGCAGAGTCGATATCCGATAGCTTTTTCACGGTATCGCGACCGGCATCAAACAAAAATTTATTTAAGGAGCCCCTGGTTTTGTTATTGCCTATGGTTCTTTTGATAACATCATCATCGGGTGCAAAAAAGGTGAAATCACTTTTGCGGAATGTTTCTTCCATGCCGGCCAGTTTCACGATCTGGGCAATGGTATCAAACGGTACTGCTTTATCTTGCAGATATTGAAGCATATCGGCAGGGTAATCAGCATTAGCTTTACCTCCGTCTTTATAATACTCGTCGCGTTTACAGCCGGTAAGTACCAGTAATAACCCGGCTAAAACAATAATTATATTTTTCATATCTCTTATCATTACTTTTTAGGAATAGGTTAATTACCTCCGTTAACCCAGTACATGTTTAATGACATAAAGGGGTTATTAGCCAGCGCGTTACTACTGATTGGCCAGGTCCATGCTCCCCGGTTAAATTTGTCAAGTGTCAACACATTGTATGACCACTCGCTATTCATGATCCTGCGGGTACGTACCAGGTCAAAGTAATGGTGCCCTTCACCCATTAGTTCCCTTGATCTTTCCAGGAAAATGAAATCCTTCAGGTCCTGACCGCCGCCGCCTGCATAGCGTGATGCTTCGGCCCTGTCCCTCACTTTATTTACCAGGGCAATTGCCTGATCATCCTGCCCCAATTCGGCCAGCGCCTCTGCACATAGCAGTATTTCACCTGCATACCTGAATATCATGAAGGTGTTATCGGGGTTGGCATCTTCTTCGCCGGTTGCGAACGAGTTTTGGGCAAATTTTAGCATCATGAATTTTCCGTTATCAGCATAGATATCGGAGTTAAACCATATAGTAGCGCGCTTATCGGCAGTGCCCGGGTATAGTTTTTGCATGTACTCGGCCCTGAAATAGGCAAAGCTTATGCGGTGTGTATATTCAGGCCTTTTATAAGGATAGTGCAGAAACATATCGCCAATAGGAGCAACGTTGGTGTTCTGATCGCCATAGTTAATACTGCGGTAAAATTCAAACAAGCTCTCGTCCGACCGTCCTTTGATAACTGTAGCCCACTCGTTTATAGGTAGTAACCTGAAAGCATTGCTCTTAATCAATTCCTGCCCAAGATCTGCGGTTTCCTGGTAGTACTTGATTGCATTGGGTTTATCAAAGCCTGCATTCCACATGTTCATGTTCATGATAAGGGCAATAACGCTGCCTCTGTTAGCCCTTACGCCTTTTAAAGCCGGATCGGCATAAGTCCATGGTAAGCCGTCCTTGTATTTTTTAAGATCAGCAATGCATTTATTTAAGACTGATACCATGTTTTCGCGCGGTAAAGCTGTTGAATGATAGGCATCGGTATAATAGGGCACATCACCGTAAAGCCTTACCATAAAGAAGTATGCGAGTCCGCGTATAAAAGCAGCTTCACCTTCAAACTGCTTTTTTTCGCTTTCTGATACGCCGGGTACACCTGCTTCCAGTTTCGAAATAAGGATGTTGGCACTCTGTATTACCTGGTAATAGCCGGTCCAATCGGTGATGCGATAAAAGTTGTAAAAATTCCAGGGTGGGTTACCATTGATAAGCCCAAGCAGGTCATTCCTGCCTAACACCTCTACATATGCACGTGCCGGCCCATTATCTGCCTGAGGTTCAGATAAAACCTCGCCTGAGCGATATTCGCCCGTGGCGCCAATAAAATGTGTTTCGTTGATCTTGCCAAAAAATGTTCTTGACATATCATAAATATTGGCCACAACGTCATCTTTTGACTGGTAAAAGTTATTCCCTGTTAATTTATCAATGGGCTGTACGTTCAGAAACTTTTTACAGGATGGTAAACACAAGCTTGCTGCCGCTGCTAAAATGTATATAACACTTTTTTTCATGATCTTGAGTTTTATTTACTTGTATTGAGTTCGATATTTAAACCTAAATTATAAGTGCGCGGTACCGGGTACCCGCTTGATATATCCCGGCCCAGCGATGTTACGTTTTCGGGGTTGGGGCCATTGTATCCTGAAAATGTGATCAGGTTGTTGGTTGAGAAATAAACCCTTACGTTATTGAATCCGAACTGCCGTACAAACTTTCTGTCGAACATGTAGGATAGCGTAACGGTGTTGATCTTCAGGTATGATCCTTCTTCCTGCCATAAACTTTGATCGGAGCGAAGTGGCCTGATCTGGTTGAACCTTGAAAACGAATAGGGGTTAGGGTATTTGGATTGATCGCCTGGTTTTCGCCAAATATCCAGGTCATCCAGCGGAACCGCCGCCAGCAAGGCATAAGGGTCGCGCATGATGGATAAACGATCTGATAGCGCATTATTTAAGATTGTTCTCTTGGCTGTATAAGTGGCATAAATATTCAGTCCGAAATTTTTATAGTTGATATTGGTTGATACACCACCTGTAATTAAAGGCTGCGAGTTACCGGTTATTTCATAATCACGGTCATCAAGGATATAATCGCCATTAACATCTTTAAACCTCGGGTCACCACCCTTGAAAGCCAGCCCGCTGGTTTGATATTTTTTACCGGTTACAGGGTCTACAGGTACATCGGCATCGGTTGAATAAACACCCTGGTTAACCAGCAGATAGTTCGACAAGGTATTTTTACCCACCCTGAAAACGATGTGCTGATAGTTGTTGTAATCAAATTTGATATATTGTCCGTTATATTCGGCGGGTAACCTCAGCAGGTAATCGCGGTTAATAGCGCCATTAAATGAAACTGTCCAGTTAAAATCCTTGGCGGTTAGCGGCCTTACCGTTACCATCAGCTCATAGCCATAGTCGGCAATGGATACATCATTGCTTGATTTTTTCTGAAAACCGGTGCTGTTAGGTAAAAACCTGTCGAATAATAAATTATCAACCTTTTTGTAATAGGTGTCAAAGCTCAGGTCGACTTTACCCTGCAAAAGCGTCATGTCAAACCCAAGGTTGTATTGGGTGGTAGTGGTGGGTTTTAATGAAGGGTTTGGTACAAATTCATAGTTAATGCCGATAGTTGGATTATTGTTGAAATTGCCATTCAGGTTGTATAAGCCGTAAATACTTTGTAAACTGCCGGTTGGTACAATGTTTTGCCCCCAGGTTAACCTTAAACCACCTGATGTGAGCCAGTCCCAGTTTTTGAACCAGTTTTCCTTGTAGTAATTCCACCTGAAACCGGCGGCAGGGTTTTTAGAATACGGGTTCTCCAGGCCGTTGGAGGATGTACCATCCAAGCGGTAAGATAGCTCCAGAACATACTTCTTTTTATAATCGTAGTTAAAGGAACCAGCAAATGATGCAATAGTGGCATTTTTGTAGTTTGACAATACGCCCCCGCCCCTTGAATTATAAGAGTCGGACCCTACAGGCCCCTGCAACTGGTCATTAGGTATACGGGTTTGCCTGATGATGCCGCTTTGACCGCCCTGTTTATATATTTCATTAAAAGTATTAATGAATATGGTATGATCGGCACCGAATGTCTTGGCATAAGTAAGCGCGTTACGGTTATATAGCGTGTAATTGCGGCCTGCATAATCATAGATCTGCGCGAACTGGGCATTTGCGGCCGCGGGCGTAAATGTCGATTCGGCATCCGAAGTGTAATCGTAACTGATGCTTGAGGAAAGCGCCAGCCCCCGGATAAACTCATAGCGACCATCAATATTGGTACGAATATTTCTTGTGCTGTTGCTATTTTGTGTTTGCAGGGCCGATGTAACGCCATCAGGTGAAAGATAAAAGGATGGAGGAGGCAATAGGGTAGAAGCCTGCCCGTTTGTGGCCACACCTTGCTGCAGCAAACCCACACCATTGCCCTTAGCCTGGCTTCCCAACGAACCGAATAATGAACCGAAGAATCTGAATTTATCATTCGGCTTAAACTCCATGTTCATATTCAGGTTATACCTGTCGAAACCGGTGTTTTTGATCACCCCCTTTTCCGAATAATATCCCATGTTCACTTTATAGTTGAAGCGGTCGTTACCCCCGTCTAAGGCTACGTTATGGCTCTGGTTGTGTGTTGTGCCGTAAAAAATAGATTGCCAGTTGGTTGAGTTATTCCAATACGCATTCAAGCTATCGGCCAGGAAGCCTGTTTGCCCCAATCTCCTTAGCTCATCAATAATGGTGGCATTAGATAAGATCTGCTGAATTTTTGCCTGGCGCTCGGAATTACCGCCCAGCGTTGCACGTAGTTGCGGAGTAGCGTTAACAAAGAAGTTGCCGGTATAACGAACCCTTGGTACTTTGGAATTTCCGCGTTTAGTGGTGATGATGATTACACCATAAGCACCTCTTGACCCGTACATTGATGTTGCCTGGGCATCCTTCATCACCTGTATGCTCTGGATATCCTCAACAGGGATCAATGATAAAGGACTCACGCCCGGTCCCTGCGTTTGAAAACCAAACTCAGCCGCTTTATCCGCATCCAAGGGTACCCCGTCGATAATGTACAGTGGAGATGTAGGCTGCAGAAACGATTCGCTGCCACTGCCGGATACACTCAGGGTTGACAAACCACGTACCTGAACCGAGCCTCTGAAGCCGGGAGCGCCGGTGTTGTTCTGAACATTTAAGCCGGCTACTTTACCCTGCAGCAGGTTTTCAACGTTTGATGTTGGTACATCCTGAATATCCTTGGCGGTTATCGTAACAGAAGCACCGGGAGTTGATTCTTTATTCCTGTTCTGATAGGCAACAATGACCACTTCATTGAGGCCTTTCTTGTCTTCAGTCATTGTAACCGTTACAGTTTTTTGTCCGGGTTCAAGTTTTACCTTCTCTGTAACAAAACCTACAAACGTAAAAGTAAGTGTGCTGTTAGCCGGTACAGAAACGGTAAACTTTCCTTTATAATCGGTTTGTGTTAAGCCTTTACTGCCCATGTATATATTTACGCCGGGTAAAATTTTATTGGTTGCTTTTTCAACCACCGTACCCGTAACCGTTATATTTTGTGCCTGTGCATCAACCTTTGTGCAGGAGAAGATTATGCAAACAGCAAGCACTATATAAAATAGTATGTGTTTTCTCATCGTGATAAGTTTTAATTCGGTTATTCGTCTTCAAACTTTGGATTGTCCTTCAAAAAATGGAATACTATCTCCCAATCACCTTTTTTGTATATGGCGAAATCTATCCCGAAACTTGCCACTACCCGGGTGCCACCGAAACCGATTCTTGAATATTTAAATTCGGCGTGGTCTCTGGTTCCTCCAGGGGCATAAACTGTTGGGATCTCTACTAAAGGAATAGGATAAGCGACATCGTATTGCACATAGGTTGCAGTTTTTTGCATGTTAAACCCATGTACTATTTTATCCCAGGCTGTTTCGTTCAATAAAGCCGGGTTCATCTCTACCGAATCCTTATTCAGGAACTTGAACCTTAACGAATTACCTGTGCCGCCGGTAAATGGACGGATGTAAACTACCACATCCTTTTTATCGTCATTGCTCTGCAGCGGGATGTCAGTTACCTGGCCTATTACCCCATTTAGAAATGGCCTGATATAGTTTCGGCTGGCCGGGTTATAGGGCGTTTTGGGGTGAGGCGCTGGCCCGCCTGAATAAATGTTAAAGTCGTCAGACGGCTCATAAGGGCGTTCGCGGAATGGCCGCACCTGCAGATCACGAATTATAGTACTGCCTCCAGTGTTAGTTATCTTTACATCGAAATAACGCGTATCCTGCGGAAAATTGGTGCTGTCGGCCGGCCTCGGCGTGATCAGCGCATTGGTGGAAGAGGCCCACATGATAAACTCGCCCGAAGAACGCACTTCAAATAGGGGGTGATCTTCCAGTTTGCGTTTTGCTTCTATCTCGGCCAGGCTTTTTTCAAGCCCGTTGTATGGGGCTGTCCATACATAGGTTGGCTTTTTTTGAAAAAGATCGGTTACTGGTTTACCATCACCAAAACGTGCGTTGATGATCTCAAACTTGAGCGGCTGGGTTGAATTATCTCCATTAAATCCTCCCATTAAAGAGGTCCGGCCTAAAATTGGTTCAAAAACTTTATTGGCGTAGTTTACATTGTTACTCAGATAATCCTTCTCATCCGGAATTCCGTACATCTTTTTACAACTACTCAGCGCGGCTGCAACAAACAGCAGAGCTACAGATCCCATTTTTATGAATGCTCGCATGTCTTTTCGTTTTTTTATCGCATTAATATTTTGATCTTCCATACTTTACTTCACTTTATTGATAGTCCATTCAGCCAGTTGGAACAGACCTCCATCACGCAGCTCGGTAATATCTACCCGGTAAAATTTATAAGCTGTGGTATTGGGGCATCTGAAAACTTTTGTCTGGTATCTTTCCTCAAAAAAGAAGTTGCTCCTTCGATCTAACTCAGTCCAGATTTTGCCGTCATTTGAACCTTCGTAAGTCCAGGCCCTGGGATCACGTTCAGGCGCGTCATTGGCAGATGTGAGGGTGTAAACACCTGATACTGCAGGCTCATTCAATTCAAACTGCATCCATAACCGCCCCTGCAGTTCGGCCAGGAACTTGGTATGGTCGTCGCCGTCAATTACTTTTTTAGAACCTTCGCCGTTATCCGGACCACCATTGTTATCCCTTAAAACGGTAAGCTTACCACCTATCTGGGTCATCAGGTTTGGCGGTGGCGGAACAAAGGTTAAACGCGATACAAATTCATCAAATCCGAAAATGTGATCGGGGCTCAGCACATGAACAACACCATTTTTAGTGCTGATATTATTAGAACCGGTTGTAGTGGTTGCCCAGTTTCTGATAAACTTACTGCGTTTGGTGTTGCTAAATTCAATAACATCGGGGCCACCACCGGTAAGTCCGGAAGCTGAGATCTTGGAAACCTTGCCATGCATGGGATATCCGAAACGTACGCTCAAAAGATCGAGCCCATCCTGCAGCAGCAGGGAATCGGTTGTACGTTTGCCCCTGATAATGTAGTATGACACCATAGTATCCAGTTGTACGCCATCAACCTTTGCCAAAAACAGCGGGTCTTTGTCGCTTTGTCTCCTTAGCGTATTCAGGTTATTGATTGCCAACTGAAAACTTGGGTTGGTAACAGCAAAAAGTGTAACATTACTATCCATGAGCGTTTCCTGCAGGCCCATCCTGTTTATTACAGCCAGCAATGAATCATACACACCGGGTTTGCTTTTCAGATATTCATAGGTGTTACCGGCAAATTTTGAGTTTGTGCCTGTGGCGTCATGATAACCGCCATCCTTTTTACAGGCTGTTTGCAACAGGGCTGCAATCAACACCGGCGTTAAGGCACTCATATATTTTATCAACTTTTTCATATATGGTCAGTTTATTTCCAAAATGGGTTTTGAGTTAACAGGTTATTTTGAGCGATGAGCTTACGCGAAACAGGCCAGTAAATCCCCCCTGAATTGATGAGTTTGACGAATGCCGGGTTGTTTTGCTTGATCTTATTATATCGTACCAAATCATACCAGCGGTGGCCCTCGCCCATAAGCTCGCGGTGCCGCTCCTTAAATATCAGATCGATAATATCCTGGTTGCTGTCGATTACATTGTCTGTCATCCCTCGTCGGGCCATTATAGAAGTTACTTCAGTTTGCGCGCCGTTCACATCTCCTAAAACAGCCAGCGCTTCGGCACGCAGTAACACGATATCTTCTATCCTTGTAAAAATCAAGGCGCTGGTGAAGTATCGGAATGTTGGGTCAGAAACACCCCCTTGTATTACTTTTATTTTGCTGAAGATGGGGTACTTGCCATTGATATTGGTGAAGTATCTTTCGGTACGGGGCTGGCCAAGTGTATCAATACTAAAGCGTTCATCTTTCGGCATGTCAAATATTTTAAGGATGGTATCCTTAGGCATGTAGATATCCGGTACCTTTTTATTCACCACGGGTTCGGCCAGGGTTAACTCTTCCAGGTGGCCGGCTACAGATCCTTCAACGTGTCCCCAATCTGAGTTAAAACCAAACATCTGGCTGGTATTCTTATTAAAAAAGAACCCGTTTGATTTGGTAAGGTCTTCGGTGCTTTGAAAGTTGATGCCACTTTTGCTATAATTATCTTCAACAAACTTTGCGTAGGTAGCTACATCGGTATAGTTACCCTGCCACGCGGCTAAATGGGCCAGCACTGCATAAGCCGAGTTTTTTGTGGCTAAAGCGCCACCCCAGCGGGTAGCATCTTCATTATAATAATTGCCGGGCTGCTGCACATCGTTATTGCTATACACAAACGGCAGATCGGCCGCCGCTTTAAGCATTTCCTGCTGGGCCCAGACTAATATTTTGCTGCCGCTTTCGCGGGGCTGGTTTTCAAACTTGCCATCGTGCGATGCCGTGATGAAGGGCACATCTCCCCAAATCCTTACCATATAGAAATAGGTAAAGGCTCTCAGGAAGCGAACCTGGGCTACATCAACTATCATATAGTTTTCTGTATAGCGCTTATCGGCTGCTTTTACATCGCCAATGCGTTCAAGAAAAATATTGGCGGCATTAACTATGGCGTAAAATCTTGTCCAGTCGCTCAGGGCATCAACAGTAGGGTAGGATGCGTTGAGCTGGTTACTTGAAATTGCTTTCAGGTCCTGCCGGTTTGGACTGATAAATTCGCCGGTACGTATATCGCCATAAAGCCAGTGGCCGTCGTTATCAGATAAAGCGGCACGGGTGAGCGCGTATACGCCCAACAAGCCGGCACGCGCATCTTCAAGCTTATTCCACATGTTTTTTTCGCCCACAACCCTCGTTGAATCAATATCCAGTGTTTTATTACAGCTTGTTATTGCTGCGCTAAACAGGACAAGGACGATACATAATGTCTTTTTCATTTTTACAACATGATTTTTGTGATCGTTTTTCATATCATAATTCCATTTTTACACCCAGGGTATATGTTCGTGGTATAGGCAGTCCATAACCGGTATCATAACCATCGTAGTTTACCAATTCGGGGTCCTGCCCTGTATAAGGTGTTATGGTGAACACATTATTCGCTGTGGCATATACATAGAACCGGGTTAGCTTAATTTTCTTTAAGCGCATGGCTTTGGTTAGGTCATACCCGATAGAAACCGTTCTTAATTTCAGAAATGAAGCGTTTTCAAGAAAAAGGTCCTGATCAACACGGTAGGGGATAACAGTGCTCCATGGATTATACAGTGGGTATTTGCTGTAGTCGCCACGTTTTTCCCAGAAGGTGATCTCTTTAACAGAGTTTACATCGCTGTTCCCCTCGCGGTTAATAAAATCAAACCGGTTGGCCATTTCCTGGTGTATCAGGTCGCGCCCCAGGTTGAAATACATGTTGATGGTTAAATTCCAGTTGCCGTATCTGAAATTATTATCATATCCACCTGAAATTTTGGGGAAAGAATGGCCTTTTAATACCTTATCATTATTATCAATTACATTATCGCCATTGATATCACGCCATCTTGGGTCGCCGGCGTGCAGGGCGATGCCATTGTACTTAAGTGGTTGTCCGTTTACAACAGGTACTTCGCTTTCCGATTTATAAATGCCATCATTTATCAGCAACCAGTACTGATCAACCGGGCTGCCTACTTTTAATAGCCTGTTATCAACAATGATCTGATTTAGGCCTCTTGGCAGTGCTTTTAGCTTATTGGTATTATGATTCAGGTTTAAAGAAGATGTCCATCCAAATTTTGTGTTTTGGATGATATTGGCTGATATAGATACGTCAATGCCAGTATTATTTACAGCCATGCCGCTTTCGATAGACTGTTTGTAGCCATACTCGGCAAAAGCAGGGATGCCTATCAGCAAATTCTTTTCCTGTTTCAGGTACCAGTCAACAGAAAGGTGCAAACGGTTATTCAGGAAGCCGGCATCTGTGCCTATATTAAGCTGATTGGAGTATGACCATGGTATGCCGTAACCGATCCAGCCGGTAGAATATGGCCTGGTAAGTACACCAAAAGCATTATAGCCAGGTACAGTCAGGTTGCCGGTATAGCCTACCGAAGCGGTGTATTGAGGCCCCTGCGCATAATTATCAAAGGCGTTAAGGCGGCCTAACCTGCCAGCGCTTGCCTTTAAAATAAGATCACTGACAATAGTGCTGTTATTTAATACCTCTTTCTTAATGTTCCAGGCTGCAGATATCACAGGCGAATAAAACCACCTGCTGGTAGGCTGCGCGTTTGATGACCCATCGGCACGTACCGTTGCCGAGAGGAAGTATTTTTCTTTGAATGAATAATCGGTTTTTGCATAAAATGAAACCAGGTTATGCCTGATCTTATCCAGGAAACGGAAGGTTAATTCGCGCGGAAAGGCGGTAGGGTTAAGATAATTGGGATTATCAGATCCGTCGGGATTTTTTGGATTTGAATCCAGCAGGTCTATCTTAATATAGTCATTCACCCCTTTGTATGCATAGGCATTACTATACTTATAAATATCCCACTGTGTTGATTGTCCAAGCTCAAAATGGAAGTTGTTTACTTTGTTTAAAGTTAGATCATAAGTTGCCCTGTTATCAGCCATTATTCGTTGGCTAAAGCCAAAGTAATTGGAGGCATAGCTGTTGCCCTGCAAAAGGGTACGTGCATAAAACACGTCGCGGTAACCCTCATTATAATCTACATTAAAGGTGGTTACGAATTTAAATTTCCCGAGATCGAGGCCTATTTTAGCGTAGCCATCAACAATATTGGTTTTGTTGTTATCGAAGCCTTTTTTGTACTGTGCCAGGTAATCGGCATAATACTCTTTGTTGGGTGGCAGTGGGGCACTTAGATCGGGGAAGTAGTTGATCTGGGCAAATCTGTCGCGAAGATATTTATTACGTTGCCTGTCGAGCCGGTTGGCATTTACCATGGTCGAAAAAAGGAGCCATTTGAGAGGCTTCATGTTGATATTGAACATGGCGCTATAACGGTTTAGCACTGTTCCATCAGCAATACCATTATTCTTCAGATCCCCCAAAGAGAAACGGAAGTTAGCACGGTCTGTTCCCCCCGAAATACCGAAGTTTATGCCGTAAACTACCGCATTACGATAATAAAGATCGCTCCAGTCAGATTTCCCGCTGTAAACATTATTTAATGAGTCGCTCAGGTAGATGGGATAGTTTTCATCATCCGAATACCTTCCATTTGTAGTATACAGATCATAAAAGCGCTGTCTGAAAGCATTTTCATACTTGCCGTTTATGGTAGTTACATGAGGGTGCTGTGCCAAACCTATATACGAATCAAAAGTGATGCTTTTGGCGGCGATAGGGCTTTTAGAGGTTAAAATGATAGCGCCATTAACTGCACGCGGTCCGTAAATTGCCGTGGCCGACAAGTCTTTTAATACCTCAACCGAGGCAATATTATTCATATCGATACCGGCAAACGGGTTGGTGGCTGTTCCCATCCTGTTATAGTCATATAGCTGGATATCATATGCAAACGGGTGTTCTGTTACCAGTGGAATACCGTCCAGCACAACCAGGGGTTGTGATTGGTAAACATCCCGCGGAGAAAGAAGCGGCATGGGCACTCCTCTTATAAACATATTTTGAACAGTGCCGGGTTCACCAGAGGGTTCCTGCACATAAAGCCCCGCAAATTGACCTTTTAAAAGTTGCTGCAGGGAAACGGCCGGGAATTTGGATAGATCATAAGGCTTTTTGGTAACACTATCTGCAAGCTTATTATATAAGGTACGCCTGATAATAATATTTATACTATCTTTTAATAACGAATCTTTTGTCGTTGTATCCCGATGGATGTGGAGCTTACTGTAAAAAGCGGGATCAGGACGTTTTAATTTAATTGTTTTACCCTCATTCCCCTTAGCTAAGCCTGTAAGTGCATTTGCGGTAATTGCTGCGAAAACCACAAAGCACAGCCATAAGTATCGCATAATGAATGGATCTTTTAGTTTGTGAAATAATTTTTTGATTTAACGGCCACATGTTGCTGTGCCTGCAAATGAGTTATGCAGATAACATGCGCCTTTACATTAGGTAGCGCGTAATTCTTTTTTCATAGTGTTGGTTTACAAGCGAAAAGAACAAGAAATCAAAAATAATCTGCAGGAATATCTTTGATAGCGGTGCATAGTTATACACCCTCGGGTTTGTCATTTAAAATGACCATACCCAAGTCGTTCTTTTCACTTTTGGTGATTAGGTTAAATAATAAAGTCTTGATGCCTAAAACCTCAGCATGAGATTTTTTGGTGGCGCAGCCTTATCAGATGAAAGGTTTCTGAAAGATGTGGTACAGGTAAATCAGGTTTTTCATGTCAGTGATATTGGTTAATTTATTAATTACGTAAAGTCTCGAAACAAGCAGGTCAGGTGGCTTAAACGATTAAGCAGTAACGTATTTTTATAGCTGGTTTAAACAAATATAATTAACAAAAACGTTTTACCAAGTAATATCATGAAAATATTAAATTTTTGCTATTTCAAATGGCAACAATCGATCTTAATTAAAAAAATGGTAAAAAAAGTGTTAAAATATTGGTTTTTTTTGACAATATATCATAAAACATGTCTTGTGAATTTTTGATAAAATGCTAAAACGATGTTACTGAAGATTAAAAATCTGTCATGAAATGTAAGAATTACATTTTTAGTTAAAGTATTGTGCCTATTGCTTTATAATCTTATCATTGATAGCGACTGCCTTTTACTATAACAAATTGTTGAGTAGGCGTATTCGCTGATATAATAACAGTAAATCAGGGGGGCAAAACATGGCAGTAAAAGGTGAACATTCCTGATATTTCTATATAAGAGGAACGTATTCTTTCTATTTGCAGCTCTTATTTTCTTTATGTTTTCTTTTTATTCCGCAACAGGATGATATTTATATAGTACACGCCCATCAAGCAATTTGCCACGGTCGACATTTAAGCTATCATGGTGATAGAGACAAAACGGTAGCATTGAGCTGACCTTCTCTAAAAAGGAATTGTTCAATAACTCATTTAGTATCTACATCGGGATACCCGTCTTGCCATGGAACACGATTGGCGAACATCCCTTGGTTTGTGGAGCAGCAAGAATTTTATCAAGATAAACGCTGTCGGTCAATTTCTCGTTAAAATCTAAAACCTTTTTACCCTGCATCATACATTCATCGTATTCCACTTTGTTACCTGTTCGGATTACGCGCATGTATTTCATTATCCCCTTGCCAAGGTCTTGTTGTAAGTAAATAAACTCTTTTTCCATATGTTAATGATTATTTGAGCTGTATATATGAAATAAGAATAGAAAGTTTTAAAGAAAAACATAAACAGCAGAAAAAGGGTGTCAACCTGAAGCGGAAAATAACTGAACAGCAATTACTTTTTCTTTGCTATAACTTCTCTGCCTGATCCATGATCTGGCTAACAGATTTTTATTGGCATAAAAAAGGAAACAACTTAAGAGTGTTGTTTCCTTAAGTAGCGGGCAGGATCGAGCTGCTGTCCGTTATATACAAGAAAAGCCCCTTAAAAAAGGGGCTTTCTGCCAATGTAGCGGGGAGCAGGATCGAACTGCCGACCTTAGGGTTATGAATCCTACGCTCTAACCATCTGAGCTACCCCGCCGGGTTATTTTCTATCTCTTATTGCAAGAGAACTTGACTTTTCATTTCTGAGGACTGCCGTCCGTTAATTAACGGATATGAATCCTACGCTCTAACCATCTGAGCTACCCCGCCGTTTTTATTTTATGGCTCTTTTTATGGTTGGTAAAAAGAGTGGCCTTGCCTTAAAACAAGTGGCCGTCCCTAAAAAGGTTTGCAAATATAGTAGAAATTCGTTTTCTTTAGAAAAAATGTTTCATTTTTAGTTTTGTTCCTCTTTTTTTAAGTGTAAACCGAATGTCCGAAAAGAAAAAATTTACCATTGAATACGAGATAAAGTCATCTCCGCGTATCCTGTTCAGCTTCTTAAGCGAGCCTAATGGCTTGTCTCAATGGTTTGCCGATGAGGTTAATATTCGTGACCATGTTTATACTTTTACATGGGATGATGAGTCGCAAAAAGCCAAACTTTGCTCAGTTAAGGAAAACAAATCCGTACGTTTTAAATGGCTCGACGATGATGCGCAGTATTATTTTGAAATGGAAATATTGCAGGATGAGCTTACCAATGATGTAGCGCTTGCCATTACTGATTTTGCTACCGAAGATGCCATTGCAGAACGGAAGCTGATCTGGGATAACTCTATCGATTACCTCATAAGTGTATTAGGCGCCTGATAAAACTTTATTTTAGCTAATTTTGTACGCTGAGCTGTTTTTGCACGTTAATGGATTTTAACTGTGCGCCCAACTGTTTTGCCCTGTTAATTGCAAATAGCACTAATGAAGAAGATCCACCTTTTACTCCTTAAATCATTTATAAGGCCTTTTTTGGTTACGCTTTTCATCGTGATGTTTGTGCTGCTGATGTTGTTTTTGTTTAAATACATTGACGATCTTATTGGCAAAGGCTTTGCATGGTATACCATACTTGAGCTGATGATGTATAATTCGGCAACCAACGTTCAGATGGCCCTGCCGTTATCGATACTACTGTCGACTATTATGACTTATGGTGCGCTTGGTGAAAATTATGAGCTGGTGGCAATCAAGGCTGCCGGTATTTCATTAAGGCGTGCTATGTACCCCATGATCGCTGTTGTTACCATTCTTAGTATCGCCGCGTTCTTTTTTTCGGATTATATGCTGCCGGTAGCCAATCTGAAATATTATTCGCTGTTGTATGATGCGCGTAAACAAAAATCGGCCGATTTGCTGCCGGAGGGGGTGTTCAGTACCAGCTTTCCCGGCTATACAATCCGTGTAAAACGTAAAGACCCCGACGGGCAGCGTTTGTACGATATCATGATCTATCAAAAAAGCCCGAACGGTGATAATAACAATACCGTAATTTTGGCCAGGGAAGGTACCATGTTCCGTACCATGGGCGACAAATACCTGGTATTGCGTTTAAAGGATGGGGTAAGATATGAAGAAACCGCTTCCGAAAACGCAACCTATAATACGAGGCAGCGCCTGCTTCGTCAGCGCTTTAAGGAAACTGAAACCAAGTTTGATCTTTCGGGTTTCAAGCTTGCCCGTACTAATGAAAGCGAGTTTAAAACCGCATCGCAAATGATGAACATCAGGCAACTGCGGCATTATCTCGATTCGTCTCAGCATTCTGTTGATAGTAACGTGATGGTGAATTATAAACTGGTTACACCGTATATCAAATACTATTCAATACCCACGCAATCAAAGGCTATTAAAAATTATAAGGAGTTTGATCCTAAAAAAGATGCCTTTCAGGGCCTTACTTTATCCGAGCAGCAAATGAGCTTGAGTAGTGCAGCATCTGAGGTGAGATCTATTAAAGATGTTATCAGGAACCGGAGCGACAGGTATAAAGGCGATTCGGAAAATATCCGCAGGTACTTTGTGGAGTATCAGAAAAAGTATAACCTTTCGGTAGCCTGTTTAGTACTGTTTTTAATTGGGGCACCATTGGGCTCCATTATCCGTAAGGGAGGTTTGGGGTTACCGGTAGTGGTTTCGGTAGTGTTTTTCCTTATCTACTACATCATTACCACCATTGGCGAAAAGTCGGTTAAAGGCGGGGATATTAATAAGTATCTGGGGATGTGGATCTCTATTATTACGCTGCTGCCTATTGGCCTGTTCCTTTCGTATAAGGCGGCTACTGATTCGGCCTTATTTGATATGGAGATTTATAAGCGTTTTATAAATCGCGTAACAGCAAAATTTAAACCCAAGGCAACCCGTCACACGCATTAGCGGTATATTAATAAACGCCATATTATAAAAGCAATATCATTTTACACAACGCCGACCCAAGTCATGGTAATATGCGTTAAATTTGATTTAGATTAAACAAGCGTTTAGGCGCTACCCAACAAGCCAGTAAATAATGTTAAACACCATACAGGAAGCGATCGAGGAAATCAAAGCAGGTAAAACAATTATCGTAGTTGATGACGAAGATCGCGAAAACGAGGGCGACTTTTTAACAGCCGCCCGTAATGCCACCCCCGAAACAATTAATTTCATGGTTCGCCACGGCCGCGGCCTGGTTTGTGCTCCTATTACTGCGCAACGGGCACGTGAGCTTGATCTGATGCCGATGGTAAGTCACAATACCACATCGCACGAAACTAATTTTACGGTTTCTGTGGATTTGCTTGGTCATGGCTGTACTACAGGGATCTCCGCAAGCGACAGGTCAAAAACTACCCTTGCACTTATCGATCCCGCTACTAAGCCCGAAGATCTTGGTCGTCCGGGACATATTTTCCCGCTGATAGCTAAAGATGGCGGCGTGCTGCGCCGCGCCGGCCATACCGAAGCCGCTATTGACCTGGCTGTTTTAGCCGGTTTGGAGCCTGCAGGTGTTATCTGCGAAATTATGAAGGAAGACGGCGAAATGGCCCGTTTGCCGGATCTGCTGGAAATAGCCAAAGAATTTAACCTCAAAATAGTATCTATCAAAGATTTGATCGCTTACCGTTTGGAGCATGAATCAATGGTGAAACGTGAGGTAGCTGTTAAAATGCCTACCGAATGGGGCGACTTTGATATGATAGCCTATACCCAGGTTGATACCGGCGAAAATCATCTTGCCCTGGTAAAAGGTACCTGGGAGCCCGGCGAGCCAATTTTAGTTAGGGTGCATAGCTCATGCATGACCGGTGATATTTTTGGTTCATGCCGTTGTGATTGCGGTCCGCAGTTACATAAAGCAATGGAGATGATCAGTAAGGAAGGTAAAGGCGCTATTGTTTACATGAACCAGGAAGGCCGGGGCATTGGCCTGATCAATAAATTAAGGGCCTATCACTTACAGGAAAACGGTTATGATACTGTTGATGCCAACCTGAAGCTGGGCTTTAAAATGGATCAGCGCGATTATGGTATCGGCGCACAGATCCTGCGCAGCCTTGGTATCACCAAAATGCGCCTGATGAGCAACAATCCTAAAAAACGTGCCGGCCTTATCGGCTATGGTTTGGAGGTAGTTGAAAATGTGCCTATCGAAATTGCATCAAACCCACATAACGAAGCTTACCTGCGCACCAAACGCGACAGGATGGATCATGCTATTATGCGCGATCATTGAGCTGAAAGCGGAAAGCTCAAGGCTTAAAGCCAAAAGCTAAACGGGCGGGATATAATATAGTAAAGAGGCTGTATCATAACGATCAGCTTCTTTGTGTTTTCAGATACTTAAGCGATATATAGTTTCGGTTGAATTAACTTTATTGCAAAATAGGGGTTAACAGGGTTAACACAATTTAGCGCTAATTTTTTATTAAATTATTTATAATCAAGTAGTTAAATGATTTTTATGCTAAAAAAGTGTTAACCCCTCTTTTGTTTAAATATTTTGATTCATAAGAAATAAAACGTCAGGTCGATCAATTTGATTTGTGATACAGCCTCTTTAGTTTTATGTATTTGTTGAGAAGTTTTGAGCTTTCTGCCTTTAACTTACTGGTCATCATCTTCATCCGGTTTTGTTGCTGGTGTGGTAGTTGATGTTGGTATTGGTGCAGGATTAACCGGTGCGGTTTTGCGGCGGCCCTGTCTGAAGATATTGCGGATAAACTCTCCAAAAGTGTCAAAATCCCGTTGGTAAACCAAGCCAAAGCCATTAACGTATTGTGGTGCCAACACATCGGTAAGGCTGCTTAATGTTACGTTATTCAAGGCACGATACGAATAACGTGCTGTTAAGTTGCCGTCGCGGCGTATTTTATATAGTGCCTCAAAGTCTTTGGTAAGATTGTTAAACCGCTGATTAAACAGGTTACTGTTATTATTATTGAAAATATCGTTTGATCCGTTGTTGCTGAATAAGCTTCCGTTAAATGATAGCCTGCTATCAAAGAAACGCAACGAAGCACTTGCCTCATTAAAAGAGCGGATATTTAAATCGAAGTTTTTGATGTTCGATTGCGAGATCAGGCTGTTGAGCTTATTAAACGCAAATTCGCTCACGGCTTCGCCTGCAGTTCCCAGCACCTGGTTGGTTAAATTGTTACTGTTTGAGGTAAAGTTACGGCGCACGATAATGCTGATGGCTTGCTGGCTCCTGTTATTGGCATCGGCGAGGTAAGTAGCCAGATCGTCTTTAACAGATGGATCGGTAGGGAAGTTAAAGTCAAAATCAATATTAGGCTGCAATAACGATTTGGTGAGGATCAGCTCAGCCTGTACCAGTGTTTGCTGTCCGGAGGTAGGGGTTTGTAAACCTGCTGCAGTATATAACGGCGCTTTGCTGGTACGCACCTCATAAAGGGCTTTAAGGTTGATCTCTGCATTTGAAGGGTTGCCCGTCCACCTGATAGTACCGCCCTGGCTTACTGTAAAGTTTTTACTGATGAAGTTTTTGGCCGTAAACTCAAACTTACCCGAGGAGATTAAAAAGTCACCATACATTTCAAAATCGCCCAGGCTGTTGATATTCAGCTTTAAATTACGTGCAACGCCGCTGCCTTCCAGCTGGCCGTAATCGGTGGCTATTTTTACAATGGTTTTTTCATCAGCACTTAAATCAAAATTGAGGGTAACACCATTAAATGCACGGGCTTTGGGTGCAACTTTGGCGGTGTCACTATGGCTTACAAACTTAATAAAATCGTAATCGCTGGCGGTTGATGACGTATTGAGGGGGATATTAAACACGGTGCCGGCATTGGTACTGGCGGTAATATCAATTTTCATGTTATCAACCGGACCGTTAAAGTTAAACGTGCCTGTGCCATAAGCTGTACCAAAATAGAGGTGATTATCTTTAAAGGTGGTATTCAGGGCCATCAGGTTATCGGCTTTAAGGCTAACATTAATATCCGGATTGGATAGGTTATTCAAGTCTACGGTGCCATTGGCAGTGCCGGTGCCTTTATGAATATCCTTCAAAACCATGTCTTTAATGCTGATAACACTGTTATTTACGTCCAGCTTATTATTAACGGTGTAGGCCGTTTTTAAATAGTTAACGGTAAGGCCAGTGTTGATAAGGGTGACGGAGCCGTTAAGCTGCGGGTTGGATGGTTTGCCTGTAAGCTTCAGATCGGTTGAAACGTGCCCTTTTACATCCGAAACAAGGTCTTTGATAAACGGCTCAAATATAATGGCTTCGGTTTGGTTCATTTTGATATCAAAATCAAGATTATCATCAGCTTGCTGGCCAAACGAGTAGGTGCCCCCAATATTCATGGTTTCCAGTCCGCGGTTAATGATATTCATATTAATATCGGCCTGTTTACGGTCGTTGCCAAGTGTGGTAACCAGTTTTACATTGCCCACGAGTGTTTTGTTCATGGCAAGTGAATCGATGGTTAAATGCGAGTCGATCCCCGGAGATTTAAGTACTGAGGTCATTTTAACATCGCCATCCAGATAGCCCTTTAAGTTGACGCCCGAAGTGCGCGTGAGCTGATTAAATGTACGCATGTTAAACTTTTGGAACGAGAGCTTCAGCTGATCTGCCGGATTGTCGGATATAAACCCGTCAATAAATACCTTTTGTGGCCCGTTGGAAAGCTCAAATCCCGATACCTGGGTTTTGCCATCCAATAAGCGGATGCGTACCTGCTCCTGGATCTTCCATTTCTCTTTTTCAAGTATTACATCTGATGGCAGCAATTTTAGTTTGGCGGTGGTATCGCGCCCAAACTCAACAAGGCCGTAAAGGTCAAGCTGGTTAACCGCGTTTTTATCCGAAAGCTTAACGTTAAAGTTAAGACTGTCGTTTTTGAGGAAGTTGGTGATGTTGATATCCTTGATAAAAAGGCTATCTGTAAGGTCAACTCGTCTCAGGGATAAGTTGAGGCCCAGCATGCTTTCGGTCGTGTTTTCGTCGATAATGAAATCATGGAAAACAGTTTTGCCATATTTAAGCGTTTTGATATAGCCCGATAATGTGGCTGTTTTCTTTTCCGAGTTAAATTGCCCAACAAAGGTTCCCTGATCAGGAATTTTCAGATCGGGCAGGAATATCGCTGTAAGCGGATCGAGGTTTTTCAGGTTCAGGTTAAAATCAAACTCCTCGGGCTTAGGCGGTACGATGGTTGTTTTAATAGATGGGATATACTTTTTAACAATGGTTTTAAAGTACGAGGGCAGCGTTGCCAGGTCATATTTACCCTTGATGCTGCCATCGGCAAAGTCGGATTTTAGAGCTATAGTGCGGTTATTGCCAATGCCTTCGGCTGACAGATAAAGAGAATCAAGCGCATAATTATTTCGCGGATCGACTACCCTTGCCGGCGAGAACAGGATGTTGCCCTGAATATTGGCCAGGTCATCGCCTTTAAACTGGGTTTTAAGCAGTGTGGTGATAGTTAAAGTATCTTTGGTGAAACCGAGCTTGTTCAGATTAGCTTCTTTGATATCGGCAGTAAGGTCATATGTTGGCAGGGTTGGCCTAAGGTCAACTTTACCTTTCAGGTCAAGCTTTACATTTTTATCGGTGATGGTTATATGCGCATTGGCCAGCCTGTTTATAAAGGTGCCATTAAGTGTAAGCTTGTTATAGGTGTAGTTGTTGTAAGTGATGGACGCAATTTTAGCATCCACTTTTTCGGTAAGGCTTTTCAGTGCATCGCCGCTGCCTTGTATGTTTGAAGCAAAGGTGGCCCTGCCCAAATCGCTTTGATCAAGCAGGCTGCCTAAGTCAAAGGCATAGGCGTTAATCCTGCCGCTGTAGCTTGGGCGGTCGTTTTTATCAATTTTGAGGTTGATATCAGAATCAAAACGACCGAGTGCGGTTTTGAAGACACCGTAGGCTACAAAGTCATTTTGTGAGCCGGTAAACCTGCCCGTAAAATTAAAATTGCCAAATTTGGATAGGATAGAAGGTGCTTTTTCAGTTGGCGTTCCCGAAAAATGGCTGATCAGGTAATCGAGATCTTTTTTGTTGGAAGCAACCTGGTCAAATTTTAGTTCGAGGAAAGCGTTGTCCCAATCGGTAAGGTTATGGAGCCTGAAATCACCTTTAACAAAAGTAGCCTGACCGCCGCTAATGGTTACTTTTTTGGCGTTGAGATTGTTTACATAACCCTTGGCCTGCCCGTCAATGCCCAAATCAAAACTTACTTTTTTTAGTGCACTGGTAAAGTAGGCAATATCCGATGATGAAATGCGCGACGATTTAAAGTTGGCGTCCATATGCACCTTATTCTCAAAATTGTCAAAATCATCAAATGATTTAAACTTCATCCAGAAAAAATCCTTCAGGTCTGATCGCGGGGTTTGGATGGCCAGATGTTTGAGCAAAATCTGGTTGGTATCAATGGTAGCGTCTGAAGCAAAGTGTTTTACCGTAAAGCCACTTTTTTCATGCAGGCTCAGGCTTTTGATATTGCCTTTAAACAGGTGGTTCTTTAAATCCATACCCTGTATTTCGGTACTGAAATGCTGCACGTCCAGGTCGTTAAAGTTAACCCCGGCTATTACGGTATCGCGCAGGCTGTTCTTGTACCTGAAGTGGAAATTATTGATTGCAATAGTGCCAAAATTTAATGTCCAGGGTTTACTTGCTGTTGTTTTTGTGGTATCGCCCGAGTTAAAGTAATCTATGACAAATTGAAGGTTGGTAGTGCTGTCTTTTTGCTTTTTGAGATAGAAGTACCCATTATCCAGTTCGATGTTTGAAAAGTTAATGGTACGGCGTTTGATACTGCTAAACAGGTAAAAATCTTCGATATCCACAGCCAGTTTGGGTGTGCTTAGCAAGGTATCCTGTTTTTTATCTAAAATGTAAAGTCCCTCAATAACAACCGAACGGAATGGCCTCAGGTAAAGGCTTTGGATGCCTACTTTGGTTTTCAATTCGCCGGCAAGGTAAGCTGCTGCTTTTTTTGCAGCCCAGGTTTGCACGGGCTTAAACTGAAACGTGAGTAAAAGTATGCTCAATGTCAATAATATGAACAATACCAGGCCCAGGAATATTTTGAGTACTTTTTTAATAACTTTGCACCTTTAATTAGTGAGTTAGCGAATTAGTGAGTTAGTGAATTTTTCTCCATTCCTATACAATTATCAAGACGGATTAGTTTGCTTCTCATTAATAAATCACTAATTCACTAAATCAGTAAATCAATAATTAATAAATACGTGCCCGTAATTTTAGGAATCGAATCATCATGTGATGAAACCTCAGCTTCGGTTTGTGTTGATGGCGTGATCATGAGCAATGTTATTGCCAATCAAACCATACACGAGGCTTATGGAGGCGTAGTCCCTGAGCTAGCCTCAAGGGTTCATCAGCAAAATATTGTTCCGGCTGTTCAGCAGGCATTATTGAACGCAAAAGTAAGCAAAAATGATATTGATGCGGTAGCTTTTACGCGCGGTCCGGGACTTTTAGGCTCTCTTTTAGTGGGAGTTTCATTTGCCAAGGCATTTGCTTTAGCCAAAAACATCCCGCTTATTGATATTAACCATATGCAGGCCCATATCCTGGCCCATTTTATAGGTGATAAAAACCCTTCATTTCCTTTCCTTTGTCTTACAGTATCAGGCGGGCATACGCAAATTGTGCTGGTGAAGGATTATTTTGATATGGAGATCATAGGGCAAACCCTTGATGATGCTGCCGGTGAGGCCATGGATAAAACCAGTAAAATTTTAGGGTTGCCTTATCCCGGCGGACCGCTCATTGACAAATACGCACGCCAGGGCAACCCCGATGCTTACAAGTTCCCCGAGCCGCAGATACCCGGATATGATTTTAGCTTTAGTGGTTTAAAAACATCTATCCTGTATTTTATCCGCGACAACGTAGCGCAGAACCCCGATTTTATCCACGAGAATATGGCTGATATTTGTGCATCAGTAGAAAAGCGGATAGCTACCATTTTGCTTAACAAACTGCAAAAAGCAGCGCAGGCATATGGTATAAAAGATATAGCTTTGGCGGGCGGGGTTTCGGCCAATACCGGCTTAAGATTAGGGTTGCAGGCCATGGCCGAACAAAATGGCTGGAACAGCTTTATCCCCAAAATGGAATACTGTACAGACAATGCTGCTATGATTGCCATAGCAGGTTACCATAAATACCTTAAAGGCGAATTTATAGGACAGGACGTTGCTCCGATGGCGAGGATGGCTTTTTAGCCCCCCGGCCCCCTAAAGGGGGAGATATAGCGTAATAGCTTAAATATAAAATTACTTATAAATATAATACATTAACGTTCCCCCTTTAGGGGGGTAGGGGGCTTGGCATATGAACGCATCAGGATATATTTTTTACATTGTTTTTGTTATCCCATTAATAGCCGCTATGGTTTGGCTTATGCGCCAGGATAAGAAAAAGGGAAAGATCGGGCTTATTGTACTGGCTGTGCTGGTAGTTGGTGTTTTGATTTACGTTTATCTTAACCGCGATGCATTAAACGGCGTAAGGCCGTAAGCATTATTCATTAGCTTTCATTTCTTCGTATGCTTTGATCAGCTTTTTGGTGGCTCTTGCAAGATAAGCTGTTATTAATAATTGCTTCAGGTCGTTGGGAGATACTGTTTCGAGGCGCACCAGCATGTATTTGTAGTTTTGATAGTGCGGGGTAATGAAAAAGGTATGCGGATCAAGCGCCATCCATTTTTCGCGCTCGATGGTATGGATAGCCAACAATTCCTCCTTTTCGTGTATGTTGGCGAAAATCTTGTCATTTACATAAAATGCCGGATGCTCAAAGTGCATTTTATTTGTAACACCCGGCAGTGGCAACAAGGTGCTTTTCATAAACTGCAGAAATATGTGCATATCGGTAGCCATACTTAAAGTTAATAAGTTTTCTTAAAAGCATCTAATAAAACAGTAATTTCGGGTGTTTAACAGTATTGGCCATGAGCAGCAGTAACCTCCGGAAACTATACGGCAATATCGACATCTATTTGTTCGACCAGTTATTGAAAGGGCGTTTTGACAATTGCCGCACTATACTTGATGCAGGCTGCGGCAGTGGCCGAAACATTGCTTATTTTTTGCAAAATGGCTTTAAGGTTTATGGCGTTGATCAAAGCGAACATGCTGTTGAGTTATCCAAACGGTTATCTGCCGAGCTGTGCCCCAATCATTCGCCCGATAACTTTAAACTGGCCGCTGTTGAAAACCTGCCTTTCGGTGATGAGCAGTTTGATCTGGTAATTTGTAGTGCCGTACTGCACTTTGCCAATGATGCCGAGCATTTCGATAGCATGCTGCGTTCATTGTGGCGGGTATTGAAACCGGGTGGCTATTTCTTCGCAAGGCTGGCATCTGATATCGGTATTGAAACATTAGTACAGCCATTGGGTAACTACCGCTACCTGCTTCCTGATGGCTCCGAACGTTTTTTAGTAAATGAAGAGATCCTGCTTGAGTATACCCGCGAGCTTGATGCACAACTTTATGAGCCCATCAAAACCACCAACGTTCAAAACCTGCGCTGCATGACAACCTGGTGTATGCAAAAATAGTAACTGTAGTTGACAAATTAATTTCTTTTCCTACGTCTACATCATTTCCCGGTTCATCGATACAATGCAGCTATGTATCGATACACAAAGTGTTAACGGCAATTTCGTCCGAAATATTTGCGTTAAGCCTTCGATAACGGTTTATACTGTAATTATTATTAACGCTTAACACACCACCTTATGATTATTCTGCTTTGTGGGTTATCCGGCTCCGGTAAAACTACCCTTGCCCAAAATGTTAAAATGAGGTTATCAGATACTGATATTCCTGTGGAAGTTATTGATGCAGACGTATACCGCCAAAAACTGTTCCCTAACCTGGGCTATAACAAAGAAGATCGCTTTGAAAACATCCGCAGACTGGGTTTTATTGCCAATAAATTAGCCGGACATGGCGTAGTAACTATCATCAGCGCTATAAACCCGTATGACGTGATTCGCCGTGAGCTGATAGCCACCTATCCGGACGTGAAACTGATACACATTGATTGCCCGGTGAAAACATTGATGCAAAGGGATACTAAAGGTTTGTATAAACGCGCATTACTGCCCGAAGGGCATCCCGATAAGGTAACTAACCTGAGTGGGGTTAATGATCCCTTCCAGATCCCTTCTTCGCCCGATCTGTATATCAACACCCATATTACGAAGTTAACCGATGCTACGGAAACGTTAGCCGGTTTTATTCTTGATAACTATCAGCAGGTACTAAGCAGACAACTACAGGCAACCGGCCGTTATTAAAACTAAACCATGATCAATACCACAGTTAAATTCACACCCCGGCAAACATTGATTATTACCGGTATGCACCGTTCAGGTACATCACTTGTAACCAACTGGTTAAGCCGCTGTGGCCTGCAGGTTGGAGAACGTTTATGTGGAAGCGGCATTGGAAATGTCGACGGTCACTTTGAAGATCTTGAGTTTTTAAAGCTCCATGAAGAAATACTTGATCGTAACAGTATTGAAGTGTCGGGGCTTACCGATACCAAGGATATTGAAGTGCCGCTTTACCAACTCGAAAAGATGAAGGCTGTTATCGGTATCAAACAGCAGCTTTATGAGCAATGGGCCTGGAAAGATCCGCGTACCTGCCTTTTCCTGGATACTTATGCTAAGTTGCTGCCTGGTGCCAGGTACCTCGTGGTATTGCGTAATTATCAATCGGTAGTCAGTTCACTGCTAAGGCGTGATTTTGCTGCGATCGACCAAAAGTATATGGCCCGCAATTATGTTCAGCGGATGGCCTGGGCTTATTTCAGGCGACCACGCAGGTTGAAGGCTTTTTATAATGATCATGCCGAGAGTTACCTGAAGGTATGGATCAGCTATAATGAGGCTATCCTGCATTCGTTAAAAAAGCTTCTTCCAGACGATTACCTGGTAATTAACTACTCGCAATTACTTGAAAATGACAGCGAGGTTTTTTCATTTTTAACAAGCAAGTGGAACTTTACACTCAATTACTTTGATTTTAAAGATGTTTACAAGCAGGAGCTGATGAACAAAGCCGACGATATCAGCGATTTTATTACTGACAAAACACTACTGATAAAGGCAACCTATTTGCTCAAACGCTTGGGAAGCTACATGCGTGGCAGCGAAAGCTTTCCGGGAAAGGAGGAGTAGACTACAGAGAGATCGCTTTTAACCACATGCAGATAGAAATAGTATAAATGAAAAATTTTCACACTAATTTTTACGTATTAATCGAATTACACGAATCTTTTTTAATTGAAAATTCGTGTAATTCGATTAATTGCGGATGGTTTGAAAAGCATTCGTGTAGAAATTTTTCAGATGAGATTTAGCAAAACAGATCAAATTATTTTAAACGCGATTTCCCTATAGTAGATTGTAGATAAGCTTTGAATAAGCGTGTACCTGTTATCTATTTATGATAAATCCGAACAGGAGATATGAGCAATAATGAATTACTCAGGTTGCTCGAACTGGTTAGATAACACCATTTTCTTATATGTTATTACTCATCATCGTCAAAATCTGATTCAAAGTCGTTATTTTCAAAGGCTATTGTTTGCTTTACGTAGGCAATATAACGGGCGTTTTTATAAGCGAACCATTTTTCTCGTAATTCGGGGTGATCATGCAGTAAATTATTGAAATTTCTGAATGGCCCTTTGTAAGAAAGTGCATCCGTAAACCGGGTATGGGTAAGTACGTCTTCAATTGTGCTTACAAAGTTTCCATTACTCTGAATGCTTCACGGCTGGCCATAGGCTCAAAGGCCAAATAATCATCCGGGTTGGCTTCTATTTTTTCTGTTACCTCGCTCCACATATCTTCCATCCCCGAATATTCTAAATTTTCGGGATAAGACTCAAGTTCGCCTGTGGTTTTGATAAAAACAAAGCATGCCTGTATCAAGCCAGCCTGCAATTTCTTTTATTATTTCGGGTTTTATTTCTATTGCCATATCTTGATCTTAATTTTTTCGGGTTGAAATTAATTAAGCTTTCTTTTGTAAAGATATAAGCGAAATATAACATATCGTGCTGTGCAAATAATTTATAACGAAGAAAAGTTTACACTAAAAAACTTTGAAAGGTGAATCAATCCAACCATACTTCAAAGAGGGAAAAGTGTTGGTGTTAATTATGCACGTCGCCGGGCGATGATTTGATAAGCTAAACACGTTGTGATTAAAGAAAAAATATTCCGTAATCATTTGTGATTTTCTATAGCACTCATCATCAACCTAAGTAAGCTAAATCTTCAAGCCTTATTTGTAATTAATCTAAATAAATATAACTTTGCGCCGAAATCCGGTGTGTGCTGGTCGCCAGAAAATTTTGTGGCCCGGATCAATTAATGCAGATCCTTTTAATCAATTTATTATTTAAGTAAAATATGGATTTTACAAATACCCCTATTTATGCGTTTGATAAACCTGTAACAATAAACGTTAAAAATAATTTCAACAAGTTTTTTACTTGCCTATTGGCATTATTGCTTTTAAATATTAACGTAAAAGCTCAAACTGGCACGGGCACTGCAAAAGGTTCTGTAAAAACTTCGGACGGTAATCCTGCCGAGTTTGTCAATATCATTTTAACCAATACCAGGTTTGGTGCTACTGCCGGGCAAACCGGACATTTTACCATTAAAAATATTCCGGCAGGTACATACACCGTGGTTGCAAGTTTTATTGGCCTGCAAACTCAAACCAAAGAAATTATAATCACTGCCGGTGAAACCACTACAGTGAATTTTGTTTTGACTGAAGGCGCGAAGGACTTGCAGGAGGTTTATGTGGAAAGTGCCAAACACAACAAATTTCTGAAAAAGGAAACTGAGGATGTTGCGCGTTTGCCCATCAAAAACCTCGAAAATCCCCAGGTTTACAGCGTAGTTACCAGCGAACTGATGAAAGAGCAGGTAGTAACCAGCTATGTAGACGGGTTTAAAAACATTCCTGGTACAGGCGTGCCGCTGGTGTATAACAATGGGCGTACAACCCTGCTGTCGCGTGGTTTTGTTACCGGTAATTTTATCCGTAATAGCGTTGCTGGCTATAACTTTAATAGTATCGATCCTGCCGATATTGAAAAAATAGAAGCGATCAAAGGCCCTACTGGCACACTGTTCAACAGCAGCCTTGCTTCATTTGGCGGCTTATTTAACCGCGTTACCAAACAGCCCAATGAAACGCCCCGCACCGAAATTGCTTACCAAACGGGCAGCTTCGATCTTAACCGCCTTACGGCCGATGTGAATATGCCTTTGAATAAGGATAAATCGGTACTGTTCCGGGTAAATGCAGCATTACATAATGAGCATAGTTTCCAGGATGCAGGTTTTAACCGTGGTTTTTTTATTGCGCCAAGCATTACTTACATTGTTAATGACCGTTTAACAGTTGACGTAGACGCCGAAATTGGTAACTCAAATGCGACATCGGCATACAGGCTTGCACCCGATACTAAAGGAAAAATCTACAATGTTAAAGATCTGGGTATTGATTACAAACGTTCATTTGGTAACAATAGTGTTGATTACCTGAGCCGGCAAATTGACCTTTATTCATTAATCAATTACAGGATTTCTGATAAATGGAAATCCCAAACCATGTTTAATAAAACCTTTTCAACTACCAAAGGCATGGTTACAGCATTCACCCTTGTTGACAGTACCAAACAAATAAAACGCCAGGTTACCCAGGAGGATTATCCGTATTATATCACCAACGTGCAGCAAAACTTCATAGGCGATTTTAAAATCGGGCAATTCCGTAACCGTATTGTTGCCGGCTTAGAATATTACAATCAGAAAAGTAATAATACCAACATTACAGTAAGCACTCCATCTATCAATTACCTCGATCCGGGAGCCGCTTATAATAGTTTTACGGCAGATAAAGTTTCGGCCCTCGTGGCCGCTGCTGCACCAAAGGCAGGTGATTATGTTCAAAATAACCAGAGCTCTTACGCGGCTTACGTGTCAGATGTGTTTAATATTACCGAACGCCTGAATGCCATGGCCAGCATCCGTGTTGATAGGTTTGTTAATAAAGGCGCTTATACTCCTGCCGATGGTAAAACTACCGGAAATTTCAGCCAAACGGCATGGTCGCCGAAATTTGGTTTGGTTTACCAGGTGGTTAAAAACCAGGTATCATTATTCGGAAACTATATGAACGGCTTTAATAATGTGAGTGCAACCAGCTTTGATAACACACCATTTAAACCTCAATATGCCAACCAATGGGAAGCGGGTATAAAGGTTGATGCCTGGGACCACAAAATCAGCTCGACTGTGAGCTATTACGATATTTCGGTAACCAACACCACCATGGATGATCCGGCCCATCCAGGCTTTTCAACCCAGGCCGGTACGCAGCTCAGCAAAGGCATCGAGGCCGAATTAATTGCGAATCCTTTTAATGGCTTTAATATTGTAGCAGGGTTTGCATATAACAACAGCAAAATTACCAACGCTGCCCCGGGTACGGGGCTGCAGGGTTTACGTCCGGCTAATTCAGGTCCGGCCCGATTGGCCAATGTATGGATGAGTTACCGCATTACCCATGGTAAAATCCAGGGTTTAGGTTTTGGAGTGGGCGGTAATTACGGAAGTGATTCATATCAAACCAATACAGCAACATTTAAATTCACCATTCCGTCATATACTACGGTTGATGCTACTGTGTTTTACGATCAGCCCAAATATCGTATAGGCTTTAAGCTGGATAACCTGACGAACGAAAAATACTGGTCCTTCCGTTTGGCCCCTCAAAATCCAACACGCGGAACCCTGAGCATGAGCATAAAGTTTTAAAAGTAACCACTAAAATACAAAAGGCTTACCCGGTAATAGGATAAGCCTTTTGTGTTTAATTTATAAAGATCCGCCATTAACGGCAAGTGTTATTAGGGATCTATAATTAATTGTTGCTATAGAAAGGATAATCGATATAGCCACGTGCATCTCCTCCGTAAAATGTATCCCTGTCATAAGCATTAAGCGGCAGGTTTTCTTTTATCCTTTTAACCAGATCTGGGTTGGAGATAAAATATCTGCCAAAGGCAACAAGATCTGCATCGCCTTTTTCAATAATATCTTCGGCATTATCGGGCTGAAAGCCACCGGCTGAGATAATGTTGCCTTTAAAAATGGCCCTCAGGTTTTTGGATGCTACCGGTTCAAGACCTTCGGCAACTTCATAACTGCCATTGATGCGTGGTTCAATAATATGCAGGTAAGCCAGCCCAAACTTGTTTAATTGTTCGGCAACATAGCTGAAAAGAGCGACTGGGTCACTATCATGCATAGAGCCAAATGTCCCGCTTGGTCCCACACGTACACCTACACGGTCGGCACCAAAAACAGAAACTATAGCTTCGGTTACTTCTAAAAGTAAGCGGGCCCTTTTTTCGATAGTACCGCCATATTCATCTGTTCGTTGGTTTGAGCCATCCTGTAAAAACTGGTCTATCAAATAACCGTTGGCACCGTGCAGTTCCACACCATCAAACCCGGCGGCAAGTGCACGCTCTGCACCTGAACGGAAATCGGCAACAATGGCCTTAATATCCGCTACGGTAGCTTCGCGGTTAAGCGTTACGGGCACCCAGCCTTTAGGCGTGTAAACCACATCGTCATGAGGGATTACAGATGGGCCAAGAGGTAAGCCGCCGTCGGGTTGCAAATCCACATGCGATTGACGGCCACCATGCCACAATTGTAAAAAGATCTTACCACCTTTATTATGCACGGCGTTAACAACTTTTTTCCAGCCTTCGGCCTGTGTATCATTGTATATGCCCGGTGCTCCGTAATAACCTTGTCCGTTGGTTGATACCAGGGTGGCTTCGGCGATAATCAAACCGCCTTCGGTTGCGCGCTGACTGTAATATTCGGCCATCAGATCGTTTGGGATACTGCCGGTAACTGTGCGCATGCGGGTAAGCGGAGCCATTACCACACGGTGGCTTAGTTCTGTAGCGCCGACTTTTATAGGGTTGAATAATTTATTTTGAGATAATGCAAGGCTTTTATCGCCTGTTAGGTCACTTATCCCGTTAACTGAATTTTCCATTTGCTTTGATTAAATTGATAATCAAAGGTCCGGTTAAGTGGCCTGTATAAAAATGAAGAAAACCAAGAAATTCAGTTGAAGTTTTTCAACTTTTTTTAACCCGCTTATTACGGATCTTGCTTAAAAGTTCATGCGAAATGCCTAAATATGAGGCTAATGCATATTGCGGAACACGGACTGCAACAAGCGGATATTTTTGCAGGAAATTTTCATAGCGCCCGGTGGCGTCGAGGCTGATATCGGCCAAAATACGTTTTTGAAGATAAGCGTATCCGTTTTGAGCAAGGATGCGGTAAAACTTTTCAAATTTTGGATAGGTATTAAGCAGCAGTTGTTCGTCATCGTATGAGATCTGGATAATTATACTTGCTTCCAGTGCTTCTACAAACAGTGTGGCTGGCTGCCTGAAAAAAAAGCTGTTAAAATCAGAGATCCACCAGTCATCAATGCCGAAAGCTACCGTGTGGTCCTGCCCGTCTGCATCAATAAGATAGGAGCGCAGGGCGCCTTTAACAACATAGGTACGATGATTGCAAACAAAATCGGGTTGAACGATAAATTGTTTCTTCCTTACCTTTTTGATCTTTAGGAGCGAAACGTAAAAAGCTTCTTCTTCCGGCGTGAGCTGGATATACCGCTTTACATAGTTCACTATCGCCGAAAAATCATCCATGATCGTCTTTAATTAAACCGAAGCACGATTGGTTTTCTAATCCCGTGCCTTCGTGTCTCAAATCTAACAACTTTGGGATAAACAAATAGTCACTTTAGCTATGGCTTATCAAATGCTATTAAAACTTTCATAGCCGAAATTTGTATTTCAACTATGAAAGCACTGGTTTTTGAGCAGGCAGGTAATGCCGCCGATGTGATACAACTGAAACACTTAGCTTATCCCAAACCGGCGCCCGGCCAATTGCTCATTAGGGTAAAGGCCTGCCCCATACATCCGGCCGACCTGCTTTTTATTGAGGGGAAATATCGCTATCAACCCGTGTTGCCGCAAATAGCAGGACTGGAAGGCGCTGGTTACGTTGAAGAGGCCGGGCATGACAGCATTATCCCCAAAGGCAGCCTGGTAGCTTTTAGTAAAATAGGGGCCTGGGCGCAATACGTGGTAGTTGATGAGCAGGACGTTGTATTATTACCCGACAATTTCCCGTTACAAAAAGCAGCACAATTACTACTTAACGCTTACACTGCATATGGCCTGATACAGGAAGCAAAAGTTAAAAGCAGCGACTGGCTACTGCTTACTGCCGGTCATTCAACAGTATCGCGTATTGTGATACAATTGGCTGCAGAAAGAGGCATTTGTGTAATTGCCACCGTGCGGCATGAGGAACAAAAAAAGGAGTTGCTCGCATTAAAGGCCGAACACGTAATTGTTCCCGAATCGGGAAAGCTTAAGCAAACTATTGATGAGCTTACCAAAGGTAAAGGTATAAAAGCGGCGCTTGATGCTGTTGGCGGGCCATTAGCTACCGAAATAATTTCATCACTGTCGCCAGGCGGGTGCCTTATTGCTTACGGTTTACTTGATCCCGAACCAACATCATATTTCAATGCCGAGGTTGTTTTTAAAAATCTGGTCATTAAGGGCTTTGGCGTGAGGGGATATGTGGCGGCACTCTCACATGAAGAACGAAGTCATATGATCAGCCATTTGGTACATTCCATTGGCCGGGCCGAATTTCAGCTTGCTGCTTCGGCAGTTTTCCCAACTGAACAGTTTAAGGATGCCTTTGCTTATAATAAAGGGGGTAAGGTTTTATTAGCGTTTTAGCGATAAAATAGTTGTATTAAAATAGTTAAACAAATCGTAAATTTAGCATTAAGCGCACGGGGCTCGTACGTACCTAAATTGTTTGTTATGAAAACTATATTAATACCTGTAGATTTTTCCGACACCAATGCCAATGCCATCAAATATGCAGCCGACATGGGTTGCGATATGCCGATAAAGAAAATCATACTCCTTAAAAGCTACTATACATCGGTATACGAGCAGATCCTTCCTTCGCCCGATTTTTTGCTGATAAGCGCTGATGATATTGAAAATGAGCGGCAAAAAATAGAAGTTCAGCTTAAGGAGCTCATGAAAAAGCTGAAAAACCGCTGTCACGAAACCATTGAAATTGAAACGGTAGTTAGTACTGAGCCTATTATTAGGGCTATACACGATGTAGTTGAAGATCAGCATCCTGATCTGATGATAGTTGGGGGCGATATGGGGCACGAGTTAAGCATGATTGGTGAACAGATCATAGAAATTGCAAAAAGCAGTCCGGTAAAAGTATTGGTGATCCCGCCTGATTGTAATTATCAAAAAATAGAGCAGGCACTGGTACCCTGCGATTTTGAAGCCGTAGCCCGGCTCGGCGTTTTAAAAGGCCTTAATACTTCGCACAGCTGGCTTAACCCAAAGCTGATGCTTCTTTATGTCGATCCGAAGAACAAGCATATTGGTCGGGAGGCCGAGTTTGAAGCTTCGGTAAAACAATTGGTTAACTGCTATGAGTGTAAGCTGCATTATTCGGATGATAAGAATATAGTACGTGGTATACTTAATTTTGCCACAGAACAGCGGGTGCAACTGATCATTGCCCTGCCAGGTAAGCATAGCTTTTTTTATAATTTAACCCATAGCAGCATCACGGAGGCTTTATCTTTAAATGCCAGGCACCCGGTATTGATACTTAAATAAAATTTGTAACGATTTTATCATCTTGCCTTTTATTTATTTGCAGTTGTAATGAATTGTTAATATTTACTGCAAACAGATAAGCATGTATAAACTCAAAGTAATAACATCAACCGTACGCCCGGGCCGTAAAGGGCCCGCAATTGCCAAATGGATAACTGAGGCAGCCAATAACCATGGTTTTGAGGCCGAAATGATTGACCTTGGTGAGCTTAACCTCCCGCTGATGAACGAGCCAGTTCATCCTGCCCTTAAACAATATGAACATGAGCACACCAAACAATGGAGCGCTAAAATTGAACAAGCCGATGCCTTTATTTTTGTAACTGCCGAATATGATTATAGCTATCCAGCCCCGCTTAAAAATGCCATTGAATATTTGGTACACGAATGGGCTTACAAGCCAAGTGGCATTGTAAGCTATTCTATTGGCCCCTTTGCCGGTGTAAGAGCGGTTATGAGTTTAAAAACCGATTTGCTCTCACTTAAAAATGTGGCCCTTGCCGAAATGGTGAATATCCCTCAGTTAAATCAATTTGTTGACGAGGATAATAACTTTACCGCAGACGAGAGACTTGATAAAAATGCCAAAATCATGCTCGATCAATTAGTGCGATGGACAAAGGGCATGAAAGCAATACGGGAAGATAAATAGCATTTGCAGTTACGAAATTAAATCCCCTCGCCAGAGCAGCTGAGGATTTTTGTTTTAATCATCAATAGGGCTTTGATGTAAACATGTTGATTTATTGTATTAAATTTATCATATCATACTGTATCATCATTGGCTATGGAAAAGCAATTGGAACAGATCCGCGATCAGCAAAAGCAATCGTGGAATAAGTTTTCGCCCGGATGGAAAAAGTGGGACGAATTCAATATGCGGTTTTTAAAACCCATGGGCGATGCTATTATTAACAACCTTAATATAAAAGACGGGGATCATGTGCTGGACATAGCTGCCGGTACCGGCGAACCGGGGTTAACCTTGGCCGCTTTAACACCTAATGGTACGGTAACAGGCACTGACATTGCCGAAGGTATGCTCGAAATAGCAAAGGCAAATGCCGCAGCCAGGGGAATAAAAAACTACAAGGCTCAAATTGCCGACGTAAGCGAACTGCCATTTGACGCCGAAACATTTGATGCTGTGAGTTGCCGCATGGGGTTCATGTTTTTTCCGGATATGCAATTGGCTGCAAATGAAATTTACAGGGTACTAAAGCCCGGCGGTAGCTTTGCTACTGCGGTATGGGCAGGCCCCGAAAAAAATAACTGGGTTACCACCATGATGAGTGTTATCCAGAAACACGTGATATTGCCCGCCCCGCCTCCCGGCGCTCCGGGAATGTTTCGCTGTGCAAAGCCGGATGTTATTGCCAATTTATTAAAGCACGCAGGCTTTAATCATATAACCCAAAGTGAGATAGCCGGAAAGGTAGACTATGGAAGTTTTGACCTTTACTGGCAAATAATGATGGAAGTTGGCGCCCCGATAGTAGCCGCCATGTCGCAAGCTGATGAGCCATCCAGGCAAAAAATAAAGGAAGAAGTTGCAGCATTGTTTCAATCACAGAATACAGGTGGAACAGCACTGCTAAATTATGGTGTTCTTATAATTAGCGCACAAAGATAATCTCAAAAAACTTGCCATAGCCTATTATAGCTTTATAATTGCCAGGCTGTTAATGTGATCGCTTGTACGGTCATCGCCTGATAGCGCTACAGGATCCATGCGGGGTAAATATTGGTCCACAATGATTTAATGCTGTCTTTAAGTCTTGCTAAAACCTTTCTGCGTATATTTAGTTAAGTATCAACTATAAATAGCTTACTTAATTAAACGCATGGAAAATTTTACAATGCTGCAGTTTTTTGAATGGTATTACCCCGCCGGAGGCAGATTGTGGAATCAGTTAAAAAATGATGCAGAAAATTTAAAGAAAAAAGGGATCGATTCGGTATGGCTTCCGCCGGCTTATAAAGCTGCAAGCGGAGGCTACTCGGCCGGGTACGATGTTTATGATATTTATGATCTTGGCGAATTTGATCAGAAAGGTACCGTCGCTACCAAATACGGCACTAAACAGGAGTATCTTGATGCCATAGCCGCTGCTCAAAAAGCCCAGTTAAAAGTTTATGTTGATGTTGTGCTTAATCATATGGGCGGAGCCGATGAAATTGAAAAGGTTAACGCCCGTAAGGTTGACCCGGCCAACCGCAACGAATTTATAAGCGATGTTTATGAAATAGGTGCTTATACCAAATTCACATTTCCCGGTCGCAAGGGGAAATACTCCAAATTTATATGGGATTGGCAATGCTTTTCGGGTATTGACTATGATGCTTATAAAAAGGAAACGGCCATATTCAGCATCCAGAACCAATATGGCGAGGGCTGGAAGGATGTGCTTGACGATGAAAATGGCAACTATGATTACCTTATGCTTTCGGACATTGACACCCGTAACCCGAGCGTAAGGGAGGAATTAAAAAACTGGGGCAAATGGTATTTCAAAACTGCCGGGTTTAACGGCTTCAGGCTTGATGCCATAAAACATATGGATCACGGTTTTTATAATGAATGGCTTGATTATATGCGCAGCGAGTTTAAGCACGAGTTTTTTACCGTTGGCGAGTACTGGGCTTTTGAGTTACCAAAGCTGTTAAAATATATTGAAGCCACCGAAGGTCGCATGTCGCTTTTTGATGCCCCGTTGCATGATAATATCCATCATGCTTCTAAACAGGGCAAAGATTATGACCTTACTACAATTTTTGATAATACATTGGTTAGCGTAAACCCCGAACGGGCAGTTACCCTGGTTGAAAACCATGATACCCAACCGCTGCAATCGTTGGAGCAGCCGGTAGAGCAATGGTTTAAACCAATTGCCTATGCGCTTATATTACTGCGCGACGCCGGTTATCCATGTGTTTTTTATGCCGATATGTACGGCGCAAAATATACCGACAAGGGCGGCGACGGTGAAGAATACGAAATTGAACTACCTGTGGTTGAGGAGCTGGAAACTATGCTTTATGTAAGAAAAAATATGGCTTATGGAACCCAGCGCGATTATTTTGATCACCCAAATTGTATAGGCTGGACGCGTGAAGGCGATACGGATCACGAAGATTCAGGTTGTGCCGTGGTAATTTCAAACAGCGAGGATGGTTTTAAGGAAATGGAAATCGGGGCCGGGCATGCAGGTAAAGTTTTTGTGGATTATTTGAACAAGCATGATGGGGAGGAAGTAGTGATCACTGCCGATGGCTGGGCTGAGTTTAAAGTTAAAGCGGGATCGTTATCGGTTTGGGGAATTAAGAAGTAAAATCTGTTAAACAGGGCGAACATTTTATACATTTACATTTGTTCATCACGTAACACATACAGCTATGAAATACGAAGAGATTCCCCTTGTAAATAATGAAGCCATCCACAATTTTGAATTGATTGTTGAAGGTCACCGCGCTTTTATCGACTACAAAAAAAGAGACGATAAAATTTACCTCATCCATACCGAAGTGCCGGTTGAGCTGGAAGGCAAAGGTGTTGCATCGGCCATTGTTGAAAAGACATTTAATTATATTGAAGAAAACAATCTGAAACTGGTACCGCTCTGTGTTTATGTGGCATCATACCTGAAACGCCACCCCGAGTGGACCCGGATATTGGCAATAGCGCCCGGACATTAATATATGCGTGTTTTAGTTACAGGCTCATCGGGCAGGTTAGGGGGAGTTACAGTTAAACATTTGCAGGCGCACGGTCATGGTGTTATCGGTATAGACATAATCCCCGCCGAAACAACCGATGTGCAGGTTGATATATTAAATAAAGATGCTGTTTTAGCAGTGTCTCAAAATATCGATGCAATTATTCATACTGCAGCCATCCATGGTAAGCATTATGAGTTGAATTATCCAAGGGAAGCATTCATCGATGTAAATATTTATGGCACGCTTAATTTGCTCAACGCCTGTGTAGCCAACGGCGTACAAAAAATGCTGTACACCAGCACCACATCTATTTACGGCTATGCGATGGTTGATGCTAACCAGGCAGTTTGGGTTGATGAAGAATTGATGATTAAGCCCCGCGATATTTATGACATTACCAAGCAAACTGCCGAGCAGCTTTGTAAAGATTTCTTTTATCGCGAAGGATTGCAAACATCAGTTTACAGGGTTGGTCGTTTCCTGCCCGAAACTGATAACCTCAAACTAAATCATCGCCTGTACCGCGGCCTTGATGAACGGGATGGTGTCGAAGGTCTGCGATTGGCTTTAGAGCAAACTTTTCCGGAGTTCGAGATCTTTAACATCACAAGCAGTTCGCCTTTTAAAAAGGGCGAGCTTGCGCAGCTAAAGCATGATCCAGCATCAGTTATAAAGAAACACTATCCGGGTGCTGAAGCTGTTTACCAATCCAAAGGTTGGGCTCTTCCGAAAAGCATCGATAGGGTTTATGTAAGCGACAAGGCTAAACGGTATTTCGGTTATGAGCCGAAGTTTACGTTTGATTATTTATTGAATGATCTTAGAGTCCATTAAGACTTACGAAGTTTTTAAAACTTCGTAAGTCTGGTTTTTAATCCAAAGGAAGAAGACCACTCACCCAATCAACCACTCACTAATAAGGCGAAGTACTCACCGCCGTCCATCCGCCATCAACTACCAGGTTTTGCCCGGTGATATGCCTAGCATCTGGCGATACTAAAAAGAGCACGGCATTTGCCACATCTTCAACGGTTGCGGCGCGACCCATGGGCGTAATGCGGGCCCAGGTTTTTTGATAGCCGGCATCTTCCATAGTACGCTCGGTTAAAGTAGCGCCGGGAGCAACGGTATTTACAGTAATTTGATGCTGTGAAAGTTCAACCACCAAACTTTTGGCCAGCATTTCGAGGGCAGCTTTGGTCATGCCATAAGCGGCAAGGTCCTGGTGGGCCTGGTGCCCCGTAACCGACGACATGAACAAGATGCTTCCCCCGCTTTTTTGTTTTACAATTTGCCTGGCGGCCCTTTGCGCTAAAAAGAAGCTGCCTTGCAGATTAACATTCATCACACTTTGCAGGGATTGGGCCGGATAATTCAAAAAATCGCCAAACAAAGTGATGCCCGCATTGGCAATGGCAATGGTAAGTTTGCCGTAACGTTGAACAGCTTCAGCAACCATTTGCTGTATGAAATCGATATCTGAAGCATCCCCGGCTATCGGATAACAATTACCTCCCAAACTATTAATAGTATCTGCCGCCCTGGTGGCCAGTTCTTCGCTCAAGTCATTTAGTAATACGGCTGCTCCGGCAAGGCTTAGCTGTTTAGCTATCTCAAAACCTATCCCTTGTCCGGCGCCGGTTATTATGGCTACTTGGCCGCTAAATTTATCAGTTATCATTTTTTAGGTTGATGGTTGGTTAATGGCCACTTGTCATTTCGACGAACGCGTGCGTGGGAGAGTGCCCGGCGTGAGGAGAAATCTTATACAAGCGATAAGCAAATGCATGGCGTATAAGATTTCTCCTCGCCCCACAGCGTCTTCCTCTCCTGCTCGTCGAAATGACATTTTTATAATTTACTAATGCGAATCCCTCAAAACGTCGCTTCCCGAGCTTCCCTTTAAAAAATCAAGATCGGCGCCAAGATGAGCCTGTTCCACATGATTTTGATATAAATAAGTGTATCCGCGTTTGCTGATATTGTTATTTAATACCAGTTTTGATTTTCTTTCGGCTATCTCGTCGTCGCTAACTTCAAGATGCAGCGTGCCGGCGGGTACATCAAGTTTGATAATATCGCCATCCTGTACCACAGCCAATGTTCCGCCGATTGCCGCTTCCGGCGATACATGCAGTACTACGGTGCCAAAACCCGTACCGCTCATTCGCCCGTCGGAGATGCGCACCATATCGGTAATGCCCTGGTCGGCCAGTTTTTTAGGGATGAGCATATTGCCAACCTCGGGCATGCCGGGATAGCCTCTGGGGCCTGCATTTTTCAATACCAAAACGCTGTATTTATCTACGTCCAGTTCCGGGTCATTGATCCGGTGGTTAAAATCCTCTATATTTTCAAATACAACCGCCCTGCCGGTATGTTGCATTAAACCGTTGCTTGCAGCAGACGGTTTGATCACCGCTCCGTTTTGGCAAAGGTTGCCTTTAAGTACAGTTATGCCTGCTGTTGGGTTAAAAGGATTATCAACCGGAGCTATGAGCTCGCGGTTAAAACATTCGCTGTTTTCATAGTTGTGTGAGATAGGATGCCCGCTTACGGTTATTGCACTGCTGTTAAGCTGTTCATGGAGCTCTTTCATCAGGGCTGGCAAACCTCCGGCATAATAAAAATCCTCCATAAAATATTTGCCTGATGGCTGCAGATTGGCCAGCAAAGGTATTTTACGGGCGGAGGTATTGAAATCATCCATATTCAGATCAATCCCGATGCGACCTGCTATCGCCAGCAGGTGAATAATAAAATTGGTAGATCCGCCAATCGCAGCATTAACAGTGATGGCATTTTCAAAAGCCTGCCGGGTAAGAATGTCCGAAGGCTTGAGGTCTTCCCGTACCATGTCAACAATGCGGCTGCCGGATAAATGCGCTAATACTTTGCGACGCGAGTCGGCCGCAGGGATGGCAGCGTTCTCTGCCAGTGAAAGTCCCAGCGATTCAACCATGCAGGCCATGGTTGATGCCGTACCCATTACTGCGCAATGCCCCTGGCTTCGGGCCATACAGGCCTCGGCAGTATAAAGGTCTTCATCGTTCATTTGCCCGGTTTGATGATCGGCAAAAAAACGCCATATGTCTGATGTTCCAATATCCCTTCCCCGGTATTTGCCGGTTAGCATGGCCCCGCCCGAAACAACAATAGTTGGGATATTAACACTACACGCGCCCATCACCAGGGCCGGCGTGGTTTTATCGCAGCCGCAAAGCAACACTACGCCATCCAGCGGGTTGGCGCGAATACTCTCCTCAACATCCATACTCACCAGGTTTCTGTAAAGCATGGCAGTAGGTTTAACCAAAGTTTCGCCTAATGACATTACCGGAAATTCTACCGGATAACCTCCCGCCTCATAAATGCCGTTTTTTACAGACTGCGCCAATTCCCGGAAATGAGCATTACAGGGCGTAAGCTCTGACCATGTATTGCAGATCCCAATTACGGGTTTACCTTGTAGCTGATGTGCCGGGATGCCCTGGTTTTTCATCCACGCGCGGTATATAAAGCCGTCTTTGCCCTTTTTACCAAACCATTGCTGGCTTCGTAGCGGTTTATCCTCCATATATTAGATGTGTTGTGTTTATTCTGGTTATTTAACAAATATAGATTTCTGTAAATCGTTTTAGGTATCGTAAACGAAAAGTTGGAGTTCTTTTTACTTAATTTAGATAGGCAAAGCATATCCGTGATGAAGAAGGTATTGGTACCATCCATATTGCTTTTATCGCTGAAGGGAGGGTTTTCGGGTTTACGGCTTATAAATAACAATAAAATACTGCCATTTGATAAGGTTATGGGCGTTCCTTGCGGCCGGGCTATCCGCTCATACTGCACGGGCATTAGGCGCGGGCCGGTATCCGCTACTATCCCTAACGCTGGCATTTGCGGCTTGCTTTAAACTTTTTCTTATTGAGGAATAGTGAGTTATAGGGAAAGGGTTAAAAATGGGTAAAAATAATTTGGATAAAAAGGAAAAGTGTCTACCTTTGCAGCCCGCAAACGAGGGAGCGGGGATAGTTCTTTAAAGGTTGAGAGTGAGTTAGAGAAGAGGAGAAAAAAGATAAAAATCTTTTTGTGGAATTGGGAAATAATTCACACCTTTGCAGCCCGCAAACGGGGAGAAAGAGAGAGGGAAGCGGGTCTGAAACTTAGAATAAAAAAAATAAAAAAAAAGTTTTGGAAATAAAGAAAAGGTTTCTACCTTTGCAGCCCCAAGCGGGACAGAAGTTTAAAAGCTTCTAAAGAAAAGAGGATGAGGGTTTTAGGTTCTCGGAATCAAAGCGGAAAGAGAGCGATTCTCGCCGGATAGAAAATGACAAATCAGATCAGGTAATCCTGATAGATTATATAGCAGAACCGTGAAGGGGAGGCGAAAAAGTTCTTTTAAGAAATGGAAATCATGTAGCGTAACGGGAGATCGGAAGGGGCTGAGGCAACGGAAGATTGAAGAGTTACAAACAAAATGAGAGACTGTATAAAGATATAATAATACAGATTCTATTAATTAATAATAGGGTCAGAGATTAAAACAAAACATTTTACAATGGAGAGTTTGATCCTGGCTCAGGATGAACGCTAGCGGCAGGCCTAATACATGCAAGTCGGACGGGATCGGGGAGCTTGCTCCCTGTGAGAGTGGCGCACGGGTGCGTAACACGTATGTAACCTACCTTAGTCAGGGGGATAGCCTCTCGAAAGAGAGATTAAGACCGCATAACATTATGATGTGGCATCGCATTATAATCAAATATTTATAGGACTAAGATGGGCATGCGGAACATTAGCTAGTTGGTAAGGTAACGGCTTACCAAGGCTACGATGTTTAGGGGATCTGAGAGGATGACCCCCCACACTGGTACTGAGACACGGACCAGACTCCTACGGGAGGCAGCAGTAAGGAATATTGGTCAATGGACGGAAGTCTGAACCAGCCATGCCGCGTGCAGGAAGACGGCCCTATGGGTTGTAAACTGCTTTTGCAGGGGAATAAACCTCGATACGTGTATCGAGTTGAATGTACCTTGAGAATAAGGATCGGCTAACTCCGTGCCAGCAGCCGCGGTAATACGGAGGATCCAAGCGTTATCCGGATTTATTGGGTTTAAAGGGTGCGTAGGCGGCCTGTTAAGTCAGGGGTGAAAGACGGTAGCTCAACTATCGCAGTGCCCTTGATACTGATGGGCTTGAATGTACTTGAGGTAGGCGGAATGTGACAAGTAGCGGTGAAATGCATAGATATGTCACAGAACACCAATTGCGAAGGCAGCTTACTAAAGTATGATTGACGCTGAGGCACGAAAGCGTGGGGATCAAACAGGATTAGATACCCTGGTAGTCCACGCCCTAAACGATGAACACTCGATGTTGGCGATATACGGTCAGCGTCTAAGCGAAAGCGTTAAGTGTTCCACCTGGGGAGTACGCCCGCAAGGGTGAAACTCAAAGGAATTGACGGGGGCCCGCACAAGCGGAGGAGCATGTGGTTTAATTCGATGATACGCGAGGAACCTTACCCGGGCTTGAAAGTTAGTGAATAGAGCAGAGACGCTCTAGTTCTTCGGAACACGAAACTAGGTGCTGCATGGCTGTCGTCAGCTCGTGCCGTGAGGTGTTGGGTTAAGTCCCGCAACGAGCGCAACCCCTATGTTTAGTTGCCAGCATTTAAGGTGGGGACTCTAAACAGACTGCCTATGCAAATAGAGAGGAAGGAGGGGACGACGTCAAGTCATCATGGCCCTTACGTCCGGGGCTACACACGTGCTACAATGGATGATACAGAGGGCAGCTACCTGGCAACAGGATGCCAATCTCATAAAGTCATTCACAGTTCGGATCGGGGTCTGCAACTCGACCCCGTGAAGTTGGATTCGCTAGTAATCGCGTATCAGCAATGACGCGGTGAATACGTTCCCGGGCCTTGTACACACCGCCCGTCAAGCCATGGAAGCTGGAAGTGCCTGAAGTGCGTAACCGCAAGGAGCGTCCTAGGGTAAAGTCGGTAACTGGGGCTAAGTCGTAACAAGGTAGCCGTACCGGAAGGTGTGGCTGGAATACCTCCTTTCTGGAGCAGTTTCTCAGAGTGATTCGGAACTGTTACCTACATGATATTTCTTAAAGTAGTAGATATGAGATGTGAGATAAGAGACATGAGATATCGCTATAAAATAAACGTAAAAAAGAAAACCCAGAAGATGAAGCCATCGTGTTGTGTGAACAACTGAGGCAGGATTGTAAGAGATTACGATTTACGATAAAAATCTAAAATCGTAAATCCGAAATCCGAAATAAAGAATAGTCCTGTAGCTCAGCTTGGTTAGAGCACTACACTGATAATGTAGGGGTCAGCAGTTCAAATCTGCTCGGGACTACAAAAAAGGCAATAAGTGAATTAATGAGTTAGTGAGTTAGTGAATTAAAAGAAATCGCTAATTCAAAAAAACACCAAATCACTAATTAATCTTAGGGGGGATTAGCTCAGCTGGCTAGAGCACCTGCCTTGCACGCAGGGGGTCAACGGTTCGAATCCGTTATTCTCCACGATGCAGATTAGCAAATGTGAAGATATGCAGATATGCAAATGAGAAATCATCTGCACATCTGAAATCAAACATCTGTACATCCGCAAAACGTTCTTTGACATATTGGAAGAAGTAATTGAAAACAAGAGAAAACAACAGATAGAGACGTTTTTTCAGTTCAATGGTTCATTAGTAAATTAGTTCATTGGTAGCAATACTGCTTGGACAAATGAACGAGTGAACAAGTGAACGAATCAACTAATCTAAAATAAAGACATACCTTGCGGCGCAAAAGGCGCAAGAGTAGAAGAAAGTAAGAAAGGGTACACGGGGGATGCCTTGGCTCTCAGAGGCGAAGAAGGACGTGATAAGCTGCGATAAGCACCGGGGATTTGCAAATAAGACTTGATCCGGTGATTTCCGAATGGGGAAACCTAATTATCTGAAGGATAATTGCATAAATGCGCTAACCTGCCGAACTGAAACATCTAAGTAAGCAGAGGAAGAGAAAACAATAGTGATTTCCAGAGTAGTGGCGAGCGAAATGGAAGAAGCCCAAACCTGTTATGTTACGGCATAACAGGGGTTGTAGGACCACAACATGAATATTAAAGAGAACCGGAACGGGGTGGGAAACCCGGCCAAAGAGCATGAGAGCTGCGTACGGGTAATTGATAGTAGGATAGTGGTATCCTGAGTACCGCGAGGTCGGAGACGCCTTGTGGGAATTTGCCGGCACCATCCGGTAAGGCTAAATACTCCTGAGAGACCGATAGTGAACCAGTACCGTGAGGGAAAGGTGAAAAGAACCCCGAACAGGGGAGTGAAATAGAACCTGAAACCGTGTACTTACAAGCGGTCGGAGCCAGTAATGGTGACGGCGTGCCTTTTGCATAATGAGCCTACGAGTTACTCTTCCCTGGCAAGGTTAAGTGTTTAAGACACGGATCCGAAGCGAAAGCGAGTCTGAAAAGGGCGTATAGTCAGGGGAGGTAGACGCGAAACCTTGTGATCTACCCATGGGCAGGTTGAAGGTGCCGTAACAGGTACTGGAGGACCGAACCGATAAACGTTGAAAAGTTTCCGGATGACTTGTGGGTAGGGGTGAAAGGCTAATCAAACTGGGAAATAGCTCGTACTCCCCGAAATGTTTTTAGGAACAGCCTGGCGGTTGAGTTATAAAGAGGTAGAGCTACTAATTGGGTGCGGGGGAGTCAAATCCTACCAAATCCAGATAAACTCCGAATGCTTTATAATATACGCTGGAGTGAGGCTATGGGTGCTAAGGTCCATGGCCGAGAGGGAAAGAACCCAGACCATCAGCTAAGGTCCCTAAATTATTGCTAAGTTGAACTAACGAGGTCCGATTGCACAGACAGCTAGGATGTTGGCTTGGAAGCAGCCATTCATTTAAAGAGTGCGTAACAGCTCACTAGTCGAGCGATCGGGCATGGATAATAAACGGGCATCAAGCAGTATACCGAAGCTATGGATTCATATTTAATATGACTGGTAGGGGAGCATTCTACAATCGGCGAAGCAGGAAGGTAACTGACTGTGGAGAGTGTAGAAAAGCAAATGTAGGCATAAGTAACGATAAGGCGGGAGAGAAACCCGCCCACCGAAAGACTAAGGTTTCCTGATCAACGCTAATCGGATCAGGGTTAGTCGGGGCCTAAGGTGAAGCCGACAGGCGTAGCCGATGGACAACTGGTTAATATTCCAGTACTTTTTATTACTGCGATGCGGTGACGGAGTAGTGACACTGACGCGAACTGACGGAATAGTTCGTTAAAGGCTGTAGGTATATGGTTTGTAGTTAAGTACGCAGATCATGCTGAAAGCTGATAGTACACAGAACCTTCGGGGGATGTGATAGTTCAGGTAATCAGACTTCCAAGAAAACCCGCTAAGCTTCAGGTAATAAAAACCCGTACCGTAAACCGACACAGGTAGTCGAGGAGAGAATCCTAAGGTGCTCGAGTGAATCATGGCTAAGGAACTCGGCAAAATGGCCCTGTAACTTCGGGAGAAGGGGCGCTGGCAGCAATGTCAGCCGCAGTGAAAAGGCCCAGGCGACTGTTTAACAAAAACACATGGCTATGCAAAATCGAAAGATGACGTATATGGCCTGACACCTGCCCGGTGCTGGAAGGTTAAGAGGGGATGTTAGTCGCAAGGCGAAGCATTGAATCGAAGCCCCAGTAAACGGCGGCCGTAACTATAACGGTCCTAAGGTAGCGAAATTCCTTGTCGGGTAAGTTCCGACCTGCACGAATGGTGTAACGATCTGGGCGCTGTCTCAGCCATGAGCTCGGTGAAATTGTGGTATCGGTGAAGACGCCGGTTACCCGCAACGGGACGGAAAGACCCCATGCACCTTCACTATAGCTTAACATTGATATCGGATACAGGATGTGTAGGATAGGTGGGAGACTGTGATGCTGCTTCGCCAGGAGTAGTTTAGTCAACGTTGAAATACCACCCTTTCTGTATTTGGTGTCTAACTCTACAAAGTGGAGAACATTGTTTGGCGGGTAGTTTGACTGGGGTGGTCGCCTCCAAAAAGGTAACGGAGGCTTTCAAAGGTAAGCTCAGTACGCTTGGTAACCGTACGCGGAGTGCAATAGCATAAGCTTGCTTGACAGTGAGACAGACAAGTCGAGCTGGGTCGAAAGACGGATATAGTGATCCGGTGGTTCTGCATGGAAGGGCCATCGCTCAAAGGATAAAAGGTACGCTGGGGATAACAGGCTGATCTCCCCCAAGAGCTCATATCGACGGGGAGGTTTGGCACCTCGATGTCGGCTCGTCACATCCTGGGGCTGGAGAAGGTCCCAAGGGTTGAGCTGTTCGCTCATTAAAGTGGCACGCGAGCTGGGTTCAGAACGTCGCGAGACAGTTCGGTCCCTATCTGTTGTGGGCGCAGGAAGTTTGAGTGGGGCTGACCTTAGTACGAGAGGACCGGGTTGGACTAACCTCTGGTGAATCTGTTATGCCGCCAGGTGTACTGCAGAGTAGCTACGTTGGGAATAGATAAGCGCTGAAAGCATCTAAGTGCGAAACTAGCCACAAGATGAGACTTCCATAGAGGGTCGTAGGAGACTACTACGTTGATAGGTTACAGGTATAAAGGTGGTGACATCATAGCCGAGTAATACTAATTGCCCGAAGCTTTCTTCGTGAAGAAACGTTCACTGGTTCATTTGTTCATTAGTTGATTGGTAGCAATACTGATAAGACGAGGGATAGATGAGCCGGTGAGAAACAAAACAAACAGATAAAGAACAAAAGCTGTTGTTTTCTCTTAAATTCAATCACTTCTTTCAATAATATGTCATTGTTTGCTGGTTCATTAGTTCATTGGTGTCATTGGTTCATTAGTAGCCAGATAACGAAAGAAGAGAGGACAATAACAAACAAATAAAATATCGGTACAAAGGTAAAATTCTACAGTATGCTCAGACCAATGAACTACTGAACGAATGAACCAATGAACCAAAAGAAATTCAGGTGCCTATATCGGCGGTGTCTACCTCTTCCCATTCCGAACAGAGAAGTCAAGCCCGCCAGAGCCGATGGTACTGCGGTAAAACGTGGGAGAGTAGGTCGGTGCCACCCTTTATCACCTTCAATGGTGCAACATTGCAAAAGCCTTAGCTAATACCTAAGGCTTTTTGCGTTTACAGTACTTTGCTATCTCAACAACTCCAACATCAATAACAACCATCCTCCCTAATCAACCACTCACTACTCACTATTCTCCACTAACCCGCACAGCGCAGAAGATGATCCTTCGTCCCTCAGGATGACAATCGGGGTAAATCGAGCAAAGCTTTGTAGCAGTAGAAGCGCATAGCCCTTCCTGCGGCTGACGGGAACGCCAAGTAATGCCTTCCAACTTTATAATGTACCGTTACGGCGTCCTGTAGCGTTAAACCGGATTCGATTTCTACCATAAATTGAGCAAAAAAGATTATTCCAATTAAAAAAAGTACACTATATTCACAGTGTCTAAATAGGTGTCAATCTCACACTCAACATAAACCAACTTGTGTACTCATGATGTTTAAACAATTATCTCATAAAGGCGCAAAAATTACGCAATCGATTGTGTTAATTATTTTGCTTCTAACTGGCGTCTCAACCATGCCTGCTTTTGCATTAATTAAATCTTTCAAAAAAGCAGCAGATGGCGTTACCTTCACGCTCGACAAGGGGTTGATGAAGGTGCTTATCCGTAAGGATGATATCATCGAAGTAAAATATACCATCTTCGATGCTTTTGAAAGTAAACCCTCGCTGGTTGTTAACAATAAATGGCTGCAACATTCGGTTTACCAGGTTTCGGATAGTAAAACCGACGTGCTTATTACTACGGCGAAACTGAAAATAAGGATCAATAAGGCCACTAACGCTATCATCTATACAGATCTGAAAGGTAACGTGATCGCCGGAGAAGATAGCGATAATAAATCTATGACTCCGGCTACCGTTGCCGGTATCAGCACTTATAATATTACCACGCAATTCACGTCACCAACCGATGAGGCCTTATTTGGTTTGGGCTGTCATCCACTGGATTCGATGTCTATCAATTACAAAGGCCGTAACCAGGACCTGGCTATTAAATATCTTACCGGCGCTATCCCGGTGATGCTATCAACAAAAGGCTATGGTTTGATGTGGGACAACTACTCGGCAAGTAATTTTTACGGAGCCGAAGCGGACAATACCAAATTTAAATATGTATCTGAAAGTGGCAAGCAGGTTGATTATTTCTTTTTCTACGGGCCCGGCTTTGATCATATCATCGACTTATATCGTACTGCCACCGGTAAAGCGCCGATGTTTGGTAAATGGGCTTACGGCTTGTTTCAATCACAAGACAGGTACTTGAGCGAGGATGAGATCCTTACTGTAAAAGATAATTATCGCAATAACCACATTCCAGTGGACGTGATTGTGCAGGATTGGTATTACTGGGACCCGTTGCCAATAGGTTCGCATGTAATGAAGCCTGAGCGCTATCCGCATCCACAAAAGTTGGTTGATGCTTTGCATCAGGCGAACATCCATGCCATGATCTCTATCTGGCCGGTGTTTGGTAAAGGCACACCTAACTATGACGCACTGGACAAAATGGGCGGCTTAACCGATATCACCTGGGACAACGTAGTTACCCATACCTTTGATACTTATTACGACGCTCACAACCCTAAAGCGCGCGAGCTATACTGGGACCAGGCCCGCGACAGCCTGATTAAGCGCTACGGCTGGGATGCCTGGTGGATTGATCAGTGCGAGCCCGATAATGGTGCATTGCTGGACGCCCGCCGTCAAAGTAATTTCAGCATAGGCAAGGGCATAGATTATTTTAATACCTATTCATTACAGCATACCAAAGGCGTGTACGAGGGCTGGCGCAGGGATATTCAGGGTAAGCGCGCCTTCTTTCTGGTAAGACAGTCGTTTGCGGGTGAGCAGCGCAATGCATCAACACTGTGGTCGAGCGATATTGAGTGTACTTTTCATGATTTTAAAGACCAGGTACCACAGGGCATCAATGCCTGTACCTCTGGCATCCCTTACTGGACGTCGGACATCGGTGGATATCACTACCACTGGAAACCTGCCGATTGGTCGCAGCCGGATAAGCGCGAATTGTTTACCCGTTGGTTCCAGTTCGGTACATTTTGCCCTATATTCAGGATACATGGTAAAGGCGAACGCGCCATCTTCAGCAAAAACTGGGATGAAAATACGAGGTCGATCCTGCTTAATTTCGATAAACTCCGTTACCGTTTGATGCCTTACATTTATTCATTAGCGGGGCGAGTAACTAATGATAACTACACCATTATGCGTTCGCTGGCTTTTGATTACCGTGGCGACGCCAAAGTTTATGGTATTCCTGATCAGTATATGTTTGGGCCGGCCTTTATGGTTAACCCGGTAACCGAGCAATTGTACACCTCAAGTGATGCCGACAAAAAAGCTAAAGCCCGCCAGGTTTATCTGCCTGCAGCCAGCAAATGGTATAACTTCTGGACAGGCGAACTGCTCGATGGCGGCCAAACAATCAGCGCTGCCGCGCCCATCGAAATATTGCCGCTTTATGTAAAAGCAGGTTCAATTATACCTATGGGACCGGATGTTGAATACGCAACCGAAAAACCAAATGCTAATATCGAACTACGTATTTATCCCGGTGCCGACGCATCATTTAAGTTTTATGAGGATGAAAACGATAACTATAATTACGAAAAAGGACAATCAGCTACGTTTACGCTAAACTGGAATGATAAAACACGCAAGCTTACTATTTCAGATACCAAAGGACATTTCCCCGGACAATTAAAGAGCCGCACTTTTAATGTGGTATTGGTTAAAGGAGCGCATGGTTCGGATGTGGCTTTAACGGCTAAGGCTGATAAGGTGGTTAAGTATAGTGGGAAAGCGGTGACCGTAGTATTATAGAAAAGTTATTGAATTATATAAGTCTATTGACTTTTTCCCACATATCATTGAGTAACCATCAGGGAAATCTTAGAAAAATCGTGATGACGTGCAAAATATGTTTTGGAGATATTGTGCGGGGGCCGCGTTAGGGATTGCAGTGAAAAGACCACAGCGTGTGCCGGGTTTGTGTGCGGGTAAAGCGAGGACTTGTAACGGAAAGCCCGGGCCGCAGGTAACGCTCAAGCTGTAAAATCTATCTAGTAATCAATAGTTTACGACTGTGTCATTATAAGGCCCGGCAGGATGAACCTGCCGGGCCTTATGCTTTTTCCTTGCGCTCGTTGAAAACCTACCGTGTAACCCAATCTTTTAACTATTATTATTAATTAAAAAACGATGTCAATGACATAAATTAGATTCACAATAGTTTTTTAATTCCCTTTGCTTGCTATTTTCTTGCCCTTATTCGCTTTCATTTTCAAATTAAGCATCTCTACTAAAACCGAAAAAGCCATAGCGAAATAGATATATCCTTTAGGGATATGCTGTTCAAAAGCTTCAGCTAAAAGTGAGACACCTATTAACAACAGAAATGATAAGGCGAGCATTTTTACGGTTGGATGCTTGTTTACAAATGACGCTACACCGTTTGATGCCCACATCATAATGCCTACGGCAATTACAACGGCGAGGATCATGATCTCTACATGGCTCGCCATCCCCACGGCGGTGATCACCGAATCGAGCGAGAATACGATATCCAGCAGCATGATCTGTAATATGGTGCCCCAGAACGAATGCTTTTTTACCGAGCCTTCGTTTTCGTCATCGCCTTCAATCTTATGGTGAATTTCGGCAGTACTTTTATAAATCAGGAAGAGGCCGCCAATGATCAGGATCAGGTCACGGCCCGAAATCGCGAGCTTCTCGACCCATTCGGCATCGGTAATGCTAAAAATTGGGCTTAAGTTAAACAAGGGGGCGGTTAAGGTCATTACCCAGCTGATGGATAGCAGCAGCAGGATACGGGTGATCATGGCCATGCCAAGGCCAACCCGCCTGCCTTTGCTTTGCTGGCTGGCAGGGAGTTTATCGGATAGGATGGAGATAAATACGATGTTATCGATGCCTAAAACAATCTCCAGCAAGGTAAGTGTGATTAAGGAGATCCATGATTCGGCCTGTTCAAAAATTTCAAAACTCATAGGTTGCAGGTATTTGTTTCTTCCCAAAAATAACAAAACCCCTGCCGTTACTGGCAGGGGTTGGTAAAAATAGGTTTATAAAAGGTTTTTATTCAACTGTAACCGACTTTGCCAGGTTACGGGGCTGATCTACATTACAACCACGCATTACTGCTATATGATAAGCCAGCAATTGTAGCGGGATAGTTGCAACCAGCGGTACAAAGGCCTCGTTGGTTTGCGGAATTTCTATCACGTAATCGGCCATGCCTTTAACTTCGGTATCACCTTCGGTAACAATGGCTATTACGTGGCCTTTACGGGCTTTAACTTCCTGGATATTGCTGATCACTTTTTCGTACGATGAATGTTTCGTGGCGATGAACACTACCGGCATTTCATCATCAATTAAAGCGATAGGGCCGTGTTTCATTTCGGCAGCCGGATAGCCTTCGGCATGGATATAAGATATCTCCTTAAGCTTTAAAGCGCCCTCCAGTGCTACGGGGAATGAACTTCCCCTGCCCAGGAACAGGCAATTGCTTGAATCTTTAAACCGCGCTGCAATTTCCTGGATATGATCATTTGATTTCAGGGCTTCCTGTACCAAATTCGGAATCTCGTTTAAACCAGTTAAATATTCAACCATTTTACTTTGGGTAATTTTACCCCGCTGTTGGGCTATGTAAAATGCAATGAGGGTTAATACGCTTACCTGGGCAGTGAAAGCCTTGGTAGAAGCCACACCTATTTCAGGCCCGGCGTGGGTATAAACACCGGCATGGGTTAAACGCGGAATAGATGCACCTACCACATTGCATATCCCAAAAATGGTTGCCCCTTTTTCTTTAGCAAGTTCTATGGCTGCCATAGTATCGGCAGTTTCGCCCGATTGGGATATGGCTATTACAAGGTCTTTTTCGGTAATGATAGGATTGCGGTATCGGAATTCCGATGCATATTCCACTTCTACCGGCACACGGGCATATTCTTCAATCAGGTATTCGCCTACTAAACCGGCATGCCAGGAGGTGCCGCAGGCCACAATAATGATCCTGTCGACGTTTTTAAGCTTCTCGGTGTATTCCTTGATACCACCAAGCTGAACTTTGCCCTGCTGCGGGTAAATACGGCCGCGCAGGCAATCGCGGATGGAGCGGGGCTGTTCATAGATCTCCTTCATCATAAAGTGATCGTAGCCACCTTTTTCCAGCATTTCAAGCTTTAGGTCCAGCTCCTGGATGTAGGGTGTCTGCACCGAGTTGTCGATATTTTTTACCAACAGGCTTTCGCGATGTACGTAGGCAATTTCGTTATCGTTAAGGTAGATCACATTTTTGGTATACTCCACGATAGGCGTAGCATCTGAAGCAATGAAGTATTCGCCTTTGCCTACGCCAATCACCATTGGGCTACCTTTACGGGCCGCAATAAGCAAATCCGGCTCATCAGCACTCATAATCACAATGGCATATGCGCCTATCACTTTATTTAAAGCCACGCGTACGGCATCTTTCAAATCAAGGCCGGTTTCCCTTTGGATATCCTCAACCAGATGTATTAAGACCTCGGTGTCGGTATCGCTTTTAAAAACGTGGCCTTTGGCTATAAGGGTTTCTTTGATCACCCCATAGTTTTCGATAATGCCGTTATGAATAATGGTGAGTTTCCTGTCGCCGGATGAGTGTGGATGCGAATTACGGTCGCTCGGCTCGCCGTGGGTTGCCCAGCGGGTATGCCCCATTCCCATTGAACCCTTCAGGTCGATACCCTTTACAAAATTTTCAAGGTCTTCAACTTTGCCTGCTTTTTTATAAACCTTAAGGTCCTGGTCAAGCAGGGCAATGCCGGCACTGTCATAGCCCCGGTATTCAAGTCTGTGGAGTCCTTTTATAACGATGGGATAAGCATCTCTGAATCCTATATAACCAACAATTCCGCACATAAAATAATCAAGTATAAATGTTAAACGCCGCAAAATAAACAGCTATATAACACATATCAGCAATAATTATTTTGATTTTTTGTGAAAAAGGCGAAGTTTTAAAATACTTAAAAAAGTATTTTAAGAAGTGGAATTGCCTTAAACAAAAAAATCCCCTAAGCGGGGATTCTTTTGTTTATTAAGAGATATCTTACTTGCGGATCTTGGTGTAAATGATATTCATCCGGATGCTGTATCCCGGTGTGTTTTTATCACTTCCCACTATCACGGAGCGGGCTGCCGTTTGTGTTGATGGAGCTACGTCGATACCTGTTGTGGTATTAACGAGTGTTGTATCAACAGGGGCAATATAAGTGCCGTAATCAACTGTTTTTTTACGGATCAGGTCCTGCACAAAAGCGGTAACCAGGAAGTGGTATTCTTTTGTAGTACGGTTATAACGACCGCCAAATAAACTTGTTTGTGAACGCGGGTCGCTTGAGCTGGCGTCCTGAATCAATGTTCTTTGTTTGGCTATATCCAGCTTGTACATGGTTAGCTTAGGTAAAGGCGCATAAGGTACCCCCGAGCCGGCACGCGGTGTTATCACAATTTCGGCACGGTTTAATACTACTGACGAATCAACAAGTTTATCAAGGCCCGGGAAACTGAGTTTAGCTCTTAAGCCCGCAAGCCCCTGGAGGTAAACCGTATTTTGCGACGTCGTTGTATTGCTCAGGGCAGCCTGGATAGTTGTACTATACGTATGCGTTACTTCGGCAGCGCGGTTAAAGAATGGCAGAGTTACTGATGCCGTATCAATGGTGCTGGATGTAGTACTGGTAGCAGCGGTAACAACCTTATAAAAAACGTCAATTTGCGATGAGCCAAGATTGAGCTGTATGATACCGCCTGCATCGCTGGCTTGTGCCTTCTCTAACGAGAGGTAAAGACCTTTTACCGTACTTTGAAAAGTTGTTGGCGACGCAAGTATTGTACCGCTCGCATTAAACAGGTTGCTATAGATAAAAGATTTGCTTAATGGCACACGCAACTGTGGCGCTACACGCTGAACAGTATCTAATGTATCGGTGCGGATACGGGTTATGGTAATACTGTCATGCGTACGGGCTGTAAAGGTTTTAGAGCCAAGTAACGTGCTGAGATCAGCATCCCAGTGGTTGTTGGTGTAATAGGTTTTGTTCTCTATCTTTTTTTGAAGCTGATACACGTTTATTTTATAGCGTGAAGCCAGCGAATCGCCATAAAAGCCGTCTGCATACTTAAGCACAAGCACAGCCGAATCAATTGTAAGTGTACCTGCAGGTACCGTATAAGCAGCGCCATTTGGAAGGTTAACGCCCAAGGCAACAACGCTTTTTGTGGTGCCGAATACAGGATCGGTAAAGTTGGCAAGCGGTGTTCTGGTCATGCCCGATGTGGCCGCGGTATCATCAGCAACAGTGTTAATAACAATATTGGTATCAACTATCAGGTTACCATTGATCTCGTTTTGATCATTGATGCCCAAACCGATACCATCCTGGCGTTTACAACTGTTCAAAATAAAAAGACTTATTAACAGGGTCAATAAGTCTAATCGGAAAAATTTCATATATAATATTAAGTCTTATGCAACATCCACCAATTCGTCGTTGGTAATTTCGTCGTAAAAATTGTAATAATTTTCGAAATCTGCGGTAGAATCAAATTCTAAAACCGATTTATTGCTGTTTTTAACATTATTTAACACATCTGCATCAATATCAGGGCTGCCTAAAACAATACCGTCTGAATAGTGAATGGCACCGGCGTATAACGCTGAATTAGTGCCGCCTTTGTAAGGTTCCACGTGTTTCTCGTTCATATTGCTCATGATGGCTTTTGTAGCAAAGTCATCATGCATTTTCTCTTTAAAATCATTTTCGTAAATAGAGTAAATGATTTTTGAGTGCTTAAATGTAGGGTCGTCTTTGTAAGTTGTTTTCAGATAAGCAGGCACGAGTGCGCTCATCCAGCCGTGGCAATGAATCACATCCGGTGCCCAGCCTAATTTTTTAACAGTTTCCAATGCGCCTTTGCAAAAGAAAATCATGCGCTCGTCATTGTCGGCGTAAAATTTACCGTCTTTGTCTGCAAACACATGCTTACGCTGAAAATATTCTTCATTATCTAAAAAATACACCTGCATACGCGCCGCCGGGATAGATGCTACTTTGATGATCAGCGGGTTATCATTATCGTCTATGATGATATTCATACCTGATAACCTGATCACTTCATGAAGTCTGTTCCTGCGCTCATTAATGTTGCCGAAACGCGGCATAAGGATACGGATCTCGTAACCTTTCTCCTGCATGGCCTGCGGAAGTTGGCGTGTTATTTCGGCAATTTTTGTGAGTTCAAGGAAAGGAGACATTTCATGAGTTATAAACAAAAGCTTAGATTTACCCATCACTAAATCAGTATTTAAAATGTAAAGAAGTCAAAAAATTTGAGTTTGCAAATATAACTAATATTATATAAACTGCCAACGAATTATGCAAGTAACTTTTGGTTATTTTTAAGCAATTGTACACCTTTGCCAAATTTTGTAATAACCATTACATTGAAAATATTTACCACCAAAAAAGAAATAACAGATTACTTTAACCGCAAGCCGGTAAAAGTAATTGGTTTTGTACCAACCATGGGTGCGCTGCATAAGGGGCACCTGGGTTTAATTGAACTGGCAAAGCAGCAAAGCACCCAGGTTGTTTGCAGTATTTTTGTAAACCCTACCCAATTTAATGATCCGAAAGATCTTGAAAAATATCCCCGCCCAATAACCGACGATATCCGCCGCCTTGAGGAAGTTAACTGCGATATTTTGTTTAATCCGCAGGTTACCGAGATGTATGATGATAATGAGAAATGGCATTTTGATATGGGTGATCTGGAGCACCTGCTGGAAGGGAAATTCAGGCCGGGGCATTACCAGGGCGTTACACAGGTAGTAAATAAACTATTTAATATTGTAAAGCCTGATATCGCATTTTTTGGCCAGAAGGATTACCAGCAGGTTATGGTAATCAGCAGAATGGTTGAAGCGTTGGAGATGCCAGTTAAGCTGGTAATGTGTCCTATTGAACGTGAGCCCGACGGCCTGGCCATGAGCTCGAGAAATATTCATCTTACGCCATATGATCGCGAACATTCGCTTATACTTTCAAAAACGCTAAACTGGGTTAAGGAAAATTTTGATGTTAACAATATCGATGCTTTACAGCAGCAGGCAGCTCAAATGATCAGCGCTGAACCGGGTGTTGAACTGGAATATTTTGAAATTGCCGATGGCAAAACGCTGCACCCCGCCACCCCGGCATCTGAAACTATTGTTGCCCTTGTTGCAGCCCGCGTAGGTAAAACAAGATTGATTGATAATGTGTTGATTGGGTAGCCTATGGTTCATAGATCATGGTTCATGGTTTTTAGCAAATTTGCTATTGGGTGCTTGGTTGAAATAATCATAAACTATTTACAATCAGCTAACAAATACTATGACCTATCAACTATGAACCATGAACTAAATATTCCTAACTTTGCGCCATGATAATTGAAATATTAAAGTCCAAAATTCACCGGGTTAAGGTAACGCAGGCGGAGTTGAATTATGTGGGCAGCATCACTATTGATGAAGACCTGATTGAGGCTGCAAATATCATCCCCAATGAAAAGGTTCAGATAGTGAACAATAACAACGGTGCCCGTTTTGAAACTTATGTTATCAAAGGCGAGCGCGGAACAGGTACAGTGTGCCTCAACGGAGCTACAGCTCGCCTGGCACAGGTGGGCGATATAGTGATCATTATGTCATATGCATACATGGAAACGGAAGAAGCCCGCAATTACGAACCTATTTTGATATTCCCCGATTCAGATAATAAACTGATTAAGTAAATTAGCGGCGCCTAAGCCGCAATTTATGAAACCATTTTTTACAATCACCCTTTTTCTTGTCACTGTAACCGGAGTTTTTGCGCAACGCCAAAACGTTTACTTTATCAAAAATAACGGCAAGTACGTTGATATACGTGATAGTGCCGATTATATTCGTGTGGTGCGCGAGCCAGACTCGGCTTCAACGTTATATAATGTTTTTGAATTTTATCTCAACGGAACTCAAAAACTCATCGGAAAGTCTGTAAAGATCGATCCGCCGCAATTTGAGGGACAGTGTGTTAGGTATTATGCTTCCGGCAAAAAGCAATCAGTTATCTTTTACAAAAATGGCATAAAGGCAGGCGACGATATAGAATTTTATCCTAATGGCAGGTTATATGCGCAGTTTTCGTATCCGAAAGATAACAAGGACCTTACAGCCGACAGGTCTGGCAACTACCTCATCATAGCCAATAAAGATTCATTAGGCAATACGCAGGTAACCGACGGGAATGGCTACTTTAAAGGTTACAATAGCAAGTTTGCTTATGTTGAAGAAGAGGGACCTGTAAAAGAGGGCAAACGCGATGGGCGGTGGAAAGGCGATTTTCAAGACTTCAAAACCACTTTTACCGAAATTTATGATAATGGGGTGTTGACATCGGGTACAGCTACCACTAAAGATGGAAAAGTAAATACTTATCTGAAGTCTCGTGAGGTACCTCCGCAATTTAAAGGTGGGCTTGAGCGGTTCGGCAGGTTTTTATCAAATAATATTAAATATCCCGATGATGCCCTTCGCCGGGGTATTGAAGGTACTGTGATTCTCTCTTTCGTTGTAGAAAAAGACGGAGCATTAACAGATATTAAAGTGAGTAAATCTGTTGTACCTGTTATTGATGACGAAGCTGTGCGGGTGCTCAACAACTCGCCAAAATGGGTGCCAGGAACGCAATTTGGCTTTCCGGTTAGGGTTAGCTACAGCGTGCCGGTCTCCTTTGCGATAAGCAGATAAGCCTAATTGGATGGATATGATCCTATTCCCAGCGATACTTTCAGACTTACATCAGTTGCGGCAGCTTTACGCAAACGGTAAACCATCCTGATACGTACGGCCGGTTCACGCACAAGCACATCTAAAAAGTGCGAGTTGTCAATATCCAGTACGATGCTGTTACCTGAGTTGGGCTGGATATCTTTGCGGATAGCTACCATCACTTCCTCGCTGCCATCATTTTTACCCATGTATACCCGCAGCGAAGAGATATTGCCAATGTTATAATCAGATGGATCACTCGATTGTAATTTGGCTGAGATAATACGAACCTCACTTATTTTATTGGCGTTGTTGCCGTCTTTAGTAAAATCCTGGTCAAAGCTGTTGCCCGTGCTTACAGCGGTTTGAGGTTCATCAATTGGGGCTGATGCCGGGATAACCATGGTTGCAGTGTACGGAAATGTTGATTTAACAACTGATTGCAGCATGGCGCAGCTGCCAAAAAATAAAATAGCCACAAGCAATAGAAAAACAGGCTTCTTTATCATAGTTCTTAAATATAAAAAGTATTTGCGGATTGGCGCAACTACAGGTTTAATTGGAATTTTTACAGGGCCGGTCTGTAAGTAAATATAATAAGATTTTACGGAAATATTAAGCCGATTGTTTTATGAAAAAGTGGCCTGATACTTAAAAAAAGCGGGGTGCGATTGTCGCAATGTTAAATCTGAAAAAAAAAAATAAATGGTGTCTGTTAAAAGTCTATCTTTGCACCCCGACGCTGAAGTCGGGATTTCTTGGCTTTCAGCGCATAGGAAAAACCGTTTAAAGGCTTAACCGTCTTTAACTTTTGACTTAGAACTTTTGAATTAAAAAAAAGCCCTATGCCCAAAGACACCTCCATTAAATCCGTTCTGATCATCGGCTCCGGCCCAATCATCATCGGCCAGGCTTGCGAATTTGATTATTCCGGCTCGCAGGCTGCTCTCTCGCTAAAAGAAGAAGGCATCTCCGTTTCCATTATTAACAGTAATCCGGCAACTATCATGACGGATAAAGTTATCAGCGACCATGTTTATCTTCTGCCGCTCACCTGCGAAAGCATTGAGAAAATTTTAACCGAACAACAGATCGACGCTGTTTTGCCTACCATGGGTGGCCAAACTGCTTTGAACCTGTGTATCGAAGCGTCTGAACGCGGCATATGGGAAAAGTATGGCGTTAAGGTTATCGGTGTAGATATTGCTGCTATCGAAAAAACCGAAAATCGTGAGGCTTTCCGCCAGCTGATGGTTGACATCGGCGTAGGGGTTGCCAAATCAAAGATCGCTAACTCGTTCCTTGAAGGTAAAGAAGGTGCACAGGAAATCGGTTTCCCGCTGGTTATTCGCCCAAGCTACACGCTGGGTGGTAAAGGCGCAGGTTTTGTTCACAAAAAAGAAGATTTTGACGCGGCCCTTAACCGCGGCTTACAGGCTTCACCAACTCACGAGGTTTTGGTTGAACAGGCTGTATTAGGCTGGAAGGAATACGAATTGGAATTGCTGCGCGATAGCAATGACAACGTGATCATCATCTGCTCTATCGAGAACTTTGATCCGATGGGGATCCATACCGGCGACTCTATCACTGTAGCCCCTGCCATGACCCTGAGCGATCGATGCTACCAGGAAATGCGCAATCAAGCAATCAAAATGATGCGCGCCATCGGTAACTTTGCCGGCGGCTGTAACGTGCAGTTCTCGGTAAACCCTGCTAACGAGGAGATCATCGCTATCGAGATCAACCCGCGTGTATCACGTTCATCAGCGCTTGCTTCAAAAGCTACCGGTTACCCTATTGCTAAAATTGCTGCGAAGCTGGCTATAGGTTATAACCTCGATGAAATTGAAAACCAGATCACCAAAACCACTTCGGCTTACTTTGAGCCTACATTGGATTACGTGATCGTTAAAATACCTCGCTGGAACTTTGATAAGTTCAAAGGCGCCAATAAAGAACTTGGCCTGCAGATGAAATCTGTAGGTGAGGTTATGGGTATTGGCCGCAGCTTTACTGAGGCTTTACAGAAAGCCTGCCAAAGCTTGGAGATCGGTCGTGCCGGTTTAGGTGCCGACGGTCGCCAGAGCCGCAACCTGGAAGAGATCATGGCAAGCCTTGAGCATCCAAGCTGGGACAGGTTGTTCCACATTTACGATGCGCTAAGCCTGGGTGTGCCTATAGAATCGGTTCGTAAAGTAACCAAAATCGACCGCTGGTTCCTGAACCAGATCCAGGAGTTGGTTAACCTGGAAACAGAGCTTCGCCGTTACTCGCTAAATAACGTGCCTGAAGAGTTCCTGTACACCCTTAAGCAGAAAGGTTTCTCAGACGTGCAAATAGCCCATATCTTGGGTAATGTAACCGAGGAAGATGTTTATCAGCGCCGCAAAGCCCTGGGCATGCACCGCGTTTACAAAATGGTTGACACCTGCGCTGCTGAATTCCCTGCTAAAACTCCATACTACTATTCGAGCTACGAGGGCGAAAACGAATCTGTAGCATCTGATAAGAAGAAGATCATTGTATTGGGTTCAGGCCCTAATCGTATAGGTCAGGGTATCGAGTTTGATTACAGCTGCGTACACGGTTTGCTTGCCGCTAAAGAAGCAGGATTTGAGGCCATCATGGTTAACTGTAACCCTGAAACGGTATCAACCGACTTTAACATGGCCGATAAGCTGTACTTTGAGCCTGTTTACTGGGAGCATGTACGCGAGATCATCGAACTTGAGAAACCTTATGGTGTAATTGTTCAGCTGGGCGGTCAAACTGCCCTTAAAATGGCTGAGAAAATGCACGAACACGGTATCCGCATTATTGGTACATCATTCGATAATATGGATATTGCAGAAGACCGCGGTCGTTTCTCTGATCTGTTGAAAGATCTTGACATTCCATATCCAAAATACGGTGTAGCCGAAAGCGCTGAAGAAGCCCTTGAAGTTGCTCACAAAGTTGGCTACCCAGTGTTGGTAAGACCAAGCTATGTATTAGGTGGCCAGGGCATGAGCATCGTGATCAACGATGAAGACCTGGAGAAAGCGGTAGTGAGCCTGCTGCGCAACCTGCCGGGTAACCGCGTACTGATCGACCACTTCCTTGACCGTGCCGCAGAGGCCGAGTCTGACTCGATCAGCGATGGCGAGGATGTACACATCATTGGTATGATGGAGCACATTGAGCCTGCCGGTATCCACTCTGGCGACTCATACGCGGTACTGCCTCCGTTCGATTTTTCGGATAGTGTTATCCACCAGATTGAAGAATATACCAAAAAGATAGCTAAAGCACTTAATGTACGCGGTTTGTTGAACATCCAGTTTGCAGTTAAGGATGATAAGGTTTATGTAATTGAGGCCAACCCGCGTGCTTCACGTACTGTGCCTTTCATTGCCAAAGCTTATGACGTGCCGTACATCAACATCGCAACCAAAGTTATGTTGGAGACCAACAAGCTTAGCGACTTTACTATCGAGCGCAAACTTTGGGGTTATGCCATCAAAGAACCGGTATTCTCATTCGATAAATTCCCTGAAGTTACCAAGGAGCTTGGCCCTGAAATGAAATCAACCGGTGAGGCTATCCGCTTCATCCCTAACCTGCAAGATCCATACTTCAGGCACCTGTACAAAGAGAAATCGATGTACTTGAGTAAATAATTAAAACATTAAATTGCAGCCTTTGTAGTTTAATTGCTAATAACGTGAACCTGCAACCCTAATTGCAGGTTCACTATTGTTGTATTTAGTTACTATAGATTGAAAGTTAATACGGCTAATGGTCAGGAAATCAACCTCAAGAGCGTTGATCCTGATGATATGGATGATGTTTTATTGAAAATTGAAAAATCATTTAACATCAGTTTAAACGACGCATCAGCAAACGATGTACAAAACTTTGGTAAACTTTGCGACGTTGTTCTCGAAAAAGTAAAGAAAACGAATGATGGCTGTACTACACAGCAGGCATTTTACAAACTTCGTAATGCTATCAATGCATCGGCAGGGCATGATAAGGATATCATAAAGCCCCAAACAAAACTGGCAGACATTTTTCCGCGCGATAGCCGTATTGAGGCTGTAGCGGCCATTGAAGAGGAGATGGGTTTCCAGATCAGCTTGCTTCAACCCAAACAATGGATAGTTAACCTGTTTTCGATGGTTTTGGTAGTTAGCTTCGTGCTGGCCTTCTATTACCTGGCTATAGGTATTGCCGGTATGGTAGTAGCCGGCATTGGCTTAAAACTTGCAGGCCGTTTCGGAAAAGAAATGCATGTGAAAACCATCGGCGACCTGGCCGAAAAAATTGCGCGCGAACACTATTTAAAATGCCGTCGCGATGCATCTACAGTAAATAAGAACGAAGTTTCTGAAAAATTAAGGCAGCTCATTGTAACAAATGCTTAATATTGATCGTCGGGGTTTATGTATCACAGATTAACCCTGGCTATTAATTGAATTTTCATGGCGACTACCTGAAAAAAGGGATCCGACCAACAGCTGTAGCTTGGGTACGACTTGTTTATAGTTTCTCGTTTACCCGGCTTGAATAGTGTCCATGCGCTTGTTTTCGGAAATGGCCTAAATAACAAAGGCATATCAAAAACGCGAGCTAACAGGCTTGGCGTTTTTGATATGCGAATTAATTACTTAACTTTTATTTCAATGTTGTAAGCAGTGCCTTTATGCTTGTAAGCAACGCTGAACGTATTATCTGTAAAGCTTGCTAATTGAAATACGTTATTGTTGCTTTCACCCTTTAGCTGGGCAGTTATCAGCACAATTCCATTCTCAAAGCTAACATTCGAGACGAGGAACGGCTTGTCAATTATATCCTGGGATACATCCGTATCACTCGCGCCCAATTCGTATTTTTTCTGAGCAGTAAAATCTGTTTTAGAGCCTATTAATAATTTGAATTTTTCGTAATCCGGCAAAATGTTAGAGTAGCCCACGCCGGTTAGGTTGGTTTCGGTGGTTGAGCCACTTTGAAAATAGCCTCCATATTTATTACCCTCGGTACGTTGATTGGTAAGATAGACAATATTAGCTCCGAACATTGCCGCCTGGATCTTCATTTTATGATACGCCCTGTCTTTAACCCTCTCCTGGTTTGAAAATACGGTAGTTCCTTTAGCTTTTGAACTCACATCCGTTAATTTGTATAGTCCTTTAACTTCACTTTCAACTGCGGTAATGGTTACTTTGTCATAATCCATTACTCCGTTAATTGTTTTATATGATGTTGCCTCGGCAAAAGTTTGAACACGGCCACTTTTGAATACTATTTTCTGTATAGTGTTTTTATAAACTGAATTTAGCAAATCCTCACCTGGGTAGGAATACTTAACTGCATCTGGGGTAATCTCTTTAACGTTGCAGGCGATTTTGGCATTGTTGGAAATAATGGTATCAACCTGAGCCTTGCTTGTAAGGGACGAAGCAGTGAACAAAATAGCTAAGGTAAATATTTTAAATAAAGGTAAAGGTCGAAAATTTTCGGTAAGCCCGAAAAGTAAAGTTTGATTCATGACACGTTTAAGTTAATTAAGTCATCAAATATAATAAAGATCACTTAATTAAGCTATTGTTCATTCTATTGATTAATTATATTTAATGAGCTTGTAGGTCAAAAATTCGGTTTTCGGCATTCGTTAATGCTTACTACATAGTTTTTATTAAGGGGTTGTTTTAATCAACCTCTTGTTATTTAACATAGTTTTGCCTGCCTATTTATCTACCATCAATCCCTTTACCTCAAAACTGATCTTTCGGTCGGAATTGGCGTTTGCCTTATGCTGTTTTTTGCCGTTAACGGTATCTCCTGCCATATGTTGAAGATCGTTGGCAATAAATTGTTTGGCAGCTACACCTGTAATGATTACTGTACGGCCTGCAAGCTGCTTTGGCAGGTTTATGCCTGCATTGGTAAAATGAGCGGAAATAATCCGGTTATAGCCAGCGCCAAGTTCAAACCAGCCTCCTTTTTCTTGGGTTACTTTAATCACCTTGCCGGTTATAACGGTAGTAATCCTTGTTTTTTTACCCATAAAGGTTTCCAGCTTTGAGGCTTGCATTAAGGCTGCGGTATCGGGCTTTTCGCCAAATACCATACCGTGTGGTAAGGGCACATGCTTTTGTGCAATAGCTACATTAGCAATTAAAATGGATATGAGCAGCAGTATTAGTTTCATGGTGCTTAAATAACAACCCTTCAGCAAAAATGTTGATGAGTTTTTGATTGCTTAGGTAATGCTACCTGTTTGTTTTTATGGTTTATAAGCTGTGATGAGCCCATCGCCTGTAATAAGTATGTTAATATTTGTTAAAATGTTACTTTAAAGTACTTTGCTACGTATTGATAAGTTAATTTTGCTTACTTTACTACATAATAACTTTTAAACTAACTCGTGAAAAAGAGCTTTACTAAAACAATTTTATTTGCCGCATTCTTAATAGCCGTTGCTTTAGCAGGCGCAAGCTGCAGTAAAAAAGACGCCACAGTTGTAAGCGTGCCAACTTTAACTACAATGGATGTGGTGACTGCCGAAACAGGAACAATAGCCTATACAGGTGGTTTATTCAACGGAACGCAGGATGTGAGCCTGAGCAGTTATGGTATTTGTTACAGCTCATCAAATCAAACTCCTACTACGGCCGACAATAAAACTAAAGATACCGTAATCCAGTTTGCCTATACTACCAAAATTACAGGTTTAAGCCCTAAAACAACTTATTATGCCCGGGCTTATGCTATAAACAGTGCAGGTACCGGTTATGGCAAGGTTGTTCAGTTCACTACAGGTGATGGTACAGCATCAACAGGTGGTACAGTTAGTACGCTTGCTGGTAATGACGGGGCCGACTTTATTGACGGTTTAGGCAGTGCTGCTTTTTTTAACAGTCCGCAGGGATTAACTGTAGGCACTGATGGGAATATTTATGTGGCCGATTCATTTAACAGTGCCATACGCAAAGTTACCACAGCCGGAAATGTTACCACGCTTTCGGGTAATGGTACTATAGGTTATGTTGACGGGCCTATAGCAACCGCGCAGTTTTATGCCCTGCAAGGTTTAGTTACGGATGCGTCGGGCAATATGTATGTTGCCGATTATGGCAACAACAATATACGCAAAATAAGCGCGGATGGCGTTGTAAGTACTTTTGCAGGCAGCGGCGATGCCGGATATACCGACGGTACCGGTACCAAGGCTACATTTAACAGTCCGCGTGCATTGGCAATTGACGGTTCGGGAAATATTTTTGTTGCCGATCTTGGTAATAACCTTATTCGTAAAATAACTCCGGCAGGTGTAGTTACCACGTTTGCAGGCAGCAGGGGCGCAAGTTACCTGGACAACGAAACTGCAACCAGCGCAACTTTTAATAAGCCTAACGGCATAGCTATTGATGCCAATAACAACATATATGTTGCTGAGGCGCTTAATCATACAATCCGTAAAATAACTCCGGAGGGTGTAGTTACTACTTTTACCGGTGGTAATAAACAAACGGCCCTTCTCGGCGGCCCTTCGGCCATTGCCTTTGATAAAAACTCGAACCTTTTCATTGCCGATCAGAATGGGAGGATCCTGGAGATTACAAAGGATAAAGTATTAAAAGTAATTGCCGGTAACGGAACAAACGGCTTTGCGGAAGGTGTTGGTACTGCCGCTAAATTTAACTCGCCGCAGGGTATCACTGTTGATGCCGGCAACAATGTTTATGTAAGCGATTATTACAATAACCGCATCCGTAAGATTGTGTTGCAATAAGCGGTTTACCTAACAGATATTTTTAACGCCATAACAACTTCCAGTTTTGGGAGATGTTATGGCGTTGATTCTTTATAGGGTTTTTTATTTAGAGAAGGGTCACCGGGATTTTTAAAACTCCCCTGTTGAGAGGGGGCGCGAAGGATCGGTGTGATAGAAGGGGTGTGCTATGCGCTTAGATCGAAGCGGAACACACCCCTCCGCCCCTCTCAAGAGGGGATTCGCACAATCCCACGCTTTTGTGCAGTCTGTCTTTCATTCATAGAATACAGGAATAGATTCAATATGTTTTTATTGAAATCCTGTCACCTAATTTAGTTCCTAATCCTAATTCTTCTTAAAATCATAAGCTCCCCGTTCCACAAAATCAGCCACTTTTACACGTACACCGGTAACCTCGCCATTTTGTACGGTAAAAGGAAATACTGCTTTACCGAGGGTTGGGTCAGAAAAGGTCACGTAAAAACGGTTGCCACCAAGTGGTTTTAACAAAGCATACATTTTGGGATGATGTTCAAAACGCATTTCAAGGTTGTTGCCTTCGCCCTGGGTAACTTCCATGCTGCCATAAAAATCATTGCTGTATTTGCCGATGTATTTGTTGGGCAATAGCAAAGGTTTAGGGTTTAAGGCAACTGAATCTTTCAGCTTTCTGTCCTCAGCCTGTTCTGTTGCGGTATTAGCTTTATATTGTTTTAAATATCCCTCGCTATAATTGCGGAATGGCTGTTTAAAGTAAGCATCTAAAATATCCCATCGCAGGGCCTCAAACAGCTCATTCTGATCGGTATTGGTTAATATAACGATGCCAAGGTTATCCTGCGGAGAAAGTGTTACAGACGACAGGTAACCGTTAACCCCGCCATCGTGCATTACCAGCCTGTGGCCCGAGTAATCCTGGATAAACCAGCCCAAGCCGTAAAGCTCAAAATTGTTTTCGCCGTTCATATGGTGAACGCTGCCCACGATATCCTGGGGCTGGCGTGTAGCCTGGATAGCTGCCGAAGGGATCACCTGGCGCTGGCCTACCTTACCATCGTTCAGCAGAGCAAGCACCCATTTGCTCATGTCATTTACCGATGAGCTGATTGCCCCCGCAGGCGCCAGGCCATCTATCTGGCAATAGGGGATAGGTGTAAGCCTGCCATCAACAATAGTGTGCGGCACGGTGCGGTTTATGGAAGTTGGCAGATCTTTGCTTAAAGCTAAAGTATTACCCATGCCAAGCGGCGCAAAAATAGCTTCTTTCAGATAAGCCTCCCACGAATGGCCGTTGGTTACCTTTGGGATGATTTCGCCGGCAGTTAAAAATGCGGCGTTGGTATAACCCCAGCGTGTGCGGAACGGATAGGTAGCTTTAAGCTTACTCAAGCGAGCAATTACGTCCTGGCGGGTAAGGTTGGTGTTGTAAAAAGTAAAGTCGCCCTGAAAGGTCTGAAAGCCGAGGCGGTGACAAAGCAGGTCGCGCACCTGTACCAGCTCACTTGCATTCTTGTCTTCCAGTTTAAACTCCGGAATGTATTTGGTCACCTTTTCATCTAACGATAACTTTTTGTTGGCCTGGAGCATGGCAAGTGCTGTTGCCGTAAAAGCTTTGGTATTGCTTCCTATCATAAACAGGGTGTTTTCATCAACCTTGTTCATAAGCCCAAGCTCTTTAATGCCATAACCTTTCATGAGCACTACCTTGTTATCCTTCACAATACAAACGGCCATGCCAGGTACACGCCAGTTGGTTAAGGCCTTGCTGATATAGAGGTCTAAACTATCTTTAATGAATTTGCTCCTGTCGGCCCGCTGGGCGTTAACTGATGCAAAAAATAACATGCAGGCAGTGAGCAATAGAGGTATTTTTTTCATTACAGAGGGCTTTAGATTTCTTTATTGTGCTAAATTAACGCAAAATTTACAGTGACGTTACTTAATAAATAAAAATAACGCTGCTCTATTAATTCAAACTAAATGTATATGAAATTTTACCGTTCGGGATTAATTTTCCTTACCGCGCTACTGTTAATTATTCAGCAAAATATCGCCCGTGCACAACGGGCCGCTGTAAACTGGACTAAAGACGGCTACCAGTATTACCGCATTACCGGTGGGCAGATTATCATGATCGACGCCCGCGATACCTCTAAAAAAACTGTTTTTATCACCAAAGAAGAATTGACCCCTGCAGGCAAAGCGCCTATCAGCGTAAAAAGGTTTACCGTGAGCGATGATAACAAAAAAGTGCTCATCAATACCAATACCAAAAAAGTGTGGCGCTACGATACCCGCGGCGATTATTGGGTTTATGATTCAAATACAAAAAAACTTTGGCAGCTGGGGAAAAACCTGCCCGAATCGTCGTTGATGTTTGCCAAGTTTTCGCCTGATGGCAGCAAAGCAGCTTATGTAAGCGGACATAACATTTATATGGAAGATTTAGCTGATGGTTCGGTTAAGCAATTAACTACCGATGGCACCCAAAAACTCATCAATGGTACTTTTGACTGGGCTTATGAGGAAGAGTTTGGCTGTCGCGATGGTTTCCGTTGGTCGCCGGATAGCAAATCAATTGCGTACTGGCAATTAGATGCAAGCAAAACCAAGACGTACCTGATGATCAACAATACCGATTCTGTTTATCCGTTTGTTGTGCCGGTTGAATATCCGGTTGCGGGCGAAAACCCAAGCTCATGCAAAGTGGGGGTTGTTAATACAGCTACCGGCAAAACCACCTGGATTAATGTACCCGGTGATGCCATACAGCATTACATCCCCAATATGGAATGGGCCGATAATTCAAACGAAGTTATTCTTGAACAGCTTAACCGTGCGCAAAACGAGAGCCGTGTGTTTATTGGTAACGTATCAAACGGAACAACCCGCGTTATCCGTGAGGAACACAACGACTCATGGATTGACGTTAAAGCCCGTGTAGCAGGTGGCGACCCTGTGGGCTGGGGTTGGATTGAAAAAGGCAAAAGCTTTTTATGGTTAAGTGAAAAAGATGGCTGGCGCCACCTTTATAAAGTAACCCGCGAAGGTAAAGAAACACTGATCACCAAAGGCAACTATGATGTAATCAGCATTGATATGATTGACGAAGCTTTGGGTTATGTATACTTCATCGCTTCACCGGATAATGCTACACAGAAATATCTTTACAAAATAAAATTAAGCGGCGGCAAAGCCGAGCGCGTTTCGCCGGCAGACGAACCGGGTACGCATGGTTATGATATTTCGCCTAATGGCAAGGTGGCGCTGCATAACTTCAGCAATAGCTATACCCGTCCGCAAAGTGAGGTGATCAGTCTGCCCGAGCATAAGCACATCGGTGGCGCTGTAATAACCGTTGATAAGGATGCTAAAAACAAACCCGAGTTTTTCAAAATAAAAACTGTCGACGGTATTGAAATGGACGGGTGGATGGTAAAGCCAACCAATTTTGATCCTAATAAAAAATACCCCGTACTGTTTACAGTTTACGGCGAACCTGCAGGACAAACCGTAACCGATACCTGGGGTACAGGTCGTAACAGGCTGTATGAAGGTAGTATGGCCGACGACGGGTATATTTACATGTCTGTTGAAGGTCGTGGCGCTCCGGCCCCCAAAGGCACAGCATGGCGTAAGGCTATTTACAAAAACATTGGTATCATCAACATCCGCGACCAGGCCATGGCTGCCAAAGAGATTATCAAATGGCCGTTTGTTGATTCAACCCGTATTGCAGTGCACGGCTGGAGTGGCGGTGGTTCATCAACCCTTAACCTGATGTTTCAGTATGGGGATATTTACAAAACCGGTATCGCAGTAGCGGCTGTTGGTTCACAGCTTACTTATGATAATATTTATCAGGAGCGATACATGGGCGTACCTACCGATGAGGCTGGTCGCGCAGCATTTATTAAAGGCTCGCCGGTTACTTATGCAAAAAACCTGAAAGGTAACCTGCTTTATATTCATGGCACGGGCGATGACAATGTACATTACAAAAATGCCGAGTTGCTGATTGATGAGCTGGTTAAATACAACAGGCAGTTCCAGCTGATGTCATATCCTAACCGTACGCATTCGATATCAGAAGGCGAAGGTACAACACAGCATTTGCGCACGCTGTTTACGCAATACCTGAAAGCTAAATGCCCTCCGGGAGGAAGATAAACACAATTGCAGGCAACGCGGCTGATCATCATGGTCAGCCGCTTTTTTTTGCAGATACTTAAGCGATATATAGTTTCTATTTAATTAACTTTATTAACAAAAAGGGGGTTAACAGGGTTAACACAATTTAGCGCTAATTTTTACTTAAACTATTTATAATAAGATAGTTAAGTGTTTTTTAGGCCAAAAAAGTGTTAACCCCCTTTTTGTATATTATCGCCACATTTCAACTCATAGATAACGCAACCCGAAAGGTGGTTAAGGCTAATTTGATTTATGATAGGCCTCTTTTGTTTTCGCCCCTAAAAGAGTATGTTGCTGTATCGTTATACTTTTTTTTAGCGTAACCATTGATATGAAACAGTTTACGAATCCTGCAAAAGCGTTAGGCTTATTAGCTATTATTTTAGTAACTGCATTTTGGGGCTGTCATAAAGAGACGGTAACAAAGAGTGAGCTAAACATATCCGGAAAATGGATTGTTCCGGCTGCCTATTCAAAACAGTGGATACAATATGAATACGATTTTAAAACCGACCATACATTTGAAGGCACGGTGACCAGTATTGACTCAGCTTCCAAAAAGCTTATCGGAACATCATCCAAAAGGGTTGGAAAATATAAGATCCAGAATTCGGTATTAACCTTATATGATATAACCGATTATCAAAACAAAAACAACGCATTTGGGCTTGTTTCGGAACTGGTGGCTATTAATAATATTATTGCGGTAACTGCCAATTACAATATGGTTTTAAATGCCGGCGGAGATGTACTTACGCTGACATATATATGCGGGCCGGCCGAAGATTGTACAGCGCCGCAGGGGGTGAACTATTTTAAACAGTAACTGGTTCATAACTCTCCGATGCCCTAACAAAAATGCCAGCAGCAAGTGCTACTGGCATTTTTATTTAGGGTAGTTTTGGTAAAGTATCGGCAAATTAATAATCCTCGGCATTTAAATGATCAATAAACGAATCCCCGTTTTTTGAGGGTGATTTTAATGGCTCAGTTTCAAAATCACTTTTGCGGCCAAGCATAGTAAAGTTTTCAGCCACAATTTCGGTAGTGTACTTTTTAATACCCTCCTTGTCCTCAAAGGAACGGGTTCGCAACTTACCTTCAATGTAAACCAGCTTCCCTTTTGAAAGAAATCTGGCAGCAACTTCGGCCAACCCGCGCCACATGACAATATTGTGCCACTCGGTTTGTTCAACCTTTTTGCCATCCTTATTAAAGGTTTCTGAAGTTGCCAAAGGGAAACTCGTTACAGACACCCCGCCTTCTAAATTTCGTACTTCAGGGTCTTTCCCCAAATGGCCAACGAGTATTACTTTGTTTATTCCAGACATGCCATAAATTAACGCAAAATTATTTTACAAATTAAAAATATTTTTTAATAATATAAAAATGATTTTCGGCAGTGCTAATTCCGGCAGGTTTTGAACGTTGATTTTTACCCAGTTTTCGCCCATTTTTAAAGGCTGATGATTTGTTTTTATCAGCCTTACAAAAAGCCGCTGGTGGGTAAGGATGTGTTTATGAACCGGCGAAACTTCAATAGCCTCAATATCATTACCAAAAACAGCTAAAACATCAGGTTGTTTCAATAATTCTTCAAGACTTAAAAGTGTATCTGTTTCAACCATAGGCAAATCAAACATATTAGCCCATATATCCTTATCGCCCCTTTTGTTCATTAAAATGGTATCACCTTCGGTTATCAGGAAATAATTAAAGAACCGTTCGCGCACTTTTAAGGTTTTTAACTTAACCGGCAGAGCAGTTATTGCGTTGGTCTTAAATGCTACACAACCGGTACGGATTGGGCAAATATCACAGTCGGGATTTTTGGGTTTGCACAGCATTGCGCCAAACTCCATCATAGCCTGGTTATGTAATCCCGGAAATTTCTTATTAAGAAAATCGTCGGCTGCCTGTTGAAACGTTTTTTTACCCAAAGTTGAGTTGATAGGTTCGTAAATACCCAGATACCGAGCCAGTACACGGTAAACATTGCCGTCAACTACAGCTTTAGCTTCATTGGCGGCAAACGAGGCAATGGCGGCGGCGGTGTATTCGCCGATACCTTTAAGTTTTATCAGTTCATCATAACTATCCGGAAAGCGGCCATTATAGAGCTCCCGCACCAGCCGGGCTGTTTTGAGCATGTTACGTCCCCTTGAGTAATAACCCAGTCCCTGCCACAACTTCAGGATCTCATCCTCATGGGCAGCGGCAAAGCTGCTTACATCGGGATATTTTTCCAGGAAGCGATAAAAATAAGGCATGCCCTGTTCTACACGGGTTTGCTGCAGGATGATTTCAGACAGCCAAATCACATAAGGATCGGTAGTATTACGCCAGGGGAGGTCGCGTTTATTGTTTAAGTACCATTGTACCAATTCGTCGGTAAAATTCATCGCTGTAAAAGTAATTAAGAAACAAGAAGGCAGGAAGAATCGGGAGAGAAGAAATCAAGAACCAGGAAATCACGAATCAAGAGAAGGAATTAGGGGACAAGAAATCAGGAATCAAGAGACAAGAAATCTGTAATTAAGAATCAGGATGTCAGGAACCAGGAGGCAGGAAACAAAGGACAGAAAACGGGAATTGAGAAACAGGAAATCGGCAAACGGGAGAGGCAAAATTCAGAAATGAGGGATAAAATATTAGCAGCTAACCTGTGAAATTGCAAGCCTTTACTACGAGCCGGAATGGCAGATTTTCACACTTTTTTTCACACTTCTTTACACTTGTAAATTGAGATTTAAGTCGCGATTTATAAGCCTCTCATACTCAAAATTGTAACGAAAATGTAGGTTTTACGCCGTTGGCAAAAAAAAACGGATAAATATTTCGCTGTTAACGGATAAAGCAATACTTTTGCAACCCCAAAACAGTTAAGTATTTATAAAATAAAATTAAGTAAATAAGATATGACTAAGGCAGAAATTATAACTGAAATCTCATCAAAGACAGGTATAGAGAAAGTAGACGTGCAGGAAACTGTTGAGGCGTTTTTCAAAGTTGTTAAAAGCTCAATGGTTGGCGGCGAAAACGTATACGTTAGAGGATTCGGTAGTTTTGTGGTTAAAAAAAGAGCTAAGAAAACAGCACGTAACATTTCAAAAAATACTGCCATCATTATCCCTGAGCACTTCGTGCCAAGCTTTAAACCGGCTAAAACTTTTGTTGAGAAAGTAAAGTCAGGTAACAAAACCAGCAAAAAATAATTATACGCCATCATGAATAAAAAGCAAATAGTCGTTAGTGCAGCCGTAGTTGTTATTATGGGCTATTTGTATTGGTTGCCCGTAAAAGGTTTAGTAAAGCCTAAAGACGATAAAAACAGCAAACCGGCTATGGCTGCCTCCGCAGGCGCCGCTAAACCGGCTGCTAATGTTACCGTTGATATGGTATCGGCCCCTGCCAAAGCAGCTATTGGGGATGCATTGGCGGCTAAGATCAACGACCTTGAAGCCCAGCTAAAAAAAGCATCAGACGCAGATGCGCCGGCTTTGCAAACGCAACTGGCTAAGCACTGGGACGATGTTAACCAGCCTGCACCTGCAGCGTTTTACTACCAGGCATTAGCCCGAAAAGAAAACAAGGTTCAAGACTGGATAAATGCCGGTAACCGTTTTAATGATGCATATAAACTTACACAGGATACTTTATTTCAACCTGCGTTTGTAAATAATGCTGCCGAAGCATTTCAAAATGCTTTGAAATTACAACCCGAAAGCCTTGAAGGTAAAACCGGGTTGGGCATAGCTTACGTTAATGGGGCAGCCGGCCCTATGCAGGGAATTGCGCTGTTACTTGAGGTTGTTAAAAAAGACCCGAAAAACTGGAACGCTAACCTTAACTTAGGTATGTTCGCCATGAAATCGGGTCAGTATGAAAAAGCGGTAGGCAGGTTTAAAACACTGCTTGCGCAAAAGCAGGAACTGGAACCTACTTTCTATTTAGCCGAAAGCTACAAGCAATTAGGCATGAAAAAGGAAGCTATCGACGCTTACCAGAAATGCAAAGAAATGATGCCTGACCCTGTATTCAGTCAGCGCATTGATGGATATATTAAGGAATTAAATAACTAACACACATTTAAAAATTATTATTATGCCGAGCGGTAAAAAACGTAAAAGACACAAAATGGCTACCCACAAACGTAAAAAACGTTTAAGAAAAAACAGACATAAAAAGAAATAAGCATTTGTGTTAAGTCGATAGTACTTAGTCTTCAGTACAAAGTCTTTTTTCGCGACTTTAAATTTTCGACTAACGACTTAAGACTAAACATTAGTGATTTTACCTGCCCCAAACCGGGGCGGGTACTTTTTATTTATTAGTGTTTTTTTACCCACTTATTAACACACGGTTTTTGCCGTTATAAGAAATGGAGTAGCAATTGATAAAAGAATTAATTATCGATTCATCCCCCAACGGGGCTACCATTGCATTATTACAGGATAAACAACTCGTAGAGCTTCACAAAGAACAGGTAAGCAACAACTACACAGTTGGTGATATTTACCTGGGCCGTATCAAAAAGATCATGCCCAGCCTAAATGCCGCCTTTGTTGACGTTGGCTATGAGAAGGACGCCTTTTTGCATTATCTTGATCTTGGTCCGCAGGTACAGAGCCTGCTTAAACTGACCAAGCAGGTACGTAGCGGGGGATATCAATCTAAGCTATTGGATGGGTTTAAGCTTGAGGCAGATATCAATAAGGGAGGAAAAATCTCCGAGATATTAACCAAAAACCAGCTTATCCCGGTACAGATAGCCAAAGAACCCATATCAACTAAGGGGCCGCGTTTAAGTTCCGACCTGTCAATAGCAGGCCGGTATGTTGTTTTAGTACCCTTTTCGGAAGCAATTTCCATTTCGAAAAAGATAAAAAGCAATACCGAGCGCACACGTCTTCGTAAAGTAGTTGAAAGCATTAAGCCAAAGCATTTTGGCGTTATCATCCGTACAGTTTCCGAGGGTAAAGGGGTTGATGAACTACAGAAAGATCTGCTTGACCTGATCTCGAAATGGGAACAGTTTATTACCAAGCTGCCATCTGTTGAGCCTTCAAAAAAGGTATTGGGCGAAATTGGGCGTACGTCAACTATCCTCAGGGATATCTTGAACCCCGATTTTCAGCACATTTATACCAACGACAACGGTATGTTCGAAGAAATTCGGTCGTACGTTCATGAAATATCGCCCGATATGGAAAGTATAGTGCGCCTGCATAAGCACAAGGAGCCTATATTTGACCACTTTGGTATTGAAAAGCAGATCAAAGGCGCGTTTGGAAAAACCGTTAACCTTGCCGGTGGTGCTTACCTGGTAATTGAGCATACCGAAGCCCTGCACGTTATTGACGTAAACAGCGGTAACCGTACCGCCAGCAAAGAAAACCAGGAAGAGAACGCGTACCAGGTAAACAAAGAAGCAGCTAAAGAAATTGCGAGGCAATTACGCCTGCGCGATATGGGCGGTATTGTGGTGATCGATTTTATCGATATGCATAAGCCGCAAAACCGTAAGGAGCTTTTTGATTTTCTGCGTGCCGAAATGCAGTACGACCGTGCCAAGCACACCATTTTGCCTCCAAGCAAATTTGGATTGGTGCAAATCACCCGCCAGCGTGTAAGGCCCGAAATGAACATTGTTACCAGCGAGGTTTGCCCAACGTGTAACGGAACCGGCACTATAAGGCCAACCATTTTGCTGATGGACGATATTGAAAACAATTTCAATTACATCCTTACCGAGCAAAACGAAAAAGGGATTACCCTGTGCGTACACCCATATATTGAAGCCTACATTAAAAAAGGCATCTATAACCGCCAAATGAAGTGGTTTATCAAATATGGCCAATGGATCAAGGTTAAAAGTAACCCATCGTACCAGATCACGGAATTCCATTTCTTCTCATCAAAAGACGAAGAAATTAAACTGTAAAACTTTCAGAAGTGCAACTGTTTGAAAATGGCACAAATTAAAGATCTTTAAAAAGAGCAGGTGTTTGGATGAGCACTTGCTCTTTTTTTGTTTGGGGAGCATGACTGTGAATTATCGCCGCCAAGCTATTTTGTAAACATCAGTATCCTATGATCCTTTTGTTTTATTAATTTATACATATCTGATCCCCTTCTTTTGATTACGGAATCGCCAATTTCAATTTGGTAGCCAGTATCGTATCCGGCACCTATATAGTATTCTTTATTGTCAACTGTAATTGTTGGAAATTGCTTAACATCATACCGAATATCCATTACGATGCCTATAAACTCTATATTTCGGTTTTCCTCGTCGATTTTTTTGTCTTGATTGAACCAATATATCAAGACAAAGGAAAAAATTACAACGGCAACAAATATTGCGGATAGAAAAAGCCCTTTATTTTTTTCTAATTCTTTATTTATAAAAGTATTTAACCCTGTTCCTGGTCGAAGTTACGCTACGCAGACTTCGACCAGTCGGGAATGATTTAAGTTTTACAGATGCTAAACTAAAATCAGTTGACTGACTGGGGGGGATTTTTTGCAAATATCTATAAGAATATCAGTATATTTATATAGTTAACAGCACATTATATGGCAAACGAATCTGAACCTGAAAAAAAGACAACGCGGCCCACTGCCGACGAAATTTCTACCAGAAAGCTTGAAGCATGGCTCGGCTTTATCAAAACGCTCGGCTGGCCGCTTGTGGTGCTCCTTTTTTTAAGTATCAATTGTAATGGTATAAAGAACATTGTTGATGAGATACCCCAAAAACTTCAGGAATCGGATAAGGTAACTGTTGGCAGTCTTTCTCTTGAGATAACAAAAAGAGCTTCTCAATTAGGAGTGCCTGAACTGGGCGAGATCACAAAAGGTCTCTCAGCAGAGGCCATAGAACAGTTGTTAATCACCGGTAACCGAATAAATACATACCCCGGCACAGTAGCAGATCGGGCAAATGAAATAACTGTTCCGGCAGGGAAGTTTAAAGCGGCTCTGTTGGAATTGGAAAAAAATGGACTGATAGCATTTAGCGTACCAATTAATGATTTTGATGAACGCCTGAAGCAATTTGAACCCAATCATGAGCATAATGGCAGCGTGGGGAATCAAACGGGAGAAGATGAAAGGAGTAATTATGTGTTGACTCAGGAGCAAGCTAAAGAGTTTATGAGTTTCCTGACATCAGAAAATTACCGTCTTACTGAAAAAGGGCGTAAAGCGTTTGATTTAATAGTATCTGCTGTTAAAACCAATATTAAAGCCGATTAAGGAATATGGAAAGAATTGAATGATATAAGTGAGTTGTATTCTTATGTCAGCTGTTCCTGATCGAAATTTGGCGAGATGCTATATATACATATCACAATGTTTAGTAATTATTTTTGAGATATGGAGATAGTGGATAAAATAAAAGAAATTTTCGAGCCAACTTTCGAAGTTTTGAAGGTAACGAGATCAGGCCCGGATAGCTTAAATGCAGAAGCCTATATTACGATAGATGCAAAGCATGAAGGAAAATCACATAAACGAGTTTTTAGGGAGGCTGAACTTGTACAATTAAACGCAGAAGCTAAGTTAACTGAAACCATAAGAGCGCTTTGCGCCGTGATGCTCACATCAGAAGATTAATCTCTAAAAACGGTCTTAATTTCTCGGGAAAAACCACCTTGAAATAATGCTCCTCATTATTACACCAATCTCCGGTCGCCTCAAAAAGTACATTTAGATAAACCTTTATTTTATCATCAGCAAGAAGTGGCAGCTCATGATGAACCAACGCGATTCCTTTTTTCGTCATCCAATGAAAATCACGCAAACAATCATACAGCGCGTCCCAATTGTTCCCAAAGTAGTTCGGAAATTCAAGCACCTCACTTAGTTTTTTTAATAGCTCGTCTTCTCCTCTAACTTCTGGAAGATGAGCGATAAATTCATTTTCATCAAAATACTTACCGGGCTCCTCTAAAAAAACAACGTTTCTCAAAAGCATCTTTATTAAATTACGCAAGGATATCCCTTTATCCCAAATCTATTCTCCCCAAACAATATATCAAAAATTCCCTTACTTTACCATCGTTAAATAACCTGGCGCATTACTTATGCTCAAATATTTCCGGTGGTTTATTATAGTTATCGTATTGCTTCCAACAGCTTCCTGCCGAAAACCCGGCAATGCTTCAACCGCTTTTTACTACTGGAAAACGGGTTTCAGCCTTAACGGGCAACAGGCAGCTTTGCTGAAGCAAACCGGCAACAACATTTACATCCGTTTTTTTGACGTAAGTTGGAACGATAGGGAGCAACACTCATACCCCAATGCTGTTGTACAATTTAATGAGATCCCCAAAGGTTTATACATCACGCCGGTTATCTACATCGTCAATAAAACTTTTGAAAACACTGCCGATACTGCAGTAGCCTCGCTCGCGGCGCATTGTAATAAGTTAATTAATGAACTGGCCGGGGAAAAGAAGATCAATTATACCAAAGTACAAATTGACTGCGATTGGTCATTAAATACACGGTTTAAATACTTTAGTTTTCTTGAGGCTTTTAAAAAGCTGAACCAAAAACAACTGGAAGCTACCATCCGTTTGCATCAGGTTAAATTTAAAGACCGTACAGGTGTACCTCCTGTCGACCGTGGTGTGCTGATGTTTTACAATATGGGTAAACTTAACTCCGGTTTGCATCAGCCTAATTCAATTTATAACGAAGAAGATGCCGCCAGGTATGTGGATTATCTAAACACATATCCCTTAAAACTGGATATCGCCTTGCCCTTGTTCTCGTGGGCCATCCATGTAAGAGATGGTCGGGTGATACAGGTTTATGGAAAAATCGGAAGACAGCAACTTACAGATCACTCTCATTTTGAAAAGATTGAAGGGCAGGCAAACTACCGCGCTATAACAAGCTTTTTTATGGAAGGAATTTATGTAAAACAAAATGATATTTTTAAGCTTGAAGAAACGGATATTAACACAATAAATACTGCCGCGGAGCAATTAAATAAAAACCTGCCTCATCAGCAAAACAAAACCATCATTTACTATGAACTGGCCAATATCGATTCGTCAAAGTTTAATGCAGAAGCGCTTAGGCAGGTTTCTGCTGATCTTTAGTTTTTGTACGCTGACTGCCGCCGGGCTGATCTGGGCTTGTGCCGATTCTGACGATTCGGACTATTCTGTTTTTGCGCCTGAGTATTTCGTTAACAAGCAGTACTCGCCATTCTTTTATTCCAGCTATGAGATTTACTATCGCCAGGGCTATGCCGAAAGTAGTAACACTTGGTATAATGACATTATAGTTAATGAGTGGGATGCGCATTTTAATCATCAGTTTTCTACTGCATCGCTAAAGTTTTTATTGCTGAAAGCAACACCCGGCCAGGTAGATTCGGTATACCGGAAATTTACCGGCACTTTAAAAACTTTACCTGCAAAATATCCCGCAATAAGCACAGGTACGGTTTCGCATAAGATGCTGGCTGCATTTTATACTTATCTAAAGCTGGCTAAAAGCTGCGAATCCTACACCGTGAACAATGAAGACTATGTTTGGGAAAAAGTGACACCCAATCACGCACCTGCCAATCTGGAGAAAACACTGACCAATGCTTATAATACAGAAACTGATCCGTTTATTAAGGAACGGCTGTGGTTTCAAATGGTGCGCTATTATTACTTCGCGAATAACAGCGCCGCCAATGCCAAAACGGTAAAGCTATTTGAGCAGTTCAGCACGCATTTTCCTAAAAACCTTACTTATTATCGTACTATGGGTTATGTGGCCGGTTACTATTATCAGCAAAAAAACTACGCGCTATCTAACTACCTGTACAGCCTTTGTTATGATTATACTTATAAACTGAAGATCCCGAGCTTCTGGAGTTTTCATCCTCAAAACGAAACGGACTGGCAGGCAACATTAAAACTGGCAAAAACGCCCGAAGAGAAAATTACATTATGGCATCTGCTGGGTGCACAATATGATGAAGGACGGGCTATTAAGGAAATAGTGGCTATTAATCCCAAATCCGAAAAAGTTGACCTGCTTCTCAGTCGCCTTATCAATATCCGCGAAGCAGGAACTGTATCAATAGAAACGCCTCCGGTTGATTCGGCCCGAAAATCAGGAATAAACAACAGGCGCCTTGTTGAAACCATCGCACTGAAAAATAATACAGCCAAACCATACTATTGGAACCTTGCCGCCGGTTACCTCAACTTTTTGGATAGCAACTACACCGCGGCCGGAAGGTATTATGCAACAGCAAAAAATCAATTTCCTGCCGGCGACAAAATGATTGTTGCGCAAGCCAAATTGCTGGATATGATGCTTTATATCAAAAACCTTAAAAAAATGGATGCCAACGCCGAGGCTAAATTAATTGAGCCGCTTAACTGGCTTGCCAACCTGCGCGATAATAAGCTTAAAATAAAAGATCTGCGGTTTAGCAACGCCATATCCGTTTGTAACCTGTCTATTTCCCGCCTTTATAAAAAACAGGGTAACGCTATCAGGGAGGTATGTTTTAACAATAACGCACAGGATTTTTACGCCGATAGCGCGAGAGTGCAGCACATGATAGATTTGTTAAATAAACCAGATAAAACTGCCTTTGAGTTGGCTATGCTGCGTTACTACCCAATAACGCTGAATAATTTATATTATCATCAGGCTATTGCCTTAGCTTATCAGCAAAAATTACCGGAAGCTATTGCACAGCTTAAAAAAATGAAGCCGGAAGATTTTGTGCTTGCAGGCAACCCATTTGCAGGCAGGTTAGTTGACTGTCATGATTGTGACCATGCAGCTATGAAGATGAAAAAGTTTACACCGCTGAACTTTTTAGAAACGCTGTATAACATGGATGCTAATATCAAAATCAGGAAAGACATTTATCGGAATGCTTTTTCGCTTGCCAATGCATATTATAACATCACTTATTACGGTAACGCAAGGCTGTTTTATGAGGCCGACGTGGTTGCTTCTGGTGCCACCAGTCGTTATTATTATGAAGGAGAAGAAAGGATGGATGAAAAGTTAACCTCCATGCGTACAGCAATCAGGTATTATGAACTGGCAAGGAAAAGCGCCGCGAACGATGAACAGCGCGCCCTTTGCACATTTATGCTCGGCAAATGCGCGCTCAATGAAATTTACAATGATCCAAACTTTAAAAATGCTGATAAGTTTGCTGAGATAAAAGCAAGTAAGTCGGTTATTGATACCTATTACAATTATTTTGCTGAACTAAAAGAAAAGTATAACAAAACGGCTTACTACAAAGAAGCACTGAAGGAGTGCGGATATTTTAGGGATTATGCAAATAAGAAGTAGCTATGTTTTGCTAAATTAATTAGTAAAAATCAAAATAATCTGCATATTTGCACATCTATAATCCGCACATCTGTAAATAATGGCCAAATCCAAGATCGCGTACTTTTGTCAAAGCTGTGGCTTTGAATCGCCCAAGTGGCTGGGTAAATGCCCGTCATGCCAGCAATGGAACACTTTTGTTGAAGAGGTGATTGAAAAAGGCAATGCATCAGTACCCGCCTGGAAACCGGCATCAACCAGTCAGCAGCGGGCCAATAAGCCCGTTCCGGTAACAGAGATCACATATACCGAAGAACACCGCGTACCTACTCCCGATAAAGAGTTTAACCGCGTATTGGGTGGCGGCATTGTCCCAGGCTCATTGGTGCTTATTGGCGGTGAGCCGGGCATCGGCAAATCAACCCTGATGCTGCAGTTGGCCCTGAATATGCCTAATCAAAAGGTACTGTATGTATCGGGCGAGGAAAGTGAACGGCAGATCAAGATGCGGGCCGAAAGGTTAGCCCCCCAACCCCCTAAAGGGGGAGCCATTGGCGAGGGGGCATATATACTGACGGAAACATCAACCCAAAACATTTTTAAGCAGATAGAAGCGCTGGAGCCGGATATGGTGGTGATCGATTCTATCCAAACCCTGCATTCGGCACATATCGAATCAACACCAGGTAGTGTATCGCAGGTGAGGGAATGTACTGCCGAGCTGCTCCGTTTTGCTAAGGAAACATCAACGCCAGTATTTTTGATTGGTCATATCACCAAAGACGGTATGATAGCCGGCCCTAAAATCCTGGAGCATATGGTTGATACCGTATTGCAGTTTGAGGGCGACAGGCACCACGTCTATCGCATACTGCGTACTATAAAGAACCGTTTCGGCTCGGCATCTGAGCTGGGTATTTACGAAATGATGGGCGAGGGGTTAAGGGAGGTATCCAATCCGTCGGAAATCCTGCTTTCTCACAGGGAAGCCCCTTTAAGCGGCATCACTATTTCGGCTACTTTAGAGGGTATGCGGCCCATGCTGATTGAAACCCAGGCATTGGTTAGTGCATCGGCCTATGGCACTCCGCAACGTACCGCCACCGGTTTTGATACCAAGCGTATGAGCATGTTGCTGGCCGTGCTGGAGAAACGCTGCGGGTTTAGGCTGGGTGCGAAGGATGTGTTTTTAAATATTACGGGCGGTATCAGGGTTGAAGACCCTGCGATTGACCTGGGTTTGGCGGCGGCCATTATCTCATCGCACGAGGATATGCCTATCCCGTTCAAAACCTGTTTTGCCGGAGAACTTGGTCTTTCGGGCGAGATCAGGGCAGTGAACCGGGTAGAGCAGCGCATTGCCGAGGCGCAGAAACTTGGCTTTAATCAGATCTTTATTTCCAAATATAATCTTCCGGCCAGTGGCCAGGATAAAAAACGAATGGATCTGTCACGATATGATATCGACATTAAAATCGTGAGCAGTATTGAAGAAGTGTTTGGATTGTTGTTCGGATAAGCGGTAAGCTTAAAACAGAATGCTCAAAGTGAAAAGCGATTTTTACTTCTTGTCATTTCGAACGAACCCGCGAAGGGGTTCGGGCGGATGTGAGGAGAAATCTTCTGCGCCATAAAAGTCGCACTGTAAAGCTCGCTGTTTATGGAGTATAAGATTTCTCTTTCGCCCCAACGCTCATAGCTGCCCCGTACTCTATCGAAATGACATTTTATTTAATTTTCCTAAAACTTCAGGTTTAATTTAAGCCAGCTCTGAACATCTTCCTGGCTGGTGATTTCGGCCGGAAGTTTATCGTGGATCAATTTCTCCATTTTATTGCCTGTATTGGCAAAACGGTAATCCCATAATATCATAAGCTTATTGATCAGGTATACCATTTCGTTCCCTTCATTCTTATTGAATGTGGTATGATCGGGCCTGCCATTTACACGCGGATCATTTGGGATGTAAGCAGTCCATTTATAATCGGTGTAGTGCAGGTTTCTTCTTGAAAAAAGGATCATAAGCCAGCGGATTTCTTTAAATGTACGCATAATTAAATGAACGGGGCTGGAATGGGGATTTTAAATAGGACGGCAATGGAGCTTTAAGGAGATAGTTTTAATAATTGATTCGTTATATTTGTATTGCGATGCAGCTATCAACTAAGGACATACAGATACTACAGGATTACTTTTCGGGGCAGCCAGTAATAAGGGCCTATTTATTTGGTTCGTATTCCCGCAATGAAGCTGATGATAAAAGTGACGTAGATATTTTGGTTGACCTTGACTATTCAAAGCATATAGGCTTAGGGTTCGTTTCAATGCAGGACGATATCCAACAAAAGCTGCATAAAAAAGTAGATCTTATTTCGTCAAAAGCTGTTTCCAAACATATTTTTCCGTTTATCGAGAAAGAAAAGATCCTGATTTATGAGAGGTAAAATGGGCGATAGCCAACGCCTTCTGCATATTTTGGAAGCAATTGACGAAATTCATTCCTACACGCTAAATACCGACCTAACAACATTTCTTTCAAATTCAATGATGCGATTTGCTTGCGTTAAGCAGATTGAAATCATTGGCTAGGCTGCTAACTATATCACTCCCGAAACAAAAGCGCTGTTCACTGATATGGAATGGAAACAGATCATCGGAATGCGGCACATTCTCGTTCATGAGTATTTCGGCGTCGATTTTGCTCTTATCTGGCAGGTAATCATCGGTGATCTTCCTGTTTTGAAGCAGAAAACTTTGGCCGTATTAAATGTCATCAGCTAATAATATTCATTTAAATTTTTTGCCGATTTAATAGTAATTTCAGCGCAGATAATTTAAGTTGATGAAAAAATTACTACTCTTTACCGTCGCTTCGGTATTTGCGTGCAATGTTATGGCACAGCAGGAGCCGCAAAAAGCTATTTACTATTCCATATCATTTCCAAACGCAGCCCATCACGAGGCCGAAATCAGCATGACTATTCCGCAGGCGCCATCCGGCAATTTCAGGGTACGGATGAGCCGGTCATCTGCCGGCCGTTATGCCACGCATGAGTTTGGAAAAAACATTTACAATGTTAAAGCTACTGATGTCGATGGCAAAGATCTGCCGCTAACGCAAATTGAGGGTGATGTTTACGAGGTAGGAGAACACCCCGCTACTGTGAAAGTAAGCTATACCCTTTTCGGCAACTGGACAGATGGTACTTATACCTCCATCGATCCAAGTCACGCTCACCTCAATATGCCCGCCACTTTTATGTGGGTAGTAGGGCAGGACAAAAGGCCGCTTACCTTTGAGTTTAACGACCTTGATAAATATGGCTGGAAAGTAGCTTCTCAGCTTAAGCATGAAGGCTCAAGTGTATACAGTGCGCCAAATATGCAATACATGATGGATAGCCCAACCGAGCTATCTAATTACAATGTTAGCAGCTGGGATGTGATAAATACCGATGGCAAGAAAGAGAAAATAAACCTTACGATGCACTCGGATGATAGCCAGGCTGTAATTGATAACTTCGGTAAGATGATCCAAAAGCTGGTATTGGAAGAAAAGGCTGTATTTGGCGAGCTGCCTACCTATGATTTTGGCGAATACACTTTTGTGAGCGACGTAAACACTGCGGTATCCGGCGACGGTATGGAGCATCGTAACTCAACTTGCATAACAATTCCCGCACCAAAGGTTGAAGGCTTTGAAAACAACCTTATGGGCGTTTATGCACACGAATATTTCCATAGCTGGAATGTAAAACGTATCCGCCCAAAATCATTGGAGCCATTTAATTTCGAACACGCCAATATGAGCAGCGAACTTTGGTTTGCCGAAGGTTTTACTCAATATTATGGCGAACTGCTGCTTTCAAGAGCAGGTTTTGTTACACTTGATGATTATACTAAAACCATTGCCGGTTTGGTTAACCAGATTTTAAATACGCCGGCTGCTGCCAAATATTCGGCTGCGCAAATGAGCCGTTACTCGGTTTTTGCCGATGCCGGTGTATCTATCGATCCTAACAATAACGTTAACGATTTTACCAGTTATTATACTTATGGCGGTGCTATTGCATTAGCGCTTGATCTTCGCCTGCGTAGCGATTTTAACATGACGCTTGACGACTATATGCGTACTGTTTGGCTTAACCGAGGTAAAGTGATGAAACCGTATACTATTCCTGATTTGCAAAGCGATTTGGGCAAAGTAACCAATAATCCCAAATTCGCGGCCGATTTCTTTAAGCGTTACATTACCGGAATCGATAAAAATAACTATGAAGAGCTGCTGGCAAAGGCAGGTTTAGTATTGCGCAAAGTGCAGCCAGGCAAAGGTTGGGCTGGTCCGCTGGCTGTAACCCCGGGTCGCGGTCGCGCGGGGCAGGTGCGTGCTGCTGATGCAGAAGGCCTGCCAATACTTTCGAGCACAACCATAGGCACCCCGGTTTATAAAGCGGGCCTTGATGCCGGTGATGTTATTTTGAAAGTTGACGGAAAAGATGTGAAAGATCAAAAAGGCTTCAGCGATATTATTGCTGATAAAAAGCCGGGCGATAAAGTTACCGTAAACTATAAAAATCGTACAGGTGCCCACGAAACCACGATTACGCTTGAGGAAAACCCCAACTTTGAGGTTGTAACCTTTGAAAAGGCTGGCAAACAATTAAGTAAAGATCAGGAAGCTTTCCGTAACAACTGGCTGCAGTCAAAAGTCAAATAACTATGAAAAAGATATCAATAGTAACGGCAGCATTATTAAGTATTTCGGCTTATGGTTTTGCGCAGGATGTAAATAAATTGATCAGTAAAGATGATGTAACCAGGATCATCAAAACCTTGTCGGCCGATGATATGCAGGGCAGGGCAACTTTTACTCCGGGTATTGAAAAGGCGGCCACGTTTATTGAAAGCGAATATAAAAAGGCCGGCCTCAAGCCCATGGCAGGTAATATAGGTTACCGTCAAAATTTTACGATGGTACGCTCAACACCGGTTAGTTTAACTGCAAGCATCAATGGTAAGGTTATAGCAGCCGACAGTGCGTTTGCCAGCAGTACAGATTCATTTAAATGGGCCAGTGATAAAGATGTACAGGTAGTTACTGTTGGGCCTGATAAAAACTTCAGGACAGAGTACCGTGCAGCTTCGCAAAGTGGCAAGAAAACACTTTTGCTTATCGATCCTAAGTTTAAAGAGTTGTTTGGCCGCATTAAGACATATTTAGGGGCCGGCAGCACAAACTTTAAAGGCAAGGTAAAGCAGCCTATGGTATTTGTGTTAGGGAAGTTTGATAATGCGACTTCGTTTGATGTTAACTGCGACATAAAAAACGAGGAATTGCCGTTGTTTAACGTTGCCGGTATCATTCCAGGTAAAACCAAGCCCGATGAATACGTTATATTTTCGGGTCACTATGATCACCTGGGGATTATCAAACCTGATAAACCCGGCGTAACTGATAGCATTGCCAATGGCGCGGATGACGATGCCTCGGGCACAACCGCTGTATTAAGTCTGGCTAAATACTACAAAAAGCTGAACAACAATGCCCGTACGCTCATCTTTGTAGCCTTTACTGCCGAAGAGATCGGCGAATACGGTTCGCAATATTTTGCTAAGCAGGTAGATGCAGATAAAGTAGTTGCCATGTTCAATATTGAGATGATAGGCAAGGCTTCAAAATTCGGCACCAACTCTGCGTTTATTACCGGGTTTGAAAGATCAGATTTCGGCAAGATATTACAGAAGAACCTGGAAGGTACAGCCTTTAAATTTTATCCGGACCCATATCCGGATCAAGACCTGTTTTACAGAAGTGACAATGCATCCCTGGCCGAAGTTGGCGTACCTGCTCACACCATTTCAACCGATCAAATTGATATCGACAAACTATACCACACTGTTGGCGATGAATTTGGCACGCTTGATGTAAATAACATCACTTCAACAATTCGCGCTATAGCACTTAGTTCGCGCACTATAGTTTCGGGCAAGGATACACCAACAAGGGTTCCGAAGAAAACTGAATAAGTGATTAGAGGTTAGTGATTGGAGATTAGTTTTCCTGGTAATGCTGCTATCTAAAAAAAGCTTTTACACAAATCCCCTCCGATGAGGGGATTTTTATTTAATGTAAATTCGCGCTATGAACAAAATACTCAAAATAGCAGTTGTAGGCCCCGAATCGACAGGTAAGTCAACCATGTCAGAATATTTGGCGGCTCATTATAATACAATAGCCGTACCTGAGTATTCGCGCGAATATTGCGCAAACCTCACAGGCGAATGCACCTGGCAGGATGAGGTAAACATGTTTCACGGTCAGTTGGCGCTCGAAAAAAAACTGCTGCCGCAGGCCAATGGTATCCTGATTTGTGATACTACATTTTTGACAGTAAAGATCTGGAGCGAAGAAATGTTTGGCAGTGCTCCGCAAGAAGTAATTGACGAGTTGCCGCAACATCCTTACGATTTTTATTTGCTCTTAGATATTGATTTGCCCTGGCAGGATGATCCCTTGCGCAACTTCCCCACCAAACGGGAGTATTTTATGAATGTTTGGCATCGGGAGCTTGAGGCGCTTAAGGCTAATTATAAAGTGATATCCGGACTGAATGAACGACGATACGATAACGCAGTCGAAGCAGTCGATGGCTTTTTAAAAACTATTTCAAAGTAAAAAACGTCATTGCTGAGTATCCATCAGAGAAACCCCGGAAAAAATCGTGACGAGATGTGAAATATAATTTAGCGATGTTGTGCGGGGGGCTGCGTTAGGGATTGCAGTGAAAAGCCCACAGCGTGTATTGGGATTGCGGGCAGGCAAGGCGAGGACTTGCAACGGAAAGCCCGGGCCGCAGGCAACGCCCACGTTGTAAATCGATCAAAAAAATACATCTAATAATCAATAACTTACGATCATGTCGTTATAAAGCACGAAGCAATAACCGATTTTACAGAGTGAATTTGCATGGCTACTCTGTTTAATGGGGACTGCTTCGTGCAATGACGTTCTTTATTAAGAATTTTTAGGTGATATGCTTACGTGATCTCCTGCTAACTTAAAATTCTCAAAAAAATTATCAGTAATTAAAAAAATATTTTTCACATACGTGCAACGTTGCAAAATGCCTTGCGTCTATTATCATGAAGCCGGTCACGAATTTGGAAGCAATATATATTGATAAACATTACAACCTGGTAGTTGAGTGCAAGCAGGGAAGCAAAAAAGCCTGCTATGAGCTTTACCGTCTGTATTCGAAAGCTATGCTGAACGTGGCCTTTAGGATAGTGGGCGATATTGCCGAAGCTGAAGATGTGTTGCAGGAAGCTTTTGTGGATGCCTTTGCCAAGCTGAAGGATTTTAGGCAGGATACCACATTTGGCCTCTGGCTTAAGCAAATTGTTGTGAACCGATCAATTAACCTGCTGCGCAAACGCAAGCTTGAATTGGTGGAGTTGGAAGACGGTCACCTGGAAAATATTGCCGACGAAGAAAATTGGGACGACGAGGACATACAATACCAGGTTGCCAGGGTAAAAGAAGGCATGAACATGCTGCCCGATGGGTATCGTGTTATAATTTCATTATATCTGCTTGAAGGATATGATCACGAAGAAATAGGACAAATATTGAATATATCAGAAAACACATCAAGAACCCAGTTTTTGAGAGCTAAAAGGAAGTTAATTGAAATTTTAAACAGGAAAGGACAAGTATCATGAGCAAGCGATTTGAAGATTTCATGTACGACAACAACGAAGAATTTAACGAGATAGAACCATCGGCAGATTTGTGGGGCAAAATTGAGGCACAGCTCAATTTTTTGGACGAGGAAGATCAGCAGCCCAAAAAACGCGAAGCAAAGACTTTTTCGCTGGGCTTCGTGCTAAAGGTAGCCGCTTCAGTGATCATTGTCATGGGCATAGGCTTTGGTATATATATACAAAGCCAGAAAGGCGCAAAAAGCGTTGACTTTGCTGCCATTAACCCCGAGTATGCACAACAGCGGGTACATTATGCGTCGCTTGTTGAAACCAAGCTTACCGAACTTAAATCAGCATCTAAAAACGATCCTCAGCTATTCAAGGAGTTCAGCGCCGAGATAGCCAAGATGGATTCCACCTATAAAAAACTAAACAATGATTTAGCCACCAGCCCTAACCAGGAACGTGTTTTACGTGCAATGATCCGGAACCTGCAAATACAAACCGAGGTGCTAAACCAGCAATTAAATGTAATTGAACAGTTTAACCAGATGAAAAAGGAACAAAACAATGAAACTAAAAATATTTAGTCCGGCCCTGCTTACACTTATCGGCTTGTTAACCATAAGTACAGCAAACTTTGCACAGGTGAGCCCAGCAGTACCACCAGCGCCGGCCCTACCCAAACCGCCTCCTACACCGCCCCCTGCTGCTGAATTGAATGGAGATGATTGGACTTCGGCTACCAACAGCAAGGAGTATCAGCAAAAAATGAAGGAGCTGAACGCTAAAATGCGCGAGCTGCAAAAGGAAATGAGCAATTTGCGTGTACAGCAGCAAAAGCAAATACACCTTAAGCTGCAAAATATGCTGAAACTGAACAAACAGCTTGCTTTCAAATTTAAAGACAGCATGAAGTTCAAAAGCTTCGACTCGTTAAAATTTAAAATGAAGTTTAAGGATTTTGACAGCATGAAGTTTGCAGACAAGTTTGAGAAACTAAGTCCCAATATCAACTTCGGCTTTAAAAACTTCGACCAAAACTTCAGCTATAGCTATGATGGTGATGAAAGCTATGAAAAACAGGTACAGAACGGCGACATAGTTGAGAAAACCAAAAGCTACAGTAAAAGCTACAATGTTGATGGCAATGATGTAATTAATATCGACAACAAGTTTGGCAAGATTACGGTAATTACCTGGGCTAAAAGCGAAGTTAAGGTCGACGTGCAGATCAAGGTAGGGGCCAATGATGAAGATAAGGCTCAGAAACTGCTGGATAACGTAACTATCAGAGACAGTAAGGATGGTTCGGGGGTATCGTTCAAAACTTCTATAAGTCAAAATGATGATGATAATGGTAGTTGGGGCAACTTGTTCGGCAAGAAAAACTCTGTTCGCAAAATGGAGATCAATTACACTGTTTACATGCCGGCTAAAAACCCGCTTACCATAACCAACAAATATGGCAGTACTGAATTGCCCGATTTGAGCGGTAAACTCAATATCAACAATTCATACGGAAGTTTAAATGCAAAAGCGTTGAGCAACCCGGCCTGCCAGATCAGGGTTAGATATGGCAGTGCGACTATCGGCACCCTTACAGGCAGCGACCTGGATGTTGCCTACGGCAGCCTTAACCTTGGCGATTGCGATAAGCTTAATGCAGATGTAAGCTACGGCTCGGCAAAAATTGGCCGCATTACTACTTCGGGCAATATTAATGTGAAATTTAGTGGTGCGCTGAATATTGGCGAAGTTGATAAAAATGTAAAAAGCCTTTCGGTTAATTCATCATACTCAAGTGTAAAGTTAGGTGTAAGCGATGGTCAGAATGCCGATTTCGACATCACAGTACACTATGGCAGCTTTAATTATGGGGGCCATGATGTTAACATCACCAGTAAAACCCCTGCCGACGGTGAACGTGGTTTTAACCCAACAAAAACCTATAAAGGTCATTTAGGCAAAGGTGGCAGCGATAAAACCATTACCATCAGCACCAGTTATGGTAGTGTAAGCTTTGATTAAAAAGTAATAGACATAAATCCACGACGGCGTATCAGTGACGATACGCCGTTTTTTATTGATTAGCCTGCGTCTTGTAAATCTCCCGTATCCCTCATAGCTTTGGAGTAAATACCTCACCATGCACCAGGATAATGAAAAGCAGATCTTTAATACTCTTTATGATCAATACAAGCACCTGGGCTTGCCGCTTGAGCTGATAAAGCATACCGATTTTACGGTTTTTAACCTGAAAGACATCAACCAGCCTGTGCCGTTTAAATCGCCATTGAGCCGGCTTAATTTTTTTGTTTTTGCCTTTATTAAAGATGGGAGCGGCGATTATACCATTGATGAACAAAATCATAAGTTGCAGCCCCGTGCCATTTACTTCACCAATCCGGGGCATTTTCGTTCGTTTAACTGGGAGCGCATTGGCGATGTATACCTGTTTACGCTCAGCGAATCGTTTTTGAAAGAAAACGTGCATGCCAATGTTTTTGATGAATTTCCCTTTTTGCTGGCCGAAACATTTCCGGCCCGTGTACTTACTCCCGAAGTTTTTGAGGAGTTTGATATTTTATATCACCAGATCCTGAAAGAGTACAATTCAGATAGTCCATACCGTTACCGGATTATTGGCAACCTGTTTGTGGTGGTGCTGTTAAAATTCAAAGAATATTTCTGGAAGGATTATAACCCGATATACGAAGGTAACCGGAGCTCGGAAATTGTAAAGAACTTTAAACGCCTGCTCGAAAAACGTTACCGCGACCTGAGTAGCGGCATTGCAGAACAGGCTTTCAGGGTGCAGGATTACGCCGATGCGCAAAGTCTTCATCCCAATTACCTGAGTAATGTTATCAAAATAAAAACCGGCAAAACCATCAGCACCTGGATAGCCGAAAAAACCATATCCGAAGCCAAGGCACTTTTACAAAACTCTAAGCTATCCATTAAGGAAATCGCTTTCCGTTTGGGCTTTTCTGAAGCAACTCATTTCAGTAATTATTTTAAAAAGCATACCGATACTTCGCCTGTATTGTTCAGGAAAGAGCATGCGAGGGTAGTGTAGCCAATATCAACGCCATAAAGAAGGAACAGCAAGCGTCATTGCGAGGGACGAAGCAATCCCAAATTGTACAGAGAGCCCTGCTTAGCCGCTTTGCTAATCGGGGATGCTTCGTTCCTCGCAATGACGGGAGTAGAAAGAGTACTTTACTTAATCTTCCTTCTTGCCCCATCAGGGTCTCTCGCAGATTTAAGTTAACCCACAAAATTGCTTTGCCGTTTAATCAACCAGGCGTTTTGTTTTGCCCTCTGAGGCAAAGGGTATTTCTATACTTTTTATGCTACAAATCTTTTGCACCTCTTGTGCAACTGTCCTTAAGCATCTCAATTAATACCTCACTATGTTGTAAAACCTTGCCGGCCCTGGAGGGGCCACGTGTTTATAGCCTTAAAAGAGGATATTTTGGGGCTCCGTAGGTGCCTCCTATTGAAATTTTAGGTTAGTGAATTTCGTTGATTAACTTAAACTCGCAGAGGGCTCTGATGGCTACGCCATGCATTCGGTGAGTTGCAGGTCCCTCTGCGAGTCTAAATTAATCCATAAACTACACCTTCGCCCAATTGCAAAATCCCCAATCTTAGATATTCGTAAGTAATGCTTTGATATGTGTATCATTCAGGGGCCTTGCTCTTGCCACCTTTGTATTGTCAATCAACGACAACAAAACATAAACAATATAACAAAGGAAACCATGAACACATTAGCATCAAAAGTAGTATTAGTAACCGGCGCTTCAAGAGGTATCGGTGCAGCAGTAGCTCACAAATTAGCAGCCGAAGGCGCTAAAGTAATTATCAACTACGCAGGCGGTAAAGAAGCTGCCGACCAAACAGTAAATTCCATCAAACAACAAGGCGGCGATGCCATTGCCCTACAGGCCGACGTAAGCAAGGCCGGTGAAGTGGCAGCGATGTTTGATGCAGCCATTGCCCATTACGGCAAAATAGATGTACTGGTAAACAACGCCGGCATCATGATCACCAAATTAATAAAAGACACTACCGACGAGGATTTTACCCGCCAGTTTGATATCAACGTTCGAGGAACATTTAACACCATGCGTGAAGCCGCAACTAAGCTGGCCAATGGTGGTAGCATCATCAATTTTTCGTCAACTACTACCCGCGTTATGATGCCAACTTACGCTACCTATGTAGCAACCAAAGGCGCGGTTGAACAATTAACCCGGGTATTTGCCAAAGAAGTTGGCGCAAGAGGCATTAATGTAAATACAGTATCTCCCGGCCCAACAAATACCGAACTGTTTACCCAAGGCAAACCACAGGAGCTCATTGATCGCCTGGCATCATTATCGGCCTTTAACCGCATCGGCGAACCCGAGGATATTGCCAAAATAGTAACCTTCCTGGCCAGCGACGACGCCAAATGGATCTCAGCACAGAATATTGGGGCTAATGGTGCAATGGCGTAAGGCCCCCTAACCCCCTGAAGGGGGAATGAAAGCGGCAAGACTTCAAGAATCGAGAAATAAGACAAGAATAATCAAAGAATCATTAACGGAATCGGTGAAATCAGCTTCATCGGTGAAATCAAAAAAAAAATCATGAACTCATTAAATAATAAAGTAGCAGTAATAACCGGTTCAGCCCGTGGTTTAGGTAAAGCAATAGCAGAACGTTATGCAGCATTGGGTGCTAACATCGTAATCAATTACTCACGCGATAAAGCATCGGCCGATGAAGTGGTAAGCAACATCAAGGCGATGGGTGCAAATGTAATAGCTGTACAGGCCGATGTAAGTAAAGTGGCCGATATTGAAAGGCTGTTTAAAGAAGCAAAAGATGCCTTCGGGAAAATTGATATTGTGGTAGCCAATGCAGGGATCGAATTGGTTGAAACCCCGGTAACTGATTTTACTGAAGAGCAGTTCGACCGCGTGTTCGGCATCAATACTAAAGGTACTTATTTTACCATGCAGCAGGCGGCTAAAAATGTAGAAGATAATGGCCGGATCATCTATATTGCATCAAGCACCACCTCGTTCCCGGTACCCGGAATGGCAGTGTATGGCGGCAGCAAAACCACTCCGCGCTACCTGGTTGATATTCTTTCAAAGGAGATTGGTCACCGTGGTGTAACAGTTAACTCCATCATACCATTTGCTGTTGATCATTCGGGTATCTTTGCCGAAGCTGATAGCTACCCCGCATTAAGGAAACAATTGCTTGACAGTTGTCCGATGGGCCGCCTGGCCGAAGTTGAAGATGTGGCCAATGTGGCCGAGTTCTTCGCCAGCGATCTTTCATCATTCGTAAATGGTCAGCATCTGCTGGTAAACGGCGGCGCAACAAATTAATTATCAGTTTAGTAACATAGGGTAACAGGTGGTAGTCTTAGCTATAACCTGTTGCCTGTATTTAACAGGTTTTAAAATAGTACTATTTGGTTTATACATCTACCATACCATGAAAACGCTTAATCATTATATTATATACGGTACATTAATTACTTCATCAGTAAATGCCCAGGCAGCAAAAACACCTGCTTCAACAATACAAAATATCAATACCATGAATACCGAGAAGCTAAATAACCCGGTAGTAAAACAAGCCATTGATGCCCTGCAAAGTGGGGATAAACGAGCCTGGTTTGCTTTGTTCACCGCTGATGCCGGGCTTTTTGATGACGGCAACGAAATGAACTTTAAAAGCTTTTTCGAAAAAGCTTTAGGGCATGAGCGTTTTACCAGTATCGACAAGGTGGAACAAAATGGCCTGCACCTCTACGGCAAATTTCACAGCGACCAGTGGGGTGATTTTAAGACTTATTTTAAGTTTACGATTGGCATTGATGATAAGATCAGCAAACTGGAAATAGGGCAGGCGAGTTATTAAAACTTAAAATCGTCCGGCTCTCTTCATCACGTCATTGCGAGGAACGAGGCAATCCCAAACTATACAGATAGGCTCTGTAAATCGGCGATTGCTTCGTGTTTTATAACTATGTAGTTGTAAGTTATTGATTATTAATTTTTTTTTAAAATCGATTTTATAACATGGGCGTTGCCTGCGGCCCGGGCTTTCCGTTACAAGTCCTCGCCTTTCCTGCCCTCATTCCCTACACACGCTGCGGGCTTTACACTGCAATCTAACGCGGCCTCCGCACAACATCCCTAAAATATATTTTGTAAGTCATCACGATTTTTTTTCAGGATTTCCCTGATGGTTACTCGCAATGACGTTTTTATGGCAATTTTGAAATCCCTTTCCCTGATATTTGTACTATGCAACAGCAACTTATTGCCCGCTTACAGCAGTTAAAGCCTATCCCGGTTGATGATCAGGAGCTTATTGTAAAAGCCTTTGAGCCCATGAAATTTAAAGAAGGGGATACGCTTTTGCAGCTTGGGCATGTAGCGCGGCAGTTGTTTTTTGTAACCAATGGGGTGCTCCGCATTATGGCGCGAAACGATAAGGGGAATGAGGTTACTTATTTCTTTTTAAAAGAAAACCAATTTTGCACTATCCTATACAGCTTCAATAACAATCTGATTGCCGATGAAAGCATTCAGGCCGCTTGCGATACGGAATTACTGGCCATTAGTAAAAACAATTTGCTGGCTTTGTATGATAAGCTACCTTACCTTAAGGAAATGATCGATCAGATTTCGCAGAATACGCTTTTAGAAAAAATAAAAACCCGGAACACCTATCTTGGTTATGACTCATCAGAAAGGTACCGCTTATTTTTGGAACGACAGCCTGAAGTGGCCAGGAGGGTACCGCTTGCCGATATTGCATCTTATTTGGGTGTAACGCCCCAATCCTTGAGCAGGATCCGTAAAAATATCCGTTAATTATGTTCTTGACATTTGTTGGATGAACGCGCGGAGTAGACATCAATAAAATCTATATAAAACAAAAACAAAATAGCTACTATGAATACAGTAAAAATAGGATGGATAGGACTGGGCAAAATGGGTGTTCCCATGTCGCTGCAGTTGATCAAAGCAGGGTATCCACTAAATGTTTATAACCGCAGTAAGGATAAAGAAGAAGGATTTAAATCACAGGGAATCGGTACTGCCGCATCTCCGGCTTTACTATTAAATAACGTCGACGTTGTTTTTGTGATGGTATCAGATGACAAGGCCATCAACGATATTTTTAATGGAGATGAAGGTTTGCTGACTGCAAAAGCGAGCGGTAAGATCATCGTTAATATGAGCACCGTATCGCCTGCCATTAGTAAGGAGATGGCAGATGCATGTAAGGCTCAGGGTAACTATTACCTGGATGCCCCGGTATCCGGCAGTGTAAAGCAGGCTGAAGATGCCATGCTGGTGATCATGGTTGGAGGTGAGGTCGGTGCATTTGAACAGGCAAAACCAATCCTCGAAAAAATGGGTAAACTGGTGATGCTTGTAGGAGACACAGGTTCGGGCAATGTGGCCAAGCTGGCCATTAATACCCTGCTTGGTATTGTTGCACAGGGATTTGCCGAAACGGTAACGCTGGCACAGCAAAATGGCATTAATGCAGAAGCACTTACAACGCTGATCAGCAATAGTGCATTAGGAAGCCCGTTCATCAAAATTAAAGGTGATGCCATTGTTAACAATAACTATAACGCAGCTTTTGCATTAAAACATATCGCCAAAGATCTGCGCCTGGCCAAAGATCTGGGTTTAGCTACCCCGCTGGGTGAAACCGCCTATCAAACTTACCAGGATGCGGAAGCCGCTTTTGGAGAAGAGGATATTATTGCGGTAATTAAGCAGGTAGGGAAGGTGTAATAAGCAGACGGTGTCTGCGATCGTCATTGCGAGGTACGAAGCAATCGCGAACTATGCAGGGCGGACCTGCTAATAAGGGATTGCTTCGTACCTCGCAATGATGGTTTGTTAGTTTTACTCCAAAACTAACTTCTGATGCTGATAAGGAATTTCAATATGTTTGAAACCATGTTCCTTTAGTTTCGCGGCAAAGTGTTGTTGCACATCGTACTCGCCGTGAACCAGAAATACGGTTCTTACCAGTGCGGGATCCTGACAGGCCAGAAAATGGAGCAGGTCATCATAATCGCCATGGGCACTCATTGATTTGATGGAGCGTACCTCGGCCTTAACCTCATACATTTCGCCAAAAATATGTACTTCATGATCGCCCCTTAACAGCCTGCCGCCTAATGAATTGGGCTCTGCGTAGCCAACCATTAAAATGGTATTCTTTTGGCTGTTGATGTTGTTTTTGATGTGATGTTTTACCCTGCCTGCTTCGGCCATGCCCGATGAGGAAATGATTACGCATGGTCGCGGGTCATCATTCAGGGCCTTTGATTCCTCCACGCTTTCAATAAACCGCAAACCCTTAAATCCGAAAGGGTTGGCATCGGTTTTTAAAACCTCCTGTACATTTTTATTATAAACCTCCGGATGGTTCATCAATATTTGTGTCGCCTTTTCTGATAATGGACTATCTACGTAATAAGGAACATCCGGTAGAATCCCTCGCAGCTCCAAACTATTTAAGGCATAGAGCAGTTCCTGCGTACGGCCAACGCTGAATGCCGGGATAATTACTTTGCCTTTTTTTACCTCACAGGTTTGTTTGATGATCTCCAATAATGACTCTTCAATTGGTCCAAGCTCTTTATGCAACGAATCGCCATAAGTTGATTCGAGCAGGATGTAATCGGCCTGTTCAAAAGTTTGCGGACTTTTCAGCAGCAGATCGCCGTAACGGCCAACGTCGCCGCTAAAAGTGATGTGCGTATCCTTGCCATTTTCGGTAACGGTAAGGTGTATCGCCGCGCTGCCCAAAATGTGCCCGGCATCGGTAAAGTTGAATTTTATTTCAGGAGTAATTGCAAATTCCTCGCCGTATTCAACAATTTTAAACAGGCGCAGGGCTTCCATTACATCATCTTCTGTATATAGGGGGGTAAGCAGGGGCAGGCCTTTACGGGTGCGATGCTTATTACTATACTCTGTATCCTGCACCTGGATTTTTGCCGAATCGAGCAGGAGGATCCGTGCAAGATCCATGGTGGCCGAGGTGCAATAGATATTCCCGTCGAAACCTTCGGCTACCAATCGCGGTATTAAACCGCAATGATCAATATGAGCGTGCGAAAGGATCATGTGCGTAACTGCTTTGGGATTAAAGCCGAAATGTTCGTTCATTTCTTCAGTTTGTTCGCCCAGGCCCTGAAACATGCCGCAATCTAATAATATGTTGGTGCCGTCGTTGAGGCGAAGTAAATGTTTGCTGCCGGTTACATTACGGGCAGCACCATGGAAGGTTATGTTCATTTATAATCTGGTATGAAGTATCACAACGAATATGACGATTTAAAGTTTAAGAAAGTGATAACTAAAAATTTAGTTGCAAATTAAAAATACATCTCTTACCTTAGTTAAACCAATTGAAGATATTAATACACGAGGTATTAATTTAAAAGTACGCACATGGAAATTAAAGAGTTAACCCGCGCCGAGGAGCAGATTATGCAAGTGCTCTGGCAATTAAAAAAAGGGTATGTTAAAGACGTTATCGAGCAGTTACCTGAGCCCAAGCCCGCTTATAATACCGTATCAACAATTATCCGGATCCTGGAAACAAAAGGTTTTGTTGGGCATGAAGCGTTTGGCAAAAGCCATGAATATCACCCGGTTATCAGCAAGGAGCAATATCAGAACTTTGCTGCCGATAAACTGCTGAGCGGTTATTTTGACAACTCTGTTAACCGCATGCTTTCATTTTTTGTAAAGAAAGAAAAGATCGACCTGAAGGAGGCCGATGAGATCATGAAACTGATTGAGAAACTAAAAGAAAAATAGTTATGAACTGGTGGCAATATTTATTACTGGTAAACATATACCTGTTGCTGTTTTACGGGTTTTATGTGCTTTTGCTTCGTAAAGAAACCTTTTTTCAGCTTAACAGGCTTTACCTGGTAAGTGCCGCTTTGTTATCATTTATGATACCCGTTATCCAGGCCGATTGGGTTCAAAACCTGTTCATTACCCAGCAAGTAAAGTACACGCTTTACAGTAGTCCTGTATTGGTTTATCACTTTAAACCTGTAGCAGAATCGCCCATTAGTATAGGGGAGGTATTGTTCATTATATATTTTGCAGGCATTGTTTTTTTATCAGGCAGGCTGATTTGGCAGCTGTTTAGGCTAAAAAAGGCGATCAGCCAGCCCGATTCACCGGTATCTTATTCTTTTTTCAAAAAGGTAAAATTAAATGCTGATGGTGAGGCTAATGAAGCAATAGCCACGCACGAGGATGTACACGCCAAACAATGGCATTCGGCCGATGTGCTGCTGGTTGAGCTGGTGATGATCATTAACTGGTTTAACCCGATAGTGTATTTTTATCGCAGGGCAATAAAACACATCCACGAGTTTATTGCCGACAGGCACGCAGTTGAGGCCGGCACCGATAAGGCCGATTATGCTATGCTATTGTTAAGCCAAACATTTAATACGCCGACACATGGCCTGGTTAATTCATTTTTTAACAAAAGCCTGTTGAAAGAACGTATCATTATGCTGCAAAAAAATAAATCGCACCGCACGGCACTTATTAAATACGGGCTGTCGGCTCCATTGTTTATTTTGATGATGGTGCTGTCATCAGCTACAATTAATAACAGTGATACCATTACGGTTATCAACACTAAAGCCGATAAAGTTTTCTCAACCCCGGCCAGTAAAGTAACAGAGATTACTATTGATGAGCCTCCTAAACCTGAGAGGCCGGTTGCCGCAGCTGATACCTCACCGGTATATACCTCGGTTGCCAGTTTGCCCGAATTTCCGGGAGGGTTGGAAGCCTTTGGCAAATTCCTGTCTTCAAATATCAAATACCCTGCGTCGGCCCGTGAACAAAAAATCCAGGGAAGGGTGATCATAACCTTTATTGTTGAAAAGGATGGCTCGCTTTCAAGTGAAAGGATTGTAAGAGGTATTACAGATGATCTGAACAACGAAGCGTTAAGGGTAATGATGCTGTCGCCGCGATGGAAGCCGGGAATGCAAGGTAACCGCCCTGTAAGGGTTCAGTATTCGGTACCGATCAACTTTGCACTCGCTCCCGATGCCGACACTGTAAAAACGGTTGCTCCGGCAAGATTTTCTATAGCTTCGGCCCAGTCAGGCCCTGATGCTGTATTCACATCAGTTGAGCAGGTACCGGAATTCAAGGGAGGTATAGAAGCCTTCGGTAAGTTTTTGATGACTAACATTAGATATCCAAAAGCCGCCCATGACAATAATGTTCAGGGAAGGGTGATTATCACTTTTGTTGTTGAAAAAGACGGGTCGCTATCAAACATGAAGGTTGTGAGAGGGATAGGCTCAGGTTGCGACGAAGAAGCCGTAAGGGTGCTAAGTATATCACCTGCCTGGAAACCGGGAATCCAGAATGGGAAGCCCGTAAAAGTTCAATATTCTGTGCCGATAAGCTTTACACTGACAGATGATAAATCGGCAAAACCCGGCGAAAATAAAACCGGGGATGTTGTAAATCCATCAGGCGGAGACAGGCCAATATATGGCGGGTTGGTTGTTGATACAACGAAGCAGCATGTAATAGTTAGTGACAAGTATAGTGGTAAATCAGCGCCTTTAATTATTATTGATGGGGTAGCCCTGGCCCAGGGCGCATCGTTAAATAGAATTAACCCGAACGATATTGAACAGATAAGCGTGTTAAAAGATAAAACTGCTGTTGCTATTTATGGGGATAGGGCCGTAAATGGTGTGGTGCTGGTTACTACAAAAACAGCGGCCAGGAAAAAAGCAGCTACGGTTAGTCCGGTGAAAAACAATTGATTTCATCCCCCGGTAATTTACTGCCTTTCGGGTTGTGGTGAATTTTGACGTAGTATTAGTCTATTGATGTAAATGTTTATATCTTTGTGGCAAAACCTTATTACATGAAAAAAAGAATGCCTCTTGTATGGGCTTTAGTAACTATTGCTATTTATTCTTCTTGTCACAAAGAGCAAAACAATCCCACTCCTCAGCCTGTAAAGCTTCAAAATATAGCCATTACGGATACTTTAACGGCTTACATTGGTAATGTATTGCAAATGGATTTGAAGGTAGATCCTGTTTCATTTGATACCTCAAAATTTTCATGGCAATCTTCTGATACTTCGATTGTATCTGTTTCTAAAACAGGAAAGATCACGGTTAAGAATGAAGGTACCTCAAAGATATCGGTTACTGATTCTGCCAAAACAAAATCAGCCACTTGCCTGGTAACGGTCAAAGACAGTTTAAGTATTGGCTTGCTGGCTTACTACCCTTTTAATAATAACCTTAACGATTTTTCGCCTTATAAAAATAATGGCAAAGCTAATGACATATCCTCAACAACTGATAGGTTCGGAAACGCAAACAGTGCTTTCTATTTTAATGGATCGAGCAGCTATATTGTTGTAAAAGATAACCAGGCATTACGTTTAAGCAATACCAATATTACCTTAAGTACGTGGGTTAAATTAGATGAGTATAATTACTCTTATGGTGTTAATTTGCTAACAAAGCACTATTCAGGCGTTGAAAACGGATGGGCCTGGGGTATCACAGGCTATGGATTTTCAACCTTGGGTATTGTAACTTACGGCACAGGTGGTGGTAGTGCCGCTGCCCGCGGAACTCAGGTAATTAGCCTGAACCAATGGCATTTGGTTACCAATGTTTACGATGTATCCAAACATCAGCTAAGCATCTATGTTGACGGCACGCTTGATACCATAACAAATAATATGCCGGCGCCTAACATGAACACAGATGCCGACCTGTACATTGGGCGCGATAACCCGGGTGTTTCATGGGAAGGGTACCTTGTACGCGGCTCTATGGATGAAGTAAGGATTTATCACAGAGCGTTAAGCGCTTATGAGATCCATAAACTGTTTGTATCAAAAAAGTATTAAAATTTATACGGGTAATTTAAAGATAAAAGGACCAGTGGCCGACACTTGGTCCTTTTATCTTTTAGGGCATAAACAAACCTGGTGTTACACACCATCGTGCTGTTTTTAGTTAAGATTTATTTATTTTATTGACTGTTTACCGGCAGCTTTTATTGCTTATAGGCAAGTATTGGGGCAACGCATGAAGTATTTTTAACAATCAGCAAAAACATGTATTTTTGGCGGATATGACTCGCAACAGCCGGCTAAATCCAACCCTTTTCTCAACGCGATATGTACATTTAACAAAGTTGCGTAATGCAACTTTAAAAGCAATACAGGATTTAACCGATGCTGATAAAGGCCTCGTGCTTATTGATTTTGGTTGCGGTGATATGCCCTACAAATCGGTTATTGAACCCATGGTTGGTAAATATATCGGTGTTGACCTGGATATTAACCCGTTGGCCGACTATCATATCGATTACGATAGTAAAACCACTTTGCCTGATAATTTTTGCGATATCATTCTGTCCAACCAGGTATTGGAGCATGTTGATTCACCGCATAGCTATCTTTCTGAGGCTTTGCGTATTTTGAAACCAGGCGGTAGCATTATATGTACAACACACGGCTACTGGTACTATCATCCAACCCCCTATGATTATTGGAGATGGACAAGTGCCGGTTTGCGTAAAACTATTGAAGCCGAAGGTTTTAAAATTACCTCATTTCATGGTATTATGGGGCTTGCAGCAAGCGGCATCCAGCTTTTCCAGGACGCCATATTACTAAAGCTGCCTAAATTTCTGGCCCCACCTTTTGCGTTTGTGATGCAAAGTTTTATCCGTTTGTTCGATAAGATCCACTCGCAGCCCCAGCGCGATCGGGATGCTTCGCTGTATGTGGTCATCGCACAAAAAAATGTCGAAACTGTGTAATGGAGCAATTTAACCTTTGCATCATAAAGCCCAATAAAGACGCTTTTTCTGAAACCTTTATACAAGCGCATGTCGATAGGTTGGCCGGTAATAAAAAAGTATTGTACGGTGGCGCCTTTCCGGTTTATGATCAAGAAGGGAAAACGCTGATCCGCTCAAAGCTGGGCTTGCTCAGCTATCTTATCCAAAAGCGAATTTTCAAGAAGGAAAATATCGGGGTACGTACCCGTGCCCTGTATAAATATCTTAAAGAGTACAATATTGATGTTGTGCTTGCCGAATATGGCATGGTGGGCGCATCTGTTGCTGAAGCTTGCAAAATGGCTGCTGTTCCCCTGGTTATTCATTTTCATGGGGCCGACGCACATCACAGGCCAACTATAGGCAAATATTTGCCGCTTTATCCTCAGGCCTTTGATTATGCTTCGGCAATTGTGGCGGTATCAAATGATATGGTTGAGGCTTTAAAAAAAATGGGTGCCCCGGCATCAAAAATACATCTCAACCCTTACGGCGTTGATGGAACCAGGTTTCCGCTGATTGATATATCAAACTCCGGTCCTGATTTTTTGTCGGTTGGCCGGTTTGTTGAGAAGAAATCGCCGCTATCGGTTATCAGGGCCTTTAAGCAGGTGCATTTAAGTTTTCCGGAAGCTCATTTATGGATGGTAGGCGATGGGCCTCTTTTGGATAATACCAGGCAACTGGTATCAGAACTTGGCCTTTCCGATAGTGTAACATTAACCGGTGTGATGACATCAGCTGAAATTCGTGCACTTATGGAAAAAGTACGGTGCTTTGTACAGCATTCGGTAACGGCTGCCGATGGTGACATGGAGGGAACTCCCAATACCATTCTTGAAGCAGCTTCTGCAGGCCTGGCTATCGTAAGTACAGCACACGCCGGAATAAAAGAGGCTGTGGTTGACGATGTAACCGGCTTTCTTGTTCCTGAACATGATATAGACGCTATGGCAGCTAAAATGAAGCAAATTGCCGGCGATATTAAATTAGCCGCTAAAATGGGGTTGGCTGCTCATGATCACATTGTCGAAAACTATGATATAAATAAGCGCATTGCTTTGCTTGATAATATTATCCAAAGCAGTATCACCAATAAAAATTAAATGAACCTATTACAAAAACAAGGATTTTTTAATAGCCTCATATTGTATGCCGGGGTAGCGTTGGGTTTCTTTAACCTCATCATTCTTTTTCAGCGGGTACTTACTACTGAGGAAATAGGTTTTTTTATTTTAATGGGCACCATATCCCTGCTTTACGCACAGTTTGCCGGCTTAGGTATTGGTAATATTATCCTTAAGTATTTTCCATATTATCGCAGCGAGGATAAAAGGCATGGCGGGTTTGCATCTTTCGTAGCCGTTTGGAGCCTGATTGGTTTCGTGATCTTTACTATACTTTTTGTTGTATTTAAAGATGCCATTATTGATTATTATAAGGATAAAAATGGCGCTTCGCTGCTAATCAAATATTTTTATTATCTCATTCCATTATCGTTTTTTACACTGGTGTTTTCGGTGCTGGAAAACATGGCGCTAACTGTATTTAAAAATGTGTTGTCGTCCTTTTTGCGCGAAGTGGGGTTGCGTTTGTTTACAACTGCCAGTGTTTTATTAATAGCCATTAAGCTGATTGACTATCGTGGGTTTTTACAGATATACATAACGGCAAACCTAATAGCCGTATTGGTGTTGCTGGCTTACATAAGGAAAGGCAAACATTTTAAGTTTTCATCAGTCGGTACGCAATTGCTGAGTGAAAGAAAAACATTTCTCAGTTATGGCATTTTTACTGTGTTGAGCGGTAGCTCCTTTGTAATGATCCAGAATCTTGATACCCTGATGCTGAGCCTGCTTACCAAACAATCATTTAGTTATGTAGGGATTTATGGTACGTTTTTCGCCATCGCAGTAGTTATTAGTTTGCCGGCCAAAGCATTGAGCCGTACTTCGCTGCAGATCATATCCCAATCGTGGGTTACTAATGACCTTGCAAAAATTGGTAAAATCTATTACAAAACATCGGTAGTACAGATGCTTATAGGCTGCCTGTTTTTTATTGGTTTGGTTATCAACAAGCAATTTATTATCATGTTGCTGCATAAACACGACTACACAAGCTATTTCAATGTGTTTATTGTGGTGGGCGTAGCATTTTTGGTTGATATGACCGGCGGTTTAAATGGTTATATCATGAATGCATCTAAATATTACAGGCTTACCACTGTTTTTATAGTATCGGCAGTAGTACTGTGCGTATTATCAAATTTGATCCTGATACCACGGATGGGCATGATGGGGGCTGCCTTGTCATACCTGATCACCATGTTTGTGCTAAACTTTGCGTACTGGCTATTTATTAAAATGAAGTTTAACCTACAACCCTTTGCAAAAGCCCACCTTTATATTTTAATGATTTTTGCGGCTTGCCTGCTTATCGGGCTTTACCTGCCTTCGTTAAAAAATGTATACCTGGATATGGTTTACCGTTCGGGCATTATCGGTGTGGTGTACGTGTTTCTTGCCTACGTTTTAAAAATTTCAGAAGATATTAACCTTTTATTCGATCGTGTCCTGAAAAAAGCATAAACCAGGGAAGCATCGTGTGCTGAGATATCCAAACCAGCCCTCACGTGGTATATCTCAAACTATTCCCCGGATCACGTTTATACGATTTAAAAGTTTCTTGATAATGTGAACATTATAATTGTTTGTACCGTACAACAGGGCAGGATACCGTTGCAATGTGACGTTATGTTTAAACCTGGATTAACAATAATACATTTTATTAGCCCCCAATTGAGTTAAATTAATTTTGATTTGCTTTAAAATGTTTATTGTTTTCGGTTAAAATATTCTGAAAATTTAATAATATGAAAGATAATTATTATCATTATCCGTTAATTTAAGCTATGCACCCTGAACCTGCACGTTTGCATAAAACGTTTTTATGGGCGATGTTTTGCCTGTTTTTTTTTCCATTCGCTGGCTTTAGCCGGGCGTTTGAATCTCCATTGCCCCTTCATACAGATATAAGATCTGTTGAAACGTCATTTGCTCCATATGCTTTAACTGCTGCGCCCCTGCAGGCAATTACCATTTGTTCGGCTGCTGCTGCCGTACTTAACGGCGATGTAAAAACGCCAACTCCTAATAGTTACCTCTGGCAGATAAACAGTAACGGTAATTGGGTAAATGCACCATCTGCAAATACAATGAAAGATTATATAACATCATCATTAGTAAACAACTCTGCAGCAAGTATAGTGTATAGTTTGCGCAGGCAAACCACTACCGGTGGTGTTGTTGCCTATGATTCATTTTATGATGTTACAGTTAGGCCAATCAGGGCAGTGAGCAATAATTTTATTAATACACCTGCTGTTACTCAATTCTGCAGTACAGGTAATCCTACTAATATTACGGGCAGTACGGCTGCCGGCGGAGATGGTACTTTTTCATATCAATGGCAATCATCAACAGATGGCGTAACCTTTACTGATATTGCAGGGGCTACATCAAAAGATTATGATCCACCTGTTTTAAATAAGTATACTTATTACCGCCGGGTGGTAACATCGGGCGCATGTACAACAGCCTCTGTCAGTAATGAGATTACTTTCCAGGTTTCACCTCCACCCCCTCCTCCATCACCAGTTGCATCTAATGTAACCATTTGCCAGGGAACCCCGGCCACCCTTGCAGTTGGCTCACCACAGTCGGGATTAACCTATAACTGGTATGATTCGCCGGCTAAAACTACGTTACTTGCCACGGGTACATCTTTCACTACTCCTGTTTTGAATGCCAGCCGGAGTTACTATGTTGAGGCATCCAACGGTACCTGCGGTAGTACGCCAACAACTATAGCAGTAACAGTTGTGCCATTACCCGCGGTTCCGCAATTTGCACAAAGCACCGTTAGCGTTTGTTCCGGTTCCACAACAACAATTACTATACAAAATGCACAAAGCGGCGTTGTTTACAACTGGTACAGCAGCGCAACCGACGCCAATATTTTACATACCGGAACAACTTACACAATCAGCAATGTAACAGGTGCAGTATCTTATTATGTGCAGGCTGTAAATGCCGGTGGCTGCAGTTCATCCGCGCGGGGTACGGTAAGTTTATCTGTAGTTACCTTGCCGGTGGTTACCGTAAGCAGTTCGGGCACTTCCATTTGTCCGGGTACCAGTGCCACCTTATCCGCTTCATCGTCGGATGCAGTTGCAATAATATCATGGTATGACGCACCTACAGGCGGAACCCTGCTTGCTAAAGGCAACACATACACTACCGGTAACTTAAGCGCCGCCAAAAATTATTATGTAGAAGCTACAAACACCACCGGATGTAACAGTAACGGGAGGGTTACGGTACAGGTGCAAATGACTAAACCGCTTGATCCTCCTGTAGTAACCGTAGGGGAAGTGACATCATCGAGCATAACTTTTCAATGGAGTGCGGTAAGCGGTGCAACAAGCTACCTGGTAAGTACCGATAACGGCTTAACTTATGTTGAACCAAATTCGGGAAGCGCAGGTTTAACGCATAAGGTGAGCGGTCTTGACCTTAACCAGTCGGTAACAATCAGGGTAAAGGCTTTGGGTGCTACATCCTGTACGCTCAGCGAGGCTTCGGCAGCGGTAACGGCATCCACTATTGATAATAATAATGTGATATACGTAGCTAACAATTTTACCCCCAACGGCGATGGAAATAACGATATCGTTTATGTACACGGCAAAAATATAAATACGCTTTCCTTTTATGTTTATGACCAATGGGGGCAATTGCTTTTTACCTCAACCGATGTTAGCAAAGGATGGGACGGTTATTTTAAAGGCTCATTAATGCCCGTGGGCGTATATGTATACTATTTAAAAGCAACAATGAATAATGGGGCGCAATTGACTAAAAAAGGAACAATTACGCTATTACGATGAAAAAATTACTACTAATTATTTCCATAGCGCTGCAGCTTGCAGTTGCCGGAACAGTGAAGGCGCAGGTTGATCCGCATTTTTCACAGTATTATGCTTACCCGCTTTGGCTAAACCCGGCGCTTACCGGTGTTTTTGATGGCGATACGCGCCTGTCTGCCAATTTCAGGGACCAGTGGACAAACATCAGCAACGGTTACCGTACAGCCGGGGTATCAGCCGATTTTAAGCCGACTGATAAAGTTGGCATTGGCATTAATGTACTTGATCAAAAGGCGGGTACCGCAGGTTATAATTATTTTACAGCTTATGGGTCATTTGGTTATGGGATAACCCTATCTGGCGACGGGAACCAGCGCTTACACTTTGGTTTGCAGGCAGGCGTTATCAGCCGCAGTTTTGACCCTGGTAAGCTTCAGTCAGATAACCAGTATGATCCAAACAGCGGCTTTGATCCGACATTGCCCAATTTTGAAAATTTTGGATATTCATCAAAAACGGTATTTGATGCCGGCGCCGGTATCTATTATTACAATGCCGACCCGATGAACAAAGCCAATTTTTTTGGCGGGCTTGCCATTAACCACATCAATGATGTAACTGATCCTTTTGCAGCCGGTGGTATTAGCAGCAAGCTGCCTATGCGGTTTACTGCACATGGCGGTATCCGGATCAAGGCATCTGATTTTTTTGACCTCATCCCTAACGTTGTTTATATAAAACAGGGACAGGGTGAAATCAAAGCCCTTGGTTTATACTCCGAGCTTAAATTTGCTGATGACAACGGGCTTGTACTTGGTGGTATGATGCGCTTGCAGGACGCTGCAATTGCCAATGTTGGCTACCATATCAAGCAGATGGTTATCGGCGCCAGCTATGATTTTAATACTTCGGGGCTTCGCGCGGTTACATCTGGCCGCGGCGGTTTTGAATTATCAATAAGCTATATATTTAGTCGCTATACCGATTCTCCGGCCCCAATTTGTCCAAGGATATAATATGAAAAAACTATTACCTTATATTTTACTATCGTTTTTTCCGGCGGTTTCATTTGGGCAGGCAAAAAATTTCAAGGCTCTGGCCGACACTGCTTTTAACAGGCATGAATACTATACTGCAGCCTATTATTACAGGCATATTGCCGATGGCACAACCATCGAGTCAAAAAACAGCGTACCTCTTTCTCCAAACAAAAAGAGTGGCTCAAAGAAAGAAACAACCAATCAATATATAATTTATCAACTGGCCGAATCGTACCGCTTATATAAGGATTATACCGATGCCACTATCTGGTATGCCAAAATGAGTGAGATAGGATCAGCCGGGAAATATCCTTTAACCCCGCTTTGGTACGGTATCTGTTTGCAGGCAAACGGGAAATATGATGACGCTCTTGTGCAGCTAAAGCAATTTGCAGCAAATAACCAGGATCCTAAATATACTGTTCTGGCTAATAAAGAAATTACTTCATGTGAGTATGCCTTAAAACAATTGGAGCATCCGCGTGCCGTTGATGTATCTCCTTTGGTATTTTTAAATAAAGATCAGGGCGACTATGCCCTTACCGTGAATTTGGGCAGATACTGGTTTACCTCATCCCGTATGGTTGATAAGGATAAGTTTTTCACCAACAGGATTTACAGTTCGGCTATTTTAGATTCGACAAAAGCGCTTGCTACAAATTTTAATGCTTTTGATAAGGAAGGGCAAATAGAATATGCAACACCTTCGCTGGATGGCACCGGTACTAAAATGTACCTCACCCGCTGGTATAAAAAGAATGGAAAAACGGTATCTGCTATTTATTACAGTAGGTTGGTGAGCAGCATTTGGCAACAACCGGTAAGGTTAAACAGTACCGTGAATGCCGAAGGCTATAATTCTAAACATCCTTTTGTTAGTGCCGATGGCAGGCGCTTGTTCTTCTCATCCGACAGGCCGGGGGGCGAAGGCGGCGACGACATTTGGGAAAGTAATCTGGATGATGACGGGCAGCCAAAAACGGTGAGCAATTTGGGTAATGTTGTAAACACACCTTATGATGAGCAATCACCTTATTATGACGGGCCGGATAAAGTATTGTTTTTTAGCTCGAACGGTTTCATCGGTATGGGCGGCTTTGATGTTTACCGCAGTGATGGTGACTTTGGCCATTGGGCTGCCCCGGTTAATTTAGGCTATCCGGTTAACTCATCTAAAGATGATTTGTATTACAGTATTGATCCAACCAATCCAAACAAGTTTTATCTGAGCTCGGCCCGCGGTTCTGATTGTTGTTTGAGTTTATTCACCGGGCAATACAAGTTTTTATACATCAGCGGCCGCGTAATTGATTGCCACACTAACAGTGGTATGGCGGGGGCGAGGGTGATCCTTAAAGATCCTAATGTTAAAATGGGTTTGGTTGCCAAGGTTACTGACGACAAAGGGGACTATGTTTTCCAGGTAAAAGAAAAGCTGCCGGCCTATAAACTGGAGATTTCACAAAAGGGGTATTTTACTAAAGTTGTCCCTGCACCTTTAGTAAAGCCGGGTATTGACACGCTCATTAACCCAGAAACTTGCCTGCAGAATTATAAGGTTAATGTGCCGATAGTTATTGAAGATATTTATTTCGATTTTGGTAACGCCCATCTCCGGGCCGAATCATATGATGTACTGGATAAACTGGTTGCCATAATGAACGATAACCCTAAAATAAAGATTGAGCTTGGCTCACACACCGATAATATAGGTAGCGACGCAGGTAACCTGAAATTATCGCAGGCGCGCGCCGAGACTTGTGTTGATTATCTGTTGCTTAAGGGAATTAAATCAAGCCGTATTACAGCCAAAGGTTATGGCAAAAGGATGCCTATTGCACCTAATAAATTACCTAACGGAAAGGATAACCCGGCGGGCAGGCAGTTAAACCGTCGTACCACATTCACCGTAAAATCGGCAGACTAAAAACAAATTATTTTATTTGTTGGCGATGGCAAGGTTATGATATAATTTTGTCTTCGCAAGTTAAATGCCCTGCTACATGCAGGGCATTTAATTTCAATACCGATCTGCTGAAATCATACCATGCAAAATCTTGCCCCAATAGCTCTTTTTGTTTATAACCGGCCCGATCATACGCGCCGTACCATCAGTTATTTGCAGCAAAATTTGCTGGCCGATGAGTCGCGCCTGTACATTTTTTGTGATGCGGCTAAAACTGATGCCGATAAATCAAAGGTTGAACAGGTAAGGCAATTGGTACAGGATGTAAGCGGTTTTAAATCGGTAAAAGTTGTTTTACGCTATCAAAACCTTGGCTTGGCCGAATCCATCATTAGCGGAGTTACGCAATTGGTATACGAATATGGCAAAGTGATTGTGTTTGAGGATGATTTATTGTCCTCGCCTTATACCCTGCAGTATTTCAACGATGCCCTTACAAAGTACGCAAACCAGGAGCAGGTAATGCATATTGGCGCATATATGTACAATCTGCATGATAAAACCCTGCCCGAAACTTTCTTTTACCGCGCTGCTACCAGTTGGGGCTGGGCAACCTGGGCCCGCGCCTGGAAAAACTTTGAGCCCGATGTTGATAAGCTGATAGCGCAGTTTGATAATCTGAAAATAGCCCGCTTTTCGATAGAGGGGAAAATGAATTTCTGGAAACAGATTGAGCAGTTTAAAGCAGGCAAAAATAACTCATGGGCCATCCGTTGGTACGCCTCTATCTTTTTAAAGAACGGGTTAACGCTAAACCCATCACAATCGCTGATTCAAAACATAGGCCACGATGGTACCGGTGTACACTCCAATAATGAAGATATATATCACGTGCAAATGGCCCGTAAACAGGTAACACAATTCCCTGATGTGATACATGAAAATGAACAGGCTTACAGGGCTATCAAACATTTCCTGGCTAACAGAAAAGGAACGCTGCTACAGCGGGTGAGGCGCTTTGTGAGGCAGCAGATGGGGCGTTGATTTTTACTAAACCGTATACGTAAAAGATTCGTCATTGCGAGTAACCATCAGGGAAAACCTGAAAAAAATCGTAATGACGTAAAAAATATATTTCCAGCGATACTGCGTGTGGGCCGCGTTAGCGATAGTAGCGGATACCGGCCATGTGGCTAATGCCTGTGCAGTATGAGCGGATAGCACGGGCCGCAGGCAACGCCCATATTCACAAAACAGATAAAAAAACATACTTAATAATCAATAACATACAATCACGTCATTATAAGGAACGAAGCAATCCCAAACTATACAAAGCCGCTCTGCAAGTCGGGGATTACTTCGTTCCTTATAATGGCGATTTTTTTATTAGTGTTTAAGAATATCTTTAAACCGGGAAACAAAATTTCCCCATCAACACCGCGGGGTTAGTGCCAATCCTGAGCGGTTCTCCACATAAGGCCTCATTACCTAATAAAGCAAACAATATCGCTTCCTTGGCATCAGGATTAATCCCCAGCGCATTGCTGTCTTCAATCAAAACCTCTGGCAATAATTTTTTTAATTCACCAACAACAAACGGATTTCTCGCACCGCCACCGCTGGTGAAAATTTTAATATGATCGCCCGCAATATTTTCCTTAATAAAAGCAGCTATAGATGCTGCTGTAAAAGCGCTTAGGGTACAAATAAGGTCTTCATTACTAATGGCACCTATACCCGATTGTTGTAGTGCTTCAGTAACCATATTAAGGTTAAGCAATTCTGGTCCTGTAGTTTTTGGGGCTTTCTCTTTAAAAAATGGATGGGAGAGGAGCGCTGTCAACAGATCTTCGTTTATGCTTCCGCCATAAGCTATTGCCGAATCTTCATCATAAGGTTTATCAAAATACTTACGGCAAGCTGCATCAATGAGTGTATTACCGGGGCCTATATCTGTGCAAAGGATGCGGTTAAAATCGCCATCGCCAGGCAGCCAGGTTAAATTGGCAATGCCTCCGATATTTAAGAGTACCCGGTTTTCGCCGGTTTTGTGGCCCAATAACACATCGCCATATAATGCCAGCGGTGCACCTTCACCTCCGGCAGCAATATGCTTTTGCCTAAAATCGCTAATAGTTAAGATCCCGGTTTTTACAGCAATATGATCCCCGTCGCCAATTTGCAGGGTGGCGTTAGGTGAGCTTTTGTGTTGATGTAAACGCTGCGGCGCATGGTAAATGGTTTGGCCGTGACTGGCGATGAAATCGACGTTGTGTGGCTCGATATTCCATTGGCTCATTGCCTGCAGTATTAACTCCGCGTGATAGCTACCGATATAAGCATTGAGTAAAGTCACTTTTTCAAGATCGATATTGCGCTTTGCAAATACCTGCTGAACATCCTGCTTAAACTCATTCGGGTAGGGAATGGTGATAAATTGTAACAGCTTAAAATGAGTGTTTAAACCATGACCTGTAAACTGGCAAAGCGCAATGTCAAGTCCATCTAACGAAGTTCCCGACATCAGGCCGATGCCCAATTTAGACGGTTTTTGTGCGATGCTGCACAGGCACTGCAGGTTGTGGTTCAGTGGTATCATGGGCTTAAATTACTATTTGTGCGGCAACTGCAAAAGTTAAAATAAAAGCTACGCTATTTAAATATCTGATATATTTGTTTTGAACAACTAACCTCATTTTACATTTCCTAAAATTCATGGCACGATTAAATTTATTGGAAGAGACGCGTTACGAGAAGTTACCTGTGAGCGTGTACAACAACCAGCATGAAGCCTCGGTGGCTGTAGCTAACCGGATAGCCGATCTGATCCGCACAAAACAAGCTAAAGGCGAGAAAGCGGTATTAGGGCTTGCTACGGGTGTAACCCCTATAGGAGTATACGCCGAACTGGTAAGGCAGCACAAAGAAGCAGGTTTGAGCTTTAAAAATGTGATCACTTTCAACCTGGATGAGTACTACCCGATGAAACCCACAGCAGCGCAAAGCTATGTGACGTTTATGTATGAAAACCTGTTCGGCCATATTGATATCGATAAAGCCAATGTGCATATCCCCGATGGCACGCTGGATAAAGATGCGGTAGCGGGTTACTGCCTGGCCTACGAAAAGCAGATAGAAGAACTGGGCGGATTAGACCTGCAAATTTTGGGTATCGGCCGTACAGGCCACATCGGTTTTAACGAGCCGGGTTCAGCACCAAACTCTGGCACCAGGATGGTTACCCTGGATGATTTAACCAGGAGTGATGCTTCAAGGGATTTCGGTGGTAAAGCGAATGTGCCAACCAAAGCTATTACCATGGGTATTGGTACGATCTTCAAAGCAAGGGAAATCATATTGATGGCCTGGAGCAAGAAAAAAGCACCGATCATCAAGAAAGCAGTAGAAGGGGAGATTTCGGGTGAGGTACCTGCAACTTATCTGCAATTATCACAGCATGTGGAATTTGTATTGGACGAGGCAGCGGCTTCAGAATTAACGAGGTTTGATACCCCATGGTTGGTGAAAGATTGTGTATGGGATAGCCAACTGAAAAAGAAAGCAGTGATCTGGTTAGCCAACGAGATCAATAAACCGGTACTGAAACTAACCGAAGAAGATTATAACAACCATGGTATGGCGCAGCTTGCTGTAGAGCAAGGCCCGGTATACAATATCAACATTGATATCTTTAACCAAATCCAGCATACCATCACCGGCTGGCCGGGCGGTAAACCGGATGCGGACGATTCGCAAAGACCGGAAAGGGCATTGCCGGCCAAAAAACGTTCAATCATTTTTTCACCGCACCCTGATGATGACGTGATTTCGATGGGCGGTACATTTATCCGCCTGGTAGACCAGGGCCATGATGTACACGTAGCGTACCAAACCTCGGGCAATACCGCGGTATGGGATGATGATGTGTTGAGGTACATGGAATTTGCCATTGACTTTACCAACAGTATTGGCGAAGACACTACTCATCTTCAGAAATCATATGAAGATATGCGTGCCTTTTTCCCAACCAAGCAGCCAAACGAAATTGACACCCAGGAGATCCGCAATGTAAAAGGCTTTATCAGGAAAACAGAAGCGATTTCAGGTGCAAGGTATGCAGGTTTACAGGATGATCATATTCACTTCATGGCCCTTCCCTTCTATGAAACAGGCAAAACCAAAAAGAATTCAGTAGGCGAGGAAGATATCCAGCTGACTATCGATTTGCTGCAGAAAATAAAACCACAACAAATCTTTGCGGCAGGTGATTTTGCCGATCCTAACGGTACCCACTTGGTGTGCTTCAAGATCATCTTAGCTGCACTGGAAAGATTAAAAGGTAAAGAAGCCTGGGTAGAGGATTGCTGGTTATGGATGTACCGCGGCGCATGGCATGAGTTTGAAACTTACGAGATAGAAATGGCGGTACCATTGTCGCCACAGGAAGTGATCCGCAAACGTAATGCGATTTTCAAGCACCAGTCGCAGAAAGACAGGCCGGTATTCCCGGGTGATGATGCAAGGGAATTCTGGGTACGTGCGGAAGACCGCACCCGTGACACTGCTCAACGCTACGACCGCCTCGGTCTTGCCGAATATGAGGCCATGGAAGCGTTTAAACGATATATGTTTTAAGAACCCAGCGCCGGTGTTGTCACGGGCGCTTTGCACAATTTACCATGAGCACACGATGAATAAAGCCCATCTTTAACAAATATGTCATTTCGATAGAGCAGTGGGCTGGTTTAAGCACAAGGGCGAAAGAGAAATCTTATACGCCCTGTATGCAAACTATACATCGCGGCTTTGTAGGGCGTATAAGATTTCTCCTCACCCGCTCGCGCATTCCCGTCGCGCTGTTCGTCGAAATGACAATTGATATTGGATAACGATCAGACAATATTTATGACCTCAACCTCAACCATAACCGAAAAACCCAAACGGCTCCTTTCCCTCGATGTATTTCGCGGGATAACCATCGCCATGATGATCCTGGTAAATGATCCCGGAGACTGGGGGCACATCTACGCGCCATTGGAACATTCCAAATGGAACGGCTGCACACCTACGGATCTGGTTTTTCCTTTCTTTTTATTTATGGTTGGCGTATCAGTTATCTACGCTATGGAAAGTAAAAAGGCAACTGTATCGCATCGTAAACTCATCCTGAAAGCGCTACGCCGTACCGTGATCCTGTTGCTGATCCCGTGGATAACCCAACTGATATTTCACCCCGATGGCGGGTTGGCTCATTTACGTTTGCCGGGTGTGCTGCCGCGCATAGCGCTGGTGTATTTTATCAGCACGGTGCTTTATCTCAAGACATCACAAAAAACACGCGACTGGATTTTTGCCATCGCGCTTATCGGGTATTTCATCATCATGACCTTTGTACCGGTACCGGGTGTAGGCTATGCCAACCTTGAACCCGAAACAAATATGGGGGCGTGGATAGACAGGCTGGTATTTACCCCCGATCACCTTTGGCGTGAATCACACACCTGGGACCCGGAAGGTTTACTGGGTACTATCCCCGCAGTAGCCACAGCTTTGCTTGGCATACGTGTTGGCAGCTGGCTTAAACGTAAAGACCGTGACGACCAGGTAAAAACCAATTGGATGTTTACGTATGGAATAATAGCCGTTATGGCTGGTTTGTTCTGGGATTTGTTTTTCCCTATTAACAAAGCCTTGTGGACAAGCTCATTTGTATTGTATACCGGTGGCCTGGCAACCATTGCACTGGCGTTAAGTTACTGGCTTATTGATATACAGGGATACAAACGTTTTACATATCCTTTTGTGGTGTTTGGAACAAATGCAATTACGGCCTATGTGTTATCTGGTTTTATTCCGCATTATATGGGGATGATCAAAATAGGCGGTCATTCAATTTATCAAACATTTTTTGCTCCTTATTTTTCACCGGTAAATGCTTCGCTGGTAAGTGCTATATTTACGGTACTCATTTTATGGGTGGTGATGTGGATCTTCTACATCAAAAAAATCTTTATTAAAATTTAAAATGAACCTAAAACTTAAACTTATCGTACTTGCGGGTGTAATCCTGTTCTCTTTTTCAAGCGTAGAAGCGCAAACAACTAATCAAACTATTACCCCGGCACATTTAGGAAAAGCTGTACAAATGCTTCAGTCTATAGGTATTGATAAACAGTTTGATAACATGGTAAACAACCTGATAACGGCATCAAGCAGCCAGATGCCCGAAAATAACCGATCGGGTTATATTAAAGTTATGAAAACCTTTATGGGCAAATATTTTACCTGGGATTTGCTTAAGGATAAAATGGCCGCTATTTATGCCAATGAATTTAGCGAAGAAGAACTTGGCCAGATAACGGCCTTTTATAACTCGCCAATAGGGCAAAAAGTAAGCTCAAAATTGCCCTCTTTGATGCAAAAAGGGATGATGGTTGGCCAGGAAGTAGTTGGTCAGCATAAAGACGAGTTACAGCAAATGATGGAAGCTGAGTTTGCTGATAAAAATGATCCGCCTGCGGTAAAAGAACAGGTATCCCCTGCCGCTAACAAACCGGCCTCAAAAGCACCTGTAAAACATTAAATTTCCAGAACCATACTTTGTAACTAAGATTTTCGTTTTGCATCTTAGTACCCTGATTATTCAAACTTTATAATGAACCTGAACAAATACGTTCCGTTGGCCTTATTGGCTTTAACCCTTTCGGCGGGTAGTGCTTTTGCACAAGTTAAAAAGAAACCTGTTCCATCTCCTAAAAATAAACCCGGAGCCCCGGCAATTGCCCCTAAAAGTGATGTTTTACCGGTTGATCAAAGCGTCATCATTGGCAAACTGCCCAATGGTTTAACTTACTATATCCGTGCCAATGCCGAGCCCAAAAGCAGGGCCGAGCTTTATTTGGTTAACAAGGCCGGTTCTGTTTTAGAAAATGACGATCAGCAAGGCTTGGCTCACTTTACCGAGCACATGGCTTTTAATGGTACGCGCGATTTCCCAAAAAATCAAATGGTTGACTATTTGCAAAAAGCAGGTGTAAAATTCGGTGCCGATTTAAATGCTTATACCTCATTTAATGAAACTGTATTTCAATTGCCTTTACCAACTGATACGGCCAGCGTGTTTGAAAAGGGATTTAATATACTGGCTAACTGGGCAGGTTATGTAAGTTTTGACCCTTCCGAAATTGATAAAGAGCGTGGTGTTGTTTTGGAAGAGGAACGCCTGCGTGGTAAAAATGCCCAGGAACGCATACAACAACAAACGCTGCCGGTATTACTTAATAACTCAAGGTATGCGTTACGTTTGCCTATCGGTAAGGAAGATATCCTGAAAAACTTTAAACCAGAAACTATTAAGGCATTTTATCAAGACTGGTACCGCCCCGATTTGCAGGCGGTTATTGCCGTAGGCGATTTTGATCCTAAACGTGTTGAGGCGCTTATTAAACAAAATTTTTCGCAACTTAAAAATCCGGCTGCTGAAAAACCGAGGACAAAATATTCGGTACCTGCTACACCGGGTACAGCGGTAAAAATTGTTACCGATCCTGAATACCCGTACACCATAGCACAAATCATTGTTAAACATCCCGGCACTGTTACCAAAACCACCGGCGATTATATGCAGCAGGTAAGGGTGCAACTGTTTAACCAGATGCTTAACGCTCGTTTAAATGAGTTGCTTCAAAGACCTAATCCTCCGTTTTTATACGGTCGTACCAGTTACGGTAATTTTATAGGCGATCAGGATGCTTATACTTCATTGGTTGTTGCTAAACCGGGCGAACTGGAAAAGGCAGTTAAAGCCGTAGTGGCCGAATCAGAGCGCGCCCGTAAATTTGGCTTTACCCTTACCGAACTGGAGCGCGCCAAGCAGGATGCGCTGGTAGGCATTGGTAATGCTTATCGTGAAAGAGATAAAACACCATCGGCAAATTTTGTGCGTGAATACCAGGCCAACTTTTTAACCGGTGAAGCTATTCCGGGCATCGACTTTGAATACAATTTTTATATCGGCAATATCTATAAAGTTAGCCTGGCGGATATGAATGCCATGGCCGGCAAATTTATCAGCGATCAAAACCGCGTTGTGATAGTACAGGCCCCGGATAAAGAAAAGGCTAATTTACCCGATGATAAAACATTGCTGAACTGGATTGCCACAGGTGGCCAAAACGTTACTGCCTATGTTGACAACGTATCGAGCGAGCCGCTGCTGGCCAAAATACCTGAAGGTACCAAAGTAGCTAAACAGGATACAGACGAAGCCATAGGTACAACCACCCTTACGTTAGGTAACGGATTAAAGGTGATATTAAAGCCAACAGATTACCGTAACGATCAGATCCTGATAAGCGGATATGCTTTTGGGGGTACATCGCTGGCAAGTGATGACGAATTTACATCGGCAAACCTGGCTTCATCTATTATCAGCGGCAGCGGTATAGCACAGTTTAACCAGGGCATGCTTGATAAAAAGCTGGCAGGCAAAAACCTAAGTATTTCGCCTTATATCAGTGAGTTTGCACAGGGCATTTCCGGAAATACCTCACCTGCCGATTTTGAAACCGCACTGCAATTGATTTACCTATACTTTACCCAGCCCCGTAAAGACAAGGATATCTGGGATGCCAATATGGAGCAGACCAGGGCCGTACTCACAAACCGCGGTCTTGACCCGGGAAGTGTTTACCAGGATACGGTGTCGGCTGTATTGAGTAACTATAATTTCCGCGGTATGGTTACAACTATTCCAAGGCTAAATGCGGCAACGCTTGATAAAGCTTACGATTTTTATAAAAAACGCTTTGCTGATGCCAGTGCCTTTACCTTTACGCTGGTTGGCAACTTTGATGTAGAAACAGTTAAACCCTACCTTGAGCATTATCTTGGCGGTTTGCCGTCAACCAACAGCAAGGAAACCTACAAAAACATGAATATCCAGCCGCCGGCGGGTGTGATAACTAAAACAGTAAATAAGGGCGTAGGAGACAAAAGTACCGTACAGTTGATTTTCAGCGGCGACTATGATTACAACGAAGCTAACAACATACAAGTTGATGCGCTTGAAGAAGTACTCAACATTAAACTGATTGAACGTTTGCGCGAACAGGAAAGTGGTGTTTATGCGCCGGGTGTAAGGGCAAGTTACCGCAAAATTCCGGGCGCCCGTTATTCATTTACTATTTCTTTTGGTTGCGCTCCCGAAAACGTGGATAAGCTGATCAATGCCACAATGGAAGAAATAGGTAAAATCAAACAGAATGGCGCATTACCGGCGGATATCCAGAAATTTGTTGCTGAAGAAGCCCGTTCAACACAGCAACAGCTTAAACAAAATGTTTTCTGGACGGGCTATCTTGCCTCATCGTCACAAAATGGTGAAAACCCGGATCAGATCCTGGCCCACGTAAGCAGTCTTGAGCAAATAACCCCTCAAACCACTAAAGATGCTGCCAACAAATACCTGAGCGGTAAAAATTTGATTAAACTGATTTTAATGCCCGAAAAAAAGTAAGGTGATAATAAAATAAAGAAAGGCTTTGCTGAATCAGCAAGGCCTTTCTTTATTTTATGTAATCGTTGTCATTTCGATAGAGCAGCGAGGGGAGGAGTGTTAGGGCGAAAGAGAAATCTTATACGTGGTGAAGTGCACAAATTCAATTTGGTAGCCGGGCGTATAAGATTTCTCCCGTTGGTCGAAATGACATTTTATTGAGTTAAAAATCAATTAGTGCATATTCAAATAAGCCGCGGCAGTATCATTGGCTTTATGCACTACCACACCAACGCATTTGCCACTGCTATCTATCTCAAAAGAAATCCCTTTAGCAAGATCGGTATAAACCTGCACCTTGCCACTTTTGTTACTATAAGTTGATGTTGGTTTTAGCGTATAAGCTTTTTGTATTTCCTGTTTGGTTGAACCTACACCAACTCCGCCATCGGTTTTAAACTGTGGCGATGTTACCAGGATCTTTTGTACATGGCTTATCTGTTCATCTTTACCACCCATATTATGATGCGTGAAAACCGCTGTACGATTACCCGTAGGATCGTGACCGGCAAACCAAACCATCAATGAGCTGCCCATAGCCGCGTCTGAGCTATCGGGTTTACCTAATTGCTTTATAATATTCTGAACATCGTCGTTTAATACAATATGCCCTATGCTTTTACCGGGAGTGATAAGCCAATCGGAATGGGAGGTATTGGCGGTACCGGTATCTGAAGCCATGGTATGATGAACGGTGGTGTCATTTTTATCGGGGAGATGCTGGCCTGCGGTATCCTTCGGGATTTTATTGGTATCAGCTATGGTAGCCGGCTTGTTCTTATTGTTTCCGCAAGCCAAAAGGCAAATGGCGATAGAGATAATTATTAAGCTATTTCTGATCATATAACTATAACCAATTAAATGGTTATTTTGTTGGCTCGGTTATCCAGCGATAACCAAACAATAAAAAATTTGTTAAAGGGGTAATGACAAGCATAGGCCAACAGGTTATACAACAATGGTACAGGGAGAAAAACTGGGAACAGTTTCCATTTCAGTCCGAAATGATGGATGCTTACCTTGGCGGGTATTCGGGTTTGTTGAATGCCCCAACAGGCAGCGGTAAAACCTTTGCCTTGTTTCTGCCTTTTTTAGCCGGCTTTATCAATGCCAATCCGGATACTTATAAAACCAAGCAGAATAATGGTTTGCTGATGCTTTGGATAACCCCGTTGAGGGCGCTAACCAATGATATCCGCAAGGCCATGCAGGAGGCCTGTGATGAGATAGGCCTGCCATGGCGCATAGCCACCCGCACAGGCGATACGCCTGCTGCAGAAAAACAGGCCCTCAAAAAGAAGCTACCGGAAGTGCTGCTTACAACCCCCGAAAGCCTGCACCTGATGCTCGCCCAAAAAGAGTATCCAAAGTTATTTAATCAACTAAAGGTAGTGGTAATTGATGAATGGCATGAGCTGTTAGGAACGAAACGCGGGGTGCAGGTTGAGTTGGGTTTGTCCCGGCTAAAGCACCTCACCCCGGCCCTCTCCAAAGGAGAGGGAGCTGAAAAGTTTAATGCTGAAGCAAAGGATAAATACCCAGGTTATCATACTACCGATGCATTGAGCAGGCAGGTAAATATTGATAATGCAAAGCTTATGCGTCATCAACCAACAGAAGCCGAAAATATTTTGTGGCAATTGTTAAGAGGGAAAAAGACGGGTTATAAATTCAGGCGTCAACATCTTGTATTGAATTATATACCTGATTTTATTTGTCTTGAAAAGAAATTGATTATTGAAGTTGATGGAGGATATCATAATGAAATTGAGCAACTACAATTAGATGAGGCAAGAACAGCATATTTAAAATCGCATGGATATGATGTTTTAAGATTTACTAATGATGAAGTTTTAAGAAACCCGGATGGGGTAGTTGAATCCATAAAAGAATATTTAGAAAGGGGCTCCCTCCCCCTCGGGGAGGGCTGGGGTGGGGTGAAAATCTGGGGTATCTCCGCTACTATAGGCAACCTCGAACAAGCTGCCGAGGTTTTATTGGGCAATGATTTTCCGCAGGAACGGGTAAAAATGGTGCGTGCTAACCTGGAGAAGAAACTGGATATCCGGTCTATCATACCGCAAAATATCGAGAACTATTCATGGGCAGGGCACATTGGTTTAAAACTTTTGCCCGAGGTAATGGAGATTGTGGCCAAAAGCAAAACCACATTGATCTTTACCAATACCCGTTCCCAGTCGGAGATTTGGTACCATGCTATTTTGGATAATTACCCCGAATATGCCGGTATCATGGCCATGCACCACGGTTCGCTGGATAATGAACTGCGCAACTGGGTGGAGGCTGCCCTGCACGCCGAGGCCTTAAAGTTGGTAGTATGCACCTCAAGCCTGGACTTAGGGGTGGATTTTCGCCCCGTAGATACTGTTGTGCAGGTGGGGAGCCCAAAAGGCGTAGCTCGTTTTATGCAGCGCGCCGGGCGAAGTGGTCACCATCCCGGTGCCACATCGCTGGCCTATTTTGTACCCACACACTCACTCGAGTTATTGGAAGGGGCAGCGTTGAAAGAAGCAATCAAAGCAAAGATTTTTGAAAGCCGCGATCCGATGCTACTTACCATGGATGTGCTGATCCAGTACATGGTTACGCTGGCAGTATCAGATGGTTTTCGGGCCGAAGAGTTGTTTGAAGAAGTTAAAACTACCTATGCTTTTGCCGATCTGAGCCGTAACGAGTTTGGTCAGTTACTTGATTTTATCACCAGTGGCGGCAAAACGCTTGCGCAGTATGATGAATTTTTAAAGGTTGAGGTTGAAAACGGATTGTATAAAGTAAACAGCCGCAGGGTAGCCATGCGGCATAGGTTAAGCATCGGCACCATCACCAGCGAGCTGAGTATCCGGGTGAAATGGCTTAGTGGAGGGAGTTTGGGTACTATTGAAGAATCATTTGTTTCCAAGCTAAAACCGGGCAATACCTTTTGGTTTGCCGGCCGGAGCCTGGAATTTGTACGGGTAAAAGAGATGACCGCATATGTTAAGAAATCAAATTCAACAAAAGGCATCATCCCAAGCTGGAACGGGGGACGGATGCCGCTTTCATCTCAATTGGCTGCCGTATTCAGGCTTAAGCTGGATGAAGTGGCGCACGGCATCGAAAAGGATATAGAGGTTAAGGCACTGAAGCCGCTTTTTGATTTGCAGCAGCAATTATCGCACCTGCCTCAAAGTCATGAATTTTTAATTGAGTCGTTTAAATCGAAGGAGGGGCATCACTTGTTATTTTATCCTTTTGAGGGGCGATTGGTTCATGAGGGTATGGCTTCATTGCTTGCTTACCGTATCAGTAAAATTAAACCTGCCAGTTTCTCTATAGCAATGAATGATTACGGGTTTGAGCTGCTTACCGATGAGGATATCCCAATAGAGGAAGCACTGGAAGATGCAGGCTTTTTTTCGATAGATAACCTGATAGATGATATTCAGCATAGTTTAAATGCCAATGAAATGGCCCGTCGGCGGTTTAGAGATATAGCACATATCGGAGGCCTTGTATTTACCGGTTATCCGGGGCAGCAAGTTAAGAACAAGCATCTGCAGGCATCAACTTCATTGTTGTTTGAAGTTTTTAGCGAGTACGAGCCGGATAATTTACTGGTGCGCCAGGCATACAACGAAGCGCTGGCTTTTCAGCTGGAAGAGTTTCGGTTAAGAGCTGCATTGCAGCGTATCCAAACACAAAACATTATCTTAAAGGTAATTGAGCGCCCAACGCCTTTCGCCTTCCCGATCATGGTTGATAGCCTCGGCCGGGAAAAACTAACTACTGAAACTATGGAAGAGCGTATCGCCAAAATGGCCCGCAGCTATGGTGCCGAAGGTGTTCCTGAACCTGCAGAACGGAAAAGCAGGAGGCCGGGGATAACGAGGAGGAAAGGGCTTTAAGTCATTAACAAATTTGTTACCTCAATTGCATTAAACCATTCCCTGGTTTATCGCTCATATCTGATAAACACTTATCCAATATGAAAACCTTAAAACTAAACCATTTGATCATTTTGTTATGTCTGTTCCTGGCGTCATGCGCTACAACCAGTTATCTTGGGGATACCTACCCAGCTACGGAAAAAGTAGATGTTTTTTATGATGCAAAAGATGTTAAACAGGATTATAAAGTAATAGGGCACCTGGCTATCGCTTATACCGATAATTCTGCTGAAGCTAAAAACGATCTTTCGATTAAAGCCCGCGAAGTTGGTGCAGATGGGATCATTATTTTTCAGGTGAGCGGCAACACCGACAGAGCCACCATCAGGGCGGATGCTATTAAGTATAATAAGTAACTAAATTATGTTATTGCGAGTGTAGCGTAGCAATCGCACGGAAGCATATACGCCCTGTATAGCTACGAGATTGCCGCGCTACGCTTATAATGACGTGACCGTATATTGCTGATTATTAAGTGTGTTTTTTTTGATTTATTTTATAATATGGGCGTTGCCTGCGGCCGGGCTATCCGCTGCAAGTCCTCGCCTTTCCTGCCCGTAAACCCGGCCCGCGCTGTGGGCTTTACGCTTCTATCCCTAACGCGCCCCGCGCAACAGCCCTAAAACATAGTTTACATGCCATCACAGTTTTTTTCAGGTTCCCTGATGGTTTCTCGCAATGACCTGATTTATTATATCTGCTCCGCAGCGCTGTTTACGGACTAATATGCCTGTAGTTTGTAAAACAGTAACAGTGCTTTTTTTATCTTTGCCGCTATGGAAACCATCACCTGGCATGATTTTGAAAAAGTAGAACTGCGTGTAGGCACTGTACTTGAAGCTATAGATTTTCCTGAAGCCCGTAAACCTGCGTTTAAAGTAAGGGTTGATTTTGGTGAGTTTGGTATCAGGTGGTCGAGCGCGCAAATTACTAAACATTACACCAAGGAGCAATTGGTTGGCAGGCAGATAGTGGGTGTAACCAATTTCCCCAAAAAGCAGATCGCCAATTTTATGTCGGAATTTTTGGTTACAGGCTTTGCCGATGAGAATGGTGATATTGTACTAACTGCTGTTGAAAAACCTGTGCCAAACGGCAGTAAACTTATTTAAATGAGATATATCAGTTTTGAGGATGAGGCCTCAATATCGCCCGACGATTATTTTATGGGCGAAGCCTTAAAGGAAGCCCGCTACGCGCTTGAAGAAGATGAGATCCCGATTGGGGCCGTAGTAGTTTACAACGGTCGCATCATAGGCAAAGGGCACAACCTTACCGAAAGGCTTAATGACGTATCGGCACATGCCGAAATGCAGGCCCTTACTGCAGCTGCTAACTTAATTGGGGGCAAATACTTACAGGGCTGTACGCTGTACGTTACCATGGAACCGTGTGTAATGTGCGCCGGGGCGTCGTACTGGTTCCAGGTAAGCAAGATCGTTTTTGGCGCTTATGACAATAAATTGGGGTTTGGCCGTATCAATCAAAAAATTACCCATCCAAAAACTGTGATTACCGGTGGCATCCGCGAAGCGGAGTGCAGCCAACTGGTAAAAGATTTTTTTAAGGGGAAGAGGAAGAAATAGGATAGTTGATGGTTCATAGATCATAGTTCATAGCAGAAGGAGTGATAGTTGATGGAAAATTGCTATGATCCATGAACCATCAACTATGAACTAAAGAAAACATGACAATTATTTAGAACAAATACCTCCGTCAACGCTTATATTTGTTACGTCACAACAAACATTAAACTTTAAAATTAATAACTAAAATTATGGCATTTACACTACCGGCGTTATCCTACGCTACTGATGCTCTGGAACCGCACATTGATAAACTGACCATGGAAATTCACCATGGCAAGCACCACCAGGCTTATGTTACCAACTTAAACAAAGCTTTGGAAGGTAAGCCGGAAGCCGATAGCAATATCGACGATATCATCAAAAACATTTCTAAATTCCCTGCTGCTGTACGTAACAATGGCGGTGGTCACTACAACCATACTTTGTTCTGGACTTTGTTATCACCAAACGGCGGCGGTGAGCCTGCAGGCGCTTTGGCCGATGCTATTAAAAGCACTTTCGGTTCATTTGCCGATTTCAAAACCAAAGTATCTGAAGCTGGTGCAACCCGTTTTGGATCTGGCTGGGCATGGTTAATTGTTACTGCTGACAAAAAATTAGCTATAACTTCAACTCCTAACCAGGATAACCCGTTAATGGATATCGCCGAAGTAAAAGGTACACCAATCTTAGGTATCGATGTTTGGGAGCATGCTTACTACCTGAAATACCAAAACCGTCGTCCGGATTACTTAGCAGCTATCTGGAACGTAATTAACTGGAACCACGTTGCCGAGCTTTACGCTAAAGCAACTGCTTAATATTAATTAAGCTCATAAATTTGAAGCGGCAGGATCTGATGGTCCTGCCGTTTTTTTGTTGGCATTAGACTAAAAACCATGTCATTGCGAGCGTAACGTGGCAATCTCGTAGCCAATGCATGTCCGATCTGCATTGCTACGAGATTGCTTCGTCGTTCCTCCTCGTAATGACATGAGCCTTATTTTTATTGGCGTTCGTGAGGACACGAACGCGGGGGATTATTTCTTCCCTCGATCCGTGTCTCCACGGATCATCGCTATTGACATTGCCAAGGCGTATATTTTATCTGTACTTGCGCTCGTTTGCAACGAGCGCTTAACTTGGTTTGGCGATTGTATCGCCTGGGTTTACGTTACAAACGTAAACCCAATTAAGCACACGTTTTAAACGTGCGCAAGAAAGATTATAGATAATAATCTTATTTTACCCGCTAATTATACACCTCAGCCTAATCAATCCAATAATCTACTAACTTTGTGGACTTTTTTATATTATGATCAAAAAGCCCATAGAAACCCTGCTCCGTGAATCAAAGGAGGAAGGAGAACATTCGTTAAAACGCTCACTTGGGCCGGTTAACCTTATCCTTATTGGGATAGGTATCATCATCGGGGCCGGTTTATTTTCATTAACCGGCATAGCAGCAGGCCAGCATTCAGGGCCTGCGGTAACCATTTCCTTTTTAATAGCTGCCATAGGTTGCGCATTTGCGGCCCTTTGTTATGCCGAGTTTTCGGCTATGATACCAGTTGCAGGGAGTGCTTACACTTACTCGTATGCGACTATGGGCGAGCTTTTTGCCTGGATCATAGGCTGGGACCTCGCGCTTGAATATGCCGTGGGTGCGGCAACGGTGGCCATCAGCTGGTCGCAATATCTTACTAAATTCTTGTCCTGGTTTGATCTATACCTGCCGCCGCAGCTTACACTGTCGCCTTTTGAAACTGCCAAAACGGCCAATGGCGATATTGTAAATGGGATCATCAACTTACCCGCTGCTTTGATTGTGATTTTGGTTACAAGTATCATTATCCGCGGTACTAAAGGTTCGGCATTGGTTAATGCCATTATTGTAACCTTAAAAGTTGGGGTGGTAATTGTATTTATAGCAGTGGGCTGGTCGTTCATTAATCCGCAAAACTATCATCCATACATTCCGCAAAACACCGGGGTTTGGGGCGATTATGGCTGGTCGGGCATATTAAGAGGAGCCGGACTTGTATTCTTTGTATTTATTGGTTTCGATGCCGTATCAACTGCAGCACAGGAAGCGAAGAACCCGCAGCGTAACATGCCTATCGGTATTATCGGTTCACTGCTCATCTGTACAGTATTGTTCATTGTTTTTGCTCACGTAATGACAGGCATGGCCAATTATAAAGAGTTTATAGGTTCGGGCGCTCCGGTTGCTATTGCTATTGAAAAAACACATTACCAATGGCTTAGCAAGGCAATAGTATTGGCTATATTGATAGGTTATACTTCGGTAATACTGGTTGATCTGTTGGGGCAATCACGCGTGTTTTTCTCTATGTCGAAAGATGGCTTACTGCCTAAAGTGTTTTCAGAAGTACACCCCAAATTTCGTACACCCTGGAAATCAAATATCATGCTTTGCGCTTTTATAGCTCTCTTCGCGGCATTTGTGCCGATACGTGTGGTTGGCGAAATGACCAGCATTGGCACCCTGCTTGCATTTGTTATGGTTTGTGCCGGCGTACTTATTTTACGTAAACAACAGCCCAATGTTCACCGGCCATTTAAAACGCCGCTCGTTCCGCTGGTACCTATACTGGGAATCCTAACCTGCTTTGCCATGATGACATTTTTGCCCGGAGATACCTGGCTGCGCCTGATCATATGGCTTGCAATTGGTTTGGTTATCTACTATACTTATGGCAAAAAGAACAGCGTTATCCGTAAAGTGCTGAAGAATAAACATAGCGCCGCTAATTGATGGTTGAGGATATCTTAAAACTAAAAGTTGATCGCATAAAATGGGAAACTCCTGATACTGCTACGTTTTACTTAAGCAGCATTAATGGAGGGGATATCTCATACATCGCAGGTCAGTTTATCACGCTGATATTTAATCACAGACAGGAAGAGATCAGGCGCTCCTATTCCTTAAGTTCTTCTCCTGATGAGCCATATTTGGCTATTACTATAAAACGCATCAGTAACGGCGAGATCTCCAGGTTTATGCTCACCAAAATAAAAGAGGGTGATGAGTTAACAGCCCTGGCGCCCGCCGGTCGTTTCACGATTAGGGATCATCAACAGGAAAAAGATATCTTTTTATTTGCGGGCGGCAGTGGTATTACGCCTGTTTTTTCGCAACTGAAATACATACTTGGGAGGGAGGGCAAAAGCCGGTTGATATTGATCTACAGCAATCAAAATGCAGCTTCTATTTTATTTAAAGATGAATTGGACAAGCTGGCAACAGAACATCCTGAAAGGTTAACTATTGTACACTTGCTGAGCATCGAGGGCAACCGCCTCAACACCGATAAAGTTGAAAAGTTAGTGAAGCAACAAGTTCGTTTTAATTTAACCGATGCGGAGTTTTACCTCTGCGGCCCGTTTGCTTACATGCGGATGATCCGGTTCGACCTGGTTTATATGGGCGTTGATCGGTCGAAGATCCGCCGCGAAAATTTTGTGCTTGAAACTGTGCCTGTAAAAAGTGGCATCACCAGTTTTCCGCCACAAAACATTAAAATAAAATACAGGGGCGAACTGCATGATATTACGGTAGGTGAAAATCAATCCATATTGCAGGCCGCCCTGCAAAATAACATTCCATTACCTTATAGCTGCCGGGGTGGGGTATGCTCAACCTGTATGGTTAAATGTACCGGTGGTAAAGTAGAGATGGTGAAGAATGATGTGCTTACCGATGCGGATATCGCTCAAGGCTGGATCCTGACCTGTACCGGGCATCCGCTTGATGATGGAGTGGTGATAAGCCCCCCGGCCCCCTAAAGGGGGAGTTTCTTAATTCGTCATTGCGAGGCACGAAGCAATGACTGGTGGTAAGTGAGGGCTTATTACTTTGCCGGTAAGTGCTGCCTTACTGTCCTTCTGTGCACCACCGTTTTTACCTTTTTTGATTTTGATTTTTTGCGTTTACCCAACCAGATGATAAAACCGGTAACAGGTAAACTGGCGCAAATTAAACTGGCCAGAAAAGCGATGATTTTACCCGGAAGTCCCAGGATCTGGCCTACGTGAATGTCATAATTCATATTATTCATCTTCATGCCGGCACTTTTTTGATCATGAGCGGTACGGTTCAGTAATTTGCCGGTGTACTTATCAAAAGCATAGCTATCGCTTTTGTAATAGTGTAAGGCCTGTGCATATGCGGTTACACCAACTGCGCCGGCCTTTGTAGCATCGTCATAAATTAAAAACATTTCGGCATTTGGGGAAGCTGCTTTAGCTGCCAGGTAAGCTTTGTTGATGACTTGTGTGGTATCTATCTTGCCCTTCAATAACGAATCGGACTTGAAAACCACTTTTTCTTCAGGGTGTGCTTTACCAAGATTAGCGGCGGCATAAATACCTTCGCGCATCCAGTCAAATGATATGGAAAGACCTGTTATGGCTAATATAATAGCCACGCTTGTTGCATAAAAGCCTAAAACATTATGCAAGTCATAATTCACTCTTCTCCAACGGCCGCCCCATTTAATAGTGAAGCTCCGTTTGCGATCGCTTTTGCGTTTTGGCCACCAAAGTATAATGCCGGTGATCATCAGTACCACAAAAACAATTACCGAAATACCCACCACCCAAGTGCCAATATTGGCCGGTAACAACAGGTACAGGTGGATGTACTCAACAATGATGAAGAAATTTGTAGTAGGGCTTTCGGTATGTATGATCTTACCGGTGTAAGGGTTCTGGTACACAAACAGCAGACCTTCTTTCTTATCGGTTACCAACACTCCTGCTGGGCGGCCTATACCGTAATAGTAAATATAACTGGCAGTAGCACCTTTGCGCCCTTTCAGCGCTTCGGCTTTAAGTACGGAAGGCGCTATGTAGGGTTTATTTTGTATTTCAACTTTTCGATAACTGTGTATAGCATCCTGGATCTCATCCTGAAAACAAAAGATACAGCCTGTGAGACTCACTATGAACACCACAAGCCCGGATATAAATCCGAGCCAGCGATGTGTGAATAATAATCCTTTTTTAAATGGCGTCATTCATTAAAATTTATAAGTAGCGCTCAGGGCAAAGCTTCTCAACTTTTGCGGGTTCATTGTGCCGTAGCCTATCCAGTATTTTTGATTGGTAAAGTTGTCGAGCCTGGCACCGAACCTGTACCTGTTGGTATCGTAAAATGCTGAAGCGTTTAATATTGTGTACGATGGCAGTGTAAATACACCTAAAGTATGGCTGTTGATCACCTTGTTATCGCTGGCGTAGTTGCCGCCAATACCAAAACCTAAGCCTTTAACCGCGCCCTGCTGAATTTTGTAGCTTGCCCAGAAGTTAGCCTGGTAAGGTGACCCTGCCGTGGCAGGGCGACGGCCTTCAATAGTAGCATCTGCCGTTTTGGTAAGTTTTGAATTGTTGTAAGTAAAGCCTGCTATTAAGTTTAAACCTGGTACCGGGTTGGCTATTACTTCGGCTTCAAAACCTTTGCTGAATTGCGTTCCGTCCTGTACTGAAAGCACCGGGTTTACGGTAGATGGGCGCACGATATCCTTTACTTTGATGTCATAGTAGCTTACAGTACTGCTTAATTTACCATCAAACAGATCTAATTTTACACCTCCTTCAATTTGATTGGCCTGCTCAGGTTTAAGTGGTTTATTGTTTTCGGTAGTACCGGTTTGGTTATTAAAACTGTTTTGGTAGTTGGCGAATAAGGATACGTGGTCTTTCACCGGTTGATAAACCAAACCGAATTTTGGTGAGAACGCGGTTTGTTTATAAGCGCCGGAAGTTTTTTGTGAAACCGGGTCGTAGTTGCCTTTATTATCAAACCTGTCTACACGTAAGCCTGCAGATGCCATTAACTGATCGGTGATGTTAAACACATCCGAAATGTAGGCACTATAAGTATTGTGTTTATACATAGCCGGATAGGTAAAACCTATGTTGCCTGCCGCATACATTGCATCCAGTGCAGCACCGTTAAAACTGCTATAGTTATGATTGCCTGTTACGGATACGGTATCAAGTGTGCTGCCATAGAAATATTGTTTTGAATTTTCCCTGAAGAAATCCCAACCACCAACAAACCTGTTCCGGAACTTGCCTATTTTAAAATCGCCGTTAAAGTTTTGCTGAATTTCCATCATGTCGTCCTTGCTGTTGCGGGTAGCCTGGTCATTTCGGGAAATCATATCGCCTGGCAACAGGTAATAGTAAAGTCCATGACCATCTGAGTAGCTATGTGTATAGCTCAGGTTGGTACGTGAGGTCCAGGCATCGGAGATCTTGTATTTCACTTCGCCATAGAAATTCTGGTTTTGAGATATTTGGGTAAGACCATCGCCGTGATAGCTTTGCCTGTAATCAATATTTGATTTATCGGCGCTGCTGAAACCCATCTGTTCAACTGTTTGTCCGTAAGGGAAAAAGAAAATAGTTTTACCTACGTTTTTACCATAAGATAATTCCGCGTCGGCACTAATGGTTAACCTGTCGGTAGCTTTGTAAACGATGCTGGGATCGACAACCAAATTGCGTGAAAATCCGTTGTTCTGGAAACTGCCGTCATGGCTAAATGCGGTATTTAAGCGGAATAATACTTTTTTATCTTTATCAAGCGGTGTGTTGATATCTGCACTGCCACGGTAAAAACCGAAGTTACCACCCGATAAGCTCACTTCACCACCAAAAGTGTCATAAGGCTTTTTGGTTACGCGGTTGATCAAACCGCCGTAAGATGTTAATGCATTCCCAAACAAAGTGCCCGACGGGCCTTTGATAACTTCTATCCTTTCAATGTTTGCGGCATCGACGCTGTTGGTAACCTTACCTGCAATACCGTTACGAATAGAGCTTTGCACAATGAAACCACGGCTGTTAAAGTAAGCGCCGCCATCACCACCACGACCGGTAGCGTCCCACATTTTTTGTAATCCGGGAGCGTTCCTGAGCGCATCATCTACAGAAAAAACTAATTGTTCCTGTATCAGCTGGCTGCTAACGGTATTATAAACCTGCGGGTTTTCAAGGTTGGCTAATGGCATTTTAGCCACGTCCTCGCTGCGGGTACGTTTAAATTTATTGGTTTTGTTGGCGTTGATATTTACTTCCTGTAAACCATGAACGGTATTATCAACAGTTATGGTTTGGAGATTGGTTGTTTGGCCTGCTTTTACAGTTACGGCCTTTTCCTGGCTTTTGGCGCCAACTTCGGATACTACTAATGTATAGTTACCCTCAGGGGCTTTTATTTCGAATAAACCGTTTTCGTCGGTTATGGTGCCGTATTTGGTGCCCTTAAGTGTTACCGAAACGTTTTCGGCCGGGTCATTTTTAACAGTCACAACTTTGCCTTTGAGGGTACCCCTTGTTTGCTGTGCGAATGATGGGATTGTATTGATAAGCAGCAGAATTGCTAAAATCGAAAAAGAAAAGAGTTTTTGAAAGGATAGTTGGAGTTGATCCATTTTAATTTAGACTAATTATAAATAATTGCCCAAAAGTAGTCACGTGGGGGTTATAATGCAAATTATTTATAATAAATCTAAATAGTTGGATCGTAGGCTCTGTTATACAGTGACTTATGGAAGATTGGTTATGTTGCGGAAGGCAGCTGTTTCCAAAATGGAAATAGCTCAAAAGAGAAGAAAGAAAAAACTTACGAAGTTTTTAAAACTTCGTAAGTTTAGCCTGAGGGACAGGCTCAAACTCCTAAATATCCATCACTTCCTTTTTCTTCTTACTTTTCATTCGCTTTGGCACAAACTCCAGTATCTCGGCTTTCAAAGCTTCAATCATGCGGCGTTTTAAAAAGTTGCGTTGTATCACAATGCTTACTTCGCGGGCAGGTTCGGGCGATTTAAAATAGCGTACTTTATCCAGTTGCTTTTCACTCAGTTCGGATAGGGCCAGCTCGGGCAGGATGGTAGCCCCGTTGTTTTGGTCCACCATACGTTTTAGGGTTTCAACGCTGCCGGTATTGTATTCAAAATGCTGAAAACCACGGGTTGATTTGCGTCGTTGGCAAATATTCAACACTTGTTCGCGCATGCAATGGCCTTCGTTCAGGATCCAGATCTCTTCCATATCTATATCGTCCGGAACGATATTTTTCTTTTTGGAAAGCTTACTATTTTTGGATACATAAGCCACAAAGTTTTCATAAAACACAGGTATCTCAGTAAGGTTGCTTTCATGCAGCGGGGTTGAGAGGATACCGCAATCAAGCATGCCCAGTTTTAACTGCTGAATGATCTCTTCGGTAGTTTGTTCCCACACAATTAGCTTTACCTGCGGATATTTTTCGATAAAGCCATGAATGATCTTGGGTAATATATATGGAGAAACGGTAGGGATGATGCCAACCCGTAACTCGCCCGAAAGTTCCTTTTGCCTATCGGAAATGATCTCTTTGATCTTTTCACTTTCAGACAGCATCACGCGTGCCTGGCTAATGATTTCAATTCCTATTTCGGTAGGGACTACCGGTTGTTTACTCCTGTCAAAAATCTTGACGCCAAGTGTATCTTCCAGTTTTTGTACCTGCATACTCAATGTAGGCTGGGTAACAAAACATTTTTCGGCGGCTAAAACAAAGCTCCGGTAGGTATCAACCGCCACAATATACTCCAGTTGTGTAATAGTCATGTAATATAGATAAATGCTATGCAAAGATAATAAATATTGATTTTTTCTATTGGAATATTTTTGTGAGGTTTGAATTATCAAACGCAACTAAATATGGAAACAAACAAAAAGAAATTAACTACAGCATCGGGCAGGCCATACGTGGAAAATGAGAACTCAATGACCGCCGGCCCACGCGGACCGATATTGCTGCAGGATTATATCCTGCATGAAAAAATGGCGCACTTTAACCGCGAAAGAATTCCTGAGCGGGTGGTTCACGCCAAAGGTTCCGGGGCTTATGGCACTTTTACAGTTACACACGATATTTCAAAATACACCCGTGCTAAACTATTTAACACAATAGGTAAGCAAACCAAATTGTTTCTGCGTTTTTCGACCGTTGGAGGCGAAAAAGGTTCGGCTGATACGGAACGTGACCCACGCGGCTTTGCCATTAAATTTTATACTGAAGACGGCAACTGGGATTTGGTGGGTAACAATACCCCGGTGTTTTTTATAAAGGACCCCAAAAAATTCGGTGACTTTATTCACACCCAAAAACGAGATCCATATACCAACTGTAAAAGCGCAACCATGATGTGGGATTTCTGGTCGCTGAATCCGGAAAGTTTGCACCAGGTAACAATTTTAATGAGTGACCGCGGTACACCTTACGGTTATCGCCATATGGATGGGTTTGGCAGTCATACCTTCTCGTTCATCAATGCAAAAAATGAAAGGTATTGGGTTAAGTTTCACTTTAAAACCCAGCAGGGCATCAAAAACTTTACCGACGCTGAAGCCGCGGAGATGCGCGGTAAGGCTCCGGATTTTGCACAGCATGATCTGTTAACGGCTATTGATAATGGCGATTTCCCTAAATGGACACTCAAGATCCAGGTGATGCCAGAGGCTGATGCAAAAACATATCATATCAATCCATTTGATTTAACCAAAGTATGGCCGCATGTCGATTATCCATTGATTGATGTTGGCGTGCTTGAATTAAATGAAAACCCTGATAACTACTTTGCTCATGTTGAACAGGCAGCTTTTGCGCCGGCACATGTGATTGATGGGGTAGGCTATTCGCCAGATAAAATGCTGCAGGGCCGTATTCTTTCCTATCCGGATGCACATCGCTATCGTCTGGGAGGCAATTATGAGCAGATCCCTGTAAATAAATGCCCTTACCTGGTAAGTAATTATCAGCGCGATGGCCAGATGGCTGTTAACGGTAATGGCGGATCAAATCCAAACTATTTCCCTAATAGTTTTGATGATATCGAAATAGATCAAAGCTATAAGGAACCAGCCTGGGATTTTGGCAGTCCGGTAGGCGATTGGTACGATCGTAATGCCGAAGGCGAAAATGATCATTACACCCAGCCGGGCAACCTTTACCGCCTGATGGATGGCCGGCAAAAGAAAGATCTGGTTGCCAACATCGTAAATTCAATGAGCGGTATTGAAGGGCCTAAAAAGGATATGATCGTTAACCGGCAGCTTTGTCACTGGTTTAGGGCCGATATCAACCTGGGCATGGCTGTTGCCAAAGGCCTTGAGCTTGATTTGGCCGAAACCATGAAGCAAATGCCTCAAACTGTTTAACCCCTACATTTTCTGATAATTAGGGCGGCCGGGATGGCCGCCTTTTTTTGTTTATCCTAATTTCTCCTCAAACAAATCACATAAATCCTTACTTTAGGATATATGCTTCCTTTATTAATTGCCGAACAAATTCGAGAGGGCGATGCCTATACCATTGCCAATGAACCGATATCTTCCATCGACCTGATGGAGCGTGCCTCAAGGGCTTTTGTTGGTTGGTTTGCTAACCATTTTCCCGATAGAAATCAGGGGATAACGTTTTATTGCGGAACCGGAAATAACGGAGGCGACGGATTGGCTATAGCCCGTTTGCTTTGTGAGCATCATTACAACAAACTAAATGTTGTTGTTGCAAGGTTTTCGGATAAAGCATCAGATGATTTTAACACCAACCTGCAAAGGATCAAAAAAACATGTGTAAAGTTATCGGAGCTTGCCTCGGGTGAAAAAATTCCCTTCGACGACAGTCCGGTAATTATTGATGCTTTGCTTGGCAGCGGCTTAAACAAGCCGCTTTCCGGCGATTATAAGAAGCTGGTTACATACATCAATGATCTTGAACGCACGGTTGTTGCGGTTGATGTGCCTACTGGTTTCTTTTCGGAAGGAGAAGCTGCTAAAGATACCGTCGCAATAAAAGCCGACCTGGTAATTACCTTTCAGCAACCCAGGATCAATTTTCTGCTACCCGAATCTGCTCCTTACATCAATTGCTGGGAAGCGGTGAATATTGGCATCAGCGAAAAATTTGTACAGGGACTGCATTCGCCATACCAATTTGTTGAAGAAAAGGATATCAGGCAAATGCTGAAACCCCGGCATCGTTTCAGTAACAAAGGAACTTATGGGCATGCGCTGATTGTTGCGGGGCAAGCCAAAACCATGGGGGCGGCGTTGCTAAGCTCATCAGCGGCGGCACACGCCGGGGCCGGCCTTACAACAGCCTGCATCCCCGAAAGCGGTTTAACGGCACTTAATAGCTATCTGCCGGAAATTATGGCCATAGTGAGAAATAGTGACGGGCTGCCAGAAATTGAATGGGATAAATTTAGTTCGATAGCAGTTGGGCCTGGTTTAGGAAAAGACGATAACTCATTATCGTTGTTAAAAGCTATCATCAAAAACTATAAAAAGCCAATGGTTATTGATGCCGACGCTTTAAACCTGCTTGCCGAAAATAAGGAATTGTTACAAGGCTTACCGCCCGGAAGCATCTTAACCCCGCACATGAAAGAGTTTGACCGGCTTTTTGGCGAACATACCAACTGGTGGCAACGACTGCAGACATCCATAAAAAAAGCAAAGGAGCTGAATTTATGTATCCTGCTTAAAAATGATTATACCATTGTTGCCACTCCTAACGGTACAGCTTATTTTAATTCATCAGGAAATGCTGCTATGGCAAGCGGAGGGATGGGTGATGTACTTACAGGAATTATAGCGGCTTTGCTGGGTCAAAAGTATCCACCGGAGCAGGCCTGTATTATTGGGGCCTATATTCATGGTAAAGCCGGAGACGAACTGGCGCTCCCAAACCGGATGCATGTAGTTTTGCCTGGTAAACTTATCGCGCAACTGCCGGTTACTATGGCAAAATTAAAGGCATAAAAAAACGGCTGCAAGTATCATACAGCCGTTTTAATTAACTATTAACTGATCTTATAAAGAACTAAATACTCAAATCTGGGGGTTAGGATTTTTATGGTTTATTTGTCGTTTTATTTCCTAACTATTCATAAGACGCCTGCACGTACTTATTAGTTACAAAAAAACTAATAATTGGTTTTGGTTTTCGTTAAAGATATGTTAAATTATTTATTCAGTGTACATTAGGTTTACACGAAATATAAGTACCTAACGCATAAAAAACAAAAAGCTTACATCATTTTCGGAATAAATCTGAAAAAAATGTAAGCTTTTTTATTGGGGGCACTTTTTTTGGCCTTTTAAGTGCTTTAGTATTTGCCAAGCACTACCATTTCTGATAATGTTGGGCTTGCACTGCCGCCTCTTGGTTCAAGAGTTACTGCAAAGGCGTCGGCAGAGGCTATTGCTTTCATGTTCTTAAATCCACTTGAATCTGCTGTTGAATCAAATACACCCAGGTCAACCGGTTTGCCGCCTACCAATGCCCAAAGCTGGTACTGATGGGTTTTGTCATTTGCAGGGAGTTTAAGGCTTTCCATGTCAATAACCACTTTTTGTTTAGATGGGCTGAAGGCCACTGTCATTATTGATTCAGGCGATTTAGCAGTACCTTTCAGGTGGATCAACTTAAACGAGGTGTCTCTTAACAGGTTCAGCTCGCTATCTTTTGCGCTAACTGTAGTGCTGAAATGCTGGTTTTGCACCTGCATGGCATTTAGCTGCGTGTTTGTATCGTTAAGACGGTTATAAAGATTATACAAAGCCACGGCGCTTGCTATTAATAAAGCAAGACAGGCGGCAAATGCATACTTGTAAAAATTGGTTTCTTTTTCCGGCTGCATAACAACAACGTTTTCACGTTCTACGTGCGTTTGTGTAGGAAAGTTATTGTCGTCGCCAAAGTTGGTAAGTAAGCTGCCTAATATCCGGCCGCGGAGATGTTCGGGTGGTTCAATGGCGTTTTCTTCAGCATACAGTTCTATCGAGCGCTCAATTTCATCCAGTTCAGCTTTAATAGCCGGATGTTTTGAAGCCATCTCTTCAACCTGTAACTTTTCGGCAGAGGTTACATCCCCCAAAACGTAAAGTTCCAGTATCCCTGATTCTATATATGCTTTTAAATCTTCCACTTTCAATTAAAATGTTTTCTGAGTTCCTGGATAGCCATCCGTAACCTGGTTTTAATGGTGCCCAACGGAATGCCCAATTCTTCGGCAGCTTCCACATGGGTATAGCCTTTAAAATACACCAGATCAATGATCTGCTTTTGCTCGGGTTTTAGTTTTTGCACTAAATCTTTAACCCCCGTTAACTCAGGCTTGTAAACTGTGTTTCTTTGCTCGTCAATGAAAGTTACGTTATTTTCAATCTCCTGGTTTTTGTTTTGGTTTTTAAAATCTTTTGATCTGATCTTATCTATCGCGAGGTTGCGCGCGATATTAACCATCCAGGTAAATAAACGGCCTTTTTCAGTACTGTAGCTTGAAAAGGAATGCCAGATTTTTACAAAAGTTTCCTGTAAAACATCTTCGGCTATAGCGGTGTCATTTATAATGCGTGATATTACCCCGAATAACGAGGCCGAATACATATCGTATAACGCTTCGACGGCGATTTTTTCCCGGTGCTGTAATGACAGCACCAGTTCATCTTCCGACATCGATATTTTTCGTTTTTTACTCAACTTGGTGAAAGATATAAAGGAATTATCACATTTCAAACAGATGTTTTTCTGCATGATAGGATGAGCGTACCAACGGGCCGCTTTCCACATATCTAAAACCCTTATCAAGTCCAAATTGTTTGTAACGGGCAAACTGGTCGGGATGGATCCAGTCTATCACCGGGTGATGGTTACGTGTAGGTTGTAAGTACTGCCCTAACGTAAGGATGTGAACACCGGCAGCTAGCAAATCGTCCATTGCTTCCAGTACATCATCTTCAGTTTCACCTAAACCGAGCATAATGCCTGATTTTGTACGTAAGCCTGCTTCTGAAATATGTTTCAGTGCTTCAAGGCTACGGTCATATTTCGCCTGGATGCGTACCTCTTTGGTAAGTCGCCTTACGGTTTCAAGGTTGTGCGATACCACCTCGGGCCTGGTTTCTAAAACGCGGGCAAGGTTATCCCAGTTGCCTTTAAAATCAGGCAGCAGGGTTTCTAAAGTAGTATCAGGGCTTTGGCGGCGGATAGCATTGATGGTCTCAGCCCAAATAATGGAACCTCCATCTTTTAAATCGTCGCGGTCAACCGAGGTAATAACACAATGTTTTACCTGCATTAATTGTACCGAGGTTGCTACGCGGTTTGGCTCATCAACATCAACGGCTAAAGGCCTGCCGGTTGCAACAGCACAAAACGAACACGAACGGGTACAAATGTTACCAAGGATCATGAAAGTGGCTGTACCGGCTCCCCAGCACTCGCCCATATTGGGACAATTACCACTTTCACATATAGTGTGCAGCTTATGGGTATCAACCAGGCTGCGAACATGAGCATATTCTTTTCCTGTAGGAAGCTTAACCCTAAGCCAATCGGGCTTACGTACGGGCTGGCTAACAGCAGGAACTACCGGCAATTCTATCATGGTACAAATGTAGTTAAATATTTAGTTGATGGGGAATGGTTCATAGTTCATAGTAGCAGCAAATGACTGCAAAATGATCATTTGCTGTAACGTACTAATATTAAAAATACTTTATGAACCCATGAACCATGAACTATGATCCATGAACAAAATCTAATTCAATACCTCTAAAGTTTCGTCAATCGAGATGCCGCTGTGCGATTGATCAAGGATGCATTCGCCATCTTTAATAAGTAATAATTGTGGCGATTCATGGTGTACCTGGAATAATTGCGCTACCTGGTTTGACAGGTCGCGATATTTGATCAGGTCTAAAAAGTAAAGGGGCATATTTTCGGGAAGATTATCCCAGTCGAGTTCAAAACGTCTTTTTGCCATCATGCTGATGGAGCAACGCGTACTATGTTTAAATATAAGGCTATAGCCTTCCTGTTGTTTGATCGCCATTAGCTGATCGGCCGTCTCCAACGAAATCCAGTTCATATTATTAATAGTTAAAATGCTATAACGTAATTATAACACAAAAACTGCGTAGTGTGTTTAAGCAGGTTTAAAAATGACAATTATCTGTTAACGACCTGTTTTAGGATATGAACCGTAAGCCGGGCATAATTTATTTGAGCAGGATGACACTGTTGCAACCGCAGCGGCTATAAGTGCTATGTAAACTAATTTTTTCATATTGAGCTAAATTAACTGCTTTAACGGGTTTTAACTGTTTAATGTTTCAGCAAGGGCGGCCATTTTAATGGCGGTGATAGCTGCTTCATCGCCTTTGTTGCCATGTTTGCCGCCAGCCCTGTCAATGGCCTGTTGCTGATTGTCGGTAGTTAATACACCAAATATAACAGGTTTTGAATATTTTATAGATACATTGCTTACGCCGTGCGCCACCGCGTCGCAAATAAAATCAAAATGCCTTGTTTCACCCTGGATTACACAGCCCAGACAGATAACCGCATCAAGACCACCTTTTTGTAATAACAGGTCGGCCCCCGAGGTAAGCTCAAAGCTGCCCGGTACCTGGTATGAAAAAATGTTTTCGGCCAGTGCTCCATTACTTACCAGGCTTTGATATGCGCCCTGGTAAAGGGCATTGGTAATTTCGGCATTCCATTCGGCCACAACTATGCCAAAACGGTATGGTGCTGCTGATGGTATTTCGGTATTTGAAAAGTCTGAAAGGTTTTTAAGATGGGTAGCCATTTTGATTTCGGATTTGGGAATTTCGATTTCAGATATTTTTTATTTCGAATGTTCGATTTCGGATTTAGTTTATGGCGCATATGTAAATAAAAGGCCATAAATAAAAAATGTTCGATCTCTGAATTATGTAAGTTGTAATATCACTACTTCATAAATCCGAAATCGAACATCCGAAATCCGATATTAAAATTATTGTTTTGCTTCGGCGCGGGCTATATATTCGTCGATATTTTGAGCCTCTGCGCTTTCTGGATATTCAGTTTTTATTCTCTTGTATGCTTCAGCCGCATCTTTGTTGTTTTTCTGAGCTTCGTAAGTTAAACCTAACTTTTTAAGGTAAAGCGGAGATAAAAATTTATTTTTTGCTTTATCAGCAGCTTTGCTGAAATAGGTTTCTGCTTTTTCGTAATCTTTCAGTTCAACATAAGCGTCGCCGGTGCTGCCAAAAGCTTCAGCTGCAACCATGTTGTCGTCTCCGCGGTAGTTGGTAAGGTTGTCAATAGCTTTACGGTAATCGCCTTTGTTTAAATAAGCTGTACCTAAATAAAAATAAGCAAGGTTAGCAGCTTTGGTATTGCTGTAATCACTGATGATCTTTTCAAAACCAGGGAAACCGGCATCACCTTTAATAGCTTTATCCCAGTTTTTTTGCTGCCAAAAATCCTGAGCTTTATACATTTGGTTAGCAGCAGTTACTTCACGTGGACCTAAGTATAATTTAATGTAAATGAAATAGATTGCAATAAGGGCAATAATAGCCCCTACAATAAACAGTAAGCTTTTCTGGTTCTCGCGTACAAATTTGCCACTCTGACCAAAATTGTTTTCTGGTGCTGCAATTTTGGTGTTCGCCTGGGTTTTTGACATTGTTGTTCTAAAATTAAGTTTGCAAAAATACGGTTTTCAAATTTACTGGCAATACCTTTTGTATTAAATCTTTAAAGAGGGATAGTTCATAGTTGATAGTTCATGGTTCATAGCCTTAGGCTTGTAGTTTTTAGGCTATTTAGGGAGATATAATTTGGTCTATAAATGATGATAATAGCCATGAACTATCAACCATGAACCATGAACAACCAAATAAAACCGTAAATTTGCCATCCCATGCACCTTCAGCAACTGTCAGTTATTAACTTTAAAAATTACGATGAGGCCGAACTGGTTTTCAGCGAGGGGGTTAATGCTTTTACGGGTAATAACGGTGCAGGTAAAACTAACTTGCTTGATGCCATTCATTATCTGTCGTTATGCAAAAGCTATTTTAACCCGATAGACAGCCAGCAGATTAAGCAGGACGCCGATTTTTTTATCATTACAGGGGTTTTTAATAAAAATGACCAGCCCGAGGCTGTAGCCTGTTCGGTAAAGCGCAATCAGAAAAAACAATTTAAACGTAATAAAAAGGATTATCAGCGCCTGGCCGATCATATTGGATTACTGCCGCTGGTGATGATATCGCCAAACGATACCGGTATTATAACCGAAGGAAGCGAAGAACGCCGTAAGTTTATTGATAATGTGATATCGCAAACAGATAATCATTACTTAGATGAGCTGATTGTTTATAATAAGATCCTCACTAACCGCAATGCGCTTTTAAAGCAGGTTGCTGATACCGGCCGTTATGATGCGGGGCTGTTTGAAGTGATTGATGAGCAGCTGACAGCTTCGGGAAATCGTATTTTTGAAAGGCGGCGTGCTTTTATGGAGACTTTTGTGCCGGTATTTAACAGGCATTATGATTTTTTAAGTGATAACGCTGAGCGCGTTGAGCTGGTATACGAGTCTCAACTGCTTAATGATGATTTTAATAACTTATTAAGCAAAAGTATTGACCGCGATAAGGTATTGCAACGTACCACCGCCGGTATTCATAAAGACGAGCTGCAATTTAATATTCACGGCATGGCAATGAAGAAATTTGGATCGCAGGGGCAGCAAAAATCATTTTTAATTGCGCTTAAGCTTGCTCAGTATACTTTCTTGTACCAGCAAAAAGGGTTTAAGCCATTGCTTTTGCTTGATGATATTTTTGATAAGCTCGATGATGGACGGGTTACCAAATTAATGCAAATGGTATCTAACAACGATTTTGGCCAGGTTTTTATCACTGATACCGGCGTTGAGCGTGTTGAAAACGTTTTTAATAAAATAGGAGTGCCTGTTAAGCTATTTAAAGTAAAGGGAGGAACGATTGATGCGTAAAACTAACGACAAAACACTTAAAGAAGCTATTGAGCAAATGCTTAATGTGTATAAGATCAAAAGGCGTTTTGATGAAACCGGCGTTATTACAGCATGGCCAAACCTGGTAGGCAAATCGGTAGCTAACCGCACTAAAGAGTTATTTGTACGCGACAAGAAATTATTTCTGCGGATAGAATCATCAGTAATAAAAAATGAACTGATGCTGATGCGCAGCCAGATAATTGAAAAAATAAATAACGAAGCCAAAAGTGTGCTGGTTGAAGAAATTATCTTCCTCTAAGCATGCGCAAACTGTGGTGCTTTAATTTAAGATCGTCGGTAAGCTTTGAATAGGCAAGGATGAACAAGCCCGGGATAGTGAAAGCAAGTTGTGCTTCAGGATGAGTTCTGTAAAGCATAATAGAGCCAATAACCAATAATACCAATATTAGTACGTAAAATATGTATTTGAATAGCGGTTTCATGGTGCTCAGGGTTATCGGTTTTTCTAAATATGTAATACAGTTCAGGTGCGGATGTAAAGTTAAAAAAAATGTAACCATACTTGCAAGAAAAACGTAAACATTTCGGGCGCAACCCGCTGATTGCTTGATTACGCCCGAAATAAGGCTAATTAAAACCTTTCAAAAGCCGAGAAAAAGAAGTTTCCTTCAATATCGGCATTCTCATCAGAGTCTGAACCGTGAACAGCATTTTCGCCAATTGACCTTGCATAAAGGTTACGGATAGTGCCTTCGGCAGCATCAGCCGGGTTAGTAGCTCCAATTAAAGTGCGGAACTCAGTAATAGCGTTGTCTTTTTCAAGGATCGCCGCTACGATAGGGCCTGATGACATAAATTCAACTAACCCATTATAGAAAGGGCGCTCTTTATGTACTTCGTAAAACTGTCCGGCTTTTTCGGCAGATAGTTTAGTGTATTTAAGCGCTACAATTTTAAAGCCGTTTTTGGTTATAATGTCTAAAATTGCACCGATATGGCCGTCAGCAACAGCATCAGGCTTGATCATGGTAAATGTTCTGTTAGTTTTCATTGAAATAATTATTACTTTTTTGGGTTATTAATAAACTATTTGCCTTTGTTCGGTTAGTTTTAATCCACACTTGCGCGGATATTTAAAATTTGCGGCAAAAATAGGCTTTTGTAACTGTAAGATAAAGCTTTTTGAATTAAATTAGATGGTTTGTATTTCATTTATTTATTTAGCTTTGCAACTCTTTTTTTAAGAATTGATGTTAGATTTAGCTTCGCTTACTGACCTTTTAACGAAACCTCAAAAAATAGTGATCACTACCCATCATAAACCTGATGGTGATGCTATGGGTTCGTCATTGGGCTTATATAATTATTTAATACAGCAGGGCCATCATGCCAGGGTTATTGCCCCTACAGATTATCCTGACTTTTTAAGCTGGCTGCCCGGTAATGAGAATGTTATTATTTATACTGAGCACCGCGAAGAAGCTGCCGCGCTGATAGCCGACGCCAATCTTATATTTTGTCTTGACTTTAATGCCCTAAGCCGTATCAATGATATGGGCGAACTTGTAGGTGCAAGCAGTGCCTATAAGATCATGATCGATCATCACCTGGAGCCGGCCGATTTTGACGATTACAGGCACTGGGATATCAATGCCTGCGCCACCGCGCAACTGGTATATGATTTTATTGTAAATGAACTTCACCATAAAGAGCTTGTAAACAAGGACGTGGCAACCTGTCTTTATACAGGTATCATGACCGACTCTGCTTCGTTCAGGCTTCCAAACACTACATCGGCAGTGCACCGCATTGTAGCCGACCTGATTGATGCAGGTGCGGTGAACTGGCGTATTCACGAATTGGTGTATAATAGTGCGTCTGAAAACAGGCTCCGCTTTTTGGGGCATTGCCTGGCTAATTGCCTGGAAGTACTGCCCGAATTTAATACCGCTATTATTGCCGTTAGCAAACAAGATCTGGAACGGTTTGACGTTGAAACCGGCGATACAGAAGGCGTAGTGAATTATGCATTATCAATGGCAAGCATCCGTTTGGCAGCCTTTATAGTTGAACGTAGCGACAGGGTAAAACTTTCGTTACGGTCAAAAGGAGAGTTTCCGGCTAACGAGATTTGCAAAAAATACTTTAATGGGGGAGGTCACCGTAATGCCGCCGGCGGCCATTCTGAACATAGCCTTGAAGAGGTTATAACTCAATTTAAACAAATTTTACCCGAATATAAAAAGCTATTAATACAGTAAAAAAGTAATGATGAAAAAAAAACTGATGTTTCTGTCACTTGCGGCTATAGGATTTGCAAGTTGCAACGGTGGGTTTAAGCAGGGCGAAGGCGGCTTGCTTTATAATATCCACACTTCAAAAGGCAATCCTAAAGTTAAGGAAGGTGACTTTTTGACACTGAACATGATCCTTAAAACGGATAAAGATTCAATTATCAATAACTCATATGATAATGGCCAGCCTATACCAACGCTGATGCCTAAACCTCAAACTAAAGGCGATATTGTTTCTGGTTTAAGCTTACTGGGTGAAGGCGATAGTGCTACATTCAAAATAGCTGCCGATTCGGTATTTAAAGGTGGCCAGCAACGCCCGCCGGGCTTTAAAGGCAAATACCTGGTTTATACAATTAAAATTGAAAAGGTTATTCAAAAAGGCGCTCTTAATGAGCAAGCTTTCCGCGATCGTGTTACTCAATACATGAAAGGTCAAACCGATGCGCTTAAAGGTAAAGAGCCTGCTAAAATCCAGGGTTATTTAGATGGTCATAAAGACCTGAAATTTGTAAAAACAGCTTCAGGCTTAAACTATGCTGTTACTACTCCGGGCAGCGGTGCAAATGTAGCGGTTGGTGATACTGCAGTAATCAACTATACTTTAAGGCTTGTTAGCGGCAAAGTTTTGGAAACAAGTATTAAAGAAGTTGCTGTGAAAGAAAAAATGCAGATCAACCCGATGAACCCTTATCAGCCTATCCGTATCCCGGTAGGTGAAGGTAAAGTGATTAAAGGTTGGGATGAAGCTTTCCAACTGTTTAACAAAGGTACCAAAGCGGTGTTGGTTGTTCCTTCATCATTAGGTTATGGAGATCAGGGCAGCCCGCAAATGCAGCCATACACACCGCTTGTATTTGAGGTTGAGTTGGTAAATATCGTCCACCCAAATCCAAATGCACCAAAACCGGTTATGCCGCAAATGCAAATGCCAACGCCAACGGCAGCTCCGACCACGAAATAATTATACTATTTTACAAAGCCTTTCCTGCCCAAAACAGGGAAGGCTTTTTTATTTATAGCTTATGAAAAAATACATCTTATATTTTATAGCTCCTTTACTAACCATTTCGGCTTTAAACGCTAATGCACAAACAGGTGGCGTGAAAAAGCGTACGGTTGCAGCTAAAAGCGGAGTTGTAAAAAAGCCTGCTGTTGTGAAAAAGAGCGTCACTCCCGCCGAAGTGACCGGAATGCTTAAAACAAGCAAAGGTTCATTTTATAAAATCTACACTGCTAACCCTGGTCCAAAGGCTAAGATTAGCGACGTGATCACCTTTAACTTTATTCAAAAAACAGGTAAGGACTCCGTGTTATTTAGCAGCTACACTGCCGGGCACCCTGCACAAGCGCAAATTCAGCCATCGCGCGGTTTGGGCGATATGATGGATGTTTTTCCATTACTTGCAGCCAAAGACAGCGCATTGGTGAAAATTCCTGCCGATTCAATATTTAAAGGCCATGAAGAGGCCCGTCCGCCGTTTTTCCCTAAAGGCAGTTTCCTAAGTTTCGTGATAAAAATGGAAAAAATCCAGTCGATAAATGAAGCTATGGCCGAAAGAAATGCTGCGATGGAGAAACAAAAGCAAGCCGAAATTGCGGCTGCCAATGAATACATAACCTCTCACGGACTTAAAACTACCAGCACAAGCTCTGGTCTTCAGTATGTTATTACAGCGCCTACCGATAAATACAAACCGGTAAATGGCGATACCGTACTGGTAAATTACACAGGCAAATTACTTAACGGAAAGGTATTTGACAGCAGCATTGAAGCTAACGCCAAAGCTGCAGGTTTAGATCAGCCTGGCCGTCCTTATGAGCCTATCAGTGTTGTTGTTGGCGAAGGCCGTGTGATACCTGGATGGGAAGAAGCCTTACTGTTGATGAACGAAGGCTCAAAAGCTACCTTCATCATTCCGTCGGGCCTTGCTTATGGCGAAAGAGGTTCGGGGGCTATCCCGCCAAACAGTACGCTGGCGTTTGACATGGAACTGGTAAAAGTGAAACCTGCCAAAAAGACCAATTAATTGGAAATGTATCATAATCAACCTTCTGCCCCAAAAGCAGGAGGTTTTTTGTTTACAGGAGGCAATTTTTAATTAAGCGGGTTTATACTTTGCAGTTATAAATTCGTTATTAAGTATTCAAGGTTTATTTTTGCAGCATGGTTTTAACCGACACGCATACCCATCTATATTACGAAACCATTCCTGAAAAGCGCGCAGCGTTAATGCAGCGTTGTATCGATAATAACATCACCCGTTTATTTTTGCCCAATGTTGATGCCGCTTCTGTGCCATTGGTTTATGGCCTGGTAAACGATTATCCTCAATATTGTTACCCGATGCTGGGTTTGCATCCCTGCGATGTAAAGGAAAATTGGGAGGCCGAGCTTGCAGCGATTATGGATGCCCATCAGCAAAATAAAATTTATGCCATAGGCGAGATCGGTATTGACCTGTATTGGGATAAAACCCACTTGAAGGAGCAGGTAGATGCCTTTGTAAAGCAGATCAACTGGGCTAAAAGCCTTGACCTGCCGATAGTGATTCACTGCCGTGATGCTTTTGACGAGGTATACGAAGTGCTGAAACAGGAGGCCGATGAAAAACTGCGCGGTATTTTTCATTGCTTTGGCGGTACAGTTGAGCAGGCGCAACAGGTGATCGACCTTAATTTTTATCTTGGGATAGGGGGCGTAGTGACCTATAAAAACTCAGGACTCGATAAAGTAATACCGGAAATTGACTTAAAGCATATAGTTTTAGAAACAGATTCTCCGTACCTTACGCCCGTTCCGTTCAGGGGTAAACCTAATGAAAGTTCGTACCTGGTGTATATTGCCGAGAAGGTAGCCGAGCTTCACCACACAAGCATTGAAAAAGTGGCCGGGGTCACTACCGAAAATTCCAGGCTTGTATTCGGAATTTAAATTGTTTAATATTTTACCACAGCATAAACTTAATTAATGAGCCAAATTTTAATCATCTATACCGGAGGGACAATAGGTATGATGAGTGATCCGGTTACAAAGGTGCTCAAGCCTATCAACTTTGAGCAAATAATGGATAATGTGCCTGAGCTTGAAAAGCTTAACTGCCGTATCAAAGTACATTCATTTGATGAGATCATTGATTCGTCGAACATGAACCCTGAGATCTGGAGCGAGCTTGCCGGACTTATCCAGTCTAACTATCATGACAACGATGGCTTTGTAATTTTGCATGGATCAGATACCATGGCTTACACTGCATCGGCATTAAGTTTTATGTTAGAGAACTTAGGCAAGCCAATCATTTTCACAGGCTCACAATTGCCTATCAGCGCTATCCGTACGGATGCGAAGGAAAACCTGATGACGGCTATTGAGATAGCCAAAGCCAAAAAGAATGATCGCGCCCGTGTGCCTGAAGTTTGTATCTATTTTGATTATAAACTTTTCCGCGGTAACAGGGCTTTTAAGTACAATTCATCAAAGTTTGAGGCTTTCCGCTCACCAAACTATCCAATACTGGCGGAATCGGGAGTGCATTTACGTTTTAGCGTAAACGATATCAGGTTGCCCGAAGATGAAAGCTCCCTCATTGTGCACAACAACCTGGTAAGTGATGTGGGCGTATTGAAACTCTATCCTGGTATAAGCCCTAAAGTGGTTGAAAATATTTTAAGCGCTGATGTGCGGGGCATAGTAATGGAAACTTTTGGCGCCGGCAATACTACCACCGATAGCTGGTTTATCGATCTGTTGAAAAACGCCATCGATAGTGGCAAAGTAATTCTTGATATCTCGCAATGTAAGGTTGGTACCGTTGAACTGGGGCGTTATGAAACCAGCAAACACCTGAAGGATGTAGGAGTGGCTAACGGTTATGATATGACTTTCGAGTCTGCGGTAACCAAAATGATGTACCTGCTGGGCCAAAGCGATGACCCATTGCAGGTTAAAGAATGGCTGGAAACGGATTTGAGGGGGGAGATAACAGTATCGTAAAGAGATAAGCATTATGTAATTTTTTATAGCAAAGAGGCTGTATCATAAACCGTGATACAGCTTTTTTTTACTTATTCAGATACTCAAGCGATACATAGTTTCCATTTAATTAACTTTATTAACAAAATAGGGGTTAACAGGGTTAACATAATTTAGCACTAATTTTTATTTAAACTATTTATAATAAGATAGTTAAGTATTTTTTAGGCCCAAAAAGTGTTAACCCCCTTTTTTAGTGTATGGTTTTTTCGGACGAGTCAAATGTTATAGTTTAAATTTCAATTCATAGGTAACACAACATCCGGAGCATATTTTAGGTTAAAATATATATATGACTCATTTACAATATTTAAGATTACCTAATGGAAGCAACGGATACCATAAACATAGCATACCACATTAATGCAACTATAGCCGGAGTTTGGAAAGCCTGGACAGATTCCAGCCTTATTCTGAAATGGTTTGGCTCCGATCCTCAGGGCACAGGGATTAAAGCCAGGCTTAATGTACAACCAGGTGGTACTTTTGAGGTTACTTTTAAAAACGGTGACGGAACGGTACATACCTGCTATGGTGTTTATGCAGAAGTTGACGAACCGAATAAACTAACTTTCACATGGAACTGGAAAAGTGAACCCGGAGTTGAATCATTTGTTACGGTATTGCTGAGGCCTGATGGCGAATCCACTCAAATGAAATTTCAACATGCTCATGTCGGGCGCGAATCAGCCCATGATTATGAGTTAGGTTGGAAGTCGACCTTTCAAAAACTGGATAAAATGTTGGTTCAAACCAATTCATGAACTGATAAATTTTACTCATGTACCAGTTCCTATGCTCAAAATATCCTTTTATTAATGATCGCCATAAAGCCATCCTTAAATTTTTCGCTCACCGGGATATGTTTATCGGCGATATAAATGTGATTGTCCTGAATTTTTACCAGTTGCCTGGTGTTTACAATATAGGAGTTATGTACACGTACAAATGGGGCCGAAAGCTGTTCTTCAATATCCTTAAGCCTGCGGTAAATAAGCAGTTGTTCTCTCCCGGTAACGAGGCGTACATATTCCTTTTCGCCTTCAAAATATAAAATCTCATCCAGCAGGATCCTGCGTAATACTTTGCCCGATTTTACGAAGAAGTAGCCTTCATCAACGGCTTGGGTTTTAGGTACTACCTGTGCAGCCTTCCCAAAATAAGCTTCAATCTTTTGCATAGCTGCTAAAAAACGTTTCAGTGTAATGGGCTTGAGCAGGTAATCGATGGTTTGATAGGTGTAGCTCTCAGCAGCGTATTCCGAATAGGCGGTTGTGAACACGATTTTGGTTTGCGGGGGCAGCAGACCGGCCAGCTCCATACCGGTTAACTGCGGCATGTTGATATCCAGAAAGATAAAATCGACCTTGTGGTTTTTCAAAAAAGCCAATGCCTCCAGCGCGTTATAGCACTTGGCTTTAAGCTGCCATTGGGTACTTTGCTGCACCAGTATTTCGAGCAGGTTTACCGCGTTGGGTTCGTCATCAATTATGATACAGCTTAAGTTCATGCTACCGGGATCTTTAAAAATGCCGAAAAGGTATTATTGCTGTTATCAATTTTCAAATCAAAATCTGCGCCGTACAGCATGGTTAGCCTTTTGGTTAAATTGGCAATACCAAAGCCGGCAGTTCGCTTGCTTCCTGCTTCGGTGTGAATAGCATTGTTGGTTTTAAAAAACAAGTAGCCATCCTGCTGAACCAAAGATATACCAATAAGGTTTTGCTCGCTTGATTTATCTATGCCATGCTTAAAAATATTCTCAACAAAAGTCATCAGCAACATAGGCGGAATACGGAGATCGGAATTAAAATTTTTTTCAAAAAATACTACTACTTCATGCCTGATCCTGATCTTTTCTAATGCGATGTAGTTTTCGATGAACTGTACCTCGGTACCAATGGTTACATCATCCTTCGGGCTTTCATCAACAAAATAGCGCATGATATCCGAAAGTTTTTCAATTAATGCCGCCGTCCGGGGCGCTTCCCGATAAGCTTCGTAATAAATATTATTGAGTGTATTGAACAAAAAGTGCGGCTGTACCTGCGATTTTAACAGGTTTAGCTCGGCCTGGCTTTTTTGTATGATGATCTCTTCGGTTTGTTGTTTCAGCTTAAAATATTCCAGCGCTATCCGGAATATCAGGCTCAGCATATAAATTAGTACCCCGCCCGCAATATAGTTAGTAATAGCTTTTAAGTTGACCGGCTCCGGCGTTTTCGCAAAGTAGCTGTTGTAGAGTAATAAAGTAATATATCCGCGCAGTGCACCAGTTGCCGCTATAAATAGGATCACCAGCAATACATACCAAACATATTTGCCTGTTTGATAAAACAGTGGATATAAAACCGATATGTTGCCATATATAATGATGGCATAAAAAGCGGTAGTTACACTGGCGTACATGGCCGATTGAGATGCCCCATCCATCGGCAAATAAGAAAAAAAGAGGAGCAGGCACACAGATACCCATACCAAAACCTGGAGCTGTTTAATTGTTGGACGGGCTTCAAATAGTTGCATTTTTTAAAATTACTAAGCTTTTTGTTTGTTAATGCCGGGTTTAAACCATCGCTGCTATTTATTCAATAAATGCAGGTAATAGTTCAACAAACCGTGCTATGGGTACATTATTGAATAAATGTAGTATCGGGCTAAAAAGAAAGAGGCAGTGGTTTAATTGATTTTACCCGGCGGTTGATAAAAAGCAGCTTTGAATTATTAACAGAAAGCGTCCTTATCAAACAATCAAATTATCATGAAAACCGAACAATTAGCCGAGAAAATCATAGCCGTGAGCCTTAGCCTTTTACTACTGTTATCACATACGCCCAAAGTATTTGCCCAAACTGATACCATCCGCATAAAAGACAAGCGCCTGAATACTTCAACGCTTAAACCGGGGTTAAGACAATACCTGGTATATTTTCAAAATACCAAAGACAGCCGCGCCCTAAAATTCTGGCTTTGGCTGCGCGATATCAATCTCGAAACCCGCAACGGTGAAAAGGTATTTACCGTAACCCAGCACTGGTATGGCAGCGATAGCTCATCGTATCGATCGATATATTCCATCAATAAAGCAGCGAATTTTGAGCCGATCTATCATTCAGAAACCATCGGCAAAAAAACAAAAGCGTTTAACTGGGCCTCTGATAAGATCACAAGTGCCGATACCGTTGCCAATAATGAAGCAAAGAATTTTAAGCTTGATTTTACTTTCCCTAACCTTAACTGGAATTTAGACATTGAAACCTTTGAGATGTTACCGCTGGCCGAAGGCAAAAGTTTTGCCATACCTTTTTATGAGGCCGGAATCCCGGCACCGCTTTATGTGGTTTATAAAGTAACCGGCAGCGAGGTAATTGCCACTTTAGATGGTAACAGGGTTGATTGCTGGAAGCTATACAACGAAAGCGATTACAATGGCCGTCACTTTACCGAAACATACTGGATCGGCAAAAAGAACCACGAGTTTTTAAAAGAAGAAGATGCTTTTGGCGGAGGTTATCGGTATAAAATAAAAATGATGGGTGCCGCCGCTAACCTGTTGCCGAGGTTTGTAAAGTGATTTTTGATGAAAATAACAAATTACTGTTGTCATTTCGAACGAACAGGTAGGGGACTTGTGTGGTAAGGGTGAGGAGAAATCTTCTACGCCCTGCATTTGCGTTTGTCCGGGTGTACAAGATTTCTCATTCGCCCCAGCGCCCATGTCCGTCCGGGCTCCATCGAAATTACATTTTCATGGATTAGCAATAAAAAGATATACAATACTTTGAAAAGCAGCCGGGGCTATGATACTGAAATCATAGCCCGGCCTTTTGTATAAGCAGTTAATAGTTTTATTGATTTAAACCAAAAGCTTCCCAGCCCGATGCTGTGGCCCGGTTACAGGTCATGGCTTGCGTACCGTTTTCGCTGGAAATGAATTTGCCGTTGTTGCCACGCAGTGTTATTTTGCCGTCGGTGGTAACTATCCAGTCAAATTTTTCCCAGTCGCCAGGTGTGGTCCGGTTACAGGTGATGGCTTGGGTGCCGTTCTCTGATGATACGTATTTACCCATGCTGCGCAGATAGATTTTGCCGCTGCCTGCATCAAGCACAGTGAAATGTTCCCAATCGCCCGCTGTTGCCCGGTTGCAGTTCATAGCTTGCGTGCCATTTTCGCCACTTACGTATAGGTTGTTGAAGCCTTTAAGCGAAATAACGGTACCGATTGGCGGAGATGATGGCGGCGTTGTGCTGCCGTTGATAACAGAGTTAATGGCCGAAAGCAATGAGTTGGAACCTGTAACATCCTGAGATAGTTCCCACATCATAATACCGCCGCCCTGGTTAATGGCCAGGGTAGTTTTGCTTTTAATAGTTGGGATGCCGTTGTAACCAATGCCATTCCAGGTATCTGAATTAGGACTGCCGCCTCCGGCAAGAATATCTGCATAAGAAGTGTAAGGTTCCCTGCCATAAAACGGAACTCCCAAAATGGCTTTAGCCTTTGGCAAGCCGCGACCGATCCAGTAGTTTAATGATGTTTGTGCCAGTGAGTATGGTGAGTGGTTTGAGCCATCGCCATCATAAGCCATCAGGTTAAGGAAGTCGACATAACCAAATACGCTGTTCAATACACTTGAGCCATCACTTGATATTACTGCTGCGGTTAACAATTTACCCTGGTTGTGAAGCGCTGTGCTTAACTGTGACATTAAGGCGGCATAGTTGTTAGCCGAAGCGCCGTCATCAGGATATTCCCAGTCGATATCGATGCCATCCAGGTTGTATTGATTGGCAAAGTTGATAAGATTGTTAACAAAATTGGTACGGGATGTTGCGTTGGCAGCTAATGTTTCAAATGCGCTGTCGTCGCCATTATTCCAGCCGCCAAATGATACCAGTACTTTTACACCATTGGCATGGCCGGTTGATACCAGGCTTTGCAGCTTGGATACATTATCTACCGCGCCAATACCGCCCGACGGAGTAGGCGCCACAAAAGCATAATTAACATGGGTAAGTTTTGAAAACTGAACGGAGCTTACCGCACCGGCCCAGCTTGGCAAATAGCCTACCACTTTAAAGCCGGGTACAGCATCAACTGCTACAGGTTTTTGAGAACTGTTATCAACCGGGTTATTAGGCTGATTGGGTGAAAAATTGTCTTTACGGCATGATGAAAGCGCGAAGAATACTACTGCTATGCACCATAGCAGGCGGGAGTTTAAAGTTGTTTTCATAAAGGTGGTTTATTGGTAAATGGATTAAGGCATAAGTCTTAAAATTCCCTCCCTTGGGAGGGGCGCGTAGGGATAGAGCGATAGCAGGGAGGGGTTATACGCTTTGCCTATAACAGCATGTCATCGAACCCCCTCCCTGCACCCTCCCAAGGGAGGGAACCGCTCGTCCCCCCTGCTTTAATAATATTTTTTTTTCTACTGATTCAACCCAAAAGCTTCCCAACCTGATGCTGTGGCCCGGTTACAAGTCATGGCCTGGGTGCCGTTTTCGCTGGAGATGAATTTTCCGTTGTTGCCGCGCAGGGTGATCTTGCCGTCGGTGGTAACTATCCAGTCAAATTTTTCCCAGTCACTTGGGGTTGTGCGGTTACAGGTGATGGCTTGCGTGCCGTTTTCTGATGATACATATTTGCCCATGCTGCGCAGATAAATTTTGCCATTGCCTGCATCAAGTACGGTGAAGTGCTCCCAATCACCGGCGGTTGTGCGGTTACAGTTCATGGCCTGGGTACCGTTCTCGCCGCTTACGTATTTGCCGTTAAAGCCTTTAAGTGATATAACAGTGCCTATTGGCGGTGTATTTGGTGGTGTGGTAGTGCCGCCTGTGATAACCGAGTTAATGGCCGAAAGCAGGGAGTTAGCCCCTGTTGCATCGCCGCCCATGTCCCAGATCATCATACCGCCGGCCTGGTTAAGCGCCAGCGTGGTTTTGCTTTTAATGGTTGGGATACCGTTATACCCAAAAGTTTGGAAAGTATCTGAATTAGGACTGCCGCCAATAGCCAACACGTCAACATAGTTCATGGTCGAATAATCGTACCGGTTATCCCTGGCATAGAATGGAACACCCAGTATGGTTTTGGCAACAGGTAAACCGCGTCCGGCCCAGTAGCTTAAACAATCAACTGCCGACTGATAAGTTGAATGCTGGAAGTTGTTATCATCATAATCCATGATGTTGATCCAATCCAGAATGGAGAACATATTATTGGTAACATAGGTTGCTCCGACCGAAATGGAAGCAATGGTACAAACCCTGCCACTATTGTGCATAGCTGTTGATAACTCCTGCAGCAGTAAATAAAAATTATTGGTTTCGGTACCTGCCGATGGGAACTCCCAGTCGATATCTACCCCATCAACATTGTACTGGTTACAAAAATTAACCATGTTATTAACAAAAGCAGTACGGTAGCCCGAATTAGCTACAATAGGGTGGAAGGCATCGCCACCACCACCGCCGCCAACAGATATAATTACTTTAACATTGTTATTGTGCGCGTTTGATACCAGGGTAGTGAATTTGGAAAGGTTATCAAGCGGGTTCAGCCCTCCGGTATTGGTGGGGGTAAGGAAAGCATAGTTAACATGGGTTAATTTGCTGTACTGTACCGTATTTACGTCGCCCTGCCAGCTGGGGAGATAGCCAACTACTTTAAATGAAGCAACCGGCACTGCGTTGTTAACAGCTACTGTTTTATTGCTGTTGTTGGTGTTAGCGTCGCCACCGGTTTTAAACTGGTTCATGTTATCCTTTTTACAGGATGATAGTGCCGCCATAGCGACCAGGAATAGCCCAAGGAGGTAAGAGTTAGATTTTGATCTCATAAGTTAAGTTTGTTAAGTGGTTTTTGATGTATTATTTGGTTTATAAATAAGCCGGGCAATAAAACACAAACCTGTTAACCAAATTCATGATACTTATGAATATCATATACTAATATCAGGAAAGACGCGTTAATAGGTGTAATAGATGTTTTGGTATGAGTAAAATTATATAAACATCTATTTATAAATACCTAATAATAACCTCAATACGATTTAATCGCAAGCGTAGTAGTGCTTTTGTAGTGCAATTTTAACGGGGGAAATCCACCTTTTTAGCAAAGAAATATTTTTGTGATACGCTTAACTCACAGTTATATATTATTATAGCAGGGGAAAATGAGCTGCTGGGATAAATCGCTTACCCGGTTTAAAGCCAGATAAGCGGGTGCCTGATGGGTAAATTGCGGATAACTTCTTCAACCTGAGGGTTATGGTCAAGTTTTTGCCAGGTAGTAAGCCATGTATTTTCATGATATGCATTAGCGCCAAACAGCAGGAAAGGTTGTGCAACTGGCCAGTTGTTCCAATACATTACATCTGGCTTTAAAGTCCACTTGTTTTTGTCTGCTACAAAGGGGTAAAGGTAGCTTATTCCTTTTTTGATGGATTTGCCATCCGGTGTTTCAAAATTCCATAAGTTATCCTGTGAAGTTGAAAGGATCTGGCAAAGCATGGTCATGGCATCAAGATTGAATATTGAATAGCCATACGGCTTGGTACGTGCAAGCTCTAAAGGGAAGCTACCGTCAGTTCCCATTTGGCGGGGAAGTAATATATTTTTATATCTAAAACGTATGGAATCAAGCACTACATCGTTTTTACATAGTTTGGCAAATGAGGCTACCTGCATGGCCCAGCAGGTGGCATGGTTGTTTTTGACATCTCTTTCCTGTATGCCCGGTTTGCTGGTCATGAGCCATTGGGTATAGTCGGCAAACCATTTTTTAGCACTGGCAACGGTTTCAGCATCCATGGCTTTTTCCATCACAATAATGCCCTGTGCAACTTCCATCAGGTGAATGGTATCGATAATGCCATAATTACGACCGGTAAATTGCCCTTTAACTGCCTGTGCAAACCATAGGCTTGGGTTCATCATGGTTTCAGGATCAATAAACCAGGCTTTGAGGTGGATAACGGCCTGTTTAACATATTTTACATCGCCGGTTAATTTATATGCTGAAGCCAACGCGCCGACGATCTTGCTGAAGCGGATCATTGCTTTGCGGTGTTCCACAAAATTATCCGGGTTGGTCATGCCATCACGGTTTATGTACGGGCCGTCGGGATTTTTTGGATCGGGCCAGAAATAATCGGCTTCCGAAAAAAAGTCGTGCTTACCACCCGCACTTCTGGGTGAAGATGACGCTGTAACGGTAACCGGTTGCTGCTGCATGGCCCAGGCAGCTTCGGTCATGATTTGTTTTTTGAGGATTTGTTCGGCAGCTTTTTCTGCAGGAGATTTATCTGGCTTGGCTTGTTCAGGCGTAAACGCAAATTGCGTGAGGGTTGTAACAGCAATTAAAATTGCAGCAAATAATTTTTTCATGGCGATGGTTTACAAAGGTGCCGGCAAGATAAGAATAGCCAAGGGAATTGGGTTGGTATTTTTAGTGTGTAGGGGATTTGCAGAGGCTTTTTTTAACGACAACGTTGAAGTAAGAGACTCTTAAAAGCGATTCTTCATCAGGATTTGCAGGTCCCAAGGCAAATGGCATAACTATTGATTAAATAATCTACACCCGTATGTAAAAAGCGTTGTTTAACCATAAAATTATGGTTGGGCACTATAAACATTATGCCAACGTTTTTTATGTTTACGCAAATCATTAGATATGAAAACTCTAAAAACACCTTTATTAGCTCTTGCAATAGCTGTTTTAGCTATCACTACCCAGGCCTGCAAAACCAAAAAAGCTGTGGTACAAACACCGCCCCCGGCTCAGCCAGCACAACCTGCAACACCTCCGCCTGCTCCAAAACCAGCACCAACTCCGCCGCCGCCACCTGCTCCGGCTCCGGAAAAACCAGATTATAATTTCACCAATATTCAGTTTGAGTTTAACTCTGCAGTGTTAAAAACTGCATCTTATCAAACTTTAGATCATATTGTTAAGGAATTGAAGTTAGACCCATCGGCTAAGTTTATTTTAAATGGTAATGCTTCTGCCGAAGGTACCGCCGAGCATAACATGTCATTATCTGTTGACAGGGCAAACTCTGTAAAATTGTATTTAGTTAACAGTGGTGTTAACGGCGATAACCTGACTGTAAAAGGTTGGGGCGAAAGCAAACCGATTGCTGATAACTCTACCGAAGAAGGCCGTGTACTTAACCGTCGCGTTGAAGTGAAGTTGGCACAGTAACAAAAAATTTAATAATAAAGTATAAAAGGCAGCTCATCGGGTTGCCTTTTTTGTTGGATAAAATTATTCGGTACCGTTAACTAATTGAAAAATGGTAAACAGGTGATGAGCCTCGTGCAGTACAAGAAACTCAGCCCATTTTAAAATGGTAAGCCTGCCATATTTAGGGTGCACTCCAATACGAGACAGTTCTATTTCATTAAGCCCCGATAGCTGGTTGACGATAGTTGTTCTGTCTGTATTAATGATATCAAGTAGTTCGGCCAAAGGCATTAACCTGAATGGTGTAAAATCCGGGTCGAGATCTCCGTTGTACCGATCAAAAACAGGTGTATCTTTATTAAGGATCAGATGTATGCGGGCTATAAATATTTTCTGGTATCGGGCAAGGTGGGCTATATTGTCTAACGCGCTCCATTTACCGGGCGCAGAAAGTTTGGTTAGCTTATCATTGCTGATGTTAGCAACCAATTGTTCGATAGTAAGGTGCTGGGTTTTTAATCGTTCGGAAAGGGAGATGTATAAGCTCATATGCTTGATAGATACAAAGTTCATCACAAAAATGATACGATTTTACCAATAATTGAGCCGTTTTGTGTAAAATGATTGCTTTAATTTGGAACATGCAAAACTGTTCGTTGTGCTGTATGTTGAGGCATAATAGCTCCGGCCATTTTTAACCTTCCTGCTTTGTTGAAAACATAAATTTAACCAGCTCTGGCGCAGGTAAATTGATCGCCTATGAATAAATATAAACTATATGCCGGTTTGTTTTTTACTGGCACAATAGCGCTTGTGTCGGGTGCCTGGCAAACAAAGGCTGTAAAGTCACCCGGGCAGCCATCTAAGCGTCCCAATATTATCGTAATATTAGCCGATGATATGGGTTTTTCTGACCTGGGCTGCTATGGCGGCGAGGTTAATACGCCCAATATCAACTATCTTGCTCAAAACGGCATCAGGTACAGGCAATTCTATAACACATCGCGCTGCTGCCCAACAAGGGCTTCATTACTTACCGGTTTATATAATCAGCAGGCAGGCATAGGCAAAATGACCGACGCTGAAGACGAACCCGGCTACCTTGGCCATATTACTGATAATGCGGTTACTCTGGCTGAAGTGTTGAAATCTGCCGGTTATCATACGGCCATGTCGGGCAAATGGCATGTGTCAAATACCAACGGTCAGCCTAATGCACAGGATCAGTTAGCCTGGTTAAACCACCATAAAGATTTTGGCGATTTTTCGCCTATCAGCCAGTATCCAACCAGCCGTGGGTTCGAGAAATTTTTCGGAACCATTTGGGGTGTGGTTGATTTCTACGATCCGTTTAGTTTGGTTAGCGGTACCACGCCTATTAAAACAGTCCCCAAAAATTACTATCATACAGATGCTATTAACGATACGGCGGTAGCTTATATCAGGGGCTATGCTAAATCGTTAAGGCCATTCTTTTTGTACGTTGCCGAAAACGCACCGCACTGGCCGTTAATGGCAAAGCCAGAGGATATTGCCAAATATAAAGACGCCTACAAAGGTGGCTGGCAGGCAATCCGCGAAGCGAGGTACAAAAAAATGGTGAAGCTTGGCCTGATCGATCCGACAAAAACTAAACTATCCGACCGATGGAATGGCGACCTCCAATGGGAGAATAACCCTGATAAAGAGTGGGACGCTATGGCGATGGCTGTTCATGCCGCCATGATCGATAGGATGGATCAGGGCATTGGCCGCATCATCAAAACATTGAAGGAAACCGGTCAACTGGATAATACGCTGATTGTTTTCCTGTCGGATAATGGTGCCAGTGCCGAAAACTGCGCTGCGTATGGTCCCGGATTTGACCGCCCGAATGAAACTCGTGATGGCCGTAAAATAGTTTATGCTACAAAAAAAGAAGCATTGCCGGGCCCGGAAACTACTTATTCATCCATAGGGCCCCGCTGGGCAAATGTGGCTAATACCCCGTATGAGTATTGGAAAGCCGAATCATACGAGGGCGGCATCCACACCCCAATGATTGCCTTTTGGCCAAAGGGAATTACTGTCAACAAAGGAGGTTTTAATGACCATGTGGGCCATGTGATGGATTTCATGAGCACTTTTGTTGAGTTGGCCGGGGCTCAATACCCTAAAACTTATAGAGGGCATAACATCCCGCCAACTACAGGGATTAGTCTTGTACCAAGCTTTAAAGGCAAACAAACTCGCGGTCATGAGGATTTGTTTAACGAACATTTCGGCGCGAGATACGCCCGTTCAGGAAACTGGAAGCTGGTATCGCTAAGTAATGATACAACCTGGCATTTGTATGATCTGTCGCAGGATAAAACTGAAACTACCGATCTGAAATCAAAACATCCCGAAAAAGTGCACCAATTGGATAGCCTTTGGCATAACTGGGCAAACACACACCAGGTTTTTCCAAAGCCGGGTAATAAGAGTAAATAGTAAAACCCAACGATAAACATTAAAACCAAAAAGTAAAACGTAGTTTATGAATCGCATTTTCAAAAAAACGTACCTGCTCGTTTCCGGATTAGCAGCATCGTTTGCTGCACAAACAGCGTCGGCTCAGGATAAGATGCCTTCTTATCCATTGATCACGCACAATACTTATTTCTGTGTTTGGTCGAACACTGATAAGTTAAATGAGTCAACCACCAAACACTGGACAGGAAAAGACCAATCATTATTGGGTTTAATTAAGGTTGATGGCAATTATTACCGTTTTATGGGAGCATCAGCCGTTAATTACAAAACCATTTTAGCGGCTACCGACGAAAAATCATACAGCAGCCAGTACCAGGCCGAAACAGCGCCTGCAGAAGGCTGGGAAAAACTAGGTTTTAATGATCAAAGCTGGAAAAGCGGCAACGCTCCATTTGGCGATGAGCGCGCAAGCAAAGGCACCGATTGGAGAGGTAAAGACATTTGGGTTCGTCGTAAATTTAATGTCGCCGAATTACCAAAAGGGCGTTTAATGCTGAAGATCTATCATGATGATGAAGCCGAAGTATACCTGAACGGGCAGCAGATTGCTACCGAAGGTGGCGCTAATGGCGATTTTGAATCCGTTGCTTTGCCGGCCAGCGCAAAATCAAATTTAAAAGTAGGCGAAAACATTTTGGCTATCCATTGCAAAAACACCGGTGGTGGCTCATTTATTGATGCCGGTTTGGCCGAGGAAGTGTTGAGCAAGGATGACGAAGCCGTTAAACTGGCCGAGCAAACGAGCGTTAAAGTTACTGCTACCCAAACAGTATACAACTTTAAAGCCGGTGATGTGAACCTGAAACTTACTTTCACCTCGCCATTGGTTATAAACGATTTGAAATTGCTTACTACCCCTGTATCATACATCACTTATCAATTAAAATCAACTGATGGTAAGGCGCATGACGTTCAGATTTATCAGGGTGTATCAAGTAACCTCGCTGTAAACACCCCGTCGCAGGAAGTTACAGCATCAAAATACAGTCAGAATGAGCTTAAACTGTTAAAAGTAGGTACTGTTGAACAACCTGTATTACAGAAAAAAGGTGATAACCTGCGTATTGACTGGGGCTATGTTTATGTTGCTTCATCAACCGCGGGAGCTAAACAATACATCACTCCCGAAGGTGATGCAGTATCATCATTCCTGGGCGCACAAAAAGGTGAGGCTACAGCTACTGGTAAACAATTAATGTTAAGCACGGTATTGCCATTTGGTAAAGTGACCGCTACTCCGGTATCTAAATTTATTTCTGTTGGATATGACGACATCTATGCTATTCAATATTTTAAAACCAACTTAAGGCCATGGTGGAGAAACACCCCGGGAGCAACTATTGAAGGTGTACTGAGCGATGCTACCAAAACTTACGCTAAAGTAATAGGAACATGCGCAAAAACAGATGCGAAGATCTGGGCCGACGCAGTTAAAGCCGGTGGGGAGAAATATGCTAAGTTATGTGTTATGGCTTATCGCCAAAGCATTGCTGCGCATCAGTTGGTTAAAAGTCCTGAGGGCGAATTGTTATTCTTATCAAAAGAGAATTTCAGCAATGGCTCTATCAATACAGTCGACATTACTTACCCTTCGGCTCCAATGTACCTGCTTTACAACCCTGATTTGCTGAAAGGCATGATGAACGGCATCTTCTATTTCAGCGAAAGCGGTAAATGGAATAAACCTTATTCATCTCACGATTTAGGTACTTACCCATTGGCTAACGGCCAAACTTATGGCGAGGATATGCCAGTAGAAGAAAGCGGTAACATGATCATCCTCAACGCTGCTTTAGCGAAAGTTGAAGGAAACGCCAACTACGCTAAAAAGCATTGGAAAACATTAACCACCTGGACGGAATACCTTGCCAAATCAGGTTTTGATCCGGGTAGTCAGTTGTGTACTGATGATTTCGCCGGTCACTTGGCGCATAACGCCAATCTATCGGTAAAAGCTATTGTAGCTATAGATGCTTACGGCGAATTGGCCGGTATGATGGGTGATGCTGCTACTGCTAAAAAATACAAAGCGATGGCTAAGGACATGGCCAAAAAATGGCAGGAAAAAGCCAACGCCGGCGACCATTACGGTTTGGTGTTTGACAGCAAAGATACCTGGAGCCAAAAATATAATATGGTTTGGGATAAAGTTTTGGGCTTGAATTTGTTCCCTCAAAAAGTGTATGATACTGAAATTAAATATTATTTAGCACACCAAAATGAGTTTGGTTTACCATTGGATAGCCGTAAAACCTATACAAAAAGCGACTGGATCCTGTGGACAGCTGCAATGGCCGACAACAGGGCCGATTTTAGCGCTTTAGTTGCCCCTGTTTATAAATTTGCCACTGAAACTTCATCGCGTGTACCCTTAAGCGATTGGCACGAAACTACCAACGGTAAAATGGTAGGCTTCCAGGCACGTAGCGTAATTGGCGGTTATTACATGAAAATTTTGAGGGATAAGTTGGCGGCGAAGTAAGCGCTGATATTCTTTTAACTTGACAAAGGGCCCGTTTTCGCGGGCCCTTTGTTGTTTTATATTTCTCCTTGTGCTGGTCGAAGTTTAGCGATAGCGCAACTTCGTCCCAAAATGATGGAAGCATCCTGCTTCTGTAACCCGACTGCCCACTTATTTGTAGCGGTTAAGCTGAAAGCTTAACCTGTTTTAGGACGAAGTTACGCTATCGCTAAACTTCGACCAGTACAAGTACCACTTGGCCTCTTCCTTACTTTCCCCTAACATTGCAATCATCATAATTTGATATCTAATAATTAGGTTTTATGATTACTTTCATGCTTCGTTAGCTATAATAATTTCTATGCCGTTCCCTTTGAAAAAAATATTGGTTAAAACGCTTAAAATAAGCGCTATTACCGTTGTTAGTTTATTGCTGCTGATGTTCCTGTTACCTTATCTTTTCCCGGAAACGGTAACTCAAAAAATAAAACAATGGGCGGCAGGCAGCGTAAACAGTAAGCTTTCGTTTTCGAGTACGCGCCTATCTTTCTTTAAAAAGTTCCCATCGTTAACGCTTACACTTAATGATTTTGTGCTGAACGGCAGTGCACCCTTTCAGAATGATACGCTGGTTTCGGCTAAAGAAATTTCACTGGCAATTGATCTTTCGTCGGTGTTTAAGAGCAAGATCAACGTAAACAAGATCTATCTTGACCATGCGCTGATCAACATCCAGGTTGATAGCGCCGGTAAAGCCAATTATAACGTTTACAAGTCATCACCTCCCAAACAGGATAACAAAGCTGATACTGCCAGTGCATCGTTAGGAATTGAACAAATCCTGATAGACAAAAGTCATTTGGTTTATGACGATCGTTCACTGCCGATGCAGATCAATGCGCGGGAACTTAACTATAAAGGCAGCGGCGATTTAAGCAAGGATATCTTTGACCTTTACAGCCACGTGGATGCCGCTTCAGTAGATTTTTATTACGGCAACAAGGCTTACGTGCTGAAGAAAAAAGTAAATGCTGACCTGGTTACCAGTATCAATACCAAATCATTGGCCTTTGCATTTCAAAAAAACGACCTGCTTATTAACAAGCTCCCGGTTAAATTTAAAGGCCGGTTTGAGTTCCTGAAGGATGGTTATGATATGGATTTCAAGATCAGGAGCGATCAGAATGATCTTGGCGATGTTTTTACCGCCATCCCGGATGAATACGCAAAATATGTTGATAACATGGATATCAGCGGTAACGGCATCATCCAGCTTGACCTTAGCGGAAAGTACATCGCCTCAAAAAACATGATGCCTAACTTGAGCATCAGTATGAAAGTGCGCGATGGTTCCATCGTTAACAAAAGTACTCCCGCACCGGTTAAAAACCTGTACCTGAACATGGATGCCAGTCTGCCGGGCCTTAATCCTAATAGCTTAAACGTTAATATTGATTCGGTTTATTTTAATATTGGTAAGGATTATTTTGGTTCGGTATTGAAATTAAAGGGGATCAAATCGCCATATATTTATGCTAAGGTGAACACGGAAATTGACCTGGAGCAATGGTACAAGGTTTTTGGCATTAAGCCATTCCAGGTAAAAGGAAGGTACGGTCTACATTTATTGGCCGAAGGTAAATACACCACCGGAATCAGGAAAACGGGCTTAAGAAAAAAGGTTGATACAGTGATCACCAGTATCCCCCAATTTAAACTTAAGTCGACATTCAGGAACGGGTATTTTAAATATACAAAACTGCCGCAAGCCATCAATAATATCAGTTTTGACCTGGATGCCGCCTGTCCCGATCATAATATTGCCAATGCCACGATGGATGTGCGAAACCTCAATATCAATGCACTTAATAATTACATCAAAGGCTATCTGAAGCTCAGCAACAAAGCCGGTGCCTTGATCGATGCCGGGTTGAATGCTAAATTCCATTTAGACGATATCAAACAGTTTTACCCGGTTGACAGCATTGATTTCCGTGGCGATTTTGATGCTAATCTGCAATCTAAAGGCAGATATATTCCTGCCCGCCGCATTTTTCCGGTTACCAATGCCGAGATCAACCTGAAAAACGGCTACATCCAAACCAAATACTACCCGCACCCTATGCAGAATGTACAGGTAAGCGTGAATATATTTAATAATACAGGTTCATTAAAAGGCCTTAAGGTAAACATCAAGCCGGTGTCGTTTAACTTTGAAGGTCAGCCATTTTTACTGAGGGCTAATCTCCGCAATTTTGATGATCTTGATTATAACGTGGCCTCACGCGGTAGTCTTGACCTGGGTAAAATTTATAAGGTATTTGCCGTTAAAGGATACGATGTAAATGGTTTTGTAAGTACCAACTTCAAACTGAAAGGCAAGCAAAGCGATGCTACCTCGGGGCATTATGATAAACTGGACAACTCAGGCAGTATGAAGGTGAAGAACATCAAACTTACCACCGAGTTGTTCCCTAAGCCATTTTTTATTACCAATGGCGTGTTCAGCTTTAACCAGGACAAAATGAAGTTCGACCAGTTTAAGGCCAACTACGGTAAATCGATAGTGGTGCTTGACGGTGCTTTATCCAACGTGATAGGTTATGCTATGCAACCAAATTCACCGTTAAAAGGTGAGTTTAATTTGAAGAGTGACCTGATCATTGCCGATGATTTTATGGCCTTCGCAGGTGTGCCCGCTTCTGCCAAGCCAACCAAATCATCTGGGGTAATATTGGTGCCTTCCAATCTCGATCTTAATTTTGCTGCCGATGTTAAAAAAGTAAAATATAACGGTTTGGATATCAGCGATGCCAAAGGTGCAATGAATATCACCAATGGGCAGATCGTGCTTAAGCAAGCCGGATTTAGCCTGATAGGGGCTCCCGTTGTTATGGATGCCACTTACGGCAGTATTAATCCGCAGAAAGCATTTTTTGATTATCACATCAATGCCAAAGAGTTTGATATTCAACGAGCTTATCGCGAGATCAAATTGTTCCATGATATGGCTACTTCGGCAGAGCATGTGCAGGGTGTTGTATCGTTGGATTATAAATTGGCCGGCAAGCTTAACAGCGACATGAAGCCTGTTTATCCGTCATTAAAAGGCGGTGGCGTACTCTCCGTAAAACAGGTTAAGGTATATGGATTGAAGCTACTGAGTGCTGTAGGAAAACAAACCGGGCACGACAGTGTTGGCCACGGCGATGTGAAAAAAGTAGATATCAAATCAACCATTGCCAACAACATCATGACCATCGAGCGCACTAAAATGCGCATTGCCGGTTTCAGGCCAAGGTTTGAAGGCCAGGTAGGTTTAGATGGTAAACTAAACCTGAAATTCAGACTGGGACTGCCGCCTTTCGGCATTTTTGGTATCCCGATGACCATTACAGGTACCCAGGATAAACCTATTATCCATTTGGGTAAGGGTAAAAAGGAAGATGAGCTAAAAGAAACGCAGGACGATGAATAGAAGCGGGTTGAGCGGCCTGATTAGTGTAATATAGTTAACATGCTGCGGTTTGTTAACATTAAAGTAACATTGAAGTGCTTCTTTTGTATGCTCTTTTGACGCTTTAGTGGTTAAAGAGTGGCTTCTTTCGCTTAAAGATCACCCCGCTCAATTTTCAGATATGATTAAACGCTACGCCAGGCTTATTCAAATAACGCTGTATCTGTTTTTATTAATAACTGGTACAACGGTTTTGGCTCAGTCAAACAAAACTGACCGGTTTCAGGAACTGCAATTACAGGCCCAGCAGCATCCCGATTCAGTGCTCCTCGTTCTTAAAAAGATCCATGCCGATGCAATTCAGGATAATGATAACCTTACTGCGGGCTTGAGTCTGCAGCAAATGGGGCAGATCTGTTTTAACCAGGGGCATTATGCCCAGGCCCTTGATTTTTATTTACATGCTGATAAGGTATTCGGGCAGATAGGTAACAAAGATTTGATGGCCGAAAACTGGGGCAAGATGGGGATCCTGTATTATTACAACCGGCAGTCGGACAAATCATTTCAATTATACAACAAGGCACTCAATCTTTACAAGACCACCAATAATAAAAAAGGACAAGCTGAAATTTTCGGTGCAATAGGGCATCTCTATGAGAAACATCATAAGTACGATAGCTCTTTTTACTACCAGCGCCTGGCACTGAACAGCTATCAGCGCATAGGTGATGATTATGGACAGGCAAAAATTTACGAGAACCTGGGCAGTATCCATGAAGACCTGGCCAATTACGATTCATCATATTCCTGTTTTAAAAAGTCATTAGAAATCTATAATAAGTACAATAACGAGGTTGCCAGCATTGAGGTGATCAATAACATCGGCGATATTTTACGAAAAACCGGCAAATATGAAGCAGGGATCCTGCAATCGCGCAAGGCATATGCATTATCATTAAAAACAGGAAACCTGTACCAGTTAGCTGCCTCCTGCCGTGACCTTGGGAAATCATATCAGCTGCTTAACCGTATGGATAGCGCTTATCATTACCTTGAACTGAGCCGTAAGTATTCGCTTGATGTATACTCAAGAGAAAGTTTAAAGCAGACCTCGTTTTTGCAGGTGCTGTATGACATGGATAAAAAGAGTGATGAAATTGTTCGCCTTAACAATATCCGCAAAACCAACCAGATAATTACCATTGCAGGTATTTTGATATTTATGCTACTTGTTGTACTTGGGTTTGTGACGTTCAGCAGGCAGCGCCTTAAAATGCGCGACCAGCGCGCCCTGGCCGAACAAAACCGGTCCATATTTGAAGCCCAGCGCGATTTAATGGAGCTGGAACTTAAGAATAAACAGCTACAGGAAGAAAGCCTTAAGCAGCAACTGGAACTTAAAGGGCAAGAACTGTCATCGCACACATTAAACCTCATCAAGAATAACCAGTTGTTGGAGAGCATGCGCAATACGCTGCAGGATATGGTGAAAGAGGATAAGCGCGATCAGAAACGTCAGATGCAGCAAATCATTCAGCAAATAAACCAAAGCTTTAACCATGAGCAACATTGGAAAGAATTTACTGTTGCTTTTGAACAGGTTCACCAAAGCTTTTTTGAGAAGCTGAAGCAGCAGAGCAATGATCTTACCTCAACAGATCTACGTTTGATTGCCCTGCTGAAAGTTAACATGGATTCAAAGGATATTGCCGGTTTATTGGGTATCTCTATTGATAGTTTACGCGTTGCCCGCTACCGTTTACGCAAGAAACTCAATATTGATCAGGGTGAAAACCTGACCACTTTTATACAGGCTCTGTAGTTTAATTGCCGCTGATTTCTTTGTCTTTTTGCGGCTTAACATTAGCTTAATGTAACGGTAACTGAATGATAATGGAGGTTTGCGTTTTTGTTATTTATTTGAAAATCAATTGATTGAAATTTTATGCTGCTGTTGCGTATACGCCTCATGTAACGCTGTTTCCTTTTTGTAACGGCATGTTTTAGCAAATGTATTGTTGGTTTAAACACTTTTGCGCCGTCAAAAAGCAAATCACAATTGCATTAATCGTTTCGCAAAATGAAAAAATACTTACAATCATTATTATTCATGCTGTTATGCGTTACCGCCGCTAACGCAACCAAGCTAAAAGGGCATGTTTATGACCGTAAAACCGGCGAGCCTATGGTGGGGGCCACCGTAAGCCTCGACCGAACGAAGATTGCTACGACCACCGGTTTGGATGGCTCCTTTGAGTTAAAGGATGTGCCAAAGGGTTCATATACCGTTAGGGTATCTTACATTTTGTACACTACGGCAACGCAACAGGTTGAAATAGCCAAAGATGATAACCCGCATCTGAAAATATACCTGGAAGAAGCCAATAAACAATTACAGGAGATCAGCGTAGTGTCGCAAAAAAACGGCTCGACCGAAAGGACAGCCCGCCGTATTGAACAGCAGGCCACACAGGTAATGAACATTGTTTCGGGCAGAGCTATCGAAGTTTCTCCCGATTTAACGGTGGCTAACGTGATTTCCCGCGTATCCGGTGTATCGGTTGAACGTAATACCAATGGCGATGGCCAGTATGCCATTTTACGTGGTATGGATAAACGCTATAACTATACTCTGGTAAATGGCATTAAAATACCGAGCCCGGATAATAAATACCGTTACGTGCCACTTGATATTTTTCCTTCAGATCTGCTATCAAGGCTGGAAGTTTATAAAACGCTTACCCCAAACCTGGAAGGCGATGCCGTTGGTGGTGTTGTTAACATGGTGATGAAGGATGCCCCGGAGCGCTTTGAAATTAACGCAAATATCGCGGGTGGCTACAGCCAGTTGCTTCTTGATCGTAAGTTTATGAGCTACGATTATTCAGGCATCAACCACAAATCGCCTTATGAAATAAACGGCAAAACATACCAGGCAACCCAGGCCGATTTTGGTACCGGCACTTTAAACTATTCGCTTAAGCACCCTGCACCAAACCTTGTTGGTAGCTTATCATTAGGTCAGCGCTTTTTTAACAATAAATTGGGCGTGTTGGTAGCTGGTAGCTATCAGAATACTTATCGCGGTAGCAACAGTGTGTTTTACAACACCAAAGTAGTTCCAACTGCCGAGTACGCCGCTGTTACCAGCCGGGCCGACAGGCAATACTCAGAACAACAAAAGCGTTATGGCTTATTTTCAAAAGTTGATTACGTGATAAACAGCCGCAGTAAACTGAGCTTGTTTAACACTTATGTTAACTTAACCAATATCCAGGTCCGTGATGAAAAATCTACCAGCTTTTCAACCGATTATGATCCGGATAAAGGAAATGCGCAGTTAGGATATTCAACCCGCAGCCGTTTTACCGAGCAACAAATTTACAGCGGAACGTTGCGTGGTGATCACAAATTATTTAACGATAAACTTAAGGTGCAATGGTCGGCAGTTTATTCTTCGGCCGAAAACGAAGTGCCAAATAATACCACCATTAGTCTGAATGGTGTGCGCGAAAACTTTGTAGACAGGCCTACCTATTTAACCAACGGTACCTCGCTTACCCACCGTTGGGAGCGCAATACCGACGAGGATAAAGCAGGTTATTTAGACCTTACCTATACCGCGCCAATTGGAGGTGTTAATGTAGATTTCTCTGCCGGTGGTTTATATCGTGATAAAGAACGCAGCAGCTTCTATAACAACTACAATCTTACTGCTGCCAATCCAAGTGCATTGTACGGAACAGATTTTACAAACTATACCCAGCTGAATTTTAACGTAACCAACCCGGCCGGCGCGGTAAATAATTCCTTAACCAACGATGCATCTGAAAAAATCGGTGCTGGTTATGGTATGTTTAAATTCACCACAAAAACTATCCAGGTAGTTGGTGGTGCACGTGTAGAACATACAGACCAGGGTTACAGGATGCTTTTCCCGCAGGGCGAGTCAAGGCCAACAGGCAATCAGAAATATACCGATGTATTACCGAGCTTAACGCTGAAATACTTCCTGACTGATAAGCAGCAGTTTCATGCTTCTTACTTTAAATCAGTTAACCGTCCCGGCTTTTATGAGCTTATCCCGGGCGGAAGAATTGGTGATGAGTACAACGAGCGTGGTAACCCTGATCTTAAACATGCCGTTGCCGATAACTATGACTTAAGGTACGAGTTATTCCCTGATGCAAGCACTCAGTTATTAGCAGGTGCATTTTACAAAAGGATCACCAATCCTATTGAGTACAGCTTCCAGGCGGATGCAACACGCGGCCAGGATACTTATTATGTGCCAGGTAACTTTGGTACAGCTAAAAACTACGGTTTGGAGCTCGATTTCATTAAATTCTTTAACAAGTTTGGTGTAAAGGCAAACTATACCTACACGCACTCGCGCATCACTACGCCTAAAGACACTTATGTAACTGATGCTACTACTGGTGATACCCACAAAATTTCGGTAAATCAAACAAGGCCATTGTATGGTCAGTCAGAGCATATCGCCAACCTTTCATTGTTATATAAAGACACCAAAAAGGGCTGGGATGCGCAAATTGCCGGAGCTTACACAGGGCCACGTATCAACACAGTATCGCAGTTCCTGAACAATGACCTTTGGCAGCGCGGCTTTATCCAGATGGATGCATCTGCCGAAAAACGTTTCAAAAACAACCTGAGCGTATTTATCAAAGCGGGTAACCTGCTTAATACACCGGCTAAATTGTTCCTGAAAGGTACCAACCCGGAGAACGCAACATTGAAAGATGATAACATTGTAGCAAACGGACAAACGCTTATCCGCAGCGACTACTACAAGCAAACTTACCTGATAGGCGTTCGCTATAAACTTTAAATTAATTTATCAACCATAAATAAAAGGCATTACAATGAAACTAAAACAAATATTTGCAGTAATGCTGCTATCGGCCATAGCCTTTAGCAGTTGCAGAAAAGCTAATCTTGACGTTGATGCAAGCTCTGGCGACGGATCAGCAAGCGGTGAAGTATCAGGTGTTTGGGCTAAAGGCAGCACGCAGATCATTAAAGGTGATATCATTATCCCCGAAGGTAAATCGCTTACTATTGAAGAGGGTGTAACCGTACTGATGGATACCATTGCCAAACCTGAGTTTATAGTAAAAGGCAACCTGTATTCATTAGGTACTGCCGAAAACCCGGTAAGGATAACTGTAAACCCGGCATATCGCACCGACGCCAAAAAATTCGGTAAAATGTGGGGCGGCATCCTCGCAGCTAAAACCTGTGCCGAGCTGGTGCTTGACCATACCATTCTGGAGTACGGCGGCAACACTACATCTGATGGTTCAACATCAGTAAAATTAGGCCTTTATAAAGCTGTTGCCGGCGAAAACTTACCTGCCCTTTGGTTTTCAAACGTGAATGGTAAATTGATTGTTGTAAACTCAACTGTGCGTAACTTCCAGGAAGATTGTACTTATATTGAAGGTGGTAAGATCATTTTTGCCAACAATACTTTTTACACTACCGGCGTTACTGGTGGCGAGGCCATGAACTTTAAATCGGGCTGTTTGGCCGATGTTGGTTTCAACCTTGTTTATAGTGCCAACACCAATGCCTTGAAATTATCAAACTCGGGCGACCGTGACCCGCAGGCTTACATCATCTGTTATAACAATACCATGGTGAATACCGGCTGGCGCAGGCCATCGGCTAAAGGTGGTTCTGTTTGGTTGGAGAATAACGTTCGTGCTGATATCTATAACAACCTGTTTGCAAACACCCGTTTTGGTATCAAACGCGATACTAAATCAACCGAAGATAAACGTACCGTGATCAGCAATAACCTTTACTACGGTTATGATCAAACTACGGTAAACCAGTTCCAGCCATCAAAGGATATTATTGGCGGAGTAAATGAGATCAAGGGTACCAAAGCGGGCGATAACGATCCGAAATTTGTGAACTATCCCGAATCAACTCCGGTATTGAATGCGGTTTATGATACCAATTGGGATTTTCATTTACAAAGCGGTTCTCCTGCTTTAAATAAAGGTGTAACCAACTTTACCCGCCACCATGCTGCAGGTATCACCGTAAACGGGATAACTTACGTTTCTCCTGATCCGGCTACTTATATCGGCGCCTTCGGAACAAAATAAATTAACTCATTGCAATGGTCCTGCATACTCCTGCAGGATTATTTTTTATTACTAATGATCAATGAATAAACTGAGCAAATTAGCTTTTGTAGCACTTGCTGTTGCCATAGGTAATGCCGCTTGCGGTCAGAGCCAGGTACATAACAGCAAAGCACTTACCATTCCCGGCAGTACAGCATCCGAAATAAAGCCGGTAGTAATTACCGAAGCTGTATTATATGACACCGACGATCCTGCTATATGGGTTAACCCGGTTGACCCTTCTAAAAGCCTGATCATCGGCACCGATAAAAATAGCGAAGGTGCCCTTTTTGTGTTCGATCTGCAAGGTAAGATTATTAAAGATAAAGTTGTACGCGGCTTGAAACGCCCGAACAACGTTGACCTGGCCTATGGTTTAATGCTTGGCGGCAAACCAACGGATATTGCTATCACCACCGAACGCATGACCCACAAACTCCGGATCTATTCATTGCCAGATATGAAACCGGTAGATAACGGGGGCATCGATGCCTTTGTTGGCGAAACCGGCTTTGAATACCGCGATTTGATGGGCATCTCTATCTACACCGCGAAAGACGGAAAAATGTACGCTATAGCGGGCCGCAAAAATGGCCCGCAAACCGGCGGATATATCTGGCAGTATTTGCTTGAGGATGACGGAACCGGTAATGTGAAAGCCACGCTGGTACGCAAGTTCGGTAAATACAGCGGCAAAAAGGAGATTGAATCAATTGCTGTTGATAATGAGCTGGGTTACATCTATTACTCAGATGAGCAGGTAGGTGTTCGCCAGTATTATGCCGATCCTGAAAAAGGCGATCAGGAACTGGCAATATTCGGTACATCGGGTTTTAAAGCCGATCACGAAGGGATTTCCATTTATAAATTAACTGACACAACTGGCTACATCCTGGTATCTGATCAGGGGGCTAACCGCTTCCAGATCTTTAGCAGAGAGGGTACCAAGGCAAATCCTTTTGAACATAAGCTGCTGAAAATAGCCAATGTAGCCGCAAGGGAAAGTGACGGTAGCGATGTAACCGCTACTCCATTAAACGATACCTTTAAACATGGTATCTTCGTGGTAATGAGTACCGATAAAACTTTTCATTATTACCGTTGGGAAGATATAGCAGGCAAAGAGCTTAAGGTAAAATAACAGGACAAAAAAACTTCTATGTGTCCATATCTTTTTTATTGTACTATTATATAAAAAATGTCATTTCGACGAACCCAGGGTGGGATTTATGCGTTGGAGGCGAGGAGAAATCTTCTACGCCCTGCTTTTACAGGCATAGTTGCAGAGCCTGAAGTAGAAGATTTCTCTTTCGCCCCGTCGTTCATGCCCATCCTGCTCTATCGAAATGACATTTTTTTAATTGTGTACGCACAATAGCCTTTGGATAGGGTTTGCATGAAAGTTGTTTCCCCCAAAAATCATAATATCTGATTAATTATCTCTAAAAACTCCAGCTGAAAACTTACGCCTTTATCTTCATTATACCATTTCTGGAGCGCTATCTTTTTTTCGCTCATTTCAACGTGGTCTTTAACCATTTGCAGGTATAAGCGCTGGCATTCTGCTGGCCGGGGACCCCAGGTGCCGAGATCTTGATTGTTTTCATCTGCAATAATAATTTTCGGTATTGACCGGGTACTATTGGTAAGATAGCTCTCAATCAAAAACGGCGGAGAATCCCTTAGCTGATAATCAACCTTGATGAGCGGATTCAATTCCGAAAGACGATGCAGGAAGGGTATAGTATGCGATGCATCGCCGCACCACGCTTCGGTAATAACCGTCCATACTTGTGGTTTGCTGATCTTTTCAATGGCGGCTGTCAAATCAGGGTTCAGTACGCCAACTTTTAACCATCGCTGCTGGCGCGACCAATTTAGCTTTGTATAATTTAAATAATCCGGGTTGTCATAAGGAGCCGGCGGATTAGGGCTGTTCAAAATATCGAAAAATAGCTGCTGATATGCTGTGAAATCCATAATAATTGCATTTGGCGCCATTTATGGCAATTCCTTTTACGACATGAAATTAAATAATGTACAGGTGAATTTTGTTGATGTAGGTTAATTTCGATAACCTTTACAGGGTTATGATAAAATGTGCGATATTTCCTTTATCCATAAATCCACAAATCTGCTCCGAATAGTCTCCTAAAGCTATTTTTCTAAAGATGTTTTACATGCAGAATAATTGTTATATTGACATCAAATTTGCGATGCCCATTATCGTAGCCACAATTAAACCAAAATGAAGATATTCCGGTTCCTATTCCCGCTTAAAAAGCGAAAAGAACGATTGTTTTTGCTGTTTCCCGCCTTATGTGTTCTGATACTATCCGCAGGTTGTAATCATGAGTCCCCTGAAAGTTCAGATCAACCTTTATTTAAACTATTGCAGCCAGAACAAACCCATATTGATTTTGCAAATACCTTAACCGAAGGTTTGAACACCAACGTACTGATGTACGAGTATTTTTATAATGGCGGTGGTGTAGCCGTTGGCGATTTGAACGACGATGGCTTGCAGGACCTTTATTTTACCGGCAATATGACCGATAATAAATTGTACCTGAACCAGGGCAATATGCAGTTTAAGGACATTACAACTGATGCAGGCGTGGCCGGCAGGCCGGGTCCGTGGAAAACAGGTGTTACCATGGCCGATGTTAACGGCGATGGTAAGCTGGATATCTATATCTGCTATTCGGGTAAAATACGGGCCGAGAAACGGGTTAATCAATTATTCATAAACCAGGGAAACAACGCTGCCGGTGTGCCCATATTTAAAGATATGACTGCTGATTACGGTCTTGATTTTCCATCGTTCAGTACACAGGCCTACTTTTTTGATTATGACCGGGACGGTGATCTCGACCTGTTGTTAGTTAACCATAACCCGGCGCGGATCAGTATTCTTGATGATGCCTTTGTTAAAGAGATGTCGGCCAAAAAAGATAGCGAATCCGGGATCAGGCTGCTAAGGAATGATAATAATCATTTTACTGATGTTACCGGCCCTGCAGGTATTATCAATACTTCACTGTCATATGGCCTTGCAGCAGGTATTGCCGATATTAATGGCGATGGATGGCCGGATGTTTATGTATCAAATGACTACAGCATTCCCGATAGGCTGTATATTAATAATGGTAAGGGTGCTTTTACGGATGAACTGCAGAAACAAATCGGTCACACTTCATTTTATTCCATGGGGAATGACGTGGCCGATATCAATAACGACGGCAAGCCAGATATCTACACGCTGGACATGCTTCCTGAAGATAACAAGCGGCAGAAACTGCTGTTCGGCATTGATAATTACGAAGCTTTTGATCTGAACCTGCGGGTTGGCTTTTATTATCAATACATGCGCAATATGCTGCAGATTAATAATGGTAATAACTCGTTCAGCGAGATAGGACAGCTGGCAGGCATTTCCAATACAGACTGGAGCTGGTCGCCCCTTTTTGCCGATTATGATAACGACGGCTGGAAAGACCTGTTTGTAAGCAACGGCTATACCCGCGATTATACTAACATGGATTTCCTGAAATTTATGGGCGATAACCTTAAAGACAGGCGCGTAATGCGGCAGGACCTCCTGGATATTGTGAGCCAGATGCCATCATCGCAAATGAAAAGTTATTTGTTTAAGAACAATGGTAATACAACATTCACCAATAAAAGTGAGCAATGGGGCATAACACTGCCATCAAACAGTAACGGCGCCGTTTATGCCGATCTGGATAATGACGGCGATCTTGACCTGGTGGTAAACAATATCAATCTCCCTGCTTTTGTTTATGAAAACCAGGCGGCTAAACAAAATGATAACCATTATTTGGCTATTAAGTTAAACGGCAGCGGTGCAAACACGCAGGGAGTAGGAGCTAAGGTCAGCATTTATTCGGGTAATAAAACACAATACCTGGAGCAAATGCCAAACCGCGGTTATCAATCTTCAGTTTCAACTATACTGCATTTTGGCCTGGGGAAAGATAAGCAGGTTGATTCATTGCGGATCACATGGCAAAGCGGCAAATCGCAGGTACTTCAAAAAGTAAAAGCCGACCAACAAATTGTCTTAAACGAAAAGGACGCTACTGCCGCAAGCCCTGCGCAAAAACTAATCAATCCGATATTTAAAGAGGTACCTGCCCCCATCGCAACCAGTGAGAGAGATAATACCATCAATGATTTTAAACGGCAGCCTTTAATGGTTAACTCTATCTCGTTTTCGGGCTCTATCCTTGCCAAAGGTGATGTAAACGGCGATGGATTGGAAGATATATATGCCGGCGCGCATGATGGCAAAGCCGGTGTTTTATACCTGCAGCAAAAGGATGGTAAATTTATAAGCAATGCAGTTGCCGCCTTTGAAGCCGATAAGAATAGTACCGATGCCGCAGCTTTGTTTTTTGATGCCAATGGCGATGGTAAGCCCGATTTGTATGTAGCCTCTGGCGGTTATGCCGATTATAAACCGGATGACATCCTGCTGCAGGATAGGTTATACCTTAACGATGGCAAAGGGAACTTTAGCAAAGCTAATGGCGCCTTGCCCAAAATGATCAGCAGTAAAAGTTGTGTAAAAGCAGCCGATATTAATGGTGATGGTTTCCCTGACCTGTTTGTTGGCGGCAGGGTAATACCCGGGCAGTATCCCGAAGCGCCCGAAAGCTATATTTTGATCAATGACGGTAAAGGACATTTCGCCGATGAAACCGCAAAATATAATCCGTTGTTAAAAAATATAGGTATGGTGACTGATGCCGCCTGGGTTGATATGAACGGCGATAAAAAGCCCGACCTGGTGCTGGCCGGCGAGTGGATGCCGATCACCGTTTTTGAAAATAACGGCGCTAAGCTAACCGATGCCACAACAAAATATTTTGATAAAAAATATGCGGGCTGGTGGAATTGCCTGCAGGTAAGCGATATCAACCATGACGGCCATCCCGATATTATTGCCGGAAACATTGGCTTAAATACGCAATGCAAGGCAAGTGACGCCGAGCCGGCAGAAATGTTTTATAAAGATTTTGACGATAACGGCTCTGTTGACCCGGTGCTTTGTTTTTACATTCAGCATAAAAGCTACCCCTTTGTAAGCCGCGATGAGTTGCTTGACCAGTTAAGCGTTATGCGAGGCCGCTTTCCCGATTATAAAAGTTATGCTGATGCCACGATGGACAAAATTTTCACCCCGGAAGAGTTGAAAGGCGTGAAAAAACTGACCGCTAATGAACTTGCAACAACCTGCTTTATCAGTAATACGCAGGGACGCTTAAAGCAAATGGCACTGCCTTTACAGGCCCAATACTCGCCCATTTTTACCATTACTACGCTTGACTATGACCATGATGGTAAAGATGATCTTTTGCTTTGCGGCGATATCAACAAGGCGCGCATCCGTTTTGGTAAATATGATGCTAACTACGGCGTATTGCTTAAGGGAGATGGAAAAGGCAACTACCAATATATAAATCAGCAGCAATCGGGCTTCAACATCAGGGGCGATGTAAGAAGTGTACTTCAATTAAATAACATTTTACTGTTTGCTCTTGATAAAGGCAAACTAAAGGCATATAAGCAATAATACAAGGTGATGAAAAAACTGTTAATGCTGATACCTGCCTGCGGCTTATTTGCAATGATAAGCTGCAGCAAGAAAAAGCAACCCGAATTAACCAACCAGGATGTAAGCAAGGTTATTGGTCACATGACCAGCGTAATGATCCATGATGTTACCAACCCGCCCTTAGCCTCGCGTTTTTTTACTTATACCTGCCTTGCCGGTTACGAGATTGTCGCCGAAAATGACAAGCAGATCAGGAGTATGAGCGGTGTATTGAACCAGTATCCTGATATCAAACATCCCAAACAAAACACGGGTTACAACTATCAACTGAGCGCTGTACTGGCCATGTTTGAAACTGCAGCCAAGCTACAGCCATCAGGTACTTTGATGCTGGGATATGAGGCTTCATTTATTGATTCATGTAAAAATATCGGCTTCAGCAGTGAGGTTATCGACAGTTCAAAAAGTTATGCCAAAGTAATCAGTAAACAGATCCTGGCCTATGCCAAGGCCGATGGCTACAGGAAAATAAGCAACTACCCGCGTTATAAGCTTAAGCAAACACCGGGCAGCTGGGACCTCACCCCGCCTGCTTATATGCTACCAGTGGAACCTTATTTTAATACCATAAGGCCCATGACGCTTGATTCGGCGGGGCAGTTTGTTCCTGATGCACCCATTCCTTTTTCAACCGATAAAAACTCAACTTTTTATAAATACCTGCAAATGAGCTATGCCAAAAGCGGCGACGGCTTAAAGCAGGAAGAAAAGGATATTGCCAACTTTTGGGACTGCAACCCTTTTGCTGTTCAAAATGACGGGCACATGCTTATCGGCCTTAAAAAGATTTCGCCGGGGGCGCATTGGATGGGAATAACAGCCATTGCATGTAAGCAGACCAAAACCGGTTTCTCTAAAACGATGCAGATCAATACAGCCGTGGCCATAGGCCTGCTTGACGGTTTTATTTGCTGTTGGGATGATAAGTACCGCACCAACCGCATCCGCCCCGAAACGGCTATCCGCAGATACATCGACCCTCATTGGAAACCCCTGCTGCAAACCCCGCCATTTCCGGAATACATCAGCGGGCACTCGGTAGTTTCATCATCAGCGGCAGTTATCCTCACGCATTATTTGGGCGATAACTTTAAATATACCGATAATGTGGAAGTGAGTTATGGCATACCGCCAAGGCATTTCAATTCGTTTACCCAGGCCGCTAAAGAAGCTGCCATATCAAGGTTTTGGGGCGGTATCCATTTTATGGATGCTATTGATAATGGTATTGTGCAGGGTAACAAGGTTGGCAACCTGGTTGTTGCTAAACTAAGCGGGCAAAAGAAGCCGTAAAATAAGATGACAGGGAGTGATAAAAGGTTTTAGCTTTTTAATACATATGTATATGTGACAGTTGTTATATTTGGTTTTTATATTTCTTTGTTCTGAATCTGCCATATAAAAATCAAATCATTGCAAACAATTATATATACCTATGTGCCAATCTCATTTTAACAAACAATTCCTTAGGGTTTTGTTGCTTTTCATTTTTGTTTTTAGCCATAAAGCAGGCTTTAGCTTTCAGCAGGCAGATAACGGGCTATCGAAGTCAGATACAGCTTCTGTTCCGAAAGAGATCGAAGATCCCGAAAATATCGGCATCAATAAAGAAGCAAGCCATGCCACGCTTATGCCTTATGCATCTTTAAAAGAGGCTTTGGCCGGTAATAGGCGTGCTTCAACCTTTAGCCGCAGCCTGAACGGGCTTTGGAAATTTAATTGGGTTGACTGGCCACAAAAACGCCCGGTTAATTTTTATAAACCCAGTTATGACGTATCCGGCTGGAAGGATATCAAAGTGCCATCAAATTGGCAGGTTGAGGACTACGGTACACCTTACTACAGCAACTTTACCTATATTTTTCAAAAAGATTTTCCGAGGGTGATGAGCACCCCGCCGGTAAAATATACCGCCTATAAGGAAAGAAACCCGGTAGGCAGCTACCGCCGCGATTTTACCGTGCCTGCCGAATGGAACGGTCGCCGTATTTTTATCACTTTTGACGGGGTTGATGCAGGTTTCTTTATTTGGGTAAATGGTAAAAAAGTGGGCTACAGTGTAAACAGCCGTAACGCTGCCGAATTTGATCTTACCAAATATGTTAAACCCGGCAAAAATACATTGGCCGTCGAGGTGTACCGCTTTACAACCGGCAGTTATCTTGAAGACCAGGATATGTGGCGCTTAAGCGGCATATTCAGAGATGTAACGCTTTGGAGCAGTCCGCAGGAGCATATCAGGGATTATTTTGTAAAGACCAATCTGGATAAACAATACAAAAATGCTGATGTGCTGGTATCGGCCAAAATAAAAAACTACGGGACAGCCGCTGTTAAAGCCCGTTTACTTGATGTTGCTTTGTATAATGGCTCGGTTCCTGTTCCGGGTGCTACTGTTAAAAAAGCTATCCCGGCCCTGAAGCCAGGTGAGGAAGTAACGGTTGAAGCCAGCTTCCATGTAAATAATCCGCAGAAATGGACGGCAGAAACACCAAAACTTTATACTACGGTAGTAAAAATTGATGATGGTACCAATACCGTTGAAACCCTCTCGTCACGAACCGGTTTCAGAAGTATCGAAATCAAGGGCCGGTTGTTTTTGGTTAATGGCGTACCCATTAAACTCAAAGGCGTAAACCGCCATGAAAACTGGCCGAATGATGGCCATGCTGTTACCGAAGAGCAAATGATCAGGGACATTGTATTGATTAAACAAGCCAATTGCAATCACGTACGTACCTGCCATTATTCTGACGATCCGAGATGGTATGAGTTGTGTGACCTGTATGGAATTTACCTGGTTGCCGAAGCCAATTTGGAAAGTCACGGTGCATGGGACGAGTTTAATGAAGAACCAAGGATCAAGGCCGCGCTGATTGACAGGAACGTGGCCAACGTAGAAAATTTTAAGAATCATCCTTCGGTTATTATCTGGAGCTTGGGTAACGAATGCGGCAGCGGCGGCTCAAACTTCAGGGCTATCCTGAAAGTGATCAAAAGTATTGATGATACACGTCCAACACATTACCAGGGTTTTGGCATAGGCAAAAACAACCCTGCCGATATGGACAGCGAAATGTATACCGATGTAGAGAACCTGGAAAAACATGCCAACGATCAAACCCTAACCAAGCCGTTTTACCTGTGCGAGTATGCACATGCCATGTTTAATTCCATGGGTTCGGTTGATATTTATAATGATCTGTTTGATAAATATCCGCAGTTGTTAGGTGGCGCCATCTGGGAGTGGCAGGATCAGGGTATCTATAATAATCGCGACCCTAAACATCCTATAACTGCTTTTGGCGGTGGCTTTGGAGAGTATCCTAACGATCAGTATTTCATTCACAAAGGCGTTGTATTTTCCGACCGTTCGCTGAAACCGCACTATCCTGAATTAAAGCATGCTTATCAGTGGATCAGCATTCATCCAAAAGATCTGAAAAATGGCCTGGTAACAATTAAAAACCGCTACCAGTTCATTAACCTGAATAGCTTAACTGCTAAATGGGAGGTGACTGAAAATGGAACATCCATATCGTCGGGTAATTTAGCACTTAAGGAAATCAACCCGGGCGAAGAGCTTGATGTAAAAGTTCCGTACCAGGTTGCCCCTAAACCCGGAGCAGAATATTTCCTGAGGATATCATTTGACCTTGCTACAGATAAAATGTGGGCCAAAAAAGGGTTTGAAGTAGCAGCTCAGCAGCTGGAACTGCCAATTGCTATTCCGGCCGCCAAAGAACAACCTGCAACGGGTAAACTATCTTTATCAGATGCCGGTAACCAGATCAAAGTAAAAGGCGACGGTTTTAGTCTCGAGTTTGATAAAGAAAAAGGCACTTTCTCAAAAATGGAGAAAGATGGGGAAAACGTTTTGCAAAATAACGGCGGCCCTATTCTGCACTTATGGCGTGCACCCCACCGCAAAGATGATATGTGGGCTTATGAGGATTGGGTTAAATATGGTTTGAAAGAGATCAGCTGGAAAACTGATGCGGTAAAAAGTATGCAGTTGTCAACCGGCCAGGTGGAGATCAAAGTAAATCTTACCGGTACCGGTAAACATGATTTTGTTATTCATCACCAGGTAATTTATACCATAAATGGTAACGGAGTTATCAAAGCAGATAATAACGTGAGCTTTAATGCGGATCCTAAACTGGTGCTGGCCAGATTAGGCGTACGCTTGTTTTTGAAAAAGGACCTGGATCAATTTGAATATTTTGGTCGCGGCCCGATGGAAAACTATGCAGACAGGAAGAGCGGCTTCGATGTTGGCCGTTACTCAAGCAGTATAGCACAGCAGCAAACCCCGTATGAAAAACCAATGGATTGCGGCAACCACGAGGATGTTAGGTGGGCCAATGTGAGTACTGCTAAAGGTATGGGCATTGCTGTTAAGCAGGCTGGTGAACTGTTCCAGATAACTGCGCTGCCATACAGCGATGAGGAAATGACCGATGTGGAGTACAAGATAGATTTGCCGAAAAGCAAAGGCACCGTACTATGCATCAGTCATAAAACTTTGGGCGTTGGCTCATATGGATGTGGCCCTAAACCGTTGGAGCAATACAGGGTTTATGCAAAAAATGCAAGTTTTAGCTACCAGATCCAGCTATTCAGTAAAAAATAGTTGCTGGTTAAAATAATATAAACTGGGGGAGCAGATGATCATTTGCTCCCCCAGTTTATTGATATCCCGCTGCCTGCAAACTAAATAATTCGGCATAACGGCCGTTGTTTGCCATTAGCTCCTGGTGCGTGCCGGCTTCAAGGATCTTGCCTTTTTCTAATACGATGATCCGGTCGGCCAGCCTTGCCGTTGAAAACCGGTGCGAAATAAGCACGGCCGATTTACCCTGAGTCAGAGATGAGAAACGTTGAAACACCTCATACTCGGCCCGGGCATCAAGCGCTGCAGTGGGCTCGTCAAGAATAAGCACCTGCGCATCTTTCATATAGGCCCTTGCCAGCGCTACCTTTTGCCATTCTCCGCCCGATAATTCAACACCCTCATTAAACCGCCTGCCCAGCCATTGCTCATACCCCTGCGGAAGTTTAGCCGCAAGTGCATCTGCAAGGCTTTCATGCGCAGCCTTACGGATCAGCTCAGTATTGTCCTGTTCATCAATATTTCCTACTGCTATGTTTTGCGAAAAGCTCATCTGGTAACGAATATAATCCTGGAAAATAATACCCAGGTTTAGCCGGAGATCGACGATGTCATAATCTCTCAAATCTGCGCCATCCAATAGGATCCGTCCTTCTGTAGGATCATATAAGCGGGCCAGCAGCTTAACCAAGGTTGTTTTACCTGCACCGTTTTCGCCAACCAGCGCAATCTTTTCGGCGGGGTGCAGTGTGAAGTTCAGATGCCTGTTGGCCCATGATTCGGCGTTGTTGTATTTAAAACCAACATCCTCAAATGTGAACCCTTGCTTTATTGGGTTTGGAAATGGTAAAGGAGAAGCAGCAACTTTGATCTTTGGTTTGATCTCGAAAAATTCATGGAAATCATTGAGGTAAATAGCGCCTTGCGATACGGAAGTAAACCGGTTCAATGAATTTTCCATCAGGCTGCTCAATTGCCTGAATGAACCAGCCAGGAAGGTGAGTGTACCTACCGAAGATTTGCCCGTGACGGTTTGATAAATAATAAAACCGTACGCTGCATAGTAACCAACACTGCCTAAAACAGAAAAGAAAGTGCCCCAGGCCGAACGCCGCACGGCCAGTTTGCTGTTATCAGCATAAAATTTATCTGATAATGTTTTAAAGCGGTTAATAATAAAATCAGATAGGCCGAAGATCTTAACTTCTTTAGCTGTTTCATCGCTCGCGCCAAGGTAGCGTACATAATCCAGTTCTCTTCGTTCAGGCGTTTGGCTCCGGGTGAGTGCATAATTTTGGCTGTTGAAATAGCTTTCGCCCATAAATGAAGGGATGATTGATATAAGCAGCAGCAGGATGAGCCAGGGATTTAAAGTTAGCAGGCCGGTAAGCAGGAAGCCTATGGAAATGAAATCCTGAATCTGGCTCATTACCTGTGATAAAAGTATGGTACGCCCAACGGTTTGCTGTCTTGCCCGTTCCAGCTTATCATAAAAAACAGAATCTTCAAACTGCTCCAGATCGAGGGTGGCCGCGTGGCGCATGATGCGCATAGAGGTGTAGTTGGCAAAAAGATCGCCCAGCAAGTTATCCATGAGGCTGATCATGCGGTTTAAGCCGTCGGTTGCAACCGCCAGCAAAAATTCGATGATGACCAGTTGCCACAATTCATGCTGGCTACCACCGTGGCGGTTAAGTAATACAACCTGGTCTATAATCAGCTTGCCTACATATAGCAAAGCAACCGGCATGGCCGAACGTACGATGCGTAGCAGAAAACTCATGGTTGTTTTACCCGGGCTGCTTTGCCATACCAGTTTGAAAAACTCGGGGAGATTGCTTAATGCCGACAGGCGCTCTCTGAACGAGATCTTTTGTTCTGGTTTGATATTTCTTGTTTTAGCCATCTGCCGGTTTTGATAAATGCGATTTTAAACAAAAAAATGTTCATTGCTACTGCATTGCAGGTTTAAGGGCCTATTTATGATGGTTTACTGACCAAGCGGTAATTAAAATAAAAAAAGATTTGTGCAATCGATTGCACAAATCTTTTTTTATTTGTTACTTAGTGAAATAAACCATCAATAAAAATTTTCGGAGTTATGAGGTCAGTGAAGCTGTTAATTGTAGCGCTGTTCGCTTGTTTGATATTGCCGTGCTATGGAATAGTGCGCTTGCCGCAATTGGTTGCCAATGGCATGGTGCTGCAGCGCGATGCCAAAGTGAAGATCTGGGGATGGGCAGATGCGGGTGAAAAGATCACCATTAACTTTCAGCATAAAACATACCGTACAGTTACCAACCAAAGCGGCTCATGGAAAATTACCCTGCAGCCAATGAAAGCAGGAGGGCCATATACCATGGAAATTACCGGTAATAACCACATCACAATCCAGGATATCTTGATCGGTGATGTATGGTTCTGCTCGGGCCAGTCAAACATGGTTTTGCCTATGGAGCGGGTAAAGGAAAGATACCCTGATGAAATAGCTAAAGCCAATTATCCGCAGATCAGGAATTTTTTTGTGAAGACAGAAGCAGATGTAACCAAACAGCATCAGGATCTGTTACCCGGTAAATGGGTTAAAGCCGATTCTGTAGCGGTGTTAGGTTTCGGCGCAGCATCCTGGTTTTTTGCTAAACAGCTGTATCAAAAATATCACACACCTATTGGTATCATCAACTCAAGTGTAGGCGGTACGCCTATTGAGGCATGGATCAGCAATGATGGCCTGAAAGACATCAAACCCTATCATGACCGGGTTGCCCAGTTTGGTAATGCTGCTTTTATAGACAGCGTGATGAAAAAGCGCCCGCAACCCGAGCTTCCGGCTAATGTTGATAAAGGTTTAAATGAAGCCAGGCCATGGTACGATACTGATTATTTGCCGCACGGCTGGCACCATTTCTGGCTGCCCGGCTATTGGGCCGATCAGGGTATAAAAGGCCTCAATGGCATCGTATGGTTCAGGAAGGAAATAAACCTGCCTGCATCCGTACAAGGTAAAGCGGCCAAACTGTTTTTAGGCAGAATAGTGGATGCCGATCAAACATACATTAACGGCAAACAGGTAGGGAACATTACCTATCAGTATCCGCCAAGGCGTTACCCTGTGCCTGCCGGATTATTGAAGCAGGGGAAAAATATTATTGTGGTACGTATTACCAATACATCGGGCAAAGGTGGTTTTGTACCCGATAAACGGTACTACCTGGCAATAGCCGGCGATACTATCGATATTCGCGGCGACTGGCAATACAAGGTAGGGCAGGTGTTTGAACCGGTTTGGATGAAACCGGAGTTTTCGGCCCAGAATGAACCCACGGGGCTCTATAATGCCATGGTAGCGCCGGTTATCAATTATACTATTAAAGGCATGGTTTGGTACCAGGGCGAAAGTAATGCTTCCCGTGCATCCGAATATGGTACACTATTAAAAGCCCTAATTGCCGATTGGCGTAACCGCTGGCAACAAGGTAATCTCCCCTTTATCTATGCACAGCTTCCTAACTTTAACGAGGTACAGTACTCGCCAGCGGAGAGTGACTGGGCGAAGTTGCGGGAAGGGCAGCTTAGTGCCCTGGAAGTACCCAATACAGGAATGGCGGTGACCATCGATGCCGGCGAATGGAATGATATTCATCCCCTCAATAAAAAAACGGTAGGCGAACGGCTTGCCCGGGTTGCGGAAAATGTGGCTTATGGTGATGCGGATGTCGTTCCAACAGGACCGATTTATCAATCGGCTAAAATTGACGGAAATAAGGTTGAGATCACTTTTAAAAGTACAGGTGCAGGACTTGTTGCTGAGGATGGCGATGAGCTGTCGCAATTTGAAATAGCCGGTGCCGATAAAAAGTTTGTTTGGGCAAAGGCTGTTATCAAAGGAGATAAAGTACTGGTTTGGAGCGATAAAATCTCAGCGCCGCTTTATGTAAGATATGCCTGGGCCGATAATCCGGATGGAGCGAATCTTTATAATAAGGAAGGCCTTCCTGCATCTCCATTTCAAACGGAGAAACTACAATAACCATAAACCCCAATTAAATCAGGAGCAATGAAAAGTACTGCCTTCTTTTTCTTACTCACATGCGCTATCGCGGCCAAAGCTCAAAATGCTGCACCGGTAAACTTTACTGCCGATCAGGATCATCAGAACATGATGAAACAGTTGGGGATTAAAACCTTACGTAACGGGCCCAGCGGTGATGAATCTGCCCCTAATCACGCTAATTATGATGAAGCGCTGGCTAATCCTTACCCGGATTTGCCCGATGCGCTCACATTAAAAAATGGTAAAAAAGTAACCACAGCCGAAATGTGGTGGAAGCAGCGCCGCCCCGAAATTGTGGAGGACATGGAGCGCGAGGTTTACGGTCGCATTCCTGCCAACGTGCCCAAAGTAACATGGTCGGTTAAGGTTACAGATAAAGAACGGGTTGGCTTTTATCCGGTGATCGCCAAACAGCTTATTGGTCATGTTGATAATACGGCTTACCCGCTCATCAATGTCAATATTGAAATGACCCTGGTAGTTCCGGCAAATGCCAAAGGGCCGGTACCGGTATTGATGATGTTTGGCCGAAGCGCTTTACCTGCGCCCGCGCAACCCCCTGCGGCCGATGTAGAAAAAATCAACACTGCATTAAAAGAGTTGCTTGTAAAAGAACACCCCGAGTTTAAAGCCATTTTTGAACAATATCCCGCCTATAATCCCATTGCCGAACAATCCCCTTTTGGCCCCGGTGGTTTCCCGGTTATGAAAGGTGATCCGCCAACGGCAACGCAGCTGATAGCCAGCGGCTGGGGTTATGTGTTAATTGATCCGTCGTCTATTCAGGCGGATAATGGAGAAGGCTTAACCAAAGGGATCATCGGTTTGGTTAATAAAGGCCAGCCACGTAAACCGGAGGATTGGGGCGCTTTGCGTGCCTGGTCGTGGGGAGCGGCACGCGCGTTAGATTACCTGGAAACTGAGCCCGCTGTTGACGCTAAACATGTAGGCATTGAAGGTGTATCCCGGTACGGAAAGGCTGCACTTGTAACACTGGCTTTTGAGCAACGGTTTGCTATGGGGTTAATCGGTTCGTCGGGGGAAGGTGGGGCCAAGCTACATCGCCGAAACTTTGGCGAAGCTGTGGAAAGCCTTACCGGTGGAGGATACTATTGGATGGCCGGTAACTTTATGAAATACGGCGCATCAGATGCCTCGTTTGGCGCAAAAACTGCGAAAGACCTTCCGGTAGATGCGCATGAACTGATTGCCTTGTGCGCGCCGAGGTTTACTTTTATAAGTTATGGTGTTCCGGAACAAGGCGATGCCAAATGGCTCGATCAGCAGGGGAGTTATATGGCAACCGTGGCAGCCGGTTCTGTATTTAAACTGCTTGGTGTAAAAGATATAGGTGTTTCAAACGATTATAAAACCGAAAAGATGCCTCCGGTTAATACAGGGCTGCTTGATGGCGAACTCGCCTGGCGTCAACATGATGGCGGCCATACCGACGCTCCAAACGTAAAATATTTTATTGCCTGGGCCAATAGATTGATGCATTATAGGAAGGAAGGCAGTGGGAAGTGATTTATCAAAGAGCGATGCTGAATAGGTGAATTTCTGTGGTCTTTGAATGTTAAATAACATTAGACTATTGTCATTCTGATGGAGTAAAATTCGCTGAATTTGAAGGAGATATGGCATTTTGCCCTTTGTCATGCTGAGGCACGAAGCATCTTCTTCGCCCTGCATTGCGGCTCTGTATCTTGTAGAAGATTCTTCGCTGTCGATCAGAATGACAAGCTTTTTTTAAACATGCCTGGTCTCATCAGGGTCTCTGCGAGTTTAAGTTAACCCACAAAATTGTTTTGCAGTTTAATCAGCAAGGCGTTCTGTTTTGCCCCTCTGGGGCAAATGGTATTTCTATACTTTTTATGCTACAAACCTTTTGCACCTCTGGTGCATCTGTCCTTAAGCACCTCAATTAATACCTGATTATGTAGTAAAACCTTGCCGGCCCCAGCGGGTCCACGTGTTTATAATATTAAAAGATGACATTTTTTGGCTCCGTAGGTGCCTCCTATTGAACTTTCAGGTTGGTGAATTTTGTGGGTTAACTTAAACTCGCAGAGGACTCTGATGAACCTTATTCCTATTAAAACCCTATCGAATTACCCCCATCAACCTGTAATACAACCCCGGTTACATATTTGGCGCTGTCTGTAGCCAAATAATAAACGGCTTCGGCAACATCGGCAGGTTCGCCTAATTTACCCATTGGAGTGCGGCCCATAACCTTTTGCTTGCGGACCGGATCATTATCCAGCGCCTTTGCCGACATATCGGTAGATATAAAACCCGGAGCAACGCAGTTGACCCTGATGCCTTGCGGTGAGAGCTCGGTAGCCATAGCCCTTGTCATACCCTCAATAGCAGTTTTAGACGCGGAATAAGCAATAACATATGGAATGCCGTATTGCGCCGCCATCGAACTGATGTTAACTATACTTCCGCCGCCTGCTTTTAACATACTTTTTACCACCTCGCGGCTTATGGCAAATACCGAGGTAAGGTTAGTTTGGATCACCCTTGAAAACTCTTCGTCAGTAACCTCGGTAAAAGCCTTTTTATGGTTAATGCCTGCATTATTAACTAAAATATCGGGCACGCCAAATTCAGCTTCAATCTCAGCTATTAATTGTGGGATGCCGGTTGTATCGCTCAAATCGTATTGCCTGTAGGCGCAAAGCTCTCCAAACTGCTGTGCTGCCGAAATGAGTTTTGACTCGTCGCGACCGATAATAATAGTTTTGATGCCCTGTTCTATGAATTTCTTGGTGGTGGCAAGTCCAAGGCCGGAAGCTCCCCCGGTTACGATAGCAAGTTTGATTTTTGAGTTCATTAGGGTTTAAAAAATATTATTTTCTTCTGGAAGATTCACGCACTATCAATTCCGATCTGAGTATGAGGCTATGCGTTTGCTGCAGATCCTGCCGGTCTGCCAGATGGTTGATGAGCATACTGGCGGCCGCTTCGCCCATTTCATATCCTTTATAATTTACGGTAGTAAGATTGGGCTCAATTACACAGGCTGCCGGGTCATTATTAAAGCCGGCAACAGCTATTTGTTCGGGTATTTTGATGCCCGCTTTTTTCAACACTTGTATGCAGCTTACGGCACTCACATCGTTAACGGTGAATATGCCATCAGGAAGGGGATTCATTTTTAATATGGTTTCGGTAGCCGCTACAGCTTCTTTCGCGCTCAGATCATTGATGATCACTAATTGCTCATCAAAATCAACGTGGTGTGCTTCGAGTGCTTTTTTATATCCGCGAAGGCGTTCGGCATAAACATTACGCAATTGGTTGCCGGTGATATGCACTATTCTTTTACAGCCCTGTGTAAGCAGGTGATCAGTTACCTCGTAGGCAGCCTTGAAGTTATCTATATAGATTTGTGGGTATTGCTCATGTTCAAAAATCCTGTCGAAGAACAGTACCGGGATCTTACGCTTAATAAAGGGTTCAAAATGCTCAATGCTGGTAGTGTCATAAGCCAGTGAAACCAACAAGCCGTCAACCCGGTTATTGAGCATCGCCCTGGCATTACTGGCCTCTTTCTTCATCGTTTCTAACGACTGGCTAATGATGAGGTTGTAATTGTTGTTATTTACAACTTTTTCGATGCCGGCAATAACATCCGACATGAAACTACTGTTGAGCCGGGGAACAATAACGCCTATAATATTACTGTTTTTCCTGCGTAAATTACTGGCAAACGAATTGGAACGATAACCCATTTCTTCGGCAGCCTTAACGATCTTCTTTTTAGTATTTTTATTAACCCGGGGATGATCTTTAAGCGCACGGCTAACTGTAGCTGCCGAAACATTTAACTTTTCGGCAATATCATATATGGTTATCTCTTTTTCGTTGTCGTGCATATCAGTGATCTAAAGCAGATAAACGATGTTGCCGGGTGGTTACTACCGGTGCAAAATGGTTTACGGGATAAAAGTATAAAAATATTAACAGATTATTCAAATTTATGCAATCGGTTGCATAAATTTATCGCGTTAATAAATATCCGTTTAAAATAGTATGGTACCAGATTTAGAACAAACCTTCAGGTGGTTTGGCCCGGCCGACCCGGTAACTTTAAATGCAATAAAACAAACAGGTGCAAGCGGGATAGTTACCGCGCTTCATCATATAAACTGTGGTGATGTTTGGAGCCGGGAAGCGATCAGGCGGCGGAAGGTTATAATTGAAAATGCGGGTTTTAACTGGGCGGTTGTGGAAAGTGTAAATATTCATGAAAGTATTAAAATCGGCAATGCTCAGCGTGATAAGTATATCGATAACTATATCCAAACGCTGCAAAATTTAGCACAGGAAGGAATTTTTACCGTTTGTTATAATTTTATGCCGGTATTGGATTGGACCCGCACACACCTTGATTATCGTTTAGCTAACGGTGCCTCGGCATTGCTTTATAATGCCCCTGCTTTGGCAGCGTTCGACCTGTATATTTTAGAGCGGGAAAATGCCTTTAATGAATTTAGCGCCGAGCAGCAGGCCGCCGCAAAGATTTATCTCCAAGGATTGAATGATAGTGATAGAACACTATTAACCAATACGATATTGGCCGGTCTGCCCGGAACTGATGAGGTTTTTACTATTGCCGAGTTTAAAGAACATCTTAATAAATACAGTGGGGTAGATGCTTGCGCATTAAAGGAAAACCTGTTTTATTTTTTAAGGGCGATCATTCCCTATGCCGAAAAGCTGGGTATAAAAATGTGTATCCATCCCGATGATCCTCCGTTTCCTATCCTTGGATTACCAAGAGTAGCATCTTCCTTAACCGATCTTACTGATATTGTAAACTGTTATCCTTCAATTGCCAATGGTATAACGCTTTGTACCGGTTCGTTAGGGGCATCAGGTACAAACGATATTCCTCAAATTATAGCGGATTTAGGGGAGAAGATCCATTTTCTGCACCTGCGTAATGTAGCCCGGCAACAGGACGGCAGCTTTTATGAGGCTGATCATTTAACCGGCAGTGTTGATATGTTTGCTGTGATGAAAGCTATAGTTAATGAGCAAGTAGCACGCAAAAATGCAGGCCGGACTGATATAGCGATCCCTGTACGGCCAGATCACGGGCATAAGCTATTGGATGATTTTAATTATGATACCTATCCCGGTTATTCAGTAATTGGCAGGCTAAAAGGCCTGGCCGAGCTCCGCGGATTGGAGATGGGGGTAAAGCGCATGTTGTACTATGGGCTTAGGGAATAAATAAATTCCTATTTGAAATATGTGATAGGAATTATATCTTGTAATCGATTGCAAGATATAAAAATTTATAAACCGTGCTAAATGAGGCGGGATCTTAGTCCGTTTCATTCATGAATTTTTCAACAGATCAATTGTAGTTTTTTATAAATCGCTTAGTGGTTTATGAAACTGAATTAATAATGCCATGGCCAAATATTCAATAAAGTACATGTGTTTACTTGCACTGCTTTTCATAGCGGCGATAAGCAAAGTTTATGCAGACAATGGCTATAAACTGTGGCTTGAATATAATAAGGTAACCAACACGCAACTGGCTGCCGGCTACAGGCAGCAATTGAAATACATGATCTTCCCGGCACAATCAGATCAGCTTAAAGCTTCAAAAACCGAACTTTTAACCGGCTTGGACGGAATGCTGGCATTAAAACCTGCCGAGGCTAAAAATATCATGAACGGGCAGACTATTATAATAGGTACGCCACAAACATTAAAGGCGTTTTCGATAAGTGTTCCTGATAGCATTGGCACCGAAGGATATCTCATTAAAACAACATTGATTGGCCAAAAGAAATGCATTGTGATAATGGCCAATACCGATTTAGGGGTTATGTACGGTGTTTTTAATTTTTTAAAACTGATCCAAACCAACCAATCCATAAATAAACTGGATGTATCTGACCATCCGCGCATCATGTACCGGGTGCTGGATCATTGGGATAACCTGAACCGCACTGTGGAGCGGGGGTATGCGGGTTCGTCCATCTGGAACTGGCATAAACTGCCGGGCGTTATCGAACAGCGATACATCGACTATGCAAGGGCCAATGCCTCGGTAGGGATTAATGGCTCGGTTGTTAACAATGTAAATGCCGATGCCCTGATCCTTTCACCTCAGTATTTGTTAAAGGTGCAGGCGCTGGCCAATGTGTTCAGAACGTATGGTATCCGGATCTACCTGTCGGTAAAATTCAGTAGCCCGGTTGAGCTTGGCGGCTTAAAAACTGCGGATCCACTTGATCCTGCAGTACAAAAATGGTGGGCCGATAAGGCTGATGAAATTTATCATTACATCCCCGATTTCGGAGGTTTTTTGGTGAAGGCTAATTCGGAGGGGCAACCCGGCCCGCAAAGTTATGGCCGCACCCATGCCGATGGCGCAAATATGCTGGCCGATGCTTTAGCGCCGCACCATGGTATAGTGATGTGGCGTGCCTTTGTTTACGATAATAAAGTGCCGGATGATCGCTTTAAGCAGGCCTATAATGAATTTAAACCCTTTGACGGCAAGTTTAAGGACAATGTGATTATCCAGGTAAAGAATGGCCCGATAGATTTTCAGCCGAGGGAGCCATTTCATCCCCTGTTTGGCGCTATGCCCAATACGCCGCTGATGATGGAGTTTCAGTTAACCCAGGAGTATCTCGGCTTTTCGACCCACCTGGTTTATGAAGCGCCGCTGTTTGCCGAATGCCTGCAATCAGATACATACACACATGGCAGAGGCTCAACCGTAGCGCGGGTTGTTAAAGGCGATTTTAACAGGAAACTGATAACCGGAATGGCGGGTGTAGCCAACATCGGTACAGATTTAAACTGGTGTGGCCATCCATTTGCACAGGCCAACTGGTATGCCTTCGGACGCATGGCATGGAACCCCGATCAGTCATCGGCTGTAATTGCCGGCGACTGGCTCTGGATGACGTTTACAAATGATGAAAATTTTGTATCCCCTGTAAAAAGCTTCATGCTGCAGTCAAGAGAAAATACCGTTAATTATATGACACCGCTTGGGCTGCACCACATCATGGGCGTATCAACGCACTACGGCCCTGGCCCATGGGTTGATAATGCCGGTCGCCCGGACTGGAACGCTACTTATTATCATAAGGCCGATTCGGCAGGGATAGGTTTTGACCGTACAACTTCAGGAAGTAATGCGCTATCGCAATATGCACCCGAGGTTAAAGCGCACTGGGAAAACCTGCAAACCTGCCCTGACGAATACCTGCTGTGGTTTCATCGTTTAAGCTGGACATACAAAATGCGCTCGGGCAGGTCATTATGGGATGAATTGGTTTACCACTACTACAGTGGGGCCGATTCCGTTAAGCAAATGGGGCTTACCTGGGATAAAATGCAGGGCAAGATAGACGCCGAACGTTTTACCGAAGTAAAACAGTTGATGGAGGTTCAGTTAAATGAGGCTACAACCTGGCGTGATGCCTGTGTTTTATATTTTCAAACATTTTCAAAAATGCCTGTTAATGATACCTATCCCAAGCCGGAACATCCGCTGGATTATTATAAAAAGATGAAATTTTATTATGTGCCTGGTATAGGGGGCAATAATTATATGACCAATTAATGATCACCATAAACCAAACACCAATGAGCAAACAATTTATCACAGCAAAATTAGTCCTAACGCTTTTTACGCCGTTATGCATTTTGAGTGCGTGTAACTCATCAACTAAAAAAACAGCCGATGCGGCAGACAGTACAAAAGCGGATACAGGCAAAAAAGTTAAATACCTTTCCCAGCCGCTTATCAGTTCCATTTATACTGCTGATCCTTCGGCGCATGTATTTAACGGTAAGATTTATATTTATCCATCGCATGATATCAATGCGGGGATCCCTGAGAATGATAACGGCGATCATTTTGCCATGAAGGATTATCATATCCTGTCGATGGATAGCATTGGCGGTAAGGTTACAGACAATGGTGTGGCGCTTGATATTAAAGATATCCCCTGGGCAGGCAGGCAGCTTTGGGCACCCGATGCAGCTTATAAAAATGGGACCTATTACCTGTACTTCCCGGTGAAGGATAAAAAGGATGTTTTTCATATTGGTGTAGCAACTTCTGCTAACCCGGCGGGCCCCTTCAAAGCCGAGCCTGAGCCAATAGCAGGAAGTTACAGCATTGATCCTGCTGTATTTACGGATACAGATGGAAAAACCTACATGTATTTCGGTGGAATCTGGGGAGGTCAGCTTCAGCGCTGGACAACCGGTAAATACGAGGCAAACGGATCAAAAACCGATTCGAAACAGGAAGATGCCCCGGCCATAAGCTGTAAGGTAGCTTTGTTAAAACCAGATATGAAAACCTTTGACGGCACTGTAAAAGATGCTGTTATTGTAGATAGTCTTGGTAAGCCGCTGCTGACCAAAGACCATGACCGCCGCTTTTTTGAAGGTTCATGGATGCACAAGTACAACGGCAAATATTACTTCACCTATTCAACCGGCGATACACATTTCCTTTGCTATGCTATAGGCAACAGTCCGCTGGGGCCATTTACCTATAAAGGTGTATTTATGAAGCCGGTACAGGGCTGGACAACTCATCATTCCATTATCGAAATAAAAGGCAAATGGTATATATTTTATCATGATACCCAGCTATCGGGCAAAACGCATCTGCGCAATGTGAAGGTAACCGAACTACAGCATAACGCTGATGGATCTATTAAACTGATTGATCCGTTTTTGTAGGAGAGCATTCAATAAAATGTATGAAAATAAATGGGGCTGCTTCCATGTGAAGCAGCCCCATTTATTTTCAGTTCTTTTGCACAGGCGTTATCCTGAACTCAGTTTTATAGTTGTTCCTAAGAATGCCGACGTACTGAAACTGGCCTATTTTATCCTCGGTAAGCATTTTAAATAGACTGTCTGATGTTTCAACCGGTTGGTTGTTGAAGGAATAAATAATATCCCCGCTAAGGATGCCAGCCCTGGCGGCAGGACTGTCTTTAGCAACCTCCGAAACAAATAACGCCTGTTTATTAGATACCTCATGAATTGCCCGAAGTTTCGGAACCAGATCTATCTGCTGCATAACAACACCAAGGTATGCCCTTTTTACCTTGCCAAACCTGATGAGCTGATTGGCAATATCCTTGGCCGTATTAATACTGATGGCAAAACAAATACCTTGCGCTCCTCTGATCACTGCTGTATTTACACCTACTACCTCGCCATCGCCGTTAACTAACGGCCCGCCTGAATTTCCGGGGTTAAGTGCCGCATCTGTCTGGATCATGCTGTCCATCAACCTGCCGCCCTGGCCTTCTAATGTTCGGCCTAAGGCGCTAACCACGCCGGCAGTTACCGTATGCTGAAAGCCTAATGGGTTCCCGATAGCAATGACCAACTGACCGATCTGAAGCTGATCGGCATCTCCTAATTTTACCGGTGTAAACTCTGCCCCATTGATTTTAATGATGGCTAAATCCGTATCCGGGTCTTCGCCAATAAGTTCGGCCGTGTGTACGGTACCGTCATGCATTTTTACCTTAATCTTTTTGGCATTGTGTATAACATGGCTGTTGGTAAAAAGATATCCATCCGAAGAAAATAGGAACCCTGATCCCGTTCCGGCAGTCTGTTCCTTACCATTAGCATTACTGAAAATCTCGATTTTTACAACTGCTGTCTTCACCTTGTCAACAGCATTGATAATTGTAGCCGAATAGCTATCCATAATAATCCTTTCAAAAGGCAGCGCTCAAATTGCATTCCCTATTTTAAAAGATCATTAATTGTGGCGATTTTACGTCCTTTTGTCTGTTGTAGCCTCAGAGCGTGGTTATTATGTCAGTTTTATGCTTTGCATGATAGTGCTGTGGCCTTTGATTTTATTAAAGTAAAAAGCTGCTCCGCTAATGAGGTCAGTCATAAACGGGCAGCTTCAACAAGATTTTAATTAAGTCGATGTTTTGTTAAAAAGTAGTTGGCACATTGTTATGCGTGTAGTTTGTCCAGCATAAAAAGCCAATATCGCCATTAGGCAAACCATTGCTGTCGCATACATAATTGCTGGCGATGTAGCTGGTTTCGGTAGTTCCGTAATGGCGGTTAGCCACCTCAATGCCCGGCCAGATTGGGTTGTTAACATTGCCGTTTGGCGAACATGGTGGTGATACGGTGCCGTGCATCAGCTTGTACTGGTAATTAAACCCGGTTAACAAACGGCTGCTGCTTGCCGAGTAAATAGACAGATCGCCCTGGATGCCTGCGATGTTTGCGGCATAGCTTAATCCTGTAAGCGAGTATTGATAGTGCACATAGTCATTATGTGATCCGCAGATCTCGCCATTCATTGAACCATCAGATGCTATTACATTAGGCAATACGGTTTTTACAGCTGTGATACCGTTTTGGTATACAGTTTGGCTGTCTTCAAATACACCTATAGCCATTTTTGCGTATCCGGCAGATACGTTCCAGTTGTTGTTAAAGTTGGGCACGTTATTGATGTAATTATCTTTCATGTTGTTCAGAAAGTTTACAAACTGCGTGTTTTCGGCAGTGGTCCAGCCGCCGCCAACACCGCTGGCCGGAATGTAGTATTTAATAATTTCTGCAGCGGCTGCAAAGGTAGGCGCCGCCCATGAAGCCTCAAGCGATGCCTGGTTAGGCTGTGAACCGGTTACACTGAAATTTTGAAAGCTATTGGCCCAGCCGTCAAGAATTTGTTTTACAGTGGTTGCATAGGAGGCGGTACCGGTTTTAGCCCAGCGCAGTGCCAGGGCATAGCTTAGCAAAGCATCGCCTTTAAATGCAATTTCATCGGGTGTGGTAACGCCGCCTGCAACCTGTACGGTAGCTTTATACGCACCGCTGGGGCTGTGGTTGTTGCAGTAGTTGAGCACAAACTGATAGGCAGCCAGCCGGTTGGCATCGTTTGAGTTTGCTTGCTGGCCTACATAATCAAGTGTTTGTTGAGTGTTAAGGATCCCGGGGTGGATAAAGCCGGTAGCCTGGGTTTTTAATGCCGATGAGGTTGCATTCTTGTCTGCCGCCGCCGGTGTCACTTGTTTTTTAGTGCAATAAGTGAAAAATAGAGCCACAAAAAGGGCTAAACCCAACAGGGTTACACAGGTAGTTTTTGGTTTGTTGTTCATAAATTGGTTTTTAGTTTATAATTGTTATTCCCGGCATAATGCCATAAAAACAAGCCGTTTACGGGTTAATCTGACCCGGCATTTTTTTTGCTTAGCATACGGTCTTACAGTAGTTTTGGAATACCGGGCAATTGGTTTGACAAAACGAATTTATTGTAAACTATTGATTAAAAGCAAGATACATTGTTGTCGATACGCTTGATCCGCAAAGGCACTTCGCGGCTGCGTGGCTGTTTTAATGGAAAAAAAAGTTGAATTTTTTTTGCCTGATACGGTTTATCCGCATAATAAAGTGAGAATTAAGGGTTGTTCGTGCTTCTGAATTTATATTAATTAGTGTGTTATCGGCGCGATTTTATCTGACTATAGCTACCCAACCCGACTTTACCGGCGATTTATCTTTGAGGTTGATAACATAATAATAGGTGCCGGTGGGCAGCGGGCTCCCACCCAACTGGCCATCCCACTGCCTGCCATAACCAATAGACGAAAATATCCTGGCTCCCCAGCGGTTAAATATGTCTACGGTACAATTTGGATAGTATTCAATGTACTTTATAGCCCAGGTATCATTTATTCCGTCGCCGTTGGGGCTGAAGGTGTTAAATACAACTACTCCTGCCGGTGTTATGGTAAGCACTCCGGTTACATAGGTAAAGGTGTAATTAGGCGATTCCGCTCCGCTTGCAAATGAAATGGTATATTCTCCAACAGCCGATGCTGGTGTGGCCATTGTTCCTGTTACCGGTTTTTTTATAAGGTCCGATTCGTTTTCGTTATTTACAAAGCCGCTGTATGTGACGGTGAATGGAGGGTTGTCTGAGCGGTAGGGGCGGGTTTTGTTATCTGCGGTAACTATTACAGAGGCGGGGACAACCGTGCTGTTAGGTACAGGCAAAATATTTGCCGTACCACTGGTGTTTAACGAAACGTTACCGGAATAACTGCCAACGGTGGTTGTTTTCGCCAACCTGATATAAACAGTGGTGCCGGTAAGTGTACCTGCACTACCTATGGTTACTGTGTTGTTAAAATTTATACCATCTGTACTTGCCTCAAAGCCTGCAGGCGGAGTGATTGTTACGCCGGATAATAGATTATTTCCCGATACACTGAAGCTGCCCGAAGCGGATGGTGTGCCGTAAACTGTATTGAGCGATGATAAGTTGCTTGTAAATGTTATTGCAGGTACAAGGGTAGGTTTAATAGTAATATTAAAAATAACAGGGCTTCCTGTACACGACCCGCTTGATGGCGTTACGGTTATAGTTGCCGTAATCGGGTTTGTTGTATTATTGACGGCCGTAAATGATGGTATGTTGCCTGTGCCAGTGGACTGTAGGCCTATGCCAGGCATGTTGTTTGCCCATGTATAAGTGGTAGCTGTACCGGAGAAATTGATGACTGTTGTAGCCGAGCCGTTGTTAAAAGCAAAAGGTGGCATAGGATTGACGATGGGCAATCCGTTAATATTGCCAGATACATTAACTGTTTTATCGGTGGCCCCTGCTGATGAAATACTAACTACTCCTGAGCTACTGCCTGCAGGGGCGGAGGCCGAAGAACGTACGTAAATAATAGTATTGCTAACTTTTCCGGCTGTTGGTGCGAGTGTAAGCATAGTTGTATAGCCGGTGGCCGGATTAAGAGATATTTCAAAATTTGCAGGGGCTGCTATCTGCATATCGCTTACAAGACTATTGCCTGTTACCGGAAACTGCTGGAGATCCGGACTGGAAGATGCTGATCCCTGACATGCAGTAATGCTTCCGCTTACAGCACCTGTTGTCAGGGATGGAGGAGTTGGAATAATATTGATTTTGAAGATTGTAGAATTGCCTGTACATGTTGCATTTAGCGCCGTAACTGTAATGGTTGCGCTAAGCACCGTTTGCCCGTTATTGACGGCTGTAAACGAGGGGATATCGCCACTGCCATTAGAAGGCAAGCCGATAGCCGGGTTCCCATTGGTCCACGTGTATGTAGTTGCCGTGCCTGTGAAATGTATAGGTGTTGTTGCAGCTCCGTCGTTAAAGGTTTGAGTAGATAACGCATCAACTACAGGCAGGGCTTGCACCGTGCCGTTTACAGGTACACTTTGATCTGTGGCGCCGGCAGATGACAATATCACATTGCCTGAAATATTGCCGGCGGGGGCTATATCTGCTATTCGTACATAAATTTCTGTATTGTCAACTTTTCCGGCACTTTGTGCCAGCGTAAGTGCGTTGGTATATCCTGTGTTTGGATTAAGTGATATTTCAAAATTTGGAGGTGCCGCTACCTGCATATCCCCGGTTAGGTTTGCACCTGTAACGTTGAATTTTTGAATATCCGGACTGACTGAAGGTGAGCCCTGGCATGCTGTAATATTACCGGTTACTGCGCTGCTTATTAAGGTTGGAATTGCCGGCTTTATATTGATTTTGAAGCTCATGGAATTGCCCTGGCATGAAGCATCCGAAGGTATTACAGTGACGGTTGCGGTAACTACGGCCTGGCTGTTATTAACGGCCGTAAATGATGGTATGTTGCCGCTTCCACTGGCGGGCAAGCCAATAGAAGGTAAATCGTTGGCCCATGTATAAGTTGTTGCTGTTCCGGTAAGGTTGATGGCAGCTGTTATGCTTCCATTGTTAAAAGTTTGATCATTTACCTGATTGGCGATTGGCAACGGACGGATCACCCCATTTACAGTAACCTTTTTATCGGATACCCCGGCGTAGCTGAGCACTACATCGCCGGAAATATTACCCGAAGTGCCTGATGCTGCCGAACGGACATAAACAATTTGATCCGTTACAGTGCCGCCCGTTTGCACAATGGTTACGGTATTTGCAAATCCGCTGGTCTCACTTAACGACATTTCGAACCCGGCAGGCGCTGTGGCTGTAATGTCGTTTGATAAGTTATTGCCGGATACCTTAAACTGCTGCGTATTTGTTGATGCCGAACCGGCGCATGCTGAAATAATACCCGTAACGGTACTGGCTGTGATAACCGAAATTCCGTTTACGGTTATGGTAAATTTAGTTGGTATACCCGTGCATCCGGTTCCGGGGACAAAAAAGCTTCCAAAGCTTTTGCTCAACTGCCCGGTTACGTTGATCGTGTTAATTATTGAATTAGTAGCAGTGCTGATAATATTTACACCACTTGAACCTTCATTTGCTACATAAACATATTTTCCGTCGGGAGTTATGGATACGCCAAAAGGGTGGTTGCCTGTGGGTATGGTAGCAATTACTTTATTGAGCTCGGCATCTACTACCATCACGTTGTTGCTCAGTGTATTGGATATATACACTCGTTTACCATCCGGGCTAACGCAAACACCGGTAGATACATCGCCGACGGGAATGTTAGCTATAACTGTTTTTGTTGCCGCGTTTATTACTTTGAGCGATCCGTTGTATTGTGCGCTGGTGGCATATACACGGCTATTATCCGGGCTCACCGCAACCCCTGTAGGGCCAAAATTTACTTTGATCTGGCTTGTTTGATGTGTTTGGGTATTAATAGCAATTATCGCATTTTCGCCGGTACTGCCAACATAAACAGTTAAACCATCAGGGCTTGCGGCTATGCCATAGGGGCCAAACCCAACATAAATAGGTGGTTCGGCTGTGGCTGTGGCTACATCTATGATGGTAACGTTAGAGGTACGCTCGTTGACTACATAAACCTTTTTTCCATCCGGACTAAAACAGATTCCTATAGGGGTAGAAACGTTATTAACAGTTGACACCACCTTATGGGTAGTTGTATTAATAAATTTGACAGCATTGGCATTGTAATCGGTAATGGCCACCAGGGTGCCATCAGGGCTAACCGTTGTTCCGATTGGCTGCCCGTCGGTATTGATAGTTCCTGTTTGTTTATTATTATCGGCATCTACCAGGATCATATTATTTGCTCCGGCGAGGTATAAGTATCCGTCAGAAGAAGGTGTAACTGTAATGTTGGCCTTTACCGGAAGTATGCCGGTATTTATAGCGGTAAAAGACGGGATATCACCGGTGCCGCTTGCTGCCAGACCGATTGATGGCTTATCGTTGGTCCATGTGTAAGTATTAGCTGTGCCTGTAAATTTAATGGCGGCTGTTATATCGCCGTTATTGTATACCGGATTGTCAGTGGCATCTGTAGTAGGCAGGTCGTTAACTACACCTTTTACGGCTACGCTTTTGCTGGTTGCTCCTGGCGTACTTAAAACCACATTGCCCGAAAGTTTAGCCGCCGTGCCCGATGCTTTTGCACGAACATAAATTACCTTATTGGTAACTGCGCCGCCGGTTGGTGTAATATTTAAAACACCGGCAAAACCACTGGTTTGACTGAATGAGATCTCCAGCCCTGCGGGAGACATAGCAGTTATATTCCCCGACAAATTGTTGCCAGATATTGTAAATTGCTGAAAACTTGTTGAAGGGGCGCCTATACACGTGGTAATAAGCCCCCCAACTGTTCCTGGCGTAATAGTGGTAGGCGAGGGGTTAACCGTGATCTTAAAATTGGTTGGACTACCGGTACAGGTATTTATGCCGGGTGTTATAAAATTGCCCACAACATAAGGGAATATACCACATGGTATGGTGGCAGAGACCGTATAATTTGATGTGTTAATAACCGACAAGGTGCCGGAGCCAGCATTGGCAACATATACATATTTACCATCCGGAGTAATGGATAAACCTTCGGGTGATTGCCCGACGGGTAGGGTGGTCATAACAGCGTCGTCAGTAGCATTGATTATGGTTACAGTACCCGCAGTTTGATTGGTAACATAAATACGGGTGCCATCAGGACTTATGGCGATTCCTTCTGCATCAGCAGTTAAGCCGATAACTGCTGAAAGGGTATTGGTGGCGACATCTATTACGTAAACACAATTGGAGTAACTTCCAGTGAAGTAAACCTTGCTTCCATCCGGGCTTGTAACAGCATAGCGTGCCCCCTGGGCCGGAATATTGATGCTCGGGAGGTTGTTACCGGTATCATAAATCCGTATATCACCATTTGCGAGGTTGGTGGTATAAATCCATTTTCCGTCGTCGCTTAAGGCAATCCCGGCCCCACCCGAAGGAAATGTAAGTGCCGTTAATACAGCATCATTTGCAACATCTATAACAGTACATTCGCCACTTTCACCGGCAACGTAAGCCCTGGTTCCGTCCTTACTGAATACCAACGATGTGGGGTTATCAAAAATCGATATGTCCTTAGCTTGGTTGGTTTGCGTGTTGATAATTGAAAGACTTCTGCCAGATACATTGCCAACATACACTTTCTTCCCATCCGGGCTAATGGCAACGAATCTTGGATTGGCACCCACGGGAATATTGGCAATAACTTTATTGTTTGTGGTGTTAATTGCCAGAACCGTATTCGAAGCATAATCGGGCACATAGGCAATGTTGGCTTTCTGGGATGTTACACTGATGTGCGCCACTACAGGGCTGGAGCCGGTATTTGCGGCGGTAAAGGAAGGGATATTATCCTGTCCGCTTACAGGCAGGCCAATAGCGGGTTTATCATTTGTCCAGTAAAAAGTATTCCCGGTACCGCTGAAGTTTACCTGGGTGGTATTGTCTCCGTTAATAAAAGTAATATCTGATATATTATCGACCGTTGGAGGGCTATCGATAATACCCTTTACGGCGACATTTTTTGTAGTACCCCCCGGTGTAGTTAATGTTACAAAGCCGGAGAGGTTAGCCGGGGCACCCGCAGCTTTGATGCGTACATATATTGTCTTTTGGCTTACCGAACTGCCTTGTGCAACCAGGAAAAAAGTATTGGTAAAGCCACCGGCGGGGTTAATTGAAACCTCAAAGCCTGCAGGTGCAGTAACAGTGATATTACCTGTAAGGTCACTTCCTGAAACGGTAAATTGCTGTGTGCTTGCAGAGGGTGAGCCAATACAGGCCGAGATTACCCCGCTTGCTGCGCTTACTGCAATATCAGGTGCCGCAGATCCCGGTTTTATTTTACTTATCCGGCTATAGTTAAATTTAACAAAAGAGGGTGTTATTATATTGCTTTGACTATGATGATCCGGTAGCACTGTTGGCTCGGTTATCCGTGTTGCCGGAGTAAAAAAAGCAGAAACTAAACTCAATAAAAGTAAAGCTTTACACATGACTAAGTTAGGTTGAATGCAGGTTTCAGTAGTCGAATTTACTCAGTATGAAGTTATTACTTTAATTGTGAAATATAAAACACTTATTAATTAGGATGTTTTTTTGAAGAATGAATGCTAAGGTTAATACTGTATGGTGATATTGTAAAATTTAGTTACTTATCATATTTTTTTAATCATGATAGACGAATATCGAAACAACTGGCAAAAAAAAGCCTGCAATTAATTACAGGCTTTTGATAAATTGATATCAGGGTATAGGAGTTGTGCAGATATAAAGGCTTTAGGCCTTCCGCTTTTAGCTTTAGGCTTTTCTGTTATTCATTGGTCAGAAATCCGCCTTTGCCATGATAAAGGTCAAGTTTGCCGTTAAGTTCAATTTTTATTACCGACATATACTTATCCTGCTGGCTTTCAGGAATTGGGATGTACAATAAGCCCGGTACCGCGCTCCATGAAATTTTGCCAACGATTTTATAGGTTAGTGGTGTATCGCTGCCAAGAACGCTTATTTTTTTGATGCTGTTTTTCAATCCTTTCACCAATACCGGAGCACTTGTTTTAGCCGGAACAAACAGGTATACCGTGGTTGAATCTTTTGACAAGGTACTCGCACCGTAATAGTGGCCCTGTGGCATGCCGGCTATGGTATTAAAAACACCTTCGCCATTTTTCTTGTTCCAGGCACCCAGCTCTTTGAGCATGTTCACTTCCTGCGGCGGAATGCTGCCATCGCCTTTAGGGCCAATGTCCAGCAGTAAGTTGCCACCGTAGCTTACGGCGTCAGTAAAAATGCTGATGATTTCATAAGGGGTTTTAAAATTAGTGTCCTGTGGCTGATAGCCCCAGTTATCATTAATGGTCATACAAAGTTCCCACCATTTGTAATTAGGTCTTGACACCGGGAAGTTTTGCTCAGGGGTGTCATAATCGCCAAAGCCCTGCAGGCGTCCGTTTATGATAGTGTTGGGGTTGTAACCTAATAGTTTTTGTCGCACTGCCGATGCGTTCCATTCCTCGGCGCTATGTTCCCAATCACCGTCAAACCACCAAAGGTCGGGGTTATATTGTTTGGCCAGTTCATCAAGCTGCCCGTTCATAAAGGTTAAATATTTGGCCCATTTCGCCGGTTGGGAACTAACCTGGTACCTGCTGCTGTCTTTCAAAAAACCCGGATAATCGACATGGCTCCAATCAATAAGCGAAAAGTAAGCTCCTGCTTTTACGCCATGTGCACGCAAGGCATCGTATAGTGGTTTTAACAGGTCTCTTTTTGCAGGAGTTTTTTTCACCACATTCAGCGGGCCGTATTTGCTGTTCCATAGCGCTACACCATCGTGATGTTTGGTAGTCATTACCGCATAGCGGGCCCCGCTTTCTTTTATTAGCTCTGCCAGCTCATCTGGTTTATATTGATCGGCTGTAAAGCCTTTTAGCTGGTTCATATAATCCGGATAGCTGATCTTTTTGTTATGAAAACTCCAGCTTTCATCAATTCCTTTTACCGAATAGATGCCGTAATGAATAAATATGCCCAGTTTGGCATCGGCAAACCATTGCATTTTTTCTTTGATTTCATCAGGATTTACACGGTGTTGCGCCTGTGCATAACCCGTGTATAACATGGTAAATAATACCATGAAAAGGTGTGATAGTTTTCTTCTCATTTTCAAAAGTAATTATTGCTTTTATAAATCTTTACTATACTTTTTAAAAAAAATAAAAAGTTTTCTTTGGTTATTAAATTAATTTATTTAAATATGCAGATATAAACCCCCTGCTATATGTTTCTCAAGAATATCGACCTTATTAAAGGGCTGTATTACAGCAAGGCTGCTTCCCTTAATGACCTGAGTATTTACACAGGCAGAAGCATCCCTTATGTAACCAAAGGGATAGCTGATTTAATTAAGTTAGATATTGTAAAGGAGGTTGGCATACGGGCCTCAAGTGGCGGTAGGAAACCCGCAACCTACTCATTGATAGCCGAAACCGGCTTTATCATTTCGGTAGCTATGAACCAGTTTTTGACAAGGATTGTAATTGTCAATATGAGTAATGAGTTTGTAGGCGAAGTGCAGGAGTTTAAATTAAAGCTGAACGATAACAAGGATGCTATCCATTCATTGATAACCTGTATCCAGACCGTAGTTGTTAACTCAGGATTGCCAAAAGATAAATTTTTAGCTATAGGTATTACCATGCCGGGTTTTATTGATGCGTTTTTGGGTAATAACCTGAGCTTCCTTAAATCGCCGGAAGAAACATTGGTAACTTACATTACCAAACAAGCCGGGCTACCTGTGTTTATTGAAAACGACTCGACGGCTATAGCCCTGGCCGAGCAAAAATTTGGCCTTCCCATCGCCCGTAATAACTCTATGATCATAAACCTTGGCTGGGGTGTTGGCCTGGGGATGATCATCAATAAAGAGATATTTAAAGGGCATAGCGGTTTTGCGGGAGAGTTTAGCCACCTGCCGCTTCATAAAAACGGAAAGTTATGTTCATGCGGCAAGCAGGGCTGTTTAGAAACAGAGGCTTCTTTGCTTGCTATTGAAGCCAAAGCCGTTGAAGGCTTAAAACAAGGCGAAGTTAGCAGCCTGGTAAAATATGATACATTATCGGCAGATGATATCATTACCGAAGCGCTCAAAGGCGACGCATTCGCTATAAAAATAATTTCGGAAGCAGCTTATTTTATTGGTCAGGGGCTGGCCATATTGCTGCACCTGATGAATCCCGAAAGTATTATTTTAAGCGGGAAGGGAAGTGTTATAGGCAAATTATGGCTTAGCCCTATTCAGCAGGCCATGAATGAGCATTGCATCCCACACTTAACCACTTACACCCAATTGGCGGTTTCAAACCTTGGCAACAACGCACAACTGTTAGGGGGCGTAACCACGGTGATTGAAAACCTATATAAACTTAGTCCGCAGGCCGGTATTTCCGAACCTGCATAAATATACCCAAGAGCTTTTTTTAACTCAATTAATCAATTTTCATGCAACAATTTTATCTAAACTTGAAAAGGTGGGTGGTCCTGCTACTGCCCCTTTTTATCTCGGCAAATTTATTTGCCCAAACAAATGTTACAGGAGTGGTGCGCGATGATACCGGGCCATTACCTGGCGTAACTGTAACGGTAGTGGGTACCACAAATGGTACGCAAACCAACGCAAACGGTGCTTACAGCATTAAAGTTGCTAAAGGCACGGTACTTAAATTTTCATCTGTAGGCTACACCCCCAAAGAAGTTACTGTTGGCGATAATTCCGTGATCAACGTAACGCTGGCCGCAGGTAAAGGCGAGTTAAACGAAGTTGTAGTTACCTCATTCGGTATCAAGCGCCAGGAAAAAGCCCTGGGTTATGCCACTACTACCATTACGGCAAAACAGTTAACCGAGGCAGGTAATACCAACTTTGCTTCGGCATTGTACGGTAAAGCTCCTGGTGTTAAAATTACTACTGCTCCGGGTGGTTCAAGCAGTGCTGTAAACGTGCAGATCCGTGGTATCAACTCACTTAACTACAACACTCAACCGCTGTACGTTGTGGATGGTGTTATTATCCGTAACAACAGTGAGGCGGGTGCCGGTGGTTCAAATAACGACGGTTACTGGTCTGATCAGCGCATCAGGGGTAATGGCATTCTTGATATCAACCCACAGGATATCGAAAGCCTTACCGTATTGAAAGGTGCGAGTGCAACAGCGCTTTACGGATCTGACGCTATGAGCGGCGCTATCGTGATCACCACCAAAAAAGGTTCAAAATCAAGGGGCCTTGGTGTTGATTTCAACTATGTAGGTACTGCAGAGCAAGTAGCGTTTACTCCAAATTTTCAAAACGTTTATGGCCCGGGTTATGATCGTGCTACCAACCTTGCAGGTGGTTTTACCGAAGATGGCTGGTTAGCTGATGCTAATTCACCGTCAGGTTACAGGCCACGTTTTAGCTCATATGCACAATTTGGCCCTAAAATGGAAGGTCAGAAGATCAGATGGTGGGATGGTGAGATCAGGGATTATACTCCGCAGCCAAATAACTACAAAGATCTGTTTCAAACAGGCTATAGCTCAAACGCCAACATCGCTATATCAAACCAAACTGATAAGGTTAACTACCGTTTATCGGCAACCCGTTTGGATTATACCGGTATTCAGCGCGGTCAAAAGCAGCAAAAAAACTCATTTAACTTAAATACTACAGTTAAATTGAGTGACAAAATAAGCACAGACATCGTTGCGAGTTATGTAAATACTTTAACTCATAACCGTCCGTACCAGTTAGGTCGTGTTTTAGCCAACTTTGGTGGCTTCTTAAACCGTTCGGAAAAAGCGGATGTATTGCTGGATAACTACCAAACATCTGAAGGTTATAAATACGTAACGCTTGCTAATGCTGCCAGAAACCCAGCTGAAGCTTTCAAATACAATATGAGCGGTGCCGATATTATGGACTTTTTCTGGACACAGTTAAAGAACAGCGAAGATGAAAACGAAAATCGTTTGATCACCAGTGCTACTTTAAACTGGGACGTACTTAAAAATGTAAAGTTCCGCGGACGTATCGGCAGTGATTACACCGGCCGTAATACCGAGTCACAACAATACAATGAATATCCTACCGCATTTAACGGTTCATCAAGCACTGGTTATTATGGTGTTACCAAAGGGCAGTATTCTGTTACTTACGGTGACTTATTGTTAACCTATTCGCCAAAATTGACCAAAGACCTGAGCCTGTCTGTTAGCGGTGGTTACACTTCACGCAGCGAAACTTACCGCGATCAATCTTCTGGTACTAATGGTGGTTTGGTTACCGAAAACTTCTTTTCTATCTCTAACTCATACGGTGTGCCAAATACAAGCGCAACCCGCGGTTACCTGAAAAGCCAGGCCTTTTTCGGAATCATGAACTTTAATTACAAAAATTACCTGTTTTTAGAAGGTACTGCACGTAACGAGTCGGCTTCAACACTTCCAACACAAAACAATACCTATTTTTATCCATCGGTAAACGCGGGCTTCATATTTACAGATGCGTTTAAAATGCCTGAGTTTATCAGCTACGGAAAATTAAGGGCGTCATACGGCGTGGTTGGTAACAAAGCTCCAAGATATGTTCCTAACGTATTGTACAACCAGTCATCATTACAAACACAAAATGGTTCAGTAACTCAACTTACTTTTGATGCTACTTATGGTAACCTGCAGTTAAAACCAGAGATGAAATACGAGCAGGAATATGGCTTGGAGGCCCGTTTCCTGAAAGACCGCTTAGGTTTGGATTTCACTTACTACAACAACCAGGTTAAAAATGTAATTATGGCGCTTAACGTTGCGCCAACAACAGGTGCTTCAAGCTTATTAGCTAATGCTGCAACGTTACACAGCGATGGTTTGGAAGTTGGTTTCAGCGGTAAACCGATAACCGGTAAATTTAACTGGGATGTGCGTTTAAACTTTGCTGTTAACCATTCTAAAGTAAACAACCTTGCGCCAGGTTTTGACAGGCTTACCTTCTACACCGGTGATCAATCTGCATTATTAGTTGTTGCCCAGCCAAACCAACCTATAGGTAATATATTGGTTTACCCGATCGCTAAAGACGCTAATGGCAACAAGATTGTAAACAGCGATGGTTTATACACTATTGATAAATCAAAGTATGTGAACGTAGGTAATATACAGCCTAAAATTGTAGGTGGTATTGCCAACACTTTCAACTACAAAGGTTTCTCTCTTGATGTATTGGTTGATTATCGTTTCGGCGGTAAAATGGTGTCAAACCCATTGAAATATGGTACTGCTGCAGGTATGTACGAAAGTACTTTACAGTATCGTGATGCTGCCCACGGTGGTTTAGCTTATTACATTGATGGCAATGGTGGCAAACATTTGGGTACTGCTCCAAACGGAGGCAAAACCTATAATGACGGTGTTATACTTCCGGGTGTAAATGAAAACGGAGAGAAAAACACTACGATTGTTGACGCTGCTTCATACTACCTGAATACTTATGACTGGGGCGAAAACTCTGTAAACGAAAACGCAGTATTTAAAAACAACTACGTGAAATTGCGTGAAGTTGTGCTGGGCTACAGGTTGCCTGCAAGCGTAAACAAAGCGCTGCACCTGAACAACCTAAGGTTCTCTTTAGTAGGAAGAAACTTATTGTATGTGTACCGCACACTTAAGAACCTTGATCCTGAAGCGCCAATTGGCGACAAATGGTACAGGCAAGGTGTTGATGAAGGTTCATCACCTGCTACCAGGAGTTTTGGATTCTCATTAAACGCGAATTTTTAATAGCACAAGTCATTAATTATGAAAAAGAATTTTAAAAATATAGGATATGCGTTGCTGCTTGCTTTATCATTGGGAAGCTGCAAAAAAAGCATCGACGAAAAATTTAACAACCCGGAAAAAACAGCCGTGGTAACTATCCCGTACATGTTTACCGGTATGTTAAATAATACCAGGGTAAGGGCCGAGTACTGGCATTACAGAACATTTGTATTAACTGCCACAGCTGATTTTTCACAAACATGTTTCCTGCCTAATACCAATACCGTATATCAGCCTAATGACGGATACATGGGCAATCGCTGGGAAGATTTTTATCATCCAAATGGTTCCGCTAATGGTGTAATGGCTTTATACCGCACCATGGAAGTTACCTACAACCAGATGTCGGCTACGGATAAGGCAACTAATGATGTGATCATGAACGCTGCCCGTGTGGTTTTATATGATCAGGCATCAGAAATGGTTGACTGCTGGGGCGATATTCCGTTTAGCGAGGCGGGTAGCCTTGAAACAACTGCTGCAGTAAAAAATCCAAAATTTGATGACCAGATAGCACTGTACAAAAGCTTCATCTCAGGTTTGGATGCTGCTTCAACATATTTTAAAACAGCTACTTTATCTGGCCAGTCAAGCAAAGCATTTACACAACAGGATATCTTGTTAGGTGGTAGTGTTGATAAATGGAGAAGGTATGCTAACTCTATCCGTTTGCGTATGCTGATGCGTATGTCTTTTTATGACGAAGCGGGTTCAAAAGCTGAGGTTGCCAAAATGCTGGCCGATCCAACATCATATCCATTGATTGACGGCGGCAACGTTGCAGCTTACAGTCCGGCAGCTACCGACGTTTTATTAACGCCGTTAACTACTTATACCGGGTCGTTACAAAACGCGCTTACCGAAGGTGGCAGTAACTATGCGCCAGATTATCTGTTAAATACAGTATTGCTGCCGGCTAATGATCCAAGGATCCCTGTATTATACGACAAAAACGGTAACAAAACTTACCAGGCAATGCCGGTAACTTTTACAAGTGAGCAGGCTTCAACTGAAGCTGCAAAATATTCGGTAGTTGATTCAACCACTTTCTTAACCAATAACAAACTTCCGGGTATAGTAATAACTGCACCTGAAGTTAACTTCCTGAAAGCTGAGGCTTTTGAACGTTGGGGTGGTGGTGATGCTAAAGCAGCATACGAAACTGCGATTAGCCAGTCTGTTTATTACTATTTTTATCTGAATAGCTTAGGCACAGGCAGTAAACCAACCTTGAATGCTGCTGATATTGCAACTCTCCTTACTTCGGCTTCAGTAGCTTATACCGGTACGCAGACCCAAAAGCTGGCAAAAATATGGACACAGAAATGGGCGCATTTCGGATTTATGCAAGGTACCCAGGCCTGGAGCGAATACAGGCGTACAAAATACCCTGTACTTAATTTCCCAAGTACTGGTAAACTGGCCAATTATACCACGCCGCCAACCCGCTTAGTATATCCAAGTATCGAAACAGGCTTTAACAGTCATTATAGCGATGTAAAAGCAAAAGATACACGTACAACAAAGATCTTCTGGGATGTAAAATGAGACACCAGATAATAGTTGATTGAGAAGCTGCCCACAATTGTGGGCAGCTTTTTTTATATGCAACAGCAATCAAATTATCGATCTTTACTATAACCGGTTTGGGGCAGAAGTTTTTCCAAAGCGATAGCTTAATGTTACTTCATGAGTGGCCAAATTAAATCTGCCAAGATTTTGAGAGGAGGTACCGAATTCATAACTGTACCCGATATGGAATTGGTCGAAATTAACAGTCATTATTCCGGCAGCTTGTTTATTTGTCCGATAATTAACGCCGAGCCCAAACTCGTTTTTCAGATAAAACGTGCCGGAAATATCTGCAGTAGTAGGCAGCCCATTAGTGATAGAGATCAATGTAGCAGGCTTAAATTGTACATCTTCGCTAATTGGGGTTATTAAACCGCCCGAAATGTAATAATGGTTTTTGAATGGGATCCTGGACTTATCTGCCGACGACCCCGAAGCCCGTATGGCAATTTGAGGGACAGAGATACCTGCATAATACCAGTCACTAAAATACATAACGCCTACTCCTACTGTAGGATCGGTTTGCCTTACATCGTTGGCAAATTGCGGATCAGCGGAGTCTAATGACGAATAATTAGCAGAATAATTCATAAATCCGGCATTCAGGGATACAGCCAGAAATTGGTTTTTCCCTACTTGTACAGCTTTCGCAAAATAGCCGGTTACGTTTGTTTGACGTTCGATCGTAAATTTATCATTGTATACTATCAAACCGGCTGATGCATTGATGGAAGGCACAGGAATGCCGGCATCAAATAAAAACGTTGTTGGTGCACCGTCTATACCCACCCATTGTTTGCGCACCAGGGTGTTTACAGACCCAACATTATTCACGAGCGAATATGCGGAATTGAATGGCCGCTGATTGTCCATATACTGTGTATACACAATTGGCTGTTGCTGCCCGGCAGCCTTTATAACCGAAATTATAAGACATGCAGTAGTTATCATACAGGCTCTAAAAGCTCTTTTTGGAATCATGGTAGTGTATGTGATAAGTTTTATAAGCTTAGTATTTTAATATAAAGTACCCTGTTTTTCTTTTCTTTTCGCCTTTGTCGGTATACTCTACCAAATAGAAATATGATCCGGCCTGTTGAAGTGAACCTGAATTGGAGTGGCCGTCAAAAACGCGGGTACTATTATCGTAGTTTTTGACATGGAATATATTATTCCCATTGCGGTCAACTATGGTAACGGAATTATCGGGGTAATTCTTTATACCTTCAATATACAGCTGTTCATTGATGCCATCGCCATTAGGTGATAAAGCCTGATGAACAACTATATCATCACCCAAGTCATCAGTTACAGTCACTACCCGTGTTACGGCTGCAGCTGCTAAGTAATTGGCATCTCCGGGCTGCGATATTGTTATTGTTGCTGTGCCAATGGCAAGTGCCTTTAATGTTTGCCCGTTTACAGAAGCAATTGTAGCGTCGGAAGTGGTAATCGTCACAGGCAACCCGGAACTTGCGGTAAACACACTCAAATCAAACTGTCCGCCTTTTGTTAAGACAGTTATCACCGGCCCATTAATAGTTTGATTTGCCTTGTTAACTGTTAATGATCGGGCTACAGGTATGGCAGCATTGTAATTACTGCTGCTGTCAACACTTGCTGTTATTGTACTGGTACCTGCACCGGTTAGGTGTATCTTACCGTTTACTATGGTAGCCACTGCCGGGTTACTGCTTGTATATGCAAGTGCAGCCCCGCTGGTAACGGTTGCACCAGGAGCAAAGTCAGCTGTGCCGTAATCCACATTCGCCAATGCATTAAAGGTTATTGTTTGATCTGCCTTTGCCCTGTTCACCACTATGGTATAGGTTTGTGCCAATCCTCCATCAGCTGATGATACCGCTACTTTGATCGTATTTGCATTTGTATGCAATGGAATAGCAGCGGAAGCAGAGCCGGATGTAACAGCTGCACCATTTACCTTTATAATGGCAGAAGCATCTGTAGCTGTCGGCGTTACCTGTATACTTGAAACCGCGTTGGTTACATTCGCTGTATAATTCAAGGCATTGCTTGCAAAGGTTGGTGTTAATGTGCCTGCACTCAATGTTAAGTTACTAAGCGAATGATCGTCGACTGCAATATTCACTATAGTCGAGGTCTTTCCGGCTTCATTATATGCAGTTATAGTATAAGGGGTCAGCGCACTTGTTGTGGTTGGTGTGCCGCTTATTATACCCGTAGTATTGTCAAAGGTTAAACCGGGCGGCAAAACAGGGCTGATGCTGTAAGAGCAAAGCTGAAATTTGACTATTCTGCCCGGTGTTTGGTTCTGAGCCGCATATATATTTCCGGCGCCATCAAGTGCAAGACCATATCCCGACGTAAAATCAGTGACAAGGGTCTTGGCCGGATGTCCGTTAGCGGGTATCATATATATAGCTCCGCCGGTATTAGTAGTGTAAACATTTCCTGTCACATCCACCGCAACGCCGGTTACCTGGCTCAAATCTAAATTATAGCCCAACCACGCCCCTTCAAGCGCCTTGCCGGGGCCAAACAGTAAAACAGCACGGGCACCGGGATCAGAGGCATAATAAGTTACATCTGCCCTAACAACAGCAAGACCTGTGGGATGTATGAGCGGTATAATACCACCATTGTGGGGAGTAGTCAGCGTATAATACCCATTCGCCGCATCCAATACACTGACATCGTTCGTCTTTATTGCGACGGCTACTGGACTTGTAAATGAACCGTATTTTACAGGGGCACCTCCACCAGCAGGGATTTTAGCTACTTGAGCGTCATTTGGCTCCGCTACAAAAATATTTCCGCTCGCATCAACAGCTAATCCGCTCGCGTTATTTATTGCAGGGCTTATTGATACGGGCGCACCTCCGCCGGCCGGTATTTTCATTACAGGGGCATTACCGGTGCTGCCAAAATATACATTACCGGTATTATCTACAGCCACACCTGCGGGGGCATTTAGCCCGGACGCCAGCACAACAGGGAAATAGCCCGATTTGGTTACGCCACTACTTGTGGGCGATAATGGCGAAATAGATGTATTCACTGTATAATATTGAGAGCCGCCGCTGTAGCTTATTACCGGTAATGGAATCTGATCCACGGTGATGTTAATGGTAGTTGAGGCGCTTCCTGTAGAATTATATGCGGTAACAGTATAAATGGTTGACGGGCTGCTTACAAGTGGAGTCCCGCTTATCGCACCAGTATTGCTATTAAAACTTAGCCCGGAAGGTAACATCGGGCTGATAAAATAGTTGCCTGTCGGTTGTAATTCCTTAATCAGGTTATTGCCTCCATCTGCAACAAACAGGTTCCCCTTACTATCAACCGCAATACCTGTGGGGCTGTTGTATCCTGCAGCCACGAGAGTGCTCGTGCCGCCTTCGGCCGGGATCATTCGTACAGTATTATTACTATTATATGTAGCGTAAATGTTGCCGCAAGAGTCAACCGCTATTCCTACTCCCCCCCCGATGAACTCATTGCCAATTTTTTCAGGAATACCACCTGAGGCTGGTATTTTAAATACGCCGCTGTCACCTGAGTCATTAAAATAAACATTGTCATTGCCGTCGACAGCTATCCCGGTCAACAGCGTATAATAGGTACCTGAACCGAATATATTCACGCTAATCTTCAGCGCCGGGCCGCCGCCGGCAGGTATACGCCTGACAGATTGAGAACCTTGATCAGTATAATAAATATTTCCTATGGCGTCAACCGCAATGCCATAGGGCTTACCGACATTATTGATTGCTACAATGCTTCCGTCAGAGGCTAAGATCTTTTTTATCGCCCCGTTTCCCCAGTCGGCTACATATAGGTTACCCGCGGCGTCAAGGGCCACACCCGTTGGCTTGTTAAATCCAGAACCTAAAACAACAGGTGCGCCACCGCCAACGGGTATTTTTTTCACTAAACTGTTAGCATAATCGGCAACGTAAATGTTTCCGGCTTTATCAACAGTTACTCCAGTAGGGTTGTTAAATCCAGAGCCTTTGATTACCGGAGCCGAATAAGACCTTGCAACTACGCCGGTACTGGTCGGTGTAAGCGGGGTAATAGCCGCATTGACTGTATAATGCTGAGAACCGCCGGTGTAACTTATCGTTGGTAAGGGAACCGGCGCTACGCTGATGTTGATGGTAGCAGTTCCTCCGCCTGTAGGGTTGTAGGCAGTGACAGTATAATTGGTTGATGGGCTGGCAGCGAGCGGCGTTCCGCTTATTGTGCCTGTGTAGCTATCAAAGCTTAGGCCGGCAGGCAGCATGGGGCTGATAAAGTAATTGCCTGTCGGTTGCAATTCCTTGATTGCATTATTACCCGCGTCGGCCACAAACAGATTTCCCGCGGCATCAACCGCTAAACCAGCCGGGTTGTTATACCCTGAACCTATCTGGACACTATTACCGCCGTTGGCCGGAAACATGCGTACAGTATTATCAGACCCAAAGGAAATATAAACATTTCCGGAAGCATCAACTGCTAATCCGGCCGCTTTTGCTATGGGGGGTGAAATAATCTTAACACGAGACCCATTGCCATTGGCCGGTATTTTGTATACCGCGTTACCATCCGCGTCATTAAAATAAACATTGCCATTTCCATCAACGGCTATACCGGTGAGTATATGATAGTAAAAATTATTATCGGTAATGCCGGTACTTATTATTATAGGCGCGCTGCTGCCGGCCAGGATCTCCTTAACAGTTTTTGAGGTTTGTTCGGTAAAAAAAATATTCCCTGCTGCGTCAACTGCAACACCGTAGGGGGTGCCAAGATTGTTGAACGCTACAATACTGCCATCTGAGGCCAGGATCTTTTTTATCGCCCCGTTTCCCTGGTCGGCCACATATACGTTACCCGATGCGTCAACAGCAACACCGGTGGGGCTGTTAAAGCCTGAACCTATGTTGACCGGCGCGCCACCGCCAACAGGTATTTTTTTCACTAAACTGTTCGCATAATCGGCTACGTAAATATTGCCTGCGTTATCAACAGCTACGCCCATCGGATTGCTAAATCCTGAACCCTTGTTCGCCGCAGCCGAATATGATTGCGCACCTACCCCGTTACTGGTTGGTGTTAGTGGGGTAATGGCCGAGTTAGCTGTGTAATGCTGAGCACCTCCACTATAGCTTATTGTTGGCACAGCAGCCGGAACTACGGTGATATTGACCGTAGTTGAGGCACCACCCGCAACATTATATGCAGTAACGGTATAATTGGTTGAGGCCCTGGCTACGAGCGGAGTTCCGCTTATAGTACCCGTATTACTATCGAAACTTAACCCCGAAGGCAGCATGGGGCTGATAAAATAATTGCCTGTTGGCTGTACTTTCTTAACAGCATTGTTGCCGCCATCGGCCACAAATACATTCCCTGCAACATCTACCGCTAACCCTGCGGGATTATTATATCCTGCACCTACCTGAATGTTGTCACCACCATTAGCAGGATATACCCGTACACTATTGTCAGCCGTTGAGGACACGTAGACGTTACCGGAGCCATCAACTACCAACCCAACCTCCTGAATTATTGGCTGCAGGTTTACCTTAACGGCGGTACCACCACCGGCAGGTATTTTATATACAGCCTGGCTATCCGAGTCGCTAAAATAAACGTTGCCGTTGTCATCCACAGTTATTCCGGTTAGCCCATTGTAACTTGCGCTAAATGTTTGGGGGGAACTGCCACCAGCAGGTATTTTCCTGACCGTCAGATTTGCCTGGTCAGTATAATAAATGTTTCCTGCCGCATCTGCCGCAACGCCGTACGGCGAGCCAATGCCATTGAACGCTACAATGCTTCCGTCAGAGGCTAAGATCTTTTTTATCGCGTTGTTTCCCCTGTCGGCCACGTATATGTTACCCGAAGCATCAACAGCTACACCTGTAGGTTTATTAAAGCCCGAACCTACAACAACAGTTGCCCCACCGCCTGCAGGAATCTTTTTCACCAAACTGTTCATATAATCGGCCACGTAAATATTGCCCGAAGCGTCAACGGCTACACCTGTAGGATCATTAAATCCTGAGCTTTTTGTAACCGGGGTTGAATACGAGGCTGTAGCCACTCCCTTACTTGTTGGCACCAGCGGCGTAATTGGCAAATTCACCATGTATTGCTGAGGCCCTCCATTATATGTTAAAAGCGATATGGGGGCAGTTGCTACCGTAATATTAACAGTAGTTGAAGTCCCGCCTGTAGTGTTGTATGCAGTAACAGTAAAGTTGGCTGAAGGACTGGCGGCAAGCGGCGTTCCGCTTATGGTACCGGTATTGCTATCAAAAGCCAATCCCGACGGCAGCTCCGGATTGACAAAATAGCCTCCCGTTGGTTGTGATTCCTTGATTGCATTATTACCCTGATCGGCTACAAATACATGTTGATTTGCATCAACAGCTAAACCTACCGGACTGCTGTATCCTGAACCTACCAATACACCGCTGCCTCCACTGGCGGGGAACATACGTACAGTATTATCAGTAGATGAAGTATAGAGGTTCCCGGAGGCATCCAACGTTAATCCCACCATGCCAACTATTGATTGCGAGTTAACCTTAACAGGCGTGCCGCCACCCGCTGGTATTTTATATATTGACTGCCCGCTTAAATCGCAGAAATAAACATTGCCACTTCCATCAACGGCTATCCCCGTTACTGAGTTGGAAATTGAGGTGAGTGTAATAGGGGTATTGCTAATGGATGGTATCTCCTTAACTGAGTGGGTACCCTGATCTGTATAATAAATGTTTCCCGTTGCGTCTACTGCAATGCCATAGGGTAAGCCAAGATTTTTATATGTGATAATACTGCCATCAGATGCCAATATTTTTTTTATCGAGCTGCTTCCCCTGTCGGCTACGTAAACATTTCCTGATGGATCAACGGCTACACCAGTTGGGGCGCTAAACGTACCCAAGGCAACCGGCGCTCCACCACCCGCAGGTATTTTTTTCACCGGTCCGCTCAAATCAGACACATAAATATTCCCGGCTTTATCCATAGCCAAACCTGTGGGCTTATTAATCGCCGAATTTTTGATGACCGGTGTGGAATAAGAACGTGCAGCTACTCCGCTACTCGTTGGCGTAAGCGGGGTAATGGCCGTACCGGCTGTGTAATGCTGCGAACCTCCATTGTAACTTATTACTGGTAACGGAGCAGGAGGTGGTAAAGCTACTGTGATATTGATTGTGGCTGAAGCGCTCCCTGTTGCGTTATATGCCAAAACGGTATAATTGGTTGAAGGACTGGCTGCAGTCGGCGTACCACTTATTGTGCCTGTGCTGTTATTGAAATTTAACCCGGGCGGCAACGGTGCATTAATAAAATAACCTCCTGTTGGTTTCAATTCTTTTATCGTCACATCTATGGTGGCTACGAACAGATTTCCCATGTTATCGAACGCCAAACCTTGCGGTTGGCTGGCCATGGTACCTATCAGAACGCTGCTACCGCCATTGGCGGGGAACATCCGTATAGTGTTATCAGACGTTGAGGCGCCATAAACGTTACCGGAGGCATCAACTGTTAATCCTACGTCCTGAATTATTGGCTGCGAGTTTACCTTAACTGCAGTATTGCCACCAACCGGTATTTTGTATATAGCCTGACTATCCTGGTCGCTAAAATAAACATTACCTTTACCATCAACCTCTATTCCTAATAATCCGTTGAAAACTTGACTACTAAGCGTTACGGGGGTGGTACTACCCGCAGGTATTTTTTTAACAGTTCCGGACTTCCCATCAGTATAATAAATATTTTCCGCTACATCTACCGCGATACCGAAGGGATAATCTGCACTATTGATTGTCACAACACTGCCGTTAGAGGCTAAAATCTTTTTTATAGCATTGTTTCCCGCGTCTGCCACATACACATTACCTGATGCTCCTACAGCTATCCCCGAAGGATTAGTAAACCCCGAACCTATACTAACCGGCGCACCGCCACCTGCAGGTATTTTTTTTACCGAACTGCTCAAATGGTCGGCTACGTAAATATTCCCGGCATTATCAACAGCCACATCAAAAGGTTGAGAAAACCCTGAACCTTTGGCTATCGGTGCGGAATAAGACAGTGCAGCCACTCCGCTGCTTGTGGGTACCAGTGGGGTAATGGCCGTACCAGCTGTGTAACTTTTCGGCGTACTATAACTTAGGGTTGGTGATTGTGCTAGCAAGCCGCCAGGCACCAAAACCAGCAAAAATAAAATGCACACAACAAAAATAATGGGATTGGATGCCAGTGGCAGCTTAATCGCATGTAAAGGAAATTTCCTATTTTTCATGAAAGGTTCGGAATTAGTGATAAACGAGACGTAAAGGTTCGTAAAGACCTTACTAAGATACCAAAAACTTATAAACGTCATCGATTATGCAAGAATATTGTTGCATATGCTTTCATTTATTCTGTTCCGCGTATGTAAATGAAATAGTCAATGATGGTTTTGATAATGAGGATAGATTTTCTGGTGATATGACCTGTATGCTTTTCAGATAGATGATATTCATTTCGGAGCTGGGCCGAGATTGGTAAAAAGAAGGATAGGGATTTAGAACATTCAGAAATCTCGACGGTTGACTTTGGGCGCTTGATTTAACCGATTTTTGACTTTTGGTACAATCAGCGGAGAGGGAGGGTTCAGAACCTGTCTCTGTATTCCTTTGATCTTCAGTCAATTATTGGTTTTTCGAAAATTGACTCACCGCGTGACTCACCAGTTTTTTCTTGTCTGAAAATGGGGACGCAAATCTTACGCAAAGATAAGATGTAGGTACTAATCATATTCTAAAATTTGAATTATTTATCGAAAATATATCTGGAGGAATCATCCCTTTTGGAGATCGCAAGAGCTGATCATGGTTGTGCTTCCAAATTTCTAATTGTGTCTTCAGGGATTTCCCGGAGTCTTCGCTTGGGGTAGTTAAGTGGGTTTTAATAAGTGCCCGAAACTGGACATTCCGGAGTCATTGATCACCCTTTCACGGATTAGCAAACAGCTAATTCCGTAACACTTTGATCATCGTAGTTTATTGAGTCCTAATTGCGATTTTCTTAAATGCTTACACAACCTGGAGCTCCAATGCGCACGGAATGGCCTGGTTATGCCTTCCGGAATACCCACCATTAAGCCGGTTTATGCCCAGAAGAAGCTATGAAGAAGCCATGCTTTTTAAAAGCATTGCCACAATTGGCTATTTAATACCCCTATTAAAATAACCTGATATACAAACTTTATTAACTTATAAAGGTTTCGGCGTTGCACTAAAAAAAGCCCGTCTTGCAGGCGGGCTTAAGGTAGATTTAAGGCCATCTAGGGGTATTAAAATATTTGGCGGCGGCCTTATAAAGATAACTAACTAAAAGCTCCTTGTAATGATAATTTGAATGAAATTATAGCAAGAAAATGGCGTTTTTTTGAATTTCTGAAAACGAGATTCGTTTAAACTGTCGATAAGATTATTTCATGGTTGTGATTGAATTTAGGTTACTTGCCAAATAAGAGGAATAAGTTTTCATCAAAAGTAATTCCCGGCCGGCCACAGAGTACCAATTATGGTTTCCTTCTGGATGGTCATGTTTTTGAAGCTTGGATGATTACCTTCATCCACAGGATCCTTTATTTTGCTTAAATAAAGCGATCGCTATTGTAATGTTCTCATTAGACCGAAAATCTTGATCAAGGGGGAGTACATTGTGTTCGCTAATTGAGATAATAAAAAGATATAGCACTTATGAAAATTTTAGTAGTTGGAGGGACCGGACTGATTGGCAAGGACGTCAGCAGAAAATTGACTGAAGCAGGTCATGAAGTGATCATTGGATCACCCTCAAAAGGTATCGACGTTGTTTCTGGCGAGGGCCTGGAACAGGCGCTGGATGGTACGGATGTGGTTATAGACCTGTCCAATTCTTCGTCGCCGGATGATGAAACGGCATTGAATTTCTTTAGGGCCGCAGGAAAGAATCTTGCCGCGTTGGAAAAGAAAGCAGACGTTAAACACCACCTAGTACTGTCGATCGTAGGGACAGACCGCGCTACCTATATCGGATACCTCAAAGCTAAGAAAGAACAAGAAGATAACATCAAAAGTTCCGGGATCCCTTACACGATTATTCGTTCTACCCAGTTTCATGAACATATCACGACTTTAATTGCGGTTCAGGGTAACGAGACGGAAGTGAATATTTCTACCGTTGAGTACCAGCCGATCGCTGCTGCCGATGTCGTAGATCTTGTCGTAAAGCTGGCCTTGGAAAAACCTAAAAACGGAACTGTGGAGATCGCAGGTGCTGAACGTGCGTCAATGACTGATTTTGTCCAAAGATATATTACTCATAAAGGTAATAGCAAGGTTCTTATTCCGAACGATGAGGACAAATATATGTTTTTTGACATCCCAAAAGACCTGTTGGTTCCGCTTGGTGAGTTTCGGGCCGGTTCGATCCTTTTTGATGACTGGCTTAAAGCAAATTAATATGGGTCAAAATTAGCCGAAGTCAGGCCCGGTAAAGACCTGCCTTCGGTTATTTAACTTGAACAAGCGCCTGCGCGAACATGTCCATCTCCGAATCATTCAATGATGCAAATCCTACTCTCGTGCCGTTAATGGTAGTTGAGTAAGGATAAATACTGCCGTCATTCATATGAATCCCTTTAGCGTACAATCTCATCGCCAGTTCACTTACGGAATAATTATCCGGAAAGACAATCCAGACGGCCATGCCGCCCTCGGGATTGGTAAATTGTACTAGATCTCCGAGAGCCACCTTTAAAAGTTCGCAAAACCGGTTGCGCCGCTGCATGTATAACTTGACCGACTTCCGCAGATGGCGCTGCATTTCGCCGGTATTAAACAATTGCGCTACGGACTCTTCGAATAATACATCGCTACGTATCGATACCAATTGCTTAAGCCGTGTAGCTTTAATGATAAAGTCCGTGCTGCCTATGAGATAACCTAGGCGGACAGATGGTGCTAATGTTTTAGAAATGGAGCCAACATAAAGCACATAGCCGTTGTGGTCTGCACTTGCAAGGGGCAAGGTCGGACCATTATTATAGTGAAAATCATAGTCGTAATCATCTTCGATCACAGGCAGTTGATACCTTCGGATGATAGCCAATAATTTCATCCTCCTTTCCGCACTTAGCGTCACGGTCGTCGGGTGATGGTGATGCGGAATAATATATAATAGATCCGGCCTGGACTTTCGGCAAACCTCTTCGATCTCGTCTACATCAATTCCATGTTCGTCCACCTTCACTTTGATTAATGTGGCCCCTAATTGTTCAAACAGCATATCCGCTAGGATATAATTCATATCCGCTACAATAACTGAGCTGCCAGGTTTCAATAATAGGCTGGCCGCGATATAGATCGCTAATTGAGCGCCTTGTGTGACCAGTACATGCTCACTTTTGATATTCAAAGCTCTCGTTCTTGATAAGAATTCAGCCAATTCCATTCTTAACGACAGACTACCCGCAGCGTGGCCGGTCATTAACGGGCCGTGTAAAGCCGCTTTGTCCAATAATGTTTTATAACGATTGGCTATCGAATTAAGTGGAGCTATCCGTGGATCTGGATAACCATCATTGATCAGTAATTGAAATGGTTTGACCTCCCGGAAAGGAGGCCGGTTAAAATGATTTTTTTTTTGAAAGTTCGTTTCATCGGGAGCAGTAGAAACTGACCGGGCTTCAGTTTTGAAAGACTTTGGGGTGACGACCGGCAAATGCCCGGCAACGAACACTCCTTTTTTTCCGTTTGCTTCCAGCCATCCCTGGGCTTTTAACTCATCATATGCAGCAATGATTGTAGTACGATTAAGTCCTATCATACCAGACATCTCACGGCTGGGAGGTAGTTGATGTCCGGGTTGAATTTTGCCGTTTCTGATCAGTGTCATTAAACCATTCGCTAGCTGTCTGAACACCGGCGTATCTGAGGTTCTGTCAATAGTTAGCAGATTGCTGTAAGGTAGGGTCTGAATGGACATTAAGGTCGGTGCTGTTTACAAACTCATCAATTTAATTCTAATTTAGGCATAAAATTAAAATGAAATAGAACGATTTTCTTGAAATTCTAACCGGAAGTATTGTCTAAGTGTTTAGCGGCGGAAAAAAAAGAAAGCCCGAATGCACAAGATCATTCGGGCTTTCTGGTTAAACCTGCTTTTTATTTAAAGAGATACTTCTTTAGCTCAGCAGAAGCCTGGACAAACAAAGCCTCCGTTTGTGGAATCGTAGCCAGTCCATTGAGCAGGCCGAAATCGTGTATCACGCCATTGTATCTTACTGTCGTAGCCTTAACCCCAGCTTCCAGAAGTTTGCGGCGGTAAGCTTCACCCTCGTCACGAAGAATATCATTTTCTGCGGTTTGTATTAACGTAGGCGGCAACCCTCTTAACTGTTCGATACTGGCTTGCAGCGGAGATGCGTAGATCTCCTTGCGCTTTTCGGGTTGTGGGATGTACATGTCATACATCCATTTCATTAGAGGAGTTGTCAAAAAACGATCCTGGCCAAATAGCCGGTAAGATTCGGTGTCGAATCCGGCATCCACTATCGGCCACATCATAACGGCGACTTTGATCTCAGGTCCCTTCCGCTCTTTTGCCATCAGTGACATTACCGCTGTCATATTTCCCCCTACACTATTTCCAATTACTCCAATCCGTTTCCCGTCTACATGAATTTCTGCACCATGTTCAGATACCCATTTAAGGGCTGCATAGATCTCGTTAATAGCCACCGGATACTGTGCTTCGGGGGTACGGGTATAATTAACAAAAATGCCGGTGGCACCTGATCCTACGGCGAGATCACGGACCATCCGTTTATGAGTACGATAATCGCCCAGAACCCAACCGCCGCCATGAATAAAAATGAAGCCCGGCAAGGTTCCCTTGGCACCTGAAGGGCGAACAATATTCAATTTTATAGTAAACCCATCCGTTTTGATCGTTTTTTCAGATTCGGTTATCCCCGAATAATTAACTTTTACCCCGGCTTGAGCATCTACCAGGACTTTTTGTGCTTCTGCCGGCTTTAAGCTTTCTACCGCAGGTCCCCCATTATTAAGGGCCTTGAGAAATGTTCGTACCTCGGGGCTAAGGTGCTCATCCGTTGAATAATCCGCTACCTGAGCCTGTGTCGCGAAAGACCCCGCAATGGTCAATGCAATTAGTAAAATAGGACGTCTGGCATTTTTTAGAAGCGCGTTTGTTTTGTTTTTCATCGAATTGTAAATTAAAGGTTAAAATATACGCGCCTTGATCAATGATGATGCCTGTTTGTTAATTTTATGATAGTCAGCGTTTTGGACTTAAATTGAATTTTCTGTATCCTATCATATATCGCCAGAAATATTGGTTTTGACGAAATAGACTGTTTTGGTGCTGCCTACAAGCATTGAAAATTGAAATGTTCGGAATTATACCAGCCGGCATGAATCTCATGATGAATAAACTCCGTCATTAGGCCTCAGAGTGTTTGATAATAAAACCGGATGGCGATGTAATTATTGGTTTTCCGACTTAAGGAACTGTTTGACCTGTATATGATAAGAAATTACTAATGATAAAAGTCAATGATATTTTGTGCTTTTTGTCAATATTGAATTTCAACCTTCGTGCTGATTTTTGTAATAATCGATCATTAATCAAACAAATATGAGACAATTGGCGATTCCAAATTCGTTTACGAAGAGGGAAAGCGACTCGCTGACCCGGTATTTCAGGGACGTATTACTTCATTAAATATTTGAGTAGTCTCAACTTAGTCAGGCCGTAGGGCGTTTTGATGTGGTGATAGCCAAGACTGGACTTTATCCATAAAGAAGTCGAGATCGAACGGTTTAGGGATATAATCATCTGCATGGCTTTTTTCAGCAATGCATTCGATGTCATTTTTTGCAGAAATCAGTACCACCGGGATTGTTTTAGTCTGACGGTTCTGCTTTAATGCCCTGCAAAGCAGGTGCCCATATCCATCGCTAAGCCAGTCGTCAAGCAGGATCAAGTCAGGCTTGACGTTGCCTAATTTATTAAATGAAAGTATATCGGTGACTGCATCAACCAAGTAGCCTTTTTCTTCCAGTATATAGCGTATTATTTGAAGGATATCGTCATCGTCGTCGACTACAACAATTCTCTTTTTCATGTACTTTCAAATTAGGTTGTCCATTCGCTTTAGATTCAAAGACTGCTTACAACTATAGAAGCGAAGTTAATAATTGTTTCTTTAAAATCAAACATATAAATTAAAATTCAATTTTAATTTGGGATTATTTTCGATATTATTCAAAAAGTAAATATTCATATTCCATTTTAAATGAATCTGTTGTCTATTTAAAACTTTGTAAAAATCTTTCTCATTTTAATTTTCAAAAACTTTCCGTCCGAATTTTTATTAATTAAAAGTAAAAAGAAGTATTCAACTGATTATTTAATTCAAAACTATGAAATCAAAAGTCAATACGGAAACAAGCAAAGGCCGTTTAGCTGGTGAACAAAAAAAGCCGGAAGCACCAAGAGTCTCAACGGTAACACCTGACAACGAAAACGGAGAGCCTGGACCTCCTGTAAAACGAGAAACAAAAACTACCACTCAGAAATAATTAATTAAGATCGAATATGAGAAAGAACATTTTTACCGGCTTATTCGTGCTTTCAGTAAGCCTCATCATGGCTTGCAATGGTGATCATTCTGCCAGATCAGGGGAAGACACCGCACAAGCCAAACACGATGCGCCGTCAAATTTAGATACTTCAAAAACGACCAGCGTTACCGGCGATGCATCGACAATCGATAACAGTCCTTCCGGTGGTACTAAAACAAAAAAAGCGGATACCTCTAAAATGGATAGCGTCAAGAGGTAATGTTTGCGAATAATAGTGTACGGCAAATGTCTCATGTCGGCAAACGCGGTGAGTTTTCTTTTTCTTGTAATAGGCACGCCGTTTCCTTTGGGAGGTAAATTTTCAATTTATAGGTAGCGGAATTGTAAGAAGTTTAACTGAATAATTAATTTATCAAATCTATGAAAGCTTTAAAATTGATTGCATTTTTTGCAATGAGTGCTTTTGCTTTGACAGCCTGTAATCCGAATGATCGTAACAAAAAACTGAACGGTTCTACAGACACTACTGCAACTTTCAAAGCAGGGAGCGGGGTACAGCCTGATACCAATACGATCAATGATCAGCGAAAGGCTGCCAGGAAAGATACGTTGAAAGGCGATACTAATGGTAACGGTAATGCAGATCCAAGCGGCAGCTCTTCCAAAAGCAATCATTAATAATCTTTAAAAAGGACCTTAAGGGAAGGATAGTCGAAAACTAAATTCACTAAATGATTATGAAAAAGCTAATTATTATATTATTAGCATCTGCAAATATTGTGATTAGTGGATGCAATTCGAACAAAGACAGTAAAGAAAAAGCTGATAGTACAAATACTCATCAAGACTCGATCCATAACAAACAAACAGGCACGGGCGACTGGGCGATAAGTGCTCCCGACGCCAAATTTGCGGTAGAAGCGGCAAACGGAGGGATGGCCGAAGTTGAATTGGGCAAACTTGCGCAGGAAAAAGGCACTTCTAAAGCAGTAAAGGATTTTGGAAAGATGATGATCGATGATCATTCAAAGGCCAATTTGGAATTAAAAGAACTGGCTAAAAGCAAACGTATCGTCTTACAGGACTCCGTTGGCAAAGAAGAAGCCGAACTAAAATCTAAGCTTGCCTCGATACCCGCTAATGAATTTGACAAAGCTTATATTAATGCAATGGTGGATGATCATAGAAAGGATATCGCTACCTTTGAAAACGCACGTCATAAGGTAAAATATCCGGAAATGAAGGTGCTTATAGATAAGGCCTTACCAATGCTGAAGATGCACCTGGCTACTATCGAGAAAATAAAAATGCAAACCCCCGACTAATATTATCGGTTCGCAGTTGCAGAATTAGCCTGCAATCATGCAGGCTATAACAATTATTGTCGTAGGTTATAAATATATTTCGTTTTTGGTTTCAAAGTTTCATTACATTGGTCTTTTCAAGATGCCTGTTGCTCTAAATTTACTATGGTGAACAAGTTTGAACCAATCAACAAATCGTTTGTTTTCTCTGAACGTACGAGGACAGCTGATAAATGGTTTGAGCGATCTCTCAACTGTTTAGCAGGGCTGTTTTCTTATAATTGTTATACCTTCATAAGGTAAATAAGCTGTTGTCTTTACCCTGGCAAACGGTTATTACGGTAAATCCATGCTCAAGAGGAAAGCTTAAATGAAACATTCAGCCGATCCAGCTCTGACTTCCTGCCCAGACTTATCTGCCATGCCGCTAAATAATCTTATAGCGTAGGAAGTGCCGGTTCCAAAGCCCGAAAGGTGGCGGGTATGGTTGGAGTCCATCCGGTATTAATGTGAAATGTGCACTCAAGGTCATCTGACTTAAGACCCATGAACTGGTCTTTTACACGCACTGTTATCTTTTGCGGCGCTGCATAGTTTGCATTCCTATAAAAATTCACTTAAAAAATCGGGCCATAAAAAAGGGATACCTTCCGGCATCCCCTTGTTAATCACAATTTTGCGGATGATTATTCTACTTCTGCGGCGGCGGCTTGGTTCACGTAATTTTCGGCTACTTGGGTCAACAGGGAATCGGCATTTTTTTCTTCGGCTAAGGTCTCATCCAGCAGGCTTTGTGCTTCGCTAAAACCCAAAGTTCCGGCCAGCGTACGCAGTGTGCCGTAAGAGGCGATCTCATAATGTTCCACTTTTTGCGCGGCAGAAATAATAGCTACGTCACGTACTTCGGTACCTTTGTCGGTATCTTCCAGTAACTCAGTCGCTTCCTTCAGCAAGCCTTCCATCGCCAGGCATTTCTTTGCAGCGGCTTTTTCACCGATTGATTCAAATACGCTTTCTAAGCGGGTGATCTGACCTTTGGTTTCCTCCAGGTGCGTGCTGATGGTGTTTTTAAGGTCTTCTGAAGTGGCGCCCTTAATCATTTTCGGTAAGGCAGTCGCCAGGTGTTTTTCCGCCCAATAGATGTCCTTTAATTCGTCAACGAATAATTCTTTTAACGCACTCTCTGCTTCAGGGGTGCGGCTCACATTTTTGCTTGCTTTTGTTTTCATGGTATTCAGAATTTAATCTATCTATACAATTAATATTCCAAAAAGCATTATTTTCGGATTACGCTGATCTCCCCGTTGCGTTCCATGTAGACTTTCTTTATTTTTTCCATATCCTCGGTCAAAGCTGATTTCCGTACTCCTTGCATGAGGTCTTCTTGACAGACGAGGGCCTTTTTCATGTGTTCTTTTAAGAACACACCGTCTTCAAAAAGCAAAATCTTATCGCCTTCCACCACACGGCTGAATTTCTTACTAGCAGCGATCAGTCGGCCTACTGCACGGTGCAATAGTACGATCACCAGACAACACACGACGACCGGGAAAAGAGGAGAGGCCCCTACAACGGCCCGGCTCATTATGGCGCCTAAAGAAACGGCAATTATGTTATCCAGTGCCGTCCGCACCCCGAATGACCGGCGGCCCGAGATGCGAATCAGCACCAGCATGATCAGAAACATCAGGGCGCCTCGGCTGCTCATTTGCAGCACGCTCAACTTTTCACCCTCTCCAAAAAGTTTAACTAATATTTCCATTCGCAATAAGTTTTGGGCCTGCTTGGCGCTCAGCCGGGCGGTCACCCGGATAAGCTTGCCGGCCTGTTGATCATAATTTTAAAGATGTATTCCGGCTGATTTAAATGGCCTTTAGCTTTCCCTGTCTGCAGCACTTTAAAATCTGGAAACAATTGCAAAGTATCCGTGACACCGACCATGCTTTCATCGCGCATCGTCCTACCGTCCCGCCCAGCCTGCTCGCAATGTATACCGTCGGTAATCCCGAAATCCGCCAGTTAGATCAGGAATGATCCGTATTATCCACAAATGACATCCAGCGGATCGCTTTACCCGTGTGAGCCCGCCGGATAATCTATTGAGGCGGAAGCGTTTCTTTTTTTATCTAAATCGATATTTCACCGAAGGCCGTCGGGCTTTCGTTCATGACTATCAGAAATTTATTCTTCATATTTTTCGGTATTATAATCTTTTACAAACTCGTTGTAGTATTGTTTTGTTCTGGCAGCATAGCGTTGTGCGTAGGCGATCACTGCTTCCTGCCATCCGAGGTCCAGCCCAAATGCTATCAGTTCGTCCAAAGTTCCTGAACCCTGCCTCCCGCCGCTGCGCAATTGCGCCGAAGCGGTCAGTGCCGCCATATCGTCTATAACCCGATTCATATCGCGGTAATCTTTCAATAACCTGAACTCGATGCTATCCTTGACCGGCTGCAGTTCCTGGATAATAAAAGCATCGTTTTGAAAGACAGTCGTGCTAAGCAACGCTGCCGGTACATTTTGCATCCGTTGCTGCACGCCGATCGCCCTCGCCGCTTCTGTATCCCAGGCGAGTTGCTGTACCGGTACAAAAGGTATTGCCGAAGAAGCCCGCGCCTGCTTCATATCCAATAGTAAATATTGATTTTTGGCATTGGTGCTTTTCAGTAAGAACAAATACCGCTTGACTCCAATGCTGCCCGTACCTGCCAGACGAAAAACAACGCTTTGTACTTCATAATTATAGGGGCCGTCACTACTGGTTTCAATCCATTCCTGGATATGAGCTTTCAAAGCTTTTCGAAGCGGTCGATCCAGCTTAAAATGCCGTTCATCTTCCAGCGAGAGCATAATGCTTTTCTTTTTACTGACCGTGCGTTTTTTGAGCAGGTCATGATAGGTGCTTTTGGTGGCTCTGGTCAGAAAATCATGAACAATGCCTTTGGCGGTCCGCGGTTCTATGCTGATCGCCCTGCCCTTCGCCAGGGTGGCCGAATAGGTCTTTAAGAATAATCGCGCCATCTTCAGCGCCTTTTTCTCTTCAAAACCAAGGTTATCAAAAGCGATAAAAATGCTGGTGACCATACGCACGGTTTCATAACTGGCCGGCGCTAGCAGCGCCTCGTCAAAATCATTCAGGTCAAAGTACACCAGCTTGTCATCACCTCTATAGCTCCCGAAATTCTCGACATGCAAGTCGCCGCAGATCCAGGCTAGCGGCGATAGTGGCAAGGGTTCGGCAGCTGCCAGGTCTTCGTAAAACAAGTGGCAGGTTCCCCGGAAAAAACGAAACGCATTTTCTGCCATCGCCTCGTATTTTAATTTAACTTTATCCGGCAACAAACCCTGATTAAAAGATTTCAGACGTTCTTTCAGTTTCATTTGGTTTTCAATTGGCGGCTACCGGATTTACGATAGTGGTTTTCTTCCGCGGCATCGATCGAATGCGTCCGGGTCAGGTCATTATCTTCTTCGGCCAGGGTGGATAGCTGTGCATAAAAATGATGTAGGCGGTCCAGTTCCTTCTCGGTGAGGTTCTCACTATCCACGAGGCGGTTGCTGCTACCCTCGTGCGAGGCCAGTAACTCGTTCAACTTTAGGTGAATGGCTTTTGAATCTTTGTTCTGGGATTTCTGAATTAGGAATACCATCAGAAAGGTCACAATGGTCGTCCCTGTGTTGATGACCAGTTGCCAGGTTTCCGAATAGTGGAACAGTGGTCCGGTCACTGCCCAGACCACAACGATCGCAACGGCTATGATAAACGCTGCCGAACTTCCGGCTGCCGCAGTAGCCCAATTGGAAAAAGCCTCAAAAAAGCCTTCTTTCTTTTTCATGACCAATGCATATGAATTGTGCTGTTGCCGGGTACCGTAAATTCCTGATGACCGTTTTTTACTTTTTTGCCGCTGAGTACATTCGTCTTTGTTTTTACAGTAAACGTTGGCAGCACTTTTTTACCTGTCTTTAGGATCTGCATGCGGCAGTGAAAGCGCTCATCTCCTTTAACGCTGAAGCTGAGCTGGCCGGAGCTGTGGCGGAAATGCGCGGTTGGATAATCCAGAAAGATCCAGAAATCCTCACCCGGTACCCGGTAAAAATGCCGGGGGATGATCCCGAAAGCCACGCCCGCCCCGTAAACTTCCTGCCCCACTGTGCCCGACTGTTCCCAGCCGTCGTGGATATCCTCGATCGCGATCCATAATTTATGATCGACCTGCCCGGTCTTTACCTTTTCGGACAACATTTCCTTTGGCAGGTTCGGCGGATAATAATACTGCGCCCGGTTTACCACGTAGCGCAGGAATTCCGGCACCAGGATATTTACCGCAGGCAGGATAGCTTGGTTTTCTGCATAAAGCAAGAAATTATGAAGCGCTGCAAATACTTCCTGCTCTTCGTAAGCCGCCGTATAAGGGGCGTCGTTCAAAGGAAATACTGCAAAAAAGGTAGGATAGTTTCTGGCGTAGCCGTAATCGCAATCCCATAACTGCATATTCTTCACCAGGTTAGCCAGGCATAGATAGGCGAGGTCCAGATACAACTGCTCTTTGGTTTCCTGGTAGAGCCACAACATCGCATTGGCGCCAAACGCCGTATTATTAGCCTGGTAAAACAGGTCGAACCCTTTGCCCTGCAGGGTTTTAGCGGCCCGTTTGGCCTCCAGCAGGTACTTGTTCAGTTTAGTGAGCTGCCACGCATGCAGCATCACCAGCGCGTAAAGCCCGGCGACATCCTTTTCACCGCCTTTCCCGGGCTCGGTCTCCGCTTTGACTACTTCCAGCGTTTCCATGTGATATAACACGGGCCACTCATAATTAAAATGCCGGGCTACCTGGATGGTATAGTCCAGGGAATCTAAAAACAGTTTTTTAGCTTGCTGATCCCCACGAACAGCCAGCCGGCCTAAATTTAGTAAAGGATGATGCAGGTACCAGGAATCCATCACATTAGGTTGTAACTGTTCCTCCTCACCGCTCAACTGACCGGCTAAAGCGGGCAGAAAGCGAACAACTGTTTTTAGTTTTTTGCTATAAAAAGCGTCCAGTCCCTTGCGGATCTTTTGGATCGCTGGCAAATCCGTCTTGCACCAGTCGTAATAATCTGTCAGCGGCATTAAAACCGCTAGCTGTACCATTAATTCCGGCGGCGTCTGGTAATCGGCAACATAGGCGTTCAGGTAGTCCTGTCCCGCGCCATGCGACCAGCAGCCGTGACTGAATTCAAGGTCGTGCAGTCCTTTGCCGACCATCTCCGGCCAGGGATAATATCGGGTTTCCGGTTTCGGCAGTACTAAATAGACATCTGCCAGCAGCTCCAAAAATTGTCTGGCCTGGGCTAGTTCATCTTTAGGGTAGTCCGGATCAAAAGCGATGAAGGCATCAGATATCACCACTTCCCGATGCGCAGGGATTGCTTTATTCTTTAAGGTCGGCGGCAAAGCAAAGCCTAGTTCCGGCCAGCTGCCGCCTACCGTATTGCCTAAAGAGGTTTCTGTTAGCCGGGCATAATCATTCAACGCGGTCAAATTCTGGAAATACAGGAAGGCTCCGCTTTCGGGCCGGTCTAACGTAACATACTGCAAGCCGGAACGCGTGCCCACCTGACTAACCAAAACCGTTCCCGCCATTTCCTGGCTTCCGCCGTCAGGCCCCGTGATAACCATGTCCCGTGGCCAAAAAGGGATCAGTAAGGGCTTATGGAGTTTTATTAGCGTCTGGTACTGGATCACCGGTTTATCCCGTGCCGGAAAGTTCACCAGCACCGTGTAATCGCCGATCGAACCTTTTAGATGCAGCGAAAGACCAAGTTCATGTTTGCTTACGCGGGTAATTTCCAGGTGGTCGTTAGGTGTGTAAGCCGGCCGCAGGACAATCTGTACGCCTAGGGGACAGGTCACGCTTATCCATAATGAATTATTGAGATGATAGATACCGACCGCATACCCAGCCAGATCAAATTTAAACATGGCCGGAAGATCCTGCCCATGAAATAAATTTTGTACTGCTATAGCCCAGGGTGAAAGTCCTTCCATAATAAGCGTAAGCTTGTAAAGTGTGTTATATAACTAAAGGAGTAAATTTTTTGTTTTAAAATTTACTGTTAATTAAATCCTTTAATTAAAAAACATATCTCAGCGCCTTTGGTTGTAAAAATAGCACGATCCTTTCCACCGAGCCGATTCTCTATCAAGTCACCATTAAATTTTACAAATATGTTTCACCACGTTAAAGAATTACAATTCAATGCGCGGGTTTCCAAACCCGACCCCCGCTTCGCTAACTTATTACTGGAACAGTTCGGCGGGGAGAACGGCGAATTAGCTGCGGCCATGCAGTATTTCACACAGGCTTTTGGTGCCAAAGTCCCGCACCCTGACAAATACGATATGCTGATGGATATTGCCACCGAAGAGTTCAGCCATCTCGAGATCGTCGGGGCGACTATTCAGATGCTGCTCAAAGGCGTCAATGGCGAGCTGAAAAATGCAGCTGATAGTTCGGAGATCATGCAGGTAATGAACGGCAAACCCGCCAAGGAGGACATTATCCATCAGGCGGTCTTCGCGAACCCGCAATTTGGGATCATCACCGGCGGCGGAGTTACGCCCCGCAATAGTCAGGGCATTCCCTGGTGCGCTTCTTATATTAATTCTAATGGCGACCTAACGGTTGACCTGCGCAGCAATCTGGCTTCGGAATCCAGGGCGAAACTGGTGTACGAGCATTTGATGAAATTTACCGATGACCCGTACATCCACGAAACGCTGTCCTTCCTGATGACCCGCGAGGTGACCCATTATAAAATGTTCGAAGCGGCGCTGGAAAGCATTCAGCCTAATTTCCCGCCGGCAGTTTTGGCCGCAGATCCGCGATACCTGCAAAATGCCTATAATATGTCTGAAGGAACCATACGCGGTCCCTGGAACGAAGGTGAGATCAAAGGCATGGGCAAGGATTTTGTATATGTAGAAGATCCAATCGCGCAGGCGAAAGAAACCGAGGGGCAGACCAAGCTCGCGGAGGACTTCACGAAGGAGATGAAGACCAAAGACAAAACGGATAAGCAAATGAGTGCGGAAAAAAGTGCGGAGGTAAGAAACGCGGAACCCGATGGCGTGGCGCAGTGGAGCACTTATTAACGAAAAAGGAAGTAATCCCCGGCAAGAGGACGGCCGCAAGGCCGTTTTCTAAAAACTATTAATACAAACCGAAGCCAGCGTCAATATAGGCGCTGATATTAAGGGATTCGCTGCCAAGACCGCGCCGGTGCAGCATCATTTGAACGAGATCACAAAGATCGAGACCAACTTTAAATACCCTTTCAAAGTATATATTTTTGATCTCCGCCTCCGTGCAGCGCGATTTTCCTTTTACGTTTTATTTTATCATGGAACAAAAGATCGCAGAGTGCGCCCAACTGCTGGCGGAACAGAAATTGCGAATTGCTTTCGTGGAGAGCGCCACGGCCGGCTGGCTCTGCTCGGAATTTGCTTTGACAGAACAATCGGGGCAGGTACTGGAGGGTGGCATCACCTGTTATAATGCAGATCTGAAAAAAAGCCTGCTGGGCGTACCCCACGAACTGATCGAAAAATATACGCCAGAATCTCAGGAAGTGACCGACGAGTTGGCGCGGCGGTTAGGGAAACTCATGCCGGCTGACATTTTTGTAGCCGTGACCGGCCTGACAACGCCCGGGGGCAGCGAGACTGCTGAAAAGCCTGTGGGTACGATGTTCGTGTCGGTTCTCGTCAAAGATCACCTTTTTTCGGAACGCTATGAATTCAAAGGCAGCTGCGAAGAGGTCATCAAGCAAACGATCATTGCGGCGGCGGCCCTGGTGATCAGTCACATTTGAATGTCCAGCGTTTTTCAATGACCTCGGCTTCCGGGAACGCCGACCGGAACCCCGCCGCATTTTTAAAAGCTAATTGCGGAATGAGCCGCGTTTCAAAGTTAAACGCGAAACCGGAACTTTCAAACGGCCAGGGCCTTTTTGTCAGCGTTTGATCAGCCAGTTGGATGAGCTGGTGATTCCTGTTATCCGGCCCCTTGCTGATCTCAATCGCGCGCGCCTCAGGCTGGTTCCCATGCTGGCAAAGCAGCAAGGACAAAGCATCACACCATTCCAATAAGCGATAATCCCTTTGCGCTTCAGCCAGACTCATACCCAGCTCCTTCTGCCAGCGTTTCTGCAGCTTTTTTTGTTCCTGCAGGAATGCACGGCCTTGCGCATGATGCATGCACTCCGCGCCGTAAACGAAATCCAGATGAATGGAACAAAGCAAAGCAATATAACGGCTTTTAGATAATGCGAAATCCATCGTTTGGGTGCAGTGCCGCTGTTCAAAGACTTTCATTTTAAAGTCCACCGGGCCGCCCTGCGGGGTCAGCAGGTTATTGCGTTCCAGTTCTATTTGCGCATCGTCATGTTCAGCGATCGCCATGAGCAGTTCCGTCCAGCGTTTGGTCCTGGCGCTCTGTTTCCATTGCTGCGCGATCTGCGCGGCCAGCAGGCCGTGCGCCCGCTGCGTAACTATTTCCCAGCCCGCTTCGGTATAATTGACTATCATTTCTTTTTACTCATCAGATATAAACCTAATGCCATGCCAGCAACCAAAACGCCCGCCATATATTTTCGGTGCGCTTTGGGTTCACCCGGCAAACCGAAACCGCCGTGGGTACTCAGGCCGTAATCTACAGTCGTAAACACATTGCCGTCACTGAGTGCAATCAGATCAGCCGACTTTAGGTATCTGCGCATCACAAAACTTGTCATTTTGGTCATCGATTCCGGAAGCACCGCATGGCCTATTTTCAGTAAAATTGAAATGCTGCCTACATAGGTGTTTGCAGTTGGGGCAACAGCTACTTTTACCATGGCCCTGGCCAGCCGGAACGGGTCATAAACAGGGGGAGCCGGCTTTAAAACTTTAGCGGTATAATTGCCGGCATGCTGAATGCCGGGGGTATCTAAAAATGCGGGAAACAGGTCGCACACATAAATATCCGGCCATTCCGATAATTCGCCCTTCAAGGCTTCCGACCAGCCGCGTAAGCCGAATTTGGCAGCAGTATATCCTGCGCCGTAAGGCACCGGCAGAAAGCCGCCGATGGAGATGTTATTGATGATCGTGCCATAACCCTGTGCTTTAAATATCGGCAGCACGGCGTGCGCCCCGTTCATATAACCCAGCAGGTTCGTTTGAATAACCTGCTCGTGTACTGCCATCGGCGTTTTATCGAAATCGCCCGCGGCAAGGACCCCGGCATTATTTAGCCAGACATCGATTTTTCCCTGCCAGTCGTTCGCGGCGTTAGCTAAGGCGATCATCGCTTTGCTGTCGCTGGTATCCGTAGGCACGATAAGGGCCTGTGCGCCAAATGCCTCGCATTCGGTCTTCACCTCCTCAAGAGCTTCTTCGTTACGGGAAGCCAGTACCAAATTAGTTTGGTATTTCGCGAATTCGAGGGCGGCAGCCCGTCCTGCACCGCTGGAGGCCCCTGTGATAAGGATGGTTTTTCCCTGTAATTTTTCTAGCTTCCTCATTAATCGCAACTTAGTTTAGACAAAATTTCCTGAATTGAAAAATGCGCGCCGCAGACGAATTCATCCGCCGCGCCATAATAAATGGTGAGCAGATCACCGTCCACGATATGTCCGTTAGTGAAAACGACATTCCCAAAGAAGCCGCTGAGTTCATAGGCGTTGGTCGGTACCATGATCGGATCTTTGGTACGACCGATCACTTTTGACGGATCGTTCAGATCCAGCAGGAAGGCACCCAGACAATATTGATGCTCGGCATTAGCCCCGTGATAGATCTCGAGCCAGCCCCCTTTAATACGGACAGGTGCCGCGCCCGCACCCACACGGGCGCTATCCCACATTCCGGGGCGTGTTTTTATAAGGCATTGATGGTTGCCCCACTGGCGGGTATCAGAAGATTCGGCCAGCCAAATATAATTGCCGCCAATTTCCTTGCTGCTTGGGCGGTGGAGACAATAATATTTGCCATTTACCTTCTCCTCGAAAATCGCGCAGTCCTTATTATGCGGCGGCAGGATCATTCCGCCGGACTCAAAATGCTGCCAATCCTTGGTGGTCTTCAGGCCAACGCCGACCCCATTGTCGGACACCGCAGTATAGGTCAGGTAGTAGGTATCATCCATCTGGCTAACCCGGCAATCTTCAATGCCGAAGCGTTCCAGGCAGCCTTTGCCAAATAATTACGTATTCAATGGCGGTTCCAGGAAATGGATGCCATCGTCGCTGCTTAATATACGTAAATGTGATACGGTGGTCAGGTAATCCAGTCCTTTATAGCTGATCACACGTGCGTCCGTAGCGATCAGGTCCGGGTCGTTCAGCGGCACTTCGATGATCTCTGTGTTGCCGGTGGCGTTGAGCGCAAGAAAATAGATCACGCCTTCTTTTTGCGTTACACCTTCGGCTACGCGCACCAGCATCCAGGTCTTACCATTAAAGCGGAAAACCCCCGGGTTGAGCAGGCTGATGATCTGCAGACCTGCTACGCTTGGTGTCAGGTCTTTGGGCATCAGTAGTGGGTTTTCGGGAAAGCGGTCTGCTAAATCTGTCATATCCCTATTTTTCAGCTTTCCCGAAAAGTTTACGCAGCTTGTTCTTGGCTTTTTCCAGTGGCGCTTTCTGACGTTTGCTCAGGTTGCGCCCGGCGCGGTTCTCATAAAAATTGAGCATAGACATCGCGCTTTGAAAAGGTGAAGCTTTCCTTCGTTTGCTTTCTTCGGCTGAATGCTTGAGTGAGCCCGCGATCTTATCAGGGTCTTTGGATTTGAAAATATCTTTTTCCAGGTCGAGTGCATCACTCTGCTGAGTGACTTTGCCTGACCATTTTTTAACATGCTTATTTGTTTTCATTGATATTGAGCGTAAGAAGATCTTTTGTTGCAGGCCCTGTTAATACTTTTCCGCGAATGTCATAGCGCGCACCGTGACAAGGGCAGTCCCAGCTTTTCTCCTCGCCGTTCCAGCTGACGATACAGCCTGCATGAGTGCAGACCGGGTTTAGGGCATGAATGTTTCCTGCTTCGTCGCGGTAGGCGGCGACCTTTTGTCCATCTACTTCCACCACCTTGCCGGTGCCAGGCTGTAATCTTTTCAACGAATCGGTTTCGTGAACTTTTACCCGGTCGGCAACGAAGTGATACGCCACGTCAGCATTCTCTTTGACAAATTCGCTGAAGCTGTCCAGTGGCTTGATTCGCGCGGCGCTGAAAAGTTTTTCGTATTTATTCGGTTGGTTGCGGACCATATCGCTGAGAATTTTACCGGCGACGCTACCTAACATCATTCCGTTGCCGTTATAGCCGGTCGCGCAGTAAATACCTTCAGCCGCCATCGGCATTTGTCCGATATATGGCAAGCCATCAACGGGTACATAATATTGTGATGACCAGCGATATTTAACAGAGGAAACGCTATAATATTTGCGGACGTATTGATCGAGATTGGCGAAAGCCTTGTCCGGGTCTTCGTGGCCGGTCTTGTGATCCAAACCACCTACCAATAGCAGTTCTTCGCCGTTAATAACATGGCTGCGCACGTAATGATACGGCTCCTGCGAATCGTAGATCAGTGCTTCGGGATATTTGCCGCTTTTGAGTTTTACCGCCATCACGTAACTGCGGTAAGGCGCGCATTCAAAATTGAACAAATTAATGTTAGGCGGCATGTGCGTGGCGTAGACAACGGCTTTGGCCTGTATGTCGCCTGAAACGTGGATTCCGTCTTTCGTCTCAACGCCGGTGATCAGGGTATTAATTTTGACCCTTCCACCTGCAGCCAGGAACGCTGTTTGCAAATCCTGCAAGTATTTGAGCGGGTGAAACTGCGCCTGTCTATCCCAAACCAGGGCTTTTTTGAACGGTACAGGTGTCGGAACCTGATCGGTATAAGCAACGGGTACACCGACCTTAACAGCCCCCCGGTAGATCTCATCCAGTTGTTTCACTTCATTGTCGGTCTCTGCATAGAGGTAGCCGGGTTTGCTTTCAAAATCGCAGTCCTTTTGCCGGCTGCTGATCAGCGCAAAACCTTCTGCGATGGCTTCAGCAAATAATTTAGCGCCGTCTTCGCCAAAGGCACTTTCTGCTTCGCGATAAGTTGTATCGGCAAAGGTGTTGATGTGAGCGCTGGTGCCGCCGGTGGTGCCAAAGCCCGGTGAGTGTGCCTCGGCTAAAATGACCTGCTTGCCCGCTTCCTGCAATAAAAGGGCCGTGGTCAAACCTGTGATCCCGCCGCCGACCACCAAAGCATCATAAACAAGATCGTTTTTCGTAGCCGGAAAGGCTTTTAACACAGGTTCCTGCCAGGGGCTTTGTGACGCGCCGTCACGTGTAGTTATGAGTTGAGTTTCTGTTGCCATACAATTACTACAAAAGGTGGAGGGACAGTGTTTTAAGTTATTTCATTTATTATTAAACAAAAAAATTTACTTCAGGTTAATTAAAGACATCAGAACTTAATCGATCTACTTATGAAAGCAGCAGTATTTCACAAACCCGGCGACATCCGCTATGACACGGTCGAAGACCCGCGTCTGCTGGAGGATTCAGACGTTATTTTAAAGGTCACCTCGACCGCGATCTGCGGTTCCGATCTGCATATTTTAAGCGGCGGCGTTCCGCAACCCGAACCCATGGTGATGGGCCATGAGTTTATGGGTATCGTGGAAGAAGTAGGTAAGGGGGTGAAGAATTTGAAGAGGGGCGACCGAGTGGTCGTTCCTTTTCCGATCTCCTGCGGGCATTGTTTCTTTTGCCAGCATGATGCATCGCCGGCCTGCGAGAATTCCAACTACAAACATTACGGCCCTAACGGCGACATAGCCGGTCAAAAAGGCGCAGCCTTATTTGGTTACACCGATCTGTATGGCGGTTATTCCGGTGGACAAGCGGAGTATGTACGTGTACCTTATGCGGACATCAGCCCAAGAGTGGTGCCGGAAAACATGAGCGATGAACAAGTATTGTTCCTGACCGATATTTTCCCTACTGGCTGGTCGGCCATCGACTGGGCGCAGTTAAAGGGCGGCGAAGTGGTAGCCATATTCGGCTCTGGCCCGGTAGGTTTGATGGCGCAAAAGGCGGCCTGGATCAACGGTGCCAGCCGGGTGATCGCGATCGATCCGCTGAACTATCGCCTGGAAAAAGCTAAAGCAGTTAATAAAGTCGAAACCCTGAACCCGCATGAAGTGGACGTAGTAGAAGCCATTCGCGCCATGACCGGCGGCCGGGGCGCGGACGTATGCGTGGATGCAGTGGGTTTTGAACCGGAGCGAGATATCCTGGACAAAGCCAAAGCGCTGATTAATTTTGAAGTAGGCAGCATGAAAGTGCTGGATACGGCTTTTAAAGCGGTACGGCGCATGGGTACTGTTTCGATCGTAGGCGTATACGGTTCCACTTATGATAACTTCCCGCTGCACCGTGTTTTTGATAAAGGCATTACGCTGAAAATGGGCCAGGCACCGGTTTTGAATTATATCGATCACCTGATCGAACTCGTGAAAACCGAAAAAGTGGTACTGGACGATATCATCACTCATACGCTGCCGTTGAGCGAAGTAACCCACGGTTACGAGATTTTTAATAAGAAAGAGGAAGACTGCGTGAAGGTGGTACTTAAACCCTGGGAGCAGCGCAAAGAAACGGAAAACAAGGAACCTGTAAAGATCGAGAACTAATGGAAAATCAACGAAAAACCGCTTTGATCACCGGCGGAACGAGCGGGATCGGCAAAGAACTGGCGAAACTTTTCGCTAAAGACAACTATAATTTGATCATCGTGGCGCGGGACCAGGCCGAACTGGACAGCACCAAAAATGAATTGCAAAGTTTTGGTATTACGGTCAAAACGATTGCGAAAGACTTGTCCGACATGGAACAGGCCAAGGCGCTTTGCAGTGAAGTGACCGAACAGGTAGATGTGCTGGTGAATGATGCGGGCCAGGGTGTCTATGGTTTATTTAAGGACAATGAGCTGGAAAAAGAGCTGGGCATTATTCACCTGAATATCTGCGCCACAGTAATCCTGACCAAACATTTCGTAAGACAGATGGCCGGGCGCGGCGAAGGTAAGATCCTGAACCTCGGTTCGGTAGCCGGCAAACTGCCGGGACCCTGGCAGGCGGTGTATCATGCCACCAAGGCTTTTGTCTTATCCTTTACGACCGCCATCCGGGAAGAGTTGAAAGATTCGGGTATCACGTTTACCGCACTGATGCCGGGCGCAACCGATACGGATTTCTTTAATAAAGCGGGTATGCTGAACAGCAAGATCGCGCAGGATAAGGAAGCGCTTTCTGATCCTGCGGATGTGGCTAAGGAAGGTTATGAGGCTTTAATGGCAGGCAAAGACCGGGTAATCGCTGGCTGGAAGAACAGTTTAGAGGTTCACGCCGCTAACCTGATGCCGGACAGCGCGGTCGCACACACGATGTATGAACAGCAAAAACCAGTAAACCAACAATAACAATCATGGCCAAGACACCTGCAAAACAAAACCGGCAGCCGGGCATCGAAGCGAAGATGGACCCGGCGCCGGAATATATCAAAAGCAGCTATGCCGGTTCGGGCAAGCTGCAGGATAAGGTTGCCCTGATCACGGGCGGTGATTCGGGGATAGGCCGCGCGGTCAGCGTGCATTTCGCCCGCGAGGGTGCGGATATAGCTATCGTATATTTAGATGAAGATATTGACGCGCAAGAAACCAAAAGATTGATCGAAGCGGAGGGCCGTAAATGCCTGCTTATCAAAGGCGATGTAAAAAAGGCCGCCTTTTGCAAAAAAGCGGTGGCACAGACGGTCAGTAAACTAGGGAAACTGAATATCCTGATCAACAATGCCGGCATGCAGTTCCCGCAAAAAGACCTCAGGAAGATCGATGAAAAGCAACTGGAGGATACTTTCCGTACCAACATCTTCGCTTATTTCCACTTTGCCAACGAGGCACTGGAGCACCTGGGGGAAGGCGATTGCATCATCAATACGACCTCGGTTACGGCCTACCGTTCCTCACCCAACCTGATCGATTATTCCTCGACCAAGGGCGCGATCACGAGCTTTACCCGTTCTCTGGCTACCAATTTGACCGACAAAAAGATCAGGGTAAACGCAGTCGCGCCGGGTCCGGTCTGGACGCCACTCATCGTGGCGACGTTTGATGAGGAAAAGATCAAATCGTTTGGCAGCGAGACGGCCATGAAACGTGCCGGTCAACCTTCGGAACTGGGTCCGGCTTACGTATTCCTGGCGTCGGATGACGCTTCCTTTATTACGGGGCAAGTGATCCATGTCAACGGCGGGGAGGTAGTTAACGGTTAATTCAATTCAAACAATAACTAATAGCAATCATTATGGCTAAGTACTCAGAAAAAGCACAGGACAAGGTCCACAAGGCTTTACACGAAGAAAAAGAAGGCACGCTGGAAAGCGGCCGCAGCGGTAAAAAAGTAACCAGTAAAAAACAGGCGATCGCCATCGGGTTATCCGAAGCCCGGAAGGAAGGCGCCAAAGTCCCTAAAAAGAAAGATTAACATGAATGAAGAAAATAAAGTGACCCGGCGCCAGGTGGTGGCCGGGTTAGGTACCGCGCTGGCGGCGGCGGCGGTATCACCCGCCTTTGCCGGTAACGGCTTGAATTTGAAAAATGCGGATGGCGCCGTGAAGATCAGCGATCCGACTACGCTTTACCCTAAACCGCCATTTAAAAGCCAGCCACAGCCCTGGCCGGGTTTGCAGAGCAAAATGGACCCGATACCCGATTGCGGGGAAACCAGCTATAAGGGCTCCGGCCGTTTGATGGGACGCAAGGCTTTGATCACCGGTGGTGATTCAGGTATGGGGCGTGCGGCGGCTATCGCCTATGCCCGCGAGGGCGCAGACGTGGCAATCAACTATTACCCGACCGAAGAACCCGATGCGCAGGAAGTCATCGCCCTGATCAAAAAAGAAGGACGCAAAGCGATCGCCATTCCCGGCGATCTGCGCAGCGAGGAATTTTGTAAGTCTTTGGTGCAAAAAGCAATTGCGGGTTTGGGCGGTTTGGACATTATTGTCAATAATGCCGGAAGGCAGCAGTCGATCAATTCCATTGTGGATGTAACCACGGAGGAATTTGATTCGACGATGAAGACCAATATTTACGCACCATTCTGGATCATCCGCGAGGCGCTGCCGCATTTGCCGCCGGGATCGGCGATCATTGGTACGACCTCGGAACAGGCTTATGACCCTTCACCGGATCTTTATGCTTATGCACAAACCAAGGCTGCAACGATGAACTATGTGAAGTCGCTGGCCAAGCAGCTGGGGTCGAAAGGCATCCGGGTGAACGGCGTGGCACCCGGGCCGGTCTGGACGGCTTTACAGATCAGCGGCGGCGCCCAGCCGGAAAAGCAGCAGATGTTCGGTAGCTGGACAATGCTGGGCAGACCGGGGCAGCCTGCTGAGCTGGCGTCTATCTATGTACAATTGGCAGCCGCCGATGCCAGCTTTGCCAGCGGCCAGGTCTATGGGGCCTCGGGAGGGGTCGGACAGCCATGAGAAAGTTATGGTTATTCGCTCTACTGGGCTTTGCCACAGAGGCCAAGGCTCAGATCCCGCAGCCGGACCCGGACACAACGGCCAAACATTTTCTGATCGTCGCCAGCATCAAGAATTTGCAGGAAGTCAGTTCAGGTCAGTTGGCTGTGCAGAAAGCTACGAATGCTGAAGTCAAAATGTTCGGCCAGATGATGGTGAAGGACCATGGTGATGCAGAACAAAAGTTGTTGGATTTGGCTAAAAGCCGTGGTTATGCCTTGCCGGCCGCTGCGACCGGCGGCATAAAGCCCGACATTATGCTGGCACATGCCGGTGCGAAATTTGATCAGCTGTATGTGCACGGTATGGTCAGCGGTCACCGGAACACGGTGGATATTTTCGAGAATTATTCGACCACGGGCAAGGATCCGGCCGTCAAAGCGTTAGCACAGCAAATGCTGCCGATGCTGAAGCATCACCTCACGGAAATTCGGGCTATCGATCAAAAGCTGAAATAATAAAAAGAGGCGGAGATACTCCGCCTCTTGACAAACCGCATTACATTTGTCCTGCCCAATCATCATCACTGTTCCGCCGGAGCAGGATCATAGCGAACCAAATAATGAAGCAGATGCCGAGCAGGTCTTTCAGCCCGGCAGGTATATGCCCTCGGTGTAGCCATTGCATTCCAGTCCACAGCGCCAGTAGCAGCATGCCAAGCACTCCAGCCAATGGCGCCGGAAGATTTTTTTGCTTCATAGCATTTCCTCCAGGTTTTTTAGCCGAAAGATCTCCCTGGCGATCAGCTTGCAATTGTAGCCAAGCTCGTCCAGCGTGCAGCAGATCGTCCTGATCTTTACCGGCAAGTCATTTACCGTTTCCATTAAGTCGATATGCAGCGGGCAGCCGTCCCGGAGTTGCTCGGACCCTTTCAGCTGACCGAACAATCCATAGGCCGCCTCCCGGTCATTGCCGAAAAAGTACTGCCCATAATCTGTGAATCCCTGCAGTGTCTTTACGCTCATCAGGATATAAAATTGTGTTTTCATGGTCGTGTTAAACACTAAGAGCCCCTTGCGCAGGAGCTCTTGTATTAAAAACTAATTACACTTATTTGATCTCGATCTGGCGGCGCACCGCTTTGGCCTCGTCGCGTTTGGCAATATCAATGCGGAGGATACCGTCGGTATAGGAAGCATCGATCTGACTGTGATCAGCGCTGTCCGGCAGCGTGAATGAACGCACAAATGAACTGTAACTGTACTCGCGCTTGTTATAGCTCTTTTGGCTGTCATTTTGTTCCGACTGCTGTTCCACCGAAATGGTGAGCTGGTTGCGTTCCAGATTCAGCTAGAAGTCGTCTTTTTTCAATCCCGGTGCAGCCAGTTCAACTTGGTAGCTATTCTCGCTTTCGCTGATATTAACAGCCGGCACTCGGGTGATCATGCGGTCGCTGAAAAATGTGTCGTTAAAGATTGATTCGAAAACATCATTAACTCCTGGTAATAATGTGTTGTTGCGTTTGTTGTTGTTGAATTTAACTAAGGTCATGGCCTTTTCTCCTTTAAATGTTACTCTAAAAAATTAATGTCAATTGTTAATTAAACTATACGCATATGGTCAAGCAGCGTGCCAACAGTCTGACAATGAAAATTTTCAGTTTCCGGCTGCAATTTTTTCAGATGCAAGGTCAATATTTCAGTAGCAACGCGCCTAACCCGCCATTCGCTGCAGGGTGCGGCGGTTCATGATTTTTCGTCGCCAGCGTCATGGGCTGGAAATTGTAATCTCCCTGCAGCCAGTCAGTGAAGTTTTGGTCTCCTTACCCAAGCACTTTACATATTGTTGATACGCCAGGCGATTTCTTTTTCCAGAAGCTCGCTCAGCGCCAGTGCACCGGATATAATATTTTTCTCAATTTTACGCAGTTTTAGTTCCTTCAGATGTCAGCGTCATTTTATAAGCTATAGTTGCAGCCACAGCAAAAACAATGTGTGCCGGGATCCGTTGCAGATAGTAGTGGCTGTAGTTTATCCAGGGCGGCAAAGGATGCGCTTTAAAAGTGGCTTTCCAGATCAGGTAACCCAGGAATCCGCTGAGCGTACCGAGTATCAACCCGTTTTTTATGCTGTGTTTGATCTTACGATGTTCCCATAACTCCACATAGATAGCTGCAAAAACGAGCCCCATCGCATAATGGGCGCCCCACCCGGCAATTGTTTTCGCGTTACGCGATAACTGAGGTACCAGGCGGCTGATCAAGGTTTCCAGATGCTTAGGTTCTCTGAAATTCTCCTGAAATAAAACGGACATGAGCTCGCTGCCGGCTGTCATGACCGTAGTTCCGGCGATACCGGTTAGTGCCGTTTTTGAAAATTGATCCATAATCCGAACAAGACAATATCCGTGCCGCGTGGGTCCGGGTTAAAACCCGGCTTCGACATCGGGTTCAGTGTTGTTAAATTCGAACTAAAAAGGGTTCGCTGTGTGCTAATGACTACAGATGTTTTTAACTGCGGGCTAATTGCTACAGATGGTTTTCGGTTATCTCGTGAAACAATATTTTTACTCGCGCGCATAGTCTTAACATTCCTGGATCATCTCTTTAATCCTCCGAACACCTCTGTGAGTGTCGATATCCATGCCATCAGGTGCGGTGCATCTGTGTTGACTTGTGCCAGTTAATGAGAGAAAGCTTTAGGGCCGCGCATCAGCTTTACATAGCCTCCAACCGTATCAACGGCTGCGGTGAAACGGGTTTTAATAGAGGCCGTCCACTTTTCCTGGCTATGCGTTGCGGGATCTGCAGAGAACCTTTCAAACTGGTTACCGGGGTTTTCAGTTCATGGCTGGCTATGCTCATAAACTCATCCTTTTTACGCATGAGTTCCTCAGTCGCGGAGTGTGCCTTAATCAGTTCGTTCTCAATAGCCTTTTGGCTGATAATATCGATAATCGACCAACAAGACGGTAAGGTGTCCTGAATTCATCTTCCAGGATAATGCCCCGGTCGAGATATAGGCATAATTACCATCTGACTTCAAAAAACGGTATTCAGGAGACCAGTTATTTGCATGGTCATTTATTGCGTCGTAAACACTATCGTGTACGCGGTCGCGATCTTCCGGATAAACTTTGTCAAACCAGAAGCTGATCTAGTTAGTTTCATCATTACGGGCATAAGGGGCATTTGTCAAAAATCATGTTGCCTTTTATTATTCATCCTATCGTGCAAATGCGTCAAACTCCCCATCCTGTTTTTTCAATGAGCGGGTATAATTTCGGGGAGAAATTTAAAAAAAAATGGGCATGTTATACTCGCTTTCCAACAATTTGGAGGTTTTTTAGTTATAAGGGGAAACATTTAAAAGCCCCCAAATAACCGTGGACGAGGAATATGCTTTTTTAGCCGGGAGCGGCGAACATCATGAATTGATTAAACAAACCGACTGGTCAGCGACCAGTTTGGGCGAGCCAAATTTATGGCCGGACAGCTTAAGGTCAGCGATCAGCATTGTACTCAACTCCGGCTTTCCGATCGCAATATATTGGGGTACGGATTTCAGTCTGATTTACAATGAACCCTGGAGCTCGATCCCCGGACAAAAACATCCCTGGGCATTGGGTAAACCAGGTGCGCAAGTCTGGACAGAAATATGGGGGGGCCTAAAAGAGGAATTTGACTCGGTTTTATACCAAGGGGCATCTTACCGTCGCCCTGACGCTCCACTTTATATGCATCGGTTTGGTTACACGGAAGAATGTTATTTTGATTACACGCTTTCTCCCATCAAAGCAATAGATGGTAGTATTGGCGGTGTCTTTAATGCCGTGATAGAAACCAGCTTCCGAGTAATCAATGATCGCCGCAATCAGCTACTTGTCGCACTGATGAATAGGAAAAACGAGGCACACCGATTGACCGAAGCGGTGCAGATCATCAAAGAGGTTTTGCAAACGGCCCAGGCAGATCTCCCGTGCTTCGCAATTTATGGTATTCGAAAGAACGATCACGCAGCAATCCTGGCCTCCGCTGGCTGGGATGTCGATCGCTTAGAACCTGTTTCCGACGGTCACGTTCACGATATTCATTTGATATATCCCGATGACATCAATCATTTCTGGCCTGAACCCCTGGTAGAAGCTTATGCCGCACCAATTGCCCACGGGGATGCCGAAATGCAGGGGCAGTTCGTGTGCGGGATTTCTGCGCGCAAACGACTTGATAAGGATTATTCTTTTTTCATCGAAAGCGCAGCCTTGCACATCGGAACGATCCTGAATAACTCGCTGGCTTACGAACTTAGTAAGGAATTTCAAAATCAGCAAACGCTGAACCAAGAACTGGCTGCGGCAAATGAGGAACTCACCGCCACCAATGAAGAATTAAATTCCACTCAGGAAAATCTTTACCAGCTAAATGCTGAGCTGGAGGAACGTGTTAATAAGCGCACCTCAGAACTGCGTTTGGAGCGCGACAAATTACGACGCTTTTTTATGAATGCGCCCGCCGGTATTTGTATTTTGTCCGGCCCGCAACTCATTTTCGAACTGGTCAATGGCCCATACCAGGAATTCTTACCGGAAAGGGAATTACTCGGGCGTCCGATATTTGAGGCCTTGCCGGAAATTGAACATCAGCCAATCGGTGACATCATCCGTAATGTTTATAACAGTGGAGAAACCTATCAGGGAAATGAACTTTTAGTACCGCTGACCAATCCTTCCGGCGATCTGGTAGACAGGTTTTTTAATTTTACCTATCAACCCCGTACTGACCCATCAGGCGCGACGGATGGTATTATGGTGTTCGTTTACGACGTTACTGAACTCGTTCGCGCACGCAAGCATTCTGAGAAGGTTGAATCCGATCTCCGGGACTTGGTGATGAATTCCCACTATCCGCTAATGATACTGCGCGGCCCCGAATATATAGTGGAGATCGCCAATCGCCCTTTGGCAGATTTCTGGTATAAAGAGCTCGAAGAAATTACCGGACAAAAACTCATGGATATTTTACCGGAATTGATCGACCAGCCTTTTCCTGCCCTACTGGCGGATGTTTATAAAACCGGAGAACCTTACGGGCAGGAAGAGGAAATATTTTATGTGGAAAGTGAAACAGGACGACTGACAAAATATATCAGTTTTTATTATGACCCGATCAAAAGCCCTGACGGGCATGTAAATGGTATCATCGTTACGGCTTCCGACATTACCGAAATGGTGAAATCGCGTCATTTGCTTCAGGAGAGCTACAGTGAACAACAATCCCTGACCGAAGAGGTGGCGGCCACTAACGAGGAACTGGTAACGACCAATGAGGAACTCAGCGAAACACAGCGTTTGTTAGAGCAGACGATTACCGGATTAAAGCAAAGCGAGGAAAGGTTTCGGTTTTTGCTGAATGCTATACCTCAGCAGGTTTGGACTGCCAAACCTGATGGTGCGCTCAATTATGTTAATGATGTTGTTCGTGATGATTTTGGTGATGATTCCAATGAAACCATTGTGGGTAACGGTTGGCGGAATTACGTTCATCCGGATGATCTGCAAGGAGCCCTGGAAAAATGGGCCCGCTCGCTTCATAATGGCCGTGAATACCTGACCGAATTCCGTTTGCTTTTCGCTGACGGGAATTACTACTGGCATTTGTCACGTGCGCTGCCCCTGATCGAAGAAGACCGGATCGTATTGTGGGTGGGTACCAATACCAATATTCACCAGCAAAAGACCAACGAGTTCAAGAAGGATGAGTTTATCAGTATTGCCAGTCATGAGTTGAAAACGCCCTTGACTACCATCAAGGCATTTTTTCAATTGACGCAGCGGGAGATCAATCAGCAACCGCGCATCCAGCCGCTGATCGGCAAAGCGCAACGGCAACTGGACCGGCTTGGCCGACTTATCGATGACCTGCTTGATGTATCCCGCATCAATGCCGGGAAAATGATCTATCATAGGGAAGAATTTAACTTTAAGCTCATGTTGCGCGAGGTTGTTGAAAGTATGCAGCATACGACTAATACCCATCAGATTATGCTGGCCACGGATTGTCAGGTTACATACAACGGCGATCAGCACCGCATTGAGCAGGTGATGGTCAACCTGATCGGTAATGCGCTCAAATATTCGCCGGACGCAGATCAGGTTATTGTACGTTGCGCGCAGGAAAACCAAAACCTCATCGTTTCTGTAGAGGATTTCGGGATAGGTATCCCTGAAGAACACCTCAAAGGCCTGTTTGACCGGTTCTACCGTGTCGATAATTCATCCGCAAGATTTCAAGGCCTTGGCCTGGGTTTATTCATCGCGGCGGAGATCGTGAAGCGCCATGGCGGCAGTTTTTGGATCGAAAGCATCCCTGACAAGGGTTCAACTTTTTTCTTTTTACTGCCATTAAGCGGGCAGCAGGAGTTTTCAGATATCGCGACCGACCAGCAGAGTTATTATGAAGGTAGTTTTATCTCTGTCTCTTATCAGCACGATGGCGAATATATGGATGTGGACTGGAAAGGCTACCAGAACTATGACTCCGTGGTAAAAGGCTGCGAGATCATGCTCGATCTGATGAAAAAAAATCACTGCTCGCTGGTATTAAATAATAACAGTTCTGTCAAAGGTAACTGGTCTGAAGCGTCGGACTGGGGTGCAGAAGTCTGGTTCCCGGCGATGGCAAAAGCCGGCCTGAAGAAATTCGCCTGGATTTATTCACCCAGTACTTTTAGTCGGATTGCGGCAGGAAAGAGCCTGCCTTCCGAATATGACACCGTAAAAGTCGCTTTTTTTGATGATAAGGAAACGGCTGTGCAATGGCTGTTAACCCGATAGGCATTCTTTGAAAAAGTGTATCAAAAAAAGGATGTTTTAAAGCCATGTGTATATTTCATTGGCTGGTATGGACAGCCTTTTACCTGGAAGGTGTTTTGGAATAATTATTGCCCCCAGCATGCAGGAAAATAAAGAATTACAAGTAAAACTACATAGCTTATTTATACATTGGACAGTTTACATAATGGGGAATTCAGTTTTTCAAACAACACCTCAAAACAAGATTTTGAATTATTGACAAAGGCGCTGGATGCTTCCCTGTCCGGCATCATAATCACCGATAACAGGCAGCCCGACAATCCTATAATCTATTGCAATAAGGCCTTCGAAGATATCTCCGGTTACCAGCGTTCTGAGATCATCGGCCATAATTGCCGTTTTCTGCAAAAGGACGACCGTAATCAAACAGCCCGGCATATTTTGCGTGACGCTATTGATAACGGTACCAATGCCGTAGTAGACATCCGAAATTATAAAAAGGACGGGGCGCTTTTTTGGAATGAGTTATATATGTCACCAATCAAAGACGCGGACGATCGGGTTACTTACTTCATCGGCGTTCAGAATGACGTCACGCGCCGCAAAAAAGCCGAAGATGAGGTTAAGTTTAACCAGGCGAAAATGGAACAGCGAATCCGGGAACGCACCAGAGACCTCCGCGAAAATGAAGAATACCTGGCAAGTATTGTGCAGACCGTTCGTGAAAGCCTGATCGTGCTTTCGCCAGATCTGAAAGTTTTGAGCGTCAACGATCATTTCATTAATACATTTAAAGTCACCCGTGAGGAAACAGAAGGCAAAAAGCTTTACGACCTGGGTAACGGGCAATGGAATATACCAGAGCTGCGAAAGTTGTTAGAGCAAATCCTGCCCACCAATAACCCGGTAACGGATTTTGAGGTCGCGCATGACTTTCCACATATTGGCAAAAAGCTCATGCTGCTTAATGCGCACCGCATCGAACTGGAAGGTCAGTTCAAGGACCGTATTTTGATCGCCATTGAAGACATTACCGACCGGCGCGCCATCGAGCAACGCAAAGATGATTTCCTGTCCATTGCCAGCCATGAGCTTAAAACCCCGTTGACAACCATTAAGGGCTATGTGCAAATCATCAACCGCCTCATTAAAAACTATGATGATGAAAAACTGCGGGAATCGGTGGGTAAAACCAGTTTATATGTGGATCGCCTTAACAATCTGATCGGGGAACTGCTGGATGTTTCGCGCATCCAGTCCGGCATGATCGAGTTGCATAAAGCGCCGTTTGATTTTGACCATATGATTCAAGAAACCGTGGGAAGCATCCAACAGGGCAGCCGGAATCATGAGATCGTATTAACCGGTCAGACAGGTGTCCAGTTTAACGGTGATGAATCTCATATCACCCAGGTGGTCACTAACCTGCTGAGCAATGCCATCAAGTATTCGCCGGATCATAAAGAAATTGGGGTACATCTCTCCGTGCTCAGCGGCTTTATCAAAGTTGCGGTGACCGACCATGGCGTTGGCATTGCCAAGGATGAACAGGCTAAAGTATTTGACCGCTTTTATCGCGTGAGAGACGTGCAGCAAAAATTTCCAGGGATGGGTATCGGGCTATATATCTGTGCTTCGATTGTCAACAACCACAATGGTACGCTATGGGTAGAAAGTGAGCCCGGCAAAGGATCGACTTTTAGCTTTACTTTACCGCTGACTTCCAATCATACTAATAAAAATGGAGGTGATGATGCCCGCTAAGATATTGATTTGTGATGACGATGAGGGGATATTGGACCTTGTTGAATTAGTGTTAAAAGAAGAAGGTTATGAAGTGATTCCTGAGATCAACAGTCTCAACGTCGCCAACCTGGTCGGCAGCGAGCATCCTGACCTGGTGGTACTCGACTTATGGATGCCGGTTTTGTCCGGTGACCAGGTCCTGAGGAATCTAAGAAACGATCCTACTACAAAAAATCTACCGGTTGTGGTTATCTCTGCCAGCGGGGATGGCAAGACAATCGCTATGAATGCAGGGGCTAATGATTTTATACCTAAGCCATTTGATCTCGATCAGTTACTTGGACGGGTGAAAGCGTTACTGGAAGCGGCTTGACGAGGTCTGCCAACGATGTATTGCAACAGGTTAGCTCGAAATGCGCAACTTTCATAAAAGCATCTTGTTGAGCGGCCCAACAACAATTAACGCTTAGGGTAAAGCAGTCAGCGGTTAAAGTTGGGCCGGGTATCACTACTCCTATATTTTGAAAGGCGCCGGAAAATTTTTCATCCATTTTTTGAAAAGCTGTTTTGCACGGTCATGAATAGACCGGATATTATTTAACAATACTTGCGTAGTGGGACCATTGGCATTGTTCTCAGGCTAATACAGATTTCGCGGCAATATTATGATTACGTGTTATTTCGGTACTGATGAAGTGCATATCAAATTCTATTTTCAGAAAAACTGACATTTTCAGACTGTAAATTTTTCATAAAACTGAATTTTTTTCAGTAAAAAGTCTCGTCAGACTTCATGGCACAGCGCTTGATTATTTCGAAGTAGTTTAATTAACATTATAAGTTTCAAATCATTAATTTACTAAGGAGGAAAGACCTATGACTTTGGTTAAATTTAATCCCGCAAAAAAAAATGGTTCATTAATGCCAGGCTTTAATGACGTATTCGATTCCATTTTCAACGACACGTTCTTTAATGACCGACTGACCAGCCGCGTACCTGCAGCTAACATTAGTGAAACTGAAGACCACTATCATGTAGAGCTTGCTGCGCCCGGTCTGAAGAAGGAAGAGTTCAAATTGAACCTTGACCGTAATGTACTAAACGTTGCTGTGGAACAAGGAAACGAAAACAATGACGGCGCGAAGAATTATAGCAAGCGTGAATACAGCTACAATTCCTGGGTTCGCTCGTTTACCCTGCCCGAAAGTGCAAATGCGGAAAGCATCGAAGCGACCTATACTGACGGCGTGCTGAAGATCGATATCGCCAAGCGCGAGGAAGCAAAAATCGTTCGTCGCCAGATCGAGATCAAATAAGAAGTATACGGATACTAATAATACGGCCCCTGTTTGGGGCCTTACTTATTGGCCATGGAATCACCATTTTATTTATTGATCAGCCTTAAAACGCCGAGTAGCTAAACCTTTCGGCGAATTCAACTTGGGACACGATCGGGAATTAGCTTATGCTTTGTTTGACAGTCTGGATGGAAACCCGGAAATAGATGATCTTTGTCATTTTCATTTGGACCTCATTGAAACCGCTGACACGCTGCCTGAAAAGATTCTCAGTAAATGTTACAGGCTGGACGAATTAGGGACAAACGCGGAACGGGGCGCTTTGGAAATATTCACTTAATGGAAGAAACATGATCACCAAAACATTATTAACCCTGCTTCTTTTTGCGGCAGTAAATATATTGTTCCGAACAAATGACGATGATCTGGCCTGGTAGCTGGGAATGGTTGCCTATATCATAACACCACCCAGCATATGTTTTGGGTGCTCAGCTTATTGTCAGAATTGCTTAGTTATTGATAAAATGTTAATTAACTTTGTATAGTTATACTAAACCGATGTAATTATGGAAAAACTAGTAATATTCAGAATGTTCTTATGTTTTCCTCTCGCAGGCGTATTGGTACCTGACGCCATGGTTGTATTATCAGGAACTTCCCTTAATATCCCGACTGTCCACCTGGCTGTCGAATTGGCACTGATCATATTGATATCGCTTTGCAGTGCCGTGATATACTATAAAAAAAGAAATCGGAATTCACCTGGAAATGAAACCTCATTTTCCTGAAAAAGCCCACAAAGATAGTGGGAGCAAATATGGTAACTTGTGTAACGCGCATGTACCTGTAATTTGAAAGGCGGCACAGGATGTGCCCCTCATTTCAAATTAACAACCATCGTTGTTGTAACGCAAAAATATAATTGTATTCGTGTGGATGCGTTCAGAAAAGGCCCTAAAAATCAGCTTTACAATATTCATTATTTAAATGCTCATGAAAAAGGAGGGCATTTTGGTTACTTTGAAAACACTAAAGCCGTTATTCATGATATAAGGGCTACTTTTCATTTTTTTTAATTACAGAATTAATAACATTCGGTTCAAGCCACACATGGATGTGCATCGCTTTATCAAGTTTTGCTTGATAGGCAGTTCTATATCAAACGTCCACCCTTATAAATAAGACATTTAACATGAAGTATGGCCAATATCAAACTCAATTGATCTATTTAATCTCCAGTTTAAATATGCCTTCCGTATCAATTTATAGCGGTTATCAGCGAAATCGGGCTTTTCGAAAGCTCCTGAGTTTTTAGCATCCTCACTTCTTCGAACAGGTTGATGACCTTTTTCTGCAGATTGACGACCTCAATTTCCCGCGATTTCAACTTTTTGTTAAGCGCTTCCAGTGTGGAACTATGGAAACCGTAAGCCGGATCATCATACGCCAGCAATTGAATGACCGAAAGATCGAAGACCGCAGCGATTGTCTTCAGTCTGGACAAATTGATATCTGTGACGCCCGTTTCAATTTTTGAAAATGCAGCTATTGAGATGTTCAGACGGTTCGCCACATCTTCCTGACTCCAGTTGCGTTGTCGTCTCAGTTTACGAATGTTTTCTCCAAGTGTTCTCAAGTGTGATTATAAAATTGCTGGACACTAATTTAATCCAAATTATTTTAATTGCCTTATAATAATTTTAACCAATAAGTTACAGCCCGGTTGATGCGCTGTTTACGTTACCTGCTAAAGATCAGGTTCAAGATAAAAGCCGAACAGATCAGGCCAACGAAATATTGCACGAGCAATATCAACACAAACCTTTTTCCGAAATTCAAAGCCTTGAACTCAAAACTAATTTTAAAGAACAAGAAGCTGGTATAGGTTAAACAATACCAGTAGGTCAAAGCCTTCCGCTTGTTGCGGGATGTATTTTCAGGAATGTTGGAGGGGTTTAGATTTTCAATATTGAGTACGCTGAGCAATTGTCCATAATGGTAGAAGTTATAGATGCTGAAACCGAAGATGATCAATAATGACCAGTAAAGTACTTTGGTCTTTTCATATCCGTACCCCCACCAGGTTCGTTGAATGGTATCCCAAAGATGAGCGGGCCTCATTTTTTCTGCGATTACCCATGCGTTAAATGCAAATGTTTTCGAGATATGTTTTCGAATGAAAGTGAACGCAGCGCTGTTCGAGTCCAGTGGATGGCGTGTTGCGTTCACATGCCGGTATTCCATGTCCAGTTCCTCATAACTGGAATTGTAGCCATTGTCCTTAACCGATTTCAGGAGTGACTGGTAGGTGCTGCTAACCTGGTCATCGGTTATGCCGGGAGGAAAATAAAGCCGGTATTTATGATACTCCACGTTCAGGTTTGCAATCCGGCTATCCAAAAGGTTAAGGTAGCAGATTCTCGCAGCGCCCGTATCGGCACGAAAGCCCCGCAGGTCAAGCGAAGCGGCCCTAAATTTGGAAAGATCGAGCGTATCCGGTAAAATGTTATTCTCAAATTCCAGTTTGCCGTCGGCCATTATCTCGCACGCTGAAAAGTCTAGTTTCCCATGAAATTCACAATCCTTGATCGTGACAGTACTCCCTATCTGCTGGAAACCGATGGTCTTATTTCTTTGAAGTCTTTCCTGTGCTACACGCTTCAGGTTGGCGAATTTATCCAGGTTGTTGAAATGAAGACCTGCGCCAAAAAAATTACCTTCGAAGGATACTTTAGTGCTTAATGTATCCCTTGTCAGAAAGTTTACGGGTTTTCTGAAGGTGCAATAAAGCAATTCGAAGGGGCTTTTAAAGTTGTTGTTCAGAAAGTCACAACGTCCGTTAAAGATGGATTGGTATAATAATATGGAATTGTAGGATTTCATAGTCATGCTTTCCGCCTGGCGGGCTGTCAAGCCTTTATCAAACCTGGAATACAGAAATCCTGCGTCAGAACGGAAGTAAAGACCGGACATTGTCGTTCGGAATGTATCCGATGAAAAAGAAATCGGGCGGTTGAAAACAAACAGGGTAGCCTGCCTGATGTCATCCTCTCCCCGATTTTTCATTGTCGGGGTAACCGACGTATCCCTGAATTTTGAAATTTCACCGATCACCTTCCCCCAAATTTCCGCAGCGCTGTCCCGAACGGGAATATTACGGAGCGCTGTACGAATGGCCGAGTCATCGACAGAACCTGGAACCGAAATGCCCGTAGTTTTATTCCGCCAGTCGACGAACAGCAGGCTGATCATGACGGCCGAAACACATAAGACCAAAGTCCAGTTTTTGAAAGATTTATTGGCGGGCATTTATAAAAGGTAAAGGTGACGATTGGCAGTCTGTTATTTTGCCTGGCACCGCTTGTTATAATTTTGACGTTAACCGCGGACTTGGCTTCCCTGGCAGAAAGATCGGCATTCGTATTGAATTTGGCAAACCGTACCACGGAAGAAAACTATCTTATACAAAGTTTCCTGCAATTAAGGAGACGTTCCTATTGACTATGCTATTTCTTAAATTGAACCAGTCACCAGGGAAAGCCTGTTCAATTTGCAAAAAAGCCACGCTTACCTAAAAGCATGGCCAAGTGGTTTGTTATTTAATACCCCTATTAAAATAACAATTTAAATACGTTGAAAGCAATCATAAGGTTTTAATTTTTTTATAAAAAAAGCCCGGCTGAGCGGGCTTCGATCGATGTAGGGCCGTATGAGGGGTATTAAAGCGCTGCAAATATTCCGACATAAAGTTAGTTTATTAAGTTTGTATTATTTATATGGAGGTGATGAAATTTTCATTATTTATCGCCATAAAATTAGCAAAATGGAAATTCTAATCCATTATTGGCTAGTGACGTGAAAATCTATCGTAATAGCTTCGGAGGCCCGAAACAGCAAATCAAGTATTATGGAGCGCGCCGTATTTTAGCTGCCCGGTTTTCCTGTTCAAAATACGGCGCGTTTCCCTGGGGCGGGCAGAGCCCGCCCACCGGGAAATTTAAGAACATTTGCGTTAACGTCGTGCGGGTTGATACACCCATATATCGGTGGCCACGCCGGATAGATGCTGTTCGATCATGGCATTGACCTTCAGCCAGTCCAGCCCGCCGTTCCCGCATCCCAAGGCAGGCATGGCCAGGCTTTTCACCTTATTTTCCTTGAGGTAAGCTACAAGCGTATGCAATCCGCTTTCGATATACTCATACCTGGAGGGAAATTTCCAATGCTGTTTGGTCGGGAAATTGATAATCAGCCGTTCGCCGAGGATCAGTTCGCTATCCCTGACTGCCAGTATCTGCCCTGTGCGGAAACTCCCGTTCAGGCAGGCAACTTTATAAACCTCAAAATTATGTGGAAAGGCCCGTTTGAATTGCAGTGCGATACCCTTGCCCATCACGCCAGCTGTATTGACGGTATTGACCAGTGCTTCCGCACTTGAATCTAACAAATTTCCGGTGGTGTAGCGCAGCATAGGCAAATGATGATTATTGAATATTGCTCGTATTTTAAGTCGTAAATATAGGGTATGCGCACTAATCTGCTGTCGTTGGCAGGTCATTCCATGCTTTTAACTGCTGATACCTGTCTTCCCCATAATTTGAAAATAAAACGGTGTTTCGACGGGTTGTCCATCCGGTAACGCCGGGAATCGTCTGCATGCATGATGGCCGGCTTAAGATCGGTTACGACGATCTTATCACCTGCGGGATCGGTTATTTCCATGTTGTTCAATTTTTAGCGGCTGTGAAATAAAGTCTTTGAGGTTCAGAAAGCAGCCCCGGTTAAACAGGATGCCCTCCCGGAAAAGCTGCCACAACAGCGATGCGCCGTAGTTGGCCAGTGTGGAGTTGATGAACAAATCCTGTTTGGTCAGCGCCTCGGCGAGGGAACAGCTTGGCGTTTCGTCGGCTTCTTCCGAGAACAGCAATAAGTCCCTGTACTCTTCGGTTACGAGGGGGAGGCTATCGACGGTTTCGTATTGTTTGGAAGCGGGCTGCGTGATCTTGTCCAATGTGGACAGGATAACCTGTCCGCTTGTCCGGCTGTTCCCGAAATCCATCCAGTATTTCGGGCGGTTCCGTCCGTGATAATTGTGTACAGTTTCCGTTAAAATTTTTGCAATGATGAATCTTGCTTCCACCTTGTCCACGCAGCTGATGGTGAGGGTGGCGGATGCCGTAGCGTTTCGGTCAGCCATGTGCTGATCGTACCGGATCGTTTCCGCTTTCCAGTTCGATCCAAAAAAGCGGTTGATGCGATTGATGAGGGCTACCGCTTTGAACTGTCCGAGTTCTGCGGTCGTGAACAACTGCCTTCCGAGGTTGGCAGTTTCCACTTTGTCGTCATCGAACAGCCTGACCATTAAGCCCGGATGCCCCAAATTGATCAATGACAGGTTCATCCTTGCGAGGGCGGTAAGCACCTGTCCTCCCGTACCGCCTGCGCCGATCAGGTTGACCGTGATGGGGTTGTACGGCCGTAATATTTCGTTTCCCACGATATGTACGGATGGTTTTTTGAGTTTGGTCGTTTTCATCAGAGCAGGGATTTAAGGGTGTATGGTGTTTTGAGCAGTTCCTGCTGCGGGAAATCTTTTCCGGCGCCGGACAGTTTGCGCCACAGGTCGGTCGTATTGGATTTGGTGCTGTTGTTACCGCTGATGGAATGGCTGAAATAACTGTTGAAAAAGTAACTTTCCCAAGCATCCATAAAATCTTCCAAGGATGTTGTTTGGTTAATGCCGATGCTGACCGTCCCCATACAAACCACCCCGTTATGATAAATATTGAGATAAGGGGCATGGTAAAGGAGGGTGTCCAAATTGGGTTTGGTCTTTCCCCTGACGGCAAAAACGGAAAGCTTTTCGGCAGTAGCTTTCCATACCATGCCGGGGATTCCGCATTTTCCTGACCGGATATCGAGGCTCTCAACAAAGTACAGATCAACCTGCGTGGGGGGCGTGTACCAAATGGCGTTTCCGTTGGTTTGCTGATTGACGTACAAAAGATTAGCGGGTAAAAGTCCTTTACTTTTGAGGTAGCCATCTTTCAAATCCTGCGAGGTCTTTAAAATTTCAGATAAGCCTGTCATTTCCTTGATTGTCAGCGGGTGGGCGTTTACGGGCTGCCCGTTCCTGCCAATGTCGTAGCTTTCGACATAGATCTGCGTTTCTCTCGGCGTGTTCCCGAACTGGCTGATATTCGCTTCCCGGTCGTGCCTGTACAAAAGCAAGACTTTAAAAGGTTGGAAGCTGGTATTAAATTGTTCCGTTATATTCTTCATGATCATAGTCGTCTAAAAGGTTTCGCAGGCGCTCCATTAAAGGGAAAAACCTGTTCTCAAAATCAAAGTCGTTGTTTTCTTTTGGTGGCATCCGGTCAAAGCGCTTCACGGAAACAGGTTCATCCATGACGGGCATTTCCTGAAAAGTGCAGTTGATGAGTTCATCCAGTTCATCGGCAAAGCAGTCTGTCCCGCTCCAATAAAAGCCTGTATATTCAGTTGGCTTGATACGCTCGTCCTCATAGGGGTAAAGCAGGTCGGGGTGTATACTATCTGCCAGTGAACGACCGGGGTAATCCCGGTGTAACTTCAGGAAATCCAAGCCAATTATTTCCCATTCCAGTTCGTGCTGATCCCGGTGACGGTAGGCGGTCACGACTTTTTCCATCTGTACCAATTGCTGCGGGTTTTGGATAAGGCGCAGGATGTGGATACCCGCCTGCCTTAACTCGTACATGGAATTTTCCCGGTGTTCGCGCCAGGCTTTATGTTCTTTGTCGTCCAAACCCTCGTCCTCCGCTTCGTTCAGCCAGTTTTCGAGGCAGTCATACTGGCTATCCATGAATGTACCATGCTCTGCATAAAATGGAAGTCCAACAATCTGGTAGAGATAGGCGAAAATGACGGTGAGCAATCCGGCAATCCGCTCGTGCTGCGCAGATTGCGACCACCGCCAAAAAGGGCGAACCGGGAGATAGAAAAAACAGCCTTTCAGATCAAACGTACTGACCACGGCCAACACGGCCTGCCTGCATTCATCCGCCATGATCATACAATGATCATTTGGCTTGGCCTTACTGACCTGCCCGGCAATTTCTTTCCATGAACCATAAATATTCTGCGGAAAGGGCAGTGTTGACATATCCGGTATGTTAAGATTATAATAAGCGGATAGGTTATGGAGGGAGTTATTAAACTCCCGCTCCATGACTTCCCTGTTACCGTTGAATGCCCAAAAAGGCTGAAAAATGTGGTTTAAAAAACCATTTCCGCTACGCCTGCCGGGGCGCTTCTTGGCGGGTTTCGCCTTACCTCGTCGGCATCCGGCAGGCGATCTAAGCTGCCTGCCCATGCGCCGAACAATTGCTGTATTTTCCATTGGGGGCTGTCGGGTTTAATTTGGATAATCCTGTTCTTTCGCTGTGTTCTCATTTTTATCCTTTAGTTCCCATCGTCGTTTCGAAGCGGTACTGCGCTTCGCCGTTAATGATCTCCGGCCCTGTGATTTTGGCATTCGTTAATATCGGATATGTCCCGCCGTAGAAATGCTGTACATCGGTAATGGCGAAATTCTCGTTCGGGTCTGTCAGTCGGACATCCTGCCCGTTAACTTTATGCAGGAATACCCGCTGTAATTTGTTTACTTTCATGGCAATTGCTGTTAATCGTTGAACTGTTGGGTTAGCTTGTCATAGGTGTCCTTACTGGTTTGTATTTCCCTGCGTTTTTTATTCAGGATTTCGGCCTGTTCGGGATAGTCGGCAGGGTCTGGCAGCTGCGCCAACGCTTCGGTATATTTCATCTGTTTGGCCAGTTCTTTCGCCTTTTCCATTGCTTCGTCATAGAGGCGTTTCTTTTCTGCTTTCTCCTGTTTGTCGTCCGCCTGCCGGGCGAACAGGTCGTCCGGTTCGTCGCTGTCGTTATCGTCGTCAATCTCTATGGCTGCCTTTGCCTTTTTGATGTTTTGCGGATTCTTGTTTTTCGCCTTGTCCAGTTCCTTTTGGTAAGTTTCCAGATTATGGATCAGTCCGATGGTCTGCTTAACCGGGGTGGTCAGTTCTGTAAAAAATGCCTCGTCCAGTTCGGCGGCTGTTCCGCCAATGGTCATCGGCGGGAGGGTATTCCCTGCGGTCGCCGAAATTTCGCCTTTGCGCAATACGACCGAAACGGTCAGCTGCCCCTTGTTGTCGTTGTGGATATTCAACAGCATATTGCCCTCAAAGGCGAAAGTGCTGATCTGTTCAAAAAAGTTCGTTTTCATATGGATTAAGATTTAAAGAGGTGGTTCAATACTGTGAGGGCAAGGCAAAGCATACCCGCCAACAGGAATAAATTGGCGATCATCGAAAACAGGGTTTCCAATATCGTCGTACAGATTGCCCGCCGAAAGGAGGGGAATTGCTGTAGCCCTGCCACGTTTCGCCGGTAAAACCTGCGCCTGCCAATCAGGCAGCGGATAAGCAGGCCGGTTACGATCAATAATAAAGCATAGGGATTGTTATCGTTTCCTCCGGTATTCATGGTCATTGAAATAAAAGTTCTACTGCGGGTTTGAATTTCGGGTCACCGTGTTTGGCCTGTGCCACATACTGCGTTAAGGCGTGGGCGCAAAAAATAGCCGTATACCCGTCGAATAACTGGTCGGCGAACACGTTCGGGCTTTTATACAGGTCACGGGTATATTTGGCCATGATGCGCTGTACGTCTCCGGCCAGTCCGAACCAAAATTCCACACCGAACAACTGGTCTTTCCAGTCTGCTGCGACCTGTTCCCGGTTGTTCAACACGGTTTCTGTCAGTTCATTCAGGTAGGCAAGGAATGCGGGGATTTCCTCGTTCAACAGGTTGTGCAATAGCCTCGCTTTTTGCACGTTGTTCAATATTCTCAAAGGCTGCATCTGTTCTGATTTTAAAAGGTGAATAAAAAGGGGGATCGCTCCCCCTGCCGGGTTAAGAAAGGTTGAGGGCATCGACACCACGGCGGGCAAAATCCCCGCAAAGGTTGAATGCTACCTGTGCCCGTTGTTTGGCTGTCCCCTCAATGATCGATTTAAATTTGGCGTCACCGTCCTTGAAATTGCGGACGTTCTGATAATAGCCGGTGATGGCGTTGTAAGCGCCGAACAATGTCCCGGCGGTGGTTTCCATCTGCTGCGTTTCGTTCCCCATCGCATAGGCGAAAGCATTATCGACGATATTGGTATAGGTGCTTGACAGTTTGTCAAGCAGGCCCAGTTCCAAATTGGTAATGACCTCCTTATTCGGGGCCATAGCCACCTGAATCAGTTTTTTGACCTGCTTGTCAGTAATGCGCACCTTAGTCCAGTGATTGAACAGTTCTTCCAGTTCCGTGGCCATCGTATTGGAAATGCCCATGAGCGTGTGAGCCTGTTTCAGGCGGTCATTGGCCGAAGCGGTATGCCTGATCTTGATCACTCCCGTCTGATTGCGGAGCGCAGCATTCAGCGTGTTGTTACAAATGATACGGATGGGCGTAAATGCTGCGGAGATACTACCAAAACCATCATGCGAGGTAGTCAGGAATAAGTATTGTTCGATGAGATCCGCCCTGCCCACCTTGATGTAGTCCGGCAGTTTGGCGGTAATGAACACCCGTTCGCCCTTGCCCAAAGCGCCTGCGGTTTCGTATTGGATACCGCTGCCACCGCCCACGATGGCATCAAAGAACTGAAAAGCATCCGCATTCTGTACCGCTTCGTAATCCTTGCCGACCACGCCCAGCACGCTGTTGTTGTCATTGCGTACCGTAGCGTAAAAGTTAGGGACTGCAATTTTGCCCAAATCCTCGCCGTTGTTCAGGTCGTTTTCTAACACGTTGGTGAACAAAGGGCGTTTTTCTACGGTATAGTCCAATCCTGCAAAGCGGATCGCCTCGGCGCTTGTCGGGTAATCTGCGACGATCTGCCCGAGGCCATGCCATGCTTTTTGTTTCACGCTAAAGAAACTTGTTTTTCCGGTCTGCTCGTTATAAAAAAGGTTATGTGCCATGATCTTGAATTTTAAGGGTTATAAAATGGGTGGATTAACGTTGTCTTTGCAAATTGCTTCGGGTGTCGCTGTGCTGTGATGCACCTAAAAGGGTGATCTCGTTTGTGTGAAAGTTGAGGCTCGCCATCGGTTCTCCGTCCCTGCTTACCCAAGGTCTTGCACTCATGTGGCCGTACAGCTGTACCAATAAGCCTTTGGTCAGGTAGGGCGCTAATTTGTCAGTTCGCCAGAATGAGCAATCCACGTAGGTCGTTTCCTCCTTTTGTTCCCCGTTTGAAGTGTACCTGCGGTTGATCGCCAACCTGAACCCGGTCACCTTTTTGTCAGTACTTGTCGTTCTCACGGTAGCATCTGCTACCAGTCTTCCTGTGATCTCCATGATGTTCAATTTTTAAATTTTACCAATTCGTTAATTTGCTTTTCCCTTTAGCCGCCTGCCCCTGAATGCTGTTTTCAAAAGAAAAAACGGAAAAAAAGAAAGCCCGAAAAGGTGCCCGCGCGGGGCAAAAGGAAACGGAATAATTGGAGGGGACCCTTTGGGGAGGCGGCCGTTTATGCCGTAGTCTTTTGCGGATGATGACCAGGTCTTATTGCCGCGGGCAAAACCTTCGCTGGCCTTTTTATCCGTTTCTGGCGAAAACAGCGGGTCAATCCCCGACAGCTATCTTCCACTAAACAGGATACAAATGCAGAAATAACATGATGCTTTTGCCGGTAATCCGCCTGCAGGACATTGCTGGCACTACGGCTTTATCATTCTATATGGAAAAGTGTCTGCTTTATCCGCGTGACAATACTGCCTGCAAATCATATGGTAAAACAGGTATGAAAAATAGGTATTGATTGTCGGAATGACATTTAATAATTTATGCGTGATTAAGCTGTTACCTATGAGATATCATTTTGCCCGGGCCTTATTGCTGAGGATGCCCAGAAAGAGCGGGGGCGATTATACTACGGACCTGGCTGCGATCCTTGCCGACCCTCTTTTCCGTACGGCGGTTTTGCTGGCCTCACCGGCTTTCTATACCAGGCTTCAGCAATCCGGCTTTCGTCCGGATCTTTTGTCGGATAAACAGCAGTTAACGCTGCTGAGGTATTATAACCGCTTTTGTTTCCGCCCGACACCGTTTGGACTTTTTTCTTCAGTTACGCTTGCACGTTGGGGTGGTGAACCCGGTTCAAGTGAAGCAGAAGCCAGGTTCCAGGCTGTCATTCGTGCTGACCAGCATTATCAGGCAGCGCTATTATGGGGAGTTACCAATGAACATGGAACTGCGGTGGGGATCCTTGATCCGAATCCAAGCATCTACCGGGTTCTGCACGAATTTCGTTTCCTGAGAAGCGGACTAAATGAAAATTTGAGCTTCCGCAATTACAGCCTGCAATCTATAGCCTTTTCAAAGCTGCTCAGCGACTTCTTAATTTTTTGTCAGGGCGGTAAAAGCGGAGATGAACTTGTTGCTTATATCGGCAAGGAAGCAGGATGCCCGCTTGATGAAGCCGATGCCTACCTGGAGTTCCTTCTCGACAGCCAGATCCTGCTGGATAGGAACCGATGCAATATTACGGGTGCGGATTTTCTCGAACGGCAAGCCGATGAACGGATTCAGGCTGCTTCCCGAAAACTTTTGAGGGCGCATGTTATTGAAGAACAATACTTCAGTTCGTTGAAAGCAGCGTTAAGGGCCGATCTTCCGCAGGCCTCCCGGGAGTATGTGAAGGATGAATTGAGTGTTAATCTTCACCGGCTTTCAACCGGGGAAGTCCTGAACAGTTCCATTCAATCTCAACTTGCGTCCGCTATCGATGCGCTAAACGTTCTTGTGCCTGATGTAAAAAACACGGCGATGCAAACATTCGCCAGGCGATTCAACAACGATTTTGAAGGGCAATGTATTCCATTGCTTGCCGCGCTTGATCCGGAAGCCGGTATTGGTTATCAGGTGCCTGAATCCGACCCGCATCTACCTTTACTGGAAACTTTACAGCTTCCGCTCAATGCCCCTGTCGAAGATTCGGTGGTTTGGACGGCCGCACAAAGCCTGCTGCTGGAACGCTGGCATGGGGACCGTTACCGGCAAACCGGTGTCATTTACCTGGAAGCGGATGACCTGGCAGGATTGCAAAGCGGACAAAAGCCATCCGAAATGCTAGGGATGTCAGTGCTTTTCAGAATGCTGGAAGGGCGGATCATGATCGAAAGCGCGGGCGGAAACAACGCACCTGCGCTTATGGGACGTTTTACGATCGGCGCTCCGGAAATCGAGCATGCGGCAAAGGCGATGGCAAAGGAACAGGAAGCACAGAACCCCGGAGTGATCTTTGCCGAGATCCTCCATCTTGCCGACCCCCATACGGATAACATCAACAGGCGGGAGCAGATCTGGCAGTTTGAACTACCGGTAACCGCGGTTTCGCTGCTGCCGTTAGAGCGGCAACTGGAATTATCCGACCTGTACGTGGCAGTTTATGCCCACCAGGTTTTTCTATACTCCAAAAAGCATCAAAAGGTGGTGATGCCGCGGCTGACCTCCGCCTATAATCATAGCCTTAACAAGTTACCCTTATTTCGTTTTTTGGCTGATATTCCTTATCAATACGGAAAAAGTAATTTACTGCTCGATCTGCGCCAGCTTTTTCCAGGACTCGGATTTTATCCGAGGGTCGAATTCGGCGGAGCGATCCTTTTTTCAGCGACCTGGGTCATCAGGGAAGCGCAGTTACATCTGCTCGGGACAAATTCGATGGAGGAAAACCTGCAACAGCTGCACATTTTGCGGGAGGAACTGCGCATACCCGATGTCATTGCAATTGCAGAAGGCGATCAGCACCTGCATTTCGATTTGCGTAACCAGCCGGAAGCGGTTTTTTTCCTCCATTGTAGCCAAAATAAAAGTGAGGTCGTTTTAAAAGAGGTTGTTGGTGACGAGCCCGTCCGGCAATACAATGCATACCTGCTGCCAGATGATGCGCTCAAACTTCCGCCATCTGCAATTTTTAAACACCATCCAGGGGAACGGCAAGGACCCCGCCGTAAATATATCCCGGGCTCCGAATGGCTTTATCTCAAGATATATGCCCCTAAAATCAGCGCTTCACGGCTTTTATTGAAATTGCGGCCGATCCTCCGAAAAAAGTTCAGCCATGGAAAGATCCGGCGATGGTTTTTTGTCCGGTATGAAGACCATGCACCGCATCTCCGGGTACGCATGCTGGTCGATCCAATGGATATCAACGAAATTTTAGGCGCATTTAAAGCGAAACTGGAAGACCGCGTCAGGCAGCATGTGATCCGGGAATACCAGGTCGATGTTTACAGCAGGGAGCTGGAACGCTATCATTATGCAGGCATCGAGAAAACAGAGATATTTTTTTGGGCAAGCAGCGAACTGGTTCTGCAGGCGATCAGTTCGATTAGCGACCCAAGCGCCCTGGCCCTCTTTGCATTAAGATCTACCCTTGAAATATTGCGTAATTTCATCCTGGAGGAGGAAGATCTCGTGGTTTTTTGTTATCAAAGCTATACGCTGTTTTTAACCGAGTTTAAGGTGACGAAGCTCTATGTGGAATTGGACCGGAAATACCGTAAACTTCAAAAGGCAATCGAAGGGGTACTTGACGAAAGCAATGGAAAGTACCCGGGCGCGCAATGGATATCGAGCAGACAATTTCTCCGGACCGTCCGCGACCTGGTGCAGAACACTGCCGGCGACGCAACGGAAAGGAATCAATTTCTGAGCAGTATCGTGCATATGCATATCAACCGGATATTTACGGATGAGGCAAGGAAGCAGGAAATGGTCACCTATTACCTCCTTTATAAATTTCTGCTGGCCAAGAAAGGAAAGGCAAAGCATACCGGCAGTACCCCAGCTTCTTAGCAGCCAGGAAAACCCGTTCACCGAATCGGCGCGCAGCGAAAGCAGAGGAGCAGCGAAGGTCAGGATGCCCGGCCGGTTTTGATCAGTCTGGCATCCATCATTTCCAGGAAAGATTCCTTGTAATTATTCCCCATGACCAACACGCGTCCATTTTCCAGTCTGATGCGCGCTCTTTCCGTTATTCTGATGTAATTGATATTGACGATATATGAGCGGTGTATCCTCGCGAAATATGACGGCAGATGCGGTATGATCTCTTTAATCGTGAGGTAGGTCATATGTTTGGTATCACGAGTATGGATCGTAATGTAATTTCCGGCCCCTTCGATGTAGACTACTTCATCCATTTGAATTCTCACCATCCTGCCCTTTATCTCACTTTTTATATTAAAGAAATCCTGAATACCCGCAGGGGAAACCTTAGAACGCCTGGCTATCTTGCGTTTGGCGCGATGGACACAGTCCGCGAAACGGTCATAACTTATTGGTTTAAGTATGTAATCAAAGGCTTCTTTCGAAAATGCCTGCAGGGCATACTGGGGAAATGCGGTGGTGAAAACGACCATGGTGTAGAGATTGACCATACCTGCCAGTTCGAGCCCCGAAAGCAATCTCATGTCGATGTCGATAAACGTGATGTCAGGCGCATGTTCCCCTGTGAGCTGGTCCAACGCGGTCATGGGATCCTGGGTAGCCCCGGTCAGTTCCAATCCGGGCATGCGCGCAATATATTCTTTCAGCAGATCAATGGCTCCGGATTCATCGTCTACGATGTAGCATGTCAGGTTCATAGGCTAATAGTTAAGGTTATCGTAAAATGTTCATTCTCGTTTCTGATCAGCATCGAATAGCGGTCCCGGTAATGATTCTGCAGCCGCTTTTCGATGTTTTTCAACCCAAGCCCGCCACTCGGGTAAAGGCTTACGTGCCGCTTTTTATTCGTTGCTTCAAAGATAAGGCGGTTTTCTGCCAACTCCAGGCTAATACGGGCGGGATGTTTCTTGTCTCCTAAGTCGCCGTGTTTCAGCATATTTTCTACCAGTGTGATCAGTGCGAGCGGAATGATCTCCCTGCCTTTCAGGCGGCCTTTCTTATGGACCCTGACGAAGAATTCTCCGGGGAACCTCATCGCACAAAGGGCGATCAGGTTTTCCATCTGTTCGATTTCTTTGGGCAGCGGTATTGTTCCGGTACCATTGGCGCTGACCAATGAATACCGCATGAGCTCGGCCAGGCGCATGATCCCTTTGCCGGCCGCGTCTGAAAGTTTGTATACGGCACTATGAATAAAGCTCAGTGAATTGAACAGCAGGTGAGGACTGATCTGATTCTGGAGGTAGGCATTTTCTACGGAAAAAATCTGATTTTCCAATTCCAGGTTCCGGGTAATTGCCCTCAGCCTTCCGGTTTCTTCCTCGTAAGCTTTTTCGCGAAACCGGGACATGTAACGGGTCGAGAAGTAGGCTATGCTCAGACCTGTAAAGCTTGCGCCACGATACAGATTTTCATAAATATAAAGATGTGATACCGGCAGATGTCCCGACCTCAAAGTAAAGTGCCCCGTTAGCAGGTTATCCAGTACATATTTGATTGCCAGGTATACCGCCAGTTCCAATATGATCAGGCAGGCCGCATTTAAATATCGTCGCCGCGTCTTTAAAAATGCAAAGTTGAGAAGTACGTGCGCATTGAAATAAAACAGGGATATGTTTAGGCCATAGTAGATTAGCAGCGGAGCGGGGGTGATATGGATACGACTTGTTATCACCACAAAGCCCAGTTCATAACTGATGTAGATCAGCCAGATCAATACATGAACCAGTAATTTCTTTTTTAACGTCATTGTTTCACGATGCTTGAATGAATATTTTGAAAGCAAAGCTTTTTCTACATGGCGCAAATGCCCCCTTGCGTAAAAAAGTTAGCCACGGACATCCGCTCTGATAGATTTGCCTGAAAACTGAAACCGATGAAAACGCAAAGAACAAAAAGATTGATCAAAAGGGTCAGTACGGTATGCGATTACCAGGCACCTTTCCCCAAAAATCATTTTAGTGAGACTGATCCGCCAACGGGGACTGATCCTACTAATACAACAGTTACCAGTATAACTACGATTAGTAGTCATATTGTTTTGAAAGTGTGAATATTTATAAATAATTCAATAATAAGCGATTTTATGCTTGTTTTTTGATTTTTTATCAACGCATATATGAATATGCGGCTTAAAGTATTGTATGTTGCTGAAGTCTGAATTATTAGATATCGAAGATTTAATACTTTTAGTCCTGCAGGACGCCGCCGGGATCGCAGGGCCAACGCTGCCTCCTGATCTTTTCCGTTTAAGAAAATTATGTGAAAAGGCCAGGAACAACTGGACGACCAGGATTTTCAGTACAGCCAAAGACCACGTGATCAACCGGTACGTTCTGTTTCATCAGGCCGGTATTACGCAGCTGTCCGACCATGTTGACCGGGTCAACACGGTCGGACAGCCGGCAGGCAGCAAATCTTTGTTCATCCAGGAGATCCTCGCGGAACTGGAGCAGCTGCTCCTTTTCCTGCGGCAGCGTTGCTATCGTTTTTTTGATATTGATTATCACGTTTCCGCCTATGCGGTCAGGCAGGAAAAGCTGGCTATCGCAGCATCCCTTGATCGAATAGCCGCTTCGGCCACGCGGGTTGCTGCTCCTGAACTGTTAAGTTTGCTGTGCGCGGACGTGGAAGAATACCTCGCGGACGGACAGGCCTCCGGTCTGAGTTACCGGAGGGTGGCGAAGATCAATGGTCTGCTTACGCTGGTCCTTAATGAACTAAACCGTGGTGATGCGACTACGACAGGAAGGCTCGTCCGTATCTTATTCCAGCGCAACCTGAATTCTCACCGGTTCGCCAACTGGCTCAGGCGACACTACGAATCCCTGGCCGGGGAAGGGGAAAACAGGATTATGCAGGAAGCCGACGCGTTACTCGATATCTATGTGAACCCCGATGACCGTTTCATCAGGCATCTTCCGTCGATCGACGAGCAGATCCTGCCCTGGCTGCGGCTGCAGGTAACGGATGCCGCAACCGATCCGCTGTCAGCATACCCGGGAACGGATGAGCAAATGCGGCTGGTGTTGTCCGTACCGCAGTTCGCCATGTTTGTCCGTGTCTTTCACAAGAACGGATGCTTCCCGGAGCAAAACGCTGCAGCGATCATGCGTTTTTTCATCCGTCACTTTACTTCAAAAAAACAAGGGCGGATTTCGATCAAAAGTTTCAACCATGCCTTTTACAGCAAGGATCAGCTTACTGCGGCTATTGTGCTGGACTATCTTCAGCGAATGGTCGCCTATGTCCATAAAGTTTATTTTCCTAAATAAGATGTCTATGAAAAACTGATACCCGCAGGAATTGCTAGGTTCACCTGTTTCGGTTGACGGGTGGCAAACCTGTTCATCTTAGCATTGTGTATTATGATTTTGAAATTTAGTGAACGGTTATATGCAGATCTGAATAAAGATCTGAACACCTTACTGCTGGAAGAAGACAATTTAATCAAAAGGCTTGAACAATCAGTCCATATATGTCTGCGGTGTCTCCGAAAGCTGAAGGATTTTTGTATAGCGCATGAACCCGGTTCAGCCGAGGACGAAATCCGGTTTTTCAAACAGATCAAACCCAAGTTCAAATGCCAGCTGATCTTTCACCAGTCGCTTTTGAACATCGAACTTCGTAAACCAATCGGGGACAGCAAAGTGATCAGTGATTATTACAGCCAGGAGATCAATATCCTCAATCATTTTTTCGAGAGCAACCGGTCGTTTTTTCAATATGTCCGCACCCAGGCTACGTACCTCGACCAGCATTATTTTATGCGTGGGCAGTATGATGTTCAACTCGATCCGGACCTGTGTGTTATTGACTTTGATCCGGCGTTCAGTACCAGTCATGACAATAAGCTGGCCCAGGTGCTGGCGAGCGCACTCCTGCAGGAACATCTGGAACAGGCCATTTGCAAGCTGAGCCGGAAAGAGGCCATTTCGGGTACAGACCAGGAATTGACGGATTTCGACTGGAAGCAAACCAAGGTCGCGCTGATCGAACTGGTCTATAGTTGGCATGCGACCGAGGCGTTTGGCAAGAAGAACCTGAAAAGTATCGTGAAATTCATTGAACGTGCCTTTAATATTTCCCTGGGTAATTTCTATGATACCTATGACTGGCTATGCGGCAGGCCCAGCCCGACGCTCTACATCGACGAAATGAAAGAAGCCTTTTTGACCAGGCTACAGAAGAAACTCAAATACTGAATCCTAAAGCGGCATTAGCCGCTTTTTTTTTGCAAAAAAAATGAAAAAAGTCATACTCCGAGTCGGATGACCTCGGAGCAATCCGTGGTGCCGGCTGGCCAATTTTGTATCGTACCCGGCGGCAATGGAGCCCCGGAAAATCTACCACGATATGCTCAATCAAATCTCCTGGCCAGCATTCATCTCCGGTATGGCGATCCTGCTCAGCCTTTATTACGCCTACGTGGCGGCTTTCTTTTACAAAAAGGAAATCCTTGCATTCCTGTACCGGCTTTCCGGTCGCCAGGCAGTGACCGATCCGGCTAAAACCGGGTTTGTCCCCGAGCCGGCTTATACGGTGATGGGATCTGCCCGAAACCTCCGGGAAGCAGCGGATGAAGAAAAACTTCAGTTCGGACCGTCTGATAATCCGGACGAAGATGAGGATGACAACACCTTAACTGCCGCTAGGGCAGGGGCCAGCGCGGAAGTGGCCGCATCTTTCTCCGGGATGATGTCCGAGTGCAGAACGCTGATCCGGGTAATCAACGAATCCGGAGAAAGCAAAGAAAATTTCGAAATGCTGTTCAGGATCCTGGTGGAAAAATACCCGGAACTCGGCGAATCCCCTTATCGTCAGCAGGTGACCAAAACGCTGCTGGAAGAAAGTGAAGGCCAATTCTCCTTCGAGCTTAGCGCCGGGGAACTGGAAAGTTACTGGACGAATCATTAACCCTTAAACATATCTATATGAAAATCTCAGTTTTAAAACATGCGAAAGGCAGGATCACTGCCATTGTTAAGATCGCGTTCCTGGTGATTTCCGTTATCGCCCTTTCCATACAGGACCTGTGGGCGGCGGATGGTAACGCGGGTATTTCCGAAGCGACCAACCAGGTTAAAGGCTATTTCGATACGGGCACCAACCTGATGTATGCGATCGGGGCGGTCAGCGGACTGGTGGGTGCGATCAAGGTCTATAAAAAATGGAACGACGGCGAACATGATACCGGCAAGATGGCTTCCGCCTGGTTTGGCAGCTGTATTTTCCTGGTGGTCGTAGCCACTGTGCTCAAATCATTTTTCGGGATTTAAACAGGAAAGGAGAGCAGCAACATGGCGATCTATCAAATCAATAAAGGCATTAACAGGTCCATTGAATTTAAAGGGCTCAAGGCCCAGTATATCGGCTACCTCGGAGGCGGACTGGTGGCCCTGCTGGTCCTGTTCGCGATCCTTTACATTACGGGCGTTCCGGTCTATCTCTGCATCCTGGTACTTGCCGCCGCCGGCGGAGGGTTGTTTTACCAGGTTTTCCAGCTCAGTAACCGATACGGCGAGCATGGCCTGATGAAAAAGACGGCGAAACGCTATATTCCCGGCTACCTGAAGTTCAGTTCCCGCAAATTATTCCTTCACTTAAAACGATAAGCCATGGCGACATCTCAACATGCAGCGCGCATATTCCCGGTTTATAAAGTGGAACATGACTGCCTTGTTTCCGCGCAGGGCGACATCACCATAGCCTATCAACTGATGCTGCCCGAAATATTTACGTTAGCGGATAACGAGTACGAAGCCTATCACCAGGCCTGGATACGTGCCGTTAAGGTATTACCGAAGCAAAGTATCATTCACAAACAGGACCGGTTCATCAGGCAACAGTATCAGGGTGACGGCCTGGCGGAAAGCAGCTTTCTGAACCGGGCCGCTGACAGGCACTTCCGGGGCCGGCCCTATCTCGACCATGACTGTTACCTGATGCTGACCAAAAAAGCCGGTGACCGCAAGCAGGCCAGCAGCGCATTTTCCGGATTGTTCCGGAAGCACCTTGTTCCGCGCCAGGTTACCGACGACAGGGAATTACTGGAGTTCGAGGAGAAAGCCGGGCAGTTTGCGCGGATCCTCAGCGATTGCGGTTTATTATCGCTTCGCCGGATCCAAGATGATGAACTGGCCGGTACGATGGAACAGGCCGGATTGCTGGAACAATATTGCTTTTTGCTGCACGGCGGGGAACGGCCCGTGCTGAAGGATGTACACCTGAAAGACGGCATCCGGATCGGAGATGATCATGTGCGTATCTATACGCTGGGGGATGCTGAAGATATGCCCTCAATGTGCGGCAGCAGGATCACTTATGAAAAGTACAGCACCGACCAGACGAAGTTCCCGGTAGGGTTTGCCAGCCAGCTTAATCTTCTGCTCGACTGCAACCATATCTACAACCAGTTCCTCTTCATCGAGGATACGCCCAAAGTGCTCAAGCAACTGGAGGCGAAGAAGCTGCGGCTGCAGTCGTTGTCCGCCTACAGCCGGGAAAACACGATCAGCATGGATGCGACCAATGATTTCCTTAATGAGGCGATCAGCCAGCAAAGACTGCCGGTCAAAGCACATTTCAATGTCATGGTCTGGAGCGACCAGCCGGAGCAACTGCAGGAGATCAAGAATCAGGTAGGCTCCGCTATGGCGCAACTCGGAGCGAGCGCCAAACTGGAATCGGACGGCGCAGCGCAGATCTGGTGGGCCGGTATCCCGGGTAACGCGGCGGACTTTCCGCTGAATGATACCTTCGATACTTTTCTGGAACAGGGTACCTGCTTCCTGAACCTGGAAAGCAATTACCGGAGTGATCCGCCATCCCAGGGGATCCGGTTCTGTGACCGCCTGTCCGGCAGACCGGTGTACATCGACCTGTTCGATGCGCCGAGAAAGAAAGGCATCACCTCGAACATGGGCATGCTGGTTTGCGGCACATCAGGCGGCGGAAAGAGCATGACAGTCAACCATATCCTGAGAACGCTGTATGACCAGGGCGCGCATTGCGTAACGGTTGATATCGGGGGCAGTTATAAGGGCCTTTGTGAACTGGTCGGCGGTTATTATTTCACCTATGAAGAAGCAAACCCTATCCGGTTCAACCCCTTCTATATCCCTGAAGGACAAACGCTGGACACGGAGAAAAAGGAAAGCCTGAAGGCCTTGCTGGTGACTTTATGGAAACAGGAGAACGAAAGTTTTATCCGGAGCGAATATGTAGCCCTATCCAATGCTTTACAGGGTTATTACGATCATCTAAAAAAGCACCGCGATATATTTCCATCTTTCAATACTTTCTATGATTATCTGTATGGAACCTATGCCAAGGTATTGAAAGCTCATAAAGTCAAAGACAAAGATTTCGACCTGGACAGCTTTCTTTACGTACTTCAACCATTTTACGCCGGCGGGGAATTCGATTACCTGCTGAATGCGACCGATAACATCGATCTGTTGGAGCAGCGATTCGTGGTTATCGAGCTGGATAATATCAAGGACCACCCGATCCTGTTCCCCGTGGTGACACTGATCATCATGGAGATGTTCCTTTCGAAAATGCGGAAACTGAAGGGTATCCGTAAGGTGCTAACGATTGACGAGGCCTGGAAGGCCATCGCGAATTCAGGAATGGCGGGTTTCATCCAGTACGCCTTCAAGACCATCCGGAAGTTCAACGGCGTTCCGAATGTGGTCACCCAGGAATTGGACGACCTGATCAGCTCACCCATCGTGAAGGATGCGATCATCAACAACGCTGCGATCAAGATCCTGATGGATATGCGCAGCTACCTGAACAAGTTTGATAAACTGCAGGCTACTTTGGGTATGTCGGATAAGGGGAAAGCGCAGGTCTTATCAGTCAGCAAGGAAAACCGGGACATTTATATCGACCTCGGCGGACAGGTGATGAAAGTGGTCAAAAACGAACTCTGTTCCGAGGAATATTTCGCTTACACTACAGAAGGTACCGAACGGGTGAAGATCCAGGAACTGGCTTCGCTCCATGGCGGTATGGAGCAGGGAATCACCGCCATGGTTAAAGAACAAAAACAAAATCATTCTCAGTAATCGCAAGTCTTATGAAATCATTTAAAATCAATTTATTCGTGCTTTTCTGTGGTCTGATGTTTTTTGCGTCCTGCAAAAGCAATAAAGAACAAAACCTCTCCGGCGTTTATGTAAATGATGGTAGAAGCGAGTTTAGCGTTGCCTCAGATACACTTATCATATCCGAGTTGAATTCTGAAAGTATGACATTTCTGATTGAGAGACATACCGGATTCAACTCAATCAAAAATGGCAGAATGTTGCCTCGGCAATATGAGCAAAGTAAATGGGTTGGCAATTGGGATGCGAATCATCAGGTCCTGACAGAGGGCCAATACGGCAGGCAAATCAGGATTTCACCCGATCATCAAGGCATCCTGTTAAGAACTACGCCATATCAAAAAGTAAAAAACTGATATCCTATTCAAACGATAGTACTGTCCGGAAATCCCGGGAGAAGGGAGGATTATGAAAATTTTTAAGGTTACACTACCGATCAGTCTTGCTTTTGTGCTGGTATCGGTATCTGTGGAAAATGCCAGGGCACAGTTCGTCATTACAGACGTCATTAAAGCTGCAGCTACGAAAGTAATTAAAGCGATCGATCTCAAAGTTCAGCGCATGCAAAACCAAACGATCTGGCTACAAAATGCGCAAAAGGCTTTGGAGAACCAGCTTTCCAAACTCCGGCTGGACGAAATTACCAGTTGGACCGATCAACAGCGGCAGCTTTACAGCAACTATTATGATGAGCTGTGGCGGATCAAATCTGTGATCACTTATTATCAGCGGATCAAGGATATGACCGCAAAGCAACTGGCGATGGTCAGGGAGTATCGGCAAGCCTGGGTCGTGGTCAACCGGGATGGCCGGTTCAGCCCGGCAGAATTGAGCTATATGGAAGAGGTATATGGCGGGATGCTGGATGCCAGTCTTAAGAACCTGGATCAGATTATGTTTGTCATTAATGGGTTCAAGACCCAAATGACCGATGAGCAGCGTCTCGTACTCATCAATAAAGCGGGTGACCGGCTCGATGAAAACTATGATGACCTGCATCGCTTCAACGAACAGAATATATTACTCAGCCAGCAGCGGGGCAAGGAAACAGGTGAAATAAAAACTATCAAAAAACTTTATGAAATTCCGCAATAACGACAATACCAGCAAAAGCAGTACACATGTTTTTAAGCTGTTTTTCTACATTTTTTGGATCCTGATCGTTTCAGCCATGGGCTCAAACGTCCATGCACAAACTTTCGCGGAATGGTTCCGGCAGAACAGTACGCAAAAGAAATACCTGCTTCAGCAGATTGCCGCTCTCCAGTTATTGGGCGGCTATGTCAGGGATGGCTACAGGATCGCAGGCAAAGGGCTAGGTTCCATTTCCGGTTATCTCAGTTCGGAATATACCCTTCACAGCGGATTCTATTCCAGGCTCGAAACGGCTGATCCTTCGATCAGAGAAAGCCCGGAGATTACCGAGATACTGAACTGGCGGAGCGAAATACTCAAGGCATTGGGACCGGGTGATGCCTACACCGGATTGATGCCTCAGGAGCAGCAATACGTAGCAAGAGTGGGGGATGTCGTCCAAATGGACTGCGATTCACAGATCGCTCACCTTGAGCAGGTCATCACGGATGGTCAGCTGAAAATGAATGATTCCGAGCGGCTGCGGCTGATCGGTCAGATCCATGGAGCGATGCAGGACACCTATCGCTTTGTCCTGACTTTCCTGAACAGTGTTAGCATACTGGTCATTCAGCGGCAACAGGAAAAGAACGCTATTCAAACGAGCAACGCTTTATACTTCAAGCATTAACCATTTCCTTATGAAGCATCTTTTGAAATACATTTTACCCCTGGTTTTACTGTTGTTTTCCTTCATCTCTCCAGAGAAGGCATCGGCTCAAAGCCAGGAACTCCAGCAATTAATCCTGGATGTGGAGAAACTAACTCAGTTCAAGAATATCCTTAACGATATGAAGACCGGCTACCAGATTTATAATAAAGGATACGGCCTGGTCTCGAACTTATCCAGAGGTAATTTTAACCTGCACGATCTCTACCTGGGAAGCTTGATGGCCATCAACCCTTCCATCAGGAATTACGGGCGTGTAGCGGAGGTCATCAGTATGCAGGTTAGTTTAGTAAGCGAATATAAGTCTGCGATCTCCGGATTCCGGAGGCGGGGCGTTTTCAGCGCGGCTGAGCTTACTTATATGGAAAATGTGTATTCCAAACTTCTCGCCGAAAGTTTGGATGACCTGACGGAACTTACTCATTTGATTACCGCAAATGAACTTCGGATGTCAGACGCCGAGCGCATCGAAGGCATTGACCGGCTTTATGCGACAGGATCGGATAAGCTACAGTTCCTTCGGTCTTTTAACCGGCAGGGAGCGCTGCTCGCTATCCAGCGCGCCAAAGATCTGGCGGACAGCCGGACAATGAAACAGGTATTTACCATTAAAAATTGATCATGATGAGAAACAAATTATTATTCGCCGGAATCGTCGCCGGGGCCATGATGCTATTGCCATTCAATTCCCGCGCCGCAGGCATCGCTGATGATATACACGGATTACAGGCAACCCTCGACAGCGTTTATAATGATATGCTGCCATTATGTGGCGAACTCATCGGTGTCGGCCGCGCGATAGCGGGTTTTGGTGCATTACTTTATATCAGCTACCGGGTGTGGCGTCAGATCGCAAATGCCGAGCCTATCGATTTTTATCCCCTGATGCGTCCCTTTGCCTTAGGTATCGCATTGATAATTTTTCCGGGCGTGATCGCTGTGATCAATGGCGTCATGCAACCGACCGTCACCGCTACTTCAGGGATGGTACAAAATTCGGATGCCGCCATTGAAAGACTGTTGCAGGCTAAAGAGGCGGCAGTAAAGCAGACGGAAACCTGGCAAATGTATGTAGGAGATCAGGGTGACGGTGATCGGGAAAAGTGGTATAAGTACACCCATCCGGATGATAAATCCGGCAGCAATGAAGGATTATTTGAAAGTGTCGGCAATGACGTAAAATTCGCCATGGCCAAAGCATCTTATAATTTCAGAAATACGGTAAAGCAATGGATGTCAGAAGTTTTACAGGTGCTTTATGAAGCCGCTGCACTTTGTATCAATACCATCAGGACCTTTTACCTGATCGTGCTTGCCATTCTCGGGCCAATTGTTTTTGGTTTAGCGGTATTTGATGGATTTCAGCATACGCTGTCCGTCTGGTTAGCCAAGTACATCAATGTATTCCTGTGGCTGCCGGTTGCCAACATCTTCGGGGCCATCATCGGCAAGGTCCAGGAGAACATGCTCAAGCTGGATATTTCCCAGGTGGAAAATACCGGTGATACTTTTTTCAGTTCCACCGATACTGCCTACCTGATCTTCCTGATCATTGGCATCCTCGGTTATTTCACCGTGCCCGGCATTGCAGGATATATCGTGAATGCGGGTGGCGGCAACGGTTTATTACAAAAAGTAAATACGCTGATCAGCCAGTCATCCCGTACGATTACCCAGGCCGGTACAGCCGGAGGGCAGCGCGCCTTAAACGGTGCGTTTAATCTCGCGGCGGCACCCGGTGATTTTGCGGCAGGATACCGGTCCGGTGGCAGGGAGAATCAGACTGACAATTACCAGGCCGGGCGCTTATCCGGTGATAAAGATAATAAAGTCTCTTAACCAAAAACGACTGCCATGTTTACACATCTGAAAAATATCGACACCGCCTTTAAGCATATCAAAGTTTTCAGCATCGTGCTGATCGGCGCAAATATTTTCATTACCTGTTTTGTCTGCTATATCAATGGTAAAACCGTTGCCAGGGCACAACAAACCGTCCATATCCTTTACAACGGGAAAGTGCTGGAGGCGCTAGCTTCTGACCGGAAGAGCAATCTGCCGGTAGAGCTGCGGGATCATATCAAGACTTTTCATGAGGATTTTTTCAACCTTAGCCCGGATGACCAGGCCATACAGGCTAATATCTCCAAAGCGCTTTACCTGGCCGACGAATCTGCCAAACACCAGTACGATAACCTCAAGGAGTCCGGATATTTCAATAACCTGATCTCCGCGAATATATCGCAACAGATCAAGGTAGACAGTATGAGTTTGGAGGGAAACCAGTTTCCCTATTCTTTCACCTGTTACGCGACCGAAAAGCTTATCCGGGCGAGCAGCACAGTAACCCGGAAGCTGGTGACCCGTGGGGAGGTCCGGGATATGCAGCAACAGACCGATAATAATCCACATGGATTTCTGATCCAGCACTGGCAGGTATTGACGAACCGCGACACAACGATTAAACATTAATCCTATGAACCTATTCAGCAGACAACCGAAAATTATTGACGCGGCAAATGATCCGTTGGCGATCAGGATCGCCGGTAAGGTCATCCGGTGGCAGTATTATGTCAGCATGCGCATGAATAAGATGGTCGGTAATTATTCCCTTCGCCGGCAAGCGGGGATACTGGCCGCGATCATTGCGGTATTTGCGGGGGCGATGGTAGCCAGTTTGATCCTGCAGCGCGGGAAGTCGGCGCCGATTACCAGCGGAAGCTACGTTTCCCGGCATATCGGCGAAGCGGCAAATGGCCAGCCGCCCGGGGAGGATACCGTATTAAAAACAGATTCATTAACCCATCGAAAATAGATCTTATGAAAAAGCAACAACAGAAGGCTGCGAAGCCGCAGCATAGCAATGAATTTTTAAAGAAAAGACGATTCCTTATGGTATTACCCTTGCTGGTACTCCCATTTACCACTATGGCATTCTGGGCACTTGGCGGGGGGAAATCTGCAAAATCGGCTTCTCCCGTGGCAGAGCAGAAAGGGATCGATATGGCTTTACCTTCAGCGCAGTTTAAAGAAGATAAAGCCAAAGATAAAATGGGGATTTACCAATCCTCGAACAACGATTCCGCTCATGCTACAGATGGCATCAGCCAAAGTTTTGTTGAGCGCATGGGTTTCGGGACGCGGAATAATCTCGTATCGCCAGAACAGCAGGCAGATAAAACGCTTAGTGTGAAGCCTTACACGGCCGATCAGCAATCTGCAAATATCGAGGCGCGGCTCTCACAGCTTAACCGTCAGCTCAATCAGCACCAGCCCGCGGCAATAGCCACTTCTTATAGCCCTGAGCACGCGGAAGCGGTGAAAAATGTCGAGCAGATCCAGAAGTTGGTTAACGGTATGCATACTGACAACACCCCAGACCCTGAAATCCAGCAATTAAGCAAGCTGATGGAGCAGTTGCAAACCTTGCAGAATTCACAGCATCCCGAAGCAGCGTTGAATACACCGACGCATCCAAAAACGGATTCGGCTGCGCAGCCCTTCCGCGCTGTCCCTGCGGTGGTTGCCGGTAAGCAGAAAGTAGCAGATGGCGGAGCAGTGAAATTGATTCTGACCGATACGGTGTCGGTTAAAAGCCAGGTTTTGGCCAAAGGACAGGAACTTTTCGGCGTGTGCCAGATAACCAATCAGCGGCTGCTGCTGACGATCCGGAATATCAGGCTGGACAAGCAGATCCTGCCGGTTAACCTGACCGTCTTCAGTCTGGACGGGATGCCGGGTATCCCTGCCCCTGAAGCGGAAATTTCAGGACCGGCCATTTCGGCCGGCGATAATGCCATTCAAAGCATGCAGTTTTTATCCGCCGATCAAAGCATTGGCGCGCAGGCCGCTGCTGGCGGCGTAAATGCTGCCAAAAGCATTTTTAGTAAAAAGGCCAGGAAAATCAAGGTGCGGCTAAGCGATGCTTATCCTGTTCTGCTTAAGATCAATCCTTAAATCGTAATGAAAATTATGACAAACCGGGTACTCCTGGTCTTCAATGATTGGGAGGATAAAAAAAAGTCCATGGACCCGCTGATCAGGGCAGGGGCTGCCGACGATGCAGGTATCAGCAGGCTGCAGTATCATCATCTCCGGGAAACCCGCCACCTGCTTGTTGGAACAGTGCGGCCGGATGAAAAGCCTTTTATGTTGTTGCTGAATAAGCAGATCAAAAACCTGGAGCATCAATTATACCCCAATCCATTGGTCAGGTTTATTCAACGGTTGAAAGATCGTTACATCGACCAGCCTGCTTTCCTGGAACAACAGCGTATTCAGCGTGAAAATAATATGATCGAACTCAAGAGGATCCTTAGAAACTCTGGTCTTAATTCGATGGCAGGCCGATTGGAAGATCACCTTGATCAGTACCGTCGTCAAATTGACCTTGCTGTAGGTTCGCAATTGGAACAGGACAAGAAACTCGGATTGAACCTGCATTTTGAAAAAGATCCCTATGGTAATTTCCAACTGACCCAAATCGACGGCAAGTTGCTTCACGGCAGCGTTGAAGTGAGCGCGTACACCTTTATAAAATCCGACTGGCCGGAAATTAAAGTCGGTCAGGTCAGGGGACTTTTGGAAGGCCGCGCCCTCAAACAACAGTACCTGGATTTCGAAGGACGGGAACGTCAGCGCTGGGTGCAGCTCGGTTCCGAAGGCATCCGGGAGTATCATCCGGATTATGCCTTTGATATTGGAAAAGCATTAGCCGATTTTCCCGCACTGCCACCGGATAAGGGGGAGATTATCCGGCTGCTCGAAAACGGTCAGCAGGTAGAAACGCAATGGAAACAGCACGGGCAATCACACGAGGTTTTCCTGCAGGCAGACCCTGCAAACAAAATGATCCTGCTTTTCGATGCCGATTATCGGCCCTTCAAACCACCTCAGCCTGAGTACAAGAAAGAAAAGGCGGATAATAGCATTAAAGCGGAACCTGAATTATCAAACTTAACAAAAGGAGTGAAAAATGGATCGCGCCACAAACTTGTTTGAATTGAAGAACCAACTGGCTGACCTTGGCTTTGTTTCGCCACAATTGGTTGACAGGCTGAGAGAAAGTGTCATGAGTGATAACATTCAGTGGCAAATCCAGCACCGCGAGGTTTCCGAGCGGGTAGCGTTCGACTTCTTTTTCGATCTGTACCGCCCGGAACGGGATGGCCCGGTCGTTTTGTATGGTTACGACGCGGCTTTATACCAACAAAATACCATGAACGAGAGCTGGCGGGGCTTCCATGCCGATATCTCCAAGGAAAGCGCCGCTCAGGTGCTGGCAAAGGCATTGGTACAGCAATTACCCGATGAGCAGGCAAAGCCCTGGATGCTGAATCAGGAAGGTGTTAAAGCTTACCTGGCAGAAAACAACCCGAAGCGAATTGATTATTTCCAACAATTAAATCATAGTCCAATGAATCAGAACGTAGAATTTTTGAAGAACAGTCTGCTGAACCTTGGGTTTGGCGAGAAGCTGAACGGTGAAATGGAAAAGCAGATCAAAGCGAAAACGCCTGAATTTAACCTGACCACGCAACAGGAATATAACCAGCGCAAAGTGGATTATACGCTTCACTTTAAGGCCGGGAATAATCAGGATATGTATTTCCTGAATAAATTCGACGCCTCCGTAAAACAAGGCAATGAAAACACCACGCAAAGTTTTTATATCAACAAAGGTAACGGCGTTACGGCGAAGGAAGCGTTTAACCTTATGGACCGGTCGGATGGCCTGGACGGCAGGGCGGTATTCAAGCAGCTGTTTAATAAAGATCAGGAAAAATATCATGCCTGGGTGAAGCTGGATTGGAAGGACCTGACCGATGGCGGGAATGCCCGTTTAAAGCAGCACAGCTTTGACGTCGAAAAATTCCTTGACGGCAAGGGAATCAAGGAAATGAGTGATCCCAAATCAAGGGAGGACCTGCTCCGTTCGCTAAAGAAAGGCAACAAACAGCAGATTACGGTCGAAAAGGACGGCAATGAGCAGAAGTATTTTATCGCTGCCAACCCGCAATATAAAACCGTCAACGTCTTTGACCATCAAATGAAAAAGATGAAACGGGAAGAATTGTTCCCGTCTGCCCAGAAACAGGAAACAAGTCAAAAACAAACCAGATCAGAAAAGCAGGGTGATTCTTCAAAAGCGCAGGAGCCGGAGAAAAAGCAGTCCCGTAAAAGCAGTATAAAAGTTTGATCGTCGTCACAGCAAATCACGATTGTTCTCAAACCAGTAGTAAATCCATATTAATCATCATCTTTGGCTTTAATGAGCTCTCCTAAGCTCATTGTGATAAGGTTTAGGAAAAAGTCCCGGCGGCGAGCGCTTTGGGGCTTTTATTTTTGGCGGCGATTGAGCGGAACTTTCAACACATCAATTTAAACCTGCCGGAAATCTTTATTTTTGAACATGATCGTCGAGGAACTCATTTATTTTGAAAAGCAACAGCTGAAGCCTGCTGATCCTTTGGATGTGCAGGTATCCAAGATTCAGGCTTTTTTTTCCGGCTTTCCTCCTGTAAGTCTTGAAAAACTAAAATTTTTTGTGGTCTTACTCAAAGAACGTCAGGCTGAAGAACAACGCTATCAGGGATTTAGTCTCTACAAGCTTATTTCGGTTTTTCTCGTGGTTAGTGCAATTATCTCGGCTTTAGCGTTCAGGGGGGGATCGCCCTTCCAGGAAATCAGGATGGGATTTCTGATGGGATCAATGATACTGGCTGTTTTATGGATATTCCTGCTGATGCAACTTATCCACTCAAAGAAAAATTTAAAATATCAGCTTCTTATTCGTGTATTGGAATCTCATATTGCGAAAATCTCAATGGGCTAACCCGGTTTTGCATGATACTAATTCTAGCGACTTTAAAATTATTTTGTCATAAATTTTTAAGGCATTCAGTAATAATAAATATCCTGCATCTGATCAAAAATTCCGGCTAACCTGAAACCGGAACGCTTTAATACTTTTGCAGCCGGAATATTACGCCGGTTGACAACGGCTGCCAGTTCTCGGACCCCTTTACCTTCCAAATGTTTGACTACTTTCGGCAGTAAGCCCGTCATTAATGCTTTGCCCCGGACGTGTCCTTTCAAATAAAATTCGATAAAAAATGGATAGTGTGCCAGCTGGTAATGCTCTTTAGCCACTACCGGCGGTATAAGGTCCAGAACACCTAATAATGCACCGTTCGACTTTGAGCGGATCAAATGGACCTGGTTGCGGCCGGAATAGAAATTTAATATAGCGGTACTCAGCCAGATCCTGGCCTCATGCAATGATGTGAGTTTTTTGTCGGGTAGGTATTGTAACGTATGCTCATCGGATAATAACTGATAGATTTCCAAAGCCAGTCTTTCATGTTGCAGGACATCATTTGCGGCTAAAGGTTCGATACAATAGGCATCGTTTTCGATAAAGGTCATATCCGGAAACGTAGGGCGATGTTTTTAGCGACTGCACTAACCAGGTCCGCCGTAATACCTTGAATTGGTTTTTCCGCCACCCAAAACTTACCTTCTTTAATGATCGTCACCGGCTGGCCGTCCAGCAGCAGATCGATGATCTGTGTTTCACGCGTAATTGCTTCTTTGTTCAAGATCCTGAAACTATGATCTTGATTCTCAAAATTTATCCTTAGTAATTGTCCCATACCCAGCGGCTGAAATTAATTTATTTTTTCTTTTCGGTCAAATGAGGCGATCATGCCAGCCATTTAGCAAATTAAAGGTGCATTGCATAAGCAATATGTCTGTTATGCTCCTTTTGGGACTCTTTTTAATGCAGAAATGCCGGCGATCGGACAATTTATTTAGCGTATGATAATGCTTTTTTGAAATGACTCAATACCTTTGATTTATGCACTTTGGTAGAAACGAAATAGACATAACAAATTTTGATCATCACTTGCCGGCGGACAGCGCGAGAACTTTACGGGTTTTCGAAAACGCGGAACCTGTGGGTGATTTTGAAGCCTTTGTGGGCGCGCCAAAGTGGGGTTATAAGAATTGGATCGGCAGCTTATATCCCAAAGGAACCAAAGACGCAGACTTTTTAAGGAATTATGCCAGGTATTTTAATACGGTCGAGCTTGGGGCTACATTTTATCAGCCACAACCCCGGGAAAGAATCGCCGCCTGGAAAGAAATGGTTCAGGACATACCTGACTTTAAATTCTGCCCCAAGTTTCCGCAGAGTATTACGCATATCCGCAGGTTTCGCAATGTAGAGGAACAAACCAACGAATTTTACACTAATATCTCCGTTTTCGGAAAACATCTCGGACCTTTGTTTCTTCAACTGGCGGATAACTTCTCACCCAAGAGCTTTCCCGAATTGAGGTCCTATTTATCATCTTTACCTTCAGATGCGCCTTTGTATATCGAAGTAAGGAATAAAAGCTGGTTTGCAGCTGAAGAACACCGGAATAGTTTGTTTAACTTGCTCGGTGATCTAAATATCGGTGCGGTCATCTCGGACACGGCCGGAAGGCGGGATTGCCTACACATGGAACTGACGATACCACACGCTTTTATACGATTCGTTAATTGCGGGGACGAGCGAACAGATTTACTCAGGTTAGATGAGTGGGTCAAACGGCTTAAAGCGTGGAAGCAAACCGGCCTCAAGTCCCTTTACTTTTTCATCCACGCCGGCGACGCGCCTTCATTGTCATTGTATGATTATTTCATTGATAGCCTGAACCGGGAACTCAGCTTAAAAATCCAGATTCCCGGTCAGTCGCTTAAATAATTTATGATGGAAGATCAAAATCCTACTTTTAGTTTTGAACTGGATTACGCAGGAGAAAAAGTCAGGTGCCGGGTGAACATGCAGGCGCAATCCTGCGAGATATTGTTCGACGGTCGCTTGATCGCGACTATAGCCCTTACGGGTGATGCGACCTGGATACAGGAATCGGGCGTCATACTGCCAGATTCGATCATTCAAGAAATTGGCCTTCGGGTCGAAAGTGAATACCTTTAAGCTTAAATCAACCATGCCAGAAATTCCTGATCTCAACATATTCCGTGACAACCTTGCTAAAAAGCTTGCCGGCAGAACTTTGTCAGCCATTCATATTCCCATAACCCGTCAACTCAAAGTTCCGGAAATCGTCATACAGGAATCCCTGGAGGGGCATGCTTTAACCGATATCAGGAGAACAGGCAAAGAATTACATTTTATATTTCAAAACGGCCATGTATTAAGTGTGCACCTCATGTTGCACGGTACCATGTACTGGTATGAAGGTGAAAATACAAACAGGTTTACGATCGCGGAATTATTATTTGAAGACCAAACCGGTCTTGCAATCACGGATTGGCAGAAAGCGGTAATCCTGAACCTCGATCCCAAGCCGGCTGTCGCCCCCGATGCCATGCAGTTACCGGACGGATATCTGCGATCGGCATTGCCGAAGTTATCGAAACCCATTAAAACTGTGTTGACCGAGGGCAAAACTGTGCAGGGCATAGGAAACGCCTATGTTGATGAGATCCTTTATGCCGCCAAAATATCACCTTTTTCCAAAGCCAATAAAATCCCTGAAACAAAAATTGAGATTTTAACCGCAGCGATTAAATCAGTATTGACCGATGCTGAAAATCATATCCGTCACAACTTTCCGGATACGATCACCGAAAAGGAACGTGATTTCTTGCAGGTACACCGCCCGAAACAAAGCTTAACACTCAGCGGCGAGCCTATTCTAAAGGCTGAAGTGGATAAACGCAAGACGTATTATACAGAAAGCCAGCATTTATTTGAGTAAATTTGTTAGGTCCGCGGGATCTTACCGTTTAAGGATAATAATTCCTGATTTGCCATTATGCCTGAGAACGCTTTGACATTAACATCTCTTTATGATCGGTTGGCTCACTTGCTTCCAGGCATGCGGGTAACGGTTGGGCCGGACCCTGAAGATGCCGATTGTCAGCAAAGAAATATCCAAATACATGTTAGCGGCCTCATTGCAGGACTGCAAGTGCTTTACTTATTTGAGATCATTGATATTGCTACGAGGTTAAATGGCCCAAGAGTGGCACAATTCGGACAGCGCATGAAAGCGCTCAAGGCATCCAAAGGCTTTCTTATCCACAACCAGAATCCCAATAAGGACGTTTATAAATTCAGCCGCAGAAATGGTGTCGAACTTGTTTATCAGAATGGAATCTTGTCCGGAGATTTTATGATCGAGCCGGAAGTTCCAGTCAAATTTTTCAATCCGACGCTAAGTGCAGCGGAAGTGAATCAAACTGTATTTTATAACAATGCCATGTGCTTGAACCCTCCTCCGTGCCTGGAACAGGTACCTGAAGATTTCGGAATAGTTTCTTTGGATGGGGGGCAAACACAAATCAAACTGGGCGATTACATTGCCGGGCAATACCTGCAGAAACGGCCCAGCCTGCTTGGTTATGAAAAATTGAAATTACAGGATGAAAGAGTGTTTACCCGCTGGAATAACAGCTGGTTGCTGACGGAGTTCACCGTCACATTCAAATGGAACAAACCGGCATGTCTCGTTTACATGAAATCAGCCGAGCTTCTGGCTTTTCAATCTCAATGGGAAGGTAAAAAGATCACATCGGAATTTAGAGTCCGGAATTTGAGTTTGCCGGAACAAGAACGCTGGATAATCATCGGTAATCCATATGATATGCCTGTTCATTGTCATCTGCTTTACGAAAAACCGATGAAGCTCCCTGAAGAAGATATGGAAGCCTGGATTCCCCGGCATATCGTATATAAAGAGGATTGATCATTGATCTGGCAAATCTTCCGGCACTTCTTCCGGATGATTTTTAAGGTACTACAAAATGGAACACTGGGATGAATAAACAACATCACAAAGAAATAAAACTTCACAGTGATTCTCACCGTTATCTCAGAGAATCTCAATTGCTCTGGGACATGAGGGGAAACAAAGCTGCGGTGTCTAGTGAATGTTCTCAATGAACATAGTTCAACTGAGTTCACAGATTTGTTAGTGCTGGATGTGTACTTCCAACGAACATACCCGTTTCCAAAGAAGGAAGTGAAGCCAAATATTTGCAGATACTACAGAGTCTTAGAGTGATACAGAGCGCTGTCTAAAGGTCTTAAAGGTATTGCAGAATCACTACAAGAATGAGAAACTAACTTTGATATCCAAGTTCATAGATGCAGCAGCTGCTGCTAGTTGAATGGGAAACACGAATGAGAATTTCTGAGAATGCTTGTGTATATGTGTTAGTTATTTCCTATGAAATACGAAGGAGTTATACATACAGCTTGCATACTAATGAATGATTCTAGTATAATACGACACAGTAGTTTTGAAATGGAGAGAGCTAGCAGTACACAATTCAAACATGTCCACTTGTAGTAGTGCTAGAATTTGCAGCTTTGGAATCCTATAGGGGAAATGATAGTAGAATAGTACGTTTACAGATTTCATGATGGCCTATGGTAGAAAAGGAAAAGGAAAATACTAGACGGAAGCATTCTCAGAAGTGCTTTGTGTTGTGTTTGCATAGCAGAGCTGAGCCACACAGTGTTGAACCTTTGCTGTTTGATTTGGAAACACTCTTTCGTTGTGAGACATGCGATTGGACTTTGCATTCAAGCGCTGTGGAAAAGGGGAAATGACTTGGAAGTAGACAAGCTTCAGAAGTTTTTGTCACGTGCTCTGTGATGTGCGTTCAAGTCACACACACAGTGACTTCTTAGCTGCTAGTATGATTCACAAAGGAATTCTGATACAAACACTGTAGAACTACACGATACCCGAGCTGATCGGGTTTGCCGGTCAAGTCGAATACTGGCTGCAAATCCAGGGTCTCTGAAAATAGTGTAGCTTTTGGTGATCACCGTATGGCCATTCAAATGTACCAGGGTATCCGGAAGGACCATTACTTTACAGTTGGTATGTAATGTCAGGAACAATGGGGCCACAACAGCAAATTATAAGATCCGTGTACCGAATACTTTGTCAATAGCGCTGCTCAATTGATATTTATACAACCTGTGAGAGTTTTTGGAACAGCCTTTGCATGATGAAGTCATCATTTACCTAAAGAAAATAAAATGAGATCACTTTTGTACATCGTAGCAGTTATCCTCGTTATAGGATGGGCTATCGGAACATTCGCTTACGCAGCCGGCGGGCTGATCCATGTATTATTGGTTATTGCAATTATTTCGTTGATCCTCGGATTCCTCAGGAGGGATACCACTGTAGTCTGATTTATCAATCTTATAGATAACCCGGTGAGCAGCCGGGTTATTAGTTTATATATTCTTTATGGCTAATTATCCAATCAGCATTGCTTTAGATAAGAAAGTACATCATTTCGAAGTGGGGGAATACCCGCATCATGATGAAAACCGCTGCCGTTACCGCGTTTATGAGGACGGGAAACTGGTTGCCAGCTTTGAACCGGACGCTCAGAATTATCTTTATGTATGCCAAAATACCGCTGGACTGGAGGAGGAACTGCTTCATTTACTGGCTGATCAGATCGAAGCGAAATTACAGCACTCCGGCAATAAGCACCTGGATTTAAAAGACCGAGAACAATGAGATCAATCTGGACAGGATCAATCGGCTTCGGCCTGGTGAGCATACCCATCAAACTTTTTTCGGCCGTACAGGAAACGAGGCTGGACCTGGATATGCTGGACAGCCGTGACCACGCGAACATCAAGTTTATGCGTGTCAACGAGCACACAAAAAAAGAAGTGTCTTACGACAAGATCGTAAAAGGATATAAATACGACGATGACTACGTTATCGTAGAAGACGCGGACTTTGAGGCGGCTTCGCCGGAAAAGAGCAAAGTGATCGAAATCGAAAACTTTGTCGACCTGGATTCGGTGAGCCCGATGTACTATGAAAGCTCCTATTATACACAGCCGGCAACAAAGAAGAATAAAGCCTACGCACTATTGCTGGAGGCATTAAAGAAATCGGGTAAAGCAGGCCTCGCCCGTTTCGTGTTGCGTAGTACGGAGAGCCTTTGCATTGTACATCCTGTTGAACAAAATATCGTAATTACCCGTATCCGGTTTGCCCAGCAGATCCGGGATCAAAAAGAATTATCACTGGATGAAGATATCACGGTAAGCAAAAAGGAGCTGGACATGGGTTTGGCGTTGATCAACCAATATGCGGAGCCACTCGATCTTTCCAAATATAAAGACCAATATCATGATGAGCTGATGAAGATCATTGAGGCAAAGGCGAAGGGTAAACGACCTACGATCAAGAAATTGAAACCCAAACCGTCGAAGAGCAATGACCTTTATGATCAGCTCCTGAACAGCTTACAGTCAAAAAAAGAGCATAAATTTAAGTGTGCTATTTAGGTTGCAGCGGCATTGATATGGCTGTAGCCCGTTCCGCGGATTTAGTAAGTAATGACAGATCAGCATAATGGGCTTTTCTGTTTTCCCCAGGAACCGATTTTTAACTTTCTCCGCTGTAAGCTCTTCGCCACAGTCCTTCAAGTAGCGGATCGTGTCATTAATCTTTAGTTCGACATAATTTACAGCCGAGTTCAATTTGTAAACTGCCTCCGTTTTGCCTTTAGCACTCTCCTCACTGGGATTCCAGAGCTTTGCCTGAATCTTTTGACCGGTCGCCAATTCGGCGCGTTGTCCATCGCAAGTGATTCGTATATAAACCGGAACTTTTTCTTCTTTTGAATTTGCTCTCTTTTTCAGATAAAAGAGAACAGCCACATTTTTGATCATAAAAAGCTGTTAAAAAGTTAAACAAATTTACCTTTACAGCATAATTCTCACAAGATGCTTACTTGTTTAATATCTTGTTTTTCAATTAGTTACAAGTATTCTGGCGAGCAATTGTTTTAAAATTCGGTGCTCACCAGAATGCTCCCCAAAATGGCCGTTCAACGGTGAGTAAATGACACCAAAATCCAACAAAAAAACCCTCAAACGTAGCGTTTGAAGGGTTTTAATGGTGTTTGATACCGTTTTAGTGGAGCCACCTGGGCTCGAACCTATTTCTTAAAACATCTGTAAATCAGCTACTTGTAAATATCTTCTTGTTTGAGGTAGTTACATGGGTAACACGCCCTATCGACTTAGTAAATATAGGAAAATGTGACTGTTTAGGGTCAAATAAGAAAAGATTTTTAAGATTTTATCCTCCTTCTCAACATAGATCGTAGAACTTGCTAAGCAACTTTCGGAGCCGTTCCGACTTACTAATCGATTTTGAAGCGATATGTACTTATGAGCATCAAAAATGTACGAATGAGCATATCCCACGCAAAAAAATTACCTCCATTTGTAATAACCAAATTATAACACACACTTAAAAAATTTTACAATGAAAAAATTCAAGATCCAAATTTTTGGCTTGCTATTGGTATGCTTATTTGCTTTTTCGTGCAAAAAAACTGACACAATAGCGCCAAGTGCGAATCCTTCAGGCGCGTCCCAAAAAAAAGTGGCTGCAGTGCCATCGGGTTCGGGAACGACCTATTATGTGAGTCCAACTGGGAATGACTCTAACAACGGCACCTCGACATCTACTCCCTGGAAAACTATTGCTAAAGTCAATTCGAAAACTTTTAATCCGGGCGATCAAATCTTATTTAAAGGCGGGCAGACTTTTGCTGGAATGATACAGCCCGCAAGCAGTGGGTCGAGTACTGCATACATCCGTTTTGCAAGTTATGGCGGAGGTAGGGCTACGATTAATGGCGGAACCAATTGCGGGGTTTACGTTTATGACAAGTCAAACGTTTGGGTGGATAGCCTTGTAGTTACAGGAACCTGGAATGCGACCACCCAAACAGGAAATACCTCTTACGGTATCTTATTTTACAATGATCTCGGCGGGGGAACGAAGCTCGGGAATGCTAAAGTAACACATTGCGATGTCAGCGGATTTTACAAGATTGGTATTAACTTTTATAGTTATACGGGCGACGGAACTCAATCCGGGTATTCATCGATCAATGCCAGTTATAATAATGTACATGATAACGGTCTTGGCGGAATCGAAAGCAATGGTCCATGGCCTCCTGCTGCGGGAAGTTCAAGCTATGCGTTTACAACTGTTTACGCCGGTTATAATACGGTTTATAACAACTTGGGTTTAAAGTCTGGTTACAATAATCATAGCGGTGACGGGATCGTTTTTTCCGACTGTGGAGGCGGAATAATCGAGCACAATGTGGCCTATAATAACGGCTGGTATAGCACTGGAGGAGGCCCAGCAGCTATCTGGTGCTGGGATAGCACTGGCCTAACTTTCCAATATAATGAAGCATATGGCAACGGTAGTGGCGCAGGCGGTGATGGAGACGGTTTTGACTTGGATGGCGGAGCTACCTATTGTACCCTGCAATATAATTATAGTCATGATAATACAGGGGCTGGCTTTTTGGTATTTGAGTTTGGAGATCCTCGTGGAACCAATTCCCACAATACAGTAAGATATAATATCAGTCAGAACGATGGGTCGTTTACTTATTATGGCTCGATCACCCAAGGAGGAGGAGCTCATGACAACACTTACTACAACAATACGTTATATAACAAAAATGGCTCTTGCGTCAAAATCTACGACGGCTCGGCAAACTATTGTTATAATAATATATTCTATTGCGCTAATAACGGAGCAGATATTGTTTGGACATCGACCAACACAGCCTGGTTCCTGAACAATGAGTATTATAATTCAGTAGGTCCATTTAGAATAAACTTTAACGGGACTGTCTACACTTCTCTTTCAAGCTTTCAGGCATCTGGATGGAGTGAATCATGGAACGGGAATATTTACGGCTATGCCGTCAATCCTTCCTTAAATAACCCTGGAAATGCAGGTACTGTGGGTACTCAAAATCCAAATACATTGACGAATTATAAATTAAATTCGGGATCGTTAATGGCTAGCAATGGCTTTAATCTAACAAGTTGGGGAATCAGTGTAGGTAACACAGATTTTAATGGAACTAGCATCCCTTATTCAGGTGGTAAATATAACATAGGGGCCTGCAATTAGTAACATAGGCTTCTCGGATAATTTGCACTTGCTTTAAGTAAACAGCATGTGACTGAACAATAATATATTCGTCCAGTCGCGTGCTGTTAGTATAGATGTTGTTGCGCTAAATCAAAAATTTTTTTGGGATAAGGAATTATCCTGAAAATACTTTTATCTATTTTTCTTATTGTAATTATCTCTTAAACATTCACCCATCAGCGGGTACGATGTTCTATTTTAAAGATCGACGTCAGACATGCCCGATTTTTCTCCTTATCCAAACCCCTGTTAACAACTTAAAATGCTTTTACAATTTTTAATTGTAACCGACCGTAGTCATTAAAGCGATCAGGCGACTAGGCCTACTAGCAATTGCCCCCGTTATTACTAGGCATTTTTCAAGAAGAACGATAATTCTAAAATTAAGCTTTGGATATAGTAAATAAAGAACCAACGATGCCTAAATTTTGGTGAGAAGATTCCGAGGATATTTTCGAATATTTCTTAATTTTCAAAATCTCATCAACCTTATTTTTAGTTGTCCCTTCAAAGATTTATTAAACAGGTGATATATCCTTCCAAAAAGATTTTATGGAAAAGCCAATCACTGATTGTACAATATAATTATGTAAAGCTTTTCACAAATTAAATTAGGATAGACAAGTATCGTGGATTAAACAAAGTTAATTAATTAGATTAGGGATTGTACGATTAAAAACGAGAAGTAGATATAACATTGTACTTATTATCTCATCCTAATCCGGGAAAAGTAGCATGTTGGAGACGTTTTAAGCCTCACAACTTGATTATGACGATATATTTATATAGAGATCGACCCATTTGAAGAATCAATCGATAACAGTAAAAGCTATATAATTTTATCCGAGAAAATTTAACTTACTGATTCAACATCCAAGGTAACATGATAACACAAGCTATAGATGATGGAAAGGGCTAACTTTTAATCTTTGTAAACATTAGCAATAGATCGCAGGAGTATTTCTATAAGTCGGGGCTGATTCGCAATTACCGATACCTATCAATAATTCGCGCAATGATACCCCCCCCCCGGGCAATTGGGTCTTCAAAGTATAAGTTTGCTTCAAAATCCATTTTGACCTTTTTGAGAATTTTTTCCAAATTACAATAAGCCTATCGAAAAATTGACGCTTTCATTTTCACCATATTTGCCGCATAAGGCGCAAAAAAGTACTATAGAGCACCAATTTTGAACGTTAAGGCAAGTCCGATGATTTGTTTTTATGTCATTTTGCCTATGCGTTTTCCAAGAAACATTGTGAAAATGCATACACGCGATCGAAAGATTTAGCTATTTATTAAACCAATTTTAATTTTTATGAGAAAACAATTACACGCATTTGAGGATGGGCCTCCAGTGGGCTCGAAGTTCATTAAATTGAAGATGGGAAAGGTTATCGGCACTTTCCTGTCGTTAATTATTCTATTAGGCCTAACATCGCAATTAACATTGGCACAATCTGCAGGTGTTACAGGATCTGTAAGTGACGAAAACGGACAAACGTTGCCAGGCGTGTCGGTCACTGTTAAAGGAACACAAATCGGAACGCAAACAGACAATCATGGTCGATATACAATCAAGGCTCCCGCTAATTCCGTTCTTGTATTTTCGTTTATTGGTTACTTGAAAAAAGAGGTTGAAGTGAAGGGAAAGACCACTGTCAGTTTGACCTTAAGCCCAGATATAAGAAACCTGAACGATGTTGTTGTTATTGGTTATGGAACCCAAAAGAAAGGCGACATAACTGGATCAGTTTCTAGTGTTAGCCCTAATGATTACAAAAATCAGCCTGTTAACCGCCTCGACCAGGTTCTGCAGGGCCGGGTATCTGGTGTTGAAGTATCTAACAATTCCGGAGCGCCCGGAGGCGATGTTACCATTCGAATTCGAGGGTCCAACTCGATTTTGGGGAATAACAACCCCTTGTATGTGATTGATGGTTACGTAGGTGCTGATTTTAATACATTGAATCCGTCAGATATTGAATCAATCGAGGTTCTGAAAGATGCTTCTGGCACAGCTTTATATGGCAGCCGCGGCGCCAACGGTGTTGTTTTGGTTACTACAAAGAAAGGCACCGCGAACAAGGTGCAGATTTCTATCAATTCCTCTTTATACAGCGCCCAGGTCATTAAGAAAATGCCCGCGTTAAATGCTTATGATTTTGCAAATGTAGTTAACGAAAGGGACGCTGCCACAAATGTGAACCCGACCTTCACTGCAGACCAGCTTAATAATTTTAAGGCTAACGGGGGTACCAATTGGCAGAACATGATTTACCGAAGGGCATTCGGTCAGCAATACGATCTGTCGCTTACAGGCGGCAATGCGGCAACCTCGTATTTCATTTCAGCTAATTACTTAGATCAGGATGGTACAATTGTCAATTCCGGTTATAAGAAATATGGAATCAGATCAAACATTACCAGCAACATATCGGATAAATTAACGGTTCGCCTTTATGTTACAGGAGACCGCCGTGAAAACCTGAACACGAATACTTTTTCGGGAAAACAATCGCCAGAACAGCAAGCTTTAGCCTGGGCGCCGACTACTCCAGCCAGAGATGCCTCTGGTAAATTTACGATAGCTGACCCGGTGGGGTCGATTTTTTCAAACCCTCTTGCCCTGGCATATGATCAGACCAACTACGATCTAAATACACACGGAAATATATTGGTAGGAGTAAAATACCATTTCCTGAAGGATCTTTCGTTGGAAGAATTGGGTGGAGTTGATTATTTGAACTATCAAAACGAAAACTATGTGGGACAATCTGTTGGTAACGGCATTGCGACAGCGGGGCGACAAGCTGTCGAAAACATAAACCTGCAATCGACAACGACATTGAATTACAAACATGACTTTCCGCACGGACACCATGTAGATTTCATTGGTGTATTTGAAGCACAACGCACGACCGCTAATGGTTTTAATGCTTCGGCGAGCGGACTGACGTTTCCAAACTTGACCTATTACAACCTTTCGCTGGCATCCAGTTTTGCTACGAATGCTAATTACCAGCAATCAACCATTCTTTCCCAGATCGCTCGTGTAAATTATTCTTTCCTCGATAAATATTTGCTCACCGCCTCTGTTAGACGAGATGGTTCATCTAAATTCCAGGGTAATAACCAGGAGAGTATATTTCCATCTGTAGCCGTTGGATGGAAACTATCTAACGAAGACTTCATAAAGAAAATGAATCTGTTCAGCGAACTGAAACTACGCGGCAGCTGGGGTATCACGGGGAGCCAGGCTATTTCACCGTACGCTACGCTATCTACTTATCTGAGCGATAATTATAGTGCAGGTACCAGTTTCAACAATTCAGTGGTGACGCCCGGAATCATTATTGGAAACGCAGCAAACGCCAATTTAAAATGGGAAACAACTGATCAAAAAGACATCGGCTTAGACGCAGGCGTATTAGATGGCAGAATAGCCGTAAGTGCCGACTATTATATCAAAAACACAACAAATCTTTTGTTGGCCCTGCCTTTACCAGCATATGCTGGCGGCGGTACTATTATCAGCAATATTGGAAGCGTTAAAAATACCGGTGTCGACCTTAGTCTTAACGCCGTGCCTGTTAGGACCTCGAATTTTTCCTGGACAAGCATATTTAACATTTCTTTTATAAAGAATAGAGTGGAAAACATTGGCACTCAGACCCAAATCTTTCCCGGAGGTAATGTAGGATCTGGTTTGTCTCCTCAACCCGAATTCGTAGTGAAGCCAGGTTATCCATTGGGTGAGTATTGGGGTGTAACCTATTTAGGAACCTGGAAGCCAGATCAGGCAGCGGAAGCTGCAAAATTTGGGGCTAAGCCGGGAGATTCAAGATATGTCACCGCACCGGGTAGTACGAATCCAACTTATTCACCCATAGGAAACGGTCTGCCGAAACAATCGTTGGGCTGGAACAACACTTTTTCGTATAAGAATATTAACTTGAATATTTTTATACAGTCTCTTTTAGGGTTTAAGAAACTTGACTACAGTTATGCAGCTTCAATTACTGCTAATGCCGACGCCCGTCAAGCTACAAATCCCGATATCTTAAAACGTTATATACCGCGAGTAAACGAGTCGTCGGATATCCCCGCGTTTAGTACAACAAACAATAACCTATTTGAGTCGACGAGGTTTTTGGAAAACGGCAATTTTGTGAGAGTAAAAAATATCAATTTATCCTACACTTTCCCTAAAAATACCATTAAAAATGCAAGTTTAAAAGTATTCGTGGGGGCTGTGAATCTACTTACGATAACAAAATATAAAGGTATAGATCCGGAATCATCCAACGCTAGTTCAGGCAGTGATGTAACTCGAAGTATAGACTATGGAAGTTACCCGAACTCAAAGTTTGTAACAGCTGGCTTTAATTTGAAATTTTAAACAACAAGAGACATGAAAAGAATCATAATATTTTTGCTCACTTTGCCTATTTTAATCAGTTGTAAAAAAGCATTAAAAGAAGATCCCCGTGGACAGGTTGCCGGAGCTTCCGCATTATCGACAATAGACGGATTGAAGGCTGCACTTTCCGGAACTTACCGGCCCATGCAATCAAATTTTGCTATGGGTTATACCTTTTCGTCTGTTAGTGCGGTTTGCATGGGATCGGATGACCTCACAACCCACCCAGCAAGTAACAAGGCGGGTTTCAGGCAATTTGACCAATTCAATGTAGATGGTACCAATGGCTCTATGTACGCGATCTGGAGCGGCGCTTACAAAGCGATCCAAAGCGCAAATAATATCATCGCCAATTATTCAAGCACGCAAGGCGACGCGGCGACCATTAAGCAAATCGCCGGAGAGGCTTATTTTATTCGTGCTTTTAATTATTACTGGCTGGTTAGGCTTTGGGGTAGCATTCCGATACTAACGACTGCAAATTACTCATCTTCGACTTTAAGTGTAAAGCCAAGCGCCCCTGTAGATGTTTACAGTCTGATCGAAAGTGATTTGAATACTGCAAAAAATATGATGGCAAACCGCCCCCTGGAACCAGGCAGAGCGTCAAAGGGTGGAGCACTTGCACTGTTGGCTGATGTATACATGACCGAGGGTGGCTGGCCAATTAATAACAATGCAAAATATGCATTGGCTGCCCAGACTGCAAAAGAGGTTATTGATAATAAAAGTGTCTATGGTTTTGACCTTGAGCCGAATTTGCAAACCCTTTGGACCAATCTTTCTACCGGCACGCCCACCGCAGAAGAGGTATTTACCCTTCATGCTTGCGGTTCATGTGATTGGAGCCACGCCAACTCAACCTTCGGCAATTCAGCCATGCCGTCAGATGAAGGCGGCTGGGATGATTTCTTTTCTGAGTTGACCTTTTTCAATAAGTTCCCTGCGGGAGTGCGCAAAAATCTCACTTTCCATACCACCTTTCATTTGCCCGATGGCACTACGAGAGCATGGCAAAACGGATCCACCAAGCATCCATATTATGCCAAATTTAGGCTTCCAAACGACGAGCTGACATGGCAAACTAGTGCAACGACCCCATTACTGCGGTATGCTCAAGTTTTGTTAATATATGCGGAATCACAGGCCAGGAGCGAGTCAAGTGTTAATAGCCAGGCCTATGCCAGTATTAATGCTATACGCAAGCGCGCGGGGTTACCAGACTTGTCCGGCTTGTCTAGTACCGATTTTATAGCCGCAACTATCGCTGAAAGAAGCTGGGAGTTTGCCGGAGAATATTGCCGGTGGTTCGACATTGTTCGCCTGCAAATGCTTCCTCAAGTGATTGCTGAGAGAGATCCGGCCGAAATCCCAATCATTGGACCGCCAAAATATACATTTCCAATTCCTACAACAGAAGTTCAACTTAATCCGAACTTACATTAATCTTTGCAAAGAAGATCCGCATGTTTGAATTTGAGGGGCAAAAAGTTTTGCCCCTCAAATTCCATGTCATTTACATATTCGATTTACTGCTAATTGACTTTATCAACTTCTGCAAAAGCAGAATAGATAGCAATGTGGTGTATCTATATTAATAATTGTCATTCCTCATATTTAAAAGTGGAGAAGAGACAGATGAAAGCATCAAAAGTTTACAATTTGAAACAGTTACATGGCCATTAAAGCAATCGTTGCCTATATAATCTATTTTTTGGGGTTCTTTATACTTTGGACTCCGGAAAGTCGGGCTCAAAGTAAAGTAGACAGCGGATTTTTCCAGGGTCAGCGATGGAAAGATTCGCAAGGTAATCCTATAAACGCCCATGGAGCTGGCGTACTATACTATAAAGATAAATATTACCTATACGGTGAAATTAAAAAAGGTCAAACAACGTTGGTCCCCGGTCAAATCTGGGATGCCTATAGGGTTCCTGCGGGCGGGGTTTCTTGCTATTCTTCATTCGATTTGAAGCATTGGAAATACGAAGGCGTGGCTTTGTTGCCGAATACTAAAGACACGTCCAGCGATCTTCATGTATCGAGAGTAATCGAACGACCAAAGGTTATCTTTAACGAGAAGACGAAAAAGTTTGTTATGTGGATGCATATCGATAAAGAGGATTATGCCTACGCACGCGTTGGAGTTGCTATAAGTGACAGCCCCCAAGGACCATTCCGTTTTTTGGGCAGCTTCCGGCCCAACGGGAATGAGTCCCGGGATATGACGGTATTTAAGGATCTTGATAATTCCGGTTATCTTATCTATAGTTCTGAAGGAAACGCCATTATGCATATTTGCAAATTGAGCAGTGATTACCTCTCCGTTACAAAAAATGAAAAAAGGATGCTCGTGTGGCAAAGCAGGGAAGCGCCCGTAATAATCAGGAATAATAAAAAATATTTCCTCATTACATCGAAAACCACAGGTTGGTCACCGAACGAGGCAATGTATGCAGTGGCCGACAAACCCTTGGGCAACTGGAAGGTTGTTGGAAATCCCTGCACCGGAAGCATGTCAGAAACAACTTATAACTCTCAGGGTACATTTGCTTTACCATTGACCAATGGACAATTTCTATTTATGGCAGATCGCTGGAATATGAAAGACTTGGAGAACTCGGGTTACGTTTGGCTTCCCATGACCGTGGAAGAAGATAGACTTAAAATCGTGTGGCAAGATGTGGCCTTTTATTGAATCTTTTCAATTTAAATTTAATTACGAGAGTATTAGCGTTGGCGTAATCTTTTTACACTAAGAATAATTGAAGCGAATTAGCACAATGAGAAAATTACAAAAGAGACTTATTAATTACTATATAATTATAGCCTTCTGCTTGCCGATTTCAGCTTTTGCTCAAGCAACTAAGCTGGCAAATGGCATATTACTAAAAAACGGAAAGCAAAAATTGTTGGTTGAATTTGTTAACCCGACCATAGTAAGGGTCAGATACGTTCCAGACGGAGATTTTAAAGAAAATAATACTTATGTATGTTTGCCCCGTAAACAAAACAAAGTAAAGTGCCTAGTTACCCTAACAGATCGAAAGATTATCCTCAGATCGGCCAAAATTTACGTTGAAGTTCAAAGGAATTCAGGCAGCATCAGGTATTTTGACCTTTCCGGACATTTGCTTTTGGCGGAAAACGCAGCTCAGCCCAGACAATCCGAAAATGTATATTTAAATAAAGCCACTTACAATGATTCGGGTGCGAAGATAGAAAAAACGGCTAACGGAGAGCAGCTTTCAGCTAATATTGCTGGCCAGGTTAAAGTTGGCGAGGCCTGGAAAGTTCGACAGCAATTTGCTTGGCAGGCAGATGAGGCGCTTTACGGCTTAGGCTCGCACCAAGAAGATTATATGAATCTCCGGGGGACGAAACAGTTTTTATATGAGCATAATTTAAAGAAAAGCATTCCGGTACTCATGTCTTCCAAAGGTTACGGGCTTCTTTTCGATGCTGGTTGCGCCATGGTTTTTCATGATGATACTGAGGGTAGTTATATGGAAATGGAAGCTGTCAACCAGTTGGACTATTATTTTATGTATGGGCCGGAAATGGATCAGACGGTGCGCCAATTCCGTACTTTAACCGGCAAGGTCGAACTTCCCCCAAAATACGCATTTGGTTATGTCCAGTCCAAGGAAAGATATGTAAATCAACACGATATTGATAGTGTGTTATCCCGTTTCAGGTCGAGCCATATTCCTATAGATGTTATCGTACAGGACTGGCAATATTGGAAAGACGGCTTATGGGGGTTTAAAAAATTTGACTCAGTTAAATTTCCCAACCCGAAACAAATGATTGAAGAGGTTCATAAAAAAAACGCGCACTTCATGCTCTCTATCTGGCCAAATGTTGCTGCAAATGAGCAAACAGAAATGAGCAAATCCGGATTTGTTCTTGGAAGAAATATTTACAATGCCCTTAACCCGGCTGCAAGAGCCATGTACTGGAGCTCCTATGTTGGAAAGGAACTGTACAGTAAGGGAGTTGATGCCTGGTGGTGTGACTCGTCAGAGCCGGTAGAATTTGACTGGAATCAAGAAGCTAACAGCATTGCTCATGACCCTGTTGCCCGCTTTGAAAAAAATGTTGCTGTAATGAGCGATCTGCTTGGGCAGATGAATGTGAACCTGTACTCATTACACCATACTATGGGGATTTATGAAAACCAACGGAAGTCAGGTAACAATAACCGCGTATTTATTCTCACCAGGGCTTCTTACGCCGGACAACAACGATACGGCACCATGGTATGGAACGGCGACATTAAAGCTACGTGGAGCGATTTTAAAAATTGGATTCCGGCCGGACTAAATTATATGGCCACCGGTTCGCCGTATTGGACAATTGATGCAGGCGCTTTTTTTGTAAAAGCCCGTGAACAATGGTTCTGGAAGGGAGAATTTGAAAATGGCACCGCTGATTCAGGTTATCGTGAGTTTTATGTACGTAATTTGCAATTTGCAGGATGGCTGCCACTCTTCAGGAGCCATGGAACAGATTTTGCCAGAGAGCCATGGCAGTTTGGGAAGCCGGGAGAAATGTTTTATGACGCTATTCTCAAACAAATAGATCTCCGCTATCAACTTATGCCCTATATCTATTCAACTGCTGCTTCCGTTACGTTCGATGATTATACAATGACCCGCCCCTTAGTCTTCGATTTCAGACAGGATACTACGGTCTATAATATTAAAGATGAATTTATGTTCGGTCCTTCTTTCTTGGTCTGTCCGGTTACCAATCCAATGTATTTTGGTCCACAGAACACAGTACTGAACAAACCCCATACAAGAAGTGTATACTTACCTGCAAAAACAAAGTGGGTTGATTTCTGGACCAATGAATTTATAGAAGGGGGCCGAACAATAATTTCCGATGCTCCCATCAGCCATATTCCGGTTTTCGTAAAAGCTGGTTCAATTATTCCTGTAGGGCCTGTCATTACTTATGCTACAGAGCCAGTAAACTCAGCCGTTGAACTCCGTATCTATGCCGGCCAGAACGGTAAGTTTGATTATTACGAAGACGACGGTACCAGTTATGAGTATAAAAGGAACCGGTACGCTAAATTTACTATTAACTGGAATGACAAAAAACAGTTGCTGACTATTGGTAATCGGCATGGTACCTTCAATGGACTGGTTAAGAAACGGAAATTCAAACTTATTTATATCAGTCCGGATTCCAATGGTCATGCAAAATATAATATAGCAATAAAAACTATTTCATATAATGGTCGGCAGCTAAAGATTCGTTTTAGTTCCCCAAAATAGATCGTAGCAGGCAGTTGTTCTAGTGCGTTGTTATTGTCATCATATAGGTACTGTCAGGGTGCAAGTATGAAATTCTACAGATATTGAATGGTGTTTCGCTTGGTGTTGAGGGCAAAGGGTCAGGAATGAGGGGATGTTCATTAGTGATTGAGAGGGCATTTAACAAACGTTAAACATCCAGCCTAGAAGCCTACCTACTGCGCGCGACGTTCGACTTACTTCGGTAATAATGCCTGTAAGATTTAAAGTAATGGCGACCTTCTAAAGTATAAATTCAAAAGGAAATATATAAACCAATTAAAGAGTCAAAATAAGCTTGTATTATATGATAAGTAAAAGGCCAAATTATATAGCCGTCGCCCTTATGTGGTTTAGTTTCTTGTGGAGTTTGCATGTTTCAGCACAGGAAAATGCAAAAAAAATCTGGTACAACAAGCCAGCGAAACGTTGGGTAGAGGCGCTACCAATTGGTAACGGAAAAATTGGAGCTATGATATTTGGAGGAGTTGATGAAGATTTATTGCAGTTGAACGAAAGTACATTATATGGTGGTGGTCCCGTTAAAAAGGTTATCAACCCCAATGCTGCTTCCTATTTGCCGGCTATACGTAAAGCATTATTGCAGGACTCAGATTTTTCGAAAGCAGGGCTACTGACGAAAAATATGCAGGGATATTTTACAGAGTCATATCTTCCTCTAGGTGACCTCTTGCTCAAACATACACTCCCCAAGGGGAAAATTGACAATTATTACCGCGGCCTGAATATTTCCAATGCTTTGGCAACAACACGCTTTACAGTGTCTGGAATTACTTTTACTCGCGAAATTTTTACCTCTGCCCCAGCCAATGTGTTAATTGTGAAAATCACAGGCAGTAAAGCGGGTGCGATCGATTTCCTGGCATCTCTCAAAAGTCAGCTACACTTTTCTGTAGAAGTAATTGCCGGAGATGAAATCACAATGGATGGAAAGGCACCTTCCCACATTGACCCAGATTATTATAATCCGGAAGGCAGGCAACATATTATTTATAATGACAGCGCAGGTTGTAATGGAATGCGTTTCCAGGTTCGAATGAAAATTCGTGTTAAAGGTGGGAAGGTTACGGCAGACAGTTTAGGGATTCATGTATCCGGTGCAAATGAGGCAGTTCTTTATCTTTCTGCCGCCACGAGTTTTAACGGATTTGATAAATGTCCAGATTCGGACGGCAAGGATGAAAAGAAAGTCACAGGGCGGTTGTTAATGAATGCCTTAAAGAAAAGTTATCCCATCCTTAAAGAAGAACACGTTGCTGACTATAAAAAATATTTTAACCGTGTTTCATTAAATATTAACGATAGCTTGGGGCACCTAAACCGTCAGGATGTGTTGCCCACAGATGAACGCCTCAAAAAGTATTCAAAAGGAGCTTACGATCCATCGTTTGAAACGCTTTACTTCCAATTTGGACGCTATTTGCTGATTTCCTGTAGCCGACCAGGAGGTCCACCCGCAAATCTGCAAGGTATATGGAACAACGAATTAAGACCGCCCTGGAGTTCAAATTATACTATTAATATCAATACGGAAATGAATTATTGGCCTGCGGAAATTACCAATCTCTCAGAGATGCATCTCCCGTTGCTTAACTTTTTAAAGGGTCTATCAATAACTGGTGCCCGAACGGCGAAAGAGTTTTATAATGCGCGGGGCTGGGTTGCTCACCATAATTCCGATTTATGGGCTGTATCGAACCCGGTTGGTGATTTCGGCAATGGCGATCCGGTTTATGCGAATTGGCCAATGGGGGGAGCATGGCTTTGCAGGCATTTGTGGGAGCATTACCAATTTACACAAGACAAAAAGTTTCTTGCAGACACAGCGTACGCCATTATGAAAGGGGCGGCTTTGTTTATGATGGACTGGCTCGTCAAAGACCAGAATGGTTATTGGGTAACAGCTCCATCATCCTCGCCTGAGAATAAGTTTAAAGATCATGAAGGAAAACCCCAGGGGGTTTCTGTTGCAGCGACGATGGACATGTCTATCATTTGGGATTTGTTTACGAATGTTGCATCTGCAGCGAGAGAACTGAGAACGGATTACGCTTTCCAAGATTCTGTATTAGCAAAACGTTCAAAGTTATTTCCTATGGCTATTGGCAGCAACGGACAATTGCTTGAGTGGTATAAAGAGTTTGATGAGACTGATTCTCAGCATCGGCATGTTTCACACCTTTTTGGACTGTATCCAGGTAATCAAATAACAAGTTCGACACAGAATTTTTTTTCGGCAGCAAAAAAAACACTAGAAATCCGGGGTGACGGTGGAACAGGATGGAGCCGAGGTTGGAAGATTAACTGGTGGGCGCGGTTGGGCGACGGAAATCACGCATATTACCTTATTCGTCAATTATTGCAGTATACAGATGCAAAATCTATTGAAATGCATAATAGCGGAGGCACCTACCCTAATTTGTTTGATGCACATCCGCCTTTTCAGATTGACGGAAATTTCGCCGGCGTTGCCGGAATGGCCGAAATGCTATTGCAAAGCCAACAGGGTTTCGTTAACTTATTGCCTGCATTACCTGATGCCTGGAAAAGTGGAGAGATACATGGCTTACGTGCAAGGGGAGGATTTGAAGTCAATATTACTTGGCGCAAAGGTCAGTTGGCAGTTGCTCAAATCAAGTCTCTAAGTAACAAAACGTGTGTAATCAAGTACACTAAAGCCGTAAAAGTTGCTGGAGTGAAAGGACAGTGTTTAAAGGTAAATGGAGGTTATCAGCTGTCATTCTTTGCACGTAAAGGTATAATCTATCAGATAGAGCCGTCTGCTATCCACCAAAATTTCTAGAGTAGACATTATTACGGGCGGCGCCTCTAATGCTAGTGCGATAGCAACAGGCAAATAAAAACGTGTGTTATAGTTTGAAATGTTATACGATTACAAGTGCCGTCATGCTCTTAGGCCCGTGCGCGCCGATGACCAGCGACTGCTCGATGTCGGCCGTTTTAGACGGACCGGCGATGAAAGCACCGAAGCCATAATCGGCATCGGCGATCTTTTCGTAAGCGAGGTGCATAGTGGGCAGGATATCTTCGGCTTTGATGATGATCGCGACTTTCTCGGCAATAAAAGGCAATACCCGGTGGCCAAGCTGTTCTTCGGTAACCCAGATAGCGCCGTTCTCGGCAACGCCGATATGCCCCTGGATAACGGTTAAGGCTACATCATGGTAATCATGGATGCTGGCTACGTTCAGTTTGTCTTCGGCAAACAGCGTTTGCAGTTCCTTTACAGGGGTAATAATACGAGCCGATTGATCAAATTGTGAAGCGATGTACTGCTCGATCTCTTCGTAGCTTTTCACCTGCACCACCTGCCCCCCGATGGCGCTAAGCACCTCGGTAAATTTCTCCAGCGAGCCGTCTTTATCCAGACTCTTGAAAAAGCTGATATCCGGCAGCGGAACGTTATACGGCTGGTTTTTGTCGACGGCTGAAAGGATGCTTTCTCTACTCACTTGGTTATTAAGTTATTTGTTATTGAGTTACTTTTTCCTGTGACTGCTGACCGCAAACTGCAACTGCTACTAACTACGGTTCTTCTTATACCACTCACCAAAGGACTGCTCCGGTGGTTTGGGCATATCCCTATGCTTGTACCAGGCGTTCAGCTTGTTGTTTACCGCAAACGGGGCAAACTTCAACGTTAAACGGCCTGCTTTGCCGGCTACATGATACAGCGTTGGTGAAGACAGCGTTTTGGCCATCACCTGCATGGCGATCTTTTTACCGGCCGGCGCGTAGCCCTCTTTCACCAGTACCTGCCGCCATTTATAAAGCTGGTCGTGGATGTCGATCTTCACGGGGCACACGTTGGAGCATGATCCGCACAATGTCGACGCAAAGGGGAGGTCAGCGTACTGACGCATGTCGAGGTTTGGTGCCAGGATAGAACCGATCGGCCCGGCAACGGCATTGTGATAGCTATGTCCGCCACTTCGGCGATAAACCGGGCAGGTGTTCATACAAGCGCCGCAACGGATACACTTCAGCGAATTGCGGAAGTCTTCGCGGCCTAGCTGTACACTGCGACCATTATCCACAATCACAATATGCATCTCTTTACCGGGACGCGGCTTTTTAAAATGGCTGCTGTAGGTGGTGATGGGCTGACCGGTGGCGCTGCGGGTTAACAGTCTCAGGAAGATACCCAGGTGCTCGCGCTTAGGGACCAGTTTTTCCATGCCCATGCTCGCAATGTGCACATCGGCCAGGTGAGCACCCATATCGGCGTTACCCTCGTTGGTACAAACCACAAATTCGCCGGTTTCCGCTACCGCGAAGTTCACGCCGGTTAAGGCGGCTCTTCTTGTCAGGAATATTTCGCGAAGGTGCTGGCGTGCGGCTTCAGTCAAAAACTGCGGATCGGCCATGTTTGACGGTGTACCGAGGTGCATGTGAAACAGGTCGCCAATCTCTTCTTTCTTTTTATGGATACAGGGAAGTACGATATGGCTCGGTGGTTCTTTAGCCAGCTGAACGATGCGCTCACCCAAATCCGAGTCGATCACTTCGATGCCGTGCTCGGCCAGGTAATCATTGAGGTGGCACTCTTCGGTGAGCATGGATTTGCTTTTTACCATGCGGGTCACCTCGTGCTTTTTAAGCAAGCCGTGTACTATTTCGTTATGTTCTTTCGCATCCTTCGCCCAGTGAACCGTTACGCCGTTGGCGATGGCATTCTTCTCGAATTGCTCGAGGTAGGTGCTCATGTTCGAGAGCACGTTGAACTTGATCTGCGATGCCGCCTCGCGCAGCTGCTCCCACTCGGGGATCTGGTGCACATTACGGTCGCGTTTGGTACGGATCCACCACAGGGTTTCATCGTGCCAGTCGACGCGCTTCTCGTTGCGGTTAAATATATCGGCCAGTTCGGCGTGATCGCGCCCCCCAGCCCCCTGAAGGGGGTGCTTTTGATTAGCTTTTGTTTTTACCTCGTCCATTTTTCTACTTCAACCTTTCTTATTCCACCATATTAGAGTTCCCCCTTCAGGGGGTTAGGGGGCTGCTGTTCAAAATCTCTGCTATATGTAACACTTTCACTTTGCTGCCCTCGCGGTTCAGGATGCCTTCCATGTGCATCAGGCAGCTCATGTCCACCCCGGTAATGTATTCCGCACCGTGGCTGATGTGATCGCCCACACGGTCCTTACCCACTTTTACGGATACGGCTTCCTCGGCAACGCAAAACGTACCGCCGAAACCACAGCATTCGTCAACCCGGTTCAGCTGGATCAGCTCGATATCCTTCACCATATTGAGCAGCGCTCCCGGCTTGGAAAAACCCGGCGCTACCAGTTCGCTCATCTGCGAGAGCTTTAGTCCACGCTGACCGTGGCAGCTCTGGTGAACGCCTACCTTGTGCGGGAAACGGGCGTCGAGTTTTTCAACCTTTAGTACATCCGTCAGGAAGGAAGTGAGCTCCCAAACTTTATGGCGGATAGTTTCGGCATTGGCTTCCTGCTTTTCGTCGTGCAGGTGCTCGCGAATATGCAGCACGCAACTTCCCGACGGCGCCACAATGTAATCGAACCCGTCGAAATTTTTGATGAACAGTTCGTTACAACCGTGCGTTAAATGCTCGAAGCCTGAATTGGCCATTGGCTGGCCGCAACAGGTCTGGTTCATGGGGTATACAACTTCCACACCCAGTTTTTCAAGCAGCTGCAAGGTAGCTATGGCTGCGTTCGGATAAAACTGGTCTACATAACACGGAATAAATAATCCGACCCTCATGTCGTAATGTTTAATGGTTTATTCCCTTACCAATGCGCGGTCGAGATGTACGTAACCTCCGTCGACATGGATGAGCTGACCCGTCGTATGACTTGAACGCCCGGACAACAGAAACACGACCGCATTCGCGATTTCGTTCGTGGTCGTCATGCGTCGGCCCAGGGGGATCTTTCTTTTGATTTCTTCGAGTTTGCTTTCCGCATGTGGAAGCGTCCTGATCCAATTTTCATATTGCGGTGTCCAGCATTCGGCAACCACTACAGCGTTAACGCGGATGCCATACTTGATCAATTCAACAGCCCACTCGCGTGTCAAAGCGTTACGTGCGCCATTAGCCGCGGCATAACCGGAAGTGTGACCCTGTCCTGTTTCGGCAGTCTTCGAAGTGATATTAACAATACTGCCTTTCGCTATTTTAAGTGCCGGCAACGAATAGTGTGCTAACAGGTAGTAATGCAGCAGGTTACGGTGCAGAGAGGTCATGAACTCTTCATAGTTCCCCTTTTCAAGTCCCACGCCGTCATTCAGTCCCGCATTGTTAATCAGACCATCTATGCGCCCGTATCGAGCGATCGTTAAATCAATCGCTTTTTTACATTCCAGCGGGTCTGTGAGCTCCGCCACCACCTGAAAACCCTTGCCGGAAATCTGTATGATTTCCTTCAGTAAGGCCAAGTTATCATCTTCGTCTTTGCCAACAATTACCGGAATTGCGCCTTCTTCCGCCAGTACCCGGGTAATACCCTCACCAATTCCCTTGGCGCCTCCGCTCACAATGATGATCTTATCGTGAATATTAAGATCCATAATTCTCCAGGTTATTCTTTCCCCACGCTTTAACTTGTTGCCGTTGTGATCCCAAGCCCTCAATCTCCAGGTCCATGATATCGCCAGGTTTCAGGTAAACCGGTGGAGTCATCCCAAGCCCTACACCGGCCGGCGTACCGGTAGAAATGATATCACCAGGCAACAAGGTCATAAACTGGCTGACGTATGATATTAGATAAGGTATTTTGAAAATGAGGTTTGAAGTGGTCCCATTTTGCATCAATTGATCGTTGACATGCAAATGTAAACGCAGGTTATTGATGTCATTAATTTCGTCGGTGGTCACCAGGTAAGGCCCCAGTGGTGCGAAGGTATCGCAGCCCTTGCCTTTATCCCAGGTGCCGTTTCTTTCCAGTTGAAATTCCCGCTCCGAAATGTCATTGTGTAATACGTATCCTGCAATACAATTTACAGCCTCGCTTTCATTAAGGTATGATGCTCTGTGGCAGATGACCACCCCCAGTTCAACCTCCCAGTCCGTCTTGACCGAGTTTTTGGGAATGATTACATCATCATTCGGCCCTATGATCGCAGTAGTGCTCTTCAGGAAAATGACAGGTTCGGAAGGAACCTGAGCATTCGTTTCACGTGCATGATCGGCATAGTTAAGTCCGATACATACGATTTTAGAAGGCCGGCCGATGGGACAACCCAAACGCTCGCCTGCGCTTACCGGCGCCAAACGGGAGTGATTGGCCTTAACGTATTCTCTAAGCCTAACCAAACCATCATTTTCGAAAAACGGTTCGTCATAATTTTCCGTAAATCCGGAAACGTCTAGACTGTGACTGCGGTAGATAACCGCCGTCCTTTCTTTGCCCGGTTTGCCATATCTGAATAATTTCATAGCCTGGTTAGTTGTTTAATTTGACAAATCCACCATCGATGGCATAGTCACATCCGGTAATAAAACCTGCCTCATCTGAACATAGAAACAGGATAAGCGAAGCGATCTCGTCTATTTTGCCCATGCGGCCTATCGGCTGCGATTTGGAAAGCCTGTCGAACATTTCCTGTTCCTGACCGGGGTAGTTTTTAGCAATAAAGCCGTCAACAAAAGGTGTATGTACACGTGCCGGATAGATACAATTGCATCGAATGTGATGGGAAAGGAAATCCCGGGCAACGGAAAACGTCATGGCTTGAACGGCCCCCTTGCTCATCGAATAAGCAAAGCGCTCTGCAATGCCGACTACAGCTCCGATCGACGATAAGTTGAGGATGACCCCGCCTTGATCGGCAATCATGCCGGGCAACACAGCATGGAGACAGTTGTAAACCCCTTTTACATTGATCCGGTAAACCCGGTCAAAATCTTCTTCATCCGTATTATCCGCGCGGCCAACATGGGCAATGCCGGCGTTGTTCACGAGTATATCTACACGACCGATGGCTCCAAACACCTTATTGACATCCTGCTGATTGCTGACATCGCAGGGGTGAACGACACATTTGCCGCCTTCATGTGTAATGGCATCACATACCGCTTCGGCCACCGCTGCATTCAGGTCGATCAGGTGCAATGTGGCACCCTGTCTGGCAAATAAGGCTGCCGTTGCAGCGCCAATGCCGCTGCCACCGCCAGTTATCGCGGCTATTTTTCCTGTCAAATCCAACATAACTATTTACTTAATGAGAATATATTTTTCATTAAAACCCATTTTTCACCCTGTTCCGACCCAGGTATGGATTGCTGATATTTCCACATCAGCTGTTCCCATTCCTGTACCTTTGGATTAAGACCGTCCATGAGCGCCTTCCTTTCAAAACTAAAGTCATCGACCGCATCTATAGTCATCAAAAGCCGGTTGCTAAATCGGTAAATGTTCATCTCGAGGATACCGGCATCGACAATGCTTTTCCTGATTTCAGGCCACACCCGTTCGTGGTATTGCTCATATTCGCAGATCAAGTCCGCGTTGTCAACGAGATCTAACGCTAAACAATATCTTCTCATAACTGACTGTAAGTAGGAGAATTAGTCACTTTTTTGACGCTTATACGATGGCCGCTTACACCGAACAGGAAAACAATGAGAAAACATCCTAACGGTACCAGATACCCCAATTGAATATTTCCTGTCCAGTCGCTGATATAACCGAAAACCCTAGGCAAGATAGCGCCTCCTACGATTGACATGACCAACAGGCTGCTGCCGTACTCGATATCGCGGCCGAGCCCATGGATACCCAGGGAAAAAATAGTCGGAAACATGATCGACATAAAGAAACAGGTGGCGATAACGAGGTACACCGTTACCATGCCATGCAAAAGGACAGCGCCTATGCAAAGACATATATTGATGAGCGCATAGGCCGCCAGCAGCTTTTCCGGCCGGGCATAACGCATAAAAATAAGTGTACTTACAAAACGTCCGGCCAGGAACGCAATTCCGCACAAGCCGAGGTAATAGGTGGACTCCACTTGCTTCAGGCCGGCAGATTTTTCGGTGTATAAAATGAATAGGCTAAAGACACATACCTGTGCGCCAACGTAAAAGAATTGCGTCGCTACCGCCCAGGACAAATGACGGTGCGCAAACGCGCTGAAAATGTTTTTTCCGGCTGCATGACTTTGTTCTTTAAATACGGGCAACTTGATAAAAGCAAAGGCTACCGCGATAAGGATCAGCAGCAAGCCGAGCACCAGGTAGGGTATTTTTACCGACGAAGCTTCTGACGCAAGCGCCGCCTTCCGTGCGGCTTCTGATAGGTGACCGAGCGTTTCGTCCGAAAATCCTTTCGTCAGGATCAGCCGTCCCCCGATCACAGGGGCCAAGGCAGCGGCCAGGCCGTTAAAGGACTGGGAAAGATTGAGTCTGCGTGTTGCAGTCTCCGGATCTCCTAAAACCGCCGCATACGGGTTAGCGGCAGTTTCCAAAAGAGTCAGTCCCGTCGCAATAACAAAAAGTGCAACCAGAAAAAATGAATATTGGCGCGTGTTTGCGGCCGGTATAAAGAGGAAACAGCCGCTGGCAAAAATCAATAAACCGATGATGATGCCTTTTTGGTAGCCATATTTTTTCATGATCATGCCCGCCGGAACAGCCATGAGAAAGTAAGCGATAAAGACAGCAGAGTCTACCAAGGTAGCCTGCGTTGTCGTCAGCGTAAAAGACCGTTTAAGATGCGGGATTAAAACCGGGTCAAGATTATGCGCAAACCCCCATAAAAAGAAGAGCGATGTGATCAGGACGAATGGTAAAAAATAGGAGTTTTTAGGCATATCTAAAATGGTTTTCATCATCTCCCGGGTACTTTCACCGGATGATTACAGGACACAAATAAATCGCCTTTGCACGATCGATCGTGCTAAAAGTTCGTCAAATAATTAAGCTATGTTGGCAAATTGGTTAATGTGCCTTTTTTTAGGGAATTTCCTGCTGGTTGGATAGCTTCTTCTCTTAAAAAGCTTTAAGTAATATTAAGTATTAATAAAATCTTTCTGATATGCGACAGGGCTCTTACCAGTCACTTGTTTAAAATATTTATGAAAACAAGTAAAATTGCTGAAACCGCATTCATAACAGATTTGTTTTACACTGATCTTATTTTCAATCAGCAGTTTACATGCTTTGCCTACCCGGAGCTCAATAAGAAACCTGGAGTAAGTTTTACCGGTCCTGGATTTGAAATAACGGCAAAATGAATGAACGCTCATTTTGGCCTCTTTGGCTACACGATCGATACGAATCTTACTTGTGTAGTTTTTTAATGAATAGTCATAGATGACATTAATTCGTTCATCTTCTGCGCCCGCGGGCTCTGAAGCAAACCCCATGGACGAAAGTAACTCAAGGCTTTCACAACTGGCAATACTACCTATTGCCTCTAATAATAGCATAATCCGGGTGTACCCCTCAGCGTGTAGCATACGGTCGAGGATCCTTGCCACTTTTGCTTTATTCTGTCCAGTAACAAGAATCCCTCTTTTTGCTTTTTCAAGTACCTCCCTTATCACCCTGTTCTCCGGTAGCAGCAGGAATTTAGCCCCCCAGAAATCGAGCGTAAAATGAGCGACTGTTACGTCAGCATCTGGCAGGGAATTATTGCCGTTAATTTCGTTTTCAAAGCGCCAGAAATGCGGCAATTGGGCGCCTACCAATATAACGTCTCCAGGGTCAAACGCTCTGATGTTGTCTCCGATAAATTGTGTTCCACTTCCCTTTCTAATGTGTATTAGTTCTACTTCAGGGTGGTAGTGCCAGCGATTATTTGTGGGCTGTAAATCTCTCCGGACATTGAAAGAATGTGACGGATTGGTGGAGACTTTTAAGAGTTGCGGTTTCATTGAAAATAAATTTACTTGTTATAAAAGAGAACATCAAACGCCGCTGCCAAAATAACTTAACAAGTTGGCAATAATTAGTGTATATCCGGTCATTCTCCTGGCTTTATTTGCTGGTTGAACGGTTATTGGAGTAGGCATAAGTAAACTTCTTTTAAATAAAGACCGTTCGGTAATACTTTTCTATGCAAAATTCCTTACAAACTTTTATGCAAATTCACCGAGACGATAATGTCTTGGTAGCTTTAACGGATCTAAAAAAAGGGACAGCAATCTCGTTTGGTGGTTCTGATCTTTATTTAATAACAAACGTTCCTGCGAAACATAAATTTACGATCAGGGATCTCCAATGCGGTGATGCGGTATACATGTATGGTGTTTTAGTGGGATTAGCAACTGAAGTGATCCCCCGCGGGACAGCTATTACCACCGGCAATATCAAACATGCCGCCAATGGATTTCGGCTGGGCGAACGGCATCTTTCCTGGCAAAAGCCCGATGTTTCAGCGTGGATTAGCCGTACCTTCATGGGTTATATCAGGGACGACGGTGCGGTAGGAACAGCTAATTACTGGCTGGTTGTGCCGCTGGTTTTTTGTGAAAACAGAAATGTTAAAGTTTTAAGCGATGCTTTTCTCGACCAACTGGGTTATTCTAGGCCGTCTGCTTACGTAGCCGATGTACAGCAACTGATCGACTTTTACCGGGCCGGATATACGCCGGAACAAATATTGGAGACAGCTCCTATTTTCACGGAACAAAATCATGGGCGCCCCCGCTTATTCCAGAACGTGGACGGTATCAAGTTTTTGACGCATGAATTGGGCTGCGGAGGAACGCGCCTAGATTCCGACGCCCTTTGCGGGTTGCTGGCCGGCTATATTACGCATCCTAACGTTGCAGGTGCGACAGTGCTTAGTCTTGGATGTCAACATGCTCAGGCAGACATCTTAAAAAGAGAAATCAGCAAACGTGACCGGAATTTTAATAAGCCGCTGGTTATTTTGGAACAGCAAAATGAGGGCACTGAAAAGCGGTTACTTAAAAAGGCAACTGTTCAAACGTTTGTGGGCCTGATGCAAGTAAATCTGACTTCCAGGAGCCCTGCGCCCTTGTCCAAATTGTGTATCGGTTTGGAATGCGGCGCATCCGACGGATTTTCGGGAATATCAGCGAACCCGGCCCTAGGGTATGTATCTGATATCATTGTGGCCTTAGGAGGATCTGTGATTTTAGCAGAATTTCCCGAACTCTGCGGCGTTGAACAAAATTTAAGTGATCGTTGCATTAATAATGAAATCGCTGAGCGTTTTATGAATTTGATGACCATCTATAACAGAAAAGCAGAAGAATCCGGATCTGGTTTCCATGCCAACCCGTCTCCCGGCAATATCAGGGATGGCCTTATTACCGATGCGATTAAATCTGCCGGTGCTGCAAAAAAAGGTGGCATATCACCTGTAGTTGATGTTCTAGATTATCCGGGAAAGGTCAAAGAACCCGGTTTAAATCTGCTTTGTACGCCCGGAAACGACGTTGAAAGTACTACAGCCGAAGTAGCAGCAGGTGCCAATATCGTATTATTTACCACCGGGCTCGGCACACCGACAGGAAATCCGGTAACACCAGTCATTAAATTATCAACTAATACCGCAACGTTCCGGAAAATGCCCGATATCATCGATATCAATTGTGGTACCATTATCGAAGGCACGGAAACTATTGAGCAAAGTGCCGAACGTATTTTAGAATACATCATTCAAGTTGCAAGTGGCGATATTCAGCCCAAGGCCGTTTTACTCGGGCAGGACGATTTCATTCCATGGAAACGGGGGGTGTCGCTATAGATTCTTCACCATCTCAAAATTTAACAGTTATACTTTACCAATCGAATGCCTTAAATAAATTCAACTTTACCTGGATTATTGGATTAATTAGTGTTGTAACTAAACCAAATAGGGCATCTAAAAATTTACTTTAATGATTATTTTTTTATTATTTTTGTTATTTTGGGAGTAAATCAGCAAAGGCAATTATAAACCATTGAATTATAAAATATAGTTCACACTTATTGGTGTTGACTCACATCTCACTTGATTTCTATTAAGTGATATAAGTAGGTTGATAAAGTTATGATCAAGTGCGGAGACATTAAGTGGAAATAATCGGTAGATTAAGAGTTGGGTTTTTCAGTTACAATATGTTATTATTTGATAGGCGGACTCGCCGAAGTCGGTTCTTTAATACCATTCGCAAAATAAAAAAGAACATTCTTTTTTTTGTTTTGGTTTTGCTATGCCATTCGCTTCGCGCTCAGCAACTACAGTTAAAGTTCTCTTACCTCACTGTTGATAATGGCTTATCGCATACTGATGCTAAAGATATTAAACAAGACCGAAAGGGTTTTATTTGGATCGCCACGCTGTTTGGTTTAGACCGGTACGACGGCTATTCGATAAAGCGTTTTTATAATTCTACTGATTCATTGAACAATGGCTTCAATAATCGGATCAGAACTCTTCATATTGAAAACGACAATAGAATTTGGCTGGGGGGGGATTATGGTGTCGGTTGTTTCGACCCTGTACAAGGAAAGTTTTTAAAAATAAGCTATATCACCCATGATAGAAAACCCGATAGCTGTTTACAATTGCAAATGCTGCCGGGAAATATCCTTGCCGGGATGTTTAGAGATAAATTAAAGCTCTTTCATATCTCGGGAACAGTTTTGTCTGAGATTAAGGTTACATACCCTGAAGATGTCAGCTTTTCGGGGATCGCAGTTGACAAGAATAAAAATTTATTTGCTTCTAGTAATAGAGGGATCTGGATGTTAAAAGAGGGGCGTGAACTCAAGAAATTGCGTTTTACAGGAGGGAACACAGCGATCAGTTATAGTGGCATTTATTTTAATCGCCATGATGACATGATCCTGTTAGCCAATTCTCATGTATTTCTAATTGATCAACAGCAGAATGGAAGGCATTATGATGCTGAAGTACTAAAAGTTTCCAAATTAAACACTCTGCCAGGCAATGCACATTCCGTCGACATATTGCAGGATAATAAAGATCATTATTGGGTATGCACAGAGAAAGGCCTTTATTATTTGGATAACGAATTAAATTTAAAAAGCATTACCACTAGTAAAAGTTACAGTGGCAGCATAAATACAAATTACCTCAGTAAGGTATTTATTGACCGGACTGAGTGTCTATGGCTATGCACATATGGTGGTGGCGTAGACTTCTGTGATCTTAATAAAAAAGCCTTCTATACCTTTAAGCACAATCCCGAGGACAAAAACTCGCTTTCTGGCGATCATATCCGGTCACTTTTAGAAGATGGTAAAAATAGGATTTACATAGGAACCCACGAAAATGGCCTGAACAGCTATAATTTTTTAACAAAAAAATTCATTGAGTACAACACGACGACTTCGCCTATTAAGTTGAAAAGCAATGAAGTCACCTCTTTAGTTTTAGACAAGGATCAAAACCTTTGGATAGGGACCAGTAATGGAATTGATGTACTGAACAAGAACAGAACGCAAATTTTGAAATTTGCAGGTCAAGAAAAATTTCCCTCGCACATCATAGACGCATTGTCAGTTGACTGTTTTGGTAACATTTGGTTCGGCGGGCTCGACGATGGTTTCGGTTGCATATATCGTGATAACAGGAATAGGTATCATGTAAAAAGCCTGCGCGCAGGTATCGGGCTTTGCATTTTAGCGGATAGCCATCAGCCGGTGCTTACCGTGTCGAGTGCCAAAGGCTTGAACCGATTTATTATTGACAAAAACGGGAATATTCTTAAAAACTATCATTATTCCATTGGCAACGGATCCGCCGCAGCTTCTCTGAGTTCAAACTATACATACCCGATTAAAAAAGGCGACGACAGCACATATTGGATAGGCACGATAGGTGGAGGATTGGATCGCCTTAGATTGGGTGCTAATAACAGAGCCACAATCAAATGGTATGGTAGAAAACAGGGCGTTTTTAATGATGTTGAAACAATAGAATTGGACGCAAAGGGAAATTTGTGGATGGGAGGAAATGGCCTTGAAAAATTTAGCCATCTTAGTTCCAGCATTACCAAGTTTGATAAGAATGATGGTTTACAAGGAACGAGCTTTAAAGTGGGGGCCTCTCTCAAAGGAAAGGATGGCAGGCTCTACTTTGGAGGAATTGATGGTCTCAACTACTTTTATCCTGACAGCATTACAAAAAATAAAATCCCAGCCACGCCTGCAATAACGGACTTCATTATTAATGACAATTCTAGCATCGCATCGCGACAGAATCAGGAAAATGCATTGAGCACAGCGATAACTAAAATCAAAGAAATCAGGTTAAGACATGACCAAAACTATTTCATTATTTCATTTTCTTCCCTCCATTATGCTAATGCTCTCAAATGCCGGTACAGGTATAGGCTTGAAGGGTTTGATAATGAATGGAAGTATACCGATGGTCGTAATCCGAGTGCAACTTATGCTAATTTGGACTATAAAGATTATAGATTTGTAGTGCAAGGAACAAATAACGACGGAATCTGGGGACGAACTGAAGCTGTACTTTTTATTGACGTTGCACCGCCGTGGTGGTACTCTGGTATTGCCAAATTCGTGTATATACTATTAATTTTCTCAGTATTGATTGCCATCTATGTTTACCAAAGACGGTTCTACCGGCTGGAAAACGAAATAGCTCTCAAAAATATTGAGCAAAGGAATCAGGAAGAGATACATCGCCACAAGGAGGAGCTATTCCAACAGCAAGTTCAATTCTTTACAAATATTTCTCATGAGTTCAGGACGCCGTTGACGCTTATTATGGGCCCGTTAGAGCGAATGATCAAATATCATGATGGTTCAGAGCTATCGCAGTCCTACTCCCTCATGTACCGAAATGCCAAGCGGTTAGTCAATTTGATTTCGGAACTAATGAATTTCAGAAAGGTCGCCGACAGTATGATAAAGTTGACCGTTGAAAAGATTTCAGTAGCTCATTTTGTCAAGGAAACATCAGATGAGTTTCGGGAACTTGCAATAAAAAAAAGAATCGATTTTGTTGTAAAGGATACCGTTGATGATGTCTCTAACTGGTTCGATCCACCTATCGTGGAAAAAATATTGTTTAATTTATTAAACAACGCATTTAAATATACGCAAGAGGGCGGCACTGTGACACTTGAAGTTTTTCACGATTTTGATTCGTTTGAACCGCTATACAAAAAGGGATTTCAAATACTGAATGAATACCGAGCAAATAGATATATTTTTTTTCGCATTGCAGATACTGGAGTTGGGATTTCAGAAGATTCCATTGAGCTTATTTTCGATCGATTTTACCGGGTGAGCAATACTCAATTAGGTTCCGGCGTCGGGTTGGCATTAGTAAAGAGTCTCACTGTTCTTCATAAGGGTGACATTTTTGTATATAGCGAACGCAACAAAGGCACTGAAATAATCATAGGACTACCATTTGGTGAGTTGAATTACAGCGATGAAGAGCGTAAATCATATACAGCTAAGAAAGCGGAAGTTTCCTTGGAAAAAATTGACATTAACTCGGTGGCGCTTCAGATTGAAGGTGGCGATGATGACCCAGTGGGGTTTGAATTAAACAAGAAAAATACTTTAGGGAAAAACATTCTTATAGCTGAAGACAACAGAGAACTGAGGCTATTCCTCAAGAGCGTTTTGGTCGAGCACTACAACATATATGAGGCTGAAGATGGCGTACAGGCGTACGAACTGGCAGTATCGCTTATCCCCGACCTTATTATCAGCGACATTATGATGCCGAATATGGACGGTATCGAGTTATGCCGGGTAATCAAAGTTAATCTATTAACCAGCCATATCCCTTTTATGCTACTGACGGCGAAAGATTCGCTCGAGTCAAAAATTGAGGGACTCGAATACGGTGCAGACTATTATTTCTCGAAACCCTTCAGTACTAACCTGCTTCTACTTACGATTCATAACATCTTCGAGCAACGGAGTAAACTTATCGTCAAATATAAAAAGGATTATTATGCCGACGCCTCTGAACTGACATCCTCTAAAAAAGACAAAGAATTCATAGATAAACTATTATTAGTCATCGAACAGAATATCGAAGAGCCCGAATTAGACGTCGATTTCCTTTGCAGGCAATTATTCATCAGCCGAACTAAGCTTTATCAGAAAATAAAAGGCATTTCAGGTCAGTCAGTGGGTGAATTCATTCGTACGGTACGATTAAAGAAAGCGGCTCATATAATGACCAATGAGGATGTTACCTTAAATGACGTCGTATACCGGATTGGGTTAATTAGCAATTCTTATTTTTCGCGAGCATTTAAAAAAGAGTTTGGCCAATCTCCATCTGAGTTTCTCAAATCTTTAAAAAATCAAAAATCTTCCGCTTCATAATTCGTTCAGGAGGCTGCGTTGGTAATAATTAACTCATTGCAATGCGTTCTAAACTAAAAAATCGCATGCAACCTCCAACCAGATCGATGCGGCTACACCCCCACAGTTCTACGGCCCCATACTGGATCACTGGTTTTATGTGCGTCATAGTTAAGCGCGCGTTTTTGTTACCTTCCTTTTCCGGATAAACGATATTATAAAAATTGGATTAAATTTATCTTAGAGTAGCGTAAAACACGCAGAATTCAAAGTACGATCTTAATCAAGATTACCGCGGGTTTTAAACGCTTAAATATCCCTTTAAGGTGCATTATGTACTACCAGACAACAAATTTGAACGATAGGGCATCCTGAATTGCCATTGCTGAATCGTTCTTTGTCAGATATTATAACCAAAGATTAATTAAGCATGTGGCTTACATAATATACCGTGTTGTGGCATATTGCCTAATTGGTTTTTCATACAAAAGCCGAACTCGCTGCGCCAACAAATGTTCTTTTACTTTCACAGGATTAGCAAACTAGCAACCTTACGATGTTGTTACGGGCGCTGCTATAAATCCAAAGTTACAGGTGGAAAAATAACAGGGCGTTAAAGAATTAAAATATCCAATCCTAATAATGAAAAAGTTTTTCTCAGTATTCTTATTATTTACTATAACTACTGTTACTGCTCAAATTAAAACAAGTGTCCGCTACCCTAACAACCGAACAACTTCGTTTGATAGCAATTGGCGATTTTTGAAAGATTCTATTGCAAATGGAGAGGGAGTAGCCATTAATGACTCTAAATGGAAAAAGGTGGACCTGCCACATGATTGGAGCATTGACGACCTGCCCAATCAAAGCGAAGGAAGTATCGTTGGCCCGTTTGATAAAAGCAGCCCTGGACTTACACAAACCGGATTTACCCGCGGAGGTACTGGTTGGTATAGAAAAAAATTCAGAATTCAAAGCTGGTTAAAAGACAAACATGTAGTCATCCATTTTGATGGCGTGTACATGAATTCAGACGTCTGGCTTAATGGACATCATTTGGGAAATCATCCTTATGGTTACACACCTTTCTATTATGATTTGACACCGTTTTTGAAGGCGGGTAATCAGGAAAACACATTAGCTGTCCGTGTCAGAAATGAAGGACAAAACTCACGTTGGTATAGCGGTTCCGGCATTTATCGGCATGTTTGGCTAAATATTACCGGCCCGGTAGCAATTGCTCCATGGGGAATTTACATTACTACACCTAAGGTTTCTATGGGCAAAGCATCTGTCAATATACAAGCCATGATCAATAACGCAGGACCTGTTCGACGGCAAATACAAGTGGTCACTACCTTCCTTTCACCAGAAGGGAAAGTCGTGGGCAACACACGAAGTAATCTCATAATAGACCCGGCGGTATCCAAAAAAACGGAAGAAACTATTTTGATTTCGAACCCATCAGTGTGGTCAGTCGAAAGACCCTCTCTTTATAAAGCCGTTACCCAGATCAACGAGGGTAACAATGTTTTAGACCGGATTGAAACTATTTTCGGAATCCGTAGCCTATCCTTCTCACCTGAAAACGGCTTACTGCTGAATGGAAAACATGTATTGTTGAAAGGTGGTTGTATTCATCACGATAATGGGCCATTAGGGTCTGTTACCATTGACAGAGCAGAAGAGCGAAAGATTGAGCTGTTAAAGAATAACGGATTTAATGCCGTACGTCTTACCCATAACCCTCCGTCCACACAATTATTGAATGCGTGTGATCGAATGGGCATGCTTGTCATTGATGAAGCGTACGATATGTGGGAAAAACCTAAGACGCCGAATGATTACCATCAATTTTTTAAGGAATGGTGGCAAAGAGATTTGCAGAATATGATATTGAGGGACCGAAACCATCCTTCTGTTATTATCTGGAGTATCGGGAACGAGCTTCCGGAGGTGCTTGATACCGCTGGCGTGCGTATTGTAAAGCAACTTGTTAATGAAGTTCACAGGCTCGATCCCACCCGGCCAACTACTGAGGCCGTGTGTAAATGTTGGGACTCTGCTAATAAGGATAAACATTGGAGCATGACGATCCCCACCTTCGCTTTGCTGGACGTCAGCGGCTATAACTATCTATGGCGTGAATATGAAAAAGATCATAAAGAATTTCCTTATCGCATCATTGTAGGCACGGAAACCCTGCCTCAGGAGGCGCTCGAAAACTGGAAAGTCGCAGAAAAAAACCGATATGTATTAGGAGATTTCGTTTGGACGGCAATGGATTATCTAGGTGAGGCAGGTCTTGGTAATGCATACTATGATACCAAGCAAAGCTATAAATCCAATAGTTGGCCCTGGTATAACGCGTGGTGTGGTGATATCGACCTGATCGGTCAGAAAAAGCCCCAGTCTTACTACAGGGACGTGGTTTGGAGCAAACGCCCAATTGCGATGGCGGTTCATGAACCCATGCCGGATGGAATGATTGAAAATATCAGTCCTTGGGGATGGCCTCAGGAACAACAAAGCTGGACGTGGCCTGGTGTTGAAGGTAAATCCTTGAAGGTACGGGTATTTTCCCGTGCGCCAATGGTACGGTTAAAGTTAAATGGTAAGGTTGTGGGCGAACAAGCAATCACCGATACAAGTATCACTGCCGTTTTTAATGTTGCGTATCACCCAGGAACATTGGAAGCAGTAAATGTTGAGAACGGCAAAGAAACAGCCGCGTTTGTGCTCAAGACCGCAGGAACTGCGAAACGCATTCGTTTAATAGCTGATCATAGGCGGATTAAGGCATCAAAGAATGATTTATCTTATGTGACAGTAGAGGTTGTGGACGAAAATAATCAGGTCGTTCCAAACTCTGAGGTACTAATTCATTTTTCAGTTGAAGGATCCGGGGAATTGGCAGCGGTCGGCAATGCTAACCCCACGGATGTTGCCAGCTTTCACCAAAAAGAACGGAAAACATTTAATGGAAGATGCCTGGCCATCCTTCGCCCGAATGGAAAAGCGGGCGTAATAACTTTGAAAGCGACGGCAAAGGAATTGACAGGAACGCAAATCGTAGTTACTACGCACTGAACTGTACTAGCGTTTAACATTCCTTATAAGGACACGTGAAAAGAATTCAATTGTTAGTTTTATTTTTTGCGCGACGGCTGACTTTACCCTAATATACGCTGAAAGCAGATGCATCTTCCGGGCCTGCCATCTTTTAATTTTCATTTGGCCACGTTTCGAAAGCACTTATAGCAATTTCTTGGTGGCAGTGCAATGGTATAATGCTGGGGGGGGGTACAGAGATTATCTTTTCGCAGAGAATTCATTTGCGGCATTGAAGTGCAACCATTTCGCATGGTGATAACGATGAGGGCGAATAAACGCGCAAGAGTATCGGCCCAAACACATCCGTATATAAAGCCATATTAAAAGCCGTGATTATAGAAGAATAAAAAAATGGGGATTGTCTAAACTGAAAATTAGCAAAACAAATATGAACTTCAACTCTAAAAATATGCCAAGAAACAAAATGCGACTTCAAACAGCCTGCCTTACCTTGTTGCTTATTGCGGCATCGTTGACTACCATTGCCCAACAAATGGGAGATGATGAAAAAAAATCAATGCTAAAGGGCAATATTTATGGAGGTTTAAAGAATGCCGTTGACGGAGTAAAGGGGCCTGGATCGAATTTGCCTCCAGAAAAAATGCAATGGTGGGAAGACCAAAAGTTTGGCATGTTTATTCATTGGGGGCTGTATGCTATTCCTGCTACTGGCGAATGGACTATGTTTAATCAAAAAATTCCTGCAAGTGAATATGCCAAGTTAGCCGATCGATTCAATCCACAACATTTCAATGCGGATGCCTGGGCGAAGGTCGCAAAAGATGCGGGGATGAAATACATGGTATTGACGGCCAGGCATCATGAAGGGTTTGCGCTATGGAATAGCCCAGCAAGTTACAAGCACTTTAATAGCTGGGAAATGGCAGCGCATCGCGATTTTGTTAAAGAATATGTCGTAGCATGCCGCAAGGCTGGTCTGCACGTCGGACTTTACTATTCCCCGTTAGATTGGCGTTTCCCCGGATATTTTGATCCTAAAGGGCAGCCTGAAAACGCGGCTTTGCTAAAAAAACAAACTTATGGACAGGTGGAGGAATTGATGAAGAATTACGGAAAAATCGAGATTCTTTGGTATGATGGCGGATGGCTTGCTCATAAGGGTACCGATGCAGATGCGGCCTGGTTTTGGGAGCCGCTAAAGCTCAATGCCATGGTTAGAAGTTACAATCCTGATATAGTAATCAATCCAAGGTCAGGTATGGCTGGAGACTTTCAAACCAATGAAGGGGATGAACCTGTTAAAGGTCCAATCTTACCTATCCCATGGGAAAAATGCCTCAATTTGAATAGAACCAGTTGGGGATATAACAAAGCTCAAAATCTGATGCCGCTGAAACTTATTGTAGAATATCTGGTCAATACCGTTGACCGTGGTGGCAACATGCTATTAAACGTCGGCCCCGATGCCGACGGCGTTATTCCGCAGACACATATAGAACGTTTAAAAGAAGTAGGGCAATGGCTTATCAAAAACGGCGAAGGTATCTATGGAACCCGTCCAGGGCCATTCGAGCCTGTTGATAATTATTATGGTTCAACGCACAAAGGGAAAAATATATATATCCACTTGTTAAAAATGCCTGCGGGAACAACAGATATCAGGCTTCCGGTCATCGATATAAAAGTGGCTTCTTGCAAAATACTTGGTGGATCAAAAGTGAAGGTTTTGCAGGATCAAAATGGTATTATAATTCACCTAGATGGAGCACAACTTGACCCACTTGTAACAACTTTGGAATTAAAAACAAAATCGGGACATTTTTAATTTACTCCTCAGCAATTTTATTATCGGCGTGTCGAATTCAACTTTAAAAATTATGTCGCTAAGACTTACCGCATCCTTACAACAGTTGTATAAGCATCTTAAATTAATATTTGCTGGTCAATCGATAATATGGCAGGAAGTTTTTTGCACAATTTAATGCAAAGTGAATCCGCCAGTCTAGTCTTTGCACCGGAAACTCTTTTATTTAATGCTGATTGAAAGAATTTTTCGAGGTCTCTTTCTCTCCAGTTGATCCGTAGATAGCTAAAGTAACATATCGTCTTTTTGAACGCACCGCCCCCTGTTTTCACTAAAAATCAACAAATGTTAAAGAAAACAGGGGGCGTCCTCAAACGGGCGGGCGATAGCCCGCCGTCCGGCAATTTTTCAAAACAAAGGGGATTGCTCCCCCTTGATAGCATTAATTAAATATCAATGCCTCGCTGCCTTGCTGGGCAAAATCACGACATAAATTGAATGCAGTTTGTGCCCGTTGTTTAGCTGTGCCGTCCATAATGGATTTAAATTTAGCTTCCTCACTTTTGAAGCTCCGCACATTCTGAAAATAGCCTGTTACCGCATTATACGCACCAAACACCGTTCCTGCAGTCGTATCGATCTGCTGGGTTGGGCTGGCTAAAGCGTATTCATAAACGCTATCTACAATGTTCGTGTAATGCGTAGAAAGCTGATCTAATTTGCCCTCGGCTAAGTTGTCTAATACTTCTTTATTCGGTGCCATAGCGATCTGTATCAACTTTTTCACTTCGTTGTCTGTAATGCGCACTTTTGCCCACTGGTTAAATAAACCTTCCATTTCGTGGCTCAACTCACGGCTAATGCCCATGAGCGTATGCGCTTGTTTCAATCGCTCGGCAGCAGATGCGGTATGCCGTATCTTAATCGCTCCTGAATGGTTACGCATGGCTGCATTAAGGGGTTAGGGTGAGGTCAAGGGTCGCCCCTCAACCTTCCCCATAGATCTGGACGTGCCCCTTTCAGGGCATCCAGCTCCCAGACTTAACTTATCCGCATGATGTTGTTTGCGGTGACAACGCTTGTGAACTAATTGGATATTTGAAAGCTTATTATCCATCCGGTTTTTGTTCTTGTGGTGCCTTTCCCATGATTCATACCAGTGCAGGCTATTCAGACACATAGCGCAATTGCCTTTTTGTATCTTATATAGCTTTTCTGATATTGTACCTGTTAATATGGCGTTTCTGCAACTCCAATATTCGGTATCTCCATCAAAAGGACTTCTTGCCGTTTGAACTTTCTTCCATGATACTTCCGTGCTAACATCAAATATTCCAAATGCGACATTACCTAATATGTAGCGGTCTACCAATCTCCCTCTTCGTTCAACTTTTCCTACGTACCGCGTCATAAAGTCATGTCTACTGCTACGGTGTTTATGCACATCTTCATAAGCTTTGTAAAGGATTGTATCCAATTCTCGCCTTAGCTTCATAAATCCGTGTGAAGCATCCATAGCCCATTTGTAATAGTTCAGCCACCCGTTGACCATTCTTCTCAAATAGTCTGCCTTTTTAGTAAGTTCAAGTTTGTTACTGTATTCGAATAGCCGAACCATTTTCGTCCATTCTCTGATTTTCTTAGCAAAGGCGTACACTTTACCAGGGTCAGGGTAGAACGTGACTTTATGTAATTTGTCATGCTTACCGCTTTTCCATTTATCGAACACAAAGCCGAGGAACTTAAAGCTTTCACCTTTATGGAATGCTACTTGGCGAGTTTTGGATGGACTTAGCTTCAAGCCTCGTTTTTCCAATATCTGCGGCAGTACTTCCATCACCTTATCTAAGTAGCCTTTATTTTCGCATACGATAACAAAGTCATCAGCATACTGCATAAAACCCACCGATGGGGCATGCTCCCTGCATCTTTTCTTGATGTTGCTGACAAACCCTACAAAAGGTTTAAGATTTCTGTCTTTTGGTGTTCTTCTTATTATCAGGTGATTATAGATTTCAAAGTCGATACCCCATAATCCGATATTACATAACAAGGGGCTGATCACACCGCCTTGCGGCGTGCCTGCTTCTGTATTATGTAGTATTCCGTCATCAATGTAACCACACTTGAACCATTGATTTACTGCCCTTAGAATATTGCTACTTGTCCCTTTCATTGTATCCAGTATATACTGGTGATTGAGATTATCGAAACATCCCTCGATGTCAGCATCCAGCACAACTACTTCTCCTTTACGGTTCTTTAGGTTGTGCCATACTGCCATGCAGGCATCTGCGGTGCATCTTCCAGGTCTGAAACCATAGGTATTTTCGCTGAATTTTGCTTCCCATTCAGGTTCTAATGCGATTTTAACCAACGCCTGATAAGCTCTGTCTTCAATCGTTGGAATTCCCAACGGCCTTAATTTGCCGTTTGATTTTGGTATGTAGACCCTTTTCAATGGTTTTGCCTTGTAATCTTTATCAAGGTTCATCCTTTGGGCCAGTTGCAATCTTTCCGTATTCTTTAGAACGATCGTACCATCTACACCCGGCGTGTACTTTCCTGTGTTTTCAGATGTAACTCTTTTGACACTCAATAATTTGGCGTACGGGTCTTTCAGTAAATCCCGTTGTAATCTTCTTACTTCAGTAATGTTACTGGCAAGCGTTGCCCGATACATTTGATTTTGCTTTCGGAAGATACATTGCTCAACTGTTTTCCAGTCGATGTCTTCCCATCTGTTTACTTTCAGCATTTTAGTTACTTTCATTTGTATCCTTTTGTTAAATCCACAACGAATTTGGCGTATCTGATTGACCATAGCCAACCAGCCTTTGCTTGGTCGTTGTTCCTACCCGATATATCACATTCGTTCAAGAGTACTTATTGCTTCACAGCAAAGTGATATTCGGTTTCCTCGTTCCTTTAACCAATGTTTACCTAAACTTAGACCCCTCTCTATACCGCCAGTCCTATACAAGCTTATGGATCACCCTCGAACAGACTAGGCTCCTGTTGACTGGAAGACTGTACCATACGATGTGGGTACAGCGTACGTGCTCACGATACCTTAACGAGGTTATCATATTTAGTTCGTCCCATCTCCCTCATACGGCATTGCTCCGTCAGTTTGACTTCTCTCCGAGCTTCCCACTCCCTGTTCTCTTGGCAGGTTAAGGGTCGGATGGACTTTGATGGATAAGCCGCCATCATCAGCATTTCACTGAATTGATTAAAAGTTAAATCCACCCTTACGGGTGAGACCCGAACAGCTTATTAGGCTGCCCAAGGAGTCGCACTGTTGTTACAAACAATACGAATTGGCGTAAATGCTGCTGTAATACTGCCTAAACCATCGTGCGAAGTGGTCAAAAACAGATATTGCTCAATCCAATCCTTAACACCAACACGGATATAATCGGGCAGCTTGGCGGTAATAAACACCCGCTCGCCGTTGCCTAATGCGCCGGCGGTCTCATAAAGGATACCATCGCCACCGCCAACGATCGCGTCAAAAAATGAAAATGCATCACGATTTTGCACTACTTCATAGTCATTGCCAACTACCCCTAAAACCCGTTCGGTGTCGGCCCGTACGGTGGCAAAGAAATTAGGTACTGTTATTTCAGGTATCAAAATATCATCGCTGCCCTCGCCTAAATGGCTAGCTGTGTCATACGTAAACAAAGGGCGTTTTTCTACAATATAGTCCAAACCTGCATGCTGTATTGCTTCGCTGCTAGTGGGGTAACGGTCAATGATCTGCCCTAAACCGTGCCAGGCTTTTTCCTTTACGCTCATAAAGCTGTGTTTCCTTGTTCTCTGATTGAAATTGATCTGATGTGCCATTGGTTTAATTTTTAGTGTTACGTGTATTCATGGGTATGATCTCGGTACGCAGCACTGTTACATTTTCAGTGCTGGTAATATCTACGTCGCTGTTTTGCAGCTCTGCAATAGCATCGTGTATGATTGGGTGCGTGGTCTCGATGGTCACTTTCACCAATAAAAAAATCTTGTCTTCCATTGCCCTAAAATTGATAAGTGTTCAAAAAATCGCGGAGTTCCATTTGAAACTGTGCGGGGTTTTCCTGCGCCAGCTGTTCGGCGTAACCTTCCCAAAAAATCTGGTCGGTCAGTTCTATAAATTGCTCGTACATGGGAGTTGCTGTTTTAATGAAGTTTATAAATGCCCCCGGCTAAACACCGGGAGCAATACTTGTTCAGGCGTTCGGAAAAACAATGTTTGCCTCAATGTCGGCCAATTTTTCGTGGCAGGCATCAAAAATGAACTGCGCTACCATGCGGATCAGGTTCGGCGTATTGGTCACGAACTCACGGCGTTTGTCATCCTGAATAATAAGTTTGCAGCCTTGGTACGGGTTGCTTTCCAGTTCGTCGTTCTCTTCCAGCAGTTGCACCTCAAAATCTTCTAAGGTCTTGATACGGGCGATCAAGGCTAAACGCTGGATAGACAAGCGGTGTAGGTCATTCACGGATTTAAGCGTTTGTTCTAAGTTGAGCGCGAACTTTTTAGGCTCAAATTTTACTTCGTCTGTTTTAGCGGGCTCGGCCTGTGCTTCGGCTTTCACTTCTTCGGTATTTGGTTGACTTGAAGGGTTAATGGGTTGGTTATCCACTGTAGCGGTGCTACTGGTCGCAGCCTGGGCAGGCGCAACTTCCGCAGCTTGTGAATTCTCGGCGGGCTTTTCATCGGTAGTGTTTCCATGTTCTTTAGCTTCTTTGCCTGTCAGACTTGGGCGGTTTTGGGTTCTGTTCGGTTCGTTTGCTTTTGCTGCTGCACCTTGTACACCGTTTGCATTTTTTTCTGCTGTTTTCATCTTAAAAGATTTTAAAGGGTTAAAAAACTTGTTTTTCGTTTCCCTCTTTTCCCGAAGACTTCCCTTAAAAAGCTATTTTTCAAAAGAAAAAACGGTAAAAAAGAAAGTCAAAAAAGCGGTCGTAAGCCAGAACGGGAGAACTATAAGTCCCGAAGGGTGGCCGCAGCAAAGCGGAGGACATTATGCGTTCGTACGTGAAGGCTGACCGAGATTGACGCCGCTTTTGTCCGTTTTCGTTGGAAAATAGCAGCTAAAAGAAGTCTCCTAAAACAATCAGCAAGGGCAGGAATGCAGGCAAGCGAAGCTTTTCCCGGCGTAGTGTAACGGAGCGGGTAAACGAGCGAGGTCCGAAATGATGCGCTTGCAGGACGTTGCCTGTCAAAATCGATCAGCGAATGCTTTTGCAGCGCAGCAAAAATGCAGGAGCGGAACTTTAAGCAATAGGTCTTAAAAGTCACCCTGTCAAGGATTGCAACGGCATCCTTTTCATGGAAAAAGATATAGTGAAAAGCCTGGCCGCAAGGGACAGCCAAAGATTAGCCCGTTATCTTGATCAAACTATTAGTCTAACGTATACCATTGATCATTTAACTCGAATATGACACTAAAAAAAATCCCCACACAGCATTGTAAGGGGATCTTGTTTTAAAGTTAGCTGTTTCGAATGTTAATCAATTCCAAATTTTAACCGATAGTCCGGATCGGTCGTATGCCCACGATAGAAAATTGGTTTAACTTCCTGTTTTGCGAAGCCTATTATACCGGCGATCCTGGATAGCGTGATCTCAACTTTAGAGTACCTTTGAGGCTTTTCAGAGTCAGTCGGATAATCAAAAACAACGCTGATCGTTGCACCTGTATCCGTTATTCTGATATTTACGTCTGATATCCAATCCATTTCGCCGATATTATCTTGCGCCGGATTGGAGTGGTCACGTTCATCAGAATCTCCACTGGTAGCGTTAAAACCTTCAACTTCAAGCACAAATCGCGCTGCATAAGTATTGATTTTATTAGTAAAGTCAATTCTATTCATAAGCTATATTTGATATTGTATATTACTTAAAAACAACCCAGTCTTTCAAGACTGGGTTGTTTTTCATACAGCTTAAGCAGCCTTTTTAGCAACAGTCTCTACTTTTAACAATTCAGCTTGTTCTACATCGTTGTCATTCCAAAATGCAGCATCTGAACCCCAAAAAAATCTGTGCACAGTAGAGCCATCTTCAAGTGTGTCTACGGTATTTGTTCCTTTACCTGTTCTCAAAGAAACATATTCACCCTTTTTTACTGTCTTTGATGGGAAACGGTAAAAATGTTTATGCACGTTAGACACTTTACCGTCTTTATTAAACGTCTTATCTATTATTGCGTAGCCACCAATATTTACATTTTCGGTTGCTTTCAAAAGAATGTATTCTTTTTTTGCATCACCGTCTTTTTGAAGATTTGTAATTGTTAAACTCATATAATTTAATTTAAAAATATTCCATGCTGTCAATCATGAGTCTCGTCGCCGCTGGGAATCGCTCCGGGTATTGCAAAAAGGGTGAAGAAAAATTTTGTAAGTGTTTAGGATTATTTATCTTCGCTGCGTCTAAACAGCCTATTTCTGCATTAAGGGTGACTAGCCCCCGAAGACAGCGCAAACCGGCACTGATATCTTCTTTATTGTTGCGTCAAAATGTTGTTTACATTTTACATTGCACAGTTTATGCCTAAAAATTATTTGTCAGACAAATTGTAACGTTTACGTCAAAATGTCACAATTATATAATAAAAGGAGAATTGATCAGAATTGGATCAGTTCTCCTTTCAACTTTGTCAGTTCCTGTAAGTTAATTATTTGCTTAATATTAAATTTGATAGTTGGCCTGATGTTAACTTTTAATCTTGCATCATGAGCTCAACGATAAAAATTACAGTGATTGCAAACGGATTTTAAGGCCTTCCATATCTTCTTTTAATTTTCTTTCAACCACCTTAGCATAAATTTGAGTAGTTGTAATCTTTGTATGCCCCAAAATCTTGCTTACAGTTTCGATAGGTACACCGTTAGATAAGGTGACAGTAGTTGCAAAAGTATGCCTTGCTATATGGAAGGTTACATTCTTTATAATGTCACACCGGTCGGCTATCTCTTTAAGATAGCTATTTACTTTTTGATTAGATATTTTGGGGAATACTCGGCCGTCATATAAAGCTCTTTCGTTATCCTTGTACTTATCAAGAATCGCTAGGGCTTTAGGGAGTATTGGAACTATTACCGGTATCATTGTTTTTTCACGACAAGTTCTAATCCACCTGTCACCATCAGTGCCTGTTACGATATGCTCTGGCTCAAGATTACTTACGTCAACGTATGAAAGGCCTGTATAGCAGCAAAAGACAAACATATCCCTAACCATATCCAAACGCTCAATACCAAACTTTTTTTCCTCAATAGCTTTGAGTTCCAGTTCCGATAGTTGCTCGCGGTTCACCTTTTGAATCTTCAATTTGTAAGTAGCAAAGGGATCATTATTGATCCACTGTAAATTGAGCGCAAGATTTACCATTTTCTTCAGGCGGATGATGTGCTTCATTACGCCATTATTATTAAGCGGCTTTTGGTGATCTTTCGGTTTATGATTACGAAGGAAAACTTCGAAATCTTTGACGAACTTATAGTCCAATTGATGCAGGTAAATGTCACTGGCGTTATACTGTTGTTCGAGAAACTTTATTAGGTAACGCTGAGTGACATAATAATGCTTTAAGGTGCTCCACTTTAGATCAGTGGTAGATGATTCATTATGGTAAGCAAAAAGGCGGCTCATAGTGTAGACTTCCTGTTCTGCTCCGAGGTATAGATCTTTAACCGCCTTTGCGGAAAGCATTTTCCTTTTTAACTGTAACTCTTTATAGCTGCTACCGATGGCCAGGCGAACTTCCTCCAGGTAATTATTGATGGATTTAACTTCATCCTTATTCCCCTTTGCTACTCCTTTACCGCTGTCCCAGTTTTTCGGATCAACATTTTGTTTTAGGGCAATGTAGGCTCGCTGACGATTTACGGTAACGCAGGCATAGATAGGTTCTCTTCCGTCTTTCGCTTTGTCGGGACGGGTGGTAAAATGAATACCGAACGACTGTGATGTTTGCATAAAATTTAATTTTTGAGTTCAATTATTTCATACTTCATCCTATTTTTTGAGGTAGCATACAGGTAACACAAACACAAGTAAAAACAGCTGCTTTGAGCAACTTTTTTACTTGTAACTAAATGACGTTCAATTACTTGAATTGATTTGTGTTACCTAAGTTAAAAACAAAAAACAGGTAGTCGGATAGGTAACGAGAAAGGCAGTTTTACAAAGGGTTACTGAGGGGATAATTAATGAAAAAACCCCTTAAATCGCTGATTTAAGGGGTTTTCGATGTTCCCGATGCTCGGGGCAGTGCGCCCGTCAAGTGTTCAAACCGCACATTACGATACAAAATAAAGTGACACCGGAGGCATCCAAAGCTTTGTTAAGGCAATTGAGTGCGCCTTTTAAACCGTTCACCGTTAATGGTATCGGGCTTGATTTATGGGAATACCTGGGCGGTCCATGGCGGCACAATTTTAGTTATGATTTTATAAAATGAATAATGAGCTGGACCTGCCCGAAATGTGACCGTGAACTGCCCTGGAAAGATTACCGCCATTATTGCGCGCGCGTAAACCTCGATACTTTATTTGAAGGCCGTTCGCCTGAACTGGTGCTGGCCTTTGACAAGATCCTGGCCGAGGTTTCCGATTGGGACAAGGTATTGGTCGGTGTGACGCCAAACTGTATCGTTTTTACGCGGCGTGTCGGTTTCCTTATCATCCGTCCGATGAAAAAATGGCTGGACCTTAAGTTTTATTCTGCTGCGCCACATCCGGAAAAGCCTGTTATCAAGAGCGTAGCAGCAGGAAAAAAGTTCGAGAACCACATCCGCCTGGATTCATTGGATGATATCCGGCCCGCCTTGTTCGTGTATATCCGGGAATCATATGAACTGATGCGGAATTAGCTCTTTAAACACAAAATCACCTGATGAGCCTTTTACAGGCTTAACCCTGAATTTGCTAAAATAAACATACTTCCTTCAAACCTATTCTTCCTGGATACTTTTCAATAATTCATCCATTTCACGCTGACAGCGGTGATTATGCCGGCAACATCTTCCTGCTCGTTTACGTCGAGTAAGTCACCGTCATAAATCCAGTTATCATTATCATCGAACAGCAATCTACCCAGTTTCAACTCCGGTATCGGTTCATAAAGCCAGTAACCTTCCATGGTATGCGGTACAAGCTGGATCCATCGCCCCGAACCCGTTTTAACAGTTACTGCCTTATCGTTGAATAACTTATTTCTCATGTAAAACAAAAGTGAATAAAAAAATGTAAAAAAGAATAATGAAATGCTAAAAATATTAGCATAGTTTTGTAGTCCCCAAATTGAAATGTTATGGCAGGCGAGAAACAGGCAATCATCGACAAGCTCAGGCAGGATATCCTGACCTGGGAGGGCTTTAAGCCCGCAGCTCCGGGAGCATTCAATTCATTTGGCTTGGGTCCGCTTGAGGCCGCATTTCCCAATCGGGTTTTTCCGACCGGGGCCATTCACGAATTCATCAGCCAGCGTCCCGTGGAAACGGCTGCTTGCGGCGGCATGATCGCCGGTATTCTTCGGGTATTGCTTGAAAAGGGCGGCATCTGTATTTGGGTCAGCTACACGAGAAGGATCTATCCGCCGGCGTTGAAGCGATTTGGCATAACGCCCGACCGGGTGATCTTTGTCGACGTGTCACTACAGAAAGATGTGCTTTGGGTTACGGAAGAGGCACTGAAATGCGAAGGGGTGGCGGCCGTAGTCTGCGAGACGCATAACCTTAGTTTTATGGAATCCAGGCGTTTGCAACTGGCTGTCGAACAAAGTCAGGTTACCGGTTTTATCCTGCGGAAGGACGTCAAAAAAGAGAATACAACGGCCTGTACCGCGCGTTGGTATGTCCGGCCGGTCCGCAGCCAGCTCCGTCCCGGTATGCCCGGCGTCGGTATGCCCCGCTGGCAGGTTCAACTGAGCAAAATTAAGAACGGCAACCCGGGAATCTGGACACTGGAATGGTCCCAGGAACAGTTCAGGGTTGTTACGCCTTACACCGCACCTGAAAAATTCCACCGGTATGCCTAAGCGTTTTTTATCCCTTTGGTTCCGTTATTTGCTGACCGACTGGAAGACGATTCGGCAGCCTGATCTGAAGGGCAAAGCTTTTGTTTTTGCTGAGCCTGATCATAGCCGGCTTTTGGTGACAGCGGCAACCGCCGTTGCCCAGCAGTTCGGGATCGAAGAGGGGATGACCGTTGCCGATGCCAAGGTGATCACCCCTGACCTTGTCGTCTTTGACGGAAAAAAAGGCAGGGCGGTGAAACTGCTAACCGGGCTGGCTGAATGGTGTTTGCGGTATACCCCGCTGATTGCGCTGGATCCGCCCGACGGACTGCTGCTGGATGTAACCGGTTGCACGCATCTGAAGGGAGGGGAGCGCGAATTTCTGAAAGACATGATCGGCCGCTTAAAGGAGATCGGTTATGATGTCCGGCCCGGGCTTGCCGATACCATCGGCAGTGCCTGGGGAGTTGCCCGTTGTGCAAAAAGCGGCCTGATCGTTCCGGTCGGCGGTCATCGAAATGCATTAATGCCTTTGCCGCCCGCTGCACTCCGGCTTCCCACAGATCTCCTAATCAAACTGCAGAACTTAGGCCTTTATACGGTCAGCAGTTTTGTCCATATGCCGCAGGCGGTACTCCGCAGACGGTTTCAAAAAGAATTGGTGCTGCGCCTTTTGCAGGCTTTAGGCCAGGAGGAGGAATTTTTAATTCCGCTTAAAGAACCGGTGCCCTACAGCGAACGCCTGGAATGCCTCGAACCCATCACTACACGTGAGGCTATCGGAATCGCGGTCAGCAACTTACTGGAGCGTTTATGTAGGCGGCTTTACGCAGAGGGCAGGGGCCTCCGCCAATCTGAACTGATCTGGTTCCGTATCGATGGAAAGAAAGGACAGATCGCTATCGGCACCAGCCAGGCCAGTAACCGCACAGAACACCTGTTCAAACTTTTTTCATTGCAGTTCGATCAGATCGAACCGGGGCTGGGAATCGAGCTTTTCATCATGGAAGCTTCGCAAACGGAGGCGGCGAGCGATAAACAGGGGGGACTTTGGGGCGGGAAGCCGGGTCCGGACAGCGAGGAGATCGCTGAACTGGTGGACCGGATCGTTGGGCGCATAGGTAGCCAGGGCGTCCGCCGTTACCTGCCGTCCGAACATTACTGGCCCGAACGCGCCGCTGCTCCCGGAGAGCAACGAAAAGATGACCTGGGAGGAGCATGGTGGTCAGACAGGCCAAGGCCTATCCAGTTACTTGACCAGCCTGAGCTGATTCAAGCCATGGCCCTGACGCCGGATTATCCGCCCAAAATGTTCAATTATAAAGGTGAACGTCATGTCATTGTCGCTGCTGACGGCCCGGAACGTATCGAACGGGAATGGTGGCTGGAGCCCGGCGAACACCGGGATTATTATATCGTGGAAGATGAAGAGGGCGGGCGTTACTGGCTGTTCCGTTCCGGACATTATGACTCCGGCCAATCGCAATTGTGGTACCTCCATGGATTTTTCGCATGAGCTACGTCGAATTACAGGTAACCAGCAATTTCAGCTTCCGGCGTGGGGGGAGCCACCCGGAAGAGCTTGTCGACCAGGCGGCTGATCTGGGGTATGATGCGATTGGCATCACCGACCGCAATACTTTCGCGGGTTTAGTCCGCGCTTATGTGGTTGCCAGGGACAGGAATATCCGCTTGATACCGGGAGTCCGGCTTGACCTGGTTGACGGTCCTTCGCTTTTAGCTTACCCGAAAGACAAAGTAGCCTACGCCCGTTTATCAGCCCTGCTTACTAAGGGTAACCTGCGGGCGGAAAAGGAAAAGTGCTATCTCTATAAGAAAGATGTGTATGAACATAGTGAGAGCAGCATTTTTATCATTATTCCCCCGGGGAAACTGACCAATGACTTTGAATTTGAGCTCGTGTTTAAAACTCATGTAAAGGAATACCAGTCCAATTTGCAGGAGCTGTTTGTAGTGGCTACCCGGTCTTACCTCGGGGACGATATGAAAAGGCTGTTCCTGCTGTCGGAGCTGAATGTGCCCCTGGTCGCTACTAATGATGTCCATTATCACGCACCCGAGCGGCGGGAACTTCAGGATGTGCTCACCTGTGTTCGTGAAAAATGTACGATTTTCAATGCCGGTTACAAACTACATCAAAACGCGGAGCGTTTCCTGAAACCGGCAACAGAGATCGACCGGCTTTTCAACCAGTACCCCGAAGCTGTAGCCAATGCGCGAAAGATCGCCGATGCCTGTCATTTTGATCTGAAAACCTTAAAATACCAGTACCCGCATGAACTGACCACCGATGGCCGTACGCCCCAACAGCAGCTGGAATGGCTGACCTGGAAGGGGGCGGAAGAGATATACCCGGAGGGCATACCAAAAAAAGTTAAAGCATCGCTCATCGATGAACTGAATATCATTCAAGAAACGGATACGGCCAATTATTTCCTGACGGTGGAAGATTATGTCCGATGGGCGAGAAACAGGCGCATCCTGTGCCAGGGCAGGGGATCGGCAGCCAACTCAGCGGTATGCTTCGTACTGGGCATCACCTCGGTAGCACCGGATAAGTTCAACCTGCTGTTTGCCAGATTCCTTTCGATGGAGCGGAATGAACCGCCAGACATCGATGTGGATTTTGAGCATGAACGCCGGGAAGAAGTAATCCAATATGTTTTTGAGCGGTTCGGCCGTGACCGTGCCGCCATTTTACCCACCGTGACGATGCTGCACTTTAAAGGCGCGGTAAGGGATGTAGGCCGGGCGATGGGACTTTCGGTGGACGTTGTCGGCAAGCTCTCCGAAGCTTTTGGCGACTTTTCGGAAGAAGATATGAATACCGGCCAGTTGCGGTCCTTTGGCCTGAACGCCAAAGAACCGCTGTTGCTCAAAGTAATGCAGCTGACTTCCCAGATGATCGGGTTCCCCCGCCAGTTGGGACAGCACACCGGCGGTTTTGTAATTACGGACGGTAAGCTGAGCGACCTTTGCCCGATCTTTCATGCCCGCATGGAAAACCGTACCAATATCGAATGGAATAAGGATGATATCGATGCATTGGGTTTTATGAAGGTGGATATCCTGGCTTTGGGCATGCTAACCTGTATCCGTAAGGCCTTCGACCTCGTTGAAAAGCACTATGGCAAACAGCTTACCCTGGCTAATATCCCCCAGGATGACCCCGCTGTTTACGAGATGATCACCGAAGCTGATACGCTCGGTGTTTTTCAGATCGAAAGCCGGGCACAAATGTCCATGCTGCCGCGGATGAAACCCAACTGTTTTTATGACCTCGTCATCGAAGTTGCCATAGTCAGGCCCGGTCCGATCCAGGGCGATATGGTGCACCCGTATATCCGGAGACGAAACGGGGAGGAGGCGGTAGATTACCCGTCCGATGAGATCCGGTCAATCCTGGAGCGTACCCTGGGTGTCCCGCTCTTCCAGGAACAGGCGATGGAACTGGCCATCGTCGCAGCGGGCTTTACGCCGGGTGAGGCTGACCTGCTCAGACGGAGCATGGCGACCTTTAAATTCAACGGGCTTGTCACCAAATTTGAGCATAAGCTGATTAATGGCATGACCTCCCGCGGCTACAGTAAGGACTTTGCGCAACGGATCTTTAAGCAACTGGAAGGGTTCGGCAGCTACGGTTTTCCGGAAAGCCATGCGGCCAGCTTCGCGCTATTGGTCTACGTCTCCTGCTGGCTGAAGCACTATTATCCAGACGTTTTCGCGGCAGCGCTGCTGAACAGCCAACCGATGGGATTTTATCAGCCTGCTCAAATTGTACGGAACGCACAGGAACATGACGTTAAAATATTGGAGATCGATGTCAACCACTCGTACTGGGATAATACGCTTGAAGCGAAAAGCGGCCGCTATTGCCAGTTACGCCTCGGTTTCCGGCAGATCAAAGGCATCCGTGAGGAAGAAATGGAAAAACTGGTCAGGGGAAGAGTTAAACCATATACCGAAGTTCACCAGCTTTGTGACGCAGGCGTCAGCGTCGCTACCATGGAGAAATTGGCCAACGCGGATGCATTCCGGTCCATGGGGCTTGACCGCAGGCAGGCCCTATGGCAGGTCTCGGCTTTGCATGACCGTCCGGTTGCGCTGTATGAAGGACAGCCTTCGGAAAGTAATTATGAACCGCAGGTGGACCTTCCCCTGCTGCGTCAATCGGAGCATGTCGTGCAGGATTATGCCACAACCGGTTTATCGGTTAAGGGCCATCCTATTAGCTTCGTACGGGATAAACTGGAGCTATTACATATTATCACTGCCAGCCAGGCCAATAAAACAGAAAACAAAAAATTGATTAAAACTGCCGGCCTAATCCTGATCCGCCAGCGGCCCGGTACCGCCAAAGGCGTTTGTTTTATCACGCTGGAAGACGAAACCGGTACCACCAACCTGGTTGTCTTCCCAAAACTCTTTGATAAATACCGCAAAGAGATCCTTCACGCCCGGCTCCTGATGGTCGAAGGCGTGGTTGAACGCACCGAAGTAACGCACATCATTGTCAGGCGGGTTTTCGATATTACCAAATTGTTAGGGGACCTGACCGCAATCAGAAACGAAAAACAACCGGTGTTGACCTTATCAAGGGCCGATGAAAAAGCAAGCCCTTTTATTCCAATGGAAAAGCCACTAAAAACACAGCAACCAGAAGAGCATTTTCATAAAGGGCGAAATTTTAAATAATTCCATGCCGATCTGCAAAGCGATTGATATGTGAGTTTATGACATCCACAATAAATTCCTTCTTCAAACCTGCTTCGTCTGAATATGGAAATCAATTCAAACCTAATTAAATACGAATTCCTATTTAGTTATGGATTTGCCGGAATTCCATGGGTGTTAGATCAGTTTTTGCTTTGAAAAGTTTGCTAAAGGATTGGGAATGTTCGAACCCTAGTTGATAAGCGATCTCCGAAACCGAAAGATCAGTTTCCGATAACTTTTCTTTCGCTTTTTCTATCACCTTATCATGAATGAATTGCTGGGTGCTTTGACCGGTCAGGGTTTTGAGTAAGGTGCTTAAGTAGTTCGCGGAAATATTAAGTTCGTCCGCTACCTGCGTGACTGTCGGCATTCCAAGATCGATAAGCGAGTCCTCTGCAAAATAATTTTTCAACCATGTTTCCAGCTTATCAAGAATCTGATGATTCGTGATTTTTCGCGTCAGGAACTGCCTGTTATAAAAACGATCCGCGTGGATCAGCAGGTTTTCCAGTTGGTTTATGATCAGTGACTGACTGAAACGGTCCATGTTCGACCGGTATTCGGACTCAATCTTGTGAAAGATCTCTGCAATTGCCGTTTCTTCCTTTTCCGAGAGAAATAATGCTTCGTTCACTTTGTACTGAAAAAAATCGTAATTTTTGATCTGGGCGGCCAGGGAGGTGTTCCAAAGGAAATCCGGGTGCAGCAACAGAAGCCAACCTGTCTGGTTGACCCGAACATCCGGTTTGATCTCGACCCGGAGCAATTGCTGCGGCGAAAAGAATGACAGCACGCCGGAATTGAAATCATAAATCTGCTGTCCGTAATTAAATTTGGCCTGTACATTTCGCTTCAAGGCGATCATATAGAAATCCTGCAACCATTTCAGGTCGGCTACATCGTCCGGATATTTAACTTTACTGTAATCAATGACGCTGACCAGCGGATGCTCCGGTCCGGGCAAGCCGTAATAGTCGTGCAGGTCTGACAGCGTACGGAAGCGAAATGTATCGGCCATTTTTAAAATTAATTATTTTCTTTATAAAATACCATGCCGCCATGATACAAAACCCCGCCACTAAATTCGCCGTCGGCGTCAAATCCAGTGTCGTCTTTGTATGCGATGTGGTTTCCGGTTACCCGGTAAGCACCCCGGTAAGCACTTCGGCGATTGCCACGAGCTTCGTCATAACGGCCCTCAGGTAATAACTCCTGGCGCACATGACCATCTTTTGTCACCCACATGCCCAGGTATTCTCCGGTTTCTTCAATAGTTTTCGTCATTATTCGATAATCGCTGTTGATTCTGTAAGCTCCAAATTATCGGCCAGGGCCTGTTCAATGATGGCAATCTTTTCTTTTACCAATACAGCAGTATCGATACCCATAAAAAAATGTACCGGTGGCCTGGACTGATTGCTTAGTTCAATGAGCGCTTTCGCGGCTTTTTTTGGATCGTTAGGCTGACGGCCGCTGATCACGTTCAGGTGCTGCGCTTCGATCTCACGGGCATTAGCATAGGCGTCAATTACATGTGCAGGCAACATGACGGAGTCTTTTTCAAGGAAACTGGTGCGGAAATATCCCGGGTAAACGAGGGTTGTGTGGACGCCGAAAGGTTCCATTTCTACTGCCAGCGCCTCTGTATAACCGGCCATCGCAAATTTGGTAGAACAATAGATACCGAAGGCGGCGTAATTCCCAACATAACCGCCGATTGATGCAATGTTAAAAATATGTCCTGAGCGCTGCTCCCGCAAGTAAGGAGCTGCGTGACGGACCACATGCAGCGGGCCGAAAACATTGACATCGTAGTTCCTTTGCACCTCTTCTGCCGTCAGCTCTTCGATGGCACCGATCTGGCTGAACCCTGCGTTATTTACAATGATATCGATACGGCCGAATTTGTCAACCACTTGTTCGATCGCGCGCTTTACATCATTATTGTCGGTTATATCCATGTTGAGCGGCAGGAAATCATTCCGTTCTCCGATCAGGTCGATAAGCGCCTGCTTTGTTCTGGAGGTAGCAGCAACCTGGTAGCCTTCCGCCAATAATTGCTGAACAAGGTCCGCGCCTAACCCTTTGGAGGCCCCGGTCACGAACCATACTTTTTCTGTTTGTTTTGTTTCCTTTGTCATCGCGTAATATTTAATGACACAAAGGTCTGCGGTTGTGTATGAGGTATTGTGACCAATTCCTGGAAAATTGTAGTCATATCTCAGGTTATTTATTTGCCTGAATATGAATTCAGGTCTCTATTACATTGAAAAGACGGTCCCTGTTTTTGGAAACTCTTCAACTACATGAACTTTTTTCCGGAAAGGGCTGGCGACCTTTGTGGTATGGAAGAGATCAAATTTCCCGTAATTGAAGCAGGTCAAGGACCTGTCGTCATGCTGAACCTGATCGGGTTCAAAGACAAAAAAGTTTATTTCGACGAATATATACCTGCATTCGGGCAGGTGGTCAAACAATTGGGTATCGAGGGCGTAAATGTCAAGTTTGTTGGCGAGGTTGCGGCGAACATCATTGCTGGTGAGAACGAACAATGGGACGAGGTCTTTTTGGTAGAATACCCCAGCGCTGAAGCGTTCATGACCATTGCGAGTAGCGAGGTCTATCAAATGACCGCCAACCCGCTACGCATCGCCGGTACAGCAGAGCTGAAACTGATCATGACAAGGCAAATTGCGTTTTAAAAGTTAACTTGCACTATGTCTGAACTGATCCTGCGTAACTTCGCTTTGCATGTAATGCTTGATTCGGAAGAACAGGAGCAAATACTTGCTTTGTTACAACGAAAAAATGTTACCCGGCGAACCGTGTTGGTTCGGCCGGGGCAAACTGAAAGGCACATTTATTTTGTTGATCAGGGCTGTCTGCGTATGTACCACACCGATGAGAACGGCCAGGAGCATAACCTTTGCTTTTATCCGGAAAACTGCTGGGCCTGCGATAACGTAAGCTTCTTTAAGGCAAAGCCTGCGACGCATACCATACAGGCGCTGGAGGATTCAGCGCTCTGGTATTTTACTTTACCGGATCTGGAGGAACTTTTCGTCCGTGTTCCAAAACTGGAGCGTTTTTTCCGGATCCTGATCCAGAATGGATTTGATATGTTCCAGCGCCGGGTAACCTCTAATCTTTCTTTATCTGCCGAACAGCGTTATTTGGAATTCCGCCGGCATTACCCGGGACTTGAACAGCGTATAAATCAAAAGCTCATTGCCAGCTACCTGGGTATAACCGCCGTTTTTTTGAGTATGATGCGCAAAGAAAAAGATCTCTGATATATTTGATAAAGGTGATCTTAAATTATCATTATTTTCATTAGCGGGTATCAGAAAGTAAGGTTTTTCCGGGCGTTGCTGGCGTTTTTTGAAAGAGTCATCGAGTTTATCGGATAACGAAAGCAATCCGTTATAGACGTTGGTTAGCCTGATCGCCTTAGCACTTCAGCTATGCAGCCGGATACAGCAATTCCTCTGCGATATCCATATAAGCCATATCAATGGGAGGCAACGTATCGTATTGTGTAGGATTTGCTACGCGATCTGAAAGGTATTCCTTAGTGATTGTACAGTATTCCATGTCTTTAGATGGAACCTGTATCCGAGCAAGTTCCTGCATTCTTTCCACCGAGGGACTTCCTAATAACCATTCGTAAGCCTGGTCATCGTTAAGTATTGCCGGCATTCGCCACTTGTTATCTTTGTTATGGATTTGACGCATTAATGCATTTGCTTTTGTTGTCGCAAACGCGAAAGTGTAAACTAATTCACCTGTCTCTTTATCGAGCACCTGGTTATATAATCCGGCCATCCACCAGTATTCGCGGTCTTTCATGGTCACCATATACGGGAATGCATCAGTCGTTGTTAATTGCTGACCTTTTTTGCCGATCTTATTGATGTGCCTGTTTTCTATCATACCTGTGGATAACACCAGGCAGGTTTTCCCTTTTTCAACCGAACTGGCCCACATCGACCGCTCTTTTTTTTCATTGAGCAGCATATTCTCTGATTTGAAATTCATCGTCGTGTATCTCCTCAAGAACTCTTGTGCTTTTTCGTGCGAGTCGATGCCATACGGCATGAATCCCCACTGTGCCTGTACCAGCTCAAAATCAGTTTTGTCAGAATTGGCAATCGCTATAGCAGCGGGTTCGAACATGAATCCATTATGAACGCCTACATTTAGGAAGTTGTAGCGTCTCACCTCTTTTTCCAGGTTTTTCAGTCGAATAAACTCAGAACGGGTGACTTTTTGACCGTTGTAGTAGCACATATTTCTTTTTTCTTGTTTCTGATATAGCCGGCAACAAGTTTGCCAACCTCTTCAGCCAGCTCCTGGCGGCCTTCCGGAATTGACGTCCAAAATTTTTTATCATCGGAGTCATAAGCGACCGTGATCACCAGCGGCATCATTGTCGGTTGCGTGAAGTCAATATGAAAGACCCTGCCATGTTTCAGGCTGTGTTCCGCAACCGTCGCCGCTAAACCCTGATAAGTTATTTCAAATTCCTGTATCGCTGCCATGTTAAAGTTACACATTAACCAGAAAAAACAATAATGCTAAATTAATTAGTATTATTGTAAATTCAAAATGCTGTATCAAATTTTGATGTTCCTTCGTAAATTGTATACGAGAAAAATATCGAATAATCGAACTTATCCCAATCTACTAAAGATCAATTAACATGGAAGCCAATCTTGAAGCACAGATGATTTCAAAGCCCCGCTGCCCACGCTGCGGTAACAAGTTGGTTCATGAAGTGAAAATAGGATGGTTTTTTATCTTGCTCAGAAAGATTTTTGCAGTTCGTAAATTCTTTTGCGTAAACTGCATGTCAGGGAAGTATGTTTGGGGAAAAGATGTCAATCACTAACAGGAAGCCTACTTATTCTGCAAAACGCAAGAAAGACTAAAAACTGCTCAATTCTGCATCGATCTGCTCTCCGATCGCGTCTATATCATCCCTGCTCAATTCCGTGTGGCCAATGATGATGTAAACCCCTTCCACTGTTTTGCAGATCGTCCCCAAGACAACGCTGTCCTGAACCAGTTCGAAGCACGGACCTTTGTGTCCGGCACACTCCATTTCATTAGCATCGATATCGCAATACTGTGTGCCTATGATGCAGTTGATTCTGATCGTATCCATAGTTTTCAATCTCTGCGTCCTTCAATTTTTGATATGATCTTATTGAACAAATTAGCATTTAAAGGTTTGCCTTCAGTTTGTTTCCATTCTTCGAACTGTTCAATAACTGCGATGAATATGCCATCCCGTTCAATACCAAAATGACCTTCATTATCCGTTATGCGAAAATGATGCTCGACATTATCAATTTTTTCGGCAAACGTGAACGACTCAAACGGTTCTTTTTGCCTGATAAATTCTATGATTTGCTCCTGCTCGGCATCCGAGAAATAATCGCCTGTGAATTCCCATTGACTTGGATCTTCCAAGTGAAATGCAACTTCACCCAACTCTTTCCCGTTCATATCGGTTTCCAAAATCCGGTATACGCCTGTAAACTGCCTGACTTCGGGTAGGCCAATGAAAATTGGATCGATAGTAATCGTTTTATCACCATTATCTTCCTTCGAGACCGTAAAAGTTGTTAAGTCAATCATTTCCCAAGAGTTTTATTTATAATAAAAATTCAGTCAGAAATGTTTGCGGTGTACTCTGATGTCCCTCGTCCCAACTGCCTACATTGTTTGGCTTTATATAGTTAGTTAAGTCTCTGTCTATCCAAATTATTAATGATAATAAATAGTTATCTATTATTAAACAATCTTATTTGGTTCAGTGGATGAATATTTGGTCATCAATCTTACCGAAAGCATTGATTCCCATGCGTCAAATGCGTATCGAGTCCTTTTGTATGTGCGTACTGTTTCCAATAGAGTTAACGTTATAAATTATTTAATGATGTCGACTCTGTAATAAATGCTATTATTCGCTTTGTGTCAGTTTGTTGATAACATTTTACTTTTAAAGCCATTAAAATAATGTTAGTTTAACTGATTAAAATTTTAACATTTGCAGATTATTTACGACATTGGCTAAAGCCTAACACTCAATCAAACTTTCATGGCAAGAGCTGACTTATTATTAAAACTGGTTAAAGCCGGAAGTGTTGGAGATAAAAGCCTCTTTACGAAAGTTGTGGAATCTCTAATTGCCGAAGAACGCAACAAGCAACACCACATCGTCGCAGACCAGTTAACGGATATTCTCAAAAATCAGCAATTTTCAAAAGATCAAAGTTCTAAGGTCGTTCCCAAAACATTACTTGATGAAAAGCTGGAAAGCTTTCTTTTTAGGATTTATCCGAGCAAATCTCTTGATGATATTGTCTTAAAGCGAGAAAATCGAGGGATTATCGACGAAATGGTTCAAGAACACCATAGAGGCGACCTACTACGATCCTATAATTTAGAACCAAGAAACCGTGTTTTGTTGGCCGGCGCTCCTGGTAATGGCAAAACTTCATTAGCCGAAGGTATTGCACAATCTCTTATGGTACCGTTTTATGTAATCAGGTATGATGGTATAATTGGAAGTTACCTGGGGGAAACTGCGTCAAGACTAAAAGCCATGTTTGATTTTATCAGAACACAGGAATGTGTCCTGTTTTTTGATGAATTTGACGCTATTGGTAAAGAAAGAGGAGACACCCATGAAACGGGAGAGATCAAGCGTGTGGTAAGTTCGTTGCTATTGCAAATAGACCGTTTACCGAGCTATGTGGTAGTTGTTGCTGCAACTAATCATCCTGAACTATTGGATAGAGCGGTTTGGCGCCGTTTTCAAATCCGTATGGAACTTGAAAAACCAGATCGGTTAATGATTGAAAACTGGCTTAAAAAGTTTGAATCTCGCGTAAAATATAGCTTAGAGCACTCCCATAGGACTATATCGGGAAAATTGGAGGGTTTAAGTTTCTCTGAGATAGAGGAATTTGTATTGGATATTCAACGGAAATATATATTGTCGCTTCCAGAAGTTGACGTGAAAAAAATAGTTGACGAGTCCCTAAACCAGATATCCAATAAGTACCAACTTCGAAATGGCTAAAAAACCTCTCCTTATTTTCCCGCGCACTTCTGCGGGTTCGCGGGATACTTTACCCCCTTTTACAGGCAATATCAAATACCCTGGAAAAGAAACGCAAATCCAAAACCTCGAAAATCGAATTACCGAATTAGATCGTGTGCTTGAAAACCAAACGGCGTATTTAGGAGCTAATCCAGCCAACCTGATTGCAGAAATGATCTTAGTATTAGAGATAGCCGGAAACTTAGATGATTTTTTTCGGGCGGTGGCTGCCACGCCTGGAATGGAATTTTTAAGCGAATTGCAATCCGAAATTGAACCTGATGAGAATTTTTTTACAGTAAATCGCAGAGGCGAGCCTTCAAACAAACGATTTGGCGCGAGGTTATTTCTCACAATGACCAATCAAAGTGCTTTACGAGAATTTCGTTCTTATTGGGATGAATACAAGAAAGATCCTGATAATCAAAATTTCAGACGTAACACCGGCAAGTTTAAAACCTTATTTGATAAACTAAAGGACTTGCGGCCATACAGTATTGCAGACCGTATTTATGATACCGGTTTGGAAAATTATGTGGAGGAGATGCGGCAACTTAATATTAATCCTGTGAAGTTTGAAGTAGAATTGGCCTACAAAGATGATACGGTAAGAAACTCGGATGCCTTTAATGAAGTCGGAGCCTTACTTGCGCAGCATAATGGGAGCGTGATACTAGGTTCCCGTATTATTATCCCTGAAATAGGCTATCATGCCTTCATTGCCGAAGCACCTATAGAAAGTTTTGATGATCTTACTGAAAATACTAACATTACCTTTTTAAAGTCTCAGCAAATTTTGTTTTTCAGGCCTGTTGGACAAACTGTATTTAATGTTTCTGATGAACCTCAACTTTTGGATTACACTGAAGAAGTACATCAAGTCCAGCCCGGGATTAGCCCAGTAGTTGCATTATTAGATGGGTTACCTCTCGAAAACCATGTTTTATTAAATGGTAAATTAAACGTTGACGATCCTGATGATTTTGCCAATAACTATTTAGCTCAATATCGGGTCCATGGAACAGCAATGGCATCGTTGATTATCAATGGTGACCTAAGCGAACAATCAACACCTTTAAGCCGGCCGATATATGTTAGGCCGATTTTGAAACCCACCACAAATAATCAGGGAGGGGGCGAATTTTTACCTGACGATAAACTCCCGATTGATCTTATTCACCGGGCTGTCAAACGTATCTTTGAAGGCGAAAACGGAGGTGCGCCAACAGCGCCCAATATAAAACTGATCAATTTTTCTATTGGCGACCCTTTTCGACCATTCCATCATAACATCAGCACCTGGGCGAAACTCATTGATTGGTTATCTTATAAATACAATGTTCTCTTTATTATAAGCGCAGGTAATATAGTAGAGGATATTCATTTGGACATTCCGGAGGCGGATTTTGACCAAGCTACTTTACCAGATATTCAATTAGCCACACTCAGAAAAATAATTGAAGATAACATTAACAGGAAAATTCTGACCCCCGCGGAATCAATTAACTCAATAACTGTCGGTTCCGCACAGCATGATAGTCACGGGCCATTTAATTTTCCGCAAAGAAAAAATCTGATAACAAGTCCGTCGTTATTAAGCCCAGTTAGTAGAATCGGTTTCGGATACAATAATTCTATAAAACCGGAAATATTGATGGCAGGCGGTAGAAAATTATTTAGAAAATCTCTTCAGCAAACTGATCCGAATAAAACTCATTTAAGAATTGAAAGCGGCGAATCAATAATTCATCCGCCAGGAAATCTCGCCGCAATGCCCGGCGCACAAGGTGATTTGCAAAAAATCGGCTATTTATGTGGCACTAGTAATTCCGCGGCTTTAGCCTCAAATCTAGGGGCAAAACTCTATGAAATGCTGCTTGGGCTAAATGCAGAGTTACCAATCGAGCAAAAAATACCCGAAAGATATTTTACAGTAATTTTAAAAGCTTTATTGGTGCATGGTTCTGGTTGGGGTGAGGCTCAACAAATACTTACCAGCATCATAAGTAGATTACCTGGGGTGGCAGCACAGAACGTGAAAAGAAATATCTATCCATATTTAGGTTATGGCACGGTTGACAGTGAAAAAATACTTTACTGCACTGATCACAGAGTAACATTAATTGGTTTTGGCGATTTAACTACGCGTGATGGACAAGATGCTCATACGTATTCATTCCCATTGCCGCCATCTTTGGCATCGGTAGCTATTGACAAAAGATTAGCGATCTCTCTAGCATGGCTAAGTCCATTAAATTTTAAAACTGCACGATATCGGAAAGCGCATCTGTTTTTTGATAATTTGGAAGGCAACGGTCATTTAGCGATAGAAAGGAGTAGCCATGATTTTAGAATGGGTAGAAAAGGTACAGTGCAGCACGACGTTCTTACAGGCGAATATGCAGACGTTTTTCAGGACGGTGATACGATCAATATTAAGGTCAGTTGCCGGGAAGATGCTTCCGGGCTTTCTGTAAGGGAATCAATTAAATATGCTTTAACAGTCACACTTGAAGTCAGGGAAAATGTACATACAATGATCTATGATGAAGTAAGACTTCGGTTACAGGAACGTATCAGAGAAAGAATATAATAATGTTTATCGATGATTTTTCATGAAGATGACATAAACTTTGAGCGGCTTGATTGGAAACAATTCGAGGAATTGTGCTACGATTTATTAGTAAAATTTCAATTTCATTCAATGGCCTGGCGACAGGGTGGTTCTGATAATGGCAGGGATATCGAAGCTAAACGTTATATAACTGACTCAATAGTTAGTCCATATCAAGAAAAATGGTTTGTTGAATGTAAACGTCATAGTAACGGCCTGGCATTGGATCAGGTCGTGGAAAAAATAAACTGGACGCGAGTTGAAAAAGCAGATCATTTTTTGCTCATAGTATCTTCTTATGTTACTACACAAACCCGTGAATGGCTAGAAAAAGCAAGACAGACAGAATTTTTTACAATTCATATTATTGAAGGGAAGTTTCTTAAGCAGCAGCTATTACTTTTTCCAGATATAATTATTAAGTATTTTGCTGATGACCATGTGAGATTAGTAAGGAGTTTACTGATGCAGTGGGTATCACATGATATTTTACCCACGCCAAAAGCGCTGTATGATCTTCACAAAAATTTGGATTTTGGTCAATTAGACTATCAGGAATTGGGCTTTATGTGGCATGCTTACGTGCATTCCGAAGAAGCTATACAGCAGTACTGTTCGGATCAGGGTTTAGAACCTATAGTATGGGATGGAATTGTGCCCTTTGACTTTTTAATACCGTATCTTAAACTCGCTCAAAATTGGGAATATCCCGTTATGAAAGAGTTTGAAACAGCAAAATTCGGAATGATCAATGGGCTTGGCCAACAATGGATGGAACCACAGGGCGATGATTTTTCATTTTCTAACATCCACTATCAATTGCTCGACAAGGAAAGAGTTCAGGTCTGCTTAATAAAAGAAAACAAGATATTAGAGGTACGAATTGGAGTAGGATTTCGACAACAATAATAATCATAGTTAACCAACTAGATGTGCATCAATGCCTCTCCTTGATTTTTCTTCCCTGAATAAAATACCTAAATCTCTTCTTAACTGTTTTCTAAAATCTTTTGTTCCCGCTGAAATCTTTTCAACCTGCTCACTGGAATATGTGCCATTGTTAGCAGGGCTTTTCATACCAGCATCTCGAAGTACATAAAAACTCGTTAACGCTTCACTTGAAATGACAAGGTTTATAACGCCTTTTTTCCACTCAATCAACTCTTCTACAGCTTTTTTGATTTTAGCATGATCAAAACTGCCCCCTTTTTCTTTAAAAATCTTATCTGTGATTTCAAACGCTTTAGGATAGTGTTCTAACCTTAAATCCAATAACTTAGTTGTCAAATTCCTATCTAGCGTTTTATTAAATTGTTGCTGTTGAAATCTCTGGGTTCTAAAAAATTGATAAAGCGTAATTACAGAAATTACAAGCGATGTCAAAGAAGCAATTAGTGAAGGTGTTAAAATATCTTTCACTATTTTAACGCTTTATTTATGGCTTGTATTAATTTTTTCCATTGTTCAGTTTCATCCGCCGTCAATTTAGTGGCATCATTCGTTTTCGTCCATCTTATATATGCTTTTGCCAATTTGTATTTAGAAAAATCCTTGATTTCTTTGGCGAAAATATCAACTATCGGCCTGCTTGGACTTGCATCAGCAATTTTCTTTACGTCTTTACCGTATTCTGCTTTTACTATTTCTATAAGGGTTTCACGTAAGAGGTCTTCTATCTCCGGTTTAGCTATCCCAGTACAATAATCTTTTGTTCTGAGGATATTACTATTTCCCAAAGTATGCACCAAATTTTCTTGCTGTGCGGCCTGATCGCCCGCCGCGTCAGAATCTAACAACGCTGCAATCTTCAATTTGTGAGAGTGCAAAATCGTAGCGTAGTAAACTACTTTTCCTGCTGAATTTGCAAACACTAACGCAATTTTTTCATCCAGCTTTTCCATATTGCTTGCCCTTAGCAACGCAGCGGTTGCATCAAGATACCAATAGTCGGTCAACCCTTCTAAAATTAGGTTCTTCTGTTGAGTAAATAAACTTTGGGCTAAATCATAACCCAATGCTTCCTGCAGCGGAAGCAAGCCTGCCGGATCACTCGAAGAAATTGTGGTATGCACTTTTGTACCTTCATCCCTGTTTTTTAGTTCCACCACCCTTACAAGATCTAATTCATCAGGGCCTACTAGGAAAGGGGAATGCGTTGAATAAATGGTTTGGTTCTTTTCGGCAAGTTTAGAAATGGTTTGGCGAAAATCACGTTGTTTTAACCCATGCAAACTCATCCCTGGTTCATCAAGTAATAAAATCGCATTTTTATGCTTATCCATTGCTTCTGCAAAGAACACTACATAGAATGATACCAGCCATTGGAAACCTTCTGACCGTTGATCCAATTCGATTTTAACTCCGATATCGTCCTCAACGACAACTTTTAAGTATTGACCATCTGCATTTATGCTTAATTTATCCGCTTCAGCACGATTTGGATTAGGATTCCAAATGTTTCTAATTTCTTTTGTTAATTTTATGCTCGCAGCATCTAATTGGTAAGATCTTTTATCAAGAATGTCTCTATACGCTTTTAGCCCATCGAAGTCGTTCTTATCCGGATCAGGGGTTTTCCCAATGTCTGACAATTCTCTTGGAGAGAACCCAAGCATTTTCAAAAGGCACAAATTTCCATAGTCGTAATGTTTATCGTCATCCAATAATTTACGCTCTACACGATCTGCAAGATGTTCGAGATGAATCAAAGGTTTGACTTTGAAGTAATTATTAAATAGTACTAATACAGGCAAATTGGCCCTTAAAATATCTAATACATCATATTTGGTTTCATTAGATTCCATTTGAGCCAAGATCCTTGCGTAACGATCTTCTTCAGTTTTGTTATTTTCATCGACACTAGTGTATACGCTTTCAAACCATTTGAACAGATCTGGAGTGCCGCGTTTGGATGGCGCATGATTACTTCCGTATTTGTCGGTCATAAGCTTCATCGAGTCCGTTATTTTTGTTGGGGATGAAGTTGGCACAGCAATCATATTTTGTGCATCTAAATGAGCCGCAAGTCTTGCTAAATCATTTTTAAAAGAAGGATAGAGAAACCATTCCGGGGCATTATTCAAATAATGATTAAACGAATTATCGAGATGCAGGTACTTGACGTAAGTGCAGTTCTGATACTCTATAGGCACTAACTTTTTGTCGTTTTCGTCCAGTGTAAACCAACCTTTTACAACCTCAACCTTGTCAGCTGTCACTTGCTTGGTTGTTATATCATTGTATAAAGATCTCGGATAATCTCTAATTTCATCAAAACCATCTATATCTTCAGGTTTATTTAACTGTTGAAGAGCTTTTAGTACAACGGTTTTTCCCGCCTCATTTGGGCCGACCAAAATAGTTTTTAAACTTTCGATTTCAAATTCGCCGGTGTCCTTTATACTTCTGTAATTTTGTATCCTGGCTTTAATTAATTTCATGTAATTCGGTTATTTGGTTGTTTGAGAACGAAAGTTATTGGAGTCCTAATTTACAAAAATTACTTAAATAGTCTTAATTTAAGCGTTTGCGTCATTATTTAATTGTTTTAGGTACAAAAATCCATATCGACATATTCACGATTTTAAAAGGCATCTTTAAAACGCATTTTTCTCTTAAAAAGTGAATTTAAGACCTGAAGTAAGCAAAGGCTGGAAGTGAGATGTCGTTTTGTTCATCATCGACGGACTTGAACATCTAAAATAAAGATAGCGGCTATCGGTTGCTTTACATCCCAAGACTTGCGACATATCACTGATTACTTGACATAAATGTATTAATGTTAATTCAATAAAAGATAACTGAACATTATCCATTCTAACATATAGGAACATTATGAAGCTGGCTTTCGATCATTTCAAAACAACTTGTCGGGCGTCCGCGTCTAGAATTATGCTTTCATTTCAAATTTCATAGACGCAAATAGCTATTTAGCTGAAATCGTTATTAGCCTGTTTTATCGCTCAGTTGATTTTTGTTATAATGACATTCGCAACTTTATACACGATAGATCGAATTTTGCGTTAAAGATTGCAGTGGAAAGCCCGCAGCGCAGCGAGGACTTGTAACGGAAAGCCTGGGCCGAAGGCAACGCCCAAAACTTATTTAAAATCAAACAGATCTTTTACAGGAACTCCTAAGGCTGTGGCTATAGCTTCGATTGAACTAATACTGGGATTAGAGATTCCCCTTTCAATACGACCAATTTGTTTAATATCAAATCCAGTTCGTTCCACCAAATCTTCTTGAGTGATTTTTTTCGATTTTCTAATCTCAAGAATATTTGCGCGGACCTTATCAATTAAATCTTGGTTCCTATAGTGCTTATTTTTCACCTCTCGCAAGGTGTGCGTAAACTAAATTAAATATTAGGTGATGTATGCCCTATTTTGGATTTTTAGTTATATATTTGAATTAATAAATGAAATAAAGCGCTAATTGACGCTTAAATCATAAATTTGCGATACTTCAAAATATTAGAAGCATTCGCTTTGAATCTCGTAACTGAAACGTAGGAAATTTCATGACGGCGGGAAGATAAGTGGAATGCTCACGCTCCTGGCGTGGGCTCCCTTATTGTCGTCGGTTCTCCTACGTACCAAGTTGCAATAAGTCGGGTTCCACGCCTTCTTTGCTATCAGGCCGGTCCCTTCTTCAAAAAATACAGGGATGAACGCTAAACTCAAGACCATTAACCGCATGACACTGCTCACCGCCGAAGAAGCGATGAAGCGGATCTTTGCCATGGTCGATTCCCCGGCCTTAAAGGCACAGCTTAGTAAATGGCAGGATTTCGGCCTGTCCGAAGCCGCAGGAGACCTGCATACCCTAACCGCCGAGGAACTGGGTGATTTCATGGACAGGTTACCCGACCTGGTCCTGGCCCTGTATGCGTACCAAAAGGAAATTCAGAAAGGAGGAGACAAATGACCCTGATCCTTCAAAATCAATGGTTACTTGTCATTTGCCCACCGGAATGATAAGACGGTAGCGGCGGCCCCGTCAGTTAATAGTTAAATAAGGGCCGCCGTTATTGCCTGTTTTTCCCTGATGCCGCAACGGCGTCCTACCTGATTTTTAAACGTACTCCAAAATTAACACATGAAAAAAACGATATTTTTCGCTGTGCTGGCCACGCTTTGCCTTTTTTTTAAGCTGCCCGCCCAGGAAATCAGCCCCCGGAAACCTACGACGGTAATGGGCAGGGTGACCGACGAAAGGGGAAAACCCCTGCCCGGTGCCACGGTCCGCTACGGGCCAGATCAACAAATCACTTACACCGACCAGGAGGGCAGGTTCAGCCTGCGCCTGACCGTCAGGACCGCACTAATCATCAGCTTTACCGGCTACCAGCGGCTCACGATCACCGCCGATCCAGCCAAACCCGCATTACCCGACATCCGGATGCAGCCTGCTAAACTGGAGATCCAGGAAGTGATCGTATCCACGGGTTACCAGAACATCGCCCGGGAAAGGGCCACGGGTTCTTTTGTCCACCTGGACAGCGCGGTCATCAACCGGCGCACGGGTCCTGACGTGCTGAGCAGGCTGGAAGGCGTGGTCCCGGGCCTGTTGTTCAACCGGAACACGAGCACGGCAGCCGGCAATACCGCCGACCTGTCGATCCGGGGACACAGTACGCTGTTCTCCAATGACCAGCCGCTGGTGGTCATCGACAATTTCCCCTACGACGGCGACCTGAACAACATCAACCCCAATGATGTCGCATCCATTACCATCCTGAAAGACGCTGCCGCCGCTTCGATCTGGGGCGTCCGTTCCGGCAACGGGGTGATCGTGATCACCACGAAAAAGGGGAGGAGCGGACAGCCCACCGCTATCGAGTTCAATGCCAATGTCACCTCGGGCGACAAACCCAACCTGTCCTATGATCCCAATTACCTGAACGCGGGGGAATTTATCGGCCTCGAACAAAACCTGTTTAAAGCGGGCTATTACGACGGGGCATTAAAAACCCGCTACCAGGTCGTATCGCCTGTGGTCGCCCTGTTGAGCCAAGCCCGTTCCGGGGCTATCAGCCAAGCCAATGCCGATCAACAGATCGCTGCGATGAAAGGCTATGACATCCGGCGGGACGAAAGCGAATACCTGCTGCGCCGGTCCTTTACCCAGCAATACAACCTGAATTTCCGGGGCGGGGGACAGAACAGTGATTACTATTTCTCGGCAGGGTATGACCAGAACAACGCCGCTTTGCGGGGCAATACGAACGACCGCCTTACGATCAACAGCAATTATAATTTCTCCCCCTTCAAAAACCTCAAACTGTCCGCCGGGATCAACTACATCAAGAACACGGCGGCGCTGAACAGCACGCTCAGCGATTTGAGCAGTATCCGTGGCAAGAGCATGATCTACCCTTATGCCCGGCTCGCCGATGATGCAGGCAACCCTTTATCCACGGTCAAGGATTTCTCGCAGGCCTTTGTCGATAACCCCGGTAACACAGGTTTCCTGGATTGGAACTACCGGCCGCTGGACGAACTGCATAGCAGTAATCACCATTCCGGCAGTATCGATACCCGCCTGAACTTCGGGCTGAATTATAGATTTCTCCAACATTTCACGGCAGATATCAAATACCAGTATGAACGTGCCGAGTCTACCGACCGGACCATCTACAGCCAGGACAGCTATTATGCCCGGAACCTGATCAACCAGTATGCGCAGACTTCCGCTGACGGTAGTTTAAGCTTCCCCGTGCCGTTGGGCGGTATCCGTATGGATGGCAGTTCCGCACTGGCTTCGCACCGCATCCGTGGCCAGCTGAATTATAGCGGGAGGGTCGGCAAAGGCGGACAACTCAACGCCATCGCCGGAACGGAATGGAGTGGAGAAAATACGGAGAGCACTTCGGAAACTCCCGCTTACGGCTATAACCCGGCAACCGGTGCCTTCAGCGGCTCGGTCAATTACGCGGATTATTACGGCCTGAACCCGCGGCAGCTTGGGTCGGCGCAAATTCCGAACGGGCAGTTCTTCGGTAAGCGGACTGATAATTTCATTTCCTATTTCGGCAATGCCGCCTACAGTTTCCTGGGCCGGTATACCGTTTCCGCCAGCGGCAGGATTGACCGCTCCAACCTGTTCGGGGTCAATACGAACCAGAAGGCGGTCCCCCTGTATTCCGCCGGTTTCACCTGGAACATCGCCGAAGAAAAGTTTTACCACGTGGACTGGCTGGAGCAACTGCGGCTGCGCGGTACGTTCGGCTATAACGGCAATATCAATAAATCAGCGGCCGCGGTAACGACGATCCGGCAGCAAAGCAACTCCTATTTCTCCGGCTTGCCCTACGCGGTGATCGCCAATCCCGGCAACCCGGACCTCCGCTGGGAAAAGGACCGGATGATCAACCTGGGGCTGGACTTCGGGCTGAAGAACCAGGCCATTACAGGTACCGTGGAGTTTTATTTTAAAAAAGGCATCAACCTGTTCGGTAACGCCTCGGTCGCGCCGTCTACCGGGTTTTTGACCTTTTTCGGTAATACCGCCGAAACGAAGGGGCATGGTGCGGATGTCACGATCAACAGCCGGAACATCCAAACAGGAACATTCAGCTGGCAAACCAATTTCCAGTACAGCTATGCCATTGATAAGGTGACCCAATACAACGCGCAGTTGCGGACCCTGGCCTTCCTGCAGCAGGGGGCCGGTAATTCCGGTACGATCACGCCGCTGGTGGGACAACCCCTGTTCGGCATCTACAGCTTTCGCTCCGGCCCGCTGACCCATGAGACCGGTGACCCGCAGGGCTACTTGAACGGGGCACTGAGTACGGATTATGCCGCGGTCATTGCCGGTACGACGGTGAAAGATTTACATTATAACGGACCTTCCCGGCCGACAAGTTTCGGTTCCCTTCGTAATACCTTCAGTTATCATGAATTTTCGCTGTCTTTCAACCTGATCTATAAGCTGGGTTATTTTATACGCCGTTCCTCCGTACAATACGGTTCGCTGTACAGCAACTGGCTGGGCAACCAGGATTATACCGGGCGTTGGCAACAGCCGAGCGATGAGGCCAGGACCTTGATCCCTTCCATGCCGAAAACGCCTGTGAACCCCAACCGCGACCTGTTTTACACCTTTTCGGATGGGCTGGTCGATAAAGGCGACCATATCCGTTTGCAGGACATCAATATCAGTTATGACCTGACCAAGGTGTTCGGTCCTAAAAGCCCGTTCTCCCACATGAATGTTTACGCTTATGTCAACAACGTGGCGATCCTGTGGCGGGCTAATCCTGACCACCTCGATCCTGATGTATTCACGACCCCGGGCGGCGGCACCACCGCGCTGCCATTGCCGAGGACTTTCGCCGTCGGCCTTAAAACCAACTTAAAATAAACGACAATGAAAACGCTGATCAAATTAACGGCCGTTCGTGTCTGCCTGATATTATTTCCGCCGATCATGGCATTTTATGACGGCTGCAAGAAACAGGACGAACTCCTGAACGCACGGCCGGACGCGGCACTGAATGTGCCTTCGACGCTGGCGGATGTACAGTCGCTGCTGGCCAATGAAGATATCTTCAACCGCAACTATGCTACCCTGGGTGAACTCGCTACGGACGATTATTACGTGACCGACGGGTTTTACGCCAATATGAGTTCCACGGAACAGAACGCCTATCTCTGGGCCAAATCGCTTTATCCCGCAGGTGCCTATGTCGATGCCTGGTCCGTGCCCTATCAAGCCATTTACTATGCCAACCAGGTACAACAGATCCTGGCGACCGTTCCTCGAAAGGCGAGTGATGAAGCCGCCTTTAACCAGGCCAAAGGAAGCGCCCTGTTCTTTCGCGCGATGGCCTACTTTGACCTTGTTCAAACTTTTGCGTTGCCTTATGACGCTGCGACCGCAGCCAGTGAACCGGGTGTCCCGCTTCGTCCGGGCACCGATCTGACCGCTAAGGCCCCGCGCGCCTCGCAGCAGGCCTGTTATGCGCAGGTGCTGTCCGACCTCGATCAGGCCCTCCAGCTTCTGCAACCTGCGACCTCTTCCCCGACACAGCCCAATAAGGCTGCGGCGTACGGAATGACCGCCAGGGTCAACCTGTGTATAGGCCGGTACGATGAAGCCCTGAAAAATGCGACGGCTTCCCTGGCAGTCTACAACAAATTGCAGGATTTCAACGCGCTCGATCCATCAGCATATCCTGTTTTTCCCAACTATTCGCCGGAAGAGCTGTTCCATGCCTCGCTCAGCGGCTACTATAACCTGTACAGTTATGCCGATACGACGTTGCTGCGATCCTTCGACGGGCCGAATGATCTTCGTAAAGCCATTTTCTTTTACAAAGACGGCGATGGTTTGTATGAGTTTAACAGCCAGTATGGCAAACACGGGAGCGTGACCACCGGTATCTCTACCGCTGAAATGTACCTGACCAAAGCCGAATGCGAGGCGAGGGCGGGCAGCACTGCCCAGGCGCTGAGCGACCTGAACACCTTGCTGGTCACCCGCTGGAAAAAGGGCACGTTCGTCCCCTACAGCGCAAAGAATGCCGCGGACGCTCTAACCCTCATTCTGCAGGAACGTCGCAAGGAACTGGTCATGACCGGTGTCCGCTGGTACGATCTGCGGCGACTGAACCAAGAGGCGGCAAGGGCCGTTACCCTGATCAGGGACCTTAACGGCGAGCAATACAGCTTACCGCCTAAAGATCCCCGGTACGCGATGCCGATACCGGATACCGAAATCCAGTTGAACCCGATTCCCCAAAACCAGCGCTAATTTGTTTATTATGAAAACCACCAGATCAATTTTATTGACCATGATGCTGCTAACCACATGCCTCATAGCGAATGCTCAGCAGCCATTTGTTGAAGTCTACGGTACAGCCGATTTTCTGCATCAGGGCGATACCATCCTATTCCGCCTCTACCGTCACCCCAATACCGACCAGGAGCCCGCTTTGCAAACGGAACTTACCCACCGCGCGACCGGTAAAAACTTCCGGTTTCAAATCCCCTGTGATAACTTTCCGCATTATTTTAATTTAAGATTCAAAGGGCATTCGGGTAAAGGAATTTACAAATACTATGCTGTGCCAGGTCAGCCTTTACAGCTCCATTTTAATCAGGTTGGCATTGACCCGGAAGGGAGCAGTATCATAGCAAAAGTACAGGCAGAACTGATCAAAGCGCAGCAAGTAACCACTACCACGGAGGAAGACGATGCAGACGCGGCATTGTTGGTGCAGCATGGAAACAAGAAAACGTTATCCCTGCTTCATATTCTGGAGCATTACCGTGAAAGGCTACCGGCAGATTTTTACCAGTTTATGAAGGTTGACCTGATGGCTATAAATATGTCGGGTAAATACAGTAATGTTGAGCTGATCTCCCGACGATATGCAGATTCTACGTCTAACCCATACCTGGAAAAGTTCCTGCAAACACGTGATACCGTTAAATCGATGCTTGATGTAGCTTTAACGCACTACCCTGATGCGCTATATTCCGAAAGTTTTCTTTACACCATACTATTGAAATACCGCGTTGATTCCTGCGTTATTGCCAGAAAGCCCTATCATATCAGTAAGGTTTACGATTATCTCAAAGTAAAATACAATGGCAAGCTCCGGGAGGAATTGCTTGCGTACCTGATCCTGCAGCTTAACGATTACCCGCCGGAATTAACCTATTGCATTAAGGACGCTTTGACGATTGTCCGCGAAGACGATTACAGGACCTTGCTGAAAGCCATATCCGAAACGCGGGTCGACGGGGCTATGGCCTTCAACTTCCGGCTTGCAGATCAAAGGGGGGAAGTGCACCAACTTTCCGATTTTAGAAATAAAGTAGTTTTTATCGACTTTTGGTTTACCGGCTGCGGTTTTTGCCGGGTAGTCGCACCCTATATTCGTAAGCTGGAGGCGCGGTTTAAAGGGCAAGCTGTCGAATTTATTAGTATTAGTTCTGACGAATCCAAAACTCAATGGGAAAAGAGTGTTTCAGGCGGACAATATACTGCCCCTGAAAACCATAATTTTTTTACCGAAGGAAAGGGAAACGATCACCCGGCATTAACCAGCTACCGGATCAGGGAATACCCCGCCTTTGTCCTGGTTGACAAAAATGGATTCATCCATAACGTTCCCATCGACCCCCGCGATGACGACGGACGTTCTGTCGAGGCGCAGATCAAAGCCTTATTATAATAATAACAGCCTGCCGGATTAAGCCGGCAGGCTGTTTACGGTTTACTTGTAGTTTTGGAAAGTAACCGCGTGGCCCGCAGGAACCACCCCATCGGTTGGCTGAACCGCGGTAGTAATGGTGCAGGTAGCACTTACAGCCGTGTTTAAACAATGCCCGGCAGGAGAGGTCCTCCATACGAACGAGGACCCGCTTTTGATTGCGTAATAAGTCGTCGCGTTTTTAGCATGCCTTGGTGCAGAGGCGAACGCGCTTCCCACTCCGGTCAGTGCGGCCAGGGCCATCAGGCCCATTTTTACTTTTTTCATGATGATATAATTTAGAAATGAATAATTGACCGGTTTTACACAGGACCAGCATTAACCTGATTTCGCGCGTGAAATATTTTGAAACCTTTTCAGGTAATTTTATCAGCAAGTATTGCCTGTCTTTCCAGCCGCATGCCCCATAGTGCTGCCGTGAGAAAGGACAGGTTGAAAATCAAATGTTGTCCCCAGCCCAGTTGACTGATGACTCCGCCGCAGGAGCAGGGCACCCAGGGGAATATGTGCAGCAGGATAGCCGCGATATAAATCGTAAAGGATAGCATCAGCACACCCGAGCAGAGAAAACCCAGCAACCGGGTCCGGTCACGAAAGAGCAGCAGGGACACGACGACTTCCAGAGGCGGGATACTATAGATCAAAGTTTCCGCCATCCAATCCGGAAAGGGCTGGTTGTGCATGGCGCGCTCATAGGTTTGAAAGTCCATCAGCTTACTGGTCGCTGCATACAGGAACATCAGGATCAGGAGGGATGCAAGTATCCCGGAAATCAGGTTCTTTTTCATTGGTTTAGTTAAATTTGAATGGGAAGCCGGTTCGTTCCGGCTGTTCTAAACGTACCAGGAAATCAACGACACCGGCACTGCCGTTCATCCAGGATGCCGTCGGACGGCTATCGCTGCCTTCCAGCCAGTACATATGGCCGTCGGTCTCGCGGAACGCGCTGTTCAGCAGGTTACCGGCAATGTTGATCGCTTTATCCAGCCAGGTCACATCTTTAAAGACGACACAGGCATCCAGCATCACCTGCCCGATTCCGGCAACCCCGGAGGCTGCCGATAGGTAATTACTGTGCAAGCCATCAGGATAGCTGCCGAGTATTTCCTCCGCGGCCAGCCGGTACGGCGGATGCCGGAACACTTGCCATGCCCGGATCAGGCAGGCTGCGATCCCGGCATAGCCGATACCGAACCATGGATCAGTCAATTTGCTTTTCGCTTTTACCGGCCACACGCCGACGCCATTCGCGGTGTATCGTTGCCCCAGCAGCCAATCGGCACCTTTCCGCGCCGCGTGTGCAGCAATCCCATCGTCAAACCTGTTGACGTAGCGGAGCAGCGTGTAAACGATCCCGGCAATGCCGGAAAAAAATCCTGTAGGGCGGGCTGTCTCTATACCATCAGGCCCGGTGATTACCCAGGAGCCGTCTTTTTGCTGCCGGTTGATGATCGCGGTGATGGTTTGGTGTAGCTCTTTTTCTAAATCCGCCAGCTGCGGAATCTCCAATGCGGTAAGCAGGCACAGGGCTTTTCCGGCGAGACCGGATTCGACATTGATTTCTTCACTCGTTTTACTTAATTCTCTCCGGATTACAGCAACATGATCCGGGTTGATAAATACGGTTCCTGCACTGATGCTCTGTACTAAAATCGTCGCGAGGCCCCAACCGCCATTAGCCAGGCCTGCGGGCAAATCATGGTGATTCGAAAAATCCAGGGTATGAGCGAGGTTCCTGTTGAAAATATTCACGAGGCCGGCATTGGCATGACCGGAGGCCAGTGCATTTGATAACACCAGCAGTGTACCGGGTATTCCATTGAACAGGCTATGGTTATATTGCAACATTCTGACCGGGTTCGCGACACCGGAAGCACCGGGGCCGGGATGGTATAGCCAGTAGCCCTGACCATCGACCATTGGCGGTGATAGCAAACTGACAAGGGCCTTGCCGATGGTTTCATTTAATACAGGTTTCGCACTATGCCTGGCAGGCCCGTCTGTTGCTCCTCCCGTCAGTAACAACGCCTCGTACAATTTGACAGCGGAGACCACTTCGATCAAAACCGGGCGCAATCGACCATCCGGGTTCAAACAGGCCGAGATCAACTCGCCCAGCTTCCTGCTGCCGGTCAAAGCTGAAATGGAATCATTTAGTGCCGGCCGGTTTTCCGGGTTGAACTTGGTCGGCGCCAGTCCCGTAAATGCCCGGAGCAGAAATGCGCCGAAACCGTAGATGTCATCAGCCATTTCCGGTTTTTTTGAGGCGGCTTGCGACGGGGACATATAACCCGGTGTTCCGAGTGAGAATGCCGGAGAAGGGAAATCATGGATGAAGTCGTAGGCCAGCTCCAGGTCGAGGGGCACGATCTGGCCGGCACAGACCTGAAAATTTTCCGGATTGAGGTCACGATGGAGGAAACCACGGGAATGAAATTGGCCTAATATCCGGCCGACGGCCAATAAATAACTTGTCACCTTTAGTTTCACCTCAATTTCGAGGTTTTTCCAGGAGCGCCCGTTGTACAAGCGCTTTAACTCTTCGTGCAGCGACATGCCTTCCATAAATTGCATCACCAAATAGTGATTGCCTTCAGCCTCGAAAACCTGATGAACCACAGGTAAGGCCACGTCATTTTTCAATTGTTCATACGCAGCCTGCTGCCAGATCAGTCTATCGCGGACAGTGCGACCATGGTCGTCGCTGCATTGGTTACGCTTGCCTTCTTTGAGGACACACCAGTTGATTTTCCAAAATGGGTACAGGGACAGGCATTTGATCACATCACCTTTCGTATCGCGCTTCAGCCGAGCCATGATGAGATAGCTCTTGCCGATAAGTTTCCTGGGCTTAACCGTCGGATAGGGGCAGATGCTGTTGAAAGGCCATTGCGGGATTGCTAGGCTAAGACCGGTTGGTAGGCCGGTCAACTCCTGATGTTGAACATATTCCACATACAGGCAGTCACTGAGCCGTTGCGCTCCGGGGACAGCTACCCCTTTCAGATCGCCGATGGCGTTGATCAATGAGGCGGCAAGCGCCGAAAGATTTTCGGCCGATCGCGGATATACAGACAAGACCTTGCCCGTCTCGTGATGGCCCAGCCCTCCTTCCAGGATCAGGGCATGTACGTTGGCGCTCGCCGGGATGCGAAATGCCAGGGATAATGCTGACAGCAACGGGAACAAATGCCCGGCGAGTTCAGGCATTTGCTGCCTGATCACCGGTACGTGAAACACCCAGAGCGCGGCAGGGTCCGGCTGACCCGTCGTCAAATAATGACCAGTGCTCTGGAATGCCAAGCCGTGTTCGGTAAAAAATGACTCGTAGCCTTTTGTTACAGGCAGCTGATCGTCAGGGTGCACCACATTGATAGTTTCGCCTTGTTTTTTCATCGGTTCTGGTTCTAAGCCAAAATAACGGTGGAATCGAATGCGAAAACAGTAGCTAATGGGTTGTAGCAGTTGTCGTTAAAATACGGGATAGAACTTTTGGGAATGTTTTAATTAAGGGCAAAATCACGGCTGGGGACTACACAACTCAGGGAAATAACTCGCCCGCCCAGGTGCAAGGCCAGCAACCCTTTGCCACTCCATTTTTTACTCCCAGTAATTAGTCTGGGCTTGGTTTATTCCGCTTTCAGTATATTTTCGACGTCGAGTTTGATCTGGAGAAAATTTTTCCTGACCATTTCTTCAGTCACTTCTTTGATCAAAGGCAGTTCTTCGTAATCCTGTTCCTCATTCTTAATGGCCTCGTGATCATTGATAATCTCGTTGTGGAACACTTTGAGCTCGATTTTATTTTGCGGGTCATCGGCGACCATACCCACGAACTGACCGGAAGATAACGCGGAGATTTTGGCGGCAGGAACGGCAAAATCCAATTGGGTTGATTTACTGACAGAGGTATCCTGGCTGTTGATGGTCAGGCTTTGTTTTTCCTGGTTGATCTTTCCGAAGCGATCGCTCAGTTGTTTCGCGGTATCCCCGGTAACCTGGCCGGATACTATATTACCGACCATATTCATGATCACATCAGCCTGCTCTTTCCCGTAATCTTTCTTTAACTGATCGAAGGTCTGCACTGCCAGGGTAGTGGCTACCCTGTTACTTCTCGCGGTGGCGAGCAATCCGTCGATGCCCGATCCGCCGCCTACATAGATCGTAGGAAATTCATCGAAGATCAGGCTGCTTTTGAGTTTGTCTTTTTGATTGACCAGCTTGATCATCCTGGAAATGTATAAGCTTAGCACCGCGCCATAAACCTGCTGTTTCTGAGGATTGTTACCCATACAAACAATTTTAGGTTCGAGCGGATTGTTGATATCAAGGCTAAAGTCGTTACCCGAAAGTACATAGTAAAGTTGAGGGGAAGACAACCTGGCCAGGCTGATCTTGGCGCTCGCAACCTGACCTTCCAGCTGATCGAATGCTTCGTTCTTCCAGGCGGAAATGAATGGATTGATCAGTACCTCGATTTCTGGTTCTTTAGCCAACAACGGGAAGAGGACACCGTATTCAGCCTGCGAAAGTTCGATCGCATGCGGAACGGAGCAGTATTTTCCACCTGCGTGTTTTTTCAGGAACCATATCAGTGCTGTCAGGAAATTGATTGGTGATTCCACAAAGAAATCGCCCTGGCGTTTGATCCATTCACGGTTCAGCCCGAGCATGAATGTCCGGGCTGATTCCATGGCATCGGTAATATCCTTCATATCGAAAGGTATGATCGGGTTGCACCGATGGGTCCTGCTCAGGTCGTCGAAGTTGATGATCCAGAGCTTCGGCTTAACTGCATATTGCTTATGATTTTTCTTCAACGTATTAAAGGCTATTTTGGTCAGGTCATCAAATTTGAAGTCATAGATGAACATGCTGAAGCCCTTTTTGATGTGCTGGGTGATGATGTGCCTGATGACGAAATACGATTTTCCCGCTCCCGGTGTGCCGGGAACAAGTATGCCTCGAAACGGATTGATGATATTGATCCAGCTATCTCTTATTTTATTTTTTAACTGGTACCGCGCCGGGAGGTTAATGCTGTATTCGTTTTCCAAGCATCGTTCCTCCTGGGGAAATGTTTCGTTTTCCCTGTTAAAAATATCCCGGGTGAGGTTGACATTGATCAGCTTAAAAGCGATGCCGGCCCCTGATAGGAAAAGGAGGTATCCGGAAGCCGTTGCCGTTATGTAAGCCGTAGCGATCTCCTGCACACCACCGCGAAGCTTTAACAGGAATGCGCTCATAAAGTAGATGAGTAGGCCGGCAGTGCTGCGCAAAAGTGCATCTTTAAGCCGGGCTTTTTCGTCCTTTTTTCCACGCGTACCTATCAACGAAACGACCAGCAACAGCAGGGCTGTTATCTTGGTCATGGTGACCGTTTTGAATATGGGTAGCTTATAGATGGCCTGAAACAGCCGGTTCAGGATTTCGTAATGCCATTGCCAGAAAGTAAATGCCCGATAACATATGAAGTAAAAATGAAGGATCAATACGACAATGCCCAGAAACCTGGTGAAGTCGATGATCTTCCGGAACGCCTGTTCATTTTCCCCTGTTTGCATGGTTTCTCAATTAAAGATTCAAATGCCTTCGCTTTTTCTTTTTTCTCAAAGGATAGGGTACCGTCTCCTGCTGCGCAGTTGCGCTTAACAGTTCTTCCAGGAGCGTTTTGCTTTGACCAACATGGCTGCTATCCCCAACTTCTTTGATATGCCAGAGCTGGCCATGGCCTGCCTGTTGTGTGTTTGCAGCTCGTTGCTGGTCGCCAAACTGCTGAATGATAGCGGCTGCGCTGTACTTTTTACCCAGGTCACTGCCGTTAAAAACCACCTTGTTCACTTCATCGATGAAGGTCAGCCCGTAAACCCTGCCCTCGGTGTTTTTCCGGATGATAACTCTAATGTTTTTCTGATGCAGCTCTTTTTCAAAGCGGCTCAACGAATCGGAAGGAAATGAGGCCTGGTCGATCTTCGACTTCAGCTGCTCCCTGAATGGTCTCCGCAATAATTCATTCAGTTGGAACCGCTTCTCCAGAAGCCTGATCGTCGGTTTTTTAGGCAGCGCGCTCGCTTTAACCGGCACGCCCATTTTTGCACTCCGGCTATCTGTTATCCAATAACGCAGGCCGTTTTGTTGGTACATGACCGACGCTTTCGACCCCCGGTCCGCTAAAACATTAAAACTGCCCAGGATGGCATTGAACTCCGGGAGACTTGTGAACTTGTAATCCCGGATTACCCGGCTGACGACCCCGCTTAATGCTTTTTTGGTTTCATCCTCCCCATACCTTAAAGGTTTCAGCGCCGCCTCTTTTTCCAAAGCCGCTTCCTGCTGTTGAGCCTCTGCCTGAACCAGCCCGAATTCGATTTCTATCGCTTTTCGCGCCGGTTCCGATCTTTCTTTGCCGATGTTATGCATGCTGATGCGTTCGCCACCCGGTTGAATGTTCGTAGCAAGAATATGGATGTGGGGATGACCGGCATCCTCATGCCGGTAAACCAGGTAAGGCTGATCCCCGAAGCCGATTTTTTGCATGTAGGAATCTGCGATCGCATTCAGCGCCGGCACGTCCAACTTTTCCCCGGGGCTAAAGTTGAGTGATACATGCAGCGTATTTGTTTTCGTCAGCTGGTTCCTTGAAGCAAGATCGGTCAGCCGCAACAGTTTATCATGGAACGACAATTTTTCCAGGTCTTTGGCATAGCCGCTTGCCCCGATAAAACGGGCATTCCCTTTCCTGACCTTGTTTTCGTTGTAATTCAAGGCGTTGATCAGGCTTTTTCCGCTTCTAATTTTCGCGACCATAAATCGGAGTATGTGTTCATCTGCACCTTGATCTGTTCAATTGCCGGTTCGATCTGCCCTTTGATGATGGTCATCAGGTTCATCCATAGCCGGGCGTCGGCGAAGCCGTGGGCCGTATTAATGTTCTTTACGGACTGATTCAAATTATTTCCAACGGCGTTCAATTCGCGCCTCAGCAGTACCAGTTCCTCTAATATTTCGTCCATCGACCTGTCCCGGTAGAAAACCGTCACCGGCTTGCCTAATAGCACAGCCCTGCCGTAATCGCTCATTTTCCTGAAACGGGAGCGTTCATATTGTTTTTTGAACTGGTTAAACTCCTCCTGGTTGAGTCGCAGGTTCAGCCAGGAGGACCTGTTGTTATTTTGTTCGCCCATATTACATCTTCATTAAACCGACTTCGGAGAGTTTAAATCCATGTCCCCAAACCGACTCCGGAGGGTGGGCAAGATCCGTTTGTGTAACAAACGTACATCTTGCTAACCGCAAAAAGACAGCGGTTTCATTCCAATGATCCTCGTTTTGAAGGCATTTCATTTTCCACTATCGGCTTCGTTTCTCTTCCAGGAATTTCTCCAGGGCCTGTATCGTGATTTCCTTTTGAGATAGATCGTGCTGCACGCCATAAGCCTTGATTTTCCTCTTCAGCTCCCTGGGAATCCAGTTGTTAAACCGCGCCTCTTCTGCTTTTGCCGGCTGTGTTATTGGCTTTACAGGCAGTACCTGTTGGATCGGTGTCTGTGGTTTTTCGTTTTTGATCTTATCGGCCAGGGAACCCAGCTTTTTTTTGTAGTCATCCATCGCTTTGTTTTTAGTAACCGCCCAGCGAGCTATCAACCTTTATGAACAATGGAACATTTGAACAATGCGATATTTTTTCATTTGAACAAAGGGAGGTTTGCATAAAAGCATCCATGTACAAATGAATATTTCGGCAAAGCTTCAATGCCGCATTTGCAGCATTATTCATCAATAGCATTGTTCCTTTATTCAATTCTACATCTATTCACTGAGCAGATTGATGATTTCCTCCGCTAGAAAAGTCACCTCTTCAATTGCTTTTTGGTCGGCGCTTTTGAGAATCCCGGAGGTCATCGACGACCTTGCAAGGCTAACCCGATCAAAGACACGGGACTTTAAAAGCGGCGTTCCCAATGAACTGAGTAAATCCACCACTTCTGCAGTTATGCCTGACCTCGGCTTGATCATGTTGAGGACAATCCCCGCCTTCAGATTTCGATTGAGGGCCTGGGCAAATTTGACCAATGTCAGGGTGGATTTGACCGCCATGACATCAAAAAAACCGGCCTTGGTCGGGATCAACACGAAATCCGAATGAATAAATAGTTCATTCAGGCGGTTAGATAAATAAGGTGGGGTATCCACAATAATCAGGTCATAATTCAGGTCCGGAAGCTCACTTATTTTATCGGGGGACAGGATTTCCATGTCGGGGAAATCTTCCTTCAGGTGGTATATACTTCCCTGAAGATCGGAGTCAATAAGGGCAACCCTTAACTGGTCCTGGAAGCACAGGGCCAGGTTCAATGCCAAAGTGCTTTTCCCGACGCCGCCTTTCTGGTGTGCCAATGTGATGATCTTTGCCATATTATTTCAATTTTGCTGCAAATGCACAATTGTTCAAATGCAATAGTGAATATTTGTTCAGCAAAAGTCGTCAGATCCTGTCCACCATATGTCCGAGTTGCTCCGACTCGGAGGAAGCTTTTTTCCCAGGCATAAGACTATCAGATAGCATTAAACAACATTGCGGGCTATCGGTGAGTTGGCTTGAAAGCGAAAAAAAGTAAGGGAAATAAATCAACTGCATCGTAATCATAAACCAATACTTAGTAAAAAAAATTTCTACCGGCGTTCTGGTTTAATTATTGTATTTGACAGGTGCAAGCCAAATATCTAAATTTGTCAGTAAGCCTTATGAATGACCTGCCAACAATCAGCTTTAATAGATTTACAAGCAAGCATTATTTTTACTTGTCACCGGAAATTTGTGATACCCTTTCGATACCACACCACGAAGGCCGCGGCTTAACAATATGTCATGAGCAAATTCAAAAACTCAATGAGATACGATATTCAGTGTGTAAAATGAATAAATCCATTCAGGTGGTCAGGAAAGGAAGGACTCTAAAGCGCTGGGTACACGCGTCGATTGCCGTGACCCTGCTCTTATTAGCTGTCGCAATGGTTGTTGCCAATGCATTTGTTTTGCAATACTTTCTCTTTCTTGACGCGTATTATGATATGACTGTTATAACCTTCGGTATAACGTCCGGCATTTTTCTTTTCATGACATCATTTTCATCAGCGCAGGACGTCGATGTGCTAAGAAATGCGCTTACCATTATGGAGGTCAGAAACCACATAGAAACGGAATTTCTATGTTTTGAATCCGTGGGAGTTCGTCAACAAGGGGCTGATATATCTGAGTCAGAAAGGTTCGCCTGAATCGGAAGCGGTCCATGCACCACATTTCGAAACCAGCAAATGATCGTCAAAACATTAATTTTCAATTATGAATAAAGCATTTAAAGTCGCATTATCAGCAACAACCGGCACCTCCTTTTATGACAGCAGACAGTTATATCTTGTCAATGATTTTTAACGAGGAGTTTCGCGAGCCGAAGCACCTCGCTACTATGATTGCAGGTCGTCATCCGGGCTTTCAGACCGAGCGAAGCAGGTTACAGGTTGGGGAGCCATTACGCATGGGATTCGTGTTTACAGCGATATATGTTGAATTATCGGAATGCTCGATAGCCTGCAAAATTATTCTGGGGCTGATTAGCAACTTGAACGGTTCGGTTGCACGCTTTAGTCGCTTTTTTTGATACGTTCGTGCAATTTGCGAATGTCAAGTTTTTTCTTCATCTGTTCCAGGTCTTCGTCCGAAGTGTTGATTCCCAGTTTCTGCTGTACCTGTTCAAGCATCTCCAATATTTTGGTAATTTCAGTTTCCGCTCTGACATTGACTTCAAATTCCACTTGTTCCCGGACTTTTTCCATTTGTCGCTGTCGTTTTTGACTGATCAGGACGGTTATTGACAATATGATGGCGAATACCGATAGGATGGTGTCCAATATATTAAATGGCGATGGATCAAAAGGATGCAGCCACGGGATGAATCCGGCATTCCAGATGATATAAAGAATGATCAATATCAGGATTATGCCAAGGAACCAGACGCTGCCAAGAAAGTCCGATACGAACGGTGTTTCTAAATTTCCACGTTCAACCTGGTTATTGGATTTTATTTTTGCTTTTCGCGGCATATGGTCTAAAGTCAACAATAGCAGGTTATAATGGTTTTCCCTTGAAGTACATTATGTAAATAGATTAGTACAGCAGTCGCTTTTATTCTAAATGTGCGATGCTAAGATAAATTTGAGCACTGCAAAATCAACAGCGGAATTCAAGAGCCTGATCGAATAACCTATGAATTGAGCCAATGGGACTGAAACAAGTTGGTCAACGATTAGGGAATCTTTTCCATGTAGACATAGAGAGGCGGCGAGCATTGGAAACTGCGCGATCTGTTTATTTTTAATAAACATTGTGTAACTTATAAAAAAGTTTTTACCTTTCTAAGAAACTCCCTTTTATAAAAATTAAGCCTACTTTTATGGACGCCGGCCAATACATTTTAAAAAAATGGCTTATCAAATATGAACAGTTTGTTAAAAGCAGACTGACGCCCCTTGCGGCCGAAGATGAATCGTCCATCGAGTATTGGAAAACGCAGCTTTTTTTTACCTTATTGCTCTATGGCCTGCCAATCAGCTTCGTTGCGGCATTTCCAGGCATTTATCTTTCAATCGCAAACCGCGATATAACCATGGGTGTTATCGATATCACCACATTTCTTGGCTTCGCAATAATTACATTTTCCGGCAGGTTAGCCCTGTTCGCCCGTAAACTATTGTTGATCGGATTATTTTACCCACTGGCGATATACCTGATCATCGCCTTCGGCTATATTGGACCAGGCATATTTTACCTTTTCGGTTTAACTGTAATCACGACGCTGATCCTTCCTGTTTATTTCGCCTATTGGTCGGTTTTGTTGAGCTCGGCGATCTTAATATCTATTGCTGTTCTGCTTCCGCAAGGTGCCGGCCAATACGGCCCTCAGCAAGTCACTGGTTCAGGAAGCTGGGTTGCTTTTACTTCCAACCTCCTTTTCCTAAGCGGAATTGCGGTTATACTGATCCATCGCATTATTGACCGGCTCGGGGAAACCTTGCTTAACAAGCAGCAATTGACACAGCGATATCAGATGTTATTTGAAAAGAGTCCATTGCCCATGTGGCTTTTTGATACTGAAACACTTCAATTTAAAGATGTCAACGAAGCCGCGACAAGGCATTACGGATATTCTCATAGAGAATTTCTCGATAAAAAGATAACTGATATTCGACCTGCTGCTGATAATTTCGCGTTGGCAGAAACGGTACAGGCGAATCGCAAATCGGGCATACCTTATGAGCAATACGCCCGTCACTATAAAAAAAACGGGGAATTGATAGATGTGCGAATAGAAAGCAGTTTATTGGAAGTGGAAGGCAAGCTGCTAAGGTTGGTTCTTGCTACGGATATAACCGAGATAATTAGGAATGAAAAGGAAATGGCCGCTGCTAATGAGCGTACCCGAAGATCTGAGTCTGACTTAAGAGCGATCTTTGAAAGCACGGTCGACGGGATCGTATTAATTGACGAACACAACCGAGTAAAGCAATTTAACGCCAAAGCGGCAGATTATATCCGATTTCAGCAAATGCCCAAACAATTTGAAATTGGTCGGGATATTTTCTGCTATGTATCAAGTTTGCTGCACGATGATTTTGCACAGTTGCTATTAAGATCGCAGTCCGGTGAAACCGTACAATATGACCGGCAGTACCGGCTATCGGAGGCTATGATGTGGGTACATTATTCTTTAAGTCCCGTATACACCGATGATAAAGTTACGGGTGTTTGCATCACAGGTCGCGATATTACTCCGGTAAAAACTTATGTTACAAAGATCGAACAGCAGAATGACCTTTTCCGTGAGATTGCCTGGACGCAATCTCACGTTGTCCGGGCTCCGATCGCACGATTACTAGGTTTATTGCCATTAATCCGAAACCCTGACACCGATGAGGATTACCAGGCCTCGCTTAAATACCTGGAGGAATCGATAACAGAACTTGACAAAATCGTTAGTTCAGTCATACATCAATCTCACCGGGCGGGGCAAATGCCAAAAATTGTTGAGAAAGATTGACAATTGGTGCAGTCATTAATTTCCAAGCATTGAGCTGCAGCATCAAACAAATCATATTGCCAAAGATATTAATAAGATTAAACAGGTGAATGGCAACCAATAACTGCTTCTCCGGATCTACAATTGCCCAACAATCGTAAACATCCCTGTGTTTGCTGGTTATTTACAGTAGAAGAGCAAACCTAAACGTAGAGCGTTTTTTCAGATCTACTCAAATTCTGCCTTCATACCACTTACAATCTCAGCGCTGAGGTAAAACCAATTAACTGAATAATGACTAATAAAAAAAGCGCGCCTATGCGGGCCTATTGCTAATGTGCGGCGTTTTTCTTGTCGGTAACATCTTTACGCAAATCCGTTGCAATGACCTTGATTTGCTGTAACGCGTTGCGAAGGCGTGTTCCTGCTGCTTTGTTGTTTTTCTCATAAAACGCAGTTCCCTCTTTTTCCGCGGTCTCTATGAATGCTTTCAGTTCAGCTAATTTTTCCATTTCTATGTTTTAATTGGTGAAGCGCAGTGCGCAGGCTTCAAATATAGTATTTTGTTTAAACCCAGCATTCTTAGCAAAAACATATTCGCTGTTACAGGATTTCTAAAGTTCTCTTTGAAAATGCCAATACTCCGTTGCTCAAGCAATTTACTGAAGTCTAATTTCGTTTAATGGTTATTTTATTGCCAATATATATAACTGAGTCGAATAATTATCTGGTGATAGATATTGGCTTGTTTTTCTGATAGTTAATGTCGAAATTTAATAAGTAAAGCCATTTGCTATGAAAACGATCCTCCGCTTTGAGTTTGATTTCCAATTCTTCTATCCCGAATATAATGGGCCTCGGAATATTATTATGGAAAATCCATTACATATTCCCCAAACAGGCGATCCCGTTAATTTTAAAATCAAAGATTATTTTGAGGATAAAAAGGTGATCAGGAAGTTTGAAGACCTGGAGGACGGCAATGTTTTCTATGCGCAACGCCTGCAAACAACATATGGTAAAGAGACCATTGAGGTTATTGTGGTAATTTATGAAGAGAAAATATTCAAAGAAATTTTTCCGCAATATATCCGGGATAGCCTGTTTTGATTTGAAAGCAATTTTCTTATATGGGCTAATCGCTGTTGCCAACGTGTTTAAATTATAAGAAAGCTTACAAATTTTGCATCCACGATGGACGCCGGGCTTTCTCAAACCGAGTTTCAGCACGATGTACATATTATCCTGCGTAAGTACCTGAAAGATCAAATGTTACAAACTCTAAAGTATATGCAACATTCCCGAAAGTATCATAAAATAAAAAATGTTTGTTTTGTGAGAAACTGACAATCTAAACCATGATTATGAAAAAAAATCTCTGCCTTAGCATATTTGTTGCTGTACTACTGCCCGTTACGGCCTTTACCATTGATGATAATCCGCTTCTGGGAAAATGGGAGCATTCCGGCAAATCTCAGGGACAGCCTTTTAATTTAATGGCCATTTTCAGGGCTAACGGAACGTATGATGGTTTTATCAATAAAAAAGAATTTGTAAGTGGTGTTTATCATATGAACCATGATACCTTATACATTGCCGATGCCACCTGTAATGACAAATACAATGGGACTTATAAAATGGAGTTTTTCGGCAAGCTTGATTCCCTCAAATTCCATGTTATTCAGGACACGTGCGTAGGCCGCCGGCAGGCTACAGACGGAAAGGTGTTTAAAAAACTGGTTACAGCAGGTAAATGATCATCAAATGAAAAAGCTTTGCATGATTATCCTGGCGCTTGGCGTTGTCCTCGTTATCTCGCAAAGCGCATTTAAATCCCCCGAGACTTTAACGCCTGTAACACTTGGCCAAAAATTGTTTTCTGATCCGATCTTGTCCCGTACTAAAAAGATCAGCTGCGCATCATGCCATAAAGAAGAGTTCGCCTTTGCTGATACCTCTGCCGTTAGTTTAGGAGTGCACAGGCGGAAAGGTGTGCGCAATACCCCATCAGCCATGAATATGAGCTTACAGGTCGCATTTTTTTGGGATGGGCGCGCTACCTCGCTGGAACAGCAAGCCCTGATCCCGCTTCAAAATCCTATCGAAATGGATTTACCGGTAGCGACAGCCGTATGGCGGTTGCAACACAATGCTTTTTATAAGGCAGCTTTTCAAACTGTTTTCCATGAGGCAGCCAATAGTGCTAATTTAGCCAAAGCATTATCCGCATTTGAAAGAACGTTAGAAACCGGTGATTCTCCATTTGATGACTGGCGCTTAAATGATAATGAGGCGGCCGTCAGCGAATCGGCAAAACGTGGTTTTGCTATCTTCAATACCAAAGGACGTTGTATCCAATGTCATTTTGGCCCCGACTTCAACGATGTAGAATTTCGTTCCATTGGCCTCTATGATGGCAAGGCATTACGAGATAGCGGCCGCGCCTGTGTAACTAAAAAAGAGAGTGACGTAGGCAGGTTTAAGATAGGGGCTTTGCGTAACGTGGCGATTACGGCGCCCTATATGCATAACGGTATGTTCAAAACATTACGGCAGGTGATTGACTACTATAATGATCCGGATAAAATAGTTTCCCGCTCCATTAACCGTGATACGCTGCTCAATACGCCAATGGGTTTAACAGAGCAGGAGAAAACCGACCTGGAAAATTTCCTGGTTTCCTTAACAGATAAACGTTTCGCAGGGAAATTGAAAAAAAAGGGAGTGTCAAACCATTTAAATAGATTATGAGAGTTTCTGTCTTTTAGGGGGGCCTGATCCGGCAGCATATCAAAAAGTTCGCTATCTGGCCCGCTTTGAAATGCATTTACTATTGTCATATAGGCAATGAGCTAAGCATTGCGACCAGTTTTGAAACTATTTATGCTTAAATAACAACAATGAAACGAGATGCCTTTTTACGGATTTTATCCCTAAGCGGTGCTGTTTTGGCCAGCCCTCTTAGTTTAACTGCCAAGATCCATTCCAAGTTCAGGGAGAAAACAGGTTTTAAAACCGATGCGGGAGCAGACCGTTTTGAAAAACCGATCAGCTTATTTGATGGGGACACTTTTTATACCAAAGTATCAACAAACGATACAGACGGCGATTTGTATGTATACGAATCGTCGCGGGTAAAAAAAGGTGGCCCCAACCTGCACGTACACCATGCGCAAGACGAATGGTGGTACATTTTGGAGGGTGAGTTCATAATTAAAGTAGGCGACAAAATGCACCACGTTAAAACAGGTGATAGTGTTTTCGGTCCGCGGGGTGTACCACACGCGTTTTCAAAAATAGGCGAAGGCGTTGGCCGGATGCTCACAACATTTCAACCAGCAGGCAAAATGGAAGAGTGTTTTATAGCGATTAGTAAAGGGCAAATGAAAGGCAAACCCGAGGCGGAGCAGGATGAGTTTAGAAAACAACATGGTTTTGAACGCGTGGGACCGCCAATCGATATATTAAAGGCCTTTTAAGGATAAAAAAAAGTTCGCCAGATAGCAGGTTATGGAAACTGGCAGTTTTATATAGATAGTTATTCTGCGCATGCTATATATCGGTAATATTAAAAATTATTAATAGTTCAATTTTGAAATATCAGGATTCTAATTCCGTAAAGTGCGGAAAAAGCAGCTGACGTAGTCCTTATCCGAGGTTACAAATAATAACGCTGAATTTGCCTTCGCACATATCATAGAATTATGATAGACAGCCGACCGGTAACTTATTCAGATGAGAAAAATGTGGACATCGTAAATTAGACTCCTGTCCGGGCGAGTTGTCTTAATTGATTAATGACGGTTTCGTCTCCCCATAGGAAAACGCTTTCGGCATTGTAGGAATAACCTACTTTGAAGGATCTGTTACTGATCATTGATTTAAGGCGATCTTCGTATTGCTGCCGTTTGACTTGTATTCGTTTTTGAAGTTCCATCTGTAAACCACTTTTGTTATCAGACACTTATGGGGATGATATTGTTTTGTAATCATATAAATATTTGTTTATCAGGTTAATTTAAAAAAAATTAAAGAAAATTTATTGGGATATTACCAGCGTTTTAGATTTGCAAAAAAAGTTTTCATAGGAGCAAGTGGTCTGCAGATTGACCGGCTAAAACGGAAATTTCCACAGTCTATGCTTAAAAATTTATCAGTTCTGTGTACAGACTTGTATGAATGCACTCTAAATGCCGTTTCCTCCGGCAACATCTTGATTGATCGCGATAGCTAACTACCGGTTATACTTTTTGGCCAGCAATCTAAGTAATGCTGCCGTTTGATCAGACAGCATATCACTAGCTACCCTCCACCGCCAGTTACCGGTTTTTGACGCAGGAACGTTGATCCGGCTTTTTTCGTCAAGGCCCAGGATGTCCTGTAAAGGGCTAATGGCTACGGCTGCCACAGAGGCATAACAGGTTTCCAGCATCAGCCGTTTGATATTTCTCCTAGTTACCTTGGTCCTGAAATAATCGTTGAGGTGCCGGCGTTCCTCTGCCGTAGCGTCGTTTTTTAACCAGCCAAGTAATGTATTATTATCATGGGTGCCGGTATAGGTGATGCTGTTTAACACGTGATTGTGGGGCGCGTGTACGGAGACCGGCATATCTCTTCCGAAAGCGTACTGTAAAATATTCATTCCCGGAAAAGCAAATTCGTCACGAAGCTCATAAACGTGTTGGTCGATATCTCCGAGATCTTCGGCAATAAAGGGGATATCTCCGAGTGCTTTCTTCAAAGCCTGAAAGATCTTTGCCCCGGGACCGAATTTCCAAGTACCGTGAATGGCATTTTTTTCGGCAGCCGGAACTTCCCAAAAACGCTGGAATCCCCGGAAATGATCTAACCTGATCAAATCGAAGAATTCCATATTCTTTTTTATTCTTGCGAGCCACCAGGCATATCCGGTTGCCCGGTGTTCCGGCCATTTATAAACCGGCATATTCCACAATTGCCCGCCTGCATTAAAATAGTCGGGAGGTACGCCGGCTACGCCGGCCAGGTTTTCATCCTGATCCAGTTTAAACAGTTCAGGATGAGACCACACATCGACGGAATCATAACTAACATAAAAGGGAAGGTCACCTATAAACTTTAGCCCGGTTTGATGTCCCAATAATTTCAATGCCTGCCATTGGCGAAAAAAAATAAATTGCCGCCACTTCGAATGATCGATCTCGTGCACATGCTGGCCTTGAAATAATTCAATAGCCTTCTTTTTACGATATTTAAGCTCATCAGGCCATTCATACCATGGGCTATCGTTATAACGCTGTTTGATGGATTCAAACAATGCGAAGTCATGTAGCCAGGCCCGTTCCCTAACCTTAAAATCTTCAAATTGCTTTTGCAAAGGATTGTCTTTGGTCCGGTTAAAACGTGTATAAGCTAAGTTGAGCAATTCGTTTTTTATCATAGCAGCCCGATCGTAATTAACCATGGAATTACCCGATCGCCTGAACTTTGCTGTCTCCTCTGCAGTTAACCAGCCATCGTTCACCAAATCGTCCGGGCTGATCAGCAAAGTGTTGCCAGCCATACTCGCTATCGAACTATAGGGAGAATTGCCGGAAGCTTGACTCGTAGCGTTTACCGGAAGCAACTGCCAGTAACGTTGATGCGAATGCCCAAGGAATTTTACAAATCTTCGTGCTTCAGGGCCCATGTCTCCGATACTGTAAGGAGATGGGAGTGAGGTGATATGCAGGATAATGCCCGCACCTCGTTTTTCTGAAGCAGGCTCTGATCTTAATAAAAGCAAAGGCAAGGTTTGCAAATTTTCATTCAGAGCAATCGCAGTGTCCAACAATACCTTTTCATTTGTCAAGACAGAAGTCCACTGTAAAGGCGCATCGGGCGGCAGCATGACTTTGTTATCTGCCCAACCTTCATCCTCCCAACTTATCGCCGCGGTATGGAGGGCTGAAATGCTGATAATCCATTGCCGCTGATAAACCCGTGCAAATGCGACGAAATGGGATTTAAATCTACCCTCCACTTGGAGTGGAATGTAACTGCCGAGGTTAAATAGCGATGGGTTACGCTTCCGCTCTGCTAAAAGCTTTTGTGTCAGCCATAATTTCAGTAAGCCATTTTCTTTGTTTTGGCAAAGTGCTTCGTATTTAAAGCTTTTGATCTTGCGGAGTGAAGATGAGCGCAGCTCATAGTCAACGGGCCTCCGGTTATCGGGGTCAACGAGGCTGAAATCCCAAAGTTCACAGCCCTGGTAAGTGTCCGGGACACCCGGTGATGTGAATTTTAATAATACCTGTGTGAGTGAATTGTTGATGAATGCGTCGGATATCGTGTGCTGGAACTTCCTCAGGCTTTTCAAAAATTCCGCGCTGCCAAGTAATTTGCGTGCAAATAGCAGAGTCCCTTGTTCATATTGTTCGTCCGGTTCTGCCCACTGGGTGTGCAATTTGGCTTCCCTAAGTGCCTTCGTAAGATATTCCTCGAGCCTGGTGACCGTCTGATCATCCGGCTCATTGTTGAGGCCGATAAAACCGACCAGGGTTTGATAGATCAGATATTCATCGTTGCTATCTGGAATGTTCCCTGTTTTATACTGCTGGTTTGCAATCTGCCAGGCATTAACCTGTTCAACCCATTTTTCGGGAATATCGGTTAAAACGTTCAGCCTGGCCCGTACATCTTCGCCTCGTTTAGTGTCGTGTGTGGCAGTTCCATTCATCGAAAGTGGCCAACCCCCCTGTCTCTCGATCATGCAGGCATGAAATTGCTTAATGTTTATTCCAAACTCCTCCGGGGAATCGCCGACCTCGTTATGCCCGATAAATCTGTCATAAGTGTACATCAGCGTATCTTCAACACCCTTAGCCATCAAAGGCCCAGTAAACTGCATGCAACGCTGGAAGAAGAACGAGATATCAGCCTGTGCCTTGATGGGATGAACGGCCGTAAACAGTTCGTTCAGGTAAAACGCTGGTTCTTCAAGTTCCGGGTTGGCCGCCGCTACCTGCCGAAATATTCCCTTCAAAAGTTCAGCCTCTGCAAAATGGAGTGGAAATTGGTTGCTGTAGTAACGATATACCGGACAGTGGATCAGAAAAGCTCCGATTGTCGCTTTCCACTTTTCCTCTTTAATATTTTGCAGGTTTTGGTGCGTTATTGGGATTTTACTGAATAGCCGGTACAGGTTGTCGAGTTCTCCTGCCATGTGGCGGTAAAGTATATCGCTTTTCTTTTCGATTATCGACCGGCTGACCGGTTTTCTGTCGGTCGCGAAGCTCTTGTAAAAATCGGTAAACAATTTTTTACTTCGGGTCTCGGTGAGGAGATTATTGACAACACCCAGGAAGTCATAACCCGTATTGCCCTGTGCTGGCCAGTGCTGCGGAAACTGTTCACCCTGTTCAAGGATCTTTTCTACCACGATATATACCTGATCGCCTGCCAGTGCCCTCAGCTTTTCCAGATAAGTTGTCGGATCGAACAAGCCGTCAATATGATCGACGCGCAAACCCTGGATCAGGTCGTGTTCAAGCAAAGTTTTCAAAAAACTATGATAGGTATCGAAAACATTTTCATCCTGTATATTAAGGCATATCAAACCGTTAACCGTAAAAAAGCGTCTGTAGTTAATTTTGTGGTCAGTATCCTGCCAGAAGCTTAGCAAATAATGCTGTTGATCAATGACTTTTCTCAGCTTTTCAGGATCGAGATTGATCTTTGCTGCAACGGATTCAACATAGGCTCGCAAGTCATTATTTAATTCCCGTAATGCATTTCCCAATGGCTTGACCGAATCTCTGCTGTTAATATCGGACAGCAATCGTACCAATTCAACGGGTTTAGCATTTTCCGATTCCAGTATTTTTAGAACCGATTCCTGATTCAACGGATAGCCTTGCCCGAGATAATCGATCGTAAAATTCCCGGCTGCGTATTTAATTTGGATCGTATTGCTATTAATCGCCTCATCAAGCGGTTCGCCCAGAAAAGGCACCATCAGTTTACCGTCAAAAGCGGGGTTTTCCCAGTCAATATCAAAAAAGCTAACGTAATCGGAGGATTGACCTTTTTCCAATACGTCCGCAAGCCAGGGGTTACCGGGATCAAAAGCCATATGATTAGGTACTATGTCCTGCAGCCAATTCATGCCGAAACTTTTCAGCTTCGAGCGTATTGCCTGAAGTTCTTCCAATGTTCCTATTTCCGGATTGATCCGGTGAGGATTAATTACATCATAGCCGTGCATACTGCCTTTTGTCGCCTCAAAAATCGGCGAGGCGTAAATGGTCACCACACCTAACTCATGTAAGTAGGGGATGATCTCCATGAAATTTTTAAAGTTGAAATCCTTGTGGAATTGTATGCGGTATGTGGAAACAGGATTAAACATATTCTTCAAATATTAAAATGCTTTGAGCTGGAATGACAATCAGGGAAGATGATAGAAACGCATCATTGTTAATGACTGGCCCGCCCCATTCTGCAGAAGCTGAATTAAAAATGATCGAGACGTTCTCCTTGAATGCAGGCAGCATACATTCCCTGTCCCGTGTTGAGAAGTTGAGCAGACAGTGGATTTTTTTTTCGTTGCTCCACCTGGTTAAAAGCAGCGTATTGTTGATTTTATTGGAGATAACCTCCATATTTCGCCTGTCCGGAACACGCAAAACAGGATGGGATTTCCGAAGGTTGAGGAGTGCCTGGTAATAGTTAAACATGGTCCGATGGGTTCCTGAACCGATTTTTTCCCATTGCAGCTTAGATCGATGGAAGGTGTTTTCATCTTGCGGATCGGGCGCTTCGCCTTCCGTATGGAAAGCTTCAAATTCAGCTTTTCGCCCCTTTTGTACTGCTGTGATCAGTTCCGGATCCGTGTGACTAACAAAATATAGAAAGGGATTGGATTCAGCATATTCTTCGCCCATGAACAGCATCGGCAAAAAAGGGCTGACCATGACCGACGCGGCCATTAGTTTCTGCATTTCAAAGTTGAATAAAGCGGATGACCTTTCCCCAAGCATGCGGTTACCCACCTGGTCGTGATTTTGCGAGAATACCACGAATTGCTGACCTTGATTTTCAACAGGATTGGTGCCAAAAGTTTTTTGGCGATGTTCAGAATAGCGGCCGTGGTATACGTAAGCATGTTCAAATGCGGCGCCGAGATCTTCAATGCCATGAAAGTCACCATAATAGCCCTCTCGCTTACCTCCTGCACTAATCCGCAACGCGTGATGGAACTCATCGATCCATTGACTGTCCAGTCCGTACCCCCCCTCTTTGAGCGGATCGATAAAACGGTGATCGTTCAAGTCGCATTCCGCGATCAGGTAATGTGACTTCCCGGTACATTGCTTCAAATCATTGAGCGCAAGTGTTAATTCTTTCAGCACGTGTACAGGGCTGAAATCTTTAATGGCATGAACAGCATCCAATCTCAAGGCATCGACATGGAAATCACGGCACCACATCAGTGCGTTTTCAATGAAATAGCGCCTAACCTCGTCACAGCCTGCATCATCGAAATTGATGGCATTTCCCCAGGGCGTTTTGTATTTTTCTGTAAAAAAGGGACCATATTTTCCGAAGTAATTGCCCTCAGGACCTATATGGTTATAGACTACATCCAAAATCACGGCAAGGCCTTTCCTGTGACATTGATCAACGAGTTGCTGCAGCGCAGCCGGGCCGCCATAGGAATTATGTACGGCATAAGGAAAAACGCCATCATAACCCCAGTTGCGATCACCGGGAAACTGTGCGACAGGCATGAGCTCGATGGCTGTGATACCCAGGGCAGCCAAATAATCTAATTTTTTCGCGATGCCATCAAATGTGCCCTCAGGTGTAAATGTCCCGGTATGCAGCTCATAGATCAGGTAGTTTTGTAGCGGGATATTCTCCCAGCGCTGATCCGTCCATTTCATACCCGATACATCGAACGCGGACGAGGCTCCGTGTACACCGTCCGGCTGGTACAGAGAATGAATGTCAGGCCATGTTTCACCGTCGATGACCACGTGATAATTCATTCCGGGGCGAAGTTCTCCGGTACGCATTTGCCAATAGCCGCGCGTTTTTTGCTCAAGTAACAGATCGTTGCCGGTATCCGGGCGAATTGATACCTGCTCTGCCTGCGGCACCCATAGCAAAATCTCGGCTATGCCGGCTTCAAAATTTACGCCTAAAGTCCTTCTATTCATCATCACCCTGATTTTGTCTTATTGTATCGTCTTTTAACAATACCACAGACCGGCCTTCAACATGAACCGTTTCCTGCGGTTTATAAATCCGGTCCGGGGCTGTATCGGAAGTGCTCGTGTCGAGGACGACTTTCCATTGCCTGCCATAAGTTTCATGAGGAAGTTTATAATCTAATCCCAGGTCATGCGCGTTAAAGACCAGGTAAAAAGTATCGTCCACAACCTGTTTGCCATCTGAACCGACGCCATGAATTCCATTGCCGTTGAGATATATGGCCACAGACTTTGCGTAGTTCTGTTGCCAGTGGCTTTCTTCCATCTGTGTTCCGTCCGGAAGGAACCAGGCTATATCTTCTATGTTCGATTCATTAACAGCAACGCCTTTGAACCATTCTTTTCTGGAAAAGACGGAGTGGCTGTTCCGTAAGCTGATCAGTTTTCTGGTGAATTCCAGGAGTTCATGATCTGCAGATTCCCAGTTGATCCAGGAAATTTCGTTGTCTTGGCAATAAGCATTGTTATTGCCTTGCTGGGTACGGCTGATTTCGTCACCCGCGACGAGCATGGGCACGCCCTGGGACAGGAAGAGCGTAGTCAAGAGATTTCTTTTTTGACGCTGCCTTAAACTGATAATGTCCGGATCGTCAGTTGGTCCCTCGGCGCCGCAATTCCAGGACCTGTTGTGGCTTTCCCCATCTTTATTACCTTCCCCGTTAGCCTCGTTGTGTTTTTCATTATAGGATACAAGGTCGTTAAGCGTAAAGCCATCATGCGCGGTGATGAAATTGATACTGGCCGTAGGGCGGCGGTAATCTTTATAAAGGTCAGCGCTGCCTGTTACGCGGTCCGCGAACTCTGGTAGGGTATTCTCCGAGCCGCTCCAGTAGTCCCTTATGCAATCGCGGTACTTTCCGTTCCATTCCGCCCAGCCCGGAGGAAACTTACCTACCTGGTAACCGCCTTCACCAACGTCCCATGGCTCGGCTATCAGTTTGACTTGTGATATTACCGGATCCTGGTGAATGATGTCGAAAAATGCGCCCAGGCGGTTTACTTCATGTAGCTCGCGTGCGAGGGTGGCCGCCAGATCGAACCTGAAACCGTCGACGTGCATTTCTGTAATCCAATAGCGCAGGCTATCCATCATCAGGCGCAGAACGTTTGGCAGGTAGGCATTCAAGGTATTGCCCGTTCCTGTATAATCATTGTAATAACGTTTATCATCAGTGAGCCGGTAATAGGAAGCATTGTCAATACCTTTAAAAGATAAAGTTGGGCCTAACTGGTTGCCTTCTGCAGTATGGTTGTATACCACATCCAGGATGACCTGGATGCCTGCCTTATGTAATTCCTTTACCATCGTTTTGAACTCAGTAACCTGCTCGCCTTTGGTGCCCGAGCCTGAATATCTCGAGTCAGGAGCGAAAAAACCAATGGTGTTATATCCCCAGTAATTACTCAATCCATTCTCTTTCAGATGCCGATCGGAAATGAACTGATGTACAGGCATCAGTTCGATCGCCGTAATTCCCAGATCTTGTAAATATTTGATACTCGCAGGGTGGGCGATTCCGGCATAGGTCCCACGTAAGTTTTCCGGTATTTCAGGATTAAGCTGCGTAAACCCTTTGACGTGGGCTTCATAAATGACTGTATTATAATATTGGTAACTTGGAGAAGTGTCACCCTCCCAGTCGAAGTGCTGATCGATGACTACAGATTTTGGAATAAACGGCGCACTGTCGCTATCGCTGAAACTCAGGTCTTGCGCCTCATCTCCCACTTTATAGCTGTATAAGGCATCATTCCATTTTATACTACCTGAAATTGCCTTGGCGTAGGGATCAATCAGCAGTTTATTGGGGTTGAAACGATGGCCGTTTTCAGGTTCGTACGGCCCGTGCACGCGAAAACCGTATAGCTGGCCGGGAGCAATTCCTTCAATATAGATGTGCCAGATGAAATTTGTTTTTTCCGTTACGGAAATTTTGGCTGTTTCATGCTGATCATTCTCCGAATCAAACAGGCATAGTTCTACTGCAGTTGCGTTTTCTGAGTATAGGGTAAAGTTAACTCCGTTGCCGTCCCAGGTGGGACCGAGCGGGAAAGGTTTTCCGGGTAGTATATTAGATTCCATTAATTGTTATTCAAATTGTTGAATACTAAATTAATTAGAGGAAAAAAAGTTTTTATTTGAAGAACAATTATTCTACAAAACTTACGGGCTGCGAGCTGTGACATCGCCGTAAATAAGATTAGCGTGAAACAGGTAGAAATGCTATTGATGCCGCAGGAATATTTTTCAAAATTGATTTTCTATAAATTTTCCCCATTTAGAGGAGTGGTCATTGACAGTTAGCAGTGAGAGCAAGTTATGCGAAGGGTTTGTGGACATTCCGGAGTCACTGATCACCCCGTTACGGACTAGCAAACAGCTAATTCCGTAACACTCTGACCATAATACTTTATTAATTACTAATTTCAATTTTCTTAATTGCTTATACAACCCGGTTCTCAAAGTCGCACTGAATAGCCTGATCCAGAATATCGACATAATAGATTTGTGAGACAGCCTCTTGTACTAATTTGCGGCGTTTTTCTTTTAGGTAACATCTTGACGAAGATCCTCTCAGGTCGTATAAATTTCCCTAAAGATCAGAGTCAATAAGGGTAATCTTTAACTTATCCTCGAAGCACAAGGCCAGGTTCAAAGCTAACTTGCTTTTCACACCGCCACTTTTCTGATGTGCTAACGTGACGATGTTTCCCATCATACATTTCAGTTTGCTGCACGTGAATATTTGTTCAAATGCAGAAGTGAAAATTTGTTCAGGAAAAGTGGTCTGAGCGCGCGCAAAACATCTCCGAGTTGGACTCGTCTTTACGATATGTTTTGCATTTCATGGCTAAAAAGAATTGTTAAAAAATGTTAAAACTGTTGACATGAATTTCTATTGAAATATTTTTGACTTATTAATTATTCGTCGATAAAAAATAATATTCTTTATTTAGTTAAATTTTAGGGTTTGTCATATGAAGTATAAATTATATCTCATTGGCCTGGCTTTATTAATTTCCGGCGATATTTTGGCTCAGACCGGCCCTCCGCCAGCATATTTTCAATTGGTAAAAAAAGCAAACACCTTATTTCAAAAAAAGGAATATCAACAATCAGCATCAGCTTACAGTGCAGCTTTCAATACATTTAACGGACGCGCGATCCTGAATGACCGTTATAATGCAGCCTGCGCCTGGGCGAGATCCGGTAAGGCGGACAGCGCGTTTTTTCATTTATTTAAAGTTGCCAATGCCGGAAAATATGCCGATGACCAGCACCTCGCTATCGATTCTGATCTGGCATCCATTCATAAGGATTCCCGATGGGCAGATTTAATGACTATCGTTCGTAATAATAAAACTGCATTGGAAGCACAATACAACCTACCGGTCAAAAAACAATTAGAAGATATTTTCGCGTCCGATCAGTATTACCGTCGGAAAGCGGACAGCATGCAGAACAGATTCGGTTTCAAATCACCTCAAATGCAGTCGTTGTTAGACAGCATGAAAACGCAAGACAAGATCAACCTGCAGAAAACAACAGCAATCCTGGACAAATATGGCTGGCTGGGCCCCGATAAAGTAGGAAACATCGCCAACCTGGCACTTTTTGCGGTGATCGTCCATGCAGATCTTCCTACCATGGAGAAATATTTCCCTTTGCTTAAAGATGCGGCAGATAAGAACGCAACATCAAAAGGTAACCTCGCTTTGTTACAGGACAAGATCGAATCTGCCAGATACCACTATCAAACCTACGGTACACAGTTAGATAAGGATGAAAAGACTAACAAATTTTCATTCGTACCGATAAAAGATAAGGAGCATGTGAATGAGCGCCGTGATGCCGTTGGCCTGCCGCCGATCGAGGCGTATGCTAAGCAGTGGGGTATAACGAGTTTATTAAATTAATTTATTATGAAAACGATATTGATGTTTTGCTTTTTGGCAATTTCAGGCATGTCTTTATACGGCAACGATTATAACAACAAGGATGGTGTAATGAATAAGGTTAATTCAATATATGGGGAATGGAGGGAAAAGAAAAATGAAACCGATTCCGCCGGGACATTTAGAATGATTTTCTTTCCGGGCGGAAAAGTTAATGTAATCCGTAAATTAAATAATTATATCGGTTTTTTTAAAATTCATAATGATAAAATTGATTATGTAGACGGCTCCATCACTATTGCTGATAAATACCCGTTTACCGCCACCTTCATTGAGCCAAATGAAATAAAGTTAGTCATCAACTACCGGGACAAATCTGAAACCAAATACTTAATCAAAACCAAGGACATTAAATCAGGATTTCAACTAATAGATAAGAACTTGTAAAGGGGAGCCGAAAAGCTGTAAGAGCAAGCATAATTTTAATTCATATTTATTCATGGAAGCATTAAATTCTAAAAAGTTTAAGACTTTAGAAAAGCAGAATTAAAAAATGTTATGAGGAGCCTTGAGCAACCAACAAACCAGTCCATCTGGACATATGGTTACGATGAAGTACCTTCACATTGGGACTACTCCGTGTCGGAAGACGCGCCTCCCGGTCCTATCTACACTTAAAAAGAAGGTACTGCTTTCTTTATTTCAAAGATTTAAATATAACATTATCAAAAGTACCAACACTCGCTATAAAGGTATCCCTCAAAATTGTATTTCAATTTGGTTGCACCGTTAGAGCAGCAGGCGGATTTCAGAGCCTTTATAAGAATTGAAAGAAGGGCGATATTCGAAGTATCCGAAGTCAGTTAAATCTTTTATGCATTTATGATACGTTACAATTGAGTTGATATGTGAAAGTACCATGAGTTCCTTCCTTGCTATCTTTAATTTTGGTGAAAATTCATTGATGCTCCAAAGCCATATCAGTCCGAAATATAAACTGATATGGCTTGGCAGAAGGCGACTGTCCCGGTTGGCCCTGTCATAAAAACGCTGCAATTGCCTGAATGCTTGACTCAATTCTCGCCCTCCAATAATTTCAGAATATCGTCATTTTTATAATACATGATCTTGCCGACACGTGAAAACCGGATAGTTCCGTTAATGCGAAGGGTTTGCAATGTGCTTGAAGATATACTGAGCAATTTACGGACTTCCGCGCTTTTAAGCCATTGCTTTGCTTGTACTTTTGGTGCCGAGATGATGGATTTAATATCCTCTAACAATTGCAGCCGAAATTGCTGCAAGTCGTCTCTGGTAAGTAACTCGATTGCCGCCATAATATTTAATTAAGAATTATGAAGCAAAAATCGCAGCAGTGACCGTTCCTGTTATCCGATGTTATCCGAGTCGGATGTGATTTCTTTAAAGTATATTTTAGGTTTAAACATTTGATGCCGCAAACAACCACATCAAATTCGAGGGATTACATAGCATTTATTGATCATTTAATCTTTGCTGCTTCTTCAATTCCTTTTGAACTTCTGTCAGTAACTGATCCGCAGTAGGCAGATATAATTGATAACGGGTCGCGAAAATGTTGCTGTTTTCCGGCAAAGAAAATTTGACGACAGTATCGTTTTTTTCCAGGCATAAAAGTATACCGACCGTAGGCGTTTCATGTGCCAGCTTTTCAACCCGGTCAAAATAATTTACATACATCTGTAGCTGCCCTATGTCCTGATGTGTAATTTTATGTGTCTTCAGTTCAACGATCACGAAACATTGAAGCAGCCTGTTGTAAAAAACCAGATCGATAAAAAAATCATCACCGTCCAGATGTATCCGTTTTTGACGCGCTACAAAAGAATATCCATTTCCGAGTTCAAGCATAAATTCCTGAAGATGCGTGATCAGCGCGGACTCGATGTCCCTTTCAAAGTAAGCTGCTTCCTGTTTGAGGCCCAGGAACTCTAAAACCATCGGGTCTTTGATGATCTCCTGTGGGGCTTCGGATTGCTTTTCATTTCGGGCTACCGAGAGGACTCTGTCTTGATCCGTGCTTAATAGCAGACGTTCATACAACTGGCTATTGATCTGACGCTCCATTTGCCTTGATGTCCAGTTGTTCTTAACTGTTTCACCTATGTAGAAATCTCTTTTTTCCGCTGTTTCCATACTTAATAGGGAGCGGTAATGCGTCCATGTCAATTGTGTACGCAGTGCGTTCACAATTGGAAAGCTCCTGTAAAATTGCCTGAAGTGATTAAGGTTCCTCGCAGAGAACGCCGTCCCGAATTGAGGCATGAGTTTTTCGGAAAGGTATGGGATCAGGCGTTCGCCATAAATGGCGCGTTCCTGACCATCTTGCTCTTCTTCGAAGATACGTCGGCCAATGTACCAGTACATCCTGACACGTTCAAAATCTACAGAGCGAATTGCCGATTCTCTCGCCGTACTTATAATTGATTGTATATCACCGATGATCGATTTCGATGCTTCCATATAATATTTTGTATTTTTAAGTTGTTGGTAGACAGGCATCAATTTTTATGAGCCAATTTTTGATCGAAGGGCGCTCATGTCCCTGCTTAGTTTCAGATTTAGCACTTTAGCATACTCCTGTGTGGTTTTGATACTCGCATGGCCCAGCATAACAGACACGCTTTCTATAGGCACATCGTTGGCCAGCGTTATCGTAGTAGCAAAAGTATGTCGTGCGATATGAAAGGTCAGGGTCTGCTTGATCTTACAGAGTTCAGCGATCTCCTTCAGGTAGTCGTTGACCTTTTGATTGGAGGGTACCGGGAAGAGCAGCCCGGTATTGGCGCACTTCGGATGATACTCATATTTTCGTATGAGCTCAATTGCTTGCGGTAAAAGCGGGACCCGGGTTGGGATATCGGTTTTTTGGCGATTGGTCATGATCCATATTTCGCCGTCGTAACGGTTAGTCAGGTGCTCACGGTGCAGATTCTTAATGTCAATGTACGCCAGGCCTGTGTAGCAGCTGAACAGGAAAATATCCCTGATCTGTTCAAGTCGTGCAGACGAAAAGTTCTTTTCGGCAATACGTTTCAGGTCGTCTTGTTCCAGGCATATCCGGTTAACCCGTTTCGTTTTGCCTTTGTATTTCAGGAATGGGTTGCGGTCAATCCAGCCGTTATCCAGGCAGATGGTGATGATCTTTTTAAAGTTCCTCATGTACTTAACGGCCGAATTATTGCCGCAGTTGCGCTCTGATCTTAGCCAGAAATCATAATCCGTAATGAATTGGTGATCTACTTTTTTGACAGGAATATCTGAAAGATTAAAACGCCACTTGAGAAAGCGCTGTGTATGGCTCAACGATATTTTATACCGGCTTAGTGTACCTTTTGAATTTTCTTTGCCGACGAGCTTACCGAATTTCTCGTTGTGATTTTCAAAGATTTCGATGAGCATTTTCGGGTTCTCTTCTTTGCCCAGGAAACGACATTTCAAACTCTCTGCGGTAATGTCATCTCCCGCTTTGATCATTGCTGAATGCGCGTCATCGATCTTCGCGCGTAGGGTGTCGAGGTAATTATTGAGCGATTTTACGGTTTCTTTCGTTCCCTTCATTCGCCCTGCTGATGGTATCCACTGCGAAGGTTCGCATTCACGGCCGGTGGTGATTTCTGTGCGCTTACTGTCAATCGTAATACGCATGTAGATAGGCATAGGACCTGTCTGATAGCTCTTTGGTCTCTTCAAATAAAAGAGCACACTGAAAATTGTCTTCATAATGACTCACTAAATGGTTAAACAAATATCCGTTTGCGGCCATTTTCTGACAAGATGTTCATTTTTTGAACTGGCTGTCAATCAGTGTTTTAAACCATTTCTGGTGAGTTAATCAATTGATTAACTTTACTCACCGAATTACTCACCAGAATCATGCGAAACGGCGTATAAAACAGCTTGTTGGTTTAAAGCAAAAAGCCTGTTTTCGTGCGAAAAACAGGCTTTCAGTCATTTTTGGTATGAAAATCAGCGGAGAGGGAGGGATTCGAACCCTCGATACCCTTTTGGAGTATACACACTTTCCAGGCGTGCTCTTTCGACCACTCAGACACCTCTCCGTGTAAATGTGGAGTGCAAAGGTAAAATATTTGCCCTTACAATCAATAAAAAAGCGAAGCCCGTTTAAACCGGGCCCCGCTTTCACAAAAACTTAACTCTACTTACAAAAATTGCACTCGCATTGGTATGACTATTATGATATGCTTTGGTTTAATTTGAGTAAAAAATAGTAGGCTGTAATGCAGATACATAATTTTAGCTTATGTTTGCTCCGCACTGTCACAAGGCGGTGGTTAACATAAAATACTGTTTTGGTTGCAATGCTGAGCATCAACGACATTAAAAAACCTATTGCTGCTGATATTGATGCGTTTGAGGAGAAATTCAGGAACTCGATGAAGAGTTCTGTTCCGCTGCTTGACCGCATTACACATTATATTGTAAAGCGTAAAGGCAAGCAGATCCGCCCTATGTTCGTGTTCTTTTCGGCCAGTATTTGCGGGGGCATCAATGAGGCAACGCACCGTGGGGCTGCATTAGTTGAACTGTTGCATACGGCATCACTTGTGCATGATGATGTGGTTGACAACTCCTATCAGCGCCGCGGCTTTTTCTCTATCAATGCTTTATGGAAAAACAAGATAGCCGTTTTGGTAGGAGATTACCTGCTTTCAAAAGGCTTACTGCTTTCTATCGATAATAATGATTTCCAACTGTTGCGTATCGTATCCGACGCTGTTAAGCAAATGAGCGAAGGTGAACTTATGCAGATTGAAAAGGTGCGCCGTATGGATATTGGCGAACCGGTTTATTATGATGTAATCAGGCAGAAAACAGCATCGCTTATCGCATCATGCTGCGCCTGTGGGGCTGCATCTGCCGGAGCCAGCGATGAGATTATCGAAAAAATGCGCCTCTTTGGCGAGAAGATTGGCATAGCTTTCCAGATTAAGGATGATATGTTTGACTTTGGTACTGATGATGTGGGGAAACCATTAGGAATCGATATCAAGGAGAAAAAAGTTACTTTGCCGCTTATTTATGCGCTGGCCAATTGCAGCAGTTCAGAAAAAAAGAGGGTGATCAACCTGGTGAAGAACCATAATGAAGACCCTAAAAAAATAGCCGAGATCATCAAATTCGTAAAGGATACCGGCGGCCTTCAATATGCCGAAACGCAAATGAAGCGTTTCCAGGATGAGGCTTTCGAAATCCTGAATACTTTTCCTGACAGTGATTCGCACCGCGGGTTGGAGCAACTGGTAAAGTTCACTACCGAGCGAAACAAATAATTAATTTATGGCTTTTGTAAATTACTGACTTTTTAAAGATGTACTGTTTATCTTTATCATAACCGGTATTTACAATTATGACAACAACAGTCCCTACGTTGTTTGAGTGGGCGGGTGGTACACCTGCTTTTGAACAGCTTTTCAATCAATTTTATGATAAGGTTTTGGCCGATGAACTGCTGGAGCCCGTATTTAAGCATATGTCGCCTCAGCATCGGATGCATGTGGCTCATTTTGTAAGCGAAGTTTTTGGCGGACCTAAAACTTACAGCGAAACCGAAGGCAGCCACTATGCCATGATCAATAAACATTTGCAAAAGCATTTAACAGAAGCGCACCGCAAACGCTGGATTGAACTGTTGCTGCAAACTGCGGATGAGCTATCGCTGCCAGATGATCCTGAGTTTCGTTCGGCTTTTATGGCTTACCTGGAATGGGGTACTCGGATAGCGGTATTAAATTCTCAAACGGATAATACAACAGAAAGCCCGGATACGCCGATGCCGCAATGGGGCTGGGGCGTGCCAGGAGGCCCTTACAATCCCTGAAAAGATAAACACGGGTATGTAAAATGGTTATTGCTGTTAACAGGTTGATCATATTTACCCGCTTTCCGGCGTTTATGTTCGGGTAAACTTATTAACTTCGTAAATGCAGTCCTTACAATCTCTCTTTCCCAAAATAGGTTTCTTCTCTATCCTTGATGTATTGCTGGTGGCATTGATTATTTACCAGTTGTACAACCTCATCAGGGGGACTATTGCGGCCAATATCTTTATCGGTTTTGCGGTGATCTTTGCCCTAAACTTTGTAGTGAAGGCATTGGATATGAAGCTGCTTACCATTATCCTGGGTAAGTTTGTTGATGTGGGGATCATTGCCATTATCGTAGTGTTTCAGCAGGAGGTGAGGCGGTTTTTATTATTGGTAGGCAAGAATGCTTCACTACAGCGTAATAAAGCCTGGTGGCAGTATTTCTTCGGAAAATCCGAAGTTGAGAAAAACAACTATGCCCGAATCAAGCCCATTATTGATGCCTGCAAAAGCCTAAAGCAAACCCGTACCGGGGCGCTTATCGTTTTTGCCAAGTATTATGATGAGCAGTTTTACCAAAACAGCTGTGAGGTTGTGGAGGCTAAAATTTCAAAACGCTTGCTGGAAAGTATCTTTCAAAAAACCAGTCCGCTGCATGATGGGGCGGTAGTAATTTCGGAGAATAAAATTAAATCGGCCAGTTGTATTTTGCCGCTTACCGAAAAAACAGACCTGCCGGCACAGTTTGGTTTGCGTCACAGGGCAGGTATAGGTGTAACAGAGGCTAATGAGGCAACTGCCATCATCGTATCTGAAGAAACCGGCGAGATTTCATACGCTAAGCAGGGCCGGGTTAAAATGAATATCAGCTTTGCGGAGCTGGAGAAGGTTTTGAATAAGGATTTTTGAAGCTGAAGAAAGTCCAACATCTCAAGTGGCGCAAGTCTTGTGTGGAGGATAGTGCTGGGCCGACTTGTGACGCTGCAATTAATGTACCGTCAATCAACTATATATGAAACCTGTAAGGTCTTATTGTTTAAGGATCTGGTTTACCTCTTTCTTAATTGCTCCTGTTATTATATTGGTAGCGCAGTTGCCATTTGGCGGTGAGGGCAATTTTTTTTCTGAACCTCTGTGGTCAATGCTGCAATTAATGTCATATATGCTTTATATGGTATTCTTCGGATTGTTGCTATCTGTGCCTGGCTTTATATTGTTTTATTTAATAACAAGCTTGCTTAGTAAGATCATCTTAAACAGAAACTTAGTGAAGCTAACATTATCTGTGATTGGTATAGCACTTTTTGTACTTTTATTTTTCTTATTGTTCCATACACGGTCATTTTTAAACAAAAGGGGCTTTATTGCTTATTCAGCATATCCACTTCTCTTTTTGTCTGGAATATGGTTTTATAAGTTGAATGCGGACAAAAGCATTATCACGGAGTAACTTTATCTTTCTTCACCTTAACGCTATCCGGATTAACTACGTCTATTCTTTTAATCAGCATATGATATTTCATTCCCGGCTCATCTGTTTTAACAACGGGCATATTATCACTCGGGTAAGTTTTAACTACCGGCATACGGCTGTAAACAGGTTCATCGGCGATAAGCTCTCGGGTATTTAACAAGGTGTTATTATTTAGGAGCCCGTTTTTCGGAAGTATCGGAATCAACTTCGATAGATTAGTATCTGCCTTTAATGGTTTCAGGTTAAAAAGCTTATCGACAGGATTATTATTGTTAGGCACTTTATTAAGCGTTTGTGCTTTAAGCTGACCTGCACAGGCTATCAGAATAACAAAAAATAAAGTTTTTTTCATGGCGATAATATTTTATACTAATATACCTATCATTCAATAATATTTAAATGTTAAATAATGTTATTAAATGTTAAATGCTTTTGAATTGTACCCAAATACCAAAGCTGTAAAATCATAGATTTTGTTACTTTTGTTGAAAATTTAAAAACCGATGAGCGAACTCATTAAAAAACAAGTGAACGATGCAAAGGCTTTGATGGAAAAGGCCATTGACCATGCAGATAGCGAATTAAATAAAATACGTGCAGGTAAGGCGAGCCCTTCATTACTTGACGATATCAGGGTTGATTACTATGGCACCCAAACACCATTAAGCCAGATAGGCAGTGTTAACACCCCTGATGCCCGTACCATTGTTGTTCAGCCATGGGAAAAATCATTGTTAAACCCTATCGAAAAAGCTATTAAAGAAGCTAACTTAGGTGTTAACCCACAAAACGACGGTATCATTATCCGTATCAATGTACCACCACTTACCGAAGAGCGTCGTCGTGACCTGGTTAAGAAAGCTAAAGCAGAAGCTGAAACCGGTAAGGTAGCTGTTCGGAACATCCGTAAAGATGCCAACGAAAAGATCAAGAAACTAAAATCAGAAGGTGTTTCTGAGGATGAAATAAAAACAGGTGAGGCTGAAGTTCAAAAACTTACCGACGCTTACATCGCTAAAGTTGATCAGCTTTCAGAGGCTAAAGAAAAAGATATCATGACGGTTTAATATTAACCTTATGTCAAATTAAAAGGGAATGAGCTACTTAGCCATTCCCTTTTTTTATGTTTGTTGCCGAAACATGAATGTATTAATCTCTTACTTAAAAAAACACCGCTGGATTGTGGTATTTGCACTATTCCTGGCGGCCATGAATATAGGTTTCTCGCTGTTGGATCCCTGGATAACCGGTCGTATAGTTGACCGCGTTATTGAACAGCGCACCTCCCTTCACTATGACGAATATTTAAACAAAGTATTATTGCTTGTAGGGGCAGCTATTGGTGTTGCCATGGTATCGCGGATAGCCAAAAACTTCCAGGATTATTTTACCAATATCATTACCCAAAAGGTTGGCGCCGAAATGTATGCCGATGGCTTAAAGCACTCGCTTGAGCTGCCGTACCAGGTATTTGAAGATCAGCGCAGCGGCGAAACCCTGGGCATATTACAAAAGGTACGGCTGGATTGCGAAAAGTTTATTACCTCTTTTATCGGGATCCTGTTTGTATCGTTAATCGGGATGGTATTTGTAATTGTTTACTCTATCAATGTGAGTTATAAGGTTACGCTTGTTTATTTTGCTGCAATACCCGTTATTGCCTTTGTAAGTATGGCCATGAGCCGGAGGATCAAGAAAATCCAGAAAACAATCGTAGCCGAAACAACTGCTCTTGCAGGTTCAACTACCGAGTCGTTAAGAAATATCGAACTGGTAAAAAGCCTGGGTTTGGCAAAGCAGGAAATAGCAAGGTTAAATAATACAACCTACAAAATCCTCGACCTGGAACTGAAAAAAGTGAAGTACGTGCGCAGCATGAGCTTTGTACAGGGAACCACGGTAAATTTCGTGCGCAGCGTAATGGTTGTGGTACTGTTAATGCTCATCTTTAAGAGTACTATTTCGCCGGGCCAGTACTTTAGCTTTTTGTTTTATTCCTTCTTTTTATTTAACCCTTTGCAGGAGTTGGGCAACGTGATCCTTTCATGGCGCGAGGCCGAGGTTTCTCTTGGTAACTTCAACAGGATATTGAGCATCCCTATTGATAAAAAACCTGAAAAGCCGGTGCTGCTTGAAAAAGTAGATAAACTGACCTTTAACGATGTTAGTTTTAAACACCTAACGGCTAACCGTAACGCGCTTAATCATATCAGCTTCGAAACTAATTCGGGTGAAACGATAGCGTTTGTAGGGCCGTCGGGTTCGGGTAAAACAACGCTGGTGAAATTACTGGTAGGTTTGTATCAGCCTTTACAGGGGGATATTTTATACAATGGTACGGTAAGCAATGATATCGATCTTGATCAGTTGCGTGAGAAGATTGGTTTTGTAACCCAGGATACACAACTGTTTTCCGGTACTATCCGCGAGAACCTGCAATTTGTGCGTCCCAATGCTACCGATGAGGAATGTATGGATGTACTGCAACGTGCCGCCTGCCAAACCCTGCTTGCCCGCGCTGATAAAGGTTTAAGTACTGTAATTGGCGAAGGTGGTGTAAAAGTTTCGGGTGGTGAAAAACAGCGTCTTTCCATAGCGCGAGCGTTACTGCGCCAACCGGATATCCTGGTATTTGACGAAGCTACCTCATCACTTGATTCTATCACCGAAGAGGAGATCACAGAAACCATCCGTAATGTATCCGAAAAAGAAAATCATATCACTATCCTGATCGCTCACCGATTATCAACTATTATGCATGCCGACAGTATTTATGTACTGGAGAAAGGCCGCATTATTGAAGGCGGTAAACATGCCGATCTGATTGCTCAAAAAGGTTTGTACTACGCTATGTGGAGGCAACAGATAGGAGAGAAGGATACAGCAGATGCGTTGGATTGAAATCCCCATTTTATAAAGAAGGGGCTGTAGCATAATCGTGATACAGCCCCTTCTTATTTTGACTTATTCGGATACTTAAGTGATAGGTAGTTTTGGGTTGACTCTACTGACAGAAGGGGGTTAACAGGGTTAACAGAATTTTGTGCCTATTTTTACTTATATCGCTTGTAGTCAATTAGTTGGGTGTTTTTTATGCCAAAAAAGTGTTAACCCCCCTTTTTAGTATAAATATTATCGGCTAAGTTACAATTCAAAGGTAACACAACACCAGGGGTGGTCAATTTGATTTTTGATACAGCGTCTTCTTATTTTTCTTTGTTTCATTATAATGACGTGATCGTAAGCTATTGATTATTAGGTCTATTTTTGATTTTTTTTGTGATATGGGCGTTGCCTGCGGCCCGGGCTATCCGCTGCAAGTCCTCGCCTTCCCTGCCCGCAAACCCAACCCGCGCTGTGGGCTTTACGCTTCTATCCCTAACGCTGCCCCCACGCAATACCCTAAAACATAGATTAGACGTCATCACGATTTTTTCAGGATTTTCCTGATGGGTGACTTGCAATGACGGAGTTAAACCTTTATACCTCCGGCGGTGCAAGTACTACGGTAGTAGTAGCTATCTTAGTGTTTGCCATATGCTCAAACAAACTTACAGCATTTTTTATCGCTGCTTCGTGTTCAGTTTCAGGTATCGTATTAAGTACCTCTAAAAATTGTTTCCACTTTAAGCCAAGCTGATCGCCATACACCTGGTAATAATGATAGTTCAGATTGTAAGGCAACAACTGCTCATTGGTTTTGAGGCGTTTTGCTATGACGCTGCCGCCAAGCGTTGCGCCTTCCAACACATACATGGCACCCAAAACTGAGGCATCACTGTTTACGTCGATAAAACCGGGGGCAGTGTTTGGCGCCCCCCCCACTGCCGAATTGATCTCCTCCAGGTCACGTAGTAATGCCGGTAGTTTTATCCTGCTTTCGATATGCAGTTTTTGACGCAGTTTATCGCTAAGAGCAGAAAACAAAAAATCTTCTGTTGCGAGGTGAGTAGCATAGTTTACTGTCAATATGGTTTGATACTGCTCAAATGTAAGCGAGCCATCCATAATCTGGCTTACAAACATTTTTTGCTCAAGCTGATCATGCAAATGGGCTGTAGCCTGTTTTATTTTTTCATGAAGCATAGATATGCGTGTTTTTTACGCCGCTAAGATACCATCTATGCATTTGTAAAGATCATCAAGTGCAAAAGGTTTCGCGAGGAATGAAGTTGCATTGAGCATTTTAGCGAGGTGTATAATATTTTCATGACCAGAAAATAATACAAAAGGTATAGTCCTGTGGTCATCATATTGATGAATTTCTTTAATGATCTCCCCGGCCTGCCGCTGGCCAATATAGTTATCGAGTATGATCAGGTCGGGCAAAAAGTTTTCGATTTGTGCTACAACCTCGTGGCCGTCGCGTTTAACCTCAACCTCATATTTATCGCCCAGAGCGATGCCCATGATGTCGGCTATATCGGCATCATCTTCAATAACTAATATTTTTTTCAATGCTTTAATTGATATTAAGGTTTTTAGTGAACCAAAAGTTATAAAGTGATTCAACGCAACTTACCAGGTTTAAATAACCGGCGGGCTTAGTTAAATAGGCATTAGCGCCAAATTCAAGCGATGCTTTAACGTCTTTGGGATTATCAGAGGTTGAAAAAAATACCACAGGCACATACTTTAAAAATGGAATTTCACGGATACGTTTTACCAGATCGAGCCCCGAAAGCCCCGGCAAATTGAGATCGAGCAGTATAAGCTTCGGTTTAACCCTGGCTTCGGTAAGCTGCTTTAATTGCTCAAGCGCATCTTTCCCATTATCAATGATCTTTACGGTAAGTCCATTTTTTACTTCTTGTACGGCATGCTGCATTATAAATGCAAAATCTTCGTCATCTTCAACATATAAAATATCAGGCGAACTCACAACTAACTAATTTTAAAAGATATATAAAAAACTGTGCCAAATCCTAATTTGCTTTCAAACCAAATACGTGCTTTGTGTTTTTCAACAATGCGTTTTACAATGGCAAGGCCAACGCCTGTGCCCTCAAACTCCAGCGCGTTGTCCATGCGTTTAAATAATTCAAACACACGGTTATAATAGTTAACATCAATACCAACGCCGTTGTCAGATACGGAATAAACTATTTCGTTGGTTTTAACCACTCCTTCAATTTTTACTTTGGATGGGGTTGCTTTTGATGAATATTTAACGGCGTTATTAATCAAATTGGTGAACACCTGTGTTATCATTACACTGTCTCCTTCAATTGATGGTGTTTCGCCAATGGTAAATTCAATATTTTCAGGGTTCAGGGCCGATAGTACTTCCCTTTTAATTTCATTTAGTAACAGCTTCATGTTAATTGGCACCGCTTCAATTTCGGCACGGCCCACACGCGAGTAATGCAGGATCTCTTTAATGAGCATATGCATTTTGTCGGTACCCTTTATAATCCTGTCGAGCATTTTCTTAGCCTGTTCATCCAGGCTTTTGTTGCTCGATAGCAGCAACTCTGAGTAATTTTTTATAGAAGAAAGTGGGGTCCGCAGGTCATGCGATATGGTATAACTAAAAGTGTCCAGCTCATCATAGGCCAGTTGCAAACGTTCGTTCAGGATCCTGATCTCGTTTGCTTTACGGTTAATGGCATAAATGATGTCTTCCCGTACCCGTAAAACTGCAGTGATCTCATCTTGTTTCCACTTTTCTGAGGTGTTTTTGACGATTTGTGTCCAGCTTTCAAATGATTTCCTTGGTGATAGCTGTAATAAGCCATTTGCCGTTTCTTCAACCGGTTTTTCGGGATTGCCTGCCCAGTTAATAGACTTTATTTGCTCCGGTTTAAACCAGATGATCATTTCGCCAAGTTCTCTTGACAATGAACAGGCCAATATACCACTGGCAACGCCGCTGTAATCCTTTGCCGCCGGGAATATCTCAGGGAAACGGTGCGTGCTGTAAACGGTATCAACCATATTTACTTTAAGCCATTCAATTATGTCGGTAATTTGCTCTTCTGTAGGCGCCTGTCCTATGATGTTTATTTCGTCATCATATATCAGTGCTGCACCTGTTGCTGTGGTAACATCTTTAATTGTAACCTTATTGCGGGTTAATGCAAAAGTGAAATCGGTGTCTTTTTTTATATAATCGGCAATGGTATTGACCGCCTCACCCAGTTCATGGAGTTTTGCCGAGTCTTCTTCGTCTTGTCTGTATTCCAAAGCTGATGACAGGATTTGGCCGATCAGTTTAGAGGCATCGCGCGATTTATAATCTATAAATCGGGGCGAATAATTATGGCAGGCGATAAGTCCCCAAAGTTCACCGTGGGCGATAAGTGAAATACTAAAGCTCGACCCAACCCCCATGTTTTTTAAATACTGGATGTGGATAGGTGATACTGCCCGTAATACCGAATGGGTAAGGTCGAGCGGTACAGTTCCTTCCTCATAAGTAATAATAGCCGAACTTTCTGAATTTACATCGGCTATGATACGGGTAAGATTGATCTTATAAAGCTCGCGGGCCTGTTTGGGGATATCCGATGCCGGATAATGTAAACCTAAAAAAGGTTCCAGGTCGTCGTTCTTCACTTCGGCAGTTACCTCGCCGTGCCCGTCCTCATTAAATTTATAGATCATTACCCTATCATAGTTGATGATCTTTTTTATTTCAAAGGCAGCGTTTTGCAGCAATATGGATAGATTTTTACCACTTAAGATCTCAGCTACGGAGCGACCAATAGTTTTTTGGATGTCATGCCCCAGGTCTGATTCGGTCGGCTCAAATTCCAGCACCAGGTCATTAGTTGAATGACTGATGATGAGATTATAATTAACGCCTTTTATATCAATAGCCAGTGGATTAATGGTGTCCGAGCTTTTTGAACCTTTGGCCAGGTTTAGCAATTGTTGTAAGGATGCGGTATTGCTTGCTATGGCTAATTGCTCTTCCAGCTCAGCAATATTTTTACCTAACAGCCTGGCGGCATTAACACCGGTGTAGCTTTCAATGTTTTGGCTGATGTAGGAAATGTTGTACGATTGGCTGTTTACAGCGATCAAAAAACCGTGCGATTGGATCTTTCCGGGGATATGGATGGGTTCTCTGTCGCAGTTGGTCAGGTCTACCTGGTAACTCATAGTATGTTTTATAGGATCAATGACCGTGTAAAATACAAAAAATTCACTTTTATGAAATATATTTTTTAAATAGGTAAGTTGTAAGGAGGGGGGTATTTGCGGAATAAATAAATCATGTCATTGCGAGTACCCATCAGGGGAAGCCTGAAAAAAATCGTAATGACGTAAAAAATATATTCCAGCGATACTGTGCGGGGGCCGCGTTAGTGATAGTAGCGGATACCGGCCATGTGGCTAATGCCTGTGCAGTATGAGCGGATAGCACGGGCCGCAGGCAACGCCCACATTCACAAAACTGATAAAAAACATACTTAATAATCAATAACATACGATCACGTCATTATAAGGAGCCGCGTAGGCCTAAGTTAAGGGGCGACGTGGCAATCCCGTAGTTATATTGAGCGGACATGCATTGGCTACAAGGTTGCCACGCTGCGCTTAAATGTCGTGTTTTTATAAGTGTTGGTATTATTTGCGAATCAACGTTAACCCCTAAATATTCTTATTCTCAATCATCCGGAAAAACTCGTCGCGGTAAGTGTCGCCAACGGGGATGATCTTCTCACCTATCTGGATACGGCTCCGTTCAATGCTGTCTATTTTATTGAGGGCGACGATATACGATTTATGAACCCGCACGAAATGTTTTTCGGGTAAGGCATCCTCCATCTTTTTCATGCCCTGCAGGGTGATGATCCGCTCAGCAGAGGTGAAGATGCTGATATAGTCTTTCAAGCCTTCTATAAAAAGGATATCGTGCAAATAAACCTTCTGAATTTTATGCTCGGTTTTTACAAAGATAAAATCGGTTGAAAAATCATCCTGCTGCACAGGTTCGGCCTGTACAACTACCTGCTGCGGCTTAGCCACTACCGGTTGGATAATGCTTTGAGCCTTTTGCACCGATTTAAAAAAGCGATCAAATGCGATAGGCTTTAAAAGGTAATCAACCACGTCAAGTTCATAGCCCTCAAGCGCATATTGTGGATAAGCGGTGGTTAAAATAACTTTGGCCTTGCCGTTGGCTATTTTCAAAAACTGGATGCCGGTAAGCTCGGGCATTTGCACATCTAAAAATACCAGGTCAACTTCTGCGGCCTGAACCATGGTGAGCGCCTCGATAGGGTTGGTTGTGGCTTTAACCAATTGCAAAAAAGGCATCTTGGAAATATAGTCTTCCAAAATATGCAGCGCCAAAGGCTCATCGTCAACTACCAAACATCTGATCATAGCGTAAAAATAATGTAATAATGGATATCTTAAATTTTTTAATGTGCTGTTTTGTTATAACGGTGTCAAATCAACCGATTTGTACCAAATTTCTGCCCCTTCCGATTGTAGCAGGATCCGACCGTGCGATAAGGATGCTATCCCCCAGTTTACCCGGTGCCCGTTTATATAGTGCTCAATCTGGGTGCCGTTACAAATGATTTCGATGGTGTTCCACTCGCCGTGCGGGTTTTCAAAATTTGCCGTGCGGTAAACACGCTGCTGGTCCCACTCAATGGCCGATTTATTAGGTGTAACAACACTGGTATGCTGTACGCACCAGATATCGCCGCAATCACCTTCCTGGATTTGGCACTCTATCGACCTGGGCCATACCACATCTTTATCGCCTTCGCCAAAATGGTATAAGATACCGGCATCGCGGGCTCCTTTTTCGCGTGGGTGGTATTGTTTGGTTCCCCATTTAAACACCACCTTCAGGTAATAATTATCGTACGATTTTTTGGTAGCCATGTAGCCAAAGTATTTGCCCATAACATGTACCATCCCATTTTCTATGGCGAAATTATTATGTACGTCGTTATCCTTGCCCAAGGTATCCAAATAAGTATACCAGCCTTTTTTATCCTTACCGTTCAATAGTTTTTGAACACCAAGCTCCCTGATCCAGATATTGCGGAACGATACCGGGAACTCATGCTCCTGCAATAACAGCGGCAGTGCGAAAGGATGTTTTTGATATTTAGGCTGACCAACGTGTGCTACCGTACCTTTTATAGCCACGTGGTTTTGCACCAGCACACCATTATGCATCACCGTAATAAACGCAGGCGTTTTAACCGAGCTATCAATATTAAAACGCGGTGCGGTATAAATGATATCATATTTTTGCCACTCGCCCGGTTTAAGCGAAGCATTCACCTGCGGTACATATTGTTTGTAAATGGAACCGGCCTGCCCGTTAGAGTAAGTGCGGTTTTTATAGCTATCAAGGATCTGCAGTTCGTACCGGCTTTGCATAATTACACCGCTATTTCCGCGCTCCTGCCCTTCGCCTTTAACAACGGTCGGGGTGCGCCATTCGATATGCAACTGACAATCGGCAAAGTTTTGTTTGGTGATGATGGAGCCGCTGCCCGGCTTAACAGTTACTATACCGTCCTTTACTATCCAGCCCGGTTTGTTGCCCTTCTGATCTGTCCACTTATCAAGGTTTTTGCCATCAAACAAAATAATAGCATCAGACGGAGGTTTGTCGCCTGCACCCGGCAAAACAACTTCTGGTTCGGGGTCCCAAACCTCGGTTGCTTTTGGATCTGTTTGTGCACGGACTGAAAACGCCGATGCCGCTAAAAACAAAACTGTGAGTAGATTTTTCAGATAGGCCATGGTTATAATGGGTTATAACTATAAATCTATTGATAATTCGCAAGTGTAAGTATATTCTTCGTCCCTGATTTTTAGGGAATACCTGTTGGGGTAAAGCAAATCGAGCCGGCGTTGTACGTTTATCAAACCAATACCGCCAACCGCATCGCGGTTATGGTTATGTTTTTTGTTTTGGATATAGAAATGCAGCTTGCCGTCGGCCACATTAATAAGCAACTTTATGGGCGAAGTGATATCATTGGCAACGCCATGCTTAAAGGCGTTTTCGATAAAAGCAATCAGCAGCAAGGGTTCTATTTTCTGATCGGTAATATTGCCATCCACCTTAAAGTCAATAAAGGCTTTGCTGCCGAAGCGGATCTTTTGCAGGTCGATATAATTTTGCAGGTACTGGAGCTCTTTGCTTAAATCAACTTTATTATCGTTACACTCATATAACATATAACGCATAATTTCCGAAAGCTTCAAAATGGCTTCGGGGGTAGTTTCGGAACGCTGGTAGGCCAGCGAATAGATACTGTTCAGGGAGTTAAACAAAAAATGTGGGTTGATCTGCGACTTCAAGAAGGCGAGCTCTGCAATGAGGCGCTGGTTTTCCAGATCGCGCTGGATCCGTTCGTTCAGGAACCAGTCTGTACTGAACTTCAGGGCGGTACTTAAAAAAACAAATATCAGGCTGGTGAAAATACTGCTGTAAAAATAGGTGGCGAAGCTGGTAACGTGCCCTTTTTGATGTACCAATACAATATCTTTAAATAAAAGGCCTACCCCATATTTGGCTACACCGTAAACTATGATGCTTGTAAGCACAAAAGTGGCGTATTGCCAATATCGTTTTTTATTGAGGAATTTTGGTATGAAAACCAGGTAGTTAAGATAAAACAGGCTAATGTTAATGGTAGGATAAAGCAAAAATATCACCAGTAATTCCTTGGTACTGAGCATTGCATCGTTAAGCCTCGCCAAAAAAACAAAAAAGGATATAATGGCCGCCCAGAAAAACAGGTGCCAAAAAATTATCCATGCAGTTTTGATGCCTGTTCTGGATTTCGGTAATGGTAATGAAGCCTCCATTCGCTGTTTTTAAATCCCTTTTTTATTTATGGGTGTGGCATCTAATTTAATATTTTGATAATGATATCGGCCTGTTATTTATATATAGCCGCCCTTTTTTTCGATGAACTGGCTTTTATTATCGATGAACCGGTTAAAAGATGCAGAAAAGCGTTCATCTATAAACAAAGTGTGTTGGTCTAAATGATTTTAGCAGGTTATTTTTTTGATATTCCTTTGTTGTATAAAATCACCACTCACAATGAAAACGCTTATCAAAAATTCAAATCCTTTTATAATGTTATTGATCCCGGTAATGTTTGCCCTTATTTTGGGGGTAAGCTACCAGTTCGAGCAAAAAAAGGAAACAGCAATAATTGGCCGCACAGCAGTACATGCTACCTCATTGTTTCACAAAGGTTTTGTAATGGTTAAAACCGTTTGCTCAATTGCAAAAAATAATATATGGTAATTAAAACCGAAGGGCTTTCCTTCACCTTTGGTAAGCAGCAGGTAGTTAAATCGCTGGCGCTGCAAGTTCCGGAAGGAAGTATATATGGTTTTCTCGGTCCCAACGGTGCCGGGAAAACCACTACCATCAAGCTTCTGCTTAACCTGCTAAAACCTGATGCAGGCAACATCAACATCTTTGAGCAGGACATCAAAACAAACCGCATCAGCATACTTTCACAAATAGGCTCGCTTATTGAGCAGCCTGCTTTATATCAGCATTTAACCGGGAGAGAAAATTTATTGAACAGGGCCTTATTGTTGCAGGTACCCGCTCAACGCGTTGAAGATATGCTTAACCTTGTGCAGCTAAGCCATGCTGCCAATAAAAAGGCCGGCCAATATTCACTGGGGATGAAACAACGCCTTGGCATTGCACTGGCGCTGCTGGCCGATCCTAAATTGTTAATTTTAGATGAGCCTACCAACGGACTGGATCCCAATGGCATTATTGAGATCCGCGAGTTGCTGAAAAAATTGGTTGCTAAACACGGTAAAACCGTTTTTATATCAAGCCACCTATTGGGTGAAATTGAACGCATGGCTACCCATGTGGGTATTATTAACAACGGCGCTATGCTTTTTCAGGGCAGTATAGCCGATTTGCAGGCCATCAGTAAACCGCTGGTACGTGTTGAGGCAGAGAATACTGTCGACGCTGCCAACCTGTTAACACGCAACCATATCAATGTAACTGACGTAACCGACGAACATTTACTGGTACCCTACATTTCCAAACAGCAAATGGGCGAGATTAATACGCTGCTAAACAAAAACGGACAAACGGTTTACAGCATCAGCAAGCAACAAAAAGATCTCGAAAAACTATTTTTAGATATCACCCAAAGCGCCTAAGCCATGAAAGGATTTATACTATCATTCCGTTCGGAGTTTTATAAAAGCCGTAAAACACTTGGCTTTTGGGCCTCTGTTATACTGCCTTTGCTGATAGGGGTTTTGCTGTTTGCCGGGTTTTATACCAAAAGTGAAAAGTTGGTATCATTGCCGCCAATGATGCTTTGGCTACAGTTTGCTGGTGCTATTTTGGCTGTCATGGGGTCGCTAATATTGCCGATTTATATCATTTTTATTGCCTACTCAGTAAATAGCATTGAACACAGGGCTGATACCTGGAAAACGTTGTTTAACCTGCCAATTCCGCGCTGGTCAGTTTATGCAGCCAAATATTTTTATGCAGTATTCCTCGTGTTTTTATGTTTAACGCTGTTTGTACTGTTCACTATAGGTTTTGGTAATTTGCTGAGTATAGTTAAACCCGAACTCCGGTTTGATAATTACCATATGGAAAGTGAACTGGCGCAGATCTATTTTAAACTTTTTTTATCATCGTTAGGTATCCTTTCTATCCAGTTTTTGCTCAGCTTATTTTGGGCCGATTTCTTAAAACCGATGGGGATAGGCTTTGTATGTACCATAGCCGGAGTTGTAGCAGCTACAAAAGGTTGGGAGTATAGTTACTTATTTCCATACGCTCACCCCATGGCAGCTATCAGCAGCATGTTAAAAAATAATCATGGTGATCCCTCTAACAGGTTACAGATAGATGTTTTTACCAAAGACGTATTTGTAAGTATGGCGATAGCCCTGGTGGTATTTATTGCCGGATATTTTATTGTGCAGCGTAAGAGCGTGAAGTAGCTGTTAGTGATTAGAGGCTGGAGGTTAGGAGCTTTTTCCCAAATAGTTATTGCAAGGTATGAAGCAATCGATTAGCACAGCCGCTCTGTATAGCATGCGATTGCCGCGCTGCGCTCGCAATGACATGGGTTTTTTAGTATGCAATTTCCATCAATTTATCTCACAGGCTTCGGAAATACAGGTAAACTCTCATGCCCATCTGCATCAACCGACTGCACCGCAAAAAAATAATTATCCTTTGAGTAATTCAGCGTAGCCGAAGTATCGGTTACATAAAATTTCTTTTCCCAATAAGGGCTGATAGTTTCACGCATCAGTATATAATAGCCAGCCGGTTTTTTACCCGTAGCTGGACTTTCCCATTTCAGTTTGGTTTTGTTGGTTAGGTCACTTGTTATTATACCCACACTTTGAGGCTCGGCTGGGGCGAAAGCAAGATTGGCCAATACCGCAAGGTTCATGCGGGCCACCTTTTGTACATAAGTAAAATCGACAAAATCGGGAAGGTCGCCGTATTCAACGCCATTTTCCGTGCGGATATTCTGGTGCTGACGGTTAAAGTTTTCATTCATTTCGGTAAACCTTACGGCAGTAAAGCCCTGTTCTAAAAATGGCAGGTGATCACCGCCGCGCAGGTAACGGTCGCGCCGGTAAATAAGCTTTACATCCAATTGATCAACATAGCGCTCCCCAATTTCTTTGGTATATCGTGCCAGCTGCCTCGACGGACTATCGTTTTCGCCACCTAACGATTTTAGCGCTGCCACTTGTTTGTCCGTAGCAGCGGTAGGCACACCATCACTAAAAACCCTTACACTGCGGTTGTCCTTCAGGTCGGTTTCCATGCCGTAGGTATTGCCTACGATGTCATTATTCAGCATGGCATCCACATTCCAGTTTTCGGCTTTGGCCCGTCTGGCAACATTGGCCGATCCGTAAAGCCCTTGTTCTTCGCCAACCACCGTCATGAAAATAATAGTAGCCGGGAACGACCGTTTGGCCATCACCCTTGCCAATTCCATCGAAAGTGCCGTGCCCGAAGCATCATCATTGGCTCCGGGCTCAATACCGTTGGCATCCATCACGTCGTTAATCCGCGAATCGTAATGACCCGAAACCAGGTATACCCGGGTATCATTCGGATCTGTACCTTTTAATATAGCCAGTACATTTTTTAATTTGATAGGTTTATCAACGCGCTGACTTTTGGACTGTGTGAAAGTATCAAACTGAACGGTCATCCGCCCGTTTGATTCCGCGGCATATTTCTCCATTTCAGCTTTGATCCAGTTTCGGGCTGCTCCGCTTCCGGTGCTTTTGCTGGTGGTATCACTCAGCGTATGGCGGCTCTTGAAGCTTACCAGCTTGCGAATGGTAGCTTCAATATTTTTGGCCGATACCTCATCAACCATTTGTTTAATAGCAGCATCCTGTTTTACGATGGTTTGGGCGGTGGCCGGAAGGGTTAGGATGAGGAGGATAAATGGGAGAATGTGTTTCATAAAATGATGTCTGAACCCGAATTTATGGAATTAATGAATTGACAGAATGAAACGCATTGTAATAATCCCGTGATGGTGTTTTTTTAATGACGTCGCACGTTCAAGAGTTCACGCAATAGCCGTTAACTCAAGGAAGCAAAAACGCGGGATTGTGCGATTCCCCTCTTGAGAGGGGCGGAGGGGTGTGTTTCTGTTTTGATAAACTTATAGCAGAAACACACCCCAGCTACCACTTGTTCCTACGCGCTCCCTCTCAAGAGCAGGGCTGTTGCATTCTAAATCAATGTGCTTTAAAAATCGCACGGTCGAGCATCCACGCTCGAGTGTTGGCCCTTTTTGAGCGTCCACGCTCGCGTAACAACATCAAAAAGGTAAGCGTGGACGCTTACCGGAGCCATAATTCAAGCGAAAGACGCTTGAGCTTGCGACTAAACATTAGAATGCAACAGCCCTGCTCTCAAGAGGGGATTTTGAAAATATTCTTTTTATTCCCCTTCCTCCTCCGCAACAATCCCTAAAATCTCATCGGCCTGTTTAAAATTGCTTTTTACAAAATGGCACCAGTCGCATTCTTTTTTGCCGCAGCCTGTGCTGAAATTGTGCGCCATGATCTGTTCATAGGTATCTTTGATCTGCCCGGTTACTATCTCTACATCCTCAGGTGTTATCACAAATTTTTCGCTGTAATATTCACCATCGCTTATCGGTTCAACAAAATCAAAAATGGTGCTTATCACCTGCCAGTCGGTAGTGCGGTCATGATCTATCAGTATTTTATAAAATACAGCTTGTCGCCAGTAATCGCCCCCGTTTGGTGCATCGTTGGTTGGGCGCAGTAGCTTATCTTTGGCATTTTTGGGTTTGCCGGTTTTATAGTCAACAACAGTAGCCTGCTTGCCGTCAAATTCAATTTTATCCAGGTTACCTTTAATAGGTACACCTGCTACTTCGATGTTTTTTATTGATCGCTCGGTTACCGCTATTTTATTCCAGTGCGGTACATTTTGCTCATAATACGGAGGCAGGATCTTTTCGCCATAAGCTGAGCGTAGCTTGAACTCATCTTTAGTAAATGAATCGCGGTTGCGGGCCATATACCATCTGAATTCACGCATGAAATTTTCTGTACTCAAAAACTCGTTATCATTATCCTTCAACTGCCTGTAAGTTTTGTTAAGCGCCCAGTGCACTGCCTGTCCAAATGTAGCCGCCGGACTTTTGCCCGATGGCACCCTGATGAGGCACTGAAAATAAAAGCGCAGCGGGCAATCCAGATAACTGCTTAGGTGGGTTACCGATAAAGTATAGTTTTGCAGCAGCTGATTAATATAGTTTTTATCCAATAACTCAACTTTAGGTTTGTCGGTTTCGCTAAACTGGGTTGCCTGGAAGTCGATCATATCATCGGCGTTCACTTTTGGATATTGTACCTGCAGGTTGGTACTGGCCAGTATCTCACCTACAAACTGGCTTGCTTCCTGGTCTTTGTCTTTTTTATCTTTAGCAGCGTATGAGATTACGAGGTGCTGCTTGGCGCGGGTTACGGCCACGTAAAACAACCGGCGGGCTTCCTCTTTTTGAGCTATATCGTCGGCCACGGCACGGGTAAGGGTATCCGGGTAACTGAAACCGCTGTTACGGCCTTTGCTGTCCCAGGTACGTTTATCGCAACCAATAAAAAACACGTATTCAAACTCAAGGCCTTTGGAGCCGTGTGCGGTAAGGAAGTTAATGCCGTTTTCAGAAAAGATACTTTGGTTGAGCTCCAGGCGAATCTGGTGCTTCTTCATCATCTCAATGGTCTGGATCAGGTCATTCAGACTGATATCGGGCCTTTTGCGACTTTCATCCTTCAGAAAATCAAAAAAGCTGGTGAGCATCTGCATGTAGCTGCCTTTATCCTCCTGCTGCATAATGTATTTAAGGATGCCCATTTTGGAGATAACGCTTTGAAAAAGCTGCTGCAGGGTAACACTTACTGCGTCTTTAAGCAGGTAATCAATATTGCTTACGAGGTATCGCATTTCCTGTTGTTGATCGGGCTGAAAAAGGTCAGCTTGTTTGGGTGGCCTCATTTCGCTCACATAACGGCGGATGGATGTTTTAGGCTGATTGTAGGCCAGCGTACCAAAGTTTTCCTTAAATACCGCTACACTTGCTTTGGCAATTTCAATAGGAGGGATATTGAAAAAGTCATAGTGCATGATCTCAAACAGCAGTTCATCACCACTGTATGGTGAGTCGAGCTCCATGGCAAGGTATTGTAAAATATTGATGATCTTTTCGCCGAAGGGCTGAGTGAGTATATCAATTTTACGTTTGGTATTTACCTGGATCTTTTGCACATCCAGGAATTTGATCATTTCTTCAACCTGGTTGTGATTGCGATAAATCACGGCTATCTCTCCTGGATGTATACCTTCGGCAACCAGTTGTTTGATCCGGAGGGATACATCAACCAGTTCTTTATCGGGATTTTCATACTCGCGGATCACCGGCTCAACCAGCAAGTCATTAAAACGAGGGTGTGATGATTTTAAAGCTTTATCTAAATTAAGCTGGCTGGTCAATCGCTCAAAGTTATTGTCGATAAGGGCTTTTGAAATATCGAGGATCTGCTGGTTGGAGCGATAGTTATGTTTTAATACTACAGTATACAGCGTATCTACATAATCATTAGCAAAATCAAGGATGTTTTTCATGTTGGCACCCTGAAATTTAAATATCGACTGGTCATCATCGCCCACCACAAAAACGTTTGGCGTATCCCAGTAATTAAGCAAAAAACGTAACAGCTCATTTTGCGAACCGCTGGTGTCCTGAAATTCATCTACCAAAATATATTGGTAACGCTCCTGGTAACGGCGTAATATTTCTTCATTATCACGGAAGGCACGCAACACCCAGATGATCATGTCATCATAATCATAGCGGCCGCGGTTTTTCATCTTTTCAGTATAATTCTGGTACTCGCCAACGGCTGCCAGCAGCTTTTTCATTACGTCATGCGCGGCATCGATATCTTTTTGTTTAGGGTCGCCAACCTTGATGCCTGCTTTGGCATTGGCCCGTTTATAAATAAACTCTTCGCGGTTGGGCAAGTCTTCCAGGTATTCATTTACCGCCTGTTCAATCATAGCGGCATCCCAGTTTTCCCGTTTCATAGTGCTGAACAGGCTTTTGAGGCGGGGCACATCATAATAAATATCGCCGGTAAAACGCTTCAGCAGGTGATCGTTCGGGAATTCGTCAACCAGTTCGCGGAAAAGCATAGCCGATTCCAGGTCCGACAGTGATTCCAAATTCAGTTTGCCGAAATATTCCAGGTTTTCCTGGATAATCTCGTTACAAAAAGCGTGGAAGGTATATATATTAATACGGTAAGCATCGGGGCCTATAAATTCAAAAAGGCGTTTACGCATGGCCACAGCGCCGGCGTCGGTATAGGTTAAGCACAATATCTCACTGGGCGAAGCGTCAGTATCAGTCAGGATCTTGCCTATCCGGGCCGCCAGGATCTGGGTTTTACCGGTACCGGGCCCTGCTACTACGAGCACCGGGCCATCCATTTTATTAACTGCCGCCAATTGCTCGGGGTTTAATCCTGCTAAAGCTTCTTTAAACTTGTTATTATATTTATTGAATGTAGATTGCATAAGCCCCCTCTAAATCTCCCCCTGAAGGGGGAGACTTTTAATTTGGTTATTAAAATTCCTTGTATTCTGATGTTTGATAGTCAGGCGTGCTTAAGATACTTATCTGAACACCAAAGCTGCCGGTATCAAAATTAGGACTTAAAATGGAAATTGATTACTTCCGTTATTATTATACTTAGCGCTCCCCCTTTAGGGGGCCGGGGGGAGCTACAACCCCATCCCCGTCGTAAAAAACGCATTCACGCTTACAGGCAATTTGCCGGTAGGTTTTAACCGGCCGTTCAATACTTTGGCTGCCGACTGTTGCAACTCGGGCGACATCTGGTAGCAAACCATTAAGTTGCCTGCTTTTTCAAGTCCCGGCAACCCGGCAATAGTATAGGCATTAGCAAACACACTAAAGGCCGTGTTTTTGCGCGATGCCAGATCGGCTATCATCAATTTTACATCGCCGCTGTAATCGAGTTTGCTTTGCGGGCGCAAGCGGGTATCATGTATGCCCACAATTACCTGCTGGTATTGTTTTAACCAGTTCAGGATATTGGTAACTTCAATCGCCGGTGCATCTTTATTAACTATAAATATGCGGCTGTTCGGGAAACTTTTTGCCACTTCCATCTGAAAAACAGTTGGAGAGCTAACCCCTATACTCACTATGGCCGTTTTTAAAAAAGGATTAAGCTTTGGGCCATTATTTTTTAATTGTGTTACCGAGGCATCGCTTAATTGTTGAACTAACGTTTTAGCAGCATCGCTGTTAATGTCCTGGCTAAGGTTAGTTAAGGCCGTTGGCTTATATTGGTTAAGCCCCGCCCAAAATTTAGCGAGTAAAATCTTTTTGATTCGTGCTTCAAACTCTGCGGCGCTAACACTGCCGTGTCTCAGGGCTTTACGGATCAGGCCAATGGCGCGGTCGGAGTTTTCAGATAGCTCAATGATATCGTTGCCTGCAATAAATGCCTTTACATCGGCCTCGCCATTAGGGAAGTATTTTGTCACACCTTTCATTTCCATCGCGTCGGATACCACCAGGCCTTTAAACTTTAACGAATCTTTCAGGATGCCGGTAATGATAGGGCGCGAAAGGGTAGAAGGGAGTTTGGGCGTATTATCCAACGAGGGAATATTCATGTGGGCTATCATCACGCCGCTGATGCCGGCATTGATGGCTTCCCGAAATGGATACATCTCCAATGAATCCAACCGCCCGCGGCTATATGGCAGCAAAGGCAAATCAAAATGCGAATCAACATTGGTATCGCCATGACCAGGAAAATGTTTGGCTGAAGTAAGGAGACCGGCATCCTGCATCCCCTTAAAATAAGCAATTCCCTTTTTTGCCACATTGTACATATTATCACCAAAAGAGCGATAATTGATAACCGGGTTATTAGGGTTGTTATTAACATCCATATCGGGGCCCAGGTTCATTTGCATGCCCAGGCGCTTAAAATCATAAGCCACCTGTTGCCCCATTTTGTAAATCAGGTTATTATCCTGTATAGCGCCAAGCGTCATTTGATATGGATACGATATGGTAGAATCGAGGCGCATGCCTAATCCCCATTCGCCATCCATCGTTATAATTAAAGGTACTTTAGCCAGTTTTTGATATTTATTAATAAGCGCAGCCTGGCGCACCGGTCCACCCTGAAAGAAAACAACACCGCCCAATTGCTGCTCTTTAATCACCTGCCCTACCGAATCCTCATACATTTTCCCTTTGTTGGTGTGCGCTCTTACAAATAGCAATTGCGCAATCCGTTGTTTGCGGCTCATTTTATTATACACCGAATCCACCCAGCGGTTTTGTTTGCCTAATAACTGGATATAGCTTTCATTTTGAGCAAAAGCATTGGCAGTAAAAAATGTGAAGATGATAATTAACGGATAGAAAATGCGGGTTTTAGAAGCTTGCATATGCCAAATGTAGCGTTATTCTGAATTTTTGATGAAAATGATGTTATAACTATAACAAAAATCAAACTCATAATAAACCTTTGTGTTTTTTATTAATCTATCACGTTATTAACATACATACAAGGAAAAGCTGTTAATAACCGGTAAGCCATCGGGGCAACGGCTTTTCCCCGCCACTTATTTAAAACAGAGAAAGACGATGAAAAAATTACTTTTTTTGGCGATTGGCCTTTTTACCGTTGGCACAGTTAGCGCGCAGGGATATTATTATGGCCCGCGTCACCGCCGCCCGCCCCGTGTTGTTGAAAGGCGCGAGCCTCAGCGCCGTTATGATGATTTTTATACCCCAAAAGTTGGCATAGCAGTAGGTTTAAATGTTTCAAACACGGTTGACGCTTATAATAGCAACTACAGCTCAAGTTCACTTGCCGGCTGGCACGCAGGTTTAACATTTGATGTGCCTATTATTTATCCGCTATCGTTTGCTCCCGAGGTATTGTTTTCGCAAAAGGGATATGAGGTAAATGACAGGGACGGGAAATTTACGCAACGCACCAATTATATTGATGTGCCGTTGCTGGCTAAGTTTAGGGTAGTACGTGGCTTTAACATCCTGGTAGGGCCGCAGCTTACTTTCTTAACTTCAACCAAAAATACGTACGAAACCGCTGTGGGCACCAGTATCGATCATATCGACAATGATGCCGATCATAGCTACGTAGCCGGCGTGGTAGGTGTAAGCTTTGATATTAACCGAAATGTCGAGATTCGCGGCCGTTATAACATCGACCTTGGCGAAAATCGCCCATATGCCGATCAGGATTTGCCAAACTATCGTAACCAGGTTTGGCAAATTGGTTTAGGGTTTAAGTTTCAATAAGTAATAAGGTACTGTATTATAGTACTTCATTTTCGCGTAAAGGCGCCGAGCCGCAAAGTTTGAAATAGCTTCTCTTTGCTACTTAGCGCCTTTGCGTAATTTTTAGTTCTAAGACTATATTTTAATAATTATATCTATTATGGCGTTGCCTGCGGCCCGGGCTTTGCACTCATACGCCTGCAGGCATTTCGCTCGTGGCCGGTATCCGCTGCAATCCCTAACGCTGGGGCTACCATTCCCTCGGGGGATGCGCCGACAGAATCCTTATTTCTTTAGGATAATAATTATTGATACGGTTAGGTAGTAATTTGGCCCAACCCAGCGCGTGCCCTTCAAAGGTCATCAATGTCCAGCCTTTATTCGTTGTGGTCAGGTCTATATTATCCCGGCGCAGGTATTGAATGGCTTGATCCTTATTAAGGGGCGTTTCCCAAACAGCATCTTTATTAACTATAAGGCTTAGCGCCAATTCATGATCTGGGATCAGGTCTTTACCGGCAAGCTTACCTATAATTACGCCCGATTTTTTAATATACAATTGTCGCTGTAATATATTAAGACTTTCCTTATGCGCCCGGTTAATAGCCATCCAGTCGTCGTTTACTTTGAAGTAGTAAAAGAGGTCTGGGTTATTAATGTATGAGCGTATCTGGTCAAGTTCCTTGCCCGGTAATTTTTGCTGGGTGTTGTTTTTAAATGATGTAAGGTCGCCGCTATTTTCTTTTTTGCGAAGGCAGGAAGCAAATAAGCCTTCGCCTTTAACTTTGCCCGGATAAAAACGGTAACCCCAGGCTTTCTTCTCCGGCGATTGGGTTTCAACAATCCCCCAGTCGTTATTAATTGGTATGCGGATACTTTGCATTTCAAATTCCGTACAAAGCCAGTCCAGGATATCCTCGTTTTCCTGGTGCGAGTAGGAGCATGTGCTATATATAAGATAACCATCTTCCTTTAAGGCCGGGTAAATATCAGCCAGTATGCGTTCCTGCCGCTGATGACAAAGGTTCACATTCCCTTCCGACCATTCGTTCATCGCATCCGGATCTTTGCGGAACATGCCCGAACCCGAGCAGGGGGCATCAACCAGTATAATATCGAAAAAGCTTTTTAACCTCCCAAAATCTTTGGGATCGTTATTGGTGACTATGGTATTGGCCGTGCCCCAGCGGTTTAAATTATCTGTTAATATGGGTACGCGCGTTTTAATGATCTCATTTGCTACTAACAAATCGGTAGGCTGCAGCGCCGAATTAAGGAGTGTACTCTTACCTCCTGGTGCTGCGCAAAGGTCAAGTACTTTTATTTCGTCATCGTTATTTTGGTTGATCGTTTTAAAAATATGATCGATAAACATAGACGATGCTTCCTGTACATAATAACACCCGGCATGAAAAAGCGGATCAAACGTGAACGATGGACGGCTCTCCAGGTAATATCCGTTGCTGCACCAGGGTACATTTTGTGTGCTTTTTGAGGTAGATGACTTAAAAGGGTTTAGCCTTATAGAGGTTGGCGCATCCTCAAACTGGTGTGCTTTTACAAAATTTTCTTCGTCGAAACCGTTTTCTGCGCCCAATGAAGCGATGAAATGCGGAGGGAAATTAAGCTCATTCATATGCATTTCAAATATACGCATTAGGTAAATGCCCTTCCTTACCTAATTATAACAGTAAGTTTATGTTTATTTAACCTTAATTTACAGCGAGTTGCAGCGATGGTGATGTTTTTTTGAAAATATATCTTGGTTGGAAGCTGATTTTCTGTGTACATTTGTGGCCGCCTTTGAGAAAAAGGTGTTGTTTTTTGAAGAGTAAAGGCGAATAAAAAAGATTTAAAAAAGTGAAATTTTCACTTGCTAAATCAAAATAGAATTCACACCTTTGCAGCCCGCAAACGAGGGAGCGGGGATGGTTCTTTAAAGGTTGAGATTGAGTTAGGGAAGAGGAGAAAAAAGATAAAAATCTTTTTGTGGAATTGGGAAATAATTCACACCTTTGCAGCCCGCAAACGAGGAGAAAGAGAGAGGGGAGCGGGTCTGAAACTTAGAATAAAAAAAATAAAAAAAAAGTTTTGGAAATAAAGAAAAGGTTTCTACCTTTGCAGCCCCAAGCGGGACAGAAGTTTAAAAGCTTCTAAAGAAAAGAGGATGAGGGTTTTAGGTTCTCGGAATCAAAGCGGAAAGAGAGCGATTCTCGCCGGATAGAAAATGACAAATCAGATCAGGTAATCCTGATAGATTATATAGCAGAACCGTGAAGGGGAGGCGAAAAAGTTCTTTTAAGAAATGGAAATCATGTAGCGTAACGGGAGATCGGAAGGGGCTGAGGCAACGGAAGATTGAAGAGTTACAAACAAAATGAGAGACTGTATAAAGATATAATAATACAGATTCTATTAATTAATAATAGGGTCAGAGATTAAAACAAAACATTTTACAATGGAGAGTTTGATCCTGGCTCAGGATGAACGCTAGCGGCAGGCCTAATACATGCAAGTCGGACGGGATCGGGGAGCTTGCTCCCTGTGAGAGTGGCGCACGGGTGCGTAACACGTATGTAACCTACCTTAGTCAGGGGGATAGCCTCTCGAAAGAGAGATTAAGACCGCATAACATTATGATGTGGCATCGCATTATAATCAAATATTTATAGGACTAAGATGGGCATGCGGAACATTAGCTAGTTGGTAAGGTAACGGCTTACCAAGGCTACGATGTTTAGGGGATCTGAGAGGATGACCCCCCACACTGGTACTGAGACACGGACCAGACTCCTACGGGAGGCAGCAGTAAGGAATATTGGTCAATGGACGGAAGTCTGAACCAGCCATGCCGCGTGCAGGAAGACGGCCCTATGGGTTGTAAACTGCTTTTGCAGGGGAATAAACCTCGATACGTGTATCGAGTTGAATGTACCTTGAGAATAAGGATCGGCTAACTCCGTGCCAGCAGCCGCGGTAATACGGAGGATCCAAGCGTTATCCGGATTTATTGGGTTTAAAGGGTGCGTAGGCGGCCTGTTAAGTCAGGGGTGAAAGACGGTAGCTCAACTATCGCAGTGCCCTTGATACTGATGGGCTTGAATGTACTTGAGGTAGGCGGAATGTGACAAGTAGCGGTGAAATGCATAGATATGTCACAGAACACCAATTGCGAAGGCAGCTTACTAAAGTATGATTGACGCTGAGGCACGAAAGCGTGGGGATCAAACAGGATTAGATACCCTGGTAGTCCACGCCCTAAACGATGAACACTCGATGTTGGCGATATACGGTCAGCGTCTAAGCGAAAGCGTTAAGTGTTCCACCTGGGGAGTACGCCCGCAAGGGTGAAACTCAAAGGAATTGACGGGGGCCCGCACAAGCGGAGGAGCATGTGGTTTAATTCGATGATACGCGAGGAACCTTACCCGGGCTTGAAAGTTAGTGAATAGAGCAGAGACGCTCTAGTTCTTCGGAACACGAAACTAGGTGCTGCATGGCTGTCGTCAGCTCGTGCCGTGAGGTGTTGGGTTAAGTCCCGCAACGAGCGCAACCCCTATGTTTAGTTGCCAGCATTTAAGGTGGGGACTCTAAACAGACTGCCTATGCAAATAGAGAGGAAGGAGGGGACGACGTCAAGTCATCATGGCCCTTACGTCCGGGGCTACACACGTGCTACAATGGATGATACAGAGGGCAGCTACCTGGCAACAGGATGCCAATCTCATAAAGTCATTCACAGTTCGGATCGGGGTCTGCAACTCGACCCCGTGAAGTTGGATTCGCTAGTAATCGCGTATCAGCAATGACGCGGTGAATACGTTCCCGGGCCTTGTACACACCGCCCGTCAAGCCATGGAAGCTGGAAGTGCCTGAAGTGCGTAACCGCAAGGAGCGTCCTAGGGTAAAGTCGGTAACTGGGGCTAAGTCGTAACAAGGTAGCCGTACCGGAAGGTGTGGCTGGAATACCTCCTTTCTGGAGCAGTTTCTCAGAGTGATTCGGAACTGTTACCTACATGATATTTCTTAAAGTAGTAGATATGAGATGTGAGATAAGAGACATGAGATATCGCTATAAAATAAACGTAAAAAAGAAAACCCAGAAGATGAAGCCATCGTGTTGTGTGAACAACTGAGGCAGGATTGTAAGAGATTACGATTTACGATAAAAATCTAAAATCGTAAATCCGAAATCCGAAATAAAGAATAGTCCTGTAGCTCAGCTTGGTTAGAGCACTACACTGATAATGTAGGGGTCAGCAGTTCAAATCTGCTCGGGACTACAAAAAAGGCAATAAGTGAATTAATGAGTTAGTGAGTTAGTGAATTAAAAGAAATCGCTAATTCAAAAAAACACCAAATCACTAATTAATCTTAGGGGGGATTAGCTCAGCTGGCTAGAGCACCTGCCTTGCACGCAGGGGGTCAACGGTTCGAATCCGTTATTCTCCACGATGCAGATTAGCAAATGTGAAGATATGCAGATATGCAAATGAGAAATCATCTGCACATCTGAAATCAAACATCTGTACATCCGCAAAACGTTCTTTGACATATTGGAAGAAGTAATTGAAAACAAGAGAAAACAACAGATAGAGACGTTTTTTCAGTTCAATGGTTCATTAGTAAATTAGTTCATTGGTAGCAATACTGCTTGGACAAATGAACGAGTGAACAAGTGAACGAATCAACTAATCTAAAATAAAGACATACCTTGCGGCGCAAAAGGCGCAAGAGTAGAAGAAAGTAAGAAAGGGTACACGGGGGATGCCTTGGCTCTCAGAGGCGAAGAAGGACGTGATAAGCTGCGATAAGCACCGGGGATTTGCAAATAAGACTTGATCCGGTGATTTCCGAATGGGGAAACCTAATTATCTGAAGGATAATTGCATAAATGCGCTAACCTGCCGAACTGAAACATCTAAGTAAGCAGAGGAAGAGAAAACAATAGTGATTTCCAGAGTAGTGGCGAGCGAAATGGAAGAAGCCCAAACCTGTTATGTTACGGCATAACAGGGGTTGTAGGACCACAACATGAATATTAAAGAGAACCGGAACGGGGTGGGAAACCCGGCCAAAGAGCATGAGAGCTGCGTACGGGTAATTGATAGTAGGATAGTGGTATCCTGAGTACCGCGAGGTCGGAGACGCCTTGTGGGAATTTGCCGGCACCATCCGGTAAGGCTAAATACTCCTGAGAGACCGATAGTGAACCAGTACCGTGAGGGAAAGGTGAAAAGAACCCCGAACAGGGGAGTGAAATAGAACCTGAAACCGTGTACTTACAAGCGGTCGGAGCCAGTAATGGTGACGGCGTGCCTTTTGCATAATGAGCCTACGAGTTACTCTTCCCTGGCAAGGTTAAGTGTTTAAGACACGGATCCGAAGCGAAAGCGAGTCTGAAAAGGGCGTATAGTCAGGGGAGGTAGACGCGAAACCTTGTGATCTACCCATGGGCAGGTTGAAGGTGCCGTAACAGGTACTGGAGGACCGAACCGATAAACGTTGAAAAGTTTCCGGATGACTTGTGGGTAGGGGTGAAAGGCTAATCAAACTGGGAAATAGCTCGTACTCCCCGAAATGTTTTTAGGAACAGCCTGGCGGTTGAGTTATAAAGAGGTAGAGCTACTAATTGGGTGCGGGGGAGTCAAATCCTACCAAATCCAGATAAACTCCGAATGCTTTATAATATACGCTGGAGTGAGGCTATGGGTGCTAAGGTCCATGGCCGAGAGGGAAAGAACCCAGACCATCAGCTAAGGTCCCTAAATTATTGCTAAGTTGAACTAACGAGGTCCGATTGCACAGACAGCTAGGATGTTGGCTTGGAAGCAGCCATTCATTTAAAGAGTGCGTAACAGCTCACTAGTCGAGCGATCGGGCATGGATAATAAACGGGCATCAAGCAGTATACCGAAGCTATGGATTCATATTTAATATGACTGGTAGGGGAGCATTCTACAATCGGCGAAGCAGGAAGGTAACTGACTGTGGAGAGTGTAGAAAAGCAAATGTAGGCATAAGTAACGATAAGGCGGGAGAGAAACCCGCCCACCGAAAGACTAAGGTTTCCTGATCAACGCTAATCGGATCAGGGTTAGTCGGGGCCTAAGGTGAAGCCGACAGGCGTAGCCGATGGACAACTGGTTAATATTCCAGTACTTTTTATTACTGCGATGCGGTGACGGAGTAGTGACACTGACGCGAACTGACGGAATAGTTCGTTAAAGGCTGTAGGTATATGGTTTGTAGTTAAGTACGCAGACCGTGCTGAAAGCTGATAGTACACAGAACCTTCGGGGGATGTGATAGTTCAGGTAATCAGACTTCCAAGAAAACCCGCTAAGCTTCAGGTAATAAAAACCCGTACCGTAAACCGACACAGGTAGTCGAGGAGAGAATCCTAAGGTGCTCGAGTGAATCATGGCTAAGGAACTCGGCAAAATGGCCCTGTAACTTCGGGAGAAGGGGCGCTGGCAGCAATGTCAGCCGCAGTGAAAAGGCCCAGGCGACTGTTTAACAAAAACACATGGCTTTGCAAAATTGAAAAATGAAGTATAAGGCCTGACACCTGCCCGGTGCTGGAAGGTTAAGAGGGGATGTTAGTCGCAAGGCGAAGCATTGAATCGAAGCCCCAGTAAACGGCGGCCGTAACTATAACGGTCCTAAGGTAGCGAAATTCCTTGTCGGGTAAGTTCCGACCTGCACGAATGGTGTAACGATCTGGGCGCTGTCTCAGCCATGAGCTCGGTGAAATTGTGGTATCGGTGAAGACGCCGGTTACCCGCAACGGGACGGAAAGACCCCATGCACCTTCACTATAGCTTAACATTGATATCGGATACAGGATGTGTAGGATAGGTGGGAGACTGTGATGCTGCTTCGCCAGGAGTAGTTTAGTCAACGTTGAAATACCACCCTTTCTGTATTTGGTGTCTAACTCTACAAAGTGGAGAACATTGTTTGGCGGGTAGTTTGACTGGGGTGGTCGCCTCCAAAAAGGTAACGGAGGCTTTCAAAGGTAAGCTCAGTACGCTTGGTAACCGTACGCGGAGTGCAATAGCATAAGCTTGCTTGACAGTGAGACAGACAAGTCGAGCTGGGTCGAAAGACGGATATAGTGATCCGGTGGTTCTGCATGGAAGGGCCATCGCTCAAAGGATAAAAGGTACGCTGGGGATAACAGGCTGATCTCCCCCAAGAGCTCATATCGACGGGGAGGTTTGGCACCTCGATGTCGGCTCGTCACATCCTGGGGCTGGAGAAGGTCCCAAGGGTTGAGCTGTTCGCTCATTAAAGTGGCACGCGAGCTGGGTTCAGAACGTCGCGAGACAGTTCGGTCCCTATCTGTTGTGGGCGTAGGAAGTTTGAGTGGGGCTGACCTTAGTACGAGAGGACCGGGTTGGACTAACCTCTGGTGAATCTGTTATGCCGCCAGGTGTACTGCAGAGTAGCTACGTTGGGAATAGATAAGCGCTGAAAGCATCTAAGTGCGAAACTAGCCACAAGATGAGACTTCCATAGAGGGTCGTAGGAGACTACTACGTTGATAGGTTACAGGTATAAAGGTGGTGACATCATAGCCGAGTAATACTAATTGCCCGAAGCTTTCTTCGTGAAGAAACGTTCACTGGTTCATTTGTTCATTAGTTGATTGGTAGCAATACTGATAAGACGAGGGATAGATGAGCCGGTGAGAAACAAAACAAACAGATAAAGAACAAATGCTGTTGTTTTCTCTTAAATTCAATCACTTCTTTCAATAATATGTCATTGTTTGCTGGTTCATTAGTTCATTGGTGTCATGGGTTCATTAGTAGCCAGATAACGAAAGAAGAGAGGACAATAACAAACAAATAAAATATCGGTACAAAGGTAAAATTCTACAGTATGCTCAGACCAATGAACTACTGAACGAATGAACCGATGAACCAAAAGAAATTCAGGTGCCTATATCGGCGGTGTCTACCTCTTCCCATTCCGAACAGAGAAGTCAAGCCCGCCAGAGCCGATGGTACTGCGGTAAAACGTGGGAGAGTAGGTCGGTGCCACCCTTTATCACCTTCAATGGTGCAACATTGCAAAAGCCTTAGCTAATACCTAAGGCTTTTTGCGTTTACAGTACTTTGCTATCTCAACAACTCCAACATCAATAACAACCATCCTCCCTAATCAACCACTCACTACTCACTATTCTCCACTAACCCGCACAGCGCAGAAGATGATCCTTCGTCCCTCAGGATGACAATCGGGGTAATGCAATTTAACATAGTAGTTGATGAGCCATCATAACACCTAACCACTCACCATCTCTACCCAACACTCATCTCAAACCCGCGTTAGGGATAGTAGCGGATACCGGCCCCGTGCGTAAGGCCTGCAGGCGCATGAGCGCATAGCACGGCCGCAGGCAACGCCCATAAACTCATTTGTGGTATTTAACTTACATTGCTCTGCTCATTGGCTTTGTTCTGTTTCTTGATGTAGCAATAAGCATTAATCTTATTTCTTTTTTTATCACCTGAATATATATTTATCTTTCAAAACCTTTTATTACCATGGATAGAGTAACTTATATAATCGATGAATCGAAACTTAGCGGCTTAGTAAAGCGTATGTTAACGGGCGCGCTTAAAAGAATAGGAATAATAGCTTTATCAGTTTTTGTTCTGCAATATCTTTCTTACGGCAGAGGTGAGTTTGGGTTATTGGTATTTTCTTTTGGTATCACTACATCATTTTTAATACTAATGGTGATGTTTTCCGTTAAGCGAAGGCTGATCAAAACTTATAAAAGCTTTAAGTTGGTTTTAGATAATGAGGGTGTTGAGGTTAAAGCCGAAATGATACCTTATAGAAGTATCTCGTGGCAGTATCTTGAGATTAAAGAGCAAAGCAACGGTATCATTGATCTTTATGATAACCGTATTTCAAGTTTTTCGAGAAGATGGAATGGAAAAGGGTGGATCAGAATACAGCCGGAAATAGAAGACCGCGATTTATTATTAAGCGAATTAGCTAAACGGGGAGCGTTAGTCGTTTAATATCGCCCCAACGCCCCAAATATTTCGGCACTGAGCAACCCGCTTCCTCCGCCAAAATGCTGGACAACTTTGATTTCGGGTTTTTCAGCGCGGAAATATTCATTCAATTTTCTTTCTGAAGCTTCATCAACTCCGCCCCCCATTAGTACCAATTTAAAGTCCTGCATTGGAAACGCTGCAATGGCTTCCTCATCGCTGAGGCAGCCTGTCGCGTTCCAGTCAGGATTATTGTTTACGAGCCGTACTACAGTGGCCAGTATTTCCGGGTGCCGGCCAATTACAAGGATTTGTGTCTTTTCCATGATCTTAAAATTTCATTGGTACATCTATCAGTAAAAACTCAGTGTCGGTACCGGCTTCAATAGTAAATTTGTCGGTGTCCCAAATGCCTAAAGCATCGCGGCTGCTCAATGTTTCGCCGTTGATGATCACTTCGCCGCTTAAAACAAACGCGTAAACACCGTTGCCTTCTTTTTTGATGGTATATTCGGTATTTAAACCTTTGTCGAATTTACCCAAATGCAACCATGCATCCTGGTGGATCCATACTCCGGCATCATCCGGGTTTGGCGATAATACCTGTTGCAATTTATTATGACGGTCTTCAAGGTTTAATGAGATCTGATCGTAACGCGGTTCAACATTCCTTTTATTAGGATAAATCCAGATCTGTAGAAACTTAACTTCGCTCGTACGGTCAAAGTTATACTCGCTATGGAAAATTCCTGTACCTGCACTCATGGCCTGGATATCGCCATTTTTAATGACAGCTACGTTGTTCATACTGTCTTTATGCTCCAGGTCGCCTTCCAGCGGAATGGATATGATCTCCATATTATCATGCGGGTGTTTGCCAAAGCCCATGCCCGGATCAACCGTATCATCATTTAATACCCTTAAAGCACCAAAATTCATTCGTTGAGGATTATAATAACCTGCAAAACTGAATGATTGATAACTGTGCAGCCATCCGTGATCAGCGTGTCCACGGGTGTTAGCTTTATGTAAAATGGTTTGTGCCATGATGTGTTTCCTTTAAATTATACCGCAAATTTAAGGAGGGCATTGCCCGACGGCACTTGATGTAGGTTAAGAAATTGGTGAGTAGTTGATTGGGAGAGTAGTGAGTAGTCGTAGCTTAACCACTCACTTAATAAACCTAATCAATCATTCACTCATATTTTTCCAACCATTCACCTACTTTTTCCTCACCATCACACTTTTCATCCGGCTAAAAAATTCGGGGGTTACGCCAATGTATGAGGCTATTTGTTTTTGGGGCAGATGATCGATTAATGTAGGATAACGTTTGCAAAAGTTATTATAACGTTCTTCAGCGGTAAGGCTTAGGCTGTCTATCAATCGTTGCTGGCTGGCCACTAATGAGTTTTCCGTCAGGATCCTGAAAAAATGCTCGAATTTAGGGATTTGTGTATATAATTTTTCCTGGTTTGTTTTTGATAGCAGGAGGATATCGGTGTCCTCCAGCGCTTCAATGTTTTGTATGCCAGGCTTTTGCGATATAAGGCTATACATGTCGGCAATCCACCAATCGGCGGGGGCAAAACTGAGTACGTGTTCGATACCGCTTTTATCTACCGTATATCCCCGTAAACAACCGGCAGTTACAAAAGCCGAATACTTGCATACCTCGCCATAAGTAAGCAAAAATTGTTTACGTTTTATTTTTTTGGGCTGTAAATAGGCCGTGAAAATTTCCTGTTCTTCGCGGGTTAAGTGAATGTGTTTTTCGAGATTGCTAAGTATCAAATCAAGCGGCATATGCAAAAATGTGGTTTATTTAGCTCATAACCGAACGATGAGCCAATTAATCTATCCTGTTTTTTACAGGTATAGGCATTTATTTAATAAATTTTAAATTAGCTTTATCAACCGCAGGTAAGCCATGCCAAAATATGCGAATGTTATGCTTATAAAGCGGTATGGATAGCAAAAAATTATCAATATGATTGTGAATGGCTTTTTAAACGTAGCCTGAAGCATAAACAAATAAACCTGGAGCGCATTACCAATTACTGCGTTAATTGATTTTAAAGATAAGTTTTATGGTGAAAAATTATTTTTTAACGATCTGCCTGTGTGTTATTGTTGCTTCGTTTGTTAATGCGCAGCAAAAATTTAATGGTTTGGATGTGGGGCTCGGAAATCTTTATCGTACATCTGATGCCAAAACCCGGTCTATAAGTCCTGAAAATTTCAACGGTGAAAAAGGTAAAGGCGGCATGGCTACAACCGGTACCGGCGCCAATGCTTCGCGCGATTTGGGGCAGACCTGGAAAGTAAGTCCGAGTGTTATCATCAAAAAACATACAACATTTACTGTTGCCGAAATTAATGGTTCGGGAGCCATTCAGCATATCTGGATGACGCCCACAGGTAACTGGCGTTATTCGATAATCCGTTTTTATTGGGATGACGAAACTACACCATCTGTTGAGGTGCCGGTGGGCGATTTCTTTTGTATGGGCTGGGGTAAATATGCGCCGGTGACCTCACTGGCTGTGGCCGTAAACCCGGGCAGCGCATTTAATTGTTACTGGCCGATGCCTTTTCGCAAAAAATGCCGTATCACTATGGAAAACATTGATGATGAAGATATGGTGCTCTATTACCAGGTTGACTATACCCTGACCGATGTACCCGAGGATGCAGGTTATTTCCATGCGCAGTTTCGTCGTGTAAATCCATTGCCGTATAAGAAAGATTTTGTTTTAGTAGATAGTATTAAGGGGAAAGGGCAATACGTAGGTACTTATATCGCTTATGGCTCGAACAAAAACGGCTGGTGGGGCGAAGGTGAGATCAAGTTTTTTATGGATGGTGATACCAAATTCCCTACTATCAATGGCACTGGTACGGAGGATTATTTCTGCGGATCATATGATTTTGATACCCGCCACAAGGATGCCGATGGTAAGGAGAAGCCAGGCACTGAATATACCGAATTTTGCAGTCCTTACAGTGGTTTACCACAGGTAATCCGTGGCGATGGGCATTATAATATTGCCCAGCGTTTTGGTTTGTACCGCTGGCATATTGTTGATCCTATCCGCTTTGAAAAAAGCTTAAAAGTTACCATACAGGCGTTGGGCTGGCGGCATGATGGCCGGTATATGCCTTTGCAGGACGATATTGCTTCAACGGTGTTTTGGTATCAAACCGGCGAACATGGCCCTTTCCCTAAATTTCCCTCAAAAGACGAATTGGAAGTAAACTGATGAAATTATATAAACTGACAAAAGGCAGCTTACTGCAACATAAAGGGTCATCATATATTATTGATGATGAATGGGACAAACTGATCAATCGTGATGGTTTGGCCGCTTACCTGGAATCGGTAACTACAGATACTACAGCTTTAAACGCCGAAGTAGAAAATGAACATATAAACGGCAATATTTTGCCGCCTATTGGCAACCAGGAAGTATGGGCTGCGGGAGTAACTTATTTACGGAGTAGAGACGCCCGGATGGAAGAGTCAGAAACCGGGGCAAGTTTATACGATAAGGTTTATGACGCAGCCCGGCCAGAGCTTTTTTTCAAAGCGCTTGCACATCGGGTATCCGGTCATAATGGCGAGGTTTACATCCGCAAAGATTCAGAATGGAATGTGCCCGAGCCCGAACTTACGCTATTTGTTAACAGCGATGGTAATATCCAGGGATATACCATTGGTAATGATATGAGCTCGCGGAGTATTGAGGGCGAAAATGCTTTATATCTGCCGCAGGCTAAGGTATATGAAAAAAGTGCCGCTCTTGGGCCTTGTTTATATGTAACCTCCGAACCAATCCCCGGTGATACCGTGATCAGCATGAACATTAAGCGTAAAGGGGGGTTGGTTTTTGAAGATGAAACAACGGTATCACGTATTAAACGTTCTTTTGCCGAACTTACCGGGTATTTATACAGCGAATGTGATTTTCCTTACGGATGCTTTTTGATGACAGGCACTTGCCTTGTACCGCCGCCAAGCTTTACTTTGCAAACCGGTGATGTGGTTGAGATCAGTATTGATCATATCGGAACGATGGTAAACGTGATCGGCTTAAATACTAAACATAAATAACCCGGTATATGCAGCTTTTAAAAAAGTCATGGTTAGTTTTGCTGATTAGCACTTTTGCTGCATGCACTATGTATAAACCACCTGTGAAAAAAGGAAGTTTTGAATATGACGAGGAGTTTCTGCGGAAGCGGGACGATAGTCTGATAGTTTTAAGTGACGGTGGCTTAGGAATGGTTATGGTATCTCCAAAATATCAAGGCAAGGTTTTTACATCAACCGCAGAAGGTTCTTTAGGTAAAAGTTTTGGTTGGATCAAATATGAAACTTTTGATCAGAAACAGCCCGACCCGCACATGAATGCTTTTGGAGGGGAAGACCGCTTGTGGCTTGGGCCGGAAGGCGGGCAGTTTTCATTGTTTTTTAAGCAGGGCACAAAGATGGAATTTGCCAATTGGCATACGCCTGCTGCTGTTGATAGTGAAAGCTGGGAACTGGTTTCATCGTCGGATAAGAAGGTTTCGATGAGCAAAAGCACACATCTGCAAAATTATGCCGGTACTGAGTTATCAATAAAGCTGGAACGGGATGTGGAGATCATGGAGCCAAATGCCATACAGCAGGTACTTGGTATTGATGTCGACCCATCGGTAAAGGCGGTTGGCTTTAGTACAGTAAACTCTATCATTAATACAGGTGATAAGGTCTGGGATAAAGCCACAGGTGCACCTTGCTTATGGAATTTAGATATGTTTACCCCATCGCCCAAAGTAGTGATCGTGGTGCCATACAATGAAAGCGCTGTGGGTAAAGTGGCTACAACTAATTATTTTGGTGAGATCCCGAAAGACAGGGTCACTTATAAAAATGGAATCCTGCTGTTTAAGGCAGATGGCAAAAGCAGGGGTAAATTAGGTATTCCTCCTCATCGTGCAAAAAATATGGCTGGCAGTTACGATGCCGAGAACGATGTTTTAACTATAACTATGTTTGATGTAGACAGCACCGCATCATACTTAAACCAGGAATGGAAAACAGATACGGCGCCTTACAGCGGTGATGCAGTAAATGCTTATAACGATGGCCCGCTGGCCGATGGAAAACAGATGGGGCCTTTTTATGAGATAGAAAGCGTATCACCGGCAGCGTTCCTGAAACCCGGCGAAAAGCTTACACATAAACATAGCGTGTTCCATTTTACAGGCAATAAGGCCGCACTAAATAAAATTGCATTAAAAACGCTGGGGATTTCGTTAGATAATATTTCGGCAGCATTTAAATAAAAAGATCAATATATAACCAACCAATAAACACTAATGTCAAAAAACAACGCCCTGTTCGCAGTAGCATTAATTACCTCCCTGTTTTTTATCTGGGGATTTGCGCTTAATCTTAACCCGATATTAATTCCGCACTTAAAAAAGGCTTGTCAGCTTAATGACTTGCAATCTTCGCTTATAGATTCGGCTTCCTATATTGCCTATTTCATATTGCCAATTCCCGCCGCCCAGTTTATGAAAAAATATGGTTATAAGGGCGGTATCATTTTAGGTTTGATACTTTTTTCTACAGGTGCGTTCCTGTTTTTCCCTGCGGCTGCAGTACGTAATTACGCGTTCTTTTTAACTGCACTGTTTATTGTGTTTTCGGGTGCTGCATTTTTGGAAACAGCTGCCAATCCTTATATCACAGTGTTGGGCGATCCGGCTGGTGCCGAGAGAAGGATCAATTTTTCGCAATCATTTAACGGTTTGGCAGCTACGCTGGCACCATTGATTGGCGGTAATTACATTTTATCGGGTAAGGTATTAACAGATGCTGAATCAAGCAAAATGTCGCCCGAACAGCTGAACGAATACCTTAACCATGAAGCAGCATCCGTGCAAATTCCTTTTGTAGTAATTGGTGCAGCCGTGCTTGTGGTAGCATTTTTAATATATCGTACACACTTCCCGCCAATTGTTGAAGAAACCAGCGATGAAGCTGTTAATGATAATCGCTCACTTGGTGTAAGAATTGCCGAATTATTGCAAGTGAAAAGTTTAAGGGCAGGTATCTTCGCTGAATTCCTGTACGTAGGTGCACAGGCGGGCGTTAGTAGTTTCTTTATCCGCTATTCAGAAAAAGTAGCCGGATTTGCCGAAAAGCCAGCCTCGTTTTATCTCACTATCGCTTCTGCAGGTTTCATGGCAGGCAGGTTTATTGGTACGTTGCTCATGCGTTATTTCAACCCTGTTAAACTGCTTATTACTTATGCGGTTATCAATATTTTCCTGATAGCTATGGCCGTAACGTTAAAAGGCGAAGTTGCTGTTTACGCACTAATGTGTACCTGGTTCTTTATGTCGATCATGTTCCCAACTATATTTTCGTTAAGTATCCGTGGTCTTGGTGCCAAAACCAAACTTGGTTCATCGTTGGTGATCATGGGGATTGTGGGCGGCGCTATATTCCCGGTAATCATGGGCAGGGTATCAGATGCTACACACAATATTCAAATGGCTTATATAGTGCCGGGCTTCTGTTTCCTCGGCATTTTAATCTTTGCCGTCAATAACCACAAAGTTAAAAAGCTGGTGATGGCCGGCAGTCATTAAATATATCTATCATACTAAAAAATGAATTTACAACTTACAGATAAGGTAATTATAGTTACCGGCGGGGCCAAGGGCATAGGCGAGGGCATAGTGAAAGTGTTAGCCGCTGAAGGCGCTATCCCGGTTATTGTAGGCAGGAGTGAGGCTGATAATCTGAAAGTGGTTCAGGCTATTGAAGCGGCAGGCCATAAAGCATACCAGGTAGTGGCCGAACTTACTGATCCTAAAGCAAGCGAAAACGCAGTGAATGAAGTGGTAGCCAAACTTGGCCGCATCGACGGATTAGTAAACAATGCAGGTGTAAATGATGGCGTTGGTTTGGAAAGCGGCGATTACGAAGGCTTCATGGCTTCCCTGCATAAAAATATGGTACACTACTACCTGATGGCCCACCATGCACTGCCCGAACTAAAAAAATCAAAAGGGGCTATCCTGAATATTACCTCAAAAACTGCCGATACCGGCCAGGGGCATACTTCGGGTTATGCGGCATCAAACGGTGGTCGTAACGCCCTTACCCGCGAATGGGCAGTTGAATTGCTGAAATATGGTATCCGTGTAAATGCGCTGGTAGTTGCTGAGTGCTGGACACCGCTTTATGCCAACTGGATCAAAACCCTTCCCGATCCTCAGGCAAAACTGAAAGAGATCGAATCAAAAATCCCGCTGGGTAACAGGATGACTACTGCCGAAGAAATTGCCAATACTGTTGCGTTTTTATTGTCGCCGGTATCAAGCCATACAACGGGTCAGTTAATTTATGTTGATGGCGGTTATGTGCATTTGGACAGGGCGCTGGCTAATGCATAAGGGATTAAATAATCATCGAATTGATCTCCCGTTTACCGTGTCTTCACGGTAAACTTACTTATAACCAAAAGCGCCCGTGAGGACACGGACGCGGGGATAAAATAAAAATATGTCATTGCGAGGAACGAAGCAATCGCACGGAAGCATAGCTGCTCTGTATAGTATGCGATTGCTTCGTACCTCGCAATGACATGTTTTAGAAATCTGTGGATCTCCTACAAAGAAAACCCTTTCAGATACTGTTTCGCATAAGTTTCGCCCCAATCTTTCATGGCGTTTTGCAGTACAGTAAGAAAACTTTTGTTATTACCCGCTTTTCCTTTTTTAGGCGCTGTGAGCGATTTCTCGTCCACCGGTTGTTCGGTAACTTTGGTTGCAAACCAGGTTATATTTTCATGCGGTAATGCAACTCCCAATATCATACCCGGCAGACCATTAAACGATTCGGGGCCGCCGGAAACAGGGATCTCATCGGTATAAAAAGCCACTACATAAATTGAATCAAGGATCAGTCCGTTCGCTCTGCGGCATGGATAGCCTGCAATTTCACGTGTTTCGCCGGTTAGTTTCCATTTAATGTGCCTTGTGGTGTCTTTTACCAGGAAAGTTTCTTCAAATACCCTTTTTTGGCTGGTGCTTATTCCTGTATTAAAATCGGTGTATATTGTATTATTCTGTATGGCCATCGGCAGTTCGTCGCCAAAATTGTTGGGTGTGTACTCCGGTTCAATGGGGGTAAACAGGGTTTGGTTATTGCCAAACTTTAAAGTGCTTTTCAAAACCTTAAATTGGGGCTTGTTCTTTTTGTATTGATCATACATGGGCTGATACCAGGTTTCATTATCCTTATTGATCAGTTTTTGCAGCAGCGCCCACATATTTGATGTTTTATCATACTCAATGGTGCCGTGAAATGTAAAGTGCTTGTTGCCTTGCGCCAGTAAAGGGTTTGCGCTTAGTAGCAGTAAGGTTACTATGGTTAAAATCTTTTTCATGATAGGTTATTTTTTAGGTGCGCCGCCTCCAACTTTGTTAAAATCCCATGTTAGGGAGAACATAAAATATCTTCTGATGGTAGTATAACGCTCCTGGGTAAGCACATTGGCTGATCCGGTGCGGTTATAGCCGGTATTTTGATTTAGCAGGTCATTACCTGAAATGGTAGCTTTCAAGGCATCTTTCATAAACGTCCTTGATACATTGGCATTAAGAAGAAACCTTCTGAAATCTTGCGGGAATGATTTTGTCGGCGCATTATAAGTATAGTTTCCGTCCGATCCGATCTGAAATTTGCCGGGCAGGTAGATATTAAACCCTCCGTTAGCATTAAACCCGCGACCATTATTATTCAATAAGGTGTTAAGCGATGACGAGTTGATGGTATAAGTTGGGCCTGCCGATACCCATGCGTCATACTTCTTTTCCTTGTATTTAGATAGCCTGACACTGCCCGAATAGCTATATGATTTGGTTTCGTTCAGTACATCGTTAGACATATTGTAATAGGTATTACCATTAGCATAAACCTCCAGGCCTGCATTAATTCCTATTCCCGGAATCTTCCTTTCAAAATAAGTATTCACCCAGAAATTGTTGGTTGATTTGTTTTTAAGGTTTGATGATTTATAGGTGCTGATACCGGTTGTAGTATCGCGCATAACATTGCTAACGATAGGGTTGCTGGTAGTTGAGTATGATCCGCTGATCCAGATATATTGATTACTGATCACCTTGTACGAATTATAGCTGATGTTATACCTGTTGGTGAAAGACGGCTTTAAATCGGCGTTACCCTCCTGTATATTCAGCGGGTCGGTATTTATTCTCACCGGCTGAATTTGATCGATATTAGGTTGAGTTGTATTACCATTATAGCTTACACGGATGCTTGATTGCTTGGAAAACTTGTACTGGAAGGAAGCCTGCGGGTACCAGTTGGTGAAGTTGCGCACCAGGTCAGAGATTCGTCCAAACTCATCAACCTGTTTAAACTTTACGCCGGCTACCTTGGTGCCAAAGTTGAACGAATATTTTTGCTTTTGCATATTAAATACCGCACCACCCTGGTTTGAAAGCTGGTTCAGTTTATAGTCACTGCTGTAAACACTGTCTAAAGCGGTGTAAATAGCAGCCGAGCTAACCGGTTTGTTAAACGTACGCCTGTCGGCAGTGGCGTTATTAACCGCTAAGGCATAGCTCAGGGCAAGGGTGAAATCCTTGGCCAATGGCTCGGTATAGGTAATGTTGGTATTGATATTGGTACTTTTTGTTTTATTCACCTTGTATTGATCAATGGTGTCTTTGTTTATATAAGTACCAACCGAGTCATAGAATTGCGTGTTGGATTTCAGGAAACCTTTGGAGTCACTTTCGTTATAAGCCGTTCTGAAGTTTACCGAAAGTGTACGACTTTTCTTCTTAAATTTTTTGGTATAAAACGCGTTTGCATTAAATACTTTGCCATCAACATTGGCACTATTTTCACGATCGTTGCTGTTGATCAGGCTGCCATCTAAACGACGCGTTTGCGTGGCAAAATTGCTGCGGGTATTACTGTTTTTTAATGTTCCGTCGGCAGTGATCTTCAGGTTCTGCATCGAATCGATCTTTACCTGGTAGTTTACATCCAGCTTTTGGCGGAACATGTAATTATGATTGTTTTGATCGCTGTTCACATTCGATATGTTACCGGGGAAGTTATTTTGCTGTTGGGTGTTTTTGGTGCCATCAACAGTAAGCGAACCTATTTTATAGTTGGTGTTAATGGATTCTTTATCATTATTCCATTTGGTATCATAATGAGCGCCGCCGGTACGGGCAACAGGTTTGCCTTCACCATTATACCTGCCATCAAAGCTGTCAAGGTCATCACCACCGCCACCGAAGATATAGATGCCACCATCATCGCCAAATTCCATGCCGCCACCGCCTCCGTATTTGTTATTATCTTCCCAGCCTAAACCTGTTTTGCCTGTGTTGCCAAGGGTACCGTAAACAGAAAATTTCTGTTTGCCTTTAAAGCGGTTAAATAAAGCCTGTCCCTGGTAATAACCATCAGTACCTATGCCGCCGTCCAACTTGCCAAAGTAACCGTTCTTTTTATCTTCTTTTAGTTTAATGTTAATGGTTTTATCTTTTACCCCATCATCAATACCGGTAAAGGCAGCCTGGTCGCTTTTTTTATCATAAAGCTGAACCTTATCAACCATATCGGCACGCAGGTTTTTAGTAACCAGTGTAGGGTCATCTCCAAAAAACTCTTCGCCATCAACCAATACTTTTTTTACAGTTTGCCCCTGTGCGGTGATCTTCCCGTCTTTATCAACCTCAATGCCGGGCAGCTGTTTAAGCAGGTCTTCAACTTTTGAGTTAGGCTGGATATTGTAGGCAGCCGGATTAAACTCGGTGGTATCGCCCTTAATTTTAATGGCTGCCGCTTTGCCTTTTACAATAACTTCCTGTAAAAGCCTTTCTTTAAGGAGCATGCTGATACGGCCGAAATTATGTGTTGTGTGTGCCGAATCTAAAGTAAAACGTTCTACAAAATCGGCATAACCAGGGTAGGTAGCTACAACAATGAATTTGCCCTTGCTTAGATTCGCGATAGAAAAAGTGCCGTCATCCTTAACCCGGGTAAATTTTTGAAGGATAGAATCTTTTGCAGTAATAACACTGATGCTGGCGTTGGCTAATTTTGAGTTTGAAACGGTATCGGCTAACGTTCCTTTAATGTTGTAATTGGTTTGGGCTGATAAGTTTGCTGCGCCCACGAAAAATAGTAATAGTCCAATAATTGTGATTTTCATAAGGTCGATTATGAAAGCCAAAATATAACTAAATAGTTAGTTGTGCAAGGGATTTAACACTTTATACTGTAGATTTAACATTTCATCGCCAAAATTTAACATTTGGTCGTGGTTGGAAGTGTTAAATTCCTGTGGGGATAGCATGGTGTATACAGCCGATAGCCCGGGTATTATAAATAATTACGCAAATTCGCCCTATAAGTTACAGGGATGAGGTTACATCCAAATTGGCCAGGTAAAAAATACATGCCATTAGTATAAATGATCGAATCTACCTCGCCTGTTACCCGAAAAAATACATATTTTAGCACATTATTCTAACCTGTGGCGCTGTCCGGTCAGCGAGTTTAAACATGTATTTTAAATGGTGAAAAAAAGTAAGGTTTTAGTGCTTTCAAAAAGGGCATGTAAGCTTATATTGCTTTTTGTTATGCTGCTGCCTGCAATTAAAGGCAGGGGACAGGGTTTGCAGTTTGGTTCAAACGACAGCCTGATGAGCAAGCGCACCTCGTACCAGGTTTTTAAGGATGACTTGCCAACTTTTCATGACCGCCTGGTTATCAGTTTCGATCTTTCACTATGGGACAACCAGCACCTTGGCTACATTTTAAATTTAACCGATGATAAAGGTAACTCATACAGTCTGAGTGCCATTTACGATCATGGCTCGTTCCTTAACTTCAATATCGACAGCCGGAGCAACAAGCTCAATATTCCTCTTCCTGATGCTTTGCTGAAAAGACGTAAATGGTTTAAGGTGATTGTTGATCTTGACCTTAAAGGTGATAAGGTAGGTATCGCCGTAAACGGAAAATGGTATCGGGCCAACGAGTTGGGTTTTACCGGTAAAATAACTGCAAAGATCACTTTTGGCAAAAACGAGCATTATTCGGATGTGCCCAATATGGCCATCAAAAACCTGGTTGTGAGCAATGACGATAAAAGCTATGCATTCCCACTTAGTGAATGGACGGGTAACGATGTTTTTACTGCCGGTGGTGATAACCTGGGCCATGTTGATAACCCGGCATGGCTTATCAATGAGTCATATTTCTGGAAGCAAAAGTTTGAGCATACTTTTAATGAGGTTGCCGGGATCAACTTTAATGAAAAAAATGAGCAGTTCTTTATTTTTAAAAGTGATTCGCTTATGTTTTATGATGCAGGGCGTGACGCGGTGGGAACCAAGCCATTCAAAAATAAATTGGCGGTGCCGTTGCACCTCGGGAAAAACATTGTAAACCTTAAGGAAAATAAGTGCTATTTATATGAAGTGCTCAGGGCCCCGCAACCTGCGCCAAGTATCGCTTCTTTTAACCTCGACAGCCTTAACTGGGATTTTTATGGCAAATCGACCATAATGGAGCAAAGGCATCATCATAATATTTTTTACGATAAAGACTTTAATAACTTTTACCTGTTTGGGGGGTACGGATCGTTTAAATACTATAATAATTTTTTTAAATACGATAAAGCCACAGATACCTGGCAGCAGCAAAGCTTTACCGGCGACGTGATTAATCCGCGGTTTTTCTCGGCTGCAAGTACGGCTGACAGCAATAACGAAGTTTACATTTTTGGCGGTTACGGCAACCAATCGGGCAACCAGGTAGTAGGCGGGATGCACTATTATGATTTGTACCGAGTTAATCTTAGCAATCGTACCATCAAAAAACTATGGGAGATTAAACCCGATGAGGAGGCTTTTGTACCGGCCAACAACCTTATCGTTTCAAAGGATAAGCAGTTTCTGTATGTGCTATGTTATCCGCATGAACGGCCTAAAACCAGTTTGCGCTTATATAAGTTTTCAATCAGGGATGGTTCATACCAGATTGTAAGTGGCACTATTCCCGTTGTGTCCGAACGGATAGAGACGGATCATAACCTGTTTTATAACGCCAAGCAGGATGTGTTTTATTGCACAACACAAGAGTTTGAAACCCCGTCGCGATCAACCATAAAAATCTTTGCGCTTACTGCGCCACCTGTGAGCCAGGAAGCGTATATGGCAGCCCATGAGCCAAGGAAACAATCCTTTACTTTATACAGGGTTTTAGGCGGAGCATCTGCACTAGTATTGTTATTTGGTATTGTGACATTTTTTCTGAAGAGGAAGAAAGAGGATGAAGAACCTGTACCTGCTGTAAATGGAGAGACCGTTATTGAAGACGCCGAAGAAAAGGAGATAGACAATAAGGTCAACGCGGTTTACCTGTTGGGCGATTTTACAGTTTATGATAAAAATAAGCGGGAAATTACGTATTTGTTTAGCCCAAAGATCAAGCAGCTTTTTATCCTTATTTTATTAAACAGCCGTGAAAAAAATGGGGTGGTATCAAAAAAGATCTCTACTACATTGTGGCCTGATAAGGATATAGTCAAAACCAAGAATATCCGGGGGGTAACTATCAATCACCTGCGCAACATCCTTTCGGATATTGATGGTTTGGAGCTTGCTTTTTTGAATGATACTTATAGTTTTATCATTACCGAAGGTTTTTACTGTGATTACTTTGTAGTGAGGGATTCCCTTAAACAAGCTAATGGTAGCGAACCGGCTGTGTTCAATTACTTTGACCTGGTGGCCCGAGGTGGTTTGTTGCAGCATATCCCTGAAATTTGGCTCGACGATTTTAAACAGGAATATGAGGAAGCGTTGATGCCTGTTATTTTACCGGTGATAAAAAAGGTTTACGATGCTGCTGATTATAAAAAAGCGTTGGAGATTTCCCGTATTGTATTAAGTATTGATCCCTTCAATGATATTGGGATTAAGTTTAAGCTTAAAGCATTACGCCGGACTAAAGGTATTGAACATGCACGCAAGATTTATGAGGAGTTTAGTGCCGAATATGAGAAATCATTGGGCGAAGAATACCCTGTTCCTTTCGAAAAAATCTGCTCCAATAAGTCTGACCAACGCTAAATTAAAAATTTAAAAGCCTGATAATTAAGTGTGTTTTGAAGAAAATTAATGTTTTATGAATAAATACTACTAAATATATGGATTTAATAGAATATTTATATATTTGCAACAGATTAGTTTGCAAATGGGGTTCATTTTTTAAACTAAATGGCAGGTGCTGGCCGGCAGCAAACGGATGGTTCGACTCCACCCCTGCATCTCTTCTCCACTCATGATTTATGTTTTATAATTGGTTAGCAAAAAGAGTATTCCTGCCCATCAGGAACTCTTTTGCCTTTTATAAACAATTGATTGGTGATTTTAATTGCGTAGAGGCGCATTACATGCGTCTCCCGTATGACAAGCTGATAGGTAGTCGATAATCTGAGCACACGAGAAGACTCATGTGATGCGTCTCTACATCAAACTTAATTGTTGTAATGCAAATTTTAACCAAACTTCCCATCAAACAACACCTTTCAGGATAAAATACTTATTAAAAAAATTTAAAAAGTTCTTTTGATTCAGATTTTGTTTTAGTAAGTTTGTATTGATAATGCACAGCATATTATTATACGCACTTTACTTTATTCTCATGTCGGTGAGGATAAACATTTTTGTTAATTGGTTTGATAAAAATCCTCGCCCATGGCGGGGGTTTTTTGTATAGCGACTTTTTTAAACTTTAACATATAACATATAGGTTTTGAACAAATTATGGCACGATTAAATTTATTGGAAGAGACGCGTTACGAGAAGTTACCTGTGAGCGTATACAGCAACCAGCAAGAAGCCTCGGTGGCAGTAGCGAACCGGATAGCAGACCTGATCCGCGCAAAACAAGCCAAAGGCGAAAAAGCGGTATTAGGGCTTGCTACAGGTGTAACTCCTATCGGAGTATATGCCGAACTGGTAAGGCAGCACAAAGAAGCAGGTTTAAGCTTTAAAAATGTGATCACTTTCAACCTGGATGAGTACTACCCGATGAAACCCACAGCAGCGCAAAGCTATGTGACATTCATGTACGATAATTTGTTCAGCCATATTGATATTGAAAAGGAGAACGTTCATATCCCTGACGGTACACTGGATAAAGACGAAGTTGTAGCATTCTGCTTACAATACGAAAAGCAGATAGAAGAACTGGGCGGATTAGACTTACAGATCCTGGGCATCGGCCGTACAGGTCACATCGGTTTTAACGAGCCGGGCTCGGCACCAAACTCCGGTACCAGGATGGTAACGCTTGACGACCTGACCAGGCGTGACGCCGCCCGTGATTTCGGTGGTAAAGCTGATGTGCCAACCAAAGCTATTACCATGGGTATCGGTACTATCTTCAAAGCAAGGGAAATCATATTGATGGCCTGGAACAAAAAGAAGGCTCCGATCATCAAAAAAGCGGTAGAAGGGGAGATTTCGGGCGAAGTACCTGCAACCTATCTGCAATTATCACAGCATGTAGAATTTGTGCTGGATGCAGATGCTGCATCAGAGCTAACAAGGTTTGATACCCCATGGTTGGTAAAAGACTGTGTATGGGATAACCAGTTAAAGAAAAAGGCTGTAATTTGGTTAGCTAATGAGGTTAACAAACCGGTACTGAAACTAACTGAAGAAGATTACAATAACCACGGCATGGCACAGCTTGCTGTAGAGCAAGGCCCGGTATACAATATCAACATTGATATCTTTAATCAAATTCAGCATACTATCACAGGCTGGCCGGGAGGTAAACCGGATGCTGATGATTCACAAAGACCGGAAAGAGCATTGCCGGCCAAAAAACGTTCAATCATTTTTTCGCCGCACCCTGATGATGACGTGATCTCAATGGGGGGCACCTTTATCCGTTTGGTAGACCAGGGCCATGATGTACACGTAGCTTACCAAACCTCGGGTAATACCGCGGTATGGGATGATGATGTGTTGAGGTACATGGAATTTGCCATTGACTTTACCAACAGTATTGGCGAAGACACTACTCATCTTCAGAAATCATATGAAGATATGCGTGCCTTTTTCCCAACCAAACAACCAAACGAAATTGACACCCAGGAGATCCGCAATGTAAAAGGCTTTATCAGGAAAACAGAAGCTATTTCAGGTGCAAGATATGCAGGTTTACAGGACGATCATATTCACTTCATGGCCCTACCCTTCTATGAAACAGGCAAAACCAAAAAGAATTCAGTAGGCGAGGAAGATATCCAGCTGACTATCGATTTGCTGCAGAAAATAAAACCACAACAAATCTTTGCGGCAGGTGATTTTGCCGATCCTAACGGAACCCACCTCGTGTGCTTTAAAATCATCTTAGCTGCATTAGACAGGCTTAAAGGCAAAGAAGCCTGGGTAGAGGATTGCTGGTTATGGATGTACCGCGGCGCATGGCATGAGTTTGAAACTTACGAGATAGAAATGGCTGTGCCACTTTCTCCACAGGAGGTGATCCGCAAGCGTAACGCGATCTTCAAACATCAGTCGCAAAAAGATACACCGGTATTTCCTGGCGATGATGCGAGGGAGTTCTGGGTAAGGGCAGAAGACCGCACGCGCGACACTGCTCAACGCTACGACCGCCTTGGCCTTGCCGAATATGAAGCTATGGAAGCGTTTGTAAGATATAAATTTTAAGTTAAAGATATTAACGCAAAGCCAGACTTACGAAGTTTTTAAAACTTCGTAAGTCTTAAAGCTATCAAGAAGTCCTTACATTTTGTAACGGCCGTATGGTTTACCATACGGCCGTTTTTTTATGAAAAATTAATACATTTATAAGTAATGAGGGCAAGGTTAACAAAAGTTAAATCAATAGATTTAAAAAAGGTTACTGTTGAAAAAGCAGTAGCAGAAGAAACGAAGACGGACCAACAATCGGATAGAATAGTCATTTTCGTCTTTATCTTGCTTGGTATAATCTTTATAGTTTTGGGACTAATCTTTGGATTCCAACGAAGATTGTATGTTTCTCAATAACGCGTTTGTAATTATTACCCAACAAAAAAAAGCCTCCCCCATTTGGGAAGGCTTTCAAATATTAAATCCAAAATCAAAATTCCAATATCCGAAATTAAGATGCCATTTGCTTGCGGATGATGTTTAACGCGCCACCTGCTTTAAACCACTCAATTTGCTGCGCATTGTAGGTGTGGTTTACAGGGAATGATTCGGTTGAACCATCTTTGTGGTGTAATACAACGGTTAACTGTTTGCCTGGAGCAAAAGTTGTTAAGCCGGTGATATCGATGTTATCATCTTCCTGGATCTTTTCGTAATCGTTAGGATCAGCGAAAGTGATACCAAGCATACCTTGTTTTTTAAGGTTGGTTTCGTGGATACGGGCAAATGATTTTACCAATATAGCACGTACACCAAGGTGACGTGGCTCCATAGCCGCGTGCTCACGTGATGAACCTTCGCCATAGTTTTCGTCGCCTACTACGATTGAACCGATACCTGCTGCTTTGTAAGCACGCTGAGTAGCCGGAACAGGACCATACTCGCCGGTTAATTCGTTTTTAACGCTATCGGCAGTAAGGTTAAAGTAGTTGATAGCACCGATCAGCATGTTGTTTGAAATGTTATCCAGGTGACCACGGAATTTCAACCATGGGCCGGCCATCGAAATGTGGTCGGTAGTACATTTACCTTTAGCTTTGATCAGCAATTTCAGGCCTGTAATGTCGGTACCTTCCCAGGCTTTAAATGGCTCAAGCAATTGTAAACGCGATGAAGTTGGAGAAACGATAACTTCAACTTTGCTGCCATCTTCGGCTGGTGCCTGGTAGCCTGCGTCTTCAACCGCGAAGCCTTTTACCGGTAACTCGATACCTTGTGGCTCGTCAAATTTAACCTGCTCACCGGCTTCGTTAGTTAAAGTATCAGTAAGCGGGTTAAAAGTTAAATCACCCGCGATAGCGAAAGCGGTAACAATTTCCGGTGAAGCTACGAAAGCGTGGGTGTTAGGGTTACCATCCTGGCGTTTAGCGAAGTTACGGTTAAACGAAGTGATGATAGAGTTTTTGCGGGTAGGATCGTCAGTATGACGGGCCCACTGGCCGATACATGGTCCGCAGGCGTTGGCCAATACAACACCGCCCATTTGAGCAAAAGTATCAAGGTAACCGTCACGATCGACAGTGTAGCGCACCTGCTCAGAGCCCGGAGTGATGGTAAACTCGGCCTGGGTTTTTAATTTTTTATCGATAGCCTGTTTGGCGATAGAAGCTGAACGGGTAATGTCTTCGTAAGATGAATTGGTACATGAACCAATCAAACCAACCTCTAATTTGGTAGGCCAGCCGTTTTCTTTAACAGCGGTAGCAAATTTAGAGATAGGCCAAGCCAGATCCGGAGTGAACGGACCGTTTACGTGTGGTTCAAGCTCGCTCAGGTTGATCTCAATAACCTGGTCAAAATATTGTTCAGGGTTTGCATAAACTTCTTCGTCGCCGGTTAGGTGCTCAGCGATAGCGTCAGCAAGTTCAGCAATATCGGCACGTTTAGTACCTTTTAAATAAGCTGCGGCTTTTTCGTCGTAACCGAAGATAGAGGTAGTAGCACCTATCTCGGCACCCATGTTACAGATAGTACCTTTACCGGTTGCAGAAAGTGAACGGGCACCTTCGCCAAAATATTCAACAATAGCGCCGGTGCCACCTTTTACAGTAAGGATACCAGCTACACGCAGGATAACATCTTTTGCTGAAGTCCAGCCAGAAAGTTTACCAGTTAATTTAACACCGATTAGTTTAGGGAATTTAAGCTCCCATGGTAAGCCGGCCATTACGTCGCAGGCATCAGCGCCACCAACACCAATAGCAATCATACCTAAACCACCGGCATTAGGTGTATGTGAGTCGGTACCGATCATCATACCGCCAGGGAAAGCGTAGTTTTCCAACACTACCTGGTGAATGATACCTGCACCGGCTTTCCAGAAACCGATACCATATTTATCAGATACTGAAGCCAGGAAATCGTAAACTTCACGGTTAACGTCAACAGCAGTACTTAAATCTTCAACAGCGCCAATTTTAGCCTGGATCAGGTGATCGCAATGTACGGTAGACGGAACAGCAACCTGCGGGCGACCAGCTTGCATAAACTGCAAAAGGGCCATCTGCGCAGTAGCATCCTGCATGGCTACGCGGTCTGGTGCAAAGTCAACATAATCTACCCCGCGACCGAATGCTTTTTGAGCATCGCCTTCGCTAAGGTGGGCATATAAAATCTTTTCGGTTAAAGTTAGGGGTTTACCGGTCGCTTTACGGGCAGCCTCAACGCGGGTGCTGTAGCGGTCGTAAACCTTTTTGATCATATCTAAATCAAAAGCCATTTGTATTTGATTTTTAGGTGAAAAGTAAAAGAAATTGACGTTAAGCCCATTAACTGGCCTTAGAGCGGCGAATTTACAAAAAATAACATTTGAAAGCGGTTAGTGGTTTATACAAATGTTATTTGGATATGTTCTAAATAAGTGATTGGGATGATAGGTAAAGAAAATATATAATTCTTTTGTGCAAAAAATTATCTTCGTTTAACCTTTTCACTATGCGCAATTTATTTTTCTTTTTTATAACCATCATTTTTCTCTCGTCCTGCATTACTGTGGTTCAACAAAAAAATCCCGAAGATCAGGAGGCAGAAAAGAACAAGCAGATAGATCACGACTTAGAACTGGCGACGCAAGCCATGAAAGATATTGAGAGTCGTTATAAACACCAAAAGGGTATAAACCCTGATCCACAAATCCCAATCGTAAGTTATAAACTCACACAGTCAGAGTTGATGACCCATATGGTCATAAAATTTAAAAATAAATCCAAAGAATCCATATCACACATCGAATTTGTTTGGCGAATTTTTGACAAAGATGGGAAGGAGCTACGTTATGATAAAGATCAACGTGGTATCGGAGACGAGTTAGTAAATCCTGGCCAGGCTTATACGGGAGAATGGTCATTTAATAAAATTCCTACCGCAAAAACAGCTGAAATCAAGCTGAAAACGGTGCAATTTGAAAATATAATTAAGGACTATTGACATATAATTACCAGTTTTTATGGCAGTGGCAGTTGATAACCGCAAACTATTGCTAACCAAACCGCCACTGCAACAAAACCTGCCACTGCTACTTCAACTGCTTCAAAATCTCCTCAATAGCCCTATCCAACTGCGGGTCTTTATTTTCAATCCTGTCTGCAAAATCTGTTTTTACATAGATATCCGGAGTTACGCCTGTTTTTTCGATATCCTTACCATCAAGGGTGTAGCAACCCCAGGCCGGGATGCGATAAAACGAACCATCAACAAGGCCTTTGCCGCTGGTGAAAATGATCCAGCGGTAGGTTTCGGTGCCGATGATCTTGCCCAGGCCCAGTTGCTTAAAGCCTTGCGAAGTCATTTCGCCATCGCTCAGGGTTTGCTCATTCATGAGCAGGATGATGGGTTTGGCTGCCGGTGCAAAGTTTGATTGCTGCGTTTTTTTACCATCGCGGTAAGCCCATTGCAGGTATGGCTTTTGCGACAGGAACCTCAAAACATTATCATGCACGTTACCACCGGTATTATACCTCAGGTCGAGGATCAGCGCATCTTTATTATAAGCATCGTCAACCATATCTTCCAGGAAGTCTTGCAAAGCGCCGTCGCCCATGTTTTTCATGTATGAGTAAGCAATGCGGTTTTTACTTTTTTCGGCAACAGTTTTGGCATTGGTCTTGATCCAGTCGTCGTAAAGATTGCCCGACAGATCGCCGGTTGATTCGGGATGAAGTTTTACTTTAATATCCTTGCCGCCACGGTTAAAGGTTAGCTCAATTTCCTTATCAAGCGATGGCTTACTGAAGTAATAGTTGCGGTCTTGTTTTTCATCAACGGCAACACCATTTACTGCTTTTAGTATATCGCCCGGTTTCACATCGATACCTGCTTTATCCGCATTACTATGGATGGCAATACTGCTCACTTTATATGGCGATTCATTATCAAAAATGATCCCGGTTTCCATGGTACGGTAGGAGATGGTTTTTTTCTCCTCGCTGCCGTTTGAGTAAAAGCCCTGGTGCGATGAGTTGAGCTCGCCAAGCATATCATTCAGCAACAGGCGAAGGTCTGCACGGTTTGTAATGTATGGCACAAAGGCTTTATAGGTATCATGCACCTTTTTCCAGTCGGCACCGTGGAAATTACCATCGTAGTAATTTTCATCCAGACCGGCCCAGGTTTCGTCAAACATCTGTGCAAACTCGCCTGCCATGTTACGGGTGAAACTGTAATTGATCTCTACTTTATCAACTTTGTTGGCATCAATGTTTAATGTATAGATATTGCCACCCGCCGTTATAAAATATTTATCGCCATTGCCAAAAATATCAAAGTTGCCAAAATCGCCGCCGCCAACTTTTTCTGTTTTAGGCTGTTCAAAGTTTTCGAGGGTGGTGCGGTAAAGTGCTGCTTTGCCCTCGCTGTGGTTGGATGCATAATATATCAGCGTTTTATCTCCCTTTTGAATTACATATGAACCCTGTGCCTGTCCAAACTCCGGACTGATCCGCTCCAGGCGTTTCATCAGTTCTTCGGTATCTATGGTAATATCATCGGGTGCCTTTGGTGTAGGCTGCTCAGATAAAGGTTTCTTTTTGTTAGACGCTTTTTTGTCCTTATCCTTTTTGTCTTTATCGTCCGAATCTTTTTTCTCCTCTTTAAACAAAGCGGTAAACTTATCCATCTTAAAAGGATCGTCATACTTTTGCAGCGGCATCCGGTAAATATGGGCATCTTTTGAGCCATAAGGATATTCCGGCTGTGTGCGCGATGATGTGAAATAAATATACTTTCCATCCGGCGACCAAAACGGCGCAGCCTCAGTAACACCGCTGTTGGTGAGATTAGTGATCTTTCCGGTTTTTATCTCGTAAACAAAAATATCCATTTCAAAATTGCGGTAGGCATTGTAAACCACATATTCACCATTTGGTGAAAAGCGAGGCTGCGGATTATAAAAGCCCCAAAACTCGTCGGTAACAATAGTTTTTGAAGTAAGCGCATTCAGATCCAATAATTTCAACTCATTGCGACCGCTCAGGTAAATAGCTTTTGACCTGTCTTTGTTCATGCTCAGCAGGCGGTCGCTGCCTTTATCGCCGGTAAGTTGTTTTTCAGAACCTGTACCGTCGGCTGCTATCGTATACCAGTTAGGGAAGCCGCCTAAAGTTTGACCAAAAATCAAGGTTTTATTATCGCTCATCCAGCTAACTTCGGTAACCCGCTCGCTGGTATTACGCTCCAGTTTTTTGCCGAATTTACCTTCGGCATCACTTACAAATAATTCGCCGCGGGATACAAAAGCCAGTTTCTTGCCATCGGGTGATAATGCTGCCGACTCAATTTTACCGCCTGTTTCAAACGATTGATCCTTAGGCAATACATTATTGCGGAACAGGTTTAAGTTTAACTTTTGTGTTTGTTTAGATGCAACATCGTAAACAAAAATCTGGTAATCTTTTTCAAAAACAATTTTGCTGCCATCGGCACTCACCTGCGGGCGTTTGATAGAGGTTGGGAACTGGGTTAAAGCCGTTTTTTTGCCATCGATAAATGTGTACAGGTTATATTCCTCGTTGCCCTCATCGGATATGAAATAGATATTCCCTTTTTGATCTATGGTAGTCCAGAAATCCTTGCCCTGCCAGTCGGTATATTTTTTATACGCCTTGGTTTTAGGATTGTACGATTGGATATCGGGATTATAAGCACCTTTATAGTGCTTGCGGGTTGGGAAATAGATACTTTCCCATGTATTGCTGAAAAACAATTCGCCGGTTTGCGGATGCTCAACAACGCCGTGTATGGTATTGAAATAATGCCCGAACAACCTTACAGGCGTGCCTCCGGTTGCTGCTACCTTATACTCGCTGAAACCATTATAACGGGACGAGTTGAAGTAGATGGATTTCGAGTCCCAGGTCCATGAATCAACATTATCGCCGGCATCGTTATAGGTAAGCTGTTTGATGTCACCGCCGGCAAGGGGCATCACGTACACATCATTGTTGCCAAACTGGTTTGACGAAAAGGCAAGCCATTGCCCGTCGGGCGACACCCGCGGACTGGTTTCTTCTCCCTGCATGGCTGTTAACCTTGTTGCTGCCGGACTGTTAATATCGGCTTTCCAAAGGTCGCCTTCATAAGTAAAAATTACGGTTTTGCCGTCGGGAGTAAGGGTAGGATTTGAAGTAAAATAGTTGCTGGTTGTTTGAGCTTTAAGATTTGTTTGACACAATACTGCCGAAAACAATACAATGTATAGTTTCTTCATATGGTTTAAGTTTTATGAATAAATGTATTTTTGAGCCATGTTAAAAGTGGTGCACCTCAATACGTATGACGGCAATGGCGGGGCGGGCAGGGCCTGCATGCGCCTTAACCGGGCATTACTAAGCCAAAATATCGATTCTAAAATTATAGTACATTATAAATTTGGAAATAATCCTGATATCAAGACTTTTAACCGTAATGTTATCCAAAAATCATACACGGCGGCAACCATTATTTTGGAGCGCATACTGGCTAAACGCTTTTTAAAACCCGATAGCCGCACACCATTTTCCTTTACCTGGTTTGGTCGTTCGGTAATTAAACACCCTGATGTTAAAAATGCAGATATTATTCACTTGCATTGGATCAATCATGGCTTTTTAGATCCCAGGCATATAGCGGAAATTAGAAAGCTGGGTAAGCCTGTAGTGTGGACTTTTCATGACAGCAATGCCTTTACCGGAGGATGCCATGTGCGCTATACCTGCGATCATTACCAACAACAATGCGGCAATTGTCCATTGCTGATCAACGCAGGAGATAATGATATTTCGTACCGCATCTGGCAGCAAAAAAATGAAGCTTACCAGCAGCTGGGCTTTAACATCATAGCACCAAGTTTATGGATGCAGAATTCTGTAAAGAAAAGCAGTTTGATGCGGGATATAGCTACATGTAATATTCCGAATACGCTGGAAACCGATGTTTTTAAGCCGATAGATAAATGGGAGGCAAAAGCAAAAGCCGGGTTGCCAATGGATAAGTTCATTTTTTTAAGCGGTTTCATGCCATCGCGCAAAGATCTGCATAAAGGTACCCAATACCTGCTGGAAAGTATGGAATTACTTAAGCAACGTTTAGGTGCAAATACAGATCAGGTAGAACTGGTTGTATTTGGGAACCGCGGCACAGAAAACCTGCCCGACTTCCCTTTTAAAACCAGTTTTTTAGGAACCATCAATAACGATGAAAAGCTGGCCTTGCATTACGCTGCTGCCGATGCTTTTTTAATCCCCTCGCTTGAGGATAATTTGCCTTACACCGTGATGGAAAGCCTGAGTTGCGGCACACCGGTAATAGCGTTTACTACCGGCGGTATCCCCGACATGGTGCAGCATCAATACAGCGGTTACTTAGCTACCTATCGTTCGTCCGAAAGTTTTACTGATGGAATGGAATGGATCATTAAACATCCTGAAAAGGACAAGTTGAATAGGCAGGCACGGCAAACCATAATGGATAGATTTTCGGAAGAAGTGATCGCCAAAAAACATATCGAAGTATATCAACAATTACTAAACACGGGAGGTAACAATGTTTAACCCCCGGTTAAGCGTTATCACCATTGTTTATAATAATGTGAGGGATATTGAGCGGACTATCCGCTCGGTGATTAATCAGACATATACCAATATTGAATATGTTATTGTCGATGGTTTATCTAACGATGGTACCCTACAGGTAATTGACAAGTACAAAAGCAAGGTAACCAAATTCATCAGCGAGAAGGACGAGGGTATTTATGATGCCATGAATAAAGGCCTTACCCTGGCAACCGGCGATTATGTGATCTTCATGAACTCGGGAGACGAGTTTTATGATCACGAAACCGTTGCCGCTGTTTTTGCTTCGGCACATGACGCCGATATTTATTATGGTGAAACCGAAATGATTGACGATGACGGACATAGTTTAGGTCAACGCCGGCATAACGCCCCCGCTAAGTTTACCTGGCGTGGTTTTAAATATGGCATGAGCATCAGTCACCAGGCTATTTATATCAGGCGTTCATTAGCCGAACCTTATGACCGCCGTTATCAATTAAGCTCAGATATCGACTGGATAATCCGCGCAGCAAAAAAAGCCAAGAAGATCGTCAACGTTAACCGTTACGTGGCCAAATACCTGGTAGGCGGCATGTCGAAGAAAAAGCACCGACAGAGTTTGATGGAGCGCTTTGACATCATGAAGCGCAATTATGGCTTGATACCAACCGTTTTTAACCATTTTGTTATTGCCTTTAATTTAGGCTGGTATTGGTTAAGGAACAGAAGGACGAATGATTAATCGAATGCGAGAATATGTTCTTCTCTGGCGCAAGTGTTGCGTGGTTGGCTGAACAAGGCCCACTTGTGGCTGCGTGTATCGGAAAGCACAAGTCAGCAATCGCACATCTCTCTGCTCAAGACTTGCGCTAACGTAAGGAATAACTGATTGAATAAATCTCACAAAAAAAGCGACGAGTATCAACCCGTCGCTTTTCTTTTAAAGACAAAGCTGTTTATGCTTTTTTCTTATCAGCAGGCTTTGCAGCCGGGGCTTTCTTTTTGTTTTCGGTATAAGCAGCACCGCCTAAGGCAAGCACCAATAGGATTGAACCTGCTAATGATATTTTTTCTCCTGTGTAATAAGAAGCCGGCTCGAATTTAAATTCAATTGTATGATTGCCAACAGGAATTTGTGCAGCACGCAAAAGGTAATCAGCACGGAAGTAAGGTTTTTCAACGCCGTCGATATACATTTTCCAGCCTTTGTTATAGTATACTTCAGAGAATACTGCGATTTGCGAAGCCGTTGAACCGCTTTTATAAATCATATGATCGGGAGAGTAACTGGTTAGCTCAATTTTACCCTCACCGGCACCTGCTCCCAAAGTTTTTTCATCAATAACGCTTTTGTATTGTTTATCAACAATAGCTTCATCTTTTGGTGTAAAGCTGCTGATGGCTACCATTTCCTGGTCGGCATTATCAGCATATTTAATGCTTTTAACAAACCATGCATGACCACAGGCGGTTTGGTTTACCTGCATACCCACGTTCTGCGTTTTAGGATCAGAATTGATGATGTATTTAACATTCATCATGTCCAAAACATCCTGGTTAATGCTTTTGGTTAGCTGGTTATCAAATAGTTCTTGCCAGCGTTTTAACCTTGCTGCAGAATAGCCACCTAATGATTTGTAGAAAAATGGTGTAAAGCCATCACCCGGAAGGTATTGGGTTGCGTCAAACACATGGAAGTCAGGATCTTTATCTTTCATGATAAACTGATCTACCTCACGCGCTTGCGGGGTTTCGTTATCCTGTTTAGGTGCAAAACTATCTTGATTCAGATACCTTTTATCAATAGCCCACAGATCAATTAAGATAAGCGCCAGGAAGCCAATTGACAGGACGCCCGGTTTGATCTTGTTTTTAAGAAATGCCCAGGCAAGACCGAAAGCGATAGCTATAAAGATAAGTGAACGAACAGCATCGGCTTGTGCTATAGATTCCCGATCTGAAATTAAAGCGCGGGTAACGGATGCGCCATCGATTTTAAATTGCTGAGCTATTTGAGAGATAATACCGGCAGTTTGTTCACGGACGCTGAACGATAGGAGTAATGAAGGCACAACTGCAACAATAAGTGTAATACCGCCGGTGATGTAAAAAGCTATTTTGAGTTTTTTAAACAAGTTTGCTTTGTCTTCATTCACTATGGCTTCGTTCACTGCTAATACTGCAAGTATAGGGAAGCAGAAACCTGCAACGGCCAATATTGACTCTACGGCGCGGAATTTATTGTAAAGTGGGAAATAATTAAAGAACAGATCAGACAGGTAAGGCCAGTTTCTACCAAAAGATAGTAACATGGTTAAAACAACGGCGCCTAATAGCCACCATTTGATACGGTTTTTAACAATCATTAAGCCCCACACAAACAACAGGCAAATTACAGCACCAAAATAAAACGGGCCCTCTGTAAATTGTTTGTCTCCCCAATAAAGCGGTAAATATCGGGCCGAAATTCCAATTACTTGATTAGGGTCAACACCAGTACCGCTTAGTGCCTTGATTACGTGCGAATCCGGATCAATTGAACCCTGACTGCTGCCGCCATAAGCATTAGGGATTAAGAATGTAAGACATTCGCCCACGCCTTGGCTCCACTCGTAAGCGTAGTCTTTTGGTAAACCGTTATTTGGCTCTGATGTTTGCTTGGTAAGGTTTGATTTACCACGGATACTTTCGCTTCCATAATCGGCGGTGCTCCACAATATAGATGCGTTTACTGCCACCGCCAAAGCAAGGGCCGCTGCTATATATCCAACAGATTTGATGAAACTGTTTAAAGTTTTATTCTTAATAGCGTGGTAAAGCTCAATCCCCAGCATGATCAATAGGGCCAGCATCAGGTAATACGTCATTTGTACGTGGTTGGCCCTGATTTCCATAGCTAAAAACAACGCGGTAACTGAAAAACCTAACAGATGCTTACCGCGTAGTGTGAGAATAATACCCGCAAGTATGGGCCCAAAAAAGGCTATAGCAAATGCCTGATTTGAGTGACCTGCTACCAAAAGAATGATGTTATACGATGAAAACGTGAATGCTACCGCTCCCGCTGCAGAAAGCCATGGATTTACCTTTAATACAATGAATAAAAAGTATGTGCCTAATAAAAACAGCAATACTGTACCTATAGGTGCTGGAAAGGTGTGATTAATACCATCTACGATGTGACTGGTCAAATTGGCCTTGTAGGGTGCCCATATCTGGTAAGTTGGCATACCGCCGTAGATCTGGTTCGTCCAGAGTATGGTGGTATCTTTAGCTTTGTAATCGTTAATTTCTTTTTGGGTTGATTGCGCCCTTGTAACGTCATTTTGCCCTAAAGTTTTACCCTGAAATGCCGGGGTTAAATAGATAAAGCAGATCACTAAGAAAATTGCAGCTATGGCAAAATGAATGCCGTTACGCTTAAACCAGTTATTCATTTAAATTTTTTGAAATGGATATTATATTCCTCAAAAATAGAAATTACAATGAGAATAGGAATTATAAGTTTTGTTAAGGAATAACTTAACAGATTTGCGCACGGCTGCGCAGCAGGAAAAACATGGCTATCAACACAATGATAGATATTACATAGGCAATAACCTGCGCCTTGCCATAGTCCTCGCGGAATTTGCGGATATTATAAAAGTTATAAACACCCAATGCGCCCATAACAACCCAGTAAAAGGTACTGATCTTAGTGCAATTGGCAAAAATTTGAGTAGCAACAATAAATACTATTACGTTGGTAATAATCAGTGTAAAAGATTCAGGCGTGTTATTATGATTTTGGCGCCTTCTAAATACCGGGTTGGTGTCCATGATTTATTGATTAGGTTTATTTTACTTCTTCGTAATCAACAAATTCACCTTCACTGTCGGGCACGCTGCCTTTTTTTGGCTGCGGAATATGGTCTATCCTGATTTTTCCATCAGATTTGGGGCCTTCGTTGTAATTACGTTGCTGCTGCTGATATTGTTGCTGGGCTTTATTCACAACGCTTTCAAAAAGAAATGGCAGCAGGTAACGAGCCAGGCTGCGGATAATGTATAATATACAGATAGATATGATCAGGAAACGAATAAGAATCATACTGTTAATTTTGAGCTTACAAATATAAGGTATATAACGGTAAAATTGTTTTATTATGATTTGAGGATAGCTGATGCTGTTTTAATTTGAAAATGAAGCAATTTGAGGATTTGAAAATGTGAGATTGTCGTTTTCAAATCTTCAAATCAATAAATTTTCAAATTAAAATTTCTCCTCCATCATTTTTTCCAAAGCAAACATTTCGTCGCGCAGCTTGGCAGCCAGCAAAAAGTCCATATTTTTCGCAGCAGCAAGCATATCCTTTTTGGTATTGTCGATCGATTTTTTCAGATCGGCTTTGGTCATGTACTGAACAATAGGATCGGCGGCAAGGGTAACAACATCAGTTTCCACATAGGCTTGTTGTACGCCGCCCTTAAAGTCAACCACCGATGTTTGTTCCATAATTTCCTCGCGCGATTTGCCAACGGTTAACGGTGTAATACCATGTTGCGTGTTGTATGCAATCTGGATTTCGCGGCGTCGATTGGTTTCATCCATCGTGATCTGCATCGAATCGGTTATGGTATCTGCATACATGATCACCCGGCCACGGTCATTACGGGCAGCGCGACCGATGGTTTGGATCAATGAACGCTCCGATCTTAAAAAGCCTTCTTTATCAGCATCTAAAATGGCTACTAATGATACTTCGGGTAAATCAAGGCCTTCGCGCAATAAGTTGATACCTATCAATACGTCAAACTCACCAAGTCGTAATCCCCGTAAAATTTCCACACGCTGCAGAGTTTTTACCTCCGAGTGAATGTAACGGCATTTAATGCCGAGCCTGTCCATGTATTTAGCCAGTTCTTCGGCCATGCGTTTGGTCAGGGTGGTTACCAGTACGCGGTCGCCCTTTTTAATGGTTTTATCTACTTCATCAAGCAGGTCATCCACCTGGTTTATCACCGGCCGAACGTCAATAACAGGGTCAAGCAGTCCTGTAGGGCGAATCACCTGTTCAACCACTACACCGCCTGATTTTTCCAATTCGAAATCGCCCGGGGTCGCACTTACATAAACAGTTTGCGGTGCCAGATTTTCAAACTCCTGGAAATTAAGCGGACGGTTATCCAATGCTGCCGGCAGGCGGAAGCCATAATCAACCAGCGAAATTTTGCGTGACCTGTCACCACCATACATGGCCCTGATCTGCGGAACAGTTACGTGGCTTTCATCAATCACCATCAAATAGTCTTCCGGGAAATAGTCAAGCAAACAGAATGGCCTTGCGCCCGGCTTGCGTCCGTCAAAAAAGCGGGAGTAGTTTTCGATACCAGAGCAATAGCCCAATTCGCGGATCATTTCCAGATCGTAGTTGACCCTTTCTTCCAGGCGTTTGGCTTCCAGGAAACGGCCGTCATCAATAAATTGCTTTTTCCGCATTTCCAGTTCTTCCTGTATTGCCCAGATAGATTGCAGGAAGCGCTCGCGTGGAGCAACATAGAGGTTGGCAGGATAAACTACCATATGCGTCATTTTTTCGATGGTTTTGCCTGTGCCGATGTCAAAGGCACTTAGCTCTTCAATATCATCGCCAAAAAAGGAAATACGGTAAGCATAATCCAGGTAAGCCGGGAAAATGTCTACGGTATCACCCTTCACCCTGAATGTTCCTCGTTTAAAATCGGCGGTGGTGCGGGCGTATAAAATCTCCACCAGGCGATGTAAAAAAGCGTTCCTGCTGATGCGCGTACCTACAGCAAACTTAAAAACCGAATCGGCAAAGTCGTCCGGGTTACCCATACCATAAATGCAGGATATGGATGATACCACGATAACATCGCGCCTGCCCGACATTAAAGCAGATGTTGTGCGTAAACGAAGTTTTTCTATCTCCTCGTTTATCTGCAAATCCTTTTCAATGTATGTATTTGTAGTAGGGATGAATGCCTCAGGTTGATAATAATCGTAGTACGACACAAAATAGTTCACCGCGTTTTCTGGGAAGAACTGCTTGAACTCACCATACAACTGAGCTGCCAATGTTTTGTTATGGCTCAGTATGAGTGTTGGCTTTTGCGTTTGCGCTATAATATTGGCAACCGTAAACGTTTTGCCCGACCCGGTAACCCCTAAAAGGGTTTGATATGGGTCGCCATTGTTGATACCTTCCACCAGCTGCCGTATAGCTTCGGGCTGATCGCCGGTGGGTTTATATTGAGATGTTAATTGAAAATCCATGTTGTTATGTAAAAATACAAATAATCCAGGAACAGGGTTTGCAAATCAAAATAAGTACATGGTAATGACAACCGTATGTCAACATTGTTGGGATGTGGGCAATAATTTACAATCAATAATTGCAAGTTGGAGCCTGTGGTGCGGTGTTATCACCGTACCATATGATTTGCATGATGTATTGCTAATTGAAGAATGATGATAGGCAAAATGGTGCGGTGATAACACATGCTGCCGCTCGGCTCCAGCCGAGCGGCGGCGTTTTTTTATTTCTTCTAAATATCGATGAAAGTAATAACCACTGTAAGCTAAAATCAACTACATCTCCGCTTTCAAGCGCAACGCCCTATCCAAAAAGCTTTGTTGTTTTAATTTTTCTTCTGCTTCTATAATCGCTTTCATCAGGTTGTTTTGAGTGTCAGTAATTTCGGCGGCAGCGGCTTTCATAATTTCCCAAACGGGTTTCATACGCACAATAAGTTCCTGCCCCTTTGTTGTTAGCATGATAAGCCGCTTCCTTTCGTCGGCTTTGTCTTTTTTTGAGCGGATCAATTTCTGTTTTTCAAGCTCTTTTAACAGACTTATGGTAGAGGGGTGTGTATAGCCAATTTCTGCTGCGATTTCCACCACGCTTAAAAGGGGCTTAAAATGTAAAGTGTAAATAACCGGGAACCATTTGGGTTCAAATTCAATATTGTTGGCTTTATATATGAGCACACCCTCTTTGCGTAACTGCTCGGCCAGGCGCTGCAGCCTTGTTGAAATTGCTAAAATTCCCGATTCGTCAATAACATTCATTATACTGCTGTTAGTTGTTCAAATGTAATTCATAAAAGATAGTATCTGCAGCCATAAGTGGGAATGATTTCGGCAAATCATGTTTAGCAAGGCGCGTAAACCCATTTCTTTCATAAAAGCGATGAGCCGCTTTCAGCACTTCAACCGTACCTAAATAAATGGAGGTGATATTGTTTTGTCTGCAGTAAGCAATAAGATTATCAAGCAACAGCTGCGCAATGCCCAGCTCTTTGCCGCGATATTCTTTACGCACAAACATTTTGCGTATGGCGGCTGCATTTTTTTCAAAAGCAATAAGTGCTATGGTGCCAACAAGCTGCTCATTATAGGTAGCTCCCCAAAAATTGCCGCCGGTTTGATGGTAGTTTGTTTCAATGTCAAGCAGGTCGGGTTGATCTTCAAGCGTAACGGGTACATTAAATTCTATTTGCTGAATCGGCAAAATGATATCAATGACCTGCTGGCAATAGGTGTTGTTTAATGGGCTGATAACCGGTGTAGTATTCATGACTATAATATTTATGTACAAATCTACGTAGTTAACTACATATATTCAAAATTCAATTTCTTTTTAGCCAGGCGATATGACATTTAGTAAACAAATAATGATGCTATTGCCAAAAAACGTTTAAATTTAAGCATGATTTTCATCCTCAATAAAACCGATACCATTGCCAACCAGTTTCTGGCCGAATTGCGGGATGCAGTTATCCAGCAGGATAAGGAACGTTTCAGGCGAAACCAGGAGCGGCTGGGTGGCATACTGGCTTATGAGTTAAGCAAATCATTACATTACGAAACCAAAGAAATTCAAACCCCGCTGGGCACTGCCAGCGTCAATATGCCTGCCGATGAGCCGGTGCTGGGCATAATATTACGTGCCGGCCTTCCCTTTCACCATGGCTTTATGCAGTTTTTTGACCGGTCTTCCTCTGCGTTCATCACTGCATACCGTAAAATAAAACGTAACGGCAGCTTTTTAATCCAGGTTGATCATATCGCCACGCCTAATCTTGATGATAAGATCTTTATTTTGTGCGATACCATGCTGGCAACCGGCCAAAGTATCGTAGCTGTTTGTAAAGAGTTGATGGCGCAATACAAAATAAAAGAGCTGCACATTGCCGCCGTGATTGCCAGTACCGAAGGTGTGGCCCACGTAAAGGCTAACCTTCCTAAAGCAAAATTGTGGCTCTGCGCTGTTGATGATGAAATGACCAGCAAATCGTATATCGTACCTGGCTTGGGCGATGCCGGGGATCTGGCATTTGGCGAGAAAGCGTAGCTTGATTTCGGATTTCGGATGTTCGATTTCGGATTTAGTAGGATTGAATTTCTTAATTTTGAATTTTTAATCAGGGAATAAAAAATTCCGAAATCGAAAATCCGAAAATGAATAATTCCGAAATCGAAAATCCGAAATCCGATATAAAGTATAAACACATTTTCTTTGATCTCGACCATACCATTTGGGATTTTGATAAAAATGCCGAGGAGGCTCTGTACGAACTATATGTTATTCACCAGCTCGGTGAAATAGGACTGCACTCTGCCGAATTGTTTATCGAAACCTATACCCGTAACAATCACCGCCTTTGGGCGCAATACCATATTGGCGAGATCACCAAAGATGAGTTGCGCGAGGCCCGTTTCAAATCAACTTTTACTGATCTTGGCCTGCATCCTGAATTAATGCCGGTTGATTTTGAGGATGCTTACGTAAAACTTTGTCCCACCAAAACCAACCTGTTTCCGCACGCGCACGAAACCTTGCAGTATCTGCAATCGAAATATACCCTGCACCTGATCTCGAACGGGTTTAAAGATTCAACCCGCATAAAAATAGCCGGAACAGATCTGGCCAAATATTTTCAAAATATTATCATCTCCGAAGATGTAGGTGTTAACAAGCCTGATAAAGCCATATTTCAGCATGCGCTTGATTTGGCCGGAGCATTGAAAGAAGAAAGTGTGATGATAGGTGACAGCATTGAAGCCGATATTCGCGGGGCACTTAATTTTGGGATGGACGCCATTTATTTTAACCCTTTTAATGCAGAAAAACCTCATGATGTAACCGTACAGATTGCTCATTTAAAAGAGTTAACTTTACTTTTATGAGTATCGCCAAAGAACGTAAAGCTATTGATGCTGCCCTTGATGAATACCGCAAACAACTGGATCTAATCCCGGATGAATTGTTTGATGTTACTCCCGACGAGGGTGGCTGGTCCTTTGCTGAAGTGTACAGTCATATTATGCAGGCTACGTTGGGTTCATCGATAGCGCTTGAACGTTGTACCCACGGTAATTGCGAGCCCTCCAAAAAAGGCATTAACTGGGAAGGGCGGATCCTGTTGTTGTTAGGCAAATTTCCGCCGGTTCAAACAACAGTGCCTAATGCGGTAAATGATAAAATGGCTGCCAATAAAATCAGTAAGGAAGATGCCAAAAACCTGATCATTAAATGCCGCAAACGGGTTGAAACCACCATGCCACTCATTGCCGCTTCTTTACCGGCAAATAAATACAAACACCCGCGTTTGGGAATGCTGAATGCCAAACAGTGGTTTAAGTTTATCCGGATCCATTTACAGCACCACTTAAAGCAACTTGACAGGATCAAAAATAAATTTCGTTTGGCAAAGTAACCTTTTACATTTAATGTAGTCTTAACAGTAGGATAATGTTAGATTTCAGACATTTGTAAAAATCTTTGTAATGAATTTTGAGTATGCTTATTTGGTAGTTATAGGGTTGCTGATATTGGTCGGCTGCTTCTACGCAAGTCCATATGAATTGACAGTTAACGAAGATGAAGACGACGAGTAATCGTTGCTTTATTAATAAAATATTGTTTTTTCCGGCTAACCAAATCATGCCGGCCTGTAAAATAGCCCCTTTAATTTAATGGCAAAACGCGAAGTTGATATTGTAGTAATATCTGATGTGCACCTTGGTACTTACGGCTGTCACGCAAAAGAATTGCTTAAATATTTAAAAAGCATCAAGCCCAAAATCCTTATCCTTAACGGCGATATTATCGATATTTGGCAGTTTAGTAAATCGTACTGGCCCGAAGCCCACATGAAGGTAGTACGCCGGATCCTTAAGTTTGTTACCGATGGCATCCCGGTTTATTATTTAACCGGCAACCATGACGAGATGCTGCGTAAGTTTACAGATTTTAACATGGGTACTTTTCAGCTGCTTGATAAGCTGGTGCTCAATATCGACGGCAAAAAGGCCTGGATTTTTCACGGGGATGTATTTGACGTTACCATGCAACACTCTAAATGGCTGGCCAAACTGGGCGCTGTTGGGTACGATACACTCATTTTGATCAATAGCTTTGTAAACTGGTTCCTTACTGCTATCGGCCGCCAAAAAATGAGCTTTTCGCAAAAAGTGAAAGCCAGTTTTAAAGAGGCGGTAAAATTCATCAATCAATTTGAACAAACTGCGGCCGACCTGGCCGTGGATAAACAGTATGGCTACGTAATTTGCGGTCATATTCATCATGCCGAGATCAGGGAAATTACATCAACCCAAAACACAGGATCGGTACTTTACCTAAACTCGGGCGACTGGGTAGAAAGTTTAAGCTCGTTGGAATATCATGATGGTAAATGGGAAGTGTTTAAATACAAGCCTGATGATTTCAATACCGATGCGGATGAAGATGATAAAACCGACTCTGAAGATTTGAACGCCATGCTTGATGTTAAAAACTTATTGGAGCGCTTTAAGCACGAACACGATTAAATTACTCACCGAAAACATTTTCTTTGCTAAATTAAGCCCCTGAATATTGTTGCAGGCAAATCAGCGAACCTGTTGTACCTGCGTGGCGCAATCATCATCCTTTTGAAAAGAATTTATTTTAATGAAGATACTGTTTGGTATACAGGGAACAGGTAACGGGCATATAAGCCGGGCAAGAGAAATTGTGCCCCTGCTGCAGCAATACGGCGAAGTGGATTTACTGGTAAGCGGCACTGAAGCCGAAGTATCATTATCACAACCTCTGAAATATCGCTTTCATGGCGTTAGTTTTGTATTTGGCACCAATGGCGGGGTGGATAACTGGGCCACCTGGAAAATTATGAACCTGCGCCAGTTTCAGCGCGATTTGCGGAGCCTGCCATTAAAGCAATATGATCTCATTATAAACGATTTTGAACCTGTGAGCGCCTGGGCTTGTAAACTACGTGGAGTGCCGTCGGTATCACTCAGCCACCAGTGTTCATTTGTATCTCCCAATACTCCGCGCCCCGAAAAGAAGGACCCCTTTGCCCAGTGGCTTTTAAAAAATTATTCGCCCACCACTTATCATGTGGGTTTCCATTTTGAGCGTTATGATACCTTTATCAACACGCCCGTAATCCGCAGTGAAATCAGGCAGATGGAAACTTCTGACCTTGGGCATTATACCGTTTATTTGCCGGCATATGATGATAAAACCTTGCTTAAATATTTGGGTGCCCAAAAAGATGTTAAATGGCAGGTATTTTCAAAACGGCAAAAGCAGGCTTACCAATCGGGCAATGTGGAAATTTTTCCGGTAAACAATGAAGCTTTTAATAAAAGTTTGGCAAGCTGCACCGGCCTGCTTACTGGCGGCGGCTTTGAAGGCCCTGCCGAAGCCTTGTTTTTAAAGAAAAAGGTAATGATGATCCCCATGAAAGGGCAGTACGAACAGCAGTGTAATGCGCTTTCGGCCTCTAAACTGGGAGTACCGGTAGTAAGCGAAATAAACGATAAATTTACCGGGCACTTAAATAACTGGGTGAACGACAGCAAAAAGATTGTGGTAGATTTTCCTGACGAAACGGCTGCTATTGTTGATAATTTGGTAAAGCAATATGCAAGAGCTTAAAGCATTGCAACGTAAGCGGTTTTTCTGTTAATTTTGCAACCGCAAATACGGCCCGCACATTATGATCAATATTTTTCGGAACTACAATCCTCTTAACATCTTATGGCTGGCTGTTTTGCTGCTCGTACTCCGGATTGGCTACATAGTACAAATTCCCGAAAAGGTTGAGTTTATTTTTGTTGAACCATTTGCCCGGCTGCTGGTGCCTGTAAAATATGAATACGCTTTTTCACCACTGTTGAATGTGATCCTGGCCGGCGCACTCGTATTTGCCCAGGCCCTGCTGCTTAATTCGTTAATTAATCATCATAATTTATTAGGTAAACCCACTTTTTTGCCTGCACTGATGTACATCACGCTTGCTGGTTTGTTCACACCTTTTCTAACATTAAGTGCCCCGCTTATCTGTAATTTTTTGCTCATATGGATGCTGTATAAATTATTTAACCTTTATAAAGGGGATGATGTTAAATCGGCTACTTATGACGTGGGTATGATAGTAGCGGTGGGATCACTTATTTATTTCCCGTTTATTTATCTGTTTTTAGCTATATGGGTAGCGCTTACTGTATACAGGCCATTTAACTGGAGGGAGTGGGTTATTTCGATATTAGGGTATGTAACTGTGTTTTTTTTCCTGGCGGTTATTTATTTTATGAACGATATGCTGCCCCGGTTCACCCATATCTGGTCGCCCCTGGGCAAAAAGTTTCCGGATCACATCAGTATAAATTCTTACAACTACCTGTTGCTTGCTCCTGTTATCTTAATATTGGTGCTTTGTTTTTTTAAGCTGCAGCAAAATTTCTTTAAAAGTTATGTGCAGATCCGTAAAACATTTCAGCTGCTGTTTTTTATTTTTCTGATCACGGCGCTTTCATTTTATCTTAATTCGGAGTTTCGCCTGAGCCATTTTTTGCTTTGTGCAGTGCCGGCAACGGTGTTTTTTGCCTATTATTTTTTGTATGCAACAAAGCGCTGGTTTTATGAAGTATTGTATTTGCTGTTGTTTATCAGCATCATTTACTTTCAGTTTAACAAATTTTAACTTTTACATTCGTCCTTATTTCGGCGGTTATGTTAGTTTTGTAGCCTGAAACTATAATAATAAACTATTTAGGTTCAACCCCAATTTAAAAAAGAACTGATGAAGTTTGGAGTAGTTATATTTCCTGGTTCTAATTGTGATGAGGATATCATATACGTATTAGAAAAAGTACTGGGTCAGCAGGTGGTAAGGTTATGGCACAAAGATCATGACCTGCAAGGTGTTGACTTTGTTGTTTTACCCGGTGGTTTTTCATTTGGTGATTACCTGCGCTCTGGCGCCATTTCCCGTTTTTCGCCAATTATGCAGGAGGTTATTCAGTTTGCTGCAAAAGGTGGATACGTAATGGGTATTTGCAATGGCTTCCAGATCCTTACCGAGGCTGGCTTGTTGCCCGGAGCATTATTGCACAACACCAACCGCAAATTTATTTGCCGCAACATTTACTTAACGCCGCAAACATCAAATTCGTTACTTACTGCGCAGCTTGATCCGCAACAGGCATTAAGGATCCCGATTGCACACGGCGAAGGCAACTATTTTGCTGATGCCGATGTAATCAAAGCCCTTAATGATAATGACCAGGTAATGTTCAGGTATTGTGATGAGGCCGGTAATATCACTGCTGATGCAAACCCTAACGGATCATTGGAAAACATAGCAGGTGTTACAAACTTAACCAGGAATGTATTTGGCTTAATGCCACACCCGGAGCGTGCCGCCGATGGCTTGTTAGCCAATGAGGATGGTTTAGCTATTTTTGAATCAATATTATCAATAGTTAGGGCCTGATGACCAGTTTGGTTATCGATATTGGTAATACCCTCATCAAAATTGCAGTTTTTAAACTGGATGAGATGCTTGATGTTAACCAGTATGAAACTATTGATATGCCGGTACTGGATGTCTTGCTTAACAAATACGATCCGGTTAGGGCAATCATATCCTCGGTAAAAAAAAATACAGAAGCATGGCAGGCCGAACTGGGGCAAAAAATTTCGCTGATTCATTTTAATACTTTAATGACCAGCGGGATAAATAACCATTATTTAACCCCCGAAACCCTTGGCCCCGACAGGTTAGCAGCTGTTATTGGTGCATATAACATGTTTCCGGGGCAAAACAGCCTGGTAATAACAGGCGGTACCGCCATTACTTATGATGGTGTTAACGCCGGAGGAAATTATTTTGGTGGCAGTATATCGCCGGGCTTAAATATGCGTTATAAGGCTTTAAATAATTATACGGCAGGTTTGCCGCTTATTGAAGCCGATGCAGATTTTGATTCGCCATACGGGAATAATACAACAACCGCTATCCGTTCGGGAGTACAAAACGGAGTGAAATATGAGCTTACCGGTTTTATTGAAAGCTATAAAACCATGGGCGAACAACTGAACATTATACTAAGCGGGGGCGACAGCATTTTTTTTGATACTCTATTGAAAAATAGCATCTTTGCCCGCTACATAAAAATTGAACCATATTTGGTTTTAAAAGGTTTAAACGCAGCTATACAAAAGCATAATGATTAAATATACCCGGTTTTTTATAACACTTTTACTGGCTGTTGCCGCTTTTTCAGTACATGCACAATCAACGGCAACCTCAAGCTCTCCATATTCACGTTACGGTATCGGCGATATTGACCCTCAGTTAATGGGGCAAAATATAGGTATGGGCGGCATTAGTGTAGCTACCAATAAAATTGGTTTTTTTAATAACATCAACGTTGTAAACCCGGCATCCTACGGTGCAATCAACCTTACAACTATTGATGTTGGTTTGTATGCAAACTTTTTAACGCTTTCGCAAACCGGTTCTGCAAGTCAAAAAAATAGCAATTTCAGGCTTAGCCACATCGCATTCGCTATCCCTACCTCAAAGCGTTCGGCCTTGAGCTTTGGTTTATTGCCATACAGCGAGCGTGGTTACAACTATAAAAAATCGGTAAGTAAATTAGGTACTTCAGGTTCACCTGCCGATACCAACGTAACAAATTACAGCTACAGTGGCGATGGTAGCTTATCAAAAGCATATTTTGGTTATGGTTTTGGCTTAGGCAAACACTTATTGTTAGGCGCTAACGTATCGTACATATTTGGTAACATCAAAGATATTGCCACCACCGAAATCCCCGACCTGGCAGGTGCAATCAACTCAAAAATCCAGTCGAGTAATGCCATCGGTGGTATAAACTATGACTACGGCGTGCAGTATTCATTTGATTTTTCAGAAACAAAGCACCTTGTTTTGGGCTATTCGGCATCGGCCGGCACAAAACTGCATACGCAAAGCAGTTTTGTTGTCAGCCAGTATTTTAATGATGCAAATGGCAACCAGGATATAGCTGCCGATAGCGTGGTTAGCACAACCGGCCCTAAATCAAAATTGAAGTTACCACAGATCAACAGGTTCGGGATCTCTTTTCAAAGCGACGGTAAATTTTTGGTGGGTGCCGATTACTCTATGGGCAAATGGTCCGACTTATCAATTGCGGGTGTAAATCAGGGCTTACAGGATAGCAAGACATTTAACATTGGTGGTTCGTATACACCAAACATATCAACCATCAGAAACTATCTTGCCACTGTCGATTACCGCATAGGCGCTATCTATGATCAAACCTATATGCACATTAACGGTACTACCATTAAAAGGTATGCAGGTACCGTAGGGGTAGGCTTGCCTTTACGCTCAAACAATGGCAGTTACTATAAAATCAATATCGCGGCCGAAGTTGGTCAGCGCGGATCATTGGTTAACGGCTTAGTTAAAGAAAACTACGTTAATATCCACCTTGGCTTCACACTTAACGATAAGTGGTTTACCAAGTATAAATTTGATTAATCAGCCATCATGAGCCGCCTTGCAGTTAACATACCGGCTTTGTGCCTGTTGCTGTTGCCAATGGCGGCTTTGCTGTCTTCGTGCGAAAATGACCTGAAAAAGGTTAGGGAAATTTCGGCAAACGAAGTAGATACCGTAGCTCAGCGTACTATGGGGCTCGACCTCATCATGAGCGATTCGACCAAAGTAGAGATCCACCTTACTGCGCCGCTGATGATCGAATACCAGATCAAGAAGCCTTATAAAATTATGCCTAAAGGCGTAAAGATTGATTATTATGACCGGGCAACAGGCCAATTTGCGGGTGATATAGTTGCAGATACAGGTATTCAGCGCGAACAGGAAAAACTGATTGAGTTTCATGGTAATGTGGTTGCAACCAATGCCAAAGGCGAAACCTTTAAATCAAACGAATTATTTTGGGATCAGGTTACCAAGCGCGTTTATTCCAATAAACCTGTTCAGGCCACACTTAGCGGTGGTAATGTTATGAACGGCAATACCTTTGAAAGCGATGATAAGCTTTTAAACCCTACCTTTAAAAGCAGCACCGGGCTGTTTCACGTTGATGAAAAAGATACACAATAATGACTTTTTTTAACGAAAAATTTGTGTTATAGAATTTTAACAAAAATTGTATCTTGCGCCCTCTTAAAAAAGAATTAGAATAATTATAAATGTAATATGGGTATAATGGGTTTTTTGCGCGAAAGGATGGGGAAGATTCTCGCATTCTTTATTGGTTTCGCGCTGCTTGCATTTATTGTGAGCGAAGTTGTAAGATCGGGCGGTTCCTTTTTTAGGGACGATAGTAACGAGCTTGCCGTTGTTAACGGCGAAAAAGTGCCCTATGACAAATTCAACGAAAAGCTGGAGCAAAACTCTGCACAGTTTAAACAACAGGGACAAAGTATTTCTCCGCAGATAGCCAGCTACCTGCAGGAAACTACCTGGAACCAGTATTTAAGCCAGTTGCTGATAGGCAAAGAGATTGAGAAGCTTGGCCTTACTGTTGGTGACGATGAAATGAACGTAATGATCGGCGATAACAATCCCGACCCGCAGATAGCCCGTCAGTTTGCTGATCAGCAAACCGGTCAGTTTGACCGTAGCAGGTTTAACCAGTTCAAAGCTTACCTGCAATCAGGTAAAGCAGATCCGGCTCAGAAAAAAGCCTGGAGCGATTTTGTTATCGACCTGATTGAAGCTAAAAAAGCTACCAAATACATGACTTTGGTTACCAATGGCCTTTATGTAAACTCGCTTGAAGCTACAGATGATTACGAAGCAAAAAACAAGTTGGCTAATTTTAAATATGTATCGCTTGATTATGCCTCAATCCCTGATGCTAAAGTTACTTTGACCGATGCTGACTACAGTGCATATTATGACGCGCACAAAGCTTCATTTAAAACTCCGCAGGAGTTAAGGAACTTTGAGTACGTAAGCTTTAATGCTGCGCCTTCGAAAGAAGATTCAACAGCTGTTAAAGAGCAAGCTCAAAAATTAGCGAACGAATTTAAAACTACTCCTAACGATTCGCTTTTTGTACAGATCAATGCCGAAACAAAAGCTCCTTTAACTTATCAGCGTAAAGGTAGCCTCGATCCAAAACTGGATACTACCATGTTTAACGCGGCTAAAGGATTTGTTTATGGTCCATATCTTGAAAATGGCAGCTACAAAATAGCTAAACTGGTTGATACCAAAACTACTTTTGATTCGGTTAAAACCAGGCATATCTTAATCGACCTTGCATCTGCAGGCGGCGATGATAAAGCTAAAGCTAAAGCCGATTCAATAAAGAAATTGATCCAGGGCGGTAAATCATTTGCCGAGCTGGCTACCACTTTTTCTGCTGATAAAGGCAGCGCTGTAAAAGGCGGTGAAATCCCTTCATTTGACGCCAATGGCTCAATGGCTGGTCAGGGTAATTTGGTTCCTGAATATTACAACGCTGCTTTCAAAGCAGGTAAAGGTGATATCATTGTAGTGAAATCACAATTTGGCTACCACGTTATCCAGATTGAAGATCAAAAAGGCTCAGTGAAACTGGTTAAAGTTGGTGTAGTTGATAAACCTTTAACAGCGAGCAGCAAAACTCAAACTGTAGCTTACAGCAAGGCACAAGCATTCTTAGCTTCATTAACATCTGATAATTTTGATGCAGAAGCAAAAAAAGAAGGTTTAAAATCACGCACTGCCGAAGATGTTACTGCAATAGCTTCTGGCTTGCCAGGTTTGGATAACGCACGTGACGTGGTTAGATGGGCTTACAAAGCCGGAAAAGGTGATATCACTGATAAAGTATTTACTGTAGGTGATCAATATATAATTACCCGCCTTACCGAAATTAAACCAAAAGGTACTTTAACGCTTGAAGCTGTTAAAAAACAAATTGAGCCAATGGTACGCAATGAGGTTAAAGCTAAACAACTAAAAGAGAAATTTGACTCAGCCCTTAGCGGTGGTGCTTCAATTGACCAGGTTGCGCAAAAAGTAGGCAGCAAGGTAGTTCCGGTTGAAAACATTGTGTTTGCTAACCCTATCATCCCTGGCCAGTCGGCAGAGTATAAAGTTATCGGTTCAATCTTTGGTTCGGCTATCAACAAAATTTCAAAACCTGTTGATGGTGCGCAAGGTGTTTACGTATATGTAGTTAACGGTTTCACTAACCCGCCGGCACTTGCTAACGCCATTAAACAAAAAGAACAAATTAACCAGGTGCTTTTACAGCGCTCACAGGGTCAGGTTCTGGATGCATTAAAAGATAATGCAATTGTAAAAGATAACAGGGCTAAATTTTTCTAAACAAAATTTAAAGTAAATTTACATCCGGGAATGGCATTAAGCCGTTCCCGGATTTTTTGTTTTATATACTGCTTGTTTATATAAAGTAATTATACAATACTGAACATCAGGCTAAGCAGCTTTAGGCTTTGTGCATTCCGCTTTTAGCTTTAATAGATATAACTGATATGGATATCCAGGAAAACATAGTAAATAAGGTAGCCCAGAGTGGTTTGGTTACCTTAGACCCGGCAGATTTTTATCCGGCAGGGGAGCGCGTTATATACGATATAAAAGATAATCTTTTCCACGGTCTTATTTTAAAAGAGAAGGATTTCAGAGAGTTTATAAAAGAACATGACTGGGCGCAATATGAAGGCAAGAATGTAGGTATAACCTGTACTGCCGATGCTATTGTACCTGCATGGGCATATATGCTGTTAGCCAACCGCATGGCCCCTTACGCCCGCGAAATTGTATTTGGGAATAAAGAAGTGCTTGAAACCGTACTTTTTGAAAAGGAAATAGCTAAAGCCGATTTTGAACAATATCGCGGGCAGCGCATTGTACTTAAAGGCTGCGGCGATACCGAAGTGCCTGTATCTGCTTATGTTGAAATAACCAAAAGGCTAACTGCGGTAGTTAAAAGCCTTATGTTTGGCGAGCCGTGCTCAACGGTGCCTATCTATAAGCGTAAGGACTAAGTATTTAAGTGGCTGTACGCAATAAAAACAAGTTTAAACCATTTATAATAGCAGTTGTCATATCACAAGCTTCGCAATAGAGGCTCTTAATAAATGAAAAAACTGCTGATTAATAAATACTTTTTTACTGTACTGCTTTTTATAGCCTGCTGTACCGGGGCATTTGCCCAGGAGCTTAAAAAAATCAACGAATCGATTTTTAAGGCAGGCGAACAGTTGGATTACAAGATGAAATACGGCTTTTTTACCGCTGCTGAAGCTACGATTAAAGTAGAAGCAAGCGATAAAAAATATGATGGCCGCCCTACGTTTCACCTGGTTGCCGAAGGTAAAACCGCCGGCTCTTTCGATCTGTTTTATAAGGTTCGTAACCGGTATGAGTCGTACGTTGACCAAACAACGCTGATGCCTTATTTTTATACCGAAAACAGGCGTGAAGGCAAGTACAGGCATACAGACAATGTTACCTTTGATCAGAAAGATAAAAAGGTAACAGCCAATAAAGGAACCTTTGCCTACAAAGGCGAATCCTTTGATTTTGTATCGGCTTATTATTTTGCGCGGGCCATTGACGTTTCAAAGCTGCACGAGGGCGATACATTTGATTTGCAATACTTCCTGGAAGATGGTTTTCACAGTATGCAGATAACCTATGTAGGTACTGAAACGGTTGAATGTTCGCTTGGTAAATTTAATTGTCTTAAATTTAGCCCGGCAATTATTCCGGGTCGTATTTTCCGGAAAAACAGTAAATTATACCTTTGGGTTACTAATGATAAAAACAGGATCCCGGTAAAGGCGCATGTTGAAGTGCTGATTGGCAGCGTATCTATGGAGCTGAAATCGGCAGCCGGACTTAAATATCCTTTGAACCCTATTAAAGATTGATTTTAAAAAGATGATTGAGGTTGGCAATGTATTACTGCATGAAGATGTGGTAAAGGAAAATTTTGTATGTAATTTAAATAAGTGCAAGGGGGCATGCTGTCTTGAAGGCGATTCGGGGGCTCCGCTTAATGCCGATGAACTTGATATCCTGAAAGAGATTTACCCCAAAGTAAAACCTTATCTTACTGCAAAAGGCATCAAAACCATTGAGAAGGATGGCGTTTACGTTACCGATTTTGAAGGTGATTATACTACGCCATGCGTTGATACCAATAAAGAATGTGCCTATGTGATATGGGAAAACGGCATCACCAAATGCGGTATCGAAAAGGCATATGAAGAAGGCGCCGTTAACTGGAAAAAACCTATCTCATGTCATTTGTATCCTATCCGTATTACTTCATACCCAGAGTTTGATGTTTTGAACTACGACCGCTGGAATATCTGCAGCCCTGCATGTTCATTTGGCGATGAGCTGAAAGTACACGTTCATGAATTTTTGAAAGACCCGCTTATCCGCAAGTACGGGGCAGATTGGTATCGTGAATTGGAGGATACCGTAGCCGGGATTTAATCCTCACCATATTTACGGGCAAATATCCTTATTCATTTAACCGTTGCATAAACACCAGCCCAAGCCTATATATTGAGTGTCATAGAGGTAATTACAATAAAATTGGATATTATTGTACTACATAATATCTGTACGGTTACTACTAATGAAAAAGGCTTTAATTACAGGAATAACGGGTCAGGATGGTGCTTATTTAGCAGAGTTTTTGCTGAAGAAGGGCTATGAGGTACATGGGGTTAAACGCCGTTCATCGTTATTAAATACCGACAGGATAGACCATTTATACCATGATCCGCATGAGCCTGGTGTAAAGTTCAGGCTTCATTACGGCGACCTTACAGATTCAACTAACCTCATCAGGCTTATCCAGGAAGTTCAGCCCGACGAAATTTATAACCTGGCAGCTCAAAGCCATGTAAAAGTGAGTTTTGAAACGCCGGAGTATACCGCCAATGCCGATGGGGTTGGCGTGCTGCGTATTCTTGAAGCAGTAAGGCTTCTTGACCTCTCTAAAAAGACACGCATCTATCAGGCCTCCACATCCGAGCTTTATGGTTTGGTACAGGCTGTGCCGCAAAATGAAACTACTCCTTTTTATCCGCGCTCGCCTTACGCTGTAGCAAAACTATATGGCTACTGGATTGTAGTTAACTATCGCGAAGCTTATGGTATGTATGCCTGCAACGGGATTTTGTTTAACCATGAAAGCCCGGTAAGGGGCGAAACTTTTGTTACCCGTAAAATTACACGGGCAGCGTCAAAGATAGCTCTCGGCCTTCAAAATTGCCTGTATGTAGGTAACCTTTCGGCGCAGCGCGATTGGGGGCATGCCAAAGATTATATTGAAGCGATGTGGCTGATGCTGCAGCAGGAAACTGCCGAAGACTTTGTGATAGCAACCGGGGTGACCACTACCGTACGTGATTTTATCAGAATGGCGTTCCTGGAGTTGGGTGTTGAAGTTGAATTTAGCGGAAAGGGCGAAAATGAACGTGGTGTGATCATTGATATTGACGAGGAAAGAGCCATTTCGCTTGGATTGAATTTGGACGCCCTAAGATTTGGGCAAACAGTTGTAAAGGTAGATCCGAGGTATTTCAGGCCAACCGAGGTTGATCTGTTAATTGGTGACGCTACAAAAGCTTATACTAAACTTGGATGGAAACCTAAATATAACCTGCAGGCACTGGTAACCGATATGGTACTTGCAGATCTGCATTTGGTAAAGAAAGATGAATACCTGAAAAAAGGTGGTTTTAATACGCTTAATTATTTTGAATAAACAACGATAAATGCCATATCAACCATATATGAAGAAAATATTTACAAGCATTACTTTCCTGTTTTTGATAAGTGGATTTGCGAAGGCCCAATCCGACTATCAGCCTTATAATTACCAGTTTTACCAAAAGCTTAATGAAGATGTTTATTCGACCAAAACACGTGTGCATAGCTCATTGAAGCCATTTATGGTTGATGATTCGCTTTTGAAAACTCATTACGATTCGTTAATGAACCTTAACGGACTTAAAGGGCGTTTTTTTAACGAGCATCAAATTGATGTTAAAAGCAATAATTCCACTTTTTATGCCGATCTGTTGCCCGACTTTAATTTGAGCCGCGATTTCTCGGGGAAAAAGAATACCAATTTTGGTACGCTGGGTATTCAGTTTGGCGGAACCGTTGGTAAAAACTTTTCATATAATGTGGCCGGTTATGAAAACCGCGCGGTATTGCCCAATTACCTGCAAACTTATGTTAACCAGGTTGGGATAGCTCCCGGGCAGGCATTCGCGGGTATTTATGGTAACGAATACCGCTGGTCATACATTACGGCTAATGTATCCTACACCCCGATAAAGTTTTTGAACATCAGCGCCGGCCGCGATAAAACTTTTGTTGGCGACGGCTATCGTTCATTGTTATTATCTGATTATGCATCGCCATATCCATTTTTTAAGTTAACAGCTACGCTGGGCAATGTACGTTATATGGCTATGTGGGCTTATTTCAATGATCCGCTATCGGTAAAAGTGGATAATGGAGATAGAAAAAAATTTGGTGTATTTCATTATTTAGACTGGAATGTATCTGACAGGTTATCATTCGGTTTCTTTGACGCAGTAATATGGGCGGCCAAAGATGATCAGGGCCATAAACGCGGATTTGACTTTACTTACATAAACCCTGTAATATTTTTAAGGCCTGTTGAGGCCTCAAATGGCTCACCTGATAACGCTTTGATTGGCTTTACAGGAAAGTATAAGCTAACAGATGGTATTACGGCTTATGGTCAGTTTGCACTTGATGAATTTGAATCATCAAGCTTTTTTTCAAGTAAGGGCAGCTCACGCAATAAATACGGTTTTCAGTTGGGCATAAGAGGAGCAAACCTGTTTAATGTTAAAGGCTTAAACTATTTGCTCGAAACTAATAATGTAAAGCCATATACCTACTCAGAACGTGCATCCGTACTTAATTATGCCGAAAATGGTGAGCCGCTTGGGCATCCCTGGGGGGCCAATTTCCGCGAAGCGGTTGCTTTGCTGAACTACTCATATAAACGGTTCGATTTTACCGGCGAGGTTGACTACGGCCATTATGGTTTAAATATCAATGGCCTTAACTATGGCAAAGACCTTTACCTTGCATATCAGGACCCGGCGCGACAGAATGGTAACTATACAGGACAGGGCTTAACCACCAATATGGTTTACCTGGAAGGAAAAGTAGCTTATTTAATTAATCCAAAGTATAATTTAAGGTTTGAGCTTGGAGGCTTGGTGCGCCGGGATAAGAACAACCAGTTTAATGATAAAACATCGATGCTGACATTTGGTATCCGCAGTTCATTCCGGGCTGTATATAATGATCTGGTGAGCTATAAGGTTCATTGATGATATTCCCGATATTAGGAATTATTTAATTTGAGAAATTAATGAACATAAAAAAAGCGACTGTCAGTCGCTTTTTTTATGTTATAATGTCATCATATTTTATTATGACGCTATATTATTCACATTCCGCTTTTCGGCCATATTCCTCACTTGCCGGGCTATGCCGTTGGCATCAAAGCCGCAGTCGGCCCAAAGTTCGGGTTGGTCGCCGTGTTCAATGAACTTATCAGGGATCCCCAGGCGTTTAACCTGGATATTGGTGTAGCCATTATCAGCCATAAATTCAAGCACTGCGCTGCCTGCACCGCCTTCAATGCAACCATCCTCAACGGTAATTACTTTACTAAAGTTTTTGAACACGTCATGCAATAAAGCTTCATCAAGCGGTTTTACAAAACGTAAATCGTAATGAGCCGGGTTATAACCTTCGGCATTAAGTTCGGCGATGGCTTTAACAACTTCGTTACCGATGGCACCTATAGATAGGATCGCCACATCATCGCCATCACAAACCTTACGGCCTTTGCCTACAGGGATAACCTTGAACGGACGTTGCCAGTCAACCATAACGCCATTACCACGTGGGTACCTGATCACGAATGGCCCCATGTTTTCCTGCTGGGCAGTAAACATCAGGTTTCGCAGCTCTTCCTCGTTCATGGGCGCTGATACCACCATATTAGGGATGCAGCGCATATAGGCCATGTCATAAGCACCATGGTGGGTAGCACCGTCAGCTCCGGCAAATCCGGCACGGTCAAGACAAAATACAACATTGAGCTTTTGTATGGCCACGTCATGGATCACCTGGTCATAAGCCCGTTGCATAAAGCTGGAATATATATTACAAAACGGAACAAGCCCTTGTGTCGCTAAACCGGCAGAGAAAGTCACCGCATGCTGCTCGGCAATGCCTACGTCAAAAGCACGGTTTGGCATGGCTTTCATCATAAGATTTAATGAACAACCTGATGGCATAGCCGGGGTAATGCCCATGATCTTAGGGTTCTGCTCGGCCAGTTCAATGATGCTGTGCCCAAACACATCCTGGTACTTAGGAGGCTGTGGCTTATCGTATTTAGCTTTTTTGATCTCACCGGTGATCTTGTCAAACAAGCCGGGGGCATGCCACTTGGTCTGGTCTTTTTCGGCAAGGGCATAGCCTTTGCCTTTTACCGTAATGCAATGCAGTAATTTAGGGCCCGGGATATCACGCAGGTCTTTTAAAACTTTTACAAGGTGGTTTACATCATGGCCGTCAATGGGGCCAAAATAACGGAACTTAAGCGCCTCAAAAAAGTTGCTGCGTTTAAGCAGGGTTCCTTTAATGCTCTTTTCAAGCTTTTGGGCTATCTTAAAGGCATCCGGGCCAATTGATGATAATTTGGCCAGTACATGGGCAATATCGTCTCTGAAGCGGTTATATGGCTTTGAGATGGTAATATCAGTCAGGTATTCTTTCAATGCACCAACGTTAGGGTCGATGGCCATATTATTATCATTCAGGATCACCAGCAGGTTGGAGTTTTCAATACCTGCATGGTTAAGCGCTTCAAAAGCCATACCCGCGGTCATCGCACCATCGCCAATCACGGCTACGTGCTGCCTGTCGGTTTCGCCTTTATAGTGCGAAGCAACAGCCATACCTAATGCTGCAGATATAGAAGTTGATGAATGGCCTACACCGAAAGTGTCATATTCACTTTCCGAACGTTTTGGAAAGCCGCTGATACCGCCGTGGATACGGTTGGTGTGAAACTCATCCCGGCGGCCGGTAAGTATTTTGTGGCCGTAAGCCTGGTGGCCAACGTCCCAAACTAACTGATCGTAAGGTGTATTGAGTATGTATTGTAAAGCTACCGTAAGTTCAACCACTCCCAGGCTGGCGGCAAAGTGCCCGCCATTAACAGATACTACGTCAATAATATACTGGCGTAGTTCCTTGCATACCTGTTCAAGCTCTGTTTCATTAAGTAGCTTTAAATCAGATGGATAATTTATTTTTTGTAATAAATTCCCGGCCGGTACCTGCATTGACATTCGTAAGGATATTTAACCTGCAAAATAAGGTAATTATTGTTAAAATAAGGACATATAAATGTATTAATTGTTTTGCAGGCCTGCCAGATACAGGATAAAGTGCAATTGTACCCGGTTAATTTAAAGTAGGTAAAATATTTATCTGCCTGGGTTAGCGTAATTTATTATATTTAGCCTTATCCAAACCGTCAACCTTGTTATCATATGACCGAGACTACCGTAGCCCCGCTTTATTGGTCGGCCCTGCAAAAAATAGCATTGAGATTTTTCCTCTTATTATTCATATTATACATCTTTTTTAATCCCAATGGAGTATTGCCTTACACCGATGTTATCGCCGAATATCTTATCCAGCCTTTCCACATCATTATTCCCTGGCTGTCTAAAAATTTATTGCACATGCCGCAACCCATTACCACTTTTACAAATGGCAGCGGCGATACTACGTATGATTATCTTGTTATTTTATTAATAGTAACTGTATCTGCAATAGTAACTGTTATTTGGTCGGTGCTTGACAGAAAAGCCCGCAACTACAATAAATTATTTTATTGGTTATGCGTGATTTTGCGGTACTATGTAGGTATAACCATGCTTAGCTATGGTTTTGTTAAGGTCATTAAACTGCAGTTTCCCTCACCTTCGCCGGGGCGATTGTTACAATCATTTGGTAATGCCTCGCCCATGGGTTTGGCCTGGACCTATATGGGCTACTCAACCGGCTTTAATTATTTTACCGGCATAGCGGAGGTTTCTTGTGGTTTGTTCTTGTTTTTTCGTAAAACCACAACGCTGGGCGCAGTGCTGGGCTTAGTAGTTGCGGGTAATATTATGGCTATAAATTATTGTTTTGATGTGCCGGTTAAGTTATTGTCGACCACACTGGTGCTTATGTCGCTGTTTTTGCTTGCAAAGGATGCCCACCGGCTTGTCAATTTCTTTTTCCTTAACAAAACTGCACATCCATCCGAAATTGAACCGCACAGGTTTAGGCGGAAATGGAAAAATATTACGCTTTCTGTTTTTAAATATGTTTTGCTTGTTTACCTGCTGATATCAAACATTGATGGCGATATAAAAGCCGCTGCCCAATACGGAGAGGCTGCTGTGAAGCCGCACTTTTACGGTATTTATGATATTCAAAGCTATGTTGTGAATAAAGACACCATTGCGCCGCTAACTACCAATGCAGAACGATGGCGTAAACTGATAGTAGGGAACTTCGGCCGCTCAACTGTTAAAAAAATGAACGACAGCACGCAGAATTATACTTTCAGAGAGGACATTAAGGCACATACCATAGTGATGTTTACTGATGCTGATACATCTGCCAAGTATCATTTTACTTATTTTGAACCTGCGAAAGACAGCCTGATACTGAAAGGAAAGCTTGGCCTGGATTCGATTAAGATCAGCATGAAGAAATTCGACATGAAAAATTTCAGGCTCATTAACCGCGGCTTTCATTGGGTAAATGAATATCCTTATAACAAGTAGCGTAAAGTTAATAGTACTAAGTCTTAAGTCAAAAGTTAAAATTGTTCTTTTTTGACTTAGAACTTAAGACTTTCGACTAACAACTTATTGGTAATCACTTGATGTTGTAAAATGCTTATTTTTGACCCTTTATGACCGAAGATAGTTTTGCCATTAGGTTACCCCAGTTTGAAGGCCCGTTTGATCTGCTGCTGTTTTTCATTGAACGCGATGAGCTGGATATCCACGATATCCCGATAGCCAAAATTGCCGATGATTTTCTGAACTACCTGCACCAGATGTCAAGCCTCAACATGGAAATTGCCAGCGAATTTATTTTCGTTGCGGCGACGCTTATGCGTATCAAGGCCAAAATGTTGCTGCCGCGCTACGGTACCGAAGAAGCGGCCGATGACCCGGACACCAAAGAAAACCTGATCAGGAAACTCATCGAATACAAAAAATTCAAGGAGGTGTGTGAAGAGATCAGGCCGATGGAGGACGAGCGCTTTAAGCAGGAAAAGCGGGGCAATATTATACATGACCTTGAGCTGGTTGAAAAAGTTGCCATTCCCGGCGAAGAACTTTCCGAGCTAACTCTTTACCGCCTCATGGTAGTTTATGAGCGAATGCTTCGCAATTTCACCCGGCGCAGCGAGGAAGTAAAGCATACAGTAGTACAATATCCTTACACCATCGAAAAGCAAAAAAAGGCGGTTGCCGATTTGCTCAAGATCAATAAAATGCTCGATTTTAAAGCCATCGCCAAAGAATCTGAGAATAAGGTGCATTTTGTGTACAATTTTTTAGCTGTGCTGGAAATGCTGCAACAGGATTTAATTGATATTCAGATAGGATTGGGATATAATAATTTTTGGATCTCGCCTAAAGAGATATGAGACATTAGATTTGAGACAAAAAAAGTCGGGTGTTTTACAAAAGCTAAAGCCACCGGTTAGTTTATCATAGGCTGATTTTTGGACTGATGTTCCCAAAGAAATCAAGCAGGCTATTCAAAAAGCTAAAGAACAACTTGATCGGGGGTGAAGGCATTGTTCATTATCAAGTGATGGAAAAAATAAAGTCAAGATTTCTCAATGGGTGAAGTTGTTTGCTATTCAATAGCATGATATCATAAAATTCTGGTAATTTATTCGCCGTAAATACCTGATTGGCAAATAATATTGCGTTTGCTTTTGATTAAGTAAAATCTAACATTGCCCTGTCTCAAATCTCACATCTCACATCTCAAATCTATATCAATTGCTTAACTTAGCGCCGTTAAAAACACACAATGAAAAGAGACAAACTGATATTTAAGCTATTGGATGAAGAGCAGCAACGCCAGGAAGAAGGCATTGAACTTATAGCATCTGAGAATTTTGTAAGCAGGCAGGTTATGGAAGCTGCAGGTTCTGTTGCAACCAACAAATATGCCGAAGGTTTACCGGGCAAGCGCTATTATGGCGGCTGCCAGGTGGTTGACGAAATTGAAACCATAGCTATCGAGCGCGCTAAGCAATTGTTTAATGCCGAGTGGGTTAACGTACAACCGCATTCAGGTGCACAGGCAAACGCGGCAGTTATGCTTGCTGTATTGCAGCCGGGCGATAAAATATTAGGTTTTGACCTTTCTCATGGTGGTCACTTAACACATGGTTCGCCTGTTAACTTTTCGGGTAAGTTGTATGAGCCCCATTTTTATGGTGTAAATAAAGAAACCGGTTTGGTTGACTATGATCAGTTAAAAGAAGTAGCCCTGCGCGAAAAACCAAAACTGATCATCGCAGGTGCTTCGGCATACTCGCGCGATTGGGATTATGAATTTATCCGTAAGGTAGCTGATGAAGTTGGTGCTTTGGTTCTGGCTGATATTTCACACCCTGCAGGTTTAATTGCCCGCGGTTTATTGACCGATCCGCTGCCGCATTGCCACATTGTTACTACCACTACCCACAAAACTTTACGTGGTCCGCGTGGTGGTTTAATTATGATGGGTAAGGATTTTGAAAACCCATTCGGTATCAAAACTCCAAAAGGCGAGATCAGGATGATGTCGTCATTGTTGGATATGGCTGTATTCCCAGGTACACAGGGTGGTCCGTTGGAGCATATCATTGCCGCTAAAGCTGTTGCTTTTGGCGAAGCTTTGAGCGAAAACTACATGAAATATATTGTACAGGTTAAAAAGAATGCCGACGCTATGGCCGAAGCATTTGTGAAACTGGGCTACCAGATCATATCTGGCGGTACCGATAACCACCTAATGCTAATCGATCTTCGTAACAAAAATATCACCGGTAAAGCTGCCGAAAACGCATTGGTAACTGCCGATATCACTGTGAACAAAAACATGGTGCCATATGATGATAAATCACCATTTGTAACTTCAGGTATCCGTGTGGGTACTGCGGCTATCACTACCCGCGGCATGAAGGAAAAACATATGGAACATATTGTTGAATTGATAGATGCTGTAATTACTGATCCTGAAAATGAACATTCTATCAAGAAAATCCGTAAAAGGGTTCACAAGTTAATGTACGACTTTCCGTTGTACAGAGATAAGGACACAGAGTAAAAAAATGACACCAAGGCAGGAAGATCCATCAAACATAGAAAATAAGCGTTTAGCCGCGCTTAAATCATATAATGTTTTGGATACCATGCCCGAAAAGGAGTACGATGCTATCACGCGTTTAGCTTCTTATATATGCCAGGTACCGGCAGCGCTGATATCGCTGCTTGATGCCGAAAGGCAATGGTTTAAATCAACATATGGCGTCGACGTGGGGGAAACACCCCGCGCCGACGCTTTTTGTAACCGCACTATCCAATCAGACACCATTCTTGAAATAACCGATTCCAAACAGGATGAGGAGTTTAAGGATAACCCCATAGCCAATGAAATGGGCGTTCGCTTTTATGCCGGCGCACCATTAATAGACCCGGATGGTCACAGGCTTGGCTCGTTATGTGTGATTGATACAAAACCCCGAAAACTCACTGCCGAACAACGTGATGCACTCCGCACATTAGCAGATGAAGTAATGTCGCACCTGCTGCTCCGTAAGCAAAAATTGGAGCTGGAGCAAACGCTCAAAAGCCACCAGGAATTTCACAATCTCTTTGATAGCTCTCCTGATGTTCATTGTATAATGGACAGGGATTTTAATATCGAGCAAATCAACCGTTCTGTCAAAAATGTTTTAGGTTATTCGCCTGTCGAGGTTATAGGTAAACCTATCTGGAGCTTTTTTCAGGAAGAAGAGCGGGCTAAATCATTGTCGATAATAAAAAATGGCTTAAGCAGGCAGCAGCGCTATTTTGAAATAGAAGCACATATTATAACGCCATCCGGCGATATCAAATGCATTAGTTGGACGGTAAGTTTTAAAAATGATAAATGGTTTGCCGGTGGGCGCGATATCAGCTATCAGAAGAAGGTGGCCGATGAACTGGCGTTATTATCGCTGGTAGCAAGTAAGGTTACCAGCGGCGTGGTGATCAGCAATGCGGCCGATGAAGTGATGTGGACCAATGAAGCTTTTGAGCAAATAACGGGCTATAATCAGGCCGATGTTGAAAACCGGCGCTTGCGCGATGTGCTTAAAGGCGTGCCGCTGGATGCCGAAGCAGTAAAACGGCTTGATGAAGCCATCCGTAAACAGGTATCTTATGAGGTTGACTTGTTGATAGATAAAAAAGATGGCGAACCTGTTTGGATCTCGGTATTTAATTCGGTGATCCGCGACGGTGCCGGGCAAACTGATAAATTTATCAGGGTTATCATTGATATAACCCAGCGAAAAAAAATTGAGCAAGACCTGGAGATCCTTTCGTTTGCTGCCCGCAAATCGCCAAGCGGTATCCTGATCCGCAGTAATACCGGCGAAGTGGTCTGGATGAACGAAGCCCTCGAGAACATAACCGGCTATACCTTTAATGAAATGCAGGGTAAAATGTTCGGTACCATGTTACTGGGCGAAGATACCGACCTTAATGTATTTAATGCGGCGGTAAAAGCTGTAGAGGAAAAACGGGGCTATGAGATTGAAATAAAAATATATAAAAAAGATAAGACACCAATCTGGGTGTTTTTGTCGAATAGTCCGCTGTTTAATGAAATAGGCAATGTTGAAAGGCAGATAGCTGTCATGGTTGATATTACAGAGCGCAAGAAAACCGAAGAGCAGGTAACCATGCTTTCGTTGGTGGCCAGCAGTACGGCCAGCGGTGTTGTAATTAACAATAGCGATGGCAAGGTTGAATGGGTGAATAAAGCCTTTGAACAGATTACAGGCTATACTTTGCTTGATGTAGAGAACAACCATCTTGGTGATGTGCTTAAAGGCGAGCTTACGGATGTATCCATTATTCAAAAGGCGCGCGAACTGTCCCGCAACAAACAATCATTTGAGGTGGATCTGTTGGTTTACCGAAAGGACAGGCAGCCTTTATGGATCTCTGTTATCAACTCGGTAATCATTAACAGCAAGGGCGAAGTTGATAAATATATAGAGGTTATCATCGACATAACTGCTAAAAAGAAGGCCGAAATTGAACTGATCACTGCCCGCGAAGAAGCCATACAGCTAAGTCGCGCCAAAGATATGTTCATATCGGTGATGAGCCACGAAATCCGTACGCCGCTGAATGCTGTAATTGGCATGTCGCATTTGTTGCTGGAGGATGATCCGCCTGAAGGGCAGAAGGAAAATTTGAATATCCTGAAGTTTTCGGCCGAAAACCTGATGACACTGATTAACGATGTGCTGGATTTTGCCAAGATCGAAACCGGAAATGTGGAGCTTGAAAAGGCGCGGGTTGATTTAACGGAGCTTGTTCAAAGCATAACAAGTTCGATGCAATATAAAGCCGGCGAAAAAAATATATATATTAGCAAAAGCATCGATGAGGCCATACCCAAAGTTGTTTTGGGCGACCGCACCCGGCTGATCCAGATATTATTAAACCTGGTTGGTAATGCTATTAAATTTACCAATAAAGGTGGTGTCACTATCGACCTGCGGGTGATACAAGAGACCGAACAGGATGTGCGTATACGGTTTGCTGTAATTGATACGGGCATAGGCATTGCGGCCAATAAACTGGGCACCATATTTGAGCAGTTTAAGCAGGCCGAAATGGATACCACGCGTAAATATGGAGGCACAGGCCTTGGCCTGGCTATCAGCAAGCGATTAATCGAGCTGCATGACTCGCGCATAAATGTTGACAGCGTGCCGGGACAAGGTTCAACCTTTTGGTTTACCATAGGTTTTAAAAAGGGTGATTACCAGTTAAACAGAAATAGCAATAACGTGGAAGAAGGACTTAAAATAAATGTTTTGGTAGTGGATGACAACCAGATAAACCGCCTGCTCATTAATAAAATATTGAAGAAGTGGGGTGCCAATGCTGATTTTGCCGAAAACGGCATTGAGGCTATTGAAAAGGTTGAAGTAAACCGCAACTATAACGTGGTACTGATGGATATCCATATGCCAGAAATGGGCGGTTTGGAAGCTGCCGGTATCATTCGTTCTAAAACAGATACTTATTTCCAGCAATTGCCAATTATTGCTCTTACGGCTTCTATGCTCAGTAATCAAATGGGTGAGATCAACGACGCCGGCATGAATGATTACATCCTTAAGCCTTTCGATCCAAGGGTGCTTTACGATAAACTAAGCAGGTATCAGCAACAGTAGCCTCCCAACCCCCTGAAGGGGGAGTTTTGATTTGCGTTTTCTTGTTCTTCTAATGGCGCATGGGGCAGCGTTAGGGATGGGAGCGGATACCGGCCTGTGGCTAATGCCTTGTGCAGTATGAGCGTACAGCCCGGGCCGCAGGCAACGCCCATATTATAAAATCAATCGAAATATTCCTTATAATCAATAGTTCACGATCGTGTCATTATAGATAATAGCGCGACAATCGCACGGAAGCATGATCTTCTGTATAGCATGCGATTTGGCTCGTTACCCTCAAATTTATTCCTGTTTCGCTCCTTACAACAATGACATAGGTTAAAATATTAACGGGTTTACACCGCGTAAGCTATTGCCGCAATACTCAACTTCAATCCCGGTACTTTCAGTAATTCCGCACCGCAGGCTTCGAGGGTTGAGCCGGTGGTTACTATATCATCAACAAGCAAAATATGTTTACCTGCAAGTACCGCCGGATCTTTAACCATGAAAACATTCTGCATATTCTCAAAACGGGCAAAGCGCGATCGTTGAGTTTGCGTTTTCGTAGCCACCGTGCGTACAAGGCTATGCTCATCAACAACAGCATTTAGCTTTTCGGCAAGTCCATAGGCAAAGCAGGCGCTCTGGTTGTAACCGCGTTCGCGCAGGCGGCGTTTATGCAGGGGGACAGGGATTATTACATCTGCAGTTTTAAAAATATCATTTGAAGCAAGCTGTGCACTGGCAATGCCACCAAGCAGGTTGCCTATCTGTTGCATGCCTTTGTATTTAAAGTGGTGCATCAGGTTCTGGATTTTGCCGCCTTTATGGAAATAGTAAAGTGCATAGGCCGCTTCGACATTGATTTTGCCCCAAAATTGCTGCGCTACAATATTTGCAGGCTGCAGGTGAAAGTTTGTAAAGGGCAAATTGAAGCGGCAATCGCTGCAAATGATGTGCTCGCCGGCTACTAAACTTGCCTGGCAGGCCGGGCAAAGTTCCGGGAACAGCAGGGCTACAAAATCGGCAAGGTAGGCACGCAGTATATTCATGCCCTCAATTTAATACGGATTTTTTAAACTTCGGCCAGTTTATCTTTTTCTTTGATAGCAAGCTGCCCGCAGGCTGCATCAATATCCTTACCACGGCTGCGGCGCAGATGGGTGTTGATACCCTGTTTGGTAAGGTAATCGGCAAAGGCCTCAACTTTATCCTCACCTGCGTTGATGTAGCTGGCAAAGGCAATGGGGTTATATTCAATGATATTTACCTTGCAGGGCAGGTGCTTGCAAAATTTAGCCAGTTCCATAGCGTCCTGGATGCCATCGTTTACACCATCAAAAATAATGTACTCGTAAGTTACCGGGTTTTTGGTTTTGGCATAGTAATATTTCAATGCTTCGGCCAATGCCTTTAACGAGTTTTGCTCGTTGATGGGCATAATGGTGTTACGCTTTTCATCGTTTGCCGCATGCAGGGAAAGGGCGAGGTTAAATTTCACCTGGTCATCGCCCAGTTTTTTGATCATTTTGGCAATGCCGGCAGTTGATACGGTGATGCGTTTGGCAGCCATATTGAGCCCATCTTCGGATGTAATGCGCTCAATTGATTTCATCATGTTGGCATAGTTAAGCAACGGCTCGCCCATACCCATGTAAACAATATTTGATAAAGGCTGATTGTAGTTTTCGCGGGCTTGCTGATCAATCAAAACCACCTGATCATAAATTTCATCGGGGTTGAGGTTCCTTTTGCGCTCCATATAACCGGTAGCGCAAAATTTACAGGTAAGGCTGCAACCCACCTGCGATGATACACAGGCTGTCATACGGCCGGGAGTAGGTATTAATACGCCCTCAATTAGATGGTTATCATGTAAAATAAAAGAATTTTTTATAGTTTTATCAGCACTAACCTGTGAAGAATTAATTTTTACGTTATTAATTACAAAATTTGCATCCAGTTTAGCACGGAGTTCTTTTGAAATATTGCTCATCTCGTTGAAAGAAAAGCAAGATTTTTTCCAAAGCCATTCATACACCTGTTTTGCCCTGAAGCCTTTTTCATCCATGCGGATAAAATGCTCCTGTAAAGCATTCAGGCTCAGGCTACGGATGTCAATTTTTTGTTTTGTATTGTTCACAATGCAAAAGTACTTAAATTTAAAAAAATCTATCTTTTTTTAAAGTCATTCTTTTTGGCTCAATAAAAAACAATAACTAAAAGTTAATTGTCTTATTTTGCAGGATAGTTTGTTTTGAAAAACGTTATGTGTTACGATACTAAGTTTAAATTTTAATGAAAAGTTTTAGAGCCGATTACGTTTTTCCTGTTTATGCCGATCCGATTAAAAATGGTATAGTTACTGTTGATGATCAGGGTAAGATCATCGCCGTTACCGATAGCAATAAGCCTCCGAGCGGGCAAGTGCAGCAGGTAAGCGGTATTATTTGCCCCGGGTTTATTAATACGCACTGCCACACCGAACTTTCACATTTAAAAGATAAAGTAAAGCCAAAAGGTGGCCTGGTAAATTTTATAAAAGACGTTCAATCCTTACGTAATACCGATCAGCAGGAAGTTCTTGATGCCATTGCTAAGGCCGATCAGGAAATGTACGATAATGGCATTGTAGCCGTCGGCGATATCTCCAACACTAAAAACAGTGTTGAGATGAAAAAACAAAGCAAACTGTACTACCACACATTTGTTGAAACTTTTGGCTTTTTGCCTGAAAAGGCAACCGAAGTTTTTGAAAAAGCGCTTGCCCTGCTCAATGAATTTAAGCCCGGCTCCTGTTCTGTAACCCCGCATGCTCCGTATTCGGTATCAAAAGAGCTGTTTAAACTCATCAAAAAACATAGTGATACCAACGACGAAAATCTCATCAGCATCCATAACCAGGAGTGTGAAGATGAGAATAAATTTTACCGCTATAAGCTTGGTGCCTTTTTAGAGTTATATGAGCATTTTGGCATGGATATATCCTACTTTAAGCCACAGGCCCGTAACTCGGTACAATCTATTATTCCGCTGCTTACCAATAAGCAGAAAGTTTTGCTGGTGCATAATACCTGTACCAACCTGAAAGACATTTATTTTATTAAGCGGTTCGATAGGTTGATAAACTGGTGCTTTTGCCCCAATGCTAACCTTTATATTGAGGGACGCTTGCCCAAGATCGATCTTTTTATTGATCAAGGCTTCAATATTACATTGGGCACCGATAGTCTCGCATCTAACAGCAAATTATGTATCCTGAGCGAGATGCGTGCCATTCAGCAAAAATTTCCGTCCATAAATTTGCCCCGCCTTGTTGAATGGGGTACCCGCAATGGCGCCGAATACCTGGGTATAAGCGATGAAAAAGGTACACTTGAGACAGGCAAGACACCCGGCCTGAACCTGATTAGCGGGCTTGATGGTTTTAAGATCACTCCCGAAACTAAAGTGAAGAAACTAATATAATTGACACTAATTCTCACGAATTAGATCGAATTACACGAATATCCGGAGGAGGAATTCGTGTAATTCGACTAAATTGTAGTCAGGCTTACAAGTATTTGTCTAAATATTAAGCTTTACTAACCGGCACAATTAAATGAATAGTAACCTCGGGTGGTGTCCCGCTCCGGTCGATGCCGTATTTAGGAGGCAGCACTTTAAAGTCACCTTTAAAAACACCTTCGCTGCCTTTGTCATCAAACGTAAAATGGATCGATTCGGGATTGGTTTTGCCTTTCATGGTTAGCTTGCCGTTGGCAACATAACCACTGCCGCTTTTTGACACCGAGGTTGATTCAAATTTAATGGTAGGGTAATCTTCAGCACCCAAGGCTGATTTTACGTGACTGGTTTTAATAAAAAAACCGGTAGCCGCGGTTGTAACATCAATAGTTGCTGAAATTTTGGCTTGCTCCGGATGGTCTTTATCAAATGTTATCTCGGCCTTTAAGCCGCTGAATGAACCACTCACCCTATGCCCCTCAAAGGTTACCTGGGCTTCATCTCCTTTAACTCTCCAGTTGCCCAAAATTGCGAATGCCGAGAAGGCTGTGAAAGCAAGTATGAGTGCAGAAAAAATAATTTTTTTCATAGAACAGATTTTTAGTGTTACGTCAATCAAATTAAACTACTATACGTTTTATAGTAGTTACGCTTGTGAAGTAAAGCAGGTTGCTTAGCCGGAAAAAAGTTAACTTTGTACCATGAGGACTGTTAGCTTTAGGCTTTGGGCGTTCCGCTTTCAACTCTTATTTAATACCTGTAAATCTAATGATCAAACATCTCAATATTACAGTTAAAGGTAAAGTGCAGGGCGTTTTTTACCGTAAATCAACCAAAGCAGTTGCCGATCAGCTTGGCGTACGCGGTTTTGTATTGAATGAGCCTAACGGCGATGTATACATGGAAGCCGAAGCTGATAATGCCACACTCGATATGTTTTTGGACTGGTGTAAGGAAGGCCCCGAAGATGCCGAAGTAAATGCTGTTGAATGCCATGAAGGCGAATTGAAAAACTATCGTAATTTTGAGGTTGTTAAAAGACGCTCATAAATAAACAGCACCATTGTCTACCGCTAAAAAATTTGCAGGCCAGACTGCCGTTTATGGTTTAAGTACCATTGCCGGCAGGGTACTAAGTTTCTTCTTAACCCCGGTTTATACAAGGGCTTATTCGGTTAAAGTATACGGTATTTTCGGTAACTTATATAGTTATGCTTCCATGCTTAACGCTTTGCTTGCGTTTGGTATGGAAACTACATTTTTCAGATACCTGAATAAAAGGCCAAACGATAAGCAATTAGTTTATAACAATACTTTTGGTGCAATACTTACAATAGCTGTATTGTTTTTGTTGCTCACGTTTCCGTTTGCAAATTTTATTACCGGTTGGATCCGCATTGATCCGGATACGCCTTTTGCCGATTACGTTTTATATATCAAATACTTTATCGGGATACTTATAGTGGATGCGCTTTGCGTTATCCCGTTTGCAAAGATACGTGCCGATGGACGTCCCGGTAGATACGGGCTTATCAAGTTTTTGAATATCCTGATATTTGTTGGGCTTAACCTCATTTTTATATTTGGTTTGCCTTTTTTTGTAAAGCACAATCTGCCGGGCACGGTTTGGATAAATTCATGGTACACCAAAGGATGGCTGGGATACGTTTTCATGTCAAACCTGTTGGCAAGCTTAGCCACAATGCTTATGCTGCTGCCCGAGTTTCTGAAACTCCGGCCTCGGTTTGATAAGCATTTATTTAAAGAAATGCTGGTTTATAGCTGGCCTGTTCTGGTAGCTAATTTCTCATACCTGATTAACGAAAATTTAGATAAGATTTTATTGGGCAAGTTGCTGCCCCCCGGTATTAGCGCCACGAAGGTAGGTATTTATACAGCCTGTGCTAAAATCTCTATTTTCCTGAGCATCTTTGTTAACGCGTTCAGACTTGGCGCCGAGCCGTTTTTCTTTAGCCACGCTAAAAACAAAAACGCAACGCAAACTTACGCCACTATTATGAATTATTTTGTGATAGCGGTGTGCGCCATATTTGTTGCATTGGTAGCTAATATCGAGATCCTTAAGTATTTTATTAAGGGCAAAAACCCGGCGCAGGCCGCAGAATTCTGGTCGGGAATTGGTGTTGTACCAGTGCTTTTGTTTGGCTATGTAAGTTTGGGTATTTACATGAATTTATCGGTTTGGTATAAGCTTACTGATCAAACCAAATATGGTTTATATATTTCGGGTATAGGTGCCATCGTCACCATTGTGCTTAACTTAATATTTATACCTTATTACGGTTACATCGCATCGGCCTGGATTTCGCTTGCGGCTTATGCTACTATGATGGTGCTCTCATACCTTTGGGGACAAAAAAATTATCCTATCCCTTACAACTTAAAGAAGAACCTTGCGTATATAATTGTCTCGATAGTGTTTGTTTTTGTGTCGTTTACGGTATTTAAACGTAATATTTTTGTTGGTAACGGACTTTTACTGTTATTTGCGGCGGGCGCGTTTTATTTTGAGCGCAATAATTTAAAAGCTATATTAAATAGGAAATGATCATCAGGGTAATCAACAAGTCGAAAAATAGTTTACCGGCCTATGAAACGGCCCACGCAGCAGGTATGGATTTGCGTGCCGACGTAGAAACTACTGTGGTGCTTAAACCAATGGAGCGTAAACTTATTCCAACTGGTTTATACATCGAACTACCTGAGGGTTTCGAAGCGCAGATCCGCCCGCGAAGCGGCCTGGCCTTTAAGCATGGTATCGGCATTGTTAATTCGCCGGGTACCATTGATGCCGATTATCGCGGCGAGATCAAAGTGTTGCTCATTAATTTTTCGACAGAGGATTTTGAGATCAACACGGGCGACAGGATAGCCCAGATGGTGGTTGCCAAGCACGAACGTGTTAATTGGGAACAGGTAGAGGTGCTGAATGAAACTCAAAGGGGAGAAGGCGGCTACGGGCACACAGGGAAGGTTTAGAATCAAGACTGTAAGAGTCAGGAAGCAAGAAAGCAAAAGAAGTAAGACTACAAGAGTCAAGAGACAAGACGAATGAAGATTGAAAAAAGCAATATTGAATTAGACAGTACACTGAAAATCCATCTGTTTTCAGCGGCTTTTCTTGCGTCTTTATTCTTGCTTCTTGAAATCTTGCCTCTAAGCTCTCAGGCTCAGCATAAAAAGAATAGCGATAATAAAACTGTTTCATCGGCAGGTAAAGTGATGTCCTACCAGGACAGTGCCTTAGTGAAACAGCTTTTCTTTTCGGCCCTGCGCGAAAAAACGATTGAAAACTACAAGCTTGCTACCGAAATGTTTGAGCGCATTTTACAGGCCGACCCTGCAAATGACGCTTCAATGTACGAACTGGCGAACCTTAAACGTCAACAAAATGACTTTGCAGGTTCCGAGCCCCTTTTGGAGCAGGCTGTAGCTATAAATAAAGATAATGAATGGTATTGGGGCGCGTTGGCCGATAGCTACGAAAAAACAAATACCATTGATAAGCTTGAGAATGTTTTTAACCAGTTGATCAGGCTTAACCCCGATAAGTCGGAATATTACTTTGATAAAGCCAATGCTTTCACCATCTTAAAAAAATATGATGATGCGCTAAAAGTATATGATGAGCTTGAAAAGGTTAACGGCCCAAGCGATGATCTTTTAGCCAACCGTCAAAAGATCTATCTAAAGCAGGGCAAAATTGATCAGGCTGCGTCCGAACTGGAAAAGCAGATAGCTGCTAATCCGGGCGAAATTCGTTATTACCTTGCCCTTGGCGAAATATACAACTCAAACGGATTTGCAGATAAGGCCCTTAAAACTTTGCAACAGGCTGAAAAGCTTGATCCGCGTAATGGCATGGTGCATTTTGCACTGGCCGATATCTATCGCGATAAAAAAAATAACGAAGCCAGCTTCAATGAACTTACCCAGGGATTTGCCATTCCTGATATCGGCGTCGATCAAAAAATCAATATTATATCGGGTTACTTTCCAAAGTTCCCGGATGCCAACGCCAAAGCGAGTGCACTTGAGCTGAGCCGTATTTTAACTGTTGCCCATCCTAATGATGCCAGGGCTTATGCCATTTATGGCGATATGCTTATCCAGAATACCAAATACAAAGAGGCAAAGCCGGTGCTTAAAAAATCGGCCCAGCTTAATAACCAGGTATACAATGTTCAGGAACAACTCGTGCGGCTGGAATTAGGCGACAATGACCTTGATGCTGCTATTAAGGATGGCGAAAACGCATTGTCGTTATTCCCCAACCAGGCCTGGATGAATTACCTGGTGGGTGTTGCCTGGGCGCAAAAAAAAGATAATAACAAAGCGGTTGGCTATGTTAAAAATGCTACTTCATTAGAACTTCAGGATAAGGAGCTACTTTCGTTAAGTTTTTCATTATTGGGCGATTGCTATCATGAGCTGAAGAATATTAAAAGTTCTGATGAGAGCTATGAGAAGGCGCTGAGCTACAATCCGGATAATGCATTCACTTTAAACAATTATGCTTATTATTTATCGTTAAGGAATGAGCAATTGGAAAAGGCGGCAGCAATGTCGGCGCATTCCAACGAGTTGCAGCCTAATACAGCATCGTTTGAGGATACTTATGCCTGGATACTGTTTAAACAAAAAAAATATGCCCAGGCAAAGGAGTGGATGGAGAAAGCCCTGGCGCATGATAAAGATAATAGTGGCGTTAAGTACGAACATTATGGCGATATATTGTTCTTTATTGGGAACACCGACGCCGCTGTAACTAACTGGAAAAAAGCGAAAGGCTTTGGTGAACAATCACCGGTTTTAGATCGTAAGATAAATGAAAAAAAATATAGCGAATAGTTTACTTATAGCTTGCTGCCTGCTGGTAATGGTGAGCTGTAAGGCGCGTAAACAGGTTTTAGTTGCCCGTAAGGCCGATTCGACGGTAAAAACCAATGATGTCGTAAGTAAGCTGGCAGCCATACGGTCAAGCCAGGTAAACTTTACAACATTTGCAGGCAAGGCAAAAACCAAGCTTAGCATTAATAACAACAGTAATGATGTTACGCTCAATATCAGGATAGCTAAAGATAAGAGGATCTGGGTTTCAATCACCGCGGTATTAGGTATTGAAGCCGCGCGCGCAGTAATAACACCCGATAGCATCATGATCATCAATCGCCTGCAAAGTATTTATATTAAAAAGCCGTTCAGCTACATATATACTTATGCCAGCAAACAGGTTAATTATAAAACGCTCGAATCATTGCTGATTGGTAACGCGGTGCCCGAACTGGTTAATGAGCAGGCAACTATTGATCATGCCGATGGCAATACAACCCTTAGCGGGGTTCTGAATGATCTGGTTTACAAGCTGATACTTGGTCCGGATAATAAGGTTACACAAACTAATTTAGATAATCAAAGCCAGGCCCAATCGTTGCAGGTTACCAATAATACCTTTATCCAGGCAACAAACCGGGTACTGCCGTCACAAATAGATATAGCATCTGTAGTAAAAGATAAAAAAATACAAGTTAATTTGCATTATACTAAGGCCGATTTTGAAGTAGAGCAAAACTATCCGTTCAGCATTCCTGACGGGTACGAGCCTGGCAAATAATTAATATGTTTACTTGATGAAGTTTATAAAAGCAGTTTTCTTTTTACTATTGGTACTGGCAGCAGTTAATGTACACGCACAAAGCAGTGACGAACTGAAACGTCGTAAAGCTCAGCTAAACAAAGAGCTTGAACAGTTAAACCAGGATTACCAGGAAACTTTAAACAACAAGAAAGCTTCATTAAAACAATTAAGCATACTTAAGGCGCAGATAAACCTGAGGCAGGAAAAAATAGAAAACATCAATTCGGAAGTGAGGCTTTTGGATAACCAAATCTCGGAGAGCAATAATAACGTACGTAGTTTACAGTCACAGTTAGACCAGCTAAAAAAGGAATACGCGGCCATGATCCTGTTTGCATACCGCAACCAGAGTGCCTACAATAAAATGATGTTCCTTTTTGCATCAAAAGACTTTAACCAGGCCTACAAGCGTTTAAAATATTTACAACAGTTTGGCACCTACCGCGAGCGGCAGGCAAGCTATATTCAGGGCACGCAAAAAGAGCTGCATATTAAAATTAATGAGCTCGACCGGACAAAAGACGAAAAGAATGACCTTTTGAAGGATCAGCAAAAAGAAAAGGAAACACTGGGTAATGAGCGTAATAACCAGGTTAAAGTAGTAAGCGATCTGTCACAGCATGAGGGCATCCTGAAGAAACAGCAAAAAGACCTTCAGGCCAAGATTGTTAAAACCACCCGTGCCATTAACGAAGCTATCCGTAGGGAAATTGAGGAAGCCAGGCGAAGGGCGGAAGAAGAGGAACGACGAAGAGCTGAAGAAGCCGCAAGGCTGGCCGCTGCACGTGCAAAAGCCGAAAACAAACCGGCTCCTGCAGCACCTGCCCCCGCTAAACCGGTGGCAACGCGCAGTAATTCAAGTGTATTGAATGCTACACCTGAAGCTGCCAAGCTGTCGAACGACTTTTTGGGTAACCGTGGCGGTTTGCCATGGCCGGTATCTAACGGAATAATTACCCAGGGCTTTGGTACTTATACTACGCCTGAAGGCATAAGGAGCGAAAGCACCGGTGTGGATATCCGTACTAATCAGGGCAGCACTGTAAGGGCTGTATTTGATGGCACGGTTGTGAAGGTTGGAGATGTGAGCGGTACATACCTGGTAATTATATTGCATGGAGAGTACTTTACTGCATACAGTAATTTACGGTCGGTAACTGTTGCGCGTGGTCAAAAAGTAACTACCAAACAAGCCATCGGCACGGTAGCTACCGATCCGTCAACCGGTGAAACCGAGGCGCATTTTGAAATTTATAAGGGAACAACACCGGTTAACCCTAAGATATGGCTGGCGCCTAACTAATTAGTTATGAACTATAAGAAATTTTAATTGTATATATTTGTATCCTTAAACAGAATGCTATGTTAAGTTCAGTTTTGTTATTTTTAAATATTGGTACGGGCGAGATGGTACTGATACTTTTTGCAGCATTGATGCTATTTGGAGGCGAAAAGTTACCCGGACTTGCCAAAACCTTAGGTAAAGGCATCCGCGACTTTAAAGATGCCTCGGAAGACGTTAAACGTGAGATCAACAACCAGATCAATAATTACGATGATAGAAAACCGGAGCCTAAAAAGGAAGAAACCCCTCTTTTAGATGAAAAAGCCTCAGAAGCTCCTGAAGCAACAACGGAGCATGAAAAGCCGGTTGTTGAAAATACTGTTCCAAATACAATCGCTATTAGTGATTATCACGTAAATACACCAACAGAACCGGAACATCATAGCCATATTAATTTAGATAAAGGTACTACTGAAAATCATTCAGAAACCGAAAAGCACGAAGAATACAAATCTTAAATATAATTTAATCATACATAAAAACTTAAAATCATGGGTGGATTAGGCGCACCAGAAATTATTCTGATCATCATTGCGATACTTTTATTATTCGGCGGTAAAAAAATCCCTGAACTAATGAGAGGCTTAGGAAAAGGCGTTAAGGAATTTAAAGACGCACAAAACGGCGAAGGCTCATCTTCATCATCATCTGAAGAGAAAAAAGCTTAATACCCTAACAGGGATTAGGTTTTATTGCCGTTTTTATTTAGTATATGAACTTATCTGTTGATTTATTTCTTATTTCAACGGATAAGTTTTTTATTTTAGCCCCATGGCTAATATTTATTCCTCTTTAACCGAAATAAAGAGTGGGTTGCAACGTGCAGAAATTACTGTTGAAGGTCTTGTAAAAGGCTATTTGATCGAGATTGAAAAAAATGCTCATTTAAACGCTTTTAATGAAGTGTTTGCTAATGAAGCATTGATTGCCGCACAAAATGTTGATAACAAAATAAAAAATGGTACTGCCGGTAAATTAGCCGGTATGGTTATCGGAATTAAAGATAATATTTGCTATAAAGGGCACCGGGTTAGTGCCTCATCAAAAATTTTAACCGGTTTCACTTCCATTTTTTCGTCAACCGTAGTTGAACGCCTGCTGGCGGAAGACGCGGTGATCATTGGCCGCTGCAATTGCGATGAGTTTGCTATGGGCGCCACCAATGAGTCGTCATATTTTGGCCCGGTGAAAAATCATGCTGATGAAACTAAGGTAGCGGGTGGTTCTTCGGGTGGTTCGGCTGTAGCTGTGCAGGCCGGAATGTGCCATGCCGCGCTGGGTACTGATACCGGCGGTTCGGTAAGGCAACCGGCCTCTTTTTGCGGTGTTGTAGGTTTAAAGCCAACTTACGGAACAATTTCAAGGCATGGCATTATTGCTTATGCTTCATCGTTTGACCAGGTAGGGCCCATTACCAAGTCGGTTGAAGATGCGGCATTATTGCTTGAAGTACTCGCCGGTCCGGATGATTTCGACAGCACACTGTCACAAACTCCGCCGCCTGCATCATACACTAACCTTCAAAAGCCGGGGAAAAAGAAGATAGCCTATCTTCAGGAAGCGATATCAAGTCCCGGCGTTGATAACGAAGTAAAAGATAATCTTGTACAATATATTGATAAACTGCGTGCCGATGGGCATACAGTTACCCCAATAGCTTTTGAGCTGCTGGAATATCTGGTGCCAACTTATTATATCCTGGCTATGGCCGAAGCTTCATCAAACCTGGCAAGGTATGATGGTGTGCATTATGGCTATCGCAGCCCGCTGGCTACCGATCTGCAATCAACCTATAAACGTTCCCGCTCTGAAGGGTTTGGTAAGGAAGTAAAGCGCCGTATCATGACCGGTACCTTTGTTTTAAGCGCAGGCTACTATGACGCTTACTACGCTAAAGCGCAAAAGGTACGAAGGCTGATCCAGGAAAAAACTAATGAAATACTGGAAGAGTATGATTTTATACTGGTGCCATCGGCGCCCGAACCGGCTTTTGAAATAGGTAAAGAAGAGAAAGATCCGGTAGTAATGTATCTTTCTGATATTTTTACCGTACAAGCCTCACTAACCGGTGTTCCGGCTATATCAATACCTACGGGCAATAACAGCAACGGTTTGCCGTTAGGTTTACAGTTATTAACAAAGCACTTTGGCGAGCAGCAACTGTTAGATTTTGCCAAATATTTTCTCGATCTGTAATAAAAATGATATTTTAGTAAATATGCTGATGCTTTGGGCATTATAAATTAATCAAATCCCTTAATAAATGAAGAGATTATTTACGCTGACCATTTGCCTCTTATCACTCCAACTTTTACAAGCCGAAACAACTACAGTAAGCTCGGCAAAATCATTCAAGCAAATAAACCGGGTAACCAAATTTAACCCCGATGCTGTTAATGCCGACACTACTATTCTGCCGGTACTTAATCAGTCGTTGCCGTTAAGTACGTACGGCGGTTTATACAAACGCAGGTTAGATTCTATCCGTAAAGATATCCAGCTTGATTATAATGAGTATGTGCAGGCTTACATTGACCTGTATATGCACAATCGTGATGAAATGGGCCAGGTTGCAGGTTTAACCAAATATTACTTTCCTATTTACGAAAAAGCTTTCCGCGAAGCGGGCATCCCTGAAGAAATAAAATTCCTGTCGATAGTTGAATCAAAGCTTGATCCTAATGCGGTTTCGAGAGTAGGGGCAACTGGTTTGTGGCAGTTTATGGGTACCACTGCTAAAACCTACGGTTTAAATATGGATAACTATATTGATGAGCGCCGTGATCCTATCCAGTCGAGCTATGCTGCTGCCGCCTATTTAAAAGATGCCTATCAGGAATTTGGCGACTGGCTGCTGGCCATTGCTTCATACAATTGCGGTAAAAGCAATGTGGAGCGTGCGGTTGAAAAAGCCGGTGGTGTAACTGATTTCTGGAGCATCCGCCAATACCTGCCTGTTGAAACCCGCGGTTACGTACCCGCTTTCATCGCAATGAATTACGTGATGCATTATTTTAATAAGCATAACATCGTTGCGCAGGCCTGTAATTTTTCTACCCGTACCGATACAGTGATGGTAAAAAGGGTAGTACCGCTAAGCAATGTTGCCCAGGCGCTTGATGTGAGTTTGAGGGAGATCACCATTCTTAATCCATCGTACAGGATGGCGGTGGTTAACGGCAGCCCTAAAACACCACGCAGGCTTATTATTCCACAAACAGCGAAAGATAATTATGCTGCATTGTATAATGTATTGAATGGTGGTGATGCCCCTGTATCGCCCGTTGCAGCAAGGCCCGCTACATACGCTGCTGTCCAATATTCTCCGGCTAAGTCTGAGCGCAGAATGCCCACCCATCATAAAGTGAAAAGAGGAGAAACACTTGCTTCTATAGCTGATATGTTCGGTTGTGAGGTATCTGATCTAAAAGTTTGGAACCATCTTAAAACTAACCGCGCGCCGGTAGGGGCCATGTTAAAAGTATCGGCCGGTGAAGTTGCTGCCAATGTGCAGGATGATGGGCCTTATTCAAAGAATTAAGTTTTTTTAGTCGGAAAGTCTGATGTCCGTAAGTCCGAAAGTTGAAATTCTTCTTTCGGATTTTTGTTTTAATAGGACGATAAAAATCATTTTGCCGCCATTGGGCTCCGGCCGGATGGCAGCTTTTGGGGGTTAATACTATTTTTCGTTTATGTAACTGATTGTCAGTATAATATGTGTAAATAGCCCCAATTTCTGTTAACCCTGTTAACCCCCCCCGCCGCCATTCGCTTCCCGGCGAGTAGTAATTTTTGTCCCATCAGGGTCTCTCGCAGATTTAAGTTAACTCGCAAAATTACTTGTCGCTTAACGGTAAGACGTCGTGTTATGCCCCTCTGGGGCAAAGAGCATTTCTATACTTTTTATGCTACAAACCTTTTGCACCTCTGGTGCACCTGTCCTTAAGCACATCTCTATTACATGTTTATTAACCAATAAAAATCCCCCAGAGGGGGAATAGGTTTGTAGAAATAACGTCCCACCCCTTATCCGAACCCCAGAGGGGTTCAACTCGCGCTGATTAATCAATCGGCAATAATCATTTTGTGGGTTAACTTAAACTCGCAGAGGACCCTGATGTATACGGTATGTAATTTCAAAAGCCAAAAAAGCTTCGTAGATTTATTTCAACCAATCACGCGTCAACATGGAAAAGCCAAAGGAAAATATCGATGAATATATTGCCGGTTTCCCGGAAGATGTTCAAAAGAAACTGCAAACCGTGCGTGCTACTATAAAAGCTGCCGCGCCGGATGCGGAAGAAGCTATCAAATACGCTATCCCAACGTTTATACTTAATGGTAACCTGGTGCACTTTGGCGGCTTTAAAAGTCACATCGGGTTTTATCCTGCCCCGCAGGGTTTGGAAGAATTTAAAGAAGAACTATCCGGTTATAAAGGAGCAAAAGGCTCGGTTCAGTTCCCGCTGGATGAACCACTGCCACTCGATCTGATCACCAAAATTGTAAAGTTCAGGGTACAGAAGAATATGGAAAAGGCAAAGAAGAAAAAATAGAACATTGCCAAATCCATTCTTTTAAATCGATCTTATCAAAACATTAACCATATTTTATCCTCTTTTTAACATAATCGTAAAAAGGGGCTTTTTTATGTTTGTTCCATAAAAAGAATTGTAATTTTGGGCGCTTCAATTTGAAAAAAATGAATAAAACTAACCGAAAACAGGACGCGCTAAACTACCACTCGCAAGGCCGTCCCGGGAAGATACAAGTTGTACCTACCAAACCAACAAATTCGCAGCGCGACTTAACCATGGCTTACTCCCCAGGTGTGGCCGAACCATGTTTAAAGATTGCTGATAATACCGAAGATGTTTATAAATATACCGCCAAAGGCAACCTGGTGGCTGTGATCAGCAATGGCACTGCCGTACTTGGCTTAGGTAATATTGGCCCCGAGGCCAGCAAGCCGGTTATGGAAGGCAAGGGCCTGCTGTTTAAGATCTATGCTGATATTGACGTGTTTGACCTTGAGCTGAACGCCAAAAGTGTAGATGACTTTGTGAACATTGTAAAAGCACTTGAGCCAACTTTCGGTGGTGTAAATCTGGAAGATATATCGGCCCCAACCTGCTTTGAAATTGAGCGCAGGTTAAAGGCCGAAATGAATATCCCCGTAATGCATGACGACCAGCATGGTACCGCCATCATATCCGGCGCAGCTTTAATGAATGCCTGCGAAATTCAGGGGAAAAAGCTGGATAAGATAAAAATGGTGGTTAACGGTGCCGGTGCTGCAGCTGTATCCTGCTCAAAAATGTACCTGTCATTAGGGGTTAAAAAAGAAAACCTGGTGATGTTTGATATTAACGGGGTGTTAAACCAGGAGCGTACCGATCTTGACGATATCAGGATGGAGTTTGCTACCAACCGCACAGATGTTAAAAACCTCGCTGATGCCATGAAGGATGCCGATGTGTTTGTTGGTCTTTCGGCAGGTAACGTGGTAACGCCCGATATGCTGAAAACCATGGCTAAAAAGCCTATTGTTTTTGCTATGGCTAACCCGGTGCCCGAAATTGATTATGATCTTGCAGCTGGTACACGCGATGATATCATTATGGCAACCGGCCGTTCCGACTTTCCTAACCAGGTAAACAACGTGCTTGGTTTCCCTTACATTTTCCGAGGGGCGCTTGACGTAAGGGCCACCGCTATTAATGAGGAAATGAAGATTGCCGCAACGCATGCTATTGCCGAAATGGCAAAAAAACCGGTTCCGGAAGCAGTTAACCTGGCCTATAACCTTACCAACCTCAAATTTGGTAAAGATTATATCATCCCGAAGCCAATGGACCAAAGGCTCATCACCGAGGTATCAATGGCGGTGGCAAAGGCGGCCATTGCATCGGGCGTGGCCCGCAAGGTGATCACCGATTGGGATGCTTATGCCGAGGAACTGAGATCGCGCCTGGGTACTAATGATAAATTGCTGCGCAACCTTACCGCCAAAGCCAAACAGAACCCTAAGCGGGTTGTATTTGCTGAGGCCGATAATTATAAGATTTTAAGGTCGGCACAGATAGTGAAAGAGGAAGGTATTGCTACCCCTATTTTGCTGGGTAATATCGACAGGATCAAAAAGATCATCCGTGATAATGATCTGGATCTGGGCGATGTACACATCATTGACCCGCGTGAGGGATGTGAGTATATAGATGAATATGCCGAGTACCTGTACAACAAACGTCAGCGCAGGGGGATTACCTTATTCGAGGCAAAAAAAATGCTTATCGACAGAAATTACTACGGCGCCTGCATGGTACAGTTTGGCCGGGCCGATGCCCTGATCTCGGGCTTAACCAAAAACTATGTGACTACGGTAAAACCCGCACTACAGATCATCGGTACCGAAGAAGGTGTGAACCGCGTTGCCGGTATGTATATGATGATCACGGCCAAAGGGCCTGTGTTTTTTGGTGATACCACAGTGAATGTTAACCCATGTGTTAATGACCTGGTGGATATTACGGTACTGATAGAACGCTCGGTAAAGCAGTTTAATGTTAGCCCAAGGATTGCAGTATTATCTTACTCCAACTTTGGATCGAACGAAGGCGAAGTGCCCGAAAAAACAAGGGAGACCGTAGCCATACTCCATGAGAAATATCCTGACATGGTGGTTGACGGTGATATGCAGGCCAACTTTGCACTGAACGCTGATCTGCTTGCCGATAACTTTCCGTTCTCGACCCTTAACGGAAAACCTGCCAATACGCTGATCTTCCCTAACCTGGAGTCGGGCAATATTGCCTATAAACTTTTGCAGGAAATAGGCGGCGCAGAAGCTGTTGGGCCGATATTGGTTGGGTTAAAGAAACCGGTACACGTGCTGCAATTAGGCAGTTCGGTACGCGAAATTGTGAATATGGTTACTATTGCCGTGGTTGATGCCCAGGCGAAAGCTGCCGCTAATAGTTAAAGCCCCACCCAAACCCTCCCCGGAAGGGAGGTTTTTTTTAAAAAGATCGCAATTAAAGACTCCCCAACAGCAGGAGATTTACAGGGGCTAATATATTTTATAATAAAGACGCTGGTATTTAAATACTTAGCGTCTTTGTTTTTTTAAGTGAGTATATTGCAGCTTTTTGTTTGTCATTATGTGAGCATAATGACGCCGGAATTTTATCTTTGGATAATCACTGTAAGGGCTGTTTTGCCATTAACATCATTGTTTAATAAACTTAATAAAGTAATAATATATGTATGATTATATTAGTGGTAAGCTAATGTTCAAAAGCCCGTCGTATGTGGTGATAGATGCTGGAGGAGTGGGGTATCATATTAATATTTCGGTAAATACCTATTCGGGCATCGGCGACGACGAAAAATGTAAACTCTTTGCGTGGTTGCACGTAAAAGAGGATGCGCATACGCTTTATGGCTTTGCTACAGAGGGTGAGCGCAGATTGTTCTTACATCTGATCTCTATTTCGGGTATCGGGCCAAATACGGCAAGGATGATGTTATCATCCATAAGCCCTGCCGAGATCCAGGCGGCTATTGTAAATGGCAATGTTTCATTAATCCAGCGGATAAAGGGGATCGGCCCTAAGTCTGCCCAGCGTATCATTTTGGAGCTGCAGGATAAGTTGCGTAAGGAAGGTCCTGATGCTTTAACTGTTGTGCCTGTAAGCCAAACTGTTAAGGACGAAGCCCTTTCGGCATTGGTGATGCTGGGTTTTGCACGTAACGCCGCCGAGAAGGTATTAGATCAGGAGATAAAGAAAAATAATGGTGAATTAACGGTTGAAGAGCTTATTAAGTTCGCGTTAAAAACTCTATAATTACGGATAAATATCTACTAACTTTTGACCAAAGTATTTACTTATAAGACACTTATAAGTGTGTTGTTCATTGTGATATTCGGGGGGCTGGGTAATGTGTATGCACAACAAAAACCCTCGCCTGCGGCTAAAAATGATACAACCAAATCAAATGCACCAATAAACCTAACCGCGCCACGAAGCCAGCGGATGAGGGAAGGTATTTTCAATGCCGACCCGGCGGGCCTGGTGCGTACTATTGAATATGACCCGGCTACAAACCGGTATATTTTATACGAAAGGGTAGGTAATTTACTTTACCGCCCGCCGCAATACCTCACTTTCGAGCAGTATTTAAAACTTAAAGAGAGATCAACCCAACGGGGGTATTTTCAGCAGCTGGCAGATAATTATGCCTATGATTCGCAGCAGCCGGGCTTTATTCCGCCTATAAAGGTGAGGAGCCATACGTTTGAGCAAATCTTTGGCAGCTCGGTTATCGATATCCGCCCGCAGGGATCGGCAGAAATGATCATGGCCGGGCAGGTAAATAAAAACCAAAATCCGCTTTTTAATACCCGGCAGCGCAGTCAGTTCAACTTTAATTTTGATCAGCGCATCCAGTTGAACGTAACCGGTAATATAGGCGATAAATTAAAGATCACCACTAACTATAATACCGATGCGCAGTTCCAGTTTGAAAACCAGATCAAGTTGGATTATACAGGGTCGAAGGATGAGATCATCCAAAAAATAGAAGCGGGTACAGTGAGTATGCCGCTTAATACTACGTTGATCACCGGCAGCCAGGCGCTTTTTGGTGTTAAAACCAAACTGAAATTCGGGCGGCTGGATGTTACCAGTATCTTTTCGCAGCAGCGCTCACAGTCAAAAACGATAACCATCACCAATGGTTCGCAGCAGGGTGAGTTTCGTTTAACACCTGCTGATTATGAGGCCAACAAGCACTTCTTCCTGTCGCAGTATTTCAGGAATAATTATAACAGGGCACTGGCCAATATCCCCATTATCAGCTCAAACGTTAACATTACCAAAATTGAGGTTTGGACAACTAACCGTACCAACGTAACTACCGATTCGCGGGATATCTTGGCGTTTATCGACCTTGGTGAAAATAATCCTTATAATAAAACCAGGATTGTTGGTGGCGGCAGTGCGCTGCCGGCCGGCTTTAAAGGGCCCGGTTTTGCACAGCAATCAAACAACCTGTTAACAGTTTTGCCGCAAAACGCGAGGCTCACCAATTCCAATGATGTTGCCAGCTTTTTCCAGGGATCTGGTAGTACAGATAACTATTCAAAACTTACCTATGCCCGCAAGCTTACTGATAAAGAATATACCCTGCATCCGCAATTAGGTTATATCTCCCTAAATTATCCCTTAAATAATGATGAGGTACTGGCGGTTGCTTACCAGTATACCGTTAACGGTGTACAATACCAAGTGGGAGAGTTTAGCAGTGATGTAGCGGTTAACCCTAATACACCCAATGTGCTGTTTGTAAAATTGCTTAAAGGCGAGCTGCTGAAAACCAATCTGCCAACCTGGGATCTGATGATGAAAAACATCTATTCCCTCGGTGCATTCCAGATAGCACCTACCGATTTTAAACTGACAGTTACCCGCCTCGACGATAAAACGGGGATTGAAAAAACGGTAATGGAAGAAGGGCAAAATCTAAAAGGTAAGCTATGGCTTCAGGTAGCAGGGCTTGATAACCTCAACCAGCAAAGCGACAAAAAGCCCGATGGCTACTTTGACTTTTTGGAGGGGATTACCATCGATTCACAAAACGGGCGAATTTCGTTCCCGGTGGTGGAGCCTTTTGGCTCAGACCTGGCAGCCAAATTTACTGCGGGCGAGACTGACCTGATTAAACGATATGTTTATCAGCCATTGTATGATTCAACCAAAACCATCGCGCAGCAATATTTTCCGGCTTTAAACAGGTATGTGATTAAAGGAACCTATACCTCAACTGGAGGTTCTGAATACCAGTTAAACGCGGTTAATATTCCGCAGGGATCGGTAGTTGTAACTGCCGGTACTGTAAAACTGCAGGAGGGGAATGATTATACGGTTGATTATAATGCAGGACGAATCAGGATTCTGAACCAGGCTTTGTTGTCTTCGGGCCAGCCTATAACCGTTAAACTCGAGAACAATGAGCTGTTTGGCGTGCAGCAAAAATCGTTATACGGCACAAGGCTCGATTATCATGCCAGCGATAAACTTCAATTGGGTGCTACCTTGATGCACCTTACCGAGCAGCCTATCACACAAAATGAAATTGCCGGCGAAGAATCTATTTCAAACACCATTTGGGGCTTTGACGCCAATTATAGTTCAAACTCGAGGTTCTTAACACGATTGGTTGACAAGATTCCGGGTATTCATACCAAGGTACCATCGTCTATTAATTTTTATGGCGAGTTTGCCAAACTGATGCCTGGCAGTCCAGGTGCACTGAATTTTGCCGGCTCAAAAAACGGTACATCCTATCTTGATGATTTTGAAAACAGCCAATCGGTAATAGATATTAAAGGAGCAAACAGCTGGCAAATTTCTGGTACCCCGCAGTTGTTTGGCGAATCGGCTTTGTTTGATAACCTGAGTTATGGCTATAACCGTGCACGACTGGCATTTTACAATATCGACCCTATATTTTATACCAACACCGGTTCTATCCCGATATCAAGAAGTGAGCTTTCCAACCATTATGTAAGGCAGGTAATTGAGCAGGAAGTTTTCCCTTATAAGCAATCGGCTACCGGGCAGCCGCTTAGCCTGGCTACCCTGAACATGGCTTTTTATCCAACCATCCGCGGGCCTTACAATTATGCTACCACCGGCATTAATCCCGATGGTACCTTGCAAAATCCTAAAACACGCTGGGGCGGTATGTTCAGGAAACTGGAAACTAACGACTTTGAATCATTAAACGTATCATACATTGAGTTTTGGGTGCTCGATCCGTTTATCTACAAGCCAAACTCGGCTGGCGGCGACCTTTACTTTAACTTAGGCTCTATCTCAGAGGATATATTAAAGGACGGCCGTAAAAGTTTGGAGAACAGCTTGCCTGTTGATGGCGATATGACCAAGGTTGATGAAACCAACTGGGGCAGGGTATCCAAATTGCAGCCGGTTATCAACGCTTTTGATAATAACCCTGATGCGCGTAAACTGCAGGACGTTGGTTTGGACGGCATGAACGACCAGGATGAGCAAACCAAATTTGCGCCCGTTGTTCAGCAGATCAAAGGACAACTGAACGCGCAGGCAGCAACCGCTTATGCAGCCGACCCATCATCGGACGATTACCAATATTACCAGGGCCCGGCGCTTGACCAGGCCCGTGCCGGTATCCTTGACCGTTATAGCAAGTACAACGGCACCGATGGTAACTCTAAAACAGCTCAGCAATCACAAGCGGAGCTTGGTTTGCAAAACTCGGCCTCTACTTCCCTGCCTGATGGTGAGGATATTAACCGGGATAACAACATGAGCCAGGAAGATTCATACTTCCAGTACAAGGTATCTATGCGCCCTGCCGATATGGTTGTTGGGCAAAATTATATCAGCGATAAAGTTACCGCCCAGGTGAAATTACCCAATGGTACAACGCAGGCGGTTAACTGGTACCAGTTCCGGATCCCTATTACCGATTATCAGTCGAAGGTGGGCAATATCCAGGATTTTAAGGCCATCCGTTTTATGAGGATGTTCATGACCAACTTTGCCGATACCGCGGTGCTTCGCTTTGCTACGTTGGAGCTGGTACGTGGCGAGTGGAGAGCTTTCAATACCGAAAAAAATCCGCTGAATGTAATTGCAGATCCGGCTATCTCAAATCCGCCGATAGATAATTCGACCATTGATGTGCAGGCCGTAAATATTGAGGAAAATGGTAACCGTACACCTATACCCTATGTAGTACCACCGGGTATTAACCGTCAGCGTAATTACAATAACCTGCAAACCAATACCAAGCTTAACGAGCAATCGCTGTCGTTAAATGTGAAAAGCCTGCGTGATGGGTATTCAAGGGCTGCTTTCCGTACTTTTTACAATGATTTGCGTAAGTACAAGCGCATGCAAATGTTTATTCATGCCGAAGGTGATTATTTGAAAGATAATGACCTGAATGCTTTTATCCGTCTGGGCGTTGATTACCAGGATAACTATTATGAGTACGAATTGCCTTTAAAAATAACCCAGCCCGGTACCAGCGACCCGGCATCTATCTGGCCAGATGTTAACCAGATGGATCTTGAGCTTGATTTGCTTGTACGTGCGAAGTTGGCACGTAACCATTCCAACGTAGCATACAATCAGTTGTTTAAATACACCGAAGGGGATAAGGTGGTTTATATCAAAGGCCAGCCCGACTTAAGTAAACTGCGCACCATCATGCTTGGCGTGCGCAACCCTTATAAAGGTACAAATGCCATACCGGATGATGGGCTGGATAAATCAGGTACCGTTTGGTTTGATGAGCTGCGCCTTACCGATTTTGATCAGCGTGGCGGATGGGCCGCCACTGCGAGGATGGATGCCAAGCTTGCCGACTTTGCCGATATAACCGTATCGGGCAGTAAAACAACCATTGGTTTCGGTACCCTTGATTCGCGGTTGAACGACAGGAGTCAGAGCGATGACCAAACCTATGATGTATCGGCCAATGTTGAGTTGGGTAAGTTTTTCCCGGATAAAAGCGGTATTCATATTCCCGCTTATATCAATTTATCGTCGCAAAGGAGTATGCCGCAATATGACCCCGGCGCGCCCGATGTTGAGCTAAAGGCATCGCTTGCTGCTGCTACAAGTACCAAAGAACGCGACTCTATCAGGAATGCCGCCATTGACATTACTACCCGAAAAAGCATCAATTTCACTAATGTGCATAAAGCAAGGACTAACCAAAGTGCCATAAATCATATTTGGGATATCGAAAATTTTAATGCCAGCTATGCTTACACCGAATACAATCACCATGATTTTGTGACGCAGAATGATGTAGAGAAAACATACAACCTTACACTGGCTTATAACTATACCAATCAACCCAAATACTATAGCCCTTTTGCCAAGATCATTAAAAGCAATATGCTGGCCCTGTTCCGGGACCTGAACTTTAGCCTGCTACCGTCAAGGTTAAATTTCAGTATTAATTTCGATCGTTTCTATTCCGAGAATACCCTGCGTGATAATGATCCTAATAATTATATCCCCATCCCTACAACTACATTCAACAAGTATTTCAATATAACCCGTGTTTATGGTATAGGCTGGAACCTGTCGAAATCATTGCAAATGGATATCGACGCTACCAACCTTTCGGTTGTGGATGAGCCTGCCGGTCGTATCAATGGCCTGAAGCGCGATACGCTTTGGGATAACCTGAAAAAATTGGGCCGTACTACTAATTATAACCATACCATCAATTTTAATTATACGGTACCTATCAACAAAATTCCGGGGTTGGATTGGGTATCGGCAGTGGCGCGTTACAGCACCCACTTTAACTGGCAAACACAGCCGCTGTTTGCCATCAACAGCACCAATTATGACGTGGGTAACAGCATTCAAAACTCAAGGGCTATCCAGCTTAACCCAACCTTGAACATGGTTTCGCTGTACAATAAGTTCCCTTTTATCCGCAAGGCCAATAATCCCAATAAAAAGAATAATATCCTGATTGGGCTGCTAACCAGCATTAAAAACCTGAGTGCTACCTATACCCGAACGCAGGGTACATTTTTACCTGGTTATTTGCCGCAGTCGGGTTTTTTTGGTGCCGATGGCAGCGCTCCCGGTTTAGGTTTTTTATTAGGCAGCCAAACAGATATCAGGGCTAAAGCAGTCGCCAATGGCTGGATCACCAAAGATACCCTGCAAAATCAGTTATATACCACATCGCTAAATGAGGATATGCATTTCAGAGGTATCATTGAACCTTTTAAAGATCTGCGTATCGAACTTACCGCTTTTAAAACCCAGGACCATAATTACCAGGCAAACTTTAAATACCTGGCATCAAGCAATAGTATTGAAACCTTAAGCCCGATTACTTCGGGTAACTATAGTGTGTCATTCCTGACCATTGGTACCGCCTTTGAATCGGCAAAAGGGATTAACAACGTGTCCAGTACTTTCCAGAAGTTTTTAGATGCCCGCACAGTAATATCTCAAAGATTAGGTCGTACCAATCCAAACTCAAGCGGTGTTACCGATGGGTATGCAGATGGCTACGGGCCAAATTCACAAAACGTATTGGTGCCCGCGTTTTTGGCTGCTTATGGAGGTAAAAATGCGTCGGGCAGTAACTTGTCGCAATTCCCTAAAATCCCTATTCCTAACTGGCAGGTGACGTATAACGGGCTAAGCAAGATCTCCTGGTTCCAGGATATTTTTGATTCGTTCGATCTGAGCCACGGTTACCGATCGTCGTATAACGTAAGTGGATTTACATCATTGCTGCAATACCAGGAAGCTCATGGAGCATCGTCAGCCCGTGATTTAAACAACGACTTCCTGCCGCTGTACCAGTTTTCGCAGGTTACTATTTTTGAACAGTTTGTGCCATTGCTGGGTGCAAGCATGCGTTTCAAGAACAGCATGACCGCCAATGCCGAGTTTCGACAAAGCCGTTCGTTAAGCTTAAGTATGCTTAACAGCCAGCTGGCGCAGCAAAACGAAAAGATCATCGTTTTGGGCTTTGGTTACCACACCAAAGATTTTCATTTCCCGTTTGGCTGGTTTGAAGGCCTCCAGCATAAGGATGTAAATTTCAAACTCGATTTTTCGCTTCGAGATAATAAAACACTCATTTACCGTGCAGATGTTGAATCGGCCGAGATCTCATCAGGTGCGCAGAACATTACTGTAAGGCCGTCTATTGATTATGTGATTAACCAGCGCTTTAACCTGAATTTGTTTTACGATTCCAATCTTACCAAGCCATACACTTCACAGACATTTAATACGTCGTTCACCAACTTTGGCATTAATTTGAAGTTGTTGTTGCAATAGGATTGATTTGAAAATGAGTTGATTTGAAAATTTGAAGATGAAATACTTCGTCTCATCAGAGTTCCTCTAATAGGACTACCCTTGGTTGATAGTATGTCGTACCAAGCTTAAATCTTTCCCATAATTAAATTAGTATATTTGTTCATATGGATTCATTAATTGTTTACCCTGAAAATAAGTAACAGATGGGAACTTTAGAGGCAGTTATGAAAGCGATGAAAATCTCTTTTGAACAAAAAAGTGAAGTTTACCCCAATCATGTGGTTAAAGGTGTTAAAGAATCTTTAAAGCAAGCCGATGAAGGAAAGTTAACTCCGTATACCGGATTTAGAGATGTTCTTATTAAGGTTTCCCGTTAATTCAAAACTTCAATGGGAGGCACCTACGGAGCCAAAGATGTATTTTTTTATGGCTATAAACACGTGGCCCCACTGGGGCCGGTAAATGTTTATAATATGTCGCTCAAGAGGCTCTGAAACGCCTCAAAAGGGGCATCATTTTCAAATCTTCAAATCAGAAAATTTTCAAATCAAAACTTTCCCTGGTCCATCAATTTCTTTCGTTCCGCTTTCCTTTTCTGGCGTTCTGCTTTATTCTTTAAACGCTCCTCTTTGTTTTTCAGATGTTCGTCAATACGGTCTTTCGTAGCTTTTTGTTTTTCTTCATCGAGGCCGATACAAGGCTTTATACCAGTAAGCAGGGTTTTCCAGATTGTTTTAAAAAACGGCGAATCTTTTGGGCGTTTATAGATTACCAATGCCGAAGTTAGCTTTCCCTTATCATCCGGGTTACTGCGCCTGATCACAAACAGGTTGGCGAATATCGACATGATTGATTTTCTTTTAAAACGGTCATTAGCGGTATCGGGCTTTAGCAGCACTACCTTTAAATCGTTATATAAAAAATCAATCTTACCCTTAAACACTTTGCTGTTGGCCTGGATATCAAAGCTGAATTTTTTAACACTGCCCGATGTCATCTTTACCATGGCCAAAGGCATGGTAGCCGGATTTAGCCTTCCAAATTCCATGGGGCCTAATGTGCCTTTATAGCTGAAGGCCGCATCGTCATCACTTAAATTAAATTTCATTTGCACATCGAGCCGGCCACGGTTCATGAAATAGGTGGTCAGGTCAACAGTGGTAATGTTGTTTCTGGCTATGGCCGATGGGTTGTTTGTAATATTATAAATGCGTCCGCTGGTGTTATAAAAGGCTACTGTACCCGTTTTTTGCGATTTTTTATTAAACTCGTTATAGATCACATCCACATGCCTGAGTTTCACGGTATCTATCCTTAAATCAAGATTTAATTTCCTGATCATCATGTTAGGAAAGGTTTTAACCTTATCAGTCAGTGAATCCGGCTTTTTACCCGGGTTGGTGAAAGCGGTTATCTTGCCTCCGGCCAGCGTTAAGCTTGAGGTAGAAACCGTACGGTATTTATGATAATTTAGATAGTCAAAATTGTTGAGCTGCACCGAATCTGCGAGGAAGCCCAGGCGGTCTTTCTGGCTTTTGCCAAAAAATACGTCTGATTTTGCGGGTTGCATAGCAAGTCCTTCTATATTTAGTCGGGAGGTAAGTGTGGAAAGTTTAAGATGCCTGATCTTGTAAGTGTACAAGCCGCTTGGAGTTTCCCCTGTGTAGTTATTCAATTCGGTAATGATGTCCTTACAATAAAGCAGGCGCGATTTATCGTATTGTGTGGCCGAATCTATCAGCAGGTCGGTAGCACTTAGGTTTAGCTCTTTAAGTTTGGAAATAGCTACTTTATTGCCAGAGTAATCTTCATATTTCAGATTGACGTCATTCAGTAAAATGGCGCCGATATGGATCGACTCCAGGCTTTTTGAAATACGCTGCCAGGCAGTTCGATGGTCTTTAACAACAGTATCTTTAGTATGGTTTAACTGGTAGCTAACGCTCAACTGTGGTTCATTCAAGATAATCTGACCGATGTTTAGCTTTTTTCGAAAGTAAAGGCTAAAAGGATGTACGTGGTTAAGCACCAATCGTTTTACCTTAAGCTCAACAAGTGTGTTTGGCGCCAGGTGCAATCGCTTCTTCTGATTGTAAACAGTTGTATCGGGCTTAAGGGTGATATTGTAAATAATGATCTTCCCCTGCAGAACATGTAGTTCCGCATCCGAAAAATCGGCTGTATAAAGGCTGTCACTGCTGCTTAATACTACATCTTTTACCTTACCGGCCAATATGGGCGACCAATACCTGTTTACAACTACAGCCAGTAGTAATATTGCTATAACCGGTATCAGCACAAATTTAAATGTCCTTTTTTGCCACTTGTGCTTTAAAAAATTTAGTGCCATTTACCGGTGGTTACTTTTTACTTGTGTTTTAATGCTTTAACAGCAAGTTAGTAACTTTTGTTATAGTGCGGTGGCGGTGTATGTTATTTTTTGTTAAAACTCATACTTGATTCATCATCGACAGGTTTATATGTTGATGTTTAACTTAAATAAAGGTTTTCCTTAACTGCAAAGCAACCCCGGGGAAAATGATGGCGTTATATCTGTACATAACCATTATTAACATCTAATTCAGACTCCCGATGAAAACAAAAATGTACTTAGCCCTGACGGGCGCAATTGTGTTTACTTTATTAACGGTATCGTGCAAAAAAAATCACGATAACAATCCAAACACACCTAAAGCTGTTACCGGCGTACAGCTTACCTCAAACGCAACCTTTGGCAGTATCATAACAGATAATAACGGTCGCGCGCTTTACTTTTTCTCTGATGATGCAGCTAATGTTTCAACCTGTACAGGAGGATGTGCTGTGATTTGGCCTGCCTTTTATAAAGAAAATCCATCCATAGGCACCGGCTTATCTGCAACTGATTTTGGTGTTATCACCAATGCCGACGGCAACAAGCAAACCACTTATAAAGGCTGGCCCTTATATTACTATGCAAAAGATGTTGCTGCTACCGATGTTAACGGCGATGGCGTTGGCAAATCATGGTTTATAGCAAAAGCCGATTATACGGTAATGGTTTCTTACGCACAGCTGATAGGGCACGACGGTAACCAGTATACCAGCAAAGGAATAGCCGGTACTGAAAACTCACAGTACATTACAGATGCCAACGGGCGCACCTTGTACCTGTTTACTAAAGACGCCTCTAAAACAAATAAGTTTAGCACCGGCGTGGCTGCTCATGACGCCAACTGGCCAATTGATGGGGTAACAACAGTTCAAAGTGTTCCATCTGTTTTAAACAAGGGCGATTTTGATGTGATCACCGTGTTCGGGCAAACACAGTTGGTGTACAAAGGGCACCCGCTGTATTACTTTGGCCAGGATAACGGCGTTAAAGGCAATACCAAAGGTGTTAGCTTCCCGACGCCGGGCGCGGCTATATGGCAAATCAACAACACCAGTACTGTGGCTTTGTAATAAACTTAAAACTGAGACCGGATTTAATGGACGGGTAATACAACTGTATTGCCCGTTTTTTGTTAAGTAGAGCATGTTTTTATTTAATACTGACAATATGTCATTTGGGTATTTAAATTTTGTTTATTTTTGCAAACTAATTTTTTATATAAATGATGGATTTGCTTATTCCGGATAAAACACATGATGAGAGCAGGCAGGGTGAGGCGCTAATGTTAAAAGCCGAAACAGCTAAAAATAATGGCCGTAAGCTTTATATTGAAAGTTATGGCTGTGCCATGAACTTTTCTGATAGTGAGATTGTGGCTTCTATTTTGGCCGAACGTGGTTTTGAAACTACGCCCGATTATAGCATTGCCGATGTTATTTTCATCAATACGTGTTCTATCCGTGAAAACGCTGAGCAACGTGTGCGTAACCGTTTAAAGGAGTTCACCGTTGCTAAAGTGAAAAATCCGGGTTTGGTGGTAGGTGTGTTGGGCTGCATGGCCGAACGTCTGAAATCAAAATTCCTGGAAGAAGAAAAATTAGTAGACGTTGTTGTTGGCCCGGATGCGTACCGCGATTTGCCAAACCTGATTGATCAGGTTGACGATGGTCAAAAAGCGGTTAACGTATTGTTATCGCGCGAGGAAACTTATGCCGATATAAGTCCGGTACGTTTAAACAGTAACGGCATTAACGCATTTGTATCAATTATGCGTGGGTGCGATAACATGTGCTCGTTTTGTGTGGTGCCATTTACCAGGGGGCGCGAACGCAGCCGTGATCCGCAATCAATTGTAGCCGAATGCCAGGACTTGTTTGATAAAGGTTACCGCGAGGTAACTTTGTTAGGCCAAAATGTGGATTCATATAAGTGGAAGTCGAAAGCTGAAGGTTCTGAGTCGGATGCCATAAGTTCAGTATCAGAAGCTGAAACTAATTTCGCCAACTTGTTGGAGATGGTAGCCTTGATCAGCCCTGATCTGCGGGTTAGGTTTTCAACCTCGCATCCAAAGGATATTACCGATGAGGTGCTTTATGCTATCAATAAATACGATAACATCTGTAATTATATCCACCTGCCGGTACAATCGGGCAACAGTCGTATTCTTGATCTGATGAACCGTACATATGATCGTGAATGGTATATCAACAGGATCGACGCTATCCGCCGCATCATTCCGGATTGTGCAATTTCCACCGATGTAATTACTGGTTTTTGCAGCGAAACAGATGAGGAGCACAAGGAAACCGTAAGCATGATGGATTATGTGAAGTATGACTTTGCCTACATGTTTAAGTACAGTGAAAGGCCAGGAACTTTAGCTGCAAAACGTTATGCCGACGATATCCCGGAAGAGGTAAAGCAGAAGCGCTTAACCGAAATAGTTGCCAAACAACAGGAGTATTCTTTTTACAGGATGCAGGCCCGTATTGGCAGGGTAGAGCGCGTACTGATAGAAGGTTTCTCTAAAAAATCAGACAAAGACTATTGCGGCCGCAGCGATCAAAACGCGATGGTGATTTTTCCGGTTGGCGAAGGCTACAAACCAGGAGAATACGTTAACGTACTTATCGAGCGCAGCACAACGGCTACTCTAATCGGCAAAGTTATCCCCCAAACCCCCTAAAGGGGAGTTACATCCTGATGGATCGGGGTGTAGCATACAAAGGGGATATGATAAACAAGAATTATAAACATTTACAATAACTCCCCCTTTAGGGGGCCGGGGGGCATGGAAGTACAGGAAATAAAACAACGCTTCGGGATCATTGGCAATTCGCCATTGCTTAACCGGGCTATAACTATAGCAAACCAGGTTGCACCTACTGATATCTCGGTATTAATTACCGGTGAGAGCGGTAGTGGTAAGGAGGTTTTTTCGCACATCATACACCAGATGAGTCCGCGTAAACATGGGCCTTTCATCGCGGTAAACTGTGGTGCCATACCTGAAGGTACTATCGATTCGGAGCTTTTCGGTCACGAAAAAGGTGCCTATACAGGTGCAGTTGGCGAACGAAAAGGTTATTTTGAGACCGTAAATGGTGGTACTATATTTTTAGACGAAATTGCTGAAATGCCGCTGGGTACCCAGGCGCGTTTGCTGCGGGTGCTTGAATCAGGGCAGTATATTAAAGTAGGTTCATCTAAAGTAGAAAAGACGAACGTACGCGTTATAGCTGCCACTAACGTTGATGTATATGACGCGGTGAAGAACGGGAAATTTCGTGAAGACCTTTACTACCGTTTAAATACGGTGCCCTTAAAGATCCCGCCATTGCGCGACAGGAAGGAAGATGTATTTCTGCTGTTCCGCAAATTTACGGCCGATTTTACCGATAAATACCGTACGCCACCTATTCAACTGGATGATGACGCCCAGCAGGTATTGACAAATTATTCGTGGCCGGGTAACGTAAGGCAGTTGAAAAACATGGCCGAACAGCTGGCCGTACTTGAGCGCGACAGGATCATTACTGCTCAAACACTGCTTACCTATATACCGCATGAGGCTGGTGCCCGTAACCTGCCTATGCGCCTCGAAAATCAGCCTAAAGAAGATTTTTCGGAGCGTGATATCCTGTATAAAGTATTGTTTGATATGAAGCGTGATATGGTTGAGTTGAAAAAGCTCGTAGCCGATATTATTGAGCATGGTGGTGTTTCACCGCATTATGCCAACAATCCGCAAACTTTAAACCAGCTTTATCGCGATATTGAACTGCATGGTAACAACGACTCACAATTTACCTTGCAACAACCCGTTAATACCGTTACAAACAGCAGCGGTAATAACAACAGCACTATCGATGGTTTTAATATAACGCATGATGCTGAAGAGGTTGAGGAATCACTTTCGCTGATTGAAAAGGAATCGGACCTGATCCGTAAGGCTTTAAAGAAGCATAAAGGCAAACGCAAGCTTGCTGCAAATGAATTAGGGATTTCTGAGCGTACGTTATACAGGAAAATAAAAGAACTAAACTTATAAAATTGATGAAAAAACTTTTGGGAATTATTTCAGTGTGTGTGCTGGTGCTTATGTGTCCATCATGTTACACTCTCAAAAATCAATCAATCCCGCCCACTTTGAAGACCCTCAATGTTCAGTTCTTTGAAAACAATGCTGCGCTGGTGGTTAATAACCTGAGCCAAACCTTCACCGAAGCGTTAAAAGACAGGGTCCGTACACAAACCAGCCTAAGCTTAGTCCGCGGCGAAGCCGATGCAACCATGTCGGGCGCTATTACCGGTTATTCTATTGCTCCGGCATCTATTCAAGCCACTTCAAATAATGTGGCCCCAATTGCTGATGCTAACAGGCTTACTATTACCGTTCGGGTTAAATTTTCATTTGATGCCGCGAAAACTCCGGCAGATAAAAAACTAAGCTTTGAAGAAAGTTTTACTAAGTTTGCTGATTACCGGGGGGATATTTCTTCGCAGGAACAGAACCTGATACAGCAAATTAATAAGCAGTTAATAGACGATATTTTTAACAAGGCCTTTTCTAATTGGTAGGCAATTTGTATTTTCAACCACGTGGATCAATATTTGAATAGCAGGCAGTACGAAATATTAGATGAGCTGTTGGCCAATCCGGCCGAGACAGGTTCGTTTTATGGTTATAACCTGCAGCAGTTGGTTGATGCCTATCCGCAGAGCGGTATTTTGCGTGCTTTGCTTGCCCATGCAGGTTCAGCTAAAGATGTGCAAAAGGCAGCCGTTTATTACAAACCTGTTTTATTACACAAGCTAATTCACGAACCGGAGGGCTTAGGTCAGGTAAATGCATCGCAGTTAATCAACCTGCTTGACCCTGCAGTTGTAAACAATACTCCGGCTCCCGAAAACTATTTCAATATAGGCCCTGCAGTTGATGAGGTTCACGATACTTTGCCGCCTGTTCCGGAAGGTTTAACTATTGGCGCGGATCAGGAAAAAGACAGCTTTGATTTTATCGCTACCGATGACTATAAGCCTGAAACTACAGATGCAGAACTGATAGCCGGGGTTATTGATCATGAACCATCAACTACAGAGCCTACCACGGAAGCAGTGACATCTACCCATGATATTGAGGATGAGGTTTATGATGAAATTGTTGGCATTGAAAATATAAGTATAAGTAAGGCTGATGCTAATGAGCATGTTGCTGATATTGATACGCTTCCTGAAAACCATGAGGTTACCCCATCTTCGGTTAGTGTTAACGAAGCTGAGGACGTAAAAGACGATGTAACTGAAAAATGGATTATCAGTAACATTGCTTCAACCGATTATTTTTTGTTTGATAATTCTGTTGCGGATACACGAACTGAAGATAAAAATGCCCTGCAGGAACCTGATTTACTACAGGCAAAAAGTGAGATTGCCGAGCAGCACGAGGTATTATCGAAGTACAACGACGAGAAAATGCCTTATACCTTTATGTGGTGGCTGGATAAAACCCGTAAAGAATATGCATCAACTTATCAGCCCTATAATATTGAAACAGTAGCTCCGCAAGTTGCGCCTGATACTGCTGATAACCAAACTGCCGATGCTTTACAGCATCAGTATTATGAAAATATCTTCCATTCGCAATCTCTTGAGGAGTTGGAGAAAACACCTCAGCCCGATGTACCGGAGATAAAAAGAAAGGAAGACCTCATTATTGATAAGTTTATCAGGGAAGAACCACAGATCAGGCCGCCATCTATTGATAAGCTCGATAATGAAAATAAAGCAAAGAAAAGTTCGGAAGACAGAAATGACTTGGTAAGCGAAACTTTAGCGCAGATTTACATCGATCAGATGTTATATCACAAAGCTATTGCAACTTACAAAAAATTGATCTTGAAATTCCCGGAAAAAAGCCGTTACTTTGCGAGCCAAATTGAGCAGTTAGAAAAGAAAACTAATTAATATAAAGAAATGTATATCGTTTTAATCATTGTTACCGTAATTGTATGCGCTCTGTTAGGGCTTATCGTACTTATCCAAAACCCTAAAGGCGGTGGTTTGGCATCAAATTTTTCAAGCTCATCACAATTAATGGGTGTACAAAAAACCGGCGATTTTTTAGAAAAAGGTACCTGGGCATTAGCTATCACCCTTATGGTATTGTCATTAGCTATTAACGTAGCTGTAAAAGGTGGTTCATCAACAAATGCAGATAACCCTGCATTACGTGAGCAAATTGAAAAGGCTTCAAAACCAACTAACTCGGTTCCATCGGCAACTCCGGCATTAACGCCGTCTGCTACACCGGCACCTAAAGCAGCTGATAGCAGCAAAAAATAATAAAATAATTAATTAAGATATATTGAAGGCCTCCGGAATGATCCCGGGGGCTTTTTTGTTTTAAATGGAATGAAAAAAAATGTCATTTCGATAGAGCGGGGATAGTCACGAGCACAGGGGCGAAAGAGAAATCTTATACACCATGCAAGCCGCTATGTAGGGTGTATAAGATTTCTCTTCACTTCTCCCTCGCAGCCCCGGGCTGTTCGTCGAAATGGCAACGCTGTTATTATTCAAATAATAGAAGATAACCCCAACAAAAAACGCCCCCGATTTTCGTCGGAGGCGTTTTTGTTATACAATGTGCCCGGATTATAATATCAGGATCAATACCAAAATAATAATGATGATAGCGCCTACAGAAAGGTAAATACCACCACCGCCAAGGGCATTGGCCTCTTTTTTCATTGATTTTAATTCGGTACGCAATTCTTTTCGCTCAGCTTTTGTAAGCTCCGATTTATCCATTGCCTTAATCTCATTAACACGGGCTTTGATCTCCTCAACACGGGCTTGTTTTTGCTCGGTTGTCATGGTTGCTATTTCTTCCTTGCTTAGCGGGGTAAGCGCGTGGGTGTCGGCAGCAAAAGTATTTAACGCTGTAAACGACAGCAACAAAGTAAGAGCTAATAAATAAACTTTAGTTTTCATAGTTTTAATATTTAAGTGATTCTTTCTATGAAAGAGAAAAAGTGTGAAAAATGTTTTACCTAAGTATAAAATTATTGTAACCTAAATGTTTATAAGCAAACAAAATAAGCCGATTCAAAAACATGCCCCACGCTTAATTTCAGGATAGCCTCTTTTTCTTTAATATCTACATGTTTGCCCTGCGTGTCGGCGCAGCCAAGCCATGGTTCTATGCAAACAAAATCGGCTCCTGGTTTGGCCCATAAACCAACATAATTGAAATGTGGAAACTCAAGTGCCAGGGTTTGATCATGCCTGTCGCTTTTAATGGTTATCATGCGCGATTTTAAATCTTTAAAAACCAGGGCATCGTCATTAAACAGATCGCGGGTTAAATAAAGTTTTTTATTAGGAGTTGGTACGGGATGTGTTACGCCGTTAAAAAAACCATCTTTTGATAAAAGATGTGTATCAAAATGTTCTTCAGTTTCAAACTCCAGGTAATAGTCCTCATAGTTTTCGCCTTTGTTAAAAGGAACATTAAAGGCCGGGTGTCCGCCAACAGAAAAATATATCGATTTTTTATCAAGGTTGATCACTTTATAGGTAATGCGGAGCGCATTATCGATAAGATGGTACAAGATCTGGAAATCAAATTTAAAGGGATAAACCTTGAGCGTATTCTCGCAGTTGGGTAACGAGTAACTTGCCGATGTTTCATCCGACTCCAATAAAAAAAACTCCGACTGCCGGGCAAACCCATGCCGTGACATCGCATATTTTTCACCATCAACTAAAAGCTCATTATTAATTAAGCCGCCAACTATTGGAAAAAGGTTTGGAGCATGCCATGGCCAGATCTTTTCATCGCCCTGCCACATGTGTTCAATGCCTGTGGCCTTATTGATAAATGAACTAAGCTGCGCGCCTCTGGTGTCGATAGCTACTTTAATGTGCTCGTTTTCTAAATGAGTGATCATAGGAGTATAATTAATGTGAAAGCCCGGCTAAAAAAAAAAATAGCCGGGCTTTAAACCAATATATAAAGGATTCGTTAATTGGACAACTTCCGGTTAAACGAAGTTAACAAATCAATCATCATCCTGTTCTTTTTTAGGTTCTAAAATTACAAATGCACTCCTTTTTGGCGCGGGCATGACAGATGATTCGCCTTTTACGTACTTCCAAACCACTTCATTCAGGTCGATGTCGGGTGCTGCATCTTCTTTAGCAAAATTGAATAGTTCAGAACGTTTGCTGCTTTCATTTACTGCTATGTTGCGCTGTTCTAAATCAACCTGTGCCGGTTTGGCTGTATAGGGTGTAAGGTCGGGTTTGCTGGTAAAGCAATCATATAGCGGCATGGCGGCGGCATCATACTGGCTCATCGGCGGAAGGCCTAAAATAAGCTCCATGGTACGCAAAACGCCGGATGTAGAATACATGCCATGGATCACCGCGTTGCGCTTTACATAAGGGCCAGCTACAAATACCGGTGAGCGGTGCGCGTCGATATGATCGGGCCCGTTTTGGGCATCATCTTCCAGGATAAACACTACGGATTCTTTCCAGATAGAGCTATGTGACAGGTGCTCGATAAACTGACCTATGGCAAGGTCATTATCGCCAACAGCTGCAATAGGAGATATTGCGCCCTTGCGCTGTCCGCTGGTATGATCATTTGAAATACGCACTGTATTAAAATGCGGTACAGCATTTATAGTCAATAACGAATCAAAATCATGCGCCCAGATCTCAGTACGTTTTACATCTTTAACGCTTAAATCAAAGCCCGGCGATTGCTGGCAAAAATGTCCTTCAAGCGATTTTAAGTTTGCCTTGCCGGGGTTATCATCACTTACAAATTCACCATAAGTACGGTAGCTTACACCGGCGCGTTTACAATAATCCCATATAAAACCATCGCGTGGGTAGGCTGCTTTACGGGTTCCTTCAAAATCATAATTACCCCCACGGCCGCCATAACTGGTTGGCCATGTTTTTTCCACAAAATCGGTAGCGTAGGCGGCCATGCTCCAGTTGTGCCCGTCGGCACTTACTTCGGCATCAACGTAGAAGTTATCAAGCAACACAAATTCGTTGGCTATGGCGTGGTGGTTAGGTGTTACCTTATTACCGAAGATACACAGTGAAGTATCGCCGTTGCCCTGCGGCATATCGCCTAAAACCTGGTCGTAAGTGCGGTTTTCTTTAATAATGTAGAATACATATTTAATTGGCGATTTTTCGCCTACCCGGCGGGGGATAGGATTGCCTTCTTCGCCTTTGGCTGTTTTTTCAACTTTAGCAGTAAACGGTGTGTTGGCATAAACCTGTTTGGTATAAGTTTTCAGTTCCGCATCAGTTGGTGTATTGATAAATGACAGCGTACCTTTAAATAAGCCGCCGATATATTGCTCACGGCTGTTGATGGCACCTTGTTTATATCCGCTGTTATCGGTTTTTTTAACCGGCTGCGGGCCTCTTGGGTTGGCCATTGATGAAAAGCCCTTGCCATTTGACACCAGGATTTTATCGCCCAATACTTTTGCATTGGTAGGGTACCAACCTACGGGGATAAAACCTTTGCTTTTGCTGCTGCCCGGTACCGTTACATCAAATACAGCAAGGCAATTGTTGTCGGCATTGGCTATGTACAATGTTTTTCCGTTTTGCGATAGTGCCAACCCATTACTGGTTGAACCGGTAAGGCGGGTAGGGTAAAGGGCTGTAGAAATAGTTTCTATTATTTTATGCGTAGTAGTATTTACTACCGATACTGCATTGTCATTAGCATCGGCCACATACAGGAATTTTCCTTTTTTATCCAAAAGCAGCTCATTAGGATGGCTGCTGGTTTTGATAGTGCTGAGTGTTTGTTTTTCAATGTTGTAAAAGCCGAGCATATCTCCTCCCCACAAAGAAATGTACAGTGTTTTTTCATCGGGCGATAAAATACAGCTGTAAGCTTCGGCAGGTAGTTTTACCTGTTTAAGGACGTCTTTTTTTTCAGGATCGATAATATAAAGGGTGCTGTCTTCTTTAGTAACCGAATAAAGACGACTGTTGCTTTTGTTGGTTACCATACCTGTGGGGCATACCTTATTTTTAGGCCATGCATTTGGGGCTAACTTAATGGTATCGGGTGTGCCGAGTTTGTTATTGGCGATGTTAAATACCAAAATCCAGTTGTCATTGCCGCCTGATGCATACAGTTTTTTTTCGTCGCGGCTGAAGGCAAGTCCGTACCACGATTTTTTAACTATTACCTCATCAAGCAGTTTTTCGCTTTTAGGATCAATTAATTGAACCGACTGGGTGCTTTGACCGTTGTTAGTAACAGCTAACAACTTACCTGATGATGAAAGCTGCATATTAAGCGGCAGATCGCCCAGAGGTAAAGATGTTCCGGCCGGACTAAGTTTCCATCCGTTAGGCAATAACACCCGTCCTGTTTGCTCGATTTTACCCGGAGTTTGGGCGAAGGATTGTAGCGCAGCACTTAGAAATGCAATGCCGGCGATGAGTTTTAGTTTCATAAGAAAACGATTGTAGTCAAAATTACAAAAACGTTTTATCCTGAAAGGTGTGTTAACGGAAACTTAATATAGAATTGGACTTTTCCGTGTTAGGTTATCCGATTGTTAATTAAGCAATTGCTTTTTGAACTGGTTGGGGCTGATGCCTGTTTCCTTTTTAAACAACCGCGAAAAATACGGCAGATTTTCAAAGCCGAGTTCATAGGCTATTTCCGAAACGCTTTGATAATCACTTTTAAGGCGGTTTTTTGCTTCGTTTATAAGGTAAATGTGTATCAGTTCTATAGCCGTTTTTCCTGTTTCCTGCTTAAGCATGTCGCTCAGGTAACGGGGTGATAAATTAAGCTGCGACGCTAATGCATTAACAGAGGGCAATCCCTGGGTTAGCAGCAACCCGTTTTTAAAATAGGCGGCCAACACTTCATTAAATTTCGATACCGTTTTACCCGAAAGCTCCATACGGTTAATAAACTGGCGTTTGTAAAACCGTTGCGAGTATTTCAAGATCGAATCAATATGGGTGAGCATAATATCGCGGCTGTATTCGTCGGTATTATTGTGGTATTCGGCCTCTATCTTATAGTAAAGGTCCCACATGATCTGCTCTTCCGACGGCGAAAGGTGCAGCGCCTCGTTGGCTTCGTAATCGAAAAAGGCGTATTTATTGATTTCGTTATGCAAAAAGTGACCATTCAGGAAATCCTCGTGAATGAACATGATAAACGCGTCCTCATCATACTCCACACTGTTAAACTGGATAACCTGTCGGGGCTTGATGAACATCATACTGCCGTTATCATGGTCATATTTGGTACGACCATACATGATTTGGCCGGCTTTAAGTTTTTTAAACCCGATCATGTAAAAATCAGATGTAAACTCCCTGTCGCCAAATCCGCAGGTATGGGTGCACCTGTACAAACTGAAAAGCGGGTTCTCCGGCATTGGGAAACCATTAGACCGGTGCATGTCGGCCAAATTTTTAAAATGCTGCATGATTAATAAAGTTAAACAAATCTACGCCGGATTGCGGCGTAGATTATGTCAGTAGAATACCATTTATTATAGAGGTTAAAAGCAAAATGCACAAAGCTTAAAGCCAATAACTAAGAGGCTCTATATATGGTATTAATTATTTACCCTGAGTTCGGGATAGAAAAATTATCTTAATAATAAAAAATGTCATTTCGATAGAGCAACGGGGACTGAGGTATGGAGCGAAAGAGAAATCTTCTACGCATGCAAATTGACTATGCATTAGTTAAACATGGCGTTGAAGATTTCTCCTCACCCTTCTTTCGCAAACCCTCCTTGTTCGTTCGAAATGACATCGTTTTTTCTTATCCTAAACTCACATTATTTACCATGTGCAGCGTTAGCTACTTCGCTCCAGCTATCCCATTCGGCAGCACGGCCTTCATAGGTTTGTTTAACCCATGGGTGTGCATATTTTCCCAGGAATAAACGTAACGGAGGGTTTTCGCTGTCGATCAATTTAAGCACGGCATCTGTAGTTGCTTCAGGTACACCGAAAATTTCATCAGTTAAACCAGCCTGGAAAGCGGCACGTACACCGTCATATTCAGGCATCGCAGTGGTTTGCGCGGCAGAAGCACCAGCCCAATCAGTTGCAAAGCCGTTTGGTTCAACCAGGGAAACGTTTATTCCGAAGCCTTTTACTTCGGCGGCCAGGGTTTCACTTAAACCTTCTACCGCAAATTTAGATGCGTTATAGATACCCAATACAGGCAGGGTGATGAGGCCCAATACGCTCGAAAGCTGGATGATATGACCATAGCCTTGCTCACGCATTACAGGTAAAACAGCTTGTGATAGCCATAATAAGCCAAAAAAGTTGGTTTCCATTTGTTCGCGAGCTTCTTTTTCGGTGGTCTCCTCAATACTGCCGAATAAACCGTAACCTGCGTTATTGATCAGTACGTCAATACTGCCGAAGTGTTCTTTTGCTTTATTAATTGCTGCAAAATCCGCAGCGCGATCGTTTACGTCCAGTTGCAGTGGTAAAATATTGTCGCCATATTTATTTACCAGGTCATCCAATGTGCTCAAATCACGAGCAGTTGCTACTACTTTATCGCCTCTTTGCAATAATGCTTCGGCCCATAATTTACCGAAGCCACGTGATGCACCGGTAATGAAAATTGTCTTTGCCATTTTTGTTGTTTTTAAATGATAAGACAAAATTAGCGGGCCTTATGCAAGGCGATTTATACAGAAGTAGGGAACACTGATACATTTTTACGCTGAGGCTTGTAATTGGTAATCAGCGTGTCATTAGAAATAAAATGTCGACAGAAATTCGTTATACATTAAAAAATAAAACCCACCTCAAGGAGGCGGGTTTTATTTGTATATACTTCAAACTCCCTCTCCAAAGGAGAGGGCCGGGGTGAGGTTACTTGCTTTTCAATACTAATGTACTGCTTTGTAAACCATCAGCCGAAGCGGTTAAAGTTATCGTTCCGGCTTTTTCTTTTGCCTGAACAATGGCTAAGGCCAGGCCGTGGAATGCTTTGCGGTAATCTGCTTTGAACGGATCATGACTAACCGGATCGCCGTTATCAACGCTGGCGATGAAACCTTCGCCGTTGATCTTGAAGTTTACCTTATTATTCGCATCCGGCACAACGTTACCGTCTTTATCCAATATTTTTATGGTAACGAACGAAAGGTCTTTGCCATCGGCCTTGATTTGCGAACGGTCTGCCGTAAGTTCAATTTTTGCAGGGGCACCTGCGGTATGGATCTCGCGGGTTAATACTGTTTTGCCGTTTTTGCGTGATATTGCTTTTAAGGTGCCCGGTTCATATTTTACGCGCCACATTACGTGCAGGTCGTCGCCTGTTTTCTTTTGGATACCTAATGATTTACCGTTCAGGTATAGTTCAACTTCATCGGCATTGTTGTAGTATGCCCAGATATCAATCATTTTGCCTGGTTCCCAGTTCCAGTGCGGGAAAATGTGGAGCACATCTTTATTGGTCCACTCGCTTTGGTACATATAATATACATCCTTAGGGAAGCCGGCCAGGTCAATGATCCCGAAGTAAGAACTGCGCGATGGCCATGAATATGGAGTAGGCTCGCCAAGATAATCGAAACCTGTCCAGATAAACATGCCCGAAAGAAAATCATACTTTTTCATCACTTTCCAGGTCATTTCATGGGTTGATCCCCATGGTGGTCGGGTGTTGTCATATGCCGAAACGTTGTTGCCTTCCCTTACAAAAGGTTTATCATCGTTGGTAGGCCAAACCCTGATGCTATCTGAAGGCATTTCATAATAACCACGAGTTTCCAAACCCGAAGTAGTTTCGGTTGCAATGAACTTTTTACCCGGGTAGCGGTCATGAAATTTAGCATAATCAAACTGGTGATAGTTATAACCAATCAAATCAATAGCTCCCGATTTTACAATTTTGTTTGTGGTATCCGGGCGATCATTAGCCGTAGTAAGCGGGCGGGTTTTATCCAAGCTGTGAACAATGGCAGCCAGTTCGGGCGCAATACGCAATGCGCTGCTATCGGCCTGTTGAGGGATCTCGTTGCCGATACTCCAGATCATAATACTGGGGTGATTGCGGTCACGTTTTACCTGGTCTTCCAGATCGCGTTTATGCCATTCTTTAAAATACAGGTGATAGTCATAAGTAGCCTTTTTCCATTCCCAGCAATCAAAAGCTTCATCCATTACTATGAAGCCCATTTTATCGCAAAGGTCAAGCAGTTCGGGGGCCGGGGGGTTGTGCGAGGTGCGAATGCCATTACAGCCCATCGCCTTTAGCATTTGCAGCTGGCGTTCAAGCGCTCGCGTGTTAACAGCAGCACCAAGGCTGCCAAGATCATGGTGATCGCAAACGCCTAAGATTTTCATTGGCTTGCCATTCAAACTGAAACCTTTATCAGCATCAAAATTAAAATAGCGGATGCCTACGGTAGTAGTGTATTCATCAATCACATTTTTGCCTTCCAGAACTTGTGTTACCGCTTTATACAAATAAGGTTTCTCAACCGACCATAACACAGGATTTTTCACCGTAAGCGCATTATCAGTTGTTAGTACAGCGTTTTTAATCCGTGCTTCCAATGTAGCTTGTTCGCTGATTGCAACAATTTTACCGGTGGCATCATAAAGTTTAGTGCTGATAAATAATGATGGCGAAACTTCATTATTACGCAGTTGTACCTGTACATTAACTTTAGCTGATGATGCGCTTACATCGCTTGTAGTTACATAAGTACCCCAATGATCAATAGCGATTTTGTTGGTGGTTTCGAGCCACACATGGCGGTAAATACCCGAACCTGAATACCAGCGCGAATTTGGTTGTACAGAGTTGTCGACTTTAACAGCGATAACATTGCTACTGCCAAAATTCAGGTAAGGCGTAAGCTCGTACCTGAAAGAGATATACCCATTTGGCCTGAAGCCAAGGTGATGGCCGTTGATCCACACATCACTTTTTTGATATACGCCATCAAAATCAATATAAACCAGCTTGCCTTTTGACGAGGCCGGAACAGTAAATGTTTTACGGTACCAACCGATGCCGCCTGGTAAGGCACCGCCCTCGGGAGTGGCAGGATTATCTTTTGAAAATGTGCCTTCGATACTCCAGTCATGGGGCAGATTAAGCGCGCGCCATTTACTATCATTCAGCGTTACCTTTTCGCCGTTTTCAACAGCGCCAAGGTTAAAGCGCCAGCTTTTATCAAAATCGAGTTTTTGGCGGGTTTGGGCAAAGGGTTTTAGTGTAGCCAGCATCAGGATAGCCAGCATTGCATACTTATAAACCTTAGCCCCGGGTGATTTTATTGATGACATAATATCGTTTTGGGATTAATTGTATTTTGGACACTAAATTATAAATAATAGCTCAAAAGCAAAGGAATGCCGTAAATAAGTAGATGCGAAAACTTAATCCCTAAACAGGGAAATTAAACTTATGAGTAGCAACTCCATAGCCGTCAACTTAGCCAGCGGCGAGTGGGGTGATAGGGTTAACATAAATTCGATTATTTGTTTTTATATTATTGACAATCAATTTATTAAATATCTGATAAGGTTGCCTGAATCCGCGCTTAGTTGACCGGGTACCGGGTTTAATTGAACAATATGAGCAGGCTATTGATATGCTGAAGGATGAATAGTGGCCGGATGGAGGTTTATGTATAGTCGAAAAATTAATTTCAAATCATCTCATACTATTTTCGCAAATATTCCGTTTCAGGATTCAATGAAAGCAATCGCCTTTATCATGTTAATTTTTATGGTGCTCATTTCCACTATACAAGGGAAAGCGGAGCCAATGAATAACATGTCGAAAGAATGCTGTCATCATATGGCTAATATGCCGCAGAAACACCATGGCGGGCAAAAAGGATGTGACGGTGGTATGTGCATGACCATACTGTCATGCAATAATTGCTGTTTCTTAAAAGCTGAAACTATCAGCGCTGAGGTTGTTGCTGTTTCTGTTAATAGCAAAGCCGCTTTGCCTTACCTGGTGGGCAATTTATCCGATTACGCAAACGCCTGCTGGAACCCTCCGAAAGTTTGATAAAAAGAACATCTGCCTATTTTCAATAGTGTATCTTTTTATTAAACATTCAATTTAAAAATCATGAAAAAATTTCTTTTCATCACTACTGTGATGTTGTTTACTATATGTAATATTTCGTTTGCTAATACGCCTTGCTGCAATAACAAAATGAACCACTGCACTAAATGTGCTAAGTCATGCACCAAGCCAACATGTTTAGATAATTGCAGCAAATCATGCAAAGCCTCGGGCGATTGCAATAAAACCTGCAGTAAATAGCAAAAACTGCCCCGGGGTGAAAACCGGGGCAGTTTTTGTTAAACAGGTGTTTTTAATGAACCCTATCCGTTTTATATATTCCAAGCGGGCCATCTATAATATCAGCTATTTGCTTACTGAATAGTTGAAAATGCTCCTGCTTAACGTGCTGATCAAGCCCCTCCTGACTGGCCCAGGTTTCGTGAAAAATAAACTGGGTTTCATCTGTGGTTGATTGATACAGCTCGTATTGTAAACATGCTTCTTCCTGGCGGGACGCTGCTACCAGCTTATCCAAAAAATCTTTCATTTGGGCAGTGGTGCCGGCCTTACACTTCACTAAGGCTGTTAAGTAAATTTTCATGGTTTGGGTTGTTTTGAGTAAACAGATTATTTAAATGTTCCTGGTAGCGTTGCAGGTTCTCCTCAATATTAGCGTTTTTCATCACATCATAAAAGTGGATACTTTCTAAAGGTTGCATGCCGGTAAAAGCATTCATGCGATGAAAACCAAACATCGGCCCTTCGTCAACACTATGCTCATTGAAAAATTCGCCTGGTAGGGTGAAAGCTGTAAGCGGTGCATTCCACGAGGTTGTAAGCATATACTTTTTGCCGTGCATCAGTCCGCCGGTGCCATAATTAATACCAGGGTTTTCGGCAGTACGGCCGTCGCTGCGGTAGATACCGTTTTGATAGCCTGCGGTGAAAACCTCATCTATATACTTCTTTAAAGCATGTGGTACCTGGAACCACCAAACCGGGGTATGGTAAATGATCACATCGGCCCATTTATAGTTTTCGGCCTCCTGCATAGGATCATAAGCGTTATTAACATCTGTTGAGCGTACCTCAAAATCGGGGTGTTCAGTGAAATATTGTACAGTGGTATCTAATAATGTTTTGTTAAATTTTCCGCCGGAGTGGCCGAAGATCTGCCCGCCGTTTATTACAAATATGTTTGTCATTTATTTTCGTGTTTTAATTTTTGTCAAAATTACTGCTGGATTATCTACTATTAAAATAGTATAATTTATACTTTTGTATTATAATTATAATAGATTGGCTATGATTAATTTTGAATGGTTCCGTACGTTTAAGGCGATATATGAAACTGGTTCGCTAACCGGCGCGGCCGAGGCCTTGTTTATTTCTCAGCCGGGAGTGAGCCTGCATTTAAGCTCATTGGAAAGCTATGTAGGCTATAAACTGTTTGATCGTACTTCGCGCAAAATGGTATCTACCGAGCGGGGAAAGATCCTGTACAATTATATCCAGGAGTCTATCAGCAAGTTGGAAGAAGCCGAGCGGCATTTTCATAAAAGTACCGAAAAGGATGTGCCTACCATAAGTATAGGCATGTGTTTTGAAACGTTTCAGTTTACGCTTGAATCCTATCTGCCCACGCTGCCTTTTAATGTGATCATTAAATTTGGTGAATATCCCGAAATGCTGGCCGACCTGGACGGTGGCATCCTGGATATGATTGTAACACCGCATAAAGGTGATTATAAGGGGCTTGAATATAAGCCTTTCTTTAAAGAACGGATAGTGGTGCTGGCCGGGGCACAAACGCCCACCGATGAATTTAATGAACTTTTGAAAACTAAGGACCTTAATCAGATTCAAACCTGGCTCAAAGCTCAAATCTGGTATGGCTCATCGGGCGATATGGAACACCTTCGGCGCTTCTGGCACATCAACTTTGGCAAGAGGCCCGATTTTAAACCCAATTTTATTGTGCCCAACATGGGGTCAATTCTGCGCTGCCTGAGCGACGGTAAAGGAATTGCAGTGATCCCTGATTTTCTTTCAAGAAAAGAGCGGGATAGCGGCAATATCAAATTGCTTTGGGAGGGATATAATAAGATAGAAAATACGTTGTACTTCGGCACCCGCAAAAAATCAATTTATGCAGAACAGATAGCCATGGTGCAGGAGATTTTTGAACGGGAGATGGGGCCGCGTTAGGGATTGCAGCGGAAAACCCACAGCCCGCTCAGGCCTTCGAGCGCAGTGCCGGGGCGAGGATTTGCAGCGTAAAGCCCGGGCCGCAGGCAACGCCCATGTTTATAAATCGATCAAAGAAAATATACTTAACAATCAATGATTTGCAATTACGTTGCCATAAGCGTGGTGCGGCAACCTCGTAGCCAGTACATACCCGCCCTGTATAGCTACGGGATTGCCGCGTCGCCCCAAGTGCTTTTGCCGATGCCGCTCCTTGCAATGACATGGATTTTTTGACCAGGATTTCCAACCGATCTTCATCTTCCGAATACCTGTAGGCACCACCCACAAGCAAAATCTTCTATAACGCTGCCCATGGCAAGTAGTCGAATCCAGACTTACGAAGTTTTTAAAACTTCGTAAGTCTTTTTCTGCTTTGTCATTTCACCCTTCAAAGTCCGCTGGGTTTTATTATTTGCGATGGCGTTAATCCCTTGACGGAATGATCGTAAATCTCTTTTTTATTCGCAGAAACGGTTTTTCGAAAAAATTATATGACAATAGTGATATAATAACCGTTACAAGAAATGCGATAACGAAACCAACGTTGTTTTTCCATTCGTATAAACCAATCATGGTGCTAAAAGAAGCAAGTTCATCTTTAAATACCTGATACACCAGCCAAAAAATAGTGATGTGAAACACATACATCCCGTAAGATATGCGACCGAGGTACGCTAACGGGGCCGGCATGTTTTTTGGCTGGCTCCCATACAAGGAAAAAAAGAACAGTATAACGCCGGCAAGGATCAACAGCCAGCCACCTATTGCCTGCGGAATGGTTTCGAGGTGCGGCGAATCCGCATGAACTTCGCATACCATTGAGGCCAACAGCCAGCATATGAGCCCGGTTATAAATAAGGCAACCCGTGCAACCACATGCAATTGAGGCTGCCAGCCTTTTAAATAAACGGATAAAAGGATTCCTGCCGCAAAAAATTGGAATTGCACAAAACTGTTTGTCCATTCACCACTAAATCCGGCTGTTGGCTTTTGCGCATAATAGATAATAGTTGAGTAAGCTGCCAAAAGTGCAAGAAATGAAAACAATTTTAGCCCTCGTTTGCCGGTATAAAATACCAGCAAGGGGAGTAAAATATAAAGCTGTTCTTCGAAAGAAATGCTCCAGAGCGGGTTAATAGGATATGATGGAAGCCAGCCATTGAAAGTAATATACCAGTTACCGGAAAATAAACTAAATGCCATTTGAGTGCCTGACGAAATATACCCGAATTTATCTGAAAGGTGGGTAACTAACACCATTCCAAAAAAGAAGGTAAAGTACAATGGCCAGATACGAAGTATTCTTCTTGTGTAAAAAGCTTTCACATTAATTTTACCCGAATATTCTTGTTCCCTTGAAAGCAATTCTGTTATTAAAAATGCGCTCAGAAAGAAAAATAGCGGGACACCAAATACTCCAACTAAGCTTAAGTGATAAGCCCAATAGTTTTTCGCGGGATCGATGGGGGCAAGATCCATTCGGTGAGTAAAAAAAACGAAAAGAAAGGCACAAAGCCGGAGTACGTCCAGCTCTGGCTTATAATATCGTTGTGGTGTCATAAAAGCTTTTTATTCCTTACCTGCAGTTAACAGAGATCACTCGTTCAGCGTATTTTATGCTATGTAGTTAGTTTAAATGCTTCACGAAAAAATCTTTACCGCATTTGCGTAAGTTAAATCATTAGCTGTTTTTTCGGGCAAAGAAATAAGTAAACCATTTTCATTTCTTTCAAAGTTTAAAGATTGTTTTGTTGGCAACCATTCTATCTTTTGAATTTCCTTTGTAAAACGACTGCTGCCTTTTGCCAGGCTTTTAATTACCAGTTTTCCGTCTTCAGGCCAGCCCATCGCGGTAGCATAAAGTATATCGCCTTTGGTTGCAAAGCGAATATCTTCATGTGTAAACTGTTTCCCCTTATCTTCATTGAAACCCTGGTCGCTCAGGTGGGCTGCCTCTTCCAGCGCCGGTCCTTCACCAAATATTTTCCATGGTCTTGTAGCAAAAATGCTTTCACCGTTTACTTTCATCCACCGGCCAATATCTTCAACTATTTTTCTTTCTTTTTCATCAATGGTACCATCACCCCTTACCGGAATGTTTAGCATCAGGTTTCCATTTTTACTTACGATATCAACCAACGTTTGAACGATTGTTTTGGCTGATTTGTATCCGTCGCGTTCATACAATGCCCGATCATAATGCCAGCCGCCAATGCAGGTATCGGTTTGCCATGGCAAGGGTTGAATTTGGTTGGCTTGCCCTCTCTCAATATCCCAAACCATCGCTTTGCGTTGTTTTTCATTTAGCTTTTTTCCGTTAAGGACTGCGCGGAGGTCTCCGTGTTCTTTAATGCTTTTATTGTAAAGATGAGCAGCAATGCGTAAGCCGGTATCACTAACCGGCCAAAGCGGAAGCTGGTCATCATCGAAATAAACAACATCCGGGTTGTACTTATCGATGAGCTCTATAGTACGGTTATAAAATTTTTCGATATATGCATTGGACGGCGGACATACGCCATTGGTCCAGTCCCATTGCTCAACGTTGAAATTATCGTCTAAACTATCCTTGCTCAACGGGTGATTTTGTGCGTACAGTTCCTGCGGGTCCAGGTCATCCCACCATTTTCCTTTTCCACTTGCTTTTGTGAGCTTTCCGTCATAAGGAATATCCTTGTAGGGGCCCGCCTTATCTGAGCGTTGTGCCACTTCATACCAGCGCCATGCGTGCGAGGCATGGACACTTACTCCAAATGGCAGTCCGTTATTTCGCGCAGCCTTTGCCCATCCGCCAATCAAATCTTTTTTTGGGCCAATTTTAGTTGAGTTCCAATACGCTTGATATTTACTATCGTATAAATCAAAATTGTCGTGATGATTGGCAAGCGCCATAAAATATTTTGCACCTGCGCTTTTATACAAACTCACCAATTCTTCGGGATTCCAGTTTTCAGCCTTCCACTCATTGATCACGTCTTTAAATCCGAATTTTGAAGGATGTCCGTATTTTTCAAGATGAATTTTATATTGCGGCGACCCTTCCTGATACATGTTTCTTGCATACCAGTCGCCGGCTTCGGGCTGGCATTGAGGCCCCCAGTGTGCCCATATGCCAAACTTGGCATCACGAAACCAGGTTGGGGTTTTATAATTTTGCAACGATTCCCATGTGGGTTTGAACGGGCCATTTGCGATTGGTTCATTTAAAGGCTGGCCTTCAAAAAAGCTATTGCCTAATGCCCGCGTTAACCATAACGATGGTAGAGTGGTGGCCAGTCCTTTAATTAATGTTCTGCGTTTCATTCTTAAAATTATGTCGGTTTATAGAAGCCCGCCTGGCGGATTCGGCTTTATGTATTATTAAAATCTACTGTCACACATCGCAAGTCATTACAACAATTGCGGAACTGCCGCATCAATTGTTTCCATCCTGATGATTTTTATAATAAAGTCAGGTTTATGTGTAAGTTGCTGATTAGTATTTTAAAGTTTCGAAGATATTGTTATCAGAATGGATATTTTTTACATTTAACGACCAATTTTTGTACATAACAGACTTTTTAACGGTTATAAGCCTGTTTCAGCCTATAACCCGGCCACAAATTAAAATGGTTTTAGGAGCTGCTAATTCAGACAAAAAAGGACGGGGATATGCGATCCCCCTTTCTTTCGAGAGTTTAAGTTTGCCCATAAAATTTATCAGCCTGAAATTTCAATAGAAGGCACCTGCCGAAAAACGTGCCCTTTTAGAGTTATAAACACGTGGCCCCGCTGGGGCCGGTAATATTTATAATATAATCAGTATGCCCGGTCTGCCATTAGGCTTCAGAGAGGCCTCCTGTTTATAGATAAAATTTAAAGAAATAGTCGACTCCAGCGAAGTCTCCTAATCGTAAACTTTTAGTGTGTATTTAGACTTTGCGGATTAACTTAAGCTCTTGAGAGGGGTGGAGGGGCGTGTTTAATAGTGCGATAATTAACATAGCCACAGGTTAAAATGAAAGTTTTTTGTAACAATTGATTTTATCCGGAAACTAATATAAGTGCAAAATAGTTTGTGATGCTGTTCAAACAATATTTGAGAAAAGTATTTAGATTCGTAACGCCAGACGCAGTATTTATCTTGTCAGGACAGGGATCCAAAGGTATAATAAATCAATAATTTACTGCCTGTGAAACACAAAGAACAATACCCCAAAAACTGGAAATATACACTGTTAAGGGCAATACTGTTCTGCGTTTTCTGTGCGGCTATTCTTATCATCTGCTCTATCCTTTTTAAGGGGATTTCGGAGCCTTGGGGCAATATTTTGCTAACAGGCACGGCGTCCGTTTGGGTCTTTTTAATAACAATCCCTTTTTCAAAATGGGAAAAATTATCACTTAGCAATATAGGTGTAATCCCTTCTAAGAGATCATTTTTTAAAGTTGTGCTGGGATTGATAATTGGATTGTTGATTTCCGGACTTCATATGGCTACTGTTGTTTTTTTTAGCCACATCTCGTTAAGACCACTTAAAGGCGCCTCGTTTGCTATAGCAATAGCCATGTTCCTTTTGTATTTATTGATAGCCCTTCGTGAAGAACTTGCGTTCAGAGGCTACCCCCTGCGCAGTCTTGCCTACTCTATTGGCAATTGGAAGGCCCAGGCGATTATTGCTGTATTTTTTACTTTAGAGCATTTGGCCGGGGGATATACTTGGGTACAGGCAATTTTTGGTGCTGCCATAGGCGCTATATTGTTTGGTATTGCTGCCCTTCGATCCAAGGGTATCGCACTGCCTCTTGGGATACATACGGCCTGGAATTTTAGTCAATGGTATATGGGGTTTAAACTTGAAAAGGGGATGTACAACGCCATAGTTCCGGAAGCATTTCAATCTTCAAATCAAATGGTAGTTCAGGTTTCGTATGTAGCAATTATGTTAGTAGCCATAGCAGCCTTTTATTTTTATAAATCACCTCAAAATTAAATTTAACCCCTTTTGCATTGAATCCCTCGTAAAAAAGACAGGCAGGGATTCACTTGCCTTTATTTGAAAACATATTCACTTTTATAATTATCTATAGCGATAAAGTAGTTCAGATAATCAATCATTCAGCGGGAGGTCAGCGTGATAGTGCCGCCCCCGCTAAATGCAATGTAAACAATCTCTGGAGTTTTTGCTTGTGGTTGGTGTTATTCACTGCATCAGTTGGCCGGAACTTTTATAAAAAAGCGAATTTACCTCTCTCAGGTTGATTGCTTTAATTACGAAGCCAAATCAAAATAATGGTGGCACCGTGCTGTCAGTACAATGATCACCAACAGTGTGTATTTCGAAAAAACTCAAAAAAAATCACCAAAAAGCAAGTAAAAAAATCCAGATAAAATGCCTGGATTTGAAACGTTGAATTTATGCTCAAAAAAACTTTTATTGCTTGATAATCAGTTGTTTAATAATGTTTCAGGTGCAATTTTAAATTGCTGATTACCAGTATGTTTCATAATTTATCCGTTTCGGTGTTTCACACTCAAAAAATGGAACACTTTTCATTTACAGAAAAAGAAACACCGGTGCTTTTTTTATTTTTTTTCGGGAATCAAAAAAATGGGACACACGCTTTGTTACATTGGATATTGTTGTTTTGAGCCTTTAGTGCTTAATTAGTGCTTAAACCGTTGGCTTAGCTGTAAAAATGCTTGTGTAATATTTACGGTAAGCAAACAACAAAAACACCTGTAAAACCATCACCGCCAATCCCAAAGGTATACCCGCTGGTGCCAAAATGGCATGGAACAGGAATATATTAAGCGAAATAGGCAGTAGTATCAATACAAACAATGCAGTATAGCGATTTATAAGCAGGAAGAGACCACTTGTTATTTCTATCACTTTCATATACTGGAAAAAATAGCCTGAACCAAATAACCCGCCGCTAAATGCCTGGGCCTTATCGGTCATGGGCGGTTGAGCCATGTGCAGAAACTGGAAAAAGAAGTTTAAACCAAATACCACGAAGATGAGGCCCAGCAAAACGCGGGCAATTAATGCTGCAATTCTCATAATTAATAGGTTTAATATAAGGTTAAACACTAAGTTTAGTAATTTAATTGACATATTCAAATCGGCCTCATACCTAACCGTTTAAACAGGCATTACTTTTGATAAAACAGGACATATGAACATTCAAAAAATAACTTTCGGCAACGGTTGCTTTTGGTGCACCGAAGCCGTTTTCCAATCGCTTAAAGGTGTAACATCGGTAACTTCCGGTTATATGGGCGGTAAAGTTTTAAACCCAACTTACGAGCAGGTTTGTACAGGCGCTACCGGTCATGCAGAAGTGATCCACCTGGAGTATGATGCCGATGTGATCTCATTTGATGAATTGTTATTGGTTTTCTTTAAAACCCATAACCCAACTACGCTTAACCGCCAGGGTAATGACATAGGTACACAATATCGGTCGGCTATTTTTTATTATAATGATGAGCAAAAGCAGGCTTCAGAAGCTATGATCAAAACGCTTACCGCTGAGCATGTTTATGACGATCCGATTGTTACCGAAATAACCCCTGCAAGTGAGTTTTACAGTGCCGAAGATTATCATCAGAACTATTTCAACGATAATCCTAACAAGTCGTATTGCGCGTTTGTTATCCAGCCAAAACTCAATAAATTTGCCAAAGAGTTTAAGGATAAAATAAAACCGGAGTTGTTGTAAAGTATATAATGGTCATCCCGAATTTATTTCGGGATCCCATTTGCTAAGTCAACGCTATGGCTGATGGGCGTGTAGGGTGCTGAAACAAGTTCAGCATGACATATAGTTTAAGTTTATCCGGAAACATCTCCCATCAACCAACATGAAAAAAAGCTATAACTATCTACTATCGGGCCTGTTATTATTGAGCGCTTGTGCACCCGTTAAAAAAACAGCAAGTTCAAATACCAGCATCACCAACGATGGAAAGATCTGGGCCTCATTATGGCAGCAGCGGGCGGCAGAATACAAAGCATTATGTTTTCAGGCCTATAACATAGCTAAGCTGAGGGTTGATGAAGGAATTAAGAATCCGGGTGATAAGCCCTTAGCTATTGTGACCGATATTGATGAAACCTTACTGGATAACAGTCCATATGATGTTCATCGCGCTTTACAAAATTTAGATTACAGCGATGCCACCTGGAAACAGTGGACAGACAAAGCCGTAGCCGATACGGTACCGGGAGCCCCTGCCTTTTTTAAATATGCAGCATCAAAAGGGATCACTATATTTTATATTACTAATCGTAATGAAAATGAGCGGGCCTCTACACTTAAAAACCTGCAGCTGTATGGTTTGCCCAATGCTGATGATGAGCACCTGCAGTTGAAAACCACCTCGTCAAGCAAAGAGGCACGGAGGCTTAACGTTTTAAAAACACATAATATTCTGCTGCTTTGCGGCGATAACCTGCCCGATTTTGACCTGCTATATGATAATCACCCGGCCGAAGACAGCAGGATCGCGACTACCCAAAAGCTCCAAAAAGAATTTGGCAGCAGGTACATTGTTATTCCTAATCCCTCATACGGAGATTTTGAAGGTGCCCTATTTCAATATAATTACAAGCTTGCCCCGGCTCAAAAAGATTCGGTGATCAGAGCAAAGATTAAAGCAGATCAATAAGATTTTCTGTTACTGAGCGGTTGATAAGGAGTTGGCAGGGGAAGGATATGCAACTTAATTGCCTGTATTTGCGTATATTTACATGATAATACCTCCGCTGTTTTAATTGTTTTTTTGGCTAAAAGGTTTTTTACTTAGTTTAATAAAATAATTAAATGTTTGGTCGGTGTCATAATGTTGTGGCAAAATGTGCATAAAACGCAAATAAATTGCAAATTTGCATACTGCATTATTCAGTTAACCCCCTGTTTAACTATGAGTGATAGAACTATTCTGGTTTGGTTTAGAAATGACTTGCGTATTCATGATAACGAAATATTGTTAGAAGCCGTGCGCAAGGCTGATAAAGTACTGCCGGTTTATTGTTTCGATCCTTACTACTTCCAGCACACCGAAACAGGAGCTTCAAAAACGGGGAATTTCAGAGCGCGGTTTCTGTTAGAGGCCGTTGCTGATCTCCGCAAAAATTTACAGGGCTTTAACGCCGAACTCATCATCAGAATAGGTAATCCGGCAGAAGTTATTCCTCAGCTTGCCGAAGAATACCATGTAAATGAAGTTTATCATCATCGTGAGGTAGCCTATGAAGAAACCAGGATTTCTGAGGAGGTTGAAGCCGCACTTTGGAAGATGAGGCTTAATCTTAAGCATTTTATCGGGCATACCATGTACCACAAGGAGGACCTTCCTTTTCCGATTAAAGATATTCCTGATAGTTTCGCAGTTTTTAAAAAGAAAGTTGAACGCGACAGTAATGTCAGGCAATGCGTACCAACACCCGATCACATCACCGTTCCGGAAATTGCTGATGCCGGCGAATTGCCAACTTTACAGCAATTAGGTTTAAATGAACCTGTTGATGATATGCGCGCTACCGAATATTTTCAGGGTGGCGAAACCGCGGCTTTGGTGCAACTGCATAAATGTTTTGCCAATATTGACCAGGTGACTAAGCAAAAAAATGCCCGCAACGGCGTTGATTGCTCTTCAAAACTTTCTCCCTGGATCTCGATTGGATGTATTTCGCCCAGGCAGGTTTATTGGGAGATTCAGAAATATGGCAATAACGGCAACCTGTTAAAGCTTGAATTGCTTTGGCGCGACTATTTCAGGTTTATGTTTAAGAAGCACGGGCAAAAATTTATCAAAGCTAAAGACGCAGTCCAGGACCTTGCTCCGGATGCCGACCTGCTGCTACAAAAATGGAAAAATGGCGAAACCGGGGTGCCCCTGATAGATGCTGCTATGCATGAGCTTAACGCTACGGGCTTTATCAGCAATCAAAACCGGCAAATCGTGGCGGGCTATTTGGTAAATACCCTTAAAGCCGACTGGACACAGGGGGCTGCTTACTTTGAAGAAAAACTGATTGATTATTCACCGGCCAGTAACTGGGGCAACTGGGCTTTTATTGCCGGTGTTAACGATGCCAAAGAAAGCAAATATACTATAGCCACCAGGCTCCCCAAAGAGCTTGAAGCCAAAACCGATTTTGTGAATACCTGGCAGCCATCATCCATTGATGAGGCGGGGGATTTGGTTAGGGCTTAAATATTATCAGCACTAAAATATTTTGTATCTGCTGTAAAACAACAACCGATAATTTGAGTTTTCACCTCAATGGGTAAAATAAGCCTAATAATGGTTAAATTTCTTTACAATTAATTATGAAGTATATAGCGGTATATCATTACTTTTGTACCGTTTTAAAGATCAGTTTCACATGGATCGTCTCAATTATATAAATAGCGGAAACGCTGCCTACATATCTTCCCTATACGAACAGTACAAACAGGAACCGGAATCGGTTGATTACGGATGGCAAAAATTCTTTGAAGGATTTGATTTTGGCAAGGATGCTGACGCCGCCGGAGCAATTGCGCCTGCTGCAGTTGGTGAAGCTACTCCTGAACATTTCTTAAAGGAGATCAATGTATTAAACATGATAGATGGTTACCGCTCGCGCGGGCACTTGTTTGCAAAAACAAACCCTGTTCGCGAACGCCGCCATTATTACCCAGGCAAGGAGCTCGAAACTTTTGGGTTGAGCGAGGCCGACCTTGATACCGTTTTTAACGCTGGTGTTGAAGTAGGCCTTGGCGCTGCCAAATTGCGCGATATCCGTCAGTTGCTTGAAGATACTTATTGCCGTTCGATAGGTACCGAATATAAATACATTCGTAACCCCATTAAAATAAAATGGTTTGAAGAGCGGATGGAAAGCCATCGCAATACACCTTCTTTTACACTTGATGAAAAGAAGGAAATGCTTAACAAGCTAAATGAAGCTGTAACTTTCGAAAACTTTTTAGGTACCAAATTCCTTGGTCAAAAACGTTTTTCATTGGAAGGAGCCGAAGCCCTGATCCCATCGATGGATTCGGTAATAAAAAAAGGTGCCGATTTGGGTATCGAGGAGTTTATCATCGGTATGGCGCACCGTGGTCGTTTGAACGTATTGACCAACATCATGGAGAAAACCTATAAAGAGGTATTCTCTGAGTTTGAAGGTAAAAATTATGATTCTGAATCACCTTTTGGTGGCGACGTGAAATATCATTTAGGTTTTTCAACCGATGTGCAGACTAAAAGCGGTAAAAAAGTTCACCTGAGCCTTTGCCCTAACCCATCGCACCTGGAGGCTGTTGACCCGGTTGTAGAAGGTATCACCCGTTCAAAAATCGACTTTAAATATGGTGGTGATCATTCAAAAATCGCTCCTATCCTGATCCACGGCGATGCTTCAATAGCAGGCCAGGGTATAGTATATGAAGTTTTACAAATGGAAAAACTGGATGGCTACCGCACTGGTGGCACCATTCACCTGGTTATCAACAACCAGATAGGTTTTACCACCAATTATAAAGACGCACGTTCAAGCACCTATTGTACCGACGTTGCCAAAACTGTGCTTTCGCCGGTTTTTCACGTAAATGGCGACGATGTTGAAGCTTTGGCTTATGTTGTAAACCTGGCTATGGAATACAGGCAGGTATTTAATGAGGATGTATTTATCGATATCCTTTGCTACCGCCGCTATGGACATAACGAAGCAGATGAGCCTAAATTTACCCAGCCGTTGTTGTACAAAGCCATCGATGCACATCCCAACCCGCTTAAAATTTACAACCAAAAACTGATAGATGAAGGCAGCATTGATGCTGAATTCCTGAAATCTATTGAAAAGGCCTTCAAAGATGAGTTACAGCAAAAGCTTGACGAAGTAAAATCTGAAGAAAGGTTTACCGATACCATTGCCATGTTTGAAGGTGCCTGGAGCGGATTGCACCTGGCCAGCCATAAAGAACTGGTAAAAGCTATTGATACTTCTGTAGCCGAAGAAACCATATTAGAGATTGGCAATAAGATCACTGTGTTGCCGCCAAACAAAGAGTTCTTCAAAAAAATTGAAAAACTGTTTGAAGACCGCAGCGCTATGGTGAACAAAACCAAAGTGTTTGACTGGGCTATGGGCGAATTGCTTGCTTACGGTACTTTATTAAAAGAAGGCTACCCGATAAGGTTAAGCGGTGAGGACGTAAAACGCGGTACTTTCTCGCATCGTCACGCGGTATTAACGCTGGTTGATTCGGAAGATGAATTTACGCCGCTTGCTGCTATTAATGCCGATGTTAAACTGAGCATCTATAACTCTTTATTATCTGAATATGGTGTTTTAGGTTTTGAATATGGCTATGCCCTTGCAAACCCTAACGCTTTAACCATTTGGGAAGCCCAGTTTGGTGACTTCTTTAATGGTGCCCAGATCATTGTTGACCAGTACATTGCCAGTGCCGAAACTAAATGGCAACGTGGTAATGGTTTGGTAATGTTATTGCCTCACGGTTATGAAGGCCAGGGCCCTGAGCACTCGTCTGCACGTGTTGAGCGTTTTATGGAGCTTTGCGCCGATGATAATATCCAGGTAGCTAATTGTACAACTCCTGCTAACTTCTTCCATATTTTAAGGCGTCAGATGCACCGCGATTTCCGCAAGCCATTGATCATCTTTACACCAAAGAGCTTGCTGCGCAGTCCTAAATGTGTATCGCCAATTGAAGATTTTACAAACGGTAAATTCCATGAGCTGATAGACGATACCTACGTTGATCCTAAAAAGGTAAAACGCGTGTTACTATGTACCGGTAAGGTATATTATGACCTGCTTGACAAACAACAAGCTGATAACCGTAAGGATGTTGCTATTGTGCGTGTAGAGCAGCTTTACCCTACTCCGGTTACTCAAATCCTGAAAATTAAAGCTAAATACGAAAAAGCTGAATTTATCTGGGTACAGGAAGAGCCTGAAAACATGGGTGCATGGCCATACATTTGCCGCAAGTTCCATAACGATAAATTGATTAACCTGAGCGTTATATCAAGGATTGAAGGTAGTAGTACTGCAACCGGTTTTGCTAAACAGCATGCCGCTCAACAGTTATACATAGTTTCAAAAGCTTTTGAAGCTCCTGCGGGTAAAACGGTTAAAGAATCGGTTAAAAAAACAACAAAGAAGATGGCTGATGCCGGAGCTGATTGATTTATCAATTAAAGATCCTGGCATAATCCATTAAAAAATATAAAATCTACAATACTACAATATGAGCTTAGCGATTAAGGTGCCTACCGTAGGCGAATCAATTACTGAAGTAACCCTTTCGAGCTGGAAAAAGAAAGACGGAGACCACGTTGAAATGGACGAGGTTATTGCCGAACTTGAGTCAGACAAGGCTACTTTTGAGCTTACTGCCGAAAAAGCCGGTACTTTAAAAATCGTTGCCAATGAAGGCGATGTACTATCAATTGGCGCTATTGTTGCCAATATTGAAGACGGAGGCGCTGAGGCTGCTGTACCAGCAGCACAACCACAGCCAGAAGTTGTAGCAAACACTCCTGCTCCGGCCCCTGTTGCTGCCGCATCAGCATCTGTTGAAATTAAAGTACCACCTGTTGGTGAATCCATCACTGAGGTTACTTTATCACGCTGGATAAAAAAAGACGGCGAAGCTGTTACTATGGATGAAGCCATTGCCGAACTGGAATCAGATAAAGCTACTTTTGAACTTACTGCCGAAAAAGCAGGTACATTAAAAACAATCGCTAAAGAAGGCGATGTATTAGCTATTGGTACCGTAGTTTGTACTATTGAAGGTGCTGGCGCTTCACAGCCTGCTGTTACCCCGGTAACCCCGGCTGTAGTTAGTGCTGCCGATGAATCACCGCGTGGTGGTGCAGTTGCCGAAAGTGCTAAAACTTATGCATCTGGTACACCGTCACCGGCTGCTGCCAAAATATTAGCTGAAAAAGGTGTTGATCCAAAATCAGTATCAGGTTCAGGCGTTGATGGCCGTATCACTAAAGGCGATGCACTTGGCGCTCAGGCTCCTGCAGCTAAACCTGCTGCGCCAGCTCCGGCTGCTCAAAATGCTGCTCCGGTAGCGGTTGCCGCAAGTGGTGTCAGGGACGAGAAACGCGAAAAAATGACTTCGCTGCGTAAAACTGTTGCTAAACGTTTAGTATCGGTTAAAAATGAAACGGCTATGCTTACCACCTTTAACGAGGTTGATATGCAGCCGATCATGGAATTGCGCGCTAAATACAAAGATAAATTCAAAGAAAAACACAACGTTGGCTTAGGCTTTATGTCGTTCTTTACCAAAGCTGTTACTGAGGCTTTGAAAGACTGGCCAGCTGTTGGGGCTCGTATTGAAGGTGAAGAGATAGTATACAGCAATTTCGCTGATATCTCCATCGCTGTATCTGCTCCTAAAGGTTTGGTTGTTCCGGTTATCCGCAATGCTGATAGCATGAGCCTTGCCGAAATTGAGAAAGCTATTGTAGTGCTTGCAGGCAAAGCTCGCGAAAATAAACTGACCATCCCTGAAATGACCGGCGGTACATTTACCATTACCAATGGTGGTGTGTTCGGTTCAATGTTATCAACACCGATCATTAATGCGCCTCAATCGGCCATTTTAGGTATGCATAATATCATTGAGCGTCCTGTTGCAGTAAACGGCCAGGTTGTTATCCGCCCGATGATGTACCTTGCCCTGTCATATGACCACCGTATCATTGACGGCCGCGAATCGGTAAGCTTCCTGGTAAGGGTTAAACAATTGCTTGAAGATCCTGCAAGGTTGTTGTTAGGTGTATAACCCTGCAAAAACTTTATAAAAGAGATCCCGGTTGGTTTTCCCTCCGGGATTTTTTTGTGACTGATATTTTATCAGAATCAAACCATGAATGGGGTGATAATAAGCAGTTGAAGGACTTGTATATAAACCTAACCTCTAATCTCTAAAACGAACTCTTCACCACCCTTTTAAGCACCAACAGGTTTTGCCCGTTGAGGCTGTAACCGCTGATGTTGTTTTGATATAGATTTACCAGTTTATCGTAATATAACACCACAACCGGCGATTGTTCCATCATCAGGTTATCCATTTGGCGGTAGATGGCAAATCGTTTTTCATCATCTTTTACCTGGTAGGTTTGTTCAAAAAGTTCATCAAACTTTTTATTGTTGAAGCCGGTGTAATTGGGGCCGAAAGGGATCTTGTTTTTGGAGTAAAAAACTGAAAGATAATTTTCAGCATCGGGATAATCGGCTATCCAGGAGCCATAAAAAAAATTGATGCCATTTTTGGAGATCAGCTCGCGTAAGCTTGCTCCCTGGGTTATCTCCACATTTGTTTTTATGCCGATGCGTTCCAGCTGGCCTTGTACATACTCAATTAAGCTGCGGTAACCAATAGTTGTAGCCAGCGTAATTTCGGGCATGTTTTTACCGTTTGGATAACCTGCGTCACGAAGCAGGCAGCGTGCTTTTTCAGGATCGTAAGTATAGCCTTTTACGCCTGTGCCGTTAAAGCCGGGCATGCCTTCGGGCACAAAGCCTTCGTATCCCGGTGTGCCCATGCTGTTGCGCAGGTATTTGATCATCTTTTCGCGGTCGATAGCGTAATTGATGGCTTGCCTGATTTTTAATAGTTTTAAAGGGGATTTTTTTACGATGGGCAAGGTGGTATCCACCAGCATGCCCAGGTAAATGGTGTTTAGGTATGGCGCGGTATTCAGTACGAACTTTCCTTTATATTTTTGAGTTATTTTGCCGGCCTTGGTAAGGATATCATCTCGATAGCTGCCATCTATATCGTTCAAAAAATCGATATTCTTTTTTACAAACTCCAGGAACGAGGTTTGCTTATCTGCAATAAAGGTAGAGCGAATAGCATCAAGATAGGGGAGGCGGTTACCTTTCTGATCTTTTTCCCAATAATGGTCGTTTTTTAAAAATACCAGTACTTCGCCCTCTTTCCAGTATTTAAACCTGAAGGGGCCGGTACCTACCGGATGACTCCTGAAATCCTTGCCGTAAAATTCAACTACTTCTTTGGGTACTACAGAGCAATATTGTGCTGTAAGCAGACTTAAAAATGGCGCGAAAGGTTGTTTTAGCCTGATTTGAAAAGTACTGTCATTAATGGCCGTGAACGCGCTTTTGTCTTTCACTTTATCGCTGAAGATCCATGAGCCGGATGATGCTACTTTAGGATCGATCAACCTGCCAAAACTATAAACAAAGTCTGAAGCAACTGCCCGGCGACCTGTACCGTTTGCAAAATGAGGGTCGTCATGAAAATAAACATCATTGCGCAGGTGAAAGGTATAAAGCAAACCATCTGCCGATGTTTCCCAGCTTTTGGCGATACAGGGGATGGTTTTTAAACTATCGTTGATCTGCACCAGCCCATTGTAAAGCTGGTTATCCATCCATATGGTATAATGGTTACGGCAAAAAGCAGGATCAAGCGAAGTAAGGCCTTCTTCCAGGTTGATGTTAAAAACTGTTTTATGCTGATTGGAAAAGGTATCGGTATGGCAGGAACAAAGCTGAATGGAGTATAGTACAAAAAGGTAAGTGATCAGCTTATTCATTCATGCTAATATATCAATTATTGAAGTAGCAGGATAATTGAATAGCTGATTATTGCGCAGGGATGATTGATTACCGGCTATAACTAAAATTAAAACAGGAAAGTAAAACCATTTCCTTTTGATGGCTTTTTCATTTCTTCAAATTTCCCAATTTCCTGGTTGAGTAAAAAAGCGTATTCGCCGGCCATGAACTCGCGGAATATATCAATGTTTTCTTGTTGGCGGGTGTCAATTAAAGCTTGAATATAAGCTGCTTTATTTTCACTTCGTACAATTGCTAAGGGAAGATTGAAATAAGCCTGGATATAATTCATTAATAACCGTGACGTCCGGCCATTGCCATCATAGTACGGATGTATGCTGACAAGATTAAAGTGAGCATCAAAGGAGAGATTCAATTGCTCAGAAACAGATAGAGGAGAGTTAATAGACTCGTTCAGTTTTTTTACGAGTTCAGTCGTTAGGCGTTCTACCTTATCAAAGTTTGGAAAATAAGAGATCCTGGCAGTGACATTGCCTTTTCTAAATGCGCCGGTACTGGAATCTATGGTGCCAAGCATGGTATTGTATACCTTACCTGTGTTTTTCATTACTAACGCGTTGATGTTTTGTAGCAGAGCTACAGATAAAGGCTTTTTTTCTTTCGCGTTTGCGATTGCGAAAAGAAGAGCTGCATGATGATCTGTTACCATCAGGCTTTCCTCTAATGGTTTTCCGTTAGGGGTACGGCCTTCGTTGATCAATACCTGGGCTTCTACCTCTGTCAATGTCGATCCTTCTATCCGCGTAGAGTGATGGTCGATAGAGATCAGGTTAAACCGGTCGTGATCTATCACATCGGCTATGCCAAGATCATTATATTTTTCTATCAGGTTAAGTATTTCCATTGTTCCTACAACGCGAAAATACTTATAAGTTTTTATATAGTGATTCAGTTGCCCGAAGCTGATAAACCTGGGCAACTGAATTTAACTTTACTACGCATCAACACCAGTCAATCCCTTATAAAAATGCTTTGCATATCCTGCTATTAAAACATCCTGGTCGTTACCATTAATGATGCGGCGGGCATTGATCCAGTCGGCATGTGTGTCGTCAAAATATTTGCCTAAGCCAACACCAGTAAACATGCCTTTGGTCATGCCGTCAATCATGATCTTTGCTGCTATATCGGGTTGCAAAGCCAGCTCCGGATGATTGAGCAGATCGACATTTAAATGTTTGCCAAAAGCTTCATAGTTCTCGTACCAGGTTAGTTGTACAAAACCGCGACCATAATATAACTGATCGGGCGTAGTGTAAGGTACCCGGTGACCGGGGCCTGCACCCATTTTAAACTTTTCGCCATAAGGATGGCCTTTGCCTTTGCCGTTTTCATTTACCGGCTGCATGGTTCCGGCACATTCATGGTAAACTGTGCCCAGCATGTAGGCTACTTTGCGCTGATCAGTAATGCCGGCATCAGCTGCGGCTTTTAAAATAGTTTCGATGCCATCAATCTGGCTTTGTGAAATGTGACCTTTAAATATGGTGTCACGAATGGTGTCATAAAATTCTTTTGTACCTGGCATAATAGTAAAAATTAGGTTTTATTAATAAAAATCAATTGCTGTAAACGAACGTTTCAGATTAAATAGGTGTAGAAGAGTTTGATAAAGATAGATATTCGTATTTGGAATATCAACGAGCTAAGGTGCTCGTAATGAGAATTAAAAGCCCTTTATAGGCTAAAGGGCTTTTAATTTTTTATGAAAGAAGAATTACCAGCTTGAGCGGAATATTTTATGTGCACCAGATGCATTATAGGCGCTGATGTAGATCCATGGGCCTAATTCTATACCGCCTAAGGTGTAACCGGCGGGCAATGCAAAGCTTTTAAAAGTAGTGCCGTCATTGGTTGATAAATTGAAAGTTCTGCTGCCATAAGCCACACGTAAGCCGGCTGTTTTTACAACATTACATGCTTCATTGCTCACCAGGGTCCAGAACTCACCTTGATACATAGATCTATACAAACGTTGATTGGCTATGTCAGGAGTTGATACAGGACTAAAAGCGCAATAAACACTATAATCAGTTATCTTGAAGAAGTCTTTGTAACCTTCGTCGAAATGATAGATCCCGGTAAAAGAACTGTTTGAAGGATACCAGGATGTCCCTTTATCAATTGACGTGTAAAATTTAGTAGCGTTGTGCGATGCGGTGTTTTTAGCAGTATCAATAGCGAACATATACTTGCTGCCGGGAAAACTAATAAAGTAATCCAATTGAGTGGATTGAGAATTGGTTGTCGCGGTCCAGACTCCCCCTGCATCTAATGAAGTGTACGTAGTTGAGCCGGAAACCAGCATAAGCCTTTCACTGGTGCTTACAATACCGGTGAAGCCTTTATCCGGGTTGCTTTTATCCGGGTTAAGTTTTATCCAGTTTATACCATCTGTTGACTTGGCTACACCAAGGTTACTGGTTACATAGAATGCCGTTCCGTCCTGGCTTAATAAGTTAATCACCAGTTTTTTACTTTTGTTAAAAGGCAGGTTGTTATAAACGTTGGTGAATGTTTGGTTGTCACTACTGTAATAAAGATAGGCGGAGTTTAAACTGCCGGTGAATAATAAACCAGTCCTCAATGAGGCCATTTGATTAATGTTTTGAAGGCTTGAAGAAGAATAAATCTCCTGCCATTGAATATTAGGATATGGCTCGTTAACAGTAAACGGCGCATTATCAGTTGATGTTTTGCCGCTAACAGTTACTGTAACCCTGCCGGAAGTAACACCCTGTGGTACAATTACCTTAAGCGCTGTTCCTGCAGCAGTAAGCACATTTGCCTGTATTCCGTTAAATCTTACAATGTTGGCAGCTGGTGTACCGGCAAAATAATATCCTTGAATAATGATCGTGTCGCCGGTCCTTCCCTGGTAAGGCAAAAGGAATTGTACCTGCGGAGTGTTCAGGTAAGTAAATACCGGGCCTGTAACCGGTGCAGACGAACCTACGGCCACCGTTACGTTACCTGTTGAGCCATCCAACGCCGCTTTAACCTTAATTTTTGTTGGAGTTGCCGAAATAACAACAGCTCCTGCATTGTTAAAGCGGACTCTGTTGCCGTCAATTGAGCTGTTGAAATTGGTCCCGTTAATGGTAACAGTATCACCGGCCCTGCCGCTGGTTGGGCTGATAGAAGTTATTGTTGCCGGCGATGAAATTGTAAATACAGGCCCGGTTATTACCTCATTGTCTTTTACTTTTAAGGTTACTACACCTGTTGTAGCCCCGGCGGGTACTATTACTTTAATAATGGTAGCTGTGGCCGATGCAACTTTTGCATCGGTTCCATTAAATTTAACAACATTGTCTGTTAAAGCGGTGCTGTAATTGGTACCAGTAATGGAAACCGTATCGGCAACGTATCCGCTTAGCGGAGTTATATTTTCAATAGTCGGTTTGCTTACAACAGGTGTTGGATCGGTGATTTGTGATTTTGGTTTTGTATTGGTTGTGAAATCGTTTATGGTGTATGAGCCGGTAGCCGTGAATGATTTACCTGCGGCGTCCATAAAAGTAACATTGAATTTTATGGTAGCTGTATTACCGCTTAAAGAAACAGTGATACTCCCCGAAACAGCATAATAAGTATTGCCCCCGGTTATATATTGCACATAGCTTTGTACTACGGAGTTAGTAACAGCATTGACTTTTAAACGAGGGTTGCCCGGATTTGATGAGGTGCCGGTTTTTTTGTTGATAACAGCAGTCCCTGATTTAAAATCGTTAACAAAAAAGATGATCTTGCTTCCATTGGTGTTTAAAGTTGCCGTGGTGAGTAGGGCCTTTATATCGTCGCCGCTTGTGGTGTAGTAAATTGAAGAAAAATTAGTAGCATCAAATGCATAATCAGTATTATCAATTTTTGCGGTAAAATCTGCTGTAGGCTTGGTTGTTATATCGTCTTCTGGTTTTTTGTATTTGGAGCAGGATACGCCTAATACAACAAGTAAAAGCAAAAGGCATGAAGCTTTGAAATAGTTTTGTAGAGATATATTCATATTTGTGATATTTCGATAATTAATAAGGGTTAGGTTGGTAAGCTTTGGGAAGATTACCGCAACTATTTAAATACAAATAGCTGATATTGCTTATGGTACGTAAAAGCGCGGTCACATGTTACAAGAGCAAAGCGTACCGAAGGTGTATTGTACGCTTTGCTCTTGTGTTTGTAAGTATATTTTACAGAAATTTAATTAAGATATAATATTGATGTTAATCATCAAATCGCTCTTTTAAGAACTTGCCGGTGTAGCTATCCTTTTGTTTCAAAAGATTTTCGGGCACACCTTCAAATACAACTTTACCGCCACGGTCGCCGCCTTCGGGGCCGATGTCTATCACCCAGTCGGCACATTTGATCACGTCCATATTGTGCTCAATAACAATGATGGTATTGCCATGATCAAGCAGGGCATCAAATGATTTCAACAGTTTTTTAATATCGGCAAAATGCAGACCGGTAGTAGGCTCGTCGAAAATAAATAACGTTTTGTTGGTATTGTTACCTTTCACCAAAAACGACGCCAGTTTAATGCGCTGAGCCTCGCCACCTGATAAGGTATTTGACGACTGTCCCAATTGCACATATCCTAAGCCAACATCAACCAATGGTTTTATTTTAGCGATGATCTTAGGCTCTTTGGCAAAAAATTCAACGGCTTCATCAATGGTCATGTTAAGGATATCCGATACATTTTTTTCTTTGTACTGGATATCTAAAATATGCTGCTTGAAACGATGGCCTCCACAGGTTTCGCAGGTAAGGAAGATATCGGCCATAAACTGCATCTCTATCTTAACTTCACCTTCGCCCTGGCAAACATCACAGCGACCGCCTTCAACGTTAAATGAAAACGCAGATGGTTTTAACCCCGCAGCTTTTGCTGCCGGTTGGCCGGCATACAAGTTCCGAATCTCATCCCAGGCTTTAACATAAGTAACCGGGTTTGAGCGTGATGAGCGGCCTATCGGGTTTTGGTCAACCAGTTCAACCTGTTCAATTTTGCCATAATCGCCATCAATAGCATCGTATGAGCCTGTTTGCTCACCCGAATAATTGCCCAATGCCTTTTGAATGGCAGGGGCAAGGATCCGTTTTACCAAACTGGTCTTACCTGAGCCAGATACACCGGTAACAACAGTTAGCACACCTAACGGGAACTTGGCATTTACATGCTTAAGATTGTTTTCGCGCGCGCCTTTTATTTCAATAAAATCATGCCATTTGCGGCGGCTTGCGGGGATGGCTATCTCCTCCCGGCCGCTCAGGTATTTGCCGGTTAAGCTTTTATCATCCTTTATAATTTCATTATAAGTGCCGGTGAAAACCAGTTCGCCACCATGGGTACCTGCTTCGGGGCCAATATCTATGATATGGTCTGCCGCCTTCATGATCTCTTCCTCGTGCTCAACAACCAATACAGTGTTGCCTACATCGCGGAGAGATTTTAATACGGTGATCAATCGTTGGGTATCGCGGGGGTGTAAACCGATACTTGGTTCATCCAATACATAAACCGAACCTACAAGGCTGCTGCCTAATGAGGTAGCCAGGTTAATACGCTGCGATTCACCACCCGATAATGTGTTGGATAAACGGTTGAGCGTTAAATAGCTCAAACCTACATCATTTAAAAAGCCAAGGCGGTTAGTTATTTCCATCAGCAGGCGTTTGCCAATTTTGGCATCGGTTTCGCTCAGTTCAAGTGATTTAAAAAACTCGAATGCTTTATCCAATGGCATCAATACCACGTCGGTAATTGATTTTTCGCTGATCTTTACGTAGGAAGCATCTATCCGTAAACGGCTACCTTTGCACTCGGGGCAGGTAGTTTTACCCCTGTATCGCGATAGCAAAACACGATACTGGATCTTGTATGTTTGCTCTTCCATCTCCTTGAAAAACTCATCAAGGCCACGGAAAAACTTATTACCAGTCCAAAGCACTCGTTGTTCTTTTTCGGTTAGCTGGTTATATTGACGATGGATAGGGAAGTCGAACTTTAAGGCATGTCTTACCAGTGCATCGTTCCATTCGCGCATTTTTTCACCGCGCCATGGGGCAATAGCACCCTCGTAAATGGATTTGCTTTTATCTGGTATTACCAAATCTTCATCAATGCCAATTACCTTGCCGTAACCTTCGCATTTTTTGCAGGCGCCATAAGGGTTATTAAAGCTGAAGAAGTTTGGAGTTGGTTCTTCAAACTTAAGCCCGTCAAGCTCAAAACGGTCACAAAAAAAGCGCTCATGCTCGGTATCTTCGTCGGGTGACTGGAAACGCACAAAGCAATCGCCTTTGCCTTCAAAAAACGCAGTTTGTATAGAGTCGCCTAAACGGCTAACGGTTTCGTCTTCCTCGTTTTTGGTAACACGGTCAACAACAATGCGTACAACGGTTTGCTGATCGGCCTCTGTAGTTTCTGCTATAGCTTTTTTTGCTTTAGTCTTTTTGATTTCAACTACGGGCTCGGCAGCCATCAAAGGAACGTTTTCTACCGTTTCGTCCTCTAACAATGATTCGATGCGTGAAAGTTTACCATTATATTCAACACGCACAAAACCTTTTTGCATCAGCACCGCAAGCTCCTCTTTAAGGCTCCGGTTATTGTGCGGGTGCAATGGGGCAAGAATAGTTACCTGGGTTTCATTGGGCAACGAAAGCACAAAGTTCACCACATCGGTAACCGAATCTTTTTTTACAATATTGCCCGAAATGGGCGATATGGTTTTACCGATACGTGAAAAAAGCAACTTCAGGTAATCGTAAATTTCGGTTGATGTACCAACAGTTGAGCGTGGGTTTGAGGTGATTACCTTTTGCTCAATGGCTATGGCAGGTGCAATACCTTTAATATAATCAACATCGGGCTTATTCATTCGGCCCAGGAACTGGCGGGCGTATGATGAAAGGCTTTCCACATAGCGGCGCTGGCCTTCGGCATATAAAGTATCGAAAGCGAGCGATGATTTGCCCGAGCCCGACATGCCTGTAACTACCACCAGTTTATTTTTGGGGATAGCCACATCAAGGTTTTTAAGGTTGTGTACCCTTGCGCCTTTTATGATAATATGTTTTTGCGGATCTTTTTCTGCTTCTTTACTCATTCTGTTGCATTAGTTCGTAGTTCATGGTTGATAGATCATAGCTTGTTTGTGGGGTTCACAACAAATAAAATACCATGAACTATGATCCGTTATCCATGAACTTTTTGCGAATGCAAAAATCCTAAAAAATTTAGCAGAATCCAAATGAGTTTTGATTGTTTATTGGATTAAACTACGTGAGATATTGGAGTTTACAGTTGGCTGACTTTTGAAAGTTTAATGTTGTTTTAACAACTACTTTTTAAAAAATTTATTTTGGTGAATGATTAAACCTTCGGTATTAAAAGTCAGTCTAAAGAGAGCTAACCAAATAAATGATTGTTTATTCACTGGTTTTGCCGATTAAATAGTAAAGTTGAGCTTTTAAAAAAAATTTTATTTGTTTTTTTGCCAATAATTTATTTTATTTGGAGAAACAAATCTTTAACCCCTAAGGAGCACGCTATAGAATACACTTTACTTTAAAAGGTTTTAACTAAAAATTAAGTTTAAGTAGTACTTTCTATGGATTTTCAATTGAAAAGTGATCAGGATCTAATCCATCTTTACGTAGCCGGCGACGAAGCCGGTTTAGTAGAATTGATAAGGCGTTACCAATCAAAAATATATACCTCAATTTACCTGCTGGTAAAAGATGAATACCTTGCTGAAGATATTTTTCAGGATGCATTTATAAAGGTGATCAATACCCTTAAAGCCGGTAAATATAACGAAGAAGGTAAATTTTTGCCCTGGGTAACCCGTATTGCACATAACCTGGTGATTGACCATTTTCGCCGTGAAAAACGTGCGCCAATGATCAGCAATGGCGATGATTTTGACATTTTTGAAGTACTTGGCAACTACGACGAAAGTACCGAAGATAAAATGGTAAGGGATCAAACCCATAAAGATCTTAAAGCGCTGATTCAGTTGCTTCCGTCCGAACAGAAGGAGGTACTCATTATGCGCCACTTTGGTGATATGAGCTTTAAAGAGATTGCCGATATTACCGATGTAAGTATCAATACTGCACTTGGCCGTATGCGTTATGCGCTTAATAATCTGCGCAAAATGATGCAGAGCAAGGAGCTTAGTCTCAAAAATTAAGGTTAACCAAGCCTATATAAAAGGTTAGGGTATTATTGTTTAGGTTAAATTGAACAATAATATGCTAACCTTATTTTTTGCACCAAATTTTGATAAGTTTTCATTAACTGTTGATATAAAGTCGCTTACTGTTGCAAAAGCGTGATCCCGGCCTCTCAGGCCTGAATTTCCCGAAATAAAAATTTCATTTAATTTTCATTTAACAAAATATTATCTTTAAGCCACCGTTATAAACCATATAAAAATTATAGTAAAATAAGCTTATGGATGAAACCTTTACAAAAACGTTGAATGCATTAGCTAACGAAGCTGAAATGAACAGGAATGCACAAGAAAATCTGGACGCCGACGAAGTGATTTTTTACAATTCAATTCGTACTGATTTAGACCTGCTGATCAGGAAACCTAAAGTGCAAACCATACACCAGATTCTGGATTATTCAAAAAGCTTACGTTAGTATTTATTGCAGATTCCCCTACTGGTTCATAGATCATAATTGTTGAGAAGGTTGCCGATGCGAATCGTAAGAGCCTAAGCCCAATGAATGATTTATGAACCTTTCTATTTTTAAGGTAGCCTATAGTTGATAGATCATAGTTCATGGTTTTTTATTGCAGTTAATATCTATACTTTTGGAAATGGATTATGATTGCATCAAGCCTGAAGTATTTTGCTATGATCCATGAACTATCAACCATGAACTAAAAATGCTAAAAGCCGAACGCTACCGCCATTTTGTTGATTATTTTTCTAAAAACCAGCCTAACCCGGTTACCGAACTTCATTATAATAACCCGTTTCAGTTATTGGTAGCTGTGATACTTTCGGCACAGTGTACCGATAAGCGAATTAACCAGGTAACACCTGCATTATTTGAGCGTTTCCCAACTGCACAGGATCTGGCGGCCGCAACATCCGACGAGGTTTTCTCTTACATCCGGTCTGTAAGTTATCCTAATAATAAGGCTAAACACCTGGTGGGCATGGGTAAAATGCTTATAGAGGTTTTTAACGGCGAAGTACCTGCCGGGATAGAAAATCTGCAGAAGCTTCCTGGTGTAGGCCGTAAAACAGCCAATGTTATTGCCTCGGTTATTTTTGAAGAACCGGCTATGGCTGTTGATACGCATGTTTTCAGGGTGGCTAACCGCATTGGCTTAACCAATAATGCGCGAACGCCGCTGGCTGTTGAAAAGCAACTGGTTCAAAATATTCCCAAAGAATACATAGCAGTGGCGCACCACTGGCTGATATTACATGGCCGGTACATTTGTTTGGCGCGTAGCCCTAAATGTGATGTTTGTCCGCTTACCTGGTTTTGCCGGTATTATGAGCGTAACAATACAGAAGCCGCGCTGCAAAGAGCCGAAGCCGCTAAAATTAAAAAAGCCAAAGAAGCTAAAAAGAAAAAGGAGCTTAATACTATAGCTAAGGAGTTAAAGAAGAGGAGTGTGGAGAATGGTTGATTAGGTGAATAGTTGCTTGTCTTTACCTATGCTAACCTGATCAACTACTCACTTAATGAACTATTCACCATAGAAATAAATTACTAAAAAAATTAGTAATTGTAAAAAATGTAATTATATTTGCTTAAGAAAATAAAACGATGGCTAATACAGATAAAAACAGCGATAAATTAAAGGCATTACAGCTTACGTTAGATAAGCTGGAAAAATCATACGGTAAGGGCACCATCATGAAACTGGGCGAATCCGTAGTGGAGCAAACTGAGGTTATATCAACAGGCTCATTAGGCCTTGATATTGCTTTAGGTGTTAATGGCTTACCTAAAGGAAGGATCATTGAGATCTACGGTCCGGAATCATCGGGTAAAACAACCCTGGCTATTCATGCTATTGCCGAATCGCAAAAAAATGGTGGTATTGCCGCATTTATTGATGCAGAGCATGCTTTCGACCGCTTTTATGCCAAGAAATTAGGGGTAGATGTGGAAAACCTGTTGATCTCTCAACCGGATAATGGTGAGCAGGCACTGGAAATTGCTGATAACCTGATCCGCTCGGGTGCTATTGATATTTTAGTTATCGACTCTGTTGCGGCGTTGGTTCCTAAAGCCGAGATAGAAGGTGAAATGGGCGATTCAAAAATGGGCTTGCATGCACGTTTAATGTCACAGGCGCTACGTAAGTTAACCGGTACCATCAGCAAAACCGGATGCTGCTGTATTTTCATTAACCAGCTGCGCGATAAGATTGGTGTTATGTTTGGTAACCCTGAAACTACAACCGGTGGTAACGCATTGAAATTTTATGCTTCGGTACGTTTGGATGTACGCCGGATCTCACAAATTAAAGATACTGATGAGGTTTCTGGTAACCGTGTAAAAGTTAAGATAGTTAAAAATAAAGTTGCACCTCCGTTCCGTGTAGCCGAATTTGATATCATGTTTGGCGAAGGTATTTCAAAAGCGGGTGAGATCATTGATCTGGGTGTTGAATATAACATCATTAAAAAGGCAGGTTCATGGTTTAGCTATGGCGAAACCCGTTTGGGCCAGGGCCGTGATGCTGTTAAGCAACTGATCCTTGATAACCCTGAATTACAGGAAGAACTGGAAAATAAAATAAAAGAAACTGTAACCGGCGAAAGCATGGAAGAAGTGTAAGCAGTGATATATATATTAAAGTGATTTAATAAACAGAAAAGGGTTTCCGATTGGAAACCCTTTTCTGTTTATCTTAGTTTTTGTATTCAAATACAATACTGTATTATATAAATTTTAATCAATTGTTATTCTTGAATTGTGTAAAATGGCAATCTACATCGTCAAGCAGGTCGATAAAATACTTAAATGATGCAGATGTTTTATACATAATTGACGGATTATTTTTTATAAATAAATCTACGCCATCAGCACGCTTGTTATAAATTCCTTTAACTTTTTTTATCATGCTTGTCCCATTTATTCCGTCTGTTTCAGAAGGCTTTTTCGACTTGTTAAGACAAAATGTTTTCCAATCTGATATAATCCAATTTTCTATCATTCTGTCCGCAACTCCTACCCTGATATCATCATTTTGAAAATCTTTCTTTAGACCAGCTGTTACTTGTGATGCAAAATCTTTGAATGAAATATCTCTGTCTTCTTTGTCAATAAGAATTACTATGGGATAGTATCTATTGTTCAGTATCCTAATTAGACTTGATATTTTTGAACAAATAGCATTAACCGTTACAGATCTACCGTTTAAATCTGTTCTTTGTACAGGACTTCCAGGACAAAGCCTCTGTACAATTTTTAATTCTGTAAAACCGTCAACTATAAATGCTGGTCTACTCATGAGCTAGGCTGTTGTTAAAATAGAAATAGCCAATCCCAAATCCGGAATTTGCTATTTCGTCTTTATAAATGGATATGTTTTTGATTCTCCGGGCTATTGTTCTGCCTTCTTTTAAATCGACAATTATTATTTCTTCCGGTTTAGCATGGTTTAATAATGACTCACTATGAGTCGTCATTAAGACAAAGGACTTAGTCTTTTTTTCGTCAATATGATCTCTCATTATGTTGGCAATTTCTGCCTGCATCCACGGATGCAAAAAATTTTCGGGCTCCTCTATTGAGAATATTGTTTTAGATGTAAGTATCCCTGTAATCAGTGTTAGCCATTTAATTGTGCCATCAGACATCGAAGATAAAGGAAGAACGGCCTCGTATTCACCTGTCTTAATACTGATTTTAGTGACCAAGGTATTATTAAAGGGATCATTGTCTACCTCTAAAGCAGTTATAGTAGAGTTTGCTAATTTTAGGAATGAGATGATTTTATCTAATGTTAGATGGCTATATTGGTGTTGATCTTCGCTGAAAAGTATATATGGGTCGTAAATGTCGACCTTTCTATTTGATCGATTTTTTTTCATCGCATATAATGTAGTAGCCAACCCTGAGCCATCCTTTTTTATCCCAGGAGGGGTGGCTGAATCTTCCAATTCCCTTACTTTGCTAGGAACAATGTTAAATGTCTCTCCACCCTTTAGGTCAGTCATTATGGCGTGTTGAAATTCACTAAACATAAGAGCGCCACGAATTAGACAGTAGAATAATGGTTTTTGATTAGTTACAAAGCTTCGGTATCTTTGTAAATCCTCGCCGGCTAGTAAGTTTTTGCTAGCAAAAATTCTTGATCTCATTTTCTTTGGGTTGTAACTCTCAATTTTTAGCGTTGTTTTCAAATCATCATCTGAAGTGAAACCGATATCCAAGTCCCATTTAGGGATGTCTTTAATTTCTGATAGATCATCGCTAAGTTTATTTGTTATATATGTTTTTACGTGTTGATTAGTGAAATACACATTGTCTTTTTCAAAAGAAATTTTTATTGTGAACGAATACTCATATATTACAAATAATCTCTTTTCGACTTGGTAAAATCCATTTACTGTGGCGGTTATTGACTTTCTATAATCCTGTTTTCCAACCTTTTGAAATATGGCTCCTGCCCCACCTACTGAGCTCACTGCTTGACCAACCTGATAATTTGCGATATAGGAAAGAAATTCAAAAAATAAAACAATATTGGTTTTCCCAGCACCATTGGGCCCTACAAGGATATTTAACCCTTGTTTAAGTTCTAAATTAAAATCACTAAGGGATTTAAATCCGTCGACTTTGATATGAGTTATCATGATTGATTTAGTTTAGAACTAAATATATTACTAAATTTTTCAACTTAAAAAATGCAATATCAGATTCTATTTCGAAACATGCAATCGGTGTTTTCACCGTATTTATCACAACTAGTAGATACTTGGCAATATCTAAGACGAAATTCTAATTATTTATAAATAAAGACCTAAAATCTTTGAGTAAATTGATATATACTATCTTTAAGCCGTCAAAATAAATCGTTTTTTAATTATTAATATAAACTATGGGATCATCGAAAGAGATTGTTACGAATACGTTTGCCGCAGGAGGTATTACCATGAATGGTACTAATCCCTGGGATGTACAGGTACACAATCCTAAATTGTATGATCGCCTGCTTGCCGGTGGCTCATTGGGTTTTGGCGAAGCTTATATGGAAGGCTGGTGGGATTGTGACGCGTTGGACGAATTCTTTTTCCGCGTGCAATATCACCGGGTTGATAAAGCAATTCCCCGCGATTTAAACACCCTTAAATATTTCCTAAAAGCAAAATTTACCAATCAGCAAACTAAGTCGAAAGCAAAAGAAGTTGCTTACAAGCATTACGATATTGGTAATGATTTGTTTGAACATATGCTTGATAAGCGTATGATGTATTCTTGTGCTTATTGGGAGAACGCTGAAACGTTGGATGAAGCCCAGGAAGCCAAGCTTGATCTGATCTGCCGCAAACTAAAGTTGGAGCCTGGCATGCGTATGTTGGAGATTGGCTGTGGTTGGGGCGGTTTTGCCAAATATGCTGCTGAGAAATATGGCGTATCGGTAGTAGGCTTAACTATCTCTAAAGAGCAGGCTGTCCTCGCGCGCGAAATCAATAAAGGCTTACCCGTTGAAATACGACTGGACGATTACAGGGATATTAATGAAAAGTTCGACAGGGTGGTATCCATTGCTATGCTGGAAGCTGTAGGCTATCGTAATTACAGAACCTATATGGAAACAGTAGCCAGGAACTTAACCGACGATGGTATCTTTCTGCTGCATACTATTGGGGGCAACTACTCTACCAAAGTTACGGACCCCTGGATTGATAAATATATTTTCCCTAACGGCATGTTACCATCTGCCGCGCAGCTTTCAACCGCCTGGCAGGGTTTGTTTGTGCTTGAAGACTGGCATAACTTCGGCGTGTATTACGACCGTACCTGTATGGAATGGCGTAAAAAATTTGAGCAAAGCTGGCCGCAGCTTAGTGCTAAATACGGCGACACCTTTTATCGCATGTGGCGCTATTACCTCAGCGCCAGCGCAGCATCTTTCCGTTCAAGAAAAAATCATTTGTGGCATATCGTTTTAACTAAACCTCAGCATTTGGGCATGTATAAATCTATCAGATAAGGCTGCCTCTTCTACATTAAATAAATGGCGTAAAAATACGTATTCAATAAACGTGTTTTTACTTACCTGAAAATCAAGTATTTGGATTTACTTTAATTTATTTCAGTAAAATCCTAAGTACTAGCCTTATGTTGCCATCATACCTAAAGTGGTCTGTCTGTTTTTGTCAAAAAGGCATACCGGTTTTATTCCTTTCATTATTATTAAGCGGCTGTTATACAGCGCGGGTTGAGACTAAAGCCCAGGCCGGCACGGAAGTATCATACCAAAATGTAAATTTCTTTTTTTGGGGAGCTATTCAAAGTCCTAAGCGGATTGTTACCCCTATATGTGATTCGCTTGGCGTTAATGGCATGGCTGAGGTTACGGTGAAAAATAACTTTGGTTATTCGCTGCTTACAGTGATCACGTTGGGTATCTGGAGCCCTGCAAGGGTTGAGTGGAAATGCGGTAAACCTTGTGCCAAAGAAGGCGTAATTGGTAAATAGCTATGAAAGTTATTAAAACAGGAGTGAGCAGCTGGGAGAACCGGCACGAAACTTTTATTGAGCAAATAAAAGATTTGTATGAACTGGGTAATGAAGACAACCTTGATGCGCTTGACAGTTACAATGATGCCACCAAAGGGTTGCAAAATATTATAAAGGAAGCGATAGAAACCGATACTCCACTACGATCATTGGGAGCAGGCTGGTCATGGACAAAAATAGCCACCGTTAAAAATGGTATAATGCTGGATACCAAACCACTTAATACAAAGTTCACTGTGGCGGACACCGCCGTAAGCCCCGCTTACGCTGGTAATAAGGAGCATTTACTTTTTGCACAAAGCGGTAACGGCATTTGGGAACTTGGCGCTTTTCTGAAAAACAGGGGACTGTCACTTAAAACTTCCGGGGCCAGTAATGGGCAAACTATAGCCGGTGCGGTTGGCACGGGAACTCATGGTTCGGCGTTTGACTTTGGCGCTACGCCGGATTTTGTGGTAGGGCTACATATTGTTGTAAGTCCCGACAGGCATATCTGGCTGGAAAGAGCTTCGGCTCCCGTTGTGGCACAACGGTTTGTTGATCTGCTGCAAACCGAACTGGTACAGGACGATGAGCTTTTCAATGCCGCGTTAGTGAGTTTCGGCAGTTTCGGGATTATACACGGTGTACTAATGGAAACTGAGCCATTGTTTTTATTAGAAACTTATGTGCAACGATTGTCCTATGACGCAGAATTGCAGGGTATGATGGAAACGCTGGATTTTAGTAACACTGATAAATTGCCACGTGGTAATGAGCGCCCTTTCCACTTTTCGGTATTACTTAACCCGTATGACCTGGATAAGGGAGCCTTTGTAACTACGATGTACAAGCGGCCTTATCGTACCAACTATCAGCCACCTGTTGATAACGCGGCGGGGATTGGGCCGGGCGATGATGCTGCCAGCTTTATAGGCACTATTACCGATGCTGTGCCTGCTTTAATTCCTGTTGTAGTTACCAAGGTATTAAATGCCAGTATGACAACGAATAGTGATCCTCACTTTGGTACGCTCGGCGAAATTTTCAATAATACCACTTTAAGAGGCAAGTTGCTAAGTTCGGCCATAGGCTTCCCGGCCGAACTTTCGCCCAAAGTTGCTGATTTGATGCTGAAGATCAATAAGGATATAGGGCCTTTCAGCGGCGTGTTTTCGTTCAGGTTTGTTAAGCAAACAAAAGCCACACTGGGCTTTACCAGGTTCGATCATACCTGTATCATGGAGCTGGATGCGCCACTGTCCGACAAAGCATACAACTTTTACACCCAGGTATGGCTGATGCTTGAGCACGAAAATATCCCCTTTACATTTCATTGGGGTAAAGCCAATGAAGTTACACCGGAGCGCATCGAAAGAATGTACGGAGAAGCGGCAACCCGTTGGATTAATGCCCGGAAAACCCTGCTCAACGCTGATTGCCAAAAAGTTTTTACCAATCAAATTACACAGCAATGGGGGCTGGCCTGACATATCGAATTTGTTTGAAGGCGGTAACCTGTTACCTGTTGTTTTCGTGCTGCACAACGGAGGGGGCGAAAGCCCAAACCACGAAACAGATCATCGATGAGATAAAGGCGATAAACAGTAAAGTAACCAATTGGCCTAATAATAACGGGCAGGGGATGCTGATCTCCAACAAGGCCATGAACATTTTCCTCTCCAATAAAGTGAGTTCTTACCTCTCGGGTAATGAAGATCTTTCTTTGTACAAAAACTATGTTGTTATCAATGCCGCCGAAGGTGCGATCAGCATCAACCACAATTTTCATCAGCCGGTGGATAGTGACGATTGGGTGAGATCGTTTGTAATAGTAGGTGCACGGGTAAATATTGCAAACGCTTATTCGGCAAAAACTGCCAACAGGTATTATGATAATCAGTTGGGTTTTACCATTCAGAAAACATGGATGGGAAAACCCAGAACTTACTATGCCGCCAATGGCAATTTTAAAAAAGAAATGGACGCTGCCCGCGCGTTGATAGTAAATACACTTGCCCAAAGTGTCAATAAAAAAGCTGAAGAGTTTGAGCGATCCCTTAGTGCTTTGAAACAGGATGACGTGCCGGGACAAAATATCAATGAGGTTAAAAACAAACTCCGGAAAACTTTTTATGCATCGCTCCGGGCAGATTATCTGCAGCAGTTTTCCGAACAGCAGTCGGAGCTGATGGTTAATACCGGCAATTATAATCTGATAACCGATAACTGGACAAGCTTAGGCATTTACATCCCTGTTATTCCACAAAAGTATATGGTAAGCGATGATGTTAACGCGCGGGTTAACAAACATTATAACTACCCGTTCGAATTATTTGTAAGTCATACCCGCTTTTGGGAAAGCCCTAAATTAGGCAGGTTATTTTTAACTTTTGCCGGTAAGGGCTTTGTTAATAATTCAGTACAAAGCGGGTCACTATTCAGCGCTGATGTAACAGGGGAGCAGGGAATGGACGGAGCAAATACGGTCACCATCAATAAAGGTGACCGGTACGTAGGCCAATATAAAAACTTTGTGACACCTGTTGCGTCAGGTAAGCTGGTGTATATCCCTTCAACATCGCATGTTGGCATCAGTTTCCGCATCGAAAAAAACTGGGGGACTTATAAAACGTTAAACTCTATTATAGGCATCCCCATTGTTTTGATAGATAAAAAAGGTGTGCCCGCCATAAATTTTGAGGCACAACTCTTACTTCAGGACATGAATAATTCCTTAAAGGATACCCGCCTGCCTTATAATAAAACAGCAATCGGGTTAACTGTGGGGATTCCGTTTAGTAAAATAGTTTATTAAACCGGTTTGCTCATCTCCTCCAGCACCGCTCTTTTTAATGCCCAGATATAGCCGGTATGCAAGCCATCATGAAATGGAACAAAACGGACGGCTTCTTCAATATTACTAAGTGTGACACCATAACGGGTAGTCATTGGTTGATAATTTGCGAAAACGCCTGCGTGGTAATCTTCTTCTAACTTATCGATAGTTGAAATAAGCAGTTCTTTAACCTCGGCAATATCATCGGCATTGACAAAGCCCTGTGGTTTGGTTTCGGGGCGGTAAGGAGTGTAATATTTGTCATCTACCGCGATAGGTACTCCCGCACGGGTATAGCAAATGCCCTGCTGGCCCGAAATCATATGCGCCAGGTTCCAGATTAGGTTGTTGACATATCCGGTAGGGATATAGTTAAGTTGTTCGGGGCTAAGGTCTTTTATAACGTCAAGCAGTGTCAGACGTGGTTTTTTAATAACCTCAAATTCTTGTTTCATTTTATATTGGAAGGGTTAAGGCTTTACAGCTGCGCTAAATTATGAAGATTGTGGTATGTTTTTCGTCAAATTATCACATCGCAACCGTCAACGTTTTATGGCTTATATCTTTTATTATACCTTTGCCCATTCATTTACTCATCCATTTTAATGCAGGATACCTCTTTAAATACCGCGCCGGTAAAATATAACAAACCCATCATTTATTTTTTACTGTTGTGGGCTTTGCTAAATGCCGTACAGGCTTTTACGCTCGAGATTCATGCCGATGAAGCTTACTACTGGGTTTACTCGCGTTTTTTAGATTGGGGATATTATGATCACCCGCCTATGGTGGCCGTTTTCATTAAAGCAGGCTACAGCCTTATGCATAATGAGTTTGGTGTAAGGCTTTTTACGGTAATCAGCACCACGGCATCCTTGTACCTGATGTGGATGATGTTAAAGCGTTACAGGGTTGATGCAATTAGCTTTATACTGGTGGTTTCGGGCATCTTTGTATTCCACATCTATGGCTTTACAACCACCCCGGATGCGCCATTGCTTTTTTTTACTGTACTGTTCCTTTATTTTTATCAGCAATATATTGAAGAGGATAGTTTAAAACTTGCCCTTATTTTGGGTGTTGTGATTGCCTGCCTGCTATACAGCAAGTATCATGGCATTTTACTGGTTGCTTTCACGCTTGCATCTAATATTAAATTACTCAGGCGCGGGTCTTTTTATGGGATCGTGCTGCTGGCGCTGGCTTTGTATGCGCCGCATATTCTGTGGCAGGTAAACCACGACTATCCTTCAATAAGCTATCACCTTAGCGAGCGCTCGGCTGACGATTACCAATTGGACAACACTTATCTATATCCATTGGGGCAGTTGATAATGGCCGGACCGCTGATTGGCTGGTTTCTTTTTTATAAGGGGTTTACGGCCAAAATACAGGATGTTTTCACCCGCACCCTGCTCGTGAACAGCATCGGCATTTTAGCATTCTTTTTCCTTACTTCCTTTAAAGGCGAAGTACAGCTTCATTGGACACTGATTGCCTATGTACCACTAAGTATGCTGGTACTTATCAGTTTTGCCAGGTCAGCGGGCAAACCTTTATGGTTTAATCGTTTGGCTGTTATAAATGTAAGCCTGATTTTGCTTGTACGTATCTGTATTATCTGGGGGCCGCCCTTTTTGCTGAAGATTGATGCCATGAAAAGCTTCTTTGGCTTTAAAGACTGGGCACACCAAATTCAAAAAAAGGCGGGGGATAATTATGTGATATTTTATGAAGGTTTTCAGGATCCTTCCAAATACAATTTTTACAATAATACTACTCGCGGGCTGGCCTATGATTCACGCCATTATCGCCGTACCCAGTATGATATATGGCCTATAGAAGACAGCCTTCAGCATAAAAAAACTTATTATGTGCTGGACGTCTGGCTGCCAGGCGTTACAACCGACTCGATCAATGTATTTGCCGGCAAATGGTACGGAGGCTGGGTTGATGATACGCGCACCTATCAGCGGGTTGAATTTGAGACGCTTGCTCCTAAAGAAGCCGTTAGTCCGGGGCAAAAAATAGATTTCGATCTTACGGTTAAAAACCCTTATCCATTCGCCATTAATTTCAGCAATAAAGATCAAAAGCACCCTGTGTTTTTTGAAGCCTGCTTTTTTAAAAAGACCGATCAGATCACTATTCAAAAAGCAGACGAATCTTTTCACAATATTTCGCTGAAGCCGGGCGAAAGCACTCATTTTAAATTTAACGTAACAGCACCAGAGCAACCTGGCAGATATCAACTCATTTTTTCATTGCGTACCGAACCTTTTTTTGGCGGACGTAACAGTAAGAGCATCAACATTACAGTAAAATAATAAATCAACTATGTTTAAACGGATATATCTTTTAGTCTTTTTCTCGATCATAACCACCGCTGCTGCTCTTGCACAGGGCAGTCTTGATATTCATTTTAATGGCTTAGGTTTCATGGATAACCGTGAGTACAAGGATTTTGTTGCCCGCTCGCGTACTTATTCGGGCGTACGTACAGCGCTTGACCTTGGCCTAAACGTGGATAGCCTGAACCACTTCATTGTAGGTGTTAACGGTATTCACGAATTTGGCGCTAAACCATATTTTTTAAAAGTGAACCCGGTAGCCTATTACAGTTTTACCGGCAAAAACTGGCTATTCAATGCCGGTGCCTTTCCGCGTGAAGGTTTGCTGGATGATTATCCACGGGCCTTATTGAACGATACTTTACGCTACTATCGCCCCAATGTTGAGGGCTTGTTAACACGCTTTCATAATGATCATTTTACAGAAACTGCCTGGATTGACTGGGTGAGCCGCCAAACAGTTACCGACCGTGAACAGTTCCTGTTTGGTTTTTCGGGTAAGTACCGGCCGAGCCTGACCGGGCCGTTTTATGTATCGCATTACTTTTTATTGATGCATGATGCCGGGGCGGAAGTATTGCTGCCTAATGACCATATTCAGGATAACGGCGGCGGACAAATAAGATTAGGTTTAGACTTCAGTCATAAAACCATTTTAGATTCGTTATCTATTGAAGCGGGTGCCATGACATCATTTGAGCGGGTTCGTGGTGTTGATGGTTTCAGGACACCAACCGGCTTTGTGGCCAATGCCTATTTAAGCTGGAAACGTTTTGCGTTGTTTGATGAGTTTTATAAGGGCCAGGGCAGCCATATTATTTATGGCGACGCGTTTTTTGAAAAGAAAACTTATAACCGTTTGGATATTATTTACACGCCGTTTTTATACAAGCGTGTAAAAGGACAGTTCATATTGAGCCTGCACCAAACGCCGGGCTACAGTAGCAACCAGGAAGCCTTCAGGGTAACGGTTGACCTGGGCCGGCAGACTTTGGTAAGGTTTAAAGATTAGTGAGTGGAGAGTAGGTTGATTAGGTGAATGGTTGCCTGTCATCTGCTACTCGTAAGTATTTTTAAAGGACAGATCCTGCAACTTCTGTCCTGAAGGAGACGCATGTGATGCGTCTCTACAATAATGTTAACCTTTATAACACACATATATCATCCATGCAATTAAAAAAACAACTATTAATTTTTGCAGTACTATTGCTTGCGGCACCTGCAAAGCTGCTTGCACAGGACAACCAGTTTTCGGGCTGGGCGGCTATTTTCCACAGCCAGAAATTATCCGAACATTGGGGCTATTCGTTCGACGGGCAATTGCGCTCACACGATGAGGTAAGTTATCTGAAACACATCCTGCTTCGCCCTTCGGCTAATTATTACTTTGCTAAGAATAAGGTAGGGGCATTAGGCTATGCCTACATAGCTACCTATGGTCGTACTCCTGACAATGAAACAACTTTTCGTCCGGAGCACCGCATCTGGCAGCAATATACCTACACCCATAAATTGACCAAACATATACAACTGGCACACCGTTTAAGGCTGGAGCAGCGCTTTTTAGGAAACACAGCCGATAATAAGAACGATCGTTATTTCGCCCAGCGTTTCAGGTATTTTGCCCGAGCGGTGATCCCTATGAAACCAGATTCGGACGTGTTTACTGAAGGTACTTTCCTCGCCCTGCAAAACGAGGCCTTTGTAAATGTGCAAAACAAAAACAAAGTGAATAAACACTTCTTTGATCAAAACCGTGCTTATGTGGCCGTTGGGTACCGCTTTAGCAAAGCATTTGATGCAGAGGCGGGATATTTGAATCAATATATAAAACAAGCCGATGCCTATGTGGTAAACCATGTAGCACAGTTGGCTTTTTATACAAGGTTTTAACCTCAGCTAAATCCTCTCCAAAGGAGAGGACTTTAAAAAGTCGGTCAAAGGATTGCTTGACAAACAAGAAAACCCCTCGTGAGAAATTATTGTGTAAACGCCTTAAAAAGAAATGTCATTTCGATGAACCAGTGGGAGGGTTTGTGCGCCGGAGGTGAGGAGAAATCTTCTACGCCCTGCTTTTACAAGTATAGTTATAGAGCCGGATGTAGAAGATTCTCTTTCGCTCCATCGCTCAGCCCACACTACTCTATCGAAATGACATTTTTTAAGATGTATGCATAAAAAAACCTTGCCAATATCACTGGCAAGGTTTTTTTGTGAACAATGATGGGCGAGGCGATTAACACATCATTTCTTCGCCTGCGCAATTACCTCGTTATTTAAACGAACATACTCATTTGTTTTCATATCGGTGGCCATTTTTACACCTTCCTGGGCTGTGGTTATGGCAGCAGCTTTATCACCTTTTCTTAATAGGATCCGCGCTTTCCATAATTTAGGGACAAACGGAGGGAAATTCTTGTCTTTCTCCAGTTCAGTTGCCCAGGTTAAAGCTTTGTCCATGTCTTTATTGTTGTTGTAATAATAAATCAAAGCTTCATAGTATGGCTTTTTATCTGTATTCATGGCCGAATCAATTCGGGCCATTACTTTGGCATCGATATCGGTGGTCATGTGAACCGTGAAGCCGCTATGCTCCCACATCATTTGTAAATCGCAGGTTGTTGTTGTTACGTTTGTAAAGGCGAGGGTCATGGTTTCTGTTAAAGCCTTAAGGTGTTCGGTTTTAACTTTGAAACGCACAAAGTCATCAGCTTCTTTATACATGTACGCGCCCCATTGCTTAGGCTGTTTGCTGAGGATGATTGTCCACTCGTTTTCGCCGGGGATGCTGAACAGGCCGTACTCGCCTGCCGGTATTTTGTTGCTTTCCATACTTACATCATCGGTAAATTTAATTACCGTGGCCGAATTAGCACCCGTGCGCCAAACTGTTCCGTAAGGCTCCATGCCTCCAAATATTTTGCGGCCTCTTACATCGGGGCGGGAATAAGTCAGGCTGATTTTTCCGAGGCCAAAGTCCTGTACAATACTTTGTGTTGAGCTGGGTTGAGGGGTTAACTGCGCATAGGTATTCGTCGCAGTAAGGGCCATCATGGCGATGGCACAGATCAGTAACTTTTTCATGATTTTCGGTTTTAGTGGTGGTGGAATATAAAACGCTGTATTATAATTGGTATGCTATTTTTTATCTGCGGTAAATGTGCCTGCGTCAACATCCTTCAAAAAGGCGATGAGGTTCTTGAAATAATTTTGCTGATCATCATACATGCTCATATGGCTACCGTTGGGGCACAGGTAAGTACGGCTGTTAGGCAATAAACGGCCCTCTTTTTTCATATCTTCCGGGTTCATTTCATCATGTACCCCGCCTAAAACAAGGATTGGGGTTTTTATATCCTGCAGTTTGTCCCAAAATTCCCATCCTTTAAAATTGCCGGTTACGTGAAACTCGTCAACGCCCTGCATTTGTATGTATATGGTATGGTTAGCTTTTTTAAAGGCACGCCATAGTGGTTCCGGCCATTTATCTAAAGGAATCCGGCAGATCACCTGCGAATATAGCTTGTTCATGAGCAGGTCATTGTATTGCGGCGAGTCGTATTGTTTAAGTTTATCCAACGAATCAAATACTGCGATATCGCGCTGGGTGAAGAATTTCTTTTTCAACGCTGCAGCATAGGTAACATAGCCTTTAATTCCGGCTGTCATGTTTGATAGCACCGCTCCCTTAACGTGCGACTGGTATTTATGCAGGTATTCCATAGCCAGCATACCACCCCATGAATGGCCAATGAGGTAAAAATTATCCAGTCCCAAACCCTTACGCACTTCCTCCACCTCCTCAACATAGCGGGGAATGTTCCATAAAGAGGTATCGGCAGGTGCATCAGAATTACCGCAGCCCAACTGATCATAGTAATAAAACTCGATACCTTCCTTGGGCAAAAAGTCTTCATAGCATTCCATATAATCGTGCGAAAAACCCGGGCCGCCATGCAATAGCAATACTTTTATTTTGCCATCGCCAACTTTTTTCGTCCATACATTATATTTTCCGGCAACTTTGATCATTTTACTGCCCCCGGTTTTTACTTCGTAGGGAGTGTTTGATGGTTCGGCGGAGGTGTCTGCCGCTGTTGGTTTTGATGGATTATTGCATGCGCAAAAGCAAGCAGCAATCATAATGAAGAATAGCTTTTTCATGGTTAGCGATAGGAATGGTGGAGTGTTTCTTTTGTATAAAGATACTAAGAAGCGGGATAAAAATAGTTTCACAAATACTGTAAAATAAAAAGCGTCATTGCTCTGTTACTGCAATGACGCTCCCTATTATTTTTTAATTGTTTTTACTTTCTGCCGGATAGAATTTAGCCGGAATCTATATCCTCTCAATATCCCCGCTGCCGGCTTTTGAGCTTGAAATATTTTTAGCCCCGCCGGTATAATGAACATCGCCTGAGCCACTTACTGAAGCATCAATTTTATTGCTGGCGTTGATGGTAGCATCGCCCGAACCGGCTATGTGTACCTCGGTATTAATGGTGATCAGGTCGCGGGCGGTGAAATCACCCGAACCTACAACATTTACTCTTGAATTATCCGCACGGCCCGAAAGTTTCATGTCACCAGAGCCCGAAATGCTGCTATCCAGGTTTTTTACGCTTAATTTGCCCAGCATATCACCCGAGCCAACTACTTTTAGTTTTAATGAATTGGTGGTGATCCCTTCTTTAAAATAAACATCGCCCGAACCGGCAACGTTAATGCTGGTCATATCTTTAGCTACAACGTGAACAATCATTTTGCGGTTGCGGCCAAAACTCCAGTTATCCCAACTGGTGCCTTTTTTACTGTATATCTTCAATACGCCGCCCTGCACTTCGGTAATGATCTTGTCGATAACATCTGAAGGCGCCTCAACTTTTACCGATTCATTTGATCCCTGCGTAAAGTAAACATCAAATGAGCCGGCCAGGTCAATAGCGCTGAAGCCAGATAAATGACGGTCTTGCGTGGTTTGATCAGCATGTTTAACAATTGGGTGTGATGGTTTCGCGATGGTGTAACTTGTGGTTGCTGCTGCCAACACTGTGGCTAATAATATTTTTGAAATCGATTTCATGACGGTTGTTTTAGTTTCGTTTTCAAATTAGACGCCGGTGGGGTACGGAAAGTTGCACGGGATTTGGATTTTTTTGTGGAGTTGGTTTCGGTGAGTAGTTGATTCGGTTGATTGGGTGAGTGATTGGTTTGATTAAGTGAGTAGTTAAAGCGGACACCGGCTTTACAGATCAACCTTAATAAAAACAAAAGACTTCCGAAGTTTTTAAAACTTCGGAAGTCTGAATTCTAAAATTTCTCATTCGGGTAAACCAACCACTCACCCAATCAACCATTTACTCAACTTTAATATAATAATTGAAAGTATCCACCTCCACATTGTCCTTGGTTATACCGTCAATCTTAACCGGAGTAAACTGGGTAGTTGGTTTAATAAAGATATACCCGCCGCCTTTAACGCGTACCTTTACCGGCATGTTAAAGCCTTCGGCATTGGCGATCCATTTGGAATAAAGCTTGCCGTCTTTAACTACAAACTGCAGGGTGGGGATATCTTTATAGTGCAGGTACTGATCAAATACCGGGGCAAGGTTCATACCTGCCTGTTTGCAGATGTATCCTACGATATCATCGTAAGTAACCGTTTTATGGTAGAAGGTTTTGTTTAGTCCGCGGAGGATGCTGCGCCATTTATCATCGTTGTTGATGATGGTGCGTACCATGTTTAACAGGTTGCCGCCTTTATAATACATATCGCCTGAGCCTTCCATGTTTACACCATATGGGCCTACAATTGGCTTATCATTACGGATGTTTTTACGGGTACCATTCACATATTCCTGCCCGGCTTGTTTACCATAATAGGTTTCAATGAACAATGATTCGGAATAGTTAGTGAAACTTTCGTGGATCCACATATCGGCCACATCTTTTGACGTGATGTTATTGCCAAACCACTCATGCCCGCTTTCGTGTACTACGATGAAATCCCATTTCAAGCCCCAGCCCGTACCTGAAAGGTCGCGGCCCAGGTAGCCGTTTTTATAGTGGTTGCCATAGGCGGTGCCGCTTTGGTGTTCCATACCTAAATGTGGGGTTTCAACCAGTTTGTATCCATCTTCATAAAAAGGGTAGGGGCCAAACCAGTATTCAAATGATTTAAGCATCCGCGGTGCATCAAGCTCCCATTGCTTTTTGGCTTTATGAACGTTGTAGCTTAAAGGCCAGTAATCAAGCGTAAGCGGACCTTTTTCGCCCTGGTAGGTGCCTTCAAAGTGAGCGTAATCGCCAATGTTGGCTTCTATATCATAATTATTAATAGGGTTGGCTACAAACCAGTCGAACCGGGTGTAACCGTTATTCAGGTCGGTCACCTTGCGCAGCCTTCCGTTTGAAACGTCTTTTAAACCATTAGGTGCGCTGATGCTGATCAGGGCGCTGTCCACTTCGTCGTACTGATGATCTTTAGTAGGCCACCAGATGCTTGCACCAATACCCTGGCAGGCAGTTGCCACCCATGGTTTGCCTAATGAATCGGTAGTGTAAACTACGCCGCCATCCCAGGGGGCACGTTTGGCAATGGTTGGGTTACCCGAGTAATAAACGATAAACTCATCTTTACTGCCTTTTTTTATGGTTTTAGGAAAGGTTACAAACACCGCGTTAAACTCGCGGGTAAAAGGTATTTCGGCGCCCTCGTAAACTACTTTCTCTACTTTTAAATTGTCAAACAGATCAAACTGAAGTTTGGTGAAATTTTGGGTAGCCGTAAACTTGAACAGGTTGCTGCCGCTAATAAATTTTTTATCGATATCAAACTTCACATCAAGGTGATAGTAATTGATATCATAACAAGTGCGTAGTGGTGTTAAGCTGCCTCTAAGCGAATCGGCACGGGTAAACGTTTGTCTGTTGGTGCCTAATTGCGCCTGTGCGGTTCCTAAGCCGGTTATTGTTAACCCTAAAGCAATTGCGCAAATATTTAAAAACTTATTTTTCATTTATATTGGGGATTAATCCATGAGCGCACCCACGTAGTAGTTTAAATAGTCAATTTCAATATTATCCTTAGTAGCTCCGGGAATTTCAACGGGGCTCAGCTGTCTTGTTGGGGTGATGAATTTATATTCGCCGCCCTTTACGCGCACCCTGATGGGCATGTTGAAATCTTTAGCCTCGGCAATCCAGCGGCAATAAAGTTTGTTTTCGTGGCTGGTAAATTCCAATACCGGAAGGCTACGGTAATGCAGGTACTGATCAAATATTGCCGAAAAGTTCATGCCCGATTGCGTATTGATGAAACCTACCACATCATCATAAGTAACCGTTTTATGGTAAAAAGTTTGGTTGAGCCCACGCAGGATGCCGCGCCATTTTTCATCGTCGTTAATAATCGTACGGATCATATTAAGGAAAACAGCGCCCTTGGAATACATATCGCCGGAGCCTTCTTTATTTACATTGTAAATGCCAACTATAGGGCTGTCATTATTAATGGTGAGCCTTAAGCCGTAATTATATTCCTGCCCTGCTTTTTTACCCCAGTTATCCTCAACAAAAAGCGATTCGGAATAACAGGTAAAGCTTTCATGGATCCACATATCGGCAAGGTCTTTATCGGTTATGTTATTGCCAAACCATTCGTGCCCGCTTTCATGAACAATGATATAATCCCATTTGCTGCCCCAGCCTGTGCCTGATAAATCATAGCCCATATAACCATTCAGGAAGTGATTGCCATAGGCTACTGCGCCCTGGTGCTCCATACCTAAATGAGGTGTTTCAACCAGTTTGTAGCCATCCTCATAAAAAGGGTAGGGGCCAAACCAGTGTTCAAAGGCTTTCAACATTGGCTTGACATTGGCTGCAAATTGTTTTTTAGCCTTCTCAAGACTGGTTGGCAACACCCAATAATCGAGGGTAAGTTTTCCCTTTTCGCCCATATAGGTATCTTCAAAATGGGTATAATCGGCAATGTTGGCAGCCACATCATAGTTGTTGATTGGGTTGGCCACAAACCAGTCGAACCGGGTGTAGCCATCCTTTAGCTGGGTTACTTTACGCAGGCGACCGTTCGAAACGTCTTTTAACCCTTTAGGCGCGCTGATACTGATCATCATGCTGTCCACCTCATCAGCCAGGTGATCTTTAGTCGGCCACCAGATGCTTGCACCGACACCCTCGCAGGCCGTTGCCACAAAGGGCTTGCCTAAGGAATCTTTTTTAAATACCAAGCCACCATCCCAGGGGGCATTTTTAGCTATGGTTGGATTGCCTGAATAATAAACGGTAAATTCATCCTTACTGCCTTTGCTTATGGTTTGCGGAAAGTTGAGGAATACCGCGTTTCCATCGCGGGTGAAAGTAAGCTCTTTGCCTTTGTAAACAACTTTGGCGATACTAAGATTAGCAAACAGATCGAATTGCAGTTTATTGAAATCCTGCGTGGCGGTGAATTTAAATTGGTTGCTGCCGCTGATGAACTTTTTATCGATATCAATCTTAACATCAAGGTGGTAATAGTTGATATCATAGCAAGTGCGTAAAGGTGTAAGCATACCACGAAGCGAATCAGCACGGGTAAACTGCTCTTTTTCTTTCAGGAGCTGTGCCTTCGCCGGCAGGGCAATTGTTGCTGTGCTTAGTAAGGTAAGCGCTGCAAGATATAGTTGTTTTATTTTCATGTACTTAATTGTGTCAGGTTAAAAGGTATCCATGATATTTTTCTTCCATGTATCGGCAGCATATTTTCGGAATGTAGCCGGCGCGGCCTTAAAGGCTGCGTCAAAAGTATAGGTACCGCCAATGTATTCTTTTTCGGATAGTTTGACTTTGCTGGTGCCGCGAACGGCATATTTTTTATCAGCCTCGTGCATAATGATCTTCATTTCACTTGGACTTACATCTCCACGGCACGCGGTGCGGTAAACCAACCAAACTTCGGCGATGCCATTATTATCCACATCGGTAACAGCGAATGTACCCGGAACGTAATTTGCCTTAATATCTACATTGCAGTCTGAAATGAAATCATACGTTTGCCAGCTTAGCTCAAGCTGATCGGAGCCCGTGATATCGTAATGATAGGCATATAAGGCGGCATCCCGGCCATCATCGGTTGCGCTTTTCTTTGCCGGCGTTTCACCGGTTTCGGTAGTGAACACTATGTGATCGCCCGTTTTGTCGGTATATTTTACCGCGTTTATGATATGTCCTTTGTAAGTAATGGATTTGGGGATATCTGCTTTGCTAAGCTTAAGTACTTTGAGTTGAGCAACAGAGACCTGGGTAATAATGATTAGCAATGTGATGGTGAAAGATAGTTTCATAAACCTAAGTTAAAGCTTATTTATAAAACCATTGGCCGGAATTAGAAAGTCCGGTCAATGGTTTAAGGAAAGCGGGGGCAAAACCCTAATCTCTTATCTCCAACCTCTAATCACCAATCTCTTACTTCAAAACCTGTACATCAATATAGCTATCATTATAAACTGTTTCGGTTGCCTTGATGTAATCACTTTCATCTGCTTTATACGGGTTCTCCACAAATTTTTGTGGGTTACGAGCCACAATAGGGAACCAGGTGCTTTGTACCTGGATCATGATGCGGTGACCTTTTTTAAAGGTATGCAACACATCCTGCAGGCGGAAATTCACATCTGTTTTTTGATTGGCTACCAATGCTTCTGGTTTTTCAAAGCTGTTGCGGAAACGTGCCGGCATTACTTCCGAACGTACCATTTGCCAGTAGTTGCTCAGGATGATGTTTTTGTTTGGCATGTATGGATTGTTAGGTTCATCAGGTGGGTAAACGTCAATCAGTTTTACAACAAAATCAGCATCGGTACCCGTTGTGGCAATTTTAAGGTGCGCCATGATCTCGCCGCCAAGGGTAACATCATCATTTAATACTTCACTCTGGTAAACCAATACATCCGGGCGGCGACCTGCAAAACGCTGATCCTCGCTCATATAATTGTGAGGGGTGAAGCCCATGGTTGTAGTGTTATCTTCAGTATAAGGAACCGGTTTGAGCGGATCGCTTACATACGAAACTGAACCGGCAGATGCGGCTTGAGTAGTTGAAAGCTTGCCGTCGGCCCCTAAAAACATTTTTTCGTGTACAGCATTTGCAGCAGGCCATTTGTCAAAAGTGGCCCATTCTTTTTTGCCGGTATTAAACATGTAAGCATTTGGTAAGCCGGAGTTTTTATCGCCATTGCCCTTCAGGAAATGGTTAAAGAATTTAGCCTCGATATTTTTTTGATAGAAGGTAGCCACGCTATCGCCAAAGTAAACATTGCTGTGCATGGTATGCCCCGTTTCGCGCGACCATCGGCCATGACCGAATGGCCCCATCACAATAGTATTGTAAGCGTTCGGATCGGTTTTGTTAATGGTTTTATAAATAGCCAGCGGACCGGTTAAGTCTTCGGCATCAAACCAGCCGCCAACCAGCATTACTGCAGGCTTTACTTTGCCGTAGTGTTTTAGCAGGCCGCGTTTTTGCCAAAACTCATCATAGTTAGGGTGGTTGATGGTTTCCTGCCAGAAAAAGTTATCATGATAAAACTTATCTGCATTTTTAAGCGGGCCCAGATCTAACAGGTATTGATAACCATCTTTGCTGTCGGGTTTAAGCATGGTATACCAGGCTTTGCTTGTTGTATCTGTTTTTTGAACACCAAATACCGGGAAGGTGAAAAAGTAACCTTCAATAAAAGCACCGTTGTGGTGGAAATCGTCAAAAAAGAAATCGGAAATGGGGGCCTGAGGAGATGAGGCCTTGAGCGCGGGGTGGTTGGACAGGATACCGGCAGCGGTATAAAAGCCGGGGTAGGAGATGCCATACTGGCCAACCTTGCCGTTGTTGTTGGCTACGTTTTTAACCAGCCAGTCGATGGTGTCATAGGTATCAGAACCTTCATCAACATCTTTTTTACTTTTTTTGTTGTCGATAACCGGGGTCATGTTGGTCCAGGTGCCTTCACTTTTCCAGCGGCCGCGTACATCCTGGTAAACAAAAATGTAGCCCTCTTTCATCATAATTTCAGATGGTCCAAGTCTTTGAGGGTATTTGTCCTCACCATAAGGGGCAACGCTGTAGCAAGTGCGCTGCATCATCATCGGATACTTGTTTTGTGGCGAAGCATCCTTTGGAGTATAGATGGATGTGAACAGTTTTACACCATCGCGCATGGTGATGTACACATCTTTTTTGGTAAAATGCTCCTTTACGTAGCTACTTTGAGCATTAACGCCGGTGTATAGTAACACCAGCACAAAAAATAAGTTAATTTTCTTCATGAGATCAGTCGTGTTAATCGGCTAATTTAATAAACAGTTCAGGATAAACCGACTTATCAACGGTTCTGTTACAAATGGGGTAAAATGCAGGGTGTTTAGGGTAATTTTTAAAGGGCAGATTAAGATAGACCGCCCCCGATATAATAGTCGGGTTTATAACGACTGGTGCAGCTATCATTTAAACAGCAAGCATTCGCAATCAATCCTGCAAATTACATAAACCTGCTGCGGTTTAACCTGTATAACTTTTCATTTAGTAAGTTTTAAAAAATCCGGAATAATATAAGAAACAGCCATTTCAACCGTATTAATTTAACCAGCACATTATGCCTCAACCGGCAATAGTTAAAAGATGTTAAATACACTATATACATAGGTAGCGAGCCAATGCCTCGTTATATATTAGCGGCTAAATAAAAATTGATTGATTTATATTATTAACTATCTTTGCAGAATGTTTAAAAAGCAACTAACGTTATTAGCCAGTGTTTTAGCTATCGTAATTATTACGCTTGGCAGTTGTAAAAGCAAATACGAAAAGTTAAAAGCCAGTAACGATTACGCCAAAAAATACCAGGAAGCTATTAAGTACTATAACAAAAAAGATTATAACAAAGCTTTAGGTTTATTTGAGGTGCTGGTTGAACGTTATCGCGGTCGTGAAGGTGCTGAGGATCTTTTTTACTATTACGCGTTCACATATTACAAACAAAAAGATTATACGTCGGCCAGGTATCACTTTAAAACATTCGCAGACACTTATCCTTCAAGCCCAAGGGCTGAGGAATGCCGTTTCTTTTCGGCTTATTGCTACTACCTTGATTCGCCTATATATTCGCTTGACCAGGATAACACGTTAAAAGCTATCGATGCTTTACAGTTGTTTATTAACCTTTATCCCAAAAGCGACCGTGTGGCAGAAGCCAGCAAGCTGATCCAGAACCTGCGCGATAAACTGGAAACCAAAGCTTATGCCAACGCTAAACTTTATTTAACTATCAGCGATTTTCAATCGGCAGTGATTGCGTTTAACAACGCTTTGCGCGATTATCCTGATACCAAATACGGCGAAGAAATGGAATACCTTATTGTTAAAGCGCAATATCAGTATGCTTACCATAGCTTTGAAACCAAACAGGAGGAACGCTTTAACCAGGCTATAGCCTATGCCGACCAGTTTGCTGAAAAATATCCAAACAGCAAATACCTGCACGAAACGCAAACTTATGTAAAAGACAGCCAGCAAGGTATTAAACAAGCTCAACGCCTTATTGCCGAAGCAATGAGCAATTCAAAAGTTGCCAAAAAGCTTGCATCTAAAGATACTGTAACAACTACAGCGCCGTCTGAAAAAAATCAGCCGCAAAAAATACCATATTAATTAAGATATATTAAAGAGTTAAATTAAGATATGACAGCTAACAACAGTAATAAACCAGCAGCAGCCAGCAGCACTGTAACCCGCGATTTACGCGAGCTGGATACCAAAACAGAGAACATCTATGAGTCGCTTGTGATTATGTCAAAAAGGGCTAACCAGATTTCGAACAACATTAAAGAAGAACTTCACCAGAAACTTTCTGAGTTTGCATCATCAAATGACAACCTTGAAGAAGTGTTTGAAAACCGTGAGCAAATTGAAATTTCAAAATACTACGAAAAATTACCTAAACCATCATTAGTTGCGGTTCAGGAATTTTTAGACGGTAAGGTTTATTACCGTAACCCAACTAAAGAAGTTTAGCCCCCCGGCCCCCTGAAGGGGGAGCATAGGAAATTATTCATGATACAACAAAAGACTCCCGTATGGGAGTTTTTTGTTACTTTTAATTTTATAACATAGCATTCCCCCTTTAGGGGGTTAGGGGGCATATGAAAAATATTGTTTTAGGAGTTTGCGGTAGTATTGCAGCCTACAAGTCGGCACTACTGGTAAGGCTGCTTGTTAAAGCAGGAGCTAACGTTAAAGTGGTGATGACAACAGATGCAACACATTTTATTACACCGCTCACACTTTCTACCCTGTCAAAAAATCCAACGCTGGTTGATTATTTTAAGGAAGATACCGGCGAATGGAACAACCATGTTGAACTTGGGCTTTGGGCCGATATGATGGTTATTGCCCCAGCAACTGCCAATACTCTTGCTAAAATGGCCAATGGCCTTTGCGATAATTTGCTTAGCGCTGTATATCTATCGGCCAAATGCCCGGTTTATTTCGCCCCGGCCATGGACCTTGATATGTGGTTACACCCTGCTACACGTCAAAACGTAAGCAGGTTGCAGTCGTTCGGTAATATTATGATCGCACCCGGAAACGGCGAGCTGGCAAGTGGTCTGCACGGCGAAGGACGGATGGCCGAACCTGAAGAGATTGTTGCCTTCCTGGAAGCCGAATCAAAAAAAAAGCTCCTTTTAACAGGTCATAAAATATTGGTAACCGCCGGACCAACCTATGAAGCTATAGACCCGGTTAGGTTCATCGGCAATCATTCATCAGGTAAAATGGGGTTCGCTATCGCGGATGTATTGGCATCGATGGGGGCCGATGTTACTTTGGTGACAGGGCCTACCGCTCAAACAAGTAAACAACAAAACATTAAACGGGTAAATGTTACTTCGGCGGCGCAAATGCTTGAAGCTTGTCTGTCTGTTTACAGTGATGTAAAAGCCTGCATTATGAGTGCTGCCGTAGCCGATTATGCCCCGGCAGATGTGGCCACTCAAAAGATCAAGAAACAGGATGGCGGTTTAACCATCGAGCTGAAGAAAACCACCGATATATTGAAAAAACTGGGCGAAGCTAAAGGTGCAGGGCAGATATTGGTTGGTTTTGCGCTGGAAACCAACGATGAGGAAATGAACGCAATAACCAAGCTGCAAAAGAAAAATCTTGATTTTATTGTACTAAATTCGCTCAATGACGCGGGTGCCGGTTTTGCGGGCGATACCAATAAAATAACCATTATTGATCGGGAGCTTAAACAAACCTCTTTCGATTTAAAAACTAAAGAAGCTGTAGCCCGCGATATTTGCGATAAAGTTGCCCAAATGATAAACGGATGAAAAAACTGCTGCTTTACACGGTACTGATGATTGTTTGTGGCCAGGCTATGGCCCAGGACCTGAATGCCCGTGTGCAGGTTTTATCGCCCAAAATACAGGTTGCCAATAAACGAGTTTTCCAAACCCTGGAAACGGCGATGAAGGACTTTCTGAACGGCCGCAAGTGGAGTGCCGACCCAATTTTGCCACAGGAAAGGATAGATTGCAATTTTGTGCTGAACGTTACCAACTGGGATGGCAGCAGCAATTTTACCGGCGAACTGCAAGTACAATCGTCAAGGCCGGTGTATGGTTCATCTTACACATCTACCTTGTTAAACCTCAATGATAAAGATATCAGCTTTAGCTATACCGAGGGTCAGACCATCGATTACACTGATCAAAACTTTCAGGGCAATTTAAGCTCTATCATGGCTTTTTATGCCAACATTATTATCGGGCTTGATTATGACAGCTTTTCTAAATTTGGAGGAACACCTTATTTTTTGGCTGCCCAAACTATAGTAACTAATGCTCAGACATCATCGTATAGCGGCTGGAAAGCTTTTGATGGCAATGTGAACCGTTATTGGCTATCCGAAAATCTGAATAATAAATTATATAACCCGCTGCGCAGCTTTTTGTATGATTATCATCGCAACGGGCTTGATTTAATGGCCGATAATGTAAGCAAAGGCCGCAAAGCCATTGATGCCCTGCTACCTCTGCTACAGCAGATAGACAGGCAGCGCGTAGGAGCTATGCTACCGCTCATATTTTATACTGCAAAAAGTGATGAGCTGGTTTCCATTTACAGCAAGGCCGATAACCAGGAACGCCTAACCGCCATGAACCTGTTTTTACAGCTTGACCCTGCTAATGGGAATAAGTATCAAACATTGCAGAAATAAGTAAAGGTGCTTTTATTTAAAAGCTAACCTTTCTATCTTAACCTCAAACTTTATCGCGATGCAACTAAATCTTAATTACAGGAAAGCTATTCTTTTACTGATTCCGTTTGTCGTAGCATTGGTACTTATGACTATGACGCTCAACCAAGACAATCGGCGAGTTATTTCAGAAATAAGTAACTATTTATTGATAATAGGTATGCTTATCCCAACGGCCTGCCAGGCTTACATGCTTATTGGTTTTATTAATGCGACGGGCAAAAACGATCCATACTTTAAAATCAATGCATTGATACCTGTGTTTTTTTTAATTGTCCATGTGTTTTATCTTATTTTTCTTTCATTCAAGGCACACGGCCACGCAACTTCACAATACCATGTACAACCAAAATCAGGACCGGTAACAGCAGCAGAAATACATGGAGTAAATTTGGTGATCATGTTATTCCTGATCTACACATTCATCAACTTCATTTTTACAAACAATAATTATGTATCCTGGCAGATAAAGAAAATAGCAGATACAAGTAAACAGGCCGAATTAAGAAATAGCTATTTAAACCCGATGAGGATATTGGTGAGAACGGCACTCTATATATTCGGAGGCTTTGTTTTAATTACAGCGATCGGCGATGTCTTACGATTTGTTTAACGCCATTATTTACCCAACCTGATCAAATAAAACTGATCTAAAGTAGCAGCTCTCTTCTTTTTAATAATAAATGGCAGGCTCAGATTTTCATGAGGAAAATCCTGAAATGCTTTGACCGTATTATAGGTAATTCCCTTTGCTTTTAATTCAGCTACCGCTTTTTCGTCGGCTACAATGATCCGGCTTTTCAGACTGTCTGTTTTTAAGATATCATCAACATTAGTATAAGTCGCTTCACCTTTGTAGTAAAAATCGAAGGTGTTTGATAAAACCGCCGCACTTACTTTCTGCTGGGGATAGTTTTGATTAAGGTATTCGGCTGCTGAAAGATCTCCGCGGTAGTCAACAATAATAGGATAAGCAACGGTTACGAGGTAAACATTCACCAGAACTGATACGGCACAGGTAAATAAAAATACTGGCTGGTAAATCTGCGCCGGTTTTTTATAAATGTAGATAACCAGGCCAATGAATCCTATAATCAATACAGCAAATACGGGCCAGCACTCCGGCGCAAAAACGAAGTTAAGCGCTATAACAGCAACCAATAAAAGAGACGTAATGATGTATTGGGCGATCTTGAAAAACTTAAATTCTGCATCAACTTTTAATGAACTAATAAAAGCCGCTGTTATAATAGCAAAAAACGGGAACAGGATATTGGTATAAAATGGCAACTGAAACTTCGATGCCGAAAAGATTAGCAACATTAAAACTCCACCGGAGATACACAGATATTCGGGCTGGGCAATACGCTTAACCATTTTCCTGATGGTAGCATAAAGTGAGTAGAACAGGATAATAGCCCAGGGCGCGAAAGCCCAAAGCAGGGTGTGCACAAAAAACAGCTTATCGCCGTGGGTATTGGTAATGTATCCGTTATTGTTAAAACGCCCGAACTGGCTATCCCATAAAAACCAGTGGATTCCGGAAATCCCGGTACGACCAAAAACAACTTTTTCGGGGTGAAGGTCGAACTGCATGTATACCGAATATATTTCGGGCAAAGTAAATATCACTACCAGGATAAACGACAACAGCCATTTCCAGTGGAAAACACCCTTGATATTTCCTTTAAACAGGTAATCGCCAATGATGGATCCCCCTATCGGGATAAGCAGGTAAATACCTTTGGTCATTACAGCACATGCTGTAAATATGGAAGCCAGTAGTATATCGGCAATGCTGATACGCTTTTTTACTTTATAAAAATGGTAAACGGCGCCCATGAGCAGCCCCATAATATAAGGCTCGGCACGTACATCGGTATTTGACATTAGGCTGTGTTGGGCTGTAAGCAATATCAGGATAGCGATAATGGCTGTTTCATCACCATAAAACTTTTTGGCAAGCTTGTAAGTGTACACCACCGACATGAAAAAGAACAGCAAGGCCGGCAATTTATAGGCAAAAGTATTGATGCCGAAAATCTTAAAACTGATAGCGATAATCCAGAAAGGGAAATGCGGCTTATCGAGCCAGTCGGCACCATGATATAACAGGTCGGTAAAGTTATTGCTTTGCGCCATGCTGCGCGCGAGGGCCGAATACAAAGCCCCATCATCGGTAAAAAATTTGATGCCGATACCGGCTACATTAAGCACGATAGTTAATAACAGCACAATAAAATAAGGCCGTTTTTGTGATGAAAAAATTGAAGCTGCTGTACTATCCACTAAAAATTTTTATGCTCAAAAATAGCTGAATTTTAATTATTCCACGGCAGGTATTTGGGCTGATCGCGATTGATCAGTTCGGGTTTGACCAAATTCAACGCACGCCCGTTTAAAACTTGTTCGTATAACGCCAGGTAAGCCGCAGCCATTTTGCCAATATTAAAGTTATCTGCCGCGTACTGGTGGCAGTATTGCTTGTTGAAGCTGTCAACGTTTCTGAGTCCGGCGGCTAATTCAGTTTTACTTGCCGAAAGCAAGCCAACCTCTGCGGGTACCAGTTCGGGTAATGATCCGTAAGGTGTGCCGAAAACAGGGCAACCAAAATAAAGGCTTTCAACAATAGCTATCCCAAATGGTTCATGCCACAACACCGGGAAAATCAAAGCCTTCGAGCTGTTCATCACTATCGATTTTGCTTCATCCCCAACCATTCCCTTAAAACGTACATTAAGATTAGGCGTAAAACGCAAACCCATTTTCAGGTTAAGCCGGGTGCCGCCAAGCACTACTAATTTATTACCACTCATGGTAGCTACATCAATAGCCCCTTTTACATTCTTTACGCGCCAGGCAGCTTTAGCTAAAAAATGCGCGTACATTCGTTTATTATTAAGGTCTGGCTTTGGGTAGTCGGCAGTATCTATGGTATTATGTACAAACACCCTTGAGCCATACCTTTGCGCATGATTGGCCGACACAAATACCGAGTTACGATCCAATTGCGCCCCACCCGGGTTATTATGCACAGTAACTATATAGGGCTTTTTAGTAAACCCACTCACCTGGAACTGAAAATGTACCACATCTATATCATCGGGCACCTGCTGATCCAAATCTTTAGTCGGATCATAGATTAACACCTTTGCAAACGGACAGCTTGATCCCTCGCTTACCAGGTAAGTGATTTTGTGACCAAGACGGTTTAACTCGCGGCCAAGCCACCAGATAATACGCTCGGTGCCGCCGTATTTAGTTGCCGGGATTGGGGTATTGTTGACGATGAGGATGTTCATAGGTGTTTGGCAAAGGTAATAATCTACCTATTCTATTTTACAGTTTAATAAATTGCATTAATAGTTTTAAGAGATTAGTATATTCACTCTAAAATCCATTCCTGTCACAATGAAACTTAAGTTAACTTTTTTACTGATGGCTGTTGTCTGCCTCATACCTGGAAATAGACCGCTTGTATTTTTAAGATCCTTTATTACTTATATTACAACCTTAACCTTATCATCCCATGATTAGCAATTTCAATACACGGTTTAAACTTTTTGTTAGTGAATATGCAGGGATTTTATTAGGCGCATCTTACGGATTGGGGTTAAGGCTGGCATTTAACCTTCCCGGAAGTAATTTTAGTTTTACCGATCTCTTTTCAATAACGTTTGTGTGGATAGTTCCTTTCGTGATAGGAATGGTTCCAATGTTTTTTGCATCCGATCGCCAGTTGAGTAAGTCTGGTTATAGAATATTTACGCCTTGTTTAACGGTTCTTTTATTCTTTCTATTTTGTTTCACCTCCAGGGCCGAGGATTTTATATGCATATTGATCATATCGGCCCCTTTTCTACTAGCTGCCATGATTGGCGGTAGTATTATTGGCATCTTGCTACTAAAATATCGGCAAAATAAAAACACATTATATTCTGTTCTCCTCATTCCATTTATTTGCGGAATGGTGGAGGAGCAATTCAAAATGCCCACAGGCATCTACCATGTTAATACGGTTACCATTATTAACGCTACTCCGCAAAATATATGGCAGCACGTGGTTCGGGTTGACCAGATCAACATCACTGAATATCACAAAGGCTTCTTTAATTATGCAGGCATCCCCCAGCCGTTATATGCTGAACTTAATAAAGACACCATCGGTGCCACAAGGATCGGACATTTTGAAGGAGGACTAAAGTTTATAGAAACAGTTAATCACTGGGAACGGAATAAAAAAGTTTCATTTAATATAGCTGTATTGCCATCAACTATCAGGAACACAGTATTCGACAAGCATATTTTGATGGGCAATCACTTCAAGTTTATTGATGCATCTTACACGTTGAAAAAGATCAACAATAACCAAACAGAGCTCTGCCTGTCATCATCATACAGGCTGGATACCCGGATCAATCAATATGCTACACTTTGGGGGAATGCCTTATTATCCGATTTTCAAGAGCGACTACTGACAGTTATCAAGTTAAGATGTGAACAAAAGGCTGACAATTAGGCCCCTCATTTCTTAAACCATTTCCTGCTCGCTACCAATAACCCAAACTCTTCTGATGGATATTTCTCCGTTGATTTATGATGGATCTTATGCGCCCTGCGGATCCCCGCCAGGTAGCGGTTATCGCTTTTAAAAGCTTTAAAGCGGTTATGGATAAACCAGTCGTGAAAAATGAAATAAATGATCCCGTAAATGCTTATCCCTGTACCTATCCAAAATCGGTAATCCAAACTTAAATGCCCAATCCACATCAGCCATAAGGCAAAAGCAGCAAAACCGATGCTGAACAGGTCGTTTAGCTCAAACCAGCCATGCCTTTGCTGATGGTGTGTTTTGTGGATAAACCACAGCGGGCCGTGGAAAAGGTATTTATGCATAGCCCAGGAGATGAGTTCCATCAATGTAATCGTTGATAGCACAATCCCTATGTCTGTCAATGCTTTCATGATCATTTAGCCGCTATGCTCCGTTCAATTAGGTTTTTCATTTTTAGGTTGTTTTCATCTTCGTGATCACCATAGCCGGTTTTCTCAAAAATCAGCTTCCCTCGCTTATTGAAGATAATAACCGTTGGATATCCTCTAAAACCAAACTGCCTGTCGGGACATTTGGTTTTGTCATCGGGCGTATATTTAGCTAAAACTTTGCCTGTATAAATTTTCTCATCGCAACCGGGTATAAAGTAAACAGGTAGCTTAAAATCCTGCCGCTTACTAAAATCCTTATACATTCTAACAAAATTATCTATCGATTTATCCTGCGCAATAAACCGCTTAACTATGCCGCTATCGGTTTGGCATAGTGTTATAAAGCAAAAGTTCTTATTGTCCTTGTACTTAGCATAAAGTTTATGCAACATACCCATCTCGCGAAAACAGGGCGGACAAGGCACAAACCAGCAATCAATAAACAGCACTTTATTTTGCCCTAATTGTTTTAGTGTAGTATGCTTTCCGTTGATATCATAGACCTCAATATCAGGTACCGATTTAATTTGTTTGGTTTGCGCATTAACCGTAAAGCCGATCAAAATTAAAAATGTGAATAAGGGGTAGGTTATCACTTTCATAACAGAAGTATTTACCACTAACTTAAAACTAAAAAAGCGGCTATCAAATGATAACCGCTTTTAAATATTTCAAATTAAAAATCCGAAATCGAAAATCCCAATTCCGAAATTAAATATGTATCGCCCTGTTTTCAGTAGCTGCTAAACATGCTTCGCGCATAGCTTCGGTATACGTTGGGTGAGCGTGGCTCATGCGCGAAATATCTTCGGCACTTGCGCGGTACTCCATAGCTACAACAGCTTCGGCTATCATATCGGCAGCACGCGGACCAATCATGTGTACGCCTAAAATTTCGTCGGTAGTGGCATCAGCCAATACTTTTACAAAACCATCAAGGTCGCCGCTTGCACGGGCACGACCGCTCGCCTTGAACGGGAATGAACCTGTTTTGTATTTAACACCTGCAGCTTTCAATTGCTCTTCTGTTTGACCAACAGCAGCAACTTCCGGCCAGGTATAAACTACTCCCGGGATCAGGTTGTAATCGATATGTGGTTTCTGACCTGCAATAATTTCAGCAACCAATGTACCTTCATCTTCGGCTTTGTGAGCAAGCATAGCGCCTTTAATTACATCACCAATAGCGTATACACCTTTAACTTTTGTTTCCAGGTGCTCGTCAACCGTGATTTTACGACCGCGCTCCTCAACGGTAATGCCTATGTTCTCTAATCCTAAACCATCGGTATAAGCAATACGGCCAACAGCTACCAGGCAGTAATCGCCTTTCAGTTCTTTCTTTTCACCTTTAGGGGTATCGAAGCTAACGGTTACTTCTTTGCCTTTTACAGCAGCTCCGGTAACTTTATGGCCCAGGTAAAATTCCATACCCAGTTTGGTCAATACTTTCTGCAACTCGCGACCTAAGCCTTTATCCATAGTTGGGATAATGCCATCCATAAATTCAATTACAGATACTTTGGCGCCTAAACGGGCATAAACCGAACCCAGCTCCAAACCGATAACGCCGCCACCGATCAATACCAGGTGTTTAGGCACTTCGCTCAGGGTTAAAGCCTCGGTTGAAGTGATAATGCGTTTTTTATCAATAGGCAAAAATGGCAGTGCCGATGGTTTTGAACCTGTAGCAATGATCACATTTTTACCGGTGATCTCAGTAACAGTACCATCGCTCTTTTTAACGGTGATGGTATTTTTATCTTTAAATGATCCTACACCAAAGTGAGTGTCGATCTTGTTTTTCTTCATCAGGTAGCTGATACCGCTGGTATTGGCATCAACAACTTCCTGTTTGCGTTTGATCATCTGCCCAAAATCTATCGAAAGATCTTTAAGGTTGATGCCATGTGTTTTAAAAGCATGGGCAGCATTGTGGTAGTGTTCAGACGAATCCAACAACGCCTTTGAGGGGATACAGCCTACATTAAGGCAGGTACCGCCAAGGGTATTATATTTTTCAACAATTGCGGTTTTTAAACCAAGCTGGGCACAACGGATAGCGGCTACATAACCACCGGGGCCCGAACCTATAACTATAACATCATATTGCATAGTAGTGTGTATTTTATGGTGGGCAAAGTTAAGGATTATTAAAGGTGTAATAAACAGTATTTTGTTAAAGTTGAGATAGTGATTGGAGATTCGTTGTATGAGCTTGAATTCATAGAATTAAAGAATGGTCATCTGGAGTTAAGACAAAAAAATCTCTTTTCGAAAATGCTTACAAATCCCTGCTCAGAAATTATGGTGTTGCCTGCGGCCCGGGCTATCCGTTGCAAGTCCTCGTCTTTCTTGCGCACAAACCCAACCCGCACTGTGGGCTTTTCACTGCTATCCCTAACACGGGTACTACAAGGGAGTAGCCTTCTGTTGTCAACAAGTTGTGGTCAATTATCCTGATGCTATATAATATAAGTGCGTTAGTCACCTGTAAGAAATATGCAATTGATATAATGCCAAACTAACGAAACGCGGGTAGCGGTACATTATAAATGTTATTCATATAAATATTGAATGATAATATAGAAGTAGTGATGCGGGTTAAATAAGGTTCGGGGAAAGCTTTAAGTGGCTTGCTTTAAACTTTTTCTTATTGAGGAATAGTGAGTTATAGGGAATGGGTTAAAAATGGGTAAAAATAATTTGGATAAAAAGGAAAAGTGTCTACCTTTGCAGCCCGCAAACGAGGGAGCGGGGATAGTTCTTTAAAGGTTGAGAGTGAGTTAGGGAAGAGGAGAAAAAAGATAAAAATCTTTTTGTGGAATTGGGAAATAATTCACACCTTTGCAGCCCGCAAACGGGGAGAAAGAGAGAGGGAAGCGGGTCTGAAACTTAGAATAAAAAAAATAAAAAAAAAGTTTTGGAAATAAAGAAAAGGTTTCTACCTTTGCAGCCCCAAGCGGGACAGAAGTTTAAAGGCTTCTAAAGAAAAGAGGATGAGGGCTTTAGGTTCTCGGAATCAAAGCGGAAAGAGAGCGATTCTCGCCGGATAGAAAATGACAAATCAGATCAGGTAATCCTGATAGATTATATAGCAGAACCGTGAAGGGGAGGCGAAAAAGTTCTTTTAAGAAATGGAAATCATGTAGCGTAACGGGAGATCGGAAGGGGCTGAGGCAACGGAAGATTGAAGAGTTACAAACAAAATGAGAGACTGTATAAAGATATAATAATACAGATTCTATTAATTAATAATAGGGTCAGAGATTAAAACAAAACATTTTACAATGGAGAGTTTGATCCTGGCTCAGGATGAACGCTAGCGGCAGGCCTAATACATGCAAGTCGGACGGGATCGGGGAGCTTGCTCCCTGTGAGAGTGGCGCACGGGTGCGTAACACGTATGTAACCTACCTTAGTCAGGGGGATAGCCTCTCGAAAGAGAGATTAAGACCGCATAACATTATGATGTGGCATCGCATTATAATCAAATATTTATAGGACTAAGATGGGCATGCGGAACATTAGCTAGTTGGTAAGGTAACGGCTTACCAAGGCTACGATGTTTAGGGGATCTGAGAGGATGACCCCCCACACTGGTACTGAGACACGGACCAGACTCCTACGGGAGGCAGCAGTAAGGAATATTGGTCAATGGACGGAAGTCTGAACCAGCCATGCCGCGTGCAGGAAGACGGCCCTATGGGTTGTAAACTGCTTTTGCAGGGGAATAAACCTCGATACGTGTATCGAGTTGAATGTACCTTGAGAATAAGGATCGGCTAACTCCGTGCCAGCAGCCGCGGTAATACGGAGGATCCAAGCGTTATCCGGATTTATTGGGTTTAAAGGGTGCGTAGGCGGCCTGTTAAGTCAGGGGTGAAAGACGGTAGCTCAACTATCGCAGTGCCCTTGATACTGATGGGCTTGAATGTACTTGAGGTAGGCGGAATGTGACAAGTAGCGGTGAAATGCATAGATATGTCACAGAACACCAATTGCGAAGGCAGCTTACTAAAGTATGATTGACGCTGAGGCACGAAAGCGTGGGGATCAAACAGGATTAGATACCCTGGTAGTCCACGCCCTAAACGATGAACACTCGATGTTGGCGATATACGGTCAGCGTCTAAGCGAAAGCGTTAAGTGTTCCACCTGGGGAGTACGCCCGCAAGGGTGAAACTCAAAGGAATTGACGGGGGCCCGCACAAGCGGAGGAGCATGTGGTTTAATTCGATGATACGCGAGGAACCTTACCCGGGCTTGAAAGTTAGTGAATAGAGCAGAGACGCTCTAGTTCTTCGGAACACGAAACTAGGTGCTGCATGGCTGTCGTCAGCTCGTGCCGTGAGGTGTTGGGTTAAGTCCCGCAACGAGCGCAACCCCTATGTTTAGTTGCCAGCATTTAAGGTGGGGACTCTAAACAGACTGCCTATGCAAATAGAGAGGAAGGAGGGGACGACGTCAAGTCATCATGGCCCTTACGTCCGGGGCTACACACGTGCTACAATGGATGATACAGAGGGCAGCTACCTGGCAACAGGATGCCAATCTCATAAAGTCATTCACAGTTCGGATCGGGGTCTGCAACTCGACCCCGTGAAGTTGGATTCGCTAGTAATCGCGTATCAGCAATGACGCGGTGAATACGTTCCCGGGCCTTGTACACACCGCCCGTCAAGCCATGGAAGCTGGAAGTGCCTGAAGTGCGTAACCGCAAGGAGCGTCCTAGGGTAAAGTCGGTAACTGGGGCTAAGTCGTAACAAGGTAGCCGTACCGGAAGGTGTGGCTGGAATACCTCCTTTCTGGAGCAGTTTCTCAGAGTGATTCGGAACTGTTACCTACATGATATTTCTTAAAGTAGTAGATATGAGATGTGAGATAAGAGACATGAGATATCGCTATAAAATAAACGTAAAAAAGAAAACCCAGAAGATGAAGCCATCGTGTTGTGTGAACAACTGAGGCAGGATTGTAAGAGATTACGATTTACGATAAAAATCTAAAATCGTAAATCCGAAATCCGAAATAAAGAATAGTCCTGTAGCTCAGCTTGGTTAGAGCACTACACTGATAATGTAGGGGTCAGCAGTTCAAATCTGCTCGGGACTACAAAAAAGGCAATAAGTGAATTAATGAGTTAGTGAGTTAGTGAATTAAAAGAAATCGCTAATTCAAAAAAACACCAAATCACTAATTAATCTTAGGGGGGATTAGCTCAGCTGGCTAGAGCACCTGCCTTGCACGCAGGGGGTCAACGGTTCGAATCCGTTATTCTCCACGATGCAGATTAGCAAATGTGAAGATATGCAGATATGCAAATGAGAAATCATCTGCACATCTGAAATCAAACATCTGTACATCCGCAAAACGTTCTTTGACATATTGGAAGAAGTAATTGAAAACAAGAGAAAACAACAGATAGAGACGTTTTTTCAGTTCAATGGTTCATTAGTAAATTAGTTCATTGGTAGCAATACTGCTTGGACAAATGAACGAGTGAACAAGTGAACGAATCAACTAATCTAAAATAAAGACATACCTTGCGGCGCAAAAGGCGCAAGAGTAGAAGAAAGTAAGAAAGGGTACACGGGGGATGCCTTGGCTCTCAGAGGCGAAGAAGGACGTGATAAGCTGCGATAAGCACCGGGGATTTGCAAATAAGACTTGATCCGGTGATTTCCGAATGGGGAAACCTAATTATCTGAAGGATAATTGCATAAATGCGCTAACCTGCCGAACTGAAACATCTAAGTAAGCAGAGGAAGAGAAAACAATAGTGATTTCCAGAGTAGTGGCGAGCGAAATGGAAGAAGCCCAAACCTGTTATGTTACGGCATAACAGGGGTTGTAGGACCACAACATGAATATTAAAGAGAACCGGAACGGGGTGGGAAACCCGGCCAAAGAGCATGAGAGCTGCGTACGGGTAATTGATAGTAGGATAGTGGTATCCTGAGTACCGCGAGGTCGGAGACGCCTTGTGGGAATTTGCCGGCACCATCCGGTAAGGCTAAATACTCCTGAGAGACCGATAGTGAACCAGTACCGTGAGGGAAAGGTGAAAAGAACCCCGAACAGGGGAGTGAAATAGAACCTGAAACCGTGTACTTACAAGCGGTCGGAGCCAGTAATGGTGACGGCGTGCCTTTTGCATAATGAGCCTACGAGTTACTCTTCCCTGGCAAGGTTAAGTGTTTAAGACACGGATCCGAAGCGAAAGCGAGTCTGAAAAGGGCGTATAGTCAGGGGAGGTAGACGCGAAACCTTGTGATCTACCCATGGGCAGGTTGAAGGTGCCGTAACAGGTACTGGAGGACCGAACCGATAAACGTTGAAAAGTTTCCGGATGACTTGTGGGTAGGGGTGAAAGGCTAATCAAACTGGGAAATAGCTCGTACTCCCCGAAATGTTTTTAGGAACAGCCTGGCGGTTGAGTTATAAAGAGGTAGAGCTACTAATTGGGTGCGGGGGAGTCAAATCCTACCAAATCCAGATAAACTCCGAATGCTTTATAATATACGCTGGAGTGAGGCTATGGGTGCTAAGGTCCATGGCCGAGAGGGAAAGAACCCAGACCATCAGCTAAGGTCCCTAAATTATTGCTAAGTTGAACTAACGAGGTCCGATTGCACAGACAGCTAGGATGTTGGCTTGGAAGCAGCCATTCATTTAAAGAGTGCGTAACAGCTCACTAGTCGAGCGATCGGGCATGGATAATAAACGGGCATCAAGCAGTATACCGAAGCTATGGATTCATATTTAATATGACTGGTAGGGGAGCATTCTACAATCGGCGAAGCAGGAAGGTAACTGACTGTGGAGAGTGTAGAAAAGCAAATGTAGGCATAAGTAACGATAAGGCGGGAGAGAAACCCGCCCACCGAAAGACTAAGGTTTCCTGATCAACGCTAATCGGATCAGGGTTAGTCGGGGCCTAAGGTGAAGCCGACAGGCGTAGCCGATGGACAACTGGTTAATATTCCAGTACTTTTTATTACTGCGATGCGGTGACGGAGTAGTGACACTGACGCGAACTGACGGAATAGTTCGTTAAAGGCTGTAGGTATATGGTTTGTAGTTAAGTACGCAGATCATGCTGAAAGCTGATAGTACACAGAACCTTCGGGGGATGTGATAGTTCAGGTAATCAGACTTCCAAGAAAACCCGCTAAGCTTCAGGTAATAAAAACCCGTACCGTAAACCGACACAGGTAGTCGAGGAGAGAATCCTAAGGTGCTCGAGTGAATCATGGCTAAGGAACTCGGCAAAATGGCCCTGTAACTTCGGGAGAAGGGGCGCTGGCAGCAATGTCAGCCGCAGTGAAAAGGCCCAGGCGACTGTTTAACAAAAACACATGGCTATGCAAAATCGAAAGATGACGTATATGGCCTGACACCTGCCCGGTGCTGGAAGGTTAAGAGGGGATGTTAGTCGCAAGGCGAAGCATTGAATCGAAGCCCCAGTAAACGGCGGCCGTAACTATAACGGTCCTAAGGTAGCGAAATTCCTTGTCGGGTAAGTTCCGACCTGCACGAATGGTGTAACGATCTGGGCGCTGTCTCAGCCATGAGCTCGGTGAAATTGTGGTATCGGTGAAGACGCCGGTTACCCGCAACGGGACGGAAAGACCCCATGCACCTTCACTATAGCTTAACATTGATATCGGATACAGGATGTGTAGGATAGGTGGGAGACTGTGATGCTGCTTCGCCAGGAGTAGTTTAGTCAACGTTGAAATACCACCCTTTCTGTATTTGGTGTCTAACTCTACAAAGTGGAGAACATTGTTTGGCGGGTAGTTTGACTGGGGTGGTCGCCTCCAAAAAGGTAACGGAGGCTTTCAAAGGTAAGCTCAGTACGCTTGGTAACCGTACGCGGAGTGCAATAGCATAAGCTTGCTTGACAGTGAGACAGACAAGTCGAGCTGGGTCGAAAGACGGATATAGTGATCCGGTGGTTCTGCATGGAAGGGCCATCGCTCAAAGGATAAAAGGTACGCTGGGGATAACAGGCTGATCTCCCCCAAGAGCTCATATCGACGGGGAGGTTTGGCACCTCGATGTCGGCTCGTCACATCCTGGGGCTGGAGAAGGTCCCAAGGGTTGAGCTGTTCGCTCATTAAAGTGGCACGCGAGCTGGGTTCAGAACGTCGCGAGACAGTTCGGTCCCTATCTGTTGTGGGCGCAGGAAGTTTGAGTGGGGCTGACCTTAGTACGAGAGGACCGGGTTGGACTAACCTCTGGTGAATCTGTTATGCCGCCAGGTGTACTGCAGAGTAGCTACGTTGGGAATAGATAAGCGCTGAAAGCATCTAAGTGCGAAACTAGCCACAAGATGAGACTTCCATAGAGGGTCGTAGGAGACTACTACGTTGATAGGTTACAGGTATAAAGGTGGTGACATCATAGCCGAGTAATACTAATTGCCCGAAGCTTTCTTCGTGAAGAAACGTTCACTGGTTCATTTGTTCATTAGTTGATTGGTAGCAATACTGATAAGACGAGGGATAGATGAGCCGGTGAGAAACAAAACAAACAGATAAAGAACAAATGCTGTTGTTTTCTCTTAAATTCAATCACTTCTTTCAATAATATGTCATTGTTTGCTGGTTCATTAGTTCATTGGTGTCATGGGTTCATTAGTAGCCAGATAACGAAAGAAGAGAGGACAATAACAAACAAATAAAATATCGGTACAAAGGTAAAATTCTACAGTATGCTCAGACCAATGAACTACTGAACGAATGAACCGATGAACCAAAAGAAATTCAGGTGCCTATATCGGCGGTGTCTACCTCTTCCCATTCCGAACAGAGAAGTCAAGCCCGCCAGAGCCGATGGTACTGCGGTAAAACGTGGGAGAGTAGGTCGGTGCCACCCTTTATCACCTTCAATGGTGCAACATTGCAAAAGCCTTAGCTAATACCTAAGGCTTTTTGCGTTTACAGCCGTTTGGCTCCGGCATATCGACCGGAAAGCACTCACAATCATGGCCGCAGGCAACGCCCCTGATAACGCATTGTTGTATTTAACTTACATTGGCCCGCTCAGTCGCCGCGGGTTGGCTTCGTTCTTTTTCTTGACAAAAAGAACCAAGACCGAGCGTAGCGAGATAACGAACACACTCAAAAAAACAATAGTGAGTAACTCAAGTCAGCAAAAAGGTTTCTTTGCCGCACAGCCTGTCCCGATGCCCATCGCATGGGGCCTTTGCCCTGCAAAACGGGCAGAACCACGGCTGCAATTATTTTGCCCTGCTTTACCCGCGCTTTTCCTTCCCTTCTGCAAAAACTTGCTATGCCCCTGCAGCCGCACCGCCCATCATTGTTCTGCCCGTTTTCGCCCGAAACTGTTTTGCTGACGGGGAATAGGAAGTGATTGTGGTTAAACTATGGTTTGGCAACAAAAAACACAAGTTAACACACATACTTTTTATTGTGGTAATAATAACTTACAATCATTTTTTTATGTTTGCGCTTCCAAAAATAGCCCGATGGAATTTGAAAAATTAGCAGCCCAAATTAAAGCAGAAATAGCAAAACTGGATACTACACCCGAACTCGACAAGATCAACAAGGCTTTCGACGAGAAGATCCGCAAGGTGGAGGAAGCCCGCCGCGAAAAGCTGGCTACCGTACCCGATAATGCCGTTGAACGGAAAAAACTTATCGCCGCCCTCGAGGCTCTGGGCGAAAAGTATGTTGAACCGGCTAAGAAGAAAAACAGGGAATAGTTTTAGCTCAGTAAAAGAATTTTAAAAGGTCGGCCGGGTGGGCTGGCCTTTTTTGTTTATGTGCCGGTGTTCGTTTGCTGTGGTGTTCAATTTTTGAAAGTGTAAACACTTTGCGTTTTATGGGAAAATTGAACGGTTGATAGTCAGATACTTACAAAATTGCAGATCGCTCCAAAAGCCCTGTTTGAACAGATGGTATCTGATAATCAGTTGTTTGTAAAATTCATTTTAAAAACGTTGAACACCCGGTTTTTAAAAATTGAACACTGACAAAACAGTGTCACCAACGGCGGACTTTTTGGTGGGTAAATTTGAGTGCCTTTCATGATTGCCGGCAGGTTGGCGGCAAATAACGATGGATTATCCTGCTTTAGAACCGCGGGACAGGGCTTAATTTTTATGGACCATACTTCGGAGAAACCTTTGGTTATTCAAATGATTCAGGAGGATGTGAGGAAGGCGGCGGATAAGCTTGCGCGTAAGAGAGAAGTTATGATATCGGACCCGGAAGCCGTGGTGGAGGTGTTTGATATTTACCCGGCCAACGAGTGGATGACTATGGAAACCGAACACGAAACGCCGCAGATGCTGTTTGGCAACTTCTGGCTGGAGGGCGAGTTATGCATCCTGTTTGCCGATACCAATATGGGCAAAAGCCTGCTGGCTGTACAACTGGCTGACAGCATTAGCCGCGGCGAGCCCATTGCCCCTTTTACGCTTGGGGCCGAAGCCTCGCCGGTGTTGTATATTGATTTTGAGCTGAGCGGCAAGCAGTTTGAACAACGCTATACCGACGGACAAAACCGCCATTATTTTGCCACCGAATTTTACCGCGGCGAATACAACCAGTTTAACCGCGCCAACTCGCACTATCAAAAGCTGGACAAATATGTGATTGATGCTTTAACGCGGGGCATTAAACGTACGGATGCCCGGGTGCTCATCATTGATAACATTACCTGCCTGCGCAACGGAACCGAGAGCGCCGGGGCCGCCCTCACCCTCATGAAAGAACTGAAAAAGCTTAAAACCCGACATGGTGTAAGCATCCTGGTGCTGGCCCATACGCCCAAGCGTAACCCCCGCCTGCCGCTGAGCCGCAATGATTTGCAGGGCAGTAAAATGCTCATCAATTTCTGCGACAGCGCCTTTGCCATGGGCGAAAGCCACTCCATACCCGGCCAGCGCTATTTGAAGCAAATTAAGCAGCGCAGCACCGCCGAAACTTATGGCGCCGATAATATATGCCTTGCGCAGCTTGAACGGCATAAGGGCTTTTTAAAGTTTGTTTTTACGGGTAACGATTACGAGAAAAATCACCTGCGCGATACCTCCAGGCAGGAGCGCGAACGCATGAACCGCGAGGCCAAAAGATTAAGCGATGAAGGTTTGAGCCAGCGGCAGATAGCCGAACGGCTTGGCCTGAGCGCGGGCAGCGTGAACAGGATGCTGAATCACCCCCTCTAAATCTCCCCCGAGGGGGAGACTTTTAAGCTTAAGCTGGCGCACGCGTGTCGCGTGTGTCTTATCCGTATTGAAGGTATTGCCTTTTGTTTTACAGCTGAATGACTATCAAAACAAAAGATTGTGAGTTTTGTGATGATGTAGACTTAGCATACGGATCACGCGTTAAGCATGCGCCAGCGAGGAGAGCTATCGTGTACCCATATCTTTTTGTTAAAGAAAATGTCATTTCGAACGAGCCAGCGCAGGAAAAGCTGGGCGCGAGGAGAAATCTTATACGCCATGAATAGCGGGATGGCTGCTTGCAGAAGATTTCTCCTCACCACCGGCACACAATCCCGCTTAGGGTTCGTTCGAAATGACAAAACTTTTGTTTAATCAGAAGGTTTGATAAGATGTAGGGTAGCCCAGAGGCGGAGACTTTGAAGCTTTAGGCTGGCGCACGTGTGTCTTATCGGCATTGGATATATTGCCTTTTCTCTTTATGGCCGAATGATTACCTGAATAAGAGATTGTGAATTTTGTGATGATGCAGACTTAGCGGCATACTGGACACACGCGTCACGCGTGCGCCAGCAAAGGGGGTTTTTGTTTGGGTTTGAGCAATATCGGTAAGTTTAAAAAGTTAATATGAAAATTTAACTTTGAAACCTCTGATCAAATTTAGGGCAATCTATAAACCTGGTCTGTTATCACCTTATCATGAAAAGATTAATTTTGTTGTTTATGCCTTTTTTGTTTTGTTGCGCAAGCATGGCGCAGGAAAAAATTAAAGGGCAAATTTTTGAGGGTACTACTAAAACAGCGCTGGCCGGGATAAGCATCGAAAATTTAAACACCCATGTAAAAGGGGTATCTGATGCTAACGGTTTTTTTAGTATAGATGCTAAAGTAGGTGATCTCTTAGCTTTTTGGAGTTCCAATTACGAAGCGGATACGCTTTACATCACTTCAGGGAAGAAACTGCAAATTTTGCTTTCATTAAAAACCCGGTTGCTAAATGAAGTAAAGGTTAGTGCTCAGGAAATAGCAACAGACAAATTCAAGACTACGCCAATAACCGGGCCATTCAACAGCCAGGTGGTTCATTACCAAACAAATGATAGTGGCCGTAATGTTGGAGGTGTTAAGATTGTGATTAGGAATTTGGGTAACCATGCCAACAAGAAAAATAAAGCGCAGCATTTCCTGGAAAACGAGCAAAAGAAAGAAGAAATATCAAAAGTCTTTAGTCCCGAAAATCTAAAGACTTATCTAACCATCCGGGATCAGGAACTCCAAAATTTCATCACGCTTTACATCCCGGATGTAAGGGAATACACCGCCGGCAATTTTGATTTGATTATATACTTAAATGACTGCTATAAAGAATTCGTAAAAATTCCCATAAAAGAGAGGCAATCAAGGGATTTCCTGAAACTATGGAATAAATAATGATGGATCACATTGTGAGGTACAAAGCAATCGCGAACTGTATGGGAATCAAAACTACCTATGATGCCCGCAAGCGTCCTCGCTTGTGGGCATCATGCTAAGCTATACAAGCGGCTCGTCATGTCGTAGACCTGAACGCGGGCGACTTTGAAGCCTTTGATTGAGGTCAAGGGTGCGCCGGGCCTTCGACGGCATTGCATACCCGCGCCTATTGAGGTTTATTGCAGCTGTCTGATTATCGATTTGAAATTTTCTAAGCCAGCTTCCAAATTTTCCATAATATCTAAAGCTAACTCGTCTGGGTCTGGGAGATTATCTAAATCGGCAAGGGATTTATCTTTAAGCCAGGTGATATCCAAACTTGTTTTATCGCGGGCTATAATTTCTTCGTAGCTGTACTTTCGCCAGCGACCTTCCGGGTTGGTTTCGGCATTATATGTTTCAGTACGTTTGTGGCGATTGGCAGGCTGATAACAATCAATGAAGTCTTGTAAGTCAGCCAATTTAAGTGGATTCTTTTTTAAGGTATGGTGTATGTTGGTACGATAGTCATAGTACCAAATTTGTTTAGTCCATGGTTCTTTTGCAGAAGGTTTTGCATCAAAGAAAACGACGTTAGCTTTAACCCCGTTGGCGTAAAATATGCCGGTAGGCAAGCGTAGTATAGTATGCAGATCGGTTGTTTCTAATAGCTTTTTGCGTACCAGTTCGCCCGCGCCTCCTTCAAACAAAACATTATCGGGTAGTACTACAGCAGCCATGCCTGTTGTTTTGAGCATGGTACGGATGTGTTGGATAAAGTTTAGCTGCTTGTTACTTGTGGTAGCAAAAAAATCCTGGCGATTATAAGTAAGGTCTTCCTTTTCCTGTTCGCCTTCTTCATTGGTGAAGGTCTGGCTGCTTTTTTTACCAAAGGGCGGATTTGCCAGCACATAATCATAAGTTGTGCTACTTTGAGCTATAAGCGCATCAGCTGGCGAAATGTTATTGTCACTGTCGATATCTCCGATGTTATGTAAAAACAAGTTCATCAAAGCCAGGCGTCGGGTACTGGCTACAATTTCATTACCGAAGAAAGTATGATATTTTAAAAAAACGTTTTGCTCTCTATCTAACTTGTTATTATCAACTATATAATCATAAGCTGCCAAAAAGAACCCGCCGGTGCCACAAGCTGGATCGGCGATGGTTTTATTGGGCTCGGGACGAATACAGGCAACCATAGCCCGTATTAAAGCCCTCGGCGTAAAGTACTGCCCTGCGCCGCTTTTGGTATCCTCCGCATTTTTTTCGAGCAGTCCCTCGTAAATATCGCCTTTTACATCAGTCCCCATCATGATCCAGTTTTCACGGTTGATCATGTCTATCAGCTTGTATAATTTAGCAGGGTCTTGTATTTTATTTTGGCTTTTGGTAAATATTTGTCCAAGCACTCCTTTTTGTTGCCCCAACTCACGTAATAACACAGAGTAATGTAGTTCCAATTCAGCCCCGCGTTTTTCGGTTAAGCTGTCCCAATTATATTCTGCCGGGATGGTTAATTTGCGGTTGTATGGCGGTTTGCTGTGCTCATCAGCCATTTTTAAAAACAGCAGGTAGGTAAGTTGTTCTAAGTAGTCGCCGTAGCTAACGCCGTCATCGCGAAGAGTATTACAAAACGACCATACTTTGGATATAATTGCAGATGATGTCATTGAAATTTTTTTTAAGATAATCGTAACAACGGAATTGGTTTTATTCCAGCCTGTGCCACTTTTCTTGCCTGTTTTGAATTAGGCAATATTGCTCCCTTGCCAGATTGTACCCAATAATAAGGCGAATCAGCTTTAAGGCTATTTAGCCTCGGAGCGTTATTCGTTAACCATGTTTTTAACCATTCAAGCTTTTTTATTACGACGTCAACCTCGCTTGTATTGGCGGGATGCACTTCAATAAAATAAGCTTTATCATTATAGCCAAAGCTGTAATCCCAACGGTTTGCATTTGGATAGTTAGTGGCTGTACACGAATCAATATCAACACTTCCGTTTAATAAACGCGTATTAACAGGATTTATCTTGGTACTATTTGCGCCTAATGCCAATAAACCTGGCTGGTAACAGTTTGTAATATCGAGAGTTGCTTCAACAGCCTTCTTATACACGTTATCCGTTTTAGCCATTGTTAGCAGCTATTGTTGATACAATATCGTTGGCTTTTGCACTAAATGAGGATAGCCCTCCCCACTCGGAAATTGAAATATCTTCGCTCCCGGCATCTAATGAACTGATGTCTTTTACGGAAACTTCATTATTACACCGCTCAAAATAATATGTATTAATGATTTTGTCTTTTAATTCTCCCTCAAAAATGGATTTTGTCTGGTCGGTTTGCTTTAAATCAAATAGTTGATCAAACGCTTTACTATTAGCTTTAGACTGTTTTAGGAAATTATAAGCCCATGCAAACTCGAGTAGCACCGGCGAATGCGTTGACACGATTACTTTATACCCTCTTGTTAATAAATCCATCATTTGAAGAATTACCGATTTTACGGCTTGGGGATGTAATCCCATTTCCGGTTCTTCAATAATGACATATCGAATCCCCTTACGCCTGCCAAACTTATTTGGTGGACAAAGCCAGTAAAAGCTTAAAAGTAAAGGCATAAATTCCTTTTGACCGGCGCTCCAGGTCATAAATGGTAAACTAACGTCATTTATATTTAGCTTAAGCCTTTTTTTTGCCGTCTTTTCAATAATTACTTTGCCGCCATGAAATATACTTTGATCGAAAGAGTCATTCAATTGTGACTTTAAAAAGTCAGTTTGCGGAAATATGGAACTTTCGTCGTCTTTTAATCCGGAATCTAAATATTGTCGAAGGGTCTCACTAAATTCTCTTAAAACAAACGGAACTGAATCTTCAAAATCTAAAAAAAACCTCGGCCAACCATAATTCAAGCAAATAACTCTTTGCGCCGGGACGTAGAATACGCGATCTCTGAAATCCGTTAAGGCTTTTAATTTTTCTGGTAACAGAAAATCAATTGGGAATGGATTTCCATCGGATTCTATTTTGGTTTCGTTTGTCCAAATACCAGACATTCCCTCGCCAAAAAACCTGTCTAAGTTATCTTGTTCATTGTTTCCCCAAATAAATCCATATTGTCCCAACGTAATTTCAATATTCTCCTTGTCGTTGAGCAATTTAATCAACTGCAGTAAAATACTTTTGCCGCTTGCCTGTGGCCCTACAAATAAAGTCAGGTCACCGAAATTAATGTCAGCTTCTTTGATGGGGCCTAACGACTTGATTTTTATATTATCCATTTACAAACCTTGTTGTTCAAATATAACGAGTAATAAAGTATTTTACTCATTTACCTTATTATGCCCGTTTATCAATTACAGTCCCGAAGCCTACAGGTACTAATCCGGCTTCTTTCATCCATTGCCAGGTAGATGTTATAAGGCTTTTATTAAATTTGATTTTGCTGTCGTCCCATTCATACACTTCTTTTGTCAGGAGTGTATCATCAAGTTTTTGTTTTTTGATGATGTAATTATTCCAAACGGCGTAAACTGTCGCTATCAGCTCGGCAGTATCTGTGTCGGTATCTCTGAGCAGTTTGATAACAAAATTGATATTGTCACTATTTGAACGGAAGTACTTAGGATAATCAATTGTAAGTTCAGATATCGATGTTGATGGCTCATATTTAAAGCCATTACCTACGGGCGTTTCGTTAATCCAGTTTTTTTGCTTACCCTCGTTTAAAAAGGCGTACAAAAATCTTGAATCCAAAGGCCCCGCCGCCTCTTTTATATAATGGGTATCAAAATCCAACTGGGCGTGCTGTTCGCACAGGTATAATATTTTTTGAAGCTTGGTACGCCCGATATAACCACCTTTTTGAAATGCATAAATGATATGGCCCGCCAATACTTTACGTTGCCAGTTATCATTATTGTCAATTGAAATTATCTTAGCTTCTTCACGTTGCTTATCAATTTTTACCAGTTTACCCTCAAAAGCCTTTTTCAAAATGCTTTGCCTTAAGGCTTCGGCTTGTTGCAGGCTGGTGGTTATAGTTTCTTCTATTTTATCGCAGACGCTTAGACGGCTTTCTATTTCTAAAATTACCTTCTTTTGTTGGATTGTCGAGCAAAACGGAAATGGAATGGTTTTTATTATCCCCAGATTTAAAACGTCCATTGTAGTTCCTTGTGCTTTTGAGCTATAATGTGATTTTACGGTCGAACTCTCAAAGTAATATTTGAAAAACTGAGGTATATATTTAGATTGATCTAATGTTATTTTTATAAGCCGCGGATTAATTATTCCTTCTTTACTATTTTCAGGTAAAACCAAAACCTTTCCAACTGTACCAACTAAGCTTATTAATATATCACCAACTTTTACTTTGTTTGAAAGTAACTCTTGATATTTACTTTCGTCAATAAAATAATCGCCCATAAATGGATTACCGCTAATGACCTGCTCTTGTCCATAGACTTTATAACCATTTGGTACATAAAATTCTTTTTTCAAAGAGGATCCAAATGGACCAGCCTTTAATGAGTTCTTTTCAGAGGATACTAAATCGGTAATTCTAACCCACTTCCACCCCTCCGGCAACTCCCCATCCTTAACATTTTCATTTGTTAACCTACCCTCAAAAGCCCATTTTAAAACAGCCTGCCTGTAAACCTTAAGTTGCTCTTGTGCTGTTTTTAAATTTTCAATGCCTTTATCAAGTTCGCTGAAAAGCTCTTCTATTTTTTGAACGATTTGTTGTTGTTCTATAAGCGGTGGTAAAAAGATTTTTGTTTTTTCAAACTTCCCCTTAGTAATATGCACCATACCCGACCCATGAGCTTTTCCATATAGTTCAGCAACAGTATTTTCTAACGTGTAGAATAAAAAGAGCTTATCACAATTCCCTTTAGGAATTACTTTAAATATGTGTTGATTCAGCCAAGCATCTTTACCTTTCCATATATAGGTACCTAATGAGGCAGACCAAGCAAATAAGAGATCGCCATTTACAACTTTATACCTGTTTTCAAAAGCTTTGTTGGTGTAATTATAATTTGAATTAGGCTTATTTAAATTTTGTATTCGGATTATTGGCAAGCCTGTGTTTTCCCATTCAGTTGGTTTAAACGCACGGCCATTTAAATAATCTGCAACATCACCTAAATTGACAATCTTCCATCCTTCCGGCAATTCCATATTCTTATCCATTATGCCGCTAATACTTCGTTCAATTCATTAATTATTTCGCCGGTATTATTGCCAAACAGTTGCCACATTTTACCCAGTCCGCCTTGCTTGTTAAAAGGGTCAAGCTCAAAATCATCCTGTTCTACATGAAAACTGGATGCTATATAATCCTTAATCATACGCAGCCATTGCATCTGTTCTTCGTTAAATTTAACAGCCGCACCGGCCTGTTTGCTAAATACCCATTGTTGAAAGTTAATGTCAACCATCTTATCATAGGTTGTCAATCTCTCATCTATCCCGCTTATTTTACGAAGCAGCGAAACTAAGGCTATTAATTCATTTTTTGGTTGGTCATTCACTTTTTCCAGTTGAGCATAGGCGCGCCATATAGTTAGCGGAGCTAATAAGGGTTTACTTACTTTTATGGTTTCGGCTAAATCCCTGATCATTTTATACGTAAGCGTACGCCTTTGGTAAGGTTGTCCGTAAAATAATTGAAGGGCGGTTATCTCAGTTTTATTATCCTCTATCCACGTTTTAAAATCCTGCACCAAGCCCTCGGCTATCGCGGTATTGTCCTTTACCCAGCCTATGTTTAACAGTTCGTCGGGGTTAATGTGGTCAATTACCTGGTCGTACTGTTTACGGATATCAATAATATAATTACGTAGCTCAAAACTGTTAAACACCTGTGTTGCCTGTTCAATTAAGGCGTTATGCTGAGCATTAAAGGCAGCTTCTTTATCAGCAGGTGCCGCGCCGGACATTTGCCTGTCAATTTCGCGGCGCATATTCTCCAGTGTATCGGCATCATGCGCATTAAGCAGTTGCTTAACCACATGGGTAATAGTCTGGCCTTCTGCCTTTTCAGCAAAAGCTATTTTTTCTTTTTCATTGATCAGTTTATCCAAACGGATGAGGCGGTTAGCCAGCGTGGTGAGCATATCCTCATCGGTGTTGCCCATATATACGCTTTCAATCACTTCTTTTAGCGATAAACCCGGCTTTTTCTCTAAAGGGCGGCTGTCGGTTTTCTGGCTTTTTTCTACACCAATGGCATCTATAATAACAAAATGATCTTTAGTGAATTTGGCTGCCGGTGTGCCGGTTAATCTTAATTCTTCAATACTGCAGGTACGTGTACCCCGGCCTTTCATCTGCTCATAATAGCTTTTGCTTTTTACATCCCGCATAAATAGCAAAACTTCCAGCGGGCGTATATCGGTACCGGTGGCTATCATATCAACAGTAACGGCAACACGCGGGTAGTAACTGTTACGGAATTGCTGCAAAATGCTTTTCGGATCTTCCTCGCTGCGGTAGGTTATTTTTTTGCAAAACTTATTTTCCTCGGCGAATTCTTCACGTACGATATTAATAATATCATCGGCATGGCTATCGCTTTTAGCAAATATGAGCATTTTAGGCACCTCGAAAGTTTCGGACGCAGTGGCAGTAGCGGGGGTAACCCTGTCGGGAAACATTACCGGCAATTGCTCTTTTACTGCTTTAATAATTAACCGAAGCTGGTTCGGGTTAACCACCTTATCGTCCAGTTGTTTGGCGCTGTATTCTACATCTTCATCAAGCGTATTCCAAAATTGTTTGCGGGTAAGTTTTTCGCGCCTGCCTATGTATTCGCCAAGTTCAATTTTTGAGCCTTGCTGTGTTATTTTAGTTACAATTTCAAATACGTTATAAGGCACCAATACGCCATCTTCAACGGCTTTTTGATAGCCATAATCGCAAACCAGGTTTTGGTTAAAATAACCAAAGGTACGGTTATCAGGTGTGGCAGTTAAGCCTATTTGAAAGGCATCAAAGTAATCCAACACCTGTTTCCAAAGGTTGTAAATACTGCGGTGACATTCATCAATAACCACAAAATCAAAAAACTCCATTGGCGTTTTTTCGTTGTAAACGACAGGCAAGGGTTCTTTAGCTATCCACTTTTTTTCGTTCGGGTTTTGCTCTTCGTCGCGCTCATCCAACTCGCTTCCTCTTAAAATGGAGTAGAGGCGCTGTATAGTGCTGATGTAAACCTGGCTATCATTAGGAATAAATGAACTACTTAGGCGGGTAACACCGTACAACTCGGGGAATAAACGGTTATCATCCTGTGGCTGATAACGCTTAAATTCCTGCTCGGCCTGTTCGCCAAGGTTTTTAGTATCAACCAAAAATAAAACCCGTTTGGCCTTGGCATATTTTAGCAGCCGGTAAATAAATGATATCGCCGTAAATGTTTTACCCGATCCTGTAGCCATTTGTATGAGGGCTTTGGGCCGGTTTTCTTTAAATGATTTTTCAACCCCGGTTATAGCGGTTACCTGGCAATCGCGCAGTCCATCGGTTTCCAAAACCGGCGTATCATGTAAGCGGCTGCGCAAAGTGCGACCTTCCTTTATCCACTGTTGAAAAGTTTCGGGTCGGTGGAAGGTAAACACAGGCCTCGACCGGGGTTTGGGATCGCGATAATCCGTAAAGCGGGTTAATTCGCCCGTGCTTTCATAAACAAAAGGCAGAGGATCGTTATTAAGGTATTTAAGTTTGGCCTGGGCGTATTCGGCAGATTGCTCTTCGGCAACAATCAACTTATAACCTTCGTCTTCGCGTTTAGCTTCAATAACGCCTACCGGTTTTTTGTCAACAAATAATATATAATCGGCAGGGCCGGTTTCGGTTTGGTATTCTCTTATGGCTACGCCAATGCCCGCACTAATATTACTTTGTTTTTTACCCTGTACTATCCAGCCGCAAGCTTCTAATTGCTTATCAATATGATCTCGGGCTATCTGTTCAGGATTTTGGTTCATTAGCTAAATTAGGATTTATAAATATATAATGATTTTTATAAATAGCGATATTGAAAATAATACGGCCCTGAGCGCAGGCCGCGTTAGGGATTGCAGCGGAAAACCCACAGCCCGCACAGGCCTTCGCGCGGAGGCCGGGGCGAGGATTTGCAGCGTAAAGCCCGGCCCGTTAACTAACGGGAACGCCATTGTTTTGATTTCGGAATTGGGATTTTCGATTTCGGATTTAAGGTTTTGGGGATGTTTTTTTCGTCATGTTGAACTTGTTTCAACATCTCATTTGCTAAACCGTGTGCAGGGCAAAGCGTTTTACTTGTCCTGTGGGGGGCCGAAACAAGTTCGGGATGACGATTTAGAGGGGCATGTTGATTACTTGTCTAAGCCGGATGCTGATCAAGGCGTTTCCCCATCGCGCGTGTAAACTAAATGTAAAAGCGGCGCGTATAAGATTTCTGCTCAGCTCCGGCGCACAAATCCCAGGCCTGGTTCGTCGAAATGACATTCTTTTTTATTGATGATAAAATTGAAAAGATGCGTACTCAGGGTTACCTTTCCGGAGGGGCGTATGGAATGTGTTTGTTTATATGTTAATTAACCATGATGCAGCTTATCGCGCGTATAAACACACCCCTGCTGCCGCGCATTTCCACCGCGCCCCCTCTCGAGAGGGGAATTTTTGTCCACTGCTACTATCACTGCCGCTAAAAAAACAACTGCCCACTGCAAACCGCAAACTGCCCACTGAAAAAACTACTGCAACGTCACCACCTTATACAAAATCCAGCCGTCGGTTTCATACGCCCGTTTGTAGTTTACACCGCTGTTGAGGCGGCGGATTTCGGGGATATATTTGTCGCTGAGCTGGGTGTAGCCGGCAAAGGGGTTTTTGGCGGTGGCTACCAGGATATAGTCGTCATATTTATAGGGGGTTTCAATGGCTGATAGAAACGAGTCGAGCTGGTAGGGCAGGGTTAGCTTTTTGATATTATTGGTAAAGGCAACAATGGGGTATGATACGGCATCGTCCATGAGGATGTGCGTACCATCGGGCAGGCTGTTGATGTAGGCCGCTATTTCCTTGCTTTCGCTTTGATCGGCATTGGGCTCCAGTCGGTTAAGGGTGGTGATGAAACGGCGTTCGTCGGTTATGAGCGAGTTTGTTAAAAACGTGTAGCCGGTGTACAGTTGCAGTACAATTACGCAGGCCAGGCCCACTTTAACGGCCAGCTTATTTTTGATGGTATGTACCTTAAATATGATACACAGCAGCGCCACAAATAAAAATATAAGATAATATTGATAGGTGAGGAACAGCTTATCATACTTGATATGCAAAAACTCCACAAAGGCAAACAGGGTAATAACGGTTAGCACGTGGTAAGTGCTTTCGCGCAGCAGGTACAGGCCAAACAGTATCAGCGGACAAAAATAAATCACCCTTAATGATACCAGGATGCTGAGCTCAGGCAGCTGGTAGTTTACGGCGGTTACGGTGGTATCGTAATTAAGCTTGTCGACCAGTACGTTCCAGGTGGCCAGCGGGCTTTCCATAAAGTAGTTGTAGTCGCTGGCGTGGGTTTGGTTAAGCAGCTTGTAGCAAATGAGCGATACTACGGGGAGGATGAACAGGATGATGTAAATGGCAAAGGTTTTATTAATGAGCTTACGCCTTAACGACGGACTGTTAAAGCTCATGAACAGCCTGAAGATGGATTCCTTTTCGCCCAGGTTAAGGCTGGCCAGCGTTATTGAAAGTACCAGCGGAATAAAGAACAGCGTAAGCCAGATAAAACGGTAATCGCAAAAAATAAGCGTTACCAAACACATACTGGCTATGGATATGTGAAACGTGGTGTTTGAGCGGTAAAACTTGAGCAGGTTAAGGAAAAACAGGTATACACAAATAACCACCAGGTATATGGCTTTGCCCGAGCAGGCCATATAAATAATACCGGGATGCAGCACAAACAGCACGGCTACCATAATGAGGTAAAAATCATCCTTAACACGGATGAGGAAGGAGCGCGAAATAAGGTAGAAAAAGCCTGCCGTACCCAGTGCCGATGCTATTACCGGGGCCAGGTAACTGTTTACCGACGAAAATATAAGCGACGAGTAAAAAGGCAGCAGCGGCGCTGTGAGGCCCATCACCTTTAGGCGGTTGCCCAGCCCCTCGAACACGATTTTTGTTTTTTCGATATAAAAAAGGCTCTCCTGGTTATAATAGCCCAGCTGGTTAAGGTAGATGCCAATGAAAAGGTACCAGGCTGCCAGTACCAGGGTAAATATAAACAGGTATGTACTTTTGGCAATTTTCATTTAATGACGTTTGTGGGGTTATTAACCTTACTTAAACCGTGATTGGTTTTTTCCCAGTAAAACGGATTGGTGATAAGCTGGTACAGGCCCATATAAGCCGCCACCGAGTGCATAAGCCAGTAAACGGGATTGGCTATGGCAAACAAAATGAGCTCGAAATAGCGGCGTTTAAACACGGCCATCATGTTAATATAGATCATGAGGATATTACCCACCATGAGGTTGAATATAGACATGAACAGCACCCAATCAGGAAACAGATTGCGGATGGTTGAAAAATCAAATATCAGGTAACAGATAAAAATAAGCAGCAGCACCGGGTAAATGAGGAATGTTGCCGATGTAGCGCCGATGAAAAAGTTAAAGCCCAGGAAACCGCGAACCCCTATCTTTTTAATAAGGGCCGCGGGGTTGCGCATGTGCACCAGGTAGGTTTGCATGTAACCTTTGATCCAGCGCGAGCGCTGGCGGATCCAGTTCCAGAAGTTGTTGTTGGCTTCTTCGTACGTGGTGGAGTTTACTATGGCTACCTTATAACCTTTGGCATAGGCACGTACGCCAAGGTCGGCATCTTCGGTTACGTTAAAGGGGTCCCAGGCGCCAAGCTCAATCAACACATCCATTTTAAAGTGGTTGCTGGTGCCGCCAAGCGGGATGGGGATATCCAGCGTATCCAAACCTGGCAACATATAATCAAACCAGTACGAATACTCGAGGGTAAACATCCGGGTAAGGAAGTTCTCGTTGCGGTTAAAGTAGTTTAATGCACTTTGGATGCAGATATAATTTTCGGGCAGCTTTTGAAACAGGGCCACTACTTTTTTAAGCTGATCGGTATCGGGGATATCCTCGGCATCGTAAATAGTAAGGTATTGCCCCCTCGAAAAATGCAGCCCATAATTACAGGCCTTGGGCTTGGTTTTAGGCATGTGGAAAGGCACCACAATAACTTCAAACACGGCGGGGAAGTCGAGGTTTTTTACTGCGCCGAGGGTTTTGCTGTCGTCTTCCTCAATAAGCAGTTTGATATCCAGCTGCTCGCGCGGATAGTCGAGACTTTGCAGGTTCCAGATAAGTTTTTTAATCAGTTTATCTTCCTTATAAACAGGCAGCAGTATGGTATAAACGGGCAGCTCATCGTTTACGATAGCCCGCAGGTCATTTTTGGTAACGGCCTGGTGCAGCTCGAACCGCGAACCCACCAATGCCAGGAACAGCTTAAAGATAATAGCCACCAAAAAAAACGAGCTAATGACCAGGTTAATGCCGATGGATACGGTTTTAAAGTTAAGGAACAGGCCAACGGCGGTAAGGCCCCACAAAATAAATATAAAAGCAAGCTGCGGTGCGGTAAAGGTTGTTGAGGCGGAGCTTTTAGGGTCGCGCTTAAGGAGCTCAAAAACGGACGACTTAACATATTTTTGCCCGGTAAGCTTGTGGCTCAGCCAGGTGATCTCCAGGTCGGATGCCACGATAACTTCGGGTTCCAGGTCGTAAGTAAACCTTACAAAATCAAGGAAAAGGGTGTTGCTGGGGTCGGCCATGATGGTAACCACTTTATTGTTTTCGATGCGGAGGGGCAGGCCCAGCTGGTCGTTGGCAAATTTAAGGTCAACCTGGTCGAGGATTTTTTGGTCGAAGGCTTCACTGCGGATTTCGGCAAACTGGTAACCGGCGTTGCCTAATGAGCGTTCATAGTTTTTGCGGGAAACATAGCCGAAGTTAAGGGCTATTTTAAGGTATGACATACCCGATCTTTCCGAAAAAGCATGGATCTTTTCCTGGTCGGCCGGCGAAATAAAACCGTCGGCAACCAAAATATCAGGAATTGAAATACTCAATGTATCCATATTAGGTGTTTAAATAACCTCACCCCCCGCCCTCTCCGAAGGAGAGGGAGCTTTTTTTAAGTTCTTTCCAGAGAGGGCTCCGGTTTGTCACTGTATTTATGATGATGCCTTAGCCTCACCTAAATCCTCTCCAAAGGAGAGGACTTTAACTTCATTTTACTTAAACCCTCTCCTTTGGAGAGGGCAGGGTGAGGTTTTAATCGTTAAACAAATCCTGCGATTTCTGAACTTTTGAACGTACATACAGGAACGAAAGCAGGATCAGGATCAGGATGCCTAACAAAATGTACAGGTTATAGCTGTCCCAGAAACGGGTAAGGCCGCTCTTGGTATCAATGTACTCCAGGTTTTCGCTGGATTTGTTGATGTTAAACAGGTATTTGTTTGAGTTAACATCCGAGATACAAACATTGCTCGACAGGGTTGAAAGCTGCTCGGTAATGGATTTGGATACTGCCAAAAAAGCTTCGGAAACATGCGTGCCGGTAGCAGTAAGCACTAAAGTTGCATTATTGCTTACTCCGTAAAAAATTTGCGCCAGGCCGTTTGATACCGTATCCGAAAGGGAATAAACCGGTTGGTTGTTATCAGTGTTGTAAAGCCTGAAGTTCCTGTCGAACTGGATAGGGGCATCGCGAAACTCCTTAAGTATTTTATCATCTTTTGATAACAGGGCTATGATATTATTTTGCTTCAGATCAATTGGCTTCAAATCTTTCGAGTAAACAAACTCGGGGAAGTTATTGGCGTTGATGTTATTGTTAAGCTCGTAAATGATCTCGCCCATAGCACCGGCGGCATATTTGGCGTATTCCTCGCTTACTACAATTTTGGTTGTGCCCTTGTTAAATGCCTCGGGATACTGGTAAAAGCTCAGGTCGCTGGTAATGAAAGGGTTTTTTGATTCGAGGTATGATTTATCAACGTCAACCTCGGCAAAAAAGTTGGTGAAGCTGTTGCGGCAGTTACCGTTGGTAGGGTAAAACCTGAATTCGGCCTCCAGCGTGTTGTATTTATGGTGCTGATAACGGTTAATGGTGATACTGCTGTTCAGCTTGCCCGATGCATCCAGTTTTTCGCTGCTGATAAGCAGGCCGTTAAGATATATGTTGAAAAAACCGCGGTCGCCAGGGGCAAGGCCGCTGTAGTTGGCAACAAAACGGATCTCCACCTCTTTAGGGGTGAAGCTAAAATCGCTGTTCTTAAAGCTGTAAGCACTTTTTAACGAACCAATACCCGACAGGAAGTCGCTCACGCCACCAATTTGTTTTAATGATAGCTTTGAACGGTTTTCGTCGATAGTTTTAAAGAAGGTGTTTTCGGCCTTATTAATAAGCAGGTAATCGCCATAGGTTGAGTTAAGCACGTTCATGTTGCCCAGTGCGGTGATGGCTTTTTCATAGCCTGTATCATCGCCGCCGGTAATAAACAATACCTCTTTGGGCGACTGCTCCTGCGTTACGGTTTTAACCGGTACCAACCGGCCTTTTACATCAACCATATGCACAATGGTATCTGTAAGCAGGCTTACCGATTTGTGCAGATAAAATAAGCCCTGGTTAGCTTGCGGGGTAACTTTTACCAATGCACGCGCATCGGCAGGTAATTTGTCAATGGCACCTACCCTGATGTAGTTACGAACACTGTCGGGTAGTTTGCTTTCTTCATAAACTGCAATTTCACGTGTTTGGGTCTTTTTTAACCTCGAATAAGCCCAGGCTACTGCCTTAAGGTCATGCAGACTTGGGTTTGAAGGATAAACGATAGCTTTTTTTGAATCGAAGCAGTTGCTGATATTTACGTTATCAAAAAAGTTTTTATTGCTTTTAACCAACGACAGGTAGGAGTAGTTTTTGATCTTTAACCACATAGCCGGGTTATCCAGATCCTTACACTGATCATCGGTAATGGTGAGCAGGGTTTTGATCTGTACTTTCAGGAACTTGTCGGGGCTCAGATCGGCACGGCTCAGGTTAAGGGTGATCTTCTGGATTGAATCGGGGCCTAAACGGCTGCTGTATGCCGGTTTATTATTAATAACCAGGTTAATGTATGAATGCGATTTTATCAATGCCTGCGACGGTTCAAAAAACAAAACCAGTTTACTGCCATTCATTTCAACCAAAGGAGTTATCTTGAAGTAAAATGAAATAGCGCCGCTCATGCCGTATACCACGTCATCTTCATGGCCATAGGATTTGAAGGATACAATGCTGTTGCCCTGTGCCTGCGAAGCCGTGTTGAATAATAGAATAAAGGCTAATAAGGTAAAAAACTTATTCATTGATTATAAATATTAATTTATTACGTAAAATTCTACTCTGAAATAATTGCCGCTGTCATCACTGCGATAGCTGAGCTCGCCGCCCATTTCCTGGGTCATGAGCTTGGCAATTGATAAACCCAAACCTAAGCGGCTTTCGGTAACGCCCGATGTATCGTTAAGGGTTTTAAGCTTGTTAAACATCATTTCCAGCTCCTGCTGGCCTATTGCTATACCTTCGTCGATGATCTCAAAAACAAAGCGCTGACGTTGCAGGCTGGTTACCACCTTAATGCTATTATTGGTTTGCGAAAACTTAATAGCGTTTGATAACAGGTTCTGGAACACCTGGCCTGTAAACACCTTATCAAGCCTTACGTTGAGGGGCAGCTTCAGGACATTATCAATGAGGTGGATGTTTTTCATGAGAGCCGTTTCATACAGGCCTTTAAAAACATGCATCACTTCAACGTTGATATCAAAGATCTCCATGTTGAACTTCATATCCGGCGATTCGATCTCCTTAACATCCATCAGCTTGTTAAGCATGTACTGCATCTTATCGGCCGATTCGGAGATGTAGCCAACAAACTCTTTCTGATCATTGCTGAGCCTGAAATCCTCCTCCTTGATCATGTTATTGCTCATTACAATAGAGCCAATAAGGTTTTTAAGATCGTGCCCGGCAATATTGATGAAGCTGTTCTTTTGGCTGTCAAGTTTGCGGAGCTGCTCATATTGCAGGTCGATAAGGTTGTTTTTTTCGGCGATATCCTTGTTTTGCTGTTTAAGCTGTTCGTTTGATTTTTCGATCATGATCTGCGAGCGCACTTCACGCTGGATCACTTTATACCTTGCACTGGGGATCAGGCAGGAGATACCGGCAATGATAAAAAAGATTTGCCCGCCGTTGCTTAAAACCAGGTCGAGATTGTATTCGCTTAGCAGGTTAAAGAAAATAGCAAGCAGCAACAATGCCATTAAGGTTTGGATAATGGAGTTTAATGGTTCCCAAAAGGCCTGCAGGTTAAAAAACAGCAGGGTAGTGGCAAACAGCATAAAGTAAATGGTTAAAAACTGGATGTTTACCAGGTTGCACAATACCGCCGCCGTTACCGAAAGCATAAAGAAACTTATATGCAGCAATATGCGGTAACTGAACTGTTTATGCTGAAAATAGCTGAACAGGCCATATATAATAAGGATAGTTATAATGCGGATGATGAAAAACTGCAGCCAGAAGTTTGTGGCATAAATAAAATCAACAATACTAAAAAGAGGGTACAGGAATATAATTGTCCAGATTATGTTATTGGTTTGATACCACGCCTTTTTTGAGGTCTCTCTAATTAATTCTTCTTTAGTAATTTGAACAAACATTATTTGTTATCTTGAATTGTAATTAAAAATTAAGGCCGCTGTTTAAATTAATTCAGTTAAATATTGCTTGACAAAAATATTTGTTATACGATAATCCAAACAGGTTTGTTATTGCTGTTATTAACAGTAATTGCTCCTGTTGCAAAAAGCCGTCCAATTCCTCAGCAAGCCCGGGCTGCTGCTTTTAAACGTGCCCGAAGTTTAAACAATGGCATCAGTATTTCATGGCTTGAACAAACCTGGGCCGAAAACTCACTGCCCCAAAACGCCCTTAAAAAACCCGATTTTCTGCTGCTCAAAAAATTGGGTTTTAAAAGCATCAGGCTGCCGGCTGCTTTTACTTCCTTTAGCCCGGCAACAACCGCGCAGCTATTTACCTATGTAGATAAAGTTGTTGAACAATGCCATACTTATGGATTTAGGTTAGTGATAGATTATCATTACGGCAGCTTAAATGATAATAATTACCTTACAGAAACACCCCGGATAATTGATTTGTGGCTAAAAATAGCTAAAAGGTATAAAAACGCAAGCCACGATAACCTGTTTTTTGAGATCTATAACGAGCCGCCCCATATCAGCCCCAAAGTGTGGAGGGATGCCGCATACAATATTGTAACTGCAATCCGTAAAATTGATAAGCAACGCACGCTTATTGTAGGGGCATCAAACTATAACAGTATCTACGAGTTAAGCAGGTTTGAAAGGCTGGCCGAGGATAATATTATTTACACCTTTCATTTTTACGAACCTTTCTTTTTTACCCACCAGGGGGCAAGCTGGGTGGGCGACCAGGTAGCTACCACCGGGGTATCATTTCCATACAATGCGGAAAATTTTCCTGCACTTAATCCACAAGCAAAAAATACCGCCGGCAAAAGTAACTACCATATGTACCCGCGCGATGGTAACGAACAGTCAATAAATGATAAACTGCTAATTGTAAAAAACTGGGCGTTGAAATATGATGTTCCTGTTATATGCGGCGAATATGGAGTTTACAACAAGTATGCCGATACGGATAGCAGGTGCCGGTATATTAAAGCGGTACGCAAAGCTTTAAAGAAACTCGATATTCCTGGCATGATTTGGGATTATAACAGTAATTTTTCGCTGTTTAACGGCAGCCCGGCTATTGAAAATTTACCCTTGTGTATGAAAGACGCAATTAGCAGTGCTCAGTGAAAATTTAACTATTAATGTTACAAATTTAGTTACCTTTGCTCACTAATATACAGTTATGAGATTTTTTGAAGAAAAGCGCAGAGAAGTAATGGTGCACATCGAAAAGTTCATGTTAGAAAAAATACATGAATACCTGAAACCGATTGACACCATTTGGCAGCCGTCTGATTTTTTGCCCGATTCTTCAAGGGATTCTTTCTTTACCGAGATTAAGGAATTGCAGGAAAGCGCCGCAGGCCTTTCGTACGACCTGATTGCCGTTTTAATTGGCGATACCATTACCGAGGAGGCTTTGCCTACTTACGAATCATGGCTTACCATGGTTGAAGGTGTATCTGACAATGAAGAAGGTGGCTGGATGAAATGGACCCGCCACTGGACCGGCGAAGAAAACCGCCATGGCGATTTGCTTAACAAATACCTGTACCTGTCTGGTCGTGTGGATATGCGCATGATGGAGATCTCAACCCAATACCTTATTTCAGATGGTTTTGATATCGGTACCGGTCATGACCCTTACCGTAACTTTATATACACTTCTTTCCAGGAGCTGGCAACCAATGTGTCGCACCGCCGTGTAGCCTCACAAGCCAAAAAATACGGCGATCCGCTGCTTTCAAAAATGTGTGGTGTAATTGCGTCGGACGAGGCCCGTCATGCTAAAGCTTACAAATACTTTATCGAAAAAATATTTGAAGTAGATCCAAGCGAAGCCATGATCGCTTTTGAAGATATGATGCGCAAAAAGATTGTAATGCCTGCCCACTTCCTGCGCGAGGTTGGTTTAAAGGTTGGTCAAACTTTTGGCCATTTTACCGATGCTGCACAGCGTTTAGGTATTTACACCGCTATCGATTATGTGGATATTTTGAAAGAACTAATAACCGACTGGCATATTGAAAGCGTAACAGGTTTGGACGAAGCCGGCGAAAAAGCCCGCGATTACGTTATGAACCTTCCGGCCCGCTTACTGCGTGTAGCCGAGCGCATGAAAAACCCAATGCTGGAGTACAAGTTTACCTGGATAAACGGGTAACCGATCAATCAAATTTTAAAGAGGAACTCTGTCCACGCGTCATTGCGAGGTACGAAGCAATCGCGAGCTGTACAGGGCGGACCTGGAAATCGGGGATTATTAATAATTATAATTTGTTTTTATAGGTATTAATGAGCTCCCTACGGTCGGTTGTCTTCGTATCTTATAATGACGTGATCGTAAGTTATTGATTATTAAGTGTGTTTCTTTGAGTGAGTTTTATAATATGGGCGTTGCCTGCGGCCCGGGCTGTACGCTCATACTGCACAAGGCCTTAGCCACAGGCCGGTATCCGCTCCCATCCCTAACGCAACCCAGCGCACCATCTCTAAAAAGTATCTTGCACGTCATTACGATTTTTTTCAGGATTTCCCTGATGGTTACTCGCAATGACGTCTTTTTTTATCTTTTTTCTGTTAAAACAAGCGCAATTCAATTTGCATTTACTCTTCCCGCTCTATCTTATACCCCGGCTTTTTATATCCATCGGTAACGTAGTTTTCCGGGATTTGGATATGGCTGCCATCGCGTATTGCAGTGAAATGCGGCGACATGATCTCCATCCCTGCTTCATTAAACTTATCCTGTATGTTTTGGTATAGCCTTGAATAAATGGCAGCCATTTTATCGGGCTGATCTGTATAAGCATTGATCTGGTAACTCACGTTAAAATCATTCAACGCTGTTTGCAGTACAAAGGGTTTGGGATTAGCGAGGATCCCATCCGTAGCTTCTGCAGCGTTGATGAGCAGGTTATGGATAGTTTCCCAGGGCGCGTCATAACCAATGGTAACACTGGTGTTCAATATCAACCCTAAAGTTTTTGATGACGAGGTATAGTTAACTGTAGCGCCGCTTAAAATAGAAGCATTGGGTACGGTTACGTCTTCGTTTTTAATGGTACGTACCCGGGTAACCAGCAGGTTTTTCTCAATGACATCGCCCATAATTTCGCCAACCTTTATCCGGTCGCCAATTTTAAAAGGGCGCATGTAAGTGAGCACAATGCCCGATACCATATTGGATATTGCCGAAGATGATCCAAGCGAAAACAGCACACCAATAAAAACAGTTACCCCCTGAAATACTTTCGACTGCGAGCCTGGCAGATAAGGGAATATCACCACAAACATAAAAGCATACATCAATACACGGATGATGTTGTAAGTTGGAATAGCCCATTCGGGGTAAAAACCTTTTAGGGTGATGGCGCCATTAGCGATTTCGGTGGCTATAAATTTTACCAGTTTTACAATGTATCGCGTAACCAGATAGATAACCGTTATGGTAAGCAGGTTGGGGATAAAATGTACAACAGCCAGCAGGATGCTTTTCAACGGATCAACCACAAAGCCGATGAGTTGCGTAGCAATAGGCTGCGACGAAGGGAAAATATAAAATAACACCGGCAAAGCGAGGTAAACGAGCAGCAGGATGATGAGCAACCGGCCAATATTGATCAGTCCGCTGATAAACTGAAGCAGGCGCGAGGCGTAGGCTACCGGTGCGCCTTTGTCTGCCAGTTTTTCAACACGGCGTTCCCAACCCTGTATGATTTTTAGTTTTATCCACCTGAAACCTTTATTTACTACCCAAATCAGTACAATAAGCAGTATAATGACGGCAACGGCTTCAAGTACGTTGGTCATTAATTGTTTAGGACTGTTGCTTTCAAAAACGTTGCCCAGTTTGTTTTTTAATATGGATAGGTAGCTTGCTGCCAGTTGGGGCCGGTTAAGTTCGGAATAGGATGCATCGGTATTGTTAACGCCCATGATCATCTGGCCGTTATAGGTTATTATCGATACGGAAGTGTCGTTTTTAAGGGTTAGCGAATCGGGATTAAAATCTATCCGGCTCATTAGGGCCTTAATACGCTGGGTAACAATCCCGGCGCGCTCTTTCGGGTTAAACAATCCCTGCGGGGCGTAAAATTTAAACAGGGTATCCTGGTTAATAATTACCGGTTCGCCGTTTTTAGCGGGAAGTTTTTGTGCCTGTGAGGTAAATGCAGCAAACAGAAAGAGGATGAGCAGGCTATAAATTTTAGGCATAGGGATGTTTTTCTGTTAAAGCTAAAAAATATTTGGCGGAAATAAGATTTTGTAAAGTGCTGACCTTTCAACGTGCCAACTCACCCCGACGTCGCTTCGCTTGTCACCCCTCTCTGTGCAAGCGCAAAGAAGGGGGATTTTTCTCAGAGGCTGTTTTGTTTAAGATGTTTTTATGTGGAGGCGCATCACATGCGTCTCTCATAGGTTTAAGTTAACCCACAAAATCAATAGTGAAATTGGGTAATGTGCATAAGTTGAACCCCTCTGGGGTTCGGGAAAGGGTGTTATGTTATTTTCTACAAACCTTTCCCCCCTCTGGGCAATGTCATTAAGTTAAGAAAATCCCCCAGAGGGGGAACAGGTTTGTAGCATAAAAATATATAGAAATAGCCCTTGCCCCAGAGGGTCAAAACAAAACGCCTTGCTAATTAAACGACAAACAATTTGTGGGTTAACTTAAACTTATAGGACAAGCCGCTTTGTAATCGTTAACTTCAGGAATTGCATGGGGGAGGCGCATGTGATGTGCCTCTACATTTTAAAACATTAAATTAAACAGCTTCTTGCCCTCTTTATCCGAAGGATAGAGAGGGTGGTCCAGCGAAGCGTAGACCGGGTGAGTCAACTATGCGTTATGTTAAATTTACCCCTCCTGCACCAAATCCGTCCCCAAATCACCGGCAATATTGCTGAACAGCTCGTTCATGATCGATTCGACAGTGAGTGAATTTACATCATCAACATAATGCTCATTACGGGTTATCCACAGTTCGTGACCATTAATTACGATGCTGAATAATACGCCGTCGTAAACAGCGGGTAACGAAATTTCAACGATTTCATCTTTACGTTCAATCGTGAAGTTTAATTTGCTTTGTCGTTGTTCATGAAACAAAGGGTTCAGCTTTTCATGAAGCAGGAGGTATAATTGGTTTATGTCGATATCGGTATGGAGGGTGATGATTTTCATAATTTGGTATATTAGCGATGTATTAAATAGTACAAAACAGAGCTGGGGATTGTTTGAAGTTATAGTGCGCAGGCCAGCGTTAGGGATTGCAGTGTAAAGCCCACAGCGTGTGTCGGGATAGGGTTGGAAAAGCGAGGACTTGTAACGGAAAGCCCGGCCCGTTAGCTAACGGGAACGCCCCAATTAACAGCAACGCTTCTGAAAAATATAATCAATAACCAGCAACTTACATTACATCATTATAAACGTCACACTTCACCCGCGATAACACATTTAAGTAATAACACACCAAACATCACTACATATGAATTACAAATTATTGGGCCGCTCGGGCCTTAAAGTTTCTGAACTGTGCCTTGGCGCAATGGGCTTTGGTACCGAAGGTGGCTGGGGAGCCGAAAAAGATGCCAGCTTTGCCATTATGGATGCCTTTGCCAATGCCGGCGGCAATTTTATTGATACCGCAAACGTGTATAAACTGGGCACCAGTGAGAAGATCATCGGCGAATATTTGACTAATCACGATCGCGACTATTTTGTACTTGCTACCAAATACACTTTAAAAGATAATACCACCAACCCCAATGCATCGGGCAATAACCGCAAAAATATGATGCGGAGTGTTGAGGAAAGCCTTAAACGCCTCAAGACTGATTTTATTGATGTACTTTACCTGCACATTTGGGATAACATAACCCCGATTGATGAAGTGCTGCGCGGATTGGACGACCTGATAAAACAAGGCAAAGTAACCTATGCTGCCATTAGCGATACGCCAGCCTGGATAGTATCAAAGGGAAACACGCTTGCCGAACTGATGGGCTGGAGCCAGTTCATCGCCTTGCAGGTGGAGTACAGCCTGCTGGCCCGTACTGCCGAACGTGAGCTGATCCCGATGGCGAAACATTACGGCATGACGGTTACCCCGTGGGCCCCGTTGGCCGGTGGCGCTTTAACAGGTAAATATCTGCGTGGAGAGCAGGGGCGTGTAAAAGCCGAAAGCAACCGTCGCAACAACAGGGCGCAAACTATTACTGAAGCAGTTGTTGATATTGCTGCTGAATTGGGTGTATCCGAAAGTCATGTTGCATTGCAGTGGATGATGGACAGGGATTTTAGCTGCATCCCGATTGTGGGCGCTACTAAAATAGATCAGTTGAATGATAACCTCAAAGCCATTGACACCAAATTAACCCCTGAGCATTTCAAAAAGCTCAATGAAGTTAGTGCTATTGAATTAGGTTTTCCTGGTGATTTTTTCAATGAGGATGCCGTAAAAATGAACAGCTTCGGCGGGTTTTATGATAAGGTGGAGAAAAGGTAGAAAAAGGCGTCATTTATAAAAATTGTCATTTCGATAGAGCAAGGGCGGGCTCGAGCATTGAGGCGAAAGAGAAATCTTATACGCCATATTAAGCATTTTATAGCATGGCGTATAAGATTTCTCCTCACTCCTCCCGCACATCCTCTTATCGATTCGTCGAAATGACATTTTGTTTATTAGTTTGCTGCCGTCTTAAAACTGCTTCAGGTAATTTTTACTGATCAGCTCGCCATACAGGATACCAATGTGCTGGTCCATAGCAAACCAGGGCGAGCCATATTGAAGTACCTGGATATTTTGTGCCGGCATAAAACTCTGCGCCAGCAAAAACTGTTTCTGATGAGCAGCATTTTCTACAACATCGAGCACGATGAAACAATGCCCCGGCGAGCCGCCACGGATAAATACATCACCCGGTTTTACGTTGTTGGGGTCGGTTACTGTTTTTAATTCTTTTTGAAGAGATAGTGTGCCGGCATAGCTGAACACCAGGTTCATGTAGTTTAAAAACGTTTTGTACGAATAATCGGGTTTGGATTTTAATACCCAATGATCGTTTTTGTAACGATAGCCTTTGGCATAATGCTCATAATCGCATTTAAAACCGTTGGTGAAGTTGAATGAAATTTGACTGTACTTTTTTTGCTGAAAAAGGTATTCGCCACGTAAACGCATTACGGCATCGGCACATTGCTGCAGGTCCTGGTTACCTACACTCATATCAATAACCGCTGCGGTGTAAACATCGGTACGGGCAACATCGCCGTTATAGGTTTTAGTTGGCGTACCCACCGGTTTTAACGGTAAGGCCTGTAACCATGCCCCGAAACTACCGGGTGCAGTTGTTATGCGATGATAGCCTGCCGGCACTGCAAATCTTTTAACAACATTATCAGGTGGGATAATATTTGTATTCAAAAGCAACAGCAGGCAGGCGATCAGGGCTTTCATAATGTTTTGGCTTGTTTTAACTGTCCATAAGGGTTATAAGGTACCGGGATCCCATCTACCAGTTTAAACGCCGAAAAGTGCAGATGTGTTGGCGAGCGTTTTTTATATGCGTTATAACCTGTACGGCCAACCTCGGCAATTTTCTGCCCCTGCGTAACATAACTGCCCGGTTTAACAAAAATGGCGCTGTTATGGGCATAATAAGTAAAAACAGCGGCCTTAGGATGATAGATCCAGATGAACTTGCCGCCCCGCATAGCACTGTTTGATTCCCATTCGTTACAGCAGGCTATCACCCAACCATCGTCGACACTAAGCACATCAACAGGTTTTTGTGTACGGTCATCGATACAATCCTGGTTTTTATCGTTAATAAAAATATCATGGGCAGGATGAGCACCGTGTTTATTGCCGTCGAGATAGCGATAACCTTTGTCAAAATAACCATTCCCGTGTGTACCGCCTATCGCGCTGCTGTTATATCCTTTAAGTGGGAATACCCATTGGAGTTTTGGCTGAATGCGCTCGGCCCGTATCATTTCCAGTAAACCAATTCGTTTTAATACCATATCGAATTGCTTTTGCGCCTCCGCTTTTTTTATGCCGCCGTTTAAAACCGCGTTATTAAAGCTGTTGAATTTGGTAAAAGCAGCCGTATCTCGTTGAGCGAAAGCCCCCGACCCTATCAGTACGAAAAAACAAAACAGGATAAGTTTTTGCATAAGGTTTATAATCAATAACATTAACTAATAAGTCGCCAAAATATTATCCTATCCGGATATCATATTTGGCAAGCAAACCCGGTAAACCATGAAGAGAGAATTTGGCCTTTTTAATGATGTTATCATCCGGATCGATAATGAAATTAAAAGAAGTGCTCAGATCTGCGTTTTTTAATACAGTACGACTGAAAAAAGCGTTTTTGAGATTGCAGTTATTGAATTTACAGTCACTCAGATCGGCTTCGGTAAGGTCGGTCTCGATCATGGAACAATCGGTATAGGTAGCCTTTTTGTTCTTCTTTTTATAAAAAACGGCATTATCTAAAATGCAATCCTCAAAATGAACCTCAAACAAAAAGTCGTTGGCTTTGCCAAAGTTTACGCCGCTTATTTTGCAGTGTTTAAAGCGGATGTTTTGCAGGCCGGTATTGCCTAACTCTGCAAGGAGCAGGTTACAGGTATCAAACACGCAATCAACAAAGGTGATGCCTGCTAGCTGGGCATGAGAAAAATCGCAATTGATGAATTTGCAGTTTTCGTAAGTGGTGCCGGTAAGTTGACCGCTGGTTATTTTGGTGAAAGTTTGGTCTTCGTAGAGTAGGGTTTGCATGATAACAAATGTAAGGTTTAACAGGATTATGTGCGAAAGAGAGGCCGGTTGGTAGAAAAAATGTATGTTTAAGTCTTTAACTTAACTAATTAACCTTATCAAAAATATGGGAAATACTTATACCCAATTATATATCCACTTTGTATTCGCCGTAAAATATCGTGCATCTTTAATCGATGAAACATGGGGAGAAAGGTTGCGGCAGTATATAACTTCTATTGTTCAGAAACAAGAACATAAATTGATTGCTATTAATAATATGCCAGATCATCTGCATTTATTTGTTGGATTAAATCCTAATCAGGCAAGCTCTGATTTAATAAGAATACTCAAAAGTGATTCTTCTGAATGGATCAATAGAGAAGGATTAACACGCAGTAAATTTCAATGGTAACAGGGATACGGAGCCTTTAGTCATAGCAGGTCGCAGGTAGATAAGGTAATAAATTATATCGCAACTCAACAAGAACATCATAGAAAGAAGACATTTTTAGAGGAGTATCAGCAGATGTTAAAAGATTTTAATATTGAGTTCGATGAGCGATACATTTTTAAATTACCAGAATAGAACGTTTTATAAGTGGAGCTCCTACGGAGCTCTAAGATAGTTGCTTTATATGTTGCTACAAATCTGTTGTCCCGATGGGACAGATATTCCAGTTTACTTTTTAGCTATTCAACGGGAATAAACCTAATGCTTGCAAGGGCTTTCGATGGTAATGTCAATAAGCTAAAACTTTGATGATTGCGCCGTAGGTGCAAAAGGTTTGTAGAATAATGTGAATTTAATTTTAGCGTGCCGTAGGTACGCAACTCCCGCTTTTCTCATCGACGCTACAGCTCATCATTGCATTTTAATAAAACGATTCCCCATCACTGGCACAGCTATTGTTTTAACTACCCTGCATCAAAACTATACGCTATGAAATCATTAAAAATAAAGCTGGCCATGATGTTACTGGGATTAACGCTCGGAGCTGCTGCACCGGTATTGGCACAGTCATCAAAAGATACTTCATCATTAACTACAAAGGCCAACGGCGCCGGGGCCGGAAATGGGGCCAGCCAGGGAGCGCCTGGTACAGCTACGGTATCCGGTACCGGGACTGGCACCTTGCAGGATAGCGATAAAGCCAGCGTTCCCAGCGGCGATGCCAGTATAAAACAGAACACAGATCAAAAAATGGTAAACCCTTCGCAATCGGCCGGATACTGGATATTGGGAGCGTTTAGTTTGGTTGGACTGATCATGTTGATCATATTACGCAGAAAGAGGCATGTAAATCCATGATCAGGTATGATGCTGACTATTAGCTTCGCGCTCTTTGATAATGCGGTAGCCAAATTTTTGAGCAGGCAGCTCAATAAAGTGATGTAAAAATGTGGAAATAAGCATGCTGGCCGATAACACTATTATTAATCTTATGATGTAATTGGCTATGGCGCCGGCTGGGCCTTGCACCGGCAAATAGTCAATTATATGAAAACGGGTTAGCCAATGCAGTACAGCAAAATGGCTTAAATACATGCTGAAACTTATTTTGCCGGCATAGGCAGTAAAGCGGTTAACTAAAATTTTGTATTCGTGCCTGCTTAATGCAAGTGCCAGCACAAAAAACGCGATGGTACAAAATACATGATCAGGAAGAAGCACTACACCCAGATATTGTGTTAGTAAAAACAGTGCAGCAATCAGTATAGTATAGGGCTTAACCCTGGGCTGGTAATTATCTTTAATGATAAAATAAAACAGTATGCCCAATGCAAATACGGGCAACTGGGATGGCAGATAAAAATAAAGATAGTTATACCACAACATATCATTTTGCATCAGGTGAAAGCGGCGTAGTATGATATCGAGCACAAAACGAAGAACAAGTGTTAAAAGAAAGAATACCGTGGCCTGCTGGGTGTTTTTGATTTTATAAAATAAAAAAGGGATGGTGAGATAAAAAAGCATCTCAACAGCAATTGACCAGCCGCCAGGCACAAGGCTGTTTATCCAATAAGCATTAAACCCGTGTATAAAAAATACATTGCCGGTTATATTGCCGATAGTTACACCCAATGCATCGCCTAACCAAAAACGCGGGCCGAAGCCGTCCTGCCATAGGTAATAAATTATGGCGATGTAATACATTGGGGCAATCCTAAAAAAACGGCGGATGAAAAAATTGCCCGTAAAATATTTTTCCTTTTCATATCTCGCATTTACAGAAAGAAACAGCGTGAATGCACTCACAAAGAAAAATAGCTGCACTCCGTTTATACCGCGGCTTATTGCATGAACAAGCATAGCCGGCAACAGTGTATTGTTACCAAACTGCGAAGTATGGGTAATTACAACTGCTAAAATAGCCAAGCCTCTTAAAGCATCAATATATCTTAATTTTAGCATGCCCGCGCGTATAGTAAACTACTCATCTTCATTTCAGAGGGCCTAAAAATGTAAAAAAGATAACAGAATATAAAGGCTGAAAGCATAATGCATAAAGCCCAAAGCTAATAAATTGATTATTAATTAGCTTCAGGCTTTATATAACTTGTTTTCTTTGCGGTTATTAGTTTACCTCTATGATCTTAACACCCCATGGTTCCAGCTTTAAACTGGCATTTTTATTAACGTTATCACCCGATAGCAATTCTTTACCATTGCCGTAAGGGTAGGTGAGGCTGGTTTCACTGGCCGAATAATTAAAATAATAATGTTCCGTTTTGCCGCCCTGGTTTACCCCTTGTTTGGTAATAACCGGCCAGGCTATCTGCTGATCGGCTCCCCATAAGCCAATGGATTTTACTTCATCGGCGAGTAGTTTATCGGTAACGGCGCCGGTGGTGAGCGTGCCTATATAGGTAGCTACACCTTTACCATATTTGTTTTGGGTGATAGCAGCGTATTTACCCCAAACCGGGTGATCGTAATAAGCCAGTACCTTGGCCGTGGTTGGAGTAATGAGCTCCATCCAGGTGTTTAGTCTTTTATCTTCGGGTTTCAGGTTCCAGTCGTCGGCTTTTAATGCGATATTGCCTGGTTCGGTGAACTGGCTGTAGTAAATACCACAAGCTTCGTCAATAATGCCCGGCTGATGCGTGGTGCGTACCTTTACGTTTTCATCGGCGAAGCCACTTTTGAAGGTATAAATGATATGTCCGCCGTTTTTAACGTAGGCATTAAGGCGTTTCAGCAAACTATCCGGTGCTGCATACAGCAAAGGCACTACCAGCAGTTTATAATCTTCAATATTTTTACTTGTCGGGTCTACAAAATCACAGCCTACGTTCATGTGGAACAGGCCATCGTAAAACTGTCGCAATATATCGTTGTAGCCGGTTCGTGTTCCCCAGCCAAAGCCAAAAGCTTTAAAACCGGTAAGGGCTTCGTTGCTGAACAGGATGGCTACATCGTTTTTCTTTTTCAGGTTGATGAGCTTGCTGCTTAACCTGTCGAAATCTTTGCCGATGGTTTTAGCTTCGTCATAAACCGGGTTGGGCTCAAAATCATGACTTAGCAAACCTTTCCAGTAAGTTTCGGCAGAGTTATGGATAGAATGCCATGGCCAGTAGCTCACCATATTGGCGCCTGATGCCAGGTGACTAAAAGCCTGCAACCTTAGCTGACCGGGATAAGGTACCCATTGCGGAAAGCCCTGCGCCTCTGTTTCGATAGTAAGATAATTTTTACCGCCTTTCATAGAGCGGGCCACATCGCCGCCGAAAGAAATTTCGACACCGGTAAGCTTATCCTGGCTGGGGTGATAAATATCTATGCCGGCAATATCCAATGCTTTAGCTGCTGCAAAGTGGTCAACATCTGGTTGGATGCCGAACGAATAGCCGTGCCATTCCAGATCGAAATTTTGGGTGATGAACTGGTCGGGCCGTTTGTATTCGCGCACTATGGCGGCCTGCCATGCTAAGTAATCGGTAACCAGCTGGCGTTGAAATTTCGCAAACTCGGACGAAAGACTACCGTTGATCGTATTAACCATCGAAGGAAAATCGTCCCAGTTATTGATGCGGTTGCTCCAGTAATCGAGCCCAAAAATGTGGTTAATATTATCCAGTGTTTTATACTTTGCCTTCATGTAGTTCACAAACAAGGCCTGCACGTTTGGTCCTGCCGTACCATATGATTTGGTTTCGTTGTCAACCTGGTATCCTATCACTGCCTTGTTGTCCTTCACATGCTCCATTATTTTGCGGATAACACGCTCTGCATAAAAACGATAATCTTTGTTAGTGATGTCCATATTTTGCCTTGGCCCATACTGGTTTTGACCCGATGGGGTGATAGCCAAAATTTCCGGGTGCTTTTTTACCATCCATGTGGGTACGGCATAAGTTGGTGTACCGATGATAACATGGATCCCCGCTTTTTGCATGGCATTTAATACCCTGTCAATATGGGTAAAATCGAAAACACCATCCTGTGGTTCTTCAGTGCTCCAGGTTGATTCGGCAATGCGCACTACGTTAATGCCGCAGGCTTTCATCATTTGCACATCCTTGTCCAGCCTTTCGTAAGGCATGTACTCGTCATAATAAGCCACGCCATAAAGCAGCTTATCCATTTTGGGATATTGTGCGAAAGCGGATACAGCGAAAAGTAATTGCACGATGAAGAGCAGCAGGTATTTCTTATTCATAACAGCGATATTTAGGGTAATTGGCTTACGCTGATGAAAGTACGAATTAATTGTATTTTTAACACACATTAATAAATATTTTACGATGTGAAACAGATGTAGTAGTACACAAAACATTTATTGCTGTTTAAAAACTGATATTAGCCCCCTGTTGTAGTACCATTATAACCTGTTAGTATTTCCTTATGAAAACAGTTATCCGTTACCTGCTTATCCTGATGTTTTGCTGCGCGATGAGCGCCCATGCGCAACAAAGGCGCCTTACCTACTGTAACCCGCTTAACCTCGATTATGGTTACACCCCCTTCGAAACATTTGCAGGCTGGGGTAAACACCGCGCTACTGCCGACCCAACTATGACTTTGTTTAAGGGCAAATACTACCTGTTCTCAACCAATCAATTCGGTTACTGGTGGAGCGATGATATGCTGAACTGGAACTTTGTTTACCGCAAATTTGTCCGCCCGTATAACGAGGTGAAAGGCGATGAACTTTGTGCTCCCGCTACATTAGTTTTGGGCGATACCCTGCTGGTGATCGGATCTACCTATAATAAAGATTTTACCCTGTGGATGAGCACTAACCCAACTCATGACGATTGGAAAGCCGCTAAAGACTATTTTAAAGTAGGTGCCTGGGACCCGGGCATGTTTGCCGATGATGACGGCAGGGTTTATATTTATCATGGCTCAAGCAATACCCTGCCGCTTTACGGGCAGGAGATTGACAGGCGCACCTTTGAACCCATCGGCCCTAAAAAAGAAATGGTTAAACTTAACCCCGAAGAGCACGGCTGGGAACGTTTTGGCGAACATAATGATAACGTTTTCCTGCTGCCCTTTATTGAAGGCTCGTGGATGAACAAGTATAAAGGCAAATACTACCTGCAATTTGGCGCTCCCGGTACCGAGCAAAGTGGTTATGGCGATGGCGTTTTTGTGGGCGATCATCCGCTTGGGCCTTTTGCTTATCAAAAACATAACCCATTCTCGTACAAACCCGGTGGTTTTGCCAAAGGTGCAGGTCATGGCGCTACCTGGGCCGATAAATATGGCAATTACTGGCATATCAGCACGATGGGGATCTCGGTGAAAAATAACTTTGAGCGCCGTATTGGTTTCTGGCCTGCCGGGTTTGACCAGGACGGTGTACTGTACAGCAATACTTCCTACGGCGATTACCCGCACTATTTATCCAATGGCCCGGAAGACCACCTGAAAAGCAATTTTACCGGTTGGATGATCCTTAATTACAATAAACCCGTAGAGGTTTCGTCAACCCTGGGGGCTTATGCGGCTAACAATGCTGTTGATGAGGATATCAAAACTTACTGGAGTGCCAAAACAGCCAACAAAGGTGAATGGTTAAAAACCGACCTGGGTGAAGTGAGCACAGTAAACGCCATCCAAATAAACTATGCCGATCAGGATGCCGGTTTTATGGGTAAATCGTTAGGCGTGTACCATCAATATATTATCTACTCATCCCTCAACGGCAAAACATGGCAGCCGCTTATCGACAAAAGTAAAAACCGTAAAGATGTACCACACGATTACATCGAACTAAAAACTCCAGCCAAAGCCCGCTATATCAAAATGGTAAACCTGCACATGCCTACGGGCAAATTCGCACTATCCGGCTTAAGGATATTTGGCAAAGGAGCCGGTGCAAAACCCGATACCGTGCAAAACCTCATTGTGCTGCGTGGCGACAGCGAGCGCCGTAACGCATGGCTTAAGTGGAAACCGAACGACAATGCCACCGGTTACACCGTTTATTTTGGCATAGCACCAGATAAGTTGTACAATAGTATGATGGTTTACGGCAAAAATGAATACTATTTTAATGGGATGGATAAAAGCCTGCCATACTATTTTCAGATAGAGGCGTTTAATGAAAACGGTATTTCGGCAAGGACGAAGGTTGTAAAGGTGGAGTAGTGTTGACTCACTGTTATTGTCATCCTTCGTACTACCCATGACACAATTAAAAAAACGTTCCCGTCAGCAGTTAAGCTTCGGGCGAAAGCAGGCAGAACAATGGTGGCCCGAGCGTAGGAAAGGGCATAGCAAGTTTTTGCAGAAGCAGGGGTAAGCGGGAGCGCAGCAGGGCAAAATAATTGCAGCCGTGGTTCTGACTGATTTGCGGGGCAAGGCCTGTGCGGCAAAGAAGCCTATGTGCTGACTTGATTTTTTGGGTACTTTTGTATCAAGACAAAAGTACCTGGCCCCGCGCGGCCAAGAGCGCGACGATGTAAGTTAAATACCCTTAAGCTAATTATCCCCCCAATGCTAAAAACTATCTTCCCCCTCATCATAACCCTAATGCTCAGCATTGCTGCCAAAGCCCAGCAGGCCGACAGCACCCTGAAAAAATCGCCCATAAAAACGCTGAGCGATAAACAGTTTACGCTGTTAATTACCGGCGAGTATCTGTTTGACGATATGGAGCAGGTAGCCCGGCTAAACCATTACCCCATGCCCGATGCTGCACTGAAGTTCAAAAAAGAGCTAAGCCTGAGCCCTATGCAGGTAACCAAAATAACCGCTATAGCTACCGAACTGCACCGTAAACGGATGGAGATGGGCAATTTTATAGTCACCAATGAAACTACGCTTGATAAATTGATGAAAAAAGGGACGGATAATGGTAGTATCATCTTTTACTCCAACCGCTCGGGGTTATATTATGGCGAGCTTCGCAACGCCATTTTACAGGCCTGTTTAGGTACGGGGAATGCCCTTGCGCCTCAGCAAATCACAAAGTTAGAAACACTCGCTGCTCATAATTGAAAATATCCCGTTTGATTTGCTTAATTTAGCGCCTCCAAATAAAGTGTATGAAGATTACGTTTGATTTTGAAAAACCACTGGCTGAGCTACAGCAGCAGATAGAGAAGGTAAAACAGGTTGAGGAAAAAAACAAACTCGACATGTCGGCAACAGTAGCCGAGCTGGAAGGAAAGCTGGAAGAAGCCAAAAAAGATATATACAACAACCTTACAGGCTGGCAAAAAGTACAAATTTCCCGTCACCCTGAAAGGCCATATACGCTGCAGTATATTGAGCTGATGTGCGATGATTTCATCGAGCTGCATGGCGACCGTACCGTTGGCGATGACAAAGCTATCATCGGCGGTTTCGGTACGCTGAATGGTCAAACAGTAATGTTTATCGGTCACCAGAAAGGCCGTAATACAAAGGAGCGTCAGTACCGTAACTTTGGTATGGCCAACCCAGAAGGTTACCGTAAAGCCTTAAGGCTAATGAAAATGGCCGAGAAATTCAATAAGCCTGTAGTTACCCTGATAGATACCCCCGGAGCATTCCCCGGTTTGGAGGCGGAAGAGCGTGGACAAGGTGAAGCCATTGCCCGCAATTTGCTCGAAATGTCTGTGCTTAAAGTGCCTGTAATTTGCGTGATCATTGGCGAAGGTGCATCAGGTGGTGCATTGGGCATTGGTATTGGCGATAGGGTTTTAATGCTGGATAACTCCTGGTACTCCGTGATCTCTCCCGAAAACTGCTCAACTATCCTTTGGAAGACCTGGGAAAATAAAGAACGTGCTGCCGAAGTGCTTAAACTAACCTCGACAGAGATGTTGAAGAACAAACTGATCGACGGTGTGATCAAAGAACCACTTGGCGGTGCACACCAGGATCCTGTTGCTATGGCCGGCATCCTCAAAAAACAATTACTAAAAGACCTCAAAACCCTTAAAGAGCGTAATATCGAAGAGCTTGTAGCCGAGCGAATTGATAAGTTTTGCTCAATGGGCGTGGTTAATGAATAATAACAAGGTATCGCGATGCAATCGCTAAACCATGTTAAGCGCTCGTTACAAACGAGCGCAAGTTTAAGAAGAAAAAGAGCTGCCTGTAAGGCGGCTCTTTTTCTTTCAATAGCTAACTTCGTGCGCTCGTTTGTAACGAGCGCTTAACATGGGTTTACGTTTGTAACGTAAGCAAATTAAAACTTTTGCTCTTGCGCTCGTTTGCAACGAGTGCTTAAAATGGGTTTACATTTGTAACGTAAACAACCTAAAATTTTACTGAGATAAAGCCCCTATCCAATAAAATAACCTCCAATAGCCCCTTCTCCCCGGCATAGTTAATTGCCGAACTATAAATATAATGTTCAGGATGGCTTACAATTTCTGCCCGTACAGGGTTATCATGGATGTAATCCAGCTTTTGAAAAAGTATTTCTTCCCGGTCACACTCAATAGAATGATAGCCATCTTGCCATACTTTATAATTTTGTATCCGATCGTCAAATCTTGCATTATACTGAAACCGGTATAGCATCCAATCCCGACGGCTTTCATTTTCTGTTTCTACCAGTTTAATGAGTTGTTTGTTGGTGTGCTTTTTAAAGTCGCGCACGATGTCAGGCAATCGTATCGGGTGTTTGGCTGATACCAATAAATGAAGATGATTGGTCATCAAGCAAAAAGCGTATATCTCTAATCCCTTATTTTGCTGGCAATAGATAAGTGAATCGATAATAAGTTGTTTGTAAGCTGGTCTGATGAAAACATCAACCCAATCAATTATAGTAAAAGTAATGAAATGGATTTCTTCATGGTTTCTAACCCGGTATTGATGCGACATTGTGGATAAAGGTTTAGGCTAAATTAATGATCGTGCGATACAATCGCAAAACCATGTTAAGCGCTCGTTGCAAACGAGCGCAAGAGACAACGAGCACAAGAGAAGAATTACAAACCCCACCCCACAATAGTCGCAAATGCCCCTTACATAAAAGTTAGTTTGATGGTAAATTTAATCATCAATTAAACCATGCATTATGAAGACTGAAGAATCAGAAAGCCCTTTTGGCAAATTGGGTAACCCGGCCCGGCGTGCACTGGCCAATGCGGGGATTACATCATTACTTGAACTGTCAAAACTTACCGAAAAAGAATTTTTGCATTTGCACGGTGTCGGCAAAAGTTCGGTGCCGGTGGTGAAAGAGAAAATGAAGGCCGCAGGGTTAAGCTTCAAAGAATAAAAGATTAAAAACAACCGGGTTAGCTTTTTAAAATGGGTGGTGGTTTTAATATAAATCGCTGTAACTTGTATGCTGAAGTTTGCGTCACACCTCTAAAATACAAAAGCCATGAAGCGCCTGATCTTTTTGCTGTTTTTGCTTCCGGTTTTAACAACTCATGCCCAGCAAATCAATACTGTTAAGCTTGATAGCCTGTTTACTTCACTTGCCAAAAATGATGAAGCAATGGGGAGTATCGCCATAACAAAAAACGGGAAGGTAGTATACCAAAAAGCAATGGGATACGCGGTAACGGAAAGCAATACCGTGGCTGATGAAAATACAGAATATCATATCGGTTCCATAACAAAAATGTTTACCGCAGTTTTGGTTTTTCAGCTCATTGAAGAAAATAAGCTTTCTTTGGATGATACACTTTCCAGGTTTTTTCCTCAGTTGCCAAATGCAGGTAAGATCACCATAAGTAACTTGCTTTATCACCGTAGTGGTCTTCCTGGTTTTACAAATGACACCAATTTTCCAGATTGGACGGATAAGCCTAAAACGCATGAGGAGTTACTGGGGTATATTGTTGGCCGAAAACCTGATTTTGAGCCCAACGCCAAAGCCGATTATAATAATTCCAATTACCTGGTATTGAGTTATATTATTGAAAAGGTTTGCAAAAAAACTTATCAAGAGGTTTTAAAGCAAAATATAACCGACAGGCTAAAGCTTACCAAAACATATTATGGCGTTGACGCTGTGCTGCATCCAAATGAAAGTGCCTCATACACTTACTTTGACAATAAATGGAAAAAGGAAAAGGCTGCCAACCTGAATAATTATTGCGGTGCGGGAGCAATAGTTTCAACACCTGCCGATCTGGCCAAATTTATCGACGCGTTGTTTAATTATAAACTGGTAAAAAAGCAAAGCCTCGAAAAAATGAAAACCCTGGTTGATGGCTACGGAATGGGGTTGTTCCCATTTGAATCCGGCACAAGAAAGGGGTATGGGCATAACGGGAAAACAGAAGGCTTCTCTTCCTCACTTACCTATTATCCTGATGAGAAATTGGCTGTTGCCTATTGCACCAATGGCGAAATTTATCCCAAAGCCGATATTTTAAATGGTGTTTTAAGTATTTGTTTTAACACACCATATGTGATACCAACATTCCAACCGTTAAAATTAAGCGCTGCCGAACTGGATAGGTATTGCGGCACCTATTTATCAAAACAGCCGCCAATTGAAGTGATTTGTACAAGAAAGGATAGTGTTTTAACACTGCAAACCAAAGGACAGATTTTTACTGTCGAGCCCGTTGAAAAGGACAGGTTTATGAATAAACAGTTTGGATTTTTCTTTGATTTCGACTTATCAAAAAAGCAGCTGGTAATAGAGCAGGGCAGTGTTAATTATTACCTTGATATAAATAAGTGAACCCCTGTGCCTTCCCGCACAGGGGCGTAAAGCTTACAGTATATAATATACGTCGGCTTTAGCGGCGGCAGGTTGTACTGCTGCCTTTTCACTCTCATGTTTATCGTTAAGCATCTGCTTTAAATCGCGTTCAATGGTTTGCGATATGGCAGTTGTTGGGGTATCTGTTGGTTTGTTTTCAAATGGGTCCTGCAGGTGGATAGCCATTTTTTCTACCAGTAAAAATGCCGCTGCTATGGCTATGATCAAAGGCACTTCAAACATGCCGAAGAACTCGATCAAACCAAATGGCAACAGTATAATGAACAGGTACAAACAAAAATGGATGTACAAGCTGTAAGTAACCGGGAACACCGTGTTCTTGATCCGCTCGCATTTACCCATGGAATCACAAAGGCGGTTAAGCGTGCCGTCAATTTGCACCTGTTGGTAGTCGTTAAGCCATCCGTTTTTATAAGCCAGTTTCAGATCAAGTCCGTGCAGTTTCATTAAACTATTGGGCATATTGGTAAAGCGATGGGTAAACTTTACCTCTTCATCAACCAACAAATGCGCGTTTTTGGCATAAGGATCTTGTTTACGTAACGACTGGCTTAAGCCGTAGCACCAGGCTATCTGCCTGTAAACAAAACGTTTTTTAAAACCTTCTACCTCCTCGCACGCAGCATTATCGCCATCTAAAAAGGTGATTAATTCGCGGGTGAGGGATCTTGAATCGTTAACTATCGCTCCCCAGATGCTCCGGGCTTCCCACCAGCGGTCATAAGCCTGGTTTGAGCGGAAGGCCAGCAACAACGATATGATGGTTGCCAATATGGCCGGTACAGCAATTGGAATTGAGATCCTGTATTCGGGAAAAAAACGATGGAATAAAGCTATAGATACCGCATAAACAGCAACCAGTAAAAGCTCATTCTTGATTTTCCCTACCACATATTTTACCGGGATATTTTCTTTCAATAGCATAGATTATCTTTTTAAATGAATTTGATAAATATTAAACTTCCAGTAATTCGTGTTCGGTTTGGGTTTTAAGTACAGTTAAAGGCTGCTTCACTTCAGCTTTAAGGGTGATTATTTTGTACCTGCTCCGTTCCATTAGTATGGTAGGATCAAAACTGTTGGGTGTTAACCTTTGGTAGTTATGATTTTCAGGCATGGCTATCAGGTCGGTTTCTTTTGCTTCAAGATAGTTTTTAAATACCGCTACTGTGTTGCCATAGAAAAAGTCGGGTGTGATGCTGATGATCTGATCCGGGTAATCGGCTTTAAGCATGGTACAACCGGCATAAAATTCATCGCTGATGAGCTGGTATTCCCTGCTTCTGCGTGATAATAATAACAGGTCGGATATGGAGTCGGATAATTGCAGGAAGTGAACGAGCGAGATATTGAGCTTTTGCTTTGGATACCGCTCTGCTAAAACAGGTATAATGTTTAATGATGATAAGGCGAAATCAGACGGGATAATGATGTTTAATGTTTTCATGATGATACCTTTTTTGTGAATACTACTGTTTGTTGATACAATAGTAGGTACCGGGCATTAAAGCCATTTAAGAAAGAAATTAGAATGTGATTAGAGTTTTTAAATAATGAAGAAATTATGTGGGTCGATTGGACAGGGAGGAGTGAGATGGAATAATATCTTCCCGTCATGCCGAACTTGTTTCGGCACCCCACAAGTCAGATAGGCGATTTGATTAGCCGGCGGCTCAGCGCATGGGATCCCGAAATAAATTCGGGATGACGCAGGGGGCAAAGCTACTAATTTTTCTCCACCTCATAAACCGGCAACATCACCCTGATCTCGGTGCCTTCACCCTCTTTAGAAACAATGCCGATATTGCCCTTATGCAGCCTCACAATATTTAGCGCCAGCGGAAGCCCCACGCCATGGCCCTCATATTTACCTGTGTTTGAGGCGCGGAAAAATGGCTCGAAAATATGCTGAACATCACTTTCAGGGATACCAATGCCCTGGTCCTTTACACTAAAAATGATGCTGTTGTTTTCGGCATATACTTTAAGCACTACGGGTTTGTTCTCAGAGTATTTACAGGCATTGAGGCCTATGTTACTTATAGCCAGTTTAAGCAGGTTAATGTTTCCCTGTGTTACCAGGCTATCCACATCATCGGGTAGCGACGAAAAATCAATGCTGAGCTGGTTGGCCGGGTTGATGTGATCAACAGCCTCTTTAACCATAAACGCCATTTCATCGGCACGGATCTGTTCCCAGTTTTGCTTTTTGCCGTCGAAACCGCTTTGAGCCAGTCCGAGCAGACTGGTAATAATATCCTGCAGACTTTGAGTGCCGGTTAATATTTCCTGCAGGTTTTTATGCAGATCGGCACCGGGTTGGTCTATGTTTTTGAGCGAAAGCTCGGCCTCTCCTTTAATAATGGCCAGCGGCGTACGCAGTTCATGCGAGGCATTGCTGATAAAGTTGTTCTGCGTTTCAAAGGCGGTTTCCAGCCTGTCGAGCATATTATTAAAGGTTTGGGTAAGCTCGGCTATTTCGTCTTTCCCGCTGTAATCTTCCAAACGCAGGTGCAGGTTACTGGCCGTAATGGTGTTTACTTTTTTGATGATGTTACGTACCGGCTTAAAGGTATGGTATGAAAAACGGCGGCCAATGAGGTAAACAATTAATATCGAAATCAGGAAACTAACAATCAATACCTGTTCAAGGTCATTAAGCTCACTAAGGCCCGAAGGATTGGTTGCCGAAACTACAATAATAGCGTCACCTTCGGGAAAGTGAAATATATTGCCGGCATAAAATACATTGTTGGCCTTAAATCTTGATTTTCCGTTAGCAAGGATATTATCTATCAGTTGGCGCGGAACACCTTTTACTGTTTTGCCTTTTGTATAAACCTCCGGTTTAATGACATATTGCTTTTCGGCAATGAGGCGCTCAAGATAGCGCTGGCGAATTTCCCTGTACATGCCAAGGCTGTCGCGATCATTAAGGTGATGGATTTGTGAGGATATGTTTACCCTTGTTTCCAGACGTTTAAAAAAATCGTCGAAGGTAAACTGGTGTACAAAATAAAAAATGGCGCCGCTAAATACCAATATTACCGATACCGTTAAGGCCAGGAACAGCAGCGCAACTTTTTTCTGGATGCTCATTTAGGCTGCGTTGTTTTTTAAAATATAGCCCATGCCTATAACCGTGTGGATAAGCTTGTTGTCAAAATCTTTATCCACCTTTTTGCGCAGGTAGTTGATATACACATCAACCACGTTGGTCCCCATATTAAAATCAATGTTCCAAACATGCTCCAATATCTCAATGCGGCTAAGCATATGGTTTTTATTTTTGGCCAGAAACTCCAGCAGGCGGTATTCGGTAGCTGTAAGGTCGATGGTTTTATCTCCGCGCTTAACTGATTTTTCGTCACCGTTAATTACCAGGTCGGCAATTTGGATCACGTTTGCCGGTTGTGTAAGATTTGAATTGCGACGGGCTAATGTCCGGATGCGCGCGTTGAGCTCGGCCAAACTGAAAGGTTTAACCATGTAGTCGTCGGCTCCGCTGTCAAGGCCTACTACCACGTTTTCGGTAGTGCCGAGTGCGGTAAGCATTAATATGGCAGCGTTTTGGTTGGCTTGCCGTAAGCGGCGACAAACCTCGATGCCATTAATACCGGGCAGCATAATATCCAGAATGATCAATTGAAAATCCATTTTAATGGCCATGTCCAGCCCGGTTGTACCATCAAGGGCAACACTTATTTCGTGGCCTTCGGCAGTTAGGTCGCGCTGGATAATGGATACCAGTTTAGCTTCATCTTCTATGAGGAGGATCTTCATTGTGGCAAATATATATTACGCTTATTATAAACAATAAATAACGCCGATGTTTTAGTTAAACTCATCAGGAATATCGGTAAATTAATGCAATATTAATTGTAAGCCAGATTATGCCTAATCCTTTCAAAATCATCAGTATTTTAGCCTGTATCGTGTTCCTGTTAGGGGCATTGGGGTGCCATCCTGCAAGTAAACCGGCAGATAAACAAGCGTCGAAAAAAACAGCCGGAAAAAAAGTAAAAGAATATAAAGAGATCAAATATTCATACGAACAGCTTATTGCTTTTTTTGACAGTGTGGGTAAACTACCTGTTGATCCAATGGCAAACAAAGTGGCTTTCTATGCCGATTCCGTTTTTAAAACTTTTACTAAACCAGTAAACCGCCAGCTTTCGGCTGCCGATTTTGCATTGTTAAAACAAGCCATACGGGCTAAAAGAATAAACGTGCATATCGCAAAAAAAATATTCGGGGAGTTTACGGTGGATAGTAATTGCAATTCAAACGGCTTATTTGATTCGGTCAAGAGAGGATATGTTTATTTGGAGGCCTATCCTTTTATCCGTAATAAAAATAAGTTTGATGAATTTGCGGTTGGCGTGGCTGATCGCGGACATTGTCCGGGCGCTATGATCTATTATTTTAGAGGAAGTAAGATTATAGCAAAACAAGACGGTTATTCGCGATATGGAAGTGAGCCGGAATATTTTACTAACGTGGATGGCGAAAATATTGTTTACAGGCAATATGAGTTTGCTGTAGGATCAGGCGTTGGATGGTTTAATTACTTTTTTTATAAATACGATGGCGATAGATTAATCCCGGTGTTAAATGAACTTGCAACCGGGAATGTGCAGGGAAGTTGGATAGGACGGGTTATATGGCTGGATGCATCAATTAAGAAAACAAATCCACTTACCTTAAAGATGGTTTACTACAATCATTTTGTTAAGGATGATAGAACTGGTTGGGGGCCTGCGGTCATCGATGATTCAACAATGGTTAGCTATAGGTGGGATGAAAAATCAAAAACATTTATCGGGCAATACGAAAAATCTAAAATTAGTAAAGCTCAGATTTTGTCATATTATCTGGATGATAATGATCTGTTATTTATTAATGTTTTTAAGAAGCCTTTAAGGGGGGCTTTAAATAGCAAAGAAAACAGGCCGTTAATATTGAGATACCTCACTAATGTAAAAGCCTATCAGGATACCATTAGTAAATGATTTTATTCTGTTCTAAAGCTTCGACTAATTCTCAAAAGCTGTTTAAAAACCAGAGAAAATATTTTTGTAGAGACGCATAATTGCGTCTCCCGGAGGACAAGCCGATTTCAAAAGCGTCTCTACTGCCGTAAATTGCAAGCGGGAGACGCAATTATGCGTCTCCTACATTAAAAAAACTGTCGTTTTTAACGGCCTCTCAGGTGAGTAAATAAAACAAAATGCCCGCTTTTGGCGGGCATTTACATATCAAAAATGAAACTTACCTTTTTCCTGTCACTCCAAATTTCTTTTCAAACCCACTTAACTGCGCGCTGAACTTGTTGAATAATTGTGGCTGCTTGTATTGTTTGCTAAACTCAACCAGGCCGCCCAAAATCTGCATTGAATATTGCAGATCACGGTTTTCGAGGTTAGTTTCACCTTTCTGGATCAGCGCATAGCTGTAATCGAGCTGGTTATTTACATAATCATCAACCAGGTTAGCCAGTTTGTTGCCCAATTGAATATCATTTAAGCGATATGCGTTTTCAATCATGTAATATTTGCGCACTGCTATCTCTAACGAGTTAATGGTGGTTGGCATTACTTCGTCATACTTCTTAAGCACTTTACGTGCCGAATCAGGTTTGCCGGCTTTCGCCAGGTCATCGGCCAGGGTTGAGTAAAGCCTTGTGATGAGCGGGTAAAACATGGTCATTGATTCGTGGTCAAGATAGCTGGCGTTTTTCATGTTGCCCCATTTGTATTTGGTCATCATGTTTTCGTACATCTTACCTGTGTTGCTGGCTTCAAGAGGGCCAACTGCAGTATCAGGTTTTAACGGCAGCAAACGGTACGCAAAACCTTCGTTATACATGTATTTATCCAAACCAATCATGTTACTGTTAGGTACAGTAACTGAAAAATAGATAGGACGCTTCCAGTCGTTGTGCGATAAGATATCCATCATCGCCAGTACATCTTTGGTAACATAACGGCCGCTAAATGTCCAGTCCATTTCAGGAGCTATCTTGTCTTTGTCGGCTGCCGCTACGGTGCCGGTTTTAACAACCTCATCGGCATTAACGGTCAATTTGAATTTGTTGGTTGGCAAATAATTGGCAACATCGCCGTTATTGTATTCAACCATGGCTTCTTTTTTATCAGAAGTAATAAAGTCAAAAACGTCTTTTAACTCGGTGGCTCCGGGAATTTTCTGATCACTAAAATAGATCACGTCGCGTACGCCCGGTTTAAACTTGTCGTTTGTCATGCTGATCGGCAATGGCTCCGACTCATTCATCTTGTTTTTCATGCCACGGATATACCAGTCGGTACCCAGCAAGCTCAGGTTCACGATACGCACATCGGGACGCACATTTTCAACCTCCTGGATATACCAGAGCGGGTAGGTATCATTATCGCCATAAGTAAACAAAATGGCATTTGGTGCACATGAGTTAAGATAGTTATAAGCCATGTCATGCGGTGTAAGCTTGGTTGAGCGGTCATGATCATCCCATTCCTGGTTAGCCATTAGTAAAGGAGCGGCAACAAGACAAACTACTGTAGAAATGATTGCGCTCACCTTTGCATTAAGCTTTTTACTCAGCACATCTGCAATGCCAATCACGCCCAGGCCTATCCATATCGCGAAAGCATAAAAGGAGCCGGCATAAGCATAATCACGTTCGCGGGGCTGCAGCGGGTCCTGGTTTAGGTAAAGCACAATGGCTAAACCGGTGCAAACAAACAGGATGGCAACAACACCGGCTTCGCGCTGGTTACGTGCAAAGTGAAATACCGCGCCAAACAAACCTATGATAAGCGGTAAAAAGAACAGGCGGTTATAGCTTTTACTTTCGGTAACAGAATAGGGCAGAGGTTTGTTAAAATTCCATCCGCTGATCCATTCACCATCAGCTCCGGAGCCCAGACTCTGGCCATCAAGGTCATTAGAACGGCCAACAAAGTTCCACAGGAAGTAGCGGGTATACATCTGGTTAATTTGCCATTTAGCAAAAAAGTTAATGTTTGAGCCAAAGGTAGGGTGTTCGCTTTCACCAAGGCCAGTCCACTCCCGATAAAACTCCGGGTGACCGGGCTTATCGCTGAACATACGCGGGAATATGGTATTTCGGTCGTAAACCGTATTGAGTTTTTTGCCTGCAACCTCGTATTTGGTTGCGCCGCGGCGGTAAATATTGGCTCCTTCTGTTTGTGCTGTAGCTTCCGAATCAAAAAACTGGCCGTACAATAATGGGGTATCGCCATACTGGTCGCGGTTAAGGTAGCTGTTCAGGGCGAAGGCATTCTCAGGGTCGCTGTTGTTAAGATTAGGATTGGCTTTTGCACGCACCACGATCATCACAAACGAGCTGTAGCCGAACAGGATAAACAACAGGCAGATCAAAAAGCTGTTAAGTGCAAAGCGTTTTTCGCGGATTTTTACCACGTATTCCAGCAGGGCTAAAATACCTACGCTTACTATAAGGCCAACTATGCCACCACTAATACCTAATATCAGCACAAAACATGCGGCAGCTAAAATAATAGCGGGTTTAACCGGATTTATAGTGTAGTAAATACCTGCAACAATGGTGATGATCAACAACAGGAAGAATACCACCGCACCACTGCCAAAGCCCATACCCAGCGTATTAACAAAAAGCAGATCAGAAAACGCTGCACCTTTTACGGTATACTGAATAACTCCCCAAAGCACAAATGCAAGTGCTACAACGCTTGCCAAAAAGGTAAGTAATGTGCCTTTTGTAGTAACATTTTTTGCCCTGCGGAAATAGATCACCAAACCGATAGCAGGTATCACCAGCAAGTTTAATAAGTGGATCCCTATAGAAAGGCCCATGATATATGCAATAAAAACTATCCACCTGTCGGCATGTGGTTCATCTGCGTGGGCATCCCACTTTAATATTGCCCAAAATACAACAGCGGTACAAAGAGATGATTGCGCGTAAACTTCCGACTCAACGGCCGAAAACCAAAAGGTATCCGACCAGGCATAGGCTAAAGCACCTACAATGCCCGAACCGATGATCAGGATCAGGTTTGTTGAATTGAGCTGCTCCTCTGTTTTAACCAAAAGCTTTTTGGCAAGGGCCGTAATGGTCCAAAACAGGAACATGATGGTAGCGCCGCTGGCCAGTGCCGATGCCATGTTGGCCCAATAAGCCACTTTGGTATTATCACCCATAGATAACAAGGTAAATACCTTGCCTATCATGGTAAATAAAGGGGCACCGGGCTGGTGAGCTACCTGTAAACGATAGATACAGGCTATAAATTCGCCGCAATCCCAGAAGCTTGATGATGGCTCAAGGGTTAAAATGTAAGTTACTGTGGCAATAATAAAGGCTACCCAGCCAAATATATTGTTGAGTTTTTTGTAATTCATGATTGGACACTATGTGAAAAAACAGGATTAATGCAGCCGAAAATAGTAAAACTATTGGGATGTTACCATCAAAAACGGGCTTTTGAGCCCTGTTTTAATTTTATTTTGCTGTATTTGAGGTGTTAATGAAATTTTTTAAAATTCTATTTTGACTTTCAAATATTCGCGCTATATTTGCATTCCTTTTCGGGGAGTAAGACAAACCAAAGGAGATTGCCTGATAGTATAATGGTAGTACGACGGTTTTTGGTACCGTTTGTCTAGGTTCGAATCCTGGTCGGGCAACAATAAAAATTCGGATTTCGGATTTTCAATTTCGGATTTATTCTGATTGGAAAACTTGAAATCCGAATTGTGTTTTAAGGCGTTTGTGAGCGGGATGTCTTATTTTTATAAGGCAGAATAATCAATCCGAAATCGAACATCCGAAATCCAAAATCAAAGAAAATGCCCTTACAATTTAACCCGGTTAAATTATTTGCAGGATCAGGCTCACAGGAGCTTGCGCATCTTATAGCTGATGCTTATGGTCGTGAGTTAGGTGAAGTTGTGGTATCGCGCTTTAGCGATGGTGAATACCAGCCGCATTTTAACGAATCTGTAAGGGGATGTGATGTTTTCCTGATCCAGTCAACCCACCAGCCTACCGATAATTTAATGGAGTTACTCATGATGATTGATGCCGCCCGCCGTGCATCTGCCCATTATGTAAACGCTGTTATACCTTATTTTGGTTTGGCCCGTCAGGATAGGAAAGATAAACCGCGTGTTGCCATTGGTGCAAAGCTGGTAGCCAACCTGTTGGTTGCAGCAGGCATCAACCGTATCATGACCATGGATTTGCACGCAGCGCAAATTCAGGGCTTTTTTGATGTTCCGGTTGATCACCTGGATGCTTCTATTATTTTTGTGCCTTATATCAAAAGCCTTGGCTTAGGTCACCTTACTATTGCATCGCCTGATATGGGCGGTTCATACAGGGCCCGTAGCTTTGCCAAGTTCTTTAATGCCGAAGTGGTAATTTGCGACAAGCGCCGTAAACGCGCTAACGAAATTGAAGCCATGACGCTGATTGGTGATGTTACCGATCAGGACATTGTACTGATTGATGACATTTGCGATACCGCAGGTACATTGGCAAAAGCAGCCGGCTTGATCATGGAGCGTGGTGCACGCAGCGTACGCGCCGTTTGTACGCACCCGGTATTATCAGGTAAAGCTTATGAAACTATCGAAAACTCGGCTTTAACCGAATTGATAGTTACAGATACTATACCGCTTAAGCAACAAAGCCCGAAAATTAAGGTACTTTCAACTGCCGAACTTTTTGCCAAAGCGATAAGCAATGTAAATGAGCATGGCTCGATAAGCACCTTGTTTAAGGTGGAGTAGTAGGTAGTTCATGGTTGATGGTTCATAGATCATAGTGAACATTTATCATGGAAAATAAAAAGAATAAAGTAATTGGGAAATTAGGCCATGAACAATGATCTATGAACCATGAACTAAAAAAAGGCTTTGTGGAAAGTAGAACAATGATCTATGAACCATGAACTAAATAAATAAAATAAATAAAAATGAAATCAATTGCTATTAGCGGTTCTCCAAGAGAGAACGTAGGGAAAAGAGACGCGAAAGAGCTGCGTTACAATGGCCAGGTGCCTGCAGTGCTTTACGGTGGTGCTACCCAGACCCACTTCTATGTGTCCGCAGCTGATTTGAGAGCCGTTGTTTATACTCCGGTTGTTCATTTCATCGATCTTGAAATTGCCGGTGTTAAATCACAAGCTATCATCCAGGACATTCAGTTCCACCCACTAACTGAAAAAATCACTCACGTTGACTTTTTATTGTTAGACGAGAAAAAACCTATCGCTATCGAGATCCCAGTTAAATTAACCGGTACTTCTCCAGGTGTTAAAGTAGGTGGTAAACTGGTTCAAAAATTAAGGAAACTGCGTATCAAAGCGCTTCCTAAAGATCATCTTGATGCTATTGAAGTAAGCATCGAGTCTTTAGAAGTTGGTAAATCAGTAAAAGTATCTGATATTAAATTAGATAACTTAACTATCACCAACGCTAAAGAAGATACCATTGTTTCTGTAACTACCTCACGTGCTTTACGTCAGGCTGAGCAGGAAGCAGCTCAAGGTAAAAAATAAGCCCCTAACCCCCTGAAGGGGGAACAAGAGGTGAAATTAAAAACAGCGGTAGAGTATCTCTATCGCTGTTTTTGTTTGGGCAATAAATAATATCTTCGCATAAAAATTTAAGCAAATCAAAAAATTCTCTGTCGGCTGACGGAGGTTAGGGGGCATGAAATATTTAATTGTAGGTTTAGGAAATATTGGTCCGGAGTATGCCGATACAAGGCATAATATCGGTTTTATGGTGTTGGACGAACTGGCTAAGCAGGAGGGAACAAGGTTTCAAAACTCGCGCCTGGCCTACTTTACCGAAGTATCGCACAAAGGCCGTACGCTTTGCCTTATAAAACCTACCACCTACATGAACCTGAGTGGGAAAGCCCTCAGCTACTGGATGAAAGACCTGAAAATTCCGATTGAAAATGTTTTGGTTATTGTAGATGATCTTGCATTGCCATTAGGTACCCTGCGTTTAAAACCCAAAGGCAGTGCTGCCGGGCATAATGGCCTCAAAAATATTGAAGCTGTGCTTGGTAACACCAACTATGCCCGCCTGCGTTTTGGTATTGGCGATAATTACCCCAAAGGCCGCCAGGTTGATTTTGTACTGAGTGCTTTTGATAAAGACGAACTGCCCGAACTCCCGGCATTGATTGATCGTTCGATAGAAATGGTGAAGAGCTTTGCCACTATTGGTACTGAACTTACCATGACCCGCTATAATAAGTAACAACACCGTTACAAACTAATATTTTAGTTAAAATTCCGTTCAAATCATGATTCGCGTTGTAACGCGGATGACGTTCTTACGTCTTGTAAACCTAAATAACCTTATGAAACAAATCCTACTAACGGTACTTTGCTGTTGCTTTTCCACCATCATATTTGCACAAACAAAAACTGCTGCTACGGTTGCAACGGCAGTTCCTAATATCACCGTAAAAGGAATTATCATTGATTCGGCTAACAACAAGCCTATGGGGTATGTTACCGTAGCCCTGCAGGATGCTGCTTCCAAGGCCCCTGTAAAAAGTACCCTTGCCAAAGATGACGGCAGTTTTGAATTAAAAGCCCCCGAAGGTAAAACTTACCAGTTGGTAGCTGTTTTCATTGGCTACGCTACTAAAACCATCCCGGTAAAACTTACAGGCAATACATTTAATGCGGGTAGAATCCTGCTTTCGGCATCAAGTAAGCAATTGAAGGAAGTTACCGTGACTGCGATAAGGCCTGTAATGAAACAGGAGGTTGATCGCCTGAGTTATGACGTGCAGGCCGATCCCGAAAGTAAATCAATTACAGCACTGGATATGATCCGCAAGGTGCCGTTGTTATCTGTAGATGGTAGTGACAATATCAAATTGAGGGGTAACGATAATTATAAGATCCTGATCAACGGCAAGGAATCGGCCATGATGGCCAAGAACCCATCGGATGTGCTTAAATCGATGCCTGCCGCTAATATCGAAAAGATAGAAGTGATCACCACGCCGCCCGCAAAATATGACGCTGAAGGCCTGGCGGGGATCATCAATATCATCACAAAAAAGAATGCCGACCAGGGCTATAACGTAAACATCAACACCGGCTACAACAATGTTTTTGGCGAACGTGCTAATGTGAACATAACAGTTAAGCAAGGGAAATTTGGTTTTAGTGGCTATGCCGGATACAACCATAGGCCTGTGCAAACCTCGTCTTTTGAAAATATCAGCAACTTTTATCACCCGGTATCATCACTTAGCCAAACCGGAACAAGAGGTAACGGGGCCAATAACGTTTATGGTAGTGGCGAGTTAAGCTACGAAATTGATAGCCTGAACCTGGTTACAGGTATGTTTGATTTTTACAATGGTAAGGGTAAACAGCAAAATAACCAGGTTACCAGTATTAAAGATAGTGTTGATGCCGTTACCCAGTTTTATCGTTTGTTCAATGCCGGTAACAGCACTTTTCATGGCTCTGATTTAGGGCTGAACTACCAGATAGGCTTCAGGAAGCATAAAGATCAATTGCTTACCGTATCCTACAAATACAACAATAATAATAATGGCCAAAATAATGGCGCAACAGTAGCCGCCGATTCAATAGGTAAGGCGCCTACCGATTATAAGCAATACAACAAATCGGGTTCAAAGCAGCATACGTTCCAGCTTGATTATATTCAGCCCCGGAAAATATTGACTCTTGAGGCCGGCGGTAAAATTATTTTAAGGGATAACTACAGCGATTTTTATACCGACCTGAAGCAACCCGATGGAAGCTATAAAACTGATGATAGCCAAACCAATGATTTTACCTATGATCAGGATGTTTATAGCTTGTATAATTCGTACTCGGTAAAACTCAGCAAATGGTCGTTTAAAGGTGGCTTACGTTTAGAGCACACAAAAGTAAACGCCGACTTTTCAACCACTAACAGTACCGTTCACCAGGATTATAATAACCTTGTGCCATCGGTATCTATTCAGCGCTCGTTAAAGAGCAGCAGCCTTACATTGGGCTTTACTCAACGCATCCAGCGCCCTGGCATCTACCAGTTAAACCCCTATACCGACAGGACAAATCCGCAATACATTAATATGGGAAACCCCAATCTGAAAGCTGCCGTTACCAATAACTTTGAGCTGGGGTACAGCAATTTTGCTAAAGGCTCCATCAACTTAAGTACTAATTACTCATTCGCCAATAATACTGTGCAGAACCTGGCGCGGGTTGATTCGGCCGGAGTAACTACCAACACCTATGATAACGTAGGCTCCAACAAAAACTGGGGTTTTGATGCAAATATCAATTATCCTATTACTTCAAAACTAAACGTAAACATCAATGCCGAATTATTATTTGTTTGGCTTAAGGGCTACTATAACGGCTCGCTTTATAAAAACAGTGGTAACCAGGGACATATTTTTACTTATACCAGTTATAAGTTTGACGGCGGTTATCGTGCCGGCGTCAACATAGGTTATGACAGTCGTTATGTATTGCTGCAGGGAAAGGATAATTACTACTTCTTCAGCTCCATCAGCGGTACCAAAACCATGTTTAAGGAAAAGGCCACTTTATCAGTTAACGTTAACAATCCTTTCAAAAAATTTAACAAACTCGACTTCTACACCAAAACACCCGACTTTGATACTTATACAGCCAACAACAACTTTTATCGCACCATTAACGTGAGCCTGAGCTACAAATTTGGCAGGCTTAACAGTAGCATAAAGAAAAATCAACGTGGTATTAATAATGATGACACCAGCAGCGGAAGCCGCAATTAATAACCTGAGTAACTAATCCGTTACCCGGCGCTGGCAAACGTTAAAAAGTGTTAAACGCATACTTTTTGCTGTCACACCCGGGTATCTTAAACGTCTTATGACCAAAATCGCAATTATGAAACAATTTTTACTAACAGTGATCTGCTGTTTTGTCACGGGGATGGCTATGGCCCAGGCCGCAGCGCCGGTTCCTGTTCAAAATATAACTGTTAAGGGCACCGTGATCGACTCTGCAACCAACAAGCCATTGGGGTATGGTACTGTCGCACTGCAGGATGCCGTTACCAAAAAACCGGTAAAAAGCACCCTCGCCAAAGATGATGGCAGCTTTGAGCTGAAAGCACCCGAAGGAAAAATCTATCAATTGGTGGTGGCTTCTGTTGGATACGCAACCAAAGTACTCCCAGTAAAAATGACTGGTAAAACGTTTGATGCCGGGCGCATCCTGGTGGCAGCATCAAGCAAACAATTGAACGAAGTAACCATTACTGCTGTAAAACCGGTGATGAAACAGGAGGTTGACCGCCTCAGTTACGATGTTACCGCCGACCCTGAAAGCAAAGCTGTTTCTGCATTGGATATGATGCGCAAGGTGCCGCTTTTGGCTGTAGATGGTGATGATAACATCAAGTTAAAAGGCAGTGGCAAATACAAGATCCTGATCAACGGAAAAGAATCGGCGTTGATGGCCAAAAACCCGTCGGATGTACTGAAGGCAATGCCTGCTACCAATATTGAAAAAATTGAGGTGATCACTACGCCGCCTGCAAAATACGATGCTGAAGGTTTGGCCGGTATAATTAACATTATCACTAAGAAGAACGCCGATCAGGGCTATAACGGCAGTGTTAATATGCGCTATAATACTGTTTGGGGCCCGGGCTATAACCTGAACATGACCGCCAAGCAGGGTAAGTTTGGAGTCTCGGGTTATGCGGGTTTTGGTAATCAAAAGCGAAATACCAATACATCAACCACCAAACAAACCTTTTTTGATCCTGAGTCAAACATTCTGCAAACAGGCAATAACTCATTTGGCGGCAAGTATCGTTATGCCAATGCGGAGCTGAGCTATGAGATTGATACACTGAACCTGCTTACCGGTTCATTTGAGTTTTTCCATGGCGAATTTGACCAGGACGGCTCACAACGATCGGCCCAGACGAATGCTGCCGGGGACCTGACCCAGGGTTATAACCTGTTGAGCAATGGTTACAACCACGATCAGGGATTGGACGCATCTATCAATTATCAGTTAGGTTTTAAAGGTCATAAAGATGAATTGCTGACCTTATCTTATAAATACAGCTATGGGCCGAGCAAAAATTTTACCGACAACCAGTTTTCGGACAGGGTTAATTATTACAATGCCCTTCAGCCCGATTTCAGGCAGTATAATAATGCAGGTAACCGCGAGCATACCTTTCAGTTAGATTATGCTTATCCATTAAAAAAGATCAGTATTGAGGCGGGCGGTAAAGTAATTCTTCGTAACAATTTCAGCGATTACAGGCGCGAAGATAAAGATTCAACCAGCTCGGTATATAACGTAAATACGGGTCAAACCGGTGCATTTGATTACCACCAGGATGTGTACAGTGCTTATAACTCGTACCAACTAAAGTTTGATAAATGGACAGGCAAGGCGGGTTTGCGTTTAGAGCATACACAGGTAAATGCGGTGTTTACGGGTACGCCGCTTGATAAAAATTATAACAATTTTATTCCTTCGATATCTATCCAGCGTTCACTGAAAAGCAGCAGCATTAGTTTGGGCTTTACCCAGCGTATCCAAAGGCCGGGCATTTACCAGTTAAACCCTTTTATTGATAAATCGAACCCTAAATTCATCAGTACCGGTAACCCCGATCTGAAACCGGAGCTGAACAATACTTTTGAGCTGAACTACAGTAATTTCTCAAAAGGATCAATTAATGTCGGCTTGAGCTATGCGTTCTCCAACAACGCTATCCAGAATGTGACCAGTTTGATTCAAAACAACATGGGCGATCATATTGATACGGTTACCTTTACTACTTATCAAAATTTGGGCAGTAACCGTTCTCTTGGCTTAAACCTTAATACCAATTACTCAATCACTAAAAAGTTTACGGTTAATATCAATGGGCAAATTTCGCACATCTGGTTAAAGGGAACTTATAATGGTCAGTTTTATAAAAACGACGGTTACACCGGCAATGCTTTTGCCAATATCGGTTACAAGTTTGATGGGGGCTACCGTTTAGGGCTTGATGCAGGTTTCTTTAGTGGTGATGTTACATTACAGGGTAAATCGAGCAACTTTATTTTTAACTCCTATGTGCTCTCTAAAGAGTTCCTGAATAAAAAGCTAACCATTTCGGCAGTAGCCAACAATCCATATAGCCAATATCGCACTTTCAGATCAACCACGCATACTGTTGATTTTGACCAGGAATCGTTGTATCACAACCGCTACAGGAATTTTGCTGTGAGGTTAAACTTTAAGTTTGGCAAGCTGAACGGCGATATTAAAAAGAACCAGCGCGGCATTAATAACGATGATACCAAAGGCGGCGGCAAAAGTAATGGTGGCGGCAACGGTTAATTGTTAAAGTATTTTTATGAAGAGAGGCGCGTAATTGCGCCTCTTTGTGTTTTGTATCGAGCTATTGTAAAAAGAGACGGATTGGAGGCAATCACACCTCTTTAAGAAATTTCGAAATCCGTAAATTTACCACATGAAAGTTTACGGAATAACCAATTGCAATACAGTAAAAAAAGCCCTCGACTGGCTTAAAGAAAATAAAGTAGCTTATGATTTTCAGGATTTCAAAAAACTGGGAGTAAGCACCGAAAAGCTACAGGAATGGGATACCAAAGCAGGCTACGAAAAATTCATGAACAAACAAGGCCTCACCTGGAAGCAGCTTGATCCGGCAGTTAAAGAAAGCATCAAAACCAACACCGATGCACTGCAATTATTACAGCAAAAAACCAGCATGATCAAACGTCCGGTTATTGAGGATAATGGTTTCCTTTTCTTCGGCTTTGATGAAAAGGTTTATGCCGATCATTTTTTGGGGAGGTAGGGATAGCAGGACTAACGAAGCCGAAAGGCTTCGTTAGTTTTAGTTACTTCAAACTCATCCGGGTTTCGTCTCTCGCCGTTGTTGGTGTTGTCACCAACAACTCTACGCCATCCAATTAATAATCTCGGTTAACCCATCCAATCGTTGTCACCAACAACTAATACATATTAATCCTCATCCAAATCCACCTGATATATAGACTTTAAGCATGCATTTAATTATTTAATAAATCGGTAACAATCGTTTTACCAATCTTTTGCATCTGCCTAATTTGTAGTATACTTGTTCCTTTACGCAATTTATTTGACTGAACATGAAACTAAAACTGACGGCAGGTTGCAGCCTTGCCTTAATGTTGGCCGCAAGCGTAAGTTACGCCCAGCAGCCAGCACCTACCACCACTACCACTCCCGCCGGATCTGTTTATGATTATCACGAAACTTTTGGTCCTGGGTTTTACACTAAAAACGGCACCGAATTTCGCGCGGCAAGCGGCGAACCAGGATATAAATACTGGCAAAATCGCGCCGACTATCAATTGGCTGCCAAACTGAACGATCAAACCAATGAAATTACCGGGTCGGAAGTTTTAACGTATACCAATAACAGTCCGCAAACATTGGGCTTTATGTGGATGCAGTTGGATCAGAACTTATTTAAGCTTGATTCAAGAGGTACAGCCATTGTTCCGCCTGCGGGCAGCCGTAACTGGGGCAGGGGCGAAGCATTTGACGCCGGTTATAAAATTAAATCGGTAAAGGTTGCCGGCCTGAAAGGCGAATATGTTGATGTTAAATTCCTGATTACCGATACCAGGATGCAGGTTTTCCTTCCGAAGGAAATTGCGGCTAATGGCGGTCAGGCTAAACTGAAAATTGAATATTCATTTGTGTCGCCAAATTATGGATCAGACCGCATGGGGTATTTGCAAACTAAAAACGGTAAAGTTTATACCATTGCACAATGGTATCCACGCGTATGTGTGTACGATGATGTAATGGGCTGGAACACGCTCCCATACAGCGGTCCGGGAGAGTTTTACCTGGAATATGGTGATTTTGACCTGAGCATCACCGCTCCGGCAAACCATATCGTAGTAGCATCCGGTGAATTATTGAACCCGCAGGAAGTATATACCCCTGAGCAATTGAAACGTTGGGCTGCTGCCGAAAAAAGCGAAAGCACTGTCATCATCCGCTCGGCTGATGAGGTTACCGATCCAAAATCGCGCCCGGCTGGTAAAGCACAGTTGACCTGGCATTTTAAGATCAAGAATGCCCGCGATGCTTCATGGGCTTCATCAGCAGCATTCATTGTTGATGCTGCCAAAATGGATTTGCCAAGCGGTAAAAAATCAACTGCAATATCTGCCTACCCGGTTGAAAGTGATGGCAATGATGCATGGGGCCGCTCAACCGAGTACGTTAAAAAATCAATTGAGTATAACTCATCAAAATGGTTCGAATACCCTTATCCTGCCGCTACTGCCGTTGCCGGTATTGTGGGAGGTATGGAATATCCTGGTATCGTATTTTGCGGAGCTAAAGCAAAAAAGGCAAGCCTTTGGGGTGTAAACGACCACGAGTTTGGTCACACCTGGTTCCCGATGATAGTTGGTTCAAACGAGCGTATGTACGGTTGGATGGATGAAGGGTTCAACACGTTCATCAACACGCTGTCTACAGCTAACTTTAACAATGGCGAATACAAAAACACCCGCGTTCAGGACATGCACGCTACCGGCGCTTTCTTTACCAGGCCCGATCTTGAGCCTATCATGAGCCAGCCGGCCAACCTGAAAGAAAGAAATACAGGTACTTTGCTTTACTCTAAACCAAGTGCCGGTTTAGTATTACTGCGTGAGCAGATCTTAGGCCCTGAGCGTTTTGATTTCGCATTTAAAACATATATTAACCGCTGGGCATTTAAACACCCAACTCCCGATGACTTTTTCCGTACCATCGAAAATGCAGCCGGCGAAAACCTGCAATGGTTTTGGAGAGGCTGGTTCCTGAACGACTGGCGTTTGGACGTTGCTGTAAGCGATGTAAAATATGTTGATAACGATCCAACCAAAGGTTCATTGATCACTTTGGATAACCTGGGTAAAATGGCGATGCCGGTTATCCTGGAGATCAAAACCAAAAGCGGTAAAGTTGAACGAATGAAACTCCCTGTTGATATTTGGGAGCGTTACGCTTCATGGACATTCAAATATCCGTCGACAGAAGAAATTGAATCAGTTACTTATGATCCGGACAAAGTATTGCCTGATTACAACCAAGACAATAACGTTTGGAAGAAATAAGCGGCCCTCTAAATCTCCCCTAAAGGGGAGACTTTTAAAAGCGACAAGAGAAAAACTTGTCGCTTTTTTGTTTTTCTCAGACTTAAGTGTAGCCGCCCATCGCCGTTGTTGGTGTTGTCACCAACAACTCTTTTGATCCCAGATGTATTTATAGCGCCGGAAACTTAACTTCAAAAGCGGTGTGTAAAGCTGTTGGTGACAACACCAACAGCGGCAGAGAAACGGTGGTGAGTGTTAGCTCATCGCCGTTTTTAGTTTTGTTGCTGTTGATGGAAAATGAAAGTCGATTGCAAAAAACCATGTCATTGCTGAGGCACGAAGCAATCGCACGGAGGCAGGGCCGCTCTGTATAGCATGCGATTGCCTCGTCGCCCCCAGAGCTCATTCCCATTTCGCTCCTCGCAATGACATGTTTACTATTTGTGGAAGAGGATTAGAAAATCCTCTTCTCGCTGCTGTTGGTGACAACACCAACGGAGTTAAAGCCCTCTCCTTTGGAGAAGGTTGGGGCGAGGTCTTTGTAACAATGAAGTTCAACTGACAAACAATTAGATACGACTTCGTTATTTTACATGATCAAACGCAAACTATCATGAAAAACAAAGTGTGGTTAATAACCGGTTGCTCAACCGGCTTCGGCAGGGAGCTGGCAAAGCTTGTTTTGCAATTGGGCTATAAAGCCGGTGTTGCAGCGCGCAATACAGGTGATGTAAAAGACATTGTTGAAGGTTACCCCGAAACGGCTGTTGCACTTAAACTTGATGTAACAAAGCCTGAAGAAATCAAAGCTGCGGTTGAAACTATTACACAAAAGTTTGGCACTATTGATGTATTGGTGAACAACGCAGGTATTGGCTATTTCGGTGCTATTGAAGAGAGCGAGGAGGATGAAGTACGCCGCATGTTCGAGATCAACTTCTTTGGCCTTGCCAATATGACCAAGGCTGTTTTGCCAATTATGCGTAAGCAGAAAAGCGGGCATGTAGTTAACATAGCATCTATCGGCGGACTGGTTGCTTTTCCGGCAGTTGGTTTTTACAATGCAACAAAATTTGCTGTGGATGGCTATTCTGAAGCGTTATCTAAAGAAACCAAACATCTTGGTATTAAAGTTACGGTTATTGCACCAAGTGGTTTCCGTACCGATTGGGCAGGCCGTTCGGCTAATAACAGTAAGATTGTTATCGACGATTATAAAGAAACTGCAGGCACCAACAAAAACAACATCCGCGGCTACAGCGGCAAACAGCCCGGCGACCCGGAACGTGCTGCCAAAGCTATTGTTGACGCAGTTGAAGCCGAAAACCCACCGTTACGTTTGTTATTAGGCAAAGCCGCATTGAGAGGCGCCCGCAACAAACTACAGGAACTACAGAAGGATTTTGACACATGGGAAGCGACTACCGTAGGTGCTGATTTTCCGGAAGGGGAATGACATTGAATTTGCAGGTTTAAGCGTCTGCGCTTGAACCCATACATTGGTAAGCGTCCACGCTTAATTTATTAAGTTAATAACCGGGAGCGTGGACGCTCCATTTAAAAAAGGTTCAAGCGTCAGACGCTTAAACCTGCATGATTTACTTTCTAAAATTTGTCATTTCGATTGAACTGGGGCGGAATGTGCATGAGGGCGAAAGAGAAATCTTATACGCCAGGCACGGGCGCTATGCGAATCCGCTTTGTATGTTGTACAAGATTTCTCCCTACGGTCGAAATGACATTTTTTTCGATTGTACATTAGAAAGGATCTCTATTTAAAAGCCCCGCAGTTTTTTCGTAAATTGCATTTACAATAAACTGAAACCTATGGGACAGATTGTAATTGTTGCCTATAAACCAAAACCAGGCAAGGAGGAAGTACTAAAACAATTGATGAAAACGCATTTACCCCGTCTGAAACAAGAAGGGCTGGTAACCGATCGTGAATCCATCATCATGGAAGCTGCCGATGGCACCATCATTGAAGTTTTTGAATGGTTGAATGCCGAAGCTATCGCAAATGCCCATCATAATAAAGCAGTGCAGCAAATGTGGGGCGAATATGCTGAAGTATGCGATTATGTGCCGTTGAATACATTAAAGGAGGCTGGTGATATGTTTGCCGGTTTCAAGCCTGTTGATTAAGATGGTACTAATTTATCCACCTATCTGCAACCGCTCATTCTTTAATTTTTTCTGCACATCCTGCTTATAATTACGGCCAATAGGCAACTCATGCCCGGCGACATCCATACTGTAGGCATAGAAAGAATCTATTTTGTTGAGCGCTACTATAAACGACCGGTGAATACGTACAAAACGGCTCTCGGGCAACATCTCTTCCAACAGGCTGATCTTTTGCCTGGTGATATGGACCTGGTTATTAACAGCCACTACCTTCACGTAATCGCGCAGGCTTTCTATCCATAAAATATCATTGATGTTAACCTTGATGGTTTTGCGGTCTACCTTCAAATAAATGAAGGTATGCGTATCGCTAACAGGTTCTTCCTGGGTAATTATAGGTTTACCTTTATGCTCGTTAAGCTGATAGATCTTGTCGACCGCCCGCAAAAAGCGTTCAAAAGAGATCGGTTTTAACAGGTAATCAACTGCATTAAGCTCAAAGCCATCAAGAGCGTATTCACTGTAGGCAGTAGTGAAGATAACTTTAGGCGGGTTTTTGAGGCTTTTCAGCAGATCGGTACCTTTTATTCCCGGCATCTGGATGTCAAGAAACATCAGGTCGATAGGTTTTTGTTGCAACAATCTGAAAGCCTGGATGCCATCGGTACAGGTTGCGGTAACCTCCATCTCGCTGAAACGCTCAAGGTAATTTTTCAGTACCTCAATGGCGTGCGGCTCATCGTCAACTATAAGCGTGCGGATTTTCATGCGGTTACCATTTGTGGGGTTGCGGTTTGCTTTACAGTTTTCAGGTCGAGATCAAGTACAACAAAAAAAGTATCTTCTTCGTTCACGATCTTCAGGCGTGAGCTGTGAGGGTAAAGCAGGTTAAGCCTTTTAGTCACGTTTTTTAACCCGATATGCCCTGGCGTGTCGCTACTATCGATAACTTGCTCGGGCTTGCTGTTGGCTACTTTTAGTTTAAAATGATTGAGTGTAAGGCTGATATCAATATTGATCCAGGCAGCGCCTACCTGTTCGCTGGTGCCATGTTTAAAAGCGTTTTCAATAAAAGGTAAAATCAGGAGCGGTGCTATGGTTTTTTCTTTCAAATTACCTGTGATGTTAAAGTTGATATCGATGCGCTCTTCATAGCGGAGTTTTTCCAGCTTTACATACTGCTGCATCATAAACACCTCTTTTTCCAAAGGCACTTCGTTATCTGAGCATTCATAAAGCATATAACGCAACAGATCCGACAAGCCGATAATGGCTTGAGGTGATTTTGGCGAGTTGTTTAAGCTCAAAGAATAAAGGTTATTAAGTGTGTTAAATAAAAAATGCGGATGTACCTGGGCTTTCAGCGCATTGAGCTCGGCCTCAAGAGCTGCCTGCTTACGTTCATACCACATTTTAAAAAGCTTTATGGCCAAAACAAAACCCGTGAACAGGTTGGTTCCTTTAAACGAGTTTACAAGGCTTTGTCCATCCAGCAATTGCTCAAGAAAAGGGCGGTGGGTAGAGGCTATATAGCCTGCATCGGTTACGCGCATTACCCTGATCAGGTAGGGCGCAACAAAAGTAATCCCGATGGCGCGGCTGATAAACATGCACGCAAAAACAAGCGGTATCAGCATCAGGAAAAACATTATATATCGTTTTTCAAAAACGTATTTGGGTACCAACCAATAGGCAATAGCATAGTAATAAGCAATTTGTATGGGCATGTACAAAAGGTTATTGCGAAAGGAGACCCAAAAATTGGTTTGCAATGAATAAAGCGTGGTGATAAAAAATGACACTATTACCCAAAATATCACATGCTGCCAAAAGCGCGGCAGTTTGATATTATTAAGTATCATATCAAAACCATTATTCATATAGCTAATTTACTGCAAAACAGTTTAATTGAGCGGTTTTTTAAATGAATTGCGACAAACTGCAGTCAATTGATGACGAACTGCATGAAAGGGACGAGCTTCAGTACATTTTGTGTGATAAATGTGCATTCGTCGCATAAAAATACAGTTTATCATACCTGGCCGGTAATGCGCCTACGTTGTTTTTGCCGGATTTTATAATGCCTTAAGTTTAGTTTATAATTTAAAAATAAGGCCATGAAAAAGTTAATTATCACAATTTGCATCCTGGCATTTGCAGCAGCTGCAGTGCAGGCCCAGAATAAAACAACAGATGTACACGGATTTTGGGTAGTTGAACACAACGTTAATTTACCCCGCGTGCAAACCGTTAAATTTTATAACGATAGCAATAAGCTTATTTACGAAGAAACAGTTTACAGCAAACTCAATATCCAAAAGAAAAAGACCCGTCTGGCCCTTGACCAGATACTGGACAGGCTGAATGAGCGTACAGCTTATATCGAAAATAAGAACCTCGTAATGCTGAGCCTTAATTTAAGGAATTAAGATTTTTTTAAATATACGTTTAAGAAACCGGTTGCCAACGCGAGGTATGGTGCCGGTTTATTTTTTGTAGGAAATTCTTTTTCTGTCCCCGTCAGCAGGTAAGCTTCGGGCGAAAGTGGGCAGAACAATGGTGGCCTTTGTGTGGAGGAAAGGGCATAGCAAGTTTTTGCAGAAGCGAGAGGAAAGTGCGAGCGCAGAAGGGCAAAATAATTGCAGCCCGTGGTTCTGCCCGGTTTGCAGGGCAAAGGCACTGAGCGCAAAGAAGCCTCCCTGCTGACTTGATTTTTGGGTTACTTTTGTGTCAAGACAAAAGTAACAGCCCTCCCGCGGCAATTGAGCGGGCCGATGATGTTATGTACAACTAAATCCTATTGCTACCCTTAATTGGAAGTTTGGTAACTAATTTTTTAATACTCCAGATACTTCTCCACCCTTACCGCCACAAAATCCCCTTCAACATATTTCCCGGTCTCTTCACTTAAAACCCGGAGAATAATACCGCCATGCTCAAGGATCAGATCCTCATAAAAACCTTTAAACAATACCTGCTTAACAACCCAGTTTTTTACCGCGGCTATCAGCTTTATTTTGATCTGCTCTGGGTAAATAACAGCATATTCCTTTGAGATTTCAATACCGCAAAGGTGGGCTTCATGAGCAGTAAGTACATTGCAGTTGCTCAAAAGCTGTGCGGTATAAAGAAATTTAGGGTGTTTGTATAATGATTTAGGTGTCCCGTGCTCTACTATTTCGCCTTTATTAAGTACGATGAGCTCATCGGCCATGGAAAGTACTTCGGCAGGGTCGTGGGATACCATAATCACGGTTAATCCCGTTTTTTTAACTATTTGCCTGATATCGTGCTGTAAGCCTTCCCTGAAGGATGTGTCTACTTGGTTAAAAGGCTCATCGAGTAGGAGCACCTCGGGATGAGTAACGATGGCTCGGGCAATGGCTACCCGCTGTTTTTCCCCTCCGCTCAGGTCGGCCACCCGCTTATCGGCCATGGCAAACATGTTGAGCTGTTTAAGCACCCTTTCGGTTTTCTCCTGTTTGGCTTTGAGGTCGGTGGCGGGGAGCATAGCTGCTACGTTATCCCAGACTTTGGCAAAAAGGTTAAGATCGTCAGTATGCTGTGTCACCATTTTCATGGCATCATGACCGGGGATCAGCTTTTCTTCGGGACCCCAAATGCGTTCGCCTTTAAAGTAAACAGTACCTTCATCGGGCGAAAGCAGCCCATATAGCAATCTTAGTAAAGTACTTTTACCGCTACCGCTTTCGCCGATAATGGCCGTGATTTTACTGGGCTCAATAATCAGTCCGGTTTTTTTTACGCCGGCCTGCTGCTTTCCCGGATATATTTTACTTACGGCAACTGCCTGCAAAAAAGGAATCTCTGACATCAGGGGCAAAGATAAACCGTTGATGCTTATGATTACGTTGATTGCGTTGATTTTTTACCGTTGATTCCTTTCTTGATTCCGCTGATTTCGTTGACGTTTTTATCGTGCGGGTTTTGATTGCTCAAAATCATCGTAGCTTAAATCTATTTAATCACTACAAATGAGGACAGAATCAGCGAAATCAACGCAATCAAATAAATCAACGGTCAGAAGCCAAAAGTCAACCCGAACGAGAAGTTTCTCAAGCCTTTTTGATCCGGGCTGTTCTCAAACATATCGTTGAAGTAATACTTGGCATAAAGGCCCATGATGCCGTAACCCATGCGTACAAACACGCCTTTACGCAGTTTGGCAAAATGATAATCGTCGTTAAATTTCTGTTTGCCGTTTTCCTCACTGATCTGTTTTACGCGGCCATTAAGCAAGATGCCAATCTCCGGACCTGCAACTAACCTGAAATAGTTCCCCCGGTCATCTTCATGGCTGCGGTAATAAAACGATAGCGGGATACGCAGGTAAGTTGATGAAAAACGGTTTTTGCTGAAATGGATGCTATCCTGAACGTAGGTTAATACCGGCGCATTACGCTGAATGGTGATATCATTACGCAGGCGGATGTGTGTCCAGTCGAAACCGCCGGATACATAGATTTTGAAAGCGCTGTTAAAGCGATAGCCAAATTGCAGCACATCAAAACCAAAATTGCTTGTTTTCCACTGGCGGTAGCTTAAAAATTTGTTTTTGTCGGATAAAGTAAAGCTGCCGTTGTCAATCAGCGTAGCAAAACCAAGGTCGATCCTTGAAAAGGTTACCCCAAATGAAAAGCCAGGTGCTTTATGTGCGTGATAGGTGGTATCGGGCTCATCATTATTAATATTAACCTGCGTTACATCATCCCCAAAGCCAAGTTTTACTTTAACATGCTTTTTATGTGTGGTAGTATCAGATGTGTTTTGTGCAGAATCGGCAGGTGTGCTTTGAGCAAAAGCAAAGCTCGCGGCAAGGCATATTGTGATGGTAAAAATAAGGCGTTTCATATGTTGTGGTATATATCTATCGTTCGCTAAAATATTATTTGTCTTTCTCTTTTTTTACTTTAATAAAGCCCAGGTTTAAACCTGTAATGGTGGCATCATCTTCATCGGTATTGCTAAATTCAATCACTTTATCTTTACGTTTATCAACAGCAGCTATCACCACGTTAAAAACATCGCCAAGGCTGCGAATACGGTGTTTTTTTACAGGTTTGGCCGCAACAGCAGCAGCTTGCGACGGTACCCTGGCTATCAATACCGGCTGTGTACTGTCGTTATTGATAATGGCCAACTTTGGGCTGATCCTGGTTGCTGTATCCGGGACTGCGGCTTTAACAACAGGATAATCCACTGCAGGGGTATTTGCCAGTAAGGGCTCGTCTGTATGGGCAGTTACAGGTGATTGGACAGGGCTTACAGGCTGTGGTACAGATGGCGTCAAATTGCTTTTTGTTTTGATCTTATTAATGTGCGCTAACTGACTAACAGGTGCTATAACCGGATTTGCAGGTACTTTGTTTTGGGCCGGGGCTGGAGGTGCCACATGCTCAACGGTAACTGCAACAGGTTGTTTTACCGGTTGATGGCTTTTAACTATTGCTGTTGAACGGTCATGATGTTTAACCGGTTGTTTAGGGATAAACAGGATGCCTGCGGTGATCAGCAATATAACGCCTGCTGCTGCGCTTAGCAAAGGAAATATTATTCCTTTACGCCTGCCGGCGTTTAATTCAGCGTTGATGCCTTGCCATACATGGGCCGACGGTTGTATCTCCAGGTCATCAAGCTTTTGTTGAAACAGCCTGTCCAGTTCTTTATCCTGCATATCCATATTTATTGCCCTCCATTTTAGCAATTTGTTCTTTCAGTATTGTACGGGCCCTTGATAGCTGCGATTTAGAGGCACCCTCGGTAATGCCCACAATCTCTGCTATCTCTTTGTGCGAGTAACCTTCAAGCGCATAAAGGTTAAACACTATCCGGTAACCCGGCGCCAGTTGTTGTATTATGCCCATCAGCACCTTTGCATCCAGGTTGGCCGCAGCCAGGGGATTAACGGACGGCTCGTGCCCGGCCTCTTCAATATCAATTACCTGCATCATTTTATGATGTTTACGATAATACTCAATTGAACTGTGAACCATAATGCGCCTAACCCAGCCTTCGAATGATCCCTCGCCCCGGTAATCATTCATTTTTTGGAAAACCCTTATAAAGCCATTCTGCAACATATCTTCGGCCTCCATGCGGTCGGTAGCGTAGCGCATACATACCCCCAGCATTTTTGAGGCAAACTGTTTATAAAGCAGTTCCTGTGCCTTCCGCTCGCCTGCCCGGCAGCGGTCTATCAATTGGTGAATGGTATATTTAGGTTCCAAAAACATCATTTATAAGTAAGATGGTATAGTGATGTAAATGGTTGCATGGTGGTGTAAATATTTTGATGAATAGTTTAAGCGATAGGAAAGAGGGAATATAGTGAATGTAAGAATAGATACTTTATTTAATGTTTTTTGTGTATATTTATTGAAATTCATGTGTATGAGAACCAATGTTGATATTAACGATGAGCTGATAGCTAAAGCTCAAAAGCTGGGTAATATAAAAACAAAGAAAGCAGTAATTGAAGAAGCTTTGAAGTTATATGTTACGATTGAAAATCAAAAGAAGCTTGCCGAATTATGGGGGAAGGTTGAACTCGATGATAAGGCTTTTGAATAATGGATATTATTTTGGTAGATACGTCTGTATGGATCAATTTTTTTAAAGGAATTGAAACAGATTCAAGTAAATTTTTAAGAAATAATTTGGCAAATATCGTAGTGGCAACCTGTCCTACAATAATGCAAGAGATGTTGCAAGGTGTAGTTTCAGAAACCGAAGCAAAGAAAATTAAATCTTATTTTGATAGTATGACCAAATTAAAAGGAGATCCTTATGTAGCCGCTACTGAAGCCACAAGCCTATATCGTGATTTACGAAAAAGAGGTATTACTGTGCGTAAACCAAATGATTGTCTCATTGCTGTTTACGCTATAAAGAATAAAGTAACCCTGTTAAATGACGATAGGGATTTTTATTTCATTGCAGCACATTCACCTTTAAAAGTGATGAACTTCACCTAAGATTACTTCTTCTCCCGGTATCTTTTATAAATCTTCACGGCGATCATTAAAATTCCCCCCAGAGAAACTATCCCGATTACGCCAAATACCCAGCTCAAAGCATCTTTTTTTACAGCGAGGAAAACAATGGCGAAAAGAAAAATAGTGGCCAGCTCATTCCAGAGGCGTAGCTGACTGGAAGTCCATTTGAAAACACCATTGCGCATTTGCTTGATCTTGGATTCGCAAATGTGATGATAACCCACCAGGCCAAATACAAAAGCTAATTTGATATGCAGCCAGGGCATTTTTAACCACGCGGGATATAAATACAGCATGGTACAACCTGCAAGGACGGTAAGCAACATGGATGGTTTGGCTATCACGTTCCACAGCCTGCTTTCCATAATTTCAAATTGTTTGGAAAGTATGGTACGTTCCGGCTCGGGTTTGTCCTGCGCCTCGGTATGATAGATAAATAAGCGCACAATATAAAACAGCCCCGCCATCCAGCAGACTACAAAAATGATGTGTATAGCGAGAACGTATTGGTACATTAGCCCCCCGACCCCCTAAAAGGGGAGTTTTAAATCGTTTATATTATTTGTTACTCCTCCATTACTCCCCCTTTAGGGGGCTGGGGGGAATTCTTTTATCACTTCCACCGCGTACTTAACATTATCAAACGGGATATCGGGCATAATGCCATGACCCAGGTTAAAGATGAAGCCATTTTCGCCCTTCATACGGTCGAACAGGCGGTAGATACGTTCTTTAATTACTTTTTTATCAGCATAAAGGATGTGCGGATCAAGGTTACCCTGTACTGCTATGCCTGCCGGTAAGCGTTTTTTAATATCTAACAGATCAACATTCCAATCGATAGAAATTACATCCGGTTTAGCCTCGGCCATTAACGGCGCAAAAACCGAGCTGCCTTTACAGAAAGAGATCACCGGGATATCTTTACGGTTCAGCTTGCTAATGATCTCGGCAATATAACGGTGACTAAATTCTTTATAATCATCCCACGCCAAAGCCTGTGCCCAGCTATCGAAGATCTGTACAGCGTTTACACCGGCAGCAATCTGCATGTTCAGATAATCTGCAGTAACGTTGGCAATTTTTGATAACAGCTGATGGGCCATTTCGGGCTCATTGTGCAGCATCAGTTTGGTACGCTTAAAATCTTTTGATGATCCGCCTTCAACCAGGTAGCTCATTACTGTAAACGGCGCACCGGCAAAACCGATAAGCGGAATACGACCGGCAAGGCGCTGTTGAATTACTTTGATGGCATCGCCAACGTATTGCAGTTTATCCAATACATCAGTTTGTAATGCATCAATATCGGCCTGTGTACGTACAGGGTTTGCAAACAGCGGACCAACGCCTGCGTTAAAGCTCAGGTCGCCGCCCATGGCTTCACCTGTTACCAGGATATCTGAAAATAAAATTGCGCCGTCGATGCCTAACAGGTCGACAGGCAGCATGGTAACATCGGCAGCAATCTCCGGTGTTTTACACATTTCAAGGAACGAGTATTTGTTTTTAATGTCCCAATACTCTTTCATAAAGCGGCCCGCCTGCCTCATCATCCAAACCGGTGGGCGTTCTGTTTGCTCCGAAAATGCCGCTTTTATTAATAACGAATCTCTCATACTTTAGTTAGATGCAAGAAGTTAGGTAGAAGCAAGAAGTCAAGAATCAAGAGACAAGAAAAGAAATTTCATCTATCTTGCTTCTTGCTGTCTTGTCTCTTGACTCTTTCCATCCTGACTCTTGCCGTCTTATTTCTTAATATCTTGTCTCTTGACTCTTAAAGTCTTGACTCTTTTTTTCTGGTTCTTTTTTCAATTCCTGCTGAAGGCGGCTTATCACATCCCTCATTTTGGCAGTTATTTTTTCTTTATGCTGCTCAGTTAATTGCAGGTAGGCTTTGGCTTTTTCAAAATTGCCGCGCCTGATACTAATATTGGCCACGCTAACTAATGCGGCTACGTGGTCATTAACCGACCGTAAGGGGTATTGTGCTGCTATTTCATAGTGCATTTCTGCCCCTTCAAAATCCTGCCTTTGCAGGCATAAGCCACCGTATATGAATTCATAATATCCCCGTCGGTTTTTGCTGAGCCATTCGGGTTTCATGATCTCATTTAACGATGCAGCTGTTTTATCATAATCCTTTACATGAAAATGTTTGGATGCTACAACCAATGTACCCTGCCTGAAATAATCCCAAATAAGCAGGATGATCATCATTACTGCTACTGCTGCAAGCTCATAAATACGGAAATACACCAGTACACCTAACGACAGCAGAAAAATAAACGCAATGAATATACGTGTCCTGTTACTGAACATTAATGCTGGTTATCGGTAAATTTATAGCCTACACCGCGGATAGAGTGAAAATAAACCGGGTTTTTAGGATCTGGTTCAAAATACTTACGGAAGGTTAGGATGAAGTTATCGATGGTACGGGTTGACGGATAAACGTCATAATTCCATACAGTTTCCAGGATCTGCTCGCGCGATACAGCATCATTACGACGCTCAATCAACAGTTTAAGCAGCATGGTTTCCTTTTTAGTAAGGGCGGTAATTGAGCCATCTTCATTAACCAGTTCAAACGAGTTAAAGTGGATGGTTTTATCACCTATTTTGTAGCTGTTAAACTCTTTAAGGTCTTCGCCTTTCAGGCTGCGTTTTACCAGGTTGTTCACCCTTAAAATAAGCTCCTCGAGGTTAAACGGTTTGGTAAGATAATCATCAGCTCCTTTTTTCAAGCCCGAAATCTTGTCCTCATTGGTGTTTTTTGCCGTAAGGAACATGATAGGTACTTCGGTATTTTCAAGCCTGATAGTTTCAGCAACAACAAAGCCGTCAATCTCCGGCATCATTACGTCAAGTATCACCAGGTTAAAACGTTCTTCTTTAAATAGCTGTAAAGCTTTTTTGCCGTTTTTAGCCGGAGTTACCTTGTAGCCTTCCAGCTCAAGGTTAAGCTTAATTGCTTCTAACAAATGCTCTTCGTCTTCGGCCAATAAAATCCTTTTTTTGTTTGGCATGCTCATATTCAAATTTAGGTTAATCCAAATGTAACTTCAAAAATACTACCAGCAGGGCGGTTATCTTTAACCCTGATACTGGCCTGGTGTTTATCCAACACCTCCTTAACAATATAAAGGCCCAGTCCGGTACCTTTAGTGTTACGGGTTTCTTCGCTGCCTACGCGGTAAAAGCGCTCAAAAATGCGGGTCTTTTCCTCGTCGGCTATGCCGATGCCATGATCGGCTACCTGTAAATAAACTTTATCGTCTTTCGAAAACAGCTTTACCCCAACCGATGAACAGGGGCTTGAATATTTTACAGCGTTTTCGATTAAATTGGTGACTACCGATGTAAGGGCAAATTTATCGCCTACAATCTCAACTTTTGGTTCTATCTCGGCCTCTATGATCTGCTGATTGCAATCGCATTTGGAGATCTGCAGGCGGTTAACAATGCTGTCAACCAAAACCGAAAGGTTAAAGCTGGCCTTAGGGAAGCTGTATGAACGGTTTTCGATCTTTGATGCCAATAGCATATTCTCAACCATATCGTCCAAACGCTCTACGTCGTTCAGTGATTTCTCAATAAAATCAAGAAGCTGTTCTTTGGTCAGGTGACGCTTTTGAATAGTTTGCAGCAGGATCTTAATAGATGCCAGCGGCGATTTCAACTCATGCGTTACCGAAAGCAAAAAGTTCTTTTTTTGCTCCTGCAGGCGGCGTTCTTTATTGAAAGAACGGTGCAAATTGATTGCGCCAATCAAAAATACGGCAACAAACATAGCCCCTTCGCCGAGGATCATACCGGTACGGCGCGGTTGCAGCGTAACCAGCATATAGCCCCACCATACCAGTTCGGCAACGGCATAGGTGATAAGCGCGTAAAAAATAACAAATGACTTCTTCATAAACCCCCTCTAAATCTCCCCCGAAAGGGGAGACCTTCTATGATTATTTAATGCCACCTCGCAATAGTCCTCCCTTTGGGGAGGGTTGGGTGGGGTTATTTACCGTTAAATACTAAATCCAAACTATCAAATATAGCACGTTTTGTTTTCTCCAGGTCGGTTTTGGTGTGTGCCGATGATATAAAGCCAACCTCATACCCCGACGGGCCTAAATAAATACCCCTGTTCAGCAATTCGCGGTGGAATTTTTTGAATTTCTCCATGCTTGAAGCATCAATATCTTCGGCTTTACGAATATACTCTTTATCTGTAAAAGCAAACCAAAATATAGAGCCTATACCAAACACCTTGAACTTGTAATTGCGGGCTGTGGCAAAACGCTGAATGGCTTCTACGAATTCCTCTGTTTTATTGTTCAGGTCGCGGTAAAAGCCCATGCGCAAAAGCTCACTAAGCTGGGCGATACCGGCACCCATGGCAACCGGGTTACCCGATAGTGTACCCGCCTGGTAAACCGAACCTTCTGGTGAGATATTACTCATGATTGTTGCCGATGAGCCATAAGCACCAACAGGCATACCGCCACCAATGATTTTACCATAAGTGATAATATCAGGTTTGATTTGGTAGTAACCGGCAGCGCCTTCAAAACCTACGCGGAAACCAGAGATCACCTCATCAAATATCAGCATGGTGCCGTTTTGCGTACAAATATCGCGCAGGTATTGCAGGTATTCTTTTTCCTGCAATAGTAAACCATTGTTGGCTGGCACAGGCTCAATGATTACTGCCGCAATCTGCTCTTTAAATTCGTCAAAAGCTTTAGCCAAAGCTTCTTTATCATTAAGTGCTACCACAATGGTTTCGTCGGCAACTGATTTTGGTACACCGGCTGATGAAGTTTCACCAAACGTAACCAGGCCCGATCCTGCTTTTACCAATAAGGCATCGGCATGACCGTGATAGCAACCTTCAAACTTCAGGATCTTATCGCGTTTGGTATAGCCTCTTGCTAACCTGATGGCCGACATTACGGCCTCGGTACCCGAACTTACAAAACGGATCTTTTCAATAAACTTATTGTTTTTCAGGATCAGTTCGGCCAGTTCATTTTCCAATGCGGTAGGTGCTCCGAAGCTCATGCCATTTTGCATTACTTCGATAACTTTTTCCCTTACTTTGGCATTGTTATGGCCCAGGATCAGTGGTCCCCATGAGCAGCAATAATCGATAAACTCGTTGCCATCGGCATCCCAAATATGGCTGCCATCACCTTTTTGAATAAACAGCGGTGTACCATAAACAGATTTAAAAGCCCTTACCGGTGAGTTTACCCCACCCGGAAAATAGGTTTGTGCCTTGGCGTAAAGCTCGGCCGATTTTTCACGACTGATATCGGGCTTTCCCGTAGTATTTACCGGTTCATCCTCTGCTGAAAACATCTTTTTTATTGAATCGAACATATATGTTGAAATTCTAAACTCTGATTTTATTTAACAATTACTACCTGCTTTCCTGTAATTAGGTAATTGTAGGTAAGGGGTATTAATTGTGCTTTTCGATTATGTCTTATTACTGTGGGCGTTGCCTGCGGCCCGGGCTTTTCGTTGCAAGTCCTCGCCTTGCCTTCCCTTAATCCCAGCCCGCGCTGCGGGCTTTCCACTGCAATCCCTAACGCGCCCTACGCACTAACCTCTTATAACTGACTAATCTCTTATCTCTAACCTCTAATCACTACCCTACAACCACTTATTCTCCAAAACCTCTTTGGCATGGTAAGTTAAAATAGCAGTTGCGCCTGCACGGCGGATGCTGGTAAGCACCTCGGTGATGGCACGCTGCTCGTTTAGCCAGCCGCGTTGTATGGCAGCTTTGATCATGGCATACTCGCCGCTGACATTGTAGGCTGCAACAGGCAGTTCGGTATTGTCTTTTATTAATTTAATAACATCCAGGTAGGGCAGGGCAGGTTTCACCATCAGGAAATCTGCGCCTTCCAGTTCATCCAGTTCGGCCTCAATCAAGGCTTCGCGCTGGTTGGCGGGGTTCATCTGGTACGTTTTTTTATCGCCAAACTTTGGTGCTGAGTTTAAAGCATCCCTAAACGGGCCATAAAACGCGCTGGCATATTTAGCTGAATACGACATGATAGACACGTTGGTAAAACCATTATCGTCAAGCACATTACGGATATACCCAACACGGCCATCCATCATATCCGATGGGGCGATGATATCAGCACCTGATTGCGCATGTGCTAAAGCCATTTTGCCCAAAACATCCAGCGTTTCATCGTTCAGGATCACGCCGTTTTCCACAATACCGTCATGTCCGTCGCTGCTGTATGGGTCCATGGCTACATCGGTAATAACGCAGGCTTCCGGGAAGTTTTTCTTTACCTCGCGGATGGCGCGTAAGTAAAGACTTTCATCACGGTAGCTTTCGGTAGCAAATTTATTCTTCAGCTCTTCGGCAATATTAGGAAACAGATCAAAAGAGTTCAGGCCCAGTTTAAGGCAGCTTTCAATTTCGCGCAGCAGGTTATCGATAGAATAACGGAAGATGCCCGGCATTGACGCCACTTCACTTTTCTGGTTTACGCCATCAATAATAAACAGCGGGAAAATGAGGTTAGCAGCGCTAACATGTGTTTCCTGCACCATCTGGCGTATCACTTCACTCTTGCGGTTCCTTCTTGGTCGTTGTAACATTTTTTAGTTCATTAGTTCACTGGTTCATTAGTTTATTGGTCTTTTCTCAGTTGCAAAGCTTATCAAAGCGATACTAATGAACCAATGAACAAGTGAACCAATGAACGTTTTATAATCCAAACACTGCCTCTGCCAGCCCAACTTCGTCGGGTGAGTAGGGGAGCGTATATTTTACACCCATTTCATCAAATTTTTTGCCGGTTGATTTGCCTATGGCCACTACCTTTTGGTATGGGTCGAGCAGGTTATCGGCAAAATAAGCCTCTACGTTTGATGGGCTGGTGAACACCATTACATCGGCGCCACTGGCCTCAACATCTTCTTCCAGTACGGTTTCGTAAACAGGCAGGTCGATGATTTTTGTATCGGCAGATAAGCCTTGTTGTATACTCCTCATCGGGCTTTCGGCACCGGGGAACAACACGATCTTACCATTGGCCAGTTTAGCAAATTCTTCAGCAACTTCGGCAGTATCGGTACCTTCGCCAACATAGTCGGTGAAATGACCTTTACGACGCAGCATTTCTTCACTCCCGCTGCCCATTACCCCAAATTTTACTTTTTTAGGGAATTGCGGGTTTAACTGGAAAAAGTATTCAACCGCGTTTTTGCTCGAGAAAAATACCCAGTCGATATTTTTTAATATATATGAGTCGAACCGAGTGATTACAGGAACGGTACGGATTAACGAACGATCTTCTATCTGGATGCCATGTTTTTCAAGCGCTTTGCGGAAATAGCTTTGTTCACCAAGCTCGCGCGAAATAAATACACTTGATGGGTGCTTGCGGTCTTTTGCAAATTTGGCTACAACTTTTTCTGCCAAACCTTCGGTGGTTGGCGCTTCTAAAAATAACCTGTCCGGAAATTCATCTCCTTCGTTGGCCTTTGAAGTAAACACCTGGAAAAGGCCATCTTCCTTACGGCAGTAACAGCCTAAAGGCAGGTGGCAGCCACCGCCAAATAATTTTAATACGGTACGTTCAACGGCCAGTTCTTCAGCAACATCTGCATGGTGTAAGGCCTGCAGCGCTTCGTAAAGCTCATGGTCAGTTTCGCGGATCTGGATAGCCAGTGCACCTTGTGCCGGTGCAGGGATCAGTTCAACCGGGGTGATCTCTTCCACATGAAACTCGCTCAGGTCGAGGCCTAAGCGGGTGACACCAGCTTTTGCCAGCATAATGGCATCATATTTTTCATCGCGAAGCTTACCGATACGGGTAGGTACGTTACCGCGAAGATCTTCAATTTCAAGATCGGGGCGGTGGGCCAGTAGCTGGGCTTTGCGGCGGTTTGATGATGTGCCCACGATAGCACCGTATTTAACAGATAGCTTTTGATGAACATCAACACAATCCTTAAGGATCAACAAAAGTTCGGCGGGGTCTTCCCGTTCTGAAACTGCCGCGATAATGAGTCCCGGAGGATTTTCAGTTGGCAGGTCCTTATGTGAGTGCACGGCGATATCAATAGTGCCGGCAATTAATTCTTCTTCTAATTCTTTGGTAAAGAAACCCTTACCTTCCAGCTTGTCAAAGCTGAGGTTCAGGATACGGTCGCCCTGGGTTTTAATGATCTTTAACTCGGCGGTAATGTTAATGGCAGCGAGGCTGTCTTTAACGAAATTGGCCTGCCATAAAGCCAATTCACTGCCACGGGTTCCTATAATCAGTTTTCTGTCCAAAAGAATGAATGTTTGCAGCTGCAAATTTAAATTTTTATGCCGATGATAAGGTACATCAACTTAATGAATTATTGTTAATTGCAACAAAATGACTGTAATGTGTGGGTTGAACGCAGCACAAATTTGCCTTGCATATCGAACACTTAGCATATCGTTATAAGGCAAGCCTTGCGGCGGCGGAGAAATTACGCTTCACTAAACTTCGACCAGTGATAGTATCTAGGATTGTTAAAGGAGAATTCCGCGTTAGGGATGGCAGCGGATACCGGCCCGTGAGTAAGGCCTGCAGGCGTATGAGCGTACAGCCCGGCCGCTGGCAACGCCCATATTTAATTTAACGGTTTTGAGTGTGCATCTTACAATGGACAATTGTGGACAGAAATAGAAGAGGAGTAAAGGAGAAAGGCAATTTTATATGCCTTGCATTGTGATCAAGCATAACGCTTCAGTCAGATGTAGAAGATTTCTCCTCGTACCTCGTTCGGAAATGACATTTTTTTAAAAGGCATAGCGATATCTTAAAACAAAGATCTTAAAGAAAATTTTTAGTGCTTGGTTGCAAACTACTTCAATCAATTTTCATTGATCAATATATCCTTCGCCATGATCATGGGTACGCTGATATATTTTTTCTCCATGTAGTTGATCACCTTTTCCAGGATTTCGCGCGATTGCTCATCTAAACCCTGTACTTCGTCGGCAAAAACTGAGTTGATGGCGGTATTACGGATCTCCTTGATTTTTTCAGGAACCTGGCGCATAGCTACTTCAATACGGCGCTGTTTAAGCTGCTGTATAAATTCGGCAATGTTTTGCTCAATAATAGCTTCGGCGTGCACCAGTTCGTGGTAGCGTTCCTGCAGGTTCTTTTTCGCAACTTCGTTAAGGGAGTGTACTTCGATAAAGTTAACCGGGAATTGTTCCAATACTTCAGGAGCGGTATCGTTAGGGATGGCAAGGTCAACAATCGTTTTCCTGCCGGTTTCGCCGTTTAGCAGCGATTGGTAAATTTCGGTAGTGATGATAGGCTCAACTGCGGAGGTGCAGGTGATAATGGCATCAAAACCTTTATTGTATGTTTTCAAAGCTTCCAGGTCAAATGCTTCACCACCCAAATCGGCAGCTAATTTTTCGGCATTGGCCACAGTACGGTTAAACACCGCGAAGTTTGAAAATTTATGTTTTTGAAGATATTTAGAGATGTTGCGGTTAGTTTCGCCTGCGCCGATGATCAAAACACGGGCATTTGAACAAAGATTAAGGTCTTTTAGCTTGCGGTAAGCCAGCGATACTACCGAGATTGGGTTTTTGGAGATGTTGGTATGCGTATAAACTTCTTTGGCTGTTTTTACAACGCAGTTCATGATCATGCGCATGGCATCGCCGGTTAGGCCGGCCTCTTTGCAATGTTCGTAAGCCTTACGTAACTGGGCCAGGATCTCCTTTTCACCCACGATCAAACTCTCTAATGAACATGAAGTACGCAGCAGGTGTACCATGGCTTCCTGATCTTCATAAATAGACGCGCTATCCATAAAAGTGCTCAGTGAATCATGACAAAGCTCTGTGTTAAAGGCTTCTATAAATTTTTTGGCAAAGTCTTTATCAACCGATTGCGGTGTGGTCATCACAAATTCCACGCGGTTACACGTAGCCAGATAGAAGATTTCGGGGATATTAAACTGCTCTTTAACCTGCGCAAGTTTATCTGTCAGATTTTCCTGGCAAACCACCAATCTACCCAATTCCTTCAGTTCAATCTGTTTGTGCGTAAAAGCTATTACCTTTAGATACTTCAAAGCAGTTTTAAAATTTGACCGAACAAAAGTATCACTATTCGGCACATCCTATGTCAACACTTTGTCAAACAGGCTTATTTGGAATGGTTATAAATTGCTAAAACGGCTTGTTTTGCAGTATTTAAACAGTTTTATAACACCTATCGCAAAATATTTGTAAATTAAAGCATGGATAAGTATAAAAAAATAAGCCTGGTAATACTCGTGGCATTTTATGTGCTTGCAGGCCTCAATCACTTCCGCGATCCTGACTTTTATTATGCCGTTATGCCCAATAATTTGCTTTACCCAGAGGCAGTTAACATATTGGCAGGGATAGCCGAAATTTCATTAGGACTGTTACTGATTTGGCCTAAAACAAGGTACTGGGCTGCCTGGGGAATTGTATTAATGCTGATAGCTTTTTTACAGATCCACGTGAGCATGGCGTTTAAAGCGCCGATGAAATTAAATTCGATGACAGTTACACCTTTTTTAGCATGGCTGCGTTTAGCGCTGCAGTTTGTGCTCATATACTGGGCCTGGTGGCATACATCAGACCAAAAAAAAATAGCCTAAACCAAAAGTGGTTTTGGCTGTTGGGAGATGGGGCAGGATTACGGAGGAAGTGATGTTAATGAAGTAAGTTTGTCACTATAGCTTGTCGAAGACTTGCGTGCAGGGGCCGGTCCACTATGTTTCGGCAGGCTACCCGTGAAATTTTCTTTAGTTTGTCATGTTGAACAAAGTGAAACATCTTCTTCGCCATGCTAACCGGAGAAGATTCTTCGCTATCACGCAGGATGACGAGGAAAAAACTGATACAACAAATTACCTATGGATCTGCAAAGTATTGAAATGCGTAACCTGGAGGTACAGGACTACCAGGAGCTTAAAAAGTCAATGAAATCGGCCTATATGGATATGGATGAGGACTATTGGGACGCCAATTCTATCCGCAGGCTCATCAAAATATTCCCCGAGGGACAGATCTGTATCACCGTTAATGATATGGTTGTAGGCTGTGCGCTGGCTATTATTGTCGATTATCAGAAATTTGGTGATAACCACACCTATAAACAAATAACCGGCGACAGCACTTTTAAAACCCATAATGACAATGGCGATGTGTTGTATGGTATTGATGTGTTCATTCACCCTAAATATCGGGGATTGCGCCTGGCCCGCAGACTTTATGATGCCCGCAAGGCCCTCTGCGAAAAGTTGAACCTGAAAAGCATTATTGCAGGCGGGAGGATCCCCAACTATCAAAAATTTCAGAACGAGCTTACGCCCCGGCAATATATCGATAAGGTAAAGTATAAGGAGATCTATGATCCTACGCTTTCTTTCCAGTTATCAAATGATTTTCATGTGCGCAAGGTGTTGAGAAATTATCTGCCGGAGGATAGCCGCTCTAAAGGGTTTGCTACACTTATTGAATGGAACAATGTGTATTACGAAGAGGTAAGCGATGTTATTAATCATAAAACTGTGGTGCGCATTGGGTTAGTACAATGGCAGATGCGATCATATAGCAACATCAGCGAACTCATGAAACATGCCGAATATTTTGTTGATGCCGTGAGTGATTACCAGGCCGATTTTATCTTGTTTCCCGAACTGTTCAACACGCCGCTTATGGCTGATTATAATCACATGGATTCGGCCAAGGCCATGCGTGAGCTGGCCAAATATACCCAGCCCATTATCGAGGAATTTTCAAAGCTGGCGGTATCCTACAATGTGAATATCATTGCAGGCAGCATGCCTTATATTTTCGAAGAATCGTTGTATAATGTATCTTACCTGTTCAGGCGGAACGGCAGTATGGAGGAGGTATACAAAATTCACCCCACCCCAGCCGAGATCAGCTCATGGGGCATGCGTGGCGGCGATGAGGTGAAAGTTTTTGATACCGATTGCGGCAAAGTAGGCATCCTGATTTGTTATGATGTGGAGTTTCCGGAACTATCACGCATCCTTGCCGGCCAGGATATGCAGATCCTTTTTGTGCCCTTCCTTACCGATACCCAAAACGGATACAACCGGGTTAAGTTTTGCGCCCAGGCCCGAGCTGTTGAAAACGAATGTTATGTAGCCATTGCGGGCTGTGTAGGCAATTTGCCTAATGTTAATAATATGGGTATCAGTTATGCACAATCAGCGGTGTTTACGCCTTCGGATTTTGGTTTCCCGACCAATGGTATTCAATCGGAAGCTACGCCAAATACCGAGATGATCGTTATTGCCGATGTTGACCTTTCATTGCTGGATGAGCTGCATGAATATGGGAGTGTGCAGAATATCAAAGACAGGCGCACCGATCTGTATAATATTACTTTTAACGGGAAGAGGGTGTAGAGATTAATTTTAAAAGTATAATAAGAAGCGTCATTCAAAAAACTGTCCCATCAGGGTCTCTCGCAGAGGACCCTGATGCTCTACGTCATACCAGCTGCTATGTTTAATTAAAGCAGCCTCACTGGTTTCACATGATTAACTGTCCCATCAGGGTCTCTCGCAGAGGACCCTGATGTTCTACGCCATGCCAGCTGCTATGTTTAATTAGAGTAGCCTCACTGGTTTCACATGATTTATGTCTGCCCAAAAATCCCGGTAATCAGTAATAATTACAAGTTTATGAGGTTTTGCCAAATGATAGAAAGTCGCGCTGCTATGTGGGTATTCGGTAAAGTCATTACAAAGCGACCATTTTCCTGATACCGGATTATGATGTATGTAATCTATTTTTTGATGAAGAAACGCCGTGGAGTATATGCGTTTGGCATCAAACGATGGTTCAAAAACCTTATGCTTTTGTCCTTTGATTTTTTCTTTTTCAGTACACGCCGCCGAAAGCTGATCAAGGATATCGGTTCTGCCTGATGCAGATAGTTTTTTAACAAGCTCATAAGCCATAAACCTTTTGCCGTTACTGATCATCTTATTAAGCCCTCCATCTGTATCAGGCATTTTAATAATCAGATGAATGTGATTAGGCATCAATACAAAAGCATGAGTTTGCACCTGATAACGTTCTGCTATAAACCCGAACCAATCATATAGTATGTTATACGATTGTGTGATCTCGAATAAAGGGATCCAGTTATAACATGTAAGCGTTATAAACCAGGTTTCGCCAGGATCGTTGTGTAAGGTATGGGTGGCCATGGTTAAATATAAAGATAATTATGGATCTTAAGATGATTGTCAACCTCAGGGTCCTCTACGAGAGACCCTGAGGGGACGGGAAGACAGGCGCACCGATCTGTATAATATTACTTTTAATGGGAAGAGGGTGTAATGCGGCATATTTTATATATTGCGATGGTGTAATCCATTGTAATGAAAACCGTTGACATTAAACCTAAGCCATATATTAAGTTGCGCATCATAGCTACATTGATAGATTACGGCATTTATTTTGTTTTCTTTTATACCTACGTAACGGTATTTAATCAAAGTCCTGTACCGGGTGTTTCCCGGGTAGATGGTATAATGGCGTTGCCCATATTTATAGCATGGTTTCTTTATTTTGTTGTAATTGAGTCGGTAAATGGAACTACGCCGGGGCATGATATATGTAAATTGAAAGTAATCAAAGTAGACGGCGGTAAATTAACTTTAGGTGATGTGTTTAAACGCAGGATATGTGATTGTTTTGATATACTCTTTTATGGATTGCCGGCAATTATCTGTATCAAAAAAACAGAAAAGCACCAACGGATAGGTGATCTTTTAGCAGGAACACTTGTTGTAAAGCGCTCGGATATTACCGAAACCGAGATAGTATTTTAATATGATCAGGAAAGATAATTTCACCCTTCCCGGTGCCAAGGGGAGGCCAATGCTTATTGATGTTACCTATGATGATGTTTTTAAAAACGCACCGCTGGTAATTTTTGCCCATGGCTTTAAAGGGTTCAAAGATTGGGGTACGCATGATCTTTTGGCCCGGTACTTTGCCGAAAAGGGTTTCCGTTTCCTGAAATTTAACTTTTCGCACAATGGCACAACACCCGCCAATCCCTTAGACTTTGCCAATCTGACTGCCTTTGCCGATAATACCGTCTCTATCGAACTGGAGGACCTCGACACCATCATTGATTTTGCCTGTAGCGGTGCAAGCATCCCGGTTGCAAACGGGGTGTATTTAATTGGACATAGCATGGGCGGAGGTGTAAGTATTATCAAAACTGCCGAAGACGCCCGTATCAAAAAGCTGGTGACTATGGCTTCAATATCCGGTTTCCGGAACCTTTGGCCAAAGCAAATAGAGCAGCAATGGCGCTTGCAGAGTGTTTTTTATTTTGAAAATAAACGTACCGGTCAGCAAATGCCTGTGAAGTCGACCTTGTTGGATGACCTCGACAAGCACCCGCTCAGGCTGGATATTATCAGGCAGGCAAGCCTCGTAACGCAACCATGGCTCATCGTTCATGGTGATGCCGATCCTACGGTACCTGTAAGCCACTCTCTGCAGCTGCATGAAGCTAACCCGGCAGCGGAGTATGTAGTGCAAAAAGGCGCAGATCATACTTTTGGTGGCGAACACCCTTTTGCCGGAGATGCTTTGCCGGCTTCGCTGAGTGAGTTTTGTGATAAGGCAATATCATTCTTAAGTAAATAAAGGTTGAGCCGCTTCATCCATTCGTAACTTTTTTGCGTTAGTTATATCATACCTGATATAAGTACTATAATTGCCACTATGAGTTTACCCGCATCGCGTAAAAAAGGACGAAAATATCAAAATACCATACCCACTGATGAAGCCGGCTTTGGCAAAATGATCCCTATTTTGAGGGAATACATGAACAACAAGGCCGAGAATACGCCTAAAAAAACTTTAGGCCCGTTTAAAACGGATCCGTCGGTTTATAGTACTCCGCCCGCATCGGGTTTACGCATTACCTGGATAGGCCATTCCAGTATCCTGATCGAGATCGATGGTAAACGCATTCTTACCGATCCGGTTTGGAGCGACAGGGTTTCGTTTTCGCAATCATTCGGTCCGAAGCGGTTTTTTAACCCACCGATAGCTTTAGAAGACTTACCTCCGCTGGATGCCGTAATTCAGTCGCATGATCATTACGATCATTTGGATAAGGCTACCATTAAGTTTTTTGCTGATAAAAACATCCCCTTTTTCTGTTCGGTAGGGGTTGCGCAATATTTAACAAGCTGGGGTATGGCAGCCAATTTTATTACCGAAATGGATTGGGGCGACAGTGCTATGATCGGCAACGAAATTGTGCTCACGTCAACACCCTCGCGCCATTTTTCGGGCAGAGGAATTATCGGGCGAAATGAAACGCTATGGTCTTCATTCGTGATCAAAGGCCCTCAGCATAATATTTATTTTGGTGCCGATTCCGGTTACTCGCCCGAATTTAAGGCGATAGGGGAGGCCTTTGGCCCGTTCGATCTGACCATGCTGGAGATAGGCGCTTACGGAAAATTCTGGCCGGATATTCATATGGGGCCGGATAATGCCTCAAACGCCCATCTCGATCTGAAGGGAAAACTGATGATGCCAATTCATTACGGTACCTTTAACCTGGCTCCGCATGCCTGGTATGAACCTATAGAATGGTTAACCGCCATGGCAAAACAAAAACACATCGATTTATTTGTGCCCAAACCCGGTGAACCAACTGAAGTAAAAGGTGCCTATAATTCTGATTGGTGGAAGGAATATTTATCTTAGTGGGGTAAAACAAATAAAATAATGTCATTGTGAGTAACCACCAGAGAGACCCTGGAAAAAATCGTGATGACGTGCAAAATATATTTAGGGATGTTGTGCGGAGGCCGCGTTAGGGATTGCAGTGTAAAGCCCGCAGCGTGTGTAGAGAGTGAGGGCAGGAAAGGCGAGGACTTGTAACGGAAAGCCCGGGCCGCAGGCAACGCCCATGTTATAAAATCGATTTTTTAAAAAAAATATATTTAATAATCAACAACTTACGATCACGTCATTATAAGCGTAGCGTGGCAACCGCACGGAGGCAAGTCGGCCCTGTATAGCATGCGATTGCTTCGTCGTTCCTCCTCGCAATGACATGGTTGTGTAACCGCCCAGCGCCATGTCCCAATCTTACATATTAGTTATCAACGGTAAACCCGAAGGCCCTTTTACTATTCCCGAGCTCAAAGCCCGCGGCATTAAACCCGGCGATTTTGTAAAGACCGATGATATGGTAGATTACAAAGAAGCCCATGAAATTGCCGAATTAAGAGAACTGTTCGGCTTTGCCCGGCCTAAATTGCTCATACAGTATTACGGCAGTTTTGACCAGCGCTGGCTGGCTTCGGCGCTTGATTGGTTTATCCTGTTTGGTGTGTTTGTTTTACTTGCGGCAATGGCAGTGTTCCTGTTTATTACTGATAAGCAGGAGCGCATATATGCTTCAATTGGTATAGTTGCTTTTACGCCTATTGGTAAATTTATTTATCATGTGGTGATGGAAAGCTCGGCTAAACAGGCCACTTATGGTAAACAAATGCTCAAAATAAAAGTGGTGGATCTGGACGGAAACAGGATTACTGTTGGCAAAGCCATTGGCCGTAACCTGGCCAAAATCTTTTCGGTACTGACTTTTTTTATCGGCTACCTGATAGCATTTTTTAATAAGCAACAACAGTGTTTACACGATATGATTGCAGGAACGCTGGTGATTAAGGAGAGGTTGGTGTGATTTTACTTAAAATATCGTTTGGTGTGTAGCACCCGGTAAATTGTGATTTTGCTCTTGCTTTCTTTGTAATGTATCCCGTAAGGAAAGCGATATAACGGTGCTATTCTGATTCCCCTGTATCTTACTTGAAATAGTTGAGGCGTATCTTCGATGAATTGCATCGTTTCGAAAAACTCTTTGAAGAATTTGTCGGTAATAGAAGGAAGAATTTCGTTGTAGTAATCCTGAATATCTTCCAAATCTTTTTCAGCTTCAGCCCTGAAAACAAGCTCCCTGATCATTTAGCTTGAAACTTGTCTTTAATATGCTGAAGCGAAACATATTTAGCGTTGCCTTTGTCTTCATCCTCCAACATCGAATCTATCATCGTTTTATACTCGTCGGTTAATTCAAGATTAATATGATGTTGATGCAGCAAATTTTCGTATTCGCTTATCGGAATAATTACAGCGGTTTTTTTACCTTTTTCATTAGTGATGAACTGAGTTGCCATATTCAAATTTAGTGAATATTGTTTGTATTTAATAAGTGGTGAAAGTGCATTTAACCCAAACATTACAGCCTTTAAACATTACAACTTCCTCCCATCAAACAACTTTCGTATTTTTGCATTCTAATTTCCATCATTGATGAATACTGATGCTGTTAAAGTGCTGCCCGGCCGTTATTGTAATTCGTTAACCGAATATTCACGCTTTGTTACCCGCGAGGTTAATATTGGCGACGTGCCTATGGGCGGGAATAATCCAATCCGCATACAAAGCATGACCACTACCGATACCATGGATACCATTGGTACGGTTGAGCAGTCAATCCGCATGGTTGATGCCGGTTGCGAGTATGTGCGGATCACGGCCCCCAGCATCAAGGAGGCCCAAAACCTGGCCGAGATCAAAAAACAGCTTCGTGCCCGTGGTTATACTGTGCCGCTGGTTGCTGATATCCACTTTACCCCAAATGCGGCCGAGGTGGCTGCCCGCATAGTTGAAAAAGTGCGCGTAAACCCCGGTAACTATGCCGATAAAAAGAAATTCGACCAGATAGATTATACCGACCTGGAATACCAGGGCGAGCTGGAACGCATCTTTCAGAAATTTACACCGCTTGTAAAAGTTTGTAAAGAGTATGGCACTGCCATGCGCATCGGCACCAACCATGGTTCGCTGAGCGACAGGATCATGAGCCGTTACGGCGATACCCCGCAGGGCATGGTTGAATCGGCTATGGAATTTATGCGGATGTGCGAACAGCTTAATTTTTATAACCTCGTGATCTCCATGAAATCGAGCAATCCGCAGGTAATGGTGCAGGCCTACCGTTTGTTAGTGGAGACCATGGTTGCAGAAGGTATGAACTACCCGCTGCACCTTGGCGTAACCGAAGCCGGCGACGGAGAGGATGGCCGTATTAAATCTGCCGTAGGCATAGGTACCTTGTTGGAGGATGGCCTTGGCGATACCGTACGCGTATCCCTCACCGAAGAACCCGAAGCCGAAGCACCGGTTGCAATTGAGTTGGTTCGCCGTTACACTTTGAGGGAAAAGGCGAAAAGCGAAAGGCAAAAGGCCGAAACTCCGGGAGAAAATAAAAACCTTTCGCCTTTAACCTTTGACCTTTCACCTTCAAAACACAATCCCTACGAATATAAAAAACGCGAAACCTACGAGGCCAACGCTTTTATCGGCGGACATTTAGTGCCGAGGGTTGTTGTTGATCTATCTAAAAAGAACCTTAAAGATCCTGCTGTGTTGAACGAGGCCGGCTACCTGTACTCGCCTTTACTGGATAAGTATAACATGGCCGAGCAATCGGTTGATTTTGTTTACCTGGCGGATGAATTACCTTCATTTACCCTGCCGGGCAACTTAAAGCAGCTTTATAATTACAACACCTGGCTTAAACTTGCCGATAAAACCAATTGCCATCCTGTATTTACCTTACAGGAATACATTGGCGATGTTGACCGTTCATCAAAACTAAACCTGGTACGTTTAAAACCAGCCGATATTGACTCGGATACTTTCGGATCTATCCAGCTGGATAATTCACTGGTACTGGTACTTGAAACAGATGCTCTGCATGGCATGGCCGAACAGCGTTCTTTCTTCTTCAAAATGGAAGAACTGGGACTTGATGTACCGGTGATTGTGAAGAGAAGCTATGCTTTTGAGTCCGAAAGTCCGGAAGTCGGAAAGTCCGAAAGTGAAGCTGATCTCAAATCTCAAATCTCAGATCTCACATCTAAATTACAACTCTACGCCTCAACCGATCTTGGCGCTTTATTGGTTGATGGTTTTGGTGACGGCATCTGGATTGATGCACCTGAACTGCCTACAAATGTAATAACCTCTACCGCGTTTGGTATTTTGCAGGCTACCCGCTCACGCATCTCTAAAACGGAATATATTTCATGTCCAAGCTGCGGGCGTACTTTGTTTGATCTGATGGTTACCACCCAGATGATCAGGAGCCGTACCAGTCACCTTAAAGGTTTGAAGATTGGTATCATGGGCTGTATCGTAAATGGTCCCGGTGAAATGGCCGATGCCGATTATGGTTATGTAGGCTCTGGTACCGATAAAATCACCCTCTACCGTGGTAAAGAAGCTGTGAAGAAAAATATCAGCTCGGCCAATGCACTTGATGAATTGATCAATATCATTAAAGGCGATGGCAATTGGATTGATGCGGTGCAGGAGTAATTGTCTGAACGGGGATTAAACTGAGTTAAGGAATTTGCAGAATAAGCGTGATGAGAAACTTACGAAGTTTTTAAAACTTCGTAAGTTTTCAAGCGATAAGCAAAAAATGACTTAATGACTAATGACTATAAAAGGTCAAAGCCTATATCTTTCCTAAAGTACATACCGTCATAATAGATCCGGCTTGCATCGGCAGTGGCTTGTTGCAGGGCGCTGAACATATCATCCTGTATAGTAGTAATAGCCAGCACACGGCCGCCTGTAGTTATTACATCGTCTCCATCCATTGAAGTACCTGCATGGAATACGATCGAGTCGCGCACGTTTTCGGTACCGGTGATCACTTTATTCTTCAGGTATTCGCCGGGATAACCGCCTGCAACCATGACTACGGTGGCAGCTGTTTTAGGGCTTATGATGATCTCTTTTTCGTTCAGATTTCCTTCGGCAACGCCTAATAGTAGATCTACAAAATCCGAATCTATACGGCGCATCACGCTTTCCGTTTCCGGGTCGCCCATACGGCAGTTATATTCAATTACCCATGGCTCGCCGTTGCTGTTCATCAGACCAATAAAAATGAAGCCTTTATAAGGGATGCCATCTTTTTTCAAACCTTCAACAGTAGGGATGATCACGCGTTCTTCTACCTTTTTCATATAGGCGGCGTCTGCAAACGGAACGGGGGAGATAGAACCCATACCACCGGTATTTAAACCTGTATCGCCTTCACCTATGCGTTTATAGTCTTTTGCTTCGGGTAAAATTTTATAGCTGTTGCCATCGGTCATCACAAACACCGATAGCTCAATGCCTGTTAAAAACTGTTCAACAACCACGCGTGAGCTTGCTTCGCCAAATTTGGCATCGGCCAGCATAGCGGTAAGCTCGGTTTGAGCTTCCTCTAACGTAAGGCAGATCAGTACGCCTTTACCGGCTGCAAGTCCATCGGCTTTAAGCACCACCGGTAAACCGGCAGTTGCCAGATAGGTAAGGCCATCCTGTAAAGTATCTTTAGTGAAAGTTTTATAGGCGGCAGTAGGGATATTGTGTTTCTCCATAAACTGCTTGGAGAAATCTTTACTGCCTTCCAGCTGTGCGCCTTCCTGTTGAGGCCCAACAACCGGGATATTCTTCAATTGTTCATCGGCCAGGAAAAAGTCATGAACGCCTTTTACCAGCGGCTCTTCAGGGCCAACCAATACCAGGTTAATACCCTCGTTTAAAACAAGCGCTTTAATACCTTCAAAATCGGTAACCTTAATATTTACGTTTGTACCGTACTGGGTGGTACCGGCATTGCCGGGAGCAATAAAAAGTTTGTCGCACTTAGGGCTTTGGGCTACTTTCCAGGCGAAGGCACTTTCCCTTCCGCCCGAACCAAGAATCAGGATGTTCATGCGGCAAAGATAGTTTTTTTAATAAGCCTTTAATACTATATATGAGGCTACTTGTGTTATAAGTAGTAAATTTACCACATGGCCCGTAGACTCGAAAAGTTTGAAAAGCTCCCGGTATACCAAAAATCGCAGGAATTATTTGACCTGGCAGATGTAATTGCCGAATCATTAAAAGAAGACAGCATGAAGGAACATCTGGCTATCCAGATGTGCAGTAATGCCGCCCTCATCCAGGCAAAAATAGCCGGCGCCGAAGGTGGAAGCCTGTATTCGCTGCGGATGCAGAATGCTGTGCTTATTAAACTGGCTGTGCAGGATATGTTCAACGCGGTGTCTTTTGCATCGATGGTAAAAATTAATGAAGAGGATTATGTGCAGTTGATGCGGGAAAAAGTGGAAGAGTTTCGGCTGGTTTTTGTAGAATGGATCAGGGGATTTGATAAAAGTTACGATATTCCGGATAACTGGGCCATTCGCTTTGACACCAGTACGCCCGAACAGGAAAAACTGGAAGAACTGATGTTTGACGAAGACCGCTTTTTTGGCGAGTTTAATGAAGATGACGAAGACACGGGCGATTTTGATGATTTTGACGATGATGACAGATATGATGATGAAGGGGATGAGGATAAAAGCAATAATGATAAATGAATGATATTTCGGATGTTCGATTTCGGATTTTTTTTCTGAACTCGAATTAAACGAATTAAAGAATTTTTGGAATTTTTTCACCCCGTTGCCGTGTCCTCACGGCAACTGACCGGCCTAAACGTAGCACATGAATGCATGTTGTCGTAAGGACACGACAACGGGGCGAATCATAACAATAACAAACACCACAATGTCAATCTTACACCCCATACAGCGCTTTAAGCCTTTATCCTTTCGGCTTTCGGCGCAAAATCTTACATTTGCCTGTCAATTTGGCTCTAATGGCTGCTATGGCGCAATTGTTGAACCGGGTTGTATCATAATAAAATAATATGTTAAATTTTATCAGTAAGCTTTTCGGAAGCAAATCAGAACGGGATGTAAAAAGTATACAGCCTATAGTTGAGAAAATTAAGGCTGAATATGCAAAACTTGGCTCCCTGAGTAATGATGAGCTTAGGGCTAAGACCATATATTTTAAAGAAACCATTGCCGAAGGCCTTTCAGGTATCGACAGTGAGATACAAGCCATTAAAGATCGTACAGAAAACGAGCTTGATATGGATGTAGCCGAAAAAGTTGAGCTTTATACTCAGCTTGATAAGCTTGAAAAAGACCGTAACAAAGAGCTTGAAGATATATTGATGAATATATTGCCGGAGGCATTTGCTGTAGTTAAAGAAACAGCAAGCCGCTTGTCTGCCAATAGTTCATTAGAAGTTACCGCTACCGACTTTGACCGCACACTGGCTGCCCGCAAATCAAATGTTACTATAAAAGGCGATAAAGCCTTCCATAGCAGCACCTGGATTGCTGCCGGTAACGAGGTTACCTGGAACATGGTCCACTATGATGTGCAGCTGATTGGTGGTACCGTATTGCACCAGGGTAAAATATCGGAGATGGCAACAGGTGAAGGTAAAACGCTGGTAGCCACGCTGCCTGCATACCTGAATGCCCTTGCCGGACAAGGTGTTCACATCGTAACGGTGAATGATTACCTGGCCCGCAGGGATAGTGAGTGGATGGGTCCGTTGTATGAGTTCCACGGTTTGTCGGTTGATTGTATCGACAAGCATGAGCCAAACTCGGAGCAGCGCCGTGCTGCTTATTTAGCTGATATTACTTTTGGTACCAACAACGAATTTGGTTTTGATTACCTGCGTGACAATATGACACGCAGTCCCGAAGAGCTGGTACAACGCAAACTGCATTATGCCATGGTGGATGAGGTTGACTCTGTTTTAATTGACGATGCCCGTACACCTTTAATTATATCTGGCCCTATCCCACGTGGTGATGAGCATGAGTTTTACGAGCTGAAACCACGCATTGAGCGCTTGGTTAATGCGCAGAAAAACTACATCAACGGTGTATTGAACGAAGCTAAAAAAGCGATTAACGATGGTAATACCGAAGTTGACGGCGGTGGTTTGGCGTTATTACGTGCTTACCGTGGTTTGCCAAAAAACAAAGCACTCATTAAATTCCTGAGCGAAGGCGGTAACCGTACCATCCTGCAAAAAGTGGAAAACCATTACATGCAGGATCAGGGTAAAGAAATGCCTAAGGTTGACTCTGAACTTTTCTTTGTTATTGACGAGAAAAATAACCAGGTTGAACTTTCTGAAAAAGGTATTGAGCTGATCACCGCGTCTGGCGAAGACCCCCATTTCTTTGTGATGCCTGATGTAGGTACCGAAATTGCCGAGATCGAAAAATCAGCTTTAAGTACTGAAGAGAAAATTGCTCACAAAGATGAGTTGATGCGTGATTTCTCTATTAAATCTGAGCGTATCCACTCGGTTAACCAGTTGCTTAAAGCTTATACCCTGTTTGAAAAAGATACAGAATACATCCTTGACGAGGGCAAAGTAAAAATCGTTGATGAGCAAACCGGTCGTGTATTGGACGGTCGCCGTTACTCTGATGGTTTACACCAGGCTATTGAAGCTAAAGAAAACGTTAAGGTTGAGGATGCAACCCAAACTTTTGCTACCATCACGCTGCAAAACTACTTCAGGATGTACCACAAGCTTTGCGGCATGACCGGTACTGCTGTTACTGAAGCAGGCGAGTTCTGGGAAATATATAAACTGGACGTGGTTGAAATTCCAACCAATTCGGGTATTGTACGTGATGACCGCCAGGATTTGGTTTATCGTACCGTACGTGAAAAATATAACGCAGTTGCCGAAGAGATTGTTAAGCTTACACAAGCTGGCCGCCCGGTACTGGTTGGTACAACATCGGTTGAGATCTCTGAATTATTAAGCCGTATGCTTAAGCTGCGCGGTATTAAACATAACGTACTGAACGCCAAAATGCACCAGAAAGAGGCCGATATTGTGGCCGAAGCCGGTAAAGCAGGCACTGTGACCATTGCTACCAACATGGCTGGTCGTGGTACGGATATTAAATTAGGCCCGGGCGTTAAAGACGCAGGAGGTTTAGCTATCGTAGGTACTGAGCGTCACGAATCACGTCGCGTTGACAGGCAGTTACGCGGTCGTTCTGGTCGTCAGGGCGATCCTGGTTCTTCTCAGTTCTTTGTATCGTTAGAGGATAACCTGATGCGTTTATTCGGATCAGAACGAATTTCAAGCCTGATGGTACGTATGGGTATTGAAGAGGGCGAGGTTATCCAGCACTCTATGATCTCTAAATCAATTGAGCGTGCACAGAAAAAAGTAGAAGAAAACAACTTCGGTATCCGTAAACGTTTGCTGGAATATGACGACGTGATGAACTCACAGCGTACGGTGATCTACACCAAACGTAAAAATGCCTTGTTTGGCGAACGTTTAGACGTTGACCTGAGCAACACCATTTTTGATGTGGTTGAAGATATTGTTACCGAGTATAAAGAAAGCGCTAACTACGATGGTTTCACTTTAGAGGTGATCCGTTTGTTCTCTGTTGATATTGAGCTTAGTGCTGATCAATTTACATCAACAACAATTCCGGCATTAACAGATTTGACCTTCCAAACGGTAATGGATTTCTATAAACGTAAACAGGAAGCGGTTGCACAACAGGCTTACCCGGTTATTAAAGATGTTTATGAAACCCGCGGCCAATACGTTGAAAATATTGTTGTTCCGTTCAGCGACGGTATTCACGGCATCCAGGTAGCTGTTCCGCTTAAAAAAGCGGTTGAAAACCACGGTCACGAGGTGTTTAAATCGTTTGAGAAAAACGTTACCCTGTACCTGATTGATGATGCCTGGAAAGAGCACCTGCGCGAAATGGACGAGTTAAAACAATCGGTACAAAACGCGGTTTACGAACAAAAGGACCCATTGTTGGTTTATAAGTTTGAAGCGTTTGAACTGTTCAGAGGCATGTTGGCCAATGTGAACAAGGAAATTGTAAGCTTCCTGTTCCGCGGTGGTATCCCGGTTCAGCAGCAGGCCGAAGAGGTAAGGGAAGCAAAGCCCGAACCAAAGCTTGATCTGCGCAAAATGAAAACCACCAAGGCCGAGGTAGTAAGCGAAAGCAACGGTGTGCCAATGGATGATTTCCCTCAGGAACAGCAAAAAATCACCCCGGTAAGGGTTGAAAACAAAATAGGCCGTAATGACCCTTGCCCTTGCGGTAGCGGTAAAAAATACAAAAACTGCCACGGCGTAGGGCAGAATTAACCCCTCCCAACCCTCCCCGGAGGGAGAGGGCTTTAAAAACGTAACTAAAAGACTACCATAAAAAAGTCTCCCCCTCGGGGGAGATTTAGAGGGGGTGACTATGAAAAAAGCAGTATTTGATCATCAAGCTAAACCAGCCATCATCAGATACTGCTTTTTTATTTTATTGCTATTGGCACCCACCCAAACCTTTGCCCAAACCCGCGGCAAAGTTGAGATTATAAAAGATCCATTATTGGACAGCCTGATAGCCAAACGGTTTTCACTCAATGGTGCAACCGGTACCGATGCGGCCGGTTATTCATCATACGGTTACCGGGTGCAATTCTTCAGTGGTTCAAACCGGAAGGATGCCTATAACGCACAAAATCGTTTACAGCAGCAATATCCCGAGCTGCGTACCTACATCAGCTACCGAGAGCCCAATTTTAAAGTAAAAGCAGGCGACTTCCGTACCCGGCTCGAAGCCGAAAAACTGGTACAGGAGCTGCGTTCGTCGTTTTCGAGCATATTCATCATTTCCGAAAAAATTAATCTTCCTAAAACGGATCCTAATAATGATTAAAGAGCAAATACAGGAATTATCCGCAAAAATATTCAATGAGGTAGTGGCCAACCGCCGTCACCTGCATGCCAACCCCGAGCTTTCATTTCATGAACTGCAAACCTCGGTGTTTGTAGCCAACAAGCTTGAAGAGCTGGGTTTGGAATACCATAAAATGGCCGATACCGGTTTGGTGGCCCTTATCAAAGGTGAAAAGCCATCTGATACAAACAATGTAGTAGCATTGCGTGCTGATATGGATGCCCTGCCGATACTGGAAGCTAATGATGTTCCTTATAAATCGCAAAACCCGGGCGTGATGCATGCCTGCGGCCATGACGCGCACACTTCATCATTATTGGGTACCGCTAAAATATTGACCGAACTCAAAAGCCAGTTTGCGGGCACCGTTAAACTGATCTTTCAGCCGGCCGAGGAAAAGCTGCCGGGCGGTGCAAGCCTCATGATTAAAGAAGGCGTTTTGGAAAACCCGAAACCTGCGGCCGTATTGGGCCAGCATGTGATGCCTTTGATCGATGCCGGTAAAGTTGGTTTCCGCGCAGGTAAGTATATGGCCTCAACCGATGAGCTTTACGTTACCGTTAAAGGTAAAGGCGGCCACGGTGCGCAACCACAGCAAAATATTGATCCGGTTATTATCACCGCTCATATACTAACTGCTTTGCAACAGGTGGTGAGCCGTTTTGCCGATCCTAAAAGCCCGTCGGTACTGTCGTTTGGTAAGGTGATTGCCAATGGCGCTACCAACGTGATCCCTAATGAGGTTTACCTGGAAGGGACTTTCCGTACCATGGATGAGAAATGGCGCGAGGAAGCCCACAAACGCATGAAAAAAATGGCCGAAGGTATTGCCGAAAGCATGGGCGGAAGCTGCGATTTCAACATCATGCGCGGCTATCCATTCCTGATCAACGAAGAGAAATTAACCCATGCTACCCGCGGCCACGCCGAAGATTATTTGGGTAAAGAAAATGTGCTCGACCTGGATATCTGGATGGCAGCCGAAGATTTTGCCTACTATTCGCAAGCCGCCGATAGCTGTTTCTACCGCCTCGGCACCCGCAATGAAGCCCGGGGTATTACTTCTTCTGTACACACACCAACTTTTGATATTGAAGAAGATGCATTTAAAGTAAGTACCGGTTTAATGGCCTATCTGGCGGTTAAGCAGTTAGGTAACTAATTTTGAGCTGAAAGGTAAAAGGCGAAAGGCAAAAGGTGCAGCTACCTTTAACCTTTCGCCTTTTACCTTTAACCTAATTTTACTATGAAAAAACTACTCCTGATCCTTATCCTTACTACCGCAAGTCTGTTCGTGAAGGCGCAACAGATCAACCGCTTCAATCCGGATACCATTCGTACTATCGTAATCGACTCGCTGGTTGATATTCGTTCGCATAAACTTAATGCCCAGGATTTTATTGATGCTGTATTGGCCGATACCGGTTTCTACCAAGCTTTCCAGAATATGAAGAAATTCGGCTTTACTGCCGAAAATCGCATTTTTACTTACGACAATAAAAATAAGGTAAACGGACGTATCTACCGTAAAATACTACATAGTAACGCTGCCGGTAAACATAAAATTGAATACATAGCCAAAAAGGATAGTGGCGATGTTTATAAAAAGAACGGCAAGTATCAGTTGTACACTGTGGAGATGTTCGATTTTATTTTCATGAACGCCTATAATTCTGATTTTACCAAGGGGGATGCCCTGCCAGGTTCGGGAGGTAAAAATGAATCGTACAAAAGCAAACTCAAAACGCTGATTTTTACGCCGGGCCGTAAGGTGAGCGGGATTCCTTTCATCAGCAGCAAAACAGAGATATTCTCGGGCGATATGCGCCAGTATTACTATTACGAATTTGCCCGTGGCAAATACCTTGATACCATTCCCGTTTACCGTTTTAAGGTGAGGTGCAAACCCAGCACGTCCGACAGTGATACCATGATCAAGGAAATGACTACTATTTTTGATGAACGCACCTTCCAGATCCTTGGTCGCTATATCGATATGAAATTCAGCAATATGTTCTTTGATTTCAATGTGCAGATGAACATCGAACTTAATAATTTCCAGGGAGAACCATTACCTACCAAAATCACCTACCAGGGTAACTGGAACATCCCTTTCCATAAAGAAGAACGCGCCAGTTTTTTGATTGTGCATAAGGATTATAAGAAAGAGTAGATGGCCCCTAACCCCTAAAGGGGAATGATCTTAAGGGGTAACGATAAAAAGCCATGTCATTGCGAGGTACGAAGCAATCGCACGTAAGCACGGCCGCCCTGTATAGCATAATGAAAGGAAATATAATAAGCTTATTTTTCATATTAGCAGGCTTTTGTATACTAATAGTTAACTTTTTAAATGCGAGGATTGTTTGGGATAAGTGACTGTTTTGCAGTGTATAATATATTCATGGTTTAGCAGGTTTTTATGCACCGGCGTAACCAAAAAAATATATTTTTGGTGGTTCGATGTTTATATTTCTCAACCGGTTAATGCGTTTCAACCCCGTTAAATTATTTCTGTTGATTTTATTTGTGTTTGCTTGCGTGCAAGTTAAAGCGCAATCGGTTGTTTGTAATGGCAGTTATGGCGATCCGGTGGTGAAACTTGACTTTGGGTCGGGCGTTAGTAATACCGGGCCCCCGCTTGCTACAGGCATCACAACTATGAACTACACTTCTGATTGTCCAAAAGACACGTATTATTCAATTGTAAGCAGTCAGACCGCATGCCACCATGACACATGGCATACGGTACTTCATGATCATACAGGAAATACCGGCGGCTACATGATGCTCGTGAACGCGTCATATGAGCCGAGTGTTTTTTTTACCGAAGCAAAGGACCTTAATCTTTGCGAGAATACGACTTACGAGTTTTCGGCGTATGTACTTAACCTTATGAAGCTTTCATCAAGCGATGCAGATACTAAGCAGCCCGATTTATTATTTACCATAAAAAAGCCAGACGGAACAATTTTGGTTCAGTACGATACCTATACCATACAGCCTACCGCAGACCCTCAATGGAATAAATATAGTGTGCCGTTTTCAACAGGTGCCGGGGTTACTCAAATTGTATTGGAGATCTCAAATAATGGTGCAGGTGGTAATGGAAATGATTTGCTTCTTGATGATATTGAATTCAGGGCCTGTGGACCTACTATCAAGGTGGGATTTACCACCGTTGACGACACCCAGCCTAAAAATAGCTGTAAAGGGCAGGTTCAAAGCTATAACCTTATAGCCGATCTGAATAATGGCTACAGCAATCCCAAAGAACAATGGCAAAGCAGTACCGACGGTGGTGTTACCTGGGTAAATATACCCGGAGCAACAAATCTCAGTTATTCATTTCAATTTGATGAAAATAAACCGGTTGGCACTTACCTATATAGGATGGCTGCTGCCGAGGGGGACAATATCAATTCGCCTAATTGCCGCGTTTATTCAGATGTGCGTACTGTAACTGTTAACGCTTACCTGGACAAACCTACAGTTACTGCTCCTGCAGTATGCGAAGGTGACGCGCTTACACTCGCAGCTACCGCACCCGGAGCGGTGAGTTATGAATGGACGGGGCCGGGCGTTACTGCTGCCAATAAAAATCAAAATCCGTTAGTCATCGACAATGCCACTGTTGCTGCAGTAGGTGACTACCAGGTTACCGTAGTTTCGGCCGGCGGATGTCCCACCCCATCGGATAAAGTAAAGGCAACCGTCAATTTAAAACCCGTGATACCGGCTATTACCCCTGCTCCAATTTGTAAAGGGAGTGCCACCATTCTCAATGAAACCACGCCTAACGCCAAAAGCTATAGTTGGTCGCCGGTGGCAGGCTTATCTGATCCAACGGCAGCGAGTCCCGCTGCTAAACCTGCCGAAACCACTACATATACTGTAACCGTAACCAGTAATGAGGGTTGTACAGCCACCCAAACGGTAACCGTAACGGTTATGCCTGTACCCGAGGCAAGTATCATTCCGCAAAAAAAGATTTTTGAAGGGCAGTCTGTAGTACTGGATGCCCAGACGCAATATACCGACACGTACTTATGGAGTCCTGCCACCGGGCTTGACGACCCTACTAAAAAGAATCCTGTTGCCAGTCCTACCGATGATATCACTTATACACTGAAAGCTACATCAGGTATTGGCTGCGGATCTGCCTATGCCTCAATTTTTGTACGGGTGTATAAAAAAATTGTTATTCCTACCACGTTTTCGCCTAATGGAGATGGTTTAAATGATTATTGGGATATCGAAGCTTTGTCAACCTATCCGCAAAGTACGATGAATGTTTTTAGCCGCAGCGGGCAAAAAGTATATAGTTCCACAGGTTACGACAAACCCTGGAATGGTGCCTATAAAGGATATGTTTTGCCATCGGGTACGTATTACTACGTGATTGATCTTAAAAGTGGCGCACCACTTTTATCGGGTTGGGTGCTTATTGTCCATTAATGAGCTTTAGTCTTTAGCCTAAAGTCATAAGTGCTAAGAAGCTTTTGAATTTGATTGTTTTTCTAAGAGACTGTTTAAAAACGATAGTTTTTGAATGTAGAGACACATAATTGCGTCTTCCGCTTGCAATTTACGGCAGCAGAGGCGCTTTGAAATCGGCTTGTCTTCCGGGAGACGCAATTATGCGTCTCTGCAAAAATACTTTCTCCCATTTTTAAACAGCTTCTAAACAATCCGATTTGTGACTTCCGACTTAGGACTATTGACTTAATTTATAAAACTGACCGTTGACTGCTGCCTGAATTAGAGTGGTTGAACATACTTTTGATGTTTTAAGTGTTGATTCGGTCATGCACGTGCGTCTTTCCCCGATTTTTTTACTGTTGATGTTATTTTGTACCAGTGTCAATGCTCAAAGCATGGATTGTACCGGAAAATTAGGGCATTGGTTATTCAGGGAAGATTTTGGCTCGGGCATCGGACATGGGCCTGCATTACCGGCTGGTGTTACCAATATGGTCTATACACCCTATTGCCCGGCCGACGGCTTTTATACACTGGTTAATACTTCGGAAGGCTGTGCTGAAGAGTCCTGGAATAAGGTGATACATGACCATACCGGTAATAATAATGGCTATATGATGATGATCAATGCATCAAACGAGCCGAGCACTTTTTATACCCGCATGGTGCCCTCTCTTTGCCCCGCTACAACCTATGAGTTTTCGGCCTATATTCTTAACCTGCTCAAAAATACCGTAGTTGGGCCAACGGTGCAGCAACCGGATATTCTTTTTTCTATCGAAACAACAACCGGCGAAGTGCTTGAAACACTGCGTACGGGGCCGATAGCTGCAACGTCGGGGCCGGTATGGAAAAAGTATAAGCTGGTTTTTAAAACGCCGGATAATGTAAGCAGCCTTGTTTTAAAAATAAGCAACAATGCCCCCGGCGGTCCAGGTAATGATTTGTTGCTTGACGATATCGAATTTATAACAAGTGCGCCTAAATTAACCATCCCTACTGCATTTTCGCCCAATGGCGATGGGGTTAATGATGTGTGGAATGTTGTTAATCTTGATGCTTATACCGATTGTGTTTTGACTATTTATGATCGCGGCGGTGCAGTGATTTTTAAAAGCATAGGCTATAACACCCCCTGGAATGGTACCCGTAACGGTGCCCCTCTTGACACCGGGACTTATTATTATGTAATTGATTTCAAGAATGAGATCCCAAGGGTATCGGGATGGGTGTTTTTGATTAGATAGGTTTTTGGGGATTACACCGATTATTTTTTGATTTCTCCGATACTCAGCTGATTTAATTAGTTCCGCCCAATGTTGAAATCTTTCTTTTATCAAAATAATCCCTGCAATCGCAGAAAAAAGGAATCGGTGTAATCAATTCCAATCGGTGCAATCTCCCAAAATCAAAATCTAATGATCTTATCGATCTGCTCGTTTACAAACTTTATGGTATCGGGTTTAAACAGGTTTTCTTCTTCGTCAAACTCTTTGTGTATGGCTGCTATGTGCAGTTTAAGCGCCATGATGTTGAGGTGCAGGTAGTGGCAAACGCCGGTGAAATGGTCAACGCCGCGAATGTTGCCGTATTTACCCGATGATAAGCCTACCAAAGCCGCTTTTTTATCGTAAAAACTTTCGGGAAAACTACAGGCATCGATAAAAACCTTGAGCACGCCAGGGAAGCTGCCGTTGTATTCGGGGATAAGGAATATGAATTTATCGGTATTGGTAACTATCTGCTGGATAACTTCGAACTCCGGGCTGCGTTTCTTATAAAGGTCTGTTTCAATAACATTTGGCGGCAGTTGGGCAAGTGATAAAATGCCGGCTTCCACACCTTTTTCGCGCAGTTTTTGCTGATATACGTTGGCGAGTTTTAGCGTTGAGCTTCCGGGCCTGTTGGTTGACGATATTATGGTTATCATTTATTATTGGTAAATTGCTGACTGATCTGCTCAGTATTATCGGTACTGGTTTGCTTGTTAATTTTTTGTTAATGAGTGCTTTAATATTAAATATGATTTAAGCAATAATATCCATCAAATTGTTAAGCTGATAATTCACTAATTGATCAATTTTGTTTGTAAATAGGCGAAAGCTGTGGAATTCTACATTATTTAATTCCGTATCTTTATCACCGGATAAAAACTTTACGAAAGTAGAAATTTCTGTTTCTATTTAACGTTGTTATAAATCACAGAACTATAAATTTTTTTAAACTATAGAATGAGTAAAATTATTGCTTTAGCCAACCAGAAAGGCGGCGTAGGGAAAACTACATCATCTATAAATCTGGCTGCAAGTTTAGCTGTATTAGATTATAAAACTTTGTTGGTTGACGCCGATCCGCAGGCTAATTCAACTTCGGGCATTGGATTCGATCCCCGCAATATAAAAAACAGTATTTACGAATGTATCATCAATGAGGTTGACCCTCATGAGGCCATTCAGAAAACTGAAACCCCTAATCTTGACTTATTACCTGCACATATTGACCTGGTAGGTGCCGAAATTGAAATGATCAATTTAAGCGGCCGCGAGTACAAAATGAAGCAGGTATTTGACAAGGTGCGTGACGAATATGATTTTATCATTATTGATTGTTCACCTTCATTAGGTTTGATCACCATTAATGCTTTAACCGCTGCCGATTCGGTAATTGTACCTGTACAGTGCGAGTATTTTGCGTTAGAGGGTTTGGGTAAGTTGTTGAATACCATCAAAATTGTTCAGTCGCGCCTTAACCCGCAGCTGGAGATTGAAGGTATTTTGTTAACCATGTACGATGTGCGTTTACGCCTGAGCAACCAGGTGGTTGACGAGGTTAAAACCCACTTTGAAGATATGGTTTTTGATACCATTATACAACGTAATACCCGTTTAAGCGAAGCGCCGAGCTTTGGTGTATCGGTAATTATGCATGACGCTACCTGTAAGGGTGCAATAAATTATTTGAACCTTGCCCGCGAAATTTTGGAAAAAAACGGGTTGGTTAAGGGTGAACAGGCAACAGCTACAGCAACAGTATAGTAAATGAGTGGTGAAAAGAGAAATGCCCTGGGCAAGGGACTGAGTGCGCTATTAAACGACACGCCTAACGTACAGCCATACCAAAACAGAAATAAAGAAACTGCAAGCCCGGCTGAGGTAAATGACCTGGGCTCGGTTAATGAAATAAAACTGGCCGAAATTGAGGTTAATCCTTTTCAGCCCCGTACCGATTTTGATGAGCAGGCACTGACCGAACTTTCTGAGTCGATTAAATTGCAGGGTTTAATTCAGCCTATTACACTCAGGAAATTAAGCGCGCATAAATACCAGCTAATATCGGGCGAGCGCCGTTTTCGTGCATCAAAGCTGGCTGGTTTAACCCAGATCCCGGCTTATGTGCGTACTGCCAATGATCAGCAAATGCTGGAAATGGCACTCATTGAAAACATTCAGCGCGAAAACCTGAATGCTATTGAGGTTGCCCTGAGCTTTCAGCGTATGATTGAGGAGTGTAACCTGAAACAGGAAGAACTTGGCGACAGGGTGAGTAAAAACCGCTCGACAGTTACCAACTATCTGCGCCTGTTAAGGCTGCCGCCGGTTATCCAGGCTTCTATTCGCGATGGGGAGCTTACTATGGGTCATGCCAAAGCTATTTTAACGTTAACTGATTCTGCAAAACAATTATTTATACATCAGCATATTATAAAGGAAGGTTTATCCGTTCGTAAGGTTGAAGAACTGGTAAGAGAGATGCAAAAGTCGCCGGTAAAAAAGGAGGGCAAACAGCCTGAGCCGGTATCATACCAGTTGCAAAAGATCCAGGATGACCTGGCTTCAAAATTTAGTACAAGGGTAAAGCTAAAAGTTGGCAGCCGCGGAAGCGGCGTTATTGAGATTCCTTTCCTGTCGGAAGATGACCTTGGCCGCATCCTTGAAATGCTTGATTGGTAATTGTTAATTTTAAAAATGTATAAATTCCTGTTTTTTTTAGGTGTATTCACTTTTTTTATTTTTGCTGCACAGGCTCAAATAGTTGATAGTACGGAGAATAAAAAAAGTGATACGCTGAAAGTAAAGCATCCCGTTAAAACCCCTTCAGGCTCGTTTGCCCCAAAAATCGATCCTGCTAAAGAAAAGATCTATCACCCGGATAGTACGCACATCCCGCATAAAGCAGTAATACATTCATTGATGGTACCGGGCTGGGGACAAGTATATAATCACAGGTGGTGGAAAGTACCGTTAATTTACGGTGGTTTAGGCCTGTTGACTTCGGCCATTATTTATAATCAGCATTATTATCACGAGTATTTAATATTATCGAGATATCGCCAGGGCAACCCGCCAAATCCCGGCGATCCTTATTATAACGAATATTTTTTATATAAGGATGTACCCGATGCCAACCTGAGCGACGCGCGTGAAAACTCAAGGCGTAACCGCGATTTAAGTATTTTTGGTTTTTTAGCCGTATGGGGTATCCAGGCTATTGATGCTTATATCGATGCCAAGTTTATTCACTCGTATACGGTTGATAATAATTTGTCGTTTAAGGTAACCCCCGGTTTAATTAATCAGCCGGTGTATGCGCAGGGTGCTAATAATGCTTATATTCCGGGTTTAAAAGTTACCTTTACGTTTTAATAAGGAAAACCACAATACCTGAAATGAAGATAGCACTACTTGGCTACGGAAAAATGGGCAAAATCATTGAAAAGATAGCCCTTAGCCGCAAGCACGAAATTGTACTTACCATTGATCATGAAACCCTTCATGACCTTACCACCGAAAACCTGCAAAAAGCAGATGTTGTAATTGAATTTACCACACCGGCATCTGTCTTGTCAAATATTGAACATTGCTTTAATGCCAATGTTCCTGTTGTTATTGGTACAACGGGCTGGTACGAGAAACTGCCGGAAGTAAAGCAGCAATGTATTGACGGGAATAAATCATTATTGTGGGCTTCAAACTTTAGTGTTGGTGTTAATGTGTTTTTCCATGTGAATAAGCTGCTGGCTAAAGTGATGAACAAGTACCCTTATTATGAGGTACAGGTTGAAGAAATTCACCATACGCAAAAAATGGACTCGCCAAGCGGTACGGCCATAACCATTGCCGAAGGTATCATAAATAATACCGATACCAAAAATGAGTGGGTTAATGTATTAACTACTGATGACAAGGATGATGATGCTAACGTTGCTCCAAATCAATTGCTCATTGAATCGTTAAGAATTGACAGCGTACCGGGCACTCACACCGTTATTTATGACTCGGAGGTGGATAGCATTGAATTTAAGCATACTGCGCATAACCGTAATGGTTTTGCTTTAGGCGCTGTACTGGCTGCCGAATGGCTTCACGATAAAAAAGGCTTTTATTCGGTTGAAGCCATGTTTGATTTTAACAGCTAATAGCTTTAATATAAATGGCAATAGCGGGCTATATTGGGTTTTATATCATGATAAGCCCGCTATTGGTTTTAATACTGGCCGGATACTGGAAACTTTTTGAAAAGGCCGGTCGCCCGGGTTGGGAAGCGCTCATTCCGGTGTATCACCTTTATATTATGCTCAAGTTGAGCCAGCGGCCGCTCTGGTTGCTTTTGCTGCTTTTAATACCAGGCATAAATTTCATTATAAGCATCGGTATCCTCATTGATTTTATTAAGTCGTTCGGGAAAGTAGGTATAGGGCAAATTACCATGTCTGTACTGCTGCCTTTTATATTTATCCCCAAATGGGGGTTTGATAAAAGTACCCGCTATGTTGGACCATCGGCAAGTGATGATTTCAGAGAGAAATACCGGGACTTTGATAAATCGCCTGTAAGGGAATGGACAGAAGCCATTCTTTTCGCTGTAATAGCGGCAACCGTTATCCGCGGGCTTTTCCTGGAGGCTTTCACTATCCCTTCATCATCTATGGAAAGCTCGCTAATGGTTGGCGACTTTTTATTTGTAAGCAAGATCAATTACGGTGCCCGCCTGCCTATGACCCCGATAGCATTTCCGTTTGCACATCATACTCTGCCGCTTACGGGTACTAAAGCCTATTGGGATGGGATAAAGCTGCCATATTACCGCTTACCCGGTTTTAGCCAAGTTAAAAAAGGTGATGCCGTGGTGTTTAATTATCCTATGGATGCCGATTCGCCGTTTTATCGACCGGTTGATAAGCAGGAAAATTATATAAAACGTTGTCAGGGCAGCCCCGGCGATACCATTAAACTTGAGTATGGCCAGGTGTATGTAAATAACCAGCCGATGCCAATTCCGCGAAGTGGAGAAATGGAGTATCGCATACGTACAGACGGTTCGGTAAAAGGAATTGACCCCGGTACGCGCTATAACCTGCATATGGAAGATCTCCAGCAGTTTACAAGGGTTGATTTTACAGCGAATATGACGGTGCAATCGGCCGAAAAGCTGAAAGCCTATCCTTTTGTTAGAGCAGTGAAACCCGATATTAAATTAAGGGGCGTGTATGATCCGGAAGTTTTTCCGCACGATCCGCACTTTAGATGGAACGAAGATAACCTGGGGCCAATCATTATACCGAGAAAAGGCTGGACAGTGACGCTGGATAGCTTGACCATGCCTTTTTATCAGCGTGCTATTGAGGTGTATGAAAATAACAAGGTGCAGATTAAAGGCAATGAGATATTGATTAACGGTACTAAGGCCGATAGTTATACCTTTAAAATGGATTACTATTGGATGATGGGCGATAATAGGCACAACTCCGAAGATTCGCGTTTTTGGGGTTTTGTTCCCGAAGATCACATTGTTGGCAAGGCGGTGTTTGTATGGATGAGCTGGGATGCCAACGCGCCGTCATGGTGTAAGATAAGATGGGATAAGGTGTTTAGGCGGATCAATTAATGTGCGGATGAGGGAAGATGTGCGGATGTGCAGATTTCAGATGTGCAGATGAGGAAGGATGTGCGGATGTGCAGATTTCAGATGTGCAAATGATTGAGGAAGGATGTGCGGATGTGCAGATTTCAGATGTGCAGATGGGGGAAGATTTGGGGATTTCAGATGTGCAAATGATTAGGAATGGGTGCGAATGAATGGTTTGATTGGCATCTTTTAATTATTATTGGGGAGCGTAACATATAACGTGTAACATATATCTTATATATAAAATATAAACATTAAAAAATCTGCACATTTGCACATCTGAAATCTGCACATTTAAAATAATTTGCACATCAAGAACATGAACTGGAAATTCTGGAAAAAGAAAGATTCAACTAAAGTAAAGAAGAAAAAAAGTGCGCTTCGTGAATGGGGCGATGCTATCATATTTGCAGTAATAGCCGCTACCCTTATCCGTACGCTGTTTATCGAAGCCTATGTTATTCCCAGCGGTTCGATGGAAAACTCGCTTTTAATTGGTGATTACCTGTTTGTAAGTAAAGTGAATTATGGAGCAAGGATGCCAATAACGCCTGTTTCATTTCCTTTTATGCACCATACTACGCCTTGGGGAACTCAAGCTTACTGGGGTGGAATAAAATTGCCTTATTACCGCCTGCCGGGATTAAGTGATATAAAGAAACAGGATATCGTGGTTTTTAATGCACCAATCGAGGCCGATTCACCTTATTTCAGGCCGGTTGATAAACGCGAAAACATTATCAAACGTTGCCAGGGCACGCCGGGCGATACATTGAGCGTTGTTAATGCGCAGGTGTACATTAACGGTAAGGCTGCGCCAAATCCCGAAAGAGGCAAGGAGGGTTATTTTGTTGAAACTAACGGGCAGGAATTTAACCCCGCCATTTTAAACGAACTTAAGATAGAGATTAGGGGGAACACCGGCAATCGTTATGAAATGATGATGGCAAAGGAATCGGCCGCTACTTTGAAAACCTATTCAAACGTAAAATCGGTAGTGCCCGCGGTTACACTCAGAGGTACCAGCGATCCGCTGAACCCGGTTTACCCTGCCAAGTATCCGCGCTATAAGATCACGCCTAACTTCCCCGATTTTAAATGGAACGTTGACAACTACGGCCCTATCATTATCCCTAAAAAAGGCTGGACTGTTAAATTGGATAGCCTTACTTTCCCGGTTTATGGCCGCGCCATTGAGATTTATGAAAATAATAAAGTAAATGTTGTAGGTAAGGATATCATGATTAACGGAAAAAAAGCCGATACTTATACCTTTAAGCTCAACTACTATTTTATGATGGGTGATAACCGCCATAACTCGGAAGATTCGCGCTTTTGGGGTTTTGTTCCGGAAGATCACGTAGTAGGCAAGGCGTTATTTACCTGGATGAGTATTGATAGTACAGCCACTTTCTTTGATAAAATAAGGTGGAACAGGCTATTCAGGGGCATACATTAATTGAAAATATAAAAACACTGAAGTGAACGTTGTAGGATTTGTAATTGCATTTATTATTTTAATCATATTGCCTTACGTAGGCTTATGGAAGTTATTTGAAAAGGCCGGCAGACCGGGTTGGGAAGCTATAATTCCGCTCTACAATTTTTATATAATGATCAAATTAAGCGGAAGGCCTGGCTGGTGGTTTGTATTGTTACTTATACCGGGGTTGGGCTTTCTTGTTGCCTTGGGTATAACAATTGATTTTATTAAATCTTACGGCAAGTTTACGTTTGCCGAACATTGTGCAGGTGTTGCACTGCAATTTATCTACCTGCCAAAATGGGGTTTTGATAAGGATACCAAATATTTAGGCCAATCGGCCAGTCCTGAGTTCAGGGCTAAATACAAGATCGCCTTAAAGAAAACCCAGGCACGTGAATGGGCCGATGCTATCATTTTTGCAGTGATAGCCGCCACGCTGATCCGTACGCTGTTTATTGAGGCGTATGTAATTCCAAGTGCATCGATGGAAAGCTCGTTGCTTATTGGTGATTACCTGTTTGTAAGTAAAGTGAATTACGGGGCACGTTTACCCATGACGCCCGTTGCATTTCCTTTTGCACATCATACCATGCCGCTAATTAATACCAAGGCATATTGGGATGGCCTTGAGTTGCCATATTATCGTTTGCCAGGTTTAAGCGATGTGAAAAAAGGCGATGTGGTAGTTTTTAACTATCCTATGGATGCCGATTCGCCATATTTCAGGCCTGTTGATAAACGCGAAAACTATATTAAACGCTGCCAGGGCACTCCTGGTGACACTTTGAGCGTCGTTAACGCACAGGTATTTATAAACAACAAAGCGGCTATTACGCCGCCAAAAGGGGAGATCACTTATGATGTTAAAACAGACGGAAATGAGCTGAACCCGCAGATAGCAACGGATTTGCATTTGTCTGATATCTCATCGATAAATAACACCGAATTTGTTACCAATACTACCGAGGAGTCGGCAAAAGCACTGAGGGGATATTCAAACATCAAATCGGTTACACCGAGATTAACACCCAGGGGTGCTTCTGATCCTATGAACCCGGTTTATCCTGCCATTTTCTCCAATTACAAAATAGGGGCAAACATTCCTGATTATAAATGGAACGTTGACAACTTTGGGCCTATCATTGTACCTAAAAAAGGCTGGACAGTAAAGCTGGATAGTTTAACCTTCCCGATCTATGGCCGCGCTATCGCTGTATATGAAGGTAATAAAGTAGAAGTAAGCGGTAAGGACATCCTAATCAACGGACAGAAAGCCGATAGCTATACTTTTAAAATGAACTATTATTTTATGATGGGCGATAACCGTCATAATTCGGAAGATTCACGTTTTTGGGGCTTTGTTCCTGAAGATCACATAGTAGGTAAGGCGCTATTCATTTGGATGAGCGTTGATGATAACGCTTCATTCATTCATAAGATTCGTTGGAGCAGGTTGTTTAACCTGATCCATTAGGCCCCCTAACCCCCTAAAGGGGGAACAATAGACAAGGCCTGTTTTGCAGAGCAAAACAGGCCTTGTGCTTTATTGTATACGCTGCCGCGGGCTTTATTATGGTTTCAGCTTTCAACTGAATTTTATGTAAGCTGGAAGCTTACATCGTAATCCCACAGGTTACGCTGCGCTAAACCTGCGGTAGTGGGTAGTTGTTGATTTAGAACTGTTGTTCCCCCTTTAGGGGGTTAGGGGGCTAATTCCGAACCTTTCCGCAAGTTTATTCAAATCCTCCACAACAGCATCAACTAATGGGATTCCATTGGCAATCCTGTCCGCTTCGGCTTCCATTTCAGGTTCGCCGGGGATGATGACCTTTTGCTCCGGATCAACCGTAGTTGATGATTTAAACCGCTCTATCCAGTTATCTAAATGATTTTTGAACTCATCAACCGGCCGGAAACCATCAACACGCATGGCGCCTAAAAAGTGGCCTATACCTGCGCCAACCGGGGCATTCGGCGGGTCAAGAAAAGCAACGAACGGCGGCACCCAGGGGCCGTAGTTTGCGCCGGATAGTACTGCTGATAATATATCAACGGTAGCGCTCAAGCCAAAACCTTTGTGGCTGCCATGATCACGATCGCTGCCGAGGGGCAGGAGGGAGCCTCCTGTTTTTAAGGCATGCGGATCGGTAGTGTAATTGCCCTCTTTGTCCTGAATCCAGCCTTCGGGAACTTGCTTGCCCAAACGCTGGGCTATTTCAAGTTTACCATTGGCAGCAGCCGAAGTAGCCATATCAACTATGACCGGCGGATATTTACCTGCCGGAAAGGCATAGCACATGGGATTGGTACCCAAAAGTCGCTCACTTGAAAAAGTAGGGGCAACCAGCGGACTGGCATTGGTCATGGCAAAGCCTATCATATCTTTCTCTACAGCCATTAATGCATGATAGCCTGCAATACCAAAATGATTGGAATTGCGTACTGACACCCAGCCCGAGCCGTATAATTCAGCTTTTTTAAGGGCTACCTCCATTGCAAAAGGGGCAACCACCAAGCCAAGCCCTGCATCTCCATCTATTGTAGCCGTTGTAGGCGTTTCATGAACTATCCGGATATTGGGTGTTGGGTTAATGCGTTTCTTTTCCCAGAGGCGTACATAGCCGCTCAGGCGGGCCACGCCATGAGAATCGATGCCCCGCAGATCGGACTTGAGCAGCACATCAGCAGCTAAAACAGCATGTTCATGACTGCAGCCTATTGCTTTAAATATATCTTCTGTGAAGGTGCGTAGGGTAGATGGTGATATCAGCATAGGGGCAAAGATAACCGTTGATTTTTTTGATTACGCTGATTTCGTTGATTTTTGTCTGAACCTGGATTTGGGGGGATTTTTGGGATGGAAGGATTTTTTTGTCTGAACTCGAATTTTAAGGAATTATAAGAATTTATCGAATTTGGTGAGCATTCTGCTCATTCCTTAATTCTCCCAAATTCGAGTTCAGACCAAAGCAGGCAGGCAAAATCCTATAATCCGATTAATCCCATAAATCACGGTTCAGGCAAATTCTGCGTTAGGGATGGGAGCGGATACCTGCCCGTGCGTAATGCCTGCAGGCGTATGAGCGTACAGCCCGGGCCGCAGGCAACGCCAATAGCAGTGTGTTTAAATAATTATTAAAATATACGTCATTGCCAGGTACGAAGCAATCGCGAACTATACAGGGATGATTTGCATGGTTGCTCAGTAAAGTTAGGGATTGCTTCGTGCCTCGCAATGACGGGTGGGTGAGGATTGCTTCATTTCCTTACAGCTAATCCAATAAATATCCCCATAAAAAAAAGACCATCCGCTTACGCAAATGGTCTTTTTATTTTTTGATCCCACACCTTTCAGTGGGCCGGTCGTCTATCAAACTTTGATCTCAACCTCAACACCGCTTGGCAATTCAAGCTTCATCAGGGCATCTACAGTTTTTGAGTTAGAGCTGTAAATGTCTAATAAGCGCTTGTATGAGCAAAGTTGGAATTGCTCACGTGCTTTTTTGTTTACGTGTGGTGAACGTAATACGGTGAAGATTTTCTTTTCGGTTGGTAACGGAAGTGGTCCGCTAACTACAGCGCCTGTTGGCTTTACTGTTTTTACGATTTTCTCGGCAGATTTGTCTACCAGATTGTAATCGTAAGATTTCAATTTGATCCTGATTCTTTGGCTCATTGTTAATTTGAATTTTAACTACCCTAAGAGCTATTTATTAGGGATAGTTGATTGTTTATTTACTGTATTTGAAAATTTGGTGATTTGAAGATTTGAAAATTAAAAAGCATCTTCAAATTATCAAATCACCCAATCTTCAAATTAAATTTAGTCGATAGCAACTTGTTTGCGGCCTTTTGATTTGGCAACAACTTCGTCCTGTACGTTACGAGGTGCATCAGCGTAGTGGTCAAACTCCATAGTTGAAGTTGCACGGCCTGAAGTGATAGTACGTAATTGAGTTACGTAACCAAACATTTCAGAAAGTGGTACCATAGCTTTGATTACCTGTGAGCCGTTACGGGTGTCCATACCTTGCAGCTGGCCACGACGACGGTTCATGTCACCGATAACATCACCCATGTTTTCTTCAGGGGTTAAGATCTCGATTTTCATGATTGGCTCAAGCAATACCGGTTTACATTTTGGCAATGCTTCGCGGTAAGCAGAACGTGCAGCGATCTCGAATGATAACGCGTCCGAATCGACTGCGTGGAATGAACCATCAATCAAACGAACTTTTAAGCTTGTAAGCGGGTAACCTGCAAGTACACCATTGTCCATAGCGGCTTTGAAACCTTTCTCAACAGATGGGATAAACTCACGTGGGATAGAACCACCAACAATTTCGTTAACAAACTGCAAGCCTTCTTTGTTGTCGTCGGCTGGAGAGATAACAACCTGGATGTCGGCGAATTTACCACGACCACCAGTTTGTTTCTTGTAAGTTTCACGGTGTTGAATAGTACCGGTGATAGCCTCTTTGTAAGCTACCTGAGGAGCACCCTGGTTAACTTCCACTTTAAACTCGCGTTTTAAACGGTCCATCAAAATATCCAGGTGTAACTCACCCATACCAGAGATAACTGTTTGACCAGTATCTTGATCTGTTTGTACGCGGAAAGTTGGATCCTCTTCGGCTAGTTTACCTAAAGCAATACCTAATTTATCAACGTCGGCCTGAGTTTTAGGCTCAATTGCCAAACCGATAACCGGCTCAGGGAATACCATCGACTCAAGAACCAACTGATGTTTCTCGTCGCAAAGGGTATCACCTGTTTTGATATCTTTAAAGCCTACTACCGCAGCAATATCACCTGCACCTACGTTAGGGATAGGGTTTTGCTTGTTAGCATGCATCTGGAAGATACGGCTGATACGCTCTTTGCTTTCTGAACGCATGTTGTACACGTATGAACCAGCATCAAGGTTACCAGAGTAAACACGGATGAAGCATAAACGGCCCACAAACGGGTCGGTAGCAATTTTAAATGCTAATGCTGCAAATGGTTCTTTTACATCTGGTTTAACCAAAATTTCGGCACCGGTGTCAGGGTTAGTACCAACAACACCTTTTGAATCAAGAGGTGAAGGCATTAACTCCATCACATAGTCAAGCATGGTTTGTACACCTTTGTTTTTGAAAGATGAACCGCAAGTCATCGGAACGATTTTACCGGCCAAAGTAGCCTGACGTAAAGCGTCTAATACTTCGCGCTCAGTGATGGTTGTAGGATCTTCAAAGAATTTCTCCATTAAAGAGTCATCAAACTCAGCAACTGCTTCCAATAATTTCTCTCTCCACTCAGTAGCTTCGTCAAGCATATCGGCAGGGATAGGCACTTCGGTAAAGGTCATACCTTTATCGTGCTCATTCCAAACAATACCACGGAAGTTGATCAAATCAACCACACCTTTAAACTGGTCTTCAGCACCGATAGGTAACTGTAATGGGATAGCAACGCTGCCCAACATTTCTTTAACCTGTTTTACCACGTTTAAGAAATCGGCGCCAGAGCGGTCCATTTTGTTAACGAAACCAATACGCGGTACGTTGTAGTTGTTAGCCAAACGCCAGTTGGTTTCTGACTGAGGCTCAACACCGTCAACCGCGCTGAATAAGAACACCAAACCATCAAGTACACGTAATGAACGGTTTACCTCTACGGTAAAGTCCACGTGACCCGGGGTATCAATGATGTTCATGTGATAGTTGTGGTTACGGTATTTCCAGTTTACGGTTGTTGCAGCCGAAGTGATGGTGATACCACGCTCCTGCTCCTGGGCCATCCAGTCCATAGTAGCGGCACCTTCGTGTACCTCACCAATTTTGTGGCTTACACCAGCATAGTAAAGGATACGCTCGGTAGTGGTAGTTTTACCAGCATCAATGTGAGCGGCAATACCAATGTTTCTTGTATATTTTAGATCTCTTGACATGTCAATTATTGAGTTTTTGAATTAGTGAATTAGTGATTGAATAAAAACGTGCGGATCAAGTCCTATTGTATCTTCAATTGTTAATTCAATCCTTTTATTTGTTTTTTATGGGATGAATTGCCGAAATAATGAATTATTGATTAGTAAAATGTTACCAAATCAATAATTCACTAATTCAGTCATTCACTAATTAGAATCTAAAGTGAGAGAACGCTTTGTTAGCCTCAGCCATTTTGTGCGTATCTTCTTTCTTCTTAACAGCGGCACCTTCGCCTTTAGCTGCTGATATGATCTCGCCGGCTAATTTCTCCATCATGGTTTTTTCACCACGACGACGTGCATAGCTGATTAACCATTTCATACCTAAAGCTATTTTACGCTCCGGACGAACCTCTGTAGGTACCTGGAAGTTAGCACCACCTACACGGCGGCTTTTTACTTCAACAGCAGGCATTACATTGTTTAAAGCTTTTTTCCAGGTTTCTAAGCCGTTTTCGCTTGTTTTTTTCTCAACAATTTCAACAGCGTTGTAAAAAATAGAGTATGCGGTTGATTTTTTACCATCATACATCATGTTGTTTACAAACCTTGTTACCAAAGTATCATTGAACTTTGGATCAGGAAGGATAATTCTCTTTTTTGGTTTTGACTTTCTCATTGCTTTCTATCCTCCTTAATTATTTCTTTTTACCTTTTGTTGGCGCTGCTGCTACCTGACCTGGTTTAGGACGTTTGGTACCATATTTTGAACGTCGTTGGTTACGGCCAGCTACACCTGATGTATCCAGTGCACCACGTATGATGTGGTAACGTACACCTGGTAAGTCTTTAACACGACCACCGCGGATCAAAACGATAGAGTGCTCCTGTAAGTTGTGACCTTCACCTGGGATGTAAGCGTTTACTTCTTTACCGTTGGTTAAGCGCACACGGGCAACTTTACGCATTGCTGAGTTTGGTTTTTTAGGGGTAGTGGTATACACACGTGTGCATACGCCTCTTCGCTGTGGACAGCTGTCCAACGCTGGTGACTTACTCTTGTCAACCAGAGCTACTCTACCTTTTCTAACTAATTGCTGAATAGTAGGCATTTCTTGCTTTTTTGTCTAATTATTTTATCCCGCATTTCGGGACTGCAAAAGTACGAACATTATTTTTGATTTTCAAGTAGTTGTGTGAAAGTTTTTTTAAGGGGAAGAAGTTGAGGGTGTGAGGATTAAAATTTTGTTTTCGGGTGGTAAATTGTCTGAACTCGAATTTCTGGAATTAAAGAATTAGCAGAAGGAAAAACAAATTCAATAAATTCTAACAATTCATTTAATTCGAGTTCAGACAAAAGCAAACTAACCTCCAATCTCCAATTACTAAACCGGGCAATACCTTCGGCCCGGGCTTTACGTTCATACGCCTGCATGCCTTACGCTCATTGGCCGGTATCCACTTCCATCCCTATTGCGAAATTCGTTTCAATTAATATTATGCCTACAGGTATAATAAAAAAGGGCCGGTTACCGATGTAACCAGGTTTAGGTGACAGCGGGCCGGCCCATAATATTTTATATAATGATTTAATCAGGGAGTTTATTCTTTTACCTTATTCCAGGTATCGCGGTTAAAAGCCAATACTTTGACGGTGTTGCCGCTCGCATCTTTAGTGAATTTTAAAGGAAAGCCAAACGCTTGGTTTAAAAACAGCACATCTGATAGGGGCTTAAAATTGATCTCCTTGCCATCCCATGATTGTTTAAGCGTTAAACCATTGGGTATTGCAGTGATTGTGATAAAAAGATCAGCCCGCTCATCCGACTGGTATTTGCCTGCTAAAACTTTTATTTGGTCGGGCTTCAGCTGTACCTCTTTTGGAGGAGTATAGCTTTTTATTTTAATAAAGGTTTGCCGGCCACCCAAAGAAATTTGGCTGATCTCTCCCGCTTCATTCTTTGAAAAAACAACAGGGATTTTTTCATCTCCATCGTCATCCATAAGTTCAAATTTAAGATCCGATTTGCGGGTTAAAATTAATTTTTGATCTCCTCCAAGTTGTTGAGCAACCAATTTATCGCCATCTGCCACTAATTTATAAACCCTGAACTCGTTTTCCTTTAATTGGTAAATGCCTTCAAATGCTTTGAGCTGGGTATCTGTGATAATAGTTATATGATGTTTGGGAGTTTTGGCTATGGTTGTAACAGCGCTTACTATAAGTGATAAAGTTAATGCAGCTATAAATGCAAGCCTGCATACGTAGCTCATGGTAGATTTAATGCAGTTCATTTTTGATAGGTTTGTAATGTATGGACCAAATTTAGAAAAAAATATTTTTAAAAATCAAATTTTACAGAATTAAATTTTGTTGTAATTTATTTTATGGATTTTTAATTTTGATTTTTTGACAAATAGCAATTAAATACGCAATAAAATTCGGCGTTTATTATAGTCTGCACATATAAAAGAGCACCGGTAAAAACCGGCACTCTCTTTCATCACTCACTAAACTACTTATGGAAAACTTAAACTAACAATCTTAATAACCGCGGTCGTGATAATGGCCATGGTCGTCACCGTCATGGTAGCCATTGTTATAACCATTATTATAACCGTTACGGTATCTATGGTGGTGACCATAATCTTCACGTACTACACAACCTGAGGTTACAGATACTACTGCTGATATTAAAAGTGCCAAAGCAACAAATTTCCTTTTCATGGTATAAAATCTTTAATCATCATCTTTATTGAAGATGTACATATATATGACTAATGGAAATGGAAAAGGATTAATCGGGGGAGATTAATTTGAAAAAGAATAGCTTTGGTAGCTTGTTCATAATCAAGCGTCATTGCGAGGTACGAAGCAATCCCCAAGAAGTAGAGAGGCTATGCAAATCCGCCCTGTAAAGTAGGGGATTGCTTCGTACCTCGCAATGAAGGGATGTAATAAGTAGTCGTTTATCTTAAAAAAATAGCGTGGCCACATTTCGAATCAAACCACCCCCATATTCTCCCTGTACTCCTGCTGAATGATCAACAAACAATTAGCACACAAACACCCGTCATACAGTTCGCTTACATATTGTACCTCATTAATAGTAAGCTGCACGGTACTGCACTGGCACTTGGTGAATGAATTGGCTTTACATTCAAAAGGTGTTTCGCAACGTTCGCAACGGATAATTTCGTGTTTGTGCATTTGTTTTTAAGTCCGAAAGTCGGGAAGTCCGCAAGTCCGAAAGAAGTGGTGCGGAAGTCTTGAGTCAAAGGTATCGAATAAACACAAGTTCTATGTCAGCTCAATCCCACTAAAACAAAAAAGTCCATAAGCTAAAACTTATGGACTTTAAATCTATTGTTCTTTGTCTTTCGGACTTATCCGACTTACGGACTTTCCGACTACAAAAAAACTTAAGCTGAGCAAGTCACGCAGCCTTCTTCCATTGAGCAGGTTGGGCCTGCAGGAATTTCGTCGGCAACGGCGTCAACAACGGCAGGGATAACCGGATCCATGTTTTTGCCGCCCTGGTTCTCAACAGTAAATTTAACCGCTTGCGATGCCGCTTGTGTACGCAGGTAGTACATACCTGTTTTCAAGCCTTTTTTCCATGCATAGAAATGCATTGAAGTAAGTTTTGAAGCGTTTGGCGAGTTGATGAACAGGTTCAATGATTGCGACTGGCAAATGTACGCGCCCCTGTCGGCAGCCATATCAATGATGCTGCGCATCTTGATCTCCCAAACAGTTTTGTACAATGCTTTGATATCAGCCGGAATCTCGGGGATTTCCTGGATTGAACCGTTTGCGCTGATGATCTTATCTTTCATGCTGGTGCTCCACAAGCCAAGGTTAACCAAATCGCGTAGCAGGTATTTATTTACTACAATGAACTCACCGCTTAATACACGACGGGTGTAAATGTTTGAAGTGTATGGCTCAAAACATTCATTGTTGCCCAAAATTTGTGATGTTGAAGCAGTTGGCATTGGTGCAACCAATAATGAGTTACGTACGCCATGGTTCATTACATCTAAACGCAGGTTTTCCCAATCCCATCTGCCGCTTTCTGGTTTTACACCCCATAGATCGAACTGGAATTTACCTTGTGACAGTGGTGAACCTTTGAAAGTTTCGTAAGCGCCATCTTTTATAGCCATATCTTTTGAAGCTGTCATAGCTGCAAAGTAGATGGTTTCGAAGATCTCGATGTTTAGCTTTTTAGCTTCATCGCTTTCAAACGGCATACGCAGCTGGATGAAAGTATCAGCCAAACCTTGTACACCTAAACCAATAGGACGGTGACGTAGGTTTGAGTACTCAGCTTCTTTAACCGGGTAGTAGTTACCGTCAATGATCCTGTTAAGGTTCACGGTAGCCTGGTAAGTTACTTCGTAAAGTTTTTCATGGTCAAAAGTACCGTTGTTAATGTAACGTGGCAATGCTAATGAAGCAAGGTTACAAACAGCTACTTCGTTTGCATCGGTATACTCGATGATTTCGGTGCAAAGGTTTGAGCTTTTAATGGTACCTAAGTTTTGCTGGTTTGATTTACCGTTGGCAGCATCTTTATATAATAAGTATGGTGTACCGGTTTCAACCTGCGCGTCAAGTACAGCAAACCAAAGTTCCTGTGCTTTTACAGTACGGCGCTGACGGCCTTCTTTTTCGTATTTAACGTAAAGCTCTTCAAACTCTTTACCCCAGCAATCGGCTAAGCCTGGTGCTTCGTGCGGGCAAAATAAGCTCCAATCTTCATTGGCTTCAACGCGTTGCATAAACAGGTCAGATACCCAAAGGGCGTAGAACAAGTCGCGGGCACGCATTTCTTCTTTACCATGGTTTTTACGCAGGTCAAGGAATTCAAAAATATCAGCATGCCATGGCTCTAAGTAAACAGCGAAAGCGCCTTTACGTTTACCACCGCCCTGATCTACATAACGTGCAGTATCATTAAATACACGCAGCATTGGGATGATGCCGTTGCTGGTACCATTAGTACCGCTGATGTATGAACCTGTAGCCCTTACGTTGTGGATGCTTAAACCGATACCACCCGCGCTTTGCGAAATTTTGGCGGTTTGTTTCAAAGTATCATAAATGCCTTCGATGCTGTCATCTTTCATGGTTAACAGGAAGCATGACGACATTTGTGGTTTTGGTGTACCTGCATTGAACAGGGTTGGTGTAGCATGTGTAAACCAACGCTCGCTCATTAAATGGTATGTTTTAATGGCGCTTTCAATATCGTGTTTGTGGATACCAACCGATACACGCATGAACAGGTGCTGAGGGCGCTCGGCAATTTTGCCATCGATTTTTAACAGGTATGATTTTTCAAGGGTTTTGAAACCAAAGTAATCAAAACCAAAATCGCGGTCATAAATGATGGTGCTGTCAAGCAGTTCGGCATTTTCTTTAATCACCTCATAAACATCATCGGCAATAAGGGATGCGTCTTTACCGGTTTTCTTATCAACATATTCATGCAGGAGGCGCATGGTTTCAGAAAACGATTTGATGGTGTTTTTGTGTAGGTTGGATACCGCTATACGCGAAGCCAGCAAAGCATAATCAGGGTGCTTGGTGGTTAATGAAGCGGCGGTTTCGGCAGCCAGGTTATCCAGCTCGGAGGTGGTAACGCCGTCAAACAAACCTTCAATTACCTTTTTAGCCACATCAATAGGGTCAACTAACTGAAACCCGTAGCACAGTTTTTCGATACGTGCGGTGATCTTGTCAAATTTTACGGACTCTCTTCTGCCGTCTCTTTTTATTACGAACATTTTCCCCCTCCTTTTGCCCCGTTAAAAGCGAAGCTTTTTTAGTTAATATTATTGTGATTTGATTATTTTCTGAACCTTGATTTTCCTGATTTTGGGATTAGCCTGAAACCATCTAATCACCAATCTCTAACCTCTTCAATTAAAAATCATCATCAAGCGAAAAGCTCTTGCTTTCGGCCGATGCGTTTAGTACACCACTTTTTTGGTAATCGCCTACGCGTTTTTCAAAAAAGTTGGTTTTGCCCTGCAATGAAATCATTTCCATGAAATCGAACGGATTAGTGGCATTATAATATTTATCATAGCCCAATTCGCTCAACCATCTGTCGGCCACAAACTCAATGTACTGGCTCATCAGTTTGGCGTTCATGCCTATCAGGTTAACAGGCAGTGCATCGGTGATAAATTCTTTTTCAATTTCAACAGCGTCGGTAATAATTTTAGTAACCTGTTCCTGTGGCAGTTTGTTTTCGAGCATACCATACAATAAGCAGGCAAATTCGCAATGTGAGCCTTCATCACGTGAAATCAGCTCATTGCTGAAAGTTAAGCCCGGCATCAGGCCACGTTTTTTAAGCCAGAATATAGAGCAAAAGCTGCCAGAAAAGAAGATACCTTCAACAGCTGCAAACGCTACTAAACGCTCGGCAAAGTTGCCATTGTTGATCCATTTCAACGCCCACTCGGCTTTTTTGCCAACACACGGTACAGTTTCAATAGCGTGGAAAAGACGATCTTTCTCGGCCGGATCTTTTACATAGGTGTCTATCAGCAGGGCATAGGTTTCAGAATGGATGTTTTCCATCATGATCTGGAAACCGTAAAAGCACCGTGCTTCGGGCAACTGTACTTCGCTCATGAAATTTACCGCCAGGTTCTCGTTCACGATACCATCGCTTGCGGCAAAAAAAGCAAGTACATGCGAGATGAAATGTTTCTCGCCCGAATTAAGACTTTCCCAATGTTTGATATCGTCCGACAGGTCGATCTCTTCGGCTGTCCAGAAGCTGGCCTCCGCCTTTTTGTACATTTCCCAAATTGCGGGATACTTGATGGGAAGGATAACAAACCGGTCCTTGTTTTCCCGTAGTAATAATTCGTTTTCCAAACTCATTGGTGCCTACTTTTTTTTAATTTCTTTCTTCATTCAGGTATTCAGACACGAAAGCGGGCCTTACCTTTCAATAAAGCCTTGAATTTTGATGCCTTCGGATCGATCCTTAGCAACTGTATTGTTTAACTTTCTGACAGCCAGTGATTTAATCAGGGGTTGACGAGTGCGTCGGGCTGTCGGCCGAATGCCTTTTTATTACCTTGTTGAGCAAAGTTAATGTTTGAATTGTGTAGTTGTGAATGATAGTTTTTCACAAACCCCCGAGTTATCAACACTTGAATAAGCCGGAGTTATCAACATCAAAAATTAATGAACTTGAAAACAACGTATTAAACGGCGGGGTGAAAATTAATAGCTTCAAAACTTGCGGATTACAATAATTTAACATTGTAAATTACTTGACGCTTTGCCGACAATTATTGCCAATAATGTAAGGCTTTTACTTTGGGCCGATATGAATATCTAAATGAGCGGATAAATTTTCCCGGCGACGAAAATGTGGAAAACAAATACGCCCATAAGTCATCAACTTATGGGCGTATTCCTCAAAGTTTTACGAATTATTTTTAGTCCTCTACCGGAACAAATTTCATTGATACCGAATTGACACAATGACGGGTATTTTTGGGTGTCATATACTCGCCTTCAAACACGTGGCCCAGGTGGGCACCGCAATTAGCACATAAGATCTCTACCCTGCGGCCATCGGCATCCACTTCGCGACGAACCGCTCCGGGGATCTCATCGTCGAAACTTGGCCAGCCGCAAAATGATTCAAATTTATCTTCCGAACGGTACAATGGTGCATCGCAGCGTTTGCAAACGTACAGGCCGTGTGCCTTGTTGTTTAGTAACGAGCCGGTAAATGGTCGTTCGGTACCTTTGTATAATATTACCCTTTCTTCTTCGGGCGTTAATTGATTGTATTCCATATTTTTTTGTTGGGATTACACAGATTTTTGATGATTTCACCGATTAAGATTTTATTCGGCTTTTCGATCTATATAAAGATACGACAAATCGGGTCGATATAATGTTTTACCGGTTGATGTTTACACTGGTTTGACGGGGGAGCGGCAAATGTGTTGATGTGCAGATTTCAGATGTGCAAATTGCAAAAAACAGATAACCGCGGGTTTTTAATCTATATTATGTCAGCTGAAAACCGAAGCTATGCTTAACCGCTGGCTGAAAACCCGCGGCGGTGCGCTTAGTATCCTGCGTCCAGCTTTTTCAACAGCTCAAGGCCTTCATTCCATTCGCCATAACCTGCTGATACATTGATATGGCCTGCGTCACCTATATTCACTATCTCACTTCCCCAATTGTTTGCAAATAACCGGGCCCGTTCCGGGCTTACGTAGAAATCATTATTACTAATCACAGTTATTGATTTGAATGGTAGTTTGCCTAAAGGCATCGGCGTAAAACCACTTGTGCCGGTTGGATAGCTATCCGCTTCGGTATCGCTCGGCGCAACCAGTAATGCTCCTTTTATGTTAATGTTATATTGCCCGGCCCATCGGGCTATGGCGGCGCAGGCAAGGCTATGGCCAACTAATATCACATTTGCCGGATCATGCCTGTTTACATATTCATTTAGAGTTTTTACCCAATCGCTGCAAACAGGAGTTTCCCAATCCTGTTGTTCAACACGGGTAAAGTTGAACTGCTTTTCCCAGATGCTTTGCCAATGCTGCGGGCCTGAATTGCCCAGGCCGGGATGTATAAGAATATCAGCGTTGAAAGTCATAGTTTCAGTAAGATGTTAAATATCCTAATAATTGAATGCTCAATATATGGATTTTTAAATAGTTGCCCGCAGTAGGCTAAGGCAGTTAAACTCCCCCTTTAGGGGGCTGGGGGGCTTCAGCGATTTGCTTAATCACCGCATTCCGCTTTAATAACAACCTCGTCATATAATTAGATAAAAACAGGAAGTTCGCAGCTTCTCCAAATATCCCTCCGGGCGATTCGAAAGTGAAAATATCACGCATCATAGTTTGATTAAGGATGGGATAAAAATAGTGCTCGTGGGTAAAGTTTTTAAAAGCACCTTCAACCTGGACATCCGTAAAGTAATTAGGGTATTCCATTTCGGTGATCTTTGAGGTAAGGTTTTGCCACACGCCGAAATGTTTGGCCCGCCATGTAACGGTTTCGCCGAGTTCTATCAGGCCGCTTGTCCGCCCGGCAATAGCCTGCTCGCCGGTATGTTTGGTTGATTCTACATGCACATCAATATTACGGGCAATATCAAAAACTTTTTCAACAGGGGCATTAATATGGGTGGCAAGCAGGATTTGTGATGGCATGTGATATAAAAAAATAGGCTGTTGCATAACAACAGCCTAAATATAAGGTTACGCTTTGCAAATAATCAGCGTAATCATAAAAATCAAAAAACGATCAACGGTTAAAATTCCGCATTCTTAGGAAACCTTGGGAAAGGGATCACATCGCGGATGTTGCCCATGCCGGTAACAAACAGTACTAAACGCTCAAACCCTAAACCAAAGCCGGCATGCGGACAAGAGCCAAAACGGCGGGTATCCAGGTACCACCAAAGCTCTTCGGTAGGAATGCCCATTTCATTCATGCGTTGTTCAAGCTTGTCTAAACGTTCCTCGCGCTGAGATCCGCCAACAATTTCGCCGATACCCGGAAACAGGATATCCATAGCGCGTACAGTTTTACCGTCGTCGTTCTGGCGCATGTAAAATGCTTTAATTTCCTTCGGGTAATCGGTCAGGATCACCGGCTTTTTGAAATGTTTTTCAACCAGGTAACGTTCGTGCTCGCTCTGCAGATCGGTACCCCAGCCTTCAACAGGATAAACAAATTTTTTCTTTTTGTTCGGGGTCGATTCTTTCAGGATGTCGATAGCTTCGGTATAAGTGAGACGCTCAAAATCGTTATTTAAGCAAAACTGCAATTTTTCGAGCAGCGTCATTTCTGAGCGCTCGTTTTGCGGTTTGGTTTTTTCTTCTTCGGTTAAGCGCTGGGTTAAAAACTCAATATCATCGGCATTTTTATCAAGGGCGTATTTGATCACGTATTTCAACATGTCTTCGGCAAGGTCCATGTTGTCAACCAGATCGTTAAAAGCTACTTCGGGCTCAATCATCCAAAACTCGGCCAGGTGGCGGGTAGTGTTTGAGTTTTCTGCACGGAAAGTTGGGCCGAAGGTATAAATATCGCTCAGGGCCATAGCACCAAGTTCGCCTTCCAGTTGACCGGATACGGTTAAGTTGGTAGCACGGCCAAAAAAATCCTGCTTGAAATCGATCTCGCCGGTTTCAGTTTTCGGGATGTTATCCAAATCGAAGTTGGTAACGTGGAATGTTTCGCCCGCGCCCTCCGCATCCGAAGCGGTAATTACAGGTGTATGCAGGTAAACAAAGCCTCTCTCCTGGAAAAACTGGTGTACAGCAAATGCCAGGCTGTTGCGTACCCTGAAAATAGCGCCGAAAGTGCTGGTGCGGAAACGCAGGTGAGCGTTCTCCCTCAAAAACTCAAGGCTATGTTTTTTAGGCTGGATAGGATATTTTTCAGGATCACTATCGCCTAAAATCTCAATTTCAGTAGCTACAACCTCAACAGTTTGGCCTTTACCTAAAGATGCGATGAGCTTACCTTCAACGCTTAATGCTGCACCAACGGTGATGCGTTTAAGCAAAGCCGGATCGGTATTTTCAAAATCGACAACAATCTGGATATTATTATTAGTTGAGCCATCATTCAAAGCAATAAAACGATTTGAACGGAATGCACGCACCCATCCTTTAACGGTTACATCAATTTCGGTTTGCTGGCTTTGCAGCAATGCTTTGATCTTAGTTCGCTGACTCATAAATTGTAATTCTGTATAAAACTGTATAATTTTTAGAGTCGCAAAAATACAATTAATTATCAAAGCACACTTTGAAACATCAGCTAAAAAACATTAGCCGGTTATTATAGAAAGGAAATATCGGAGAGAGGGGTATAGTGGGAAAATGAAATCTATGATCCAAAACATAGCCGGGAACATATGGCATTCCCGGCCTTTTTTTTTGCGCTTACTTGCCTGATACCATAATGGTGTCACGACGGTTTAAGCTTGGTGCCGCCTGACCGCCAACCATAATCGTGTCTTTGGTTTTATTCAACGACTGATTAAGGATGCTTTTTTTAGTACTAACGCTGTCTTGCTTTGGAGCTACGCCATTTTTTTGGCAACCAGCAAGTAACAGGAGTGATACTGAGGCGGTTAGTAATAGAGCTTTTTTCATAAAACAAATTTACAACTAATACGAATAATAAATTCGTTAAGTTACACTAATACGTAAGTTAATACTTGAGTGTTGCTTTAAACTTGCCTTCGCTAAAAAAAACCTTATCCGGGTAACTCCCCGGAGGGTTATCGTTCACTTTCAGAAACCTGAGTTCGAAAAGCCCCTGTAATATCTTATCGGTCTGATTATACGAAATTATAGTTACCGAACTAAGGTGAGTTGGGTCGGGCTTATATTCCACCAATAAGGCTCCGTTTTTTGTAACCCGGTAAAATTTTTCGTTTGCTTTGAGGGTATAATACCCAACCCCGTCAAATACGATTTTGAAACTCATTTGTTCTTCTTCAGTCCCGGTATTGGTTTTTCCTGATATCGTAATAGTATCGCCCAGGATATTTGAACCTGAAGGATCAGCCTCCCATTTGGCATTGTTTTTTTGCGCAAGTATAAAATCAGGAGCAACCGGAAAATTGCAGCAATCCTTCTTTTTGCAAGCCGAAAAAAGCAGCGTCACGGCTATAGTTAACATAAACCGGGGGTATTTCATTGATTTGGTGATGAGAGGTTAACTAATTGTACAGGTAATATAAAGGTATTTAAAAGTAAGGCATATTATACAGGCTTTCAGTAAGTTTGCCGCTCATTTAATTTTTTGCCCATGAACCCCAGATTGAGCCTTGTTATTGGCATTTTATGTATCTCCTTTTCGCCGATATTTGTAAAGCTTGCCGGGGTATCACCAATTGGTTCGGCATTTTACAGGGTATTTATAGCGTGGGTTTGCCTGGCACCTTTTTGTATCATTAAAAAGAAACTTAAGGTAAACAGAAAGCAACTGCTTATCTCGATAGCTGCGGGAATGGTATTTGCGCTTGATATTGCCGTGTGGAATATTTCGCTGTTAAAGATCAGCGCTACCGTTTCAACACTCATAGCCAACCTCGCGCCGGTTTGGGTGGGCCTGATGAGCTTCCTGTTTTTAAGAAAGCGCTCGGGACTGTTATTCTGGATAGGTACGCTCATAGCTATCACCGGGATGGTGATATTAGTAGGTTATGAACATATATTACACATGGAGCTTAATGCCGGCATATTATTGGCCGTATTAGCCAGCTTTTTTTATGCCACCTACATCATGATCACCAAAAATATTATGGCAGGTATTGATGTGTTTAGTTTCATGTTTTACAGCATGCTTAGCGCCAGTATTTTTTTATTAATGATCAATGGATATATGCATAATGATATTGTCCATCTGTCATTAAAAGTATGGCTTTGCTTTATAGGTATGGGATTAATTTGTCAGTTGGCAGGCTGGCTCACCATCAATTACTCGTTACGCTACCTTGAATCAACCAAAGTATCTATCGCTTTATTGAGCCAAACGGTTTTTGCCGGATTGCTTGCTGCTTTTTTACTTCACGAGCGTTTAGGTTTTAATGAGATTGTTGGCAGCGTCATTGTTTTGAGCGGGATAGCCGTAACATTTTTAAAGCCACGTAATCAGGCAAATAAAAATGTATCTTAACGATTGTTAATTATACAATAACGTTTTGCCCTACATTTGCATTTTAACTTATGATCCAAAAATCCACTATCGACCGTATTATGGAAGCCACCGACATTGTGGAGGTGATAGGGGAATTTGTGCAGTTAAAAAAACGAGGGGCTAACTTTGTAGGCCTTTCGCCTTTTGCCAATGAGCGTACACCATCATTTACGGTGTCGCCTGCTAAAGGTATCTTTAAAGATTTCTCTACAGGTAAAGGTGGTTCGGCGGTTACGTTTTTGATGGAGCTGGAAAAATTCAGCTATCCCGAAGCTCTGAAATGGCTTGCCAAAAAGTACGGCATTGAGGTTGAAGAAACCGTTGAAGCACCCGAAAACCGGGAAGAGGAGCTCCGCCGGGAGAGCCTCATGATCGTATCGGCATTTGCCGCTAAGTTTTTTCACGAAACAATGCTTGATACCGAAGAGGGGCAAAGCATTGGTCTCAGTTATTTTAAAGAACGCGGCTTTACTGCTGAAACGATCAAAAAATTTGAGCTGGGCTATTCGCCCGATCAATGGGAAGCTTTTACCGGAGCGGCCATTAGGAACGGCTATAAAGAGCAGTTTTTGGTTGAAAGCGGCCTATCGGTAAAGCGGGATAACGGTGCACTGTTTGACAGGTACCGCGGCCGGGTAATGTTCCCGATCCACAGTTTTACCGGCAGGGTAATCGGTTTTGGTGGCCGTACGCTAAAAAAAGATAAAAACGTAGCCAAGTATGTTAACTCGCCCGAGTCGGAAATCTACCATAAATCAAACGTACTTTACGGGCTTTACTTTGCTAAAAAGGCCATTCGCGAGCAGGATAACTGCTACCTGGTAGAGGGCTATGCCGACGTGCTTTCGGTACACCAGGCCGGGGTTGAAAATGTGGTAGCATCATCAGGCACCTCGCTTACTACCGAGCAGATCAAACTAATCGCCCGTTTTACCAAAAACATCACCATATTATATGATGGTGACGCCGCCGGTATCAAAGCCTCGCTGCGTGGTTTGGATATGATCCTGGAAGAAGGGCTTAATGTTAAAGTAGTGCTGTTCCCCGATGGGCACGATCCCGATTCGTTTGTACAGTCGAAGGGTTCAAGCGCTTTCAAAAAACATATCGAGGAAAATAAAAAGGATTTCATCCTCTATAAAACCCAGATCCTGCTTAAAGAAGTTGGCAACGATCCGATAAAAAAAGCCGATGTAATCCGTGAGGTGGTTGAAAGTATTGCCAAAATCCCGGACAGCATTAAGGCTTCGGTATTTATAAAAGAGTGTAGCGGTTTATTACAGATAGATGAGCGCGCCCTTTTATCCGAGCTTAATAAAATGCGCACGGCTAAAGCCAAAAAAGAGGAGCAGCAGCGTCAGCAGCAAAACAACAGGTTTGCGGAAATGCCCGATGAACCTCACTTTTTTGATGAGCCGATAGAACCGGAACCCCAGGTTGCCAAGGACGACGCTTTCCAGGAGAAAGAAATTGTGCGCTTATTGCTGCATTACGGTAGCAGGATGATTGACTGGGACGGCATTGCCAATACCTACATAGGCCCCTTCATTATAGCTGAGCTAAGTGATGTTACCTTTGATCACCCGGTTTGTAAGCAGATCGCAGAAATTTACCGTCGCGAGGTAGAAAACGGTGTACTGCCGGATGAGGCCTATTTTATTCATCATAAGGATAAAGCTATTGTTGATTTAACCATTAACATGTTAGCCAGTAAGTATTCGCTTAGCGAAAACTGGTACGAAATGCATAAGATCACGGTGAACGATGAGCAGGCGAATATGAAGGCTACTATTCTCGGTGCGATATTTCACCTTAAAAAACATAAGGTTGGCAAGATGCTGGAAGACCTGCGCACACAACTTCAAAAAGCTGATACTGAGGCCGACCAGGAAATACTGCTTAATCAGTACATGCGCATGAAGAAAGTAGAAAAATCAATATCTGACTTTTTGGGATCCGTAATTATAAAATAATGGCCCAACACCTCGATCTTGGTCGCACCGGCGAAGCATTAGCCAAAACTCATCTTGAAAAGGCAGGCTACGAGATCCTTGATGAAAACTGGACTTTCGGAAAAGCCGAAATAGATATCATTGCTTATAAAGACAAGGTTATTATATTTACCGAAGTAAAAACCCGCACGGGCAATGGCTTTGGCGAGCCGGAAGACTTTGTTGATAATCGTAAACAAAAACTGCTGGCCGAAGCAGCCGATGAATACATATACCTCATGAACCACCAGGGAGAAGTGAGGTTTGATATTATCGCCATATTGTTTGACCGCGGCGGAAATTATATACTAAACCATATAGAAGATGCGTTTTGGCCTTCGGCCACATAACACTTATGAATAACAATAAATTAAAGCTATTCTTTGCCGCCCTTGCCCTAACGGCTTTGGGTTACAGCTGTAAACATAAACCAGATAGTTCGGCTACAGATTATACCATAACCCCCGATGCCGGCACCAACTACAAAGCCGGCGATAAAATTGATATTAAAGTAGGTTATCCCGCAGGTAGTAAAGTTGATTCGGTAGTTTACCTGCTCGATTCCGCAAAAATTGCTTCCAGTAAGGATACTGCAGGTATCAGCCTTAAAACCGATACCATTGGCTTAGGCATCAGGATGATCACCGCCAAGGTTTATGAAGGTGGTAAAAGCAATGAGGTAACAACCAATATACTTCTTCTGGCTGCGAAGGCACCTGCCCGGTACACCTATAAGGTCGAAAAAGTATTCCCTCATGATACCGCCGCTTATACCGAAGGCCTGCAATACGTTGATGGTATTTTATACGAAAGTACCGGCGACTATAAACACTCGTCCATCCGTAAGGTAGACCTCAACACCGGCAAGGTTTTGCAGGAAACCAAGCTCGACACCCAATACTTCGGTGAAGGGTTATCTGTTGTGGGCGATAAAGTAATTCAGCTTACCTGGAAGGAAAAAGTAGGTTTTGTATACGATAAAAATACGTTGAAGCTACTTAACAACTTCACCAACAATGTTGGCCCGGAAGGATGGGGAATGTGCTTTGACGGTAATAAGTTGTACATGGATGACAGTACCAATCGTCTTTGGTTTCTTGATAAGAACAACTATCGCCCGATAGGCCATGTTGATGTATGTGATGATAAACAACAGATAGATTCGATAAACGAACTGGAATATATTAATGGTAAAATATACGCCAATGTTTATCAAACGGATAACATATTGGTGATTAATCCTAAAACCGGCGCTGTTGAGCAGGTGATTGATATGAAAGAAATTTACCCGGTAGCCAGCCGCCCGCAGGACAGGGATTGGAACAACAATGTACTAAATGGCATAGCCTGGGATGCCAAAGGTCAACGCCTGTTTGTAACCGGCAAAAAGTGGCCTCATTTGTATCAGGTTAAGTTTGTGCCGCTTCCTTAAGCCCCCTTGTCCCCAAAAGGGGAACTATTGTTTGAAATAAGAATTTTTATAAACGCGAAATGCCCGGAAAATCCGGGCATTTCGCGTTACAGTAGTATACTACCGCGAGTTTAGCGATAGCGTAACTCGTGGTTGGCATGGTGTAAGCTGAAAGCTTACATTCCACCAGCTGAAAGCTGAAATAGTATTAAACCATGGGCTGGGAGCCCTCGGCAGTATCATAATCAAGCTGCATCTTAACAAATAATTATTCTTTGATTTTATATCTAAATAATATCTTTAAACCAGTTAATTTATTCCTAACCTAATCATTTAAACATGTTTCAGAATTTGTTTTCATTTGAAGGCCGTATCCGCAGGACGGAATACGGTATCAGCTTTATCATTTATGCCATTTGTTATTTAGTAATAATTAGCATTATACCAGGTGGTAGCGCAGTTTCAATGGTTGCATTCCTTGGTTTCATTCCGCTGCTTTGGTTTTTTTGGTCGCAAGGTGCAAAGCGTTGCCACGATTTGGGTAAGAGCGGTTGGTTCCAGATCATCCCTTTTTATTTTATAGCCCTTCTATTTTTTGACGGTGAAGCCGGTGAAAACCAGTATGGCGATAATCCGAAAGGCATAGGGGCCTCATTTGACCCGGCCGATTATCAAAGCCCTTTTTCGCCACCGCAAAGTCAGTCCACAGAAAGTTATTCGGAGACAAAAGAATAGTGATATACTACCGCGGGTTTAGCGATAGCGTAACTCGTGGGAATCATACTGTAAGCTTTCAGCTTACGATCCATCAGCTGAAAGCTGAAGTCATGCTTAACCACGGGCTGAAAGCCCGCGGAAGTGTTTTAAACAAGAAACGCCCGGAAAATCTGGGCGTTTCTTGTTTAAAATTATAAAACTCCCCCTTTAGGGGGCTGGGGGGCGCTTACCTCCACGCTTTATACTGATTGATCAAGCCATTGGTTGATGAATCATGGCTGCTGATCTCAGCGTTATCTTTTAACTCAGGAAGGATCTTGCCGGCAAGTTGCTTGCCAAGCTCAACGCCCCATTGGTCAAAGCTGTAAATGTTCCAGATAATGCCCTGGGTAAAGATCTTGTGCTCATACGCAGCTATCAGTGCGCCTAAAGTATATGGGGTGATCTTTTTAATCAGGAATGAGTTTGTTGGACGGTTACCTTCAAACACTTTAAATGGAGCAATTTTAGCAATCTCTTCGTCTGATTTTCCGGCTGCTTTTAGCTCTTCAATAACCACCTCTTCGGTTTTACCGTTCATTAAAGCTTCGGTTTGAGCAAAGAAGTTTGAAAGCAACATATTGTGATGCTCGCCCAGCGGATTGTGTGACTGTGCCGGAGCGATGAAGTCGGCAGGGATCAGTTTAGTACCCTGGTGAATCAATTGGTAAAATGCATGCTGACCGTTTGTGCCTGGTTCGCCCCAAATGATCGGGCCTGTTGAGTAGTCAACATCTTTACCATTGCGGTCAACATGTTTACCGTTACTTTCCATATCACCTTGCTGGAAATAAGCCGAGAAACGGTGCAGGTATTGATCGTAAGGCAAAATAACATTGGTTTCGGCCTCAAAGAAATTGTTATACCAGATACCGATCAAGCCCATAATAACCGGGATGTTTTGATCAAACTCGGCAGATTTGAAATGGTTGTCGGTAGCATGTGCACCGGCAAGCAGGTCGGCAAAGTTTTCAAAGCCAATGCTCAGGGCAATTGATAAACCAATCGCGCTCCATAAAGAGTAACGGCCACCAACCCAATCCCAAAATTCAAACATGTTTTTAGTATCGATACCAAATTTTTCAACAGCTGCGGCATTGGTTGAAAGGGCAGCAAAGTGTTTAGCAACATCAGCTTCGGTAGCACCGCTGGCCAGGAACCAGTCGCGGGCGCTGTGCGCGTTGCCCATGGTCTCCTGTGTAGTGAAGGTTTTTGAAGCCACCAGGAAAAGGGTGGTTTCCGGATCAACCGCTTTCAGGGTTTCAACTATATGAGTACCGTCCACATTACTTACAAAGTGGAGGTTCAAATGATTTTTGTACGCTTTTAATGCTTCTGTAACCATTACCGGGCCAAGGTCAGATCCGCCAATGCCGATGTTAACTACATCGGTAATAGCTTTGCCGGTATAGCCTTTCCACTCGCCCGAGATAATAGCTTCGCTGAAGGCTTTCATCTGGTCAAGCACTTTATTTACATCAGGCATAACATCTTTACCATCAACGTAAATAGGAGTGTTGCTGCGGTTACGTAATGCGATGTGCAGTACCGGCCGGCCTTCTGTAACGTTAATTTTTTCGCCCGAGTACATGGCGTCTATCGCCTCTTTTAGTGAACATTCTTTGGCCAGCTGTATCAATAAAGCGATGGTTTCGTCATCAATACGATTCTTTGAATAATCGAGCAGGATATCCTCAAACTGGATCGAGAATTTATTAAAGCGCTGGTCGTCAGCATCAAACATTTCCTTCAAACTTTTTGATACAATATCGATGTAATGATCTGTAAGATATTTGTAGGCCTGGGTTGTTGTAAAATCGGTAGTTGGCAGCATAATTGTGTTATTTTTTAACAAAAGTAAAAAGTTAATTGAAAGGTGATTGTTAAATAAAATAATAGTCTGTCTTAGTGTTAATTAAACACAGGCGGCATAGTGTTTACTTTACACCTAAAAATTATGAGAATTACAAAAGAATTACAAATATATTTTGAAGTTTTAAATTTTTATTTGATATATTTGTTTCGATGGTAATCAAATAAGGTATTTATCATCAATTTGTAAATTTACTTTAAAAGCACGTATTACTATGTTTGAAAAACTGTTTTTGCTTGTAAAAGATAACGCCGGGACGGCTGTTATCAACAACCCGGTGATTCCTGCTAAACATCATGATGCAGTGATCAATGAAGCTTCAAGTTCTATCATTGAAGTATTGAAAGGCCAGCTTGAAAGTGGCAAGGTGAAAGAGCTTATAAAGTATTTTCAGTTTTCGGGTAAGTACAACAATTCATTAGTATCAAGCATAACTTACAGTTTTGCCAGCAAGCTTAACATATTTTACAGCATCGATCCGGCCCATGCTTTGGCTGTTGCCAAGGCTTTGATCCCTGCCGTAATGAATGAGCTGGTTAAAGAAACCAAAAGTGGTGAGGCCAAAGAATTTGCCCTGGGCACTATGTTAACTAAACTAAACGGTAACCGTACAGATCTGAACCCGCTTGTGAACAACCTGATGGTTGCTTAATATATTATTACATCTGCCTGATGAACGGGCCTGCTGATTGTTAAACAATTTGCAGGCCTTTTTTATTTATAGCAATTTTTCAAATTACATATATTTGCCGCATGACTAAAGAACAAGTTCAGGATTTAAGGGATAGAGTAACTTCCCTGAGGAGGCATCTTTGACATCGATAAGAAGCTGGAACTACTACAAGAGGAACAGGAAATAACCATTGGTCCGCATTTTTGGGATCACCCTAAAGAGGCCGAAAAGGTACTGGCATCTATCAAAGTAAAAAAAGTATGGACAGATGCTTTTCAGAAAGTGGTATCGGTTGTTGATGACGCCGGTGTGCTTTTTGAATTTTACCAGGGAGGTGACGCTACTGAGGCCGAAATGCAGGAACAATATAATGCGGCTTTAAAGGCTGTTGAAGAGCTTGAATTTAAAAACATGCTTTCGGCCGAAGAAGATCAGCTGAATGCCGTACTTCAGATCACAGCCGGTGCAGGTGGTACCGAAAGCTGCGACTGGGCCGGTATGCTCATGCGTATGTATATTATGTGGGGTGAAAAGAATGGCTACAAAGTAACCGAACAGGACTACCAGGAGGGCGACGTAGCCGGGGTAAAAACCGTTACGCTGCAATTGGAAGGCGAATTTGCTTATGGCTATTTAAAAGGTGAAAATGGTGTACACCGTTTGGTGCGTGTATCTCCGTTTGATGCCAACGCCAAACGCCATACTTCGTTTGCTTCGGTATACGTATACCCGCTGGTTGATGATACCATTGAAATTGAAGTAAACCCTGCCGATATCGAGTTTGAAACCTTCCGCTCGGGCGGAGCCGGTGGTCAGAACGTGAACAAGGTAGAAACCGCCGTGCGTTTATATCACAAACCATCGGGCATTATCATCAAAAACCAGGAATCACGCTCGCAATTACAAAATAAGGACAACGCCATCCGCTTGCTGAAATCGCAGTTATATGAAATTGAGATGCGCAAACGCATGGAACTGACTAATGCTATTGAGGGCAACAAAAAGAAAATAGAGTGGGGCTCGCAGATCCGTAACTACGTTTTACATCCGTACAAACTGGTTAAAGACCTGCGTACCGATCATGAAACTTCAAACGCAGCAGCAGTGCTTGATGGTGATCTGGATGATTTCCTGAAAGCCTACCTGATGGAATTTGGAGGCCCGAAGACGTAATTAGAATAGGTGGCTGTCATGCTGAGCCCGTCGAAGCATGGTGGGTAGGCCTCTCCGCGCGAGTCTTCGACAAGCTCAGACTGACAGCGCTTTCCTTATAGTTTAAAAAACGGAGTATCATTTCTGATATTCCGTTTTGTTTTTGGGGGATTAATTGTATTTTGGACACATCCAATTTAACATTTAATAAAATATGAGATCCATCTTATCTGCCTTAGTTTTGACAGCTATAACATTTGCTTCCTTTGCACAGGAAAAACCTATGCCGCTTTATCCCAAAGGAGTGCCTAATTCTAAAAAGGCGCCTGCTACTTATACAGAAAAAACTAATAACGGAAGCTGGATCACCATGGTTACAGAGCCAACACTAACGCCGTATCTTCCGGAAAAAGGGAAAGCCAACGGCGCTGCAATTGTTGTTTGCCCTGGCGGCGGATATTCCGGGCTGGCTTCAGATCATGAAGGCAAGGCCGTAGCCCAGGCTTTTGCGCAGATTGGAGTAACCGCTTTTGTGTTAAAGTACCGCTTGCCAAGCGATGATATCATGGCTGATAAATCTATCGGTCCATTGCAGGATGCGCAAATGGCTGTATACACCGTGCGCAAAAATGCTGCTGAGTGGAATATCAATCCGTCTAAAATAGGTATTATAGGTTTTTCGGCCGGCGGTCACCTGGCTTCAACTGAGGGTACGCATTTTGATAAACCGGTTATTGAGGATAAAGAAAATATCAGCGTACGCCCTGATTTTATGATGCTGATTTATCCTGTAATTTCTTTTGGAGAGTATGCCCACGTTGGCTCGAGGGAAAACCTGATAGGTAAGAGCCCGTCAGCAGAGCAGTTAGATCTGTATTCGAACGAGAAACAAGTGACTGCAAACACCCCGCCAACATTTTTAGTGCATGCCGAAGATGATACCGTAGTACCTGTGCAAAACAGTCTGTTGTTTTACGATGCGCTTTTAAAAAATAAAGTGAAGGCCGAAATGCACCTTTTCCAGGAAGGTGGCCATGGCTTCGGGATGAACAACTCTAAAAATAAAGGCAAATGGTTTGAATGGGGTGCTTCATGGCTGGAAGAAAATGGCTTTTTGAGCGGGAAATAATTCCACAGGAGCGATTTTTTTTCTGCTGTAAAACAGTAAGCCAATTTTATTGTTGAGGTAGACAGTCTTTTTTTGAGAAGTTCGACCTTAATGATCATTTTATGTTGAAAAGAATGCTGTTGGCAGTGTTGCTCATTACCGGTGCCTGCTTTAACGTTATCGCCCAATCCATCAAATACAAAAGCGTATCCGATCAGGATCTTACTTACGTTTTAAATAACCTGCAAAAGCGTTATGTATATACCGATCATAAAACGCTGAATATTGCGGTGTACCTTGTCGCCGATCAGCAGGGAGACGCTGATGCTCCGGCAGATTGCAAAACGCCGGGTTCTATTTATATAGCGGTAGCTGAAGTTAAACCCCAGCCCCAGCAATATGCTTATAAACTGAACCCGGTATGCGATCCCAAGTTTGTTAACTGGATCAAATCAAAAAAGATGTATAAGATCGCTTTCAGCTATGGCCCGGCAGCTAAAAGGAAAACAGCAACTATCGGGATTACGTTGAAAAAGCTGGTGGTGGAGTAGATTAAAAAACGTCATTGCGAGGAAACACAAGGGAAGCTCTGGAAAAAAACAAGATGACGTGCAAAATATGTTTTAGAGATATTGTGCGGGGGCCGCGTTAGGGGTTGCAGTGAAAAGCCCAAAGCTTGCGCCGGTTTTGTGCGCTGGCAAAGTGAGGACTTGTAACGAAAAGCCCGGGCCGCAGGCAACGCCCATGTTATAAAATTCAACCTTAAAATATATCTAATAATCAATAACTTATAATAATGTAGTGAAAAGTATAGGTTCTTTAATTCCAATTGAGAATCAACTAATATCCATTATCCCAATAATCTTTTCCTCATCAAAAGTAAAAATAGAATGTCCTTTCAGGTTTAGCTCATCGCCTTTTTTTAAGCCATTTGGTAGATCAATGGCTAAAATAGCGTTATAGTCAATAGCTATTTCGGTTTTGTTGCCGGTATGCTTAAATGACCGGATAATTTGCTCGCGGCGCTCAAAAAGCTTTACAGCTTGTTCGGCCTGATTTCTGAATGCTTCGATACCATCAAGTTCCATATTTACGTCACCATTAGATATATTCTGGAATTTAACGGATGGTGCAAGATTTTTAATCATGCCTATAACATCAAAGTTGTTATAGGTCTTTACATAATTGCTGATGATAAGTTCGCGGTGCTGCATATATTAAAGTTAACGATTATCGGATAGATTTAAGACTTACGAAGTTTTTAAAACTTCGTAAGTCTGCATAGTTTTACAGAAGTGCCAAAAGGGGGACAACAATCTGAATAATCTATTTGATCATCCCCAAATTCTGAATATAAGCGCCACCTACAGGCAACATAAAGCCATTGATGGTTACCTGGTGGCGCTCTATCTTATCAATTTTACTTACGGCAGCAATAAACGACCGGTGGATCCTGATAAATTTCTCAGCCGGAAGCAAGGCTTCAACTTCGGTAATGGTCATTCGGGTAACTACCTTGCTATCCTTCAACACAAAATTGACATAATTGCCTGTGGCTTCCAGGTGATAGATTTCATCAAAATTAACGCGTACCTGGTCATAGCCGGTTTTCAGGAAGATATAATCCTTAACATCGGCGGTGTTCCTGAAGTTGTAAAGTTCATAGGCTTTATTGCAGGCTTTGATGAACCGCGTAAGGGCGAAGGGTTTCAACAGATAATCAACCGCGTCGAGCTCAAAACTGGTAACGGCATGTTCGGTATAGGCGGTGGTAAATATTACCAGCGGTTTTTTGTTGAGGCACGTTAACAGGTCGATGCCCGAAATGTCGGGCATCTTAATATCCAGGAACAGCAGATCGACCGGCTCAAGCTGCAGGTAGTCCATCGCCTTAAAGGCATCGGTAAATTCGGCCTTCAGATCAAGGAAGGGTACCTTAGCAGCGTGCGAGCGGATCACATCCAATGCTATAGGTTCGTCATCAATGGCTATGGCTGTTATCAAAGCTTATTATAGTTGTATGGTTAAATGTATGAAAAAATCTTTGGCGCTTTCGCGGATCACCAGCTCGTGTTTATTGGGGTACAAAAGAACAAGCCGCTGTTTAACGTTCTCCAGCCCTACACCGTTGTTATATTTTTCGGTATCGTTAACAACTTTAGGGTGAATGCTGTTATGCACATCAAAGTAAAGCGTATTCTCTTTGGTTTGCAGGCTGATGTTTATATGCGATGGTTCGCGCAGGCTGATGCCATGTTTAAAGGCGTTTTCAATAAAAGGGATAAGCAGCATCGGTGCAATTTGCAGGGCATTCACATGATCTTCAATTTGCAGCACGATACTAATATCCGGTGAGGTTTGGGTGCGGAGCTTTTGCAGGGCGATGTAATTATTCAGGTAATCGATCTCGCGTACCAGCAATATTTTTTCCTGCATGTTTTCCTGCAACATGAAGCGCATCATATCACCCAGGCGCTGTACACCTTCGGCGGTACGTTCGGCATCTTCCTGCAGGGCAGTGCCATATAATGTATTCAACGCATTAAATAGGAAATGCGGATTAATTTGTGAGCGAAGAAAATCCAGATCGGCGGTGGAGCGGCCAAGGGCGGTTTTAAGATAGGTAATTTCCTGGTTGCCGGCCAGCTTGCGTTTGTAAACAATCCAGGCAAAGGGGCCCGTAATAAGTAGTTGTATACCGCAATTAAAGCCGCCAATAATAAATGTCGGCTCCGATGATTCAAATATCAAACTTGTTAAAATACCTATTGGGATGCTGATCAACAACATAATACCTGCAATTTTGAACAGGTAGTTAAAGATGCCACGATTTCTGGCCAGCGTTTGTGGGATTAAACTATAGAAAGACAGGGCATAAACGCCGATGGCCACCGGTGCTATAATCACGAAAGTAGTGATCAATTCAACCGGGAAATCCGCAAGTGCCATCATAAAGGCAATGATCATACAAATTACAATCGCGATAATACAATCATGGGTAAGCACCCTGTATTTGGCTTGTATTTTATCTACATTACTTAACAGGAAATTTGCCGAATACTTGATCATGCTGTAAAAAGTAAGCATCATCATCACCCATAAAGCATACAACACATTTGTTTTAAAAACCAGATTATACACATAATCGGCAGATTTGTGGTAAAAAAGGTAGCCCTTTAGCCATGTATCGGTTATGCCGAATAAACCCCAAAGAGCAACAAGCAGGGCCAAGCCTAAAATGATGTTCCAGGCAATTCGTCTTTTTTCGGCCAGGGCAGGAACGATTACGAAGTTCCAAATTAAAAAGCCGCCATAATAGCCCGTATATCTAAATACTTCCGGGAAAAAGTAATATTTAGAATAGGAGTAATGCAGGTGGTAGTTGTTGAACATGTACCTGTATGGGGTCCATATTTCTTTGTAATTACTGTCGGCAACTTTGGTTAGCAACAGTAAAACGGCAAAAGCGTAAATAGTGGTTGCGGCCCAAAATTCAATTTTGCCAAGGTTCAGGTTCTTTTTTAGCAGATCGTTCATAGTGTTTTGAATTATGACCGCAAGGTATAATGCACAATACTACTGAATAAATAAATGGGATGAAATACAGGATCGGTGTGATGAAGAGCCCCCTAACCCCCTAAAGGGGGAACAATGGCAGGAACGAAAGATGAAACCATGCAAATAAAAAGCACCCCCTTCAGGGGGCGGGGGGGGCGTCATCCATGATTTGGAGCAATTCATTCAATTCTCTCACTTTCTCGGCCGATCCCAGATTTTCGTAGGCACTGATCAGGTTACGGATCACACGTTTGATGATATCGGTATTAGAGCATGGCTCGTAAAACTGTTTATCGAATTTAAGGTTAAGCTGTTTCAGGAACATATCCACATCGCGTCTGCCAAACAGGAAACCTTTATTAAAGGCGTTGATATAAAACAGGATCCCGCTTTCAAATTCGCTTTGCATGCTTTCGTCAAGGTAGGCGAGTATAAAGTGCTGTGGAAGGTTCACACCATACACCGGTATATCCAGTTTTTGCGCTATGATAGAATAAATGATGGCTAACGAAATCTGGTTGCCTTTTTTGGTTTCGAGCACCTGGCTCAGGTAGCTGTTTTGAGGATCGAGATGATTGGCCGTGTTGCCGCTAAAACCATAGATATTGTAAAATACATGGTTGATCAGCTTAATTTGCTCTTTTGGACTGGCCTCGTTCATCATCTGGATCCAGATATCACGTTTGATTGCTTCTATCTGGTTAATTACCTTTTGTTCGTCAAGATCGGGGTACTGGTAGCGGTTAATGATGAGGATGCCCTGCAAAAGGTCGAAGGCACCGCTTTGGTTCCAGAGTTTCAGGTCGTTTTTAAGGTTGTTGAACTGAATTTCATGAACCAGGTTGGCAATGCGTTCCTGAAGGATAGGGTCAAAAGCCTGCTCGAACGCCGACTCAAGATAGCTGATAGCTTCGGCACCATATGAAAACAATTTGCTATACACATGTTCATATATCTCGCCGTCAGGATCATCCAGCAAGCGGATCAATGAATTTACTTCAGTTGGATTTATCATACGCTGTAATGCTAAAATACTAAACCTTTTTTATTTTTACAGCAATGTATAATATAAGGTATGGGCTTAATTATCTGCGGCACCGTTTGGGGGCCAACAACAGGCACGGCATACACTCTCCATTTGTTTACAAGCTGATTGATACGGTTATTTACGATTATCACGGCCAAAAAGTGTATCGTGAGATTGAAGAAACCATCAGAAAGCAACATTCTGACAAGGGCATGATAAATACGCTGCCGTTAAAATTTTACCGTTTACTTTATCGGTTTGCTGTTTACTTTAATCCCCAAACGATATTGTTAGCTGATTCAGAGGATTACATCAGTGAACTTGTTATCAAACAAGCTAATCCAGAAGTTCAAAGTATAACATTAGCTGCACAAGGCATTTGCCCGGCTGATATGATCCTGGCGGATGCCTTGAAACAGAGCCGTGCCAATTATGCGGCAGAGATTATGCCATTCATTCATGATAATACCGTTATCATATTTACAAACATCCATCGCAATGCATCCACCAAACAATCATGGGAGCAGCTTAAATTGAATCAACAGGTTAGGGTAACTATTGATCTGTTTTATATCGGCATGGTATTTTTTAAACCGGGGATGAGCAGGGAAGATTTTAGGGTGAGGTATTGATAGCTTATGGTTCATAGATCAGGGTTCATAGCCGAAGCCACTAAATTCATCTATGATACGATATTATGCCATGAACTATGAACCATCAACCATGAACTCAAAATCAAAACGACTGGCCCAATCCAATATAAAAGCCGGTTAATCTTTTTTCGTTAGGGATTTTCTGGCCTACACCATAGTCTACACGTACAGCAAGCCCTTTTTCCACATCAAAAAAGTAACGGATACCACCGCCGTAGTTGGGTTTTAGTTCGGATGCGCTGAAGCTGTTTTTAAAAACTTCGCCTCCGCCTACGAAGCCTGCAAAACCTATACGGTTACTTAACCGGTAACGCAGCTCAGCCTGCCCGGCTAACATATTCCTGTCGCGGAAACGGCCGTTGTAATAGCCTCGCATTAACTCGTCGCTTCCCAGATCGGGCAGTAAATAAAATGGCGAGGTGCTGCCGGTTAAACTTTGCTCCTGTACGTCGAGGCCCAATACCCATTTAGGTGCCAGTAAAAAAAACTGGGAGTATTCGATATTAAAGAAACCGCCTTTATAATCATTGTTACCAAAGATGCCATGTATGGCCTGGAAGTAGGCGTTTACAATAAGCCCTTTGGTGGTATAAGTGTTGTTGTTCCGGTTGTCAAATATAATGGTAGGGCCTATATAAACACTTGGTCCGCCGCTGCGGTTTTCAACACGCGGATCAGTATAAAAGATACCTGTTTTATCGTCGTCATTGAATTTGTAATCCCAGGCACCGCCTATTATGCCGGCATACAGGTTATTGGAGATCTTTTTTTCAGCAGTAAAATTTACCTTGAACCGTTTTTGACCAATCCTGTCGGAGTTGGCCTTTAATGTATTGTTGCCGATGCCATAAAAATCGAAAGGGAAATTAATGTAACTGACGCCGGCAGTGAGGTGATAGTCGTTCCCGGGTGTCCAGTAGCTGGTAGTAAGGCTTAACCGGCTTTGACCTTTAGTTGTTATAGTGGCGTAACCAAAAACATTGGATACGCGGGTATTAAGTTTTGAAGTATCGGTATAAAAAGAAAGGAGGCCTGCACCGCCAACCTCAAGCCCGGTTTCGGGAGCTGAGCTTAATACCGGTAATATAACAAAACTACTTTTGCGTGTAGTATCTTTATCAAAATACATGCGCTTTATAGCCCGGGATATTTGTGAAAAGGCACTGGTTGAAAGGGCACAGAACAGTATTAATATGGCAAGTTTCTTCATAGATGTTTGTAATGGCTAATATAACCCATTTTGTTGTATAAGGTTCTGTGAGGGGTATTTTAAAATTATGATGACAATATGAAGATGGATAGGGGAGGTGGGAGCGCTAAATTTAAATACGAAATGGTTATAAAAAGATAAAGTTCCATTTAAAATTCAATTTAACTAAAATGTCTACTTTTGCGGCTGAAATTTTATTGAAATATTATGAGCACTACAAGAGGACCTATTTCGCAGTTTATTGAAAGAAATTATCTGCACTTTAACGCCGCGGCATTAATGGATGCAGCTAAAGGCTATGAAACACACCTTGAAGAAGGCGGTAAAATGATGGTAACCTTAGCTGGTGCCATGAGTACTGCTGAGCTGGGTATTTCGCTGGCCGAGATGATCCGCCAGGATAAAATTGCTATTATTTCATGTACAGGCGCCAACCTTGAAGAGGATATCATGAACCTCGTGGCACACTCACACTACAAAAGGGTACCTAACTATCGCGACCTGAGCCCTCAGGAAGAGTGGGATCTGCTTGAAAATCACTATAACCGTGTTACCGATACCTGCATCCCGGAAGAAGAAGCTTTCCGCCGTTTGCAAAAACATATCCACAAGATATGGAAAGATGCTGATGACAGCGGTGAGCGCTATTTTCCGCATGAGTACATGTATAAAATATTATTAAGCGGCGAGTTGGAGCAATACTATGAAATTGATCCTAAAAACTCATGGATGCTGGCTGCTGCCGAAAAGAACCTGCCTATCGTTGTACCGGGATGGGAAGATTCAACCATGGGCAACATCTTTGCTTCATACGTAATTAAAGGCGAGCTTAAAGCATCAACCATGAAAAGCGGTATCGAATACATGGCATGGCTTGCCGACTGGTATACTAAAAACTCATCGGGCAAAGGCATAGGCTTTTTCCAGATTGGTGGTGGCATAGCAGGCGACTTCCCGATATGCGTTGTGCCGATGCTTTACCAGGATATGGAGATGCATGATGTACCTTTCTGGAGCTACTTCTGCCAGATCTCTGATTCAACTACTTCATATGGTTCATATTCTGGCGCTGTTCCTAACGAAAAAATAACCTGGGGCAAGCTTGACATCCATACCCCTAAGTTTATAGTAGAGAGTGACGCAACCATTGTTGCACCGCTTATTTTTGCCTGGTTACTAAAACAATAGATAAAATTTTATAATTAAAGTTGGATTGTAATTATTCCAAAAAAATGTCAAATGACATTAATATGCATTTAGCAGCGTTTAAACGCAGTTTTTTGTCTATTTAGAACGATTATAAATTATAGGTTGGTGTCATTTATGTGTCACCGATAGTGTATAAAATTATACTTTTGTGCCTGTAATTATCCGATGAAACATACATCTTACAACAGTTTCAATCATTAATATAAAAATTATTTAGCATAAATACACTGTATGAGAAGTTTCTCATTGATTCTTAAACAATTCTCAAGGTCGGTTTTACTGATTGCCGGGTTTGCTTTTTGGAGTTTATCTAATGCGTACGCGCAAACTGACGCTGCTAAAGGCGAGGCCATTTTCAAGTCAAAATGTACTACCTGTCACAAAATCGAAAGCCGCTTAATTGGTCCGGCATTAGGCCCGCAACTTACTGAAGAAACTGATGATAAATATCTTATCCAGTGGATTCAGAATAACCAGGCGCTGATAGCCGCTAAAAACCCTAAGGCACTCAAAATTTATAATGAGTATAACCAGTCGGGTATGACCGTATTCGCTGACCTTAGCGATGCAGATGTAGGTAATATCTTAACCTATGTTCGTACTACCTGGAAAGATATGCAGGCTAAAGGTCCTGAAGGTGGCGACAAGGGCAAAGAGACCAAAGTTGAAAGCGGCCCAAGTGATATGGTTGTTTTCGGTTTGATCGGTATCATCGTTATCGCTTTCATCGTTATCCTGGTATTAAACAGGGTAGTAGGTTCTTTAGAGCGTATCCTGCTTAAAAACAAAGACCTTGTTATCGAGGACGAAGTTGCTGTAGAAGGTGCCGTAGCGGTTGATGCTAAAAAAGAGTTCATCGCCAAGATTCTTAAAAACAAAAAACTGGTATTCTTTATATTGGTTGCTGGTACTGTTGCTATGTGCAGCTGGGGTTGGGTTTCTTTATGGAACACCAACGTACACCAGGGTTACCAGCCGGTACAGCCAATTAAATACTCGCACGAGTTACACGCCGGTATCATGAAAATTGATTGCCAGTACTGTCACTCAGGTGCATACAAGTCAAAAAATGCTTCTATTCCTTCATTAAACGTGTGTATGAACTGCCACAAGGTTGTTAAAACCGAGTCGGAAGAGATACATAAGATCTATGACGCTTTGGGCTACGATCCGAAAACGCAGAAGTATGACAGTACTGCGGCTAAACCAATTCAATGGGTGCGTATCCACAACCTGCCTGACCTGGCTTACTTTAACCACTCACAACACGTAAAAGTTGGTGGTATTAAATGTCAGCAGTGCCATGGTCCGGTACAGGAAATGAAAGAGGTTTACCAATACTCTCCGCTTACCATGAAATGGTGTATCCAGTGCCACAAACGTACCGAAGTTAACGGTAAAGGCAATGCTTACTATGACAGCATCCTGGCTGCACACGATAAGATCAAGAAAGGTGAGAAAGTTACAGCCGCCGTGTTAGGTGGTATCGAGTGCGGTAAGTGTCACTATTAATAAAAAGAATTTAGCATTACAGTTTATATAGCTTAAATGGACAGCAATAAAAAATACTGGAAAGGTTTAGAAGAACTAAACAGAACACCAGAATTTGTTGAGAAAAATAAAAACGAATTTGCAGAGCCAATTCCTATCGAGGAAGTGCTTAGCGGATCTGGTTTGTCAGCTAAAACTCCACGTCGTGACTTTTTAAAGGCACTTGGCTTTGGTGTTGGAGCAGTTACATTGGCAGCTTGTCAGAAAGTGCCGGTGCATAAATCCATTCCATACCTGATTAAACCTGAAGAGGTTACGCCGGGTGTGGCTAACTATTACTCTTCAACTTACGAAGGTCAGGCTATCCTGGTTAAAACCCGCGAAGGCCGCCCTATCAAAGTTGAAGGTAACCCTAACGACGTGTTTTCAAAAGGCGGTTTAAGTGCACAGGCCCAGGCTTCGGTACTTGACCTGTATGATGTTAACCGTTTAAAAGATCCTAAATTAAAAGGTAGCGAAGCCGGTTGGGCCGAGGTTGACGCTTATGTAATGAAAGAGCTTGCAGCTGTTGCTGCAGCAGGTAAAGGTATCCGTTTGGTTACTTCAACTGTATACAGCCCTTCAACTTTAGCAGTTATTGCCGAGTTCATCGCTAAATACCCTACTACAAAACATATCAATTATGATGCGGTTTCATACACCGGTATCATTCAGGCCAATCAAAACAGTTTTGGTAAAGCAGTATTGCCTCACTACAACTTTGATAAAGCCGATGTAATTGTAAGTTTCGGTGCTGATTTCTTAGGTACATGGATCTCTGGCGAAGAGTTTACCCGCCAGTACGTTTCAAACCGTAACAGCAAATCGCTGGCAAACAAAAAAATGTCGCGCCACATTCAGTTTGAAACTGGTATGAGCATGACCGGTACCAATGCCGATGCCCGTATCACAACCAAACCATCGGAAATTGGTGTTGCATTAATAAACCTTTACAATGCAATATCAGGTACTACTTTACCTGGTTCAAAAGCAACCGGCAGCAAAAAAGTTGATACTGCTATTCAGTTAGCTGCTAAAGAATTAGTAGCTGCTAAAGGTAAAGCATTGGTTGTTTCAGGTTCAAACGATGTTGCTACACAAGTATTGGTAAACGCTATCAACTCCTTATTAGGTAGCTACGGTACTACTATCGATTTGGATAACCCTTCAAAACAATACGCCGGTAACGACGCTGCATTTGTTGAGTTTGTAAACGAAGTAAAACGCGGTGATGTTGGTGCTGTATTCTTCCTGAATGCTAACCCTGCTTACGATTACTATAAAAATGATGAATTTAAAGCGGCGCTTAAAAACGTTCGTTTAACAGTATCATTTGCTGATCATGACGACGAAACAGCTTTATTGGCTACAGTTAATGCTCCAAACCACCACTATTTAGAGACTTGGGGCGATGCTAACGCTGTTGAAGGTTATTACACTGTAGTTCAGCCAACAATTAACCCGGTTTACAACACTCGCCAGGCCGAGCATAGCTTACTGGTTTGGATGGAAAACCCAATCAAAGATTATTACACTTACGTACGCAAAACCTGGGATGCAGGTTTGTTGGCAAAAGGTGGCTTATCTGGCCAAAAAGGCTGGGAAACCCTGTTGCAAACAGGTATGGTGATAGCTGCTCCTGCAACAGCGGGCGCTTACAGCTTTAGCCTTGACCTTGCCGGTGTAACACAAAAAATATTAACCCAGAGCAAAGCTGTTGCCGCAGATGGCGACAAATTTGAATTACAACTTTATGTAAGCCAGGCTATAGGTGATGGTAAACGTGCCAACAACCCATGGTTACAGGAGCTTCCTGATCCGGTTTCAAAAGTTACCTGGGATAACTTTGCTGCCATGTCAATTTCTGATATGAAGAAATTGAAACTGGAAGAAGGTGACGTGATCAAAATTGAAGCTAATGGTTACTCAGTTGAGTTGCCGGTATTGGCTCAGCCAGGTCAAACACAAGGCACCTTATCAGTTGCTGTTGGTTACGGCCGTACAAATGCTGGTCCGGTTGGTAATAATGTTGGTAAAAATGCCTTCCCATTCTTTAGCTTAAGCAATGGTACTTTCCAAACTGCTGCTGTAGCTTCATTTAAATCGGCAGGTTACAAATCGCCGCTTGCACAAACACAAACCCACCACTCATATGAGGGCAGGAGCGTGATCCGCGAGGCTACTTTTGTTGAGTACAAAAAGAATCCTGCAGCAGGCAGCGGTAACGAGCATGGTCGTAAAGATTACAATGCTGAATCACTTTGGGATAATCATGATCGCCCTGTTTATGATTGGGTAATGGCTATCGACCTAAACGCATGTACCGGTTGCGGTGCCTGTGTGGTTGCATGTTCTGCAGAAAATAACATTCCGGTTGTAGGTAAAGATGAAGTTTCACGTCGTCGTGAAATGCACTGGATCCGTATCGACCGTTACTATAGCTACAATGACCACGGCAACAGCGAAGAAGCAGTTACCAAAGAAAAGGAAATTGATAAGCTTGAAAACTTTGACAATGTATCGGTTGTGCATCAGCCAATGCTTTGCCAGCACTGTGACCACGCACCTTGCGAAACTGTGTGCCCGGTATTAGCTACCGTTCACTCGTCTGAAGGTTTAAACCACATGGCTTACAACCGTTGCGTAGGTACCCGTTATTGCGCTAACAACTGTCCGTTCAAAGTACGTCGTTTTAACTGGTTCAACTACTGGAACGATGCACGTTTTGACAACTACCTGCAAGGTGAGCATACACAATTAGTACTTAACCCGGATGTGGTTACACGTTTCCGTGGTGTTATGGAAAAATGTTCAATGTGTATCCAACGTATCCAGGCTGGTAAACTGAAAGCTAAAATTGAAAAGCGCCCGCTTAAAGATGGCGAAATCAAAATGGCTTGTCAGCAAACATGTTCTGCCAACGCTATCGTGTTCGGTAACAGAAATGATCCTAACTCTGAAGTTTCAAAAGCACTTGCAAGTGAAAGAACTTACTACGTGCTTGAAGAACTTAACGTACAGCCAGGTATTGGTTACCAGACAAAAGTTAGAAATATAATAGAAACTGAAGCTCAGGCATAAATTTTTATATACAGAGATTAAGATATATGGCATCTCATAGTGAATCAATAATAAGGGAACCGTTAATTACGGGTAAGGACATCACGTATGCAAAAATTACGAATGATGTATTACGCCCTGTAGAAAATATGCCGGGTAAAGCCTGGTGGATCGGTTTTAGTGTGGCTTCGCTTGGCGCCTCACTTTGGGTTTTCGCGATCAGCTGGACTTTCTGGTTCGGTTTAGGTGAGTGGGGCCTGAACAAAACAGTAGGATGGGCCTGGGACATTACCGGTTTCGTATGGTGGGTAGGTATCGGTCACGCCGGTACGCTAATCTCTGCCGTATTGTTACTCTTCCGTCAAAACTGGCGTAACTCCATTAACCGCTCGGCCGAGGCGATGACCATCTTTGCGGTAATTTGTGCGGCTACTTATATCGCCGCTCACATGGGCCGTCCATGGATGGCTGTTTATTCCTTACCGCTACCAAACCAATACGGTTCGTTATGGGTAAACTGGAACTCACCGCTTATCTGGGACGTATTTGCGATCTCAACATACTTCTCGGTTTCATTGGTATTCTGGTACACAGGTTTATTGCCTGATATCGCTACCATCCGTGACCGTGCTCAAGGTATCCGCCGCCGTATCTATTCGGTACTTTCATTCGGCTGGACAGGTTCAGTAAAAACCTGGCAGCGTTTTGAAACAGTATCGTTGATCCTGGCAGGTGTTTCAACCCCACTGGTACTTTCGGTACACACCATCGTATCAATGGACTTTGCAACTTCACTGGAACCGGGATGGCACACTACCATCTTCCCTCCATACTTCGTTGCTGGTGCGATCTTCTCAGGTTTCGCCATGGTACAAACCCTGTTGCTTATTGCACGTAAGGTTTTAGGCCTGGAAAACTATATCACCATGTTCCATATCGAATCGATGAACAAGATTATCATGTTAACAGGTTCGATAGTAGGTGTGGCTTACTTAACAGAGTTGTTCATCGCTTTCTACTCACAAAACGAGTACGAGCAATATGCTTTCGCAAACCGTATCGCCGGTCCGTACTGGTGGGCTTACTGGAGCATGATGACCTGTAACGTAATCACCCCGCAGTTGTTCTGGTTTAAAAAGATCCGTACCAACATTCCTTTGTCATGGGTATTATCAATCGTGGTTAACATCGGTATGTGGTTTGAACGTTTTGTAATTATCGTTACATCACTGCACCGCGACTTTATACCATCAAGCTGGGCTATGTTCTATCCAACCTGGGTTGACGTGAGCGTGTTCATCGGTTCAATCGGTGTATTCTTTACTATGTTCCTGCTGTTCATCAGGGTGTTACCTTCAGTGGCTATGGCCGAGGTGAAATTACTGCTGAAAAGCTCAAGCGAGCAGGCTAAGAAAAAACTTATGGACGAAGGCCATGTTGTACCTGCCGAAGCAGAGTTTTATATCGCTTCGCTGGAGAAATTTGATAGTGTTGAACAGTCTGAATACTTAAAAGCATAATACTAATGAGTAGCACTAAATATATATTAGGCGTTTTTGATGATCCCGATGATATGATGCACGGGATTGATAAGCTGCAAAAGAACAGCGTACCTATTTATGACGTTTATACACCTATGCCTATCCATGGTATCGAGGCTAAATTAAACATCAAAGATTCGCGTCTTGGTTATGCAGCATTTATGTTCGGTTGTTTAGGTGGCACCATTATGTTCAGCATGGTTTATTATATGCTGGTTCATGACTGGCCTATCAACATCGGTGGTAAAAACTTTTTCGCTATTCCGGATTTTATCCCGGTTACATTTGAGTGGACGGTATTGTGGACCTCGTTTGGTATGACATTTACCTTCTTCTTTGCAAGTCACCTGTTCCCGGGCCGTGCGCCAAGGGTAATGGACCTGCGTGCAACTGACGATAAGTTTGTAATTGCAATTAACGCTAAAGGAAGCATTCCTCACGACGATATAACTAATTTACTAAAAGAAGCGGGCGCTACAGAAGTTAAGCATAACGACAGAAAATATGTTAGCTATGAATAAAATTAAAATATTAGGAACAATTGTTACTATTATCGCTGCTTCGATAGTTTTTACATCGTGCAAGGATAAAAGAAGTACCGGCTGGGAGTATGCACCTAATATGTACGAGCATTTGGCATACGATCCGGATCAAAAAAATAACAATTTTAAAGATGGTAAAACTGCACAGGTACCACCTGCGGGAACTATCCCGGTTGGCTTTACCAAATTTGATTATCCAAATACCAAAGAAGGTTATGAATTAGCCAGCGTTGAGGTTAAATCAGTACTGGCGCAAACCCAGGCTAACTACGCCGACGGTAAGATTTTATTTGAGCATTTCTGCTCTCCTTGCCATGGTGTTAACGGTCAGGGTGACGGATTGGTGGTTCAGCACGGTTATCCGGCGCCTCCATCGTATTCAAAAGGCCAGTCATCACGCGGTGGTAACATGAAAGACCTTACAGACGGTAAAATTTATCATACCATTACTTACGGTGTAAATGCTATGGGTTCATACGCTTCTCAGCTTGCTCCCGAAGAACGCTGGAAAGTGATCATGTATGTTCACCATTTACAAACCTTATAAGAAAAAGATATTAATGAAGACTCATAATAATTTTGACGGGCAATACGAATTTGTCGGCAAAGCCAAAACATGGAGCTTGATATGCATCGTGATTGGTTTGGTTGCCATACTTGGTGGCTTTGCGCTTGGTTATACCGAGCGTACGTTTGCCAACCTGTTGCTAATGACCTATTACTTTGCTGCGGTTTGTATGTGCGGTATTTTCTTTTGCGCCGTACAGTATGCAGCACAGGCTGGCTGGTCTGCATCGATGATCAGAATTCCGCAGGCTTTTGGTAAAGTTTTACCTATTGCTGCAATTTCTCTAATTATTGTTGTTATCGCCGGGTTTTCATTAACACATACAGTAACCAACGAAGAAGGTAAGCAGGTTGTTGCTCCTTACTTATATAAGATTTGGGCTGCTGTTGGCGTTACTGATCCTCATAGCGAAAATTACAACGCTATTATCGCTGGTAAATCAGGTTACATGAACAAAGTTGGATTTGTGATCCGTTTGATCTGCTTCCTTGGTTCATATTGCATATTCGGTCGATTATTGGCTAAATACTCTGAGGCTGAGGATGATTTGGGTGGCATGTTTTACTATAAAAAGAGCTTTAACATGTCATGTTTGTTCCTGGTGATCTTTGGTTTCACTACGCCTATATACGCTTTCGATACCATCATGTCATTAGAGGCGGAATGGTTCTCAACCATGTTTGGCTGGTACAACTTCGCAGCAATGTGGGTAAGCGGATTATCTGTTATTACACTTACGCTGATCAGGTTAAAACGTATTGGTTACTTTGAATGGGTTTCAGAAGACCACATGCACAGCTTAACCAAATTTATCTTCGGTTTCTCTATCTTCTGGACTTACGTATGGTTTGCTCAATTCTTGCTGATCTACTACGCTAACATGCCTGAAGAAACTGTTTACTTCTTTAAACGCTGGGAGCCTGAATTTAAACCGTGGTTCTGGATCAATATCGTTATCAACTTCCTTACTCCTTTATTGGTGTTGATGTCACGTGATTCTAAACGTATCTATCGTACAGTTGAGATTATGTGTATCATCCTGATTGTTGGTCACTGGTTAGATTACTTTATGATGATTATGCCTGGTACAGTTGGTCCAACTTCATCATGGTTAACTGAGATTGGCCCGATTGAGATAGGCGTGTTCTTAGGCTTCGGAGGTTTATTCACCTTCACCGCGATGACAGCTTTAACCAAGTTCAAATCGCTGGTTCCTAAAAAACACCCGTTCTTACAGGAAAGCCTTCATCATCACATATAATAATTATTACATTTGCACCAAAATACAGAATACCAAACAGCTTACTAAAATGGGATTCAGAAAACTAATAAATTCTAAAAAACTACTATCGTTCTTCGCTGCGTTTATGCTCCTGGGCACAAACCTGCTGATGGCGCAAACTGCGGCTGCCGGTGCAGCCCAGGAGGAAGCCCCCAAAGTTGACTGGACCGGGGTTGCATATTATGTGCTGATATTTTTCCTGATCTGCTTAGGTGTTGCTATTGTTGGCAAAATCCTTAAGGTTTATGATCTTACCTTGAAAATGCAGGGTAAAAAAGGTATCAAGTGGAATACCGTGATGGCAGTAATTTGCATCGTTTTCCTTGTTGCCGGTCTTTATGGCGCTTACTGGTCATTTACCGAACAAGGCAGTATGACTTTACCTGAAGCAGCTTCGGCACATGGTGTTAAAATAGATGAGATGTTTACCGTCACTACTGTTTTAACAATGATAGTATTTTTTGTTACCCAGATCCTGCTGTTCACATTCCTGTTCCAATACCGTCATTCTGATAAACGTCGTGCACACTTTTTGCCGCACAATAATACCATTGAGAAAGTTTGGACAATTGCACCAGCTATCGTTCTGACTATCCTGGTTGTGTTTGGTTTCTTTACCTGGCAGAAGATCATGAACAGCGAAAATCTTACAGGCGATATCAATATCGATGTAACCGGTCACCAGTTTGCCTGGGAATTACGTTACCCTGGTAAGGACGGCGTTTTAGGCCCTAAAGATTTTCGTTTGGTTACAGGTGCAAATAACCTGGGTGTTAACTTCAAAAAGAAAAGCAGCTTTGACGATTTAAAGGTAGATACCATGTACTTACCGGTTAATAAATCAATCAGGTTGAATATCCTTGCACAGGACGTGATCCATAGCGTTTATATGCCTCACTTCAGGGTTCAGTTGAACGCAGTACCAGGTTTACCAACCTTCTTTAAATTTACCCCGACTATTACTACCGCAGAGATGCGTACAAAATTGGACGACCCTAAATTTGAATATTCCCTTTACTGCAACAAAATATGCGGTGGAAGCCACTACAACATGCAAAAAGTTGTACGTGTTGTTACCGAAGCTGAATATCAGTCATGGCTGTCAAGGCAAAAGCCTTACCTAAATGATGCTTTAAGAAAAGAGCTTCATTTTGCTTCAGCAGACAATGCACAAAGCGGTGCTTCAACAAATAGGTTAGCGTTAAATAATTAATAAAGATAAGAAAGATAGATATGTCAACATTAGCAGTTCACGACCACGCAGGAACACACCACGACGAACACGGTCACGAACACCACCATGACCAATCATTCCTGTCTAAATATGTATTTAGCATGGACCACAAGATGATTGCCAAGCAATTCCTGATCACAGGTATTACTATGGCGGTTATCGCGATGATTTTGTCAATCCTGTTTAGGATCCAACTTGCTTACCCTGATAAAACATTCCCGCTGTTAACAACTTTGTTAGGTCGTTTTGCACCTAACGGTCGTATCAGTCCCGATTTTTACCTTGCTTTGGTTACCATACATGGTACTATCATGGTATTCTTTGTACTAACTGCCGGCTTGAGCGGTACTTTTGCCAACTTATTAATTCCATTGCAGGTAGGTGCGCGTGATATGGCTTCGCCTTTCATGAACATGCTTTCATACTGGTTCTTCTTTTTAGCCAGCGTTATCATGTTGTCATCTTTCTTTGTACAAAAAGGCCCTGCCAGTGGTGGCTGGACAATTTACCCGCCGTTATCTGCATTACCTAAAGCAATGCCGGGTTCAGGTGAAGGTATGACCCTTTGGCTGATCAGTATGGTACTGTTCGTAGCATCATCATTAATGGGTGGTATCAACTACGTAAGTACTGTGTTAAACATGCGTACAAAAGGTATGGACCTTTGGAAAATGCCTTTAACTATCTGGGCTTTATTCCTTACTGCTATTTTAGGTATCCTTGCTTTCCCGGTTTTAGTAGCCGGTGTGGTATTGTTGATATTTGACCGCAGCGTTGGTACAAGCTTCTATTTATCTGATATCGTATTAAACGGTGTACAGCAACCATTTGAAGGTGGTAGCCCGATCCTGTTCCAGCACTTATTCTGGTTCCTTGGTCACCCGGAAGTATATATCGTTATTATGCCTGCGATGGGTATCTCATCTGAGGTAATGTCGGTAAACTCAAGGAAACCAATCTTTGGTTACCACGCGATGGTTTACTCCCTGATTGGTATCACTGTATTATCGTTCATCGTATGGGGCCACCACATGTTTGTTACAGGTATGAATCCGTTCCTGGGTGGTGTGTTCATGATTACTACTTTGATCATTGCGGTACCATCGGCAGTAAAAACATTTAACTGGTTAGCTACACTTTGGCGCGGTAACATCAGGTTTACACCTGCTATGTTGTTCGCTATCGGGATGGTATCGTTCTTCATTTCAGGTGGTTTAACAGGTATCTTCCTGGGTAATGCTACTTTGGATATCAATTTACATGATACTTACTTTGTGGTTGCCCACTTCCACCTGGTAATGGGTTCTGCAGCTATATTTGGTATGCTTGCAGGTGTTTACCATTGGTTCCCTAAAATGTTCGGTCGTATGATGGACGAGAAATTGGGTTACCTGCACTTCTGGTTAACATTTATCTGTGCTTACCTGGTGTTCTTCCCAATGCACTTTATGGGTCTTGACGGTGTGCCACGTAGGTATTATGCCTTCACCGAATTTGCTTCAATGCAAAAATGGTTAACCATAAATACATTTGTTACCTGGGCTGCTATTATTGCTGCACTTACACAGTTTGGTTTCCTTTATAACTTCTTTGTATCCATATTCAAAGGACAAAAAGCGACTCAAAATCCTTGGGAGTCAAATACCCTTGAGTGGACTACTCCTGTTGAGCACTTACACGGTAACTGGCCAGGCGAAATTCCAACTGTTTACCGTTGGCCATATGATTACAGCAAACCGGGCGCAGAAGAGGATTACATCCCTCAAACTGTTCCTTACTCGCAAACTATGAGCTCAAACCTTCCACACGATTTTGAAGACAATCCTGCAGGTTTGGAAGAACTAAACAAGTTTACAAGTACGCTGAAAGCAAACGAACAAGTAAAATAAATTAATACTTATCTGATCTTTTAGGGTACCGGTTAAGTCTTAAGTCGGAAGTTTTAAGTCCTAAGTTAAGCAGCTTTGAACTTAAAACTTAGAACTTCCGACTTAACGAGGTACCCTAAATTTTTAGAAACATTTAGATGAGCACAGCCGCAAAAAATAGGTTTCAAAAGATCAATATTACGACCATTGTTCTGCTCTTTGTTTTGATTCTTGCCGGTGGTGTTGTGCGTAGCTCAGGTTCTGGTATGGGTTGCCCCGACTGGCCAAAATGCTTCGGAAGGTATATCCCGCCTACTGATCTTACTGATCTTCCTAAAGATTATAAGCAGAAATATGTAGCCAAACGCGTTGAAAAGAACCAGCGTTTTGCAAAAACACTTGATGTGTTTGGTTACAGCGATCTGGCAAAACGTATCCGCGAAGACCGCTCCATCCTTGTACCTGAAGAGTTTAATGCGGGCAAAACATGGACTGAGTATATCAATCGTCTCATTGGTGCTTTGTCTGGGTTTTTCCTTCTGCTTTCTGTTGTTTTTTCTTTTAGTTATTGGAAAACAGATAAGAGGATAGCAATTCTTAGTATTTTCAACCTTGTGCTTGTGGGTTTTCAGGCGTGGTTAGGATCAATTGTGGTATCCACCAATTTAGTTGCATGGATAGTTACGGTACACATGCTTTTGGCTCTTGCTATTTTGGCTATTTGTATTTACACATATCACGTAGCCCGGATATCAGGAAAGAATACTTCGGGTACATCTCCATTGGTTTATATTATCACCCTTGTGGCGCTGTTTGTAAGTATTCTGCAAATTGCTTTCGGTACCGAGGTACGGGAGAAGATAGATGCGGTTGCCAACCACTTTCAAGGTGGTTATCGTAAAGATTGGATTACCAATGCCGGCGAGATATTTCAGCATCACAGGGACATCGCCATTTTGGTGTTGGTATTGAACGTTGCTTTATTTGCGTTGATCCGCAAAGGCTTTAACAGGCATTCTATCCAGCAACAGCTGATGAGTTTTACATTTTTGATGATCACGTTGCAGATAGTTACCGGGATCTTATTATCATATCTCGCATTGCCGCCGGTTGCTCAGGCAGCTCACATCGTATTGGCGAGTTTAATATTTGGGGCACAATTTTATTTGCTTTTGAATTTATTTCAAGGTGTTAATGGTAGGGAGGTAAGCAGATGAAATGGGCTGATTTTTCGAAACTGATTAAAACGAGACTTACCTCTTTGGTGGTGTTTTCGGCATCAATATCATTTTTAATAGGGAGCCGCGCCAATGGCCATATTATTTGGATTGATTGGGTAAAATTGATTATTGGTGGTTTCCTGGTTACGTCTGCAGCTAATGCTTTTAACGAGATCATCGAAAAAGATCTGGATAAGCTGATGAAGCGCACCATGGACAGGCCCATCCCCTCAGGTAAAATGACCACCGGACAGGCGTTGGTATTGGGTTTAGGAATGGGTATGGCAGGTACTTACCTGTTAGGCAGCTTAAATCTATTAACTGGTTTGTTATCGGTGTTCTCTATTTTATTATATGCGTTTGCCTATACACCTTTGAAACGTAAATCGCCGATAGCAGTATTTGTTGGAGCAATTCCGGGGGCTTTGCCGCCGCTTATTGGTTATGTGGCTGCACAGGTACATGGCAGGATAGATGAGATAGCAATAATTTTATTTTCTATCCAGTTTATCTGGCAGTTTGTTCACTTTTGGGCAATTGCATGGGTACTGGACGATGACTATAAGCTTGCCGGTTTTAGGTTATTACCATCAGGCAAAAGAGATTTAACAAGTGCGGTAATTACATTTATATTTGCCGTTATATTGGTGCCTGTGAGTTTATTGCCAACCATTTATGGTTATGGCGGTTACTGGGTTGGCGGTGTATCACTTATCTGCAGCCTGATATTTTTATACCAGTCATTTATGCTGCTGCGTACACGGCAAATACCCGAGGCGCGTAAATTAATGTTCGGCTCGTTTTTTTACCTGCCGTTAGTTCAGATAATGTTTTTAGTAGATTTTATAGTTAAGTGAGATGATGGCAAGGATGGAACAAGATAACGACAGGCTTAACCTTGGTGCCAAAAAGTTTAATATGTGGATCTTCATATTCACATCGTTTATGCTTTTTGCTGCTTTTACCAGTGGTTTCATCGTTTATTCGGGAGGTAGCGGTCACGGGTTAAACGTGATTATGCCCCAGTCGTTTTTATATAGCACTATAGTTATAGTGTTAAGCAGCGGCACGTTGTTTTTAGCATCGAGAGCTGCCAAGGCATTGCAGTTTGATAAACAGAAGCTGTATTTATGGATCACATTGGGCTTAGGACTGGCATTTTTTGCCTTACAGATCTACGCCTGCTATGTGTTGACCTTCAAAATGCAGATTTATTTTGTTGATCCTAACGCTTCACGTTCGTTTGTTTACGTTTTTGTTGGCGCACACCTGGTACACATTTTTGCGGCGCTGTTATTGCTAATAAATACACTTATAGGTACATACCGTAATATCCCTCAGGTAAGGAACATGTTTAAGATGGAATTAACTTCCATTTTCTGGCATTTTCTCGATATTATATGGATTTATCTGTATGTTTTTTTACTTTTGAATCATAATTAATACACCCATAGATTAGTACAGATGAGTACAACAGTTTCACAAATTGACGAAGTAAAAACTTCGCCCTGGTCGGGAGGAAGATCCCCGTTCAACGTGGAGTACGGAAAAATAATGATGTGGTTTTTCCTTCTTTCGGATGCATTTACCTTTTCATCGTTATTGATAGCTTACGGTTCATTGCGTTTCAGCGCAAGCGTATGGCCAGGTGCGGATAAAGTTTTTCAATCTGTACCAGGATTAGTTGATCACGGTGCGCCATTGGTGTTTGTGGGTTTAATGACCTTCATCCTCATTGCAAGCTCTGTTACCATGGTATTAGCTGTAGAAGCGGGCCATCGTAATGCTAAAAAAGAGGTGGTAGGCTGGATGATAGCTACAGTTATAGGTGGTTTCATGTTTCTTGGTTGCCAGGCTCTGGAATGGGGACATTTACACCATGAAGGTTTCTGGTGGGGTAGCGTTCCTCCGGCAGAAGAGTTGAAGAAATTATTTACCGGCGGTACCGAAGCTGTGCAGCACATGACTTCTCAGGAATTTGCTAACTTGTTCTTTACCATCACAGGCTTCCACGGGTTCCACGTATTTACAGGTGTTATTATTAACATTATTATCACGGTTAACGTGTTAATGGGCACATACGAAAAACGCGGCAGTTATTTAATGGTTGAAAAGGTTGGTTTGTACTGGCACTTTGTAGACCTTGTTTGGGTATTCGTATTTACATTCTTTTACTTAGTTTAAAAAACATTTACATATGTCAGCAGAATCGCACGAAGTTCACCACGACGGTGATCACGAAACCATGAGCAGAAAGCGTATATGGCAGGTAGCCGGAATATTAACTTTTATTACTTGTATTGAGTTTATTATCGCGCTTGCTATAGTTCCCAACCATCCGGATTTGTTGAAGTATGCCAACCCTGTATACATCGTTTTAACATTGTTTAAAGCATTTTATATAGTTGCATATTTTATGCACCTGAAATTTGAAAAAATGGGCCTGATATTGTCAATCGCAATTCCCGTGATATTCATAATAGGTTTGATCCTGGTACTTACAAACGAAAGCCACCACTGGGTTGACTTAAGGTTCTAATGAACAAAGCTTCAATAGGAAAAAAGATCATAATCCTGGTACTCATCTTAGCAGTACCAGGATTTTTATATTATTTACTTACCGCAAAGGGTAAAAACAGGTATAAACCCCTCGCTGTTTTCGGGCCGAAGGTGCTTGCCAAAACAGGCCACAAGTTTCACGGCAAGTACATTCCTGATACCATTTACCACACTATCCCTGATTTTAAACTCACCGACCAGGAAGGCGAGCCGGTTACACTGAATACCCTAAAAGGAAAGATTTTTGTAATTAATTTCTTTTACGCTAATTGCCCTACCGTTTGCCAAACCATCAACAAAAACATGAGCTGGCTGGTTGGTACTTATTATAAAAATAAGATGGTTTACTTTTTAACCATCACTGTTGATCCGGAGCATGATACCCCGGAAGTATTAAGTAAATACCTGCAAACGTTTAAGCCCGAATCAAACCGTTGGCTGATGTGCAGCGGAGATACCTCATCGGTTTACAATTTTGCCCGTAATGGCCTCTATGTAAATGCCGCAAAAGCCGGTGGCGACTTTGTTTACAGCGATGACTTTGTATTGGTTGATCAGGAACACCGTATTCGCGGATATTACAAGGCCGCGGTTACGCCAGAGGTAAACCGCCTCAACGATGAGATAAAAGTATTGATAGCCGAAGAACTTCGTAAAGTTGATAAGCCCCTATATTAATTTGCCATGAGCGATAAATTTATAATCCGCTTTGTAGCGGTTGTTACCATAGTTGTAATTGCACTTGTTGTTCTTTTAAACCGGCACCTTATCCCGGGCCCTGCCGTTGCCCCTTCTTTTACCCCCTATCTGCCTATGCTTAACGCGATGCTGAACGGCACCTGTACCATATTGCTGCTTTTGTCGCTATATCAAATTAAACAAGGTAATATCACGTTACATAAACGGCTTAATATTATTACGTTTTGCCTTTCGGCGCTTTTCCTGGCGTCATATGTATTATTTCATTACCTGATGCGTAATGAAATTGTTTATGGTGACATTAATGGCGACGGACAATTGTCGGAGGCAGAACGGACATCTGCCGGATCTTTACGTACCATATACCTGGCTATTTTAACGCCCCATATTATACTTGCGGCTGCAGTTTTGCCGTTAATATTAATGAGTTTTCACCGCGGGCTGCAAATGCAGGTTGAAAAGCATCGCAAGCTGGTACGCTGGACATTCCCGATCTGGTTGTATGTTACAGCAAGTGGTGTGGTAGTTTATTTAATGATCCGCCCGTTTTATCATTTTTAATTTATAATTGGTTAAATTTGTACTTATGAAACAAGGTTTTAAGATTATCCTTTTTGTAGTGGCCCTTGGCCTTATGCTGATTGCCCGTAAGCCGGTAAAAGCCCAATGTGCGCAATGTGCCGCCACGGTTGAAACCAACGCTCAAAGCGGCAGCTCAAAAACAAGGGGATTAAATAACGGTATCCTGTTTTTATTAGGCGCACCTTATTTTGCAGTTGCATTAGGTGGTTACATCTGGTACAAAAAATACCGTCGTAAAGATGTAAAGCTTGAAATGCGTCCCGAAAAACTTAATCTGAATTAATAAACAACTGCGGTTATCAGTGGCCGCCTTTGTAACCTTATAAGATACTTATCGTGTCTCAAACACCAAAGTCATGGGCTATGCTTAAATGTAAATGTCCGCGCTGCAGGCGTGGCGATATGTTTAAGGGTAGCCCTTACAGTTTCTCTAATAAAATCAACCTTAATTGCCCGCATTGTAATCTTTTCTTTGAAATAGAGCCGGGTTATTTTTATGCCGCCATGTACGTGAGTTATGCATTAAATGTGGGCGAGGCTCTCGGGATAGCATGGCTTACCTATTTGATTACCCATAACCAGGATTCGCCGTGGTTATATCTCGGCGCTATAATTTTTGGTTGCTTTGCGCTTGCTCCTGTAAATTTCAGATATTCGCGTGTGTTTTTGTTGTATTGGTTATCACCCAAGATACATTACCAAAGCTATTTAGATACCGATGATATACCAGGAAAGTCTTGAGTTTTTAAAAGATCTCGCCGAAAATAATAACCGAGAATGGTTTGCTGCTAATAAAGAGCGTTACGATAAGGCCCGCGAAAATGTAATTGATTTTACGGCGAAGGTGCTTGAGGGCGTGCGTAAAATTGAGGTGGGCATGGACGAAAATCTTGATGCCAAAAAATGTGTGATGCGCATTTACCGCGACATTCGCTTCAGTAAAAATAAAGCGCCTTACAAAAATAACTTTGGGGTAAGTTTGCCAACATCCGGCTTAAAGGGCGGTGGGGTTGAGTATTACCTGCACATCCAGCCCGGCAATTCATTTATCGGCGGCGGTTACTGGATGCCCGAAGCACCACATCTGAAAGCTATTCGCCAGGAAATTGATTATAATGCTGCCGATCTGAAAAAGATCATAGATGATGAGGAGTTTATTAAACTATTTGGCGACTTTAGGAAACAGGAACAGCTTAAGTCATTGCCGAAAGGTTATGAAGCCGATAACGAAAACCTCGACCTGATAAAACTAAAAAGTTTTGTGGGCTGGCATAAACTTACAGATAAAGAATTAACCCAACCCGGATTGGAAAAAACTGTGATTGATATGTGCAGCAGGATCCATCCGCTTAATGTATTTTTGAAGAACGCCCTTTCTTAACCCTCAATAAACTATGAAAATTAGATATGCATTTTTAGCCGCTGCTGTGTGTTTCACAATGTACTCATGCAAGGTAATGTCGCCAAAAGCATACAAAACCCTTGTGGCAGAACGCGACTCATTAGCTACCCGTACAACAAATCTGGAAGGACAGCTTGCGCAGCTGCAGGCCGATACAGCTCGTCTTCACCGCCAGCTTGCCGATCTGCGAAACAACAACAATGTGCTGAACAGTAACCTGGATGCAACATCATCAAAAGCTAACGAATTGGCCGCTCAGACCGCAAAATTGGCAGCTGACCTGAAAAAACGTGAAGCCCGTTTAAAGGAAGTAGAAGACATTTTGAAGAAGCGCGATGAGGCTACCAATGCTCTGAAAGATAAATTGCAGAAAGCATTATTAGGCTTTCAGCAAAGCGGTTTAACGGTTGATATCAGAAATGGCAAGGTTTATGTGTCATTAGCTGATAAGTTATTGTTTCCTTCGGGCAGTATCATTATTGATGAAAAGGGTAAGGCTGCATTGAAGCAATTGGCAGTGGTAGTTAACAAGGAACCAGATATCAATATGGCGGTGGAAGGCCATACTGATGATAAAAAGGTGAAGAACCTTGGCCAGATAAAAGATAACTGGGATTTGAGCGTATTGCGCGCTACCTCGGTAACCCGCTATCTCACCGAAACAGAAGGTGTTGACCCGCACAGGCTTACTGCAACAGGTAAGAGCGAGTTTCAGCCGATAGATGCTACCGGCACCGACGAAGCCCGCGCAAAGAACAGGCGAATAGAGATCGTGCTTACCCCTAAGCTCGATGAGTTATACAACCTGATCACTAAGTAATAAATGAAAGCTCCCGGCAAACCGCCGGGAGTTTTTTTGTTTTAGATGTTTTCCTTTCTCGTTACGGAGAAACTGTTTGAATTTTTTAATGTAGAGACGCATCACATGCGTCTCGCACAGGACAAGCCACTTTGAAGTGGTTTAACTATCTTAATTTGTATGCGGGAGACGCAATTATGTGTCTCTACATTTGAACAACCCCGAAAATAAATTTGCAATTATATAAGCACTTATATAAATTGCATCATGAATTTATATCAAAGCCTGGGGCATCTGGTTTTAGGCAGTCGTTTAAGGCGGTTGAGCGAAGCCTTTCTGGCCGAAATTAACCGTGCTTATCAAACCGCGGGTATCGATTTTGATGCCAGCTGGTTTCCCGTATTTTATTTATTGTCGAAAAATGACGCTTTATCTATCAAAGAATTAAGCGAACAGATAGAGGTTTCGCATCCTGCCGCAAGTCAGCTCATTACCAACCTTAAAAAAAGAGGCCTGGTAAGTACCGATACTTGTACCGATGACGGCAGGAGGCAATTGGTTACGCTTACTGCCGAAGGCCGCGATTTGTTGAAACAGGTAATACCTGTTTGGGATGCTATCAGCCTATCGATGGCTGAGCTTGTAACCGCAGACGCAACCGCCCAGCAATTACTGCCGGCAATAAGTGCGCTTGAAAACGTTTTCAGGCAAACTAAACTGGCCGATGATATCGTTGAAAAACTGAATACCAATTTAAAACCAGCCGGCAATGACTAATATATTTAATTACGGCACCGACCATCTTACCATAGGTATTTGCCTTGATATAGCTGCGGGTAAAACTAAAGGGATCATCAACAAAGAAGCCGCAGATATGGTCCAATCCTCATGGCGTGAGGTAGAAAAGATTGTACACAGCCACCACCCGGTTTATGGAATTAATACCGGTTTTGGCCCTTTGTGCGATACCCGGATCTCGGAAGAAGATACAAGTTTACTTCAAAGCAATATTCTTAAAAGCCATAGCGTGGGTGTTGGTAAGCCCATCCCGCAGGAAATAGCGAAGCTTATGATGATCACCAAGGTGCATGCTTTGGCGCAAGGCTATTCGGGTATAGCGCTTACCACGCTTGAGCGGATTATCTGGCATATCGACAATGATATTGTCCCGGTTGTTCCCGAAAAAGGTTCAGTAGGAGCTTCCGGTGATCTGGCGCCTTTATCTCACCTGTTTTTGCCATTAATTGGTTTGGGCGAAGTATTTGAAAATGGTGAAAGGTTCCCGGCTGGAGAACTTTTAAACAAACACGGTTTACAGCCTTTATTACTTGGACCTAAAGAAGGCCTTGCCCTTATCAATGGCACGCAGTTTATCCTGGCTTTTGCAGTTAAAGCTGTGCAGCGCCTGGATGATGCCCTGAACCGTGCCGACCTCATCGGTGCTATGTCATTAGAGGGGTTGATGGGGTCTATCCGTCCCTTTGATGAGCGGCTGCATAACATTCGCCCGTTTAAAGGTACGCGTATGGTAGCTCATCGCCTGTTTACTTTACTTGATGGATCTGAAATTAATTCGTCACACATAAACTGCGACAGGGTACAGGATCCATATTCGTTGCGTTGTATGCCGCAGGTACATGGTGCGTCACGTAATGCATGGCTGCACCTGAAAGAGCTTACTGAAATCGAGCTCAATTCAGTTACGGATAACCCGGTTATTTTTAATGCCGATGATACCATTAGTGGCGGCAATTTTCATGGACAGCCCCTGGCTTTACCGCTTGACTATGCAACTACAGCAGCAGCCGAAATTGGTAACATTGCCGACAGGCGTTGCTACCTGATGAGCGAAGGCCGCTATGGCTTGCCTAAATTGCTTACGCATGATGCCGGGCTTAATTCGGGTTTAATGATTCCGCAGTATACCACCGCCGCCCTCGTTACCGAAAATAAAACCCTGTGTTTCCCCGCCAGTGCCGATAGCGTGCCAACCTCGCTTGGACAAGAAGACCATGTATCCATGGGTTCTATCAGCGGGCGGAAGTTACACCAGGTGATAGATAATATTGAATATATCCAGGCTATTGAGTTGTTATATGCAGCCCAGGCCATGGATTTCCGCAGACCGTTAAAATCAACCCCGGTTATTGAGGTTTGCCACCAATTGGTAAGGCAGCATGTTGATTTTATACAGGATGACCGCGTTTTTGCTCTGGATATTAACAGCCTTCACAAACTAATTATGGATGGCTCCCTGCTGAAAACCGCAGGCGAAGCGGCTATTGCTCACCAAATAGATTTAAGTCATGACGAGTTCGGAATTTATTAACACCTACGCCAACCACCCGGTGTATAAAGCACCGCGTGGCATGCAGCTTCATGCCAAAAGCTGGCAAACCGAAGCCCCGCTCAGGATGCTGCTTAACAATCTGGATGGCCAGGTAGCCGAAAACCCCGATGAACTGGTAGTTTACGGGGGTATCGGTCAGGCTGCCCGGAACCCGGAGGCGCTCCGTAAAATTATCGGGTTGCTGTTGGAACTTGATGAATATCATTCGTTGCTAATTCAGTCGGGCAAACCGGTGGGAATTATCCGCAGTCATCCTGAAGCACCGCGGGTTTTGATAGCCAACAGTAACCTCGTGCCTGCATGGGCCAACTGGGAACATTTTAACGAGCTGCGTGAAAAAGGCCTGATGATGTACGGACAGATGACGGCTGGTAGTTGGATCTACATTGGTACGCAGGGCATTTTGCAGGGCACCTACGAAACTTTTGTGGAATGTGGTAACCAACATTTCAATGGTGATCTGGCAGGCAAACTCATTGTAAGCGCCGGCTTAGGCGGTATGGGTGGTGCTCAGCCATTGGCGGCGACTATGGCAGGCGCTGTATTTTTAGGTGCCGATGTTGATGCATCCCGGATTCAAAAACGGGTTGACACGAAATATATCGACCGGATGACGGATTCGTACGATGAAGCCATCGCCTGGATCAAAGAAGCCATCGCCAGAAAGGAAACACTTTCGGTAGGTTTGGTAAGCGATGCAGGCGATCTGCTTGAAAAGCTGTTGAAGGATAATATCATCCCTGATATGCTTACCGATCAAACATCTGCACATGATCCCTTGAATGGTTATATCCCTAATGATCTGTCATTAAATGAGGCAGCCGCTTTGAGGAAAGAGGATGCGGTAGAGTATAAACGGCGGTCGCTGAAAAGTATGGCGAGGCATGTAGGCTTAATGCTGGAACTGCAAAGCAAAGGAGCTATTACTTTTGACTATGGTAACAACTTGCGTGAGTTTGCCCGGCAGGGCGGCGAGGCCGATGCTTTTAACTTCCCGGGTTTTACACCGGCCTATATCCGTCCGCTGTTTTGTGAGGGGAAGGGGCCGTTCAGATGGGTAGCCTTATCCGGCGACCCGGAAGATATTTATACTACTGATCAGGCGCTGATCGAGGCCTTCCCTGAAAATAAGCCATTAATCACCTGGCTTAAAAAAGCAAGGGAGAAAATAGCATTCCAGGGATTACCTGCCCGCATTTGCTGGCTGGGCATGGGCGAACGTGAAAAGGCCGGACTGATATTTAATGAACTGGTAGCGTCAGGTAAAGTAAAAGGTCCCATAGTGATCGGTCGCGACCACCTGGATTGCGGCTCGGTAGCATCGCCCAACCGGGAAACAGAGGCTATGCTTGACGGTTCAGACGCAGTATCCGACTGGCCGTTACTCAACCTAATGGCCAATGCATCAGGCGGCGCAACCTGGATCTCGTTCCATCATGGCGGCGGTGTAGGTATGGGGTATTCCCAGCACGCCGGCATGGTAGTACTGGCCGACGGCAGCCATCGCGCAGCTACCTGTTTAAAAAGGGTGCTGTATAATGACCCGGCCATGGGTATCTTTAGACATACTGATGCGGGATATGATAAAGCTGCCGAATGGGCTGATAAGTTTAACCTAAAGGTATGGTAAAGCATAAAATATAAAAAAGTCATTGCAGGTTTTAAACTTCGGCGCGCTCTGAAGGTGAAATGACATCGACCCGATAACTCTTTGTCATCCTGAGCGATAGCGAAGGATCTTCTTCTAAAGGCAAAGCCGCTGTACAGGGCGAAGAAGATGCTTCGTTCCTCAGTATGACAAACGTTTTAACTTGTCATGGGTAGGAACGAAGCAATGATGGTTTAAGATAGAACGATGAAAAAACTGATAGGTCCGTTTACGCAAATACTTCCTTTAACAGGTTTGCCCCTTAAAGGAGCCTTAGGGGACGAGCAACTGCACATCATTACCAATGGTGGTGTGCTGATTGAAGACGGCGTGATATTAGCTGTTGATGATTTTGAAAAGCTCCGCAAAAACTATCCATCTGCACAAGTGGAAGAAGTTACCGGCGACCATGTATTGCTGCCCGGCTTTGTGGATTGCCATACGCACATCTGTTTTGCCGGAAGCAGGGCTAAAGATTACGCCATGCGTAATGCAGGGAAAAGCTACCTGGAGATTGCCGCATCGGGCGGCGGCATCTGGGATTCGGTTACGCAAACCCGCGCAGCCACTGAAACGGAATTAATCAATTTGCTGACGAAACGGATAGCCCGTCATTTAGCAGAAGGGGTAATCACTATTGAAGTTAAAAGCGGTTACGGTTTATCTGTAACAGAGGAGTTAAAGCAGCTTAAGGCTATTCGGCAGGCGGCTGATAAAACGCATGCGCATATTATCCCTACCTGCCTTGCCGCGCATATCAAACCAAAGGATTTTGATGGTGCCGAAAGTGGGTATCTGAAATATCTGTTAAATGATCTGTTACCGAAAATAAAACAACAGGGTTTGGCCAACCGGGTTGATATTTTTATTGAACAAAGCGCATTCAATACAAGCGATGCCCTGTTTTACTTAAGTAAAGCCAGGCAAATGGGTTTTGAAGCTACCGTTCATGCTGACCAGTTTACAACCGGTGGCACCGAGGTTGCAATTAAAGCAAGGGCCGCTTCGGCCGATCACCTGGAAGCCAGCGGCGATTATGAGATAAAATTATTAGCCAATTCAGATACTGTTGCTGTAACTTTACCCGGCGCTTCGCTGGGTTTGGGAATGGGCTATGCTCCTGCCCGAAATTTGCTTGATGCCGGAGCTTGCCTCGCCATAGCCAGCGACTGGAACCCAGGCTCGGCCCCGATGGGCGATTTGCTGATGCAGGCTTCAATAATGGCTGCCTCCGAAAAACTAAGCACAGCCGAAGTTTTTGCAGGTTTAACTTTTAGAGCATCACAAGCGTTAAAACTAAACGACCGCGGCATATTAACCAAAGGAAAACTTGCCGATATGCAGGCTTATCCGTGTAACGATTATCGTGAGATACTATATCAACAAGGAAAACTAAAGCCAGTCCGGGTTTGGACGTTTGAAAATAATGATTAAGCAGGTTTTATGATTTGCTTAGCTACCAATGAACCATTGAACTAATGAACCAATGACCAAATTAATAGAATGCGTACCCAATTTTAGCGAAGGTGTAAACCTCGATACCATCAAACAGATAACAGACGAAGTTGAGTCTGTTGAAGGAGTGAGACTGCTGAATGTTGATCCGGGAAAGGCAACTAACCGTACGGTTGTAACTTTCGTTGGTGAACCGGAAAGGGTAATTGAAGCTGCTTTCCTGGCCATTAAAAAAGCGGGTGAGCTGATTGATATGAGCAAACAAAAAGGCGAGCATCCAAGGATGGGTGCAACAGACGTTTGTCCGCTGATACCGATCAGTAATATCACCATGGAGGAAACCGCAGAATACGCAACCCGACTTGCCAAACGTGTGGGAGAGGAATTGCAGATCCCGGTTTATTTGTATGAGGCTGCGCAACCTAACAAAAGCCGGAGCAACCTATCGGTGATCCGTGCTGGTGAATACGAAGGTTTCTTTAAAAAGATCAAGCAACCGGAATGGGCACCTGATTTCGGTCCGGCAGAGAATGATGTTAAACGCGGGGCTACTGTAATTGGGGCAAGAGATTTTCTGGTAGCTTATAACGTTAACCTGAATACTACATCCGTTCGCAGGGCAAATTCTATTGCTTTTGATGTGCGTGAGGCTGGTCGTACCCTGCGCGAAGGTGATCCGATCAATGGTAAAATAGTGTATGACGAAAACGGCAAAGCCAAAACAATTCCCGGTTCATTGAAGGCGGTAAAAGCTATTGGCTGGTTTATTGAGGAATATGGCGTTGCCCAGATCTCGATGAATCTGACCAATATCAACATTACCCCGGTTCATAAGGCATTTGACGAAGTGTGTGATAAAGCCGCTGCACGCGGCATCAGGGTGACAGGCAGCGAGCTGGTTGGCCTGATCCCATTGAAAGCGATGCTTGATGCAGGCAGGTATTTTTTGGAGAAACAGCAACGCTCGGTGGGGGTAAGCGAAAAGGAGCTGATCAGGATCGCTATTAAATCGATGGGGCTGGATGAGCTCTCTCCATTTAAACCGGAAGAACGGATCATTGAGTATTTACTGAAAGATAAAGCCGACAGTAAGCTCATCAACATGAGCCTAACCGACCTCGCTGATGAAACTGCCAGCGAAAGCCCGGCACCGGGTGGCGGTTCTATTTCAGCAGCTGTTGGTGCTTTAGGAGCTTCGCTGGCTACCATGGTGGCAAACCTGAGTTCGCACAAAAAGGGATGGGACAGCCGCTGGCGGGAATTTAGCGACTGGGCACAAAGAGGTCAGCAATTTAAAAATGAATTGCTGGTATTGGTTGACCTGGATACCACAGCCTTTAACCAGATCATGGAGGCATTTGCCCTGCCCAAATCAAACAATGAGGAAAAGGCTGCCCGTGATAAAGCTATACAGGATGCTACCCGCTATGCTATTGAAATACCTTTTAAAGTAATGGAGGCCGCTTTAGATAGCATGGAGGTAATTAAAGCAATGACGCTGACCGGTAACCCCAATTCTATAACCGATGCCGGTGTGGCCGCCCTTTGTGCCCGTACCGCGGTATTAGGTGCATTCATGAACGTAAAGATCAACGCTTCGGGCTATAAGGATAAAGATTATGTAATTGATATCATTTACCGCGGCAATGAAATTGAGCGGAAAGCCGTAGCGCTTGAGGCGGAGATCATTGAGTTGGTGAACGGGAAGATAGGATTGGGGTAGTCTGGTTTAATGAAGAAAACAGACTTACGAAGTTTTCAAAACTTCTCCTAATGGCGCAAGTGTTGTGTGGCTGACTGTGGGAATGCTCACTTGTGCCTGGTAAGCTCTTTCTGTTAGGTCAGATGATTTGTAAGAAGCACAAGTCATCTGACCTCAATCCATCGCACAAGACTTGCGCCAGAAACGGACAGCAAGTTTAAGATTTGGAATTATCTCACACCAAATACTCAAACAAAGTCTGATCCTTATTCAGTTCAATAACATTGAAACGATGTGCGTGCATACGCTGTAATAACGCAGGATAATCTTCGGCATTTTTTAATTCGATACCTACCAGCGCCGGACCATTTTCTTTTTCATTCTTTTTGATGAACTCGAAACGGGTAATATCGTCACCAGGGCCTAATACACTGTTCACAAAAAGTTTCAAAGCACCCGGGCGCTGCGGGAAACGAACGATGAAGTAATGTTTCAGGCCTTCGTACAACAGTGATTTTTCTTTGATCTCCTGCATCCGGGCAATATCATTGTTACCGCCGCTGATGATACAAACTACCTTTTTACCTTTGATCTGCTCTTTACAAGCGTCAAGTGCCGCTACTGACAACGCGCCTGCAGGTTCAACTACAATAGCATCCTCGTTGTAAAGTTTCAATATGGTGGTACAAATTTTACCCTCAGGTACCAGCAGCATATCGTTCAGGATGTCTTTACAGATATCATAAGTTAATGCTCCAACACGCTTAACGGCGGCACCGTCAACAAAACGGTCTATTTCATCTAATGTAATGGGCTTACCATGGTTGATAGCGCCCAGCATTGATGGGGCACCTTCCGGCTCAACGCCTATCAGATGGATATTTGGGACATTGTTTTTAAGATAAGTACCTGTTCCTGAAGCAAAACCGCCACCACCGATGGGCATAATCGCCACTTCAATATCTGGCAGGTCCTGCAGTATCTCAACGCCTACGGTTCCCTGGCCTTCAATAACACGGTAGTCATCAAAAGGAGGGATGAAGGTCATCTGGTTTTTTTCGGTATAGGCGAGTGCCTCGGCCAGGCAATCATCAAAAGTATCGCCGGTAAGTACAATCTCTATATTACCGTTGCCAAACATGGCGGTTTGTTTAACCTTTTGTTTGGGGGTAATTTCGGGCATAAAAATTACGCCTTTAATGTTTTTTTTGTTGCATGAAAAGGCTACGCCCTGGGCATGGTTACCCGCGCTGGCGCAAACCACGCCACGGCTCAACTCATCATCATTTAGCTGACTGATCATGTTGTATGCGCCGCGCAACTTATAGGAGCGAACAACCTGCAGGTCTTCGCGTTTTAAATAAACTTCGCACTCATATTTTGCCGAAAGACCGGCGTTATATTGCAGCGGTGTACGTTTCACAACGTCCTTTATCCGCTGGTATGCCGCTTCAAAATCAAGCTGGCTTTTTGTATCAGTTTCCATTGTTAATTTTTTACCAGTCGGTGCGCCATAAGGCCTTGCAAATCCTGGTCATTTATGTCAAGCTTACTATCGGCAAGCGTTAAAAAGTTATTGTAAACAAAAGCAAGTTCTTCCTTATCCAGCGTATATCCTAAACGCTCCAGATGGAATTTCAGAGCATGCCTGCCGCTGCGCGCGGTTAGCACTATTGTGGCGCTCGGAAAGCCTACATCTTCAGGGCGAATTATTTCGTAGTTTTCACGCATTTTCAGGAAGCCGTCCTGGTGAATACCTGAGCTGTGGGCAAAGGCATTGGCACCTACAATAGCTTTGTTAGGCTGTACCGGCATCCGCATTTGCGTACGGATCATCTGGCTCAATTCATAGAACCGTTTAGAGTCGATATTGGTATGCAGGCCCAGGGTATGGTGCGTTTTCAGGATCATCACCACTTCTTCTATAGAGGTATTACCTGCGCGCTCGCCGATACCATTGATGGTACCTTCAATCTGACGGGCACCATTTTGTAAACCGGCTATTGAATTGGCAGTAGCCAAACCAAGATCATTATGGCAATGTACCGAAATGATAGCTTTATCAATATTTTTAACGTTTTCTTTCAAAAACTTGATCTTAGCACCGTATTGGTCTGGTAAGCAATAACCGTTAGTATCCGGAATGTTCACCACAGTTGCGCCGGCGGCGATAACAGCCTCAACCATTTGCGCCAAATAAACCACATCGGCCCTGCCTGCATCTTCGGCGTAAAACTCGATATCCTCAACCGATTTTTTTGCGTATTTAACGGCTTCAACAGCGCGCTCTAAGATCTCTTCGCGGGTGCTGTTGAATTTATGCTTGATGTGCATGTCAGACGAACCGATACCGGTATGGATCCTTGGACGTTTGGCATATTGCAGAGATGCCACAGCAGCGTCAATATCACCTTTGTTGGCGCGGGTAAGCGCGCAAACGGTAGGCTCTTTAACGGCTTTTGAAATTTCAACAACGCTTTGGAAGTCGCCCGGACTTGAAACCGGGAAACCTGCTTCAATAATATCCACGCCCAGTAGTTCCAGTTCCTTAGCTATCTCAATCTTTTCGGGGGTTGTTAACTGGCAACCCGGTACCTGCTCGCCATCGCGGAGCGTGGTATCAAAAACATAAACGCGGTTGGGATCGTGTAACATATCGTTTTATTTAGATTTGAGATGTTAGATATGAGATTTGAGACTCATGTCTAATCATCTATATTGTTATTTTTTGTTTCTTTTATTTTTTGTTAGAGGTATAAGTTGAGATATAAAGAAATCTCATGTCTCAAATCTCACTTCTCATATCTCTTTGAAGAAGTGGATATTCAAGTTAGAGAAAAAATCTCATATCTCAAATCTCACGTCTCATATCTACTTTTTAATGGCAACAAATCTTAACCTTTTGTAATCAGCATACCATTGGCCGTTATCATTATAAAAAGGTTCAAGCTTTTTGGTGATCTCGGCCAGGATCTGTTCTTTCTCATCCTCGGGGATGCCTTCTAAAAATTGTGCACCAAACATAGTAATCCATTTGGCAACACCTTGTTCGCCATCCTGCAGCTCGGTTCTGCGATCATAATGAATCATATAGGTCACTCTGAAACCATGCTCTTCCAGTTTGGTAGCATACTCGCCAACTGAAGGGAAATACCATATTTTAGCGTCGGCATTTTCATTGTAACCATGATTATGCAGCACCAGTTTGGTAGCCTCAATCAAACGTTCAACATTATCCTTGCCGCCCATTTCGGCAACAAACCGGCCTCCTTTTTTAAGGCTGTTGGCTACGCTGTGAATAGCACCGTTGGCATCAAGCACCCAATGCAGGGCCGCATTTGAAAACACGGCATCATACTTTTCTGTGGTGTGAAAATCAGCCGCATTCTCTACCGCAAAATCAACATCAGGGTAAAGCTGTTTGGCCTGAGCTATCATTTCGGGCGAATAATCGGTGCCTTTTACGATGGCGCCTTTATCCTGTATTAGTTTAGTTAAATGGCCTGTGCCGCAACCCAGGTCAAGGATGCGCTCACCTGGTTTCACATCCAAAAACTCAAGCACATCTTCTCCGTATTTAAATACAAAGGCATGCTTTTGGTCGTATAAATCAGCGTTCCATTTCATGTTTTCTTAGATTACACCGATGATTTTTTGATTACACCGATTCTTTTTTTGTTGAGATTTCACCGATTGATTGATGATTACACCGATTTTTTGCCTGATCTCTAATCTCCGGTCTCTAATCTCTACCTATAAATATTCAAGCACTTTTTGGCCCATAGCCATTGTGCCTAAAATTTTTGCTTTGTCGGTATTAGCATCAGCAATATCGCCGGTGCGGTAACCGTCTTTAAGCGTTTTATCAATTGCATCCGTTATCTTTTTAGCTTCTTCTTTAAGGCCGAAGCTTATTTCAAGCATCAGGGCAACAGATAGGATAGAAGCTAATGGGTTAGCTTTATCCTGGCCGGCAATATCATGCGCCGAACCATGGATAGGCTCAAAAAATCCTGTTCCATCACCTACCGAAGCCGAAGCAAGCATACCCATCGAGCCTGCAATTTGCGATGCTTCGTCGGTAAGGATATCACCAAAAAGATTAGCTGTTAGTACCACATCAAACTTTTTAGGATTTTTAACCAGCTGCATAGCCGCGTTGTCGATAAACATATGTTCAGTTTCAACGTCAGGGTATTGTTTGGCAATTTCCTGTACCACCTCGCGCCATAAGCGTGAAGCTTCCAGTACGTTAGCTTTATCAACCGAGCATAACCTTTTACCACGTACGCGAGCTGCCTCATAAGCTTTGATAGCGATACGCTCAACTTCGTAACGTGAATAGATCATCAGGTCGGACGCGGTATTACGGTCTTCACTGCGTTTTTTCTCGCCGAAATAAACGTCGCCGGTTAATTCGCGGAAGAAAAGAATATCAGTGCCTTTCAATATTTCGGGCTTAAGACTTGATGCATCCAAAAGCTCATCAAACAACATAATAGGGCGCAGGTTGGCATATAAACCAAGCTCTTTACGGATCTTTAATAATCCCTGCTCCGGACGTACTTTGGCCGATGGATCATTATCATATTTGATGTGACCGATAGCGCCAAACAGGATAGCGTCGCTTGCTTTAGCTTTAGCCAGGGTTTCATCAGGCAGCGGGTTGCCGGTTGCCTCGATGCCCGCGTGGCCCATAAGGGCTTCGTCGAACGTAAATTCGTGGCCAAAATCCTGACCAATTTTTTCTAAAACTGCTTTACCCCAGGTGGTAACCTCGGGGCCTATCCCGTCGCCGGGTATTACTAATATGTGTTTTTTAATTCCCATGCCCCCAAACCCCCTAAAGGGGGATTTTTATTTTATGGTTAATAATTTCAGGACTTATGCCTGTTTAATTCCTCTTACTTCTTTTAGTTTCATCACCATTTGCTGGGCTTCATTTTCTACCCAGTTGGTGTACTCATCAATAGCAAGCAAACGCGATTCATCGTCAATATAGCCTTCCTCAACCATTTGCTTTGACTGAGCTACTTTTGCCCAGATGCCCGCTTTGTTTACAAAGTTATAGTCGCCTTTCTGGTAAACTTCATCGGCATCAAATGTTTCGATATTGGTAAAGCCGGCTTCCTGCAAATATTTCGGCAGGTCTTCAGCAACGTGGTTGTTCATGCCGGCGTCGCCCCTCCACCTTAAAAAGGTAGCATAAAAGCGCTGCATGCTTGCCGGTGGTTGCGGTTGCCATTGTAAAGCCTCGTGGTTATAATCCAAAATGGATACTGTACCACCTGGTTTTAACAACGAATACATTTTCTTTAAAGCCTCAACCGGATTGCTCAACCACTGTAATACCCTTGCCGAAACAATAAGGTCGTACTTTTCTTCCGGCTCAAAGCTGAACAGATCATGATAGATCAGATCCATATTTTGAACCGAAGCGTAAGTTTCCTTACCACTCTGGATAAAATATTCGGTGTTATCAATGCCCGTAACATGACCGCTTTCACCAACCAATGCGGCAATATCTTTAGAGATAGCGCCGGTACCACAACCAACATCCAGCACCTTCAGGCCCGGCCTGAGCAGGGGGGCAAGGGTTGCATAGTCATTCGCTAAACTCCGTTCGTCGAATAATTTGGCAGTACCTTTACCTTCTCTTTGAATATGCTTGTTTGTTGTTGTCATTACGTTACTCTGTCATTTAGCTGCGCTGTCATTAGGTCATTTCTTTGCAGGTCATTTTAGCTTTGCTGCCATCAGGTCGTTGAGTCATTTTTTTTGACCTTTAGCCTTTAACCTTAACGAGCTTCCTCAAACTCCTCTATCTTACCTTTTTGGCTCAGAATATAGTCGATATCATCGTAGCCGTTTATCAGGCAGGCTTTTTTGTACGGGTTGATCTCGAAGCTTTCTTTTTCGCCGGTTGAAGAGATGGTGATGGTCTGGTTTTCCAGATCAATCTCTACCTCGGCTTTATGATCGGCATAAACAGCATCAAAGATCTTTTTCAAAAAATCTTCGCTCACCTGTACTGGTAATAAACCATTGTTAAGCGCGTTGCCTTTAAAAATATCGGCGAAAAAGCTGCTCACTACCGCGTCGAAACCATAATCAGATATAGCCCATGCAGCGTGCTCACGGCTACTGCCGCAGCCAAAGTTTTTACCGGCTACAAGCACTTTACCGCTGAAGGTTGGGTTATTAAGTACGAAATCCTGTTTGGGATTATCATCGCCATCAAAACGCCAGTCGCGGAATAAGTTATTACCAAAACCGTCGCGGGTAGTAGCCTTCAAAAACCTTGCAGGAATGATCTGGTCGGTATCGATGTTTTCGATAGGCAAAGGCACTATGCTGGTTTGGACGTGTTTAAATATTTTAGTTGCCATTTTGTTTTCTTTTTTCTGAACCGGAATTTGTCGAATTTTTTGAATTACACGAATTTTAGAATTTTTTTGAATCAGGTTTTAAGCCTGATCATTCCTTAATTCGTTCAATCCCGGTTCAAACATTATCCGGATTATACTTCTTATTCAATAGTCGTTTAAACTGGAGGCTCTTACTTCCAAAATTAATGAGCAACCCGGTTTTTATATTGTATGCTTCGAGGTAATTAATGCCTTGGGCGAGGTGAACATCCTCCAAAAATATAATCGCTTTCAGTTCAACCATTATTTCTCCCTCAACAAAGAAATCAACCCGTCGCGTGCCAATCTGCTCGTTTCTGTAAAAGATCGGCATCTCCATTTCTCTTACAAACCCTAAACCTTCATGGGCCATTTCAAGTTCTAACGCTCTCTGATAAATCGCCTCCTGAAAACCATTCCCTAAAACTGAATGAACCCTCATAGCGCAACCTATAATTTTACTTGAGCAGTCTTTAAATTCTGTGGGCGTTTTCTTTACAGTATCCATTTATCATCTTTTCTGAGCTTGAATTTGTCGAATTAAAGAATTACGCGAATTTCAAAAGCAAATTCAAAAAATTCTAAAATTCGTGTAATTCAACAAATTCGTTTAATTCCGGTTCAGACAACCTCCTCAGCGAGAAATTCCCTGATATCTGTAACCACACCTGTAATTGCACTTGCTGCCGCAGTAAGCGGGCTTGCAAGGAACGTACGTGAGTTAGGTCCTTGTCTTCCTTCAAAGTTGCGGTTTGAGGTCGATACGCAGTACTTGCCTGCAGGTATCTTGTCCTCGTTCATGCCAAGGCATGCGCTGCAACCCGGTTCGCGGAGCGGGAAGCCGGCTTCGTTAAATATCTTGTCGAGGCCTTCGGCAATGGCTTGCTGCTGTACTTGTTTTGAGCCGGGAACTACCCATACGGTAACATTATCGGCTTTGTGTTTGCCTTTTACGAACTCGGCTACCTGGCGAAGGTCTTCAATGCGCGAGTTGGTACAGCTGCCGATGAATACGTAATCAATTGGTTTGCCCAATAGTGTTTCATCATCGTGCAGGCCCATGTAATCAAGGGCTTTTTTATATGATCCCTGCTCTTTTGCTTCAAACGAAGCAGTTTCAGGAACGTGTTGTGTAACACCGATGCCCATACCCGGATTTGTTCCGTAGGTGATCATCGGCTCAATATCTTCGGCTTTAAAGGATAATACTTCATCAAAAGCTGCATCAGCATCAGAGTATAAAGTTTTCCAGTAAGCTACGGCCTTATCCCAGTCTTCGCCTTTAGGGGCAAACTCGCGGCCTTTTACGTATTCAATAGTTGTTTCGTCGGGCGCTATCAGTCCGCAACGGGCACCCATTTCGATGCTCATATTACAGATGGTCATGCGGCCCTCCATGCTCAGTGAGCGGATGGTATCGCCGGCATATTCGACAGCATAACCGGTACCACCGGCAGCCGAGATCTGCGATATGATGTAAAGGATAATATCTTTGGCACCAACGCCTTTTTGTAGTTTACCATTCACTTCAATTTTCATGCGTTTTGGGCGCGACTGAAGTAAACATTGTGTAGCCAACACCTGCTCAACCTGCGATGTACCAATACCAAAGGCAATGGCACCAAAAGCGCCGTGGGTTGAAGTATGACTGTCGCCGCAAACATAAGTACCACCCGGACGGGTGATGCCCAGTTCGGGGCCTATAACGTGAACGATACCCTGGTACGGGTGGCCTAAGCCATATAGCTCAACACCAAACTCTTTGCAGTTTTTGGTGAGCATATCTACCTGGTAGCGTGAAAGTTCTTCTTTAATGGGTAAGTGCTGATCAATAGTTGGAACGTTATGATCGGCGGTGGCCACAGTTTGTTTTGGCCTGAAAACGGGTAAGCCTCTCTGACGCAAACCATCAAATGCCTGCGGACTGGTTACCTCGTGAATGAAATGTGTATCGATGTACAAAATATCCGGGAACCCCTCGCTGCTGCTGACGACGTGCGCATCCCAGATCTTATCAAATAATGTTTGTCCCATTTTATTATAGTTTTAAGTGGCAGTAGCAGTTGCAGTTTTTGATTTGCTGCTTGCCCTTAGTTTTAAGTGGCAGTAGCAGCGGCAGTTGCAGTGTTTTACTGCTCCTTTAAACTGCTACTGCCACTAATATATTAAAAGTAGGCAGTAGCAATCACAGCGGCTTAACTGCCACTAAAAACTGCTACTGCCACTAATACTAAGCTTCTACAACCTGGTTTTCAGGACGTAAGCTGCGTACGGTTTTGCCTGCTTGCCATAATTCGCTTTCGCGTAATTCTTTCAGTTCGGCATCCAGTTTTTCGCGGTAATCCGGCTGGCTGTTTGAATCGATAGAACGTTGAGACTCTTTACCAGTTGCAACGCTTTCGTAAAGCTCTTCAAATACCGGTTTAGTAGCGTCACGGAATTTTTTCCACCAGTCAAGCGCACCACGCTGAGCAGTAGTTGAACAGTTGGCGTACATCCAGTCCATACCGTTTTCAGCAACAAGCGGCATTAATGATTGGGTAAGCTCTTCAACAGTTTCGTTAAATGCTTCAGACGGAGAGTGACCATGGCTACGTAATACATCGTATTGAGCAGCGAAGATACCTTGAACACAACCCATCAATGTGCCACGCTCGCCGGTTAAATCGCTGTATACTTCTTTTTTGAAATTAGTTTCGAATAAGTAACCGCTACCTACAGCGATACCTAAAGCGATAACACGGTCAAATGCTTTACCTGTAGCATCCTGGAAGATAGCGTAGCTTGAGTTTAAGCCACGGCCTTGCAGGAACATACGGCGCAATGAAGTGCCTGAACCTTTAGGAGCAACCAGGAACACGTCAACATCAGCAGGAGGCACGATGCCTGTTTGCTCGTTGAAAGTGATACCAAAGCCATGAGAGAAATAAAGGGCTTTGCCTGGAGTTAGGTGTTTTTTAACAGTTGGCCATAACGCGATCTGGGCTGCATCGCTCAATAAGTAGCAAATTACAGTTCCTTTTTCTAAAGCTTCTTCAATTTCAAAAAGGGTTTCGCCCGGTACAAAACCATCGCTGATAGCTTTATCCCATGTTTTGGTGCCTTTACGCTGACCAACAATTACGTTGATACCGTTATCTTTTTGGTTAAGGGCCTGGCCCGGACCTTGTACACCGTAGCCAATTACCGCTACTACTTCATCTTTTAATACTTCCTGAGCTTTTGATAAAGGGAACTCTTCGCGGGTTACTACGTTTTCTTCAGTTCCGCCGAAATTTAGTTTTGCCATTGTTTTTTGATTTTTGTGATTTCACCGATTAGTGGTGATCTCACCGATTTTATTTGTATTGAGTAATTTATTTTTCTTGATTACACCGATTATTTAATGATTACACCGATTTTGACCCTTGATGCGGTTTGATTGCGTTGATTATGACCTTCTGACTATGAACCATCATCTATTAACCAAGAGCCAACTCAACTAATCTCTATTCTCCAATCACTAATCTCTCCGCCGTCGGCGGGATTACATCGTAAACACCTTTTCGCCCTGGTTAAGGTATTCGTTTTCGATTACCTCTTCGCCTGGTTCAAGCCTTTCAAACTCGCGCAGTTTGCTGTTAAAGCCTTCGCTATCCTTAATGATAGCAACACGGGCGCTGCGTACAAATTCTATCAGGCCATAAGGTTGTAATATGTTGATCAGGTTATCGGTTTCCTCGCGGTGACCGGTGGTTTCAAACACGGTGTAGTCCTTACGGATCACTACCGCGCGTGCACCGTTTTCGCGTAATAAGCGCTCAACGCTAACCTTTTCGGCAATTACATCGGTTGATACCTTATATAACGCTAATTCCTGCCAAATCACATCTTCGTTGGTGTGATAATATGCTTTTAACACCTCAACCTGTTTTTCTATCTGGCGGGTAAGTTTGCGCACTACTTCTTCATATTCGTTAATTACAATATTAAAGCGGTGAATACTGTCAATCTCCGACGGAGAAGTGTTCAGGCTGTCGATATTGATTTTACGGCGTGTAAATATAATAGCTATCCTGCTTAATAAACCAATTTGGTTTTCGGTATATATGGTGATGTTGAACTCCTGTTTTTTTTCTGCTTCGCTCATGACTCAAATTTTTTAAGTAGGTGAGATTTTTACTTTAACCTGATCTCGCTTACACTGCATCCTTGTGGTACCATCGGGAATACGTTATTCTCTTTGGTAACAATTACTTCAAGCAGGTATGATCCTTTGTTGTTCAGCATTTCGCTTAAAGCAGCAGGCAGATCATCACGGTTGTCAATTGATTTGCCCGGGATACCATAAGCTGAAGCCAAAGTTACAAAGTTAGGGCTTTGGATATCAACAAACGAGTAACGACGTTGGTTGAAAAGCTCCTGCCATTGCCTTACCATGCCCAGGAAACGGTTATTAAGGATGATGATTTTTACATCGATACCGCTTTGCATTATGGTACCCAATTCTTGTAAAGTCATCTGGAAACCGCCATCGCCAATGATAGCTACAACCTCACGGTCCTGAGCACCAAATTTAGCGCCTATAGCCGCAGGCAATGCAAAGCCCATAGTACCCAAACCGCCGCTGGTAACGTTGCTGCGTGTTTTATTGAATTTGGCATAACGACAGGCCACCATCTGGTGCTGACCTACGTCGGTTACGATAACCGCGTCCCCATTGGTAAGCTCGTTAAGTTGTTTAATTACTTCGCCCATGGTCATTTCAGGCGTAGTTGGATTAAGCTCGTTATGAATAACAGCTTCAACTTCCTGGCGGGTGTAGTCGTTAAATTTAGCTAACCACTCAGTATGTTCTTTCTTTTCGATGGCTTTGGTCAGCAATGGAAGGGTTTCCTTGCAATCACCCCAAACCGGTACTGTTGATTTTACGTTCTTGTCGATCTCAGCCGGGTCAATATCCAAATGAACAACTTTTGCTTGTTTAGCATATTTATCCAAGCGACCGGTTACACGGTCGTCAAAACGCATACCTATCGCGATCAATACATCACACTCGTTAGTTAAAACGTTAGGGCCGTAGTTGCCATGCATACCCAACATACCTACGTTTAACGGATGGTCTGAAGGGATAGCGCCGGCACCAAGTACTGTCCAGGCTGCAGGGATACCGCTTTTTTCAACAAAAGCTTTAAACTCCTGCTCAGCACCGCCCAAAATAACACCCTGACCAAACAGGATGAATGGTTTTTGAGCGCTATTGATCAATTCGGCAGCCTGCTGAATGTATTGCGGGCGAACGATTGGTTTTGGCCTGTAGCTGCGGATATGATCGCATGGTTTATAGCCTGCAAAATCAAATAGCTGAATTTGTGCGTTTTTAGTAATGTCGATCAATACCGGGCCGGGCCTGCCGCTGCGGGCAATGTAAAATGCCTTGGCAATAACTTCCGGGATTTCGGTAGCATCAGTTATTTGATAGTTCCATTTGGTAACCGGGGTGGTAATGTTGATCACATCAGTTTCCTGAAAAGCATCGGTACCTAAAAGGTGCGCGAATACCTGCCCGGTAATACAAACCAACGGAGTACTATCGATCTGGGCATCGGCCAAACCGGTTACCAGGTTAGTGGCACCCGGACCACTGGTGGCAAATACCACGCCCACTTTGCCCGAAGTACGTGCATAGCCCTGGCCGGCGTGAATGCCGCCTTGTTCATGGCGTACCAATATGTGGTTCAGCTTGTCATTGTAATCAAACAAAGCATCATAAATGGGCATGATGGCGCCGCCCGGATATCCAAAAATGGTATCCGTACCTTCGGCTATCAATGCTTCCAATAATGCTACCGATCCTGAAACGTTTACGGTTTCGGTGGCGGCTGGCGCGGTTAAGGTTTCTTGTGCAGTTTCCATACCTGTATTTTTTATATTCATAGCACTTTTTGGTGCTAAACTGATTTATTCTATCTGTCTCTAATTTGCTAAAATGAACGGGCTTAGTTTATGTTCACTTTATTCATGGCTTTTATAATACGCCATTTTGTTCATTGCTTATTCGTCGGTAACGCAGCCTTCGGCAGCGGTAGTTACGTTTTTAGCGTAACGATATAACACACCCTTGGTAACCTTCAGCGCCGGTTTTTGCCATGCGGCACGGCGTGCGGCTATTTCTTCTTGCGGCAGCGAAACGTTTATAGTATTGGCAACAGCATCAATCTCGATTATATCATCATCATTCACCATCGCTATAAACCCGCCGTCGTAAGCCTCGGGTGTGATGTGACCGACGACGAAGCCATGTGTACCGCCACTAAAGCGTCCATCGGTAATTAACGCTACTGAGCTACCTAAACCGGCACCAAATATGGCCGAGGTTGGTTTCAGCATTTCCGGCATGCCCGGCGCGCCTTTAGGACCTACGTTGCGGATCACCACAACATCACCTTTTTTAACACGGCCGCTCTGGATACCGGCAATCAGTTCAAACTCGCCATCGAATACACGGGCGGGGCCGGTGAAACGCTCACCTTCTTTACCGGTGATCTTGGCAACACTACCGCCTTCAGCAAGGTTTCCGTACAGGATTTGCAGGTGACCGGTAGCTTTGATCGGGTTTTCGACAGGTTTGATGATCTTTTGAGTTTCAAACTCCAACGAAGGTATTTCAGCCAGGTTTTCGGCAATAGTTTTACCAGTAACTGTAAGGCAATCGCCATGCAGCCAGCCTTGCTCCAAACAATATTTCATTACAGCCGGAACGCCGCCAATGTTGTGCAGGTCTTCCATCATGTATTTACCGCTTGGTTTCATATCGGCCAGTACGGGGATACGGTTACTTACCGCCTGGAAATCATCCTGGGTTAGTTTTACGTCAACGCTTTTAGCCATTGCAATCAGGTGCAATACCGCGTTGGTTGAGCCACCCAGTACCATGATCACAACAATAGCATTTTCAAATGCCTCGCGGGTCATGATGTCTGAAGGTTTGATATCTTTTTCTAACAATACCTTGATCGCTTTTCCTGCTGCAAGGCATTCTGCTTTTTTCTCGGCGCTTAATGCCGGGTTTGATGATGAATATGGCAAGCTCATACCCAAGGCTTCAATAGCGGCAGCCATAGTATTAGCGGTATAAATACCACCGCAGGCACCCGCGCTTGGGCAGGCATTTTTAATAACACCCATGAAATCAACATCATCAATCTGGCCGGCAATCTTTTTGCCTAAAGCTTCAAATGCCGATACGATGTTCAGGTCTTCGCCTTTCCAGTGGCCTGGTTTGATAGTACCACCGTATACCATGATCGACGGACGGTTTAAGCGACCCATGGCCATTACCGAACCAGGCATGTTTTTATCGCAACCAGGCAGGGTAATTAAACCATCATAATATTGAGCGCCGGTAACAGCCTCAATGGAATCGGCAATAATATCGCGGCTTACCAATGAGTAACGCATACCTTCGGTACCGTTACTCATGCCATCACTTACACCAATGGTGTGGAATATCAGGCCTACCATATCTTCATCCCAGATACCTTGTTTAACCAGTTTAGCCAGGTCGTTCAGGTGCATGTTACAAGTGTTACCATCATAACCCATGCTGGCCACGCCGACCTGTGCTTTGCGCATATCGTCGTCGGTTAAGCCAATTCCGTAAAGCATGGCCTGTGCGGCAGGCTGCGTTGGGTCCTGGGTAAAGGTTTTGCTATACTTGTTCAATTCTATAGCCTTGGTGGTATCTGATGATGAACTCATTTTATTAGATATGTAGACAGTGTTAGTATTTAATTTTGTTGATGATACTGGTTTACTTGGTATCGAAAATCAATATATGTAAGGTAGCCATCGCGTCAGGTAATAGCAATAGTCGCCACTGATTTTTTGAAATAAGTATTTTATTTTAATTATTTTATTTATTTGAAATTTAATTTTGTAAAATTTATTTATAAAGATATAAAATTTTTAATGAAATATACCAAAGTTCAAAACGGTATTCGGTATGTTTTTTATGCATGCATAGTAAGTTGTCGATTTTCTGCCTGAAATGAAGGAAATGGCGGTTGGAGTTAGTAGTTGTGAAGGTAAGAAGCCTTATTTTCATTAAGGTTTTAACGCATGGTTTTGACGATTTGATTAGCCTCCCGGCGAGTATAAGATTTTGTTTGACCACTTAAATGGATCTTGCGTTCGTTGTCCAATATTTCCAATTGTTCTCTACTGAGATTAACGATAGTTTTATCATGGATATCTTTTTCTAAAAGTGTATAAACAGCCTCAATCTTGCTATCATCGGCATCTGCCAGGTAGATCATTAATTTTTGCCGGATGGTTAATATTTTCATGGTTTTACACACTGAAAGTACAAATCTAACTATTATAACAGTACTTAATACAGGGTTTAATTGTTTATAGTAGATTCAATATGACTTTAGTTTGTGGTGTAATTAGTTCAAATGTTTCCAAATAAGAAAAATAATAAAGATGCGATTGTATCTTTACACTATCCAATGAAGGATTTGCCTTTTGAAATATTACCAATTGACCTGCTGGACGAATATCGGGAACAGGTACCTCATGCACTTCTTCAAGACTTCGAGCAATTAGAAGATAGCGCTCTGTCGACAAATACTTTTAGTTTTTATACTTCAGTTTCAGCGGTTTTCTCTTCAAAAATTGAAGGTGAAAATATAGAGCTTGATTCGTTTGTGAAACATAAAATGCTTGGAGTACATTTTTTGCCTGATTATACGCAGAAGATAGATGATCTTTACGAGGCTTATCAGTTTGCTCAAATAAACAAATTAAACTACCAGTCAGTTCAGGAAGCCCATAGCTTGCTTACCAAACATATCTTGCAAAAAGACCGCAGAGGGAAACTGCGTACCGGCAATATGTTTGTAATAACACCGGATGGCAAAATTGAATATGTTGCCTGCGCCCCCGATTTGGTTGAACAAAAGTTGGAACTGTTTTTTAATGATGTTGATTTGCTATTAAAAGCTAAGCTAACTACCCCCGAAGTTTTCTTTTTCGCTTCAATGATCCATCTGATCTTCGTGAAGATCCATCCTTTTGAAGATGGTAATGGTCGTACCGCCCGTTTACTCGAAAAATGGTTCATAGCCGAAAAGCTTGGTACGAAAGCCTGGTTTCTGCAATCGGAAAAATATTACTATGATCATCACCAAACGTATTATCATAACATCAGGTTGCTTGGGCTTGAATATGATCTGTTAGATTATTCAGCTGCTTTGCCTTTTTTATTAATGTTGCCACAATCGTTTTAAAGAGATATCCCTACAAAAAAAGCGCCCGGATAATGATACCCGGGCGCTTTATGTAAGTTTATAAAGTAGCGCCTATTTGTGCTGAATACCTTCGGCCAAAACAGTTACTTTATTGTTTAATGCTTCAACAACACCGCCTTTAATAAAAAACACTTCTTCTTTAGCAGCACCACCGCGTACGGTAAGTTTGCCATCCTGAAGGGTGGAAATAATAGGGGCGTGGTTGTTCAGTATTTCAAATAATCCCAAAGCACCAGGCAGGGTTACCGAGGTGGCCTCGCCTTCGTAAACTTTTTTATCGGGAGTAAGAATTTCTAATGTCATGTCTTTTTTAGATATGAGATTTGAGATTTGAGACGTGAGACAACGCTGTCCTGATCTGCGATCTTAAATCGGGTTTTATATGTGAGATATAAGCTTGAATGATATTAACCAAATTTAGGTCTTCTATCTCAAATCTCATATCTCACATCTCAAATCTAAGCGTTAGCTTCAGCTAACAGCTTTTTGCCTTTTTCAATAGCATCTTCAATGCTGCCAACTAAGTTGAAAGCTGCTTCAGGATACTCATCAACTTCGCCGTCCATGATCATGTTGAAACCTTTGATGGTATCTTTAATGTCAACCAGTACACCTTTTAAGCCGGTGAACTGCTCGGCAACGTGGAACGGCTGTGACAAGAAACGCTGAACACGACGTGCGCGTGATACAACTAACTTATCTTCTTCAGAAAGCTCGTCCATACCCAAGATGGCGATGATATCCTGAAGCTCTTTGTAGCGTTGTAAAGTTTCTTTAACGCGTTGCGCGGTATTGTAGTGCTCGTCACCTAAAACTGCTGGGCTAAGGATACGTGAGGTTGAATCCAACGGATCCACCGCAGGGTAAATACCAAGCTCGGCAATTTTACGTGAAAGTACGGTAGTAGCATCCAAGTGGGCGAAGGTTGTAGCCGGCGCCGGGTCGGTCAAGTCATCCGCAGGTACGTAAACTGCCTGTACTGACGTGATTGAACCGCGTTTGGTTGAAGTGATACGCTCCTGCATGGTACCCATCTCGGTAGCAAGCGTTGGCTGGTAACCTACTGCAGATGGCATACGGCCTAATAGCGCTGATACTTCTGAACCTGCCTGGGTAAAGCGGAAGATGTTGTCGATAAAGAAAAGGATATCACGGCCTTTACCATCTTCATCACCATCACGGAAATACTCGGCAATAGTTAAGCCTGAAAGGGCCACACGTGCACGTGCACCCGGCGGCTCGTTCATCTGACCGAACACGAATGTTGCTTTTGAATCTTTCATGGCTTCGGTATCAACTTTAGTTAAGTCCCAACCGCCTTCTTCCATTGAATGCATGAAAGCGTCGCCATATTTTATAATGCCTGACTCAAGCATCTCACGTAAAAGGTCATTACCTTCACGTGTACGCTCACCAACACCTGCAAATACAGATAAACCTGCATAAGCTTTCGCGATGTTGTTGATCAGTTCCTGGATCAATACTGTTTTACCTACACCGGCACCACCAAACAAACCGATTTTACCACCTTTTGCATAAGGCTCTAAAAGGTCGATAACTTTAATACCTGTAAAAAGTACTTCAGTTTCGGTTGATAGATCATCAAACTTTGGAGGAGTAGCGTGGATAGGGCGACCGTTTGATTTGTCAAGGTTAGCAATACCGTCGATAGCATCACCTACCACGTTAAATACACGACCTTTGATGTTATCGCCGATAGGCATTTTGATAGCCGCTTCGGTATCCAATACCTTCATACCGCGTAACAAACCGTCGGTCGAGTCCATCGCGATGGCACGTACACGGTCTTCGCCTAAGTGCTGCTGAACCTCTAAAATGATTTTTTGGCCATTGTCTTTCGTGATCTCTAACGCGTCATAAATTTTAGGAAGATGAGCGTCATCAGCGAAACTTACGTCGACTACCGGACCAATGATCCTTGAAATTTTTCCAATGTTTGGCATATATAACCTGGTGTTTTTTAAAAAATGCTTTTACTGAACAGCAACATACATCATTTGTAACAGGAATGTATAAGATGCTATTTCAGAGGCGCAAAGTTAAGATTTCTATCCAATTATTTAAATAGTGTACCAAGTTTTTTAAAGGATAATTTCAACATTGTTAATTGTTTGCCTTTATTGCGCGAAAGTCAATACAATTTTGCCTGTATGAGTACTACTTTCCATCAGTTTATGAGCTTCTGCAGCTTCGCCGGCATCGAAAATTTTATACACTATGGGCTTGATTTTACCTGATGATAGCAAAGGCCATATTTTTTGTTCGAGATTTTGGGCGATAGCGGCTTTAAATGCAACCTCACGGCTCCTTAACATGGAGCCCGTAATGATGAGCCTTTTGGCCATGACTTTAGCCAGGTCAAGCTGCACTTCGCGGCCATTCATGGCGTTGATCATCACCAGCCTGCCTTCAACAGCCAACGAATCGATATTGCCGGGTATATAGTCGCCGCCAATCATATCCAGGATCACATTAACGCCAATGCTATGGGTAAGCGATTTGATCGCGTCTTTAAAATCAGTTGTTTTATAGTTGATGGCCTTGTCGGCGCCAAGCTGCTCGCAGAAGCCGCATTTTTCATCAGAACCGGCTGTTACATAAACGGTACTGCCCAAAGCTTTGGCCATTTGAATAGCCGTTACACCAATACCGCTTGATCCGCCATGTATCAGCAGCGATTGACCGGGTTGCAGATTGCCACGATCAAACACATTGCTCCACACTGTAAAAAATGTTTCGGGCAGTGAAGCCGCCTCGGTGAAGCTAAGGTTGGCAGGTACGGGGAGACATTGGCCTTCGGGTGCTTTGCAATATTCGGCATAACCGCCGCCAGTAACCAGCGCGCAAACCTTATCGCCAGGTTTCCATTGGATAACAGCGTCACCTACTTCGACAATTATGCCGGCTACTTCCAGTCCGGGGATATCTGCAGGGGCGCTGGCAGGTGGCGGATAATTCCCCTTGCGCTGAAACACATCGGGGCGGTTAACACCGGCCGCCATTACTTTAATCAGTACTTCATCGGCTCCGTATTGAGGCTTTGGCCTTTCGGCCAATTGCAAAACTTCCGGGCCACCGGGTTGGGTTATTACTATTGCTTTCATAGGTATGACGTTGAAAGCTAAGTTAAGATGAAAATGTCATGTAAGGAAAAGCCTCTGCGTATTGGCTTCAGATTAAAACTAATTGTATAAATTTATATCATCCTAAATATCAATTTAATTATTGTGGAGCCCCGTAAACTTATAACCTCGCTTGGCGTAATACTGACAACTATTACCGGTATAATTTTATTTTTTACGGAGTTTGATAAAATCAAGGCATTCTTTTTTCCTGCCGGGATAACTATCAGCGTTCCGTTATATGTGTTTTCGTTATTAGGCATTGGTTTGCTGGTGTTTTATAGTGTTTATATTTTTTATTTCAAAGAAGTTACCAGTCACAAGAAAACTAAAACAGAACTGGAAAATGTGAAAGCATTATTATTAGATTCTGAAAGGATGCGTTTGATAGACTTTGTGACCGGTATTGCCAATCAGGAGAAGTTTAAAATAGATATTCAAAACAGACCCAAAGAGTTATTTCATCTAATACTGATTGATTTAGACGGTTTTGGTGAGATAAATAAAAAACAAGGGTTTCAAAAAGGCGATGAAGTGATCAGGACGATTGCCCAGGAGTTGTTTGGCAGGATGAGAAGGGACGAGGAGATCTACAAGCGGGATTATAAACTTGAAAATAATTTCATGAAACGCATCTACCGAAAATACACAGGTGGAGATGAGTTTATTTTTCTGATAAAAGGCCCCCAGTATGAGGCAGTCGGTTTTTTAGCGAGGATCCAAAAGCAGCTGGAAGAACTGAACGCTGAATCTCCTGTTTTTTCAAATTACAAAATTACTTTTCACGGTGCTATCGTACCGTTATATCCATCAGATACCTTTGAACAGGCTTATGATAAGTTGCAAAGAGGATTTGTGCAGGCAGTTGAAGAAAGTAATGGGCTACGGGTTTATTGGGATAAAACAGAAGAAGATACATTTTTGAAATATAAATCCTTATATGATAACGCAAGAAGGATTTTTAAGATCCAATGATCTGAAGATAAAGGCTACTTATACCGTTGCTAAAGGCACAAGTAGCGATTGCCCTCCATTCCCGCCCTTCATACTTGCGTCGGTCGAGGGTTTGTTTTAGAATGCGGACGGTAAGTAATACGCTTTTAAAATCAACAGTAAATACGAGGCACCTACGGAGCCTAAAGGTTTTCGATTTATTTTCTATAAACACGGTACCTCTCTGGGGTATTCGGCGTTAAATTAAAACTCCGTTAGGAGTACCGTGTTTATAGCAACTTATAAAGTAACTTTTTGGCTCCGTAGGTACCTCATGTTTAAAAGTGCTATATGTTAACAGAAATTACAAGCCAATCACCGGCATAGTAGCTCCCAACCTCTAATCGCTAACCCGCAAACTCTCAACCGGATTAGCCGCTGCAGCCCTGAAAGATTGTAGACTGATAGTAACAAACGCGATAGCCACAGCCCCCGCGCCTGCTAATATCACCACCCACCATTGTATATCTTGCCGGTAAGCAAAACCCTGCAGCCATTTGTTCATAGTTAACCAGGCCAATGGCGCTGCAATTAAAAATGACATAGTCACTAACCTCACAAAGTCTTTCGATAACATGGTTACAATAGCCGCTATGCTTGCACCCAATACCTTGCGAATGCCTATCTCCCGGTTACGTTGCTCGGCGGCATAAGCGGCAAGGCCAAATAAACCAAGGCAGGCAATAGCTATAGCTAAGCCTGTAAAAATGATAAATAGTTGCCCCATGCGTTGCTCGGTGCGGTACAGGGCATCAAAATCGGCGTCCATGAACGAATATTCAAAATGCTCATTTGGGGCGATGGTTTTCCAGGTTTTCTCTATTCCGGTCATCAGGATGGGCAGGTTATGGGTATTTATGCGGATGCTTAAACGCGCCAGCCAATCGTTGTCGAGCACCATTACCAGCGGGGTGACATTATCGCGCAACGAACTAAAGTTGAAATCCTTTACTACGCCTATCACATGATATTTTTTTAGGTCCTTAGCAATGCCCGTGTTGATGGTTTTGCCAATGGCATCATTGCCATAGCCAAATACTTTTGCCGCTGTTTCATTGATAACCATCGCTGTTGAATCGGTCCTGAACTCCCCGGAAAAACCGCGGCCATTCTTCATTTGCATACCCATGGTGCCGATGTAATCTTCATCAATTTTCCAGAATTGGGTAGACTGGCCCTCTTTTCCACTGGGCGACACATAGTTTAACACTTTGTTATTGGCTGTTGGTAAAAAGCTGGTAAGCGTAGCGTTAATAACACCGGGTAGCTTTTTAATCTCCTGTTTCAACAGTTCGGGGTGTTCAAGCGTATTAACGTTGTTGAGGATAAGTACCTGGTTTCGGTTAAAGCCGAGGTTCTTATTTTGAATATAGTTGAGTTGGTTATAGATCACCAAAGTGCCTATCACCAAAAAAATAGAAATGGAAAACTGGAAAACCACCAGCGTGCTCCGGAATGTACCACCTTTAAAGCCTGTTGAGATCTTCCCTTTTAAAACATTAATGGGTTGAAATGCCGAAAGGAAAAATGCGGGATAGGAGCCTGCCAAAACACCAACTATAACAACAATGCTTAATAATGCAGGCAATAGCCAGGTTGCAGTTTGCGCATTTATGACTAATTGTTTGTTTGAAAGATGATTGAATAAAGGTAGCAGGGCCCACGCGGCAAACACCGCAATAACGGCAGCTACGAAAGTTACGATCAATGACTCGGCAAGGAACTGGAAAATAAGATGCTTGCGCGATGAGCCTAATACCTTGCGTACCCCAACTTCGCGTGCCCGACTGGCCGAGCGGGCTGTGGACAAGTTCATGAAATTAATACAGGCCAGTAATAAAATAAATATAGCCACCGCCGAAAAAATATAAACATACTGGCTGTTGCCATTAGCACCCAACTCCATTACCCGGTTTGATTTAAGGTGGATATCTGTTACCGGCATCAGGCTAAGTTTGAAGTAGTTGCCGCCGGACCTGAACTTGCTGTAATTCATAGTGCTTGAGCCTTTAAGTCCCTCTTGCATTTCTGCATTGAGTTTTGATTCGAGGCTGGCAATGTTTGTGTTGGGTTTAACCAGCACATAAGTGGCAAAGGCGGTTAGCCTGTTCCATGGAGCATCGTTGTTAACCGGACTGGCTGCCAGTAAAAAGTTGGCCCTGAAATGCGATTGTACCGGCATATCTTTCATGACGCCGGTTATTTTGAGTGATGTACCGCTTGTTACTAAAAACAAAGTTTGCCCAATCACATTGCTGCGGTTAAAATATTTTTTAGCCATCGACTCAGCGATCACTATCGTGTTAGGTTCCTTTAAAGCCGTTTTGGCATCGCCGGAGAGTAGGGGGAGGGTAAATACATCAAAAATATTGGGTTCGCTGTAAAATGTCGTGCCATCTTCGCGTACAATTTCGTCGCCTTTTTTAAAGCGGATGTTTAATGCCGGTGTTACACGTACGGCTGTTTCAACTTCGGGGCATTCTGTTTTTAAAACATTGGCAACCGGAATAGCTGTTATGGCATATTCAGTAAGCGTTCCGCTAAATTTTAGGTCGGTATTAACTCGGTAGATCCTTTTGTGTTTGACATTATATTGATCGTAACTCAATTCATCTGTCACATAAAATGTAATGAGCAGGCAAATGGCCAACCCTAATGCTAAACCTATAATATTAATAAAAGTAAAGCCTTTGTTTTTTAATAAGCTTCGCAGCGCGGTTTTAAAGTAGTTCCTGAACATAGCATAAAAGGTTTATGTTATAAAGATATAACTAAGTTTTTAGTTAATCGATAATAATAACTAATTTTTTAGTTTTTGTGTTATTTGATCGGCCTTTTATATAAAGCAGGCATTCATTTAAACATCTTAATGTTAAAAAAGGAGGTGTGCTTATTTAACTCATTTTATTTTCATTCATTTGCTTAAAACAAACAACACCATATGTCATTACAGATCGGCCAGCCGGCTCCTCAGTTTATTTTGATTTCATCTGCCTTAAAAAGCGTTTCACTGGCCGATTTTAAAGGCCGCAAAGTAGTTATCCACTTTTTTCCTCTGGCTTTTACGGGCGTTTGTACCACGCAGCTTTGCACCATGCGCGACAGCTTTGGTTATTATGATGGCCTCAATGCCAGTATATTGGGCATTTCTGTCGATTCGCCTTTTACTTTAGCTAAATTTAAAGAGGAGAACAATTATCAGTTTGATTTGCTTTCTGATTTTAACAAGGAAGTATCTACAGCTTATGGCGCTATTTATGACCAATTTGTTATGGGACTTAAAGGTGTAGCCAAGCGCGCGGCCTTCGTAATTGACGAAGAGCAGAATGTCATTTACGCCGAGGTGCTTGAAGATGCAGGTCATTTACCTGACTTTAAAGCTATTGCAGAAATTGTAAAATAATTTTGAATAAAAATTTGCAGCGGGTTATTTAAATCCTATCTTTGCATTCCATTTCGGAACAGGCACTCGTAGCTCAATTGGATAGAGCATCTGACTACGGATCAGAAGGTTAGGGGTTCGACTCCCTTCGAGTGCACAAACGCACTGCAATTACAGGGTTTTTCTGCCCAAGGTGCACAAAACTAACTGATAAGCCTTTCTGTTGTATTACCGAAAGGCTTTTAATTTATCAAGAGCATGCTAAATCTGGTTTTGTTTGGCCCTCCCGGTGCCGGGAAAGGTACTCAGTCGAAAAAACTTATTGAGAAATACGATTTGATCCATCTTTCAACTGGGGATTTATTACGCGGCGAAATTGCTCAAGGTACAGAATTGGGTTTGGAAGCCAAGAAACTGATGGACGACGGAAAACTTGTTCCGGATGCCGTAGTTATTGGCATGATCAGCAATAAGCTTGACGCTAACAAGGATGCCAAAGGTTTTATTTTTGATGGTTTCCCGCGCACTGTTGCACAGGCAGAGGCTTTGGATAAGTTATTGGAATCAAAGCAATCGGCAATTTCAGGCATGACAGCGCTTGAGGTTAACGATGACGAGCTTGAGCGCCGTCTGTTGGATAGGGGGAAAGAATCTGGCAGGGCAGATGATGCTAATCCCGAGGTTATCCGCAAACGCATTAAAGAATACAATGATAAAACTGCTCCTGTAGCCGGTTTTTATCAAAATCAAAATAAATTTAAAAACATTAACGGCGTAGGTTCGGTAGATGACATCTTCGGTGCTTTAGTTGATGTTATAGAAGAGTATAATAAATAGTCGTTCGGAAGTCTTTAGTCCGAAAGTCGGTAAAGTCCGCAGGTTGGGAACATTAATATTCTTAACTTTCGGACTTTACTAACTTTCGGACTTTCCGTCTAAATAAAAAAATTATGTCGCAGGGTTCCAATTTTGTTGATTATGTAAAAATCTGTTGCCGTTCGGGCCACGGAGGTGCCGGTTCTGCCCATTTGCACCGTGATATATTAACTTCAAAAGGTGGTCCTGATGGTGGTGATGGCGGCAGGGGAGGCCATGTTATTGTAAAAGGTAACGCCCAGCTATGGACAATGCTTCACCTAAAATATCGAAAACACGTTATTGCAGGCGATGGTGATTCGGGCGGCAGTTCATTACGTACTGGCAAAACCGGTCGCGATGAAATTTTGGAAGTACCCCTTGGTACAACCGTAAAAAATGCCGAAACCGGAGAAGTACTTTTCGAAATCACTCAGGACGGCGAAACAAAGATCCTTACTCCGGGTGGCCGTGGCGGACTGGGAAACTGGCATTTTAAAACATCAACCCAACAAACACCGCGTTTTGCGCAGCCCGGAGAAGACGGCCGTGAAGACTGGAATATTCTCGAACTTAAAGTATTGGCTGATGTTGGTTTGGTAGGGTTCCCTAACGCGGGTAAATCAACCCTGCTTTCGGTAGTGTCGGCTGCAAAACCCGAAATTGCTGATTACGCATTCACTACACTGGTGCCTAACTTAGGCATCGTATCATATCGCGGCGGGCGTTCATTTGTAATGGCCGATATCCCGGGTATTATCGAAGGTGCATCGCAGGGTAAGGGCTTAGGGCTTCGGTTTTTAAGGCATATCGAGCGTAACTCAGTATTACTGTTTATGGTACCTGCTGATACGTCGCGCAGCATAAAAGAAGAATACGAAATATTATTACGTGAGCTGGAAGAATACAATCCCGAACTGATGCACAAGCCGCGTGTGCTGGCAATTACTAAAACTGACATGCTTGACGACGAGCTGCAGGCCGAAATGAAAAAGGAGATCCCGGATGGAATCCCCTCTATATTTATATCGTCTGTAGCCCAGAAAAATATCGATCAGCTAAAAGACCTGCTCTGGAAAGAGATCAATGCGAGCGTGGTTTAACGAGATTTTTTTAAGTATTCTGCTTGTTGTTGGTGTTGTCACCAACAATCTTACATCCTGCTTTTGAATAAGGCTTTCTGGATATAACAATAACATTCGAGTATAAAAACATAGTTGGTGACAACACCAACAACGGTGAGGGGGGACTCTTTCCTTCACCTACTTCGCCTCCCACAAAATAAACTGGTTGCTCAGCATCGTCATTTTAAAACCCTTATAACCCGGAAAACATTTACGCATGATGGTTGATTTTGGGCCGATATAATCGGAAGGTAAAACTATATACAGCGGACCGGCGTGGCCTTTATATACATAATCGTCAAAATCAATTGCTACGTCGGGGCCGATGGCTTCAACTGTTATCGTACGGTTATGTTCAATCTCCAGGCTCAGATCTGGACTTGTAACTACAAAAATCGCGTTGGTATTTTGCTTGTCGAGGTTCCGGATATAGTTTAACGATGGCTGATCAATAAATAACTGTGCTATCCCCGAATAGCCGTGTGCGCTCGTGTTTTTATTTTGAAAATAGCTTGGTACAAAATATTTATAGCTTGAGTAGGCAATAACGAAGCACACAAAATAAAACAGGTATTTGTAACCGGTTTGCAGGCCGCTTATCAAATAAATGATGCCCGGGGCAATGATGAGCCCAATGAGCCTTAAATGCCTTGCCTCGTATGAGATATTAGCCTGCCTCAAAAACGATTGCCCGAAAAACAACACCATTACCACATAAAAAACCAGCAGCAGCAGTACGTAATTTTTGTAGGGAACTTTTTTTACGATAAACCAGATGAGTAAAATACTTAATATGGCACAAATAAGTACAATTACTACGCCCCAAAAATAGGTAAACATAGGAGGGTCATCATGAAACAACAGGCCGTTGGTTAAATCATCTATCGAAAAAGCTGTCAATATTGGTGATGCCAGCGGAAAACCGAAAGTTTCCCAGGCCAGTTTTATGCTGCCATGCACGGTTGATGGATTACCTCCTTTAGAAAGATAAAAATGACTGATGGTAAGTAGTGAAAGTATTGCCGGAATACCTATCCATAAGCCATTTTTTATCCAGCCGGAGATAGCCTTTGTACCTAATGAAAGCCGGAACCACAAAAAACAGCAGCCGGCGGCAAGCATCCACAAAAAGGATGATTTACAGATAAAACCAATGATACCGGCAACAGAAATGAATACCGCCAGTTTCCAATTAACTTTTTCGAACGCCATACAGCCGCATAAAAACCAGCCGGTATAGCCAAAAAGCAATACTTCGCCGCCATTGTAAAATACATAAGGCGTAAAAAACGAGAGCTGAATGATGATGAACAGTACACTTAAAACCGAGATCATTGGCGTAAACCCGGCCTTTTTAAAGAAATAGTAAAATCCGAAAATGCCTGATAACGAAAATAGCAGCGTTACTATAGAAGAGGCCTGCCCTGTATTAACGCCAAAAATCAGTTTGAAAAAGTAAGGCACCAGGTATTGTCCCGGCGACCACCATGCCAAGAATTCAGAGGTATTTTTGCTGATATCATTCTGATTGGGTTTTACAACGATGTTGAACGCCGAGCCTAACTCCATAGAGCGCATTACCTGGAATCCTTTGCTCGGGTCGGGATAAATGGCCGCAGGGGCTATGATCAGCATAATACCCATAATGAAAACAATCCCGCTCATAACCAATAAGATGATTTGATGGGTTTGTAGTTTTTGTTTTAGCATAGTGTTACTTTAAGCAGATGATGTAAATTTTTAACTGATCTCCCGTTCCCGGATCTTTACTGCAGGATTACCCTGGTAAATGCCATAGGCTTCCATATTTTTTGTAGCAATGGAACCGCTGGTTAATACCGCATGTGAAGCGGCTGTTATGCCGGGGGTAACCATTGCCCCTGCGCAAATCCATACCCCATCTTCCAAAATTATGCCTTTGGTGATCAAATCAAACGATGTTTTTTTGTAATTGTGACTGCCCGTTAACAACACCGCCCCCTGCGACAAGCACACATGTGCACCAATCCGGATCAGCACCAGGCTATCTATCCATACGTTTTCGCCTATCCAGCTTTCGTTGCCTATATGCAGGTTCCAGGGATATTTGATGTTTACACAAGGCTTGATAGTTACGTTTTTACCAATTTTTGCGCCAAACAGCCTCAAAAAAAATACTTTAAACGCGCTTGATGGTAAAATGCTTGTTTTTAAAAACAGCGCATTAAAGTAGTACCATAAAATGCACTTCAATGCGTTGCCGCCCGGATTATAAGGATGATTGTTGTAAGTAGAAAGATCAGTTTTGGGCATCGGTACCGGCAAGCTTATCGTTACGTTTAATCCAAATATAAAGGCTAAACGCAATAATGATGTAAAGTATAATATTGAAAATGGTGTGATGGTCAATTATCCGGTTTGCCTTTTTTGACCAAAAGATAGCCAGTAAAACAAAACGCAATACGTTTAAAAGCTGGATAACTAAAATCCCCGAAATGAGGAACACCAATTTTGATCGGAGCGGAGATGGATAGGCCAGCACAAAAGCCGAAAAAAAGCTGATCAATCCTAATCCCAGGCAACTGTAAACCACGGCCAACGTACCTTTACCTGCAACCAATAGTTCGGAGTTGTTATCTATTGCTGCATAGCCAAGCCACTTCAGGACCGTTACGCTGCAATCCAGCAAAAGCTGTCTTAAAGCTGCGATATAATTTAGATGCTCGGCTAAAAATGGACTGTAATTTCCGCCGGGACTGGTAATGCCAAAAAAGAAAATATTAAAATTGTAGAAAATGGTAAATAACAATATGAACAACAGCATAAACCGTGTTGCCGGATTATTAAAAAAAGCAGGGCGCTTCATTATTTTTTACTCTCCTTTCGTAACTCATAAATTTTAGCATCGATCAAAAACCTGAACCAAAAACCCTGTAAAAAATGGAATACCAGCCCGGTTTTTCCATCTAAAAAACCAAGCTTTATAAAATATCTTATCGTGAAATAAATTACAGGCCTTACAAATAAGGGAAACGCTTCGTACCTTTTTTTCATGTATCGGCGGCGTTCCATCGGGTTACCAAATAAGCGCGGATGTACCAATTTGCCCTTATCGTCAACTAAAGGAGCGTTTTGCTGCTCAACAAGATACTGTGCTTCCAGCGTTGCCCAATGGTTGTGACGTGCAATGAAACTGGTAAGGGAATCGGTTATGACATCAATAATATCTGTTTTTAGTATCTGTGTGTTGCCGGTAACCTTAAAATGCTGGTCGTACAGTTTTTCCTCGCAGCGCCCGAAACCCTGCCTGAACAGGTTGGCATGATAAGTAGGGTAGTGACCGCCATGTTTTATCCATTTTCCCATAAACATCGTACGCCTGCTGATGAGAAAACCATTGATTTCTGAATCTACAGGCTTGCTGAAAATATCATTCAACTGTGCTGCAAGTTCAGGTGTTACCCGGTGATCGGCATCAAGATTAAGGACCCAGGCACCTGCTAAAGGGAGATTATCCAGTGCCCAGTTACGCTGAGCGGCATAGTTTTCAAACGGATGGGTGAAAATGTTTTGAGTATGCCGCCTGCAAATATCCAAAGTGTTATCGGTTGAGCCAGAATCAACAATGTAAATATTAGCCTTAAGCGCAGTTGCACTTTGCAGGCAGTCGCCGATGTTTTTTGCTTCGTCAAAAGTTAAAATAATAATGTCCAGGTTTTCGCTCACTTGAGTTTGGCTTTAATGATCATCGTCATCCAAAAATAAGGAAACCTGCCGCAGCCCCTGAATGCAGTTACTTCAAACCCATGTTCGTTAAGAATTTGCGTAAGCGTTTTAACCGACCAGAATTTAATATGCCCGCCCTGCCACAAAGGGCTGATATGGTTATCCCATTTATTTAAGATGCTTAAAAACAAATTTTTTAAATAGCCATGATAGGGCGTGGATACGATAAGCTCTCCTTTTGATTCGCTTAAAACATCCCGGCAAAGGCGTATAAAGGCATAAGGGTCATACAGATGCTCAATAACCTCGGTTGATATAATGGTATTAAAAGTATGATCTTTCAATGGCGCCGGCAAACCTTCAACGGAAAGGTCATGAACAAAAAACCTGCCGGGGTTTATTTTTTCGGCAATGGCTATGCCGGGTTTAGATGCATCAATACCGTAAGCGTTAAATCCCCGGGCCAACAAATAATTTACCAGGTGCCCATTACCGCAGCCAAGATCAAGAATACTACTGTTAACATCTTTATTTAATAAGGACATCAGTGGCTTCTCCAGCTCCTTAAATACATGGCAGGGACTTGCGTCGGGATAATCGTAGTCTTTATAAGCGCTCATGCAGTTGTTATTTGCAGGTACATATTTTTTATTATCGCAGCTGTTTTATGATTGTTAGTGATCGGCTAAGGATTACTTTAAACCTCTTTTAAAATCTTAGAATTTACTAATATTCTGTGGATGAGCAGCATGCTGATATAACTCCAGAAAACGGTGTTAAATAAAAACTCGAAGCTGATGCCGCGCCACATGATTTGAAACAGGCCCGAAAATATAAGTGCTGTTCCTAATATATATCCTCCAAATAATTTTTCGGCTTTAACGGCTATGAGTTGCGCAATGGCACCATAGCCAAAAAGGAAGATGAAAATTCCTAAATCACCTCCCGAAAGGTAGGCATCAACAATATAGGCTGGTTTGGCCGATACGGAAGAATTACGGTTAACTACGCCGGCATCGTAAACCCGCTGCATGATCAGGTCTTCGGTAATAGGCTTAGAGGGCCATAGTATTCGCGGTACTAATGCAATGGCCGATTGTTTAACGAGATCCAGTCCATAAAAATCAACATTTTTAGGCGTCGACTGTACAAAGCGGGTAAACATATCAATTTCGCTTAAGCGATAAACTAAAAAATCCCAGTTAGTTTCTTTAACATCTTCGTCATCTACATTTAATGCAGCATCAAGGGCCAGTTGTGAGGCCTGGTCACTATTGGTATCACCATTCCAGGCATTGGCGCGGTAAATATGGTTATAGGTTGGCAATACCGTAAATAATAAAAAAATGGCAGGGATAAAAGTAATGGTTACCAGTTTTTTATAGGTGGGGTACAAAAAGATGCCTAAAACAAGTATGCTGATGATAATAGGTTCTTTAAACCCAGATGTAAGTGCCTGGTAAAAGTTGAAGGCATAAAGCAAAAAACAGATAAGCGTATTGCCTGCTTTTTTTAGCGGTATAGCGAAGGCTAACGCCAACGTGCCGGCAATAAAGCTTAATGAGCTAAACTGGTAATAAAATTGTGAAAGCCCCGGAACTTTAAGAAACACCAATGAGAGCGGAAAGCTGATAATGGCCGACACCATGAGCAGGTTTGCCAGTTTTTCTGTTTCGATGTGGTATTTTTTGACTACAGGATAGTTCATGAAAATAAGTACCCCCATTACAAAAGAAGCATGACCGAGGCAGTAATAGCGCTGGCATTGTGCAATTAATCCCAATGTATCTTTATCATTTAAGGTATGAATAAACACGTGCTTAAAATTTTCATAGCCGAGGGTATTCATAAAATAGAAGATGGATGTACTGCACATGTACCCCGCAAAAATTATCTGGATGATAAATAAAGGCCTCATCAATTGTTCGGCAATGGGGCGATCATTGGGGATTGGGCGTACCCAGCCGGTAAGTGTGATCAGGAATATAAAAAATGAGCCCCCCCATGCCACAAAATAGGATAACACGCTATCGCTTTTACATGCCAGCGCCAGCAGCCATGGTATAAACAACACAATATACCGCTCTATTGATTTGCTTTGCTGCATTTATTAATTAATATCGTGTTATTGACAAATTGCCCTTGGTTTTTAGTCTGAAGTTATAAGCTCTAAGTAAAAAGTCAGAAATCTGACTTGCGACTTCCGGCTTAATTATAGGCCTAACACTAATTGTTCTATCGCTTCAACCTGTTTGCCAAAGCTCCATCCTTCAATAATTTCCCCAGACTGCTGTCCCATTGTAAATAAAGCAGTTTTATTATACAGAAGCAATGTTTTTAGTTTGCTTTTTAAATCGGTAAAGTCGCCGGCATTAAAGATCATGCCGTTTTTATGATCCTTTACCAGATCAGTGCCCGCACCAACCTTGTTTGATATGAGTATTGCCTTACTGCAGGCCATTGCTTCGTTTATGGCCAGTCCCCAGGTTTCACCGGGCCCTTTTGAAGGGAGGCAAAAGATATCGCAGGCCTGATAAACTACGGGGATATAAAGCTGGTTTTGAAAATCAATAAAGTGTACGTTTTTATGCAGGCTGGCCTTGTTTTTGAGTTCTGTCTCTAAAATTCCGTTCCCCGCAAACAGTAGGTGGGTATCCGGTAAGTTTACATCAGCAAAGGCTTCAAGCAGCAATAATGGGCCTTTTTTATTTTCAAATTTACCCGCAAAAAGCAGGAGCTTTTCATCATCTTCTATCCCCAACTGATTGCGCAGTGCCTGTGCCTCATGTGTTCTGCCGGTAGCAAATCGATCATTATCTACTGCATGCGGCGCAAAAAACAATTGTGTTTCTTTTAACCCGCATTTCTTAAAATATGCCCTATTATTTGAACCGGTGTACAGCGCGTAATCAACGTTTCGGTAAACCCACTTTAAAAACAAGCTTCGCAATAATGATTTAATCCCGCCGGTATGGTCAAGTAAAGTTGAATCGCCCCGGAAAATGACGGGGACTTTGCCTTTAAAATGTTTAAGGGTTTTAAGGTGGCTTTTATAAAACCAGCCATATACCAATACGGCATCAGGCTGCCAGGTATTTATCTGATTAATAAGATCAGGATTGTCGATCCCTTTTGAGTGATGTGATCCCGGATCGGCCGAAATGTTTTTTACCCATTGATAAGGATAACCCTCAAGCAGCGGAAGGTCCCAGCTGATATTTTTGCCGAAGCCGGGATCAAACTTTTGCATGGCACCCTCGCCCCAGGTATAGAATACCATGATACTTATTTTTTGCTGTTGCTGCAACAGCTTAAATACCGGGGCGTAGTACTGTATAGGGTGGGTGATAACAATGGCTAATTTCTTCATTTAAATAGTTTCGCCCATTATTTTGCCAAGATTGCTTTCAGAATAAAACTTCATTTATTTAACGGTCTGCACAAATGACTTTATCAAATAAGCGGCACTGTGCCAGTGTCATTTCCTGCGCTGAATATTCTTTTACAGCATCAGTATTATATTCAACCGGTTTTAAACCGCCCTGAATTAGCTGATTGAAAAATGTGAATACATTTTCATTAGTAATATTATCGTAGCTGTAAACATGTTCTACACCATACTGCTGCATAATGGGTATTGCAGAGCTTGCAGCATTAAATACAGCTAACACAGTTTTTTTTGTGAGCAGGTACGGGAATATTTTTGATGCCGTATATTTGGGATCGTCAGATCCCGGGATGAACAGTGCATCGGCCTGTTGTAGTGTGAGTAGTGTTTGATAGTAGCTGATCCTGTCGGTAATTTCAACAACATGGTCCGCAATACCATATTGTTTGGCCAAAGGTTGTATTGTTGCTATTCCCTGCCCGGCGGGGGCATAACTGGTACCGATGAAGTAAAGTTTTATTTTAATGTATTGCTCTTTGTCTTTCTTTAATCCGGTTTGCAATGCTTCAAACACCGGGCTTATGGCTTTGTGCATATCCTTACCCCCGCGACCTATATATACCACATTAACAGAGCTCTCATCAAGCAAATTGGGAAAAAGCTTTTCATTGTCTTTTGCTATTTGCAAATCTGGTTCAAAAGCCCCGAAGGTTATGGTTGCCGCCGGGATATTCTGAATTACAGGATAACGTGATTTAAGCTCGTCGATATAGGCAGATGATACGCTGATCAGTCCAGCTACATTTTTTACCGCTATGGGCTCCAGGTATTTGTTTAAGCGATAGGCAAACCAATATTTAGGGGGCTGTTCGTTTTTTGGCTTATTGATATAATAATCGGAATGCCAGGGGTCCTGCATGTCAATAACATAGGGAACCCCGAAACGCTTTTTCCAGTAAGCCCCCAAAATACAAACCGGGAATTGTGTGGTTGAAAAATAAATGAGGTCAAACTTGTTATTCTTCAGCAAGCGGTTAACCGTTTTACGGTAATACCATAATGAGCGGATAGCAATACTACCCAGCCCTACTTTTGAAGTCAATTTCTTGCTTAAAGCTTTTACTTTGTGAATTTTAATACCCGAAGGCAGGCTTTGCAGCAATAGCTCATCTTTGGCCTGGTCGGCATATTGTTCGTCAATGGTTACCACCTCTGGATCCCAGCCACAGGCTGCAAAATAAGGAAGGCTCATTCTTACGCGCTGCATATCCGCCGCATTTACAGGTGGGAAGTATGGCGAAATAATGAGGAGCTTTTTATTCAAGTGTTATAGATTTTGAACCAGGTTTAAAAATACCCTGCTTTCAGTTTCCCAGTTTAAGGTTGTTTGCCCTAATTGGTAGTTTTGAAGGCGTGTTTGATATAAAACATCCGGATTCTCAATATAAAAACTGATAGAATCCGTTAGTGATTGCAAATTGTGTTTTTGATATAATTTTCCGGTAGCCGGATATTGTTCCATAAACAGTTTTTGTGCCTGTGTATCGCTTGCTATCATGGCAAGGCCGCATTGTACATAAGTAAAGATTTTGTTGGTGAGGCAGATATCCCTGTTTAAAGGCACCCCTGTTTCGGTAGCCATGCCGATATCAAAGCGGCTCGCAAAACTGAAGATCTCATCAGCAGCAATAGGTTCATGGAACTGAAGTTGATCCGCGTTTAATTTAAGCTCATCGCCAAGGTTTAACAATGCCAATCTGTTGTTTTCACTGCAATTGCCCAGCAGATGTAATTGTACATTACCTTTAGTAGCTGCCATTGCTTTGATAATATCTTCCAATCCTCTTTCCGGGCCTATCGTTTGCGAAAACCAAAACAGTTTTAATGGCTCATTGGCTTTATAGTTTTGGACGATATTCAACGTTGTTTTAGGGAACACATTGTTTATAACAACAGGGCTTAAGTAACCGTATTCGTGTTTGTAATATTGGGCTATGAGCAGGCTTGCCGCCGTAAAATAATCAACCCGGCTAAAATATTTTTCTTCAATGTATTTATTGAGGCGATAGCTTTCGTCATGAGTTGAAGTAAACTGGCCCGAATGCATATCCTCTGCATCGTAACCAACTTTGGCACCATTGCGTTTTGCTGCTAATACTGCAGCTGGCAGTGCGCCGAGGTTATGGGCTATGTAGAGGTCTGTTTTTATTTTTTTTGCGATAGCCAAGGCTTCAATATGGCTACGGCTGATGGCGTTTTCCGGGATGCCGAAATTTCGGGTATATTTAAATAGCAGCGTACTTAGCTTTTGGCGGATACGCGTTTTAAAATAACTTGCCTTTTTCACAACCGGATCTCCGCCACAATAAATATACATGCCAGGATACTTTTCTGTTAAAGTCTTATCGGCTTTTTGTGCCCATTGCTGGTAAAAGCAATAGATAACTTTAACGCTATAACCAAGCTTATGCAATATTTCGGCCTCTTTAACCAGGCGCGGATTGGTAGTAGGCTGACCGGTAGTAATGAAAGTAACGTTCTTCAATTTTTACGCGTTGCCAGTTGGTATAACTCCTCGTATTGTTTGGCCAGCACCCCGGCGCTGAATTTTTGTTCGGCCACCTGCCGGCAGGCTGCCCTGTTGATGCTATCAATATGGTTAATTGCCTTTATCATATCGACCTCCGTATCGCATACAAAACCGTTTAATCCGTTGGTTACTACCTCCGGAACAGCGCCACGTTTAAAACCGATAACGGGCGTGCCGCAGGCCAGTGCCTCGGCCATTACAATGCCAAAGGGCTCATCCCAGGTTACAGGCATCAGGAAGGCTTTTGAATTACGGAGCAATTGGTTTTTTTGGCTATTGTTAACCGGGCCTATGTATTTGATCTGTTCGCCATCTATATAAGGTTTTACCTGTTCATCAAAATATTGTTGATGTTTTGGCTCGTTAGGTATGTTACCTGCTATTACCAGTTTTTGATTAGTTTTTTTTGCTGCATGTATGGCAATAGCTGTTCCTTTTTCGTGCTGGATCCGGCCTAAAAAAGTAAGAGGCGCATCAGGGGCAACATCGGCATTGAAATCGTAATCGTTGATGTCAACCCCGTTATAAATAGTGGTTACATCGGCAAAAGCAGTTATTTGATTGGCTATGTAGTTGCTGCAGGCGGTAAACCTGAGTGAATGTTTATAAGCAATGCTAACTGCTTTTTTAACCTGCGATAGGGTAGGTGGCAACTGGTATGACACTATTTTGGGAATCCGGCTTAACATGAGTAAAGCAATATTGTTCATGCGGCCGAAAGTGTGCACAATATCAAAATGCTGAAAAGCAATTTTTGAAGTAAGCCGGTTGATCTTCACCAGATCTTTTATCCCATAATGCGTGGATTCGCGGAAACCAACGAGTTTGCAGCCCGGCTGCGAATGTTCATTGGCATATAGGGTAACATCATGCCCGTTTTTTTTAAGCTCCTGGATCAGCATAAAAACAATGCGTTCAATACCACCGTATTGCTCGGGAGGTACAGGGATCAGCGGATTTACGATAATGGCTATTTTCAAAGGTTTAAGATAGGTTTGTTATGTACGTTTATTTGTCAAAAATAGCCCTCTTTATTTTTTTTAACGATGAAGAGATGGCGTGATCGTTCAATGCCCTTTGCTGCCCGTTGATCCTTAGCTTATCCCTTTTTTCTTTGTTGCTGAGCAGTTCAGTTGCTTTTTGCACCAGTTCATCAATAGTGCGGTAAACGTTAATTTCCTGTTCTGTATCGTAAAGCTCATCAATGCCTTGGCAATATTCGGTAAGGTAGCAGGCGCCAAGCATCGGGGCTTCTATATCACGCAACCGGGAATAGGTTAGCGGATTGTTGTGGGGACGTTTAAACGTTGGTACCCGGTTAATACCCAGGGTAACCATACTGCTTTGGGTGATGTTGATATACTCATCAAAATCAGGGCTTGCAAATATATGATCGCCGTTAATCGGGATAACGGGGAGTTTGTTTAATTGCTGTTGAACTTTGATGGACAATCCTGAAAGTCCATGCTGTTTTGTAAAATTAACCTGATTAATGAGCTTTTGATAGGCAGAACCCGGTACAAATGGTGGGGGTGTATCATTCGTTAACCAGCCTGCACCGCGAATGCTTAGCGGAAGGCCTTTTTGAATGGCCTGCGCTAAGAGATTTTCCCGCAATATGTCTTTTGAGCCAATAAATGATATGCCAGGTTGTTCATGGACCGGAATATGCTGCCTTAATTGGGGCTCTACCCACATAGGCATTGGCAGGTTGATATGCTTTACCCCAGCTTTCTTGTACATAGTTAAAGCCTCAAATTCAGGAACCCAAATCAAATCAAAGATCCTGAACTTTGCCGGTGCCGTTTTAAACTCCCTGATGTTATCGCAATAAAAATTAACACAGGGGATTCCCATTTTCCTGATCTGTTCTATAGCATCCACTTGTATTTGCCTCGGATACAGGTAAGCTAAAAAAATATCGATGTTTTGCCGGTTGGCTTTAATATAATTGATGGTTGCCTGCCAACTCTGTTCCTGCCAGTTTTGCAAAGCAGCCGAACCTTCATCGTATACCAAACCTTCGGCCCAATCAACCTCCGGTACTTCAATATAGCTCATGCCAGCCTCCTCAATACCATTTTTAATATAATGTTGCCAAAAGCGGTAGGAGGGCACGGGATGGGGCTTGCTTACTTTATCCTGTAAAAATGAAAGCAGTATGCGCATGGATATATTATCTGCCAAAGAAGGCTTTAAATTTTTGTGTTAATTTCCAGCCTATGAACCGATTTAGCACTTTGGTGTAGCCGCCCGCCGGGAACTGTGCTTTTGAGCCGCCTAACTCATCAATGCGCTGTTGGGCCTTGTTCATAATATCGGGATGGTGGGGATAATACGCATAAACAAAATTTTGCAAACAATCGGCAACGGCGGTTCTTACCCTTGCGCTATTTTCATACTGCAGCATGTATGTTGTACCTTTATAAATAGATGTAAATGCCGATTCAATCCCCCGCCTGGACGTTAATGCAGACAGCGAATTGCTGATACCACTCCGGTAATACAAAACAGCATTTTGGGCGAAGCGAATTTTGTTTGCATGCAATAACACGCGTGTAATAAATTCAAAATCATTTACAAGGCTTAACCGCTCATCCCATAAACCCGATTGTTCAAGTATAGCCCTTGGAATTAGCCATAAGGCACATTGCATCATTGCCTGTTTGCCATCCATAGATGATACCAGCCAGTCGATAGGTTTGCAGTCCTGACCGATGAACTCTTCGTTCAGTTTAAAAGTATTGATATCGTCATTATAAAAACGGCCCCAGGCAGCGGAGGCCACCACATCCTCACAATCACCAATGCGGTTAACCTGTTCGGCGATATAACCGGGTGAGATCATATCGTCGGCATCCATAAATTTGATAAGCCGTCCTTTTGAAAGATTAAAGGCTTTATTTGCGGCTGCGCACTGACCGCTGTTTTCCTGCTGATGAATGCTGATACGCGGATCGGCAAACTGTTTAAGTACTATGGAAGTATCATCTGTTGAACCATCGTTAACAATAATAAGCTCCAGGTTAGTGTAGGTTTGCTCAAGTATTGAACGAACAGCCTCGCCAATATATTTGCCTGCATTATAGGCGGGCATGCAAATAGATACTAACGGGTTACTTTTTTCCACTCGGTAGTAAAATAGGGCAGTTTAGCTTTGAAAATATAATGGCGTACGATGTTTTGACTTTTAAAGCCGGGTTTATTATCGTAAAAGATGCTGTATAATTTATCATCAAGTGCTTCAGCGTTTTGCTGATACAGCACATAGCTCATCAATGTTTGTTCAACCTGGGCCGGCCCCGCATGAGGATAGTGTTGTAGCAGTAGCCTGGCTTTTTCTTCAAGGTGGGCATAATCAATTTTATCGTTATCATAAGCTATGATGCCGCCGTTAACGCTTTTTATACAGCTGATGCCATGTTTATCCCTGAGTATATCCTCGTTATCGACAAAGTAGGAGTTTGCCAGCTGTTCTTTCATGTAAACAGCTGTTTTGCATTTATACGCCTCCTGGATTTGATCAGGTTTATCGAAAAAAATCATATCGCTATCCATATGGATTGTCCATGAGGGTGAAGTATGAATATCTATCAACCTGCGAAAAAAGGGGTGCCAGTTACGCAAATACCTTAATGTTGGAAAATGATGCCTTGGTAAAACAAGGTCGAGATGTTGTAACACCTGCTGCTCGGATATGGCTTCAATGCCTGGCAATACCCGGTTTACAAAACCGATATGCTCATCGGTAAGTGTTCCGTCTGAATATAGCCTGATCCCTAACCGGCCATCCAGGTGACGAGCCAATGTATAAGCACAAAAAATAGTTTGGTGCCAGTATTTTGCCCCTGTCAGGAAGTTTACTTCAAGGGTTTTATCTGTTGAAAGCTTAACCGGCGGCAACTTCAGTGCTGCCTTTTTCATTTGCTGTTCGCCTCGTTGCATGTTTAGCCAGCCCTTCAACCCGAAATGGCTGATATGGTACCTTGCCGAAAAGGTGGGTTTAAAAAAGTATTTGTATGCTATTTTACCTAAGGTCACGAGCTATAAAAAATGTTTCCAGGTGTGTTTAAAGTAACCTTCTTTTGAAAGGTCGACATAATGATGTAGGATGCCAGCTTTGCTGTTGATCTGATCGGGCGCGGGATTAACAATATATTCTTCGGCTTTCAAAACTGTGGCATCAGCACTCCCTATAAGCATGGCCGAGAGTGCTTGTTCTAAATAATAAGATGTCCCTTCCCGCTCTTCCAGTGTTTTAACCCAGTTTTCCAGCTTGTCCCAGTCGATATCATTGCTTTTTAAACCAATAGCGCCTACATTAAGTAATGGTTTTATAGCTGAAGCTGCCAGTTGCTCCATGAGTTGTTGCGAGTAACCATAGGCTTCGGTACAATCAACCATGTGCAGGGGGCGCTGCGGATGATTGAGCCAATTGATCAGATCTATAGGTTCACGCCAAAAAAGCATATCCGAATCCAGCACCAGTTTCCATGCGTCGCCGGGAATGGTGTGTACATCGGTTAGTTTTTTGATATGAGGATAAACCGCTCTTTTTTTATGAAGATAGGGATAGCGTGCTTCGGGCAAAGCATTTTGAAGGTTTTCGCTGATCCTGTCCTGTGTAATAACCTGTGCGCCGGGTAGCTGTCTTTCTACTCTCTTAAGTAGTTCGGCATTAAAACTGCCGTCGTCAACCAGGATGAATTTAAATTTTGCCGAGGATGATTTAATTAATGACTGGATGCAATAAAGCGTTTGATACAGGTAGTTTTTACCCGTTAAAAAGTAAACCGGCAATCCATCGGCATATGAAATTACCGGCGGCAATTCAACCGAACGCTGTTCCATCTCCCTGCGTCCGTTCATCATGCTGCGGTAGTTAAGATAGCCACCAAAACGCCTGAACTTTTGCAGTTGTGAACGCGGGTTACGATATAAAAAATTAATAAGCGATTGCATTGCTATTTATGGGGGAAGGATGCCAGTCCATCAAACGTGCCGCACGCTCCCTGCCATTTGATATAATCGGGCTTACTTTTCCAGGCCTTATAGGTAAACCAGGCTTTTGTCTTACGCAATAAAGCACCTGCTTTTGTTACCTGTTGCCATGGGTTTATATCATGGCTTTGCAGTAACTGTACCCATGATTTATTGGTGTTATTAAGCAGGCGGGCCAGGTAATCCGCCTCCATGCGCTGAGCCGGAATAATATGCTGCAACATCAGTTCCGGGAAATAACCAACCTGCCAGCCGCTTTTAAGGATTTCGAGCACCATATCATTATCACCGCCCGAACTTAGGGAATGTCCTGTCCTGTCGCTGATGTTGTTGTTTCCGGATGCGATTTTTTTGATATAGGATGTAATAGCTTCCCGCCTTATCGCCATTCCTGCACCGATAGGTGCGGCGTTTGGGTATTCGTTGTTCCACATTGCGATGATGGGCTCATCACCCAGGTTACGCAAGGCCAGGCTTCCGTAAAACTCGCTCAGCCATTCGGGTGGAGTAGTTTCAAACAACGGAATTGATTTACCTCCTATAGCTCCCATTTTGGGATTTTGGCCAAAAATGTTCAATGCTTTTTCGAGGTAATCTGCGTCAAGGATATTATCATCATCGACCATTACAGTGAGATCTCCTGTTGATTCATTAAAACCTTTGAGGCGCGTATAAGTAAGCCCCTGTTTTATTTCCCTTACAATTTTTGCAGCAGGGTGCCAGCCTAAATTAATTTGCTGCTCAAAATTGTTGGTAGAATTATTGTCGATGATAACCAATTCCCATTCATCAGCAGGCAGCGATTGTTTTTTTAAAGCCAAAAGCGTTTGCTGTAATCTCGCAACATCAGGATTGTAAGTAGGAATAATTACCGAAAGCTGCATCAGTTAAAATCCTTGATTATCTTATTATAATATGCCAATGAATTAGCGGCTAACCTATCGCCGGTAAATTTATCTTCAACGGTTTTGCGGGCATTTGAACCGAGTTGCTTTCTTAAATCACAATCATCAACCAAACGGATAATTTTATCGGCAAGGCTTTGCGCGTTGCCTGCTTCGGCAAATAAACCGTTATAGTTATCGGTAATAATTTCGGGTACACCACCAACGCTGCAGCCTATAACTGGTTTGCCATAACTCATGGATTCAATAAATATTAACCCGAATGATTCATACCGTGACGGGGCGACAAAAATATCACACGACTGGTAGGCCCGTAATAATGCATCATGATCAACCTTCCCGCCGAAAACAACTTTTTGTAAAACAGCCTCAGGGTTATCGTTCTTAAATCTGTTTTGGTAATCGTTACCGGTATCGCTGCCAATTAGCTGAAATACAACATTTGGAGTTTTCTGTAACACAAGGGGGATTGCCGCAAGCAAAACATCAGTGCCTTTGCGGTACTCAAACCGCCCTGCGTATAATATTTTAATTACTTCACGGGTGGTAGCATCATCAGCTATAACAGGTAGATCAATACCATGCGGAATAATTTCAAATCGCCTGGCATCGATATCATAAAGGCGTTCCAATTCCAGTGCATGGCTATGGGCATGGGTAAGTATATACCTGCTCCTTTTAATGAAACTTATCTCCATTTTGGCTATCAGATCCATTCCTCTTGACTTAAAAGGGTAATGCTCATTCATGATCTGCGAAAAGGTAGTGCTTACCCTTACGGCTACCGGAGCTTTGAGTTTTTTGTATGGCAAAAAATAGCACAGCGAAAGATAGCTGGTTGTTTCAATTACCTCAATGCCATATTGCTGAATAAGCTTCCTTAAAACCTGCGATGTAACACGCATGGATCTGATCTTCAATGCAAAATCAATGATAGCCCATTTATGCTTAAAAAGCTTATTGATAGTAACAGGTAGTTTAACTTTATAGGTAAGTACAATGATCCCTTCTGCAAGGGTATGTTTACTAAAATTATCCGGCTCATTTTTATGGCGCGGTCTTACGTGTACCACGATAACCTTATTCCCTTTTGCTGCTAAACTTTGTGCCAGCAGCAGGTAGTGATTAGCTATGCCACTATCAATGGTATGCTCATCAGGGAAGTAAGGTGTTACCAGCGCTGTGGTCATGGTTTAGGCTTTAAGCTCCAGTATATCATCCTTAAAAAAGTTTTAATCCTGAATGAGATGCCAAGCCCGTTGGCGCCGGTTATGTAATACAGGATATTTGCCCAGGCAAAAGTCATGCTTTGTTTTTCCTTCACCAACCAAAGGCAGCAGTATATGGATTGCTGCAGGAGGGTTGCTCTGTCCTCAATTTTATTTAATGCTTTATTTATCGACAGCAATTTATAATGATAACTGTAAAAACGGTAGTCGTAAACTGATGAACTTAAACCCGCTTCACCAAAGCTTGCAATATCCAGGTCGATGTATTTGGTTTTAAATGCCGGGTTACCGAACACTTTGAGTGTTAAATGATAGTCGGCTGCCACCCTGAACTTCAGGTTGTATTTGCCTGTATAGTCAAATATTTCGCGTTTATAAAAAATGCCCTGGTGGTGGATTCCGCGCGATAATACTTTGTTAACTGTATCATCAGCGTATTTTGTATTTGATATAGTGCCTGTTACATTGCCATATACAAGATGGGCAGGCTCATTTTGTATTGCCCGATAAACCTGCTCTAACACTGTGGTATTGCTGAAAGTATCATCGCCACCTATAAAATAAAGCCATTGCCCGGTTGCCATATCAATGCCTTTATTCATAGCATCGTAAATACCCCTGTCGGGTTCGGAGATGAATTGGATATGGTGATCACTGGCTTTTTTGAATTTGCTGATGATAAACTGTGTATCATCATTTGAGCCGCCATCAACCAAAACCAGTTCGTAGTTTTTAAAAACCTGGTTGGTAATGCTATCTAATGCCTGCTGTAAGGTGCCTTCACAATTATACAGCGGTATGATGATGGAAAAAAACGGGCTCAATTAACGTTTGAGGTTAAAACTTTGTTGGCTTCAGTTACCCAGATGTCCAGTCCCTGCGGGTTCCAGTGCGAATCGCTGCGATAGAATAGATTGCGCTTGTCGGCTTTGAAAATATTATACAGTGGAATTACTGTAAGATCCGTTTTTTGTTCAACCCTTTCCAGCAGGTGATTATAGGGCATCCGTTTATCATCATAAACAGAAACCGGATTTGGGATCACTGAAAGGAAAACTTTTTTGAAGCCGATGCTCAGATAATAATTTTTTGCGATATCCAGGTTGTTAATAATAGAATCTATTCCATGCTCAGTCTTTGGCCTGAAGGCCGACTGCACGCTGCTGGTATCAACAGTTGTATTAAAAAGCAACCTCTTTTTATCAGTACTTACCACTACCTCATTGGCTACGCGATCAAAAAGTTTGTAGTTTAGTGATGCTTTAGCTTCTTTAAAGGGAGTTGCCAGTTTATTATCGAAAAGAATTAATTCGAGGTTGCGGCTTAAATCTTTATGAAAGATGATCCTGCCCAATCGTTCAAAAATAGACTCATGTGGAAGCGGCGGGCCTCCTGGTAGCGGTTTATTGCTAACGTTTACAGCATTTTTGATGTCCTTGGTCGTCCACCGAATTTCAAAAGTTTTGTTAATATCATAGCCGTTAAGGTTACGTTCTGAAAATTCCATCATCAGGTAGTTTTGTTTAGCAGCATCCAGTTTAATGGGGCCGAAAGCGAAACGGCGATCAAGGAAGATCACATTATCGAACGCGTCAAAAGCGCCGGAAAGTGTTTTATCGGCCAAATAGCTATCGCCTATTATGTATAATATTTTATTGGTGCTTTGTCTGCCGGGTTTGTAGGGGTATTCCTTAAACGGTTCGAGTTTAAATTTGTACTGTGGCAGAAAAGAAACCCCGTAGAGGTCACCGTAATCCCACTTGTCTGAATGAACAAAAGCCGCTTTAAATAAAGCGCTTTCCTGCACCGATTGCGGGTTCAGGTGGTCAAAATACTTTTCAAATTTTATTTTAGTAACGAACGACTGGTTCATGGAACTGCCCAGCAGCACAATACTAACGATCAAAATAAGCAAAGCGGTAATTTTACGCATCAAAACTGGAAATAAATAAATTGTGCTTCATTAAAGATTCCCAAAAAATAACAGGCAAGCACTAAGCCGCCTATAAGAAGTAACTTGCCGGCATTTGAATAATCCTTCGCTTTTCGTAAGTGGCGTTCACCTAACAGCAGTGCTATAATGATGAAAGTGCAATACCAAAGTTCATGTACCGACATGAGGTTACCTGCCGAATAGGTAAAACTACCACCACTAAATATTTTATTTAAGATATAAAGAGCATCGGTTACCGTACCCGCCCTAAAAAATACCCAGGCCAGGCAAACCAGGTTAAAAGTGACAAGCCATTTAAAAAAGGTAAAGCCTTTGATACGGATATTAAACTTATTGAACAACTGATAAGCGACAAGCAGCAGACCATGAATTAGCCCCCAAATAAGGTACTTCCAGTTAGCACCATGCCAAAGACCGCTTATCATAAACACAATGAGCAGGTTAATGCAGGTTACCTGGAAATTAACCCTGCTGCCACCGAGCGGGATGTACAGGTAATCACGAAACCAGGTAGAAAGTGAAATATGCCAGCGTTTCCAAAAATCAGAAACATTGGAAGCGAGATAAGGGAAGTTAAAGTTCTGCATCAGCTCGATACCCAAAACCAGGGCCGTGCCGATGGCGATATCTGAATAGCCGCTAAAATCACAATAGATCTGGAAGGCAAAGAAATAGGTGGCCACCATTAATTCAAGCGCCGAGTGACCGTGAGGATAGTTAAAGACCGGGTCAACGTAAAGGCCAAGCCTATCGGCAATTACTACTTTTTTAAACAGGCCCATCGCCATAAAAAACAAACCAGTTATAAAAGCCTTGCTTTGGAAGGTATTAACCCGGTGCAATTGGGGGAGGATGTGTTGAGGCCGCTCAATAGGGCCTGCTACCATTTGAGGATAAAACATTACATACAAGGCATACAGGCCAAAATGCCGTTCGGCGGGTTGATTGCCCCGGTAAACCTCGATGGTATAACTCATGGCCTGGAACGTATGGAATGAGAGGCTAATTGGCAATATAAAATCAAGTAATGGTATTTGCGGACCGTGAAATAAGCCGGAAAGCAAATTCAGGTTCCCCGCTAAAAAGTTGAAGTATTTATAAAATGCCAGTACGCCAATATTAGTAACGAGGCTTAAAATGAGATAAAACCTGCGGGTTTTGCCTGTTGCTTTTTCTATCAGGATGCCGGCACAATAATCAACAATGATGGTAAAAAGAATAATGAGGATGTATACCGGCTTAAAATACATATAAAAATAGCTGCTTGCGGCTAAAAGCCACATCCACCTTAATTTATGCGGCAGCAGGTAATAAGTAATAGTTACAATTACAAAAAATAGAAGGAACAGCAGGGAATTAAAAAGCATTTAGGAGGTGAAATTATTTTTTTCGGCGGAACGCTGATATTTGTAGTTTTTTATTTGTGCGGTACACTCGTACCAGGCCCAAAACACAGAAAGAAACAAACCTGTAAACCCATCTTTGTACCCTTGCCTGGATTTATAACTGTATTTAAATGAACGGAAAGGTTCGGTTATAATACCCTTAACGGTTGCCCGTCTTCCGGTTTTATAACGGGCCTCACCTTCGTTTCTTAAATATCGCAGGTGTTTCTCCAATAGCTTCTTATAGCCCGACATCCAATAATGATGAATGAAGTTTTTGCCGGTATATTCAATATTAAAGGTTGAGTAACCCGGCAAAACTTTGCGGCCAACATGTATCAGTGCTTTAAATTCAAAACGCTTGTTGTGTACCAGTAAAGTCCTCCGGCTAATGCCTCCCCAATGGGTGCCGGTGAGCTTTTTGTTCTTAAAGTAAAATATCCAGGGGGCAGTGATTTCACCAACTCCTTTAAGCTTATCAGGCTCGCTGAACAACATCGAAATCTCATCAATCAATTCCTGGCTTAGTATCTCGTCCGGGTCGGTGATCAGCAACCATTTGTGTTGGGTACTATTGGCAAATTTTGCATGGATCCATTCACAACTGTCAACCTTTTCATGAATTGTAACCCTTGCTCCTAAACTTTCCGCAACTTCTCTTGATCCATCTTTGGAGCCTAAATCAAAATACAAGATCTCTTTGCAAAAGGCCAGTTTAGGCAGTGAGTTTTTCAGCAGGTGGGCTTCATTATAGCCAACAATTATAGCTGATATAGGAAGTTTCAAATGTTTAGTGACTTACGGGATTAAATTTAGAACTAAGTTTAGTGAACTTTAACCTGTACCTGATTATCAATGCTTTGATATAACCGTAATGTTTAGGGTGTAAATAAATCTCGTCAGTCGATAAATATGCTACTCTGAAGTAACCTTTACTTCTCATGAAATGAAAAATATCCGGTGTTGAGTAATTGTTTTCTACTACAACAGCCTTTATTTTAAAAGCTTCAAAGGCTATTGCCTGCAAAATATTTAATTCGCCTCCTTCGGTATCAACACTTATAAAATCGATATTTTTAATATTGTTTTCTTTCAATGTATCGTTAATATCTAAACATTGTACTTCCGTTTCGGTAATGTGACCTCCGTATTCTTCAAGGGTTTTGTTGATTCTTTCTAAATGTCTGTCATCATATTTCGATTTTAAGCCACTTAACATTTCACCATAACCATGTACATTGTAAAATGTATCCAGGTAATTTTTATCAGAGGCGCAACCATTAATATTAATTGAACTTCGATTTTCTTCAAGTTTATTAAACGCCTCGGTAAGCGGCTCAAAACAGATGCCAGCCCAGCCTAAGTTTTTTTCAAAGAAGTAAGAATTACTTATTGTAACCCCATCGTTTGCACCGATATCCACAAATACACCATTCTTTTTATTTTTGAATAATACCTCATTTAGAAACTTATCCTGTTGGTACTGGCTATAATATTTATTCATCCGAAGGTTTAGGTAATTAACGGAACCAGCTATAAAGCTTTATCCTGATCCGGTTTAAAAAAACGATCTTTTTCCATTCATGTACTGTACCATGTGCATCGGCGGCCCATATTTTCTGATGATCGGCCTCCCACTGAGCCTTCATTTTTGGCGAATGAGTTTTGGCCTGATCGTGTACGTTTGCTACAGAAAGCGGCTCTTTGATCAGTACCCTGCTATGTCCTTTTACCAGTCTGAGCCACAATTCAAAGTCGAGAGAACAATGGAGCTCCTCCCAAATGGGCTCATGAATGGTGGCACTCCAAAAGGTAGAGGGCTGTACAAGGCCGGGGATTTTAATGAAATAATCAATAAAAGGCAATATCCTGGTTGTTGTTGTTTTGCCGGATAGCACATTATAGTCGTTGCCGTAGCCGTATATAAAATCGACTTTGGCACTCATGAATTTGCTTATCACTTTATGAAAAACGCCTTTAAGGTAGTAATCGTCGCTATTGATCCATGCATGGTACCTGCCCGATGAAAGGCTGAACCCCATATTAATGGCATGACTTTGCCCGTTATCCTTTTCGCTTTGATAATAGCTAAGCCAGGGGGCATATTTTTCAATGATCTGTTTGGATTGATCATTGCTGCCGCCATCAATGATGATATATTCCAGGTTGGGGTAATTTTGTAGGAGCACTGCCCTGATAGTTTGTTCCAGAAAATCAGCCTGATTATAGGAAGGGGTTACGATGGTAAGCTTAGGCCAGTTTATTTTATGATCATAAACAACTGGCTCCACCTGTTCGTTCCAGGGCCAGCCGGTTTTGCCGGGTGGGGGCGAAGGTAAATGTTTCAATAATCCGTCATCGGTACCGGGTACTAATACCAGGGGCAACTGAACACCTTTGCTGATGAAGTTTGAACGATATGACTGAAGATCAGGAAGATTCATGTTTGTTGTTTAGCCTGTGATCTGTAAAAAAGTGCGACCAACTTTTTCAACGCTTTCCTGATAGGTGTGTTTTTCAAATAGTGGTGGCGCAGGCTGCTGTTCGTTGGCTTGCTGAAGTAATTGCACCAACTGATCTACATTATGCGGATCAAAAAAACGAGCCGAGCTGTTAACCAACTGTTCCCTGTGGATCTCAATATCTGAAACCAGCAAAAACTTATTCATGAGCTTGGCGTCTTCAACAACGGTGCTCCAGCCTTCAAATAGTGACGGCTGTATAATGGCAATAGCGTTATTCATGAGCTGAAGCTGATCTCGCCGGTCAATAAAGCCAAGGAATTTAATGTTACAGCCTATGTTGTTTTGTTCAACAAATTCCTTCAGTTCCATAAAATAATGGGGGTTCCGGTAATCGTTGGTATTGCCGGTAAATGCTATCGTAATTTCAATACCTTTGGTTTTTAATTCTTTAACAGCCTTTAGTACCACCAATTGGTTTTTATGTTTCCAGAACTGGTTGGGGCATATGAAATAACGCGCAGGTAAATGATATTTTTCAAGCAGTAATTTGATATCAAGATCCTGGTAGGGGGGATGTGCTACAGCAAAAGGCAACACATTTACATGTACAGAATGCGCCGGAAAAATGGATTTAAAATGCCCAAGTGCGGTATTGCTGCTTACAATCAAATGCTCGGCTGATGCCTGAATTTCCTGCTGATTTTGTAAACGGGAGGCAATATCATCTTTACTGAAAAACTCGGGCGCGAAATGTTCCTGGAAATCAGCTACCCAATATATTTTCTTTTTTGCTGCCGATTGCTGCTCGCTTTTATAATATGGAAAAACGGCATCAAGCCCTTTTATCTTCTGGCTAAACAAGCGCATTTTAAACAATCGGTTTGTTACCCTGTTCAAAAATTGAAATGCTTTATTTGCTTCACCCGAGCCGAGCTGAAAGCTGATATAGGGGTAATTGAACTTTTGTTCGGCTACCCTGAAACTTTCATAACTATCGGTAAGTAAAACAATGTGCGGTTTTTCCTCATCATTAAGGGAATTTAGTGCATTGATGAGGTTTTCGATATAATAGGTGCCGCCTATCCAGTTTTCGTTGTAGGCATAGCTTAACCCTATTCTTTTCCTTTTAGCCATTTGCAATAGTTATTTATGCCGTCGTCAAAGCTCACTTTTTGCTGATAGCCCATGCTTAGCAGCTGGCTGTTATCGGCCTGCCAATATAAGGGGTCGCCAACGCGGTTGGTGCCGGTGAACGATAATGCACCGGCAAAGCCGATATACGTTAAAAATGTTTCGGCGGCGGTTGCTATGGTGATGGTGTTATTATTGGCGATATTGGTGATGCTGAACCCGAGCTTATCGGCAGCGATAAACAGGCCCATGGCCTTTACAATATCAGTAACATGAATAAACTCCCTGGTTTCGGTACCGGTACCAAACAACGTAATATTGTCCTGGCTTTGCGCTTTTTTATAAAGGTCCCAAAACAGTTGTTTTTTTAAACCGGCCCCATATGCCGAGAATACGCGGAATATATGAACACTTAATCCAAAATGATCATGATACAAACGGCAAAGTTCTTCGGCCTGTTTTTTATGAATGCCGTAAGGTGAAAGCGGGGCAAGCGTATGAGTTTCTTTAATTGGTTGTACTTGCGGATTGCCATAAACTGCCGCGCTCGACATTTGAATGAGCCTGCAATTACTGTTGCTCTCCTTTATAGCATTAAGGATACTTACCAGGTGATGAACATTTAGCAGATAGTCGCGCTCTGGGTTATTGAATGATTCTGGCACAGATGCTGCCCCGGCGCAGTTGATACACCAGTTAAACTGATAATCGCTGAATACTTTTTTAAAATCGGCATTGGTAGCATCAATCAAAAAGTAGTTAGGATCGTCATATTCTACCATTACATCGGCACCATAAACTTCATGGCCTGGCTGGCTTTTAAAGTAGCTATAGCAAGCCGAACCGATAAATCCTTTAGAGCCTATGACAAGTATTTTCATTGCTGAGGTAGTGTTTTTATAAATTGTGCGGGATTACCTGCAACCATTGTAAATGGTTCAACATCCTTAGTAACCACCGCCCCTGCTGCAACAATAGCACCTTTGCCAATGGTAACACCTTTCAAAATCACAGCATTCAGGCTGATCCAGGCATAATCATCAATGATGATTGGGGCAGTAAGTACGTTGCCTTTATCGGCCCAATGCCCGTTGCGTAGCAGGTCCATCCAGCGTTCGGCTCTTTCCATTGCTTCAAGTTCGTGGGCGTTAGTATCTATGATATTTACATTGTGCGATATCTGCACAAAATTGCCGATGGTTATACTTTCGCCCGACCAGATCCTGCTATGATCGCCGATGTAGCAGTTTTCGCCAATTGTAATTTTGCCGCCGTATTTGAATATGTTAAGCATTCCGCGGATATGGGTTCCTTTGCCTACTACTATCCTTGATTTATCGAGCGAGTTTGATATTACTGCCTCCGGGTAAAAGGTAGCGCCAAGGTCGGTAATGCTTAATTGGATATTGCGTTTGCTTTGTTTTTCCTGAAGCAGGTGAATTAAATGAACAAGGTTTATTTTTTCAAAAAAAGCAAGCAATACCCTTTTTATAAACTGTTTCATGATTTTATTTTCAATAACCTCAGTGCCTTTTTCAATATAGAACTTTTGTATCTTTTGTTAAGATGTGTATAAACCTGCTTCAAATAGTCGATATCCAAAAGCATTTTTTTGGGATGGATCAACGGAAAGTTCATTGCGTTTAATGGTAAACCGGCAATGGCATCATCTGCCGAATGGGTATGAGTCCCATTTCCATAACCTATGTTTTTTACAAGATTTACGGACGGGTTAATGGCCATGCCATTGTTAATTAAGATGCTGTAAAACCATTGAATATCCCAGGTATTTAATGATTTGTTGAAAGATGATTCAAACAAGCCATAATAGCTGTTATACCAGTCGGTAGTGCCAAGTTGTGCTTTGATCTTATCTTTTGTTGTCCGTTCGGGCCAGCTTTTCATTTCTATATCATAAAGCTCCCATGCACGTTTCCATGTAGCCCAGCCCCAAATGCCGCCGTGTGCCCAATGATATGATTGTGTGTTTTTCTTCCAGCCCTCAGGTAATAAGTTTGAACCTGATATCGACATTACCTTATCGTCGAAGCGATATTTTTCCAGTAACTCTGCACAAAAAGGGAAAAATGTTTGGTCGGGCAGGCAGTCATCTTCTAAAATAACACCTTCGCTTACGTTTTCAAAAAACCAGCTGATAGCTTCACTAACTGCCGATCGGCATCCCAGGTTTTTATCTCTTAGCAACGTTTTAATTTCGCAGTCCCAGTTTATTCGTTCAATTACTGAACGCGTTTTAGCGCATAGCTCAATGTCATCAGGTTTATCCGGTCTTGGCCCGTCGGCGGCTATGTACAGGTATTTAGGTTTAATTTCAGCTATAGTTTCAAAAACCAGATCTGTAAAAGCCGGACGGTTAAATATTAAAAAAAGTACAGGTACTGAGTAGCCCATAATCTCAATGGTGAGTAAATCCCTGCGGAGCTTTCACAGCTTTTAATATTTGTTTTATATGCTGATATTGATCTTTTATCAGCGCTCTGTTAACTAACAATGATTTGAGCTGACCGCATTTTTGGCGGTATAAGATTTTTTGTTCGATGCTAATAGGACGGAGTTTAACTGCTTTTTGATAAAACAGCTTAGCCATAAATTGTGCTAATGACCTGGCTGAAGAAAGCAGGTCACGATTAATGATCTGTCCGATAGACCGTGTATTGTTATTCACCAGTGCAAAATAACCATTAAGCAAAACGCTGCTGTAATTTAGCCAAAATGCGGCCTTTAATACATATGCGATATTTTGCCTGCTAAGCGGAACAAAGTGTTTGAACTTCAGGTTATCATCGGCTATTATTTTATAGCCCATTAAATAATTCATCAGGCACATTTCAACGTCCTCACCCGAAAGCAGTTTTTTACCTATACGGCCTGTAGTTATTTGGCGCCAGTTGGCTTTTTTTAGTTCAAGTAAAATACTTTTCCGATAAACAGATCCGGCGCCATAAACCCAATGACTATCGGCAGCCCAGGTTTGAGGCCCCCAAACCGTGGTTGATTTCAGTAATTTTTCGGAAAGCAAGACTGGTTGCTCGGCCTCTATCAATCCACATCCTCCCAATACACCTATCTGGCTATCGTTGCTCATTATTTGAAACACACGCTCAACATAATCGTCAAAAAGCCAGTTGTCATCGTCGCAAAAAAGGAGATATTCATACCCTGCATAGCTTAAACCCATATCCCGGGCATGGCTTAATCCTGCAACAGGTTGGTTCACGACGGTAAAAGGAGGATTGGTTAGGCTGTATTTCTCCCATTCGGTTTTTGCAATAGCCGCGGTATCATCTGTCGAAGCGTTATCAACAATAATAACTTCCCATTTAACAGATACAGGCACCTTTTGTAAGGCCAGGTGTTTAATGGTTTCGGGAAGCCGTTTGCTGCTATTATAACAACAAACAATAACTGATACTCCGCTATTCAATTTTTCTAATTAACCGATTTATCCGGAAGCATCATGTCCAATAACTTTTTTGACGAAGAAGGATCGAGGGTAAATTTGTTTATCAATTCCTGGTTGGATGATTTAATTTCCTCGTCCAGTTTAGTTTGATTTGCCCTGATGGCCTTTATTAAAGCGGTAAGTTCGGCGGTGGTCCGGCAATAAGCAATTGAGTTCGAAAGCTCATTTTCCCATGTGCTATCAACGTTGTAAAGGATGGTTTTAAGGCCATGCCTGATCCCCTCCAGCCCCGAAAATCCGGTAAATTGGCCAATGGTAAAATTTATAAAATATCCGTTTTTTACTTCATCAGTTAAGTCCTGTAAAGGAATTGAAGTTTCAGTAAAGGAGATGTTTGAAGAAACCCCCAATTCACCGGCAAGGTTGAGTGTGTTTTGATAAACCTGCCGGCTATAAATTGCCCCTATAAAAAGTATCTGAACATCATTAATCCCTTCATTTTTTAGTGTGTGAAGCACTTCAATAAGGTTGGGGAACGAGTTTTTATCTTCCGCAATCCGCGATACTACATTTAAGTTAATCATTTAAAAAAAGCTTAAATAGTATCTTTTTGCATTTTACCGGAACGCTTTTTTCGTAATTGCTGAATTCTGCCTCCTGGTACGGATTAATATATACTATAGTATCATTGGCATTATCAAAATAGCTTTCGGGGAAATTATAGGCTCCCTGAATAGCGTTGGTGATGTGCCAAAAAAAGCGGTGATTGTGAATGATGGTATCCTTTGCCCGATAAATATTGTATAAGCCTATAACATGAATGCTTTCATATATGGCGCCGGCAAAGAATTTCAATTTAAACGACCAGTATAATGACCTGCACATCCTTAAAGGCGACCGGAAATTTTTGATCCCCGTAAGCCTGGTCCTCACAACTTTAATTTTTTTTTGCTTAAATATATCGTCGTAGTATTCCTTTTGGTAGTTCTCCAAAATTAATATGGTAGGTTCGATGTTGTTTTTTTGTGCAAACGTGGCCAGTTCGTACGTGAGCTTTTCTGCACCGCCAAGAACCAGCTGCCCATTTACAATTAAAATTTTACGCATAAAACTTTTTGATGGTTTTACATACGTATTCAATTTCCTCGTCGCTCATTCCTGGGTTCAGTGGTAGGCTCAGGCAGGTTTCTGCAAGCTCTTCCGCTATCGGGAAATCGCCTTTTTGATAACCGAGATGGCTATATGCTTTTTGTAAATGGGCTGGGACGGGGTAGTGGATCCCGGTACCTATCCCGTGGTTATTTAAATGTTTTTCCAATGCATCGCGTTTGCTGGTGCGGACAACGTATAAATGGTAAACATGCTCTGCTCCCGATGCGATGGCTGGCAATATAAGCTCGCTGATACCGGCAAGCTGCTCAAAATAAGCTTCGGCTATTTTTCTTCTCTCATCGATCCATCCGTTCAGATATTTCAACTTTACCGAAAGAAAAGCGGCCTGTAACTCATCAAGCCTTGAGTTTAGGCCGATAACCTCGTTATAGTATTTTTTTTCGGAGCCATAATTGCGCAGCAGGTTTACTTTATGTGCCAGACCAACATCATTGGTGGTTAAAGCCCCTGCATCGCCGTAGGCACCCAGGTTTTTTGTTGGATAAAAGCTGGTGGCGTTGATGTGGCCAAAACTGCCGGTGAGTTGTTCGTTATAAGTGCAGCCCTGTGCCTGGGCATTATCCTCAATAACAAAAAGATTGTTTTGGGCGGCAATTTGCATAATGGCATCCATTTGGCAAGCCTGCCCATACAAATGCACCGGCATTATTGCCTTTGTTTTAGGGGTGATGGCCATAATGATCAAATGAGGATCTAAATTATAAGTAAACCTATCCGGTTCAACCGGTACTATGGTTGCCTTTACCTGCGATATGGCCAGCCAGGTAGCTATAAATGTATTTGAGGGTGCAATAACTTCATCACCTTCGCCTATATCAAGTGCCTTCAGAGCTAAATGCAATGCGTCAAGGCCATTGCCTACACCAATGCAGTGTTGAACCTTATTATAGGCAGCATAAGCTTTTTCAAAATCGCTGACTTCCTTGCCAAGTATGTACCATTTATTTTGAAAAACGCGCTCAAATGCCGCACGGATTTCTTCTTCAACTAAATTATTCTGGCCGGTAAAAGATAAAAAGGGGATGTTCATTGATTCAGCTTTAAGCTTTAGGCTTTTTGCTTTGAGCTTTTATTCTATACAAATGTTATGACCGTACCGGCCCATGAGTAACCAACGCCAAAACCGGCCAGCAGCCATTTTGCCTGTGGTTGCACTGGCTTTTCTTTCATGGCCTCGTATAATGCAATGGGCACTGATGATGATACGGTATTACCTACATTGGCCATGTAGATATAAAAGTTTTCGGGGGCTATGTCCATCTTTTTGCGCAGGTGCTCCAGCATATACTGGTTGGCCTGGTGCAATATAAACTGTCCGATATCAGCTTTGTTTAAACCGTTTTTTTTGAGGGTATCTGTTATTAAGCCCGGAATTTCCTTCGAGGTAAAGGCAAAAATCTCAGGGCCGTCCATGTGTAGGTTGCCTGGCGATTGTTCATTGCCATAGCCATCATGCGTGGTATCGGTACTTTTTTCCGGATAGCGGATAGCTCCCTGCTTTACCATCAAGTTCCCGGCTCCCTTGCCATCGGTACCCAGTTCAAAGTTACCTATGGCTGCAAAGCCTTCTGTGCTAACAAGGGTAGCTGCAGCAGCATCGCCAAAGATGGTGCGGTTACCTTTATCTTTAGGATGTATGAATTTTGAATATGTTTCTGATGTAAGCAGCAGTATATTGGTAGCAATACCGGCCGCAATCAAGCCTTTGGCTAAAGCAAGTCCGTAAACGTAGCCCGAACAGCCCAGGTTAAAATCAAGTGCGCCCGCTTTGACAGGAATACTCAGTTTATCCTGGATAATACAGGCTGTTGTAGGCAAAAAATAATCCGGACTTTGGGTACAGTACAATATAAAATTAATTTCTGCCGGATTAATGCTATGCTCTTCAAAAAGCTGCTGAGCTGCAGCTATCGCCATATCTGACGCAAATTCATCACCGGCCGCAATATGCCGCGTATCGATGCCTATTTTGTTAGCTATTTTTTCAACCCCCCATTCGGGAAACAGGGTCGACAATTCAGCATTGGTTAGCTTATCTTGCGGCAAATAGTATGAAACAGCCTTTATATAAGCAGTCATGTTATTGAACAGAAAATCCTCCGTCTAAAACCAGTGAAATGCCGGTAACCCATTTGCTGGCGTCTGATAAAAGGTAAACTATGGCGTTAGCCACGTCGCTCGTTTCGCCATAACCAAGCGGGTATTTTTTTGCATCCTCTTCAATTTGTTCAACGGTGAATGTAGTTGAGTTTTCCCACATTTCGGTGCGTACCATGCCTGGAGAAACATTATTTACCCTTATTTTTTGAGGGGCCAGCTCAAGTGTTAATACTTTTTGAATGGCATTAATAGCCCCTTTTGACGCGCTGTACATTGCATTACCCTTTGCGCCTATAAAATTACCGCCGATTGAAGAAACGAAAACTATTGAGCACCCTTTGTTTAGTTTTTTAAGCTTAATCAATTTGCTGAGCAGCAACACAGGTGCGGAAAAATTAGTTTGCATAATGTTGTCGAGCTCGGTTGAGTTTATAAATTTAAAAGGAAGTGTTTTGGTTATTCCTGATGATAATACTACTCCATCCAATCCCGAAATTGATTGTACCAGGGTATCAATATCCTGTTCGCTGGTTAAATCTGCAGATTGCATTATGTGCCCTTGGCCTTCGAGTTCATGAAGCGTTTCTGTAAGTCTATCTACATTTCGACCGCTTATATAGAGTGTTGCCCCCATTCCGGCTGTAATAAGCGCGGTTTTTTTACCAATGCCGGATGATGCCCCTGTAATTAAAATGGTTTTTCCGGTTAATGAAAAAGGATTATTCATAGATGATGAGGTCGGGAATCACGAGGTTTTGGGTTCGGCAAAAGAGGCTCCCCCAGGATAGGCCTACGCCGAAGCCGCAGGCAATAATTTCATTTTCGCCGTTTTTGAGGGCTTCTGCTGTTTCGGTTATCATGGTAATGGGGATACTTGCGCTGCTGGTATTGCCAAAGTTTTTTAACGAGTAAGGTACCTTATTTTCGGGCAATTGAAGTTTCTTCCTGATGCGTTCGTTCATCATAAGATTGGCCTGATGGAAATAAAAGTAATCAACTGCATCTTTATCGATGTTAAACTTTGATAATAAGAGATTTACGCTTTCCGGAGCTTTGGAAATACCGAACGAAAAAACATCCATACCGTCAAGCGATAACTGCATATTATTGCGAATAATGCCATCATCTATTTGATGTGGCTCGAACGAAGCCGGGTTAAACCTGTTGCGGTATCCTCCATCGGGTATAATGATGGATTTAAAACCGCTTCCATCACTCTGTAAAATAAATTTTAAGCCTTCATCACCTTCATTGTATTCAAGTGCGGTGACGGTACCCGAATCGCCAAAAAGAGGATAAGTACTTTTATCGTCCTTTGAACATGATATGGATGAAGTGTCGCCAACCAATAGCAGCGCTTTTTTGATCATGCCGCTTTGCATATAACCTGCAAGCGTACTTAACCCATGTATATATCCTGAACATCCCAGTGAAATATCAAGCGTGAAGCAATGTTGTGAAAGCCCGAGCCTATCCTGTAAAATGGCAGATGTGGCGGGTAAAATATAATCGGCCGATTGGGTTACGAACACAAGTCCTTCTATTTCATTCTTATCCCAGTTTAGTTCGGTGATTAGCTTCGCGGCGGCAGTATAACACAAGTCGGAGGTACAGGTACCGGCATTGGCTATTCGTCTGCGTTCAATACCGGTAGTTTTAATAAGCTTTTCGAGATCCGTTGCCGAAATATTTTGTATGTCTGCGTTTTCTTCAACAGTTGAAGGCACACAGGCTGCAAGGCCCCTTATCGCAACATTTTTAATATGCAGAAATGCCATTGTTAAGCGGTTACCCTTGAAGCAACTATTTCATAAATATCCTGTATGGTTGATGATTTGCGGATGTCGTCACCGGTTAACCTTACATTGTAACTGTCGTCAACAAGGGCTATTACCGATAGTGCCGTCATAGAACTCCACTCATCGTTTTCTTTAAACCGGGTATCTGCAGTAAAATCTTCTGTAGGTATTTCATCAAATTGTTCCGCAAATTGACTGACAAATTGTTGAATATTCATAGTATTATATTTCTGGTTCAATTATATTAATTAGATACTTATATTTTTTTTCATAAGCTTTTCTGTCCATCATCAAATATAAATTATTTTCATCCTCGTTTATTTGGGTGGCAAACATTTTATGAAAGCGTACTACTTTCTTGTTGTCTTTGCGCACATCGAAAAGGCATTGTTCAAAACCCAGTTCGTCCAGGGCGAAGGAAGAGATAAAAAGATCTGATTTGATGGCAGTAAAAGGATCGATGCCGGGCTTAACAAGCCAACTGCCACTATTGTAAGTTTTACCTTTAAAGTCATATAAACGGACAACACCAAGTGGTTCGTGATCAGTAGTTTCAAATAAAAAGTAATATTCTTCGCCCCGCGCCTCACGCTCTTTGTATCCGCGTATCCATAAACGTTGTTTTTCAGGATTATCATCAGTTGGTGATAAATGCCTGGACAGTTTAGGGTAGGTTCGCAGGCTTAAAATAAATTCGGCATCGCTTTCTTCAACCAATCTGAATATTAAGCCAAATTTATGATATGGAAACTGCATTTATAGTGATTTGTATGCTTTAAACAGGTTATACTCTCTTAAATAGTCATCCTCCGTGTATAACATGGACGCCAGTACAAGGCAGATAGCCCCCGACGAAAAATTTGAAATATCACGCCATATTCCCGGTTTAATATGCAATCCCATGTACGGACGGTTCAGCTGCACTGTTTTTTTATTAATGCCATCGTCAATAGTAATGTCAAAACTGCCGCTGGCTGCCACAATAAATTGTTCAAGTTGCTTATGCCCGTGTGCTGCGCGTGATTCACCGCCCGGAATATCGTATAAATAGTATACCCGTTTTACAGCAAACGGAATGTGGATATTGTTTTCAACAGGAGTGATATTTCCGGCCCGGTTATGAATACGGTTAAGGTGGATAATGTTACAATCAAAAACAGTTGATATTTTACCTTCCATGCTTGCGACTTACAAATTGGTCAAAATCCCTGATATACTCATTAACATCATACTTACCGTTGGCCAGGATCAGGGCAAGTGAATTGGTCGAGAAATTCTCAATCTCCCGCCACATCATTTTGGGTACATACAAACCATAGTATGACCGGTTAAGACTAAACCGCATTTCATTTTCGCCATCATGAAGTATCACATCAAAGCTGCCGCTGATGGCCACGATAAATTCCTGAAGGTTTAAATAGGCGTGACCGCCGCGCCGTTCACCGCCGGGTACATCATAGATCCAGTAAGTGCGTTTAATTTTAAACGGTATATGATTGTTTTCTTCGATAAAGGAAAGGTTCCCCCTGTCGTCTAAAAACTTGGGCAATTGGATGATGTACGGGGCTTCCATATGATATTATGCCTGGTAGCTAACGTTAAAATTAAGATTAGGATGAATCACACCCGGGGCTAAAGAGCTGTTACTGCCCTTGCTTTCATTTTCCACTTCAAACCCAATAAAATCATCGGCACCAAATAAAAGGTATCGCTGGTTTTCGCCAAAAATCAATTTGAAAGAGTAGTTGCCGGCGTTTAACAGATTAGGCGGAATGGTGCACTTAACGGTGTAAAATCCCGTTTTTGAATCATTGTTTGTTGATATCAGCACACCATTATGGAATACCGGGATTTCGTCGCTGTTTTTTAATTCAAATGTAGCATCGAGATTGATATCTGCTTTTTGATTAAAAAACACCATCTCAAAACAAATACCTGTCGACATGGAGATGTTTTCGCCCGTAAGCGGTTTTATAATAAATTTAAGCACCCTGATGTTTTCGTTTCCGGGGGCTGAACTTATATCTCCATGATGCTCAAACGTTGAGCGGGTATTGTTATTGGTTTGATAAAAGCTAACAGCTTCAAGCTGTCTGTTTTCGTATATCAGCTGTCCGTTAGCAAGCACAATGCCGCGGTTGCATAATGTTTTAACAGCAGCCATATTATGACTAACAAATAAAACCGTACGGCCTTCGTTCTTGCTTACCTGTCCCATTTTGCCAAGGCATTTTTTCTGAAATTCAGCATCGCCAACAGCCAGTACTTCATCTACTATCAGTATTTCGCTTTCGAGGTGCGCAGCCACTGCAAAGGCCAGGCGTACATACATGCCCGATGAATAACGCTTAACAGGCGTATCGATATACCTTTCCACGCCCGAAAAACTCACAATTTCATCAAACTTCCGCTTGATCTCGGCCTTACGCATTCCCAATATGGCGCCATTGAGATAAATGTTTTCGCGGCCACTTAACTCAGGATGAAAACCCGTGCCTACTTCAAGTAAGCTGGCTATCCTGCCCCTTAGCTTTATTGAGCCGGTGGTAGGGGAGGTGACACGACTTAATATTTTGAGTAAGGTGCTTTTGCCCGCGCCATTGCGGCCAATAATGCCCACCGCATCGCCTTGCTCAACTTCAAAGTTAATATCATTCAGGCTCCATACTACATCGCTTTCACCTTTGGTGGTACGGTCATTTATTTCGCCTATTTTTAAAAAAGGATCTTCCTTGCCACGCATACGCGCCCAAAAACGCTCCAAATCACGAGAGATGGTGCCTGTACCAAAATCGCCTAATTGGTAGGCTTTTGAAAGGTTTTCAACTTTTATTACCTTGCTCATTTATACGGTATCAACAAAAGTTTTTTCAACCTTATTAAATATCACTATTCCTGCCAGCAGTATTAAAACAGTGCTGATGATACTATAGCTTAACAATTCCCAGCTAAAGCTGCCTTTGCCCAACAAGCCGTACCTGAATGTTTCAATTACGGCAGTAATCGGGTTAAATTTAATAAGCCAGCTATATTTAGGGTATTTGATTTGTGCTACAGATAAGGGGTAAATTACTGTTGTAGCGTACATTAAAAGCGGCACGCCAAAGGCTACTACAAAGGCTATATCCCGGTATTTGGTGGTAACTGCTGATATGATCATACCCAGGCCTAAGCCCAGGGATGCTATCATGATAATAAGGAGCGGTAACAGCAGGGCCGCCGGGTTAGGAACAATATGTTCGCCTTTTAAAACAAATATAATATACAGGACAATGAAGAGCAGGAACTGAACTGCAAAGCGGATGAGGTTTGACAGTACGATACTTAAGGGCATAATAAGCCTCGGAAAATATACTTTGCCAAGCATGCCTGCATTATCTTTAAAAACAGTTGAAGTTTTGTTCAGGCAATCGGCAAAGTAGTTCCAGATGATTGTTCCTGCCAGATAAAAGAGCGGTTTAGGCAAACCATCAACCGGGATACCCGCAAGATTGCCAAATATCAGCGTGTAAAACAGAATGGTAATAACCGGCTGAACAAAAAACCACACCGGCCCTAAAATGGTTTGTTTATAAAAGGAAATAAAATCGCGCCGAACGAGCAGGACAAGCAGATCGCGATAATGCCATACATCTTTAAATTTAAGGTCGAGCAGGCTGCTTTTGGCATTTATTTCAATGTCCCATTTTTCCGGATGCGAATCACTCATTTATTAACTGCTCAAGTTTGGTCATATAATCATGTTCATTAAAATGGTGTATGCATTTTTCCTGCAGGCTTTTGCGGCTGTTGGCAGTTATATGTTTTTGCACATGCCTGGTGATGGCGTCATTGAGCTCAGTAAGGTTGTCGGGGTCTATGGCTTCTCCCAGTTCACCATCGCGTATGGCATCAATACTGCCATCGGTATTGCCGCAGATCACAGGTAAACCACAGGCAAGGGCTTCTATAAACACAATCCCAAAACCTTCTTTTTTACTTGGTAAAACAAACAGGTCGGCAAGCAGGAAATGTTCTGTAAGCTGGGCTTCGTCAATGAAGCCGGTTAAAATTACGTGCTCACTCACATCATGCACTGCAATCATTTTTTTTATGCGGATGTATTCCTCGTTGTCATACTTGCCCGAAAGCACGTATTTTATTTGCGGAAATTTTGATTTAAGGTTCCCCAATACGCTAATTACCTGGTCATAGCCTTTGTATTGCTCTGTAGATGCCAGGCGGGTTAATGAAAACAAAATAAAATCATCATCATGTAAACCGTAATGCTTTAGCAGGCTTTGGGGTTTTGCAAAAGTATCGGGCAGTCGCATAAAGGGATCGATAGCATTATTTAACACGAAGCATTTATCGGAATTTAAGTTGTGCCTGTTTATCATTTGTTGTTTAGTGTAATTACTTACACAGATCACCTTATCGCAGCGTTTAAGCATTAAACGCTGAAAAATTGAAAGCGGGCGCCAAACCTCAATACCATGAGCTACAAGCCATAAGCGGCATTTAGGGTTAATAAGCGTTATAATAAGGCCAATGATGGCCAGGTTGATATGACTTAATATAGCAACATCGGGTTTTATAGAACTACTAATTGTTTTTAAAACAAAACCAATCCGGTTTATGCCAAAGCCTTTAAAACTTGCCGCCGGTAAATATTGCTCCATCAGGTCGTTTTGTTTATCATAAGCAGACCAAAGCTCAAAGTTCCAGTTATTTGTTGTTGCAGCGCGGTGTAAAGAATGCCCAAGGGTACGTGTCATTTTTTGAATGCCGCCGGTAGTGCTAAATGTTTGTAAGGTAAAAAGAATTACTTTTTTAGCCATTATTTTGAACGTGGTATAAAGCAAAAGCCTTTGACCAATGGACCCTGTTGTTTTTGAACTGCTTTATAATCTTTTGTGCCGCTTTTCCCTTATAGCTATCAGTATTGCTTATTTGTTTATGTCCGCTCATCCATTGTTGCAATGGGAATGTGAAACCCATTTTGGGCCTGTTCCAAATTTCGGATGGAATAAGACCGTTGAAACTATCGATAAGGAGTTTTTTGGGCTGTTGCCGGTTAAACCTGATATCCGGAGCGATGGCCCGGGCCGCCTGGCTAAAATCTTCATCAAGGAATGGCACTCTAACTTCAAGACCATGGTTCATGCTCATTACGTCGGTATCCCTAAGTAATTGGTTTTGCATATAAAAATGTGTTTCAAACCATTCGGCATGCTCATAATTATAACCTGATGGCGCAGGCGACAAGGTTGAACCGAACAACACATCATTGATATGATCTACACTTGTATCCAGTACAGCAGAGATATCTGCCAATGAAAACAATCCGCGTAAAGCCAGGTAGTCGGCCACGGGATGACTAACAGCGAGGAGTGTTAACCTCTTGTAATGGTCGGGCAAAAAACGGTCGGATAGCTTAAATATCCACGACGGGAGCTTACGCAGATAGCCCAAATATTTTATACGGTTAAATGATGGATAACCTCCAAAAAGCTCATCGGCGCCAACACCGGATAATACAGCCTTTAAACCATCGTCATGCGCATATTTGCTTATAAACCAACTATTGATACCATCGGTGGTGGGCATATCCATAGCGTTTATGATTTGCGGAAAAAATGTTTCAAAGTTTGATTGTGTTACCAGGTGCGAAAAGTTTTGACCATTTATTTTATTGTTGATGATGTTTTGATAACTGCGTTCATCGTAACTTTTTTCATCAAAAAATATAGAAATGGTTTTAAGTTGTTCTTTTTTTTGCTGATGAGCGAGCAAAGTAAGCAAGCTTGAATCAATTCCTCCGCTCAAAAATACACCAATGGGTGCGTCTGCAATTAATTGCCGGTTTACGCCGAGGCTAAGCGTATTATGGATCAATCGCCGGGCCTCGTTTTTATCAGTTACTATGCTTTGCAAGTTATCAATATGATAATTGCTCAAAGTATAATCTCCGCTCCGGTGGTTCCAGCATAAAAAGTGACCTTTAGGAAGATTTAATACCTTTTTTAACGTAGTGTACGGTTCAGGGATATTGCCAAATGCCAGTAACCTTATTTGCCAGTCAGGATCATTTTCTGTAGCCAGGCCGGCTTGTTTAAACGCCCGTACTTCAGAGGCAAAACAGAGCCCATTATTTACTGCCGAATAATACAGTGGTTTTATGCCCGCAGTATCACGTACCAGGTAGGTGAGGGCTTTGTTAACATCGTACAAGGCAAAAGCAAACATGCCCCTAAGCTTCGCAAATGCTGCGGTACCCCAATTTAAATAGGCCTGCAGAATAACTTCCGTATCAGTACCTGAATTAAATTGTGCGCCCAATTGCAGCAATTCAGTTTTAAGTTCGGGGTAGTTATAAATTTCGCCGTTAAAGGTGATCCATGCATTTTGGCCAACGTCGGCCATCGGCTGATGCCCGTTGCTACTGAGATCAATAATAGATAACCTGCGATGGCCAAAGGCAATATGGGCGCTTTCATCTTCAAATATGCCCTCATCGTCCGGACCGCCGTGTTTTAAGGCACGACACATTAGTTTTACCTTATCCCTGATCTCGGCCTGGGATAATCGTTCAGAAATGATTCCTGCTATACGGCACATCGTTCGTTAAATTTCATAGCTTCGCCCCGTAAGTTACATTTAACATTTGTAACTTATTAATTATTAGTAGTTTATGTTGCAGGGCATAAACTGATATTTATTGAACTTTCGGGCGCAAATAATAAAATATTATCAGTTGCCCAAAACAAATTCTTTTTATTTTAAAACCGTTCAATGAGCGATGCGGCAACATTAACAATAATGGAGCAACCGATACTTTCCAGGCGTAATATCAATTGCTTTTGAGATCTGCTCGATACAACTTCTCCTGTCATTCCCTTCAATGCTCCTGCTTTGATAATGATCTTTTCGCCCGGCTGCAGGTCTTCTTCCGTTACCTCCAGTTCGTAGGGGCTTGCCATGAGTAATTTAAGCTCATGGATTTGTTTATCGGGCATAACAGCAGGCTTACCCGAAAAATAAAGAAACCTCGAGATGCCTTTTGTCATTAAAACTTCGGCTTGCTCTTGTTCGGCAATATTTACAAACAGGTATGATTTTAAAAATGGTTCCTCAACCCACTTCCTGCGGTCGCTCCATTGTTTTAACTGGCGGTGCAACGGCAGGTACACATTAATACCTTTGCTTATTAATGCCTCATAAGCCTTCTTTTCGGCTCGGGGGTTGGTGTAAACCGGGTACCATTTGTTTACTGCCATATCATTTTAGTAACAATTCTTTTAAATCAGCAGGCTTATTTAAACCATCGTTTTAAACTCCACCATTTTTTCTTTTCATCGTCAAGATAATAACCCGACCCCTCGTAACCACTATAATCCGAATAGTAGTAATAGCGCGAACCTGCGTTTTCGCCTGTAAACTTGGTGGTATAATATCTTGAGTGCAGTAAATCTTCTTCAAAGGCGTTTAAAACTATCACCGTATTATCCAGGTGATACTCCTGTGCTATACGCTGTGGTACTGTAGCAGCATAATATTTTGATTTACCGGAGCGGATCACAAAAACATTAATATCGCTTATCCTGATAAGCGGTATGGCATCTGATACCAGCCCGATAGGTGCGGTGTCAATCATTACCACATCATATCTTGTTTTAAGTGTTTCAATTAAATGACTCATCCTTTTGCTGTGTAACAACTCTGATGGGTTGGGTGGCACCGGCCCCGAAACTATAAAATCGAGGTTAGCCTGCTCAGAATGATGAATGATATCATCAATTTCCGTTTGGTGGGCCAGGTAGTTTGTTAAGCCGGTATCATTGGATACATGAAAAGTTTTATGCAGTCTTGAGCGCCTTAAATCGGCTCCTATCAGCACTACTTTTTTATCAATAAGTGAGAGGGTGCTTGATAAATTTACTGCTACGAATGATTTGCCCTCGCCCGCAACCTCCGAGGTTATACAAATAACTTTACTTGCTTTTTCTGAGGAAAGGAAACTGAGATTGGTACGTACAGACCGGACCGATTCGGCAAAAATTGATTTGGGCTTACTAATAGCCAGGATTTGCTCGCTGCCTTCATCAAGATCTTCAGGGAACTTTCTGATAACGCCCAGGATAGGTATAGTGGTAAGGCTTTCAATGGTTTCCTTATCATAAATATAGGGGTTTAATACCCTGATGAGGATGATAAGGCCAAGACCTATAGCCAATCCTAAAATGGTTGCCGTACGGTGAATGCTATGTTCGTTGGGCGAAACCGGGTTAAAATTTGGCTGCGCCAGCTCAATGATGGTTGCGCCCGGCAAAATCCCGGCACGGCTGATCTGGGCTTCCAGCTTTTTCTCAGACAGGAAGGAATATACCTTATCGTTAATATCAAAGTCACGTTGCAGGCTTACCATATCGCGCTGCGCAGCAGGTAAAGCTTCTATTATTGAATTAACCTGTCCAAGCTGGCTATCAAGAAATTGGATGTTTTTTTCAATTCCAGACCTAATCTGCTTTATATTATTTAAAGCGGTGGTTTTAATTTGGATAATGCTTTGGTTAATGTTTTGAACAGGTTGCGAATCGGCATTATAGGTAGTTAATAAGCTTGCCCTTTCCGTAATCAGGTTATCCAAACGGCCCACCAGTGCTTCTAACGATGGAAGATTGGCGCTACCTACGTTAAAATTTAAGGTTACATTGTTTTTTTCCTTAGTTATCTGGCTGCTAAGCTGGTCAAGCGCAATTAGTTGTATTTTTAATAACGATTTGTTTGATTCGAGCTCGGCTGCCTTAGTTGCCGAAGTAGTTGAAGCCGATGCTACATCGAGGATCTTAGACTTTTTCTTGTATTTCTCTATCGAGCTTTCGGAGCCTTTTACTTCGGTTGACAGATAGGCCAGCTGGCTGTCAATAAAGTCGATCATTTGTGAGGCCGACTGTGCTTTTTGATTGCGGTCAAAAGTCACATATTCATTCATCACAGCATTAAGTGCATCTGCAGCAAACTGCGGATTTGAATCTGTTTGCTGAATGGCAATTATATTTGAGTTTTTTGCTGTTTCACCTGCATATAAATTACCCTGTATGCGGCCAACAAAATCTTCGGGTATGTTAAACTTAAACAGATAAATTGTTTTGGAGGGAATCACCCCCGGATATTTAATCTGGAAGCTGGTATTGCCGACGTTTACGGTACTTCCGTAATTGTAATTGCTTTGAACCTCTTTACCGTTTATGCTATAGGTTAGTTTGAAGGTTTGCGGGTTAACAGGCTTAAAAGTTATCAGGTTATGGAAAAAGTTGAGGCTATCAAATTTTACCAGGGTAATAGCAAGTGGTTTTTGCGGATAAGTCTCTGAGGTGCGCACCCTGCCCGAAATATAAAAGCTGATGCGATAATCCAGATCTTTTATGGCTGTAAGGATGAGTGTGCGGCTGGTTAATACCGATGTTATACTTTGGATTTTTGATGGCCCGCGTTCGGGCGTGGTCATTACACTTATAATGTCAGAGATCTCTGATTTTTTTTCTTCTACTTTAAGCGTACCCCCGGTAGCATATGTTTTAGGTGTATACCACAGATAAGCATAGGAAATAGCAGACGTAATAGCAACTGATGCCAATATCCAGTACCACCGGCTGAATAGTATTTTGCCGATCTTAAAATAATCAATTTCCTGGTTGGGCAGCTTTCTTTGTACTTTTTCTAACTCTTCCATTTACCGATGAGAAAGCGTAAAAATAATTAAGGCAGTATTAAGTAACAGTAACACCGGCTGGGTTATAATCGACAGATTCTGCAATTTGTCGTTACGTACGGCACGTTTGTTTTGTGCTATATAAATAACGTCGCCGCTCTGAAGTATGGCACGGGGATCATTTATTGATTGAATATCCCGGAGGTTAATTTCAGTAACCTGTGGGTTTTTCTGATCGCCCCTTATTATTTTTACGTTTGCTTCATTGGCCTTATCTGTCAGCCCTCCTGCTTCACCAATCATTTCAACCAAAGTGGTCCTGTCTTTTGTTAATGTATAGTTTCCCTGCCCCTTTATTTCGCCAAGTATGGTTACCTTAAGGTTAACGATTTTTAGCTCAATTATAGGGTCTTTCAGCAGGTTTTTACGGTAAAGCTCTTCAATTTGTTTTGCCGCTTCGGGCCTGGTAAGGCCGGCAACCTTTACATGGCCGATAGCGGGCAGGGCAACGGTACCATCGTCTTCAACCTGGAATGTTTGCCCGGTAGTATTTCCGCCCCCGCTACCGCCTGCATTAGTAGAAGGGCCCTCGTCAACAATATACTTAACGCTTTGCAGGTTCCTGATCTGCAGTATATCCTGTGCTTTGATACGATATGGGTTTGCAGTAGCGTCGCTGCTTTTGGATGCTGTATCGATAGCATTATTTTTTTGTTCAAACAGATATTGGTATTGTTTATTTGAGCAGGAGGTTAATAAAAAAAGTATCCCGATAATCAGGCAGGTAGGTATATAATTGCGCATGTTCAGCTATAAAGTTCCACGTTATATTTAATATAATTAGGCTTCAAATCCAAAATTACATAATTTCGGGGTATTAATACGTTGTATTTTTCCCAAAGTTGCAAGGTTGAAGGTCTCGGTTATCACTATTGTTTATAATGCCAGCGATACCATTAAAAGGTGTATCGAATCTGTCATTGGTCAGGATTACAATAACATTGAGTATATTATAATTGACGGTGGCTCAACAGATGGTTCGCTGCAAATAATCAACCAATATAAATCGGGTATCCATGTCCTGGTATCAGAGCCCGATCAGGGTATTTATGATGCGATGAATAAAGGAATCCGTTTAGCATCCGGCGAAATTGTAGGTACGCTTAATGCCGACGATTTTTTTGCTGATCAGGGAGTTATATCGGCGGTGGCACAGGCTTTTTCGGATAGCAAAGCCGGGATCGTTTACGGAAACCTTGATTATATAAATTCGGCCGGTAAAATTATCCGTAAATGGAAAAGTCACACTTGTGGAAAAAATTCCTTTCAATGGGGTTTTATGCCCCCGCATCCTACCTTTTACTGCAAGCGTCATTTGTTTGAAAAACAGGGTTTTTATAGCCTCGAATACGGTTCGGCGGCCGATTATGAATTAATGGTGCGCTTTATGCACAAGTGTCATATTGAGAGTTTGCATCTTAACAGGGTTATGGTTAAAATGCAGATGGGCGGTGTAAGTAACAGTAGTTTGCTAAACAGGATTAAAGCCTGGGCATTTGATTTGAAAGCGATGCGTGAAAATAAGGTGCTTGTCCCCGCGTTAGCAATTGTGTTAAAGCCGCTAAGAAAATTCTCCCAATTTATTTAATTTTTAGTTAACCTTTTATGCCATCTGCCGTATAAGTATTGATAAATGAATAAGCCCGGTCACTAACACATTTATGGCATATGCTTGAATTTTTACGCTCTTATCATTTTGTTTATAATGTGCTGATAGTTGTATTTGCAACCCTTGTAACATTATTATGTATCCCTTCAATTTTACATGTTGCGCGTGCGCGCCATCTATATGATGATGTTGGGCATTTCAGGAAACAGCATGATCATGGCATTCCCCGGTTAGGTGGTGTGGCTATTTTTGTAAGCTTTACTATCACGGTTTTGTTATTCAGTATTATTGACAAATCACTGCCTATTAGTTATTTGCTTACAGCATGTATCATGTTGTTTGCAATGGGCCTAAAGGATGATCTTTCGGGCGTTAATTCCAGTACTAAGTTCATGATCCAATTTATAGTGGCTGCCATTCTGGTTATTCCCGGAGATATCCGTATCAGTAGTATGTATGGGGTTTTTGATATTGCGGCACTGCCATATATACCCAGCGTTATACTGTCAATATTGGTTATTATGCTCATCATCAATTCGTTTAATCTCATTGATGGTATCGATGGCCTGGCCGCAACTACAGGTATCATTGCAAATAGCACTTTTGCTGCACTTTTTATTTACATGAACCAGTATGAGCTTGCGGCAATTTCGCTTGCTATGGTTGGAGCTGTACTTGGCTTTTTGCGCTTTAATATAACCCCCGCTAAAATATTTATGGGCGATACCGGCGCCCTGCTCATTGGCCTGGTAACTGCGGTAATGGCTATTAAATTTATTGAGCTAAGCAAGGTTTCGACGGTTAAGCTGCCTTTTATATATACCGCACCTGCACTAATTGTAGCCATACTTATAGGGCCTGTTTTTGATACGCTGAGGGTTTTTACTATCCGTATCTTAAACGGAAAGTCTCCTTTTGACGCCGACAGGAACCATATTCATCATCGTATATTAAAAATTGGATTAACGCATTTGCAAACTACGCTTGTTTTAGCGTGCTTAAATCTTATATCCATATTAATGGTGCTAACCTTAAATAGCTTAAATAACTCATTGCTTATTGTGCTTATATTTTTGCTGTCCATATCATTTAACGGGGCAATAACTTATTTTATCCGTTCAAAAAAGCGCGGGTTTTTAATGTTCCGCAATTTTGGCGATTGATAAGCAATTGTAACCTGCAGGTAGTAATAAAGCAAATAGTCAAATTAACCATCCATCTTCATTAACTTTGATACTTTATCACAGCACGCAATGAAGATAGCTATAAACGGATTTGGCCGTATTGGCCGCATTTTTTTAAGGAATATTTCATCGCACCCCGAAATACAGGTGGTAGCTATAAATGACCTTACCGACACGCAAACTCTTGCTCATTTGTTCAAGTATGATTCTGTTCATCGCGGATTTAAGGGCGAGGTTAGTTTTGATGACAGTCACCTTATTATAAACGGCAACCACATCCGGGTATTTGCCGAACGGGACCCGCTTAAGCTGCCCTGGAAGGCGCTGGACATCGATATTGTAATAGAATCTACCGGTAAATTCACCTCAAGAGAGGGTGCCGAAGCACATTTAACTGCCGGGGCACGGCAGGTTATTATATCTGCACCATCACCTGATAAAAATGTGCCAACAGTAGTACTTGCTGTTAACGACGGAGAGGTTGACCTGCAATCACCTATTCTCTCAAATGCATCGTGTACAACCAATAACGTTGCCGCAATGGTAAAAATATTAGATGAAAACTGGGGCATTATTGATGGTTACATCACTACCGTACACTCAATGACCGGTGATCAAAATCTTCATGACGCACCCCATAAGGATCTTAGGCGGGCAAGAGCAGCCTCAGCTTCCATTATCCCTACCACTACAGGTGCTGCCAAAGCTATTACATCTATATTTCCGCATTTGGAAGGCCGGTTGGGTGGAGCGGGGATCCGTGTGCCGGTGCTTAACGGCTCGTTGACTGATTTTACATGCAGCCTGAAAAAGCAACCTACCATAACTCAAATTAATAAAGCCTTTAAGCAAGCTGCCAACGGGCCAATGAAAAATGTATTGGAATATACCGAAGACCCTATTGTGTCAACCGATATTTTGGACAATCCTCATAGCTGCATTTTTGATGCGCAGCTAACCTCAATTGTTGGCGGGCTTGTAAAAGTTGTTGGCTGGTACGATAATGAAATGGGTTACAGCAGCCGGCTTGCTGATTTGGTTGTGCAGATAGCCGGACTTAAAAAAGAGGTTGTATCACAAATCAACTCTCCCTCCCTGGGATTGTATTGAAATTTAGCCGATAATATTTATACAAAAAGGGGGTTAACACATTTTTGGCATAAAAACAACTTAACTATTTGATTGTTAGATATATAAATAAATGTTAACCCTGAATTGTGTTAACCCTGTTAACCCCCATTTTGTTAATAAAGTTAATTAAATGGAAACTATGTATCGCTTAAGTATCTGAAAACAAAAATGAGGCTGATCAATGTACACAGCCTCGCTCAAGTTATTTTGTATATATTACGGCAGCCGTCAGCGTTGTGGTATCCAAGTTTTTACCGTTGGTATAATAGTATGCGGCAAAGCCGATCACATCTTTGGTTTGCTTTAAAATATCATTCTGCGCCTCAACAGCAAGATCATGCTGTTTGTAGGCTTTTGAAAACGTCACAACCCGCTCCAATACCAGTTTAGTGTACTGTTTGCCATTGATAGTTGTTGTGGAGGCCGATTTAATGGCTACATTATTTAAATTATCATCAAGATAATTTGTTGCTGTTTGATTATCCTTGTTGACACTGGTGAAATTAAAATTAGCGAGGTTAGATTTTGAAAAATCTTCTTTAAAATGTACAGCTGATGATTTTTGATAATCATCGGCGTTTAATATCAAATTGGCGGTTTCGGTGTAATTTAAATAAAGCGAGTCATTGCTTACTTTAGTGAGTACAACCTGATCTGCAATATCAAGTTTTACGGTACCAGTTGCTATATCCGTACTGGTGCCGGTATTGGTATCCGGATTTGTGCCGGTATTCGTGCTGGTTGATCCTTTAATTACTTCGGAAACTATATTTGTTTTTTTGCAGCTGAAAAGTACGGTTGCGATAAGGATATAGGTAAGGTATTTTTTCATTTTAATTTTGGTGTTCTCTGTCTTTTGACAACAACTGTGCCTTACTCTTTATTTGTTTAATAGTAAGTAATAGGCAAATTCTTTTAATTAACGGTTGGATTGGGTTAGAGCTTAAGGAAACATTAACCTGCAGTTATCATTTTTATGGGATAAAAATTCCCCATATGGGGAATTTTGGCAATTTTGCGGGTATGATCAGGTTTATAAAAGTAGATGAGTTGCTGCACGTACGCAACGAAGTGCTGCGTGAGGGCAGACTTACCCTTGATGAATGCCGTTTTCCTTCAGATGATAATGAAGGCAATTTTCACCTTGGCTACTTTGTTGATGATGAATTGGCCTGTATTGCATCCTTTCATCCCCAAAGTTATGGTGAATTTGTCGGTACCGGCTACCAGCTACGTGGTATGGCAACAACTGAAAAATACAGGGGACAAGGTTTCGGCAACCAGTTAGTTAACTTTGCCCTGGTTTACCTGCGTGGTCAACAGGCAGATTACTTGTGGTGTAACGCTCGTAAAAAGGCGGTCCGTTTTTACAGTGGCCTTGGTTTCGAGATTGTTTCGCCCGAATTTGAGGTGCCCGGCATAGGCCCTCATCATGTAATGTATGTTAAAATAAGATGAAATTTAGGCGGATTGAAACAGCTTTTTTCGTTTTTCGTTAATTATTTTGAATTAAAATGCTCAATTTGCGCCCGTTCATAACAAATGACCCTTTAATAGATATGAAAACAGTAGATCAAATTAGTTTTGCCGGTAAAAAAGCCCTGATCAGGGTTGATTTTAACGTGCCTCTTGATGAAAATTATAATATTACCGATGATAACCGCATGACGGCAGCTTTGCCAACCATTAAAAAAATATTGAAAGATGGCGGTAAAGTTATCCTGATGTCGCACCTTGGCAGACCAAAAGATGGTCCTACAGAAAAATATTCATTAAAGCATATTGTATCTCATTTGTCTGATCTGCTTGGTCAGCAGGTTCAGTTTGCCGATGATTGTATCGGTGAACAGGCTGTTGAAAAAGCAAAAGCGCTTGGTAACGGCGAGGTTTTACTATTAGAGAACCTTCGTTTTTACAAAGAAGAAGAAAAAGGCGATGTTGCCTTTGCAGAAAAACTTTCGAAATTAGGTGATGTTTACGTGAATGATGCATTTGGTACTGCTCACCGTGCACACGCTTCAACTGCTATCATTGCCCAGTTTTTCCCTGAAGCTAAATTCTTTGGTTACCTGATGGCTGCTGAGTTGAACAATGCTGAGAAAATTCTGAACAACGCACCTAAGCCTTTTACTGCTATTATGGGTGGTTCAAAGGTTTCTGATAAAATAGAGCTTATCGAAAAATTACTTGAGAAGGTTGATAACCTGATCATTGGCGGCGGTATGGCTTATACATTTGCTAAAGCAGATGGTGGTAACATAGGTACTTCCCTTGTTGAAATGGATAAACTTGACCTTGCAATCAGCCTAAGACAAAAAGCTAAAGAAAAAGGTGTAAACCTGTTATTGCCTTTGGATAACATTATTGCTGATGCTTTCTCGAATGATGCCAATACAGATGTAGCTAAAACCGGCGAAATAAAAGATAACTGGATGGGCCTGGATATCGGTCCGGAAACGGTTGCTTTATTCAGCAAAGTAGTTGAAGAATCAAAAACCATTTTATGGAACGGTCCGATGGGCGTATTTGAAATGGAAAAATTTTTAGGCGGAACCAAAGCCATTGCTGAAGCTGTAGCTAAAGCTACCGAAAACGGCGCTTTCTCGCTGATTGGCGGCGGTGATTCTGCTGCAGCCGTAGCCAAATTTGGCATGACCGATGAGGTAAGTTACGTATCAACAGGCGGTGGCGCATTGCTTGAATACATGGAAGGTAAAGAATTACCGGGTGTAAAGGCAATTAACGATTAATTGATTTAAACTGAATATGAAAGGCAACCCACTGGGTTGCCTTTTCTGTTTAAAAGCTTTAACTTTATATAAAAATTGAGCGATGCCCGAAGTAACTATAAAATATAAAAAGCCGGAAACCCTGAAAATCTTAAAAGGGCTGGCTAAGTATTTTGATTTTAAGATATCTGCATCAACTGAAAAAAAGAAAGATTCTATTGATGATATTTTAATACCAGGTAATAAAAGGCTCGACATTTCTGAACTTGAAAAAGTATTTACAGGGAAAGATTTAGATGCTAAGAAACTAAGGGAAGATTTGTGGCAGCGGAAAAGATAATCTGTGATACAGATGTGATGATAGAATACCTTGATTACAGGAGAACTCGTCATCAAAATACTAAATTAATCCTGGAAGATGTAATCGGTTTAGATAATATTGTTTTATCAGCCATTACTAAAATAGAGTTAATGGCCGGCGCTGCAAATAAACTGGAACTTAAACAGATCAACAAAAACATTTACTGGTTTGATATCCTATTGTTTAATCCGGAGATTACGTCAATTGCTATAAAACTAACGGAAACTTATAGGTTAAGTCATAATTTGGCTATGCCAGACGCCTTTATTGCATCAAGTTCATTATATACAGGTTATAAACTATTCACTTATAATCTGAAAGACTATAAATTTATTGAGGGGATTAAGTTATTTGATACTTTTAAAAATCACCCTGAAAATAAATAGTACAGCATCGCATTGTATTGAAATCACCCAATATACTTATCCGTCCATTTAATGAAGCCGATCGCTCCAGGCTTAAGGAGCTCTACCTGCTATGCCGAATTCAGGCTTTTTATTGGATGGACAGCACTTTGTTTTCATTAAATGATTTTGATGCCCATACGCTCGATGAAGATATCTGGGTAGCAACCTGCGACGGTGAGATAGCGGGATTTATGGCTGTATGGCCCCCTGATGCTTTTGTTCATCATTTATATATTGATGCTGCGTACAGAGGAAAGGGTATTGGAAAAGCTCTGTTGGCTTTGGCGGCTCAAATTTATCCTACCCCGCTTAACTTAAAGTGTCTTGTTAAAAATGAAGCAGCGCTTCAATTTTATCTGGCCCTGGATTGGGAAGTTGTGGAAGAAGGTAGTGATGCTTTAGGCGAATATTTTTTAATGAAGAGCAAATAGTAAGCGGGCGAGACACGAAAATATCCCGCCCGCTTTATTTTATTGAATTTTAACCGATGTTACTACGTCATTAGCATTAGGCGATAAAGTGGTGAAATTAGGTGTGTTTGATGTCCGTGTCCAGGATGTTCCCGTAGAGTTATCGTTTGAGTACATTGTTACTGTCCAGCCGGTTGGGATCTTTACCGATGATGCCCAGTTATCAACAAAGCCATAAGCCTGCAATTGTGCCAGGGTATAAGTGCCTTTAGGTATGGCGCTTGTTACTGTGCCTCCGTAATTGATATCCTGGTAAAAAGTTACCCCTGTAGTACTTGTTCCCGTATATACCGTAGGCTTGCCGTACAATGCATTTGATACGCTTGTCAGGTAAGTGTGCGAGTCGGTATTGGGCAGGTTATAATACAGGTATATGCCATAATTGTTATTAACTGTTTGTGTAGCCAGCGATGCCGCAGTTGATGAGCTGGTGCTTTGAATATCAATTGCAGCAGGGCCAAGGTTAGCCGCGGCTAATCCCGGAACGTTTGGAACTGAGTAAGTACCGTAAATGGCGTTCCAGCTATAGTTTACTTGCGAGCCTACAGTTACACCATTGTAGCTCAGGCGTGATGCTGCCGGCCCGTAAAAATAAAACGATATTATCTTAGTGGGCATCAGGTTGCGTAAAGCGGTAACCAGGTAAACAAATGAACTTGCGTTAGGCTGGCCTGTACCATTAGTGCCATAGTCGGCATATTCATCGTCAAAGTCAATACCGTCGAGTCCGTAAGTAGTAACTGCATTGCTTAACTGCTGAGCGAAATCATTTGCGGCAGCCTGGGTTGGAAAGTTGGAAATACCTGCGCCCTGGTGATTGCCCAAAATAGATAACAATACCTTAATGCCTTTTGCCTGCAGGCTCTGAATGTAGGTGGCTTTATTGTTGAGCACATTGGTGACCTGTGGGTTAAAATATAACACAGCTTTTTGTGTACCTGTGTCATAATTGATATTGGCCGCAAATATGATAGCAATATCAAAAAGCTGCTCGCCTGTTGAAAGGGTGTAGTTGCCCACATTGCGAATGTCATTATTGTTTACTTCTACATAGCAAACGCCTTTTGGACCGGCTACACCTATGGCATTGGTGCTTAACTTTGACGGGCTGTTGCCTGCATCGGTAGGTAGCGCAGCTTTTTCCTTTTTACAGGCGGATGTGAGGAGTAGAACTGCGCCTAATAAGGCGGTTAGTGTTTTTGTAAGGGGCAGATTAAAGTTTGTTCTCATAATTGTTGTGTTTGTTAAATTGTTTATAAAAAGATAAATTGTTTTAGCATAATTGGTTTATGTAAAGCCGGCCCATAGCATGGCCAGGGATAATCACTATCTCTTAAAAAAACTGTTTAAATATTTTAGGTTGCCGGGCGCTTAGGTCCTCGCTCCGGTATTATTTGGTTCAAGGTAATAGACCATTAAACGAGTATAATTGCTTACAGGTTTTAATTATTATTTTATAAAAATATTATTATGGTTAATAAAGGTGCTTATTACACTTAATTTTAACTATAGCAAAAACCTTTGTTCTGTAACAAAAAAGAGGCTTTTTGTAAATTGCAGTGTGGTTAGTTGTCCTTTTTATTTTATTCGGCTACATTTGATTTGACTGACAAAAATTTTATGAAGAAAAATTTACTTTTCGTTCTCTGCCTTTTGCTTTTAGCATCAGGCCTTTATGCGCAGCCCAAAGCGCCCGATGCCGATTACATCAAAGCCAATTATCAGAAATATGAATACCAGATCCCGATGAGGGATGGTAAAAAGCTTTTCACATCGGTATATGTGCCGAAGGATCAATCCAGGAAATACCCTTTCATGATGGACAGGACACCATACAGCGTTGCACCGTATGGTACCGAACTTTATAAAGGAAGCCTTGGCCCATCGTCATTATTCACTCATGATGGGTACATCTTTGTTTACCAGGATGTACGCGGCCGCTGGATGAGCGAGGGTATTTACGAAGAAATGACACCCGAAAAGGAAGATCATAAAACCAATAAAGATGTGGATGAAGGAACCGATACCTATGATACCATCGACTGGTTGTTGAAAAACATCCCGAACAACAATGGTAAAGTAGGGGTATGGGGTATTTCCTATCCGGGCTTTTACACAACCACTGCATTATTAAGCCGTCATCCGGCATTGGTAGCTGCATCACCGCAGGCGCCGATTGCCGACTTATATCGTGATGATGCTTTTCATAACGGTGCATTTATGCTTGTGGCAAACTTTGGTTTTTATCCGGGCTTTACCAACCGGCAGGACGATAAACCAACCCAGCGCCGTGGCAAAGGGTTTGATGCAGGTACCGAAGATGGCTATGACTTTTTCCTGAAAATGGGTTCGATGAGAAACTCTAATGTTAAATATTATAAGGATACCATCCGCCTGTGGAACGAAATGCTTGATCACCCTAACTATGATCAGCATTGGAAAGACCGTAACGTGCTCTATCATCTGCATGATATCAAAACGGCTGTACTGGTAACCGGTGGATGGTATGATGCGGAAGATTTATACGGCGCCATCAATACCTATAAAACATTGGTAAAGAAAAATCCCCAAACCCCGGTTTACTTTGCCATGGGGCCCTGGGTACACGGCGGTTGGGCGCGTGGGGATGGCGATCATTTAGGCGATGTTGGTTTCGGCGGTTCTACCGGTCCGTTTTACCGTGAAAAAATTGAGTTCAATTTCTTTAGTCACTATTTAAAAGGTACTGCAGATTTCGACTTGAAGCCGGTATCTACCTTTGAAACCGGTGTTAACGAGTGGAAAACCTATAACGCCTGGCCGCCAAAGGAAGCTACCGAGAAAAATTTGTATCTGTTGCCTGGCGGCAAACTATCATTTACCGCGCCAACTGCTGTAGCCGATAGTCATGATGAGTTTGTATCTGATCCAAACAAACCTGTGCCTTTCATTAACAGTATTGATATGGATATGAAGCGCGAATACATGACTGCCGATCAGCGTTTCGCATCGCAGCGTCCGGATGTGCTTACTTATGAAACGGATATTTTAGATAATGATGTAACCATAGCAGGTAATATCTGGGCCAACCTCAAAGTATCAACCACAGGCACAGATGCCGACTGGGTGGTTAAAGTAATAGATGTTTATCCCGACTCTACCAAAAACACCAAATGGGCAGGCAAAGACGTTTACCTGGGCGGTTATCAGCAAATGGTACGCAGCGAGGCTATGCGCGGTAAATTCCGTAATGGTTTTGATAAGCCCGAACCTTTTGTGCCCGGTAAAATAACTCCGGTAAATTTTGAGTTACAGGATGTGCTGCACACTTTCAAAAAAGGTCACAAAATCATGGTGCAGGTACAAAGCACCTGGTTCCCGCTTATCGACAGGAATACACAGCAGTTTCAGGATATCATGAAGGCTAAGGATACCGACTTTAAAAAGGCTACGCATAAAGTTTATACCTCGAAAGCAAATCCGAGTTATTTGAAAGTCAGGGTTATCGAATAGTATACCTTAAACATAATTAATGACAAGGCTGTATCATAAATTGTGATACGGCCTTTTTTTGACCTATTCGGATATAGTTTTCGGTTGACTCTACTGACAAAAAGGGGGTTAACAGGGTTAACACAATTTATCGCTAATATTTGCTTATATTGTTTGTAGTCAGGTAATTGAGTGTTTTTTGTGCGAAAAAAGTGTTAACCCCCTTTTTGTATAAATATTATCGGTTAAATTTTAAAAACACACATCAGTAAACCAGTTGCCCAAGTCAGGCCTGTGCACCGTAGGTCGCTTTGCTGTAATATCTTATTTAAACTAATTATAAATAAAACTTGCAGATAAAAAGTCTTTTTATACTTTTGCGCTTAATTAGACTTAATCTAAATATAATGTTAAATAACCTTTACTACTCTCTGCGCACAATCCTGTTTTTAATTTTATTTCTATTTGCAAACGCATTGATCCTTAAAGCTGACGACGAAGGCAATAATGGCAAAATAACCGGTGTAGTTAAAACCAGCGACGATCAGCCGGCCTATTTTGTTAATGTGGCTATTAAAGGATTAAACAAAAGCACTACCACAACCGATAACGGATCATTTACTTTTAATAATATTAAGCCGGGCACCTACACCCTGATTGCTAAATACATTGGTACAAAGACAGAAGAGCAAACTGTAACTGTGTTTGCAAATAAAACAACTACAGTATCCTTTAAACTTTATGAAAGTTCGGCCGAGTTAAATGAAGTTGTAGTTTCTTCAACCAAAACCATTAACCGTAAAAACTTAAACATTGGCAAAATGAACATATCGCCAATAGACCTGCCCCAAAGCGTTACCGTAATAGGCCGTGATGTGCTTGATCAGCAACAGTCGCTGCGTTTGAGTGAGGTTATTAGAAATGTAAATGGTGTATACCTGTACAGCGGACGTGGAAATACCCAGGAAACATTTGGAGCCCGCGGATACAATTTTGGAAGTAATAACATCTTTAAAAATGGTTTCAGGGTTAACTCGGGCGTTGTACCTGAGATCAGTTCGCTGGAGCGGGTGGAGATATTAAAAGGCAGCGCTGCATTATTATACGGAAACGTTGCACCCGGCGGCATCCTGAATATGGTAACCAAAAAACCTTTATTTGCGCAGGGCGGCCGGGTGTCCATGACCTATGGCAGCTATGACCTTTACCGCCCATCGTTTGATGTTTACGGCCCTATATCTTCCAAATTAGCTTATCGCGTAAATGGTACCTATGAAAATGCAAAAAGCTACCGCGATAATGTAAAATCAGAAAGGGAATATATCAACCCTTCATTCCTGTATAAAATAAGCGATAAAACGACCTTAATTGTTGAAGGCGATTACCTCAACTATGATTTTACCCCAGATTTCGGAACAGGACAAATCAACAACGTTATTGCCAAAGTTCCGCGTAACAGGTACCTGGGTGCATCATGGTCAACCGGTAATACCAAGCAAACTACTGCAACAGCAACTATTAACCATCAGCTCAATAGCCTTTGGCAGTTAAGCGGTGGCTTTTCATACCAGCATTTTAACCGCTCGTATCAAACAACAGAGCGTGTGTTACCAGATGCCAATGGCGACTGGGGCCGTACCCTGAACAGGGCCAGAACGCTTGAAGATTATTACACAGGCCAGTTTAACATTACCGGCCAGTTTAATACTGGTGCAATAAAGCATAATATTTTGGCCGGTGTTGATGCCGATTGGTACCGCAATAATGCTTATACCTACGTTGCTACGGTAAACAAAGTGTCAAGCTATCTTGATCAAAATAATACACCGCAAAATGCCATTTATGACAAGATCAATATTTTTGACCTTGATAAATACACCCTCCGTACCGACAAGCCGCAAATGAACCCGTTTTATAGCATTTTAACACCTACCAACCGTTTTGGTGCCTATGCTAACGACCTTATTAGCTTATCCGAAAAAGTTAAAGTACTTGCAGGTATTCGCTGGTCATATCAATATGTATCACCAACATCGGTAAGCAATTATAATACACTTGCTACCGCAACTCAGGCCGCCGGTAAAGAAGATAAAGCATTTTCACCGCGTGTAGGTATCGTTTACAAGCCAATAGCTAATACTGCGCTGTTTGCAAGCTACTCTAATTCTTTTGTAACCAATACTGGCACCGATATCAATAACAATCCGCTTGATCCTTCAATGATCGATCAGTATGAAGTTGGTGTTAAAAATGACTTCCTGAACGGCAACCTGTCAGTAAATGTAACAGCATATCGCATTAAAAATAATAACCTGGCTCAAACTGCGCCATTTCAGGCCGATGGTGTTACACCTAACATTAATACCAATATCAAAGTGCTGAGCGGTGAAACAAGAAGCGATGGTGTGGAGCTTGATATCGCCGGTCACCCGGTAAAAGGTTTGGATGTATTGGCAGGCTATAGCTATACAAACGCTAAATATACCAAAACAGGTACTGCAGTTGGCAGCAACATTGCAGGCCAGCCATTATTGAATACGCCAAAGCATACCGCCAATACAAGTGTATTTTATACTTTTTATAACGGCGATCTGAAAGGGTTTAAAGTAGGTGCGTCTGTTTATTACCTGGGCGATCGTGTTGCTGGTAACGCCAATACGGTAGGTCAAACCCAAACTATATCGAGGTTAGTTAATGTACCGGGCTTTACCACGGTTGATGCTTCGGTAGGTTATACTTATAAAAAGATCTCTATCATTGGTAAGATCTCTAATATTGGCAACGTGCTTAATTACAATGTGCACGAAAACTATAGTATTAACCCTATACCGCCAAGGCAGTTCTTAACTACATTGAGTTATCGATTTTAAAAATTGAATTTAGCCGGGCATGGGAACATGCCCGGTTTTTATGCTTATAAAACTGATGAAAGTATTTTTCCGCACCATCCACCTCTACTTAAGCCTTGCCGCTGGTATAATCATTTTTTGCTCGTGCTTAACCGGTACCATGCTGGTTTTTGAAAAAGAGATTCAGCAGACACTTAATCCTCAACGCTATTTTGTAAAACCCCAGAATAAAAGGCTGCCGGTATCCGCTTTGACTACAGGCGTTTTAAAACAGATCCCCAAATCAAAACTGGCAGCAGTTACCGTTTATGATGATCCGGAACGTACAGTAGAGGTGGCTCTTATTGTACCTGAAAAGAAGGATAAGAAAGCGGCTGGCGCTACCAAGGAAGAGAAACATGCTGGCGCGCACGTTGAAAAGGACGCTAAACCAAAGGATGCCGGGCGTCCAAACCTTACAGCTTTTGTAAACCCCTATACCGGGCAAATAGTTGATCGGTTTAACCGGAGGCAAACTTTTTTATATTCGGTAGAGATGTTTCACCGTTATTTATTAGGCGGTAAAAATAGCCTGGGCGATTGGGTGATCAGCCTCTCAACCTTGTTTTTCCTGGTGATTTTGATAACGGGTGTAATACTTTGGTGGCCTAAAACCAAGGTTATTATGAAGCAGCGTCTTAAAATAAAATGGGGCGGGAGCGGCAAGCGTTTAACGCACGATCTGCATATTGTTACTGGTTTTTATACTTCTATATTCTTGATCATCATTTCGGCATCCGGCTTGGTCATGACCTTTAAATGGGCAAACAGCACTCTGTTTTTCCTTACCAATTCAAAAGTTGTTGCCAAAGAAGATATCAAAGCCCCGCTTTCAGTTTATCAGCCGGGAGTTACTGCTATTTCACCGGAAGCGGCTATTGGTGCGTTAGGTAGTAAAATAACTGATGCCGAAAATTTCACTATCCGTTATCCGAAGGATACAGCGGCGGTTTACACTTTTAATGTGCTCAAAAAAGGTTCTGTTGAACTGGCTACCGATACTTATTATATAGATCAATACAGCGGCAAGTTTGCCGGCGCCGCCTTGTATGCCGACAAAAGCCTTGGCCAGCGTATCCGTGGGGTTATTAAACCAATCCATACGGGCTCTATTTATGGCTGGCCTACCCAGGTTTTAGCTTTTCTGATCACCTTGGTTTCGCTCATATTTCCGGTAACAGGGGTAATGATGTGGCTTAACCGCACCGGTAAAAAGAAAAATAAAGCTGTGCGCAGCAGAGTGAAAGTGGTGTCTGCTGAGGTTATCTAAAATGAAAAAGATTATCTTTTCTCATCAGGGCCGCTCTTAGAGGGGCCCTGATGAGACTTTTTATGTCGCTCGTTCCTTTTTACCTTAAAGGTTCCCTTATCATGATCCAGTAAGGGCAGCCTGTAACTGGCTCGCTTACTTCCTTTGCTATTTTATACCCCACCCGTTCATAAAACCGGATGTTTCGCGGGGTGAATGTTTCGAGATAGGTTGATATCCCGTTTTTATCTGTTTCGTTAAGCATTTCCATTAATAGATTAGCTCCCAATCCCCGTCCCTGGTGACTTGGTTTGATTCCAGCTATCGACAAATACCAGGCATCGTACAGTATCGGGTCAAGTTGTTTGCTCATGAACGAAACTATGGTTGAATAAGCTCTTAGTGCCGGTTCGCCCATATAGGTTGCTATAAAGTCTTTCTTTAACAGGCTCTTTTCCTTGTCTGCAGCAGGGTTTAAAGGTTGGCTCCAGATAGCGGCACCATAAGCAGGATCACCAGTAATAGTTAACCGGCCGTACTCTTCGCCTTCTTTCATGGAGTAATCCATATACCTCATTAGTATTTCCTGCTTTTTCTGCTCGCCGCCCGGAATATCCCGTAACAATTCTATGTAAAATGGGTCGGGGATGAGGGCTTCGTATAGCGCTAAAGCCAGGTCTTGATATTTATAGGTGTACATGCAATATATTAAGTTCAACGGCTTAATATACAAAATATTAGTACCCCACACCTGGTTAAGTAGTTGTAGTTTATGAAAGCGATGGCTCTGCAATAAATGGTTTTTTCTCCCACTTTTTTATGATTCAGAATTTATAGCCAATAGTTGTCGTAACTACTTGTTTATTAGTGGTTTTTGTCGGGGTGAAAATCTTGAAAAATCTTCAAAAAATATAAAACAGACCCGGCTAAAAATTGTTGAAAACTTTTAGTGGGGGAAAGTGGTAGAAAGTGGTAAAAGTATTTACTTTTACGTTACAAAATTGCCCAAGTCATACAATGTCGTTTTTAACCGGTGAATTTGAGTGTAAGCTTGATCCTAAATTTAGGATGATGATACCGGCTGGCCTTAAAAAAAAGCTTCCTGAACTGGAATCTGAAGGCCTGGTGATCAATCGCGGGTTTGAAAAATACCTCGTCATATACACTAAAAAGGAATGGGATAAACGACTTGAAGATTTGAGCAAACTTAATGAATACGAAGAGGATAATATAGCCTTTATACGATATTTTACCCGTGGCGCCACCGAGCTTATGCCTGATGCTGCCGGCAGGGTATTGTTGCCAAAATTCCTGTTGGAATATGCGGGTATAAAAGGGGATGTAGTACTGGCTTGTCAGTTGAATAAAATTGAGGTTTGGGATGCCGAAGCGCACCGCAAACTGATGGATGATGAGCCCAAAAGTTTTAGCGCGTTGGCTAAAAAAGTAATGGGTGGTAAAAATAAGGAGCAGGAATGAGTGAGTACCATGTACCGGTAATGCTGAGGGAATGTATTGATGGGCTGAATATTGATCCGGACGGTACTTATGTGGATGTGACTTTTGGAGGTGGTGGTCATTCGCGCGAGATTTTGAAGCACCTGGGCCCAAAAGGCAGGTTGATTGCTTTTGATCAGGATGCTGATGCGCAGCGTAATATAATTGATGATGAGCGTTTTGTTTTTGTAGATCAGAATTTCAGGTATCTCAAAAACTTTTGCCGTTTACATGGCGCTATTCCTGTAAATGGTATTCTGGCCGATTTGGGTGTGTCATCGCACCAGTTTGATGAGGCCGATCGCGGGTTTTCCATCCGGTTTGATGCCGAGTTGGATATGCGTATGAACCAGTTGGGCGAGCTGACTGCAAAGGATGTGGTAAATAATTATTCGGTGGCCGACCTGCACCGGATCTTTGGCATTTACGGCGAAATCCAAAATGCCAAATCACTGGCCGAAACTATTGCTACCGCAAGGTTAAATACATCGATAGTGACTATCGCTGATCTGAAAAATGTGATCAGCGCACGCATCCCGAAAGGAAAAGAAAATAAATACCTGGCGCAGGTGTTCCAGGCATTAAGGATAGAGGTTAACCAGGAGCTGGAGGCATTGAAAGATTTTTTAATGCAGTCGGCAGAAGTTTTAGCAGTAGGCGGCAGGCTGGTGGTAATGTCATATCACTCACTTGAGGACAGGCTGGTAAAAAACTTCATTGCCAAAGGCAAGTTCAGCGGCGAGGTGGAGAAAGACCTTTATGGAAACGATAATAAACCGCTTGATGCTGTAAGTCGCGGGGCTATAACCGCATCGGCAGAGGAGATAACCAATAATAACAGGGCACGGAGCGCTAAGTTAAGAATAGCTGTAAAAAAATGACCAATCGTTTACGTACAGAAATTCAGGAGGAGGAAGAAGTTGAGGAGGTAATTGAGGAAAGGCCTGCAAGGGAATTGCCTGATAACTTCTTTACGCAACTTTTTACGAAGGGCTTTCTTACAACCGAGAAGGCTACCAATGTTTTGCCCTTTGTTTTGTTTTTAGCCTTTTTAGGTATGGTGTACATTGGCAATATGCACTATGCCGAAAAATCGGTACGTGAAATTGATGCGCTTACCAAAGAGGTTAAGGAGCTTGGTTGGGATTATAAATCAACAAAGGCCGATATGGCTTTTAAAAGCACGCTTACCGAAGTGGCCAAGCGTGCAGATACTTTGGGCTTGAGTCAATCCGTTGATCCGCCGGGAAAAATAACAGTGAAGGAGGTTGCAGATGGGAATTAGGACTAACATACTGGCCAGGGTTTATTTAGCCTTTGGTCTTGTTTTGCTTTTGGCCATTGCCGTTGTGGTTCAATTGTGCCGCCTGCAATATGTTCAGGGTGATAAGTGGAAGGCTATGGCTGCTGATCTTTCGGCACAATACCAAACTGTTGAAGCGGCAAGGGGCAATATTTTTTCTGTTGATGGAAGTTTGCTGGCTACCTCGGTGCCGGAGTATGAACTGCATATGGATATGTTGGCTGGTGGAATTGCGTCAGATACAGCTTTTAATAATAATATCGACCTGCTGGCTGCAAAACTATCGGGTATTTTTGGTGACAGATCGGCGAGGGATTATTCACGCGTGCTACGCGAGGCCCGTAGGGATAGCTCGCGTTACCTGTTGATCAGGCGCAAGGTATCGTACCAGGATTTGAAAAAGATTCGCCAGTTCCCGGTATTTAATATGGGTAAATACAAAGGCGGCCTGATTGTTATCCAGAAAAACAAAAGGATCCTGCCGTTCCAATCACTGGCGGCACGTACAATCGGTTATAAAAACGAAAACGTGAAGAACCCGGTTGGTTTGGAAGGGGCATATTCGTCATACATAAATGGCGAAAGCGGCCGGCGCTTAATGCAGCGCATACCGGGCGGTATCTGGATGCCCGTTGATGACGATGATGAAATAGCGCCTAAAGATGGCGCTGATATTATTTCAACCATCAACGTAAACTTCCAGGATGTAGCGCAGGATGCATTAAAAAAACAACTGGTAAAAAGCGCGGCCGATCATGGCTGCGTTGTGCTTATGGAAGTATCTACCGGCGAGATCAGGGCGATTGCCAATTATACCCGCACCAAGGATGGCGATTATAAAGAGCAAATGAACTATGCTATCAGTAACGCTATTGATCCGGGGTCGACCTTTAAACTGGCATCATACATGACCATGCTCGATCAGCATAAGATTGATACCAGCACCATAGTTAACGCTGAGGGTGGTAAATATAAATTCCCGAAAGGGCCAACCATTACCGATACCGAGCATGATAATTATGAAATGTCGGTTAAGCGTGCTTTTGAGGAGTCATCAAACGTGGCGGCTGCAAAATTGGTTGATAGGTTTTACCACAATAATCCGTGGGAGTATATCAATAAGTTGTACAGCTATCACCTGAACGAAAAACTTCAACTGCAAATTCAGGGTGAGGGCAGGCCGGTAATTAAAAATCCGTCAAACCGCAGCTGGAACAAAAATTACAGCTTGCCCGAGATGGCTTATGGTTATGAAATGAATATTACGCCGCTGCAAATGCTGGCTTATTATAATTCGGTTGCTAATAACGGTAAAATGATAGCCCCACTTCTGGTTCGTGAAATCCGCAGGCTGGGTAATCCTATTGAGCAATTTCAGGCAAGGGTGATAACCGAGCAGGTATGTTCGCAGTCTACTTTAGGTAAAGTGCGCGGGATGCTTGAAGGAGTTGTAATGAATGGTACCGGTAAAAATGTGATTAAAAATAAGCTTTACAGTGTGGCGGGTAAAACCGGTACAGCACAGGTGGCTAACGGAACGAAAGGTTATAAGGATAAAAAATACCAGGCCTCTTTTTGCGGTTATTTCCCGGCCGATCATCCTAAATATTCGATGATTGTGGTGATTAATAATCCAACCCAGGGCGATTACCTGGCTGCAAAAGTTGCCGGTCCGGTGTTTAGGGAGGTGGCCGACAGGGTTTATGCCAATGATTTGGATATTAATCAAACCTCGCAGGCGCATTACGTAGGTAATACGGTAATGCCGCAGGTAAAGCAGGGGAATATGAAAGCCCTGAAAAAGGTTTATTCAAAACTGGGTGTTAAGCCGCTGTATGCATCGGCTAACAGTACGGTTGATACAAGCAATGGTATCCCGTTTGAGGAAGTAAAATATAAAAACGGTACCGTGCCATCGGTAACAGGCATGGGGCTTAGCGATGCGTTATACGTAATGGGTAACGCTGGTTATAAGGTAACTGTGCGCGGAAGCGGGATAGTTACCAATCAATCGGTTACCGGAGGAAGTGCAATACCAAAAGGATCACGAATTTTAATAGAACTGCAATGAGGTATTTAAGCGATGTAATTGATGGACTGGCCTTCACTGAGTTGCAGGGAAGTGCTGACGTGGAGATCACGGCGATAGCTTTTGATTCGAGGGCAGTGATCCCTGGGGCAATGTTTGTCGCCGTAAAAGGAACTCTTGTTGACGGGCATGATTATATTGACCAGGCCATCAAAAAGGGCGCTGTAGCAGTAATTTGTGAAGATCTTCCGGCCCATACCACAGGCGAAGTTGATTTCCTGATGGTAGCCGATTCGGCAGTAGCATTAGGCATAGTAGCCGCTAATTTTTATGATAACCCATCAGCCAAATTGAAACTGGTTGGGGTAACAGGTACTAATGGTAAAACAACTATCGCAACATTGTTATATCAGCTGTTCCGCGATCTGGGATATAAATGTGGCTTGCTTTCAACCGTTGAAAATCAGATAAACGGTAAAGTGATCCCATCAACTCATACAACACCTGATCCGGTTGAGCTAAACAATTTGCTCGCCGAAATGGTGGATAGCGGTTGTGATTATTGCTTTATGGAAGTTAGCTCACATGCTATTTCACAAAAGCGCATTGAAAGTTTGGTTTTTGCGGGTGGTGTGTTTACCAACTTAACGCATGATCATTTGGATTATCACAAAACCTTCTTAAGGTATTTAAATGCCAAAAAGGAGTTTTTTGATGGCTTGCCGAAGGATGCTTTTGCACTTACCAACAGCGATGATAAAAACGGGAATGTAATGCTGCAGAATACAGTGGCACATAAAAAAAGCTATGGCCTTAAAACCATGGCCGATTATAAAGCCCGCATCCTCGAAAATCAATTCAGCGGCTTGTTACTGCAAATTGATGGCGAGGAAGTATGGTTTAAAATGGTAGGTACATTCAATGCTTATAACCTGTTAGGGGTTTATGCTACCGCGATGTTGCTTGAACAGGATAAAGCCAAAGTGCTTACCAGCCTAAGCAAACTTACAGGTGCCGAAGGTCGCTTTGAGTATATCACCGCCCCTAACAAGGTGGTAGGTATAGTTGATTATGCACATACGCCCGATGCCGTACAGAATGTACTAAGCACTATTCATGATATCCGTAAGGGTAATGAAAAAGTGATCACGGTAATAGGCTGTGGTGGCGATAGGGATAAAACCAAACGCCCCATCATGGCCAAAACCGCCTGTGAGTGGAGTGACAAGGTAATCCTGACATCAGATAATCCGCGTACCGAAGATCCGGCGCAGATCATTAAAGAAATGGAAGAAGGTGTTGACCCGGCATTTAAGCGTCATACGTTAAGTATCATCGACAGGCATGAGGCTATTAAGACTGCCTGTATGCTGGCTAACCCCGGTGATATTATCCTGGTAGCAGGCAAAGGGCACGAAAAATACCAGGAAATAAACGGAGTGAAAAACCACTTCGATGATATAGAAGAACTGGAAAACAGGTTCAAAGATTTGGTGTAAAAGATGGGGCAATAGCGAAAGCGGTTGGTTAGATTAAGAAGATACTATTAGTAAAAGAGAAGAGCAATGTTGTATTACCTGTTTAACTACTTAAGCAAAAATTACAGTATCCCCGGGATAGGTGTATTTCAATACATCACATTCAGGATGGCGATGGCTGTAATCACATCATTGCTGATCACCACAGTTTACGGTCGGAGGTTGATTGATTACCTGCGCTTTAAACAGGTGGGTGAAACTGTAAGGAATTTGGGCTTGGAAGGGCAGATGCAAAAGTCGGGTACCCCAACCATGGGTGGTATCATCATTTTGCTGGGTATTTTAATACCAACGTTGTTGTTTGCCAAGCTGGAAAACGTGTATGTGATCCTGATGATCATTACCACCGTTTGGCTGGGTGCCATCGGTTTTCTGGACGATTACATTAAAGTATTTAAAAAGAATAAAGAGGGGTTAGCAGGCAGGTTCAAGATCATCGGTCAGGTAGGTTTATCGCTTATTGTTGGTTGGACAATGTATTTCAACAGCAATATCATCATCCGCCAGGAAGTGGTTTTGCCGGTGAAGGATGATGCCCCGGTTGAGTTTCATATGAAACGCAATACGCCCGTTTACACTCAGGATGTACATTCTACCAAAACAACAATGCCATTCTATAAAAACAATGAGTTTGATTACGGCAAAGTGTTGAAGTTTTTGGGTAAAGGTTACGAGCAATACGCGCTGGTGGTGTTCCTGTTTTTCGTGATTCTTATTATCACGTTTATCTCCAACGGGGCAAATATAACTGATGGTATTGATGGCCTGGCTACGGGTACCTCGGCCATTATTGGTATTACACTGGCTATACTGGCCTATGTATCGGGTAACACGGTTATTGCCGATTACCTGAACATTATGTACATCCCAAACTCGGGCGAGCTGGTAGTTTTTGCCGGTGCTTTTGTTGGGGCTTGCGTAGGCTTTTTATGGTACAACTCATATCCGGCACAGGTGTTCATGGGCGATACCGGCAGTTTGGCCATAGGTGGTATCATAGCGGTGTTTGCTATTATGATCCGTAAGGAACTGATGTTGCCATTGCTGTGCGGTATTTTCCTGGTAGAGAATTTTTCGGTGATTATACAGGTATCATGGTTTAAATACACCAAAAAGAAATTCGGCGAAGGCAGGCGTGTGTTTTTAATGGCTCCGCTTCACCATCACTATCAGAAAAAGGGTTTCCACGAAGCTAAAATTGTTACCCGCTTCTGGATCATCTGTATCATACTGGCGATAGTGACCGTGATAACGTTGAAGCTCCGGTAACCCCCCGACCCCTTCAAGGGGGAGGAAAAGAGCAAGGGTGAGAAAACATAAAAAGAAAAGAGAAATCGGTGAAATCATCAAATAATCGGTGAAATCCCAAAAGAAAATAAAAATGAACGACAACAATAACAAAGAGACCAATCAAAAGCACCCCCTTCAGGGGGCGGGGGGGGCTCGTCTTGTGGTGTTGGGCGCTGGCGAAAGCGGTGTTGGTGCTGCATACCTTGCACAGCAGCAGGGTTTTGATGTTTTTGTGTCGGATTTTGGCGGCATTGCCGATAACTATAAAAAACAGCTCGAAGATTGGAAAATTCCTTTTGAAGAGAAACAACATTCAGAAGAACTGATCCTGAACGCGGCCGAAGTGATCAAAAGCCCCGGTATTCCGGATAAGGCACCGATGATCAAAAAGCTGCATGAACAAGGAACGCCTGTAATATCGGAGATTGAGTTTGCCGGGAGGTACACTGATGCAAAGATCATTGGTATAACGGGTTCAAACGGTAAAACCACCACAACCAGCTTAACCTACCACATTTTAAAAGATGCGGGGATGAACGTTGGTTTGGCAGGTAACATAGGTAAAAGCTTTGCCTACCAGGTGGCTACCGAAAAGTTCGACTGGTATGTACTGGAGCTAAGCAGCTTTATGCTCGACGATATGTTCAGGTTTAAAGTTGATATAGCGGTACTACTAAACATCACACCCGACCATTTGGACAGGTATGATTATAAACTGGAAAACTACGCGGCATCCAAATTCAGGGTAACGCAGAACCAAACGGCAGCCGATTATTTCATTTATTGCGCCGATGACCCGGAAACAATAAAAGGCATGAAAGAACGAACGTTCGGGGCACAGCTGTTGCCGTTTTCCATACAGCAGAAATTTGAACCGGGAGCATATCTCGACGAAAACGACAATATTGTCATAAACACAAAACAAGAACATTTTACAATGTCAATTCAAGAACTGGCCCTGCAAGGCAAACACAACATTTACAACTCCATGGCATCGGGTATTGTAGCAAAGGTGTTGGAGCTGCGCAACGAAACGATGAGGGAGAGCATGGGCAGCTTTAAAAGTATTGAACACCGCCTGGAGTTTGTTGCCAATATATCTGGCATCCGCTTCATCAACGATTCAAAAGCTACCAACGTTAACTCAACCTGGTACGCCTTAGAAAGTATGACCAGCGATGTAGTGTTGATTTTGGGAGGTGTTGACAAAGGAAATGATTACAGCATGCTTAATGATTTGGTTAAGCAAAAGGTAAAAGCCATTGTGTGTTTAGGCAAGGATAACAAACGTATCCACGAGGCCTTTGATGATATGGTTGAAATTATAGTAAATACATCATCGGCTCAGGAAGCGGCGACCGTGGCCTATCACCTGGCAACCAAAGGTGATACGGTTTTACTGTCACCAGCTTGCGCAAGCTTCGATCTGTTTAAAAACTACGAAGACCGCGGCAGGCAGTTTAAGGACGCTGTGAAGGAGTTGTAAAACAGTTTTCATAGTTGATAGTTCATGGATCATAGAAAAAAGCTCAACGGCCATGATCTATGAACTATCAACCATGAACCAAAAGAAATAAAAATGCATAGGATATTAAACAATACAAAAGGAGATCGCTGGATATGGCTTATAGTCATATTGCTTTCTGTTATATCCTTGTTGGCAGTATACAGCTCGGTGGGTACGCTGGCATTTAAGCAGGGTAAAGGGGTGGAGATCATCCTCATGAAACACGTGTTCATGATAGTGGGCGGTATCGCGCTGATGTATTTTTCGCATAAGCTCGATTACCGTTATTATGCGGGTATCTCTAAGGTGATGATGATCGTTACCATTCCGTTATTGGTGTATACGTTGGTTTTCGGTAGTCATATCAACAACGCCAGTCGCTGGATAGCCATCCCCGGAACGGGATTAAGCTTCCAGACCTCGGATTTGGCCAAGCTGGCCCTGATCACATACCTGGCCCGTACGTTATCGCGCAAGCAGGAAAACATTAAGGATGTCAAAGAATCATTTTTGCCTATCATGGGTTCGGTTTGTGTCGTGTTTATCCTGATTGCATTGGCCAACCTTTCAACGGCGTTAATGCTATTTGGGGTTAGCATATTATTGTTGATCATAGGCCGTATCAGTATCAGGCAGATAGCTATTACCTGTGCTGCGGGTTTTATATTGTTACTGGGGGTAATATTCTTAGGGCCGAGGCGGCATACTTACGTGTCGCGTATGAAGGTGTTTATGCACCCCGAGCTGGCAAAGGCCGATAAATCTTTCCAGAGCGACCATGCCAAGATTGCTATCGCTACAGGTGGTTTATTTGGCAAGGGCCCCGGCAACAGTACCGAAAGAAATTACCTGCCCGAGTCATACTCTGATGAGATTTATGCCATCATAGTTGAGGAGTACGGTTTGATAGGAGGAATTGTAGTAGTGGGAATTTATGTGTTCCTGCTGTATCGATGTATCAAAATCATAACGAAAGCGCCAAAAGCATTTGGGGCTTTACTGGCCTGTGGTTTAAGTTTCAGCTTAACCATACAGGCTTTTGCCAACATGGCTGTAGCTGTTGGTTTAGGACCGGTAACTGGTGTGCCGTTGCCATTGGTAAGTATGGGTGGTACGTCGATATTATTTACAAGTATAGCCTTCGGTATTATACTATCAGTAAGCAAGGATATCGAAGAGCCTAAAAAAGATAAAACTATAAAAGAAGATAATACAGGCCCTAATAAAATTATAGTAGGAGAGATCAGGACGGCGTGAGCTACGCCCCTAACCCCCTAAAGGGGGATGGATAGAGGTGACTGAAAAAGAGTGATTAACAAATGGAAGATAAAAGCAATATGAAAGCAGCCAATCAAAAGCACCCCCTTCAGGGGGCGGGGGGGGCTCGTATCATCATAAGCGGTGGCGGAACAGGAGGACATATCTTCCCGGCTATCTCTATTGCCAATGCTTTGAAAAATATTGATCCTAATACCGAGATCCTGTTTGTGGGCGCTAACGGGCGTATGGAAATGGATAAAGTTCCGGCGGCTGGTTATAAGATCATCGGTTTGGATATCCAGGGGATCCAGCGTGGCTCTATCGTTAAAAACCTGATGTTCCCCATTAAGCTGGCCAACAGCGTGCGCAAGGCTATCAAGATCATTAAAGATTTTAAGCCCGATGCTGCGGTTGGTGTAGGTGGATATGCTTCAGGGCCTTTGTTATACGCAGCGTCATTGAAAGGAATCCCTTACCTCATACAGGAACAAAACTCGTATGCTGGTATTACCAATAAATGGTTAGGCAAACATGCCCAAAAAATCTGTGTGGCCTTTGATGGTATGGAGAAGTTTTTCCCTGCCGATAAGATCATTAAAACCGGTAACCCTATCCGTAAAGATGCGGTGAACATTGCCGGTAAGCATATGCAGGCTTTGGAGTTGTATCATCTTTCGGCCTTTAAAAAAACGGTACTGATAACAGGCGGCAGCCTCGGGGCACGCACGTTGAACAATAGTATCATGAACGGGATTGATAAACTGCTGGCCGCCGATGTACAGGTGATATGGCAAACCGGCAAGTTTTATTATAAAAGCATCATCGAAAAGCTGGGCGAAAATTATCACCCCGATCTGCAGATCAGGGAGTTTTTAACCCGGATGGATTTGGCGTATGCTGCCGCTGATATCATTATATCAAGGGCTGGTGCCGGCACTATTGCCGAGCTGTGCGCCATCAAAAAGCCGGTGATCCTGGTGCCTTCGCCAAATGTGGCCGAAGATCATCAAACTAAAAACGCTTTGGCACTGGTGCATGAAAACGCGGCAGTTTTTGTGGCCGACAGGGATGCTGAAGCAAAGCTGGTTGACAGGGCGCTTGAATTATTGGAAGACCGCGACCTGCAAAAGAAATTGAGCAATAACATTGGTAAAATGGCTATGCCAAATGCCGATGAAGTTATAGCAAAGGAACTTATCCAAATAATAAGTAACAATTAAAATGATGGTCCTCCTCTTCCAAAGGGAGGAGGGCCTTTTTAAACAAATTGCAATGGAACTGCACGATATAAAAAGAGTTTATCTCATAGGCATAGGCGGCATCGGTATGAGCGGCCTGGCACGCTATTTCCATCATTTGGGTTGCATTGTTTGCGGATATGACAAAACGTCGACTGATTTAACAAACCAGTTGCACAACGAGGGGATTCAGGTTGTTTTTGAAGATCATGCGGATTATATCCCCATGAGCTTTCAGAAACCCTGCAGCGATACATTGATTATTTATACGCCTGCAGTACCAAAGGATTCGCACATCGTTAACTATTTCAAAAATCACGGTTTTGAACTGTTCAAACGCTCGCAGGTTTTAGGGTTGATCAGCAAGAGTTCATTTACTATTGCAGTGGCCGGTACGCATGGTAAAACTACCACTTCAACTATGGTGGCGCATTTGCTTAAGGCTTCGGGTAATGATTGCTCTGCATTTTTGGGTGGTATTTCATCTAATTACCAAACCAATGTGCTGTATGGAAAAAACAATGTAATGGTGGTTGAGGCCGATGAGTATGACCGCTCGTTCCTTACCCTGTTTCCCGATGTGGCTATTATTACATCGATGGATGCCGACCATCTGGATATTTATGGTGATCACGCGCATTTAACCGAGTCGTTTAAGTTATTCGCTTCGCAGATAAAACCAGGCGGTACGCTGGTGCATAAAAATGGTTTGCCATTAGATAGCGGTTACACCTACGCATTCGAAGATGAAACTGCCGACGCGCATGCCTCAAACGTGAGGATCATCGACGGCGATTTTTACTTTGATTACAATAGTGCCGCGGTAAATATTACCGATATAAAAATGGGTATTGCCGGCACTCATAATGTTGAAAACGCTGTAGCCGCCATTGAAGCTGTATTGAAACTGGATATATCACCAGAAAATATTAAAGCGGCATTAGCATCCTTCAGAGGTGTTAAGCGCAGGTTTGAATACATTGTTAAAACACCGGAGCGTATTTATATTGATGACTATGCACATCACCCTGAAGAACTGAGGGCTTGTATTTCATCAATTAAAAGGCTATACCCGGCTAAAAAGTTAACGGCCATGTTTCAGCCGCATTTATTTACCCGCACCCGTGACTTTGCCGATGGCTTCGCCGAAGTGCTTGACATGGTTGATGAGCTGATACTATTGGAAATTTATCCTGCGCGTGAACTTCCTATTGAAGGAGTTAATTCGCAGATGCTGCTTAACCGCATGCAGTTGCAAAACAAAAGGATATTAAGTAAAGAGGCCGCGGTAGCCGCAGTAGCTGCCGAAAAGCCCGAGCTATTGTTAACGGTAGGTGCCGGTGATATTGATACACTGGTGCAGCCATTAAAACAAGTATTAAGCAATGAATAAAAAACTCATTTGGAAGCGCCTGCTGATAGGTTGTGCCTGGGTAATAAGCCTGGGTGGCCTTGTGGTGCTCATGAGTTTTATAGAAACAAAAAAAGCAGGTGTAAAGTGTACGGCGGTAAATGTGAGCATTCCTGGTGGTCAATATTTTATTGATAAACAGGAGGTTGACCACATTATCGAAGTTACCAGTCACTCATTGGTAGGCAGGCCTATTGAAAATATTAATATCCAGGAACTGGAGGATAAGCTTAAGGCAAACCCTTTTATTGAGTTTGCCAAGGTTTATACCGAAATGGATGGGGTGTTGAGGGTTGAGGTAAGTCAGCGCCAGCCGATACTACGGGTTATGAACCGCTATGACATGGATTTTTATGTAGACCAGCATGGTTTAAAAATTCCGTTGTCATCAAACTTTACTGCGAGGGTATTGGTAGCCAATGGTTTTATTGACGAGCTTTTTACTAACCGCGTTGACTCGTTGCATACAAGGTTGGCAAAAGATTTGTTTAAAGCAGCCGATTATATCCGCAGGGATTCGCTTTGGGACGCGCAGATAGCACAGATGTACGTGAATAATGATCGCGAGATAGAACTGATCCCGAGAGTAGGCAATCAAAGGATCCTGATAGGCAATGCAGATTCGCTTAACGTGAAACTGAACAACCTGCAGGCTTTTTACAAACAGGTGCTACCAAAGGTGGGCTGGGATACTTATAAAATGATTAATGTTAAATATACCAACCAGGTTATTGGTATAAAAAATGAAAATATAAAAGCTGATTCTGTAAAAGCGGCTAAAGCTGCCAAAGAGGATTCGCTTAGGACGAAAAGGGATACATCTCAAATTAAATTGTAATATGGACAAAAGCTCAACTCAGGAAAAAAGTTCGCCAATTGTAGTAGGATTGGATATCGGAACTACCAAGATATGTGCCATTGTTGGGCGCAGGAGCAAGAACGGGAAGATTGAGGTTTTAGGAATTGGCAAAGCCGAGTCTGCCGGCGTAACGCGCGGCGTGGTTTCAAATATAGATAAAACAGTACAGGGCATTCATCAGGCGGTGGATGTGGCGGGCTCGCAATCAAATGTGGAGATCAGGGTAGTGAATGTGGGTATCGCAGGCCAGCACATTAAAAGTTTACAACATCGTGGCTTAATAACCCGTCGCGATCTGCAGTCAGAGATTGGTCGTAAGGATATTGATAAACTGATAGAGGATATGTACAACCTGGTGATGCCTCCGGGCGAGGAGATCATCCACGTATTACCGCAGGAGTTTACTGTGGATAATGAGCCGGGAATTAAAGATCCTATTGGTATGGCAGGCGTTAGGCTTGAGGCTAACTTCCATATCATATCTGGTCAGGTTACTGCCATCAAAAACATTGTAAAATGTGTTAACAAGGCCAGCCTGGAAAGCCAGGAGCTGATCCTTGAGCCGCTGGCATCTTCAGAATCTGTATTGAGCGAAGAGGAAAAAGAAGCCGGTGTGGTTTTGGTTGATATTGGTGGTGGTACTACCGATGTGGCTATTTTCCACGAAGGTATCATCCGCCATACAGCCGTTATCCCTTTCGGTGGTAATAGCGTAACCGAAGATATCCGCGAAGGTTGTTCTGTAATGCGCAACATTGCCGAGCAACTGAAAGTGAGGTTTGGATCAGCTCTGGCCGATGAGAACAAGGAAAACGAGATTGTATGCGTTCCTGGTTTACGCGGCAGGGAGCCAAAAGAAATTTCGGTGAAAAACCTGGCTTACGTGATCCAGGCCCGTATGGAAGAGATTGTAGAGCATGTTTACTACGAGATCAAATCATCAGGCTATGAGAAAAAGCTGATAGCTGGTATCGTAATAACAGGTGGCGGCGCACAGTTGAAACACTTACGCCAGTTGGTTGAATTTGTTACCGGTTTGGATTGCCGCGTGGGTTATCCTACCGAACACCTGGCTAAAAACGAAGTGTTGCCAAAAGGTACATACGAAGAATTGCAAAGCCCAACTTTTGCTACCGGTATTGGTTTGCTGATTAAAGGTATCCAAAAAATGGAATACATGAATGAAGCAATCCCCGCCGAAGTAAAAACGGCTAAGCCAAAATTTGATACAAAAAGTAAAGAAGGTGGTTTGTTAGACAGACTGCTGAAAAAGAGTATAACATTTATTAAGGATGACATTAAGGATGAGGACTTTCTGAAATAATATTTATTCACAAGGGTTAAACTTATTCACATTGCTCACAATTGTGGATAAACCTTGTTGAAAAAGTGTTATTATTACGATGGTAAAATCTAATGTTGGGTTGAATTACATATAGCTGAAAACGAAGATTATGCATTTTGAAATGTTAAAAGAAAAATCGTCAATCATCAAGGTAATTGGTGTTGGCGGTGGTGGTGGTAACGCGGTAAACCATATGTACAGGCAAGGAATTACCGGTGTTGATTTTATAATATGCAACACTGATGCCCAGGCATTGGAGCTGAGCCCTATACCTAACAAGGTGCAATTAGGTGCCAGTTTAACTGAGGGCATGGGTGCAGGCTCAATACCCGAAGTTGGCAAAAATTCGGCTATTGAAAATATCGATGATATTAAACAGATGTTGGGCGTTAATACCAAAATGCTGTTCATTACAGCTGGTATGGGCGGTGGCACGGGTACCGGCGCAAGCCCTATCATTGCCAAGGCAGCGCGCGAAATGGATATATTAACGGTGGGTATCATAACCACACCTTTCTCTTTTGAAGGTAAACGCCGTAAAATGCAGGCCGACGCAGGTTTGGAAGAATTGCGTAAGTATGTCGATTCGTTCCTCGTGATCTCGAACGACAGGCTTCGCCAGATTTTTGGTAACCTTACCATGAGTTCGGCATTTGCACAAGCAGATAATATATTGACCACGGCTGCCAAAGGCATTGCCGAGATCATCACTTTACCGGGCTATATCAACGTCGACTTTAAAGATGTGCGCACGGTGATGAAGGATAGCGGTGTATCCATCATGGGCAGCTTTAGCGCCGATGGTGAAAACCGTGCCCTTAAAGCTGTTGAAGGTGCATTGGCATCGCCATTGTTGAAAGATAATGAGATTGAAGGCGCAAGGTATATCTTGCTGAACATCAGCTCGGGCCTTAAAGAGGTTACCATGGATGAGATCAGCGTGATTACTGATTACATCCAGGAAGAAGCCGGCTTAGCTGCCGACCTGATCTGGGGTAACTGTATAGATGAAAACCTGGGTGAGCAATTATCAGTAACTATCATTGCTACCGGTTTCCAAACTAAAGACGAGCGCGAGAAAGAGAACAGCAACAAGAAAATAGTTTCGATGCTGGTTCCTGAAGAGCCTCAGCAGGCCAAACCGGTAAACGAGTTTATCAAACCGGTAAAAGCTAATACCCCGGCCGAGCCTTATGCTAAAGCGCCTAAAGAGGATGCAAAACAGGCTGGTTTGTTTGATATGTTTGCCGGCAGCCGTCAGGAAGAACCTGCTGTAGTAAGGCATAGTCTGATGCAGGAGGAAGAAACTGAAGCTGATAACGAACCGGATACCGCTGGTTTTACTTTTAAAATGAGCGAACCTGTAAGCTACGAGCAGCCTGTGAGGGAACAGCCACGTATGCCCGAGCCTGAACCGGAACCAACTCCTGTGCCACAGGCGGTTGTTGGCGCTGATGATAACAAAACCAACGAATCGATTGAAGAGCAGTTGAAGAAATCGCGTGAGCGCATTATGAGACTGAAAGACCTGAGCATGAAACTGCGTACCGGCAATATCCAGGAGTTGGAGAATGTTCCGGCTTACAAACGTAAAGAGATAGCATTGCAGGACACCCCGGCATCTGACGAAAGCCAGATTTCACGTTTTTCCTTGATGCAGGATAACGAGGGCAACGTAGAGATCAGGAATAATAATTCGTACCTGCACGGAAACGCGGACTAAGAGAGTCGGGACTTTTTGAGTCAGGAAACAAGAAAGAATAGAAAAACCACAATAATTGAATGGGAGATCAACAAAGGAATTACATCTTAGCGTTGATCTCCTTTTTTTGTTTGAAGTCAGAAAAGCAACTGAAAAAACGTCATTGCGAGTAACCACCAGAGGAACCCTGAAAAAAACCGTGGTGACGTGCAAAATATGTTTTAGAGATGTTGTGCGGGGGCCGCGTTAGGGATTGCAGTGAAAAGCCCACAGCGTGTGCCGGGTTTGTGTGCGGGGAAAGCGAGGACTTGTAACGGAAAGCCCAGGCCGCAGGCAACGCCCATGTTATAAAATTGATTTTGAAAACATATCTAATAATCAACAACTTATAATAGCTTCATTATAAGGAACGAAGCAATCGCGAACTATACAAGGCGGACTTACAAATCGGGGATTGCTACGTTCCTCGCAATGACGGGTTGAGATTAGTTTTTATTTTCTTGGGTCTTGAATCTTGCCGTCTTGACTCTTAATTTATTGCTTCTTTTCTATAAGTTATAAGCTATTCTAAAAAGTTATAGCTATTGTTTAAAGGTGTTTTAACGGCTATATTTGCATTTAAATTTATAAAAACAATTCATTTTGGATTTATTTGATAAAATAACAAAAAGCTTGGGTGGGCCGATAGGTCAGCACCAAAAGTGGTCGCATGGTTATTTTTCTTTTCCTAAACTGGAAGGCGAAATTGGCCCACACATGCAGTTTAAGGGAAAAGAGCATTTGGTTTGGAGCCTGAACAACTACCTTGGCCTGGCTAACCACCCCGATGTAAGGCAAGCCGACGCGCAAGCCGCTGCTGATTATGGTATGGCTTATCCAATGGGCGCAAGGATGATGTCGGGAAACTCAATTCATCATGAAGAACTTGAGGACGGCTTAGCCAAATTCGTTGGTAAACAATCGGCCTTTTTGCTTAACTACGGTTACCAGGGTATGGTATCTATAATTGATGCCCTGGTTGATAGGAATGATGTTATTGTTTATGATGCCGAATCGCACGCTTGCATTATTGATGGCGTACGTTTACATATGGGTAAACGCTTTGTTTATCAGCACAATGATATCGAAAGCTGCGAAAAGCAACTGGAGCGTGCAACCCGTTTAACAGAACAAACCGGTGGTGGTATATTGCTTATTACCGAAGGGGTTTTTGGTATGTCGGGTGCGCAGGGTAAACTTAAAGCAGTTGCCGATCTTAAAAAGAAATTCAACTTCCGTTTATTGGTTGATGATGCTCACGGTTTTGGTACTATGGGTAAAACCGGTGCCGGTACGCATGAAGAGCAGGATTGTATGGATGAGGTGGATGTGTACTTTGCTACCTTCGCCAAGTCAATGGCCGGCATCGGTGCTTTTGTAGCTGCCGATCAGGATATCATCCATTATCTGCGTTATAATATGCGTTCGCAAACTTTTGCCAAGGCGTTACCAATGCCTATGGTTTTAGGTTTGAAAAAGCGTTTTGAAATGTTGAAAACCCAGCCCGAGCTTCGCGAAAAGTTATGGTTGATTGCCAATACTTTACAGGCAGGTTTAAAAGAGCGTGGCTTTGATCTGGGCGCTTCAAATACCATGGTTACCCCGGTATTTTTAAAAGGCGACTTATTTGAAGCAACGGCATTAACCCGCGATCTTCGTGAAAACTACGGTGTTTTTTGTTCGATAGTGGTTTACCCTGTAATTCCCAAAGGATTGATCGTACTAAGGTTGATCCCTACGGCATCACATAGTTTAGAGGATGTACAGCGTACTCTTGATGCTTATAGTGCAATAGGTGAAAAGCTGAAAGCCGGTTATTACAAAGAGAATAAGCTGGAGATTGCTTAATTACAAATAACGATATACTTAGAAGCCTCAGAGAGATCTGGGGCTTTTTTTGTGTTAATAATTATATTGTAGGGACGCATCTTTGCATCTCCTGTATGCAATTTACGGTTACAGGTCGGCCTGTCCTGTGGGAGACGCAATTATGCGTCTCTACATTTCAAAACCCCCGCCGTTGTTGGTGTTGTCACCAACAACTGTTTGAACCTTAGCGTATCCGTAATGTAATACCAAGAGCATGGCGTAGAGTTGTTGGTGACAACACCAACAACGGCGAGGGAATTTTTTGACCGTGTTATGTAATGCGATATTTTAAAATTCGTGTGATTCGATTTAATTCGAAAAATTAGTGAAAGTATTTCTTCAAAAACCTTGATAAAACGCTTTCTAAATTATTTTAGCAAGCTTTTTTGTTTAACTAAAACCCTTTTCTATTTTTACGCCTACCATATCAAAACCATGAAATTAACCAGACGACATTTTATAAAAATTAACAGCGTTGCAGCAGCCGGTATCGGTTTGGGTGTAACCCCTGTATTCGCCTCGGCTGTGGCCCCTGCCTTCGAAAGCCAACGCCCCAAACTGGCCGACCGTAAATTTACCAGTAAGGCTGTTGAGGCTATCATTAAAAAAGTTAAAGCCGATATTAAAGATCCTGAAGTTGCCTGGCTTTTTGAAAACTGCTATCCAAATACTTTAGATACCACGGTAAACTATTCTGAAAAAGATGGTAAACCGGATACGTTCGTGATCACAGGTGATATCAACGCAATGTGGATGCGCGATTCATCGGCACAGGTTTGGCCGTACCTGCCGCTTATTAAAAATGATCCGGCACTTAAAAAGCTGATCCAGGGTGTATTGAGCCGTCAGGCTAAATGTGTTATCATCGACCCTTATGCAAACGCTTTTAACGAAGGCCCAACCGGCAGTGAATGGGACAGCGACCGCACCACCATGAAACCTGAACTGCACGAGCGTAAATGGGAAATTGATTCACTTTGTTACCCTGTAAGGCTGGCTTATAACTATTGGAAAATAAGCGGCGATACCAGCTTTTTTGACGAGAACTGGCAGAAGGCAGGTAAGATCATCCTGGCTACCTTTAAAGAGCAACAACGTAAGGATGGCAAAGGTCCATACTTTTTCCAGCGTAAAACCGAAACACAGAGTGATACCGCGCCTAACAGGGGCTATGGCAACCCGATTAAACCAGTTGGTTTGATCTGCTCTATCTTCCGCCCATCGGATGATGCTACAATCTATCCATTCCTGATCCCGTCAAACTACTTCGCGGTAGCAAGCTTAAATCAAATGGCCGAAATGTACAGCATTATCGGTCATGATAACGCTACAGCTGATGCCTGCAAAGCATTAGCGGCAGAAGTTCAGGCGGCACTTAAGCAATACGCCGTTGGTCATCACCCACAATTTGGACAGGTAATTCCGTTTGAGGTGGATGGTTATGGCAATCAGTTATTCATGGATGATTCAAATGTGCCAAGCCTGCTGGCTTTGCCATATCTCGATTCGGTGAAGGTTGATGATCCATTATACCAAAGTACCCGTAAGTTTGTATTGAGCGATAGTAATCCTTACTACTTTAAAGGTACGGCTGCCGAAGGTATTGGCGGTCCGCACGTGGGTATTGGCTACATCTGGCCAATGGCAATTATTATGCGCGGCATTACTTCAACTGATAAAGCGGAGATTATACAGTGTATTAAATGGCTAAAAAGTACTCATGCTGGCACCGGTTTCATGCACGAATCATTCAATAAAGACGATGCCAAAGACTTTACCCGTAAATGGTTTGCATGGGCTAACACTTTGTTTGGCGAATTAATACTAAAAGTACACGAGCACTACCCGGATATACTACAACAGACTTTTTAAACCTATTGAATATGTAAATACTTAATAGTATTTAAAATACTGCGTTTAAGTTGTATGGTTTACTGTAAATATTATTTATGCTGATTTATGATTTGTATTTTAATTATTAATCAATCTTATTTTAAAATATAAGTTTTATTTAAACTTTTTAATAAAAAATAAGCAACGGTTAATAAATCAAAAGGGGCGAAAATGTGGAAAAAAACCACTGTTAAGGCCGTATTTTTTAGCTTCAAAAATTTTTAATTAGCAAAAAACATTTTAGCTTAGCTTTAATTAAAACAATAAACCTCAAAATTTAAAAGGAGTAATTAAATGAAAAAATTTACTGAAGTAAAAGAGCTTGTAGCAGCTTTAGAGGCCGACGCCGACAAATTCTACAATAAAGGAAACAGCGCTGCCGGTACACGTGTACGTAAAGGCATGCAGGATCTAAAAAACCTGGCACAGGCTATCCGCCTTGAGGTTCAGGAAGCTAAGAATAAAGAAGCTTAGTAAGATTTTATCATCTTATTCCAATAAAAAACCCGGTTCATGGACCGGGTTTTTTATTTTATGGGTTTTAAAAACCTTTGTCATGCTGAGCGATAGCGAAGCATCTTCTTCGATAAGCAGAGAGGTTATACAAAGCTGAGAAGATGCTTCGTTCCTCAGCATGACAACAGTTTTGAGTTTGGCATGGGTTGAAACGAAGCAAAGAATACTTCTGCCTTTATACCTTCTTTAAGCTTTTACTGCTACCGGAGCCAGCTTTTTAAGCTCGGCTGCAATAGCGTCAGCTGTTTTTTTGCTTACCTGTACTAATGGTAACCTTACAGTGTCGCCACAGATACCTAATTGCTTTAGTGCGGTTTTAACACCGGCCGGGCTGCCTTCAGTAAACATTAAGCGGGTAAATTCTATTAAATCGAAGTGCGCCGCATGTGCACCTTTATAATCGTTATTCAACAAAAGCCTAACCATGTCAGATAACTGGCGTGGTAAAGCATTACCAATAACTGATATGGCACCAACACCGCCTAAGGCCATCATTGGTAACGTAACCGGATCATCACCCGAGATAAACAGGAAATCCTCAGGTTTATCACGCATTAACTGGTTAAACAGGTCGAAATTGCCTGATGCCTCTTTGATGCCGATGATGTTTTTAAACTCTTTTGCCAGACGTACGGTTGTTTCTGCACTAACTGTGCTGCCTGTGCGGCTTGGTACATTATAAAGTATTATAGGCAATTTTGCGTTTTGTGCAATTGCTTTATAATGCTGATATATACCCTCCTGGGTAGGCTTGTTATAATGCGGGCTTGCCGAAAGTATAGCATCGTAGCCGTTAATATCAAACGATTTTATTTGCTCAACAACTTCATGAGTATTATTACCGCCTATACCAGCTACCAGACCAACACGCTTATTTACCACTTCGGCAGTGAAAGCCCAAACTTGCTTTCGCTCATCCTCGCTCAATGTGGCGCTTTCGCCGGTTGTACCTAACGATACCAGGTATTCCACCCCGCCATCAATCAAATGTTCAATCAGGTTTCTCAACCCATCATAGTCAATTTGACCATCCGCATGAAAAGGGGTCACCATAGCTACCCCTGTTCCGTAAAATATATTCATGAGTAAAATTAAAAGGATGCTAATATAGTGATTAGAGATTGGAGATTAGCGGTTTGTTAGAGGATTATTTTTTGAAAAAGTGCCTTGGTTGAGTTTAAAGTTAGATTTTGGGGCTGAAAGGAAGTTTATATGATTAGTTGAAGGCAATGGATTATTTTAAGTACATTAAAAAATACATAACTTGCACTATGGAAAAACTCTCTATTGTTGACCAACTTTTAACACGCATTGACAACATTCATGAATTGGGGCGTCAGCGTGCTTTTGAATTGGGTAACCCTTTTTATGCAAAGTATGAAGGTAACGGTGATTATTATACCAAAGAGTTACCATCAGGGGAGCGATACCTGGTTAAGGTGGAAATAGTAACAGACCAAGACGAATTTCCAATCGAAATTAAAGACACAATAATAAAGCGGATTGTTTCATAGGTAAATGAAGAAATCTCAACTGATATTTATTGCCGGATGTAATGCTGCAGGAAAATCAAGTTTTATCCGTACCCGAATCAGCGAGCTTGACGGTTTTGAGATTATTATGACCGATGTTTATAAAGGAAGAGTAAAAGAGGTTTTTAATAATGCAGTTAAGAACGGCAAAAACATTATTCTTGAAACGGTATTTAATGATAGTAGCTTCAAAGACCTTGTTGACCATGCCCGAAATGAGGGGTATGATTCTTCTTTGATAGCGCTCTTTTTAGACACTCCTCAACATTCAATAGAAAGAGTTGCTTTTAGGACAGTTGAGCAAAGTGGATTAATGATTAGTAATGGTAACATCCGGATCAATTTTAATGAAAGCTTTAAAAATATTGCCACTTATTTTTTCTACTTCGATCGGACAGATTTAATTTATACAGGAGTAACAGGTAGAAATACAAAGATCATGAGTTTTGAGAAGTCAGTATTAGTATACTATAAAGCAACGAATTTGCTTTACCCTCAAAAAATTGCACAATACGCCTATTTAAATCAAAGAATGAATAAAGACGCTTTTGATTTGATAACTGCTAACGAAGATTTTGAAAGATAATATATAAGTAATCTCCGTCTGTCGCAAGTGTTATGCCCTTGATTGTGCGTGGCCCACTTGTGACTTTTTCAGGACAATAATATTTCAAATCCGAAATCGAACATCCTAATTTCAAGAATCAATAATGGCGTTGCCTGCGGCCCAGGCTTTCCGCTCATACTGCACCGGCCTTAACCACATTGGCGGGTATCCGCTGCAATCCTTAACGCAAAAATCTCAAAAAAATAAAACAAAGCATTTCAAAACGCATTAGCCTTTAGCCTTTCTTCAAATAACCCCAAACAACGATCCGCCTTTTTCGCCCAATTTGTCCACTTTTTTTTCAACCTCAGCTACCCGTTCAAGCACAGGCGCGTGATGTGGTTTTATCCGGGCATCAATAATCAGCGGACCTTTACAGCCCCAGTGTTTATGTTCGGTAAAGCTGCCCACACCGTAAATATCGTGCGAAGGGTTGCTGCGTGTAAAGGTTATCCATACAAAATTGTTGATAGTTTGAGCAGCGAAACCGGCATCATCGCAAAGCACTATGAGTGGCAGGCCACTTAGGTCTTCATCCTGTAAATGATATTCGATAATGCTGATAATGTTATCGATATCCTTGTGATTTACGTGTTTGGGTATCTCAACCATTAACACGCCCGGCATGGCCATTTTGTAGCCGCTAATAGGGCGGGGGAGGTTGAACCAATCGGGGAGCTCTGTCCAAAGTTCGCGTTTAATATCACCGGCAACGGTAACAGCTAATTTACTGCCCGAGTTTAGGCCTTCACCGCTATAATCGAGTGTATCGATGGTGGTGTTGGTATGGAAATGAAGGTCGCGGGTAAGGTCAACTCTTTGCAGGATATGTTTCAGGAATCCGCCAATATCGTTTACATTAAGTTTGGGATCATCCTCCTGCGCGGCAATGAACAGGTATTTGGCAAGGCTTAACTGACCTTTGCCCAATATATGGTTGGCTATGGTAACGATTTCCTGTGGCTTGCGCTCTTTAAGATAGGGGGTGTAACGCTCGCTGCCAACAGCAAAAAGAAGTGGATGCACACCAGCGGCATCAACGGCGTTAACGGCATGCAAACCTGGAATTTCTTTAGGAATAGCCGATCCCGTAATTTCATGGATCAATGCTCCAAAACTGGTATCTTCCTGAGGCGGGCGGCCAACCACAGTGAACGACCAGATAGCATCCTTACGATGATACACATTATGCACCTTCATCAGCGGGAAGGGATGTACCAGGCTATAATAACCCAAATGGTCACCAAAGGGGCCTTCCGGTTTGTTTTCGTGCGGCATCACAGTGCCGGTGATCACAAAATCAGCATCGGCCGAAATGCAAAAACCTTCGTTATCATAAAAATAACGGAAACGACGGTTGCCTAATGCGCCGGCGAATGTCATCTCAGATAAGCCTTCGGGTAGGGGCATGACGGCAGCCACTGGGTGAGCCGGCGGGCCGCCCACAAAGATGCTTACTTTTAACGGTTGCCCTTTGGCATTGGCTTTAGTTTGGTGTACACCAATACCCCGGTGAATTTGGTAATGTAAACCAATCTCCTGGTTTTGGATATAATCATTACCGGCCAGTTGAATGCGGTACATGCCCAGGTTGGCGCTCATAATGCCGGGTTTATCCGCATCCTCAGTGTAAACCTGTGGCATGGTAACAAACGGACCGCCATCCATAGGCCAGTTCACAATTTGCGGAATATCGCTGATATTGCATTTGCCAAATTTGATTGGTGCACCTGTGCCGCCTTTCATAGGTAATGCCGAAAGGGCGGTTAAACCAACACCTGCATATTTAAAAGGGTTTTTTATGGCTTTTATCGGGTCGTTTTTAATATCAACCAACACCTTGATCTTTTCGAGTGTATCCCTGAATATGAATCTCGACCTCTCGAGTGTTCCAAACAGGTTTGATACCGCGGGAAATTTACTGCCTTTTACATTCTCAAACAGTATAGCAGGCCCTTCGTTTTCAAATACACGTAAATGTATTGCGGCCATTTGCAGATGAGGATCAACCTGTTCTTTGATACGAACCAGGTGGCCATTTTTTTCGAGATCGGTAATGCAGGCTTGTAAACTTGAGTAACCCATGAGGCGAAATTAAGAAATTAGTTCATTGAGGCATTCATTTCATTGTCATCAGGATATTTACATACAGTATTACAAACGGTAATGGGCGATTAATATAAGCAATGGCTTGTAGCACCAATTATCTAATAATAAAATCCTTACTTTAGCCATCAAATATCAATTGCCCCTATGTCGGTAACAGTACTTACGCTTATTATACTTGTTGGGTCGTATTTGGCGGGTTTATTAGGCTCGTTAACGGGTTTAGGCGGAGGGGTTGTTATTATCCCTTTACTTACAATTTTGCTTGGGGTTAATATCCAGTACGCTATTGGCGCTTCACTAATCTCGGTTATCGCGACATCTTCGGGCTCGGCAGCTGCTTACGTTAAAGAGGGTATTACCAATATCAGGCTGGGTATGTTCCTGGAGATAGCCACTACGGCAGGTGCCATGGTTGGTGCATTGATAGCTGTTTATATCCCCACAAATTTTATAGCTGTTTTATTTGGGGTGATCCTGATCCTATCGGCCGTAATGTCATTAAAAAAGAAGGCAGAACATATTCATCAGCAAAAAAGCATATTGGCCGAAAAGTTAAAACTGAATGGCAGTTTTCCAACGCCTGCCGGAGAAGTTGCGTATTCAGTAAGAAATGTAGGCGGGGGCTTCTTTATGATGCTTTTTGCCGGAGTGATATCGGGCCTGCTTGGCATAGGTTCGGGCGCGTTAAAAGTTTTGGCAATGGATGGTATTATGCGGATCCCTTTCAAGGTATCAACCACTACCAGTAATTTTATGATAGGGGTTACAGCAGCAGCGAGCGCAGTGGTTTACCTGCAAAGAGGATATATTGACCCTGGACTTTCCATGCCGGTTGCCATAGGTGTTTTATTAGGTGCCTTAAGCGGATCCAAGATATTGGTACATACCTCATCATCGGGATGGTTGCGCGTAGTTTTTGCCGTGGTGGTTACGTTTTTGGCGTCGCAAATGATATATAAAGGAATTACAGGAACTATATAGTTCATTGGTTCATTTGTTCACTGGTTCATTGGTCTTTTCTGAAGTATAGAATGACAGATTTAATGAATGCCTTTTGAACTATGCCACCAATAAACTAATGAACAAGTGAACTAATGAACAAATTCAAAGATACCGATATGCAGGCCGTAATAGGCTGGATACTGCGCGCTGGAGTGCTGGTATCAATGAGTGTTATTTTTATTGGCGGTGTTATTTACCTGTACAGGCATGGGCAAACTCATGTTGATTACAGCAAGTTTGTTGGTGTGCCTGATTTTGTGAGTAATCCGGGTGGTATTATACAGGGGATATTTACTTTACGCGGCAGAGCTATTATACAGGCCGGGATAGTTTTGCTGGTAGCTACGCCGGTTATCAGGGTGGTATTTTCGGCTATTGGCTTCATTATGGAAAAGGATTTCCTGTACACGGCAATTACGATGCTTGTGCTGTTTATTATTTTAGCCAGTATGATAAGCGGCCACGCAGGATAATATTTTTTTAAACCTTTTTGTATTTAATATAGTATTTATAATAAATGCAAAGGCGCGCAGTACAATCATCGGCTTTAAGCAGTGTTGGCTATGACCAGGACGCCCGTATCCTTGAACTTGAGTTTCGGGAAAATGGTGGTGTATGGCAGTACTTCGGTTTTCCTTTATCTACCTACAAAAAATTTATTAACGCCGAATCACTGGGGAACTTCTTTGTTACCCGTATAAAAGGCAAATATCCCGAACTGAAAGTCAGGTATGCCCACCATTAATTTCCGGTGCGGCGGCGCTCGTCATCATTACCTGTATTGCGCTTATTGGCCGATTTAACCGTGCTTTTGCCAAAGCGATAACTAAAATTAAGCCTCACGATGCGTGTATCGCGCTTATTTACCTCCGAAAGATCGATGTTTTGATAGCTGGCATGATTACGTCCCCGGTCGGTATTAAATACGTCGTTAAGGGTTAATTTAATAGTGGCCCGCTTATCTAATATTTGTTTGCTGACACCCGCATTTACCGAATAGCTGGCTTTGAGCTCATTGATGCCATAAATAGTTGGGGTTTCATACCTGCCTGATATTTCGCCAAGTAATGTACTGGTGATGGTAAAGTTTTGTGTACTGCCGAAAATAATATCCTGTTTGCCCCTGTTGAAATCGCCGTTTTGTGGGTAAGCTTTATAACGAACATAAATAGCATCAAGGTTAAAACTGGCCGACCACCATTTGGTAAATTGAACCGGTGCATAAAATGAAGCACCGTAAACAAAGATCTGTCCAAAGTTTTTTCGGTAGGTTACATTGACCTTGGTAGAGTCGTTTTGATAATAAACCGGGAAATCATAAGCGTTATTGGTAACGGTATAATATAACTCGGTTGAAAAAGTTTGATCGTAAGTATGGGAGATTTGTATGGTGTTAGTGTATTCGGGCTTTAGCTGCGGGTTGCCGGCGCGGTAGTCATACAGATCGGTATAGTATAAAAAGGGATTGATATCCTCATAAAGTGGCCTGTGAATGCCACGGTTGTAGCTTATGCCAATGATGTTCTTTTTATCGGCCTCATAACTTACTTGTGCCTGCGGAAAAAGGTTAAAATAATTATAGGTGTTTACATCGGGGGTGTTGTCATATAGCCCCCACGACTTGCCATTTGCGTGGGTATTTTCGGCTCGTATGCCTGCCGTAATATCCCACTTGCCTATCTTATTAACGTAGTTGATATAACCCGCACTTACCGCTTCTGTATAAAGAAACCTGTTGCTGAAATTTTCATCTGCCTGGTATACATTATTTACTTTCGGGCCAAAAACAAGGTTGTTGTTGCTGCTGGCCTTGTTATATTTAATGCCTGCTTCCAATCGTGAGGTTTTATTCAGTGGATTAACGAAATCAATTTTTGATGTCCAGATGTGGATATCTGATGGCGAAAGGTTTTCCAAATCAAGGTCATCGCGATAGGTATCACCTGCCGGCGTAAAAAAGCTATTGGTAATAAACTCATTTGAGTGGCGGTGGTAAGTTGAATAGTTTCCATCTACCGAGATACTTCTACCACTTTTATCCAGCACCGCGTTATAATTGATATTATAGTTTAAATAACTGCTGCCCCTGTCGAGATTTGAACGGGCCCTGATGATCGAATCCAGTTTACTCTGGTTTTTGATATACAGGTCATTGTGCTTTGTAAAGTCGTCTTCCCTGATGATGCCGCTTACCTGGAAGCCTATGGTTTGTTTTGGGGTGATGGTATAATCGGCACCAATTTTAAAATTGTGGTTAGTGGTTTTTTGGATATTGTTGTAATCAACATCGTAATTGCTCAGGATATCGTTATAAGTGATATTTCGGTTAGTCGTGATAGTGCGTGTGCCTTTGTTATTATCGTAAGTGTAGTTTCCAAAGATATTGAGCTTACTGGTGCGGTTATTGAAAACAATGCCTGCAGTGCTTTTATAATATTTACCATAACCAGCCATTGCAGTAACTGTACCGTTGGTACCCAGGTTTTTTCCCTTTTTTAAGATAATGTTAATGATACCTCCGCCCGATGCATCATATTTGGCCGACGGGCTGCTGATCATTTCAACCTGGTCAATAGTACTGCTTTGCATGCTGCGGAGTAAACTGGTAAGGTCGTCGCCTGTAAGGTTGGTAGGTTTGCCGTCGATTGTTATTAATGCAGCCTGCCTGCCGTTAATACTCAAAGTTTCATTGCTGTTAACCCTTACCCCCGGCGATTGCCTCAGGATATCAAAAGCCGAATTACCCTCGGCCAGGATGCTGTTTTGTATACTTAATACAATTTTGCCGGGTTTCACCTCTATGTATGGTTTTCGGGCAACTACTTTAACCTCCTGCAGTTGATTGTCCGAAAGTTTTAAAACAATATCACTGACAGTTATTTTTTGGCCTGCTACAATATTGTATGGGCCGGCATAAACTTTTACGTATCCTATTTTACTGATAAGTACTAAGTAGCTATCAGGCCGCAGCCCTGTAAATTCAAACTGGCCGTTTTTATTTACCAGGCTTGATTTTAATACAGACGAGTCGGTAGCAGTGAGTAATACGGCGGTAGCGGCCTCGGCCGGCTGGCTATTTTCGGTTAAAACTTTACCTTGTATTATTGAAGGTTTTGTTTGGGCAAATGAAAAACAATACATTCCTGTCAGGAATGCAAAAAATAAGCCTGCTGTTAAAACCCTCATTAATTAGTAGATGTAGAAGTTTGCTATAGTTTAAAAGATTATAAAATGTAACGCAATATAATACAATATATATAAAACTATATGTATTGTATTGGTATTTTAACGATATAATATAAAACAATGTTGCAACATTAGTATGGATTAAGCCACGTAAAAGGTTTTACATTGTTACAATTAAATATTGTTTGCCAAAACTCATGCAATGGCATAAATAAACAAAACAACATGATTTTTTCTTTATTTTCGGCCTCAATACATCATCGCATTGTATATTGACCATTATAACATGAAAAAACTGTATCTGTTTATATTAATTACCTGTTTTGCAGGGAAATTGTTTGCTCAAACGCCGCCTGCCAATTACGCCACGGCTTTAAATAAGTTTAAGCAACTATATAACAACAATCAACCGGATAGTGTGTACAGCATGTTTGGCCCCGAAATGATGAAAGCCCTTTCACAGGTTGATTTTAAAAGCACAACTGTGCAGTTAAAAACACAATTAGGTTCATTGCTACAGGCTGATTTAGTAAGCTACGAAACACCCATTGCGCATTATAAAGCAGTATTTCAAAAAGGGATGTTTTTATTAAACCTTTCATTAAATGCAGATAATAAATTTACAGGCCTGTCATTAACACCATATAAAGCAGAAAATGCCACTACAGCGTCAGCTCCGGCAGCAGGTACAACCATAGCTACCGATCCTTCTTTGGTTGAGTCGCCTGTAACTGTTAAAACTTTGCTGGGCTCAATATCCGGGACATTGGCTATGCCGAAGGATGCTAACGGGAAAATTCCGTTGGTATTGATCATTGCAGGCTCAGGCCCTACAGATAGGGATGGCAATAGTCCTAAACTTGGACTTCATGCCAATGTTTATAAAATGATAGCTAACGAGCTGGGTAAAAAAGGAATAGCTACCTTGCGTTACGATAAACGCCTGGTTGGGCAAAGCACCACGTCTATTAAAGAAAACGAAATAAGGTTTGAAGATTACGTAGAAGATGCTGCTGCTTTGCTTAACATGCTTTCGTCAGATGAGCGTTTTTCACGGATAGTTATTCTGGGACATAGCGAAGGTTCGTTGGTGGGCATGATGGCTTCGCTTGATGAGCCGATAAAAGGGTTTATATCTGTTGCCGGTGCGGGAGATTCGGCCGATAAGATCCTCACCGAGCAAATGAAATCCCAGCCCGCTTTTATTTCGGATGGATTTAACCGGATGCTTGATAGTTTAAAACGCGGTAAAACAACTGACAATATTGATCCTGCATTATATTTTATAGCAAGGCCGAGTATTCAAAAATATTTGATGTCATGGTTCAGGTACAACCCTCAGCGCGAGATCAGGAAAGTAAAAGCGCCGATACTGATCATCCAGGGAACCACAGATCTGCAGGTAACCGTTGGTGACGCCGAGAAGCTGAAGAAAGCAAAATCAGATGCTATACTTGACATTATCCCCAACATGAACCACGTGCTTAAAGAAGCCCCGGTAGATAAGGAAAAGAACAAGGCCACTTACAACGAGCCCGATTTACCGCTGAAGCCGGAGTTTGTTACTGCGGTAACTAATTTTGTGCTCAAAACAACGAGATAGCGAATTAAAAATCATGTCATTGCGAGGAACAACCAGGGAGACCCGGAAAAAACCGTAATGACCTGCAAAATGTGTTTTAGAGATGGCGTGCTGGGCCGCGTTAGGGATGGGAGCGGATACCGGCCTGTGGCTAAGGCCCGTGTAGTATGAGCGTACAGCCCGGGCCGCAGGCAACGCCCATGTTATAACACTTGTTAAAAACACACCTAATAATCAATAACTTAGAATTACGTCATTATAAGCGATAGCGTGGCAATCGCACGGAAGCATATCCGCCCTGTACGGTATGCGATTGCTTCGTCGTTCCTCCTCGCAATGACATGTGATAATTATCTCACCAGGCCCCCAATAACCTCCTGATCACAATGATCTCGGCTACATGGTAAGCATTATGATCAGCTGCCTGTAATGCTTCACGAAGGATGGTTTGTCCATCGCCATGAGGGATCTTTTTATAGATATCCTCGCTTTTCACCAGCTTTATCAGCTCCTCCAGGTCATTATTAATTTGCTTAATGCTATTATCCCAGGCTTCATCATTTTGGGGTGCAAGCTCTTTTGGCCAGTAATCATCGGGCCAGTTGGGTGACTCGTGACTGCCATCTTTGCTAAACTCCAGCATATCCCACTGAGCTATGCGGATATGTTCAACCAACTGCCAAATGGTATAGGGTAACTTATCAACTTTAACCCCGCGAAGATGGGGCGGTAAACCATCGAGCGCTTTTTTAAGATCGGCGTGGGCATTGCCGCCCTGCAGCAAATGCACAATTTCATCAATTAAAACGTTGTGTTCGTTATTCATAAGTAAATTCAAATTATAACGGCTATTCTCGCACCCCCTTTAGGGGGCCGGGGGCTTAAAGTAACAAATTCGTCGCCGGTTTGATTTATTTGGCTTAAATGTTTTAAGTTTATACTTCATTGTAAAATCCATCAATTGTGATCAGAAATATATTCTTAAAATTAGCACTTGCCGTTGTTTTGTTTATAGTAGCCTTTACGGGCTGTAAAAAAGATGGGGGCAGCGGTACGGGGCCGCTACTGGGTAAAGATGATGAGGCGTTCATTAAATATGAGAATACGTTCCTGGATAATTTCTGGAAGCTAAACCCAGATTGGGCTACATCGGCAGGGTATCATAAATATGATAGCCTAATGGTACTTCCTAACGAACAAAGCCGTGATAAACTGGTAACCTTTGCCAAATACCAGGTTGATTCATTGAGCCGTTTTGAAGTGAATACCCTGTCTGAAGCTAATAAGATAGATTACAAGATCCTGCAAAACCAGCTTGAATACCTGCAATGGCAGGTGCGCCAGTTAAAACAGTACGAGTGGGACCCATCGTCATACAATGTTATCGGCACTTTCGCTTATATTTTGAATGAGCATTATGAGCCTTTGCCTAAACGCCTGCGCCATTTTTATCAGCGTATGTCGTTTATTCCGCAATACTATAAAGATGCCCAAAAGCAGATCAAAAATCCGGTGGTGGAGCTTACCAGTTTGGCTATTGAGCAAAACCTGGGTGGGCTTGATGTGATAGAAAAGGACTTTGCCGATTCGCTTAAGAAAACCAATATCCCTAAAGCCGAGCAAAAATTAATGACCGATAGGGCAGCTCAAAGCGTTGTTGCCATTAAAGCTTATACCGACTGGCTTAAAGCGTTGAAAAACGATCATCCAAGAAGTTTCAGGCTGGGTAAGGATTTATATGAGGATAAGTTTAAATACGAAATTGTAGCCACCAACACTGCCGAGAAAATTTACAATGCTGCCGTTGAACGTAAGAAATATATTCACCGTGAAATGGCCAAGATCAGCAAACAGCTTTGGCAGAAATACTTTGGTAAACAGGCTGCACCGGCCGATAGCTTGCAAATGATAAGCCAGCTGATAGATACCATATCAACAAAACACGTTAAGCCCGAAGAATTTCAATCGTCAATTGAGCAGATCATACCTAAGCTTAATGCTTTTGTTAAGGCTAAAGACCTGTTAACGCTCGATCCGTCAAAACCATTGATCATCCGTAAGGAGCCCGGTTATATGGCAGGTGTAGCGGGCGCATCCATGAGCGGCCCCGGCCCTTATGATAAAAATGGCAATTCGTACTATAATGTAGGTAGCCTGGCCGGCTGGAGCAAGGAAAAGGCCGAAAGTTACCTGCGCGAATACAATAATTATATTCTGCAGATCCTGAGCATTCATGAGGCCGTGCCCGGTCATTATGTGCAGGGCGTTTACTCCAACAAAGCACCAAGCATTATCAAAGCTGTATTTGGCAATGGTGCTATGGCCGAAGGCTGGGCAGTATACACCGAGCAAATGATGCTGGAGAACGGTTTTGGCAATAACGAGCCCGAAATGATGCTGATGTGGTACAAATGGAACCTGCGTTCGGTATGTAATACCATTTTAGATTACAGTGTGCACAGCGGTAGCATGACCAAAGATGAAGCTATTAAACTGCTAACCCGCGAAGCTTTCCAGCAACAAGCCGAGGCTGATGGCAAATGGAAACGTGTTAGTGTAACCAGTGTTCAGCTTACCAGTTATTACACGGGTTACAAAGAGATCATTGATTTAAGGGATGCCTATAAGATAAAAATGGGCGATAAGTATAAGCTGAAAGAGTTTAACGAAAAGTTTTTGAGCTACGGCAGCGCTCCGGTTAAGTTCATAAGGGAAGCCATGCTGGCCAAAACCAGCGGAAATTAATTGATAGTCCACGGGGATAAACTCATGGACTATGAACCATGAGTTTATTTCCCATGAACTATCAAAATCTTTTTATCAACAGCTTACGCGTAATGAATTTTTATCTGATGCTCAAGTTGAGCCATGACATTTTTTCTGAGCTTACCTTTGTAGCAGGTACAACAGCCTTCATTTAATTTAAGTTCGGCAATTATTTTACCCTGGTCAACCACGCGGAATTTTCCTGCTTCATTGGGTAAAACGGCTACAATACGTTCATCTTCCCCGGCAAAATTGATAAGCACATGAAACTGGTGCTGCGGCATAAATGCTATCTGCTGTAACATGAAAACCTCTCCTTTCGTTATTAGGTGTGTCAAAAAAACAAAGAGTCGTGTGTAGTATAAAGTTAACGAAATTAATTTCAAATAATTGTTAGGAATTTTTAGTTTTTTGAGAAAAATATTATAATATATTTAGCGCTTATCTATCTTAGGCCATGAAGAAAATTTTGTTCGCCGTTGTGCTGGTTATCCTATCAGCCGCAAGCTATGCCCAAAAGGTAAAACCGGTTTTAAAACTAATAAAAGGCAATACTTATTACCTGGCTACCACAGCTCACTCTGTTGTTAAGCAAACCATAAACGGGCAGCTAAATAGTATTGATATGACCATCAATGGTAAAATATCGTTCAAGGTATTAAATGCCGATGATTCCCTTTACTACATGGAAGTTAACTATACTAAAGTTGGCATGCAAATGCAGTTGCCTAACGGTAATGTAGCTTTTAATTCTGATGATAAAGATACTACCAATATTATGGCCAGGATAATGTCGGGTATAACCAATAAACCGTTTACGGCAACCCTAACCAAAAGCGGCAGGATCAGGTCGATAGAGAACGCCGAAAGTATGATCACATCCATGATAGATGGTTTTAAAGAAGTTCCGGCCGAAAAGAAAGAACAGTTAAAAAACCAGTTGAGCCAGTCGTTTGGTTCAGGGGCGCTTAAGAGCAATCTTGAAATGGCTATGTCCGTCCTGCCGGAGGTGCCGGTTTCAAAAAATGATAAGTGGACAATAAATAACAACTTGCAGGGAGCAATGAGCGCAAAAATGGTTTCGGTTTATCAGTTGATGGATATAACGCCGAAAAGCTTTGTGATCCACGGAAATGCCACCATAGAAACTGATAATACAGCCGATTATAAGATAGTTAGTAATTTGCCAATGAAGTATAACATGAAGGGCACCATGGTGTCGGATGTTGTTGTCGACAGGGCTACCGGCTGGATCTCAAGTTCAAAGGTTAAACAAAGCATCGACGGCAGTGTAGCTATAAAAGATAGTCCACAGGTACCAGGCGGTGTAACCTTCCCTATGAGTGTTACAAGCGAGACCTCAACCACCGATCATTAATTAAATGCACATAAACAAAAATCCCTGCCATGCCGGCGGGGATTTTTGTTTATGTGGGTTGGGTATTATAATATCCAAACCCCTTCAAGATAAACCTTATACCGTTGGGGTTGGAACTCGCCGAAGGCAAAAACATACACAGTATTGCCTTTTTGGGCATAGTAAAGCCTGAGCCTGTCGCTGCCTTGATATAGGTTCAAAAAGCCGCCGTCTGTTTTAAAACCCGCGGTTTCAACAATGCTTTTAAAATCGTTGGTGCCGATAACATCAGCTAATTTTTCGAAGTTATTATTGGCAAAATCATCAAACTTTACCTCACCTTGAGGCAGGTTAAAGGTTTTGGCGAACAAGGTATCATCGGTATTATCAAACAGCAGTGCTCTTGCTATCTCGTATTTTTTGATCATAAAAAGTATATTAAAAACAAATGCCGGTTTAATGGCTGCATAAAGCCTTACCATCAAGCCGACATTATAAATAAGCGATATTTTATTTTATTGTTTTTCTTCTTCTATATAACCTTGTTGTTTAAGATCATTGATAGGGTATGGTACTTCATACTGGATACCTAAACCGGGTTTGCCAAACCATGGGATGATCTTGCCTTCACGTACTTTAGGGATAGGTTTCAGGATCTTGTAAATTTTATATGGCTTGCTAAGGGTATTATCCGGCAAAGCGCGCATAGGGAAAGGTACACCTTTTGGCGATACAAAGGTACCTTTATCTTGAAAAGCACCCGAAGCATCGGTATAACCGCCATAACGGTCAATAAGCACACCTTTTTTAAGGGTAATGATGATCAGGTTTACTGCGCCGCGATTTGGAGGCCAGCCACCGTTAAGATTGTTTGCAGTGAAAAATTTTTCAAGCGCATCCCATTTCTCAGTTTTCCAGAGCAACCAGGCCGAATCGGCAAGTGCTTTTTTGCTGCTGGTGTCGGCAAAGTCGGCTACCGAGCTTTTAAAGTCGTCGTAAGTAATGCCGCGTACGGGCATGTGGTGCGCCTTTGCAGCATGGTGTGGTTTGGTTTGGGCCGTTGCCAGGAAAGGCATCAGCCATACGGAAAGGATCAGCAATTTTAGTGTTTTCATTCGATGTAGTTTTTGGTGAGATAAAGCTAACATGAGTAACGCGTTTATGAAAGGGATTTATCATATTTATTTTATTCATATTATAATATGAAATATCAAAGGGTGGGACTGGCCTGTCCGTCCGTTTCCGGGTAAAGGATAGTTGAGGACAGCAGCGGACACTGCTGATTCTTCCAGCCTGTAGTCGTTGGTTTCACCAGCAATACCTGAGTTAAAAAATCTCATTGTAAAAAAGCCTGTTCCATTCTATATTAATCCAACCAAAACAAACCAATAAACTAAATTATTACCTTCGTACCTATGTCATCAGCTGAAGCAAAAAAACAAATAGAGGCATTAACCGCCGAACTTAAACAGCACAATTACAACTACTATGTGCTGGCTATGCCAACCATTTCTGATTTTGATTTTGATAAAAAACTGGAACACCTTAACAAGCTCGAGAAGGAATACCCTGAATTTGCCGATCCTGATTCGCCAACACAAAAGGTAGGGGGAGATATTACGAAGGAGTTTGTAACCGTTAGGCACCGCTGGCCGATGCTATCATTAGGGAACACTTATAACGAACAGGAACTGCTTGATTTTGACCAGCGCATCCGCAAGGCCATTGGTGATAATTTTGAGTACGTATGCGAGCTTAAATTTGATGGTTTGAGTATGAGCCTTACCTACGAGGACGGCAAACTGGTTCGCGGCGTTACCCGCGGCGATGGTGTACAGGGCGATGAGGTAACCACCAATATTAAAACCATCCATACCATACCCAAGCGCTTACATGAAGGCGAGGGATATCCTGCCTATTTCGACATTCGTGGCGAAGTATTCATGCACCGTAAAGCTTTTGACAGGCTAAATAACGAGCGTATTGAAAACGGCGAAGTGCCATATGCCAATCCACGTAATTTTGCCTCAGGCACGGTAAAAATGCAGGACTCAGCAGAGGTAGCTAAGCGCCCCCTGGATTGCTTCCTGTATTTTCTGTACACCGAAAAACCATTGTTTAAAACCCACTGGGAAAGCCTGCAGGCAGTTAAAACCTGGGGTTTCCATACTAATGAACATAGCGAGCTTTGCCCGGATATTAATTGTGTGTTGGATTTTATTGGTAAATGGGATAAGGAACGTTTTAACCTGAGTTATGATATTGATGGCATTGTTATTAAAGTAAATAATTACTCGCAACAGCAGGAGCTTGGCTTTACTGCCAAATCGCCGCGCTGGGCTATCTCTTATAAATTTAAAGCCGAAAGGGTAGAGACCGAACTGCTTGAAGTAAGTTACCAGGTTGGCCGTACGGGCGCCGTTACGCCGGTTGCTAATTTAAAGCCGGTGCTGCTTGCAGGCACCACGGTTAAACGCGCCACGCTGCATAATGCCAACGAGATCATCCGTTTGGATTTGCATGAAGGGGATACCGTTTTTGTTGAAAAAGGCGGCGAGATCATCCCTAAGATCATCAGCGTAAACCCCGAAAAACGGAAAGCAGATGCAGTGCCTGTTGTTTACCGCACCACCTGCCCGGCTTGCGATACCCCGCTTGAACGCAAGGAAGGCGAAGCCGCATTTTACTGCCCTAATGATGAAGGCTGCCCGCCGCAGATTGTTGGCAAGATGCAGCATTTCATTGGCAGGAAGGCCATGAATATTGATGGTTTGGGTGACGAAACTATTGAAACTTTATACAACAAAGGGTTCATCAGTCATATCAGCGATATTTATGAGTTGCATACCCATGCTGCCGAATTAAAGCAGATGGGCCGCTTTGGCGAAAAATCCATCAATAACATGCTGGAAGGTATCGAGGCATCTAAGAAAATGCCTTTCGAGAAAGTGCTGTTCGGCTTAGGCATCCGTTATGTAGGCGAAACCGTTGCCCGCAAGCTTGCCTTCCATTTTAAATCGATAGATAAGCTGATGGCAGCCTCTGTTGAAGAATTGACGGCCGCCGAAGAGATAGGTGAAAGAATAGCCCAGAGCATTACCGAGTATTTTGCAGGTGATATTCACCGGCAGGAAATACAAAAATTAAGGGAGCAGGGCCTGCAGTTTATTGCCGAAGAAAAGGAAGTTGTATTGGCCAGCGAAAAGCTTGCCGGGATGAACTTTATTATCTCCGGTACATTCGAAAAATTCTCGCGCGATGAGCTGAAAGATATTATTGAGCAAAACGGTGGCAAGATATTGAGCAGCATTTCGGCTAAGCTTAATTACCTTGTTGCAGGCGATAATATGGGCCCGGCAAAGCTGGAAAAAGCTAATAAACTTAACATACCGATCATTAGCGATGATGAGTTGCTGGGTTTGATAAAATAAAACGCATCTGCGTTGTTCATTTCGTTCATTGGAGCGAAAAATAAATTTTCTCAAGCTAAAAATCGCTTACTTTGTACTACCGAAAGTGGCCCCCATAATTAATTAAACGTACTATGTTCGAATGATTTACTATGGAAAAATTTATAGCGATACAACCCAATATTTTTTGTGAACCCTGCAAAGAATGCGGAGAAAGGCCTGTTATAACACAGGTTAAGGGTAAGTTTATTGTAAGGTGCCCTAAAAGCAAATTGCATTATCAAACAAAACCTGGTTTGGTTGATATTAAGGACTGGAATATCAAAAACAAGGTTCATGCACCTCTTGGCAATAAAGAAATATCAAAGAAAAAGGCATCCTAACCAGGTGCCTTTTTTACATTATTTAACAATTTAACGCTGTAACAATCAATTAATAAGTTTCATCTTAGCGCGGTAAACATCTCTGCTAAATGAAGCAAGCCTTAACAGCGCTATTTTTATTTCTTAATTTTTTCTCATACGCCCAGCAGTTTAGCATTAGTGGTAAAATAACCAGTGAAGATGGCAAGCCCGTTCCTTTCGCATCTGTATTTATAAAAAACACTACTACCGGAGTGTCGGCCAACAGCGAGGGAGCGTACCTGCTGCATTTAAATAGTGGTAGATACCAAATTCAATATAAGGCGGTTGGCTATGCCCAGAAAAGCCGGGTTGTCGACCTTGCCGCCAATCAGATAATCAATATCAGCCTGCAAACCGAAACTTACCAGCTTAAGGATGTCACTGTACACGCCGGAGGCGAAGACCCCGCCTACGCCATTATGCGCAAGGCTATAAAAAAACGTAAAACCTATCTTAATGAAGTAAAGGCCTATACCTGTGATATATACATTAAAGGCCTGCAAAAGCTTTTGGCAGCCCCTAAAACCTTTATGGGCTTTGATGTGCAAAAGGCTACCAGCGAAGCCGGGCTTGACTCAAGCCGCAGAGGGATAGTATACCTTTCCGAATCGGAGTCGAAATATAGTTTTATCAGGCCCGATAAGGTGCATGAGGAGCAGGTATCATCAAAAGTATCCGGCCGCAACAGGGCCTTCAGTTTTAACCGGGCGTCGGATATGGCGGTTAACTTTTACCAGAACTACGAAACCTGGCAGGGCATGAGTAACCGCCCGCTGGTATCGCCGGTTGCCGATAATGCCCTGTTTTATTATAACTATAAGTACATCGGTACTTCGGTGGAGAATGGTGAAACCATCAACAAGATCCAGGTGATACCCAAACGGGCGCATGATCCATGTTTTGAAGGATATATTTATATTTTGGATGATAGCTGGCGTATTTATGGTTTGCAACTTTACATCACCAAAAAGGCTAATATTAATTTTGTTGATACGCTTAAAGTTAACCAGCAATTTTTCCCGGTGAGTGAAAAGGTATGGATGACATCATCTGTTAAATTTGAATTTACAGGAGGCTTGTTTGGCTTTAAGCTGGGCGGGTATTTTATCTCGATATATAAAAATTACAGCCTTGATCCCGATTTAAATAAGGCTGATTTTAACGAAGTGCTCCGGATCACCAAAGGCATCAGCAAAGATTCGGCTTACTGGAACCAGGCCCGCCCTATACCGCTTACTGCCGAAGAGGTTACCGATTACACCAATAAAGATAAACTCGCCAAAAAGCGAGAATCGAAAGAATACCTCGACTCGCTTGATAAAGCCAACAATAAATTTAAACCGGTAAACCTGCTCTTCACCGGCATCAATACCCGCAACCGCTATAAAAAGGAGTATTTTCATTACGACCCGATCATCGGCTCGCTGCTTTATAACACGGTAGAGGGCCTGGCTTTCGACTACGGCGCATCATACAGCAAGCTGATTGATACGGTTAATAACCGCTATTTTATGTTGAATGGTAAGGTACGCTATGGTTTCGCCAATCATTTGTTGAACGGCTCGGCTGGTGTTGCCATACCTATGATTCAGCGGTTTACGTTGGGTTTAAGCGGAGGATCGGATGTGGTTGATTTGAATAACCAGGCCCCGATGTCGACCTTGGTGAATACGGTTCATAGCTTGCTTTCCCAGCAAAACTTTAAAAAGCTATATCAAAAGCAGTTTGCATTGGCATCGCTTTCGGGCAGGGTAACGGGTGGTTTACGAGGCGGTGCCTCGGTTGAATGGGCTAACCGTAAAGCCCTGTTAAACACAGCCTCATTCAGTATTTTTGACACTGAAGACCACCAGTTTGATTCAAATAATCCGCTTGATCCTGATCATAATACACTCCTGTTTTCCGAAAACCAGTCGCTCACAGTGAACCTGCAGGCCAGTTATGATTTCAGCAACCGGTATGAAACCTATCCCTCGGGCAGGCGTTATTTGCCATCAAAATATCCAACCATCAGCCTAAACTATACCAAAGGCATCAGTAAGGTATTAGGCTCGGATGTTAACTATGACAAGATCAGCGCTGATATCTCCAAAGCAGATATTAGCATGGGCTTTTATGGCAGCAGTTCGTTTTTTATAGGTGCAGGTAAATTTCTGAATGCCAAAAGCGTTTACTTTCCCGATTATTTTCACTTTGCAGGCAACGAGGTATTATCATATAAACCAAGGTTAAACCGCTTCCTGCTGCTGGATTATTATGATTTTAGCACACCTGATAAATACATTGAAGGGCATTTTGAACACAACTTTTCGGGCTTTATCACCAACAAGCTCCCGCTGATCCGCAAGTTTAAATTGCAGGAGATTGTGGATGTAAATTACCTGTACACACCTACGCTTAAAAACTACATGGAACTGGGCTTCGGCCTGCAATATCTCAATATCAGGCTCATGTACGGCGTATCATATCACGGAGGCAATGAGGCAAAATCAGCGATAAGGCTGGGAGTGAGTCTCTAAGGCGAAAGGCGAAAGGCGAAAGGCGAAAGGCGAAAGGCGAAAGGCGAAAGGCGAAAGGCGAAAGGCGAAAGGCGAAAGGCGAAAGGCGAAAGGCGAAAGGCGAAAGGCGAAAGGCGAAAGGCGAAAGGCGAAAGGCGAAAGGCGAAAGGCGAAAGGCATTATGTTAAGTAGAATAAGGAAAACTTACGAAGTTTTTAAAACTTCGTAAGTTTGGTTTGGGCAATCTACTGGGGTAATCCTTCAATCCTAAAAATCAGTGTTCAAAACCAACCACAGATAATCAGCGAAATCAACGTAATCAAAAATCACCAGCATTAAATTCAAATCAACGGTTTAACTTTGCCGCATGATCAAGAATATCTTTCCCTGCTTTATAATCATGCTTGTAGCTTTTAGCTGCACTAAAAAGAACGTGCCGCATTATACCATATCAAGGGTTACCAAATCAGATACCGCTACCAGTCTTACAGTTAAAATAGACGGCAGGCTTAAATGGGCCGAGCTGCTGAGCATCACCTCACAAATTAAAGCCGACAGCGCCAAGCTCAGCAACCTGCAACTTAACTTTTTACTGCCGGGCCATAATGATAAAAGTACTGGCGCTAATACCTTTTACGCCGTAGCTAAATATCCGCAGGGCGATAAAGTTACCATACAGGATACCACTAAGGATGCTGATGGTAATATTGTGAGGTTGAATATTATAGGTTTATCGGCAGAGAAAGCTAAATACCTGCTGGGCTTAAACCCTGCCGACCTGGATGGGAAAAATATCATAGGCAGGTTTATTGATGATAATAACCATACCGTTATTGTGCCTTTTACTGATATGGCTGGCGGTAAAAAGGAAACTTATATTATTGAGCTGGATACCGCCGGTACTGTAGTATCGCGCACTATACCTCTCATCGACAATCGCGATGGCATAGAAAAACTGCATGTAAGCCAGGCCGGCGACTATATCACCATAAAAGATAGTGTGCTTACCCAATACGCCGCACATGATATGGGCCTGCCTTATAATAGTATTAAAGCCGGTATTTAATTGCCGGTTTGCAAATGTGCCAAAATCACCACAGGCTTAATTTGGTGTTAAAAAATTGGGGGTAAGCGGTTAAATCATTCATTTGTTTGAGATTATACCGATATATTTATAGTGTTAAAAATATTGTAAATATATGAACCGAAATTTTATCAAATTTTTTGCATTAAGCGTAGCCGCGGTATTTAGTGCCTGCCTGGCTACTGCCCAGGTGAGGCTGCCCGAAGGCTACTTCCTTAAAACATTACCAAACGGGCTGGATGTGCTGGTGATTGAAAACAGCAAAGTGCCTTTAACCACCATCGAAATAGCTGTTAAAAACGGCGCTTATACCGAGGGCCCGGAGTATAGCGGCCTGTCGCACCTGTTTGAGCACATGTTTTTTAAAGCCAATAAGGACTATCCAACACAAGAGAAGTTTTTAAAACGCACGCAGGAGCTTGGCGCTATCTGGAATGGTACCACCAATACCGAGCGCGTAAACTACTTCTTTACTTTTGACAGGGATAGTCTTAAAGCAGGTTTAAAGTTCATGAATGCTGCCATCCGTTTCCCTATTTACCGCGAGGAGGATATGAAGAAGGAGCGCCCTGTGGTTGACGGCGAGTTTCAGCGTGCCGAAAGCGATCCGGGTTTCCAGCTTTGGTATGGTATGCAGCAAAAGCTTTGGGGCGATCTTATCACCCGTAAAAACCCTATCGGTATCCACGAAGTGATCAACACGGCTACGCCCGAAAAAATGATGATTATTAAGGATAAATATTATTTCCCTAATAACAGCTTGCTTACCATTTGCGGTGATGTTAAGCATGACAATGCCTTTGCCCTTGCCGAAAGCATTTTTGGCGATTGGGCCAACAGTGGTTTCGATCCGCAAACCAAGTTCCCTATCCCTGCATTTAAGCCTTTAACCAAGCCCGAGTATTTTGTTAAGGAAGCTACCATTGCCCAAACACCATACATGGAGTTTACCTGGCAGGGCCCTTCATACCCAACAGATTCTGCCGGTACGGTTACTGCCGATGTGTTTTCGACCATTGTGGGTTTAAACTCATCAAAACTACAGCAGGCATTGGTTGATAAAGGTTTGGCCAGTGGTGTTTATGTAAACTACACCACAAGCCGTTATGTAGGCCCTATTGATATTTTTGTGGTACCTAACCCTAATAAGCTTAAAGAATGCTATACCGAACTCATGAACCAGGTAAGCATGTGGAACAAAGATGATTACTTTACCGACGAGCAAATGGCTACGGCTAAAGCTATCCTGCACCGTAACGACATCCACGCTAAAGAAAAACCGTCATCATTACCAAGCCAGATCAGCTACCAGTGGTGCAGTACCTCGTTTAACTTTTATACCGATCTGGATGCAAACTATCAGAAAGTTACCCGTGCCGATATTAAAAAGTACCTGGAAACTTACATCATTGGCAAGCCATACGCTGCCGGTTTGATCATAGCGCCTGAGTTAAATAAAACAGTAAACGCGGCTTCATTTTTTGCAGCCAAGTAATTTAAAACTACCTCATCATGATGAAAAAATATATAATTGCCCTGCTGGTAGCAGCGGCTATAGGAAATACAGCAAAGGCGCAAAAACAGGCCTATGAAACCACGGTAGATGGCGTAAAGGTTATTGTACAGCCAAGCGGTAATGATATTGTGGAGATCCAAACCATTATAAAGGGTGGCGTACAAAACTACCCGGCTACAAAAGCAGGTATCGAATCGCTGGCGATGAGTGCCCTTACTGAGTGCGGCACCTTAAAGCACGATAAAAACAGCTTTAAAGATGAGCTGGATAAGGTAAGCGCCACTGTATACGGCAGCAGCAACAAAAACTACTCGGTAGTGCGCATGAACTGTATTAAAGGCGATTTTGATGTGGTTTGGCCTTTATATGTTGAGGCTATAACCCAGCCTAAATTTGACGAAAAAGAGTTTGCCCGTATTAAGCAGGATGCCATTAACAACATTAAGCAGGAAGATTCACAGCCTGATAATGCTATTGATAAGTATGCCGATAAGGTTGCATTTGCCGGCACCAACTACGCTAAAGACCCAAGCGGAACCGTAGCTATTGTTACTGCCTTAACCCCTGCCGAAACCAAGGCTTATTATCAGTCGATACTAACTAAATCGCGCCTGGTGATTGTTGTGGTTGCCGATTTGGATCAGGCTGCTATCGAAAGCAAAGTAAAAGCTATGCTGAGCGGTATTAAACAAGGCCCGGCTTTTGCCTTCAAGAAATCAACTTTCAGGGCCGACAAAAACAGCATCAATGTTGAAAAACGTGACCTGGCTACCAATTATGTAGAAGGTATTGCCAGCGGCCCTGCTGCAGGTACGCCCGATTTTAACGCCTTTAACGTAGCTATGCGCATTTTCTCGAACATGCACTTTTTAGAGGTACGTACCAACAACGGCCTATCATACGCGCCGCAGGCATGGTTCAGCGCCGGTCAAACGTCAACTGCCCGTTTCTCGGTATCTACCACCGAACCTGATAAATACATTGCCGTATTTGATAAACTGGTTGACAAAATTAAACGTGAGGGCTTTAAAGCCGATGATGTAGCCGACATGAAGGTTACCTACCTTACCGGTTTCTACTATAAAAACGAAACCAACAGCGCACAGGCATCCTCAATAGCAGCCAACGAAGTATTGCATGATAACTGGAAACGTTCGTTAACCATGGTTGATGACGTAAAGAAACTAACTGCAGATGACGTGAGCAACGCCTTCCGCAAGTACATCAACAACATTGTATGGGTATACCAGGGCGATCCTAAAAAGGTAAACCAAACACTATACATCAACGGTACACTGCATAATGGCGATAACCCGGTGATGCATTAAGGTTCATTAGTTCACTTGTTCATTAGTTCATTGGTCTTTTATGGTGATGAATCTATTGAAGATAAAAAAGGCTCGGAATTTTATTTCGGGCCTTTTGCATTTATATTAAGACAGGTCTGCGCCCTGTTGAACCAATGAACCAATGAACCAATGAACCAATGAACCAATGAACTATTCCTCCGGCAGCACGGCTTTCTTCCTCGTCCTGCTCCAGCCGGGGCCTTTGGGTTTGGTGGGTACGGTATCGCCCAGGAGTTTGCCCCATGGTTTGAGGGTATCAATCCTGTCGAAAATGATTTTGAGTACCGCTACAAAAGGGATGGACAGGAACATGCCCGACAGGCCCCAGAGCATGTTGCCCAGTAATACTACTACGATGGATATTAACGCATTGATCTGCACTTTTGATGATACAATGCGCGGCACAAGGATATTGTTATCAATAAACTGGATCACCAGGTAGGCGACGATCACCCCTAATTGTGTGCTGTAGCCATCCTTAGTTACCGTTGCCATTAACACGGGCAGGGCTATGGCTATGATACCTCCAATGTAAGGCAACAGGTTAAGGATAGCGCCTATTACGCCTATCAGAATGCCATACTTAACGCCTAACAACACTAATGCTGCCGAGTTCATGATGGCTACTATAAGCATCTCGATCAATAAACCTTGTATATAGCTTTGTATGGCCGATTTGGTTTCTTTCAGCACCTCGGCAACCTGTTTGGAGTTCTCTTCAGAAAAAACCTCGAACAGGAAATTAAGGATCAGTACTTTATAAAACAAAATCAGGAATATATACACGGGTAAAACAAACAACAGGCCGAATGTGCTTAGCACGTTACCCAGCGTACGCCCAACCATCGCCTGGCTGTTATCCATGGCATCTTTAATAAGCTGGTCCTGCTTTTGAACGGGATAGTTGAAGGTGGTGGCAACCCAATCTTTAAAGGTAATAAACAGTTCACCAAATTTCTTTTTAAGCATGGGCAGCGAGTCGCCGAACTGGATGATCTGGGTAGAGAGGAAATAGAACAGCCCAGCTAACAAAACAGCCCCAAGCAGCATAGCTAAACATATGGCTAATATCTTGGGCACCTTCCGTTCTTCCAGCCAGTTACTTACCGGGTTAAGTAAAATAGCTATAAACGCGGCAAACGCCAGGGGGATCATAACATCTGCCAGTTGGGCAAACACATAAACCAATAAAATTAACCCGAAAAGTATAACGGTACTTTTTAGGTAAAAGGGATATTCTTTAACAGCAGGCATGTGAGCAGGACTTTGTAAGCGATAAGGAACAAGACAGGCAATTGTTTGCGTTGCTGATAATTAAGCAGTTTTTAGGTGGATTGGATTGGGGTGTCCGTCCAGATAGGGGAGTAAGGGTAGTTTTGGACGGGGAGTGGACGGGGGGAACATGCGACTTATAACGCTAAAGATTTTTCAATCAAATCATCAACATCTAATTCAAAAACACTTTCAAGAGCAGTTGCAAAACTTAAATTGTCCTGATCTTCTATCATTTTACGGAGAAACAAATCGTTATCGGCGCATAGGGCTTTTAACGTTCTTATCCTATTAATATGCTTAGCGCGATCAGAGTATACTTCGGCTTTGTTTACGCCTAAAAAATCAATGAGATTTTGTGCCTCGATATCATCAGCATTTAATGGAACGAAAATGCCGTCTTCGTATTTTATTCTATCTTTTATATCAATATCGTAAGGGATTAATATAGGCAGAAACGGTTCGATGAATTTGGGTTTGTGACTATTTAGCCAATGTAAGGTAGCGTACCAGTTATAATAGCCGTCATTGGTAGTATTCTTTTCACGGGGATCGAAATGCTCGATATCAACGCTATCAGTATGTTTTATGTAGCGTTCAGAGTAGGCACAAAACCCGCTTTGTTCTTTTATTAATGCTTTGCGGATTTTATTTCTGTCAGAAACATTTTCGTAACTAAGGTTCCCGGAAACAATAGCCGAAGTATTTTCCTTCCTAAAATACCTCATTGCCAGAGAAGTTGTAATCGTTACCTATTTGCATAAATTCATCTAATAACCGGCTTTTTTCCTGATCATCAGCAACTTTAGGTATTATTCTTTTGAGTTCGATATAACGCTCCCATTTTTTGATACCTTCCTTGCCTAATAGGCTGCGCACATTGAAATCTTTTACCAATAAATCGTTAGGATCATCACCTATTGGTGTTTCTCCTGTACGGGTATATACGGTTCCATCATCGTTAAAATCTAAGATAATTCGTTCGTAAGACTCAAACTGAGCTGCAATAATGGGACTATGAGTGGCTACAAAAAATTGAGTATTTTTAATAAAGCCCAAATATGTTTCTATCAAACCGTATAAAAAATCAGGATACAGATTATTTTCGGGTTCATCTATTAAAAGAAATCCGTTTTGAATATCCCTGTTAAAATACAAGGAGTATATATGCCCTAATCTGAAAATAAAATTTCTGATCCCGTTGCTTAACTGATTGTAGCCAATCCGTTGGCCCCCACCTTTTATATTTATATATGCTTTTAAATTGTCGTTTAATTGTACTGGATTACTGGCATTTTTGCTGTCGAATTCTAAATTTGCCTTATTTAATATGCGGTCCCAGAGAATGGCGATTTCATCAAGTATTTTAGGGTTGTTTTTTTCAAATTCCTCCTGTACCTCCCTCACTGTTTTATCGAGATTTATATCAAGGTTTTGAAATTCGCGTAAATCATTTTCTCGTTTTTTAACTTGGTAGGTTAATACGTTCCAGAAATTTTTTATTGAATCGTTTGATATCAGATGTGCATAAGGAAATAAATCGAAAAGTTTTATTGCTTCATTTAACGATGTTTGCGGAACATCATTAATTTGAGAATAGGCGTTGTGATCACTTTCAGAAGGGACATAAATTAATAAGTCAGATGAGTTTTTAGCAAAGGGTATTTTAGAAAGAACTTCATCTGTATTGTTATATTTAAATAAAGAATAATCTTTTACGAATTTTAATGGATTATCGAAATATTTCTTTTTCCAATTATTAATACCGATTATGTTTTCATTAAATACACAGTAATGATCTACAGTTGATTTCAATACGTATAATTTAGTTCCTTGTAGCTCAATTTTAAAAATTACACTGATGCCTGAATTAGCAAGTAATAAGTGTATGTTATGATAAATTAAGGTAAGTAGAGTTGTTTTACCTGTCCCATTCCTCCCAATAAAACAAACCTTATCCAAGGCCTGTCCGGCTTTTTCATGCCCGGCAGGGTAGGTAAAATCAAGCTCGAAGTTCTTAAATTGTTGGTAATCGTATAGGTAAATGCCTAATAATTTCATATCCTCAAGTTACACTATATTAATTAAACCGTCAATTCATCAATATTAACTCAACACATTCCTCCAGCTCACCAGATCGCCAATGATCTTATCCAACTGATCGGCAGCTACGCGCTCCTGGGCCATGCTGTCGCGGTGGCGGATGGTTACGGTATTATCTTCTAATGTCTGATGATCTACAGTGATGCAGAAAGGCGTACCTATGGCATCCTGACGGCGGTAGCGTTTACCGATGGCATCTTTTTCCTCGTACTGGATATTGAAATCAAGCTTCAGTTTATCCATGATCTCGCGGGCTTTCTCCGGCAGACCATCTTTTTTAGTAAGCGGGAAAATAGCAGCTTTCACCGGTGCCAGGCAAGGGTGCAGGCGTAACACGGTACGGCTGTCTTGTTTCTCTTCGGTGCTCAGGTCTTCCTCTTCGTAAGCGTTGATCATGGTAAGCAGGAACATCCTGTCTAAACCTATTGATGTTTCAATTACGTAAGGGATATAGTTACCGTATGGTTTACCTGTTTCAGGATCAACCTCCGGGTCAAAGTATTGCATTTTTTTGCCTGAGAACTCCTGGTGCTGGCTCAGGTCGAAATTGGTACGGCTGTGGATGCCTTCAACCTCTTTAAAGCCAAACGGAAATTCAAACTCAATATCATAAGCAGCATCGGCGTAATGAGCCAGTTTGGTGTGCTCATGGTAGCGATATTTTGCGGCATCGGTACCCAAAGCAAGGTGCCATTTTAAGCGGGCTTCCTTCCACTGGTCAAACCATTCTTTTTGAGTGCCGGGGCGAACGAAGAATTGCATCTCCATTTGTTCAAACTCGCGCATACGGATAATGAACTGACGGGCAATAACCTCGTTACGGAAAGCCTTACCAATTTGCGCAATACCGAAAGGGATTTTCATCCTGCCCGATTTTTGCACGTTTAAGTAGTTTACGAAGATACCCTGAGCAGTTTCGGGACGCAGGTAGATAGTATCTGCATCATCAGCAACAGCGCCCATCTGGGTGCTGAACATGAGGTTAAACTGGCGCACTTCTGTCCAGTTGCGGGTACCGCTTACAGGGCAGGCAATTTCGTGCTCAATGATCAGATCGCGCAGGCGCGGCAGGTCTTCGGCTTTAAGGGCCTCATCCATATCGTGCTGTAGTTTTTCTGCCTTATCGGTTTTGCCTTCGTTATCGTATTTGGCTATTTTATCTTCCAGTAACTGATCGGCGCGGTAGCGTTTTTTTGAGTCTTTATTATCGATCATCGGATCGCTGAAGCCATCAACGTGACCGCTTGCTTTCCAGATCTTAGGGTGCATAAATATGGCCGAATCGATACCCACAATGTTATCATTCATTTGCACCATAGCTTTCCACCAGTAAGTTTTGATGTTGTTTTTGAGTTCGGCACCGTTTTGGCCGTAATCATAAACTGCACTTAAGCCATCATAAATCTCGCTGGAAGGGAAAACAAAGCCATATTCTTTGGCGTGCGATATAACATTTTTAAAAAGTTCGTCGGTTGATTTGCTCATAATAGCTGCAAAGATAATTTTTGATTTCGGAATTGGGAATTTCGATTTCGGATTTAGTTTGATTTAACGTTCCATCAGGGTCTATCGCAGAGGACCCTGATGGCTTCACCAAGCAGGTACGCCTGCTTTTCGCACGTTATATAATAGTCTGCCGTTACAGCAGAACATCAGGGGCCTCTACGAGTTTAAGTTAGCCCACAAAATTGTTTTGCCGTTTAATCAGCAAGGCGTTCTGTTTTGCCCAGAGGGGGCAAAGGGTATTTCTATACTTTTTATGCTACAAACCTTTTGCACCTCTGGTGCATCTGTCCTTAAGCATCTCAATTAATACCTGATTACCTTGTAAAACCTTGCCGGCCCCAGCGGGGCCACGTGTTTATAGCATTAAAAGAAGGCTTTTTTTGGCTCCGTAGGTGCCTACTGTTGAACTTTCAGATTGGTGAATTTTGTGGGTTAACTTAAATCTACGAGAGACCCTGATGGGACACAAATGAGTTTGATTTCGGAATTGCCTGGATGGCAGGGTGTCCGTCCGTCCAGGGGATAGGCATCTTTGGACGGACGGACACCCAATGTTGTGATTGATTCTTTAAATTAAAGAAATTTCTTTATATTTGTATGTCGGGTTATAATCTTGAATAAAGCTTGTCCGCTTTTGTTCGCCCATATCCGTTCCCCCGGACGGACGGACACCCACATCCGAAATCGTGTATCTCCACATCTTCTACAGATCGGCAGCATCCGCTTCCTTTCAAAGCAATATATAAATATTAGCTATTGGAGGGGTATTTTCTAAAAACATCATTTTTGCTAAAAACACGCAAGGCAGGTGTTATTTAAAGACAGATTCTTTACTTGATTGAGCTTGTTTAACAATCCTTAACTATACACATGGTTCTGTAAACCGTACAATTCCTTGCTACTATCACTCAATAGTTATTTGGGGGTTTATTGATTTTGCAGGATATAATGTCTCAATATCCAGTTATTCGGTCAACTGTTTCTCATAATTTGTAAACCATTTACAATTATTACCAATAGTTATAAACTATTGGCTGTTTTGCATTATTATTGTATTAAGCCTACGATACCGATCACAAATGGAACAAATCGTTAAAATACTCTCTGCAAAATACGTTACCCACAATGTGAGGCAATTCAGGCTTGAAAAACCTGCCGGTTATAGCTTTATACCTGGGCAGGCTACTGAGTTATCAATCAATAAGGAGGGTTGGCGTGAGGAAACACGTCCTTTCACCTTTACCTGCCTTAACGATGATGATTACCTTGAATTTACGATTAAAACCTATACCGATCACGATGGTGTAACCAACCAGCTAAGCAAGGTTAAGGAAGGCGATGAGCTTATTATTCGTGATGTTTGGGGTGCTATTGAATACAAAGGTGCCGGTTACTTTATTGCAGGTGGTGCAGGTATTACGCCATTTTTGGCTATACTGAGGCAATTAAATAAGGATGGCGCAATAGGCGATAACAGGCTTATATTTTCTAACAAAACTGATAAGGATATTATTTTGAGCGATGAGCTGAAAAGCATGCTTGGTGCAAACGCGCATTTCGTTATTACTGGTCAAAAAGATAGTATGTATGATAACCGGCGCATTGATGCTGATTTTCTGAAAGCCGAAATAAAAGATTTCTCAAAGCATTTTTACATATGCGGCCCTGACGCTATGGTTGCTGAACTCAGCGACATATTAGGGCAACTCGGAGCTGATAGTGACTCCGTTGTATTCGAAAGGTAGTTTATGCGGAGACGCATCACGTGCGGTCTTCTATGCTTTGTCTTGCATGTTATCCCTGCATATTACAGACACATGTGGTGCGCCTCTGCAAAACACCTTTATTATTTAGTCAGCATTTATAAAACTGTACTGTCCGTCCGTCCGGGGGAATCACATAGTCCGACAGCAGGCGGACAGGCTTTATAAGCTACACGATTGTAATACGTTTTTTACAAACGATATGTTGTCCAGTGGTAGCAAAAAATTGTCGGAATGACATTCATATGAATTTTAGTAGACTAATAGTCCCGGGGACTGTCCGCAGGTTTTCACCTCCCTGAACGGACGGACAGATGTCGACCTTTCGTCCATCAACACTGTGCTACTCTTTTCCCGACATCCGCCAAATCTCAAATCTCAGGTCTCAAATCTCATATCTAATACCCCACATCTCATATCTAAAGCATATTTTTACAGCCATGAGTATCAGTGTTGAGGCATTAACCAAGGTTTACGGCGTACAAAAGGCTGTTGATGGCATTAGTTTTACTGCGCAGCCCGGTGTATTGGGCTTTTTGGGCCCTAACGGTGCAGGTAAATCAACCACCATGAAAATCCTTACAGGTTTTATTCCGCAAACATCGGGTACGGCATCGGTATGTGGGTTTGACGTGGCTAAGCAGCCTCTTGAGGTTAAACGCCGCATCGGTTACCTGCCTGAAAGCAACCCATTGTACACTGATATGTATGTTAAAGAATCGTTGGGTTTTGTTGCAGGCATCCATAAAATTCATGAGCCTGCCAAACGTATTGCCGATATCATTGAACAAACAGGCCTCGGCCCCGAGCAGCATAAAAAGATTGGGCAGCTATCAAAAGGCTATCGTCAAAGGGTAGGACTGGCGCAGGCCATGCTGCATGATCCCGAAGTACTGATACTGGATGAGCCAACCTCCGGTCTCGATCCTAACCAACTGATCGGCATCCGCCAGCTGATCCTCGACCTTGGTAAAACCAAAACCATTGTGCTGTCAACCCATATTATGCAGGAGGTAGAAGCGGTATGCAGTCAGGTGATCATCATTAATAAGGGTACTATTGTAGCCAACGATACCCTGCAGCAGCTCCGGAAAAACAATGGCGGTAAGTCGCTCGAGGAGGTGTTTATTAGTCTAACCAATAATTAAAAAACACGTCATTCTTCATACCCGAAAGGATGTGGTGAAATAATCGTTTTTTGTTATTATTACACCTAACTATTACCCATTTAATATTTTTTAACATTTTTTGTAACGAAGTGCCGGTTTATTGCATCTATATAAGCAAACCCGGCGAAGCGGAGGTACCCCGCCTTGCCAACCTTTATTACATTATTGTTATATGAAAAAACTACTTTTATCATTAGCCTTTTTAGGCTTCATGGCCGTAGCGGCCCACGCACAATCATCATCAGATGGAGGCAAATTTAGTATAGGTGTTGAAGCCGGCTTACCGGTTGGCGACACGCACAACATTTCAAATTTTGCCATTGGTGGATCACTTAAGTATGATCATCCTATTGCCGATCATTTGTATTTAACTGGTTCGGCTGGTTATACCCGCTTTTTGTATAAAAGTGAGGTTAAAGATTTTTTAAACAAATCGGGCGAAGGATTTATTCCGGTTAAAGCGGGTATTAAATACTTTTTTGACGATGCCTTTTTTGCAGAAGGTCAGTTAGGCGCTGTATTTAGCACCGAAAGTGGCGGCGGTACCGGATTTGCTTACGCTCCGGGCGTAGGTTATAGCTTTGCCGGTGGACTGGAAGCTGGCGTACGTTACGAAGGCTGGTCGCACGATGGCACTGTAAGCCAGGTAGCGCTGCGGGTAGCATTCAAATTTTAAATATTTTAATTAGCATAGGGGGCCGTTTCCAAAAGGGAACGGCCTTTTTTAATAATATCTTCATCGTTATAGGCAGATCAATATAGTATCTTCGGCGCGGTATGAAAAAACTGTTATTGCTGCTCCTTATTTTTCCTGCTTTTAAAATCTATGCCCAGGATGTACCTAAACCGTCTACCGTTTTTAGTGCCGGTGTTGAGTTTGGTATCCCATCCCGAAGCCTGTATAATGTAGGTGTTGGTGCATCGCTTAAGTTAGAACAGCCGGTGCTAAGCCCGGTAAGTTTGACGCTTACGGCAGGGTTCAGTAGTTTTTTTCGTAAAGATTCTCCGTTTAACAATGGCCATTCGGGCGGCGATATTTTTGTACCCTTAAAAGCAGGGGTAAGGTATAACGTAGGTTCGGGCGTGTTTTTGGAAGCCGAAGCGGGTAGTGCTATTGAACTTAATTATGATGAGCGCAAGCTGTTTGCCTTTTCCCTTGGTCCGGCCATTATGATTCCTACGGGCACAGATAGCCGTAATTTTGAATTAGGACTGAGGTACGAGAGTTGGTCGGCCCATACCTTACAGCAAACAGCTATCAGACTTGCTTATAGGTTTGGCAGGTAATTATATTTGTTTTTTGTAGCGATATATTGCCGAAGGGCGTATTATTGTTAAACAGCACCTGCAACCTTTATAATATGACCGATAAACCTATCTGCATCCTCCTAATTTTATTATTTATTGTGTTTTCATTTGCAGCTAAAGCACAGCGTGGCAAGCAAACATCGTTAAGCGCAGGTTCTGAAATAATTGTACCGCTTAATATGGATTACCGCAGGGATAACGGCACCGACTTTAATACAAACCTCGGTTTTAGCATTAACCTTAAGCTGGAAAAACCCATAACCGAAACCCTGCACTTTACAGCTGCCACCGGTTTGGTTTTTACCGAATCAAACCCGCAGTATTTATATTTAAATTTTAACCCCAACTATTCAGGCTCATCAAACGTTTTCTACGATAATGGCTATCATGATCTTTATGCCTATCTGCCCGTAACTGCAGGCTTAAAATATTACTTTACAAAATACTTTTATGTAAATGCCGAAGCGGGCAGCGCTTTCAGTATCAATAACAGGGCTCGCACCTCGTTTATTTATGCAGGAGGGGCAGGGGCTGTTGTGCCAATTGGCCCTCATCACGGGCTCGATTTTGGGTTGCAGCTTGAAAGTGGTTATAAAAATACCGATTATGATCACCCTATCAGTCAGCTGGGTTTAAATGTAACTTATAAATATAGGTTTTAGAGTTTTGCAACTGTCCGGTTTTTGGCCGCAGGTGGTGGTTCCCGAAACGGACGGACACCGGGTTAGTAGCTGGCACTAAGCGGCAGATTGCAATAGTGTTGTGGATTGTCTGTAAGTTCAAGCGTCTCCGCAAATTCAAGCATCCTTCGCTTGAGCTACGCTTTAACGTAAGCGTGGACGCTTGCCTGAGTTTCGGTTCAAGCGGAGGACGCTTAAGCCTGCCATAGAAATAAATCCGAAATCGAAATTCCGAAATCCGATATCCAAACGTTGCACTTTGCTTTGGCGCAATATTGTTGTAATTTCGGCGCTTAACACAATATATTATAACGTGCTGAGCATCCTTAAAAAAGAAATAATATCCTACCTCAGTTCGCTGGTGGCCTATGTTACTATCGGTGTGTTTTTATTGGTGCTGGGCTTGTTTTTATGGGTATTCCCCGATTCAAGCATCCTGGAATATGGCTATGCCGGGCTCGAAAGCCTGTTCAGCACTGCACCTTACCTGTTCATGTTCCTGATCCCAGCCATAACCATGCGCTCCCTTGCCGAAGAACGTAAGGAGGGGACCTTTGAGCTGTTGTTTACCCGCCCTTTAAAAGATTGGGAAATAGTACTGGGTAAATACCTTGCCTGTTTATTAATAGTTCTTTTTGCCTTACTGCCCACACTGGTTTATTACTATTCGGTAAATGCATTAGGGATGCCGCATGGCAATATTGATACCGGGGCTGTAATAGGTTCATATATTGGTTTGTTTTTATTGGGTGCTGTATTTGTGGGGATAGGTTTGTTCACTTCATCTATCACCAAAAACCAGATCATTGCCTTTACCATATCTGTTTTCCTGTGTTTCTTTTTTTACAGTGGCTTTGATTCAATCAGCCAGCTGTTATCCCTGCAGGACCTGGGTTTGCAAAATTTAGGTATCACCCAGCACTATGATTCGGTAAGCCGTGGTGTATTGGATACCCGCGATCTGGTTTATTTCATCATCACCACTGGTATATTTATATGGCTGACCCTTTTTTTGCTGGCAAAACAGCGCCAGAAGGGCTTGGGCGGTACTGTGATGATCAGTGTGTTGGGAGTTTTGGTTTTTCTGGGGATACTATCATCATTTACTTTTACCCGTTTTGATTTTACTGCCGAAAAGCGTTATACCATATCGCCAATCAGCAGGCAAATTATGGATAACTTGCCTAAGAAAGTAAAAGTGGTAGTTTACTTACAGGGCGATAACCTGCCGGGCGGATTTAAACGCCTGCAAAGCGCCACGCGTGATATGCTGAGCGATTTACAGGCTTACAGTCACGGCAAGATTCAGTTTGAGTTTCGCGACCCGCTGAAGGGTTTAAATAACGATCAGCAGAACGAGGTGATCCAGAATATGGCTGTCGAAGGTGTTGAACCAACAAACCTGAGCGTTAAAACAGATAATGGTGTATCACAAAAGCTGATATTTCCATCAGCGCTGGTATCGGCAGATGGGAAAGATATCCCGGTGAAGCTGCTGCTGAGCAGGATAGGTCTTTCGCCAGATGAAGTGCTGAACAACTCTATCCAAAACCTGGAGTATGCATTTTCATCAGCCATAAAGAAGGCCGATAACGGAGGCCGACCGCAAATTGGTTTTACCGAAGGGCACCACGAACTAACCGATCTGCAACTGAACGACGCCATGAAAACCCTTGCCGAAGGTTTCCAGGTAGGCCGGGTTGATTTGAGTGCCATTTCCTTTGCCGATCTGCAAAAGATCAAATTGCTGGTGATAGCCAAGCCCGATCAAAAGTTCAGCGAGGTAGAGAAATTCAAACTCGACCAGTACATCATGCACGGAGGCCGGGTGCTATGGGCTATAGACCAGGTAAGCGCCGAGCTCGATAGTCTTCGCGGGCATGGTGGCGAGCAGCTCGCTTTCCCCAAACAGCTTAATCTGGATGATCAGCTTTTCCGTTATGGTATTCGTATCAATTACGATTTGATAGCTGATATGAATTGCTCGCAGATTCCTATCAGTACAGGCAATGTTGGCGGGCAGGCGCAGATCCAGATGCTGCCATGGCTGTATTACCCGGTTTTTATACCCTTAAGCAAGCATCCGGTAGTAAAAAATTTAGATGGTATCAGCAGCGAGTTTGCAAGTACCATCGATATCCTCGATACCAAAAACGTAAACAAAACGGTGCTGCTAACTTCATCGCCTTATAATAAAAAGCTAACCGCCCCGCATATATTATCATTACAGGCTTTAGAGCAGGAGCCCAATCCCAAAGAGTTTCAAAGCACGCCTAAAATAACCGGCGTATTGCTGGAAGGTAGTTTTGTAAGCGATTGGCAAAACCGCCCGCTCCCCGAAGGACTTAAAGAGCAGGTTGCCATACAGCAGCAAAGTGTGCCCACTAAAATGATAGTGATAAGCGATGGTGATGTTTTAAAGAACCAGGTAGGCAGCGATGGCTCGCCTTATCCCTTAGGTTATGATCATTATACACATCAAACCTACGGCAATAAAAACCTGCTCCTTAACATAGCCGATTACATGACCGACGATTCGGGACTGATAGCCCTGCGTACCAAGGAAATCAAGATCCGCCTATTGGACAGGGCGCGCATCCGCAGCGAAAAAATGTACTGGCAGCTGGTTAATACCATTGCACCGCTGGTTTTAGTGTTAATATGTGCTATTTTTCAACATTATTTACGCAGGCAAAAGTATGCCCGTTAAATTTTCTATTTTTGATAGATTAATTACAACCATATGAGATTTATTGTTTCTACCTCAACATTACTCAAACAACTGCAATCGGTAAGTGGTGCGTTAAGCAGCAGTACTGTGCTGCCGATACTGGAAAACTTTTTGTTCGAGATAAAGGATGGGAACTTGACCATTTCTGCTACCGACCTGCAAACCAGCATGACCACCTCTTTACCGGTTGAGGCTAAAGAGAACGGCAGGATTGCTATCCCGTCGCGTATATTGTTAGAGACCCTGAAATCATTACCCGAGCAGCCTGTTGCTTTTTCGGTTGATGATAAAACCTTCGCCATTGAAATTAATGCAGGCGATGGTAAATACAAACTGAGCGGCGAAAACGGTGAGGATTTTCCAAAGATCCCCGTTGTTGAAAACGCATCGTCAGTAAACCTGCCTGCTTCAGTTTTAGCCGAAGCTATTAACAAAACCATTTTCGCGGTAAGTAATGACGAGCTTCGCCCGGCCATGACAGGTGTTTACTGCCAGCTAAGCACATCGGCACTTACTTTTGTTGCTACCGATGCACACAAACTGGTTCGTTATCGCCGTAAAGATGCAAAGGCCGCAAGTACTACATCGTTCATCCTGCCTAAAAAGGCTTTAACCCTGCTTAAATCATCATTACCAAGCGATGACGTGAATGTTTCGGTTGAGTATAACACTACCAGCGCATTCTTTAAGTTTGGCAATATTAACCTGGTATGTCGTTTAATTGACGAGCGTTACCCTGATTATGAAGCGGTTATACCACAAAATAATCCTAATAAATTAAATATCGACAGGCTTACTTTCCTGGGTTCGTTAAACCGTGTGGCTATCTACGCTAATAAAACTACCCACCAGGTAAGGCTTAAAATAAACGGCAGCGAGTTAAATATCTCATCAGAGGATATTGACTTTGCTAACGAGGCCCACGAGCGTTTAAGCTGCCAGTATGAGGGCGAAGACATGGAAATTGGCTTCAATGCAAGATTTTTAATAGAAATGTTGAAGAATTTAAGTTGCGAAGAAGTATCTTTGGAGATGTCAACTCCAAACCGTGCCGGCTTATTGCTGCCACAAGGCGGAGATGAGAATGAAGATGTGCTGATGCTGGTTATGCCGGTTATGCTCAATAGCTATGCTTAAGTGTAAACTTAAATTATAAATCCAAAACTAAGTCCGGTAACATAAAACCGGACTTTTTTTGTTCAGCACCCAATACCAAAAATTACAGTAAGCAGTTATAGCTTATAATTGTATATGAATATTAAGGTTAAAGCTTTATTGATCATCATAGCCATAACAGGCTACCTTACGTCCTGCAAAAAAAACAACGATAAGCCCGATGCGGTAGATTCGTCAACATCAACGTTAAATGTTATTAACGCTACTTTTAACAATGTTAACGTTTACCTTAATGGTATAAGAGTAAACAATACAACAACTTTTTATCCGGGAGGTACACTTGGTTATTTTTCGATAAAAGCCGGTACACAAAACTATTCGGTTAAGTTAGATGGGCCTAATAACCCCAACCCGTTGTTTAGCCTACCCTTAACTTTAAGTAAGGATTCGGTGTATTCATTTTACATAGGCGGTAATTCAACAGATCAGGTTTTTAAAACTACCGATGTATTGGTTGCCGATACAGGCAGTTCTCCAAAAGCAAAGATCAGGTTTGTAAATGCTTCGCCGGATGCGGGGAATATAAGTGTACATTTTGAAGGTACAACGGCTGCCTTAGATACCGAAAAAGTAAAGGATCTTGCTTTTAAAGGTACCTCAACTTTTTATTTGGTAGCGCCGGGAGAGCATAATATGGCGATGCATTCGGCGGCGTTTCCGGGTACTATTGTAAGGGATACGGTGTCACTAACTGCCGGCAAGATATACACCTATTACGGTTTTGGTAATAAAAGTACCGGTTTGGCAACAGGCCTGTTCTCTAATCAATAATTACATTAATGGCTAATAAAAATAAAAGCAAGGTACTGGTTTCGTTTTTTGTAGCTGTGATATTCGGCCTTGTTGTTTGTGCTGTTTCATCATGCGGTAAGGGGGGCAATGCATCAGCTGTAGGCCTTAATACCGGGCTTCAGATAGTTAATTTGAGCCCCGATATTCAACCGGTATATCTTTATCAGCATTATATCAGGTATAGCACCACTACTTATACTTATCCAAACAGTTCGGGTTATTTTTACCTTTCAACACTTGAACCGCCTTTGCAATTGCGTACGGCAACTGCGGCTCCGGTAATTTTGCTTCAGTTTGATACCACACTTAAGGCCAACCGGAAGTATACCATGTTTATAACCGGCTTCAGAAAGGATAACTCATTTGTGAGTTCATTTATAGTATCCGATAGTACAAGCCTGCCAACAATAGGAAAGGGAAAAGTGAGGTTTGTGCATGCTTCGCCCAATACAGCTGCGCTGGATTTGCGGGCTAATGACACACTTGTTGTAAGTGGTACAACTTTTAACAAGGTATCTAAGTACGTTGAGCTTACTGCCGGTAATTATAACTTTACCATCACTACAACCCGAACGCCTACCAAAATTGAAACAACCCTGCAAAATATAACTATACAGGACGGGCGTGCTTACACCATTTACACCCAAGGCATTGTTGGCAGTGCCGACTCCCTGGCTTTTGGTGCAGGAGTACTTACTAATAATCTGCTTAGTAAGACACTTCAATAGTGCCGTTTTGTTTAATATTTATATTTTTGGGCAAAAATTTAGCCTGTGGAAGTAATAAAAAGCATAATCGACTTTGTACTGCATATTGATAAGCACCTTGTGCAAATAACCAGCACTTACCAGGGGTGGACCTACCTTATCCTGTTCCTGATCATTTTTGCCGAAACAGGTTTAGTTATCTTTCCTATTCTTCCCGGCGATTCACTGCTGTTTGCAGCAGGCGCCCTTATTGCAGGCGGTAATTCTGGTTTGGATATCTGGGTATTAGGCCTCATTTTAATTGCTGCAGCTTTTATTGGTAATACAGTAAATTATTTTGTTGGCAATTATCTCGGCGTTAAAGTATTTAAAGAAGAAAACAAGGTTCTGAAACTGGAATACTATCTTAAAACACAGGCCTTTTTTGATAAACATGGTGGCAAAGCGGTTATCTTTAGCAGGTTTATGCCCATCATTCGTACCATAGCACCTTTTGTGGCAGGAGTTGGTAAGATGCCTTTTTTAAGATATAGCCTTTACAATATCATAGGCGGCGCTTCATGGATCATTGTATTCCTGTTTGCAGGCTATAAATTAGGCCAGGTAGATATCATAGCGAAAAACTTTTCGCTGGTAGGGGTGATCATTATCCTGGTATCGATATTACCGCCAATTTTTGCTGCTGTAAAAGGCCGCACGGCCAAGAATCCGGCTTAATCATAAAATTATTATTCCTTGATGCTGTTAATTGATAGCATCAAGGATCATAGTTCCCATCAGTTTTTCACCTCGATAGGTTTCGGATTTAACAAAACGGCCGAGCTTTGGACTATACCACTCGGTTACGTGAAAGTTAAAGGGAATGCCAATGCCCATCATTTTCATTTTGGTAGTAGCGTCATAACTTATTTGTAAACAGTCAAAGCTGCCTGCATTGGTAGTTATGGTTTCGGCTTGCCCCACTTTGCGGTTTTTAATATCCATTTGCAGGTTGGCCATTTGTGCGCCGCCACTTCCCATATCAATAGCAACTGAGCCATCATCTAAAGTTTGCCCGGCGTGCATATCGGTAGGGTAGGTGAGGTACTTAGCTTCGCCACTTACCTGCATATTGCCTTTCATGTTTGCGGCGGGGACAAATGATTTCATATCTACCTTTATGGTATTGCCGTCGCATATCATTTCAGAATCGCCGCTACCTATAGGTTTTCCATTTTTGTCGTTTATTTCGGCGTGTACTGTAACCGTTGTGGCATCTTTTTTAGTGGTAGTATAAACGGCTGTCATTTGCTGTTTGCCTTTGGCATCCTGGTTTATGTAAGTGAGCTTTTTGCCGTTAACGTTGTTTACAAACTGGCTGCAATTTTGAGCGAGACCTATTTTACAAATAAGCATAAATAGCAGCACTATTAACTTTTTCATAGCATAATAATTTAATGTGGATAGTTTACGCTAAGTTGAGAGAAAAGCAATGCCGAAACAATGTTGCTACTACCCGTTTTAGTTTCGGGTTTTACGCTATTAGTGGTTAGTTACCAGTACTTTGCCTGACCGATACATCAGTTCCTCTTGCTGAAGCTGAACCTTTTGCTCATCCGTTAAAGGCTTTGCGATAAGCTTATTCAGATCCGGCTGCCCGGCATCAACCCAGGCCGAATACCAAAAACTCCCTACAGAAAGTATGGATGCCCGCATTTGTCTCGCAACCATCCCTTTCAACATTCTGTGATAGGCTGTGCTATAAGCGGCAGAGTAATCATTAACCTGTTTTTTACCATGCTGCACCAGCTCGTATTTTTTATCCTGCGGATAGGTTTTATTTAGGATACGTTCAAATCGTAAAACAGTATCAACTTGTTTATAAGTAGCCTTGCAGATACGGAACGCCTCATTAAGTGGGTTATCTACATAGTGGGCCTTGCCAACGAAGTAGTTATAATGATCGGCAAATAATTCGGGCAGGCGGCTTTCCCAAAGGGCGTGGATACCGGTTTGCCCGGTGAGCTGGCCGTTATAGTTTTGGGTGAGGTGCAGTGGCACATGGGCATCGGCAATATAATGCCCTAAGTATGCCGAAGCATTAAGTATATCGGTAGTATCATGCGCCTTGAAGGCCCGCACCAGCCTGTAATATTGGTATTGAATAGCCCAAGGAACAGTGCCGTATTTAATGACGGTATCTTTGGAGTATTTGGTAACGGCGTCCTTCCACTTTTTAGGCATGGTCTCAAATGGCTTTTTGCCATAATGGTCGGTATCAAAGAAATGGCGTGGCGCTTCGGACGAGTCGACATAGCGGCGTTTATCCGGACTAACGGCATGTTCGGTTATGTAACCGATATTGGCCTGGTAGAAACCGGCCATGGCCTTAGGCAGCGTGAAAACAGCCAACCGGTTGATGCGGTAATGCGCAAAGAACCCCCATGATGAGCATAACATGATTAAACAGATACCTGTTATGCTTAAAATTATACGGCGGTTCATGAAGGTAAAGATGCAATTTAAAGAGGGAGTTTTAATTACAAATTATACTTCTCCCTCAATTGGCTGCTTACTTTATTGGCGTCATCAATAATACTCTCCGGAAATCCGACACCTTTTAATACTGCGATGCCATTTCGGTTTTTAAGCAGGCCTTCTTTGATTTTATAATCAAATACCAGCCTGTTGTCACCAATTACTTCCTCAAAAGAGAAAACTTTATAATCACTGCCTAGTAATTCGGCCAGCTCCAGATCGTGTGTTGATACAAACACGAAGCTTTGATTTTGAATAAGATAGGTCAATACTGCTTTTGCTGCGGCTATCCGTTCGATGGTATTTGTGCCCCTGAAAATTTCGTCGATGATCACGAGGCTGTTAACGGGTTTGCTGGCCATAGCCTGGGTAACTATATTTTTAACTGCCAATGCCTCGGCCTGGAAGTAGCTTTTGTTGTCGCCCAGATCATCCATCATATCAATGCTGGTAAATATTTTAAGCGGTGGGGCATGGTAAATCGTAGCAAAACTGGTATTAATAGTTTGTGACAGCAGAGTATTGATAGCGATAGCCCTTATGAAAGTGGTTTTACCCGACATATTGGAGCCGGTTACCAAAACACCCCGGGCGTTATCGATAGAAATGGAATTTGATACGCAGTTTTCAATGAGCGGGTGATAAAGATCGTTAATAATGATATTGGTATTGCCGGTTGTTAGCTGCGGTATGCAATAATGAGCTGCACCATCCCGTACCGATTGGATAGCAATGGCAACATCTACTTCGGCAACCGCTTCGTAAATAACTTTTATATCAGTAAGATATTTGTTCACCTTGCTGATGGATTTTATAAACACCAGCGGCTCAACAAGGAGGAACATTTTCAACCATTCGGTTACCAGGTAATAAATATCGGTAGGGTCAATAGTTGCTTTGTTTTGCAGGGTAATATAATTTAACGACTTTTTGAGTTTACCCATGTTAGCCATGCTTAGATTTATGTTTTCATTATCCCTGAGCAGGTTGTGGTTTTTAAGCCAGTTTGATACCTTGAATAAAACCAGCAGTTGTGGTAATGAGTGCGTATAATTCAGCATCTGGGTTTTATTGCTGTAGTGAATAACTACATTGGCTACCATTAAAACTAGCAATAGCATAAACATAAATTGATTGGGGGCTATAAAAAGGCTGAATGCTACCCCGATGATCAAAAAAGGTGCTATGCTGATATAAAAATTACCGATAGCCGGAAATATAGAATAGTGTGGTTTCCCGAAGAGTTCAGGCAGGTAATAGGCATCATTACTTCCTAATTCGGATAGTTTAAGTTCCGCGTTTTCTCTCAGTTCCTTATTAGCTGTTGTAAGTTTTATTCTTTGTTCAAGTGTTTCAAAATAATCAGCTGAAATTTGTGGTGAATGCAACTGCTTATATAAGTATTGCTGACCAGGTTTAGAGTTGGTGCGGTCGATGTATTCAAATACGCCGTCGATATCCAGATCTGTGGCGGTATCTGCCGAGATTTCACTTGCGCCGCCATAAGCTGTTAAATAACTGCTGATCGGTTTGAAGTTTCTGCCGGCTATTATAGGCTTGCCCCAGCGTTCCTTTATTTCGGCAAGTTTCTTTTTTTGTTGGGATTTGCTTTTTAAATGGCTTATTAAGATAAATATAAAAGGCAGCAGTATGACGATAATGATCCAATATATCATGTGTGAATGTAGTATTAGTAAGCTGTTGTTGCTTATTAGATAATACCCGCATGTAATTGTTTCATCGATACGAAATAATGTTGAGCTTACAATCTCCCCGAATAAACTTTGGTATCGTAATTAATAACTATCACACCATCCTGCTGATATTTATCAAAAAGAGCCTGTAAATCATCGATCATTGGCTGGGAGCCTATATCCTCGCGCGTAGGCATATACGATGATGAAAGCAGCCGGCCTTTCAATCCTTCAAAATCGAATACCTGTTTATTAGAAAACACCTCGAGGTGGACTGGTTCGGGGTTAAAGAAAGCCGCAATATGTTCGGTATCGATGTTGCGGTGATCAACCTTTACATAATCATTGCCATGTTTTATGATAAGTTGATCGTATTCCTGTTCAAATGCTGAGGTTGTTTTTCTTTCATTCCAGATGAGGGCAACGATGCCATTCGGTTTCAGGATCCTTTTAAATTCGGTACGGGTTTTCTCTGCATCAAACCAATGAAAAGCCTGCCCCGCTATAACTGCATTAACTGTGCTGCTTTTAATACCTGTGTTTTCGGCAGTACCATTTTGGGGGATAAAACCATTATATGAACCAATTAGTTCTATTGCTTTTTCGCGCATCTCCAGGTTAGGTTCAATAGCAATTACCCGGTAACCCTTTTTTAAAAATAATTCGGTTGAGATTCCTGTGCCGGCGCCAATATCGGCAATAAGCTTGTCTTGCGTTAAACCATAAGTGTCATGTAAAAACTTAACAATCCCGTCGGGATAACCGGGACGGTATTTTACATAATCTTCAACCCGGTTGCTAAACCTGGTGGTGCTGTTGGTAACCATGATGCAATAGTTTTATGTTAATTAACGCCGCAAAAATCATTGTGTTGTATGAACACTTTATGAATAGTAAGTTAACAGGTTATTAAATAGCGTGCCCAGCAGGTTGTAAGGTTGCAGGTAATCCTTCACATTATCAATTCAATTACATTGAAATTTAAATCAAAAAACCACTTGCATATTAAATTTAATCACCCTATATTTGCAGTCCTTAAAATAAGTAGAAAAGAATAACAAGCTATACGAGATGGCAAATCATAAATCATCATTAAAAAGAATTAGGGCAAACGCTGCGAAGCGTCTGCGTAACAGGTACCAGGCTAAAACAACCAGGAACGCTATTAAAAAATTAAGAAACACTACTACCAAAGCTGATGCAACTGCATTGTTGGGTAAAGTAATTTCTATGCTTGATCGTTTAGCTAAAAAGAACGTTATTCACAAAAACAAAGCTTCGAACAATAAATCAAAGCTTACTAAATTTGTTAACGGCTTAAGCTAATCTTAGCTTTTAAAATATACCGAAGGGGATGGCGTACCAACGCTATCCCTTTTTTTGTTTGGTGCTTTTTCATACTTTAATGCCGTGGAAAACTACGAAAGCAAGATCAGTATTAAGTCATGGGCCGAGGAAGACCGCCCGCGCGAAAAGCTAAGCGGACAGGGACGCCGTGCCCTTACCGATGCCGAATTGATAGCGATATTGATTGGCTCGGGCAGCCGTACCGAAACCGCGGTTGAGCTGAGCAAGCGTATCCTGTATCACTATGATAATGATCTGAACAAGCTTGGCAAGGCTTCAATAACCGAGCTATCCAAATTTAAAGGGATAGGAGAGGCCAAGGCTATATCTATTATTGCAGCGTTGGAGATAGGTCGCCGCCGTAATGAATCTGAGTCGGGAGCTATAGAGGTGATCACATCAAGCAGGGATGGCTACAATGTGATGCGCCGGCACCTGATGGATCTGAACCATGAAGAGTTTTGGATCATATTACTGGGGCGTTCCAATAAAGTGTTAGGAAAGGAGCTGATCAGCAAGGGTGGCTTATCAGCTACGGTGTGCGATCCCAAGATCATTTTTTACTCGGCCCTGCAATACCAGGCCAGTGGACTGATCCTCGTGCATAATCACCCGTCTGGGAACCTGAAACCCAGCAACGAAGATATTCAACTCACCAAAAAAATAAGCGCCGCCGGCAGGATGCTGGATATTGGCGTATTTGACCATTTGATCATTACTGATGGCGGTTATTTTAGTTTGGCCGATGAAGGGATGATGTAATTTTGATTTGAAGATTTGAAAATGAGGCAATTTGAAAATTAATACATTGTTTTCAAATCTTCAAATTAGATTAATTTTCAAATAAAATACCTTTTACCTTTCGCCTTTAACCTTTCAGCCTAAATCGTATCTTTGCCGATTATCATTTCGGACTAATGAAAATATCTTATAACTGGCTTAAAGAATTTATTGATACTGATAAAACGCCCCAGGAAATTTCAATCATCCTCACCGGCACCGGTTTGGAGGTTGAAAGTCTGGAGAAAGTGCAGGCTGTTCCCGGCGGACTGGAAGGCCTGGTGATTGGTTACGTAAAGGAATGTGTTGACCATGCCAATTCTGATCACCTGCATGTTACCAAAGTTGATGTGGGCGGCGAGGAAGACTTACAAATTGTTTGCGGTGCTGCTAACGTAGCTGCCGGACAAAAAGTGGTGGTTGCTGTGGTTGGCTCAACCGTTTACCCAACCAGCGGTGAGCCTTTTGCTATCAAAAAATCAAAGATCAGGGGTGAAGAATCTCACGGGATGATCTGTGCCGAAGATGAAATAGGTTTAGGAACCAGTCATGCCGGTATTATGGTATTGCCTGAGGATGCGCCTGTAGGTACTCCGGCTAAAGAATACTTCAAGCTGAACGACGATTACATGTACGAGATTGGCTTAACCCCTAACCGTGCTGATGCGGCTTCGCATTTAGGTACTGCAAGAGATATTGCCGCTTTTCTGAAGATAGGTATCCACAAGCCGGATGTAAGTGCATTTAAAGTTGATAATACCAACCGTACTATTAAGGTTGTAGTGGAGAACGAGCAGGCATCGCCGCGTTACTCTGGTTTAACTGTCAGCGGTGTTGAGGTTAAAGAGTCGCCGCAATGGTTAAAGGAGCGTTTAGCTGTTATCGGCATCCGTGCTATCAATAACATTGTAGACGTTACCAACTATGTGTTGCATGAGCTTGGTCAGCCCTTACATGCTTTTGATGCGGATGAAATAACCGGGAACGAGGTATTGGTGAAAAACTATGCTGAAGGCACAGTGTTCAAAACACTTGATGAGGTTGACAGAAAATTATCTGCCGATGACCTGATGATTGGTAATGCCGAAGAGCCTATGTGTATAGCAGGTGTTTTTGGCGGCGCAAAATCGGGCGTTAAGGAATCAACCAAGAATATTTTCCTGGAGAGTGCTTATTTCAACCCGGTATCAGTTCGTAAAACTTCAAAAAGGCATGGTTTAAAAACCGATGCTTCATTCAGGTTTGAGCGTGGTACAGATCCGGATATGACAGTTTTTGCGTTGAAACGTGCTGCATTATTAATTCAGCAGGTGGCAGGCGGTGAGGTATCGTCAGAAATTTCTGATCACTACCCTGCTCCGGTTGCACCGTTTGCTGTAGAGATCACCTATAACACTATTGATAAACTGATTGGTAAAAAGATTGGCAATGATGAGATCAAAGGCATCATCACGGCGCTTGATATTAAGATAGTGAATGAAACTGCGGATTCATTATCGTTACAAGTGCCGCCATATCGTGTGGATGTTACCCGCGATGTGGATGTGGTTGAAGAGATCCTGAGGATTTATGGTTATAACAACATCGAGATCCCTACACAGATCAGGGCGTCGTTAAATAACTCCACCCGCCCGGAGAAAGATACCGTTCAAAACCAGTTATCTGATTTATTGAGCGCGAATGGCTTTAACGAGATCCTGGCTAACTCGCTTACCAAATCCGCTTATTCTGATAACCTGGATACGGCCGTTAAGATCCTGAATCCTTTAAGCAGTGATTTGGATGTAATGCGCCAAACATTGCTATACTCTGGTTTGGAAGCTATCGCTTATAATCAGAACCGCCGTAGCTCGGATCTGAAATTTTATGAGTTTGGTAAGGTGTACAGCGTTAAGGATGATAAATACATCGAAACGCAACGTTTCAGCATTTTCATTACAGGGGCTAATGCCGGTGAGCAATGGAACCAGAAATCGAAGCCGGTATCATTCTACAATATCAAGGCTGTAGTTGATGGCATTTTACAACGCCTTAACATCAGTAACTTCACCGTTGAGGATGCAACCTGCAAAAAAATGTCGTTTGGCATTCAATACATGTTAAACGGCAAGCAATTGGTGAAATTTGGCTCGGTTGCAGCTGCTTCATTGAAAAAGGCAGATGTTGATAAAGAGGTATTTTACGCCGATTTCAATTTCGACCTTGTATTGGCCGCTATTCGTAAAAACAAGATTGTTTACCAGGAAGTTTCCAAATTTCCCGCTGTAAGGCGCGACCTGTCTATGCTGATAGATCAAAGCGTGTCATTTGGCCAGCTAAAACAAATTGCACTGCGCACCGAGCGTAAATTGCTGAAGGAGGTTGATGTGTTTGACGTTTACCAGGGCGATAAATTACCTGCAGGTAAAAAATCATATGCTTTAAGTTTTATCATCCAGGACATCGAAAAAACATTAACGGATAAGGCGATTGATTCTATTATGCAGAAATTAATTTATAATTTAGGAAAAGAAGCCGGAGCGGAGATTCGTAAATAATTTCGGATTTCGGAATTTCGATTTCGGATTTAGAAATTAGAATTCAGTAATTCAATAAATCAATAATTCAGTAATTGAAAAAATGCCTTCTTTAGCAGAGCAGTTAAATAAAATTGTAGATAAAACCGAGCGCCTGATTGAACTGTGCGCTGCTTTGCAGGAGGAAAATGACCTTTTAAAACTGGAGAGTGAGGCGCTTACAGTAGCCCTTAATGCCAGTAAGGCCAAGACAAAAGAACTGGAAGAAAAATTAAAAGTTGTTAAAGTTGCCAAGTCTTTTTCTGAAACAAATGAAAAAAGTGTTGACATTAAGCAAAAAATTAACGACTTTGTGCAGGAAATAGATAAGTGTATTGTATTATTGAAAAAATAGTACAAAAAGTGAAAAGCTCAAATGGGAGAAATCTCAATAAAAATAAATATTGCTGACCGCGTTTACCCCTTAAAGGTGAACATGGAGGAAGAAGAAATAATACGCAGGGCGGCTAAGCTGATCAACGACCGGATAAAAGAATATCAGGAAAATTATGCGGTTAGGGATAAGCAGGATTTACTTTCAATGTGTGTGCTGCATTACGCAACATCATCATTGAAGGCTGAAAAGAAAGTTACCGTAGAAGATACTGAGGTAACCGAAAAGGTTTATCATTTAGATCATTTGTTGACAGAGTTTTTTTCGAAGTAATAATCGTTCTTTATATAATATACATACAGAGCACATTAAGATTTAACCGCAGTTAAATTTTAGGTTTCACTATTAAAAACTTAACGCTTCAATATTAAGCGGATCAAGAGGCATGCGTTAGTTGCGATTAACGTTAACCAACCCATGGTCCCCAATATCCGAAATGAAGTTTTAAATACATGATACTTAAATTTAGTTGCGGTTTTTTTATTTACATATACATAACACCACCAAACCTAAAATGGACATATTACTATACGTTATCATCGGCCTGCTTGTAGGCGCCATAATTGGCGTTTTGATAGGCCGCTTCCTGCTCCGCAAATTGTTTAAAGACCAGGAAGCCTCAGCTCAGAATAAAGTGAAAAAGATTTTAAAAGATGCTGAAAACAATGCCGAGATCCTGAAGAAAAACAAGCTGCTTGAAGCTAAAGAGAAGTTTCTACAAATGAAAGCTGAACACGAACAGGAAGTTAATAATAAAAATAATGCGGTAAACCAACGCGAAAACAGTGTTAAGCAAAAAGAGCAATCATTAAATCAGCGCCTGGAAAATGTTAACCGTAAGGAAAACGAGCTTGACAACACACGTAAAAATCTTGAAAAACAAACCGAGATAGTTGTTAAAAAGCAAGACGAGGTTGAACATCTTAAAAATCAGCACATTCAACAATTGGAAACCATTGCCGGTTTATCTGCTGATGATGCTAAAAATCAGCTGGTGGATACCCTGCGCGAAGAAGCCCGTACAAAAGCGATGATCCAGATCAAGGATATTGTTGACGAGGCTAAACTTACGGCTACTAAAGAGGCTAAGAAAATAGTTATCCAAACTATTCAGCGTACCGCTACTGAAAGTGCTATTGAAAACACGGTATCGATCTTCAATATCGAAAACGATGAGATCAAAGGCCGTATCATCGGTCGTGAAGGCCGTAACATCCGTGCTTTGGAAGCTGCCACCGGTATCGAGATCATTGTTGATGATACCCCTGAGGCTATTATTCTTTCGGGCTTTGACCCGGTAAGGCGCGAAATAGCCCGTTTGGCTATGCACCGTTTAGTTACCGACGGTCGTATCCACCCGGCCCGTATCGAGGAGGTTGTTGCTAAAACTAAAAAGCAGATCGAGGAAGAGATTGTTGAAATAGGCGAGCGCACGGTAATTGACCTTGGTATTCATGGATTACACCCTGAGCTGATCCGTATGGTGGGTCGTATGCGTTACCGTTCATCATACGGGCAAAATCTGTTACAGCACTCGCGCGAGGTTGCAAACTTCTGCGCTACCATGGCTGCCGAACTTGGTTTAAATGTTAAAATGGCTAAACGTGCCGGCTTACTGCACGATATTGGCAAAGTGCCTGATGATAACCCGGAACTGCCGCACGCTATTTTGGGTATGCAGCTGGCCGAAAAATATAAAGAGCACCCTGAAGTTTGCAATGCTATAGGCGCCCACCACGATGAAATTGAGATGACTTCAATGCTGTCGCCGATAATTCAGGCTTGTGATGCTATATCAGGTGCCCGTCCGGGTGCCCGCCGTGAGGTTGTTGAAAGCTACATCAAACGTTTAAAAGAACTGGAGGAACTGGCATTGTCATATCCGGGTGTGGAGAAAACCTTTGCGATACAGGCCGGCCGTGAACTGCGTGTTGTTGTTGAAAGCGAAAAGATCAGCGACGCACAATCGGAAGTATTGGCTGCTGATATCTCAAACAGGATTCAGACAGAAATGACCTATCCTGGCCAAATTAAAGTTACCGTTATCAGGGAAACCCGTTCGGTAGCCTTTGCCAAGTAATCATTATAAAATTAAACAAAACCCTTTCGGCATAAAAACTGAAAGGGTTTTTTATTTTTACAGCGTGACCGCAAAAACATCAAATAATAAACAGAAAGCAGCAGTTAAAACTACCGCAAGTACCGATGAACGCCCTGCTGACCGTTATTTCAGGGAGTATGAAGAAGCCCACCAGGAAAAGGTTAACCAGGTTATACATTATATATGTATCCCAACTTTAGCATTTAGCATATTTGGACTGATCTGGTCAATCCCGTTTCCGCATTTAGCTTTCCTTGGTGTTTATAATGGATATTTTAACTGGGCATCCTTCGTGATAGCCATCGCTATCTATTTTTATTTAAAGCTCTCGCCAATTATATCTTACTTTATCTTATTTATTTTATTGGGTTTTAGTTATGGTATAATGGAGCTCGTGGCCTGGCAACAAGCCGGGGGGCCTGCCATGTGGTCATTATGCATTTCTGTATTTATTCCTTCGTTATCCGCCTTGCTAATAGGTAACAGCCGCGAACCACTATATGAAAAAAATGGGCTCAATATCAGGTCATTAGTTATTGCACCTGCATACCTGTTAAATCAATTGCTTAATAAGCTGAGAATCAAAAGTTGATCTTGTCTATCAATATATTAAGCATTTGTTAAAAAGCTAATTATCATCGGTTGCATTGGTAGCTAATAGCGTCGGATTTTTAGCTTTAATGTACATAGTTGTGTAATTTATGCGCAATCAGTAATTGAGGAAAAAATTAACATTATGCTATTGGGTGTTTTTGTATCTTTCTGATGTTCAGTTTTTTGTGTTTTTAATCGAAGGCTATTATGTTAAGCAAAAAAGAAATTATTAAGCAGTTGTTAATATAATAATCTGATGTTAATGTAAACTTAACATTGATGGGGCAATTTTGTGCAATAAAAACTCACAAATGAAAAAGCTCTACTTTATTATTTTAACACTAATAATTATTGGGGTTGGGGGCGTCGCAAACGCTCAGATCACTACCTCGGTACTTGTTGGTAAAGTTACAGATCAGAAAGGTGCTACACTTCCGGGTGTAACCATTACTGTACTTAATACCAGCACAGGTACCAGGTATGGTGCACAAACCAATGCCGAAGGCCGTTTCTCGGTTAATAACATTAACCCGGGCGGTCCTTACACCGTAACCGCTACTTTTATCGGTTATAAAAAAGACGAAAAAAGCGATCTTACCCTTCAATTGGGTAACGCAACTTTAAACTTTGTACTGCAGGACGAAACTACTACCCTGCAAGAGGTTAAAGTAAAAGCGTCTGCAGGCCCTGCAAAAACTGGTGCAAGTACCCGTATTGGTCAAAACCAAATCCGTACTGCTCCTTCAATTAACCGCAGCTTACAGGATTTAACAAGAAATACCCCTCAAAGCAATAACAACTCGTTTCAGGGTACCAACTACCGTTACAATAACGTAACGCTTGATGGTGCTATAAATAACGATGCAATTGGTTTCAGCCCTTCATTAGGCGGTCAAAACAACGCTTCAGGCCAGGTTGGTAGCAGTACACGTACAAGCCCTATCTCTCTTGACGCTATCCAGGATATCCAGGTTTATGTTGCTCCTTACGATATCAAAATTGGTAACGTATTAGGTGGTAGTATCAACGCTGTAACCCGTAGCGGTACAAATGATTTCTCAGGCGCAGTTTATGGTTATGGCCGTGGATCATTCATGGTAGGTGCTAACAATGCCAAAGCTGCTTTAGGTGGCGATGGTTCAAAACTTAGCGATTTCCATGATTACCAAAGTGGTATCCGTTTAGGTTTCCCAATCATTAAAAATAAATTATTCTTCTTTACCAATGAAGAGATTGCCCGCAGGCAGGACCCTGTTATCCGCGGTCTTGATCACAATGGTTCGGCTAATATCTTAAGCCAGGCCGACGGTGATAAATTGGTTGCCGCATTTAAATCATTTACCGGCGGTCTTGATCCTGGTACATACAACAACACTACGATATTCTCTAATTCAAACAAGTACTTTAACCGTTTAGATTGGAATATCGATGATCACAACCAGTTAACCATCCGTAACAATACTATCAGCTCAAAAGCTACAAACTTAGAGCGTGATCAGCAGAACTTCCGTTTCAGCGGTATCGATTATACTTCTCACAACAACTCAACTTCAACAGTTGCGGAATTGAAATCAAGGTTTTCAGGTAACTTGAGCAATAGCCTGGTATTAGGTTACTCTGCTGTTCATGATTATCGTGACCCTAACTCAAACCCGGCGTTACCTCAGATCGAGATCACCGGTCGTACCCCTGGTACAACTATATTCATGGGTACCGACCGTGAGGCTGCTATCTTTGATATGCACCAGAAAACTGCTGAGTTTACTGATAACTTAACCTGGACAAAAGGAAAACATACGTTTACATTTGGTACTCACAACGAGTTTTATAATATCACTTATAACTTCGTAAATGCGTGGAACGGTCGTGTGGCTTATAGCAGCATTGAAAACTTTATTGCTAACAACCCTTCACGTATACGTGCAAACTTCAATTACACAGATAATACACGTGATTATATCTTAGCGCACCCTTCGGCTCAGTTTAAAGTTAACCTGCTGAGTTTATATGGACAGGATGATATTCAGTTAACTGATAACTTCAAATTGACTGTAGCTTTACGTGCTGATTATGCAGGTGTGCCAAACAAACAACCATTGAGCGATAAAACAACTAACGCTCCGGTTGATCCAAACTACGGTACCACTTATACTTATACCAAACCAAAAGATATCAAACAAAATTACCTGGGTAACATAGAGTGGAACCCCCGTGTATCATTTAACTATGATGCCAATGGTGATCAAAGCGTTATTTTACGTGGTGGTAGCGGTTTCTTCACTGGCCGTGTTCCTTTTGCATGGTTTGGCTACGCGTTTTACAATAACGGTGCTACTTATGGTGCTTATGATAAAAAACCATCAGCTACATCTCCGATTACTCCGGGTACCAACCCTATTCAGGCACCTCCTAATGGTGGTTTAAACTTTGTTAATCAACAAGGTAACTTTAATACCGGTGCTACTGGTTCTACCCAGGTGGATATGATTGATAATAACTTCAAAATGCCACAGGTATGGAGAAGCAGCTTAGCAGTTGATTATACAACTGATAACCAATGGAAATTTACTGTTGAAGGTATCTATACCAAAGTTATTCATGACTTGAAATTTCAGCAGGTAAATACCAAGGATAGTGTAACTTATTATCCTTATGATACCCAGCACCAACAGCCGATATTCATCAACAAGGGTATCAACTCAAAATATACCAATGCTTATTTGTTATCAAATACCAGCGAAGGTTATCGTTACAGTGCAACTGCACAAGTAGCAAAATTCACTCAGTTTGATCCACAAAGTGCATTAAACTTCTCAGTTGCCTATACCTACGGACACTCTAAAGACGTTACCAATGGTATCCGTAACTCAATGGAGTCAAACTGGCAGTTGAACCAGGCTTTGAATCCTAACAATCCGGGTTTAGCTAATTCAAACTTTGATATCCGTCACCGTATCGTATCAAACGTGAATTTCAAACACGATTGGGATGCCGGACACAACTACACAGCTAACTTTACTTTCTTCTTTAGCGCGCAAAGTGGTAACCCATACACTTATGATACCTATCCAAACGCTATCGACGGGACAGGTCAGCAATTAAGCCTGGCTTACATCCCTACCAGAGACGAAACAGCTAAGATGATTGTTGATCAGGTAAAAAATGGTGTAGTGGTACAAACTGCTGCACAACAGGTAGCTGCGTTTGATGCATTTATTGATGGCGACAAATATTTAAGTTCACGTCGTGGCAAGTTTACAGAACGTAATGCTGCTTTCACTCCATGGAATAATCAATTAGACTTCCGCTTTACTCAAGACTTCAAATTTGGTAACGGTAAACACAAACAGATGATCACATTTACTTATGATATCATCAACCTTACCAACTTATTGAACAAGAGTTGGGGACAATATTATTTCTCGGCAAATACTTTCAACTCTTCGGCAAGTGTTGGTTTAACACCTGTTAGTACTTTGCCAGGAACTGCTACTGGTCCGGCTTTTGTTAAAAACGGTAATGTTACATCATACCCAACCTACAATTTTTCCAACCCAGGTTTACCATACTCAGTTGATTTGTTCGCTTCACGCTGGCAAATGCAATTTGGTGTACGTTACAGCTGGTAATTGTAAAACAAAATATGGTTAATGAAAACGCCCCCGATGAATATTGGGGGCGTTTTGTTTTGGGTAACGATTTGATTGCCGCCATAAAAAAAGAGAGACAAGCTTGCTGGTGTCTCTCTTTCTTTTAGATTGAAGATTTACTATAAATTTTTCCCCAATTTATCCAGTATATCCTGCGGTACCTTTTCAAGGTCAAGAACGAGGAAGCCATCCAAACAATCGGCAAATTTAGGGTCGATATTGAAGCTGATGATTTTTGCATTCAGGGCGATGTACTGGCGCAATAATACAGGAACCTTCATGTTACGGGTTTCTACTTCAGATATCAGGTTGTCGAGCCCTTTAAAACTGTCTTCGCCGGCCATCAGCAGGTCGGTATCAATTTTGGCAAAATCAACCTTGAATTTTTTGCGCGGTTTAACATATTGCGCCATTTCATGATCAAAGTGATTGCGATTGATATAATCGACAATAAGCGATTTGGAAAATTTAGAAAACGAGTTGCTGATGCTTACCGGGCCTATCAGATAACGATAGCGTGGGTTATCAATCAAGAATTTGAGGATACCTTTCCATAGTAAGAATAACGGTAAAGGCTTGGTTTGATACTCCTTGCGGATCCATGAGCGGCCCAGTTCCAGGCTTCTGCGTAATACGGGTATAAACTGAGTTTTTAGCTTAAATAATTCATTTACATAAAATCCTTTTTTGCCCACGCTGTAAAATATCTCGTCGCCCAGGCCTATGCGATAGGCCCCAACTATACGTTTGGCCTCAAAGTCCCAGATAAAGAGATGGTGATAGTAGATATCGTATTCATCAAGGTCGATAGCTTTGTTTGTCCCTTCACCAACTTCGCGGAAAGTGATTTCGCGCAGCCTGCCTATCTCCCGTATCACGTTGGGGATGGTTGAGGTTGGTACTATAAACACTTCGTAATTTTTCTCGGTCCAAACTTTATAGGTTTCGCGTAGCGGTTCTATCTCCTGTTCAAGAATAGCGCTATCTATTTCGGGTGTAATCTCCTCTGCATCACGTTTAATTTTAAACAGGTTACGCGGACTGAATATCTTCTTTTCCTCTTCTAAACCTGTACCCAAAGCATAGGTACGGGCGCGTAAAAAATTAAGAAGTTTAGTACTATTATTATAGTCGGGGATATCGGTTACATTAATGGGTTTCCCTATCCGTAGTTTAATGGTATGCCCATGTTTGTTAAATAACTCTGATGGCAACTTAGCCGTACGCAGGGTAGGGTGCAGCAAACTGAGGAAGTTAAATAACAGACCGTTATTGCCATGGAAATAAATAGGAACCACCGGTACTTTGGCTTTGGCAATGATCTTACCTACAACAGGGTGCCACATACGGTCGGTTACCTGTTTTTGCTCTACCTTAAAGGTTGATACCTCGCCGGCCGGGAAAATACCGATGGGAGTGCCCTGGTTCAATAGCTCGAGTGTATTTTTTAAACCGCTTATGCTTGATGAATGCTCAACGTTTTCAAAAGGATTTACAGCTATAAAATAATCGGCAAGATTAGGGATTTTTTTTAGCAGGAAGTTGGCCATCAGCTTTGAATCTGGGCGGGCCATGCACAGGATTTTTAATAATACCATGCCCTCAATACCTCCGTAGGGATGATTGGCTATGGCTATAAAGCTACCTTCTTTAGGTATGTTACGCAGCTCGCGCTCATCAAATTCAATATCAATGCCGCAGCCTTCTAATATAGCATCAACAAACTCAGGGCCTTGTTTGGGTTGTGCCTGGGCAAAAAGATCGTTAACCTGGTTTATCTTCATTAACTCCATCAATAAAGCGGCCAGGCCCGGCATTTTCAACTTATCCAGTTTGGTGGCTTTGGCAAACTCTTCGGTGGTTATAACTTTCATTGTTTATAAGCAGTATGTTTAACAAATAAATATCCTAAATTTTTATTTAATTTAACGCCGGTAACGTATATAAATGAGGCTGCAAATTAAAAACTACCTGTCTGTCACAAAAAAAGAGTGGAACGGAATGGTAGTATTGATTATTTTAATAGCGATGGTGCTGTTGGCCCCTTATGTGTACCAGGCAAGCCACAAAGATAATACAATAAATTTTAAGGCTTTTGATAAAGCGACAGTTGGAACTGATAAAACAGGCAGTATTATAGCTGATGATAGCGCTTTTACGGGTGATAGTCGTATTCCACCTGCTGTTCTCTTCAAATTTAACCCGAACCATCTACCACTTGCCGATTGGGTAAAACTAGGCCTCACCGAACATCAGGCCGTGGTTGTTAAACATTATGAAGAAAAAGGCGGGCTTTTCTTTACCAAAGGAGATGTACAAAAAATGTACAGTATTAGTCCGGCCGAATACAAGCGTCTTGAGCCGTATATTGACCTGCCCGATGGACCTGCTTATCACGTAAACAAAGTTAAACCGGGCGAAACAATAGAAATTAACACCGCCGACTCGGCAAGGCTTACAATGATCCATGGGATTGGCCCCGCATTTGCCCGGCGTATTGTACACTATCGCGAACGGGTTGGTGGCTTTTACAATAAAGAGCAGTTAAAAGAGGTTTACGGCATCGACGAGGAAAAGTATAACCAGATCAGGGCTGATATTGCTGTTGATGGCAGGCATATCATTAAAGTGAATATTAACACAGCCACATTTAGCGAGCTTAAGCGCTTCCCCTATCTAAGCTATAAACAAATGGATGCCGTTATTGCTTATCGTGATGAGCATGGTAATTACAATACCTTGACCGATCTGAAAAATATTGCCATACTTAATGACGGAATTTTGCGTAAAATTGGGCCTTATTTAGTTTTCAAATGATAGCCCAGCAAATAAAAGCAGCCATAAGGGACATTCCCGATTTTCCGAAACCTGGAATTATTTTTAAAGATATTACCCCGATACTTAAAGATCCCGAACTGTGTGAAAACATTATCGACGCTTTTGTTGAGCAATTAAAGGGCACCCGCATTGATGCAGTGGCCGGTATAGAAAGCAGAGGTTTTTTATTTGGCCTTACATTGGCTACCAAGTTGGGCGTTCCTTTTGTTCCGGTACGCAAGGCCGGTAAGCTGCCATTCACCATAAAACAAAAAGCATATAAGCTGGAATACGGTACAGCGACGATTGAATTACACACCGATGCCTTTGAACCCGGTCAGCATATATTATTACATGACGATTTGCTGGCCACCGGCGGTACAGTGACTGCAGCCAGTGAACTTATTAAGGAAATGGGCGGCGTAGTTGCCGGTTTTTCATTTGTAGTTGGGCTTGGATTTTTGAATGGCCGGGAGCGTATAACGCCTATTTGCGATAAACTGGTGGTGCTGGCCGATTATTAATTGTAACATTTATAGTAGTTTTACTATTTTGTAAGAGGCCTTTTCGGCGGATTTAAGCTTATAATGAGGTAATTGTAAGTTGCTGCTTATTAAGCATGTTTTTTTTGATTAGTTTTATGAATATGGGCGTTGCCTGCGGCCCGTGCTATGCGCTCATACGGCACAGGCATTATCCGTTGGCTAACGGACGGTATCCGCTCCTATCACTAACGCGGCCGCCTGCACGGCATCTCTAAAACATATTTTGCACGTCATCACAATTTTTTCCAGGGTTTCTCTGATAGTTACTCGCAAAGACGCTAAGGCGCAAAGTAAGAGGGAGATATGAGGTATTAAATGAAAGCCCGTGCGCCGGCTGCGTTAGGGATAGCAGTGAAAAGCCCGCAGCGTGCGGAGGCTTGCGTAAAGGTAAGGCGAGGACTTGTAACGGAGAGCCCGGGCCGAAGGCAACGCCATGAATGCTATCTTAATTTGTAGTTCTTGGCTTAATCCTCGAAAAGTATTGTCTATTAATTTCTTCTACCCGAAATTTCTCTATTTCGATTAATCCTATAATTTCACACATATTTTTAAGATAACAGGTATCTGAGTGTGAAAAAATGAAGATTTGTATTCCCCACATCGATAAATTCATGAAAATATTTTCAACCAATTTTTGCATCCTAAAACCACCCTATTTCAACTAAACCTATAATTCATACCCGATACCAAATTGTTCTTGATTTGCAGTGTTTTATGGGCAAACCAATCTCATTTTTTATACGTTATTTTGTTGTAACCAATTATAAAATGTATGGATGCTATGTTAACTGATACCCAGTCAACCGGTGGGTATGATTTTGCTATGAACGAAAATCAGCAAATGGTTGGCCAAATGGCTAAAGATTTTGCCGAACGTTATATTAAGCCTCATGTAATGGAGTGGGACGAGGCCCAAAATTTCCCTATCGATTTATTTAAACAACTGGGTGAGCTTGGCATGATGGGGGTTTTTGTGCCCGAGCAATACGGCGGCTCGGGTTTTGGCTATTTTGAGTACGTTACCGTAGTAAGTGAGATAGCCAAAGTTTGTGGCGCTATCGGGTTATCGGTAGCAGCCCATAATTCGCTTTGCACCGGGCACATCCTGGCTTTTGGCAATGAAGAGCAGAAACTTAAATGGCTCCCTAAACTGGCTACCGCCGAATGGCTTGGTGCCTGGGGACTTACCGAGGCCAATACAGGATCAGATGCGTTGGGAATGAACACTACTGCTGTTTTGGATGGCGATCATTATGTAGTTAACGGCTCAAAAAACTGGATAACCCATGGCAAATCGGGCAACGTGGCCGTGGTGATGGTGCGTACGGGTAACAAAGGCGATTCGCACGGAATCTCGGCGCTGGTTATTGAGAAAGGTACGCCGGGATTTACCCATGGCAAAAAAGAAAACAAGCTCGGCATGCGTGCTTCGGAAACCACCGAACTTATTTTTGATAACTGCCGCGTACCTAAAGAGAACCTGTTGGGTGTTGAGGGTGAAGGTTTTAAGCAGGCGATGAAGGTGCTGGATGGCGGCAGGATTTCGATAGCGGCCCTTTCATTAGGGATTGCTAAAGGAGCTTTTGAAGCAGCAGTAGCATATGCCAAAGAGCGCCGGCAGTTTGGACAGCCTATCAGCAATTTCCAGGGTATAGCATTTAAACTGGCCAATATGGCCACAGAAATTGAAGCTGCCGAACTGCTGATTATGCAGGCTGCAGATTTGAAGAACCGTCATCTGCCGGTGACCAAACAATCGGCTATGGCTAAATATTTTGCTTCTGAAGTGGCGGTGCGTACAGCTACAGAAGCTGTACAGATTTTCGGCGGTTATGGCTATACCAAGGATTTCCCGGTTGAGAAATTTTACCGTGATGCTAAACTTTGTACTATAGGAGAGGGGACAAGTGAAATCCAGAAAATAGTGATCAGCAGGGAAGTGTTAAAAGGATAAATAATGGTCAAAAGAGCCTGACAGAAGACAATTTTACGATCGTCTTTTGTCAGACTTGTGTCATTTAGTATGCAGTTAAAGACCATTTATAGTGGTTTTTATCACGTAAATATATTGTTACATTGATTTTTAAAGCATTAAAACATGATTTTGGCAATGTTTTTTTAAGCTTTTTTATTGAAATAATCTCTTCTTCGGAGCAGCTCGGCGAACTTTTTTGCCAAAATTCGCCGGGTTTTACAAGTCCGTATGCCCCGATTTTTCTAACTAACCTATCGTTACAGTTAATTTTATTGCGGTTTGATATACAGAGGCTTATAAAGCAAATTAGGAAAATGCCTCGCGCATTTTCCTAATTTATAATTAACAATATTAACTGACTTATTACCGGCCGGATCTAATCGGCCATGTGGTATTAACGCTGGCAAAGGTAATTTCTTGTTGGTTATTTCCTAAAATATTCCCCATGGTTAAATAAATTCCTGTAAAGGAAATATTACATTTTGATGTTCTTTTATTTTAGCCTTCAGTGTTAAGTTTGCCGACTTAACTATTAGCTAAATTTTTTCTATGAAAAAACGACTACTACTAATTTTGTGCAGTTTCGTATTTGCTGTAACACAGCTTTTTGCGCAAAATCACACTGTTACCGGTACGGTAACAGCCAGGGAGGACGGTCTTCCTCTGCCGGGTGTATCGGTTAAAATAAAAGGCACAACAACCGGTACCCAAACTACCGTCGACGGTAGATTTTCACTCAGCGTTCCAAACAACGCAGTTTTATCATTCAGCTTTATCGGCTATGCTACGCAGGATGTACCTGTTGGCGCTTCTGCAAACCTTAAAGTGGTTTTAGAGGCATCAAGCCGCGGTCTTAACGAGGTGATTGTAACAGCATTGGGTATTTCAAGGCAGCAAAAATCATTAGGGTATGCTGCACAACAGGTAAAAGGTGATGATCTTACAGTTACCAAACAATCTGACCTTAACACTGCCCTTGCCGGTAAAATTGCCGGTGTACAGGTGTTAGGTGGTTCTGGTGCTAAGTTTGGTGTATCAACTATCCGTATCCGTGGTATTAACTCATTATCGGGTGGTAACCCAATTTACGTTGTAAACGGTGTTATTACCGACCCCAATGCAGTGAACAACGATGATATCGAATCAATTTCGGTTTTAAAAGGTCCGGCTGCTACCGCTCTTTATGGTCAGCGTGCTTCTGAAGGCGCTGTTGTTATCACATTAAAAAAAGGCGCAAACAAAGGCGTTGGTGTTTCAATCAATCAATCAACCACTTTTGAAAAAGTTTACCAGTTACCGGAGTATCAAAACGAATATGGTGGTGGTACCAGCGTTAAATGGGATACTTACACTTATGATCCAGCTAATGGTTCACCTGCTTCATTCGCTAAATTTAACGGTACAAAAATTTACGATTATGGTGTTGATGAAAGCTGGGGCCCTAAAATGGATGGTACGCTGTACGCTCCATGGTATTTCTGGGATCCAACCAATCCCGACTTTGGTAAATTGAAACCATTTGTGCCGCAACCTAATAACGTACGTGATTTTTACCGTACAGGTGTTACTTTCAATACCAACGCCGCTTTCTCAAAAGCAGGTGATGATTATAACCTTAGGGTATCATACACTAACATCGACCGTACCGGTATTACTCCAAACAGCGATCAGAAACGTAATAACGTAAGCGTAAATGGTGAGTTGAAACTTACTAAAAAATTAACTGCGAGCGCTAACGTTAACTTTTCGCAAATCAATTCATTCAACATTCCGCAAGAAGGTTACGGTACCCAAACTGCAGGTTCATTTAGCCAGTGGTTTCACAGGGACGTTGAAATTGACAAACTTAAAAATTACAAAAGAGCTGATGGTACATTCACATCATGGAATATCACCAGCCCTGACGATTTAACTCCTCACTACTGGGATAACCCTTATACTGAGGCTTACGAAAACACGTCAAAATCAAATAATAACCGTGTTTACGGAAACCTGACTTTAAGTTACCAGTTTACAAAAGATATCTCTGCGTCATTTATTGCAAGGCAGGATTTATTAACCCGCGACGCGAGTGCACAGGTGGGCTCAGGTACGCTTAACCCAGATGCTTATTCACAAAATCAATATACTTACAAAGAAAATAACTACGTGGGTAACGTAAGCTATAGTCACAACTTTAAAGACCTTTCCGTAAAGGCAGGTGTTTATGCCGAGAGTCGTCAAGACCGCTATACTTACTTATCAGGTGCAACAGTAGGTGGTTTAGCAATTCCGGATTTGTATACTTTAAGTAACTCTGCAAATGCCGCAACCTCATTTAGCTATAACGCGCTTTCAAGGGTAAACAGCTATTACGGATATACCTCATTTGGTTATAAAGATTTCTTATATCTTGATTTCAATGCCCGTAATGACAGGTCTTCAACCTTGCCGGTAAACCACAATTCATACTGGTACGGTGGTTTGTCGGGTTCATTTGTATTTACCGAACTGATGCCTAAAAATGACATTTTAACATTTGGTAAATTAAGGTTATCGGCAGCTAAATTAGGTTCTGATGCGCCTATTTACTCAACATACCCAACTTACAACTTAAGCACTACGCCACACGGAAATGATGCTGTGCAAACAGTACCTAACACTTTGCCAAATGCAAATTTAACGCCAAGTCTTTCAACTTCGTACGAAATTGGTACTGAGTTACACTTTATCAAAGACAGAGTTAGATTTGACTTCAACTACTATACTCGTACTACAAAAGATCAGATCTTGTCGTTGCCTGTTAACGGTACAACCGGTTATTCAACAGTTGTTATCAACGCTGGTTCTATCCGCAATAACGGTATCGAGATCAGCCTTGGCGGCACACCGATCAAATCGAAAGATTTTACCTGGAATGCTGATTTCAACGTTTCATTTAACCGCAATAAAATTGTTTCGCTTTACCCTGGTGTAACTAACGTAAAAGTAACTCCTGACGGTCTTGCCGGTTATGGCCCAGGTGGCGTTCAGGCTGCCGGCGCTCAAAGCTTTGGCTTTGTTGGTTCACCGAGCTTTGGTATCAACGGTTATCTTAATCAGTCTTATGGTCAGATCATTGGATCAGGTTTTGCACGGGATGGCAAAGGAAATATCATAATTGGTGCTGATGGCCTTCCTGTAAGACAAGACAATGTTAATCTCGGTAGCATGTTGCCAAGTTACACAGGTGGTTTTACCAACTCATTTAACTACAAAAACGTAGTACTTGCTTTTTCTCTTGACTTCCAAAAAGGCGGTAAATTTGTATCCGTTACCCAACAAAACCTTAACGGCTCGGGCTTAGGTATCGAAACTGTAGGTAACAATGCAAAAGGCAACCCGGTACGTAACCCGGTTTCTGAAGGTGGCGGTACCCTGGTAGCAGGCGTACATGCTGATGGTACCCCAAATACTACTTATGTTGAAACCCGTACTTTATACGAGCAGTCATATAGCCAGATTTGGGAAAAATGGACTTATGATGCTTCATACGTTAAATTAAGAGAGGTTAGCATTGGTTATTCGTTCCCTAAAAAGATGTTAGGCAGGTTGCCATTCCAAACCGCGTACTTTGGTATCACAACCCAAAACCCATGGATGATCTATTCAAAGGTTAAAGGTGTTGACCCATCTCAATTACAGACTTCATTTTATGAAGGCGGTCAATTGCCAAACACAAGAAACTTAGGTTTCAACATTAAGGTAACATTCTAACAAGTTATTCATCATGAAAAAATCATATATCAGTAAATATATAATCGGGGCTGGTATGTTTATACTTGCCTCATGTAAAGTGGGTGGCGATTTAAACGTTAACCCCAACCAGTCGCCAACTGCGCAAACTGGCTATCTTTTAACCAGCGCGTTGCAATATTTAGGTGGTGTAAATGGCGCCGGTGCAACAACTAACATCAACGCATTCACCGGCGAATTATATTCACAATATCTTGCTGAAACATTTTATACAAACGAATCGCAGTTTTCGTTAAAACAATACGATTATACCGGGTATTATACCGGTCCGCTGGAGGATTTGCAAACACTGATCCAGTTTAATACCGACCCTGCCAAGAAAGGCCTGCAGTCGACTATTAAATTTGGTTCAAATGCTAATCAGATAGCGGCAGCTCGTATATTAAGAGCATTTATCTACTTAACTATTACCGACAGGTGGGGTGATATTCCATACTCTCAGGCCTTAAAAGGTGTGTCTGGGTTAACTCCTGCATTTGATGCGCAAAAAGACGTTTATGCAGCTTTAATGAAGGAACTTGACGAAGCTCAGGCTCAATTTGACGGCGGTGCAGCTTTAACCAATGATATCTTATTTGGCGGCGATGCCACTAAATGGAAACATTGGGCTAACTCTTTACACGCGGTTATGGCATTGAGATTATCAAAAGTTGACCCCGCAACCGGTAAAACTGAGTATGCAAAAGCAGTAGCCGGTGGTTTGATGGCCTCAAATGATGATAACGCTGTTTATGACTATCTGGCTATTCAGACTAACGAAAACCCTTATTATACCAACTATAGGAATCGTTACGATTATGCTGTAAGCAGCCTTGTGGTTAATACCCTGAGTGGCCTTAATGACCCAAGGTTACCGGTATACGCCGCTCAGACTGCATCAAAAACTTACGTAGGTTTACCGTACGGTACTTTTGGTGACGCTTTGGGTAACTATAATAAAGGTACCCGTAGTAAACCAGGTAACGTATCATTAATTGGGTTAGCCGTGTCTGGCCAGGCTTCACCAACTGTTTGGACATCATATGCACAGATCATGTTTACCCAGGCCGAAGCTGCTCACCTTAACTGGATTGCCGGTGGTGACGGTGCTGCTGCTGATTTCTATAATAAAGGTGTAGCTGCATCATTGGAGCAAAACGGTGTTAGCTCGGCAGATGAAAGCGCTTACCTTGCACAGGCATCAGTTAAATTTTCGGCTGCAACTGCTATGAACCAGATCATGACCCAGAAATGGATAGCTGGTTTCTTAGGTAATGGTTGGGAGTCATGGGCGGAGTATCGCCGTACAGGCTTGCCTAAATTGCTTGATCCGGTTCCTGGTTCATTAAGTCCTGACCAAAAGATCCCTCGCAGGCAACAATATCCGCAAACCGAGAATGACCTTAATAAAGCTAATTACAATGCTGTAATTGCCCGCCAGGGTCCGGATGCGCTTAATACAAGAGTATATTGGGATAAACAATAATTATTGAACCCAAAGTATATTTTTTAAAACAACAAAGGCTGCCATTGGCGGCCTTTGTTGTTTATAGGGCGCTATAAATGCATGTGGCTATCCAAGACAGAATAAAGCAGATTTAGGACTATTTAACATATGGTATCGATTAAACAGTTTATCTTAGTTTAAACTGATCTTAGGCCTGTCATGAATATTAATCCTGTTTTACTCGCGTTTGTTTTTCTTATGTTTCTTAATCAAGCTACTGCCCAGGAGAAGCACCAGGCGGAGATTGCCGGGAACAAGCCTACCAGGAGAGGCAATGATTTAGATCGAAAGCAATTTACTATAACAGACAATCAAATCGGTATTCGTACAGATTCAAATTATTCTAACGCGAAATTAATCCGCACAGGATGGGATGATGGGATATTTAAAACAAATCCTGGCTTTTACCGGCATGATCTTGCAAGTAGCATTCCTGCAGGATTTTTAAAGCTTTCGGTCTCTGACCGGGAAATGCTAATAATAAGTGTCGATCAAAACTCCGTTAATCAAATGAAAGATACGGTATGCTATAGCGATGGTAAGTTACACAGGTGTCTTTATGCGGTAATCCCTGTAATTTTGAGCAATCAATCTTATGATACATTAAAGTATATCAATATGACATGTTCGTGGCTTGATATTTTTAAAACAGATGCCGGAAATGTAAAATTTTTACCCACGTCCTTGATGGAAGAATGCTGGAAAAATAATCCCGCTGTTTATGCTGTTGCTCCTCATCAACAAAAAGTATTTTATATACCGGCAGGTTTTTTAACAGATACAGGTAAAGGGGAATTGTTTACATCAAAAACGTTTAAAATAGGAATGAGTTTATATAAGTATATTGAGGGTTCGCAGCTCCCTGTTGATATACGCGGGTTAGCGCTTAGGCGGGAAACAGATAATATTATTTGGAGCAATGAGATTGCCGTGCGATAGTTATCTGGTTTTAAGTTAAAAATAATTCCTGCTCTCTCTTTGATATTCAAAACATTGTGATTATCTTTGCCCTCCCTTGAAAGGAGGTATTTTAGGAATTATGATCATTATTAACGTAAAAGACGGCGAATCATTAGATAAAGCATTGAAACGCTTCAAAAAGAAATTCGAAAAAACAGGTGTTTTAAGAGAACTACGTAGTCGTCAGGCTTTCGAAAAAAAATCTGTAACCCGTCGTCATGTTGTTAAACATGCTATCTACAAACAGACTTTGAATCAGGAAACTGTTTAATTCTTTTTTGTTGAAAGAATTTTTTCAGATTTCTTAACACTATATTAAAACTATTTGTACATTCATCATCCCGGATGTATAAATAGTTTTTTATGTTTTTAGCGCGTTTTATCCAGTACATCAAGTATGAAAAGCGGTATTCAGCCCACACTGTTTCCGCTTATCAGTCAGACCTGGAGCAATTTATGCGCTTTTTAAACAATCCCGGCGGTGCAGATCCCGCACCGGAGCCGGTTATTACCCATCCATCGCAGGTAAGCTATTATGACATCCGTAACTGGATGGTTGAGCTCATTGACCAAAAACTTACCGGCCGTTCTGTCAACCGCAAAATGGCTACGCTGCGCAAATACTTTAAATTTTTATTGCAGGAAGGCATTGTTGAAACCAACCCGGTATCCAGGATACGGTCGCAAAAAGTTGCTAAAACGTTGCCTGTGGTAGTTGAAGATACACGCCTTACAAAAATGTTAGATAGTGATGACATTTTTACAAATGATTTTCCGGGCCTGCGCGATAAGCTTGTTATTGAGCTTTTGTTTGGCACCGGCATACGCCTTGCCGAATTGTTAGGTATTAAAGAACAGGATATTAGCTTTGAAGGCGGGGTAGTAAAGGTATTGGGTAAACGCAACAAGGAGCGTATCATCCCTATTAATAATGAGCTGAAGAGCCTGCTGCCCGAATATTTAGGGTTAAAGAAAAATCAAAATTTCGATAACAATTCCTTTACATTGATCGTTACAAATAAAGGAGCCGATGCTTATCCGAAATTGATTTATTTAATAGTGCAGAAATACCTCTCCAACATATCAACTCAAAATAAACGGAGCCCTCATGTGCTCAGGCACACGTTTGCAACTACCATGTTAAATAATGGGGCCGATTTAAATTCAATTAAAGAACTTTTGGGCCATGCTAATCTCAGCGCCACCCAAATTTACACGCATAATTCAGTTGAACGACTAAAATCTATTTATAAACTCGCCCATCCAAAGGCTTAAAAAGGAGGAAACATGAAAATTACAGTGCAGTCAATTCATTTCACCGCAGACAGGAAACTTTTAGATTTTATTCAGAAAAAGGCAGACAAGCTCGATACGTTTTATGATCATATTATTAGCGGTGAAGTTTACTTAAAGCTTGAAAATGTGGAAGATGAATGTAATAAGATAACGGAGATCAAATTATTGCTACCAGGAAACCAAATCTTCGCGAAAGAGAAATGTAAGAGTTTTGAGGAAGCTACCGACCTGGCAGTTGAGAGCCTGAGGAAGCAAATTGAGAAGCATAAACAAAAGAAAGCCATTGCTGATGCTACAGCCAAAAAAGCTGTTTTAACGGCAGCAGAGGAAGGTTTTTAGTGATATAGAGGGGCTTACAGTGAGCCAAAATCGGCAGGTTTTTAGCCTGCCGATTTTTTTTGATAAAAAATTTTGACGTGGTGTTATTTTTTGTAGATTTGCAGTCCCTTTCGGGGAGGTATTTAACGCCTCAAAAAAAAGTTAAAATAGTTCTTTAAAATATCAAAAAGCTTATTACTTTTGCGCTCCGTTATCGAAAGCAACACAACGTTTAGATAATGTAAAGGCAAAATAAATATAAGCCTCCTTAGCTCAGCTGGTAGAGCAACTGACTTGTAATCAGTAGGTCATTGGTTCGATCCCGATAGGAGGCTCAGTTTTTTTCGGAAAGACAATGTTTAGCTTCAATTTTGGACATTGTTAATCCGGGATAAACTACTGGGGAGATACCAGAGCGGTCAAATGGGACGGACTGTAAATCCGTTGCTTCGGCTACGAAGGTTCGAATCCTTCTCTCCCCACATATTGAGTAGGCAGTTTATAGTTCGCAGTTAGCATTAAGTTAACGGGATTGTAAACTGCTGACTTGATTAAAGAGGTTTGAGGAATGAGTTTTGGGTGATTGAAATTAGCCAAAAACAGCAAACCAAAAGCTTAACAAGCGGAAGTAGCTCAGTTGGTAGAGCGATAGCCTTCCAAGCTATAGGTCGCGAGTTCGAACCTCGTCTTCCGCTCGGTAATACCGGATTTCGAATTTTCGATTTCGGATTTGAACTAAGCAAAATGAGATGCCGGGCAGGTAAGTAGAGGAAGGAAAAAATCCGAAATCTAATTTCCGAAATCCGAAATCAAAAATAAGCCGACGTAGCTCAGTGGTAGAGCACTTCCTTGGTAAGGAAGAGGTCACGGGTTCAAATCCCGTTGTTGGCTCAGTGTTATAAAAACATACATTAAAGTTAAATTAACCTACAAAATAATTTATAGATCATGGCAAAAGAAAAGTTTGACCGCAGTAAACCGCACTTAAACATCGGTACAATCGGTCACGTTGACCACGGTAAAACAACCCTTACCGCAGCTATCACTAAAGTTTTGGCTGATGCAGGTTTATCAGAAGCTCGTTCATTTGATTCAATTGACTCGGCTCCTGAAGAAAAAGAACGTGGTATTACCATCAACACTGCCCACGTTGAATATTCAACAGCTAACCGTCACTACGCACACGTTGACTGTCCAGGTCACGCGGATTACGTGAAAAACATGGTTACTGGTGCTGCCCAAATGGACGGTGCAATTATCGTAGTTGCTGCAACTGATGGTCCGATGCCACAAACTCGTGAGCACATCCTGTTAGCTCGTCAGGTAGGTGTACCTGCACTTGTTGTTTTCATGAACAAAGTTGACATGGTTGATGATCCGGAATTATTAGAGTTAGTAGAAATGGAAGTTCGTGAATTATTATCATTCTACGAATTCCCAGGTGATGATATTCCAGTTATCCAGGGTTCTGCATTAGGTGGTCTTAACGGCGATCCTACCTGGGTTGGCAAAATCATGGAATTGATGGACGCTGTTGATAGCTACATCCCAATTCCTCCACGTTTGACAGATCTTCCTTTCTTGATGCCTGTTGAAGACGTGTTCTCAATCACTGGTCGTGGTACTGTTGCTACTGGTCGTATTGAGCGTGGTGTAATCAACTCTGGTGAGCCAGTTGATATCCTGGGTATGGGTGCTGAGAACTTAAAATCAACCGTAACTGGTGTTGAGATGTTCCGCAAAATCCTTGACCGTGGTGAAGCTGGTGACAACGTAGGTTTATTGTTACGTGGTATTGAGAAAACTGATATCCGTCGTGGTATGGTTATCTGCAAACCAGGTTCAGTAACTCCTCACACCGATTTCAAAGCAGAAGTTTACGTATTATCAAAAGCAGAAGGTGGCCGTCACACTCCATTCTTCAACAAATACCGTCCGCAATTCTATTTCCGTACCACTGACGTTACTGGTGAGATTTCATTAGAACCAGGTGTAGAGATGGTTATGCCAGGTGATAACGTTACAATCACAGTAAAACTGATCAACGCTATCGCAATGGAAAAAGGCTTACGTTTCGCTATCCGTGAAGGTGGTCGTACCGTAGGTGCTGGTCAGGTAACTGAAATCTTGAAATAATCATATTTCAATAAAAAGGTTAATTTGAAAACATAAGTTTAGCCTTCAACGGCAAACTTATGTTTTCTTATTATAAAATACACACGGGAATAGTTCAACGGTAGAATAGAGGTCTCCAAAACCTTTGATCAGGGTTCGAATCCTTGTTCCCGTGCTTAAGCACAATATAAAAATGGCAGGCGTAGCTGAATATATTAAAGAGTCATACATCGAGTTAACCGAGAAGGTTACCTGGCCTACATGGCGCGAGCTGCAAAGCAGCGCTGTTTTGGTATTGGTTGCCGCTATAATTATTGCGCTGGTTATCTTAGGTATGGACCAGATCATTAATTATTTGCTTAAACTGTTTTACACATCACTAACATAATATCAGGGGAGAAGGAGATGAGTGATCAATTGAAATGGTATGTAGTTAGGGCTATTAGTGGTAAAGAAAAAAAAGTTAAACAATACATAGATGCCGAAATTAGCCGTTTGGGCATTAGTCATTTGGTACCACAGGTATTAATACCTACTGAAAAGTATTACCAGATGCGCGACGGAAAGAAGATCGCTAAAGAGCGTAACTACTTTCCGGGCTATGTGCTTATGGAAGCTGTTTTAGATGGCGAAACCGAGCACATCATTAAAAATATTAACAGTGTTATAGGTTTCCTTGGTGATAAAGCCGGAAATGCTATCCCGCTTCGCCAATCAGAAGTTAACCGTATTTTAGGTAAGGTTGATGAGATGAGTGCCCAGGGCGAAACCATGAACGTGCCTTACTATGTTGGCGAGGCGGTTAAAGTTATGGACGGGCCTTTCAACGGTTTCAGCGGCGTTATTGAAGAAGTTAACGAAGAGAAAAAGAAACTGAAGGTAATGGTAAAGATATTCGGCCGCCGTACGCCGCTTGAATTGAATTACATGCAGGTAGAGAAAGAATAGTTTTCAAATAATTTCGAATGTCGGATTTTCGATTTCGAAATTTTTGAATTTAAAATATAAGATAGAAGAGACGGGAAATAAATCTGAAATGGAAACCCCAAATCCGAAATCAACACAATCTTAAATGTTACTTAGCTTCCACTTACTAACATTGAGTTTATAATTAAAGTAAATTAAAATGGCAAAAGAGATCGGTGCAATGGTTAAGCTGCAAGTTAAAGGCGGCGCCGCAAACCCATCACCACCAATTGGCCCTGCATTGGGTGCAAAAGGTGTGAACATCATGGAGTTTTGCAAACAATTTAATGCACGTACCCAGGACAAAGCTGGAAAAGTATTGCCTGTTTTGATTACTGTTTATGTTGACAAATCATTCGAATTTATCATCAAAACTCCTCCCGTTGCTATCCAGTTATTGGAAGCTACCGGTTTAAAGAGTGGTTCTGCTGAGCCTAACCGTAAAAAAGTTGCCAGTGTTAACTGGGAGCAGGTTGAGACTATAGCAAAAGATAAAATGGTTGACTTGAACGCATTCACAGTTGAATCGGCCATGAAAATGGTGGCAGGTACTGCCCGCAGCATGGGAATTACCGTATCAGGTACAGCTCCCTGGAATTAATTAATTTATACAAATCAGTTTAAAGACAGTGGCAAGATTAACAAAAAATCAAAAAGTGGCACTCTCCAAAATTGAGGCAAACAAATCGTACACATTAGAAGCTGCATCAGCTTTGGTAAAGGAATTAACCCTTACTAAATTTGATTCATCAGTTGATATAGACGTTCGTTTAGGTGTTGATCCACGTAAAGCCAATCAAATGGTACGTGGTATTGCAACATTACCTCATGGAACCGGTAAAACTGTACGTGTATTAGTTCTTTGTACTCCTGATAAGGAACAAGAAGCTAAAGACGCAGGTGCAGATTACGTAGGTTTGGATGATTATATTGCCAAGATTGAAGGCGGATGGACTGATGTTGATATTATCATTACTATGCCAAGTGTTATGGCGAAGGTAGGTCGTTTAGGTCGTATTTTAGGCCCGCGTAACCTTATGCCAAACCCTAAATCAGGTACAGTTACCCCAGAAGTTGGTAAAGCTGTAACTGAGGTAAAAGGTGGTAAAATCGATTTCAAGGTTGACAAAACCGGTATCATCCACACCTCAATAGGAAAAGCATCTTTCTCTGCAGATAAAATTTATGAGAATGCATTAGAAGTATTGCAAACAATCTCTAAATTAAAACCTTCTGCAGCAAAAGGAACATATTTCAAGAGCATTCATATCTCTTCAACTATGTCGCCAGGAATTACAGTTGAAACTAAATCAGTAGCGGGGATCTAATCATGAATAAAGAAGAAAAATACGACCTTGTTGTAGCCCTTACTGAGCAAATCAAAGAGTATGGTAATTTTTATATCACTGATACCTCTGATTTAACTGTAGCTAAGATCAACAATATCCGCCGTAAGTGTTTCGAAAACGACATTACAATGCAGGTAACCAAAAATAGCTTGATTAAAAAAGCTATGGAAGCTGCAGGCGGTGATTTCAGCCCTATATATGATGTATTAAAAGGTTCATCATCAATCCTTTTCTCAAAATCAGCAACTGCACCAGCAAAGTTGATTAAACAATTGAGGAAAACTGGCGAAAAACCAATTTTAAAAGCAGCTTATATCGATTCGGCAGTATTTATCGGTGATAACCAGTTAGATACTTTAACCAAACTGAAATCAAAAGAACAACTGATCGGCGAGATAGTTGGCTTACTTCAATCACCTGCGAAAAACGTTCTTTCGGCTCTTCAGTCAGGCGGAACTACAATTGCAGGCCTTGTAAAAACATTACAGGAAAGAGGTTAACGAACACCTCAATAAAGTTCGATAAAAACAAACAAAAAGCATTAAAAGTAAAAATTTAAATAAAATGGCGGATTTAAAAGCGTTTGCTGAACAGTTGGTAAACTTAACAGTAAAAGAAGTAAACGAATTAGCTCAAATATTAAAAGACGAGTATGGTATTGAGCCTGCTGCTGCTGCTGTAGCAGTTGCTGCTCCTGCTGCTGACGGTGGCGATGCTGCTCCAGCTGCTGCTGAGCAAACTGCATTTGACGTTATCCTGAAAGAAGCTGGTGGCGCTAAATTAGCAGTTGTTAAATTAGTAAAAGACTTAACTGGCCTTGGTTTGAAAGAAGCTAAAGATCTTGTTGACGGTGCACCAAAAGAACTTAAAACTGGTGTAACTAAAGAAGAAGCTGAATCTTTGAAAAAACAATTAGAAGAAGCCGGAGCAGTAGTTGAGGTTAAGTAATTTAACCTACTGAAATATAGCATCAAGACTCCGACCATAACGGTCGGGGTCTATTGCTGTTTATAAAGGTTTGGATGAAGAAGATAATGGATATGAGATATGAGATATGAGATCTTCTTCCTGCAGGTTTAACAGGAATACAGATCTTCAAAACATATTTTTTAGTCTCACGTCTCACATCTCAGATCTCACATCTATCAAAGTTTATTAATAAACTAAAATTTAAATACCTTGGCAAACAATAATAATCAAAGAGTAAACTTTGCAACCAGCAGAAAGGTACTTGATTACCCTGATTTTCTGGATGTTCAGTTACAATCTTTCCAGGAATTTTTTCAATTGGAAACCACTTCCGACAACCGTTACAAAGAAGGGCTGTTTAAAGTGTTTGCCGAAAACTTTCCTATTTCAGATTCAAGAAACATCTTTGTCCTGGAGTTTCTTGACTACTTTATTGATCCGCCACGTTATGATATACAAGAGTGTATTGAACGCGGATTAACTTACAGCGTACCATTAAAAGCCAAGCTTCGCCTTTCATGTAATGATGAGGAGCACGAAGATTTTGAAACAATTGTACAGGACGTGTACCTGGGTACCATCCCTTACATGACTCCAAAAGGTACATTTGTTATTAATGGTGCCGAGCGTGTAATTGTATCACAGTTACACCGTTCGCCAGGTGTGTTCTTTGGTCAGAGCCGCCACACTAACGGTACAAAATTATACTCGGCCCGTGTTATCCCTTTCAAAGGTTCATGGATTGAGTTTGCTACAGACGTTAACAACGTGATGTATGCTTACATTGACCGTAAAAAGAAATTCCCGGTTACTACGTTACTTCGTGCCATTGGTTATGACTCTGATAAAGATATTCTGGAGTTATTTGAACTGGCCGACGAGGTTAAAGTAAGCAAATCAGGCCTTAAGAAATATATTGGCCGTAAGCTTGCTGCAAGGGTACTTAAAACATGGATCGAAGATTTTGTGGATGAGGATACCGGTGAGGTAGTTTCTATCCCTCGTAATGAGATCATCCTTGAGCGTGAAACCTTACTGGAAGACGACCATATTGATATGATCATCGACTCTGGTGTTAAAACCATCATCCTTAACAAGGAAGATGCTTCAACCAGCGGTGATTACACTATTATATACAATACCTTACAGAAAGATACTTCCAACTCTGAGAAGGAAGCGGTTGAGCACATCTACCGCCAGTTACGTAACGCTGAACCACCTGATGAAGAAACAGCACGTGGTATCATCGATCGTTTATTCTTTTCAGATAAAAGATATGACCTGGGCGATGTGGGCCGCTACCGCATCAACCGTAAATTAAAACTGAGCACTTCGGAAGAAACTAAAGTTTTAACCAAGCAGGACATCATCGCGATTGTTAAATATCTGATCAAATTAATCAACTCAAAAGCCGAGGTGGATGATATCGATCACTTATCAAACCGTCGTGTACGTACCGTTGGTGAGCAGCTTTATGCACAGTTTGGTGTAGGTTTAGCACGTATGGCCCGTACCATCCGTGAGCGTATGAACATTCGTGACAACGAGGTGTTCACACCAACCGATCTGATCAACGCGCGGACATTATCATCTGTGATCAACTCGTTCTTCGGAACAAACCAGTTATCACAGTTCATGGACCAAACCAATCCACTGGCAGAGATCACGCACAAGCGTCGTCTGTCAGCCTTAGGCCCCGGCGGTCTGTCGCGTGAGCGTGCAGGTTTCGAGGTTCGTGACGTTCATTACACCCACTACGGTAGGTTGTGTACTATCGAAACTCCCGAAGGTCCGAACATTGGTTTGATTTCATCACTTTGCGTACACGCTAAAATTAACAATTTAGGCTTTATCGAAACTCCGTACAAGCGTGTAGTTGAAGGTAAAGTTATGGTTGACGAGCCGGTTATCTATTTATCTGCTGAGGATGAAGACGGTAAAACCATTGGCCAGGCAAACGCGGTTTATGATGACAAAGGTGAGTTTGAATTGCCACGTGTAAAAGCACGTTTCGAGGGTGACTTCCCGGTTATCGAGCCAGAGCGTCTGGACTTGATGGACATTGCTCCAAATCAGATTACTTCAATTGCGGCTTCGCTTATTCCGTTCTTAGAGCATGATGACGCTAACCGTGCATTGATGGGGTCAAACATGCAACGCCAGGCCGTACCATTGTTGCGCCCTGAAGCGCCGATTGTTGGTACCGGTTTGGAAGGCCGTGTGGCAAAAGACTCTCGTACCCTGATCAACGCCGAAGGCGATGGTGTGGTTGAGTATGTTGATGCTAACGAAATCCGTATTAAATATGACCGCAACGAACTTGATCGTTTGATCTCGTTTGAAGGAGATAGTAAAAGCTACCGCTTAACCAAGTTTAAGAAAACCAACCAAAGCACCACCATGAACCTTAAGCCTATTGTTAAAAAAGGCCAAAGGGTTGAAAAAGGTGAAGTACTTTGCGAAGGTTACGCTACCCAAAATGGCGAGCTTGCATTAGGCCGTAACCTTAAAGTAGCATTCATGCCTTGGCAGGGATATAACTTTGAGGATGCGATCGTGATCTCTGAACGTGTTGTTTCACAAGATATCTTTACTTCAATCCACGTTGAAGAGTTTGAACTTGAAGTTCGTGACACTAAACGTGGCGAGGAAGAGTTAACACCAGATATCCCTAACGTATCAGAAGAAGCCACTAAAGACCTTGACGAAGACGGTATCATCCGTGTAGGCGCCGAGGTTAAAGAAGGCGACATCCTGATTGGTAAGATCACTCCTAAAGGTGAATCAGACCCATCACCGGAAGAAAAACTGTTACGTGCGATCTTCGGTGATAAAGCAGGCGACGTTAAAGATGCTTCATTGAAAACCCCGCCGTCAATTGCCGGTGTTGTTATCGATACCAAATTATTCTCTCGTGCTAAAAAGACTTCAAAAGCTGAAGAAAAAGCACAATTGGAAAAATTGGACAACAAGCATGATAAAGCTGTAAAAGATCTGAAAAATACCTTGATCGACAAGTTATTTGAAATCGTTAACGGCAAAACTTCGCAAGGCGTTTATAACGTTTACAAAGAGTTACAGGTTCCTAAAGGTGTTAAATTCACCCAGAAAATATTAGTTGAGCTTAATTACGATAATATTAACCCAACTAAATGGACTACTGATGACGATAAAAACGATCAGATCAAGATCCTTCTTCATAACTTCAACATTAAGTACAATGAAGAGCTGGGTGCTTACCGTCGTGATAAATTCGCTATCAGCGTGGGTGATGAGCTTCCATCAGGTATCGTACAAATGGCTAAAGTTTACATCGCTAAAAAGCGTAAGCTTAAAGTAGGTGATAAAATGGCTGGTCGTCACGGTAACAAAGGTATTGTTGCACGTATTGTACGCGATGAAGACATGCCTTTCCTTGAAGACGGAACACCGGTTGATATCGTGTTGAACCCGCTGGGTGTACCTTCACGTATGAACCTGGGTCAGATCTACGAAACCGTATTAGGCTGGGCCGGTAAAGAGCTTGGTGTTAAATTCGCTACTCCTATCTTCGACGGTGCAAGCCATGAAGAAGTGGAAGAGTGGATTAAGAAAGCCAACTTGCCAGAATCAGGCCGTACCTACTTATACAATGGTTTAACAGGTGATCGTTTTGATCAGCAAACTACTGTAGGTATTATCTACATGCTGAAATTAGGTCACATGGTTGATGATAAGATGCACGCCCGTTCAATCGGACCGTACTCATTGATCACTCAACAACCATTAGGTGGTAAAGCACAATTCGGTGGTCAGCGTTTTGGTGAGATGGAGGTTTGGGCACTGGAAGCATTTGGTGCATCAAACATTCTGCAGGAGATATTAACCGTTAAATCGGATGATGTTATCGGCCGTGCCAAAACATATGAGGCTATTGTTAAAGGTGAAAACCTGCCAACGCCATCAGTTCCTGAATCATTCAACGTATTGGTTCACGAGTTACGCGGCTTAGGTTTGGATATCACTTTAGAATAATTAGTGATTTAGTGAGTGAGTGAATTAGTGATTGATTGAAAAATTAGTCATATAATTTACTAACTCACTAATTCAATAGGTTAAGAGACGTGGTTTGACGACTTGATTCAAATCACTAATTCACTAAATCGCTAATTCAACAATTAAAAACAGAGGAGACTATGTCTTACAAAAAGGATAATAAAATCAAAAGTAACTTTACCACCATTACCATTAGTTTAGCCTCTCCCGAGTCTATTCTTGAGCGTTCAAGCGGTGAAGTTTTAAAGCCGGAAACCATTAACTATCGTACCTACAAACCTGAGCGTGATGGTTTGTTTTGCGAGCGTATTTTTGGTCCGGTTAAGGATTATGAGTGCCATTGCGGTAAATACAAACGTATCCGTTACAAAGGTATCGTGTGCGACCGTTGCGGTGTTGAAGTAACCGAAAAGAAGGTACGTCGTGAGCGTATGGGCCACATCAACCTGGTGGTGCCTGTTGCACACATATGGTACTTCCGCTCATTACCAAACAAAATTGGTTATTTATTAGGCTTGCCTACTAAAAGGCTCGACCTTATTATATACTACGAGCGTTACGTAGTTATCCAGCCAGGTATTAAAGAAGCAGATGGAATCAACAAAATGGATTTCCTTACTGAAGAAGAATACCTTGACGTATTGGATACCCTTCCAAAAGAAAACCAGTATCTTGACGACAAAGATCCTCAGAAATTTGTTGCCAAAATGGGTGCTGAGGCCTTGGAAGAGTTATTAAAACGCCTTGACCTTGATGAATTATCATTCAGCCTGCGTCACCAGGCAGCAAACGAAACTTCTCAGCAACGTAAAAATGAAGCCTTAAAACGCTTACAGGTTGTTGAAGCTTTCCGCGATGCTAAAACCAGGATCGAAAATAACCCTGAATGGATGATTGTTAAGATTGTTCCGGTTATCCCGCCTGAGTTGCGTCCGTTGGTACCACTGGAAGGTGGCCGTTTCGCTACTTCAGATTTGAATGACCTTTACCGTCGTGTTATCATCCGTAACAACCGTTTAAAACGTTTGATCGAGATCAAAGCACCAGAGGTGATTTTACGTAACGAAAAACGTATGTTACAGGAAGCTGTGGATTCGTTATTCGATAACTCACGTAAAGTTAACGCGGTAAAAACTGAAGGTAACCGTGCTTTGAAGTCACTTTCAGATATCCTGAAAGGTAAACAAGGCCGTTTCCGTCAAAACTTATTAGGTAAACGTGTGGATTACTCTGCCCGTTCAGTAATTGTTGTAGGTCCTAACCTTAAATTACACGAGTGCGGTTTACCAAAAGATATGGCTGCCGAATTGTTTAAACCATTTATCATCCGCAAAATGATTGAGCGTGGTGTGGTTAAAACAGTAAAATCTGCCAAAAAGATAGTTGACCGTAAAGACCCATTGGTTTGGGATATTTTGGAAAACGTATTGAAAGGACACCCTGTATTACTAAACCGTGCGCCTACGCTGCACAGGTTGGGTATCCAGTCGTTCCAGCCAAAACTGGTTGAAGGTAAGGCGATCCAATTGCACCCATTAACCTGTACAGCATTCAACGCGGATTTTGACGGTGACCAGATGGCCGTTCACGTACCACTTGGTAACGCGGCAATTTTGGAAGCCCAAATCCTGATGCTTGCTTCACATAACATCCTTAACCCTGCTAACGGTACGCCTATTACAGTACCATCTCAGGACATGGTACTTGGTTTGTACTACATAACCAAAGGCCGTAAAACTGACGAAACACGCGTGGTTAAAGGACAAGGTTTGACTTTTTACTCTGCAGAAGAAGTAATTATCGCTTATAACGAGAAAAAGCTTGACCTGCATGCGTTTATTAAAGTTAAAGCTTTGGTTAAAGAGCGCGATGGCAAAATTGTAAACAAAATTATTGATACTACTGTAGGCCGCGTGTTGTTTAACCAGCATGTACCTGTAGAAGTAGGTTATATCAATGAGCTGCTTACCAAAAAATCACTTCGTGATATCATTGGTGAGGTAGTAAAAATCACCGGTATGGCACGTGCCGCCCAGTTCCTTGACGATATTAAGGAATTAGGTTTCAAGATGGCATTCCAGGGTGGTTTATCATTTAACCTGAAGGATATCAATATCCCTGCAGAAAAGGTGACCCTGATTGATACAGCTTCTAAGCAAGTTGATGAGGTAATGAACAACTACAACATGGGTTTCATTACCAACAACGAGCGTTACAACCAGATCATCGATATCTGGACACGTATCAACAACCGCTTAACCGCTAACGTGATGGACATCCTGAGCAACGATAACCAGGGCTTCAACTCTGTTTATATGATGCTTGACTCAGGTGCCCGTGGTTCTAAAGAGCAGATTCGTCAGCTTGCAGGTATGCGTGGTTTGATGGCTAAGCCTCAGAAATCAGGTTCAGGTGGGGAGATTATCGAGAACCCGATCCTTTCAAACTTTAAAGAAGGTTTGTCGGTATTGGAGTACTTCATCTCTACCCACGGTGCCCGTAAAGGTTTGGCGGATACGGCGTTGAAAACAGCGGATGCTGGTTACTTAACACGTAGGTTGCATGACGTTGCCCAGGATATGATTGTGGGTGAAGTTGATTGCGGTACTTTAAGGGGTATCTATACAACTGCACTGAAAGATAACGAGGATATTGTTGAGCCATTATATGACCGTATTTTAGGTCGTACTACGCTTCATGATGTTCATGACCCTATCACTAACGAACTGTTAGCAGTAGCTGGCCAGGACATTACCGAAGAGGTTGCTAAAAAGATCGAAAATTCTCCGTTAGAAGGTATTGAGATCCGTTCGGTATTAACCTGCGAAAGCAAACGTGGCGTATGTGCATTGTGCTACGGCCGTAACCTTGCAAGCGGTAAACGCGTGCAAAAAGGCGAGGCTGTTGGTGTAATTGCAGCACAGTCAATCGGTGAGCCGGGTACACAGTTAACACTTCGTACATTCCACGTGGGTGGTACCGCGTCAAACATCGCTGCTGAATCTCAGATCAACGCTAAGTTTGATGGTATTATCGAATTTGAGAACGTACGTACTGTAACTTATGAAACTGCTGAAGACGGCGCTGTTGATGTGGTATTAGGCCGTTCGGGCGAGTTCCGCATTATCGAAGCCGGAAGTAATAAAGTAATTGTTACCAATAACATTCCATACGGTTCATACCTGTATGTGAAAGATGGCAGCAAGATCACCAAAGGCGACCGTATCTGTTCATGGGATCCGTACAACGCGGTAATTATCTCTGAGTTTGCAGGTATTGCCCAGTTTGATGCAGTATTGGAAGGTATCACTTTCCGTGAAGAATCTGACGAGCAAACAGGTCACCGCGAAAAAGTGATCATCGATACCAGGGATAAATCTAAAAACCCTGCTATCCAGATCACCGATAATAAAGGTAACATCATTAAAGGATACAACATTCCGGTAGGTGCACACATTGCTGTTGATGAAGGAGACAGGTTACAAACCGGTCAGGTTATTGCTAAAATCCCTCGTTCAACCGGTAAAACGCGAGATATTACAGGTGGTTTACCACGTGTAACCGAGTTATTTGAAGCACGTAACCCTTCAAACCCTGCTGTAGTAACTGAAATTGACGGTGTGGTAACTTTAGGTGGTGTTAAACGTGGTAACCGCGAAATCACCATCGAGTCGAAAGATGGCCAGGTTAAAAAATACCTTGTACCGCTTTCAAAACACATCCTTGTACAGGATAATGACTTTATAAAAGCTGGTATGCCATTATCTGATGGTTCAATATCTCCGGCAGATATCCTTGCTATCAAAGGCCCTGCTGCAGTACAGGAATATCTTGTTAACGGTATCCAGGAAGTTTACCGCTTACAGGGTGTGAAGATCAACGATAAGCACTTTGAGGTTATTGTTCACCAGATGATGCAGAAAGTATCTATCGAAGATGCGGGCGATACCCGTTTCTTAGAGCGCGAAGCTGTTGACGGATGGGATTTCATGACCGAGAATGATGAGATTTATGACAAGAAAGTTGTAACTGATCCGGGTGATTCAACTACATTGAAATCAGGTCAGATAGTTTCATTACGCCGCTTACGCGATGAAAACTCGGTATTGAAACGCCGCGACCTTAAACTGGTTGAAGTGCGTGACGCTATCCCTGCAACATCGAGCCCAATACTGCAAGGTATTACCAGGGCGTCGTTGGGTACCAAGTCATTTATCTCGGCCGCGTCGTTCCAGGAAACTACTAAAGTACTGAATGAAGCAGCTATCGCAGGTAAAAAAGACAGCATGCTTGGTCTGAAAGAAAACGTTATCGTAGGTCACTTAATACCTTCTGGTACCGGTTTACGCGAATACGAAAATATCCGCGTAGGTTCACAGGAAGAGTTTGACCGCCTGATGGCTTCAAAGGCAGAAGAGTTGGAAGCTTAATTTTCAGCTGTTTAAATATTTACTAAGCCCTCCGGTACTCCCGGGGGGCTTTTTTTTGATTTTTTTTTAGATAGTTAAAACAAAAGTAAAATATCACTGTTTTACGTTCGATCTCGCGAAGCAGAATATAAGATGTAATTGTATTCTTAAAAGCTATATTTACGCAGTATTTACCTTACAAAAAGACAATTTATAAAGAACGTCTTTTTGTTACTTTAGTAACATGGAAGAACAAAATGAAAATCAGCTCAACATTGAGCTATCAGAAGAAATTGCAGAAGGTGTTTACTCAAATCTCGCTATCATTACCCATTCAAATTCGGAGTTTGTATTAGACTTTATAAGAGTTATGCCCGGCGTGCCCAAAGCCAGGGTGAAATCAAGAATTATATTAACCCCTGAGCATGCCAAACGCCTTCTTTCGGCATTGCAGGATAATATCGAAAAATTTGAATCTATTAACGGCCGCATCAAAGTACAACCCGATCATCCTGGGTTTCCTATGAACTTTGGTGGTACAATGGGACAAGCATAATTTTGATTATTATATTAAAATGCACTTTTGATTAAAAAAAAGCTACGGTAAACCCCTGTTTTTTAAAAAAAATGATAAATTAAATTGTTGGGTGTGAAAAAAAGTACATATATTGCGGTGCTTTAAACTTTATACCTATTAAAAATGAAAGCTCAAACTTTATGAGAAAAAGTTACTTGTTAAACTCATTAGTATTCCTGTCGATTTTCCTCATTTCTGCCGGTTTATTTTCTTGCTCATCCTCAAAAAAGATCAAATATTTTCAAGATATACCTGATTCGGGGCAAATGAAGAGTCTTGCGAGAGCAGAATATCAAGAACCTACAATACAGGTTGATGATATTATTACAATTTTAATCCAAACTGTTGATCCGCAAGCTACAGCTATGATAAACCTGGGCAATATTCCTGTACCGGGAACTGCATCGGCGGTAGGTAGCGCAAGCAGTTTGAATCAGCCGGTAGTGGCAGGATATCTTGTGCATAAAGACGGTTTTGTCGAAGTGCCTGTATTGGGGCGAATTAAGTTATTAGGGTATACCACAAGTGAAGCTAAAGACGTGGTGCTCAAAGAAGCTGTTAAATATTACAAAGATCCAACAGTAATTGTGCGGTACGCCAATTTTAAATTTAGCGTTACAGGTGAGGTTGCAAAACCGGGAGTTTATATTACTCCGAACGAAAAGGTTAGCATACTTGATGCGATTTCGCTGGCGGGGGATTTGACAATTTTTGGCAAAAGGGACAATGTTTTACTAATAAGGGAAAATTTGGATGGTTCCAGAACTCCATATAGGATTAATCTTCAAAAAAGTGATATTATTTCTTCTCCGGTCTTTTATTTAAGGCAAAACGATGTTATTTATGTTGAGCCAAGTAAAGCAAAAGCTGCAGCTACAGACGTTGCACAGGCGCGGACTTTTACTATCGTTGGAGCCGCTTTATCGGTACTTATTGTCTTACTTACACGAATCAAATAATTTTTACTACAAATGGGAATTCAAAATCAGGAATTCAATACTGACATAACTAATGGAGAGGACAGCTTCGATTTGAAGAAGCTTATCGCAATGTTTATCAGTCACTGGATAGTTTTTGTAATTGGGTTAATTATATTTTGTTTGGGAGCTTTTTTCTTTATCCGGTACGGAACTCCTGCATATAAAATAAATAGCCAGATACTGATTGACGAAAGTCAATCAAGTTCTGCAGGTAACCAGGTTCTGAAAAGCAGTTCAATAGATTTTTCCGATTTATTTGACATGACAAGTAATTCATATAATGAGCTAGATATATTAAAATCAAGGTTGTTAATGGAAAGAACTGTAAATGACTTAGGCCTTAATATAACCATATATTCAAAGGGCAGAATAAAATCTCTTGAGCTTGCTGATGCCCCTTTCTCGGTTAAGCTAATAAGTAAGGTTGATTCAATAGCCGAGAGGAACTATACTGTTGACATCGAAAACAATATCATTCATTTAGAGAATAGTAAAGATAATATCACTTTACAAGCCAAATTCGGCGAACGGATAAAGCTACCTCAATATGATTTAGTGTTTGAGCCCAAAAATGGGCAAACCAGTACCAATGGTTACAAGATAAATATTCAATCGGTTGATGAACGTGTAGATGATTTAATGACTAAACTGGATGTTCAATTAACCGATAAGAAAAGTACAACTTTAGCATTAGCATTTGAATACCCTAACTCAAAAAAGGGCGAAGTAATTTTGCAGAAGCTAATGGATTTGTACCTGTTATCTAACCTTCAAAATAAAACCGAAATAGCAGATACAACGTTGAAGTTTATAGATGGGCAGTTGAGTAAAGTAACCAGCGAATTATCGGGAATAGAAGGCAACTTTACAAAGTTTAAAGAAGAGAATAAACTTGCCAGTGTTGATCAGCAAGGTAAGGATTTAATTGATAATGTTTCTTCTTACTACAATAAGCTGAGTGATTTGCAGGTGCAGTTGTCCATAGTAAATGATATTGAGAAATATATTACCGATCCCAGCAGCAAGAGGATAATTCCAAGTTCGTTTGCCGTTCCTGACCCGGTTTTTGCCGCCGGTATTGGTAAATATAATGATTTGTTGATTGAAAGAGATAAAATGGCATTATCCTACAAGGATAATAACCCAGTTATACAGTCTGTTGATTCGCAAATAGAAAATGTTAGGATTAGTTTGGTAAAGAGTTTTGAGTCTTATAAACAAACGATAACTACCTCTTTAAAGCAAATTCAATCTAAAAATCAGGCACTTAATAGTCAAGTTGTTACCATCCCCAAGAAAGAGCGGATCTTCCTTGACTATACCCGAGAGCAAAACCTTAAGCAGGATTTATATCTTTATTTGTTGCAAAAAAGAGAAGAAACTGCTATTTCCAAAACCTCTACAGCTAATAGCGCAAGGATAATAGACCCAGCTAAAAGCGATTATCTTCCTTTCAAGCCTAAAAAACCACTTATTATGTTGATTGGCTTAATGTTAGGATTGATAATACCTGGAGTTTACGTTTACGGAAGAAACTTACTTAATATCAAAATTTTAAATAAAAGTGATATTGAATCTAATACAAGGGTTCCTGTAGTAGGTGAAATCGGCAATAACCCTGAAGGTATTTCACTGGTAGTTAGCAATAATACAAGGTCAATATTATCTGAACAATTCAGAGGACTAAGAACAAATCTCCAGTTCGTCTTAACACAAGGAAAAAGTAATGTTTTGATGGTTACATCAAGTATGAGTGGGGAAGGTAAGTCATTTATTACCATGAACCTTGGTAGTGTACTGGCCTTGAGCGGAAAGAAAGTGCTGTTAATGGAGTTGGATTTAAGGAAGCCGAAATTGTCGCAAAACGTAGGGCTGGATAGCAATAGCACTGGCTTTACCAACTATATTGTGTCTGAAAGCATGACTGTTGATGATATCATACAACCAGTATTTTTCTCTGAAAATTGCTTTATTATATCATCGGGTCCAATACCTCCTAATCCAACCGAATTATTACTTAGTGATAAGTTCAATGAATTAATAGATCAACTCAGGAAAAAATTTGATTATATCATTATTGACAGTGCGCCAATAGGTTTGGTTTCCGATGCCCAGTTAATAGAAAAGCATACTGATGCCAGTTTATATATTGTTAGACAGGAATATACCTATAAATCGCAGCTAAATATAATTAATGAACTAACAAGGGAGAGGAAATTCCGTAGAGCATATTTAGTTATTAATGACATTAAAACTAAAAAAGGTGGCTATTATGGTTATGGTTACGGTTATGGCTATGGTTACGGGTATGGTTATGGCTATGGCAGCACAACGGAAGAAAAACCTCATTTCCTAAGCAAACTATTTGGAAAAAGAAAATAGAATAATTTATTGGGTATTGCCTGATAAGCTGAAGATAATTACTGTTGTCGTTAAAAATTGTTGTTATGAAACCGATATGTAGTTTAATAATTCGTTCATATAATGAACAAAAACATATAAGGAGGCTGCTTGAAGGCGTAAAACGGCAGACTATATTTCAGCAGGTTGAAGTTATATTAGTTGATTCCGGCTCAAATGACGATACAGTAGTTATTGCCAGAGAATACGGTGTGAAGGTAATTAATATCAGGCCTGAGGAGTTTTCTTTTGGCAGGGCTTTGAATAGAGGGTGTATGGCCGCGCAAGGGGAATATTTGCTTTTTGCAAGCGCGCACGTTTATCCCCTTTATACCGATTGGATAGAGCGGATGATAGCGCCTTTTCATGATAAAAATGTCGCTTTAGTGTATGGCAGACAGGTTGGGTGCGAGGTATCTAAATATTCTGAACAACAACTTTTTAATAAGTGGTTTCCTTCGTTTTCAAATTATGATCAGGCAATTTCTTTTTGTAATAATGCTAATTGCGTTGTCAGGAAAGAGCTTTGGGAGCAGCAGCAGTACGATGAGTCATTGACAGGATTGGAGGATTTAGCCTGGGCCAGTCAAATAAAAGAGAAAAAATATAAAATAGCATACGAGGCTTTGGCCCCAATAGTGCACGTACATGAAGAAACACCATCACGTATAAAAAATAGATATAGGAGGGAGGCAATTGCGCTGAAAATAATCTATCCTAATGAAAAGTTTTCTTTTTTCAATTTTATACGTTTAACAATTGCCAATATTTTTTCTGATAGTTTTCATGCTATTCACGATAAAAGTTTTACGAGCAACTTTTTTTCGATTATCATGTTTAGGTATATGCAATTTTGGGGTACCTATCTCGGATATAATCAAAAGAACCAGATCAATGAAACACTGAGGAACAGGTTATATTATCCAAATGATATGAAAAGACCTCCCCGTCATAGTGAGTTAACTCATTTGCCGCCGTCGGGGGAAAGAATTATATACAGTGGCTTTGAGGGATAATTCCTGTTTTTTACATCTACAAACATCAATATTCAAATGGATAAATTTAAGTTAGTCGCTATTGTACCGATGCGGCACTCAAGCGAAAGGGTTCCTGGAAAAAATTACAGGGATTTTGCAGGAAAGCCACTTTTTCATCATGTAATTCAAACACTGTTAGATTGTCCTTTAATCGATAAGGTAGTTATTGATACCGATAGCCCGATTGTTATTGAACAAGCCCAGACCTCTTTTCCTGAAGTGCTTGTTCTGGAACGGCCGGAGCATTTAAGGGACGGTGCCATACCTATGAATGATGTATTGCTGAACAGCATTAACCAGGTTCCTTCTGAGTTTTATTTACAAACACATAGCACCAATCCGTTATTAACGGTTGAGACATTAACAGCGGGAATTAAGAAATTCTTCGACATACAACCTATGTATGATTCGTTGTTTTCGGTAACAAGAAAGCATGTAAGGTTTTGGGATTCTTTAGCAAGGCCGATCAATCATAATCAGAATATATTACTGCGCACCCAGGATCTTCCGCCTATTTTTGAGGAAAACTCTTGTTTTTATGTCTTTACCAAATCAATACTTGAAAGAAAACATAACAGGATTGGCGACCGTCCGTTTTTGTTTGAAATGCCGGAAATTGAGGCTCAGGATATTGATGTGGAATTTAATTTCATCGTAGCCGAACTTTTATATAAAATGATAAATAAGATCGTATGAAAATATTAATTACTTGTCCTCCGATGTTAAGAGGAATAGATCAGTTAAAACATTTTTTTGAAGATAAGGGTATCGAATTGATTTTGCCGGAGGTAGTACAAACGCTAACTGAAGAACAACTTATCGAGTTGGTACCACAGGTAGAAGGTTGGATAATTGGGGATGATCCTGCAACAGAAAGAGTATTCCAGGCGGGCGTTCAGGGTAAATTGAAAGCTGCTGTAAAATGGGGGGTTGGCGTGGACAACGTTGACTTTAAGGCTTGCGAAAAATTAGGTATACCTATTTCAAATACACCAAGGATGTTTGGAAATGAAGTAGCCGATATGGCGCTTGCTTATTTTACAGGGTTAGCTCGTGATAGTTACCGTGTTGATCGCGAAGTACGCAAAGGAAACTGGATAAAACCTGCAGGTATGTCTGTTGAAGGCAAAACTGTAGCCCTGATAGGTATAGGCGATATAGGATTGGGTACGGCACGGCGTTTAAAAGGCTTTGGGGTTAACGTTAATGCTTATGATCCGTTCAGCAAATTAACTGCCGAGGAAGCTCAGGTTAATCAGATCCTTCCTTTTCCGGAAAAGTTAGAAGAGGCAGATTTTGTGATCATTACCTGTGCATTAACTCCGTCAAGCTACCATCTTATTAATAAAGAAAGTATCGCTTTAATGAAAGATGGTGTGATAATCATCAACGTATCGCGCGGACCACTGATTGATGAAACCGCTTTAATTGATGCATTAAATTCGGGTAAAGTAAAATCGGCAGGGCTAGATGTTTTTGAAATTGAACCTTTGCCACAGGATAGCCCTTTACGCCAGTTCGAACAATGTATTTTTGGTACTCATAACGGTTCTAATACCAAAGAGGCTGTAGTAAGGGCAAGTTTGAGAGCTATAGAATTAATGTTTGGTTATTTAGGAATACAATAAGAATGGCTAAAACAGTAGTAATAACCGGTGTATTAGGTGGTATTGGAAGTCAGCTGGCTAAAACCTTTAAAGAAAAGGGATATGAAGTGATTGGACTTGATCTTAAGGATAGCCAGCCGGAGTACTGCGATAAATTTTTCAAATTCAACTTACATCAATATTGCATTGATACGGAGTATAAGGCGAGTATTGAAGCTATTTTTAACGAAGAGATACCTGAGCTTTTTGTACTTATAAACAACGCTGCGGTACAAATTCTCAGCAATTTGGATGAGATTACTTTGCAGGACTGGAACCAAACACTCAATGTTAATCTTACGGGGCCGTTAATGTTAAGCCAGTTCTTTTTAACACGGCTTGAACGCTCAAAAGGTTCAATTATAAATATAGCAAGTATCCACCATCAGCTTACAAAGAAACGGTTCCTGGCTTATGCAAGTTCGAAGAGCGCTTTGGTTGGTTTAACCAAAGCACTATCTGTTGATTTGCAAGGCCGTATAAGAGTAAATGCTATAAGCCCGGCTGCAATTGATACCCAGATGTTGCGTGACGGTTTTAATAATGATGAAGCCAAAGTTCAGATGCTTAATGAACTGCATCCCAGCCAGCGCATAGGTAAACCACGCGAAGTATCTCAGTTAGCTCTGTTACTGGCCGAGGATGAACTTGGGTTTATAAACGGTGCCAACATCAATATTGATGGTGGGATAAGTAATGTTTTAAAAGATTTGGATTAAATACTGATTGGCTTAGTCCTGTTATTTTAAGTACTGAGGTCATATATGATGATATAAAATGTTTGAATTTAAAAAGTATATAAAGCTTATTGATATAGCATTTTATGTTGTTTTGGGGTTTCTATTATTGAATTTCAAATTCACGGGCGGGTTCTATTTCATATTAAGTGAGGTTGTCTTTATTGTTTATTTGCTATTTATTTTGCAGATTTTAAGATCTGGCTTATTTAAATACGTATACGAACCGCCAATTTTCTTTTTATTTTTTTCGTTCATATATGAATTCCTGAAATTTCCCTATTATTTTGGGTATACCAGTATTGGTAAATTAGTTGATGCCTCGTTGCTTGGTGCATCCAAATTTCGCATTAGCGATTATTATGCAAATTCGGCATTTTTGTTACTATATCAGGCTATTTGTATAGCTGTTTTATTGATTTGCTACTTTTTAGTAGTAAAGAGAAAGTCCAAGGTCCCGGTTATAAAAAAGGTGTCAATCACAAAAGACACCTTTTTAGTAGCTATTTGTGCAATTTTTTTAGTTGGAAGTACTGTTGCTTTATATAGTATTACGGGTGGCAACCTGCTTTTTTTGTTAACGAGGCGCTCGGGTAATGAAGAGGCATCAAAGATTTTGCAATCCAATTATCTCGTGGCTTTTTCCACCGCATTTGTTTTAATTATAGTTCCTGTTTTAATTGGATTCCGCGTTTTTTCTAATCGTCCGTGGAAAAAATTATTGTTCATATACTTGCCTGCTATCATACTTGAATACATTATATCGGGTGGCAGAGGCTTTATAATATATTCACTGGCTGCGTTATTCACGATATTTTCATCAAAGCCCGGTTTTTCTATTTCCATAACAAAAATAGCTATGGTTGGTGGTAGCGCAATAATGCTATTCAGCATTTTGGGCCTTGTTCGTCGTTCTTTCTCGGATACTTCTAATATTTTGAATAATATAAAGGATCAGTCTGAAGTGGAAGATGAGTGGTATTATGAATTAAGTGGCTACCAACTTCAGTTCAGAGACGAGATGGTTTTTGAAAATGCCTCAAAGGCTGGTTTTTTATTGGGCGACTCATACCTGAATCTTGTAACTTTCGCATTCCCTAAAAGCTTACTTGGAGATGCTAAACCCGACTTTATTGATTTGGACGTAGTGCGAAATTTCTGGGGAAGAGATGACGTGGGGCTGCCTTTAAACTCAATGACCGAATCTTACTACAATTTTAGCTTTTTTGGAATCCTTATATTTTTGTTGTTTGGGTTTGTAATGGCCCGGATTACCCAATGGCTTGCAAATAATCAATCTGTTGTTTACAAATGTATAGTTGTTGTGTTGTTATTTTATGCCGAAACCTGGTCAACTACATATTTGGTTTATGTACTTCAAACTTTAATTGTTGTTTATTTCCCTTTAAAATTTGTGAAAGAGAAATTGGAAAAGCAAGATACCAATAAATCTGCACCTGAAGGGAGCCTGGTGTTTGATAACAGTTAAACACGCAATTTTTTCTCTGTTTATTTAAAATTACTGCAGCGTTAATATCGATTATTTTATTAATTGAATGAAAAAAGTTATTAATACAACTCAATATTACCAGAATCTTGACCTACTTCGTTTTTTTCTATCGGTAAGCGTTGTTATATATCATATCCCGCGAATCGCTGTAACTGTACTTCATGTAAACATTTTCGATAAATTACCGATATTCCATAAAGGGGCCGAGGCGGTGTACTTTTTCTTTACGTTAAGCGGGTTTTTAATTACCCGGTTACTGCTTAAGGAGAAACTGGCTTTAAATGACATCGATTTAAAGAAATTTTACATGCGCCGGGTTCTCAGGATATGGCCGGTTTATTTTTTGGTATTGCTTATTGGCTTAACTTATTACAATGTTATTCTTCCTAAAATGGGTATTCATGGAAAGGATAACTACAGCATAGGAACGGCTTTGGTACTTTGCTTGCTTTTTTTGTCAAATGTATTTCAACGGATATATTCGCCGGGATCAGCGCTTGCCATTTTATGGTCAATTGGTGTTGAAGAACAATTTTATCTGTTTTGGCCGGTATTATTTAAAAAGGTTAAAGCCAGATTTGTACTTGGTATACTGATAGTGCTTTACCTCGTCATATTTATTTATAACTTTTTAACTCCATCATCTCTTTTAATTAAATATAGGTTTTTATTTGATTTTATGATAATGGGCGGGATATCCGCCATATTAGTTGACAAGTATCAACAGTTGGCAATTTCGCTTTTTACAAGCTTGTGGTGCCGAATTTTATTTTTTATACTTTTTATTTTAGTGTTTTTTACTGACGTTTTTAATGTGGTTCAAGGTTATAATCAACAGGTATATGATTCTATATGTGCCATAATAGCTTCATTGCTTATTATAACCTTAACTTATTTACCAGCTGTTAATAGGCTGAATTTTCTAACTTATTTAGGAAAGGTATCATACGGCATTTACATGTATCACATGTTGATAGTGAACTTTGTTTTATTTGTGGCTCTTAAGCTAAATTTCACATCAACTTTTAGTGTATCCGAGTTGTTTTTTGTTCTGAATTTCAGTGTACTTGTAATTACTTTCTTATTTGCACACTTTTCATATAAATATTTCGAAACCTACTTTTTAAAGTTAAAGGATAAATTTACAAAAATTAAAGCTCAATAAACAATTGTCACTATGAAGCACGTTAACGTTTCGGATAGCAATGATTTTAAAGAATATTACCCGTTAGATCATTTTTATGCTGACCCGGAAGTGTCGCAAGATCTGTGCAGGAAAATCTTTTCAAAATTGTTTTCTGAGCAATTTGATCCTTACAGTTTAAAAGGCCTGTTCTATACATCAATTAACCGGTATTTTTTAGCCGATATCAAAATACTTGAGCACCCTCTTATTTTGCAAAACCTTATTAATTTTTGTAAATCAGAGGGATATGACAGCGTTAATTTTAAGATAAATAAGAAAAATATCGAATTATATAACTTTTGTAACGGAGTGCTTGTCAAGCACCAAATTAAAACAACGTTGCAAATACATGATTCAAATAGTTATTGGGTTAATTCGCTTACCACAGAAAATGCCAGCGTCCGGATAAAAAATGGACTAAAGCGGTTTTATACTGTGTTTTTGCAATATTTTCTTTTATTGGCTAATTATTTAACTTCTGGAAAAAAATATACTTTCAGTAATGTTTTGGTTTGGCATTCGTTTGCCAATAACCGGGAAAAGATAGATTATAAATTTTTAGATAATATGTCAGATAAGGGCGTAACGGTTATACACCCTAATCCTTACATTTTTAAATCGTCTTCAAACTGGAATAAATCCATATACTTTTTAGGGAAATATTCTATTGCTCCTTTAAGGTTTTTAAGATCAGCCATTCAGTTTATATCTTTTCGGAAAAAATTGAATGCTATATTATCGGAGTTTCAGGATTTACTGCCTTATTACCCGGTAAAGTGGAATTCAAGTAATATTACTAAAACATATTTCTTTTTGTTTTATAACTTACTTGAGAACGACCTGGTTGAGAAATTGGCGTCCGATCTGCAGATTAAAGTAGTGAATGTTTTTAGGGGAGGATCTGCAGCCGGCCTGATTTATTCCGGAATAAGTAAGCAAAAATATAATAACCCAAATGTAACAAGCATATTGGTTCCTCATGGCACCGAATTTAATGTTATAGATCACTTTTCGTATTTCTTTCTTGATTATAACATTCTGCCTTCCGTTTTAATTAAAAATAACTGGGAAGAACAATTAAGTACGTTATACGCAAATTACGCTTCTTTTAACCATTGCAAGTTAATAGCAGGGGGCCGGATAGATTATGAACTGTTGAATACGAATATTACCAAACATCAGCCCGAACAGGGTAAGATTTATGTGGGGATTGTACTCACTTATAACTCTGAAACCTATCAGGATACCTACATTAGCGATGTAAAACGTTTATTTGAGGGCGCCTTTGGCAAGGGTAACTGTACTTTTCTTATTAAGCCGCGGCCCAACAGGGTGTTTAAGCCGGGAAGTTATATGGATGATAACGTAATAGTTTATGAAAAAGATATTTACTCATTTTTGAACTCAATAGACGTTATTGTAGGCACTGTAAGTACCTTCGGAATATTGACCATGGTAGTAACTGATGGTATTTATTGCGATATTCCAGGATTTTATTATATCCCTAATTCTCAATTTGATAAGAATAAATTGGGATATAGCTATCACCAATCGATGGAAAGCTATACATTTAATAACCCGGATACCTTGAATGATTTTTTAACTGAATGTAAGGACAGTAAAACGCTGTTATCAGCATTGTCTGATAGAAACAGCGGCACAAAAGATTTCCTGACATTTGATAGGAATGCAAATGAGTTTTTGAGCAAACTAATAATTGATAAACTTAATAATTAGTAAATATCATAGTTTGGTGGCATTGCGCCATTTTGAAATAAATATTGTCAGATAACAATCCCCATGCATAAAAGATGTTTAATATTTGAAGCTTACCCTTTTTTTTCGGGTAGCCAAAGAATAACAGTAAACGTATGTAAGATTTTAAAAAAGAACGGATATACTGTAAGCCTACTGGTAGTTGACGACAGGTTTGGTAATATCAAGAAAAATTATGAGCAGCATGTAGATGAAATTATTTACATTAATGCAAACCCTGTTTTATTAAAATACGGGGATGAAGATTCATGGTTTAAAAAGTCAAACTTCTTTAAATCCGTTTTTTTGGGACTGCTGCCGTTCTATTTAAGGACCTTAAAGTTAATCAGGTCGTCAAAATATGACTTTTTGTATTGCTGTGATCCACGTGGAGCTGTTATGATGCTTGCAGCGGCGATTTTTTTTAAAAAAACCAAGGTACTCCATTTTCATGGAAAAAGCCGGCTACCTGAATCACTTTCAAAGCTTCTTTTGAAATTATTTGATAGTGTACTTTGTGTAAGCGAGGCGGTGGCCGATAGTTTACCCGAATCAAATAAGAAATCTGTTGTTTATAACGGCATTGATTTTTCACAATATGAAAAGATAGATACCTCAAAGGTTGAGGAATATATTGGCCAAAAAACAAATGGCGATAGATCCGTTATCCGATTTTTGTATGTTGGTGCTATTCGGCCGCACAAAGGCTTGCATCATATTGTGCGTGCCATAAAGTCTGTCATTTGCGAGTTGAACCCGAGTGTTCCGGTGGCATTGTTTATCTCGGGTGATCCAAAATCGGCAGCGGAAATCAGTTTTAAAGAAGCATTATCAAACTATGCTCTTGAAAATAATATCAGTAAGCATATACATTGGTTAGGTTGGAATGACAATGTTTTGGGTTGGATGAAGAGTTGCGATTATTTATTGTTTAGTTCTATTAAAACAGAAAATAACGAGTATGAAGGGTTTGGCAGTGTAATAGAATCATCAGAAGGCTTACCTACCGTGTTAGTTGAAAGTTCAATATGTGATTTATTTAGTATTGCTGCGGATGTAACCGGTGTTAAAGAAGTAATTACAGATAACCAAAATGGAATTATTTATGATGCGAGTTATTCTGGTTTGGTTAAGACGATTGAAGAGGTGGTAAAAAATAAACATAGTTTTATTTCCTTTCCAAAAAATGAGAGCTTTAAGTTGGAAACATTTGAAAAAAGAATTCTCGAAGTATTAGTTTGATTTTATGAGTAAGAAAAAGATCTTATATATAACTCAATCTTTAGGTGGTATTGAAACCTACATAAGGACGGTTGTAGAGCATATTGATAAAGATAAATTTGAATTTGTTGTTGTTGCGCCATTTAGCGACGGGTTCAGCGAATTTTGTAATAAAAGAAACATAAAAATTTATAATATAGTAAGAGGTCGGGAAACAAGTTTGTTTTACGATTTTATATTAATCTTTAAACTCAAGAAGATCATAAAACAGGTTAAACCTGATTTGGTACACTTACATAGTGCCAAGGCTGGCTTTATCGGCAGGATAGCCTGCCGGATGGCATCTGTTAAATCCGTCTTTTCTCCGCATGGACAATCATACTTGTCTTTCACCGGTATTAAGAGAATGGTTTATTTTGGGTTGGAGGTTTTTGTAAAGAAATATACAGATAAAATTTTGGCGGTTTCTTATTCTGAAGCAATAAGGTGCGTATATGAAGTTGGACATGCCGAGGAAATAGTAACGGTTATCCCCAATGCTATAGATATCCCCGACTTAAAAGACATCAAATTAACGGGCTTGTTCGAATCTCCTGTTATTAAAATAGGTACTATAGCACGTCTGACCTATCAAAAAAACCCACTGTTGTTTGTTGAAATCGCAAATAAGATCATTAAACGTTTTCCGCAAGCCGAGTTTTATATTTTAGGTGCCGGCCTTGAAGATCATTTAAAACAGCAGACCATTGACCGTGTAAATCTATACGGCATTCAAGACAAATTTCATATATTAAGCTGGGCAACGAGAGAGGAATCACAGGATTTTTTAAAAAGCCTGGACATATTTCTTCTTACATCAATTTTTGAAGGTTTGCCCCTGTCTTTGCTTGAAGCAATGGCGCTCGGGGTACCTTCGGTAACCAGCAAATGTGATGGATGTAATGATGTGATCCAAAACAACGTTAATGGCTATGCCTGTATGAATAAAGACGAATTTATTGATATTATCAGTGGCCTGATTAATGACAAAGAGCACGCTCAGGAAATAGCCGTAGCCGGGCGTGAGTATGTTGTTTCGAAGCACAATCTGGTTAATAATATTAAATTACTTGAAACTTTTTATACCGATTTTGATTCGAAAAAATAAGCACTGTTTAATTGATAACCTAATTTAGCCTGAAACAATTAATTTATGAAAAACGATATTTCAAGAAGCAGACTTAACTGGATTGATTATGCGAAAGGTTTAGGAATAATTTTAGTTGTATTTGGCCATGTTATTAAGGGCCTCATAACAGTAAAGCTGATAGATCCAACATTCTTTTATTATTCGGTTAATTTTGTTTACAGTTTTCATATGCCCTTGTTTTTTGTGCTTTCAGGCTACTTTTTTTTAAATAGCTTCAACAAACGGGGAACCTGGCCTTTTGTAAAAATTAAATTAGAAACCATCGCCTACCCGTTTGTTATTTGGTCAATAATACAAACTGTAATTGAGATAAAGCTATCGGCGTATACGAATAACCATTTACATTCGGATGTTTTGGCGAGTTGCCTTTATATACCCCGTTCGCAATTTTGGTTTTTGTACGCCTTGTTCTTTATTAATATTTTAAATGTGCTGTTTTTTAAAATTACTAAAAAATGGGGCCTGCTGATTTCATTGATGGTTTGGATAGCTTATTACATCATGCCGGCTGCGGTACATGATTTTGGAAAAGATACATTTGAGAAGGTATTTGTTAACTTGATTTATTTTCAGACAGGGATATTTTTGTCGCAATATGCAGGGTTAACAAAAAAAATTATATCGAATGGTTATTTGTTTATCCTAAATCTGATCATTTATAGCTGCTCTTTGTATATTTATTTTAATTATCCTCATACAGCCTGGTATAATGAAATATTCTGCCAGCTATCCGGTTGCTTTTCAGTGTTTTTTATATGCGAGTTTTTAGCGCAGAAATCAATATTGAAATTTTTGGAATATCTCGGAATAAATTCATTAGCGATATACCTGGTTCATTTACTGGCGGGTAACGGCTGTCGTATTGTATTAAGTAAGTTCCTGCATATAAATAATTCTGCAATACTAATTGTTTCGGGTGTTTTAATCGGGCTAATAGTACCGTTGATCGTATACAATATCGCTATGAAATCGAAATATACTTCCTGGCTTTTTGCATTTCCGGCAAAACGAAAGCCAGCTTCATTGTAGCTTGAGTTTTAAAAGCGGTATTCCTGTTTTGTTTAGCAATTGATTTTTAACAAATCCGGTTAAAAACAATTTCTTGTGTTGCCGTACGTTATATCGTAACAACACGGTTTAATTAATTTTTAATCGTTTATTATTGTTGTTTTCGGTAGTAAACAAACAAATGCGCTGTTTAAAAATCCACAATACAATGTTTAAGCCAAAAAAGCTCTCAATAGTTATTCTTCTAACTGGCATGTTGTCAGTTAGTTTCTTTAATTCATATGGCCTCGGTAATGGGGTAATTACATCAGTTCAAAAAACTGTTCTCGACGTTTCTAAGGATTTGATATCGCTGGGAATAGCAAAAGCTAATATGCTGCCCGGAGATAAGTCTCTAAATTCAGCCCCACTTTTGGAAGCTGCGGTTACTTACGCGGCTAATAACAATATTCCGATAGTGAATATTCCAAAAGGAAGCTATTATTTTGATGCGAGAGGGAAAGCAGCCAGCATCAATATTGAAAGCTGCAAAAATGTCGATATACTCGGTAATGGATCGAGCTTTATAATTCAATCGAGAAAATCAAGTGGTATATTAATTCGTAATTCAAGCCAGATTGGTCTGGAAAATTTTAGTCTTGATTATGAATCTGATTTACCCTTCACTACAGCAATTGTTTCTTCGGTGGATGTTTCAGGAAGAAGAATATCAATTTCGTCAATTCAAGGTCGGCCAATAACAGATTTTGATAATTCAGGAAAAAATTCAATAAGGATCTTTGTACTCCGTAAAGTTGGAGGTGGTGCTTATAAAAGCGTACCTATCGCTCGTATGGCGATAGATAAAGGTAGTTCTTTGTCAAATAGCAGTATAAGTATAGTAGGGAATCCGGTTGTTAGCAACGCTATTTTAGACTATGGACTTAATCAAATTCAGCCGGGAGATTTGCTTTCAATTTCCGAGCGAAATTATAGTGGTGCAGTGGCAATTGGCTTTTTAGGTTATCCCCCGATAAAAAATTCGGGTAACTATATTAAAAATGTGACTATAAATTCCTCTCCATCAATAGGTGTTACAGCACTGTGGCAAAGTAAATTTAATTGTGTAAATGTAAAAGTTATACCAAAAGCAGGCCGTAGCCAATATATTTCTTCAAATGCCGATGGCATTAATATGACTAATAGCGGCGCGGGTTGTAATGTAACTAACTCTACAGTTATTGCTTCCGGGGATGATGGGATTTCGATAGCAAGCAATTTGTGCGGAACCGTTCAAGCCGCAGGGGGAGGCAATGCGTTTGTTGCTGCTTTAAGGTATAATTTATCAATAGGAGAAGATGTTACCCTTAGTGATCCGGATGATTTACACGAATATTTAACTTCAAAAATTACTAATATAGAATTGGTTGCCTCGCCTGCCGGACAACTTAAACAATATAAAATTACCCTTGATACTCCTACATCGGGGGTGAAAAATGGCTCGTTTATTTTTATTTCCAAAAATTATAGGTCGCCAGGTTTAGTTGTCCAAAATAACCTTATTCAAAAAGTTAACGCCCGCGGCATCTACCTGTGTGGCGTAAGTGGTGTGCAAATATTATCAAATACAATAGCAGATGCTAACTCATCGGGTATAATGCTTCAGCAATTATCTGAGCTTAACGGTGGGTTCAAGAGCCCCGGTAACAGCAATATTACTATCAGGTCAAATATTATCAATAATGCATTTTCATTCGGTTATAATTTGGCTTCAGGTGGTATAGAAGCATCGATGTTTGGTGGCGATAGTAAAACTGCGGTGGTTAACAATGGATTGGTAATTAGAGATAATAATATACAAATTGCTCCTGACCGTAACTCCCGTCATGTGGGTATTTTTATTTCTCATACTAAAGGTTCTGATATTGGTAATAATACTATCCAATGTGTAACAGACAACGGAAATTTGAAATCGTTATCAACCGACAGGAAAATTGTAGTAGGCGCCCAGGTTGCCGATATAAAGGAGAATTAGGATAGAATAAATAAGCGGGAGCTGCTTACTTAATATTGTAGTACGGGGTTAATAGTTTATTTAAATGAATAAACTATTAACCGGTAACTTACTAAGTTATTCCTCATTTAACGGCCTTCAGGTCATACATGATCTTGCTTAAGCTCAATTCCTAATTTAGCTTGAGGGTGCCCTATACAATTTCTTACCAATGGGGGTATCTGTATCTTGTCTATAAGTGCATTTATAAGGGGATGGATGATTGCATTGTGCATTACCCTAAATAGTCGCCCCTTGATAAGTATTTAAACATCTGACTATCAATAAATTGTTGATAAAATACAAAGCGATAATCTGCAAGTTTTTCCGATATTGAGATCAAAAGCTTGCAGATATTTATGCTTAATAAGCCGATAAACGCTACTCAATTGAGTTTTTTACAACCTGGCTTAAAAGAACAATTGTCTAATAAACATCCGCTGTACATTTTGGCTGATGTGATCAATTGGAATATGTTTGAGGAAAGCTTCAAAAAACATTACCGGGAAAACTTTGGCCGTCCTGCTAAACCGATCCGCCTGATGGTGTCCCTGCTGATGTTGAAGCATATCCGTAACCTGAGTGATGAAAGCGTAGTGGAACAGTGGTCAGAGAATGCTTATTACCAGTATTTTAGCGGCGAGCAGACTTTTACGGCAAAAGCTCCGTGTGAAGCCTCTGAACTGGTCCATTTCCGTAACCGGATCGGTGCCGAAGGCGTGGAACTGATCCTGAAGGAAAGTATCCGCATCAACGGCAAAGGCGGTAAAGAAAATAAAGCCAGCATAGACACCACTGTACAGGAAAAGAATATCACTTATCCTACTGATAGTAAACTACACGGGAAGATCATCAAAAAATGTGTTGGGATAGCTGGCAAAGCGGGGATAGAACTTCGCCAAAGTTATACCCGTACATTAAAGAAACTTGGGGTCGACCAGCGCTTCAGAAACCATCCCAAAAACGGTGCAAAAGCACGCAAAGCTGATAAGAAAGTAAAAACGATAGCCGGCAGATTAGTACGCGAGTTGCAAAGAAAATTACCGGCAGAAAACTACAAAACAGACCTGGAACTATTTGATCGGGTACTCCGTCAAAAACGTCAGGACAAAAATAAGGTTTATAGTCTTCATGAACCTGAGTTAGTATGTATCAGCAAATGCAAAGAGCATAAGAAATATGAGTTTGGCAGTAAAGTATCGATCACGGTCACCCAAAAGAGCGGCGTGATCATTGGGGCGATAAACATTCCCGGAAATGATTACGACGGACATACGCTGGATGCAGCGTTGGAACAACAGCAAAGGCTCACCGGCCATAAACTCAAAGAAGCCTTTGTAGACCGGGGCTACCGGGGAAGAAAAGAGGTACTTGGAACCACTATCCATACACCCAAAACTTTCAGTAGCAAACTAACCGACTATCAAAAAGCCAAATTAAAGGAAGGGTTTACCAAAAGAGCCGCTATCGAACCTAAAATTGGTCATTTGAAGGCAGATCACCGTCTAAGCCGTAACTTTTACAAAGGAGTCAAAGGCGATAACATCAATGTGATGCTCGCTGCTGCCGCTATGAACTTCAAAAGAATGATCAATATCTGGAAAGACAAGCTTTTGGCTCTTTTTATATCGCTTACCCGGATCCTTTCGCAAATACTTAAATCACCTGATATAACTATGCCTAATTATTTATTGACTTTTTAAGGATTGACTAATTAAGTTTGCTTTTATAGATTTACTAATTTATTGATTCTGTACAGGCTATTTTTCAGCCATCTTTTCAAAAGCAGTAAGCGCATTACCCCATGTATATACCCCGGCCAGTTTTACAGGTCTATACGGTTACGTTAATTTTTTCTTTTAAGCAAGGCAGCAAAATCCTTTTTTTCAATTAATACTATTGCCGTCAGAAATAATACCAGTAATCCATTACCTATTATTAAGTTTCTTTTAAAAACAACAAACGAAACGAAGACAATGATTAATGATGATAAAATATAGGCCCCGTTTTTTTTCAGTTTATAGGGTATCGGATAATTTTTTTGACCCCATATATATGATAATAACATCATAACTGTATAGGCTATTAACGATATCCAGGCCGATGCCATGTAGCTATATTTAGGTATGTAAATAATATTAAGAATGATGGTAAGAATAGCTCCTATGCCCGAAATATATAAACCATATTTTGTTTGATCTGAAAGCTTATACCATACCGAAAGGTTCATGTAGATACCGAGGCTAACGTAACCAAACAATAACAACGGAACAACACCCAATCCTGACCAGTATATAGCTTGTTGCACAGGATCATGACCTTTAATGAAATATTTCAGTATTTCAATATTTGCAACCAGTCCTACAAATATTACAGATACAACTATCACAAAATAGTTCATTATTTTGGCATACGTTTCGCCCGCGTTTTTGTTCTTGGCATGGCTAAAGAAGAATGGTTCGGCGCCGAGTCTAAAAGCCTGTACAAACAAGCTTAAAAATAGTGAGATCTTGGCGCAAGCTCCGTATATACCTACCTGTTGTTCACTTATTGTAGGGGGTAACAGTTTGCCAAGCATAATTTTATCAAGATTTTCATTAATGATATATGATATGTTGGCTATAAAGATAGGCCAGCTATAAATGAGCATTTCCCGAAGTATATCTCCATTAAACTTAGGCCTGAATTGGCTTAGCTCAGGTATTAGCATTAAAAAGGTAAAGATACTTGATAGCATATTTGCCAAAAAAATATATCCTACCCAGTGAGGCCTGTACCACTGTTCAAACCAACCCGAACCCATAAAATGTTGTTTAATAATTACAGGAATGCCATATAAAAAAAATAGGTTTAATGTTACAACAAATACAATGTTGAGTATTTTAATAGTAGCGTAACGTTTCGGTTTACCATTAAACCTGATCAAGGCAAATGGCACTATACAGATTGCGTCAATTGCCAAAACTATGCTCAGGGTTTTTATATAAAAAACATAGTCATTAATTGTTGCCGAATTGCCGTCGCTTAGCCAGGAAGCCATTGGGCTAATAAACATGAATACTGCTACCAGGAATATGATGCACGTAAATACAACTGCAACAAGCGAATTACTATATACAATGGTTCTCTTATCCTGATACTTGTTAATATATCTGAAAAACGTAGTTTCCATTCCAAAAGATAGTATTGCAGTCAGCAATGACGCCCAACTATACATCTTGGTAAAAACACCATATACTTTTGCAGATAATAGGCCAACGTAAATAGGTGTAAGAATAAAATAAAGTGATCTTGTTATTATGGTGCTTATTCCATAGATGGCCGTTTGGCCGGCAAATTTTTTGGCAGTTGACAAGTTGCTCGGTTTTATATATTAACGAATAGGAAATTATTACAAATGATATTTATTTAAGGTTAATTTCTCAATTGTATTTTCATTAATAATGATGTAAAATGGTTGATTTTTTTATTGGTAAAGGTAAAATAAATTATCAAAATTTTATTATTTTGCATTTAAATTTAACGTATTGATTATCTACAGTAAACCTTGTTTTATCACTTTTGCGCTCACATACGATTTAATTGTGGTCACCCTAATCTAAACAATTGTTGTTTATTATTTAATAAATGAAAACCTCCGTCTGGCCGCACTTTCCAGCCTTATTTTTTATAGATCAAAGATATGTTGCAATAACATTTGCGTATTTCTCCGTGCAGGGTATTTTATCCGCTTTAGCAAAAATAATTTAGTATATATATGAAGAAAAACTTACAACCTCACCTTGTTATTTTTAATGCCTCTCCTAATTTCTTAGTACGATCAATTGTAATGATTTGTGCGCTTAGTTTACTTTTTTCCTGCAAAAAAGGTCAAAATAGAGCTATAAACGATCCTGATACACTTGTTGTCAGGAGCGATATAGCAAAATCAATTGATATCGAAACAGGTGTTGAGATTTTTCATAGCGACTATATTGATCAGCCCTATATTCTTAAATTATCAAACGGGGCTTGGATTTGCTTTTATACCAAGTCGCCTGCAAATGAAAGCTCTGCAGGTGAAACCGTGGGGATTAGTATGAGTTATAATAAAGGGCAATCATGGCAGGCGAAAGGTGACCTTGAGCCCGCAACTGGCCCTGCAGCATTTTATGCTGTCCCTTTCTTAAATAGCAATGGAAGGATTTATGTTATCTATGGCTATGATATTGATGATTTGACACATGGCTTTTCACCCCGGTTAACAGGTAAAATGTGTTATAAATATTCTGACAATAATGGAGAAACCTGGTCAGCGCGAAACACGATCGATATTCCAGTTACTCAAATTGACCTGGTGAATGTTTATCATGATAAGGGTAAGCACCAGCAATGGTGGACTATTGATAAGCCGATACTTTCAACGGACGGGCAAATGTTTTTAGCTTTTACCAAGAACAACGGCAATTTAGATACACATGAGGGATTTATCTTAAGTTCTCCCAACATAAATACAGAGACAGATAATTCAAAAGTTATCTGGAATTTTACTCCGAAAGGCGACCACGGTATTGTATCCCCATTTCTGGGTAATGTACAGGAAGAGTTTAATGTTCAGCAGTTAAGTAACGGTTCTTTTGTGAGCCTTAACAGAACAGCCCAGGGGTATCCCGGTATTTGTTATTCTTACGATAACTGCCAAACATGGACAACTCCTGTGCCAGCTTTATATGCTTATGGAGATACTATAAGGAACCCAAGGGCTTGTGCCAGGATATTTAAATGCTCAAATGGCAAATTTCTGTTGTGGTATCATAATGATAGTTTTACTTCGGGCCATAGGAACCCGGTTTGGCTGTCGGGGGGGATTGAGGACCCTAATACAGGATTGATAAAATGGTCACAGCCCGAGATTCTCATGTTTAGCCAGATTATCGAAACATATTTACTGATCAGCTATCCTGATTTGATAGAGGACGATGGTAATTATTATATCACAGAAACGCAAAAAAAGACCGCCCGTATACATAAAATAAATCCAAGGCTGCTTGATTTACTATGGGCGCAAGGCACAACATCTACCCCTGCCAATGACTACCTGGCAACAGACTTTAGCAGAGATGCCGGTGCTAATTCTGAGAAAACCATTGCTCTTGACAGTAAAGCGCAGTGGGATGGCGTAACACTTGAGCTGAAGCTATCAGATCAGATGGCTGTAGGTACTTTAATAACTTGTCGTGCAGATAATAATGACGGCATTTTAAAGGTTGAGGCAAGGGCTGGAGGCGATATTGGCGTTGATTTGTATAAAAACGGAAACCTGATCGTATCTTATAATTGTGATAAAAAGCTGATCAAACGCGGTGAAAATATTATTTCATTTATGTTGGATAATCAGGCTCACGTATTATCATCTATGGTTAATGGTATACTATGTAACGGCGATTATCAAAGTAAACAGGGGTGGGTAAGAATTCCAACAGCCTTTGTTTTCAAACCATTGAATCAGTTATCATTAACAGCTAACAATTCGGTTAGCAGGTTACGCATATTTACAGCGGGGATGCGTACTTCAGATATGATATCCGAATACAATTTCTTAAATAAACAAAATTAATTTAGCGCTTTTTACCCTTATAAAGCGCTAATTAATTTTTATAAATATTTGGTAACATTATTGTTTAAAACCATAATTGTTTCTATACAACACCTTATATTAGGTGAATGCGCACTACTGGGAATAAAAATTACATTGGACAGATATTGAAAGGAAAGTTTTAGTATCCTTGCTGCTGTTAAAGGAGAAATTTGATAAGTACAGTTGTACCTGTAAATGACCATAGTTGCCCTTGAATGTGGCATAGCAAAACTTGGTTTAATCCAGGAGTTACAGTGTAAATTTGATACAGATATTCATTTGGGGCAAAAACAGGCATTTTAATGATGGCAATATATTGCTTTAAAAGGCGTAAAAACCCAGCTCGTTTCTTTTTAAAAGATTTGATTGTCCTTTACTAAATGATACTGTAAGCCCTCTCTCCTGATATAACGATGTTTCAGCGATAATATTAATATAGCTGATCTAATTTAGATGTATTTTGCCGATTTGTCCGGTCATATTTTTTGATGATAAATTTTATTATTATTTTGCAAAGATACCTATGATATGAAAAAAAGAGCTTTAATAACAGGCATTACGGGGCAGGATGGAGCCTATTTAACAGAGCTGCTGCTCTCAAAAGGATATGAAGTACATGGTATAAAGCGCCGGAGTTCGTTATTTAATACAGATCGTATCGATCATTTATACCAAGACCCGCATGATAGTAATATAAAGCTAATACTTCATTATGGTGATTTAAGTGACAGTACTAACCTTATCCGGATAATTCAACAGGTTCAGCCCGATGAAATCTACAATCTCGGCGCTATGTCGCACGTAAAAGTAAGTTTTGATACGCCCGAGTATACCGCAAATGCTGATGGTATTGGCACTTTACGCTTGTTGGAAGCTATCAGAATATTGGGCTTAGAGAAAAAAACCAAAATTTACCAGGCTTCCACTTCTGAACTATACGGCTTGGTGCAGGCTGTACCACAATCTGAAACAACTCCATTTTATCCCCGCTCGCCATATGCAGTAGCAAAAATGTACGCCTATTGGATTACAGTGAATTACCGCGAAGCTTATGGTATTTATGCATGTAACGGGATTTTATTTAATCACGAGAGTCCGTTACGCGGCGAAACTTTTGTTACCCGCAAAATTACACGCGCTACGGCTAAAATAGCCATGGGGCTTCAGGATAAATTATATCTGGGTAACCTTGATGCTCAACGCGATTGGGGGCACGCAAAAGATTACGTTGAGGCGATGTACCTGATATTACAACAGGATAGGCCTACAGATTATGTTATTGCTACCGGTATTACCACGCACGTTCGTGAGTTTGTTAGGATGGCTTTTGCCGAAGTAGGTATCAAGATAGAGTTTAGAGGTGAAGGTGAAGATGAAAAAGGCTATGTGACTGCTTGCGAATCAGCCGAGTTTCAAATAGAGATTGGTAAGGAAATAGTTGCAGTTGATCCAAAATATTTTCGCCCAACTGAGGTAGACTTGTTAATAGGTGATCCTACTAAATCAAAAACATTATTGGGCTGGACACCTAAGTATGATTTGAAGATGCTGGTAGAAGATATGATGAATGCAGATGTTAACCATTTTCGCAAAGAAAAATTATTGAAGGAATCTGGCTACATTATTAAAAATCAATTTGAGTAACCCGGATGGAAAAGAACGCCAAAGTATATATTGCCGGCCATCGGGGAATGGTTGGTTCTGCCATATACCGTAAGCTTGTGAAAGAAGGTTTTAATAATATAATTACCCGTACTTCTGATGTACTTGATTTAAGGAACCAACAGGAAGTTGCTGGCTTTTTTGCACAAGAAAAGCCTGATTATGTTTTTTTAGCGGCTGCAAAAGTAGGTGGTATAGTTGCAAACAACACGTACCGTGCAGAGTTTTTGTACGATAACCTGCAAATCCAGAATAATGTAATTCATCAATCATACCTTAATGGGGTTGAAAAATTGATGTTTTTAGGGTCAAGTTGTATATATCCTAAAATGGCACCGCAGCCATTAAAAGAAGATTATTTGCTCACCGGACAACTCGAGTCAACCAATGAGCCGTATGCTATTGCAAAAATAGCAGGGATTAAGATGTGCGACGCTTATCGCGCGCAATATGGTTGCAACTATATATCGGTAATGCCCACTAATTTGTACGGTTATAACGACAATTATCATCCGCAAAACTCTCATGTACTACCGGCCCTGATAAGGCGTTTTCATGAAGCCAAACAACAAGGCTTGCCGGGTGTTACTATCTGGGGGACGGGATCTCCCAAAAGAGAGTTTTTGTTTGCGGATGACCTTGCGGAAGCATGCTATTATTTAATGCAGAATTATGATGAGGAAGGATTGGTGAATGTTGGCACCGGGGAGGATATTAGCATTAAAGACCTGGCATTGCTGATAAAGAAAATTGTTAACTACAATGGTGAGATTAATTTCGATACCACAAAGCCGGATGGTACCCCGAGAAAATTAATGGATGTTTCGAAACTGCACAGTAGGGGATGGAAACATACAATAGGACTTGAAGAGGGGATTGCCTTAGCTTATAAAGATTTTATCAATAAGTATGCTGCCATATAAATGGCTTTAGATTTTTCATGTTTGTTTATTAATAAATTAAAATATTACCTATAAAATACCTTAAAAATATGCCCCAGATTACTAAGATTTGCTGTATTGGAGCTGGTTACGTTGGCGGTCCAACTATGGCTATGATTGCAAAAAAATGTCCTCACATTAAAGTAACTGTAGTTGACCTTAACGAGCAGCGAATTGCTGCCTGGAATGATGAAGATGTGAATAAAATTCCGGTATATGAGCCGGGTTTAAGTGATGTGGTTGCAGAGGCCCGCGGTCGTAACCTTTTCTTTTCTACCGAGGTAGAGTCTGCCATTGCAGACGCGCAAATGATCTTTATATCTGTAAATACACCTACAAAAACCTATGGTGCAGGTAAAGGACAGGCGGCCGATTTAAAATGGATTGAACTTTGCGCAAGACAGATAGCCCGGGTAGCAAAGGATAATAAGATAATAGTTGAAAAATCAACCTTACCTGTACGAACAGCAAGCGCCATAAAAGATATTCTTACCCATACAGGTAATGGATCTCAGTTTCAGATACTATCAAACCCTGAGTTCCTTGCAGAAGGTACTGCCGTAGAGGATCTTGATGCACCTGATCGTGTTTTAATCGGAGGTGATAACACACCTGAAGGACAAATTGCGATACAAGCACTGGTAGATGTTTATGCTAATTGGATATCCAGAGAACGGATTTTAACCACCAATGTTTGGTCGTCGGAACTGTCAAAATTAACAGCTAATGCATTTTTGGCGCAACGCGTGTCATCAATAAATTCATTATCAGAGCTCTGTGAAAAAACAGAAGCTGATATTACTGAAGTAGCTAAGGCTATCGGTACAGACAGCCGCATAGGGCCTAAATTTTTAAAAGCTTCGGTGGGTTTTGGAGGCTCTTGTTTTCAAAAAGACATTTTGAACCTGGTATATATAGCCAGAAGCTATGGATTACAGGAGGTGGCCGATTACTGGGAACAAGTTATTATTATGAATGACCATCAGAAAAAGAGATTCGCTAACCAAATGATCCGGGAACTTTACAATACAGTTAACGGTAAAAAAATTAGCTTCCTGGGCTGGGCTTTTAAAAAGGATACAAATGATACAAGGGAATCGGCGGCTATCTATGTTGCGGATCACCTGCTTAACGAACAGGCCTATATTTCAGTTTATGATCCTAAGGTTTTAGAAGACCAGGTTTATGCCGACCTTGATTATCTGGCTTCGCGAACACAGGAAGAAAATAGAAATGGGGTTAAAGTTGTAACCGATCCGTACGAAGCCTGTAGGGGCGCTCATGCTATTGCTGTTTTAACAGAATGGGACGAGTTCAAAGATTATGACTGGCAAAAAATTTATGATAGCATGTTAAAGCCTGCTAAAATCTTTGATGGAAGAAACTTACTTGATACAAATAAGCTGACTGACATAGGATTTATAGTACAGGCTATCGGTAAAAAATAAGAAACTACCGTATTAATTTTTTCAACGTTAAAAAATAATGGCAGTACGTAAAAGAGTATTAATAACTGGTGCAGCCGGTTTTTTAGGATCGCATCTTTGTGATAGGTTTATAAAGGAAGGCTATCATGTTATAGGTATGGATAACCTCATAACAGGCGATTTGCGCAATATTGAGCATTTGTTTAAGCTTGAAAATTTTGAATTCTATAATCATGATGTTTCAAAATTTGTGTACGTGCCTGGCGAATTGCACTATATCCTGCACTTTGCGTCACCGGCCAGTCCGATAGATTACCTGAAGATTCCAATCCAAACCCTGAAGGTTGGTTCACTTGGTACCCATAACCTGCTTGGTTTGGCCCGCGCTAAAAAAGCAAGGATGTTAATCGCCTCCACCTCTGAAGTTTATGGCGATCCTAACATTAACCCTCAACCGGAAGAATATTGGGGTAATGTAAACCCGGTAGGCCCGAGAGGTGTTTATGATGAAGCAAAACGCTTTCAGGAAGCTATTACAATGGCTTATCATACCTTCCATGGTGTGGAAACACGTATAGTGCGGATTTTCAATACTTACGGCCCTCGTATGCGCCTTAATGATGGCCGCGTATTGCCAGCATTTATTGGCCAGGCATTGAGGGGCGAATCATTAACTATGTTTGGTGATGGATCTCAAACCCGTTCGTTTTGCTATGTAGATGATTTGATTGAAGGTATTTACCGCTTGCTGCATAGCGATTATGTACAGCCGGTTAACATTGGTAATCCCGACGAGATCACAATCCGTCAATTTGGAGAAGAGATCATAAAGCTTACAGGTACCGATCAGCAAATGATTAGCTTGCCATTGCCAACAGATGATCCTAAGCAGCGTCGTCCGGATATTACTAAGGCCAAAGCTATATTAGGTTGGGAGCCAAAAGTATCAAGGAGTGAAGGTTTGAAAATTACCTACGAGTATTTCAAATCTCTGCCCGAACAGGAAATAAACCATAAAGATTTCGCATACTATAATAAATAAGATTATAGCTACCCTACAAAATATTGGTAGCCATAATTATAAAAAACAATGAGTACTGACTATACCACAATAACGGCCGGGCTGGTTTATGAGGCTAAGGCAAAATTGGGCGAAGGCGCAATTTGGAATATTGAAAAACAGTGTCTTTACTGGGTAGATATTGAAGGGAAAACTTTCAATGTTTTTGACCCTCTTAAAGCTGTTAACAGGGCTTATCCTACGCCTAAAAGGATCGGTACTGTGGTTCCTGTAAATACCAAACTTGTATTGGTTGCATTGGAAGACGGTATAGCTGCCCTTGATCTCGACAGCGGTTCAATACATTACCAATTGAATACTGATATTCATTTGATTCACAATAAGCGGTTTAATGATGGAAAATGTGATCCGGCCGGTAACTTTTGGGTTGGAACATTATCGATGGATGGAGTGGAGAAGGTTAGCTCATTATATTGCATCAAAGATGATTTTAGTTTAGAGGAAAAAGTAACAGGAGTTTCCATCTCAAATGGCATCGCATGGAGCCTGGATGGTAATTATATGTATTATATAGATACACCCACCGGTGAGATAGTGCAATACAATTTTGATGCGGCCAACGGCAATTTATCTCAAAGAAAAGTTATTGTTAAGATTCCGGAATCAATGGGCTATCCTGATGGTATGACTATCGACAATGAAGGCATGCTTTGGGTTGCTTTGTGGGATGGTTTTGGTGTTGCCCGGTTTGATCCTGCAACCGGCAGTTTGCTTCAGAAAATAAATGTTCCGGCTCCTAAGGTCACCTCATGTGCATTTGGAACCGAAAGTTTGGACACGCTTTTTATAACTACAGCATCAGTCGAGATGACAGACGATGAATTAGACCAATATCCTTTAAGTGGAAGTATTTTTGCCGTAAAAGTTGAAACTAAAGGTGTAAAAGCCAACTACTTTAAACGTAATGTCCTGCCATTTAATAACACTGTAGCCTAAACAGTAAATATTGTAATTTACATTGTTTGTTGAAATAACAGCTGCAAATATTTGCGAGCGCATATTTAGAAAGAATAACATAATCTTCAAAATGCAGCCGTCCTGTTATTGACCGGCGAAGCTGATGCAGCTTCTGTTGATTTAGATATTGTTGAATATAGTATTATTAGCAATAGTTAAATTTAATAATGTGAAACTTTCACACGTAGCTGCTCGTTAAATCTTTTAAACATTGGCTTATAATAGATTTTAGATGTTTGTTATTGACCGTAGCATTTATTGGAAAATACCTGAAACCAAATTTTTATTTCCCTTATCTTCGTTGTTGGGATAATCATCAATAAGCCTTGTGAAACTAATAACGATATTATAAATGACAATAATACAAACCCCAATTGAGGGATGTTTACTAATCAAGCCGCGCATTTTCAATGATGATCGCGGTTATTTTTTTGAGGCATTTAACCGGCAAAAATTTGCAGACGCTACCGGTTTTGATATCGACTTTATACAGGATAATCAATCTTATTCAACCAAAGGTGTGCTCCGTGGCTTGCATCTGCAAAAAGGTGCGCATGCGCAGGCCAAACTTGTCAGGGTAACCAAAGGTGCGGTTTTGGATGTTGCGGTAGATCTGAGGAAAGGTTCGGCAACTTATGGCCAGCATTATAGCGTTGTATTATCTGAAGAAAATAACGATCAGTTTTTCATTCCCCGCGGTTTTGCCCATGGTTTTATTGTATTGAGCGATGAAGCTGTGTTCCAATATAAATGCGATAATTATTATAATAAAGAATCCGAAGGCGGGCTACATTATGCCGATCCTGATCTGAATATTGATTGGAACATGAGCGTTACTGATGTGCTGGTATCGGATAAGGACCTTGAATTACCCTTTTTAAAGGATGTCCCCGACTTTGGGTTTTAATTGTACAATGTTTTTAAAAATAACACCACAAAAAATGCAAAATGTTATCGTATTTGGAGCATCAGGACAATTAGGCAACTGTTTAAAAAAAGTGGCCGAACAAAAAGGAATAGATTATGTCCATTTTTTGCCGGAAGATGAAGCAAACATCCTGCGTGAGGATTTGCTGGATATAGTTTTTGAAAAATATAAGCCCACCTTTGCTATTAATTGTGCCGCTTATACCGCTGTTGATAAAGCAGAAGATGACGTTGATCTGGCCCGGGCCATTAACAAAACCGGTGCCGTTAATCTTGCCAAACAATGCAAAACCTACGGTACCACGCTCGTACAAATTTCAACCGATTTTATTTTTAAGGGGGATGCAGCATTGCCACGTACAGAAGAAGACCCTGCCGAACCCATCAGTATATATGGCCTTACCAAACTGGAGGGCGAACAGGCCATTGCTGAAATTATTGATGAGTATTATACCATTCGTACAAGCTGGTTATACTCAGAATATGGTAACAACTTTGTAAAAACAATGTTGAAGCTTGGTGCCGAACGTGACGAGCTTAAGATCATCGCAGATCAGGTAGGCACTCCAACCTATGCTATCGACCTGGCGGGTGCAATTCTTGATATCATCGCATCCGGGAAAAACGCATATGGCATTTACCATTACAGCAATGAAGGTGTAACATCATGGTATGATTTTGCCAAGGGTATTTTCGATATTTCAGGTACCGATGTTAAAGTATTCCCGATACGTACGTCTGAGTTTCCGACGAGAGCGCAACGGCCTGCATATTCAGTAATGGACAAGGCTAAGATCAAAACTACATTCGGGATTGAAATACCTTATTGGAGGGATAGTTTGGAGCAATGTTTAGCAGTACTTGCATCCTCTAAATAAAAAACTTTTTCGCTTTTTTAAATGAAAAGGGCCGTATCACTTATCTATGATACGGCCCTTTTTTCTATCCGCCCCTCTCAGTTACGTGGCAAATGACGTTTGTGCCGGCTTAATTATTAAAAAGGTTTGAGTATAGGTACACTATTCCAGGAAGTATCAACCTGAACCGGAAAGTTACTACCGGTATTGTTAGACGTAGCACCTCCAAATAAGGTGCCTGTAAAGATGGCTTTCTGATTTACTGCGAGTTTAACATTGTTTATCACTTTAGTTGCGAGAGGCCTATTGCTTGCGTCGTAAGCAATAATAGTTAAATTAAAGGGGGCAATAGTGTTTAAAACTATTTGGTCTATTGTGAAGTTCGGCTTCTCTTTAAGATTATCTGCAATTGTGTATTTATTTACCCACGAAGCATTATCAATGACATTTTGGTCAACTAGGTTAACTTTAGGGAGATAATAATGATATTCCTTGGATAAAGCCAACGTAATGTAGCTTGCGTTTTTAGGTATTGAATCCTGAATTATTACCTCTAAAGCGGCATTAACCCGTTGTAAATTCAAACTTACCGTCAGATCCGAATTGGCAACAGTAAAACTTTGATTAGCACAAAATGAATCCTTCCATTGGCCATCATAAGTAGCGTCTAAAACGCTGATAACATAAAAGCGTAACCCCTTTTTTCCTCCCATTGCAAAGGCTTTATAGGTACCCGGAAATAATTGCTGAGAAGGTATATTTATAGTTGTTAGATTTTTAGTACTGAAAGTGTATACTTTGTCGTTAAAGTTAATGTACAAGGTATCAATATAATTTCTAAAATCAACAGGGTTTACGGTTGAGTTTACTTTTAGCTTGTTGCTATTGCCAATACTTTGCGAAAAGCCGGATGGGTCAATAGTTAGCGTAACTGTATGCGCTTTATTATCAGGTGAACCTGGGTCGCTTTTTGAATGCTCTTTTTTGCAGGAGAATGCAGCAACCGTAATAAGCAATATGATGATATTAATTTTCTTTCTCATTATCTGATAAATTAATGTTGCCTTACAATTAAAATTTAGTTGTGGTTGTCAGGCCCCAGTCGGGGGTAAGTGTTATTTGGAACACATTATTATACTCTGGATCGGCATTTTTGAAAACTTTGCCACTTAAAATAGTAAGCTTATTGCTTTGGCACACAACGTTGCTAATGGCGATAAGAGGGCGCTGTTTGGTTGCCGATGTTGTTGTTATAGTTACTGAAAAGGGAGAATAGATGTTATTACAAAAGGCATCCATACTTAAGTTTTTGCCTACATCACTTGCCTTGAAAGCTTTGACCATTGAATCTGAAAGTGTGGAATTAACATCAATCAAACCCTTATCAAGAAGAAAACTGCTATATGAAATATAACTAACGCGAATTTCTGTTACGTCGGGAGGAATTGTATCTTGTGAAACCAGTCGCAACTTCCCGTTAATCCGATCAAGCAAGACCTGTTGATTAATCGCAGAGTTGCTGACAGTAATTGCCACTTTTTTATAAAAAAGATCGATCTGTTGATTTAGGCCAGTAATTTTAGCTCCTCCGATATCAGAGAGGTTAGTAAAACTATTTATATCAAAGCGTGTGTTAGTAGCCGCGAATACTACAGTATATGTTCCCGGGAGGTATTCATCATTTATAACACCAAAATTTTTCGAGCTTGTATCCTGAAATAGGGAATGAACAAGTTTACCCGAATTATCATAGACCAAATATGCCAGTCGGCCTATGGGGGGTGCACTTGAAGCGGTGTTGGCGTTTGTTTGTAGTTTGCTTTTCAGAGCATTGGTTTGCACGTTGGAGCTATCTACAGTAAAGGTCACACTGTATTTTTTACCAGTGGTATTACTGGTATCCTGCGTTTGTGAATGCTCTTTTTTGCAGGAAAAAACAATCAATACGCTGCCGAGCAACAGGATTAGTGATAGGTTTTTCATTTTAAAATATTTATATAAAAATACCAGTTATTAAGTTATCTTCAAATAAATCAAGTATTTAAATTATAAACAAAAGTAAGGTACTTTTAGCGACCGGGAGTTTTTTTATTTGTAACAAAGTAATTGCAATGATGGCTGTTAAAAATCAAATCTCTTCGGTTTTTGGTGCTTACTTAGTTGTAGCAGAAGCCGGGTTGATATAAATAAAAGCCCGATAACAATCTGATCAAGTCAGGTACATTATCGGGCAAAATATTTTAATCAAAAATCTCCTTTCGGATACTGGGGTTACAAGAACGTTCCGGCCGCTACGGTTTCATTGGTTGATTCATCAACCAGGATCAACGAACCGGTAATGCGGTTTTTGCGATATTCATCGAAGACTACAGGTTGGGTAGTACGTAAACGGATCTTCACCATTTCATTCATCTTGATATCAGTATTTTCTTCCTGTTTCTCAAGTGTGTTAATGTCCAGCTTGTAATAAACTTCTTTAATGATCGACATTACCTCGCGGGTAGTGGTTTTAAGGTGATATTTAGCACCCGGGCGTGGGCTACGTGTGGCCATCCAGCAAATCATTGCATCAAGGTCCTGGCTCACTTGTGGTTCACTATCGTCTTTTACAAGCATATCACCGCGGCTTACATCAATATCATCCGCTAAAGTAATAGAAACCGACATTGGGGCAAATGCTTCCTCAACCGGACCCGAATAGGTGTCGATAGATTTGATAGTTGACGTTAAGCCTGATGGCAATACGGTGATCTTATCGCCTGGCCTGAAAATACCGCCTGCTATGCGACCGGCATAGCCACGATAGTCATGATACTCATCGGCATGTGGGCGAATAACGGTTTGAACCGGGAAACGTGCGTCTGAGTGGTTTTCATCGCTGGCTATGTGGATCGTCTCCAGCGTATGCAGCAAGCTTTCACCTTTGTACCATGGCATGTTTTCTGAGTCGTTTACAACGTTATCACCGGCTAAAGCACTGATAGGTACAAAACGGATATCTTTAACATCAATTTTTGCAGCAAAAGCTTCGTATTGCTCAACTACTTTGTTAAAAGCTTCTTCGCTGTAATCAACCAGGTCCATTTTGTTTACACAAACAATAATGTGAGGTATTTTTAACAACGATGCAATGAATGAGTGGCGGCAGGTTTGCTCAACTACACCTTTACGGGCATCAATAAGTACCAACGCAAGGTTAGCGGTGGAAGCGCCTGTTACCATATTACGGGTATACTGGATATGCCCGGGGGTATCGGCAATAATAAATTTGCGTTTTGGGGTTGCAAAGTAACGGTAAGCTACATCGATAGTAATACCCTGTTCGCGTTCTGAACGTAAACCATCGGTTAGTAATGAAAGATCAACATGCTGAAGCCCTTTGCGTTCGCTCGATTGTTTTACAGCTTCCATCTGATCTTCAAAGATGGATTTTGAATCGTACAGTAAGCGCCCTATAAGAGTGCTTTTCCCATCGTCAACACTACCTGCTGTAGTAAAACGTAATAATTCCATTGTGGTGGTATAATTTTGCTCCGGGCCTGATGCTCGAAGACTTATGAATCAAAATTTAAAAATAGCCCTGTTTTTTCCTGTCTTCCATCGATGTATCCGAGCGTTTATCATCACTGCGGTTACCACGTTCGGTACTGCGGGTGGCCGATACTTCGGCAACTATCTTCTCCAACGTATCAGCATCTGATTCAATACCGCCGGTGATGGTAATGTCGCCGAGGGTACGGAAGCGCATGAGTTTGTTTTCGATAGTTTCGCCTTCGCGAAGCTGCAGAAACTCTGATGCAGGCAGCCAGGTATTATCGCGGTAAACGGCATTACGCTGGTGTGCAAAGTATAATGAAGGTATGGCTATGTTTTCCTGCAGAATGTAGTTCCAGATATCCATTTCGGTCCAGTTGCTAATCGGGAACACACGGAAGTGTTCGCCCATACGTTTACGGCCGTTAAAGATATTCCAGAGCTCGGGGCGCTGGTTTTTGGGGTCCCACTGCCCAAATTCATCGCGGTGGCTAAAGAAACGCTCTTTAGCACGTGCCTTTTCCTCATCTCGGCGTGCGCCACCTATAGCAGCATCTATTTTATGGCTTTCAATGGTATCAAGCAGGGTTACTATCTGCAGCTCGTTACGGCTGGCATTAATACCGCTTTCCTCAACCGCACGGCCTTTGTTGATTGATTCCTGAACGGAGCCAACAATAAGCTGCACACCAAGGTTTTCAACCAGCTTATCCCTGAACTCCATAGTTTCGGGAAAGTTGTGCCCTGTATCAATATGGATTAGCGGCATAGGGATTTTAGCCGGCCAGAATGCCTTTTTTGCCAGGTGTGTTACAACAATAGAGTCTTTCCCGCCCGAAAACAGGATGGCAGGACGATCAAATTGTGCAACCACTTCCCTGATAACGTAAATGGCTTCTGATTCTAATTCCTGCAGATGAGTAAGATAATATTTATGCATTTTAACAATAAAAACCCTGCTAACCCCACCTAAATAGTAGAGTTTTGCATTTAAACTGCAATTATACGCAATTATGCCAATTTTAGTGCTATCTATTTGGAATTTAACACATGAAGTTTGTTATAGCAATTAGGCATAATTTAAACAAACCTGTAATATTTTACGTAAACCATAAAGCTGAAAAAAATATTTATTTTAGCTGAAAGTAATTAACAGGTTTAAACAATAATTATAACATAATACGTTTACAGGCATACCAAAACATATATATCTATGAAAGGAATTATTTTAGCAGGCGGTTCAGGTACACGTTTATACCCTATAACCAGGGCTATAAGCAAGCAGTTGATGCCTATTTATGATAAACCGATGATCTACTATCCGCTGTCTGTTTTAATGCAGGCTGATATCAGGGAAATATTGATCATTACTACCGCCGAAGATAATCCGGGCTTTAAACGTCTTTTAGGAGATGGTACTGAATTGGGCTGTAAATTTGAATATGCTATACAAGAAAAACCCAATGGACTTGCCCAGGCTTTTGTTATCGGCGAACAATTTATTGGCAATGATAAAGTAGCGTTAATATTAGGCGATAACATATTTTATGGAACAGGGTTTAACGAATTGATCCGCAGCTTCAATGACGTTGATGGCGCTGCCATTTTTGCCTACCATGTGGCTGATCCTGAGCGTTATGGCGTGGTTGAATTTGACGCAGAGTTTAGGGCATTGTCAATTGAAGAAAAGCCTATGCAACCGAAATCTAAATTTGCGGTACCGGGCCTTTATTTCTATGATAATTCGGTAATTCAGATAGCCAAAGATCTTGAACCATCGCCCCGTGGTGAATATGAAATTACCGATGTTAATAAATTTTATCTTGAGCAGGGCAATTTGCACGTTGGCGTAATGGATAAAGGAACAGCCTGGTTAGATACCGGTACCTTTGATTCGTTGAGTGATGCAACCGAATATGTGCGCGTAATAGAAAAACGACAGTCGACAAAAATTGGTTGTATTGAGGAAGTTGCTTATCGCCGCGGATTTATTAACGACGATCAGCTGCAGTTATTGGTTAATAAATACACTAAAAGCGGTTACGGCAAATACCTGCAAAGCTTATTGCCACAATAAATTTATGCCGGTGTTTCAATTGTTTTGATCATCTGATCGATAACATCGGGAGCATCGGCATCAAACCAAATAAAATCTTTATCTTTTCTGAACCAGGTAAGCTGCCTTTTGGCAAAGCGCCTGGTATTCTGCTTTATAAGCAACAGCGCTTCCTCAAGGCTGATCTTGCCATCAAAGTAATCGAACAGTTCTGAATAGCCAACCGTATTTAAAGCATTCAACTGGCGATGGGTCAGGAGGCCTTTTACTTCTTCAACCAGGCCTTGTTTAGCCATCAGATCCACGCGCAGGTTGATACGTTCATATAATTTTTCGCGGGGCATATCAAGGGCCAGTTTTATAATATTAAACGGTCGCTTATTTACAGTGGCGTTGCGATAGGATGAAAACGGTTTACCCGATGTTTCAAAAACTTCTAACGCCCTGATGATGCGCTGTGGGTTATTAAGATCAACCTGGGTATAGTAATCCGGGTCTACCTGTTTTAACTTTTTCTGCAAGGGTATAATCCCTTCTTCTTCCAGTTGCTGGTTTATTTTTTCACGTATTGAAATATCGGCAACGGGTAAATCATCAAAGCCTTCACAAATAGCTTTAATGTATAAGCCCGATCCGCCGGTCAGGATCACCTTATCATGTACTTTAAAGAGTTCATCTAACAGGCTAAGGCCCTGCTTTTCAAAATCGCCAACAGAAAAACTTTCGGATATGGAATGCGAATTAATGAAATAGTGTTTGGCTAATACTAACTCGCTCTCATCAGGTTTGGCAGTACCGATACTCATCTCCCTGAAAAACTGTCTTGAATCGGCCGAAACTACTACCGTATTGAAGTGCTGTGCCAGCTTAATTGCTGCTGCTGTTTTTCCTACCGCTGTGGGGCCGGCAATTACGATAAGTGTGGGGGGAAGAGGGTTCATAGTTGATGGTTCATAGTTCATAGGTTAAAATGTGGCTTGAGTAAAAGCCATGAACCATCAACTATGAACCATGTGCTAAGTTTAATAATCGTCACTGTTTCCTCTGCCGGGCCTTTCATCATCGTCAAAGCCCTCGTCGTCGCTAAATTCATTGCCGAATTCATCTTCTTCCTCTTCTTCTTCATGTCCGCCGCTGTGTTTTTCTTCCGGGATGTCATCAGCATCCGTAACTTCCGAAAAATCTTCGGCGTCTTCCGGGTTAAAGGCCATTTCGTTCAGGAAGTCGAAATCCTCTGTAGTTGGTGGTAAAACTGTTGGGTTAAATGCATTGCCGAATTGTTTAGGCGCTTCGCCAACTGATTTCACAACGGCGGGGTAAGTAGTGCCCGGTGTTTCATCTAAAATGATCTTCATCAGTTCAACATGAAAATCAAACGGGCGGTCGAAATTGAACGTGTAGTAAAATTTTTGGTGCGGATCATCAATAAAGCTTAACAGTTTTACTTTATTCATTAATGAAACGCCACGGTCAATACGCCTCTGGTTAGGCAGGTAAGTTATTTCTTCACCTTTAGTCCACTGATCATTGCTGATATAAAATGATGAAGAAAATTCCGGATTATAACCGGTTGACTGATGAATTGCGCGGTGAAGATCTTCGAAAGTTTGATTTGATTTTACATCAATTTCTCTCGTAACGTCATCGTAGTCTTCAAAAGTAACCCTGAACCTGTATACTGCCATTGCTTATCGTAGATTTTGGACAAAAATAATAATGTTTTAATTTAATTTGGATTAGTCACAACTTTTAAGCCAATTTCCAGGCCTTTGCTTATAGTAAAGCTTAACGCAGCTTCGCGATTGTTTGGGATTTCGCCTTCCAGTATGGCCTCGCGGATCTGATTTTTGATTATTCCAACCTCGCGGCCTTCTTTTATACCAAACATGGTCATGATATCGTTACCGGTAACCGGCGGTTGCCAGTTGCGGATGCTATCGCGCTCTTCAACATCTTTTAATTTTTGTTGAACAAGCTCAAAATTGTTACGATATTTTTTAACCTTATATTCATTTTTAGTAGTGATGTCTGCTTTACACAACAACATCAATGCCTCGATGTCATCTCCTGCCTCAAAAAGCAAACGCCGCACTGCCGAATCGGTAACTATTGATTGCGAAAGCACTATGGGCCTTAAATGCAATTGAACCAGTTTTTGCACCTGTTTCATTTTTTCATTTAGCGGCAGCTTAAGCTGGGCAAAGATCTTGGGCACCATGCGTGCGCCCCGGTCTTCATGGCCATGAAAGGTCCAACCGTGGCCGGGTTCAAAACGTTTGGTGGCTGGCTTGGCAATGTCATGCAATATGGCAGCCCAGCGCAACCAAAGGTCGTCGGTGGTTTCGCAGATGTTATCGAGTACCTGCAGGGTATGGTAAAAGTTATCCTTATGGCCTTTGCCATCCACATAATCAACCCCGTAAAGGGCAACCATCTGCGGGAAAATTTTATGCAGCAGTCCGGTATCAAACAGGTAATTAAAGCCTATGGACGGCGTCGGCGCCAGGATGATCTTGTTCAGCTCATCGGTAATACGTTCCTGCGATATAATACTGATCCTGTCGGAAGTAGTTTTAATGGCTTCAACGGCAATGTCATCTATACGGAAGTTGAGCTGTGTAGCAAACCTGATGGCCCGCATCATACGCAACGGATCGTCAGAAAAGGTTTCGTTGGGATTAAGCGGCGTGCGTATTAGCTTGTTTTCAAGGTCGGCAATGCCGTTAAAAGGATCAAGCAGCTCCCCAAAAGTATCCGGGTGCAGCGAAATGGCCAGCGCGTTGATGGTAAAGTCGCGGCGTTTCTGATCATCTTCCAAAGTGCCGTTCTCCACAATAGGCTTGCGCGAGTCGCGGCGATATGATTCCTTACGGGCGCCAACAAACTCAACCTCCAGATCGCGGTATTTGAGCGAAGCTGTACCAAAGTTTTTATAAACCGCCAGTTTAACTTTAAGCGTGTTGGCAACAGCTTCGGCAAAAGCTATTCCATTGCCAATAATTACGATATCGATATCCTTCGAGAGGCGGTTGAGGAAAATATCGCGCACAAAACCACCTATGGCATAAGCCTGTACATTTTGTTCGCCCGCCAAACGGGATATTACAGAAAATACGGGATGCCTGAGGTGTTGCTGCATAGTTGGATGCTTAAAAACGCTAATAAGGGTACAAAGGTAAGATTAATTAGAAACTATGCAGCCTGTAGTTACAAACTACAGGCATAATGGCCAGAAGTTGGAAACTTCCGACAGCGGTTCAGTAGTGCCTTTTACATGTTGGCCGGTTAATCCTAATCTCTGATTTCCAACCTCTGATCTCTATCTTCGCAAAAACTCAAACCTGCCATCCGGGGCCAGCCTCATGATGGTTGATGGTGTTTTGATTTCTTTGCTATGCTGTTCCAAATCAACAACATAATCAACACCATCAATGATTTCCTGGTCTATCTGTGAAAAATACTGCGGCGAAGGTTTGCCGCTGATATTGGCCGATGTTGACACCAATGGTTTGCGTAAACGCTGAATTAGCTGCTGGCAAAAAGGAGTATCTTTTACAACCCTGATCCCGATGCTACCATCTGCGGCAATTAAAGCCGGCGAAATATTTTTGGCGCCGGGCATTACTAATGTTAAAGGGTTTTCGGCATACTCAATCAATTCAAAGGCCAGCGGGTTTACTTCGCTGATGTAGCTTTCCAGTTTGTTGTCGGTATCCAGCAAAATGATCATGCTTTTGGCCTCATCTCGCTGTTTAAGTCGGTAAATTTTTTGTATAGCTTCGGTATTGGTTGCATCACAGCCTATACCCCAAATGGTATCGGTGGGGTAAAGAATAATACCGCCTTCTTGCACAACTTTTAAAGCTTTGGCTACTTCTTCTTTAAGCATGGTTCAAAATATTTTGGTATAGCTGCATTAATTGCAGGCTTAGTTTATCATCTGTAAAATTGGCAGCGTAAGTGTGGCCTTTAGTTATCATGTTTTGCCTTAAGCCATCATCACTAAGTACCTGGTTTAGTTTTTCGGCTAATCCGGCATCATCATCCGGGTTAATATAAAGGCTATCGGGCCCGCCGGCTTCTTCAAGGCAGGAGCATGTTGCCGCTATTACCGGTACACCAGAGTTTAGTGCTTCTAAAATCGGAATTCCAAAGCCCTCATACCTGGAAGGGTAAACAAATACTGATGCCAGCTGATAAACAGCAGGTAACTCTGCAAAAGTAACGTCTTTTAAAAATATTACCCGGTGGGTTAAATTATTGGCTGTTAAATATGCTTTAACCTGTTCAATGTATTGGGTTTCTTTACCAACTACAACCAAAGGTATATCATCGATTACATTTTTTAAAGCCTTAACTGTTAACAGCTGGTTTTTACGTTCTTCAATTGTTCCAACGCTCAATATATAGCGGCTGGGTAAATGGTATTTTTCTTTTACTGCCGACTTTTGTTCAGCAGTTTGTTCAATCGCAAACGAAGGGTCACATCCCTGGTAAATCACTTCAATTTTTTTAGGATCGATGCCGAGCAGTTCAACTACGTCGTCTTTTGTTTTTTGACTTATGGCGATGATCTCGTTGGCAACCTTGCAGGCATGTTTAACCTTGGCGAGGTAAATGCGATAATCAACAGCACCGAATTGTTTGGGATAACGCATGAAGATGAGATCATGCATGGTAACAACCGACCTGATGTTTGTTTGCCCGATACCCGAAGGAAGCTCGTGACTTAACCCATGGTACAATTCAACACCATCGCGTTTAAGATCTTTAATAATTCCCTTGCTGCGCCACCAGGAGGTAAACCATTTGCTTTTTGGCGTAACGGTTTGGATGTTGGGATAACCACCAATAAAATTAAGCCGGGGATTGGCTTTTGCCTTTGGCGTATATAAGTATAAAGTATTGGACGGGTTGAGCGAAGCTATGCCTTTAATTAACCAGCGGCTGTAATTGCCTAAGCCGGTGTTATTGTAAAAAGCCCGTTTAGCATCGTATCCTATCTTCATGCTTTTAGATATGAGATGTTAGATATGAGACGTGAGAAATGCTGCATTCTCAGAGGAAAAATATCAGATGTGAATAAGGAAATTGCTGGTATGTTCACCATGCAAATCTCATATCTCACATCTGATATCTCATATCTAAATTATACCGCTACGTTATTTTCACGCAGGGCGTCATTCAATGACGTTTTTTTATCGGTTGATTCCTTACGAGTACCGATGATCAGGGCGCAAGGCACCTGGTATTCGCCGGCGGCAAACTTTTTGGTATATGAACCCGGAATTACCACTGAACGTGCAGGTACACGGCCTTTATATTCAACCGGGGTACTGTGAGTGACATCAATAATTTTTGTTGATGCTGTTAATACCACGTTTGCACCTAATACGGCTTCGTGTTCAACATGTACGCCTTCAACAACAATAGCACGTGAGCCCAAAAAGCAATTATCTTCAATAATAACCGGAGCGGCCTGTAATGGCTCTAATACACCGCCAATGCCAACGCCACCACTTAAGTGTACGTGTTTGCCAATCTGCGCGCATGAACCAACAGTAGCCCAGGTATCAACCATGGTGCCTTCATCAACATAAGCACCAATGTTTACATATGATGGCATCATGATAACACCTTTAGCCAGGTGGGCACCGTAACGGGCAATGCCGTGAGGTACCACGCGAACGCCGGTTTGTTTATAATCGGTTTTGAGTTTCATTTTGTCATGAAAAACAAAAGGACCGGTTTTAATTTCTTCCATCTGCCTGGTTGGGAAATACAAAACAACCGCCTTTTTAATCCACTCATTTACATGCCAGCGTGAGCCAATTGGTTCGGCAACACGGATTTCGCCTTTATCTAACCGGTCGATAACGGTTTCGATAGCGTTGGTATATTCATTGTAGTTAAGCAGGTTCCTGTCTTCCCAGGCCTCTTCAATTAGTTTTTTAAGATCTTGCATTGGTGAAATTAAACTTTTGGCAAATTAAAGGAATTTTAAGGAAATATATTTTAAAAGATTGTATATCATGGAGTGTAAAGGTTGGGAAGGTTCAATACAGATTTGGAAACAAATGATGGTAATCCAAATTGAATTATGCTGCGGTTATCTTTAATTTGACGCCCTAATCGGGAAATAAGTGGGTATAATTGATACGTTCCGTATACTATTTTGATTTGCAGTGCTTTGTTTTACACACATGTATACAATATCCGGACAATCAGTTAATGGCTATATAAAAAACGTTAAGTAAGCCTTAATTTTATATAAACGAAAACCAACGTTTAAACTAATTAGGTGTCAAGGCCTTCCGGACAGCGAGTGTCGGGGAGGCTTATTTTTTTACTTGTATTGTATTTTTAGGTAAATAAGTTATCGGAGCGGTAAACATTGATGTATTATATAGCGTATAAACGCATTGTTTAAATAATAAGAAATTAACATAGCAAGTTTTTACCCTTTAATTTATCACTATAACCCCCATCCCCAAAGTATGACCCCACTTGTACTATTTGCCATTATTTTACTTAGCATGGCATTGTTGCTTATTTTAGGCGTTTTGTTTTTCGGCACACTTAAAAGTATCAAAAAACGCTACTATCCCAACTGGAAATTTCCCGATTATATCAGTGTAGGTTATGCCGAATACCTGTATCGTAAATTTGTAAAACGGGACCTGCCAAAGTAAGTTATAAAGAGTATAGTTTTGCCATTGTTGATTTGCCGGCATATTAAAAATGTTGCGTTAATTAGCGTTTATGACTGCAAAGCGAAATTTTTATAAGGACGTGCTCTTTGGTGTAGCCATAGGTGATGCGCTTGGGGTACCCGTAGAATTTAGATCGAGAGAAAGCATCGCGCAAAAACCAGTGACAGACATAATAGGTTTTGGCACTCATGATCAGTTGCCTGGTACCTGGTCAGACGATAGCTCATTGACTTTTTGTCTTGCCGATGTTTTGGCAGACGGTTACGACCTGCAAAAAATAGCTGACAGCTTTGTTTACTGGTTGTACGATAACCAATGGACTGCACGCGGAGAGGTATTTGATGTTGGCATTGCTACCCGTGCCTCAATTGAACGTGTTTTACGAAAAGTGAGGCCAGATTTAGCTGGCGGGTTTGATGAATCATCAAACGGTAATGGTTCATTGATGCGGATTTTGCCTTTGTTATTTTATATTAAAGATAAGCCACTAAATGAGCGGTTTATCTTTACAAAAGAAGTATCATCTATAACCCACGGACATGTACGTTCTGTAATTGCTTGTTTTTATTACCTGGAATTTGCCCGAAAGTTGCTCACTAATGCCGACGCGATGGCTGTTTATCACGAGGTAAATACTGAAGTGAGATTGTTTTTAGAAGGAACTACTATTAACCGCGATGAGTTAGCTTTGTTTAATTGGTTGCTGAATGACGATATCTATAAGCATCCTATAAATGAAATCCAAAGTACTGGCTATGTACTGCATACACTTGAAGCGGCGGTTTGGTGTTTGTTAACCACATCAAACTATAGTGAAGCTGTGTTAAAAGCTGTAAATTTGGGGCTCGATACTGATACAACTGCAGCCGTTACCGGTGGATTGGCTGGTTTACTTTATGGCTTTGAAAGTATTCCCGAACACTGGATGCTTATGATTGCCCGTAAAAATGACATCGACGAATTGGCCGGACGCCTGGACGATAAATATGAAAGGAACTGATAAATGGCCGAAAAAGAGAAACTGAGAATAGATAAATATCTGTGGGCCATCCGCGTTTTTAAAACACGTACACTGGCTTCTGATGCCTGTAAGGCTGGCCGTATAAAACTGGATGGTAAAAACATCAAACCATCGTACGAAGTAAAAATTGGTGATGTTTACCATGTTGCCAAAGGCATTGAGCGTAAAGTAGTGAAGGTAACCGGCCTGCTCGAAAACCGGGTTGACGCCAAAACTGCTGTTAATTTTTATGAAGATATAACCCCTGTTGAACAAACCCAGGCCTTTAAATCAATGTTCCACGCCCCGGTACTGAAACGTGACCGCGGCACCGGCAGGCCTACAAAGCTTGAAAGGCGTGAGATTGATGACCTGAAAGATAATTTTTTTGAGGAGCAGGAAGAAGAGTAGCTGTCTGAACCAGGATTAAACGGATTTTTAGGATTATAGGATTTGCTTTGCAGGTGCTCTGCAAAAAATCCATACTTAGCTATTGCATTGAAATCCTATTAATCCGGCAAATCCCCCCAATCCCGGTCAATAATGCTCCCTGTGCTCAGTTGTTTCCCAAAGTTTAAAGGCAGTTAACGCTTCATCCCGCAGGATCTGCACGAACGGAAGTTTACGTTTATCCATAGGGTTTTCCAGCTCGTCATAAATAAAGTGGTCGTCGAAACCAATTGCTGCGGCATCGGCTTTTGTGTTGGCGTAATAAATTTTATCAATCCGGGCCCAGTAAATGGCACCCAGGCACATGGGGCAGGGTTCGCAGCTGGTATAAATTTCACAGCCTGCTAAATTATAGGTCTCCAGCTCCTGGCAGGCCAGGCGGATCACCGACACCTCGGCATGTGCCGTAGGATCGTTAGTGGGTACAACACGGTTGGCGCTACGGGCTACTATCATGCCATCCTTAACTATGACTGCCCCAAAAGGGCCGCCCATTCCGCGCTTTACATTGTCTTCGGCCAGTTCAATGGCTATGCGCATAAATTTTTCGTGTGCCGTATTTTCCATATGCCCTAAATTAAAAAACCTCAACCGAAGTTGAGGTTTTAATTTGAAAATGTGTCAATTTGAATATTTGAAAATGGCTGGTAATATTCAAATTACCTCATTGTCGAATTTTTAATTTGAAAATGTGTCAATTTGGAAATTGGATGATGATAAGTAATTTTCAAATTGCCGCATCATCAAATTTTCAAATCAAGTATTATTTTTTGTCCTTAGCGTAAGCTTCGTTCAAACGTTTAGCAACGTCAACGGTAACATCTAAAGATGGATCGCCATATAATACAGTTGGGTTAGCTTTTGAATAAGTTAACACCAGTTTGTAGCCTTTTTCTTTTGCATAAGTTTTTACAAAATCGGCAATTTTATCATACAACTTTGCATTTTCAGAAGCTTGCTCATTTTGAAATTCGGCACCTGCATTTTGAGAGTAACCTTGCAGCTCCTGTTGTTTACGCTGTAACTGCTGCTCAGTAGCCTGGCGCTGATCGGCCGGCATAGTAGCCTGATTTTTTTGGTATTCAGCAACCTGGCGCTGAAATGCCTGTCCACGGTTTTGCAGGTCGGTTTGAGATGCTTTGCCTTTATCTTCAAGGCGTTTTGACATATCCTTAAAGTAATCGTACTTGTTTAATAAAGAATCAGAGTTTACGTAAACGATGGTTTCTTTATCAGGAGTTGCTGTGGTTGCAGTAGCAGCCGGTTTATCGGCAGTTTTATTTTGAGTACAGGCGGCAACGCTACCTGCAATTGCTAATCCTAAAGTAAGTTTGGTTAAAACTGAAGCACTGGTTTTCATTCTGTCAATCTGAAAAATATTATAAAATTTTGACAAAGATAATCTTTCATTGCAAGTATCCTAATCATATATGCAGATTTCGGATGTGCAGATTTTGAATGTATAAATGTGCATATATGTTTATAGCGGCCATTATTGAGAGTGATGTTTTTGCACGCTAAGGCGCAAAGCCGCAAAAGTTTTTTTACCTCAAGTTTTTATGGTATACAAATTTGCGTTAGGGATGGAAGTGGATACCGGCCAATGAGCATAATGCCCGCAGGCGTATGAACGTACAGCCCGGGCCGCAGGCAACGCCATTATTGATTTAGAATATCGGATTTTCGATTTCGGAATTTCTGGACTTAATTTTTGATAATTAATGAATTAGCTGAGTTTAAAGGGCAACAAATTCTATAAATTCTTTAATTCTCAAAATTCGGCTTCAAACAAACCATTATGTGAAATGGTATTAAGGCAACATTAATTTAATGCTTCCAAATCTATTCCACAACTGTACTTTTATCCACAAAAAATCGTTAATTCGGGGTATTTTTTGTAATTTTGAAGATTGTTTCATTAAATAAATATGAGCGAAGAAATTCAGGATAAATCCAATTATTCAGCAGATAACATACAGGTTTTAGAGGGTTTAGAGGCGGTGCGCAAGCGTCCGTCGATGTACATTGGCGATACAGGCGTTAAAGGTTTGCACCACCTTGTATATGAAGTAGTTGATAACTCTATCGACGAAGCCCTTGCCGGTTACTGCGATGATATAAAAGTTACTATACATGTTGGCAATTCCATAACCGTATCAGATAACGGTCGTGGTATCCCTACGGGTATCAATACAAAAGAAGGTAAATCGGCGCTTGAAATTGTAATGACCGTTTTGCACGCCGGTGGTAAATTTGACAAGGATACCTATAAAGTATCGGGCGGTTTGCACGGTGTGGGTGTAAGTTGCGTTAACGCGCTGTCAACCCATGTCAGGACCCTTGTACATCGTGAAGGTAAGATCTTTACCCAGGAGTATGAGCGTGGCAAACCTATGTTTGATGTTAAGGAAATAGGTGTATCTGAGAAAACAGGTACCATCCAAACTTTCCAGCCCGACCCGGAAATTTTTACTACAACTACCGAGTATAAATATGATACTCTTGCTGCGCGTTTACGCGAACTTTCATTTTTGAACAAAGGCATCCGCCTGAGTTTGACTGATGAGCGTGAAGCCCAGGAAGACGGAACTTTCCGCTCGGAAGTGTTTTTCTCTGAAGGTGGTTTACGCGAATTTGTTAAGTTTTTAGACGGTACGCGTACCTCTATCATTCCTGAACCAATTTATGTGGATGGTAATAAAGGAGGTATTCCGGTTGAGCTGGCCCTGCAATACAATGATACTTATAGCGAAAACGTTTTTTCTTACGTAAATAACATTAACACCATTGAAGGAGGTACACACGTTGCGGGGTTCCGTCGTGGTTTAACCCGTACGCTGAAAGCTTATGCTGATAAAGAAGGCTTGCTGAAAAACGTTAAGGTTGAGATCAGCGGTGATGACTTCCGCGAAGGTTTAACGGCTATTATCTCGGTAAAAGTACAGGAGCCGCAGTTTGAAGGTCAAACCAAAAGCAAGTTGGGTAACAACGAAGTAATGGGTGCGGTTGACATAGCAGTTGGCGAAATCCTGGGTAACTTCCTTGAGGAAAACCCTAAAGAAGCCCGCCTGATTGTAAATAAAGTGATCCTTGCCGCTACTGCCCGTGCCGCCGCCCGTAAAGCACGCGAAATGGTACAGCGCAAGAGTGTAATGACAGGCTCTGGCTTGCCGGGCAAACTGTCGGATTGTGCCAACAGCGATCCAACCCTTTGCGAGTTATTCCTTGTGGAAGGTGACTCGGCGGGTGGTACCGCCAAACAGGGCCGTAACCGCGAGTACCAGGCTATTTTACCATTACGTGGTAAGATCCTGAACGTGGAGAAAGCCATGGAGCACAAAATTTACGAAAACGAAGAGATCAAGAACATGTTTACCGGTTTGGGCGTTAGCCGTGGTACGCCTGAAGATGATAAAGCCCTTAACTTAACCAAACTCCGTTACCACAAAATCATCATCATGACGGATGCCGACGTGGACGGTTCGCACATTACTACGCTGATCCTTACTTTCTTCTTCCGCTATATGAAGGAGCTGGTTGAGGCCGGTTATGTATACATTGCTTCGCCGCCACTTTACCAGGTAAAAAAAGGTAAAGAGTATGAATATTGCTGGAACGATGTACAGCGCGATGCCGCCATTCAGCGTCTTAAAGGTGCCGGTAAGGAAGACAGCGTACATGTACAGCGTTACAAAGGTTTGGGTGAGATGAACGATATCCAGCTTTGGGAAACTACCATGAACCCCGAAACCCGTACCCTGAAACGTGCCACCATTGAAAACGCCGCCGAGTGCGACCATACCTTCAGCATGCTGATGGGTGATGAAGTAGCGCCGCGCCGCGAGTTCATTGAACGCAACGCTAAATACGCTAAGATAGATTCATAACCCCGGCCTCCGCCAGCTGGCGGAGAGGAATGGGTTGATATATTTTAAGGCCTGCTTCTTTTGAAGCAGGCTTTTTTTGTGGATTTGCCTCCGCCTGATTTCGGTAGGAATGGTTTAAATCTTTATCAATTTACCATTATAAACCACTTTGCCATTTAGTTCGATTGTATAAATATAAACACCTGCTATGAGCTTTACCGGGATGGTATTTTGTAGCTCATTAATGCTTTTAACCATGTTTAACCTGCCATCGGTACCGTACAATTTAAATTCGTAGTTATTAATGTCGCCGCTCAGGATATTGATTTGTCCGGCAACTGGGTTGGGATAAATTACAAACTGGTTCGGCTGTAAATAAGTGGCATCGGCAATGTTGGAGTAAATGATATCGCCAGTGGTGGTGATAAGCTTTGCCCGGTAATATTGTTTTCCCCGCCGGGGATTATTATCGGTATACTGATAACTAATAGCTGTGGTAAGTGGTATAGTGTTTAAAGTAATGTATTGGCCTGAGGAATTTGTTTTTTCTAATGTGATGGATTTAAGATTATAAACACTGCCTAATTCAAGATTAAGCACAACGGTATTGTTAACCACATTGGCGAGTAAGGTTTTTACATAACAGCCAACGCCTTGCGTGGTAGCATCAATTGTGTAGCTTTTTATACTTTCAAAGCCATTGCCGGTAGCACTCACGCCAAAATAGGTAGAGGTTTGTTGTTGTGCAGATATAATGATACTGGTATCGGCAGTTGAGGCAAACTTTTGTAACAGGTTGTTTTTAATAGTATAAACGGTATAGCCTGTACTGCCCGGCTGTGGTTTCCATTGTAGCAGGGTGCCATTGCTGCAATTATAACCAACATCAAGGGTAAGCGGTTTGGAGATGCTGAACTCGGCGCTTGTAAAAGTCTGGTTGCCAATAACCATTTTAAGTATGGCCTTAGTGAAAACATCGGGTGTTGCCCAGGTATAGTAGCGGTTTTTTAAGGTAACGTTACTAACAGGTTGCCAGGTAAGGCCATGATCAAAACTGACACTTATAGTGCCCGATGTTGTGTTGAATGAGCTGTGCCATCTCAAATAATTATCCTCGCCGGCAAAAAGCTGGTCGCCGGCCGATGGGTAGATCCATTCAAACCGGTTTGCTATTACCTCCTGGTGGGCAACATAAAATTTTTGTGTACCGGCAGTAACCCTGCGACCTTTAATATGTACTATATAGGTGCCTGCTGCCGGGTTATGTAAACTTACCTGTTCTGTATTGTTCAGGGTATCTACCTGTCTTTTTGCCGGGGCAGCTAACGAATCGGCAGAAGGGAAGCTGCTGAGTACCCATGGCAAAATTTGCTGCCCGGATGGTGTGGTGACGGTAAGGTCGAGGTCATTCACCAGTGCCGATGCTGCATTAACAGGTGCTGCAGGGTCATTCCATGCTAATGAAACTTTAAGTTCCCTGCAATTTAGGGGGACTGTTATAGCATAATCTGTTTGTGCGGCATTGGTAACTGAGCCGGCAATAAAACGTTTTTCATTGATAGTTCGCAAGGCTTCGAGTGCATTCAGGGAGCCATAGCCCGTTTTATGCTGCGGCCCCTGTGCAGCTACCTCATCTGCCGTGTTGATGAGCACATTTTTTATGAGCGCGGCAGATGGCAGCTGTTTGTATTGTGTTTTATAAGCCTGTTGTAACAATGCAACTGTGCCCGATACCAGGGCTGCTGCCCCCGATGTGCCATCCTCGCCATCGGCTATCAGTTCGGGTTTAATGCGGCCATCATACGTTGGCCCGGCCGAGCTTAAGGACTCGGGATCGCCTGTTCTGTTAGTTCCACCTACTACCAGTACATTTTTAGCCTGCTTAAAATCACCGGAAAGATTCGCTACTCCGCTTATACCATTATAAACCCCGCTTTCAGGTGCGGAGTTGCCGATATTACCCGATGAAAATATGTGCACCAACGAGTCGGTTTCAAAGATCTGCTGATCATAAGCCGCGCTTTCTGCTCCGTAATAATTTTCAATGCCCGTACCGTACGAGTGATTTTGCACCGAGATATTGTACGATTTGAAAATTGGGGTACTATCAGGCATTAATTGCTCAAATGATGATGAGGTGAAGCTTACTTCGGGTGCTGTCCCTAAACCTTTAATGTATGAGTTTCCGTTGCCGCCTATAAGTGTTGCCATAGTGGTGGCATGCCCTGAAGTGATATCGGCTGTTTTGAATGACGTGAAGCTACGGCCCAACAGGTCGAGATCATTATCATAGCGGTCTTCCTTTACAGATACATTAATGCCGAGCCCGGTTGTACCTGGAAAATCGGCCTTTATGGCCGACATGGTATTTAAACCGAGGTCGATATCACTAATGGCAAGTTCTTGATGAGGCTTGCGCACCTCATTGGCAAATAATATATAGTCCTGTTGTAGTAAGGCAGGGAGGTCTTCTAATTTAATGTCGAGATGTATGAGGTTCCCCGTTTGGCCGGTAATAATTCCGGAGTTTTTGATGTGATTAATGACGATGTCATTAATAGTAGTAACCGAAACCTCTATAGATTGCGTACGTCCCGGATGTTGTTTCCAGTTTTTTGCAAGGTTATCCGAAGCTTTCCAGAGGGAGGAGGCAGTGTTGTTGCTTATGATATTAGCATCGTTTTTGATGGCTGAAGCCGATGATACGATGTAGTAATTGTAGGAAATCCGTTTTAAAATGTTGTATTTGCGGCTGTCGATATGTGCCGGATCTTTAAATTTAACGAGATAATATTGTTTTAATGAAGTCTTTTGGAGAGCTGGAAGAGAAGCCTTATAAATGGAACTGATAGTTTCATCGCTCATGCGTTTTTGTGACCATGACACTTTGAAACATAAAAAAAGAAACAGTACGGTAACAGGTATTCTTTTTATCATAGGCGTAGATATGTTCAAAACCACTAAAGGGGAGCTGCAGCATCCCCTTTAGTGATAAAGCTATTTAGTTGAATAGTAAACAACTATAAGCGATATTAATATAAATAGTTTAACGCAATTTGATCGTTAGCATTAAATGTACGGTCGGTACCGCTTGAGCATGCTAACATCCACGAGCCGGCATCAGCTTTGGTTGGTGTCCCTGGAATGTTGATTGCGCCAATACCCGCTGAACCTTCGTTGCTTCGGCTGCCCCCGCAGCTAAAGGCGCGGTTCATATAATCGGTATGGCGGAAACCGATGCAATGCCCCAGTTCATGCTGAATAACAGAAGTTACATAACCCAGATCAGGGTTTGTGCCGTAGGCTTGTGCATTGGTGTTCATCTGGATCTGGTTATACGGATCGCCCGATGAGGTAGGGAAGCCCGATGAACCCAAGGTGATATAGCCACCGCTTGGTCCCTGGTTAAAGCCGATGATCTGGATTGCGCCTCCGCTGCTTACCATTTGAAACTTAAGCGTAAGGTTTAACGCATTGTAACGCGCAACGGCAGCAGTAGCGGCGTTAAGATAAACAGTAGGTAAGTTTGAAACTGATACGGTCACCGTTCTTGGTAGATTTTTAACCAGGTTGGTGGTTCGGTACTGCTCAACGTCGGCAATTCTTAAAGTAGGACTGGTACTGGCTTCTGATAAATTGGCCTTGGTTAACAGGATATCTCCCTCAACCAGATAGCCGTCGCCTTGTTTGCGCACTTCATCGGTGCTGAATCCTAAGTTTGAAATACTTTTCAGTACATCGTCAGGGATAGCGGTTTGGCTGGTGGTTGTAGTTTTTGCTCCTTTATCTTTTGAACAGGAGAATAATACAGAGGCACCGACAAGCACGCTTAGCCCGACCCCTATTAATAGTTTTCTTTTCATTGTTTTAGTTACGTTTAGATGTAAATGAAGAATAAAATTTTCAGCAACCGGCCAGTGCTATTAACCTATACGCAATATGTAAATAAAAAGTTACGGAGTTATTAATGGAAAATAACAAATAAATAATCTTTTTAAGAATTATTGCCTTGTTATTTGGTTGATATTGAAATTATAATTGCTGTATAGGGTATTATTCCAATTATAACTCTATTTTAACTGATAGGTGTACTGGGGGATGTTCTGCTGCAAATCAGTTAAAGATTATTTTATTGTACGGGTTTTCAGTTTAAGCAACCCTTTCCCATAATCAATCACAGCTTTATATTTCATTAAAATATCGCCACCCAAAACACCCAGCACCTTCGGGTGCCCCATTTGGCTGTAGGCTACATTAATGGTAGATAGGTCAAGTACAGCTGCCTCAAATTCAGAAATATGTAATTCGCCGATGTGCAGGTCGCTTACCGTTGCTGTAAATGACTCCATAGTGTTAGTGCCCAGGCCTGTTGAGAGTTTTTCGCTGGCTAATATGCTCATAGTTTCATTCGCCTCTGTCAATGTGGTTTGATCAAAAGCAGTTTTGGATGCGCCTGTATCCAGTACCATAATAAAAGTTTTTCCGAATAGGCTTACTTCAATCAGCGGATGAAAGCCATCGTCGTGCAGGTCGATAATATTTAGCGGGACAGATATGATCATGGCAGATGTACGAATTGCGAATTGCAAATGTGCAGATTAAAAGCAGTAGATTCTTATCTTATTAGTGTAATTATAAAAGATGTATCAATAATGCCCGGTATGCCTCCCAAAATTCCGGTTCAGGCCGGTTTATTTTTTAATATAGCTTTGGTGTACGGTCTTTCTGCTCATATTATGAATAAGCTGTTCCGGTACACTTCATTAAAGTAATTACCTATTATGGGGTAGTCTAAAGGTTCAATTTAAGGTTGATAGATGTGCCTTTGCCTGGAGCCGTGTCAATTTTTAAATCGGCAGTCAAAATTTTTGCACGTTCATAAATATTACGGATCCCCATGGTTTCGTATTTGCGCAGATCAGGGTCAAAGCCACGGCCGTCATCACGGATACTTATCTGCAGCCGGTTTTTGTAAAGACTGATGTCCAGAAATGCATTTTGCGCCTTCGAATGTTTGACAATATTGTTTAAAACCTCCTTAACAAGAAGATATACCTGTCGTCTTTTTTCGCCGCTAATGGTAACTCCGGTTTCGCTAACCGAGGCATTTACATGAAGGTTGATATTGCTATATTCAAATATTTTGATGGCTTGTTTATGAATAAAACTGGTCAGGTTACTCACCTCGTCGTTTTCGGCATCAAGGCTCCAGATAATCAGCCGCATCTGGGTAGAGATATCCGTAATAGCTTCGTGAACAGCGTCTATTTCCTTAAAATCAGGCTGGTTGGCTGCCTTCCGGCTCAACAGTTCGGTCCTCAGCTTGATACCCGATATACTTGCCCCCAAATCATCATGCACCTCACTGCTGATACGCTGACGTTCACGTTGCAGGGCAAGCGCATTTTCGTAGTCCTTTTTTTGTAAGCCTATGATGGACTGATAATATTTTCGTACCAGTAAAAAAGCTACAACTACAGCACTTAACACAGCCAAAACCTGTAACCACAACTGCTGATACCATAAAGGCATAACGGTAAATTTAAAAATAAGCGATGGGCTTAACTGGTTAAAACGATTGGCAGCCATCGCTTCTAACTCATAGTTTCCGGGAGGCAACAGGTCAAACCGCTTTTCACCAGACGGTGCAACGCTCCAGTTTTTATCAACCCCTTTGAGCCTGAACCGGTATTGTATTTTACCCATGCTTTTGTAGGATAGGGCAACGCAATTAAAAACAACAGGTTGTCCGTAGGTAAAGCTATTTTGAGTTTCGGATCTTCCGTCATTAATTAACACCGGCCGGGGCAGGTTGGTGTTCCCTAAATTTTGAGTCACCGCTATTCCCTGATCTGTGGCTATATAGTAATCAGCGCCGTTCTGAACAACGTCGGCAACATTATCTGAAGGAAGCCCGTTGCTGGTGTTTAGCAGGCTGATCCGGTAATGCTTATATTTATTATAAAAGCTGATAATGCTTACACCATCTGCAGTACATACCCATAAGGTATTGGCATCTGTCCATACCAGTTTACGGATATCACCTGAAGAGATGGCAGGAGATCTAAATTGAACAATTTGTTTCCCAGCCCACAAAAATACCCCCTGAGCGTCGGTACCTATTGCGCATACATCATTATTTGATGCCAGGCATTTAACAACATTTATTCCTTTATCAGCCAGTATTTGAACAGAGGTAGTATCATTAGTGGTTGGCTTTAACCGGTATAACCCATAAAGTGAACCCACCAACAGGCTGTTTTTATACCAGGTAAGCGATGTCATGCGTATTGGCTTGAATCTATAAGCTTTTAGAGATTTGAGCTGATTTGATAATACGCCAACGGTTTCTTGTGAGGCAAAACAGACTGTATCATGTAGATTGGTAATTCCTTTTATAGGGCCATTATATTTTTTAGGGCCCGAAAGATAACTTTCGGAATGCCAAAACGCCGGGTTGCTATTGGAAACATTTAATTTGAATAAGCCATTATCGGTACCAATCATGAGCCTATTGCCCGGAATTGCAAGCAGATTGGTTATCCGGTTAAAGTCAGACCGGTTTTGATTTATGGATATGGTGTCTATTAATGACAATTGATTTGTCCCAAGCTTCATATAGCTGAGCATGCTTAAAACGTGCCCGGCAAAAAGGTAACCGCCAGCTATACCCAGTCTTAAAACGTCTTCATTTGCCAGGCCGCTTTCTTTATTAATGACTTTTACTTCGGGGTTGGTACTTAAAAAGAAGCCTTTGTCATAACTACCAAACCATAAATTATTTTCCTTGTCTATAAGCGTTGATGTGGTGATGTGGTTATTAAGATAGTTTTTACGTTCGCCGGTAAGGTAGTTTATAATGTATGTGCCTTGCTTTACCGTAGTAACGGCAAAAGTATTTTTACCCATAGGATAAACCGAGGTTACGTTGCCCGTAAAATAAATTTTATTGAGCGGAATAATCCCGCTTTTCTTATACTGATAAACCTGCACCCATTCTTTAGTTATTAATAACAAATGGTTTTGCTGTATAGCCAACCTGTATGGTTTGGTATTGATATTAGCCGTTAGATAACTTAATTGTCCGGTCTTAAGCTCTTTTTCGAGGATGTCAAGGTCATTTTCAGATAAGGTGATCTCCTCACCGTTCTCGCCATAAATATCCCCGTTTAAATGTTGGATGGTGTGCCTTCTTGAATTTAATTCATCAAAATGATATACTTTAGTATTAAGCCTGTAATTTACACAGAGCTCATTATAACGGTTAAAAAAGAAATTGGCAAAAGGCAATACTATTACTTTTTGATGGGAACTTAGATTATGAATAAGCCCGTTTTCATAATAACAGACCTTATAATTATTACAGTAAAAAAAAATCCGGTGGTAATTGTCTTCGGCTATCCGGAAACACTCATTGTTTTCCAGCCCATCGGCCGATGTGAAGTTTTTAAAATGTTCGCCGTCAAACCTGCTCACGCCTTTGTCTGTGGCTAACCAGATAAAGCCCCTGCTGTCCTGCATTAAATAATGAACCCGTGAGCTGGGCAGGCCGTCAGTTGCATTGTAGTTTTTCAGGTAAACTACCTGGTAGGGAATGCTGGCATATACACCCGAAAATAAAAATTGAGCTAATATTAAAAGTTTTAAAAAAGAGCTTCTTAGCGGCATCCTATTATTGATATCAATTTAACATCGCTGCCTTTTTAACAATATACAATGATATGGAGTGCAGGACTTTGCGCGGTTTGTGTCAATTGATAAATATAAAAAGAAATGCTATGTATTAAAATATCAATCTAAATATAAAACAACCGGCCGATAAATATTTATTGTATCAATAGCTCAACTCTTGCCGGCCGTGGCTTTCGTTATGCTGAACGAATTAACTTAAAACGGATACCCAATGGCCAGGTTAAACACGCTGCGGTTAAAGTTGAAATCCCAGCGGGGCTCATTGGCACGCACATATGGTGTACGCAAGGGGATACCCAGATCGGTACGTAACACCAGTACCGTTAAATCAAACCTTAAACCAAAGCCGGCATCCACAGCCAAATCGTTTAAAAAGCTCTTGGTAAATACTGCCCCCGGCTGTGACCCGTTTGAATGGAGCAGCCAGATATTACCGGCGTCAACAAATAATGCTCCGCGCACGATACTGAATAGTTTTGGCCTGTACTCGATGTTGGCCTCTACCTTGATATCGCCCGATTCGTCTGCCAGAAACCCGCCGGTGCCCACGCCCGTACTCGGATCAAATGATCCCGGCCCGATGGCCCTTGCCCTGAAACCACGCAAGCTGTTAGGGCCGCCAATGAAGAACTGCTGGCTGTAAGGTAACTGGGTTGAGTTGCCATAGGGTAAGCCTACACCTACGATAAGCCGGCTGGCGATGGTGCTGTTCGGACCGGTTTTATGGAAATACCTTATCTCGTTCTCCAGTTTTATATATTGGTTAAAAATAGCGCCGAACAGTTTTTTAGGTTTTCCGCCGGCACTGTCGGCACCGGTAATTAAGCCATAAATATTGTTTGAGAGACTGATCTTTCCGTTATAGTAAAGTGTATTGGTTCGGTAATCCTCGTTGGTATTGGTGTAGGTAAAGCTATAGCTTGGGCCCAGGATAAACTGTTTATCAATAACGTGTTTCAGCGCGGGGTTAACCGGAACGTTTTTCTTGTGGATACTGTCGAGATATAATTGCGATATGCTCAACGGATTTACAAACTGGAAGTTGATCAGGTTAAGCTCATGCGAACGGTGTTCTGTTTCGCGCCACTGGTAACCGAACGATAAGTTATATGAATTTAAGTTGTATAGTTTTTGGCGGTTTACTATCGAGTAGCCGAGGCTCAGGTTGGTATGTGGAATATAGGCATCGGCAGCTTTTGGGTAGATGGGCCCGATAAAGCGGGGCCATGAAAGCGTTGTCTGGATACCGGCCTGGTATACGTTGTAGCCGGCGTTTTGGCCACCTACCTGCACATCGGTACTACCAAACAGCGTTATTTTTAAAGCCTCGGCGCCTTTAAATGCATTGCGGTTAAGCCAGTTTAAATTTACCTGCGTACCGGTATAATTGGCTGATGTGGTGCGGCCCAATATATCAAGCGATAGCGATTTCTTTTTGTATTGGGTAAGGAAGTAGTAAACGTCAAGCTTTGATGAATCGGCAGATACATCTTCAAACCTGTTTTTTACAAACTTGTAGGGGCCAAGGTTAATGAAACGGTTAAGTGAGTTATTATGTGCGGTACGGTTGTAAACCTGGCCCGGGCGCATCAATACGGTGTTGGCAAAAGTGTAAGTGTGCACTGTATTACGACGCTCAACAATATTATACCATTTATAAAAAACGGCTTTATCTTTCATTAGGGAAGTATCCCTTAACGTGTAGCTTGGGTATACATAAATGTTATTGATGGTGTAAATATTTTGAGCACGACCCGGAGTCTCGTTTTTAACTGCTACAAAAATATCAACCTGGTGACCGGCTATTGTGCTATCTACATGCATGATGAGGTTTTCGGGCGAAAAGTAATAAAAGCCTTCTTCTTTCAGGCGGGCATCAATGCGCAGCCGCTCGGTTTTAATAACATCGAGGTTATATTTATCGCCAACCTTTAGCAATGTTTTTGCCGACGTGCCGGCAACTGCTGTATCGATAGTCCGGTTACCTTGAGGGAAGACCACTTTCCTGATTTTGTAGCCAGGTCCTGTTACGGCGGTATAAACAGCCTTGGCAACTTTTGATGTTGGTTTTTTACTCACCGTATCTCCGCTTACCTGTGCCTGGAAATAGCTTTCATTTTGTAACCGATTTTGGAGGATATTACTGTTTTGCTCAAGGTTTACCGAACTGATGAGCACAGGAGGTTCACCTTTTTTATTAAGCCAGTGTGCAAGGCCTTTGGTTTTATTGGTCTTGGTTTTAAAGTACAGCCATAATTTAAAACGCATACCCAATATAGTACTATTGGGTACCGGTCTTAACAAGGCACCAAGTTCTTCACTTAAGGCGCTTTTCTCGCTCTTTTTCAAAACCGAATCTTTGATCACCACCTCGCCGCCTGTATACAGCTTTTGGCCTGGTGCCAGAAACTTAGTAGTACTGCAGGCACTCAGTAAAACACATGATGAAAGCAGTATATATTTTAAATGTTTGGTCATGGGTTTAGTTTGAAGTAGTTTGCGGTTTGTTGTCCTGTTGCTGCTGCATGTTCTTTTGCTCCAGTGCTTTATCCGCCTCGTCCTGTTTTTCTTTTTTCTCTTTTTGTTCCTGCTGATACTGGCGGCGTAATCTGCGTTCTTCAGGTGTACGTTTGCGGAAGATCTCCCTGAAACGGTTATAATCAACCGTTAAGGTAAAGCCTACGCCGGTTTCAATGATCTGTCCCTGTATCACAATAAATTCGTCGCGGCGGTAAGCGCGCAGGGTATAGCGGCCATCCTTGCTTAGTTTATAGGCTATAGATACGTCGCCGGCAATGTTTGATGCCTTTTGTCCTGGCTGGTTGCCTTCCAGGTTAAAATTGTTGCCAACGCTTACCGTAAGCCTGTCGTTCAGGAACCGTTTAGACAGGCCAACGTTAAGATCCGTGCGATTTGTGGCCGTGCCCGACGAATAATCCTCACCGGATGTAAGACCGAAATTGAGGTCGACGCCCGAGATCAGGCTTCCTGCCAGTCGGTTCAGTTGATCGGATAATAAACTGCTAACGCTGTTACGGATGGTGCCTTCAACTGTAGTGCCGGCACCCTGGCTTTGCAGCGGATTATCACCAATAAAGCGGCCCAGTACCAATACTCCCAATACCTGTTTGTTAAGCTCATTGGGGTCCTGCCTTATCTGTGTAAGGCGGGTATTAACAGTGCTCACCACATCTGATGATACGGAGTAGGTACTATCCGGCAACACAATATCAAAACTAATATTAGGAGTAAGCAGCTGGTCTTTCAGGTTAAGGTTAACGTTGAAAGGTAGTTTTTGCTTGTACATCGTACTATTTTGCGCATCCGAAAGCTGGTTTGAAACCAGGTCAATAGGCGGCACATTGGCTACGTAAATGGCGGTAAGATCAATATTGGCGCTGGTTGGGTCGCCTGTCCAAACTATGGTACTGCCTTTTTTAAAGTTGAAAGTACGTTTAACGGTGGCGTAGGCTAAGTTATATGAGCCCGAGTTAACTACGTAAGTGCCGGTAAGGTTAATTTTGCCGCTTGGGTCGATGCCGCCGTTCAAATTGGCTTCGCCTTTCAGATGTACGATATCGCCGTTACGCTCATCTACAACAATAGTAAATGCTGCGTTCTTATTTACGTTGATAGTTGCCGATACGTCGAGACCTGTAACCTCTGATTTTTTGAGCGAATCAAGTTGCTTTGCCAGCAGTATCGAATCCAATTTAGGGGCATCCTTATCAATAAAGTCTACTACCCCCTTACGGTCTTCAACTGCCGGGTCGTTGGTTGGCAGCACAAAGGTCATGTCGGTTTTGTCGTTCACGGTAAGGTTGGCATCAACAACCGGTTTAGCCAAATTACCGCGGATCTTGATGCGGGTATCTACATAAAGCTTGCCGTAGTAAAGTTTATTATCTGCTTCGGTTGAGTTGGTAACCCTAAAATTATTGGCATTAATATCCATACCGAAGGCAAAATCGGTGTAAGTTTTGGTGTAGATACTGCCGCTAACTACAGCCTTATTCCCGGTTGAATCAATCAAAGTAAAATCATTAAACCGGATGCCTTCATTGTTGAAAGTGATGCTTTCCTGCGGCATCCGGAAGTAGGAGTTAAGCATCGACACATTGAAGCCCACCTTATTAAAGTTAATATCCCCCCTTACAGACGGTGCGGTGGTGGTACCTGATATTTTAAGCGCGCCGGTAATATTACCGGCAGCATTACGCAAATTGCCAAAACTAAAGCCCTCAATGCTCTTCATACTCAGGTTAACAATATTCAGATCGAGATCAAAGCGGCTTTCAGGTGAAGTGTAATAGGTGCCGTTTAAGTCAACCTGGTTGCCTTTGCCGGTGATGCTCATTTGAGCGGCATAGGCGTTATCTGTTTGGTTATTTACCTTAAGGGCGATGTTGCCCACCGAATCGCCTTTAAAATTGAAATCATTTACATTGATGGCAGCAGTAAATAATGGCGCGGTTTGAAAATTGCTTACGGTGGCATCGCCATTAATGGTACCGCCTACCTGTAACGAGTCCTGCTTGGCCATTTTGGTAAGCGCTTCAATATGGAAATTATTGAATTTGATATTCAGCGGACTGTTAAACTCTTGTGTGCTGCTGTTAACGCTAAGGATCTGGTTGTTGTTGCTAATGGTAAAGTTGTGCGCCAGGATGCCTTTTGGCCCATATTGTAAAAAATTATCATCGCTAACCGCCCAAGGCAGGTAATCCAGTAACAGGCCATCCTTATTAAAGCTAAACTGATACTCATTTGGCAACAGACTGAAAGTGCCCGCTATACGGAAGCGTTCTTTCTTGGCCGCGTCGCTGATCTGTATGCTTAAGCCAGCTTTGTTATCCTTTGCCGAACCAGAAATGCTGGTATACAACAGATCGACAGAGGACCCCACCTTAACCTCATCAACCGAGAAATTATAATTAAGTGCGTTGTTGCCTGTGTTGATATTAAGCGATGCTTTATTAACTGTGTTGGTGCCGTAAACCACCTTTGGTATCGAGCCTTTCACAATCAGCTCGCCGGTTTGGCTGTTGAAACTGCCGTTTAGCAATACCGGGTCGAGTTGCTTCAGATCGGGAGCAAACTGGTTTAACAAAGGGGTTTTAACCAACCGGGCTTCAAACTTAAATTGCTGCGCATCGTATTTAACCATCGGCGCAGGTTTGGTTTTAACGGTTTTGCCACCTTTGGTTTTTACTGCAACCTGCTGACCGCCGGCGATTGCGGTATTAAAATATTTGTTGATCGCATCCTGCAGGGCCGGGGCTATCTGTGTAAGCTTGTACTTGCCGGCCATGTGCGCGGTCATGATAGGTGTTTTTAACCTAAGCGTGCTGCTATCGGCACTGGCTGTTGAGATGAGGCTAATGGTATCCATCTGAATCCGCTGGCCTTTGTTTACCACTAATAGGTCGGTGGCTTTAATATAGGCATTCAGGTAATCCGGGTCGGCAGTTGGTACATCAGCTACAACTTTGCCGTGAAAGCGCATGTCGTCTTTTACAAAATTCAGGTTTTTAAGGTTGATGCTATCCACATTTAAGGTAGCTTTAACTGCCGGATATTTTTTATTGAGGTTGGCCTTTGCATCCAGGCTGAAATTAATGTTGGGATCTTTCATGGTAGCAACAGCGGTATACGCGCCATTGCTCGATGTGCCCTTCATGGCCAGGTTTTGATAGGTGTAACCTTTAACATAAGCTTTTGCAACGTTGCCGTTAAATGCTATGCTGGCCTTTTTAGGGTCGAGGCTTTTACCTTTCAAATTAGCGTTCATGGTAATGCGGCCAACCATTTGCGGTTGTTTGGTAAGAGCGCCGACATTAAGTTCATTAACTTTAATATTGGCGGTATAAGTCGCCGCGTTTTTGTTTTGGCCGTTTTTCAAAGCCGCTACCAAGTCGACCGCGCCGTAGCTTGAACGCAGCCCCATTTTGGTATTAAAGGTATACATGCTCCCTTTAAAATTACCTTTCAGGTTCATTTTTTCGGGGATGCTCACGTTTGGCGGGATGCTGCCTGCCGGGGCAAGCTTGGCTATATCATTTCTGCTTGTGCTGAAATCGGCAATGCTAATATCAAATGTTGCCTTGTTTACATCGGGAAGCCCTTTCATTTTGGCCGAGGCTTTAATGTGAGTGCTGCTTAAGCCGGTAACTTCCAGGTTAGGTATATCCAGGTTATCAACCTGTCCGCTTACCCGGCCGTTAATCTTGAATACCGTACCGGGTGATGATTTGAATGGCTCTATACTGGCCATGGTTGGCATCAGCAATAAAACATCTTTCAAACCAAGGCGACTACCATCTAAATTGGCATTGATGCCCAGTGCACCTATGTTTTTGGTAATGGCATCAATAGATGGGTAGCGCACCTGTACTGATTTTTGCAGTGTAGTATTTGGCGTTTCCAATAGCAGATCATTCATATAAGCGGTAGTTGGTCCGTACAGGAATGCCGTATGAAACTTGTTGATCTTTAAGCCGCTTTTTTCGGCAAAAGTAAAGGAGTTGATCTTGCCTGAGATAGTATCCGGACTATATGAAATATTTTCAGCTTCGGCATTCAGGTTTCGGATGTCCATGTGGCCAAAATCAAGGCCTTTGGGTATGGCTTTCTGCGCTTCGTTATCAAATTTAATATTATCGTTAGTGAAAGTGACCTTACCAATGGTAGCCCTCCATGCCGATTTGGTAGGAGAGGATACCAGCGTATCCAGTTTTTTAACGGCTTTAATAACTGCTTTAGCTACAGTTTTGGGTTTGGCTAAACTCAGGCCTGCTTTGGTATCATTTAACTCGATACTTTTGATACCTACCTTTTGGTTTTTGAGGTCGATCTTATCCATCTCCACCAAAAACTTGCTTAGGTCAACTTTGGCGCCCATTTCGGCACTTTGGTAATCGACCTTGATTTTGGAGATATCGATCACGCCTAAATTTAGGTCCATGTTTAGCGGAGTGGTAGCTGTATCAGGTGGTGGGATAGCTTTGGTTGGCGTTTGGATGATCCGGGCATTTACATCGCTAAGTGTGATTTTGGGTATGGTAAATTTCATTTTATCCATATCAAAATCTTTAACGCGGGTATCAAAGTGGCCGAGCAAAAACTTTACATCGTTACCGGTAATGGCATCCTTATATTTTATGTTGATCTTATCGAGAATGATCTTATCAACCGAAAACTTCATGGTTGAAGTGGTGTCGGTAGGTTTTACCTCTTTCTTTTGTTCGCCCACAAAAGCTTTGATAATGTAATCGAAGTTGAACACGCTGTCGGCCCCTCGGTTTACATTGGCGGTAATGCCCTGCAGATTTACCTCATTTACCTCAACCTGGCTGTGCAGCAACTTGAGCATGCTGATATCAACCTTTAGTTTTTCGCCGGCAATCAGGGTGTCTTTTTTCTGATCCTCAAAATAAACATCTTCCAAAACCAACAGCTTGGGCAAGCCGAGGCTTACATGACCAATCTTAACCTTAGTATGAATTTTATTCTGTAAAAAAGTAACTGCTTTATCCTTCGCGAAGTTTTGAACAGCAGGAACCTGTATTAAAATTACTACAAGGATAACCAGCAGAACTACACTAACCAGTATCCAAAGTATTGTTTTAAGGGTTATTCGTAGTATTTTTTTCAATTGTATATGTATTTCAAAGGTGATGATAGGGTTGCTTAATATATGCAAATAACATGCTAAGTATAGCTGTTTGCGGTGTGTTTTGTGTAATTTACAAACTGAGGGAGCGGCTTTAATTAAAAATTTCCACAGTGCTATTTTTTAACAGTCTACATCCTTAACTTGTTTTAACTTTGTACCTCATTAAAGATTTTGTTGAAACGGATTTACTATGCCTGATTTTTCTCACCTCCACGTACATACCCAGTTCTCCCTGCTCGATGGTGCAGCCGATATCTCCAAGCTGTATAAAAAAGCCGCTAAGGATGGGATGAAGGCCCTCGCGATCACTGATCATGGCAACATGTTCGGCGTATTTAAGTTTGTGGCCGAAGCCGGTAAACACAATGTGAAACCCATTGTAGGCTGCGAGTTTTACGTGGTTGAAGACAGGCATAAAAAGCAATTTACCAAAGAAAATAAAGATGTTCGCCGCCACCAACTGATGCTGGCTAAAAACCCTACCGGGTATAAAAACCTGGTAAAGCTATGCTCATTGGGGTATATGGAAGGCTTGTACAGTAAATGGCCCCGTATTGATAAGGAACTGATTTTAAAATATCATGAAGGTATTATCGCCACTACCTGCTGTATAGGTGCATCAGTACCGCAGGCTATCTTAAAAGACACGCCCGAAAATGCCGAGAAGGAATTTAGATGGTGGCTTGACCTGTTTGGGGAGGATTATTATATCGAACTGCAGCGCCACGAAATTCCGGAGCAGGAAACAATTAACAGGGTATTACTTACCTATGCTAAAAAATACAATGTAAAGGTGATCTGCTCAAACGATTCGCACTATGTGGATCAGCAGGACTCAAATGCGCATGATATTTTGCTTTGCGTAAACACCGGTGATATGCAAAGCACCCCGATAGCTACCGACGAAGAGGGGGGGAAAGGCTATCGTTTCGGTTTTCCTAACGATCAGTTTTACTTTAAAACACAGGAAGAAATGGGACAATTGTTCCATGATCTGCCCGAGTCATTAGATAACACCAACGAAATCGTTGATAAGGTAGAGACGTTAAAACTAAAACGCGATATTCTGCTACCTAACTATATTATTCCCGATGAATTTAAGATTCACAATACGCCCGATGCAGATACCCTTAACCAGTGGGAATACCTGAAGCACCTGACCTTTATGGGTGCCAAGGAGCGTTACCGCGATATCAGTCCGGAAGCCGAAGAGCGTATCAACTTTGAGTTGTTCACCATCCGTACCATGGGTTTTGCGGGATACTTCCTCATTGTTGCCGACTTTATCAGGGCCGGTCGTGATATGGGGGTATTTATTGGTCCGGGCCGTGGTTCGGCAGCGGGATCGGTGGTGGCTTACTGTATCGGTATAACCAATATCGACCCGATAAAGTATAACCTCCTGTTTGAGAGGTTCCTGAACCCCGACCGTAAATCGATGCCCGATATTGACACGGACTTTGACGATGCCGGCCGCCAGCGGGTTATTGATTATGTGGTTGATAAATATGGTAAAAACCAGGTAGCCCAGATCATTACCTATGGTTCGATGGCTGCCCGTACCAGTATCCAGGATGTGGGCCGTGTGCTCGATATGCCGCTGGCCGATGTAAGTGCCATGAAGAAACTGGTACCCGAAACGTTGGGTATCACCCTTAAAGATGCTATTGAGCAGGTTCCCGAGCTAAAAGAGATCCTGAACGGGAATGACCTTAAAGCACAAGTACTACGCGAGGCCGAAAAGCTGGAAGGTTCGGTACGTAATACAGGTGTACACGCCGCGGGTATCATCATTGCACCATATGACCTTACCGATATTGTTCCGGTAGCTACGGCTAAAGACTCGGACCTGCTGGTTACCCAATATGACGGACGTGTAATTGAGGACGCAGGTGTTATTAAGATGGACTTTTTGGGTCTGAAAACCCTTACCATTATTAAGGATGCCCTGCGCATGATCAAACAAAATCATGGTGTAGAAATACAAATTGACTATATACCGCTTGATGACCTTAAAACTTACGAGCTTTATCAGCGTGGCGATACCAATGGTACTTTTCAGTTTGAAAGTGATGGTATGCAAATGTACCTGCGCGAGCTTAAGCCCGATAAGTTTGAGGACTTGATTGCCATGAACGCCCTTTACCGTCCGGGTCCGATAGAGTACATTCCTAACTTTATTTCCCGTAAGCATGGTCGCGAACCTATTGTGTTCGACTTGCCGGATATGGAAGAATACCTGGGCGAAACCTATGGTATTACCGTATACCAGGAACAGGTGATGCTTTTATCGCAAAAGTTGGCTGGCTTTAGTAAAGGTGATGCCGACGTTTTGCGTAAGGCGATGGGTAAAAAGCAGATTGAGGTACTTAACAAAATGGAAGCCCAATTTATGGACGGGGCGGTTGCCAAAGGCCATCCAAAAGACAAGCTTACCAAAATCTGGACCGACTGGAAGGCTTTTGCCCAGTACGCGTTCAATAAGTCGCATTCTACATGCTACGCTTTTGTGGCATACCAAACAGCTTATTTAAAAGCGCATTACCCGTCAGAATACATGGCGGCGGTTTTGAATAACCAGAACAATATTGAGAAAATTACCTTCTTTATGGAGGAATGTCGCCGTATGGGGGTTGAGGTATTAGGGCCGGATATCAACGAGTCGGACATGGCTTTTGCGGTGAACAAACGCGGGCAGGTACGTTTCGGATTGACCGGTGTAAAAGGTGTGGGTGATAAGGCCGTTGAAAGTATTATTGAAGAACGTAATGCCAATGGGCCGTTTGAAACGGTATATGATTTTGCCCGTCGTTCAAATACCCGTAGCGTAAACCGTAAATCGTACGAAAACCTGGTATACGGGGGGGCTTTTGATGGCTTTGGGATTCCGCGCGCCCAGTTTTTTGCCAAAACCGAGTTGGGTACCTTAACCGGTGTTGAACGCCTGATCAAATATGCCAATGATTATCAGAATGTGCAAAGCAGCTCGCAATCGTCATTATTTGGCGGCTCGGTAGCTTCTTATGTACCCGAACCGGCTATGCCCGATGTTGAAGAATGGGCATTGATTGAAAAGTTGAAGTACGAGAAAATGGTTATCGGTATCTATTTAACCGGGCATCCGTTGGATAACTATAAAGTTGAACTTAAACGCTTCTGTAACGCCAACATCAGCGATTTGAAACTGATGCAAAAAGCCCGCTCAGGCGAAGGTGGCGAGGATGTGATGATGGCATTTAATGAACTACGCCGTCGAGGCGAGTTGCGTATTGGGGGCCTGGTATCAAGCGTTCAGCATAAAATGACCAAAACGGGCAAGCCATTCGGCACGTTTGTGTTTGAGGACTACAATGAATCGTACGAGTTTGCCCTGTTTGGCGATGATTATGTGAAATTCCGTAATATGATGATGGAAGGTTACTTTCTGCATATTAAGGGAAACATTGAAGAAAAATTCCGCCAAAAAGATAACTGGGATCTGCGGATCATGGTGATGGACCTGCTATCAGAAATGCGTGATAAGCTCACCAAATCGTTAACTGTTTGTATTGATGTGCAAATGCTCAATAGTAAACTGCTGGACGATATTCAGCATATGATAGATGATAATAACCAAAAGTACCCGGTAAAAAACTGTAAACTCCGTTTCCAGATCAAGGACAGGGAAGAAGTTATGCTGGTCGAACTTTCGTCAAAATCATTCAAAGTAAACCCAAGCGATGATTTTATGGCCGGGATCCATAGTTTAACTAATGAAGAACCGGTGTTGAGTTAGATTTCACGACTACTTAAATTCATGTCATTGCGAGCGTAGCGTGGCAATCGCATGCTATACAGAGCGGCTATACTTCCGTGCGATTGCCACGCTACGCTCGCAATGACATAACAAATAGAAATCGAATTACACCTCAGCCTTCACTACCTCATCATCCTGCCTAACTAAAGTATAACAAGTATAATCCGGCTGAATCACCTCGCCGTTGGCATTAGTAACGGTCATGTAATGGCTTCCCCATCTTTCGAGGGTATAAAATATAGATGATAATTCCTCGCCAATGGGAGTAAGGGAGTATTCAACCCTTGGCGGCACTTCGGGAAAAATATGGCGCGTCACAATACCGTCCTCTTCCAGTTCGCGAATTTGTTGTGATAGCATCTTTTCGGTCATGCCCGGAATGGCCCGGTTTATCTCGCTGTAGCGCTTCTGTCCGGATAACAATTGGTTTATTATGCTCAGTTTCCACTTACCGCTGATCACGCTGAGGGCTGCTGCCATAGTGCATGAATGATCGGAATGTCTGTTTTTTGTCATATTGAAAAAGGCGATATATCGATTGCATCAAACCGGCCCATAACCTACCAAAAAGTATGTTGCACACAAAATGGTGCATTCTTGTGGGGCATCATAACGCACTGTACCTTTGATGTATCAATAACAAAGATAATGAAAAAGTTACAAGGAAAAACAGCAGTAATAACAGGCGGCAACAGTGGTATAGGCCTGGCCACAGCACAAGAGTTCATTGCACAAGGTGCTAAAGTGATCATCACCGGCAGAAACCAAAAATCAATTAACGAAGCGCTTGAAACACTTGGTGCCGATGCTAAAGGTGTGATTGCCGACAGCGGCGACATAAACCAGGTAAAACAACTGGGCGAAAAAGTAAAAGCCATTGCCGAAAAAATTGACATCGTATTTGTTAATGCAGGTATTGGTCAGTTCAATTCAACCGAGCAAATGAGCGAAAAGATGTTTGATGATATCATGAACATCAACTTTAAAGGTGCTTACTTCAGTATTCAGCAGTTATTGCCTTTAATTAATGATGGTGGTTCTATCATACTTAATACATCAATCAACGCACATATTGGTATGGCCGGTGCAACTGTTTATGCAGCAAGTAAAGCAGCATTGCTTTCATTAGCTAAAAACATCTCTGCCGAGTTATTACCACGCCGCATCAGGGTTAACTCTGTAAGCCCTGGCCCGGTTGTAACACCTTTACACACCGCCGATAAATTAGGCTTAACCCAGGAACAACTGGAAGGCATGGGTTCTGAACTTATAAAACAGATCCCAATGGGACGTTTCGGTTTAGCAGAAGAAATTGCTAAAACAGTTACCTTCTTCGCTTCCGATGATTCAACATTTATAACCGGTGCCGAGCTGATTGCTGATGGTGGTATGGCCACTTTGAAAGGTGCTTAAGCCCCCTCTAAATCTCCCCCTGAAGGGGGAGACTTTGAAAGATTTTGCTCCCCGAGATAATTAGGTAAGATAACGTGAGTGTGAGCAATATATAAAACGACCGTTGGCTTAGCTTTAGGTCGTTTTTTTGCTGTTAAGTTTAACTAGGTATATGGTATAAATGGTAGGTGTGGTAAATATCAGTAATAAAAACTCCAATGGAACCAGGCCCACACAACCTATAGCGCAGTTTATATTTGGAGGCAGAAGTGCCATCGAAACAAATGCCGCGGCCACCGAAATTATCATTCCTGATATAAACGTGAGGAAAGCGATAAGCCCAAGTGACAACGAAAGCAAATTATTGCTTCGTTTTACAGAGAGGAATATCTGTAATACCGGTGCTATAAGAAGCATTAGTAGTGGTATGATTTGCATTGATTTAGTTGATGATCATTAGTTAATATGCTAATTATTAAAAAATTAAGCTGATTACAGGCTTGGTTTTGAATGGCTGATAGCAGCAGTTTTCTGTTTAACAATGTAAATAATATAGCTGATTATAAATGTAATCGGGGCCATTGTTGCGATAAGTAAAACGCCGCCTAAAAACAATGCAGTTTCAGGTGTGAAGCATTGTGAACGGCCAGTATCATGCGATATTCCGACGGCATAAGTTGCTATGAAAGAAAGCGCTACTCCAACTATTATTGATAAAGTCATGGTAACAATGAGTGGCAATCTGGTTTTACCCTTTATCCTCAATACCGAAAAAGTGATTTGCAAGATCGGAGCAGCTATAATGAGCACGAGAGACATGATTACCAGAAACATAATAACAGCTGTAATGTTAATTAATACCCCCAATGTTAAAAAGTAACCCGCCGATACAGTTGTATATATGCTTTGTAAACAGGTTATTTGTGTTAATACGTCATGTCGCAAAGATGCGTTTGAGGTGTAAATGCGACAAATGGTCATGCAGGCGTTAACTGCGTGGATTATAATAATATAATTGTCACATTGTCAGTAGTACACTTGTGGCAAGCAATTTGAATAGCATATATTTGTAAGTACAAAATTTAAAAAATAGAAATCATGGCTTTAGAAATAACTGATGCAAACTTTGACGAGCTTGTCCTGAAATCAGACAAACCGGTATTAATTGACTTTTGGGCGGAATGGTGTGGTCCGTGTAGGATGGTAGGTCCGGTAGTTGAAGATATTGCAAAAGAATATGAAGGCAAAGCTGTTGTTGGTAAAGTAGACGTTGACAACAACCCAGGTATATCTGTAAAATACGGTATTCGTAACATCCCTGCCTTATTGTTCTTCAAAAATGGCGAAATTGTGGATAAACAAATAGGTGCTGTGCCAAAATCAGTATTAACTGACAAACTGGTAAAACAGTTAGCATAACCCAAAGAGGCTTATTAATGCTATCCACTGTAGCATTAACACAACATATTTTAGTGAAAAAGCGTTGCAATTTTGCAACGCTTTTTTTATGCCCTATATTAGCCTATGCCCAAATTAAATGATGATCAGCAAATAAGGCAACTGGCCAATCTCGAATTGCTGGCCCGGCAGGTGGTTGAAGGATTTATTACCGGTTTGCATCAAAGCCCTTTCCATGGATTTTCGGTTGAGTTTGCTGAACACCGACTATATAACAATGGGGAATCGGTAAAAAATATCGACTGGAAACTGCTGGCTCGTACCGATAAATTATTTGTTAAGCAATTTGAAGAGGAAACCAATTTGCGTTGTTTCCTGTTGCTGGACACGTCATCATCCATGAATTTCCCGGAAACGGGCACCAGTAAACTCCAGTTTTCGGTTTATGCCATAGCATCGTTGATGTACCTGTTCAAAAAACAGCGCGACGCGTTTGGGCTCTGTATGTTTTCGGACAAAATAGACTGGATAAGTGCGGCAAAATCAACTACTACTCACCTGTTTTATTTATATGCCGAGCTCGAAAAAATGCATGCCAGTCCTAAGGTGAATACACAAACCAATATCACCAATGTGCTGCATCATATAGCGCAGGAAATTCACCAGCGTTCGTTGGTGATCATTTTTAGCGATATGCTGGAGAATAACCTGGATGCCGAAAAACAGCAGGCTTTATTTGCAGCTATTCAGCATTTAAAGTTTAATAAACATGAGGTGGTGGTTTTCAATGTAACGGATAAGCAAAAGGAGCTTGAGTTTAATTTTGATAACCGCCCTCATCATTTTGTAGACATCGAAAGCGGCGACGAACTAAAGGTAAACCCAGCCCGCATCCGCGAGGCCTACAAAGCATCGTTGAAAGAGTATCGCCATCAATTGGAATTAAAATGTGCGCAGTATCATATCGACCTGGTTGATGCCGATATTCATGAAGGTTATCATCATATCCTGAATACCTACCTGGTTAAGCGTAATAAAATGATATAAGCAATCGGGGGCAACAAAAAAAGGCTGTTCCGTCCCATCAAGGTCTCTCACAGAGGACCCTGATGTATACGTCCTGCAAATCCGCTGTTCTGAATATCTGTTAGATGTTTTGAACGCGGCGAACCTCAGGGTCCTCTGCGAGAGACCCTGAGGGAACATGAATAAAATGATATAAGCAATTGGGGGCAACAAAAAAAGGCTGTTACCTTCTGGAAAACAGCCTCTATAGTTAAATAGGGGATCTACTTATAAAATAAACTTTGTAAAGGTATTGATACAATGTGAAGATTAAGTGAAGTCCCGCTCGCGGTTAAATATGAGATATATGCTGGTGCCTTTTTCTTTTACCGAGTCTATTTTTACCCTGATGTTGTGAAACGCGGTAATGCTTTTCACAATAGCTAAACCAAGGCCATAACTTTCCTTTTCTTCGGTTTCAAACTTTTCAAAACGATTAAAGGCATTTTCTATCTGTTGCTGGTCCATCCCCGCACCTGTGTCAGTAATTTCCAATATATAAACATCTTCCTTCAATTCATCGGCAACGGTAATACTGCCTTTAGGTTTGTTGTACTTAATAGCATTGTTTATCAAATTGAACAACAGGGTATGCATCAGCGGGCGGTTACCCATAATAGAGTAGATGTATTTCATGTTGTTGTTGAAAATGAGGTGTTTTTCTTCCAGGCGGTCTTCCAGTTCCTCTTCTATTTCCATAATTACACCTGCAATCATCACCACATCGGCCTTGGCGTATTGATTGTTTTCAACCTTTGATATTAGTAACAGACTATTAATGATCGATTTAAGCCGGTTTAGTGTTTTGAGCGAAGCGTGCATTTTGTTTTCGCTGGCTTCACTAAGTTCTTCCTGCAATAAAATATTCTCCAGCCGGGAACTGATAATTGAAATCGGCGTTAGCAACTCGTGAGATACATTGGCAATAAACTGTTTTTCCAGGCTGAACAGGTTACTGATCTTTTTCATGAGTGTGCTGATACTGTCATCAAGCAGCTCAAAATCCTGTGTGGTTGTTTTTACTTTTTCATAATCAAAGTTCATGGGGTCATTTACCTTGATCAGTTTGCGGTCGATGATCTTGTAAAAAGGGGCAAGCAAAAATTTAGTGAATATCAGATCGCTTACCAAGGTAAGGGCAAGGGCTATTAATAATGTTAAGAGGGTAAACCGTTTAATGATTGATTTTAACTCTTCAATTGAAGTAATTGATACACCAATTTCAAGTAAATAGGTATGGTTGTTAAAATTAAACTGGTGGGTTAATATGCGATACGTTTGTGTTACGCTTTCGTTGGTACGTGTTTCGGTGGTAAATGACGCATTTTTAGTAACCGTAGGTTCAAACTTTACAGGTTTTATGGTGATAAATTCTTCCTTTAAAATATTGAAATCGGTATAAGGCTTTTCATTTGCAAGCTTACTGTTAATCTCTTTTGAATTAAGGTTTCTGAGCGTTTCCCGTTCATTTTCTTCCAGCCTGAGCTCAACATGGTTGTATGATATCTTCTCGATAGAAAGCAGGATAAGCAGGCCCGTAAAAAGTATGATGGCTAACTTGGTTAATGTATTGTAAAGGGCCAGTTTTACCTGTAATTTCATAGTCTGTTAATTTCAGATGTTGATGCGGTAACCGATGCTCCTCACTGTTTCAAACCAATCAATGGGGATATATGCCGATAGTTTTTTACGCAGGTTTTTAACATGTACGTCCACAAAGTTGGAGTCGGAGTTTATTTCCAGTACATCGCCCCAAACGTGTTCGGTAAGGTTAGTGCGTGATATTACCCTGTTTTTGTTAAGTACCAGGTAGTTAAAAATCTCAAATTCTTTTTTGGTGAGGGCAATCCGTTCATCATTATAGGTAACCGTACGGTTTTGTATATTGATCTTTAAACCTTTTACGTTAATATCATTACTTTCCAGGCGATGTTTGCGGCGGGTGATGGCGTGCATACGGGCCAGCAGCTCATTTAGCGAAAATGGTTTGGCCAGGTAATCGTCGGCACCCTGTTCAAGGCCTGATACTCGGTCGTCAACCGCGCCCCGGGCTGTGAGGATAATCACGGCATCTTCACGTTCGTTCATGCCTTTCAGCATTTTTAACAGGTCAAAGCCATCTCCGTCAGGTAAACCGAGATCGAGCAGGATAAAATCATAATTGTTTACGAAGATCTTCTCAGATGCCGACTTTTTAGTACGGGCATGCTCAACAGTAAAACCTTCGTGGCTTAAAAATTCATCAACTTCAAGCGCAAGGCCTTTTTCGTCTTCAACAATTAATACGTTCATAATTGTGCATTTACAGGAGCTATCAATAAGGGTTATAGGATCGGGATTGTTCACGGCAGGCAAAATACCATACCGAAGATTAACAAAGTATGAAGATAGGCTTTTATAACGGCCTGTAAAGTGTCATTTTTTAAATGTTGCGTTTAAATTAAAAAAGCATAAATCAATTTGCAGTTATCGCTGTTACAAACTAAAAGCTACCACTTCATTGTATGAGACTTTCTATCGAACGCAAGCCCATCCGGGTGAATCCAGATCCGAAACGTGTAATAGCCAGGTTTTTTTTTAATGGGAACGACCGTGCCAAAGAAGTTATTGAGCGCGTAATGCTTATCAGCGAAGATGATGCTTTTGGTATTGTATCGCCAATATTGCAGGAATATTCTAAAAGGCACCGTAACATTACCCGTGTGCTCAACAGGCATTGCAGTAAACTTAAGCCCTTGTTTTTAGAGCTCAATATCGATTTTGATACGCTTACTGTTTACCGCAAACTGCTCATAGGCTCTTATTTTACGCATGAATACTCTATCGAATCGGCTGCATTCTTTAATCCTTCAATAGTCGAAGACCCCGACCAAACAGAGCTGGAAGACGGGCAGCGTCGTGTTATCATCAGTTTCCGGGCGGTAGGTGAGGGGCATATATCTTCCATAACTTTTCGCCGTGCGTGGATTGATAAGGATAACAACATCAGTATTCAGCCCGCGGGCAGCTACATTGATGAAGCTGAAATTGTCAGGAACGCCGTTTATAATAAAAAGCTCTTTTTTGAAAAGGCGGCTATTACTCAAATTAATATCGATGTAATAAGTGAGCTCGAATCCAAGCTCGATCATCATTTTGAATATGCCAACCTGCGCCGCATCATTATGGATTCACAAAAACTACAGGAAGATGATATGAAGCGGCTGGAATATGATAAAGTGCTTTGGCTTGCCGATTCTTATTATGAAATTGTTTTTTCGCTGGATACAGATATTTCCGACAGGGTAATCTTCCCGATTTCCGAATATGAGCGTAAGGGGATTGAAGATGCCCGTTTTGTGCAGTTTACCAACGATGATGGCAGCAAGCTTTACTACGCTACTTATACAGCTTATGATGGTTCGCTGATTATGCCCAAACTGCTACAGACAATTGATTTTTATAACTTCAAAATCATGCCTTTGTATGGTGCCGGCGCACAAAATAAAAACCTGGCCTTATTTCCGCGCAAGGTAAATGGCAAATATGTGATGATATCACGAATAGATGGTTGCAATAATTACATCATGTATTCGGATAAGATCAATATCTGGGAAAAGCCCGTTATGTTGCAGCAACCCAAATTTAGCTGGGAGTTTGTGCAGATAGGTAATTGCGGATCGCCCATTGAAACACCCGATGGCTGGATTATGATAACCCATGGTGTTGGCCCGATGCGTCGTTATGTATTGGGTGTAAGCCTGCTCAAGCTGGATGACCCTACAGTGGAAATTGGTCGCTTAAAAGAGCCTTTATTGATCCCTAATAGTGACGAACGTGAAGGTTATGTACCCAATGTGCTTTATTCATGCGGCGCCATAGTACATAATAATAAGCTTATTATTCCATACGGTGTTTCCGATTCTTCTACCGCCTTTGCAGAGGTATGCCTGGATGACCTTTTAACGAAGCTTAAGGAAGCCTAAAATCATTAAATTCTTTACGAATCTAAAATCCAGACTTACGAAGTTTTAAAAACTTCGTAAGTCTTCTGCTTTGTCATTCATCCTTCATCACCATCAGTTTTTTAAGCCCGTAACAACGTTTTTTGTGGTTAAACTTGTGCTGTGCTCAAAAAAGCTTTGAGCTTTCGGCTTTCAGCTTTAAGCTATCCAAGAAGCTTTTTGTGTTCTCTTAATTGTTGATTTTAAGTCAGTTATGTTTCATTCAAATCTCATAATATATTATTAGTTAAAACTTATTCTTCTTTTTTAAGTTAAATAAACATGAAAAAGATAATTTTAAGCTTAAGCATAATGCTGATTTCGCTTGCAGGTTTTAGCCAGGTACTTAAACCTGTAAAGATAGATAGCCTGGTTACGGTTTCGTTGCCAGAGGGCTTTACAAAAAAGGATACATTAGGTCAACAGATATACCAGGGCTCTGCATCGTTAGGTAACATTCTTGTTTTGCGTGTGCCAAACGCTGATACCAAACCTTTAAATAAAGAGAAGGACCTAAAAGATGTATTTAAAACTTACATCAATGGCATTCAGAAACAATCTGTTAATGGCAGCGTGATGTATCCGCGCGATACTACTATCGGCAAACTTGAGGGTAAAGTATTCACCTTAAGGATTGATAATAGCGGCTCAACCGGTGAATCGCCGGAGTTAAGGAATTTTATACTTCTGTATACCCAGGATGTAACTTATACTTTTGAATACAACTATCCTGAGCAAAGGGTTGATCTTGCAAAGGCCGAACTGAAACAATTTTCGGGCTCTATCCGGATTGCTCCTACTTTAGATCGTCGCGATCAGTACCTGTCTGATGCAAAAGGGATGTCGGCACCGGCCAAAATAGGTATTTATGGTGGCGCCGCCGTTATAGTGCTGATTGTCGTATTAACCGTGATCAAACGTAAAAACAGGCAGCTGGAAGCCGGAGTTTAATTAACAGCAGGGGCTTTCTTCTTGAAAATACTATCAAGCAGGCCCCTGTTCCATTTGGCGGAGTTGATAAACTGTTTGCCATCAAGCCAGGTGAGCCAGAATATAGTAACAAAAACACCAATAGCCGAGCCGGCAAGTACATCTTCGTAAAAATGCTCGGTTAAATACATTCTCGAATAGCCAACCATAATGGCAACAAACAAGGCTGGGATTCCCCAGCCTTTGTTTTTACAAAGGTATGTTATAACCAATGCTGCCGAAAAGGCGCTCACTGTATGCCCCGAAGGGAAGCTGTATTTCTCTAAAATATAAACACCGTCTACCGTATGCACCCTGCTCCACTGGTCGGCAAAATATAGCTTTGGCCGGGGAGCTATGTAAATGTATTTAAGGATCTGTGCTACAATTGATGTAACGGCATAGCTTGAGGCCAGTAACAGCCAGCTGCGGTAACTAAACAAGAGCATAGCGAGCGATAATATGACGGCTGTGGTACCGTCGCCTATGTCTGTAACGTAAGGTTCAATGGTATCAAGCCAGGGCTGGTGCCATCCGTTTACGGTAAAGAAAATAATTTCGCGGGTAAATAGCAGTTTGATAGTCAAACAGGTAGCTAAAAGGATAAGGTAAAGGATAAAAAAAGGGCGGATTCTGTACAACACATCTTTTATTCCTATCTTCATGCTGCAAAGTAAGCATATACTTATTCAATGCAAAAAAATGATTAATTTTGAGATTGATTAGACTTATTAATTAAACTACATGTCGAAAAGTATCTTTCGTAAAAAGTCAGTAGCGAAAATTTTAAATGATGTTGAGTGCGGTTTTAGTGATAGTGAGCATCCCGGTACAACATCATCCCAACTCAAAAAAGAACTTAATGTAAAAGACCTGACCCTGATGGGTATAGCCGCCGTTGTAGGAGCAGGTATATTTTCGACAATTGGTGAAGCCTCATTTCATGGCGGCCCAGCGGTTTCCATCTTATTTATTTTAACAGCTGTAACCTGTGGTTTTTCGGCCCTTTGCTATGCTGAATTTGCGTCACGTATCCCGGTTGCAGGCAGCGCATATACATATGCCTATGCGTCGTTTGGCGAGCTGATTGCCTGGATCATTGGCTGGGATTTATTAATGGAATACGCCATTGGTAATATTGCTGTAGCTATATCATGGAGCGAATACTTCGTAAACCTGCTTGAGGGTTTTCATATCCACATGCCCAAATTCCTGACTATGGACTATGTTTCGGCGTTGCGCGGGCATGATCAGGTGTTGGCAGCCGGCAAAAATCTTGTCGATATCAGCGACAAGGTAAAAGCGGAAGCACTGGCCTGGGATCAGGCGCCCGGAATAGGCAACCTTAAGCTTATAGCTAATTTACCAGCTCTTTTAATTGTTATCATTATTACTTACCTGGTTTATGTAGGGATCCGCGAAACAAAAAAGGCTACCAATGCCATGGTAATACTTAAAATAGTTATCGTGATAGCAGTAATAGTGGTAGGCTTTTTTTATGTAACACCAGCCAACTGGCACCCGTTTATGCCAAATGGTTTCAGCGGTGTTATGAAAGGGGTATCGGGTGTGTTCTTTGCTTATATCGGTTTTGATGCGATATCAACCACTGCCGAAGAATGTGAAAAGCCCCAGCGCGATCTGCCCCGCGGTATGATCTATTCGCTGGTAATCTGTACGGTATTGTATATCCTGATAGCATTGGTACTTACCGGCATGGTAAGCTATAAAGATCTGCAGGTAGGCGACCCGCTGGCTTTTGTTTTTGCCAAGGTTGGTTTAAATAAAATAAGCTATGTTATCTCCATCAGCGCGGTTATTGCCACAGCTAGTGTATTGCTGATTTTCCAGTTAGGACAACCCCGCATCTGGATGAGCATGAGCCGCGACGGTTTATTACCTAAAGCGTTTTCCCGCATTCACCCAAAATATCAAACACCTGCTTTTGCCACCGTAGTAACCGGTTTTGTGGTTGCGGTTCCGGCGCTATTCATGAACCTTACCGAAGTTACCGACTTAACCAGTATAGGTACGCTGTTTGCATTTGTACTGGTTTGCGGCGGTGTATTACTGCTTCCGCGCGAAGAAGCTGTGAAAGGAAAATTTCACCTGCCTTATGTAAATGGTAAATTCATTATACCAATTATCACACTTATCATTTTAGGTTCAGTTGCTTGGTTTAAACCCGCTGCCCAGGTGGAAATGATGCAGTTTAAGAAGCTTAAGGATCGCAGCGATATCATTGATAACATGGATAACAATGATAAGTTGAGCTTACTTAAAACCACCAATCAGCTTTACGGTGCCAACATTACTGCTCAGCCAGATGCGGCGAAAAAATACTTTAAAGATATTGAAGAGGATAAATTTAATACTGCATTGAGGCAAACCAACGATATCAGCGATGCTAAAAAGTATTACCTTGGTTTTGATGGCTTCCTGTATAATTTCCCTAACTATCTTTTCTTTGTCCTCATCATTATTATAGCGGTTTACAGTTTTATTAAAAACTTCTCGCTTATCCCTGTTTTGGGGCTGATGAGCTGTTTTTACCTCATGACCGAGCTTGGCTATACCAACTGGCTAAGGTTTTTAATATGGCTGGTGATTGGTTTGGTGATTTACGCCACCTACAGCTATAAAAACAGCGTGCTGGGCAAAGAAGCTCAAACTGCGTAAATACCATGTGGACCTGCCCTTTATGCGAACGTGAATTTACTGCCACCAACCAGGTGCACTCATGCCGCGACAGGGAACTATCTGAAGTGCTTAGCGGAAAATCTCCGCATACTGTAGCGCTGTTTGATCATTTGGTTGACGAATACCTGCAAATTGCCGTGATTAAAGTTTATCCCACTAAAAGCATGATAGCTTTGAGTGCAAGGGTGAATTTTGCTTATGTCACGCAATTGGGCAAAAACTTTATTGATGTTGTTTTTCCCTTTAAACAGGTTTATGATGATAACCTTTGTTTCAGTAAAGTAAAACAGGTACCCGGTACCGATCAGTATAACCATTACTTCAGAATGTATTTTAAGGAAGATATTAATGATGAAGTGCGGAAGTATATGCGGATGGCCTGGGAGAGGGGGGTATAGAAATAAAACTACCACGGGCTGAAAGCCCGCGGCAGATTGTTTTAAATAAGAAAAGGCTCCCGGATTTCCGGGAGCCTTTTCTTATTTATTGAGCTACTTTTTAATTAACCCTATGGATCTCAATTGCTTCAGGTATGGCAAGCACCAGCGGTACTTTCTCTACCGTTACAAAGCTCAGATCGAGGCCGAAACCGCGCTCTTCAGATAAGCTCACTTTTTTAAGCTGCTTGTAGTAATCCATAATAAATCTTTCAATGAATGACAGGTTATGTGAGCGTGAGAAGATCTTTTCGATCACCACAAAACGGAAATCCCCGACAATTTTGTGCCTGTTCAGTGACTTGTAGGTACTGGTAATATCAACCTCACCCTTTTTAACCAGGTCTTCAACCACTTTCCTGAACAATAGGTTTATTTGCTGCTCAACGCGGAAACCGAGTTTAAAGTCAATACGGATCAGTTTGTTTGGTACCAGGTGGTCAACTTCGTATTCGCGTTTGTAAGGCTCGTCTACAACGTCAACGTGCACCAGCCAATAAACGTCGGCACGTTTTGGCTGCTTTTGCAGTATGGAGTAAACAATTTTTGATTCAATTTCTGAATTGAAATTGGCGCTGGTTAAGTACACCAATTGAGAGGCGTATTTAGGTACGCTTTCGTCAGAGCTTAATTCTTTAATGATATCAAAATAGTCTTCAATCTCAACAAACTTAACATAGCGGTTCCTGATTTTGCGGGCGGTATGCCAGGTCCACATTACGGTAAACAACAGGAAGCCTATAGAAAGGGTAAACCAACCGCCATCTAAAAATTTGTGCAGGTTACCGGTAAGGAAGGTACCTTCAATGAGTAGGTAAACCGCCAAAAAAGTATTGATAATATAGTTAGGTACTTTTTTACGTTTCAGGAATTTGGACACCAGTATGGTCGTCATGAGCATAGCTACGGTAATACTTAAACCGTAAGCAGCCTCCATTTTGTCCGAATGTTTAAATATCAATACCACGCCTAAACAGCCTGCCCAAAGCAGCCAGTTAACACTGGGTACATAAAGCTGTCCTTTTTGCTCGGATGGGTAATTGATCCTCACTTTTGGCCACAGGTTAAGCCTTACAGCTTCGGCAATAAGCGTAAACGACCCTGATATTAACGCCTGGCTGGCAATGATAGCCGCCACAGTAGCGATACCGATACCATAGATCAGGAACCAGGTTGGCATAATCTGATAAAAAGGGTTTTGAGCATTAAGGTCCATCACGTGACCATTACGCTGTAACAGCCAAACTGCCTGTCCTAAATAGTTTAGGATAAGGCATATTTTTACGTACACCCAACTTACGCGGATATTTGCTTTACCACAGTGGCCAAGATCAGAGTATAAAGCTTCGGCACCTGTAGTACACAGAAACACGGCGCCCAATATAATAAATGCGCCATCGCTTGAACTTGAGGTAAGCAATTTAATTGCGTAGTACGGGTTCAGTGAGCGGATGATCCATGGATCGTGGACAATGTAGGTGATACCCAAAAAGCCCATCATGGTAAACCAAAGGAACATGATAGGCCCAAATGCCTTACCTACAAGTGATGTACCAAATTGCTGTATGATAAATAAGGCTGTAATAATGGCCATTACCACGTAAACTGTTGGTAAATGCGGATAATAGGTTTGCAAACCTTCAATAGCCGAAGATATGGTGATAGGAGGGGTAATGATACCATCGGCAAGGAGGGCGCAGCCGCCCACAACCGCAGGTACAATAAGCCATTTTGCTTTACGCCGTACCAGGGAGAACAGCGAAAAAATACCACCTTCCCCTTTGTTATCAGCCCTCAAAGTTATCACCACATATTTTAAGGTGGTTTGCAGGGTTAATGTCCAAAAAATGAGCGAAACACCTCCAAGAATTAACGTTTCTGAAATTTGACGTTGGCCAACAATGGCTTTAAATACGTATAGTGGGGAGGTACCAATATCACCGTAAATTATTCCTAAACTGATCAAAAAGCCGGCGGCTGATAGTTTATGCAGATCTTTATGATTTGACACTTTTATGATTTAGAGATGGCAAAAATATTAATTTTTTTGGTTAAACCATTATAACGATTAAACGTATAAGGAAATAATGTGTCTACCATACAATAAGGTTACACATTTTGTTAAAATTTGTTAAAAAGATTTACAAAAACATTATTATTTAATGGGATGAGGGCATTATTTATACTTTTGTAGAATTATACTAAATAATGAGGCGAAATTTTACATATTCTTATGTTTATACCTACACGTGGGTCGTGATAATTGCGATGGCAATTTTCATGAACTTCGCCTTTGTTGTTGATGGGCATACACTAAAGTCTGATACAGTGTACCTTAGAGGTAAAACTAAGGCAGCCAAGACATCTTATTTAAAGAATGGCCTGCACCTTTCGCTTCCCCCGTTAAAGCCTGCTGTTACTTCAAATGTAAAACTGAGCGTATCCCGCCCGGATGATAAGTTGTTAAGTGATGTGCAATTGTACCCTAACCCGGTAACCGATCAGATCAACCTCAAATACTCTATATCCCGCAATACTAACGTAACCATTAAAATAATGGACGTGCTTGGCAACGATATCTCCACCCTGTTTTCGCAAAGGGTTGAATCAGGCGATCATAATCTGAACTACCCCATCAGCAATAAGCTGGTTCGTGGCTTTTACTTTGTACGCGTGGTAGCCGGTACCGAATCGGTTATCAAAAGGATCTCGGTTATTAATTAAAATCGGTTAAACTTAATTTTTTCATTTTTGGCTGCCCCGGCGGGGCAAAAGGTTTGTAGAAATTGAATGAACCCTATTTTGGGCTTGCCAGAGGTACGCAACTTGCCAGCGTAAGTTTTACTTAAGAGAACGTCAAATTATTAATACACCTTCATAAACCTTCCCCCAAACCCATCAAATTTTTTAGCTTTGGCGTTTATAGCGTTCATTTATGAAAATTATAGCCATTGGCCGCAACTACGCCGAACACGCCAAAGAACTCAATAACCCGGTACCTACTACGCCGGTTATCTTCATGAAGCCCGAAACGGCTTTGCTGAAAGAAAATAAGCCCTTTTATCATCCTGATTTTTCGGAAGATGTTCATCACGAAATAGAACTGGTTTTAAAGATCAGTAAAGAAGGCAAGCACATCAGCGAGAAATTTGCTGCCAACTATTACGAAGAAATTGGTTTGGGAATTGATTTTACTGCCCGCGATGTTCAGGCCCGCCATAAGGAGAAAGGCCTGCCCTGGGAGTTGGCTAAAGCTTTCGATGGTTCGGCGCCTATCAGCAATTTTGTGCCTAAGGCTAAGTTTGAATCGGTTTATGATATCAACTTTAAACTGGATATCAACGGCGAAACCCGCCAGCAGGGTAACACCCGCGATCTGCTTTTCTCATTCGAGAGTGTCATCGCATTTGTTTCAAAATACATCACTCTAAAAAAGGGCGATCTTATATTTACCGGCACCCCTCCGGGTGTATCAAAAGTAAAAATCGGCGACAGGCTTGAGGGATACCTTGAGGATGAGAAAATGCTCGATTTTTACGTTAAATAAGCATGATCAAAAAACTATTGGTTACAGGTGCTATGTGTTTGGCACTTTATTCAAACACATTTGCGCAGAATGATATTATACAAAGCAGGCAATACCCGCAAAATTATTTCAGGTATCCGCTTGATCTTACACCGCCTACCACCGCTGGCTCATTTGGCGAGCTAAGGCCATCTCATTTCCATTCCGGGCTCGATTTTAAAACTAATCAACGTACCGGTTATCCTGTGCATGCTGCTGCCGAAGGTTATATATCAAGGGTACGTGTACAGTTTGGCGGTTTTGGACGGGCAATCTACATTACCCATCCAAATGGATATACTACCGTTTACGGCCATTTAGAAAGTTTTAATCCGGCGGTTATCGATCTGGTAAAAAAATACCAGTATGAGCATCAAACCTACGAGGCCGATTTTAACCTAACACCAACCCAGGTGCCGGTTAAAAAAGATGAAGTTGTAGCCATTTCGGGCAATGCTGGTGCATCGGCCGGACCGCATGTACATTTCGAGATCAGGGATAGCAAAACTGAGGAGACCATCAACGCGCAGTTGTTTGGGCTAACCATTCCGGACAAAGTACCGCCAACAATTACCTCAATAGGCATCTATCACCTCAATGGAAAACCTTTCAGCGAAAAAACACCAAAAGAGTTTTTAGGGGTAACGGGTGCAGCAGGTAATTATCACCTTATTAAACCGCAAACGCTTGAACTAAGCGGTAATATCGGCTTCGGCATTAACACCACCGATATGAATAGCACCTCGTTTAACCATAACGGCGTTTATTCTATCGAACTAAAGCTGGACGGCAAAACGGTATATACCTTTGCGGTTGAGCGTTTCGCGTTTGATCAAACCCATGCCATCAACGCTTATATCGATTATCCTGCCTTTGAATCATCCCGCAGGTGGATGCAGAAATGTTTCATCCTGCCTGGAAGCCGCATTTCGTTGTATCCGCAGTCGGTAAACAATGGCATCATTACATTTGACGATAATGCTACGCATGATGTAGAATACGTAGTGAAAGATGTTGCGGGCAATACATCATCGATGAAGCTGAAAGTTAAATCGTCTCCGTTTGCTAATCCCCAGCCTGTAAAACCTACAGGTACCATGTTTTATTACGATAAGCGCAGCGAGTTTAGTAATGATAAAGTTAAGGTGATCATTATGCCGGGCAACCTGTATGATGATCTTGATTTTCAATATTCGGCATCGGCCAAACCAGTAGGGGCATATTCGGCTATGCATCATATCCATAACAGGTTAACGCCCATTCATGACAGTTATGAGATTTGGATCAAGCCCGATGTTGATTTGGGTAAGTATGCCGATAAGGCGGTTATTGTAAGTTCATGGGGCGGTTGCCAGGGCGGTTACTTTAAAGATGGTTACGTGATATCGCAGGTGAGCGCTTTTGGGGATTATTATATCAAAATAGATACTGTGCCGCCCGTTATTCACCCGCTCAATATCAAAAACGGCAGTAATATGAAGGCTGCACGCAGTATTAATTTCAGAATGAGTGATAATTTATCAGGAATTAAGAGCTATACGGGTACAATTGATGGTAAATGGGTGCTCATGGAGCATGATTATAAAAGTAAAATATTAAGTTACACGTTTAATGGCGATATTGCACCTGGTAAACACGCATTTAAGTTGGCTTTAGTTGATAACAAAAATAATTTTTCGGAATTTACCGCCGATTTTTACAGATAAGTACCTATAAATCATGACAACATTAAAAGAAGGCGATAAAGCCCCTGCTTTTACCGCTAAAGACCAAAATGGTAAAGAAGTATCCCTGGCCGATTACAAGGGCAAAAACGTGATCCTTTATTTTTATCCAAAAGATGATACCCCCGGTTGTACTGCCGAATCATGCGATTTCAGGGATAACTATCAATCGCTTTTAAGTAAGGGTTTTGAGGTGATAGGTGTAAGCACCGACGATGAAAAATCGCACAAAAAATTTGAAACCAAATACAGCCTGCCATTTACCCTGATAGCCGATAATGAGCTTAAAATTGTTGAAGCTTATGGCGTTTGGGTTGAGAAGAATATGTATGGCAAAAAATATATGGGTACCGCACGTACCACATTCATAATTGATGCAGAAGGAGTTATTACACACGTGATCAGTAAGGTTGATACCAAGGCATCGTCACAGCAGGTGCTTGATCTTGTAAAATAAGTGTTAAAAACACAATCAAAATAGCTACTTTAGCAGTTCCTAAATTCCATTAATGAAAGCAGACTTACAAACTTTAGAAAAAACCGCGTCACAAATAAGGCGCGACATTGTACGCATGGTACATGGCTGTCAATCAGGCCACCCGGGCGGCTCGCTGGGCTGTACCGATTTCTTTACCGCACTGTACTTTTCGGTAATGAACCACGATCCTAAATTCAATATGGACGCTGTTGGCGAAGATATTTTCTTCCTGTCAAACGGCCATATCTCGCCTGTGTTTTACAGCACACTGGCACATGCTGGTTATTTTGATAAAGCCGAACTGGCAACTTTCCGTAAACTGAATGCTCGTTTACAAGGTCACCCAACTACACATGAGCACCTTCCTGGTATCCGTATTGCTTCGGGTTCATTAGGTCAGGGCTTATCAGTAGCTATCGGTGCTGCATTAGCTAAGAAATTAAACGGTGATAAATCATTGGTGTTTACCCTGCATGGCGATGGCGAGATCCAGGAAGGCCAGATCTGGGAAGCAGCAATGTTTGCTCCTCATAATCATGTTGATAACCTGATCTCAACTATCGATGTTAACGGTCAGCAAATTGATGGTCCAACCAAACAGGTGCTTTCATTAGGTGATCTTCGCGCTAAATGGGAAGCTTTTGGCTGGGATGTATTGGATATGAAAGGTAATGATATGGCTGATGTGGTTAGGGTGCTTGAAGAAGCAAAAAGCCGTACAGGTCAGGGCAAACCGATCATGATCCTGATGCATACTGAAATGGGTTATGGTGTTGACTTTATGGTGGGCAGCCACAAATGGCACGGTGTTGCGCCAAATGATGAGCAGCTTAAACTGGCTTTAGATCAGTTAGAAGAAACACTGGGCGATTATTAATCCCCCGGCCTCCGTTGGCTAACGGAGGAGTTAGAAACATCAGTTTAATTTATCACGATTTAATGCCATTCCCTTGCGGAAGCAAAGGGAATTTGAACAATGAAAAAATACACTTACACAGATAAAAAAGATACCCGCTCGGGCTTTGGTGCCGGGTTGCTGGAAGCAGGCCAGAAAAACGACCAGGTTGTTGCCCTTTGTGCCGACCTTATCGGTTCGTTAAAAATGAACGATTTTATTAAAGCATTCCCTGAGCGTTTTGTACAGGTGGGTATTGCCGAAGCCAACATGATCGGTATTGCTGCCGGTATGACCATTGGCGGTAAAATTCCTTTCACCGGTACTTTCGCAAACTTTTCAACCGGCAGGGTTTATGATCAGATCCGTCAGTCGGTAGCTTATTCAAACAAAAACGTTAAAATTTGTGCTTCACACGCCGGTTTAACTTTGGGCGAAGACGGTGCTACCCACCAGATCCTGGAAGATATCGGCCTGATGAAAATGTTACCGGGCATGACCGTTATCAACACCTGCGATTATAACCAAACAAAAGCTGCTACTGTTGCTATTGCTGAGTACGACGGCCCGGTTTACTTACGTTTCGGCAGGCCGGTTGTTCCTATCTTTACCGATCCTGATCAAAAATTTGAAATTGGTAAAGCATGGATGGTGAATGAAGGTGCTGATGTAAGTATCTTTGCTACAGGTCACCTGGTATGGCAGGCTATTTTGGCCGGCGAAATTTTGGCTGAACAGGGTATCGATGCTGAGATCATCAACATCCACACCATTAAACCGCTTGATGAAGAGGCTATTTTGAAATCGGTTGCTAAAACAGGCTGCGTAGTTACTGCCGAAGAGCATAACCGCCTTGGTGGTTTAGGTGACAGTGTTGCGCAGGTACTTGCGGTACACAACCCTTTGCCACAGGAGTACGTAGCTGTTAATGACAGCTTTGGCGAAAGCGGTACACCTGAACAACTGATGACCAAATACGGTTTAGATGCCGAACATATTGTGGCCGCAGTTAAAAAGGTGATAGAAAGAAAAAACAAAAAAGGTTAATTAAACCTTTAACATTAATAAAATTCTAAAAATGTCGGTACAGGTTGAAGATTCAGAGATATTAAGCAAATTCCAGGACGAAAAAACCCGGAATGAGGCGTTTAACCTGTTGTTGAAAAAATACCAGCAAAAAATATACTGGCACATCAGGCGCATGGTTGTTGATCATGACGATGCCGATGATTTGGTTCAGGATGTTTTTGTAAAGGTTTGGAAAAACCTGGCTGGTTTCAGAAACGACGCGCAACTGTACACCTGGATGTACAGGATAGCATCCAACGAATGCATTACTTTTTTGAATAAGAAAAAACAAAAGAATAATGTTTCGTTGGATGATGTTGCTTACGAGCTGGCTGATACACTGGCCGACTCAACCTATTTTAACGGCGACGCAGCGCAGCGTAAACTGCAGGAAGCACTGCTTACCCTGCCCGAAAAACAACGGCTTGTTTTCAATATGAAATACTATGAAGACATGAAGTACGAAGAAATGTCGCAGGTTTTGGGTACCAGTGTAGGGGCTTTGAAAGCTTCTTTTCACTTGGCAGTCAAGAAGATAGAAGCTCATTTGCTTGGTCACGATTAATTTTTTAATTTACGTTAAACCTTTTAGCACAATACCAATCTATAGTTGTGTATGAAAAGCGATATGGACAATAGGGAATGGCTGGATGATTTCATCGCGCTGAAACAGGTTAGCAAAACTAACCCGTTCACAGTGCCTGACGGCTATTTTCATGAGTTAGCGCAGCACATTACAACACGCATAAGGCTTGAGGGATTAAAGAACTATCCATCTGCAGGGTACACGGTACCTGAAAATTACTTTGACGAGCTACGCAGCAATATCCAGAGCCGTATAAATATTGAGAGTGCTTTTAGCGCCGGTGATTCGGGGTTTACCGTTCCCGAAAATTATTTTGATGAGCTTAGCAGCAACATTCAAAGCCGTATTGTGGTTGATGAAGCCATGGATGCGGGCGAGGGTTTTACGGTGCCCGAAAATTATTTTGACGAACTGAGCAGTAACATCCAAAGCCGTATAACGGTGGAGGAGGCCATGGGCGACGAAGGTTTTACGGTTCCTGAAAATTATTTTGACGAACTGAGCAGTAATATCCAAAGCCGCATTGCGGTGGAGGAGGCCATGGGCGATGAAGGCTTTACCGTTCCTGAAAACTATTTTGAGGAGCTAAGTGCCAACATTCAAAGCCGCATTGCGGTTGAGGAAGCCATGAACATGGAGCACGAAGGTTTTGAAGTGCCTGCAAACTACTTTGATCAGCTTAGCCAGCGTATCCTTGATAAAACAGTTAATGCCGAAGTTGAGGAGGAGCAGGAAGCAGATAACGTTGTAAGCATTAACAAAGCCAAACCTGTACAGAAAAAAGGCATGGTAAGGAGGCTTTGGTCTTCGCCAACCATCAGGTATGCTACAGCGGCTTGTTTTGCATTAATACTTGGTGTTGGTGTTATTTTCAGGGCAGATCTGCAACCGGCAGATCATAACCACTCTTATTTACATGAGCAGGTATCATCAGTTCCGGTTGATGAAATTAAAAGTTACCTTCAGCTGCATATGGATGCAAGTGACACCCGTACACTGATGGATGCTAATCAAAAAAGTAATACAAGTAATGCAGACGAAGATCTGTCGGATTATATAGATAATTAAACAGAGGAAAACATTTAATGAGTAAATTGATCAGGCATATTTGTATTGTGTTATTTGTTATGGCTATGGGGTATGAAGCTATGGGACAGGTTAACCGCTTTGTTCCGGCTCAAACACCTTCAAGGCCCGAGCTTAATCCCGTTCGGCCTAATGGCAACAAAAAGGGCAATATGGGTAAAAGGCTGGAAGCGGCCCGTAACAGGTATATCAGCCGCCAGCTTGATCTTACAGATGAAGAGGCGACCAAATTTTGGCCGCTTTATAATCAATATCAGCAGGAACTTACTGCTGTGCGTATCCTGAAGCGTTTAAACAACTCAACTTCGTCAACCAACGGCACCGAACAAATAGATAAAGAAATTTATTACGAAAGCCAGCTGGTTGGGATCCGTAAACGCTATCGCGATTCATTTTCAAAGATCCTTCCACCCGAAAAGGTAAGCATCCTGTACAAAAGCGAGCAGGAGTTTAACGATGAGCTCATCAAACAACTCAGCGAACGCAGCGAAAGAGCGGGAAATTGAGGTTAGTGATTAGAGGTTGGAGTTTAGAGATTAGTTGTTCTAACTTATCTTAAAAATCAAAGTATTTTAAATATCATTTACAGATGGATTTTCGTCCATCTGTTTTAGTTTATCTTTGTTGATAAATCTAAGTAACCGTCATTGCGGATCTAAGACTTACGAAGTTTTTAAAACTTCGTAAGTCTGGATTTTACTACTCGTCATTGCGAGGCACGAAGCAATCCCCTATAAGCAGAGCCGCTCTGTATAGTTCGCGATTGCTTCGTACCTCGCAATAACGGTTTGGATTTTAACACTTTTGAATACAACTTAACAACATGCCAACTCTTCGCCAGCTTTTTTTAGCCAATAACGCACAAACCACCAATTTTCCTTTATTGCTTGAATTTGAGCGTGCCGAAGGTATTTATATGTACAATGCGGAGGGCAAGCCTTATATCGATCTGATATCGGGTATTGGCGTAAGCAGTTTAGGGCACAGCAACCCTTATGTTATTGATGCCATAAAACAGCAGGTTGATAAATATATGCACCTGATGGTTTACGGCGAATACGTGCAAACACCGCAGGTGCGTTTTGCCGAAAAGATTGTTTCTGTATTGCCGGATAATTTGCAATCGGTATATTTTACCAATTCGGGTGCCGAGGCTGTTGAAGGGGCTTTAAAGCTCGCTAAACGCTTTACCGGGCGGCAGCAGGTTGTTGCCTGCCTTAACTCATACCATGGCAGTACGCATGGCGCGTTGAGCGTTATGGGCAATGAAGAATTTAAGCAGGCTTACCGTCCTTTATTGCCGGGTGTAAATTTCATCCGTTTTAACAGTCCGGAAGATCTTCAACTGATCACCGAAGAAACTGCCTGTGTAATCATTGAAACTATCCAGGGCGAAGCAGGGATCCGCGTACCGGATCTTGCCTATATGCAGGCTTTACGTTCCCGCTGTACGGAAACGGGTACACTGTTGATACTGGATGAGATCCAGGCGGCGTTTGGTCGTACAGGTAAGCTTTTCGCTTTTGAACATTTTGATATTGTTCCTGATATTTTGCTTTTGGCAAAAGCGTTAGGAGGGGGCATGCCAATAGGGGCATTCATTTCATCAAACCAGATCATGGATGCGTTGAAGGAAAACCCAATTCTTGGTCATATTACTACTTTTGGCGGGCACCCGGTATGTTGTGCGGCAGGTTTAGCCGCTTTGGAATATCTGCTGGATAACGACCTGGTATCCGGCGTAGCCGAAAAAGAGACTTTGTTTCGTGAATTGCTTGTACACCCCGCTATACACCAGGTGCGGGGCAAGGGCCTTATGATGGCCGTTGAGCTGGAAAACTTCGACCTCAATAAAAAAATAATTGACCGCTGTATAGAAAATGGTGTTATCACCGATTGGTTTTTGCATTGCAGCAATTCCATGCGTTTAGCTCCCCCGCTTATTATTACGCATGATGAGATCAAGAAGGCTTGTGATGTGATCATTGAAGCGGTTGATTATTATATTAATAATAAATAGAAATCCGTATCCCCGCTTCCTCAAGGTACTTTACGAGTTTAAGTTAATCCGTAAATTGTTTTGTCGCTTAACGGCAATGCGCCTTGTTTTGCCCCTCTGGGGCAAAGGATATTTTTATCCTTTTTTATGCTACAAACCTTTTGCACCTCTGGTGCATTTGTCCTGGTACAAGTAAGTACATCTCAATTAATACCTGTTTTTTGAATTGTAAAATCCCCCAGAGGGGGAAAAGGTTTGTAAAAATCACGTCGCGCCCCTTACCAGAGCCCCAGAGGGGTTCAACGTACGCGGACTACTCAATTGGCAATAACCATTTGGCTATTATTTGTGGATTAACTTGAACTCGCAGAATACCCCGAGGTTGTCCGCTTTGTATTGCCAGCCAAATTATAACCGAAACAATCGGTTATTTTTACGTATCTTAACATGATTTAACAATCACTGCTCTCTTCTAAAAGAAAGTAACGATTAAGTTACTTTATAAAATACCCACCGTCAAATTTTAGTTTGAGTTAAAATGGTATGGTTTGTGCATTTATAGTAATAGCTATGAAAATGCCGCAAGAAATGCTGTAATCGCAATAAATAAGGTCACTTCTGCCCATTTAAATAGTCAGGCGTTTATACAATTAATTAAAAAATTGTTGAGCCTTGAATTCAAAAACTTGCATCTATATACAATCTACTTATGAAAATAGCATATATATCAACCTATCCCCCACGCGAATGCGGTCTTGCAACATTTAATAATAATTTGATGCGGGCCATAGGCTCAAATTTTCCGGATAGGAAGACATTGCTGCAAAACGGTTTTGTTGTAGCACTTAATGATTCGGAAAATCTACAGGAATATGAATACCCGGAGGAGGTAAAATATGTTATCCGCCAAAATCATCAGAAGGATTATATCCGGGCCGCAAATTATGTTAATACAAGCGATGCCGATGTTTGCATTATGGAACACGAGTTTGGCATTTACGGTGGAGAAAGCGGTATTTATATCCTGCCGCTTATCAATCGCCTCGAAAAGCCGCTAATATCTATTTTGCACACAGTATTAAAAGATCCAAGCTATGTGCAGCGTATCATCATCAGGGAAATAGCCGAACAGTCATCAAAAATTATTGTGATGAGCAAACGTGCTGTTGAATTTCTGACCAATATTTACGAAATCCCTGCCGATAAGATCCAGATCATAGAGCATGGCGTACCTGATGTAGAAGCTCCTGCCGAAAACCCGGTTAAGAACTTATCGTCATTTAAAAATAAAAGGGTTATGCTCACCTTTGGTTTGCTGAGCCGTAACAAAGGTTTGGAAACCGTTGTAAAAGCACTTCCCAAAATAGTTGAGAAGCATCCGGATGTTATGTACGTGGTATTAGGTAATACGCATCCCGGTGTGATTAAAAATTCGGGAGAAGAATATCGTGACCATTTGAAATCGCTTGCAGCCCAGTTGGGGGTATCAAAAAATCTGGCTTTCATTGCTAAGTTCGTGTCCGAAGAGGAGCTGGTGAATTACCTCACTGCTTGTGAGATCTATGTAACCCCGTATTTAAATGAGGCACAGATCACCAGCGGTACATTATCATATGCGGTGGGTGCAGGAGCAGCCGTAGTATCAACACCATATTGGCACGCTACTGAACTGCTGGCCGATAAACGCGGTCGCCTATTTGATTTTAAAAATTCAGATGCATTGGCCGATACAGTTATCGAACTGCTTGATCAGGACCGTGTACTTGCCGAGTTGAAAGAAAATGCCTACCAATATGGTTTGCACCTGAGGTGGCCGGTAATTGGTGCCGAGTTTATTAAAGTGGCCCAGGAATCATTGGTTCGTTATGACTTTAGCGATAAGATTCTGCGCAATAGTATTGTTGATCCTGAGATCCTGCCAAAATTCAGTTTAACTCATGTATTGCGTTTAACGGATGATACAGGTATAGTACAGCATGCCAAATACGGCATCCCAAATCTGAAAGAAGGTTATTGTTTGGATGATAATGCACGCGCCCTCATTATGGCGCTGATGGCTTATCAGCGTAACGGGAGCCGCGAGGCATTTGAACTGCTGCCGATATACCTGAGCTACATTCACTACATGCAGACCGACGATGGTAACTTCCGCAACTTCCTGAGTTTTGACAGACGATACCTGGATGAGGTAGGCTCGGAGGATTCATTTGGCCGTACCATTTGGGCGCTTGGCCATTTGATTGGTTGCGCGGCAAGTAACTCGTACCGGGAGTTTTCGTTAGAGATATTTCATAAATCGGTACCACATTTTGCAGCGCTGAAACATTTAAGGGGAATGGCCAATACCATAATTGGTATCAGCTTATACCTGCAGGTTTACCCTACAGATGAGGGCATGGTGAAGATCTTGGCTAACCTAACCCAGCCATTGATAGACGCCTACAACAATACACAATCTGACGACTGGCAATGGTTTGAGGAGAAAATGACTTACGATAACGCCATTCTTCCACTTGCATTGCTGCATTCATGCGAGATAACAGGTAATGAAGAAGCCAAGAAAATAGCCTTGGCAACTATGGCTTTCCTCGATCAGCTTACGCTTTCGAACGGATATTTGAGCCCTGTTGGTAACGATGGCTGGTATTACCGTGGAGGTACGTTCCCTACATTTGATCAGCAAGCTATTGAAACTATGGCTATGGTGCTGATGCACTTCCAGGCATACCAGATTTTCAGGGTACCTCAGTATATTGAAAAAATGTTCCTGAGCTATAAATGGTTCCTGGGCGAAAATACTCTTCGTGCACCGCTGTATGACCATGAAACCAAGGGCTGCTGCGATGGATTGCTACCGGGTGGCATAAATCGTAACCAGGGGGCTGAAAGTACGCTGGCTTACCTGATATCGCACCTTACTGTGCTGAAAGCTTTCGAGTTGGAATACGAGTACAATAAATATGGCCAAAAAATGCAGACTTGCTAAATGAGGGTAGCCATATTAGCCCCTGTTGCCTGGCGCACACCGCCCAGTCATTACGGGCCCTGGGAGCAGATAGCATCAAATATAGCCGAAGGTATCATCAAGCTTGGGGCCGAAGTAACACTTTTTGCCACAGGTGATTCGATAACCGCAGGAACACTTGATGCCATTTGCGCCACTGGTTATGAGGAAGACAGAACGCAGGATGCTAAAGTGCTGGAATGCCTGCACATAAGTAACCTGATGGAAAAGGCAAGCCAGTTTGATATCATCCATAATAACTTTGACTTTTTGCCTTTAACATATTCGGGCTTGATCAAAACTCCGGTGATCACTACCATACATGGTTTTTCATCGCCGAAGATCATCCCGGTTTATAAAAAATATAATAGCAGGGGACATTATGTATCTATCAGCAATGCCGACCGGAGCCCTGAGCTTGATTATTTAGCTACGGTTTACAACGGACTTGATACCCGTGATTTTCAGTTTTATGAACAGCCGGATGATTACCTGTTATACTTCGGCCGGATCCATCCTGATAAAGGCACTGCCGAAGCCATAGAGATCGCCAAAAAGAGTAAAAGAAAGCTGCTGATAGCTGGCATAGTGCAGGATGCTAATTATTTTAAAGAAAAGATAGAACCGCAGTTATCTGAAGAGATTGAATATATAGGTCATGCCGGTCCTGATAAACGGCGGGAGCTTTTGGGAAAAGCCTACGCTTTATTACACCCTATCAGTTTTAATGAACCTTTTGGTTTGAGTGTAGCCGAAGCCATGCTTTGTGGTACGCCGGTTATTGCCTTCAACCGCGGTTCGATGCCCGAGTTGATCAAAGATGCACAGACAGGCTTTTTGGTTAATACGGTTGATGAAGCGGTTGACGCTGTTGATTGGCTCGATCAGATCAGCAGGACTGATTGTTATGATTGGGCAAACTCACAGTTTTCAAGTGAAAAAATGGTGAATGATTATTGGGCGTTGTATAAAAAGATATTGGGGTAAAAGAAAAAGCTGCCGCGGGTTTAGCGCAGCGTAACCCGTGGTGTAACATAATTTGGGCTTTCAGCCCAAGTAGATAAAGCTGAAAGCTTTAACCATAGCCAACCACGGCAAGTAATTAAAACAATGTCATTGCGAGCGCAGCGTGGCAACCGCATGCTATACAGGGCGGCCTTGCTTCCGTGCGATTGCCACGCTGCGCTCGCAATGACATATTTGATGAGGCGCTTTTGAAGCGAATATCTTAATTCAACTTATCCAACTCAGCCTTAACAAACTCGGCCAACTCTTTTACATAAGCTGCGCTGAAATCAAATTTGATCCCGGCGGTTTCATAAATTTCTTTAATGGTTTTAGTATAGCCAAGCTTGAGGGCCTCAAGATATTGCTGCAGGCCTTTTTCAGGATTTTCTTTGTAGTTTTTCCAAACAGCGATAGCACCTAACTGGGCCATTCCGTATTCAATATAATAAAAAGGCACCTCAAAAATGTGCAGCTGTTTTTGCCACAAGTTAGCCAATGCTTCTGGATGCTCGCTCCAATCGGCAAAGTTTGCACCGAATGGCTCAAAGATCTCGATCCAGGCAGTTGTACGGTCGGCATCGGTATGATCAGGGTTGGTATAGATCCAGTGCTGGAATTGATCAACCACAGCTACCCATGGCAGGGTTTTCAATACGTCGACCAATTGATCGCGTTTGGCGCGTTTAAGGTCTTCCTCATTATCAAAATAAACATTCCAGTTATCCATCGAGATCAACTCCATCGACATAGAGGCCAGTTCTGCAACTTCAGATGGGCAATGTTTAAAATCGTTCAGTTCCAGATCGGCGGTAAGGAAAGTATGAACCGCGTGGCCACCCTCATGTACCATCGTGGTTAGGTCGCGGAAAGTGTTTGCCGAGTTCATGAAAATGAAAGGCGCACCGGTTTCGGCCAGCGGATAGTTGTAACCACCCGGGGCTTTACCTTTACGGCTTTCCACATCAAACAAGCCGTTATCTTTCATGATCTCCAAACGCTCGCCCAGATAACGGTTAATATTGCTGAAGCATTGGATAGATTTTTCGATCAGGTCCTCGCCATTTTGAAATGGTTTAAGAGCTGGTTTGCCTGAAATATCTACATCCATATCCCATGGCTTAAGAGCACGCAAACCTAAAGCCTCACGGCGTTTTTCGGCTTGAGCTCTCAGGATAGGAACTATTTCGGTTTCAATAGCGGCGTGGAAGGCATAGCAATCCTGTGGCGTGTAATCAAAACGGCCTAAAGCCTGGAACATATAATCGCGAAAGTTTTCAAAGCCCGCGTTTGTGGCTACTGTATGGCGAAGCTTGCGCAGATGATCAAAAAGCTCATTCAGCTTTTCTTTGTCCTGCAAACGGCGGTTGGTGATCTTTTCCCAAACCTCCTGGCGTTTGGCCCGGTCGGTACCTTTTAAAAATACGGAAGCCTGTTCTAAAGTAAACTCCTTATCGTCAATATGGACAGACATGGCACCGGTGGTCGACTGGTACTTCTGCTGCTCCACCTGGATCTCGGTTTGCACCGGAATGTTTTCCTCGCGGAAAAGCTCCAACGCTTTTTTTACGGCGCGGAGGAAGATGAAATATTTCTCGCCGTCCAGTTGGTCAACATATTCGCTGGCAACCAGCTTTTTGTTTAGCTCGTTGCTGAATGGGGCAATTTTGGGCTCAATTTCGGTAGCAAAATATTGGAATTTTTGCAGCAGTTCTTCGCTGGTTGTATCGCAGGTCATGCGGATATAGCGCCAGGCAAAATCTTCTTCTAAAGCCGCCTCAAGTTCGCTTTTATCACGCAGCCATTTCTCCAGTTCTTCAACCGAATTAATAGGACGATCAAGCAGTTCTTTATAAAAAGGTTCAAGCGTTTCCCATTTAATATCGAGGGAGGCGGGGATATATGTTCTTGTTTTTTTGTGGATCATGATTTTTAGATGTGCAGATATGCTTATGTGCAAATGTGCAGATTATGGTTGGAGATGTGCAAATAATTAATAAGCTGAAAGTAAAAAATCCGCAAGATGCGATTACAGCCTACGGACTTAAAAACTTAAGACTAATGACTTCGGACTTACGACTTATAAAGTATTCTTCGATATTTCGGTTATACCATCCTCGTAGCTTGTTGGTTTAAAATTGAATGCTTTTTCAAACTTGCTGCTATCGAAAATATAGTCATGATCATACTGGTAATACATTTCTACCGTACCCATTACCACTTTTTTAAACAAACCAAACATCCACAGCATTACTTTATTAACGCGTGTATATTTGGGCTCAACTTTGTAAACCCTGGCGGCAATATCTAAAAACTGTTTACCGGTGATGGCTGGCGGAGTAGGGAGGTGCCAGATCTGGTTGCCGCTATCAGGATCCTGACCAAGCATGAACATGGCTTTACCTGCGTCGGGCACATAAATAAAATTGTGTTTACAATTAGGATTGCCTATCCATTGCGCATTTTGCTTTTTTGCGTAATTGCTCAGCACCATCATGTCAATGAAACTGTTTATCGGAGCACCATAAAAATCAGGTGCGCGGGCAATGGTTGCGTTGATGTTGCCTGCTTTAACTTCGTCCATGAGCATATTAGCAATGCCGGCGCGGATCTCGCCTTTAACGCTCCTGGGTTGATAAGGTGTATCTTCGGTCATCGCCCCGTTTACCAATCCGTACATGTAAACGTTATCAAAAAATATTAAACGCGCTCCTGTTGCTTTGGTAACGTTGATCACATTTTGCATGATCACCGGCCATTGCGCCCGCCAGATGTCCTTGTCATAAACAAGGCCTGCAACAAGGTAAATTACTGTTGACCCTTTTGCTGCCGACAGCACTTCGTCATAATTAAGCAGATCGGCTTTTTGCCAGGTTACTTTTTGGTTGTTATTTGTGTCAACCGGTTTACGGCTAACTAAACGGATGGTTTCGTTATGATTAATTAACTCTTTGGTGAGGGCGTTCGCTACCGGGCCGCCGGCTCCTAATATAGTATGCATGATCTTTTTCGTTTTGTGTATAACAAAGGTAGGCGGCCTTTGTAAATCAAAACGTTAACAAAAGATAACGAATTTGGAATTTCGGATGTTCGATTTCGGATTTATTCTGATTTGAGATTTCGGACGTTCGATTTCGGATTTGGTTGGATTTTGAATTTTTACCTGGCTTTCTGCTTTAAGCCTTCGGCTTTCAGCTCTCCTCAAAAACCTTTATCCTTTCGCCTTTTACCTCCTTATCAGGCGCTTATCTTCATGATCCTTCGCCTGATCCGCGACAGCGAAACAGGGGTAATGCCTAAGTAATTGGCAATATAATGTTGAGGAATGCGATAAAGGGCTTCGCCTCCTGTTTGTAAAAGATCGCTGTAACGCTCTTCGGGCGATTGGGTGATGAAAGCGGTAATACGTTCTTCGTAGCAAATGAGGTAATGCTCGGCTGTTAACCTGCCGAAGCGTTCCATTTTAAAGCCGAGCAGTTCATTCATACAGGCTTGCTGTAAACCTTTATGGCTCAGATTCACTATAACCGAATCTTCAAGCGCCTGGATATAGTTTGCGGCCGGGGTACGGGTCAAAAAACTTTTGTATGAGCTCAGCATTTCATCTTCAAAGCTGAAATAGCCTGTTATTTCCTCACCGTCTTTAACATGGTAGTAGCGTACCGCGCCTTTTACCACCAGGCCGATATGATCGCATACTTTGCCGGCTTCTACGTAAAACCTTTTCTTTTTTAAAGCATCTACAGTTAAGTATTGCGATAAAGCCTGCCACTCTTCGTCAGTAAGCGGAACATATCTTTCAAAATATTCCCGAAACTTTTGGAGGGCGCTTAGTGTATCCATATCCTGTCGAGCAAGAACAATACAGCAAATACCACACTTGCAATACCGTTTGTTGTCATGAACGCAAAGTTAACACGGCTCAGGTCGTTTGGTTTTACAAGCAGGTGCTGGTAAATCAGCATGGCGCAGAAGAATGCGATACCGATGTAGTACAAGAAGCCTACGTGAGTTTCAACAGCTGGCATCATGATAAATATAGCCGAAAGCACATGTAAAAAAGTGGATAACCTTAAGGCATTTACTTTACCCAAATAAGCCGGGATTGAGTGCAGGTTTTTGCTGCGGTCGAAATCTTCGTCTTGCAGGGCATAAATAATATCAAAACCGCTTACCCAGCAAAGTACCGATAACGAAAAGAATATAGGCGTAATTGCAAATTGCCCGGTAACCACCAGGTAAGCGCCGATAGGGGCAAGGGATAATCCCAAACCTAAAACCAAATGGCAAAGCGCCGTGAAACGCTTGGTTGCGCTATAACCCATCACCACAAATAATGCTACCGGCGAAAGAAAAAAACAAAGCCTGTTAATAAACCATGTTGCCGTAATAAACAGCAGACAATTGATAATGACAAACGTTAAAGCAGCCCGCGGACTGATCCTTCCTGCCGGAATATCACGCTGCTTTGTGCGTGGGTTTTGAATGTCAATGTCCCTGTCCAGATAGCGGTTAAATGCCATAGCCGAATTGCGTGCAAATACCATACACAGCACCATCAAAACCAGCTTAAGCCAGTCGAAATGATATTCTGTTGTAGTTACCGCCAAAAAGAAGCCGATAAATGCGAACGGCATGGCGAAAATGGTATGGGCGAAGGTTACTAAGGATAAGTATTTTTTCATGGTTTTATTATACTCAGGCCGGAGGGTTGAACAACGGCACTTCAAAGTGCTGATTTATATTACTTATAAATGCCAGGATCTCTTCACGGCCCAGCTGTGTTTCTGATGATGTTATAAAAAATTGTGGCATTTCATCAAATGTAGCTAACAGGGCTTTTTTGAATTTGGCAATACTTTGATCGGTTTTAACGCTCGATTGTTTATCGGCCTTGGTAAAAACCAGCACAAATGACAGCCCTTTTTCGCCAAGCCAGTTACAAAACTCAAGATCGATTTTTTGCGGCTCAAGGCGACTGTCTATCAGTACCATTACGCATTGCAGGCTCTCGCGCTTATCCAGGTAAGTATGGATAAATTTGTCCCATTTGGCTTTTTCGGTTTTGGATGCGCGGGCATAGCCATAACCGGGTAAATCCACAATGTACCAGCTTTCGTTGATCAGAAAATGATTGATCAACTGTGTTTTACCGGGAGTTTGCGATGTTTTGGCAAGTCCTTTTTTACCGGTTAAGGTATTGATAAGGGATGATTTGCCCACATTTGAGCGCCCGATGAAAGCATACTCTGCCTTTACGGGGGGCGGTAACTTGCTTACCTGGCTGTTGCTGCAAATAAATTCGGCCGATTTTACGATCATTTTGCAAAGGTAGTATTTTTACTTCATGCGTTCATTGTGATGGCGTTTCTGTATAAAATTACCGCACTTATTTAGAAGCTTGTTTTACAATAGGAAAACAAAAAGTAATGCAATAATAATTAAATTTGATGTTTAAACATATAATATAATGAACGATTATAAAATACCCGTCCAAACCCGCATTGGTCACGTACATTTAAAGGTAAGCGACCTGCAGAAATCCCTTGATTTTTATTGCGGTTTACTGGGCTTTGAAAGAATGGTAATGTATGGCGATCAGGCTGCATTTATTTCGGCCGGTGGTTACCATCATCATATAGGTTTAAACACCTGGCATAGCAAAGGCGCTTCGCCGGCTCCTGAATATGCCCCAGGATTATATCATACTGCAATTTTATATCCTGAAAGGAAAGACCTTGCTATCATACTAAAAAGATTAATTGACGCCCGCTATCAAATCTCCGGCGCATCCGATCATGGGGTATCTGAAGCTATTTATTTGAACGACCCTGACCAAAACGGCGTTGAACTTTATTGGGATAGGCCGAAAGAGCAATGGCCTGTTGATCATGAAGGCAATTTGACCATGTTTACCCGGCGGTTAGATATAGAAAATTTACTGCAACTCGCTAATTAACAGGTTTTAGCAAACAAAAAAACTCATTGCGGGTTATATATTCAACGGGGGATCAAAAGATTTTTTCTTTCCCGGTCATTGGGAGGTGGAACGGCGAAGCAATCCCCTGCCGGCGATATTGCATGGTTGCCTGCTGTTAAGGATTGCTTCGTACCTCGCAATGAGTTTTTTATAAATATAAAACTGTTAAACGCAGGTACGAAGCAAAATGTTGTAATACTTTACAATTCCTTTATTTTAATACTCCTGAAATAAGCCTTGTGCCCATGATCCTGCAAAGCAATTAAGCCTGTTTTAGCGGTGCCATAGTCTGGATAATCTTTCCATTTGCCTTCGGCCTTTTTCTTTTTCCAATCATCGGTCCAGGCTTCAAAAGCAATTATCTTTTTGCCGTTGAGCCAATGTTCAACATGGCCGTTATTGAAAACGATTTTGCTGGTGTTCCAGGTGCCAACGGGAGCTACTTTTTTTGAAGCGTTTGGCAGGTGCATAGCATAATCACAACCGGTTTTTTGCCAATCCTCCAGTTTATCGGGCCAACCCGCGTCGTCAATGATCTGATATTCGGGCCCCGTTTCATAGCTCGCGTGGTATTTGGGATCTTCAACTACATGGTACATCACGCCACTGTTACTGCCTTTATCTATCTTCCACTCCCAGGAAAGCTCAAAATTGGTATAGGTTTTATCAGTTACAATGTCACCACCGGTGTCACCCTGTGCTGCACCGAGGCAAACAAGCGAACCATCAATAATTGTCCAGTTTTTTACCGGTCCTTTTTTGTTGAAGCCATGCCAGCCTTTTAATGTTTTGCCATCAAAAAGGTTTACCCAGCCACCTTTTGCAGGGGTAGCCTGTTTAGCAGGTTTAGGGTGATGAACCGGGATCCCCGACGTTTGCACACAAACTAAACCGGCTGCGGCCAGTATCAAACCAAGTTTTTTAAATTGTTGTTTCATAATAAGGTATTTGCTATGTTATTTTTTAATAAGCTGCATTTTTTCAGGGTCCCAGAACATCGGGCTGTTGTTGTAATAACTGTCATTACATAGCAGGGCAGGCGCAGCCGCGCGATAGCCGAATATCGCATCCTCAGTTACCTTGCCTTTGCTACGGATGGCTGTAAAGAAATTGTTCATGTGGTCATATGGGCCGCCGAGGTATCCTTTCTCTGCATCGTAAACAATTTCTTCAGGAGGCAGCATTTTTTTACGTTCAGCGTAGCCGCTTCCTGCTTTTTTAAGCTTATCCAAATAAAACGGATCATCGGATGCTAAAACCTTGTTGCGTTTTAAGGTTACCTTGTCCCAGGTTATATCCATCGAGCCTTCGCTGCCTACCAGTTTAAGATAGGTAGTACCGCTGGTGCCATCTACAAAGTTGCAACGTAACGAAAGGTTAAAGGCCGGATGTGCCTGTGTTTTGCCATAATCAAAAGTACCTAAAAGTACATCGGGTACTTCGCGGCCGTCGTTCCAGAAGCGTAAACCGCCTGATGCGTAAATTTTATTAGGCCCTACGGAATCAGTTATAAAATGCAGGCTTGAAAACAAGTGAACAAACAGGTCGCCCGCCATGCCGGTACCATAATCTGTATAGTTTCTCCAGCGGAAAAAACGCTTTTCATCAAACGGACGTTTTTTAGTGTTGCTGATATAGGTTTCCCAATCAACAGTTTGTGGCGATGCATCTTCAGGAATAGGATATTGCCAAACCTCGAGCGGTGCCCGCCGTGCCCAGAAACCCTCGGCATAATTTAATTCCCCAATGGCTCCGCTTTTCAACAGTTCGTGTGCTTTTTCGTTACCTAATGATGATACCCCCTGGCTGCCCACCTGGAAAATCATCCCAGTTTCCTTTTGAGCTTTAATCACAGCGGGGCCCTCGGTAATGGCGTGTACCATTGGTTTTTCGCAATACACGTGTTTACCGGCGTGCATGGCGTCAACAGAAATTTGCTGGTGCCAGTGATCAGGCGTGGCAATGATCACGGCATCAACATCTTTACGGTTCAGGATCTCTTTGTAAACCCGGGTAGTAAAAATGTCGGCCCCCCAGCGGGTTTTGGCATCTTTCAGTCGGCCATCGTACAAATCGCAAACGGCTACCAGTTTTACACCAGGCACCTGCAGGGCGGTAATAGTGTCCTGGGTGCCCATACCACCGGCACCGATGAGGGCGATGTTTACCTGGTCGTTAGGGCTGTTGCCGATGAGGCGTTTCTGAATAGAAAAAGTTTTGGCCTGGCTTTGGTTGGTCAGGAGGCCCGATCCGGCAGCTACGGCCGCGGTTGCTGTGGTTAGTTTTTTAATGAAACTACGGCGCGAGGATTCTTGTTCGTCTTTCATAAGGATAAGGAAACAAATTTTAAATGTGATTTGCCGGGATGTACCGGCTGTAATTGGTTTTTAAAAATAGTGAATTGACTTAACATTTACATAATTAGGGTAACTTAATATCGGTGCAACAACTCATTGAAATATACAATCACTATCTTTGCCCGCGATGAGCAAAACCATAACACCGTACCATGACGAGCAGGCTACCAAAAAAGAGCAGGTGGCAGATATGTTCAATAACATCTCAAAAACATATGATTTCCTGAACCACTTCATGTCGCTTGGTATTGATATCATCTGGCGTAAAAAAGCCATCAACGAATTAAAGAACGACAAACCAAAACTGATACTGGATGTTGCTACCGGTACCGGCGATTTTGCCTTTGAAGCATTATCTATCCTGAAACCTGAAAAAATTATCGGTGTTGATATTTCAAGAGGGATGCTTGATATCGCGGAGCAAAAAATAGCCAAGCGTGGTTTAGGCGATAAATTTGGCGTAAAACTTGGTGATTCGGAAAAATTACCATTTGAGGGTGCAGAGTTTGACGCAGTAACGGTTGCTTACGGCGTTCGTAACTTTGAAAACCTGGAAAAAGGCCTTGCAGATATTAACCGCGTGCTTAAGCCGGGTGGCAAAGTGGTGGTGCTTGAGTTTTCAAAGCCTAAAGCATTTCCGATAAAACAGCTGTACAATTTTTATTTCAGCTATATTACGCCGGGCATTGGTAAGCTGTTTAGCAAGGATGCGAGGGCTTACAGTTATTTGCCCGAGTCGGTTGCTGCTTTTCCCGACGGGCAAACTTTTGTGGCTTTAATGGATAAAGTGGGATTTAAAAATACCAAATGCCGGCCTTTAACGTTTGGTATCTGTTCAATATACACCGGTATTAAATGATTATAAACCGTTACCTGCTTGTAGTTGTACTTATTTTTAGCAGCAATTTATTGTTTGCTCAGCGTGTACCTGCATGGGGTGGCGGTGCCGATCAGCAGGATTTGAGCTTTGGCTTCAGTTTCACTTATGTAAGCACCGATTTCAAGATCGTTAATCAACCCAATTTTCGTGACCCGTTTTTGGACGAAAATGGAGTACAGGTTAAAGGGCCGCTTAATAGCATCAGCTCAAAAAGCACATCGGGTTTCGGTGTGGGTTTTTTAACCCGCTACAGGATCACTGAACATTTGGAGGTGCGTACCACGCCATCGCTGATATTCGCCGACAGGGCTCTGCATTACTCTTATGTTGATCCATCGGAAGACGTGGACAAAAAGGTACAAACCACATCCGTAGACATTCCGCTGCAATTAAAATTAAAATCAGACAGGCTGGGCGATTTCAGGGCTTACGTTGTAGGTGGTTTGAAATATACCCAGGCCATAGGCTCCAAAAAAAACTCGGATGCTAATCTTGATCTTTCCGAAAAACTGGTGAAAAACGTAGGAGGTTTTGCTTCGTATGAGGCAGGTGTGGGCTGTGATATCTATTTCGAGTTCTTTAAGCTCTCGCCCGAGATCAAAATTTCCAACTCATTAGGTAACGTGCTGATGCGCGAAAATAATCCTTATTCGGCGCCGCTTAGCAGGTTGGGATTGCATACCATTATGTTTAGTTTGATTTTTGAGTAGGGGCTTAACTATTCGTTGCTGATTGTTTTCTCGCAAAGGCGCTAAGACGCAAAGTTTTTTTACTTTCTTGCGCTCATTTATAATGAGTGCTTAAAATGGGTTTGCGTTTTTAACGCAAATGGTGATAAAGCCACATTGCTATTGTATGGCGCATAATTGACTCGCCCAATCAGCGTAGCGATGTCGGGGTGAGTAAAACCCATCTTCAAAAACATCCTTACCCACAATCGACAAAATTTCAAACTAAAAAACATAATTTCGCTGTTTATAGTTATCAAACCTATGAGTAAAATAGCCTTAATTACAGGAGCTACCGCCGGCATCGGCGAGGCATGTGCGCACGTTTTTGCCCGTGAGGGATATGACCTGGTATTAACCGGCCGGCGGTTGGAGCGGCTTGAGAAACTTGCCAAACACCTGAATGATAAATATAATGTAGAGGTCGCGATTTCATCATTTGATGTTCGTAACCGGGAGGATACCATCAGTAACCTTGAGGCGTTGCCGGCCAAATGGAAAAAAGTAACAGTGCTGGTAAACAACGCGGGCTTAAGCCAGGGACTTGATCCAATTCAAAAAGGCTATATCGACGACTGGGAAACGATGATTGATACTAATGTTAAAGGCCTGTTGTATGTAAGCCGCGTGGTATCAAACTGGATGATTGAAAATGGCAAAGGCCATATTATAAACTTAGGTTCAATTGCGGGTAAAGAAGTTTATGCCAACGGAAACGTATATTGCGCTACCAAGCACGCTGTTGATGCTTTAAATAAAGGGATGAGAATTGACCTGCTGCCTCATGGCATCAAAGTGACTGCCATACACCCTGGTGCTGTTGAAACTGAGTTTTCGGAAGTGCGCTTTAAAGGTGACAAGGAAAGGGCCAAAAAGGTGTATGAAGGCTTTGAACCATTAGCAGCCGAAGATGTGGCCGAAACCATTTGGTTTATTGCTTCGCGCCCGGCGCATGTTAATATCAACGATATATTGATCATGCCAACGGCACAGGCAAATGCGGGAACTATATTCAGGGGATAAAGCACGTGCAGATGTGCAAATTTCAGATATGCAGATTTTAATTTGATAATTTGTCAATTTGAAAATGCGGACTTTAATAATCTGCACATTTGCATATTTGAAATTTGCACATCGAAAAATCATTTGCACATTTAAAAACACTAATTAAGGATATGTCATTAATTACACAAATAGACCAGGATATTAAACTGGCCATGCTTGCCAAGCAGGCAGATCGTTTACAGGGATTGCGTGCCATCAAATCGGCATTACTGTTGGCCAAAACCGAAAAAGGTGCGGCTGATGAATTGACCGAAGATGCAGAGATCAAAGTATTGCAAAAGCTGGTAAAACAGCGCAAGGAGTCGGCTGATATTTATAAAGAACAAAACCGCGAGGATCTTTACCAGGTTGAAATAGGCGAAATGCTGGTTATTGAAGAATACCTTCCGCAGCAAATGAGCAAGTTTGAAATTGAAGGTTACCTGGAAGAACTCATTGGCAGGATAGGTGCTACATCGGTAAAAGATATGGGCCGCGTAATGGGGATGGCCAGTAAAGAACTTGCCGGCAAGGCCGATGGTAAAACAATATCAGAGGTAGTTAAACAGCTGTTGGGATAGGCTTTTGGCATTTAATTATCACTGAGCTTTTTAAACAGTAATGTTGAATTAATGTTAAGCTATTTAATAAAAGCTTAACATTACTACATTGATAAATAATTACTATACTTGCTAAATGTCGTTCGTAATAAACTAATTTTACAGCGGAATAACAGGAATTTATACTGAAAGCGGTTTCGGTATAAGCTAATTTTGACAAATTAATTTTTAATATTTTATATGGAGTTCGTGCTTAAAGAGGAACACGGTTTTAGTTACATCGATGAGGGCGAAGGAGAGGTGCTGTTACTGCTGCATGGTTTAATGGGGGCGTTGAGCAATTGGGATGGTGTTATTAATGAGTTTAAATCAAAGTACAGGGTTATTATCCCCATGCTGCCTGTTTATGACATGCCGCTGATCAGTACCGGGGTAAAAAGTTTGTCGAAATTTGTACATAAGTTTATAAAATTTAAGAAGCTAAGTAACATTACTTTGCTGGGTAACTCGCTTGGCGGGCATGTGGCATTGGTATATTTAACCACACATCCCGAAAATATAAAGGCGCTGGTTTTAACGGGCAGTTCGGGCTTGTATGAAAATGCATTTGGTGGGTCATTCCCACGCAGGGAAAGCATAGATTTTGTACGTGAAAAAGTGCAGTTCACTTTTTATGATCCGGCTATAGCAACCGATGACCTGGTGCAGGATGTTTTCCAGACCATTAATGACAGGCACAAGGTTATCCGTTTACTGGCAATGGCAAAATCGGCCATCAGGCACAATATGAAAAAAGATCTGCATAAGATCACTATTCCGGTATCTTTGATCTGGGGCCGTAACGATAAGATTACGCCGCCCGAGGTAGCTGTGGAATTTCATGAGCTGCTTCCCGATTCTGAATTGCACTGGATTGATAAATGTGGCCACGCACCAATGATGGAGCACCCTGAAGAATTTAATGTTTTACTTAAACAGTTTTTAACTAAATTAGAGACCAAAGTAAATGCATAAATGATAGCACTTGACCTGATAGCTGATTCGATACCACCGGTACACACCTCTGATACCATTCAGAAAGTGCTTGACCGTATGGTTGAGTTTCGCCTCAGGCATTTGCCTATTGTAAACGAAGAGCAGTTTTTAGGGCTGCTTGCTGAGGATGACCTGATTGGTGAAAGTGATTATCAAACGCCTATAGGTGCGCTGGCACTTTCATTAGTTAACCCATATGTGCTGGAAGATCAGCATATTTATGATGTGATCCGCTTGTTTTATGAGCAGCAGCTCACCGTTGTGCCGGTGCTTGATGCTAAAAAAAATTATCTTGGGCTGATATCTATTAACGCCATTACAGAATATTTTGCCCAAATAACTTCGGTATCACAACCGGGAGGCATTATTGTACTGGAGATCAGCAATAAGAATAATTCGCTGGCACATATGGCGCAGATAGTAGAATCAGATAATGCACAGATTCTGAGTTCTTATGTTCAATCTTTCCCGGATTCAACCCGGATGGAGGTTACGCTTAAAATCAACAAACAGGATATTTCGGCTATAACTGCCAGTTTCCTCCGGTACGAATATGATATCAAAGCCACCTTCAATCATACCGATATAAATGATACCGCCCGCGCCAGGTATGATTCGCTCATGAATTACCTTAATTTGTAGTCTTAACCCCGAAGTTTTGAGTCATGAGTCTTAAGTCGGGTATTTATCGCTTTTCCACAATTTAAACTACCGACTACTGACTCAGAACTAAAGACTTCCGACTTAAAACTTCAGACCAAATTATAGGCTTGCGCAAACCTAACGGCATCGTAATGGTTTTTTAACCGTAGTTTATTCTTAATGTTTTTACGATGTGTTTCAGCCGTGGCCGGGGCGATGAAAAGTTTAGTACCTATCTCGGCCGAGCTCATGCCCATCGCAATATATTTTAACACTTCTTTCTCGCGCCTGGTAAGGGTTAAAAACAACAGGTTGTTTTGCCGCAAGAACGAAATATCGTCCATAAGCCGGTTAACTTTAGTGGTGATATGATGAACGGGGTCAAGCATACTGGCTAAAGTTAAAATGTGCGTAGCATCTCCTGCTTCATTACGCGCAAAAACCTTGGTAGTACTAACAAAAAGTTGCCATTCGGTATGTTTTGAAGATCGGGCTTGCTGAAAATAAGATACCTTTTCCTGGGTACGGCTTTTTATAAGGTGCAATATTTTAGGCACGTATTCGTCACTGTCTTCGCTGTTAAAGTATTTTGCGTGATAGGTTTCCGGTCCCATTGCCTTCAGTTCATCAAGTGTGGTGCCCAGTATGTTGAGGCCTACACTGTTCATGTATATTATCTGCAGCGTTTCAACCTCATGAATTATTAATGCAGAAGGCAGCTCGTTAGCAATTAACTGAATGTTGGATAGTTTTTGAGTAAAAGTTTGATCCATCAATAAAATAACCGTTGTTTAATATATGTAAGGTAGGCCAAAATAGTTAAACTTAATTATTTTACTTTGAAGTTATTTATCTGTTAAGGCAATTAAATAGGCCCTGCCGGGAAATATTGGCAAACAATAGTGCGTGGTTTATCATTATAGAGATGTATATTGTATAATGGACAAAACGGGAGCGAATTGTGTTATATAGTTTATGCCGGTATTAATTATTTATGCTGTGCTGCATTAATGTACTTTCAAAGTTCGATATTCGCCTTTTTAAAAAATGAAGATAGCAGTTTACGGCAGGCCATTTAATGAGCCATCTGTTTTACCTTTTATACAACAGGTTTTTGATAGCCTTGCGCAGCATGGTGTTGATATTTATGTACACCAGCAACTCCACGAATATTTACAGGATAAGCTAACAACAGTGCAATATAAGGTATTGCGCCCGGCCGAAACTTTAAAGGGTTTTATTGATATTTTTATTACGCTTGGCGGCGACGGAACCCTGCTTGATATGGTTACGGTGATCCGCGATTCGGGCATCCCTGTTATAGGTATCAACTTTGGCCGACTGGGCTTTTTGGCCAGTGTTAACAAAAGTGATATTACCGCAGCTATTCACGCGGTGGTGAACAGGCAGTTTACCTGCGATTGCCGCGAATTGCTTACTGTGGACTCAAACCCTAATGTTTTTGGCAATAATAATTTCGCCCTTAATGATATAACTATCCATAAGCGCGATGATGCAGCCATGATCATAACCCATGTTTTTTTAAACGATGAGTTTTTAAATTCATATTGGGGCGATGGTATTATCATCTCAACTTCTACAGGTTCAACAGCTTATTCGTTAAGTTGCGGAGGCCCTATTATTTTTCCGCAATCAAATAGCATAGTGGTAACGCCGGTGTCGCCCCATAACCTTAATGTGAGGCCTATAGTGATCCCCGATACCAGCAAACTTTGTTTTGAGGTTGAAAGCCGCAGCGCTAATTATATCATCTCGTGCGATTCGAGAACAGAGGTTTTAGATCAAACAGTTAAGTTTCATGTGCAAAAAGCCGATTTTCAATTAAATTTAATCCGCCTTAGTAATGAAAGTTATTTAACTACGTTAAGAAATAAATTACTTTGGGGCCTTGATGCCCGTAATTACTAAATTTGATTAATGCCTAAATATCTACTTTTTACGATATTCTTGTTTTTAACTTATCAGCTGCAGGCTCAAACCTGGGAAATAGGCGGATCGATAGGAGGTGCTGGTTATATAGGCGACCTAAATCCAAATAACCCGGTAAAAGTAAGTGGTGTTTCGGCAGGCATATTCGGCAAAAGAAATTTCGACGGTTATTTTTCGGCTAAGCTAAATGTTGGGGTTGGTAATATCGCAGCTTATGACAGCCGTTCGGGATATCCGCAATTTCGCGACCGTAACCTTAATTTTAAAGATCAGTTACGCGAGGTAAGTTTAACCGGCGAGTTTAATTTCATGAATTATATTCCCGACGCCGGGCGGAATAAATATACACCTTACATATTTACAGGTATTGGCATTTCTTCCTATGCGCCGCGGGCACAGGATTTCCATGGAAATGAAGTTAGCCTGAGGACTCTGAGAACTGAAGGGCAACTTAAGCCGTATGGGAATAACACGGTTGTAATTCCTTACGGTTTAGGTATTAAATATAATTTATCGGGTAAGTTTACAGTTATGGCTGATATGGGCTATCGCTACACTTTTACAGATTACCTTGACGATGTAAGCGGTGTATATCCCGATAAAAGTAAAATGTCCCAGATCTCTGCCTTACTTTCTGACCGGTCTGGCGAAAAGACAGGTGTTTTTACCGGAACTGCCGGTTCACAACGAGGCGATTTTAAGTCGCATGACACCTATTTCTTCCTCAATTTTACCATCTCGTTTACTTTCGTAACGGCAAACTGCTACTTCTAATTAATGATTGCCACAAGCACTGGAAAAAAAGTGCGCGGAATTACTACGTCTTTTTAGATAATATATCAATATTTAATTCGTTATAAATTACAAATTCAATATTTAATTCTGTTTGTTTATTGTTTCTGCTAATTTAATATTGAAATTAATTATTAACCTTAAATCTTTAAAGTCATGGCCGAATTAAATTCATCTTCCCAAAATGGTGGCGGAAAGTACAAACGTAAAAAAATAAATGCCCGCGTTGATCTTACTGCAATGGTCGATCTGGCATTCCTGCTTATTACCTTTTTTATTATGACAACCACATTGGCTAAACCCAAGGCGATGGATCTGACCATGCCTGATAAAACCAATGTTGATACTGGGCTGCCAGTTCCGGCCAGTCGTACACTAACTGTTGTTTTAGGAAAAGATAATAAAGCTATGTATTTCCTGGGCGAGTTAAAGAAACCTATGATAGCGCCCTCTGTTACCGACTTCAGTGCCAATGGTATCCGCAAGGCTATAATGGAAACCAATAAAAAGGTACATGATAAAACAGGCAAAAGCATGATCGTACTGGTAAAGCCCAGTGATAAATCACAATACAGCAATTTGGTGAGTACGCTTGATGAGCTGGCCATTACCGGTATTCAGCAATATGCCATTGTTGATATTAGGCCCGAGGATGTTAATGCGCTTAATCAAAAAGGGATATAAAAATGTAACGCCATTGTAAGCAAATTTATAGGCGGTTTTTCAGGGCCGGCAGTTTTCATTATCAGGCAGATAATGGCTGCCGGATTTTTATTTTAAACTAAATATTATGAAAAATCATGGTTTTGATAGCTGTTTAGGCAGTTTTAATATATTATTCGCAATAACATTTTCTTTTAGTGCAGGATACTAAAAAAATACAAAGTAAGTTTTACCTTTGTACCCTGAAAAATCCGTCAATTTGCGTGGTGAAAATGGCAGATGCGGGTAATTAATAATTGATTAGTCTAACAACCGAATATAGCATACCATAGTATTGATGAAAAATTTTACACAAGTGTGTTTGTACAGGGTGGCTTTTGATAAGTAGTAATATGGATTATTTGGATCAGATTGATTTGTCGAGACTACCGCAGCACGTGGCTATCATCATGGATGGTAATGGGCGTTGGGCAAAAGGCAAAGGTAAATTACGGATATTTGGCCATCACAATGGTGTAACATCTGTTAGGGACGTTGTTGAAGGTGCCGATAAATTAGGTATTAAATATATCACCCTATATACATTCTCGTCCGAAAACTGGAACCGCCCCAAGCTGGAGGTTATGGCTATCATGGAGCTGATGGTAACTACCATTCACAAAGAAGTTCCGGGCTTTATGAAAAATAACATCAAGCTAAATGCCATCGGTGATCTGGACATGCTTCCCGAAAAATGTCTTCGTGAACTTAACAACGCTATCGGAACAACGGCTGGTAATACCGGGGTGGTGCTTACGCTGGCTTTGAGCTATAGTTCGCGCAGGGAAATTGTGAGCGCTGCAAAAAATATCGCCATAAAAGTAAAAAACGGCGAATTGGATGTAAATGATATTAATGAAGAGGTTTTTGAGCAAAATCTTTTTACCGGCGATATGCCAAACCCCGAACTGCTGATCCGAACCAGTGGTGAATACCGTATAAGTAATTATTTATTATGGCAAATTGCTTACGCTGAGTTGTATTTTACAGCCAAATTATGGCCCGATTTCAGGAAGGAAGACCTGTATGAAGCAGTGATTGATTTCCAGAAACGTGAACGCCGTTTTGGCTTAACAAGCGAGCAGGTGAACTAAATTTTTACTTTTAACAAATTTTAACAACTGTATAAATTATTTTTAGCCCACTAAAATATTCGAATGTATAAATTTCTTTTTGCTATTCTTTTCTCGGTTTTGGCTACTACGGCTTTCGCCCAGATATCCAATGGGCCGAGGCCTACGCTTACAAAATCGATACCGGCTGATAGTTTAAGTTATCTTAATCCTAAAGATTATATTATAGGTGGCATTTCTGTTAGTGGCGCAAAATATCTTGATAAAGACATCCTTATCCAGTTATCTAAATTAACCAAAGGCGATCGTATCAACCTGCCGGGCGAGCGTAATGCCGAGGTAATTAAAACCTTATATCAACAAGGCTTATTTGATGATGTTCAGTTAAACATCACCAAAATTAACATGGATACTATTTACCTGGAGATTGCTGTGTTGGAGCGCCCGCGTTTATCACGCATGCATTTAACAGGCATCCGCAAAGGTGAGATTGAAGATGTTCAAAAGAAACTGAACGACCGTGTGGGTAAAATCGTAAACGAAAACCTTATCAGCACAACTACGGCTATCATTAAAAAGCATTTTAACGAAAAAGGTTTCTTAAACACCACTGTTACCATTACCCAGCGTAAAGATCAGGGCGATGTTAACAGCGTTATATTAGATGTTGCTATTGATAAAAAGACCAAGGTTAAAATTAACGATGTTATTTTTGAAGGCAACAAGGCATTTAAAACAGGTACGCTGCGCGGATTTTTAAGTAAAACCCGTAAACGTAAATGGTATAACCTGTTTGGTTCAAAGAAATTTAAGCAGGATAAATACGAAGAGGATAAACAAAACCTGGTTGAAAAAATGCAGGCCAGGGGTTACCGTGATGCCGAAATTCTGAGTGATTCTGTTTGGAAGCATGACGATGAAACCGTAAACGTAAAACTTAAAGTATACGAAGGCCCTAAATATTACTTTGGTAATGTTAAGTTTTCGGGTAATGCCAAGTATACAAGCGATCTGTTAAACAGGATCCTTCACGTTAAAAAAGGCGATGTGTTTAGCGAAGACGAACTGAACAAGCGTTTAAGCGGTCCAACTCCGGGCAATGACGACGTTTCGTCTTTATATCTTAATGACGGTTATTTAACCTTCAATGCCGATCCGGTACAAACAAGGGTATATAATGACACTGTAGATGTTGACGTAAGGATTTATGAAGGCCCTCAGTACACCATTAACCGCGTTATGTTAAAAGGTAACGATGTTACCAACGATAAAGTGGTAATGCGTGAGATCCAGACCAAACCGGGTCAAAAATTCAATAAAGAATTGCTGATCCGCAGTGCGCGTGAAATTGGTCAGTTAGGTAACTTCGATGAGCAAAAAACCGAACCTAAACCAACCAACATCAATCCGCAGGATGGTACTGTTGATTTGGTTTACAACGTAGTTGAAAAACCTTCAGACCAGATCGAACTTTCGGGTGGTTTTGGTGGTGGCCAGCTGGTAGGTACCTTGGGCTTAACCTTTAATAACTTCTCTATCCGTAATATCTTCCACCTTAAAGCTTACAAGCCGCTGCCAAAAGGCGATGGCCAGAAACTGAGCTTAAGGGGGCAATCAAGCGGTCGTACTTATCAAAACTTCTCATTCACTTTCTCTGAGCCATGGTTAGGTGGTAAAAAGCCAATCTACTTTGCGTTATCAGCCTATACACAGGGAAGTTCAACCGGTCAGTACTATCCAAAATCAAGCCCTTACTACAACAACCTGCGTATTAACGGTGTGGGTGTTACTTTGGGTAAACGCTTAAAATGGCCTGATAACTATTTCCAGTTAAACTACTCGCTTAACTTTGACCACTATAGTCTTGATAACTATACGGGCTACCTGTTTACCAATGGTACCTCTTATAACATCAAGTTAACCCAGGAATTGACCCGTAACTCGATAGATGCGCCTATTTTCCCAACACAGGGTTCAAATATCAAGCTTACTATCCAGGCTACGCCGCCTTACTCATTATTTAATGACATCAACTATAAAATTGCAACTCCTGAGCAGCGTTACCATTTTGTTGAGTATTATAAATTTAAATATGATGCACAATGGTTCTCGAAACTGGTAGGTAAATTTGTATTGATGTCGCAGGTAAGGTTTGGTTTCCTTGGTCAGTACAACCACGAAGTGGGCCCATCACCATTTGAACGTTTTAAATTGGGTGGTGATGGTATGCAGAGCTACCAGTTTTTACAGGGTAGTGAGATCATCGGTTTACGTGGTTATCAAAACTTCTCGATTGTACCGGAAGGTTCAAACGAAAACCAGAACACCAATACCGGTAGTGCAATCTACAATAAATACACACTGGAGCTTCGTCACCCGATTATTGCAAGTCAGTCGGCAACAATCTTCTTGTTAGCTTTTGCTGAAGGTGGTAATGCATGGAACCAGTTTAGCCAGTTCAATCCGTTTAACGTAAGACGTTCGGTGGGTGTGGGCGCAAGGATATTTTTACCTATATTTGGCTTACTTGGGTTAGATTATGGTTATGGCTTTGATAAAATACCGGGACAACCGGATGCAAATAAAGGTCAGTTCCATTTTACAATTTCTCAGAGTTTATCCGGCGGATTTAATTAATTTGCGTACCGAATATATGAAGAAGATAATTTTAGTAGCCTTTTTAACGTTAACTGCTTTTGCAGGTGCTTATGCACAACGTTTTGCTTATGTTGATTCGGAGTATATATTAAAGCACATGCCTGAGTACGCTTCATCGCAAAAGCAGCTGGCTGCGTTATCTGATCAGTGGCAAAAAGAGGTTGATGGCCGTTTTCAGGAAATTGACCGCCTGTACAAAGCCTATCAGGCCGACCAGGTGTTGATGACCCCTGACATGAAAAAACGCCGGGAGGCCGAAATTGTAGAAAAAGAAAAGGCGGCGAAAGATTTTCAACGCCAGAAGTTTGGTCCGGATGGTGAGCTTTCGCAAAGAAGCACAGCGCTGATTAAACCAATTCAGGATAGGGTGTCTAAAGCTGTACAAGCAGTAGCCGAGGGCGATAACCTGGATATGATTTTTGATAAAAACAGCGAGGTAATCATGTTATATGCCAGTCCGCGATATGACAAAAGTGCGGATGTAATAACAAGGTTAGGACTAAAACCCGGGGTATTTGCTAAATAATTTGAATTAAAATAAATCGAACTATTATTTAAACACAGAAAAAGGAAAATGAAAAAACTATTTAAAGTTGCCTTGGTTGCAGTAGGTTTATTATTTGCGGGCAGCTTTGCAAATGCTCAGACTAAAATCGGCCACATTAACTTCAATCAGCTGATTGATTTGATGCCCGAAACCAAAACTGTGACAGCGTCTATCCAGGCTTACCAAAAAACATTCATTGATCAATTGACCACTATGAACAATGAGTATCAAACCAAAGGTCAGGACTACCAATCAAAAAGGGCAACCATGACTGATGCTGTACGTGCCGTTAAAGAAAGCGAATTGCAGGATATTCAAAAACGTATGAATGATTACCAAAATAATGCCCAGCAACAAGTTGATGCTAAAAGGCAGGAATTAGGTAAACCACTTATCGATAAAGCTACCCAGGCTGTACAGGCTGTGGCTAAAGAAAAAGGCTATGCTTACGTATTAGATTCATCACAGATCACCTTATTGGTATCACCAGATGCTGATGACCTGATGGCTGCAGTGAAATTGAAATTAGGTTTGAAATAAGAATAAAAAGAACATAGAAAAAGCGCCCTGATAAAACGGGACGCTTTTTTTATGTTTACCAGGCAAATTACCTAATGTTATTTTAGCCGGAAAAAGATAGCCACCGATGTTCCTGTTCATTGCGGACTATTGCCGGAGGAGTTCATAAAGTAATTTGACGATACACGTTACACAAACAAAACAGATAATTATTATCCATTATTAAACGCAGGACACAAAACAAAATGAAAAAACTATTTAAAGTCGCCTTAGTTGCAGCAGGTATGTTGTTCGTGGGTAGTTTCGCTAAAGCGCAAACAAAAATAGGTTATGTTAATTTTAGCCAGGTTATTGATCAGATGCCTGAAACTAAAACTGTTTCAACAACATTACAGGCCTATCAAAAAACTTTCATTGATCAGTTAACTACTATGAACAATGAATTGCAAACTAAAGGTGCTGATTTGGATAAAAATGCATCTACAATGACAGATGCGGTACGTCAGGCAAAAACTTCTGAATTGCAGGATATCCAAAAACGCATGAACGATTATCAAAATAACGCTCAGCAACAGGTTGATGCTAAAAAACAAGAATTGGGCAAACCAATTATTGATAAAGTATCGGCTGCTGTACAGGCTGTAGCTAAGGAAAAAGGCTACGCTTACGTACTGGATTCATCACAGGTTAGCATGATCGTATCTCCTGCCGGCGACGATTTGATGGCTGCTGTAAAATTGAAATTAGGTTTAAAATAAAATCACCTTTAAGTAAATTATATAAAGGCGTTCCGTATATACGGGACGCTTTTTTTATGTTTGTATATGTCAAATCAACCCATTGGTATTTTTGATTCGGGCTTTGGCGGGCTAACCGTATTCCGCTCTATCATCGAGCAACTGCCCGACTATGATTATATTTATATGGGCGATAACGCCCGTGCACCTTACGGTAACCGTTCATTCAGTACCATACACCAGTACACCTGGGAGTGCGTGCAATGGATGTTTGACCAGGGATGCCCGCTGGTGATCCTGGCGTGTAATACGGCATCGGCCAAAGCCCTGCGCACTATCCAGCAACAGGACCTTAAAAATATCAGCGATCCTACCAAAAGGGTATTAGGTGTAATTCGCCCAACGGCTGAGATCATTGGCAATTATACCAAGACCAAGGAAATTGGAGTGCTTGGTACAAAGGGAACAGTACAATCGGGATCATACCTTTTGGAGATCAATAACTTCTTTCCGGATATTAAAGTATATCAGCAAGCCTGCCCGCTTTGGGTCCCATTAATTGAAAACGGCGAATACGATAAGCCCGGTGCTGATTTCTTTGTACAGTTGTACCTTGACCAGATCATGGCGCAGTCGCCCAATATTGATACCATATTGTTAGCCTGTACGCATTATCCCATCATCCAGGAAAAAATAAAAGCACACTTGCCCGAAGGCATTAATGTAGTAGGGCAGGGCGATATCGTAGCCAAAAGCCTGGTTGATTATTTAAACCGCCACCCCGAAATTGAACAAAAGATAAGCCGCAACGGCGAAAATAAGTTTTATACCACAACCGATGACACTGCCGATTTTGATCATCATGCATCGTTGTTTTTCTCGGCCCAGGTAAAATCAACATTCATATCAGCCAATGATTTGGTGAAGTGTTAGTTCCAAGTCGTCATTGCGAGTAGCCATCAGGCGGCCTGAAAAAAAACGTGATGACGTATAGCGTATATTTTAGCGATGGTGTGCGGGGGGGCGCGTTAGTGATAGGAGCGGATACCGGCCTTGTGGCTAATGCCTGTGCTGTATGAGCGTATAGCACGGGCCGCAGGCAACGCCCATGTTATAAAATTGATTTTGAAAATATATCTAATAATCAATAGCTTACAACGATCATGTCAGTATAAGGAACGAAGCAATCGCGAACTGTACAGGGTGAATTTGCATAGCCGCTCTGTAATTTGGGGATTGCTTCGTTCCTCCTTTTCCTGGCGCAAGTCTTGTGGGCTGGGCTAAAGGGAGGTTGACTTGTGTCTTTCAATCTCTAACACAGGTGGGACTTAAGTTAAAAACTTAAGTCATGACCAACCACGGGTTACGCTGCGCTAAACCCGCGGCAGATATCTTATTTAACCAACCACTCACCTATACAATCAACCAATCCCCAATAAGTCCTATCAACTTAATATATAATTTAATCATTCTAAATAACTCAACATTTAGTAAGTTTGCACCCTTAAGCAAATATTCCTGTTGAACTATTATTTTACATATTTTATTGCGGCAATTGGGTTGTTCAGTTTTTCGGCCTTTTTCGCTTTATTCGGTGTATATGCCGAGCGTAAAATATCAGCATTTATACAGGACAGGCTTGGCCCTACAGAAACCGGTAAATACGGTACGCTGCAAACATTGGCCGATATTTTAAAGATGCTTCAGAAAGAGCTGATCATCCCCGCAGCAGCAGATAAATGGTTGTTTATGCTGGCCCCGGCGGTAATATTCATAGCCGTATATCTTGGTTTTGCCGCATTGCCCTGGGCACCGGGACTTATCCCTTCAAAAACAAATATTGGTCTTTACTATATTTTCGCTATTATCTCTATCGAGACATTGGGGATCCTGATGGCAGGATGGGGATCAAATAATAAGTATTCGATATTGGGCGCCATGCGCTCGGCAGCCCAAATTATTTCGTATGAGATTCCTGCAGGGTTCGCCATTATATCCGTGGTGATGATTGCCCAAACACTGGATTTGCAGGTGATCTCTGCCCAACAGGGCATTTTGGCGACTGAAAAGATAAAATTTGCCGGCTTTTGGGATGTATCTCAAATAGGTGGATTATTTAGCTGGAATGTATTCCGTGCGCCACATTTATTGATCGCATTCGTGATCTATTTTATAGCTTCACTGGCCGAAAGTAACCGTGCGCCTTTTGATATCCCGGAAGCGGAATCCGAACTGGTAGCCGGCTTTCATACCGAGTTTACAGGGATCCGCTTTGCACTGGTATTTTTGGCGGAGTATTCGATGATGTTTCTGGTATCCATGATCGCGGTAATATTATTTTTAGGCGCCTGGAATACACCATTGCCAAATATAGCAGGTTTTAAACTTGCAACATGGACAACCGGTGTAGCTTGGGGAATACTATGGGTTGTATTAAAAACACTGGCGCTGGTAGCCGTACAAATGTGGATCAGATGGACATTGCCCCGTTTACGGGTTGACCAGCTGATGAACCTTTGCTGGAAAGTATTAACCCCGCTGGCTTTTGCCTGCATGTTGATATCTGGTGTGTGGAGGTTGTGGTTAATGTGATTTTTAATTTCGGATGTCGGATGTTCGATTTCGGATTTAGAAAAATTGAGATTTGTAATTAATTAAATAATAAAAAACAGGAATTAGCGGTAGCAAAGGAAACATCCTGAGCCTCGTAAAATCCTAAAAATCATGGTTCAGAAAGTAATAAAAGCGTTTACAACTGCATGGAAAGGTTTAAGTCTTACCATACGCCACCTTTTTGTGGGTAACACAAAAAGGGAGATTGTGACCGTGAGCAACAGCAATTACTTTAAACAGCTGGAACATGGTACCAATACCATCCAATATCCTAAACAGCAGTTGCCGGTACCTGAAGTGGGCCGCTATCAGTTAGATGTGGAAATGGATGATTGTATCGTATGCGACCTGTGTGCTAAGGTTTGCCCGGTTAATTGCATCGATATAGAATCAATTAAAGCAACAGAAGCTATCGGCCAAACATCCGATGGTACTACCAAGCGTTTGTATGCTGCCAAATTTGATATTGATATGGCCAAGTGTATGTATTGTGGTCTGTGCACTATCGTGTGCCCAACCGAATGCATCACCATGACCAACCAGTATGATAAAACCGTTTTTCAGTTGAGCGACCTGGTTTACCAGTTTTCGGATATGACGCCCGAAGATGCGGCCGAAAAGCGAGCGCTTTTTGATAAGCAACAGGCCGAAAAGCAGGCTGCCAAATTAGCCGCCATGAAACAAAAGGAGGGCGGGGCATGACCTTAGTCCGCTTGCTGTTTTATGTAATGAGTTTTATTGCCGTTGCTTCGGCTTTGTATGCCGCTTTAAGTAAAAACCTGGTCAGGAGTATCTTCATATTTTTTGTGACACTGTTTTCACTGGCAGGCCTGTATGTAATTGCTCTTGCCGATTTCGTGGCGGTGACACAGGTTGTAATTTATGTGGGCGGCATCCTGGTTCTGATCCTTTTTGCTTTCATGCTTTCCGGCCGCGAAACCTTGAATGTAATTCAACGTCAGAAAGGGAAATTCATTAATATGGCTAAAGTACCGGCTGTTGTATTGGCTGTACTGTTTTTAGCGGTGATTGTGAATATTATCCTTAAGGCTGATGTCGATAACCTGCCATGGGTAAAGCAGGCTATCGCACAAAAAAATGAAATAACGCCTACCAACTCCACCATCGAAAATATCGGCATTAATTTAATGACCACTTACCTGCTGCCTTTCGAGGCTATTTCTGTTTTACTGCTGATGGCTTTGGTGGGTGCAGCGCATTTATCGCGGAAGGAGGGCAGGACATGATCACGCTAACCGATTTTTTACTGGTAGGAGCATTGCTGTTTTGTACCGGTATGTACATGATTGTCTCTAAACGTAATTCTATCCAGGTGTTGATCGGTATCGAATTAATGCTGAATGCTGCCATTTTAAATCTTGTGGCTTTTGGTAAATATGATAAGTTAAACAACGGGGGGCAAGTATTTGCCCTGTTTGCCATTGTGCTGGCGGCGGCCACAACGGCCGTAGCACTGGCTATTATCCTGAATGTTTACCGGCGGTATAAAACCATTGATCCGGATGAGATTAAAAATTTGAGGGATTAATTTGAAATGAATATGAAAACGATTCTCCTCATTATATCTGTTTTACTGCCCCTTGGGAGATTATCCGCCTACACGAATATGGGTGAGGTTGCTTCAGTTACTACAGCTGGTACAAAATATAAAGCCGAACTGCTTTATATTTTGGATGAAAAGAAAATTAAAGCTGCTGCTTTTCGTACAATAGACCCTAAAAGCATCTTACAGGTCAACGTGATGAAACCAGGGGCTGGAATAAAAAAATATGGTCCTCAGGCAAAAAACGGAGTCATCATAGTTGTTACCAAGAAATTTGCTGTTAAAGCTTATCAACAAAGATTAAGTGCGTTGTTAGATGAATACAAAAAGTATCTTAAAGAACATTACAATGACGATAAACTTTCATTTGTAATAAATGGGGTGGCATACAGGTCTTCATCCTTTGAACGCACTGGAAAACTTTATAACATGTTTTCAGATGACGCCGTATATCTCAACTCAGAGTTAAGCTTTACCACTGGACTCGACGGCATTTTATCTTCAGTAATTATCGATAGTAAAACCAATTGAGTAGCTCATTACCATATACCGATACCATCATCAGCTATGCTATTTTAGCTGTTGCTTCGCCGCTGCTAGCCGCGTTGATCAACTTTTGCCTGCCGGTAAAAAGTAAAGCAGCAGGTTGGATCTCAACGTTGGCTATTTTGGCGGGTTGCGTATCGTCTGCTATGGTGTTTGCTGCAGTTTGGGATCAGCAACCTCAGCATGTCCAAACCTTGTGGTTTACTATTGGTACTACCAAAGTTTTTGCGGGCATCTTGCTTAATAACCTTTCGGTAATGATGTTGCTGCTGGTATCGCTGATTGCCCTGCCGGTGCATATCTATTCTACGGCATATATGAAGCATGACGACAGGTACAGTCGCTATTTTACCTACCTTAGCTTCTTTTGTTTCAGCATGCTGGGATTGGTTGTGGTAGATAGCCTAGTGTTGTTCTATGCTTTGTGGGAGCTGGTAGGTTTTTCATCATACCTGCTTATCGGTTTTTGGTTCACCCGGGATAAGGCCGTACAGGCCAATAAAAAAGCCTTTATCATGAACCGCATTGGTGATATAGGATTGCTAAGTGCTATCATTATCCTATTTGCAAAGTTCCATACATTTGATATTGCCACACTTTTTATAAATGATAACCTGGTATTTAAATCGGTTATTCACGATGGGTTGTGGATCTCTGCTTCGGGCCAAATTCCGGCTGTATGGCAGTATGTTGCCTGTATTGGCGTGTTTATGGCTGTGGCTGCTAAATCGGCACAGTTCCCATTACATACCTGGCTACCGGATGCGATGGAAGGGCCTACTTCGGTCTCCGCATTGATTCACGCTGCTACAATGGTGGCTGCCGGGGTGTTTTTACTGGGCAGGGTTTACCCGCTGTTTACCGATAGTGAGTTGACCGTTTTGGCTGTTATTGGTTGTTTTACCGCGTTTATGGCGGCTACCATAGCGCTAACGCAGAACGATCTGAAACGCGTTCTGGCTTATTCAACCATATCGCAACTGGGGTACATGATCCTGGCTATGGGAGTGGGAGCTTATGGTTCGTCTTTATTCCATTTGGCTACGCACGCTTTCTTTAAATGTTTGCTGTTTTTGGTAGCCGGTGTAGTGATCCATGAAATGCAGCATATAAAGGAGGAGAATGACCTGGACATCGATCCGCAAAATATCCAGTACATGGGTGGCCTGCGTAAAAAACTGCCGCTAACGTTTATTGCCGCAGTTGTTGGGTCGCTGGCGCTTATTGGCATTCCGCTTACATCGGGCTATCTATCAAAAGACGGGATCCTGATCCAGGCTTTTGAATGGAGCGAGGGCAGAAGCGCATGGCTTAAACTGATTCCCGCATGTGCGTTATTTACCAGCTGGCTTACGGCTTTTTATGTATCAAGGCTGATAGTAAAAGTATTTTTTGGTGAGTTTCGATTATTGAAGAGCAATCCTGATATCAAACTTCACATCAGCGATGGGGGATGGCAATACCGTGTTCCGTTGATATTACTGGCGGTTTGCAGCTTATTCCCGTTATTTTCGCTTAATCCGTTCTTTTACGAAAAAGCATGGCTGTTCGAGAGCTTGAAGCCTGCCGAGTTCATGGCCCGCGAAAATATTTATCATACCATTATCCCAATTGGGGTGAACATATTAAGCGTATTTGTGATGTACGCTGCCTATGCCATCTACGTAAAACAAAATACATTCTCATTCCTCCAAACGGGCTTCTTTTACCGCTTATCTTATAACCAATGGTATTTGGATAAGATATATAGAAAAGCGATTGTAAAGCCTATACTTGGTTTGGGTAAAACCTGCTTTTGGTTTGACAGGAACGTGATAGATGGTTTGATCCACTTAATTGAACGTACAAGCCGGATGGTTGCAAGCTTAACAGCCTGGAGCGATAAACACATTGTCGACGGATTTTTACATTTGATGGCTGCATTGGTACAAAGTATTGGCAATTTTGCACGTAAATTTCAAAACGGAAAGGTGCAGTATTACCTGTATAGTATGCTGCTCATTGTGTTGGTACTCTTTATTTTAAAAATACTGATCTGAATTTAATGAACCTGTTAACCCTACTTATATTTATACCGGTACTGTTTGCGTTGGTGATCGTGCTGCTACCATCATCGCAGCGGGGTAGTTTTAAGTATATTACGCTGCTGGCTACACTTTTGCAGTTAGGAATCAGCATATATATTTATCTTAATTTCAAAACAGGGACGGCTTCGGCGGGGGTCAATCATGAAAATCAGTTTCAGTTTGTACAAAAACTGCCGTGGATAGGTCTTAACCTGGGCAGCATGGGTAAGCTGCAGATAGATTATTTTGTAGGGATAGACGGCATTTCGGTAACACTGCTGGTAATGTCGGCACTGGTAATGGTGGTTGCTACGCTGGCCTCCTGGGAAATCAAGAGTAACCTTAAGGGTTTCTTCCTGTTATTCCTGCTGTTGGATATGGCTGTAATGGGCGTATTCTGCGCCCTGGATTTCTTCTTATTTTACTTGTTTTATGAGCTGATGTTGCTGCCGCTTTATTTCCTGATAGGGATGTGGGGTGGCGTACGCCGCGAATATGCGGCCATCAAGTTTTTCTTGTATACCCTGTTTGGTTCGGTATTTATGCTGCTGGTGATGGTAGGTTTATACCTATCGGTAAATGATCCGGCAACCGGCAGCCATACTTTTAATATCATCCAGATGATGAACCCCGCCAACTATACTCCGGGTTCCGTATTTTCTGCTGCAGCACATCAAACCATATTGGAGATGCCTGCACGTACGGTTGGCTTTGTTGTATTGTTTATTGCATTTGCTATTAAAGTGCCGGTTGTGCCTTTACATACCTGGCTACCCGATGCACACGTTGAAGCACCTACACCGGTATCTATCATACTTGCAGGTGTGCTGCTTAAAATTGGTGGCTACGGTATTATCCGGATCTGCCTCGGGATTTTTCCGGAGATTGCCTCGTCCGGCGCTTTCTGGCTTGGTTTGATTGGTGTTATATCGATATTATACGGGGCATGCAACGCACTGGCCCAGCGCGATCTAAAACGGATGATCGCTTATTCATCGGTATCGCACATGGGCTTTGTGTTGCTGGGTATAGCTTCGCAAACTGCCGAAGGTGTAAGCGGAGCGGTCATGCAGATGGTGAGCCACGGCTTTTTATCATCAATGCTGTTCTTTTTGGTGGGTGTGGTTTATAACCGCGTACACGACAGGGATATCTACCATTTCCGCGGATTAGGTACCCAGATGCCTCAATATACGGCCTTTGTGATGGTGGCTTTTTTTGCGTCCGTGGGCTTGCCGGGCTTTTCGGCATTTGTGGCCGAAGCATTTACACTGGCCGGTACATTTAAATCGCCAACGGTTAACGGCTTGCTGCCATACTGGATGGCCGTTTGCGGTTCGGTAGGGATCTTATTAGGTGCCGCCTATTTCCTGTGGACGCTACAGCGCATGTTCTTCGGAAAAGTATCACTTAAAGGCGGCGAGGTTTGGAAAATAGCGCTTACCGATGTAAGCACCCGCGAAAAGCTTGCATTGATACCGCTTGCCCTCGCAGCCCTTGCTTTAGGTTTGATGCCATCATTGGTGTTTGGAAAAATCAATGATTCGGTATTGGCATTGATACAGTTTTTACAGGCTAAATAAAAAAATAGTGTTTCAACATAAATTCATTTATGGAAAAGTGCATGCCCCTGCATCTTTTATTTACGCTGCCCCCGGCAATCCGGGCCTAAGCGAAATAACAGATGGTATGTATTTAACCGAAGAAATTATGTTTAAAAAATTATCTATCGCCGCAGCATTATTTTTAATCGCTGCAGCAACAAGGGCCGATGAAGGTCAGAAAGTAGCCTCAAAAGTTCAAAAAGTAACTGTGTTTTTAAACGGGGCACAGGTTAACCGCACCGCGTTGGTGAATATCAGTCCCGGCACTTCAACGCTGATATTTGAAAACCTGTCGCCGGGAATTGATGTACAGAGTATCCAGGTAAATGCCGGCGGGGATTTTACCATTCTTTCGGTTAACCACGAGCTTGATTTTGCCGATAATGATATCAGGCAAAAAAATATACAGACGATAGAAGCAAAAGCAAAGCAGGTAAGGAATAAGATTGCGTTGCAAAACAATATGCTCTCCATATACCAGGAAGAAACTAATACCTTAGCTAAAAATCCAATAAGCAACGGTACCAATGTTGCTTTGGATCCGGTTAAGCTGAAACAGACACTCGATTTTCAGACTGCCCGTTTAAACGAGATCAAAAAAAACCAGCAGGTGGTTAATGACCAAATTGACCTGCTTAACGACGAACTGCAAGGTTATGACAAGCAAATTGCCGAAATTAACAGGGCTGGTGTTAAAACAACCAGTAATGTTTTGGTAACGGTGTCATCAAAAGCAGCATTGCAGGCAAATTTTACCTTGAGCTATCTGGTACGTAATGCAAGCTGGTTTCCAACATATGACATTCGTGCTAAAAATGTAAACAGCCCTATAACTATTGTTTACAAAGCCAATGTATCGCAAAAAACAGGGGAGGACTGGAAAAGCGCTAAGCTTACCTTATCAACAGGCAACCCGACAGTAAATGGTGCCAAGCCCGAGCTTACACCTGCCTATCTTAACTTCGGCATGTATTATTCAGGTACAGCTGCTTCTATAACAAAAGTGATGGGCAGAGTAGTAAGCAGTGATGATGGCCAGGCCTTGCCGGGTGTTGCCATTCGCGTAAAAGCAACATCAATAGGAGCGGTAAGTGATGCCGGCGGTAACTACAGTATCCAGTTACCCAACGCCAATGCGGTGCTTACCTATAGTTTTATTGGATATGAAACATTAGAAAGGCAGGCCAACGCACCGCTGATTAATGTGGCGCTTAACCCATCTTCACGACAGCTTAGTGAAGTTGTTGTGATTGGATATGGCTCTTCATCAGAATACAGAAGTGAGCGTACAGGAGCTGTTTCTGCAATAAGGCCGAAAGCTTTGATTAACACAATTCCTATCGAAGTAAAAAAAGAAGAGAACCAAACCAATATTGAGTTTAATATCGCCAATCCATACACTGTACCAAGCGATGGCAAGCAGTATGCGGTTGAAATAAGCCAGTATAACATTGATGCTACCTACCAGTATTATGTAGCGCCTAAACTGAGTACTGATGTGTTCCTTACGGCCCAGCTTACCAATTGGAATAAGTATAGTTTCCTCTCTGGCGAGGCTAACCTGTTTTTTGAAGGTACATACATTGGCAAATCGCTTATTAATACCGATGCTACTACCGATACGCTGAACCTATCGTTAGGCACAGATAAAAATATTGTTGTTACCCGTACGCTGGAGAAAGGTTTGGCTATGCGTCAATCATCGGGTTCAAACCAAAAAGAAACCCGTAACTGGCTTATCGACGTAAAAAACAGGAAAAGCCAATCGGTTAATTTATTGGTTGAAGACCAGGTGCCGGTTTCACAAAATAAAGACATCGAAGTAGAGGCGCAGGAAACGTCAGGCGCAAAACCTGATGCAACAACAGGCAAGGTTTCATGGAATTTCATGTTAAATTCGCTGGATGAAAAGAAGGTGAAACTAAAATACCAGGTTAAATACCCTAAAAGTCAATCAGTAATAGTACAATAAAATATAAATGCACGATCTGCTCCCCCATATATCAGCTCAGTTAACCAATGTTTTTGGCAGCATACCCTATTTCATGCCCGAAATTTATTTAACCGCGCTGTTTTTGGTAGTACTGATAACCGACCTGATATTTGGGCGCAGATCTGTAAAGCTTTGTAAAATAATAGCCTGCACCGGCTTGCTGCTTGTGCTGTTTAAAGATCTGCAGCAGGTGGCCCTGATCCTTGATGGCGACCACGTTATTTTCGGTAGTATGCTGCTGCTCAGGCGCTCGGCAGTATTCTTTAAGATCATTATCGATATACTCTCATTTGTCCTGTTGTTGAATTTTACCTGGGATGATAAGCTGAAAGCCCACCCTAAGGGAGTATCTGATCTCTACACTATATCTATTGCGTCTGTTTTAGGATTACATTTAATGGCCATGGCTATTAATTTGTTGTCGGTTTACCTTGCCATCGAAATGGTATCCGTAGCATCATACCTGATGGTGGCTTATCGCTCAGAAACTGCTTTAAGCACCGAGGCTGGTTTAAAGTACGTACTGTTTGGCGCGGCATCGTCGGCTGTTATGTTATATGGTATTTCGTTACTGTATGGTTTTAGCGGCTCGCTCGATCTGTTGAATATCGTAGCACAGCTGCCAAATGTGAACCCGGTAAGTGTATCCTTTGCCTTAATGCTGGTGCTGATAGGCATAGGCTTTAAGCTATCATTTATACCTATGCATTTTTGGGTGCCGGATGTTTACCAGGGCGCGCCCACACCCGTTACTGCATACCTTTCAACTGTACCTAAAATAGCTGCATTTGCATTATTAGTAAATGTAATGCCCCTGTTCCTTTTTTCGGTAGACTGGAAGGGAGTTGATTTTGGGATGGTTTTATCGGCCATCGGTATTATTACGATGATAGCCGGCAATTTTGCAGCTGTTTTGCAAAGCAATGTGAAAAGAATGCTGGCTTATTCAAGTATTGGCCATACCGGTTTTGCTTTAATGGCCGTAGTTACCTTTAATGTACAGGGTTTATCGTCGCTTACCTACTATCTTGCGGTGTATGCTTTGGCAAATATCGGTGCTTTGGCACTTGCATCGTACTTTAATAACGTGGTTGATGCCGAAGATGTAGAAAACTATAAAGGTTTGGGTTTAAAATACCCCGCGGCTTCGGTTTGTTTTGTGATTATCCTCATTTCTCTTACCGGGATTCCGGTAACCGCCGGTTTTACCGGTAAATTGTTTGTCTTTTCGGCCGTTTATAGCGCATATGAGCAAACTCACAGCATTTGGCTGCTGGCTTTGATGATAACCGGCGCTTTAACCACTGTTGTATCGTTATTTTATTACCTTAAAATTCCTTTGTATTTATTTCTGAAAAGAACAGAAAATGCTGAAGTTGCCAGTGAAAGGTCATATAATTTGCTTGTTTTAGCTATTGTTATTAGTTTTCTGCTTGTTTTATTAGGGATTTTCCCAAATTCTATCCTGAAATATCTTTAGTTGCTGTTTTTTTTAACAAAAGTGAATTAGTTTCTTTTGTTTTTAGAAAAAACACTAACTTTCATGCCGATTTAAAACATATTTTTTCTGCATACATGAAGAGGTATTTCCCTTTTTTCCTGATCTTAGTTATACTTTCCCTTACTTTCATCTTTCCGTCGGTTGATTTTAAGGATTCCGGTCATCCCAATTTTAATACTGGTGATATTGCCTGGATGTTGATGTCGACGGCGCTGGTTTTGATCATGACCCCTGGTCTTGCATTTTTTTACGGTGGTATGGTTAACAAAAAGAACGTAATCTCAACCATGCTGCAAAGTATTGTTTGTATGGTGATCATTACGGTAATGTGGGGTATTTTCGGTTTCAGCTTAGCTTTTGGCGATAGTTTCCACGGGCTTATCGGTAATCCGTCAACTTATTTTATGATGAAAGGCATGCTGGGTAATGCAACCTGGAAGGCTGCTCCAACTATTCCGCTATTGTTATTTGCTATGTACCAGTTAAAGTTTGCCATTATTACCCCGGCACTTATCACCGGTGCATTTGCCGAGCGGATCCGATTTAACTCGTATATCATATTCCTGGTACTGTTCTCGATATTCATATTCTCACCGCTGGCGCATTGCACCTGGCATCCTGATGGTATATTAGCCAAATTTGGTGTGCTTGATTTTGCCGGTGGTACGGTAGTGCATATGTCTGCCGGATGGGCTGCATTGGCTTCTGCCTTATATTTAAAACGTCGTAACGAGGCTAACCATGCACCTGCACGTATCACTTATGTGATGATAGGTACCGGTTTGCTATGGTTTGGCTGGTTCGGTTTCAATGCCGGCTCTGCTTTTGGTGCTAATCCTTTGGCTGTTACTGCTTTGGCTACCAGTACAACAGCTTCTGCAGCTGCGGGTGTTACCTGGATCTTTTTTGATATGCTGCTTGGCCGTAAACCATCTGCAATGGGTACCTGTATCGGTGCTGTTGTAGGTTTGGTGGCTATTACGCCCGCTGCAGGCTTCGTATCGGTGCCGCACTCGCTGGCTATTGGTATCATATCGGCAGTGGTAAGTAACCTGGTTGTTGAATGGCGTACCCGCACTTCAATTGATGATACGCTGGATGTGTTCCCTTGCCACGGCGTTGGCGGTATGGTGGGGATGCTTTTAACCGGTGTGTTTGCCAGCCAGCACGTAAATGCTAACAATACAACCGGTAACGGTTTGTTCTTCGGCGAAACCCACTTGTTTATTGTACAATTGGTGGCATTAATCTGCGTATCTATATTCGCGTTCTTCGGTTCGTTACTGCTGTTGAAGATCACCGACATGATCTCGCCATTAAGGGTATCGGCCGAAGAAGAAGAGCAAGGCCTTGACCTTAGCCAGCACGGCGAAAAATTATAACAATACTTTCAAACCAATCAATTAACCTAAGAAACTTCCGGCCCAAAAGGCCGGATTTTTTGTTTTAAGAACAAAATACTTTATTGTCTTAGCTCAAGTTTTGTGGGATGGAATAAGCGTTGGATAACTTGGGCTGCGGAGTCACAAGTCAGCCCGGCAAAAGCCTCTACTCAAGACTTGCGCCAAAAAAAGTGATGGGGTATAAAAGAAATGTCATTGCGAGCGCAGCGTGGCAATCGCATACTATACAGAGCGGCTATGCCTCCGTGCAATTGCCTTGTACCTTATAATGACGTGATTGTAAGTTGTTTATTATTAAATATATTTTTAAAATCGATTTTATAACATGGGCGTTGCCTGCGGCCCTGGCTTTCCGTTACAAGTCCTCGCCTTTCCTGTCCTCACTCCCTACACACGCTGTGGGCTTTACACTGCAATCCCCAACGCGGCCTCCGCACAATATCCCTAAAATATATTTTGCACGTCATTACGATTTTTTCCAGGGGGCTTTCTGGTGGTTACTCGACATGGTTTTAAGTTAAATTAAAAAAATAAACCCCTCTTTGCAAAGCAAAGAGGGGCAACACGCGTAGCGACGTTGGGTGGATTACTTTAATCAGCAAACTCGGCAACCAAATTGTTTACCGGGTCGTCCACCCGTTTGATATGGATGTTATTAACCGGCTTTACTACCAGTGGGATCTTTTCAACGCGTGTTTCGCTGGTGTCTAAGCCAAAAGCTTTAGCTTCAGACTGGGCCAATTTTTTGATGGCAAAATAACTGTTCAGGATAAAACCTTCGGATACACTGAACAGGTTATTGTATGACAGGAATTTTTCCATGATTACAAACCTGAAATCGGCAGCCATTTTATATTGTTTTAATGATGGATAATTGCTGGTGATATCAATCTCTCCACGCTCAACCATGTCCTCAACCACTTTGCGGAACAATACGTTTACCCGCGGCTGGATCCTGAAGCCCAAACGGAACTCCACGCGGATAACTTTGCCCGGCTCAATCTGGTCAACACTGTATTCCATGGTGTAAGGCTCATCTGTACGTTCAATATGTACAAACCAATAAGTGTCGGCTCGTTTTGGCCTGCGGCTCATGATAGAGTAAATGATCTTCTCTTCTATTTGTTTACTGTTATTGGCCTTGGTTAAATAAATAAGATGGGTTGCATATTTATTTACTGTTGTATCGTTACTCAGTGCATTCAGCAACGGAAGCTTTTCTTTGATATCGGTAAAATTAAGGAAACGGTTATTTATTTTACGTGCCTTAAACCAGGTGTACATGGTAAAGATCAATCCAACTTCAAATCCTACAAAGAATAAACGTTTTAATATTTTAACTGCGTTAGCTACAAAAAAGGAGAACTCCACAGTTACAAATACGCATAGGATAATGGTAACCAGCCATACCGGCCAATGCTTTACATAACGCATAAAGTAATACATTAAAATGGTGGTACTGAGCATGGCAATAGTAATACTAAAGCCGTAAGCAGCAGTCATAGCGCTTGAGGTACGGAAATACAACGACACCAGGATACAGCCAATGCATAGCATCCAGTTAATGCTCGGGATATAGATTTGTCCGCGGATGTTTGACGGATATTTAATGGTAATCCGCGGCCAGAAGTTCATGCTTACCGCCTCGCTGATGAGCGTAAAAGAACCGCTGATCAATGCCTGGCTGGCAATAATGGTAGCCATTGTGGCCAATGCAACTGCCGGTAGTAAGAAAGCATGGGGCACAATTTCAAAGAAAGGGTTAACACCGGTAAAATCTTTGCCAGGCGCTTGTGACAGCACCCATGCACCCTGCCCGAGATAGTTTAATATCAGGGTTGTTTTTACAAAGATCCAGCTTACCTGGATATTACGCCTGCCGCAGTGGCCCAAATCAGAGTATAAAGCTTCGGCGCCTGTTGTACACAAAAACACCGCGCCCAGCAGCCAGAAACCTTTAGGATGATCCATCAGTAAGCGGGCTCCATAGTATGGGTTAAGGGCTTTAAAAATGGATGGAAAGTGTGCAACCTGCATAGTGCCCAATATGCCTAACATGATAAACCACATCAACATCACCGGTCCGAATGCCGAGCCAACCACCTTGGTGCCAAACTGCTGAAAAAAGAACAGCAATAAAATAATGGTAATTACAATAATGAGGATGAGGTTATTACCGGGCACTATCACCGTTGAAAATGCCGGTACTAAATTTAAGCCTTCAATGGCAGAGGTTACGGAAATGGGCGGCGTAATGATACCATCGGCCAATAGAGTGCCTGCACCTATAATTGCAGGAATGGCCAACCATTTGCCATAGCGCCTAACCAGTGCGTAGAGCGAAAAAATGCCGCCTTCGCCTTTGTTATCGGCCTGCAGTGTAATAACAATGTATTTGAAAGTGGTTTGGAGGGTTAATGTCCAAAAGATACAGGAAATGGAACCTAATACCAGCGCTGGGTTTACTTTACCACCTTCAACCAGTAAAGTTTGAAAAACGTAAAGGGGAGACGTACCGATATCGCCAAAAATAATGCCGAGGGTAACGATTAAACCTGCAAAAGTGAGTTGCTTGACGTGCGAATTCATGAATTGTATAAATTGTTAGGGGAAAAAGAAGAAGTGATACCTGCTGCGGAAATGGAATTTATGGTCCATTTTATAACTTTTGCCGCTGCGGCGATAAACAATGTCATTTTAAATTGTATTTGTACTATGAACCCGCATGGCCAATAAGCGTGCCAGTGGAATTTATTTTTATTTAGATGTTTGTTTTACAGTTGCTTATCAAAATGAGAATGATTTTCTCATTTTGAGTAAAAGCTATCAAAATGATAGCTTTTATCATTTTGAGAATAATCCGGGAGTGGTGTTTTTATCGTGATATTGCAGATATTTGGGTATGGATCTATTCAATAACGATCAACTTAACTTGTTTGGCGGGTCGAAAAACTTGTTGCCTTTTGATGGCGAGGTGTTATTATACCCGCACTTTTTTAAACAAGATGTATTTGAGCAATTGGTGAATGAAGTGCCCTGGAAGCAGGATAAAATGAAGATCTATGGTAAGGAAATAAATTTCCCCCGGCTTACGGCCTGGTATGGCGAAAGCGATGAAGTGTACGTGTACTCCGGAGTAGTGAACGTTCCGGTTAAGTTTAGTCCGCTGCTTGGCGGCATTAAGCAGGCGGCAGAGCAGCAATGCGGGCACCGGTTCAATACTGCTTTGATCAATTATTATCGCAATGGCAACGACAGCATGGGCTGGCACAGCGATGATGAAACCGAGCTTGGAGGCAATCCGGTTATTGCCTCAGTATCATTCGGTGCTTCGCGAATTTTTCAGTTTAAACATAAGCAGCAAAAAAATGCCAAAGTTTCTATCAACCTCAATAATGGCGATCTGCTAATCATGCAGGGGGAAACACAACATCACTGGCTTCACCAGGTGCCCAAAACAGGCAGGATACAAGGGGCGAGGATTAATATTACGTTTAGGTATATAGGACAAGGTTTTTTGTATTTACGGTAGTGCACTGGTCGAAGTTTAACGAGAGCGTAACTTCGATCCAAAATCAGTTAATCTTTCAGTTTAACTTCACGTTGTTGGTGTTGCCATCATAGGTGTTGGGGAGATTTAAAAAGCAGGGGATTGTGCGATTCCCTTCCCTGGGAAAGTGTAGGGAGGGGTTTCGCCAGCAGACTTATCTGCTTTAATGACGCATAACCCCTCCCAGCCAATGCACATCCCACCTCACCCCTCCCCAAGGAGGGAATTAAAAAATCTTCCGAATACCAACAACGGCGAAAAGTCACGCTATCGCTAAACTTCGACCGGTAAAGATTCATTGCCGTCGGTTTTAACCGATGGTCAAAGGCAGGCCACGTAGGGCTTTAGCCAAAATCTCATAGGTGATTTTGTAACATCCCAAACAAACTGCTATCTTACATTAACATTACTGACCTTATGAAAAGACATTTATTATTATTTGCCGCTGTTTCGGCCTTGATAACCAATGCCCGGGCTCAAACCGACTTACCTGTTGATAGCGGAACTTTCTTCCTGCATAAATTTGAACAGCATATCGGCAAGGAGACGTACTATGTGCACAAGTATAAAGATGCTGTTCATTATAACATTGATTTCAAATTTGTTGATCGAGGTTCGGCGGTGCCCCTTACTGCCGAACTAAAAGTAAACCCCGCAGTTGAGCCATTAGAACTGACCATAAAAGGCAATACCTCAAGATTTTCGACCATTGACGATAAAATAACCATTCGCGGAGGGGAAGCGTCAATCAGGGTTAATGATTCGTCGTATACACAAAAAGTACTGCCACTCAGCTTTCCGGTAGCTGGCTATTCTCCGGGTACTGTGCAACAGGTGCTCATTCAATACTGGAATAAGCACAAACAGCCCGAAAGTATCCATACCCTGCCGTTTGGGGCTGTACAGATCAAAAGATCAGGCACTGATCAGCTTACTTTCAATGGCAAGCCGCTTACTTTAAACCGGCTTACCATAAGCGGACTGGTTTGGGGTAATGAGCTGGTTTGGACGGATAATGGAGGGAAGCTTATTTGCCTGATCACAAATGATGCCGAAGGCGATAAACTGGAAATGATGCGCGTGCCTTATGAAGCGTTATTGCCGCAACTCATTAGCAAGGCCGCAACTTATGGTATGGAGCTGTTTGCCAAAGCAACTGCGCCAACGGGTAAAGTTGATAAGCTAATAGCTGTTACCGGCGGGAACCTGGTTGATGTAAATACAGGTACGAGTACGCCAGACGCTGTTGTGTTGATAGAAAATGGCATTATCAAACAAACAGGCAAAGTTGGCGAGGTTAAAATACCGGCGGGAGCTAAGATGATTGATGCTAAGGGAAAATCTATTTTACCCGGCCTGTGGGATATGCACGCACACTTTGAACAAGCCGAGTGGGGACCGGCCTATCTTGCAGCGGGGGTAACCACTGTGCGCGATTGTGGCAATGAATTTGGTTATATCAATGCTATAAAAGCGGCAATTGATGGAGGTAAAGGCGTTGGCCCTAATATTATTAAAGCCGGTATCATTGACGGCAAAGGGCCGTATGCATTGGGTATAATCCAGGCCGATACAAAGGAAGAGGCAATTAAGGCGGTTGACCGTTATAAAGAAAACGGCTTTCAACAAATCAAGATCTACAGCTCGGTAAAGCCCGCCATAGTTAAAGTTATTTGTGACGAGGCGCACCGGTTGGGTTTAACTGTAACAGGCCATATCCCCAACGGGATGCGCCTGCAACAGGGCGTGGATTCGGGGATGAATATGGTTAACCATGTACAGTACGTGTATTCCATCATGAAACGGGATAAGGACAGGTCTGTTATTTTTGATGATTCTGTAAGTATAGCAGCCGTTAAGTTTATAAAAGACCATAACGTGGTTATTGACCCTACGGTTGGTGTTTTTGAGCTGGCCCTGCGCAATGTTAAGGACGATATAACCAAACTTGAACCTAACTATTATAACCTGCCACTGCCGCTTCAGGCCTTGTTTAAAAATATGGGCGAAGAACCTGCACAGGCGGCTAAGGTTAAGCCCTTGTATGAAAGTATGAAGAAAACGGTTAAGGTATTGTATGATGCCGGAGTTACCATTGTTGCGGGGACAGATATGGGTTTCCCCGGTTATAGCCTTGACAGGGAGTTGGAGCTTTATGTGGAAGCTGGTCTCACTCCTGCACAGGCTATCAAAACAGCAACGATAACACCTGCTGCCGTGATGAGCCTTGATAAAATAACGGGTTCAATTGAAGTGGGCAAGCAAGCCGATCTTGTGATTATCGATGGCGATCCACTCAAGAATATCAGCAATATCAGGAAAGTATCAGTAGTAATAAAACAAGGCAGGATCTATGATCCGGTTAAGTTACACCGGATGGTTGGGTTTAAAAATTAAGTTATTAGTTGTTGAATTGATTGGCTGAATAGTTGGTTTTCAGTGTAATTACCTTGCATTTAATTGGCTATTTACCCAATCGGCAGAACAAAAAACAAACTACTAATTAATGACAATTGGATGTAGGCATAGTTAATTTAAAAATGATACCTTTGCAGCCTCATTCCGAATCATGAGCGATCAGATTAAACATGAATGCGGTGTGGCATTTATCCGCTTACTAAAGCCACTATCTTATTATCAGAAAAAGTACGGAACTGCACTGTACGGCCTGAACAAACTTTACCTTTTAATGGAAAAACAGCACAACCGCGGCCAGGATGGCGCAGGTGTTGCTACCATTAAACTGGATATCGAACCGGGCAAAAGGTACATCAGCCGTCACCGCTCAATGGCTTCAAATGCTGTTGCTGATATTTTTGAATACATCCAAAAGAAATTTGCGGAAATTCAGAAAGAAACTCCCGAAAAGCTGGCCGATGCCGAATGGCTTAAAGAACACGTTAGTTTTACCGGCGAGGTTTTGTTAGGGCACCTGCGTTATGGTACCCATGGCAAAAACAGCATTGAAAGCTGCCACCCTTTTTTAAGGCAAAATAACTGGATGACCCGTAACCTGGTTATTGCAGGTAATTTTAACATGACCAATGTTGATGAGTTACTGCAACAACTATATGCTTTGGGCCAGCATCCGAAAGAAAAAGCCGATACGGTTACCGTGCTCGAGAAAATAGGGCACTTTATTGATACCGAAAACCAGGGTTTGTTTGATCAGTACAAACGCGAAGGATTGGACGATAACAGGGAAATCAGTAAGCTTATAGCTAATGATATGGATGTTGCCAAGATCCTGCGTAAATCTGCCAAAAACTGGGATGGTGGTTATACCATTGCCGGCATCCTCGGTCATGGTGACGCTTTTGTAATGCGCGACCCTGCTGGCATTCGCCCAGCTTATTATTATTATAATGACGAGATCGTTGTTGCTGCTTCTGAGCGTCCTGCTATCCAAACTGCCTTTAACATACCGATGGAACAGATCAGGGAAATTCGCCCGGGTCATGCTTTGATCGTTAAAAAGAATGGTAAGATAACCGAAGATATGTTTAGCGAGCCGCAGGAAAGAAAAGCTTGCTCGTTCGAGCGGATTTACTTTTCACGCGGAAGCGATGCGGCCATTTACCGTGAGCGTAAACAATTAGGTCGCCTGCTTTGTCCGCAAATATTGGATTTTGTTGATCACGATATCAAAAACACTGTTTTCTCGTACATTCCTAACACTGCCGAAGTTGCTTTTTACGGCATGGTTGAAGGTATGCATAAGTACGTGAAGAAATATCAGCACGAGGAATTAGTGAAACTTGGAACCGATATTACCGAAGAGAAGGTTGCCGAAATACTTCAGGTTGCGCCGCGTGTTGAAAAGATCGCCATTAAAGACGTTAAGCTCCGCACGTTCATTACGCAGGATGCCGACCGTAGCGAAATGGTGGCCCACGTATATGATACTACTTACGGATTGATTAAAAAAGGCACTGATACCTTAGTGGTATTGGACGACTCAATTGTTCGTGGTACTACATTGAAACAAAGTATCCTGAAAATTTTGGACAGGCTTGGCCCTAAAAAGGTTGTTGTAGTTTCATCTGCTCCGCAGATCCGTTATCCTGACTGCTACGGTATTGATATGTCGCGTATGGGTGAGTTTGTTGCCTTTGAGGCAGCGATCAGCCTGTTGAAAGAGATGGATAGGGAAGATGTGATCCTGGATGTTTACCAAAAATGTAAAGACAGCCAGAAATTACCGAAAGAGCAGGTTGTGAACTATGTTAAAGAGATTTATGCTATGTTCACCGATCAGCAGATCTCTGATCGTATCGCTCAGATCATTACCCCTAAAAATGTTAACTGCGAGGTACAGGTAATTTATCAAACTTTAGATAACCTGCACATAGCTTGTCCTGATAACCTTGGCGACTGGTATTTCAGCGGCGATTATCCAACTCCGGGTGGTAATAAGGTTGTTAACCGCGCCTTTGTCAACTGGATGGAAGGTAAAAACCAAAGAGCTTACATGTAAAACCCCCTAACCCCCTGAAGGGGGAATGATAATATATAAGGCGATGATTTTTTCATCGCCTTTTTTGTTTAATATTACGTGGATATTTCTATACAGAAATGAAATCTAAATTTAGATATACCGCTTATTTAACTGCCGTTGGTTGCACATTCGGCGCTTTTTTATTGGTTGGATTTTTCTTTGAATATGCAGTAAAGCCAACTACCCCAATTTTGTTGTTTTTTATAATGTGTGCATTTTTCGTTTTTGTATTTATCGGGTTTTTATTTGGCGAGTTCAGAGCAAAAATTATCAGTGTAGAAATTACGAGTGATAGGGTTTGTGTAAAACGTTATTTAGGATTGGGTGGTATTAACGTTTATCCGATGGGGGAGATAACAGGATTTAATACATCCGATCTGCCATCAAAAGTAAAAACCTACGAATATTTGTATTTAATGGTCGATAATAGAAAAATTGCTAAACTCTCAGAATATTATCACGCTAATTATAAAGACTTAAAAGAAAGCATTGTAGCAAATAATATAAAAAATCTTGGATTTAAGCCTTTTAGTAATCGTGAAGAACTTAAAGATATTTTTAGCAAGTAAAATGGCCGAAGCGATAGATGTTTTTGTTTTCCTGAGCGATAGCAAAAGATTTTCTTCGATTTGAAAGCTGCTATACCGGCTGAAGAAGATGCCTCTTTCCTCAGCATGAATAAAAACCTTACGATCCTGCCGGAGCGGCAAATACAAAATGAGTAACCAGCTTATCAATCAACACTAATGAAGCGATAATAAGCGCAATCCCTGCAACCTCATTTAAACGATGAATAAATTTAACCGAAATACGTGCCCTCAGTTTATTGGCGTAGAATGCTTTGAGGGTATCCATACCAAACTGGATGATCAGTATGGTTAAAAACATAACGGCTATATGAAACGACCGGTGCGGCGTACCTACCAGGAATGTTGTACTGGCTGCACCGATTACCACTGTCCAGTGGAAGAGGAGGGTAGGGTTAAATATACACATCAGGAAACCCTTAAGTACGTAACCAAAGCGGTCGGCACTTGAGGGTACTTTATTTTCGTAGTTGATCTCGCTTTTCTTGAACATGTAGTACAAGCCAAGCGCGAATAATATGGCACTGCCCACAACACCTGCTATAACTTTGGTGTGGTCAGATACATCGATATATTGCGAGCCGAACAGGATTGCGCCTACAAAAACCACGTCGCTGCAAACCACGCCAAGGGCAAGCGAAACACCGGCATGAAAACCTTTTTCGATACTGGTTTTAATGAGCGCAAAAAAAACCGGGCCGGTAATAAACGTAAGTACTAATCCAAACCCGATACCCGAAACAATGGCTTTTATCATTAAGTTAAGCTTTGTTCTTTTTTGAACATTGCGAATATGCAATTTTATCTTATAAACAACGAAAGTTAAAATTGTGATTTAATTTATTTAAAAAAGAGACGAGAGTTTTACCAAAATTGAATTATGTTTAGAGATTCAAAAATCAAATTAGTACAACCTACTTTAAAATGGAACAAAACAATGCTAAGAACTACGGTACAGCCCTGTATACGCTGATTACCGTGTTTTTCTTTTGGGGCTTTTTAGCAGCCTCTAACGGTATTTTCATACCTTTCTGTAAAGAGCACTTTCACCTTACCCAGTTCGAATCCCAATTAATTGACTTTACCTTTTATGGTGGATATTTCATTGGTTCACTGATACTTTACTTTGCTTCACAAGCCAGCAAGGTTGATATCATGAATAAGTTAGGTTATAAAAACGGTATTATTTTAGGTCTTGTTATTTCGGCCGTTGGGGCTTTAGGGATGATCCCTGCTGTAGCCTCCGGCGCGTTTGGTTTTATCCTGGCTGTATTCTTTATTATAGCAGTTGGATTTTCATTGCAACAAACAGCAGCAAACCCATTTGTTGTTGCGTTAGGCCCGCCAGAGACAGGTTCAAACCGTTTGAATTTTGCAGGCAGTATCAATAACATTGGTGCATTATTAGGCCCGGTTGTAGTAGGCGTAGTATTATTTGGTTCGGCAACCGCTAAAACAGCAGCTGCTGATGTTAAAATATCATCAATTAATAACCTGTATTATTTGTTGGCCGGCTTATTTATTGCTGTCGCTTTATTCTTCTGGGTCTCGAACCTGCCAAAGGTTACCAGCGATGAAAAGATCGAGTCGAGTTCAAAAGCAAATACACCATTGCTGGTAATGTTTGTTGCGTTCTGTTTAATACTCGCTGCCGATCCTATCAGTAAGGCTACCGGCGTGCCAAGTCAGTATTTTGTATATGCTTCATTGGCTATAATCATTTTTACGCTGATAGGTACTATTTTCGCCGCCAAAAAGAACAAAGAAGGCTGGGGAGCTATGCAGTACCCTCAGTTGATATTAGGTATGCTGGCCATATTTACTTATGTAGGCACCGAGGTAACGATTCAAAGTAATATGGGCGCTTTATTAAAAACGCCTGAATTTGGTTCTTTCGCCGAGTCTGATATTGCACCTTATATTTCCTTATACTGGGGTAGTTTGATGATTGGCCGTTTTGCCGGTTCGATAGATGCATTCAACCTTTCAAAATCAGTTAAATACATATTATATGTATTGATCCCTTTCCTTGCTTTTGGAATTGTATTGCTGGTGAATGCTGCCACAGGCGTTAATGTAAGTAACCTGTATGCTTATGCAGTTTGTGTAGCTATCCTGGTTGTGGCTTTCTTTATCGGGCAGCAAAAACCAACCCGTACTTTATCGGTACTTGGTTTATTGGGTGTAGCATTTATGCTTGCTGGTTTATTTACTACAGGTAAGGTTGCAACCTTCGCTTTCATTAGTGGTGGTTTATGCTGCTCTATCATGTGGCCATCTATCTTTTCATTGGCAATTACGGGTTTAGGTAAATATACCAGCCAGGGCTCGGCATTCCTGATCATGATGATTTTGGGTGGCTCAATCATTCCGCCGCTGCAAGGTAAAATTGCCGATGGGGCAACCGGTGTTATCCCGGGCGTGAGCGGTATTCACTTTTCGTATATTGTACCGGTAATCGGCTTCGCGTACCTTGCTTATTTTGCATGGAAAGTAAGCCGCGAACTCCGTAGCCAGGGCATCGACCTTGACCACGTTGAAGTTAAAGGCGGACATTAATATTTAACGCTCATTAATCATTGGGTCATTAAGTCATTTTAAATGAAGTAATGACCCAATGACGTTTAATGACATAATGAATTAAACTATGAAACCCAGCTTCGATCAGATTTTTATGAACCTGGCCACAGATCTGGCCGAGCGGTCGCACTGTGTTAAGGCCCATGTGGGAGCGGTTTTAACGCGTGATACCAGGATCATCTCTATTGGCTATAATGGTCCGCCGGCAGGTACGCACAATTGTGATGTAGAATGGCCTGAAACAGGTTGCGCACGCGATTCGAAAGGGAGTTGCTCATTGGCACTACATGCCGAAGAAAACGCGATACTATACGCCGTAAAAAACGGTGCAAGGCTTGAAGGGGCTACGCTTTATACAACACTATCACCGTGCTTACCTTGTGCAAGGCTCATTTATTCGGCAGGGATAACCCAGGTTTACTACGATAAATCGTATGCAGAATATAAAGGCCTGGCAAGTGATGAGGGGGTGGATTTTTTGAACCGGTTTGGGGTTAAGGCAGAGAAGTTTGACCGTTGATGGTTTTGATTGCGTTGATTTCGCTGATATATTTTAAAACCCTGATTTGCTTGATTAAAAGATTTCCTGATACATTTTTGCAGTATCAGGAAATCCTCTAATCCTGAAAATCATGGTTCCCGCTACTCCGCAATAAACGGTTCGATATGGCTTATGGCAAACATGAGTTGTTCGTCCTGGCTCAGGTCGGTGTTATCTAATATAATGGCATCTTCGGCACGGGTAAGCGGGCTTTCTTCGCGGGTGGTATCCTGGTAATCGCGGTGGGCCAGGTTATCAAAAACTTCTTCTAATGTAATGTTAGGGTTAGTTGGCAACAACTCCTTATAGCGGCGTTCGGCGCGAATCTTCGGATCGGCAGTCATAAACAGCTTTACCTGTGCGTCCGGGAACACCACTGTACCGATATCCCTGCCATCCATAATGATGTTTTTTGAACGGCCTAATCGCTGTTGCTGTCTTACCATTGCCACACGCACTTCTTTAATGGCTGCTACCGAACTAACTTTTTCGGCCACATGCATTTGGCGGATCTCATCAGACACATCCTCTTCATTTAAAGTGATAAAGGTTTTATGGTTTTGCGTATGGAAGTTAAGATGGATATTATGCAAGGCCTCGGCTATCTGGGCATGGTTTTCAAGATCAATGTTATGTCTTAAAAAATATAAGGTTACGGCGCGGTACATAGCGCCGCTATCTACATAAATAAAATGAAGCTCTTTTGCTAAGGCTTTTGCCAGGGTGCTTTTTCCGCACGAAGAATAACCATCAATGGCTACTACGATGTTGTTGTTCATAGAACTGCTAAAATAGCAAATTATTAGTAAATGCCCCGACAGAGGGAACTCAATTAGGCTTATTTTTGAGGATGAATTTTACAAAAGCCGATCTCCAAAAGGAAACTACCTATAAAGCATCAAGAAGCGGCGGAAAGGGCGGTCAAAACGTAAACAAGGTTTCGAGCAAGGTTGAACTGTTGTTTTCAATAGCTTCGTCTGTATTATTTACTGATGAAGAAAAGCAACTGCTAACTGAAAAACTGCAAAACAGGCTTAATAAAGATGGCTACGTACAGGTAATATGTGACGAAGAACGGAGTCAGTATCTCAATAAGGAAAAAGCGATTGAAAGGCTAATATCACTGTTAACAAAGGCCCTTCAAAAGCCCAAAGTGCGTAAGCCAACCAAAGTAAGCAAAGCCGCCAAAGCTGCACGGCTGGATAATAAGAAAATGCAATCGGCGAAGAAAGAGAACAGGAAAGTTGGGTTTAGGGAGTAGTTAATTTGAAAATGCGCTAATTTGAAAATTTGAAAATGAAAAGTGCCTATGTAAGCTTAATTGAGCCACCGATTCTGTGAAAAATAGCAGGTCCATCTTCACATTTTCAAATCAACACATTTTCAAATTACAACATTACTTAAACCTGTAAAACCCGGTAATTGATCCCCATTGGTGCGAGCGGATCATCTCCTTGGCATCTTTGGTATGGAATATTGCAGCTATATCAAATGCAAAGCGGCTGGTGGTAAAAGCTACGCCCACCTGCTGACTAAATATAAATGGTTTCTTCTCCGACACAACCTCCAGGCTATTAGGATCGTCATGTTTGCGGAACAGGCTACCTTGTATGGTGGCATCATAGCCAACCAAATTGGCTAAAGGCTTGTAATAGAAAAAGATCTCATGCTTATGCAATAACTTTTCTTCGCCTCCGGTTGATACTGTACTTTGGGTACTGATAGAATTAAATAGCTGGTTGAAGTTGCCTATGCGTACAAAACCACCTGCACCTGCGCCGGTAAAGCCGTTACCCAGGTTGGCGTATGAACTAAAACTAAGGTCGATCCAGGAAGCGCGGGCCAGTAATTTATTATATTCGGCCGATAGGTTTAGCTCTACGTCGTTTTTGATCTGGTATTGCCAGCCGTTAAGCTGGTAAAAACCAAATGTGTTGTGGATAAGCTTTTGAACGGGTTCGCCACCTGCGGCAGGGCCTACTACACCCAATTGGGCACCAAGCTTGAGGTTGCTTTCGTTTTTATAAAGAAAGTTAAGTGTAGAACCTAAATAAGTATATGCGGCAAATGGCCTGTCGATATCAAAAGGGCCGCGAACATAGCCCGATTGCGGGTTAAACATTTTTTGCCCCAATTCAAATCCTAAAACTTTGTTTTGAAGATCGTTTTCGTTTGGTTTTACTGTTAAAGCTTTTCGGTAATAAAAGAAAATACCATTGGTGTAATACCTGTCAGATCCCTGACCAAGGAATGAATCATTATCAGACTGAATACCAAATTCGTGACCGCGGGTTTGTGCAAATAAACAGGTAGCGCTTAGCAGGCATACCAGTGTTAAAAATAGTTTATTAGGCATTGGGGTTTAGTATAGTATATGCGTGCTAATATATAAAAAAGACAATGCAAATAAAGTAGTTATAAATTACGTGCTTGAAATTGTATAACCGGGATCAAGTTTTCTTAAATCCATTTTGAGAGAGGAGATGGATACACTTTTTGAAACAGAGCGTTTTAAAAAAGAATTGTCATTTCGACGAACCAATTGAGAAATGCGTGGGGGGGTGAGGAGAAATCTTATACGCCGTTTATGACCGCCAAACGGGGTGTATAAGATTTCTCTTTCGCCCCGGCACACTGCCCCGCCCTTGCTCAATCGAAATGACAATTTTTTTATAGAAGAAAGTATTCACATCGTGGGCTATCAGAAGCACAGCCTTTAAAACAAAAAAGGATTCAACGCGTACTATGAATCCTTTTTTGTTTGGTTAAGCAGGCCGCTTAATTAACGGCCGCTTTATCGTCTTCTTTAACAGTAAGGTCAATGGGCTTTTTAACCTTTTCGTTAAGCAAAGCAAGCGTTATTACATCTCTCATATCGGTAACGTAATGGAAATTAAGGTCCTTTATATAATCTTCTTTGATTTCCAGGATATCCTTTTGGTTTGATTTGCACAGGATAATTTCTTTGATATTAGCACGTTTGGCTGCCAGGATCTTTTCTTTGATACCGCCTACAGGTAATACACGGCCGCGGAGTGTGATCTCACCTGTCATAGCCAGATTAGGTTTTACTTTACGCTGTGTAAATGCTGATACCAATGCAGTAAGCATGGTGACTCCTGCCGATGGTCCGTCTTTTGGGGTAGCGCCGGCCGGTACGTGTACGTGTACATCCCACTGATCAAACAGTTTGGGGTTGATATCAAAATCAGCAGCATGTGCACGCAAATAGGCGAGGGCAATGGTTACTGATTCCTTCATCACATCACCAAGACTACCTGTTAGCGTTAAACGTCCTTTTCCGGGACTTAAACTCGCTTCAATGAACAGGATGTCGCCTCCAACAGAAGTCCAGGCCAGGCCTGTTACAACGCCGGCTACGTCATTGCCTTCATAAAGGTCTTTATCAAAAATAGGTGCCCCTAATATTTTCTCAATATCTTTTTTGCTTACAGCACTGTTGTATGGCTCTTCCATAGCTATGTTTTTAGCTACGCCGCGTACAACCGAACCTATCTTTTTTTCCAGTGAACGCACGCCCGATTCGCGGGTATAATCCACAATTACCTTTTCAAGCACATCGGCTTTAAGGCTTACGTCTTTTATTTTTAAGCCATGGGCCTCACGCTGTTTTGGTACAAGGTGTTGTTTGGCTATCTCAATTTTTTCTTCAATGGTGTAACCATTCACCTCAATGATCTCCATCCTGTCTAACAGGGCCGGCTGAATGGTGCTTAAAGAGTTGGCGGTAGCTATAAACATTACGTTCGACAGGTCGTAATCCATCTCCACATAATGATCAGAAAAAGTGCCGTTTTGTTCAGGATCGAGCACCTCAAGCAGGGCAGATGATGGATCGCCCCTGAAATCGTTACCTACTTTATCTATCTCATCCAAAATAAATACCGGGTTTGAAGCGCCTGCTTTTTTTATGGATTGGATAATGCGGCCCGGCATAGCACCAATATATGTTTTACGGTGACCGCGGATCTCGGCCTCGTCGCGAATACCGCCCAACGCCATGCGCACATATTTACGGCCCAAAGCTTTGGCTATTGATTTACCCAACGATGTTTTACCAACTCCCGGGGGGCCTACCAAACAAAGAATAGGCGCTTTCATGTCATGCTTCAATTTAAGCACGGCCAGATATTCGATAATACGTTGTTTTACCTTATCCAAACCAAAGTGATCTTTATCAAGGATCCTTTGTGCACGCTTAAGGTCGAAGTTATCTTTTGTGAATTCGTTCCATGGCAAATCAAGCAGCAATTCAAGGTAGTTGATCTGTACAGAATAATCGGCGGCTGCAGGATTGGTACGGGCGAGCTTTTCAAGCTCTTTGGTGAAATGGTCTTTAACTTCTTTAGCCCATTTCTTTTTAACGGCGCGCTGGCGCAGGCTCTCAATTTCCAGATCAGGTGTGTTACCGCCAAGCTCTTCCTGTATGGTTTTAAGCTGCTGATTAAGGAAATAATCCCTTTGCTGCTTATCCAAATCGACACGTACTTTGGTCTGGATTTGATTTTTCAGTTCCAGCATTTGCAGGTCGAGCGTTAAGTGCTCCAGCACCAGGTTGGCCCGTTCGCGCAGATTGGCAATTTCGAGCAAATGTTGTTTGGCTGTCATATCAGCATTCATGTTTGATGATATGAAGTTGATCAGGAACGAAGTGCTCTCGATATTGCGGATAGCTATGCCTGCTTCGCTCGGGATATTTGGCGAAAGTTGGATAATACTCATGGCCATATCCTTAATGGACGATACCATGGCTTTAAACTCCTTGTCTTCCTTAGCTTTTATTTCATGGAAAGGCTCAACTGTAGCTTTTATATAAGGCTCGCTTTGTACTTCTTCTTTTAAATAAAAACGTTTTTTGCCTTGTATAATAACGGTTGTATTACCATCGGGCATTTGCAGCATTTTTACAATGAGTGCTATGGTGCCAACTTTATTAAGCTGATCAAAGGTAGGGTCTTCAATACCCACATCCTGTTGCGAAACTACCCCAATCATGCGGCTGCCTTTATTGGCATCGCGAATTAGTTTTATTGATTTGTCCCTTCCAACTGTAATTGGGATCACAACACCAGGAAAAAGTACTGTATTGCGTAAGGGTAAAATAGGCATTACATCGGGAAGCTCCTCATTATTCATCTCCTCCTCATCTTCCGATGACATTAACGGGAAAAATTCTGAATCCTCATTTATAACCGGTAAAGCACTTTTAAAATCAAACGGATCGAAGTTCATTAATTATATTTTATAGAATAAAACGCCATGTTGTCAGCCTGCAAAATAGTATCTACGTCAATTACAGGTTAAATTGCGATTATAAATCGCACCTTACTATGGTTCAAGAGCTGTGCCAAGTTGTGCCAATAACCGGTAATAAATAATACGTTGATTTAACGTGTTGGTTATATGTTTGTTACAAATTTATGGCAAGTATTGTAAATAATTAAGATTTTATTGGTAAAGATGAAAAAAAGTCATAGTATCGCTGTTCACAATTTTATGCACATGTGAAATATTTTTTCACAAAACTGTTATATGGCATAATAATTTGATGCATTGATAGTTAATATAATACCATTTTTGTTTTACCAGTAATCCGTTTAATGAAGTTATCAGTTATCCTGCCCCTTCTGATCATGTCTTCGCTTGAGTCGGCAATAGCGCAAAATGCGTATGTGCGGCTTGGTCAGCAGGCACTCATGGATGGCGATTTCCGTTCGGCGGTGTCGCACCTGGAAAAGGCGTGCATAACCGATTCAACTAATGCCAATGCCATGTGGATGTTGGGCTATTCTTATTATCATAGCGATAACTACAAAAAATCAATACTGGCATATACCAAGGTAATTGCTGTAAAGCCGGCCGATGCTACCGCTTATTATTACAGGGCGAGGGCAAAAAGCTATCTTGGCAGGGATAACCAGGCTTCGGCTGCAGATAAGGAGTTATACCTGCTGGGTGCTATTGTTGATCTTACAAAGGCCATCTCTATCAACAGCGATATGAGAGATAATAAATACTACCAAAACAGGGGGATAGCTTACCGCGATTACGGTATGTTTAAGCTGCAAAACACTTCTCATTTTTACGATAAAGCCAGGGGTATCAATTCATTGAAAGCATCAATTGCCGATTTGGAAAAAGTACTTGCCGATAACCCAAGCCGTATGGATATTTCTGCGCTGATCGATCAGTCGAAAGAAAAATTGATCCAGGCCACTACGGGTAGTAATACGCTGGTTAAGCAGCACTAAAGTTTTTTAAATATCTGTTTTTGTCATTTCGATAGAACATGAGATGGCCTTTGGGCGGCGCGAAAGAGAAATCTTATACGTGACGCAAAGCAAACTATTCATGACTGACGTATAAGATTTCTCCTCACCCCGACGCGCAATTACCTGCGCTTGTTTGTCGAAATGACATCGTTTTTATTTACGCTATGGGGCTAAAAAATGTAGGTATACGGCGCAGCTATATAATTTGGAGAAGCTGGCGGTTGCTCTTTTTCTAACCTGAAAAAACAATATCTTTTACCTCTTCGGCAAAGTTCCCTGTACTTTATAATCGTTCCTGCCCATCAGTTTCACATGCTGCGTTTTTTGGATGAGATAAAGCGAATCGGGGAAATAGCTTAGTTTTTCGTTGGTTTCGTACAGCAGGTTTTTGGTGTGGTTGTAGATCAGGACCCACTCAACTTTATCGCCGGCTTTTTTGATGATGATGCGGCGGGTTTTAAGCTCAGGTGTGCGCGCTTTGTAAATAATGGCGCTATCGCTGGTGCTAACTGTATAGCTGTTTTTCCAGGCCGGTCGGTTAATGTCCGATTGAATAAACAAATTAAGTTCCTGGCTCCAGTTGCCTATATGCACAGTTTTGGTTTCGGTAACGCCGTTGTGGGTAACCGTTTTGGTTACAGCGGGGTTTAGTTTTGCAAGCCGTGCCGAATCTGTTCTGAAAAAAGCTTTCAAATCAAAGTAAACCAGTTTTGCGCCGCTTTGCCTGTTATCGGGCCGGCACGAAAACAAATTTGCTATTAACAATAAAAAGCCGCCCATCAGGGCGGCTTTACTTATGCTTTTTGGATTACACCAATACATTTCCAGTCATTTCGGGAGGGATGGCAACACCTAATATGCTTAATATGGTTGGCGCCACGTCGCCCAGTTTTCCGTCCTTTACTTCTTTAACATCTTTGTCAATCACAATACATGGTACCAGGTTGGTGGTGTGTGCGGTGTTTGGCGATCCGTCTTCGTTGATCATATAGTCAGCATTACCGTGGTCGGCCAGGATGATGAATGAATAACCATTGGCTAAACCTGCTTCAACAACAGCTTTGGTACAGCTGTCGGCAGTCTCGGCTGCTTTTACTACGGCGCTGAAAACACCGGTATGGCCAACCATATCGGTATTGGCAAAGTTAAGACAAACAAAATCAGGCCAGCCGGTTTCCAGCTCGGGAATAATCGCATCACGGATGCCGGCAGCGCTCATCTCAGGTTGTAAATCGTAAGTAGCAACCTTTGGGGACGGTACTAATAACCTTTTTTCGTTAGCAAACTCTTTTTCCCTGCCGCCCGAAAAGAAGAAGGTTACGTGAGGGTATTTCTCAGTTTCGGCAATCCTGATCTGTGATTTTCCGGCATTTTGCAGGATCTCACCCAGGGTTTTGGTCAGATCTTCCTTGTTGAAAACAACCTGTACATTCTTAAACGTTTCATCATATGGGGTCATGGTAATGTAACGGATATCCAGCGGATGCATGTTGTACTCAGGGAACGATTTTTGGGTTAATGCGATACTAATCTCGCGGCCCCTATCGGTACGGAAGTTAAAGCAGATCACCACATCGCCGTCTTTAATAACCGCCAGCGGTTTTCCTTCGCCATCAACTGCAACTATTGGTTTTACAAACTCATCGGTAACATCCTCAAGGTATGAGTGTTTGATGAGGTCGGTAACATTTTGTGTTGGTGTGCCAAGGCCATTAACCAACAGGTCATAAGCCAGTTTAACGCGTTCCCAGCGGTTATCGCGGTCCATAGCATAATACCTGCCTATTGCCGAGGCTATTTTAGCGCCGGTACCGGCAATATGCTCTTCAAGATCGGTAATAAAGCCAAGTCCTGATTTAGGGTCGGTATCGCGTCCGTCTAAAAAAGCATGGATATATACGTTATTAACGTCCAGTTGTTTAGCAGCATCGCAAAGGCCTTTTACATGGCGGATATGCGAGTGCACACCACCGTCAGATACTAAACCTATGAAGTGTACATTTTTATTGTTTTGTTTGGCGTATTCAAAGGCATCTTTCAATACCGGGATGGCAGGCAGCTCATTGTCATCAACCGCTTTGTGAATGCGGCCAAGTTCCTGGTAAACCACGCGACCAGCGCCAAGGTTCATGTGACCAACTTCTGAATTGCCCATTTGCCCGGCAGGTAAACCTACCGCTGTTCCCGAAGCTTCAAGTTTTGAATTTGGATATTGCTTAAGCATGCCATCAACAAAAGGCGTATTGGCGGCAAGTATGGCGTTTGATTGATCGTTGCGGCCGTAACCCCAGCCATCAAGTATTATTAATGCAAGTTTCTTTTTGTTTTCCACATTGCAAATATAAAGGCAATGGGGTACTTTAACTATAATTTTTTAATTTAGGTTAGCAACCCGAAATAAAAGTGCAACTTCGGTGTTAGTATATAATATACAATATATTTAAGTGCCATTTATATTTCATCAAATCAACTAAATAATTAGGAGCTATTTGTAACTTTAACACCTATTAGTACGTTATTATATTATGAAATTAATATACCTGTCATCGTTTATTTTTTTGCTGTTGCTTCCGCATGCTTCTCCAGCCGATGCGATAGATAACGTGGCTAATCTTTTAAAAGCAGGTAATACTAAAGAGCTTTCAAAGCTGTTTGCCAATAATGTGGAGATAACCATTATGGAAGATGAAAATGTTTACTCCCAAACCCAGGCTGCAGTTATTTTAGATAAGTTTTTCGCCAAAAACAAACCTCAGGGTATCAAACTCCTCCATAAAGTAAACTCGGGAGGCAATTACCATTTTGGTGTTTATATTTTAAATACCGATAAAGGCGAATTTAGGGTTGCCATCACCCTTAAAGACGCAGGTAAAGGTACTAATGTTGTTGAGTTGAAGATTGAGGATGAGAAGGTGAAATAATTTAATTTGAAAATTTGAAGATTGGTTAATTTGAAAATGAATACGTTTTTATATGCTCAAATTTTTCAATCAACGTATTTTCAAATTTATTTATCATACACTGTCATAAAAACTTGCATTTGAAGATTGGTTAATTTGAAAATGAATACGTTTTGACATTATCAAATTTTCAAATCAGCACATTTTCAAATTCATTTATCATACACTGTCATAAAAACTTGCATTTGAAGATTGGTTAATTTGAAAATGAATATGCTTTGACATTATCAAATTTTCAAATCAGCACATTTTCAAATTCATTTATCATACATTGTCATAAAAACTTGCATTTGAAGATTGGTTAATTTGAAAATGAATATGCTTTCGCATTATCAAATTTTCAAATCAGCACATTTTCAAATTCATTTATCATACATTGTCATAAAAACTTGCATTTGAAGATTGGTTAATTTGAAAATGAATATGCTTTGACATTATCAAATTTTCAAATCAGCACATTTTCAAATTCATTTATCATACACCGTCATAAAAACTTGCATTTGAAGATTGGTTAATTTGAAAATGAATATGCTTTGACATTATCAAATTTTCAAATCAGCACATTTTCAAATTCATTTATCATACACCGTCATAAAAACTTGCATTTGAAGATTGGTTAATTTGAAAATGAATATGCTTTCGCATTATCAAATTTTCAAATCAGCACATTTTCAAATTCATTTTATCATACATCGCCATCAAACCCCTGCATTTGAAAATTGTTGTTACTTTTGACACTCAAAAAATACACAATTGGATAAGGAACTAATACATCAGTTTATAAATAATGCTTTAAGTGAGGATGTTGGCGATGGCGATCATACTTCGCTTGCAACTATCCCTGCCGATGCTGCCGGCAAAGCAAAACTTTTAGTTAAGGATGAAGGAATACTGGCCGGTGTTGAGCTGGCTGCCGAAATATTTCATGTAGTTGATCCAAACCTTAAGCTTAACGTGTTTTTACAAGATGGTACCCCTGTTAAATATGGCGATGTAGCTTTTGAGGTTGAAGGCAGTTCGCGCAGTATTTTAACCGCCGAGCGCCTGGTACTGAATTGTATGCAGCGCATGTCAGGAATTGCTACAAAAACCCGGCACATTGTTGACCTGCTGAAAGGGACTAACACTAAAGTTTTAGATACCCGCAAAACTACTCCGGGTTTGCGTTACCTCGAAAAATGGGCAGTGCGTATAGGCGGCGGTGTAAACCACAGGTTTGGTTTGTACGATATGATCCTGATTAAGGATAACCATGTGGATTATGCCGGTGGAATAAGGCAGGCCATTGAAAGCGCCAACCAATACCTTGCTGATAACGGAAAAAAACTGGCCATTGAAATAGAGGTGCGTAACCTTGATGAACTGGAGCAGGTTTTACAAACCGGAAACGTAAACCGTATATTGATAGATAATTTTGATTTCGACAACCTGCGTCAGGCTGTGGCCTTGAACAAAGGACGGTTCATTACTGAAGCTTCGGGTGGGATCACCATCGATAACATTCGTGACTATGCCGATTGCGGGGTTGATTACATTTCGGTAGGGGCGCTAACACACTCAGTTAAAAGTCTCGACCTGAGTCTTAAAGCCGTAAAATAGGGTAATTAAACATCAAGTAACATATTGTTAAACAAAGTTTAGTGGTAAAAGCGCTGAGATTAAAACGCTTTTACCGCTTCAATTTTGTAATATTGCAGGAGAATGATAACCGTTTACTCTGTTACAGCGCTTATAATGGCTTATCTGTGCGGCTCAATACCTACGGCTGTTTGGATAGGTATGGCTTTTTACAATGTGGATGTACGCGAGTACGGAAGCGGTAACGCAGGTGCTACAAATACTTTTCGTGTGCTTGGTAAAAAAGCAGGCATCCCGGTGATGATGCTTGATATATTTAAAGGCTGGGCAGCAACTAATTTTGCTTATTTCATTGGGGCATCTGCCACTGGTGCCATCAATTCAACCGCATATACCAATTATGAGCTTGCTTTAGGCATAGCAGCGGTTATGGGCCACCTGTTCCCGATTTTTGCGGGTTTTAGAGGGGGCAAGGGTGTTGCAACCTTGTTTGGAATGATTTTGGCTATACATTTTCATGCCGCCTTACTGTGTGTAATTGTATTTATAACGGTATTATTGATTTCAAAATATGTGTCGCTGAGTTCAATTGCAGCTGCCTTTACTTATCCTATAGGCGTTACATTTGTTTTTCCGACACCTATCCGGTCGATAGTAATTTATGGCATGTGCATTTGCGTGCTTGTGCTGGTAACCCACCAAAAAAATATAGAGCGCTTAATAAGGGGCAAAGAATCGAAAGTTAATTTTTTTAAAAAGAAAACAACAACTGCCTGATCACCATGAAAAAGTTTAAACCTTTATTAGTCCTGATAGCCGCGATGGCTATCTTTTCGTGTTCAACTGTGCCGCTAACCGGCCGTAAACAATTAAGCCTTGTTGGCGATGCCGAAGTAAACCAATCGGCCGCAGCAAGCTACAAACAACTGCTTACCGATCCCAAAACTAAGGTGGTAACCACCGGCTCCGATGCTCAACGCGTTAAAGTTATTGGTAACAGGTTGGCTACAGCTATTGAAAAGTACCTTAAAGACAACGGTTATGGCGATCAGTATAGCTTTAATTGGGAGTTTAACCTGATCCAGAGCAGCGAGGTTAACGCCTGGTGTATGCCCGGCGGTAAAGTGGCTGTTTACAGCGGTTTATTACCCGTAGCTAATACCGATGCTTACCTTGCCGTAGTTATGGGCCACGAAATTGGTCATGCCATTGCCCGTCACTCGGCCGAAAGGATTTCGCAGGAAATGCTGGTACAAGGAGGCGGACAGCTGGTAGGTGTCGCTACAAGCCAGCAGTCGCAGGCTACACAAACTGCTATAAGTACTTTATATGGTGTTGGAAGCCAGTTGAAATTGTTGGCCTATTCCCGTAAACAGGAGTCGGAGGCAGACCGTTTGGGTTTAACCTTTATGGCTATGGCCGGTTATGATCCGCATAATGCCATTGCTTTTTGGCAACGCATGGCAGCCCAAAACAAAGGCGGAGCACCCCCTGAGTTTTTGAGCACTCACCCTGCTGATGCTACCCGCATTGCCGATATCCAGAACCTCATACCCGAGGCTATGAAATATTATAAAAAATAATCATTGTTAAATGAATCCCGCCGGTAAACAAGGCGGGATTTTTCTTTTTATGGCTAAAAGCGAATTTTTAAAAGCGCAGTGGAAAAACCTCGTAATGCTCAATTACGAAGTTGATGCCGCGATACTAAAACCTTACATCCCGGCAGGTACAGTACTCGATTTATGGGAAGGAAAAGCCCTGGTGAGTATGGTTGGCTTCATGTTTCTGGATACGCAGGTTATGGGCCTCAAATGGCCATGGCATGTGAACTTTGAAGAGGTGAACCTTCGGTTTTATGTTAGATATTTCAACGGTAAAGAATGGAAGCGGGGAGCTGTTTTTATAAGCGAAATAGTGCCTAAAACGATGATTGTGCTTATTGCCAACAATCTTTATAAAGAACATTACCGTGCACTGCCCATGCGTAGTTCTATTACCGCGTCTGCAGATAACCATACCCAATTTTTATATGAGTGGAAATTAAACGGCCGGTGGAACAGGCTTGGCGCTACTGCAAGTAATGAGTTAGTTGATATTAAATCCGGAAGCCCGGAGGAGTTTATTTTAGAACACTACTGGGGATACAACGGTTTAAGCGCCACCCAAACTATGGAATACCAGGTTGAGCATATTTCATGGCAAACAGGCCTGGTGCGTGATTATGTTTTTGATGCTGATGTTATGGCGCTGTATGGAGAAGCTTTTAAACCATATCTTGAAAAAGAGCCTGTCTCTGCTTTTTATGCACTCGGGTCGGATATTACAGTGCGGATGGGGGAGAAGATAGTGGTGGGCAGGTGATGAGGTTATTAAGATCAGGCTTTCAGTGTTTTAGTAATTTAGATTTTACAAATCGGTTAACCAGTAACTAAGCCTAGCTGCCCCTCTGGGCAATGTCATTAAGTTAAGAAAATCCCCCAGAGGGGGAACAGGTTTGTAGCACATAATATACCGAGAATAACCGTGCCAGAGGTACGGAACATCGGAGTTGTGTACCTCTGGCACACTAAAAATCCAATTCATTTCTATTTCTACAAACCTTTTGCACCTCTGGTGCAGCCTCTAAAACTCTTAACTTAATGACATTGCCCTCTGGGGCAGCTTGTCCTTAGTCACATCTAAATTAACTGTCTTCAAGCACATCTCAATTAATACCTGTGATCCTAATGTTTATTTGCCAATTGAATTGTTTTGGCTTTTAACCGTTGGGCTTCATTGGCCAGATTTGCCACGCTTTTAATATCTGGCAGATTTTTATATTGATAGTTTTCGATAACAGGAAGTGTGGTAACGATTTTTAAAACAGTATGATAATCCTCGATCTTTATTTTATTACTGTCGATATGTGCCATTAAAGTTGAAAACCTTTTGATGGTATCAAGATATTTATGCTTACTCTCATTAATTAACGCACGTAAACGATCCCTTAAAACGGTGTCCTGCATATTATTTAATGCGTCGTTAGCTGATCTGTAGTAGGCGGTAGATTTATTGTCATAAATTTGAAAACTCTTCAGGCTATCAGGTAATCCATCGTAAAAATGCTTCATTAAGTTTTCCAGATTTTGCAGTTCTGGTTGCTTTTCTACCTGATCGACATAAATGTCTTGTAATAGATTATCTCCTCTCGATTTTTTTATGCTGTAGTCATCGATATTATCCTGTAGAGGCTTCGGAACTCCTGTTTGCTGATCTGCTTTTTGGGAAGAAATGTGATTACATGATGCTAATATCAAGAGCATCGCAATAAGCGATAGGGTAACGGTTTTCATAATTAAATATACTGTTCTCTTACTACAAAATGCTACGCCTTTGATAAAACTATCCTGTCCTATCACCATCCCGTCAAAAAAAATAATCACTTCATTAATAATCACCCTGTTTACTATTTTTGCTGCCCATATAATTTTATTGATACATGGCAAATTACAGTAACCGCATTGCACAGTTAAAAAACGAGATCCAGCCTTTACGCGATCAGCTTATCAGTCATGAGCTTTATAAAAATATCACTTTGCTTGATGAGCTTACCGTTTTTATGGAGCATCATGTGTTTGCTGTTTGGGATTTTATGTCGTTGCTGAAAGCTTTGCAGCAAAAGCTTACCTGCACCGTTACGCCATGGATGCCTACAGGCAATGCCAATACCCGTTACCTGATCAATGAAATTGTTGCCGGCGAGGAAAGTGATATCGACGAGCAAGGTAATCGCGCAAGCCATTTTGAGCTTTATCTGCGCGCTATGCAGCAAGCCGGTAGTACAGCCGAAGGTATCAATAACCTGTTTAACGAATTGAATTTCGGTAAGCATATCGATGAGGCGCTGATCATAGCCAACATTCCGGTTGCTGCACGCAACTTTGTGCAGCATACTTTTGATGTAATAGATACCAACAAAGATTACCTGCAGGCAGCGGTATTCACCTTTGGTCGTGAAGATCTGATCCCGGATATGTTTGTAAGCATCGTTAAAGAACTAAGCCGGCAATTGCCTGGTAAGGTTGATATCCTGCTATATTACCTCGAGCGCCATATTGAAGTAGATGGCGATCACCATTCGCAACTCGCCTATCAAATGACCGCTGAACTTTGTGGGGAGGATGACAGCAAATGGGCGGAGGCTACTACGGCTGTTAAAGAAGCTTTGCAGGCACGTATTGCACTTTGGGATGGGATTTTGGAGGCGATTAAAATACAGGAAGTAAGTTCACTTTAAACATATATTCTGTAAAAATTGTCAATTCGATAGAACTGCGGAGAAACAGAGCGCCGGGGCGAAAGAGAAATCTTACGCGCCCTGCAAAGCAATTGTACATGGCGTACAAGATTTCTCCTCACACTAACGCTCATTCCCCAACAGGTTCGTCGAAATGACAATCGGTAAAAAAACTAAATACCCTACAATTTATTCAACTCATCCATCAGCACCTTACTATACTGATTAAAATAACGCCTTACGCCAAAGCCCATTACGGTTTGTATACCGCGGGTAGCGTTGGTTAAAAACACTTCATCGGCTTCGTATAAGATGTCGGGATTGATCTGGGCTTCTGTTATCTCAATATTATTTTCTTTTGCCAGTTTAATCACCACATGGCGCATAACGCCTTCAACGCAGCCCTCGCTTAGTGCCGGGGTATATAAATGGTTTTGGTAGTTAATGAAAATGTTGGAGCTGCTGGCCTCGCAGAGGTTGCCGTTTTGGTTCAGCAAAAAAACATCATCCAGTTTATTCTGGGTTTTATACAGGCTCGCCATTACGTAAATAAGCGAGTTGCAGGTTTTAATGTTCGACAGGTAATTGGATGGCTTGGGAAGCTCCGTAAATACATCCATGATCAGGCCTTTCTCATTCAAAAAATACCGGGGCTCTTCTGATGGGGTTAACTCCAGGCAATAACCCATTTTGTTTTGGGTGGGGGTATACAGGCCCTCTGCGTCACGGTAAACAGTTAAGCGCAGCCTGCCGTGCTTTACTTTATTCCTGCGGGCAAGCTCATTAACAATATCGTTTAAAAACCAGGTATCCATTTGCGAATAACCATCAATTTTAAGGGCCTTCATACCGCGTTGAAGCCTGTCGGCATGCAGTTCGGCAAATTTCAGTTTCCCCTTCATTAACCGCATGCTTTCAAATAGGCCGTCGCCATATTTGAAGCCCCTGTTGCCAATGGAAAGCAATGGTGTGTTTTGAGGGAGATATTCGCCGTTAAAATTGATGAATACGGGCATCATGGACAGGTAGATATTATAATTTGATTGTGCTTAAACTGGTTATCGGTATTAAACGTCTGTTACTTCGTATCGGTATCACTGTATTTTCGCCATTTTGTAAGTACTGCTTCAAAATCAGCAGGCAGAGGCGATTCAAAATGCACCTGTTTTTTTAATGTGGGGTGTAAAAAGCCCAGTGTTTGCGCATGCAGGGCCTGCCTTGGCATCAGCTCAAAACAGTTTTCAACAAACTGCTTGTACTTGCTGAACATGGTTCCTTTTAAAATTTTATCACCACCGTATGTAGCATCACTGAATAATGGGTGACCGATATGCCTCATATGCGCCCTGATCTGGTGGGTACGACCGGTTTCCAGCTGGCATTCTATCAACGTAACATAGCCCATTCGTTCCAATACTTTATAATGGGTTACCGACCATTTGCCTTTTTCGGGGTCATCGTATATCGACATTACCCTTCTGTCGGCCACACTACGGCCAATATAGCCCGTTACGGTGCCATCCTCAGGCAGATCGCCCCAAACTAAGGCTATGTATTTACGGGTGATGGTATGATCAAAAAATTGCTTAGCCAGCCAGTTCATGGCGCGCTCATTTTTGCTGATGAGCAGCAAGCCTGAGGTATCCTTGTCAATACGGTGCACAAGGCCCGGGCGGCCATCATTACCCGGCAGGGTTGGCAATTGCTGAAAATGATAAACAAGCGCGTTAACCAGTGTGCCTGTGTAATTGTTATAGCCGGGGTGTACCACCATGCCCGCTTCTTTATCAACAACCAGCACATCATCATCTTCATAAATGATATTGATGGGGATGTTTTCGGGGTAAACTTCTGTATCGCGGGGCGGGTGCGGTAATACTACCGAAATCACATCAAGCGGCTTTACTTTATAGCTTGCTTTGATGGTTTTATCGTTCACCAGTACATTACCCAGTTCAATAGCATTTTGAATGCGGTTGCGTGAGGCATTCTCTACGCGGTGCATCAAAAATTTGTCAATCCGCAAAAGCGACTGGCCCTTGTCAACCACTACGCGTAAGTGCTCGTACAAGTCCTGTTCTTCCTGCTCTATAAGTTCGGGTTCGTGTGCCATTTGAGGCGCAAAAGTAATCGTTTTTTGTGGTAGGTTAAACGTAATATTGCAATAGCATTAACGCCGTATTATTTTATGAACATTGATCTTGAAATTTTTAGCCCGGTACAGCAAATCAATAACCCTTTGTTTGATAGCTGCGGCGTAAAAGTTTTTATCAAGCGCGATGATCTTATCCACCCTATGATATCGGGCAATAAATGGCGTAAACTCAAATATGTACTTAAAAAAGCTCAAACCGAAGGGAAAACACATCTTGTAACTTTTGGCGGAGCCTACTCCAACCACCTGATGGCTACGGCTGCTGCGGCGGCGAAGTTTGGCTTTAAATCAACAGGGATTGTTCGTGGTGAGGAAGTTGATAATGATACCCTATTTTTATGCCGTCTGCATGGTATGAAATTGCAGTTTACTGATCGTGACAGCTATCGTGATAAACCAGCCCTGTTCAATCAATATTTCGGACATGATGAGCAAGCTTTTTTTATTGACGAAGGCGGGGCATCTGCCGAAGGGGCCAAAGGCTGCAGTGAACTGGTTAATGAACTCACCGAAACCTACGACCATATTTTTTGCGCCTGCGGTACAGGTACAACTGCGGCTGGTATCATTAACGGATTAAACAACCATCAGTTTAAAACAAAATTTAACGCGGTACCGGTATTTAAAAACGGTGGTTTTATTAGGGAAGAAATAGACCGTTTTTTAACCGCCCCGGCAAATTATGATATCCACACCGATTATCACTTTGGCGGATATGGTAAGGCAAATGATGCGCTTATCAGTTATATTAAACAATTTGTACCCGAAACAGGCATATTGATAGAGCCTGTTTATACCGGCAAAATGATGTATGCCTTGTATGACCTGATCGCCAAAGGGCGCTTTGAACCCGGCAGTAAGATCCTGGCAATTCACAGCGGGGGTATCTGGGGATTATTGGGGATGAAAGAAAAATTTAAATAACACTAATTACTCGAATGGGTTCGAATTTTCGCGAACGTGGTTAATTCGTGTAATTCGTTCTAATTGTTAGGTGTCATGCAAATCATTCGTGTTTACTGGGGATGAAAGAAAAGTTTAATTAGCACTAATTACGCGAATGGGTTCGAATTTTCTCGAATTGGAATTAGATAGTATTAATTACGCCAATGGGTTCGAATTTATACAAATCAGAATAATTCGCGTAATTCGTTTTAATTGTTAGGCATCATGCCGATCATTCGTGTTTATTGGGATCTCAAAGTAAAAGGTTGATCCTGCACCGTAGATACTTTCAACCCAAAGCCTGCCCTGGTGACGGTTAATTATTTCCTGTGATATGTATAAGCCTATCCCTAATCCCGACATATGGGAAGCTAAATTTTCAACCCGGTAAAAGCGCGAAAAAATACGTTCCAGTTGATCCGGCTGAATTCCGATACCAAAATCCTGTACCGATACCCTGAGTTTATTGTCGGTTACAACAGCTTCGATGATCACTTTATCCGCCTTAGGCGAGTACTTAATAGCGTTTGTTACCAGATTGATGATCACCTGCTCAATACGCTGGCTATCGGCGTGAATAATTAATTCCCGGGCAGGTAAATTTAAAATAAGTTGATGAGATGGGCCGGTTTGCTGTAAGATCTCCTTCAAATCGTTAATCAGCTTTATCACATCAAAATTAGCATAGGTAAAAGGAAGCTTACCGGTTTGAATTTTAGTAACATCAAGCAAATCCGATATCAGGGTGGTTAGTTTACCCACCTGTTCCAGCGCCCGGTTAGCAAGCACCTTGTTTTTATCATCGGGAGATAAATTGCGTGCTATGATCTGCAGGTATCCTTTGAGGCTGGTAACCGGGGTTTTTAATTCATGGCTTGCAAGGCCTATAAATTCGTCTTTTTTTTCATTAAGCTCTTTAATGTTTTCGTAAAGCTTGGCATTGTCAAGGGCTACCGCTGCCTGGGCTGCAACAGCTAAAACAAGATGTTCGTGTTCTTTGGTAAACCTGGCTGGTTGTTCATGTCCAAAAAATAAACCACCAATTACCTCGCCCGATTTACCTCTTACTGGCACAGCCAGGTAACTTATCACGGGCAGGTGCCCCTTGGGCTTGCCGAAATGTGGTGCATTCTTGCCGTAACGCGGATCTTTGGTAATATCATCAACCCTCACCGTTCCCTCTCCGCTAAAAGTGGGGTGAAAAACTGCAGTGTTGCGCGGCATTCCAAATTTTTCAAATGCCTCACGTGGTGCGCCCGAAAGTGTGAACAACGTATATGATTCGCCCTGCTCATTAACCAGGTTATGAAAAAAAGCGCCAAACTGCGCTCCGCACAACTGCGTAGTGGCATCAGTAACTTTTTGCAGGATGCTTTGAATATCCAGTTCGGCCGAAATAACCTGGCCTATTGAATTTAAAATCTCCAATCGTTCGGCATATTGCTGCAGTCTTTCTTCCGATTTTTTTTGCCTGCCTATATCACGTATTATTTTTGATGCTCCAATTACCTTGTTAGCCCTGTTCCTTATTGGGGATATGGTGAGCGAGATTTGTATTTCCTCGCCGCTTTTTGTTTTACGTATGGTTTCAAAATGTTCTATACGTTCGTTGGCCCGTATTTTACTAATGATTACTTCTTCTTCATCATAGCGGTCTTCAGGGATCAAAATGGTGATATGTTTGCCTATAATTTCATCTTCGGTATAACCAAATAAACGTTGTGCTGCATGGTTCCAACTGGTAATAATGCCATTGAGGTCTTTGCTTACAATGGCATCTTCAGATGATTCAATGATAGATGCCAGCATGCCTTGTTTTGCTTCGGCATTTTTTTGTTCGGTAATATCTATCAGTGTATTAGCGGCGCCCGTTAGTTCGCCTTTTTCATTAAAGCGGGGCTTAGGATTGGATAATATATTGCTTATACTTCCATCGGGGCGTTTTATAAGTATTTCCTGCTGCTTTATAGGCTTTCCGTATTTTAGCACTCTCCCGGCCGGTGTCTCGTCTGGTAATAATGGGGTACCGTCTGGATTAAATATCTCCCAGTTTACATACCATTTATCTATTTGCGGTTCGGGTGTTTTACCCCAAAGTTTTACCGCCGCCTTATTATAGGAGGTTATATAACCTTCCTTATTACAGGTATAAACAGCAACAGGCAGGTCCTCAAGCAAATCCCAGCTTGTAAGCTCACCGGAGTTTGGTGATGGGGCGGACATTGGCTTATTGGCAGATAATGGTTTCTCTCCCATAATTATTAATACACCCTTTGGTTGTATCCGCTACGAATTTAGTATTAAAATATTCAACCGGTGTCAAATTAATTAAAAAGAAAAATTTATTAAGGTATAACAGCATGAGTAAAGCTTATGCATCAAATGATTTTAGCTATAACCGGCAGAAAAAAGCAATTTTCACCTATCGTTTTTTACGAATGTTGTGGTTAAAACGGGTGTACCACTTTCAAGTTTGGTACAAAAAGTAACTTTAAACAATTTAAAGTTACTTTTTGGTCAATCGGTTCAAAAACCGCTTAAATTTTGATTTTAAGGGGTTTTTGTTAAATTTGTAATAAACCCAATTGATATGTACAACCTACTTGTTTCTCCGCAGGATGTCCAGGCTTCGCTTCAAAAGCATGTACTGGCCGATGGCTTCGACCTCACTTTTGATATGGAAAAAAGTAAGGGTGTTTATATTTATGACGCAAAATATAACCGCACGCTGCTTGACTTTTTTACCTGTTTTGCTTCCGTGCCTTTGGGCTACAATCATCCCAAAATGCTGAATGATGAAGAGTTTAAGAAAAACCTCATGCTTGCGGCTTTAACCAACCCATCAAATTCAGATATCTACACAACGCAATACGCCCAGTTTGTTGAAACGTTTGACAGAATAGGCATCCCGGAATATCTGCCGCACGCTTTTTTTATAGCAGGTGGTGCACTGGCTATTGAAAATGCGCTTAAAGTAGCGATGGATTGGAAAGTGCAGAAGAACTTTGCCAGGGGCTATACCAAAGAAAAAGGTTTTAAAGTATTGCATTTTGAGCACGCTTTTCATGGCCGCTCGGGTTATACCCTGAGCCTTACCAATACGCTGCCCAATAAAACCAAGTGGTTTGCCAAGTTTGACTGGCCCCGGGTATCGGTACCTTATATGAACTTCCCATACAGTGATGCTAACCACGAAGATTTGTTAAGAAGGGAACAATTATCGGTAGCACAGATCAGGAAGGCATTTGAAGATAATAAGGATGATATATGCGCCATAATAATTGAGCCGGTACAATCAGAAGGAGGTGATAACCATGTGCGTAGGGAGTTTTTAGAAAAACTGCGCGAGCTTGCCGATGAGTATGAAGCATTGCTGGTATATGATGAGGTGCAAACGGGCGTTGGTTTAACCGGCAAATTCTGGTGCCACGAACATTTTGGTGAAAAGGCCCGCCCCGATATTATTGCCTTTGGCAAAAAGATGCAGGTTTGCGGCATATTAGCCGGCCGGCGCATTGACGAGGTTGAAGATAATGTGTTTAAAGTATCATCGCGCATAAATTCAACCTGGGGCGGCAGCCTGGTTGATATGGTGCGCTCGTCTAAAATAATGGAAATTATTGAAGAGGACAACCTTTGTGATAACGCCGCGGTGATGGGAGAATACCTGCAAAATGGCTTAGGTGAAATTGCTGAACGCCATCCGGTTGTAAGTAATGTACGAGGAAAGGGACTGCTCACAGCTTTTGATTTTCCGGATAAAACAACAAGAGATAGTTTTATTAAAAAAGGTTTTGATAATAATATTATGTACCTTGGCTGCGGCGAAAGGAGCGTGCGTTTCCGCCCTGCGCTGATCATTGAAAAAAGTCATATTGATATAGGTTTAGAGATGCTTGAACAGATCTCAGCCACTTTTTAACAAAAAAGTAAAGAAAGTCAATCCCGGCTACAGCTAAATCCGGTCATGGAGCGGATAGAATTAACTAATATTTAATAAGGCAAAAACTGCATCTATTATTTGTAAAAAACAAAAGATATTAAAATACGCTACTTTTTTTCCAAAATACGCTATATTTTTTGTTATTATTCCAGTTAGATTTGTTGCAACCCTATTAAAGTGACGTAGTTCTATTTCAAGCACCATGAGCAAACACATAGAGAAATTAAAGAAACAACTGGTTGAAGTAGCCGAGGTTGTAAACTCATTCAAATCGGAGGCTGTGCAGGTCCGGATCATCGACCGTTTACTGGAAGTTATGATCGAATCGGAGAAAGTAGATGCCGAAGGTGTTGAAATGTTTGGTAAAAAAACAAGGAAATTACGTATTGAAGATGAAGGCGGAGTTATTTCGGGACGTAAGAAACCCGGTGCTACTAAAATACTTAATCAATTGTTAAATACCGATTTTTTTGATAGCCAGCGTTCTATTTCATCAATTGCCAACTATTGTAAAGAACAATACGACTCTGATTTTAAAACATCTGAGTTGTCGGGCATCCTCCTCAAATTAGCCAATGAAAATAAGCTAAGGAGAGAGAGAAGTAATGAAAATAATCGCTTTGAATATATTAGGGCATAAGTATCATTATACTTGCTTGCTTAAATAGAAAAGGAGCCTGAAAACCAGGCTCCTTTTCTATTTAATTGATTTTATGTATATGTAATTTATAGTTAATATAATATTATTTAAGATTAAATAAATTATCTACCCCTAAAATCTTTCTGCTGGTAAAACCTTCGGCATATTTTGCCTGGATACTTTTGCCAAACTCGCGTGCACGGCCGGTAACTATTTCAATAAAATCGGGCGTTGAAATATAGGTTTGCGGTTCGCCTTCCCAGCTTGGGTTATAAAACTGTGATCCGTAAGCATAGATACTTTCTATTTTTTTATCCCAGTGCTCTGTTACGTCAATTAATATATCAGGGGTTATATAATTATCCTGTATAAAATGCAATACCATATCCGGCCGCCATGCTTCTTGTGGCAGGCCATCAGCATCAAATGTTTCTATTTTGCGCAAACCTGCTAAAAATGCTGCAGCTTCTACAAGCTCATTGGCGCGGCCATGGTCGGGGTGGCGGTCATGGTATGCGTTGGTTATCACAATAGACGGGCGAAATTTCCGGATTGCTTCAATAACTTTTACCTGGTGCTCGCGGGTGTTTTCAAAAAAAGCATCGGGCAGACCAAGGTTTTCACGTACGGCTAAGCCCAATATTTCGGCAGCAGCAGCGGCTTCCTGTTTACGGATTTCGGCAGAGCCACGGGTGCCCAGCTCACCACGGGTAAGGTCAACAATACCAACCTTATAGCCAAGGGCAATATGTTTTAAAATTGTACCGGCACAACCTAATTCAGCATCATCGGGGTGTACAGATAAAACTAATATATCTAATTTAAGCATGCGCAAAAGTAATTCATTGGTCAGACGCCGCTGTCAGCAGGCGGTCAATCTTTCGCCTGATTTTTGATGAGTTGGGCTTAGTAAAAGGATAGTAAAAATCAACCACATGCCCCTCCTTATCTATCAAAAACTTGTGGAAGTTCCAGCGCGGAACCGAGCGCACATTTCCGTTCTCTTTTTTATCGGCAAAAAATTGATACAAGGGATCAGCGTAAGGGCCACGTACCCGTATCTTTTCAAATATGGGATAATTAGCGCCAAAGTTTTCGCAAAAAACAGCAATAGCTTCGCCATCCAAAGGTTCCTGGCCTCCAAAATCATTTGAGGGGAATGCGAGGATTTCAAAATCCTTGCCGGCAAGCCCGGCTTTTAAGGCTGCCAGTTCTTTTAACTGGGGTGTAAAGCCGCATTGCGATGCTGTATTTACAATTAAAAGAACTTTGTTTTTATATTCAGAAAGACTGATCTCTTCACCGTTTAACATTTTAACGTTAAACTGGTAAATACTTTTATTATCCATTAAACTAATTGCTGTATGAATTATACCCGGCCTGGTTTAATATGGCCTCGATATCCTTCTGTTCTTCCGGGTCGTAAGTTTCTTTGAGGTTATGACCAAATATGCTCGCTACCGACTGGAACATGAAAGCTTTAAAACCGCCCTTTAATTCTTTAACCATAGCAAAGCTGGTTTGCCCGGTTTCGCGGTCGATAAGCTTAATTAAAACCTCTCCCTGACTAATTGTCAGGTTCTTGATTTCCTTATTAAACAGGTTTTTTATTTCACCCTCACAGGTGCTTACTAATTCCTTTTGTTTTTTTCTGTCGGCAGTAACGGCAAGGTCTCGCTGTAACTGGCGGTATCTTTGCCCTGCAAAACGTGCATATGGCAGTACTTTCATTACATTGTAGCGCAAACGACGGTAATTTAGCCTGTCGGCTTCGCTTGCAAAAATACGGGTATCTACAATTCTAACCTCCGGCTCAACTATCCATGGTACAAGCTCACCGTCAAGGTTGGTCATGGCTGTTCTGATGGTATCATTTTTGCCAAGGGTTACAGGTGCAGGCGTAGCTGTTTGGGCCTTTGCAGCACCCATTAAGCAACATAACAGCAGCGTAAAACCAATAAATTTCATATTTTTACTTAATACAAAAATAATGTAATTTTTTTTGGTATTTTACTAATACCTGCAATAATATTTATTTGCTGCATGTTTATGATTGAATACCGCTAATACCCCGTACATGAAAGACTTAGTGATAGACCTGGAAGCCGAGAAGAACGAGATACTAAAAAGATACCGTGCTTTATTGCGTGCCTGTAAATCAACCCTGCAAAAGGGCGATAAACGCATGATACGCAAGGCATTTGATATGGCCCTTGAAAGCCATAAGGATATGCGCCGTAAAAGCGGTGAACCCTATATATACCATCCTATTGCTGTTGCCCAGATAGCCGCCGAAGAAATTGGCCTGGGCACCACCTCAATAGTGTGTGCCCTGCTGCATGATGTGGTTGAAGATACCAACATGACGCTTGATGAAATTGAGATGGAGTTTGGTAAAAAGGTTGCCAAAATTATTGATGGCCTTACCAAAATATCTGGTGTATTTGATACCAACAGCTCATTACAGGCCGAAAATTTCCGCAAAATGCTGCTTACCCTTGCCGATGATGTAAGGGTGATATTGATCAAGCTTGCCGACAGGCTGCATAATATGCGTACCATGGAATTTATGCCCAGGGACAAGCAGTTGAAATTATCGTCAGAAACGGTTTACCTGTATGCGCCGCTTGCCCATCGTTTGGGTTTGTACGCTATAAAATCTGAACTGGAGGATCTTTCCATGAAATACATGGAACGTGAAACCTACCAGTTCATCAAAAATAAACTGAACGAGAAAAAGGCCGAACGCGAGCGTTTTATCCGTGATTTTATTGAGCCTATCAATAAATCATTACAAAGTCAGGGGCTTGAGGCCGATACATTTGGCAGGCCTAAATCCATCCATTCCATCTGGAATAAGATGAAAAAGAAATCGATACCTTTTGAAGAGGTGTACGATCTTTTTGCTATCCGGATCATATTGGATAGTGCCCCCGAACATGAAAAGGCCGACTGCTGGAAAGCCTACTCGATAGTAACCGACCAGTACCGCCCAAATCCCGACAGGCTGCGCGACTGGATCTCATCGCCTAAAGCCAATGGTTATGAGTCATTGCATACCACGGTGATGGGTCCGCGCGGACAATGGGTTGAAGTGCAGATCCGCACCAAGCGTATGAATGAGATTGCCGAGAAAGGTTTTGCCGCACACTGGAAATACAAAGAGGCCAGTACAGACAGTGGTCTTGACCAATGGGTACACAAGGTGCGCGAGATGCTCAAAAACCCGGATACCAACGCGCTCGACTTTATCGACGACTTTAAGATGAACCTCTTCAGCGATGAGATTTTCATCTTTACCCCTAAAGGCGCCCTGATCCAGTTGCCGTTAAATGCCACAGCGCTCGATTTTGCCTTCGAGATCCATACCGATGTAGGTGCAAGTTGTATCGGCGCTAAAGTGAACCACAAACTGGTGCCGCTAAGTTATAAGCTGCAAAACGGTGACCAGGTGGAGATCATAACCTCAAGCAAGCAAACGCCTAAGGAAGACTGGCTTAACTTTGTGGTTACCGCCAAGGCTAAAGCCAAGATCAAATCGGCTTTAAAAGAGGAGAAGCGCAAAATTGCTGAAGATGGTAAGGAGATACTGGAGCGTAAAATGAAATCGCTCAAGATCACTTACAATTCCGAAAATCTGCAAAAGATCAGCTACTTCTTTAAGCTACAGGCCACCCAGGATCTTTTTTACAATGTTGCCAAAGGCATTATTGATATGAAGGACCTGAAAGAGTACCAGGCATCCGAAAAAGTAATTGATAACAAGCCGCAGGATAAAATTGACCAGGAACAGGTTCAAAATCTCATCAAAAATATCAAGGCTAAAGACAGTGATATACTGCTCATTGGCGAGGATATGCAGAAGATTGATTACAAGCTGGCCAATTGCTGCAATCCTATCCCCGGTGATGACGTATTTGGCTTTGTTACCGTGAGCGATGGTATAAAAATTCACCGTACCAATTGCCCTAATGCCGCCAAATTAATGGCCAACTACGGATACAGGATAGTAAAGGCCCGCTGGACAAACCAGCAGGAGCTTGCTTTCCTTACAGGCCTGCGTATTACCGGTATTGATGAGGTTGGATTAATCAACAAGCTTACCACCGTAATATCAAATGATTTTAAAATAAACATCAGATCTATAACAGTTGACAGCGATAATGGTATATTTGAAGGGTCGCTGATGTTATATGTTAACGACACCAGTCATTTGGACACCCTGATTAAAAACCTAAAACAAGTAAAAGGCGTTACAGCAGTTAACCGTTTTGATTCGGCTATCGAAAAAGCGTCGTGAAGTGAGTAGTTGATTGAGTTGATTAGGTGAGTAGTTGCTTTATGCAATGAAAGTCAACATAATCAACCATTCACATAATCAACCACTCACCACTTAACAAATTATTAATAACTTTGCCCCGTTAATACATCATTATGTCACAGCAGGATACCATACCAATGGTTAAAAAAATTTTTGAGGCTTACCTCGAAAATAAGAATCTCAGGAAAACCCCTGAACGTTTTGCTATACTCGAAGAGATATATTCCCGTACAGATCACTTTGATGTGGAGTCGTTGTATATCCACATGAAAAATAAAAAATACCGTGTTAGCCGTGCAACGGTTTACAACACGCTTGAGCTATTGGTTTCGTGCGATCTGGTTACTAAACACCAGTTTGGCAAAAACATGGCCCAGTTCGAAAAATCATACGGCTACAAACAGCATGACCACATCATCTGCATTGACTGTGGAAAAGTGGTTGAGTTTTGCGATCCCCGCATTCAGCAGATCCAGAGTATGATGGGCGATATATTGAAATTTGACATCAAACACCACTCTTTAAATCTTTATGGTAATTGTACCAAATTAAGAGAGGGTTTTTGTGACAGAAAAATTTAACTTTGCCCCCTTTCATAACACATATTCTTGAACTTACGATAAATTAATGGCTGTTGACGTATTATTAGGCCTCCAGTGGGGCGATGAAGGAAAAGGAAAAATTGTTGATGTGCTTAGTGCAGGTTATGACCTGATAGCACGTTTCCAGGGCGGGCCAAATGCTGGTCACACTTTGGAGTTCGACGGTAAAAAGTTTGTTTTAAACACCATTCCTTCAGGTATATTTTTTGAAAACACCATCAACCTTATCGGTAATGGTGTGGTGATTGATCCTATCACCCTGAAAAAAGAACTGGATAAATTAAAAGACGCCGGGCATGACCTGCTGGCAAAAAAGAACCTTTTAATTGCTAAAAAAGCTCACCTGATATTACCAACACACCAATTGCTTGATGCAGCCAACGAAAAAAAGATGGGCGAAGGCAAAATTGGTTCAACCTTAAAAGGTATCGGTCCAACGTATATGGATAAAACCGGTCGTAACGGTTTACGTATCGGTGATATCACCCTGCCCGATTTTAAAGAGCGTTATCAGAAACTGGTTGATAAACACGTATCTATGCTGCAACAGCTTTACGGTGAAGTAGCTGATTTTTCAGAACGCGAAGCATTATTTTTCGAAGCGCTTGACGTGTTGCGTCAGTTCCCGCTGGTTGATTCTGAACATTTGGTTAACAGTTATATTAAAGATGGCAAAAAGATATTAGCCGAAGGTGCTCAGGGCGCTATGCTTGATATCGACTTTGGTTCATATCCGTTTGTAACTTCATCAAATACTACCGCTGCAGGTGCTTGTACCGGTTTAGGTATTGCCCCCCAGCAAATTGGTGAAGTGATCGGTATTTTTAAAGCTTACTGTACCCGTGTAGGCGGTGGTCCGTTCCCAACCGAACTGGAAAACGAAACCGGTGAAGAATTACGTAAAGTAGGTCATGAATTTGGCGCAACTACAGGCAGGCCACGCCGTACCGGCTGGATCGATCTTCCCGCTTTAAAATATGCTATCATGCTTAACGGCGTTACCCAACTGGTAATGACCAAGGCTGACGTTTTGAGCGGTTTTGAAAAGATTTATGCTGCTACTCACTACAACTATTTAGGAGAGCAGATTGATTACATGCCTTACGATATCTGCTCGGTAAAACCTGAGCCGGTATACAAGGAAATTGAGGGCTGGAACGAAGACCTGACAGGTATTACTGAATTATCTGAGATCCCGGCAAAATTGCAATCATACATTGATTACCTTGAAGCTGAACTTGGCGTACCTGTAAAATATTTATCAGTGGGGCCAGACAGGAAGCAGACTTTAACGTTGCATTAATAATAATGTTTTCCGTGGAGACACGGAAAACTGGACGATAATAAGAGGCCGGATAATACCGGCCTTTTTCATTTACCTCAACCTCACCGTTTCGTGTCTCCACGAAACGAAACCGCCAATACAAATCGATTAACATTAAACCAATCTAATTTCATTTACTTGGTTATTTTTGCAGGGTGATAATACAGGTTAATGATCTGCCGGGATTCAGGGAAAAAGCGTTGCAATGGGCTGCAACTTTTGAAACACTGTGTTACCTTGATTCGAATGGATTTAATGATCCCTATTCCAGGTTTGATACATTGATAGCGACCGGTTCCCATGCCGAACTTACTGCAAATGCAGGTAACGCTTTTGATAGCCTTGACGAGTTTAGGAAAAACAACCCTGGCTGGATGGTGGGTTTCCTGGGTTATGATCTTAAAAATGAAATAGAAGCGCTTACATCTGCTAATCACGATGGTTTAAAATTCCCTGATCTGCATTTCTTTGTTCCCGAACATCTTATTTTGATAAAAGAAGATAAGGTAGAGATCATCTCAGATAACCCCGAACTGCTTATAAAAGCAATAAATGAGAGGAGTTTAGTCAGGTCTGCCCAGCCATCTGTTATCAATCTAAAACCACGCTTTAGCAGACAGGAATACATTGATACGGTAAACAGGATAAAAGAGCACATCACCCGTGGCGATATTTATGTAACCAACTTTTGCCAGGAGTTTTTTGCAGAGGATGTAGCCCTTGAGCCGCTGGAGATTTTCACAAAGCTGAACGAAGTTTCGCCTAATCCATTCTCTACGTTTTTCAAATGGAACGGTAATTATATTCTTGGCGCGTCGCCCGAACGCTTTTTGGCAAAGAGGGGAAGTAAGCTTATATCGCAACCCATAAAAGGAACTGCCAAAAGACTTGACGATATTAATGCCGATGAGCAAGCTAAACAAACCCTGCGCAACCATCCTAAGGAGTTACAGGAGAATGTAATGGTGGTCGACCTCGTGCGCAACGATCTTACCCGATCGGCTAAACCCGGTACGGTAAAAACCGAAGAACTGTTTGGCATTTACAGTTTTAAGCAGGTACATCAAATGATCTCTACCGTAGTTTGCGAAATACAGGAAGGCCTTTCAAATGTGCAGGCTATCAAAAATACCTTCCCGATGGGCAGCATGACCGGTGCCCCTAAAGTAAGTTGCATGCAGCTGATGGAGCAATATGAGCGTAGCAAGCGTGGTGTATATTCCGGTGCTATAGGCTATTTTAGTTCGGATGATGATTTTGATTTTAACGTAGTTATTCGCTCATTACTTTATAATTCTGCTAACAATTACCTTTCGTTCCATGCCGGAGGAGCCATTACTTACCACGCAATTGCCGAAAATGAGTATGAAGAATGTTTGTTGAAAGCTGCTGCGGTGATGCAGGTTTTGGGAGGATAGCAGTTTTCTCTGTAGAGACGCATCACATGCGTCTTTCGCATGCAGACTACGAATAGATTAATTGCCTAATAATGCTTGTCCTATGGGAGACGCATGTGATGCGCCTCTACAAAAGGCACTTTACAGATCATCAATTTTCATTATATTGAGCAGTGGAATTTTTAAACACTTGCTCTTTTAATTGTCATTATGTCAAAACCCCTACAAAACATAAAACTGATCCTCGTTACCCTGTTGTTATTTATTAGCGGCCTAACCCTTGCCCAAACAAAATACCGCCCTTCTGATCTGTTCCCCGCGCAACCGTTATTACCTCCGGGCAATTCATACCGTGCAGCCATCGGCGAACCAGGCCCTGCTTACTGGCAAAACAAGGCCGATTATGCAATTGACGTAGCGCTTGATGATAAAACCAATGTAATTACCGCTACTGCAACCATTACTTATACCAATAATAGCCCCAAAGCCCTTTCAGCGTTGTGGCTGCAGTTGGAGCAAAATGTGTTTAAAAAAGATTCGCGGGGCATCCAATCCAAATTATTCCTTTACCAGGATCCTGAAAAAAATACTCCCGACGGCGGGTACCAGATAGAAGGCGTGCAGCTTGCAGGCAACAAAGGAGGAAATATTAAATATCATATTTACGATACCCGGATGCAGCTTGAGCTGGCGCAGCCACTTTTAAGCGGACAGGCCATCAGTTTCAGTATCCGCTATTGGTACAACTTCCCGGTAAATTATAAAAATGCCGACTTCCTGGTTAACCGTACCGATATCCTACCTACAAAAAATGGCAATATTTATGCAGTTGCGCAATGGTACCCGCGGATGTGTGTATTAGATGATGTAGAAGGATGGAACACGCTGCCATATTTGGGTAATGGTGAATTTTACCTGGAGTATGGTAATTTCAGGGTTAACATCACGGTGCCATCGGGCCTTATTGTTGAAAGCTCCGGCGATCTGCTTAATCCTGAGGAGGTACTAACACCAACCGCGCTGAAGCGTTGGCAGGCCGCTAAACAAAGTGATGTGCCGGTGCAGATTAGATCGGCAAAAGAAGTAACCGATCCATCGTCACGACCTGCAAAGACTACCTGCACCTGGAAATTTAAACTGGATAATGCAAGGGATTTTGCCTGGACTGCCTCACGGTCGTTTGTTTGGGAAATGGAAAGCTTTAACCTTTTTAATGGTAAAAGGGTTACAGGCAGTTCGTTGTACCCTATAGAATCAGAGAAGCAAAACAGTTGGAAACGTTCATCTGAATATATCAAATTTACCTTGCAGCACTTTTCAGAAAAGTGGTTTCCTTATCCTTACAATAAAGCGGTTAACGTAGCCTCAAATTTAGATGGAATGGAGTACCCCGGTATGGTTTTTTGCTCGGCGAAAGATACCGGCAATATGTATTTTGCTGTGGTAAACCATGAGTTGGGGCATACCTGGTTCCCGATGGTAGTAGGTAGCAATGAACGTAAGTACGCCTGGATGGATGAGGGCTTCAATATGTTTATTGATAAAATAGCTGTCAAAGCTTTTAACAAAAGCGAGTTTATAGGCTATGTTGAGATCGATAGCCCGCTCGATTCCTTGTTTTCGGAAAAGCTGCTGCCTATTGTTACCCGCCCCGACGCTTTGCCGGGCAACCAGGTATATCCGCTGCAGTATCAAAAAGTGGCTTATTCCCTTGCCCTTTTACGTAATCAGATTTTAGGCCCGGAGCGTTTTGACCGCGCTTTCAGAAAGTACATCCGTGACTGGGCATATAAACACCCAACACCCTGGGACTTTTTCAGAAGCATAGATAGTTCGGCAGGGGAGGATTTAACCTGGTTCTGGAAATCTATGTTTCTCGAAAATTATCGCCTCGATCAAAAGATAACCAAAGTAGAAAGCTCGACAATTACTCAACCTGCTATCACGATTGAAAACATGGAAAAAGCAGCTATGCCTTTGATCGTTGAGATAACCTATACCGACGGCTCAAAGGAGCATCGCGAATTTCCGGTAGAGATTTGGGAGTATAGCAATGTCTATACTTTTACCGGTGATAAAAAAGCGGCTGTCGCTAAAGTTATTATCGATCCGGACAAGATCTATCCGGATGTGGATAGGAGCAATAATGGTTACGAGGTGAAGAAATAGACTATTTAGTACCATAAAATGTCATTTCGATAGAGCGTGCGGGGAAATATGCGTTGGGGCGAAAGAGAAATCTTATACGCCCTGCATAACGTTATTGCGGCGCGTACAAGATTTCTCCTCGTTCCTCGTCGAAATGACAGAGGGTCTCATGAGGCTATCGACTACAACTTTTTGTCCCATCAGGGTCTCGCGCAGAGACCCTGATGTTCTGCGAGAATGTTCTTACAACTTCACACCCCTCAAAAAGTCTTCAATACCCATACGTTTCTTACCTTCTAACTGAATATCTTTTAATAATACAAAACCATCTTTAGCGGCAAATTTCAAATAGGTTTTATTGTCAGTTAAAAAGCCGCCTGGTTTTATAGCCGGTTCCGATAGCTGATATTCAGAAGCATAAATTTTCAAATTTTTGCCATTAAGCTCGGTATACGCAGTTGGCACCGGGCTCAAACCTCGAATTTTGTTATAAATTGACAAGGCAGGTTGTGTCCAGTCTATCTTGCAATCATCCTTAAAAATCTTTGGTGCGTGCCTCAGCTCTGTCCCTTCGACAAGTTGTGATTGCGGATGCTCGTTGTAACGGCCGCTTTCAACAGCTTTTACTGTTTTTACCAATAAGCCGGCACCTTTATTCATAAGGCGATCGTGCAGTTCACCGGCATCTTCATGGCCGGTAAGTGTTATTTTTTCGGTAAACAGGATGTTACCGGTGTCAATGTCATGCTTTAAAAAGAAAGTAGTCACGCCGCTTTCTTTTTCGCCATTGATAAGCGCCCAGTTGATGGGAGCCGCCCCGCGGTATTGCGGTAACAGCGATGCGTGTAAATTTATGGTGCCTTTAGACGGCATGTTCCAAACAGCTTCGGGCAGCATCCTGAAGGCTACTACCACCTGCAAATCGGCTTTTAATGCTTTAAGCTCGGTAATAAAGTCTTCGTTTTTAAGTTTTTCGGGTTGAAGCACTTTTAATCCGTTAGCTACAGCATACTGCTTAACGGCCGATTCGCTGACTTTTTGTCCCCGCCCGGCCGGTTTATCGGGTGCTGTAATAACAGCAACAATATCACTGCCTGCTTTAATCAAAGCATCTAACGAGGCAACGGCAAACTGGGGGGTACCCATAAATATAATTCTCATAGTATGTTTAGGTATTAGATGTGCTTTATTTGGTTATTCGTATAGTAAATATTTTTTGCGTGTGGCTTTAAATGCGGTGAGGCCCGGCTGCCAGCTGGCGCGGATCTCTTCTTCAGTTTTGCCCGTTTCAATTTGTTTCCTTAACTCGGCTGTGCCGGCCAGCTTTATGAAATAAGCATTAAAGAAATGATCCTTATCGGGGAAAGCATTATATAACTCTAAGAGCCATTTCAGGTTAATGGAGCCCATGCCGGTGATATCATTTGGCGAAATATTTTGCAGATCGATACCAAAGCATTCCTGGTCTTTTTGAGGCGGGTTTTCGCTCATACCGGGGATGCTTTTAGGCGTGAATGAAAAACTATACTTTCCTTTTAGTTCGGGATGCCCCAAAACCGCAAAGGGAACAAGTGTGCCCCTGCCCAAACTAAAAGTAGTACCCTCAAACAGACAGGTACTTGGGTATAATAAAATTGATATGGGGGTATTTAAGTTTGGCGACGGGTTTACCGGCAGGGTATAAGGCAAATCATGTTTGTAATTAGCCACTTTAATGATCTTTAGTTTGCACTTAACCCCGTTTTTTAACCAGCCTTCGCCGTTTATCATCTGAGCATATTCGGCAATGGTCATGCCGTGGGCAATGGGGATGGGGTGCATGCCCACAAACGAACGGTTAACAGTATCCAGGATAGGCCCGTCAATCAAATATCCGTTTGGATTAGGGCGGTCAAATATCATGAGCTCTACATTATTTTCGGCGCAGGCCTCCATTACGTAGTGAAGGGTTGATATATACGTGTAAAAACGAACGCCAACATCCTGGATATCAAATATCATCAGGTCGATGCCTTTCAAATCGGCAGGTGTTGGTTTGTAGTGTTTGTTGCCGTACAGCGATATTACGGGCAGGCCGGTTTTGGGATCTTTTGCATCACCAACAGTTGCGCCATTACTGGCATTACCCCTAAAGCCATGCTCGGGGCCAAAGATCTTTTTTACATTCACTCCCGAATGCACCAAACTATCTACACTGGCAGTTAAATTTTTACCAATAACAGAAGTTTGATTAATCACCATCCCGATATTTTTTCCCTTAAGATAATTAATATAAAGCGGAATTTGATCGGCTCCGGGAATAATAGGGCCATTTTTTATGTTTTTAGATGCGGATGCTGTTTTGCAGCTTTTGCAATTGCTTGCCTGGCTGCATGCGGTGTTTGCAAGTAAAACTGTTATGAGGGCAAATCGTAAAAAAGCACAAATCTTATTCATAAAATATTGAGTTGAAACAATTTTAAAAGTAGCAGGTTTAACAGCAAAACCGCATATTTGCGAAGGTACAAAAAATCAGTTTGCCATTGAGTTTCGCCTCCTTTATATCAGCCCGCATAACATTTAAATCAAAACGCACCTTTTCAAAGCTGATAGTGCGTATTGCAATTATAGGCATTATGCTTGGCCTGGGTGTAATGATACTGTCCCTTGCTATCGTTAAAGGATTTAAACACGAAATCCGCAACAAAGTTCGCGGCTTTGCCGGCGATATTCGCGTGGTTAAGTTTGATCTCAATAACTCTTACCAAAGCTCTTCCTTTGCTGCCGACAGTGATTTTGTTAAGCGGGCGCTTAAAAGCCCTTTTATTACTCATGTGATGCCGGTAGCTACCAAGCCGGGTATTGTTAAGGCTAATAATGAAATTGAAGGTGTGGTACTTAAAGGCGTTGACAAAAGCTACGACTGGGGCTACTTTAAAAAAATGATGGTTGCCGGCGATGTGATCAGCTTTGCCGATTCTGTTGAGGCACAAAAGGAGATCATGATCTCGCAAACAACGGCCGACAGGCTTAAGCTTAAGGTAGGGGATAAGCTGCTGATGTATTTTGTACAGGAGCCGCTTCGTAAACGTCAGTTTAAAATTAAAGGGATTTTCAACATCGGCGTTGAAGAAGTTGATAAAACCTTTGTTATTGGAGCGTTATCACTCATTAACCGCCTTAATGACTGGAAGCCAAACGAGATAGGCCAATATGAACTCCGCGTTTCTGACTTTGAGCATATCAATGAAGCTGCCAATGCGCTTGATGATGTTTTACCGGTAAAGCTGAAAGAATACACTATTGAAGAAGATTACCCTACTATATTTGAATGGCTTAACCTCTTGGATGTAAATTCGGTAGTGATGCTGGTATTGATGGTAGCTGTTGCTGTTATTAATATGATATCGGCACTGCTGATCATGATCCTTGAGCGTACCGCCATGATTGGTATGTTCAAAGCCATGGGCGCATCTAATTGGGCCATCCGCAAAGTTTTCCTGATCAACGCTACTTACCTGATAGGTTTAGGACTTTTGCTGGGTAATTTGCTTGGGATAGGCCTCGGGTATTTTCAAATGTATACCCATTTCTTTAAACTCGACCAGGCATCGTATTATATGACCTTTGTACCTGTTGAGTTTAGTCTCTTTGATATTGTTGTCCTGAATATTGGCACACTGATCATTTGCCTGTTGGTACTTATAATTCCATCAACATTGGTAAGCAGGATCTCGCCGGTGAAGGCTATTCAATTTAAGTAAAGCAGTTGTTATTAATTAACTTATAATCAAATAGTTGCGGGTGGGTCCTGTTTTAAGTAGCTGGGTGTACACATCTTTTAAGCAAAAGAAAATGTCATTTCGATTGAGCAGGTTGGGGCTGGGAGGTCGGGCGAAAGAGAAATCTTATACGTCATGCAGAGCCGTTTGCAAGGTTTAGAGCAGGACGTATAAGATTTCTCCTCACCGCGCCCGCACATTCCCAAACCGGTTCGTCGAAATGACATTCGGTTTTATTGATATTAATTTGCGATGATGAGTACACCGAGAAGCTATTAAAGCAACCGGTAGCTCAACCCCAGCCTGAAATACTCGCTATGCGCATTAAATGATGCGTCACCTACCATATCTTTCATGTAATTGGTCAATCCGTGGGCAAAGCTGGCGTTTAAGCCATAACGGCCATAACTGGCTACGGTACCGAGGCGTAACCGAACATCAGTTGGGGCTTTGCTTCTTTTATAATCAACTTTATAAATTTTGCCGTCTTTATCTTTCACTTCGCCTTTATCACGGCTATCCAGTATCAGACCGAGGTCCATCCCCGGCAAAATATCAAGTTTAACTTTATTAAGTTGAAAGCGATAGCCTATATACGGGTTAAGGTTGATACTCTGGTTTTGGAAAGCAATATGACCGGTTACTGCAAAACTGGGATCATTTGCAGTTATAGGTAAGTAGTCACCGTACAAGACAGTTGTAATCGGTGTATATTTATCTACATTAACTTTACTTCGTAGTAATTCATAAGCTCCCTGCAAGCCAACAATAAACCCGCCTTTTGATATCGTTTGAATCTGTACGCTTCCGCCGTAACTGAACCCATTTTTATTTCCGTATGGATTATTGGCTCGGTTCATCGGATCGCCGGTGATGGATCCCTGTAATACTTGCGTAGTAGCCGATGTTGATTTGCCCGCAAAATGAAACAAACCGGTATTGGCCTGTACAGATACTTCTAATTTTTGGGCGCAGAGCTGCAACCCGCTAAGCATTAACGGGGCAAGGATAAGGAGGTACTTTTTCATTTTTTATGTGTTGTAAAGTTTAGTTTCAGGTTTAAACCGCCTGCTCCAAATTTTATCTGCTGTGAGCCAAGGCCGTCGAGCGGGTATTTTAAAAATGGTTCGATAATTATCCTGTTGCTTTTACCCAGTGGATAGCCAACACCAAATGCCACGTTCAACGTTTTGGCAAAATAAAAGCTGTTGAAGCTTTTGTGCGTTGTTTCGTCGGATGTTTGTGCCTGTACACCGGCAGCCTGTGCCAGTCCCGGGTAGCTGTAACTTGCTGTGTAGGCCTCATTAATAAATGTGCCCGAACTTAAACCTGCAGAAATATAAGTGTCATTTTTTTGCCGGTTAAATTCATATTTAAGGTTAACCGGGATATCAAGACCTATCAGGTTAGCATTGTAGTTTTTGAATGAAGGGCTCGATGATACTTTATTAAAATCAGCCGCCACACTGTAAGTGGTGCTTAACGATGGTGAAAAGGACACTGCTGCAGCTCCATTTGAGGGCTGGTTTTTATTATAATTAAGTGTGTTTTGGGCTAAAGCTAAACCTGTTGAAAGTTTAAGGTTTTTGCTCAGTTTAATATCAGTGGTGAAGCCGGCACCAGCATTTACCTGGTTTTGGCTGCCTTTGGCATAGTTGAAGAATGTTGCCGCATAAACGCTGAACCTTACCCTGCGGTCGTCTGTTTCCATATCAGGTTTTTTAGGCTGATCATGATCACTGGCCAGCAGCGCTTCCATGGAGTTGGCTTTCGGTTTAACTTTCACTACCGACGGCGTAGTATTGGCCGGAGCAGTTTTAGCCGGATTGGCATTAACCGGCGGCTGTACAGCAGGATTATTAGCGTACTGTTGCGTATTATCTTGCGGCAACACGGATTTAACGCTATCGGCTTTTTTACCGGGTACTGCAGTTGTAACATTATTATTTGCCGGTTGAGCAACCGGAGCAGGGGCTTTTGCGATGCCATTAACCGGGTTAGTATTTACTGCAGGTACCGGAATATGTGTAAATACAGGGGCGGCTGTTACCGGTTGATTTGCAACAGCATTAGCTACCGGTTTGTTTAAAGAGGTATTGTTTGCAAAAGTATTTGGTTTGCCTGTTGGTGCAATACCGGGAGCAACAGGTTTTGTAGCCGAAGATTGTGTACTATTATTGTTTGCAAGGTTAGTTGCGTTTGCCGCAGGTGATTGTTTAGTTGTGGCAGGTTGTTGTACAGGTGCAACATTTTGAGTTGCACTATCCAATGCTGTGTTGGTTTTAGGCAACGCAGGTTTTACCGGTTTGGCCGAAAATGTTTGGCCGTCATTATTTACATTGTTTTTATTCGATGCTATCCACAAACCTATACTTAAAAACAGCAACAGCACAGCAGCGGCGCTTGCCCACCATAGATAAACCGGGCGGCGCTGTTTTTCCTCCACAGGGAATTTCTCCCTGAGCAGCAGCCAGCCTTCATCAGCAGTAGTGTCCTCGTAATTATCAAACACTTCCCTGATGCGGTCTCTTAAGTCGTTATCCAACTGATCATCCATGGTTTTGTGCTTCTTTTCTTAATATAGTCCTTAATCTTTCTTTTGCCCTGCTCAGGTAAACACGTGATGAGCTTACCGGGATGCCGAGCGTTGTGGCTATTTCGTCATGATCATAGCCGTCTATCTCATACATGTTAAAAATGGTTCGTTGTATGGTTGGGAGCTCAACCATCAGCTTTAAAATATCCTGTGCATTTAAATTATCAACCGGCCCCATATTACTCCTGATGGGGGCGGCATTATCCAATTCAACATTAAGCTGGAATTTAAGGTCTTTACGCCGTCGGTCGATGGCTGTGTTAACCAAAATGGTGCGGAGCCAGGCTTTGAATGGCTTATCGATATTGTAGCCGCCAATAGCGTTAAACACTTTTATAAAAGCGTCATTTATAGCTTCAAGGGCATCGTCGCGGTTTAAACTGTAACGCAAACTTATACCCATAGCATAGCCATAGAACTGTTTATACAGCAGTTCCTGATGTTTTAAGCTGCCTTGTTTGCATTGCCTTATGATCTCTTCTTCGGTAATGCGAGGGGGTGGATGCATTAAATGTATAGTTCCGCTAAATGTTGTTTTAAAAGCCCTTACGCAGTAAAAGATTTAAACGATACAAAATAATAAAAAAAATCTGCGGCTATTGTTTGCCCGCTGTAATCAAAAAAGCCGGTACCCATAAATACAGGCACCGGCACGTAATTAAAACAATTGGACTTTTAGTTAATTAGCTTTTTTTAAGTTGTATTGAACCGTCAATGTATCGCCGTTGCTGTTACGCTGCAATTGAAATACATTACCGTCATAATAGTACTGGTAAACACCTTTCAGGTGAAATTTATTTACCCCCGGTACTACCGCAGATGAGTCATTAAATTGGATATAATATCCGTTGTACACAAATCCGCCGTAGCTTGCCACGTGTTTCCTGGTATCGGCGGCTACTTTAAATAATGATGCAGCGGTAAGTTTTAAAGCTATTGTATCGCGAACAGTATCATAACCGGAACCGCTGGCTTTTTTAACAAGAGCACCGAATGTTCCGGTGAAATTGCCTTGCGGTTGGGCAACAGGAACAACCTCGTTTTTAGGTGAACAGGCTACACCTAATGTTAACAATAATGGCAGCAGGTAAAATAAATTACGTTTCATATAATCTTATCTCGTTATCAATTTTTAACCATTACGCATCTTTTTAATAAAACGATACACCAGGCAACAACATTTTATAGTTTTTTTGCTTCATCCCAAAAAATATCCATCTCGGCAAGGCTCATATCATGCAGCTGTTTACCATTTTCCTGGGCCTTAAGTTCAAGGTACTGAAAGCGTTTGATAAATTTTTTATTGGTTTTCTCGAGTGCGTTTTCCGGGTTGATGTTGATAAATCGGGCATAGTTGATCAGCGAAAACAACAGGTCGCCAAATTCGGCTTCGGCTTTTTCGTGGTCGATGGTGCTTTCATCTTCGGCATTAAATTCATTTTTAAACTCCTGCATCTCTTCTTCAACCTTGGCCCAAACCTGACTTTTCTCTTCCCAGTCGAACCCAACGCCGCGCGCCTTTTCCTGTATGCGCGATGCTTTTACCAGCGCCGGTAATGAAGCGGGTACGCCGCCTAAAACAGATTTATTGCCTTCTTTAAGTTTGATCTGCTCCCAATTACGCTTTACGTCTTCTTCGTTTTGCACCTCTATGTCGCCATAAATATGCGGATGTCGGTTGATCAGTTTATCGCAAACACCGTTCAAAACATCGGTAATTGTAAAGTCGTTGGTTTCGGAAGCTATTTTGGCGTAGAAAACCAGGTGCAGCATGATATCGCCGATCTCCTTTTTAATTTCGGGCATATCACCACCTAAAATGGCGTCGCTTAGCTCATAGGTTTCTTCAATGGTAAGGTGGCGCAGACTTTCAAGCGTTTGTTTTTTATCCCATGGGCAATTGGCCCGCAGGTCATCCATAATGATGAGTAATCTATCGAACGCTATTGAGGCGGTAGGGGCGGTTTCAGGGGCTTTTAAAGGCATAAATTATTTATAATGAATACTTATGCTGCAAAGGTATGATAACATCTTTAATGAAAACTTACTGTATCATTAATTTTAAACTAACATTAATTAATTTTATTAGCCAATTGTTAATGCTATCTATAAGCACATTTTACCATGAAAAAAATTTACCTGTTTATCCTCCTTTTCGTTTCGATAATTAAAACAAGCTACGCGCAGCAGCAGCCTGCCGGCGATATGGCCAACAGCACCTTTAGTCAGCCTCAGCCATTCCTGTTTACTGTAAGCACGCTTAACCCGCAAGGGCGTAACTGGAGTTTAAATTACTCGGGCGGGTACGGTGAACGTACAGTTACACCACTTGGATTTGACGGCGTTGACCAAAATTTTTCGGCCAAAGGGTACCTGGGCAATAAGTTTACGCTGATGGCCATACTGGGCACAGGTTTTAGCAGCAATGGCGGTGTGCGCACGTTGCAACAGGCCGAAGTATTGCGTGATTTTATCGGCGGAAACCAGCCTATGGGCTTTAGGGCAGGAGCAAGCCTTGGTTTCAGGCGGGAGTTTAATAGCGATGGTGTAGCATTTAGCCGTATAACTGCCGCGTACGAAGTAACAAATTGGAAACTTGGTGCCAACGTTAGATTTGAAAAAGCATTTGCTACTAACCGCGATGGTTTGGATCTGATCACCAGCGTTGGTGTGCACCGTCATATTTCGGGGCAGTTATTTGGCGGCTTTGAGGCAGTAGGGCAGGACCTGGAAGGCTTTTGGGAAACCGACGAAGCTGAAGGCGGCGCCCGCTTGTTGATTGGCCCGTCATTAAATTACGCTCCGGTTAACTCGCGACTGGCATTTTCGCTTTGCGGCGGCCCTATCATTTATGCTACCCGCAGCGCGGCAACACAAGGCCAGTTTGCTTACCGCGAATTGCCTACCACCAACGGTTTTACACTGAAGTTTAATGTAGGCTTCCGGTTTTTATAAAAAATACTAAAGCTTTACCGCCCTGAGCATTTCGCGCTTGCCTGGTGCTCCGGGTGCTTTTTCAACTTTAAAGCCCATGCTTTTTAACATGCGTTTCAGGTTGCCGGTAATGGCATAGGTAACAAATACACCGCCCGGTTTTAAAAAGCTAACGGTATGGCCAATGGCATCCTCGTTCCACATTTCGGGTTGATGAATGGCGGCAAAGGCATCAAAATAGATGATGTCAAACTGTTCGTCTGTTTTAAAATCTAAAAGCTTGCGGTGGGCAATATGTAGTTTGGTAATTGGGTTGATCTCAACTTTGCCGGTTAGGGCAATTGCATAATTGCCATTGAATTGCTGCCATAATAACTCCGGAATATATTGCTGATAACCCGTTTGCAACATCATTTCGGCATTTATCGGGTAGGCCTCAATACCGGCATAATTAAGTTTTACTTGCTTATGGTTGCAGGCATCGGCAGTTAACAAAAAATTAAGCCCGGTGCCGAAACCCACTTCAAGAATACTTACCTCCTTAGTTTCATTCCGTTCCAGGAAATATTGCAGGCCCGATTTAACAAATACGTGCAGGCTTTCCTGTAGCGCCCCATGGCGGGAGTGGTAATGTTCGCCCACTTCGGCATTGTAAATGGTGTTTGAGCCGTCGGCAGTGGTAACTATGGTTAGTTCATGGTTCATGGATGATAGTTCATGGTTTTGACTGGTATACTTTTAGTTCATGGTTGATGGATGGAAGTTTCCACGGCCTTATCGGCCATTAACTATCATCTATGAACTATTAACCATGCACTTCCTTCATCATCTCCGTTACAACTTCGCCCAGATCGTAAACAGGTACGGTTGTAATAGCAGATGAAACGATGCTCACGCCGGCTGCCGAGCGGTAACCTGCCGCGCAATGTACCACGATTGGTTTATCCGAAGGGATCTCGCCAACACGTTCACGTAGTTCAGGCAGTGGAATGCTGATGGCATTTTTGAATACCTTACCTGCGGCAACTTCGCCGTGGTTACGTACATCAACTATAGTGTAATCGCCTTCATTTGCTTTGAACGCATCCAAATCAAGATCCGGAGATACTTCACCGGCGTTTACAGGAGCTAACAACGCAGCTTTAATATTTTGCTCGTAACCAATTTTTGCTGCTTTTTTTATTAGGATATCAAGCTTTTCATCATTTTCGGCAAACAGGTAAAACGGCTCATCGGGACCGATAATGGAACCAAGCCAGGTTTCAAATTTTTCACCATCCTGCAGGTTAATGGCACCATGCAGGTGGCCGCTTCTGAATTGTGCTTTGGGACGACTGTCGACAATTAAAATGCCTTTTTCCAATGTGCTGGCTGCATCAATGTGCGGTACGGTGGCAATGCTATCCTCAAAACCCGAAACGCCGTTTTTATTCAGCTCCACATCGCGGCCAAAGTATTTGGGCATGAAAGGCTGATCGGTGGTGAGCGTTTTAACAAACTCCAGTTCATCCATCAGTTGCAGGGCGTAGTTTTCGCGCAGTTCGCGGCCAATGGTGCTTTCCAGGTCAGGGCTCATGCTCTTACCGCATAACGAGCCGGGACCGTGCGCGGGGTAAACCACCACGTTTTTAGGCAGTGTCATGATTTTTTGCCGGGTGCTTTGGTACATCTGGCGGGCAAGCTCTTCTTTTTTTGCAGTAATGTTGCCCACGTTTTCACGTAAATCCGGTCTGCCTACATCGCCAACAAACAGGGTATCGCCGGTAAAGATGGCTGTTTCGCGGCCTTCTTCATCTACCAGCAAAATACAGATAGAATCAGGCGAGTGGCCGGGAGTGTTGATAGCCTTTAGTTTGATATCGTTAAGTTCGATGACGTCGCCGTCGTCAAAGGTTTCGTGTGGGTATGCTGCACCGGTAAGTTTACTGCAGTAAATAACAGCACCGGTTGTTTCATGAATTTCAAGATGCGAGCTCACGAAATCGGCATGCGGGTGGGTTTCAATAACGCCCACAATATCGGCATCATGTTGGGCCGCAAAATCATAATAAGGCTGCGGGTTACGGGCCGGGTCAATAACTATCATTTTGCCTGTGCGGATCACGGCATATGAACCATGTGCCAGGCCTTTATCGTAAAATTGCTGAATGATCATATTTTGCCTGCAAAGATAATGCTTAGGCAATATGTTTTATTTGTGCAATGTTTGAGTGGTGTAAATATTGATCCTTTTTGTGTAAATGTGTGAAGTTTATTATAGTATCTCTCCACGCTTAATTACTAAACTGCCTCAAATGATGGTCAACATGCTTATAGGCCAATCGCCCCATCTGCTCCCTTGTCATTTTTCCGAAAAAAGTATGCTCAAAGTCGGTTTTTGAAGTCTTGCCATATTCCTCAACCAGTTCAATCCATCGTTTTTTCTGAGCTTCTACATCGCCTCCTGCTTCAGTTACTTTACATTGCGGAACAGTAGGGCTATTTTTTGCTACGGGGCTATCATCCTTCAGCATTCCTTTCAAGGCCACCTTACCAAACAGGCGGCCGATGAACGAGCGTTTATAGACTGTTATGCCTAAATACATTTCTTCGGAAAGCGTACAATGTTTCAGCATTTGATAAACGTTCATTTTACCCCATTGCGGCTGGCTGTTTTCGGTAATTGAATTGATTCGGGTTATAAGGCTATCGCGGGTTTCTTTATCAAATATTGTTTTCATTTGTTTTAAAGGTTGATATGATAAAGCTACTACGAAATTGCAAAGCAATACGGGCGTTTTTGAGCCATAAACGGGGAGGATTTATGCCAATATTTTATAAAACAAAACGAGGTCGTATCATAAATCAAATTAACCATTCATGGTGTTGTGCTATCTATGAATTGAAATTTAGCCGATAATATTATACAAAAAGGGGGTTAACACTTTTTTAGCCTAAAAAACACTTAACTGTCTTATTGCTAATAGTTTAAGTAAAAATTAGCACTAAATTGTGTTAACCCTGTTAACCCCCATTTTGTTAATAAAGTTAATTAAATGGAAACTATATATCGCTTAAGTATTTAAAAATAAAAATGAGGCTGATTTATTATACAGCCTCATTTTCTCTAAAAACAAAATCTGATTTACCAGATCTTAGTTCGGTCTTCCGGTTTTTTATACATTTTATCGCCGGGTTTTACGTCAAACGCTTTGTACCAGGCATTGATATTGGTTATCGGCGCATTGGTGCGGAACTGCTCGGGCGAGTGCGGATCTGTCAGGATCCTTTGCGCTGCCGACTCGGGAGTTTGCGATGCACGCCATACCTGTGCCCATGATAAAAAGAAACGCTGATCGGGCGTAAAACCATCAATAGTATTAGCCGACTGGCCCTGTTTGGATTTGCTGAATGCTTCGTAAGCTATGTTCAAACCGCCAAGGTCGGCAAGATTTTCGCCAAGGGTAAGTTTGCCGTTTACATGCAGGGAATCAAGAACTGTAAAAGCATCATATTGTTTAACCACCTGGTCGGCACGCGACTTGAATTTATCGGCATCTTCCTTGGTCCACCAGTCGCGCAGGGTACCATCGGCATCATACTGGCGGCCCGAGTCGTCAAAACCGTGGGTCATTTCGTGACCAATCACGGCGCCAATACCACCGTAATTAACAGCATCATCGGCATTGAAATCAAAGAACGGGAACTGCAGAATGCCGGCCGGGAACACAATTTCGTTGTTGGTTGGGTTGTAATATGCGTTAACGGTTGGCGGCGTCATTCCCCAGCGGGTTTTATCAACCGGTTTGCCTAAACGGCTTACATTAAAATTATAACGCCATTTATTCAGCGCACGCAGGTTGCCAAAGTAATCGTCGCGGTTAATCACCAGGCCATCGTATTTTTCCCAATGGTCGGGATAGCCAATCTTTACCGTAAAGGCATTAAGTTTTTTAAGCGCGCGTTCCTTGGTTTCGGGGCTCATCCAGTCAAGGCGTTTAATCCTGTCGCCGAGGGTTTCTTTAAGGTTATTTACCAAATCAACCATGTATTGTTTAGCGGCAGGTGTAAAGTATTTTTCAACAAAAAGCTGGCCCAGTAATTCGCCAATGTTACCGTCAACAAGGGCACTCATGCGCTCAGTGCGCGGTGTCTGTACTTTCTGACCGCTCAGCACACTGCTGTAGGCAAAGTTTGCGTTAACAAAGTCAGAACTTAATCCAGGAGCTCCTCCTTTTAACATACTCCACTGCAGGTATACCCGCAATTTAGCAACCGGAGTATTTGAGAATAATGAGTCGGTAGCCCTGAAAAATGATGGCTGACCAACCAGGATGCTGTCCTGTCCGCCGGCATTAAGGGCCGGTAGTATTTTTGACCACTTTAAGTGAGGGGTCTGCTTTTCAAAATCGGCCACCAGGAACTTGTTATAGGTAACATGCGGATCGCGCATGGCTACACGGCTAAGTTGTGCTTTGGCCCATGTATATTCCAGGTCGTAAACTATCGCGGCGTTTTTGGCTGCCTCATCGGGGCTGCTTCCGGTAAGGGTGAACAAGGTTATAGCGAACTTTTTCAAAGCCTCCTGGGCCTTTTTTGAACGCGGATCATTTTTGAGGTAATAATCCCTGTCGGGCAGGCTAATACCACCCTGGCCAAGGCTTACGATGTATTTGTTTACATTCTTTTCGTCCTGATCAACTCCAAACCTGAAAATAGGGGAGTTTAGTCCATTAACACGTTCGTAAACCAGTTCGTTAATAAAATCATCAAGGGTTTTTAACCGGCTAATGCGCTGCAGATCGGCTTTGAGGGGATCGTAACCACGTTTTTCGATAGTAAGGCTGTCCATACCGCTGGCATACAGGTCGCCAACACGTTGTTTCAGGCTACCTTTTGGTTGTGAAGCCGAGATCTGGCTTACTTCGTTCAGCAGCCCTATTAATTTATCTGTATTTTCCTGACGGAGAATGTGGAAGCTGCCCCAGCGGGTTTCTTTGGCGGGGATGCCATTTTGTTTTAACCAGCCGCCGTTGGCATATTCAAAAAAATCGTCGCCGGGCTTTACGCTCAGGTCCATGTTGGCGGGATCAATAAACTTTTTAGGTGGAACAGCAGTTTTATGCTTTGGCTTTACGGGTTTGGGGCCTTCTGCAGCGAAAACATTTACCGACATACCAAGACCTGCAGCCAGCAATAAATAGTTAAACTTTAATTTCATGTCAATACTTAAAAATTAAAGTTAATAAATAACGGGTATTAAGCAAAAAAGGCCGGGGACAGGCCGTTAGTGATTGAACCAGTTGATAATGGCGTCGAGCTTTGTTTTTTTCAAAATATCAAGCCAGAAACGATGCAAGGGTATTGTTTTCATGACAATTTGAATGTTACATATATAATAACTGGTTAATTGTAAAAATATTGTGGGAGTAGATTTGGTTGGTGGGGTACTGGGGAGTGTTCATAGTTGATAGATCATAGTTCATGGATCACATAGGTTATAGTTGATTGGTGTGTAGATTATAGGTTACAGTTGTGGAGATAATGATTTTACAGAAGTACAATTTGCGTTAGGGATGGTAGTAGAAAGCCCACAGCGCGTGGAGGGATTGCGGGCAGGAAAGGCGAGGACTTGCAACGTACAGCCCGGGCCGCAGGCAACGCCGTTGTCTGAACTCGAATTAAACGAATTAAGGAATTTTTCGAATCTACTTAGCATTCTGTTAATTCTTTAATTCAACAAATTCAGGTTCGGACAAAAAGAAAAATCCTTCCTACCCGAAAAATCCACCCAAATCCCGGTTCAGAATATGGGCATTGCCTGCGGCCCGGGCTGTACGCTCATACTGCACAAGGCATTAGCCACAGGCCGGTATCCGCTACCATCCCTAATGCGGCCCGCGCTCTTATCTATGGCTATGAACTATGATCTATCAACTATGAACCAACGAAAAAAATCCCTCAACCTTTGGCTATGAACCGCTAAGTATCGTATTTTTGCGCGTTATGAGTATTGCTAAAACATATATCCCAAAGGAAACCGAAGAAAAATGGTACAGTTACTGGTTACAGCACGGCTTTTTTAAGTCGGTGCCTGATGAGCGCGAGCCTTATACAATAGTCATTCCGCCACCAAACGTTACCGGGGTTTTGCACATGGGACACATGCTTAACAATACCATACAGGATGTGCTGATTCGCCGCGCCCGTATGAAAGGCAAAAATGCCTGCTGGGTTCCCGGTACCGACCACGCCAGTATTGCCACTGAAGCCAAAGTTGTTGCCATGCTTAAAGAGCGCGGCATCAGCAAAAAAGACCTTACCCGCGAAGAGTTTTTAACCTACGCCTGGGAATGGAAAGAAAAATACGGCGGCATTATCCTGGAACAGCTTAAAAAACTTGGTGCATCATGCGACTGGGACCGTACCAAATTTACTATGGACGAGAACCTGTCTGAAGCGGTTATCGATACCTTTATCCACCTGTATAAAAAAGGGCTGATCTATCGCGGCATCCGTATGATCAACTGGGACCCGCAGGGTAAAACTGCAGTAAGCGACGAAGAAGTTATCCGTAAGGAAGTTAATCAGAAGCTTTATTATATCCGTTATGCTGTTAAGTCCGAAAGTCCGGAAGTCGGGAAGTCGGAAAGTCAGAAAGATTTCTCCGATGCTGGCTCTTTACTTTCGGACTCACGGACTTCCGGACTTTCGGACTTCTTAACCATCGCCACTACCCGACCGGAAACCATTATGGCCGATGCAGCTATCTGTATCAACCCTAATGATGAGCGTTACCTGCACCTGCATGGTAAAAAGGTTTACATCCCGCTTATTGACCGCGAGATCCCGGTGATACTGGATAACTACGTAACCATGGATTTTGGTACCGGCTGTTTGAAGGTTACCCCTGCGCACGATTTGAATGACTACGAACTGGGCCAGCGTCATAACCTGCCGGTTATTGATATCCTGAATGACGACGGCACGCTGAACGAAAAAGCGCAGATATTGGTTGGCGAAGACCGTTTTGCTGCCCGTAAAAAGATAGCAGTGCTGTTGGAAGAAGCCGGCGTACTGGAAAAAGTTGAAGAATATAAATCGCAGGTTGGTTTCAGTGAACGTACCAATGCGGTTATTGAGCCAAAACTATCTATGCAATGGTTTTGCAAGATGGGCGAAATGGCCAAACCTGCTTTGGATTATGTACTGAATGGCGAGATCAAACTGATACCCGAAAAGTTTGTGAACACTTACCGCCACTGGATGGAGAATGTAAGGGACTGGAACATCAGCCGCCAGCTATGGTGGGGACAGCAGATTCCGGCATGGTACCTGCCAAACGGCGAATTTGTGATTGCAAAGAACAGGGAAGAGGCTTTTGAAGAAGCGAAAAATCTCAAATCTCAAATCTCAGATCTCAAATCTGAAGATCTTACCCAGGACGAAGACGTTGTTGATACCTGGTTTTCGTCCTGGCTGTGGCCAATTTCAGTATTTGATGGTTTTAAAGACCCTAACAATGCCGATATCAATTATTACTACCCAACCAATGACCTGGTTACGGCGCCTGAAATTTTATTTTTCTGGGTGGCGAGGATGATTATGGCCGGGCATGAGTTTAGGGGCGAAGTGCCGTTCCGGAACGTATATCTTACTGGTATAGTAAGGGATAAACAAGGTCGTAAGATGTCAAAATCATTAGGTAACTCGCCTGATCCGTTGGATCTGATCGAGAGCTATGGTGCCGATGGTGTACGTGTGGGCATGTTGTTATGCTCGCCTGCCGGAAACGACTTAATGTTTGATGAAAGCTATTGCAAACAGGGCAGCGGCTTTGCAAACAAAGTATGGAATGCCTTTAAGCTGGTAAAAGGCTGGGAGGTTGATGAAAGCCTTGCCAACCCTAACGCCGTAGCCATTGAATGGTTTGGCAACAGGTTTAACCAGGCCTTGACTGAAATTGAAGCCAACTTTGCCCAATACCGTTTATCAGAGGCTTTAATGGATACTTATAAGCTGGTGTGGGACGATTTTTGTGCATGGTATCTTGAAATGATCAAGCCGGCTTATCAGCATCCTATTGATAAGGCTACTTATACGGCTACTATTCAATTTTTTGAAAATATTTTAAAGGTATTGCACCCTTTTATGCCTTTCCTTACAGAAGAATTATGGCATGATGAGCTGTTTGGCGAACGTACTGAATCAGACTGCTGTATTGTAGCGCAATTACCCGCTATTGGGGAAATAAATTCACGCTTACTGGTTGAGGTTGAGATAGTAAAAGATGTTGTTACTTCTATCAGGAATACCCGCAAAACAAAACAAATTTCGGACAAGGAGCCGCTTGAATTATTTGCCAAATCAAATTCGGGCATTAATTACGGCCAATACGAGGCCATTATTGCGAGGCTTGCCAACATCAGTAAGTTTGAAACCGTAGCCGATAAAGTTGAAGGAGCTATTAATTTCTTAGCTTCAACTGATGAATTTTATATTCCTTTCAGCGAAGAAATTGACCCGGTTGCCGAGTGCGCCCGATTGAAAAAAGAACAGGAATATCTGTTAGGTTTCCTGAAATCGGTTAACGCGAAATTGGGTAACGAAAGGTTTATGGCCAATGCAAAACCCGAAATTATTGAGGTTGAACAAAAGAAAAAGGCCGATGCCGAAGCCAAGTTAGCCATCATTGACGAAAACCTGGCAGCTTTGGCTTGCTAATTGCAGAACTTACCGGCTTTGCGTAACAAGCTACCCTACAGTATTTTGATTGCTGTAAGGTAGCTTGTCAAATTGCAGGGCCAACGTTAAGTTCTGAATATGAGTAAAAAAGTAAGTTTTTTTAACTTATCAATCTATAAGATTTTGTCGAAGGAGCAATCGTTCCTTGACCAGGCCCGGATCCGTTTGTTGTATTATGGGTTATTCCTTATTTTTGTTGCCCTCGGTGCGCTTTACCTAAGCGTTTATTTTCAAAACCAAAAGATGCTTGCTTATACCACCCTGTTTTTGATGGGGTCGGTAGTGGTATTGTTTAAATATTTAACCTGGCGGCCAGACTGGCGCGGCACAGCGCATGCCTTGCTCATTGTGGGTACCCTTGTTAACTTAAGCCTGGTTTATGCCTCTATGCAAACAGTAAACATCATTACCGTGCAGGTAATTATTATTGTTATTGCATTTAGCTATTATATGCTTGGTCAGCGATGGGGGCTTATGTATTCGCTGTTAAACACCATACCGGTGCTGGTATTTATGATTATTGAATATAACAGCGGGTACGTTATCGGTATCAAACCTAATAAAATTGACCAGTCTACTATTATCATTAGCGTGTTTGCCAATTTTATATTGCTCATTTTTATTCATAGCCATTTTTATACTGCTTTCTTAAAAAACATCAAACATCTTAAGGATAGCAGCAAGGAGCAGGCCCGGCTTTACAATCAGATGGAAACGGCTATTGAAAAGGCAGAAAAGTCGGCCCAGATTAAATCGGAGTTTTTGTCAACCATGTCGCATGAGATCCGTACGCCGTTAAACGCGGTTATAGGGATGAGTAATTTGCTGATGATGAGCAGTCCGCGGCCCGATCAGCGGGAAAATCTCGAAGTGCTTAAATTCTCGGCAAACAACCTGCTGGCCATTGTTAATGATGTGCTTGATTTCAGTAAAATCGAATCGGGAAAGGTGGTATTTGAAAACATCCGCTTTAACCTTGTTGAACTGATGAATAATATTTGCGGTGGCCAAATACTGAAAGCCGAAGAAAAAGGCTTGTTGTTTAAGCTCGACGTTGATAGCTCATTGAAAAATAAAGTACTTTTTGGCGATCCCACCCGCATAACCCAGATCATTTTTAACCTGATTAGTAATGCCATAAAGTTTACTCCGCAGGGAAACATATGGGTGAGGGTTACTTGCGTGGAAGACAGGCATAATACCGTCACTGTAAATTTCTCGGTAAGGGATACCGGTATCGGTATCGAAAAAGAAAACCTCGAAGATATATTTGAGCCATTTACGCAGGAGTCATTAGCTACTACCCGCGAGTACGGTGGCACAGGGCTCGGCCTGGCTATAGTTAAGCGTTTACTTGAGCTGCAGGATTTGCAGATAACCGTTAACAGTACCATGGGGCACGGATCTGAATTTTCATTTCATATGGAATTCCCGGTATCGACAGAGGTATTGCCCGAAGCAGCCGTTACCCCTGAAGCAAAGCAATCCGAAGTAAATCCACTTTCCTGCTTACGGGTACTTATTGCTGAAGATAACATGGTGAACGTAATGCTGATGAAGAAACTGCTGAGCAAGTGGAGTATAAACCCAACCATTGCCGAAAACGGTGAGCGGGTAGTTGAGTTTATGCAATACGGCAATTTTGATATTATATTAATGGACCTCCAGATGCCGGTTATGAACGGCTTTGATGCATCTAAAGAGATCCGTAAAATGGCCGATCCTAAAAAATCTGGTGTGCCTATTATCGCACTTACTGCTTCCGCTCTTTTTGATATCAAAGAGCAGGTTTATGAGGCCGGTATGAATGATTACGTATCCAAGCCATTTAAACCTGATGACTTGTTGGAAAAGCTAAATAATTATGCTTTGAAAAAGGTGATGTGAGCCTCACCCAAACCCTCCCCGGAAGGGAGGGCTTTAAAAACTACGCTATTGTTGGTGTTGTCACCATAGGTGTTCGGAAGATAAAAAAAAGCGTGGGATTGTGCGATTCCCTCACTTGGGAGGGTGTAGGGAGGGGTTTCAACAGCAGGCTTATCTGCTTTAACGACGCATAAACCCCTCCCTGCCAATACGCATCCCGCCGCACCCCTCCCAAGGGAGGGAATTATAAAATCTCCGGGAGTTTAGAATGTTTTCTATTTATTCAACTTATCCCCCTCTTTAATCACCGCCTGGTTTACTTCCCTGACTCTTTCAATCTCCATTTTTTCAACGGCCCTATCGTAGGTTAAAACGCCGTTTACTTCGTGTTCAACGTCGGTGGTTTGGGTGTATATGGCAACGCTCAAGCCTTTATATTTCATCAGTTGCTCTACCTCGTCGAGCAAAAAGATATAACGGTCGGTAAGCCTGGATTTGGTTGGTTCGTAATCATAAGCATTATTGTGTACCGGCCACATATGGCCGCGCACAAACAGGCCTACGCCGCCAAACTCGCCCAGGGAGGCGGCCCGGCGGCCATCCGGAACAGAGGCGCCATATGGACCAACATAAATGTGCGTATCCACATAATCGCCATTGCCAGGGTCGCCATAAGGTTTTTGGTAGCTGGGGTTATTGTTAAAGCCCGAATTACCATTAACCAATCGCGACGGGTCATATTGTTTAACCCAGTTGGTGATGTTTTTTACATCAAAGGCACCCCAGTTTTCATTAAAAGGCACCCAGGTAATGATGGATGGCGAGTTATAATGATCGTCAATGATGGCTTTTAACTCCTGGCGGTAAACTTTTCGGTTTTTGGTAGTGTCTTCGTTTTGATACCATATGGCGGGCATATCCTGCCAAACCAGTAAGCCCATTTTATCGGCCCAGTAATAAAAACGTTGGGGCTCGGTTTTCATGTGTTTGCGGATCAGATTATAACCCGCTTTTTTGGTGTATTCTATATCAAATTTAAGTGCTTCTTCGGTAGGGGCCGTTAAAACACCGTCGGGCCAGTAACCCTGGTCAAGCAGGCCCAGCTGCATGATGAATTTGCCGTTTATAAGCGGACGGATTACGCCGTTAATTTTCCCCAGCTTAATATCACGCATGCCGAAATAGCTTTTAACCTCGTCGGCCTCCGTGCCATCAGCATTGTATAAGGTAAGTTTGAGATCATACAGAAACGGAAAATTCGGTGTCCATAAAACCGGGTTATCCATTGGCAGATAAAAATATGATCCTCCGGTTGCGTCAACCTGCGAAATCACTTTGCCATTGTTCAATGCAACAGCCTTAACCTTGCCTGCGCTTTCAGTATTAACTAATACTTTTAAACGTTTACCTTCCACATCTGGCAATAACCGGATATTTTTGATATAGGATTTGTTGACCGGTTCCAGCCAAACTGTTTGCCATATGCCCGACGAAAAGGTATAGTCGCCACGAGGACCGTTTTTACCCGATGGAGTTTTACCATCATTGGGGTCATGAGCGGCAACAACAATGGTGTTGCTGCCCGCTGTGAGATAGGAGGTAATATTAAAGCTGAAAGAATCGTAGCCACCCGAATGCGAACCGGCTTTCTTCCCGTTAACAAAAACGGTGGCATCATGATCAACCGCACCAAAGTGAACAATAACCTGTTTGTTTTGCCACTTTGCCGGAATTTCAAAACTGCGGCGGTACCACATATTGATTTCCTGCCGGCGCTGTATACCCGAAAGTACCGATTCGGGACAATAAGGTACCAGGATCTTATCTGCCTTGCCCTCAAATGATGCAGGTGCTTCGGGGTTTAGCGCGTTGGGTGCATTTTTGCCGCCCTGGTAATCCCATTTGCCGTTTAAGCACAGCCAGTCATTACGCTGCAGTTGAGGACGGGGGTATTCAGATAGCGGTATTTCGGCCTGCATGGCGGTATTTGTCCATTGAGTAGGGAGTTTGGCTTCCTGGGCAAAGGCGGTGCAGGTGTATAAAACTGCGGCCAAAAGCAGCGCTTTTGATTTGAGATAGGCATTCATAAGGTAATGTTATAATTGATGAGGTTACGAGTGCCCAAAATAGGGAATTGATAACTGTTATCATAACATTTTATAATCTGAATCAGAATTTACAGAATTTAAGAATTAACAGAATGCCGGGCATATGTGGTCGCCTCAGAAACTTTGTATCTGGCGAAAAGGGGAATTCGTGCCAGTCGTCTATCGACTAACAACCAGATCCTAAGAACCTCCCCAAATTCCTGTTCAGATAATTATTCTGCTAATCCTAAAATTCTGTAAATTCTGATTCAGACACCCTTAACGTACGCAGGCAACTCTTCAATAAACTGGTAAGTACATTTTTCGTGGTCAATAGCGCAGTAATAATGCTGTAGCCCGTTGCTTACCGCCAGCAGAGATACCTTATGCACCATATTATACCGGGCTATCTGATCAAATGTTTTTTGATCGATAGTTACTGAAGGAGCTTTACACTCTACCATTAAAATACGTTGCCCATCAGGATTAAACACAACAATGTCGGTGCGTTTTTGCAGGGTATTAAGTTTAAGGCCGCCTTCCAGTTTGATCAGTGAGCGGGGGTAGTTTTTTTGTTTGATAAGGTATTGCACAAAATGCTGGCGTACCCATTCTTCGGGTGTAATGATGATGGTTTTCTTACGGATCTCGTCAAAAAGGGTCAGGGTGCCGTTGTCGTCGCTTATTTTGAAAGGGTAGGGTGGCAGATTAAGCGGTTGGAGCATTTTTTATTTAGTAGAAAATAATAAGCTGATGTTGTAAACAAAGAACATTGGCCCGCTCAATTGCCGCGGGAGGGCTGTTACTTTTGTCTTGATACAAAAGTAACCAAAAAATCAAGTCAGCAGATAGGTTTCTTTGCCGCACAATGCCCGTGCTGCAAAACAGGTAGAACCACGGCTGCTGAATTTTGCCCGCCCGCACAATCCTTTGCAGCAAAATTCGCTAATGCCCTTTCCTTCACACATGGCCATCATTGTTCTCCCTGTTTTCGCCCGAAACTTTTCTGCTGACGAAAATTTAAGATGTATCGACATCCTATCGCCCTAAATAAAAATACATTCCACTTTTGACTTTCCACTTAGTACTTTTGACATCGAAATATGACTGCTGCCGAGATATTAAAGGACCTTAAGAACCGTAAGTTTAAACCGCTGTACCTGCTGCATGGTGAGGAGCCTTATTTTATCGACCTGGTAAGTAACTACGTTGAGCATCACGTGCTGCCCGAGCATGAACGCGGCTTTAACCAGACCGTGGTGTACGGCAAGGATACTGACATCATGACTGTGCTCAATGCTGCCAAACGCTACCCCATGATGGCTGATTACCAGGTGGTACTGGTAAAGGAGGCACAGGACATGAAATGGGGCAAGGACGATGACAATAAAAAAAGCATCGACCCGGTATTGAGCTATCTTGAAAATCCGCTGCCCAGTACTATCCTTGTTTTTTGCTACAAGTACGGCAAGTTTGACAAGCGCAAGAAAACGTACAAAGCCATCGAGAAAAACGGGCTTATTTTTGAATCGGCTACTTTGTATGATAATAAAGTGCCGGCCTGGGTGGAAGGCTATGTAAGCGATAAAGGTTATAAAATGAACCAGCAGGGATCGGCCATGATTGCCGAATATCTTGGGAATGACCTTGCCAAAATTGCCAACGAGCTTGAAAAATTGATGCTGAACGTTAGCGCCGGTCAGGAGATCACCCTAAAGCATATTCAGGATAACATTGGTATCAGCAAGGAATATAATGTATTTGAGCTGCAAACCGCGCTAACCAAAAAAGATGCTTACAAGGTAAACCAGATCATCAATTACTTTGAGGCCAACCCTAAGTCAAATCCTATTGTTTTGGTGCTGGGGAACCTGAACAACTTTTTCAGTAAAGTGCTGGTGTATCATTACGTGAAAGACAAAACCCCGCAAAACCTGGCTAAAGAGATGGGCGTTAATCCATACTTTATTAAAGATTATGAGCAGGCTGCACGTAACTATCCGCTTGGTAAAATTTTCCAGGTGATCAGCTATCTGCGCGAGTATGATTTGAAAAGCAAAGGCGTTGAATCAAACGCGCCGCATGGCGAGTTGATGAAGGAGCTGATGTTTAAGATATTGCATTAATATACCGGTTTCTTAATCTACTGTTATGAGCCTATCAGTACAATCAAAAGCCAATCTGGCGTCCAATTTTATCCGTGCTTCGGCGGTGTTATACCTGGTTGATTACTATTTGGTTGGCGGAGGTGCTACCACTTATTATGCCGCTATTGTTATGTGCATAGCCTTAAGCATTTTGATGATGCTGGCCTTGTTTGTACGTAAGGGCTATAAGTGGGCCAAATGGGTGTTGCTGCTTTTGCTAATCTTAACGATAACGCCTGATGTTGTAAACCTCCAGTCAACTTTTAAGGCAAATGTTTATGCGGGCTGCATAGCCGTAATCATTGATCTGTTACAAATAAGTGCGCTTGTTTTACTCTTTACGCCTGATAAAGAAGAGCCGGTTGCTGAAGATGTTGAATAATTAATGATTATTTAACAGGAGCTGCACGGCTTATGGCGGTAACTATAATGCCGCTTATTAAGGTTAAAAGCAGTATAAGATATAATGATCTTTTCATGTCATTTATTTGTCTGTCCTCTTTAAGTACCAATGTTTGGAAAGGGGCAGAAAAGAGTGTTAGTGCGGCCATCAGGAAAAGAAACAAGATTGACAGGCGCGAATAGTTAAAGATCCGGCTAACATCTTGCAACGCAAAACCCACAAGAAATGGGATATTCCAGCCTGCTATAAACGCAATTATTGCCGCTGTTTTAAATGGCAATCTGCCCTGTTCCTGCATTTTTTTAACCTGGTAATATTGTACCGGATCATTGACAGTTTTATTAAAGAACCCGGTTGCTTTTATGTTTTCAATGATGTCATTATAAGGCATGTTGGCCGTGAATATAACTTTTTTGGGGTATGATGATACGTTATGTATTATCCTGATACCACTGCCGTTAATTGAGGATGTATATTCGATTTGAACGATATTATCGGCATTAAAAAATAGTTGCCCTAACAAGCCAACATTTATCTTAAGTACGGAAGCATCAGCTTTCAAAGTTGCAAAAGGTTTAGACGCATTGGTATTGCCAACGTAGGCACCTCCGTTAAGAGAAAATTCGTTCATATGGTTGTGACAGGTTTTTGGCCCGACAGTAAAGATATCACAAAATTGGACACTCAAATAGTCTCCAAAATCATTTCTAATTAATTAAATATCGTAACATTTTTGTTAACTGTAGCGTTGGTTAGTGTTTGACCGTATACATGCATTTATTCATTAAAACTTCATTTTTGGCCGGTATTGGCTATATTTTCTCCTGACTTTCTGTTATTCCGGGTTGCGTGTAATTGATTATTTACAATGTAACAAAATTCATCAGCCAATTAATTTCCTAAGTTCACTTATCCTAAGCACTATGTAAAGCTGATCAATAAGGCATACTAACTTAAAAAAATTAAGGCATGATACTTTTATTTTGCGGATTATCAGGTGCGGGAAAAACTACTTTGGCAAAAAGTGTAGCCGCCGAATTAACAAGCCTGGGTATTAAAATTGAAATTATTGATGGCGACGAATACCGAGCAGCACTTTGCCGGGATCTGGGTTTCAGCAAAGAAGACCGGAACGAAAACATCCGCCGACTGGGCTTTGTAGCCAGTCGCTTCAGTGCACAGGGCATAGTTACCATTGTTAGCGCTATAAATCCATACGACGATATCAGGCAGGAACTTGCCGAAAAATATGATCATGTAAGCATTGTTCACGTGGATTGCCCGGTGAACAAGCTGATAAGTCGTGATACCAAAGGTCTGTATAAAAAAGCATTACTGCCCGACGGGCATCCTGATAAGCTAACGAATCTTACAGGTATCAATGACAGGTTTGATGTTCCTGTTAAGCCCGACCTTTACATTGACACCTGTAACTATACCATACAACAAAGTACCTCATCACTGCTCTATTATATTATAAATAATCTGCATCCTGTTAAGCAGACTAATAAGATACCAAGCTATTCCTAAAACAAAAAGGACGCTCATAACAGATTTATGCAAAAAAGAGTACTGATCATTACCGGAATGCACCGTTCCGGAACCTCACTTATTACCCAATGGTTAAGCAAATGCGGCCTGCAAACCGGCGAAAAATTGGTGCCCGGCGGGCACGGCAATGTTGAGGGGCATTTTGAAGATATCGAATTTTTAAAAATGCACGAAGAGATCCTGGCCGATCATAACCTGCCCAAAACCGGGCTTACGGTTGATCATGTATCTCAGTTTACCATTTACGAAAAGGAAAAGCTAAAAAGTGTTATCAAGGTAAAACAACAGTTATATGATCAATGGGGCTGGAAAGATCCGCGTACCTGCCTGTTTCTGGATGTTTATAAAGAACTGCTGCCCGACGCCTGCTACCTTGTTATCCTGCGCGATTATCAGTCGGTAGTGAGCTCACTTTTGCGGCGCGAGTTTAAGTGGCTGGAAAAAAAATACCTGACCCGTAAATATTTTTCAAGACTGATATGGAAGGCATTCAGGAGGGGGCGCCGGATGATGAAATTCTATAATGACCATGCTACCGAATATTTGAAAGTTTGGATCGCTTACAACCAGGATATCCTGAAATGTATTGAAACACTACCCCGCGACGCTTTTGTGGTGGTAAACTATTCGATGCTGAAGAATGAGGATGAACAGGTTTTTGAATACATGAAAAACAAGTGGAACCTGGCTTTAAAGTATTCAAGATTTAAGGATATTTTTAAAGAAAACCTTATAGGCCCCGATGTTGCTTTTGAGCAATATGTAGAGGATAAATCGCTCATTACCCAGGCTGTAATATTACAAGAAAAACTTAAGGCGTATATGACGACTGATTAGCGGCAAAAACTTTTTGCATTTTGTTATACATTCCTGCGAAAAAAGTAAACAGATATTTGTGTAATAAAGTGTAAAAGCAGTTCAATTTGTTATACAATCGTTATTGTTGTTTGATAATCAGCTAATTATTTATCCAAATTCGTTTTACGAAATATTTTAAATGCCAGTTATAATACGGCTTTAAATATTGCAAAACGAAGGAGGAGGATATGAAAGCCAGGCTTTTTTACTACTTGCCCTACAGAGTAGTTACAGGGCTTTTGATTATCATGTGTTTGCATTCGCCGGGTTTTTCGCAAGTCGGGAAACCGGGGTCACTGGCTTATTTAAAAGCCCGCAATGGCATTGGCGGGTTTAATCTGGGCGGGTTCTTAACAGGCGAACAGGAACAAGCTTTAACTTACCTCGATGGCGAGGGCAGCAAGCCCGATGCCGATAGTTGCATTACTTATGAATACCGCCCAGAGAAGCTGCCCGAGCTGGAAGGAGGGTTAACAGCAAGCCATATCTGCATTCGTACCTGGCAAAATAAAATAGTGAACATCTATGTTTTCTTTAACCGCGACCAGGGGTATAAAATGCTCAGCAAGTTTTTGCACTGGTACGGTACGTTTACCGCAAAACCCAATGATTACCAGGACGTTTATCTGTGGGAATCGCGCACGGTAAAACTAATGCTCAGCTTTCATCCCGACGATGAACAGGGGATAGCTGTGTATACCTCTGTGGCCTTAACAAACGCTATAAATGAGCAAAATGCTAAAAGGTTGACACAGTTGTTAACCAGTAATGATTGATGGGGCTTTATTATTCACCTCTACATTACCACTCCAACCCGTAATCTCCATGTAACAATACCCTGTATACCCCACGGTTCATTTCAGTTTCTCCCGCCTTTTTTACATTTTTACGCTACAAAAAATTTATACTGTACAGATGCAACATTGGTTAGTAAAAAGTGAGCCCTTTAAATATAGCTGGGAAAAATTTAATAAGGATGGCCGCACCTTTTGGGATGGCGTGCGTAATTACCAGGCACGTAACAACCTCAGGGAAATGAAAGAGGGCGACCTGGTTTTATTTTACCACAGCAACGAGGGCAAAGAGATAGTAGGCGTAGCCAAAGTTGTAAAAGAAGCTTACCAGGACCCTACAACCGATGATACCAATTGGGTAGTGGTTGACCTGGCCCCGGTTGAAGCCCTGAAAACACCGGTGACGCTTGAGCAAATTAAAGCCGACCCTAAATTACAGGATATTGGCCTGGTAAGGCAGGGACGTTTATCGGTAATGGGGGTAAAGCGCGAGGAGTTTGATTACATCTTAGCGCTGGGCAGTAAATGAGATTGAAAAACGTCTTCGACAGTTGTTTTGTTAAGCCGGGCCTTACAGCCACTTTATTTATACTGCCTGGATTTGTAAAAGCCCAGGATGCCTTTAAAGAATTTCCTGATCTGTTTACTACGCCTTATAGCTATGTGGCAAAACATGTAAAACAAGCGCCCGTAATTGATGGCAATGTGGAAGATGCTGTATGGCAGCAGGTAAAGTGGACCCAGGATTTTCAGGATATTGAAGGCCGTCTTAAACCACAGCCGCCGCTGCAAACCAATGTTAAAATGCTTTGGGATGACAGTTGCCTGTATGTGGCAGCCCGGATCAAAGATCCGCATGTTTGGGCTATGCTTAAACATCATGATGATGTTGTTTACCGCGATAATGATTTTGAGCTGTTTATCGACCCCAATAGCAGCACGCATAACTACTTTGAAATTGAAGTGAATGCGCTCAACACTATTTTCGATTTGTTTTTGACCAAACCTTACCGCAACAACGGTACTGCGGTAACAGGGTGGGATGCTCATGGATTACGTTCGGCAGTAAAAGTTCAGGGTACGCTGAATAATCCTTCAGATACCGATAAAGGCTGGACGGTTGAAATGGCTATCCCCTTCAAAGCCATAGCCGGTGGTTTTAACCGGGCTGTGATAAAAGATGGTACGGTTTGGCGCATTAATTTTTCGCGTGTAGAGTATGATACTAAAGTGCAAAACGGCAAGTATGTGAAGTTGAAAGACAATAATGGTCGCGATTTGCCCGAACATAATTGGGTGTGGAGTAATCAGGGGCTTATTAATATGCATTATCCCGAGCGCTGGGGTTACCTGCTTTTTAGCAATAATGAGGCTAATGATCTAAAGTTTGAAATGCCTTATGCCGAAGAGCAAAAGAAATACCTTTGGCTGATTTATTACAAGCAAAAGCAGTGGTTTAAAGATCATCATGAGTACCTGACATCCTTAAAAGACTTAGGTATTGAAAATAAAGTTACTATAAGCGGTAATGATAATGAGTTGAAGCAGGAAGCTACCACTCACCAGTTTATGGCATACATTACCGATAGTAAAACCAAAGTAACCTATACAATTAACCAGGATGGCCTGGTGCAGCAACAGATAATCCCTAAACTCCATGAATAAGCGCGAATTTTTGAAGGCCGGTTTGCTGGCCGGTGTGGCCGCCCAGTTGCCCTTAGTAAGCAATGCCGCTGCCCGAGCTGCTAAAAGCAGCAAGAAAAAGACCATGAAAAACTGGGTATGGATCAACCCCAACCAGAAAGATACTGATGAAGAGCTGGCCACCCGCTACGCATCTTACAAGGCATCGGGCATAACAGGTATATTTTTCGAGAATGACAGCGAACGCCATTTTCGCGCTGCGAAAGCTAAAGGATTGGAAGCGCACCGCTGGATATGGACCTTTAACCGTGCCGAACTGGTAAATGAAAAACCCGAATGGTACAGCAAAAACCGCAAAGGCGAATCATGTGCCGATCATCCGCCTTATGTACAGTATTATCGCTGGTTGTGCCCATCGCGCCCAGAAGTGCAGGAGTATTTAACCAAAACTGTTGATGATATTTTAGCCAAGGATTATATCGATGGCATCCACCTGGATTATGTGCGTTATTGCGATGTGATCCTCCCAGTAAACCTTTGGGATCATTACAAGATCGATCAAACCAAAGAGCTGCCCGAATATGATTTTTGCTACTGCGATGTTTGCAAAGCCAAATTTAAGGAAGAATATAACCAGGACCTTGATCAGATCCAATACCCGGAAGCAAGCCTTTCATGGCGATTGTTTAGGTATAACAATATTACCCGCGTAGTCAACGGTATTTCTACTGTAGCCCATCAGCATAAAAAGCAAATAACAGCAGCCGTGTTCCCAACACCAGAAGTAGCCCGACGTAATGTAAGGCAAGACTGGACAAACTGGAACATGGATGGCATCTGCCCCATGATATACCATGGCTTTTACAAAGAAGGTGTGAGCTGGATAGGCAACGCAGTAGCCGAAGGTGTTCATTTCCTGGCCGGAAGGTTCCCGCTTTATGCGGGCCTGTATTTGTCCGATTTTAAGAGTGACGATGAAATTCGCACCGGCATCCAGGTGGCACTTAAAAACGGTGCAATGGGCGTGTCCTTCTTCGGTAACGTAAGGCCGGAGGTTTTGGCGATATTGAAGGATGAGGTAGCGGCTTTTAAGGCTTCATAATATACCGCATGTCATTGCGAGCGTAGCGCGGCAATCGAATACTATACAGAGCGCATCCGCTTACGTGCGATTGCCACGCTACGCTCGCAATGACATGTTTTTGATTAATATACTTGGCAATAAGCCTTTCGCCTTTAACCTTTTCCCTTTCGCCTTCCCGACCTATCCCCGCATTTTGTCCAATAAATCGCTTAGCGTCGCGGCTTCGTCTTCAGTGAGGTTGTTACTCAGTATTTCTTTGGTTTTAAATTCGGCATCCATTTTTGAAAGAGTTGCGAGTCCTTCATCGCTGATGCGGATATCTACAGCACGCCTGTCTTTATTGTTGGTGCAACGTGATACCAGTCCTTTTTGAACCAGGCGGTCAACAATGCGCGAAGCGTCAGACATCTTGTCGATCATCCGTTCCTTCAGCAAATTTATTGTAGCCGGTTTGGGGTATTGCCCGCGCAGGATCCGCAGTATATTGAACTGCTGCTGGGTGATATTATGTTTTTCAAAATGACAACGAAAATAGTTAGCCAGCCAACCTTGCGTGTAGGCCACGTTAATGGCCACTTTGTGGTAGTTGTCTTCAAAATTGGTACTTTGTATTTCGTCTTCTATCCGCATAATAGTAGTAATGAATGGGATACAAATATGTTTAATTATTTTTAATTTAACATTGATTTATTTATCGCTCTCCGTCGTAGCAGAGTCATTTCCAGCCAATTTAGGCTTACCATAACCCCAGGGACAGTGCAGACATTTGTTTTTACAGCAATAGCCCCGCTTTAAATGATAGGCTTCGGTAAAAACAAAATTACCATCGTCATTAATGTAATAATCAACACCTTCCTGCAACATTAGTTGAGAATTTTTACAAATATATCATCTTTAAAGTAAGCTTTCAGATGATCGCCCTTACCGTGAAGTGTCCACACCTGTTTAGGTTGGGTATTGGCTATGGTTTGCAGGATATCGTTCCAGTCCACATGGTCGGAGATAAAGAGGGTATCCTGGTTGTTTACCTGCAAATTTTTCCATCCCGAGGCAAAAAGGCGTTTAACGCCCGTGGCACGGATATAACTATCGAAAGTAAACGGCGGCACTATGTACACAAATTCATCCTGCACCTTCATCAGTTTGCGGCCATAAATCTGATACTTGCCGGGAGGGAAGCCCATCTTTTCATAAATGGCGTTGATGGGCATTATTTTGTGATGCACAAGGATCTTTTTTTGAGGCGCATGTTCAGTGATGAGGTTAATCAACCGCTGACTTTTGCCAAGGGCATAAGCACCAAGCAAAATATTGCTTTTAATATCATTGATCTTGCGGATTTCGCCAACGGGATCAGGATGGATAATGTCGGGGTTGGCGAAGGTGCTTTCGGTGATCAGCACATCGGTAGTAACCCACTCAATAGGCTCGCATGTGGCATCGGGTTGCAGTTTGTAGTCGCCGGTGTATAAATACCTCGCACCTTCGTATTCCATCAATATTTGGGCCGAACCAAGCATGTGCCCGGCCGGGATCAGCGTTACGGTAACCCTGCCAACCTCAAAAGGCTGGTTAAAGGCGGCTATATTAAAAACTTTGGCGGCTGTGCGGTCATACCTCAGCTGCATGATGATTGCTGTGGCTCGTGTACAATAAACATTGTTGTTACCGCTTATGGCATGGTCGGCGTGGGCATGAGATATTACCGCCGTTTTTACCGGCAATTGAGGGTCGATATAAAAGTCGCCGTATTTGCAGTACAGCCCTTTTTCGTCAAAAGAAACAAAATCTTCAAGTATCATTAATTGCGTGAAAGCGATAAGTATAGTTCGTGCAGGGCCAATACCTGGGGTATAACCAGCTGTTTACCATCGTTAATAATTACATCATTAGCCAGCTTCAGCTTTTCATCCTGTGATAGCTGGCGGGCTTCCCGGCTTTCAACATCTGCACGACTGATGCCGTCGCGTTCCATAACGCGGGCAATGCGGGTTTCGAGCGGTGCAGTGATCATAATTGCCCTGTCGCACATTTTGTACGAACCGCTTTCAAATAAAATAGCTGCCTCGCGGATCACGTAAGGTGCGTCCTTATGCAGTTGGTCAAAGCTGTCAAAAGCCCTGAACACCGCAGGGTGCACCAGCGCATTAAGCTTTTCAAGCTCAGCTTTATTGTTAAAAACTATCCCTGATATGTATTTGCGGTTAAGGCTGCCGTCATTAAAATAAGCTTGCGTGCCAAAAGTTTGTTTAATACCTTCTATGAGCATCTGGTCGGTAACCATAACTTTTTTAGCCTCGTCATCGGCATAAAAAACAGGGATGCCAAGCAATTCAAATACCTGGGCTACAGTTGTTTTGCCGCTGCCTATATTACCGGTTAAACCTATTTTAAGCATTATTTTTTTATGTAGAAATCAATATTGGCAGGGGCAATCCTTACCACTTTACAAAAGGGCGGCATGTGAATAAGCTTTACGGGTAGTGCCGTATAATCTTTGTCGCGCCATAGGTTAAGATCTGCAACGGCCTCAAACAGGTCTTCGTCAATATCGGCGTACCGGCTTAGTGATGTAGTAAAGGTTACCTTTATTTTTTGCGGAAATACCTTTACGTTGTAGAAGTTGTTGTTATTGATCAGCTTCACAGGTATCTCCAGCGTTTTTTCGGTAAATTCATCAACTGGGATAATGGCTTGCACTGATCGGGGATAAACATTCAGGTTACCTTCATTACTGGGCTTCAAATTAACCCGTGTATTGATGGTTTCGTTAACGTTGCTGAATTTAAGCGAATCTGTTTTCCATGAGGTGATTCCTTTCAGGCGCTCAATGGGGCCGCTCACAGTTACATAAGCGGGGCGCACTATAATGTTACCAGATACAGCAAACTGTTTCTGATAACTAACGCCCATCGTAAGCTGAACCGGAACCTTTTTGATAAGCCGGTTACTGAAATCAAAATAAAGCGTATCCGGATCAATGGACGAAACGCGGTTGGCCGGATCTTTTCCCATATTCATCAGCTTAAGCTGCGTGCTGTCGATAACCACATAGTTACGGGTTTCGAGCGAACGGAGGTCGACAACCAAGGGTTTATTATCGCTGTTAAACCGGGAGAACAGCATCTGCCATCCGTTGCCCAGTATGGTAGCATCAACAGTATCGGGCTGAAGTGAATGGAAAGCCCGCCTCTGCGGTGCATTTTTAAAGGTTAAAACCTTTTTTACCTTGTAAGGAAGCGGATCGGACAGGGTAGTAAAAATCCAGGCAATAATAGCCAGCGACAAACAGGTAAAAAATACCGAGAGCCGCCTGCGTTCTGTTGCCGATAATTTTACTATTGCCATATTTGTTTTTAGGTTAAAGGCGAAAGGTTAAAGGTTAAAGGTTAAAGGTCAAGCACTTTCGTGTATTCCTTTTTCCTTTAACCTTTCGTTCTTGTTTATTTTATCTGAGTAAAAGTTTTTTGGTATTAGAGCAATGGGCTTCTACCTTTCGCCTTTTACCTTTAACCTTTCGCCTTAAAAGAATTAAGCTTTCTTCTCAACAACCGGTGTGTTCAACGCTTTTGAAGCGTCAAGCGATATGGCCGATTTGTCAAAACGGATCTTGCCGTTCTCAACTTCAACCAAAAAGGTGGTATCGTTTAAATCAACGATACGGCCGTGGATACCGGCAGTGGTTATAACCCTGTCACCTTTTTTCAACTCTTCAACGTATTTTTTTTGATCTTTTTGCTTTTTAACCTGCGGGCGGATCATAAAGAAATAAAATACCACGATAATCAGTACCATTGGTACCAATGAACCGTAGTTGCCTAAGCCGCCGCTTGAAGCCTGTAATAAAATAGTAGCTATCATTTGTTTAAATTAATTGTTATTTTTTTAAAACCTCGCCAATTAAATGCACCATAGTTTCGGCAGGCTGAGTGTTTGCTGTAACGGTTATTTGTTTATCCTGTAAACCGCTTTTGCCGGCACTGTTAAAGGTAACGCTGATTACACCGCTTTCGCCCGGTTTAACGGGTGATTTTGGCCAGGTAGGGGTTGTGCAACCGCAGGTAGCACGGGCATTGGTAATAATCAATGGCGATTTACCGGTGTTGGTAAACTTAAAATCATATGATACCTTATCACCTTCTTTGATCTTGCCGAAATCGTGGCTTTCCTTTTCAAATTTGGCTACCGGTGCATTGGCTGCACTTGCAGCGCTATCGGCGGTAGTTGTTGATGAATTACCGGCTGTACTGCTGTTGCAGGCCGATAATAACATGCCCGCTGCTACTAAGCTTAAAAATAGTTTTTTCATTTTTAAATAAGTATTATTCTATTAAGCCGCGGCCTATCTTTTTGATCTTGTTTTCAGCCTTAAGCTCTATTAAAATCTTGTCCAAGATACCGTTTATAAATGAATTACTCTTAGGCGTACTAAACTCTTTTGATATTTCAAGATACTCGTTTATAGTAACCTTAACCGGGATAGAATTAAAGTTAATAAACTCGGTTATAGCCATTTTCATTAGCAGGGTATCCATCATGGCAATACGCTCCGGCTCCCAGTTTTGGGTTTTGGCAGCAATAAGTTCATGATAAGCACCATCGTACCTGATGCTTTGCTGAAACAGGTTTACTACAAACTCACGGTCTTCAACCCAGTTACCGGTAATTTCGGCAAGCTGGTTAAGTTTGTAATCATCGTGCGAAAAGTTTTTGAACGTTTTTGCAATAAGCGCCTGCAGCACATCTTTATCAACAGGCCAAAAAATAAATCGGTCTTCAAAAACCTGCTCGGCTAATGATGATTTAAGGATAACCTTTTTGAAAATGAATTTGATAATATCCTTGTCTGTTTGCAGGGTATCGCCTGTTTTGGCAAGATACTCGGCGTACTCGGGCGAGTTTTTAAGGATAATGAAAAGTGATTTTGCAAGTTCGGGCTCAAAGGTCCAGTCAACTTTGTACTTTTTCCAGGCTGTAATGTATTCCTTATTATCATTCAGGCTCAGGATAAACCTGTTGGTGAGGATCTTAAGGTTTGCATTTAAGTCTTCGGCGGTGGGGAGGTGTTTGTTGGCGCGTTCCTGTGCGTCATTAGCAGCAAAACTTACTACTTCATTAATTAGCGATAGCATCCAGATGTACATTTCGTAAACCTGGTCTATGCTGCTCAGCATATTTTTTTCAAATAGCTTAACGTCTTTCGTATCTGATTGATGATACGCATACAGTGCCTGTAATACCTTTACCCGGAGGTGCCTTCTGTTTAACATTTTGTAAGAACGATTTGGTTTGCCTATGCAAACGGTTTATATAAAAATTAATTGTGTTAGTAGGATGATTTTACTTTTCTGATGTCTTCAATGCGTTTTTCGGCAATTTTATTGGCCGCGTTAATAGTTGGAATGTTTTCGGCCTTTGAAAGCTTTAACACATTACGCGTAGCATCGTAAATGTTTTCGGTTAGCTGTAAGGTACGCTTTTTATTAAAATTCATCAACTCCGAATAACCGGTAATGATACCTCCCGCATTGATCACATAATCGGGAGCAAAAAGCACACCTTTATCAAGCAGCATTTTACCGTGCACATTTTCATCAAGCAGTTGGTTATTGGCCGAACCTGCTATAATGCCGCATTTTAATTTAGCAATGGTTTGTGTATTCACAGTACCACCCATAGCACAGGGGGCATAAATATCGGCATCAATATCAAAAATATTATTGTTTGATACCGGCTGCGCACCATATTTTTTAGAGATCTGACTTACACGCTCCTCGTTAATATCGCTGGCGTAAACTTTTACGTTTTCGTCCCTAAGCAGGCGCACCAGGTTTTCGCCTACATGGCCAATGCCCTGTACAATAACCGATTTACCTGTTAAGCTATCGCTGCCGTACATTTCCCTTACACAAGCCTTAATACCCATTAAAACTCCCAGCGCAGTTATCGGCGATGGATCGCCGCTGCCGCCGATGTTTTCAGGGGCACCTGTAACATGGTTGGTTTCCATTTTAATGTACTCCATATCGCGCGGATTGGTACCCACATCTTCGGCGGCAATAAATTCGCCGTTAAGGTTTTTGATGAACCGGCCAAATTTACGCAGTAAAGCTTCGTTTTTGTCCTGGCGCGAATCGCCTATGATCACCGAATAGCCGCCGCCAAGGTTAAGGCCTGCAATTGCAGCCTTGTAGGTCATGCTTTTGGCTAAACGCAATACATCGTTAAGTGCATCGCCCTCGGTTTTGTATGCCCACATACGCACGCCGCCAAATGCAGGGCCAAGCGTTGTATTGTGGATAGCAATAATAGCTTTGAGATTGGTATCTGGGTCGGTACAAAAAACAACTTTTTTATGCCCGAAAGCATCAAGCTGGCTAAATATAGATTCCGGTGGATGTTGTTCAGGCATTAGTACTGCAAGTAAATGTCTTTAAGCGCACAAAAGTAGAGGTTTTTTTTAATACTGGCAAAGATATTAAGCCGCTAACAAGTATGAAATTACTATTAAATAAGTATGGGCAGTTATCGGTCAAATATATTTCCGATAGCTTAAGTAATATTTAATGTTTTATTTCGGCATAATGAACAAGTTAACAAGAATGGCCCGCGCTGCCGCAAGGCTGCGCCTTGTGGCTCTCACGCAAGGTCTAAGCCATGCTCAACAGTTTATTTTCCGGGGTCTCGTCCCGCAAAAATGATTTTACCATCTTTGGGTTGTAAAACGGCCATTAGTTCGCCTCCGCCATGCCTGCCATAACCTAAAGAACCTAAAATTATCCAGTTTCCATCATTGGTCAAACTTGCGTTGAATGGTTCTTCGTCGTAAATTTTTTTTCCGTAGATCGGCAACCAAATTGCTTCTGCTATTTTAATAGCTGTTTCTTCGTCAGGTACAAACCCATCTACTTTAATCTTTGGTCTATTTTTATTTTTACAACTTAGATGGAGATTTAACAAGCATATTGTAATAAGTATTAGTCCTGATGCTTTTAAACTTTTAACCATGGTTAAACAGATTTAGTCTGCCTAATTTACGGATACTATCCTCAAATACTATCTAAAAGGGTGACAATCCTGACATGATCCTGTCAGTGTTCAGTTTTTAAAAAACGGGCGTTCAGCTTTTTATTTTGTGATTTCATAACTAATTGATTATTAATGATTATGCGTTCATGTTGGGTTTTAACTCACTTTGGGTTATTTGTAATGTATTGATTATCAATAATGTTTATTTTGGAAAAAATTGCAAGTGTTCATACTTTTAAAATTGAACACTAATAAGATTGTGACAGATGTATCCAACGTAACAATCTTACATCCTCCCGACTTTTCCATTCAAACACTCTCCCCAAATTTTAATACTTTTGATCATTATGTCAGGTCTTTCCGACTTTCGGACATTCCCGACTTCCGGACTATAGTAAATGAAAGACCTCGCATACCTTAATAAATTTTTTTACAAATACCGCTGGCGACTTATTCCGGGTGTGCTGTTTGTAATCATATCCAATGTTTTTGGTGTGCTGCCCGCACAGGTTATCCGTGTAGCTTTTGATCTGGTTACCGAAAATATAGGTGCCTACCAGCTTTTTTCTGGTTTCGATAGGCAAAGCTTTATTTATGACATTTTCGGTACCAGTTTGTTCCTGTTTGGTACACTGGTATTGGTGCTGGCGTTGCTGCGGGGCTTGTTCCTGTTTTTTATGCGGCAAACCATCATCCTGATGTCGCGCCATATCGAGTACGACCTAAAGAATGAGATCTACAATCATTACCAGGAACTGTCACTTGCCTTTTACCGCCGCCACAATACCGGCGACCTCATGAACCGCGTAACCGAGGATGTAAGTCGCGTGCGTATGTACCTTGGGCCTGGTATCATGTACTCTATTAATACCGTGGTACTGTTTGTTATGGTGATATACGCCATGCTTACGGTTAATGTACAGTTAGCCATCTTTTCGGTATTGCCGCTGCCAATTTTAGCGGGTGTTATTTACTATGTTAACAATGTGATCAATCACCGTAGTGAAATGATCCAGGAGCGGCTTTCGGGTTTATCCAGCTTTGTACAGGAAAACTTTTCGGGCATCAGGGTGATCAAATCATACGTGCGTGAAAGCTTTGTGCGCGAAAACTTTGCCAAGGAGAGCGAGGACTATAAAGTTCATTCCATGGAGCTGGCTAAGGTGCAGGCCCTGTTTTTTCCGATCATGTTATTGCTTGTTGGCTTGGCCAATGTGATAACCATGTACGTTGGTGGGGTAGAAGTAATAAAAGGCAATATCACTCCCGGCAATATTGCTGAGTTTATTGTGTACCTCAATATGCTTTCGTTCCCGGTTATTTCGTTGGGTTGGGTAACCTCGCTGGTGCAACGTGCTGCTGCTTCGCAAAAACGTATCAATGAGTTTTTACACGAAAAACCGGAGATCATTTCGCCGGTTGCGGATAAACACCATGTTGAAGGCTTAATTAAGTTTGATGATGTATCATTTATTTATCCAGATACCGGCATCCAGGCTTTAAAGAATGTTTCGTTTACGGTTGAACCGGGGCAGATGCTGGCTATCATTGGTCGTACTGGTTCGGGTAAATCAACCATTGCCAACCTGGTGATGCGCATGTACGATACTACAGGCGGAGAAATTACAATTGATAATAAATCGATAAAATTGCTTGGCCTTGAAAACTATCGTTCGCAAATAGGTTTTGTACCTCAGGAGGTTTTCCTGTTTTCGGATACCATTGCCAATAACATTGCTTTTAGTGCCGATGTGCTGGATTTGCCTGTTGTTGAACAGGCAGCTAAAGATGCTGCAGTATATAGCAATATTATTGAGCTGGAAGATGGTTTTTCTACGCTTATCGGCGAACGTGGTGTTACCTTATCGGGTGGTCAAAAGCAGCGTGTATCTATTGCGCGTGCCATATTTAAGCATCCGCAGGTATTGATCTTTGATGATTGTCTTTCGGCGGTTGATACCCGTACTGAGGAAGAGATCCTGAATAACCTTGGCCGGGTAATGCAGGATAAAACCAGTATCATCATAGCCCACCGCATTTCTACCATAAAAAATGCCGATAAGATACTGGTAATGGACAACGGCGAAATAGTTGAGCAGGGTAACCACGAATACCTGATGCAGCTTAAAGGCACCTACTTTGAGCTTTACGAAAAGCAACTGCTGGAAGAAGAGCAGGATGCATGATGGCTTATAGGAATCAGATTAAATAAAACGCGATGTCATTTAGACGAACTGCATGGGGCTGCGGGGGAGGAGTGAGGAGAAATCTTATACGCCCTGCATATTTTGCAGGCATGATGTATAAGATTTCTCTTTCGCCCCAATACACATTCCTTCTCGTTCTGGCGCAAGTCTTGTGCGGCTGAATTGCGGGTAGAGGACTTGTGCTTTCATGCCTCACTCCAAAAAGGCTTACAGTTTATAGAATAATTTTTACCCGGCCGTGTAACAGGTAGCACAAGTTAACCTCCGCACAACCAGAACCCGCAAAACTTGCGCCAGTGAAAGTTCCCGACAGTAGGAGGAACCTCCAAAGGATCTCGAAAACCTTCGTCTTTTCCGTAGGCCAGTCCTTAAAATGATCATGCACACAAAAAAATGACACTTTTGTTTCAAAAAAATCAATAATAGCGAATAAAATAGTTGCACTTTGAAAATTTATTTATATTTATGCCAACCAAAACTAATTACAGGTAAATATATATGGGAGATTTTGACAATAGAGAGCGTGAAGAGGTTTATTCAAAGAAGGTGAGAGCCGGGAAGCGGACCTATTTTTTTGATGTAAAAGCAACCCGTTCAAACGATTATTATGTTACTATTACTGAAAGCAAAAAGCGTTTGGAAGATGGGGTGTTTGTGAAACACAAGATCTTTTTATATAAAGAAGACTTCGAAAAGTTTGCCGAAGGTTTGAAAGATACCATCGACTACATCAAATCAAACCAGGAAGTAGTTGAAAAACGCTACGAGTACAGCGAGAACCCTGAAATTGCCAGGGCATCTGCCGATGAGGATTTCTCGTTTGAAATCTAACAACAGAACAACACTAAACTAAATAATTAAGCCCTGCATCTTATTAAGAGGCAGGGCTTTTTGCGTGTGTGTTGTATTGAAAGCAGGTTATAATAATATGCCCCGCATAAATATTACTGCTATGGTAAAATAAATGATCAGGCCGGTTACATCCACAAGCGTAGCCACAAATGGAGCTGATGAAGTAGCAGGGTCGGCGCCAAGTTTTTTCAATAGGAGCGGTAGCATCGAACCCGATAATGATCCCCATAACACAATACCAATAAGGGATGCACCTACCGTTAAGCCTACCAGCATCCAGTGCGGGCCGTAAATATTGCTGAACATGCTCCATGCTGCTATGCGTAAAAAGCCAATTAAACCCAGGCAAATACCAAGCATCAGCCCGGACAGGATTTCCCGGCGCATAACACGCCACCAATCGGCAACGGTTACTTCGCCAAGGGCCATCGCCTGGATAATGAGGGTTGAGGCCTGCGAACCGCTGTTGCCCCCGCTCGAAATAATTAGCGGAATAAAATACGCCAGCACTACTACTTTGGATATTTCATCTCCAAAATAGCCCATGGCAGTAGCGGTAAGCATCTCTCCCAAAAATAAAATGATAAGCCAGCCTACACGTTTTTTTACCAGTTTAAAAAGGTTGATATCCAGATAGGGTTCATCCAATGCTTCGGTACCACCTATTTTCTGAATATCTTCCGTATATTCTTCGTTAGCTATCCAAAGGATATCATCAACTGTTACGATGCCAAGCAGTACATCGTTATTGTCAACAACCGGTAGGGCAGTCCGGTTATTCATCCTGAAAACATTGATGGCTTCTTCCTGCGGATCGCTGGCGCTAAGAGAAATCAGTCGGCCATCCATTAATTCACTCACCTTGGTTTCGGGCTTTACCAACAGTATTTCACGGATCCGGATATCGTCAAGTAAAACGCCATGCTCATCTATCACGTAAATAACATCAATGGTTTCGGAGTTTTTACCATAACGGCGAATATGCGAAAGCACGCGGCTTACATCCCAGGTGCGTTTTACTGCAATGTAATCGGGCGTCATCAGGCGGCCAACGCTTTCTTCTTCGTAGCCTAACAAAACCAGGGCTTCTTTCCGGTTTTCGGGCGAAAGTTTCTGGATGAGTTTTTGAACAGCATCGCCGTGCAGCTCGCTGAAAAGTGCGGTACGGTCATCCGGTGGAAGCTCGTTAATCAGATCTTCGACCTTTTGGCCCGAAAGTTTTTTGATGATACGTTCCTGCACAGGGAACTCGAGGATGCGGAATACATTGATCGCCCGGTTAAGCGAAAGGATTTCGATGAATTTAGGGCCGTGTTCAGGAAGTTCGCCAATCAGTTCTTCAACATCCGATATGTTGAGGTTGTTCAAATATTCCTGTAATTGGGTGTCGTCTTGTTTTTCCAGTAACAATTCTACTTGCTCAACCATTTCTTCCATATATAGGCCCTCCTTTTTTACATCGGTGTTTTAATATTTTAGCTTCTTTTTTCCGAGCGCAAAAGTCGTTTATTTTTTCAAATTATAAGGCAAAATTTTCTGTTATCTTTGCAGCCGAATTTTGAGGTGAGTGGTTGACTGAGAGAGTGGTTGATTAAGTTGGTTTTATGCCTGCTTTTTCGTCCTTCAAACTTATCAACCTAATCAACTTAATCAACTAAATAAACAAAAATGGGTTTACAATGTGGTATAGTAGGTTTGCCGAATGTGGGTAAATCAACACTTTTTAATTGCTTATCAAACGCTAAGGCACAGGCGGCTAACTTTCCGTTTTGTACCATTGAGCCAAACGTGGGTGTAATTACAGTGCCGGATGAGCGCTTAACCAAGCTTACCGAAATAGTTAACCCTAAAAGTATAGTACCAAACACTATCGAGATAGTTGATATTGCCGGTTTGGTTAAAGGTGCCAGCAAAGGTGAGGGTTTGGGTAACCAGTTTTTAGCTAACATCCGTGCTACCAACGCTATCATCCATGTGTTACGTTGCTTTGATAATGATAACGTGATCCACGTTGATGGTTCGGTTGATCCTATCCGCGATAAAGAAATTATTGATACCGAATTACAGCTGAAAGATCTTGAATCTATCGAGAAAAAGATCCAGAAGGTTGAAAAGATGGCCAAAACCGGTGGTGATAAAGAAGCCAAAAAAACCTTTGATGTTTTAACAGTTTATAAAAATCACCTGCTCGAAGGTAAATCGGCCCGTACCGCAGCTGTTGAAGAAGAAGATAAAGAATACGTAGCCGATTTGTGGCTGCTTACCGCTAAACCGGTGTTATATGTTTGTAATGTTGACGAAGGTTCGGTAAGTACTGGCAATGCTTATGTTGAAAAGGTAAAAGCTGCTGTTAAAGATGAAAACGCCGAAGTGCTTATTATCTCAGCTCAGATAGAATCAGAAATTTCACAACTGGAAACTTACGAAGAGCGCCAGATGTTTTTGGATGATCTTGGTCTTACAGAGTCAGGTGTTAACAAGCTGATCAAAGCGGCCTACAGGTTATTGAACCTGGCTACTTACTTTACCGCAGGTGTACAGGAAGTACGTGCATGGACTATTACTCAGGGTTTCACCGCGCCGCAGGCTGCAGGTGTGATCCACACAGATTTTGAAAAAGGCTTTATCCGTGCCGAGGTAATTAAATACGAAGATTTTGTGAAGTTCAATGGCTCTGAAGCCGTGATAAAGGAAAACGGTAAACTTGGCGTTGAAGGTAAAACCTACATTGTGCAGGATGGCGACATTATGCACTTCAGGTTTAACGTTTAAGGAAAGAATCAGGAAGTCAAAATTCAAGAGACAAGAATAGAGATTCAAGGCAACAAAACTCAAGAGCCAGGAAACAAGATTGGAATTTTTTTATCTTTTTCCTGGCTCTTTTATGTCTTGACTTACTGGTTCTTTTCTTGTCTCTTGAATTTTGATTTCCTGACTCATCTTTCTCCTCTTGTTCCTGACTCTTGATTTCTTGCTTCTCGGCGCCTACACTGCCGATGGCGCTACCCCATAAGCTTTTTTAAAGGCGAATGAAAAATGGGAGAGGTCTTTAAAACCTACGTCCATATAAACATCTGATACCTTGTGTTTTTTTTCCTTGATGAGGAAATAGGCATCCTTTAATCGTTGCTGCTGAATCCACCGGTTGGGTGATATATTAAAGATCCGTTCAAAATCGCGCTTAAATGTTGCCAGGCTGCGACCGGTTAAATACGCAAAGCGGTTTAAATCAACATTGAAACGATAGTTTTGGTTCATGAAAGCCTGAAGGTCAATTTTGCCTGGTTCGCTAAAATCAAACAAGATATTTTTTAGCTCGGGATTGGTTTCAAGTAATATCATTACTGCTTCCTTAACCTTATGCAGGGTAAGTGCGGGACTAATTTCGTCGCTACTTTTATCCATGTAAGGGTTTAGCGATTTGATGTAGTTGCTAAAAAGCTCATTAGGTTTCAAAAACAATGCGCTTTCGCCTGTATACGGAGTATCTGCATGTAAATCAAATTCGGCGCTCATACTTTGCAGGGTGGCCTGATCCATGCCAATGGTTATGGTTTTAAACTCGCCGCCCGCTGGAGGATGTTTTACAAATTTGGCCAGTTCGTTCCGTTTCAGAAAACGGTAATCGCCTTCCTTAAAATAATAGTTTTTGCCGTTAACGTAAAGCTCCGAATCGCCGGAGAGGATATAACCGAATATATGGTCGGCAATAAATTGTTCGCCAGCCCTGCTTACGTGCGAGTAGCAGGAGTAAAGTATGCGTGGCGATGTTTTTGGATTTAACACAGGCATGTTGCTCAAATTTAATAATAAACGAAGACTTACGAAGTTTTTACAACTTCGTAAGTCTGATATCAACCGATGGGCGTGTCCTCACGCCCGTTTTGGCAATAGTCATGGGGACACAACTATCGGGTAATATATTACGCTTTTTGAGCTGCTATTGCCTTGCCATAAGCGGTATTCATAAAATCACCTGCTTCGTCATGATCTGTTGATTTAGTAACCGGCAACCATTTTTCAAACTCAGCTTTACGTGCTTCATCGGCAAGGGTTAGCAAAGCGGCCGCTTCACTGCCCAATACCAGGTGCATAGGCGGCTCCGGATTTTCAACCAGGTCGATCATTACTTTAGCTGCCTTTTCAGGATCACCAACCGGAACAAACTTACCGCTCGACATAAAATCTGCGCGTGCATCAACAGTTTGCTCATAACCTTCAACTTTTGGTGCATAGCTCATGGAATCGCCGGCCCAATCAGTACGGAAGCCTCCCGGTTCAACACTGGTAACCAATATACCAAGTGGTTTTACTTCCTTTGACAACGCTTCGGTAAAGCCGCTCAAGCCAAATTTAGCTGCCTGGTACATACTTAAACCGGCATTACCTATACGGCCACCAACCGAGCTAATCTGCAGGATGCGGCCTGAACGTTGCTTGCGCATATATGGCAACACTGCGCGGGTTATTTCGATAGGTGCATATAAATTGGTTTCCAACTGACTGCGTACCTGATTGTCGGTAAACGCTTCGGCTGCGCCAATGATACCGAAACCGGCGTTGTTCACCAATACATCAATTTTACCAAAATGGGCTACCGTATCGGCAACGGCTTTATAAACGGCTGGGTAATCGGTAACATCTAATTTTATAGGATAAATCTGGCTAGGATATTTATCTGCCAGCTCTTTTAATTGTTCGGGGTTACGTGCTGTTGCGGCAACATTATCGCCGGCTGCTAAAACTGCTTCTGTAAGGCTGCGACCTAATCCACGGGCGCTGCCTGTTATAAACCAAACTTTTTTCATAGTCTTTATTTTCTTTTTGATAACACAAAGTTAGGTTGATATCCGGCGCTGCGTTTTGTTAGAAAGCTCAAGTTGCTTTGTTGAAAAGCTCAATGAACAGAACCATGATTTTCTTGATTAGAGGATTTCCTGATAGCGGGAGATAGATTATCTTTCATGGAAATTCCCTAATCCTAAAAATCAAGGTTCCTTAAAAAAATGCTGCCATTTTTTCCATATATTCCTCAATAGGCATGGTGTTGCGCATGTTCATCAACATGTTGCCCATATTGCCTAATACCGTGCGGAACTTGTTGCTTTTGCCGGTGGCAAGATCATCTATGGCATTGACAATCTCCATTGGATCATCCAGTTGTGATTCATCGCGGGAGCCCATCAGGTTTTGTAGTTTGCTGGTAAGTTCATCATATGCGGTTATATCTGGATTTTGGTTCCAAACCACACTTTCAACAAAATTATTGCCTTTTGAACCGCCTTGCTCTATCAACCTTAAGTGGATGTTAAGCGGCTCTAACTCGTAATAAAGTCCTTCGGTAAGGCCTTCAAGTGCAAATTTCGACATGTTGTACAACGAGCCAAGCGGTACAGCAGTGGTAATGCCCATAAACGAGCTGACGTTGATGAACATTCCCCCGTTGTTTTGCCTGAAATGTGGCAGGAACGCACGAATGATATTAATAGGACCGCGGGCATTTACCGCAAACTGCCAGTCGATATCCTCTTCTTTGGCAAGCTCCAATGCGCCGTACGTACCCATACCCGCATTATTTACCACAACATCAATTTTGCCGAAAGCTGCTATAGCCTGTTCGGTTGCAGTTTTTACCTGCTCAAGATTGGTTACATCCAGCTTAAATATTTTAATATTAGGATATTGCGTTAGTTCGGTTTCCTTTTCGGGCGTACGCATGGTGGCAGCTACATTCCAGCCTTGCTGTGCAAAATGTTTAGCGGTTAATTTGCCCAGTCCGCTGCTGGTTCCGGTTATAAAAACTGTTTTTGACATGGTATTTTACTTTTTTTATGCAAAAGTATAATGGAAATGGTATAATTTTGTAACCAGTTACACGGAGTATACCAGTATGGAAGCAGGAATAACGTCACACCAGCGTAATCATGCCGATGAGCGGCAGGCTTTACAGGACACCATGTATGTTATCGGCGGTAAATGGACGCTGCCAATCATCAATTCTATTTGTAATGGAAACAAACGGTTCCGGGAAATTGAGCGGAGTATTCCAGGCATTACTACGCGCATGTTATCGCGTGAGCTAAAAACAATGGAAATGAATAAGCTTGTTAAACGAACGGTAACGCCAACTTCGCCGGTTTTGATCGAGTATGAATCGACGGAGTATTGCCGGAGTTTTGGCGGCATCATTTTGGAAATGATAAAATGGGGAAAGGAGCACCGGGAGATGTTGCGCAACGCTGATAAGCAATAGTTGTTGATTAGGCCCTATTGTAAAAGTTAAGTTATCTTTAATGGTCATCAGTTATAAAAAACTATTTTCACCGGGCAATGAAACATCTAACCAATTTAACCTGTAAAGGCCTTTTCCTTTTGGCTTTCTTATTTTTGATTGTACCTGCTTCGGCACAAAAAAAACAATTGCCCAATATCATTTTTGTATTGGCCGATGATATGGGGTACTCCGATTTAAGTTGCTACGGCAACCCGGTAATCCGTACACCATTTTTAGATAAAATGGCGCAAAAAGGCGTAAGGGCAACCAATTATGTAGTAAGCAGCCCTACGTGTACCCCGTCAAGGGCCTCATTACTAACAGGGCGTTATGCTTCAAGGATGAATTTGCCTGCGCCTATCGGTCCCGGCTCATTATTGGGGATCCCCGATCAGGAAGTTACCATTGCGGAAATGCTAAAGCAAATTGGATACAAAACCGCTATGATAGGCAAATGGCACCTTGGTGACCATGCGCCGTATAATCACCCGATGGCACAAGGTTTTGACTCATACTATGGCTTGTTATACAGTCATGATTACCGTTCACCTTATGTGAAAACAGATACTACTATTAAAGTATTCCGAAACCATAAGCCGGAGATATTGAAACCCGCCGACTCATCACTGATTGAGCTGTACCAGCGCGAAGCCATCCGCTTTATCAAGGGGCAGAAAAAGGGTGATAAGCCGTTTTTCTTATATCTTGCCCACAACATGCCGCATTTACCGGTAGCGTTTGCATCATCTGCAAAAAATAAAAACCGCAGCGATGGCGGGCATTTGGGGGATGTGGTAGAGCAGTTGGATGAAAGCCTTGGCCAGGTTTGGAGCGAACTGGAAAAACAGGGACTGGCTGATAATACGATATTTATGTTTTCGAGCGATAACGGTCCGTGGATAGAGTTTCCAGACCGGATGCTGGGCGATAGTGCTACTAAACACTGGGATGCCGGAACAGCAGGAGTTTTCCGGGGAAGCAAGGGGCAATCGTATGAAGGCGGAGTACGTGAACCGTTCATCGTTTACTGGAAAAACCATACCCCGGTTGGCGCAAGCATTACCAGCATGATGAGTAATCTGGATGTGCTTCCTACACTTGCCAACTGGACAGGAGCCCCGCTACCGAAAGGCCGCACGCTGGATGGGCAGTCGATAGCTGATGTATTAACAGGCAAAGCGCCTAAACACCCTGAGCATAGACCTATTTACTATTATAATAACAGTGTTTGTGAAGCTGTACGCCTGGGTGATTGGAAATATCGCGAAGTAAAAGCTAATAACAATGTGGGCGGCGTGGCAGGTTTACCGCTGCCTGCAAAAACCGAACTGTTTAACCTGGCTTATGACCCCAGCGAGCGCACTAACGTAATAAAAGAATACCCGGAGATGGCTCAGAAGCTAAAAGCTCTTTTTGATCAATATCCAGGTATGAAGGAAAATTAGGAAAAAATAAAAGCAAATAAAATTATGTCATTGCGAGGAGGAACGACGAAGCAATCGCATGGTATACAGAGCGGCTGTGCTTCCGTGCGATTGCCGCGCTGCGTTCGCAATGACATTTTTGTTTCTTTATCAACTCTCTCTTGCCGTAGTTTTATCCTCCAAAGCCATCTTAGCAATTTCATCCTTCCGTTTAAAGCTTACGTCTTTGTGCTGCTGTATGTATTTAATTAGTTCATTTGTGGCCTTAACCATTTGCGGGGTGCCGCCAATCCTGTCGTGAAAACTGATTGACATCTGGCGGCGTTTAAATTCGGCTTCGGCATACAGTTGATCGAACTCAAATTTAACCTGGCTAAGAAATTGATCGACAGAGAAATTTTTGCCTTCAATCAGTACAATATCATTGTTGCGTATGGTGTAAGGCACTATTACAAAATCTTTTTGATTTACCGGGATGATGAAAGGCTCGTCGCGGCTCAGATCATCGATATGATAAACGAAACCAAGTTCCTGTAATATTTTTAGCGTGTTTTCGCCACGGCGAAGCCAGTTGGCATTGTAGCCCACCGGAGTAAAACCGGTTACTTTTTTAATGGCATCGGCACCGTCTTTTATAAATTGCTTTTCCTGATCATAGGGCATGGTGTATTGCGTTGCCCAGTTCATGCCATGGGCTGCTGCCTCATGCCCACGGTCAACAATTTCCTTAGCTAAAGCGGGGTTTTTAAGTACTGCCGAACCAACCATATGCGATGTTACCTTAATGCCTAACTTGTCCCAGTTGTCCAGCATGCGGGGGATCCCTTCTTTATAACCATATTGAAACCAGGTTGCGCCGGGCAAATCGATATAGCCTTTTTGCATGTTTTGTGGAAATGGGCTCTCGGCATTATCCGGCTGACCGCCCGCTTCAAACTGCATGGATACGGAAACTACCAGTCTTGAGCCATCGGCCCATTTTGAGGTGTTAACGTTATTGGCAATTGTATTTTCTTTTGCTGATGCTATATTGCTGCCCACAAGGCCTGCCAAACCTAAAAGCCCGCCTTGTTTTACGAAATCTCTTCTTGAGCTCATGATATTATTTATTGAAGAAAATGTTATCTAATGAATAGGTGTTATTTGCTGCAAACTGAAGCAGTACGGCAAAGAAGGCTGCATGGATCAGCTGTGAAGGAAGAATTTCCCAGTTTTCGATCAAACAGCTGCCAAATATTAATATGATCATTACCAGGCCACCGCCCACTAAAGCGGGTTTGGTAAACAGGCCTGACAAGAGTAATAAGCCAATGGTAAATTCGGTAATCGGTAACAGGTAGCTGAAGGGTGTTACCATAAATTTAGGCAGCATTGATTTTTCGAATGTGCCAACCATCCAGTTGCTGAAACCATTAAGCTTAGGTAAGCGAACCAATCCGTGACCAAACATGCTGGCTCCTATGGCGAGCCTTAAAAGTAAAAAAGATGTAGTGTTCATTTTCGTTTTGTTTTGATATGTCAAAGTTCCGCATTATCAATCCCCTGGCGTTGTACATTTCAGGGTATCATATGTAACTTTACAGGTATGGAGATCAAAAACCTTTACCGTCCGTACGAGCTGGAGCTGCTTGAAACAAACCAGTACACAGCCAAGCCGCACCGCAATACCTTTTTTGAAATGGTTTTTACGCTGGAAGGCAAGGGCATCCAGATCATTAACGGGCATGAATTGCCCTATGCTTCGGATAAGTTCTTTCTGATTTTTCCTGAAGATCAGCATGGTTTTGAAGTGCATGAGCTTACGCGGTTTTACTTTATCCGCTTTACTGATAGCTATCTGAAAACACAAAGCGAAAAGTGGGTTAAAAAAATGGAATACATTTTTCATAACCATAACCATTTGCCGGGTTGTATCCTTAAAACAGTTACCGATAAGCCATTGGTAAGGGCTATGATAGAGGCTTTGCAGCGCGAAACATCAAATGAGTTTCCTCAGCACAACGAGGTGGTGGAACAATTAATGAATACCATTATCACTATTGCTGCCCGTAATATCACGCTGCAGCAGCACGCCAATATTATTAAACAGCCATCAACCACCACGCTGCCGCTGCTTAATTACATCCACGAATATATTTATCAGCCAGAACGCCTGAAGGCCGAGTGTATGGCCTCATCATTTAACTTTTCGCCCAACTATATCAGCGAATACTTTAAGAAAACCACGGGTGAAAGCTTACAGCAATATATTACCAGCTATAAACTCAAGCTGATAGAAACCCGCCTGCAATACACCGATAAGCGCATGAGCGAAATTGCCTATGAGTTTGGTTTTACTGATGAGAGCCATCTGAACCGGATCTTTAAAAAGTATAAGGGGGAGAATCCCACGGCCTTTAGGAAGAGATATGCGGAGTCGAATAATTAAACAAAAAGGGACTTACAATTTGTAAATCCCTTTAGTGCTCCCGACGAGATTCGAACTCATATCAATGGTACCGGAAACCATGGATTACCCCTTGTTTGTTTTTATTTGAACGATGTTAAAAAAGCGTCTTTATTGCTATTTGAACACAGATTTTGTATTCCAGATATTCCCGTGACAAGTTAACAGGGCAAATCGTCAATTGATGAATCAGCATTACGAGCTTTTTCGGATGAACTGCTGCTCCCATTAGTTCTCAAACCACTTTCAACGACTGTTTTTGCCCGTTTAACGAATACCAACTGAAACCTCTTAACGGGCATTCTATCTTTATATCAATAAAAATACGATCATGGGCTTATTAGTTTTCGCGACGAGATTAAAAAGTATGCGGGATAAGAAAATGCCCCGGTATCGGCCAGGAAAGGAAATAGTTAAATAACCCGTTCATAATTAAGCTTTACAACCTGCAATGAAAAAGCTACTGCATAACATATTGAAACTATTGCTCATTGCCCTGATCTTCATAGGGTTGCAGGGGAGGGTGCTTGTGCGTTATGCCGTTTTTTTCAACAAGAATGTCTCAACCGAGGCCAGTCATTCAAAAGGTATCCATGTCCGGGCCGGCATTATTCATTGTAAGCTACAGTCGTATACCCAGCAATTCAGGCATTTCGCACTTCCTGCCGAAATAAGCCTTGTCACCTTTGGTATTCTTGTTCTAATCATCTTCATAGCGCTTCCCCCTTTCCGGGAAGTTTTTCTTCCTGTTGATCCCATTCCTCTTTTATACCTCAGAGGGCCTCCATCTTTCAATTAAAATATCCGAGCAGTCGGCTTCATGCTGATTGTCATTGATAGGGCCGGTTTTGCCGTGCTATCTAATAGCTATTAATGGGCCTTTTCGGGCCTGTAACACGCATATTTTAATTTTTTTATATGAAAACGAACATAAAGTTTTGGGTTTTCGGCCTCATGGTAACGTTATACCTGGGATTGAGAGCGCTGCCTGCAGCGGCTCAGGAAAACAATAGTAATGTCCTGAGTATGAAAGAAGCCCTGCAATTAACACTCTCACGGCAGGAATTGTTAAAAGCAAAGGCTAATTATGCCAATGCTTCCAAAGAAAACATCACCGCAGCCAGGCGCGATGGATCACCGGATTTCATTCTTTCCGCGCAACAGGGCTACGGCACAATTAATGGCCTCAACGGGCTTCCTTCAGGTATTAACGGGTTGATCTCCACTACGTCAGGTCCGGTTTCCGCTTCTCAAAACTGGAACGCCGCTTTTGCCGCACTCTATTCTTCAGAAATCAACTGGAATATTTTCTCATTTGGTTTACAAAAAGCTCATGTGGCCGACGCTAAAGGAATTTATGACCGGGATGAAGCCGACCTTGAACAGGAAAAGTTTCAGCAACAAGTAAGAGCAGCATCAGCTTATCTGAATTTACTTGATGCACAACGTCTCCATTATTCTGAAGAGGTAAACCTCTCCAGGGTTTCGGCGCTGAGGGATGTGATCCTCACACGTACAGCTAACGGTTTAAACGCAGGGGTAGATAGTTCTATAGCCAATGCGCAACTATCGCAGGCTAAGAATGCCTTAACAGACGCGATTGCTTTTGAACAGAAACAGGCTGCCAACCTGGCCATACAATTAGGCATAACCAAACAGGACTTTTTGTTAGATAGCTTATATATTAATCAGCTACCCGCGCATTTGCCGCAACGCCCTGTTTATGATATCTCCAATCACCCTCAATTGAGGTTCCTGGCAGAGCGGGTAAAAAGCAGCGAGCTCGATGCGGCTTACCTCTCCAAAACCAGCCTGCCTAAGGTTTCATTTTTTGGTACGTTGCAAGATAGGGGCTCCGGCTTCGGAACCGGTTATAATCCAGCTGATCCCGGCAGTTATAATCAAGGTTACTTTAATGGTATTGCACCCTTACGTGGCAACTATCTCATTGGAGTAGGCGTTTCCTGGAACCTGTCAAATATAGGCAGGGTGAGTTCCAGGCTCAAGAGCCAGCGTTACTATGCCGACGGACTAACCAACGAGTATCATTACCAGGAAACCAGCCTCACCAATCAGCTGGAAGAAGGCAATAAGCAATTGGCCAACGCCCTGCAAAAATACCGGGAAGCCCCCATTTTACTAAAAGCGGCCAGTGACGCTTATGAACAAAAAAAGACCTTATATAGCAATGGCCTTGCCACTATAGTTGATGTAACACAAACGCTGTATGATTTGAACCGGGCAGAGACAAATAAAGATATCGCCGGTAACGCGGTATGGCAGGCATTGCTTTACATGGCCGGATCATCGGGGAATTTAGACCTGTTCACAAACCAATATTAAACACAACGATCATGAATCTCATTCAATCTTCATTAAGGAAGCCAATAACGGTGATTGTCGTTGTGATTGGCGTAGTACTGGCGGGGATTATTGCCGCCACAAAAATCAATATTGATATTTTTCCGAACATTAACCTGCCTACCATATACGTTTCGCAACCTTACGGTGGTATGTCGCCTCAGCAAATGGAGGGCTTTGTTTCCACCAATTATCAAAACTTATACTTATATGTAAGCGGTATCAAATCAATAGAAACCAATAACATAGAAGGCTTAAGCCTGCTCAAGCTGAGTTTTTATGATGGTACAAATATGGCGCAGGCAGCGGCAGAAGTTACCTCGCTTACCAACAGGGCTTTCGCCGAAATGCCACCGGGCACACCACCGCCAATCATTATTCGCTTTGATGCCTCTACGTTACCTGTGGGGCAGTTGACTATCAGCAGCTCGAAACGCAGTAATAACGAACTGCAGGATTTGGCCAGTTTATATGTCAGGCCCAATTTTTCTAAAATAGCCGGTTTAACCTCGCCGCCACCTATTGGCGGTAATGCCAGAACTGTTGTTATTAATGTTGATCCAGACCTGATGCGGAGCCATGGCGTAACTGCCGACCAGATCACCGCGGCGATAAAGGATAACAACCATGTCTCGCCGGCAGGAACCGTCAGCATCGGGCATACATCTTACCTAACACCTTCCAATACCGTATTGAACAAGGTTAAAGACTTTGAAAAAATCCCGCTGCTTTATCAGAATGGAGCAACCATCTATCTCAAAGATGTGGCAAGGGTAGTAGATGGAGCTGATATTACTACCGGCTTTGCTTATATTAATGGTAAAAGGGCAATTTACATCCCAGTAATCAAAGCTTCCAGCGCCTCCACCTGGTCGGTAGTTCAGGATCTGAAAAAGGCAATTCCAAACATGCAAAGCCTTTTGCCGCCGGATGTTTCGTTAAAGTTTGAGTTTGATGAGTCCGTTTATGTGATCAACGCGGTAAAAAGTCTTATCAGTGAAGGTGTTACAGGGGCCATCCTGGCAGGATTAATGGTATTGCTGTTTTTGCGCGATAAGAGAAGCGCTTTTATTGTAGTGGTGAATATCCCGCTTTCTGTAATTATAGGCACACTGGTATTGAAGTTGTTTGGGCAAACGCTGAACATCATGACCCTGAGTGGCCTTGCGCTTGCTATCGGTATCCTGGTAGATGAGTCGACCGTAACGATTGAAAATATTCACAGGCATATGGAAATGGGCAAGAAAAAGGCCCGCGCGGTAGCTGACGCCTGCGAAGAGATAGCACTGCCAAAGCTCCTGATCCTGCTCAGTATCCTGGCAGTTTTTGTGCCTGCCTTTTTCATGACCGGCGTACCGCAGGGTATGTTCCTGCCACTCTCGTTAGCTGTAGGATTTTCCATGATAGCGGCATTTCTTTTATCGCAAACCCTTGTGCCGGTGTTGGCTAACTGGGTGCTTAAAGTTCCGGAACATCATGAAGAAAAGCCCAAAGCGGCGGATAAACCAAACCGGTTTGACCGGTTTAAGGCAGCTTGTGTGCAAATGGTAAAATGGATGATGAACCGTAGCCGAGCAAGTGTCGCGCTTTATGTGGCCATTTCTTTCGTCATAGTTGGTTTCAGCGTATCCATAATAGGCAAGGATATCCTGCCTAAACTAAACAGCGGGCAATTCCAGGTGCGCATCAGGGCACCACAGGGAACCAGGCTTGAACAAACCGAAAAAACTATGCTTGAGGCCCAGCAGGTATTATATCAAACTGTGGGCAAAAACAATGTTGATATCATATCTGCTTTTGCAGGGCAGCACCCTTCTTCGTTTCCAACTCTGCCGGTCATTTTGTTTATGAGCTCTTCCAATGAGATTGTCATGCAGGTTAACCTGAGCGACAATTACAAGGCAAACATCCAGGATGTTAAGGAAAACCTGAGGAAGGCACTTCATAAAGCCATGCCGGATGTTACACTATCATTCGAGCCGATTGATTTAACCAGCAAGATCATGAGCCAGGGTTCATCAACCCCTGTCGAGATAGCTGTAATTGGCAAAAATATAGCCCAGGGGCAGCAGTATGCAGATACCCTGATAGCGCAGTTGAAACAGGTTCCTTTTTTACGGGATGTTCAACTGAAAGAACAGCTGAAAAGCCCCGCAATCCATATCAATATTGACCGCGACAAAGTAATGCAGATGGGCCTTACCATGACACAGGTTAGTAATTGTATTACCCAGGCCACATCGTCCAGCCGCTTTACTGATAAGATTTTATGGCTTGATCAAACCAATGCCAATTCCTATAATGTGCAGGTTGAAATACCGCAACCCGATATGGGCAGCCTTGATGATCTTGCCGAAGTTCCGATATTCAAAAATAGCGCAAGACCTGTACTTGGCGATGTTTGCACCTTTAACATGCAGCCAATAGTGGGCGAATACGATCGTAAAGGGGCTACACGCTACTTATCAATTATAGCTAATATTTATAATAAAGACCTCGGCTCCGCCTCGGCAGCTGTAAATAAGATCCTGAAAAACAGCAACACCCCGCCGCGCGGAATTTCGGTAGAGGTAAGGGGATTAACTGTCCTGCTTGATCAAACGCTCGCCAGTCTGCAATCTGGCCTGTTAATTACTATTATCGTTTTACTGCTGATGCTGTCTGCAAATTACCAGTCGTTCCGCTTAGGTTTTACTGTAATTACAGCGATACCGGGCGTATTGGTAGGCTCCCTGCTCATCTTGCTGGCGACTGGGTCAAGTCTTAATCTTCAATCGTATATGGGTATTATCATGTCTGTCGGTGTTTCGGTTTCCAATGCCATCCTGTTAATTTCTAATGCAGAAGAAATCAGGAAAAGCGGTAAAGACGCCATGGAATCAGCTATAGAGGCGATGGAATTAAGGCTCAGGCCAATCCTGATGACCACTATCGCGATGATTGCAGGGATGATCCCAATGGCAACCGGACTGGGTGAAGCCGGCGGACAAACAGCGCCTTTGGGCAGGGCTGTTATAGGCGGGTTAATTGCCTCAACATTTGTTTCCCTGTTCATTTTGCCGGTAATCTTTTACCTGGTGCAGCGAAAGTCTACCACCAATAGTGTTTCGCTCGATCCTGACGACAAGCTAAGTGTATACTTTGATCCTAAAAACTCATAAAAAAAGAAATCATGAAATCATATCAATATATCCTGTGCATGCTGGCCGGTAGCCTGCTTGCCTCATGCGGAAGTAATCAAAATAAACAACCCGTTCAATCCATGCAAACCACCCCGGTTATCAGGCTACGGGAAGGCGATTTGCATACCAGCATGAGCATTCCAGGTGTGCTTCAACCTTATCAGGCTGTTGACCTTTATGCTAAGGTAAACGGGTTTATCAAAACGATGACCGTAGATATCGGCAGCCAGGTGCATAAGGGCCAGTTGCTCATTACGCTTGAAGCTCCGGAAATGATTGCCGCGCTTAAGCAATCGCAAGAAGATCTTCACACCAAAGAAGCAATTTATCGCGGTAGTAAAGCTACCTATGACCGGCTTTACAGAACGAGCCGGACCCCGGGAACCATATCGCCCAACGACCTGGAACTGGCGCATGCCAAAATGAGCGCCGACAGCGCTTCACTGCTTGCGGCCAGATCGGCCTACCAACTGGCTGGCGATTTAAAGGACTACCTTGAAGTTAGGGCCCCGTTTGATGGCGTGATCAGCTCACGTAATGTGTATGCGGGAGCTTACGTTACCCCATCGGACAAGAGTTCCAATAAACCGATGCTCACCCTTCAGCAACAAACCAAATTACGCCTGGTTGTAGATGTACCGGAGGCGGCAACAGCTTACTTCTCCGATAAGGATACTGTTCATTTTTCGGTAAAGACATTACCAGGCAAGCAATTTGCAGCCGTAGTGAACCGGAAATCCGGCAGTATGGATCAAACGCTCAGAACAGAGCAGATGCAGATGGATATTGTTAACAATGACAGGCAGTTGTTGCCCGGCATGTTTGCCCAGGTAAGCCTTGAACTTAGCAATGCACAAAAAACCTTTATCGTACCCCAAAGTGCGGTGACACAAAACTCACAGCGCGTATTTGTAATAAAGGTTATTAACAACAAAGCACAGTGGGTTGACGTGCAGAAAGGAAGAGAAACTGCCGACAGCCTTGAGGTTTATGGTAAGCTGCAAACAAATGATATACTGGTTACCAATGCTACTGATGAACTAAAGGATGGTACACCGATCAACGTAAAAAGATAAATACCAAATTAACATCACGAATTGAGCTTCATGGTTGTTTAAATAAAAAGGCTAATGCGATGTGTGTTAGCCTTTTTATTTAAGGAGTTCCGCCGGGATTCGAACTCATGGTCTCAACATTAAAAGTATTACGCTCTGTCAACTGAGGTATGAAATCAAAATTTCAACCTTCGGGCATCGTTGCCATTTCGGTTTCAGGGAACTTCAAATATGGTTTTAAATAAAAAAAGCCTTCTTTCAAAGGCTTTTTGTGCTCCCGACGAGATTCGAACTCATATCGATGGTACCGGAAACCATAATTCTATCCATTGAACTACGGAAGCAGATTGTTTGGCAAATATAGACTATTTTGGAAAGTTTAAAACTTCTACTTTTCTTTTCTTGAGCCGGTTCCTAACAAATATCTAAATACCGGAAATAGCATAAATATTTAAACAACGGCTTATTGACTATACTGGCGCAAATCATCACTAACTATTGGGAAATAGTAGCCAGCCGCCAGGTTGCGCCCAGACCGGGCTACCTGACTAATTCTTAAATGGGGATGTGTTGATAATTAATATATTATTGCGTTTTTGTTTGAACTCTTAACTGTTTAACTATATTTTATCTCACCATTGAAGTATGAAGTATAGTTAAATAGTTGATACTGAAGTATAAATGGCTATTCTTTTTCAAGAATGTAACGCCAGGTTACCGCGCTCAAAATACTGCCTAAAACAGGAGCCAAGATAAACAACCAAAGCTGAGATATTGCCGGCCCGCCGGTAAACAGGGCTGGTCCAATACTCCTGGCTGGGTTTACAGATACACCAGTTACCGGTATGCCTACAATATGAATAAGAACCAGACTTAAACCTATTGATAAGCCTGCAAATCCTCCATGTATGTTTTTGGTAGAAGTAGCACCAAATATCACCAGCAGAAATATAAAAGTAAATATAGTTTCGGCTACAAAGCCTGCCATTAAACTGTAATGAGCAGGCGATGCTTCACCATAGCCATTTTGCCCCAGTCCGTTAGTTATAACGTTGTAATCTTGCTTACCGGACGCGATGAGCAACAAAACGGCTGCCCCGGCAATCGCGCCTAGAACCTGGGCTATAATATATGAAACTGCCTCCTTACCTGTCATTCGGCCGGCTACAACCATACCTATGGTAATTGCCGGGTTAATATGGCAACCCGATATATGGCCAATAGCATAAGCCATGGCCACAACCGACAGGCCAAAGGCAAATGCTATTCCCAATAAACCAACCCCGGTTGTGCCGTTGGCCCCCGCAATAACCGCGCTGCCACAACCCATTAATACAAGTACCATTGTACCCAGAAATTCGGCAAAAAACTTTGATTGTAAATTTGGTTTCATTTGTAACAGTTTATGATCGTGATAGTACTTCAGGGATTATAGGTACAAATAAAATTAAATTGCAGATGCCCGGTTAATCGGTTCGATAGAAGGCCGATTTCGACCGACAGAAAGCTAATAACAGGAGATGACTTTAATTATTTCAGGCAACAGCAATGGCCATAGCTGATGTTTTAGGCAATGCATAGTAAAAAGTAGTTCCCTCACCAATTGTCGATTCGGCCCATATCCTTCCATTCATTTGCGTTATCATGTCATGGCAAATGTTCATTGCCATTCCCGCCCCTTTTAAAAGCCCGCTTGCGGCAGGATCGGTATCGTTTAAATGAAATAATTCCAGGATTTGGGAGGCAGACATGCCGTTACCCTGATCGGTAAAAGCTACTGTGACCCAATTCTCATCTTCGCTGCATGTTACCCCAATTATACCTCCTTCGGGAGAGTATTTGGTTGCATTGCTCAATATATTCCTGTTGATGAACTGGATCATTTCTTTATGCGCACAGATCAACTGGCGCTCCGGAACTATATTGTACAATATAATATGCTTATTAAGCTGATCGTATAGATATAAGGCGTTGGCTTCATGAATAAGGTCATGAAGTAATAATGGTTCTGTTTTAATTACAAAATCCTTGCTGGCTGATTTTGCCCAATAAAGTAAGCCATTGAGCAGGTCCATACTTTTGGAAGCAGTGTTGCGGAGATCTTCAAACAATAAGTGAATTTCGCCCTCCGATAACGCTTTATTGGTGTGCTTTATCATATCTGCCGTCATAACAAGCGTGGCAAAGGGCTGCCGGAGATCATGAGCCAAAATGGCGATCATTGTTTTATTGAAATTATCCTTTAATTCTGGTTCCTTAGTCCTCATATTTACGCTGATAGTAACATAGCTGATCTATTAATAAGATCAATCCGTCAGCAAAGAAAAATATGTTAAAACAGCAAAAAAAAAGTTTCGACAGACTGGTTATTACGGCAGACGGAATAGTTATTACATCAGACCAATAGTAAGGTACAATCAGGACTATATAACGATGGGAATGTTTATAACCATTGATGTGCAAATTTCCTAAACTCTTCCTTAAACTGTTCTGTTATTGGAATAGTGATTTTGCGTATTTTAATGGTGTTTTTGGTAAGCGAATCTATCTTATCAATAGAAATGATAAACGAACGGTGCACCCTTATAAAACCATTGGCAGGTAGCTTTTCCTCTACAGCCTTCATGGTAGCAAGTGCTTTTACGTACCCTAAATCGCCGGTTAAATAAACTTTTACGTAATCTTTAAAGCCTTCTACATACAATATGTCTTTCAAATAAATCCGCACCATTTCGTACTCCACTTTTAGGAATATAAACTCATTTGGCAGGTAATTTTCTGCATGGGCGGCAGGTTTCTCTTTTTCTGTAAAATATGTTTTTGCTTTATAGGCCGATTTTAGAAACTCTTCATATACAACCGGTTTAAGCAGGTAGTCAAGTGCATTTACTTTATACCCTTCTAATGCGAACCTTTCATAACCGCTAATAAAAATTATACGTGGCGCATTGGCGCCATGGGTAGCCTGCAGCATCCTTGCAAACTCCATCCCGCTCATTTCGGGCATGTCGATATCCATAAATATAAGCTGGATATCCTGCGTTTCCATTGCTGAAAGCGCCTGGGCTGCTGACTGGTAGTAGGTAATTAAATTTAAAAATGGAATCTGGCTTATCAATACTCTCAGGTGAGTAATTGCAAATTCGTCGTCGTCTACAATGATACAATTTATTGACATCGGTAAACTTTTAAACAATAATGGGGCGGCAAAATAAACGCCAATCTTCTGTCGGGAACAGATAAACATGTTTCTGACGAAAGGCACTATCAGGCAATTAAACGGCAAAAAATCCTGTTAATTTGCGATGGTGTTGGCGATGTCAAATATAACTATATATTGAAAAGAAATCAAAAATACGCGTTTTATACTACGCCCATATTAATTTCTGCTATCAGAAATCCTATCCATTTATTTCAATTGCCGAGACAACTTTTTTGAGGAGTTCAGCCTCTGTAAAAGGTTTCTCAATAGCACTTGTAAAATTTTGTTTCAACTTTTGTTCATACGCAGTGGTTAACTCATCCGAGCAGATGGCAATAACAGGTGGTTTATTTAACAACGATTTTGATTCCTTTAAACTAACCGCAAGTTTCACTGCTTCTGTTTCGGATGAGGCCAAATCAACCAATACTATATTTATTGTTTGTTCATCCAGTACTTTTAAAGCGGCTTTCACATCTAACGCCTGATAGAAATTAATATTCCATTTGCTTGTGAGCATTTTAAGAAATGTTAAGCTAAGTTCATTTTGATCAACGGCTAATATATTCAAGCCATTTAATTTCGATGTTAAATTATCACCGGCGTTTTCTGTCGGTTCGGCCGCAATCTTTTTGTAAGGTATAAAGAAGCTGAAAGTACTTCCGGTATTTTCCTTACTTTCTACGTTTATCTCTCCTTCCTGCAATTCTACAAGTTGTTTGCAGATATAAAGGCCCAGGCCGGTACCGGTTTGTCCTTTTGCAGCGTTTGTTTGGTAATATTTTGAAAAAAGCCGCCCTTGCTGCTCTATACTAATACCCGGGCCCGAATCTTTAATACTTACCTGCAGCCTGACGGTGTTGTTTACCTCCGTGAGATTTGCATTGATGCTGACGCTCCCAACCTGGGTGTATTTTATAGCATTACTTAGTAAATTGATCATGATCTGTTTAAGCCTGAAGCTGTCGCCGAGTATCATAGCTGCCTTATCACCTTCAAAACTGTAATTTAAAGTCAAGTTCTTTTTGGTGGCGCTAAACTCCATGTTTTCAACTAATTCATTCAACACAAGATCAGGATTAAAGGGTTCAGAAATGATCTTAAATTCGCTTGTTTCCATTTTAGCGGCATCAAGCGTATCATTTAGGGTGTGCAGCAACATATCAGATGAAAGCCTGATGGAATTAAGCATCTCTATTTGCTTTGCTGAGAGATTTGAGCGGCTGAAAATATATAAAAAACCATTGATGGCAGTAAGCGGATTACGCACCTCATGGCTCATCTGCAATAAAAGGTTCATCTTTTGCTGAGCCATACCAACAGACCGTTCATTCTCATGAACTAAATAGGTTTCTGCCCTGTTGAGGTTAACAATAAACATAATGAGCAGCGCGGCAAATACCAACACGAAGAAGAGTGATGCAAGATAAAATTTATTAAATAATGACGTGGTTTCGCGATAACTCTTAAGCGCGTTTTCTTTAAGTTCGTTTACCAGGCTTGTATTAATATTGTTTATTTCAGTGATAATTCTTTCCAGCTCGCTGTTAATGTGCATATTAAGCACAATCATTTGCTTTTGAGTGGTAAATAACTTAGAGTTTCGTTGCTGTAACTGCTGAAGCTTTTTACTATATATATCCTTTTCACGGCTGGATATCCGCCTGTTTACCGAGTCTATTATTTTGGCGGTTCTGTTGGAGTTTATTACTGTTACATTAGCAATGCCAGCGTTAGAATTTTTATTGGCAATTGCATCCTTTATCCTTGCAAAAAAGCCTTTTTTATTTACTTGTCCATCGGTTTTTATTGTATCGCTGGTTTTAAGCTTTTTGCCTTTCCTTCTGGATGTAGTGGTGTATACATTATCATCGTTAACCGGATTTACACCTGATGAGGCTGTTAAAAGAGAATCAAAACTATGCTTCAATACATACAAATTAGCAGAGAGCTTTAATTTCTTTACATATAGGTTTCTGACTTTTGTCCGTTGTGACTCTGTTAGCTTTGCTGTATCTATATTATCTTTAAGCAAGCTGTCGATAAGGGTGAACGATTGCGCAAGCTTAGCCTTGTACGCATCGTTTTTTAAACCATCGGATGTTAAAAGCGAAGCCTGAAAATCATCTTCGGCTTCGTGAAGCAACAGTAATGCTCTTTGCGATTTAGCCTGATCATATTCAAGGTTCAGGGTTAGCCTGGATAATTCGTTTAACCGATTGGAAACAGAACCATTTACAAACAGGGCAACAACGGCAAGGGCTATAATCAGTGTTATAAACGCAAGCAATATTTTCCGCGAAATGCTTTTAATATTACCGGAACTCAATTCATTTTTATAAAACATTGTATTTATTTATTCTAATTTCCCAGGCGATGGCGCCGTAGCGTTTCTTGTGAGTTAATAATTTGCCGCTATGTTCTGCGAGCATTTTTTCGGCATTGATTAAGCCGTCATACCCGGCGGGGAATGGGTTTGTGTTACTATAAGTTTGCAGTTTCCTGTTTCCAAGGGTCGGTAATCGTTCGTCGGTGATGATCAAACTTGAAAAATAATTTCCTTCAACGCCCGAAATAACAATGTCTCCGTCATGCTTTCCTGCCCCGATAATATAGTTTATAATGTTTACAAACGCTGTCTCTAATATAAAACGATCATAAAATATAAGTTTAGGAAAATCCGGTTTAAAATACAACCGGATATTTTTTTGAGCAAGGCGAGGTTTTAAATTTTGGTAATACGTTATTAAAAAGGGTTTCAGATCAATCAAAACCGGTTGAAAGGTAAACGTGCCCCTTTCAATTTCAGTGCGATGCAGTACTGTATTAAGCAGGTGCGTGGCATAGTCAACATGTCGGCCCAGGTCATAAATTATTCTTTCAAATTGTTCTCTTTCTATATCGGTGTGTTGATTGGATAGGCTATCCAGCAACATTTTTATGTGAGATAGCGGGTTCCGCACATCATGTTTTACCATTGAAAGCAGTAGATTTTTTTGCTGAACAGTTTTGCCCAGCTTATTATTTTGTCGTTCCAGTTCGTCTATATTTAAAAAAGTGAATACAGTTAAATGATCTATTTGAGTTTCATAGATATCGTACCAATAATAGGATCCATCTGCGCAACAAACTTTAGTTTCCAGATGAAAGAATGATCGGCCATACTTTGCTGCAATATTCCGTCTTTTATCGCGGCAGTTCATGATCTCATTTTGATAGTCGGGATCTGGGTATGCTTTCTGAAACCAATCCTGCAGATCGTGAAGTTCATCGTTTGTATAACCTATCCCGGCAACAAACGCACCGTTGCAGTATAAATTTTGATTCTCCGGTGCCGAATTATTAATGATTATAACGGGCGTAATCATAATATTCGCAATTTTAAAGAAACTGTTTGCAGTAGTGATCTTTTCCAAGGATAGAAGGTTTAAGTAAATGTTTTATTGTTGCAAAAGCAAACAGTAATAAAGTTATACTCTGAAATTTCGCTCTTGTGCCGACGTTAAAATACGGTAACGGGATTTGAGGCATTTGGCGCAGAAATATCTTTTAATCGGAAGGAAAAATAATAGATTGCGCCCAAACCAATTTCGTGGCATTTTATAATGGAAGGGTTGTGAACACCTTCTGCAGTGCATAAAGGGCTTATCATTGTAACTCATAAATTCAAATAATGCCTTTTCAGGCTGTGTATCAAATGCAAAAAGATTAATTGTAAATTTTTTTTGGGGGGGGAATGCCCCACAGCGCGTCATCGACTATTTTATCATTGACGCTTTTAGTTATCCTGTGAATTTTAGTCCTGGTTTTCCTTTTTGCTTAATGTCATTCTGTTCAATTGCCAAACAGTTCAACTAATTGTATATCATTATCTCGCAAGAGGCGCCTGTTACCGGTGAGTTTGATACAGTCAGTTTACCTCTATATTGTTCTAAAATTTCTTTTGCGCTAATAAGTCCAAGGCCGAAACCGTATGTAATGTCCTGGCCTGCACTTTGATGATGATTTTGGTACTCCATGGCATCCATTGGTTCTGCGGTCATTCTGTTTACTGGATTCGCTATGATCAAACTGGAATGCTTTTCATAATATCTTAATGAAATCTTAATTACACCGTTTTTAGGTGTGTGTATTATAGCATGATCAATTACATTTCTAAAAATTATGTCAAGGGCAAACTGGTCGTAACAGATGATGCCGGGCTCCGGAATTTCAAAAACCAGATTGATTTGCAGGTCGTTTAATATCCTGTTAAATATGTGCCTGCAATTGTTTAAAAAATCCTTCAGTTTAATTTCTTCAGGTTTAAATGTGAATACTTCTCTTTGGCTTTCCATACGTAACCGGGCGGGAGCTACTATGTTTAACAGATGACTCAACTGATCAGTTAATGCCGAAGCAATTTCGCAGATCCTGTTTTTGTTGAGATAATCCATTTGATAACTATCCAGAATTGCTTTAATGTTACCCAATGGCGATTGAATTTCATGCGTAAGTACAGAAAGTAACAGCGTTTTTTGCTGTATTGCATTAACCAGTTTATCGTTTTTCTCTTTTATTCGGCTGATATTAAGCAACGTGATCATTTTTATTGCCCCTACAGCAACGCTATGAAACTCATACCATTTATATGAATTATCAGCACAATATATCCTTGCAGCTAAGCTAAAGTGCTGATCGCCGTTTGCTTTTGCTGTTGTTTTTTTGCTGTTCCAGGCCGCCTGTATTTCCTCCCGGTAAGCCGGGTCAGGATATACTGTTCGCCACCATATTGCACGATTGGGGATGTCATCTATATTATACCCAACCTCGTTATAAAAAGCGCTGTTAAAATAAAGTCTGCTGATATCCACCCTTTCATCATCTATGATAACAGGAGTAATAACCTGATCTACAGCTCTGAGAAATGTATTCCTATTAATATTATTCATAAAAGGTTACGTAAAACCACCCTGGAGGTTAAGTCTATATTTCATATTTAAATAAATCTTATCTCGGTATTTAGCCTACCCGAAATAAGGAAATACTTCAATTACATTTAGCAAAAGAGACAGACAGGGAAAAACAGGCGATGAAATAAAAGAAACATCAGACAAAAAAACAGTTGTGTAGTGCTTATGGCTTATTTAGTATGATTTATCTTCCATTTGTTGTTTTTAAGCACCGTATAAGCAAGAAAACCTTTTGCCTGTATTGGTATAAGCCAGATGCTTTTTGAAAAACGGGTGTTTAACGGCAGCACTTGCCTGTCTAACAACTCTCTGTTCAATGCTCCTTCATAAGATTTTATTTTAGTCTCATTAAGTTTAACAGGAAATCATTTAGCTATAAATTGGAGGTGAGTATAATTTTAGATTAGAAATTAACGTGTTGCAATAACCTCAATTTCAATAACGGTTATTATCATTGTTATTGGCCCTATGTAAACGTTTACGTAAATAAAAGTTTACCGCCGCCGCCAATTAAGTTGAAAGTTTAATAGTTTAGGTGTTTAATGTACAATTAAACGCTTTATTGTTCGTAAGCTTCAATAAGCGATAAACCTGCTTGAATTTTTCTTTTAATAATAACTAATAATGAAAATCCTTCATTTTTTAACGTTGCTTATAACGCCGTTTGCCGGTTATGCTCAGCAAAAAGTATTTAACATTACCGATTATGGCGCCAAAGCCGATGGTGTTACCAATAACACAATCAGTATTCAAAAGGCTATTGATAATGCAAGCGCACAGGGGGGCGGTACAGTATACGTGCCTGCCGGTAAATTTTTGACGGCTTGTATCAGCCTAAAATCAAATGTTACCCTGAACCTTGCCGAAAACGCTGTATTGCTGGGTAGCGCAAAAAGAATTGATTACGGCGAGGGTCATGCAGCTCCATTAATAGCCGCCAATAATTTGCAGCATATTGCCATAACAGGCAAAGGAACAATTGACGGAAACGGCGAAGAGTTGCTGAAAGACGTTTTTGCTATGCTGAAAGCGGGTAAATTAAGGGATTCGTTATGGCAAAAGCAAAACCCCTGGGGGCAAACTCAGCCCGAGGAACCCAACCGGCCCAAATTGATCCATTTTTCAAATTGTACAGATGTGCTGATAAAAGGTGTAACCATGAAAAATGGCCTGGTGTGGGTACAGGATTATACCAAATGCCGCGACCTGGTAATTGACAGTATTAAAGTAGAAAGCAATACGTATTGGAATAACGATGGTATTGATTTGGTTGATTGCCAAAACGTAAAGCTTACCAACAGTTTTTTTAACGCCGATGATGATGGCATCTGCTTAAAATCAAGCGACAGGAACAGCAGCTGCGAAAATATTTATGTGGCAAACTGTACCACCAGGTCAAGCGCAAGCGGCATCAAATTTGGAACGGCCTCAAGGGGCGGTTTTAAAAAGATCACCATAAAGGACGTGAAAATTTACGATACCTACCGGTCGGCCATTGCGCTGGAGTGTGTTGATGGCGGGGTGATGGAAGATATTGATATCAGCAACATTAACGCAGTAAATACGGGCAATGCCATTTTTATTCGCCTCGGTCACCGTAATAAAGATGCTGTAGTGAGCAGCATTAACGGCATCCATATCAGCAATGTAACGGTAGATGTACCTAAAGGCAAACCCGATAAAGGCTACCCGATGGAAGGGCCTTTAGTTAAAGGAAACCATAATATATTTCCTTCGTCAATTACCGGTTTGCCGGGGCATCCTGTTAAAAATGTAGTGCTCGAAAACATTAAGATAGTATATCATGGCGATGCCAGCAAAGCTGTAGCCAATGTCAGCCTTGATTCGTTAACAAAGATTCCCGAAAATCCACGTGACTATCCCGAATTTTCCATGTTTGGCGAACTACCTGCCTGGGGCTTTTACACACGCCATGCCGAAGGTGTAACGTTTAAAAATGTAACCCTTAGCTGCCCGGGGAAGGATTTCAGAGCGGCTGGTGTGTTTCATGATGTTGATGGGTTAACCATTAATGGCCTTAAAATACCGCAGGTTAAATCGCTGCCGGTGCTTGTGTTTGATGGTGTGACTAAATTTTCGGTTAAAGGCATTCAGATTCCCGGAATAAGTAAAAATAAGATCCTTAAGAGGTAGCTTTATTTCACATAAAGAATCAATCCTGCTAAAACAATTTAATGAGCTTCAGTCTTGTATATTAGGCTTTTAGCTTTAAAATAACTTAATCGTTTACGTAAATAAATATCGCATTTAATACAAAAGCTCCGTTTTTTTTATCAAAATTTAATCATTATAAAACTAAGACGGTACGCTTAAGTGCAGTTCCAATTTTAAATATAAGCTCAATACTTAACTGTTATTTCCTGGTATTGGGTTTCAATATAAAGTGCTTATTATTTAATAAAGGTTTACGATATGGAAAAGTTAACTGAAAAAGAGATATCACCATTGCCGAGTCTTGATGTATGGGAAGATGATGTATTAAACAGGTACCCCGAGCCGGGAACCGAGAAAGCCAAAGAGGAGTTTAGGGTTTATAACGACGATGAAAATAACCCGGTGCGGGAGTTTTACAGGCTTAACCATACTTATCAAACCTATGGCAACGTATTGGCCAAAAAGGCAAACTTTTTACAGTTTGATAAAAAAGAAATGCCATGGTGGTCGGCAATGGAATACCTGAACACGCTGGTTGATGAATCAGACCCGGATATTTCGCTTGATCAGCTGCAGCATTTACTGCAAACATCTGAGGCTATCCGCGCCGATGGCCATCCGGACTGGTTTGTATTAACTGGTTTTATACATGATTTAGGTAAAGTGCTTTGCCTTTTCGGCGAACCGCAATGGAATGTAGTGGGCGACACGTTCCCGGTAGGCTGCAAGTTTTCGGATAAGATAGTTTACCCGGAATTTTTTGCCGCAAATCCTGATAGCTACGATGAGCGCTACAATACCAAGTATGGTGTTTATACCCACCAATGCGGGCTCGAAAATGTGCATATGTCATGGGGGCATGATGAGTACCTGTACCACATTACCAAAGATTACCTGCCTGAAGAAGCGCTGTATATGATCCGTTATCACTCTTTTTATTCGCAGCACCGCGAAAAGGCGTACGATCATTTGCTCAACGCCCACGATCAGGAGATGTTTAAATGGGTTGATAAATTTAATCCGTACGATTTGTACTCCAAAAGCCCGAAACCGCCGGTAGTATCCGAATTAAAGCCTTATTATGAGGATTTGATTGCCAAATACCTGCCCGCAACAGTTAAATTGTAATTTAAAGGGCGATAATTTAGCCCGTATATATTGGTCATCCCAATTACCTGTTTAGCCCGGGCTGTAAAAAAATATAGCCCGGGTCGAACTTTAAAAAAGGCATAAGCCTCCTTAACCAATTACTGAAATAAAATTATCAATGGTGCAGCCATGGTTGTTTCTGTTGGTATAAAAATAGTTGTGTTTTTAACAATAATTCCTGTATATTGATCCATGAATAAATAATTACCAGGCTTTTATGAACTCAAATGGAGATAAAGATTTAGTGTTTCGCTTACACGATGATGACATCGGTGCATTTGATATGCTTTATCATGAATATCATCAGGCCATTTATCGTAACGTGTTTAAACTCACCAAAGATGATGATACAGCCCGGGATATTTTGCAGGATGTATTTGTTGCCTTATGGGAAAAACGCGCCGATATTAACCCGGATCAGTCTGTAAGCGGTTGGCTGTTTGTGTTAAGCTTTAACAAATCCATCTCCTATCTCCGCAAAAAAGTACGCGAAACCGCTGTTGTTAATACCATGCCTTTTTCTGAGATGGAGGCCGGGAGCGGCGATGTACAGTTAGTAGATGAGCAATATTATTTATTACAACAGGCTATCAATCAACTCTCGCCACAGCGAAAAAAGGTATTTACTTTGTGCAAGTTGGAAGGAAAAACCTACGAAGAGGCCGCCGAAAAATTAAACTTATCTAAGCATACCGTTAAAGAGTACCTTGGCCATGCAGTTGTGGCTGTTAAAAATCATATAAAGGAGCATCAGGCCGAGTGGAAAACTGCAGGGGTTACGCTGGTTTGTTACTGGATAGGGATGAATCAATAACAGACTATTTACTTTCAGATACTTTTTAAGCGATAAATGCACATTTATCGCTTTTGTTGTTTTATGTAGTCCATGCATTGTTTTTGGTTGGTGTGTTTTAGAAATTCCCCTCTCGGGAGTAGGGCTGTTGCATTCTAATATATAGCTGCAAGTTCAAGCGTCTTTCGCTTGAATTATTGCTCAAGTAAGCGTCCACGCTTACTTTTCTGATATTGTTACGTGAGCGTGGACGCTCAAAAAAAGCCAACACTCGAGCGTGGACGCTCGACCGTGCGATTTTTAAAGCATATTGAATTAGAATGCAACAGCCCTGCTCTTGAAAGGGGGCGCGGAGGAACAAGTGGTAGCAGGTGTGTGTCTGCTATAAGATTATCCGCGCAGAAACACACCCCCTCCGCCCTCAGGAGGGGAATCGCACAATCCAGCGCTTTTTCCTTAAGCAAAGTGCTATGGTTATAATACCGACCACAAGCAAAAACACCAACCCAAAACAAAATTTTATTTTTTTAAAAAAAAGCATAAACCCATCCCCCCGTTTTAAAGCTCCCGGCGTATTTATATAAAAACAGCTTGTGGAAACTATAGTCAAACGCTTAGAAAGGCTTTATAATACCGAGAGTTTAACTCCTGAAGACAGGCGCTGGCTTGCCGAATACCTGCAGGGAGATGTTTCAGAATTATACCTTGTGGCGCTTGAAGGTTTTAGTAAAGATGCTTTGGAAAAAAAGATAACCCTGAGTAATGAGGCATCTGACCAAATACTTAACAATATCCATCAGCGTATAATAAAGCCTCCTCCACGCAAAATATTCCCCCTTGGGAGGTTGCTGTTAAAAGTTGCAGTAGCTGCATCTGTAACAGCCTTTTTTTGTGCAGGTTATATATTCAGAAAGCAGTTGGACAATTGGCTGAATCCGGTTCACTACCAGGAAACGGTAGCACTGAATGGCGAAATCAAACTGATCACTTTGCCCGATGGTACAACTATTTGCCTTAACGCCGGCAGTCGTTTAAAGTACCCGGATAAGTTTAAAGAGAAAACGAGGGAGGTTACACTTACAGGTGAGGCTTTTTTTAAAGTAGCCCACGATAGCAGCAAGCCGTTTATCATCCATTCGGGTAAAATTAAAACTACCGTTTTAGGTACCAGCTTTAATGTTAAAGCTTATACGGAAGATAAATCGGTTAAGATAACAGTGGTAAGCGGAAAAGTAGGGGTTATACCAATAGCCTCAAAACATCAGGCTGTATTGCTTACATCAAATATGCAAATGGTGTATAACAAAACCAGCCAGACACTGCTTACCGAAAAAATTGATGATGCTTCGTCAGTGATTAGCTGGCAGCAAGGCAAGCTGCAATACCATAACACACCGCTGTTTGATGTTTTGGCTGATGTTCAGCGAAAATATAACGTAGAGATCAGGGCTGATAAAAATTTACTGAACTGCACATTATACGCCGACTTTAATAATATGCCATTAGAAAAAGTATTAAAGCTGACTGAAGCCCTTATTAATGCCCATTTTAAAAAAGATGGCAATGCTTATACTTTAAAAGGCAAAGGCTGTAATTAATGTGCCTGATATACCAATTATATAACTGCAAATAAATTGTTTGACAACCTAAAAATGAAATTGCTATGAGTTGAACCCAGGAAAAAGAGAAATGATCCTCCAAAATGGCCGGGCCAGTTTTGGAGGAATAAAATGTAAAGATTTTTTAATGGATCATGCACAGGGCCTCTCACAACCGCAGCACGTTCCAGCTTGACCTATAACACTTTAATATAGCAAAAATATGAAAATAAACATACCCGAAAGAGTCTTTCGAGCCATAACATTTGTTATGAAAATTAATGCCATCATTTTATTAGTAGTCTGTTCCCTGTCAACCATTGCCATGGCTGATAATTCATACGGACAAAGTGTACTGGAAAAGCCAGTCACCCTTAAATTAAAAAACACTCCGCTTTCTGACGCATTGGAACGGATTTCGGCAAATACCGGCGTACGGATCATGTATACAGGGAATAACATTGAAAGCGATGTGAAAGTTACCCTCACAGCCCGTAACGAAAAGCTGCAGGCTGTTTTGAAAAAAGTTTTATTAGATAACCAATTTACCTATACGGAAGTTGAGGGAAGTTTATTGGTTAAGCCCGCACCAAAACCTCCGGTAGAAAAAAAGATTGAGCTTCCTCCGCCTGTTATTGTTACTGGATCTGTTGTAGATGATAAAGGACAGCCTTTAATAGGTGTTTCTGTTAAAATAGAAGGCCTTTCGACAGGTGCGGTAACCGATATAGATGGTAAATTCAGGGTGCAGGTTGCTAATGAAAAAGCTGTGCTGGTATTTTCTTACATAGGCTTTGAAACCCAAAAAATAGCCGTAGGTAAACAAACATCTTTAAAAGTTACATTGCTGCCATCGGCTAATTCATTATCTACTGTTGTAGTAGTTGGCTATGGTACTACCAGTAAAAAGGAACTAACCAGCGCTATCGCAACGGTAAAGGCCGAACAGTTTAACGCCGGTGTAGTAGCAACCCCTGCCGACTTATTGGAAGGTAAGGTAGCAGGCTTAAACATCACCAACGACGGCAACCCTAACGGTAAGGCTTCTGTAACATTGCGTGGCCCGTCGTCATTAAGAGCGGGGGCAGCATCTGTACCTTTTTATGTAATTGATGGTGTACCGGGTGCCGATTTTAATTTGCTGGCACCATCTGATATTGCTTCGATAGATGTGTTGAAAGATGCTTCGGCAGCAGCAATTTACGGTAGCAGGGCTACTAACGGTGTAATCATCGTTACTACTAAAAAAGCTAAAGCCGGGCAGTTAAGATTAACCTATAACGGATATGGATCATTCGAGAAAATATCTAACCAGTTTAAGGTAGCCAGTGCCGACCAGTTAAGGGCTTATGTAAAAGCTAACGGACAAAGCTTTACGCCGGCAAATGATAATGGCGGAAATACCGACTGGCAAAAAGCCGTTGAACGCAGCACCGGATTCTCTCAAAACCATAACCTCTCTTTCGGCGGCGGTACCGACAAGACTACCTATAACGGAAGTATCAACTACCTGCAAAATCAGGGTATTGTTAAAAGCAGTGATATGAAGCGTGTTATAGGCAGGCTTAACATCACTCAAAAAGCACTGAATGATAAACTGAAACTGGACTTTTCATTAAGCAATTCGGTAACCAATGCCAATTTGTTAGTTAACGATATTCCGCTGTCATCGGCAAACGGACAAAGCCCGGGCCTGTTTAAGTCGATAGTTCAGTATTTGCCAACACGCACCATTTATAACCCTGATGGTACTTTTTACAACGATCCTACTTTAAAATTGGGTTATAACCCGGTAGGGCTTATCACTAACGATAGCTACAAACAAAAAGTTAACTTATTGCTGGGCAATGTACGCGGTGAGTTGATACTGCCTGCAGGCTTGCTTTATAATTTTAACTTAGCTTACCAGGAAACAAATACTGATAATAATACTTACTACAATTCGGCATCAGAGCTTGCGCCTGGTTTGGGCGGTAAAGCTATCCGTTCAACTTATGAGGACAACAAAAAATTGTTTGAAAACTATTTGACCTATGCTCATAAATGGAACGATAAACACGATTTTAAAGCTTTAGTTGGTTATTCGATAGATCAAACCGAAACTGGCAATGGCTTTCAATCAACCAACCAGGGTTTTGTATCAGATGCTACAGGTTCAAATAACCTTGGTTTAGGTACGCCTACCGGTAACTACCGTGTTGACTATGGCAATGTTAACGATGTAACTTTACGCTTAATATCTTTTTACTCGCGCCTTAATTACAGCTATGCAGGTAAATATCTTTTACAGGCATCCTTACGTCGTGACGGTTCAAACGCCTTTGGTACTAACAAACGCTGGGGCTATTTCCCCGCTGCTTCGGCTGCATGGCGTATAATTGACGAGGGCTTTATGAAATCTCAAACCTTGTTTGACGATTTGAAATTGCGGGTAGGCTATGGTAAAACAGGTAACTCATTAGGCTTCTCGCCTTATACGCCTTTAACGCTTTATGGCACTACCGGCAGCTTTTATTACAATGGCTCATATATTGGTGCTGTAGGCGTTACTCAAAACCCAAATCCAAATTTACAATGGGAAAATACCGCAACGTTAAACGGTGGTTTTGATTTTTCCTTATTTAAAGGACGATTAAGCGGCTCTTTTGATATCTACAATAAAAAAACAAGTAACATGATCACCGCGGTGCCGGTATCGCTGATCAATAACTTTGTTGGTACTACGGTTGAAAACGTAGGCAGTATGACCAACAAGGGTGTGGAGATTTCTCTTAACGGAACACCGGTAAAAACAAAGGATTTTACCTGGAGCAGCTACGGAAACATTTCATTTAATAAAAACAAGATTACCGCATTAGCACCAAACCTTTCAAAAATCTATGCAGGTGATCCTGAAGGTCCCGGACAAAGCGGTATACAGGTATCTATTATCGAGGCCGGTTATCCGCTCGGCGAGTTTTACACTTTGAAGTATCTTGGCCGCACCAATGGCGTATCTACTTTCATGGGTGCAAATGGCCAGCCAACAACAACCCCTCAAAGTACCGATCAAACTTATGCCGGTAATGCGCAGCCAACTTACACGTTTGGTTTTGGCAATGATTTCACTTACAAAAACTTTAGCCTTAATTTCTTTTTCCGAGGCCAGGGCGGTAACAAGATCATGAACGCATCATTGGCAAGCTTTAACCAGCCTACCCAGGCTTCGGCGCATGGCGTGCCAACATTAACCCTAAGCGAACCTGGTAATGATGTTAACGCAAATTTATATTCAACACGTTATCTCGAAAGCGGTGCCTTTATCAGGTTAAGCAATGCTACGCTGTCATACAAAATAAATGTTCCGGGCAATTATGTACATGGTATCAGGTTGTATGTTACCGGTACCAATTTATTTATCATCACCAAATACAAAGGCGTGGATCCTGAGTTGAACCTAAATATTGATAACCAGTCGAGCGGCCAGTTTATAGGGGTAGACAGCAATAATTTTTATCCAAAAACAAGGAGCTTCCTTGCCGGTGTACAAGTTGATTTATAATAGATTTTTAACCTAACAGACATGAATAATTTAAAAAGATATATAAAACCTGGCCTTATTGCCACGTTTATTGGAGCAATTTACCTTTCGGGTTGTACAAAGTTGGATATTACGCCAAAATCGGCGCTTACAACTGCTAATTTCCCTACTACACCTGCGCAATACGTCGCTGCCACAGGGCCTATTTATACCGCGTTCCGTGGTGCGCCCGGCAGGCAATACTGGCTGTTACAAAACTTAAGTACCGACGAATGTGTTTTGGTTGCACGCGGTGGTAACTGGCTCGACGGCGGTACCTATTCAACCGTAAACCTGCACACCGTTACGCCCGATAACGGCATGATCGAGACCTGCTGGTCGGGAGGGTATAGCACTATCAGCTTATGTAACCAGGTACTGTCGTTATTAGCACCTACGCCCGAAAGCGATTCAAAAAAACAAACCATTGCCGAAATTAAAACCATGCGTGCCCTGTCATACTTTTACCTGATGGACCTGTTTGGTAACGTACCTATCAGCAAAACCTTTGGCGATACTACTAATCTGGGCACACAATCAAGGGCTACAGTATTCGCGTTTGTTGAAAGTGAACTACTTGCGCAGATTCCTGACCTGAGCGGTACAGCGGGGGTAGCCACATACGGCAGGCCAACCAAAGGTTTAGCTTATGCCATACTTGCCAAGATGTATTTGAACGCACAGTACTACATTGGCACACCAAGGTACCAGGATGCTGTTACGATGTGCGATAATGTGATAAAAAGCGGTCAGTATGGTTTAGATGCAGATTATTTAGGCATGTTTAAACCTAATAACGGCCCGGGTGTTAAAGACTTTATTTTTGCCATACCTTATGACGGTATTTTGGCGCAGGGACAGTACTATGCCCGCTGGACACTGAATCCTAACCTGAAAAATAAGTATAAAATGCCATATACGCCCGATGGGCCTGTGTATACTTACAAAGACTATTATGCTTTGTTCAACGATGCAAATGATATCCGCAAAAAGCAATTTTTAGTAGGTAAGCAGTACAATAATGATGGCTCTCCAATATTAATAACAACAACTAATATCGGGCTGGATGCAAGCTACTCGGGCCCTAACCCAAATGCTACTGTAGTACATCAATTGGAGTTTACACCTGATATAGTATGGAAAAATCCTGCAACTTTTGATATCGGTAACGATGAGCTTGCCAACGAAGAAGGATACAGGAACAATAAATTTTATCCGGACAGCTTAAGTAACGATCGTAACCAGGGCAACGATGTGCCTATGTTCAGGTATGCCGATATTTTGCTGGAAAAAGCCGAAGCTATTTTACGCGGTGCATCAGCAACCAATGGCGATTCACCTTTATCATTAGTGAACCAGGTACGGGCACGTGCAAAAGCTTCGCCTTTAACTGCTGTAACACTATCTGATATATTGGATGAGCGTGGTCGCGAGTTCTCTATGGAAACATGGCGCCGTAATGACCTGATCCGTTTTGGTCAGTTTGAAAAACCATGGGGCATAAAAACAGATGCTAATCCTAATAAACGAATTTTCCCGATCCCAAGACCGGAAATGCAGTTGAACCCGAAACTGGTACAAAATCCGGGTTATTGATTTAATTACTATTATTTATTTAACAAATGCAGGACCTAAAAAGCCTGCTTTTGTTTTTTAAGGGCTTTAATGATCTTAAAACTCCCTGAATTTCCGCCGGTATTCCATTGGGGTGTTGCCGGTAGCTAACTTAAAATACCTGTTAAAGTTTGAAAGGTTGTTAAACCCCGAATCCCGGCTGATTGAATTTATATTTTCGTTGGTTTCCCTGATCAGTTTACACGAGTTTTCTATTCTTACGGTCAGTAAAAAATCAAAGTAGGTTTGGCCGGTACGTAATTTAAAATAGTGGCAAAATGCTTTCGGCACCATGTGTATAATGTTCGCTATGTCTTTAAGTTTAATATCCTTGTAAAAATTGTCCATAGTATACAGGTAGATCTTTGTTAATCGCACCTCATCTATCCTGTTGAAGATCTTTTTTTCAGCTTCACCTGCCAGATTGGAGATTTGCTCCCCTTCAGCAATTTTATTTAATAGCTGCAGCAATAAAGGAAGCTGCTCATGTTTAGCCGAATTTTCTATCTGGCGGATAAAGTCAACTGCTATAGCTTTAGAATTTTCATTGATCAGTAACCCATTTTTAGCACTGTTTAAAAGATTGTTTATCAGATTGTTTTCTGGGAGTAACATGAAAGTGCTTCCTAATTTATTAGGATCGAAATGAAGTGTAAGCAGTTGTAGCGGTTTAGGGATTTTACCACTTTTCATGGAGTAATCATAATAACGATTGGTTTCAAACTTGAACATATGGGGTACATTACAGCCAATCATGATCATGGTATCTTCCGAAATTCTTTTTGAGGTATTTCCTATCGAAAAAGTTCCCTCTCCACTTATTATATAAATCAGTTCCAGTTCGGGATGGTTGTGGAAATTATTAATGGCATGGTAAGTATTTGCTTCGGCTAATGTAAAAGCTGAATGGTCAACCTTTAAAACCTGCTCAAAGAAATCTTTCATTTATACTATAGTGATATAAAAAAGTAAAAATAGATAATATGTTATGAATATAGTATTACTTGTTGTGAATATTTAGGCATTGAGCAGTTCGTTATGCGGCTAACTTCGTTTTTATAAAATATGAGCCATGAAGGAAAAGAGATTTACTATGAAACTTATTGACGCTTCAATAAGTGACATTGAGTTAGTAGGAGGCAAGAATGCATCGCTTGGAGAAATGATGCAGAACATCTCGCAATTTGGGATTGATATTCCTGACGGATTTATCATAACAAGCAAAGCCTACTACCAGTTCATTGCAGATAATCAGCTTGATAAACAGATCAGGGACATTCTTGGAAATAAAGATCTGTTGGATTTGCAGGTTCTGTTGTCCTGTGGTGATAAAATAAGAACGCTTATCCAAAACGGCCGATTTTCCGCTGCTATGGAACATGAGATTGTTGAGGCTTATAAAGAGTTATCAATTCAGTATAAAAATCATTTCGCCGATGTTGCAGTTCGGTCATCGGCCACTGCAGAGGACCTGCCAGATGCCTCGTTTGCAGGCCAGCAGGATACCTATTTAAATATAAGAGGAGAAGAGAACTTATTAACAGCCGTAAAAAATTGCTTCGCCTCATTATTCACCGATAGGGCAATCAGTTACCGGGAATCGTTTAATTATGATCATTTTAATGTGGGCCTATCTGTTTGTGTTCAAAAAATGGTGCGCTCAGATAAAGGCATCTCGGGGGTTGCGTTTTCATTGGATACCGAAAGCGGTTTTAAGGATGCCGTTATCATTAACGGATCGTACGGGCTGGGCGAAATGATAGTGCAGGGATCAGTTAACCCCGACGAATTTATTGTTTATAAGCCGCTGCTAAAAAGCGGTTTCAGGCCCATCCTTGAAAAAAAGTTAGGCAAAAAACATAAAAAGATGATTTACGGCAATTCCGGAGAAGAGGCTGTAAGAGTTGTTAATACTCCCGTAGAGGAAAGCTCAAGATTTTGTTTGTCAGATGATCAGATCATTCAGCTGAGCAACTGGGTAATTATTATTGAAGCCTACTACACCAAATTGAAAGGCAAATGGTGCCCTATGGATATTGAGTGGGCGGTAGATGGTATCAGCGGCCGGTTGTTTATAGTACAGGCAAGGCCCGAAACTATCCATTCACGCAAGCAAGTAAACCTGCTTACCGAATTCTGTATCAATGATCCGGACAGAGCAGACAGGGTGCTGCTGAAAGGCATTGCTGTTGGCGATAAAATTGCGACGGGCAAAGTTCATAATCTCACTGGTATCGGAAAACAAAATATCCACGAAATAAACTTTGTGCCCGGCGATATCATGGTTACTGATATGACCGACCCTGATTGGGAGCCGGTAATGAAAAAAGCATCGGCCATCATCACTAATAAAGGCGGTCGGACCTGTCATGCCGCCATCGTTGCCCGGGAGTTGGGTGTTCCGGCTATAGTTGGCTGCGAGTGCGCTACCGCTCTGTTGAAAACCGGCGACGAAATAACCGCTTCATGCGCAGAAGGAGACGCCGGAATTATATACAGCGGCATAGTGGCATTTACTAAGCGGGAGCATGATTTGAATGATCTGCCCGACATTGAAACCCCATTAATGATGAACATCGGATCGCCTGAAATAGCATTTAATTACGCGCATTACCCAGGGAAGGGCGTGGGCCTGGCAAGGGAAGAATTTATCATCAATAACTATATAAAAATTCACCCGCTGGCCCTGCTCGAACATAGAAGCCTGAATGATGCTTCATTAACCGCTCATATTGAGGAAGCTATGCTGGGTTATGATAGTGAAGAAGCCTTTTTTATCGAAAAGCTATCACACGGGATAGCAAAGATAGCCGCCGCATTTTATCCCAATAAGGTAATAGTACGTTTCTCGGATTTTAAAACCAATGAATACTACAATATGCCCGGTGGTAAATATTTTGAGCCAAACGAAGAAAATCCGATGATTGGCTGGAGAGGCGCGTCCAGGTATTATTCAAAAGTGTATAAGGAAGCCTTTGGAATGGAATGTAAGGCTATTTTAAAGGTGCGCGAAATGATGGGCCTTGATAATGTTGTTGTGATGATCCCGTTTTGCCGCACGGTGAATGAGCTTTTATTGGTATACGAAACCATGAACGAGTACGGCCTGAAGCGCGGTGAAAACGGCCTCGAAGTTTACCTGATGGCCGAAGTACCATCCAATGTGATTTTGGCCGAGCAGTTTGCCGATTATGTTGATGGTTTTTCAATTGGCTCTAATGACCTCACCCAACTTGTATTGGGGCTCGACCGTGATTCATCCTTAGTAGCCGGTTTGTATAACGAGCGCAATGATGCGGTGAAATTTATGATCTCATCGTTGATAAAAACAGCAAAGAGGAAAGGTATAAAAGTGGGGATCTGCGGACAAGGGCCATCTGATTATCCTGATTTTGCCCAGTTCCTGGTAGAAGAGGGGATTGACAGTATCTCCGTTACGCCCGATTCGTTTTTTAAAACAGTGATGGCTATCAGGAAGATAGAAGATGAAATTGAAGAGGCAAAACGGTTGTGCCTATCTGCCTGATACAAGAAATTTATTAACTAATGCTAAAGCCGCTACTCAATCCGGGTAGCGGTACTAATCTTAAAATTTTATTTATATGAAAGCGGTAAAAACTTTAGGCCAATTTATCATTGAAAAACAGGCGGAATTTCCATATGCCAAAGGCGAGCTATCCAGGTTATTGAGAGATATAGGGATTGCGGCAAAGGTTGTTAACAGGGAGGTTAACCGGGCAGGACTGGCTGACCTTACCCTCGATAACGGGTCCATAAATATACAGGGCGAAAACCAGAAAAAACTGGATGTTTATGCTAACGAGCAATTTATCCTGGCTTTGCAGCAGGGCGGCGAATGCTGTGTGGTGGTATCTGAAGAAAGTGACGAATATATTGACATCGACAGTGAGATCTCGAAAAATGCCAAATATATTGTAGCGATAGACCCTTTGGATGGCTCCTCTAACATCGATGTAAATGTCAGCGTAGGCTCCATTTTCTCCATCTATCGCAGAAAAACAACAGATGGAAGGGCGTCAATTAAAGATGTTTTGCAAAGGGGCTCGGAGCAGGTGGCAGCAGGGTACGTAATTTATGGTTCATCAACCATGCTGGTTTACACTACCGGCAAAGGGGTAAACGGTTTTACGTTAGATCCTTCGCTGGGTGAGTTTTGCCTCTCGCACCCCAAAATGCGGATCCCTGATGATGGGATTATCTATTCTATAAACGAAGGTTATTACTCTCATTTTCCTGATGGTGTAAAGAAATATATTAAATACTGCCAGGTGGAGGATGTAACAACAAACAGGCCATTTAAAGCAAGATACATTGGGTCGATGGTGGCCGATTTACACCGGAATATGATAAAAGGTGGGATCTTTATTTACCCGGCCAACGCAAGCGATCCGAAAGGGAAACTGCGTTTAATTTATGAGTGTAACCCCATGGCGTTTATCATTGAACAGGCCGGAGGCAAAGCCAGCAACGGATACGAACGCATTTTGGACCTGGAGGTTACCGAACTTCATCAGCGTACAGGGATTTTTATCGGCTCAAAAAATATGGTAAACAAGGCCGAAGAGATGATGAGGCGCTTTTCGCCAATTACAACCAATGTTGATTATAGTTATATGGAACTGATATAACTCGAACATGCATAAAAAAGAGGCTGTGTCGTAAATCAAATTTACTGCCCTTGGTGTTGTTTCGCCTGTGAATTGAAATTTGGCCGATAATATTTATACAAAAAGGGGGTTAACACATTTTTCGCATAAAAAACATTCAATTGATTGATTATAAGTTATATATGTAAATATTAACGCTAAATTCTGTTAACCCTGTTAACTCCCTTTTTGTCAGTAGAGTTAACCTCAAATTATATATCGCTTAAGTATCCGAATAAATCAAAAAAAGGCTGTATCAAGATTATGATACAGCCTTAGTGGTGTTTATAAACTAACGTTATGCTTGTGTGTAATGCTTAAACCAGATCAAACCTGTCGAGGTTGATTACTTTTGTCCAGGCGGCTACAAAGTCTTTAACAAATTTGTCTTGTCCGTCGGTGCTTCCGTAAACTTCGGCAATAGCTCTTAATTCAGCATTAGAGCCAAATACAAGATCGGCGCGGGTTGCTGTCCATTTTACTGCGCCGGTAGCGCGGTCGCTGCCTTCGTAAAGTTCCCTGTCGGCAGATATTGCTTTCCATGCAGTGCCCATATCAAGCAGGTTTACAAAGAAATCGTTGCTAAGCACACCTTCACGTGAGGTAAATACGCCATGCTTCGAGCCGTCAAAATTAATGTTCAAAACGCGCAAGCCTCCCAATAACACTGTTAATTCAGGTGCTGTCAGGCTAAGTAAATGTGCTTTATCAATCAGCAATTCTTCTGTAGAAACCGGATGTTTTGTTTTACGGTAATTGCGGAAACCGTCTGCCGCCGGTTCCAGATATCCAAATGATTCTACATCGGTTTCCTCCTGTGAAGCATCAGTACGGCCAGGAGCGAACGGAACGGTGACATCGTGTCCGCCATCGTTAGCGGCTTTTTCAACAGCCGCAGTTCCCGCCAGTGCGATCAAATCGGCCAGTGACACCTTTTTACCATCCTTTTGAGCGCCGTTGAAATCTTTTTGGATGCCTTCAAGCACGTTCAATACCTTTTGTAGCTGTGTAGGATTATTTGCCTGCCAGTATCTTTGCGGGGCCAGGCGAATGCGGCCACCGTTTATGCCACCGCGTTTATCGGTACCACGGAAAGTAGAGGCAGAAGCCCATGTTGTTGAAACCAACTCGGATATGCTTAAGCCAGATGATAAAATCTTTCCTTTTAAAGCAGTAATGTCGCTTTCAACTATTGGGGCATAATCGGCAGCAGGAATAGGGTCTTGCCAAAGCAGTACTTCTTCAGGTACGTCGGCGCCAAGATAACGCACCCTTGGCCCCATATCGCGGTGTGTTAATTTAAACCATGCGCGCGCAAAAGCATCGGCAAACTGATCCGGGTTTTCCAGGAAGCGTCTTGATACTTTTTCATAGGCAGGGTCAAACCTTAATGCAAGGTCGGTAGTGAGCATGGTTGGTAAATGCTTTTTTGAAGCATCGTAAGCATCGGGGATAATGGGCTCTGCATTTTTAGCTACCCATTGATGAGCGCCCGCAGGGCTTTTGGTTAATTCCCACTCAAAGCCAAACAGGTTCTCGAAAAAGTTATTGCTCCATTTGGTTGGCGTTGTGGTCCAGGTTACTTCAAGGCCGCTGGTTATGGTATCGGCGCCTTTACCCGAGCCATAAGCATTATGCCAGCCAAAGCCCTGTGCTCCAATGTCAGATGCTTCGGGCTCTTTACCTACATTATCAGCAGATGCCGCACCGTGGGTTTTGCCGAAGGTATGGCCACCTGCAATTAATGCAACGGTCTCTTCATCATTCATGGCCATGCGGCCAAATGTATCACGGATATCTTTTGCAGCCATAACCGGGTCGGGATTGCCGTCTGGCCCTTCAGGGTTTACGTAAATCAGCCCCATTTGCACGGCAGCAAGCGGTTTTTCGAGGTTGCGTGTATGAATATCGCCATCGGCATCATCGTCAGATACCAGTACACCATGGCCTTCCTGTACGCCCGGCGAACCATGTGCATAACGCACGTCTCCGCCAAGCCAGGTAGTTTCCGAACCCCAGTATACGGATTCATCTGCTTCCCAGGCATCTTCACGTCCACCGGCAAAACCGAAAGTCTTAAAACCCATTGACTCAAGAGCGATGTTTCCGGCAAGGATCATCAGATCGGCCCATGAAATTTTGCGGCCATACTTTTGTTTAATGGGCCAAAGCAGCCTGCGGGCTTTATCAAGGCTCACGTTATCGGGCCAGCTGTTGAGCGGCGCAAAACGTTGTAAGCCCGCTCCGGCACCGCCGCGGCCATCACCTACACGATAGGTACCTGCGCTGTGCCAGGCCATGCGGATAAACAAACCGCCATAGTGGCCGAAATCAGCCGGCCACCAATCCTGCGAGTCGGTCATGAGCGCATGAAGGTCTTTTTTTACAGCTTCAAGGTCGAGGCTTTTAAAGGCTTCGGCGTAATTAAAGCTTTCATCCATGGGGTTTGATAATGAAGAGTGCTGACGCAGGATGTTTAGCTTTAACTGGTTAGGCCACCAATTGTGGTTACGTGTACCGCCGCCGCCAACATTGTGCTTCATTGTGCCGTTGTGAAACGGGCATTTACTGATGTCATTTGATCCGTTTTCCATAATTATATTTATATATTGAATAGGCTGCTTAATCCCCTGGTTGGGTATTAAGTTTTATAAAATTATGATGTTAACTTCAACAATCACAATCAATTAATTCTATAAGCTGATAGCTAAAAACTATAACAGGATTAAATGACACTGAATCGTTAAAATGGAAGGAGAAATGCCATTTATGGAGACAAAAACCGGCAAGTAACTTTAATTTTACCTTAGTTAATAGGTAAAAAACACTTTTCTAATCAATTTTTAATCTTTTTGTTAACGAATTGTTTAGTTTTGTAATAACCTTAATCTTATCAATGGTGAAAAAATATATCCCATCCTGCAACGATAACCCGATCAAAATCGTCTTATTGAAAATATGAAGATGTTAACGGCTGTGTCCGGCTGATTGGTTTAGCGGTATTTTGCTGAAAGATTTAAGGTATAATTTAAAACATACCAGGCAGCGTTGGCGCTGTCTGTAACGATATTCCCGATAGTTCTTTAATGGGTATTTTCATTGTAAAATACAGTTTTAGTTAAAAAAACAATGTGTTAACCAGGGATAGCACATTGTTTATTATCCCTCCGTACGCAGCCTGTTTATCGGGCGACTTCTTTCAATTATTCTTTGAAACTTATAAGCGTAAATACTTTCAGATATATTATATGTGGCTTGGATTCGTCTTGCATGAGTAATTGTTTGTTAAATGTTACTGTTACGTTTATTAATTTGTCAGTTACAGCACTTAAATTAGGGCCGGTCAATTTATCAATAACCTATAGTCTTAAAACAAAATTTAATGAACCTGAAAAAGTGTTTACCCATACTAATCGGAAGTGTATTGCTTAATGCCGGTGCATTCGCCAAAGTGATCATGCCGGGTGTTTTTAGCGATAACATGGTTTTACAGCAAAAAACCATGGCCCGGGTTTGGGGCAGGGCAGATGCCGGTAAAACCGTAACCATTACTTCGTCATGGAATAATAAAACCTATACAACCCTTACTGATGCTGATGGTAATTGGAAAATAAAGATCAAAACGCCATCGTACGGAGGGCCGTACCAGGTTACTATAACCGACGGTAGCGACCCGGTGGTATTAAATAATGTGTTGATAGGAGAGGTTTGGGTTTGCTCCGGCCAGTCGAATATGGAAATGCCGGTAGCGGGCTGGGGACAGGTTAATAATTATAAAGAGGAGATAGCTAATGCCAATTACCCTGAGATCCGTTTATTACAGGTATCTCAGGCAACAAATCTTGCTCCGCAAACCAGTTTAAAAGTGGCTAATGATGGCTGGCGGGTATGCTCGCCTCAAACTATCGGCGAATTTTCGTCGGTGGCTTACTTTTTTGCCAGGGAAATTAACAAGCAGGCAAAAATTCCAATCGGGTTGATCAGTACAAACTGGGGCGGTACCATGATTGAGGCCTGGAGCGATGAAAATGCTTTAACCAATAATCCTGTTTTCAGTCAGCAGATTAAACAACAGCAGGAAACTGCTAAAACAGAAACTGCAACAACTTTTGCGCAAAGATTGGATGCCTGGAACAAACAGGCTATTGCTGCCGATTGGGGGTACAATAACAATAATGCATTTAATGCTGATACTACCGGCTGGAGAACTATGCAGCTTCCCCAGTTTTTTGAAAAAAGTGCTTTAGGAGATTTTGATGGCGTTGTATGGTTCCGCAAAAAGATCAGTATTCCTGCAGCCTGGGTTGGGCAGGACGTTAAGATCAGTTTAGGGAAAATTGATGATAACGAGATCACCTGGTTTAACGGAGAAAAAATTGGCGCTACCGATGGATTTTTACAATCGAGAAATTATACTATTCCAGCGGCGAAGGTACAAGCAGGAGAGGCTGTTATTACCGTGCGTGTATTTGACAGCGGCGGCGGTGGCGGCTTGTATGGTGTAGACGAAATGCAGCTCACTTCAGCATCGGGCGAAAAGCTGTCTTTAGCCGGTTCATGGGATTATAAGATAGGTTTTAACATAAAAAGCCTGCCACCTATGCCTGTTGCCGATAATCCGAACAGGCTGGCCGTATTGTACAATGCCATGATCAATCCGCTTACACCAATGGCAATCCGTGGCGCTATCTGGTACCAGGGCGAAGCCAATACAGGGAGGCCAGGGCAGTACAAGGACCTGTTTGAGGGCATGATAAACGGCTGGCGTAGCACCTGGAACCAGGGAAGTTTCCCGTTTTACTTTGTGCAATTAGCCAATTGGCAAAAACGTGAAGCTGATCCTGTCCCCTCTGGTTGGGCCGAATTAAGAGAAGCGCAAACACAAACACTTGAATTGCCTAACACCGGCATGGCTGTGGCTGTTGACCTTGGCGAGGCCGACAATATCCACCCCAAAAATAAACAGGAAGTTGGCCGCAGGCTGGCATTGGTTGCCCTTGATAAAACCTACCATAAAAAACAACCCTATTCGGGGCCCATGTATAAGTCGCAAAAAATTGACGGTGATAAAATTGAGCTAAGCTTTAATTATACCGATGGCGGTTTAAAAGCGCAGGGCGGCGAAAATATGCAAGGCTTTGCCATTGCAGGTGAGGATATGAAGTTTCATTGGGCTACCGCAGTTATAAAAGGCGATAAGGTTATCGTGAGCAGTCCGGATGTTACAAACCCGGTTGCAGTAAGGTACGCCTGGGCTAATAACCCGGTAAGTACTTTGTACAATGGCGTTGGTTTGCCGGCTTCACCTTTCCGTACCGATAATTGGGTAGGGAAGTAAAAAAGGATAGTGTTTTAAAAAACGTCATTGCTTTGTAGCTTTACGGCGATCTCTATAGGAGAATACAGACTTACGAAGTTTTTAAAACTTCGTAAGTCTTCAATCGCTCTGCCATATCACATATAAGCTATCACGAATTGAGTAATGACAATATTATTTTTGCGGCTTACAGCAAAGGCCTCGGATCAAATATTACCCTGATGGAATTCACCTTACCGTCAACTACGTGGTACCAACCGCAGCTGAATATGGTGGCACGGCCCATATTAATATCATAAAAGATACATACGTCGTCGCCATCACTAAACACGCGTTTAATATCGTATTTCAACTTCATATGCTGCATATCGGCAAAATAAGCATCAGCGCCGTCGCGTTGGCCAAGTACGCCTATAAATTTCATATCATCGGCAACGCAATTGCGTGCCGCTGCAAAATCTTCATCGTTTAATGCTTTTACAAAGGAAAGCACTACATCATTGGCGCTGCCAACGGGTTCACCTGCTTCTGTTGTCATAGGAATAATTATTTAAGGTTACAAATGATTTGATATAACTATCAATAATTATTCCTAAGCAGTGCTTTGCGCAGAAGTTTTAATACAGATCAAATTTTTTACTGTAAACTATTTTGCCGTCATGATAAATATTTAATACCCAGCTCCCTTTTAAAACCTCTTGTTTTTTTTCGAGCGTATAATTGCTGTTATTAACCATGTTTGCAGGTATAGCCAGGGGATACTTTAGGCTTGTATTTGTGATTCTCCCGGCAGGATCATGCGTTTCCGGAAACACCCATTCAACTTCAACGCGAACAGTATCGTTTCCATCGGCAGCAACTTTATATTCGGCCCCAAATTGAATGCCTAATTTGGCCGGGACCCTTTGTGTCTGTTTTATCAGTATTGAATTGCGGGTTACGTTATGGTTACCTGTCGGCGAACCGGCTATAGGTTCTTTGGCTACTATTTTTGAAGTATAGATCCCATAGCTTATTTCGGTAATTGCAAATTTATGCACCATCGCGTGCTGGGCGTTTGTACATGAGCTAATAAGCAGCATGGATACAATTAATCCAAGTGATAAAGGTTTGATCATTGTGTGAAGCTTTATGGTTGTGTAAAGCAATAATTGGTATGGGCACAATTGTATTATAATATTAAAAATAATTCTAAAATTATCAGGATAAAAAAATATTTAATAATAAAACAGACTATAACCGCCCGACGTTTCTTAACAATATGGCCGTATGATCATGAAAGCACATTCAGCATATCTGAAGTTAAAATGAACGAAGAGGTTGTGCTCATCTTTGGCCCGGCTTTCGATCCGCAAGGTGTTTATAGCCTTAGCATACCGACAGTTGATGGCGAAGCTCAGGCGCGCGAAATTATAGCCAATGATCCGGCCAATGTTTTGGGTATTTATGAAGTGGCGTTGATGATGGCGTGGAGCCTGATTAGTTTAAGTTAACAACAAAGCCGCCCGGTGTTACACAGGCGGCTTAAAATCAAAACAACAAAATTAAAAGATTAATTAAGCGGTGGCTGAAGTTGGGTAGTTACACCAATGCGGTTCCAGGCATTAATGGTGATGATAGCCATAATCACTTGCGCTAAATATTTTTCGTCAAACAATTCTGCAGCTTTTTTATAAGTTTCGTCGGATACGCGGCCGGTAATCAGGGTTACCTCTTCGGTAAGGGCCAGGATAGCACGTTCCTGCTCATCAAAAAAAGGCGCTTCGTGCCAAACGCTGATGTTATAGATGCGGCGTTCGGTTTCGCCGGCTTTGCGGGCATCGGTGGTGTGCATATCCACACAGAAGGCGCAACCATTGATTTGTGAAGCGCGGATTTTGATCAGGTCTTTATGACGAGTGGTTAACTCAGTGCTTTCAATGTATTTTTCAAGAGCAATCATAGCCCTGTATGCAGCAGGTTCGGCGGTGTTGATTTTTAAACGGTTCATGTTTTTTTCTTTTTTGTTAACACAAAGTTGGTGATAAACATGCCCTCAAAAAATGAACTGAGTTTAAGAAAATCAGATTTTCTTAGCCCTGAGCCGACTTAAAAACTGTGGGGTGAAGCCTAAATAAGAGGCGAGCATATATTGGGGCACCCGCTGAACAAAACCTGGAAACAAGCCTGTGAAATGCCGGTAGCGCTCCTCATCGTTTTGATTGAAAATATAACCTATGCGCCGTTGTGAGGCTATAAATGCTTTTTGCATCATTATCCGGAAATAACTTTCCATCTGCGGTACGGCGTCAAATAATGCTATACGGTTTTTTTCGGTGAGCAACAGCAGCTCTGAAGCCTCAATGGTTTGGATGTAAGTAGTTGCCGGCTGATGGTTGAGTAGGCTGTCCTGATCGGCTATCCACCAGGTCTCCAGGCCGAATTGAATGATTTGCTCGTTAAGTTTATTGTTGACAAAGTACTGCCTAACCAGGCCTTTGGTTACAAAGTAGTTACCTGCACAAAGTTTGCCCGGTTCCAAAATGAACTCCTTCTTTCTAAATTTCTTTAATTCAAAATGTTGGCATATGTTTTCCTCATCAGTCGCAGATAGTTGAATATAGCGTTTAATGTGGTTGATGAGTTCGGGATACATATATCAGGCAGGGATTGATCGGCACAAATTTCTTAAATTAGATTGATTTAAGCTAATCGGTATTTATAAGTATCCTGGTCAAAATAAGCGTTATATCAAAACTCAAATAGTTCGCTCCGAGAGGTGTTTCCAAATCGCCCATCGTTCATTTCCTAAGTTTTGAATTTGATGCTGAATCATTAACGATTTTAATTCATGGTAGTTTTGGTGATAATAGGTTGATAGTTTCGCTACCTTTTCATCGCCTGCAATCAGGTATAAGTATTCGTTTGCATTTTTCTTGTCAGATATAGAATAGGTTGAAAATCCTGCAATTTCATTGAATTTATAAACTTTCTTCAAACCAAAGCCAAATCTGCGGACCCTTATTATGGTATTTTCATTAATTATAATTTTATGCGTTTTATAATTTAATTGATGCCCTATCAAACTACAGATAGTGACATTAAAAATAATATAAGGGAATGTTAGGAAATGAAAGGGTTTATCATGGGCAAAAAAGCGGTCAAAATAAACGAAAACATATGCAACCATCACAATACTCAAAAACAGGCACGTCAGCAGAAGAAACTTTGGCCAAAAATTGAATTTAGATTTCATGTGTTTAAGAAAGATAATTCAATAAACTTTATCAGTTCCCTCAAGTTCTGCCTTCTCTTCATAATCTAAATTCAGGTCGTCTTCAATTTTTTGCCTGCCGGGGCGCACGTAAATGAAATAGGCAACAAGGGCTCCTGCTATGGCCAGGAAAATAAGCTTACCGGTTAATAAAAAGCCTATAATACTAAACAATGAAGGGCCTTGAAGTAACGCGAGCCTGATAATAGTAGCCGATTGATAAGCAATGAGTTTTGCTTTCAGTGGGGTTTCTCTTCTGATGTTGCTTAAAAGTTTTAGAAAAAGGATATGTCCGGCAATAAAACAAGTAATGGCTAAAACGGGTGCAATATAGATTAGCATATCATTGGCTGCACCTTTTTCCTGGCTTTTAGGAATTATAAATGTAACCGCTGCAAATAAAATCTGGCCTGCTGCGAGGGCCATATGTATAATATTAAGTGTTTTTACGATAGCCGCCGGGCTTTGATTTTGTGGTTGTTTACTGATCATGTGATATGGCTGGTATTTTGTTGTACCAAGTTAAATAATAAACGCAAAATCTGAAACGTGATTTTATTGTTGTTTGCCGGATATGAATATCACCCGCTATCAGTCATAAAGCACCCTGATAATGTCATTTTTGCCCCCCTTTATTCTCGTGATATAAGGTCTAACTTTATTCTAAACAAAATCAATCTATCATGACAACTAAAGAAATTGTACAACAGGTTATCGACGCTTTTGATAATAATGATGTTGAAAAGATCCTAAACCTTTTTGCCGAGGACGTAATATGGACTATGAAAGGCTCGTCCATAACTATTATGAACGGGAAGAACGAAGTGGCACAATTTTTAGGCGGGATGGAAGATGTAAAAATGATTTCATCAACCAAGGAGCATATTATTGTGGAGGGTAACACCGTTGCTGTTGACGGCCTTGTTCAGTGCAGAGATAAAAATGGCAAAGACATGGCTATGTATTATGCCGATATTTATGAGCTTGAAAATGATAAAGTGAAAAAAGTTACTTCGTACATAGTTGATAAAAAGGAATAGATTTTGGAGGCGAAAGGTAAAAGGTTAAAGGCGAAAGGTTGCTGGGCTGGGTTGTTAAACTTCTTCCAATGTCAGCAAGTTATCGATACCGGCCCTGTCGGTTAGGGATCGGAGATGTTTTTTGCCGCCGTTTTCGGGTTTTACTACGGTAAGGTAGGTTTTGCCCCTTTCGGTACTTACATAAAAAGCCTGGCTGTTGGCTTCAATACGGGCTACGGCTTCGGCAACGGAGATCACCACCCTTGGCCTGTCTAACGATTCGTAATAACCGATGTGGGTTATTTGCTCGAGAGTGCTTGATGCTTTGGGTTTATCAATACAGTTTACCTGATAGCTTGCCATAAAATATATGTATATGGGTAAAGATATGGTTTATTAGATAAGATTATTGAAACTATTAAATATCGGTATAACGAGTAATTAAATCCGTTGAAATTTTAAAGTGAAATGACATCTATACAAAAAGGGCTTGTCACCCTGAGCTTGTCGAAGGGGCGGGCGCAGAGGCCTTGCCCGCCATGCTTCGACAGGCTACCCATGACATCCATTTTTATTATGTTGTGGGTAGAAATGAAGGATCCTTCGTCCCTACATTGCGACTTCGTTGATAGCCGAAGATTCTTCGGCATCGCACAGTATAAAGCTTTACATCGTTTAATTTTAAAACCCTTACTTTTACCCCTTTATTAATTTTCACAAATTTGTATTCTAAAGAACAGGCAACTCAATTAAAACAGGCTTTCTGGACGGCGTTTGGACAATACCTCAAACCCCAGCTTTCTGCCGATGGCTTGCGTACCAACTGGGTGAATTATAAAACAGGCATCAAACACCTGTATTTTAAAATGGAGGCCGATAAAAAGTCGGCTTTTATAGCTATTGAAATGAGCCACCCTGATGCAGACATTCAGCAATTGATGTTTGATCAGTTTATTGAATTAAAAAATGTCCTCAACGGTCAGCTTGATGAAGAATGGGATTGGCAGTTGCATACTACCGATGAATATGGTAAAACGGTGAGCCGCATTGTTAAAACCCTGCTCGGCGTAAGCGTGTTTAATCAGCAGGACTGGCCGTCATTGATCTCTTTCTTTAAACCGCGAATTATTGCGCTCGATGAGTTTTGGAGTACGGCGCAGTATAGTTTTGATTTGTTCAGGTAGATCGAATAAAATGCAATGAACGAATACGGGCGAAAAACTTACGAAGTTTTTAAAACTTCGTAAGTTTAGGACGTAAGGAATCTTTACGCCATATGTGCTACATCATCACCCGCTGCCCAAAAGCAATGGTTAACCGTGTCAATAACATCGCTTAGGTTAAAAGGCTTGGCAATAAAAGCATCGGAGCCATAGTTACCTAATGATTCAAGCACACGCGGGTAGGCCGATACCATTACCACCGGGATGTGCGCCGTCGCCGGGGTGGTTTTTAGCATGTGGCAAAGTTCGCCACCGTTTATACCGAACAAAATGTAATCCAAAATTACAAGGTCGGCATTAGCTGATAGGGCCGCCTTGCATATGTCATCAGTATAGTTCAGTACCTCAACTTCATAGTGCTCCATTTCAAGAGCTTCTTTCATCACTTCCAAAATATCCTCGCTATCATCAAGGATCAATATTTTTTTTGACATAATTAATAATTGGTAAAGCAGATAACGCGGGGAGCGTTTCTTTTGTTTTCAAAGTTATAACCAATTATTGTAACAATCAAGTAACAACCTGTAGCTCTAAATATATTAATATTTAAAGCTTTAAACTATCTACAAGGTTATGAACAGATGCCAAAACTATGTCAAGGTTAGCAGGAGAATCAGTTACCTTCGATATCATAATACCACCTTCAATAAGCGCTATCATGCTTAAGGCTGTTTCTGTAGTGTTGATATCGGGCTTCAGTTCTCCCGCTTCAATACCCGCTTTAATAAGGTTTTCGATGCCGTTTTTCCAGCGGATAACAGCCCTGGCGGCTTTATCTTTCAATAAAGGATTGGTATCGTCGGCATCAACAGCAGTATTCAGTATAGGGCAGCCGCCGGGGATAAAATCCCCCCGGGTAAAACTGTGATACACCTGGGCATAAACCAATAATTTATCATGATAGCTGGTAGCCCGCTGAATCCGCTCCTGGATCTGTTTGCGCACCTTGCCCGAGTTATACTCAAATACTTCGGCAGCTACTTCTTCCTTATTTTTAAAGTTACCGTAAATACTACCCTTGGTTAATCCGGTAGCTTCGGTAAGATCGGAAAGGGATGTACCGGCATACCCCTTTTTATTAAATACAGGAGAGGTACGCTCAATAATGAATTGACGTGTACGTTCGGCTTTTGACAATTCGTTTTCCATAATACAAATATACCAACTGGTATTTAGTTTTTAGTGATCGCTTACAATAACAACCGGCCGGGTTTGTTTTTTGCGGTTGATAACCAGGAACAGCAGCGGCATAGCCAGTAAAAATATCAATCCCGAAAACAGGTAAGCATCCAGGTAGCTCAGCAATGATGATTGCCTGTTGATAGTGCTATCAATAACTGCAATGGCTTTGTTATGTGCGTCAAATGATGAAAAACCCCGGCTGCTGAAATAATTGCTGAGCTTAGCTATCCGCGCCGTAGTTTGATCATTGAAGATATTGATATTTGATAACAGGTCATTGCGGTGCAATCCGAAACGTTGCGCCACATAGGTGTTGATAACCGCAATACCAAACGAGCCCCCTAATTGTCGCATCATGTTATTTAGTGCAGTTCCCTGTGGTATATCTTTAGGTTCGAGCCCTGATACTGCCAGGGCTGTAAGCGGAACGGTTAGTAAGGCAATGCCCATGGCCCTGTAAATTAGTGGGCCAACCAAATCACCGGGTGCTGCCTCCAGGTTCATGTGCGACATTTGCCAGGTAAAGCTGATGAAGATAACGAACCCCGCGGTGATGATGATCAAAGGAGATACGCCTCTTTTTAACAATGTGGCCGAAAATAACAAGCCCACAATGGCCAGCACTGCACCCGGTAACAGAATAAGCCCGGTGATGGTAGGTGGAAATAGTAATACCCTTTGCGCCAGCACTGGCGTAAGGAATACGGATGTAAACAATCCGAACCCGGTTACAAAAGTCAGTATAGCAGCTACCGCGAGCGATTTGCTTCTTAGTACCCTCAAATCAATAACCGGGTTTTGGGTTGTAAGCTCCCACCAAATGAATGTACTAAGGCTAATGACGGCAACTATAGTAAGCACAATAATATACCCTGCCGAAAACCAATCGTCAGTTTCACCACGTTCCAATACGGTTTGGAGGGAGCCTATACCTATAATGAGCAGGAGAATGCCCCACCAGTCCACACTCTTTACTTTAGCCTTTATTTCGGGCTCGGTAACCAGTAATAAACTTGATACGGTGACAGCAATACCGATAGGAATGTTGATGTAAAAGATCCAGGGCCAGGTATAATTTTCGGTAATGAAACCACCAAGTGTAGGGCCAATTGTTGGGCCTAAAAACACCCCCACGCCAAACAGCGCACTGGCTATACTCACTCGTTCTTTGCCGTAAACCTCGAACACAATGGCCTGCGATACTGATAATAAAGCTCCGCCGCCAATACCCTGCAAAAAGCGGAAAGCGACCAGCGTCCAGATATTTGAGGCCAGTCCACACATGGCCGAAAAGAAGGTAAACGCAATGATAGAGCCAATGTAATAATTGCGGCGGCCAAGCTTTGCGGTTAAAAAGCTGGTCATGGGTATTACAATAATATTGGCTATAGCATAGGCCGTAATAACCCAGGAAGTATCTTCAAGCGTGGCGCCAAGGTTACCGCTCATATGCGAGAGGGCAACGTTTACGATGGAGGTATCTATCAATTCCATAATAGCGGCGGCTATAACGGTAATGATGAGGATGCTTTTTTTCATTGGAATATGAATTAGAAACTAATAATCGCCCTAAAAAATACCAATCGGTATTTTTTAGGGCGAAAAAATTAATCCAGAAAATTATCTCTGGTGAAGGGCTTTCAAAGCTTCGGCCGGGTTTGATAAATACAAGCGATAGAACGGCTCTGTACCACCAACGCGGATCTCGTAATTATCGGTTTCAAAACCGGTTACAAATTCATCTGCCACCTGTGAGGCAGGTATACCGTTATGACCGCCAATCTCTGCCGAAAATTCGGTATCAACCAGTGGAGGCATTAGTTCAAATACTTTGATGTTAGTATCTTCTAAAGCGGCACGTAATGATATGGTGTATGAGTGCAGCGCGGCTTTAGTTGCAGAGTAGGTAGCAGTTTGTTTGCCCGGTAAAAACGCAACTATTGATGATACGTTTACGATAGCTGCTTCGCTTTGCCGTTGCAAAACAGGCAACAATTTTTCATTAAGGCGGATTACTGAAATGTAGTTGGTAAACATTTCTGTTTGTGCATTTTCAAAAACGTTAGGTGTAGTAAGCAAGTCATTGATTGACGCTGCACCGGCGTTGTTGATCACTACATTTAGCTGAGGGAAATCTTTCTTCACTTTTGCGGTTAATGCTTCTACGTCATCTGCATTTGAGATATCTGCTTTAATAGCGGTTACATTTTGTAATTGAGCGGCTGCTTTATCCAGGCGTTCCTGGTTGCGACCGATAATAATTACATGGTTATTTTTAGCTGATAGTTGTTTTGCAATTTCAAAACCTATACCGGCACTACCGCCAGTGATAAGTACTGTATTTTGTGAGTTTTTCATGTTTTTGAGTGTCATTAGTTTTGACAGCACAAAAATATACCAATCGGTATATTTTTGTATCATCCATTTGTCATCGTTGTAAATTGTTGATTTTTAGGGTGAAGATGGTGGGTGGCAGTCTTGCGTTCGTTTGTAACGAGCGCTTAATATGGTTTAGCGATTGTACCGCCGGTCGCGTTATAAACGCAAACCCACGTTACGCACTCGTTGCAAACGAGCGCCAGTAATGAAAAATATGTCATTGCGAGAAGGAACGACGAAGCAATCGCATGCTATACAGGGCGGCTCTGCTTTCGTGCGGTTGCCACGCTACGCTCGCAATGACATGAGTTTTGAATAGTTGTTTACGACAGTATAAAAACCGATAAACTCCTCGGCCCATGGGCGCCAATCACTAAGGATTGTTCAATATCAGCGGTTTTTGAAGGACCGGATATAAACGCGCCATAGCCGTACTCAGCATCGCCAATAACCTGGTAGGCCTGGGCCATGGTTGGCACAAAATCGTCTTTACTAATTACTACTGCCAAATGCTGGGCAATAAAAGGCAGTACCCGGCTGCCCATATCCTTCTCAGTAAGCCAAAGTGCGCCGTTTTCGGCAACGCCAAGGTTGGTGCGGAGTACGGTTAGCTCCACATCGGCAAAGTTGTGGCCGTCTTCGTGCTTTACGGTTTCAGCATAAATATAATCGCTTAGCTCATCAAGGGCCGATATGATTTTTACGCCGGCTTTAAATTCATTATTGATGATGGCTTTGATCTCATCAAAACCACTTACCTCGTAAACAAAGCTGCCGCCTGCTGTAGCGATGGTTTTATATTTCGACACCAATTCAGTTCTGATATCGGTTAGCGTATTCAGCACCTTCATATCAGGCAATGGCAAAGCCGGCGGCTGATTGAATTTTACAGCGGCTAATATTTTTTCGCGGCTCATGAGTTTTTTGCTCCTTTCCTTTTGGCATACCATTCACCAAATGATTCATCGGGCGCCTTTGGCATTTCCCTTTGATTATACCATGGGTTTAATTTGTTATTTACTGCAAACGGGGCATATTTAAATACCAGCCGCCCGGTTTTGCCGCCCATACGGTACAAAGTAGGCGATGCCAGTGTTAAGGCCATAGCCTTCATAGCCATGGTTTTTGCTTTGGGCGAATAGCCTTCTTTAACAATTACCTGCCGCCATTTATATAGCTGGTCATGAATATCTATTTTAACCGGGCACACATTACTGCACGAACCGCATAGGGTAGAGGCAAATGGCAGATCGGCATATTTTTTCATATCGAGATTGGGTGCCAGGATAGAGCCAATTGGCCCGGCGACAGCAGTATGATAGCTGTGGCCACCACTTTTACGATAAACCGGACAGGTATTCATACAAGCACCGCATCGGATACATTTTAATGAGTTGCGGAACTCCTCACGTCCCAACTGAATGCTGCGACCGTTGTCAACAATAACAATATGAATTTCCGTGCCATCCTGCGGTTTGCTGAAGTGGCTTGAGTAAGTAGTAATTGGCTGCCCTGTAGCACTGCGTGTAAGCAGGCGTAAAAACACCCCAAGATGTTTCCTTTCGGGAATTAGCTTTTCAATACCCATCGAGGCAATATGGATCTCGGCCAGATGTGCGCCCATGTCTGCATTGCCCTCATTAGTGCAAATTACAAACTCACCCGTTTCGGCAACTGCGAAGTTAACGCCGGTAAGCGCCGCGCGACGGGTTAAAAACACCTCGCGTAAATGCTGACGGGCAGTTTCGGTCAATATTTTAGGATCCGATTCGCCTTTGGCTGAGCCTAAATGCTCGTGGAAAATATCGCCTATTTCTTCCTTTTTTTTGTGGATACAAGGCAGTACGATATGGCTTGGCGGCTCATTGGCCAACTGTACAATGCGTTCGCCAAGGTCAGAGTCAATTACATCAATGCCTTGTTCTTTCAGATATTCGTTCAAATGGCATTCCTCGGTAAGCATTGATTTGCTTTTTACCATTTTGGTAATGCCCTTTTGCTCAAGCAGGCTGTGTACAATCTGGTTGTGTTCAGTTGCATCTGCCGCCCAGTGCACTATGATGCCATTTTTGATAGCGTTAGCCTCAAACTGCTCAAGGTAGCTGCTCAGGTTGGAGAGTACGTTAAATTTTATTTGCGATGCCGTTTCGCGCAGCAATTCCCATTCGGGGAGTTTGTGGGCTGCAATATCCCGCTTGGCGCGCACCCACCATAGGGTTTCATCGTGCCAGTTTACACGGGGTTCATCGCGGTTAAAATCGGCAGCTAAATGCGGGTGATCTTTGGTAGTAGCGGTACTCATTGCATGCTGTGGTTTAAAATTTCGGCTACGTGAATTACTTTAACATCGCTGTTTTGACGGCGTAAAATGCCTTCGAGGTGCATAAGGCAAGAAAGATCGGCCGAAGTGATATATTGTGCGCCATGCGATACGTGATCTGCCACACGGTCTTTTCCCATTTTTGCCGATACAGCTTCTTCAACCACGCAAAATGTACCGCCGAAACCGCAGCAATCGTCCTGACGGCTTAGTGGTACCAGTTCAAGCCCGTTTACCATATCAAGTAGTTGAGCCGGTTTGCTGAAGGGCTCGGCAACCAGCTCGCTCATCTGGGCTATGCGTAATCCGCGTAACCCATGGCAGCTCTGATGTAACCCAACCCGGTAAGGGAAACTGGCCGAAAGTTGTTTAACCCGCAATACATCAACCAAAAACTCGGTAAGCTCATAAACTTTTTTGCGGATCTCGGTTGCCTTTTCCTCTTTTCCATCGGCATGTAAATGCTCTTTGATGTGCAGCGTACAGCTTCCCGAAGGACAAACGATATAATCGTATCCCGAAAAATTATCGACAAATAAATTATTGCAACCGCCGGTTAAATGCTCATAGCCCGAATTGGCCATCGGTTGTCCGCAACAGGTTTGATTTTTAGGGTAGTGGACCTCACAGCCAAGTTTCTCCAGTAACTCCAGTGTGGCAATAGCCGCTTTGGGGTAAAACTGGTCAACATAGCAAGGAACAAACAAAGCAACTCTCATCGTTTACACGTTTACTTTAAATTGGTTAAAGCAATATTAGCGTTTATAATTTGCACAACTATCCTTTGGTATCCTGCCGGCAAATTAAACGCTTATATACCAACATCGAAAGTACAGCTAAGTGTGATACGAGTTTTCAATTTTATTTGCAAAATGTTGACGTTTATTTGCAGATTATCTGAACCAGGATTTGGGGGGATTTTTCGGAATACAGGATTTTTGTCTGAACTCGAATTTTATGGAATTAAGGAATTGGCAGAATCTTCTTCGCACCGAACTAAGATGCAAATTCAATAAATTCTTTAATTCGCTTAATTCGAGTTCAGACAAAAGACTGCAAACTGAATTAGGGAGCAGAGGAACTTACTGCACATAAGCCAACTTCACATCCTTATAAGCAGGTTTCTGAAGTTGCTTTTTCAAACCTTTAAAACTTTCGGTAGGGCCTTGTGCTGCAAACATGTTGATCAACCAGGCAGGTACCGAGCCTCCGGGATCAAGGTGCAGGGTGTAAACAATGCTTACGTGGCTGCTGTCAACAGGCGTAATCACCCAGCGGCCAGTCGAATTTTCGACCCTTACAATACCATCCTTTAAAGGTACCATGTTTGATATAACCGGAGCGTCGATGGTAACCACTTTGGTTTTGGGATCTTGCGTAACTTTTAAATGTGCTACAAAATCGCGGTTATGTACCGGCCAGGGTATGTTTACTTCCGAATAATAATATATATCTGAAGGAGAAACTTCTTTAATGACAGTTGCCGATTTGGTATGATAAACCCATTCGGCGCAGGTTTTAATATCCATCAAAACGGCTACTAACTGTGCAGCTGTAGCGTTAAAAGTGCATTCTACTTTAATGGCTTTGATCTTTGAATCGGGAATATGGCGGGTATAAACCCTGATGCCTTCCTTGTCGGTACTTAATGACCATGGCTCTTCAGGTCCCGCTACGGCAAATTTTGCAACAAATAATAAAAATACGATAGATAATATCCTGCGCATGGTATCAGTGACTGTAAATAAGGTGTGACAAATTTATATACAAAAACAGGCCGGGGTTGCCCCGGCCTGTCAGTAAATGGTCATTTGATATGCGCAGATATTAAAATATGAAAATACTATGGCATTTGCGGCGATATTATTTTACCTCGAACACATAACTGCCCGCATTTATTTTGTACAATGCAGGGTTGCCGATTGCCTTGCCAGCAAGGTAAACTTTACCTGCCGGGAAGGTGATTGTTGCGCTTGAGTTTGCAGGTACGGTTACTTTATAAGTTACTGCACCATTGATACGCTGCCATGATGAAACAATGTTACCGGAAGGCCCTTTGTGAGTAGCGCTAAATGCATTTAAACCCGGTACAAAATGTGGTTGCAGCAGTACGTTTTTAAAGCCAGGATGTTCAGGATCGGGATGGATACCTGCAATGCCTTTGTACAGCCAGGCACCAATTTCCCCAAACATGATATGATTAAGGGAAATATCAGATTTTGCATCTATCTGCCAATTTTCATAAAGGGTGGTAGCCCCGTTCACCATCCACCAGCCCCATGACGGGAAGGTTTCCTGCGAGGCTATTTTGTAAGCTACATCCGGGTACCCGTTATCACTTAGGGCGCTTAAGATGGCCTTGGCGCCCAATATACCTACATCCAAATGGAAATTATCTGCTTCGACACGTTTAGCCAGGTTAGCTGCTACTTTGCTTTTCATGTCTTCGGGCACCACTCCCCAGTAAAGCGGCACGCTTAGTTCTGTTTGTAAACCTTCGCCGTAAATGCCGGTTGTAGTATCTAAATATTTAGCGTTGATGGCGTTCTTGATCTTGTTGGCCAGCGCCGAATATTTTATGTAATCGGCCTGTTTGCCTAATATTTTAGCTGCTTTAGCCAATATGCTGGCATCGGTATAGTAATAAACAGATGAGGTAAGTTCAACCGGCGAAACCGATTTTACGGGCACCCAGTCGCCCAGCCCCCAGGTAGTAAGCCCGGTTGGGTAAAGGTCATCAATGTGGTTTACGTATTTTTCGATAGCGTTGTAGCTATCGGCCAGCAGTTTGCTATCGCCATAAAATAAATAAATATTGTAGGGAATAATAGCAATGGTGCTGGTCCAGTCGGGCCCGTTACCCCATTCATAGCCCCAGCCACCAGTTGGGATAATAGACGGCAGTACGCCATTAGGCTGCTGCTCATCACGATGGTCGGCCAGCCATTTTTCGTATACGGTGATGCCATCGAAGTTATATAAGCCTGTTTCGCTGGCAATATGGGCGTCCCCTGTCCAGCCGTTCTTTTCGCGTTGCGGACAGTCGGTAGGGTAGCCGAAAAGGTTGCTCAGGTAGCTGTTGTTGGTGGCGGTCCAGATTTGATTAATAGTTGGGTTTGAAGCTTTAACCGTACCAATAGGCTCCACATCGCTGTGCATAAAAAATGCCTTGATGTTTTCTTTGCCAATCTGAATTGGTTTGCTGCTGCTTACCTCTATATATTGAAACCCTTTGTAGTTAAAACGAGGAGAGAAAGTTTCCTCGCCTTTGCCTCCTAAAATAAAAATATCGGTCTGAAAAGGGTCTTTATCATCGGTAGGGCGATAATGCAGATCGATGTTTGATTGATCAACGTGTCCGTTTTTGTTCAATCTTTCTGCATGTTTCAGGCGGATCACCGTACCTGAATCACCTTTAACCGTAATTTGGCTTACGCCCGAAATATTTCGGCCCATATCAAATACCCAAACACCGCTATCAAGTTTGGTAACGCTTTTGGTGCTGATGGTATCAACCGCGCGGATAGGTTGCATGGCCTGTGATACGATATTCATGGATGGGGCCGAGCGGTTAATGACCGGTTTCCATTTGCTATCATCAAAATTGACGGTATTCCAACCCGGTTGTTCCAGCCTGCCATCGTAATGCTCGGCAGTATAAATGCTGTTGAAAACGATGGGGCTAAGTGAGGTTTTCCAATCTGTACCCGACTTTACAGATTCAACTGTACCATCGGTATAAGTGATCCGTAAATCCATACAAAATGCGGGGCGACAGCGCCATGGTGCCTGGTGGAAGAACCATACAGCCGTACTCTGATGATTATACCAGCCGTTGCCTAACAATACTCCAACAGCGTTTTTGCCGTTTTGTAATTGAGCCGTAACATCATATGAAACATAAAGCGTACGCCTGTCGAACCGGGTATACATTGGATCAAGCCGATGATTACCGATCTTTTTACCGTTAAGGTAGAGCTCATACAAACCCGCAACCGCGATATAAGCCCTTGCCGAGCGGATAGGCTTAGCTACCTTAAATGTATTGCGGAAATAGGGCGCTGGGTTTACTGCTATTCCTTTATTATCGCTGATCCATGAGCCTTCCCAGTTTTGCATCCCCATCATGCCGGTTTCGAAGCTGTTTATAGCTGACGGGGCAAGCTTTTTACCTGCCTGATCCCAAAGCTGAACCTTCCAGTAATATTTAGTAAAAGGTTTTAGTTGCTGGCCGCTATAAATAACAAGATTGTTTGATGAAGCAATTTTGGATGTAGCCCATGCGTTGCTTTTGCCTGCTGAAATGGCAGCCGAATCGGTACCTACGTAAAGCTGATAGGCACTCTGGGCTGCACCCTGAGCTTTATCATTCATGAGCCAGGTTAAACGGGGATGCGCATTGTCGATACCTATCGGGTTTACAAGATATTCCGATTTAAGACCTGCAGCCCCGGGCGTTTGAGCTTGTGATATAGAAAAAGAGCAGCATAATAAGGCAATGCTAAGCAATGGCTTACATAAAGGGTGTTTCATGTGGTTAAGATAGCGGTTTATACAATATTGGCCAAAGGCTGTAATATGTTGTCACAATCAACAATGTTAATTGGATGGATTGAGATTGCCATCCTGTACTGTCTTATTTCTGTCTGAACTCGAATTAAACGAATTTTGGGAATTTATCGAATTTTTCATTTTCTGACAATTCATTAATTCCAAAAATTCCGGTTCAGACAAACTCCTGTCCATCCGATAAATCCCCCCAAATCTCGGTTCAGACAAAAAATCCTGTTAATCCTTAAATCCCATAAATCATGGTTCAGATAATTTATACATTTGCACCATGAGCAAGCTATGGCAAAAAACTACCAACGTTAACGAACTGGTTGAAAACTTTACTGTTGGTCGCGACCGCGAATTTGATGAGCAAATGGCGGCGTTTGATGTTTTAGGATCGTTGGCCCACACCCGCATGTTGCAAAGCGTAGGGCTGATGGACAGCGCCGATCTGGAGCTTGTTCAGCGTGAGTTGAAAAATATTTATGCCGATATCGCTAAAGGCGGTTTTAAAATTGACGAGCATGTTGAAGATGTGCACTCGCAGGTTGAGTTATTATTAACCCAACGCATAGGTGATGCCGGCAAAAAGATCCACAGTGGCCGCTCCCGTAACGATCAGGTTTTGGTTGATCTGAAATTATTTTTCCGCAGTCAGTTACAGGAAGTTGTTGAAAGTACCGAAACCCTGTTTCGCCTGCTTATCGAATTAAGTGATAAACACAAAGATGTTTTATTGCCGGGTTATACCCACCTTCAGGTGGCCATGCCATCATCATTCGGCCTGTGGTTTGGCGCTTATGCCGAAAGCCTGGTTGACGATCTTGAACTGGTTTTGGCTGCTTATCGTATCACTAACAAAAATCCGCTGGGGTCGGCTGCCGGTTATGGATCGTCGTTTCCGCTTAACCGTACCTTAACTACACAGCTTTTAGGTTTTGACAACCTGAATTATAATGTTGTTTACGCGCAAATGGGCCGTGGTAAAACCGAGCGGATCATTGCACAAGCTATATCAACTATAGCTGCAACACTGGCTAAAATGGCCATGGATCAAACCCTGTACCTGAGCCAGAATTTCTCGTTTGTGAGTTACCCTGATGCCCTGACTACCGGCAGCAGCATCATGCCGCATAAAAAGAACCCCGATGTTTGGGAAATTATGCGTGGCAAATGTAACCGCCTGCAAGCACTGCCTACCGATGTAGCCATGATGACCACTAACCTGCCATCAGGCTATCACCGCGAGCTGCAGTTATTGAAAGAATTGTTGTTCCCTGCTTTTGCCGATTTGAAACACTGCCTGCAAATGGCAACCTTCATGCTGCAAAATATCACGATAAAAACAGATATCCTGGACGACGCTAAATACGCATACCTGTTTAGTGTGGAGGAAGTGAACCGTTTAACGTTAAGCGGCACACCATTCCGCGATGCTTACAAGCAGGTTGGTTTAGCTATTGAAGCAGGTGATTTTAACCCCGATAAAACGGTGAACCATACCCATGAGGGCAGCATCGGTAATTTGGGTAACGAACATATTTCTGCATCGTTTGATAAATTGGTCAATAATTTTGATTTCGGAAAGGTAGAGCATGCAATAAAAGGATTGGTTGAATAGAAAAGCTATAATTTGCCATCCTGAGCGATAGCGAAGGATCTTCTTAGATAGGCTGAGCTGCTATACAAAGCGAAGAAGATGCTTCGTTCCTCAGCATGACACCCCATTTATGGTAGGCGCATCGGTGAAATCAAACGAATCAAAAAGGTAAATCAGCGCAATCAACGTAATCAAAAAAATCAACGGTCATGAACGGACAAAACAGAAGCGATATATACCCAGGCCTTGAGGTTGACATCATCCTAAAAAAAGATCAGCGTACCGGTACGCTGACCCGCGGCTTTGTAAAACGGTTGCTCACGAGCGCGGCTTACCATTCGCGCGGAATAAAAGTGCAGCTGGATGACGGGCAGGTTGGCCGTGTGGCCTGGATTGTTGACGAAGACGATTTTTAGTATCTTCATTTATTCTACATCAAACATTATCATATTTATGGTGTAGCTTAAATTGTATGCCTCAAAAAGCCAAAACAAAAACAAAAGTCTTTTTTAGTCTTGATGCCCATCATCGCCTCCTGATTTCGTTAGGAGCCGCAGCAATAACACTATTTTTCTCGTGGTCGAATTTTTCGGCGCCAACAGTTGCTTTGGTAACCTGGATAGCATTCGGTTTATGCATCATTATTATGGATTGGATTATTATCCTTACGGCTAATCCTGCTGAGATCCGGAGAATAGCCAGTATTGAAGACTCAAGTCGTACGTTGATATTTTTGTTTGTAATCGTGTCATCGCTGATGAGCTTACTGGCGATAGTATTCCTGTTATTGTCCACAAAAAACCAATCGGATGCAGTTGTGACGGCGCGGGTTTTATTGGCGATGGCTTCGGTAATTGTGTCCTGGTGGCTGGTGCATACCATATTTACGTTGCGTTATGCCCATATGTATTATACTACAGCCCCCGATGATGATAAAAAACTCAAACACCTCGGTGGGCTCGAATTTCCGGGCGAGGAAAAAGAGCCCGACTATCTCGATTTTGTATACTTTTCTTTTGTTGTAGGCATGACCTTCCAGGTATCGGATGTGGAGATCTCGGCCCGTTCTATCCGCCGCCTGGCATGGCTGCACGGGTTAATTTCTTTTGCTTTTAATACCGCTATTGTGGCGTTGAGTATTAATGTGATATCGGGGATGATATCGAAATAAGATATCAAGAAGAATAGTTTCACGCAAAGGCGCTAAGACGCAAAGGGGGTCAAGCTGTAATAGTTTTGTGACTTAGCGCCTTTGTGTGATTTTGTACATGCTTTGTAACATTTAACTACCTACGCCTCTGTAATTTTCAAAGTAGTTAAATATTTTGTTACTTGTAATGCCTTTTATTTAAACAGTTATGCATAGAAGAAATTTCCTCAAAACAGGTTCGCTGGCGAGTTTAACCATCTCTACTTTAGTTGCGGCTTCCTGCAACCAGCCATCGGCCGAAAATAAAGCAGATGATACCGTTGCTTCCGAAAACAGCAAGGACGACATATTTGAACTGAGTGAAATAACCATTACTGATCTGCAGCAAAAAATGCAGGGCAAGCAGTTTACTTCAAGGCTGATTACCGAACTGTACCTTAAGCGTATTGACCAGATAGATAAAAAAGGCATTATGCTCAACGCTGTGATCGAGCTTAATAAAGATGCCCTGAACATGGCCGATGTGATGGACCGTGAACGTGAAAAGGGCAAAGTGCGCGGTCCGCTGCATGGCATACCTGTGCTGATCAAGGATAATATCAACACAGGTGATAACATGCATACCACTGCAGGATCGTTGGCTTTGGCCGATAATTTTGCAAAACAGGACGCTTTTATAGTGCATAAGCTTCGTGAGGCGGGTGCAGTAATATTGGGTAAGACTAATTTAAGCGAGTGGGCAAACTTTCGCTCCACACATTCAACCAGCGCATGGAGCAGCAGGGGAGGGCAAACTAAAAATCCCTATATTTTAGACAGGAACCCCAGTGGTTCAAGTGCAGGCACGGGAACGGCCGTTGCGGCCAATCTTTGTGTTATAGGTATCGGCACTGAAACTAATGGCTCTATAGTTTCACCGGCGTCAGTTAATGGTTTGGTGGGCATTAAGCCAACAGTGGGCTTATGGAGCCGGTCGGGCATTATTCCTATTTCAAAAACACAGGATACGGCAGGTCCAATGACGCGCACGGTTAAGGATGCTGCCATATTGCTTGGCGCACTTACCGGGATAGATACACTTGACCTGGCAACACTTGGCAGCAAGGGCAAAGTGGAGGCCGATTACACCAAATTTTTAGATGTAAACGGCTTACAGGGTAAGCGGCTTGGTGTAGAAAAATTAGCACTTAATGACAATCCTGCTGTGGTAGCATTGTTGCAGGATGCTATTAAAACCCTGAAAAGCAAGGGAGCCGAAGTGGTGGAGATTGAACTTAACAAAGAGCTAAAGACCATTAACAACAATGAATTTACGGTGCTGCTTTATGAATTTAAAGATGGCCTTAACCAATACTTCGGCAATGCCAACAGCAAAATAAAAACATTGGCCGACGTTATTGCTTTCAACAAACAGAATGAAGCTAAAGCAATGCCTTTCTTTAAACAGGAAACCCTGGAGTTAGCACAGGCCAAAGGCGATCTGAACAGTAAAGAGTATCTTGACGCGGTTAAACAAACCAATGCTGGTACCCGTAAAGTTATTGATGAGATGCTTGCCAAATATAAACTTGACGCCATTATAGGCACCACTAATGGCCCCGCAGTATGTATCGACCTGGTAAATGGCGATTATGATAATGGTTTCAGTTTTTCGGGGCCAGCGGCTATGGCAGGGTATCCGCATATTACAGTACCTATGGGCCTGGCACATGGCTTGCCGGTTGGGTTATCGTTTTTTAGCACGGCCTACAAAGAGGGTGACATCATAAAATTGGGATATGCCTATGAGCAGGCATCTAAAAAGCGCGTAGCACCGCTGTTTAAGCCCGATCTGTTTGCTTAGTTTTGTGTTATGGACGCAACGCTCACTGTTCCTAAGAAAATACTGGCCCGTCAGCATGAAATTACCGCCGACTATCTGAAGGCCATTGACAAGCATCTTGACGATGTGCTGAACAACCGCGTTTTGGATATGTATGAGATCCGCGACTTTGCCAATGAAATGCATATCCATCCCACACACCTAAGCAATACCATCAAACTCACCACCGGGAAGCACCCCTGTTTCTTTTTCGAAGAGAAGATCATGGAAATTGCCAAAGCCATGCTTCAGGAAAATATCGTAAGCATAGCTGAAATAGCTAGCCGGCTTACTTTCGATCCGTCAAATTTTACCAAGTTTTTTAAGCGTTTTGAAGGCGTAACGCCAAAGCAGTATCGTGAGCAATGGCTGATGAGGCAGCTTAATTGTTAATTGTTGGGGTTAGTTTTACTTTATGTCATTGCGAGGAGCCAGCGTTGGGTTTCGGGCGGCGCGACATGGCAATCGCACATAAGCATGGCCGTTTTGTATAGTATACGATTGCCACGCTTTCGCTTATAATGATGTGATAGTAAGTTATTGATTATTAAGTATTTTTTTCGATCTGTTTTATTATATGGGCGTTGCCTGCGGCTCGGGCTATCCGCTATAAGTCCTCGCCTTTCCTACCCGCAAACCTAACCCGCGCTGTGGGCTTTACGCTTCTATCCCTAACGTAGCCCCCGCACAATACCCCTAAAACACAGCTTACACGTCATCTCATTTTTTTAGGACTTTCCCGGTGGTTACTCGCAATGATATATTTTTATTGTAGAATACCTTTCTCAGGCAGGAGGTGAAACATGCCAAAAATATACTTATTACGTACAAAGCAAGTTGTATTACCGCCTGCTGTTATCCCTGAAATTTTGAGTACGTACGGCAATCTGCTCTAAAGTAAGTTCGCCGTATTTTTTTGCGCGATCTGCCCATTCAGGGGCATTGTCAACAAGGTTATCGATAATCGATTTACCGTCGGGTCCTTTTTTGGTTACGTAATTTATTCCGTAAGCAACTGCAGCACCTATAGCAAGAGTTTTGATAAAGCCCATCTTAATTTTTTATGTTATATATGACAATGATAATGCCAGTTTGTTACCCGGTTTATTAAAAGCTTCTATATTTGAAGCACTTAAACATTATAGCTACAATATGTTTTTTATATTTTCAAAAGTGCTTTCATTTTTAATGAGCCTGCTTTTATGGGTATTTGCATTTTTACTGATAGCCCTTTTTTCCAAGAACGTAAAACGTAAACGAAAATTTTTGCTTACGAGTATTATTGTACTTTATATCTTCTCTAATTCGCTGTTAATTAACCTGGTTAGCTGGTGCTGGGATATCAGGGAAACTGCTATGCCTGTTGGCAAAAAGTATACCTGTGCTATAGTACTGGGCGGTTTCAGCTCGGACGACGGCAATGGCGGCGGCTTTTTTAATTCCGCTGCCGACAGGTTTATCCAGGGAGTTCGGTTGCAGAAAACGGGACAAGTTAGCCATTTGCTTGTATCAGGCGGGAATGGACTTTTAATGCCGTCGGGTTTTAGAGAAGGAGATTGGGTAAAAGAACAACTTAAAGAGATGCAGGTACCGGATAGTTGTGTGTTGAGCGAATCCAAATCACGTAACACCATTGAAAACGCTATGTTTTCAAAAGAAGTGCTGCAGCAACATAAGCTTAAAGGGCCTTATCTGTTGGTTACTTCTGCCTTCCATATGCGCCGTTCTATGATGATATTTAAAAAGCAGGGGATCAACGTAGTTGCGTATCCCTGTAATTTTACCAGCCGGAGGTTTGCCGTTTCTTTTGATGATTTTCTTCCCAATGCTGGTGCCCTGGCAGGTTGGGGCACATATATTAAGGAAGCAATCGGTTATGTGGTAACCCGATACTTCAAATGATCAGCCATGTTTAAGGTGCCTCGTAGCAGGGCTGCTATCTGCTTCGCGATGGTTGTGCTTATTCCAGTTGGCTATGTCAACCAGTCCCGGCGGGGTTTGATAGTGATCGGCGTTAGCGCCGCATCTTACAATAAATTTGCCTTTGGCCTGTGCTATGACGGGCCGGCTACCGCAGATAATGCAAGGCTCACAAAAGATAGCCACCTGTATTTTAATTGGTTTATTCATGGTGAAACTAAGGTGGCACCAATTGGCTGAAAATTCAATACCAAGTAGTTGGTATTTTAGTGGCGCCTACTTTTTCATTTTTTTAACGGTTGGTGCATCATCAGTTGTTCAATATCTTTTGCAATAGCATCAGGTTGTATAGCAAATTGAAGGTATGAAAATTTTTCGCCTGGTATTACTACGTCAGTGCCATCATCCTTTATTTCCATATTAAGTTTACGATAGGTAAAATAAGGTTTGGGGCCTCTGATGGCTGTTAATACAGCAGTTTCGTCCCAACTGTTGCGCCCAACAGTATTTTTATCTTTAGTGAGAGCAATCCTAAAAGCATCTTTTACCGGGCTGTTTTGTATCGATTTATTGTTAATGAGGCGAATCCCTGTCAATATCTTTTCGCCTATTTCAAAGCCGCTAAGGGTTATGGGAGTAGGCCAGTTTTTAAATACCTCCCGTGCCGAAGCTGCATCCACATTTACATTGTATTCGCTAAAACTTTTGCCATCAGTACCTATTCCGGTAGCCATAGATACCAGATTTTTTACCTTTTGTTTCACCAGTTGTTCTCCGGTTAATTTGCTGTATTTGTCGGGGCCGGACCTAAGCAGATCGGCCAGGTTAGTAAAAAATCCAACCGAAATAATGGTTACACTGCCATCGGCCTGGCTTGCCAGAATTTTACGGTAAAGGGGCACCGCCTCGATTGCCTGGCTGTTTGATTTAATGTTGTGCGGATATCGGGCAACAATAGCCTGGGCCCATCGCTGTGCGCAGTCCTTATTAGGTTTGTCTTTTTTTACAATACCTATCGGGATCTCAGGTCTGCCAAAATAAGTATTGATCACGCTGATAGTTGGGGCCGTGGTTTCAAACGCGTTACATGATATGGTAGCCAGTATTTTGGCTTCGCCTTTATCAGCAAAGGCATGCAATAAGGCCATAGCACCAACATCGTCATAGTCGCCGGCAATATCTGTATCAAAAATAACGGGGATAGGGCTGTGTTTTTGCGCTTTTGCAAAGTTTATGGTTAAAAACAACAACAGGATGGGAAGCGCTGATCTGAAACTCATTTGAAGCAGTAAAATAAAAATGATTAGGTCTTAAAAGATGTATCGGTAAATAAGTGGTTATGGTAATAAATCTCGCATTATTTAATTACTTTGGCAAGTATTAATTTATAACGAACTACGCTAATCAAATGACTTATTGCCTCGGAATTAAAGTTAAGGAGGGTTTATTGGCTATAGCCGATACCCGCATAACTTCGGGAACGGATACCACTGTAAAAAAGAAGATCACGATTGAGCAAAAGGATCATTTTTCGTTGTTTATCATGACCAGTGGTTTACGGTCGGTACGTGATAAGGCGGTAATATATTTTAACGAATTACTGGAAACAGCCGAGTTCAATAAAATGTACAAAGCTGTGAATGCATTTGGTGAGCAGGTAAAGCGCGCTGCCCAGGAAGATAAGGAATCTCTTGATGCTTCGGGCTTAAGGTTCGACCTGAACACCATTATAGGCGGGCAATTGCGTGATGATGATGAGCATAAACTTTTTTTGCTTTATCCCGAAGGAAACTGGGTTGAGTTAGGGCAGGGAGCACCCTATGTAGTTATCGGTAACTCGGGCCACGGTAAGGCTATCCTGAACCGGATCCTTGATGAGGATTCGAGCTTGAGATTAGCATTGAAAACGGGTTTCCTTTCGTTCGATTCAACAAGGGTAAGTTCAAATAATGTCGATTTTCCGATAGATGTTGCTGTTTATAAAAGGGATAGCTTCAATATTGTTGAGCAACGTTATAACAAACAAGATCTGGAGCATATCTCAACCCAATGGGCCGAGGAGCTTAAACTGGCGCTCGACCATATTTCGGAAGACTGGATGGATGCCACATTTAATAAATTGGAAGAAATAAAAACAGAAGGCTGATAGTATGAAATTCGATGTGTTTTCCCAAATGGAATATGTAGTACGGTCGCCGGGCACATTGATTTTAAATATACATGCTTTAAGGAGCACAAATCAAACGGTAATAAGTGAAGAGTTTGAATTAGAACCCTATATAAGGTTTGAGGAATTGCAAACCCTGCAGGGCGAAAACCGATTAGTGCGTTTTGATGTAAACGCTGATACCCCCAACATTAAAGTCACCTATAAGGCTACCATCGATAATTGCTATGAGGTAGCAGATTTTGGTCATTTGCAGGAAACCCACGTTTCTGAATTGCCTTCGCCGGTGCTGCCTTATCTTAACCCGAGCCGCTATTGCCAGTCGGATAAGTTATACCGCCTCGCACACAATATGTTCGGGCATATTACTAACCCCTTTGAGCAGGTGGTTGAATTAACCAACTGGATTCATAAAAACGTACAATACTTAAGCGGTTCAACCAATTCACAAACATCGGCTTTTGATACGGTGACTGAACAAGCCGGCGTTTGCCGTGATTTTGCGCACCTGGGCATAGCCCTTTGCAGGGCCTTGACCATACCGGCCCGCTATTTTACGGGCTATGCCTATCATCTTAAACCTGCCGATTTTCATGCCTGCTTTGAGGCATATCTGGGTGGCAAATGGATTCTTTTTGATGCAACGCGGTTAGTGCCTTTAAATGGCCTCATTAAAATAGCTACAGGCCATGATGCTGCCGACTCGGCCATAGCCAATATTTTTGGTGATGTTACATTTACCACTATGCAGGTAAGCTGCGAGCTTGCCGAAGATAGCTTTGAGCCGTTTTATTATGGTGATGGAGAATTTAGAGGGTTGTCGTATTTGTAAAGGAATTATTAAAAAGGAAGTCTGTATGTTGGCAACAAAAATCGGGCTTGAACTAAAGAAAATAGTTTCTACAATTCGTTGTTTATAATGATGCGTCTGTAAGTTGTTGATTATTAGGTGTGTTTTTTTGGCGGATTTTATAACATGGGCGTTGCCTGCGGACCGGGCTTTCCGTTACAAGTCCTCGCTTTGCCCACACACAAACCCGCACACGCTCCGGGTTTTTCACTGCAATACCTAACGCTGCCCAGCGCGCCATCTCTAAAACGTATTTTGCACGTCATTACGATTTTTTCCGGGGATTCCCTGGTGGTCACTCGCAATGACGATTTTTTTATTTGATGTTATTTTGTAATAAACCCTTATATAGCTTTACCGCTTCCCCTTTTTAACCGGTACTTTTTTATTTTGCTTTATACCATAAACCCAATTAGCTGCAAGCACAGCCACGCAAATTAGTAAACCAAAAAATTCGCGTACTTCTTCAACCCATGGCTTTTCGGCTTTCATGGTTTGCACAAGGCTTTCGGCGTGGTGATATTCAAACCAATCAATAAGGCCGTTATTATCAAATATCTTGTAAATGGCATAACCTGTAAAAATGGCAATGCCAACTGCGTAACCAATAGGGTAAAATTCCTTTTTAGCAGCCAGGTAGCAAAACCAGGCACAATACAGGTAAATAGGCATCCAAAGGTATGGGTCGGGATCGTTATATTGTAAACCCGCAAAAATGATAAAAAGTACAACCCATACAATGTTAAAGATCTTCATAAGTAAAAAGCAATTGCAATAATTTACACTGGTTTATCTTGCTTAAATGCAGGTTAAGCAATGCTAAATATATGAATTTAGTTTGCACTTTTTAAAGGGCGAAAAATAGTTTTTGTGCGGCTTGATTTCAGCAAAAGCAGATTCAGGAAATATGAGATGAAGAACTATTTGGAAAATTTGATGTCGCGGGCAGATTCGAACTGCCGTTTAGGGTATTGCGGACCCCCACCTATCCTCTCGGTCACGCGACTTGAAAATTATAGAAAAAAATCACTTAATCAGATCGGTTGTGGGGTGTAGATATAATTATCTCTCTCCCGTTTTGCACAGGAGCAGGAATTAGCACCTTTTACATTATGCGGATGTACAGGTTGCTAAGACGTCTTTGGGCCTTTCCCTCAGTCTTTCTTGATAAGTTATAAAAAGAACGCTTTGTCGTTGTTGACAGTGCAAATGTAAAAATAAATTATATAATTCCTATGGTTTAAGTAGTTTAATTTAATTTTTATTTGTTCGGTGTTGATTTTGAGGGAGATAAATTTATGATTAGTTGGTTATGATGTCTGCTGAAAAGACAGTCAGACGGTTTTAAGAGTTCGGGCTGTGCGATTCCCTCTCCATGGGGGCTACTTTGTGTACACATCTGTTCAGCTAAAAAATGTCATTTCGAGCCCTTGAAGGGTGGGAAATAGCGGGGGAAGGGTGAGAAATCTTTTACGATATGCATAGTTACGCGATTAAAAGCAGGGCGTATAAGATTTCTCCTCACCCGCTGATGCACAAATCCTCCCCGTGGTTCGTTCGAAATGACATCGTTTTTCAATTAATAATAAAATCATCAAGATATTTATACACAGTAGCTCCCATGGAGAAGGAATTGTCAGTCCCTTCGCTTTTACTTTTTAGTAGTCAATCTGAATAAAAAAACTGAAATGGTTACCATTTAATCTGAAGTAGTCACCATAATTTTATTCACCAACCATCGCATCTTTGTATTGTTAAAACATTAAAAAACATCAACAATGGGAACAAATAAAATTGCATTGATAACCGGTGGCAGCCGTGGCTTAGGCAAAAACGCTGCTAAGCACATCGCCCAAAAAGGGATCGATGTTATAGTAACTTATCGCAGTAAAAAAGAAGAAGCTGAAGCCGTTGTTGCCGAAATAGAATCGATGGGCCAAAAAGCTGCTGCTTTGCAACTGGATACGGGTATTGTATCCACCTTCGATGCTTTTATTGCAACACTAAAAGCAACCCTCAACGAAAAATGGAGCCGGGATACCTTTGATTTCCTGATCAATAATGCGGGTATTGATGCTGCCTCGCCATTTGCACAAACTACTGAAGAGGATTTTGATAACCTGTTTAACGTGCATTTTAAAGGCGTTTACTTTTTAACGCAGAAGAGTTTAACCGTAATTGCTGATGGTGGCCGGATCATTAATTTTTCGACCGGTTTGGCCCGTTTTTCAACTCCGGGATATGCCGCTTATGCCTCAATGAAAGGAGCTATTGAAGTATTCACCAAGTATCTTGCAAAAGAATTGGGTAGTCGCGGTATAGCCGCAAACGTTGTGGCTCCCGGTATTATCCAAACCGACTTTACCAAGGCAGCGTTCGACTCGCATCCGGGTTTGGAAGAAAGGATGGCGCAATTTACCGCTTTAGGCAGGGTGGGACAACCCGATGATATAGGCGGTGTGGTCGCATTTTTATGCACGGAGGATGCCCGCTGGATCAATGCTCAGCGTATTGAAGCTTCAGGTGGGATGTTCTTGTAGTTTAGTGAGTAGTTGATTGGGAGAGTGGTTGATTAGGTTTAATGTTGATCAAATAACCACTCACTTAATCAATTCATCAACTACTCACCTAATTAATCAAAACCGTATCTTTCCCGCAAAAAAGCAATATGGAATTTGGTAGAGTAACGGACGAAGAATTAGCAAGGGTTGATTTTACCTTGCCGGCCGATCCGCAGATAACTGTTGATGCCCTTGCCGCCGCGAAAAGTGATATGCCCCTGCAGGTGCATGTTGGCTGCGCTAAGTGGGGACGCAAGGAATGGATTGGTAAGATCTATCCCCTAAAAACCAAAGACGCTAATTTTTTAGATGAATACGTTAAGCACTTTGATTGTATTGAGCTTAACGCTACTTTTTATAACGTTTACAGTCCTGATACCGTTGCTAAATGGAAGGCTAAGGCCGATAGTAATCCCGGTTTTAAATTTTGTCCTAAGTTTTCGCAAAGTATCAGCCATATTCGCCGGTTAAAAAATGCGGAGGATATTACTACTACCTATTATGAAGGTGTCCTGGCTTTTGGCGACAAGCTTGGCCCCCTGTTTTTGCAGCTAAGCGATAATTATACACCAAAAAGTTTCCCGGAGCTGAAGGCCTATCTTGAACAATTGCCTAAAGATATCCCGGTATTTGTTGAACTGCGCCATAAAGATTGGTTTGCCGTTGCCGATAACCGCGACAGGGTATTTAACCTTTTCCGGGATCTCAATATTGGCTCTATCATAACCGATGCCAGCGGCCGCCGGGATGTGGTGCACATGGCTTTACCAACACCTCATGCTTTCATTCGCTTTGTAGGCAATAGTCTGCACCCTACAGATTATGCCCGTGTTGATGAATGGGTAAAGCGGATCAAAAACTGGAAGGAGCAGGGCCTTAAATCGGTATGGTTTTTTATGCACCAGCACGATGAGCGCTACTCGCCCGAACTGGCCGATTATGTAGTTGAGGAATTAAACAAGGCATTGGGCACGCAGTTAATGCGCCCTCAATTTATCCAGAGAGACGATAATAAGCCAACAGCCCAAACCTCGCTGTTATTGTAATGGCTCGGTAGTAGCTGGTGGAATTTTTAAGGCTGGATTAAAGTTTGGGATCAGCTGCTGCACCTTATCGGCAGTTGAATTATTCATATCCAGGAACGACCAGTTTTTGCCGCCATCTCCGCTAACCGCCAGCAGGTTACTGTGCATGGCCATGCGCCCTTTAGTACTGGTCATAATAATAGTTTCGGGCAGCAGGCAGTGGGTTTCTTTTCCTGCTTTATAAAATTTACCCGGGGTACCTACCGTAATACTTTCAAAACTGATACCTGCAGTTTTCATTTGCTGCATGGCAGCGCTTATCATGGCTGTCATTTTTTCTTTGCCACCGGCCATTTGTACAGCTTTGGGATAGGTATAATTAACTATGCTTTTATAATCGCCTTTAGTCATGCTTTGCGCCATTAGGGTTGCCTGCTGTTTTACAACGGCAGGGTTTTGGGCATGTAAAGCCAGTGGTGATAATATGATGATCAGGAGCCTGAATACGTTTTTCATAGGATGTTTTTATTTTTTTGATGATTTCATCGGCGAGCTGATTGGTGCCATCAACTTTGCCATTGTATTTAAGTCCCAATATCCGATTTACTAAATTAAAAACATCAACATTTTTAAAAGAAGGTATTGGTTTTACTTTTTCATGCTGAAACAATAATGCGCGAATGTAGATAAAAAGCATTCCCTGAATAATAACGGTTGATAAACTTTGGCTGTTTTTACCATTATCTAATCAAATTTTTACATGTTGCTTTAAAACCAATAACGTAGCTATAAATTACTTGCCTTTAAATTTGATAACAGATGAAGGTCTTTATAGCGCTTTTATTATTGGTTGCATTTAGTTATTCTGTATCAGCCCAAACGCCTGTAATTCAAAACGGTAAATTGAAGATTGAAAACGGTGTACTCGTGAACGAACACGGTTCCGCTCCCCGGTTGCGGGGGATTAGCCTCTCGTGGTCGCTTTGGCAGGGGCATAAGTATTATAATCCCGGAGTGGTAAGTTGGCTTGCCGACGATTTTAAAGCCTTGATTATTCGTGCATCAATGGGCGTGCAGCCCGATAGCGGTTACCTGCAACAGCCCGAACAGCAAAAAGAACTCATTGTTAATGTGGTTGATCAGGCTATAAGGAGCGGGATTTATGTATTGATAGACTGGCACGATCATCATTCAAACCAGCATGTTAGCCAGTCGAGAGATTTTTTTCGGCAGATGGCTAAAAAGTATGCCGGCGTGCCTAATGTGATCTACGAGGTCTGGAATGAACCCGAAAAAACTGACTGGAAAACGGTTAAAGATTATGCGCTGCAGATCATCCCCGAAATTCGGAAATATGATAAGGATAACATCATAGTAGTTGGCAGCCCGCACTGGGACCAGGATGTAGACATTGCCGCTGCCGATCCGATAAAGGACTACAACAACATAGCCTATTCTTTCCATTTTTATGCCAGCGACCCATATCACCAGGAAGCACTACGTGCAAAAGCTGATAAAGCCATAGCATTAAAGCTACCATTGATCATTACAGAGTGGGGAGTAGGGGAAGCCAATGGCGATGGTGAGTTTAACCTTCAGAAGAGCCAAACCTGGCTCAAATGGATGGAAGACAATAAGCTAAGCTGGACTAACTGGAACGTAACCGATAAACACGAAACCACCGCCCTGCTGCAACACAATGCCCCGGTTTATGGCGGCTGGACAGAAGCTAACCTAACCCCCGCAGGGATCTTTATCAGGAATGTATTGAGGGAGGTGAACAAGTAGAGGGTATAAGTTTGAATTTTTTATGCCGTTGTTGTCACCATAGGTGTTCGGAAGATTTTTTAATTCCCTCCTTGGGGAGGGGGGCGGCAGATTTGTGTAGTGGCAGGGAGGGGTTTATGCGTCGTTAAAGCAGATAAGCCTATGCCGTTGTTGGTCTTGTCACCAACAACCACCAGATAGGGCACCAGTTGGATGGTGTAGAGTTGTTGGTGACAACACCAACAACGGCCAGTTTGAATATTTATGGGGAGGGATTGAGTACCTTATAAAATATGTCATTGCGAGGAGCGAAAATGGGCATGAGCCTGGGCGCGACGTGGCAATCGCATGCTATACAGAGTGGCCATGCCTCCGTGCGATTGCTTCGGCGTTCCTCCTCGCAATGACATATTTTTCATTTTACTTCTTCTTCAAAGCCTCTGCAATCCCCTTTTCTACTAATGGCCCCATTATCCGGTATCCTTCAACAGTAGGGTGTACGCCATCGGCGGCAAGGTTTTTGGGCAGGCCTTTGCGCCCGTCGGCCATGGCACTATGATAATCCACATACACCATTTTGTTGGCATCGGCAAAAGCCTTGATCATAGCATTAAGCTGGATAACTTTTTGAGCCGGTTCCATGCCGGGGCGCCACGGGAAGGCATAGGCGGGCAGCACCGAGCATAAAACCACTTTAATATTGGCCGCTTTAGCCAATAAGGCCATGGATTGGATATTGCCAAAGATGTCTTCAATAGCTATCGGTCCATTATTTTGAGCAATATCATTGATGCCGGCAAGGATCACGACTGCGCCGGGTTTCAGGTTGATCACGTCCTCGCGGAAGCGTACCAGCATCTGGGTGGTGGTTTGCCCGCTGATGCCACGGTTATAATATGGCTTACCGCTCCAAAAAGTTGAATCCCTGTTGAGCCAGAAGTCGGTAATGGAATCGCCCATGTAAACTACGCTTTTAGGGTTGGGGGCCGATGCTTTTATTTTATCATTATCAGTTTTGTAGCGGCCCATATTAGCCCAGTCTTTGTGAAACGAATCTTCCCATTGCTTATGGTAAGCCTCCCATTGCTCGTTCCTTTCTTTAACCGTTTTTATTTTAGGATCTACTGGTTTAAGAAAGCCTTTAAGCTCCAGCCAGTCGTTAAAACGCTCAATCCAGTTATCCGTAGGCAGGTTTTGTTTACGCATGCCAAAACCATGGCCTCCCTTTGCGTACATGTGCAGTTCGGCGCTGTGATTTGATGCCAGCCACTTATTGTAGAGCTCCACACTATGCGGCGCCAGGCCAAGCTGATCATCAGTGGCAGCTGCAATGAACATTGGTGGTGCATCGTCGGGGATTTTTGAAAGCAGCTCGGGCGGTATATAGCCATAAATAGGTGCGTCAAAATCAGGTTTGTTAGCGGCTGTATAGTTAAATGCGGCCGCGCCGGCCAGTGTACCGCCTGCCGAAAAGCCCATAATCCCAATGCGCTGCGGCGAAAGATGGTATTCTGTAGCATGTTCACGTACATAAGCGAGTGCCGCGCGTGCATCGGCAACAGCCAGTGGAATGATGGGAGCTACCTGTTTGGGAAAGTCTTTCTGGCTCATTTTGGCTATCAGCTCCTTTACCGGATCGTTGGTTAAACTATGTGCCAGCCTGTATTTCAATACAAAACAGGTAACACCTTGTTTATTGAGCCACTTAGCTACATCGTAACCTTCGCTGTTAATAGATAACGTATGGAAACCACCACCCGGACAAATAACTACCGCAGTGCCGGTGTTAATTGCCGAATCGGGCAGAAAAACGCTCAATGAGGGGCGGGTAACGTTGTAAACTACTTTGGTGTTAAAAGCATTATTATCGCTTTCATCCTCATTCCAGCTCCAGTTTTCGGAGCCGGGAGCAGCGTCGGGATAAAGTGGAATAACTTTTTGCTGGGCCCGTGCGCCAAATGCTGACAATAGGAGTAAAGTGCCTATCAGTTTTAATTTCATGGGAGATTAATTCAGGTTAAATGTTGATGTACAAAAATAACAGCATAAAGCTAAACCGCAAGTTGCCTAAACGTTTTAGCAGAAATGAACCTCAATTTAATCAGAGTATCTGTAACCTCCCCGTAAAATATCTGTTATAAGATTTAATGACAGATATTTTCAGTATCTTAAACATTCCTGATTTATATGACTGTTGCGTTTTCCCATATCAAAAATCTGCTCCGGATTTTACCGTTGTTAGTTTTGCTTGGGGCATGTGCCAAACAAAAAAAGATTTTTCAAAGCGATTGCAATATTTCCAAAGACTATAAAAAGGTTTCTTTTACCGAGCTTATCAATAATATCGAAAAATACGATAAGCAATATGTGGAGGTGAGCGGCAAATACAAGGAGGGGAATGAGCAATCGGCGCTTTTTAACGATAGCCTTTTTTCAAATCACGATCTGCATAATGCTATATGGGTTGATTTTAGCCAGGATTGTCCGCTTTATTTACCGGGGACACATATCGGGTTGTTTACTTATAATGATGGTCAGTTTACTCAAATGAATAAACGTAAAGTAACCATTCGCGGTGTGGTTGATGCGAGCGATAAAGGCCATTTAAAACAATACAAGGGTGCTATTGACAGGGTAAGCTTTATTGAGTTGTGACCGCAATGTTGCTCATTCTAAAACAATGTGATATCCGGGCGGTTGTTGCTATAAAACAGTAGTTATGGCTATCAACCCCAATGATGTAACCGATAACGGCTTTTTTGATGAGTCGGACGATGAAGAGATCATTAACCAAAATCATATAAAAGGCTCAAACAAGGTAAAAGACCCTGATGAATGGACAACAGGCGATGAACCTATGACCGGGGCACAACATTCTTATCTTAAAACATTATCGGACGAAGCCGGTGAAGAGTTTGACGGATCATTGACCAAGGCCGAAGCATCCAAACGGATAGATGAGCTTCAACATAAAACCGGCCGCGGATTAAATAATTAAGGCTTTTAAAATGAAATAGATAATCTGTTGGTTTCGGCAAAAGTTTTGAGCATAACAACAGTAGCGTGGTTATTGTTGCCTATGAAGTTTTTAGCCGAAGGGCTTAAATAGCCTTCTATTAATTCCAGTTCATCTGCATTTACCGATGCAAAAGCCATAGACCATTTAGGGAAGATCCTTTCTTCAACACTTCCGGGTTATCATCAGGATAATATTACGATGGCGAAAATCGAGCTCAATAGCTTTGTAGATGGTGTAAAGGTCTTCTTTTTCGCCCTCAAGTGCTTGTATAAAAGTGCCTTCACTGTAAAGTAGCATGCCTGTAACATTATACTTTGCGTTTTTTATTCGCGCTGTTTGTAGCAGGTCCAGTAATTCATCATCACTCATTAACTTTTTAGCTGTGCTTACATAAACAAGATATTCCATGAAATTAGGGTCAATTGCCAGGTTGATATACAAAGATTTATAAACAAAAACAGATGAGTTCATGTACTAAAATCGCTCGCCGCTTAAATAATTAATTAAAATTAGGGGCTGTTTTATTTGCGTAACTGCGAAGAAAAGGTGCCGCGAATTTATAGAGACGTTAAATAGTCAATTTCAGGCCGTCATAAGCCAGTTCTATACCGGCAGGCAACTCTTTAGATACATCTGCATGTTTACCGAGCCTGTGGCTTATGTGTGTAAAGTAAGTGGTTTCTGCCCCAATATCATTGGCAAAAGCGATGGCTTCTTCAAGCGTAAAATGAGAGATATGGGTTTCCTTTTGCAGGGCGTTTATCACTAAAATTTTAGTGCCTTTTATTTTTTTCTTTTCGGTATCCGGGATGGTTTTGGCATCGGTAAGGTACGTGAAATCTTTAACCCTGAAACCTTTAATTGGCAACCTGTAATGAAATACCTCGATAGGGATGAGCTCAATATTGCCAATTTTGAATGGCTCAAGCGCAATAGTATGCATGTTTACCTGCGGAATACCCGGATATCCGGCGCCATCAAAAATATAAGGAAATTCACGTGCCAGAGCATTTTGAACACGTTCGTCTGCATAAATATCCATCGGTACATTTTGCTTGTAGTTAAACGCACGGATATCGTCCATACCTGCAATATGGTCTTTATGTTCATGCGTAAAAACTATGGCATCAAGGTGTTGTACATTAGCCCGCAGCATCTGGTACCTGAAATCAGGGCCCGAATCAATTGAAATAACTTTATCTTCGGCTTCAATTAAAACAGAGCTGCGCAGGCGCTTATCATGTTTGTCTGTTGAAAGGCACACCTCGCAATTACAGGCAATAACAGGTACGCCCTGCGATGTTCCGGTTCCTAAAAATGTTATGGTCACAGCTGCAGTTTTGTTTGTTTAATTTCCTGCAAAAATGCAATCTGTTTATCATCAAGCAGCTTGTAATCTACCTCAAGTTCGCGCAATAGTTCAACCAAAGCAAGGATCTTGCTTTCCAGGTTAGAGAAACGGTTCACTACGATCATTTTGCTATTAAGCAGCAGGCAGGCGCCGGTTTTAAAGTTGCCCTTTTCATAACGCACCTTGTAACCGGCCGTTTTTAACAGCATTTCCAGTTTCTCGAGTGTATGGTTAGTTGCGGGAAGCATTAATTTCAAAAGTAGTAAAAATGGGTGTATTTGCAGGGCTTAAATTGGCATTTGCATGTCACATTTGGTAATTAAATTTCTATTTTTAACTACCTTTTATATCCTAAAATTATCCGGATGAAGAACTTACTGCTTACCGTTGCCGGTATTGTTTTCGGCATAACCGTTTGTGCCCAGCAAACCAAAACCTATGCCGAAAAGCTTGGCTGGCCAAAAGGTGCACGTGTAATAATCTTGCATGTTGATGATGCGGGTATGTCGCACGAATCAAATGAGGGCGTGGAGAAAGCCATTGGCGATGGCGTTGCAACATCAACCAGTGTAATGATGCCCTGTCCCTGGGTATCCGATTTTAAACATTATATGGATCAACATCCGGGTATTGATGCCGGGCTGCATTTAACCCTCACCTCCGAATGGCAAAATTACCGCTGGGGCCCGCTGGCCGGCAAAACCACGGTTCCTGGCCTGGTGGATAAAGAGGGCGCGTTCTGGCCGGGAGTGGTCGCCGTTTATTTTCGGGCCACACCTGATGAGATCGACAAAGAAATAAGGGCCCAGCTCGACCGTGCGCTGGCTATGGGTTTTACGCCTACGCATCTCGACTCGCATATGGGAACCTTGTTTGCCAAGCCTGCTTTTCTTGAAAAATATATTAACCTGGGGATTGAAAAGAAGATCCCGGTAATGCTACCCGGTGGCGAAGATCTTTTTTACCGTGCTGAAGCAAAAAACGCTACAATAGCCCAGCTTAAAAAAGACGGTAAATACACCGAGGGCATGACCATCTCCGAACCGGCAGAACTGAACAAGGTGAGGGACCTTGGCGAACTGGTGTGGAAAGGTGGTTTGCCTGTATTGGATGATCTTGATAACTCAAGTTATGATTGGGTAATGCCTGACATTGAAAAAGCTACAGATAAGGAATTGCAAAAATGGTACACCGATCATTATATCGAAAATTTTGATCGCTTTTCGCCCGGGTTAACTATGGTGCTGATGCATTGTACACAGCCATCGCCCCAATTTAAAAATATCTGCAACGAAGGTCAGAAACGAAAAGGCGACCTGCTGGCCATGACCGATCCGCGACTAAAAGCTTATTTAAAGCAAAAAGGCTTTATTTTAACCACCTGGAAAGAGGTGATGGAGCGGAGGGTTAAAGCGGGAAATGAGTAAGTTTGTTTTATGGCTGATGATAAACATGTAAAAATACTATTCAGGTTATATAGCACTATTTTAGAAGAGATGACCGTAGAAACCATGTGGGCTAAAGTGGTTAATGAAGAAGAGGGTCTTTATGCCTTGGATAATATCCCTTTTTACCTGCCGATTATTGCAGCGGATGATATTGTATTTGCCGAATATGATGCCGATGAACAAATGCTCACTTACCGCGAAACGAGAGAATATTCCGGTAATTCAACCATTCATGTGATTTTAATGAATGATACTGCCGACCTCAAGAGTATCGGCAAATTATTCGAAGAATTGGGATGCAACTGGGAGGGCCTGAGTAATAAATATTTTGCTATGGATGTACCGGCTTCGGTTAATTATAGTGTAGTTAAAGCGCGTTTAGAAGAATTGAAAGAGCAGGATATTATAGATTATGCAGAATCGTGTTTATCGGAAGAGCATCAATATTAAAAATTAATGGCAACTTTGAATTACTCAATACATTGAGTAATTTTACTCAGTGTATTGAGTAAAATTAATTTTATGTATGAAAGATCTTATCTCCAATCCTTTATAAAAAGAATTAAGGAATCCCGCCGCTTTATTCAGGTAATAATGGGCCCCCGGCAGGTAGGGAAAACTACGCTTGTCGGTCAGTTATTGAAAAAAACGGATGTGCCATATGTTTTTGAGTCTGCAGATGCTATCTCAGCCTCTAACTCAGTTTGGGTTGATCAACTGTGGGAAAGCGTACGGGTAAAAATGGATCAGCAAGATGCAAAGGAATTTTTGCTGATTATAGACGAAATTCAAAAGATAAGTAACTGGAGCGAAATTGTTAAGCGTTTATGGGATAAGGATACGCTCGATGATAGAAATCTTAAGGTCATATTATTAGGCTCATCACGGTTGTTACTACAGCAAGGGCTTACCGAGTCACTTGCCGGGCGTTTTGAAAGTACCTATATCAGCCATTGGTCGTTTACCGAAATGCGCGATGCCTTTGGGTGGAGCGCAGATCAGTTTGCCTGGTTTGGTGGCTACCCGGGATCGGCCTCGTTAATTGATGATGAAGAGCGTTGGAAGAATTATGTTAATAATTCATTAATTGAAACCAGTATATCTAAAGATATTTTGATGCTTACCAGGGTTGATAAACCTGCTTTAATGAAAAGGCTGTTTGAATTAGGTTGTCTTTATTCGGGGCAGATACTTTCATACACAAAACTTCAGGGTCAACTATTAGATGCGGGAAATACCACTACGCTATCTCATTATTTAACACTGTTGGATACAGCAGGTTTGTTGGGAGGGATTGAAAAATATGCTGCCGATATTATCCGCAAACGCTCATCGAGCCCCAAATTCCAGGTGCACAATACTGCGTTGATCAGCGCTCAAAGCAACGAGATGTTTAATGAAATTGTTGCCAACCCTGCGGACTGGGGGCGTATAGTTGAATCATCAGTTGGCGCTCACTTAACTAATTTTGCCTTAACTGAAGGGTTTAAAGTATATTATTGGCGAAATGGAAATGATGAAGTTGATTTTGTCCTGGAACGCCGTGGTAAAGTTATTGCACTTGAGGTGAAGAGCAATAATGATAAAGAAACAACGGGGATGAAAGAGTTTCAAAAACAGTTTAATCCCAATAAGATATTGCTGATCGGCAAGCAAGGTTTAAGCTGGCAGGAATTTCTGTCAATTAATCCTGCCGAGCTATTTTAATAATCTATTTATGCGCATCAACATCTTCGGTGCTTCAGGGTCAGGAGTAACCACCCTCGGCCAGGCTTTAAGTGAAAAACTTGGCTATCCCTATTTCGACAGCGATCATTATTTCTGGTTCCCTTCCAATCCTCCCTTTATTAACCGGCGACCGCCCGAAGAGAGAAATACTATGATCAACAATGAAATAGCAGGTAACGAAAATTGGATCCTTGGCGGCTCGGTTATCAATTGGAATAATAACTGGCAATTTGACCTGTCGGTATTTTTATATATTCCACCGGCTATAAGGATTCGGCGTTTGGAGGAAAGGGAACATGAACGCTACGGCGATATTATCTATACAGATAAAGAGCGAAACCGGCTTTATAATGAGTTTATTGATTGGGCGCGCGGTTATGATGAGCTTATTACCAATAGCCGCAGCCTGCATTCGCACAAAAACTGGATGAATAATCTTAAAACGCCTTTGCTGATTATTGAAGGGGATACTGCTGTTGAGGAAAGGGTGGAGGTTGTCTTAGAGAAGATTAAGGAGCTAAATTTACCAAGATAAACTGCCGCTGCCCGCCAGGAGGCCATAGCTGTTGGGAAGATGAAAGATCGCTGGGAATATTGTTTAAAAGACCATGTCATTGCGAGGAGGAACGACGAAGCAATCTCGTAGCTATGCAGATCGGACAGGCATTGGCTACGAGATTGCCACGCTGCGCTCGCAATGACATGGCTTTTTTTGTTTTTCTACGAACCTTTCATCTTCCCAACACCTGTGGCAGGCGGCGAGCGGCGGCGAATTACAATAAAAAAAGCGGAAGGTAAAACCTCCCGCTTTAAAATATCTCAAATCTCACGTCTCAAATCTCATATCTAAAAGAGATTACCTTAAGTCCACCAATTCAACACCGGGGTGACCTTTGGTATCCCAGGCAAAAGTAGCATCAGGAGCGGGTACGTTAGGAGTAAAGGTACGCACAGTATAAGTGTATCTGTTGCCGTTTTTATCAAACAGTAAAGCGCTATAGATCTGTTTTTTTACTTTATCGATAGTCAGCTTTACTTTAAAAATGGCTTTTTTATCATCCTCCGGAGTAAGTTCGATAGTTTGATATGCTTTGCCGGCTATCTTTTGCTCGCCGGTATACAGGTACTTAAAACCTTTTTCATACATGGTAAAGATCTGGGCCGGATTGCTTAGTCCGTCGCCGCCTTTATCTGCGTCGCTTACCTGTACCTCTTTGTCTTTTTTAAGATAGGTCCACTGGCTTTTGCCATCGCTCATGATTTCTTTGTCAACCTCGGGTTTTGCAGCCGAATTATAGAGTGTAACCCGATATTTGCCGGTTTTTGCTTTTGATATCAGGGTGCCGGTTTGTGTTTCCTTGATACCAGCCTGTTGATTATTCAGGCTAAAAGTAAAATCGGTTTTAATAACATCATATGAACGGTATTTTTGGCTTACCTGGTTTAAAATGGCTTTTGCCTGGCTGTCTTTCTGTGCAAAAGCCGTGCTGTATGTACTTATTGCTAAAATGGTATATGCTATGATCTTTTTCATTCAGTTTTATTCAACAACAACTATTATTATTAATAGTTATTGGATTAGAGTAATTAAATTTTGCTTGGTTTAATCTTTAATCGGTTTTTGCAGTGTTTCGAGGTAGCGTTCAAGGCTGTATTCGTCGGGATAAAGTACATCGCGGGCTTTGCTGCCTTCAAACGGGCCTACAATTCCGGCTGCTTCCAACTGGTCAATAATCCGACCGGCGCGGTTATAACCCAGTTTCATTTTGCGCTGAATAAGCGATGTTGAACCCTGCTGATGCAGTACAATTAAACGGGCAGCTTCCTCAAACATCGGGTCACGATCATCAGGATCGTATTCTTTGGCTCCGCTGCTGGCTTCACCTTCACCCACATATTCGGGCAGGTACATGGCCGATGGATAACCTTTTTGGTTGCCGATAAAATCAGATATAGCTTCAACCTCAGGAGTATCCACAAAGGCGCACTGCAAACGGATCAAATCGCTGCCGGTCGAGAATAACATGTCCCCGCGACCGATCAGCTGATCGGCCCCACCGGCATCAAGGATAGTACGTGAGTCGATTTTGGAGAGCACCCTGAATGCCAGTCTCGACGGGAAGTTGGCTTTAATAGTACCGGTAATAATATTCACTGAAGGACGTTGTGTGGCAATAACCAGGTGGATTCCCACCGCACGGGCCAGCTGCGCGATACGGGCAATAGGCATTTCTACCTCTTTACCGGCGGTCATCATCAAATCGGCAAACTCGTCAATCACCAAAACTATAAACGGGAGGTAGCGGTGTTTTTCCGGATCGCTGATTTTGCGGTTAACAAATTTGGCGTTATACTCTTTCAGGTTACGTACCTGTGCATCTTTAAGCAGGTCATAACGCTGGTCCATCTCAATACAAAGCGAATTGAGGGTGTTTACTACCTTCTTAGTATCGGTGATAATGGCATCGCCGTCATCAGGCAGTTTAGCCAAAAAGTGCCTTTCTATCTTACGGAAGAGTGTAAGTTCCACCTTTTTAGGATCGACCAATACAAACTTAAGCTCGGCAGGGTGTTTTTTGTATAACAGGGATACCAATATGGCATTAATACCAACCGATTTACCCTGGCCGGTAGCACCGGCAACGAGTAAGTGCGGCATCTTGGCCAAATCGGCAATAAATACCTCGTTTGATATGGTTTTGCCTAAAGCGATAGGCAGGTCCATGGTAGTATTCTGGTATTTTTCTGTCGATAGGATAGAGCGCATCGAAACCATTTCAGGGTTCTGGTTAGGCACTTCAATACCGATGGTACCCTTGCCCGGCATAGGCGCAATGATACGGATTCCCAAGGCTGCTAAGCTTAGTGCGATATCATCCTCCAGGTTTTTGATCTTGCTGATCCTCACACCGGGAGCAGGAATGATCTCATACAGGGTAACTGTCGGGCCGATGGTGGCCTTAATCTTATCGATCTCGATATTATAGTGGTTCAGCGTTTCAACAATTTTGTTTTTATTGGCTTCCAGCTCTTCGGCATTAACAGAGATCTTGTTTGAACCATGGTTTTCCAGTAACTCTATATGTGGTAATTTGTACGAGGCCAGATCAAGTTTATGGTCATAAACGCCAAATTTGCTTAACAGGTCATCCTGTTTTGCTTCATCAGCCTGCTCAACGCTTAGTTCGGGCAGGGGCCTGTTGGTATCAATGGTAAGTGGAATTTCTTCTTCCTCTTCCGGTTCGTGTTTAATTGTATTTTCAGGGCGTAAAACCACCGGTTCATGATATTCGGGCATTTGCTCCATAGGCGGTTGCCGTAAAGGATCCGGTCTAAAAGGCTCCTGAACCATTGGCTCGGGCATGATACTGCTTACATGGGTCTCGCGGATCTTGTTATTGCCCCGCGGCCATTCAAGAGGAGTAGATGGCTCTTCGTCTATCAGTTCAACCGGTTCAGGTGCTATCTCAGCAACTTCCATAGCCGCAACTGTACGTTTTTTACGCTGGGGGATTTTAAAGTCGATATTGTAAGCTATTACCAAAACGGTAAGTGCTAAAAACACCAGCAGGCCGCCGGTACCGGCTTCGCCTATTTGTGCAGCGAGTAAACGGTTGGTCCAAAAACCAAAACCACCTTCAAAATAGTGCGGATAATCAATTATAAATGAGTGAAAATAAGCTATTGCTACAGAAATAAAAACAATGCTAAATAAGGAATAAGCCAGGGTTTTACGGATAGAAAATAATCTCGCTTTAAAAAGCAGGCGGTATCCTACAACAAAAAACACAAAAACAAATATGAATGAGGCAATGCCAAACCACTCGTAAATAAACTGGTTTGATAATAATGCGCCAAACTTGCCCAGCCAGTTTTGCGCCCTGATGGTTGGATCGCTCAGGTCGGCAATTTCATGAACTGTGGTGCCTGTAGACAGGTTGTGCCAGCCTCCGTTTGTTTTGGAAATATAGCTTTGATCTTCCTGCCATGTAAACAGGTATGATGTAAAAGCGATAAGGAAAAAAATAGATAATAACAGCGAAAACAAACCTGCTATTTTTACGGCCTTGCTGTTTTCATAGTCAAAGTCAAAACTGGGCAGTTTAGGTAATTTCCTGCCTTTCGCCCGTTCCTGTTCGGCCCTGCCGGTTTGGCGTGGCTGATTTTCTCCCTTGAAATTATTTGATCTAAACTGATTTCCTTTTGCCGGCATCCTGATGTAACAAACGTTTATGTGCAAACTTACGTAAAATTTCACCTATGTAAACTTTGCAGTTATCACCGGTAAATATTTTATATAAGATTCATTAGCCCGCCAAAAATTACAGGCCGAATGAATATAAAGTTAACAGATTATATAACTTATTGGTAACATTTTTAATTTTTTAGTATAATTGAAAAACAACATTTACCCGCAGTATAAAACGTACATTTAACAAAGTAAATATAACGCCCGCGTAAGTAAACGCTTTACTTAATTAAGTAATGAGCATAGAAAGACTGGAAGAATACATTGCATCGGCCGATTTAGATAGCATTAATACCCTGCTTGGCCGTGATCCCGCCCTGGCTACCCAAAAAACAAGCCTTAAGGTATCGCCGCTTATGCTTTCGTGCTATTATAAAAAGCCTGAGGTTACTAACTTATTGTTAAATTATGTGAGCGATATCAGCTTATTTGAAGCTGCTGCTGCCGGTAAATTTGATGCTGTTGCACACCTGGTTGGTATCAACCCTAACTCGCTTGATGATTATGCTGATGATGGCTTTACAGCGCTTGGGCTTGCATGCTATTTCGGGCAGTTTGATGTAGCACGTTACCTGGTGTTGAAAGGCGCAAGTGTTAATTTGCAATCAAATAATGGTTTTAACGTGTTTCCCATTCATTCGGCGGCGGCGGGAAATTATACCGATATAGCCCGGATGCTGATTGAAAACGGTGCCAAAGTGAATGTGGTGCAGCAAGCCGGTGCCACGCCACTGCATTCGGCCGCGCAAAACGGCAACCTGGAGCTGATCATTTTACTGTTGGAAAGCGGTGCTGAAGTTTTTACCCGAATGGAAGGCGGCAAACTCCCTGCCGATCTGGCCCGCGAAAAAGGCTTTGAAGAAATAGCCGAGATCTTGAGTTGATGTTTAAACGCTTAATTTTAAACTGGTTAAGTGATAGCTTTTTAACGCCGATTAACGTTTTTTGAGGCTTATTGCATGTTTTTGTGCCTGGTGCTTTTATATATTTGTAATAACCTGAATTATAACAAATGAAAGAAATAGCGCTGCTTATTCACGAAGACATCAATCTTTCAACCATATCGGGCGTGTTGGATATGGTGAGGCATACTAACCGTTTTTTAGTAGAAAGCGGCAAAGCCGAAGCTTTTAGCGTAATGCTTGTAGGCGAAAAAATAAACAATAACCTGCTTTATTTTCCTGCACAGTTTACCGGTTTTAAAACCATTGATGAGATCAATAATATCGACCTGGTAATAGCTCCTGCATTTTATGGTCCGCCCGATTTGGTGATGCGTAAAAACAAAAACCTGATAGATTTTATAAGAAATATGTACGATAAAGGCGCCGAAGTAGCGAGCCTTTGCTTTGGCAGCTACTTTTTGGCCGAAGCTGGCGTGCTTAACGGTAAACCCTGTACCACCCATTGGGTTGCTGTTGATGATATGAAACGGCGTTACCCCAAAGTGGAAATTTTACCAGATATGGTGACAACCGATAAAGACGGTACATATACCAGTGGCGGAGCTTTTTCAAGTATGAACCTGGTACTATACCTCATTGAAAAGTATTGTGGCAGGGATACCGGCATTTGGGCCAGTAAAATGTTTTCGCTGGATATTGACCGTACCAGTCAGGCGCATTTTAAGGTATTTGAAGGGCAGCACCAGCATGAAGACCAGGAAATTATGCGTTCACAATTGTTTATCGAAAATAATTATCATCTGCCTATTTCGGTAGAGGAGATTGCGGGGCAAACCAATATGAGTAAGCGTAATTTCATTCGGCGGTTTAAAAGCGCTACGCAAAATACGCCGATGGAATACCTGCAAAAAGTAAAGATCGAATCGGTAAAGAAAGGGTTGGAGAAAACTAATTTCAATATCAGTGAGCTGATGTATAAAGTTGGGTATAACGATTTAAAAACATTCAGAAAGATCTTTAAACGGATAACAGGATTAACCCCGCAGGATTACCGGAGTAAGTACTGCCGAAGGGCGGTGCTGGAGAATTGATGCGGGAATAACTATATGTCATTGAGGAACGAAGCAATCGCATGCTATGCAGGACGGATATGCTTCCGTGCGGTTGCCACGCTATTGCTTATAATGACGCGATTGTAAGTTGTTGATTATTAGGTGTGTTTTTTGAGTGAGTTTTATAATATGGGCGTTGCCTGCGGCCCGGGCTGTACGCTCATACTGCACAGGCATTAGCCACAGGCCGGTACCCGCTCCCATCCCTAACGCAGCCCAGCGCACCATCTCTAAAAAACATCTTGCACGTCATTACGATTTTTTTCAGGATTTCCCTGATGGTTACTCGAATGACATGATTTAATTAGTTAGACCACTTCTTCCTTTTTTTCTTGCTTAATGGCCTTCTTCTCCTGCTCGTCTTTATCCTCCCCAAGCGACTCAAAATAAGCCTTTTTTACCACTGTTGTCATTTTATGATCGCCGGTATGGCTCCATCCGGGAGGCATTATAATGTACAGGAATTTGTTTTTTATACCCGGTGCTTTGCTTACATCTTTAGCCAATGCTATGATCTCGCCAAAATAAGCATCCAAAAAGCTGTTTTTAATCATCGGGCGACTGATGCCGTATTCAATTGGGATCTTTCGGTCTTCATTTTGGAAGGTGCCGAAAACCTTGTCCCATATAGGCAGTAGGTTACAAAAATTGGTATCCATATATAATGGATTACGGGCATGGTGCACCCTGTGATGCGATGGTGTGAGCACTATTTTGTTCAGGAAGCCAAGGCGTCCATCTTCAACAAGGTTTTCACCAATGTGAATCATTGATCCCCAGAAACCATCTATAAACATGATTACGAACAGCATTGGCGGGTTTACACCCAACAGGATGCAAATACTGGTACGAATCAGATCGGCATAAGGAGCTTCGAGAAAAAAATGGGCGAAAGTAACCGAGAGGTTCATGCTTTCGGGCGCATGATGGGTTGAGTGCAGGCACCACAAGATCCTGACTTTATGCGCGAGATAGTGATACCAGAAATGGGCAAACTCCCATACAATATAACCGTAAATAAACCAGTACCAGGTAAACGTGGTTTTAAAAATGGCAAACTTCGAAAAGAAGCCGATACAAAATCCCACCATAGCAATAGAGAGCACACTGCCTATAAAAGCATTTAACACGTATGTCCAAAAGGAGATCTTATAATGGATCACCTTAAATTTTTTATAAAAAGCACCCCTGATGATCTCAAATACCAGCAATACAGGCAGCATAGGACCTAATAGGGCCGTAATACCATCATAAGTGAGCAGCTTGCCATAATCCCCCGACTTAATGATATCATATAACCCGCCAAGGCCGAAAAATCCTGTAATGTGGTCGTAAATCGCTTTTAAAAAATCCATATTGAAATAAGTTAACCGGTAAAAGGTTTTATTCAAATTTAGGTATTTTTTATTTGTATGTATGTAGGTACATGCTGTTTTTTGAAAAATATTACTCCCATAATCTGGTCGATCTAATTTCTCCAAAAAATAATTATAAAAAATATAGTACTATGTATTGTATAGTACCATGTTTAATATTAACTTTGTTTTAATCGAAGGGAAAAACAATTAAAGCATTATTAAAAATGGATACGAAGCCGCTGTTATACACAGGTATTATTATTCCCATTGTATTTTGGTTTTCAACCATTATTTGTGGTTTTGTGCACGGTAATTACAATCATATCAGCAATACGATCAGCGAACTGGGCGCTATCGGTACCAAATCAGAAACGCTGATGGAAACTTTTACTATGCTTACCACGGTGCTCAGTGTATTTTTTATGGCAGGCTTGTTCATAGCATGCAACCAGTTGCAGCTTAACATTTTGCCGGTTTTTGGGGTGATAGGTTTCCCGATCATGTTTGGCTGGGCAGCTATCTTTCATTCGGGCAATCCGCTGCATTCGGCTTCAGGGCCGGTGTTTTTGTTGCTGTATGTGGGGGCTTTGCTGGCTGTTATTTTATGGAGGGGAGAAGAGTTCAGGCAAATCAGAAAACTATCACTATTGAGCCTGTGTATTATGCTGCTCATCTTCATCCGCTTTATTCCGTCGGCTACTATTCAAAACAATTATACCGGGCTTATTCAAAGGTTTGCCCACCTGGGCTGGTCGGTTTGGTTTATGTCATTGGGTAGTTGTTTGATAAAACTTCTTAAAACAAAGAACAACATCAATTAAATAATCATCATTAAAAATAACAACATGAAAAAATTAGGTTACGTATTGGTTGTCATAGGTGTGATAGCACTGTTAGATGCCTGCCATATAGGTGGAAGACATACCGTTATTGTTGAAAATGCTAATGGCAAAGAAAGGCGGATTGAATACCGTGGGCATGTATTTTTTACGGCGGATAGTTCTGGCATCAGCCGCATCTCACCAAATGGTGAGGTGAAATATAAAAACGACGACTTTGAAATAACTGCCGAGAGCGATTATAATGGTCACATTACTTACCGGTTTAATGACGGCGAAAAGAAAAAGGAATTAAATAGTGATGAGAAGGTTTCATTAGCAAAGGCCGTACGGGATATGATGAGGGTAGGGCATAATAATAAATAATGTATTCAATAATTTATTGGATTATGCGGGTGAACAGCATAGCAGGCTGAGACTTACGAAGTTTTTAAAACTTCGTAAGTCTGGGTTCTTTACAAACGAAGCCGTGAATGACCGCTATTTATTTCGTCCGCACGTACACATCATTATATCCATCTGCTATATAGATATCGTACAGGTAAAGGCTATCGTTCCTGATAAGGTAGGAAACCGGGCGTGTATCAAGCGCGGGGCCTGATATCGATAATATATCCACTGTTTGGGTAGGACTGTATTTATAATCCTTGATAGTACGGAAATTGCCGCCGATCTGCAATGAATCATTTTTGAACCTTTTGAAACTGCTGTCTGCATGAAATTCGTTACGAATAGAATAGCCACTGCTTTGCGGTGTAATGGTAAAGCCGCCAATGCCACCAACTGATTTTACCCAGCGCCATTTGCCAACTATACTGCTGCTGCCCGGGCCAGGCAGGTTGCCTTTATTGCAGGCGGTGATACTACATAATAAAATTGCTGAAGCTACTAACAGGAAATTTTTCATAATTGTGGGTTTATAGGATACGTTACGATACACCACTTAGCTTTGCTACAATAGATTGTAAAATAATTTAGAGGAATACGTGTTGCATATTCAACAAAATTCTTTGTATCATTAAAGCATGATTATTGTAATACAGTGTAAAGACAAGGTGGGCCTTGTGGCAGCTATATCTGCAACATTAGCCAAACATCTGCTTAATATAGTTTCCATGCGTGAGCATGTTGATCATAACGAAAATGTGTTTTTTACGCGTCTGGAAATTGAAGATGGAGACGATACCGGTCTTGAAGATTCATTACGAAAAATATTGCCCGAAGGGGCCTACATCGCTGTAAATCCGGAGCCGGTAAAGAAAGTTGTTGTATTGGCTACTAAAGAGTATCATTGCCTGAGTGATATCCTGATCCGCAATCATTTTAATACCCTGGGGGCAAGTGTACAATGTGTTATAGCCAATCATGCTAAACTCCAGAATATTTGCGAACGCTTTGATATTCCTTTTTATCATATCAGCCATGAGCAGGTAGATAAAGCGCAATTTGAGGAACAGATAATTGCTGCCATTAAACAGTATGCGCCCGATTACGTGGTACTGGCTAAATTTATGCGAATCCTCTCGCCCCGGTTTGTTGCTGAATTTCCGATGAAGATCATTAATATCCATCATTCATTTTTGCCGGCATTTATAGGCGCCAACCCCTATAAACAGGCTTTTGAGCGGGGCGTGAAATTGATAGGGGCAACGGCACACTATGTATCAAATGAATTGGATGAAGGCCCGATCATAGCCCAGCAGATAGTGCCGGTAAACCACTCTTATAGCTGGACAGATATGGTAAAGGCCGGCCAGGAAGTTGAAACCGCCGTATTGGCCAAAGCCCTGAAGCTGGTATTTGAAGATAGGGTGTTTGTGTATAAGAACAAGACAGTAGTGTTTGGGTAGAAGTTCAGTGGCTGAGGCGAGGCTTCTTATATTATTTAACATTTGCCTTTACTTTTGTTTATTTGCCTTAGTCAACTTTACCTAAATTTCTATTTATGAAAAAACTATTTTCTTTTTTGCTGTTAGTTATGCTATCTGTATCGGCAAGCTATGCACAGCATCAGCTTATTATTGCAACCTATAATTTACGTAACGACAACAGTACCAACGATGATTCGGTACGCGGCAATGGCTGGAAACAGCGCCTGCCGGTTATAACACAACTTATCAGGTTTCATGACTGGGATATCTTTGGCACACAGGAAGGATTGGTACACCAGCTCAATGGCTTAAAGCAGGCTATGCCCCAGTATGCCTACACCGGTATTGGTCGTGATGACGGTAAAACGGCTGGTGAGTTTTCAGCTATCTTTTATAAAAAGGATAAATTTAAACTGCTGAAACATGGCGATTTCTGGATGGCCCCGGTTACTGATAAGCCCAACAAAGGCTGGGATGCAGCACTGCCAAGAATCTGCTCATGGGGATATTTCCAGGAGATAAAAACAGGCTATAAGTTTTATTACTTTAACCTCCATATGGATCATATAGGCGTTGTTGCCCGCCGCGAAAGTGCTAAGCTGGTACTGAAAAAGGTGAAAGAATTCGGTGGTAGTTCGCCAACTATATTATCAGGCGATTTTAATGTTGATCAAACATCGGATAGCTATGCCGTAATTAACAATTCGGGAGTTTTAAAAGACAGCTACGAGTTATCGCCCATAAAATATGCTACCAATGGTACTTTTAATGATTTTGACGCTAACGATAAAACCACAGGCCGTATCGACCATATTTTTGTAACCGGGGATTTTACAGTGAAGCGGTACGGAATATTGACAGACACCTACAGGGCTAAGGTTAAGGGTTCGGACAAATACGAGGCTAAGGAGCCAAGCGACCATTTCCCGGTAATGATAATGGTGGATCATAAATGACCCACCATACCAGAGATTTAGTTGATTGATTAACTAAAGATTTTTATAAAAATTACTTCACAATAAGTGTAGCAATTGAATGCGGCAGGGCAGTAGTGTTTGCTGCTTTTCCTTTTATCCAAAGGCTGTAATCTATTTTTTCGTCGGTTTTGTTCATCACCACTATGGCCAGTGAGCCATCAGTATTTTGGTAAGCGGTTGTTAAGAGCTTGTCCCTGCTGGCCACGGCACTGATACGTTTAGCACCCGGGTGGATATATTTTGAGAAATGACCGATGTAATAATATGAGCTGGTGTAGATGAGGCTTCCGTTACGCAAATCGGCATGTACAGGTGCAAAGCAGAAATTACCAACGTGATTTGGTCCGCCTTTTTCGTCAAGTAATACGTTCCAGTCGGTCCAGGCTACGGTACCTGCGTTAAAGTCGTTGATCATAGATAAACCGTAACGTTCGCCAAGCGACCAGTCATTGATCTTGTTGAAATCAAATTTTTCGATACAACCTTCTGTAAATACCAAGTTTTTGTCGGGGAATGATTCATGTGTTTTGCGGGTAGCTTCAAAATTTTGACCAGCACCTGTCCATGTTTCATACCAGTGGAAACCAATGCCCCAAATGTATTTAGCAGCAGCAGGGTCTTCCAAAATAGTGCTGGCGCGTTGGTAAAGCAAATCGCGGTTGTGGTCCCAAACTATCAGTTTTTTACTTGCCAGACCTTGTTTTTGTAAAGTTGGGCCTAAAAAGTTCTTTACAAAATCACGCTCTTCTTCGGCTGTATACATACATGATTCCCATGTTTGTTTGGCCATCGGTTCGTTTTGTACCGAAAGGCCCCAAATAGGGATGCCTTCTTTTTCATACGCGCGAACAAATTTTACGTAGAAGTTGGCCCAGCTTTGATCGAACTCTTTTTTAAGCTTACCACCGTGCAATACGTCATTATTATCTTTCATGAAAGCGGGCGGGCTCCATGGCGATGCAAACAGCGTTAATTTACCACCGGCTGCTGCAGTAGCCGCTTTGATAAAAGGGATGCGGTAGGTTTTATCATGACTGATATCAAAGGTTTTTAGTTCCTTATCTCCATTTTTTATGTAGCTATAACTATCGCTTGAGAAATCGCAGCTTTGAATATTAGTACGGCCAAAAGAGTAACCAATACCTCTGGCTTTATCGTAGTAGGCGGTTAAAAATTCCTTTTGTTTATCCTTAGGTAGTTTGGCAAAGGTTTCGGCTGATGCATCTGTAAGCGCTCCGCCAATTCCAATCATGGTTTGGAACGTTTTTGCCGGATCAATAAATACTGCTACCTCTGTTTCGGCAGGTTGTGGTTTGTCGGCAAATTTCAGCGTTTCGGTTTCTTTGAACTTATAACCGGCGTTTTGCTCAGATACAATCACTTTTACGGATTTACCTGCCGCCGAATATGGTGCTTTACCCTGGGCGCTGACAAAGCCAGCCTTTAATAATCCGCCTGCTATGAAACAGGCAATTAAATACTTTTTTTGCATGAGTTTAATTAAATAGGCTTACCGGTTTGGTTACGAGCCTGGACTGTGGCTAACCGGAGTTTCCAAATTTATTAAACTTAATTAAAAAAAAGCAAAAAGCCTAACATAAATTATCGTCATTTTTACTGTTGTAAAGCAAAATGATACGCATTAATACCAATGATTTTTTGTTTTTAATTTATTGATTATTAATTAGTTGTAATTGTTTTTATTCTAAAGCTGCAAGTGAATTTGATGCGCTAAAATGCATTGAAAATTATAGTGTATTTTTTACACCGGCTATTGCTTTTGCGCCTTGATTTCTTCTTCAATACGCAGGCTTTCTTTATGTATGGCATTCATGAGTTCGGTAATGAATGTTGCTGATAGGCCTTCCTGTTTTCCGGCTTCGATTGTTTTTTCTAAAACCTGTTTAAAGCGATCGGCCTGGAGGGCGGGGATATTGTTTTTTGCTTTATAGATACCTATCTCTTTTACCACCCGTTCGCGTTCGCCAAGTAAGGCTATAAGCTTTTTATCGATAGAATCAATTTTGATCCGGTTGATTTGCAGTGTTGGGTCGCTGGCAGGAGTTTGGTTCATAGGTGTGGATTGCGCGTTAGCTGAGCTGTACCGTAACAAACACACTAAAAATAATATAAAAGCGCGGTTAAACAATTTCATAGGGTAATTTTTGAGGTGAATTTAGGGAATTAACCGGGTTGTTAATGGATTGTTTGAAGATTGGTATAGAGTTGCTTCACATATCACGGGATCAAAGCGATATACATTAGGCTGATAGCACCTGTATGTTGTCGACCATTACAAAAATGTACTAACTTCGCGGCATGTATCAGCTCGTAAAACCCATCCTGTTTAAGTTCGATCCCGAAAATGTGCATTATTTTGTTACCCGCAATCTGAAACGTTTTAACCGTTTTCCGGGCGGAGCGTCATTAAGTAAAGCCCTGTGGAACGTAGAAGGCTCAAAACTTGAGCGCGAAGTATTCGGGCTTAAATTCAGGAACCCGGTTGGCCTTGCTGCGGGTTTTGATAAAAACGCCGAGATGATGGGCGAAATGGCCAACCTTGGTTTTGGTTTTGTTGAAATTGGTACAGTTACACCACTGCCGCAGCCCGGTAATGATAAGCCGCGTATGTTTCGTCTGCCGGCAGATGGTGCCCTTATTAACCGTATGGGCTTTAACAATTTTGGTGTGGATATCGCTGCCGAGCGAATTGCCGCCTTCAGACGGGATCCTAAAAACGCCAATAGAGGTTTGATTATCGGTGGTAACATCGGTAAAAATAAGGTTACCCCTAATGAGGATGCCGTAAGTGATTATATCAAATGTTTTGACCGCCTGTTTGATGTAGTTGATTATTTTGTGGTGAACGTAAGCTCGCCCAATACGCCTGGTCTGCGCGCGCTGCAGGAAAAGGGGCCTTTAATGGAAATCCTGAACACCCTACAGCAACGCAATAATAAAAATGGTATCAGCAGACCCATTCTCTTAAAAATAGCACCTGATTTGACCGACTCGCAGCTGGATGATATTGTAGATATTGTACAGCAAACAGGTATAGCCGGGGTGATTGCCACCAATACCACTATCAGCAGGGAAAATTTATCATCGCCATTAAAAGAGGAAACCGGCGGACTGAGCGGCAAACCACTTACTAAACGTTCAACCGAAGTAATAGCTTATCTGCACAAAAAATCAAACGGTTCATTCCCAATTATTGGGGTAGGGGGCATTCATTCTGCCGAAGATGCCATTGAAAAGCTGAATGCAGGTGCATCATTGGTACAGCTTTATACTGGTTTTATTTATGAAGGGCCGGGATTGATTGGCAGGATCAATAAGAAACTTCTGAACCATGATTTTTAGGATTTAAAGATTGTCAGGATTTTTCTTTTCGCTCCCCGTTTCCGTGTCCTCACGGAAACGCCAATGTTTTGAACCATGATTTTTAGGATTTAAGGATTGCCCTGAAATAAACATTTTAACGTTACCTTCCCCCGTTTCCGTGTCCTCACGGAAACACCAGTGTTTGTCCGTGCCTATAAAGTATATCCCATCCCTGCATGCGTGCAACCGTGAGGACACGGTCGCCGGGAGGAGGATTTTTTTTCTAAATCAAAATCAAAAGAATTCTCTGATTATGGGGTTTTTAAAGGTCTGATAGATTTTTTTTAATGTCTGTCAATTTGTATGTGGGTTATGGGCTTAGGTATAGAAAATGATCAAGCTCTGCGAAATATTTTATTTGTAAATATCTTGATAAGGCAAAATAAGCCCGCCACGCTCATCACGCCGCCTAAACAAAACATAAACGATCCAAGGCCCGGACCAAAGATAGGTTCGGTATAAGCCAAACCGGCAATAACTGCGCCTACTAAATACAATCCAATGGCGAATAATGCTTTATATCTTGCTTTCCATTTTTTCATTATCGAATATATGGAATATTGCCCTCAATGTATATTCACAAACCTCGAATACAAATCGGTAAAAATATCAAGCTAATCCTCAAATCCTAAAAATCATGGTTCAAAAAAAAGTCCCGCCGGTGCCGGCAGGACTTTAAGTTTTTTCTTCCGAAGAAGGAGAGAATTATTTGCCTAATGCGATATCTAAAGCTGCATTGTTTTTAGCTATCTGGCTGTGTTTTGACTCAGCAGAACGGCTTCCGTATTCCAGGTTAGTAGCCAGTTTAAGGAACTGAACTTCCAAGCGTGAAAAAGTTTTATTTCTCCTGTCTTTTCTTTTTAAACGAGTAACGCCCATTGTCTTGTATTTTAAATATTTTTTAACCCTGAGGTCGGAAGCGGATTCGAACCGCTGTAAAAGGTTTTGCAGACCTCTGCCTAGCCACTCGGCCATCCGACCCTTTTTTAAGGACTGCAAAGATAGTAAATATTTTCAGCGAGCAAATTTATTTGAACGAATTTCTTTTAATTTCTGAACATAATATCGCCGTGGCTATAGCTACGTTTAACGATTCGGCGTGACCTATTCGCGGGATAGTTACTTTTTTATTTATTAATGCCTGTATTTCAGGGCGCAAGCCATTACCTTCGTTACCCATAGCCAATAGCCCTTCATTACTGAAATTGGTGCTGTATATATTTTCGCCATCAAGCATTGCACCAAATAAAGGGAGCTTTATTTGTGGGAGAGTGATCAATAAGTCACTGTAATGCACGTTTACCCTCGCTAATGAGCCCATAGTGGCCTGCACAACCTTGGGATTGTAAACATCAACGGTATCATCTGAGCAAATAATATCGGTGATGCCAAACCAGTCTGCCGTGCGGATAATAGTGCCCATGTTACCGGGATCCTGCACGCCATCAAGCACCAGCGAAAATTTGTTTTTTAACGAGTTGTAATTTAATGCGGGCCATTTTGGTATTTTAACCAAACCAATTACCTCCTGCGGGGTTTTCAAACTGCTGATCTTTTCAAGATCGGAAGATGAAATTTCCTGAAAATTTATTTTTCGGGATAAATTCAGCATTTTTGGAGCAATTTCGGCGGTATGGTATATAGTATCAACCTGGTATGCAGTATTTACAAATTCAATAACCGATTTGTAACCCTCAACCAAAAACAAGCCATGCTCTCTACGGAATTTTTTTTGTTGTAAGGACTTTAATAAACTGATCTGTGATTTTGAAAGCATATACTAAACCTGCTGTTTACCGCCTTACAATATTAAGTATTTTACTGATTATTATCGGTTCGGGCTGCAGTATTACCCGCGGTATCCGTAAAGACCAGGCGCTCGTGCGTAAAATTACTATTAAAGGTATTGACGAAGAATTTGCCGAAGCAGCTGTAAATTATGTAGATAAGGAACAGCAACCCAATAACTGGCTCAATTTGCAATTGTACTATACTTTTAGCAATAAGGGGAAAAAAAATATTGGCGAAGCGCCTGTTGTTGTAGATAGCAACCTGATTGAGTACTCCCGGGTACAAATGGAAAAATATATTCGTAGCCGTGGTTATCTTAAAGCGAAAGTTGCTGATAGCGTGATCATAAAAAAGCAAAAAGCCGAGTTGGTTTTTACAGCCAATGAAGGCCCCATGTTCCGCATTCGCAAGTTTACCGATAGTATTGCCGACAATAACGTTAAGGGGTTGTATAATGGTAACCGCAACAGGATTTCACACATACAACCGGGAGGCAGGTTTGATACCGATAGTTTGGCTTACGATCGGGATCAGCTTTACTTGCTGATGAAGCATAATGGCTATTACGATTTCTACAGGCAGTACATCAATTTTACCTACGACTCCACCTTTAACAGCAGTGTGGTTGATGTGAAAATGATTATCGATAACCCGGCTGGTAAAACACAGCATCCGGTTTATACCATCAACAATACATTAATTACGATATCTAACAGTCAGGGACGTACTAACGGTAAGGCCGACACTATACAGGTTGACTCGCAATTCAGGTTTGTTGATTACTCAAAAAGGTTTAAGCCCAGAGTTGTAACCGATTATGTTTTTCAGAAGAAGGGCGAAATTTATGATATTGATAAGCAAACACGAACTACAACACGCTTATCTGAGCTAAATGTATTCAGGAACGTACCTAACCCTGTTTACGAAAAATTGAAGGATAGCTCCAACAGGCTCAACACAAGGATAGATATTGTGCCCCTGAAACGCATGAGCGACCGTGTTGAGGGCGAGGTGCTTTTTAGTGGGGGGCGCTTTGGCTATAACGTGGGCAATACTTTTACCGACAGGAATTTGTTTAAACAGGCCGCCATATTACAGTTAAAGGTTAACTGGAGCATCCTTTTTGATAATGGTAACAGCGTTGGTAATGATCATAGCAGTATTCAAAACCAGGAATTCAGGGTAGGTGCACAGCTTACGTATCCGCGTCTTTTGCTACCATTTAAATTTCCTTTCCTTGGTAAATTCGCAGTTCCGCATACCACGTTTTCGTCAAATTACTCTTTGTTTTTTCAAAAGGACCTGGTTAAACGTGAAAGCTTTATCAACTCCCTCACCTACGATTTTTTTGATACACCCTATAAATCACATACCATTACGCCTATCAACATTGAGTTTTCGAGAGGTGTAATTGATCCGGCTGCTAAGGCTGCGCTGCTTGCCCAAAATAGGTACTCCTATGTTTACCTTATCGGGCGTACCGTTTTTACATCAGGCAGCCAATACACCTACCAGGTTAACGCTATAAAGCTTAACGGTTATGAAAACTTTACCTATTTCCGCGGCAGTTTAGATATTGGGGGGAATTTCCTTAACCTGGTGAGCAATCTCACAAACGCACCTAAAGATACGCTCGGGCAGCATAAGCTTTTCGGATATACTTTTGCACAGTATACCAAAGTTGAACTTGATACCCGCATTTACCGGAACTTTGGTGGCGAAAAACAATTTGTTTTCCGCATTAATCCTGGTATAGGTATTCCGTACGGTAACAGTAACCAACTTATTTTTGAAAAGAACTTTTATGCGGGTGGTGCTAATGATATCAGGGCCTGGCTGCCGCGCACATTAGGTCCGGGACAATTTAACCGGGGTACCTATTATGGTACTGATGTTAATACCCGCGCGCGTCTGAAATATCTCGATCAGTTTGGTGAGATCAAGTTTATAACCAACGCCGAATACCGGTACCTGTTGGCAAATAACTTTTTTGGCGCAAAGCTAAAAGGTGCACTTTTTGTTGATGCCGGCAACGTATGGCGTTTGCACGACGAGCCCGATAACCCCAACGGACAGTTTAAACTAAACAACTTTTTAAGTTCGACGGCGGTAGGCATTGGTACCGGGTTGAGGTTTGATTTAAGTTTCTTCGTGTTCAGGCTTGATGCTGCCTTTAAACTTAAAGACCCTCAATTCAGCGGATCTGACCAGTGGGTGTTGATTAACCATGCCGGCGAACTGTTCAATAAAGGCTCGTTTAAAAAAGCATATGAAGCAGCCAATGGCGAAGGTTACAATTTTATGCAGCTGAACTTTGGTATTGGGTTACCTTTTTAAGATTTTAGAGGTTAAAGGCGAAAGGTAGCTGAAACTTTTGCGTCATACATATATGCTTAGATGTAATTTTCGTTTTTTCGCCTTTATTTCATTTTACAGGCCTTTTAGTTTTAACGTTAGAAAACCTTTAACCTTTCGCCTTTTAGCTTTCACCTTCTTTCTAAAACATATTCTTCAAGCCGTCAATAATGCTTTCAAAAAAGGTGGGGATGCTTAAGCCGTTATGGTAGTTGAAATACAGGAAGATACAAAAGATAACTACGGCAATAATAATGAACCGCTTAAACATGTAAGCCAGCAATACCAGCAACAGTGGTATAGCTATCAACAGTACCCAGCTGATATGGAAAGGGCTTAATTTACTGTCATGCTTGTATATATAGTATAGTATGGCATGTGTGCCGCTATCATTCATGTGTTTAGCATACAGGAAGCTCGAGCGATCGAGTTTGTGGCGATAAAAGGCTGTACCTTTATCAAACTTAAGTTCTTCGGTAAAGCCGTTCATTACAAAGGTGAAAACACCGTTTACGTTTTCCTGTATTACACCTGCGGTATCGGTTGCAACTACGGCAACTTCATCAACTGCAAAGGGGTTTTCTTTAATTACAAAATGGTTTATAGCAGTTTTATCGGCAAATGCAAAGCTGTGTGCCGCTGCAATAAGGCAAAAAATAAGTAAAAGTTTTTTCATGGTTTGATACAAAGCTTCATTATCGATGCTGTAATTATCTGCAATAAAAATAGTGTTTTTTATGGGCTATCGGTTAAGGAAATAAATACTAGCATTAAGTACACCGGCAAAGCTTACCCATAATAAATAGGGTACAAGCAACCATGCAGCAGTACGGTTAAATTTACTAAACCAGTTAATGTTTACTACAATGCTGAACCACAGTAAAATGATCACAATCATGGCTCCGGCTACCTGATGCATGCCGAAGAAAACTATCGACCACGAAAAATTTAAAATAAGCTGAATGAAATATACCGAACGCGCAATGATATAAACGGGCTTACGGCTGCGGTGTTTCCATACAAGATAAGCGGCGGTTGCTATCATGATATAAATTACGGTCCATACCGGCGCAAATAACCAGGGTGGTGGATTAAATGACGGCTTTTTAAGTGTGCTGTACCAGCCGGCAATTTCGGGCCGGGTTACCAGTGAGGCAACAAAGCCAATAAATAATACAATGAGCAGGCTGACGAGGTAGGGCAAAAATTGAAAACGTTTGGTAGATGCGGCTATGGACATAATGTTATTTGAACCTTTAAAAGAAGCATAAGTTTTATTGCGAACGAATAATCATTAAAACTAAATAAAATGAACATTACTATTAGTTAAAGCAACCGTTTTGCAATAAATACACAACGCTTAGGTGGTATTAACAGTTAAATGTTAGTTTAGCCTATATGATAAAAGCCTACAGGTTGTATACCGGCGATGACGGTCACTCGCATATAGAAAAAGGAATGGTTGAATTAGGTCCGCTTAATGAAGCGTTGACCATCAGGTTTCAGGAATCGGAACCGCATGCATTTTATGATTATCATAATGCCCCAACTAATCAGTATGTAATAACCCTTACCGGTACCCTTGAATTTGAAACCTATCCCGGCGAAAAATTTATATTACACCCCGGCGAGATCCTGATAGCCCAGGATACAACCGGTACGGCCCACAAATGGCGCCTGATTGATAACGAGCCCTGGAAACGGGTTTATGTTACCTTTGATTCGGCAAAGCCGATAAATTTTGTGGCAGATCAATAAGAATTGCCGCGGCAATTGTGGATGCACGTAATATTCCTTTTACAAATGCTGATACAAAAGCCAACAAAATTTTAATAGTTACAGTAAATCAGTATTTTCGGCAAATACCTTTATAATCCACAAATGAAAGATACCGAACAAAACTATCGCCGCCATTTTTTGAAGACCGCTGCGGTAGGTACTATTGCCTCAATGGCGATCCCATCTATCGTTTCATCGGCGTTGGCTGCCGAAAAACCGGCAAAGAAATTAACTTTTAACCAGGGCGATGTAGTACTTTTTCAGGGCGATTCCATTACCGACTGGGGGCGCGACCATAGCAAAATAGAACCAAATACTACCAGTGCTTTAGGCTCTGGTTATGCGCTGCTTACAGCTTCGCAATTGCTGCTTAAACATGCTGATAAGGGTTTGAAAATCTACAATAAAGGTATTAGCGGTAACAAAGTATACCAGCTTGCCGAGCGCTGGGATACTGATTGCCTTGCCCTTAAACCAAACATACTGAGCATCCATATAGGGGTAAATGACTTTTGGCATACCCTTACGGGTGGTTATAAAGGCACGATAGAAACTTATATTGCCGATTACAGGGCACTGCTAACCCGCACCAAACAGGCCCTGCCCGATATTAAACTGGTGATCTGCGAACCCTTTGCTGAAAAGAATGTAAAAGCAGTTGATGACAAATGGTATCCAACATTTGATTCATTTGGTAAAGCAGCTAAAGATATCGCTGCCGAGTTCGACGCGGTATTTGTGCCTTATCAATCGGCATTTGACAAAGCCGAACAAACAGCACCTGCCACCTATTGGAACCTTGATGGCGTACACCCCAGTGTAGCCGGCGAAGCCCTCATGGCCCAAACATGGTTGAAAGCTGTGGGAGCGTAGTTTTAAGGTAAAAGGATAAAGGTGAAAGGCAAAAGGTAGCTACAGCTTTGCAAGTGGCTAGCCTGCATTTTTTTACCTTTCTCCTTTCACCTTCCCCAAAAGACCTTTTATCTTTCTGCTTTCACCTCGCCCTGAAAAACCTTTAACCTTTCGCCTTTAACCTTTCGCCTCAAAAACTGTATCTTTGCGCGTAAATGATTGCTATAAATAACCTTACGTTCGAGATTGGTGCGCGGGCCTTATATGATGAAGCCAACTGGCATATTAAACCCGGTGAAAAAATTGGTTTAATTGGTGCCAACGGTACTGGTAAAACCACCCTTTTAAAAATTATTGTAGGCGACTATAAACCTACCTCCGGGACTGTTTCAATGGCTAAGGACCTTACCATGGGTTACCTTAACCAGGATCTGCTTTCATACTCATCTGATAAAAACATTGTACATGTGGCCATGGAAGCCTTTGAGCGCCAGAACCAACTGCATGATGAGATCGAGAACCTGCTTAAAAAACTGGAAACGGATTATAGTGAAGAACTACTAAATAAACTAAGCGATAAGCAGCACGAGTTTGAACTGCTTGACGGTTATAATATCGAATATAAAGCCCACGAAATTTTGGCGGGTTTAGGTTTCAGTGATGACGATTGCAAGCGTAAATTAAGCACCTTTTCGGGTGGTTGGCGGATGCGTGTTATGCTTGCCAAGATCCTGCTGCAGGCACCTGATATCCTGCTGCTGGATGAGCCTACCAACCACTTGGATTTACCATCTATCCAATGGCTGGAAGACTACCTGAAGGCTTTTACCGGCGCTATCATTATCGTATCGCACGATAGGTGGTTCCTGGATAAGGTGATTAACCGTACCGTTGAATCCCGTAAGGGTAAACTGACTGTTTACGCCGGCAACTACTCTTTCTATCTCGAAGAGAAAGCCCTGCGTGAAGAAATTCAACGTGGTGAGTTTAAAAATCAGCAATCAAAAATTAAACAGGAAGAGCGTTTGATCGAGCGTTTCCGTGCCAAAGCTTCTAAGGCAAAAATGGCGCAATCCCGCATCAAAATGCTGGATAAAATGGAGCGTATTGATGACGTGGATGACGATAATCCATCAGTTAACTTCGCTTTCCGTTTCAGTAAGCAATCGGGCAGGCACGTGATCACGTTGGAGGATATTGTTAAGAAATATCCTGCTATCGATATTTTAAATGGGGGTGAGGCGGTAATAGAAAAAGGTGATAAAATTGCCCTCATCGGTGCCAACGGTAAAGGTAAATCAACGCTGTTACGTATCATTGCTTCGGCTGATAAAGATTATACAGGTAAGGTAACTACAGGTCATAACGTAACTACTACGTTTTTTGCCCAGCACCAGTTGGAGTCGTTGCACCTCGAAAACCAGATATTGCAGGAGTTGCAGGCATTCGCCCCAAAACATACTGATACCGAGCTGCGTACCATTTTAGGTTCGTTTTTGTTTACCGGCGATGATGTGTTCAAAAAGATCAAGGTACTATCGGGTGGTGAAAAATCGCGCGTAGCCCTTGCCAAAGCGCTTACTGCCGATGCCAACTTCCTGGTACTGGATGAGCCTACCAACCACCTGGATATGCAGTCGGTAAATATCCTGATCCAGGCGCTTGACCAGTACGAAGGTACTTTCATTGTGGTATCGCACGACAGGTATTTCCTTGATAATGTAGCCAACAAAATCTGGTTTATTGAAGATCAAAAGATCAAAATTTATCCGGGTACCTATGCCGAGTTTGATGAATGGTACGCCAAACGTAAACTGGAACCTAAAGCTGCTGCACCTGCACCTCAGCCCAAAAAGGAAGAGAAAAAGCATGAGCCGGTTAAACAACCACAAGGCGAAAACAAGCATCAGCAATTAAAGAAACTGAACCAGGACCTGGCTAAAATGGAGCAACAGATTGCCGACCTTGAAAAAGAGGTAAAGCAGTTTGAAACCCAACTGGCCGACGATAAGATATACAGTGATAACGCCAAACTGAAGCAAACCAATGCTGCTTACAGCGCCAAACAAACCGAGCTGAAACAAATGCAGGAAAAATGGGAAGCATTGGCAGAGCAGATATTGGAGCTGGAATCGTAATACCCCTCCCAACCCTCCCCTGAAGGGAGAGGGCTTAAAAGGATTATAGCACTAAAGCCGTTATTGCATTGCAATAGCGGCTTTTTTATATTCGTTTATAAAACCTAATTAGTAAATGATCAAACAATATCGGGGGCTTGCCATAGCCGTGTTAATCTCCAGTTCTCTTATTTTGATTGGCGCAGGCCATGGTGTTGGGCCAATGATAGTGTTTCAGGTAATGTTACCTTTTGTAAATGAAGGTGGATACAAGTTGTCGTTCAGCCTGTCAAATAGCTATGAGAATTCAATTGCATCATCAGCGCTGATTCTTTTTATTGGGCAGCTTTTGCTTTTTATAGCAACACATAAAGAACATATAATTACCCGGCTTATCGCGCTTTTTATTATGTGGACAGCGCTGTTTTTTCTCACTCATGATATTTTCAATGGAGATAGCCTTGCTGAGTTTACTTTTGGATCAGCAAGTCCCTTCCTGATTTTATCAATTGCATTGTTTAGTTTTGATGTTAAACAGTATTGGCAACGGGATAAAATAGATATAGAACACGAATGAAATTGACAAAGATATTTTTAAGCATGGTAATCTTTACCATGCTTATTCAAGCAACCTTCGCCCAATCTCCCTATAACAACAACGTTTACTCGCCGGCTATAAAAAGCGTTGAGTTTTATAACACTGCCAAGCAGGGTTCTTTCCCGGTAATTAATTTAGGGACTGATGAAAAGGTACTCTTAACCTTTGATGACCTGCGCGGGGGCAGTCGTAATTATTATTATACCATTGAGCATTGCGATGCTAACTGGAACTCATCAAACCTTTCATCTGCCGAATATCTGCAAAGCTTTACCGACGACAGGCTGTACAACTACAGCTATTCAACCGGTACCATGCAAAAATATACCCATTACGAAATCTCGTTACCCAACAATAACATCGCCCCCAAAATATCGGGTAACTATGTGCTGAAGGTTTATGAAGATGGCGATCAAAACAAAATGGTGCTTACCCACCGCTTGTATGTGCTGGGCAAACGCGTATCAATAGCTGCCGATCTGGTAGCTTCGGCCAATAATGCTACACGGCAAACCAATCAGAAAATCAATTTTACGGTTGATTATTCGGGCCTTGTTGTGCAGAACCCGGCTTATGCCTTACGTACGTTTATTATGCAAAACGCCCGCACCGAAACAGCGGTGCTTAACGGGCAGCCAACCTATATCCGTGGTTCGCAGTTAATTTATAATGATGTAAGCATTAACGACTTTCCCGGGCGCAACGAGTTCAGGCTGTTTGATATGCGTACACTTAAGCTCAACTCGCAAAGGGTAGCCAAAATTTATAAAGATTCAACCAACGTGGTAGTATTGCTTGGCGACCCGGTGCGCGACCAGCCCAACTACATTTTTCAATACGATAACGACGGCAAATTTTACATTCTGAATAACGACGGCACCACGCCGGCCACAGATGCCGATTACGCGCACGTATTTTTCACCTTATCAACCAATAAAAACCCTAACGACGGAGCGCCGTATGTGGTAGGCCAGTTTAATAATTACCGGCTTGATGATAGCAATAAGCTTCACCCGCTTGATAACGGCAGGTACACCGTAAATATGCTGCTAAAGCAAGGTGTGTACGATTATGAATATGTTTGGGTAGATGCCAAAACAGGCCAGGCCGACGACATCCCATTTGAGGGAAGCCACTTTGAAACCGAAAACGAATACCAGATGCTAACCTACTACCGCCCGCCTGCAGCCAGATGGGATGAGCTGGTAGGTTTCAGGGAGTTGGTGACGAAAAGGTAGACCTCTCCTAAATCCTCTCCAAGGGAGAGGACTTTAAAAACTTTGCAAATAAAAGTCTCCCCCCTTGGGGGAGATTTAGAGGGGGTGCTTATCTTTGCCTCAAAACACTATCTATATGACCGGAAAATCGCCGCAGGAATCATACACCATCATGAACGAACTGGTATTACCCAATGATACCAATACCTTAAACAACCTGATGGGCGGCAGACTGCTGCATTGGATGGATATTGCTGCCGCAATTTCGGCGCAGAAACATTGCAACAGGATAGTGGTTACGGCATCGGTAGATAATGTATCGTTCCAGTCGCCGATAAAGCTTGGCGATGTGATCAGTATTGAAGCCAAGGTTACCCGGGCGTTTACAACCTCTGTTGAGGTAAGGATGGACGTGTGGGCACAAAACATCCCATCGGGCACCAAAGTAAAAAGCAATGAGGCATACTACACTTTTGTGGCTTTAGATAAAGACGGGCAAAAAACTGCAGTGCCCGAGCTGATCCCCGAAACGGATAAGGAGCGAGCCCTGTTTGAAGGGGCGCTTCGTCGCCGCCAGTTGAGGCTGATATTGGGGGGCAAAATGAACCCTAATGATGCTACCGAACTCAAAGCCCTGTTTTTTGGCGATCAGCTGCCACCTAATCTTGGTGAAGAAATAAAACAGTAACAAATTTAAGGGCGGATGGTCTAAATAGTAGTTAAACATTAAAACTACTACAACCATGCGATACTTTTTGTGCTTTTTACTGCCACCCGCTGCCATCCTAACCACCGGCAGGATAGGTGCATTTATACTGAATATATTTTTAACCCTGTTTTTCTGGATTCCGGGTGTAATACATGCCATACTGGTAACCAGCGATTATTATGATGCCAAACGTCACCGCCAGCTTATGCGGGCAACAAGGCGCGCAAGGTGGTAGACCGCTGATTTTTTGATTATGTTGATTTCGCTGATTCCCCGCTATCTGCCGTGGGTTTAGCGTAACTTATAGTCATGAAGTGATCTTCGCCCGGGTCATTACTAGGAAAGAGGCAACCCTTCAATTTTGCAGACAATTTACAGTAGCGTTAGCAAATGTGACGCTAGTTTTGCCCTCAATATTTTTAAGGAGTTATTTACCTGCTTTCTAACGGTTAATGGGCTTATCTCCAATATTTCGGCAATTTCGTTATGAGACAGGTTAGAATCCCTGCTTAATTCAAATACCTGTTTCATTTTTGGAGGTAAAGAGCTTACCTCTGCCTTAACCAGGGCAATAAGTTCTTTATTTCTTAAATTTTCGTCTGTGGTAGATTTGCAGGTTTCTTCAAAACTAATTAATGAGGCGATGTAATTAGATTTAACCTTCTCGTGCTTAAAAACATTCAAAACCTTGTTTCGGACAGCGGTGCATAAATAAGCCTCTAAGTTGCCTTTAATCTCAATTGATCTCCTTTGGTTCCATAAATGGATAAAAAGTTCCTGTAAGATATCTTTAGCGGTATCCCTGTCCGGTAATCTTTTATAGGCATGTTGATATAACAATCCGTAATAGCGGGAGTGGATTGCCGTAAACGCCGAGATGTCATCTTGTCTTAACAGCGTTATCAAATCGTCGTCACTATGTTTACCGTACAAAGCCATTAAGGTTTTATTGATTCTTAATTTATGAGTGATATTTATTGGTATCTCAACAGGTGAGGCCCGGGACAAACGGATCGCCTGAAACTGGGCGTTCGTTCATCTATGCTATCGTATAATTGTTGTTACAAATTAATAGGACTGGAGTGATTTTAAATGTTAAAGCTCTACGCAATCGTTTGCGTTAATTCAGGATAATCTGCTTTAACAAAGAGGTTTCGGCCCTCAATACAAGCACCATATCGCTCTAATTCGCTGATTAAGAACGCTATTTTTAACTGATTGGTAAAGATTTTACTATCGGGGTAATTAATACAGGCTTTCAATAACAACACTCCGCCGATATAGAACTCAAAAAATATATTTATGAGCCTTGCTGTGATAAACAAACGTTTGCGTTGAACTTACTTGTGATAAATTCTTATATCAAAATGCATTGACGATCTCAATCCGCCGACTTGGAATAGCTGGATGTAAGACCAGTTTTCAATGAGCTTTCTTATTGTAATATCAGGTGATATCTTTCCTCGCTCTATCATCTGGTAAATTATTTTTACTTTTTTTATTTTTCATCTACTCCCTCCCCCTGGTTGTAGTTGTATATGGGGTAATAAGGATGATATATCCTTTAACGATTATGCAACCACAAGACATCGAAGATTTAATAGAACGGTACAACAGCGGTATGACTACTCCGGCAGAGAACGCTTTGGTTGAAAGCTGGTATTTAAAATATAAGCACGGCGATCCTTATTTGTCGCAGGAGCAACTGGAAGAAGATCAGAAGGAGAGCCTTGATAAATTGTTGAATGAGATACAGGGAGGGGCAAAAAGGATACAATTATCGCGTTGGGCAATAGCAGCTTCGATACTTTTTTTTATAGCTGTGGGAGGATATTTTTTCAGCATTAACAATAATTACCACCGGCAAATAGCAGTAGCTAAGCCTCAGAAACAGGATGTGGCCCCGGGTGGAAACAAAGCCATATTAACTTTAGGAGACGGGAGTACTATTGTGCTGAATAGCGCAAAGATTGGAAAGCTTGCCCGCCAGGGAAATATCATTATAAAGAAAGCTGCCGATGGACAAATTAGTTACAATGATGTAAGTAGCAGCCACACTTCAAAAAATGAAGTATACAATACGGCCGCTACTCCACAAGGGGGGCAGTACCAATTTATTTTGGCCGATGGTACTAAAGTGTGGTTAAACGCATCGTCATCAATCAAATACCCGGTAGTTTTTAATGGTAATGAGCGCAGGGTAGAACTTACCGGCGAGGCTTATTTTGAAGTTGCACACAATGCCAAAAAGCCGTTCAAAGTTATTTCAAACGGGCAAACAGTGGAGGTATTAGGAACCCATTTCAACATCAATGCTTACAATGATGAGCAGGCTGTTAAAACTACCCTGCTCCAAGGCAGCGTAAAAGTATCAGCCGGGAAAGTGAGTAATATTATAAAACCAGGTCAACAGGCAAGGTTTGATCATGGCTTGATCGATGTTATGAATGTAGATCCGGACGAGGTGGTGGCCTGGAAAAATGGCTTTTTCTTTTTTGAAGACAATAATATCCAGGAAGTAATGCGGCAGCTTTCGCGTTGGTACGGTGTTGAAATAAAATATGAAGGACAATTACCCTCACGGAGGTTTTCGGGCGAAATTTCCAGGAACGTCAATCTATCGCAGATACTGGATATTCTGAGCTTTAAGCAAATACATTACAAAATAGATGGAAAAAAAATTATTGTAATGAATTAACACCTGTAATTAACCAATTATTAACCTAAAAATACGAGAACCATATGGAAAGATAAATACACACCCGGCCTTCAAAATTTAGGCCCATTCCCCATAAGGTTAACTAAAAAAAACGCATCCCGAGGGCAATCGGAATGCGGATAAATATTGAGTTAACCCTTCCCGCAAAACGGGAATATGTTTAGTGTCTCTAACTATCTGTTAACCCAACTCAACAAAAGTATGAAATTAAATGCTTTTTTAATGGCCATGCATTGTCCGTGGCCGCGCAAAATGTTATTAGTTATGAAATTGACTACCTTGATCATGTTAGTTGCCCTTCTTGAATGTAGCGCAAAAGTGTATAGTCAAAAAATTAACCTGGATGAAACAAATTCCTCACTAAAAAAAGTACTTAATCAGATAAATAAACAAACAGGATACGTGTTTTTTTATGATTCAAAAGATGTACAGAATAAAAGTGTAACCATTCATCTGAAAGATGCCTCAATTGACGAGGCTTTAAAGGAGTGTCTTAAAAATCAGCCATTAACTTATAAAAAGGTTAATAACAACATTGTTCTTCAGCAAATTGAAAAGGCTGTTGATAATGTGGTTACCAGCTTAAATGTAAGTCCGGTTAAGATAAGCGGGCAGGTATTTGATACCAAAAATATGCCCCTGGCCGGTGTTACCATTGCAGTAAAGGGAAGTCAAGTCATCGCTATATCTGACGCTAATGGTAAATTCAACATTGAGGTTCCGGATGGAAACGCAACACTTGTTTTTTCATTTGTTGGCTATGTGAAAAAAGAATTGCAGGTTACTCCCGGTACGCCTATGCAGGTAAAGATGGAAGCCGACGTAAGTGGGCTTAGCGAAATAGTTGTGGTTGCCTATGGTACGCAGAAAAAGGAAAACCTGACAGGTGCAATAGGTGTAATTAAATCATCTGCACTTGAAAACCGCCCTACATCTTCTCCAGCCAATTTGTTGCAAGGCTTATCTCCGGGTGTTACCGTTACTACACAAGGCAGCTATCCCGGTGCAAGCGCTAATATTAAAATCAGGGAATCTTCCACCTGGCAGGGCGGAACAGATCCGCTATACGTGATAGATGGTTTTGTAAGGGATGCAACAACATTTTCCACCATTAATCCGGCTGATATCGATAATATCAGTATCCTGAAAGATGCGGCGTCAACCGCTATTTATGGTATCAGAGGTGGTAACGGTGTTGTTTTGGTTACAACCAAACATGGCGTAGCCAATAAGACATTTATATCCTACAATGCATCATATACGATGAATAACCGTGAAATTACGCCACGGAGAATGAATGCTTTTGATGCTTATACTTTTGCCAATGAGGCATTTGCCCAAAAAGGTTTGCCGGCAACAGATCCAAGCTACTACACGCCCGATGAATTAGATTACTTCAAAACCCATTCGTACGATTGGTTAAAAGATACCTGGCGTAATCCATGGAATACTTCGCATAACTTAGCGGTAAGTGGTGGTTCGCAAGCAGCCAGGTACTACATCTCGGCAGGGTATTTCCAGCAGGAAGGAGCAACTTCAAATTCCTTCCGCAAATATAATCTAACAGCAAAAGTAGATGGGCAAATTTCCGAACGATGGAGCTATAATTTAAATATCCAAAGTGAATGGAATAACGGAAGCCGTCCGTTTTGGGCCTATGATTATGGGGATTTCAATCTTTCAAACATGTACAACAGGTTGTTAATGGTAAATCCTGGTCGGCCGTCTTTTATTAATGGCCTTCCTGTTGGTAATTTCGACAATACAAATACCGCTAACCTGGCAAATGGAAATGGTGGCTACACCAAACCCTCTGGTAACAATATTACCCCGGTTTTTCAACTGAAATATGATATCCCCGGCATAACCGGATTGTCGGCAAAGGGTACTTTCGCTTACAATACCACTAATAATTACACCAAAGCATGGCGCAATGCCCCTTATATCTATTACTTCCAAACCGGTGGCGACCATAACCACATCGTTACCGATAAATTGGATTTAACACGATCTGGAGGGTACCAGATATTAGATCAGGCCCAGATTTCGGGAATAGGTGCACCTACCGAATTGGAAGAATCGTATTCGCAGTCATCTAATTACCAGCTGGATTTGATGTTGAATTATGAACGCTCTTTTGGCCTTCATAATATCAGCGCATTTGTCGGGTATGAACAATCGGCATATCGTGGCCATTATTCAAACATTTGGGACGATAATTATAATAACCCTAACTATCAGCAAATTAACGGTGGATCAACCAATAGCACCGACTGGTACATCAGGGGCGATCAGAACCAGCCTACCAGCTTTGCCTCTTATTTCGGCAGGGTCGACTACAATTATGCCTCAAAATATTTGCTTGGCTTTACCATGAGGGCCGATGGTTCTTATATTTTCCCGTCAAATAAACGCTGGGGATATTTCCCGGCTGTTTCAGCAGGCTGGAATATCGCCAATGAAAATTTCTTTGCCAATTATACTAAAGTCCTTGATGTCTTGAAGCTGCGTTTCTCTTACGGTATAACCGGTACAGATAATACCGCTCCATGGCAATGGCAACAAACCTACAACTTTAACGCAAACTCAGGTATATATATAGGGTCAGGACTTCCGCCTTCAACAACGCTGGGTTCAACTATCAACCCCAATATTACATGGGAGAAAAATCATAACTACAATTTGGGTTTAGATTTTGGCATGCCCAAAAGAATTCTTACCGGAACTGTAGATGTATGGTACAAAAAAACCACTGATATCCTTGGTGCACGTGTGGCATCAGTTCCCAGCACGGTTGGAGCCAGCTTACCGGCAGTTAATTATGGAATAGCATCGGCACGAGGTATTGAATTGTCCCTTAGCCACGAACGGCACATCAATGATTTTTTCTATCGTGTGTCTGGCAACTGGTCATATTCTGCCAACAAATATCTGAAGGTTGACCAGGCTGCATCAGTACGTGGTTATCAGAATTTGATAGGCCAACCCATTAACGGTGTTATATGGGGATATGTATCCGAAGGAATTATCAGAACACAGCAGGACGTAGATAATATTTTAAAGGCAAACGGCCCTAATTTTACCATATTTGGCAGCAAGCCACAGCCCGGAATGTTGATGTACAAGGACATCAGGGGGCCGCTGGGTACCGATTCGCCCGATGGAAAAATTGATGGGAATGACCAGCAAATCATTTCAAAAAACGGGATACCGCGTGTTAATTATGGCTTCAACTTCACGTTTGGCTGGAAAGGGCTTAACCTCACCACAGTATTTGCAGGCCTCGGACGCTATGATATTATGCCTACCGATGTGTACTACAGACGGCCTTTGCCTGGCAATGATAATTTAACCATCTGGAAAAATGCATGGACTCCGCAAACAGCATCTACTGCCACTATGCCAAGCCCTATTATGACTGATTGGCAAGGCACAAGCAATAGCGAGGTGTCATCTACATTCTGGTTAAAGAACGGCGCTTTCCTGCGGTTAAAGTCCTTAATTGTTGATTACAGTTTACCGGCAAGCTTGCTGGCAAAAATAAAAGTTAAAGCTGTGAAAATCTATTTCAGCGGCGAAAACCTGTATCAATGGAACCATGTAACCGACTGGGATCCTGAACTGGGCGGCGATTTCAGAATGTACCCGGTATTAAGAGGGTTTACTTGCGGACTGAACGTAACACTTTAAAACATTAAACTATCAGATCATGAAACTTAAATTCAATATACTATTCGTTTTATTGGGGATGATTGCTTTAACAATATCCTGCAAAAAAGTATTTGATGTTGATCATCCGGGAGGCCCTATTACGCCGGAGCAGGAATGGGGCAGTCCTGATTTTGTAAAAGGGTATGTAACCAATTTCTATAATATTTTGCCTTCCTGGAACAGGAATGAAGAACTGGCCGGCGAGGCTTTTTCCAGTGGCAGTGGCTCAAATAGCCTTAATTCTTTTCTTAAAGGAACCTATACAAGCCAAAGCGGTTATCCTGACAGGGTTTGGGATTGGGGAAGGGTAAGGTCAATTAATAACTTTTTTGCCAATATTGACAAAAGTAAATCTGTTTTATCTGACGCTGATTATAAAAGCCTGAAAGGCCAGGCATATTTCTTCCGCGCCTATTTATACTACAGGATGGTAAAAGTATTAGGCGGAGTGCCTATTATTACCACGGTTCAGGATCCGACAGCCGATATCAATACTTTGCTGGTAAAAAGAAATTCATCACTTGAGTGTTTTGACTTCATTGGCAAACAGTTAGATAGCGCCGTTAATTTATTGCCGGCTACCTGGGGCTCCAATGATATTGGCCGGGTTACCAAAGGTGCGGCTATGGCAGTAAAAGGCGAAGCCCTGTTGTTAAAAGCAAGCCCCTTGTTTTGCAAAACACCTAATGCCACTTATTGGAGTGATGCCTATAATGCCTTGCTGGCTGCTAAAACCGAGTTAGATGCTGATGGCTATGGCTTATATACCGATAATAGTACAAAACCAAATGAAAATATGTGGTATGATAAGGCCGGGGCTGCAAAAGAAATGATTTTGAGTGTACGCTACCATTATCCCGAAAAAACAAATGGCTTTCAGCAAGGCCAGAGGCCATTAACTGAAACCTCGGGGTTAGCGGGCGTTTGCGACCCAACCTGGGAAATGGTTCAGGCTTATCCTATGAAAAATGGCCTCCCAATCACAGACCCGGCTTCAGGGTATGATCCTACAGAGTTTTGGAAAGACAGGGATCCGCGTTTTTATCAGGCTATTGTCTATAATGGGGCAAGATATGATTTTGCGGATATAACGCCCCGCGTTCAATGGATATTCAATGCGATTGGTGGTGATGACGGATATAAAACTTATAATCTTACCGGCTTTTATTGTCGTAAAGGGATAGACACTACGTTGGGTTCAAGCGTGTGGAACCGCCAGGCTTTTGATTGGCCTATCATCAGATATGCCGAGGTTTTACTTAACCTTGCCGAGGCTGCTAATGAAGTACAGCATCCGGCTGAAGCGAGAACCTATATTATTCAGATCCGCCAAAGGGCTCATATAGCGGCAGGAGCCGGAAATTATGGATTGGCCGCCTCGGTTGGCTCCGATTATCAGGCGACGCTGAATGCTGTTATGACCGAACGGGCGATAGAGTTTGCTTTTGAAGGAAAACGGTTCTGGGATTTAAGGCGCAGGCGGATGTTTAGTGTGCTGAATAACATGGGTACGCTGCACGCCTACGGGCCGTACTTTAACAGCGCGGCCGCATCCTCTCAATATGGTATTGATATTACACAAAGCAACAGCGGGATAGCTTCACAGCTTTCTAACCTGATCGTAAATTCACCTGCTTCGTTTGATCGTAATGCTTTTCTTAAGGCTATTACCAATTACAAATATGAGCCGATAGATCCAAGTGCCACCAGTCAAATCAATATACCTGATGCCTATTATTTCGGCCCTATTGATCCGCAATATATTTTACAAAACAAAAATCTGCAGCAAAATACAGGCTGGGATGGCGGAACCTTTAATCCGGTGATACAATAGGTGCCGAATGTGTTTTATTTTTTAAGTGTACTTCTGGTAATGAGACTACCTGAGGTTTAGTTGAAGGGGCGTCCCTGTATGGTGGTACAGGGCGCCCTCTTTTAATCATTGATCAGAAAGCGGTGCTTAGAAATTGGAAATGCTTTTTAGTTGATTATATATGAGCTTTTATAATATGATAAATAAGTTGAACACACGTTTTTTATTTCTTTTGGTGTTCGGTATGCTGCTGATAATTCACCGGCAATCGAACGCGCAAACCATAACTTTAAATACAAAGTTTGTTACGCTTAGTATAAACAAACGCGGGTTCATTTCCAGTATTAAAGACAAATCATCCCATAAAGAATATTGCCCTGCCGGTAAACTTTCTGCATTACTTAGTTTGTACAAAGGCGAAAACTATATCCTGCCGGTATCTGCCGCATTTAATACGCTCAATAGGCGGATTACGCTTCACTATCCGAATGGCTCAGTAGCAACGGTACAAACTGATGAAAAAGGCGAATATGTACGATTGAGATTGTTATCGCTTAAGCCTCGGAACGGGGTTGACAATATTGTTTGGGGCCCTTATAAATTAACCATCTCTAAAACAATAGGCGATATTCTGGGCGTAGTAAGAGATGATGATTTTGCATTCGGTATTCTTGGTTTAAATGACAATACCACCAGCGGCCCGCCAACAGGGGGCGACATGTCTTTTATGCACTATTTTATACATTCGCCAGATCCCGTAAAATATCCTTTACCGCCGAATCTTAAGGAAGGCCAAACTTTTACAATTGGCGGAGATGGAGTAAATGATGTAGCTTTTTATTCACATCCGGAAGAGTATTATCGGATGAATTACGGAAACGGGGCAAAGCTTGAGCCCGCTTTTGGTTCTACTGTTTGTATGCACTCGAGAGACCGGAGAAAAGAACAAATGATACGTTTTCCGGTGTTACCTGATAATCTGGATGGAAAGGCTAATTCGGCCAGGTACCAGCTGGTGCCGCCGGTTGATGCTGATTTCATCGGATCGTCGGTTGCTTTGCTTGCATGCCCCGACTCTATCGGGCTCCGCACTATCGAGCAAATAGTTTTAAAGGAAGGTCTGCCGCATCCGGAAATTGATGGTCAATGGATCAAAGACCCTAAAGCATACCGCCCCGATATTGCGTGGTACGGCGCTCATGACAGCCTGATCACCTATGCACATCAATTAGCCATCAAAGGCGTACAGGATGAAGGATGGGGCGAATATTATCCCAACCCACAAAATCGCTGGACTAACAGAAAAATAAGTTTCAATAACGCAGCTCCCATGGGCATTCCGGAGTATGGCGCATTGATGAAAAAAAATGGGATCAGGTATGGATTGCATACCCTGTGCGAGTTTTTGCAGCCGGACAATAACAGCGATGTGGCTCCCGTACCGAGCGATAGCCTGGCCATTATGCAGCGCACTTCTATAACTAAAGATCTTACCGATCAGGACACTGTTATAACTGTGTCCGACAGGGCCTATTTCAACGAGTACGGCGGATGGGAAGGCAACCATACCAATGTGCTGAAAATAGGGAAGGAACTGATAGAATATAATGGCATTACACAAAGTAAACCTTACACCTTTTTACATTTAAAAAGAGGGCTTTACGGAACGAAAAGAGGAGCTTATAAAAAAGGTGCCACAATAGTAAAGCTACAGCCTAATTGCTATCGTGGTTTTGTTCCTGATATGAATTTGCAAAAAGTATATGCGGCTTATTACGGCAAATGGCTCACAGAAGGCGGCATGGATTATATTGATTTTGATGGCCTTGAGAGTTGTATATACCAGGGACAGGGACAATACTCCTTTAAGCAGTTTTTCAGGAATTTATTTGATACCTACTCGAAAAATGGAGGTAAATACCTGCGCGTGATGGGGAGCGCTGTATATGAAGGGAACTGGCATTATATGAGTGTTTGTAATGTTGGCGGCGGCAACAATATGTTTAACCCGGTATTGAACCAGTGGGGGATAGAGGGTAAAGATATGCGATATGTTTTTGAGAGCAGTTACTTACCCGCAACATTCGGAATAGTTGATTTGCATAGCGATTGGAGTTTATACGATGCAGAGAACCTGGAAGCCAAATCAATTGGATGGAATGCGACCTATATGCTTGGTTTGAGCCAGCATACTGTTGAAAATTGCCCGGAAAAGAATAATATTTTCAAGGCATACCGCGCCTGGGAAAATGCGAGGGCATTGAATATTTTCACAAAAGCAGTGAAGGAGCAGTTGAAAGATTTAAACTATAAATTTCACCTGGTGCAAAACGGCGAAAAGTCTTTCGTTTTATACCCTGTACGTGAAATCCGTTTTCCTGATCAGCAATATACTGTCGAAAAAAATACCTGCCGGGTAAATAATGAATTTGATGCGCAACCGCTGGATTGTGCGATACGGGTATCATCTACCGAAAAAGACGGGTATGCTGATGGCATCAGGATCACTTTTCAGGATGGTGCAGAACTTTCGATCGACAAAAAAATTACCAATGGTGAATTTATTATCCTGAAGGATAATACTTGCTATGTAGCAGATAAGAACAGAAAGAAGATCGCCGAAATTCCCACTCAGGGCAATTTTACACTTTCGCACGGGCCATCATCAATCCAGGTTAGCGCCCTGCATAATAGCAATCAAAAAGTAAATATGGAACTCCTTGTTTCATCTGTAGGACCGGGTATAGCACTTTGATCATTGAACATGAACTTTAACAAAAAAAAATGTCTTTCTGCATTCATTATTTGTACATGTTTATTGGGCATTGCCCATGCGCAGGGAGATAAAAAGCCTATAATTCCGGATTTTTTAAAAGCGGTGCAAGGAAATATGCGTGTAAGCGCCATCCAATACGAGGGTACCAAAGCATTGAATAAATTTGAGTTCGGGAACAACAGCCTCACAACTGACAGTGCACAATGGTTACTTAACTTAACCGCAAAACAGGCAAACCCCGGGGTGCTTGATATCACCGCAGATATTACACTAAAAGAAGGACATGCCGCTGCCACTGCGTTAGAGGTGTCTTTTGACTTCAATAGCTGGAGCAGGAAAAATTATGTTATGGTGCCTGCAAGTATGTATAATGGGAACAGGTATCCTGCTATTGGCAACGGGTACAATCCACCCTATACCAGGGATATGTACTATAACCCCAAAGTACCGTTAACAATTTCAAACAATCCCAGGTTATCGGCAGAACCCAATAAAGCATCACTGGTGCAGTTACAAACCGGCAATGCTGCAACTCCGGCAATGTGCTTTTTTTCACCCTCACTGAAGAAGGGCTTTATCCTGTTGACTACCCAGCAGACCAGGTTGGGCAATAGCGGTCTTACCATTGCAGAAAATGCAAAACAAGATAGTTGCAGCTTTCGTATTTCGGCGCCTGCAGTGCGCAGATTAGCGCCCGGGTTTGGGGATTTTCATGAAAGTGGTGATAAAGCACGCGACTGGAAACCCGGCGACCGTGTAAAAATAACGATGAGGGTATATGTATTTGATGCCTGCAATATCCCCGATTTACTCAGGAAGTTCATACTGGTACGTAAGGATGTAACAGGCACAAATCATCCTCGCAATGTATTACCTATGAGTGAATTACTCGCTGTAAGTTCGGCAATATGCAGCGGTAATTTTATACATGTTCCTGCAGGCAGTTACTACAAGCCCGAAAATAATGACGATTTTCAATTGGGTTGGGTGAGCGGTATGATGAATACTTATCCTATGCTGGCGCTTAATAATTCAAAAGAACGTGATCGGGTGGCAGAGGAGATAGATTTTGTGGTGAATAAACTTCAGGGAAAAAGCGGTTTTTTTTATGGTGGAATAGAAGCAAATGGCCGCATCCTTTTTGAAAAAATGCACCCTGATTTTCCGGAGGGCCAGGCTATGGTACGCAAAAACAGCGATGCTTTACTGTGGCTGATGAAGCATTTGTTGTTGCTCAAAGCGCAGGGTTTTGGAAATGTAATTAAGCCTGAATGGGAATCGGCAGCGAAAAAACTGGCCGAAGCTTTTACTAATACCTGGAAAAAATACGGCGAATTTGGGCAGTACATCGTACCGGAAACAGGCCGGATAGCGGTGTTCAATTCTACGGCAGGAGCAATTGCACCCGCGGGATTGGCTATCGCTGCAAATTACTTTAACCATCCGGAGTGGCTTAAAATTGCCAGGGAAGCTGCAAATTATTATTACCAACGGGATGTGGTAAACCAGGGCCTCACCGGTGGCGACTGTGGTGATATTAGTATGGATGCTAATTCAGAATCGGCATTTGGTTTTTTAGAATCACTGATGGCCTTATACAACGCTACCGGCGATAAAAGTTGGCTAAAGAAGGCTGAGGTAGAAGCGGCGCTTTGTTCAACCTGGGTATTATCCTATGATCCTGTTTTTCCCCCGGGCAGTCAGATTGCAAAGTTGAACAGCCATATGGCAGGGGCAGTTTGGGCCAGCATTCAAAATAAACATTCGGCTCCGGGTATTTGTGAAGCCTCGGGTGATTACCTGTTCAAATTATACCGTGCGACGGGTAACAAATTATATGCAGATTTAATAAGGGAAATTCAACATGCACACGCCGAAGCGGTAAATATGCCCGGCCATTATACTACAAACAATCTCATCGGATCGAGCATGGAACGAATTCAACCCAGCGACGCCGAGGGTAAAGGCAGCGTAGGCAATTTCATAAACACCCGGAACTCGTGGACGGAAACAAATGGTATGTTGATGGCCATTGAACTGCCCGGAATTTATCTGCAGACAGATAAAGGGAAACTCCTGGTTTTTGATCACGTGGACGCATCAATTTTGAAGAAAGATAAGAAAGCGACCACACTGCTGGTTAGTAACACTACCAGGTATGATGCCAACGTAGCCATTTTTGCAGAAAGCAGTACCCAGGCTCAGAAGCCGCTGCCGTATACCGCCTTTTTAAACTGGCCTAAGGTGATGGTAAAGGCAGGACAAAAATTACAGTTACAAATCACAGCCGGTAACAAAATTTTGGCTGTTAAAACACTTAACTAAAAATATGACAAACACTGTCGACTCAAAAAAGAGACGGGACCTGGTAAAGGGGATAGGGCTGCTTGCAATATCATTGCCATTAGGAGTAAAACGCGAATCGAACGCTTTGGCCGTGCCGCACGGAAAAAAGCGGGTACTACGCGTAGCGCATATAACCGATGTACATATCCGGCCGGAACACGATGCCCCGGCGCGTTTCGGGCGTTGCATTGAAGAAATAAAGAAACATAAAGTCGATTTTTTTCTAAACGGAGGTGATTCCATATTCGCTGCTGACTACAATAATATTACCCGTGAGCGGGTAAACGAACAGTGGGCGATATGGAAAAACGTTCGTGAAAGATTTAAGGAGTATGAGGTATGCAGTTGTTTGGGTAATCATGATATGTGGTGGGCATGCCCGGACAAATCCGACAGAATGTATGGCAAACCGTTTGTAATAGCTCAGCTTGAAATGCCAGGCCGCTTTTACAGTTTTGAAAAACATGGATGGCATTTTATCATTCTCGACAGCAATAATGACAATGCAGGTTCATTAGATGCCGAACAGCGGAAATGGCTGGAGAACGATCTGGCATCACTACGGCGCGGTACGCCCGTTTTGTGTATGAGCCATTACCCGATTTTGGGCGTAAGCACCATAATGGAAGGCGGTAACCACACCGACGCGAGGTATATCACCGACTTATTTAATAAACACCGCGACAAACCTGTCACTTGCATAAGTGGCCATATACATTTACGTGATGAGGCTGAGTATGATGGTGTTCGGTACTATTGTAACGGCGCACTAAGTGGATTTTGGTGGGAAGACGGCGATAATAATTCGGCTGGTAAATATTACTACCGTGAAACCCCGCCTGGCTATGCCATATTGGATTTGTTTGAGGATGGAAGTATAACTAATCACTATTATCCGCATTCATTCTGATTAGGCATGCTATCCGGATATTATGACTTTAAAAAAATTGAACAAATTGAAAAGAAATAAATGAAAAGAAAGCTGTTTTTTTCGACGATTGCTTTTTGGGGCATCATCAACATCGCAAGCTCACAGGAAACGAATAGTAAATTACCCGCCTGGAAGGAAAATGGCAGGCCGTCCCTTTCTCAGGACTGGCTGATAAACCCTGTTCAGCAAAAAGCTGATGTTTATGCTGATGGCAAAAACATTATTCTGAGTAATGGTTTGGAAAAAAGGACCTTCCGCATTCAGCAAAATGTGGCTTGTATTGATTATAGCAATATGAGTAACGGCCAGCAATTGCTAAGGGCTGTAAAGCCCGAAGCGAAGTTAACTGTTGATGGCAGGGAATATAATATCGGAGGCCTTTACGGACAAAAGGAAAATGCCTATCTGCTGCCCGAATGGGTTAGCGGATTCAAAGGCAATGAAAATGATTTTCAGTTTCAATCCTTTTCGGTAACAGATATTCCTCCTTACATCCGTTGGAAACCGCGAGGATGGGCGCTGAATACTGTTCCCGGCTCTGGTAAAATGCTGTCATTTACCTATAAATCGAATGTTGACGATTTAAAAGATCTGCTTGTTACTGTACATTATGAACTGTATAATAACATTCCTCTTATTGTGAAATGGCTTTCGGTTCAAAACAAAGGAAATAAAACTATAAAGTTAAACAGGGTAGTAAATGAAGTACTTGCAACGGTAGAGGAAGAAAGTGCCGTAGTTGGTTCTCCGGCGCAAATGGAAAAACAGCACGGCCTTTATTTGGAGACTAATTATGCCTTTAATAATTCTATGCGATATGACATCAGTGACCAAACTACCCATTGGAAAGCTGATAGTAATTATACATCACAGGTAAATTATGATTATCAAACCCCTTGTTTATTAGAGGTATACCCGGAAAAAGCTACTGGTATAGAATTGGGAAAGGGGCAGGTCTTTAACTCCGTTCGCACTTATGAATTACTAATGGATAGTTATGACCGCGAAAGACGGGGATTGGCTATCAGGAAAATGTACAGTACTATAGCTCCATGGACAACCGAAAATCCCATCTTCATGCACCTGGTAAGCCGCAATGATGAAGATGTAAAAAAGGCTATAGATCAATGTGCGGCGACAGGATATGAAGCCCTGATCCTCAGCTTTGGAAGCCATTGCAATATGGAGGATAGTTCGGCCACCAATATACAACGCTGGAAAGTACTATCTGATTACGCGCACAGCAAACATATCCTGATTGGGGGGTATTCTTTATTTAGTTCAAGGCGGATCAGTGATGAAGATGATGTGATTGATCCGGTAACAAAAAAGCCGAATGCGGCGGCTTTCTTTGGTCATGCCCCCTGTCTGGGCAGTAAATGGGGACTGGCCTATCTGGATAAATTAAAATACTTTATTAGTAAAACCGGGTTCGACATTTTTGAAAATGACGGCCCTTATCCCGGCGATGTTTGTGCTTCGACTACGCATCCTGGCCATAAAAACCTGGATGATAGCCAATGGCAGCAAATGGAGTTGCAAAAAGGTTTATACCATTGGTGCAATGAGCATGGTGTTTATGTAAACGCTCCCGACTGGTATTTTCTGGATGGCACCAATAAAATTGCCTTAGGCTACAGGGAAGTTAATTTTTCTTTGCCGCGCGATCAACAAATGATCCTGAACCGTCAGAATATTTTTGACGGTACCTGGGAAAAGACCCCCGCCATGGGCTGGGGATTTGTACCGCTTACCCGGTATCAGGGTGGTGGCCCCGAAGCCGTGCTGGAACCGCTTGCTGATCATTTGAAAGATTATGAACAATTGATGATGCAATACTACGGGGCGGGAGTTCAGGCCTGTTACCGCGGACCAAGATTGTACGATACCGAAACTACCCGGAAGATGGTGGTAAGTGTCATTGATTGGTATAAAAAGTATCGCAGTATCCTTAACTCCGAGATTATCCATCTTCGCCGGGCCGATGGCAGGGATTGGGATGGTTTGCTGCATGTGAATCCGAAACTGGGTACAAAAGGAATGCTCATGCTTTACAATCCACTTAAAGTTGGCATCACAAGAACCATCAAGGTACCCTTGTATTACACCGGTTTAACAAGCTCAGCACTACTCAGGGAGAAAGGAGGGGCGGCCAAAAAGTATGCTGTTGACAGGAAATATGAGATAGAGCTAACCTTCAATATTGCACCCGAAAGTTATACATGGTTTACTATTGAGTAAAATGGGCCGGACAATATCATACTTTGATTTTAAAATGAAATTTTTTTTCTTAATTGGGATATTAGGGTTGTTGGCCAGCATTAATCGGCCGGAAGCCGGCTTTGGACAAATCAAAGCAGCAAAACACTCGTCGGGCATTAATACCAATACTATAGTAACTATGGGGTCGTCAGATACCCGCTCTTTCGATAGTAACTGGCTTTTTTCAAGATTTGGATTACAGCCGGAAGGAACAACAATACCGGAACCTCCGGGATTGGAGCAGGTAACTGTAAAAGACGCGTCCTGGCAAAAACTTGATCTGCCGCATGATTGGGCAATCCAGGGGCCGTTTCGTATGGAACTTGCCGGAGAAACGGGCAAATTACCCTGGAAAGGCATTGGTTGGTACCGCAAGCATTTCAGTATTCCGGAGGCTGATCGTGGAAAAAGGGTATTTGTAGATTTTGATGGTGCAATGGCTTACGCCAGAGTCTGGCTTAACGGTCACTATCTTGGTACATGGCCTTATGGCTACAATTCATTCCGCATGGATTTAACACCCTATTTGAAATTTGGCGGGGAAAATGTTTTGGCGGTTAACCTGAATACTGAAAAATGGGATTCCCGATGGTATCCCGGTGCTGGTATTTACAGGCACGTATGGTTGGTGAAAACAAATCCGGTACACGTTGCGCATTGGGGAACCTATATTACCACGCCCGAAGTTAGTAAAGATGCAGCCACGGTAAAAATGGCTATTTCTGTAGATAACCAGGGGGTAACGCCGGTGAATGCGGTTATAAGTACCAATGTTTACGAACTTGATTCCGCCAATAGGCGTGGCGCAAAAGTAGTTTCCGCAAGCAGATCGGCAATAAAAATAGAAGCCGCAGTAAGCGTTACTGCCAATTTGCAGGCGCTTGTATCCCATCCTAAGCTATGGGATATAGCTTCACCAAACCGGTATATCGCACAAACATCGGTTATTGTAAATGGTAAAGTGGTGGATTGTTATAACACCCCTTTCGGTATTCGCACGCTACAGTTTACTGCAGATAAAGGGTTTCTGCTTAATGGCAAAAGAGTAGCTATACAAGGCACGTGCAATCATCACGACCTCGGCGCGCTTGGAGCTGCTTTTAATCTCAGCGCGTTAAAGCGGCAGTTTAAAATACTTAAAGAGATGGGATGCAATGCCTTGCGCACCTCCCATAATCCACCTGCTCCCGAATTGCTCGAGTTAGCAGATCAAATGGGTTTCCTGGTTTGGGATGAGGCCTTCGATTGCTGGAAGCATGGAAAAAAGAAGCTGGATTATAATAAACTTTATGACGAGTGGAACGAAAAAGACCTGAAAGCGATGGTCCATCGTGATCGCAACCATCCTTCGGTATTTATTTGGTCTATTGGTAATGAGGTAATGGATCAGCGGGATGTGGATATGACGAAGCATCTTGCGGGTGTGGTACGTGCGGAAGATCCAACGCGTCCGATTTCTAATGGCTATAACGATCCCGACGGTGGCCGGGGATCCGGGGCTGTTGTTGCGTTAGACGTTATGGGAGTCAATTACTTTTTTAGTCAGCAAGCTAAATGGGATGCAGATCCACGTTATAAAGACAAACCTACTATTGGGAGTGAAACATCCTCCTGCGTGTCTTCAAGAGGGGAGTATTTTGGGGAGAAGGAGTATCAGGACTGGCAGGTTTCCTCATATGATATAGCTAAACCAGGATGGGGTTGCAGCCCGGATGAGCAATTTAGAACAAATGCTAAATTTCCTAACCTTTTGGGCGAGTTTGTATGGACAGGCTTTGATTACCTCGGCGAACCAACACCGTATGGTTCTGATGAAACAAACCTGTTAAACTTCAGGAACGATCCTTCAAAAAAGGCCGAACTGGAGAAAAAGCTGGAAGAAATGCGACTGCATAATCCGCCTTCGCGCAGCAGTTATTTCGGCATTGTTGACCTGGCGGGCTTTCCTAAAGACAGATTTTATCTTTACCAATCGCACTGGAGACCGGAACTTCCTATGGCGCACATTCTGCCACATTGGAACTGGCCGGAAAAGATTGGCGGGCATATTACGGTGCATGTTTATACATCTGGTGATGAGGCCGAATTGTTCGTTAATGGCAAAAGCATGGGGCGCAAAAAAAAGAGGCCCGGGCTGGATTATCGTTTGGTTTGGGATAGCATAAAATATGAGCCCGGAACTGTTAAGGTGATTGCCTACAAAAACGGTAATCAATGGGCTACGGATATGGTTAAAACCACCGGCGAAGCGGCAAAATTATCCCTATCTGCCGACAGAACTGTTATTGGGCTGGATAATGATCTTGCTTATTTTACGGTTAGGGTAGAGGATAAAGAAGGGCTAACCGTACCGGGGGCACATCCTTTAGTGAAATTCAAAGTAGAAGGGCCGGGCGAAATTGTTGCTACAGATAACGGCGATGCCACCAGCTTTGTATCTTTTAAAAGCCATGAGCGCCCGGCATTCAATGGATTAGCGCTGGTTATTGTCCGCGCAAAAAAAGGAATGAAAGGGAAATTCACGGTGAAGGCCGGTAGCGACGGATTAGAGGGGGCAGCTGTAAGCGTTATAGCAAAATGAACTAATAACCCTTCAGCTATCTTAATTGTTATTTAAAGCCATATCAAAATTTATTTGAATGACCTCAGCAAAAAAATTAATCACATATATCGCCTTTTTTGTTTTAATACAATCGGGCCTGCACGCCCAGGTGAATAACATTGCGCCGAATATTATACCGGCGGTTCATCAATGGCAAGCAGGTAACGGTAGTTTTATTATCAATGCTGCCACGGTGTTTAAATTTAAGCCATCTTTATCAACACAAAAAAACGTTGCAATATTCCTTAAAGACCTGGCTGCGTTGCAAGATAAGGAGCAACAATCCGGGTTACGGGCAGAAAGATCGAAGAATGATATCATTATAAAAATCAAACCAAAGCGTCACTTAACTCAACTCCAAAGGGAATCTTATCACCTGGAAATAAAACCGGACAAGGTTACTATAAAGGCAATGGACGAGGTTGGTGTTTTTTATGCTACCAGGACCTTGCTGCAGTTAATTGAACAGAGTGCCGATAAGCAAAGTATCCCTTGTTATACAATTTCAGATACCCCTGCTTATCCTTTTAGGGGATTTATGCTGGATGTTGGGCGCAAATTTTTCCCGATATCGCAGCTGAAAGATTACATATGCCGCATGAGTTGGTATAAAATGAATCAATTGCAACTGCATTTAAACGATCAGGCTTTTCACGGCCAGCATTATGCGGCTTTCAGGGTCCAAAGTAAAACATATCCTCAGCTAACAGCAACAGATGGATTTTACACACAACAGGAAATCAAAGATTTGATTCAATACGCAGCAGACCGTGGTATAAATATTATCCCGGAAATTGATGCGCCCGCCCACGCCATGAGTATTTTGGATATTGCCCCCGAGCTAAAAAATGAGAAGTTGCAGGATGGGCAATTGGATGTATTAAATCCCAAAACCACCGCCATGATGGAAAAGATCTACGATGAATTTGTGCCGCTATTTCCATCGCCCTATTTCCATATCGGAACTGACGAATACAGATTTAAAAAGGCCACTACAACGGAAGACCGTAAGGCTTTTGCGGCAGGTTTTTGCAACTATATCAATCATTTCAACAGATACATAGGTGCTAAAGGGAAAAAAGTGATGATATGGTCCGGATACAACGAAATGCCGGGATTTACTCCTATTGATAGCAATATAGTGATTGATATGTGGTTGGGCAATAATGCCAAAGAGGAGATTAAAGCCGGGCACCAGGTGGTACAATCAACTGACGGATGGCTGTATATTGTTCCGGGGACAAATTACTATGGCGTAGATAACAAGTTTTTATATGAAAAATGGGCACCTAATGATTTCGGGCCAAACCAGCAGCTAAGCCCGGGCGAGCCTGATTTGTTAGGGGCGAAGCTGCATGTATGGAATGACCTTGGGCCGATGGGTTTTACCTACCATGAAACGGCAGAAGAGGTTGCGGTTGCTTTGCCCGTAATGGCCGAAAAACTATGGGGTAATAAAATGTCACCTACTTTTGATGAATTTATAAAGAGAGTTGATAGCTTGAAAAACGTACCACAAGTAAATGATACAAGGCTACTGGAAGCTCCTAAAAACAGTGATCCAATCATTAATGTTGACTTTAAAGAACATAGTTTACCCGATGCTATTAATAAACAGTTAATAAAACCTTTAAACGGTTATGAATCAAAATCTGTATTAGCGCTTGATCAACATGATTTTGTTCGGCTAAACCTACAAGCCGACGAGTTAGAACAACCCTGGACACTGAGCTTCTGGGTTAAAAAAACAGATACCCGCGATACAACAGCTACGGTGCTGTTCGAATCGCCGTATGGAACAGTTTTTCTGAACCTTAAGGATAAAAAATCAGGTAAGACCGGTTTAGGTATTGCCCGGACTGTTGGCTATAAAGAGTACGCAGGTGAGGGTGAAGATTTTTATCGTCAGATATTTAATAGCATTGTCCCTGTAAATAAATGGACGCAGATAACGTTGACTGGTGGGCATAACACCTGTACCTTATATATCAATGGCAAAGAAACAGAGTCAGTCGAAAAGCAATTCATTTGCCCGCTAAAGACAATAGGAAGCAGCAACGTCCATCTTTCAGCTTCAGCGTTTTTAACCAATATAAAAGTATTCGGCCGGATATTGAAAAAAGATGAAATAATGGCATTGTATTTAAATTCGGAGCCTTTGAACCAATTAAATTGAAAAGCAAATAAAGTATTTACCTGCATACCCGAAGATCTGAAGAAGTTGCTTACCACAGCCGGGGGGCTATTTGGTCAGGTTTTCTCCTCTGCAAGAAAAACAGGCGAAGCACGAAATTTATTATTGAAAAAAAATATATGCTATTGAATATCAATAGTATTCTTTTTAACTTTCAATACTTAATCTTATCTCGCTATGCTAAGAACAGATCGTCCGGAGCGCCTTGCTTTTTATGAAAGTAGAGCTTATTTGTTAGCGAAAGAGCAGTTGAAAAAGGACAGGCTAAGCAGTACCCAACAACGGGTGTATTTTAATTTGAAAGTTATTAGTTTTCTGATTATTAGATTTTTGACGATTAGTAGTGATAGGTGTACTTATTGCGGAATACCTGTTTCCAACCCCGGCGGCCTCTGTTCGGACAAGGTGTTAATGATATCCGCGTCAAGCGTAACTCACTTTGGTATTACCCCGGTGGGCATACTGAATCGGTGGCAAGCCCAACACTATGCTGGAAGCAATAATAAAACCACTTAAACTTTAATCATATGTCAACTTTACCTGATTTTGAGGTTTGCGGCAACAGCACTACCGCACTCTTTACACTTAAGTTATTCCGCGGCGAAAGAATGGCCCTACTTGGCATGAACTGGAAAAAAGACAAACCGGATCCTGACTTTGTTGGGTTTGCTATTGAATACAAGGAGCCCGGCGGCAATAAATTCTATCCGGTCAACAACCGGTTGAGTTTTCTGCAAAATGATGGGAATGTCAATCCAAATACGCTTTCGAGCCGTTTGTCGCCTATTCAGAAATTCCGCTGGGTTCATTTTCCCTATCATCCGGATTTAAAAGGGCCATACACCTATCGTGTGACACCGGTATTTATGGACGCAACAGGGCACATGAGTTACGGCGAGTTCCAGGAAGCTGCTATAGAGTTAAGTGGCGAAACTTATCCCGGGGTTTTGAATATCGCGTTCACTCGCGGCTTTATCTCGTCCCAGGCTTTCGTTGACCGTTTTCAGAAAGGCGATGAGGCACAACCTTTGTTACCGGCAACCGGCGCAAATGGGCTTGATTTTAAATCGAAAAATCCGCAGGAACAAGTGGCGCTTGCCTGGATGGGGTTTGAAGCCCGCGAAATTATCATGACTTTGTTGGAAGATGCTTTCAATGACCCGCAGGCTGAAGTTAGAGTAACCGCTTATGATTTAAACCTGCCCGATCTGGTAGATGCCCTGGTTAAACTGGCAAAAAAAATAAACGATAAACTGCAAATTATAATTGATGACTCCAAAGATCATGGGGATGACGATTCCTCCGAAACACAGGCAGCCAAAACCTTAAGCGATGCCGGGGCTAAAGTACAACGTCAGAAGGTTGGTAATTTACAGCATAACAAAACTATAGCAGTTCGCGGCGCACAGGTGAATACCGCTATCGGGGGCTCTACTAATTTTTCCTGGCGTGGCTTTTTCGTTCAGAATAATAATGCAGTAGCGGTACATGGTGCAGAGCAGGTGCAATTGTTTTTTGATGCCTTTGATAATTTATGGAATAACAAAAACGATAAAAGTGGTTTTGCAGCTACTGCTTCTGCCGAATGGGCAGAACTCAACTTAAATGGGGTAAATGCTAAACTTACCTTTTCGCCGCATGGAGAAAACAAACAAAAAGTTAGCAACAAATGTCTTGCTGAGATAGCTAATAATATCAGTGCAACACAATCCAGCCTGCTTTTTTCACTGGCTTTCTTATATCAAACAAAGGGCTTGATTAAAAATGCAGTAAAGGCGATTACCGATACACCCGGCCGGTTTGTTTATGGAATATCTGACAAAAAAGTTGGCGGGCTCGATCTTAAAGTACCCGGTGGCAATGAACCGGTGGCTTATCCCGCTGCTTTACTGTCTGATGTACCCGAGCCTTTTAAAAGTGAATCAGCAGGCGGCTCGGGTATTCATATGCACCATAAGTTCGTTGTGATTGATTTTGACCTGCCTACGGCACGCGTGTACACTGGTTCTTATAACTTTTCAGTCGCTGCAGATGAAGACAATGGTGAAAACCTCTGGTGTTTCGATGACCGCCGTATTGCTGTAGCCTATATGATCCAGGCGATCGCCATGTTTGATCATTACGAGTGGCGTGATGCTTATGCTAAAGTACCGGGCGGAAAACTTTATCTCAAAACGCCACCAGCTGCCGGCGGAGCTGCCTGGTTTGATGAAGATTTTTCTGATCCACAGAAAATAAAAGACAGGGTGCTGTTTTCTTAATAGAACAATAACATGGTTTTTCGAACTGAATTCAACTATGATCGCTTAAAAAGAAGCACGTCACAAAGCGTGCTTCTTTTATACCCCGGAAATTTTATAAATAGATACCAGTAACCGGCGGTATTCCGAGAGATTAGCTTACCGCCATTCAATTATAGTGTATATTATTTGATAGTAGTTATCTTATAAAAGCGTTAAAACTACTTTATAAGCTGTTTTTTTCTCCCAGCGCGCTATTAACCAGGCAATAAAGCTCAACGTGAAGATATCGTTATTTTCCGCCTGGTTTAGCAACGTTGAAACTGCCTTTCTGTAGTTTGTTTCAAAAGCCACATCTGGTTTTAGCAGATATTTTTCAACCAGTCTCAAAAATAATAACACGCGCTCTTCCGAAGTTTTCAACAAATACTTTTTATATCGCCGTCTGAAGCTGTTTAGCCGGGACATGGCAAGCTCGATGTTGGAAAACTGTGCCTGGACCAAAATTTCCATTAAATTCTTTCGAATAGTCCATAACATGCCCATTTTTTTCTCGTACCAGGCATCGGTACGCGTCAGTAATGCCAACTGTTTTAAACTTTCCCGGTTATCGCACAAGGCTAAAAACATGGTTAGGCATATTCGTAAATCCTCGATATCTTCGGTTTTAGATGTATACTTTGTATTGGAGAGCGAATTTTGCAACAGCAGGATCGCATCGGCAGCAAAGCCTGTAAAAAACAAGTTGAGCGCAGAGAGTAATTGATGGCGTAGATAAAACAACGAGTAATAACGACCATCTGTTTTCATTAAATCCATCATTTCGTGGAGATAGGATGTACTTTTTGCAAAGCTCTTTCGCCGCAGATGAAAGTTGGCCAAAAAATACAAGATAGAGATATGGTAAAAAAGATAAGATTGTGTTTTATGCGTCTGGTTTTCTATAAATTGATTTGTTCGGTTAACATAGCGCTCTATCAATTCGTAATTTTGCTGTATCGCCGCATATTCGTTCGCTATGAAAAGAATTTGGTAAATGGACTTATAGGTCATGATGTCCTGTACAGAAATTTTGTATTTCCGGATAGTTGTTATCATCAGAGACGTCAAATTAACCACCTTTCCTTTCAGGTGTATCTCCTGTAGTTCCAGTCTTAAAAAGGCGTACGCCATGTTAAGCTTTGCCTCTCGTTGCATTTGCGACTGGTTATATAAGAAGCGTGAGGTCAAGGCTTCGAAATCTTCAGCTTCCGGCAAATGGGAATACTGCAGCTTCAACAACAATAACTCATTTAATAAATTAAACTGTTCCAAATGTTCGGCCAGTCGCTCAGCCTTATCCAAACATTTGAACGCTATCTTAGGCACATCATTTTCTAACAAAAAGCGTCCCACTACAACCAGGCGCAGCGCGTCGTAAGTGTCGGAGTGATTGCTTTCGAAGGTTTTCTGCGATAGGAATAGCAGCAAATTATCCTGTAGCCTTTTACGCAGAGCATGGTAAGCATCTTTGTTTTTTTCCGGTTTGTAGAGCTTATTTATGCCATCTATATCGTCAGTTTCTATTAATTCAAGTAATCGCAGGTTTTTAACATCCAGCCTTTTGTTTTTTTGCTGTAAAAATTGCCTGAAAAGCTTTTTGTCTGTACTATCGAGTAGGTTGATCAACTCTGAAAGTGAGTCCATATAGTTGTGTTGACGAATATAAAGATATGATATTAAAAAATTATATCGTCAGTAATTTTCATAATCTGGTTTTTATAAGCCCGCTTTCCGGCCGACATTTGCTTTCATATTAATCAATAAAACAAAACGAATATGGAACCGCTACAAAACAGAACAGAAGAAAATTCATCCCTGCTAAAACATGGAGACAAGATTAGAAACCCGTTTAAACCTACTGCCGCATTTATAGGTGCATCCTGGTTTGCCTTATTGACCGGGATGGTGGGATATTGCATCGGCTTATGGAACGCGAGCATGGCATTAAATGAAAAAGGCTATTATTTCACCATTTTATTATTTGGCTTATTCGCAGTAATTTCTGTTCAAAAAAGCGTTAGGGACAGAGTTGAAGGACTTGCTGTAACAGACCTTTACTACGGTCTGAGTTGGTTTGCCACTATCGCAGCAATGATATTATTGACGATTGGCTTGTGGAATGCAGACCTGGCCCGAAGCGAGAAAGGTTTTTACGCCATGGCGTTCTGCTTAAGCATGTTTTCGGCTATAGCCGTACAAAAAAATACCCGCGATGCAAAAATGATAGAGGATAAAGAGCTGTAACGTAGCGGTTGCCAACCCGCAGTGTCTTGCCTGACAAGCCTGCGGGTTTATTCAGATATAAGCTGCTTTGCTAATCGCCTTATTCTTCTTTTTTAACCGTCGTTATTTCTCCGTTACGTTCAATATATACTTTTAAAATCGTGCTCAAATCCTCCGTAAGTGCCGATTTGCGGACACCCTGCATCAAATCTTCATGATTTAGCTGAGCACGCTTCATATTTTGCTCTATGAACCGCCCCTTTTCATACAGCAGGATTTTTTCGCCCTGTATCAGTTTGGCAAATATGTTATGGCTTGTAATAAGCCAGGCAACCCCGCGATGAAGAGCCACAATTACAAAACATGTGATGATGACTGGTATAAATGGCGAAGCCCCAACAATGGCACGGCTTAATACGGCTCCTAATGTTATTGTGATGATATTATCTAACGGGCCACGTACGCCAAAACTCCGGCGTCCCGAAATGCGGATCAGCAATAATGCTATCAGGAACACCGCTGCACCCCGGCTGCTCATCTGGAAGGCATTCAGATCTTTGCCTTCGCCAAATATTTTAACCAAAACATCCATCTTATAATAATTTATAATTGGCTGATTTTGTTTTTATTCCGTCATTGTAGTACACTTATAACAAATCCGTTTTTTTACAAAATTCCCCATGAATGATTTGGAATGATTTAATAAGTGTTTCTTTTGTTTGTATTACATAATATCTTCTTCAAGATATCATGGTTTAATAGCCTATTTCAACAATGGTGTTATAGGTTGCCTGATTGCTAATGTTATTAATGATAAAGTGCGCAACATCGGCTCTCGATATTTTCAGGCAATTTTTAAGAAACGTGTCGATGGCTATCCGGTATTTACCGCTAACGGTTTGGTTTGTAAGTTGCGGAGGGCGGACGATAGTCCAGTAGATATTATTGCTTTGTTTTACCAATATCTCCATTTTACGCAAATCGGCATACATGTACTTTAGTAGTTTTTGAACAACATATTTTTCAATTAGCCTGACATAAAATGGTAGCACAGGACTTATCTCAATAGCGCTTGCCGATATAAGGAACAGCCGTTTTATACCTTTTTGGTCCATCACTTTTAAAACATTTGCATTGCCTTCCGAATACAAAGTTGTTGGTTTATCGGCGCCGAAGCCACCGGCTACACCTATTGCCGAAATTATTGCATCCTGATTTTCAAAATGATCTTCAAAAGTGCCGGGGCGCATAACGTCTCCGCTTACTTTTTTAAGGTTTGGGTGTTCGATTGTCAGTTTTGCCGGGTTACGCAATATTGCCGTAACTAGATGGCCTGCCTGCAATGCTTGTTCAACGCATTGTAGGCCAATACCGCCGTTTGCGCCGATAATCACTAATTTATAAACAGGGAAATTTTGCTGGTTTTTCATTTTTTTTGCAATTAATTAAATTTAAAAACGCTTAAAAAAACTATACTGAAAAACAGCGCCAGCTGTATTGCAAAAAAGATATTGAGGTTTGTCTTAATTTGGTTTATCTGTTCTGTCAGGTAAGCTCCGTTTTTTTTGACGATGGTTCGTAGCTTTTCGCCCTGTCTTCTGCCAAAAAGAATTCCGTTCAGCATCAGTATTAAAACAATCCCTATTTTTATTCTAAACCATAATTGTTCACCAAATACGCCATGGGTTAGAGCCATCATACCAATGCCTGTTGTAACCAGTAAGGCAGCACCTATCCCAATCAACCTTGATGATCCGGATGTGCCGGCAAGTACGCCTTTTGATTTTGCTAAGTCTTCATCGAAATACTTCCAAAAAATTTTAAAAATAGTAAAGTCAATTATGGTAGTGCCCGCCATAATGGTTAGTCCTGTTAGGTGTAGTACTACTAAAGCCGGTAAAAAAGTTGATGCATTCATTTTATTGATAATTAAATTTTATTGCTTGTTATACCATATGGTACTAAATTAATACAATAATATACCAAAAGGTAGTAAATAGCAAATATTTGTAGTGAGTTTTTTAAATTTGATACCAAAAGGAAGTAACGCGTGAATAAAACAGTTGAATTGGTTAAGCTTTGGGGCGATTATGAGATGCGAAATCCAGATTGTAGTTTGGATGATTTTTTTCGGCATCAGGTAACTGTAATGGCAATAGATGAAAAAAAGGCTGTGCCCGATTGGCAGCTAAGGCCCGGGATAAATGGAAGGCTCATGATTTTGATAAGGCGAATAGCTAAATATCATATGGTTTATTCAAACAAAGCGCTTGAGGGTACGGGGCTCGACCAGATAGAGGAGTTTGGTATATTGGTTACTATTTTTAACCAGGTTAATCCAATAAAATCTGAGGCTATTTACAATAATATAATCGAGCTATCAAGCGGTACTAATATGCTTAACAGGCTAAAAAAACGCGAACTGATAACCGAATATGACGATATTGATGATAAACGTATTAAGCGTTTAAAGTTAACAGCTCTTGGAGAAGATACTCTGGGGAAAGCCAAAGTACGTGTACTTGAAGTAGCGCGAATGATGGCCAGCGCATTGAGTGAAGATGATAAGCAACTCTGCTTTCAACTGCTTAATCCGGTTAGTGAAAAGTTTGACGGCACCTTTCAAAAATTTAAGAACAAAGGTTTTGATGAGATTTTTGAGGCTATGATGAAATAGGTAGTTGGTTTTTGCGGAAAAATGAAGCCGGTGATGCTGCAAGTGTTAATGTTTGTTAAAAGCATGCGGGTTGATAATTTATACGTATATTTAGTTAACCTACTTTACCTGTTAACTGAACCCGTCATGAAAACATTGAAACTTACCTTTACAGTGATATTGACGCTCCTGTCAATAAACCTGTTTGCTCAGCGTGTTAAGGGAATTGTGATTGACAAAACTACCTACCTGCCCGTAGCAAATGCTTTTATCAGCACACCTGCATCAAAAAATATAAGTAACGCCGAAGGAAAGTTTGTACTGGCCAATGTAAAGCCCGGCGATACTTTGAGGATCAATAGTATAGGTTACAAACCATTTAGGCTCGTTATCAGTTTTTTAAAATTCGATACTTTAAGGTGTTACATTACGCCTGATGCAACCGTTTTAAGCGAGGTGAAAATCAGGGCGAAACGTAATGCCAAAGCCGATTCATTGAGGAACAGGAGGGAGTTTGCCTCTGCATTCGCGTATCGCGGTTCAACTATAAAGGATGCGTTTATAACACGTCCGGCTGATCTTGATTTTGGTAAACCCAGCAATCACATCAACGCAGATAAAAGTACTGCAACTATTTTAAGTATTAACCTGCTTTCGGTGATTGACATGCTGGGTAAAAACAAGGCCCCGCAATCAAAGCTGCAAAAGATTTTGCTGAAGGATGAAGAAGATGAGTATGTCGACAGGTTTTTCTCGCCCGAAAAAGTGAGTTCCTTAACTAATCTTAAAGGCGATTCGCTGCAGAATTTTATAAACCAGTATCACCCCGATATAAAGAAAGTGAAGAAGATGAGCGATTACGATATGATTAGCTACATCAAAAAAAGTTATAGCGACTACCTCAAATCAGGGAGTAAACAAATGGTGCCGTTATTTGGAAGATAAAATAACGGCACTTTTGTTTACTTATCTGTGTTTTACCCGTAATTAACCCAACGTACGGTTTAAATGCTGTCTTTATCTTTCAATTACAAGGTACTTTTTGTTGCAGCTATAACAAAAATATCTTTTAACCGGCAACCAAAATGTCAATATTTTTAAAATGCGTGGCCTGCGGATCCTTTGACCAGTGTTGGTTTGGCATGTTGGGCAAAATGTGCGGCTATGCCTCTTTCTTGAAAGTTCATTTTCAGTATCTACAATATGCATAACTTGAATACAATTAAACCCATTGTATCCTCATAGCAGGCTTTTATTGATTAATACCCAAAACTTTAAAAAACGTACTCTTTTTTCGGAATAGTTTTTATGAGGCTTTGCTATTATATGGATTGCTCGTAAGCACCGGCGACTTTTTGTTAAACCTATTCCATTCATCAATATTTACCAGGCCGGGAGCAGTTGCATAATGCTTTTTACTTGTAGGGCACGTAACTATAAAACCCTTACGGTTTTGTGCAATTACCGGACGTGCACCGCATTCTTTGCAAGGCTCACAATGGATGTTTGGTTGAATTTGTATAGGTTCTGCCATTACTTTTTTTAAAGGTTAAATAAACTCCAGCCATAAGGCCAGAGGATTTTAATTATGAATTAGGGTTTTGCCTGCGTCGTTACAAAGATGCAAATAATATTTTTATTAAAAAAACAGCAATTTTTGAGGTGTACTTCACAATTATACTGTGTGTTTATTGATAAAAGTGTAAAATAATAGTGAAATTGTGTGAAGATGTGTGTAATCTTGTTTACACTTGGCGGCTTTGGGTTTTGTTTATTAACAACTTTTTTACACTTTGAACTACCGAAATTTTTGCCATGAAAAAAAATGTTTGCTTTCTGTTATTATTAATTTGTACTCAGTTTGCATTTGCACAGCCACCCTCATCTTCAATAAAGCAATGGCAGGATCAAAAGTTTTCTATGTTTATCCATTTCGGGGGTATTTATTCGGTTTTGGGGGGTGTTTGGGATGGCAAACCTGTTACCCGCGGTTTAAGTGAGCAAATTCAGGCTCATGCAGGTATTTACAGCGATACATACGCTAACCTCGCTAAAAACTTTAATCCGGTAAACTGGAATGCCGATAGTATTGCCTTGCTGGCTAAGGCAGCAGGTATGCGCTCTGTTGTGCTTACTTCAAAACATCATGATGGGTTTTGCATGTTTAAAACAGCAACTACTGATTTTAACGTAGTTGATGCTACGCCTTTTAAGCGTGATGTGGTAAAAGAAATGGCCGAAGCTTGTAAAAGGCATGGTTTGAGATTTGGTTTATACTTTTCGCTGATAGACTGGCATTATCCGCAGGCATCGCCTATATCAAGCCATAACTCAGATTATGTAACGCCCGAGCATCATGAGTATAACAAAAAACAGGTAACCGAATTATTATCAAACTATGGAACCATATCCGAGCTTTGGTTTGATATGGGATCACAGAGTCCTGAGCAAAGTAAAGAACTTTATCAACTGGTTCATCGCCTGCAGCCCGATTGTATGGTGAGCAGCCGTTTGGGTAATGATCAGGGTGATTTTGCTGTTATGGGCGATAATCAATATCCCGATTATTCCATTGGGGTACCATGGCAGTCGCCGGCTTCATTTTTTGACGAAACATGGGGCTACCGGTCATGGCAGAAACGCGGCAGTGAGGACGAAAAATATAAGGAAAAACTGGAGAGTCTTATCCGTGTGATTAGCAGGGGAGGGAATTACCTGCTCAATATCGGCCCAAAAGGTGATGGTTCGGTAGTAGGTTTTGAGAAAGATGTTTTATTGAAAATAGGAGCCTGGCTTCACAGAAATGCCGAAGCTGTTTATGGTACCACTGCCGATCCGTTTTTTACAGCATTTAACTGGGGTAATATCACCAGTAAGCCAGATAAACTTTACCTTTTTGTTACCTCGGTACCGGCTGATGGTATTATTACTTTACCTGGCCTTGAAGGTAAGATCAAGGGAGTATCTGTTTTAGGTGAACAACAATCACTTCAATTTAAACAGATGGCCGATGCTGCTGTGATCACATTACCGGCAAATTTTGATAATGAAAAGCAAATTAAAGTTATAACAGTTGATATTGCCGAAGGTTATAAAGTACAACCCGTTCATATTATCAGGAGCAGCTACGGGCATATGGAACTGGATGAACATAATGCTTATAATTATTACAGTTCATCGGGTATTGATTATAACAGTAACTATCAAAGCACGGTAAAGCAAGCCTGGACAATTAAGCCTACCGCAACAGGAAAATATCGTCCCTCAATCAAGTATACCGACGAGGAGAAAGGTAATGTGATTGATCTTGCAGTTAACGATGTTACTACAACAATTAAGCTTGATAACGACAGGCTGATGAAGTACAAGGTTGATACCGCTAAAATTAAATGGGGGCCTCTATATATCACCGGGCCGTATTCAGCTGGTTTGGGCGGCTTAAATGGTATTGCCGACAAAATTGACGTTGCCAAGCCATATACTAACGACCCCGATAAACCATGGCAGCGCATGGATAGTTACAAAAACTGGCAGCTTATTGAGTTGCCTGCCAGAATGGATAATGCCTATTATATTCTGCAAAACATCAGGGTGGAAAAAGGTTTGATTTATGCGCAGGTTAAAATCACAAGCGGAGACGGTATTGTTGTTGTGTTCAATGGCACACAAATGATCATCAATAATAATCCGGACAATGCCGGATCTGTAGACCATATTATTGGCCTTGATTTAATGCCCGGCAATAACCAGTTACTAATAAAAGTGTTCAACAATTTTAAAAAGAATATTCCTTTTGCTATCAGCCACAGTATCCCGCAAAACATCTACATAAAAGATCTTGACCCTGTAATGTTCGAGGCAAATAAGCTTTACCCGGTGAGTTTAAAGCTGCATGATCCTGCGTCGCCGCATCAAACTTTAAAGCTGCCTAATCTTGAGATTTGGTTTGCGAAAAAATAAGGAACTAAAAAGCAGACTTACGAAGTTCTCAAAACTTCGTAAGTCTTAGGCAAGAAGCCGTTATTTCAACAATACCTTGGTAGCACCGTAACCAAATTTCTCTTTACGGGCATCCATAAAAGTTTGTACTTTTTTATGTCTGCCTAACTGTTTGTGCAGTTCATTGCGTAGCGTACCATTGCCGGCGCCATGTATAAAAGTAATATCGGGTAGTTGATGCACTATGGCTGCATCCAGTGCTTTGTGGAAATGTGCCAACTGAATTTCCATGATCTCAGAACTGCTTAAAAATTGGTAGTCGTCACGCAGTTTTTCTATATGCAGATCAACCTCACTAACCGGTTTTTCGACAACTATTTTTTCGATTGGAGTTTCAAAAAAGCTTTCCTTTAGCTTTTGAGCATCAATAACCAGTTCGGGCTCATCAAGCCTGATCAGCCAGCCGGCCTGGTTAAGTAAGGGGATGTTCTTCTTAGTGGTCGAGAAATCTTTGGCTTTAAATTTTTCATGTATAGCTAAAGGTGCAGGAGGTTCAATATTTTGTTTGGTACTGAATAAAACACTGAAAATAAATTTAGGCCACACCTGCAGATCGGCCAGTTGCGCAGAGTAGATGTTTTCGGTTGATTTTGGTGCTATCACACCTGCAAATTCACCTTTAAATACCTGCTGTTTATCAGTTGTTAAAGTAGCTAATAGCTGAAATGATGTTTCATTAATTAAATGAAAATGCACTACAGAGTTTGCACGGGCATCGGTTACTACGCCAATGTAAACGCCTTTTTGCGCAAATTCAGCAGTTGCTATTGGTTTTTCATCAGTAGTATTTGTGTTTTTTGTTGTTCCTGCAGGCTGATAACCATGTACATAAGTTACTTTACTGGCCAGTACGGGAATCTCAAAGTCATCATCGCCGGTAACGCCTATCATTTGCTCGTCGATGATGCGGGTTACAAAACCTTCCATTTTTTCATCAACAAACCGAACAAAATCGCCTAATTTATATTTCATAATATTATGTTATTACTGTACAAAGTTAATTTATCCGGGCACATCCAGTCTGATAATAAAACTTACTTATTTTAAGGTAAGTTTGATAAGCAATTGTGTGATTAATAGCTTTTAAGAAATGTATCAACCATAATTATATACTTTGAACTTCATACCATGAGCAACAATACCCCTAAAACATTGGATAACGATTTGTTAAAACAGGTATTTGTCCACAACCTCAACCGCATCTATTTTGGTAAATGTTACCTTGATAAACATCTTGAGCATTTGAAGGGCCTGGCTTCGTTTACAGCATTACAGCAGGCGATACAGGAGTTTTGGGACGATATCAAAAAGCAGATACAACGGATGAATAAGGTGTATACCCTGATTAATGAAATCCCGTCAGATAAGAATTGCAACCCTATAAAGTCCATTGTTAAGGATGAGTTTTGCCTGGATGAAGGGCAAACTATACCGGTATTACTGGATATGGATATTATGATGTATCTGCAGCTACTTGAGCATATTAATATAACATCGTGCCATATGCTAATAATGGTGGCCAAACAGCTTAATTATACCGAAGCTCAACAATTACTTACTGAATGTAAAGACGAATCAATTGACAACGACGAACTGTTTACACTTATCAGTAAAGAATATATAGTTGCGAATTAAGCGTATATAAAAAAGAAAGCCATCCGCATAGCGCAGATGGCTTAAATGTTAGTTATTTAATACCCCTATTAAAATAACTGATAACAAAGTAAAAAAAAATATATCCGATAGCACAAAATATTTATTCATAAATATTCTTTGTGACAGCTTTGTTACAAAAAGCGACTGATGTAACGATTTATCAATCACTTTTTTATTTTAAATTGTAGGATTAATGCTTCCCGCATATCGTTATTTAGTCCAATTGATTTAACTTGGCAACTGAAATTTAAGACGTATGACCAAAACCATTATTTTATCTGCTTTATCCTGTATTGCTTTTGTACAGGTTAAGGCTCAAAGCCTGTATATGCCCCGCGATATACAAAAAGCATTTAAAAACGAAACCCGCTCGGCCGATGGCCGCCCCGGCAAAAAGTACTGGCAAAATTATGGCCGCTATAACATCAGCATTACGGCCATACCTCAAAACCGCACCGTAAAAGGCACTGAGCAAATCACCTATATTAACAATAGCCCGGATACCTTAAAAAGGCTTAACATGAAGCTGATCCTGAACGTTCACAAACCGGGTGCCGCCCGTTTTGGTGATGCTGCAGCCGATTATTTAACGCCTGGTATTCAGTTTGATAATTTTTCGGTTAATGGGGACGCAAAGAAGGTTCCTTCTGCCTCAACAAATCAGTTTGTAAGCCTTAGCAAACCGCTTTTACCGCATGATTCTGTTAAATTGGATATCGGCTGGCATTTTGAAATTTCCAAAGAAAGCGGCCGCGAAGGCATGATTGATTCTACTACCTGTTACCTGGCTTATTTTTATCCGCGGGTATCGGTATATGACGATTACAACGGCTGGGATAGGCTTCCCTTCCTGGATGCACAAGAGTTTTACAACGATTTTAATGACTATACACTGCACGTTACTGCTCCCAAAAACTACGTAGTTTGGGCTACAGGCACACTGCAAAACCCTAACGAGGTATTACAGCCCGAATATGCTAAACGTTTGCAGGCCTCATTTACCAGCGACTCAACTATTCATGTGGCGTCTGCAGCTGAAATGGCCGCTCATAAGGTAACGGCTCAAAAAGACATGAATACCTGGACATGGACCGCCAACGACATCAGCGATATGGCTGTAGGCATTAGTGATCATTATGTATGGGATGCCGCCAGCGTTGTGGTTGATGACGCAACAAATCGCCGCGCAAGCATGCAGGCCGCTTTTTTAGATAGCTCGGAAGATTTCCATCATGCTGTACAGGCAGGCCGTAACTCATTGGGCTGGCTTTCACATAACTGGCCGGGTGTACCATATCCGTTCCCTAAAATGACTTCGTTTCAAGGCTTTGCCGATATGGAGTACCCTATGATGGTTAACGACAGCCACACTAATGATGTTCGTTTTTCGCAATTTGTGCAGGACCACGAAATTGCGCATACCTATTTCCCCTTTTATATGGGTATCAACGAAAGCCGTTATGCCTTTATGGACGAGGGCTGGGCAACAACTTTTGAATTGCTGATAGGCACATCAGAAGTGGGCAAGGAAAAAGCCGAAACTTTATACAAAACCTTTCGCGTTGACAGGTGGATCCATGATGCCGTAACTGCCGAAGACCTGCCGGTTATCACCCCATCAAGCGAGCTAAGGGGCGGATACGGTAATAACTCGTATGGCAAGCCATCATTAAGTTATTTTGCACTGAAAGATATGCTGGGCGACGTATTGTTTAAAAAAGCGTTACACGGCTATATGGACCGCTGGCATGGCAAGCACCCGATACCATGGGATTATTTTAACTCGATGAGCGATATCACCGGTAAAAACCTCGATTGGTTTTTCAACAACTGGTTTTTCACCAATTACTATATTGATTTATCGCTAAAAAGCGTAACCAAATCGGCAGGCGGTTATACTGCTGCTATTAAGAATGTTGGCGGCTTTGTAGTTCCGTTTGATGTAAAGGTTACTTATGCAGATGGTTCGACTGAAAGCATTCATCAAACACCGGCAGTTTGGGAAAAAAATCAAAAGCAAATTTCGGTAGATATCAAAACTACTAAAACCATTAAATCCGTAACCTTAAATGGCGGCATATTTATGGACGCCGATGGAAGCAACAACACCTGGAATAAATAATAAAAATGTTTATAAATAATAAAACCCGGCTATATTGGCCGGGTTTTATTATTTTATGATAGTACTAAATATTATGCGTTTTGTACAGAATTGTTCCAGTCATTAGCTGTTGCTTTAACTTTATCTTTTGCGTTTTCGGCAGCATCGCCGGCTTTGCCTGCAATTTCATCGGCTTTTGATTTAGCTGCGTCAACAGCTTTATCTTTGGCATCCCAAAGATCGCTTACAGTGCCGCTAAACTTGGTTTTAGCTTTATCAATTACATTATTGCTGTAATCTTTAATCTCTCCGGCTGTGGTTTGTGCTTTGGTTTTGGCTGTATCAACCAAATCATTTATATAGTCGGCAATATCGCCCCTTAATTCAGTGCCTTTTTCGGGAGCTAACAATAAACCCAAAGCTGCACCTGCTGCTGCACCTACCAATAGTGCTGCTATAATTTTTGCTTGATCTTTCATGTTCTTTGTTTGTTTTATGTGTAGTCGATTTATGATATTACAGGATAAACAACAACAATGCCAGTTTTTATTTGAAGATAATACCTAAATATTAAGTTTATATACCTGGCAGATTAACAAAAAGCAAAACAATAAAAAAGGCACTCAAAAAATTGAGTGCCTGATAGGCTTAATGATTATATTATAATTATATAACTTTTACATTTACCGCGTTAAGACCTTTACGGCCGTTTTCAACTTCGTATTCAACGGTGTCGTTTTCACGAACTTCGTCAATAAGGCCTGTTGAATGAACAAAAATATCCGGACCGCCATTGCTTGGCACTATAAATCCGAAACCTTTTGTTTCGTTGAAAAATTTTACTGTTCCTTGATTTTGCATTATTTTATTTATTAATGCGGCCAAGGTATGGATAATTTACCGTAATAAAGCAATACCATAACCCTAATTTAGATGTAAACTAAATAGGCCGGGAGACAGCCCGCCGAATAAATGATTAAACATCAGGAATCTAAAATCAGATTTCAACTCATGTAAATGCTTGTTTAATGGCTGAAAACTATGGTTTTAGATGCAAAAACATTCAGTTTCGAGTCAGCGAACTTCGCCGGAGGAATATCACAACAAAATAGCTTCAAAAAGTTTGTCCGATAATTCAGCCACATCCAACATCCCCCTTATGTATCAAAAATTATCCGTCGGTGTATTTAAAGAATATAAGATGCCATTGGAGTTTAGTTTTTAAAAAGGTTAAGTTTGCGACACAACCGCGACTGTGATTTGTTTCCTCTTAATAAAAATAGTACAACGCAAATGAAGGCCTTTATATTTGACCTTAACGGCACCATGATCAATGATATGCCCTTTCATACCAAAGCATGGCAATATCTCTTAAATACCGACCTTGGCGGTAACTTTACCTGGGACGAAGTAAAACCCCAGATGTATGGCAAAAACCAGGAAGTACTGGTACGCATGTTTGGCCCCGATCGTTTTACCACCGAAGAAATGGACAGGCTTTCGTACCTTAAAGAACAGCGCTACCAGGACGAATTTTTGCCTCACCTGGCACTTTTACCCGGTTTACATGATTTTTTGGAGAAGGCTTATCAAACCGGTATCCTCATGGCTATTGGCTCGGCAGCAATCCCTTTTAATATTGATTTTGTACTGGATAACCTTAACATCAGGCATTATTTTAAAGCAATAGTAAGTGCCGATGATGTGGTGTTAAGCAAGCCTCATCCCGAAACCTTTTTAAAAGCGGCGGAATTGCTGGGTACATTGCCCACAGACTGCATTGTATTTGAAGATGTACCCAAAGGTGCCGAAGCAGCTGCCAATGCAGGTATGAAAGCGGTAGTACTTACTACAACCCACCAACAGGAGGAGTTTGAAGCATTGCAGAATGTGATTCATTTTGCTGAGGACTTTACCGATAATTTTATTAATGGCCTGGTGTAATAATCAGTAGGGTTTGTTATTTTATCACTTGTTTTAACGTATTATTGTTCAGAATCCTGTTTATAAACCTGATCCGGACTTTTTACGATGAAACTTAAATTCAGCCTGCTTTTATTTGTTGCCGGTATGATCATCAGCTCGTGCAGTGATCATATTTATGCGCCGGCCATGCACCATAGCGATATTGCTTATCTGCCAAAACCGGTATCTGCCGATGTTGTTAAATCGGCAAATTACATTTCAGGTGCATTGGTGGTTGATGAAAGCCCTAATTACTCGGACGAGTTGGTTAGTGCGCAATTGAATTTAAGCCGTGGGCACGTGTTTGACCACTTTAACCTTGCCTACGGCGCTTTTGGTACGTTAGGAAACTATCATAACAGCGAGCTGCAGCCACAGGACCCCAACTATTTTAAAAATAAGTTTTTCGGCGTGGCAGGAGGGAGGCTGTCAGGCAACTTTTTTGTAAGCGGTAGCCATATCGATTTTCGTTTTATTGGTTTTGAAGCAGCTTACAGCCATGAGTTTGGCGATTATCTTAATTTCAGGAAGGCCGTTACCAATAAGCCGGGCTTTTATACTGATCCGCGCGCCGATCTGTTTACATTAGGTGGTACAACCGAAATTATATTTCATACCAATAAAGTTGCCAATCAGTTTGGTTTCCGGCTTTTCTGGGGCGGCACATTCGGCAACGATAATGTGTACCGAAATAAAAACAGCGATTACGACTACAGGGTTTATAATCCTGGTTTTGTAACCGCTGCTTATTTTATGCAGATTAAAAATTTTATAGGTATTGTTGAAGCCGGTAGCTACGTGCAGCTAAGACTTGGCTACAGGTTTAAATAGCTTATTCAGAATAAACGCTGCCAACTCTGTCGCGCAGGTTATAGCCAGATGCCATTACCTCGCCATAAGCACCCGCTGTACGCACTGCTATCAGATCACCACGGAATGATTCGGGCAGGGTTACATCCTTCTGGAAACAATCTGTGCTTTCGCAGATAGGGCCAACTACATCATATTTCAGACCATGGTCTATGGTCCATGGTCCATGGTCTTTTCTGCTTAAGTTTTCTATCTGGTGATAAGCCTGGTAAAGCATTGGGCGTATCAGTTCGGTCATGCCGGCATCAAGGATCAGGAAATTCTTTTTCTGCCCGTTTTTAACATACAACACGCGTGATATCAATGAGGCGCTTTGCGCAACCAGTGCACGGCCAAGCTCAAAATGTACTTCCTGCCCCGGCTTAACATTCAGGAAGTTTTTAAATACCTGGAAGTAAGCTTCAAAATCGGCAATGTTATTATCGGGGTTGTAGTAATCAACACCTAAACCGCCGCCTGTATTGAGTACTTTGATGGGGAAACCGCGGTCTTCAAACCAGTCCTGCATTTCATTGATACGGGTGCAAAGGTTTTTATAAACCTCAAGGTCGGTAATTTGCGAACCAATGTGGAAGTGGATGCCTAAAAACTGCAGGTTATCACATTTGCGCAGTGCAGCAGCAACATCAGGCAATTGCCATGTATTGATCCCGAACTTGTTTTCATCAAGCCCGGTGGTGATAAAATGGTGCGTATGGGCATCAACATTTGGATTGATGCGGATAGCCACGCCTGCTTTTTTGTTTTTCGCTTTGGCAAGGCCATCGATAATAAAAAGCTCCTGAATAGATTCTACATTGAAGCAAAAGATATCGGCGTCAAGTGCCAGGTTTATTTCCCTGTCTGATTTGCCTACGCCGGCAAATACTACTTTACTTTTATCAAAGCCATGGTCAATGGCCGCCTTTACCTCGCCACCGCTCACGCAATCGGCGCCAAAGCCATACGTTTGAATGGTATCGATAACCTTTGGATTAAAATTGGCCTTCATGGCATAATGCACATGGAAGCCATGCTTTGCAGAAGCATCTCGGCAGGCACTCAGGGTGTTTTTAAGCACCTCCAGATCGTAGTAATAAAACGGAGTTTCTAAACCGTTAAATTTATCTATAGTTTTACTTGTAAACATTGTAGTATATCATCAAATCATGCTGAACTATGCGCCTTGCAAATTGCTTCGTTCTCCGCAATGACGTTTAAATTTAAAATCTCAAATAAATTAATTCCGAAATCGAAAATCCCAGATCCGAAATTAAAACAACCTGTTATGTAAGCTCCTTAAAGTTTCAACCTTGTCTTCGGTTTTTACCAGTAACGACAGGTTGTGATCGCTGCCACCGTATGAGATCATCCTTAAAGGGATATGTTTAACAGCTTCCAGCACGCGCGCGGCATAACCGTGTTTTTCGGCTCCAAAATCACCTACTACACAAATAATAGTTTGGTTTACATCAATTTCTACCGAACCGTAAGCGTTTAGTTCTTTGGTGATATCGCCCAGGTAGGTGGTGTCATCAATAGTAACAGACACACCAACTTCTGATGTGGTGATCATATCGATAGATGTTTTATAGCGCTCAAACACTTCAAACACCTTACGTAAAAAACCGTGTGCCAAAAGCATCCTGCTAGATTGGATTTTGATAGCCGTAATGGCATCTTTAGCAGCGATAGATTTGATCTTATCCTTTTCGCTTGTATTGGTGATCAGCGTGCCTTGCGCTTTAGGATCCATGGTATTTAATAAGCGAACCGGGATCTTATATTTCTGGGCAGGGAACACACTTTGCGGGTGCAGGATCTTCGCACCAAAATAGGCAAGCTCAGCAGCTTCGTCAAATGACAGCTGCGCAATAGGCTGTGTGCCTTTTACAATGCGCGGATCATTATTATGCATGCCATCGATATCCGTCCAAATCTGTACTTCCTCGCTGCGGATACCGGCGCCAATTAATGATGCGGTATAATCACTGCCGCCGCGGCGCAGGTTATCTATCTCGCCATAAGCGTTACGGCAAATATAACCCTGGGTAATAAACAGGTTTACTTCGGGGTGTTTATCAAGTAACGGAAGCAGGTTTTCGGTAATGTGGTCAACAATAGGTTCGTTGTCCTCATCTGTCTTCATAAAGTCCAAAGCAGGCAGCAGTACCGATGGTACGCCTATCTCCTTCAAATAAACATGATAAAGGGTAGTTGAAAGCAACTCGCCCTGTGCTACAATGATTTTATCTTCAATATGAGTGAACAGGTCATTAGCAAGGTTACTCAGTAATGAAAAATGGTAGTCGATAACCTCTTTCCCCTGGGCTAAAAACTCAGGCTTCGCAAACAATTCCTTAATAAAAATTTCGTACTTATCCTTCAGGATAGTAATCAGCTGCACCGCCTTCTTCTTATCGCCGGCGAGGTATGCTTGTCCAATTTCTACAAGGCTGTTTGTTGTGCCTGATACTGCCGATAGCACCACCACCTGGCGCTCGGCCGGGTTAATGATATCAAGCAGCGCTTTCATCCGGGCGGGGCTACCTACTGATGTCCCACCAAACTTTAAAACTTTCATTTTTTATGTTGCTGTTAACCGTATATGAATTGATGTTTGAGCTATCATTTTACTGATATTCAAGCACCAATATTTGAGGCGCTAAAAATAGTGTTTTAAAACGCTTATCTGTAATTTAATTTGAAGGGGCTTGTCCAAGTGGTTTTTAAGTAAATGGAGGGCTCTAAAATTATTGAAAGAAAACTTTTTGCTACGCTTACCCTAATAAACAAAAAAAGAGGATGCCTTTAGTGTTTAAGACATCCTCTTTTTGCAAATTGCAGAAAACTTTAATTGTTCAGTAATATTTAAAACGGTTGAGTTATAACCGTTGGTTTCCAGCCGGTATTTACACTCACCTGGAATGAAGCATTTTGAGGAGTAGTGATTCCCCCAAACATGTTATCGATGGTATAAATCGCCTGTTGATTCCGATATAAAAATATTGATCCCAATGAGCGGGTAACAATAGTGCTATTATTACTATCGTAACAGTTAATTTCCGAAGAAATGTAATTCCCGGGATTAAAATAGGATGTGTCACTACCTGTATTTACATATAAAGAAAAATTCTTTTTCCCGATCAAAGAATCAGGAATTGATACTGAAGCAGTGGCTGCCTGGTCTCCAGTACCATAGCCAGTGAAATAGCCTATGGCTAAATTAAGTGAAGCAATTGAGGGACGACTACTGAGCTTTATACTTTTAACGGAAGCTGGTATTGCATCCTTGAATACAACCTTTACCTGGCAAATAATACGGTATAAACTAATACTTTGGTTAATATCATCTGACACATCCAAATTTCCCAGGTAATTAAAACTATCAGGCCATGATTTTGAATAATGTGTTGTGCCATTGGTGATATCGTGTACTTCGACCTCTATATTAGTGCCTGAATACGGAGTTGCGTCAGAGTAGATCACATTAACATCATCTTTACAGCCGAACATATACAGTCTGTAATTATCCGGAGCCAATGCTGTTTTTACTGAGCCAAAGCCAACATCGCTTTTAGTTTGCGCAGCTTTATACTTAGTGTAGCCGTGGCTGTCAACAATATAAATATACAGTTTATCAATAATGCCCGCCAACGATGCGGAATCAGAGGCGGCTGTGGCTAACGAATGCATTTTGTTAGTGGTTGCATTAGTTATTTGTTGAGTAAAATTGCTTCCACTTACACCCAAAGTTACATTGTATGTTTTTTTATTTGATGTTTCAACCGGTTGTAATTGTTTATGATCTTTTTTGCAAGACCAGACAAATATGCTGCAGGCAACCAGGAGTGCTATGATAAAATAATATTTTTTCATTTCAAAATAGGTTAAAGGTTTACATTAATGGTATCCCAGCCCGGTTCTATGCTAATATGAAAATCACCCTGATTATTGATTGCTTTGTCGAATACCGTACCGGATAATATCGTTTTGGCGTTAGCCATAAACCTGACATTCTTTATAGTGATAGTGTGGCCTATATAGCGACCATTTTCGATAATATTTAAGGTAATTGTATGCAAAACCTGGGGAACGAATACCGCCATCCGTATTTTTACGTTGTGAGTGCCTTTTTGCGCGTTGGTAAAAAGGTAACTATGTAGGTATCCATAATCGGGACTGGAATTAATAGTGGCGTATGTAGTGTCCTTTAGTAAAAGGACCCCCGCAGGTACAAAGTCAGTAATAGAGATACCAGATATAACATTAGGTATGGCATCCTCTATGTTTAACTCCAGTAAGGAACTTATGCGGTTCATTGTCACATTGCCATTAACATTACTGCCATTTACTACCACCGTATCGGCCTTATAAAACATATCCAGGCGAGAATCTCTGTAAATAATGTTATCACTTAAACGAACTGACGCTCCGTAAATCGTGCTGTTGCCCAAAAAATAAGCATAAAAAGTACCGTTTGGTACCTGGGTGGTAAAGGTGCCAAAATTTGCAGAAGCAGAATCCTGGTTTACCTGTTTTTTTAAATTCCCCTGGCTATCGTAAAGCAAATAGGTTAAATACTTAACGTTTTTAGTCAATGCGGTGTCGGTGGAATTCACCGCTAACTTCGACTGCATTGTAGTCAACTTTGGCTTCGTGCTAAAATTCAGCGTGTAAAGCTTGTCGTCTGTTTGCGTCGGGGATTTGTGATCTTTTTTGCATGAAAAAAGTGTAAGTACACCTAATGCAAGCAGTGTTGTAGGTATAACAATTTTCATAATAATAGGTTTTGTATAAAGGTATACTATTTAATTTTTATTTAAATAATATTTTTAAAAAAAATAACACAAACAATTTGTTTATGAGTAAGTTAGCTATGATTTCACTTCTAAACACCTTAAGGGTTAGTTAATTTTTTTCTGAATTTACAGTGATATAATATCGTGAATCCTTCGTTGTTTGCCGGCGGCCCTGTTAATTTTTTTCTAAATTTACGGTGATATAATGTCCGTTTTACGCACTTACTATTAAACACATTGATCATGGTAAATGAGATAGTTTTTGATGAGCCGGTTATACAAAGAGAAAAACTTATCACCGGGCTTTATAAAAGCACCTTTCCTGTTGTGGCGAAATATGTAAGCAAAATGGGTGGCTCCTTTGATGATGCAAAGGACGTTTTTCAGGATGCTCTTGTTATTTTTTACGAAAAGGCAGTTGCCAATGAGTTGTTATTGGTTAGCAGCGAAAAAGCGTATCTGCTGGGCATTGCCAAACACATTTGGTTTAAAAAGTTCAGAGATAATCTTTTTAATCAAAATTTTGATTGTTTTGCCGAAGGCTTTGATGTCGCAGAGCAAATTAACGAACAGCCATCCGCCAATAAACTGATGCGTTACCTGGAAACTACCGGTAAAAAATGTATGGAACTACTAAGTGCTTTTTATTTCCATAAGCTGCCAATGAAAGACGTAGCAAGCTTGTTTGGCTACGCAGGCGAGCGCTCGGCTACTGTGCAAAAGTATAAATGCATTGAAAAAGTAAGGGAAACAGTTAAAGAACAATCACTGGCTTATGAGGACTTCATTGAATGAGATAAAGGAGATTGATGATCATGTTCTTAAACAGGCAGCACCTGACGAAGCGTTGCTGTTTGAGGCCAAACTGATCATCAACCCTGAACTTAAGTACCAGGTGTTGTGGCATAAGCAAACCTTGAGCCTGGTGCAGCAATATGGCCGTAACAACTTCAGGGCCGAGATTGAAGCTGTGCATCAAAAACTATTCAGCCAACCTGAGCATGAGAGTTTCAGGCAAAAGATCATGCGTTTATTTCGCAAACGCTAAAAGCTAAATTTTATGAATATCAATCAAAATGAGTTCCGCAAATACGCGGTGGGGCATCGCCGTGTCCAAAGTTTACATGTCGACAGGTTTATCGCACAGGTAAACAACAGCAAAATAAACATGGGTATGACACCCTATATTATGGAGGAGCGCCAGCTCAATATATCGCAAATGGATGTTTTTTCGAGGCTGATGATGGATAGGATCATTTTTTTGGGTACTGCGATAGATGAGCAGGTAGCTAACATCATCCAGGCGCAACTGCTTTTCCTGCAGTCGGCAGATGCAAAAAAGGATATCCAGATCTATATCAATTCGCCGGGAGGCTCGGTATACGCCGGATTGGGGATCTATGATACCATGCAATTCATATCGCCGGATGTGGCTACTATTTGTACAGGTATGGCCGCTTCCATGGCATCTACGTTATTATGCGCGGGTGCTCATGGTAAACGTGCTGCATTGCCGCATTCAAGGGTAATGCTGCACCAGCCATCAGGTGGTGCGCAGGGGCAGGAGTCGGACATTGAAATTGCTGCTATACAGATAGCCAAAATGAAAAGGGAACTTTATGAAATAGCAGCCAAACACAGCGGCCAGAGTTACGAACGGATCCATGAAGTATCCGACCGCGATTATTGGATGATAGCTAAAGAAGCAAAAGCGTTTGGGATGATTGATGAGGTTTTGGGGGGTAGCGAGGATTGAAAAAAATATGTCATTGCTGAGGAGGAACGACGAAGCAATCGCACGCTATACAGGTCGGATATGCTTCTGTGCGATTGCCACGCTATCGCTCGCAATGACATTTTTTTAACACTTACTTATTCAACGCATCCACCTTATCAAAAAACTCATTTTGGAGTTTAATGGTACTCGTATCGGCCTTGATAGCCTTTAGTGCCTGTATAAAGCTGGCTATTTCGTGTTCGGCTATGAATTTGCCAAATTCGGGTGTGGCCTTTGCGCCTTCGCCCGCGTAGTGATTAGGGTAGGCGGCATACCACCATATAGGGGTATAAACATTGGTTAAATTTAAGCGGTGCTGGTTCTCGCCCGATTGTGATGCTGCCCTGTCCATCTTCATCAGGTCTGGGCGATAGTAAAGCATTGATGCAGTTTCACTTTCCCCGGCATGCTGATCACCCTCAATAGCCGATTTATGCATTTTGCGGTATTGATCTGTGTATTCTTTATCAGCGCCATGTGGGTTATAAAAATATACCGCATAGTTATGGCGCTTGTTAAGCAGCGATTGCATAAAGAACTGAATAAACTCCGGGTTACCACCGTGGCCGTTCAGGATCACTATTTTATCAAAGCCGTTACGGGCTATTTCATCGCAGGTGGCTTCCAGTAAATCCCAGATCACTTTACTTGGCAGTGCGAATGTTCCGGGTTGGTGGCGTGCTTCGTTAATTTGCCCGTAAAAATAATCAGGGAATACAACAGCATATTCTGATTTAACAGTATGTGCGGCCCACTCACGCACATGGATCAGGTCCGTACCAAGTGGAGAATGAGGGCCGTGCTTTTCCAGGATCCCGATAGGCAGGATACAGGTTTTTGACGATTTTTCGAGTGCGGCAGGGAAATCAGAAGAGACCAACTCGTCCCAACGGGCGGGTATCTGCTGGGCATAGGAATAAGCAGAAAGCAGCAGCGCTGCAAACAGTAACAGGTAAGTTTTCATAAATTATAGGTTTAAGAACAGGTTATGGGAAACTGTATTTGATCCTGAAATTTACAAACTTAAACTATTGCTTTTCAACTCGTAATTTAAAAATTACAATAACATATCAACGGATGTTGGGCAGCGAGTAACAGAAAATCGCCCCCTTTACCTGGTTGTTTTCAACCCAGATGCGTCCATTCATCTTTTCGGTAAAATCCTTGCAGATCATGAGTGCTACGCCGGCACCTTTTTCTTTTTCATTGCTGTACTGCATATTGGCCTTAAAATTAAAGAGCAATTGAAGCTTATCGGGCGAAATGCCTTTGCCTTCATCCTGTACGCAAACGGTTACATCGTTACCTGTCGATGCGCTAACGGTAATGGTTGAGTTATCGGGCGAAAACTTGATGGCATTATGTATAAAATTGCGATGGATGAATTGTACCAGTTCTTTATCGGCGTAAATGATAATAGCCGGATCAACCGTGTTTACAAACTTAAGCCCGCGATCTTTGCCCAGTAAGCTAAAGGGTTGAATAGCCTCATCAATAAGTTCTTTTAACGGTAGCGGCACGGCTTTATAATCAAAGCCAGATAGCTGTTGTTTGATCCATTGCAATATGTTTTCAAAAATTTCTAACGAGATGTTTGAAGAATGCTCCATGGTATCTACCAGTTCCATCAATTCTTCCCGTGTAAAGGAATCGGCATCTTTAAGTACGGTCGCCAGTGTTTTAAGTGCACCTATGGGCTGCCTGAAATCGTGTGCAAGAATGGATACCAGCCGGTTGTTAAATTCATGATCCACTTCCAGTTTATCATTTCTTAGTTGTACCGTTCGGTTAAGTTCTTCAAGTGTAAGGCCGTGCTTTTTTTTGAGGTTGTATAGCCGGTAAGTGAATATTACGGTGATAGCAGTAATTACAAATAAGATGCCCAGCACAATAGCCAGGATCTGCCTGTTTTGACTTCGGATGGTGATAGCTTCAAGCTCCTGATCTTTAAGTGCATAGTCAATGTAATCGACACCCGATGTGTTGGCGAATTTTTCCTCATCTTCATAAAGCTTTAGTAATTTTTCGCTGTAACGCTGTACTTCATCCAGGTTGTTTCGAGCTATATAAATATCATATAATTTTTTTCCGAAAAATTTTTCATAATAATGATAACCACTTTTTTCGGCAATGGAAAGCCCTCGCTTATAATATTTAACAGCTTTTGCTGTATCGTTACTCATATATAAATCGCCAAGATTAATAACTATATCAAGGCTTAAATAAGAAAGCTCCATAGCTAAACCATTGTTAACGGCTTGCTGCAATAACGCTATGCCCCTTTCACGCTCATTGTTTTGCAGGTACAGTAAACCCTGGATCTGATCTGCTTCAACCAGCATCCGGTTATCTTTAAATTTGATCCCTATTTGCCGCGCCTTATCCAGGTAAATTTCAACCGAATCTTTTGGTATCTGCTCAGGGTACAGGAGCAGATAGTTACATAACAGCAGCGACATAATAGAATCACGTTGTAGGGTTTTACCTGTGTTTATAGCGCGTTTAAAAAAATCTATGGCTTTTTTATTTTCGTGGGTTTCATTAAATACCAGACCAATGTTCATTAAACCCTGTACAACGTTTGAGGTGTCTTTTAATTCTTTGTACAGGTTATAAGCCTCATTATAATAACGGAGTGAAAGCTGCAGATTGCCTTTAAGATCATAAACAATACCTATAACATTCAGGGCATCGGCTTTACCTGCTTTATAGCCAAGCCGTTCGGCTATAGTTCTCGCCTTTTTAGCATAACTAAAAGCGCTGTCGATATTTTGCTCATACATAAGCATGCCCAGCCTGTTAAGTGTGTTTACATACTGTAGGCTGTCATGAATTAAAGGAAGGTCTTTTTTAAGTTTATTAACTTCCCTGAATTGGCCAAAACATACAGATACAGCAAGCGACAGTAATACTAAAAAGCTTACTTTTTTTTTCATTAACTAATATTTGAAAACGGGCTAACGGTTCATATTATAGCCTAAAGCTATTATACGGATAAAAAAGTAGTATTGTTGGAGAATGTTAAATAAATAGGTTAGCCTACAGTTGGTTTTAACTGTTGTTCCATGATATCCCCGGCATATTAAACTTTGCAGGTAATATCTATATATGATTAAGTTGAACGTTTTACCTGGAAAATCTATAAGGAATCGGGATTAGGAATGAAATTCATAAACGCCTGGAACTTGGCATAGTAGTTTTGCATATTTAGCTGGTAATAATAGGCACCGCGTTTTGAACCTGCTTTATCTTTATCGGCCAGTTTAATAAGCAAGCCGGTAGCCAGTACTCTTTTACTGAAATTGCGTTTATCAATAGTAGTATTAAACACACACTCATAAAGGGTTTGCAATTGCGGTATGGTAAACTTGGTGGGCAAAAGCTCAAACAGGATAGGGTGCATTGCAGCCTTGTAACGGATGCGTTTGCGGGCCTGCTCAACCATTTCCTGCTGGTCAAATATCAATTTAGGGGCACGTTTAAGCTGAAACCATTCGGCCTGATAATCGTCACTTATCTGGGCCTCATATTTATGGATATCAACCAGCGCAAAGTATGCCACAGATACGGTTCGCTCAATTGGATCGCGCTGAGGCTGCCCAAATGTATATAACTGTTCAAGGTACACACCCTCCAAACCGGTTAATTGCTTTAAAATTCTGTTGGCGCTTTGGTCAAGGCTTTCATCGGGCTGAACAAAGCCGCCCATCAGGCTCCAGTTTCCCTTTTCGGGCTGAAAGCCTCTCTTTATGAGTAAAATTTTTAAAACTTCGCCATCAAAGCCAAAAATGATACAATCAACAGCCAATAATAACCTTGTTTGCTTGGAATACTTGAGCATTTATAATCAGTAATAATTTTATGGTAAAAACAAATATAGAATAACATTCGATATAAGATGGCAAATTTGCTGTGTTATACCGGTTAAAAAAGTATTAATTTACAATAGTTAGTCAAATGTGTAAATTAATTGTGCTTTTTACAATAATTATTAACATTTATTCTTTATTTATTCGCCCCAGGCCGATATTACCAGCATGCGGTTGCCACCATAGTTGCGGTGTTCACACAAATAAATTCCCTGCCACGTGCCCAAAGCCAGCCTGCCGTTACGGATGGGAATGGTTACCGAACTGCCAAGCATCGCAGCTTTGAGGTGGGCAGGCATATCATCAGGGCCTTCGTCATCGTGTAAATAGTCGGGATCATTTTCGGGGACGGTTTTATTGAAATACATTTCAAAATCCTGCCTTACGGTTGGATCGGCATTTTCATTAATGGTTAGTGATGCCGATGTATGCTGGATAAATACCTGGCAAATTCCGGTTTTTAGCTCATGGATTTGAGGCAGGGCATTAACAACTTCGGACGTAATGAGATGGAAACCTCTTTTGCGTTCCCTGAGCTGAAGCATTTGCTGAAATATTTTCATAAATAGTTTGCTTTATAGCGACGTTGCAAACATATCTATAAAGATTGTTCCGGTTTTATTTTTGTACCACTTATAATTTTACCGGTTTTGTAAAGTTTTATGCAATAACAGCAGGATTTAGTTGGGGCCCCTGGTTAATAAACAGCCGGTTGATGAATGCCTTTATTTTTTCAAAAAAGCTTTTTCTGACAGTTTTTTGAATAATTTGAATTTGATCATCATCCGGAGGCTTCGGGTTATCTGCATCCTGCATTTCCTCCAAAACAATTTCACGGATCTCGGGGTCACGGTTTACAATCTCATCCAGTTCGGTGAGTTCGTTAAAGGTGGCGATACCATTTTTTTGCCGCTTAATAAGTATTTCAAAACGGTCCTGGTTGAAAGTTCGCCTTTCCAAATGCTTGCCGTGTTTCATAATATATAATAATCTTTTATAAGAACTCAAATTAAGTGCCATGTATTTATATTATTGATTGTCAATATTTTAATTTAATACTGCCTTTCGCATTTGCATCATTTTGACACATGGATCGTTCGTTTTCGTGCAGGTAGAATGTATACCTTTATATGAAACATAAGCTTCATAGATAGATGAATATCCTCGCAAAACAAATGCAGGGAATGGCCCCTCTGCTCCAGGTTTTTGATATGCCTGCTGCTTTAAAATTTTACCGTAATGTGCTGGGCTTTGAGGTTATACAAGCCTCGGGCAATGGAGACGACATGGATTGGGTTTTATTGAAGCTAAACAGTATAGAACTAATGCTCAATACCGCGTACGAAAAGGAAAACAGGCCTCCGGAACCCAATGAACAACGGATAGCCGCTCATGCCGACACCTCTCTTTATTTCGGCTATCCCGATATTGATGAGCTATATGGCTATTTATTAAGCAGAGGTATGCACCTTAAAGAGCCTCAAATTACCGGTTACGGCTGGAAGGCCATCTATTTGCTTGATCCTGATGGGTACCTGTTATGTTTTCACTGGCCGGTAGCATAATGTTATAACCGCTCGTAGTGGTCTTCGGGCCCATCGGCTGCGAGAGGGACTGTGCCATAAAAGGTGAGTATTTTGCCTTCTATCTTAAAAAAAGTAATACTATTGGCTGAGGTATCATTGTCGAACATGATCTGTTCATGCGCATTATCATATCTGCGGGTACGGTAGTTACCGCTTTTTATCAGGGTATCCTTGTGCATCCGTTTGTAGGTATCGGCTGTAAAAACAATAATATTGCCATTACCGGCTTGTACGGCAGACAGATCTTTGGGCGGTTCACAATAACAATCGGTGCCGCGATATTCCCACCTGCCAATTAACTGATCATTATTAGGGGTTTTATCTTTTTTACAGCTTAGCAAAACGGCGAGTACGCCAAATAAAAACAGCTTTTTCATACCATAAGGTTTACTTTATATTACGGTATCGCAATGTAAAATGATACAAATTAACTTTGGTTAGTAACAGTTTTAATACACAATTTGCTGGCATCAATTAATTGATAACTTTGGTATAAACCAATGTATTTCCTATACCATCATGAAACAGTATAACTTATCAAGGCGCAGGTTTATCGGTAGCGCAACGCTTGCGGCAGCCGGATTTTTGGCGTTTTCAAAATCGTCATTTGCAGGTGTGATAGCAAGTGGTTCCGACAAACCCAGCTCGCTTATTAACGGTGTACAAATAGGGGTGATCACTTACTCGTTCAGGAGTATGCCCGGTGCTATTGATGATTTGCTGAAGTATTGTATCGACTGTAATATCAACGCCATTGAACTCATGGGTGATGCCGCCGAAGTTTATGCGGGTGCCCCCAAACGTGAGGCTAATGAAGATTGGGCTGCATTTGGTAAAAAAATGGCCGAATGGCGTGCCTCTGCTTCGATGGATAAGTTTAAGGAGATCAGGAAAATGTACCATGATGCTGGGGTAAACATTTATGCCTGGAAGCCCAATGCCCTTGGCCCTAAAAACACTGATGCCGAAATAGATTATGCTTTTAATGCAGGGAAAGCTCTTGGCGTAAATCATGTAACGGTTGAACTGTCCGATGAGGCGCAAACCAAACGTCTCGGTGATATTGCTGCTAAACACAAAATGATGGTAGGCTACCATGCCCACACACAGGCCACCCCAACGCTTTGGGATACCGCCTTAAGCCAGTCAAAATATAACGGTATCAATCTTGATATTGGCCACTACGTTGCAGGTACCAGCAGCAGCCCGGTGCCATTTATTGAAAAATATCACGACCGCATAACCAGCATGCATATCAAAGACCGCAAGTTTCATGATGGCCCCAACCAACCATGGGGGCAAGGTGATACCCCGATAAAGGAAGTGTTGCAACTGCTTAAAAACAACCATTATAAATTTCCGGCCACTATTGAATTGGAGTATAAGATTCCTGAAGGATCAGACGCTGTGAAGGAAGTGAAAGTTTGCCGCCAGTTTGCTGCCGATGCATTGGCATAAAACTGTGTATTTAGTTTGTATAGGATATTAATGGCCTGGGTTTTGTAAATTTATGTTTATTTGGACAGCGCTATGAATAACTCAGGTAAACTAAAGCTGGAATGGATTCCGGCCGCTTATGGTGCGATAGATAAAGGCGTTAATGATACATCTGCTAACAAACCAAAGCAGGTATACCCGGTGAACGGAATTTACAAAAGCGGCAATGGGTTTGCCAAAGTATATAAAAGGAAAGTATAAGATGTTATTTTGCCGATGCTCGGCCTAATGGCCTATCTTTATCCAATGGAATCTAAAATATTTTCGTACAAAGTGGATGGCATTGTGCTTACTCCTGTTGATGATCTGTTAAGCCTCAGCCCGGTATTTGATCGTAAGGAATTACTAAACAAACTAAAAGAGCTTTTTAAAGACGATGAGTACAAAGTTGATGACCGTACCCTCGACTATAAAATTAAAGACGGCCAGCTTTATATTGAAGGTGTAGTTACCAAACAAGCTGAGGCAAAGTCGATAGGTTTTATGAGCGGAAAGTAGGTTGTCAATTTCAGCCGTCAATTAATCGCCCTGAAACTGGTAAAAGTTTCTCGGGTAACGGGTTTAGTGTAATATGATTTTACGTGTTGGTACTGCCTTGAACGCATCAGATCTTTGGGAAGTATCGAGAAGGTAACGATATAAATGTCAATAGTTTTCCTGATCAGGTGATGGATTTTGGTAAATTCATCCAGGAATTCCCATCCGCTGAAGGGGTTCATATAAATATCAAGAAAGATAACATCAGGAAGCTCATCCTCATTTTGTAAATGTTCCCTGATGTAGCGGATAGAATATTCCGCATCAGTGCTGTATGTAACAGAATCAAATGCAGGGTATTTGTCCTGCATTCCTTTAATAATGGCAATATCTATCTGATTGTCATCAATATATAAAAGCGTTTTGGCCATTTAGGTTAGATTTAGATCACTACTAATATATAGCTAAAAGCTATATTGGTAAGGGATAATGGCCGGTGCCGATAGCTAATCAGGAGAAAGTGAGAAATATGTGATGTTGGTTAATTATTTGTTTGTTAGTTGCTTGTATTGTGTTTTTCAATCGTTTTCACATTATTGTACAATTTTGTTTTTGATTAATAGCACAGCCCGTATACAATAATTGAACAGAGAGAAGTTATTGTGAAGATGAAATTATATGCAGATGGAACTATTGTTCTACAAAGTGCCAGCAAACGCCAGCAATATCTATAATATTAAACTCTTTACCGTAGGATTCTTGTGTGATTTCGCTTATCCGTATCTTAAGGCGTTGAGGTAATTGCTTATCTATAACCATTTGTCTGAAAGCTGCCACATCGCTCACTTTTACGCTCAACATAAAGTTCTGTGCAAACCCCGGTTGATCGTAACGTTGCAGGATAAAGCGGCAACTATCTTTTTGAAATCCTATATAATCGCCCGAATCCCAATTGATTTTAAATCCCAGCTCCTGGAAAAGTTGTTTAGAGCTTTCAAAGTCGCTGCCGGAGGGAACGAAAGGCTCAAGTGATAAAAATTCCATGTTGTTTAACAGTTGGTAAATATTTGTAAACATAAACAAATGAGGGCGATTAATAATATGATTGAAAAACAGGACATGGCGAACGTGGCTACAAATCTGTATGTTACCTGAAAGCTGGCGTTATTTCAGGTTTGATGCAATAAAATTAATTTGGCTTCGTTATAAGTTTTCCACAAATTGCTGTTTTCGGGCAAAAAAGATCACATACTATATGGTGTAGTTTTTACACCTTAAGCATTGATTGTCAGTTATAAAAGCATCTGGCTTTGTTAAAAAAGTACCACTACAACAGCACTACTTCAATTTATTATCATGTTTTTGCTGTGTTAAATTAAAATTTACTTTTTACTTTTATCTCACCAATTATAATTAAACTACAGTGGGTAAGAGTATTAACAGCAATCATATCCAACAATTGATAGCGGGTGATGAGGCCGCTTTCGATTTGATTTATGAAGCGTATAGCAGCAAAGTTTACCGGCTGGCATTTCGGTTTTTGAAGGATGCGCAACAGAGCGAGGAAATTGTGCAGGAGTGTTTTATAAACCTTTGGACCAGCCGCGAAAAACTGAATGCCCTGGGCGATATCTGGCTATACCTTTATGTTATCGCAAAACGTTTGTCACTAAACTCATTAAGGCAGATGTGCCAGTCGCGCGAGTTTTCTGATAAGCTGGTTAACCATATAGCTACCGTTCATAACGATACCGAAGAAGATTTACTGGTAAGCGATCTGGAGCAATTTACCGAACGGATTATTAACAAGCTTCCGCGGCAGCAGCAATTGATTTTCAGGCTGAGCAGGGTAGAGCACCTTACTCATAAAGAAATTGCCGATCAGTTACAGATCTCGCCAAATACGGTAAAAAATCATATGGTTGAGGCCTTGAAAACCCTCAAATCGCAACTGCAATACTCCGATCTTATTTTTATGCTTGCCTTGTTCTTCTGGATCAACTAAAGGCAAACCCCACCTAACCTTTTTTCAATCAAGTCTGTTTACCCTGTAATTTAACGCTGCCGTTGTGCCTCCGGTTACATCGATGGTTACGCCTGTAATTTGGCCAGCCAGGTTTGATGCCAGGAAAACGGCTGTATTGGCAATATCAGCCATCAGAGGAAGCTTCTTAAGCATGGTATCGGCCTCCATTTTTTTGATGATAGGGTCCATAACATCGGGCATGGCATCAATAGCACTTTTAAACACCCGCGAATCAGGTGAACCGCCTGAGCGGATGTTAACTACACGGATACCATAAACCCCAAGCTCAGAGGCCAGCGTACGCGAAAAACTTTCAACTCCACTGCAAGCCGGCCCAAAGCCTCCTGTAAGCGGATAACCTATACCCGCAGGAGTAGCCGTAAGTGATAAAATTACTCCCGATTTTTGCTTCATCATCACCCTGGCGGCTGCTATTGCCGTCATGAAGCGGGTTTGCATGGTGAGGGTAATAGGTTTCACAAAATCTTCGGCTGATATTTCGGTAAGCGGAACGTTTTGCACCACATCAACCCCGACAGCGTTAAAGGAAATATCAACTGCTCCGACGCTGTTTATCATTTGCTGCAAATGCTGATTGATTGCCGCCTCGTCAAATGCATCTACTATAGCTGTTTCGGCTAAGCCACCCAAAGCAATAATTTCGTCTGCTACCTTTTGGATAGATTCCTGGTCGGGGCCGGTTAAAAACACTTTTGCACCGGCGGCTGCTAATGCTTTTGCCACTGCGCCGCCCAACGAACCGCCTGCGCCATATATAACGGCATTTTTATTTTGGAGTATCATATGGTTAGTTTGTTTAAATATAGCATTTGAAAATGCCAGATTACATAACAAACATAATTGTAAATGTTATTTTAAAAGCGGGCTAAAGGTGACAAATGAAGGGTTAGTTTATGACAATGCGAGCCAGAGCAAATTGTATACATCAATTTTGCGTTTCACTTATCTCACGTTTACTTTTTGAAAGCGTTGGATTATACCCAAACTGCTTTTTAAAAGCGTATGAAAAATGCGATAGGTTCTCAAAGCCTAATTCAAAGTAAACTTCGGATGGTTTGCGGTTTTGTTCAACTATTTGATAATGGGCGGTTTGGAGGCGCTTCTGAGTGAGCCATTTTTCGGGCGTGTTACCGAAGGCTTTTTTAAAATCACGTTTAAAGGTGGTTAAGCTCCTGCCGGTTAGGTAGCCGAACCGTGCAGCGGTGAGATTAAACATGTAATTTTTCTCCATAAAATCCGCCAGGTTAATTTTACCAGGGCCTTCAAAATGTCCCAGCAAATTATCAACCGATTTATCAATAGATCGTAATACAGCAATGGCTTCAGTTATTTTGATGTTCGCTATTTCTTCGGGCAGGTCATCAGCTACTTCAAAATAGGGCATTAAAGATCCAAACAGGCTCTCAAGTAGCGGATGCTGATTGAAGTATTTAACATCCGGTGGAACCGGGGTAACATGAACCTGCGGAAGTGTTGCGTAATACCGCTGTAGTGTCTCCTGCGGAAAGCAGATAGATATCGATTTAAAAAGTTCCCCGTTTAAAGGCACCTTGCTCATCCTGCCCAACTGGTTACGCGGCAGCAATACGATATCCCCGGCATGGAAAATAAATTGCCGGTCGGCCGAAGCGATCCTCATTTCACCGGATAACACGCACACCAATGCATGCCACGGAAGGATCACTTCGCGACTGTAATGCTTTTCCCGCTTACAGGATACGAATACCATTGACCTGCTGGCTGCTCCCGGTTGTTCCATTTGTGTAAAAATAATTATTTAATTATTCCCAATTGTATCAGGCTTTCGGCAGTTGCAACAATCGCTTCTTCTGCAGATCGTGGCGACCAGCCGAGCATGCGTTGGGCTTTCTCGCTGGTAGCGTTCATGTTTTGGTCGAGCATCGGGATAATAGCTTTTGCGGTTGGGTTCCAAAGCGCAGTTAAACGTACTAACCAGTTAGGCACATTTTGAGCTTTAACTTTTTCTGCATAATTACCCATGCGGCGCTTCAGAATTTTGGCTATGTCAATCATCCATAAGCTTTCACCCGAAATAGCCAAAAAACGCTGACCTTTCGCAGCCGGGTTGGTCATGGCGCGTAAATGCAGGTCGGCCACGTCACGTACATCAACCAGGCCGGTATTGATACGCGGAGTGCCTTTTAGTTTGCCAAACAACATGTTTTGCACCAACTGAATAGAATGCGAATAATCGGGACCTAAAACCGGGCCTGCAACTGCAACGGGGTTTACCGTAACCATTTCCAGGCCCTGGCCTTCAGTTTCAATGAACTTCCATGCAGCCTGTTCTGATAGTGTTTTTGATTTTTGATAGGCCGGTATGCTATCGTTTATTGGTGTCCAGTCGGTTTCATTAAATGGGGTAGTACGTGCTTTGTGTCCAAAGCCAACCGCGCCAAATGCCGAGGTAAATACAACCCGTTTAACACCTGCATCTCTGGCTGCTGTCAGCACCCGTAATACACCCTCTCGGGCAGGTATAATCATTTCATCTTCATGTTTATAACCCTTTAGCGGGGTAGGGGATGCTACATGCAAAACATAGGTACAGTCTTTTACAGCTTCCGCCCAGTTTGCATCCGCAGCCAGATTGGCGGCTATGAATGATAGGCGGTCGCCCGCTTCAACGCCGCCTGTTTTGAGCATATCTCGTACTTCAGTTTCGCGGTTTAGTGAACGTACGGTTGTTTTTACCTTATAACCTGCTTCAATAAGTTGCAGGATATAGTGCACTGCTATAAAGCCCGAGCCGCCGGTTACCAGTACCTGTGTATTGCTGTTTGAATTTGTTGTTGTCATTGCATTAAAATTTATAGTGCAAAGTTGCCTCAAATAGCTACAGGCAGGTTTGTTTAAAAGACCGAAGATGGTTTGTTTAAAAGGCCATTTTATTTATCGGTTACTGGTTGTTGCGCGAATTGGGCCAGTGAAGTAGCCCAACGTACCGAACGCATTTGATTAACCGCAGTATTCAGCAATGCTTTTCCATACATTAATTGGCCATCATAATTAGCCAGGGATATTTCTCCTTTGCCCATTAGTCCAAAAAATAGTTGCAAATCAATTCCTTCCATTTTTTGATCATGTTCATAGTTTGTTGGTTTATGCTGTGCTGCCAATTGAAACATCAGCATCGAGTAAACAATCCGGCAAACCTGCCGCATGGTAAAAAATCGTGCTTTTTTGTATTCGTTTACATCGCCATCAAAATAGGCCGATAAAAACATTTGTTCCTGTTCGTCTGTGTGGACAAAAAAATTGGCCAGATTTGCGAGGTCGATATAGCGGTCGTTTAAATGGGCTGCATCCCAATCAATGATCCACATCCGTTTACCATCACATAAAATATTATTAGGATTGAGGTCATTATGACTGAACACCCTATCCGAATCGGTTAGTACGATACGACTTTTAAGTATAGCGTAATTGACAAAACATTCATCGAATACTGGTCCTGACAATATTTTTTTTTGTTTAAACTGGCTGATCAGTGAATCAACTGTTTCAAACAGCGGTGCCCCATCTACGCCCGATGGTATCAAATGAATAGCTTTGACTATAGCCGCAATCTCAGAGATCAGCTTATCCGGCGTAAAAACAGCGCGCACGGGCTGGCTTTCTATGTAATCGCTGATGGTAATTCCGGTTAGGGTATCCTGATAATGCAATGTTGGGGCAATATTGGCATCAGCGGCAAGTAATAAGTTAGTTGCGCTTAAATTAGGTGGCGACAGCTTTAAAACATACATTTGGCCATCCACTGTTAACTGATAGGTATGCGCCGAAGAAAGACCGCCGGCAAGTGTTGTCACATTATCAATAACAGTAGTACCAAAAGCGGCAAGTAAGGCTGCTTCAACCGCGTCTTTCCTGTGCGGTGGGAACAAAGTAGAAAATTTCATAATGTTTATATCATCTTATATTTCCGCCAAGCATTAACAATAAATCGGCGACAGGAGGAGATTTTTTCAGGTATTCGTCAGGAATAATATCTTCGGAAATTGCGCTGGCCGATGGCAAAGCTTCCTCATAAATTGTTTTGCCTGCATGCGTTAGTTTGGCATAACTTACCCTTGCATCCCGCTCGTTGGCGCCCCGTGTCACCAATCCTGTTTTTTCCATTGGTAATAACAGGCGTGTGATACCTGATGCGGTAAGGCCTATTTTCTCGGCCAGTTCTGTACGGCGTAATTGGCCGCCGGGCGCTTGCTGCAAAAGATGAAGGATCAGAAAATCGTTAAAACCTATCCCATGTACAGTCAGGCCATCAAATTTTCGGGAGATCACTGCCTGTATTTTAGCAAGGTTCATGAGCAGTTTTAAAGGTTGATTTATTGTTGACATATACTTGACTTATCAATGATTATTCAAATATATGAATTAATTGGATATCCCTTTATGTTTAAACATAAGATATTCCGGAAGCCTGATGTGATTCCTCGAAAAGAGAGAATTTATACATTTTTCAAAAATATTTCACTTACAGGTAGTCCTATGCTTTGAGTTGTGTGTTCTATACACAAATGCCCCTCTCCGGGGAATTTGTATATAGACCAAAAACATGAATAACGAAAGGCTCAGGAGTTTACTTGAACAGTATTTTAACGATGCTATAAACGATACCGACCGCGAGGAGTTGCTCAACTATTTGAACAACAATCCCGGCGAGATATTGAGCACTGTTGATGAAGATATCCTGAACCTTGATGGTGCCCCTGAATTTGATAATGACCGCGCACAAAAAGTATTGGCTGATATTAAAGCTGATTCAAGATTCAGGGATACTGTTACACCGGTTGTACCTGTTATCCCTAAAAACAATATTTTTAAATTATACAGTGGTTGGCTGAAAATTGCAGCTACAGTTTTAATTTTTGGAACCGTTGGGGTTTACTTTGTACAACGGCAAAAAACGGGCGCTGTTAAAAATAACATAGCAGCCAATACCAATGCCAAAATTGTACCGGGCAGCAATAAAGCCATACTTACATTGGCAAGCGGTAAAAGTATCGTACTGGATAGTGTGGCTAACGGTGCCGTTGCCAATCTCGGGAAAAGCCAGGTAAATAAAGTTGCCAATGGCAAACTGGTTTATGACGTGCTGCCAAATGCCACCCACGCAGGGGTTAACGCAGTTTTATACAATACACTCACCATTCCGCCGGGTGGCCAGTACCAGGTGGTGCTGCCCGATGGTACGCAAGTATGGTTAAACTCATCATCATCATTAAGTTACCCTACCGAATTTACAGGTAATAGCCGTACTGTAAAACTCACCGGTGAAGCCTACTTTGAAGTGGCTAAAAATAAAGACAAGCCTTTTTATGTAGAGATGAACAGCGTACAGGTAAAAGTGTTGGGAACGCATTTCAATATCTCGGCCTATACCGACGATAATGATTTGACTACCACACTGCTTGAAGGTTCGGTACAGATCAGTAAAAACGGTAGCCTGGCTATGCTGAAACCGGGCCAGCAGGCGGTGGTAGGAAGCAATGCTAACGCCATTACAGTTTCAAAAGCAAACATCAACGAGGCAATGGCCTGGAAAAACGGCTATTTCATGTTTGATGATGATAATATCGTAAATATCATGAAGAAGGTATCCCGCTGGTACGATGTAGATATTGAGTACCAGGGTAACTTTATTAACCAGCGTTTCGGCGGTACGTTTACCCGCTCAAAAAGTATAACAGATCTGCTTAAAAACCTCGAACAAATAAGTAACGTGCATTTTAAAATTACAGGAAGGAGGATCACCGTTATGCAATAAATCTACGTTCTCAACTATCCCAACCAATTATCTATCAGCATAAAAAATAAAGCCAGGAGCGTTTCGGACCGCCCCTGACCTAAGCCGTGTTATGGCAATGCCAGATAGTAAAACTAATTGCAGCGATTACAACCACTTATTAATAAACTGACATTCAAATGTATAAAAATTTTACTGCATTTACTTGCGGCAAACATCGTGGGCGCCTCTATAAACCTGTGCTTATTATGAAACTGACACTTATCTTGCTAACAGTTACCTTCTTACAGGTGTCTGCCGCAACTTATGCACAGAAGGTTACTTTAAAGGTTAAACAAACAACTTTAAAAGAAGTCTTTGAAGAGATCAGAAATCAAACCAATTATGATTTTCTGTACAATTCTGAAGATATTAAGTTGGCTAAACCGGTAACTGTTGATTTGACCAACGCTACTATAAACCAGGTCATGGACCTTTGTTTAAGCAATCAGTCGTTAACTTATACCATCGACAACAAAACAATTCTTATCCGTAAAAAAACAGCGGCAGAGAGCAATGCCCCTAAAAAGATCAGCGGCAAGGTTGTTGACAGTAAAGGGTTACCTTTACCCGGTGTAACTGTTAAACAAAAAGGTTCTGCCGCCGCAGCCATAACCGATTTAAATGGTAATTATGCTATTAACGTTACAGATGCTAACGCTACTCTTGTATTTTCATTTGTAGGTTTCAGAACTAAAGAAATTGCCCTTAATGGCCGTTCGGAAGTAAGTATTACACTTGAAGATGCCCCGCAAGACCTTACCGAGGTTGTTGTTGTTGCTTACGGCGTACAAAGAAAAGAAACCGTAACCGGCGCTATTACATCAATTGGCACCAAAGACCTGGTGCAGTCGCCGGTTGCGAACCTGAGTAATGCGCTGGCCGGTCGCTTATCGGGCTTAACGGTAACGCAAACCAGCGGTAAGCCGGGTGATGACGGCGCTACGCTTTATGTGCGTGGTGTGGGTACTTACACCGGTCAAACCGCTCCGCTGATTATGGTTGACGGTATCGCCCGCGACAGCTATAATGATATCGACCCTAATGAGGTTGAATCCATCAGTATCCTGAAAGATGCTTCGGCCACAGCGGTATACGGTGTGCGTGGTGCAAATGGTGTTATCCTCATCACTACAAAACGCGGTAAAGAAGGAGCTCCTAAAGTTAGCGCTACTTTCCAGACTGCTATTTCGCAGTTTTCGAGCATGCCAAATTTTGTTAACTCGTACCAGTATGCCACGCTGTTAAATGAGCAGAGCTATGAAAACTACTGGATCCAGCATTCAAGGGATGCCGACGTGAAAACCTGGAACGATTTTGTGACCAAACGTGATGCAAACTGGATCAAGGATGCTACTATATATTACTCGCCCGAAGATTTGAAGTATTATCAAAACGCGCATACGCCAACTATTAACGGGCAGGCAAACCCTTATTATGATCCGTATGGCCACCCTGATCAGGACTGGAAAAAACAGATCTTTAATAAGTTTGCGCCACAAACACAGGTAAACGCCAACATTACAGGTGGTACCAAGGCAACCAAATACTTTGTTTCGTTAGGCTACCTGGCACAGGGCGGTTTGTTCAATACCGATTACATGCCTTTTTCGGATGAGATGCAGTTTAAGAAGAAACGTTATAACCTGCGCTCCAACCTCGATTTTGATGTGAACTCCGATTTCAGGGTATCGGTGGATGTATCTACCCAATACGTAACCATTACCGGTATGGACAATGATGGTTACACCTGGGAAAAAAGGATCTTGTGGTCATCGCCGCTTGGCTCTCCTGGTATTATCAACGGCAAGTTTGTAGTGCCATTCTCTAATCAAAACGACCAGCTAAACCCGCTGTATGCTATCGCTAACAGCAACAACTATAATATCACCACCAACAGTACTTTAAACTCGGCTATCAAGTTAAGCTATAAACTGGACGACATTACGCCCGGTTTATCGGTAAACGCACGCGGTGCTTACGATAGCTATTTCCAAAGCCGCACCGGCGGTAAGTACACTCCGCTGTTATACGGTCTGCGTCCAAATCCTAACGGTAACAAACTCGATCCTATCCTGGTGCAGTTAACAAATGACGTTGCACCTGCACGCTGGACAGATTTTTACACCGATAAATGGCGTAAAGTATACGGCGAGTTTTCGATCAATTATAACCGTGTATTTGCTAAAAAGCACACCATTACCGCTTTGATTTTGGCCAACGCCGAGAAAAAATATGATCCGAATTTGTTATACGATCTTCCGCACGCTTATGAAGGCGTATCGGGCAGGGTGACTTATAATTATGCAGATCGTTATTTGGCCGAATATAACATGGGTTATAACGGTTCGGAAAACTTTCCTGAAGGTAAAAGGTTCGGTTTCTTGCCGGCTTATTCATTAGGGTGGCTCGCCAGTAATGAATCTTTCTTCCCTAAGCAGGATTATGTTACTTATTTAAAAATCCGCGGGTCATTAGGTAAAGTAGGTAATGACGGCATCAATATTCCAGGTACCTCAACATCAGCCCGTTACCTGTATTTGCCTGATACATGGCAGTATGTTAACGGCTACAATGCAGGCGGCGGTTATACATTTGGTACCCTTAATGATCGTAACAGGATCCAGGGCGCACGGGAAAACGTATTGGGTAACCCTGATGTAACCTGGGAAACAGCAACCAAATCAAACATAGGTTTAGAAACCCACCTGTTTAATGATCGCCTTTCGCTTATTTATGACCACTACAATGAGCACCGTAAAAACATCCTTTCATATAAAGGAAGCGTACCGGGCATAGTGCAGGCAACCCTGCCTCCGTATAACCTGGGCGAAGTAAAAAACTGGGGCGACGAAATTGAATTGAGTTACACCAGTGCTCCGGGTAAATTTACCTGGTGGGTAAAAGGTAACGCCTCAACCAACCATAATAAAATCCTCTTTAAAGATGAAGCCATTGCGCCGGGTTTAGAGTACCAGGCAGCTACCGGCAGACCTATTAATCAGGGCTCTTACTTACAGGCAGATGGACTTTACACCTCATGGTCGCAGTTATACAACATTGATGGTAACGGTAACCCAATACTTTCGCAGCCTGTGCTGGCAGTTGGTGCCGATGGCAAACCTTACAACAATGCCGCAGGTAACCCGGTTTATCAAAAAGATCTGGGCTATGCAGGTGCACCGTTACAACCGGGAGAGGTTAGGCTTAAAGATGTTAATGGCGATGGTGTTATTAACGAAAAAGATTATGTCCGTTCGGGCAAAACCGACCTGCCTACCTTAAGCTACGGTGTATCATTTGGCTTTAGCTTTCATGGCTTTGATTTTTCAGCCTTGTTTCAGGGGCAATCAGGTGTGGCTAAATATGCTATGCAGGAACTTCACTTCAACAAACAACAATCACTGTTTGATGTGGATTTGAACAGGTACACCCAGGACCGTTATGATCATGGCGATCGGATTGATTTCCCTATTGCTGCTTATAACCAGGATGCAGCCTACAATACGTTCTTTTTGAAAAGTACAGCTTTTGTAAGGCTTAAAAACGCCGAGATAGGCTATACGCTTAAGCCCGAGCTTTTGAAAAAGATAGGTGTCCGTTCGGCTCGTTTTTATATCAACGGATATAACCTGTACACATGGTCGCCAAACAAGATCTGGGGCGATCCTGAAAACCTGGGTTACATCGGTTATCCGCTTACCCGCACCTATAACGTAGGCGTTAATGTTAATTTTTAATCATAAGATATAGCAATGATGAAAAGAACAAATATTATTTTACTGCTTGTGGCTTGTTTCATAGGCGGTATGCTTTCAACAAGCTGTAAAAAAACTTTTCTTGAAAAGCCTAAAGGTGGTGCGGTAACAGTTGATACCATTTTTGATACCCGCAACCAGGCACAATATGCGGTGGCGCAAATGTATATGTTATGCGTTAGAGGGTATTTTCCAGAAACGTATGATGGTTGCCGTCCCGAAGCGCTTACCGATCAACTTTATATCATCCATCCGGCTTATGACTGGGCTTCAAATACCATTAACACCGGCTCATATATTACCGGTAACATGAGTGCCGATAATAATTGCGATTACGGCTTTGGCCAGGATAACGGCGCCGGTTTTTACTGGCACTATAAGGGCATCAGGCAAGCTAACCTGGTATTGAAAAATATTGATAAGGTAGCCGATGCTGATAACGCATGGAAAACCGACGTTAAAGGCCAGGCTTTGTTTTGCCGTGCTATGCAACACTATGAGTTATTCAGGTATTATGGCGGTGTGCCTATCGTGAACAAAGCCCTTGACGGTACTGTAAAAATAGCCATCCCACGCAGTTCGGTACAATCGGTTGTTGATAGCGTAGTTAAATGGTGTGATCAGGCTGTTGCTATGTTGCCGGCTACCCGCCCGACTGCTGATTTTGGCCGCGTTACCAAATTGGCTGCCATGGCTTTAAAAGCAAGGATATTGCTTTATGCTGCAAGCCCGCTTTACAACACACCTGCCAGTATGAAAGGGGAGGTATCAGGTGCAAGGTTTAATGACAGCCGCGATACGGTATTGGCTTATGCCAGCTATGATAAAGAACGATGGAATAAAGCTGCCAAAGCTGCTAAGGATGTAATAGACAACGCAGCAGCAGGCGGTGTTTCATTATTTAATACCGGTCATCCGCTCACAACCGGCGAAACTTATGCCACCTTAGGCGATTATGAATCGGTATGGAATGTGTTCGCCAACCAGGAACTGATTTTAGTTAATACCTCAAACCAGGTTCCGGGTGCCGGAGGTGGCTGGGGCGATGGTTCGGCCTGGGGCCAGTACCTTTCATCAAAGCTACGTTTGGCGCAGTGGGGCGTTAAAAACAACGTTCCTATTGAGTTCATTCAGCAATATGAAAAAATTGATGGTACCAAATGGACAATGCCTGCAAGCGGTTCAGATTTACCGGTTGATGTTGCAGCCTGGAACCTCGACCCACGTTTTTACCAAACTATTGCTTATGATGGTAAATACTATAGTAGCCAGCGCGGCATTCTTGCCTATTACAAAAAAGGCGACTACAGTACCGATGGTAACCTGGCCAGCAGCGATGCCGGTGTTGATGGTTATGCTACCGAAACCTACAAATTTGTTGCAAGGGTTGATAACATGACCGATAACCATTTTGCATGGCCGGTGTTTCGCCTTGCCGAGTTTTACCTTGGTTATGCTGAAGCGCTTAACGAATACCAGGGCCCAAGCGCAGAAGCTGCAACTTATCTGAACAAGATCAGGCAACGTGCCGGGATGCCTGATAAAAATCCGGCCACTATTGATGCGTTCAGGGACGCGGTTCAGAATGAGGAAACCATTGAGTTTGCTTACGAAGGACATCGCTATAACGACCTGAACCGCTGGTTAAAAGCCAAAACTGTTTTGAATACGGTGTTACACGGTATCCAGACAACTGCCAGGAACGTTGGCGGACAATTAAAACGCACATGGACAACTGTTCCATTTGTTACAAGGGTGTTCCCCGCCAGGTATTACTATGTGCCATTTCCAAGTACCGAAATCAGTTTAAGGTATTTAGGCAATAGTAGCTGGGACGGACAAAATCCAGGTTGGTAATAGGCTTTTACACATTAACAATTAGTGAAGAACAATGAAAAAAGATTATAAAAACTTTTTGGCCTGGATGCTTGCGTTCTGCAGTTTTTCGGCGGCAAACGCCCAAACCGCAGGTACGGCACCAGCCGATACCATAAAAAAAGCAAGCTCTTATAAAGACTTTGTCGACGGGGGCTTAAGGATAGATAAATCATGGCGCAACACCGGCGCAGTTTTTACCCTCTCGGGCGAAGACCTGACCCGTATGACCTCGGGCAACCTGCTTAACACACTACAGGGTCGCATTCCTGGCTTAACCGTAGTTACCGGATCGGGCGAGCCTGGTTATGATAACCCAACCTTTTATATGAGAGGCGTAAGCAGCTGGAACCTGCAAGGCAACCAGGTATTGATTTACCTCGATGGTTTCCAGGTTGATATGGGGGCTATCAGCGGCCTTTCGGCTTATGAAATTGAATCGGTTACCTTATTGAAAGATGCGGCTGCACTGGCAGTTTACGGATTGGAAGGCGGCTCGGGCGTGTTAAGTATCCGCACTAAAAAAGGTGCTGTGCTGAATAAAACGCAGGTATTTGTAAATGGTAAGTATGGTATACTAAGCCCTATCGACTTGCCTAAGGTGATGGACGCTTATGGTTATACCACAAACTATAACAATGCACTAACTAACGACGGTTTGCCAATTAAATATGCAAATCCTGAGCTGTATAAAGCAGCCAATGATCCTTTTCACCCAAATGTGAACTGGTACGATGAGTTGCTGAAGAAAACTTCGGCTATCCAGGATTACAACTTCGGTTTCCGTGGCGGTAATAACACGGCCAAATTCTTCGTGCTGATGAACTACACCAACTTTGAAGGCTTGTACAAAAATGCCGATGTCATTGACAAGGACTTTGGTACCAATGCCAAATACACCAAGTTAAATCTCAGGGCAAACATTGAGCTGCAGCTCAACAAAAATCTCGTAGTAACAGCCAATATCAGCGGTATTACTGAGGACAGGAACACGCCTTCAGGCTTCACGGCTGCCCAGGTGTTCAACAACATTATGGCTATCCCGGCTGCTGCTTTTCCGGTTAAAAACCCTAATGGTACCTGGGGCAACAGCTCGGTATATAAATTTAACCCCATTCAGCTTTTACAGCAAAATGGTGTTTACCAGTCGCATACCCGTAACCTGCAAACTAATTTCAGCTTTGTGCAAAAGCTGGATAAGCTAACCAAAGGCCTCGACCTTAAAGGCGAAGTATCCTTTGCCAACCAGTATGTGGGGATCTACCAGAAACAATTCTCGGTAAACTCGTACGAAATTACCGGTCAGGATGCGCAAGGTAAGGCCATTTATGGTTCAACCCCGGTAACACCCATCAGCCAGTCGAGCAGTGATGGTGGTGGTGCACACTGGAACCGTACCACCGTAAGGATGGGTTTTGATTACGACCGTACTTTTGGCAAATCAACCTTTACTGGCATGATCCAGGCACGCAGGCAGGGTTATACGCATGATGGTATAGTTTACCAGGTACGTACGCAGGGCATTGCCGGCAATGTAACTTATGATTATGATAAAAAGTACATCGTTGACCTTTCTGGCTCATACAGCGGATCTGCCGATTTTGGCCCCGGTCATCGTTATGGTTGGTTCCCGGCCGTAGGTTTGGGCTGGATAGCTTCAAAGGAAGATTTCCTGAAGGATAATTCAACCATTAACTTCCTGAAGGTTCGTGCATCATACGGTACTGTTGGTAACATCAATGAAGCTTATCGCTTTTTGTACCAGCAGTTTGCAGTTGGTGCGCCAGGTTGGATCACAGGTACAGGCAATACTGCGCATGGTGGCCTAACTGAAGGCCCTTTTGCTAACCTTGATTTTGCCTGGGAGAAAAAAACAACCCTTAACATTGGGTTAGACTTCACCTTGTGGAAAAACCTTTCGGGTACGTTAGATGTATTTACCGAAAAACGTACTGGCATCCTCGAAATCCCATCATCAGGAGTGCCTGATTATACAGGCTTTAACCTGCAATATGCCAATACCGGCGAGGTACATAACAAAGGGTTGGAAGCATCATTAAAGTATGAGCAAAACGATAATAAATTCAAATATTATGTAGGTGGCTCAGTTGCTTACGCCCGTAACAAAATAGTTAAGCGCTCAGAAAACCCTCAGCCATTTAACTACCTGTATACCCAGGGTTATCCTATCGGCCAGATGAAAGGCCTGGTATATACAGGCTTTTACCAGCAATCGGATTTTGATGCCAGCGGAAACCTTAAACCAGGGATAGTAGCGTCGTCATATACCAATGTTAAACCAGGCGATTTGAAATTCAAAGATCAGGATGGCAACGGTATCATCAACGACTATGACAAAGTGCCGATGAACTATGCGAAACTGCCTGAGATCACTTTAGGTTTTAATCTTGGTTTTAAATATGCAGGTTTTGATTTTGATGCTTACCTGCAGGGTGTACTGCACCGCACTGTTAGCTTGCTTGATGATGCTTATACCTATACACACCCATTTGTATTCAATAATAACATCTCTGAGTTTTCGGCAAATAGCTGGACGCCTCAAAATGCCGCTACTGCTACTTCGCCGCGTTTATCAACGCTTGCAAATCCTAACAATGATCAGCAATCTGATTTCTGGATGCGTAATGGCAATTTCCTGAAACTACGCAGTGTTGAACTGGGATATACTCTGCCTCAGCGTGGGTTTTTAAGAAAGCTTGATGCGGTAAGGGTTTTTGTGAATGGTACCAACCTGTTTACATGGGATAAGATACAGGATCTTGAAGCCGAGCGCCTTTCAATGGGGTATCCTTTAGTAAAAGCAGTAACATTTGGCATGAAAGTGAAATTGTAGTATTAATTATTTGATTACAAGGAAATGAAAAGAAATCGATATATAATAACAACGCTGGCGCTGGGTACGCTGCTTTACTCATCATGTAAACATGACTACCTGGAAGTACAGACCATTAAGGCCGATATTACCACCGATAAGCTATACTCAAATTATACCTATGTACAGCAGCAGATGTGGAATACCTACAGCTACCTGCCCGATGGTTTCGCCAATCTTGATCTGGAAACAGCTACTGATGAAGCCGAAGCAACAAACTCGGTTGAACGGGCGCAGCTTTTTAACTACGGTACCTGGAACCAATATACTAACCCTGATAATGTTTGGGCTGCTAACTTCGATGGTATCCGTCAGGCAAACCTCTATCTGAAAAACAAGGGTACGGTTGATATCAATTACATTAAAGATAAAATCACATCAACCGATTCAACTACTTATTACAACGCCCGCAATAACGTTAAGTTTATGGAAGGCGAGGCGCTGTTTTTAAAAGCTTACTTTTATTTTGAGTTGGTAAAGCGTTATGGTGGTGTGCCTATTTTTGAGCAGCCGCTTGATTATAATGATCCCAACTCATGGAAAAACATACAGCGTAACTCGGTTGATGAATGTATCAAATACATTGCTTCATTATGTGATAAGGCTGCTGCTATTATTCCGGCTAACCTTTCGCCGTATTCGTGGTATGATGCCGGCCGGGTTACTAACGGCGCTATCAAAGCGTTAAAAGCAAAAGCATTGCTTTACGGTGCAAGCCCGCTGTTTACCGCAAATGGCTCAAGTACAACCTGGGCACAGGCTGCCGCTGCTGCGCATGATGTTATCGCTTTGGGCAGTTATTCACTTGATGCCAATTATTCAAATTTGTTTGGCGCAAATAACACTACATCGGGCGAGGTGATTTTTTATCGTCGCTACGGTGCAGCGAATGCTATCGAATACAATAATTACCCTATTGTATTTCAAAATAGTAACGGTAACAGCGTAACGCCGGCCGAAAACCTGGTTAGTGATTATGAGGTACTTATTAAATCGGGAAGTACAATCACAGGATCGGTTCCGTTTGATTGGAATAACCCGGCCCATGCCGCTGCTCCATATACTAACCGCGACCCGCGCTTTGCTGCAACTGTAGTATACAATGGTGCATCGTTCAAATCAACTACTATCCAGACTTATTTTGGTGGTAACAGTGGTTTGCCTAAGCAAAATGCTACTAAAACAGGATACTATCTGTCAAAGTGGATTAATCAGTCTGTTGACCTGATCAACAACACAACTACCAATCATGCGTGGGTATATTTCAGGTATGCCGATATTTTGCTAAGCTATGCCGAAGCGATGTTCAATGCTTACGGGCCAGATGCTGATCCGCAGGGCTATGGTATGACAGCTCTGCAGGCGATTAACAAAGTAAGACAACGTGTTCAAATGCCGGCACTTACAGCAGCGCAGTTAAACCAGCAGGCTATTGAACATGAGCGTAATGTTGAGCTTAGCTTTGAAAACAACCGCCTGTGGGATGTACGCAGGTGGAAAAAAGGTGTAAGCTACTTTAGTAAGCCTATAAACCGTATTGATATTACATCTGCCGGTGTTTATACTGTAAAAAAACTGGAAGACAGGGTGTTTACCACTAAAATGGAATGGTACCCTATCCCTCAGTCCGAAATTTCAAAAACAGGCTGGACACAAAATCCGGGCTGGTAAATACAAGCTTTCCATCACCCTCAAAGCGGGGTGATGGGCTGTTAAATGATTTAAATTAATAATGTAAAAAATATTTTCATGAAAATTAATGCATCATTAGTAAAGCTTTCGGTAGCATGCCTGTTGCTGGGAGTTGCAGGTTGCAAACAGGAGCACCTTAATGGGGTGAAGTCAAACCCTGATGTGAAAGTTTACCTGCCCGATTCTGAAAAGCCAAATGGCCTGGTTGATGTAATGGCCGGAAGTTCGCTTAAGGTTGACAGCGCAAAAAGTACGGTGAATTTTTCTATCCCGGTATATCGTGGTGGCGAATCAAATTTTGAAACGTTAACCGTTGATGTAAGTGCCGATAACAGCGCTATTGCCGGTTTAATTACTGCCGGTACATTGCCGGCCAATACCGTAGTACTTGATCCGGCCGATTATACGTTGGACGCTAAGGATACAGTAGCGTTTAATAATAACATCATGAAAGGCAGCATCACACCTAAAATAAAAATTGCCAGCCTTAACAAATATGATGGCAAAGTCGTTGCCCTCGGTGTTAAAATTGCAAACTCGTCAAAACAGGAAGTAAATACCGATATGAACAAGGCTATCATTTACTTCAGTGCAGCAGACCTTATTGACGCTATTACGCCTAAAACCAATTTGATAGATAATACCAAATGGCAAATTTATCACCGTGGTGATGGTGTAACCTTTAAGGTAAATACTGATGGCAGCGTGCTGGCAACCGGTGGTAACTGGGGGCAGCAGGGTATTGTTCAACCTGTGGAAGTAAGGGCGAACAAAAAATATAAAATCGATATGACAGTAGCCGGTTCAGGTGCTACCGATTGCTGGTTTGAGGTTTATGTTGGCCAGGCGGTACCTTCTGAAGCAAGTGATTATGCTGATGGTGGTACCCGCATAGCGCTTAATACCTGGAATGGTTGCGGTAAATCACCTTTCAACGGCTTATTATCATCAATATCATGTGCGGGTAGCGGTAATGTAGTATCATTCCCTACAAGTGGTACGGCCTATGTACTTATCCGGTCAGGAGGTTCAACGCTGGGCACAACCGGGATCAAGATCACCAATATTGATTTCAGAAGAGTGAACTAAAATCTCCGAAAAAACAGCCAACCGGTTCTCAATGATAAATTGAGATTTAGTTGATTAGTATATCACTATACTATGAAACGCCCCGGGATGAGATCCGGGGCGTTGTTTTTTAGCCTGTAGATAAAAGTAGTTTTAGCAGACAATAATGATTTGGGTTATCAATGATAAAAAATTATCAAGAAACAAAAAATAGGTGTGGCAAATGAGGAGAAGGGGATAGGCAGTTAATATAACCCTACGCCCCCGCCTTTTTCCTGATCCTTAACAAGCCATTGGCAGTAGTGGCGTAAATAACACCTTTTGAATCCTGTACTATCTGGTAAATGGTAAAGCCAGGCAGCGGCGAGTTGTTGTTGTGGTAGTTTTCCCAGCCATTATTCAGGTCAAACCTGGCAATGCCCGATTCATCTGTGCCCAGCCATAAAACATGCTCAAACTTGTCGTATAACATCGTATTAACATGGTTGGCAGGCATGCCCGAGTTTTTATCGTTATAGTGAAGCCAATTGCCGTTAAACTTTAATACCGCTATGCCTTCTTTATCACTATCGCTTTCGCCGGCTTGCTTTTCGCAATCAACCAGCGAGAAGTAAACATTTCCTTTTTCATCTTCTACCGCGCCCGAAATGGTTGCATTTTTTAGCGGAGTATTATTGAGACTGTTAAATGAGGTAATAACGCTTTTGTCAATCATGATAGTGCCTTTTGAGGTACCTATCCAAAGTCGTTTCTGACTATCTACATAGGCAAAAAGCACATTGCTTGATGGCATTTCGGGCATCGATTTTTTGTTGATTACAACTACTTTGTCTTTCCTTTTTACAACCAAACCGTTTTGTGTAGTAAATAATAACTCACCGTTACGACTGTTCAGTACCTGGTTAACGCCGCCTGCCAAAAACTGTTTAAAGTCGAACAGCTGCCAGCCGCCACTGCCATACATGAATATTTTATTATCGTAATAAACCCATTTGTTGTTATCCCTGTCGATCGTTACCTCTTTGATGTTGGCATCTGACGGAAATGGCGAGTTGTATTCATTAACCGGTATAAACGTTGTTCCTTCAAAGCGTGTCATGCCCTTTTCGGTAGCATACCATAAAAGGTCTGATTGGTCCATTGCAGCTGATTTGCTGATGTTATCAACCAAAGGCGAGTTGTATTTTGTCCAGGTTGTAAAATCGTAGTTTTTTAACGACGGATTGGCGTAGGTTACAGTCTTATTGTAAATTATCGGATCGCCCGGCGGTTTCATCTCGGCAAGGTCCATTCTTTGAACCTGGCCATAAACACCTCCGCTTATAAAACGGAAAATAACGTTTACTGAAGTGGCTACCGGTTTGCCATTTAGTATAGCCGGTTTCCAGATACAGCCATTAAGATAGGTGATCAACTCATTGGTGAGGGCGCTTTTGGTAGCATCGTTATGGCTGAGCACGCAACTAAAACCACGTTCATCAACCAAAACCTGGAACGTTATTGAGCCGGTGGCATCTTTTAAAAGGTAGCGGTTATTGATCCGTGCAGATACAAAATCGATGGCAAGCTGGTCGCAGCTGGCCTTAACATCACCGCAGTCCATGCAATAATTGGTGATATTACACATCTCTACCTTTTGTAAAAAAAGATTTTGAGCCGATAGGGCCGAAGGTAAAATAAAGATAAACAGGCAGATAAATAATATTCTGCGGATTTTAGTTGGGGATAACAATGCCAGCATTACGCTTATAAATAAAAGAAAGCAAACCCGAAACTCCAAGCGAATGATAGTTAAATAATGTTAAACAAAGATACGCATCATAAATGAGGATAATATGAAGCCTTTTGCATTTGAGTGCGTTTGTAACAAAACAATTCCATTAAACCGTTTAAAAGTCTCTTGAGGTTCCTTTTTGCCCGCTTCGGTGGCAAATTGATACAGTGCTTGTTGCCTATTAGTTATCTTTGAGTAATATGCCGTCTCCATTACCAATTAAAAGCCTTATTCGGCTTAACTGGCTGCTTGTATTTACTTTTACCGCGATCATATCGCTGTATTTTATTTTTTTGCTGGACGAGACTCCTATATATAAGGTGTTTTATATGGGTATGACTGCGCTGGGAATAGGCTCAGTAGCTTTTGTAAATGTCAGGATCCTGATTTTGTTGGCACGTAGCTATAGCTTCAAGGGGAAAGCATTTAAACGCTACCGTTATTTTTTTACCTATGCAGCAAGCGCCACTATATACCTGATGCTGGCACCTGCGTTTGATTATTTTGAACATAAAGGCCGGTTATACCCTTTCCCGGTTTTTCTGGTGATATTCTTTATTTCCAGCATCCTTGTTAATACCGTTATTATCCTGCTTCAGGACTTTGTGATTCTACAGGCTGATAAGTCTCATGCAGATCTTGAACTTTCCCAGATCAAAGCCGCTCATGCCGAAGCTACAAACCTGCTTTTAAAACAACAAATTCATCCTCACTTCCTGTTTAACGCGCTTAACACACTCAAGGCACTTTACCGGAAAGATCCAGGTGCCGGGGATAATTATATTGTTCACCTGGCTAACTTTCTCAGGGCTTCTGTTTATAATCATGCTGCAAAGACCTCGAGCCTTGCAGATGAGCTGGCCTTGTTGCTTGATTACCTCGAAATGCAAAAAATCAGGTTTGGTTCGGCATTAAATTGTAATATTGACTTACCGCTCAATCTATTGAATGATCATTACCTGCCATCCTTTTCATTACAGCCCCTTCTGGAAAACGCGATCAAGCATAATGAGCTAACCCAACAGTCGCCGCTTGTTGTAAACATTTTTTGTTCGGAAGAGAGGATAATTGTATCCAATACGCTTAAGAAGAAAAATCTTAACGTAACTTCAACTCACCATGGGCTTGCAAACCTTGCCGAACGGTACAACCTGTTATCAGGCGATGAAGTTATAATCAGTGAAAGTAAAGACACATTTTCCGTAAGTATCAAATTGTTAAATGATGAATATAGCGATCATAGAGGATGAGCCTGTAGTAGCCGATGACCTGGAACTGAGTATAACACAACTGATCAGTGAACCGGTAACTGTAGTACAGCTTCATTCTGTAAAAGAAGCCGTTTCTTATTTTGCGGGAGGTAACGGGGTGGATCTGATATTCAGTGATATTCAACTGGGAGACGGGTTGAGTTTCGAGATATTTGCTGCAATACCTATTGATGTTCCTGTGATTTTTTGTACAGCATACGATGAATATGCGTTGGATGCATTTAAGGCAAACGGAATAGATTATATCTTAAAACCGTTTACAACGCAAACGCTTCAGCAGGCGCTGGAACGTTACGGGCAGCTGAAAAAAGTATTTCAAACACCTCAGCCACCGCAGTATGAAGTGCTTATGGAACTGCTGACCAAAAAGGAAACCACCAAGCCTTCTTCGGTATTAGTTTATCACCAGGATAAGATCATTCCTATAAAATTAGATGATATCGCATTGATCCACCTTTCAAACGAAGTTTCGCATTTATTAACCTTTTCAGGTAAGGTCTTTTATCCTAACAAAAATTTAGATGAACTGGAAAAAACATGTGGAAGCTACTTTTTCAGGGCTAACCGTCAGTTTTTAATTAGCAGGAAAGCTATTATTGATGTTTCCAGTTTTTTTTCCCGCAAACTGTCTCTCAACCTCAACATTACATTCAGCGAAAGGATTGTGGTAAGCAAAGGCAAGGCTTCCCAATTTCTTGCCTGGCTGGCAAAAGCCTGATAAATGAAAGCCGAACGCAAAATGCATAAAGCTAAAAGCTAATTGGTTGATTTTTAATTAGTGTTAGTCGGTTTAGTTGTGTTTATTGATAGGCGCAATGCAATGCCTTACTTTATCATGTTGCCGCCGTAACAGATCTGCCGATTTTTTCCGCTTCCGGCGCCAGTTTGCCCGCTTCGATTACCTTTTCCTTTCCCGGGCCGGTTCATAGGCCCACCTTTGCGCTAAATAAAACAAATGCGCTTTCGGGCCGCAACAATTATCTCAAATATTGAAATTAAAATTTATGAAAAAGCTACTCATCATCTTTACTTGTTTAATCCTGGTATCAACTAAAGGTTTCAGTCAGGGCATCCTCTCACGCCTCGAGTTTGGGCTTAAAGCAGGCGCCAATTATAGCAACTTTACCAATGCCAGTTTTCCTACTGATCCGTTGGTTGGCTTTCATGCAGGTGCTACTGTTGCGTTTAAATTCACCGATAATTTCTTAGTACAGGAAGAGTTTTTATTCTCATCACAGGGTGCAAAAATTAAGGGCGGCTCACTTGGCGATCAAAACCTCAAACTTTCCTATATCTCTGTTCCATTTTTGTTGAAATACCGTGCTAACTCAGGGCTTTATATTGAGGCAGGTCCGCAGGTAGGTATGAAAGCCAAAGAAGATGTTTCGGGATTAAGTGCCGGGGATTTTGCCAAGAAACTGGATTTGGCGGCAGCCGGAGGTATCGGATACCAGTCAAAACTGGGGCTTGGTATTGGTGTAAGATATATTTACGGCCTCTCAAAAGTTGGCGACTTTAATATCTCCAACATCAACAACGATTTTAAAAATAATAACGTTCAGGCCAGTTTATTTTACGTGTTTTAAACAGCCGGGAGGTATTAACGGAATTAAAACAATTGAGCGGTTAGCTTTTAGCTTTATGCATTCTGCTTTCAGCTTTTTATTTAAGCTCGAATGCCTGGTATGAAAATGCCGGGCTTTTTTTACTTTTGCGTCATGAGCTACGAAGAATTGAGTGAATACTTTAGTAATGTTACGTTACCCCAGGAATTAAGGTTAGACCGCGCTACAACTCAGCTCCATGTTGCCGATTTTGTTAAGCAATTATTGAAAAACATGAAAAACTATCCTGATAACTGGCGTCACCAATACCAGTTAATGAGGATCAAACACGCACTTGAAAACCCCTACAACGGTCCGGAAATTCCGAGGTTTTAGATATTGTGTTTAGGAAAACAAGTCGTTTTCACCTAAATAACTCCTGATCATTTTTAAAATAGGTTCACCCAGATCGGTTGCTTTGGCATCGCCAAAACTTTTTAACTGCGAAAGCTGGTTTAATGACCGCGGTAGTTTCGAAGTAATGTCCCGAAGCATATTTTCAGACACCAGCGTATGTTCGGGGATTTTACGTTCGAGGCTGGTTGCTTTACGCCAGTTGAGTAATTGCTTGTAAAGTTCGGGGTTAACAATTTCCTTTTCTTTTGGTAATGCTTTAGGGTTCCAGTTTTTATATACCGGTTTGTAACTTATCCCGGCCTCCTGTACCGATGATAGAACATCTCGGCCTGATGTGGCAATAGGTAGGCGCACAAAGGCTGCCGTTTTTGCCTTCAGGTTAACCAATAAATGGTTTAGGCTGTCGTAAAATTCGGCAGGAGGGTTGGTGTTGTTTATAGCAGTATAAAAACTGTTAATAGCTTCTGAAAAAGCATTTAATTTAGGCAGAAAATAGTTGGCGGCATTTTTTAGCCTGCCTATAAAAGGCGCATTGTTCCAGATAAGCTGATCATCAGGTAAAGCGCCCAGTTCCTTTCGGATAAAACGGTCGCCGATAGTTTTAATTTCAGTTTCCCAGCTGTGATCGGTTTTGTTGATGTTTTCGGATAATGGGCTATTTTTAATCGCCCCGCTCAGCATGATGGTTTTAAGTTGTTTCCATGCACCTGTAAGCATCGAAAAATCAAAGATATCCTTCATCTCTTCCAGTGCTATTTGCCGGATGGTGCTCTCCAGCAGATTTTCATCAGGCGTGGAGATAGCCGCATTTTGCATAAAGCTGATGATCTCCGGATCGGTACGGATATTTTCGGGGCGTACAGGCGATTTCAGGATCATGCCCTCAAGTGAGCGGCAACGGCTTAAAGCCACATAAGCCTGTCCGAAAGCAAAGGCTGCATCGACGTCAATAACCGCTTTTTCAAATGTAAGCCCCTGGCTTTTGTGTATGGTAATGGCCCAGGCCAGTCGCAGCGGATACTGGCTGAACGATCCGTTGTTTTGTTCGTTTACCTTTTGCTCATCTTCGGCCAGGGCATATTTTACGTTTTGCCAGCTTTCGGGGATCACCTCAAACTCCGATCCGTCGTCAAGAAAACTCAAGCGGATATTGCCCGGCCCCATAGCAACTACGCGCCCTGTACGGCCATTATAATATTGTTTTTTGCCCGAGCTGTCATTTTTGATAAACATTACCTGTGCACCAACTTTTAATACTAACTCTTCTTCGGCGGGATATGCCTCTTTCGGGAAATCACCCGTAACCGTTGCTTTAAAAGTTTGCGCTTCGCCATCAAGCTCAGTCAATCGCTGCTGGTTAATTTCATTAACGAGTTGGTTATGGGTAGATAGGGTTACGTAATCCTTAAGCCAGTTGGCATTTAAGTTAGGGTTATAATGGGCATTAAGTTTGTCGAGCATTTCGCCGTTGGCATACCCATTCCTGATACTATTGAGTATCTCTACAAAAGCGGGGTCTTTCTGGCGATAAACCTGGGTGAGCTCAAAAGTTAATACCGGAAATTTTTGAAATGCAAGGCTATCAAAAAAATAAGGCCCCTTGTAAAAATTTCTGAGCACGGGCCAGTCCTTTTCATAAACCGGGGGGAGCTGAAACAAATCGCCGATCATCAATAATTGTACACCGCCAAAAGGCCGTGCCGATCCTTTAACCTGCCGTAATACGGTATCAATATAATCAAGTGTATCCGCCCGCACCATACTGATCTCATCAATAATGAGCAGGTCGAGGCACTTTAATATGTTTGATTTTTCGAGGCTAACCTGTCTTAGCAGCGTGTTGTGACTGTTATGATCAGTTACGGGCACCTGCGGCCCGAAAGGTACCTGGAAAAAAGAATGGATAGTTACGCCGCCGGCGTTGATAGCTGCTACGGCGGTAGGGGCTACAACAGCCAGGTTTTTGGTAACGTTTGCCCTGATCCAGCGCAGGAAAGTGGTTTTACCGGTGCCCGCCTTGCCGGTTAAAAATATTGGCCGGTTAGTATTTTCAATAAATTTAAGTACCAGTTCATGAAAAGGCTCCAACACCATACGCTTGCTATTTTATTATTGTTTTCCGGATCAGGAAACATTTTCAAATTTAATGATTAGGTATGAGAGTGGGGATTTGGGTTATCAACAGTGTTAAATAGGAAGCGCTTTCTTTCTTTTTTAGCTTTTTTGAATGCACTTTTTTATCAAAATCAAAAATGTTTGATCAAATGTTGAATTTTAGTCCATGTAAATATTTGATTAAAAGCATGTTAATTTTAATGTGCAAAAACTTGAAAAAATATTTTGCACGCATATACATGATTTATATCTTTGCGGCCACCAACGCGAAAGTAGCTCAGTTGGTAGAGCACGACCTTGCCAAGGTCGGGGTCGCGAGTTCGAATCTCGTCTTTCGCTCAAAAGCCTTTCTCCGAAAAGAGAAAGGCTTTTTTGTTATATGCCCGTTGGCGAATAACTGAAATGCTTTTTAAAAGCATAAGTGAAATGGGATAGGTTTTCAAAGCCAACCTCCGCATATACATCCGAAGGTTTCCTGTTTTGCTCCCTGATGCGATAATGCGCAAGTTCCAGTCGTTTTTGAGTTAACCATTTTTGCGGAGTAGTGTCAAAGCTTTTCTTAAAATCCCTTTTAAAAGTGGTTAGGCTACGCCCCGTTAAGTAGCCAAACTTTTCCATGGGCATATTGAACATGAAATTCCGCTCCATAAAATTAGTCAGATCAATTTTACCCGGTTCCTGGAAATTGGCCAGTATACCATCTATATCGCTGTCAATTATTCTCAGAATATTGATTGCCTCTTCAATTTTTAATGATGCGAGATTTTCAGGCAATCCATCCTTCAGATCAAAATAAGGAATTAATGATGCCAGGCAGCTTTCCAACAACGGGTGCTTACCGAAGTTTCGAATCCCGGGCGAATGCTGCAGACGTGCTTTAGGGGGATTTTTAGCATAAAACTCCTTTAACATAGGCATGGTAAGGTGCATAGCCACGGTTTTATGTGGCAAACCGTCTTTCGGATAATTAATAACCGTGGTTAATTGATTTCGGGGGATCAGGAAAATATCTCCTGCACCAAAAATATGTATCGAATCGGCCTGCACTATTTTTGTTTCGCCCGAAATAAACCAGATCAGCATATGGTGTTCAAAAAGTACTTCGGTACGGAATGGCTTATCTTCAAAGTGCGATAGTTTAATATCCGGGCTTAAATAGTGCGTTTTAAATTCCATGGTTCATCAAATGCTGCCAGTTAACAATAAAGCTACAACGGATCTTAGTTTGCTGCAAATTTTACGCCCGTCATTTCTTCGCTTAGTGCCCATAGTTTTTTTGCGTTTCCCTCGTCAACAGCATATGGTTTTACACCACGCAGAGTTAGCGGATCATCATATTTATGTTCAATGTCTCCAAAATCTAAATCAGCCACATCTGCGTTTTCGCAATAAACACCTCCGATATGATCAAGCTGCGGACTGGTGGCACACCAGGCCGAAGTTGCTGCACCCTGCTCTACGGTTTTAAGTCTGGCTGCCACTTCCGGAAAGATATTGCCATCGGCATCAAACATGCCCATTTGCTGAAACAACTCTACCGAGGCGGCCCTGCCAAGATCAGTACCATTTACAGAACCGGGATGCAAGGAGTAGGAGCGAACACCGAAATCTTTACCGCGATGGTCAAGTTCTACCGTAAAAAGATTGTTGGCTGTTTTAGATTGGCCATAGGCCGACAGCGTTTCATAATGGCGGTGAAGAAAATTTGGATCATCAAAATTAAAAGGTGCGATCTGGTGGCCGTATGAAGATACGTTAATTACCCTTGCGCCATAGGCTTTTTTTAGAGCAGGCCAAAGGAGTGCAGTAAGTTGAAAATGCCCCAGGTGATTAGTTGCCAGTTGGGATTCGTGGCCTCTTACGTCGCGCTGAAGGGGCACCCACATAATGCCCGCATTATTGATGAGGATATGCAACGGTTCGGCAGTTTTGAGAAAGTCGACCGCAAAGGTGTCGATAGAAGCGGGATCCATCAGGTCCATCGCTTTAATCATCACGTTGGGTACGCCTGTAAGATTCGTGGCTGCTTTGTTAATATCACGTGCCGGTACAATAACTTTTGCCCCAGCCAATATCAGCGTTTTTACGGTTTCCAGGCCAATACCTGCATAGCCGCCTGTTACTATGGCTGTTTTGCCGGTAAGGTTAATGTCCTTTATAACATCGGTAGTAGTGGATAGGGCTGTAAATCCAGATCCCAGCGGCTTTTGCAGTGCACCGTTATAATTATCTTTTATTTGTTCCATTTTTTTATGATTTAATGAAACAAAAGTATAGGCAGTTATCTACAACGTTTTTGTTTTAAAGGCCGATGTTTTTTGTTTTAAAGACCATTTTTTAATGTTGACCGATATGTAACAAAGTAGATACAATAAGGTCGGTGAAGAAGGCCTGATAGCAGAGTGCCTTGGGCAGGGTGAATTCTTCCCCGGTTCGGGAAAGTTTATATACGCCTATTTTACCTGTGAAAAGATAAAAAGGTCTGTTTGCGGATAGATTCCTGTTATATTTCAGGAAAACGTTTTGCGGTAACTGTACCAGCGGATAACTTTCAGTAGTTCCTCTTCTGAAATGTTATCGCCGTCTGTTGGCTGAAAAGCCATTTCTTTATCCAGTATAGTGGCCCGTAACGGTTGTGGAGAGCCTGGATTTGTTTGTGTTTCCGGTTCGAAAACGCAGACGTAACTCCCTGAACCAGGGATTAAGATTACGTCGACCCCGTCAATGGAGTTCAGTAAATAATTTTGATCCATACTTTATCCCGGCAAAAAGTGTTCCGGTTAGCGGCTGCACTAACGCGGTCGGCCAAAGAATAAAATATATCCGTCAGTATCTTCCAGTTCAAATCCACGTAAACCATCGTGGGTATCTTGTAGCGGGATAGTGAAAGTAGCACCCCGCGATTCAAATTCGGCGGCCAGTATATCCGGGTTAGGAACACTGACATAAGCATCCCAACGGGCATCGGGGGAGCGCTTGTGGTTAGGGAGTGGGGCGGCGTCAACAGATTTGAGGAAAATCATCGCCTCATCGCGCTGTACAATGGCGAAAAAAGGATCATCGGCGGGCTCTTTAAAAACTGCTTCAAAACCAAGTTTTTCGCTATAAAAGTCAAGCGCTACTGTAACGCTGTGAACGATGAAGAATGGTGCAATGCCGGCGATGGATGGCTGATTCATGCGTTAAATATTGAGGTTGCTGATATAAAGGTATGAAGCCAGTTGCGGATAAACAATTTGGGAGATTTTAGTTTTACGGGGGCTTGTCTATCAGGAATAGCTTGTAGTCGGTTATCTCCCCGCCCTGGTCGATTCATCCTCTAAAAATCAGGTAGTTCAGTATATTTGTTTATAGGGAAAATCATTTCTTATGACCGAAACCAATATTAACCTGTTTCTCCAATCTGCTAATCCTATGAAGAAAATCGCTCACCGCCAAATTTTAAAAGCTATAAAATTCAGCTCGTTTAAATTGCTTGCTGTAAGCTTCTTATGGATACCGATAGCTTTTAACGCGACCAAATGCCAGGCACAGGCTACGCCTTCACGTTCGCTGCTTGCACTTTCAAAAAGTGATCATACCCTGGCTATCATCGATCCGGTTACCCTGAAAGTTCTCGCACGTGTCCCGGTAGGTTCCGATCCTCATGAGGTTATTGCCTCCGCCGATGGAAAAACGGCTTATGTTTCCATCTATGGAGGTGGAAGCCTGCACGAGTTGAGCGTAGTTGACCTTGTGGCGCAAAAAGCGCTACCAGCCATTGATACTAAACCATTGATGGGGCCGCACGGGTTAACATTTGTAGCAGGAAAAGTTTGGTTTTCGGCCGAGGGGGCTAAAGCAGTTGGCCGTTACGACCCTGCTACCGGTAAATTTGACTGGGCCATGGGAACGGGCCAGAACAGAACGCATATGATTTATGTAACCAATGACGGGAAAAAGGTTTACACCACAAACGTTTCGTCGGCAACTGTAAGTATTTTGGAAGATAGCCTTATGAAGCCGATGGGGCCTCCGGGCGGAGGGGCTCCTCCTGCGGGCACAGCACCTCCGCCCGGATTTGCACCTCCGGCACGTCATGACTGGATACAGACAGTTATCCCGGTAGCCAAAGGCTCCGAGGGTTTTGATGTTTCGCCTGATGGTCGTGAACTATGGACTGCAGGTGCAGAGGACGGCAATATTTCAATCATCGATATCGCCGCCAAAAAGGTAACTACTACAATTGATGCGAAGGTTGTGGGTGCCAACAGGCTTCAATTTACACCGGATGGTAAGCGCGTATTGGTTACCAGCCTCCGCACTGGCGACCTGTTTATTTTCGATGCGGTATCACACCAGGAGTTGAAACGTATAAATACCGGGCATGGCGCTGCTGGTATCCTGGTTGATGATGACGGATCGCGCGCATTCATTGGCTGCACCGGCGATAATTATGTGGCGGTGATCGATCTCAACAAATTGGAAGTGACCGGGCATATTGAGATACGCGGGGCTGATGGTTTGGCCTGGGCGGTTAGGCGATAGCAGGCTATATCAATTCATATTGAAAATGGGTAATGCTTTGACTCCGATACAAGAGTGAATTTTAGTATCGGAGTCGAGCCATAAAATATCCGGGATCATCAAAATTGATAACTAAGCCCGCCCTGAAATTAAAATGAGTTTTGATTATAAGCGATGTTATCTACGCGGTCATTAAGTTTCGCAAACCACTCAAACGGTACTTTCTGATCCATATTAAATGTTTTTGGGGCATTTTTGAAAATAATTGATACTGATATATCAATGGGGTAGGTACAGGACAGTTATGCGCTATTTAATACGCATATTGCTTTATCCAATTATTTTTACTGTAAACCCAATTATGACAAAAAATCGCGCCCCGATAGCCAAACCGGCTGTTCTGATTTTATTACTGCTATTTTCATTCATACAAATTAACCTTTACGGCGCTGTAAAGGCCCCCCGGATAGTTAACCTGCAGGTGGAATATACAGATCATCCTATCGGTATTGATGTTAAACTGCCGCGGTTTAGCTGGCAGATGCTCACGCCCGAAGGTGTAAGAGGATATACGCAGGTTGCTTATCAGATCACCGTAAAAGATCCGCAGGGAAAAGTAGTATGGAATAGCAATAAAATAAAAAGCGGAACGGCGCTGGCCGTGGTCTATGCTGGTTCATCGCTTAAAGCAACAACCCGCTATAACTGGACGGTAAATGTATGGGATCAGACGGGAGGTGTTTCATCCGCAGGTTCATGGTTTGAAACAGGGTTGACGAATACCGGCATGTCGGCCTGGGATGGTGCGCAGTGGATTGGGGGAGGGGATAACGACCTGGTGCTGTATGCCCATTATTTGCCGCTGTATGACCTAAAATATAAAGTAGCAATTGCTCCCGGTAGTTCAAAGGCAAGTATTGTTTTCGCCGCAAATGATCCTCGTTTGATGGATAGCAACCGGAACGTTTTCCAGCTTGCCAATAAAAAGAACCAGTCGTACTTTAAGGTTGAGCTGGATATTTCAGGTTTAGAGCAGGGAGGTAATGCACGGATCAATGTATACAGGGCCGGGTATTCGGAAAAAGATACATTGGGTAAAGTATTTAAAAGCTTCCCGGTAAAAGCCGACCTGATTGGTAACGGTAACAAAAATAAACCGCATACTATCCTCATCCATAGCGAGTTTGGTACGCTTAGGTTTACCGTTGATGATGATAAAACATTTTTAGCCGATGAAAAAAATGAGACAGCGGTAGCCCGCCCGGTACCGGCAAACCGCGGAGCGGTAATAACGCTTAACCCGCTTGGCCCGGGAGGAGATGTTGTATCTTATGGAATGTTAGGTGAAATAGGCTTTTCGGCAGATCAGAACCAGAAAGCTGAATTCTCTGATCTTACGGTTTCTAACGTAAGGTCGCCGCGAAGTACTTTATTTAGCGAAAAACCTGAAGAAAATAATTACAGCGGAATTTTTAAAGAAGCCATTGCCACTCCATCATCAGGATTGGCTATAAAAGATGGAAAATATGAAGTGAGCGGCGGGAGTGCCGGGGCATTTATCCTTGCCGATCCCAGCCATAACGCTATGCCCATGCTGCGCTCGGTGTTTAATGCCGATAAAAGTATTTCACAAGCCAGGCTTTACGTAACTGCAAGGGGGATTTATGAAATCTATCTTAACGGCAAACGGGTTGGTAACGATTATTATAATCCGGGCCTTACCCAATACAACAAAACCCACCTTTACCAAACTTATGATGTAACCGGTATGGTAAGTAAGGGGAAAAATGCCATCGGCGCTATGCTTGGTGAGGGCTGGTGGAGTGGTTTGCTGAGTTATGGCAATGTATGGAATCATTTTGGCGACAGGCAATCTTTACTCGCCAAGCTGGTAATTACTTATACCGATGGTTCGGAGGAGGTGATCAAAACCAATGATAAAAGCTGGAGATATTTTAATCATGGCCCTATAGTTTATAGTAGCCTGGATATGGGCGAGGTTGATGATGCCACGCGTGAAGCCGCAGTTAAAGGCTGGAATACAGTAGCCTATGATGATCACAACTGGCAAAAAGCGCAGGAAGTATCATTAAAAGGAACAACATATACGGGTGATGACGTTGACTACTTCGGAAAAAAGATCCCGCTTGATTTTGATCATATTTCGATGATCGGGCAGATTGGAACCTCGGCAGGAATTTATAAAACGCTGACTGCAAAAGGTGTAAAGGAAGTTAGGAAAGGTGTTTATGTATATGACATGGGGCAAAACTTTGTAGGTGTGCCTAAGATCAGCATTAAAAATGGCATCGCCGGAAAAAAACTAACCCTGCGTTATGCCGAGATCCTTTACCCTAACCTGAAGGAATCCGGTAAAAATGTAGGTATGATCATGACCGAAAATTACCGTGCGGCCCTGAGCCAGGATATTTATATTATGAAGGACGGCGACCAGGTAATCCAGCCGCATTTTACATCGCATGGTTATCAGTATATAGAAATTACCGGTATCGATAGCCCGCTGCCTCTTGATGATGTGCAGGGCTTGGCAATCAGCTCGGTAAAGAAACTTGCGGCCGATTATGCAACTTCTAACCCGAAGGTGAACAAACTATGGTCGAACCTAACATGGTCAAACATCGATAACTTTTTGACCATACCAACAGATTGCCCTCAAAGGAATGAGCGGATGGGCTGGTCGGGCGATATCAGTATATTTTCGCGCACTGCCACTTATGTATCTAATGCAGATCAGTTTTTGCGCAGGCATATGCTGGCCATGCGCAACCTGCAAACCGAGCAGGGCAGGTTTACCGACATTGCACCTGTTGGCGGTGGCTTTGGCGGTGTGATTTGGGGGAGTGCCGGGATTACCGTAGCCTGGGAATCTTATCTGCAATATAATGATGTAGCCCTGCTTGCTGAACATTATGATGCCATGAGCAAGTATATGGACTACGTGGACTCAACCATCGACCCCGAAACAGGTTTTAGCAAGGATGGGGTGCTTGGCGATTGGCTTGGCCCCCAGTATATGCAGCTGGGTACTGCTTTCCCGGTTACCGCCTATCATGTTTATGATTTGGGCATCATGGCAAAGGTTGCCGGCGTTTTAGGCAAAAAAGATGACGCCGAAAAATTCAGGAAAAAATATGAAGAGCGAAAAGCTTTCTTCAATAAAACATTTGTTAACGCCGGTAAAAAGGCGGTCGGCCTCATTGGAGGCGGAATGTTTGGCGAACCGGGCAAGAAAGAGTTTAAGGTTTCGGATACGCAAACTGCCTATGCAACAGGTCTGGCACTGGGTGTATTCAGTGACGAAAACGTCAGTTATATGGCCAAAAACCTGCAAGCTGCTGTTGAACGTGAAAATAAAGATGACCAGGGCATTGTCCGTCCGGCTTATTCGCTTATGACCGGTTTTGTAGGTACTGGCGGTATCAGTAAAGCGCTTTCAGATTACGGGTATTCAGACGTGGCTTATAAACTACTACAGAATGAACATTACCCTTCATGGTTATATGCAATTGATCAGGGTGCAACAACTATCTGGGAAAGGTTGAACGGCTATACTGTAGAGAATGGATTTGGTGGAAATAACAGCATGAACTCATTTAACCATTATTCATTTGGTGCTATAGGCCAGTGGCTGATTGCTTATTCTATCGGGATCCAGCGCGATGAACCCGGGTTTAAGAAATTTATTTTGCAGCCAGAGCCAGATCCGACAGGTAAGATGACCTGGGCCAAAGGATCATATGATTCGCCATATGGCCGTATAAACAGTGGTTGGTCGGTAAGCGGAAAAAGGTTAACCTACAATGCTACTGTTCCGGCAAATACAACCGCTACCCTGTTTTTGCCCACAACCAACGCTAAACAGGTAACGGAGGGCGGCAAACCTGTGGCTGGTGTAAAAGGCGTCAGCTTTATCAGGTTTGAAGGAAACAAAGCTGTTTATCGTTTAGTATCCGGATCTTATCGGTTTAAAGCAAACTTGTAATGCTGTGCGGGAATATTTTTGGAAGTATTGATTCGCGTATCCTCAAAGTCTCTCGCTGATTTAAGTTTACCCACAAAATCTAAATACGCGCTAAGCAATGGTTGGAAAGCAAGTTTACGATTACGAGACTCCGCTGGAGTCCAATATCTCTTTAAATTTTGTCTATAAACACGTGGCCTCTCTGAGGCCGCCTGGCACGTCAGTTATATTCATTATGTTATAAATATTACCGGCCCCATCGGGGCCACGTGTTTATAGCGCTAAAAGAATACATTTTTTGGCTCCGTAGGTGCCTCGTTTTGAAATTGCAGGTTGGTGAATTTTGTGTGGGTTAACTTAAACTCGCAGAGGACCCTAATGGTACGTTAAACTCATTTCAGGACAAGACAATTTTTACAATTCCTGATCAAATTTCACTTAATTAACGTAACAAGCGGTTTATCTTTTTCAACAATATAAGTAGCAAGTTCACTTGCTTTGGTAGTGCCCACATTTTTTACGGCGTGTACAGTTCCGTAAGGAATAAATAAAACATCGCCGGCTTTGAGTGTTACCGGTTGTTTGCCCTCTACCTGGTATTCTAACACACCTTCAAGCACATAAATAATTTCTTCGCCGGGGTGCTTGTGCTGCGGATATGATTGTCCTCTTTCAATATCTACACGAATCTGTACCATTTCGCGGCCCGGGGTACTGAGGTCATGGCGCTGTAGTTCTGTGCGACCGTTTACAGTTTGCTGAGCCATAACAGATGCAGGAAGCATAAAAGCTGCAAGGGCAGCAATAATGATAGCAGTAGCCAGTTTGTTTTTGTTGGTTTTCATAGCCTTTGGTTTTAATTTTTAGTAAAACTACGGGCTCAAACAGCTTTTAAATAGTGCCATTTGCATGAACCGGGCTAAACTCAACATAAACCAGACATTCGTGATCCCGAAATGACAGCATGAACTTAATGACGAAATGATTTCCTAATGTGCCCTGCCTTGTTCGCTTTCAGCCCCTCCTGTATTACGTTTGGCCGGTACATTGGTTGATTTGCCGAAGCTATAGGTAAACGTAAGGGTTGCCACTTGGGTATCCACAAAGTTATGGTAAGTTGCGGTTGCGCCAACGATATTGGTAATGGTGCCGCTTGGGCTAAATGATTTAAAGATATCACGCATATTGAACTTGATTGTTCCCTTGTTGTTCAATATTTTTTTCTGAATAGCCGCGTTGAGCATTCCGGTAGGAATAGAAACAAACTGCCCGTAAGTACCGCTTGTGTTATAGAAACCACTTATCTCGGCACTCCAGGTTTTGGATAAGGTGAATTGATTATTACCATTGGCGCTAAAGGTAGTTTTGGACTCGTTGAGATAGCCGGAGTAAAATACTCCCTGGTAAGTATTATTGTAAACCTCGGCATATAAATTAACAGACCACCATTTGGCGGGCTGGAGGTTACTGCTGATAGAAAAATCTAATGTTTTTTGCTGCCCTATGTTACCGGTAGTACTGATAAATGTATTATCAACTTTATGGATGGTTTCATTTTGAACATCAGTTGTACGATTATAGGCAACTGCTACTGTAAACAGGCTCTTGAAGCTATAAGCCAGTTTATAATCGTCGGTAAACTGTGGTTTCAGGAAGGGGTTGCCCGAAAAGTAGGTAAACTTATCTACGAAAAAGGTAAATGGATTTAAGCTTCCATAACTCGGCCTGCCAATTCTGCGACCATATGAAGCAACCAGTACGTTATGGCCTGCTGTATCAAGGTTGTAGGAAAAATAGGCGGTTGGGAAAATGTTGGTGTAATGCTTAACAAATGATGAATCGGCCTTTTGCGCATTACCCAGCTGATGCCCGTCGCCGTTTGTGTTTTCCAAACGCAATCCTGTTTGTAATGAGAATCGGCCAAATGTTTTATTGAAGTTCAGATAAGCGGCATTGATATTCTCCTTATATAAAAAGCGGTTGGTGTTGTTGTAATCAATAGTACTTATATCATCAATAACATTAAAATAATTAGCGGCATTATCGGTATTTACATAACTGCTTTTTACGCCAGCCTCCAGTTTGGCTTTACCCTTGAGCGGATGTGTATAATCAATCTTTGCCGAATAGATATTAATAGTAGCGGGCAGATCATCTTTAATTGTTTGCGAGTTTGTTAAAGTGCCATCGGGCAAAAAAGTATTGTTGATAAAAAACTGGTTACTGCCCGATATATCGCGAATATAATCCAGGTCAAATGTGAGTGCCCTGCCAGCGCTGTCAAACTTGTGGGTATAGTTTACGTTGATCCCTTTGCTGTCAAACTTATTTTTGGAAGTGTTGAGGGTGTTGATGGTAGAGTCCAATTCGCCGGTTTTGCCATATAGTAAGCTGTAAACCGGGCTGCTGTCATGATCGCGCGAGATAGTACCGGTAAATACTACGCCCCAGGTTGTTTTGGGAGATATAAAATAATCTAACCCAGCTTTGATATTGGTATTATTGCTTGAGGGCCTGAAATAGGAAATATCCTGCAGTGAGGATGTTTGATTGCCGTTTTCATCGAAATAATTGCGGTCTATTTCAAGTCTCCTGAATGTTTTCTGCTTATTGTAGGCTACGTTAGCAAAGAAATTGACCTTATCTATCCTGTAGTTAAAGTTGATGCTTGCATCAGACCGGACGTAAAAGCCCTGGGCTAAATTCACGGATGTTACGGCGTTAAATCCCCTGTTGGTATTTTTCTTTGTTTTGATATTGATCACTCCTGCATTCCCGGCAGCATCATACTTTGCCGGTGGGTTATCCATCAGTTCTATCTGATCTAAAGAAGAAGATGGCAGAGACCGCAGGTAAGTAGCCAGGTTGGCCGCCGAAAGGTAGGTAGGTTTATCATCGATCATCACCAGTACCCCGCTTTTTCCTTTAAAGGTAATGTTGCCGTCGGCATCTATTTGGACACCGGGTGTCTTTGACAATACCTCTAATGCATTAGCGCCGGTGTTGGATATGAGCGCTCCAACGTTAACAACAGTACGGTCGATCTTTTGCTGCACATAAGATTTTTTGGCGGTTACGGATACCTCATTCAAGGTTTTTCCGATTGAGGACAGCATAATTGCCGGCAAACTAACCGGTTTTTGGCTAATTGCCATCGGGCCGCTTACGTAGCTTTTATAACCCATGTAAGTTGCCTTAATGATATATGTGTTGTTTTTTAAGTTTTGAAATGAGAAACTGCCGTCCGCTTTGGCGAGGCTGGTACTAATCACCGTAGAATCTTTTGCTGCGAGTAAAACCAGGGTTGCACCGTCGAGTGGTTTTTTAGCTTCATCAGATACAGTCCCCGAAATGCTGCCGCCTGTGGTTTGTGCGTGGGCGAATTTGAATAAAATCAATGTGAACAAGGTGAAGAATAGTTGCAGTCGTCTCATAACTATGAGACAGCGTTTTCGCTGATATAGTTACAACAATTTTTATGATTTAACATTTTGTTACAATTTGAATGCTAAAAATATTAGTATTTTTATACCTTTGAATAAAGTTTATATCGTTTAAAATGAATACGCACAGCTATCTGACCAGGGAGGCTAAGGCCTTTGTAAAACGCAGGAATGGTCCCGATGAGGTTATACGGGTGGTGCCCGATCTGCTGTATAAAAAAGCAGTTCAATGTTACAGGTTGTATACAGCTTTTGAAGAAAAGCCTGATGATCTGGGCTGCATTTTGTTTGACGGTCAGGGTTTCTGGATTTATGATGGTAATCTGCTATCTGTAGCCGAACAGGAGCAGTTGGCAGATTTTATTATCAACTATGTAGAAAGGTTGTAAAAAGCAATTAAAGATAACCATGGAACAATTAAGTTTTTTTGCAGAGGCGGGGCAGAGCAGGGGATTACCAAAAGAACTGTTGGAATACCACGCTAATTTTATTGATCAGAACACCGGCGACTACCTGCTTCAAAAGTTCATAACTGAATCACCCTGGAAGCAGACTACACAAAAAATGTGGGACAAGGAATACCTTACGCCCAGGCTTACCGCCTGGCATGGCGATGTAGGTACAGATTATTCTGTATCCGGTAAAATCTCCAATCCAAATCCCTGGACGCCGGAATTGTTAATGCTGAAACAAAAAGTAGAAGCTGCTGCCGGGATCAGGTTCAATAGCGTTTTGCTGAATTATTACCGGGATGGTAATGATTCTGTGGCCTGGCACAGCGACCGGGAGAGTGTATTGGGCAAAAATCCCGTTATTGCCTCGGTCAGTTTCGGGCATGTGCGCTGCTTTGATATCCGGAATAAAGCCGATCATAAGGAGCACTATTCCGTAAAGCTGGAGCACGGCTCCTTTCTGCTAATGAAAGGAGGTTTGCAGGAGCACTGGGAACATCGGATAGCTAAATCGCATAAGCCGATGAAGGCCAGGGTTAACCTGACCTTCAGGGTGGTAATTTAATTATTGGTTTGGAGCATATGCCTGTTGCAAGGCTGCTATATCAACTTTCTTCATTGTCATAAAAGTTTGCGTAATACGTGCAATTTGTTCAGGGCTGCCGTTTTTCAGAGCATTAAGCATAACCGTTGATGCAACCTGCCAGGATACACCGTATTTGTCTTTCAGCCAGCCGCATTGTCCGGGTTCGCCATCAGCAGAAAGTGCCGACCAGTAGTAATCGATCTCTTCCTGCGTTTCACAAGGGATCAATAATGACACGGCCTCGTTAAAACCAAAGCCGTGAGGATGTGCGCTGTCCATGGTGGCTATCCAGGTTTGGTCGATATAAAAATCGGCGAACATCAGTGTGCCGGCTTTGTCCGGGCCCATATCTTCCGGGCGCGGGGCTGTTGTACCGCGTTTACTGTCTTTAAATACCGAGCAGTAAAAGTTAATAGCGTCATCGGCTTTACCGGCTACCGGTCCTGTATACATCAATGACGGAACAATCACAGGCCTTTCTTCACCGGCAGGGTTGGTAAGTATCAGTTGCCACGAAACGCCATATTTATCGCCTATCCAGCCGTAACGTTCGCTGAAAGGATAGCGGTCAAGCGGCATCATTACCTGGCCGTTTTCTGATAGCTTGTTCCATACTTCGTCAATGTGTTTGGCGGCGTCCGGGTCGCGGGAGGGATCAAAATTGATCATAAAGGAAATGGAAGGGCTGATGCTTGGTCCGGGCACACCGCTGATACCGAAGAACGACTGGCCTGCCAGCGTAAATTCAACCACTTCGCATTCATGATCAGACACATAGAAATGATTAACATAGCTTAAAACCGAATCGGGCAGTAAGGTGGTATAAAATTCGGCAGCGTCTTTGGCTTTATTCTGGCCGAACCAGATATGTGGTTTGATGGGTAACATAGGTAAATGATTTGGTGTTAATATTTAGTTAAAGATCGTAAGTATGTAAATGTTTTGACTGATTACATCATTGGCTAACGCTTTACCGTTAATCTCCATGAAAGCCAGCGCTGATGATATCTAACTCATTCAAAGTTAAACGGTTTTTGTCCGGAGATCAGGGGGGATTAGTGACATTTTGGGGGTGTATTACGACAACGCTTCAACCTGGGCAAACTTTTTTCGAACTAAATGAACCCCATTTATTTTTCATGCGGGTGAGCTATATTGCATTCTCTTTAAGCAAGCATGAAAAAACCGATGCCTTTTGATTTTCTGCTGGATTACCTGCCCGCCGGTATCATGGTGAAGCCGGCTGTAGGTATGTTCTATATTTATTTTGACCGGAAGATAGTATTGATCTTCCGAAAGGTGGGTAAGAATCCGCAGCATAACGGCATCTGGATCTCTACCCAACGGGAGCATCATGAAAGCCTGAAAGCCGAGTTACCCGAGATCACTGACTTTGTATTAGACGAGGGCTTTGATACAGCCTGGCTGCTGCTCAGCGATAATCATGATGATTTTGAAAAAGCTGCTATTCAGCTCTGCGAACTTGTTTCACAAAAAGATAAGCGGATTGGAAAGGTAACCCCTAAAAGCACTGCTATGTTTAACTATTAAACCCGCAAGCAGGTTGCAGTATCCGTTATTCGAAATCAGCACGGGAATTCTTCTGCCACGCTGGTCATATTGCTTAATAGTATAGATAATATACACAATTGTAAACTGAGATTAGTAAATGGTCAATATTGTTTACTACTGCCCTGTTTTTCCCTCCTAAATTTAGCGCTACCAATTACAGGCATTTCTCCGTTGTAAATGCGCTTATCAAACAACCCTGCTGCTTATGTTAGATATTGCTGTTAAAAAATTGCTATTAAAAGTAGCGCATCACGGCGCTCCGGCACCTTTTCAAAAAATCTGTTTTGTGTATTACGAACAGCTGTTAAAACTGGCCTGTCCTTTTATGAAAATAACCGAAGTTATTGGCAACCTATCAATACTTCAATTACTTATTAACCCAAATGTTTAACCTGAAAATATGCGTATGATAAAACTTGACAAATAAACCTGCATTAAGCCTAAAAGCGGAGAATGTTGGCGCATTCCCCGCAATAATTGGTAACTAATTTACGAGTCTTTCTTAAACCAATAATTACAGTAACCTAAATACTAAATTATGAAAAAAAGTGCTTGCCGCATAAGCAATATGCGGTTGCGAAGCTATTTGAAAATATTTCTTACGGCAAAGTGTACCCTGATCCTGATACTTATATCTTCCTTTCAGGTTTTTTCAAAAGGCCATGATCAAAACAGGATCAGCATCAACCTTCGTAATGTGTCTGTGAAAAATACGCTTACAGAAATTGAAAAAACAAATACTTACCGTTCTGTTTATAATGACGCTATAAATACTATACCTGTTACCGGCCTGGTGGTAGATAATAAAGGACCTTTACCCGGAGTAAGTGTAAAAATTAAAGGCACTAATCTGGGCGTACTGACAGATAACAACGGAAAGTTTTCGATCAATGTGCCCGACAATAACGCAGTCCTGGTATTCACATTTGTAGGGTATGTTTCAACCGAAATTACAGTTGGCGACCGCAAAAACATCAACGTAACGCTTAAAGAATCGGCAACAGATCTGAACGAGGTTATCGTAACCGGTTATGGCCAGTCGGTAGCCAAGCGTGACCTTACAGGGGCTATAGCAACTGTTTCGGCCAAACAGATAGAAGAGCGCCATCCCATTAACCTGGTCGATGCTCTGCAATCGCAGGCATCGGGCGTGTTGGTAGTAAATGATTCGGGCGAGCCTGGTGCCTCCGGCTCCATCCAGATCCGTGGCGGTTCTACATTTTCAACAGCAGGCAATGCGCCGTTGTTTGTAATTGACGGAATTTTAAGCCCAACTGCCGATAATGTTAACCCTAATGATATTCAATCAATTGAAGTGTTGAAGGATGCTGCTTCGGCGGCTATCTATGGCTCGCAGGCAGCCAATGGTGTTATATTAATTACTACCAAGCGGGGCCAGGCGGGCAAACCACTTATTAATGCCCAGTACGCCCGCATTTTTGGCGTAATGGCCCATAAGCTGGAACAACCAAATTCAAAAGACCTGCGTGTAGAACGGAATTTATATAATGGTAACAGTCCGGATAAGCCAACCACCACCAACGACTCGCTGAATGTGGTTTTTAATTCTGATAATGACAATCAGGATGTAATTACCCAGTTGGCAAAAAAAGATATTCTTGATTTTGGCGTTAGCGGCGGCGAAAAAAACATGACTTACTATTCAAGCCTCAGGTATATCAATGATCAGGGCCTGATAGTTAATAGTTATTCAAAAACACTGCAAGCCCGTTTCAATCTCGATTACCAGGTATCCCCGAGGTTTAAATACAGTAACCGCCTTTCTTTCGGTTATAATACTAACAATAACATTAATGAAGGTAATACCATTAACCAGGCCTTTCAACGGCCCTCAAATTTAGCGTTATACTACCCCGATGGTACTTTAACCGGCTACATCAGCGGGCGCCGTAACCAGTTATCGGTTGCCTTGCTCGAGGTTAACGTAACCAATACCTATACCGGCGATTTGTTTAACCAGATTGATTATACCATCAGCAAAGACCTCCGTTTAACCAATAACTTTGATTTTGGATTATCAACACCGCACAACGTATTTTTTGATCCAAAGTTGTTAAGCAGCGCCAGCCCTACAGTTAACTCAGGTAAAGAAAGCTTTGCAGTTAATACCAACTGGGCTTACCAGGGATTTTTAAATTATAGCAAAAACCTGGGTAATCATTCCATAACGGGTTTGATTGGGGTGAGTGCCGAAAAAACACAGAATAACAGCTTTAAAATAGCCGGAACAAACTATGCCAATGAAAGCATCTATACATCAAATGTTGCAGGTACTATTGATTTGACCAATACGGGCACTAATGCGGGCTCTACCAGTCGCGAATCACTTTACGCCCGCGCGGGTTACAGCTACAAAAGCCGCTATATCCTGAGCCTGGTTTACCGCAAGGATGGATCGTCGAAATTTGGCAGTTCAAACCAGTATGGTGATTTCTATGGTGCATCCGGCGCCTGGCGATTCTCGGATGAACCATTTATGGCCTGGTCTAAAAAGTTTCTGGCTGATGCTAAATTGAGGGTAAGTTACGGGCAGGTTGGTAATGACCGGATCCCGGCCAACTCAAACCTGCTCATTTATACTTTTGGTACTTCTTTTTATAACGCAATTAACGGTGTGGTTTTAAGCGATCAGTTCGGAAACACACAATTAAAATGGGAAAGCAATATCCAGAAAAACATTGGTATGGATCTGCAATTTTTTAGGGGACGCTTAAATGTAACTGCAGACTACTATCAAAAAACAACAAAGAACCTGCTGTATCAGCGTAATATCCCGGTTGAAACCGGCTTTACCAATGTGTACGTGAACGTGGGCGACGTTACCAACAATGGTGTTGAACTTTCTGTAAATGCCACACCGGTAACCAGTAAAAACTTTAACTGGAATATTAATGCCAGCTTATCTGTTGAGCGTAACAAAATCAAGAGCCTTTATAATCATCAGCCGTTCCTGGCTACATCAGGCGGTGCTACTTACCTGGTTCAGGAAGGGGGCAAGATCGGCGATTTCTGTGGATACAAAGGGCTGGGCGTTTATCAGTATGATGCATCAAATGCCTACGACGGCAACTGGAACAGGTTAACGCCGGTAGGGGTTTCTGCGGATGGTAAAACGGCTGCAAGCTACACCCTGAACGGGCAAACATACACCGGTACCGTGCATCACATGTATGCCGGCGGGGCATTGCTGCTTGGCGGCGATATGATATTTGATAACGTTAAGAAAGACAGTGTAATAGATGCCAACGACCGGCAGATACTGGGCAATGCGCAACCATCATTTTACGGCGCCATTATCAATACCCTTAGTTATAAACAGTTCAGCTTGTCGTTCACATTTAATACCATCTGGGGTGGCGAGGCTTATGATAGTCCGAGGCAAACACTTAATAACCTGGCTACATCAGGCATAGTTGCCGATAATAATACCACCTATAATTCATGGAAAAAGCAGGGAGATGTCACCAATATACCTTACATGGGCCGGAAAAATTCGGTCGCCAATTTCCCGGGAACTCAAAGCCGTTTTCTTGAAAATACTTCGTTCATCCGGCTCAGCTATGCCAAATTCACTTATAACCTGCCCGCAAATATAGCCTCGCGCATTAAGATGAAAAATATAGGGGCATATGTATATGGCGCAAACCTGCTTACCTGGACTAATTACACCTGGTACGACCCTGAGTTTTCATCAAGCTCGGCCTTAACACCGGGTAATGATAATGGCCGTTATCCGCGCAGGCGCGAAGTTGGTTTTGGACTAAATGTTAATTTCTAATGAATCTGATCATGAAAAAAATAATCATTACTTTTTTAATGTTCTCCGTTTCGCTGCTCAGTTGTAAAAAACTGCTGGATCAGCCACCACAAAGCCAGCTGGCAGCCAGCAAATTCTGGAAAACATCTGACGACGCCAAGGCTGGTATTGCCGGCATATATGATGGTATTCAGGATATGTTTAGCAGCCAGTATATTTATTGGGGCGATGGGCGTAGCGATAACTTAAGTTATCATCCTACCTATAATGACGGTTTGCCGCTTGCATTAAATGTTTTAACGCCAACCACCAATGGTGCCGACTGGACGCTGATATATGCAACCATCAGCCGCGCAAATTTTGCTATTAAATATATCCCCACCATTGATGGTATTGACCCTGTTTTATCAAAGGACCTGCAGGCGCAGGCCCTTGGGATAAGGGCTTATTGCTATTTCTGGCTGATAAGGCTTTGGGGAAATGTACCCGTGTGGACAGAGCCCTATGAAGACCTGAGTACCGATCCATACAAAGCGGCAACACCAGCCGCCGATATTGTAAAAAACGTTATTCTGCCCGATCTGCTGAAGGCTTATGACTTGTCAGACCATACTGCATCTGTAGTATGGAATCTAAACTCGGGAGGCATAGCCGCCATGTTGATGGATGTTTACATGTATAACCATGATTATAGCAATGCTTTGCTATGGTGCGATAACCTGTTCAAATTAAACCGTTACAGCCTGGAAAGCACTGCCAACTGGAAAAATAATTTTATAGCGCCAACAAATACCAAAGAGTGTATCTGGAGCTTAAACTGGGATTTTACCGTTGATGGAGGTAATAAAACTTCGCAGGAAATTGGTGCTGGCGATACCAACAGCGACTTTTCTGTTGATCCTGCATTATGGACATATTTTACCACAACCACAACAGATATCAGGGGCGCATTAAGTGTTGATTTTAAAGTGAATAACCACGATAAAATATGGAAATACTATGCAGTTAACTTAGATAAGAACGGCAACCAGATCTATCCCAACTCGCCTCAGGCCAACCTGCTTTTCCCATTGTACCGCCTTGCAGATATTTATCTGTTAAGGGCCGAGGCTTTAAACAGGACGGGAGATTTGGCTAACGCACTGGTTTATTTAAACATGGTACATACCCGGGCAGGTTTACCCGCCTACCAGGCAAGTGATTTTGCCAATGCCGATGCAATGCTTTACGGCACACCGGTTAATGCTAACGGCATATTACGCGAAAGGCAACTCGAGCTATTCTGCGAAGCTAAACGATGGTTCGATTTGCAAAGAAATAATATCATCATCAGCATTATGGACCCGATAATCAAGATCAGGCAGGTTAACAAAGGTTTCCCTGCTACCGGCTTTGGCGATCCCCGGAAAATATTCTGGCCAATTGATCAGGATGTATTAAATGCCAATACCAAGCTAACTCAAAATCCACCTTATTAATTAAATTATATCATAATGAAAAAGATGAAACAAGCAGGTTTGTGGTTTGCCCTGACAGGCCTTTTAATAAGCATGGCAGGTTGCAACCTTGCCGGGTTAAAGATGCAGGAAAATGCTGAATATCATCCTTATGTGCTTGATCCGCATATTAATAAAACAACCTGGCAGTTTATTAAAGACCGCAGCTATAATTTTGCCGGGAAGGATACTGTTTTTAAGCTGATGCGCCAGGCCATTGAATATTCGGGCATTGATACCAATTTGTATATAAAAACCGATTGCACGTTTATATTACTGCATAATGATGCCGTTTACAGAACAACGGTAGTAAATAAAGTACCTACCATCACTGCAGATTGTTACTGGGGCAAATACCTGGTGAATGGCAAGCCCGCCACAAAATGGAGCGATTATCCTAAAGAGCAGGTTAAAAACTACCTGCTGTATTTAATTGTACAGGGAGCGTATTCGTTTAATAATTTAACGCCCAGTAACGTTGTGGCTACCACACTGCAGCCGGTAAACTATGATCCCTTAAACCCCAATTCGCTAATGACGCTGCGGGTTAATGACGATCAGAACTTTACCATGAGGCTAAATGATTTCTCAAATTCCGTAGGTTATGTAAGTGTACGTACCAGCAATATTCTGGCATTAAACGGAGCCATACAGGTAATTGACAGGGTGCTTTACTATCAAACCAAATAATACTGATCTCAATTATCGCCGGTCGTGATTTCGCTGCCGGTGTTAATTGAGGATGGATCCATCAATTGTTTTTACGTAAAGCAGCTAATTGTTTTACAATCAAGTTGTTGGCTTTAAGCTTTGTGCATTCAGCTTTTAGCTTCTATATAAACACACCAAAATTAAATTACTGATGAAAGATCAAGACAATAAAGCAATATCGCGCCGCAACTGGCTGGGTGCAATGGGGAAGGTTTCTTTGGGTACAGGATTAATGGCAGTTACGTCAAACACCCTGGGCTTTGAACACCCCACCCAGATAAAAGCAACCGGCAACGACACTGGTGCCCGTATTTATAATATCCGTGATTTTGGTGCAAAAGGAGATGGCAAGTCATTGGATACCGCTGCTGTACAAGCGGCGATTGATACCTGTAATAAAGAGCAGGGCGGCACTGTATTGGTGCCTGCAGGGGTATTTGTCATTGGAACGGTTGAGTTAAAAAGCAACGTTACTCTGCACATAGCCGCACAAGGAAAATTACTGGGGACTACCGACGGAAAACAATACCATGCCAGCGATGTCATTCCCCTTGACATTGGATGGACAATGAACGATGGGAACGTAGGACTAATATTTGCAGCCAATGCTGATAATATTACCATTGAAGGTAATGGCACTATCGATGGGCAGGGCGCGCAATTTCGCAGCGATACTAAAGGTGTATTACCGCCGGCCGGTATTACTGGCAACCACCGGCCATATCATTTACTTTTTTACCAATGTAAAAACCTTACGGTCCGTAATATCTCGCTCATCAACAGTGCTTATCACTCGGTGCGGGTTTGTCTTTGCTCTTATGTAAAAATGGAGGGGTTATTTATCCGCGGCAAGGTGATCCACAATAACGACGGCTTTCATTTTATTGGGAGTACCTATGTACATGTAACCAACTGTGATGTACAATGCCAGGATGATGCCTGCGCATTATTTGGCAGCTGTAAATTCGTAACAGTTTCTGATTGCTCCTTCAGCACACGATGGTCGGTGTTCCGTTTTGGAGGCGGCGAGGCCGAAAACATCACCGTTTCAAATTGTCTCATTTATGAAACCTATGGCTGCCCTATAAAAATGCGTTGCTCCCCCGGATCCCGGTTCGAAAATATCTCGTTTTCAAACCTGGTGATGAAGGAAGTTACCGGCCCCATCTCTATAGGCCTGGGGACTGAGAAATCTTCAGTTAATAGAACAGTTGATACCCCCGGAATTATACGTAATATTTCTTTCAGTAATATCCAGGCTACCGTGGTAAAACCGGTCCCGCTTCGTGATGCGGAATTTGCCAGCAGGTACAATCCCGGCGAAATATTTTCATGCATCACCCTGAATGCTATGGACGATGTTTTTTTAGAGAATATTTCTTTTAACAATGTGCATGTCACTTTTCCGGGCGGGGGTACCGAAGAACAGGCCGCAGTAAGGGATGTTCCTAAAGTGGCGGGCGAATATTATCAGATTGGTATTCCTCCGGCTTATGGTATGTATGCCCGGAATGTGCGCGGCCTATCGCTTCATAACGTCAGGTTTACCATGGAAAGCCCGGATCTGCGCCCTGCCCTTATCCTGGATAATGTAGAAGATGCAGCGGTGAATGGCCTAAGTGCCCAGGGACAAAAAGGTGCTGAATCATTATTACGTTTCATCAACACGCGGGATGTTTTGGTAAGCGCCCTGCGTGTATTGACACCTGTAACAAATTTGCTGCAAGCCGAAGGCAAAGCATGTGCTAATATTAAAATAGAGGGCGGGGATATTTCAAAGGCTGATAAAGCATTGGTTTTAGCCTCCGGTGCATCTGCACAGGCGGTGAGGTTGCGGGAATAATATCTCCTGGTTATCATAACGATTTGTAACAATAATGATAGAGCCAATTGAGTGTATTAATTGGCTTTTCTATATTATTAAACCGCTGGAAAATAGAGCGATGTTAGTGGTATAGCATTCCTTAATCATCATAAAAAATTGTAATAATGTATAAGAAACATCTTCAAAGCTATATAAAAGCAGGAATTACAGGATTGGCTGTAGTACTTGTTACCTTACTGCTATTATCTTCAAAAACCCTTTTGGCAGGCACAGTTACTGTTTCATCCATTGCCGACCTGCAAAAGGCTATTACGCAAGCAAAACCGGGCGATGTTATTTTACTGGCCGATGGGGTATATCCAACCACTGAGGATATTATTGTTAATGAAAAAGGCCTGCAGGGTAAAAATATTATTATAGCTGCCCAACATCCGGGAGCAGCAGAAATTACCGGTAAAGGAGGTTTTAGTTTAATAAGCCCGGCGGCCTATATCACTATCCGGGGATTTAAATTTACGCATGCTGCATCAAGAGCCAAAACAGGTACAGGTACCAGCTTTTGCCGCTTCACGCAAAATATTTTTGAAACTCCTGGTGATGGGGAGGATTTGACCATCGCCGGCAGTGATCAGGAAATTGATCACAACACCTTTCAGAATAAGAATGCGATGGGCAGGTTTATCGCTGTTCGTGGTCAGGATAAGCAAATTGCCGAAAGGTTGCATATCCACCACAATTATTTCAATAACCAGGCAAGCCAGGGCGGTAAAAATGGCGCCGAGGCGCTGCAGTTTGGTTTAAGCGGGTTTAGCTTATCATCAAGCAACAGCATTGTTGAGTATAATTTATTTGAAAAATGCGAAGGCGAAAATGAACTGATCTCGGTCAAAGCTTCGGCAGTAACGCTCCGGTACAATACCATTCGTAACTGCCCTGCGCAGTTCACCCTGCGCCATGGTAATAAAAGCCTGGTTTATGGCAATTATTTCTTCAATACGCCTGGCTTAAGGATTTTTGGCGATGATCACCTGATCTACAGCAACTATTTTGAAAACTGCAGCTCTGCCGTCGTAATAGGTAATGGCGACGGAGAGGTAGCCGACGGGGCCCAGTTAACTTCGCATGACCGGCCCGACCGCGTGCTGATTGCCTTTAATACACTGGTTAATAACAAAGAAAACATTATACAAACTGCCCGAAAAAACGGTATGGGCGCCACTTCAATTACGGTGGCCAATAACATCATCCAGGGTGGTGGGCCTGCTGCCACCATTGCAGGCCCATATCCTGATCCGCAGTGGGCGGGCAATATCTTGTTTAATGTGAAGGACGCCGGCGATATGCCGGCCGGCAGCTATACAAATATCGATCCTAAACTGGCTAAAACATCAGCGGATGCTTATCACCTTGAGGCGGGCAGTCCTGCTGTAAATCATGCTATTGGTTCATATCCCGGTATTAAGTTTGATATGGATGGCCAGCCCCGTACTTTACCGCTTGATATTGGTGCTGATGAACTGTCTAACGCGTTTGTTCAGGCACATGTACTTAACCCTGCCGATGTTGGTTGTAATACTAAATAAAACATGAAAAAAATTACAGCACTTTTGTTAAGCTTGCTGGCAGCGGGCATAGCATCTGCACAAAAAGGGAAAAGTGAGTGGGTATACCGCGGTAGTGATGGCAAGCTGGTTTATAAAACCACACCAGCGGGCGATAAAATCATGGATTTTTCATATGCCGGGTATATGGGGGGCGGTGTAGCGTTACCTGTTGTGCCCGTTAAGCGCCTCGTAAAGCCTTCAGGCACAAATGATGATACAAAGATCATTCAAAACGCCATTGATGAGGTGGCCGCAATGCCGATGAAAAACGGTTTCAGGGGAGCAGTTGAATTGGCGTCAGGTACATTCACCTGTGCCGGTCCTCTTATTCTGTCGGAAAGCGGCGTCGTATTGCGCGGCAATGGCAGCGGGGCAGGAGGTACTACCATTAAAATGGTTGGCGATCCGCACACGGCTGTGGTAATTGGCCGGGGCAATACCAAAGTTGCATTGGGCCGGACCGAAAAAGCAGATAGCAGTACGGTGAATACTACCAGCACATTAATAACCGATACCTATGTGCCATCAGGCAGCAAATCTTTTACCGTGGCAGATGCATCCGGGTTTGCGGTAGGTGACGTTATTAATATCAGCAGGCCTGTAACTGAAGCCTGGGTTCATTTTATGGGGATGGATAATATGTATCGTGACGGGAAAAAGCAAACCTGGATTAGAGCGGGGGCTCATGGAATAACCAAAAGAAAGATCACAGTAATTGAGGGTAATAAATTTACGGTGGATCCTCCGCTCGCCGATTCATATGATGCTAAATTTTTAAATCCGCCGGGCACAGTAGTTGCCAAAGTTATACCTGCTTCACGCGTTATGCAGGTTGGTGTAGAAAACATCCATATCCAATGCCCTCCGCTTGAAATTGACTACGGGCATGCGCCCTACGCAGGTGTACGCGTTGGCGGCGATGATTGCTGGCTTAAAGATGTGTATTGTGAGGAAACGATGAATACCACCGTACTTGCCGGCAACAGGATCACAATGGAAAAAGTTATAGTGAAGCATACTTATGCTAATCTTGGTGCATCCAAACCAACAGATTTTAGCCTGGAAGGCAGTCAAAACCTTATTGACAGGTGTGAAATTACCGGGGGCAATATGTATTTCGTATGGACTTCATCATTAATTCCGGGTCCTAATGTTTTGCTCAACGGTACTTTTAAAGGCCTCGGAAGCCGTATTCAGCCGCACCAGCGCTGGGCTACCGGGTTGTTGGTTGATAACTGTACAGTGCCGGATGGCGGTATCGATTTCATGAACCGCGGTATTGCCGGCTCGGGCCACGGCTGGACAATGGGATGGGCAGTAGCCTGGAATTGCATAGCCAAAACATATATTATTCAAAATCCACCGGGAGCAGTAAACTGGGCCATTGGCTGTATAGGCAAACGCGAACAAACTGCCCGTTTATTTGACAGCCAGCCTGTTTTGCCGGACGGAAATTTTGATTCACATGGTTTCCCGGTGGAGATCCCAAGCCTTTACCTGGCCCAATTGACAGAGCGACTGGGCATACAGGGGATTAAAAATATAGGATATGCCGCCAATAATAAAAAAATGTTCCCCAATAAACTGGTAAAAGTGTTGCCTATAAAAACAGACCATCATAAAATACTGGGTATAAACCTTGCCTTTGGCCGGCCGGTAAATACCAGTAACGTAAAAGGTGCTACCCGCCAATTTGGTGGCGAGAAAGCTGTAGACAGTAACACTGATACTTACTGGTGTACTGCTGACGGTGTTACAAACGCAACCCTCGAAATTGATATGGAAGGCCCGGTAAATATGAATACCCTGCAGCTTAACGAAGCCATTGGCGGGCATGTTGAAGAGTATAAAGTTGAGGCGCAATTGGATAGTAACTGGAAGCTATTAGCTCACGGAACCACCATAGGGAAAAACCTGATATTGAAATTTCCGGAAACTATAGCCTGGAAAGTGAAACTAACGGTACTTAAAGCCAAAACAAATGTGGCAATAGGCAATTTGGGGCTCTATCTCGCAAAGGACGGCTCAGGTAGTAAGATATAATAGCTACTATAACGTTGTCGTAAATTCTTACCATAGTGTCATGGTACCAAATTCAAAGGTACTTGTATAACAATACAAAAGCGGCAATACCGCGTTGTACATGACCAATTAGCTTGCTAACAAACATTATTATAAACCATAGCAGATATGTTTCTGCTAAAAACACATCCTTATGAAAAAACTTTTTATAGCTTGTTGGCTATTTGTTTTTGTTGCGCATAATGTTTTTGCTCAAAAAGAGCTGTCCCGCGATGAGCGTATGAAATGGTGGCGCGAAGCCCGTTTTGGTATGTTTATTCATTGGGGGGATTATGCCGGGCTGGCCGGTATGTACAAAGGTTATGAGATAGGGCACGGCGGCGAGTGGATTATGAACAGGGGAAAGATCCCGGTAGCTGAATACCAACAGTTTGCCAAAAAGTTTAACCCGGTAAAGTATGACCCTGATGCCTGGGTGAAACTGGCTAAAGAAGCGGGCATGAAATACATCGTGATAACAGCCAAACATCATGATGGCTTTGCCATGTTTAAATCAAATGCCAGCAAGTGGAACATCGCCGACGCTACACCTTACGGCAAAGATGTTTTAAAACCGCTGGCTGCTGCATGTAAAAAATATGGAATTAAGCTCGGATTTTATTATTCGCAGGCACAAGACTGGAATAATCCAGGCGGTGCGGCGGCACGTAAAGTAAGCAGCGAAGGCTGGCCAAATCCCGACTCGGCCAAAATAGATGCTTACACCAAAGAAAATACAGGCCATTGGGACCCGGCACAAACCTCTGCTACAATGTCCGATTATATTGATCGCGTAGCTGTACCGCAGGTAAAAGAGCTGTTAACCAATTATGGAGAGGTCGCTGTAATCTGGTGGGATACGCCAACTAACATGACCGATGAATTTGCTCAAAAACTGCATGATCTGTTAAAATTACAGCCCAACATTATCAGTAACGACCGGCTTAAGCGCCCCAATTTTGCAGGCGATTACAAAACACCTGAACAGAAGATCCCCAACCTGAGCGAGCTTGATGGAAAAGATTGGGAGACCTGCATGACCATGAACGGTACCTGGGGATATAAAAGCTACGACCATAAATGGAAAGCCCCTGAAACATTAATTCATAACCTCATTGATATTGCATCGAAAGGAGGTAATTACCTGTTAAATGTTGGCCCTAACGCCGAGGGGGAATTTCCGCAGGAAAGTATAAGTACCTTAAAAAAGATGGGTGAGTGGATGAAAGTGAACAGCGAAGCAATATACGCTACCAAGGCAAGTCCGCTTCAGCCCTTAAGTTGGGGCCGTTGTACGCTTAAGCCAAATGGTAAAAATACTACGCTTTACTTTTCGGTATTTAACTGGCCAACAGATGGTAAATTGACTATTCCCGGCTTAAAGAATGAAGTGGTAAATGCTAAAATGCTGGCCGGAAATACCGTGTTGAAAACTACGCTATCCGGCGATGGGCTAACTATAAATGTGCCTGACAAAGCAACAGATGGTATTGCCACGGTAATTAAAGTAGAGGTAAAAGGAACTATGGGAGCCCAAACTGCCAACCCAACCAGCAGTATGAAAACCGGTGCGCTTGATTAACAAATGAAACAGAAATTAACTATGTTTTTTAAAGGCCTTTTGATAATGGGTTTGCTGCTTTTTAACAACCTGCTTAAAGCGCAGGTTGTTTTAAAAGCGGACGGAAGTGATGACGCGTATCAGCAAATATCGCATGTGTTAGGCGGAGATGCCTGTGAAGTGCCGGATTGCGTACATCATGTTAAACACATTACCGAGGCCTTTGATAAGCAGTTAGGCGAATATGTTTTTGTTTTTCATAGCCATGCTAAGGAAGATAATGATCGCTGCCGTAATTACGACAGGGAGCGGGTGGAGATCAAAACCTATGGCCCATCGGCCGCTAAACTGAAAGGCGAGCAGGGTGAAACGGTTGTTTATAAATGGAAATTTAAAATAGATAGTGGTTTTAAAGCACAGCCAACTTTTACCCATATCCACCAGATCAAAGCAGGTGACGGAGATGCCGGAGCACCAATTATAACTTTTACGCCCCGCTTTGGTGAGCCTGATCAGTTTGAGATCATTCACACTGGCTCCACAAAAGGGACTTCGCAAGGGGTTTTAATGCGCGTTAACCTGGCCGATTTTAAAGGTAATTGGGTAGAGGTAACGGAAAAACTGCATTATGATAGCCAGGGTGCTTACACCGTAGAGATTAAAAGGATTGCAGATAATAAAGTACTACTCAGCTATGCCAATACCAATATAGACCTCTGGCGAAACGGGACTTCATTTTGCAGGCCTAAATGGGGAGTATACAGGAGCCTGAAAAGCCCGTCATACATCCGGGATGAGGACGTAAGTTTTGCCGATATAGCTATTCTTGAACAATAGTTTTTATATAGTTTATTTAACCAAACAAACAGATTAAGTTGAATGAAGCCACATTTACTGAAAGTATCAGCAGGGCCGGCTCAATCCTTTAGTATGAGGCAAGACCTTGTTCCCTGTATGAATAACCGCTGGCATTATCATCCCGAAATCGAGCTGATCCATTTTAAAAAAGGTAGCGGAACACAGTTCATAGGTGATAGTATACGTCAATTTAATGAAGGAGATATTGTAATGGTGGGAGCTTATCTGCCACATTACTGGCGGTTTGATGATATGTATTTTTCGCAGCACGATGAAAGAAGCAAGGTTGATATTCGGGTAGCTCATTTCAGTGAAAATTTTTGGGGTAATGGGTTTTTGCAGCTGCCTGAAAATAAGTTGATCAAAACTACCATTGAAAGGGCCAGGAGGGGGATTCAGATTACCGGCAAATCAAAAAAGATCATTGCTGAAATTATGGAAATGATGCTTACTGCCGGAGGGTCAAAAAAAATTATTTTATTGATGGAGGCTTTAGATGCGATAGCCGAGTGTGACAAGGCGGTTTGCTTGTCATCAATTGGGTTTAGCCCCAATGTGGAGAAATCGCAAAATGACTGTATAAATGCTATTTATGAATATTCATTGGCCAACTTCAGAAATAAGATACATATGGATGAACTTGCCGACCTGGTCGGGATCAGTCCAAACTCTTTTTGCCGTTATTTTAAATCGCGTACAAGCAAAACCTATTCTAAATTTTTACTGGAGATAAGGGTTGGTCAGGCCTGTAAATTGCTTATAGAAAATAAGCTGCCCCTTAAACAGCTGTGTTATGAAAGTGGCTTCAATAACTTTACAAATTTTCATAAGTATTTTAAGCTTATCACGGGCAAAAGCCCTTTAAATTATCAAAAAGAGTTTATCCAGGTAAAATCGAATTCATTATATGAATAAAGTAATGGCCATATCTATTTAATTAATAGCATTTCTTTTTATATTTATCAGTTAATATAATTGCATAAAACCATACAGTCCGTATCATTGTATGATGTTAAAAAGGCAGCAATGTTAAATTGATACAAATAATAGGATGCCTCTAAAAAGCTATTTTTTTAAACTTTTAATATTAACCCTGTTTTTACTCCCGTGGCGGTTATTGGCCGACACTCCCTACCAGGTAGTATACCTGAAAAATTATAGCGCACCTGATGGACTGCCCAGCTCACGTGTTAATTATTTGATGCAGGATAGCAGGGGCTTTATCTGGATAGCTACAGATAAAGGTGTTAGCAGGTTTGATGGTCAGCACTTCAAAAATTTCACATCGGCCGACGGGTTGGAAAGTAATGAGTGTTTTCGCATAGCAGAGGATAATTATCACCGGATTTTTTTTTACTGTAATAATTATCGCTTTTGTTATTACGAAAACGGACTTATTCATAAACTTGATTCGCAGCAAAAAATATTGGTGTTGCCTTTTGCCAATTTCTTTTTTAACCGATATAATGAACTTTGCGTAAATTATGCCCTCAGTACCAAAGTTTATCATTTTCCGGAGTTAAAATCAAGAACACATAACATACAGCATTTGGTTGGGTATACTTATGGCCCCCAAGGGGAAGAATTTGTCCTGTCTGAAAATGATCTTAACATGCTCGAAAAGGAGCTTTCGGGAGGGCTATTAAGTTATCAAACAGCCAAAAACAATACTAAACCTTACAGGTTGGCTTTACAGCAAAATCATTTGTTATTGTTAACTAAGGATTGGGTACAGGTTTATCAGATAAAAAAAAATGGCATTGTTCCTGTCAATAAAGTCTATTTTGCAGGCAACGTTACTTCCGTTTATCCTACCGGTAAAAATACTGTCGCCGTTACAACTGTAAAGCAAGGCACATACATTATAAACTATCTTACCGGCGAACGTAAAAACTATCTTAACAATAACATTACTACGGCTACGGTTATTGACCGCGAAAATAATATTTGGTTTGGCAGTTATGATAAAGGCTTTTTTTTAAGTACCAATCCCGAAGTCAGGGTTATTAACAAAGAAAGCGGCCTGGCAAATGAGGATGTTTTGAAACTGGGCATTGCAGGCGGATATCTTTTTACAGGGCATATTTTAAGCACGCTTGGCTACATGAAGCTCGGCGCCAATCAATGGTCATCAATAAGCAGCATAACTATAAAGCAGGACAGGTCCGATTTTAACAGGATAACCAGCCTGGTTACAATTCCGGGCAACAGGCTCATAATTGGTACAGATAATGGCATATTCGCATTAGATGTTTCTAATAATAACCCTTTATCGTGGCATCCTGTAAAATTCTTCTTTGGCCCTATAAAAGGAATTACTCCATGGCCTGATAAAGAAGTATGTTTTATTTCACAAAATTCTGTTCTTGTATCGTCAGGTCAACTCAGACATACGCAAGGCTATGCATTTGAAAATTTAAGATTGACATCTCTTGCCTGGTATAAAAATAACGTACTGGTAGGGTCACTTTACGGGTTATATAGGTTTACACCTAACGGCAAAGATGTTGGCTATTATGCCAAAATATTGGCTGATAAAGGGATAGATATTATTAAATGCCTGGCCTCAAATAATGAAGTATGTGCAATAGGTACCGAAGCAAAGGGGGTTTTTTTGTTGGTAAGAAAAAGAATTGTTCAGTTTAAATCTCCTGTTATTTCTCCTGGCGATATTCGCAAACTGGTATGGACAGATACTAATACACTATGGGCCTGTACGGCAAATGGCGTAAGCATTATCAGCTTTAGTAATAATTATCAAAATTACAAGGTAAGTTTGCTAAATACCAGTAATGGGCTTCCTTCAGATAATGTTGCCGACGTTGTGCAGAATGGCGCTGATTACTATATAGCCACAGATCAGGGGATAGCGGTGACTCAAAATTTAGGGAACACCAACCTGCCCAGACCGGTGTTGATTAATGATGGAATACCCGGAACTCAAAACAGATTTACCTATGGCCGGCCCATCGTATTTAATTGCGTTGCCTTATCCTATAAAAGCCTGGGTAAAATACAATACCGGTTCAGGCTCAAAGGGGTTGATAAAAACTGGAGTATCGCGCCATCTGGCGAAAAACGGTTTGACTTGTTGCCGCCCGGTAGCTATGAGTTAGAAGCAGTGGCTGCCGATCGTTTTAACCAATTAAGCCCATCGCTTATTTTTAGATTTACCGTTATGCCTTTATGGTATCAGCAGTTGTGGTTACAGGTTTTGGCTGTGTTAAGTGCTGTAGTTGTAGCTTTTTTACTGGTACGAAAGTATTATCAGTCCATCATAGGCTTACAAAAAAAGGACTACGAAAATGCACTTGCCCTGCAACGTGAACGTCAGCGCATCAGCAGTGAGGTGCATGATGATTTGGGTGCAAGCATATCTGGAATTAAACTGCGGACCGAGCTGCTAAGCCGTAAGACAGCCGATCAGCCTGCTTTTAAGGAAATAGATGCCATTCATGAAGCGATTACGGATATCTCTACCCAGATGCGGTTAATTATATGGAGCCTTGACGCCGAAAATGATGAGGTGAGTAACCTGGCCAGCTTTATTCATAAACAAGCCATTAAGATATTTGAATATAGCAATATTGAACTTCATGTAAATGCATCTGTTAGCGAAACCTCGGTTACCATTAGCGGCGAAAAAAGACGACAGGTATACCTTCTTGTTAAGGAGGTTTTAAACAACATTGTCAAACATTCGGAGGCGCAAAATGCGTTTCTGGAAATCAGTCTTTACAGGAACCGGCTGCATATCAGTATCCGTGATGACGGCCGGGGCTTTGACCCTGACCTGCGTAAATACGAAACCATGGGGATCCGTAATATTTATGAGCGCGCGAAAATATTGGCTGCCGATCTGAAAATTGACACTGCACCAGGCAAAGGCACATCCATCAACCTTAAACTAAACCTTTAGACTACCCCATAATAGGTATAAAGAAAGCCGGGATAATTTAAGATATTAGCATTTTATATTCACCGCAAGCATGCTCCAGATAATTTTGTTAGAGGATAATTTACATTACCGGCGAGGGTTGGAACAGATTATTCACGATATGAGTGGAGTAAGTTTAATTGGGTCATATGCGAATGCCGAATCTGTATTAAAAAAAATAGATCAGCTTAAACCGGATATCTTTATAGTTGATATAAACCTTGAAGGCATATCGGGCATTGAATTTATACGGCAGGCTAAACCTTTGCTTCCAGATACTGAATTTTTGGTGTGTACTATAAATGATGACAATACCAATATTTTTGAATCATTAAAAAGCGGGGCAACAGGTTATATGCTTAAAGAATCATCGGCCGATGAGATCAAAAATGCTATTATCGAAATCGCGGCAGGTGGTTCGCCTATGAGTGCTTACATCTCGCGCAGGGTGATAGCATCTTTTAATAATGCCGCTACAGCAAAAGCAACCCCTGTTGCCACCGAAAACCTGACAGAGCGTGAGGTTGAGGTACTTAACCATCTGGCGCGCGGCTTGCAATACAAAGAAATTGCAGATCGCCTTGAAATTTCAACAGGTACCGTTAAAAAACACATCCGTAATACCTACGTCAAGCTACAGGTGCAAAACAAAGTAGAGGCGATTAATAAATTCCGTGCAATCTGATATACCACTTTTTCAGTATTGCAGAGGTCGGGAGTTACCCCTAATTTAGCGTCATAAAGAAACTAAATGGTGGATATTTAAAATTAGATACCACTTAGTGATTTAAAACCTGGACCTTATCATAAATCTAAACTAATTAACCGGCACGGTTGTGACGGTTTTTTTGTGCGTAATATTGCATGTAACGATATCGCCGCAGGATATATTTTTTAGTTACGGAACTACAGGGGCAACATAGGCTGGGGTGCCGTAACAGGCAATAATGGTTACGCTGTCTGGATAGTAGATCGGTAAACAAGGGCAGTTGTAGCGGCAAGCGCAATGCTGCTACAGCTGCAACGTTCGGTAATATTCCTATAAGCAGTTTTTCAGGTGCTTCCGGTGCATATGTTGTACAGATAAAGACGCTTGGGGTGCCGGGCACAGCCTACATCATCTATGGCGAATAATCAATAAATATCAATCCGCAAAATAACATGAAACCAACTGTGTAAACAGTTGCTTATGCCAACGTGGCGCAATTCCCCAAGGTATGAAATATGAATGTACGGCTGGTGCCTGGTTTGGGCCGGATGCTTTCTTATGAATTATATGTTTGTGAAACGGCTATTTCGACAGATCAAATAATAGCTTTATACAATAAAAAAAGCCAGGTAACATTAAATATGGTTTATCATGAAATGAGCAGGTAGCCATTATCCGGGATACACTCTCCGGCTTCCTGGTGATTGAGGGACGGATTTTCCAAAAATATGATGATAAAACTTTAAGGATAAAAGTGGATGCTTGCTGTAATTTTCCTTTGTAAAGTGTTCGAAGAAATTGACATAGGAGATTTTTTGAACGCCTCCGTTATTGGTGTTTAGAGCAATATTTTGAAATTTCAACCTTGCTCCATTCAGCTGTGATTTGTTTTCATTCTTTGACCAACTGATACTTTGGACAATATTTTATTTATAATAATGAGTATCATTGCCATTGTGCATTGTCTAAAATAAAATCGACCTAATGAAAAAGAAACATCTCGCACTTATTACATTATTAATAATTATTAAAAGTTTAGCCTTTGCAAATACAAACAACCCTATTGCTGATACGCTTGTACACGGTAAGGTATTAATTGATACAGATGGGAAACCTGTTAATGCGCACGGGCCTGGTGTGATGTATCATCAAGGTGTTTATTATCTTTTTGGCGAAATAAAAAATGGGAAAACCTGGCTTGTTCCGGGGCAAAACTGGGAAGATTACCGGGTGCCGGCGGGCGGGATATCCTGCTATTCATCCACTGATCTTAAACATTGGCAATACAGGGGTGTGGCTTTAAAGCCTACACTTAATGACCCGGACAGCGATCTGGATACAGGCAGGGTAATAGAAAGGCCTAAAGTGATCTATAACGAACTTACAAAAAAGTTTGTGATGTGGATGCACATAGATAAAAATGATTATAACTACTCGCGGGGTGGTGTGGCCGTAAGTGATAGCCCGGCCGGGCCATACCAATACCTGGGCAGCGTAAAACCTAATGATCAAATGTTAAGGGATATGACCTTATATAAAGATGATGACGGGAAAGCTTACCTGGTGTACTCATCCGAGGATAACAACACGATGCATGTTTGCCTGTTGAGTGATGATTATTTAAAACCAACAAAAACATATTCAAGAATATTTGAGAACCAGAAAAGAGAGAGCCCGGCTATTTTTAAGAATGAAGGGAAATACTATTTAATTACTTCTGGTTGTACGGGCTGGTCGCCGAATGCAGCATCATACGCAGTTGCCGATCAGGTTATGGGGCCCTGGAAGCAGCAGGGTAATCCATGCAGGGGGGTAAATTCAGAGGTAACTTTCTTTTCGCAGGGGGCTTTTGTTCTGCCTGTTATTAACGAGCCGGGAAAGTTTATTTTTATGGGAGATGTTTGGAATAAAACCGATCTGGAAAAATCTACCTATCTATGGTTGCCTTTCAATATAAATAATGAGAAAATAGAAGTTTATAATCCTTAACCTATCGTATATAGCTTTTAGAACTAAGCTCCCCGAAAGCAAGAATGTGTTAATATAAATTATTAGTTAAGTTTCGTTGATTTGATAATTGATAAAATTTTAAATGATTTTATGCTATAGCTCTCCAATTGGGACATATTATCTGATTACGCGTACCAATCACACTGCACATTTTTTAAAATATCGTCATGATCAATAACTGCAATAAATTGGTATCTGATTTCAGATAGTTTCACTGCAGGCCGTATTTCTGTATTTTGTTACTAATAGTTTATTTTCTATAACGTTCTCACTGATTTACATACTGCAAACAACTGGCAGGTAGTTACCGATGGCAGTCCGCAGCAGAAATTCAGGCAGGTTGGGGGGATAAAAGTGAATGATTGCTGTAATTTTTCCTTTGTAAAATGTTCAAAGAAATTAACATGGGGATTTTTTGAACACACTCATATTGTCGAACCTATCCGCTATTAAATGATTTAAATTATTTTAATAACTGTGCCAACTAATGCAGCTATGCCGATAATATAAGGCTCCTGCATTTTTTTAATATACAGCAATGCCAGAACTGTTGCTATAGCTATTAGCGCGGTTGGAATATCTGTGATCGAACGCATTCCAATCACAATCACCGAACCGACCAAAGCACCAATCACTGCTGCGGTGATACCATCTACAAAAGCTTTGATGCTGGTGTTTTTGGCGATCTTTTTAAATGAAGGTGCCAGGGCAACAGTAAATAGATAACATGGCAGAAAGGTAGCCAAAACTGCCACACAGGCTCCCGGAAAACCTGCGACGAGGTAGCCAATAAAACCAACCGTGATCACCACGGGCCTGGGTGTGATCATGGCCACTGCAACCGCATCCACAAATTGATTTTCCGTTAGCCAGCCAAATTCTTTAACTACACCTCCATGCAGAAACGGCACAATGGCCAGTCCGCTGCCGAATACAAAAGCACCGGCTTTGGCAAAGAACCAGCCAATCTCCTGTAAGGTCTTGCCATCATATTTCCAGAAGCCGGTAGTGATCAATATTCCGGCCGGCAATACTGCAGGTTTTTTGATCCATTGCGGTGGTGCTTTGATCAGCATATACAAAATACCACAGCCCAGGAACAATAGTAGCTCCCTTACTGCAAACGGCAGTTGGGGTTAATCTGCTCCGGTTTATGAATATGGCTTACCCTTTTGTTTTTTTTAAGATCTGGATCGTTCCAACCGAATACCCCGCAACCTGCAATGAATCAAGATCAGTTTTTAAATTAGGTACTACAACTTCGAAGCTATTCTGCTGAAAATATAATACTTTACCATCCTGGTTGATTTTCAAAGGGCTTTCGTGGTCATTATTCTCCAATATCACTTTCAGCAACGGATGGTCTTTGCTTAATTCCAGAACCGATTGGCCAATAACCGGCTTTTCGCCCAGGTTTAGGATTTTCTTAGCTTCATGATTGATGAACAGGAGCTCCTGTTTTTCATTGACTCCCAGCACCGCGTCCCGCATTTCTTCAATGAGCATTTTTATCCGTGATTCTGCTGCGATTACTTTAGTTAGGTTATCGTTTTCACGCTCGCCAAGGTTTCCCGCCATAGTATTAAATGCTTCGGCTAATTGGGTAAACTCCTCACTGGTATTAAACTTAAGCCGGGTGTCGTAATTTTTTTCACCAATCTGGTCAAGACCGTCTGCCAGTTCACGAAGTGGGTTCAGTATGAACCCGGGAAAATTGACAATTAAAATGAAAAGAATGAAAAATGTAATAAAGGCTGTACTTCCGAGGTATAAAGTAGCTTTGTTTACTGTTGAATGGGTGTATTCATTCTTAAGCTCAATGGCATGCATGTTTAACCCTTCAATTTGTTTTAGCTGCAAACGGGCATTTCGCTCCGCCTGTTGTTTTTGATTTAAATCTGAAGCCTGATCAGTCAGCGAAGTAAAGGCCTGCCGTAAGCTGTCGGTCGCTGCTTTTTCACCGGGTTCTGTAATATTATTTTCCTGTTTTTGAAGAGCCTGATCAAATACATTTGCGGAGCCGGATGATAATGGTAAATCATTTTCATCCAAAACAGAGCGCATCTCCCGGGTAAATGTTAATGTTTTATAATTATTTTTCAGGGTAACATTTGCAGTTTCGGATATCACCTTAATATAGTAAACAGAGATAGCACCAAAAATTAGCACAATGATAAACAAAAGGCCGAATCCCAAAAGAAGCTTTTTTTTGATTTTCATGATGGTACGATGAGTTAGTGGAAACGCTGTCCTAATTTAGCTAAAGATAATTAAATATCCCTTGTTGTTTTACCTTAAGAATTTAGCCTTGACGTAGCTGTTTGAGCTGAGTATGACCAACCCTGTACTACCTCGAAATCCATCCTTTCACTGCATCAGTCAGGATATAAGACTTTGCCGTTCTTTTTACGGAAGTTAAAAACGAAAAACTGCTGTGATTTTTCTTTCAGAAGGTGCTCAAAGAAATTAGCGTGGGGTATTTTTTGAACACCTCTAATATAAGTTGATATAGTCTTTATCCGGGCAAGTGGCTTTTATCTCATCCCTCTTGCTTGATCTATATAGTAATGCCCCTTTTTGTAGTTTGCTGTTAGTCAGTGGAGTGGAATAATATACTCTTTTGTTTTAAATAGATTTTATCAGGCATAATTGTGAATGATACCAAGCGTTTAGCAAAGTGTTATGGAGAAAATGATCACTATTGGCGGATAACTTTGAAATGCCCGGTCATAGAATTTGTCTAAAAAGAATTACTAAAAGTTTGTCAGATAAATCGAAGTACATGTTTTGCAGTTTTTATTAAAATTACAGTACATTCGTTATTTAAACCAGTTATGTCCCCTAATCAGATCCTTATTGACCAGGAGTTGATCACGTTGCTAAAAAACGATGACCGGGGAGCTTTTGCCACAATTTATAAGCGTTATTGGACCGTGATGTACATGCATGCGCTAAAGATGGTCAGGGATGAAGATGATGCCAGGGACATTGTTCAGGAAGTGTTCACTTCTTTGTGGATTAAACGGCAATCGATAAACCAGGATACCAACTTAGGTGGTTTTCTCTTCGTGTCAACAAAAAACAGAGTACTTGACCTGGTGGCCCGAAAGCGGGTGAAATTTGATTACCTCGATTCGCTTGCCACGTTTGCCAGCACCTACAATAACCAAACGGTGGAAAGTATAGAGGAAAAGGAAATAATGGATGCACTGGACAAAGAAATAGCATTGCTGCCCCCAAAAATGAAGCAGATATTTGAAATGCGCATCTATCAGCACTGTACATATAAAGAAATTGCGGATGAGCTCAACATATCCGATAAAACTGTCAAAAAGCAGGTCAGTAATGCGATTAAGATAATTCGGCCTAAGCTCCATCATCTTTCATCAATTGTTTTGATCCTATCGGGCTTGTAAAAATTCTTAATTTTTTTTCATTTCTTCTACTACTTCATCCCGGGTTGGCCGTTTCACTAAATAATAGCCAAAATAAACCATGACCAGGGAACAAGCACAGGAATTACTAGAAAAGCATCAACTCGGTAAGTGTACGCCGGAAGAACAGCAACTTCTTGATCATTGGTATTTAAGTGAGGCCGCTAAACAACCGGTAGCAGAAGAACCAGCCAACCCGCAAAGGGATGAGAAACTGATATGGGACAGGATTACTAAAGAAATTCCTGAAGCAACCAAAATCGTACGTTTTAAAAAACGGTACTCAATTGCAGCCGCGGCAGCCGTTCTTATCTTTGTTTCGTTTGGGGCCTGGTTTTTTGTGAAGCCGCATCAGCCCGTTAAGCAGCTGGCCCAGCAATATTATATCAAAAATGATATTTTACCAGGTGGCAACAAAGCCATTCTTACGCTTGCTAATGGAAAACAGATTACACTAACCGGTGCCCATAACGGAACCCTTGCCGTTCAGGGTACTGTGGCAATTAATAAAACAGCAGACGGACAAATCGCTTATAATTCATCAAAGGGTTCACCGGCGTCGGGCGGTACAGAAAAGGTTGCTTATAACACAATGACTACGCCCCGCGGAGGGCAATACTGGGTTGTTTTGCCCGATGGCAGTAAAGCTTTATTAAATGCCGCTTCTTCGTTAACCTTTCCAACATTCTTTAATGGTAATGAACGTAAGGTTGAGCTTACCGGCGAGGCTTATTTTGAGGTGGCACATAATGCTGCTAAACCATTCAGGGTTTACAGTAAATCGCAGGTAGTAGAGGTTTTGGGTACACATTTTAACATCAATACATATGATGATGAACCCAATATAAAAACCACGCTGCTTGAAGGGAAAGTGAAAGTAACGTCCGTTGTAAAAAATCAGGTCCGAATTTTAAAACCGGGTCAGCAGGCGGTATTAAATCCTCTTGCATTTAATGTAAATGATGTTGATGTGGAGGATGTAACAGCCTGGAAGAACGGGACTTTTATATTTGAAAATAATGATATTCAACAAATCATGCGAATGGTTTCGAGATGGTATGATGTGGATGTGATATATAAAGGCAATCTACCAGCCGACAAATTCACCGGCTCTGTATCCAGGTTCAGTAATGTTTCCGAATTACTAAATACACTTCAGCTTACCCGGAAAGTGCGGTTTAAAATAGATGGAAAGCGAATAATAGTATCAGAATAAACTTAAGCAAGCAATTAACTAACCAGAATAATTACCTAAAAACCGAGAAAAAATATGAAAAGAACATTACGAACGTAACCGCAAAAAGTGGGTACTACAAAAAACGTGAAAGTGTACCACCACTTTCACGTCAAAAATTTGAGTTAACCCATCAATCTGTCCGCCCGTCTGGCGAATAGAAAAAATTATTGGTCAATAAATCTTGTTTTAACCCAAACTATTCAAAAGTATGAAAATATCTGCTTTTAACATAGGTGTGCCCAAACTACGCATACCCAAAAAGTTATTATTGGTTGTGAAAATAACTACACTTGTTCTTTTAGTTGCAATAATGCAAGTCAGCGCATCTTCCTATGCGCAAAGGATAAATCTTTCTGAAACTAACGCTTCTTTAAAAAAGCTGTTTAAAGAGATCAGGAAGCAAAGCGGCTACAATTTCATTTATACTGAAAGTATGATGAAGGATGCTAAACCTGTTGATATACATGTTAGTAATGCCGGTATTATAGATATCCTCGATAAAGTGTTTCATGATCAGCCACTTTCGTATACCATAAGTAATAATACCATAGTCATTAAAGAAAGAGAAAGTGCTGTTTCGGATAATATCTTATCCTTCATCCCGATAACCGTTACCGGGACTGTTAAAGATGAAAAAGGCGAACCTTTGCCGGGTGTTACCGTAGTTGCAGAGGGGACTTCTAACGCCGTATCGACAGACAATAACGGTAAATACACCATCAAGGCCGATAGTAAGCAAACCTTGGTGTTTTCATTTGTTGGGTATAAAACGGTAAAACGAATTATCAACAATGAGCAGGTGATAGACATTTCGCTGGAGCCCTTATCAAAGGATTTGTCAGAAGTGGTTGTAGTAGGCTACGGTACCCAAAAAAAGGTAAATTTAACCGGAGCTGTTGCCAGTGTTGGCGCAGATAAGCTGGAAAGCAGGCCGATTACAAACCTCGGCGATGGTTTAAACGGGCTGATCCCCAATTTAAACGTCAATATCAACAATGGACAGCCGGGTACCGGCGCCAGTTACAACGTAAGGGGGTATACAACTATAAGCGGAAGTCCTAATCCTTTGATATTAGTTGACGGTGTACAGCGCGATCCTAACCTGATAGATCCTAATGACGTGGCGAGTGTAACTGTACTGAAGGACGCGGCTTCGGCCGCAATTTATGGAGGCAGGGCTGCCTTTGGTGTAATTTTGATAACTACTAAAAATGCCAAAAAGGGGGCTATGCAAATCTCTTATTCCGGCTCGTATACAACATCAAGGCCAACCAAAATCCCTGACTATATTAATTCAAAAGATTATCTGAATATGTTTAACGCTGCCCAGCGGTCGGGAGCGCAAAGCGGTGGCTATACATCAAACGATCCTTTTACCGCCCTGGATTCTACCAAGATCATGGCGTATTTTAATGATCCGGCACACAATCCTTCAGCCTATGTTGACCCGGGTAACCCGCAGCGGTACCGCTATGTGGGTTACACCAATTGGATTAAGGTGTTATATCCGGGCTGGGCTCCTCAGCAGCAGCATTATTTATCAGTATCCGGCGGCGAAGGAAAAACCACATATTCGGCTAATATGGGCTATTTTAACCAGGATGGCTTGGAAAAAGTAGCCAACCAGGTATATAAACGGTATACACCGAGCTTAAAAATCGTGTCTGAGGTTGCAAAATGGTTAACGTTCAACTTCAACATGTCCATGACGCATACAGATAATAACCAAAGCGCGTATACCAATCAAAGCAACCAGGGCGGAGCCTGGATCCCCAATGACTTAAGGCCTCTGATGCCAGTTTACAATCCCGACGGTAATTATTCGGGCCAGGGAAATTACACCAATCCCGTGGCTGTAATAAAACAAAATGGCAGGGATATCAACTCCGAAAACGATTTCTGGACTACAGGCCGTATTATACTAACGCCGGTAAAGCACCTTACCATAACATCAGATTACACCTGGAACAGCTATACAGCTTTTGACAGGGAACAGGTGATCCCATTTAATGAATATGGTGTTGACGGCGCATTTTTAAATATCTTCCCGCATACCAATCCGTCAAGGGTATCAGAATACAGGCATAATGATAATTACAATGCTTTTAACGCTTATGCTACGTATGAAAATATATTCGGTTCAAAAAACTACTTTAAAGCGCTTGCCGGATATAACCAGGAGTATTTTCATTATGTATTAAGCAATGCTACAGCCAGGAACCTGATAGACCCTACACTGCCTGCCATAGGCACAAATAACGACCCTAAGCCAACTGTTGGCGGCGCAGAAACGCAATCAGCTTTGATAGGTTCGTTTTTCAGGTTGAACTATATCTATGATAAAAAATACCTGCTGGAGGTAAATGGCAGGTATGACGGCACGTCCCGTTTCCCTGCCGATCACCGATACGCCTTTTCACCATCGGTTTCGGCAGGCTGGAATTTAGCCGAAGAAAGCTTTATGGATGGGCTTAAAAGTACTATCAATGAATTAAAAATAAGGGCTTCGTATGGCCAGTTGCCCAACCAGCAGGGCTCAACCGGTGTGTCTTCATCGTTACAATATCCTTATATAGCTACACAAAGTGCCGGTACAGTTGGCTACTTATTCAATAATCAACCCGGTGTTACTGTAAGCGCGCCGGGCCTGATAAGTACCAATCTTACCTGGGAAAAAGTACAAACTAAAAACCTTGGTTTAGATTACGCTTTGCTGAACAGCAGGTTGAGCGGAAGCTTTGACTACTTTATTACCGATACCAAAAATATGCTGGTTGCCGGGCAGCAGTTGCCGGGAGTTTTAGGTACGGGAGCGCCTTTAAGAAACGCTGCCAATCTCCGACAAAAGGATGGGAATTGAGTATTAGCTGGAAAGACAGGATGTTTAATAATCAGTTGTTTTACAGTGCAACCCTGGGCCTTTCAGACTCAAGAAGCACCATAACAAAGTATGACCTTAACCCAACATTGAGCATTGGGGATTATTACCCCGGCCAAAAGCTTGGAAGCATCTGGGGTTTTGTAAGTGATGGCTTTTACAAAACAGACGCCGATGCGGCAAAGGTTGATAATAGCGCGCTTGCGGGTTACACCTGGCTTGCCGGCGATATAAAATATACCGATCTGAACCACGACGGGAAAATTAGTTATGGCAGCAATACAGTAACTAATCCGGGCGATCAAAAAATTATAGGCAATACAACCCCGCGTTACAGGTTTGGGCTCAACTTAAACCTGGCCTATAAAAACTTTGATTTCGCAGCCTTTTTACAAGGTGTTTTAAAAGCCGATTTTGTTCCTAACGATTATGTTTTTTATGGGTTTAAAGGTAACGAATGGAACATTCCATATGCATATGCAACTGATTACTGGACGCCACAAAACCCCAACGCTTATTTTGCGCGCCCAAGGTTTAATGGCTCGGGAAACCAGCAAACACAAACCATGTATTTGCAAAATGCCGCTTACTGCCGTATAAAGCAGCTAACACTGGGATATTCCCTTCCGTTGCCGCTTATCAGCAAAATAAGCTTGCATAAGGTACGTGTGTATGTTACCGGTGCTAACCTTTTTACCATAACATCCATGTTTAAAGGTTATGACCCCGAGATTGTGAGCAATGGCGGCAATTTCGGCACCTATCCTATTAATAAATCGGTATCGTTTGGCCTGCAAGCCACTTTATAAACCCTTAATCATTAAATGAGATGAAAAATAAGCATATTATATTCATGGTATTTTTTGCGATGATTGCATTGGCATCATGCAAAAAGGATAGCTTCCTTAACCGTTATCCGTTAAGCGACATCAGTCCGGAAAACTTTTTTAAAAATGAAACCGATTTGCAGATTTATTGCAATCAGTATTATGCTACATTGCCTGTTCAAAATTTTGTGAATGCCGATGACAATTCTGATGATAAGGCAAACGCATCTATCAATACATTTCTTGCCGGCACGTCAACGGTACCTACCACCGGCGGGGGCTGGGATTTTAGCTTTATCCGTACCTGTAATTTTTTCCTGGCTAATTATTCAAAAGCAGCCATTGGCGATGATGTTAAGAATATTTACGTAGGTGAAACACTGTTTTTCAGGGCAAATGATTTTTGGGGCAAAGTAAAAACATTTGGCGATGTGCCTTATATTAATAAATATATTGTTGATACTTCCAAAAGTGTTTTGTACGGAACACGTATGCCTCACAAACAGGTAATGGATTCCGTTTTAAAAGACCTTAATTTTGCAGTTGCCCACCTCCCTGAAGAAGCGCCTGATGGCCGTTTAAATAAGTATATGGCGTTGGCCTTAAAAGCAAGAGTATGTTTGTGGGAAGGAACTTATCGTAAATATTTTGGCGTAGGCGACGAAACAGTTTATCTGCAACAAGCTACCGATGCTGCGGAACAGCTCATGAATTCGGAGAAATTTAATATTTACAGTACAGGTAACCCTCAAACCGATTATTATAATCTGTTTATACAGGATGAGCTGCAGGGTAACCCCGAAGCAATTATGCCCATGCGTTACATAACAACAGTATTGACCAATAATTTCGACAGGCAACTGGGCGAAGCAGGTGATGGATACACCAAGGATTTTGCCCGCTCATTTTTATGTACCGACGGTAAACCAACCTCGCTTAGTTCGCTTTATAAAGGTGATGATACGCCTGATAATGAAGCCGCTAACCGGGATCCGCGGTATAAACAACAGATTGCTACCAGGGGCTTTGATTTCTTAAACGGAGATCTTATTACGCTGCCGCGGATAGGCACCTCAGTTACTTCAACCGGCTATCAGCCTATAAAAGGCCGTTCATCAAGCCTGGCCGCCTGGAATGCAGGTCAATCTACGTTTGATGTGTTTATTTTCAGATATGCCGAAACCCTGCTGATAGAAGCTGAAGCCAAGGCTGAATTAGGCCTTTGTACACAAACCGTATTGGATAATACGATCAACAAATTGCGTGGCAGGGTAGGGATGCCGCACATGATCATTACCAGCCTGGTTAAAGACCCTAAATCTGATTTTCCAGCCCTGCCTGTGCTGATAGACGAGATCAGGCGTGAAAGAAGGGTTGAACTGGGATCGGAAGGCTTCCGTTTTGATGATCTCCATCGCTGGCATGCAGGTACAATGATCAATAATCCTGAAACGGCCTTAGGTATGAAACTTACGCCAGCCCTAAGGGCCCAATACCCGGCAGACCAGGTTAGCAATATTGTTGTTGATGGAAATTATTACATCAAAGTTTACCCAAGTGTTACCCGCACATGGAATGATAAATTATACCTGAACCCATTACCAATACAGGAATTAACCCTAAACCCTAATCTGAAGCAAAATCCGGGGTGGTAATGCCAGTGAGCTGATTACTAACAACGTGAAACCGGTTTAACCACGGCTTTGCCCGTTTTTGGGTAAAGTTGTGGTTATTAAACAAGTTAATTGAAGCTATTAACCAGGAACTTGTAACGAATTTATGCTTGTGCGGAACCAACTTCAAGGTCGGCAATATCAAATATTGGGTTTCAAAAACCTAAATGTGTTGTGCTGTAGATGCCAGATTTAAGCAACGCAAATGGGGCTACTTCAATTATTAACATTATTTATTCTGATGGATTTTAAAAAAATACTCACATTTTGTTTCATTTTAACAGGCTTAAGTAAAACCTATGGCCAATTGCCTGATTGGGAGAATGAACAGGTTTTTGGTATTAATACAGAGGCTACACATGTAACGTATATTCCTTATGCCAGTACCCGGCAGGCTTTAAAAGATGTTACAGAAGTATCGCCATATTATTTTAGTATGGATGGACAGTGGAAATTTAATTGGGTAAAGCAACCATCTGAAAGACCTGTAAATTTTTATCAGCAGGGTTTTGACGATGCTGCCTGGAAAACCATTACGGTACCCGGTAATATGGAAATGCAGGGCTATGGAACTCCTATTTATACAAATATTACTTATCCGTTTAAAACAAACCCGCCAAAAGTGATGAACCCTGCGCCGGCTGATTGGACGGTAAGCAAAGAGCCTAATCCTGTAGGATCATACCGGCACAATTTTGATATTCCTGTCAATTGGGGCGGAAGGGAAATCTTTGTCCATTTTAATGGTGTACAAAGCGCTTTTTACATTTGGGTAAACGGGAAAAAAGTGGGTTACAGTGAAAATAGCATGAGCCCTGCCGAATTTGATATTACCAAATACGTAAAGCCAGGTAAAAATTTGATAGCTGTTGAAGTATATAAATACAGCGATGGCAGCTATCTCGAAGATCAGGATATGTTCCGTTTCAGCGGGATCTTCAGGAGCGTGTTCGTATATGCTGCGCCGAAACTGCACCTGCGCGATTATTTTATGCAGTCGAACCTATCAGCAGATTTTACTTCGGCAAAATTTTCAGTAAAAGCGGCTTTACATAACTATGGAACAAAGACGGAAGCAGGTAACCTGGAAATTGCTATCTATCAGCCCAACGGTACATTATTAAATAACCAAACCTTTATTAAGCAGGATATTGCAGCAATTAACGGCGGCGCCGAAAAAAGCTACCAATTGCAGGGGCTGGTAAATAAGCCTGCGCTTTGGTCGGCAGAGGAACCAAATTTGTATAAAGCAGTATTTACGCTTAAAAATAAAAAGGGAGAAATACAGGAGGTAACGGCATCCGAATTTGGTTTTCGCAAAGTGGAAATAAAGGACAGCCGCCTGTTTGTAAACGGTAAACCTGTACTGCTGAAAGGCGTAAACCGCCACGAGGTACATCCCAAATATGGTAAAACAATACCAGTGGCTACCATGATCCGTGATATTGAATTGATGAAGCAATATAATATCAATACGGTACGCACCTGTCACTATCCGGATGATCCGGCCTGGTACAAACTCTGTGATGAATATGGTTTATATGTTATTGACGAAGCCAATCTCGAAACGCATGGTATGGGAGATGAGCTTACCAAAAATCCCAATTGGAAACCAGCCTATGTTGACCGGGAAACGCGACTGGTAGAACGGGATAAAAATCATCCCTCGGTAATCGTTTGGTCAATGGGCAATGAATCATGGGGAGGAGAGAATTTTGTGGCCGGCCGGGCAGCCATACTGGCGCTTGACCAATCGCGGCCTATTCATTACGAAGGCCAGAACGATGTGGCTGATATTGAATCAAGTATGTATCCTTCCATCGGTGATTTAACTAAAGAAGGGGAAAAAAGCTCTCCTAAACCATTTTTTATGTGCGAATATGCCCATGCCATGGGTAACGCTGTAGGTGATCTTAAAGAGTACTGGGAAACCATCGAATCGCACAAACGGTTAATAGGTGGCTGTATCTGGGAATGGGTTGACCAGGGCGTGAACAAAGCAATCCCCGGGGATACAACCGGAAAAACCTTTTTTGCCTATGGCGGTGATTTTGGTGATAAGCCCAATGACAGCACGTTCAGTGTCAAAGGCCTTGTTACATCCGACAGGCAGATAAAGCCAGAAATTGAAGAAGTAAAAAAAATCTATCAATATATTAGTATAAAGGCCCGGGACCTGTTGCAGGGTAGGGTGAGCATTACAAATAAATACGCTTTTATCAATTTAAACAGGTTCGATCTTACCTGGACTTTAGCCGCAGATGGCAAAGTGGTTCAATCAGGTACGCTGCCCGCTTTGAACCTTCCGGCCGGGCAAACTGCAATTGTTGATATCCCTTACCAAAAGCCAGCGTTGTTTGCAGGTGCACAGTATTGGCTAACGATATCTTTTAAGCTTCATGAGGATAATTTATGGGCCAAACGAGGGCATGTGGTAGCATGGCAGCAGATGCCTATGTCTTTTGAACAAACAGAAGGCCCGGTAATCGATGTAACTACGCTTCCCGACTTAGCTATCACGGAGAGCGATCAGAATTTAAACATTAAAGGCAAGACATTTACGCTGGCATTTGATAAGCATACGGGTACTGTATCGTCAATGGTTTATACAGATAAAACCATTATTAGTGATGCTCAAAACGGCCCCATGTTTAACCTTTACCGTGCGCGGATGGACAATGACCGCACGAAGGAGAGGGGGCCTTATATTGAATGGATGAAGGCGGGTTATGACAGCTTACAATATCACCTTAAGAGTTTTACAACTGATAAAATTGATAATAAACATGTACAAATAACTACGGTTACAGATGCCATAACGCGCTCAGGGTTTAAGGTGACCACAACCATAATCTATACTGTTTTTGGTAACGGGTTTATCAATGTAGATGCAAAGTTTAATCCGGGAAAAAATGACCTGGATATACCCCGGCTGGGATTGAGATTGTTCTTAAATCCGGGTTTGGAACATGTGGAATGGTATGGACGTGGCCCACATGAAAATTATTCAGACCGCAAAGAGTCGGCTGATTTTGGGCAATATCAAAAAACAGTAACTGAAATGCTGGAACCCTATGAACGGCCCCAGGGAATGGGTAACCGTGAAGATGTACACTGGCTAAAGGTTACCGATGAAGAAAATGCAGGTGTAATGATAGTTGCTAATGGAAAACTGAATTTTACAGCACTTCATTATACCGATCAGGACCTGCAAAAGGCAGATCATCTGTTTCGATTAAAAGCACGCAGGGAAACCGTATTAAGTCTGGATTATAAGCAATTGGGCATAGGCAATGCCAGCTGTGGTCCAATAGCGCTACCTGAATACTATATTCCAGCAACACCGGCAGGCATTTCTTTTAATATAAGGCCCTATACGCCAATTGATGGAGATGCTGATGACTATGCCAGAACTTCAGTAAAATGATAACAAATACATTTATTTCAATTTCCTAACTATCAACCCATATGAATTTAAAACAAGTAATCATCCAAATAAGAAAGCAGATCGGATTAGTCGCGATAACCTGCTGTTTAATGCCTGCTGTAGCTAATGCACAAACAGCGCCGGTTCCGGTTGGCCCTGTACCTAATGCCAGGCAAATTGAATGGTACCATCGTGAAATAATAGCTTTTTTTCATTTCGGGATGAATACGTTTACCAATGTTAATGAAGGCGACGGCACTGCCAGTCCTCAATTGTTTAATCCTACTGCATTAAACTGCAACCAGTGGACAAGTGTACTTAAGGGAGCCGGAATTTCAACAGCTATTTTTGTTGCCAAGCATGCCGATGGTTTTTGCAACTGGCCTACAGCGCATACCAATTATTCGATAAAAAATAGCCCCTGGAAAGATGGTAAGGGCGATGTTGTTAGAGAATTTACGGAGGCCTGTAAATCCTCAGGGATAAAAGCAGCGATCTATTTAGGCCCGCATGACCGGCACGATTCAAGATACGGAACGCCTGATTATAGCGACTATTATGCAAACCAATTATCGGAATTGCTACGAAACTATGGCCCGATTTGGGAAATATGGTGGGATGGGGCAGGTGCCGATCAAATTAAATCGACCTTTTACGACCGTTGGGCCGATACCGTGCGCAAATTGCAACCCAATTGTGTTGTTTTCGGAACCAAAAACTCATACCGCTATGCTGACTGCCGCTGGATGGGTAACGAATCGGGATTAGCAGGAGATCCATGCTGGTCGACTATCAACCCGGTTTCCATTCGGGAGGAAGCAGCACATATCACGGAATTAAACCATGGCGAAGTGGATGGCTCCGCCTATGTACCGGCCGAGGTAGACGTATCGATCCGCCCAAGCTGGTTTTATCATGAAGAAGAAAATGCGCATGTTAAAAGCCTTGCCGATTTGTGGGAGCTTTATTTCAATTCTGTTGGTCATAACAGTGTACTGCTATTAAACTTTCCACCCGATAAACGAGGGCTGATCCCTGCCATTGATTCGGTAAGGGCCGATAGCTTACACCGTTTAATTAAAAGTACATTTAAAAATAATCTGGCAGCCGGCGCTGTTATTAAATCGCTTCATCCGCGCGGCGGTAACTATAAACCGGCCAATATGGTTGATACTAATGAAAACACTTATTATGCAACGAGTGATAATGCAGTTACGGATACTATAACTTTTAACCTTGGTAAAAAGAAAACATTCGACGTACTGATGTTACAGGAAGTTATCGAATTGGGTCACCGTACAACAGGCTGGTCTGTAGATTATTCATCTAACGGAAAAGATTGGGTGCCTATTCCAGAGGCAACCGGCAAGCAGTCCATTGGCTATAAATGGCTTGTCAAATTTAAGCCGGTAACAGCATCAAAAGTAAGATTGAAAGTTACCTCGGGTAAGGCTTGTTTGGCAATTCATACTTTTGGTATTTATAAGCAGCCTTCATTAATCTTTAAATGATTCCCTAAAGATTCGGAGCAAATTGGAATGATCCGAGGAATGATAAAAGCAGTTTGATGCATCAGGCGGAATATCTTTTCTGCTTAGCGGGTAAGTTGTAATATTGTTGGATCCCGGTTGAACCCACTAAAGAGGCTGTATCATAAATCAAATTGACAGCCCCTGATGTTGGGTTAGCTATAAATTGAAATTTAGCCGATATATTATACAAAAAGGGGGGTTAACACTTTTTTGGCATAAAAATCATTTAACTATTTGATTGTTAGTGGTATATATAAATGTTAACCCTGAATTCTGTTAACCCTGTTAACCCCCCCTTTTGGTAATAAAGTTAATTAAACAGAAACTATCTATCGCTTAAGTATTTGAAAACGAAAAGAGGCTGATCAGTGTATAGCCTCTTTTTTTATGCAATAGAAAACTGCTTTACAATCCATTGCCTTTAGATTCCTAAAAAAAGGTGTTTGAGATTTTTACACGAGTTTTTACCTTTCAATTTCGGCCTCTAACAAAATGTAAAGCCCGCCCTAACGCAGATCTCGTCTATCGTTTGGTTTTGAGTTGGTTATGTGCAATTTATTCCCTGATTTTGATCTCGCTTAAGTATGATCTGCTTTAAATATTTTGTTACATTTAGTTCATTGTAAATCCCTCTTTCAAAATGATTTGTCCCCCGAGCCCTATCGTTAATAAGATGTCTTATCAAAACATGTTCTGCCGCGCCGGTATTTTGATTTTAGCATTGTTACTGATTGTTTCCTGCAAAAAACAAAAACCTGAACTATCCACTGATAAATATCTTATCCAGTTTCGTTTACCAATATCCGGGAACCCATCTGTATTAGAAGATATCCATATCGGCGATGATACCGTGAGCATCAACATTTCCCCCGGCGTTTCGCTATCTGATATCACTCCAACCATATCGTTTGTAGGAAAAAGCATCAGCCCTTCCACAACCTCAAGTGAAGATTTTACCAAACCGGTTCGCTATACCATCACTGCACAGGATGGTAGTACTAAGACCTATGTGGTATCAGTCCGTTTTTTCTCATCGACAAAAAGCATTACTTCCTTTGTATTCAAAGCGGTGGATAACCCTGGTATATTAAGTAAAGACGTAACTGCTACGATCAAAAATGATTCTATTGTCGCGATGGTTCCGCCTGGTACCGACCTGAGTAAGCTCGTGCCTGACATTGCTTATAATAGTCATGTTATGAGCCCTGTGAGTAAGCAGGCCCAGGACTTTAGTGGAACGGTGAATTATACACTTACTGCCGAAGATCTTAGCAGCGTTACTTACAAAGTTTTTACCGGCGCAGCAGGCACAATATATTTTGGCGACAATAATGGCTATATCTATGCGCTTGATGCCGTTAGTGCCCGCGTTAAATGGAAGTTTCAAACCGGTGGTGCTATTGCCGCTACACCTACTGTTTATAAAAATACGCTGATAGCCGGAAGTAGTGATGCCTACGTTTATGCTATTGACACAGCCAGAGGAAAGCTGGTATGGAAAACATTTTTGGGTGGCGGAGTGGCCGAACCACCTTGTATAGCCAACGATATGATTTATGTTGGCGGAGCTGAGCTTTATGCGCTGGATGCCCGAACCGGCAAACAAATATGGACCGCGGGTACCGGTAGCCCAATAAGTATAACGGTGAATGGCAATATAGCTTATGTTGCAGCCGGTACGTTGTACTATACACTTGTGGTCTACAATGCGTTAACAGGCGAACGACTACCGGCAAAAAGCGTTTCTAACCTTGGGCTGCCTAATCCGGCGGTGGCAAACGGAAGGGTTTACACACAAGGCAATGAAAGCCTGCTTCAGGTGTACACTGCCGATCCTGTCGAACCTTTGTGGACCTATTTCTTGCCCGGCGTGCTTGGAACTCCTGTTTCTTCCGCTCCGACTGTTGATAATGGCATAGTTTATTTTTGCGGATATGGTCAAAACTTTGGCGACTTCGGGATCTATGCCCTTGACGCCATCACCGGTACTCGAAAATGGTATGCGCCAAACACCTATCAACGTGCGCCACTTGTGCAAAATGGGTCTATCTGGACAACCAACATCAACCGGGATGCCATTTTCATCCTGGATGCTCAAAGCGGTCAGCAAAAAACAACCTTCAAATTGCCGATTACTACCAATGTTGATCCGTTTATGGCGGGCAATATCTTGTTCCAGCCGGATAAAGGGCAAAGCTTATGGGCATTTGATCCGCATAATGGTGCTACCAAATGGCAATTTGTAGCCACAGGAGCGGTTGCCGCAGCTCCGTTATTCATTGATGGAAACGGAAACATCACCCGCCCCGGAAATAGCGGGGAGCAAAATTAAATGGGAGATTAATGCTGCCCCCCGAAAGTTTATTTATTTTATCCGGCACGTTATGAAGGTAAATAAAACAACTGTTCTGCTTTTATAAAATCCGATCCATAATGAAATGTAAAATTTCAATTGTTTAAAACGGTAATTTTGAATAAAGCGGCGGGAAGAATTTCCAAACGTTTACTGAATATAAAACCGGTAGCACTGGCTGCCCCTTTTTTAAGTGCAGGTATTATAGAGCTTTGGAATTTTTCAACACCCTTTATTTGGCATGGCATAAATTACGTTGCCTGATACAGATAAATTGAACCCCTTGTTTTCTACAGAAGGAAGTACCAATTGTTTCCATGTTTTGCCCATGTCTGATGATCGGAATATACTATCTGAACGACTACATATTAAATATTTACCCATTTGTTTAATAGATAAAATATCCGATGAAGATTGAAGTAAGCCTATTTTTTTCATTAATGAACTACTCCAGGAAGGCTGAAGCTTTTCGCCGATAGCACTCCAGTTTTTTCCACCATCCAGTGAAATGTGTATGCTGTTTGTTTGAGTTATTGTGTTGTTTACTATAGCAGCAAATCCGCCATTAATACGTTCCACAGCGATGCCAACACCACCTTCGTTAAGCACATTATCCCAGTTTTGACCATCATCGGTCGATCTTAATATCCCCTTATAGCTGGTGGACAGCAATATGCCATTTGACTCTACCAATTTCATTCTACCGTCTCCAACATGCACTTGTTTCCAGGTTTTTCCACTGTTAACGGATCTAAAAAGCATGTTGTTGGAACCAATGAAAACTGTTCCTCCGGCAGTTTCAAAAACGCTGCGCACCTCCCTCTCTTTATAATTCTTATACATCCAATCTATCGTTTGGTCTATGCGTACGGCTTGCTCCTGGAAATTAGTGTACACGGGCGACCAATCACTCGTTCCATTTATTTTCTTTAAAAATTGACCCCTGAAATTATATGCGAGTATTCCATTCTTACCTGGGGCAATGTTACGTTGTTGACCAGGGAAAATCTCTTTCGTCCAAAAAGGAGTTGTGGAATTGGGGGCACTGTGGTAAACCCCGTTGCCAGCGCGTAAATAGAGCCCAAGGTCGTTTGCAAATAAACCATAACTCCATACACCTTCTCTCTGCAAATTTTCAGGCAGTCCTTCGCTAATGTTCTGCCATGTTTCTCCGCCATCAGTAGATCTGAAAACGATGTTCAAAAGCCCTGATTTTGTCCCTTCTGTTATTTTCTCCCCTGATCCCTTTTCTTTTAGCACAAAAGAATTAAGTAGAAATAATGCCAGGAGGATAGCCGGAACAAATACAAATAATCTTTTCATTTTTTTATTTTTCATATCCTACAAATTTGATGCAGCAAATCTACTTTGATGTTTTTCGGCTTAAGTAATCAGGATTGTAAATTAAAATGTAAACATTGTAAATAAATAGTAAATAGGATGTATTATAGCCGGGAGCTTCTCTCCGTGAAACGTAAATGCCTGTACTGATTGATATTTATGATCCGATTTCGGTATCTTTAATAATTTACAAGTAATGGATACTTTTTTCTGCTTGAAAGCAACCTAATACCACCCCGTCATTGAAAAATGGCGCAAACGATTGTTTAGCCCAATATCAAAGCATAAACACATAAATCTTCGTCCTTAACAGGCAAATGGCTTTTGACCGGCTTTTTAACAGTAGACTATATTTTATATTTGTGTGCGCACACACTGATGTCTACTCACTGTTTTCTTATAATTTATAACCATGCTAAAAAAACTGTTGTTTTTAATTTGCCTCAGCCTGGCAAGTGTTTCCAAGGCTCAAAATGTTTTTCTTGCAGATGTAAAACCGGGTAAAGCCGTTGCTTTTGCAAACAAGGGAACTGTGATTTTAAAAAACAATTACTTGTGTATGAGATGGCTTGCCGGCAAAAAAACAATTGCCATAAACGAATTTGTTGCACAGCATAAGAAGATCTCTTTAAAAGGTGCTCCCATTTTCGAGCTTGAGTTAAAGGATGGTACCGTAATTAACTCTGCTGACTTTGAAATGAGCTCCTCATTAAAAATTGTTAACATAAAAGGCAATAGTGGGGCTGTGAAACTTTCAGAAAAGGAAAATGGGAAAGAAATTTTAGCCGGTTTTTCGAATGTAAAATATGGCATCCGTTTAAGGTGGGAGGCCATTTTAAAAGATAACTCCAATTATATCAGACAGGTTCTTACCTTTAACAGTGTTACGGATTCTTTACGGATCCGTAAATTAAAACTTATAAAACTCCCTGTAGGATCGGGATTACGGCCGTCAGGAATTGTTGATGGATCGCCAATAGTATCAAAGGATTTCTTTGCAGCATGCGAAAGCCCAATTAGTAAATATGACACTAATGATGGGTGGGTGAGCGGCTATATTGATCGGCAGGAGCCAACACAGGAGCTGACGGCCTCTACAGTTTGGGGAGTGGCTTTACAGGGGCAGTTACGCAGGGCATTCCTTTATTACCTGGAACGGGAAAGGGCTGTGCCATACCGGCAAATGCTGCACTATAATTCATGGTATGATTTATCATGGGCCGACCGTAAACTGACTGAAGCAGGCTGCCTGGACCGTATTCAGGCATTCGGTGACAGTCTTACCGCGAAACGTCATATTTCCTTAAATGCGTTTTTGTTTGATGATGGCTGGGATGATAATCAAACGTTATGGCAAATAAGCAAAACCAATTTTCCTGCAGGCTTCGATAACATCAAAACACTGGCTGATAAATATGGTGCTTCATTGGGTGTGTGGATGTCGCCCTGGGGGGGATATGAGCAGGCCAAGGAGCAAAGGCTACAATATGGGCGAAAGCAAAATCCTCCGTTTGAAACAAACTCACACGGATTTTCCCTATCAGGTACTGTTTATTCAAACAGGTTTAAAGATGCCGCGGCAAGCTTTGTAACCAAATATGGTATCTCGATGTTTAAATTTGATGGCGTTGGGGCGGGGGATAAATCAACAGGTGCAACTCCCGAATACCAAACGGATATGGAATCGCTGTTAAACCTCGTGTCAACTTTGCGTGGGGTAAAACCAGATCTTTATTTCAGCCTGACCATAGGCACCTGGCCCTCACCTTTCTGGCTCAAATATGGCGATGTGATATGGAGAAATGGCTGGGATACAAATACAGAGGGGCAAGGAGATAACAGGCAACAATGGCTTAATTATCGCGATGGCGAAGTATATAAAAATGTTGTTCAACGCGCCTCGCTTTATCCGCTAAGCTCGCTAATGTATCATGGGATTTGTATTGCAGACAATGGTGCACCTGCCAAATTTGACATGAATGATAAAGATATTTCTGATGAGATCTGGTCGTTTTTTGGATCCGGAACAAGTTTGCAGGAATTGTATATTAATCCCCATAAATTAAACACCGCTAACTGGAATTGCCTGGCGGCGGCCATAAAATGGGCACGGAGAAATGAAGATATTATGCCCGATACACATTGGGTAGGTGGCGACCCATCAAAAGGAGATATTTATGGATTCGCTTCATGGTCGCCAAAAAAGGCAATTCTTACTTTAAGAAATCCGTCAAATAAAGCAAAAACCTTCCTTGTTGATACGCGTAAAGTTTTTGAATTGCCTTTAAATAGTAAACCTGCTTATCTTTTTTATAATGCTAAACTTTGCAGCCGGGAAACTAAAAATCCTTTATTTAAAGGAGCTACTTATGCAGTTACGCTTGAGCCGTTTGAAGTGATGGTGCTGGACGCGATGCCAGCTCATTAATGTCTTCATTCTTTTTTAGCCAACTTACATTATGAAAGTAGTGGCTGTATTTAAACAGATGTGCGCGCAAACATATAGCTTCGCCAGATTTTTGCTAATACTTTGTTAACGGCGAATATGCTGGCCGGTTCCGGGTTTTATCTGAAAATAGCCTTTTAATAAATTACCAATGAAACGGATATCAATATTCATTTTATTATTCTTTTGCTTTTTTTGTACTTTATCCTTTTCTCAAACTACTATAACATATAAATGGCTTGACCCGGCCAAAGCAGGTTTCCCTGTTATAGAGGGGCAGGCATGGCCAACGGAAACTGCGGCCACTTATGATAGGTTTCCGGCACGCGCCCAAAAGGAGCTAAATCCTAATGTGTGGAACACATCGCACAGCAGTGCGGGCTTATATATCAAGTTTAAAACAGATGCGGCTAATCTGGTTATTCGCTATAAAGTTAAAGGTGATCTCGCAATGTCGCACATGCCGGCCACAGGCGTAAGTGGCCTGGATCTTTACGCGTTGGATCCTAATGGAAAATGGTGTATGGCCCCCGGTAGTTTTTCATTTAAAGACACTATTACTTATCGTTTTTCTAATATAAAAGTTAGCGCTGCTTTTCCGGGAAGAAGCTATGAATACAGGCTTTTTTTGCCATTATATAATTCAGTATCCTGGCTTGAAATAGGTGTTCCTGCGGGCAATGCATTTAATTTCATGCCTCCGTCTAAAGAAAAACCCGTACTTGTATATGGAACATCTATTGCACAGGGTGCATGTGCGTCGAGGCCTGGTTTGGCATGGACCTCTATTTTACAACGCGCACTTGACCGCCCGCTGGTGAACCTTGGTTTTTCGGGTACAGGGCTACTTGAAAAATCGGTCATTGACCTGATGGCGGAGGTTGACGCAAAAATATATGTACTTGATTGCATGCCCAATTTAATAAGCTTTTCTGACAAGGAAATTGAAAAGCGCTTATTAGCGTCAGTACAAATTTTAAATGAAAAGCATCCACAAATTCCTATCCTGTTGGTAGAACATAGTGGGGGTAATGTTGATGACCTGTTAGATACAGCGAGGAATGCTGATTATAATCGTGTCAATAAAGTTCTTGATAGCATTTATTCAAAGCTAACTACCGCAGGACTAAAAAATGTTTATCTATTAACCAATAAGGAAATTGATCTTGATATCAATTCAACAGTTGATGGTTTGCACCCCAATGATATCGGAATGGAAAAATATGCCGGTGCCTATGAGAAAGCTATACGCACAATCATCAACGAACCAACGGGCAAATATTCAACTACTCAACCTGTTGTACAAAGCAGAGATGGCTATTATGACTGGCGAAACAGGCATAGCGAAATACTAACGCTTATTAAAACTGATTCGCCAAAAATTGTATTCCTTGGCAATTCTATTTTGAATTACTGGGGCGGCTTACCAAAGGCTCCGTTAGCAAGGGGAGGCGATTCATGGGATAAATACCTGGAGCCATTAGGTGTAAAAAACTTTGGTTTTGGCTGGGACCAGGTTGAGAATGTATTATGGCGTATATATCATGAAGAGATTGACGGTTTTAAGGCAAACAAGGTGATGATCATGATAGGCACCAATAACCTATCTGTTAATAATGACCAGGAAATAATAGAAGGGTTGAAATTGCTGGTACAGGCAGTAAAGGTACGCCAACCGGCGGCTAAAATTCTTTTGTCGGGCTTGCTGCCCAGAAGAGCCATGGAAAAACGGGTTAAACTTCTTAACAAAGCAATTTCTGAATTAGCTTCTCAAACACAGGTCCGCTTTATTAACCCTGGAAAGTTACTACTTAATAATACCGGCCATATTGACGAGTCGCTTTTTGGCGATGGCTTACATCCAAACGGGGCGGGCTACCAAAAATTGGCGATCGCACTTGTTCCTTATCTCAAAAAATAACGGCTCCGCCTTTAGTTAAGTTCACTAAATTGTGGCAATAGTAATGCGATAAACTATATTAAATTTGCTATCTTTTTTACATGTAGATTTAATATGAAGAATAAAATTGTACGCATTAAAGATATTGCCGAAAAAGCAAAAGTTTCAACAGGTACAGTTGACAGGGTATTGCATAAGCGGGGGCGGGTGTCAAAAAAAGTAGAAGAGAAAATACTGAAGATTATTGAAGAAATGGATTATGAACCAAACCTTATGGCAAGGGCTTTGGGTTCAAATAAAATATATCAAATTGCCGCGTTAATACCCGATCATAAAAGCGATTCATATTGGTACGCTCCTAAAGCCGGAATTGAAAAAGCCGAGAAAGATTTGAAGCAATATGGCATAGTTGTCCAGCAATATGTATTTGATCCCTATGATGTTGAATCGTTTATAACCAATGCCAATCAACTAACCAATGATAGCCCGGATGGTATAATTTTATCCCCGATATTTTACCGGGAAACCTTACCGTTTTTTGAGAAATGGAAAGCGGTCGGAATTCCGTTTGTGTTGTTTAATACCCAAATTGCCGAGTGTGAGCCCTTGAGCTACATAGGTCAGGATTCATATCAGAGTGGTTTTTTGGCGGGGAAACTTATACACTATGGACAGCCTGAACCTTGTTCTGTTTTAATCGCCCATATTGATGAAGAGATAAGTAATGCGGCGCATCTTTTAAAGAAAGAACAAGGATTTCGTAATTATTTTTCGCAAAATAACCTGGAGCACCAGTACAAAATTTTACGGATTGAATTGAACAGGGCTAATGCAGCTTTGTTTATCACACAGCTGGATGCCATTATTGATAGCACACCAGATATGACCAGTGTGTTTGTTACAACATCTAAAGCTCATGAAATTGCAAAGCATTTGGAGCAGCGTCATATAAAGCATATCAAAATAATAGGATACGATTTACTTCCTGCCAATCTCTATTTCCTGAATAAGGGCGCAATTAGTTTTTTGATTAATCAAAACCCAAAGGGGCAGGGTTATTGGGGCATTTATCAGTTAACAGATTACCTTGCATTCAAAAAAGAAGTGCCTATCATTAAATACCTTCCGCTTGATATAGTTACCAAAGAAAATATGAATTATTACATAGATGATGAAGATACTGTTTATTTAGATATCTAATTGACCGACAATTTTCCGGCAGTGTATTCCTTATATTTTTATCCATAATGAATTGTTATTTCCAGGCAATTTATTGTGGATTTGTTTTATTACCCCCCTTTTTACTGCAAAGAACACTTCAACATATCGGTTGCTGTAAAGCGACACAGCCTCCCGGTTCATTATAAAATCACAACAGTAAAATCAATGTTTTTTTTTTGAACAAAAAAATCAAAAATGTGTGCGGGCACACAAATATTTTTATATTTGTATTGAAGCATTTATAGAATTTTAGTGTTTACGTATACACTATATATAGAATGCAATATAGTTGCCATAAAGGGGTAAGCATTATCTGGGGGGCTTACCCTATGCTAAGCCGGTAAAGCACTTAAGTGATACGTATTTTAAAAAGTAATTGAAACGAACTAAAACAGAAAATGTCATATAATATACCCGAAATCGTAGCTAATTTTTGCACTGAAGGAAACGTTGAAATTATTGTGCCGTTTGGTTCCGGGCATATCAATGATACATTTCACGTGAAGACTACCAACCCGGAATTGCCCGGCTACTTGCTTCAGCGTGTCAATCACCATGTATTTAAAGATGTACCGGCGCTGATGAATAATGTACAACTGGTAACCAATCATCTTAAAAAAAAACTGGCCGAAATCCCTCATTCTAACCCGGCTAAAGAAGTGCTTACCATGGTTTGGGCAAAGGATAAGCAGTGTTTTTTTTGTGATACAGCCGGCAACTACTGGCGGATGTATTTGTTTTTAAAGGATACTAAAAGCTATGATCTCGTGCTTACCGATCAGCAGGCCTATGAGGGCGGTAAGGCATTTGGTAAATTTCAATTACTGTTATCAGACCTGGATACTAACTTACTTTTCGAAACCATACCGGATTTTCATAACATCGCTATGCGGCTCGATAGGTTAAATAAAGCTGTGCTGGCTGATGTTGAAGGCCGGGTTAAAGAAGTTTTGCCCGAATTAACCTTTGTTGTTGAAAGGGCCGACGCGATGGTCACTATCCTGAATTTAGGCAAAGAAGGGAAATTACCTCTGCGCGTTACACACAACGATACTAAATTCAACAATATACTGCTTGATATGAACGATCACGGGCAGTGTGTAATTGATCTTGATACAGTTATGTCCGGCTACGTTGCATATGATTTTGGCGATGCTATCCGCACTATTATAAACACCGCGTCCGAAGATGAAAGCGATATTACAAAAGTCGACCTGAATATTCCGCTGTTTAAAGCCTACACAGAGGGGTATTTTAAAAGCGCCGGTGGCTTTCTATCAGATATGGAAGTTAAAACGCTTGTAATGGGAGTTTTATTAATTCCCTATATGCAAGGAGTACGTTTCCTTACAGATTACATAGAAGGTGACGTTTACTATAAAACGAGCTTTGCCGAACATAATTTACAGCGTACCAGGGTACAGTTTCAACTGCTCAAAAAGCTCGAAGAGCAATATGTTGTTTTAGATCAAATAATTCAGGACGTAGCAAAAACATATACGCAATTAGCATCCAAAGTAGAATGAAAGAATTAACGGTACCATTTTTAGGGCTTGTAAATAAAGTAAGTCCCATAGCGCACGTATCTTATTTGTTAGATAATTATGAAAAAAATCATATCGGAATGGTGCCCTGGCCTGCCAATGGGTATAAGCCGGATGCGCATTTTGCCATAGCCTTTGGTGAGGATAGTATTTTTATAAAATACTATGTAAGTGAAAAATCTGTAAGGGCAATTTACAAGCAGCCTAACGAGCCGGTTTATAAAGATAGTTGCGTAGAGTTTTTTGTATCCTTTGGAGATGAAAAGAGCTACTATAGTTTTGGGTTTAATTGCGCAGGTACATGCATGTTGGGTTTTGGAACAAGCAGGACAAACCGCAAACTATTACCAGAGGCCGCCATAAGAACAATCAGGCACCAAACTAATTTAAAACTGGTTGATAGTTGCGGACAAGGCAGTATAGGCTGGGAACTGACGTTAATGATACCTTTAGAGGTGTTTTGCAATCATTCCATTACATCATTAAATGGCAGGCAATGCCGGGTTAATTTTCATAAATGCGGTGATGAACTGCCCGATCCGCATTTTTTAACCTGGAGCAATATCAAATCAGCAGATACCAACTTTCATTTACCCGAGTTTTTTGGAAAAATGCAATTTGAAAATTAAACCTCAGTACTCATCTAATTTACTGCAACATAGCGAGATATGAAAATGAAACTTACTGTAATCCTGTTATTATTTAGTGCTGTCGTTTCGGCACAGGTTAAAATGAGTGGGGCTTACCAGGAACTTCCGGACCCCAAACCTGTTCAGCAGAAAAGCTGGGATGAATTAAAACCAGGTGTTTATGTAAGTTTTGCGTCGCCAGATATTCGTTATGAGAAACGCAATGCCCCATCAATATTTCCATTGCAAACACAATGGCAAACCAAAGCATGGAAAGGAGAAAAAGTACATACGCAATTCCTGGTATGGACCACCCGTAACCTGGAACAATTAAGTTTTGAATGGAGCAAACTTGAAGATGATAAAGGCCATATAATTCCAAAAAAAAATATCAGCGCAAATTTTGTGCGTTACGTGATGGCCGATGGGCTGAATAATGAGGGGGGCGGCTGCGGTATTCAGGCAGGTCATGATTCCTCTCTTGTAGAGGATGTTATTGATCCTGTCAGATCCCTTTCTGTAGCTAAAAATACTACCCGGCCTGTTTGGTTAAGTGTTAAGGTTCCTGCCGGTGCTGTTAAAGGTACTTATAAAGGTTATGTGAAAATCAGGGAAGGAGGAGGGGGGAATACTTATATTTTGCATTATACTGTAGAAGTACTTAATCATACCCTGCCTGCACCCGAACACTGGAGATTTCATCTCGATCTGTGGCAAAACCCTTATTCGGTTTCCCGGGTGTACGGTGTAAAACCCTGGTCAAAGCAACATTTTGACATCATGCGCCCATATATGAAAATGCTGGCAAATGCCGGTCAAAAATCAATTACTACTACACTTATTTATGACCCATGGAATAGTCAAACATATGATATTTATGGATCAATGATAAAATGGACTAAAAACAAAAATGGTTCATGGACTTATGACTATAGCGTTTTCGATAAATGGGTGACTTTTATGATGTCGCTGGGTATTGATAAATTTATCAACTGTTATAGTATGATTCCCTGGAATTTAAAGTTTTATTATTATGATGAAACGCTGAAAAAGGATACTGCTATTATAGCTAAACCCGGCACAGCAGAATATAATGAGCATTGGCGTCCTATGCTGTCTGATTTTGCTAACCATCTGAAAAAGAAAGGATGGTTTAAAAAAACAACCATCGCGATGGATGAAAGGCCTTTGGAGGATATGCAAAAAGCGATAGCTTTAATAAAAAGTGCAGATAAAGATTTTAAAATTTCATTGGCAGGTAATTACCATCCCGAAATTGAAAAAGATTTAGTGGATTACAGTGTGGCGTCAAACCAGGTAATAGATAGCAGTGCTATCATATCACGTAAAAGGGCGGGCTTTAACACCACCTATTATACCTGCTGCACAGAAGGGAGTCCTAATACGTTTACCTTTTCTGCACCGGCAGAGTCTGTTTGGCTGGGCTGGCATGTAGCTTACAAAGGGTATGATGGCTATTTAAGATGGGCTTACAACTGCTGGACAAAAGATCCTTTACGAGATACACGGTTCGGATCGTGGTCATCAGGGGATGCCTACTTAGTTTATCCGGGGCTGCGGTCATCTATCCGCTTTGAACGATTGATTGAAGGCATTCAGGATTATGAAAAAATTAATGTACTAAAGTCCGGTTTTATAAAAAGAAACCAGCAAGGTAAATTGCGTGAGCTTGAAAAAATTTTAAGCGGTTTTGATATCGGAGGGTTAAGGAATAAAAATGCCGCCGAAATTGTACGCGTTTCCCAAAGCAGATTAAACGGCTTATAGGCGATTTAAAAACCTCTTACTTTGTCGCATTTTATTTGCCGGTGACTTTCATTTGACAGTTTTTTTGACTTTATTTACTATTATAAAATTACCCGAAATAACAAATTGGAGGCCTTAACCCAAGTACCCGCTTAATTGCAGATGCGATATAAATGGTAACAATTGATGGGCAGGCTAAAAAAGATCTCCGTACCGGCGTTGATCAGCAATTTGGATGGGAGCGGGTTTTAGATTAAAAAACAATAAAAAATACTTTCTTTGACGTTGCCAATTAGTTATAATGCGGAATGAATAGCCCCGAAGTTCAGTTATTGTCTGATGACAGACTTATAGCGTTGATTCAAGAGAATGATATTGTGGCATTTGAGCGCATCTATAATAAATATTGGTCAAAACTTTATCTTTCGGCATACAATATACTCAGGGACCGCCAGGTATCTGAAGATATCACCCAGGAGGTATTGGTAAACCTGTGGATGAAACGGGCTAACCTGCAGCTCACTTCTTTAAACGCCTATTTATATACCGCTGTCCGTTACCAGGTGTTTAATATTATACGTTCCGGCAAAGTAAAAGCAGACCTTTTTAACAGGCTGGAAGAACTTTTTAGCAAAAACGGTGGTGAAGAAATCCTATCTGAAAAAGAAATTAACCGTTTGCTGGAACAGGGAGTTGCCGAATTGCCTGAGAAATGCCGGCAGATATTCATTATGAGCCGCAGAGAGCATTTATCAACCAAAGAAATTGCAGAACGGCTTGAGATTTCGCCAAAAACGGTTGAAAACCAGTTAACCATAGCGTTGAATCGTTTGCGCAAAACGCTGGGCGATTTTGTTTGCCTTGCTGTTATCATGTCTTGTGGGCGTTGGTTTTGATATTGTTCCTATCTCCATTTATACTCTTTTTTCCAACTCGTTTTTTTATCTGATTCTCTGAAATTTCATGATTTGTTAATAGTCAGGAAATATTTACAATTTCTTTGGGGGTACCCCCGGTGTTGCGTTACTTACATGCAACAACTAACTAATGGACAAAGAACTACTGATAAACTTAATCAATAAATATCTTTCCAATCAGGCCACTGCCGATGAGGAGAAGTTTTTATTTGACTATTACGATACGCTCCAAAAAAACGAATTGAAATGGGATGAGTTTTTACTGGGCGATGAAAATATTGCTAAAACAGAGCTTTACAGCAAAATATTACAGGAAATAAAGGCTCGGGAATCTGCCTCTAAAAGGATTATTTTTTTGAGGAGCCGATGGTTTGTAGCTGCATCTGTAGCTTTGTTCCTGGTTGTCTCATCTTTATTGGCTCTTTACTTAAGGCACAACAATTCTTCTTTATTAGCTAAAAATAACGCGCTGCCTGTTAGTAAGCATACGGTTGCTCCTGGCGGTAATAAGGCGTTATTAACTTTAGCTAACGGCTCAAAAATTACCCTTGATGATGCCGCTACAGGGCAGCTGGCCAAGCAATCAGGTGTAACTATTACCAAAGCTGCCAATGGCAAATTGATTTATACTATTGAAAATGCACCATCAAATTCAACAGGTTTAGCTCAACAGGCTTATAATACCATTGAAACCCCCAGAGGCGGCCAATACCAGGTTAACCTGCCCGATGGTTCAAAAGTTTGGTTAAATGCCGGTTCTTCGCTCCGTTTTCCAACAAACTTTACAGGGAACTTACGCAGTGTTGAATTAACTGGCGAGGCCTATTTTGAGGTAGCAAAAAATGCCCAAAAACCATTTAGGGTTCTGAGTAACAGCCAGGTGGTTGAAGTTTTAGGTACGCATTTTAACATCAGTTCCTACATCGACGACAGCTCGGTAAAAACTACTTTATTGGAAGGTTCTGTTAAGGTATTATCCACCAAATCAAATCAATCGAAACTGTTGAAACCGGGGCAACAATCAAATATCAATTATTCAGACAATTCAATTGATATTCAGACGGTTGATACCGAAGAGGTGGTAGCCTGGAAAAATGGCTATTTTCTGTTTGTTGATGAAGACCTGAAAAGCATTATGAGTAAGCTGGCCCGCTGGTATAATGTTGATGTAGAATACACCGGTAATGTAGATAATTTAAGGTTTGGGGGCATAGTATCGCGCTCAAGAGACTTAGCCCAGGCGTTGAAGATCATAGAACAAACAGGAAACGTTAAAACTAAAATTGAAGGAAGGAGGGTTACCATTATGCCGTGATATTTTACTTGCATTGAGGTAACCTTAAAATAAGCCGGAAGTGGTGGAACACTTCCGACTAAAGCGTTAGGGCTTACCATGAAACTAAATTCGTAGTCCAATTACACCTTAAACCCAAACAAGTTCAAATGTATGAAATGTTATGAAATAACATTATATGGGGTCCCCTGTATAAAAAATAAAGCTTTGTTGATTATGAAACTATCCATCATCTTGTTGGTAGCAACCATACTTCAGGCGAGTGCTTCAGGTTACGCACAAAAAATTACATTATCAGAAAAAAATGCTCCATTAGAAAAAGTCCTTAAAGAAATTAGGGAACAAAGCGGATATGATTTCTTCTATAATTCAAAGGTGATTAAGCAAGCTAACCCGGTAAGTATCAATGTTCTGAATACCGAATTAGAGGAAGTATTAAAGCAAACATTTAAAGGGCAACCGTTTATATATAGTATAAACGAGAAAATTATTATTATTAAACCTAAACCTGTTGAAACACAACCTCAATCTATACCCATTATAAAAGTTTCAGGGGTTGTCACTGATTCAAAAGGCGTTACTTTACCCGGCGCAAGTGTGCGCATCAAAGGGACTGATAAGGGGGTAATAACTGATAGCGAGGGGCGGTTTACCATTGAGGCTAATGATAACAGCACCCTTGTTATTTCATTTGCCGGTTTCATTGCCAAAGAAATTACGGTTAACGGAGCAACATCTTTCCTGACCGTTCAGTTACTTGACGATACTAAGGGTATAAATGAAGTAGTGGTAGTAGGGTATGGTAAACAAAAGAAGCTGACCATAACCGGGGCTGTTACAACGGTGAATGTTGCTGATATAACAACTCCAAACCGTTCCCTGTCTAATGCACTGGCCGGAAAGGTAGCCGGGGTTATATCGATGCAAAGAAGCGGGGAGCCGGGTTATGATAACGCGTCATTTACCATCAGGGGCATTGGCACTTTTACCGGTAATTCAAACCCGCTTATTATTATAGACGGCGTGCAGCGCGATGACGTAAACAGTACCTATGGAGGGGCCTATAACAACATCGACCCAGAGGATATCCAGAGCATTTCCCTGTTAAAGGATGCATCATCAACTGCAGTATACGGGGCTAAGGGCGCCAACGGCGTTTTGATCATCAACACTAAAAAAGGTGTCGCTGGTAAACCTAAGATCTCCTTTAAAACGGAAACATCCATGTCGGGCCTTACCCGAACGCCTAAAATGCTGGATGCAGTATCTTGGATGAGGCTGCATAACGAGGCAACTACAAATGATGGTAACCCGGCTGCATATTCTGAAGAAACTATCCAGAAAACAGCGAGCGGACTGGACCCATACCTTTATCCAAATGTCGACTGGATAAAGTCTGTATATAAGAATTGGGCCCCCGGCTACAATACCAACTTAAATGTTACCGGTGGCGCTTCGTCGGTAAGGTATTATGTTTCTGCTTCTTTTTATGACCAGGAAGGAAGTTATAAAGTAACCAAACAAAACGGCTACAACCCCAACCTTAACTTTAAACGTTACGATTTCAGGTCAAATCTTGACATTGATATCACCAAAACTACCTTATTGACCATGAACCTGGATGCGATGCTGGTGAGCAGCCGCTACCCCGGTATCTCGGCAGGAAATATCTGGTATGAATCGTACTTAACTCCACCTAACGCGTTCCCGATAAGATATCCCGATGGTAAATGGGCAGGCCCTTACAACAATGGCGGCTCCAACCCGGTAAATGATATCCAAAACTCAGGTTACAACAGCGAGTTTCGCCCTACCATACAGTCTGTTTTTTCCCTTAACCAGAAACTGGATGCTATCACCAACGGACTAAGCGCCATGGCCAGGTTCTCGTTCGACTCGTACAGCGAAAATGACAATGGCAGAACAGGCACCAATGATCTTTACTTAGCTTCTTCAAGAGACCCGCAGGGTAACCTGGTATTAGGCCAGTCGAGATATGGAAGCCAGTTTTTGGGTTATACCCAGTATTCATCTGCCGAAAAAACCATGTACCTGGAAACCAATATTAATTATGATCAGTCTTTCGGCAAACACCATGTTGGCGGGTTGCTTTTGTACAATATGAGGTCAAGGGTCCAGAGCACAGCAGGGAGTGTTATAAACTCTATCCCTTACAACAACCAAAGCTTGGCCGGCAGGGCAACCTATACCTATGCCGATAGATACCTGCTTGAATTTGATGCCGGTTATACCGGTTCGGAAAACTTTGAGCCGGGCAAAAAATTTGGTTTTTTCCCGGCTGTTTCTGCTGGTTGGGTAATTTCGAAGGAACCTTTTTTCAAGGGTTTTTCAAAAACGTTTAACCTGTTTAAAATAAGAGGTTCTCATGGCCTTGTAGGTAATGATCAGATTGGATCTCACTATCAAATCACCAGGTTCCCTTATATCAACCAATATGGCAGCGGCGGCTCTGTGGGTTTAGGCCTTAACGGAACTGTATATGGTGGCACTAAAGAAACTGTTATAGGTGTTGAGAACCTGACATGGGAAAAAGCCAGGAAAGATAATATTGGCCTGGAAATAGGGCTGTTCAATAAACTGAATATCACTATTGATGCCTATAAAGAGAGACGGACAAATATTTTAGTTCAGCGAAGCTCATTATCAGGGATCCTGGGTGTAAGCGGGGTTGTATTTGCCAATTTGGGCGAAATGAATAACCACGGTATTGAGGGTAACATTGAATATAATGACAATATAGGCAAGGTTGGCTTGCGTCTTTATGGCAATTTCACTTATAACAATAATAAAATTGTACAGCAAGACGAACCGAAACAGCTGTATGCTTATCAACAATCAACCGGGCGCAAATATGGCGATAACCTGATGTATGTTGCGGAAGGATTATTTACCTCGCAGGAAGATGTTGATAAAAGCCCTACACAGTTTGGCGCTGTGTTAAGGCCCGGCGATATCAAGTACAAAGATGTAAACGGTGATGGCGTGATCAACAGCTATGACAAGGTTTATACCGGTAAATCCGACATCCCTACCATATTGTATGGTGCAGGGTTTACGGTTGGTTATAAAAAGTTCGATCTTTCCCTTTTCTTCCAGGGAACCGGTAATGTAATTATCATGGCAAACGGTTCTTCTATAACTGGTGCAGGTGCAGAGGGCGCGGGTATAGTGCCGTTTACAGGCATGGGCACCTATCCATCGGGTGTGCTTGCAATTCTCGAGAACAGGTGGACAGTTGATAACCCGAGTCAGAATGTATACTATCCACGCTTAGGCATTGCTAATCAAAACAGTAATAATTATCAGCCGAGCACGTGGTGGTCAAAAGACGCGAGTTTTGTCCGTTTAAAACAGGCTACATTGGGTTATACTTATAAGCCCTTGTTTCTTACCAGGGCGGGTATTAACTCAGTTTACCTTTATTTAACGGGGCAAAACCTGTTAACCTTCTCCAAATTCAAACTTTGGGATCCTGAACTTGGCTCTAACGGCGCAGGCTATCCACCGGTACGAATACTTGCCCTTGGATTAAGGGTTGCGTTATAGAAATCGTGAATTTAAATCAGTTTCAAAAGAATTTAAAGTGTGCCAAATGAAAAAAAACATACTAATAATGGTAGTTGGGATATGCGTCCTGAGTGCCTGTTTATCGTCATGTAATTACCTTAATAAAAAACCGGATAACCTGCTAACATCAGATCTGATCTGGAGCACCAGGGCTAATGCCGAATCATACTTGTATAACATTTACGGCTATATTGTAGAAACCGATGGGGGAGATTACAGCGCAATGGGGGCCAGTGACGAGTCATCGGTATCCATCCCCGGTACCAATGTAAGGCAAATGGTTGTTGGCAACTGGAGCCCCGTAAATGCCTATTTTGATCACTGGGATAATTATTACACCGGCATCAGGTCATCCTTCATTTTTGAAGCCAATATTGATAAGGTCCCGTCCAGCCAGTTGAGCGTCAGCCTGAAAAATCAATATAAAGCCGAAGCCCGTTTTTTACGGGGATGGTTTTACTGGCAGTTAATGAAACAATATGGCCCGGTTGTGAAAATAACCGAAGCGTTAAGCTTAAATGATGACTTTAACAAGTACCCAAGAGCGTCTTTTGACGAATGTAAGGATTACGTTAACCAACTGATGGATCAGGCTGCTTCGGGCTTACCTGCCCAATGGCCCTCAACCAGTAATTATGGCAGGCCAACAAAGGGCGCGTGCCTGGCGGTAAAAGCACAGCTGGCTTTACTGGCGGCAAGTCCGTTGTGGAACGGTAATCCGTCATTTGCCTCTTTTAAAAATCAGGATGGTACCCCACTGGCACCTACAGCGTTTGATGCCGGCAAATGGAAAATAGCTGCGGATGCAGCAAAGGCCGTAATAGATCTTGGTGCATACAAGTTATTTACAAATCTTGACAATGGCGGAACTCAGTTTGATCCTTATCTATCGGTTAGGGATCTTTTCTTAACAAACTGGAACAACGAGATCATCTTTTCAAGAAACTCCTGGAGTTACTGGGGATATACCAAATGTGTATCGCCGGGGCCGGGAGGATATAGTATGTACAACGCCACCCAAAATGTGGTGGATGCGTTTTATATGAATAACGGCCGCACCATTGACGACCCGCGTTCGGGATATACAGCTACAAGTTTTGCCCAAAGTAATGGTGCCAAATATTGGGAGCACAGTAAAGGGCAATGGAATATGTATGCTAATCGCGAACCGCGTTTTTACGCCTATATCCAGTATAATGGCCGGCCGGTATTGCCTGCGCCAACTGTTGATGATAAAAACTATTATTCATCAGATGCCAATATTGACGGAACAGGCCGGGTTGAATTTTATTATAATGGTAAAGCCGGTGCAAAAGCCAGTGGTGCAAGTAATAATATTACCGGATATGATGTATTGAAAAACGTAAGTCCTGCCGATAATATAAGGCAGGATGCCACCAATTACCGGCCTTTTATACTCATGAGATACGCCGAGATATTGCTGGATTATGTGGAGGCTTTAAATGAATATGATCCCTCTAACTCCAATATCGTGCTTTATCTTGATCAGATCAGGACAAGGGCCGGCTTACCCGGTATAGAAACCGTTTATCCGGAAGCTGTTGGAAACAAGGATTTAATGCGGAAATATATTTTAAGGGAACGCCAGGTTGAGCTTTGTTTTGAAAGCGACAGATACTTTACCCTTGTAAGAAGGTTGTTGTTGGGTGCCGATGAAAATCAGACCATTTACGGGCTGAATGTCAACACGGATGATCAGGGACAGGGATTTGCTTTTACCGGTCTTTACACCAAAACGCTTTTTCAGAAAAGGGTGTGGAACAATAAAATGTACCTGTTCCCAATATCTCAGTACCAATTGGACCGCGATAGGGCATTGGTACAAAATCCGGGTTGGTAATGCCGGCTCTTATTTACCCAATAGGGTGTGAAAGATCTGGAAATAAATAATTAAACCTTAATTATTCAAATGAAAACATTCATAAACATATTGGCAAAAGGTATCAATCAATACCTGCTTGCCGGGGCACTTTTTATAATGGTAGCTTTTATAAGCTGTAAAAAAGAAAAAGTTCCTGCACATGACCCTGCATCACCTATCAGCATCACTACATTTATCCCGGCACAGGGCGGTGGCGGTACCGAAGTACTCATCTCCGGTACTAACTTTTCAACAGATACCTCGCAAATTTCGGTTACCCTGAATGGGGTTAAACTGAAAATCATCGGCGCCAATACCAAACAAATGATGGTAGTAGTGCCTAAAAAGGCTGGTTCCGGGCCTATCGTTGTAACTATTGGAAAAGGAACCGCAACAAGTACCGATAATTTTACATATCAATATACCAGGACTGTCACGACACTGGCAGGGTCGGGCAAGGCTGGTTTTGCAAACGGCCAGGGTACAGATGCCATGTTTGATTTTAGCGGGCAAAGCTGGTACAGAAGCATGGGGATTTCTGTTGATGACAACCTGAATGTTTACGTTGCCGATCCCGGAAATCACTGCATCAGGAAAATTGACACTGCCGGTAATGTATCCACGCTCGCAGGTAATCCCCAGGTGTCGGGTTATGCCGATGGAAAAGGGAGCGCGGCAAATTTCTCCATACCTTATGATGTAGCTGTTGACGCCCAGGGAAACGTATATTCTGTTGATCCCGGAAATTATGATATCCGTAAAATAAGTCCCGATGGTACTGCAACCACCTGGGCCTGGGGTAACCAGTCGCCATGGAGTGTTGCTATCGACAAAACAACGGGTTATGTTTATTACTCCAGTTGTTCCAGCCCTGGAAATATCTACCAGGTATCGGCTCAGTGGACTACCAAACAGGTAATATCCGGCCTTAACTATCCCGCTGGAATCAAATTTGACAAAGCCGGCAACTTATACGTATCGGTTAACGGCGACCAGGTTATCAGGAAATTCAGTGCCGGCGACTGGAATGGCAGCATCATAGCAGGGCAACTTGGGGTTTCAGGGTATTTAAACGGAGCCGCTACAACTGCAAAATTTGCTTATCCATGGGGCATCGCGGTTGATAACAGCAACAATATTTATGTAGCCGGCAACGGAACATGGGACGGCGGAAGCTATAACCCTGATCAAAGCATCCGCTTTATCCAGGCCAATACTTTTGATGTAAGCACCTTTGCCGGCAGCGGTACAGCAGGATACGCTGATGCTATAGGCGGATCTGCGCTTTTCAGCGCGCCAACCGGTGTTGCAGTTGATAAAAACGGAACTGTTTATGTTTTGGATAAAATCAACAACCGGATAAGAAAAATAGTTTCGGAATAATGATGGTCCGCATTGAAAATACTATCACAGTTTGGTTTTCAACCCTGGCAATGTCCTTTTGTTGCCGGGGAAAATTTGAGTAGTAGTTAATAATTGTTTGGTTTTATTTAAGGGTACCCCGTAGCAGAAAACATGTTTCTGCTACGGGCAGGTACTGCCTGGCTTTTAGTGCGGATAAGCTTAAGCGGGTACGCTGATTTTTTAGAATAGATTTAATGAAACGTTATATAAATATCTTTTTAATACATGTTTTTGCCATTCAGGCTATGGCCTGCAGCAAAAAAACAGTGGGTAACGATGTAATCACTTCAACCGGTAATACACATATCTACTATGTATCGGTTAAGGGCTCTGATGCTAATTCTGGCAAAATCAATGCACCTTTCCAATCTATCAACATAGCCCTGAGTCATGCCATACCCGGCGACACCGTAATGGTAAGAGGAGGCACCTATTTTGATAAAGTGGCATTTCCCCAATCGGGTATCATGAACAAGTTAATTACTTTAAAAGCATATCCCGGCGAAAAGCCGGTGATAGACGGGAGTAAAATAATTGTTTCGGGTTGGGTGCCGCTGGTTATGCTAAGCAATGTAAGGTATATAACATTGGATGGCTTTGACATTTGCAATCTTACGAGCTCAACTTTTAATACCGATCCTGAAGGTATCGCTATCAATGGCAATTCGCACGATATCACTATCAGGAACTGTAATATTTATAACATAAAGAACAACGCATCCCTGAACGACTGGCGAAGCGGGCACGCCATACTGGCTATAGGCAACGGAACTACCGCCATTACTAACCTGGTTATTACGGGCTGTACTGTACATGATACGCAGACGGGTACAAGTGAAAATGTAACACTGGCCGGTAATATTGACGGTTTTGTTTTTAGCCATAATAAAGTATATGATACAGAGAACATCGGGATAATTGTTGCCGGTGGCGATGGTTTAAATCCCAAAGGAGATGTGGCTACCAACTACGCCCGCAATGGCGTGATAAGTGATAACATTTTTCACGATAATACCATGACCAGAACCCCGGAAACCTGGGGGCCTGACAGGTATGGTGCTATCTCCATTTACGTTTGCGGCGGTGCTAATACTATTATTGAACGAAACAAGGTGTACAATAGCGACAGGGGCATAGGGTTGGTGAGCGAAAGCAACGTATATGCGACCAAAACTACCATCGTGCGAAACAATTTTGTATATAACTGTTATCGCACAGGTATATACATGGGCGACTACCTGAATTACACTTCGGGCGGAACTAAAAACTGTTACATCGTAAACAATACCTTATATCAAAACGACCGTGTACCAGGCGCGTTTGGCGAAATTGAAGGCGAGATAAGACTTACGGAGCATTGCGACAATAACGTGATCAAAAATAACATAGTTTATGCAAGGCCTGTTGATGTATTTATTCATAAGTATACCACAACAGGCAGCAATAACATTATCGACAATAATTTATATTATACTACGGGCACTCCGCAATGGGTCTGGAACAGTACTAACGGCGCACCATATACTGATTTGGGCGCCTGGAAAGCAGCCAGTGGCAATGATGCCGGTTCAATAAACGGGCAGGATCCTCTTTTACTGAATATTTCATCGCCTGACCTTCATATACAATCAGCCTCTCCTGCAAAAAACACCGGAAATGTAATCTCTGCCGATATAAATGGAACTACAGATATTGATGGAAATGCACGCATTGTAAATAATAAGATAAGTAAAGGCGCACAGCAGTAAGGTTTTTAGTTAAAAAAAGTATGCTTATGAAATGTAATATCAATGTTTTTTTAATGCTTGGTTTTGCTGTACAGGCATTTGGCTGCAGCAAAAAAAACGATGCAGGCGGTAATGTTACAACTACCGGAAACACTCATGTTTATTATGTAGCTGCCAACGGGCAGGAGTCAAACAAAGGAACAATCGATGCGCCTTTTCAAACTATCAATAATGCGCTCTCCCGCACCATTCCCGGCGATACCGTAATTGTAAGGGGAGGGGTATATAGCGAAAAGGTTGTATTTCCCAAATCGGGGGTGATGGATAAATATATTACGTTAAAAGCATATCATGGCGAAACCCCTGTAATTGACGGGAGTGCTTTTAGTGTTAACGGGAGGGAAGCCCTGATAACTATTGATAAAGCAAAGTTTATTGTTGTAGATGGCTTCGAAATACGCAACTTCAAAACCGCTACAGGCGATCCTAAAGCCATTATGGTTGAAGGCGGATCTGATTATATTACCGTAAAAAACAACACTATATACGGCATTGATTATACTCAGCTGCCGCTTAACGGGGGCGGTAACGCTATTTTGGTTATTGGAAATACTTCTGATCCGGTAACTAATATTACTGTTACGGGGAATACCATTCACGATTGTAAAACCGGTTATGGCGAAAATTTAACAATCAACGGCTATGTTGATGGTTTTACCGTTACCAACAATACCATCTATAACGCTCAAAATATCGGCATTGATGCAGCCGGAGGCTATGCGGCCAATAGTGATCCCGCACTGAACTATGCCCGTAACGGAATTATCAGCGGCAATACCCTTTATAACATTGAAAGCAAAAGGGGGCCGCTTGGCGGGCATGGCGCTATAGGTATTTATGTGGATGGTGGCAGAAATGTGATAGTAGAAAAAAACAGGGTGTCTGTTACAGACAGGGGGATTGGTGCAGTGAGCGAAACCAATGGATTCCCAACCGACCACGTCACTATAAGGAATAACCTGGTATATAACTGTTGGTGCGCCGGTATTTACATGGGTGGGTACTTAAATTATACAGGTGCCGGTACAAGTAACTCGGCCGTTGTAAATAATACTTTATATAACAATAACCAGGCGTTAGGCGCCTTTGGCGAGATAGAAGGAGAGATAAGCATCAGAGAAGATTGCACTAATAATGTTATAAAAAATAATATCATTTACGGCGGGGCTGCTGATATGTTTATTCACAAGTATACCAACAGCGGATCGGGCAATATCATTGACTACAATCTGTATTATACAACAGGTGCCGCGCAGTGGACATGGAACGGCATTTCATATACCAGCTATAGTGCGTGGATGACCGCCATAAACGGGGACGCTAATTCAACAAATGGAGTAGCACCATTATTTATAAATACATCCACCCCCGATTTTCACCTTCAGTCATCCTCTGTAGCAAGGAACAGCGGTCAGGTGATATCTGAAGCCGTTAATGGCAATACTGATTTTGATAATAAACAACGTATTGTTAATAAGCAAATAAGTAAAGGTGCTTATCAATGATTAATCATTACGTTGTAAACGGATTATGGCTTTACTACACTGGTTTTAAGTTTTGAAATCCGTGAAAGTGATAATCCTTTACATCACCTAATCTAATGCTTACATGTTTTGGACTAAATAGATATACTCATTGTTTTAATCCCAATTACAAATGGAGAAGATTCCCACAATTAAAGAGATAGCTAAACGCTTGAAGGTAAGTACGTCTACTGTGTCCCGCGCGCTTCATGGCCATCCCAGTATTGGCCTTGTAACTACTATGCGGGTTAATAAGGTAGCAAACGAATTAAATTATGTGCCAAATCAAGCCGCCATATCCTTTAAGCAACGTAAAACATTTACTATAGGTGTTATTCTTCCGGATTTTTCCGATGTTTTTTTTTCTGCTGCCCTCAGCGGGATAGAAGATTGCGTTAGCAAACGCAATTATAACGTTTTTATCGGGCAGTCATCAGAAGATCCCGCAAAGGAAAAGCGCATTTTGGAAGCCATGAAAAACCAACGCTTAGATGGTATTATCATATCCATAAGCAAAAACACCACCGATTATGGAGTGTTTGAACAATTAAAAAAATATAATATCCCAGTTGTGTTTTTCGATCGCATTCCTGGCATGGAAGATATTCATTACTCTGCTTGTAATCTGCAGTCGGGAATGTTACAGGCCATTGATTGCTTAACAGACAAAGGACATCGTAGTATTGGGTTAATTAATGGCCCATCGCAATTGCTTGCAAGTAAAGAGCGCCTTGATGGTTATAAAAAAGGGCTCCATAAACACCAAATAGATATAAATAACGATTTTGTTGTTTCGTCAGATCTGTCACCGGCACAAAATTACTATGCCATGAGGAGACTTTTATCTTTAGAGCAAAGACCTACAGCCATCATCACTTTTAATGATTATGTAGCACGCGATGCAATTGCCGTGGTTAAAAATAGCAACCTGGTTGTTAATCGCGATATAAGCTTTATCAGTTTTGCAAATTCACCTATCTGGAGCTTTATGGATAATTCGCCACTTGCTTCCATCGAACAGTTTCCTAAAGAACAAGGGGTAAAAGCAGCGGAAATACTTTTCAAACTAATTGACTATCGAATTGAAGAAACGCCGTCAACCCCCGTTTTTCATCGGGCAGTATTTGATTCCAGTATGATATCCCACAAGGTAAATTTCAGGGCATAAGCGTAGTCCTTTAATATTCCAATACAAAAGCGCCACTATACTTTAAAGTGGTGCTTTTTTGTAGGGTCTTCGGTATTTGAATGTTTAACAGTCCGCTTTCGTAATTCCATTTTAGTTTTTGGACGCTGCCCAGCAAACTTATCTTTTTAATTTGTTTGATATCATTTACCGGGAAGGTTACGTTGGCCGGAAGGCTTACAATATCCTTTTCAGACAGCCAAAAAGCGTATAACTTTTTTTCGGTTTTCGATTTAGTAAAATAAATATTGCCTGCCGAGTAAGGCGCTACTGGTTCTGAGCCATAAATACCTTTCCCATTAATTTTTATCCAGTCGGCAATATCCTGTAATCGTTGATAGGCGATAGGGTTCCAGTCACCATCAGGTCCCGGGGCAATATTAAGCAGCAGATTACCTCCCCGTGATACTATTTTTATGAGCGTTTGTACCAGCTGACGGCTGGGTTTAAATTCATCATCAGGTACATAGCTCCAATATTTACCAATGGTCATACAGGTTTCCCAGGGGTAGGATAGTGGTTTATCCGGCACCTCCTGTTCTGGCGTGGTATAATTTTCAAATTCACCGGCAACCGTGCGGTCTACCATGATAAGGCCGGGTTGATAACTACGGCTCATTTTCGCTATTTTAGCCATATCAAGATCCTGGTTATAATGCTGCGGATCATTACCCTTTTCACGAGATGGCCTTACCCAACCGCCATCAAGCCATAAAATATCCACTTTACCATAGCCGGTCATCAATTCTTCAATCTGGTTATAGGTAAAATCTTTAAATTTTTGCCAGCGTTCGGGGTAGCGTTGCGGATCGTAATTAACGTTGTGGTCTTTTGGGGGATAGTAAGGCCACCAATAGTTTTGATTATGCCAGTCGGGCTTGGAAAAATATGCCCCGATCATGAAGTTGTCTTTACGAAAGGCGTTAAATATTTCTTTAGTTACGTTGCTTCGCGGATTTTTTGAAAAAGGCGTTTTAGGGTCTGTAATTTTATAATCGGTTTGTTTGGTGTCAAACATGCTAAAGCCATCGTGATGTTTGGTTGTAAACACCACGTAATTCATACCTGCAGCTTTGGCTGCCCGGGCCCATTTTTCGGGGTTAAAGTTTACAGGGTTAAAGGTAGTTTGTAAGTTTTCGTATGCCTTTTTGTAGGTAAAATAATCATCACTATAAGGTCCGGTTCGTGTAACCCAGTCATCAGGGCAAATAGTCCAGCTTTCTGCAACTCCCCACTGGCTGTAGGTGCCCCAGTGCATAAACAATCCGAATTTTTGGTCTTGCCATTGGGCAAGTTTTTGCCGTACCAGGGAGTCTTTAGGTACCTGGTAAGTATTTGACATTTCGTGCACGTTTTGCGCCAGCGTTACCTGGCTGCATACCAAAAGGTAAAGGCCAAACAGAAGTTTCTGAATCATGATTAATATAAACTATTGATGATGAATAGATTTAGTTCAATACCAGCTCAATTACCGGGATTTCGCTATCGGGTTTAGCCTCAGGAAGGTTTAATACCAGGTCGTTTCCATGCTCTGTTGCTTTGCTGTTTACCTGTATCTCTGATGCATCGTGCAAAAACTGAATGTATTTTACCTTATCCTTATAACCAGGTAAAGTAATTGTTTTGCCCGGATACTCTAACAAATGAACATACAGTCGTTTAGTGGCTGCATTATAGGTAAGCATGGTGTGATCCGGGGCTTTGAAGGTTTCCGGGGCTTCGGTACATCCGTAAACCGACCGGCTGTTGTATTTCATCCAGACTGCTATTCCGTCTAACCTTTCATTGGCCCGTTTATCAAATAAACCACGCGCAGTAGGGCCCACATTCAATAACAAGTTACCACGTTTGCTTACGGCCTCTATAAGCATTGTAATTAATTGTTTGGTGCTTTTCCAACTGTTCTCGTCCCGGAAATACCCCCAGGAGCCTGAAAATGTTTGGCAGGTTTCCCAATAGGTTTTATAATCGTTTTTCTTGACCCATTCACTTAAGTTTACCTGTTCGGGTGTCAGGTAATCCCAACCGTCCTGGTATTCGTTTAAATCAAGGCGGTTGTCAATAATAATATTGGGTTGTAGTTTTCTTATTTCTTTAACCAGTTCAACAGATCCCCAGTCTTGGGCCCCTTTGCCGTGTTTACCATTATCAGGGTATGAAAAATCGAGCCAGAGCATATCAATTTTGCCATAATTGGTAAGCAGTTCTTTAATTTGGTTGTGCATGTAGGTACGGTACCTGGCCATATCACGGCCTTTATTGAGCTTGTCGTAATCTTCATCCTTTTCGCTTGCGGGCTGTAAAGGGTGTAAAACATCAATGGTAAAATCCGGATGATGCCAGTCCAGCAACGAGTAATAGAAACCTATTTTTATACCCTCGGCCCTAAAAGCATCTACAAATTCTCTTACAAGGTCTCTTTTTGCAGCGGTATTTGTGGCCTTATAATCAGTATATTTTGAATCAAACAAACAAAATCCTTCGTGATGTTTGGTGGTAAGCACGGCATATTTCATTCCGGCCGCCTTGGCCTTCTTTGCCCATTCTTTAGGGTTAAATAAATCGGGATTAAACTCGTCAAAATAATGTTGGTATTGAGCATCTGTCATGCGCTCCCACCGTTTTACCCACTCATGCCTTGCAGCCTGCGAATAAAGTCCCCAATGAATAAACATACCAAAACGGTCGTTTGTCCACCAGGCCATACGTTTGGCTTTTTGTTCGGGCGTTTCCGTTCCTATTTTCTTTTGGGCATATAATGGAGAAAATGCGATAAAGATCAATAAAATAGCTAAAACGTGTTTTTTCATCGGATAGATAGAGGGCCGTTAGTTTTAAATAAAAGGAGTGTTTTGTGGATAAACCGTTTTTATAGCGATAAAATTTCATCAACCACTGCTTGCAAGGACCTTTGAGGTTTTTCGGGACGTAGCTTTTGATTTTCATCCACCCATTTACGCTCCCATGAAAAGTAATCAGGCTCCTGAAGACTTTTGCCCTGCAGGTTGCCGCGCAGGTACTCAAAATAGATCTCCCAGCGGGGCAGATAATATCCATCCATGAGGCCGGCCCATTCTTTGTAGGCATACTCATGCAGGTTATCCTCAGTGCGTACATTTTCGCCCCAATAAGTAATCTGCATTAGCATGTTTTTTAAGTTGTTTGCCTTTTCCTCTGTGGTATTGCCGTTATCTATTGATTGTCTAAGATAGGTATTGAGCCTGAAGTAATGATCGGTGTTCAAAAGATCATCAGTTAATTTGATCATGTTCAAAAACTTTCCGCTTGCCTTGTTGAAGGCCTGCAGGTCCTTGTTGTTATATGCTGTTACCAGATCATTAAAAACAAGAGTTCCTTTATTGGCCAGCACCTGCCTAACCATATTGATAAGGTCTATTTTATAAGTTGCTGAATTAATGAGCGCGGGGGAGGCTTTGGCAAATTCTCTTACGGCATTTTCAAACTTTACGGTATCATAATTACGGGTAAGCGTACCCCAACTGGAGATTGATTTAACTTTGAGTGCCGGCCTGGCGCAAAAGATAGATTCGCCTGCACCTTCCTGGTAGCCCGGAAGGCTTTGATAAATTGTTTGTAAAAAGCCTTGCCAGGCATTATTGGCATGCTCATTACTTTTACCGTAGCGATATTTTGCATAGTCATTAATCCAGTTACGGGTATCTACATGGTCTTTGCGCCAGCCTAATTCAAGCATCAAATCATAATCCGGAGGATTGTTATTAATGCCTTCGGGCATTATGCCTACGCCTTTAAGATAATTGCTGTAAGTGCTTTTTCGGGCTCTGTCTATTTCATCGGCAAAGCGTTGTAGTTTGCCATAAACGCCGGGACGTTCGCCAAAATTGTTAACGCTGCACCATATAAATGGGGTACCATCATAAGCCTTACGTTTTTCCCAGTTGTTTGTAAACTCACCAAAAAGTTCCTGTACCAATACTTTTGATTTATCTAAACCATCAAGCATGCCTTGTTTGGGGTTATCCTGCCAGCCCTGCAACACCCATGTTGAACCCGGATAATATTTTTGCATGGAAGCCTGTATGGCAGCTCCTGCTTTCATCAGGTCGACACCTTCTGTTTTACCACCCTCGTGAAAAGGGTCGCCTGCAAAAAAGTGAATATTTTTACCATATAAAGCCTGCATTTCGCTGTAATATATACCTGCTATACGGGCAAATTCAGGGTCAGTAGGATCAAGTATATCGGGCCTTTTAAAAGCCCCCCAGGTTAACTGATCAATGATATGTGCTTTGCTTTTGCTTTTTAATGAGCTTGGCACCATACCATAAAAGCCCTGCAATACTGGTTCTATGCCCAATTCATGCATCCGCTTCATCATTTTTTGTTGAATCAGTTTCCGGTTGTCGATCTGACTTTGAGGCATGGGGCCTCCCCAGCCTTCGATATTACCCATCAGCCACCAGGCAGTATAGGCCGGACCCACTATAAAATCGTTAATTTCTTTTTCGCTGTAGCCTGTCTTCCTCAGCGTGTTTTGCCACACTGCTTCTATGCCTTCAACAGTAAGCATGGTATTAACCCCATTCAATGCCATCCAATCCAGCTCCCGTTCCCAGTCGGCCCAGTTGTAGAAACTCATGGTGTAATTGTAAGTACAATAATTTAATGCGTAACGATACTTGGCCGCGGCCTGTACAGTCGTCTTTTTGCTAACAACAGGAAGAGGGAATACAGGTGCCAGGTTGTCGCCCATGTGCGACATAGAACGGTGACAATAGTATTTCAAATACCAGTTAACACCAACAGCGGCAGCATTTGCACCAGAGGCTGTGATAACCAGTTTGTTTTTTATGGTTTGCAGTTCAACTAACTCAGGGCTGGAACCTTTTAATGGCTTGAAAATAACATGTCCGCTTAACCAGGGGGCACGCCTTTTAACCAATCCTTTTACAGGATCAAACTGTTGGGCAAAAAGCTTTAATGGCAATAGTAAAACAAGCAGGCAAGTTAGTTTTCGCATAGAAATGTGTCGGTTTTTTCTGTTAATATGTCCGAAACTAACTAAAATTTAGTGGAAAGATGGCTTCTGGTTACATGTCCTATGCCCCTAAAAATTACGCAAACGTTTGTTATGGTGCACACAACCGATTGCGTAATTTTTCGCTATTTTTTTGGACTATAATTTTGTTACAATTGCAACTGAAAGGGGCTGGCCTATGCTTTTTTGCCGACGTCTTGCTTGCTCTGTACACCTTTTCCCTTTCTCCAAATCGGGACGCTATTACACCTGAAAAAACTTAATTGCTTTTGAAACTTACTTAGTAACACAGTTAAAATTGACCCTTAATGAAAAATATTATTATTAGCCTGCTCCTTTTAATATACTTGCTAATTGGTAAACCTGCTTTTGGTCAGCAGGAAATAAATGAACCGTTTAAAATTGGCACAGAATCATTTATTTTAAACGGGAAACCTTTTGTTATTCGCTGCGGGGAAATGCATTTTGCCCGGATCCCCAGAACCTATTGGAGGCACCGTTTAAAAATGGCTAAAGCGGTTGGCTTAAATACCGTTTGTGCTTACCTGTTTTGGAACTTTCATGAAACATTACCGGGAAAATTTACCTGGGAAGGGCAAGCGGATGCAGCCGAGTTTTGTAAAATAGCTCAAGAGGAAGGGCTATATGTATTGTTGCGCCCGGGGCCCTATGCTTGTGCCGAATGGGAGTTTGGTGGCTTGCCCTGGTGGTTGTTAAAAAAGAAAGATATCCGGTTACGAACGCAAGATCCGTATTATATGGAGCGTTGCCGGCAATATTTGAAAGAAGTTGGTCGCGTTTTAGGCCCGCTGCAAATAACCAACGGTGGTCCCATATTAATGACACAGGTTGAAAATGAATACGGCAGCTACGGGGCTGACAAAGAATACATTCTAAAAATACGCGATTATTTAAAAGAAGCAGGGTTTGTTGTGCCTCTGTTTACATGCGACGGTACTGTTCAACTAAAAAATGATGTACAGAAGGATATTTTTGCCGTAGTTAACTTTGGTAACAATCCTGAAGCAGCCTTTAAAGCCTTGCGGGAAGTTCAGCCCGCCGGCCCACTAATGTGCGGCGAATACTACCCCGGCTGGTTTGATAGTTGGGGCCAGCCACATCATACAGGCTCAAATGATCATCTTATAAAAGAAGTTGGCTGGATGCTTGATCATAAAGCCTCCTTTAGTATTTATATGATACATGGTGGTACATCGTTTGGCTTATGGGCTGGAGCAAATTCACAGCCATACGCACCCGAAACTTCCAGTTATGATTATGACGCACCAATAAGTGAAAATGGAAAAGCAACTGCAAAGTACGATGAACTGCGCAATACACTAAAAAAGTATCTCCAACCAGGTGAGGTGCTAACAGATGTACCTGCTGCTATACCTGTACAAAAAATTCCTCCATTTAACCTTACTGCGGTTGCTCCTATAATGGGCCAATTGTCTAAGCCGGTGCTCTGTGATACCACGCTTTATATGGAAGACCTGAACCAGGGCTATGGGATGATGGTTTATGAAACAAATTTGCCGGCCGGTGGAAAATGTAAACTGGATTTTACAGAGGTGCATGACTATGCGGAGGTGTTTATTGGTAACAAACTCATCGGTGTATTAAATCGGATGAAAAATGATCATGTAATTGAAATTCCTGGGCTATCCAAACCTACCAAACTGCGGGTTTTTGTTGAAGCCATGGGGCGTGTTAATTATGGTTATTACCTGCACGATCGTAAAGGTTTACAGGGCGAGGTTTATAGTATAGCCGGCGCAAAAAAGATAATGTTGAAGGGATGGAAACATTATTCAATTCCATTGGGCGAGGGCAATCCCGCTTTTAAATACAAGGCTATTGGTACAGTACCCACGCTGAACGAGCCTGCGTTTTATAAAGGGTATTTTAATGCAAAAAGCAAAAGAGATTTTTATCTGGATATGCGTTGGTTTAAAAAAGGAGTGGCCTGGATAAATGGACATTGCCTTGGCCGTTACTGGAATATTGGGCCAACTCAAACTATGTATGTACCCGGTGTATGGTTAAATAAAGGGAAAAATGAAGTAATTATACTGGATATGCACCGTCCAATTACTGCACGCTTGCAAGGGCTGGATAAACCCATTCTTGATAGCCTTACTGCAATAGAGGCCATCAGCAGTAATCATCGTAAACCTGGGCAGAAATTTGGGAATAATGTGAATAGCTTATTATATACCGGGGTAATGAAAAATACTGCTCAATGGCAAACATTTAGGTTCCCTTTAAAAAGCGGACGTTATGTTGCCCTTGAAGCGATGAATAATTTTATGGGCGACCAGTTTACGTCATTGGCCGAGCTTGAATTATTGGATGAAAATGGCGAGCAATTACCCCGCAATTTGTGGAAAGTAGCGTACGCCGATAGTGAAGAGTTGAAAGGAGAGGACGGTAAATCAGAAAACGTGTTTGATTTACAGTACACCAGTATCTGGCATACCCAATGGAAGGATAATGCTACTAAACACCCTCATCAAATAGTTATTGATCTGGGGTGTAAAACAGCTATAAGTGGTATAAAAATACTGCCACGGCAGGATATGGAAACCGGTAGGATTAAGGATTTTAAAGTTTATTTGGCTAATGAGCTTTTTAATGGGTTATAACTTTTATTTTAAAAGTTGTTAATGTCTGTTTTGAGCGTGATAGTTAACACGTAGGGGGTATGGATTTGGTGTGCAGGTGACAAGCCTATTCGGATTGGTTATTATTTACACAAAAAACAAATACTTTTTTTATGCGCCCACAATTTTTCTTCATGATCCAAGAGCATTCAAAATCGTTCAACGAAAAGCTTACAATATACTGTATATCAACATGTTCTACAGATGAACATCTTGATAAAAAGGCCATTAAAATCGACATTTGTTTAACTTTTTTATTGAATGATTATGTAGGAAAAAAGCTTCGGGTTAATGTTCTTCATGCGCAAACCCAAAAACAGCCCAAATGGTATTTATCCTATCTACCTGAGAATTACAGTCGATGGTAAATCCAGTGAGCTATCTACCAAAAGAAAATGTCACACTTCTACCTGGAGTGCAAAGACCGGACGGTCAACCGGTAGCAAAGAAACGACCCGGGAATTAAGCACCTTCCTGGATACACTTACACAGCAAGTCTACCAGGCAAAGCGGCGACTGATGGAAGCTGATAAAGAACTTACAGCCGAGGCCATCAAAAAGAATATGACAGGTGCCGATGAAGATAAAAAAACAATCATTGAAGTATTCAATAAGCATAACCAACAATTGAAAGCACTTGAAGGGAAGGAATTTGCAAGCAATACCATCAAGCGATACGCCACAACACTGGAGCATACAAAAAGCTTCCTAAAATGGAAATATGGCGCAGATGATCTTGACATCAGAAAACTGAATCATGAAACGATAGCAGAATTTGATTTCTGGCTGAAGGGCATTCAAAAATGCAACCATAACTCAACCATGAAATATCTGTCAAACTTTAAAAAGATTGTTTTAATTGCGGTTAAAAACAAATGGCTGTCATCTGATCCCTTCGCAAACTTCAAATTCACTAAAAAGCCTGTTCAGCGACACGCTTTAACTGAGTATGAGTTAAATGCCATTGCCACCAAAAATTTCAATAACGAAAGATTACAAAGCGTAAGGGATATTTTCGTTTTTAGTTGCTACACTGGTCTTTCTTATGCTGATGTCCAAAAATTACGGACAGATGAACTCCATATCGGCATCGATAAAAATCTATGGATTTTTACAAACCGGCAGAAAACTGGCGCTTCGACAAGAATGCCCCTCATGCCGGAAGCCCTGGCCATCGTTGATAAATATAAAGCGCATCCAAGATGTGTTGTAAGCGGATTACTCCTGCCTATTTTAAGCAATCAAAAGATGAATTCTTATCTGAAGGAAATAGCTGATACTTGTGATATAGATAAACCACTTACATTCCATATCGCAAGGCACACATTTGCTACTACCGTTACGTTAAGTCATGGAGTTCCAATAGAAACAGTTTCTAAAATATTGGGGCATTCATCGATTAAACAAACACAACATTATGCTAAACTTACTGATAATAAAGTCAGCGACGATATCAACCAGTTGATTACCAAACGCCATCTAATGGATTGATATCAAAACATCCAGCGTTTACAATCACTATAAAGCTAAACTAATGGAGGACTTGATAGTACCGAAGAATATAGACAACCAAAAGCAGCATAAGGCGCGTTATCAACTTATGCTGCTTCAAAACATTGATTTAGATAAATTATTTTAATTAATTTTGTATGAGAACATTACAACAGATCATGCGCAGCACAGTAAAAGATGTACGTTCCAAATCGATATTTGAATTATCGGCACAGGAACTGGCCGACAGGCTTCGTCCGACCGCTGATGCCGTTATGCGCGAAACATTCAACAGGAACGGTTATCTCACCTACTTCGATAAAGCCGTTTGTCCCAACATCGACTACATGGTGCATGAGTATCGTGATAGAAAAGAGCTGGTACGAATAGATGACCAAGGCACAGCACACCTGATCAAAATCCTTTAGTTATGACTTTGGATAACCCGCAACTACTGATCGTAGCGGGGCCGAACGGTGCAGGTAAATCTACTTTTTCAAAAGATTTATCCGCAGCCGGTGTATTTATCTTTGACGCCGATAAAGAGGCTGCAAAGATTGAAGCACTTTATCCCGGCCTCCCAGGCGAAAGTGTTTCTTACGCAGTTGAGCAATATTTTCAGGACTGCATAATACAAGCGATAAGCAAAAAAGCAGATTTTACGGTAGAAACAAATCTCAGGGACACCGGACTAATGAATATCGTAAACCGATTCAAGGAAAACGACTATGTTGCCAGCATAGTTTACATTGGGCTGCGCGATGTTAAGCAATCCATGGACCGTGTGACTGCGCGTGTAAAAGGAGGCGGTCATTTTGTCGACACAGGTAGCATCCGTTATAATTATATCGAAGGATTAAAAAACTTTGAATACCTGGCAGACCGTTTCGGCAATATTGAATTCATCGATGCCAGTGGAAATTTATACGAACTAAAATCATTGCTAAGTCTGCAAAATAGGCAAGTTGTTTTTGTGAGTAATGATTTGCCCGAGTGGGCTAACTCTGTTATTTCATCAATTGTAAAGCGATTCAGTCGTATTTTGCCGGAACGAGACGACGACAAAGAATATCGTCCTGGTCCCCGGCGTTAGAGTAGGATTTAATGTAAATATATATATAATGTAAGGAGAATTGTTTGTTGGGTGACCCAGCCCCAAGTAATGCTTAGGGTAAAGCATTCTTCGGCTTAATTGTGGCCGGGTATCATTACTCGCATATTTTGTTGGGTGCGGGAAAATTCTTCACCCGCTTTCTGAACAATTTTTACGGATGGTTATGAATTGCGTGGATATTATCTCCCGCAGTAGCGTTATTGGCAATATTCTGTGACCAATACCCATTGTACGGCAATGTTATAATTTCGTGTTATTTCAGTGTCGCCCCGGTTAAGGTGGTAGAGGTAACTTAAATATTATTCCTGCTCTACCCATCCACAGTTGATCCTTTTTGGCTTTTTCCTCCAAATGGCGGATAGACAGCGATTCAAAAAACACTCAGCGTCGTGATATGCACTGCGGACGGCACTAATGTGCTCAACCTGGCGGGGTGAATATCGAAGCTGTTATTCCGAAAAATTGACATTTGCAGACTGTAAATTTTTCATAAAAACTGAATTTTTATCAGTAAATAGTCGCAACGAAGCTCATGGCACAATGCTTGATTAATTCGAAATAGTTTAATTAACATTATAAGTTTCAAATCATTAATCTAATAAGGAGGAAAGACCTATGACATTGGTTAAATTTAATCCCGCTAAAAACAACGGTTCATTAATTCCCGGTTTTAACGACGTATTTGATTCCGTATTAAATGACACTTTTTTTAATGACCGACTGACCAGCCGTGTACCTGCTGCTAACATTAGTGAAACTGAAGATCATTATCACGTAGAACTGGCTGCGCCGGGTCTGAAGAAGGAAGAGTTCAAATTGAACCTTGACGGTAATGTGCTAAACGTGGCTGTGGAACGAAGAAACGAAAACAATGATGCTGCGAAAAATTACAGCAAGCGTGAGTACAGCTACAATTCCTGGGTTCGCTCTTTCACCCTGCCCGAAAGCGCAAATGCGGAAAGCATCGAAGCGTCCTATATGGACGGCGTGCTGAAAATTGATATTGCGAAGCGCGAGGAAGCAAAAATCGTTCGTCGCCAGATCGAGATCAAGTAACCAGTATTGATGCTAATAATACGGCCCCGGTTTGGGGCCTAACTTATTTACCATGGAATCACCATTTTACTTATTGATTAGCCTTAAAACACCGGGAAGCTATGAGCCTTTTGGTGAATTCGACTTGGGACATGATCGGGAATTAGCTTATGCTTTGTTTGACAGTCTGGATGGAAACCCGGAAATAGATGATCTCTGCCATTTTCATGTAGACCTCATTGAAACCGTTGACACCCTGCCTGAAAAAATTCGTAGTAAATGCTGCAGGCTAGACGAATTAGGGCTAAACGCAGAACGGGTGGCTTTGGAAATATTCAGACAAAAAAACTTAAGGGGAGAAACATGATCACAAAAACATTATTAACCCTGCTCCTTTTCGCGGCAGTAATCATATTGTTCCGAAAAAATGACGATGATCTGGCCTGGTAGCCTGGAGTAGTTGCCGATATCCATAACACTACCCAGCAGATGTTTTGGATTCGGATTATTGTCAGAATTGCCTAATTATTAAACAAATGTTTATTAATTTTGTATAGTTATACTAAACCGATGTAATTATGGAAAAGTTAGTAATATTCAGAATGTTCTTATGTTTTCCCCTCGCCGGCGTGTTGGTACCTGACGCCATGGTTGTATTATCAGGAACTTCTCCTATTATCCCGGCTGTCCACCTGGCTGTCGAATTGGCACTAATCACATTGATTTCGCTTTGTAGCGCTGTTATATACTACAAAAAAAAGAATGTTAATTCACCTAGAAATGAAACCTCATTTACCTGAAAAAAGTCCTCAAAGATAGTCAAAGCAAATATGATAGCTCGTCAAATATATCAATGAGTGCAGGCAGAGAATAGGGAAATTGGCGCTGGTTTCATTAATAATAGTTATTATATTGCTTATCTCCGTTTGATTTAACATTTACGGGCTGTACAATTTCAACAAGTGCTATTCGCACTATAGCTTGCGCAGGCCCCTGCAATCTTAAAGAGGGACATATTTTGTGCCCCCATTTAATGTTAGCGACGTCGTGACGCAGAAATATACCTGGATTTTGAACGTCTAATATTAACTAAACTTCTAACTGCGAATAACGCTGCAATCTTGAATTTAACATCGAATCGCTTTCCCAGAATAAACAGCCTTATCAATATTCTTGGGCTTTGGATGTAAAATGCTTTTTCAACTTCGAATCTCCCGGCGCATGAACAAGTAATAAGCTAAAGCAAAACAACAGGTCATAACAGCTAAAAGGCCGCAGAACTGTGGCCACACAACCATCAGGCTCTGTGTAAACGGTAGCGGTGATGGAATCGCGCCAGCCATTTGCTCCATCGTCAGGGGGCCGAGACTTCGAACTGATGGCATCAGCAGCGTCGTAACCGCATCAGCATAAAGCTGGTTGGGTGATATCCGCAGGATATTCAACGCAACATTATTATAACTTATCGCTTGCTCCTGCGTGAGTTGAGATGGATCGGGTAGCAGCGATCTTAAGATCAGGTTGACGACGATCTGGTAAAATACAGTAAAAAAAAGCCAAAGGCCTATACCTGTGATTGCAGAAGTGGCGGCTTGTCTGAATACTACCACAACTTTTCAGACTAATCCCGAATCGTTCAACTAAAACATGCGGTTGAATGAATCTTTTGGAGGGGTTTTAAAAGAAAAAGCCCCTAAATCATTTGATTTAAGGGCTTTTGAAGCGATTTTACTCTGCTTTTGTACTCAGAGCGGGAATGGAACTCTGGTATTAATTGCTTTAAAATCAATATTTTATGATGGGGTATGTATTGTACTCAATGAATCGCTCACTAAACATTAATTGGCTTTTACCAACGCGTCCATAAATTTACGGTTAATTGAAGACAGATCCAACTTTTTCCTGCTTTTTACGGATTAGAAGGAATCGGCGCGGACGATCCTGCTGGGGCTGAACCGGGAATGGGTAAAGAAGCAGGGGGATTTCTTTGTGGAATCGCCGATCAATTTTTTGACGGCCATTATCTGGTTTTTGCGTCGTTACCAGGGTGGGCAGTTCTGCACGCTGCCGCATGTGATCGAGCTCATGCAGGCGGAATATGATAAGCTGTTTACGGTTTTGCGTACGGAGCAGGAGATCGATGTGCTGATTAACCCTTTTTTCAGCGCTTATCTCCGGGACGCGGTGGAACAGCTGGAGGGGCAGATCGCTTCGGCGAAGATCACGATGTCACGGATCGCTTCGCCGCAATTGTATTATATCCTGTCAGGCAACGAGTTTACGCTGGATATCAATGACCCGCTCAATCCGAAGATCGTTTGCATGGGCAACAACCCGCAGAAGATACAAATCTATGGTGCGGTGCTGTCGTTGTTCGTGAATCGCCTGCTGAAGATCATCAACCAGAAAGACCGGTTGAAGTGCAGTTTGATTTTAGATGAGTACCCCAGCCTGGTGGCCGATGTGATCGCTACGATTGCGACCGGGCGAAGTAACCTGATCAGTACCTGTCTGGGCATACAGGATGCCAGTCAGTTGCGCAAAGAGTATGGCCGGGAAGCAGCGGATGTGATTATGAACATCGTGGGCAATATGGCGGTAGGCCAGGTAGCTGGTGATACGGCCAAAATGGTTTCGGAAAAGATCGGGCGCATCATGCAGGACAGGGAAAGTTTGTCGATCAACCGGAGCGATACATCCATCAGCCGGTCTAAGCAATTGGAGGCGGCGGTGCCGGCTTCGAGGATCTCGGCATTGAGTTCTGGCGAGTTCGTCGGGCTGGTTGCGGATAACCCGGATGAGAAGATCGAACTGAAGGCCTTTCACTGTGAGGTCGTGAACGACCATGAGGCTTTAAAGAAAGAGGCCGATGCTTATCAGCCGATACCTGCTGTACGGGTGATTAATGCGGGCATTGTCCAGCGCAATTATTTGCAGATTAAACAGGATGTTCGGGAAATTATAGAGGATATATTTGAGCGGTTGTTGAATGATCCCGCTAAGGCGCATTTGGTGATCAGGAAGGCTAAATAATATCTAAAGTTCGATGCCTTATTGTTTTTTATAATAGTAAACTAAATTTGGTTGTATAAACCTATCGCATTATGCAAATTAGAAAGCTTACTGTCAATAACTTTCGGCGTATTAAAAATGCCGAAATCTTATTCGAAGGCCATACCGTCCTCATCGGCGACAATAATGCCGGAAAAATCAAAAATACCTGAAGCGATTGATCTCGTTCCCGAGGCCGACCGACTAAATCGTATTCCTGTTATTGATGAGCATGATTTTTACAACGGGGTTTATCTTGACTTCATTGGATGATCCTGTTATAATCAGAGTGGAGTTGATCGTTGGAGAATTATCAGCGGAACAGAAAAGGAAATTCAGTAACAATATAGCGTTTTGGAATACAAACACCAAGACACTCGTTGCTGATCCTCCCTTAGAAAGCCTTGATGATGAAAATATCGAAGAGGTCATCAGGGTTGCTTTTAATGGCTCAGATGATATAGTGGATGATGATATTACGGGCGAAACATTCTTTTGCTCTATATCAGGACAAGACAATGCGTCCTCATAATTTTTAACGAGCTGTCTGACGGCCTTGTTTTCTTTCGCGGTGTCCGGTTGCTGACCGTAAGCTGTTGAAGCATAAAGCCAACAAACACCAATGACTATAATTTAAAAAAGGTTGATCTTTATAGTTGATAGATTTGAATTTACAATGCTTTCAGGATATCGATAGGCGGCCCCACGCGCTCAAATCCGTGTTGTTTCCGGAACGCATCCTGCTCCGCTTCAGGCTTTCCCTTCATTTGACCCTGGCTGATCGCGATAAAACATTCTTCCATTTTCCCTGCCGGCTGAAATGTGGTTAGCATCCGGCCTACGCCATCGCCCAGTTTGGAAAAAGCATGTGGCACGCCCCGCGGGCCGAACACGCTATCGCCGGCTTTAACGGTGTATTTTGTCACCCACTTTGATCACGAATTCCCCTTCCAGTATATACCACCATTCATCCTGATCTGGATGCACGTGCAGGTTGGGCCCGCCCTTTTTGACGCAGGATGATTCATAAATATACAGGTCGCCGTCCGTGTCACGGGTAGATACCTTGGTATAAAAGGTATCCCCGTCAAACAGGCTGATGGGCTTTTGAAAGCAGTCCGCGCTGGCATCAGTCTTAAAACCGGTCTTTTCGCGGAACTTTTTATAGCTGCTGGCAATGCTGCCCAACGGCGAGACAAAAGCCACTACAGGAGGGGGTATTTTTTTATTTTCATTTAATAGATAGTAATAAATAATAGTTTGTCTTGGAAATAAGTTTGAATATTCATTAACTTGCAAGAAAAATTAGTCGACTATGATTCGCAATTATTTCTATAAATCAATATGTTTTTTTGTATTAAAATAGTATAGCCAAACAAAATCATACGAAATAATCCGGGCAGATGCCTGAAGCCTAATACCTTTTCCTTTATTGAACAATTCTACTTATAAATGAGATTCTTACTTTACTTATGCATCCTGCCACTAATTTTATTACATTTCAACACTTTTGGACAGGCTGCGTTCTCAGGGCAAGTCATAACCTCGTCGTGTGAATCCGTTGAGCTCGCGACAGTTCGCATCCTGAATAGTTCCAAGAAGGTTATTCAAGCTGGCGTAACGGAGAAGAATGGAACATTTCGAATCGTGGCAAGCATACAGGAGGCGAGGTTTCTTTGCGCGAGTTATTTGAACGACAAGTCAGACACCATAGGCATTGGAAAGGCAGACAGCAGCTACACGCTGATCATAGCTCAAAACAAGACGACTTTGTCAGAGGTAAAGGTTTCCTCTACCGCCCAAACTCTAACGCGGCAATCAGACCGATTCATATTTACACCGGACAGGCTGGTGACAAAAGGGGCGGCTGCCATCGACATATTAAAGATTACTCCGCTGATTCAATTTGACGACAAATCTGAGTTATTTTCCATCATAAACAAGCAGGGCACGACGATTTATATAAACAACAAAAAGTCCACGATGCCGAAAGATATGATACTTTCCATTTTGCGGTCAACGTCTGCCGACAACATCAAGAACATAGAGATAATTACGAATCCAGGAAGCGAGTATCGTGCAGCCATCACTGGTGGCATAATCAACATCAACCTTAAGCGGGCTGCAAATGACGGCTGGCAGGGAAACTTTTCTTTTAGTGACGAACAGGGTGCATTCAACACGGGAATATTTAACGGAACACTAAATTACCACAAACATAAAGTTGGCGTCAGGGTGTCGCCTTTTATTAATGATAGTTATAATTACAATACCTCCCAAAATACTATCTCTAATACAGATGTGCCCGCCCAAGTCAATAACATGACGTACCATCGCCGGTATCTAGTTTTAGGAGGCGGAATCGGTGTAGACTACGACATAGATCAGCGAAACATCCTGAGCTTTAACGGGTTCGCGTCTTCTGTGAACGGAAATAGCCGCCGCCGAAACATGACAGCATATTATTCCCAGACGTTATCCAGTCCGGACTCTGCATACCATACGTTGACAAGCGGGAAGGACAACTACCTGTATAATTTTGGAAACGTGTATTTTCAGCATCAGTTTGACTCCGTAGGCAAGCAACGTCTGACAATCAATGTTGACTATAACCAATACCATCAAACCGATAACGACTTGGTGGCGTTCGATAAGGTGCAGCCTGCGGTCGGCAGCGGCAGCACTTTATATAAGAACATACTTCCCCAGCGCTTTTTCAATATTTCGGAGGAGGCAGATTACACGAATGCGCTAAGCAAGTCATCCAGCATTACAGCCGGAGTGCAGGTCAGCAACACGACGATGAACAACGACCTGCTTTACCAAACATACGACTCACGGACCCAGTCTTATATCATTAATCGCACGATATCAAACAACTACAAATATGAGGAGAATTATTCAGCAGTATTTGTCTCTTTAAATAAGACAATTAGCAAAAAGCTCCAGGGTTCCATCGGGCTGCGGGGTGAAAATATCTACTATTCTTCAAGGAACAAATCCACCAGCGAGTCGGCCGACTCTTCATATTTCAATCTCTTTCCAAACTTATCGCTTCAATACGCCTTAAACGATAATGAGAACGTATCAATGTCGTTCGCGAAAAAGATCAAGCGCCCGGCCTTAGACCTGCTGTTTCCTGGCCGCACCTACTATACCCCGACCCTGTATTCCGAGAATAATCCTTTTCTGCGGCCAGTCAACCTGTACAGCGTTGATTTCATGTACACGCTGAAAAACCGATATTTTGTTTCAAGCGGATACGGTTTGTCAAAAAACCAGTACGCCCGCTTTGTAATCCCCGTTAGTGACACTACTGGCGCGCCTTTAAAAAGGACTTATCTGAACTACGGAAATTATTGGAACGCCTACTTGTCCTTTTATACAGCCCAGAGCTTTTTTAACGGGTTTTGGAATCTAAACTTGTCGGCAGTATTGAACTACGACCATTACTCTCTTAATGAGGGTTCGACTGTTATATCATCGGAAAAAGAGGTCGAAAACTGGAATTACACCATCTCCAGCAACAATACGCTGTTTTTGTCAAAAAAGAGGCAGCTATTTGGTTTCGTTACCCTACAGTATGTTAGCCCTACCAATAACATCTCAGTTAAAACAGAATCGTCCCTATTTCTCACTCAACTCGGCATAAGGAAGAACTTCAACGCGATCAGCCTAAGTCTTTTTGTGTCGGACCCATTCAACACCAATGGCAGAACGACTTCACTTGCCCATCCAAACCGGGCGTATGCCTTCAATGAGCTAAGGCAGAACAATTATACACGATCAGCGTCAATTAGCCTCAGATATACCTTTGGAAATAATAAGCTTAAATCCGTGAAAAATAAGAATTCGGCAAACGAGGATATAAAGAGAAGATTGTAACTGATAGGAAATTTAATTTTCATTTTACGGCAAATATATTTTTGGTTTTATTTGAAAATCTTATTAAAGTTATTATTTTTGAGTAAATAATAACCTGCCAAAAGCAGGTAAACTTAAACCTTATGAATACGAAATTCTCATCAAATCATTCTTTTATCTCCGTTTTCGAGGAGCTGACAGAGCAGGCCAGTGGAAATCTATTCGGTGGCTTCACAAGCAGCTATGGCTATAGTAGAACATCCGCCTACACTGGATCCGGCGAGACTAATAACTGCAATGCATCAAACTGTACAACTGATTGTGGAGTCGGCCAAAACCGAAACTGCAACGTGACGGCGCATTGCGGGACCCTTAGCTAAACTTATTAAGCTGTAATTATCATTAGCAAACCAACCAGAAGACAACGGTTTTATGGGCGGTAGTGATGGGATGTGCAATGCCCTAACGTACGTTTTGTGCCCAAAAAATCTATACTAATACGAGTTATTCTTATTAATTAAATCTTAATTGCATGAATATTCCTTCAATTACTTTCAACCTGCCGACCTACGAAATTCTTTCGGACATCAAGGGCAAAATCCAGGGTGGCTTCACTTCGAGTTTCGCGGTAACAACTTCCCTGGCTTTTCAGGCAAGTGAGGCTAATAACTGCAACGGAGCCAACTGCACAACTACCTGTCAAAATCAAATGTGTAATACGCGATCTCAGTGCGGGCCTGGCTTTTAAAGCATACAATGATTATTGAAATGTATCAATAATATAAACCACTTAAATTTTTATGAAAGTTAAACTAAACTTCGAGATCACTGGCTTTGAGACAATCAGTGAGGACTCCGAAAGCAAGTTGATTGGCGGCTTTTCGCCTTCGATCTCCGCTGCCTCGGTGACAGGCAATGAGACAGGCCCGGCAAACAACTGTGCAGGCGGCAACTGCGTCGCTAACTGCGGCAACGGACAAAATGTTGGGTGCAATGCAGTAGCAGGGTGTGGAACTAAACCGTGATTGTCTTGATGAACTTCAAAGGTCTGGTTGAGTCTATTTCAGAAATAGACAGCAACAACATTGTGGGCGGTTTTTCAGTAAGCTTTTCCACTTCAACCGCGATCAATGATACAGGCGGGGACACCAACAATTGTCAAGGCGGAAATTGTACATCCAACTGCGGCGCTTGGTCCAACATCAAGTGCAATACGGTGCCAGGGTGTAACTCTTAATTTTCAACCATTAAATTATTGAAAAAATGAAATCAGACATGAGAATGCTTAAAGTAGAGTTTGAGTTGCTTAGTGACGAGACAAGCCAAACACTAACAGGAGGCTTTTCGACGAGTTTTTCAACGTTACCTCAGCTGGCATTTACCGGAAGCGATAACAATACGAATAACTGCCAGGGTGGAAACTGTACCAGCAGTTGCGGATCCAGTCAGAATATTCAGTGTAATGTTGTTGCTCATTGCGGAACCTAAGTAAAACTTTTTAACATTAAAAAAAGCAACGTATGAAAGTAACGTTAGAGGGAGCTTTCGAAGTGTTAACTTCAGATTCCCAAAGCACACTTGTCGGGGGCTTTTCTGTAAGCCTTGCATCGGTGACCAAAGACACGACTTCCGGGAGCGGAGAATCTAACAATTGCCTCGGAGGGAATTGTGCTAGCGGGTGCGGCCCGTGGCATAACGTTGGTTGTAACGCCTATGTTGGGTGTGCATGATTTTAACCTAAAAATGCCTTATATGAAAAATCTATTGCAAAATTACGAGGGTCTGACGGAAATGCATGAGCATCAACTCGTCGGAGGATTTTCTAAGACTTATTCTGAGCATAATTATTCTTTTACAGAAGGGTCAAATAATTGCCTTGCTACTAATTGCGCGGCAAATTGCTCTACGAGCGACGGAAATAGTGACGCATCGTGCAGACACAATGCTCAGCCGCTTTGTAATTGACATTTAACTCATTTACCAGAACCTGTATTGGGTTCTGGTAATTTAACATTATCAGAAAAAATTAATCATGAAGTACAGTCAATTTAACTCAGTAATACCCTATGAAAATAGGTTCGCTTTATACAATTCTTACAACCAGAAGTTCATGGTTATCGATCCTCTGTTGAAAGAGCTTTTAGATGCAGCAAAGCACGAGGGCGTAAATTCTTTAAAGGATGTTCACCCAACGTTTTACGACTACTTGAAAACGGAAGAGTACTTAATCGATTCAAATATCGACGAAGTGCAAAAAGTAAAAGACTTGGTAAAACAAGTTGATGAAAATATCAGCAGTTTCCTTTTGACCATTAACCCAACAATGAACTGCAATTTCAAGTGCTGGTATTGCTACGAAACACACATAAAGAAATCCAGCCTGCATGTGGATATGGTAGATAAAATAGGCTATTTTATCGAGAAGACCGTGCGCAAGCCGGAAATGCAGTTTTTTAACGTTTCATTCTTCGGTGGTGAGCCGCTCTTATATTTCGAACGCGACGTCGTACCCGTTATCGTGAAGCTTAAGCAGGAGTGCGTTGCCCATTCGGTGGACTACGCAGTGAGCTTTACAACCAACGGATATTTAGTGGATGACGATTTTATCGCATTCTTTAAGCATAATGGCATAGTACCGGGCTTGCAAATTACGTTAGACGGATACAAAGAGAAGCACGACGAAGTTCGGTATGTAAGCGCTACAAAAGGCTCGTACGATGTAATAATCAATAATATAAAAAAACTGTTGCTAAATAAATTCCCTGTTCGGCTGCGGGTAAATTATACGTCGCTCAACATTGAAGACGCATACAAAATTGCCGAGGAGTTCAAGGATATTCCGCTTGACATCAAGAAGGAGTTTCTGTTGATGGATTATCACCGCGTTTGGCAGGATTCAAAGGTCGACGACATCGGACGGACTGTGGACAAAAATATTGATATGATCAAGAAGGAAGGAATCCAGGTAAAGCACATGTCACCAAACAACGTCCGGGACTCGTGCTATGCTGATAAGCGCAACAGCGCCACGATAAATTATAATGGCGACCTATTCAAGTGTACGGCAAGAGACTTCACAACGGCTAAACGCGCTGGATACCTCAGCGACGAAGGCGATCTGATTTGGGAGGACGATTATTTGGAAAAGCGCATGAATGTCAAGTTTAATAATAAGCCGTGCCTGACCTGCAGGCTTATGCCAATTTGCAACGGCGGCTGCTCACAACATGCATTGGAGGCTTTGGGAGAAAAGGAATATTGCGTATATTACGGGGATGATAGCCTAAAGGACGACGTCGTGCGGACAAAGATAAATGAGATAGTAGAGTCATTGCAGCTTAATGAGGTTTAAATTTGTCAGTCAGCTAGAGAGCAACGATTGCGGGCCAGCATGCCTCGCGATGGTGGCATCCTTTCATGGGTATTCGGTCAACTTGAAAAAGGCAAAGGAACTTTGCGCCGTGACACGAATGGGCGTATCGGTCAAAGATATCCTTGACGGCGGAAGGCATCTGGGAATGCAGTCGACCGGGCTGAAGCTCTTCCCTGCGCAACTAGCCGAGATTCCTCTGCCGGCCATACTGTTTTGGAAGCAGGATCATTTCGTCGTGCTTTACAAAATCTCGATGAAGCGCGGCAATACGCTGTATCACATTGCCGATCCAGGATATGGCAAAATAGCGATTGACGAGGACCTTCTGTCCAAGGAATGGCTTGGAAACAATGCTAAGGGGATAGCACTGGTTTTCCCAAAGGACGAAAGCGCCTTGCTATCGGAACCGGCTAACCGCGAGCAACAGAAGGAGAAAGGATTTCGGGCGGGTACCTTGTACAGTGAGTTAAGGAATTTCGTGTTTAAGCACAAGCTGAAGTATATACTGTCAATTTCGCTGCTCGCACTCGGTCTGCTCACCAATTGGGCGATTCCCATTTTTTTCAGGAGAATAATAGACGAAGGCATCGTTGCAAAATCGCTTAACGTTGTCATATTACTGCTTCTCGCGCAATTTGCGCTGTTTCTAGGAAATTCCGTGTCGGGCTTCCTCAGCGACCTTCTGCTTACACGTTTCAACTTTAATCTTGCGGTTATGCTGAAGGGCAATTTTCTTAAGAAGCTCATTCGACTTCCGGTAAGTTACTTCGACACGAGACTGAACACTGACACGCTACAGCGGCTCTCCGACCTTTCAAAGGTCCAGTCATTCCTCACATGGAAAGGAATCAGCTTCGTAATAAACGTCCTGAACTTGATAGTTTTCAGCGCAATACTCCTATTCATGAACCAACTGATCTTTTCGGTGTACTTCGTGCTCAGCGCGATTTCCATCTTTTGGATTGGGTACTTTCTCAAACGAAGAGCGACACTTGAGTATTCCATGTTCATCCGGCAATCGGAAAACAGCAACAACTTGTATGAGTTTATAATGAACATGCCTGAAATAAAGGTCAACCAAGCGGAGCGGACGTTGATCGGTCGAATAACCGCACTTCAAAAAAAACTCCACGAGTTGGAGCTCGACTCGCTGTATCTGAACATGTACCAGTTGTCCGGCGCTAACTTTATTCTTAAAATAAAGGAACTGACAGCAATCGCAATTGCCGCTTACTTCATAATACACGGACAGATGTCGATAGGTACCCTTCTAAGCATTTCATATATAATGGGACAGCTAAGCGGACCTATAATCAACCTCATCACTAATATTAGGGACGGGCAGGATGCCAGCATATCAAACCGCCGTATCGAAGAAGTGTATACGGTGCCCAACGAGGCTGAGGAACAAAACTTGAGGACGGAGCCTGTCAATGTGGAGGAACTTGCACTGAAGGACGTCAGCTTCAAATATCCTGGCAGCTTCAATAGTTTTGTTTTGCGCAATCTAACGATGACAATACCAAAGAACAAAATTACAGCCATCGTGGGCACGAGCGGAAGCGGGAAAACGACACTAATGAAGCTGCTGCTTTGCTATTATCCATCCAACGAGGGCGACATATGGCTAGGAAAGCGCAGGCTTTCGTCTGTCCACCCCGACAACTGGCGTACTAATTGTGGCGTTGTGCTACAGGACGGGCATATCTTCGCGGGTACTATCCTTTTTAATGTTGCCTTGTGCGAACCTGAAGAGGTCGACATGCCGCGGTTTATCGAGGCGATCAATGTCGCCTGTCTCGCGGAAATGCTTGAGGCTCTGCCAATGGGCCATAGCACCAAAATCGGCAGCATCGGCATGCAGCTCAGCGGGGGACAAAAGCAGCGAGTATTAATCGCGCGGGCGGTTTACAAGAACCCGCAGTTCCTATTCTTCGACGAGGCGACAAGCTCACTCGACGCGAACACTGAACGAGCCATTATGGACAACCTTTCGCATTTTTTTCAAGGAAGAACCGTTGTCGTTGTGGCTCACAGGTTAAGCACGGTTAAGAACGCAGATAAGATCGTAGTTCTTGAAAAGGGCGAGATCATCGAAATGGGAAGCCACGACGAACTCCTGAAGGTTAAGGACAAATATTTTTCGCTGGTCAAGAACCAGCTTGAATTGGGGGCGTAATATATTATCCCATCTTTGCGATGGAAGTACAATTAAAATATCATGAGAACGAAAGGTTTTTGGAGTGTGTTAACGCTAATAGGCATCACACTAACAACATTAACAAAAGGAGCTATAATGGAATCAAGAGTTATACATCTCTCAGGGCTAATAGTGGATGCGCAAACGCTCGCCCCTATTGCGTCGGTGCAGCTTTCCGACGGTCACGGCCACGTATTGGGCTCCACGGACGGCAGGGGCTATTACAACATAGCCATAACCTACCCAAAGCCAGGACAGATCTATTTCAAGATTGTCGCCGAAAAGAAGGGGTTCAAACCGTTCACTCAAAATGAGCACTGGGGCGATTTGTCCAGTAACATCAAAGGGCTGCTGTATATCGGACTCAAATCCGGAGAATATTCAGGTCAAGAGTTTTCCGAGATTTCATTTCAAGGCGGCTCTACGTATGAGGATGTTTTTGCCGGCTTTGAAACGGTAAAGAGAAGCAGGGTATTTGAATCCGCCTTAGCAAAAGCAAAGTCCAACAATGAACACGCCTTTGTTTACATTGACTCGAAGCCATACCTAGTGAATAACTCAAGTTGGATTGAGCTGTCATCAAAGGATGCTTTGATATCAATAAGTGGCAAGAAGGTGGTCAGAGCCGATTCTATCAATACCGTAATAAGGAGAAGTTCGATTAAGAAAATGACCCCAGTCGAGCCAGGGAAAGGATACGGGTATTTGGTTGAAATAAAGTAACGGAGCTTCGGAAGATTCAATCATTCACATACCATAGGGGAGGATTCCGACTAGATTTACTGTCTTACTAATGTAACCAGCTGATTTAAATTACATGAAGAAGAAGCCTCAAAAATGAGGCGTCTTCTTCTTCATGTAGCTGGAGTACTGGTTCGGCCTGCTTTACTAAAATTCGGCAGATGCTCCGCGCGAAAAGGAATACAATGAGGCAGCAGGAGCTTCGCAGCCGTTTCTTTCAACAGCGATTTAAAAAAGATCGGTGTCGGTCTCAACCTCTTAACGCGTATCGCTAACTCAGGTAGGTTCCCCGCCGGTGTAAAGGAATTGCTCTTAAAACTAACCGAACAGCAAGAACTCATCATCAAAATTCTGCTCAGTGATCGTCGTTCAGAAAATCTGTAAAGGTTTTAGTTTGTATTGAACTATAACCTTAAAAAGAGGCTTCATCCTAACCCCGGTCAAAAGGCTGAACCCTATGGTTATTTACGCTTCAGGCACATTTCACGGTTAGTGCACTTCCGTGTTGTTAATTATATTAAAGTCCCCCTTTTTCTTAAAAGTTCGTCCATGTCATCACTCACTTTTTTGTCTGTTAACTTGGCATAGTGCTGTGTTTGTTTAATGTTTGTATGGCCAAGCATTTTTGATACGGTTTCTATAGGCATTCCGTAATTTAGGGTTATTGTCGTAGCAAATGTATGTCTTGCTATATGGAAGGTCAGTTCTTTGTTGATACCTGCAATAGAGGCGATTTCTTTCAAATAAGCATTCATCTTTTGGTTGCTGAGGATAGGAAGTGCCCTATCATTGTTAAGGCATTTTTCGTGATTCCTATATTTTTCAATGATTGAAGTTGCTTCAGGTAGCATAGGTACCCTTGTTGATGTACTTGTTTTTTGACGTTTTGTGAAAATCCATTGGCTCTTATTTATTCCTTCAACAATTTCGCTGAATTTTAATTTTTCAACGTCAGCGTAGGAGAGGCCGGTGTAACAACTAAATAGAAAAATGTCCCGGACAACTGTTAATCGGTCTGATGTGAATTTTTTCTTTGCAAGTTTCTGTAATTCTTGTTCTGTTAACACAACCCGCTCAACCCTTTTTTGGGTAAACTTGAAGTCGGCAAATGGATCAGTTGCCAGCCATCGGCTCTTAACGCAAATCAATACAATCTTTTTTACATTCGACAAATATTTCATAGTCGAGTTGTGATTGCATTTCTGAATGCTTTTAAACCAAAAGCAGAACTCTGCGATGAACTCGTAATCCAGTTTTTTAACGTCAATATCTACCTGGCCAAATTTCCAGACGATAAATGCGGCTGTATGGGTCAGGGTCGTTTCGTACCTCGCAATAGTGTTATAGGAAAATTCAGACCCTACCAGGGTTTTCATTTGCTCATTATGTTTCCTGAAAACAGACAACAACGTCACTTTTTTTTCATCGGTACCAGTCATAATGGCCTTGATCGCTTCAACTGTAATTTGCTTTTCAGACTCGATTAATTTCTTTTTTGCCTGGAAAACCGTTTGCTCCAGCGCATCGAGATAACCGTTTAATTCTTTAACAGATTCTTTTTTTCCTGAAGCACGCCCCGACTCGCTGCTCCAGGATTGTGGATCGCATTTTCGTTTGGTAGAAAGCTCTTTCGGTACGCCGTCGACTGTAATTCTTAAATAAATGGGTAGCGGTCCTGTCTGGTAGTTTTTGGGCTTTCTCATGAAGAATAATAACCCGAAGCTCTTTTCTAACATAGATACTTAAATAAAAAGGTAAAACAAATGTCGGAATCAAGCCACCATTAATCAAGATGTTTATGTGGTGTACATGTTTGATTAATAGTTAGTTATGTGGTTTTTAGTGAATCTTTTTTGAAATTTAATTTACTCACTGAATCACTCACTGGAATTTTATGTTTATTTGCGAATTTTGAGTGGGTTTTAAAACAAAAAAGCCCCAAATCATTAATTTTGGGGCTTTTTGAAGCACTTTGACTGTGCTTTTGTACAGTCCATGATACAAATTTCTGATCATTTTTTAGGAGATATCGAGCTTTTAGGACGTTTAATCGCATAAAATGTGAAAGGCGGCGGGAAGAATATCTAAACATTTTTATGAAGATTTAAGGCATTACTATTATTGACTTCATTCGTTCGTCGGGTTAAAATGATCATTTTTAGTATGTTTGACTCAGTCGCAAAGCCTTGGTGTTGCAAGGTTTACTTTATCATAAAAACAATGGACGATAAAAAGAAAGAAGAATATTTTAATAATGTTTATAACAATATTAAAAATAATGGATATCATACAACAGCCGTACTTGAAGAAATTGATTTTACTCCTTTTGCATATTCAACCGGCATATTTGAAAATTTTAAAATACCAGAACTTTTTATCTCAGGGCTCGGGCCAAATTTATCCGGAGAATTGATCGAAAACTACGTGCGCAAATTTAAATTCAGTGAAGTGCCGTTGGGTATGAAGATTCAAGACATGAGTGATAGGTTTGCCGTTTATTTTATTAGCGTTAAAAATTCAGACATTTCGGAGTATGCCCTCACTTCAGTTAGATTTTATCAAGATCGCAATTATGAATATTTACAACTTATTTTTCCAGACCTAAATGGAAAATTTCCTAATGAAGTAGGTTATAATTATGACCAAAAAGTATTAGGAAATTTGAGATAACTGTTGCAAATAAAAATTTGCTCAAAATCGGTCGAAATTTTAAACTTCAGAAATACTTGTCCAAGTATTTCTAAATGGTTTTTTTACGGGAAGATCAGAAATGACTATAAACGAAAAACGTTCGCAAGAGTTTAGCAACTTGCAAACGTTTGTATTCAGAGCGGGAATCGAGCTGAGTGTTGAAGTCTTTGATTCTCAATATTTTATAGATATGTTTTGAAGATGCTCAATGATTAACTCAATAAACATAAAGCGGCCATTACCGATTGCTTTTTAAAGGTATTAAAACTCCTGTACACTTCAAATTATTTAAATCATATCCTTAGCAGAATCAATTTGTTCAGCGGCCCGACAAGGCAATTGAATAATTATTCTTCGATGATGAACCTAAGCTGCGTCTCCCGAGAAAAATTAAATGCATAACTTAATACCGATTCGAGCGCAGTCTAAGGATCCAAAATGCCTTAAAACGTTCAGAATGTACATTTGATGTAAACGTCGTTCGAATTTCGCTGAGTAATAAAAGCATCAGAAGATTTGTGAAACTCCACTAAAATCATTTCATAATGCAGGTTTTTCCGCAGTATTGTCATTGCTCTTTATTAGTCAATTGTAGAATTCAAGCATTGCTTGCAAGGAGTTTTTGCTATGTTTCGCTTCCTTATAACATAGTGCAATTAATCTTGAGATATCCTTCGGTTTAATTGATTTTGAAAGCCCCGTGAGGATTTTAAAAGAGTCGATTTCTATTCCCTCCGCGATAATCAGATGCGCCAGGATTATAGCATCAGTTTCAGGACATTTGGCGTTCACGTGCTCTTTAAGAAACTCTTTTAGGTTTAGACAACCATTTAACATAGGCGGCTTACCAGAGAAGCTTAAGCCCAATAATGTCTTCGCCAAACACACCCGGATGATTTGTCCGTTGATTATGGTAGCAGATTCAAGCATGAGCAACTTCACGTCTTTAGCAAAAGCCATAGAAGAGAAAAAAGGAAGACTTTCGATAAGAGCCAATTTAGAACTGTGAATGTTAGACAGAATAGTTATAAATAGACTTTTTGTTTGTGATGCAGTTAACCTTGTTTGTCTTAATGACAGCTTTTTGTCGAGATTTTCTATTGCAATCAATTTGGTGAATATAGATAGCCAATAAAAAAGCAACGGAAAAACAAATATAGGTGATTGACAAGCTGTCTTTTATCAATACGTTTCAGATCAAAAAAGTTTTAGATGATCTAAAATATTTTTATTTTACAAACTGAAGGTAAGCGGGTTACGATACAGCTTCATAGCGCCAATCCGACTGATGAACGGTCAACGTCGATATTACAAGGTGCGTTGATAAACCAAAGCTTAAAAGGTATTTTCTGATTACGAATGTGTCGGCCTTTTTTGCAATACCGTTTGATATCTTGACTGGTAAATACCGATAGGCTTAGACTTATCAAGTTACTACTGTGAACCTGCAGGTTTCTACTTAAAGCGGATAGCACAGTTTTTAGTACATCATTGGCCAAAACAGGAATTAAACAGGATATGTGTGTTAAAAGAAGCATTGGTAAAAATTAGTAATCTTTCTCTGAGCCAATGACCTGCATATTGGTGTGCCGCCGCGAAAATGAACCCCGCCAAATCCTTTCACGCCCTTTGCTGGCATGATAATGGCAGAAGTAATGAATCCGACGTATAATACGCTACGCTATGATCGGGTTGAAAATAAACTTCCTTTTTTCCGCAGTACCCGATCTTAATTGATTAAAACATGACGAATTATAATCCCGCAGCTCTACAAAAGGCTTTTGCATTGAACCAAATAAACAGGCTTTATTGTACGCAATCTTATTTGTGTGAGCGGTTAGAGGAAATCAATGATCATCTTGAATGTATTTATAAAGCACTAATTGTATGAATGACTACAAGGATCGGCTGTTAAACGTAAGTGTGCACGACAGGCTTGAAAAGCTGCCGATAAATACATGTGATAAATGATGAGATAAATGATGAAAGTAGAATGCACGACCTGAATCCTGAAACATAGTATAACAGACTAAATCGTGTTTACGTGTTAAAGATTAAAAATAATTCTTTCTCTAATAGAGTAAATCAGCTATCATGGGTAAAATAAAATTTGCGTTTTTTTGATCACCCATGACCTGTATTTTAACTTACAGTTATTAACTTCCTAAAAACAAAACAATTTGTATGTCAGTTGGTTTTAGCTTTAGTACCATTTAAAACAAGGCACTATCCTAAAAGTCTTGTTGATCTTTAACAGGCAGGCGCGGAATTAAATCGGGCCCTAATCTGTTTCTATTTAAAAAGTAATTCAATTACCATCCTCTACTACGGTAATTTCCTTTTCTGACAATTATTCAAATTATTCAAAATGGTAAAGAACAATTATACCCGCTATTTTCGGGTGTTTAAAAATGATACCGTAGTAACAGAAATTTCTACAAATGATTTCCGGAGAATAAAGCTCAGGCCTGTAAAAGAGAACTGGCTCATCGGCGATACAACGGAGGTACTTGGCACTATAGCCGATGTGTCATATGCCCTACCTGTTAACAGCCCGTTATTTTACGGATACGCGACCCGTTCTAAAGCAATGGAAATGGCCAAGGCCGGTGCGCTCAGTTATATCGATAAGCTTATAGATGAAGGAACTCCCGGGGAAGAAACATTACTCCAGTACCGGCGCGATCATTACGAAGACCTGCATATCAATCTGGTGTACGATATGATCGAAAATGTAAAACGAACTGAAAGGGGCGAGGGTGAAATCATACCACAACATGTGCCTTTATGGTCTTAACAATAAACGCCGGTTCATCCAGCATCAAATTCGGACTCTACGAAGAGTGTAGTAGTCCCGAGAAAACATTTGGCGGCCAAATAAACAGGATAGGATTGCCCGGTTCAAGGCTTAGTTATACCAATTTTAAAACAAATCATAATGCCGATACTGCGTCAAAATCAATGGATTACGTTTCGGCAGTCACATTCCTGGTAAGCTGGCTTGAAAAACAGATCAATTTCAGCGAAATAAATGCTATCGGGCACCGTGTAGTGCAGGGTATGGCGCATACCAAACCTGCCATGATCAGTACGGAACTGCTGGATGAACTCAAACTTATTATTCCTTATGACCCCGATCATTTACCTGTTGAGATCGCACTGATAGAAGCATTCCAAAAATATCATCCGCGGATACCACAATACGCCTGCTTTGACACTGATTTTCATGCAGGCATGCCGCGGGTGGCCCAACTCCTGCCTGTGCCGCGCTGTTTTGATCAGCGCGGTATCCGTCGCTATGGATTTCACGGTCTGTCGTACAGCTATTTATTGCAGGAGCTGGAAAGCCAGGTTGGTAAACAGGCCCTTATGGTTCGCATAATCTTCGCCCACCTGGGTAATGGCGCCAGTGTCACCGCTGTTTATGATGGGAAAAGTATGGATACCAGTATGGGTTTCACTCCCGCGGGCGGTTTGCCCATGAGCACACGTTCGGGTGACCTCGATCCTGGAGTGGCCTGGCTCATGATTCAAACCGAAAATCTATCTGCTGAAAGGTTCAATCACCTTATTAATCACGAATCGGGAATGCTGGGTATCTCGCAGACAACCGGCGACATGAACGACCTGCTTAAGCAGCAACATAATGATATCCGGTCGGCAGAGGCTGTAGCATTAGCATTGTTTTGTTACCAGGTAAAAAAATGGATCGGCGCTTATGCTGCTGTTCTAGGCGGTGTAGACATCCTTGTGTTTTCAGGCGGCATAGGCGAAAATTCTCCCGAAATAAGGGCGAGAATTTGTGATGGTCTTGAGTTTTTGGGTATAAGTCTGGATGCCTCGCGAAATGATGAAAATGAGCCCCTGATTTCTTTAAAAGAATGCAGGGTTATGGTAAAAGTCATATCCACCAATGAAGAGTTAATGATAGCACAGATCGTAAACAAAATGCTTATTCATAAACAACTATTAGAATCATAAAACATGAATATTACCGAAGATATAATCATAGAAGAGCGGACCTCGCTTACTGCGGAGATGTTGAATAAAATTAACGCCTATTGGCGCGCGGCTAACTACCTTTCGGTTGGTCAACTTTACCTTCGCGACAACCCCTTGTTAAAAGATCCGCTGAAATTAACGCACGTTAAAAACATGCTGCTGGGACATTGGGGCACAACACCCGGGCAAAATTTTATTTATACCCACCTCAATAATATCATCAAAAAATACGACTTGAACATGCTGTATATTTCCGGCCCCGGGCACGGTGGCCCGGCTGTGGTTGCCGGGACATACCTGGAAGGAACCTACAGTGAGGTTTATCCGGAAATTACACAAGACACAGAGGGTATGAAGAAGCTTTTTACGCAATTTTCATATCCGGGCGGCATCTCCAGCCATGCATCTCCTCAAACCCCGGGTTCTATACATGAGGGCGGCGAATTGGGTTATTCACTTAGCCACGCTTTTGGAGCGGCATTAGATAATCCTGATCTGATAATCGCTTGCGTGGTAGGTGATGGAGAGGCCGAGACCGGGCCATTAGCTACTGCCTGGCATTCCAATAAATTTCTGAACCCGCTGGGAGATGGTGCAGTTTTGCCTATCCTGCATCTTAACGGGTATAAAATCTCCAACCCGACAATTTTAGCCAGGATTTCGGGCGAAGAACTTGAACAGCTGTTTCGGGGATATGGTTATGTGCCCATTTTTGTGGAGGGTTCAGAACCAGAACTAATGCACCAGGCCATGGCGGCAGCTCTGGAACAAGCCATGCACCTGCTTAAACAGATAAAATACAATGCCTATGAGCATCCAAACAGCGTGCACTCTAAATGGCCAATGATCATATTAAGATCGCCAAAAGGATGGACTGGGCCGCAGGAAGTTGGCGGGCATAAGATAGAAGGCACATTCAGGTCGCACCAAATCCCGTTGTCGGTTTCGGCGGCAGATCCTGAAAGTCATCTTCAATTGCTGGAAAAATGGATGAAGAGCTATAAACCCGAAGAACTGTTTGATGAAAACGGCAGGTTGATGCCGGAACTGGCTGACCTTGCCCCTAAAGGCGACAGCCGGATGGGCTCCAATCCCCATACCAACGGTGGTTTATTGCTGAAACCCCTGCGGATGCCGGGGTTTATGAGTTATTCAGTGCCTGTTCCTGAACCTGGGGTAAAAGGTGAAGGCGATGTTCATGTAGCAGGGCGTTTCCTGCGCGATGTCATTAAACAGAATCCTGCTAATTTCCGGATCTTTGGCCCGGATGAAACAGTATCAAACAGGCTGGAGGCTGTTTTTGAAACAACCAATCGTCAATGGAATTCTGAAATTAAGGATGATGACGAATACCTTGCCCCGATGGGCCGCGTCATGGAGATGCTAAGTGAGCACCAGTGCGAAGGCTGGCTGGAAGGTTACTTGCTTACAGGGAGACATGGCGTTTTTAATTGCTATGAGGCATTTATCCATATTGTGGATTCGATGTTTAACCAGCACGCTAAATGGTTAAAAACCACGCGGGAAATCCCATGGAGAACAAAAATAGCATCATTGAACATTCTGCTTACCTCAACGGTGTGGCGCCAGGACCATAACGGTTTTACCCACCAGGATCCCGGCTTTATTGATCATGTAGTCAATAAAAAATCGGAAATAGTACGGGTATATCTTCCGCCCGACGCCAATTGCCTGCTTTCTGTTATGGATCATTGTCTACGCAGTTATCATTATGTAAACGTGGTTATTGCCGGTAAGCATCCATCGCCACAGTGGCTTGATATGGACGAAGCTGTTGATCATTGTACGCGGGGTATAAGTATTTGGGACTGGGCCAGTAATGACCAGGATTGTGATCCCGATGTTGTAATGACATGTAGTGGCGATGTCCCTACATTGGAGACGCTGGCAGCAGTATCTATACTTAAAGAACATTTGCCCCAAATAAAGGTAAGGGTAGTAAATGTGGTTGACCTTTTAAAATTGGAAAGGCAGTCAGAGCATCCGCACGGTTTGAACGATCATGATTTTAATGAGCTTTTTACCACGGACAAGCCGGTTATTTTCGCCTTCCATGGTTACCCTTGGTTAATACACCGCTTAACTTACAACCGAACTAATAATCCTAATATTCATGTGCGTGGCTATAAAGAAGAGGGGACTATAACAACATCTTTTGATATGACTGTTTTGAATGAAATGGACAGGTTTCACCTGGTTATAGATGTGATAGACCGGCTGCCGCAAACCGGCAGTAAAGGGACTTACTTGAAACAAAAACTGCAGGATAAGTTAGTTGAACACAGACAGTACATAAATGCCCATGGGCAGGATATGCCAGAAATAACGAACTGGAAGTGGGCAGACTGAAGAAGTTATTAATTATATATTCGATATCCATTTAATAAGTATTAAATGGTAAACCCCAAGGTCATTAACAGCTGTGTCGCAGCTTATTACGCGAGCGAACGGGTCAAATTTTCCCGGATGTTTAGCCCGAACATAACTCGAATCATAAACTGTGCGGTTCGAAAACCGCACAGTCAGGGATCGTTAAAAGTGTTCTAATTCGCTTAAAACGCGCATTTGATCAATGAAGTGGTTCGAATTATGAACAATTAGGAGAACGCAAGATAAAAGATGGTCGCACGGTATAAGTACGGTCACTTTTAATTTCGGCCGTTAAATAAACATATATTTCCAGCCTAATAAAGTACATTTTGGGTTCGAGCTCTATGTCGTTTTTAAGAATATCTAAACCAAAAGCTGTTTGTTACTCCTTTGCTACTTTGACATCTAAAATTTTCTGATACTCAAACCACAATAAATTTCTGGATGGAATGTGAAAATTATTAAAACTAACTCAAAGACCTATATTCTACCGGCATATATCCAGCGCTTTTTGAATGCCTTGGTAAAATGATTAGATATTTAAAACCAAGCTCGCGAGCAACTTCGCTAATAGAACGGCTGGTATCCAGCACGCGTTCCTTGGCAATATCCATTACCTTGAGGCTGATATATTTAAAGGGTGATTTGCATGTTTCCTTTTTGACCACATCACCAAAATAATTGGGTGACAGATGCAGTTGATCGGCACTGTAATTAACTGCAGCAAGGCCGATGATGTGTGGTTTATCGCAACGAAAGTACTCGTTTAGTAAAGCTTCAAATTTGTCAATATTACTGTGCGTAAAGCAAAATATAAGAAAGAACTTGATATACTAGCGCACTCATCACGTAAATTGGCGCTATCTAAAATCAGAGAAAAAATCTCGTGCATCAATCTCAAGCACCTCAAATAAGATAAACAGATATTCTATGGAAAAATCGATAGTGCTATCCTCAATACCTGTCAGTAAGGCAATATCAATAGCTGTGCGTTCCGACAATTGTTCCAAACTTAAGGCACGATATTTCCGCTCAAGCGCAATCTTTCGTCCGAATAGTTCCCGATGTGTCCTGGCTTTTGCTTTTTCATCCATAAGTGCGTCTTTATACGCTGCAAAAATACATTTACAACCTTAGGTTGTGAATAAAGATAAATATTTCTGTAAAGGTGAGCAAAGGATATCAAATAATGATGTCATCATACGATTGGAAGACCTGTTCGTTTGAAATAATTAGGAGCATTAAGAATGAGAAGACAAAAGCTACCGGCTTAACATCAAGAGAAGTGTGGGTCATAGCGAGGCTGGCTATTTATGATGACAGACACCGATGATCGTTCGATGGTTGTCATTGGTTTTGATTGTTTTTAAAACAGGCATAACATTAGCCGGGTTCCCTTGTTGTTTTATCGATGCAACACCCCAGCTACCTGAATTTTGACCCAGATAAGTATCCCTGGAAGCCGGATATTGATTACAGGAAATACCCTGAACGCTATCAGGTAGGTAAAGGTGAACAGGGCGTGTTGATCTGCGAACCTTACAAAAGCGAGATCGGGCATTATTGGCGTTTTAAAACAAAAGCGATCGCCGAGGAAAGCAGTGAGCGGATATTTAATTTGTTTAATAAATATTTAGCCTCCGGTGATTTTGTTGGTGCAGATATGGCGCGCAAATATTTGCAGATGGGTTACACACGTGCCCGTCGTTACGCGAATTATAAGGGCGGCAGGAAATATGACGGGCAACGGGACTACGCCTTGCTGGAGCGCGGCACCGGTAATCCCGAAAAGGCGGAGGCGGCTAAAGTATTTTATGCCAGATGGAAAGCAGCGGAGGCTAATGAAGTTTACGCCGCTATGAAAAAAGATTGGAAGCTTGCGAGGGGTTAAAAAGGAAAACTTACCGCAGAAGCTATGCGTTACATGCGGCAAACCGTTTCATTGGCGGAAAAAATGGGACAAAGTTTGGGAAGAAGTCAAATACTGTTCAGAGAAATGCAGACGGAACAAAGCCCACTGATATTGACCCTTAGGTTGGATGAGGAAAGCCAGGCATTCTTTGATGAAATGCGGAAGAGGCATTTTCCACAGGAGCGTAATTTTCTTAAAGCACATTTGACTTTATTCCACCAGTTGCCGAGCGATTTGGTGACTGGGGAATATTTCAGGAGTTTGCAATACCGCACTTTTGAAATGAAAGTGGTTGGCTTACGTCAGCTCGGCGCGGGAGTTGCGTACCAAATTGATTCTACAGAATTGCAGGAGTTGCATAAACAAGTAAGCGTATATTTCCAGAAGGCATTAATTCCACAAGACCGTCAACCATTCAAGCCACACATTACTATACAAAATAAAGTGACACCGGCCGCATCCAAAGATTTGCTGAACGGGCTAAGCGCCCGTTTTAAACCGTTCAACGTTTATGCCACCGGACTGGATTTATGGGAGTACCTGGGAGGTCCGTGGCAGCACATTTTCGGATATGAATTTATATAATGAATTAGAAGCTGGAGTTTCGTTCTAATATAAATATTTTCAAACAATTTAAGAATAATGAAGTTTCTTCAATGAACAGATAATCTTGTAAAAAGAATGACAACGGCATCAGAAACTAATAGAATGGAAACGTCAGAATGCCAGGAATTTTGTGCAGATGAATTGAAAGACATCTATTGAACGGAAAAAAATCTGTCGAAGACCTTATCAAAAATGAAAATGATTACCACCAGACCGGAATCGGCTCAGGCATTTGAAAAACACATGGCAGAAAACGATGGCCATATTATCATTTTGAATGAAGTTTTTGGACTGCCCTATGAAAAGCCGGCCGATGAGAATTACGATGCGATGACAAGTATTCTGGAAGAAGCTAACGGAATCGTCCGAGAAACGGAAAAAGGTACGATGATCGGCGGCTTCGGATTGATACCGGAGGCGCAAAAGGTTGAGCATCCTGAGGTTGTTACTTACGGCAAGTTTCGCCGGTTGGCAACTGACATGGGCCGCGATCATGTAGCTGTATTGCTCCAAAAAACGTTGTACAATAAAACGCGACTGACCAAGCGCTGACTTTTTGTGCCGAGGGCTGGTAAACAGTCAAGCCGAAGTTGAATATTAAAATATATTGATCAGGATACCCCGATTCATTTCTCGGGATATTTTTTAACCGAAAATAATGGAAAAGAAAAATACGCCACCCAAAAAGGGTACTGAAGATGTTATTGATAAAAAGCTTGCGCCGCAGCCGGAAAACGCCAAAACGGAAAGCTTAAGGCCTCAGACGGCCGATGCTACAGGAGCGCAAATGACTACCAATACGGGCCTTGCCATTAATGACGATCAGAACTCCTTAAAGGCAGGAGATCGCGGGCCAACCCTGCTGGAAGATTTTATATTGCGGGAAAAGATCACCCATTTTGATCATGAGCGTATTCCGGAGCGCGTAGTCCATGCACGGGGATCAGGGGCGCATGGCATTTTTAAAGCCTATGGAAATGTATCGAACATTACTAAAGCCAAATTTTTACTGGAAACCGAAAGAGAAACTCCGGTATTCGTGCGGTTTTCAACAGTGGCGGGCTCGAAAGGCTCTACTGACCTTGCCAGGGACGTCCGGGGTTTCGCAGTGCGATTTTATACCGAGGAAGGGAACTTCGATCTGGTAGGTAACAACATGCCCGTATTTTTTATACAGGATGCTATGAAATTTCCTGATCTCATTCATGCCGTAAAGCCGGAACCTGATAATGAGATACCGCAAGCCGCTTCCGCTCACGACACTTTCTGGGATTTTATTTCACTTACACCGGAATCGGCGCATATGATTATGTGGGCGATGAGCGATCGTGCCATACCGCGAAGCCTCCGGATGATGGAAGGGTTCGGAGTACACACCTTCCGGTTCATCGACGAAGCAGGTAAGGCCTGTTTTGTCAAATTTCACTGGAAACCCTTATTAGGTGTTCATGCCGTCGCATGGGATGAGGCGCAGAACATTTCCGGTAAAGACCCCGATTTTCATCGCCGTGACCTTTGGGACGCCATCGAAAGTGGTGCATTTCCCGAATGGGAACTGGGTGTGCAGGTCATTCCGGAAGAAGATGAATTCAAATTCGATTTTGATCTCCTTGATCCGACTAAATTGGTTCCGGAAGAATTGGTGCCCGTTCAACGTATCGGTAAAATGACCTTGAACAGGAACCCGGACAACTTTTTTGCGGAAACTGAACAGGTAGCTTTTCACCTGGGACATATCGTGCCTGGGATAGATTTTAGTAATGACCCTTTATTGCAGGGCCGGCTATTCTCTTACACCGATACCCAGTTGAGCCGCCTCGGAGGACCTAACTTCCAGGAAATCCCGATCAATCGCCCGCTCAACGCTGTCCATAACAACCAGCGTGACGGGCACATGCGCCAAACAATAAATAAGGGAAAAACGAGCTATGGACCAAATTCATTAGGCAATAATGACCCGCAACAGGTAAAGGAAACTGATGGCGGGTTTGTGAGTTACCAGGAGCGGATCGAGGCCCGAAAGATCCGAGCAAGGAATAAAAGTTTCTTTGATCATTTTAGCCAGGCCACACTATTTTTTAACAGCCAGTCGCAACCGGAAAAGAACCACATTATCGACGCATTGACCTTTGAACTTGGTAAAGTAAAAACGGTCGCGATCCGCGAACGGATACTGGGTATGCTCCTGCAGATCGATGCGGGACTAGCCAAAATGGTGGCTGACGGTCTCGGCCTACAGGTGCCTGAAGTTCCTGTACTCAATCAAAATATACCGGCAGATGCCGACCCGGCGGATTATGCTTCTGTGAAAGGCAAAAGTTCGGTAACAAGCTCACCCGCCTTGAGTATGGCGGCTACCGTCAAAGATACGATCAAAAGCCGGAAGATCGCGATCCTGGCATCAGAAGGTGTAAACGCGAAAACGCTTAGCGCTGTCAAAGCGGCATTAGAAGCTGAAGGGGCGGTTGCAGAAATTATCGCTCCGAAGTTGGGTATCGTCAACGATGGCATTGAAGTCGACCAGAGTTTTCTTGGCGCTGCATCAGTATTGTTTGATGCAGTTTACGTAGCGGGAGGTAAGGGCTTGGACACTGAAGCCCATGCCTTGCATTTCATGAACGAAGCATTCAAGCACTGTAAACCCATTGCGTTTGAAGACGGAACAGAGACGACATTGGCGGCTACCAATTTTGCAGAAAAAGCAAAAGATGATCCGGGTGTCGTTAAAGGTCCCGATTTAATAAAGAACTTCGTCACTGCCATCCAGGGGCATAGGGTTTGGGAGCTTGAAAAATCAAGACTAATACCTGCCTGAGATGGATGTTAATAGTATATTGTTTTTTCAGGCATCCCGAAGCGGTGACCTGGATACCCTGAATCGCCTGCTTCAGGAGGGTGTCGCTGTGGACATTCGTGATGAGAAAGGTTATACGCCGCTGATCATCGCCTGTTACAATAACCAGTGGGATGCTGCAAAGCTGCTACTCGATTCTGGTGCGGACGTTAACTCCGGAGATGCCGGTGGTAACACTGCCCTGATGGGTGTATGTTTTAAAGGATTTCCGGTTATTGCCGAATTACTGATCCAATATGGTGCGGACCTTGATATTCAGCATGGAAATGGTGGTACAGCCCTGATGTTCGCCGCCATGTTCGGACGCAACGAAATGCTACGGTTATTAATAGCAAACGGCGCTGACCGGAGTTTAACGGACAACAGAGGGCTCAGCGCATTTGATCTGGCCGCACAGCAGGGAAATGAAAGTGGAATTGAAATTTTAGAAAGTCATTAAGGTCTTCATTTGTCCAAACAGCAACTGTATAAAAATTATTAAAAGCCCCGCGGAGCCCTCTGCGAGGCTTCTTGATAGAAATTATGAAACGAAGGAAAAACTTTTTCGAACGCTTTTCAGAATGGGCCACTAAAGCTACTGGTAGTTCTGCGGCATTTATCCTGGCCGTATCAGTAGTGGTCGTCTGGGCAGCCAGTGGTCCGGTCGCTAAGTATTCTCAAACCTGGCAGCTGATCATCAATACGGGAACAACAATCATCACTTTCCTGATGGTTTTTCTGATCCAAAAATCACAAAACAAAGATTCCAAAGCGATCCATTTGAAACTAAATGAACTAATTGCTTCCCATGAAGGCACCAGCAACCGGATGGTTGACATAGAAAATCTGACCGAAAGAGAACTCGATCAGCTACATAAGTTTTATGTGCAGATTTCTCAGCTGGCGGAAAAGGAGGGCGACCTGACCTGTACGCATTCAATTGATGCGGCCGAAGAAAATAATCGTAACAAGTCTGTAAGCCTTAAAAAAAGGCAGTCCTACATCAAACGAAAAAACTAAAAACGGCTGAAGTAAACGAATGGTTCATACCTGTTTGGTTTATCAAAGGTCCACTTTATCACAACTTGAATGTCTTTTTTCCAATGTACAAAAGCAGTTTTCAACAAGTAGCTATTCTCGGCGGGGGGCCTTCCGCACTGTTCATCTTCAAGCGTTTTGTAGCCTGTACACTACCAGAACTATCCATCACCATTTTCGAAAAAGATGACCGGCTCGGCTATGGTATGCCTTATGGTCAGAACGGGGCTGCGGATGAACATGTAACCAATGTTTCCGGCAACGAGATACCGGAATTGATGAGTGACCTGGCTGACTGGATCAAAAAAGTCCCTAAGGATACGTTGGACAAATACCATATAGACCCGGATAACTTCAATGATTATAAAGTTTTACCGCGTTTGCTTTTTGGACAGTACCTGAACGAACAGTTTAACCTCCTCCTCAAACAGGCTAGGGAAAACGGGATCGAGACCACGGTTTACTATAAAAGCAAAGTGGCTGATGTCATTGATGAACCAATAAAAAAAAACGTAAAGGTTTTGCTGGAGGACAAACGCAAGTTTGATTTTGACCGGGTCATCATATGTACGGGACATCTTTGGCCGGTCAGGAATGAAGGAAACGTCAGGGGGTGGTTCGATTCACCTTATCCACCCGCCAAGATCAGTATAAAAGCAGATCACGCTGTCGCCATACGTGGTTCTTCACTTACAGCCATCGATGCGATCCGGACTTTAGGCAGACATAACGGTACCTTTGAGAAAATAGACGGGAAGTTATGCTTCAGGGCAGATACCCCCAATTTCAAAATCGACATGTATTCCCGCAACGGTTTGTTGCCCGCGGTAAGGTTTCATTTGGAAGACTCACACTTGGGCAAAGAAACGGTGTTGCCCGTGGATGAGGTAAAAACGATACGGGACCAAAATGAAGGCTTTTTGCCTTTAGACTATGTTTTTGAAAAAAATTTTAAAGCCGGAATTTTAAAGCAGGACCCTGAATTTTATCAGCAGATCAAAGATATGGATATGGAAACCTTCGTGGACTGGATCATGGAACAGCGTGAGCAGGCTGACCCTTTTGAATTGTTGAAACAGGAGTACGCCGAGGCAGAACAGTCTATCAGGAAACGAGAGTCCGTTTACTGGAAAGAAATGCTTGCCATTCTGAGCTTTGCCATGAATTACCCCGCTAAATATTTTTCAGCAGAAGACTGGCTACGGTTGCAGAAAAAGTTAATGCCCCTGATTTCTGTTGTAATCGCATTTGTACCACAGAGCTCGGCTGAAACTTTACTGGCGATGCACCAGGCTGGGAAACTGGATCTTCACGCCGTAGGAGAAGATGGATCTTTCGAACCGGGCGAGGATGGGGGCGTAGTAATCGACGGCATCCATTATCAAACCTTTGTAGATTGCATCGGTCAACCTCATTTGAAATACGAAGAATTGCCTTATCCAAGCCTATTGAAAAACCGCACCCTCAGCCCGGCGCGTTTAAGGTTCAGAAATCCGGTAAGAGGCAGGGAACTAACAACAGTTGGTCAGCAAAAGGCAGTTAGCGATGATCAGGGTCATTATTACCTGACGGTGCCAGGTGTAAGTATCAATGACAGCTTTCAGGCAGTTGATGAGTTCAATGCATTGAACGAACGAATTTATATCATGGCCGTTCCTTTCATCGGAGGCTTTAACCCGGATTATTCCGGCCTGGACTTTTGTGAAGCGGCCTCTAAGGCTATTATTGACAGTTTATGAAATTATTTATGGTCTTACTGGGGGCTAAAAGCTCCGAAACGAAATGTCGAACAGCATGATTTCTTTTTTCAGCATAGCTGAAAAGCTTGGCGACCTCAAACAACAATTCATCGATTTCAGGCGGGATGCTGGTGATAGCTTGCATATCGAACGTGTTTTTTTATCAACCAGGGCAGCTATACTTCCGGAATACTGGAAGAACAGCATAACAAGGTATTGACAGTACAAGACGGCCGGCTGTCTGCGCTGAAAGCCAGTATGATCACCGGATTCTTCAAAAATGCGATCATAAAAAGATTAAAGGGGCAAAACGCCCATATCGATGAAAATACGGGATCGATGTAAACGACATTTACCGGATCGAAGATTTATCGTCACCGGACACAAAAGCCCACTGACATATTATTCGCTTGACCGTGGTTGAAAATGCCTATGCGGACGAAATATACCTCTGCTGTTTAAAGATGAATCAGCAAGATTAGCGCTTATTTATCCTCGTCACTCTCAGCCCTGGCGCTGGCTTCGGCTTCCAATAAATTGGTTTCAATAGGGTTTTTCGCAAGCAATTTGGCGAACCAGGAGAGATTTTCCGTCATAAATCGCAGACTTTTGTTCGTATAGAAGTAGCGTTCGCCTCCGGCTTCTACATAATCGTCTTCGCCGCCCGCCAGCCCTACCCAATAGGCGTTCGCATTTGGCGGGATCGTAAACCCTACCTCCTGCATGGACCATAATACCTGGGCCGCACAACTGTGCGCACCGTCTTCATTGCCTGTAACCAGGCATCCTGCCACTTTATTATAAGGCATGAACTGGCCGGTTTTTTCGTCGATCAGGTTTTTGTCACGAAACACCGCGTCCAGACGTTCAATAACTTTTTGGGCGGGAGAGGCGAGATGCCCCATCCATATAGGAGCGGCAATTACAAAAATGCTGCAGTCCCTGATCTTTTCAAGCAAGGCGGGCCATTCATCGCCGTCGCCTTCATCGGACGAGTTTCCAGTCAGCACATTATAGTCGTTCAGCCTGATGATTTCTGTTTCAAATCCTTTTTCCCTTAACTGACCAGCTGCTTTTTTGGCAAGTGCTTCGGTATTTGAGAATTTCGGCGCACGTTTAAGCGTACAATTGATAAATAATGCTTTCATTGATATTAAAAAAAAAGAGCCGCCATTCGGCAGCTCCTGAAATCTGATTTTTTTACTTCGAAGCGTCACGCAAAACCTTTACCTCGTCGTGAGCGGCGTTTACACCACTCTGCTGACGTCCAATGATCTCGCGGGCATTTGCACTCAGCTCCGGATCTTCCAGTGCATCACGGTACGCTTTTTTGATAGCATCTTCTCCTCGTTCCGCTTCTGATAAAATGCTTTCGCGCGTATTACCGCCAAATACGGACTTCACGTCTATCCATACACGGTGCAGGCTGCCCGAAACGCTTGTTCCGGTTTCCACTTCACCTCCTTCAGCACCAACCAATGTGGAAAGTTCCTGGCTGTTCTCGCGGCTTTGGGCTGCATATCGCTGAAAAATTTCTTTCAGGTCAACGTTTTCGTCTTTAATATCTGCTATCGCTTTCTCAAAACCGGCTATCCGGTCATTGTTGATCTCGATCAGTTCGTTAAGAACTGAAGTTGTTTTGGTTTCCATAGGTTTGATTTTAATTGAACATTTACTATCTGATACAACGTCCCGAGAGCTTGATGGTTTTAATTAAAATTAATTATAAAGAAATTATTTATGGTATGATAATCGCTAATTAATAATTATGAAAATCGTCAAGTTGATCCCTAAAGCAAAAACCGTTATTGAAAGTTCAGTTTCGAAGTTATTTATAGACAGTGACGCGACTATTTTTGCGGGCACACCACGTCAATTCTTAAAAAATAATCCCAAAGTATTTACACCCAATAATGGATTCATTGCCTGACTTAGTTTACCATGAAAAGAATTTCCACATCAACTATCCTATTAGTTTCAGTGACGGCTGGTACAGCCTGTTGGCTGATATTCGGTAGTATTTTAAAAAGAACGGTTAAAATACAAGTCAAAAAACTCACGGCTGGAATGATCAGTTATGACTCGGGTATTTCTATAGAATTAACACGTCTTTTAATGGACATGATTACAAGTTAAGGTTGGACAAGGAAACGTTTTGAGGATGGCAGGTTTTGCAGCGCAGCACCCGCTGTATTATTGAAATAAGCATAAACAGTTTTTCCCTCATTTATCCATTCCCGGGTACAGGTTGCATACTCGAAAAAAAAATCAACACCGTAATTGCCCTTGTATCGGCCCTGGCCCATGAAACCAAAGGTAAATCTAATTGTCCACCTTCAGTTCCGTTGGGAAGGCAGAAGCAGGCACATCCTGTAAAACGCTGCAAGCCTGGTACCTGTTTAATAATTCATATATATGGCCGTTATGCCACGAGGGGAGACGAAATTCGACCGCCAATGGCCAATCAGTACTTGTTAACATGCCCAGTAATTCATCTAACTGGGCTGACGCCCGGTAGTTCACACCGGGCGGAAACTTGATCAGTAAGGTCCCCTGTCTCTTCTTAGCAGGCGATATCGCGTTCATAAACTCTGTTAAGGCAGCTAAAGAAAACAGCAAGTTCTTTTGACGCGTGATCTCCTTCCATAATTTAAAAGAACCGAAAGCCAGGCGGAACTTCCTCAACCCACCTGTTGATAGTTTTCGCTCTCGGCAGTTTGTAAAAAGAACGGTTCACTTCCAGACTGTTCTTTAGCAGCGCGCAACAGCTCAGCCTCGCCAGGTCTGCATGAACTTAAGTAAAATCCCGCTTAGGTATGGATAATTGCAAACTACCCGCCCTACCATAAAAAAAAACATTTTTGCAACAAGCCGGGATACAGGATGTTTTGGTGAAAGGATGATTAGTAAATCAGAATTTCTATTGAATTGGGTGAAGAAAAAATATGGAGGAAAGATCATTCCCGTAAGTGATGTGCCCTATATTGATCACGTAATGGCGGTTGCCGAAATTGCAGCAAATTACGCGGTATTCGGTTATGAAGCGGGCCTGTGCCATGATATGCTCGAAGATCATATTTGTACCGATGTTGAATTGATCGATGCTTTGTCCTCCTGTGCCTACAGTTTAGCGGAAATAAATACTATTATGGTTTTAGTACTTGAATTGACTGATAAGTATACAAGTGGAGCTTTCCCTAAACTAAGCAAGAAAGAACGACGGCGAAAAGAGAACAAGCGACTGAGTAAGGTTAGCGCCACTGCACAAACCATCAAATATGCGGATCTATTATACAATATGGACTGGAAGCTGCGATATGAGCCTGAAAAAGCGAAACGTTACCTGAAGCGAAAAATCCGATTATTACAGCGTATGGATAAAGGCAGCACTGCTTTGCGGAAAAAAGCATTAGACCATGCGTATAGCTGCATATCATGCATGTAGCTATATTTAACGAATAGAGCGCCTGTAAAATGAATTGGTAAACCTGCGTTAGTGGCTGGTGGAGAAAAAGGATGAAGTTATTGCCGAAATCATCGCTGAGACGCTACGATTTATCACGTGTTCCAATGTTTGTCTAAAAACCCTTGGGGAACTACATATCATCACCGGGAATAAGTGCAAACTGTCTCAACCGATCTGGGCGTTCTTCCTGCATTTTTTAGAGGACTGGTTAAAGTATAATAGTGACGCACTTCATTGCGCGCTCTTAAGTCTTGAGCGCAATATACGGCCAGCAAAGGTTTTAAGAGATTTCTTATGAACACAGCAATCGGTCAGCGTTTTGTTAAAAGACTCGCTGGGGCTGTTCATTCAGGGAGACAAGCGAGACGCGTCTATTTTGATCCGTTGACCGGTGATTCTTTTTTGAATCCGCTGAACAAGGATTATATAACGTTGGCCGGCGCCGGAACAATGAACGCATTCATATCATTTTTCGTTCGTATATCTGGTCAAACCGAAACAGGCAATACTGCGGATCTTCAAAAAGATTAAATGATATCAAAGAGATTACAGCCGATACTTTTCAGGCCGGCAAAAACCAGTAGCGATTTTTCAGATTCATAAGTCCATATTATCGAATCACGCAGCAACAACCATGTTGAATAAGTTGCTGTAACTTGTTCTCATTGTAATAAAATATTGTCTTGCCGTAATAATTCCCCGATCTGTTCTTTTACAAGAATTGCGCTAAAAATATATTGGTATTCAAACATTTCACTGCTAATTTGTTTGTTTTTATGTTAATTGCTGAATATGTCTGGTATTAATAAGGTGTTTTTGATTGGTCATTTAGGTAAAGGTCCGGATTTACGTCATCTTGATAACGGCGACGCTGTCGCATCCATCCCTTTGGTTACCTCAGAAATGATTTGCAAAGGTGACCAGCAACAAGTGGTCACCGAATGGCATAATATTGTCATGTGGCGATCCATCGCAGAAAGTTCGGTACAACTGATAAAAGGGCAATTGGTGTATATCGAAGGTAAGCTCCGTACCCGTAATTTTACGGATCGATCTGGAATTAAAAGATATGTAACAGAAATTGCAGCAGACCATTTCGAAATACTGACCTGATCCTGACCTAAACTTTTTGGAACCAGGCTGTAATTTTTTTTGCAGACTGCACTACTGCCATTACTTTGCGGAATTTCTTATTATTAAAACAGGGTTACAATTTGTAACCCCCGTTTTATTCTAACAGCGCTTGTACCCACCCCATATATTAAGAGTTTAAATTTTGGTTTGCCAGCGCGCCTGTAATTGCGGACGTCGCTCGGACATTAAAAATTCGTTAGCGTGAAATAGCGCCGCCCATGTTCTCGCTGTAGGAGAGGTATTTAAATTATCAACTTCTAACCTCCCGGCGCATGAAAAGACAATAAGCCAACGCGAAACAGCAGGTCATACAGGCTAATAGCCCGCTGAACTGTGGCCATACGATTATCAGGCTTTGCGTAAAAGGTAGCGGGGATGGAATCGCCCCCGCCATTTGCTCCATTGTCAGCGGCCCCAGACTGCGTACCGATGGCATTAGTAAGGTTGTAACAGAATCAGTATATAGCTGGTTAGGTGATATCCGCAGAATATTCAATACCATATCGTTGTAACTGATCGCCTGCTCCTGCGTGAGCTGCGATGGGTCAGGTAGCAGCGATCTTAGGAGCAGGTTAACGATAATCTGGTAAAATATCGTAAAAAAAAGCCAAAGCCCTATTGCTGTGATCGCCGAAGTCGCAGCCTGTCTGAATATAATGGAAAGCATCATCGATAAACTCAGCCAGAAAGCGACATAGGTGATGGTGATGAAAACAAACCCTGCGATCCGAAACAATTCATCCGGCTCCATCCTTACGCCCGTTAAAATGAGGCCGGCACCGATCATCAGCAATGCAAGAACAATAAATAAGCTGCTTATGATAAGCAACGCGCTGCTAAATTTTGCGAGCAGCAGATTGTCCCGGTAAACCGGCTGGGCCATCAGCCGTATAAGCGTTCCGTTATTCTTTTCTGAATTAATCGCATCAAAGCCCAGGCCAATACCCAGCAATGGTGCTAAGAAGCTTAAAAAGATATGAAAAGGCGGGATCGAGTTATCTGTTACCGTCAGCAGTTTGAGATAAAGTAAATTGTGGTCCGGATCATGTGAATTTCCGGTAATCGGCTTGATGTTCGAAAGCGAGCTATACATGGCCGCAATAAATGTTAACACAATCAGCGCTATCAGAACGACGAAGCGCCAGCTGCGAATGTGGTCGGTTATTTCCTTGCTCAGCATCACGGCGAATGCACCTGCTTCAGACTGTTTTTTTGTAATCTCTTTTACTTGTGCCGGTTTCAAAATATTTTTGATAAATATCGTCAAGTTCATAATTCTTTTGATTTACACTGATAATGTTGCAATCATTTTCAACGAAGAAACGCACCAGGGCCGGAGTTATATTCCGGCTGCACCTGAACTCAATCGTGTTGCCTTGATAGGAAATGTCATCGATGGCCTCCCAGGCTTTCAGTATCGCTTCAAGCGGCCAGGGATGAGGTAAGTCGTTTTCCACGACAATCGAGGTCATGTAGCCGTTTTTGCCAAATAATTGCTGGGCTAAGCTTGCCTGGTTACCTTCTGCTAAAACCCGCCCCTCCACAAATATTCCGACCCGGTCACAGACCTGCTGGACATGATGTAAATGGTGCGAGGAAAGTAAAACCGTCAGGCCTTGTTCCCGGCTCAACTTTCTGATCAGTGCCAAAAAATCTTTTACGCCGGTAGGATCAATACCAAGAGTAGGCTCATCTAAGATGATCACCTCCGGGTCCTTTATGAGCAAATCGGCCAAACCCAGGCGCTGTTTCATCCCTCTGGAAAAGGTGGCGGTCTTTTTCATTCCCGCTTCAGCCAGTCCGACTACGTCAAGTACCCGTACTGCTTTGTCTTTAAGCTGCCGCTCAGGCAGGCCATTAAGCCTTCCGATATAAAGCAGGTTATCCAACGCCGTTATGTGATCATAAAAGCCGACGCTGTCAGGCATGTAGCCTACCTTCTTTTTTACTTTTATGGCATCACTCGTCGCGTCATATCCACAAACCGTAGCTGTTCCGCTTGTTGGTTCGGTTAGACCCAGCATCATGAGTATGCTGGTGGTTTTTCCAGCGCCATTGGGTCCAAGCAGTCCGAATATTTCTCCTTTATGGACTTGAAGGTTCAAATTATCGACCGCGAGGTGACGGCCATAACGTTTCGTTAGGGATCTTAGTTGTATAACAGGATCTTTCATGCGTACAGAAAATTATCTTCTTCCATATTTACGAATGAGGTAATAAACGATACCGACGGCAAGGAGAATAACGACCATACCTATCCAGCCAGCAAGAAGGGATGTTTTAACGGCCAGCCTGAAGGCCACCTGGGAATTTGTACTGCTATTGGAAGCCGTGAAAGTAGCAGCGTAGTCACCGGCAAGTGTCTTATCCGGGACCTTAAGGGTCAATATAACGTTCCGAGAATTTGACGGTTTTATGTCATTGATGTTGGAAGGCTCGAAAGTTGCCTCCCATCCAGCCGGCAATTGACTGGATAGGTTGATATTGTTCAGGGATAAGGTACCGGAATTTTTTACAACCAACTGAAGCTGTTTTTGGCTTCCTGATGTAACCTCTTCACTCAATCTTCCAGTCGGGGTAGTCAAGCTTAAGCTGTATGTACCTTTGACCACTGCTTCGAGCGTCAGAGCAATGGTATCTTTACCGGTTATGGCGTGAATTGGAATTTTATATTTCCCTGGTCTGGCCTCCGGCGATGCATTAACCTCAACTGAGATATCCTGTGATTTGCCGCGATCAATATTGATTGAAGTTACCTGGCTGCTTTCGACTTTAAAAGCGATGATCCAACCCGCCGGGAGATTGGTCTGTAAGTCATATACATGCGCCGCATCGGATCCGTTCCGCAACGTCGTGCTGTAACGAAAGGTTTCGTTAGTGGCCGCTTCAATGTTAATGAGCTTTGCACTGAAGCTGGAACCTGACTTGGACTGGGGCGGAGATTGCTGCGCCCGGACATGGACAAACGTAATGATTGATACAAAGACCAGGGTTGTCCGGCGTAATACGCTTAGTGGTGGTGTAGATAATCTGGATAACATAATTCAACGACTAAAATGATTAATAATAGCTTTCAAAAAATGCTGAAAAAAAAATTGGTTTAAGAGTTAAAAATTGACGGTCCAAATAAAAAAGCCTATTTAAAATCTTACAATAGTTTTAACATTTTTTAACAAAAAAATTGAATGAGGTTATGGTAGTTACCAATGACGAGCTACAGGGAATCAATTGGCATACGCTTACGATACTTAGAATAAGGTTCTCAAAATTGGATACGCATATAAGGCCTGGTACACTTTCATTATGCCCTGGACGCTACAGATGTAAATATTAATATGGGAAAATGCTGACAATGGGCCCTCTCTATGCCATTACCTTTGTCCTATGGCAGCAATTAATTATTCCATACTCGATCTGGCGACCGTCATAGAAGGACATACCATAGCAGACAGCTTTAACTATAGTGTGGCGAATGCGCAGCAGGCGGAAGCTTTGGGCTATACCCGTTACTGGTTCGCGGAGCATCATAATATGGCGAGCGTAGCCAGTTCGGCCACCAGTTTACTGATCGGACACGTGGCAGGTAAAACCGCAACTATTCGTGTCGGCTCAGGTGGTATTATGCTGCCCAACCATTCGCCGTTGGTAGTAGCTGAACAGTTCGGTACCCTGGAAACCTTATATCCCGGACGTATCGACCTCGGACTGGGCCGGGCACCGGGCAGTGACCAGGCAACAGCGCTGGCCATACGTGGCCAGAATATGAATGCGGCCTTTCATTTTCCGCAGGATGTAGCCTCAGTCCAGCATTATTTTGCCGGTGATCATACGAACGGCGTTAACGCCGTTCCGGGTGAGGGTTTAGATATCCCGATCTGGATACTCGGTTCCAGCCTGGACAGTGCAAAGCTGGCGGCCACAAGGGGACTCCCTTATGCCTTTGCCAGCCACTTTGCGCCGGCTTATTTTTTTCAGGCCATCGAACTTTACCGGAATATGTTTAAGCCATCACGGTATTTATCCAAGCCTTACGTCATCGCTTGCGTAAATGTGGTAGCCGCCGATACTGATGCGGACGCGGAATATCTGGCCACTTCATTACAGCAATTGTTTAAGGGAATTATTACCGCAGGAGGGGACTTTTGCCTCCTCCAGTGGAAAGTATGGACAGCATCTGGAGTGCTGCCGAGCGGGAAGCCGCCATGCAGATGTTAACTTATTCATTTTTTGGCAGCAAAGCCACGATTCAAGCCCAATTGAATGACTTCATCAGCCGTTCGGGCATCAATGAATTGATGGCTACTTCGCATATCTACGATCAAAGAGCCCGCCTGAGATCCTACCGTTTGCTTGCAGAAGCTTTAAATGCATAAATTAGCGTATGGAAGATTTAAAAAAACTCGAACGTATCGTCGAGGCGCGATTGAAACTCAAAGCGCGTTTCGAAGAGCAGATACAGTCTACGCCGTCGATGGCGGATGACCTGCCAAAAGGTTCAGGCAAACTCAATCGGCATGGCATGCCCACCATTCCGGTTGGCCAGACTGTTACAGTCAAATGGCCGGTTCTCGACCTGGGTTACCATCCCAATATTTCGCAGGAACGCTGGCGGCTGACCATTGATGGTGCCGTTGAGCACCCCGTGGTGTTGACCTGGAAGGATTTTCTGACCCTGCAGCAAACCAAAGATACTTCCGATTTTCATTGCGTCACCACCTGGTCGAAACTGGACATGCATTGGATAGGAGTTAGCCTGCTCGACCTGGCCGCGCTGGTGCTTCCCAAAGCCGAAGCCACCCATTTGCTTTGCCACGGTTATGACACCTATACTACCAACATCGCACTGGAAGAAGCGCTCAAGCCGGATGTGCTTTTAGTTCACACCTTTAATGGCCAGCCGCTGCCCCTGGAGCATGGCGGCCCTTGCCGCATGATTACGCCGCAACTTTACGCGTGGAAAGGTGCCAAATGGATCAAACGCATTCAGTTCCTCACCGAAAATAAGTTAGGTTTCTGGGAAGAACGCGGCTATTCCAATACTGCATACCCCTGGCGCAATGACCGCTATGACGACTGATCAGAGCCCTGCCATTCGCTAATTCCGGCGTACCCGTCACCCTGCAAATGACATTGGTTTTGTTTTGGAGTTGCTCCCAGTTACTCAATGATCCTTTTCTGGAGGGCCTCTTTGATTCGTTTAATCCTTTTCATAGATATCAGAATCGTCTTCCAGCGTTGCAGGCAATAGCCGCATCATCCCTGTTGCTGTTCGATCAATTTAGAACAGCGGACAATTCTCGCAGTTATTCCGGGCTGTTCTGATTTAATTTTTTAAGGAGTTGTTGAAATCTCTGTAATTTTAGCTGTAACGGGTCTTGGTGTATTTGTTTTGCATGTGCTTTCAACAACACATCGGCAAGGCAGTTTGCACTAAATAAAAACTGTGTTTGCCCTTTTAATTGGAGTGTTCATGCTTCGTCCAAACCAGTTTAGATACATCATAACCCAAAGCCTGGGCGTGCTTAAGGTAGGCAGTTTGGGTTGCTGCAGGCATCGATTTTTCCCGGGACAGCAGCCATAAATAGTTCAGGTTATTGCCGGCCACCAAAGCGTAACGGTAATCCGGATCAATCGCGATGACATTATAACCGGCATAGAACGGACCGAAGAAAGATACTTTCAGGCGGCCTGTCCCTGCGTCCCTGACGGGTTTGGCTTTCCCAATACTTTCTTTCCATTTTTGTTGGACATAGTTGTAGCCTTTGTTATCTACCCTGATCGTCCCGTCATCGTTAAGCGAATAGCTGGCACTGACATCAGACAGGTTACGCTCGAACTTAAAATCCATCCGCGCGACTTCATACCAGGTACCGAGATAGCGTTGTTGGTCGAAAGGCCGCACGGCTCTAGCGCCTTTTGGAATGGTTACACAAGAATTCAATACTACTGCGGCAGCCGCCGCGGCCACACCAGCAGCGAGACCGATCTTCCAGGTTTTTTGTTTCATTGAAGTGTAACAGATGAAGCGCCAACATGTTTAGCTATCCGATGTGAACTATTTACCTCCAGCTTGTTAAACGACCTATCGGATAATACTAAAATGAGGCAGATGATGAATGAATTTTTCCGCGCTGTTATAACGACCCGGGGCACCAACCAAGTGGGTGACGCCTCGTCAAGAACTTTATCAACCATGGCTGTTCAGGATAAGTGTTATGCTATAGCGTTTTCAAAATAATCAGCCTTCCGGCAGCGCCGTGAGTGGCCGGGCAACTTTACGATATAAATTGACTTTTTCCATGTTTCTAAGTGATGTTAAATGATCAGCAAAACACAGATAGAGTGAAAATCATCGGACCTTTCTCAGCACACGAAGCCCGTCTGAAATTGTATTTATTCCAAGTAGTTTAATCCAGCTGAAAATATAAGCTGCTTCGTCGAAAAAAGTATTTTAACTTCTGCGTTTTTTGCCCTCTCAAAGATTAACAAGCCGGCTTGCGTTCCTTATGCCCGCTGCTATCGAAACGGTCCGATTTGCAACAGAGTATTTCGTTATATCGTTCCAGCAGACGAATGTATTTTTCCATCCAGTAATACTTAGCCTGGTTTCGGCTCTCACCGGGCAAAGGATCGGTATCCTGGATTTTCAATGCAGACGGCGCTTCCTCATTTACTAAAGGGGGAAATTCCCCAGAAAAGTCGTATTCAATTACAGCGCCGATTTTTATAATATCAGCCATATTAAGAATGGGGTTTTTAAACCAGTTGTACATGGTTTGCCGGCTAATTCCGATTTTTCTTGAAATTTCACTTAACCCCGTATGGCTCCGGCGTACGACCGATTCCACAATTTCACCACAATGGACTGTTCGGATATCTGCTGTGGTTAACGGAATTATAAGTCTGAGGGCTGCATCGCCCGTTAAAATGCCAATATTGTCCATATCGTGCTGAATTAGTAAGATGCCTTAAATTATGGTTTATAATTTTACAATTGAATTGTAACCATATAGCTTGATGAAGTAAAGGAAGTGGAATCTGTCTGAATTATGGGCTAATAAGGGTTACCATCGCAAATTAGCAATTTTTCCTCATGCTCCTATTTACAGGGCACGAATGTATCATAGAATGTAAATAAGCTGAGAAATACGTACATGGTTTAAACCATGTGTAAAATCTTTTTCTTGTGGAATACTTTCAGTGATGCGGTAAAAAGGCGGGCGGGCGAAAAAGTATCACGGTTAGTGCGCACACGTGCTTAATTGCTTACTATGTTGCCAATACTTTTTGCAAAACTTACAACGGGCATGACAAAAATTACCATTGTTCTGGGCTGGGAAGCTGGTCAAGCGAATGAAAGTCAGCTGGTCTTGGAACGTTCCCAATAAATGCAAGGGGAGATTTTATTTAAATAAAGGTTAAATAATTTACGGAAAAGATAAAAACCAAGAATATTATGCGTACATTGTCAACTTATTAATTATCATAAAATGCAACAAGGAACAGTAAAATTTTTTAATGAAACAAAAGGGTTCGGATTTATCACACCTAGCAATGGTGGAAGCGAAATTTTTGTTCACTCTACAGGGCTGATTGACAACATTCGTGAAAATAGTATTGTCAGTTTTGATGTGGAAGAAGGTCGCAAAGGCCCCAACGCAGTAAATGTAAAAGTAGCTTAATTCACTATAACTTTATGTGAAGCACCTCTCTTAATAGAAAGGTGCTTTTTTATTGTTCAATTTAACAGTCACCCTCTTAATAATTTCGTACCAGGCATGGCTAATGGCACGTTTTTTAAACTCTCAAACGCATTTCCTTCCAATTTAGGCCACTTTTACAAAAGCCCTTCAAAATCCCTGGCTACCTGCGGTAAATAGCTTACAAACAAACAGATCGAAAAATCCATTAAATAAAACAACTTGTAGTCTATGTCGAACACTTCACCGTTTTATTAATAGTAAATCCTGTTGTTTGTTCCTTAAATTACCTTCGTGATTTTTTTTTATTATTTTACGAGGCTTTGGACATGGTTTTGTAATAACTGAACCATTAAGCTCGCAGCATATGTCAAAAAAAATTCTGGTCATTGACGACGATGAGGATATCCTCGAAATACTGAACATCGTGTTCCAGGAATCTGGGTACGATGTTGTCTTATCCAACACGGGCGAGGCTGCGGGATATATCCAGGTGATCCACCCGGATCTTATTTTGCTGGATGTAAATATTGTAGGGTCCGGAAAGTCGGGATCGGAGATTTGCCGGGAAATCAAATCTAATTACGAGACTGCAAGTCTGCCCGTGATGCTGGTTTCGGCAGAAACCGATCTTGACCTGATCGCTGCAGGTTGTGGCGCTAACGCTTTTGTCAGGAAACCATTTGACATCTACGAGTTATTGTTGCATGTTAAACAATACCTATCTTAGCAGAAAGATATTATAGCTATGATGGAAAAACAACCTGGTGGCCAGGCTCATAAAATCAGTTTGGCGAAAGAAGAACTGAAGTCGTTTTTTATTAGCCACCTCAATAAAATCTATGCAGCGAAAGCACATCTGGTTGCAAACCTTCCGGTAATCGCCGCTGAGGCCCATTTTAAGGATCTCCGGCATGCCATAACAGAAACGGTGGAGGACGTAGAAAAACAAATGGCAAGGATGGAACTGATTTTTGCTTTACTTGACAGCAGTATCGATCCTGGGAACTTCGGCGGATTAGCGGGTTTGGTAGATGATGCTTTTAAGGATATCAAACTGCACGCAAAAAAACACGAGTTACGCGATATGTCCATTTTGTTTTATTTGCACAATATTGAAAGCATGGAAATGGCATCATTTCAGATTCTTCAGATAGCGGCGGTCAAATTGAAAAATAACCAGATTAAACAGTTAATCCGGGAGAATTACGATGAAGCCAAAGCTGACAGGACGTTAATGCTGCTTATTGCTGCGAAGTACGTCACTTCAGTTGCATAGAAATTACTTGATTTCTGCTGTTTGAGGCTGTTTTTGTCTTTAAAAAAAGTCATACAAAAGGTTGCCTGATTTGATAATGATATTCATATGTACAAAAAAACAGATAGTAACGTAGAAAAAAAAGCCTCATTCGAGGCTTTTCTTCATAGGTAGATCGATATATGATGGTAAGGCGATCGGGCCTGTGAATGGTAAGAGCATGAACAAATTGTAATGTGCCTCATTATGAACAATTTTAGCGAACCATCAGTCTCGGCAAACAGGCAGGTAATGTTATTTTCTGCCGGCTCGGTTTCTTCATTGTTAATATAAATGATGCCTATGTTGTTCATCATGCCAATTCCGTGCCATACATCCTCATTGGCCTGATTCGTGGTAGTTGTAAGTTGTATTCGGCTGCTTACCTTAGAAATAAACACCGTTGCGCCGTTGTAGCAAACACAGAAGGCCCTTTCAAAAAGCCTGGTGGTCACCAGGCCCAGTCATCGTCATTCCGGCGAAACAAAATAAGTGCCGCAGCTATCAGCAGCAGGGTTAGCAACGTTTTGGTGATCATTATTCCTCCTGTAAGTTTTTTTGCCTGAATGTTTCCAATGCAATCAGCTTCATATTGTTACCCAGTTCTTCCAGCTTGCAGCATTTACTGCGGATCTTTTCCGGCAGGGCGTCAACAGTTTCGATGAGGTCGATATGGAAAGGGCAACGGTCGTCGATTGTTGGGTTGCCATCCAGGCTATCAAATAAATCGTAGGCTGATTGCCGGTCAAACCCCAGGTTAAATTCTCCGAAGGGTTCATAACTCCTGGGCGTTTTCAGGCTCATTAATAAATAAAACGATGATTCCATAATGACTAATTACGGCCCCGGTTTGGGGCCGTGTGGTTTTTTCGGTCAGTGGGCTTATTTAATTTCAATCTGTCGGCGTACGATTTTAGCTTCCTCTCGTTTGGCGATATCGATCTTCAGCACGCCATCCGTATATGACGCTTCGATGCTTTCCGCGTTTGCACTATCCGGAAGTGTGAATGAGCGAACCCATGAACTGTAGCTGTATTCGCGTTTGCTATAGTTCTTTTGATTGCTGTTGCGCTCGCTCTGCTGCTCCACCGAAACGTTCAGTACGTTGCGGTCAAGATTCAATTTGAAATCATCCTTTCGCAGCCCTGGCGCAGCCAGTTCCACGTGGTAATGGTCTTCAGTTTCACTGATGTTGGCCGCAGGCACACGACTGGTCAGGCGGTCGTTGAAGAAATTGTCATTAAAAAAAGAATCGAATACATCATTAAAGCCTGGCATTAATGAACCACTGTTTTTAACTGGATTAAATTTAACCAATGTCATAGGTTTTTTCCTCCTTAATAAATTAATGATTTGAAACTTATAATGTTAATTAAACTGGTCATGGGAGATCAAGCCGTATGCCAATTACGAAAACCGCGTTCGATGCTGCGAAAATTTCAGCTTTGATGAAAAATTTACAGCATCCCAATGTCAAAATTTCGCTGCGCTGATATTTTTGACGGAAAACTGTGTTTGAATGACGCAGGGCATGGACCGACTACGATCCGGTAAGGGACCACTTTAGATAAAGCATTGGCGTCATTTAATATGCTCGTCCGCTAAGCGTTCGAAAGGATGGCTTGTTTAGCATCCTGGCTTCATCAGACAGGCTCAGTGTCCCATAGTCTTTGCGGTGGGACTCAGTGCTGTTTCTTTTGGATGTTCTGCAACGTTGGCGCTGATTAAAATTGACAGCCTTTCCTTGATATGTTTTTGGCAGATCGTATGCTAAGCTGTTGTTATCAAAGAAAGTTTGCCACATTAAAGATCTGAATTCCCCAATGAATTTACTTTACTTGTTGGCTGATCAAGGAATCAATTTGTTTCGTAAGACATTCAAGATCGAATGGTTTGGCGACAAACGCATCCCAGCCGTAGTGTCCCAAAGAGTCGATAACCCGCTGGTGGGCTGATAGCATGATGACCGGGATATGTCCCGTTGTACGATGTTTCTTAAGCTGGGCGCAATATTCACCGCCGTTTATACCTCCTAACAGATAATCGAGCAAAACCAGGTCTGGTTGGTGTGCTTCGGTCAGGGCGATAATGTCGGTGACCGTGTCGTAAGCAGCTACTTCATAGCCGGCAGTGGTGAACCATTCGCTCAGGATTTCTAATATATCCTGATTGTCTTCCAAAATTAATATTTTTTTAAGTGTTTCGTTGAGTGCTTTATTCATTTAGTAACCACATTCGCGTTTGGAAAGCTATAACAATAAGCCGTAGGGTTTGTTTAAAAATCCAGATTGCAAAACCATTTTGTGGTGCAGGTGTTAAATTGGTCGGAATTATTCATCGGAATACTCCCATGTGTTGTATTATAAGGCAAAATTCTTTTCTTTCCGGGAAATTAATATTTTAGCCCTGCATCTGCTGAACCTGGTATATTAATCATGATGTCGGCCTGTGTGTGCTTAATTGCGATACAATTACAGGTAAGTGCCGGTTAAAAACGATATGCTTGATGGCTAAGAAGACAACTTACGATTCGGAATTTTGCGGCAGTCTGCCCCTGAACTACATCAATGTGATTCAATCTTACGGTTACCTGCTTGTCCTTGATCAGGTCAGTTTCCACATTCTCCAGCTCAGTGAAAATTGTACCGATTTGTTTCAGGAAGATTTTCATGAAATTACGGGTAAGGAATTGGGAAAGTTTGCTGATGTGGAACAATTAAAGGATTTGCAGCGACGCTTTGCCGGGCGTTCTAAAGAAAAAATCCCCCTGACGCTGAGCATCTCCGGCCGGCGGCTGTTGGCGCTCGCCCATTTCAAAGACGCTCTTATCATACTGGAGATCGAAGGCGCTGACCAGCCGGTTGAACGCTCTTTCACCAATGTTTATGAGGAAGTAAAATATGCCATGGCGGCTATCGAAGCTGCAGAGACGATAGAAGATGCCAGCCGGACAGCCGTCCATGAACTACGAAAAATAACCGGGTTTGACGGGGTAATGATGTACCGATTTGATGAAGATTGGAACGGAACGGTTATCGCAGAGGAGAAAGAAGGAGACCTTGAACATTATCTGGGGCATACTTTCCCCGCGTCGGATGTGCCTAAACAGGCGCGCGAGCTATATCTGAAAAATTCTTACCGGTTGATTCCCGACAGGGAATATCTGCCGGTACGGCTTTACCCCGTGATTAATCCGGTTACCAACGCTTTTATCGATCTTTCCGACTGCAATCTGCGCGGGGTAGCCGCCGTGCACCTGGAGTATTTGAAAAATATGAACGTGGATGCATCCATGTCCATACGCGTCATATACAATAATACGCTCTGGGGGCTGATCGCTTGCCATCACCAGACACCGCATTATTTAAATTTTGAGTTGTGTTCGGTATGTGAGTTGGTCTCTTCTGTGATTTCCAACCGCATAGCCGCAATCTTAAATAAGGATGTTTTCGAGCGGGAACGCGAACTGCAAAGGCAGCAAACCGGTTTGATAGCCCAGGTTTACGCAGCACAAGACGTGCTTGCCGGATTGATGCCTGAACAAGGCATCAATTTCATGGCCGCATTCCGGGCGACCGGAGCAATTGCCGTTTATCAGGGTATTTATCATGTTACAGGCGATGTTCCTGAAAAGGACACAGTTGAAAATTTATTGCTTTGGCTCCAAAACAAAAATACGGATGGTGTTTTTAGTACCGATCGACTGCCGGAGCTTTTTGACGAAATCGTCCCTTTTACAGCCATTGCCAGTGGCTTAATGGCGATCCCGATTGATAAAGAGCGCGGTGAATACCTGCTCGCATTCCGTCCTGAAGTGGTGCAAACGATCAACTGGGGCGGCAATCCGGGGAAAACGATCAATTTTGATCCTGACGGTACCAAGTACCATCCGAGAGCCTCCTTTAAAATATGGAAGGAACAAGTTTACCAAACTGCCGAGGCCTGGAATAAACAGGAATTGGATACGGCGGAAAACCTTCGCACATTTATTTATGAGTTCAAAACAAAACAAGCTAATTATAATTAACGCGTGGCCAGGCAGACCTTAACATTTTCTGAAGGAAGAGCAAACGACCGCTATATCGTGGCCATTGGGGCATCAGCAGGCGGCCTTGAAGCGATTCACGAATTTTTTGACCACATGCCTGACAATTCGGGGTTCACTTTTGTAGTTATTCAGCATTTGTCCCCGGATTACAAAAGCCTGCTCGCTGAATTGGTGTCCAAGCATACGCGCATGAAGGTTGTGGAAGCGGCTAATGACGAGAAGCTGCAGCGGAACTGTGTTTACATTATGCCGACAAAAAAATTGATGACCATTAAAGGAAATCAGTTGAAACTGGTGGATAAAGTAAAAGATAAGACACCCAACACCGCGATAGATACCTTCTTTTTCAGCCTGGCCAAAGAAAAGCGCGACAAAGCGGTTGCAATCATTCTTTCGGGCACGGGCACCGATGGGACCAAAGGTATAGAAGCAGTTAAAGAAGCTGGAGGCATGGTCATGGTACAGGAACCTGCATCGGCGAAATTTGACGGCATGCCCAACAGCGCTATTACTTCCGGCAACGCCGATTTTATTTTGCCGCCAGCTAAAATGCATCTGGAACTGCACCACTTCGTGCAGCAAAAATTTGCGCCCGAACTGGCACCGGATCAGTTGGACGACAACCTGATGAACGAATTGTTTCAGTTAGTTAGCCAGAACAGCGACCAGGATTTTAATTTATATAAAACGCCGACCATCCTCCGCCGAATCGCCCGGCGTATGGCTGCGGTGGAAGTCTCAAATATCAGGGACTACGTGGCGCTTCTTCACCAGGATGCCGGGGAAGTAACCTTACTTGCCAAAGATTTCCTGATTGGGGTCACCAAATTTTTTCGTGATAAAGCGGCATTCGAAGTATTGGCCAAAGACATTATCCCGGAACTGATCCGTCAAAAGCAGGAAGATGATTTGCTTAAAGTCTGGGTTTGTGCCTGCAGCACCGGGGAGGAGGCTTACTCTGTCGCGGTGTTGATCAACGATTGTTTAATGCAGGCCGGTAAGAACCTGGAGGTAAAGATTTTTGCGACCGACGTAGATGAGAAAAGCATCGAGATCGCCGGGAGGAATATTTATCCGCTGACAGTGGCTAAAGAAATACCTCCAGCCTTACTCAAAAAATATTTTGTAAAAGACCGCAAAGGCTATTCTGTTATTCCTTCTATCCGTAAACAGATCGTGTTCGCGCGGCACAATGTGATTAAGTCGCCGCCCTTCATTAAAAACGACCTGGTGACCTGTCGCAATATGTTGATCTATATGAATAGCCTCCTGCAACAAAAAGTGGTGGCTACGTTTCATTATGCACTTAATAATGGTGGTTTTTTGTTCCTGGGCTCCAGCGAGAATGCAGCCAGTATAAAGGAAGGAATAACCGAGATCAGCAGCAAATGGAAGGTCTATCAGAAATCGGGGACGATCAGTTACGGCCTGCATCATACCTACACGGCAGCTACGCCATCGTTGAAAGTACCGGAGAAAAAAGTGGCCAAACTTGTTTCGCAAGTAAAAACCATAGAACACGATTTCCTGGAGCTGGTCACCGAAGAATTTGATGCCGTTGCTATTTTTATTGACAAAAGCTTCACGGTCAGGGATACTATAGGTAATTACCGCAGGTACCTGAATTTACCTGAGAAAAAGCTGGACCTGAATATCCTCAACCTGGTAGGCCGCGATGTGGCGCTGTTATTGAATACCGCCATCCGCCGGGCATGGAAGGAGAATAAAAAGACTTATTTAAATAAAATCCGTGTTAAAAGGGAATCAGAGGAAATGTTCCTGCAGATCACTGTAAAACCTCCCGTGGACAATGGCTCCGACGCTCGCACCTTATTGATGTTCACGGAAACGCAGGCCGAGCCCGGAACAAAAGAAGGCATCGCTCTGCCGGTCATGGGAACAGCGCAACAGCAAGAGCATATTCTCGAAGTGGAAGCCGAACTGAACGAAACCCGCGCCAATCTGCAAATGGCGATGGAGGAGATGGAAACCACCAATGAGGAGCTGCAATCCAGCAATGAAGAATTGCTGTCGGCAAATGAAGAACTGCAATCAGGTAATGAAGAGCTGCAAAGCCTGAACGAGGAACTACATACACTGAACACCGAACATCAAGTCAAGATTCGCGAATTGGTTGAACTGAACGATGACCTGGACAACTATTTTAAGAGCACTGACATCGGCCAGATCTTTATCGACGCCGGCATGCGAATCCGTAAATTCAATCCGGCGGCCGTGAAGATCGTTAACCTGATCGACGCTGATGTAGGGCGACCGATCAGCCATATTTCCAGTAACATTCAATACGACCAGCTGGTGAATGATATCCATACGGTATTGTCAAATGAACGGGTAGTAGAAAAAGAAATCAGGGTAAAAGATGGTAAAAACTACCTGATGCGCATAATGCCTTACATCCGGAAAGATAGACAGCGGGATGGGGTGGTGATCACCTTTATTGATATTTCGGTGGTAACGGAGCTGAATAATATAATTTCCGGCGTATTCAATGCCAGCTCGGCTGCGATCCTCGCTTTCAAGGGAGAACGCAACCACAACGGCAAGATCACTGATTTCAAATGTATCGCTTATAACAGCGCTGCATTAGCTTTGTCGGAAAAGCAGGCGGAGCAGATGGATGAACAACCTTCTGTCAAGGCTTTCGCTGATCTGTATCAAACCATTACTTTTGAACAGTTTGCCAAGGTAGCGGAGGGCGGAAAGCCATTGCAAACCGAGCTTCAGACTGTTAACAATCAGTGGTATCAGGTTGTTACAGCTAAAATGGACGATGGCTTCGTGATTAGTCTGACGGATATAACCGACAGGCGCAATGCGGAACAAAAACTACGCAGGAATTATCACGAACTGATTACAGCCCGCGAGGGCCTGAAAACCTTAAACAATCAGTTGGAGGACCGGGTTTTTGAGCGTACACGCAAACTTACAGAAAGCGAAGAACGTTTCAACCTGGTTGCTAAGGCCACCAATGACACGATCTGGGACTGGAACCTGATCAATAATACCATGTGGCGCAGTGAAAACTTCACGCTCATGTTTGGCTATAAGCGCGACGACGAAACTAACAGTATCGGTTTCTGGTTCGATAAGATTCATCCCGATGACCGGCAGCGGGTGCAGGATGGCGTTTATAGGGCCATTAATCACCATGAAAAAAACTGGTCAGCAGAATATCGTTTCCTGAAAGCTGACGATACGTATGCTTATATACTTGACCGGGGGAGTATACTCGAAGATGAATTTCGTACACCTTATCGGCTGGTGGGATCAATCATTGATATCACCAAACAAAAAGAAACCGAAAATAACCTCGTCAGAGCCCAGGCAGCGACGGAAGAACTAATGCGTAAAAAGGATGAGTTTATGAGCGTTGCGAGCCACGAATTGAAAACTCCGGTTACCAGTCTGAAAGGTTCGTTGCAAATTCTACAGCGCATGGCTGCCGGAATGGATAAGAAAGATCCAATGGTATCTTTCATCGACAAAGCTGAAAAACAAACCGGTAAACTTACGGTCTTGCTGGATGATCTGCTGGACGTAACCAAGATTCAGGAAGGCAAGCTGCAATTGAACTACGAGCGTTTTGATGCGATAGCTATGGTGCGTGAGAGTATTGAGGAGGTTCGGGCACAGGGTGGTGCCCATAACTTGGTGTTTGAATACGCGGAGAGGGCCGAGATTACTGCCGACCGGGCCCGCCTGGAACAGGTGATCAATAATTTTCTGACCAATGCCATCAAATATTCGCCCAATAATGATCGGGTTGAAATTCGATGCGGAATAGCCGGTGGGCAATTCTGCGTAAAGGTCAAAGATTTCGGAATAGGTATACCTGAGAATAAACGTGAATTTCTGTTTGACCGCTTTTATCGTGTGCAGGAATCATCCACGCACTTTGCGGGTTTAGGACTCGGATTGTACATTTGTTCAGAAATCGTCAGGCGGCATCACGGTAAGATAGGAGTAGAAAGTCAGGAGGGGAAAGGCTCAACGTTCTGGTTTAGTGTCCCCGTTCAAATTTAATAGTTCAGCTGTTTATAAAACCGGAGTTATTATTACCGGTTTGCATCCCGGAATATTATGTCTTCAGATAGGGCTCGGCTCGCTGATCAAAAGCAGGGGCCTGTTCAGGAATAATAAGATGACTTCGATGTAAACGCTATCGTTTGAGACTTCCCGGGCAGAAAAGGACGCCATGGCATTTTCGCTCTGACTTCGAACGGCCTAAATTTGGATGAACAAGTGTTTTGCGTGAACGATACAGACAAAGTATGCTGTCGGCTTGCCTGCCGCAGGATAAACAGGTCTCATGACGGCCTATACGAACCTGTGTTATTATAGCTAATTCTTAGTCGCCGGGACAATGTGGGCAGCAAGTTGGGCTTGAGGAATTTGTGGCGGGATTTAACAGCGGTGTCGCTGGCTGATCAATAATGATAAACCAGAGAGCGGGCGGAGATTTTGGAGAGCCGGTTGACCTGAAAGTTTGTTCGGAAAAAAGTACAGAAACAAGGGAAACCGTCCGTCTCGATCCTGTATAAAGATATGGCATGATATTATATGTCTGAATAGCGATCCAATGATCACGCGAATTTTTTACAGTTTACTTTGGCTATTCGAAAACACTTACCCCAGTTACTACTGATCTTCGGCCTCTCTATTCTGCTCGGCTTTGAGGGGTTTTTCAGTTACCGGTTACACGACCTATCGGCCAGGCAGGAAATGATCAAGCTGGATCATTCCACCGTCAACAATATTTCTTATGGCTTATTGTCCGTTGATCAATGGCGGGACGAGGTCTCGGGTATTGTCAACCGTCAGGTGAAACATTTCAAACTGACACCCAAACAAAAACAGGAATTACAAGCGGAGGTGGAATCGGTGCTTTACGCGCTCATCAACAAGGCCGAAGCAATGGTCGAAAAGAAACCCCAAAGCCTGGCCGGAAAGATCCGCAAACTGGCCATTAAGACTTTTGTCAAAACCGATAAGATCAAGGCGCAGGTTCCGGATTTCGCCAGGAAGATCATCGTCAAGGCTGACAACCCGAATCAAAAGAATAAGCTGAGCAACCTGGCGATGGGTAAATTTACCCAGCTGCAGCACACTGAAAGCATAGACAGTACTTTGCGGGTTAATCACGCCCTCTTTGACCGGATGTACCGCAAATACCAGGTTCATTCCAAAGAACAATTAAATGAAAAACTGGACCGGATGCTGGAAGAGATCCGTGTGGCTATGTATCATTACTGCTTCCTGATGCTCGGCTGTATCCTCGCTGTATTGGCTTTATGGTGGGTTTTGCGCAAGCGAACCGAACTGCATGGGACGCTGTTCATCCTGTCGTTGTTATTCGCTTTTGTATTACTGGCGGCGGGATTGAGCGCTTCGATGATCGAGGTGGACTGCCGGATCAAAACGCTGGATTTTATGCTGCTGGGTGAACACGTTTCCTTTAAAGACCAGGTCCTTTTTTATGAGAGTAAAAGCATTCTGGGCGTGGTAGAGGTCTTAATAAAACAACCCGCTGCCGATTCTATCGCGGTCGGTGTACTGATACTTTGCTTCAGTATCCTTTTTCCGGTTATGAAGCTTACATCTACAGGTATTCATTTATTGAGCAAGCGAAAAATAGCGGAAAATAAGGTGATCAAATACTTCGCTTTCCAGTCGGGAAAATGGAGTATGGCCGACGTGATCGTGATCGCCATATTGATGACCTATATCGGTTTGAACGGTCTTTTGGACAAACAGCTCGCGATGCTGAATATCCGCGGTCAGAACCTGACGCTGATCACTACCAATAACACGGCTTTGCAGCCCGGCTATATTATCTTTATCAGTTTCGTCTTGTACGGGCTGATCCTATCTACCATCCTGAAATACATTACCCCTCATGACAGCCATTAAAAAGAAATATACCATTTTAAATGTCATCCTGCTTGCCGGGCTTGGTGTGTTGCTGAGCGGGGCCGCTTATTCAGGTTACCGGCTGGCTAGTATTTCCACCGAACGCGAGCAGGTTAAAGAGGATTACAGCCTGTCCAACAGTGTGACCTTCGGTTTATTCTCCATCGACCAGTGGCGTGACCGGATCACCGATGTGCTGAGCAACCAGATACAGGATTATCATATCACGAAAACTCAGCAAAAAGATCTCCTGCTGATGGTTGAAAAGGAAATGCATGAACTGGTGAGTAAAACGGTAGCCGAGATCAACCAGCCGCAGAAAGGACTGGGCGGCAAGTTGAAAAAACTGGCTTTTAATACATTGGTGGACTCTGCCGAACTACAGGCCCAGGTCAGGCCTTTTGCCAAAACCATTGTGGCCAAAATCAGCAGCCCGGAGAGCGAAAAACGCCTGAAAAACATTGCCGGAAGCAAGGTAGACCAGTTGACGAGCCAGATCTATGACAGTGTGAGTGTGGCCAATTACACAGTCACCAAATATGTCTATAAAAAATACAAGGTGTCTGATCCGGTCACGTTTAACCAGCGTATTGATCAAAGGCTCGCTGTCCTGAAAATACAACTCATCCAATACGTTTGCGTGATGCTGGGCTGCGTACTGGCGGCCCTGGTATTGTGGTTTACCCTGCGCAAGCAGGTGCACCTGCAAACACCCTTATTCATTTTCGCATTATTGTTCGCGTTCGTGATGCTCGTTACCGGCAGCCTGTTACCGGTCATCGAGGTGGATGCGCGTATCCAGTCGCTGGATCTGGAATTGCTGAACGGTAAAGTGGAATTTAAGAACCAGGTACTTTTTTACCAGAGCAAAAGTATTTTAGGGATCGTTGAAACCCTCATCGCGCAATCCAAACCCGATGCCATTTTGGTTGGGGCGCTCATTTTGCTGTTCATACTGATCCTGCCCTTATTGCGCCTGATCGCCAAATGCATATACGTACTTAGCCCCAAAAAGACAGGCCGTAAGGGCATCGTCCGCTACCTGACCTTCGAACTGGGTAAATGGGACATGTCCGATGTGATGATCGTCGGTATGCTGATGACCTATATCGGTCTGAACGGCATCCTGAAAAGCCAGCTGTTCGGCTTGAATATCCACAGCGCATTGTTAAACGTGGTCACGGCGAACGGTACCTCATTGCAGCCGGGCTATTTTATATTCGCAGGCTATGTGTTGTTCGCCGCCCTGCTTTCTTATATTTTAAAACAGGTTTCACCCCATGACGGGATTTGAAAGCTTCGCATAACATACAGCGCCGAACATTTCAGAATGGCGGTCAGCCTCGGTTCCCACACCAGATGAGTTTATATATAGGTGAAAGCTCATCAGCAGTTCTATTTTTTGTTTATTAGTCTTATGGAGGCACCAGCTTATCAGTTAGCATCGGCCTGTTTATACGCCATGTGCAGCTCGCTTCTTTAGACACAGAAGTCATTTAGCCGGGATCGCTGGTCAAGTTTGAGGATACGCTGGCACGATCGCAATCTCGGAAACCAACGCATCACAGGTTACTAATATCAGGAGGTTCAGCTAATGGCGGTTATGCGAACGCTGAAAAAAGTATTCAGATTTTTCGCTCTTCACCGACCTTTTTAATGACAGGATTGTATCTGCGGTGTTTACGCTCAGAAGTTCATTGTTCAGGTGTAATTTCCGCTGCTATCTTTTTAAGGTCTTCCTTATTAATTATGGTCTTCTTTTCGTAGTGTTCCAAATGAAAGTTTTCCAGCTTTTGTAAAAGATATTGTAACGTGAATTTCTCACTGATAGTTAATCTGCCGGTGATGATCGTACCCACATAGCTGGTATGTTCGAATATCTGAAATAATAGTATTTTCCCCTTATCCGTAATGGCAATATGTTTACTTCTTTTATCCTTTTCATCGTCCCATTGTCTTACCAAACCGTGGGCGATCAAACGTCTGAGCACCTCCGTACCCGATGTTTTTTCCTGTAGATTATAGCTGATCAGTTCACTTTTTGACAAGTGGGTATGCGTTAAAAGGATCGCAAGGGCGGTAAAATCCTCGGCGGTTTGCAGGGGCGTGCCTTCCAGTGCTTTTTTTATATAAGATTTCGCGTAGCGGCTCATGAAGACAAATAGGCGTCCGATATTATTATCGAGTTGATAGGCGATGTCCAAAGCGGCGTTGTCGTTGTCGCCAAACCTGACCTCACTGCTATGATTGCGGCCGGAGGGCCCAGCAACTTTATTCAGCAGAAAACCTGTAAAATCCTGTATCGATGCTTCCCGTCCCTGGTTCTCTTCTTCCATTTCGGCCACAAGATTGATCAGTTGATGAATAAGTTGGTATGATTTCATGCGTCGGTAAATTTAAGCGTATCAGTTCATAGTTCAAATTTAGCCTCTTTTAATGAGTTCCGGTTTTTGTGTTTTGAACGCAGCGTATGCTGTTCGGTAATTTTTTTTTGCGTCACCATGCGGTTTGAGGCTTTTAAGCAGGTTGAGTGTTTTGATCAGCTTGAGTTTGTATAGGGGCAGTTCAGGTGCATTGATGGCAAGCATGTCTGCTACCTCTTTACCGAGGAGGTATCGCATTAAACCCAATATGTCATTGGCCGTAGCGCTGCTTTTATTAACCGAGAGAATATGATTGGTCAGGGATTGTGCCAATTCCCGTCCATGGACGGAAACAGAGAATTGCCTTCGTTTAATTATAATATTCAATTGCTGAGCCATTTTGGAATTTTCAGGGATCAGGTCTTCATCTAATCCGGACAAGTAACCTACCACTGCCCAGATATGCATAAACGCTACCTGATCTTCCTGGCTTACGCTGTAACCGAGCATTCGTAACCCGCGAATTACGATCAGCGAAAATGACAGGTTTGTTCCGGCCATGTCTTCCTGGTTAATGGGCAATCCCCAGCTATCGTTCCATTTTCCGCTTTGCAGCGTGTAGTAACGAACGGCCGCATGCATTATCCTCACTTTTAAAATTTCTTCAAAAGCGCTTCCGTTTTTACTGAAAGCATCCGGCCCCATTACTTCCCAAACAAAAACAGCGGTATCAAAAAGCCTTTTGGTGGTTTGCTTGCGGATCAGTTCTGACAAGTATAGCACCATTGCGCCATTGGCTGCGTTATAACAATAGGGTAATGATAACAACCCGAGTAAACTCATAATGATCTCTGAATGCTGGGCAAAGAAAACAGCGCCGGTTTTCATCAGCCGTGGCTGTGCCCATGTGGGCAGTTCCGTAGCTTTATCAATAAAGGCAAAACCCGGAAAGGTATCTTGTATTAAATTCAAGTGTAAAGTACCAGAAGCGCCACTCATCCAGTCCTGTAATTGCTTTTTCTTTGCCGGATCGCTAAAAACATAACGTATAAATTCATCCGCCTGCGCGTCGCCGAGCAGCCGTTTACGGTCTAAAAGTTCATTGCTATATAAATTATGATTCAGCATTAACACATGGTATTTATCATGGCCTCTGCAGCCAGCCTGCCACTTTTCATAGCCGCATTAATCGAGCCATTCATCAAATAATCACCACAGGTGAAGCATTGGGCATTTACCGACATGGTTGTATAATCAGGTTCATTAGTTATGTGGTCGTCATTGGGCAGTGCATAATCAATATGGTAGGTTTTTAAATGCTTCCAGCTGACGGCTTCGGGATACCAGAATTTCAATTCGTTAACCACATTTTCCCGGAGTTCGTTTTGGTTGGCTTTAGAATGATCCCCGATCAGCGACAGTGAAATTAAAGTATCACCGTTTTTAGAATACCGAGTGGAAATACGATCCATTACCGCTATGTTATTTACGATTTTTCCCGGTAATGTATTTAAAGCTATAAGAGGCTTTTCAAACGGTCTTTTTTTAGCGGTGAAATACATATTGCTAACGGAGTGGTGTTCAATTTTCGAATTTCTATTACCTATGGGGGAATGTAGAGGATCGGTAGCGATCAAAACATAGTTAGCCTGATATACAACCCCATCTGTTGTTGTCACCGAGCCGCCATTAACTGCTGATACATTTTGATGAAACAGCAGTTCCTGTGAAGAAAGGCATTCGGCAAGTTGTTTAGGTATCATGCCCATTCCTTTGGATGGGACAGCAGCATTGCCTTCGCTAAACATTTTAAAAACAAACTCAAACATTCTGCTGGAAGTACTTAGCCTGCCTTCGAGAAATATTCCTGTCATAAAAGGCCGGAAAAACTGGTTCATGATCGTTCCGCTAAAACCTTCCTTTTTCAGGTATTCTGTAGTGGTGATCTCCGGTTCTGAAAATATCTCATCTATACTTTTACCAGCCAATTTTAGTTTTAACCGGAGCATGCGTAATTTATCAGTAAATGTAGCGGCTGAAGACAACAAAGTGCTCACTAACGAACCTGGCTGCCTGGCTGGATCACCTAAAGTAGTGATACCATCCCTGTTCATAATAATTGCGCCAGGATCGAATTTGCAAAGTTCCAGCGCCTTATAGTCTAATAAGTTTTTGGCCTCGGGATAAGCCGTTAAAAAAACCTGGAACCCACGGTCAAGCAGGAAACCCTCGATTTCATCTGTCCGTACCCGGCCACCCACGCCATCAGAGGCTTCCAGTAGGAGTACAGATTTTCCGGCAGCCTTCAATATTTTGGCGGCCGTTAAACCTGCGATACCTGCGCCGATTATGATCACTTCAGCATCTTTTTTCATTGCTCAGCATTTGGTTTAATGTTAGTGCCTGATAAGTGCGGCTCAACGCCAGGCTTGGCATATGCAAGTTTTCCGACAGCTTTCGGCAGATAATAAGTATCCAACCCGGCTACCGTAATGGTTTCTGCTTTACCGTGATCTATCGTTCCATCTGGCCCGATCAGGCTATCTTCTGTTAGTATGTGTAGGATTTCACCGATTACAATCGTTGTTCCATTAACTTCCAACTCGATCATCTCACGCAGTTCGAGTCCCGTCCTTATGTTGGATGCTGCAACAAAAGGTGCTTTGAAATCTTTTAAATAATGCTTTTTGAAATGGCAGGTGTCAAATTCTGAAACGCCGGAAGGATAACTGGCACTGGTTTGGTGTGCCTGTTTATACCAGTCAGGCAATACGTTATTAAGGGTATATTGGCCTGTTGACCTTATGTTGCGCAGGGTGTCATTGTGCTCACGTTCTGGTCGGATAACCATCCCAATGAGCGGCGGGTTGGCACCCAAATGGAAAACAGAACTGATGATACACAGGTTGGAGATACCATCTCTGCTGCTTGTGCCCAGAAGATTGAGCGCGCGGTAGCCTATTAGGCTATTGATTAGGCTTGTACGGTATCGCTTTTCCAGTTGATAGATCTGTTCGCTTTTTATATGCTGCATATCAACTTGTTTTCAATTTACCTAAGCCGCCATCTAAGCCAATAACCTGCCCTGTCATCCAGTTGCTATGGTCCGATAATAGGAATGCAATAAGTCTGCTGATATCTTCGGGGCGACCAGTTTTTCCTAAGGGATGACGTTTAGCAGCGGCTTCCCTTTTTTCAGGTGTGCTCAACAGCGTTTGAGCGAGCGGCGTATCTGTTAATGAGGGCGCCACCACGTTAACCCTGATCTGCTGGATAGCAAGCTCTGCTGCTAAAGAAAGAGCCATACCTTCAACTGCACCTTTTGCCGCTGCTATACTTGCATGGTAAGGCATGCCTGTTTTGGCAGCGACAGAGCTGATCAACACGATAGATGAACCGGCGGCATTTTTTATAGGCTTAATAGCTTGCTGGATCATTCGTGCTGCACCTAAAACATTCAGATGGAAATCCTTCAAAAAGTCTTCGGCAGTCAACCTGTTGTACGGTTTCAGGGTGATGCTTCCAACCGAATAAACCAGGCCATGCAATTGCTCAGGAAGGTACATTTCTACCACATCCAAATTTTCTAAAACGTCGGCTTTTAAAAAATGTATATCTTCCGGCCACTCGGCTGATGCCGATCTTGATATCGTATAAATATTGGCTTGCTGCTGATGAAGCAATTTAATCAGCGACAGGCCGATGCCGGAACTGCCGCCGACTACCAGGATATTTTTTCCGTTGAAATTCATGATCCGATATACCTTAAAAATTCATTCTTAGTTTCGATATTTAAAAACTGCCCGCTGTATTCACCTGTAAGCGTGGTGCTGCCTGCGTCCCGAATGCCACGGCTGGATACGCAATGATGGTGCGCGTCTATGATAACCGCTACATCTTCCGTGCCCAATGCTTCTTTGAGCATATTGGCTATCTGCATGGTGAGTCTTTCCTGCACCTGCGGTCTTTGCGAACAATACTGAACAATCCTGTTAAGCTTTGATAAACCGATCACCTGCCCGTTACTGATATAGGCAACGTGGGCTTTACCTACAATAGGTACAAAGTGGTGCTCACAGTTACTAAATACAGCAATATTCCGTTCCACCAGCATCTGGTTATAGTTGAATGGATTTTTGAATAAGGTGGGTTTGGGTTTATTAGCAGGGTTCAAGCCGCTGAAGATCTCCTTCACGTACATTTTAGCCACCCGCTTAGGCGTGTCTTTCAAACTGTCATCTTCCAGATCCATCCCCAAAGTTTCCATGATCGCTGTAAAATGTTTGGCAATCAGTTCCATTTTGGTATCATCGTCCAGTTCAAAAGCGTCAGGACGGAGAGGTGTGTCAAAGGCAGCATTATAATGATCCTGCTCCAGATCGGTTACCACCCGCGCTAAAGTTAAGTCATTCAATATTTCGTTTTTTATCATGAAATTGTTTTAACATAAGTTAAAGAGCTTTTGCTATTTATCGCCTTTCTCTGATTTTTAAACCAAGGGTAAAACCTCGCGCTTAAACCTGTATAGATCATTACATTTAGTATGATCAAGTCCATTCCATAAAAGATATCCTCAACGGGAATGGTCAAAATACGTAAGCCTATAATATGTGCCGGGTTGTACCAAACTACCGGGTTTTCCAGGCCCGTGCCAGTCAGCAAACCATTCACAATGAGAAAAGGAAGTAATAATAGCAAGTAAGTATTATAAAACATTGACAGCCAGCTTGCTTTTAAAATAAACTGCGCGGTAAAAAGTAAGATAGCTAAAGCAGCGAAAGTGTAACACGTGTAATGTTGTTTATGAGACCAGATTGCCATAAATAAAGAAAAGGCTATTAGTAATGAACTAATGTTAATCTGATAACGGGCAAATATGTTTTTTTTGAGCATTGCATTTAAGCAAGCATAAGTGAACACGCATGAGTAAGGGATACAAAAAAAGAACAACACTTCTTCGACAGGCAAGTTACCCATGTAGATGCCTATGAGGTAAACAGGATTAAATCCCCATATTTTTAAGTGAGTGAAATACATATCCCAGGAAATAAATACTGCCCCTGTTATGAACATTGCCGGGAAAAGTGAACGCCAGTTTTTATAAAATTTCAGGCTGGGGTGAAATGAAAAAAGAAAGGGCACCAGCACCGAAAAAAGATCGATCAGCAGATAGATAAATCTCATGCCGGGTTGTTTTTTGAAGTGTTACGGAAATATTTCCAGGATACCCATAACATACCAAAGCTTTCGCCGTCATATTTACCCGTATGCTTATGGTGCATTTTATGCGCCCGGCGGATGGCTTTCAGGTAACGGTTCTCTGAATTACGCAGCACTTTTATGCGCTGATGGATAAACAGGTCGTGTACAAAAAAGTAACAAGCGCCATAAAGCGTGATGCCTATGCCGATACAAGTGCATACCGGCAAACGATATAGTGTTCCTGCTGCAAGACAGGCAATGCCTGGAAGCGCGAAGATCAGGAAGAACAAGTCATTACGTTCCAGAAAGCCGTAATGTTCTTTCAGGTGGTGATCACGGTGCAGCGGCCAGAAAATACCATGCATCACATATTTGTGGGTTAGCCACGCCACACCTTCCATTCCTGAAAATGAAGATAATATAATCGCAATGTTAATGAGCAATTTCATTTTAAATAATTTGACGATAGATTTCCAATACTTTTTCCAGGCATATTTTAAACCAGGCTGTATATTGCTCGGGCTGTTCCAATAATTCAAAAATCAACAGATCGGTATCTATATACCTGAAACCTGCCACTTCTGCAGGATTGGGCAACGGTAACTCATCACTAATGCCCATAAAAACATGGTCGTATTCATTTTCGATTAACCCGTTCGCAAATTCATGACGATAGCTGAACTGAAATAACTCGGTCAGTTCACAATCCATTCTCATTTCTTCCCGCAAACGCCTATGAGCGGCATCCGGCGTAAATTCATCTGCACGCGGATGACTGCAGCACGTGTTAGTCCAAAGTCCGCCGGAATGGTATTTATCCAACGCTCTTTGCTGAAGCAGCAACTGACCTTTGCTGTTGAATACAAAAACGGAGAAGGCGCGATGCAGCGTTCCCGATATGTGAGCCTCCATCTTATCTATTTCACCAATAGCGTTACCGGCTGTATCAACTATAATTATGTTACCTTCCAATTGTTATTTATTTAGGTTACCAGATCATTCATCATGGATTAAAGCACATTCAACTTGTACCTTACCAGTGAATCAAACATTAAATAAAACTTGTGCCCGTTTGATACCCGTATCCTTTCCGACATTACTTTTTCGGCCGGTACTTTTGCTATCTTCCCGAATAGTTTCTTATAATAAACGTAAGCCAGGTAAACACCCTTGCGGCAGGAACGTGGCAACTCCCTGATCCCTTCCAGGGCTTCGTTAAGTTCTGAAAGAATATCCTGTTCTATAGCACGCTTGTTCTCGTCTGAAAATGCAGACAGGTCAACATCCGGAAAGTAGGTGCGATTCAGTTGCTCATAGTCAGCGTTTACATCCCTGAGAAAATTCACTTTTTGAAAAGCCGATCCCAATTTCATCGCAGGGATTCTCAAGCGCTCAAATTCGGCTTGGTTGCCATTGGTGAATACGTGCAGGCACATCAGTCCGACTACCTGGGCAGAACCCATTATATATTGCTGGTATTTTTCTGCATTATAAGATTGTTCACCAAGGTCCATCTCCATACTGTTCAAAAACTGCATGATCAGGTTGTGATTGATTTTGAATTGGTTGACAACCTGTTGAAATGAATTAATTACCGGGTTAATACTGATGCCACGCTCAATAGCGGTAAAGGTGTCAGCTTTTAACTCTGCCAGCATAAGTGATTTTGGATAATTATGGAAACTGTCCACGATTTCGTCGGCTAATCTTACAAAGCCGTAAATCGCGTGTATGGGATGACGTACCTCCTTGTTAAGAAATAATATCCCTAGGGAGAAGCTGGTACTGTAAAGCCGGGTTGTTTCCCTGCTGCACGTAGCAGATAAGATATCAAATCGTTCTTTCATTTATGGTTAAGATATTGTATTAGCAATTGAGCGGAAACCTTACCCGAAATAATTGAAGGTGGTACTCCCGGCCCTGGAACGGTAAGTTGCCCGGCATAAAAAAGATTCTTTACCTTTTTATTTTTGATGGAAGGTTTAAGGTGCGCGGTTTGCATTAATGTGTTGGCCAGGCCGTAAGCATTCCCTTTAAAGGAATTGTAATCTGTCTTGAAATCTTTTACACAGTAGCTTTTCTTATAGTCAAGCGCGGTTCTGATCGATACACCAGTATAATCTTCCAAACGTTCCATAATTAACCCGAAATATTCCGTTCTCAATGCTTCGGTATCTGCTATACCCGGTGCAAGCGGCATGAGGATGAATAGATTTTCATGTCCGTCGGGGGCTACACTATCGTCTGATTTTGAGGGGCAGCAAACATAAAAAAGCGGTTTTGTCGGCCATTTTGGGTCTTTGTAAATTTCTGTCGCATGCAGCTTTAAATCCGCATCAAAAAACAAAGTGTGGTGTTCCAGTTTTTCGATCTTAAGATTTACACCTAAAAAGAAGATCAGGCTCGAAGGAGCCATTATCCTTTTTTCCCAGTAGTCGGCACTATAGTTCCTGTTGGCTTCATCAAGTAATTGTTGCTCCACATGATGATAGTCTGCCGATGCAATAACGCCATCGTAATCGCTCTCGCCATGTTTGCTGCCTGCCTTTTTGATCTTTTGCTTCGCAACCTGCAGATGGCTTACCGGTGAATTGGTATGAAAAACAACTCCCTGCGCTTCGCATACTTTTTGCATCGCTTCGATGACTTTACCAAATCCACCTTTAGGGTACCAGGTGCCAAGTTTAAGCCCCGCATAATTCATCAGGCTGTATAAGGCCGGGGTATCTTCCGGCATCGCGCCCAAAAAAAGCACCGGAAATTCCATCAGGGTGATTAAGCGCGGATCCTTGAAAAACCGCCGTACATGTTTGGCGAAAGAGTTGAATACCTGTAGCTTAAATGCGCCTTTAATAAGATCCCAGTCGGCAAATTCCAATAAAGACAATCCGGGTTTGTGTACCAGCTTATTCATGCCTGTGCGATATTTATAGGCTGCTTCTTCTAAGAAAAGTTTAAGCTGGATGGAACTTCCGGGCTCTATCGATTCAAACAGCGTCTCTAAAGCAGCGTAGTCCGCAGGTACATTTAACACATCGCTTTTTCCGAAGACAATAGTGAACCCGGGATCAAGTTGTTTCAATTCATAAAAATCGGACGCTTTATAACCGAAATCATTGAAGAAGTTCTCAAACACTTCCGGCATCCAGTACCAGCTCGGACCCATATCAAACGTGTAACCTTCCTCAACCATTTGACGGGAGCGGCCTCCTATTTCAATGTTTTTTTCATAAACATTGACGCGGTGTCCTGCTTTGGCTAAATAGGCAGCTGCACTCAGGCCGGAAAATCCGGAACCTATCACAGCGACAGAAGATTTTTTTCCAGGAATAGTGTGATCAATATGATTTGGCTTTAACATTTGGTATTTAAGGAAACAGGTTAATTTGAATTCTTAAGTCAAATATAATTCAATTATATACTATATTTTCGTAAATAGTATATTTTTGTATTAATTCAGAAAGGTTTTAAATTACCTTTTCCGAAAACATTATGAAACACGTCTTTCGACTTCTTCTTTCTTATTTAGTGATTATTTTTCAGATTTAATTTTATTCGTCATCTTCTTCGTCTCTTTGCGTGTTTGTTAAACTAATTCACATATTATTAATTATTGCAGTAATTTCATTGGTGCTGGGAATCCTACGTAGGGATACGACCGTGGTTTAATCAAAGGTATTATAAGCCGGTCCACCCAGAGCCGGCTTATTAAAAAAAAAATACCTGTAATAATTCGCCTGCTATGCAGTCTGTATATCTTGGCTGCTTGCAGTCGAAGGTCATTTCTCCCCGTAATTTATATTATTAACTACAGTCTTTCACTTCAGGTGCCCCCGGAAGCCTTTAAGAATAAATTTCCTGCCGCCCTTACCTGATTTGGGAGCATATTCGAGGATCAGATTAACGGAAACTTTTTTGGGCAGCAATAACGAGTATATACGTCACTGTAAGCGATAACTAAAAACACTATTATGCTGAGAAATTGGTCATTCCGTATAATAGGCTGCAGCGTTCTGTTCGCACCAACCAATGTCCAAAGTGAGTGAAGGCATTTTTAATTAACCGGCAACCGTCAGTGTCCGTTTCAAAAAGTAAAAATAGTAGCGACTTTTCAAAATTCATCGCCTTGGCATGGATAAATTTACCTTAGCACCTGAGCAACGGATGATACATAGCCGCGCCTGGATATAAGAATTTTCTTAATGACCTTCTTTTTGATTGTTGAGGTAACCATACAAAACCAAATCCGCAGGGAGAACGTAAATATATCTGCACTTACGTATTGTTATGGTTACTGAGGAGCTTGTTGCAGCCCGGATAAAAAATATTAGGATAGCTAAAAATTACAGCCAGTTGTATGTAGCTTATAAGATGAAAATTTCTCAAAACACTTTCAGTAAAATAGAACTTGGAAACGTGAAACTTACACTTAAAAGGCTAATTGAGATAGCGAATGTTCTTGAAACTTCGCCGGCAGATTTGGTTAGATGTGATGAAGATATCTTTCTCTCTGTTAAACGATAAATGAAGCATGCTAGGTTAAATATTTGCCTCAATAATTTAATTGGGCTTCTTAGTTAGTTATTATTTACAAGTTTATCGCGAATCGAGTTAATTAAAATCAGTCGGAAAACGATAACACATGAATTATTCTTCATCGGTAAAAGGAACATTTTACAAGTGCCGACTCAGAGCCGGCACTTGTAAAAAATGCAGAGAAGTTACCCGACGAGGGAATTGTTCCGCAACTTCGGGACAACCTGAAGAACTGCACCCATCAGTGTGTTGCCCATACCTGAAAGCAGATTGAAAGGTTATTATTGCTGCCATCGTTAGAGGGACAAAAAAGAGTCATAGCAAATTTTATGGACGCATGTAACCGTGAAAAGATTGTCTCGAGCTAGTTAATATGTTCAGCTTGTCCCATTAATTAGTGGGGGAAGACTGGTAAATAACAGCTAATCGCGATTTGGAAACATAATGGACCATTAATCTGCATGATTTTTGTCATAAATTACTTACTATCCCGAACAGATAGTCCCAAAAAAGGTTAGAAAATAGGCAGGAACTGATTTTACAGATTTAAGTAAATCATTTTCCAGAATTGATTGGTATCTAATGACTTCAACGAAAATAATGTAGTTACAGGTTTTTACCGTTTATCTCCGATTTGTCACTGTACTTTGCCACTAGGAATCCGTCTTGGCAACTTATAACCGGGGATCACAAATTCATCCATTTAAAGTCAGCATAGTAAGTTTATAAAACAAATTTAAGAATGAAGACAATAGATGAAATTGTTAAAATGATTCGCCGATATTCAATATAACCGCGCTGTAGCCTCTACTGAAAGCATAATCAATACCGATATTGGTATTAGAGCCTTTATTGAATTTTACCCTTAATCCTGTTCCTGCAGCCGGGTGCCATGATTTTAAGAAAGTGCCTGAACCACTAACCGTATTTACATTGGCGAACGCAACAAAGCCTAAGAGGCCGTTGGAGGTAATATCCCGGCGATATTCACTTTCAAAATAGAACAGCGATTTGCCCCTGTAGCGGTTCTGATCAATGCCTTCACCGGACCGGTTATAAGGATCCCATCCGATGCTCGGCAAATCAAGATAGGGCGTGTTGCCACCCAGCACTGTCCAGAAGTAAGACCAAAATGCCAGCGTGTTTTGTTGGTTTTTATTAGCGGGGTTGAGCGGGACATATTTCCGGTAATCCAAATACAAGGAGTGCCAGCTATCATTGCTACCCATAAAGGCAGGGTTAATACGGTATACAACATTAAAATAGGATCCTGGCAATGGGTTGATGGAATTGTTCCGGGTGTCGTATAACAAGGCCAGATTGATTCCGGAGGAAACCGAGCTGCCGCCGGTACCGTAATTATAGCCGGTGAATTGCTTTAAGTCAATCGCCGGATCATCACTTTTAATGCCGCTGCGATAATCTATATTGTAACCTCCTCCCGCAAAGAAATAGGAGGTAATTCGCTTGAGTGCGCTCTGATAAAAACGAACGTAATTGTAATTGATTAGTGTTTTTTCGCTGTAGTCATTTCTGCTGCCCAAACCCCAGGTATATTGCGGATACCTCAGGAACCGGATATCCCCTTGTATATTCCAGCTATTATCCTTAAGCCAGATACTGGAACGGAGTGGTAAGCCAAACCTACTGTGCAAATTCCAATAGGGTGCAAAAGTCGCGCTGGAAAGATTGGTCGTGCTTTGAGGGCCGAGGTAAGTGCCCGCGGTGGTACTGGTGATCAAGGCCCGGCCGGCTCCGCCCGGCACAGAACCCGGAATGGGAAGGATCGAAAAATATATTTTCTTTTCCCGCTGTACTCTTGGTTTCTGTGGCGCTATATGAAACAGGTCCTTAGCAATGTCAATCAGGTCGGTTTGCCTGGAAGTATCTTTAACAGCGCTTTGTTTAGGGATTGTATTGGATGCATCCTGTCCGAATGTAATTGCAGGAACCAGGCAAAAACAGATTGTAAATATTCTAAGCATTATCATATTTAATTTAACGTCACACATCACTTTACCCCTCAGCGATATCAAATATTAAATTATCGCACATTACAATATAATGATTACCGAACAATCTGTAATTGATGAATTACCCTTAACATCAAGAATGAACAACAGTATCTCAGGATGCTGAACGGATTAATCTGATTTGGGATGTTAAAGCTAATACGTGAATAGCTTTCAATTTTAGTAAGGATGTATAAATAAGCAACCATATACCTTACATTATGTTTCTCATATTGCCATTTTTTCTTTTCATAATTAAATAATTGTTAAATATTTTTACCAAATCGAAAATATGTCAATAGTTTTATCTACCTTGTGGACTTATTAATAATCAATATAATGCAACAAGGAACAGTAAAATTTTTTAATGAAACAAAAGGTTTCGGATTTATCACACCAAACAGTGGTGGCAGCGAGATCTTCGTTCATTCAACAGGTCTGATTGACAACATTCGCGAGAACAGCGCTGTTAGTTACGACGTGGAAGAAGGTCGTAAAGGACCAAACGCAGTAAATGTTAAAATAGCTTAATACACTATATCATCATTGTGAAGCATCCTCCTTTTGGGAGGGTGCTTTTTTTGTTACACTTAATATAAAATATGGGTAGATCAACCGAAACTTTTAGTAAAAAAGAACGCGAAAAGAAAAAATTCAAAAAACAACAGGATAAAAAAGAGCGGTCCGAGGACCGTAAAACAAACGCAGTGAAAGGCCAGGGCTTAGAAGAAATGATGGCCTACGTAGATGCGAGCGGTAACATTACCTCTGTACCCCAGGAGCCCGGTAACCAAAAAAGAGTAATTGCACGGGACATTCAAATCTCCACGCTCAAACAAGAAGAGGTAGAAAGCGAAATTGTAAGAAAAGGCACGGTCACCTTCTTCAATGAATCTAAGGGATTCGGTTTTATCAAAGATATGCAGACCCAGGAAAGCGTTTTTGTTCACATTAATGCCGTCGCCTTTGCAATTAAAGAAAACGATAACGTTACTTTCGAAATAGAGCAAGGATTGAAAGGGGCGAGCGCTGTCAAGGTCTTGAAATCAAATTAATGATACGCAATATTGTCGTAAAAGGAATGATGCCTCCAATGATGCAAAGGCTGCGGTGCGGTTTTAGCGTCAGCGTTAAAAATAATAAGCGAATGATTGTACCTAGATCTTCCGAAGGCATGACTAACGTTAAAAATTCAGACATTTCGGAGTACGCCCTCACTTCAGTTAAATTTTACCAAGATCGCAATTATGAATATTTACAACTTATTTTTCCAGACCTAAATGGGAAATTTCCTAATGAAGTAGGTTATAATTATGATCAAAAAGTATTAGGAAATTTGAGATAACTGTTGCAAATAAAGATTTGCTCAAAATCGGTCGAAATTTTAAACTTCAGAAATACTTGTCCAAGTATTTCTAAATGGTTTTTTAACGGGAAGATCAGAAATGACTATAAACGAAAAACGTTCGCAAGAGTTTAGCAACTTGCGAACGTTTGTACTCAGAGCGGGAATCGAACCCGCACTCCGTTTACGGGAACAGGATTTTAAGTCCTGCGTGTCTACCAGTTCCACCATCTGAGCAGGTGTCCAACCTTTTAAAAATAAAACCCTTCTTTCAATCAGGAAGGGCTTTGAGCGAAAGACGAGATTCGAACTCGCGACCCCGACCTTGGCAAGGTCGTGCTCTACCAACTGAGCTACTTTCGCGTTGGTATTTTCCTCGCTTCGAGTTCGCTTTCGTTAACCGTTTGTTTATCTCGTTTGCGGGAGTGCAAATATAGGCAGAATTGTATACTCTGCAAGATAAATTTTAACTTTTTTTAAAATAGTTTATAACTCGCTGTTTTTCAAAATATCAGCTATCACCTCAGCTTCAAATCCGCGGCCCATGGCATACTGCTGTAACTTGTAACGGCGCTTAAGCTGGTTCTTTTCGGTTAGGGTAGCGGCTTTTTTTTGCAATAAAAGGGTTAATGCGGCAAGATAATCGTCAAAATCAATATTGAGCAGTGCTTTTTTGATCAGCACATCAGGCACTCGTTTAAGCTTAAGACCTTGTTTAATTTTAATGCGCCCCCAGGCTTTTTGGTTAAATTTACTTTTGGCATAGATCCTTGCAAATCGTTCTTCATTAAGAAAGTTGCCTTCAATCAACTGACTTATAATGTGCTCTACAGCATCGGGCCATAAACCCCACTCATAAAGCTTATCGCGTACTTCCTGTTGGGCACGTTCCTGGTATGCGCAAAAATGTTCGGCTTTGGCAAGGGCAACTTTCTCGTCGGTAATTTTAATTGGTTTGGGCTGATCCATTTAAAAGCCAAAATTCGTTAAAAATTATTCTATTTGTTTTAATATCTCCAAATTAGCAGCATGCCCAATAATTCATACGCTATATCCGCTATAAAAAAGATCATCAAGGCCGATGGCAACATTGTTGAAGATTATGCCATCAACGCACTTTTTACTGACAGCCGCCGGATTAATAACCCATCCGAAGGCTTATTCTTCGCCCTGAGCGGCAGGCGCAACGGGCATGAGTTTGTTGCCGAAGCTTATGCCGGCGGTGTCCGCAATTTTGTGGTGGAGCATGGTCCTGAGTTTAACCTGCCTGGTGCTAACTTTTTGATAGTGACCGATCCGCTGGTTGCTTTGCAAACCCTGGCAGCTTATCACCGCAGCTGTTTCAAGTTACAGGTAATTGGTATCACGGGCAGTAACGGCAAAACAATAGTTAAAGAGTGGCTGTACCAATTGCTTTCGGCCGATAAAAATATCGTTCGTAATCCTAAAAGTTATAACTCACAAATAGGTGTTCCGTTGTCCGTATGGCAAATCAATGATCGAAACGACCTCGGTATTTTTGAAGCAGGCATCTCCACTGTAAAGGAGATGAATAAGCTGGAGGCTATTATTAAGCCCGAAATAGGGGTGCTTACCCATATGGGTCCGGCGCACGACGAAGGCTTTGAATCGCCGGGACAAAAACTTCTGGAAAAGCTGGGACTGTTTAAGAACAGCAGGCTGTTAATCCATAATTACGATCAGCTGATAGGTTATGAAAAAGATATTGCGGCAAAAGAAACTTTTACCTGGAGCCGCAAATTCCGCGAAGCTGATCTGTATGTTTTCAGTGAGACAGTGATCTCTAAAAATTATTATTTCCGCGCCCGTTACCAGGGTAAAGAGATAGAGTGCCTTGTTCCTTTTACTGATCAGGCTTCGGTAGAAAATGCTATTACCTGCTGGGCTACTATGCTGGCTTTAGGCTACAGCCCTGTTGAGGCCGATAAACGTATTGAGCGCCTGGCCCCGGTAAGCATGCGGCTGGAATTGAAAAACGGGGTAAACAACTGTTCTGTTATTGATGATTCATATAATTCCGATCTGCAATCGCTTGAAATAGCACTTAATTTTTTATCGCAGCAAAACCAGCATCAAAAAAAGACACTGATCCTGTCGGATATTTATCAATCGGGCTTGCAGCAGGATGTACTGTACAAACAGGTGGCTGATTTGATCAGGACTAAAAAGATAGACAAGTTTGTTGGTGTTGGTGAAGCTTTGCTTGGCCATCAGCCGTATTTTGATGTGGCTGAACAGCATTTTTATACCGATACTACCACATTATTGCAGCAGCTAAAGGCGCTCAATTTTAAAGATGAAACCATCCTTATAAAAGGTTCAAGGAGTTTTGAGTTTGAGCAGATAAGCCGTGCCTTAGCCCAAAAGGCGCATGAAACGGTTATGGAAATCAACCTCAACTCTTTACTCAATAACCTCAATTTCTATAAGTCGAAACTTAAACCAGGCGTAAAAGTAATGGCGATGGTTAAGGCATTTAGCTATGGCAGTGGCACATTTGAGGTAGCCAATATGCTGCAATACAATAAAGTTGATTACCTGGCGGTGGCTTATATAGATGAAGGAGTGGCTTTACGGCAAGCCGGCATCATCCTGCCCATCAAAGTGCTCAATCCCGAAGCCTCGGCATTTGATAAGCTCACCGAATACAAGCTTGAGCCGGTAATTTATAGCTTTGGTTTGTTAGATGATTTTGTGGGGTATGCTTCGGCGCAGGGAATCGTCGGTTACCCGGTACACCTTAAAATTGATACAGGCATGCACCGCCTCGGTTTTGAAAATTATGAGATCGAAACCCTGTGTGATATGCTGGAGGCTAACCGTTATGTGCGTGTGCAATCGGTATTTTCACATTTAGCAGCAAGCGAAGCCCCCGAGCATGACGAGTTTACCAAAAAACAGATCAAGCGTTTTGAGAAAGCTTTTAAAGAGATAGAACGAACACTGGGCTACAAGGTGATTAAGCACATCTGTAACACTGCCGGAATTATTCGCTGGCCTTCGGCGCATTATAATATGGTTCGGTTAGGGATAGGCTTGTATGGAATTGATTCATCGGTGCCGGCCTCAGATGCCGGTTTGCAACCTATTGCCAGCTTAAAAACCAGTGTTGCCCAGGTTAAAAAGATAGGAGCGGGAGATACTGTTAGTTATGGTCGGAGCGGCAGTCTTTTAAAAGATGGTAAAATAGCTACCATCCGCATCGGCTATGCCGATGGCTACCTTCGCGCTTTTGGTAAAGGTGTTGGCAAAATGCTGGTAAAAGGTACGCTGGTACCTACAGTAGGTAATATTACCATGGATATGTGTATGCTTGATGTTAGCGGGTTGGATGTACGTGAAGGCGACGAGGTAATTATATTTGACGAGCACCAGCGTATTGAAGAACTGGCAAAACAGATAGGCACTATCCCCTACGAAATATTAACCAATATTTCGCAAAGGGTAAAACGGGTTTATTTTTACGAGTAGGATTAAACGCTCTGTGGGATTTCTTGTAAATAGTCGGGCGAATTAGTTTTAGTCGGGGTTTTTAATATGCTCGGTTATACAGGCAATCAGATTTTCTTTTGCTTTTTCGTAGCGGGTAGCTGTAAATTTCGTTGCAGTTTCCCATTTGATATCTGCTTTAGTAACAGCAACATCCTCTTTCAAGATTATCATTAACGAATCGGTTAAGGTTAGTCTGTGGGCGGGGGATTCCTTCAATAATTTTAACCATTTTGCATGTATCCATTGTAACGCAAGCCCTTGTTGATGTTCCCATTTACCTAAATTTTTGATTTGTTTAATTAAAGATATCAACTCACGCATTAATTCAACTTTTTTCATAAAATCGATTAAAAGGTATAAAACCCAAAAAGTGTTTGATTGAGCTAATACAGGTAGTTTTAGAAGCGCATAGTCTTTTGGAGTATCGGAGTGTAATATAAACATTATCTTTAACTAAAGGTTTCTTTTAATTTCAAATAACTTAGTCTTTTCCGCATTATTGAAATAGTTTCACTTTAAAATAGCTGGGTAGACTAACCAAACGACACCTGTGATACGATGTAAACATAATATGCTTTATAGTGATCATCTAAACTGGTCGGCACGAGGAGACTGCCATAGTAACTTTAGGCGCTGCAAGCACACTTTATGATTTAAATTTTATACCAATTTAAAAGAGTGTATTTTTACCCGTAAAATCAGCGGCTTAAAATGAACAGGTTAGCGCGGGCATTATTCAGGTATTTTATAAAAGGCATGTTGGTGGTTGTGCCTGTGGGCGCAGCTATTTTCCTGATGTATTGGGCCGTTGCAAGTATTGATAAGGCACTTAACCTGAGCGATTTTTTGGTTGATAAAACCGGAAAACATATATACATACCCGGCTTAGGGATCCTGAACGTAGTGGTTGTTATCATGATTATGGGGGTACTGGTTACCAATGTAATTACCGAGCCTATCAAAGCCTGGTTTAAGCGTTGGTTTGCGCGTTTGCCCATCTTCGCATTCCTGTATTCTTCAATAAAAGATTTAACTGAAGCCTTTGTGGGGGAGGAGAAAAAGTTCAATGAGCCGGTATTGGTTGAAGTAAACGAGTTTGGTTTAAAAAAGATAGGCTTTCTGGTTCAAAAAGATCTGGCAAAGATCGGTTTACCTGGCGAAGTTGCTGTGTATTTCCCATATTCATATTCATTTGCCGGGCAGGTGGTTATTGTTGCCGCCGATAAAGTAAAACCAATGGATAAAAGTGCCGCCGATGTGATGAAATTTGTGATATCGGGAGGTGTGAGTGGGTTGGATTAAACAATTGCCTGATTTTAAATACGATCTTATCCTACCTTAAAAAGAAGCGCTGGTCCGACAAAAAAGCGGGGAGGGAGTATCGCCTGTGCGCAGAAGCATTTTTTTGTCTTGATGTTTGGTTACTTTGCATCTAAGGTAAAGTAACTGGCCCCGCCCGGCCAAGAGGGCGACGGTGGAAGTTACTATAACAAAATTTATTATTTATCCTATTTGGGATTGCTTCGGATCCTATAGTGGATTGTTAGATATGTTTTCTTGATTTTTGTTATCAATTTGGCGTTGCCTTCGGCCCGGGCTTTCCGCTCATACGCCTGCAGGCATTATGCTCAAGGCCGGTATCCGCTGCAATCCCTAACGCTGGCCTGTGCATCATAACTGTGAAAGCTGAAACAGTATATCTTTATTTATATGCAATTCTGGTTTTTACAGGGCTGTCGTCTTGGTTATTATGTACAATGACGTAATAGGGGTGTTGTTTTTGCCTTCTGAAGTTGTGGAATTATGGTACTGCTTCCACCTCCTTCGAATCCACCACCCCGGCTTTCTTAAAGCTTCTGATCGCCAGGAAAACAGCTATCAGCATTAAAACCGCACCTAAAATATACGGAGCACCCGGAAAATAGGTTGATGTATTACGATGGGTAAACAAATGAAATACCGAACTCATTAACAGCGGACCGATAATCACTGCCAAGCTGCTGATACTGGTCAATGAGCCCTGCAATTCCCCTTGTTGTTTAGCTGATACCGTACTGGTAATCATGCCTTGTAATGAAGGCCCCGAAATGCCGCCCAGGCAATATGGAACCATGAATACGTACATCATCCAACCCTGGTTTGCGAAGGCAATAAGCGTTAAACCTATGGTATAAAAAAGCAATCCCGCTATGATATTCTTCTCTTGCCCGAATTTTGGGATGGTAAACCTGATCAAGCCGCCCTGTATCGCTACCAGCACAATGCCAATGAAAAAGCCTAAAAAGCCAATGCTTTTTAACTGCCAGTCAAACTTTTCGGTTACGTAAAATGATAGAACATATTCAACTGCCTTTTGTGCAATATATACCAATGAAAATGCACCAATCAACCCTGTTAACGATTGATAGCGCGATAAGTTCCGTAATGAACTTACTGGATTGGCCTTTTTCCATTCAAAGCGCCTGCGGTTTTTCATATTTAAGGATTCGGGTAAAACAAAATAGCCGTAGGTTGCATTAAGTAAAGCCAGCCCTGCTGCCAGCATAAAAGGAAAACGTACGTTCAGTGCGCCTAAAAAGCTTCCTGTACCTATGCCAATGATAAATCCAAGTCCGGATGCTGCTCCAACCAAACCAAAATTTGCCGCCCGGTTTTTACCGGTACTAATATCGGCTATGTAAGCGGTAGCAGTAGTATTGCTGGCGCCTGCAAAGCCTGCTATTGCCCGGCCGATAAATAACCAGGCCACCGTAGGGGCAAAGGCCATAAAAATATAATCTATCCCAAATCCAATAAGTGAGCCTAACAGTACCGGTCTGCGGCCATATCTGTCGCTCAGGTTGCCCAAAAGTGAAGAAAATAGGAACTGCATGGATGCATAAGTGAAGGTGAGATAGCCGTTGTATTGCGCCGCAGTACTCACATCCATGTTGCCCAGTTTCTCGAGCAGCGACGGCATTACCGGGATAATGATGCCTAAACCAAGCACATCAATAAAAAGCGTTACGAAAATAAACCCTAAGGCGGCGGTATGTTTCTTTTTAGGTTTGGCGCTCATTAATAATGATAAAGGTTTAAGCAAGTTAAAAGTTTTATTACGGGCTGTTTTACAGTTTAATATTTAATTTATACTTGTGCTGTTATTGATGGGCAGCTCGCCGTTGTGGTGTTGTCACCAACAACTTTACGCCCTGCCTTTTAATAATGGTGGGCAGATATTATAAAAATACGGGGGCCTAAAATGTTGTTGGTGACAACACCAACAACGGGCGAGCAATCGCATGTTATACAGGGCGGATATGCTTCCGTGCAATTGCCGCGCTCCGCTTATAATGACATGGCTTTTGTTTAATCTCCCAATAATTTTCATCTCCCGAATACTCATTACAACAACACCAACAACAGCAAAGCTTTAAGCTTTGTGCATTCTGCTTTTGGCTTTTAATGCAACGCAGCTACAGCGTCAACATCCTTTGCCGATGTTTTCTTCACGTTTTTAAAATTACGGATGGCAAGCAAAGCGCTTATCAGCATCAGTATCGCACCTAAAATAAATGGCGCTCCGGGCAAAAAGAAAGGCCTTTTATCGTTGGTGAAATAATAAAATAAAGTAGTCATTACCCATGGGCCAAAAATGGCGCTCAGGCTCATGAGGCTGGTTAAGCCGCCTTGTAACTCGCCCTGCTCGTTGGCGGGTACCTGGTTGGTCATAATACCCTGTAAAGCCGGACCTGCAATGCCGCCGAGGGCGTAAGGAACCATAAAGGCAAACATCATCCAGCCTTGTGTTGCCATGGCAAACAGGATTAGGCCGATGCTATATAGCAGCAATCCAACCCAAATACAGCGCTCCATGCCCAGTTTAGGCAGTATGATACGCATCAGTCCTCCCTGTACAAGGGCTATCATTAAGCCAATAAAGGCAAGGGAATAGCCTACGGTATCCTCACCCCATTTAAATTTTTCGAAGGTGAAATAGGTCCAAACGTTTTGCACCGCTTGTCCGGCAAAATACACCAGGAATAATGATAATGCCAAACCCATTACCGAAGGGTATTTTTTTAGCTGCAACAATGACCCCAATGGGTTTGCCCTTTTTGCATCAAACGGGCGACGATGCGCTTCATCCAATGATTCGGGCAGGATGAAGAAACCGTAAATGGCGTTTAAAAATGCCAGGCCGGCAGCTGCAAAAAACGGATATTGTACATCCATTTTACCCAGCACACCGCCAATTGCCGGGCCAATGATAAAGCCAAGGCCAAAGGCAACACCTATCATTCCAAAGTTTTGGGCGCGTTTTTCAGGCGTGCTTACGTCGGCAATATAGGCTGAGGCGGTAGTAAAGCTGGCGCCGGTAATACCTGCGATGGCCCGTCCTAAAAACAGCCAGCCTATTGATGGCGCAAAGGCAAGGAACAAATAATCGACACCGAAACCAAGCAGAGAACAAAGCAATACCGGGCGACGGCCATACTTATCGCTCAGGTTCCCAATCATCGGCGAAAACAGGAATTGCATCACCGAATAAGCCAGCGTTAAAAAACCTGCATAAAGCGAAGCCTCACTAAGGCCGGCGTGGATCAGTTTTTCAATAAGCTTGGGTAGTACGGGTATAATGATACCTAAACCAACTACATCAATCAGTAAAGTAATAAAAATAAAGCCTAAAGCCTTCTGCGGTTTATTTTGGGCGGAATTGTCCATGGTGCAAAATAAATTATTAAGGTTAATAATTGTTAAAATAATTGTATTTAAAATAATTTACCACTAACTTCAACTATATAATTAGTTAAACCTATGAAACCACACAAATCAATCATGCTGGTACCGGCTTTGCTGGTTATGCAAAGCGCATTTGCGCAAAAAAACCATCTTACGTTATCAGATAATTATCCATCGCCAACGGAAAAAGTTAAGATCACCTATGATCCGGCAGGGACACCTGTTGCCGGCAAGAAGGATATCGGCGCAGAGATCTACTACATTAACGGAAAGGACAACCCTGCAACCGACATCGATCTGAAAGCTGACGGAAGTTCATTGTCAGGTGATTTCACTATCCCGGCCACGGCGAAGGCTTTCTTTATAAAAATATTTAGTGACGGTGATATTGATAACAATAACGATAAAGGATATGTTTATTTAGTTTATAAGGATAAAAAACCTGTTCAGGGCGCTTATGAAGCCCAAGGTTATATATTAAGTGGTGTTGGTAACAATTTTGCCAAAATAAAGACCGACTCTGAAGAAGGCCTGGCATTGTTTAAAAAAGAGTATGATGCCTATCCTCAGGCCGAGAAGCCTTATCAGTTTAATTACTATTACATATTAGCGAAGAAAAAAGATCCCGCTACTACTGCCACGTTAAATGCAAAGGTTAAATCGCTTGAAAAAAGCACGGTAGAAAAAGACCTGATCCTTGCCGCCAATATCCTGAACTGGCGAAACCAAAAACCATCTGCTGATTCATTGGGTGAAATAATTAAAGCTAAATACCCCAAAGGCGAATCGGTGAAGAATGATGCCGAATTTGCGATGATGCGTGAGCATGACGTGCACAAAAAGGATTCGCTTTATATTGCTTATGTGACCAAATTTCCTGAAATGAGCACCTATAAAGGCGGAAGAATAGATTTTATAAGAGGGCAGTTAGCCGGCGGTTTTTTAAGAGCTGGTGATACCGTGGCATTTAATAAATACGCAACGTTAACTCAAGACAAAATGAGCATAACAATGAGCTACAATAATATGGCTTATGAATGGGCGCAAAAAGGCGAGAATCTTAATCAGGCCGAAAAGCTTTCAAAGCAAACGCTGGATATCATTAATGAAAAAATGAAAAATCCGATGGTGTCATCATTCATGTCGGTAAATGATGCAAAAAAGCAAAACCAAATTGTTTATAATATCTATGCTGATACTTATGCATTCATTTTATATAAAGAGAAAAAATATGATGAGGCACTTAAGTATCAGAAAGAACTTTATGCCAGCAACAAGGATAATGACCCTACCACAAACGAGCATTACGTACTCATTTTAAATGCGCTTGGTAAATACTCAGAAGCGAAAGATGTAATTGAAAGCGCATTTAAGGTGGCTAAAGTTTCACCTGCGTTAAAGGAGGAATTAAAAAAAGCTTACGTTGGTGTAAAGGGCGATGATACAGGTTACGATGAATATCTGACCGGATTAACAGGCATTGCAAAAGATAAAAAGAGGGAAGAGGTGGCTAAGCAGATGATCAATCAGCCGGCTACAAAATTTGCCCTTAAGGACTTTGCAGGAAACAACGTTTCGCTGGTCGATTTAAAAGGTAAAATTGTGATAGTTGATTTTTGGGCTACCTGGTGTGGCCCTTGTAAAGCCTCTTTCCCGGGGATGCAAATGGCCGTAAATAAATATAAGGATGATCAGGATGTGAAGTTCCTGTTTATCGATACCTGGGAAAACGGTGATAATTATATTGATGGTGTAAAGAAGTTTATTGCCGATAATAAATATACCTTCAATGTGCTCGTAGACGAGAAAGGCGGTGATGGCAGGCAATCAAAGGTGGTAACACAATTTGGCGTAACCGGGATCCCAACCAAGTTTATTATTGATAAAAACGGCAACATCCGCTTTAAAGTTGTGGGTTTCGATGGCTCGGCAGAAGGATTGGTTGATGAAGTGAGCACGATGATTGATATGGCCAAAGAACCAGCCATAGCTGAGGCTGCTGCAACACCTAAGCAAAGCATGAAATAGCTAATTGCAACCCTAAAACTATATCCAACAAAAATGCCGCCCTGATGGAGCGGCATTTTTTATTTTGAAGCCTGTTAAAAGTTTGGCTTAAGTACGTATTTGTTGTAAAAGCGGGTGATGTGTTCAACTGCTTCTTCGGCAGTGTCAACTACACGGTACAGGTTTAGGTCGTCGGGGTTGATGTTGTGTTGCTCGTTCAGCATTTTTTCCTCAACCCAGGCAAACAGGCCCTTCCAGTATTCAACCCCAACAAAAATGATAGGGAAGCGGGCTATTTTACCGGTTTGGATGAGGGTGATGGCCTCGAACGATTCGTCCATAGTGCCAAAGCCACCGGGTAAAATGATAAAGCCCTGCGAGTATTTCATAAACATAACCTTGCGGATAAAGAAGTAATCAAACTCCATAATCTTATCCCTGTCGATGTATTTGTTGTGGAACTGCTCAAAAGGTAATTCGATGTTTAAGCCTACCGATTTACCGCCGTTTTCGTAAGCACCTTTGTTGGCTGCTTCCATTATACCTGGGCCACCACCCGATATTACGCCATAGCCATGCTCGGTAAGCAAGCGGGCTGTTTCTTCGGCCAGTTTGTAGTACTTGTTATCGTTATGTGTACGGGCTGATCCGAAGATGGATACGCAAGGGCCTATCTTGGCCAGTTTTTCAAAGCCGTCAACAAATTCGGCCATTATTTTAAAGATCTGCCAGGAGTCGGTAACTTTAATTTCCTGCCAGTTTTTGTTCTCGAACGCTTGTCTTATTTTATCTTCTCCGGTCATAGCCTTTTATTAGTCCGAAAAGTCCGAAAGTCGGACGTCCGGGAGTGTGTTTGTTAAGTCCGAAAGTCCGGGAAGTCCGAAAGTCCGGGAGTTTTATCTTATATTAATTAATGCAAAGTACAAAGAAAATTGATTCCGGTTTATTAGTCATTTAACTTTTTAATTACCCAATCTCAGGACTTTCCGACTGACGGACTTCGGACTTCCTCGAAGAGGATACCCACAACCCAACAAATGTGATTAGTCCGTTCACAATGATGAGTTCGTTACCAAAAACATATCCGCCTAAAATTGATTTTGATTCGGCATTTAGAAAATAACATATAGCAGGAGAGAGTACGCAAATGAAAGGCACCAGTTTATCCATTACCTGCCTGTTGCTTACAAACAAGCCAAATGAATACAAGCCAAGTAATGGGCCGTAAGTGTAAGATGCTACGCTGAATATAGCGCTTACTACTGCTTCGTTATTAATGGCGTTAAATATAATAATGGTCAAGAACATCAGCCCCGAAAAGGCTATGTGTACCCAATGCCGCACGGCCACCATCTTTTTGCTGTTTACATCGCTACGCTTATTAAAGCCTAAAAAGTCCACACAAAAGGAAGTGGTTAGCGCCGTAAGGGCCGAATCGGTAGTGGCAAAGGTGGCGGCTGTTAATCCCAGCATAAATATCATTGCCGGAACAAGCCCAAGATATTGGAGGGCTATGGTAGGGTACAGATAATCGGTTTTGGTAACGTTGATGCCGTTTTTAGCTGCATACATATAAAGCAAAGCGCCAACGCTCAGGAAAAAGATATTGATCACTACAAAAACGCCAACAAAGCTGAACATGTTTTTTTGTGCTTCTTTGATGTTTTTAAGGCTGAGGTTTTTCTGCATCAGGTCCTGATCGAGCCCGGTCATGCCTATGGTAATGAACATGGCCCCTAAAAATTGTTTCCCTAAATGCAGCTTGCTGCTCATGAAATCGTTAAAGAAAAATATTTTGGAGTAGCTGCTGTTTTTGATGGTTTCGGCAGCCTCAAAAATGTTCATGTGCAGGCTCTGGCAAATAAAGTATATCGACAGGAAAACCGATAGCACCAGGAAAAACGTTTGCAGGCTATCGGTAATGATAATGGTTTTTAATCCGCCTTTAAAGGTGTACGACCAGATAAGCAGCAAACATATCAATACTGTAACGGCAAAGGGTACGTGGTAACTATCAAAGATGAATTTCTGCAATACGATAACCACAAGGTATAACCGGAATGCCGAGCCGATAACGCGGCTTACCAAAAAGATGGCTGCCGCAGTTTTATAGCTCCAAACACCTAAAGCACCTTCAATATAACTATAAATGGACGTGAGCTTAAGCCGGTAGTATAATGGGAGTAATACGGTGGCTATAATAATAAACCCTGCTGCGTTACCCAGCACAAACTGAAAATAAGCAAACTGATCCGTACCAACCTTGCCCGGTACAGAGATAAATGTAACCCCGCTCAATGCCGTGCCAATCATCCCGAAGGCAACCAGGTACCATTTTGAATTTCGGTTGGCTACGAAGAATGTATCATTATCCGAGGATTTTTTTGATGTAAGCCAGGAGATGATCAGTAAAACCAAAAAGTAACCAATAATGAATGATAATAATACTCCGGGCGACATAGGCATTTTTTTAGTCCGGAGTCGGAAGTCCGAAAGTCGGGTGAGTCCGAAAGTCGGTAAGTCCGAAAGTCCGAAAGATTTTTATTTAGTCCGGAAATCGGGAAAGTCCGAAAGTCCGGAGGATTTTTTGCAAAATACAAATACATTGTAAGATTTGCCAATCATAACTTATCTGCTTTAAATTTTCTAAATCTACTTTCCCGGCTTCCGGACTTGCCGACTTTCGGACTTCCGACTTAAATTCCCTACCTTCGCACAATGAATTTCTCGTCCAAATTACTGGAAAATGCTGTAGCCGAATTTGCCAAATTACCGGGTGTTGGTCAAAAGACTGCCCTGCGTTTGGTGCTGCATTTACTTAACCAGGATAAGCAGGATGTTGAACGATTTAGTACCGCGGTAACCAAGCTTCGCAACGAAATACAGTTTTGCCGCGTTTGTCATAATATATCCGATTTGCCAGTTTGTGAGATTTGTTCATCGCACCGCCGCGATCATAGCCTCATTTGCGTGGTTGAGGATACCCGCGATGTAATGGCCATCGAAAATACCAATCAGTTTAATGGTGTTTATCATGTGCTTGGCGGCTTAATATCGCCAATGGATGGCGTTGGGCCGTCAGATTTGCAGGTGGATACCCTCATTGAACGCCTTAAGCCAACAGCTGATAATGAGGTAAAAGAGGTGGTTTTTGCACTCAGCGCCACTATGGAGGGTGACACAACGCTGTTCTATCTTCATAAAAAATTAAAAAGTTTCAATATTACCATTACAACCATAGCTCGTGGCATAGCTTTTGGTGGTGAATTAGAGTACGTGGACGAAATAACTTTGGGCCGCTCGATAGCTACCCGCGTTCCGTATGAAAATTCACTATCAAAGTAAGTATGAAACTATCAATAGTTGTTGTAAGCCATAATACCTGCAACCTGCTCAGAATTGCCCTGAATGCAGCGATCAGGGCTGCCCAGGACGTTAGTCACGAGGTTTTTGTGGTCGACAATGCCTCGGCCGACAAGTCCGTTGCCATGCTTAATACCGAATTTCCTGATGTGAAAATAATAGCCAACGATAAAAATGAGGGCATGGCGCGCGCCTACAATCATGCGCTTAAATTGGCTACAGGCGAGTATATTTTACTGGTCAATGCGGATACAATTACAGGCAAGAAGACAGTAGACAAAGCACTTGAGTTTATGGACATGCACATTGAAGCCGGTGGTTTAGGTGTACGCATGATAACTCCAGAAGGTAAATTTCTGAAAGAGTCAAAACGCGGCTTTAACAAACCATGGGAAACTTTCTTTAAGCTAACAGGGCTGGCAAAACATTTCTCCAAATCAAGGCTCACTAACCCGGAGAGTAAAGACTGGGTAGAAGAGTTTCAGACTTCTGAGTCGGATATCATAAACGGTGCTTTCATGTTATTGCGTAAAGAAGCCCTTAATCACATAGGCTTAATGGATGAGCGTTTTCATACCTATGGTTATGATATTGATTATTCGTACCGCATCAGGCTTGCAGGGTTTAAAAATTACTATTTCCCCAAAACATATATCATCAACTTTAACATACAAAACAAGGTTAAATTTAGCTGGATACACATTAAGGAATATTATGGTGCGATGATTATCTTCGCGTCCAAATATTTATTTAAGGTGCCTGAACTTAAGGTGGAGGGCATCCCCCAGTTAATTCCTCCTTCGTATGAAGTTAAATGATAAGGTTGTTATAATTACCGGCGCTTCGTCGGGTATCGGAAAATCGCTTGCTTATGAATGTGCTAAGCGCGGCGCACATGTGGTGCTGGCAGCAAGGCAATACGTTACACTTTGCCAGGTTACCGAAAAATTACAGCAGGAATATAAGATCAAAGCGCTTGCCATACAATGCGATGTAACTGTTGAGGACGATTGCAAACAACTCATTAAGCAAACACTCACCACATTTGGTAAAGTTGATGTATTGATCAACAACGCCGGTATGTCTATGCGGTCGCTGTTTAAAGACGCCGACCTTAATGTGTTGAAGACCTTAATGGATGTGAACTTTTGGGGCACGGTTTATTGTACCAAATACGCATTGCCCGAAATTATCAAGACCAAAGGCAGCATAGTAGGGGTATCGTCCATTGCAGGATATAAAGGTTTGCCGGGCCGCTCGGGCTATTCGGCATCAAAATTTGCGATGAACGGCTTTTTAGATTCGTTACGGGTTGAAAACCTGAAAACCGGCATTCATGTATTAACTGCCTGCCCTGGCTTTACTGCATCAAATATCCGTAATACAGCTTTAAATAGCGAAGGCAAACAGCAAGGCGAAAGTACCCTTGAAGAACAAAAAATGATGAGCAGCGATGAGGTAGCTAAAATTATAGCCGATGGCATAGAAAACCGCAGCCGCACCCTCATCATGACCGGCCAGGGCAAGCTAACCGTAGCCCTAAGTAAATTTGTCCCGGCTTTTTTAGATAAAATGGTGTATAACGTTTTTACAAAGGAGCGGGATCCGTTACTGCGTTAGTCATTTTTGGTAGCCATCAGGTCATTGTGTCATTATTTCATTGGGTAATTGAATCATTGCTTTTAAGGCGATAAAAGTGGCTTAATGATGTAATGACCCAATGACCAACAACGCTCTCAAAGCGATAAAATGACTTAATGACCTAATGACCCACAAGTTCATACGCACTTATCCTGCTCAAATCCAATACAACGCGGCCTGTTTCATCGCGCTCAAACACGGGTTTAAATTTAGCATCCCATATAAAGTCATCGTACTGGTAGGAGGTACGTGAGTGGATGGTTTGTGAAAAAGTATCATCGAATGTTTTGAGGCTGACGGTTAAGCCGGCTTGCCTGCGTTGAAGTTCTTCGGAGGTGATGTCTTTAATAGGGCTGTTATCATCAAGCGGGTGCACTACCGTCCAGTTCAGGGTAAGGATGCTAACGCGGGTACGTTCCAGTTCCAGCTGGAAAAATTTACGTACAGTTTTGCCGTTCTCCTCGTCGTTATAGCTAAAAACTACCTCCATTTCCAGATCGATCAGGATATTCTTCCGTTCGTTAGCCAGACGAAACATCAGTCCTTTGCCGCCATCACGATAAGGGGCGATAAGCACATTGCGGCTATACATGATCTTGGCCGAAGGGCGTGAAAAGCGACCATAAAGTAAACCTGTAGCCAAAGCGAATGCCAGCAAACCCATCATGGATTCGAGTGCTGCTATAGTATTAGGTATAATACCCTTGGGGCTGATGTGCCCGTAGCCTACCGTTGATATGGTTTGTGCCGAGAAAAAGAAGGCATCCATAAATCGATCGAAGCTATCGTTGCCGCTTTTACCGTCTAAAACATCTGGCCCGAGCGAAAAATAAATAAGGGCAAAAATGATGTTTACCGTGAAGTACGCACTGAAAACAATGAACCAGAACTTGCGCCAGCTCATGGTAATCAGCGAATGGTAATTGTTGGCTGTACTTAAAAATGGCAGACCAGTACGCTTTACGTTGATAGTACCATCCTTATTAATAACCGGCTGGCTCTTGATAACCGGCTGGGTACCAAAACCAAGATCGTCTTCCGGGTTAATTTTATCTTTACGTATGGCCATGGAGCTAATTAGTGAATTGTTGAGTTAGTGATTTAGTGAATTTTTGATTGAACGCGGGCAATACCGCAGATCCAATAAATCAACAGCTAAAATATCGAATTTAAGTAATCTTGGATTGCTTTCCAGATTAAATCACTAATTCGCTAACTCGATAATTCATTAACTGACCTTAATTCACTAACTCAATAATTCACTAAGTGATTAAATTCTGTTTGTTTTTATAAAAACTATTTACATATTTGTGCCAACAAGTAACAATGATAAAATTAAACAGCAATTGGTGGTGGCTTAACGAGTAATCGTAAGGCAATTCCGTGTTTGTTTGAAAAATATATTCAGGAGGGTTGCCATACGGCAGCCCTTTTTTTATGTCTGGCCCCGGCCCCTAAAGGGGGAAGAATTTGCGAAGGGGCAGGAAAATGGAAATAACGATTTATGCATATTAACTCCCCCTTTAGGGGGTTGGGGGGTAAATGAAACAGATACTTAATCATCTTTTTGAGCACAAAACCTTTAGCAGGGAACAATCTAAAGGCATTTTGATGAACATTGCGCAAGGCAAATACAACAATGCGCAAATGGCAGCCTTCATGACGGCCTATTGTATGCGAAGCATCACTGTTGAAGAACTGGAAGGTTTCCGCGATGCGATGCTGGAGCTTTGTTTGCCGGTTGACCTGGAAACTGATGGCCTTATCGACCTTTGTGGTACCGGCGGTGACGGCAAGGATACTTTCAATATCTCCACGTTGGCCTCATTTGTGGTTGCGGGTGCTGGTTACAAAGTAGCTAAGCACGGTAACTATGGCGTATCATCAGGTTGTGGCTCATCAAATGTAATGGAGTATTTGGGCTATCAGTTTACTAATGATATGGATAAACTGAAACGCAGTACAGATGAGGCAAACATCTGTTTTCTGCATGCACCATTGTTCCACCCGGCTATGAAAACCGTAGCGCCAATCCGTAAAGAACTTGGTGTTAAAACCTTCTTTAATATGTTAGGCCCCATGGTTAACCCGGCTAAGCCAGATAATCAGTTGGTAGGGGTATTTAACCTGGAACTTGCACGTGTGTATGCTTACCTGTACCAAAAATCAACTACAAAATATACCATCATAAACGCGCTTGAAGGTTACGATGAAATTTCATTAACCTGCGATTTTAAAACTTTCTCGGCCGATGGTGAAAAGATCAATAGTGTAGAAGACCTGGGTTTTGAATTGCTTGATCCGAAAGAGATCATCGGTGGTGATACCGTTGAGGCTTCGGCAGCTATATTTAGTAATGTACTTAAGGGAGAAGGGACAACGGCTCAAAATAACGTAGTATTGGCTAATGCTGCGCTGGCTATCAGAACCATAAACCCCGAAAAAACTTTTGGCGATTGTTTTTATGAGGCAGAGGAAGCATTGCTTGGTAAAAAGGCATTGAAAAGCTTTAATAATTTATTGCAAAACTAAGCCATGAAAATAAAGGTTTGCGGTTTAAAACATCCTGAAAATATTGAAGCGGTTACCACTTTGCAGCCCGACTATGTTGGTTTTATTTTCTATGGAAAATCGCCCCGGTATATGGCAGGTTTAGCGGTTGATGCATTGCAAACCATACCTGCTTCTGTCAAAAAAACCGGTGTTTTTGTAAATGAGAACGCCGAAAATATTGAAAAGCTGATTGCTGAATATGGCTTTGATGCCGTTCAATTTCACGGCGATGAAAGCCCTGAGTTTTGCGCGAAGTTTAAAGGCAAGGTGACTGTAATAAAGGCATTTGGCCTTAATGAGAACTTTGATTTTGAGCAATTGAAGGATTATGCCAACAATGTTGATCTTTTCCTGTTCGATACCAAAACAAAAGAATATGGTGGCTCGGGTAAAACTTTTGATTGGGCCATTCTTGATCAATATAAACTGGATGTCCCTTTCTTTTTATCAGGCGGAATAGGCCCTGAAAATATAGCTGAAGTTAAAAATATTAAACATCCTCAATTTTACGGGGTTGACCTTAACAGCAGGTTTGAAATTGAACCTGGCCTAAAGAATATTGAAAAACTAAAAGACACATTTAATGTCGTCAAAAATAAAACACAGATGAAATACGGAGTTAACGAACAAGGTTATTATGGCGATTTTGGGGGAGCATACATTCCCGAAATGTTATATCCTAACGTAGAGGAATTAAGGCAACAATACCTCAATATTATAAATGATGAGGGTTTTAAAGCCGAGTTTGATGATCTGTTAAAAAATTATGTTGGCAGGCCTTCGCCGTTATATCATGCCAAAAGGTATTCAGAAAAATATGGTGCTAATATCTTCTTTAAAAGGGAGGACCTGAACCATACCGGCTCGCATAAGATCAATAATGCCATAGGGCAGATCTTACTTGCTAAACGCCTTGGCAAAAAACGTATCATCGCCGAAACCGGTGCAGGGCAGCATGGGGTGGCAACAGCAACTGTATGCGCTTTAATGGGCATTGAATGTGTGGTTTACATGGGCGAAATTGATATGGCCCGCCAGGCACCTAACGTGTCGCGTATGAAAATGCTGGGCGCAAAGGTGGTACCGGCAACATCGGGAAGTAAAACACTTAAAGATGCTACCAACGAAGCCCTGCGCGATTGGATAGGCAACCCTGTTGATACGCATTATATCATAGGTTCGGTAGTTGGTCCGTATCCATACCCTGATATGGTGGCCCGTTTTCAGTCTGTTATTTCTGCTGAAACAAAAAAACAATTGGTAGAGCATACAGGCAGCGAATTACCACAATACGTATTGGCCTGTGTAGGCGGCGGCAGTAATGCGATGGGCATGTTTTATCATTTCCTGGATGATGAAAGCGTGAAACTGGTAGCAGTTGAAGCGGCAGGTAAGGGTGTAGCCAGCGGCGAATCTGCTGCTACTACAGCCTTAGGCAACGAGGGCGTATTGCATGGCAGTCGTACCATCCTGATGCAAACTGAAGACGGGCAGGTTGTTGAGCCTTACTCTATTTCGGCTGGTTTGGATTATCCTGGTATTGGTCCGCAGCACGCGCATTTATTTAAAAGCCACCGCGGCGAATACGTAAGCATTACCGATGATGAAGCTTTACAGGCTGGCTTACTTTGCTGTCAGTTGGAAGGGATCATTCCGGCCATCGAAACAGCCCATGCCTTGGCTCAATTGGAGAAAATGAAGTTTGAGCCAAACGATAATGTAGTGATCTGCATTTCGGGCAGGGGAGATAAGGACCTGGATACTTATATTAAATATTTCGGCTATTAGAATAGTTCATAGTTAATGGTTCATAGACCATGGCTTACACTGGAAAACAAGAGCAACAATAGGGTACTAAATAAACTATGGACTATGGTCTATCGTCCATCGACAAATAAAATACAATGAACCGTTTAAACAAGCTTTTTGCATCAAAAAATAACAACCTGTTATCTATATATTTTACAGCGGGCTATCCTGCGCTGAACACCACGGTTGATATTGCCGAAGCCCTCGAAAAATCAGGCGCCGATTTCCTGGAGATCGGTTTTCCATACTCCGATCCTGTTGCAGATGGCCCAACTATTCAGCATAGCTCGGAGGTAGCATTGGAAAACGGCATGAGTCTTAAAGTTTTATTTGAAGAACTGGCCGAATTGCGCAGCCGCGTAAGCATTCCTATTTTGCTTATGGGCTATTTTAATCCAATTGCCCAGTACGGCATTGAGCGTTTTTGCAAAAAGGCGGCCGAAGTTGGTGTTGATGGTATTATCGTACCCGATCTGCCAATTTATGAATATGAAAACATGTACTCCTCATATTTTATTGATAATGGCCTGAGTAATATATTCCTGGTAACGCCTCAAACATCCGAAGAGCGGATCCGCAAAATTGACGATTTGAGCAGCAGCTTTATCTACCTGCTATCGTCATCAACCATAACCGGCTATAATTTGAAATTAAGTGATAGTGTTGAGGATTACTATAAACGTATCACAGCCATGAAGCTGAACAATCCTACTGTTATTGGTTTTGGTATTACCGATAGCAGCAGCTTTACTAAAGCCTGTAACTACGCCAACGGTGCCATTATAGGCAGCAGGTTTGTAAAATTATTAGGAGAGGACGGTTATATGGATAAGATTGATGGCTTTGTGAAGGGGATAAGGCCGTAAAAAATATACACCGCTCAATGAATATTAATGAATAAAACCGAATGTCATTTCGACGAACCGGTAGTGGAAAGTTTGTGAGGGGGAGGAGAAATCTTATACGCCCTGTTCTAAAACATGTCTACGACTCTATAGGGTGTATAAGATTTCTCTTTCGCCCCAATGCCGATGCCCCGCTGCTCAATCGAAATGACATTTTCTTTTATTTAAAGACGCGCCCATCCCTTTGCGCAAGTCTTGGGCGACGGCCCGCATCGGGATGACTTGTGCCAACTACGGGTGATTGTATTTTATAAATATAACTCCAAATCGCCTTTACCTTCACGAATAATCTCAAAGTCGCCGGTAGTGCAATCTACTATGGTTGATGGGATGTTATCCCCATAACCGCCGTCAATTACAATATTAACCAAATCTTCATATTTCTCGTGGATCAGTTCCGGATCGGTAGAGTATTCTATGATATCATCGTCGTCCCTTATGGAGGTTGAGAGGATTGGGTTACCTAATACTCGTACAATTTCGCGGGCGATATTATTATCGGGTACCCTGATACCTACCGTTTTTTTGTTGGAGCTAAGCATTTTGGGCACCATATGACTGGCATTGAAAATAAATGTGAACGGCCCCGGCAGCGCCTTTTTAATCACGCGGAAAGTGGTATTGTCAATCGGTTTGATATAATCAGAAATATGGCTCAGATCATAGCAAATGAATGAGAAGTTAGCTTTTTCGGGTTTGATGTTCCTGATCTTGCAAATGGCCTCAATAGCACGGTGATTGGTGATATCGCACCCCAAACCATAAATGGTATCGGTAGGGTATATGATGAGACCGCCTTTTTTTAATACCTCAACCACCTGCTCAATAGCCTTTGGATTAGGGTTTTCGGGATATATTTTAATTAACATAAGTATAAGAACAAATATAGCGCTACTTGGTTTAAAAACGGCGGCTTAAACGTGCTTTAAATCATGTTATTAGAGCTTATTTTGCAATGCGACGGAGAAAACTTACGAAGTTTTAAAAACTTCGTAAGTTTGATATGGCTATGTTAATAACTTGAATACTGGAATGTACGTGTGCTTTCTAAGTAGAAGTAATCAGTTATTAACCCATCCAGTTCTTTTACGGTTTCAAATAGCTCTTTTTTTAATTTAGGCTTTTCTTTATCGGGAAAGTCGAAGTTTGAGCTTAACTCATCGGTTATTTGTTGTTTAAGCGCATTGAGATAGAGCATTTTTTGCTTAGTTATATCGTATGATTTATCGTAATAATCGTTGCCTTTTCCCCGATAAATACTGTATTCGGCTTCTCCTAAAATTCTGTTATCTTGATGTCCGAAATAAGTGCCGCCTTGGGCTAATCTGCCAAAAATGAAATTTATATCGCGATAAATTTTAATTAACGTTTCCCGCTCTTTTTGATATTTCTCCCCTCCATTTCTCTTCTTTAAAAAATAGGCATACAACAGGTAATAATCGTCTTGTCCAATCTCACTGCTAAAAATATCAACCGGGTCAGATTTATCGATAGTTGAATCTCCACATATCCCTCGTTTGCCATAAGTAATATCAGGATGAACAGGCATACTATCGTTGAGTTCAGGATTATGCCTTAAGATCGTTCTTAAATCAGCTTTTGAATATTTAAACATCTTCGTTTTAATAGTACTGATGTCTATTGTGTCTGCGCCACCAACCAATATACTGTCTTCTTTGTGATGTTGACTTACATTTTGATTTGTTTGCCTTTTAGGAGTTCGCTGGCTGCAACCCAGCATCAGAGAAAGAATAAACAGAGTCAGAAGGTATCTCATGGGTTTTGGTTTCACCCTAAAACTAAGTAATTATAAGCTAAAAACCTTGCTAAACAACAAAGCCATCCTGACTAAATCAGAATGGCTTTACTATTTAATTTTAATCTGCTCTGCCGTTTCAACAATGCCGTGTTGTTTGGATCCTTTAACAACAGCGGCATTTTAAAAGTTAAAACACAGCAACAGTATTAAAACAATTAAGCTTGTTTAGCAAATTGTATGTTGATTAACAATTTAATGTCTTCGCCAACTACAATTGAACCGGCTTCGGTTACGCCGTCCCAGGTTAAACCGAAATCTTTACGGTTAATTTTACCGCTGATTTCAAAACCTGCTTTGGTGTTACCATAAAAGTCGGCAGCCGAGCCACCAAATTCTACGTCAAGAGTAACCGGTTTAGTTTGATCTTTAATGGTCAGGTTACCTTTCAGTTCATACTCTTCGTCATCAGTTTTGGTAAATGAAGTAGATTTGAAAGTGATCTGAGGATATTTTTCAGCGTCAAAAAACTCGGCTGATTTCAAGTGCTCGTCGCGTTGTGTCTGGTTGGTGTCAATGCTGTTGATATCTAAAGAGAAATCAATTTCAGCATTTTCAAAATCATCATTATCAGTTAATAATTCACCATTAAAGCTTTTGAAAAAACCACTTACGGTTGAAATAACCAGGTGTTTAACTTTAAATTGTACTTCTGAGTGCATAGGGTCGATAACCCATTTTGTTGCTGTTTCTGTTGCCATGATTTTTATTTCTTTTTTGTTGATACAAAGATAAACACAAAAATAGATGTTTAAACATCTATTTTAACTTTGTGACTTTAAAACGACATTGGGTAAGTTTCTTAACCACAAATTTGCCCTATTGTTTAGATTATAAATCTATTTTTATAAAACTTAATAGCCGCTTCATACAAAATTAACCATCCATGAGAAAGCTCTTCATTGTTTCGTTCTTTATCATATTCAGTATGCTTGCCTTGTGGACCATCATCTGGCCGCCGGCTGTATGGTCATTCCTGTTCATTGGGCCAATATATCTTATCGGCTTTTATGATATGGTACAGCCTAAGCATAGTATTGTGCGCAATTACCCGGTGTTTGGTCATCTGCGGTATTTGATGGAGGAGTTGAGGCCCAAAATATACCAGTACTTTATTGAAAGCGATACCAACGGTACGCCCTTCAACCGCCAAAACAGGAGTGTAGTTTATCAGCGTGCCAAAAAGGTTGATGACACGCGCCCCTTCGGTACCGAGCTTGATGTGTACGATAATGGTTACGAATGGCTTAACCATAGCATTGCAGCCATTGATCACCATAAACTAAATATGGATCCGCGTGTAAAAGTAGGCGGTCCGGCCTGTAAGCAACCTTATATGGCCAGTGTATTTAATATTTCGGCCATGAGCTTTGGCTCATTGAGTATGAACGCTATCCTTGCGCTTAATGGTGGGGCTAAGCTGGATAATTTTGCCCACAATACCGGCGAGGGTGGCTTGAGCGATTACCACCTGCAACCCGGCGGTGATATTATCTGGCAGATAGGCACAGGCTATTTCAGCTGCCGCCATAAAGATGGTACTATTAACTACGATGCTTTTGCCGAACGTGCAGTACTTCCGCAGGTAAAAATGATCGAGATCAAACTATCGCAGGGAGCAAAGCCGGGCCATGGCGGTATTTTACCGGCGGCTAAGGTTACGCCTGAAATTGCCCGTATCAGGCTGGTGGAGATGGGGGAGGATGTAATATCGCCGCCATATCATACCGCTTTTACCAATCCTCTGGAATTGATGACCTTTATTCAAAAGCTTCGCGATCTTTCGGGGGGGAAGCCCGTCGGGTTTAAATTATGCGTTGGCCATAAGAGCGAGTTTTTAGCTATTTGCAAGGCCATGGTTAAAACCGGCATCACGCCCGATTTTATTACCGTTGATGGGGGAGAGGGCGGTACCGGTGCTGCTCCGCTTGAATTTAGTAACTCGGTAGGGATGCCGCTGCGCGAAGCCCTTGCCTTTGTTTACGATGCGCTAACAGGTTTCGATCTTAAAAGGAATATTAAACTCATAGCATCAGGCAAAGTAGCTACTGGCTTTGATCTCGTCAAAAATTTTGCGCTCGGCGCCGATATGTGTAACAGTGCCCGCGGTATGATGTTCGCATTAGGGTGTATCCAGGCGCTGGAGTGTAATAGCAATACCTGCCCCACAGGTGTAGCTACCCAGGATAAAAGCCTGATGAAAGGCCTGGTAGTTGATGATAAAAAGGTTCGCGTAGCTAACTTTCATAAGTTAACCGTAAGTAGCGCCATACAAATGATAGGCGCTGCAGGCTTAACCAAGCCCTGCGATTTGCACCGTATGTATATTTACCGCCGCATTAACCACAGCCAGATCCTTACTTATGGCGAGCTGTTCCCTTATATTCCCAAAGGCAGTTTGTTGAACACACCATATCCTGCGTCATTTGAGTTTGATATGGCTATCAGCAAGGAAGATACTTTTGTGCCCGATTATAGTGGCGTAACTAATATTGATTATAGTAATGTGAGTTCGTATTAGAGGTGAATAGTTGATCGAGTTGATTAGGTGAGTGGTTGGTTTTTTTTAAGACAAGGCAGGTTCAAGCGTCCACGCTTACGCTTATTAATAAGGCAGTAAATCTTGAGCGTGGACGCTCACTTTCAGTATTGTTCAAGCGTGGACGCTTGAACATGCGATTGAGTAAATCCATCAGAATCAAAACAAAATCCCCATAAAAATCATTATCATACAATAAGTCATCAGCGAAATCAACGTAATCATCCCCCCAATCAACGGTGCAGGCAGCATTATATGAAAACCTTACCCCCGAACAAGCCATTGCTTATCAGCATGAATTGCGCAGGCAAATTGATATTCGCCCCTTAGATAAGGCTGTCAAAGTTATGGGTGGTGCTGATATTTCATTCAATAAGTATTCGGAAGTGGTTTACGCAGGCATCATCCTGCTTAAATATCCGGAGCTGACTATCATTGGGCAGGCAACGGCTATCAGTAAAACAAAGTTTCCGTACATCTCCGGTCTGCTGGCATTCAGGGAAGTCCCTGCCTTGCTCGAAGCCTGGGAAAAATTGCCTTTTAAGCCAGATGTTATGGTTTTAGACGGACAGGGAATAGCGCACGAGCGCCGTACTGGCATAGCAACCCATTTCGGTCTGCTTACCAATATACCATCTATAGGCAGCGCTAAAAGCCGGCTTTACGGCAGGTACCAGGAACCCGGTAATGAAGTTTTTGACCAGAGCCCGATGTATGATAAGGGGGAGGTGATAGGAATCGCTTTACGTACTAAAAAGAAATGTAATCCCATTTACATATCTCCGGGCCACCACATCAGCATGGAACAAAGTGTTGAACTGATCAAAAATTGTATCCGTGGCTATCGCATTCCCGAACCAACCCGGCAGGCACATTTGTTGGTGAACAAAATAAGAATTGCCGACGGGGAAAATTTTAATTCGCAACCTACGTTATTTTAGCTGACCTGTCACGATAGCTGGATGCGTAACACCATAAAAATTACCTGGTATTTTTATAGATCAATATTGTTATGGTGCATGACCATCAATATGGTATGCATTTACTTTTTACTCCGTGGAGAGGTGAATGTTATTGGATCATACGTTTTGAAAATAATGAGCTATGGTTTAATCATTGGTTTTCAGTATTATAATTACAACGCCAACAAAACGTTCTTCTACTTTCGCAATGCGGGTTATAGAGTAGGCAGATTGTATTTATACGCGTTTACTTGCGATGCCCTGGCTTACGGTATATTGCTATCACTCTTAACGCTTGTAAAATATTGGGTCAGCATATTTTAAAAACCGACAGCGTTCACCTGGAGTTTGATGGGCGCAAGATATTGCAGGATATTTATCTCAGTTGCCGCCAGGGCGAGGTGGTAGGCTTGCTTGGCCGTAACGGTTGCGGCAAGTCGTCGTTGCTGCGGATCATTTTCGGTACCCTAAAGCCATTGTACAAGCACGTAAGTATTGACGACAGGTACGTTTACAAAGGTTATGACGAAGGGCGTGTAGCCTATTTGCCACAACATAATTACCTGCCGCAAAATATAAGGATCGAAAACCTGGCCGAAATTATTATTGACCCTCAGTTTGTTGATGGATTTACTTCATTGCCAATTTATCAGGATCATTATCAAAAAAAGCCAAGCCAGCTTTCGGGCGGGGAGTTGAGGCAACTGGAAACACTGATGTGTATTTACAGCCGGGCGGATTTTATTTTACTGGATGAACCGTTTACCCACGTTTCACCGGTACAAGCGGAGATGTTTAAGGGAGTTATTCGTAAGTGTGCAGAAGTAAAAGGTATCATTGTTACCGATCATCAGTATTATAACATTCTTGACGTGGCCGATAGGATAGTGCTGATCACTGATGGCAGTACAAAAGCTATAAATAACCCCGATGACCTGATCAGGTACGGTTACATCAATCACATTATTTAATTATCGGTCCGTGTAACTTAAAGTATAAAATGAGGGTCTATTAGGTATAGTATTTAATGCGATGCCTAAGTTTTATCTGTTGGTCCTTTTTTTATTTTTCTGCTGCCCTGGTGCAGCGGGAAGTGAGAAAGTGACTCTTGATGGCATCACCTTTAAAAATGTAAAGCCCGAACCCGATGCTTCACCTACAGGCGATTTCAAAACGTTGGTTATCCCTATAAAAAGGGCCGGGAACCTCATTGTGATCGAAGCCCAGATTGATACCCTCGAGGGCAATTTTGTGCTTGATACGGGTGCGCCTTACCTGGTTTTGAATGAAACCTATTTCAGAGATCTGCCGCATGCTGCCGAACAGGAATCTGCCGGGATTAATGGGGCTGCCGGCAGTTCTTTTACAACTTATGTCCGCAACTTAAATATCCTTGATCTGCATTATTCAAAACTAAGGGCCGATGTTACCGATCTTTCCTCTATTGAAAACGGTCGCGGGATAAAGATACTGGGTTTACTGGGCACCCGGTTATTTGCCGATTTTGCAGTTACTGTCGATCTGTTTCGCAATACGCTCTACATCCAAAAGCTTGATGAAAACGGTAATATCCCCGAAGCCGAAAAGGTATTTCATGACCGTTTTATGGTAAGCCCTTTCAAGTTGCTTAATGATGTTATTTTAATGAAAGGGACGGTTAATGATAATTCGCTTTGGTTTGCCTTTGACAGCGCTGCCGAAACCAGTTTACTTGATTACCGACGCTCAAAAAAGTTGATCCCTGATATGGAAGTCATTAGCCGTTCAAAAATTATGGGCATTGGCGGTACTTCTATCGAAGTGATTTATACCCGTTTTGATAACCTGGTTGTCGGAGATCGTAAGTATATGAAAAACCGCATCATGATAACCAGCCTCGAAAAAATGGGGAGCGCATACGGCTACAAAATTGATGGCGTTTTAGGTTACGATTTTTTTGTGAGGGGCATATTCACCATCAACTTTGTTAAAAAAGAATTTGAAATGTACATTTACAATAACCAGTAATATGAAGAGGGCCATTTATATAGTTATTGTTTTTTTTGCGATGATTTGCATGGCCCTGCCTTTAAGCGCGCAAAAACACAGTAACCTGGTTATAGGTAGCGATAAACTGGTGTTGTTCATTGATATGCGCTCGTCTAAAACCGAAGTGGATACGCTGCTCAAAAAAGCAGGCTTAAAGGGGGCAAATGCAGCCGCTATTTTGAAAGGTGATTTTACCGCCCTGCAAAAGGACGGCTGGACAATGGCAAAAAAACAGGGGAACATCGTGGAGTTCGATAGTCCGCTTGAAAACCTCAATAAAAATCCGCAAATCAAACCATACCTGATAACTACTAAAATAGATAACGATGATGAGGGCTCGCCCGGATATCCGGCCGATGTAAATTTCGGTATCAACAAGTTTGCTAAAGTTACTGTGCATGAATTGGCGTCGGGTTTAACGCGGTTCTTTTTGCCCGGGTATTTACAGAACAGGAGGGCTCTGTTATCAGGCAACTTCAATAACTGGAGTACACTTAAAGGCGTCATGGCTAAAACTGACAGCGGCTGGATTGCCGATGTAAAACTTAAACCCGGCAAATACGAGTATAAGTTTATTGTTGATGGCCACTGGATCAACGACAGGTACAATAACCTCGTAGCCGATCATGATGATAATTCCATCTACTTCAGGTATAACTACACTTTTAAACTGAATGGCAATGCGAATGCTCATAAAATAATACTGACCGGAAGTTTTAATAACTGGGATGCCAACAGTATTATAATGGAGAAAAGCGGTGGAGTATGGCAGAAACAAATGTATTTGCATGATGGTACGCAGGCTTACCGTTTTTTAGTTGACGGTAAATGGATCATCGATCCGGCTAATCCCAACAAAATCCAGGGCGATGATGGCCTTATGAATTCGATATTGAACCTTGGTGAAACAGTTATTTTTAAGCTCGACGGGTATACCGATGCGAAAAAGGTATATGTAGGCGGGAGCTTTAATAATTGGGAGCGCGGCCTGATCCCGCTTACTAAAGCTAAAACTGGCTGGGTATTATCGTTAATTATCCCGCCAGGTAATTACGGTTATAAGTTTGTTGTGGATGATAAGTGGATAACTGATCCGGCCAATCCACGCAATATGGTTGAAGGAGGCATTGTTAACTCATTTATTTCAGTTAAGCCTAATTACACGTTTAAACTAAGTGGCTTCAATAATGCTAAAAGCGTTCATTTGGCAGGTAGTTTTAATAACTTCGATAAGTTTGGTTATAGCATGGCTTTCAATGGCAGTGAGTGGACAGTAAGCGTACGACTTAAACCGGGTAAACAGTTGTATAAATTTATTGTTGATGACAAATGGATTATTGACCCTGGTAATAAACTTTACGAACCCAATCAATATAATTCGGGTAATTCCGTTTTATGGATTGAGTGAGAACAGAATCGAGACTATAAGAGTCAAGATGCAGGAATAAAGAAATAGGAAACGCGATTACAGAATCTGAATAATAAATGTCCTGATTCTTATAGTCTTGTTTCTTGATTCTTATGGTCTTGCATCTTGATTCTTGCGGTCTTAAATCTTGGCTCTTATGGTCTTGCATCTTGGCTTTCACCTTACTATATTAGCTAAAATACGATATCTGATATGACTATCCCAATATACCAGGCCGACGCGTTTACCGATAAGCTTTTTGGCGGCAACCCGGCGGCAATTTGCCCGCTTAATGAATGGCTGCCCGATGTTACCATGCAAATGATAGCTATTGAGAACAACCTTGCTGAAACCGCTTTTTTTGTAAAAGAAGGAGCCGGTTATAAGCTGCGTTGGTTTACGCCGGAATATGAGATAGACCTTTGCGGGCATGCTACGCTGGCCTCGGCACATATCCTGTTTTCGGAGCTGGGATATGAAGGGGATACCATCCAATTTGAAACAGTAAAGGCCGGATCACTTACTGTAAAGCGCGATGGCGATAAATATACAATGGACTTTCCCTCAAGGCCACCTATTCCCATAGAAGCGCCTAACGGATTGGCCGAAGCGCTTGGCGAAAAGCAGCCTGTAGCTTTTTTACGCTCAAGGGATTACTTCATTGTTTATGAAACCGAGCAGGATATCAGGGACCTTACACCCGATTTCTTTGCCATGTCGAAAATGGATACCGTGGGAATCATAGCCAGCGCTCCCGGCGATAACTCTGATTTTGTTTCGCGCTTTTTTGCGCCCGGTGCCGGTATCCCCGAAGATCCCGTTACCGGATCGGCACATTGTAACCTGATCCCGTACTGGGCAAAACGCCTGGGTAAGGATACACTTCATGCATATCAGCTTTCGGCCCGCCGCGGTGAGCTCTGGTGTGAGCTTAAAGGCGACCGCGTGCTGATGAGCGGCAAAGCGGTTACTTATTTAAAAGGGGAGATAAGGGTTTGACCCCACCCAACCCTCCCCTGGGGGAGGGCTACAAAAAGATGTTAGAAGTCTCCCCCTTGGGGAGATTTAGAGGGGTGAAAATATACTTTCAAAACTCAATTATTTATAATTACTTTGGAGGTTTGGACTTCGCAAGGTACTTAATAAATTAAATGCAGCTTACCCGTTTAGAAATCAAGGGCTTCAAGAGTTTTGGCGATAAAATAACCATCAATTTTAATGAGGGTGTTACCGCTATTGTGGGGCCTAACGGTTGTGGTAAGTCGAACGTTGTGGATAGTATCCGTTGGGTTTTGGGTGAGCAAAGCACCCGGGCGCTCCGTTCGGAGAAGATGGATAACGTTATTTTTAACGGTACCAAAAGCCGTAAGTCGGCCAACCTTGCCGAGGTTTCCCTCACTTTTGATAATACAAAAAATATCCTGCCTACCGATTATTCGCAGGTAACACTTACCCGTAAACTTTACCGTACCGGCGAAAGCGAATACCGCTTAAACGATGTGCAGTGCCGTTTAAAGGATATTACCGATCTTTTCCTGGATACAGGTATCGGTTCCGATTCTTACTCTATCATTGAGTTAAGGATGATCGATGAGATCATCACCAATAAGGAAGGCTCACGCCGAAACCTGTTCGAGGAAGCATCGGGGATCTCCAAATACAAGCTCCGCAAAAAGCAAACCTTCAGTAAACTGAAAGAAACCGAGGCCGACCTGGCCCGTGTGGATGACTTGCTTTTTGAGATCGAAAAGAACCTCAAATCACTGGAAAACCAGGCGAAGAAAACAGAACGGTATTATCGCCTAAAGGAGCAATATAAAACGCTGAGCATTATGCTGGCTTCGTTCAGGATAGTGGCATTTAGCGAATCGTTAAAAAAGATAGAGGAGCAGGAGCTGGAGCACAAAGCCGAGAAAGGCGATATCATAGCCCAGATAGATACTTTGGAAGCTACATTGCAGCAACAGAAGCTGGATAGTATCACCAAAGAAAAAAACTTGTCGGTTCAGCAAAAAACAACCAACGAGTTTGTTTCCAGGATCCGCGCTTACGAAAGCGAAAAGAAGATTAAGAATGAGCAGTTGAAGTTTCAGCAGGATAAAGAATCGCGGCTAACAGATGAGTTAGAGCGTGACAAGAACCAGCTGAACCACGTTTTATACAATATCAAACGCTTAAACGAGGAAAAGGCCACTGAGGATGAAACTTTACAAGCCATTCAAAGTAAACTATCCGATTTAAAGGAGGCCGTTGATGAACTACGTGCACAGCAAACCGAAGCGCGTAATGAGCTCAACGAACTCAATAATATCAATACCCGCCTGCAAAACCAGGCTTATAAAGCGGAAAAAGACCTGGATATATTACAGATCCAGCAGCAGGCTTTAGAGCAGGAAAGCCAGCGCAATATGGAAGATACCACCAACAAAGAGGTGGAACTTTCACACTTTAACCAGGTGGTTGCCGAGTTGCAATACCGCAAAGAAACGCTTGATGATGAATTTCAGCAGGCTGTTGAGTTTGAAAATAAATTAAAAGAGCAGATTGCCGAAACCGACGTTGAGTTGAATTCGGTTAAGGATACCATTATAAAAGAAAGCCGCCGTCTGGATGCCAAGCAAAACGAATATAACCTTACCAAAAGTATGGTTGATAGTTTGGAGGGCTTCCCTGAGTCTATCAGGTTCCTGAAAAAGAATACCGATTGGGCTAAAAACGCACCCCTGTTTAGCGATGTGCTTTTTTGTAAAGAGGAATTTCGTGTAGCCATCGAAAACTACCTCGAGCCGCTCATGAACTACTACGTGGTTGAAAGCTATGACGACGCGGTAAAGGCTATCAATTTGCTCAGCAATTCGGCTAAGGGGCGTGCAAACTTCTTTGTACTGAATAATTATGCCGATGAAGCTGCAGCACAGGTGAATTTTGAAAAAAGCGACGCTATACCTGCGCTTGGCGTTATTGAGGTTGAAAAACGTTACCTGCCGCTTTGTAACTATCTGCTTAAAGGTGTTTACCTGGTTGATGATGACAAAGAAGGCCAGATCAACAGCGAGGCTTTACCTCAAGGTGTGGTGCTGATTGGTAAAAGTGGTAAGTTCAATAAATCAAAACATACCATGGCCGGTGGTTCAGTCGGTTTGTTTGAGGGTAAAAGGATCGGTCGTGCCAAAAACCTGGAGAACCTTGCTAAAGAGATTCGTGGAATTGAGAACCAGGTAGGAGCGTTCAGAACAAAGTCTGAAGAGCTGCAGAATAAGCTTGGCGCGCTACGCGGTTCGACCAAGGCTGCTGAGATCAATGAGCAGCAAATGATCATTAACAGGTTAAATACGGAGCTGATCACCGTGAAAACCCGCCAGGAGCAATACCAAACCTTTATTGAAAACAGTCTTAACCGTAAGGAAGATATCGCCCGCAAAATTGCTGGCATAAAAGATGAAATGGCCGCCCTGCAACCGCAACTGGCCGAACTTAAAACGCAGCGCCAGATCCAGAGCGATTTATTGGCCGATAAGCAGATGGCTTTTAACGAGCTTAACGAATACGTGTCGGTTCAATCGAACGCCTATAACCAGGAAAATATCCGTTTCCACCAGCAGCAAAACAAGGTGTCGGGGTTAATGAAAGACCTCGATTACCGCGATAGTCAGCAGGAAAACCTTGATACGCGTATCCGTCAAAATACAGTTGAGCTCGAAAAGGTAAAGGTTGCCATACAGGAAAACCTGAAGCTGGCCGATAACTCGGACGACAATTTGTTGGAGATGTACGAGCAGAAGGAAAATCTGGAAAAGGCCACCCAACAAGCCGAGCAGGAATACTATCAATGGCGCGGACTGATCACCGAAAATGAGAACCAGATAAGCTCATTGAGGCGGAAAAAGGAAAACAGTGAAGTTATTGAAAACGAGCTGCGCGATGAACGCAATAATTTAAAAATAGACCTGAACGCGCTGAAAGAACGTCTTTCGGTTGAGTTTAATATAGATATTGAAGATCTGCCCGAAAGCGAAGTGCCAGAAGGTGAAAATGAGCAGGACCTGCGCGAAAAAGCCGAAAAGCTGAAAAAACAACTGGATGATTTTGGGGCTATAAACCCGATGGCAGTAGAGGCTTATAACGAGATGAATGAGCGTTATACCTTTATCCAGGCGCAAAAGAAGGACTTGAGCGAAGCCAAAGCATCATTACTGGCTACTATCCAGGAAATTGATGATACCGCCAAAGATAAGTTCATGACCGCCTTTATGATGGTGCGTGAAAACTTCATCAAGGTGTTCCGCTCGTTGTTTAATGAGGAAGATTCATGCGATCTTATCCTGACCGATCCCGATCATCCTCTCGAATCGGATATTGATATTATCGCCAAGCCAAAAGGTAAACGTCCGCTGTCAATTAATCAGCTATCGGGAGGGGAAAAAACGTTGACCGCAACGGCTATCCTGTTTTCGTTATACCTGCTTAAGCCGGCGCCGTTCTGTATTTTTGATGAGGTTGATGCACCGCTTGATGATACCAATATTGATAAGTTCAATAACATTATCCGTACTTTCTCCAAAGAGTCGCAATTTATCATCGTATCCCACAACAAACGCACTATCGCCAGTACCGACGTTATTTATGGTGTAACCATGGTTGAGCAGGGAATCTCCCGCGTAGTACCTGTTGATTTAAGGGAATTGGCTGATTAAGGAAGCTTAAAGCAGAATGCGGAAAGCTTAAAGTATATAATAAATAAACAAAAGCGTCATTACGAGGTACGAAGCAATCCCAAACTATACAGGGCAGACCTGCTAATTGGCGATTGCTTCGTACCTCGCAATGACGCTTTAAATAGATTTATCCTTTACTTCTTCTTTTTAAATACCGAGGGCGTTTTAAGCATCAGGCCTTTTACCTTACTGCGGCTAAACTTCTGCTCCATCGCGCGTTTCTGATCGGCCGAAAGCACGTTTTTTGATGAGGCGGCCAAACTTTGTGTTGTTACTGAACCGGTTTTATACTTGCCGGTTGAGATATAACTTAGAGCTTGCGATAATAACCCTTCTGTAGGGTCGCCGAAATCTTTGGTTAGGTCATCGGCAGCGCTGATACCTTTATAAGGATCCTTTCCTGGTGTCATACCGGTATAGTAGTCGCCATTGTTTGCCGAGTTCCTGGTAGAGAACATTGGCATATACAGCTGATATTTATTGATATCAATGCCATAAAATCCAACCGGTTTACCGTAGGTAGTTGAGCCTATTAGTTGAACTTCCAGTTCAGGAATAAGGTTATTAATAGTTAATTCACTTGCCGAGGCCGTACCGCTACCAACTATAAAGAATATACGGCTTAAGTTAAGTGAACCCTGCTTTTGAAAATTAACGGTTTGGTTACTCACCGAGAAAAAACCTTTAGGGATGTCATAAAGATTTTTAAACAGGGTATAGTTGTCGTTAGTAAGCTTATCGTTAAAATAGGCTGTATACATTTTAGTGCCGTTTTTGGCTGAAGGCACTAAAAGGTTATCAAAATATTCGGCAGTTTCAACCGAGCCGCCGCCGTTATACCTTAAATCAATGATAAGGTCTGAAATACCGGTGAAGCTGTTTAATGCTTCCAGTATTTTAGGTTTCGCATTGGCTAAATCGGTGAATGAATTGAAAACCATATAACCTGCTGTTTTGCCCGAACCTGCATCCAATGTTTTATAGGTGATAACCGGATTGATGGTGTAATTGGCAGTGCTCATAGTTACATCAAGCGTGGTATTATCAGGCCTGGTTAGCGTCATGGTTATAGTTTTGCTGTAAGCATAGGCCTGTATTACAAACTGTGTGGTTGTGCCGCCGTCATCATAAGCAAGGTCGGTACGGCCATTGATCTTGGTGATCTGGTAGCCTCGTTTAATACCCTGCTGGTCGGCAGGTGAGCCTGGGTATACATATTTGATCCGCAAATCTGTGCGGGTAGGGTAGAACACCGAAAAACCGAAGTCGCCGCCATTACCGCTCAATTCGTTTGATACCGATCCGTCATCAATAAAGGAATATTTGGCTGTGCCGGTATTATCGTAATATTCGTATGGCTGAGAAGTTGCCGGATTTATGGCATATTGCGACAAATGGTCAACCTCACTGCTTAAGCCTGTAATGGTATCGCTGCTGACATAATTACGCGGTTGAAAGTTTTTGTAAGTGGGGAGTTGGTTGTACCATAAATAGGTCTCCAGAGGGTAGAGATAAACGGAGTCCCTTATACGGTCAAGCGCAGTACCGGTGCTTGGCGGACCGGTAGTTCCATCGTCGCCATTATTCAGCGGTTTGTTTTTTTTGCAGGCAGATAATGATGCGATTGAAATAAGGGTTAAAAAGTAAAGTATTTTTCTCATAAGCTTGAGTTTAAGTATTTAAACGCCTTGTTAGTAAGTATGTTATAGATAATACTATAAAAAATCTTCAACACTGATATAGTCAATGCCGCTGGCTTCGGCACAAAGCTTATCCGTTTCCGAATTTTCAATCATTATTATCTCTTTACGCTGAAGGCCATGCTCCTGAATAAGCAGGTTAATTACATCAGGCTCGGGTTTTGGCGTGGTTTCTTCTGTGAAATAGCAACGGAGATATTTTTCCAGTCCGTGCCACTCTGTTTGCTTTATTTTATTTACTTGTTCCTGTACGTTACCGTTGGTTACAATGAACAGTGCTTTGCGGTCGACCACAATTTCCTGCATCAGGGTAAGGATATTTTGATATAAAAGCAGCTTGAGCGGCAGCTTGGCAGTTAAAAGCAGGTTTTCGAACTTATCACGGTATTGCTCAGCCACCGGGAATTCTGCAGCTAAACGGTCAAAAGCGGCATCCTTCCCTTCAGCTATATACGTATCAGTTAATACTTTGGTTGCGGACTTCGCGTCAATCAGCTCAATATATTCAAGCATGTTTGCAAACAGGTAATAAGCTTGAAAGTAGTAATCCTTTGCAGGATAAAGCACATCATCTAACTCAAAAATAAAAGCCGTTTTACGTTTATCGATATCCTTATAGTCCATTAAGCAATTACGTGTAGTTTTATATCATATTCATTAAAAAGGGTTTCGGCTTTTAATAAAAGCGCGGCTTCATCGGGTCTTAATAAATAAACCGAATCAATACTCTTATCTAGGCAAAGCGTTAACATTTCATGTGTATAACTTGCCGAAGCTGGTTTAGGCAACAAAATCATTTTGCCTGTTTTTAACATGAAATCGGGCAAATCCATATGATCACCTAAAATAATATTTTTTCCTTCCAGTTTGTTTTTAAGCTGGTAGGCTTGTGCCGATGTGGCGGCTGTAATTAAAATGCTCATGTTAATGGGCGTTAACAATTAAACCATCCTTCATTGTAACTGTACGATCAGACAGGTTTGCAAGATCTTCATTATGAGTAACAATTACAAAGGTTTGCCTGAAATCATTCTTCAGCTTAATAAATAATTCATGAAGTTCGAGCGCGTTCACCGAATCGAGGTTGCCCGAAGGCTCATCTGCAAAAATAAGAGCAGGGTTATTGATCAGCGCCCGTGCCACAGCAACCCTTTGCTGTTCACCACCTGATAGCTGGTTGGGTTTGTGGTGTAACCGGTCTTTCAATCCTAAAAGGTCGAGCAACTCTGCGGCCCTTTTTTCAGCATCAGACTTTGATTTGCCTGCTATAAAAGCCGGGATACAAACGTTTTCAAGTGCACTAAATTCGGCCAATAAATGATGAAACTGGAATATAAAACCAATTTGCCGGTTCCGGAAATCGCTTAGCTGTTTATTATTTAACTTGTTTAGCTCAATATCATTGATGGTTAAAGTGCCTGAATCGGGCCTGTCAAGGGTACCCAATATGTTAAGTAAGGAACTTTTGCCGGCACCGGAAGCGCCAACGATGGTTACGATCTCGCCCTTTTGCACCTCAAGGTCAACGCCTTTTAATATTTGTAACTGTCCGTATGATTTATGGATAGATTTGGCTTTAAGCATTTGACAAAGTTAACGGATTAGCTGATTTATTTGTTTGGGTTGGATGTATTTGTTGTTTCCCATAAGGGGAACTAATAAGCAATGGTTTTACGGGTTTGTGCGGGGGCTGCGTTAGGGATAGGAGCGGAAAGCCCGGAGCGAGCGATGACGCTGTGCGTTGGCAAGGCGAGGACTTGCAGCGCATAGCCCGGGCCGGAGGCAACGCCATTATTGATGTCGGATTTTGGATGTTCGATTTCAGATTTTTGAATTATATAGATTAAGGAACTTATAGAATATAAAAGCAACATCCAATAATTGTTATTTTATTGATTTTTTTCTTTGCGCCTTTGCATGCTAAAAAACTAAAGCGGAATTAAATGATTAAATGTTATTGTAAATACAATGTTATTTACCCTAAATAAGGGCAAATAAACTGAAACAAGGTGTTTACCGTTTCAAACAAAATTGTAGCTTTACCGCAAATTCTTCAAAACATGAATATTCACGAATATCAGGGTAAAGCTATATTAAAAAGCTATGGCGTTAGAGTTCAGGAAGGCATTGTAGCCGATACTGTTGAGCAGGCTGTTGAGGCTGCCCAAAAAATGAAAGAAGACTTCGGTTCGGACTGGGTTGTGATTAAAGCACAGATCCATGCCGGTGGCCGTGGTAAAGGCGGTGGTGTTAAACTTGCCAAAAATATCGACCAGGTAAAAGAATTATCAGGTAATATTTTAGGTATGCAACTGGTAACTCCGCAAACCGGTCCTGAAGGTAAAAAAGTTAAGAAAGTTTTAGTTGCACAGGATGTTTATTATCCGGGCGAAAGCGCTACTAAAGAGTTTTACATGAGCGTATTACTTGACCGCGCACGTGGCCGCAACATTATCATGTACAGCACCGAAGGTGGTATGGACATTGAGGAAGTTGCACACTCAACTCCTGAGCTTATATTTAAAGAAGAGATTGATCCTAAAGTTGGTTTACAAGGTTTCCAGGCCCGTAAAATAGCTTTTAACCTTGGTCTTGAAGGCGAAGCGTTTAAAGACATGACCAAATTCATTGCTGCTTTATACAAAGCTTATGAAGGTACCGACTCGTCACAATTTGAAATTAACCCGGTTTTAAAAACCTCTGATAATAAAATTTTAGCAGTTGACGCTAAAGTAAATCTTGATGATAACGCTCTTTATCGCCATGCAGATTACGCTGCTATGCGTGATACCGATGAGGAAGATCCAACTGAGGTTGAAGCAAGCAAATCAAACCTTAACTATGTTAAGCTTGATGGTAACGTAGGTTGTATGGTTAATGGTGCCGGCTTAGCTATGGCTACCATGGATATCATTAAAATTGCCGGTGGCGAGCCTGCCAACTTCCTTGACGTAGGTGGTACTGCTAACGCACAAACTGTAAAAGCTGGTTTCAATATCATCCTGTCTGATCCTAACGTAAAAGCTATTCTGATCAACATCTTCGGTGGTATTGTACGTTGCGATCGTGTTGCACAGGGTGTAATTGATGCTTACAAAGAAATTGGTAACATTCCGGTTCCAATCATTGTTCGTTTGCAGGGCACAAACGCTGCAGAGGCAAAAGAACTGATCGATAACTCTGGTTTGAAAGTTTACTCGGCTATATTGCTGAAAGAGGCTGCTGACCGTGTTAAAGAAGTTTTAGCACTTTAGTTTGAGAGATTAGAGGTTGGTGATTAAAGATTAGTTGCCAGGCTTCTTTTAGATATGAAAGCGGTGAGTTTAGGCTCGCCGCTTTTTTTGTGTAATAAGGTAACGTATTTCCTCAACGATGTCATTTCGATTGAGTGGGTGAGAATAGAGCGTGGGCGCGAAAGAGAAATCTTATACGCCCTGCGAGTCCGATAAGCATGTTGGCTTAGCGGGGTGTATAAGATTTCTCCTCGTTCTTCATTCCAAATGACAATGAGCGCGGTATAAACAACAAAAAAGCCATCGAAAATCGATGGCCTTTTAAATATCTTATTGAAGTTTGATTAACCTAAGTATGATTTCAAAATTTTGCTCCTTGAGGTATGGCGCAGGCGCTGTAAAGCTTTATCCTTGATCTGGCGTACGCGTTCGCGGGTAAGGTTGAATTTTTCGCCTATTTCCTCCAATGAAAGCGGGTGATTGGTACCTAAACCGAAAAACAATACAATGATTTCGCGCTCACGCTCAGTAAGGGTTGAAAGCGAACGTTTGATCTCTTCAGATAACGACTCATTGATCAGGATCGAATCGGTGTTGGGTTCCTGGTTTTCCAGTACGTCAAGCAGCGTATTTTCTTCACCCTGTACAAATGGTGCATCCATTGATACATGACGGCCGGAGTTGCTTAGCGTGTCAGAAATCTTATCAACAGTGGTTTCTAATATATCGGCAAGTTCTTCGGGCGACGGTTCACGCTCGTATTCCTGCTCAAGCTTTGAAAAAGCCTTGCTGATTTTACTTAACGAACCTACCTGATTAAGCGGTAAACGCACAATACGTGATTGCTCGGCAATAGCCTGCAATATCGATTGGCGGATCCACCATACGGCATATGATATGAATTTGAAGCCTTTGGTTTCATCAAAACGTTTGGCTGCTTTAATCAGGCCAAGGTTGCCCTCGTTAATTAAATCGCCAAGTGTAAGGCCCTGGTTTTGGTATTGTTTAGCAACAGATACAACAAAGCGAAGGTTCGTTTTGGTTAAACGCTCCAATGCCGCCTGGTCGCCCTCGCGGATTTTTTGAGCTAAAATTACTTCTTCTTCGGCGGTTATTAGGTCTACCTTACCAATCTCGTGAAGATATTTATCAAGCGATTGCGACTCGCGATTGGTAATGGATTGCGTTATTTTGAGTTGTCTCATCTATTTAATAAACCTGTCTATTCCTTATATCCTGAATAGAACGTGCAAAGCTAATATTTTGTTTCTAAAATAAAACATATAAATCAGAAATAGCAATACCAGTGTCAAATTTTATATTTTATTTTTTAGATTGATGAATTGCGATGAAAACTTATTGTGGAACGATGATTTTATTTTGTTATTTAATAAATATTGTTTTCATTTGAAATACATTAATATCATAATGTAATGAAAAAGGTACGCATCCTGCAAATACTCGTTTATACAGTGTTTGGTTTGTTTATTTCTTAAAATATGGCTGCCAATGTTTGGCAGGGATATAAGAATGGGTATAATGGCAAAATTAAAGCGACCGATGGCAATAAAAGGTACTGGCCAACATTACTGCAGGTCACTATTAACTGAAGTTTTATTGCGCAGAAAAGCAATGGCGAGGTGAAGGTGGGAGCGGAGTATACTTTTAGGAATATAATCATAAAAGCTGATATTGTAGTTAATAATGATAATATATCTGCTTCTTGGTCACTAAATGCAGTTGAAATTGGGCCGATGCTTATTATAATCATAATAACAATAAGGATCGCCTGTCTTATTAATAAGATTATTATAAATATTGTTAAAGGCCATTGTTTTAGTTGCTATGTATTAAGGTCATCAAAAGCAATAGGATGATGTATTGCTATTGCATTGATGAATTAAATAGGGTAGTCAAATATCCTATATGTGCAAATGCCTAAAAATGCGCTGAAACCATCAACAAGTTTTAACTATTTAGATTATGCCGATAATTATCAATCTGGATGTAATGATGGCAAAGCGAAAGATGTCATTAAATGAGCTGAGCGGCAGGGTAGGCATCACCGTATCAAATCTTTCCATCCTGAAAACGGGAAAGGCGAAAGCCATCCGCTTTGAAACCCTTGAAGCAATATGTAAGGCGCTTGAATGCAAGCCGGGTGATATTTTGGAATACAGGTGAAAGGTGAAAGGTGAAAGGTGAAAGGTGAAAGGTGAAAGGGCATTATGTTAAGTAGAATAAGGAAAACTTACGAAGTTTTTAAAACTTCATAAGTTTAGATAAGAGTTATAAGCAGGTGGCTGTCTCAAATCTCACGTCTCAAATCTCATATCTAAATAACAACAAAAAAGCCGCCCTCAACAGGCGGCCCTCTCCATTAAATATAAAAACTATTAAACACTTTTCTCTGCTTTAACAACCACATGCGCGCTGATGGGTTGCTTATTCATTTCTTTTTGAATTTTGGCGCTGGTTGCAGCCGGATGGCCGTTCAGATGCGGCGCAATAACTAATGATACTATCGACATTAATTTAATGAGGATGTTCATAGACGGGCCTGAAGTATCTTTAAACGGATCGCCTACGGTATCACCGGTGACAGATGCCTTGTGCGGCTCGGATTTTTTGTAGAAAATTTCCCCGTTGATATCGCAGCCTTTTTCAAATGATTTTTTGGCATTGTCCCATGCGCCACCGGCGTTGCTCTGGAAAATGCCCATCAATACGCCCGATACGGTAACCCCTGCCAGTAGTCCACCCAATACTTCGGGGCCAAAGGCAAAACCGATAATAATAGGGGTGATCAGTGCTATTAACCCAGGGGCAACCATTTCGCGGATGGAGGCTTTGGTTGAGATAGCCACACATTTTTCGTATTCGGGTTTACCCTCATAGGTCATGATGCCCGGAATTTCACGGAACTGGCGACGTACTTCTTCAACCATGGCCATTGCGGCACGACCTACCGCCGAGATACACAAGGCCGAGAAAATGAAAGGGATCATCCCGCCAACAAACAGGCCGGCCAATACATTAGCTTTATAAATATCAATATGCTCAATGCCCGCTACGCCCACAAAAGCAGCAAATAACGCCAATGAGGTTAACGCTGCCGAAGCAATAGCGAAGCCTTTGCCTGTAGCAGCCGTAGTGTTACCAACAGCATCCAGGTTATCGGTACGGTGACGAACTTCTTCGGGTAGGCGGCTCATTTCGGCAATACCACCGGCATTGTCAGCAATTGGTCCGAAAGCATCGATAGCCAACTGCATTGCCGTTGTAGCCATCATACCGGCAGCAGCAATAGCTACACCATATAATCCGGCAAAATAATAGGAACCATAAATGCCCGATGCTAAAACAAGGATAGGTAGCACGGTTGATTCCATACCTACCGATAAGCCGCCGATAATATTAGTAGCATGACCGGTTGACGATTGCCTGATAATACTCAGTACCGGGCGTTTGCCCATGGCCGTATAATATTCGGTAATAATTGACATTAATGTACCAACTACAAGACCAACCACTATTGATCCGAAAACGCCGTTTTTGGTGAAAGGAATTATCCCTTCTTTTACAACACCGTTAACTTCATCACGTACCATGTGAAATTCGCCCGATGGCAGCATCCATTGTACAACAAAATAGGTAGCTATAGCCGTTAATACAATTGACGCCCAGTTGCCAATATTCAGGGCATTTTGTACGCTATCGGTTTCATTTTTAATTTTTACAAGTGATGCGCCAACAATAGAAAATATTAATCCTAAACCAGCAATCACCATCGGTAACAACACCGGGGCAATACCGCCAAAATTATCATGCGATACAATTTCGCGGCCGAGTACCATGGTTGCCAGCATTGTGGCAACATATGAGCCAAAAAGGTCGGCGCCCATACCTGCAACGTCACCTACGTTATCACCTACGTTATCGGCAATGGTAGCGGGGTTACGTACGTCATCCTCCGGAATGCCCGCTTCAACTTTGCCTACAAGGTCGGCACCTACGTCGGCCGCTTTGGTGTAGATCCCACCGCCAACACGTGCAAACAGTGCTATTGATTCAGCGCCTAACGAAAAGCCCGCCAAAACATCAAGTGCTTTTGCCATAGCCTCGCCGTTAACGCTACTGCCTGCTACCTTAACTACATAAAACTGGTAAAAAACTATAAAAAGCGATCCTAAACCAATGATGGCCAAACCGGCAACACCCAAGCCCATTACTGTTCCGCCTGTAAATGAAACTTTTAATGCTTGTGCCAGGCTGGTACGTGCGGCCTGTGTAGTGCGTACGTTAGCTTTGGTAGCAATGCGCATACCCAGGTACCCTGCAAAAGCCGATAGAAACGCTCCTATCAAAAATGATATGGCAATAACCCAACTTGAAGTGGCAACCGTGGTGCCCGACCAGGCCAGCAAAATACCTGCAACGGCAACAAAACCGCCAAGTACTTTCCATTCGGCACGTAAAAAGGCCATTGCGCCGTCGGCTATGTAACCGGCCAGTGTGGCCATGTCGCCGTCACCGGCGTTTTGTTTGGTAACCCAGGCCGCTTTAACGGCCATAACAAGGATGCCGATCAGCCCTAAAACAGGAATTAAATAAATTAAATAATTGTTCAGAAAATCCATATCACAAATTTGGTTTAGTAAGTAGGCACTGTGTTGGTTTTTATACAGTGTGTAAATAATAATTGGTATTGCAAAATAGTAATTTTATTTATTTACAATAGTGATCCTTAATATTAAAGTTTTTGAATAGTTTAGAGATTTAAACTCCAAAACAATATATGGCGAAAAACTCATCGCAACCCAAAATGAAACATGAGCTTAGCTTGCTGGATGGTACCATGCTGGTATCAGGTTCCATGATAGGCTCTGGTATTTTTATTGTTAGTGCCGATATTACCCGTAACGTAGGTTCAGCCGGCTGGCTCATAGCCATCTGGATCATTACCGGCTTTATGACGCTTACTGCTGCCCTTAGTTATGGCGAATTAAGCGGTATGTTCCCCAAAGCAGGCGGTCAGTATGTTTACTTAAAAGAAGCCTACAACAAGCTGATAGCTTTTTTATATGGCTGGAGTTTTTTCGCGGTGATTCAAACCGGTACTATTGCCGCAGTTGGGGTCGCTTTTAGCAAGTTCACTGCATATTTGATCCCGGCTTTTAGTGAAGATAACATACTTTTTCAACTCGGTTTTTTGAAGATCAGCGCAGCACAGCTAATGTCAATTTTCATTATCGTGCTACTTACCTACATTAATACAAAAGGGGTTAAAAGCGGCAAAATTATCCAAACCACTTTTACACTTACCAAGCTTTTGAGCTTGTTTGGCTTGATCATATTTGGGTTTGTAGCGCTGAAACCAGAGATCTGGCATGCCAACTGGAGTAACGCCTGGGATATTCATAACCTCAAGGCCGACAATACAACCGTAAGCCTTACCCTTGCTACCGCCATGGGGGCTATAGCAGCTTCGATGGTTGGCTCGATATTTAGCAGTGATGCCTGGAACAGCGTAACTTTTATAGCAGGCGAAATGAAGAACCCTAAAAGAGATGTTGCTTTAAGCCTTGGTTTAGGGACTTTAATAGTTACTATTATCTATGTATCGGCCAACGTTGCTTACACAGGCGTGCTATCTATGCATGACATAGCTACTGCTGATAAAGACCGTGTTGCGGTGGCTGCATCACATATCATATTTGGTAATCTCGGCACGTATATCATTGCGGTTATGATCATGATATCAACCTTTGGTTGTAATAACGGCCTGATACTTTCGGGTGCCAGGGTTTATTACACCATGGCAAAAGATGGCTTGTTCTTTAAACAAACAGGGGAGTTAAACAAAGCCGGTGTGCCTGAATTTGGTTTATGGATCCAGGCCGCGGTTGCTTCGATACTTTGCCTGAGCGGTCGCTATGGTGACCTGCTCGATATGATATCCTTTGTGGTGGTGATTTTTTATGTGCTTACCATCTTTGGCATTTATATCCTGCGAAAAAAACATCCAAATGCCGAGCGTCCTTATAAAGCATTGGGATACCCAATTTTACCTGCTATTTATATTATCATGGGATTGATATTTTGTGTATTGCTGATCATTTATAAGCCTCAGTTTACCTGGCCAGGCTTTATTATTGTATTGATAGGTGTACCGATATATTATATTTCGCAGCGGAACGTTAAGAAACAGGATGAGGCGCTTACTGATAATTAGTTTTTTATTTATAGGAGGATCTGCTGCGGCGCAAACGCTTCAGCAAAAAATATCAAATGCCTTTGGTCGTTTACAGGCCGATAGCCAGTGTAGTTATGCTTCGGTGTCATTAACCGTACTTGATGCTAAAACAGGCGAACAGGTGTTTGCCGGAAACCCTAATATGGGTTTAGCAACAGCGTCAACACTTAAAACCATTACCAGCATTACGGCCTTTAATATTTTAGGCCCGGATTTTCAATACCAAACGCAATTAGGTTACACCGGCGATATCGGTGCCGATGGCATGCTGAACGGCGATATCATCATCAAAGGCGCCGGTGACCCAACCCTTGGCAGTTGGCGCTACGAGCAAACCAAAGAGAGGCATATATTGGCGCTTATGGCCGATGCTCTGCAAAAGGCGGGTATCAAAAAAATAAGCGGTCGTATTATTGGTGATGATAGTATTTTCGGAACCCAGTCTATACCCGAAGGATGGATCTGGCAGGATATAGGTAATTATTACGGTGCAGGGACTTCAGGCCTTTGCTGGCGCGAAAATCAGTTCGATATTAAACTGTGTACTGGTGTAGTTGGTAACCCGGTTGGTGTATCCCGCACTGTTCCACAGATGCCATATCTTTCATTTAAAAGCGAATTAACCAACGGTGCTTCCGGATCTGGCGATAATGCTTATGCCTTTTTGCCGGTCGGCAGCAAGGTAATGTACCTGCGTGGTACTTATGCTATTGATCAGGAAAAGAAAAGTATCTCTGCAGCCCTGCCTGATGCTGCTTATGACGCTGCGTTGCGGCTTAATGATACGCTCAGAAGCCTTGGTATTATTATCGGTAACGAACCGGAATCGGCTGCTACTTTGAGTGCTAAAAACTTACCCACTCCTGTTATTACCAAAAATCTGGCAACTATCTCGTCACCTGCTTTAAGCAAGATCGTTTACTGGCTTAATCAAAAAAGTATCAACCTGTATGCAGAACAATTGCTTAAAACCATAGCCTGGAAACAGGGCCGTAAGCCTACAACTGCCAACGGCGTTGATGAGGTGCAAAAGTTTTGGGCGGCGCGGGGGATAGATACAAGGAGTTTAAATATTTACGATGGCAGCGGCCTTTCGCCCGGCGATAGGGTTACTACCTTAACACTTGCCCGTGTGCTGCAATCGGCAAAAAAGGAAAGCTGGTTTGCTGATTTTTATGCAAGCCTGCCTGTTTATAACGATATGAAAATGAAAAGTGGCAGTATCAATAATGTGCTGTGCTATGCCGGCTATCAGACTAAAAATGGGCGTGAGCTTTGTTTTTCTATCATGGTCAACAACTTCAGCGGATCGAGCCGGGGAATCAAAGAAAAAATGTTCAGGGTGCTGGATGAGTTGAAATAGGAGCAGTAGGAGTGTAAGGGAATAATTTTGATGATTTGACGTTGTATAGTGAACATAATCCTATAAACCTCATCATGAAAATATTAACCTTAGCTCCGCACAAACCTATAACCTATGTTCCTGGATTGATTAGCCTGGTTTTATTTCCAATGTTATGCCTCATGTTTTTATATCAGCATAAGGCTTTTGTTCATAGGGGTGCATTGAATATTGCAATAGTTGATCCTGATATGGATAGGTTAATAGCAAAAAAATACCATGTCAAGATTCCCCCGGAGAGGAGTTATACAAATGTCAATTTAACCGGCAATGCAATGGGCGATCAATCGCTGCTTGAATTTGCAAGGTTTGAAATCAAAAGTATGATCCGGATAAAAAGTAAAACTTTGGGCATCCGTTTTCACTTCGGAAATAAGATGAAATATCAAACTTTTGTAAGTGTGATTGATATGTGTAGCGTTGAAGAAGCAATAGCGTGGATTCCGCTTAACGATGATATTTACGTTTTTTATGTAAAAGCCCGATATTAGAATAAGAATATATAAACCGATGAAAAAACTGACTATCTTCTTATTATTTGTGACAGCATCATTCGTTGCCTGCAAAAGCAAATCCGGCTCAAATGATGACGTACAATCCATCAAATTTAAGTTTACAGAACTTGGTCGCGAAACCCAGTTCAGGATTACTTGCGATAAGTTTGATTATTACTTCCCCGAAGGAAAAGAAAAAAACTTTGATAAAAAAACGGGTATTGACAGCGTAATGCAATTGTTAACCGGCATGAAAATGGTAAGCGATGGTACAGAACCCGACGTACGTGGAAAGATCTATATTACCCATGCTACCAAAGCAGTAGATACTGTTTGTGTAGGTGTTAAAGCGCTTAGCTATAAAGGCACAACTTATGAAACACCACAGGAATTACTGGTATTGATTCAGAAGTAGCATTTACAGAGCTTCCTTCACATCATCCTCAACCACAGCCCTACACCCTTTTGCACAAACACAAGCTTTGCCTACGCATTTATTTAATTGCCAGAGATCAAGACAGCGAATGGTTTGATTGGCGATTTCCTGTAATGTATCGCCGGTATTGACAACGTGCGGACTTGCAGATGGGATATTGGCCAGTTTAATCCCAAATTGTGCAGCTGCCTCCTTGTTGATATGGTCGGTATTGGATGAACGGGTTACAATATATTTAATGCCGGCTTCCGAAAGCTTTGCTATAACATCCGGCGAAACCTCATCTTCGATAGTTATGATAGCCGCTGTTTTTCCCTGGGCAAATATGGCGGTATCGGGGTTTAGATTGTTTGATATCAGCGTAATTTCATGCTTTTTGCGATTGGCTATCGCCAAAAATTCTTTTTCAAACGGTTTGATATTATAAGCTATCGCTTTCATCCTTCATTCATTTAACCGAAAGCAAAACTACCCTGAAGCGCTTGCTGTGGGAATGAGTAATATCACCTAAAAAAATGATGGCGATCAGTTTTTCATTTTACCAAGCCGTTCGGGGGAGAGCACAGTGATCTGGCTACCTTTTTTATCAATAAGGTTTTCGTCTTTAAAATCGGTAAGGGTGCGGCTCACGGTTTCGGTTGCAACGCCGGCCATGGCTGCAAGGTCCTCGCGCGATACTTTGAAATCGCTTCCCTGTTGTTTGTAAAGACGTATCAGGGTATCGGCCATTCTTTTCCTTACAGAGTTATAAGCAAGCTGCAGTAACTGTTCTTCCCTGTCGCGGATATGGTTGGAGAGTAGTTTGATAAACTCTCGGGCCACACCCGGGTATAAATTAAGCAGGTTATCCAGCTGGTCTTTAGGGATCAGGCATAGCAGACTATCTTCCATGGCGGTTGCGGTATCTGTATAGGCCTCGTTTGAGAGCATGGCATTTACACCAAGATATTCTTCGGCCGAATGGATGGCAGTCATCAGTTCGCGACCATCATCGGCCAGTTTAACTGTTTTAACCCGGCCGTTCAGTATTAAGTACAAGCCATTTCCTTTATCGCCATCGTAATAAATAACCTGGTCTTTTTTAAACTGGCGGGCTTTACGTTCGGCTATGATGCGCTTTAGCTCGGCAAGTCCGCTGTTTTTTGACACAATGGAGTTTAAGTTTTCGAGCGATTGACTATAGAAGTTTTGCTGGGCGTTTTTTTTTCGGAGCCTGCTTTCAATGGCACTTAACAGTTCCATGTCGTCAAAAGGCTTGGTTAAATAATCATCGGCTCCCATTTCCATACCTTTTCGTTGATCAATCCGTTCGGCCTTGGCTGTCAGAAATATAAAGGGGATGGTAGCAGTTTCTGGATTTTTGTTCAGCATATATAAAACACTGTAACCGTCAAGCTCCGGCATCATGATATCGCAAAGTATTACATCGGGCAGGTTTTTAACAGCCAGTTCAATACCGGCTTTACCATTGTCGGCCTCAAACACGATGTAGCCGGCCAACTCAAGTATCTCAACCACATTTTCGCGGATATCTGTATTATCTTCTATGATCAGGATTTTTTGGCTCATTGTGCTGGGAATGAAATGGTGAATGAAGTGCCTTCGTTTACATTGCTTTGAAAATCAACCTTGCCGTTCATAAGGGCAGCATACCGGGCTACAATATTAAGCCCAAGGCCGGTACCGGGGATATTACCTATGTTATTTGCTCTAAAAAAAGCCTCGAACAGGTGCTTTTGATCACTTTCCGGAATACCTATGCCGTTATCCTTTATGGTAATGGAGCATCCGGAATTATTTATTTCAGTATTAAATTCGATAAAGCTATTCTCGCCCGAATATTTGATGGCGTTGGTGATAAGATTGATAATGCAATTTTTAAGCAGGTTAATGTCCAACTGCACCTGGCTGTTTGTACCTGTATGCTGATATAGGAACGTTTGATTTTGTTTGGCGATGAGTTGCATTTCTTCAGTTATCTCTTCGGCCAGTTTAACCAGGTCAAAGGTGCTGTACGATGGTTCCACACGGCCGGCCTCCAATTTTTCGAGCGAAAGAAAATCGTTTAGGATAGTGGTGAGATTACCAACGGCATTTTTGATCTTATTAACATGTTTGCTGATCTGCGGACTTTGAAATGGCTCCGCATATTTATCTATAAGCGAAGCTGATAGCTGAACGGCACTTAATGGGGTACGGAATTCATGCGATGCCATGGATACAAAACGGCTTTTGAGTTGCCCGAGTTCTTTCTCTTTTTCAAGTGATTGACTTACTTCTTCCTTAGCTTTTTGCAATTCAAGAAAAGATTTTTTCAGCGACAGGGTACGTTCCTCCACAAGGTTTTCAAGTTGCGAAGCATATTCTTTAAGCCGGTCTTCGGCTTTCTTTTCACGGCTCAGGTCATGGATAAAACCGGTGAAGATACGGCGGCCCGCGTAGTTTACATCGCTAACGCCAAGCCTGAACGGGAATTGGGTGCCATCTTTGCGTAGCCCGGTAACTTCGCGTCCAATACCGATGATATGTGCCGTGCCGGTAGTTTGATAACGGTTGATATAATGATCATGTTCCTGTTTATAAGGCTGGGGCATTAACATGGATATGTTTTTGCCGATAACCTCACCCGGCTCATACTGAAAAAGCTTGCATGCTGATGGGTTGATGGTTTCAACGATCCCGCGTTCATCAATCGTGATAATGCCGTCGATAGCGTTTTCGATAATGGCTTTTAATAAGGCGGTACTTTCCATGAGGGGATATTCGGTAAAATTATCAGCTTTTACAAATATCAAAATTGACATGGACTATTTTGTCCTAAAGATGGTATATCTTAATTTAAATCAAAAATAGGCCTGTTTTGTAAGAGGAAAGTTACCAGTAGTTAACCTTGAGTTTATGTGCTAAGGCGTTATTTGCGCCTTGTTAAAAAACAGCTCAATGAAAAAACTCCTGCTATTGGCATTGCTTGGGTTGGGTGGTTTAAGTGCTTCTGCACAAAGTCCGGCCCCTGCCAAAACTACACCTACAGATTATGTAAAGATTAAAAACTACGGCTTGCTGACTTTGTTTGAGCAGGACGCCGAGGTAAGCACTTTACTAAAAAACGATCCTGAACTGGCACAGCTCACGCAGAAAAAACTTGATGCACTTAACACTTCTCTTACCGATTGTAAAGACGCATTATGCTTAACAGCTGCTGTAAAATTAACTGATGAAGATATCAAAAATGTAAGCGACCGTCTTATCGCGCTTTACAAAACAGGCAGTGCGCTTGATAAGCTGGTTAAATCAAAGCTAATCCCATCGGGGCAATATAGTTTGTACAAAAAGCTATCGCCCGCACAATTGCTTGTAAAAGCCTGGGAGCAGGATGCCTGGAGCATTAATTATACTATCGGTGTTTATGCCGAGGGTAAAAAGCCAAATTATCCGCAGATAGATTCAATTAGCTATAACGTTAAGGCGAGGGCCTATTATACGCTAATGTATGATGCCAGTGCTACATTGATTGGCGATATTAAAGGAACCAAACTGTTTTTTGAACCGGCCATGCAGGCGGCATTGCTTTATCTGCAAATTAACGAAAGACAGGACCCTGCTAATTACGAGCCGATGGAGCTAAATGCTAACAAGGCTGCTGTAACTCGTGTGAAAACGATTAAATGGGCCGATTATCCATATTCAAATATTCTTGTACCCGGTGCTGGTCCGGATAATTTAACATCGCCGCTGAGCGGGGAGGGGATGCTGCGTTGCAGGCTGGCTGTACAGGAGTATAAGGCAGGTAAAGCGCCTTTTATCATTGTATCTGGCGGTAAGGTGCATCCTTATAAAACAAAATATAATGAGGCTGAAGAAATGAAGGTTTACCTGGTTAAAACCCTTCACATACCCGAAAGTGTTGTTATTATAGAGCCACATGCGCGCCACACTACTACTAATATGCGCAACAGTGCAAGGTTGCTTTATAAATATGGTATCCCTGCCGATAAACCTGGTATTGTGGTAACTGATAAATCGCAGACGGATTTTATTATGACCATGGATGCCCGTTGCCAGAAAGAACTGAACTATGTGCCTTACAAACTGGCTAAGCGCAATTCAGAAACCGAAGTAGAATATTATCCGGTTGAGGAGGCCAAACAAATTGATCCGGACGAACCACTTGATCCTCGTTAAAAGCTGAAAGCATAATGCGGAAAGCTTAAGGCTATAGTCCGATCACTAATGCAATTACTTTATTTAACTCCATGCAAAAAATTACTTTAACAATGATAGCTGCTGTTTTAGGGATTGGCAGCATCACCACCGGGACAATTGATCATAAGCTTGACCGCGCCATAACTATCGATTCGTTAGGCGCATGCCAGGGGATCTCTTATCAAAATGGCCGTATATTTTTATATGGCGACAGAGAGGTGGGGATGATCCGCGAGTTTAGGCTGGATCATGATAGCCTGGTGTATCAGCATAAAGAGTATAAGCTAACCCAAAACGGGCGGGATGTTATTAATCACCCTACAGGTATAGCTTATAATAATGATAAAGGCCCAACCTTTATAGGTAATTCTATCCGCCTGAATGCTGCGGGCAGCCAGTGGAGAGCAGTTATTTATAATGTGAACTGGAAAGGTTTGCTTAAAACCGGTACGCTTGATGGTAATTTAATTAATACAATTGAGGATGATGCCTGTATCCAGGGTACCCGGCCCGAATATGTAAAATATAATAATAAGTGGTATGTGGCTACCGCCGATTATGGCGACCATGGCAACGAAGTACGTTTATACGATCCCGAAAAGCTGGCCAAAGCTAAAAGCACTAAGGAGCCTGGGGTTCTTTACAAAAAGTTTACCTGTACACCCTGGGTGCAAAATCTGTTTTGGAAAGCTGATAAAGGTGCTTTAGTCCTTATCCAAAACAAGCTTGAGGGCAGGCAATGGCGGTTTACGTATGTTGATCTTAAAAAGTCGATTGAGGCAGGTAAACAGGTAGTGCTGAGCCAGGTTGACGGTATAGACAGGGGTGACGAACTGGAAGGCTTTTCATTGCTTGGCGGTGATGAAAAGGGGATAGCCGTAACCTCATCACGTAAAAATAACGTGAATTTTACCACTACTTCATGGTAGTTTAAATAAATGAACCAAAGTAAAAAAGCCTGTAAAAGGGTGGTGATTTTTTTATTTTTTATTAATGCAAATTTAACACTAAGGTATCCTTTGATTAAGATAACTGGTTTAGCTTTGCTGTAATTATTGCAATATTAATAACTCTGTATTAATATTGTTTAATATTAACGCAATAATAATTATGAAATTATTAATTATTTGCTCACTTCTTTAAAAATAGTCGCCTATGTAACATTAACTTCAACTTAACATCGAGCTCGGCGATAAAACTAAGAACCGGTGAATGCGCTAACACTCACCTGGTCCGGGATAATTGTCAAATAACTCAAAAGCGGTCCAAGGCTTTAAGTCATTTCTTTCAACAATCAATTTTAAAAATATGAATAAAAAGATTAATCCAAATCTTTTGAGCAGGTTTTTTTTCATCCCTGCATTATTTTTACTGGTTTTGCTAAAACCTTTTATCTCAAACGCTTCGGCAAAAAATATAGTGTCTGAAGCTGCAAAGCAAATTACCGGTACTGTTACCGACGAAACTAACCTTCCTTTACCCGGCGTATCGGTTCGTATTAAGGGTACCGATAAGGGTGTTTCAACTAACACAAACGGTAAATACACCATTTCTGCCGAAGAAGGTGCCGTGTTACTCTTTAACTTTATTGGTTACGAACAATTGGAAGTAGCTATTGGCAACTCGTCAACTTATAACGTTAAGATGAAGCCAAAATCAAACATGCTTAACGAGGTTGTAGCCATCGGTTACCAAACTATCCGTAAAAGCGATGTTACCGGTGCAATTGCCAGTATAAAACCGGGTGATCTTAATCTTTCAGCCCCTTCATTAGGTCAGGCCCTTGCAGGTAAGGTTGCAGGTGTGCAGATTTCTCAAACCAGCGGTGCACCTTACACAAGCACCAAGATCAGGGTGAGGGGTGTTGGTTCACTAAATGCCAGTTCTGATCCCCTATATGTAATTGACGGCTATCCTGCAGGTAATGATATCTTCATTAATCCTGATGATGTTGAAAGTATCGACATCTTAAAAGATGCTGCTTCGGCTGCTATTTATGGCTCTCGTGCATCTGGCGGTGTGGTATTGATCACTACTAAAAAAGGTAAAGAGGGTAAAGGCCGTTTTGAATATGACGTTCAGACCGGTGTTGATCAGCTTGCCCACAAAGTGAAACTTTTAGATGCGGATCAGGCTGCGTTGCTGGTTATCGATGGTCGTAACAACGCTTACCATGACCTTTGGATAAACTCAGGCCATACCTGGAATGACGCCATGTACTCTGACCCTAACAGCACTCGTGTTGCCAATGTTGGTAACACCGGCAGCGTTAGTATCCCGGATGGTTTATACAATTTTGCTACTCAAACCCCTATCAAACAAACTGTAAATACCGATTGGCAGGATGAATTATACCATAATGTAATTTTCCAGAAACATACCCTTTCATTCTCTGGTGGTGCAGCTAATAATGTGCGTTATTATGTTAGCGGTTCTTACCAAAACAACCCCGGTATAATCGTATCATCAGGCCAGCAACGCTATAACTTCCGTTCAAATGTTGAAGGTGATGTAAGCAAACGTATTCACATTGGTGCCAATGTATCATATACTCAAAATACCAACCAGGAAATTCCTGAAGGCCGTTTTGACCATGGTCCGGTTTTGGGTGCTTTGATCTACATGCCATATCTGCCGGCTTACAACGCTGATGGTTCATTGGCTACTAATGCCGAAGCTGCAGGCTCTACTCAGTATGGTTACCAGGGTATCGAAAATCCGGTGGCCCTTGCCGAGCGCGTTAAAATTAACAGGAAAGGTTATCGCAGCACTTATAATGCTAACGTAACGTATAATATATTACCTGGTTTTAATTTTAAAACTAACTTAGGTACCCAAACTTATACCGAAAAGTACGATTATTACTATCCTACTACATTGAGTAGCGGTGCTTTCCCTCCGGGTTCTCAACAGTCAATATTGGCTGCCAATGCTCAGGCTTCAAATTTAACAACAGTTGATAAACTTGCTGAGTTTACCTTAAACTATAACAAGCAGATTGGTAAACACCATTTTGACGCCTTGGCTGGTTATACCGCACAACGTACAACTAACGATTACTTTAGTGTTACGGCTAATGGTTTCCAAAATGACAATATCCCCGAAATATCAAACAAAGGAGCTTTGGCGGCTAACTTTAGCTTAAACTCAGCCTACAAAAATGCTTACACTTTGTTGTCGTATCTTGGTCGTGCTAACTATAATTATGCCGGCAAATATTTCTTAACTGCTTCGTTCCGTGCTGATGGTTCATCACGTTTCGGCCCGGCAAACAAATATGGTTACTTCCCTTCTGTTGCCGCAGGCTGGAACCTTTCTGACGAGGCATTCTACCACAACTTCCTTGGCGATCAATCAACGGTTAAAATTCGCGCAAGCTGGGGTAAAAGTGGTAACTACAACATTGGTAACTACAACATTCAGCAAACATTGGCAAGCCCCACCGGTGTAGTGCTTGACGGTAACAGCGCTGTAACAGCTACTTATCCTGGTGGTCTTAAAGATAACACCCTGAAATGGGAAACCACTTCACAGTATAACTTTGGTACTGATATAGGTTTATTTAACGGCAGGTTACAGGTTATTGCCAACTATTATCTGAGTTATTCATACAACCTGTTGTACAACCAGCCAATATCGGCTATTTCGGGTAGTACTACCGTCCTTACCAACCTGCGCGATTCAAAGATCCGTAACACCGGTTTTGACTTGCAGTTAGACGGTAAGATCATCAACAACAAAGACTTTACTTTTGGTGCAAGCGGTAATATTTCATTAAACCGTAACAAGGTAGTTAAATTGCCTGCGCAAAATACAATCATCATCAACGGTGCCGAGCGTTCATACCTAACCAGCATTACAACACAAGGCCAGCCTTTAGGTATGTTTTATGGCTTTAAAGTTGGTGGTATAATCAACGCTTCAAACTTAGGCAAAACTGCTCCGTCAGCTTCACAAACTAACCCTGCCAAAATTGGTGACCTTTGGTTTGTTGATACCAATAAAGACGGTATTGTTAACGATGCTGATAAAACCGTTATCGGCTCGCCGTACGCTAAATTTACCTACGGCTTTGCTTTCAACAGTACCTACAAACGTTTTGATGCAAGCGCTTCATTCAACGGCTCATACGGTAACCAGATTCTTGACGGACAGGATTATTACCTGTACAATGGTGAAGGTTCAGGTAACCAGTATGCTAATGTTGCACAGCGTTACCGTAACGAAGCTGATCCGGGAGACGGTTCATTTTACCGCGCTTCACGTGCAGGTACACAAAGTAACAGCACCCGTTTATCAACCTTCTACCTGCAAAGCGGCTCATACCTGCGTTGTACCAACCTGACTTTAGGTTACACTTTACCGGGCTTTTTACAACAAACTTTAGGCCTGAGCAAAGCCCGTGTATTTGCAAGTGTGGTTAACGCATTTACCATCACCAAGTACAAAGGTTATAACCCTGATGTTGATTACAACTATTCGGGTGCTGCCTCAAACAACACTCAAAACCCTAACCTTGCTCCTGGTATCGATTATGGTACTTACCCGCTGGTTAGGTCATACAACTTAGGTGTTAATGTTACTTTTTAATAAATTTTTTAAAGAGATATAGATGATGAATAAGAAATTTATAGCCATGGCCTGCCTTGCTGCCGTTGTGGCGATAGCCCCGTCTTGTAAAAAAGACTTTTTGAACGAAAGCGATCCAAACGCTATATCGGTTGATGCGAGTTATAAAACGCCTAATGATGTTTTGCTGGCAGTAAACGGTATATACCAATCATTACGAAGCGGCAATAACGTTGGCGAAAGCAGCGACCTTTGGACAGACCAGCGCTCGGATGATACCGGGACGCAGGATAACCAATCGAACTCTGGTGAGCCATTCCAGTTCGGTAACTTTTCTATATTGCCAACCAATACTTATCTGAAAAGCCACTGGGTATCGTTGTATACTACAGTTAGCCGTGCAAATTCTGTGTTATCACATATAGATCAGGTTAGCTTTCCTGATAATAATGTAAAACTGAAATATGCTGCTGAAGCTAAATTTTTGCGCGCCTTTATTTATTTCGACCTGGTACGTACCTGGGGCGATGTGCCTTTGGTAACTAAAGCGTTATCATCAGCAGGTGATGTTGCAGCACAAACTTTCCGCGAAAAACAGGCAACTGTTTATCAGCAAATTGTTGCCGATTTAACCGATGTGATTGCCAGCCCGCTGCCTAATCTGCAGGCATCAACCGGTCGTGCTTCAAAAGCCGCTGCTAACTTCCTGTTAGGTCAGGTTTACCTTACCATGGCAACAACACAGGATCAGGCTAACCGTACAACTAACCTTAACAATGCCAAAACATTTTTAATGAATGCTTACAACATGCGCACTTTCGGCGCGTTGAATGCCATTCCTTACACTGACGTTTTTGATGTTGCAAAAAAAACAACTTGTCCGGAGTTGATCTTCCAGATCGTTAACATCCAGGGCGATTTGAACTATAGCTCGTCAATTGCTGCTAACTTTCAGGCTAAAGGCGAAACTATTAACTCACAAAAAGTATCTACAGGTGCAGGTTATAACGTTACTCACGATTTGATCAATGAGTACGAAACCGGCGATCCGCGTATGACTTTCTCTGTTAAATATGCAAATGATCCAATTGTAAAAGATTGGTTTGTTACCAAATTCAGGGATGTTAGCACAGCTGCAGGTATTAACGGTTACGGTGGTAACGACTGGATCCTGATGCGTTATGCTGATGTGATCCTTTCATTGGCCGAAGTTAATAATTACCTTGGCGATCAGGCTACTGCAACAGGCTTCCTTGACCAGGTGCGTACCCGTGCCGGTATGCCAACCTACGCGGTATCAATGACCAACAGCGACTATGCCACAAGGTATCCAACCTTAAAACTGGCTATTTTACACGAGCGCCGTGTTGAGCTGGCATTTGAGCACCACCGCTGGTTTGATTTGCTGCGCACGTTTACAACCGACGAGCTGGTTGCTTACTTCCACGCTAAAAAGCAAACTGATTTTGGTTTGGCTTCACTGGCAAACTTTACTACTAAAGATCGTTATTACCCAATCCCATTTGATGAGTACAAACTTGACCCTGTTAAGATGTACCAAAACCCGGGTTATTAATATTGATATTACATAGAAGAGGAGGGGTTCAGCCCACGAATGGTCGGAAGAAATTCCGGCCATTTTTATGTTATGAATAACAGGCCGGGGTGGCCGGGGCGCTTAGAAGATATCGTCGCAATGCTGATATTCGGGGCTATTGGTGCTAATCACTCGGCACAATAAGCTAGTACGTTATCTTTTGGTATTTCCATACTTCTGTTTTGATGTTTCCGGTCGTAATAGTTTCTCCCGTTTAAACGACTGGCTGCGCCATGTGTTTTACCTTTAATTTGTAACATGCTGGGCATATTTAATAGCTAAAAACACGGTTCCCCATGCTTGTGACAGTTTAATTGTGATAAAGTAACACTTTATTCTTTTCGCTGTTGTTTACCAAATTCAAGTAATGGTGTTATCTGTAATTGACGATCCTATATTGAATGGTGACTTTTAATGTGTTGATTATTGACAGGTATCTATCATATTCAATTATCAGTGTGCTTTGGCCTGGGATTTATAAGTAGCTTTGTTAACAGGGATAAGCATATGAAAACAGTAACTGTTGAAGATTTTTATAAAAATGCTGCCAAACATTCAGATGGCGCAGTAGCAGATCTGCTTCCGGTTGATATTAATAAAGAGATAGGGCATTTTAATGTATTTAATGTTGGTGAAATATTTAACAGAGTAAAAAAAGATCCTTCATATGTACCTTACAACAGGAGGCTGTACTATAAGATAAACCTGGTAAGGGGCCGCAATGTTGCCGAATATGCTGATAAAGTGATCAATATAGAAAAAAATGCTTTGGTATTCGGTACTCCCAAAATTCCTTATGGCTGGAAGCCGCAAAGTATGGATCAGTCAGGAATGTTCTGCATTTTTACCGATGCGTTTTTAGTACAGTCGAAAAGTGGTGTGGTATTGGATGCGCTGCCAATCTTTAGCCCTGGTGGCTGCCCGGTGTTTGAAATCAGTGATGAACAGGCAGATGAGTTGTCCCTTATTTTTAAAAAAATGCAACAGGAATTAGCTTCAGATTATCTGTATAAGTATGACCTGATCAGGAACTATGTACTGGAACTCATCCATTACGGTCAAAAATTACAGCCATTTACCAATTATGGTAATAGCCATAATGCATCGGCAAGGGTATCATCGCTATTTATTGAGTTGCTGGAGAGGCAGTTCCCGATAGCATCGCCCGACCAAAAGATCGTCCTCCGCACTGCTAAAGATTATGCCGACAGGCTTGCCGTTCATAGCAATCATCTCAATAAAGTATTAAAAGAAAGCACCGGAAAAACCACTACCGAGCATATAGCTGCAAGGGTTGTTCAGGAAGCCCGTATCCTGCTCAAACAAACTAACTGGAATATCTCAGAAATAGCTTATAGTCTGGGCTTTGAACAATTATCACATTTTTCAAATTTCTTTAAAAAGCAAACATCTTTATCGCCTGTGGAGGTTAGGAATTTGGCGGGGTAAGGTTGGTTGGCTGTAATTATTAAATGTCGAAAATGATTATCAATATCGTAATGATGGCTTGAATTTTGTAAATTTGATGTTATGATAAGAACAATATTAAAATCTAACAAAAAGAGTCTTACGCTTGAGCTACCGGACGATTTGGTTGGAAAGATGATTGAAATTATCGCATTTTCAGTCGATGAAACTAAATCAATTGAAAAAGAAACTACACCTATAGAAATAAGAGTTGGGTATTTGAAAGACAGATTAAAGGGGTTTACCTTCAATAGTGGTGGTTATAGGTTTGACAGGGATGAAGCCAATGATTATGAGTGATATCGCTGTCGATACTAATATTTTGCTTTACGCATTAGATGCTTTTTACCCCCAAAGCAAGCAGAAGCTATTCAAATAATTGCTGATAATCCTATCTTTTGTTCTCAAAACCTTAGTGAATTTATTAATGTTTGTCTGCGGAAATGGAAATTTTCAAAGCATAAAGTTGCTGATCTGATAAAGATGTATTTGCAGCAATGTGTTTATGTTCCGGTAAATGAACCTATGATGCTGCGTGCCTTGGAGATTATGAATAAATATGATTTTCAGTTGTTTGATTCAATAATTGTAGCGACAGCATTGGAGTCCGGTTGTTCAATATTATATTCCGAAGATATGAATGATGGTCAAATCATAGATTCACAACTGGAAATTATAAATCCATTTAAAGGATTAAATTAAATTCTGCTCTAATTTAAAAGCCTCCTTTTACAGTTCGTCATCCTGCGTTAAAAGAAAAAGCTTGTCATGATTGATAATACTGATCTTTTTGCCGTTTGTGCTGATCAGTTTTTCCTGCAGCAATTCGTTAACCACCCTGAAAACGGTTTCGTAAGTAGCGCCGGCGTATGAGGCAAGGTCCTGTCGTGTAAGTTCAACATCGATATGTCCATCGGGGTTTATGCCAAACTGTTCTTTCAGGCTTATGAGGGCCTGGGCTACGCGGCCTTTTACCGGCATGTGGGCAAGGTTGCGCATTTTGCGTTCGGCTTCCTGCAGTTCATCGGCAAAAAATAACATCAGCTGGTAGGTAAACTGAGGATTTACCTTTAAAGTAGCCTCAAAAAAGTCCATATCGATGAAGCATATGATGCCAGCTTCTAAAGCGGTTGCCGAAATAGGGTAGTGGGTAGCGTGTTTACCCAGCACACGATGGCCAAAAATAGCCCCTTTGTTGGCAAAGCGGATAATAAGTTCTTTATCTGCTCCCCATTTTTTGTGAACTTTTATATTGCCTTCATAAACAAAGTAAATTCCCTTTACAGGGTCGCCCTCACTGAAAATAACCTGCCCTTTTTTTACAGCAAAGTTCTTTTTATTAGCTGCTATTGCGGGGAGCCACTCTTTTATACATCCTTTGCATAAAAAACAGGTGTTATTATCGCATTGAATACTTCTTTTCATTCAAATATTAATCAATCAGTCAAATCTGTTGTAAAAATATCAATGAAAATTGTATTTGTTGGCAATAAATTGAATTTTTATGGTAATTTTTTAATAACTTTTTCCATTTGAATGAATTTTTACTATTTCGAGCTTCTGATTTTACACTTATAATCTGTTTTTTATAGGTTATATCTGTTGATTTTGCTTTCTATTGTTTTGTTTTAAGTAAAACGATGGTGAACTGTTAAAGTAAAATGGCGTTTGCTAAAGAAGTTGCAGTTGTAATGCCGTTTTAGAAGCTTTATATTATTCCGTTCTTTACAGCAAACATTACCAACCCGGCCGTATTGCGTACTCCCACTTTATCTATCAAACGTTGTCTGATGCCTTCAACCGAGCGTGGGCTAAGGAAAAGTTGCTGCCCCATTTCGTTGGCTGTTTTTTCGGCACAAATCAGTTTCAGTACATCCTGTTCCCGTTCGGTAAGTTCAACCCCTTCTTTAAAAGATGGTTTGACGTTGCCTTTTATCACCAGTTTCTTTAATAACGCGTTGCTTACAATATTGTTAAAGTAATAACCTGTTTCGTATACGGAATATATTGCTCTCCTGATCTCCTCTGCTTCTGCATTTTTTAACAGGTATCCGTTAGCGCCAATCTCCATTAAGTGGATCACAAACTTTTCATCGTCGTACATGGTCACTACTAAAATTTTCATATCAGGATACTTCTTTTTGATGTGTTTGGTTGCTTCCATGCCATCCATAACGGGCATTTTAAGGTCCATGATAATTACATCAGGCATATTCGTTTCAATGCCCTTTATCAGGTCTTCACCATCGCCGGCTTCAAGCATTACTTCCAGGTTCTCATCCTGGGTAAGGCCAATTTTGAGGCCATCCCTGTATATGGTATAATCATCGGCTATGGCAATTTTAATAGGTTTCATCGCCTTATTTTTGATTGTTGTAATGGTTAAATAGTAATTGCCCGGGGGATACTGATATTGATGTAATATCCTTCGGGTTTGTAATTAAACGCTACTTCGCCTTTCAGCAAAATAATACGGGTTTGGATAGCTTTGAGGCCAAGGCCCTGTTTATTAAACTTCAGCTCTTCGTATTGTGCGTGGCTGAGTCCCTTTCCATTATGAAAAATGCTGATGTTTAATGCATCCTGGTTATAAATTGATGTAATATGGATTTTTTGAGGCCTGGCATGTTTAAGTATGTTGTTCATTAACTCCTGCACCATGCGGTAGATGCTGATATCATTTTCATTGGTTTCGGTTGCGTATGAATCATCCAGATCTGTGGTAATAAAAATGAGGTCGTTATTTGCTATCTTCTCAACAAAATGTCTGATCGCTTCATTCAGGCCAAACTCCTTCAGGATACTTGAGTGCAAATTGTGCGAAATACCGCGCACCTGTTTAATGGCCATGTCAAGCAGTTCCTGTCCTTTTTCATATCTCGGTTCGTTGTTTTTATCAATAACATTGATCTTTACTGCCTGCAGGTGCAATTTTGATGCTGATAAAATAGCGCCCACTTCGTCGTGTAACTCTTCGGCAATGCGATGGCGTTCAGTTTCCTCACTTCGCACGGCGGCTTCAATCAACTGGTTTTGCTGGGTTTGATGCAGTTTTTGAATTTTTTGCTGGTACTGGTATTTCTTACGCTGAAAAAATATAAAAATGAGCAATATACTTGCGAATAAGGAAAGCATAACCGCAATACCCATAAAGAGCAGGAGCCTGATATCATCATTCGTTTGTTTCATATAACCCTTTCGCTATAAATACACATAAAATGGTATACGTGAAATTGTGGATATTCCACAGGCTTATGGCAAAATTGTGCAGGCGTATTGTAAGTTCATTGTATAGCAAAAAAATGAAAAAATTTATAGTGTAGTAAATGCCCAGCCCGGTAACAATCCAAAATTCGGGTTGTTTTTTACCTGGCTCTTCATCGTCTGTTATTTTAAACAGGTAATACTGCATACAATAAAACATCATAATTACCGCCTCAAACGAAAGCAGTCTGCTACTCAATTGCCCGTAATCAAAAAAGTTTTGATAAAAACTGAAATTGACAAGCACAAACCCTAAAAAAATATACGGAACTATCCGTTTGGTTTTGGATAAAAACTGTTGGTTTAGTTTTATAAAAAATGAGCTGAACAATAACAATCTGATTACGGAATGTACGTTATACAGGTAATTATTGGTGTTAAACGGGCGCGGTATTATTGTTTTAAGCTTCCATATTACATCAATAGTTACATTAATTGCCAGCGCTGTCCATAAATAAATAACAACAGGTTTATTAAAGGCGGGCTGTTTTTTCTTTAAACAGAGAATGGCCAAAGGAATGAGCAGTGCCCAAACCTCCGACCAGTCAGATATGCCTTTAATTAGCTGTTCCACTATGCAACAGTTTTAGCCGATATTACATTTTTGCCGGAGGAGATGGGTTTGAATCAATATCCTGCGTGTCTTTATCTGCATAATTAATGAACTTTCCGTCTTTTACCAAACCTATAGCGTATACCAGATGCTGATTTGAAGCTACGATCTTGGGTGTGAAAACAAGATAGTCATAATCGCGTTTGCCTCCGGCATCGGTAGATATTACAGCTACTATTGCTTTTTTGGTTAGATAGGTATTGCCTAAAACCACGGGGCCGGTTAAGTTAACAGATGTGTCTTTCGCAATAGCCAGCGTGTCTGGATGCAGCGGATTAAGGTAATTGCCTGCGGTATCAAGAATATATGATACAAGCTGGTAGGGCTTTTTAACATCATCAACCTGGGGGCTGTAAAACTGAAAAATGAAACTGTCTGTTGTTGACGAGTCAAGCCAATGGTTAACCTGGGCAGCAGTGTACTTTACCTGCGCAAATTGGGTAGCCTGCTTGCATGATGTCATGGCAAAAAACAAGCAAATAATAGCCGCGGCAGCAATTGGTCTGAATAAGTTAAGAGGTTGTTTTTTCATGATATTATAGGTTTAATATGCGGGTAATATAGCTGTATTAATTGTATTTTATGTTGGTAGTGATAAATTATATAAGTGAGAAAATATTTATACTACTGTGAAAAAATTTCTCACAAATTATTTATTGTTCGTGTTGATTTCTGTATTTTTTCTTATGGGGCAAAGTTAACAGGTGTGAAATTGTGTGAAAGGGTGTTTTTATGGTTTGGAAACGTATAAATACTTATTTTTTTATTTGTATTTTATTATCTAATAAGGTTTTTTAAATAAGCAGGAGCTGCATGGGGATAAGCCGGGAGGGTAACCAATTAGGAAAGGCTACGGCAAACAAATGCAAGGTGATGTAAATTGTTATGAAAATGCAGTTATATTAGCTGATCTTAAAGCGAACCGATATGGAAGGTACTGTACAGATTATAGAGGTTAACAATCCCATAAAGCTTATTGGGAAAATATTTACAGGAAGCTATGCAGAAGCTTCGTCATATGTTACAGCTGTACAAAATGAATTAACCGCAGCTCAGATTGCTTTTATTCCATTTAAAATTTGCGGCATTTATTATGACGATCCACAGGTTACCCCTGCGGCCGAACAGAGGAGCTTTCAGGGCGTGGTATCGGAAGGTAATGCAGACCTGTCGTCAACATCCCTTTCGGCTATGGATATGGCAGGTACATTCCTGTACACTAAAGTTACCGGCGACCCCATGAAAGCCATCATGAAAGGTTATGGTGATCTTTTTACCTATATTAAGGAACATCAAATCCAATTAAAATCCAACGCAGGTTATCAGATCCTTACCTTTACCGAAGGGGAAGTAACAACTGAGATTTACATGGAAATTTAAAGAGATAGTTTTAAGTTAAGGTATTCAGATACTTTATTTTGTTTTGCCCCCTGTTCCTTTACTGTCATCTCCGGCGGGTTGGTCAGTTGGTTTTTCATTCCCAACAGTAGTTGAGTCATGTTGCTCTGTTACCTGGTCTTTGGTGGGTTCGGTGGCTTTTAAACCGGCGTAAGTTCCCGCGCTGATCCCCATCATCAGTAAAATGTTGTTGTCAAAATCAGGTAACAGATTTGATGAAACTGTTTTCTGTATAAAAATTAGTCCGAACAAAATATTGAACAGCACATTTTGAAGGCGCTGGATATTAATGCTACTCCGGTCGGAAAGGATGTCATGAAAAAAACCTTCGCTATGTGCTTTAGGATCAATCTCGGTTTTAGGTTTTTGGTCGTTTTCTATAAGCTTACCCGTAGCCATTGTTGCGGCACTTATGCCAAGGATAGCCAGCAGCGAACCGGGAATATCCGGCAAGGCGCCTGTTTCATTACATATATATAAATAAGTGACCGAGAAAATTACTGTCCAATACAGTAGTTGCGTGCGGCTCAGGCTGTAGTATAAATTGGCGTCATCTTTTAAGATATTGTTTTTTAAACCCATCGCCAGAAAACCGGCCATTACAACGGCCATTATCCATACCCAAACCCGGGTTATTTTTTGTTTAACCTCAAGTTGCGTTTTTATTAGTCCTTTGGTTATGTAACCACCCGAATAACCTACAGAAAAATATACCGGGATACGGGCTTTATCAATGGATTTGCTGGCTAAAAACTGAACGGCCAGGTTTTGTACCGATTCATCTATCTTGAAATAAACTATTTTTTCATAATCGTTACTGCTCCAAAAAGCAGTTTCTCCCACTTTAATGTCATCAACATACAGGGTTTTGAACGAATCAATAGGGAGTGTGGTTTTGAGCCTGATAGCGATAATTTCATTGAGCCTGGCCGAATCTTTTCGCCCGCTCAGGTTATAAATATTTAAGATAGAATCGGGAAGCATTGCTTTTTGAGCTACAGAATCTTTTTTACCGGTATAGTTTCTTACACTATCAGAATTTGCCGGTTGAGCACAAACTAATGCCGGGTGACCAAGAATAAAAGTGCCTGCCAATAATTTAAAAACGCTTTTTTTTAAACAGGGAGTTTGCAAAGGCCGTGAAGCCGTTGCAGCTAAAAATAAAGGAAAGGCCATTGGTTTAAGGATTGTTGCCTACTCTTTGATCCCTTTTTCGGCACGCAGGTATTAATGGTAATCAAATTTAAATCAATTAATGAATAAAATGAATACCTAATGGTAGGTATTTTTATTTTAATTAATTGGTAATTAGTGTTTTGTGTTTGTGTTTGCTGGTTTTTAGTTGATGGGTTTTCAATGTAAAATCCCTGTTATGGTATAAAATCAGCAACAAAATGTTAATATATCATTATATCGTGCCTCTGCTACCGGATTATTTTTAGCCGTGCAAATATCGTATTGCATATTACCGGTTAACCAATATCCTGATGAAATCTAAATTTATCTTAGCAACAATAATTGCTGCCTGTTGCGTATCACCCCGTTTTTTACGCGCGCAGGTTAAACCTGCCGCTAATTTAATGAAGCTTAACGCGCAGGAATACCTTGAATATAAAGGCGTAAACGTGATGCTTGCCCATGATTTTTATCCCGAGGGGCACCAGGGTGGGGTAGGCATTATCCAAAACGGGCAGCGTGTAGCTACCAATGGCGATATCCGGCTGGAACCTACGCCGGGGCAGTGGTCACCTATACCCAAGGTAGGTAAGCGTGTGGTTAATAAAGCAACCGGCGAGGTAAGCGTGCGCATGGAGTTCCCTAACCCGGACATGAACCGTCATGGCTTTAACCCTATTATTTATCCCGATCTGAATTTTGCTTATAATATCCGCGTGATTCCGGCAGGTAAAGCATTTCGGATCATAGTTGATTTGGATAAACCGCTGCCGGATAACTGGATAGGTAAGGTGGGCTTTAACCTGGAGCTATTCCCCGGTATTCTGTTTGGCAAATCGTACTATATGGATAAGCAGTTCGGTATTTTTCCGCAGCAGGCCGATGGACAAACTTATATCGATAAAGAAGGCGAAACCCAGGTACTGCCCATGGCCGAAGGCAAAAAACTAACCATAGTGCCTGAAGCTGACCCGCAAAGGATGACCATCGAAAACCTGTCGGGCGGTAATCTGCAACTGCTTGACGGCCGGGCTAAGCACAATAATGGCTGGTTTGTGGTACGTTCATTAGTTGCCAAAGGCGCTTCAAAAAATGCGATAGAATGGCTGGTAACACCAAATGCAGTAGATGGCTGGCAATCGCAGCCGGTGGTGCAGGTATCACAGGTGGGGTATCATCCGGCGCAGCAGAAGATAGCTGTAATTGAGCTGGATAAAAATGATAAAAAGGTTTTGCCGGTATCGCTGCTAAGGATAAATGAAAACGGTGGACTTACAACGGCTTTAAAGGCTACACCCGCCAACTGGGGCGATTTCCTGAGATATCATTACCTGCAATTTGATTTTACCAAGATCACCAAGCAGGGTATGTATGTTGTGAAATACGGCAGTTATCAAACAGAGCCATTCCAGATCAGTGCCGATGTATTTAAGAATGATGTATGGCAGCCAACACTTTCCTACTTTTTGCCGATACAAATGTGTCATATGCGTGTTAACGAAAAGTACCGCGTATGGCATGGCCTGTGCCATATGGATGATGCCCGGATGGCTCCAATTGATTCCAATCATTTTGATGGCTATATCCAGGGACACAGCACGCTTAATAAATATAAACCCGGTGATAACGTGCCCTTCCTTGACCGTGGTGCCTGGCATGATGCAGGTGATTTTGACCTGAGGGTTGAATCGCAGGCCGAAACGGTACATGGGCTTACATTAGCTTATGAGGCTTTTGATGTGAAGTATGATAATACCACTATCGACCAAAAGAACCATATTGTAGAAATTCACCAGCCCGACGGTAAGCCGGATATGCTGGAACAGATTGAGCATGGTTTATTAGCCATTACAGGTGGTTACCAGGCTATGGGCCGCTTTTACCGTGGCGTTATAGAGCCAACCATCAGGCAATACACTATTTTGGGCGATGCCGCAAATATTACTGACAACAAACCTTTTGTAACCAATGCCAATAACATCGATCCCGTACTGAAAACTCCCGCTGCGGCTGACGACAGGTGGGTGTTTACAGAGGATAATCCTGGTCGCTCATTGGAAACTGCGGCAGCGTTGGCCGCAGCCAGTCGTGTGATGAAGGGTTATAATGATACGCTTGCTACGCAATGTCTGCAAATAGCACAGGAGGTTTGGAAAAATACAGCCGATCAAACTCTGCGTCACCGTATAGCTTTGGCTGTCGAACTGTTCATTACCACAAAAGATAAAACTTATGCCGATTATCTGGTTAACAATACTGATGCCATCGCTAATAGTATTGATAATACAGGATGGCTTGTTGGCCGTACCATGGGGCTCATCAACGACGCAAATTATCATAACAAAATAACCGAAGCCGTTAAAAAGTTATACGCTCAAATTCAGCTGCAAGGAACCAAAACACCTTATGGTGTACCATATGAACCAAACATTTGGGGAGCAGGTTGGGGCATTCAGAATTTTGGTTATAAACAGTACTTTTTATATGCAGGTTTCCCGGCCGTTTTCAGCGATACCTATATGTTGCATGCTATTGATTTTGTGCTGGGCTGCCATCCGGGTTCCAATACTGCTTCATTTGTATCGGGCGTGGGTTCACGATCAATGACTACAGCTTACGGCTTTAACCGGGCCGACCGCTCGTATATTCCCGGTGGTATCACATCTGGCACGGCGCTTATCCGCCCGGATTTTCCTGAATTGCTTAACTGGCCTTACCTGTGGCAGCAGGGCGAATACGTTTTGGGCGGCGGCACAACCGATTACCTGTTCCTGGTTTTGGCTGCTGATCATGTTTTAAATAAAAAGTAAGCTTATGAAATTGAAGATCACTTTACTTTCAGTATTAATAAGTACCACAACCACTGTATTTGCCCAAAATAGCCAAACCGAAAAACAAGAGATAGCTCATGAAATGCAAATATCCATGGTTGATGAATTGCTTAAACCCTGGTATCCGGCTGCCATTGATACTGTCGATGGAGGTTTTTTAAGCGCGTTTACGTATGATTTTAAGCCGACGGGTAATCAGGATAAAATGATAGTAACCCAGGCGCGCCATGTTTGGAGCAATAGTAAAGCCGCTGAACTTTTCCCCGACAAAAAATATTATATAGCGGGGGCTCGTCACGGTTTTGAATTTTTGAGAGATAAGTTTTGGGATAAACAATATGGCGGCTTTTATATTTTTACGGATAAACAAGGCAATCCAAAACAGGGCGGCTTTGCACCTAAAGAAGCCTATGGAAACTCCTTTGCCATTTACGCGCTTGCTGCTTATTACCAGGCATCGGGCGATACCAGTGCCTTGAACCTGGCTAAGCAAGGTTTTTGGTGGCTGGAGAAACACGCTCACGACCCGATATATAAAGGTTACTACCAGCATATGCAACGCGATGGTACGCCTATTGTAAGGGATGCAAGCATAAAATCAACTGCCGAAACAGGCTATAAAGATCAAAACTCATCTATTCACTTACTCGAATCGTTTACCGAACTGTACAGCGTTTGGCCCGATGAATTACTCAAAACACGTTTGAAGGAAATGCTGCTGCTCGTACGCGATAAGATCACAAACGACAAGGGTAACCTCATCCTGTTTTTTCAACCGGATTGGACGCCTGTTTCTTACCGCGATTCGAGCCTGGCGGTTTATAAACAGCATCATAGTCTTGATCATATTTCGTACGGCCACAATGTGGAAACGGCTTACCTCATGCTTGAAGCCTCGCATGCTTTAGGTATAGAAGATGATGCCAAAACCTTACAGATAGGTAAAAAAATGGTTGATGACGCATTGGATAACGGTTGGGATAACAAAGTGGGCGGTTTTTACGATGAGGGCTATTACTTTAAAGACAAACCCGGACTTACCATTACCGAGGATACCAAAAATTGGTGGGCGCAAGCCGAGGGGCTTAACACACTGCTCATCATGGCTGCCAAATATCCGAAGGATAAGCATCACTACTTTGACAAGTTTAAAGCCCTTTGGCAATACACCCAAACCTACCTCATTGACCATGAGCACGGCGACTGGTACCAGGGCGGTATAGATAAGCAACCTCAATATAAAACAGCCCTCAAAGGCCAGATCTGGAAAGGTACTTACCACACCTTCCGTGCGCTGATGAACTGCGTGGCACAGCTCGATCCGGATAAAATACCGCCAACTGCACCAAAGCAAGTAAAATTGGTTAAAGCTACCGGAATTTTAAAATGGCAGACATCTACAGATAATAAGCGGATGCTGGGTTATAATATTTACAGTAATGGCAAACGGATAGGTTTTACACCGTTAAATCATTTTGTGGTAAGTAAAGGCAGTAAGTTGAGTGTGGGAGCTGTTGATTTGGCGGGGAATGAGTCGACTCAGGCTAAAGCTTTGTGAATTGGCTAAATGAGAAATTATTACAGGGAGGATAACGAGTGGTTAGAACAATTTATATAATACACTCTCAATTTGCGTTAGGGATAGGAGCGGATACCGGCCAACGAGCGTAATGCCTGCAGGCGTATGAGCGGATAGCCCGGCCGCAGGCAACGCCCATATTCATAAAACTGATCAGGAAAATATAGCTAATAATCAATAACTTACAATCACGTCATTGCGGGGTACTCAGCAATCCCAAACTATACGTGGCAGCTCTGTAAGTAGGGGATTCCTTTGTAGTTCCTCCTCGCAATGACGCCATTTTTTATCGTTTTTAAACTGCTTGTTAGTTTTGGATAAATCATATCGGGATTAAAACCTTTTCCACAAGATTATTATTATTATAAATCATACCTCTCTATTCTTCATAACGGTATTTACCCCACTCCGTAGCAAAAAATGTTATTTTGTGTCAATTTACAGTCAATATAAATCTGCTTAAAATCGAACAAGCCGGGGCATGAAATCCCGCCCTGTTTGCTGTAAAATCAACAGTACAACGTGTTTATATTATTGTGTCAAAGCAACATAATGAGGGTTTTATATTAAAAGTATTACAATTCATGACTTGTTAGTTGCCTTAATTATTTTGAGTTTTGCCAATCTTATTAATATTAATTGCCACGTTATTTAACAAATGAACGATTTTACCAGGCTGACAGAGGAGGATTTGTTGGGATTGCTGCAGCAGGATAAGCTTAGTGCGTTCAGGGAAATTTATCAACGCTATTGGAAGAAGCTGTATGGCGATGCTTACAAGCGCTTAAAAAATAAAGAGCTGTGCGAAGAAGTTGTTCAGGAGATATTTTCAAACCTTTGGCATAAACGTCATACGCTGCAAATTAATACTACCATTGGTGGTTACCTGCACCTTGCAGTTTTAAACCAGGTGGTTGACCAGTACCGTAAACAAGCCATCCGCGCAAAACATACTGAAGCGCTTAAATTGCTAACTACCGAGACCGATACCGGAACAGAAGACGCGATCATGCTGCGCGATCTGACCCATACGCTCGAAACTGAAATCAGCCACCTGCCCGATAAATGCCGATCTGTTTTTGAGTTGAGCCGTAAGGAATATAAAAGCAACAAGGAGATAGCCCAATTGCTTGGGATTTCGGAAAAAACCGTTGAAAATCAAATTACTAAGGCAATTAAACGACTTCGTTTAAGCCTGAGCCATCACCTGCTCATTGCGATGGCTGCACTCCTGCACAAATTTTTTTAAAAAAATGTTACATAGGTGTAGGGGGTACACTATCTCCCGTACGTCATGTGATTTATAAACCGGAATTATATTCTTTTCATGAAAGAACCTATACGCATTGATTTGCTCGAGAAATACATTAAAGGCGATTGCACCGAAGCTGAAATAGCTTTGGTAAAGCAATGGTATTTCGGCTTTGAGCATGAAAATGATCATGTTTCGGACCTGTCACCTGCCGACGAGAAGCAACTGGAAGAAAATATCTATTTCAGTATTATTAGTAATCTTAATCTTGCGCATTTGCAAACAACTGAAGAACAGCCAAAAGTTAAGTCGCTGCGCAAGTGGTACGCCGTTGCTGCCGCCGCTGTGGTTGTATTTGCTTTATCGGCCGTGGCAGTTATCTATAGCTGGAAATCAAAAGATCAGCAACAACTGGCCACCTCCGCAGTAAGTGATGCGCGCTTGTTTAACGTAGCAAATAATACCGGCCATATTTATAAAGTAACCCTGCCCGATAGCAGTGCGGTGTGGTTAAGCCCTTCGGCAAAAATCAGTTACCCTAATGTGTTTGCCGCCGATTCGAGGCAGGTGAGCATATCGGGCGAGTGCTTTTTTGAGGTGACTAAAAATCCTCAACGCCCTTTTATTATCAGCAGCCGCTCCATAGTTACTAAAGTTTGGGGTACCAGTTTCCTGGTGCGCGACAATGAGCAGAGTAATATGGCCGATGTATCTGTATTAACCGGTAAAGTTTCTGTAAGTGCCAGGGTTAGCGGTAGCGCTATCTCCACAAAGCTTAACAGGGATGAGGTAATGATTTATCCGCACCAAAAGGCAGTTTATTTAAATGATAAGCATATGCTTACATCAGAGGCTGTAGAAGTAAAATCAACTGTGAAACAGTACCAGCGCACCCATCTTGTTTTTGATAACAAACCGCTCAGGGATATCATCCCGGTGCTTGATTCAAGCTTTAATGTAAATATCAAAGTGAGCAGCGAAAAGCTGAACCACTACATCCTGAATGCCGATTTTGAAGGGTTTAATTTACCTGATGTGCTTAACGCGCTAAAAAAATCGCTCAATGTTGATTACGCTATTGTGAATAACCATATAGAACTTAAATAACCAACCATTTAAACGCTCAAAAATTATAAGATGTACAAAAAACTACAAACCTAAAGAAGAAAGAAAGCAAAACAACCCAGAAATGATCTGCATAAAAAAACTTAGAAGTGTTGCGAGCACCCCTAAGTTTTAAGGATCAAAAGCCCGTTCCGCTAAGAACACCTCGGGGAGGTGTGCGGGCTATTAATTGTCTCATTTTTAACAAAGAAACATAACAAATATATGAATTTTCGTTTACGAAGGCCCATACCGTGGGGTAAAATCATGAAGATCACTTTTAGCCAGATCCTGATAGCAATAATGGTAAGCAGCATAGCTTATTCAAGCCCAATTAAAGCTCAGGGTATCCTTAATAAAAAGGTAAATGTTACGCTTAGCAACACAACCATGCTTGAGGCTTTACAGTACCTTCAAAAAAACAACAATGTAAAGTTTATTTACAGCGCCAGCTCACTGGATGCCGACAAACGCTTTTCATTGGATATCAACAACCAAACATTAAAAACCGTACTTGACCAGGTGTTTAAAAACAACGGTATCAATTACGATGTAATGAACGATAGGGTAGTACTTGAAAAAAAGGCTGCTACTGTGCCAACAATTAACACTACTGAACCTGGCGTTGTAATTACTGAGGAGGCTGCAGCCAAAGTTACCATTACCGGTAAGGTTACCGATAATACAGGCCAACCGGTTCCTGGAGCTACTGTTACCGAAAAGGGTACTACCAATGGCATCACTACCGGTGTTGATGGCGGTTACAAATTATCGGTAGCCGGCCCGCAATCGGTTATTGTGGTGCAGTTTATCGGCTACGCTAAAAAAGAGGTTGTAGTAGGCGACCAAACTGTTATTAATGTTGTATTAACTGAAGACGTAAAAACAATTAACGAGGTTGTGGTTGTTGGTTATGGTACGCAGAAACGTACTACTGTTACCGGCGCCATCAGCAGCGTTAAAGCCAATGATTTGCAAGATCAGCAGGTTACCCGCGTTGACGATGCTTTGAAAGGCCGTGTTACCGGTGTTAGTGTAGTACAAAGCTCAGGCTCGCCGGGTTCTTCACCTCAGATCAGGGTGAGGGGTATTACCTCAAGGCAAAACAGCGATCCGTTATATGTAATTGACGGTATTGTGGTTGATAACGGCGGTTTGGATAACGTTAACCCTAATGATGTTGAATCGATAGACGTATTAAAGGATGCATCTGCCGCTATTTACGGTTCTCGTTCATCAAACGGTGTTATTATCGTTACAACCAAAAAAGGTAAAAAAGGCGATGCCCAGATTAGCTACAATGGTTATGTTGGTATCCAGTCGCCGGTAAGCAAGCCTAAACTAACCAATGCAACCCAATATGCTACTTTGAGGAATGAGTCATTGACCAATGATGGTAAAGCTGCTCTTTTTGCAAACCCGGCATCATACGGCACGGGTACTAACTGGCAAAACGAGATTTTTGAAGGTAACGCCATCATTCATAACCATAACCTGAGCATCAGCGGCGCTTCTGATAAAGCTAACTATTATACCTCATTCGGTTATCTTGATCAGCAGGGTGTGGTTATGCCTTCAATTTCGGGTTATAAGAAATTTAACTTCACGGTTAATACTTCATACAAATTAAAGAAATGGCTTACGGTAGGTGAAAACTTTACCTATGCGTACAGCAAAAACAAAGCGTTCGGTAACACTAATAGCGTATTCGGTGGCCCTTTAAGCTCTGCTTTAAACCTCGACCCTATTACCCCGGTTACCGTAAATAACGTTGGCGCCCAGCCAAACCAGGGTGATTACGCCAATGCAAACATCATCCGCAATGCGCAAGGTTTACCTTACGGTATCTCAGGTTATGTAGGCCAGGAAATCACTAACCCGTTTGCCTACGCACAAACAATTGCAGGTAACTATAATGATGCTACCAATCTTTTAGGTAGCGCGTTTGTTGAAGTTGAACCTATCCGCGGTTTAAAGATCCGTTCGCAGATTAGCGCTAAGCAGGCTTATTATGGCTCTGATGCTTTTACGCCATTGTATTATCTTAACTCAAGTACCTCAAATACTACAACATCGCAGGTAACTGCTTATAACAGGAACCTTACCTGGAACTGGGATAATACAGCTACTTACACCCGTTCATTTGGTAAACACAACCTTACCGCTTTAGTAGGTACCAGTGCACAAAAAACTACGTCATCAGGTTTACAGGGGACATTTTTAGGCGAGCCGGTAGGTTCACTTGATGATGCTTCTATCAACTTCGCCTTGCCTGCCGCCAACAGGATTGCAGCAAGTGCGCTTGGTTTAGATGCCGTACAGCCACATACTCTGGCGTCTTACTTTGGAAGGGTAACTTATGACTACGATCAGAAATACCTTTTCTCAGGTATCATCCGTCGTGATGGTTCGTCAAAATTTGGTAGCAACAATGTTTACGGTGTATTCCCGGCCGGTCAAATCGGTTACGTAATGAGCCGTGAGGATTGGTTCCCTAAAAACTCATTTGTTGATTTCTTCAAACTGCGTGCTTCATACGGTTCGGTAGGTAACGAAATGGCGCTTCAGCCGTTCAGGTATGCTGCCACAATAGGCAGTGGCCGTAACGCGGTATTTGGCGACCAGGTGTATATCGGCTACAGCCCTAACGCACCGGCCAACCCTAACCTGAAATGGGAAGAAACCCACACTACTGATATCGGTTTTGATGCAACCCTGTTAAACAACCTGAGCGTAACTGTTGATGTATACCGCAAGCTTACCAAAGGGATGTTACAGCAGGTATCATTGCCTTCGTATGCAGGTTTCTCTGATCAACCTTATGATAACGTAGGTGATATGGAGAATAAAGGTATTGAGTTAAGCCTTGGCTATAATAATAAAGTAGGTGATTTTAGCTATAACGTAAGCGGCAATATCTCTTACAACAAAAATACCGTGTTGAGCTTGGGCAACCAGATAGACCATTTTACACTTGGTACCGTACAAAGCTCAACTTATGAAATTGGCCGTGTTACTCCGGGCCAACCTCTGGGCGAATTTTATGGTTTTAAAGAACTGGGTGTATTCCATTCACAGGCCGAAATTAATGCATATACCAAAAATGGCCAGCTGATTCAGCCTAATGCAAAACCAGGCGATTTCAAATGGCAGGATACCGATGGTGATGGCAAAATAACCCAGGCCGACCGTCAGTTTTTAGGTAACCCGCTGCCAACTTTTACTTATGGTATAAACCTGAGTGCCAACTACAAAAACTTTGATTTCAAATTATTTGGACAAGGCGTTTGGGGCAACAAAATTTACCAGGCTTACCGCAGGTTAGATATCCCGGCTGCTAACTATCCAATTGAAGCGCTTAATGCATGGACAACTGCCAATAGCGGTAGCAACTATCCTCGTTTGAGTGATGCCGACCCGAACAACAACTTCAAAAACCCATCAAATTTCTATCTGCAAAATGGTGCCTATTTCCGTATCAAAACTTTGCAATTGGGTTACAGCTTACCGGCAGCATGGTTAAAAGCGGCCGATGTTAAAAGGGTTAGGGTATTCCTGAGCAGCAACAATTTGGTAACTATTACAGGTTACAAAGGATATGATCCTGAAATAAGCGGCGGTATTGATATGGGTATCTACCCTCAGGCACGCACATTTATGGCAGGTTTGGATATTACTTTATAACAGAAATTACAATTATCATGAAATCGAAATATTATCTATATACAGGGATTGTTTTATTGGGGATGGGTACGATAGTATCTTGTAAAAAATCATTCCTGGAGCTTGACCCTAAAGGACAATTCTTAGAGTCAAATTATTACGCAAATCCTGATGAGGCGCTTACTGCGGTAGTAGCGGCATATGATCCGCTGGTTACTGAAACAGGTGGTATCGATAACACTTACTCTGATCCGCTTGGTGCACTCAATTCAGCGTCTGACGATTGTTATGCAGGTGGCGGCAGCTCGTCCGACGTACCACAATGGCAGGCTATCAATAACTATACACTTACACCGGCTTTAGGTCCGCAAAACCAGTTTTGGGCAATCAACTTCCAGGGCGTTAACCGTACCGACGTATTGCTTTCAAAATTGGCTAACGTACCGGGTTTAAGCGCTGATTTGTTAAAACGATATACAGCCGAAGGCCAGTTTTTACGTGCTCATTATTATTTTGACCTGGTAAGGTTATTTAAAAATGTACCGCTGATATTAACCACCCTGAACATTACTAACGTATATGATCAGCCACAGGCTACTCCCGAAGCTGTTTATACACAAATCGAGACCGATCTTAAAGCTGCTATAACCGGTTTGCCAACTACAGTTCCGGCAACAGAAGGTGGCCGTGTAACACAAGGGGCTGCTAAAGCTTTATTAGGTAAAGTTTACCTGTACGAGAAAAAATGGGCAGATGCTGCCGCTATGTTACAGGATGTTAATACCAACTACGGTTATAAACTGCTTCCAAACTTTGGTGATGTATTCAGCCCTAAAAATAAGTTCAACAGCGAGTCGATATTTGAATTGGTTCACTCAGGCTCACAAAGCTATACCTGGAGTAACTGGAACCAGTTTAAATCAAACATCTACACGCAGATGATCGGCCCTCGTAGCTATACCGGTCCGGTGTATTATGGTGGCGGTTATGGTTTTAACCCGGTTACTACCGAATTGGCTACCGCTTTAAAAGGCGATCCACGCTATGGCTATACTGTTGTTAATATTGATAGTTTAACAAAAGCTACCAAGACTTCTTATTCGCCAAGCTACCAAAATACAGGTTACTTTATCCAAAAGTACGCACCTGTATTGGCTAATAAAGTTACCACTGGTACAACCGACCTGAACTGGCCTAACGATTATATCGAGATCCGTTTGGCTGATACTTACCTGATGGAAGCTGAAGCTGAATTAAACGGCGGCGGCGACCAGGGCCGCGCACAAACATTGTATAACGCAGTGCGTGCCCGTGTTGGTTTAGCTTCAAAACCTGCTACGCTTCAAAACATCTATGATGAGCGCAGACTCGAGCTGGCTACTGAAGGCCACCGCTGGTTTGACCTTGTACGCTGGGGCCAGGCGCCAACAGTATTAGCGTCTAAAGGCTTTAAAGCAGGTGTTAATGAAATTCTGCCTATCCCGTTAAATGAAACCCTTAACGGCACCAAGCTTAAACAAAATCCTGGTTATTAATTTAGACCGGTAGTTAATAAAAAGGCTGTCATGTTACATGGCAGCCTTTTTATCTTTATATAGAGGGACATTGCATTAGCTTCTTTGATTTTTAGCAGATAATATTATGCTTAAACAGCGAACATTCTTTTTGGCTTTATTGTTACTGATACCTTTAAGCTTTTTACTGGTACAATGCCTTAGTGATAAGCCCCAGGACCCAAGGACGGAGATATTCGCAGGATCGGCAAGTTGTGAAAAATGCCATAAGGATGTTTATGATAGCTACCTGCATACAGCGCATTATCTTTCATCAAGACCAACATCTCCTGAAATCGTTCATGGAAGTTTTGATCCTCATGGTAATACCCTGCAATATGCTGATGGTACGGTAGTAAAAATGGAGAAGCGTAACAGTGAGCTTTACCAGGTAAGTTATACCGCAGGTAAAGAAAATATTGCCCATAAAATGGATATCACTTTTGGGGTAAACAAAGCCCAAACCTACATGTACTGGCAGGATAAGCAACTGTTTGAGTTGCCGGTATCTTATTTTAACACAGTGCATGGTTGGGCAAATAGCCCGGGATATGAAGGTGGTAAGCCTGATTTTAACCGACCTATTCTGCAAAGATGTTTCGAATGTCATGCATCGTTCATCAGGCAGGCATCGCAACAAAATGTAGATATGCAGAACCGCAAGATTGAGTTTGAGCCTGCTTCCATCATTTATGGTATTGATTGCGAGCGCTGCCACGGTGCTGCTGCCAACCATGTAAATTACCATGAGGCTTATCCGGAGGAAAAACAGCCTAAATACATCATCCGTTTTGCATCGCTCACTCGTACGCAAAAAATGGATGCTTGCGGGGTTTGCCACTCAAGCAGCAAGCAGGCTTTCCAGGAATCAACCTTTAAGTTTAAAATGGGGGATACCCTGGCCCGGTTTAAGGAGCCTGATTATTTAAACATTCAGACTAATGCCGCGTCGCTTGATGTGCATGGCAACCAGAATGGTCTCCTTACTGCCAGCAAGTGTTATATGATGAGCAATATGGATTGTAGTACCTGCCATAACACCCACGTAAATAACGGCGGCAACCTTGCCCTATATTCAAAAAAATGTACGAGCTGCCATACCGAAGCCAATCATAACCTTTGTAAAGTAGCGCCGAAGCTGAGCGCGGCTATGCAAAATAATTGTATCGATTGTCATATGCCGCTTAAGCCATCAAACACCATCGCTGTGAATGATACCGCGAATAAAAAATCGTCGCCCTACCTGGTACGTACCCACCGTATTGCTATCTATCCAAATGAAACTAAAAAGATCTTGGCGTTTTTAAGAGTAGCCGGGAAGTAACTTTTTGCTTTCCAAGTAAACAAAATCTATGTCATTGCGAGGTACGAAGCAATCGCATGCTATACAGAGTGGCTATGCTTACGTGCGATTGCTTCGTCGTTCCTCCTCGCAATGACATGTTTTTATCTACCCAACGCCGTCGTTTTGAGAAGTGACCACGATCATTTTTTTTACGCGCTATGATCATGGTGCAGGTAAGCAGCATAGGGCATCTTTGTATCATTAAAAGATAACAATCATGGCTACTTTAAAAATAAATGCTCCTGAATGGACCGCTGCAAACACCTCTGCTAATACTACCAATACTAAAGTAAATAACAATATCTGGAATAAATTAATAGCCTTTGCCGATAGTCAGGCTCCCAATAAAACCATTTGGTTCATGTTTTCTCTTGTTTCACAAGGTGTTCTTTTTTTACCTATACCTGCCTTCCTGCTTTATTACTATAATGCTCCAATAGCTATACTGGCTGTTACGCTTGTGCTATTCTTTGGTAACATTATAGCCGGCATGGGTGGTTTAGGTATCCGTAGCTTACTCGGGTTGTTTGCATTCAGCGTGCTGGTACATATTACCATGTTGCTGGTATTCATGCTATAAATACTGATTATTTATCCCTAATTTAATAATGTGCTCAAAAGCCGCCGGGAGCAAAACCGGCGGCTTTGTTGTTGGCGATAAGGGGCTGTATCACAAATCAAATTACCCTTGGGTTGTATTACCTATGAACTGAATAGCCGATAATATTTATAAAAATGGGGTTAACACTTTTTTCGCACAAAAAACGCTCAATTATCTGAATATAAGCAATATAAGTAAATATTGGCACTAAATTCTGTTAACCCTGTTAACCCCCCTTATTAGTAGAGCCAATCCAGTCCAAATTATATCGCTTAAGTAACTGAATAAAAAAAGGCTGATCATGATTTATGATGCAGCCTTTTTTCTTGATATAAAATATGATTAAGCGTAAGTAACGCTTAAGGTAATTGGCACACTCAGTGCTTTTGAAATGATGCAATTAGCTTTAGCACCTTCAGCAATCTGTTTAAACTGCTCTTCAGATACACCATCAATTGCTGATCCTTTGAGCTCCAGGTGAATGCCTGTAACTTCCAATGCCTGCATATCAAGGTCAAGGATAGCATCGGTGGTTAAATCATTCGGGGTGAAGCCTGCCTGGGTTAAAGCGGCGCCAACAGCCATAGTAAAGCAGCCTGCGTGGGCTGCAGCTAATAACTCTTCCGGGTTGGTGCCAATGCCATCGGCAAAGCGGGTTTTAAATGAATACTGAGTTTTGTTTAATACAGTGCTTTGGGTAGTGATCTCTCCCTGACCTGCCTGTAGTGTACCATTCCAATGGGCGTTTGCTGTACGTTTCATAGTTTGCGGTTTTTGTGTATTTAGTTCATAGTTTATGGTTCATAGTTCATGGCTTAATTTGTAAGGCAATAGTTTCAGGGTTTGCTATGAACCATGAACTATTAGCCATTAACCAATTAATGCCATTTAGCGCGCTCGTACTGTACCGGCCATTTTATTTCCTCGCCAAGTTCATGTGCAGCACGCAGCGCAAAGTGCGGGTCGCGGAGCATTTCCCTTGCAAAAAACACCAGATCAGCACGTTCGTTTTTTATAATTTCGTTAGCCTGGTCGGCTTTGGTTATCAAACCTACGGTACCTGTAAGTATACCGCTTTCTTTTTTAACTTTTTCGGCAAATTCAACTTGATAACCTGGTATTAACGGGATTTTAACATTTGGTATGTTACCGCCTGTTGAGCAGTCAATAAGGTCGACACCTTTATCTTTTAAAATTTTAGCTAATGCTACCGAATCGTCGGCTGTCCAGCCGCCCTCTACCCATTCTGTTGCCGAAATACGTACAAACAGCAGGTTTTCTTCGGGCCACACCTGTTTGATGTCTTCAATAATCTCAAGCAGCAGGCGGATGCGGTTCTCAAAACTGCCGCCATATTCGTCCGTACGCTGATTGCTGAACGGAGATAAGAATTGGTTAATCAGGTAACCATGTGCGCCATGCAGTTCTATCACCTGAAATCCTGCAGCAACGGCCCTTACGGCAGCAGCTTTAAAATCAGCTTTTACCTTTTCAATTCCAGCTTTATCTAAAGCTACGGGTGGCTCTTCATTTTCAGTAAAAGGAACCGCACTGGCCGAAACACTTTTCCAGCCGTTTGGCTGATCGGAAGGGATCTGTTTACCGCCTGTCCATGGTTCCTGGTGACTTGCCTTACGGCCTGCATGGGCCAGCTGAGTTCCGGGAACGGCACCTTGTGCCTTTATAAAATTAGTGATCTGTTTTAGTTTTTCGATATGTTCATCTTTGTATATACCCAAATCGGCAAAGGTAATGCGGCCTTCTGGTGATACGGCCGTAGCTTCGGTAATGATCAGGCCTGCGCCTCCGGTAGCGAAGCTGCCAAGGTGCACAAGGTGCCAGTCGTTAGCGAAACCATCTTCGCTCGAATATTCGCACATAGGGGATACTACGATGCGGTTTTTTAGTTCGGTATTTTTTATTTTAAGGGGAGAAAATAGTGTAGACATATTGTTTGTTTTTACAAATATGGTCAAAACAAGCAGTGTGCAGGTACTGTTTTTGTAAAATAACCGGAAAGCTAATAAAATGATATTGGGGTGAGTTTGGTAGCGAAAAACTTGTCTGAAATCAGCAATTGCAGCACTATAGAATTTTCAGAATAAGGTCATTCTTAAGTGTCGAATTTTGCAGTAAGAGCTAAAACAGTACTTTTACCGCCATGTCTACTATAACAACACGCTTGGCAACTTTCAATGATATCCCCGAATTACAGGAACTGATCGCTCTTTCTGTTCGCGGTTTGAGTACCAATTATTATGATCAGCAGCAAATTGAAAGTGCCATTAAGTACATTTTTGGGGTAGATACACAACTGGTTGCGGATGGTACATATTACGTGGCCGAAATAGAAGGCGTTACTGTTGGTTGTGGTGGTTGGAGTAAACGCAATACCCTGTATGGCGGCGATCAGCATAAAGAAACCGAAGACCCGCTGCTTGATCCGGAACATGATGCGGCAAGGATCAGGGCATTTTTTGTTCATCCTGATTATGCCCGGCGGGGTGTAGGAAGCTATATCATGAAAGTTTGCGAAACTGCTGCGCAGGATAACGGCTTTAAAAGTCTGCAATTAGGTGCAACGTTGCCCGGTGTGCCGCTTTATGAAGCTATGGGCTATCAGGCGATGGAAAACATCGATCAGCCTATGCCCGACGGCGTCATATTACCTTTGGTTAAGATGTTTAAGGTTTTATAGTGGGATTGATTCATATTAAACCACTTTTTTCGGCGTTATAGCTAAAACCAAGCCCGTAATCATGTTCAGGAAATTAGTGGTAGCTGTATTTTTATTGGTGAACGTTTCAGCGTTGTACGCCCAAACCGCCGAAGATACTTATAATAAATACCTCGATTTTAATTTGGCGCGCCTGCAGGGTGAACAGGATAAGGCAATGGACCTGTCCCGGCAGATCATGCAGGATACAGCTAAGCTATCTGCCAAAGTAAAGATCAATTTTTTCAATTCATTGGCTAAGCTTTATGAAGATGATAATCAAAGTGTAAATGCAATACCCTTATATGAACGCGTTGTTGCTGCCGAACCCGATTATTATGTAGCCCACCGGGCTTTGGGATATTTGTATCTCAAAAACTTCCCCGATGCCAATAAACCTTTAAATAGTCCGTCAACAGATGTTGATTATATTAAAGCCGTTAAAAAGGCCCTGCCTCAATTGGAGAAAGCCCAGGCTTGTGATGCCGATGATAATACCCTTGCGCTGATTAAAACGCTTTATAAAAACATAGGGGATGCCGCCAGGTTAAGCGGGCTGGATAAACGATTGAAAGCTTTGCAAGTGAAGTGTGAGGATATACTGATTGATTAGTATAAAATATGATTAGTATAAAATATGTCATTGCGAGCGCAGCGCGGCAACCGCACGGAAGCATAGCCGCCCTGTATAGTATGCGATTGCCACGCTGCGCTCGCAATGACATGAAGTTGTTGTTCGTTACTTCTGCCTGAAACTATCCCCAATAAATGCCAATGCATCAGTAATACCGGTGCGCCAGTACGTCCAGGTATGGGCACCGTCGCGGATGCGGAATTCATGGGGCACTTTCTTTTCGGTTAGGACAATATGCAGCAGGCTGTTGCCTTTGCTCAGGGCATCGTCGTCACCGCAATCAATCCAAAAACGTACCTTACTAAGCTCATCGGCCGATTTACTTTGCACCAAACCCAGTATGGAGTTAGCCTGCCAGGTAGCGTTAAGGCGTTCTTTCCCTTTAAGATCGGGGCCAAATACTTTGCTGTATACTTCTTTCCAGCGTTCATCGGTTACGGCCATAAAATCATCATCGCTGCGTACCGCCGCACTCAGGGCTGCCGCTGCCGAAAACATATTGGGGTGTTTAATGCTATACACCAATGTTCCAAACCCACCCATGGAAAGGCCTGCTACACCGCGATATTCTTTAGTGCCTTTTATGCGGTATTCTCTTTCGATAGCCGGTATAAACTCCTGGAAAAAGAAATCTTCATAGTTTAACTTGCCGTTGTAGGCATTGATATAAAAGCTTGTTCCACCATCGGGCATAACAATGATCATCGGGGGGATGGTACCATCGGCAATAGCTTTATCGGCATAGCGGTTTACTTCGCCAAATTGCAGCCAGCCGGTATGGTCATCACCGTAACCATGTAATAGGTATACCACGGGGTAGGTACGGTTAGATGTTTCATAATCAGCAGGCAGGTAAACCGCGTATTTTACGTTGTGATTTAAGATATCGCTTTTTACGTATTGCTCCTCAATCACTTTGCCGGTTTGCGCAAATGCGTTTACCGAAATCAGCAACAAACAAAGCAGCAAGGTCCTTTTTATAGTACTCATATTCTTATTTCTTCAATTAAATCATCAAATGCACATGTGCGACGTTTATTTACATATCTGCATATCTGAAATCTGCACATTTACTACTTCTGCCTGAAGCTATCTCCTATAAATGATAATGCATTAACAATACCGGTGCGCCAGTAAGTCCAGGTATGGGCACCATCGCGCACGCGAAACTCATGCGGTACATTTTTTTCGGCGAGCGCGATGTGCAGGAGGCAGTTTCCTTTGCTCAGGAAATCATCATCGCCGCAGTCAATCCAATATCTTACAGCTTTCAATTCATCGGTAGTTTTTGTTTGTACCAGGTTTAAAACCGAATTACTTTGCCACGCACTATTAATCCTGTCTTTTCCTTTTAACCCCCGGCCATAAAGCTGTGCAAATATTTTTTCATAAGTATCATCAGGAGTGCTACTAAGCTGATCATCCGGGAAAACTGCAGCACTTAAGGCAGCACCCGCGGCAAACAGATCGGGGTGTTTAAGCGTATAGATCAGTGTTCCGTAGCCACCCATCGAAAGACCTGCTATACCGCGATACTTTTTTTCGGCCTTAATGCGTAATACCTTTTCGATATGCGGCATAAATTCTTTGAAAAAAAAGTCTTCGTATTTTTCCTTGCCATCGTACGAGTTGATGTACCAGCTCGAATCGGCATTGGGCATTACTATGATCATTGGTGGGATAGTGCCATCAGCAATGGCTTTATCAGCGTAGCGGTTAACCTCGCCAAATTGCAGCCAGCCGGTATGGTCGTCGGTATAGCCATGTAGTAAATAAACTACGGGATAAGTCCGGTTGGCACTTTCATAATCGGGAGGGAGGTAAACAGCATAGTTGACGTGGCGCTTTAAGATTTTGCTTTTTATGTTTTGCTCTTCAAGCACTTTGCCTTGTTGGGCAAACGAACCGAAGCTGCTTATCATCAGCAGAAATAAAAAAACAGGTTTAAGTAATTTCATAGTGCAGATTTTTAGGTTTAAAAATTAAGTGCCCTGCCCTGTTGTGGGTATATAAGGTTTAACTGTAATTTATTGGCAGCTTTTAGCTGAGTTTTGATTTTGCTGATACTGGTAACAGGTGGTTTTAAATGCGTTACTACGATATTTAAACCTTTAATTGCATCGGTGCCGGTAATCGTCGCAAGTTTGTTTATCTCGGTCATCAGCCATTTCGGGGTAAGGTGACCGAACAAGGTTTTATCCGGTTGCTCATTAGGGAAGGATACTTCAATTAAGACAGCTTTCAGTTTTTTGCTTTTTATCAGCGGGGCAATGGCTTGCCACAGGTTTTGCAGGTTGCTGCTTTTTTCAATTTCATCCGGACCGGTATCGCCCAGGTAAAGCAAGTAATTGTCATTGCTATTTACTAAAAAAGCAGTGCTGGTTAAATTGGAATGACTGAGGGGGAAGGCCTGAACTTTAAGTCCGGTGTTTTCGACAGCGGTTTCAGTGCCGGGTTCCAATACTTTATAGTGGTATTTTTTGAGTGCCGGTGTTTCGCCCTGATCGGCAAAATTGGCCCAGCTTTTCCAGGTAAAGTAGTGGGTTTTTATAGTTTCAATACAATCATTGAGTGCATAAATGGTTTTTGTACTATCCTCAGGCGAATTAATGATAAGTCCGGCAATATGGTCAAGGTGCGAGTGGGAGATGAAATAGCCTTTGATATACTGCCTGAGCACAGTGCCGGCAGGTACATTAAAGGTTTTATTAGCCACAGCCTTTTCAATACCATAATGCAAAGTGCCCGCATCAAGACAGATATAGTTATTACTGCCTGTTGGGGCAAGCATATAAGCCGACAGGTTACTTTCATCAATACCTCCGAGTACACCTAACGGAACCAGTTTGAAAGCAGGTGTCTTGGGGCTTTGTGCCAAAACAATGGCAGGCAGCAGAAAAATATAAGTAAACGAAAGTAATTTACGTTTGAAGTTCATTTTTAGGCAGATTTAGCTTTAGTATGCTACGCTACTAAATTAAGGATATGCCCAAATAATCAAAGTAAAATGCTGCGTGTTTTTATGAACAGCTACATTACATAACGCGTTTTTAGACAGCGTTCACAGAAAAATTTTCTTATAGGGAGCCAAAATAACGTTACCTTAAGCAACAAACCACGCTTGCGCCTATTGTTTAATGGCTCATTACATTTTTTACATCTGTAAACAACACGAGGGGTATCTCTTACAATTTCCATTGTTTAGGGGCATCAATAGTTTCTGCAAAATTAAAAGTTTAGGTTATTTAAACGAAAGTTTACAGATATGGTTACCCCTTTTTGGAATTTTATTCCGTTTTCATAGCCTTGGCTGCAGATTTCTTGTATTCATAATCGCCACCTAATAAATAGCCCCATGGTTTAAGGGTTTCGATACGGTCAAATATGATCTTAAATATGGCAATAACCGGAATAGAAAGGAACATGCCCGATAAACCCCAAATCATTTCACCCAGAATGATGCCTATAAAAGAGATGAGGGCGTTAAGCCTAACCTTTGAACCAACTATGGTGGGTAATAAAAAGTTTGCATCAACAGCATGAATGCCAATAACACTCACGGCCACTGCTACGGTATTACTTATACTACCCGTAGCAAAAGTTATAACAGTACTTAAAAGCAGGGCAGTGAAGATGCCGATGTATGGAATGATATTGAAAAGGCCTACTATGATGCCCAGCAAAGCGGCATATTTAATGCCTATCATCCAAAAAACAGTAATGGCCACGCCAGCAACGATCACCATCTCCAGCAGCAGGCCCAGTATGTATTGCCGTAAAATACTTTGAATATTTTCAACAATATCCATTACCACATGCTCATTTTCATCCCTGAAAACCCATACTATAAACCGGATAAGTAAACGTCTGTAGAGCAGTGTAAAAAAAGTAAATATCAGGATGAATACGTAAAACAGCATGAGCGACGAAATTGCTCCGAAAGTAGTGCCAAGTACATCGGTACCCGACTCCATGAGTTTTTTTGCAGTATCATCAACATAGGCCATTTGTTTGGCCGCGTTAACATGAAAAGCATGCTGGATCCACTCCTGCAGGTCCTGTATTGATTGCTTAACCTGTTTTTGAAGCATAGGCCAATCGTTGGCCATGTTTGAGATTTGTGAACCAACCAAATACAGTATACCGCTAATAGCGCCAACCAATAACAATATAGAAGCCAGCGATGCCATACTTCGTGGCAACCTAAGCTTACGTTCCAGAAAATTACAAACCGGAAGCAACAGGATAGCGAAGATGAAACCAAAGATCATTGGATCAAGCAGATCCTTGCCCATAATAACCAGGTATCCCAGGGCCATAAAGCCGATAAGTACTAAAGCAAGACGTTCATAAAATGGTGCGAGGAGTTTTTTTGTTGGCATACGGGTATATGTTGGGGTATTTATGATGGCTTAACACGTAAGTTTTTCAGATGTTTTGAAGATAGGAAATAATTGGAAACCGATTGGGTGAAAAACGTGAAACGTTTAAATTATTGATCCGGGCGGATTTAATAGCAGTGGCAGTTTTAAGCAGCAGCTTTAACCACGATAATAACATGGACAACAAACTGCCATTATCACCATCAAAAAACTGTTATTTATTTAATGTTTGGCAAATATTTTGCATTGTAATAATATCATTTACTTTAAAATTAACACCATGGCAAAGTATTCAGAAAAAGCCGGAGAAAAGGTTGAGAAAACCATGCACGAAATGAAAGAAGGGAAGCTGAAAAGCGGCAGCGGCAAAAAGGTTACCAGCAAAAAACAAGCAGTAGCTATCGGGCTATCCGAAGCCCGGAAAGAGGGGGCCAAAGTGCCTAAAAAGAAAAGTTGATAAAGGCCCAGGCAAGCTCAATGAATAATACTTGCTGCTGTTTTCATTGAGCTTGCCCTGGGGATTTACTTTATTTTATTAAAATCAGATGCCATCCAGTCGGCTAACTTACCGTCCTTATCAATTTTGGCAAGTTTGTTTAGCAGACTATTGTTTTTATGATCTGTTTCGACAACATATTTATCAATCACGGCTTTTACCCCTGCCTGATTGGCCTTGCTTTTATCAAATGCTGTTTTGTTTTGAAGTGCATATTTAGTATAACCGCCCATAAAGGTCATTAGCAGCTGCGGATTCTTTTCCGTCATTTTGGCTACGCTGCCATTAATTTCAATGCTAACCGTGGGGCTCCCTTGAATCCATTTCATCAAAAAAGTGTTGGTTTCCATGCGTTTTTGTTCTTCAAGCGGCCATGGCGTATCCTGGAGCCAATCAATTCCTTTTATAACATCGTCTTCGTATTTGCTATAGTCGGCTTTTTCTTTTAGCGTATAGTTTTCAGGTACATGGAAAGTTTGTGCTTTTGTTTTGAAGCTAAGAGTAACAACAGCTAAAAGCAGGAAAATAATTTTCTTCATCGTTATTCGGTAAGGTCAGGGTAACTAATTATTTTTTTAATGTAAAAGCGTCGATGATATCCATCAGCGTTACGGCTTCATCAATAGGGCAGGGGTTAGGGCCCTCGCCTTTAAAATAAGCTACTATTTTGGTTATAAATGGTTGTTGGATATGTTCGGGATGAGTAATGGTTATGGTTTCTTCTTCCGTATCAGTTTTCCAACTAATGTAATTGCCAAAAAAGGGGAAGGTTATCTTTCCTTTGGTGCCGGTGATCTCGCAGGTATCGGTAGTTTCACTTTCGGCAACATTGAAACACCATGATCCGTTTACCACTACTTTGTTTTTGAACAGGATTTGCCCGCAAACATGGTCATCGGCGGGAGTTGCGCCAGATTGGTTGAGCGAAAATCCATGATACATTTCCGGCTCGCCGAAATAGTATAACATCAAATCGAGCTGATGAGGGGCAAGATCATGAAAATATCCCCCGCCGGATAGCTCGGGCTGTACACGCCAGTTGGTTTCTACATCGGCAACCAAACCGGGTTTGCGGCTTTGCCACATCCTGATCTGCACCGTACGGATGTCGCCTACTACCCGCGTATCAATCAACTCCTTAACCTTTAAAAACATAGGCAGAGCCCTGCGGTAATGAGCAATCGTAAGTTTTGAATCACCTTCTTTTACAGCCGCTGCCATAGCCTTTGCCTCGGCCGAATTACGGGTTACCGGTTTTTCGACGTACACATTAAAGCCTTTTTTTAGAGCGGTAATGGCATAATCAAGATGAGAAGCCGGAGGAGTAGCTATATAGATCGCGTTCAGTTCCCCGTCATTCAGCAACTCACCGGCGTCGCTATACCATTTGCTTACACCGTGACGTGCAGCATAATCAGCTGCCTTTGCCGCATCGCGGCGCATAACGGCCACAAGGTTACTGCCCGCCACTTTTTTAAATGCAGGTCCGCTTTTTTTCTCTGTTACGTTACCGCAACCTATAATACCCCAGTTTATCATTGTTAGCCCCTCCAAATCTCCCCTTCGGGGGAGATTTTTTTAATTATTAATTTTTATAATTATAGAATACCCACCATAGTTCCCCCTTTAGGGGGTTAGGGGGCCAAAATTTCCTCTATCCTCGCCAATTCTTCTGCCGAAAACTGAATGTTATCTAAAGCTTTCAAAGAATCTGATAATTGTTCAGGTCTGCTGGCGCCTATCAGTACAGATGTTACCCGCTCATCTTTCAGGATCCAGGCCAGTGCCATTTGAGCCAGTGATTGCCCGCGTTGTACAGCCAGGCTGTTCAAATCCCTGATCTGGCTCAGGCGTTCGTCGGTAATGTGGCTTTTTTGAAGGAAACCGGTTGGCCGCGCCGCTCTTGAATCTTCAGGTATCCCGTGTAAATATTTATCCGTAAGTAAGCCTTGCGCTAATGGCGAGAAGGGGATACAGCCTACGCCTTCGTTACCTAAAACGTTCAGTAAGCCACCTTCAACCCAGCGCTCAAACATAGAGTATTTGGGCTGATGAATAAGGCATGGTGTGCCGAGCTCTTTCAATATCCTGATGGCTTTTGAAGCCAGTTCGGCAGGATAGTTGGAAATACCAACATAGAGGGCTTTTCCCTGGCGAACGATCAGATCCAATGCTGCCATAGTTTCCTCAAGCGGTGTGTTTGGATCGGGGCGGTGATGATAAAAAATATCTACATAATCAAGCCCCATGCGTTTAAGACTTTGATCAAGACTAGCTACCATGTATTTCTTTGAGCCCCAGTCGCCATATGGGCCGGGCCACATGGTGTAACCGGCTTTGCTTGATATGATGAGCTCATCGCGGTAATCGCGAAAATCTTCTCTCAGGATCTTTCCAAAGTTTTCCTCAGCCGAGCCCGGAGGCGGGCCGTAGTTATTGGCGAGGTCAAAATGGGTAATGCCACTATCAAAAGCCAGATGTAATATTTTGCGATAGTTATCGGCCACATCTACATGACCGAAATTGTGCCAAAGGCCCAGTGAAATTGCCGGAAGTTTGATGCCACTGTTGCCACAGCGGCGGTATTGCATAGTTTGATACCTGTTGGCAGATGCTATATATGTCATATTTTAAGGTGAAGATTGGACGGATAAAAATAGGACTTTAGGCAGATTAATAAAGGTATTTTTGACTTTGCTGAAATTAAAACTAAGGCATAGCAACTATGTCATTAACCTGCATTTGGTGTTTGGCCCAATCTCGTAGTAGCTGTAAAAATGGAAGAAGTTCTTTACCGGTATCGGTAAGGGTGTATTCAACCCTTGGAGGTACTTCAACATAAACCTGCCTTATAATGAGGCAATCATCTTCCAATTCGCGCAAGGCCTGTGTCAGCATTTTTGAAGTTACACCCGTTACTGTCCTGCGTAATTCACCGTAACGCATGGTGCCATTGCGCAAACGCCATAGGATACGGCCCTTATATTTACCGCCTATCCGCTGAAAAGCGTAGTCAATGCCACATTTTGGTGTCGGATGATTCGATTTTTTATCCATCAATTAAAAATAATGTAATTGATTTATAGCATGGTAACTTTTTAGTAACCAGGCTACTTTTTTGTGCCTTATTGTTAATGGAATATAGCAAATATAAATTTGCTGCATGAAACATAAATTGCTTTTCATCTTTTTGCTGATTGCAGGCATGGCATCGGCACAAAACAAAATCGGCGCTAATAATTTAACCGGGACTTATGAACTGGTGGTTGTTGATAATATTGCTGCCGATGGTAGCCGGGTTCATCTTTATGGAGATTCGCCAAAAGGGATCCTGATGTTCGATACTCAAGGAAATTATACTTTACAAATCTACAGTGAAGGGCGGCCTAAATTTGCAGCAGGTGATAAAAGTAAGGGAACCGATGAGGAAAACCGGGCTTCTGTTAAAGGATGCAACGCCCACTATGGCACGTATAAAATTGAAGGGGGGAATATCATCTTTAATATCCAACATGCGTCATTCCCCAATTGGGAGGGAACGCAGCAAAAGCGGCCGTTTATAATTTCGGGAGATATTTTTAAGTATATTGTGCCTGCTCCAACTACCGGAGGTGCGGCAACGGGGGAAGTAGTTTGGAAGAAATTGTCAGAATCAGAATTTACAGAATTTAAGAATTAGCAGGATGTTTTACTTCAGGTTCATATTTTATAGCGTTTGAAGCAACAGAAAATGCTTTTTATAAGAGAGCTCCTGATGCAAAGGGTATCTATTTCTACATTAAGATTCTGAAAATCCTTAAATTCTGTAAATTCTGATTCAGACCACCTCTGCCACCACAAAAGTGCTGCCCCCAATAAACACCAGATCATCGTTACCTGCATTTTTTTGTGCCGATAGCAATGCTTCTTTTACAGATGGATAAGCATCACCAATTAAATCATGAGCTTCAGCCTGGGTTTTCATGATTTCGGCATCCAGTCCTCGGGGGATATCCGGTTTACAGAAGTAGTATGTAGCATCTTTGGGAAACATCGGCAATACTTTCCCGGTGTCCTTGTCATTAACCATCCCGATAACCATGTGCAGGTGATTGTATTTAACAGCGGCAATGTTTTTCATTACCTCCTCAATACCATCCGGGTTATGCCCGGTATCGCAGATGGTAAGCGGATTTTGGCTCAGAGTTTCCCAACGGCCATGCAAGCTTGTGAGCGTTTTGACCTGAGACAAGGCCGTTTGAATATGGTCATCAGTAATATTGAACCCTTGCTCACGCAGTTCATCACTGGCAGATAAAACCGTTTTTATATTTTTAAGCTGATAGGTGCCTGTTAAATCAAGTCGGAAAGTCCGAAAGTCCGGAAGTCCGGAAGAGGCATGGTCAAATTGGTTTCGTTTCGCAATAATTTCAAGTAACCCTTCTTTTTCTTTCCGACTGTCGGACTTTCCGACTTCCGGACTTGAAACAACCCACTCTTCAGATGCAAACCGGATTTTGCTATCAACTTGTACAGCTTTATCAATAAAAACCTTAGCTACTTCCTCTTGTTTCTCTCCAATAACAACAGGAATGCCCGGTTTGATAATCCCTGCTTTCTCGCCTGCTATAAGTGGCAAAGTATTACCCAGCATATTCATGTGGTCCCAGCCGATGTTGGTAATTACCGATACGAGTGGGGTGATCACATTAGTCGAATCCAACCTGCCGCCCAAACCTACCTCAATTATGGCTATATCTACTTCTTCCTTTGCAAAAACATCAAAAGCAAGGGCGACAGTCATTTCAAAAAAGGAAGGGGCTATTTCCTCAAAATCAGTCTTATGATTTTCAACAAAGTCAATAACTGTTTGCTCGCTGATCATTTGCCCGTTAACACGGATGCGTTCGCGAAAATCTTTAAGGTGGGGCGAAGTGTAAAGCCCTGTTTTGTAACCGGCAGTTTGCAAAATGGCCGCCAGCATGTGCGATGTTGAACCTTTGCCGTTGGTGCCGCCTACATGAACACTTTTAAATTTGTGCTGAGGGTTGTCCAGCCGTCTGCAAAGCTCAAGTGTATTGGTAAGGTCTTTTTTAAAAGCCGAAGCCCCGTCACGCGTAAACATGGGCAGCTGGGTATATAGGTATTGGATGGTTTGTTTGTAGTTCATGGGTGATGGTTCATGGTTCATGGTTTGAACCACTACTTGACGAAGCAAAAATACTACTGAAGCTTACTAAAAGACAACGGGTAATTGTAATATTATTCGATCAAACACTATGAACCATGAACTATGGTCCATTCGCTTTCAAAAAGATCAATTTACCTTAAATACAAAAACAACGGTACCCTGTTGCTGATCGGGCGCATTATCGAGTGGGTTTAGTTTGGAATTGCGTACGGCATCCTCACATTTCTGAAGCAATGCGTCATCAGATATAGTAGTTCCGCGGGCACCGGCACGTGCATAAGTTACGTTTCCATCTTTATCAACCCTGATATCAACCACGATTTTACCGCTTTGACGGTTAGCATCAGTTACCGACGGACGGCTTACAAAGTTACGCTGTGCCATATTCAGGCTGCCACCGTTTCCTGAGCCTGTTCCGTTGTAGTTATTGGTAAGTGTAGTACCTGTAGTTTTGCCCTGATTACCAGGAGTTTTACCTGTTCCATCGCCTTCGCCGGTACCGGTTGAGGCTTTGCCTTTGTATAAAGCATTTTGATTTACACTCGGCTTAGCCGGAGGTGTTTTTACCGGTGGAGTAGGGGCCACATTCTGGCTTGGCTTTTTGGTAGGTGCAGCCACTTCAGGCGCATCCTCATTATTTTGTGTAACTACCGTTTTTTCACTGCTTTCGGGCGTAGGCTTTTCTTCGGTTGGTTTGCTTTCGGTAACCTTATCCGGTTTGGTGTGGTTGGCTTTTTCGGCTACAGAGGGCTCTTCGGTGCTCATGTAATCATCGCCCATACCTTCATCAACCGTACCATAATTTACCAATATGCCGCCTGTTCCGTTTTCTTCAACCGGCGGGTTTTTGAATACGATAAAATAACATGCCGCTATCAGCACAGCCATAATAATGCCTGTTGCTATAAATGCCTTCGGATAGTTATTTTCTTCCCTGTACTCCATTTTTTTAATTAACGCAATAAGTTTTTAATTAGTTGCAGTGGCAGTAGCGAGTGGCAGTTTGTTTACCTTACTATGTTAATGATTACTGCTACTTAAAACTGCAACTGCTACTTAAAGAACAACTGCTACTTTAAAAAAGTGGCAGTTTGTTTAAGCAGTTACAGTATATTACTGCAATAAGCTACTGCAAACGTTAAACTGCAACTGCCACTGTTATCCCTTAGGTTCTGTTGCTAAAACCAGTTTAATATTTAATTTTTGTGCTACGTCCATCACCTGTACTACATCCTGTATAGCTACAGTTTTATCAACATACAAAACGATGGTAAGTTCTGTAGCCAGGTTTTTATATCCTGCCAACGTGGTTTGCAGGGCATCTACCGGAATCTCCTTTTTATCTACGTAGTATTTCAGGTCTTTAGTTACTGATACCGTAATAGTTTTCTTAGATACCGATTGCCCTGTTGATGATTTAGGCAATACCAGTTTGATAACGTTAGGATTGGTAACTGTTGATGCTATAAGGAAAAACAGCAGCAGGAAGAACATGATATCGTTCATTGCCGATGTATGTACCTCTGCCGATGCGCCCCTGTGTCGTTTTCTTAAATTCATTTGCTCGGTTCTTCTAACAGGTCAATAAATTCAATGGCATCAGTTTCAAGTTTAAGAATTACCTTATCAACCATCATATTTAAAATGTGGTAGCACACATAAGCTACGATACCTACAAACAAGCCCGCGGCTGAAGTAACCATCTTTACGTATAAACCGCCCGAAATTACACCCATGCTGATGTTATCAGTTTTTGAGATATCATAAAAGATCTTGATTACACCGGCAATAGTACCAAGGAATCCAAACATGGGGGCGATACCTGCTACGATGCCTAAAATACCGATGTTTTTTTCCAGTTTGGATACTTCAAGCTTACCAACGTTTTCGATAGCTCCTTCGATATCTTTTATAGGGCGACCAATACGTAATAAACCTTTCTGCAGCATACGGCCCAGTGGGGTGTTGTTATTACGGCAAATAGCAATAGCCGATTCAAGGTTGCCCGAGTGGATACTTGAACGTACCTGTACCATCAGGTTTGATTCATCGCGTGATGCTTTGCGGATAGTAAAGTAACGCTCAAAAAATATTACCAGCCCCAGTACAGCTAAAATACCTATCGGGATCATTACCCAACCACCTTTAATAAGCAGGTCGCCAAAGCGAAGCTCTTCTGCTGGTGCGGCGGCTGTTGTTACTGCGTGATTTGCGGTGTCTGCCAGGTGTTTGGCGGTATCGGTAAGTTGCTGTATTAATAATAAAGTCATTTCGTAGAATCAGTAATTTGTTTTGAGTATGTGTCTTTAGTTATTTTTCGTTGTGATATAAGTTTTTTTCTCATGGTTTCAGCTTCATCTGATGAAGCAAACCCACCGATAATGATTTTGATACGCGGACCGGTTCCGGGGCCTTTCAGTATGCGGGCATCAATGCCTTTTCTTTTATAATCGTTAACAGCCTCTTCGCTTTTGGTTTCGGTTTTAAACGAACCCAGGAAAATAGCATATTCGGTTTTTACAACGGTATCGGCGCTAACAGTTGATTTATTTAACGCAGCAACCGGTTGTGAAATTGCCTTAGTGGTATCGGCCGGAGCAGGGACAGAGTCTTTTTTAGTAGTATCCGGCTTAACAACAGGATTTGCCTTTGGTTGTTCAACCTTTGGCTGCTCTGTTGTATCCCTATCATTAAGATGTAACAATGCAGGGTTATATTTATAAACGCCAAATACTGCAGCCGCAAGTGCAGCTACTATCAGTGCAATAATAATCCAGATACTTACCCCCCGTTTTGCTTCCTGCTCATCAGCAACATACTCCGGCTCGTTATTAACCGGAATTGTGGTAATTGGCGGCGGCGTATAAGTTTGCTGTAAAGGTATATCCGTTGGCAAAGGCGGCGGCGGAGGTGGTGGCGGTACATAGTTCACCTTGTTAAGTGTAACTGGTGTAAGGCCAAAAAACAAAGGATCAGTCCCTTGTGATTGCTCCTGTGCCCTGAAGGCAATTTTGCCTTCCTGCATATAAAACCAGCCTAACTGTGCAAAAGACACTTCATGCAGTGCCAGCTCCTGCTTTAGGCTGTTGATATATTTTTCGGTGAAATATTTGGATGATGCCAGCGAAATCTTTTTCTTTTCGGCAATATATTGCGTTAAGATCTCGTCGTCCTTAGGCTGATGATCAAAATGCAGTTTATGACCTGGCGGATAAAATGTTGCCTGTGCATCATCATAATAGCCATTTACACGCAGGCGCGAAAAGCAGCCTAAACCGGGTACACTTACTTCAGTGTACCGGCCAAGTAGTTCGCTTAAATAATTGGCTATATCCATCCGGTAAAAATACAGTTAATTTTAAAACATCAAACAGGGCTTAAAACGAGTATCCAACGCCACCAAATATATTAAATCCGTAGTTAGGGTAGTATAACCAGTTTTGGTACGAACTGCTCAGGATGTTATTAGCCTGCGCAAATACCGAAAACCTGCGGTTGATCTTGTATTCCACACTGCCGCTTAAATCGCCAAAGCCATTAATTGGCTGTTTAACCTGATTGTAAACCGGGCTGCCGCCTGGTGTATTTGGTGTTGGCGCCAATACCAATAACCTGTCGTTAGTTGCACCGCGGATAAGCAACGAACCGGTAACAGTCAATTTGCTGTCGATATGTATTGAAGTACCTGCAGTTAATAAAAACTTAGGCAGGTTCCATGGTTCTTTTTCAGATGCCATCTGGTAATCTTTTATTTCAACGCGACCGAAAATGTTAAAATCGTCTGTTGCTTTAAAGTCCAGCTCACCGTTGAAGCCGTTTACACGGGCTTTGCCGTCATCATAAATAACGGTGAATTTGTTGCCTTCTGCATTGAAGTTACTCACCATTAAAGGCATATTTTTAATGCTGTTGCGGTATACCGAAGCTTTGAAACTTAAACCGGGAGCAAGGGTGCCTTTTAAACCGGCGGCAATATCCAACTGATCAACTGAGTTTTTAATATTGAGGTTTTGACCAAGGAATGGGTTGATCATGGCAAAATCGTGCAGTGAAGAGCGGTTTACATCACCTTTAGCTTCCACAAACAAACGCACATATTTAGGCACTACCTGTACCTCAAGCTTTGCTGCCGGGAAAATGTAAAACTTGCCAAAGTCGCCAAACTCCTTCACAATGTTAACTCCCGCATCTATCTTGTAGTTAGTACCCTGAAATTTGATGTAAGGGTTAATCCTTGCAATGTTATTACCAAGGCTGTAAAGACTGTCTTTCTGGGTGGCCAGATCTAAGGAAGCGCTTAAGCCTGCATAAAATTGTTTAACGGTCTGGTTTAAAAAGCCCGAGATAACCACATTGTTTTCACGTGCCTGGTAAGCATTGCTAAATGCATAACCTTTTAATTTTACAGCATAGGTGAAATCGTTTTCAACATCTTTATAATTTTTGGCCAGTTCAACCTCACCGCTTATGGTATTGAAGTGTTGTTTAGTTGGCACAAAGCTATTGTCTGGGGGGACATCTCCGTTATAACCATAAAAATAAGTGCCTAAACGGTTATAGTTGATCCTGCCCGATATGTTGTTATCGCCAATAATGCTTTTGGCAAATACACCTACATCATCACGGCTTTGAGTTTGTTTTTGTAACGAGCCTGACTGAGATAGATGTTTAACAAAACCACCAAATTGTAATGCCTGATCGCGGCCATTGGCAAAGTAACCTTCGCCATAAATGGTTTTTAAGTTGCCGAAACCAACTTTAGCAAAGTTGTTGGTTAAAACAGAATCCTGCTCGGCTGGCCTTTTCATTGGGTCCAGCTGCCTTATCTCGGAGTTTTGCTCCTGGCGTTTATCAAGCGGTGAATAGGTTAGTGGCGCTTTAAACGGCACTTTATCCTCCAGGTCAGGATTGCGGCGGATCTTTACAGCATCGGCCAGTACAGGTTTGTAGGCTGTAGTTACCACAATCTCTTCTGATAAACTGCCACCGTTGGCAGATGCATTAGGGTTATTGCCACCACCTTTTTTAGTGGTATCTGCCACGGTTTTTGCAGCTGCATCACCTAAGCTTTTGCTGTCAGCAGCTTTTTTGGTTACCGGTTTTGGTGCGGCTTTTTTAGGCGCTGGCTTGGTAGCCGGTTTTTTTGTTGCAGTTTTTACAGTTGCTTTCTTCGCGGGTTTCTTTGTTTGTGCCTGGGCAGGAACAAAGTATAATGCTATTATTAAGGTAAGCAGCGTATATGTGTATCTTGAGTTCATTGCTTGTCTTTTTTTATATTACTCTTTGTTACTGTTTGTTAGTTGTATCTGGCTGGGCAGTTTCTTTGGTACTTGCAGCAGGAGCTTTGGTTTTGCGGCCGCTCAGTTTATCCAGCTTTTCTTTAGCAGTAGGTAATATGTCGTCATCGGCTTTATAGTTATCAATGATACTTTGCAGGGTTGCTTTAGCCTGGAAGGTATCTTTTAAGCCTACATAGGTATCTGATAATAAAATGTATGTTTTGGCAACCCAGTAATCATAGTTTGGCATTTCCTTGGCTAAATCAAAACACATTTTTTGAGCTGTTTTGTAGCGGCCTTTATCGTATTCGATATAGGCAAGGTTGTAACGGGCTTCGGCAGATGCAACGGTTTTAGTGTTTGTTGCAGTGTAGGTAAATTGCTTAACAGCAATAGCGGTGTCCCCGGTTGCCAGGTAAGCTTTACCTTCGTAAAGACCGGTTTTGAATTTATCCTCCTGCGATGTTTTATCATTGGTTTTAACCAGCTCTGCGTACTTGATAGCATCGTCGGTCATTAACATTTCGGAGTAGCAGTACATCAGGTTGGTAATAGCGAAGGTATAATCTGCCTTGTATTCGGCATTAGTTTCCAAACGTTTCAGGAACACTACAGCTTCGTTATATTTCTTTTGCTGCATGTACAGTTTAGCCATACTGATCAGGGCTTTTTCACTGTAGGCACTTGTCCAGTCGTTCAGGATCACGTTATAATCAACTACGGCCTCGTCTGTACGGCCTAATGCTGCTAAACCTTGTGCCCGAATAAAGCGGGCTTGTTTTTCATAGATCTGTTTGCCCGGGAATTTATCAAAATAAGCGTTTACAGCGCTTACAGTACCCTGCCAATCTCCTTTAAGGTAAAGGTTGTTAGCCGCAGTGATCATGATGCTTTCCTGATCAGATGTAGTGTAGTTACCGATAGGGGTGGTACCTGCATAGTTGATAAATGTTTGGGCATCGCCTTTATCAGTATAGATCTTTTCGATCTGTTTCAAAGATTGTTTGGCCTCATCTGTTGAAGAGTAATCCTGTACTACTTTTTTGAATGATTCAATAGCAAGGTCATCGTTGCCGGCATTATAATCGATTAAACCGATGGTAACCAGTGCACGCGGTATGTAGCTGCTGCGCGGATATTTCTGGATCATGGCGTTCAAATCGGTTTTAGCTTTCTCTCCGTCTGATTTCAGGAAGTAGGTATAAGCTATCTCGAAGGATGCATCGTCGGCATAATCAGAGTTTGGAAACTTGTTCAGCACGTCATTCAGGGTGCTGATCTTGGTGTCTAACGATCCCTGTAAGCCCTGGATCATACCACGCTGAAACAGTGCGTAATCTTCGCCCTGGTTGTGCATAGCTATGATGCGGTTATAATAGGTCATCGCATTACCATAGCTTTTCATCACAAAATAGCTATCGGCCAGGCGGGTGATGGCATCGTTTTGGGTATTGGCGTCTTTTACATCGCCCTGTAAAAACTTCTCAAAGTAATTGGCTGCTTTTTTATACTGCTCATCGCCAAAGGCTGCATAAGCTAAAGCGTAGTTTGCATAATTGGCTACATCGGTTTCCTTAGCCTCAGGCATGCTCAGGAATTTTTCGAAATTCTCTACAGATTCGCCGTATTTACGCACCTCAAACATGGCCTCGGCCATCCAGTAGGTAGTTAATGCCTCGGTTTTACTATCAACCGGATCTTTTAACGAACGCAGGAAAATACCAATAGCGTTTTCAAAAGCACGCTCATTATAAAATTCCAGACCGCGATAGTAAGTAACTTTTTGATAAGCTAAACGTGCACTCTGGCTTTTATTAGGGATTGGTTCCAGGATTTCAACAGCTTCTTTGTAGCTGCGCGAGTTCAATAGCTCTTCACCCAATAATACCTTAACCTCATCAATACGTTTTGAACGCGGGTAGGTAGCCAGGTATAACCTTGTAGCGCCTAAAGCCTGCAGGTTAAAGTCAAGCTCGTATGATAGTTTGGCGTACTCATAAAGGGCGTCTTCCTGTAACTGCTTATCGTAATCCAATTTTGATGCATTAAGGAAAGCGTTACGGGCACTCTGTTTATTGTTCATTTTCAGGAACACATCGCCCAGGGTATAGTTACCGCTTTGGCTGTAAACATCATGCTGTTCAACCAGTTTTTCCAACTCGCTGGCAGCTTTGGCATAGTTGCCTACTTTATAATAGGTATAACCCATTTGGTAGCTGTCCTGCGTATTTTGGGTACGGCCCTGGTCGCGGTCTTCAAAACGGCCATAGTACTTAACCGCGTTATCATAATCGGCTTTGGCAAAGTATGACGCAGCTATGATGCGCAGCATTTCGGTTTCGTTTTGCTGATGGGTGCTGTTTACAATAGGCACAGCGTAATTGATCACATCATCATAACGTTTATCTAAAAAGTAAACAGCTGAGATGTAATAAGGATAGCTGTTTTCGTATTTTTTAGAGTTTTTAAGCTTTTCAAAGTTTACCAGGGCAAGGTGATAGTCCTTGTTTAAGTAAGCGATGTAGGCAAAATAGTAAGTAGCATCTTCGGTAAACTCAGTGCGCTTATTTTTTACTTCGCCAAAAAGTAATTGTGCGTTTTTAAAATCCTTTAACTCAAAGTAGGCATAACCTTTACGGAATTTATACTCGGTGTTGTCATGACCGTTAAGCTCGCCGGCTTCAACTTTATTGAACCAGCGGATAGCATCTTCATATTTACCTTGTTTAAAATATGATTTACCGATCTGGAAAAAAGCCTGTTTGGTAAGTGGGTTTTCCGGATGTTCTTTTATAAAACGAAGGAACATGCTTTCAGCATCATCGTTCCCTAAATTAAGGGCGCAATAGGCTTCGTAATACTGGCAGTTTTCTTTGGTGAGCGACAGCTCGGTTTCAAACTGCGGCTGAGTGCTGGTTTTAATTTTGTAAGCTTCAACCAAACGGAACTGTTCGGCAGCCGAAGAAAATTTCCCTTTGTCCATCAAGTCCAAAGCCGCATGATAGGTGCGGTAGATTTGAGTGGAAGGGTTTTGCTGGGCTCGTGCGGTTGAAACTAAAAATACGGGAATGAGCAGGGTGATGTATCTTGTTTTGATCATAAAGCGCATACTAACGATAGTGCGAAAATAGCTAAACCAAAAAGAGGCTTTTCACATTAGAAATTAACAATTGTGGATAACACTTCTTTTAACGAAGGTAATACTAAAGATAATATCCGTGTGGAAAACTTTAAAATTGTTGAGTATTGCCGGGGCTTCGGCGAAGAGTACCCAAAGTTAACAATTAAGCATACAGGGATGCAATTTATTTGTATTTTGAGCATTATAATACCCTTGGGGTGCTATATCGCATCTTTTATTTTTACCAATTATGAACAGGGTTTTTAACAGTGCTGGATTGTGGTTGCCGGTAATGTTGTACATGTTTGTGTTTTGTCCGTTAAATTCAAAAGCACAAAAAACAAATGCCGAAATTGTTTTAACAAACAGGCAGTTAATTGACAAACCAAATGAGTTTTATATAGCTAATGTTATTGATGAACGGGCAGAACGCAATGCCGTTGCCTGGTTACTGCCTGCACCGGGGAATTTACCGGCGGTGCAATATAAGGCGGATTTACAGGGAGGAGCATCCACAGCAGTTAAGCAATTTGCCGACTATGCTATCCCTGTAAATAAAACACTGCGTGCGGTAAACATCCGCATAAAAAAATTGAAACTCAATGAAACGCCTATGTCCGATGGCAGGATAGCAGGCCGGCTGGAGATACAGTTATGGTTTGAATTGAAAAAAGATGACGGAAACGTGCATTTGATTGACTACCCGGCCTCCACAACCTACTACCGCAGCGCAACACAGCAATACGATACAGGGCTGTTGATAAGCCGGACACTTGAAGCCGGTCTTCAGTTTTTTAATAAATGGATAAACCGCGAAGCTGATACCAATATTAAACTTGCCAAGGGGGTGAAGCTGATCTTCACAGATTATTCGGAACAGCCCGAAGGGGACACCATTTACTATTCGGCTAAAAGGCCCCTGACCTGGAATGATTTTCAGGATAAGGCCCGCGGCGGGAAGTACGTTGCCGAAGTGATGCCTGGTTTTGGTTATACCGAACAGGTAGAAGTGAGCAAAGCTATTGTTGTTGTGAGGATAAGCATGAAGGTATTTTTACCTAAAAGTGCTGCCTGGGTAAAACCCGAGGGCCGTACAGCGTTTGCACTGAACCACGAACAGCGACATTTTGATATTGTAAAGGTGGTGGCCCGGCATTTTAAACAGGCACTTATAGCTATGAAACTGCCGGTTGATAATTATGATGGCTACATTAATGTACAATACCTCGACTCGTACCGGGAGATGAACCTGTTGCAGGAACAGTATGATAATGAAACTAATCACGGTACGAACCAATACTATCAGCAGGAGTGGAATACGAAGATAGATGGGTGGTTGAGGCAGTAGATTTTAGATGTGAGACATGAGATAGGAGACAAACTGTATGTCCTTGTTGAAAATGTTTTGTAACCCTAAAGTTATGAGTTCGTTTAGCCTTTAGCCTTAATTTTCATTTTTTTTTGAAAGTTTAAAAACTTATCTATATTTGTGCATGGAATTGACAGAGGCAAGGTTAAAATTCATTGAGGCATGGGGTAAGCTGGGATCGGAGTGGGGGATAAACCGCACCATGGCCCAGGTACATGCCTTGCTGATGATCTCGCCGGAAGCCTTGACTACCGAAGAAGTAATGGCCGAGTTAAGCATATCGCGAGGCAATGCAAACATGACCCTGCGCGATTTAATTGACTGGGGCCTGGTTGAAAAGCAGCATAAAACCGGTGAACGCAAAGAGTTTTTTTACGCCGAAAAGGATGTATGGACTATTGCCCGCCGTGTAGCCGAAGAACGTAAAAAGCGCGAGCTTACACCTATCATTAAAATCCTTGACCAACTGGCAGGGGTAGAAGGTGATGCAAAAGATCCGGCTTATAAAACATTTAAAACCACGGTTACTGATATCAACAAGTTGGCTAACAATGTGAACAAAACACTTGATACCATGCTTAAAGCCGAAGAGAACTGGTTTTTCGGTTCGATACTGAAAGTATTTAAATAATTTTTTTTAAATCAAAATTTCAATTTTTTCTGAAAATTCTAAATTATTAATAATAAATAAAACCCTAGGCGTCATGAATTACTTTATTTTAACCTATGTTATTTATCTGCTGGCAAGTATTGCATTAACTGTATGGGTGGCCAAAGTGCTGTTTAAAAACGGGCGGATCTTTTTGGTAGATATATTTCACGGCAACAACGAGCTGGCCGATTCTGTGAACAAACTGCTGGTGGTAGGCTTCTACCTGGTAAACATAGGCTATATGAGCCTGGCCCTTAAAGAGTATGGCTCTATAGCCAGTATGCAGGTAGTGGTAGAGGTATTGAGCTATAAACTGGGGTGGATCATTTTAATATTAGGCGGTATGCATTTCCTAAACCTTGTCATTTTCTTTAAGCTGCGTAACCGCGCTAAACGGGAAAAGGCATTTAATATAAATGTTTGATTTTTAGTTTTTTGTTTTGATTTGGCGGGGTGGGCAAGTGTTTGTCTGCCCCGTTTTTTTGGAGATATGTATCGTATATCAGGCAGCGCTTTTTAATTGCCTGCTTATGCTGTTCAGCAATGCATCAATATCAAATGGTTTGGCTATAAAATCATCGGGTGATCCGGCCTGGGTAAGTACGCCGGGGTTATGGCTGGCCGAAATTAATATCACAGGTATGTTTTTAGTTTCCTGTTGATTTTTAAGGGCTTTGCAAAGTTCGCGGCCGTCTAAATTGCCAAGCATAATATCAAGCAAAATTAAATCAGGTTCATGCTGTTTTATACGGTCGAACAATGCTTTGCCTTCGGTTAATGTGTCAACCTCGTAACCTGAGTCTTCCAGAATATATTTTATGATCTCTAAAATGTCTTTGTCGTCGTCCACCGCTAATATCCGTCGCATAAGTAATCTGTTAAAAATTGTATCAGCAAAAAATGAAATTTTGATATAGCTTATTCAATATCAGGTTACATTGAGCAATTTTTATACCAAGTATTATACTCGATTGTTTTAGAGCCAAATTTGTGTTTTGGGGTGTTTTTATGCAGAAGGTTTAATAATCTGATAGGTTCAATAAAGTATGGCAGATGTTCAATTGTATACAAATAAGGTCGGCGTTCTAAAATAACAGAATAATGCCGTATAGGAATGGTTGTAAATACCGGGGGCAATCAGAATATCGACGTATCTAAATGGATGCAGCTAACTGGTGTTATTTTATAAAAACGTGGGCAGATTTTTTACACTTTGCGCAAAAATATTTTCTGACCGGTACAAAAAACAGAACGTTTTTTAAAAACCAATTTCTTCGCATCTGGAAATGATAAGGGGCTCCGCATTTCGAACAGTAATACCTTTTTCTTGAGTTGGCTTCGTTTTCTTCCACAAATTTTAAAATAACAGGAAGCCAAAATACAATATCTATAGTATTTATGGAGAAGAAAATAAGAGAAAAGTACTTTTAAGTGCTTGTTAATTTACTTTTAAGAAATTAATTAAATTAATTATCGTAGTATATACCGCTTACGTTGACATTTATAGCAGATATATCTTTTTAAGGGAAGAAAAAAAAGAAATTTTTTCACCAAAAAACCTCTTGGCACGCGGCTGTCAAGTTCTGATTTACACCTGGGGCATACCGGTGCTTTCCTTACTTCCTTTTTTTCGTGTTCAGTTATCGATAGTACCATAATACAATCAGGGGTTATTGTATTTAATTATTTATTGATATTAACTTATAAAACAAAGTTAATATAATTATCAATATCTTAATAAGAGTATTGAAATATTGATAATTATTAAATTAAAATAGGAAAATGAAACTGTATTTGTAAAGCGATGCTCTTTTATGTTCTTTTTTTATTTTTTTGATAATTCCAGCCTTTTATCACATGGAAAAAACTTGTAACTAAAGCTTAAAATGTACAATGGAAAAAGGCGGCAGCAATGTTGATGGACTAAAGCAAGGTGGCTTATTTTAAAGCAGGCTATTTACCTTTTCAACAAGTTCGGTTAAATCAAAGGGCTTATTGATTATGGAGTCGCAGCCGTAGCTAATGAGTTCGCTTTCATTATTTACATAGGCCGAAAAGATAATTACAGGTGTATTGCCAAATTTAGGGTGTACTTTTATATTACGGCAAATTTCGCCGCCATTGGTACCTGCCACACGGTAATCAAGTATAACAAGATCTGGTTCAAAACTCTCAATCAGCGGCAGAACATCGGTGCTTACCGATGTACTTTTAACCTCAAATTGCTCATAAGTAAGGGTTTCATGAACAATATCAAGAATGTCTTGATTGTCATCCAATACTAAAATACGCTTAACCATAATAAAAATTAAAGAAATAAATGCCGAAAAGGTATTAAAGTATGCTCGTTAAAATACAGTATCCTGTAAATAGTGGTTTGGGCTTAATCTTAATCGGATAAAACTTTAATGCAAAATTAAAACTATTTTTTATAAAAAAAATGAAACGGACGATAAATAGTAACAGGTTGCAGAATAATTACACAGGCTTCCGGTTTTTCGGGTTATAAAGATAAAAAAGCTACATATGTGCTGTTAATAGCAAGGTAATTAAAAGCTTTTACCATTAAAAATCCGAAACTCAAATTTTGTTGTTACTTTAGTTGGCCGCAGCGGGTGTCCAATACTCTGGTTATACACCACTGGCCATACATAAACATATAATTTAATGGTACTGTTAACTATCCTTTTTTGTATTGTGCTGCTGGTTTTGCTGGTAAGCCTTGTAAAAGTAAATCCCTTTATCGCATTCCTGATTGTTTCAATAGTAGCTGGTTTGCTATTGGGCATTCCCATTAATAAAGTAACCGCTTCATTGCAAAAAGGAATGGGCGATATTTTGGGCCAGTTGCTGATCATTATATGCCTTGGTGCCATGCTGGGCAAGCTTGTGGCGGTAAGCGGAGCCGCGCAAAAAATAGCAGGCGTACTTGTTGCCGCAGTAGGTGAAAAATATATTCAGTGGGCGTTGGTTGTTGCCGGATTTATTATCGGCATTCCATTGTTTTATGGTATTGGTTTTGTGCTGATGGTACCGCTCATATTTTCGGTAGTTTATAAATATAAACTGCCGGCTGTTTATATAGGGTTGCCAATGCTTGCTTCGTTATCGGTAACGCATGGCTTTTTACCCCCGCATCCATCGCCATCAGCATTAGTAGCCCTGTTTCACGCTAATATGGCTACAACATTTATTTACGGCCTTGTAATAGCTATTCCTGCCATCATATTGGCAGGGCCTGTGTTTGCCCTGTTTCTAAAAAAAATTCCATCAGAGCCACTGGCTACTTTCCGGGCCGAAGAATTACCTCCTGAAAAGCTTCCGGGAGCATTTAACAGTTTTTTTACGGCGTTACTGCCGGTTATGTTGTTAATGCTTACTGCATTTTTTCCATATCTTAACATACAAAACCCAGGTTTAGCAAAATTTATTACATTTCTCGGCGATCCCTCAATTGTTATGCTGGTAGCGCTCATTGTGGCCACTTATACTTTGGGTGTAAAGCAAGGTAAAACAATGGGCCAGCTTGCAGGGAGTTTTACTGATGCAGTAAAGGATGTTGCACTGATATTATTAATCATAGCAGGATCGGGCGCTTTTAAAGAGGTTCTAACTGCAAGTGGCGTAAGCAGCCAAATAGCAGCGCAGTTGCAGGCTTTTAATTTGCCGCCCCTGCTGCTCGGTTGGGTAATTGCCGCTATTATACGCATTAGTTTGGGCTCTGCAACAGTAGCCGGACTAACAGCCGCAGGTATCGTTGCGCCCCTGGTTTTGCAAAATCATGTTAACCCTAATTTAATGGTATTATCTATCGGGGCCGGTAGTCTGGCATTTTCGCACGTAAACGATTCGGGGTTCTGGCTATTTAAAGAGTATTTTAATTTGAGTATCAAAGATACGATCAAATCATGGTCGATAATGGAATCCCTTGTTTCTGTTATCGGGCTTGTGGGTGTAATGATTATTAACCTGTTTGTTAAATAAAAACTGTACTTGTTATGAAAAAGTTACCAGCCGGTTTGTGCCTGTTTTTCTTTATGCTGATCATCAGCAACTGTGTTAGGGCGCAGCAAGCTGCTACAGCAGGCAGCTACTATAACTCGTTTGATGGCATTAAGATTTATTACGAGGTAAAAGGCGATGGCTTCCCGGTAATACTGGTTCATGGTTTTTCGGGCACCGGCGAAGGCTGGAAAAAAGGACAGCTTTATAATGATTTGTTAATCGCAGGCTACAAAGTAATTATATTGGATCAGCGTGGTAACGGCCGGTCGGACAAGCCACATACCGACGCCGGTTACGCTAACGATGCCGAAGCAAAAGATATTATGGGTTTAGCCACGAACCTTGGCCTTAAACAATATAATATTGTTGGATACTCCCGCGGATCGATCATTACATCGCGGGTGTTTGTGCTGGATAAGCGCGCCCAAAAGGCCGTAATGGGGGGCATGGGTGATGCTTATACCAATCCCGAATGGCCGCGCCGGATCCATGCCTATAAGGCTTTAATGGGCGATACCAGCTTTCATGACGTTGATGGGATGATTAAATACATCCGCAGTAATCCCTTTGATGAGCTTGCTTTGGCTTATCAGCAAAAGTGGCAACCATCAACCGGTAAACAGGAATTAGCCAAAGTGAAAATCCCGGTGCTGCTTATAGATGGCACTGAAGATCATGACAACGGCGATGAAGTTGCCCTCAATAAACTCATTCCAGGGTCTAAGCTCGTTTACGTTCCCGGCGATCATAACAGCGCCAGCCGAACCTCCGAATTTTCAAAGGCTGTTTTGGAATTCCTGAAATAGCATTGTCAGCTAAGGTTCTTTTGTTTAATTTTTGCAACGCAATTTTCAATAACGGCCTGTTATTTGTATAGGTGTTTGTGTTAACACTTATTAAATACATACCAAAATGAAAAAGTTAATGATATATATGTGCTTTTTAATTGGCCTGATGTTATCGATCAGTATTAATGCCGGTGCACAAACAACACAAAAAAAAGGAATCAGTAAACAAGGTAAGGGAGCTATAATAGGCGGCGCAGGTGGCGCTGTTGCAGGTGCCCTTATTACGCATAGCGCAGGCGGCGCTTTAGTTGGCGGTGCTCTTGGCGCGGGTGGTGGTTACATTATTGGTAATGAAGCCCGCAGGCGCGAAGAAAAAAGGCAACGCGCAGCACGTATTGCATGGCGCAGGGCACATCCGCACCATCATTATACTACCACCAAAACAACTGTAACCAAAACAACAACGTACCATTAATTTAAAAGCTTTTATAAAAGGCCTGTAATTAATAATAGTTACAGGCCTTTTTTATTTAAATTAAAATTTAACTAAATTGAAGCGATTACACTGTTTTATCCGTTAATAACATTATTAACGATCAAACAGCTGGGTGAGTTTTCTGTTTAAAGCACGATGGTAGGACGGTTATCTGTATTAGTTTTATGTTTTATTCCGGCTATGGTGCTGGCGCAGGAAGCGGGTACCGATACCGTGAGCATAAAAAAAGATACAGTACCACAAAGAGATGTTATTGATATTGCACGTTCGCTTTTTAAAGTAAAGCCCCGGCAGCAAACAACCGAAAGAAAAAAGATTTACTTTTCTGTTTTCCCAATTTCATCAACAGATGGCCGGAGCGGGGGCAGGGCGCTGTTTACTTCAACAACTGCCGGTTTTTACCTTGGTGATGCGGCTACTACCAATTTATCGAGCTTTACTTTTACCCCTTATTTTAATTTAAAAGGGCGGTATGGTTTGCCTATCCGGTCAAATATCTGGCTTAATAATAACGAGTGGAATATACAGGGGGATACCCGGCTGATGGTTTATCCGCAATATACATGGGGCTTAGGCGGCAATCAGGGGCCCGAAGATAAGTTCCTGGTAAATTATAATTACATCCGGTTTTATCAAAGCGTGTTAAAGCAGATCAAACCCTACTTTTATGCAGGCTTAGGCTATAATCTGGATTACTACATGGATATTGAAAGCAATGGCGATCAAAACCTGCGTAAGTTTACCGGCTATAAATATGGCACCGCTGCCGATCAGGATGCATTTTCATCGGGCATAACGCTCAATTTACTATACGATTCGCGCAAAAACTCTATCAACCCGCTTCCCGGCGCTTATGCCAATGTGGTTTATCGTGTTAATGCAAAAGCATTTGGAAGCCATACCGATTGGCGGTCGTTATATATTGATATGCGTAAATACCTGCAGTTAACCAACTCCGGCCCTAAAAACGTGCTGGCTTTATGGGCTTTCTTCTGGACAACGCTTACACCACGTACTCCATATCTCAACCTGCCCAGTCTTGGCTGGGAGCCCTACCAGCGATCGGGCAGGGGATTTCCTCAAAGCCGGTACCGGGGCGACAGGCTTGCTTATTTTGAAACAGAATATCGTCGTGATATTACCCGCAATGGCTTATTAGGCTTTGTGGTATTCGCAAACGTGAACTCAGTTACCGAGCCCGGAAATCATGCTTTTGTATACTGGCACCCGGCCGGTGGCACGGGGCTGCGGTTTAAGTTCAATAAAAAAGCCGGCACCAATATCAGCCTTGATTATGGGGTGAGCAAAAACTTCTCGTCAATAAGTCTTAATTTAGGCGAGGCGTTTTAGGGGCTGTAGTTCATGGATCATAGTTCATAGTGCGGAGCCTGTGAATGATTGCCTGAACGTTGAAAACCACTACATACTGTAATCCAATATTGCTATGGTCCATGAACTATGATCCATGAACCATCAACAAAAATATGACCAAACAAAAATATATTGTACTGATCCTCATATTAGGGTCCTTAACGGCCCTTGGCCCTTTTTCTATTGATATGTACCTGCCGGGCTTTACGGCAATAGCTAAGTACATGCATACCAGTACCGATGAGGTAGCGCTATCCTTATCGAGCTATTTCGTTGGCATTGCTGCGGGGCAGCTGCTTTACGGGCCTTTGCTTGACAGGTTTGGCCGTAAAAATCCACTATACTGGGGGCTGGGCCTCTATATCGTATCATCAATGGGATGCTTCTTTTCCTCATCGCTTGAAATGCTTATTGTGCTTCGTTTTTTTCAGGCGGTGGGCAGCTGTGCGGCAAGTGTGGCAGCTATGGCTATGGTGCGCGATCTGTTTCCGGTTGAGGATAATGCTAAAGTATTTTCATTGCTGATATTGGTACTTGGCGCATCGCCCATGCTGGCCCCTACGGCCGGTAGTTACATTGCGGCCGCTTTTGAATGGCAGATCATTTTCCTGGTGTTAACTATTATAGCGGTGCTTATATTGGTGTCGGTAATATTCTGGCTGCCCGAAAGCTATCAGCCCGATCCTTCGTATTCCTTAAAACCCGGGCCGATAATAGGGCATTTTATAACTGTTTTAAAAGATACACAGTTTGTAACTTATGCCATAGGCGGGGCGTTTGCATTTGCAGGTTTGTTTGCCTACGTTTCGGCATCGCCCATTGTGTTTATTGACGGCTTTAAAGTAAGCGGAACTCAGTTTGGATGGATCTTTGCCGGGCTTTCGGTGGGCTTTATTGGTTCAAGCCAGTTGAATAGCTTATTGATAAAGAAATACAAAAGCGAGCAGATGATTGGAGCGGCCTTGATTTTAATGGTAATTATCTCAATGGTGTTTTTTATAGGATCATTACATCACTGGTTTGGAATAGGGGGGACTATAGCTATGATATTTGGTGTATTATGTTGTATTGGTATCAGCGCGCCAAACACGTCTGCATTATCACTCGCGCCGTTCACAAAAAATGCAGGTTCTGCTTCGGCAATATTAGGTGCATCTCAGATGGCTGTGGGGGCGTTATCATCCATTGGCATCTCGGTAATAAAACAACATAGCTCGCTGCCTATGGCGGCTGTTATGGTTAGTTCATCAATTTTGGCGCTTTTAATTGTTTTTATTGGCAAGCGTTTTATTAAACACAAGGTTGAGGCCAGCGGTGATGTTGTTGCGGCTCATTAAACCTTGATTTTTAGGATTGAAGGATTAACATGATTTAAACCAAGCGCTACCGTAAGGTTTTGCCTTGTGGCCCATATGCAAGTTATGCAATTTTCCTAATTAAAACTTACTCGCCCGTAAAGCGGTAACTTTTGAACCATCCGGGCCGGTGCTTTCAAAAACTATCTTGGTTTCGGTAAGTTCCGAAACGTAAAAAACAAAATCGCGGGTCTTGCCATCAGGCAGCTTCTCTGTTATATTCATATTACTGCCGTTAAGCGTAAAACTACCGTGCGACAAAAACTTGCCTCCCCAAACTATCAGGAACTTCATTTCGGGCGTAAACTGGATGTAGGGCACGTTTGCATCCAACTCGGCTTGTTTTACGGTATCGGGCGGACTGGCATTAGGGTGTTCAATTTTTATGTATTTCCATTTACCGGTAAGTGTAGCAACCGAAACCGTAGGTTTACATGACGTTATAAAAAGTGTAACTATGGCAAGCAATAAAAAGCCTTGTTTTATCATAACATAAAATGTTTGGATAAAACTATACAATTGCTTTTGAAATTGAAAGCGACGCTAAGTCTTTAGTCTGAAGCCGTAAGTCTTAAGTTCAAAGTATAGAGAAGAGGGAAACAGAATCAGGACTTGTGGACTTCCGACCTCGGACTTCCGACTAAGACTATTTCTTTGTGCCTTTCCTGGTACGCTCTTCGGCCTGCTTTACTTCGTCCTTTTCACTTAGCGGGCCTTCTGTTTTGAGCTCTTTGGCTTTTTGCCCTTCCGTTTTAGTAGTATCCGCCTTGCTACCTTCTTTTTTGATATTATTAGTAGTGTTCATGGCTTTATAAGATAAGTTTTCGTTAAATAACCTGTATCTGTTTAACTATGCGTATTGTTAAAAGTTTTTATAAAAATTGTCTTAAAATTTACTTTCTGTGTATCAATTAATTACATGGATTTGACGTTGGGCGTAAAATATTTTTAAGATTTTTCGTAACAAAGCATAACTGCAACTGTCTTAATGACACTATATAGCCAAGGTACTCTTCCAGGTAAGCTATAAGTATTGTGAGGGCCCGCACCTTAAGGGTTCCGTTAATAAAAAAATCAAAAACAATCTTTAAAAAAATGGACAATCTAATTGTTAGTCTGTGGTGGGTTATACCCGTCATAGTGTTATTGCTGATGTACAAATTTGTTTTGCGCGTGTTTTGCGGCATGGTTATCGTTCCAGACGACCGTATTGGTTTGGTGATCAAAAAGTTTGCCCTTACGGGTAACAGCCGCCTGCCCGATGGCCGTATCATTGCCACCCAGGGCGAAGCTGGTATGCAGGCCAAAGCTCTTGCTCCTGGTTTATACTGGAAAATGTGGCCATGGCAATATACCATTGTAATGCAGCCTTTTACCATTATTGAGCAAGGCAAATTGGGCCTCGTAAAGGCTAAAGACGGTGCTGCATTTGATACCGGCCGTGTATTGGGTAAACCGGTTGAATGCGATAAGTTTCAGGATGCTATTGCCTTTTTGGATAATAATGGTCAGAAAGGTCCGCAGGCAGCTTTTCTTACTCCGGGTAACTATCGTATCAACGCCTTTTTGTTTGATATAGAGATGGTGCCAATTACGCAGATTCACGAAAATAAGGTAGGTATTATTACCACTTTGGATGGTGAACCGCTGAATAAAGGTGAGATAGCCGGCGAATCGGTACATGGACATAAAAACTACCAGGACCCGATAGCTTTCATTAATGCAGGCGGCCGTAAAGGTTTGCAGGAGGATGTAATACTGGCAGGTACATATTACCTTAACCCTTGGTTTGTGAGTGTTGAACAGGTAGATATGATCTATATACCAATTGGTTACGTGGGCGTTGTTAACTCCTTTGTGGGCCCGGAAGGTAAAGATACCAGCGGCGATAACTTTAAGCATGGTAACATTGTAAAACGCAACGAAAAAGGTGTTTGGGATGAGCCGCTTGACCCTGGTAAGCACCCGGTAAACATCTACACTCATGCGGTTGAAATTGTGCCTACAACCAATATCGTACTAAACTGGGCCGATAGCCGTACCGAATCGCACGAGTTGGACAAGAACCTGTGTACTATTACAGTAAGGTCAAGCGATGGTTTTACTTTCAACCTCGATGTGTCACAGATCATCCACGTGCCACGTAATGAAGCGCCAAAAGTGATAGCAAGGTTTGGCAAAATGAAAAACCTGGTATCACAGGTACTGGAACCAACCATTGCCAACTACTTCCGTAACTCTGCCCAAAAAAGTGATGTAATCGGCTTCCTGGCCAATCGTATCCAAAGGCAAACCGATGCCCGCGAGCACATTGGGCGTGTACTGGAAACCTACAACGTAATTGGTGTAGATACCCTGATAGGTGACATCGTACCGCCAGCAGCGTTGATGAAAACCCTTACCGACCGTAAACTGGCCGAAGAGGAAAAGGTTACTTATGAGATCCAGCGCCATGCGCAGATTGAACGTAAAGAGTTTGAAAGTGCACGTGCCGGTGCCGATATGCAGCCTGAAGTAGTGAAATCAACCCGCCAGGTTGAGATCAACACCCAGATGGCCGCTTCAAGGGTAGCTGCGTCAAAAGGTGAGGCCGAAGCTAAAACCATCAACGCCAAAGCCGATGCCGAGGTAAGGATCACGATAGCCAAAGCCGATGCCGAAGCAAAAACAGTGAATGCCAAAGCTGATGCGAATGCCACTGAAGTGAACGGTTTGGCCGAAGGTGCCAAGATCAAAGCCATAGGTTTATCAGAAGCCGAGGTTACGAAACAAAAAACCGAAGCGATGGGTACCGAACAATATGCCATAGTGCGTGTAGCCGAAGCTTTAGCTGCTGCAGGCATCAGGTTAGTGCCTGAGATATTGGTGAGTGGTAAAGAGGGTGGCAGCGGCGGTATGATTGACGCCTTGATAGGTACCGAAATGCTTAAAAAATTGCAGATCGAAAACCAGGGCAAAGGCGACGCCAGCACTAAAGGCGAATAATTAAAATATCCTGATGCATAAAAATTTGCTGGCTGATTATGTAATCCCTGCAAATTATGCATCATGGTTAAGGTTTGTGATTAGAGATTTTTGAGGGAGAGTACATATGATTTCAAAATCCTAAACCTTTTTATTGAAGAAATTTGCGGCTAAGGGGGAGTTTTTTACTGCCCCCGGCCAAAGAAAGAGCGTTCTTTATACCTAAACCTTTCTTTAACGTGATCAGGGGTTGGAGATTATCGATTGGTTGCTGTGATAGTATCCGGCTTTATGATTCAATTGCACTGATATAATTGACGAGGCTTTTAACCTAAACCGATCAATGAACAAAGGCATCCCGCGAGGGGATGCCTTTTGTGTTTTATGAGTTAAAGAATCAACGGAATCATCGAAATCAAAACCAATCAACGGTTACAGGTCGCTAAGCTTAAACATATCTTTAACCCTGATGCCTTTTTCCGTTTGTTGTAGCGTGCAGCATTCATTAACGGGGTCATGCTCAAAATATAATACGTATTCTTTTTCCAGAGCTTCATTTAAAAAGAGCTTTTTCTCGGCAAGCGTTTGCAGCGGGAACATATCATAGGCCATGACGTAAGGGATAGGCAGGTGGCCAATGGATGGCAGCAGATCAGCCATGTACAGGATCTGTTTGCCTTTATAATTAATGAGCGGCAGCATCATGGATTCGGTGTGGCCGGATACAAAACGGATATCAAAATCCTTCATGAAGTTAATACCGTCTTCGGCATCAACAAATTTGAGCTGGCCGCTTTCCTGTATGGGGATGATATTCTCCGTAAAAAAAGAAGCCTTTTCGCGGTCATTAGGGTTTACTGCCCAGTCCCAGTGTTTGGGGTTACTCCAGTAGGTTGCATTTTTAAAAGCAGGTAACAAGCTTTCGCCATCTCGTACAACGGCCCCGCCCACATGATCAAAGTGAAGGTGGGTTAAAAATACATCGGTAATATCATTCCTGTGAAAGCCAAGGGAAGCCAGCGAGCTGTCCAAACTGGCGTTGCCATGAAGATAATAATGGCTGAAGAATTTTTCGCTTTGTTTGTTACCAATGCCTGTATCAACTAATATCAGCCGGTTTTCGTGTTCAACCAGCAGACAGCGCATGGCCCAGGTACAAAGGTTATTTTCATCGGCAGGGTTGGTTTTGTTCCAGATGGTTTTCGGAACAACGCCAAACATAGCGCCGCCATCTAATTTAAAAAAGCCGGTATCGATGGTGTGTAGTTTCATTTTAGTTGTTAGTTCGTGGTTTATTTTTGTTCATAGATCATGGTTAATAGTTCATGGTCTTTGATGCATAAAGGCCCTTTAGTACACGCAAGGCTAAATTAGGATATTATTTTTAAGATGACTTTCGCTTGATGACGTTATAAACGTAAAAAGCCTCAAACTAAATGCTATACATTTAATTTAAGGCTTTAAATATGTGTTGCAGCTATAGGCTATTAACCATGATCTATGAACTATTAACCATGATCTATGAACTATTAACCATGATCTATGAACTATGAACCATGATCTATGAACCATGATCTATGAACTATGAACCATGATCTATGAACTAAAATCTACAAGTGGATACACTCGCCGTAAGCTTCGGCGGCTGCTTCCATTACGGCTTCGCTCATGGTTGGGTGAGGGTGTACCGATTTGATGATCTCATGACCGGTAGCTTCCAGCTTGCGGGCAGTAACTACTTCGGCAATCATTTCGGTAACGTTGTAGCCAATCATGTGGGCGCCTAAGAACTCGCCATATTTGGCATCAAATATCACTTTTACGAAACCATCTTTAGCACCGGCAGCACTTGCTTTACCCGATGCTGAGAATGGGAACTTGCCAACCTTAATTTCGTAACCGGCTTCTTTAGCTGCTTTTTCGGTATATCCAACAGAAGCAATTTCTGGTGAGCAATAAGTACAGCCAGGGATATTATTATAATCAAGCGGGTGCGGGTTTTCACCGGCAATTTTTTCAACGCAGATAATACCTTCGGCAGATGCCACGTGAGCAAGGGCCTGGCCTTTAACTATATCGCCGATAGCGTAAACGCCCTCAACGTTAGTGCGGTAAAAATCATCAACCAATACTTTGCCGCGATCAGTTTTAACGCCATTTTCTTCGAGGCCAATGCCTTCAAGGTTGGTAGCAATACCTACTGCAGACAGAACAATCTCAGCTTCCAGGGTTTCGGTGCCGGTAGCTGTTTTTACAGTCACTTTGCACAAATCGCCGCTGGTATCAACAGCTTCAACATTTGAGCTTGTCATAATGTTGATACCTTGTTTTTTTAGGATGCGGTTTAACGCTTTTGATACGTCCTCGTCCTCAAGCGGAACGATGTTATCAAGATACTCAACAACGGTAACTTTAGTACCTATTGCATTATAAAAGTAGGCAAACTCAATACCGATAGCGCCTGAGCCAACCACGATCATTGATTTTGGCTGCTGAGGCAATACCATAGCCTGGCGGTAACCGATAACTTTTTTACCATCCTGTTTAAGGTTAGGCAATTCACGAGAGCGTCCACCGGTAGCTAATATAATGTGTTTTGCACTGTAGGTTTTAGCCGAACCATCGGTAGATTTAACTTCTACTACGCCTTTGCTTTTCAATTTACCAAAGCCAACAAGAACATCAATCTTGTTTTTCTTCATCAAAAACTGAACGCCTTTGCTCATGCCATCGGCAACGTTACGGCTTCTTTTAACAACTGAGGCAAAATCAACTTCGCCGGCGCCGTTAATTTTAATACCATAATCGGTACTGTGGTTAAGGTATTCAAAAACCTGGGCGCTTTTTAACAAAGCCTTGGTTGGGATACAACCCCAGTTCAAACAGATACCACCTAAAGATTCTTTTTCGACAATGGCGGTTTTTAAACCAAGCTGGGAAGCGCGGATAGCAGCAACATAGCCACCCGGACCAGACCCAATAACAATTACATCGTAATCCATATTATTATTGATATACTTTAATTTCGTTTCAAAGGTAAACAAGCTGTGCGGATTTTAGAGGTTTTTCCGCAGACCCCTATTTTTTCGAATGCCAAAGCTAAGTAAAAGGGCTGAAACCAAAAAATGTACTGCCTGTATATATGCTTCGCAATCGGCTATTTATATCTGTCCTGTGTCATAAAACCGCCTATGTTATTTTAACAGTTGAACCAGATATGATATAAACCATATTATTTACAATATTTTCATTGCTTTTGACCATTGTTTTATGGTTTTTGTATTTATCATGTAAAATGTTGATAAATATATAATAATTGTTAACGTTAACTTAACATTGGTAATTGGTTCATTAATTATCTTTGCGCCAATTAATTAAACGTATAATTAAAAAAGCAATTTATGAGGAAGCATTACCTTCTTTTATTACTTCTCATCGGCTTTTCGTTCTTCACTGGTAAGAACGTATTAGCTCAGGGTGTAACCACCGCAAGCATCAACGGTACCGTTACCGATGCTAAAGGTGCTATCCCCGGTGCAACTGTAACAATGGTGCACACGCCAACCGGTACTGTGTATTCGACTGTAACCCGTGCCGATGGCCGTTACAACATCCCTAACTTAAGGGTAGGTGGCCCCTACACTTTCAAAGTAACTTTTATTGGTTACGCTAATTTCGTTCAGGAAGGTATTAACCTTAACATTGGCCAGGATCAAAAGATCTCTGCTCAGCTTGCCGACAACACTACTTCATTAAAAGAAGTAACTGTAAGAGGTACATCAGGTAAAGTGATCAACTCTTCACGTACCGGTGCACGCGAAACTGTTAGCCGTCAGCAAATTGAAAACCTGCCAACTATCGCACGTTCATTATCTGATTTCACTAAATTAACCCCTTCTGCTAACGGTTTATCATTTGGTGGTCGTTCAAGTACTTTCAACAACATTACTGTTGACGGTGCATTGTTCAACAACTCATTTGGTTTATCAGGTACCTTGGGTGGTCAAACCAGTTCACAGCCAATTTCATTGGATGCGATTGACCAGATCCAGGTTGATATTGCTCCTTATGACGTTCGTCAGGGTAACTTTACCGGTGCCGGTGTTAACACTGTTGTAAAATCAGGTACTAACCAGGTTAAAGGTACTGCTTACTACTACGCCCGTGGTTCAAAATTACAAGGTTACCATGTTGGCCCAACCAACCTTAACGTAACTGATGTAAACTACCATACAGATGGTGTTGCTGTAGGCGGCCCGATCATCAAAAATAAATTATTCTTATTCGTATCTGGCGAGCAGGAAAGAATCACTCAACCACCTTCAGCTGTTTATGTAGCCGGCGGTTCAGGTGCAAGTGGTGCTAACGTATCACAGGTACAAGCTTCTACACTTGATGCAATCAAACAAAAATTGGCTACTTATGGTTATGATCCAGGTGTTTACCAGGGTTACAACTACCGTACGTCAAGCAATAAATTGACTGCAAAAATTGATTGGAACATCGACAAAAACAACACTTTAAGTGCTAAGTATTTTTACTTAAAATCATTTAAAGATCAGCCTGCAAGTAACTCAGGTATCACCAATGGTGGTGTTGGTTACGGTACAACCCGTGCTCCTGGTACTAACACATTACCTTTCTACGGTTCAGGTTATACTATTAACAATAACTTTAACATTGGTATTGTTGAGTTGGATACCCGTTTCAGCAATAAAATTTCAAACAAATTTACTGTTGGCTACTCTGCTTTAAGAGATTTCCGTAACTTCCTTGGCAGCTCAACTATCCCTATGGTTGATATCGGCAACGGCACAAGCGATGCTAATGGTAACGTAGTAACTGCTGCAAACGCAACAGCAACCAGCTTTGGTTCTGAGCTTTACACAGCCGGTAACTTGTTAAATACAAACATCTTCCAGTTTTCAGACGATTTAACTATCTTCTCTGGTAAACATGAGATCACTATCGGTACAAGTAACCAGATCCAGAGCTACACTAACGGTTTCGCTCCAGATTACAATGGTTTATATACCTATAACTCAGCTTCAGATTTCATAAACGGTTTGCCTGCACAGGCTTATACTTTACGTTACTCTGCAGTAGGTAATTCATTCCCGTTTGCTAAAATTAAAGCTTCTATCTATAGTGCTTACGTACAGGATAAAGTACACGTAACTGATAACTTCAGGTTAACTTACGGCTTAAGGGCTGATTATGATGTATTCCCTACTACTTTAGCTGCTAATAGCAATGCTGCGGCTTTAACTTTCCAGGGTGGTACTCAGGTTGACGTTTCTAAATTGCCAAAAAACAGGGTTCAGTTATCACCTCGTGTAGGCTTTAACTGGGATGTTAATGGTGACCAGTCAACTCAGATCCGTGGTGGTTCTGGTTTATTTACAGGTTCTGTACCATTTGTATGGATCTCAAACCAGGCTTCAAACAACGGTTTATTGTTCGGCTCATACACCATCACCAAAGCAAATGCTACTCCTGCTAACGCCGGTCAGTTAGTATTTGATCCAAACGTTAACAAAAACAGGCCTGCAAATGCAGTAGCTGCTACTTCATACGAGTTAGACGTTGCTGATCCGAACCTGAAATATCCAAAAATCTGGAGAACAAACTTAGCTGTTGACCAGAAATTACCTGGCGGTATCATCGGTACTATCGAAGGTGCTTACACTAAAGATATCCGTGCTATTTATCACCAAAATCTTGTTCTGTCTGACGGTTACAGCACTTTTGCTGGTCCTGAAGGTCAGATCCGTTACGATTCTAAAAACACTACCCCTGCTGCATCTGCAGCTACGGCACAGAACCCGGCTATCACCGGTTTATATTACATGAGAAATACTTCAAAAGGTTTTTCATACTTCATTACCGGTCAGTTACAGAAGAGCTTCACCAATGGTTTCGCTGCAAGCTTTGCGTATACTTACACCAAATCGAAAGATGTTAACGACGGTGGTTCAACTGCAAGCACTATCTGGAGCACCAGGTATGTTGCCGGTAACCCTAACGCCGATAATATCTCAAACAGCTCATACGTACAGCCAAACCGTATCATTGCTACAGTATCTTACCGTAAACAATACGCTAAAAACTTAGCTACTACTGTTGGTTTAGTATTTGAAGCTGCTAACAGCGGTGCTATCTCTTACATCACTGCTAACGACCCTAACGGCGACGGTGCTACCAACGACTTGATGTTCATCCCTAAAAATCAGGGCGACATTACATTAGTTGCTGCTCCAACTGCTGCTAACGGTACTGTTGATACCCGTACTCCAGCTCAAATCTGGAACCAGTTGAATAACTTCATCAACCAGGATTCATATTTAAGTGCACACAGAGGTCAGTTCGCTCAACGTAACGGCGCTATATTACCAACCTACAAAAGGTTAGATTTACACTTTGCCCAGGACTTCATGATCCAGGCTGGTAAAACCAAAAACACTTTGGAGTTCACTTTCGACGTGATCAACTTCACCAACTTATTGAACCGCAACTGGGGCTTATACCAGGTATCTTACAGCGGTTTCAACAACGGTGCAACTACAGTGTTAAGGTATATGGGTAAAGATGCTACTACTGGCAAAGCTCAGTATTCATTCCCTTATCTTGATGCTAACAATGCAATCCCTGTTACTAAGTCATTCCAAAATGATATCAGCACCTTCTCTCGCTTCCAGGCGCAAATTGGTGTAAGGTATATCTTTAACTAAGAATTACTTATAACAATAAGATAAAACAAAAAAGTCCCGGCCAATTGGCCGGGACTTTTTTGTTTTAGGATTTTTCCGTTGTTTAAATATGGCTGTTTTTGATCGTAGAGACGCATAATAGCGTCTCCCGCATGCAGGTTAGATATGCAAGTTCGCCAGCTTTCATACAAAGTGGCTTGTCCTGCGAAAGACGCAATTATGCTCTCTACATAAACCTGTTTTTGGATTGTTTTCAAGCTGCCCCGGAAAATGTCATGCGGCAAAACAACAAAGGCGCTTAGGATTATCTAAAGCGCCTTTTAATAGCAAATCGTAAACTATTTATTTTTATTCGTATTCAAATACCCCAAATTCAGATGTTACGGTTACCTTCTTGGTATCAGCTTTTTCAACCCTGCCAATGATCTGCGCGTCAACTCCAAAGCTTTTTGAAATGCTGATCAGGTCTGCAGCAATAGCCTCAGGTACGTAAAGCTCCATACGGTGCCCCATATTAAATACCTTGTACATTTCCTGCCAGCTGGTTTTTGATTCCTCATGGATGAGCTTGAACAGCGGAGGTACAGGGAACAGGTTGTCTTTTATAATATGAAGGCCTTCCACAAAGTGTAATACTTTGGTTTGAGCACCGCCGCTGCAATGTACCATGCCATGCACCCGGCTGCGGTAGCCATCCAGTATTTGTTTAATGATTGGAGCGTAGGTACGGGTAGCGCTTAAAACAAGCTTACCGGCAGTTACGGTTTGCCCATTTCCGATATCAATAGCATCGGTAAGGTTTTTACTTCCTGAGAAGATTAGCTCATAAGGAATAGCCGCGTCATAGCTCTCCGGGAATTTTTCGGCAATGGTTTTATTAAACACATCATGACGGGCAGATGTAAGGCCGTTTGAGCCCATGCCGCCGTTGTATTCTTTTTCGTAGGTAGCTTGTCCGTATGATGCAAGGCCTACAATTACATCACCGGGTTCAATGCGGTGGTTTGATATCACATCTTCGCGTTTCATACGACAGGTAACTGTCGAGTCAACAATGATGGTACGTACCAGGTCGCCCACATCAGCGGTTTCGCCGCCGGTTGAGTAGATGCCGATACCGGCTTCACGCAATTCGGCCAAAATTTCTTCAGTACCGTTAATAATAGCTGCAATAACTTCGCCCGGGATCAGGTTTTTGTTACGGCCAATGGTTGATGACAGCAAGATGTTATCTGTGGCACCAACGCAAAGCAGATCGTCCAGGTTCATGATAATGGCATCCTGGGCTATACCGCGCCAAACGGATATATCACCGGTTTCTTTCCAGTAAGTATAAGCCAGTGACGATTTTGTACCAGCACCGTCGGCATGCATAATGTTACAGTATTCTTGGTCGCCGGTTAAAATATCGGGTACTATTTTGCAGAATGCTTTTGGGAAAATGCCTTTGTCGATGTTTTTTATGGCATTATGAACGTCATCTTTGGAGGCTGATACGCCACGCTGATCATATCTTTGCGAAGAAATCATGGGCAAATATAAGGCTATTAGGTTAAATTGAACGAATGGGCTTTCTGTATAAAGTAAAATGAGTTTTAATTAAATCGCGCTTTTAATATTCCCATCCATCGTACTTAATATTGGGAACTTCAATTTTAGGTGTTTGCCTTATTTTTCGGTTTCGCTGTTTTTTTAACCATTTTCTAAAACCGGCTTTAGGCTTTACTTCATATTTTCGATTAAACCAATGTTCGATTTGCTGATTTCTTAAAGACATATAATTGACTTTGGGTAAGTTTAATAACTAATTAGGTAATGTAAATATGCTCCAATTGAGTTTAATGAATATAAACTGTTGGAAATTGTGTTTCTTTGTAAGAAAATAGACTAATACACATCCTTAGTCTGTTTTAGGTTAATCGAAAAACAATTCGCGCTGATAATACTTCATCGGCAGGATTAGTATTTACTTCTGTTATGTTAAAAACACTTTCCTACAAAATAAACCGCTGGCGGCTAAAGCGTAACAGCCAACGTAACTTTTTAATTTATTGCAGCGTTTTTGTAGGCTTTGTAGGCGGACTGGCAGCAGTAGCCCTTAAGTTTTTAGTGCATTTAATGGAAGAACTGAGCCACAATATATCATCGCACCTGTATTATCATATAGCCTATGTGTTTTTACCTGCAATTGGCATTTTGGGTACGGTAGCTTATCAGCACCTGATAAACCGCGATAAAATTGAAAAAGGCATAGGCAAGATCCTCATCAATATCAAAAAGAACCGCTCGAACATTAAGGTCAACAATATTTATTCGCACCTGATCACAAGTTCATTAACTGTAGGTTTCGGTGGATCTGCGGGGTTGGAGGCGCCTATTGTTTGTACAGGCACAGCTATCGGCTCAAACGTGGGTAAGTTTTTTAAGCTCACGCCCTATGAAAAAACGGTATTATTAGCAGCTGGATCATCGGCAGGTATAGCAGCGGTATTCAATAGCCCTATAGCGGGTGTTTTATTTTCGCTCGAGATATTGATAGGGGAGATCACCATCCCAACATTTATTCCTTTATTAATAGCCTCAGCTACAGGTGTAGTGGTTTCAAAGGCATTATACTCGGGGCAGTTGTTTCACCTGGTTACCGAAGGTTGGGTAATGAATGCTTTGCCCTTTTATGTAGCCCTTGGCGTATTAAGTGGGTGGGTTGCCATTTATATAGCCAAGGTAGGCGGCAAATTAGAGAGCGGCATATTCAAAAAGCAAAACCGTTATGTGAGGGCCATTGCCGGCGGCGTGATCCTTGGGTTGATGATTGTGGTATTTCCGCAGTTGTTTGGCGAGGGCTATCATTATCTTACGGCCATTTTAAATGGTAATATCCATGTTTTAAAGGAAGAAACTTTATTTAGTGAGTGGCTTGATCAGCCGCTTGTTATGCTGCTGTTTATAGCAGCGTTGGTATTTATGAAAATCATTGCCGCGGGGATCACTATTGGTGCCGGCGGTAATGGCGGTACTTTTGCGCCAACTATGTTTACCGGGGCTTTTCTTGGTTTGTTGGTGGCCTTTGGCGTTAATCAAACCGGGTTAATTCATTTAAATACAGTAAACTTTATTGCTGTGGGGATGGCCGGCGCGCTGGCCGGTGTGTTGCATGCACCACTTACGGCCATATTCCTGATTGCCGAAATTACAGGGGGGTATGTACTGTTTATTCCGCTGATGATCGTATCGGCTATATCTTATATTATATCTCGCTATTCATCGCCCCATAATATGTATTGGAGCCATCTGATTCATGAAAACAATATCCAGCCAGGCCAGGATTACGGCATGTTGAATGCGATATCACTTGACAGCGTTATCAATCGTAAATACACCGCTGTAGATAAATTAATGACGGTAACCGATTTTTATAAAGTATTAGCCAAAACGGATGCTAATATTTTCCCCGTACTGAAAGATGATGGCAGCCTGGAAGGAGTGGTGCTGATAGATGATATCCGCCGCCGATTATTTAATAGGGAGATAGCTGATAGCCTGATAGCAGATATTATGATAGAGCCGCCGACGGTAATAGACTATGAGCAACCGGCCAGCAGCGTTATGGATACCTTTGATGCTATTGATGTTTGGCAGTTACCGGTGGTAAAAGATGAAGTTTTTATAGGTTTTATATCCAAATCGGCTTTGCTAAGTAAATACCGGGCAGTGCTTATAGAACAGCACAAGGCGAGTGATTTGTTTGCTTAGATTTAATTTGCAAAATGTCATTTCGATGGAGCCGGTTGGGAATTAGTGGGCGTGGGGCGAAAGAGAAATCTTGTACGCCCTGCAAAGCCTCAATACAGGGTGTACAAGATTTCTCCTCACTCTCTTTCTCCATCCTGCCCACTGTTCGTCGAAATGACAATGCTTTTTGAGTTGTTTTTGCCTGATGAAAAAAATCCCCTAATAAAAAAATGCCACTAACTCTAAAATTAGTGGCATTGTATAAATGAGTAATCTTACCTATTTAATGAACAACAGTTCTCTGAATTTAGGCAATGGCCATAAACGGTCATCAATTAATTGCTCAAGCTTGTCAACGTGGTAGCGGATAGGCTGGAAGAAAGATTTTACCTTTTCATCATAATCAATGGCACGCTGGCGGATATCGTCGATAACATTAGCCTTTTTACGTTCATTAACCATTTGCTCGGTATTGGTTTTAATGAAATTTACATGCTCCGAGATCCTGTTAATAATATCAAGCTGTGAAGCATAAGTTGATTCATCTAAACCGATATCTTTTAAACCTTTTACATTTTCAATCAGCTTGCTTTGATAGGAAACCGCGGCAGGAATGATGATGTTCATTACCATCTCGCCAATTACGCGGGCTTCTATCTGTAGTTTTTTATAGAAAGCATCCAGCAGGATTTCGTGGCGTGCATGAGCTTCACGCACAGTAAATACACCGGTTTCGGCAAACAGGTTTTCTGATTTGTCGCTTAGTAAGGCATCCAGTGCCTTTGGTGTGGTTTTAATATTTGGCAAACCCCTTAATGCTGCTTCTTTTTCCCATTCTTCGCTGTAACCATTTCCTTCAAAGCGGATGCTTTTTGACTCTTTGATGTATTTTTTGATCACCATTAATAAAGCAAGATCTTTTTTCTCGCCTTTTTTCATCAGTTTATCTACATCATATTTAAATTTCTTAAGCTGATCGGCAACAATAAGGTTAAGAATCGTCATTGGGCTGGCCGAGTTGGCTGATGAACCTACAGCACGCAGCTCAAACTTATTACCCGTAAAGGCAAAAGGCGAGGTCCGGTTGCGATCGGTATTATCGGGCAAAATTTGCGGGATCTTAGGAATGCCCTGCCATAACAGGTTTTCTTCCTTGATTTTTTTGCTGATACGCGATGTTTCAATCTCATCCAGTACATCGTTAAGCTGGCTGCCCAGGAATATCGAAATAATAGCGGGCGGCGCTTCATTGGCACCCAAACGGTGGTCGTTATTAACCGATGCAATAGATGCCCTTAACAGGTCGGCATGTTCGTAAACTGCTTTTATGGTATTCACAAAAAAGGTTAGGAACATGAGGTTGTTTTTAGGCGTTTTGCCCGGGGATAACAGGTTTTTGCCGGTATTGGTTATGAGCGACCAGTTGTTGTGCTTGCCCGAACCATTGATGCCCGCATAAGGTTTTTCATGCAGCAGCACTTTAAAGTTATGGCGCTTGGCTACACGGTCCATCAAATCCATTAGCAATTGGTTATGGTCAATGGCAAGGTTGATCTCTTCATATATAGGTGCGCATTCAAATTGAGATGGCGCAACCTCATTGTGGCGGGTTTTAAGCGGGATGCCTAATTGCAGCGCTTCGGCTTCCATATCCTGCATATAGGCATACACACGTTCGGGTATCGAGCCAAAGTAATGATCTTCCAGTTGCTGGTTTTTTGCAGATATATGGCCGAATAAGGTGCGCCCGGTTAAATAAAGATCAGGACGTGCATTAAATAAGGCAATATCAACCAAAAAATATTCCTGTTCGAGGCCTAATGAAGCATTTACTTTTTCAATGCCTTTATCAAAATAGTGGCAAACATCAACGGCTGCTTTGTCAAGCACGTTCAGTGCTTTTAATAAAGGCACTTTATAATCAAGCGCCTCGCCGGTGTACGATACGAACACAGTTGGGATACATAATGTACGCGCCATTAAAAAGGCAGGCGAAGAAGGGTCCCAGGCGGTATAACCGCGGGCCTCAAATGTATTGCGGATACCACCGCTTGGGAAGCTTGAAGCATCAGGCTCCTGCTGTGCAAGGGCATCGCCCGAAAAGCGTTCAATAGCACCGCCGTCGGCAGTAGGTTCAAAAAAGGCATCATGCTTTTCGGCAGTGGTGCCGGTAAGCGGTTGAAACCAGTGTGTATAATGAGTTGCACCTTTACCTAAAGCCCAGGCTTTCATTGCCGAAGCTATCTGTTCGGCCAGGTCGCGCGGAATTGGCTCTCCTTTTTCAATTGAATTTACTATTCCCTGGTAGGCCTCTGATGAAAGATATTCCTTCATCTTCTTTTTGTCAAAAACGTTCGACCCAAAATAGTCTGAAATTTTTGGTGAAGGCGGTTTTACTTCAGGGATAGTTCTTGAAAGTACATCCTGTAAGGCTTTAAAACGGATATTGGACATATTTTATGAGGTTTAAATAAAGGTTAGTGTTCAAAATTATAACTATCCTTTTAAAATACGGGGTAAAATTAAGTGAAATATAACATACCACCTAATCATTAAAAAACTGAGATAATTTAGAGAAAAGTCCTAATTGTTCGGATAATTTCACCTGAAATCGATAAAATCTTATTTTTTCGACGTTTTTAACGTAATTTTTTGTTTTAATTCTGGTTAATTGTTGTTTTAAGTGTTAAAAATCAAATTTTTTGATTTTTTTAATGAGTAAAATGAATTTATATTGAAAATAGCATTTTTAAATAATCAAAAAATAGCATTTTAAGAGCCTTATTTTTGCAATTTTCATAATTTTTTGATTTTTTACCATTAATTTATCGTTAATAATTTGTTATTCTTAAAAATACTACCTAATTTCAGAAAATAATTTACGAAAACACACCAATTATTATGCTTTTTATAAAAAATTAAAAAGTTTTTAGTCGAAATGGAAGGGTAAGAAAAAAAAGAGGTTTCGTAACTAAGAATAGCAATCAAACTAAATTTAATACAACAATCAAACTAATTAATTTTTAAAAAACAATCAAACTAAATTAAACGATGAAAGTAGGTTCTACAAAACACAACTTCCTAAGTGCAGTCCGACAGCTGACACGTGAAAAATGGGCGCTGGGAGCAACCATTTTTACAGGGAAAATGATTGGCTTATTGCTGGTATTTGCCGCAATGATGGTTTTGCCAGGTGTATTTGGTACAAAAGCTAACGCTGCCGAAACATACACCGCCCATGAAACAGCATTAATTAACACAGTTAATACTGTTTGGACACTGGTTGCTGCCTTTTTGGTATTTGGTATGCAGGCGGGTTTCGTTATGCTCGAAGCTGGTTTTGCCCGCAAGCGCGAAACAGTGAACGTGCTGATGGAATGTATTTTTGATACTTGTCTTTGTGGTTTGCTATTTTACGCCGTAGGTTATGCCTTTATGTTTGGCAATGGTAATGGTTTTATTGGCTGGGGCGGTTTAGGTGCCGACGGCAAAACCATTACAAACTGGTTCTTCCTTCAAAATACTCCTGAAACTTACGGTTCAACCGGTATTCCGGTATTGGCACACTGGATTTTCCAGTACGCTTTTGCTGATACCTGCTCAACTATCGTGTCAGGTGCAATGATCGGTCGTACCAGCTTCCGTGGCGATATTCTTTACAGTATCGGTATTACCGGCTTTATCTATCCTATTATCGGTCACTGGGCCTGGGGACCGGATGGTTTCCTTGCTACAATGGGAACTTCTGGTTTCTTCAAATCAATAAGCGCTCAGCCTTTCCGTGACTTTGCAGGTTCAACAGTGGTACACACTATTGGTGGTGTTGCTTCGCTGGCAGGTGCAATGGTATTAGGCCCGCGCTTAGGCCGTATATTTGCCCGCGACGATAAAGAAAAAGGCGGTTTGCCTCCTGGTCACAACTTATTGGTTGCTGCTGTAGGTGGTTTTATACTTTGGTTTGGTTGGTATGGTTTTAACCCTGGTTCAACATTATCAGCAATGGATATGCAGGGTATTGGCCGTGTTGCTGCTAATACTACGCTTGCAGCCTGTGCCGGTGGTTTTGCAGCTATGCTTGCCGCTTTATGGTTTGGCCCAACTAAAGGAAAATTTGATTTGGCCTTTACAATTAATGGATTTTTAGGTGGCCTTGTTGCAATTACCTGCCCTTGTTACTGGGTAAGCCCGCTGGGTGCTATCCTGTTGGGTGTAGTTGCCGGCTTTGTAATATTTGCAGGTGTTTACCTGATCGAGTGGTTCCGTATCGATGATCCGGTTGGTGCAGTATCGGTACACGGTCTTTGCGGTATCTGGGGTACTTTATCATTAGGCTTATTTGCATCAGGTCAGTATGGTGCCACAGGCCCAACCGGTGCTGATAATTCTGCTCCGGTAGCCGGTTTGTTTTACGGCGGTGGTTTTGATGTATTCAAAGCGCAGCTGATCGGTAGCTTGACCATTACACTTGCAGTGTTTGTAATAACATTCGTGATGATGTTTGTGATCAACAAATTAGGTCATCCATGGAAATTGCGTATCGAAGAGCATGGTGAAACAGGTGCAGGTGGTATCGACGTATTCGATCACGGTATTGAAGTTTACCCTGTTCAGGACGATGAAATCAGCTTAAGCGGTCTTTTTGATAAAGGTGCTAAAGTTGCCTCTGAAGCCTGATCATATATAAGCTTAACAGCTTAAACAGAGATATTAATGCCTTGTGCGGTTGGAGAGTGGTAGTACTAAGTCAGTAGTACTGAGTTTAAAGTCAAAAGTTCATTTTTTTGACTTGGCACTAAAAACTGATGACTTAAAACTTTAAATGAACGTTGCCAACCGTACAGGGATTTTTTATGCCGACACATAAATGATCCTTTTAATTGCAAGGTGTTGATAATCAAATAATAACATCGTAATTATCCCAAAAAACAACAATTAACAAATAGTTTATCAATTCACAATTAAATCGTTATCATGAAAAAAGTATTTTTACTCTTCTCATTATTTTCAATTGCGGCCTTTACGGTTAAGGCCCAGGATACTGTTAAAACAACTTCGGATGCCCCTTTGGTGATCTACGGTTCGGTAGATACCTATTATAAGTATGATTTTTCTGATAAGGGTTCACAAATCCCTACCAGTTTTGCAAGTGATCATAATTCAGTGTCGATAGGTATGATTGACCTGGGTTTAAAGAAAAAAGTTGGAAAAGCAGCTTTTGTTGGTGAGCTTTCGTTTGGTCCGCGTGGTCAGGCCCAGTCAATTCCAAATGGTCCTAATGGTGATTCATTTCACATTCAAAACTTGTATGTATCATATGATCTAACCGATAAATTAAACCTTACCGGTGGTTATATGGCAACATTTATTGGTTATGAAGTGATTAGTCCGGTAGGTAACTTTAACTACTCTACTTCGTACCTGTTTACCAATGGTCCGTTCCAAAATCCTGGTGTTAAATTAACTTATGCATTTAGCGATAAAGTAAGTTTAATGGCCGGCATCTTTAACGATACCTGGAACAATTACACTTCAACAAAAAAAGTTAATACGTTCGGTTCGCAGTTGTTTGTATCTCCTGTAAAAGGATGGACTGCTTATCTTAACCTTGCTACCGGAAGCACTTCAGGTACCGAAGTTGATTTGACAACTGCTTATCAAATTACTGATGCCTTTAAATTGGGCTTAAACGGCGCTACTTATTCGGCTCCGCATGATGGCGGCGGCTTTAGCGGTGTTGCTTTATATCCGCAGTTAGCAGTGTCAAAAACAGTAACATTAGGTTTAAGGGGCGAGTACTTTAAAACTAAAAAAGGTGATTTAGTAACTTTAGGCCCTCCTCCGGGACAAAATGTTAAAGCGTTTACCTTTACTGCAAATATCAAATCAGGTCCGCTTACTTTCATTCCTGAAATCAGGTTAGATCACGGCTCATCTACTTCATTCCTGAATCACTCCGGCGATCCTTCAAAATCAGCCGGTCAGTTTGCTGTAGCTGCTGTTTACGCGTTCTAAAAAAATATAATTTAATCTATTTTTATCACGAGCCGTTCCGGATAAACCCGGAACGGCTTTTTATATTTGTATATGAAAAATTTGCTGCTTGCCCTGGCTGCTATCCTTTATTCGGGGATGGTATTTGCTCAAAAGGATTCTTTATCGTTTGATGAGCGGGATAAATATATTTACTATAAGCTTGTTGATCAGCCGGGGGCTAATGCAGATACCTTGTATAACCGCGGCTTGTATTTTTTAACTACAGCATATCCTAAAAAAACACTTGCGCTTTCAAAAAGTGATAAAGCTGCTTATTCGCTGACGGCTGCGGGCAGTTACATGGTTTCAAAAAAAGGACTGGTAAGTAACAGCGATGGCGGATCGTTAAGTTATACACTAAAAATTGAGGTAAAAGATTCAAAATACCGGTTTTGGCTTACCGATTTTGTTTATCAGCCTTACCAGCGTAACCGCTATGGTTCTTCAGAGCCTGTGCCTGGTGGTGATGTTCCGCTCGAAAAGGCATCGGCAAAATTATCAAGAGCTGATTTTAATGCCTGCTTAGATCAGGTGCTGGCCAATAGCAAGCAGGTGGGGGATAAATTAAAGTTGTATATGCTTAAAGTTTCATCGCTGGTTAAGAAGCAGGAGCCCAAAAAGGTAAATAAAATTTCTACGAAGGATTGGTAGTTTTTCTGAGTTTGCAGCTGCGGGTTTGCAGTTGGCAGTAAATGTATGCCGAGTAAAAGCTAATAAAAGAGCCGCACCTTGTAAAGGATGCGGCTTATTTTTTATGTGTTAATTGGGTTTAATCAGGTAGGGGTAGGATCTGGTTACAGTTCCTCGTCGTGCTGGCTGATGTCGAGGCCTGCAAGCTCTTCTTCGGGTGTTACACGCAATGTGCTGATCATGTCGGTGATCTTTAATAAAATGAATGAGCCGATGAAAGCAAAGGCTGATACGCCAATTAATGTAATTAAGTGAACTAGGAAAAGATGTGTTTCGCCGTAAAATAAGCCATTGCCGGTTGTGTTGGCGGCGTTTACATTTTGGTGCGCAAAAACGCCGGTTAAGAGCATGCCTACCATACCGCCCACGCCATGGCAAGGGAATACGTCAAGCGTATCGTCAATGCTGGTTTTGGTTCTCCAGATCACAACCAGGTTGCTCACTACAGCTGCTACGATACCGATAATTAATGAGTGAGGGATAGTTACAAAGCCCGCTGCCGGAGTGATAGCTACAAGGCCTACAACAGCGCCGATACAAGCCCCTAATACGCCTGGCTTTTTACCGCGAAGGATATCAAAAAACATCCAGGCCATAGCAGCTGCAGCTGATGCTGTAGTTGTAGTTGCCAAAGCGGTTGCTGCCAATGTGCCTGATCCTAATGCCGAGCCGGCGTTAAAGCCAAACCAGCCGAACCATAATAAGCCTGTGCCTAATAATACATAGCTGATACGGGCAGGGTTGTGTGAGGTTTCGTTACGGCCTTTTAGGTATATAGCTGATGCTAAAGCTGCCCAGCCTGCACTCATATGTACCACGGTACCACCGGCAAAGTCAAGTACACCTTTTCCGAAAAGGAAGCCTTTTGGATGCCAGGTGGCGTGAGCTAAGGGCGCATATATGAATACCATAAACAGGCAAAGGAAAATTACGTATGAGTTAAAGCGGATCCTTTCGGCAAATGCGCCGGTAATAAGGGCCGGGGTGATCACCGCAAATTTTAACTGGAACATGGCGAACAGGATCAATGGGATAGTTGGGGCAAGTTCCCAGGTAGCATTGCCTAATGTTCCTTTCATCATAAAGAATGTGCCGGGGTTGCCGATAAAGCCGCCAAACTCATCTTCGCCGAAGGCAAGGCTAAAGCCAAATATTACCCATATAACTGTAATTACGCCCATGCAAACAAAGCTTTGCAGCATGGTTGATAGTACGTTTTTTTTGCTCACCATGCCGCCGTAAAAAAATGCCAAACCGGGGGTCATGATTAATACAAGGGCGGTACTTACTAATAACCAGGCGGTGTCGCCGGTGTCAATTTTGCTGTCTTTAACGGTTGTAAGGGTAACTGAAGGGTATATAAGGGCTAATACAATTACAATTAAAAGTATGCCAAATGGTATGAATTTTTTCATGTTTCGGGTTTAAAGGGAGGAAAAAATGAAAGTTTGAATAATACTGCCCGGTATCCAATCAAAAATACCGGACAGCATTAAAACTAAATTTTTTTAAAAAACAATAAATCCTGCATGCTTAATCAGAGCATGAGGGTTGGTTTATTGTTTTTTGCCTACCAAAAGTCGTGAAACGGGAAAAGGATGAGCTTGCGAAATTGAGATAGTTTGCTTGTATCCAGTCCGCAAGTAAAATCAAGGTACTTAAATCTAATTGTGTAACTGCCGGGCGTTGCCACAAACGCCTGTAATGAATGTGCACCCCTGTGTTGCTGTACATTAATAACCGGAGCCGGTACATTATTTAATACAAACTCTAAAAAAGGATTGTGATGCGGTATTGTAGCAGATACAGTGGTTTTTTTTGTTGTTTTATGGTAGTAATGGTATAATCCACCCTTTGCAGATGCTTGGAATCCGCTAAAGAGTAGAAAAAATAAGGCAATAAGTTTGTAAAGCCTGTTAACCATATCTAAAAGTAATAAAAAATTAAAATAAATGTGATTTTTTTTAAAATATTTTAAATTTTTGATGTTTTGTGTAGTAAAATTATGAATTAAGTGGTGTTTTTGTGATGAATTTTGTTTTGTTATTAACTAATAAATGATTTTTAGCCATTTTTTTAATGGTTATCGTTGTTTTGATGGTTTTTTATTGGAGATGAAAATCTGATGAAAAATTAGGCGAAATTATTTTGAATATTTTCTACTTTTTGCAAAATATAATATAAGTGTATTCGTTATTAGTAAAATTTAATTCTGAAACTATGCTTATCACCAAATTTGATTTGTACAATGCCGAGTGGCTCGACCTTGTATTTGACCATCGCAACAAAAATTATGGCGCTTATGAATTAAGACAAAACTATGGGCGCACCATGACTAAGTCTATGAGTATTGCCTTTGCTGCAGTAGCACTTTTATCGGCAGCAGCTATTATTTTTAAGGCAAAGCCAAAACCGGTGGATAACCGCCGGATGATTGAAGTGAAACTTGATCCTTCAATACCTAAGCCCCCTGTAGAAGCTAAACCAAAACAACCTGATCCACCTGCCGCAGCACAGCCGCAAAAAGCCGCTGCTCCTGTTGAAACTAAAGGTCTTACAACTCCGCATATAGTTCCGACAAATCCTCCGACAGAGCCGCCAACAATGGAAGAACTGAAAAATGTTGCTATAGGTTCTAAAGATTCGGAAGGAGTTACAGGTACGGGTAATGTAATAAAGCAAGATGACGGCACTCCCGGCGGAACTGGTACCGCTCCTAAAGTAGATGATGGCGTTCATACAATAGATGGGCTTGAAGTTATGCCCGAACCTATTGGGGGAGCGGCCGCCTGGGCTAAATTTTTGCAAAAAAACCTGCGTTTTCCGGGTGCCGCGCAAGATGCCGGTGTTTCGGGCAGGGTATTTATGAGCTTTATTATTGAAAAAGACGGCTCGCTTTCCAATATTAAGGTTGACCGTGGGGCTGGTTATGGTTTTGATGAAGAGGCAACCCGTGTATTGAAGCTGGCCAAAGCCTGGAAACCCGGCGTACAAAATGGGCAGAACGTAAGGGTTAGGTACAGTATCCCAATAAGCTTTCAGTTAGCGACAGAAGAATAAATAATAATTGGTGTTATGTTTTTAATTAGGTGTGTGTTATAAATTGTTGCTAACTGTGTTTAGGCCCCGTTTACGCGGGGCTTTTTTTGTATATTAGCAATACCGGTTACAAAAGCAATGAATAAGCCTAAATCTGAAATTTACAGCAATAGCGAATGCGTTTATGTTTCTGTAAACGTAAGTAACCCGCTTTGGGGAAAAGTGGTGCTGGTTTTAGGTAATTTATTTATTTTAACAATTATTGGTTTAGGTATAATCTGGCAAATTCCGCAGATGACTATCTGTTTCCTGTTGCTTTTTATATCACTGATAAAATATTCATTGTGGAATTTTTGCGGATGTGAAAACCTGATCATTAATACGCGGTCGGTTAGTTACCAGCACAATTATGGTTTGTTTAAAACACGGTATGTAACCAAACGGCTGCAAAGCAGGCTTATCATCAGCCATAGTTTGTACAAAAACTGCCCGGGTTGTGTATTGTGCAGTTTTGGTTCCTATAAACAGATTGACAATACGCCTTTTGAGCTTTATAACATGACTTTCCCCATGGTCGAAGCTGATGCAAAGTATCTGAATACCTTAATTGAAAAGCTTTTTATAGATGATATGTCTAAACGGTACGATCTTCCGCAGATTATTTTAAATTGAGGCTGTGAACATTACAACGTTTTTTTGAAGCAGAAACTATAAGGTAAGCCCTCATATTGTCCGTAATTAGGTATCCGTTCATAACCCGATTTTAGGTATAAGCTATGCGCTTCTACCTGTTTGCCGGCACTTTCAAGCACCACAGATTTAAACCCCAGCTCCCGGGCCCAGGTTTCCAGTTCGGTTAAAACCATTTTGCTGATGCCATTTCCCCTTGCATCTGGTCGAACAAACATTCTTTTAACTTCTATCGATTGTGCATCGAAAGGTTTAAAACATCCGCAACCGGCTGGCTTATCATCTATATAAGCTAAAACTACCGTGTTGTTTTTTTCGATAACATTATGATGGTCGTAAAAATCCATCATTTCGCCATTGCGAAGGCGTAAATCGGCGTCAAGTTCTGTAATAAGCAGCCTGAAATCGGGATTATCACTATTTGTTCTTTTAAGAATGGCGGTTTTCATCGGGGTGCTAAAATAACAGTTTCTTCAATGAAATATGCCGCCGGGTTTTATTGCGTTTTAAATGCCTTATCGTTTGTTATCCGTAATGCCTTTTAATATCCCGTTATACAAAGCCTGGGTTGAAACTATTGCCGAATATTTTCCGCTTTCTGTTATCACAATAAAAGGTTCTTCATTAGTAAACAGGGCGTTTGTTTGCTCTTCGTTACTCCAGTTTTTATCGATCTGTTTTTTTATAAGCACTGGTTTAAATACTTCATCGAGGTGAATAATGCTGATGTGTTTGGCATCGCCTTTATTTTCAATAGTTTCGCCAAGTTCATGCTGTAAAAGTTGTTCGGACAGGAGTTCATTGGGCAGGCCTGTGGTGGTTGAAAATGCCATCCAGCTGTGGTTTAAGGCAAGGGCACCTTGCATCCAGGGGGGAGCCGGCGGAATTGCATAATAACTGGTAGGCGGCAAGGGCTCTAACGGACCTAACAAGGCCCATTGTGCCGCTGCAGCACGGGAAGCATAAAAACTTTTTAAATATCGCGGGTCTTCTTTTAATAACTGTTCCAACAGGTCGCCGGGCCGGGCCCAGCCTAAATAAATTTGCTGTCTGACTTCATCAGTTGCTGTAAAAACAATTTTATCAGGTTTTTTAAGGCGATCGGCACCAGCCAATAAAACTAACAGCCGGGTTTCCCACCAGGCATGGCCATCTTCAAGATCAATCACGGCAACGCCCGAAGAGGTGGCTGCGCGCAAAGTTTCCAGAATATTAGAAGTGCCGCTATCGGCAACATACTGACCGCGTACCCCGATATTGGCAGGTACGGTAAAGCCCGAATTTGATAGCTGCTGAATTTTTGAAAAATCGATCTTGAGATCGCCATAGCCTATGCTGCCGCCCCGTTCAATAACCACGTTAAGAATTGCAAGTACGATGGGCAGCAGGCTAAGAACAAAAATGCCGATTAAAACAGTGTTGTTAGATGAGTCGGGCGGCCAACCTGTGTAAGCACGCAGCATACTGGTGATAAACAACAGTATTAACAAAACTGCAACGGCCGTAATGATACTCACCTTTGGTGTAAACGGCCAAAAACTATGATCACGTGGTTTCATTTGTTTCGCCTTAAAAAACTGTAATAAGTGTGGTATTTGGACAATTGCGTATGCATGATGCAAACCGCTTGCCGGTATATAAGTCTGTATGGCGGTCGGCCGCTGATATGAAATAAAATTCGATATAAATTATTGAAAAACAATGCGTTAAATCACGTTTTGAATGTGCGGTTTTTACGTGAATGTAAATTGTTCAAAATTGTTGGAATCATCACATTTGCAGTACAGATAACGAAAATCAGCTATCTTTAATTAAGCTGAATGTTTATGAAGATTTTAATCTTAGTGGTAGTTATGGTGTTATTTTTTGATTCCGCTTACGGGCAGGAATATGGAGCAGCGACAAATGCTACAGAACGAAAGGTACTGAAGCTTATCAATGCGTTGCCCGAGGTGCAGCAGGCAAATCAATATCGAAAAACACATAAAATTCCAGGGTTATTAAAGGCGCTAATTCAAGATACGCCTACTAAAGAGCATAATTATTACCGCGTATCAATAAGTGAGAATCTTGGGTTTCAATTACGAACTTATGAATGGTATGAAGTTGATGCTAAAACTTTTGTCATTAGGTATTGGGACATTGCAGAAGACAAAACGATGTCTTTAAGTGAAATGCGCAGACGAAGAAAATCTCACTAAATTGAGATTTACTTTGTAACCTCCGGAGCAGCCTGTGCCATCTCTCTTATAGATACCCAACCATAAGGGCTATCCTTATATCTAACAAAAACAGTCATTGCCCTTCCGCGGCCAATTGAGGGTTTGCCACCATTTATTGGGGTACTTCTGAAGGCGAAGATGCAGGTTTCGATGATGGTGTTGCCGTTGAAGGTGGTGCTTTCAACCTGGTTCTGAATTAATTCCATTCTGGCGGTACGGAACATGGCAGTTAATCCTTTAGCCAATTCGGCCCTGCCGGTAACCACATTGCTGTCACCAAAATATTTAACAATATCGGGATGGTGCAAGGCTACTAATGCTTTCACATCGCTGCGCGTAAAAGCATCAGCAAAAGCGGCTTTGGTTTTCTCAAGCGCGATTTTATCGCTGGCAAGGTTATCACTTTGACGTGAACAGCAACCGCAAAATATTAAAAGGAATAAGATAAGGCAGTGTGATGTTTTCATTTCAGTTATTGATTTAATGACAACAAAATAGTGAATATTGAAGCTGTTAGTTTTAGAAATTGATGATTGCATCTTGTAAATTGATAAGATGCGGATTAGGAAGGATGATTGGAACTGATATTGATGTAAGATGTATTAAGTTATCATAATTTATTTATCCTTAATGCTTTACCGTAGGTTTCGTTTGTTAACTTTATGAATCAATCTTACCTATATATGAAAATACTTACCGAACCCATCGGGAGCATTCCGCGCCCGGTTTATTTACAACAAGCCATGACCGCTTTTGCCGGCGGACAAATTAAAGCCGATGAATTAAATAGCCTGTTTGATCGGGCTACCCGCGAAACCATTATGGAACTGGAAGCTACCGGTTCGCCCGTAATAAGCGATGGTGAGCAATCAAAACCAAGCTTTGTTACTTACCCTATGCAGGGCTTTAAAAACTTCGCCGCCGATGGTGTAGTGATTCCCTTTGCCGACGGCCATACCCGTCAGTTGCCAAAGCTAACCGCAGGTCCGTTTCATTATACCACTTTTGCAAATTCGTACCTGAACCGGGCCAAAAAGTACTCCAATTTGCCGGTGAAGCAGGCTGTTATTTCCTGCTCGGCCATGAGCCTGCTTTATCCGCAGGAGGGCATCGACGGCTATTCGCGCGATCAGTTCCTGAATGATTTGGTGAATGATGCGGCATACGATATCCGCTCATGCCTTGAAAGCGGCGCATACAATGTACAAATTGATTTTACTGAAGCCCGCCTTGCTATTAAGTTAGACCCGAGCAAGCAACTGTTGTCGGCTTTTATTGATCTCAACAACCAGGTGCTCGACCGCTTTACAGCCGAAGAACAAAAGAAGATAGGCGTACACACATGCCCCGGTGGCGATCATGATTCCACCCACAGCGCCGATATACCTTATACCGAGCTGCTCCCGCTGTTGTTTAAACTCCACGCCGGTAATTTTTACCTGGAATATGCTGCCGAAAAGGACAAGGAAACGGTGTTAAATGCGATAAAGGAAAACCTTGGCGCAGGTCAGCGCGTATTTTTGGGTGTTACTGATGTTATCAATCCCAAAGTAGAAACTGCCGAAGAGGTAAGCAACCTGATCCTCGAAGCGGCACAGATCATCTCCGTTCAGCAGCTCGGCACTACCGATGATTGCGGCTTTTCGCCATTTGGCGATGATACTTCAACCGCGAGGGAAATTGCTTTCGCGAAGATCCGCGCAAGGGTTGAGGGCACTAAGCTGGCAGAGAAGGTGCTGAGACGGTAGAGAAGAGCTTTTACTAATACTGGTTCAAGTTTAGCGACAGCATAACTTGGACCTAAAACCCTGCAAGCATCCTGCTTGCGGGAGGGGGAGTTGACATTTTTTTGAACAGAATAAGTTAAGCTGAAAGCTTAACTTATTTTAGGTCGAAGTTACGCTATCGCCAAACTTCGACCAGAAAATTATTTTGCCGCTATTTTTTTATCATATTCGGCTTGCAGTTCAGCTATTTCATCGTAATAACTCTTCTCGTCTGCAAAAGCTGCCGGATTATAAGGGCTGCCGGGTTTATGTTTGCCGAGAAGATCAAATTGCGAACCATGGGATGCTAACCAGATATCAAATTTTAAACCCTTCATTGCCTTCAAGGTATAAGCATAGTCGTTAGCAATGCCGGGATAAGAGGGAATAGCCGAAAACTTTTTATCGGTAACTATAGTAGGCATATTGGCAATTAAAGCCCTGTAGCTTCGTTTATTATCCTTTACATCAAACAAATAACTGCACGAACCTTTTGTGTGGCCGGGATGGTGAAGTAAGGTCAGTTTCATATTCCCCAACGTGATACTATCGCCATTGTGTAAAATGCGGTCTACCTTTACAGGTGTAAACGTGCGCACATCTCCTTTAAGGTCATAATCAGAAAGGCCCCCGTCGGCTACCACCGCTGCGTCGCCTTCGTCTGCCATCATTTTGGCTTTTGTTACCTTCTTTATCGCCGCCATGGCGCCCATATGATCAAAGTGGGCCTGGGTTGTTAAAAGAATTTTTGTGTCCGTAATTCTGAAGCCCAGGGCCTTGATGTTTGCTATAATTTGCGTTTCGGACGATGCAAGTCCGGTATTGATCAGGATATTTCCTCCTGAAGTGGTGATGAGGTAACAAGCCAGATCAGCAGTACCCACATAATAAAGATTACCGGCAATTTGAAATGGTGGAAATGGCCGTGACCATTCGGGATGCTTTTCTGCCGATGGCTCGACTACCTTTTGCGCCTGAACAATTAAAATGTTACAGATAAAAAATAGCAGGAAAAGCGTTCGTTTCATTTTGGCAATCTTTAAAGAGCAAAGAAAACATTTTATTCCCTTATACCGGGCATTATTCATCTAAAGGCGTCTGTACAATAGCTATCGAGCAACAAAATCTTAAAAAGCTAATTAGTTTAATGGGAAGCCGGGGACGGCTTTTTGTTTAATCAATTCGTGAGTTCTTTATTTGGCTGCCATAAGCCTCGCTTTGTAACTTATGCAGTATTGCATGTTCTTTATCCAACGCGATCCACAGGGCGATGGAGCTTCGTGTTATTTTTGTTTCAGTTTTGAAAAGAACCCTGTAATGGTGCCAATGACCGCGCATGGCGAATTGGCCGGACAGTTGGTAACTACCGGAACATAAAAAATCTTTTTGCCGGCGGATTGGCCGTCGGGGCTTATCTCTACAACGTAGGTTTCCTCATTAATGCCGCCGCAATTGCACTCCCGCTTATTGATGTTTTCGAAATTTTTTGCGGTTAAATTATTCATGAATTTGGTCATATCGGCATCAGTTATGTATTTACCATTTTCGGCCGATAAGGGTTTGCCTATTTGAGCATGTGGTACTTTTTTAAAGTAATAACATTTAGCCGCCAAAAATGCTATGGCTTTAACTTTATGGTCTTTTTTGTGGTGCGGATTATACCGGTAGATGACGACTTGCTTTGAATTTATGTTTGATGAAGATTGGCTGCCGGTTTGAGCAAATACATTCCCTGTGCTTAGGATAAGCAATGCTGTAGATAATATTTTTATAAATATTGACATGGGTTTAACCCTTAAACACTTTTGCCAACGAATCCGCCGTGCGCCTGTGCTTGGCGGCTATTGTGGTTATGTTCGATTTAGTAATTGGTTGAATAAAATTAGGGAATTGTTGGGGGAATGGCAATGGTTGCATGTAGTGATAGCAAAGAGAGGTAGGTAACGCACGGTAACACCGCGCGCTACATTAAAAAGGCTAGCTTTAGTGCGTGTTGTCCAAACAATTTTGTTGTGTTATTCGTGTAATATAGTATCTTTGAATAAAAACCAAGTTTAATTAATGATTCCCGAACTAGCCGAAAATGGCATATTGCCACCAGGAATTCATATTTGCGAGATTAAAGAACTGGAGGCCAAGTTCGTTTATAATTTACATAGACGTAATCTATATAATGGTTTAGTGAGGTTAGTGCAAGATTTAAAAAGCATTAACGCAAAAGCTATTTACGTTGACGGCAGTTTTGTTACCGCCAAATTAATGCCTGGTGATATCGATGTGTGTTGGGATGAAGGTACTGGCACTGGCTACGAATACGAGCTAGCTAATCTTCCAATTCTGTTCAATAGGCAGCTAGCCAAGGCGCGATATTTAGCCGATATTTTCCCGGCGGCTATCATGGAGCAAGGTTCTAAAAAATTATTTATCGATTTCTTCCAAATAGATAAACAAACGGGAGAGCAAAAAGGTATTTTAAAAATAAATCTATTCTAATGATAAAGAATCAAAAACAAGCAGCACTTACTAAGGAAAAACTAAAAGTGCTTGAAAAGGATAGAGTCGCCTTTATGGCTGAAGCAAAAAATAAGACGTCTGCGGAATTAATCCTAGGTTTAAATTCTTTTGATGCATTAATCGACGATATGAAGGCTGAACTTCACGAGTTTGATGAATTGACGAAAGGTAATTTACATATTATATCTGCAAAATGCTTAGATGATATACATAAATTATTGATAGGGGCTAGAATTGCGCAGAAAATCACTCATCGCGAATTGGCAGATCGAGTTGGAATCCAAGAACAGCAAATACAGCGTTATGAAGCAACGGATTATGAATCTGCAAATCTAGCTCGACTAAGAGAGGTTGCTTTAGCATTGCAAATTAGGTGCTATTTTGAGAAAATCATCTTTATAAGCGTAGAGCCCGAGTTTAATTTACCAGATCATATTACCCCAGAGAACGTTGCGACTACAGAAGATCAAATAAGAGAACGGGGCGCTTTACTTTGCATCGAATGAAAACAATAACATTTTATTCTTACAAAGGCGGAGTTGGACGTTCATTAGCATTGACCAATATCGCCGTTCGCCTTTCAGAAATAGGACAGCGTGTATGCATCGTTGATTTTGATCTCGACGCTCCAGGTCTTCATTTCAAGTTCAAGAATTATGAATTAGCTAATCCAATAAATCGTGGTATAGTTGATTATATCCACCTATTTTCGTCAGAAAAAATCATTGATCAGGATTTGGAATCATACGCTGTAATACTAGAACCGGCGGCTAGTGTTTTCCAGCCAATTACTATGATACCTGCAGGAAACATCGATTCTCCGGAGTATTGGAAAAAACTATCCATGATTAATTGGTCTGATTTGTTCTATGCTGAAAACGCATCTGGAGTTAGTTTTTTCCTTGATTTTAAAGCCAAGATAGAAAAAGTATTCAAGCCTGATTTTTTATTGATAGATTCCAGAACTGGAATAACAGATATTTCAGGGATTACGCTACGTTTGCTTGCAGAACAAGTAGTTATACTATGTATCAACAATAAGGAAAATCTTTTTGGGAGTAAAAAAATTATCAAAAGTTTAACAAATCCAAACAACGCACTTTTTGGTACGACACCCAAAATCAATTTTGTTTTAAGTCGAGTTCCTTTTGGTCCAAATGAAAAAGAAAAAGAGTTCCTTATCGTCGAAAAACTTAAACATGATTTCAAAACTGATTTTAACCTTCCTGAATTTGACGTGTCAGTTATCCATTCTGACAAAAGAATAGAAGAGGAAGAGAGTTATTTGTCATCCCCTCATTATGATTATCAGCCAGGATCGATTTCCAACGATTATCTAAAACTGTTTGAGACTATAACCGGAGATCAACTTCACTTGGATGATCGCTTCCTTACTTCCAAACGAGCGGAAGTGGAATTTCACAAGAGCAATATTGAAAGTGGCATGAAAATGAAAATGCAACATATAAATAAGGCAATTGAGTTAGACAGTAGTAAATATGCATATTATATTGCTCGTGGTGTTTTGTACGCACAACAAGGGAATGCATCGATGGGTATTGATGATCACTTAAAGGCCTTGAAGCTGAACCCCGTATCTCCTCATATCAGATTTAACCTGGGGTTGCTTTACATGAATTTAAAACAATATGATGAAGCACTTAAATACTTGCGCTCAGCTGAACGTTATGGGCCTATTGTGTTTCTTAACATAGGGTTAATCTATGCACGATTACGGAAACCAGATAAGGCGATAGAGGCGTTTGACAAAGCTTTAGCTTTACATCCATCTTTCGACATGGCGTTAAATGGAAGAGCAGATCAATACCGAAGTAGCAAACACTTTCAACAAGCGTTAAGTGACATAACAAAAGCAATTGAACTGAATTCGAATCAGCCAATTTTTTTTGCGACACTAGCGGAAATTTATGCCGATATGGATAAAATAGAAGAATTCTATTTGAATTTAGCGATAGCGTTATCCAAAGGATTAAAGACATCTAATATGTATTATGCAAGAGAAGTGTATGAGCGTTTCTTTAATGACGAAAGATTCATCGCGTTAATATCAAAATATGATATGACTATAGACGACTTCCAAATTGATCCCGAACAATATATTTGATTTATCCGCTTGCTACCCCTTCGCTGGCGCACGCGTGTCGCGTGTGTCTCATAAACTAAGTCTATTATTATAAATTAGGCGTACCTTTGTATACTAAGTCTGTGATTATTAATATTAACGATAACCGACCGTCATTATTTATCCTATACTCTACAAGCGGAATACACGCGATACGCGTGCGCCAGCGAAAAGGAGTTTATCTAAAAATAAAATTGTTATGAGGATATTGCGCCACATCAACAATCAACCGATGAACGCCTTGGGAAAGGCGTTGCAGGAACGGTGCACCATACTTGTTGCCTCGCCCGAATCACACGGCATTTCCTCGCTTGGAGATTTAGAGACCCTGTTGGAAGCGTACAAAGCAACCGTCGCCTCACAGTTTGCCCGTTGCAATCCCGAATCGCTTCGCGGCGAATTGCACCAATATCAAACGTTTGAAGTCTATAACCTTATGTATAAGGAACGCACGGTGCTCTCCGTCCTCTCCCGCAAAACGGAACATCAAAGTGCATTTCAGGAATATGATGACGCAATGGCTTAGATATAGTTGCAGTCTTGTGCCCCCGCTACCACAAGCAGGTTCAAGACATAGCACAATGACCATAAGGAACAGCCAGCGGTAGCGAAAAAAACCAAAACGCTGCCGCAAGGCTGTGCCTTGTGGCCCACATGCAAGGTATAATCCAGAAATGACTAATACCTGAAAGAGCCAGTACTATAATTTAATAGTATCAGCCTTAATAATGGTGGCACTATTTTGCCAGTATCACTTGAGCCTGAAACGCATATTTAAGAAAATCTTAAAAAAAACATAAAAAAATAAGGAAAATGAATGACAGTAGTAATTCTGCGTTTTAATGCCGGTTTATTACTCTGATAAGTTTTAAGTGTTGATTATTAGTTATATAGATATGTTTCAAGTAAAGGGTCAATTGTTTGATTACCAAAGTGTTTCATGAAAAAGATGTTCCGCGTTTTTACATTCAAAATTTGGAACGCTCTCACTTTTTTAAAAAAAGGACACCGGAGATTTTTTTATTTTTTTGAGAATCAAAAAATTGGGACAACCGCTTTGTTACAATGGGCCTGATGCCCATCTGAGCGTTGCCCAAACCTTTCGCCTTTAACCTTTTCCCTTTCCGCCTTTTTCCATACTTTTGCGCATCCTTTCAAATAAAACAATATTACATTGGAGCACCAGGAATTAACTACCGTTGAAACCGCTAAAGATCTGGGCCTTTTACCCGAAGAATTTGTACGTATAAATGAAATATTAGGACGTGTGCCCAACTTTACCGAGCTCTCTATTTTCTCGGTGATGTGGAGCGAGCACTGCTCATACAAAAATTCAATTACATGGCTTAAAACTTTACCTAAGGATAGTCCGCGGATGCTGGCTAAGGCAGGTGAAGAAAATGCCGGCCTTGTTGACCTTGGCGACGGCATTGGCTGCGCCTTCAAAATCGAATCGCACAATCACCCTTCGGCTCTTGAACCATATCAGGGCGCTGCTACAGGTGTGGGCGGTATCAACCGCGATATTTTTACCATGGGCGCAAGGCCTATCGCGCAGCTTAACTCCCTGCGTTTTGGTGACCTAAGTCTCGACAAAACAAAATGGTTCGTTAAAGGTGTGGTTAAAGGTATTAGCCACTATGGTAATGCTTTCGGGATCCCAACCGTTGGCGGTGAATTATTTTTTGACGATTGCTATAATGTTAACCCGTTGGTTAATGCTATGTCGGCCGGTATTGTTAAGGCCGGCGAAACCGTTTCGGCTACATCATACGGTGTTGGCAACCCGGTTTATATAGTTGGTTCGGCTACAGGTAAAGATGGTATCCATGGTGCCGCCTTTGCTTCTAAAGATATTACTGAAGATTCGGTGAACGACCTTCCTGCCGTGCAGGTAGGCGACCCTTTCCAGGAAAAACTGTTATTGGAAGCTACACTTGAAGTAATTAAAACCGGTGCCGTTGTAGGTATGCAGGATATGGGCGCTGCCGGTATCATCTGCTCAAACTCTGAAATGAGCGCAAAAGGTGAGCACGGTATGCGTATCGACCTGGACAAAGTGCCAACCCGCCAGGATAATATGAAACCTTACGAGATCCTGCTTTCTGAATCACAGGAACGCATGCTGATCGTAGTTCATAAAGGTCGCGAAAAAGAAGTTGAAGCTATTTTTGATAAATGGGACCTGAACTGCGCTATTATTGGTGAAGTTACCGATACCAAACGTTTAGAATACTTTATGCACGGCGAAAAAGTTGCCGATGTACCTGCCGATGACTTGGTTTTGGGTGGCGGAGCCCCGGTTTACCAGCGCGAATACCGCGAGCCTGCTTACTTTGCCGAAAACCAGAAATTTAATATCGATGACGTTGCTGAGCCTGCAAACCTTGTTGAGGTTGCCGAGCATTTGGTTGGTCACCCTAATATTGCTTCAAAACGATGGGTAACCGATCAGTACGATAGCATGGTAGGTGTACAAACCATGACGGCCAACCGCTCATGCGATGCTGCCGTTGTTGCCGTTAAAGACACCGACAAAGCCATCGTATTAACTACCGACTGTAACTCGCGCTATGTTTATGCCGACCCATACAAAGGTACTGCTATTGCCGTTGCCGAAGCTGCACGTAATATTACCTGCGCCGGTGGCGAGCCTGTGGCTATTACCAACTGCTTAAACTTTGGTAACCCTTACATTCCTGAAGTTTACTGGCAGTTTGTGAGCGCTATTAAAGGCATGGGCGATGCCTGCCGCAAATTTGAAACTCCTGTTACCGGTGGTAACGTGAGTTTCTATAACCAGTCGGCAGATGGTGGCTCGGTATTCCCTACACCAACTATTGGTATGCTGGGGGTGATGGACAACGTTGATAACATCATGACTGCCGACTTTAAACAGCCTGGCGATATGATCTATCTGATCGGTGAATCAGTTAACGATATCGCTTCGTCACAGTACCTTGCATCATGGCATAAAATCACCAAAGCGCCTGCACCGTATTTCGATATCGACAAAGAATACGATATGCAGCAAACCGTTAAAGAATTGATTGCGCACAAAGTGATTGAATCGGCTCATGACGTTGCTGATGGTGGTTTGTATATCGCACTGTTAGAATCAGCAATGCCTAACGGTCTTGGTTTCGAGATTGCTTCTGACGATAGCATCCGTAAAGATGCTTTCTTGTTTGGCGAAGCACAGGGCAGGGTAGTGGTAAGTGTTGCTCCTGAAGAAGAAGAGCGTTTTGTTGAGGTGATGGCTACCAGCGAAGTTGAGTTTACCTTGTTAGGTACGGTAACCAACGGAGCATTAACTGTCGACGAAGAAGCTTTTGGTCATGTTACTGATCTGAAAATGGTTCACGATAATATCCTTCACGGTATTTTAGGAGAATAATGTTAAAACTAAACAGGGTACATCATATTGCTATCATCTGTTCGGATTACGCAAAATCCAAACAGTTTTATACTGAGGTACTCGGCTTAAAAATAGTTCGCGAAGTTTACCGTGAACAACGACAATCATACAAGCTTGATCTGGAAGTGGGCGACCTCTATCAGATCGAGCTTTTTTCTTTTCCCGATCCACCTGCAAGGCCATCCCGGCCCGAAGCTGCAGGTCTGCGTCATTTAGCTTTTGAGGTTGATGATTTGGATGAAGCCGTAGCACATATAGCTTCTTTTGGTGTGGAAATTGAACCTATCCGTGTAGATGAATGCACGGATAAACGTTTTACTTTTTTTGCAGATCCGGATGGTTTACCGCTGGAGTTGTACGAGCGATAGATAATTAAATTTCGACATACCGAATTTATTTCGGCAACCCACAGGACAGGTCTGTTTCGTTTTTCAATAACCTTAGTTGGTATTAATCGTCATTGTCCCGCTCAATTGCCGCGGGAAGGGCTGTTACTTTTGTCTTGACACAAAAGTAACCAAAAAGTCAAGTCAGCAGGGAGGCTTCTTTGCGCCCGCCCGCCCCTGTGCCCATTGCTTGGGCCTTTACCCTGCAAAGCGGTCAGAACCACGGGCTGCAATTATTTTGCCCCGCTTCGCACTTTCCCAACGCTTCTGCAAAAACTTGCTATGCCCCTGCAGCCGCACAGGCCACCATTGTTCTGCCCGCTTTCGCCCGAAGCTTTCCTGCTGACGGAGGGAAGGGAAGATGCAAGAAATCAAGAGGTAAAAGACAAGACTTAAAACCATGGCATTGCGAGCACAGCGTGGCAACCGCACGGAAGTATGGCCGCCCTGTATAGTAAGCGATTGCCACGCTGCACAATGACATATTATTGTTACTAACCCCAAAACAAAAGCGGGCAAAGGCCTGACAAAAAAGCGGGCCTGGGAGTATGGCCTGCGGGGGGAAGCATTTTTTTGTCTTGATTTTTGTTTCTTTTTATCAAGAAAAAGAAAAAGCCCTTCCCGCGGCGAATGAGCGGGCCGATGTTGTTATTTGGCAGAAATATAGTTTATTCCCAACGAATAGATAACTTCGCCCGATGTTTCGTTTTAAACAATTCAGCGTTGACCAAACCGGCTGTGCCATGAAGATCAATACCGATGGAGTATTGCTCGGCGCTATGGCCGGCGAAGGTGAGCCATTAAACATTCTGGATATAGGCACCGGAACAGGTGTCATAGCCCTGATGCTGGCTCAACGATTTACTAACGCGATTATTGATGCAGTTGAAATTGATGAACAGGCTGCTATAACGGCTAAGGATAATTTTAGCAATTCGCCATTTAAAAACAGGTTAGCACTTTACGCAAAAGGGTTTGAGGAATTTTTTGAAGATCATCCTGAAAAGAGATTTGATCTCATCGTATCAAATCCCCCGTTTTATATTAACTCCCTGCAATCGCCGGGGATTAAAACAAATTTGGCCAAGCATGCTGCAGATGGTTTTTTTGAGAGATTGGTATCAACAGTTGCCACACAGCTTACGGAGCAAGGGACTGGTTGGTTAATATTACCCGTAGATACATCGGAATTAGTTAAAGACCTGATCAAGCAGCATGGACTTTTCCTGAAAAAAATAATCACCATACACTCTTTTAAGGAGGACGCAGCGCACAGGGAAATTCTTGCTTTTGGGAAGAGCGATGAACCGCTAACTGCTGATAAGTTTATTATTTACAGCGAACCAAAAGTGTACACGGAAATGTACTGTGAGTTGTTAAAAGATTTTCTGATAATATTTTGAGGCCTCGTCTTGATTCTTAATTTCCTGACTCTTTAATTCTATCTTTACCCCATGACCCGCATAGGCCTAATTTCCGATACCCACAGCTACCTCGACGACGCCGTTTTTAAACACTTTGAAAACTGTAACGAGATCTGGCACGCAGGCGATTTTGGTACCATTGAACTGGCAGATAAACTGGCCGCCTTTAAGCCCCTAAAAGGCGTTTATGGTAATATTGATGATAAGGACGTAAGAATAGTTTATCCCGAGCACCTGCGTTTTAAATGCGAAGACGTGGATGTGTGGATGACCCACATAGGCGGCTATCCCGGCAGATACAGCCAAAATATCAAAGCCGAAATTTATAGCAATCCCCCCAAGTTATTTATCACAGGCCATTCGCATATTTTAAAAGTGATGTTTGATAAAAAGATCAACTGCCTGCACATGAATCCCGGTGCGGCAGGCAAACAGGGCTGGCACAAGGTACGTACTTTGTTGAGGTTTAATATTGATGGTGATAAAATCCAGGATTTGCAAATTATTGAGCTGGCTGGTTAGGAAATAAAAAATGTCATTTCGATTGAGCCGAAGGGGGTTGAGCATTGGGTCGAAAGAGGAATCTTATGCGTTTTGCAAAGCGACCATAATGGCTTAAAGCAGGGCGTAGAAGATTTCTCCTCACCGCCCACGCACTTTCCGTGTTAGGTTCGTCGAAATGACAGATTGTGAATAGGCGATTTAATCACATCATCCCAGCCCTTGCGTTCTCAGCCTCAAAAACAGAGTCGATAAGCAGGGGAGGACGTTTGCCTGCTGCTACGGCTAACTGATCGCAACGCTCGTTTTCCGGGTGACCGTTATGCCCCCTTACCCAGGTGAATTTAATTTTATGAAGCTTACTGATCTCTAAATAACGCATCCACAGATCTTTGTTTTTTTTGCCCACAAAGCCCTTGGCTACCCAGCCATTAACCCAACGTTTTTCGATAGCGTCAATAACGTATTTAGAATCGGAAAAGATTATTACATCCTGATTGGGAGCCTTCAAAGCTTCCAGCCCTTTGATAACGGCAAGTAACTCCATCCGGTTATTGGTTGTTTTGCGAAACCCTTCGGATAACTCTTTGTAATGTTGTCCCGAACGCAATATCACCCCATAACCACCCGGCCCCGGATTCCCGCTTGAAGCCCCGTCTGTAAAAATCTCGATCATGTAGAATAGTTCATGGTTGATGGTTCATAGATCATAGTCAGGAACCGGATTAATATCAAGTTTCAAAAGTAACAAACTTTAGCCTATCCTCTAAAACTAATAGGGCTAAAAAACTGCCATGAACCATGACCTATTATCTATCAACCCTCTTTATCTTCAACCTCAATGAATTTCCAATAACCACCACATCCGAAAATGCCATGGTCAATGCACCAACCATAGGATTAAGGAATCCCATGGCGGCTACAGGAATCGCTATAATGTTATAAGCGAAAGCCCAGAATAGATTTTGTTTTATGGTAAGCAGCGTATGCCTGCTGATCTGTAAAAACTTGATCACCGATTGGAGGTCGGTATTAAGGAGTACCACACTGGCCGACTGAATGGCAACCTGGCTTGCATCGTTCATCGATACGCCAACATCGGCGTGGGTTAGGGCAGGGGCATCATTAATGCCGTCGCCAATCATAATGGTTTTGCCCTTTTGTTTATAGATATCTATCGCCTTCAGTTTTTCTTCAGGAAGTCTTTCGCCATGTACCTCGGTAATGCCTAATTGCTTGGCGACACTAAGGCAACGGTCTTTTTTATCGCCACTTAACAGCACAGGAACAATACCCATTTGTTTAAGCTGGGTTATAAGCGTTCCAGCTTCGGGTTTTATCTGATCGTCAACTGCTATTTGGGCCATCAGTACCTGGTTTTTATAAAGCACCAGGTTAAAATAGCCATTATTGCCTGCCTTGGCCGTGCCCAAGAAGTAATGATTGCCTTCTACGTCTTCGGCCCGCATGCCCAGGCCTTTTTCTTCCTTAACCGATTTTAAAATAAGCTTTCGTTGAGGCAGGCCTTTCAATCCGTTTACAAGCGATTTGGCTATCGGATGATTGGAACGCTCTTCAATAGCTGTGATCATCCCCCTGATATGCTCTATATCGACGCCGTCCTCAATACTTATTTCATTAACAATAAACTTCCCGGTGGTAAGGGTACCTGTTTTATCAAATACTACATATTTGGTATTAGTAACTGCCTCAATGGTATCGCCGCCTTTTACCAGGATGCCATTTTTTGCGGCCCTGCCTAAACCAACCATAACGGCGGTAGGCGTGGCCAGGCCCATTGCGCAGGGGCAGGAGATCACCAGCACAGCAATTGCATTCATCATAGCATGCTGAAAGCCGGCGCTGCCCATAAAATAGGTAAGCATAAAGGTAATCAGCGCTATTAGTATAACGGCAGGTACAAATATAGCTGCAACCCTGTCACCCAGTTTTTGTACTGGTGGCTTTGCTGCCTGCGCTTTCTTCATCAGGTCGATGATTTGAGCGAGGATGGTATTTGAACCAACACGGGTGGCCAGCATATGGAAATTGCCGCTAATCAGTATGGTTCCGCCGATAACCTTGTCATATTTCTGTTTTTCAACAGGGATACTTTCGCCGGTAAGCATGGCCTCATCAACCGAGCCCTGACCTGAAAGGATCTCGCCGTCAACTGGCACTTTATCACCCTGGTTAACCAGCAATGTATCTCCCGGACGAACTTCTTTGGCATTAATTACCTCAATGCTTCCATTTATTATCCGGTTAGCATTTACCTCCTGAAATTTGATAAGGTCTTTTACGGCGGAGGTAGTTTGACTTACCGAGCGTTTTTCAAAAACATTGCCCAGCAGTACAAGGGTAATTATTGTAGCACAGGTTTCATAAAACTGGTATTGTGACCCCAGATTTTGTAATGTGCCGATAAAGCTATATATAAATGCCGATGATGAGCCCACAAAAATGAGCACATCCATATTAGGGATCCCTCCCTTAAGTGAACTGATAGCACTTTTTCCAAAGTGGACGCAACCAACAACAAAAACCGGAAGGCATAACAGCAACTGGATTATAGGCTGATGTAGAAAATGCCAGGGCAATATCATGTGCATTAAAAGCGGGGCTGTAAAGATGGCGCAGAAGATAAATTTATTTTCTATCCGTTCATAAAACGGTACCGAATGGGTGCTGATGTCCTCAACAACTTTAAATCCTAAATTTTCTATGCCTTTTTTTATTTCGGGTAATTTGGCTTCGTCGTTTGTCGAAAATTTTACCTCTTCGCCGGCAAAATCGACCAGGATATTATGTAAGCCCTTTTTTTCGAGGAATTTATGGACAGACATGGCGCAATTATTACAATGCATACCAGTCACATTCAGTTCTATTAATTGCTCAGCCATAGTTACAAAAATACTTATTAACCATAATCATTCTAAATTAAACGGGTAAGCTTAATGTAATTTTAAAAAAGAGTTTGCAATTAACCGGGAGATTTCTATTTTTGCACTCTCGAAAACGAAACGGTAGGCATAGCTCAGTTGGTTAGAGCACCAGATTGTGGTTCTGGGGGTCGTGGGTTCGAGCCCCATTGCTTACCCGCTTTTATAAGGCTCATTTACATACGTAAATGGGCTTTTTTTATGCCCATAGGGCAGTTTTTACATGGAAAATTTGATTTATCCGGGTTAGTAGGCTTACTCAATTAAACATGAAAAACTGCTCAACTTGACGAAAGTGTTTTACAAAAAATCGTCATATGGCAACAATTAGAGAATGTATCTTAAAACACCACAAAAAAGAAGATGGTAAAGTACATATCCGTAAGCGAAAACTAACAAACGGCAGAAAGCCGCTAATGGTTGATTTTTCTCCACCGCTGAGAAACCCCGAAAACGGAAAATCGATGAGATTTGAGTTTCTGGGCTTGTCTTTATAAGATAAACTGTCCAATGTTTGGGAGCGCAGCATGATGCCGAATCCAAACATTGAGTTGAAACTATCCGTTCTCAAAGCCAGCTGGAATTTACCGTTAGTAGCCTCATATAGCCTGTCAGCTACAGATAAGTTACATAGAATATCAACAATCATAATAAGCATTCTTTTAGGACATCCTTTTCATTAACGCTCATCCAGATGATATTTAGCGGATTCAGATCGGTTAAAAGCCGCTTCTTTTGTCGCTGTATATATTTAATCCTCCTGGAATACTCATTGTTTTGTATCGCATTTATGATCAGATCGGCAGCATCTAATGGTTCTTTCACATTAACCCTGACAAAAGACCGCTCATCAATGAATTTTTCAAGATCCGGGCATCCATCATAAAAACACAAGGTCTCGGTAACAATCGGATCTACTATCTTTTCTGTAAAATAACCCGGCTCAAAGGAGTTTTCGCGCATAAAATGGTAATAATGCTGCCAGAGGCCGTCATATTTATCGGCCAATTCTCCCCTGTAATTCTTTAGCCTTTCGAAAAAATTATTTCCATATCGTTTTCCCCAGATGTCTAAGCCAGCAGCGATTAATTGGTCCAGCGTATTCACCATCCTCAGCCTGTAAAAATGGCCTTCCATAAATTGCAGGTCACTGGCAATGCAGGAAAGCAGCTTTTTTTTTGCAAAACTACCCCGTCTCCGCCATGGCCGGCGACGCCTAATATTTTCGAAGGCCAAAAAGGTAATGGCGATGATTTGAAATGGATTGAACTCCTGAAAAACAATTTGAATAGCCGGCTTGGGCTGCGCTATGAGCAAATTTTAGCTATTACCAGTGCATTTTCGTTGTTAAAAGCTCAAAGCAAACGTTTGCGTTGAGCTTTTAACAATAGCGTTTTTTTAGATTGAGTTTTGTTTGTCAATCCATGTATAGAATGAATATGAGGAAAAAAAAGTAAGTCATTTGAAACCAGTGTTAACTATGAACCCATAAAATTAATATTAGAGGCCATTCCGAAAGCAAACGTTTGCGTTTAGTTTACAGCTTATTTTTTTGATCTGCCTTTCCAATGAGTATATTTTTGAATACCAATTTTTAAGATCAAATTTTTATTCCCCCAAAATATCGTTAATGTATTTAACATTATTGGGCATTAATCCCTGATTGATTTAAATTCATGTTTGAGCCCGGGTTATATGAGGATCATGAGCTGCTTTTGATGCTGAAATCAAATAATGAACTCGGCCTTAAATGTATTTATGACAAATATTGGAATCGGTTATATCTTTCCGCTTTTAGTATCATCAAAGAAACGGAGCCTTGTGAGGATATCGTTCAGGATGTTTTGCTGCAATTATGGCTCAAAAGATCCGAAGTTGAAATCTATTCACTCAAATCCTATCTGTTCATGGCAGTTCGTTACAAGGTTTTATCCTTTATCCGGTCAGCTGGTAACCGAACGGTTTTTATTTGTCCCGGCGAACTGGAGCAATTGGCCGGCATTGAAGAATTAAAGGACCGCTTAAACGAACGTGATATCAACGACATGCTCAATAATGGCATTGCCTTACTGCCGGAACGGTGCAAGGAGGTATTTACGCTAAGCAGGAAAGAATTCCTTACCAACAGGCAGATCGCTGAGCGGATGGGCATCAGCATAAAAACGGTCGAAGCACAAATGACCATAGCACTGCGCCAACTCAGAAAAGGCATGAGCGATTTTTTATATGCTTTGATTGTTATATTTCTTTTAATAAAATAAAAAATTAAAAATTTCTTTAGGGGTCGGGCATTTCTATAGCGACGTATAGAAGTGGAACAACCCATGACTAACGAAGAATTTAAAACACTGGCTGCAAAATGCCAGGATGGAACGGCAACTAAAGCCGAAAAGGAGGCTTTTAATAGAGCTTATCAATTATTAGCCACCAGGTATACCGAGTGGGATAACGAGTTGATGGGTAATGAAGAAACGGTAAAGTCCAAACTTTATTCATCGGTAACCGCTAAAATCGCTATTACCCAAAGGAGAGGCAGAATTCGCCGCCTTCACATGTATGCAGCCGCTGCGGTTATCTTAGTATTTCTTAGTGCCGGAATTTATCGCTTATTACACGCGCCAAGCCAACTAAACCAAGCAGCCCATAACCAAACTAATGACCTCAAGCCCGGCGAAAACAGGGCTACATTAACGCTGGCCAATGGGCAAAAAATAGTTTTAACCAAAGATCTTGTAGGCCAACTTTCCAGGCAAGGGAATGTGAACGTTAGCATGAAACCTAACGGGACGGTTGCATATACTGCCGGTTCTGGTGGGCAGAAAATTAATGCCGGGACAGCGTACAACACCTTGACTACTAAAAAAGGGGAACAGTTTCCGTTAGTTCTTTCGGATGGCACGCAGGTAATACTTGATGCAGCCTCATCAATTACTTTTCCCGTGTCATTTACAGGCAAGCAAAGGGTTGTTTCTATAACAGGGCAGGCCTATTTTAAGGTTGTTCACAATGAGCATCAGCCATTCCAGGTATTAGTCAAAGGCCAAAAGATAAGGGATATCGGAACTGAATTCAATATAAATGCCTATGATGACGAAGGCGTTGTAAAAACCACTTTGCTGGAGGGGAGTGTAAAAGTTTCCACGGCAAATAAGGCGGTTGTATTAATGCCTGGCGAGCAATCACAGGTGGCTGGCGACATCAATACGATCACTGTTGTAAAAAACGCAGATATACAAAGTATTGTGGCGTGGAAAAATGGCCTTTTTCAATATAACAATGCCAGCATACAGGAAGTTATGCGGCAGATTGCCCGATGGTATAATGTGGATATAGCGTATGAGGGGGCAATACCACAACGCGAATTCTCGGGCAAAATGCAAAGAGACCTGAACGCTTCACAGGTATTAGACCTGCTTAGTTTTACCAGGATACATTTCAAAATTGAAGGAAAGAAAATTATCGTGACACCTTAACCAAAAACAGCAATCAGTTAATCCAATTATGTACACTAAATAAAAAAACCATGGCCGGCTAAAATTAAAATCGAGAGAGGTCATCAAATAAAAACCGGGTAGTGAGTCGAAGCACATCCCGGTAATAGTTTGAGCAACCTTCCCTGATTAACAGGGTAAACAATTTGCGCAATTGACAGAATTTTAACTCAAACCTAACAAATGTAATGAATTTTACTACTTTTTTTATGGCAATACGGTGCGTATTGCTGTCACTGGTTGCTTTGCCCGATTATGTTCGCAGGCACCCTCTACTGTTAAAAAAAATACTCATGCGGGTAAACACAACAGCACTCATTATTTTGATTGGCCTCCTGCAGGCCAGTGCGGCAACATTCGCCCAGAAGATCTCATTGAATGAGAAAAATGCACCATTAAAAAAGGTTATTTCATCCATAGAACAACAGAGCGGCTACGTATTCTTTTATGATGATAAAGATCTGGCGAAAGAAACTGTTACCGTTCGGCTGAACGATGCCAATATTACCGAGGCGTTGGATCAATGCTTTAAATCATTGCCTCTAAGTTATAGGATAACCAATAAAACTATTGTGCTATCGAAAATCGAGCAGGCATTGCCGGAAAAGGTAAAACCTGTAGCAGTTGCAGCTACTACCATCACCGGTACAGTTCTGGACGAACTAAATAAACCAATGCCTGGTGTTGCAGTAAAGATTAAAGGCTCATCAATTGGAACCGTAACAGATGATAAGGGTAATTTTAGCATTGCTGTAGATAATAACGATGTTGTACTGACCTTTTCATTTATTGGTTATGAAAAACAAGACATTAAAGTAGACGGTAAGCGGGTTATTAATATAACAATGCGCCCTGTTCCAACAGCTTTAAACGATGTAGTGGTGGTAGGTTATGGTGCCCAGAAAAAGGCAAATCTTACAGGTGCGGTATCTTCGGTTAGTGCAGCCCAGTTAGAAAACAGGCCGGTTACAGGTGTTACCAATGCATTGCAAGGCACTGTGCCGGGCGTTACCATCGTTTCCAACAACGGGCAACCAGGCAAAGACGCAGGCTCAATCAAGATAAGAGGTATAGGGACACTGAATAACACCAACCCTATGATTGTTATAGACGGGGTAATTTCTACTCCTACCGACATGAATGCTGTAAATGCTGACGATATTGACAACATTTCTGTATTGAAAGATGCTGCATCGTCATCAATCTACGGTTCACGGGCAGCAAACGGTGTTATTGTTATTACCACAAAAAAAGGAAAAAAAGGAACAGCCCAAATAACTTACAGCAACTACTTCGGCAAGCAAACGGCTACAGCCCTTCCTGATTATCTTCCGTCATGGCAGGCTGCTACTTTGTATAACGAAGCCAGGGTAAACGAAGGTAAATCCTCTTTATATACCGCACAACAGATACAAACTTTCAAAGATGGATCAGACCCCGCAAATTATCCCAACACCGATTGGCTTAAGTTGTTCTACAAAGGAAGCGGGTTTCAGCAAAACCATTTTGTAGGCGTCAATGGCGGTGGCGATAAAACCCAGTACGCATTTTCACTTGGTTATTTTGACCAGGACGGTATAACTCCAAAAACCAACACCCAGCGCTATACCACAAGGCTAAATGTAAACAGCCAGGTAAATAACAAGTTATCGTTTAACGCGAATTTGTCTTATACCTATCAACCGCTGATTGAACCTCAAAGTTCTTTCCCTGGTGTGCCGGATTTTACGCAGATGATCAGGCAAATTAACAGGATTTCAAATATTATACCTTATAAATTCCCAAATGGACAGTATGGCCACATATCGGATGGAAATCCTATGGCCTGGCTTAACTCACCTTCCTTTAATAATCAAAACGCCTATAATTTACAAGGGATAGCAGGCGCTGACTGGGAAATAATAAAAGGCTTACATCTTAAACCGTCACTTGGTTATAAACTGGTACAAAACCAAAATAAGAATTTCGTTTCATCCATACAGTATTATAATCCTGACGGAACAACCAGCGGACAGGCAAACCTCAGCAGCGCAACAGATACGTATAACAGCACTACCATTGTCACTCCGCAGGCGTTGTTGGATTATAGCGTAAAGGTTGGCAATCACGGCTTCAAAGCATTAGTTGGCTATTCACAGGAATATACTAAATATTATACACTAACCGGTTATCGGCAGGGATTCCTAAATAATGCCTTAAGTGATTTAACCGCTGCCCCTACTGATGGACAAACATCAACCGCTGATAGCTATGAGGTTGCACTGCGGTCTGTTTTTGGCAGGATTAACTACGATTATAAAGGGAAATATTTACTGGAAGCGGATTTGCGCGACGATGGTTCTTCGCGTTTTGCCCCATCTCTGCGCTGGGGTTTGTATCCTGGCGGATCGGCCGGATGGCGTGTGTCGGAAGAAGATTTCTTTAGTCCGTTGAAAAACGTACTCTCAAATTTAAAACTGAGGGCATCGTGGGGACAATTGGGAAATCAAAATTTAACAGGCAATACTTATACGAGCGTGTATTATCCCTATATACCTACTGTAACCACTATTAACCAGGGCTATCCTTTTGGTGGAGTGGTTAATGGAGGCGTAGCGCCTGTTGATGGCGCCAACACTGCTCTCGTTTGGGAGAAAACGACAGATACCAACTTTGGTTTAGATGCCGACTTTTTGAACGGAAAATTTAGTTTTACTGCTGATTATTTTATTAAAAATACTACCGGAATATTGTATGATCTTCCAGTTGGAGCACCTTATGGTTTAAATCCACCCTATCAAAATACATCCAGCGTGCGAAATAAAGGCTGGGAGTTTGCATTGACCTATCGTGAAAAAGTTGGCGCATTTGTCTTTAATGTGTCTGGTAATACTGCTTTGGTTCAAAATACGGTGACCGGCCTCGGTCCAAGCTCTGCGCCGGTGATTAGCGGTTCCACAATTACCAAAGTAGGGTTGCCAATAAGTGCTTTCTGGGGATACCAAACCCAGGGTATTTTTCAGTCTGCGCAACAGGTTAGTCAGCATGCCACTCAGAATTTAGGAGGTCCTACCGGTCCCGGCGACCTAATCTATAAAGATGTTAATGGCGATGGTAAAATTGATGGCAATGATAAAGTTTATCTTGGTTCTAATTTCCCGAAGGTAACGTTTGGCCTTAATATCAATGTTGTCTGGAAGCAATTTGACCTGACCGGTTTTTTCCAGGGAGCAGCTGGGGTTAAAAATATAATTTCAGGGCCAATGTTGGGACAGAACGGAAATGCTGTTGGTAAGCCAACCTCGGCGTTGCTCAACAGCTGGTCGGCAAGCAACACTTCGTCAGACTTCCCACGTTTATGGATCAATTATCGCCAGAACGATCCGGCTTCAAACCCATCATCTTTTTGGGTGAAAGATGCCAGTTATGTAAGGCTGAAAAACTTACAGCTTGGTTATACATTACCTCAAAAATGGTCTGACGCACTGCATATCAAAAAATTAAGGGTTTACTACAGCGGGCAAAACGTAGCTACGTTCACTAAATTTTACAAATGGGTAGACCCGGAAGCGCCTCGTGGCGAAACCGGCTATAATTATCCGCAGGTAAAAATAAATACCCTGGGCCTAAACGTGTCTTTTTAAGGCTTTTAAAATTAGAAATCATGAAAAAAAGCATCATATTTAAAATAATAGCATTACTGATTTTGTTTTCGTCTTGTAAAAAAGACTTCCTGTCGAGGCAACCTCAGGATGCTTATAGTAACTCAAGCCTATGGACATCTGCTGGCGACGCTAATGCCGCTTTAACAGGAGTTTACAATGGTCAACAGTATAATTTTAGCGACAATGGTCCAAGCTGGGCAGATGGCACGTTGATTGTTTATCTCGATTGCGCCTCAGATAATGCTTACGGGCAATATCCATGGGAAGGTTTCCAGGCCTTTGGTAATGGAAGTATTAATCCTACTAACACTAATGCAGCTAATCTGTGGAGCTATAAAACTATTCAAAAGTGCAATTTCTTTCTTACTAATGTAGTGGCGACACCGATGGACGCAACCTTGAAGAATCAAATGATTGCGCAGGTGAAATTTATACGTGCCTACGAATATTTCGTGATGAGCCAACTATACGGTGATGTGCCTTTAGTAATCACCGGCCTTACGATCCCCGCGGCCAATTCCGTTACAAGGACACCGAAGGCTGACGTTACTAAATTTATCCTCAGTGAGCTTACAGCCGCAATAGCAGACCTGCCCACCAGTTATTCTGCTGCTAATGCCGGTCATATTACCAAGGGGGCTGCCCTTGCCTTGAAGGCAAGGGTTGAACTGTATGAGCAGGACTATGCGGATTGCATAACAGATTGTCAGGCAGTAATGCAATTGGGTTACACCTTAGACCCAAGTTACCAGGATCTGTTTCGTATTCAGAACCAGGCAAACAATCCTGAAATTATTGCTGCCGCGCAATATGTTGAAAATCCATCTGGCAGTTCCAACGGGGTGTTGGGTGTAATGCCATCGAACTCTATGGGGGGATGGGCATCAATTGATCCGGTGCAAAACCTTGTTGACGCGTATGAAATGGATAACGGCAAACCGATTACCGATCAGGCATCAGGCTATGACCCTGCAAATCCATATAAGCACCGCGACCCACGATTGGCTGCGACTATTCTTTATCCGGGCGCGTTGGTAGCACCAACGGTACCGGGTGGTACAACCAGCTATTATGATCCTTTGGGCGCTTCTTCCCCGGATTATTATGCAAGCGGTAATAATACTTCGCCAAGCGGGTATGTGGTTCAAAAATATACCTCCCATATCAGCGACTTTGATCAACTGTTTCAAAGCGGCTTAAACATAACCGTTATTCGTTATGCCGAAATCCTTTTATCTTATGCTGAAGCAAAAATAGAGTCAGGCCAAATTGATGCATCGGTTTACAACGCAATAAACAAGGTAAGAAACCGAGCAGGTATGCCGTCAGTAGATCAATCCGTATACAATACCCAGGCTTCGCTGCGTGCACTGGTACGCAATGAGCGTAGGGTTGAGTTTGCATTTGAAGGTTTACGCTGGTTTGATATACAACGCTGGAAGATTGGGGCACAGGTGATGAACGGTGCTGTTTATGGAGCCAAAATAGGAACTGTTGATGCAGCTACGGGTAAATATACAATAACCGGGACTCCGTTAAAGGTTGAAGACCGCGTTTTCGCTGATAAAAATTATCTCTGGCCGGTACCACAATCAGAAATTGACATAAATAAAAATCTGAAGCAAAACCCTGGTTATTGATTGACTATATTTTGTATTGAAAAAGACACTTCGATTAGTGAGATCAATTGAGGTTTAGTTGATTAGCGTCCCTGTTTTACCGGGGACGCTTTTGCCTCTTTAAGTGAAGATCAATTATCGTAACAAGATAAATAGGAGTAGTATTTTATTTAAACAATTGATTATTAGTTATTTAAGTGGTCTCTCTCTGCGGATCTATATGAGCATCTACATCAACTTATCTTGTCGGTTATTTTTATCAGGGCTTTAATATTAGTAACGCCATACCTGCAATACATTGTTTGAAAACCTGCAACAAAGGATAATTAGGAATAAAAATCCCTGCAGAAGACCTAAATAAATAATTAATGCGACTGAAAAGTTTTTTAATCAGCACAAGTGCATGCGCGACATTGCTGCAGGCACACTTCGCCCTGGGACAGATAAAACCAGCCGGCGAGGTTGTAGGTAAGTACCGGAATGTTTTTACAGTTCCGCCGTCGCACATCCCGTCACAAGTTACCGTCGATGCGCCATTGTTGGGTAACGGCTTTACGGCAGCCGCCATTGCAGGCGAACCGGAACAGCAAAACTATTACCTGGCGCGTAATGATTTCTGGCGCCTGAAATCAAAAGTTGATAATTCTTTTCCGGCAGTGTTGGGTAAACTCAGTATTCATATACCCGGGCTCAAGAGGTCGAAATACAGGATAGAGCAGGATCTATATACAGCGATCACTTATTCTACATTTTCCAAAGGCGACACAATTGTTAAAATGTGTTCGGTACTTGCCGCAGGCAAGGATGTTCTGCTAATTGATATTACCAATAGCAGCAAAGTTATCCTAAATGGTAACGTAGAATTGGACCTCCCGGACACCAACCAGTTGCAAAGGGAAAATAAGTTTGAAGATACAGCGACAAAGGGAAGCGATAATCAGGGGACACAATGGATACAGAGAGGTTTTGTAAAAGACGTCGATATCACCACAAACGCGGTGGCCGCTTGTAAAATTCTGGGCAGCACCAATAATACGTTTTCGCTTGCACCGGGGAAAACCATCACCATAGTTTGTGCTTTCAGCAGCAACTTTAAAAATCCCAATCCCTTGCAATGGGTAAAAAAAGAGGTAAAAGGTGCTACAAGACAGTCCGCCTTAAAGGCTGTCTATAAACATAAATTGTGGTGGCGTTCCTATTGGAATGAGAGTTCGGTAAATATAGGAGATCCACTTATTGAGCACCAATATTACAGGTCGCAATACAATATGGCTGCATCATGCAGGGATCCAAAATTTCCCCCAGGCATTTTCGGTAGCTGGATTACTAAAGAAATACCCTTCTGGAATGGCGACTATCACTTAAATTACAATTACAGTGCGCCATTTTATGCATTGTATTCCTCCAATCATTTACGGCAGGCACTGCCCTATGAAGCCCCTTTAATTGACTTTATGCCACGGGGACGATTTTATTCCAAACAACTGACGCAATCGGCTGATGGTATTTTGTACCCTGTGGGCATCGGTCCATTAGGCATCGAAACTACCCGGCTCAAAGCGGATTCCGGGATGTTTTGGGGACAAAAAAGCAATGCGGCCTATTGCGTTACCGATTTAGCCATACAATTTTACAGAACCTATGACGAGAATTTTACCAGGCGAGTTTACCCGTTTGTTAAAGCTACTGCCATTTTTTGGCAGCATTATTTGAAAAAGTATGGCGACAGGTATATTATAGAAGACGATGCTGTCCAGGAAGGCGCTTATGGTACTTTTAATTCTATTCTTTCGCTGGGCCTGGTACCTATGGTATTCAAAACAGCCATCGATATGAGTACAATATTAGGTGTCGATAAAGATTTGCGCAGCGACTGGCAGGAAAAATCTGACCATATTGCCAGATACCCCTTACAAGTTCGTGATGGTAAAACCGTTTTCCGGTACAGCGAAAAAGGCCCGGCATGGTGGGATGACAATACATTGGGCATCCAGCATATTTATCCTGTAGGGGCCATTGGGTTAAACAGTGATCCTAAACTTTTAGAGGTTGCGCGTAATACCATTGCCGTTATGCACCGCTGGCAAGATTTTAATGGTTCAAACAGCTTTTTCCCGGCGGCTGTTCGTGTGGGATACAGCCCTGACACCGTCCTTCATCAACTCAGGAAATATTGTACCAATACTTATCCAAACGGTTTTAGAAAAGGTAACCCTCATGGCATAGAAAACTGCAGTACAGTACCCAATACCATTAATGAAATGTTATGCATGAGTAACCAAAACCTGCTACGTGTTTTTCAGGTGTGGCCGAGAGATAAAGATGCGGCTTTTTACAACATCAGATGCGAAGGGGCCTTCCTTGTTTCGTCCGAATTGAAAAAAGAGCAGGTTAAGTACGTGCGCGTTATGAGCGAGAAGGGACATACTCTTGTATTGCAAAATCCATGGCCGGGTAAAATGCTAATAATTAATAGCAATAAAACAGCCCCGAGAAAGCTGTCAGGCGAGCGATTAACAATTAATACCAGTAGGGATGAAGTGCTGACAGTAACCTGTGGGGGAGATAAAAGCGCGCTGCCGAGATAAAAAACGGAGACGGCTGGAAGCGTGAAGCACGGTAGATTTTACCACCAAAACGAACTCTTTTTGTAGTTAAAAACATAGAAAAATAGATATGAAAAAGCTGCTGTTATTTCTCATTTTTTTGATTCCTGGCATGGTACAGGCGCAGGGGAAAATATCTGAGAATTTTTTGACTGGTTTGAGAAGAGCATCATATGCGATGATATTGCAGGATGGCTCTGTGGTAAATGCAAAAGATGCCATTGTAACACGCAGATGGAACAATGGTTTATGTAAAATATCGGTGCAAAACAGATCCGGCAAACCTTTGCGAATACGTGAAGTTGTTGTGTTCGACTGGCAGCACGGTCTCTCGGGCGCTACGCCCATTTATGGGGAAGGTTTTCAAAAGCTGTCGCAAACAGGCGGTACACTTGCCCATCCTGAAGACTTGGGCGGGTACACAGACAGAGGCCATTACAAAATTCCCGAGCCCGAAGGTTTGCGGACAGTGTATGGAATGCTTATGCTTCAGTTAAATTCCCACGACCGGGTTTTGCTGGCTGCCACATCTTGCAATAGGTTTATTTCCAGGTTTTCTTTTGATGACAGACGGATGCGCATTTCCATGGATTGCGAAAACCTGGTTTTAAACCCCGGGCAAAAATGGGAACTTGAAGAGTTTATGGCAATTTCCGGAGCCAACAGGGAGAAACTATACGATCAGCTAACCGCGGCTATTGCTGAGCATCATCCGCGTTCACATAAAATTGCAGAGCCAATGGGTTGGTCGTCCTGGGCAAGTTTTGGGCCAAATATTACGGCAAAAGATGTTGCCGGTAATGCCGACTGGATTGTTAAAAACGCCCCGCAATTAAAATATATTCAGATAGATGATGGCTATCAACCATGGATGGGGGATTGGCTGGACGTTGGAAAATCTTTTGGCGGCGATGTAGGCGAAGTGCTTCGCCAGATAAAGTTGAAAGGGCGGCAGCCGGCTATATGGGGGGCACCCTTTATCGCCAGCCCGCAATCAAAACTGTTCAAAGAACATCCTGATTGGATGGTAAAAGATGAGAACGGCCAACCCCTGCGGTCTGATAAGATCGGTTTTGGCGGATGGAGGCTTGGACCCTGGTATGTACTGGATGGCACCAATCCGGCTGTGCAAAATCACCTGACCCAACTATTTAAAACTATGCGGGAAAAATGGGGCTGTACATATTTTAAATTAGATGCTAATTATTGGGGCGCTATGCACGGCGGAGTGCATTATGACAAAAATGCTACGAGAATTGAAGCCTACCGTCGGGGTATGGAAGCGATACGAAAGGGTGCGGGAGACGCATTTTTGTTAGGGTGTAATCATCCTATCTGGGCTTCGCTTGGGTTGGTTGATGGTTCAAGAAGCTCCAATGATGTAGATTATTCCTGGCAGTCGTTCAAAACCGTCGGCAAGGAAAATTTACTGCGTGGCTGGCAGAATGGACGGTTGTGGTGGAACGACCCTGATTGCATTTTGCTGGGTGCCCCGCGTCCGGATCAAACGCCGACTGATAACGAATATTTTTTTCATGCTACAGTTAATTATGCTACAGGAGGTATGCTGTTGAGCGGGGACGATCTAACCAGGCTGCCTGCGGAAAGGGTGACGATATTAAAGAAATTGATACCACCAAGCGGTGTTGCAGCAAGGTTTGAAAATGAAGATTTTGAAATAGGTGTTACACGGGAAAAAGGGGGCAATGTTTATTCTGTTTTTAACTGGAATGACACTGCTGCGCGACGAATAGTAAAATTACCTGCAGGCAAATACCGGCTTACCGATAAATGGACAGGTAAGTATTTAGGAACTTTCAGCGACAGGTATATTATTCAATCGCTTGGGCCTCATTCGGCAATGCTGATCGTGGCAAAAAGAATTGAGATCTAGCCAATCGAAAAATGGAAAAAAAGTTTTGAACCCGGAGTGGTCTAATTGAAAAATAAAGTGAACAGATTTCAAAATATAATCAAGAAAACTACCTGGCTTGTTGTTGTATTAATCGGCCTGCTAAGCAGCGTTAAGGGCCAGGAGAGGACAGAAAAAAATAACCGATGGATCGCATGGTCGCGACAACCCGCCATGGCCTGGCAGGATGCTTTTGTTACGGGAAATGGGCATCACGGCTGGATGCAGACAGGTGCCCCGGGAGCCGAACGTTTTATAGCGGTGCATGAAGAACTTTTTCTACGGGCCTGGGACCGTAATAAAATAGCGGTTGCTAATATCGCCAATCTATTGCCACAAGTACGCCGGATGGTAGCCCATGACAGTCTTGACGCGGCCGATCAGTTTGCTTGTACCGCAGCCCGGGACCAATTGAAAAATATGGGCGCGCTGCAAGCCTGGCCGGTTTCGCCGCATCCGGCTTTTGACCTGAATATCCGGAGCCAAACAAGCGGGAAACCTAAAAATTACCGCCGCCAATTAAACCTGGAGACAGGAGAAGGCGGCGTTCGCTGGGCTGATGATGCAGGCGAAGTAGAACAAAGTTTTTTTTCATCAAGGGTGCACAATGTAGATGTATTACGAATAAGAGGGAACAGTGGTCGCAAATTAAATCTGACGCTAAGCCTTGATGAAACACCCGGCAGAAAAGGAGATGTTGATGGAGTGGATGTGAGTAAAGCCTTTCGCAGCATTACCAGCAATGCAACCAGCGATGGGTGGATAAGCTATCATGCTCAATATGCCAATGATTCAGGCGGATATGAGGGGTTGGCAAGGGTTACAATTAAAAGCGGCTCGTTTAAAACAGACGGCAAGAGACTAAGTATTGAAAACGCAACAGAAATATTATTAGTGCTGCGTATTACACCACTGCTTTATGGCGCTACAACAGAAGCAACGAGCGTAAAAAATGAATTAAGCATGTTGCCATTAAGCTATGAACAATTATTAGCACCTCATGCGAAAGCTCACGCAGAAATGTTCAATAGGGTTGCTTTAGATTTGGGTGCTGCTCATGAATGGCAGACCACACCAACGGAGATAATGCTTGCCGAAATTGAAAAGAAAGGTGTTACGCCGTTGTTCCTGGAGCAAATGCATGCAATTGGCCGGTACTTGATTATAGCGGCATCGGGTAAATACCCCCCTCCTCTCCAGGGAATATGGGGTGGCGGGTGGACTCCCGCGTGGAGTGGCGGCTTTGTATTTGATTCAAATGTAAACCTGGCTATTGCTGCAATGTCTACCGGCGATCTTCCGGAATGTGCCGAATCTTATTTTAGTTATGTAGAGCGGCTACTGCCTGCCTGGCGCCTGAATGCAGTTAATTATCTGGGGTGCCGGGGCTTTTTAGTGCCTCATTACAGCGACCCTGAAAAGGGTTTTTTAAATCATTTTGGCCCCGGTTATCCCTGGATGTACTGGCCTTCCGGCGCAGGCTGGAATCTGATGCCTTTTTACGAACACGGAATGCTTTTTGGCGATACAGCCTTTTTACATAAACGGGTATTGCCATTGTATCTTGAAATGGCTCAGTTTTATGAAGATTACCTGGTTAAGCTTGATGATGGATATTATCATATTATGCCCGGGATATCTCCCGAAAACAATGTAGGGGACAATAGTACCACGCTGGCCAAAGATGCCACCATTGATATTGCCGTAGCCAGAGAGGTATTTGAACATCTGCACACGCTGGGAAAAATGTTCGCTCTTGATCGGAACGATATGGATAAATGGAAGTATTACCGTGATCACATCGTGCCATACCGTGTAAATGCAGATGGTGCACTTGCTGAATGGGCGCCTGCTAACTATCCGGATCATTATGAACACCGGCATAATTCTCATTTATATCCCGTATTTCCCGGTACAGAGTTTTTGCAACCCAACATAGACACAGCATTGTTGCATGCGGCCCGCATAGCGCTCGCAAAACGATTTAAATATGACACAGAATCGGCGCATGGTTTAATACATATCTCGTTAATGGCCGCCCGCCTGCACGATGCCGTTAAAGTAATGGACAATCTTAATCGGTTTGCGGAGCGAAAATACGTTTATAACGGACTGGTAACCTCTCACAACCCTAATCATTCTATTTATAACCTTGACGCGGCGTTGAGCATCCAGCGCCTGCTTTCGGAAATGATGGTGTTCTCTCAGCCGAAGTGCCTTGAGCTTCTGCCTGCATGTCCTGATAATTTTCCCGATGGAAAGCTGTCGGGCATTCGTATACTCGGCGGACACAAAGCAGACATTGTTTGGGCCCATGGTAAATTGATAAGCCTCACTGTTCACGCCGGCAAAAGAGATACCTGCAGAATTATTTATAAGGGTAAGTCAAAAAATGTACTACTGACAGCCGGGCACAAATTTACGTTTGATAAAAATTTGGATCTCGTTGCCAACGCTAAACCCCGCCTTTAAGATGCACGATACAGATGTAAAGTAAAGCCAGATAACTTCTTTCTTCTCAAGACAATATAATTAAACATGAATCCTAAAAAATTTTCTCTTATTATTCTTTCATTTCTATTTGCACATACTGTTTTTGCACAGCGCAGTTTGTTTAATAGCGGATGGCAGTGTAAGTATGTCGAGTATGCGGCAAACAAAAGTAGTGACACATCACATAAGCTGGGAAACAACTGGAAAGATCAGTTCCTGATTGAAAAAATAAATATAGTTGATTCCTCTTTCAATAAACACGTTGATGTTGAGAAGGAATTACAACAGCTAAGCAACAAAAAATGGCAAAAGGTTACTCTGCCCCATATTGCATTCCCCGAACCACTGGTCATAACAAAGCCAAGGGAGGGGATCGCCTATTATAAAAAGGACTTTTTTGTAAGCGAAAAACTAAGGGGGAAAAGATTAAGTATAGAGTTTGAAGGCGCTATGCAGATAGCGGACGTATGGATGAATGGGAAATTGGTGTCGCAACATCAGGGCGGTTATTTGCCTTTTACTATTGATATTACAGAAATTGCCAGGTATGGCGGATCAAATACAATTGTATTAAAGCTGCAGAATAAAAGCAACCCGGTTGTGCCCCCCGGAAAACCTGTAAACAAGCTGGATTTTATTTATTATTCCGGCTTATATCGCAACGTTTGGCTCCGGGTGAGCAACCCATTGCACATCACCAATGCTAACGCAGTGGATAAACAGGCAGGCGGCGGCATTTTTGTTACATACCCTTCAGTCTCAAAAGAGCGGGCAACTGTCGATGTTCAAACACATGTCCGGAATGAAGGAAATGCTGTCGCAAACTTCAACGTGGAACAAAATTTAATAGATCCAACTGATCATATTGTTGCAAGCATAAAATCTGATAGTAAAAGATTAACCGCCGGAGCAGACAAGCATTACAGGCAGAGCATAACCGTCAACAGACCTTTATTATGGCATCCGGACCATCCTTACTTGTACCGTCTTCAAACCATCATAAGAAAAAGAAATAAAATATATGATGAAAAGACAACACGCCTTGGCATCCGCAGTTTTGAGCTGTCAAAAGATAATGGTTTGCTGATAAATGGAGAGCCGTTTATAATAACGGGGACAAACAGGCATCAAAACTACCCTTATATCGGCAATGCTTTGTCGGACAATGCGAACTACCGCGACGCCTACCTGATAAAATCTGCAGGCATGAATTGCGTGCGCACGGCGCATTATCCGCAAGCTACCGCGTTTTTAGACGCTGCGGATGAGTTAGGTATATTAATCGTGGACTGTATTCCTGGCTGGCAGTTTTTTAACAAAGATCCGGCGTTTGCCAAAAATGTATTTTCTGATATACGACAGACTATTCGCAGGGACAGGAACCATCCTTCTATTTTATTGTGGGAAACGAGTCTTAACGAAACGTACCCACCGGCTGAATTTCGCTGCAAACAAAATGAGGTGGCAAAAAGCGAATGGATTGGTATGAAGAACTTTTTTACCAGTGGCGACTCTTATTACACGAAAGCCTGCTGGGATGTGCCATATGACGATTGGAGCGATGACTGGGGACCCGAAAAAAGAAACAACACAACTTACCCTGAACACAATTTTTTAATAAGGGAATATGGCGACTACGAGTTTGGCGGCGGTAACAGCACATCGCGTCAACTGAGAGGAGCCGGTCAAAACGCACTATTGCAACAGGCGTGGAACCTTCAATGGGAGCATAACAAAAACTTATCAGCTTTACCCCGTTGCATAGGCGATCTAACCTGGGCTTTTTATGACGGACTTGCAGGTGTAACAGATGAAATTGAGGCATGGGGTGTTTCTGACCTGCTAAGGATCCCCAAATTCTCCTTTTATTTTTTTCAGAGCCAACAGCCAGCTTCAGTAAATAAAAATCTGCCGACAGGATCCGGGCCAATGG